>NZ_CP133268.1:2640000-5612023 GCF_030915385.1 Neobacillus sp. PS3-12 | reverse complement strand
TCGGGGGTTAGTCACCCCCTCCTACTCGATTAGTAATGAGTATACGGGATAAATATAAGTCATATCACAGAATAGTAACAATATAGACAATTTGGAAAAAATCTTTGCTGTATAATGGAGAAGAGTGCAGTTTTTGGCAGTTCGGAACTGTTCCATTACTGCCACAACAGGTGAAAGGTTCATTAGATTTTCAGTCCGTCTTTATCATCTCTGTTTACTTCATTGTTGCTAGAAGATAGGGAAAAGGGGGAGCTAATGTCTTAAAAAATCACAAAATAATCGATGAAAAAATCAACGTTCTTGTGGAAGTTAGCCTATAGGAGAGTATTTTCCGTTAATTCAAATTGTACAATTAAAACCCAAAAAGGGAGATGATCTTTTTGATCACTGAAATTCTTTCGAAGTATCAATCACTATCGAGAAAGGATCAGCATCATAGATTCAAATCCTGGGAACATTGTTACAAATTTTTTCTTAATAACTATAAGTATCTAAAGAAGGCTGATGTGTTTGATCATGGCTGCCTTCATTTAGGTTTTTATTTGGTAAGTTGCGGCTTAATTGATAGAAATTCTGTTCTGCTGCAGAAAGATTACAAAGTTCACGGGTACTTTCTGGCAAACGTCGTAATGAATTCAGAAAATAATGCCTTCTTTGAGGAGCATGAAAATGGTTCATTAGACTATAGAAGTATAGTGGGGATCGATAATCTTATCGCGGATACTAGAAAGGCCTATCAGGATCATATTTTTGAAATGGATGGGCAAAGTCTCATTCATGTTACGGATGCACTTGCTTCTTCTATACTTATGGGTGTATATGGAAATACGCCTGCATACAATCGATATTTGAAAAAAGGATTAAACTTATTCGATATTCGAACTCAGCTTAATGAATTTTCAATTAAAGAGTTAGTTGATTTTTATAATCAAAATATGGATGATTTTCATATTGGTAGAAAACTATTTTCAAATGATAGTGTGGAATATACACCAATGAAATTAGTTGATATGTTCTTTTGGCAAATTGGGTATATGATGGATCAACCTGAAATGTACCAAGAAGATATGGCTGCTGTTAATCTATTTGCCGAACAGTGGAAATCTGCTAAAAAGAAAACAAATTCCGTTTCCCTTCCAGTATAGGCTCTCATTTTAGGAATGCTGCAATACAAAATCCCACTTTTATGAGTGGGATTTTGTATTAATGTAAAGCCTTTTTTAGGACATTTTGTTATCCTTAAAATCGGAAGAATCATTGTAGTCATACCGTAACCCGTCCTTTTGGGCAGCTACACTTTCATCTCTTTGTTGATTATTTTGTAGATTCTGTTCGATATCACTTACTTTGTTATTTTGTCTGTTGTTATTTGACTTCACTATAGAAAAGCCTCCTAAATAAAATATTCTCTCCTATTATTTCTAAAAGATTTCCTATTATTCGTAGAAAGAGGGGCTTTTCTAAAGCGATATTTTTAGCGTTTATAGAGAATAAAACTCGTTTTCTTTTTATGAGAATGCTTAGCCCAATACTGGTGGAAAGCATCCAAAACTTCTTTTGCAAATAAGTCTCCTTTTCCTTTTTCTCTTAAAACGCCATATTTCAGATTCCCTTGATGTGTTTTATCATTTATTTTTTCACAATTTTCTCTGTCTAGCTCAATAAAGAACTGCACTTCAATTCCTTCCATACTTTTAATGGCTGTGAGGTAATTTCCAAATTCTTCAATAAGAACCTCGGTCGACCATCCCTTTTGCATACACTCATATAAAAACTCTTGATATAGCCTGATAAAAGTATTTAAATCCATTCAGTACTCACACATCCTTTCTCGATTGTTGGTTGGTCATTTCCAAAATAACTCAATTTAGGCAGCACCAAATGGAATGAAAATGGAGAAAAATTCACCCCAATATTGATTTATATAATTAAAACTATATGCAGAATCACAAAGAAAAGACGACTTAGGTTGTTGAATTAAGATTCCTAGAAAAATTGTACAAAAATTTGAATACGTTGCGTTTTTGAGTATTTATAAAAGTAGGAAAATTCCAAATTAATTTACAAAATTCAAAAAATACTGATATGATGTAATAGTACCACTGTATAAATAGTTGTTTGGAGGAAAAATTAAATGAATGATAATTTAATACTTTGTGAGATTGAAAACAAGATAGCTTTCGTGACGATCAACTGCCCCCCTGATAATAAGTTAAATACACAAATATATAAGGGGTTAACCCGATTAATGGGAGAGCTGGAAGAAAACGAAGATGTTAATGTCATCTTGATTACAGGGAGTGGGGAAGAGGCATTTGTTGCTGGGGCAGATATCAATGAAATTGCCGAATTGGACACTGTCGGTATGATGGATTTGACCAAAATAACCAGAATTGCATTTTCCAAAATTGAAACCCTTAACAAACCAGTGATTGCGGCCATTAATGGGGTTGCACGCGGAGGGGGCTTAGAACTGGCCTTAGCATGTGATTTACGGATTGCTTCTGAGCATGCAAAGTTTGCTTTTCCAGAGATCAATTTAGGTGTCATCCCTGGAGGAGGGGGAACACAGCGAATCTTAAAAGTGGTCGGATTAGGCACGGCAAAGGAATTATTGTATTTCGGGGAAATGATTGATGCGGAAAAAGCTCTTCAGTTGCAAATTGTCAATAAAGTCGTTGGACAAGATAAGCTTCTATCTACTGCAAAAGAATGGGCTGAAAAGCTTGCACAAAAAGCACCTGTTGCCTTAAGAATGATGAAAATGGCTGTTAATACCGGGTCTAATGTTGATCTTGAATCAGGTTTAACTGTAGAAGCCTCGTGCTATGATGGCGCTTTCGCTACAGAAGATCGCAAAGAGGCTATGGCTGCCTTTTTTGAAAAAAGAAAACCGAAGTTTGTAGGGAGGTAGAAAACGTTACATAGGTGATTAACCAGGAAAGTGTCCGCCGGCAGGGTTCTCACGGACACTTTCCCTTATTCTGATTAATAGACTAATCTTTTGTTCCCGTGTTAACTATCTATCGATTTCTATACTGATAAATCCAATCCTTTTTGATAATATTGCATCATCATTTCCTTAGGTACCATATTCCCGCCTGTTCCCCAAACGATGTGGGTTCCATTGCTCATCATTTCCGCAAAATTATGTCTTTTTAAATAATCAGTCCCTTCTTTGCGTAATTTAATAGGTCCGATCATCCCAGCTAGTGCGGAAGGTTCTAAATAAATCCCTTCTGTATCAACAAGTTCCTTTAATAATTGATATAGCTGTTCATCGCTAATCGTATAACTGCCACTTAAAAAAGGTTCGATGATATTACCCACAAAACCAGAAGGTCTCCCCACAGCAAGTCCGTCAGCATCTGTAATATTATCAATTCCAATATCTTGGACGGCAATTTGATCATGAAGTCCTGTCATTAAACCAAGCAGCATACACGGAGAGTGGGTGGGTTCAGCAAAGAAACAGTGAACATGATCTTGAAAAACTAACTTCAATCCAAAAGCAATGCCGCCAGGACCACCGCCAACACCACATGGGAGGTAAACAAATAAGGGATGATTTTCATCAACTTTTATCTCTAAATCTTCTAATTGTTTTTTCAATCGTGATGCGGCAACGGCATACCCCAAAAACAGGTCGTGAGAATTTTCATCATCCACAAAATAGCAGGAAGGATCCGCATTTGCTTGGATTCGACCTTCCTCTACTGCCTTACTATAATCCTCTTCATATTCAATAACTGTAACATTTTTGCTTCGCAGCAAATCTTTTTTCCATTGCTTTGCATCTGCAGACATATGAACCGTTACCTTAAAACCAAGCTTTGCACTCATAATGCCGATACTAAGTCCTAAGTTACCAGTTGAGCCAACTGCGATTGAATATTTTGAGAAGAATGTCCTAAAGAGATCACTATCTAAAATCGAGTAGTCATCCGATACCGTCAATAATTGATGTTGTAGAGCTAATTCCTCTGTATGTTTAAGAACTTCATAGATCCCACCTCTAGCTTTGATGGACCCCGAAATCGGGAGATGACTGTCACATTTAAGCAATAATTCACCTGCGATTGGCTGCTGAGAATGCTTTTCCATGGATTGTTTCATAGAAGGAATTCTAACTAAAGGGGATTCGATAATTCCATTCGTTTTTCTAGTTTCAGGAAAAACTTTTGCTATATAAGGAGTAAAACGTTTTAGCCTTTCCTCTGCATCTCTAACATCCTCAAAGGTAAGAGGGGATGTTAGAGATGCTGCTTCAAATTTTTTAAGATTCGGATTCAGCCAAAATACTTCCTCCGTCGATATAAGTTTGTTCAGTAGAGGATATTGTTTTAACCATGTTTGTATACCTTTACCTTTAACTATTTTCAAGTTCCTGGACCTCCTAATTAAGGAATAAAAAAATAACTCTTATCTAAAACAATCATCAATTATTTTAAAAGGTATATCAAGTGCGAATATAAGATTGTGGATCTTCCTTAAAACGAAAAATCCATGAAGCCATAGAAGATAAAAAAAGAGCCGTCTGAGATTGGACGGCACTAAACATGCAGCGTAATTTAAATTATTCATAGGATCGAACGCAATTTCGTCCATCAAACTTTGATTTATAGACGGCCTTATCTGCATTGGATACGAGATTCATATAAGAAGTATAAACATTTGGAATCATGGTTGCGGCCCCTACACTTATGGTTACCCAGGGTTGGATTTTCGAACCAGAATGGGGAATTTTCAATGCCTCAATCGCCATCCTAATTTTCTCTCCTACTAGAATTGCCCCTGTTTCATCTGTTTCTGGTAAAATCACACAAAACTCTTCACCACCGTAGCGGCAAAGTAAGTCAGTGGACCTTCCGAGATTCTCTTGGATCACAGAAGCAATTTGTTTTAAACAACCATCTCCTCCTTGATGTCCGTAGGTATCGTTATACGATTTAAAATAATCAATGTCTAACATAAGTAATGAGAGATGGGCAGAATTTCGTAGTCCGCGATTCCATTCCATTTCTAATCGATCGTCAAATGTGCGGCGATTCGATACTCCTGTCAGTCCATCAATGGTGGAAAGATGTTGTAAGAGTTCATTTGCTTCTTGAAGCCTTTGTTCAACCAATATTCTTTCACTAATATTACGTGAGACTACAATTAGCTTTTGATCGCCGGAAAGAATTTCATTCATAAATTTAACCGCAGATTCTAGCCAGACATATTCACCATCTTTGCGGCAAATACGGTAGGAAAACACGGAATATCCACTGTTCAGTGCAGTTTGATGCCCCATGCTCACTTTTTCAATATCATCAGGATGCATAAACCGATAGGCATCTTGTCCTACCAATTCATCTTCGTCATATTGTAAAATTTCTTTGCACGCCGGTGAAGCATAGAGGTACGTTCCCTTTATATCGTGCATTGTAATCATATCACTTGAATATTCGGCAAGGAGACGGAATCGTTCCTCACTCGCTTTCAATTCATCCTGAGATTTATTCAATTCACTTTCCATTTCTTTTCTTTGCGAAATGTCATGAATAATTACTTGAAAAGCAGGCCTATCAAGGTACTCAATAGGTGTTGCGATAACCTCTACATCTACAATCGATCCATCAAAACAAATATATTTTTCTTCTAAAGCTCCCACAGATATATTTTGTTCTAAAGTGTTAATTCTTTCTTTCACAACTTCATGATAATCAGGATGTACGAAGTGGATGATGTGTTGTCCAATTAAGCAATTTGTAGAAGGTGCCTTTATCAAGCTCATAAATCTTGGATTGGTATAAACGATTTTTCCCTCTTGATGAACCACGATTCCATTAGGGGAGGATTCAACTAAAGCGCGGTAACGTTCTTCGCTTTTCTCGAGCTCCTCTTTTAATGCTTTTTGTTCGGAAATATCTTGAATCTGTGAAATATAATATAAGGGTTTATGGGTCTCATCTTTTACGAGCGAGACATTTAATAGCACCCAAACAGGGGAACCATTTTTTTTAACATAACGTTTTTCATATTCCCGATAGGGCGACTTCCCATTTAACATCCTATCCAGATTGTTAAGATTTATTTTTAAATCATCTGGGTAGGTAATATCTTGAAATTTAATTTGTTCTAGCTCTGAGGCAGAATACTCGATGATTTTACTATAAGAAGAATTGACCTTTAAGAACGCTCCATCCAAAGATATTATTGCCATTCCAATAGCAGATAAATTAAAAGCATTATGAAAAAGGTCATTATTGAAGCGTATTGTCATTGCAAATCTTCTCCTCAGAATTGTTTAAACGGTAACTATTTATTTTAGTATTCAAAAATTAAAATATTTATTATTTTATTATAAATTGATGTTTCGAATCCAACAACTGCCAGCATCATTAATACAATAAAAAATAAAAATTTGGATGTATCACAAATGAAAACCCCGATCTTTTTTCGCTCAGATCGGGGCTTTCATTATATATAATTTTATAACGACCGTTCCAGCTCATACCAATAATAACAAATGGTTTCTAAGCCTTTGTCGAAATTTTCAAGATGGAAGTGTTCATTAGGAGCATGGAAATTTTCGTCCGGCAGCCCAAATCCCATTAAAACAACGGGCTTTTCTAAAATCTGATCAAAAGCAGCGACGATCGGAATCGAGCCGCCTCCTCGTGTGTAGGAGGTTGGAACCTTATATACTTTTTCGTATGCTCTTCCCGCAGCTTGAATAGCAGGGTGATCAAAAGGAGTGACAAATGGAGCACCTTTGTCGAATAAAGAAGTAGTCACTGTAACTCCTGGTGGTGTATGGGCTTGAATATGCTTTTGTAATAAATTAACAATCACATCTGGATCTTGATCCGGAACAAGTCGACAGGTGATTTTTGCATGTGCTTCCGAAGGGAGAACGGTTTTAATTCCTTCTCCTTGAAATCCTCCATATATTCCGTTCACTTCGAGTGTTGGACGTACCCACGTTCTTTCGAGTGTAGTAAAGCCTTCTTCACCAAACATTTCAGGCACTCCTAATTGTTTGATAAAAGACTGTTCCGTAATTCCTAATGCATGATAGGCTGCCTTTTCTGCATCAGTCAAATCTGCAACGGAATCGTAAAAGCCTTCCACCGTAATCCTTCCCTTATCATTATGAAAGGTATTCACGATTTCGACTAATGCATGGATTGGATTTTGAACGGCACCGCCGTAAAGACCTGAATGGAGATCACTTTTTGGCCCTTTGACATCAATTTGCAAGCCGCATAAACCTCTTAAGCCATAGCAAATGGTTGGTTTCCCGGGTTCCATCATGCTCGTATCGGAAATCACGATGATATCAGAAGACAATAATTCTTTGTTTTCGGAAATAAATCTTGGCAAGCTGGGACTGCCGATTTCTTCTTCTCCTTCAATCAAAAATTTCACATTTATAGGGAGTGTCCCTGTTGTTTCAAAAATTGCTTGCAATGCTTTGATATGCATAAACACTTGACCTTTATCATCACTTGCACCACGGGCAAAGAGCTTATTCTCACGAATTTCTGCTTCAAAAGGAGGACTGTCCCATAAATGAACAGGATCAACCGGCTGGACATCGTAATGGCCGTATATAAGAACGGTTGGTTTTCCTGCCGCTTTTAACCAGTCCCCATAAACAACTGGGTGCTTTTCAGTAGGATACACGTTAATATTCTCTAGCCCAATTTCTTGAAGAGCATTTGCGGCCCAATTAGCTGCTTTTTGAACATCTTCTTTATGCTCCGGCAGAGAGCTAATACTTGGTATCGCCAAAAACTCCTTTAATTCCGCTAAATGCTTCTCTCTATTTTTTGAAAGGTATGTAATAACTGCTTGGTCCAATGAAATAAGCCTCCTTAAAAAATAAGTTACTATATAGTGTTTCTTCTTTTGAAGAAATATTTCCTGCTTTTTCATAAATGAGTGCATCAATGGTTTTGGGGTCAAATATTGGAGCTTTATTATAATCTATTTCTTTTGCGTTTCTTTTTGGTAGGCTTTATTATTACAATATTGAACTAGTTAATATTTTTTAATTCTATTTCTATATATTTTAGGCGAAGGAAGTGTGTCGGTGAGGAAATATCGATGGATTAAATGGCGTAATGTAATCCTCTGGGTCGCTGCCCTTGCTATTATCGGTACTGTACTGCTGATAGGAGGGCAGACAGTATGGGATGCTACAACATCGATTTTAATGGTCGTGTTGCAGCTATTCTTTGCGATTCTGTCTATGATTATCCAGTTTGTTGCTCTTTTTTGGTTTCTTGCCAGGGGACGAACATATTGGATATTGCCCGGTGAGACGGGTTCGACTTGGGAGGATTACAGAGGAAATCCCGAAATTGTCGAAAATGCCAAACGCATCGTTACCCTGTTGAAGGGTGTCAAAGAGTTTAAGGAAATGGGGGGCGAAGCGATAAGGGGATTAATGCTTTGTGGACCCCCAGGAACAGGAAAGTCTTACCTTGCCCAAGTAATTGCCAATGAAGCACAAGTTCCTTTTGCTTATGCTTCAGCACCAAGCTTTCAAAATATGTTTTTCGGTGTTGGCAATCTAAAGGTAATGGGTCTTTATAAGAAAGCTAGAAAGCTATCGAAAATATATGGTGCCTGTATTATTTTTATTGATGAAATTGATGCCATTGGAATGAGCCGTGGTGCCGGGAACGCTGGAGGAGGCCTTGGTGGATTAATGGGCATGGGCGGTTCAGGACTTTTGAACGAGCTTCTTCTACAGATGGATCCGCCAAATATTGATAATGGCTGGTTTGCAAAGCTGCTTCGTTCACTTGGCCTTCGGAAAAAGAAGGCAGAACGCCCATCAGTCCTCACGATTGGGGCAACCAACCTGCCAGACGTATTGGACGCTGCGCTGCTCCGTCCAGGACGGTTTGACCGAAAGATTTGGGTAGACGCGCCGGATTATGATGGCCGTATCGATGTATTTCAATACTATCTTGATAAGGTAAGACGGGATGAAAACTTTACTCCTGAGCGGGCAGCACTTGACACAATTGGCTACAGTCCTGCACAAATTAAACATATTGTCAATGAATCAGTAGTGATTGCCCATCAACGGGGTGCGGCTGTTTCTAATTACGAGGACTTCCGAGCTGCTATGGAAACATATGAATGGGGCCTAAAACAGCCGCTTCGGTCGATGAGTGAAGATGAAAAGCGAAATGTTGCTTATCATGAAGCAGGACATGCTGTAGCACAATTCTTATTGAAGCCGCACGAACGGGTTTGGAAGGTAACGATCATCCGCAGGGGTGATGCACTGGGAATTGCTGCTACCAAACCGACTCATGAGCGCTATAATCGAAGCGACAGCGAGATCTTGGCGGAGATTCAAGTTTGCCTCGCTTCCCGTGCAGTGGAAGAGGAATTCCTTAGAAAAAAACTAAATGGTGTTACGTCTGATTTAAAACAGGCGACAGAGCTAGCAGGTGCCTATCTTGGAGCTGTTGGAATGGGAGAAGAGTTATTCAGCTGGCTTGCCATCGGTTCTTCGGCTGATGCGCTCAAAGCACTAAGGCCAAAAATAAATGAACTTCTTAATGCCGAAATGAAAAAAGTGAAGAAACTGGTAATGGAGCATGACCAATTTGTTCATGCGATTGCAACTGAGCTGATTAAGCGAGGCGACCTGACAGGAGAAGAAATCGAGGAGCTTTATGTAAACCTGTATGGGGAGAAACGGCCAGTATTTCAAGATACACCAATTCAATATGATTTTGCTGCTTCACAGCTGCAAGCTGCTGCAGCTAAGGAAAAAGAGTAAGAAATGAATTGATTTTTAAGAAGAGGGTGACTAATAAAAGTTACCTTCTTTTTTGGGGGGAAAATAAGTATAAATCTTTTAAGCGGATTTAACCTTAATAGTTTGTTATGATGGGGTTACGAGTTTAATTAATAAAGGAGCGTTAGAATTGCAATCTTTAAAATCTGATGTTCACATTGTCGGAATATGCGGCAGCTTGCGAAAGTACTCCTATAATCGGGGGCTGTTGCAGGAATTTAAAAAACAGCTGCCGTCCAATATTAAATATACAGAAGCTGATATTTCTGAATTACCATTTTTTACAGAAGAAAGAGAGCAATCACTAACGGAAACAGTTGTGAAGCTTAAACAATTAATCGAATCTGCCGACGCCATTATCATCAGTACACCCGAATATAATATGTCCTATACCGCAGTACTTAAGAATGCACTAGAGTGGTTATCACGAAGAACGCTGCAAACGCCATTAGCAGGGAAACCTGTTGCTTTGATTGGAGCTGCTTCAATTCAGATTGGAGTTTCACATAGCCATCTACGGGATGTTCTCTATGCATTAAATATGAAGCTGATCAATAGACCTATCATTCAAGTGGGAAATGCAGGGGGAAAATTTGATGAGAAAGGCAACCTGATTGATGCTGGCGTAAAAGAACTCTTAGGAAAATTAAAAGATGAAATGGTCAAAGTGTCTGCTAATCAATAAGAAAGAATGGCTCGGTAAACACCGAGCCATTCTCTTTATGGGATTATATTTCCTGCCAATCGGTAAATGTCATACCATTCTTTTCTCGTTATTGGTAAATCAGAACCTCTGCATGCATCCTTTAATCGATCTTTATTAGTCGTTCCAAGAATAACTTGAATATTAGCGGGATGGCGGGTAATCCATGCAGTGGCAATTGCCGTATCTGTAACCTCATATTTAACAGCAAGTTGCTTAATATAATCATTTAGCTCACCATAATTTTCATAATCCCCAAGGAAAGTTCCTTCAAAAAATCCTTTTTGGAAGGGGGACCATGCTTGAATGGTTATGTCGTGAAGGCGGCAGTAATCCAACACGTTACTATCCCGATTGATAGCTTGGTCGGTATTCATATTTAAAGCAATTCCAGAGTTGATCATCGGAGTATGCACGATACTAAATTGCATTTGATTGACAACTAATTTTTGCGGTATGTATTTTTGCAGCAGTTGTATTTGCAAAGGTGTGTGGTTGGAAACACCAAAGTATTTCACTTTTCCGCAGCTGTTCAGCTGTTCAAATGCTTCAGCCACTTCTGTTGGTTCCATTAAGACATCTGGGCGATGGAGCAGCAATATATCCAAGTAGTCTGTTTTTAATCTTTTTAAAATCTGTTCGGTAGAAGAAATAATATGTTCTTTTGAGAAATCGTACATGTTTTCTTGGGGCCGAATTCCGCATTTGCTTTGGATAATCATTTTTTCGCGGATACTTGAATTCATTTGAATAGCATCCGAAAAAAGTGTTTCGCATTCCCCAGCACCATAGATATCAGCGTGATCAAAAAAATTAATGCCTTCTTCCAAAGCAGTCTTTATTAACGCATCAATTTCTGGTAAAGAAAGTTGCTTTAATCGCATGTTACCCATAATGATATTAGAAACATGTAAATCCGTATTGGCAATGTTGAAATATTTCAATTCAATCTCCTCCTTCACTTCTCGTTAAATGTACCTTACATCTGACTACCTCTGCAACCTCCATATCATAATCAGGACATTTAAATCACTTACTAAGGTTATTTTCTATTTTTATGATGGAAACAATTAGAAAAATATTATATTATTTAATTTTGAGGATGGGTGGAAATGCGAAGATTCATTGGATTAGTTTTTTCAAGTTAAGGAAAAACAATAGGTAATAGAATAGATCGGGAATTGATATTCCTACAAAGGAGAGGTGGCTTACATAATTATGAATTTAAAGAAACAACTTACCTGGGCTTTATTAATAAGTTTATTGTGCGCTATTGGTTTTGGCTTGATCGCCCTTCTAGTGAGTGATAAAAAGATTGCACAGTTTGACAGTACCATCATTGCAGCTGTTCAAGGATTTGAATCCCCCGGGCTTACATTCATCATGAAATTCTTTACATTTATTGGTTCAGGGACTCAAGTCGCAATCATTGCGCTTTTAGTATTATTTTTTCTATTTAAGGTTTTGCATCATCGAAGAGAGTTGATTTTGTTTATTTGGGTAGTCTTGGGTTCGACAATTTTAAATGAAATATTAAAGACCGTTTTTCATCGTGCCCGCCCCACGATCCATCGGATTGTAGAAGCAAATGGCTTTAGTTTTCCTAGTGGTCATTCCATGGCAGCCTTTAGCTTATACGGGGTCATTGCGTTTTTGCTTTGGAGACATTTATCCACATCATTGGGCCGAGGGCTGCTGGTTCTTTTCAGCATATTTATGATTATCATGATTGGAGTTAGCCGAATATACTTAGGCGTTCATTATCCCAGCGATGTTCTTGGCGGATTTTTAGCCAGTGGCTGTTTATTGGCCGTTTCCATTTGGTTTTACCAGAGGTATATGGAGAGGGGAAGTAAGTAAAAAAATACAAAAAATGCCCTAATTTCACTAGAAGTTAGGGTGTTTTTTGTAAATAGTAACTATGAAAATGTAGAAAAATCTTAATAAAAGGCCAATTACTTTCAAATGTTTCTATGATACCTTTAAATTAGTAAATCTAAAGGTGAAAGAGGTTTACATGCCATGAAAAGAGAACTGAACAATGGTCCGATTGTCCAAAAAGAAAAAGACACCGTTACTGAAATGATTCGTTTGTATTGTATAAAAAAGCATCACCATCAACAGAGACTTTGTAAAGATTGCCAGGATCTACAAGACTATGCGTTGAAAAGACTTTCACTTTGCCAATTTGGGGAGAGTAAAACCGCTTGTTCCAACTGCTCTGTCCACTGTTATAAACCAGAATATCGACAGAAGATCAAATCAGTAATGCGCTTTTCTGGTCCAAGGATGCTATTGTATCACCCAGTCTATGCGGTTAAACACCTTTTAAATAAATAAATATTAATATATAGGGAGTTTAAAAACTATAAAAAAGCGTGGTATTTCCTGGAAATTCACTCAAAACAGATATTAAGCCAGCGATTGAACTTGGAATAAATTCAATTCACATTCCATCAGAGCTAGAATGGAGTTATAACATTATCGATATTGACATTGAGCCCCGTGGTACATTTGCTGAATTAAAATCATTGCTTCAACTGCCAGAATTTTTAAGGGAACATTCATTTAATTATGAACTTTTTCCCGCAAAACTTTAGGTACCATGGATTTTACCTTGTAAAGGCAAATAGACAAAAAGAGTCTTTTGCCTTTATTTTTTACGTTGCAGATTTAATATGATAATATCGTTAATCTTCGAAAAAACTCGAATTGTTTACAGAAAATTCGGAAAAATACTAAAGCTAAAATATCAATAATCATTTATACTAAATTTGTATATGCTGTTTCAACTATGAAAGAAGTAATTAATTCATTATATGGGGTGGTTAATCTGGGAGCAATTGAAAACAAATTGGTAGATTTAGGGATTCACTTACCCGCTCCTCCTAAACCATCTGGTGTCTATGTTCCAGCGACAACTGTTGGTAATCTAGTCTACACCTCCGGTACAGGATGCAAAATGAATGGGGAAGTTATGTTTCAGGGGCAAATTGGAAATGAATTATCAATCGAAGAGGGACAGATGGCAGCAAGACTAGCAGCACTAAATCTACTATCCATTTTAACTGATCATTTAGGTACACTAGATAAAGTCAAAAAAATTGTTAAAGTTCTCGGGTTTGTTAATTGTCCAGTTGGATTTACAGAACAACCCAAAGTAATGAATGGAGCATCTGAGTTATTTGAAGAGATTTTTGGAGACCAAGGACAGCATACAAGGTCTGCGATTGGTACAAATGCCTTGCCACATAATATGCCAGTAGAATTAGAAATGATTGTGGAAATATACGAAAACTGAAATCCAAAAGCAATATGAAATTCAACGTGCAGTCTAATAAATTGATTGTTACATAATGATTTTATTATTCTAATAAAAAATGATCATTCTTTTCCATATTTAGTATTGTATAATTGGATGAAGGGGGAAATGACAATGGGATTTGAATACAATAACATTTTAGTTGCAATTGATGGATCTAAAGAAGCAGAGCGTGCCTTTAAAAAAGCTGTTGAAATTGCCAAGAGAAACAATGCAAACTTGCTTTTAGCACATGTTGTTGATCAAAGGACTTACGCTTATGCAGGAGTTGAGGTTGATCCTTTTGAGCGTAACATTGCCGAAAGAGGAGAACAAATAGCATCAAAAATGCTTGAAAATTATAAGGAAAAAGCTATTAACGCTGGCCTTACAAAAATTGATTGTATAATTGAATTTGGTTCCCCTAAGGTAAAAATTCCAAAGGATATTGCCAGAGCGAAAAATTGTGATTTAATTATATGCGGTGCAACAGGATTGAACGCAGTTGAAAGACTTTTAATGGGTAGTGTTTCAGAACATATTACCAGATTCGCTTCATGTGATGTTCTCATTGTTCGGGAAGAGGCAGAAGATTAAAAGTTTTTATAATTGCTTAATGAGCTAAAAACCTCGGTATTATTACTGAGGTTTTTTATATGGAATACTTTCTTTCATTTAGTAGTGAATATGTCCGGGCTTCCATGACATTGGTTCTTGTCCTCGAAAAAATACGTCAAAATTATTTTTATCTTTTACAACAATCTTTTCCACACTTCTTTCAATCAGATGTGTGATTTTTTCTTTTGTTCGATCATCAATCCATAACCTTCTACTAATAAATTCAATCATTGCCTCTTCACTAACAATGTTAATTCCACATTTTTCATCGCCCTGGCAAGACCAATAAGTTTTACCTCTCTCATTATTCGGGTGAAATACATTTTCACAATTTCCACAATGAATTTTATTTGAAAAAATAGCCATAACCTCAAACCTTTCTTTTTTAAAACCATGTATATTCATCGTTTCATTTAATAGACCAATTAAGAGAGAGTTTTATAGATTTGGAAAGAATATCGATATTCGAGTTTGGTTAGAAGTTGAGAAAAGGTTCTATGTCTATGTAGTCCACAAGTCATTTGTTTTTGCTGGACTAGAACTTGTTAAAATAAAAATGTATACTGTAAGTGAACCATGTGAAGACCCATTGGATTGCCGCTGGTGAAATAGGTGATTGGGGTGAAGAAAGATGAAGAAGCGCTCAAGGTTGCGTAAACGGATTCGGGAGTGGCTAAACAGAAGAAAAGAACGGAAAGAAGAAAAAACGCTGCCAAGCTTTGGAAGCAGTTCAATGAATCGTGAACAAGGAAAATTTGAAAGTCCAAAGGATTTTTATCAAAATAACAAACCTACCGTTGAATAACACGGTGTGCGATGCTCCATTTAGTGGAGGATCGCTTTTTCTTTATAATGAGGTTTTTGGTGAAAAATAAAAAGGAGCCCTTTTTTGTTTTGTAGGCGGTTTGCTTGTACACAGGCTGGACAGGCCACATAAAGTGTAGTAAGCCGATTTCAAAGGAGGGATGATCATGCAATTAGATTATAAACAAGCGCTGCATTTAGAGGGAAAACTAATTCAATATAAAAATAAAAAAGGCAAATGGGTAATTGGAAGGGTAGCAAAGGTAAGAAAAAATGGTCTGGAAATTGAAGAATTTCAATCTTCAAGTACAAATGAAGGTTACGGATTTGGTTTTTTTGGACCTGGGCCATTTTTTGGACCTCCTGCATTCGTACCATTTGTAGGAGTTGCTTTCAACCCATTTTTCCTTTGGTGATCCATTAAGTTAAAAGTCAGCTGGATTTTTCCTATTTATGGTATAGCACGTTCAACGTGCTATTTCCTTTTGCTACATAAAATAAAACTGATAAACCTTGTTAGAATAAATCGGAGGTTTATCAGTTTTTGAGTAATTTTTAACACTAAAATTATCACACTAGATTCGTATATAAGTTAACTTCTTAGAAGAATTGTTTTAGTTTTTGTGCATTTGTTCACAGAGAAAAAATCTCTACCATATTTTCCATGTTCATTGATTGCAGGATTTTCAATCTGCACAGTTGAATGATCGAGATTATATTTCTCTTTTAAAAGATTGTTTATATTCTTAATAACATTAAAAGGGTGGCTATCATCACATAAGAATACATGTGCCGTAAGGGAGTAATGGTCAGTCGTTATCGTCCACAGATGAAGTTCATGAACGTCTTGTACACCTTCAATGTTACTAATATCCTCGCGAATTGCATCAAGATTATATGCTTCTGGCACTGATTCCATCAGGATAAGATATGATTCGCGAATAATCTTCACTCCACCAATAAGAATAACTCCGCCAATGATTATACTTATTAAAGGGTCGAGGATCGTAAGGTTTGTAAAATAAATCAAAATGGCAGAAATGATTACCCCAACGGAGTTCAATAAGTCCCCAATAAAGTGCCATAAGGCGCTTTTAATATTTAGATTATTCTCTGCTTTTGTACTTCGAATCAAAACGATTGTAAGAACAATATTAACAAGCAATCCAATGGAAGCAACAATGAGAACCAATTGAAGATCTACCTTAATTGGATTCATTATTCTTTTAATTCCCTCAATAAAAATTCCTATGGCGATAACAGCCAAAGCCAACCCGTTTAAAAATGATGCCAAAACCTCAAAACGAAGGAAACCGAATGTATATTTCTTATTTGAATTTCTTGTTGCCAAATACACGGCCGTTATACTCAATCCAAGAGCTAAAACATCAGACATCATATGTGCGGAATCAGATAAAAGGGCCAAAGAATTGGCATATATGCCACCGACAATCTCTACAAGTGTAAAGAATAGAGTTAGAAATAAGGTAACCCATAAAGTTTTCTTAGATTCTTGTTGTTCCTTTACGTGTTTTAAATGATGATAATCATATTTTTTCAATTTTGTTTCATCTCCTTTCATTCATAGGCTATGATACTAGAAAAAAAGTGAAATTGTCAAATATAATTGAGAAAATTATTTTCTAATTGAGAATCATATTCAACATATATAATACAAATATAGTTTTTGTTCTGGGCTAACCGTTAAATTATTAATGATAATTATTATTAATTACTCAAAACTTAAACAACTAGCTTAATTTTCTGTAAAAAATATTAGGGCTTCAAAATATTGCCCCAATCAATAAAGAGACAGGGCTGTAGCTCTGTCTCTCTATATGAAATAAGGAATATACTAACCTATTTGTATTTAGTGAATACAAGTATAAATCGATCTAACACTGCTCCAATCAAAATACCAATTGCATATCGAATTAAATCAACAGTAAGAAATCCTTTTCCAAGAATCAATGCTCCAAGAGTTGTGCTGCGTATACGATTAATCCAATTTGCTTGATAAAGCTGACTAAATTCAATACTGAAGCTGAACAAAATACTGAAAATGATAGAAGCCGACAGTTGATTTCTTGGTAGAATGAAACGGAAGCCGAAATAGACCATCATCGCCCATAGCGCATCGCCTGCGTGATCCGCAAGAAATGGTGGAAGGAGATAACTATATTTTCTTGATGCAAGTCCTAAAGAAATGGTGAAAAAAATAAAGATAAAATATGTTATCCTCATCTTGCCATTTTGGGTATGACTAGATTTGGTTTTAAAATTGTTATTTATCAATAGCAACGCCAACTTTCAATTGTAAAGGTTTATGTACTAAATTATCAATCGCAAATGAATATATATACATTCAAAGCGCATACTGTAATTGGACTATTTAGAAAGGAGGAATTTAGTATGGATGCAAAACGCGCACAAGAAATAGCTGACTCATCAACGATGGCAAATGTACTGTATAATGGAGCTAAGATTTATATCGAGCATGTTGACCAGCAAAATGGAGTGGCAACTATTCATGATCTCGATAACCCTAATTATAAACAAAGCATTTCCGTATCAAGCCTCTCGGAACAATAATTGATTGAAAATGAAAACACCACGGCAAGTGGTGTTTTATTTAGATTGTGAAAAATCTATTAACCTATATTCTATTCTGAAAAAATAATAAAGCAATCAAATTATTTTTCGGAGATAAATTATAATAAAAAAATGTAGCATGGAATTCCATGCTACATTTGGTTTATTTCTTGGTCAAATAATTCTTTTTGATGTTGGATAATTCCAATAGCTTGTTTGGAGACACTGCTTAATTCTTGATAAAGCTGCTTGGAAGATTTTTGATCGCCTTCTCGTACTTCTTGGTAGATTTGCTCCACTAATTGTCTCCTTTTATGGCCAATTCCGCGTAATTCATCGCCTAATTGTTCTAATTGATTAAAGTCCATCACAGAACCTCCAAAAAATAGTGAATTTCCTTATATTATTTTTCCAAAAAGGGCAGAAATAATTCAGGTTTAGAATAGATGGATACTCAATAATTAGAGCTTATTACAGATTTAGGAAATATTTATTAATTTAGTTCCAAATTTAAAATGTGTTCATTTTTTTACAAAATCGATTTGTAAGTGAGAAACAGCATAAAAACCGCAAAAGTATCGAAAATTATGTGACAAATAAAAAATTTTTACTTAATTAACTGAAAATCCGACAAAAAACGACTAACGTTTTTTATTAAGATAGTAATATATTCCTATTCCGAATAATCGTTACCATTAAATTACCTATTTTCAACTTTGAAAAGGTTGGTGTCTTATTTTATGAATGTAATAGGGAAAAGCTCGGGAGCTAATCGTAAATCTAAATCGAGTATGAAGAAGAATGTTCCTTTTAACGAATTGGACTCACTACATGCCATCGATCTTTTTAATAGTGACTCAATTTTAAACAGCAATGAAATCCTTTCTGTAATTCTTAATGAAACACTGATACTAATTACTGATACTAGAGGTGTCATTCAATTCGTGAATGATATGTACTGTGAAACACTGGGTTATCAAGCGGATGAATTAATAGGTAAACATACTAGAATATTTAAGACAGGACTTCATTCTAAAGCATTTTATCAGAATCTTTGGGAAACACTTCTTTCCGAGAAGGTTTGGAAGGGCGAGATTGCGATAAAACGTAAAGATGGATCTTTTTCTTGGAATTTTATGTCCATGCATCCGCTAATAAAAAACGATCATTTATATGGTTTTTTAACACTTCGGACGGATATAACGGAACAAAAACAAATGCAAAAAGATTTATTTAATAAAATTGAGAGAATACAACATTATGATTTACTGACAGGGCTGCCTAATTCCAAGTCTTTTAGTGAATGTTTAAGTAAAGAGATCAATCTAGCTAAAGAAAATAACACAGCTTTAGGGATTGTCCAATTGGATTTAGACGATTTTAAATTTATCAATAATACGTTTGGCTACAATACTGGCAATCAACTGTTGGTTGATTTTTCAATAAGGATAAAGCAAAGCATAAACGATGATGTTGTTTTATTTAGGCAAGGGGGAGATGGGTTCTATCTTTTACTAAAAGATATATGCGACCTGGAAGATATCCCGCAAGCATTAATATTGATCAATGAACAAATCCACAAGAAACCTTTTGAAGCAAAAGGAAATGAAGTATATCTCTCAGCAAGTATGGGTGTAAGTGTTTTTCCGTTTTCCGGAGAGAATGAAGAAGTATTATTAAAGAATGCTGAAACAGCCATGTATCGGGCAAAAAGAAATGGCAAAAATCAATATCAAATTTTCTCACCAACGATGAATTTATATGGTTATAAACAATTTACTTTGAAAAATGATTCTAAAAAGGCTTTGCTAAGAGATGAGTTTTGCATCTATTATCAACCTCGATTTAATCCCTTGACGAATGAAATGGTTTCAGCAGAAGCCCTGATTCGGTGGAATCATCCAAGATGGGGGATTGTATCGCCAAATGAATTTATCGTTATGGCAGAGGAATCAGGGTTAATTGTCCAAATTGGAGAGTGGCTGATAAGAAAAGTATGCAATCAAATTAAATTGTGGGAAAGAGAAAATCTTCCTATTAAAAGAATTTCAATCAATCTATCGGCAGTACAGCTTCTTCAACCTCATTTTGCTAATATGGTCTCCTCCATTCTTACGGAATCAGGAGTTGATGCAAAGTGGATTGAATTTGAAATAACGGAAACGGTGATTATTCAAAAGGAAGAACAGGTTTTAGCGACATTAAATAAACTAAGAAATATCGAAATTTCTATTGCGTTAGACGATTTTGGGACTGGCTACTCCTCTCTTAATTATTTAAGGAAATTTCCTTGTGAAACGATTAAGCTCGATAAAAGCCTTATAGATGAAATCCATAGGGATCGTGATAGCTTTGAAATTATTGCATCCACGATCAATCTCTGCCATAAGCTTAATAAAACTGTTGTTGCAGAAGGTGTAGAAACTATAGAACAGCTATCGTTATTAAAAGGATTAAATTGTGATGAAATTCAAGGCTATTATTACAGTAAACCAATTGATGAATCAGTATTAAAAGATTATTTAATACAAAGTAAGTGGGTAAATAGTATTAAAAGTAATCATATTGTTAAAATCAACCAAAGGAAAGCTTTTAGAATTCCGCTTGAAGTACCAATGGAAGCCATCATGACAATCGATGGGATAGGGAAACAACATCTGACAATTGAAGGTTCCCAGGTATCTATTCAAAATATTGGTCCATAAGCTAGCTAGTAATCCTGTAGTTTCTGGGTGCCGTTTAGAAAAAATTTAAAAAGTAGGTTAGCTTCAAAAGTAACCTACTTTTGGTTTTATATAAAAAAGAGAGCAGTGATTAGATACAGGACGATGGCAATGGCTCCACCCAGAATGGAGATTTTCAATTTATATCGAGAATAATCAACAAGGGGCATATCGAGAATCGTTGCTGTTGTAATGGTTGTGTCGCCCAATGGTGATGTTAACGCACCAAAAGCACCACTTGCAAAGACAGCACCGACTGTTAATGGGATGGAAGCCCCAGTTGCAACAGCTAACGATACACCCAATGGCATTAGTAACCCCCACGTTCCCCAAGATGAACCGATAAAGTAGCCGATTACGGACCCAAGCAGAAAAATCGTTACTGGTGTCAAAAAGGAAGGTAAAAATGCTCCTAATGTTGAACTAATAAATGTTGAAAATCCTAGATCCGATGCCGAAAGTGTTAATGACCAAATGAGTACTAGCAAGCTGATGGCTTCCATCATTTGGTTGCCTCCATCATAAAAATGAAATAAGAGCTCATCTAACTGCTGATGCCTCAAAATGTAAAAGGCGAAGGATAAAATCAGAGTGATAAAAACCGACAATAGCATAACGAAAGTAGCATCCGCCTTCGAAAAAGCCGCAAAAATGGTATGAGCCCCTTTGGCTTTACCATCCTTCCATAAAAGGAATAGTGATAATCCCAATAGTAAGAAAACAGGGAAAATCAAGTTCCATGGTTGTGCTTTGACCAAGGACAATTCTTTTTCAATTCCACTGCGGTGAAGTTCATTTTTTTCTTCATCTAGCTGTTCTTGAATAGCATTAGTGTGTCTTTTTTTCTTGGCAGGGTTCCAAAATGTTTGTATTACCCCAATTACCAACATCACAATGGCAAAAAAGTTAAACAAAATACTAAGCAAAAAGACATGATAGGGTGATATACCCAGATGTACTTTTCTAGTGCTGCCTTCCACCAATGAAACCATGAACCCGACAAATGCCGTTGCGACTGGTAAAAGTACAATGACCGATTCAGTTGAAATATCCATGGTAAGCCCGACCCTTTGTTTTGGGACGTTCATTTTTTTAATAAGTGATTTAACTACAGGGCCGATCATCATGATTCGAAACATTGGCATCATAAACGTAAACGGCAGGGTAAGCCAAATGAGTCCCAGCAGCCCGCGTTCAGTCCGAATTTTATTTCCGATCCATTCAGAAAACCCCTTAATCCCCCCTGAAATATTCATCATTCCTACTAGCCCGCCAAATAAATAAAGAAACCCAATAATTTTCATATTGTTCCCGTTGGACAGGGTAGTTACAATATAGGTTACGGATTGATAGGTTCCTCCTAAAATACTTCCTTTAACTAGTAAAGCCCCAGCAAGCAAACCAACTACGAGACCTGGTAAGATATTTTTAAGCCAAATTGACATGGAAATAACAATTAGAAATGGTATCAATGAAATCCAAGTGTGTTCCAAATCTTTTTTCCCCCAACAACTAAAATCGTCATTCCTTTATTATTGCCATGACCATGCAGCTATATTATTGACATGTCTAAATTGCACATAATAATATGTTGAACAGGCCTTTTATCTTGTCTTTAACTCGGTTAGTATAATTTTATATGGGAAAAGCAGAGGGCTGGCTGAAATTTTATTTTAGAAAGGGATATGTGCTTTGGAAGACTTTATGCTAAAAGAAAAAACAACTGATGAAATTTTATCGCTCATTCCGGATGGATCTGATATTATTATTCCTTTAGGAAATGGAGAACCAGATGCAATCTTATCTAAACTGGATGAGAGTCTAGAGTCATATAACAGTTTAAGAATTCACCAAATTCTCGAATTAAAAGATCGTAAATACATGCATAAAGTTTATTCAAATATAGAATATCATTCTTATTTTATGAATGGGTATGCCAGATCAGCATACAGGGATCGAACTATTGAATTAGTTCCGAATCATTTTCATCAAGTCCCTAAAATCATCGACAAGAGGGTAAAGAAACCAATCATGGTTTGTCAAAGCTCCCCGATGGATGAGAATGGATATTTTTCTCTCGGGACCACCGCAGATTATGCTTCGTATTTTATTGGGAAAGTTCCAATTATTATTCAAGTAAATGAATATATGCCTAGAACATACGGAACTAATAAAATTCACATTTCAGAAATATTGGGTTATATCAAACATGACCAGCCACTATTTGAATTACCTTCTGTAGAAGTGAAGGAAATTGACATGACTATTGCAGGGTATATTGCCGAACATATTAGCAATGGGTCCACCATGCAGGTCGGTATTGGCGGAATTCCAAATGCTGTCATTAGTCTTTTGAAAAATCATAAAGATTTAGGAATACATACTGAAATGCTAACAGATGGGATTGCAGAATTATACGAAAATGGAGTTATTACAGGGAAGAAAAAGAAAACTCATCCTGAAAAAATAGTGGCTACCTTCGTCTTAGGTTCGAAGAAATTATATGATTTTGTTGACCAGAATCCAGTTCTTGAAATGTTACCTGTTGAATATGTAAATAATCCGATAAACATTGCAAAAGAGGATAATATTGTTGCGATCAATGCCACAACAGAAGTTGATTTTTACGGACAATGTGCCTCCGAAACGATCGCGGGTAAATATTACAGCTCTTCAGGAGGACAAGCTGATTTTGGGACAGGTGTACAGTTATCGGAGAACGGAAAAGGGTTTATTTGCTTATATTCAACTGCGAAAAATGATGAAATCTCCAGAATTAGACCGACTTTAGCTCCTGCATCTGTCGTAACAACATCGAAGAACGATGTAGATTACATTGTAACCGAATATGGAATCGCTCAATTGAAAAACAAGAGCATTTCCGAAAGAACGAAATCATTAATTAGAATCGCACATCCAAAATTTAGGGATGAATTGCTTTTTGAAGCTAAAAAAATGGGATTTATGATTTAAAAGTTATATTGGACTCAGGTGATCTGGGTTCTTTTTTTCGGTCATTATTAAATAGTAGAAGGGATTTGCAGAGCATTTCGGTGGAAATGCTTGTTTAGATAAAGTAATCTAATAAATAGGTTTTGAATATTAAAAATAGTAAAATATCTGTTTTAGAAAAAAGGGGCGGAGTAGTTATGAAGATTGTAAATGGAATTAGCATGCTAGATCTAGAGATGAATATGGCAGGAAATAAACAGGTGATCCATCCGACCCTTTTACATGATGAGCAACATGCTGTGTTAGTTGACGTAGGTATGCCAGGATCATTGGATGAAATAAAAGCTTTTATGGAAAAGGCCGGGGTTCCTCTTGACCATCTTGATGCCGTCATTTTAACCCATCAGGATATTGATCACATCGGCAGCATTCAAGAAGTAATAAAGGCAGCAGGAAAGTCGATTGATGTTTATGCCCATGCAGAAGACCAGCCATATATTGAAGGGGATAAGGTACCAATCAAAATGACACCTGAGTGGAACACTCAAATGTTGTCTCGATTACCAAAGGAAATGCGCGAGCAAGCCGAAGCAATGTTACCTGCTCCGACTAGCGCCAAAGTGACAAAGGTCGTATCTGATGGTGATGTACTTCCGTTTTTTGGAGGGGTACAAGTTATTTTTTCACCTGGACACACACCAGGGCATATTAGTCTTTATCATCAATCATCAAAGACACTTATTGCTGGAGATGCGACAGTCAGCATAGAGGGAGAGCTTCTCGGTCCAAAACCAACAGCAACACCTGATATGCCGTTAGCGCTCAAATCGTTAAAGAAATTCACCGGTTTCGATATTGTGCGAGTGATCTGCTATCATGGCGGGCTTGTTGAAAATGATGTAAACGAGCAATTTAAAAATCTTTGTCATTCTTTTATCTCTGGAAAATCATAATCGTAAGAGCCACTTTCAACATTTATTAAAGTAAAATACCCGCTAATCCACATTAGCGGGTCATTTTATTTTCCAACATTTCTTTTTAAATCAAATGAATCATTTTTGTTATAATAATAAAGATGTAGATGAACTCCAAGTATTATTTAAAAGAATACAAGACCCAAATAAAATCAATCAAGCAAAATGAAAAAATAATTAAATTAATAGGTGCGGAAGACGAAGAAAGGTAATCATGATATTTATCTAAAAAGGAGAGAGGTTTAATGAAGTTTTTTCATACAGCTGATTGGCATTTAGGAAAGCTCGTTCAGGGTGTCTATATGACAGAAGATCAACGCTATATTCTCCAGGATTTTATCAAAGCAATTGAAGAAGAAAAGCGGATGCGGTTATTATTGCAGGAGATTTATATGACCGTGGTGTGCCGCCTACTGAAGCTGTAAATCTATTAGACGAAGTGCTTGAAACAATTGTTTTGAAATTAAAGACACCTGTTTTAGCTGTTGCCGGAAACCATGACAGCCCGAGCCGCCTCCATTTTGGCAGTAAGATTATGAAGAATAATGGCTATCACATTATCGGACAAATTTCAAATCCATTCGAACCGATTATTTTACATGATGAGTATGGTGAAGTCCATTTTCATCTTGTACCATATGCAGATCCTAGTGTCGTTCGCTATGTTTTCGAGGATGAGGAAATCCGAACACATAATGATGCGATGAGAAAAATAACAGAAACAATCGCTTCTAATATGGACCCCGATGCTCGTCATGTTCTGGTTGGACATGCTTTTGTAACACCGCACGGGGAACCTGAGGAGAATACAAGTGAGTCTGAACGTCCTTTAGCAATTGGCGGGGCAGAGCATGTGGATGCGCATTCTTTTTCAAAATTTCATTACACTGCACTTGGTCACTTGCACCAAGCACATTTTGTATTAAATGAAACGATTCAATATTCAGGTTCACCACTTAAATACTCGATATCAGAAGAAAAGCATAAAAAAGGTTTTTATATTGTTGAACTTGATGCACAGGGAAACATGACGCTTGAGAAACGCTTGTTAACGCCACTTCGAGAGATGCGAACAGTCGAAGCAAAAATGGAAGACCTATTAAAACATCAGAAAAATGAAGATTACGTGTTTGTTCGTTTATTAGACGAAACACCGGTACTATCGCCGATGGAAAAAGTACGATCCGTCTATCCGAATGCCATGCATGTGGAGCGAAAAATTGTCATGCCGACAGGAATGGATGACGGACAAGCTAGTTCAGGAATGGCACGTCATAAAATGGATGAAATCTCCTTATTTAGGGCTTTTTATCAGGAGGTAAAACAAATACCCGCAACAGTTGAAACAGAGGCTATTTTTACTGAAGTTCTTCATGAGCTTTTACAGGAAGGAAATGACGAATTTAAGCAGGCTGCTAAAGAAATCGCTGCAGGAAAAGATACCGAATAAGGGAGGAGTGAAAACATGAGACCATTAAAAATTACGATGACTGCTTTTGGGCCGTACAAACATAGTGAAGTGATTGATTTTACCGAACTTAAAAATAACCGTTTATTTGTCATATCTGGTAATACAGGTGCAGGAAAAACCACCATTTTTGATGCCATCTGTTTTGCACTCTATGGTTCGGCAAGCGGCGAAGATCGGAGTGAAACGAAGTATTTGCGAAGTGATTTTGCAGATGACGATGTTCATACAGCTATTGAACTGGAGTTTGAGCTGCATAATCGCTTTTACCGAATTAAACGACAGCTTCCTCATGTAAAAATAGGAAATAAAAGTGCCACAGGGGAACAATATGAATTTTATGAAAAAGTAAATGGACGTGAAATTCCATGTGTAGACCGTCAAATTGTTTCTGAAATCAACAAAAAAGTGGAAGAATTAGTTGGTCTTACAAAGGATCAGTTTAGCCAAATTGTGATGCTGCCGCAAGGGGAGTTTCGCAAACTGTTAACCTCGCAAACGGAAAATAAAGAAGAGATTCTCCGAAAAATTTTCCGAACTGAACCTTACAGATGGATCAGCGATCGTCTGAAGGAAAAGAAAAAATTTGCTGAAGAAGAATTTAAAAGAGAATCTGCCACAAGAGACCGATATATCTCGGACATTCAGGCAGCGCTTCCCTTAAGGGAAGAGTCTAACCTCTTTGAGTTCTTATCACAAGAAAACTATAATACAAACCAAATCATTTCAGGGTTAGAGGAAGAAATTCTTTATTTTCAAGATGAGGTTGGAAGAAATAAGCAAAACGAAGAAACTAGTGGTGCCGCATATAATAAAAAACTTGAGGAGTTCCATAAAGCAGAACAAGTAAATGAGGAATTCAAAAAGCTAGAGGACAAACAGAAAAATCTTGAAGAATTAACCGCACAGTTACCTCTATTTAAAGAAAAAGAGATCCAACTTGAAAACGCTGAGCGAGCAAGTAAGATAGAACCCTATGAAAAACAAGTAAATGAATGGCGAGAAGATGAAAAAAACAAAAAGCAAAGGTTGGATTTTGCAGTAGCGGAACAAAAAAATGCTGTTAGCACACTTGAAAAAGTCCAAAGAAATTTTGAATTGGAGGAAAGTAAAAAAGAAGAGCGGGAGAAGATCGCTCGACAGTTAGACCGTTATCATGATTTTCTGCCAACCGTAAAAGACATGGATAATAAGAAAGCTGAATTAACAAGGCAGGAGCAGCAGGTCCAAAACCTTGGTAAAGTTCTAGATGTACTAAAAACGAAAATAAAAACGGAAAAAGACTCCAAAGTTCAACTTGGACGTAGCATTAAAGAATTGGAAAAAGCGGTAGATCAATTAGCAGAAAAGCAACAAAAGTTAACTGATATGAGAGACCGCATCCGAGTTTTACATGAATACTTAGGAATTTATAAAAACCAAGTTGAACTGCAGAATTTATTTAAGACGAAAGAGGAATCTTTTCAAGCTATTAAGCAAAAGTATGAAAAACTAGAAGAAGCATGGGTTAACGGACAGGCTAGCATTCTTGCTATTCATTTACATGATGGAAAACCTTGTCCGGTTTGTGGAAGTACTGAGCATCCCAATAAGGCGCAAGGTCAAGATGCAGTCCCAACAAGAGAAGAATTAGATCTTGTCAAAAAAGAATTGGAACTTAAAGATAGCGAATACCGCGATCTTGTTGCACAGCTAAAAAATGGTAAGGATCAATTTGAACAAAAGGCAAAAGAGGTAGCCGAAATTGGTGTACAGGTACAAGAAGTTCAACCAGAATATAAAAGGCTTGCTGAAGAGGGGCAGGCACTTAAAAAAGATGTTGAACGACTGGGAAAAGAAAAAGAAAAACTATCTAAATTAAAGAACGATCTTGAAACAAAGGAAAAACAGTTAGAGGGATTTGAAGCGGAACAAGAGGCTGCAGCAAAAGCCTATCAGGAACAAAACACAGTATATGAGAGCAAAAAGGCAGTTTATGTTGAACAAGTAAATCGAATTCCAGAGGAAATTAGAACATTAGCTGAATTAAATAGGAAAATTACGGAAATAAATAACTTAAAAAATAAATTAGAAAATGCTTGGGAACAAGCGCAAAAGCAATTACAGTTGGCAAAAGAAACTGTTGCAAAGGCATCAGTAAATGTTTCTGGTATGAAAGAACAATTGGAAGAAAGCAGTTTGAAAAAAGAAAATTCCGAGCAGCAATTTTTAGGTGCGTTGCTTCAGGCTAATTTTTCCGCCGAGGATGATTATCGCAATGCAAAAATGCTTGAAAATGCACGTATTACATTGAAAGAAGAAATTGATCAATTTAAAAACAATCTGGCAACTTTAAAACAGCAGGTACTAGAGTATCAAGATGATTTGAAGGATAAAACAAAAATAGATTTGCCGGAGCTTAAGTCTGAACTTGATGAATTGAATAGCGCTTATGAAGAGGCAAAAAAACTTTTACTAAAATCAGAGCAAAATCAACAAAAAGCAAACGAATTAAAACATACTATTATAAAAGCCGAAAAAAGTACTGTGGAATTGGAAAAACGCTTAAATATCGTGGCTGATCTATATGATGTCATAAGAGGCCAAAACAGCAGTAAAATCTCCTTTGAACGGTATTTACAAATTGAATATCTTGAGCAAATTATTATTACTGCAAATGAACGATTGAAGCGCTTATCCAACGGCCAATTTTTATTAATCCGAAGTGAACGGCAAGAGAGTCGTGGTAAACAAAGCGGTCTTGGTCTGGATGTATTCGATGCCTACACGGGACAAACTCGTGATGTTAAAACATTATCAGGTGGAGAAAAATTCAATGCATCGTTGTGTTTGGCATTAGGGATGGCAGATGTGATTCAAAGTTTCCAAGGCGGTGTCTCAATTGATACGATGTTTATTGATGAAGGATTTGGTTCATTGGATGAAGAATCATTGAACAAAGCAGTTGATACCCTGATTGATTTACAGCAATCAGGCCGCATGATCGGCGTCATCTCGCATGTTCAAGAGCTTAAGAACACCATTCCGGCGATTTTAGAAGTGAAAAAGACAAAAGAAGGATATAGTCAAACCAAGTTTGTGATTAAATAAAACGAACAAAGTGTTTTTCCTTTTAGTGGCATAGCTGTACAAAAAATGCCTTAAATAAAAAGTTTGTAGAAAATTAGGTTTTATGAAAGAAATATGCTAAACTAAGTTTACCATTTATTTTACTTGTTTTCATTTTCCCTTCTCATTAATGAGAAGGGGCTTTTTTTCATTAGAACCAGTTCCAATTAAAAACAGGCTCTACAAGTAGAGCCTGTTCATATTAGTTGTATTATGCTTTACGAACGTTGGCAGCCTGCGGTCCACGTTGGCCTTGCTCAACGTCAAAGGTCACTTCTTGACCTTCATCTAATGTTTTAAATCCTTCACTTTGAATCGCTGAGAAATGAACAAATACATCTTCTCCGCCTTCGCGCTCGATGAATCCAAAACCTTTTTCACTGTTAAACCATTTTACTTTTCCTTTTTCCATCCTTGTTGCCTCCTAAAGTGTTGCACACACATAGTATTGCTATTCTTGCTCTTAGTGCTAATTAAGACGAAAAGTTTGAAACTAATGCGATCTTTTACACCGAACAAAAATAATCGTTTATAGAATACCATTTTTTGAAAAGGCTTTCAAGCTTTGGAGCATTTAATTTAATAACTATTATTGGAAATATTAAATAAAAATCTTAGGAGGGAGAAAGCGGAATTATTTACTATCATCGGGGCTATGTTGGCTTCAGTACTTATTATTCCCCAATTTAAAGCGCTTCTTGCGATCCTTTCGATGTATATTTTCATCTAAACAGAGTAGTTTAAGATCCTATAGTTAAAAAGTATATATTTGAACACGTTCAATCCCGTATAACACTGGACTGACCGTGTTCTTTTTTTAATATAGAAAATATGAGTCAGATGGAACATACTCGATTTCTTCCTGAATTTTTTGCTTTGTAGAGTGCGATATCTGATTCGTTAATCAAGTCATTGATTCGAACTTTTTCACTATGAATGGAGGTAGATGCTACACCAAGACTAACTTGCACCTTTATTACTTTACAATCATATTCTATATCTGTTTTTTCTATTAAAATTCTTAGATCTTCTGCAATTTGTAAAGCATTTTGGAGGTTGGTATCCGATAAAAGTACTAAAAACTCCTCACCCCCATACCTCCCGATTATATCGGATTTACGTAATCGATTTTTACAAACATTTGCCAAACATGTTATTACTTTATCTCCTGCTAAGTGACCATAGGTGTCATTTACCTTTTTGAAAAAGTCAATATCAATCATCAGAGCAGAAAGATCCTTCTTATATAAATAGGCTTTATATAACTCTTTTTCAGCTTCCGCCATTAATTTACTTCTATTAAATATTCCCGTTAAGGAATCATTCGTGGCCAGGTAGTTCAATTTCTCCAATGCATCCTTTTGTTCTGTAGTATCTTGGAAAATCAATATTTTTCCAATAGGTTCATTTTTTTGGATGATATTTGTGATTGTAAAGCCCAGATATTTTTTTTGATTATTTCTTATGATTTCACTAGTAAATTGACAAGAGGCATTCTTACCGATTGCGGTACCTTCAGGATAGGTGAAGATGCTTTTTCCAATTGCTTTACTATTCAACCAACTGAAAGTATTTTTAGCGGCTTGATTATAATCAACTATCTTATCATTTTGATCGAGAACAATAATACCTTCATTAATTTCATCAAAAACATGTTCTCTGGCAATTTTATGCAGTTCAAGGAAATTATATTTGAAAATCGCAATAAAGAAACACAAGGCTAGTAGTGCAAAACCAAAAGTTGTTAAATCGTAAAAAATCGAATAATAATCAGCTATGTAAATTAAATAAGCAATTGCAGGGCAAAAGGAACCTATTAACATCCAAAAAGATTGAGTTTTAAAACTAAATGAGGCTTCCTTCCATTTGGAAAAGAACACAAAGACACTAAAAAGAAAACCTACATAAGTATAACTAATAAAAACATAGTACCAAGGCCCTTTTACTAAGTCAGCTTTAAAAAGGTGATCATATTCTTCGATCAATAATTTGGAGTAATATAAATGATGGTATTGGTTTGTCAAAAAAATAAAAAAAGTGAGAAAAGGAATAATTAATATAATGAATGTAATAAAGAAGGGAGAGGATTTTTTTAAGTAAAACTTAATTGAGATTAAAATCCACAATGCTGGAATAAATGCAAGACCTGATAATTCGATATTCAATGAGAATTGGATGTGAGCTCTTGTATTTGATAGTAATTCCATACAATATCCAAATGTGAAAATAGCGATAGATAGGCAGAGAAGAGCAAAGGGGGAAGCAATTTTATTTTTGTATTTAAAGAGGGAGTAGAGAAATAATATGATAAAAGCAATACTGATTGAAAACTCAATTAATAGCATGCAAATCACTCCGAAAGATTTTTATTAACATCATGTAAAGTGAAGTAGTTAATAAATCTAGTGAAATGACCCTCTAATTTAAATTATAAAGGCGACAACGGATTATGTCACGATTTGTTGAGAATCTTCTTTCGAATCGATATAATCTATATAAAATAGTATTATTTGGAAAAATGAAAAGAGTGATTAGATAATGGAATCAAGAGATGAATTATTAAAGGAACTTGCGATTATTGAAAAGTGGGAAAAGGGTCAGAATGGACTTTGGTTCTGGGAAAAAATTAGCCGGCTGCCATTTAAAATCCTTGATAAACTAACACCAAAGTTTATTCATGAAAAAATAGGTGACCTCTTGGATGAAATCGGAGCATATGTACAATCAGGAGGAAAGTACTTAACAATTGAAAAAAACCTATTTACTATCATCGAAAAAGAAGCTGAGACTCCAATTAACACGGTGTTAGATATTAAGGACCTTCCATTAGAATTAATGGATAAAATAAGTAAGGAAGTCATTGAAAAGAGAAAAAAATTTGCAACCATTCAAGGCGCTACTACAGGAGTAGGCGGTATATTTACTCTTGCCATTGATATTCCGGCATTGTTAGCAGTTTCTTTAAAAACTCTCCAAGAAATTGCTCTCATTCATGGTTATGATCCCAATGAAAAAAGTGAAAGAATCTTCATAATTAAAGTTTTACAATTTTCAATGGCTGATGTGGTTGGAAAACGCACTATTCTTGATGAGCTTTCTAATTATTATCGGAAAGAAAATCATGAATCAGGAGAAATGATGTCCCAACTGCAAGGCTGGAGAGAAGTTGTTTACACATACAGGGACCAATTCGGGTGGAAAAAACTATTTCAAATGGTACCACTAGCAGGGATCCTTTTTGGCGCGATTACAAATCGATCCATGATTAACGATCTTTCAGAGGCAGGAATTATGCTGTATCGCAAAAGAAAAATTTTAGAAAGACTTGAAGTAGTGGAATAGGAATGTAATTCAAATAAAAAAACGCTGGGTTCACCCCTAAACCAAGCGTTTTTTATATACCTATTTTTTAAAGAAAGAATGTTCCTGAAACGAAAAAGCTTAACATTGACCCAAAAACAAAACTAATCCCTGCAAATACCATTAAAGCCGTTCCATGGCCCTTGCTTCTTCCGTAATAAGTGATTAGCCCCAATGCAAAAGCTAATGTGCCAAAAAGAATTGGAACAAAAAGAAGAGAGACAATTGAAAACATCCAGCCTAATAGTGCATAACCGATTCCAGACTTTTTACTTGCCGCTGCATCTTCATGAGAAAATGCGACTTTACCACAGTTTTGACATACATTCGCATTTACCGCTTCGAAAGATAAATCATTTGAATTATACATATCCCAAATCCCCTTTAGAATAATATTAGTATTACAAATATTACTATAGTAAAAATAAGATTAGTTAATAATACTGAAAAGGTAAAAATTACTGATTCTTAATCAAACCCCTTTCGAAAAGTTTATTTTACTAAAAAAAACACTAGGCGTTCGTGTTGTAGAATATCAATTTGCATTTACAAAATACTATTTTTAATATAGCGAAAATTTGAATATTTCAATTGTTACAATTATCATAACATAGTTCACAAAAAGTTCAAGATATTTGCATATTTTATTTTTTGAATATTATTTCCCTTGATTTTTCGCAAATATTTAGTTCCTAATTGCATGAAAAAGTCGTGTTTTCATTTTAGGAAAACACGACTGATAATAGCATTAGATAGTAAGTAAATGTCGAACCGCATATGCAAACCCTTCTTCGTCATTTGATTTTGTTATGATGTCCGCCGCATGTTGAATATTGAAAGGAGCGTTACCCATTGCGACTGAGGTAGTAGCTGCCTTAAATTGCGGGAGGTCATTTCCGCCGTCACCAAACGCAAAAATTTCATCAAACTGTTGGCCAGTCAGTTGCTGATACCGCTCTAATGCTGCACCTTTATTTGCTTCAATAGAGGTAAACTCAACATTATTAGGATGGGAGGATGCCATGGAAACATCGAATTTGTCCTCAATTAATTTTTTAACCTGATCAATTTTTTCAAGCTGGTCCCTTCGTGATACAGCCATGATTTTGTGTATTTTGATATCTTTTTTTTCAAATATTTGGTCATAATCATAATCCTGGAAAATACGTTCAATCTCTTCCGAACTTTTATCTTGAATCATTGGATTTCTACAAGGAAATCCACCTTGATTCGTATAGACCATGATCCAGAGTCCAAATTGCTTTAAAATCGGAAGCAACTTTTGAAAGGTGAGAAGTGGTAATTCTGCCTCATAAACAATATCTCTTGATTTCGAGTACAAAACAGTACCATTGACACAAAAAATGGGAGTTTCTAATTTTTTAATTGGATCAAATCTAATGACATCCTCGAACGCTCGGCCGGTGTTGAATATAATGGTATGTCCTTGATCTTGCAAATGATGTAATATCTTTATATTTTCTTCTGAGATTTGATGTTTTGAATTTAATAATGTACCATCTAGGTCTATTGAAAAACACTTCATTTTATTTCAAAGTTCCTTTCCTATAAGTAATAAGCCTACTATAACAAATCATGTGCATTCTGTCATATGAATCATAATATAATACTCTCAAGAGTACATAGCTTGAGTGAGTTATTTTTTTAAGGTTAAATTAAGGTTGTTATTCAATAATTGATGATAGTTATGAAAACCTTGGAGTAATTTGAAAATCAAAAAGTAGAGGAGAGTAGAGGATGAAAAAACAATTATTTACTGCATTTATCTCGATTTTGATGATTTTTGTTATTGCGGGTTGTTCAAATTCTGGGAATTCCAATAAAACGGCTCAAAATGGAAAAAGTGGAAGTATTCAAAAACCCAATGTATATGGTGAGGTTTCTGCTATCAATGGAAATCAAGTTACGCTAAAACTGATGAAGACTCCTCAGATGAATAGACCAAAAGGACAAGTTCGAGGAAGCGGTACAGGTAACATGGAAACAACTGGAACATCTCCTGGAAATGGAAGTGGAAATGGCGGTCAGGGCGGAGGCGGAATGAGACACCCCCCCTACACAGGTAAAGAGAAAACTATTACAATTCCTGATGGAGCTCAAATGACGACAATGACTAAGGGTACAAACGGAATGGAACAAAGTAAAATTACCTTGGATCAAATCACGACTGGCAGTACATTATCTGTTTATTATGATACAGATGGAAAAACAATCAAAAGTATCAGAGTCCAAAAACCTTGGACAGATAATGGACAAACAGGCAGCGCTGCTAGTTAATATGGTTTTATAAATGTCAGGATAATCCTGGCATTTTTTATTTTGGAAGGATTTAATAATATGTTACGATAATATTGTGGGAATAAAAAGTAAACGGGGGACAACAAATGTATAGTTTTAAAAACGACTATAGTGAAGGGGCCCATTCTTCTATATTAAATGCTCTGATAGAGTCCAATTTAGAGCAGGAGGAAGGATACGGAGAGGATCTTTATACCAGAAAAGCGATCATTTTCATTAAAGAAAAAGATGGGACGGAACGATGTTGATATCCACTTTTTATCAGGCGGTACGCAAACCAATCTAACCGCTCTTGCTGCATTTTTAAGACCCCATGAAGCTGCGATGGCAGCTAGTTCCGGCCATATCTTGGGGCATGAAACGGGAGCCATTGAAGCAACTGGACATAAGGTTATCTCAATCGATACTGAAGATGGAAAATTAACCCCCGAGCATTTGATAAAAGTACTCGAAGGACATCCAGATGAACATATGGTAAAACCGAAACTTGTCTATATTTCAAATTCTACAGAAATAGGTACCATATACAAAAAGAAAGAACTCGAAGAATTACATAAATTTTGCAATGACCATCATTTATTTTTATATATGGATGGGGCAAGACTAGGTTCCGCACTTTGTTCAGAAGGAAATGATCTTACATTAGGCGATCTTCCTGATCTGGTTGACGCTTTTTATATAGGCGGCACAAAGAATGGAGCGCTTTTAGGTGAAGCTTTAGTCATTTCTTGCGATATTCTAAAAGAAGATTTTCGCTACCATATCAAACAAAGAGGAGGCCTTCTAGCAAAGGGCAGACTGCTCGGAATCCAATTTCTTGAACTTTTTCGTGATAATTTGTTCTTTGATTTGGCGATGCATGCTAATAGAATGGCAGAGATGCTTAGAGAAGAATTAAGAAAAGCAAATCTTAAGTTCTTAACAGAATCGCCATCAAATCAAATTTTTCCGATACTGCCAAATTCAGTAATCACAGAACTTGAGCATAAATATTCTTTTCATATTTGGGAAGTAGTAGACTCCGATTACTCTGCCATTCGCCTGGTTACCTCTTGGGCAACAAAAGAGGATGCAGTTGCTGCATTTATTGAAGATATTAGAAAATTGCTTGCTTAAAAGTAAAAAAACATGTTAATTGTAAGTTTATATTAAGAGGGCCCAGTGTCAGCAAGAATAGCTTCTTGTTGACACTAAGGCCCTAAAATGTATTTAGGTACCCGCCAATAATACTTAAATTAAGCCGAGATGCTCTAAGCCGTATCTTACTCCGTCTTCTTCAGCAGAAATAGTGATCATATCAGCTATTTTTTTCAATTCTTCGCGACCAGAACCCATTGCCACGCCCATTCCTACAAGAGAAAGCATTTCGAGATCATTTAACCCATCTCCGAAAGCAACCGCTTCATCAGGGGCAATACCCAATTGTTCCAACAATTTAGTTACACCCACAGCCTTGTTGGAACAGGACAAGTTTACATCACAGGTTCTTGCTCCTGAGCTCCATCTTCTGAAATCTAATTCTGGAATTTTCGATTGATAGGTGGATTCTTCCTCCAGTTCACAGTGAAGGAACAATTGATAAATATTTTGATCCATCCAAAATTTTGGAGGTGCCAAATCTGGCTTCCACGGTTCATGCTGGAATGCTTCAAGAACATATGGATGGTTAAGGTCGGTCGCTTTAAAGCTTTGATCTCCTAAAAAGGTAAGAGGATGCTGATAATCTGATGATAAAAAATGTACTTTTTCTAATACATTTTTCTCGATCGTATTTTGGTAAATTTCTTTTCCTTCATGAGTAACATAAGCACCATTAAAAAAGACCATTGAATTCACGCCTGTTTCTTGAACAATGCTTTCTGAAAAATAAGGAGCCCGGCCTGTTGCAATAACAACTTTTATCCCTTTATCTTTTAGCATTTGAATTGCTTCCTTTGTTGCAGAACTTACTGTTTTTCCATGTGGCAAAATGGTACCATCTATATCTAAAATGACAATCTTGTAATTCATCCAATACTCTCCTTACACTGCTTCTCTTCATTCATTATTCTAAAATATCTATAGCACACAGTATAACATGATTACTCAAAAAACAAATATAAGCACTCAAACTGGAATACCATTGAATCAAGTTATTTTTTACAAAATTGCAACATTTCAATGGCAAAAATAGTAACGTTATAACGATCTTCCTTGTTTTGCTATATAGTGGGAGTATAAAGGAATTTATTGAAGAGTGGGGTGTTAGGATTTATGGAAAATGGATTTAAAATTGCTATTTCCGGGAAGGGCGGAGTTGGAAAAACGACTTTATCAGCCCTATTAAGTCATTTATTTGCAGAAGACGGTCCAGTATTGGCAGTGGATGCCGATCCCGATGCAAATCTAGGCTCGGCTCTGGGGTTTGACCAAACCATTTTAGAAAGATTGGTTGCGATCTCAACAGATAAAGAGCTTATTAAACAACGAACGGGAGCAGAACCAGGAGTAAGTGGTCAAATTTTTACATTAAATCCAAGAGTAGATGATATCCCATTGATTTTCGAGTTGTAGAAGCAGACTTGGACAGATGTAATGTCTATGAAACCTTACCAGAGTTTACAGAATATGCAAAAAAATAAAAAATCAGTTAATCAGTCTTTTACAAGAACCAATGACTGTCAACTAGTTCAAAGGAGGTGATCGCCAATCATCTGCGTAAAGAAAGAATTGAGCGAAAATAGCTTTAGTTGTTTCCTCTTTATACTCCATGACCTTACTCTCCAACAGATCCACTTCACTGGCTTTCGCCCAAATTTTTCACTGTGATGTAACATAAGGGCCAAGAATAATCTATTTTGGTCCAATACAGCTAATAGATAAGTTTCATCTAGCTTTTTTTCTAAAAAACTTATGAAAATGAAATGGTGGAGATTCTATGGCTACAAAGCTGCGTTCAATCGAAGAAAGAACTGCTGATACAGGCGTCCAACAGATGCTTCGAAAAGCACAGGCGGAAGGAATTGAAACGGCTTTTGATTGGGCCGATCTGTTGGAACCACGCTGTAAATTTAGTTTAGCTGGAGTGTGTTGCAAGCGCTGTCTTGAAGGACCATGTCAAATATCTCTTACGGCAAACGGAGCACAACGAGGGGTTTGTGGAGCAACTGCTGATCAAATTGTTGCGCAAAACCTATTAACTTTAGTAACAGAAGGGGCTGTTGCACATGTTGAGCATGCTCGTGAAGTTGCCTTAACTTTACTAGAAGCATCTGAAGGGAAAGCTCCATTCGAGATTAAAGATCCAGATAAATTAATGCGAATTGCTCAAGGTTTAGGCTTAACCGTTGATGACAAGGAAGTCAATGAACTAGGAAAAGAAGTAGCTCTAGCCGCTCTATCGGATTTTCAAAGGCAATACGGCACGCTCGAATGGATGAAATTAAAGGGTTATTAGCAGTTTCTAAAAATATAGTAAATAATAGACAAATATGTCTTTTTATACTATAATTATATAGTGTAGAACATACATTCTTATTTTAGAATCGGAATTATTAAATACTATTTTGAAAATACCTTTTTATACTTATACTTACACCTACACCTACACCTATACCTATTTAAAATATAGTTTAAAACCAAAAACAAATTTGATTGGGGTGTGATAAAGGATGTTTCAAACGTACCAGACGAAACTCTGCAACATCCAACTGAATCGTGAATCTACATCTGATCAGTACCTCATAGAGTTTGGAAAGTTTTTTGGAAAACTAGAACGCAAACTATTTGTTCAATCTCATATCAAGGGAATTCCCCCTTCCAATCTTAAAAAGACCTTTCTAAAGCAATATGGCATTACGTCTCGTCAGTTTAACTCCATACGAATGCAGTTGGATGGAAAGGTCTCTTCTTTTTTGGAAAAAAGGGATTTGGATCTTCAAGATTTAGAAGCTAAAACCGTTCACCTGCAAAAAATCATTCATCAGAAAACAAATCAAACAGCAAAACTTCACCAGAAACTTCTTCTAATTCCACAAACAAACCCGTTATTTCGTCAACATGTAAAAAAGTATAAAAACCTTAAACATTTTCTTCACCAAAAGAAACGAAGACTGAGAAACCTGCAACAAAAGCTTGAAAAGTTAAAGGTCGACCGTGACACAAAGAGAATCCGTATCTGCTTTGGTTCAAAGAAACTCTTTCATAAGCAATTCCATTTAATTGAAAATGAATACAAAGATCATCAACAGTGGAAGAACGATTGGGTCGAGGCAAGAAGCTCCCAATTTCTTGTGATCGGTTCTAAAGATGAAACCTTCGGAAACCAGTCTGCCACTTATAATGTTGAGAATACGCTCAGGTTACGAGTTGCCGATTGCTTCATTGGGAAATACGGGAAGTACATCGAATTTCCATCCGTCATGTTCCCTTACGGACAAGAATGGTTGGATAAGGCCAAAATTCCCTATATGGGTTTTACTCGCAATGGGAAACCACAAAAATATTTTACTTCCATCACTTACCGTTTTATCAAGAAGGAAAAAGGCTGGTATGTATACGCAACAGTCGAAAGAGAAACTTCCCCAATCGGGACATCCAATCGAAATGGATTAATCGGAATGGACCTCAATGCAGGATTCTTGGCAGTCTGTGAGGTGGACCGTTATGGAAATCCAATTCATCGATACACGATCAAAGTTCCGATGTACGGCAGAAGGAAAGAACAGGTCAAAGCCTCTTTAAGTGATGCAATAAAAGAAGTATTGAACGATGCTGTTCTGGTTCAAAAAGATATCGTGATTGAGAAGTTGAATTTTACCAGAAAGAAAACACAATTAAAGGAGATGGGTGCTAGCTATGCCCGCATGCTTTCGGGTTTTGCCTATTCATCCTTTCAAGCATTAATCGAAGCAAAAGCGAAAAAGGCAGGGGTGAAGATAAGGAGAATCAATCCCGCTTACACAAGCCAAATTGGACATATGAAATTTATGGCACGTTATGGATTAAGTTCTCACGAAGCAGCAGCATGTGTGATTGCCAGAAGAGGGTATTTTTTTAAACCAGAAAAAATAAAATATGATACCGTTCTCACTTTTCCCAAAGGACTTGATAGGAAACAATCAAATTTCAGTAAGTGGCGAACTCTTACAAACTATTACAAAAAAGAGTATGCATTCCAAGATAAAATTGAACTATTAAAAGCTGATCGATAAATAGCTTCAACTATAAAATTGGAGCAACGCTTCCTTTTTACCTGCAAGGAAGAAAAGGACCACGTACTCCAATTTGATTCCATGTTTTTCATAACCAGCGCGGCTAACAGCCGATCCAGAGTGTCGAGAGATATCCAGTGTCGTGAAGGAGTTAGAAGGAACAAATTCACAAAACTGCGATGGAGACGATCAAGTCAATTTTGGTTGGAAAACTCGAATTGTACAGATGTTTCCATTCTGGAATTAGGGCGTGATTCCCTAACGCGATTCGCAAAAAGCTCTGTTCGTTTTGCGTGCTAGTAAAGAGTTAATTCTTTATGGAACATATGGACATATTTGTGTATAAATGTCTATATTTTTAGGAACGGTATTGATAGTTCAATTGAAAAGTGGAACAACCTAGGAATTTCACCAGTTAACGGACATCTTGAAATTGCAAAAGCTGTAAACCGCCAAGCGATGGGTGTGGATGCAGATCCTGTCAATTTAATTAAAGGCATTTTAACGATGGGGCTGGTAGATGGATATAGCGGACTTCATATGGCCACAGATCTTCAAGATATTCTTTTCGGCACGCCTGAGCTAGTAAAAGCAGAATATCGCCTCGGAGTAATTAAAGAAGATTACGTAAATATTGCTGTTCACGGACATATGCCGATAATGGCTGAAAAAGTAGTGGAATGGGCTGAAAAAGTAGAAGAACAGGCCATTCAATTAGGTGCAAAAGGAATTAATATCGTGGGAATCTGCTGTACCGCAAATGAGCTGTTAATGAGAAAAGGGATATCAGTCGCAACCAACTACGCAAGCCAAGAATTAGCGATTGTTACAGGAGCTTTAGATGTTTTGATTACGGATGTTCAATGTATAATGCCGGGGCTTAAGCAGGCTGCAGATTGCTATCACACAGAGCTCATTTCCACCATTTCATATGCAAAAGTCGAAGGGGCATCCTATGTAGAATTTACTTCGGAAAAAGCGGATGAATTTGCACAAGAGATTGTCCGAAGAGCACTCTCAAGGTATAAAATGCGCGATAGCTATGAAACGACAGATGAACCTTCTATCGGAGCCATCCAATTAAAGCAGCAGATATCCTTCTTGAAAGGATTATCCAAAAGCGGGAAGCTCTAGGGCTGCCTATCCCTGCCTTTTCACATTAAAAAATTGTGTTCATAAAAGTCGCTTAGACGATGAAAAGTCTAAGCGACTTTTTATGTTCTATTAATTTTACTTACAAAAGTCTATTTTTACTTTATAAATGTTATTAATAGGTTTTCTTAAGAAAATTTTAATATTTTTCTTCTAAACTTAGGGTGTAAAAGAAAGTGCAAAAGGGATTTGGAGGTTTTTTTAAATGGCAAAAATGGATAAAAAGTGGGTAATTTTATGTTCAACAGCAGTAGCGGCTGTTTACGCCACTGGGTATTTTTCTACTGAAACTCAAGCTAACAAAGTTGCTATACCTCAAACAGCACAAGTTAGCATTCATAAAAGTGTGAATTTGAAAAACAATGCTGCTGCTACTACGAAAGTCTCTCAGCCCGCCAAGGTATATAAAGATGGGACCTTTACGGGTACTGGGTGGAACCGCCGTGGACAGATTGAAGTTGCAGTAACATTGAAGAATGACAAAATAACGGACGTTCAAATTAGTAATTGGGGCATGCATTATTCTGAACGTGATGTGCAGGGATTGCCTAGTGAAGTAATGCAAAAGCAGAATACACAAGTAAATAATGTTTCTGGGGCAACCTATAGTACACAAGCCTTTACCGATGCAGTTCAGGATGCACTCAATCAGGCACATCAAGCATAGGGAGTAACGATGAAAAAAACAAAGCTATTTATGGACACAGTCGTTCAAATTGAGATTGTCATTCACGACGAAAATTTAAATGAAAAAGCAGTGGCTAAACTAGATCATGCATTTGAAATGTTTAGAATCGTTGAGCAAGCATGCAGCCGTTTTAGTCCAGATAGTGAATTGATGCTAGCATGCAAAATGATTAAAAAACCAGTTCAGATCAGCCCAATCTTATTTGAGCCCTTAAAATTCGCTTTGGAAATAGCCAAACTAACAGAAGGTGAATTTGATCCAACCATTGGGAAAACCATGGAAAAACAAGGATTTAATCGCCATTATTTAACAGGAGAAATAATGGATTCTAATTCCGATGTATCCGCAACCTTTAAAGATATCATTTTAGATGAAAAGACCCAAACATTATTTTTGGAACGACCGCTTGTCATTGATTTAGGGGCAGTAGCAAAAGGATTTGCGATTGATTTAGCGGCCAATGAGCTAAAAGAGTTTGAAGGGTTTGTCATTAACGCTGGCGGGGACTTGTTCTTAGGGGGAACTGATTGGTATGGAAGTCCATGGAAGATTGGCATTCAACATCCTAACATAAAAGATCAAATTGTTGATGAAGTTGGACTTTCAAACGCAGCCATTTGTACATCTGGTAGTTATGAACGCAGAAACGTAAAGATCCCAGGTATGCATCATATCATGAATCCAAAAACGAAGAACTCTCCAAATAATTGGGTCAGCTGCAGCATTATTGCACCGTTTGCAATGATGGCCGATGCCTTTTCGACTGCCGCTTTTTTACTAGGGGAAAATGGGATCAAACTTATTGAAGACGTTGGTCTGACGGGTAAATTTATTACTCCAGCGTTAAAAATTGTAAATGTAGGAGGGAATTATCATGACAATACAGAAATGGCTTAAAACGCCTAAAGGCTATGTGGGAATTACCATGTTTGCTTATCTGATTATTGCTTCGATAGGATATAAAAATATGATGGGAATTCGAAACGGTTTAATGGCAATATTAGCAGCCGTCATTGTAGACCTAATCTGTAATAACATTAAAGGGAAATATTCATCTATTCCGGATGGTGCAGTCATCACTGGACTAATCATTTCGCTTATTTTGAGTTCGACAACTTCGATACTTACAATTGTCGGAACTGCAATTATTGCAATTTTATCCAAGCATTTAATCACGTTTAAGAAAAGGCCGATTTTTAACCCCGCAGCTTTTGGCCTTCTCATATCTGTTTTATTATTTCAAACGGGACAAAGCTGGTGGGGAGCATTTGGTGATCTTCCCGTTTGGACTATTGCGTTCCTTTTAGTAGGTGGATATATTATTACGAATCGGATCAATAAGTTCCCACAGGTGTTTGCTTTTCTATTAACATCGTTTTTACTTTTAGCCTTAATGGGATTTTTCAATATAGGGGATGCAGTAGATGCCCTTCGGCCGCCATTTATTAACGCCACACTGTTCTTCGGCTTTTTTATGCTCACAGACCCGCCAACGTCTCCGGCAAAAGACAAAGATCAAATCCTGTTTGGCATTCTTACTGCTGCAGCAGGAACCATTATTTATGGGATATTTGGGGGATTGATGTATTTGTTTATTGGTCTTTGTATCGGAAACCTGTATTATTTCCAAAAGAAACGCTCTTCCTCAAGAATTTCAATGAATCGCTCCAATTCTCAAAGAGCCCTTAGTAAATAGTTATCAAATAACCAGAGAGTCCTTCATCGAAACGATGAAGGGCTTTCTGGTTTATAGAGATGGATGTTTTTAAAAAACAACGTCAATTAGTACGATCTCTTCTAATGACTGCAGCGTTTCACTTAAAATATGTTCAAAATCAACTAAGTTTTCGGCTCGTTTTCCTTTGATTCCGTAGCTTTTTGCTAGACCAACAAAGTCTGGATTCTGGAAGGTAACACCGTAATTTGTACCAAATTTTTCGTTCATTTGTTGTACCTCAAGTTTCAGCATCCTATCATTTAAAACAATAATCACGAAAGAGAGGCCTAATCGTTTTGCTGTCTCTATTTCCGCAAAATTCATCAATGCTCCGCCATCCCCGGTAATACAAATAACGGGATCATGCGGGCATGCGAGCTTTGCACCGATTGAACCGGGTATTGCAATTCCCATCGAGGCAAGGCCGTTTGAAATGATTAGTCGGTTTGCCTTTTTGGGCTGAAAAGTTTTTGCGACAGATACTTTGTGAGCTCCTACGTCTGAAAGGATAATGGTATCATCTGGGCTAAGTTTTTCAATAGATTGGAGTACCGTTTCAATTGCAATGGAAAACTTTCTTGACTCATCATCAGTCTCATTTATTTTGTATGCTGATATCATTTGATATTTGAGATTCCCTGAAGGGTGCCAAGATTTAGAAGGGATCTCTGATTGATTAAGCATTTGGAGAGTGTTCTTGATATTTCCAACCAATTCAACTTTTACTGGATAGAATTCATTTATTTCTGCCGCCAAAGTATCGATATGTAGAACGGGAAGCTTTTTTTGATTCCAGTGTTTTGGCAGCGTTTCAACAAAATCTAAACCGATCACAATCAAAAGGTCTGCTTCGTTGATTCCTTTTATAACTTCATCGTTTTCCTTAAAGCCAAAGGTAAAAAAGTTAAGAGGATGATCTTTTTCCAATATCCCTTTTGCCATAAAGCTTTGTGTAACAGGGGATTGAAGAGAGTTAATAAAAGTTTGAACCTCGGAGACTGCATTCTCTCTTATCACTCCGTTTCCAACGAGAACAAAAGGTTTTTGATGATTTTTGATTAGAGTTTTAGCCTCCTCAAGGATTTCAGTAAGAGGGACACTTATCGGCAAAGGTGTAAGAGGTAATGGTGTTTTGGAAATCATTTGCGAGGCAAAGTTTTCCGGTAATGTAATGGCCACAGTACCAGGTTTCTCAAGCTTTGTGACTCTGAATGCTTTTCGCATGATGACAGGTACTGACTCAGATTCTTTTATTTCTGTACTCCACTTTGTTACAGGTTCAAATAACCTCACAATATCTACATATTGGTGTGATTCTTCGTGATGCCGATCGATAGCAGCTTGTCCAATTATTGCCACTACAGGTGAATGATCAAGTTTCGCGCTGGCTATTCCTGTTACCAAATTCGTCGCGCCAGGCCCTAATGTAGAGAAACAAACACCCACTTTTTGGGATAATCTTGCGTAAACATCCGCCATGAAAGCTGCGCCTTGTTCATGGCGAACATTTACAAACTGAATTTGTTTTGATTTTGATAAGGAATCAGCAAGATCAACGGTTTCTGATCCGACAATACCGAATACATATTCCACTCCTTCATTTTCCAAACACTGCACAAGTACATCTGTAACTTTCATCAATGATGCCCCTTTACTGGAAATTAAATTGAAATTATGTGATTAAACACCAGAGTCAAAAAAGAATTTATTTGTATACTAGTGGTAAAACTACTCGAAATTAATATAGATGTAAATCTTGGTGCCCCAAGATTATTCGAAGTTCAATTTTACGTTCATTATTTGAAATATGTAGCAAAAGCAGGGCTTAGTATTTATAACGTCGCAATGCCATTAGTATTTAGAAAAGATGAAAAAGACTTTTGTATTTATTCTGTGTACTTAACTCTTGAGTTATGAGTGATAGTTTATAGATATAATTAAAAAAGGCTGACCATAAAAGTCAGCCAAAGCTAACGAGAGGTGCTTCCTTTCGTCTAGTATATTATATTCAAAAAAAGGACAAGTGTTACACAACTGATCTTTTAAATCACAAAGTGTTAAATCATTTATTATTAAATTTATTTCCTTTATTTACAATAAAACAATAGGAAAAACGTCTATAATCCGACACCCAGAAATATTATGGCTTGTTCGAATTATATATTGATATCAAAAATGGGAGGCGGTTTAATGTCGTTAATATCCAAGTTATTTTATAATTGGTATCAGCTAAGAAAAAATTATCACCAGGCGTTGTATGATAGTTGTCTCGATCTTAAAATAAAATCTCAATTAAGAAAAAAAATAGAGTACCACAAAAGGAAAGTTGATCAATTGAAAGCGATTAAGGCATATTAAAAGAGTATCTGCACCGCAGATACTCTTTTATATCAACAAGGCAAATCGAAATCTAAATTAAATAATTTGGTTTTAATGAAAAATTCACTGGGTTTTTCAGCATCAAGTTTATTCAATTCGAAAAAAAGATTTTTATATTCAACTATCGATAGTTCTCCGTAGATATAGCATTTTTGAAGAAAATCAAGTAATTCATTTGTATGTGATGGTGTATAATTTTTTTCTTTTATAAAATGTTGAACTAATTCCTCAACTACCAAAGTGCCCACCCCTTCACTCATACTATATTTGAATTTTAAGAACTTACAAATAATATAACATAGAAATATTCACTGATTTATTGTTTGAAAATTCAAACTAACGACATCGTTCGTCCTATAATCTAATTTCACAGCCTCTTTTCTATCATATTATTGTCATGCGTTTAATAAAATTGTGAGTATGTGTCGTTTTAAAGGGTAAATAAAATTTTGATAAAAATATTTTTTAGTTTCCTTTATCTTATTTTTACCTTTAGAATATAAGTTATTTCCTTGAATTTAATATACAACCTTCTTAATCTTATATGTTCTATTTTGTAAGAATATCTGCCCATGTTTTTTCAGTTTGCGGGAAACTTATGAAGCTTAATATTTCTATCCCTTTTCCTTGACAGAACTCTTCCTGAATTATATAGATTAAGATAACGCAATAATACTGACATTAATGATTGGATAATATTCAATTAAAGCGCGAAACAGGGGGAATAACGATGATTTTAATCCAACATATGCAAGCGGATGAAAGACATCAAAAACGAGTTGAAGAGGTCACAAATGGAAATCATCAAGTCAAGTTGGTGAAAAATATAAGTGAAGTAATTGACCGATCACAAATTGAAATTCTATTTACATATGGAAAAGAATTTAAGCTTGAAACATTTAAGGAAATGACTAGCTTAAAATGGATCCAACTTAGTTCAACAGGCTTCGACCATTTGCCAAAGGAATATATTCAAGAAAAGGGTATAACCGTAACTACGGCAAAAGGGGCACATGCTGAACCAATTGCCGAATATGCCTTTTCAACGATGTTATATTTTAGCCGAAAAATAGACAGATTCCAGGAACTACAAAAAAAGAAGAACTGGAATCGCCTCGACTTTCCAACGGAATTAGCAGGAAGTACCTTAGTTGTTATGGGTATGGGTTATATTGGCAAGGAAATCGCAAGGAAAGCCCGAGCTTTTGATATGCATACCATTGGTATAAACAGAACTGGGGATGTAAGTGAATTTTTTAATGAGACCTTTCGCATTGAACAGTTAGAGGAGATCCTTCCAAAAGCAGATTATTTGATTTTGACACTCCCGTTAACAAGTCAAACTTACCATCTAATTGGTCAAAAGCAATTACATTTATTAAAACCAACAGCTGTTGTCATTAATATTGGTCGTGGGGAACTCATGGATGAATCTGCAGCGATTGAAGTCTTACAAGCACACAGAATTAGGGGAATGGCAATGGATGTATTTCATCAGGAACCGCTGCCAGAGGATTCACCTTTATGGCATACAGAAGGGCTTCTGCTTACACCACATATGGCTGCCATGACCAATCGATTTCTTGATAGAAGTATTGACCGCTTAATTAAAAACTATCAACATTATATAAACGGTGAAAAGATGATTGATGTTGCAAACTTTTCAAAAGAGTACTAATTAGATTTTTAATCCAATTTTACAAATTACGGAATCAACTAAAAAGCCAGGAATTAAAGGAACGTTAATTCCTTTGATTCCTGGCTAAATTTTTCATTAATAGTGGAAACCATTATAAAATAACAAACACTGTAAATAAAATAGCTATAAGAAAACGGTAATAAGCAAATACAGAGAGACCAATTTTTCCTAATACTTTAAGGAAAGCGACTGCAACGAACATAGCTACAACAAAAGCGGTGATAAATCCAATTGCAAATAAAGGAAAGTCACTAGCATGGAGAAAATGCATGCTTTTAATGAAATCCAGTCCTGTTGCACCGACCATAATAGGAAGGGCTACTAAGAAAGAAAATTCAGCTGATGTTTTGTGGTCTGCTCTCGCCAATAATCCCCCAGAGATCGTTGAACCAGAACGAGAAAAACCTGGAAGTACTGCTAAACATTGAAAAAGTCCAATGGTAAAAGCTTGTTTGTAACTCAATTCATCAATGGAATGCGTTGTGAAAGGCTGATGTTTTTTCTCCGCAAATATCATTAAAATACCACCTGCAACAAGGGTAACGACCACTACTTTAGGTGAGAAAAGTACATTCTTAATGAAATCATGCAACAAAAATCCAACCGCTGCAGCAGGGATCACACCTAAAATGATATGTACAATATCTAATTTTTTAGCAGGTTTTCCAATTGTACTGAAATTTAATAATGAGAGAAATCTTTTAAAATACAATACTAAAATAGCAAGCATTGAACCTAGCTGGATAATAACCTCAAAGGTATCTGCTTTTTTTCCTGTGAACCCCAATAGATTTCCAACCAAAATTAAATGGCCAGTTGAGGAGACAGGTAAATATTCTGTCAATCCTTCTACGATGCCTAGGATAAAGGCTATAAAATGTTCGCTCATTCTTCTTTCTTCCCCTTAATATAAAGACTTTTTTCAATACACATAAAGGAAGTATAATATCAAAAGCATTTATAATGCAAGTATCGACAAAAAATTTACATATCCTTTACAAAGGAAGTTAATACAAAAGAGGGGGATTTACAACAGACAAAGACAACCAGTGATGGCTGTCTTTGTTTTTGTATCTTCATTAATTGTTGATATATTTTTCAAATACCTTTCCAAAGTCTTTTTCATGGTATTGTCCGCGGACAGATGTTAACCATTGGAAACCAAATTCGGTTAACTCTTTATATTGATTTGCAATGTTCATACCCGACTCAGTTCTTGTGTTGTGGAGAACCGTGATAGCTTTATCCAAACTTTGTTCACCCATATTCAAATGGATATTGTTCTCGTGTGTAATTTCAGATATTCGGATCAGAGCCTTATATAAATCTTTTAGTTTTTCGATTTGATTTTTCTGGACGTCAATGCTGTATTGAATATCACCCATTTTAAATTTGATTTCAACGTCTAAATCGATCGTTCCAGCTGTTTCAAGCAATACATTTGTTATCTGATGGCGTGAATATGGATAACGTTTTAATGTTCTTTTAGAAGAAATTGCACTTTCTCCGTCAACATGAATTAATGCCAAGTTTGTAAAACAGTACTCGTCTTTTTTCGTTTTAATTAAAAAGTAAATGGTCTCGTTATCCTCGTGCATAACATAATCATCGGCATCGGCCTTATCATAATCACTCGGTTCAATAATTTTTCCGATATCAGAAAGACCAAGTGCATCGGCAGCAATTTTTTTAAACATTATTATTTTCTCCCCTCATTTTTAAATTCAAAAAATAAAGGAATAGTTAACCACATATGGTAACATTCCACAAACTAAATCATACCATGTTTGGCGAAAATACTCCCTCTTTCTTTCCAATTGGTTAGCGGTAGAGCAAATAGAATTGTGCACCAAACAATATAATCCAAAATCATCAATGACCTTTCACACAGCCTTCCAGCAGAAAAACTGTTAATCTAAGAAGTAATATGAAAAAAGGTATACTATATGGTAATTTTAGTACCAAAGTTTCTTAATTAGACAAATTTGCTGGAAGGAAACGTTTTTATTTTAAAGAATTAATTGGATTGAGTATTTCTTTAGGTTTCATTATTTTGATTTTCCGAAAATTTAAATATTTAATTTATAAAAATTTAATTAGTATCAAATGGAGAAATGGAACTATGAGAAAAAAACGAAGCTCAATCAGGGGAATCATTACCGTTTCATTTATTGTGCTAATGGCTAGTACACTGCTTGTTGTTGGTTATATTGCCTATGGAAGTTGGAATGCCTCGACCAACAGTATTATTGGGCAAATGGGGAATGACGCAAGTAAGGATATATCAAATGAAATTGAATCCCTTATTAATGTCCCGCTAAAAATGAATGATATTAATCATAATTTAATCCAGAATGGTATTGTCGATCTATCAAATAAGAAAAAACAAGAAGCCTACTTTGCAGGAACGCTTAAATCAAGCAACAAAGAAATTTATAGTTTTAGTTATGGATTAGAAAATGGCGAATATTACGGGGCACGCAGAAATGTAAATGACGAAATTGAATTATATAAAGTGAATACTAAAACGAATGGGCATTCTCTTTATTACACAGTAAATAATGACATGACCGAAGGCAAATTTGTTGAGGATTTTGGACCGTTTGATCCCCGTACAAGACCATGGTACAGCATGGCAAAAGAGGCTGGTAAACCTATTTTTTCTCCACTTTATAAACATTTTGTTAAAGATGATTTAGTACTCTCCGCTGCCTATCCAATTTATAATAAAGACGGCAGCCTTCAAGGAGTTTTAGGTACGCATATCACTCTCTCCGAACTTAATAGCTATTTAAAGGAAGTTATCCCAGATAAAAAGGCCATTGCTTGTGTTATTGAAAAAAATACCGGGGATCTTGTAGCTAATTCAATTGGATTGCGAAGTTTTACAAAGCTAACTGACGGGACATACAAAAGAATCGCAATTAGCGATGTCAATAATAAAGCACTTGTTAACGCGTATGAGTACTATAAAAAATTTGCTGAAAATCAATTTATTATTAAAAATGAAAAAGAGAAATTTCATATAAAAGTGTCAGAGTATAAAAAACAAGGTATTGACTGGCTGATTATGACAGCCATTCCTGAAAGTCAGTTTACCATTCAAAAAAACAAAAATATTCAAACTTCTCTCGTTTTATCGGTTTTCGCCCTTTTGTTTTCAATTATTATCTATATGAGAAGTACGGAATACATATTAAAACCTATTAATAATTTAATAAGTGCTGCAGAAAATTTTTCCAAAGGTGATTTATTACAAAGAGCCAAGGTTTATAAAAATGATGAAATTGGAAGATTGTCTCAGGCTTTTAATAGCATGGCAGAAGAACTATATTTACATATCAATAAACTTGAGGAAAAAGTTAAAGAACGAACGTTTGAATATGAACAAGCAAACCAGGAATTAAAGTCGGCAAAAATAGAAGCAGATAAAGCCAATCAAGCAAAAAGTGAGTTTCTTGCTAATATGAGCCATGAAATTCGAACTCCTCTAAATGCGATTATCGGTTTTAGTGAGTTGTTACAAAATGCAATGATAGATGAAAAACATAAAAACTATATTAAAACGATACATACTGCCGGTAATAGTTTACTTACCATTATCAACGATATTCTGGACCTTTCAAAAATTGAAGCCGATAAAATCGAGCTGCAGTACAAACCAGTTAAATTGCCTAATATTGTAAACGAGATTGAAACAATCTTTTTACAAACAGTCCAGGAAAAAAATATTGAGTTTTTAGTAGATATTCAAAATGACTTCCCAAAAATGATTTTATTTGACGAGGTAAGAATACGCCAGGTTCTATTAAATCTTGTTGGGAATGCAGTTAAATTTACGGATAAAGGGTATGTAAGGGTCACGATAAAAGCTGTTTCGGAAAATCAACTGGATAAAAGCAGTATAGACCTTCGCATTACAGTTGAAGATACTGGAATTGGAATTCCGGAAAGCGAAAAAGACCATATTTTTGATGCCTTTACGCAAGTATCAAGACAGAATGTCAAAAAATATGGCGGCACTGGTTTAGGACTTTCAATTACGAAAAAATTAATCGAAATGATGCATGGAAGGATATCTGTAGATAGCATTTTAGGCAAAGGCAGTACATTTTACGTTGAATTCCCGAATCTCCAAGTTGCTGCTACTGAACCGCTTCCTGAACTTATTGAAAAGTCCTATCTCGAAAAATACAAGTTTTCAAATGAGAAGGTTCTTGTGGCAGATGATATTGAGACAAATAGGATATTGTTACAGGAACTTCTATCAAAAGTTGGACTTTTAGTCCTTACCGCTGAAAATGGCAATGAGTCATTAACTATTTGCGAAAAAGAAAAGCGGCATTAATTATTACTGATCTCGTTATGCCGGTAATGGATGGGTTTGAGGCTTCCAGACAGCTGAAAGGAAACCCAGAATTTTCACATATTCCAATCATTGCTCTAAGTGCATCTTCCGCTCAAATTCTACCTGAGGGCACAATGTTCGATGATTTTTTAATAAAACCTGTTCAAACTGAACAATTGCTAAGTAAGATCGCAAAATACCTAAACAATCAAAGCAAAGATAAAACAAAGGTTCCTAATGAAAAAATGATAGAGTTATATTGCAATAATATTAAATCCGAAGTTCTCGCTGATTTAAGGGAACAACTACACCCAATCTTAGTTAAATTAGAAACTTCTATTATTATAAGCAACGTTAAAAACCTTGCAGAAAAGTTAATCACATTTGGGCAGGAGCATCAATTGGTATTTATGGAATCAATTGGATCAGAACTTATGATGAGTGCTGAATGCTATGATATTGTAAAAATCAAATCAAAATTAAAACAAGTCGAAAAAATAATATATGAGGATATGCCATATGGAAAATTCGAATAATAATTTAATTTTAATCGTTGATGACAATCCAAATAATATACAGGTTTTAGCTACAGTTTTAGCAGAATGTGGATATGAGCTTGGAATTGCTCAGAATGCGTATGAAGTATTTACATTTCTCGAAGAAAATACACCAGAGCTTATTTTGTTAGATGTTGAACTGCCTGATATTGATGGCTATGAAATATGTAAAACAATTAAAAAGGTCCCAAAATTTAAGGATATTCCAATCATCTTTCTAACAGTTAAAAGTGAAAAACAGGACATCGTCAAAGGCTTTGATTTAGGCGCTGTTGATTATATGACCAAACCTTTTAACAGAAAGGAATTGGTTTCAAGAATTAGAACTCATATTGCTTTAAAGCGTTCAATGGAAGAATTAGAAAAAAAGAATTCAGAGCTTGAAAAAGTATTGATCGTCAGAAACAAACTTGAACAAGAAAGAGACAAGTTATTTAACGATTTACGTCAGCACCGTGATCAGCTTGAAATAATGGTAGAAGAACGGACAAAAGAATTAGTTGCAGCAAATGAAATGATTACAAATATTATCGAAGGTATTACAGATGGATTTTTGGCACTGGATAATGAATGGAAATTTATTTACGTGAACAATCAGCAAATTTTTCCTCTTGGAATCTCAAATGAGAATGTCATAGGGAAAAATATATGGGATGTCTACCCAAAAACTATCGGAACTACTTTCTATAAGGAGTTTCATAGGTCAATGGAACAACGGATACCAGTACATTTTGAAACACATTCAGTTTATAACGATGTCTGGTACCAGATAACGGTTTATCCGTTTGTTGAAGGAGTTTGTGGTTTTATTAGAGATATAACTGATAAAAAGAAATATGAGGCAGAATTAAAGAGATTATCAGGATTGGATCTAATTGGACAAATGGCTGCAGGGATTAGCCACGAGATTCGCAATCCGATGACGACAGTGAGAGGATTTTTACAATTATTAAGTAAGCAAAATGAGAACAAAAAAAATGATGAATATTTTCATATCATGATTGATGAACTTGATCGGGCAAATTCAATCATTACAGAATTCCTTTCAATGGGGAATACCAAGACGACAGATTTACAAAAAATGGATTTGAATTCTATCCTGAATGATATAACCCCTTTACTGATGGCTGATGCGTTTAACCAAAATAAATATTTAAAATTGGAGACAAGTGAACTTCCACTATTACTATTAAATCGGAATGAGATCCGCCAATTGATTCTAAATCTCTTCCGAAATGGATTAGAGGCAATGAAACAAGGAAAAGAACTTATAATTAAGACATATATGGAAAATGACAATATCGTTTTAGCTATTCAGGATCAAGGAGAGGGGATAAGTCCTGAAGTTTTAGAAAAATTAGGCACGCCTTTTTTTACAACGAAGGACAATGGGACAGGTTTAGGACTGGGAGTATGTTATGCAATTGCTGCTCGTCATAACGCGAAAATAGATATTGAAACAGGACTCGAAGGCACTACATTTTATGTTTATTTTTGTAAATATCAAGAAAAAGAATGATAGATAGGGGCCTCGTGGGAAAATTTTCGTGGGGAATGATTAGGTTTTTTTAATCATATTGGTTGCAGAAAAAGAGGTTATTTTCCTAATCAGGAAGGACCTCTATTTTTCATCATTTTTCTACTTTTTTTTCATCTTCCTAATAACGGAAATGTTATAATTGGGTTGAATATTCTTTCTATTTACACCTCAAGTTTCTTCACTCAAAAGTAATGTTTAAAGATTGATAATCTTTATAAAAGAGGTGAGTATTATGAAAAAAAATACGTTAAGAGAAAAGTTAGATCGAAAAGAAGCAGTTTTTGGAACATGGTTGATGACTAATAGTTTGGATAATGCTGAAATTTTAAGTCATACTGGTGCAGATTTTATCATGATTGATGCTGAACATGGTTCAATGGGGATCGAATCTGCTGGAAGAATGGTATCAGTAATCAGAGGTTCACAGGCAACGCCTCTGCTTAGGGTTGCCGGAAATGAAAAATCTCTGATAAAAAAAGGACTTGATACCGGTGCTGAAGGTGTCATGATTCCAATGGTTAATACAAAGGAGGAAGCTGAGAAAGCAATTAGCTTTTGTAAGTACCCCCCAATTGGGGTTCGTGGAATTGGGGCCGGCAGAGCTGTTTTGTTTGGTGCTAACGATGAAGAATATGCAGACTATTATGCAGAAGCAAACGCTGAAGTGATGGTGATCCTTCAAATCGAACATTATTCTGCTGTTGAAAACATTGAAGAAATTCTCTCTGTCTCTAATATTGATGTTGCTTTTGTAGGGCCTTACGATTTAAGTACCTCCATGGGGCTTCAAGGGCAGTTAAATCATCCGGAAGTTTTAGCAAGCTATAAAAGGGTAGTTGATGCCTGTGAAAAATACAATGTCGTACCAGGGATTATGACTTGGACAGATGCAATAGAGCAACACCTAAATATGGGATTTAAATTTCTGTTGGGTGGTATGGATGGTGCGATTCTTTATAATGGAGTCAAGCAACTAGTCAATGAATTTAGAGGTTTTTCAAAATTAAAAGTTTGATAAATGGCAAAACAGAATTACGGTTTTTACTCACTTATAAAGTTAAATAGGTTTCAAGGGCAGTTCATGGAAGATAATTTTTATCCAGTGAACTGCCTTTTTATCACCATAAAATTACAATTTTATCACCATTATCCAATATAATCCTGTATAATAAGTACAAAAACAGGGGAATAATCCAGAAATTTGTCTTTCAGTTATCTCAATTCTTATCAACCTCGCAAGTGAAAACAACGATCTAGGATTCTAGTGTGTTTTCGCTAGGGTCCTAATTTTATAGATATAAGTATCTGAATAATTTGATTTTCACGGATTTCATAACTTGTTTTACTTTAACAAAAAAGGGGAAAAGCCTAAATGCAAAAAGAATTAATGTATGAGGATATTCAAATCGGAGATACAGCTGTTTTTTCTAAGACGATCACCGACTTTGATATTTATCAATTTGCAGGTTTGACTGGGGATTTTAACCCGATGCATATTGATAATGAGTTTGCTAAAGACACATTTTTTAAAGAAAGGATCGCACACGGTCTGTTAACCGGAAGTTTTATTTCAACTGTATTGGGAATGAAGCTTCCTGGTCCAAACTCCATTTATTTATCTCAAAACTTTAAGTTTCTTGCGCCAGTTAAAATTGGAGATACTGTAAAGGCAACTGTAGAAGTGGTTGAAAAAAGGGATGATAAGAAAATAATCAAGCTAATAACGCAGGTTTATAATCAGCGAATGGAAATGGTGGTAAATGGCGAAGCTGTTGTCATGAAAAAATAAATGTGAATATCGATAAACAATGCTAAATAAAGGAAACCAAAATACATATTTTGGTTTCCCTTTTTAGTTTTTCCTTATTAGAATATTTTTACCGCTCCACGAATCGGAATTTCCTAATCGGACCTTTCATAGGATAAATCAGGGGGTGGTTATTTGAACAGGTGGCTCAAAGCATTTATTCTAACCTACCTATCACTATTGTTTTTTGGAAGCTTTTTAGCGCTTGGAATGTTGTGGACTGGTGCTCTTGAAAAATCACTGCCAGATATATCGAAAATAAAGATCTTTTTGTATTATTTTTTTGCAGGTGCAATTGGAGGGTCACTGCGGCATCTTTACATGTTTTGTTACCACTATATGGAGGATAAATTAAATGATTACAGATTGTGGATTATGTACATTTTTTATCCGATTTTTGCAACAGGTACAGCAGTTATTGCGGTCTCACTCATTCAAAGCGGGATATTATATATACAATTCACTGAACCTAAAGATACGCCGTATGCACAATTAAGCATTGCATTCTTTGTAGGTTTTGGATTTAACAGGTTTGTGAATAAGCTAAATGCAGTTTCTAAAAATTTATTTCAAACAGATAACAATACAAGTAATACGAAATAATCGGTACTTGAAAGCTTTCAAATATTTTCTCTTAGGTTACATATATTCAAAACTCCCTCATATATATTGACAATAAAAGCTACTGTCTAACCTAATAGATCTTCTTAGGGGAAAATAGGACAAACTACATGGCTAACCCAAGTAGCTGTAAAGGGGAAATATCTTGATGGAATTGGTAAATCAAATCATTCATAATTATAGTACCTTTTTTTCACTTAAGGCTTTTCAAAGTGTGGTTTATGACCCTGCGAGCTGGGGATTAATTGGTACACTTATTATTCTTGAAGGCTTACTATCTGCGGATAATGCCTTAGTTCTAGCGGTGATGGTCAAGCACCTGCCTAAGGGACAACGGAAGAAAGCATTATTTTATGGGATATTTGGAGCCTATTTTTTCAGATTGTTGGTTATTGGTATAGGAGTATCCCTTATCAAGATTGCCTGGATAAAGATCGTTTGTGGTCATTATCTGCTTTTTATTGTCTTACAGAATTTTATTAGGAAAAATGATGAGGAAGATAATATTCAACATAAAAAAATGGGTTTTTGGAGAACAGTTATAACAGTGGAATTAATGGATATTTCGTTTAGCTTTGACAGTGTGCTGGCAGCATTTGGCGTTTCAAATCAAGAATGGGTATTATTCATTGGCGGGATACTGGGAATTCTAATGATGCGGGGGGTTGCACAATTATTCTTGGCTTTGATTGAGAAAATACCAGAATTTGAAACAACCGCGTTTGTTTTAATTGCGATCATTGGCGTTAAGATGATTATTTCTTCCTTCGGTTTCTTTATGAATGAAACTTTATTCTTCAGTTTAATCATTTCCATTTTCTTAGCTACTTTTGTTGTCCATTTATTTAGAAAAAATTCTGGGAATGAACCCACGGTGTGATGAAACAAAAAAATATGCACCTAAAAAAATCGATTATCATAACAAATCGACTTTTATAGGTAAGCATATTTTTTTGTTTTCCTTATTCAGAAGGATACTATATTATTATCTCAACATCATGAAAGGACAGATGAAAATTGTCAACTAATCCTATTCCCGTGTCAGTATTAAATCTTGTTCCAATACGTATTGGTCAGACTCCAAAACAAGCAATAGAGGCAATGGTCGAACTTGCACAAGAGGTTGAAAAAATGGGATATAAACGATATTGGATTGCAGAGCATCATAATACTCCGACACTTGTTAGTTCAGCTACTTCTATATTAATAAAACATACATTAGAAAATACAGAAAGAATCCTTGTTGGCTCAGGAGGGATTATGCTGCCAAATCATGCACCGTTAGTTGTGGCGGAACAATTTGGAACAATGGCTACTATATATCCTGATCGCATCGAACTTGGTCTTGGCCGTGCACCTGGAACAGATATGATGACAGCTAACGCCTTGCGACGTTCTAAAAATGATTCTGTTTTTACCTTTCCAGAGGATGTACAGACATTGCTCACTTATTTTGGCCCTCAAGACCAACAAAGCTATGTGAAAGCATTTCCTGGTGTTGGTACCAACGTTCCTATCTATATCCTTGGTTCCTCCACTGATTCTGCATATTTAGCAGCTAGTTTGGGGCTTCCATATGTATTTGCTTCTCATTTTGCGCCGAGATTTATGGAAGAAGCTATATCGATTTATCGTGAACGTTTTCAGCCATCACAGTATTTGGACAAACCGTATATGATTGTTTGTTTAAATGTAATCGCAGCTGAAACCGATCATGAGGCTGAAAAGTTATCCACCACTATGCAGCAATTTTTTCTAAATGTAGTTCGCGGCTCACAAAATCCGTTACTGCCTCCAGTAGAGAATATGGATGAGCTTTGGTCTCCTATGGAAAAAGAGATGGCCGAATCTATGTCAAGTGTCACTTTATTGGGCAGCAAAAAAACAATTCATCAAAAGTTACTAGCGTTTCAGGAAAAATATAATGTTGATGAAATCATGGCAGTTTCGTATATCTTTGACCCTGACAAACAAAAACGTTCTTATGAAATATTTAAGGAAGTTGCAGACGGAAAATAATCTTATAAAGATAAAACTTAAAAGCAGCATCAACAAGATCAAAGTAATACTAATAATTTCCTTTCTATACTTATATTTGGGTAACTCGTCCAACCTGATTGATCAAGATTGAATACTATATAATAAAAATTGTAAGAAGGGAAATTATGAAATACCTAAGTAATCTTTTAACGGGGTTTGGATCTAATCTCTTTTTAGTTCTTCTTGTTATGTTGCTGCTTCCAGCTTTCCTTGTAGCCGACCATGTGGAAGTTTTCGATAAAATCCAATCTTCCTTTATATTTAAAAGTTAAAAGTTGTCTTTAAAAGGGCAACTTTTTTATATTTAGTATTTATCAATTCTGAATATTTCACCATTTTGTCACAAGTATACAGGTAATTTTGTTTTTTTCATGTTATAATAACGCCATAAAGATAAATAAATTAGATTAACACCTTAGGAGACTCAGCCATACGTGTTCGTTCCGTTTGTGAACGAGTAAGTAAGGTTATATCTATTTAATTTGATTAGTGAAGTGTGACTTACCTAAAGACAAGGTGTAAATCAAACAACTTCAACCTTTGTTAACAATTTCTTGTAAAAAAAAGAAAATGCTGCAGAGGAAAAACCTATTCTAGGAAATGTTGGAGTTCACATTAAAAATCGACTCAAAAACTCTTCAGTTAATTAACTAGAAATAAGAACGATCTACAAATGAAATTTATGTAGAACAATTCTTATCTTTCTTTGAAGATTACAAGAATTTCGTGAAGAAGGAATTTTTGTAACAAAGGAAAATCTGGTGTTAAATGGAGTAGAACAAATAGTTTGAAAACCTATTTGTTTGGGAAGATTCAAATATGTTGAATTCTAAAATACCAAATAGGAAGATAGTTATTGATCTTACAAGATGAATATTTGATGTAACTAGATTACTTCAATATATGACTCTAAAAATCCTTAGTCTAAAAAGTAAGTTTTGCAAAATTACTAATTCAAATTAGGAAATAATGAGTTTAAATCGGTAAATACCGATAAATTGTTTCATTAAGGAATTTGAATTCCATTTAACATGAGAATTAATTCCTTCAACGGAACAAGCACACATCGGCAAATAAGCCATCTATTTGATCAATAGGATTTATTAAGAAAAGCAAATCCTTGAAAAATAGAAATGGCAAAGAAATTGGCTGATGTTTTATGGTTGGGTCCCCTAAGTTGTTAATCAAATCCAGATGCCTTCTCCTTTGAGAAGGTTTTTTTTGCATTAAAATGGACCATTTCCGATATATTTTAGAATGCACACATTCAACTCATCTACAATCCGTTGTAATAACCCAATATGACATGGAAAAATGCATGAAAGGGGGCTTCTTGAAATAAATGAAGGTTTGTGGGATATATCTTGCTGCTGGACAAAGCAAACGCATGGGTGAAAATAAACTTGCTTTACCACTTCGAAAAACAACTGTTGGGAGTTTGGCTTTCCATGCCGCACTTCAGTCGAAACTTGAACATATTATTGTCGTTACAAAAGAAGATGATTGTTTATCATGGATGGACCCATCGTTTTTTCAAATACCTTTCAAAGAAAAATGGTCCCATGCTCGTTGCCAGGACGCTGTATTAGGGCAATCACATTCCCTAAAGTGCGGTTTGCAGGCTGCTCAAAAACGGAATTCTAACGGGATTATGGTACTATTGGCTGACCAGCCATTTCTCAATGTAAAGACAATTAATGAATTAATTATTCTTGGTGAACAGTTTCAAAAGAAAAAAGATTTAAATGAAATTACCTATGTCGCTTCTAGTTTTCAGGGGCTCCCAAGACCGCCAATTCTCTTTTTGCAAAAATCTTTCCCTTTTTTATTCGATTTAAAAGGAGATGAAGGGGCACGCCAATTATTCCGAAAATTAATAATAAAAGGAAGGCTAGTCGAGGGAAAGGATGAACGCATCTTTTTTGATCTTGATACAAAAGAAGACTATGAAAGTGTTTTAAACGAAACGTTAAAGTGAAGGTTAAGTAAAAGAAGACCATTCGTAAAAATGGTCTTCTTTTTCCGTTGTGAATTTAAAAATTTTTCGGTTCACCTTTTGGAGGTAAAGCAGTACTCTGAATAATTATCATATGCACATCAGGAAGTTTATGAGTGGAATTTCTACTAAGTTTATAATATTATTGACTTTGTTCTGACTATTCTGTTATTCGAATTAAAAGGAAAGACAACTGGAGGAATACATAGATGAATGGTTTGATATTATCGTTATGCATTATTTGGGGATTTAATTTTGTTATTATGAAACTTGGAAATGGTGTGTTCCCGCCAGTACTATTTGCTGGTTTAAGATTTTTGGTAGGTTCAATTGTGCTTTTTGGTGTCTCCTTTCTAAAAAAAGTTGTTGTTCCAAACAAACGAGATCTAAAATGGTATATTATTTGTGGTATTTTACAAACTACTTATTTTAATCTAGCAATCCAAATCTCTTTAAATTATATAAGTGCGGGACTTACTGCCGTTCTAACATATAGTATGCCACTTTTTCTTTCCGTTTTTGCTCATTATTTCATCCCAGGTGAGAGATTGACCACTCGAAAAATGATCGGGATTTTGAGTGGTACAATAGGTTTGTTTTTAGCGATGAATATCCATTTTGGGGGTGGAATTTGGGCCGCTATTCTAGCTTTAACTTCAGGTTTATCATGGGCAATCTCAAATGTAATCATCAAACGAAAATTACAACATTGTAATCAGATTCAGTTTACTACTTGGCAGATGGCAATTGGGACTGTTGGATTGTTTTTATATTCCTTCTGTTTTGAACACGGTCAGTCGCATTGGGGGTTGTTGCCGATTGTTTACATCTTGTTTGCTGGTATTTTTCCATCAGCATTAGCGTTTTTATTATGGTCCTATATCCTGTCAAAAACAGAAGCCAGTAAAGCATCAATATCACTTTTACTAGTTCCTGTTGTAGGAGCCTTATCCGGTTATCTCTTTTTGGGCCAGGTTTTAAGTCCTGTTACAATAATTGGTATTTTATTTGTTCTTTTAGGTATCTGGTTTGTAAATAGTTCAAGTGCTTCTAAAATGGCAAAGAGAAATATTATCGGGTCTGTCAAGGATCTGTAATACATAATTCAAAATCTCCGTGTAATAAAGAATAATGCAAAAGATATTACACACCCTATAACCTGAAGAGGGGGTGAAATATTTGGCAAATCAACTAAATAACAACAATAAGCAGACTGGTAAATATCAGCAAGGTTCAGGTTCAGAATATCATCGTCTACATGCAAGCAATGTACCGGACTATGGAGCAAATAGTATGGACCCTATTGCGGAAAGTTTGATGAATCGGATTGACAACAACGAACAACAATAAATCATTAAAAAACGCCATTTGTGGCGTTTTTTCTTATTTATATATTGCATTAGAAAGGTTTGAAGTATTATTTGTTGATATTTTCATTATAATAGTTTACTGTATTAAAAAATCAGTTAAAGCAGGTGCAGGTAAATGAAAAAACTCATCATGCTCTTTATATGTTTTTATGCTTTTTTTTACCTTTCCCAACATCAAATGATTCCTTCAATAGACGAAATCAAAAGTTACTTTACCATAAAAGCTCCAAATATTCAGGAGCAGAACTCAGCTCAAAATATTTCCAATCAGCAAGAGCAACAATTTGAAAACCAGGTAAAAAGTGATCAACAGGATGCCGCTTCTGTACCCGTAACAGCTAATCAAAAATATTCACCTACGAAAATTCAAACATATCAGGTTTCGGTGATATCTGGAAAATTAGTTGTTACAGGAAAAGCTACACCATACGGACAATTCAATAAGGCTGACGGAGTTATTTTATATATTCAAGAAGCACGGGCAAACAAAAAGGTTACGATTAAAGTCCCTTTTAGCAATGGAAAAATAAATTACAGTTATCCACTTTCCTATACAGTAGGGGATGTAATTATAAATCTTGATGAATATTATAATGGGGTTGAAAATGATCCTAACACTGTACTGGGATATGCAGAGTTTCATTTAACAGATGGCGACCCATACTTACTGCCTAGTTGGATGGTTCAAAGTGATAACCCAACCCTTGTTTCACTTGCTCAAACAATTACAAATGGGAAGCAGTCAGATGTCGAAAAATCTCGTGCAATCTTTGAATGGGTGGCTAAAAACATTAATTACAATGCTCCATTAGTAAATGATCCGAATCCACCATTATATTCGGCTCTCCAAACCTTTCAGACACGAGATGTTTTATGTTCAGGTTATGCCGACTTAAGTGCTGCCCTTCATAGGGCTGTAGGAATAGAAGCAAAGGTAGTATATGGGGAAAATCACGCATGGAATGAAATTAAGCTGAATGGTGCATGGCAAACAGAAGACCCAACCTACGGGGCAGGTTTTATTAACGCCAATACAATGAGATTTGTCCGTAGCTATCATCCTGCCTATTTTGTTAAATCTGATAAACATAAAGAAGGGGAATACCCCTGGTAAAAGTTACCTTTTTCTAAGATTCTTTAAAAATAGCGATTATGAAAGCTAATTCATTTTGGATTAGCTTTTTTTATGGTTTTATAAAGTCTTTCATCGGGGAAAGAGTCTTAGTAAACGCTTACAAATTTTATTATTTACTTTCAAAATATAGTGAAAATGAACTAGCAAAACAGTTTTTATCTGCATAGGATATAGCACCAAGAATAAGGAGTGGATGTAAAATAGAAGGCTTAGCGCTTTATACGTTGTATGCTGCCATGGGTCTTATGTTGCTAGATTTTGTTATTGGTTTGGTTCGTTCGGTGGTGACGAATTCTTTCTCAGTAAATATGGTTTTGGATTACTTGAAAACAGTTCTTTATATGTTCTTCCCATTACTCTTTGTTTATTCATTAATATCAGTTGATCCGACGGGTTGGGCACTTAAGATTTTTTACTATATTGGTGGAGTCGCTATTATTTGGAATTTTCTCACAGCAATCATCAACAAATGGAGAGCTTAATGCTCTCTTTTTTTACCTCTATCACTAAGTTCCAAGTTCTAAAACAAGAAACAACGAATAAAATTTTGAAAAGATGATTCTGAAGGAAGTATCTAGAAAACTTTATTTTTGCTTTATTAAAAAAGCTATATCTTCCTTTATTAAAGTAATTATTATTTTTTGAATCAGCTTTAGATGGAAATAATCTGAGCTGTTTTTTCTTTAAAAGCCAAAATATATAGAGGAAGTGAGGTCATGAGAAAATATCGATGGATTAAATGGCGCACATTCCTGCTTTGGGCAGCCGTACTCGTATTGTTGGCCATCCTTTTATTAGCGGGGGGACCATCAGCATGGGGAGTGGCGATCAGCATCCTTAATATTTTATTACAACTGCTTTTCGCTATGCTGTTTATGATTATCCAATTTGTTGCCTTATTTTGGTTCCTTGCCCGTGGCCGAACATACTGGATTCTACCTGGAGAAACTGGCTCCACATGGGATGATTATCGAGGCAATCCTGAAATCGTTGAAAATGCTAAACGGATCGTTACCTTGTTAAAAGGGGTAAAAGAATTTAAAGAAATGGGTGGGGAAGCGATCCGTGGATTGCTTCTTTGTGGACCTCCCGGAACAGGTAAATCATATCTCGCCCAAGTAATAGCGAACGAAGCACAAGTACCATTTGCGTATGCTTCTGCTCCAAGCTTTCAAAACATGTTTTTTGGAGTGGGTAACCTCAAGGTCATGGGGCTCTATAAGAAAGCACGTAAGTTAGCAAAGATTTATGGAGCCTGCATTATTTTTATTGACGAAATTGATGCAATTGGCATTAGTCGGCAAGCGGGGGGAGGAGCAGGTGGCATGGGGGGGATGCTTGGTATGGGGGGAGCAGGTCTTCTCAATGAACTCTTGCTACAGATGGACCCGCCAAACATCGATAACTCTTGGTTTACAAAGCTTCTCCGTTCCCTGGGATTACGAAAAAAACATGCAGAGCGTCCTGCAGTCTTAACAATTGGAGCGACTAATTTACCAGATGTACTTGATCAAGCCCTGCTTCGTCCTGGCCGTTTTGACCGAAAGCTGTGGGTTGATTCTCCTGACTATGATGGTCGGATTGACGTATTCCAATATTATCTCAAGAAGGTTAAGCTTGATGCTTCATTAACTCCTGAACGTGCTGCCCTTGATACGATTGGATACAGCCCGGCACAAATCAAACATATTGTGAATGAATCAGTCGTAATCGCTCACCAGCGAGGTGCTCAGGTTTCAAGTTATGAAGATTTTCGTGCTGCCATGGAAACCTATGAATGGGGTCTCAAACAGCCTCTTCGTTCAATGAGTGAAGATGAAAAGCGAAATGTAGCTTATCATGAAGCAGGTCATGCAGTAGCACAGTACCTTCTCAAGCCGCATGAGCGAGTTTGGAAAGTAACAATAATTCGTCGTGGCAGTGCCCTTGGTCTTGCTGCCACAAAACCAACGCATGAGCGCTATAATCGAAGTGATAGTGAAATTTTAGCAGAGATTCAAGTTTGTCTTGCAGCCAGAGCGGTGGAAGAAGAGTTCTTAGGTAAGAAATTAAATGGAGTTACCTCCGACCTGCAACAAGCAACGCAGTTAGCCGTGCGTACCTCGGTGCAGTGGGAATGGGTGATGAGCTGTTCAGCTGGCTTGCGATTGGCTCTCAAGCAGATGGCCTCAAGGCCCTCCGAACGAAAATTAATGATTTGCTACAGGAAGAGATGCAAAAAGTGAAGAAGCTGGTTACAGATCATGCTGATTTTGTTCATAACATTGCAACGGAGCTGCTAAAGCGCGGAGATTTATCAGGTGAGGAAATTGAAGAAATCTATAATGAGTTATATGGCCAAAAACAGGATCCTTCAGTGTAATAAACAAATGGAATTAGAATCATCAACAACTGTGAAAAAGTTTCCCAATATAATTTGGGAACTTTTTTTTTATTTCTTTTTGGCCAAGTTATGTAAAATTTGTACCGCTCAAGGATCTCAAAAAGATTATAATAATTCTATTAGTATTTGCAGAGGAGTGTATTATGTCAGAAACACGAAAAAACAAAAAGAAGAAAAAAAAATCTCTTTTTTCGATTAATTTAGATTTCCTTAAGGTTGTTAGACTTGTCTTCCTTATTTTTCTAGCAGTCTGTTTAGTTTATCTCTATTATTTACATACCAAAGGAATCCTGCTTTCAACTATGGACACACTTTGGAAAAAACACCAGAAAATGATCGAGATGATTCTCGGTATCACTGCCTATACAGGATTTGTTTTTTATTTAGGATATCAAAAAGGAAAAAAGGGATGAAGCCTAGTCAATTGATTAGGTTTTTATTTTTATTAATTTGTTGACAAAATAATCTGACAATCTTATCATTTATATGTTAACTAATACTGATCATAAGTTAACATATTATTAATCTATAGTTTATCGTGAATAATGTTATTCAAGCAAATGGAGGGATTCAGATGAATAAGTGGGTCGAACTTGCCAATGGAGTAATCGCAGGTAACCAATTATCAAACGAACAGGCACTCTCGATTTTAGAGTGTCCGGATGAGGATGTATTATTACTTATGCACGCAGCTTTTCAGGTTAGGAAACAATATTTCGGTAAAAAGGTAAAGCTTAATATGATCCTTAATGCTAAATCCGGACTTTGCCCGGAAAATTGCGGTTATTGCTCCCAATCTTCTATTTCTACTGCTCCGATAACTTCTTATAGAATGGTAGATAAGGAAGCGATTCTTGAAGGTGCAAAGCGTGCTTATGACTTACACGTAGGCACATATTGTATTGTGGCAAGCGGTAGGGGGCCTTCAAACAATGAAATTGATCATGTAGTGGAAGCGGTAAGAGAAATAAAAAATTCCTACGGGTTAAAAGTTTGTGCCTGTCTGGGTATTTTAAAACCGGAACAAGCCGAACGGCTTAAAGAAGCAGGGGTAGACCGTTACAACCATAACATCAATACATCAGCAAACAATTATGATCGTATTACCACTTCACATACATATGATGATCGTGTTGGAACTGTTGAAACGGCAAAAGCAGCTGGAATGTCTCCATGTTCAGGAGTGATTATCGGAATGAAAGAAGCAAAGCAGGATGTCGTTGATATGGCCTTTAGTTTAAATACGCTTGGGGCAGAATCCATTCCTGTCAATTTTCTAAATGCAATTGATGGTACGCCGCTTGAAGGGATAAATGAATTAAGCCCGCTTTATTGTTTAAAAGTGTTAGCACTATTCCGTTTTATTAATCCAACAAAGGAAATTCGTATTTCAGGCGGACGGGAAGTAAACCTTCGTTCCTTACAACCTCTAGGATTATATGCAGCAAATTCAATATTTGTTGGCGATTACTTAACTACAATTGGTCAGGAAGAAATAGAAGATTATAAAATGTTACGAGATTTAGGATTTGAAATTGAAACAATCGAAGAAATGAAAGAAAGCTTGGCTACAGAATAATAATGAAAAGGGTGAGAAGGAAGAGCCGCTCAAATCAACTTGAGCGGCTTTTTTATCGAATAAAAAGAAAAACACAAAAATAAATGAACATTTGATTTAAGCAAAAAATTAAGTTATCTCTATAGATCTAAATTTCTTACTAACAAATGACTGCACCAACAATAATTAACAGGATGAACAGAACTACGATTAAAGCGAATCCTCCGAAGCCGAAACCAAAGCCGCCGCCGCCATAACCGCAACCGCATCCACCGTAACCAAAGCCGCCATAACCAAACATAAGCACACCACCTTTTCAATTGGTTGGGATATCATATTCCTTTTTATTGAAAAGGGTTTGGGCATTTGCGGAAAACTTAATAATCATTCCCAGGTTTGTTAATCACCAGGATTAACAATTTAAGACAAAATATTAATTAGCATCGCTGTTTCATCGCAAGAATGTAATTTAGAGCAGTTTAAACAATCTTTCCACATTTTTTGAGGCAAATCATTTTTATTAACCTGCATAAATCCCAACTTTGTAAAAAAATCAATTTGATAGGTGAGCGCTATTAATTTTGCAATCTCTAAAACTTTAGTGTCTTTCATAATTTCTATAACCAGCGCTTTTCCAACACCTTTCCGACTATGATTTGCGTCAACAGCCAGGGAGCGAACTTCTGCTAAATCTCGGTCCAGGATATGAAGACTTGAGATTCCAATGACTACGTCATTTTCTACAGCAACATAAAAGCTTTGCAAATTTTCGTAAATGGAATTGTAGGACCTTGCTAACAATTTACCTTCTTTTGCATAATGTAAGATTAATTGAAAAATGTGTTCTGTATCACTCATGTTAGCTTTTCTAACTTGCATCATTTATCCCTCCAAAAAATTACTCTTTATATGTATCTATAAAAATACTCGATCAAACAGCTCAATTTATAATAGAGAATCATAGTAATAAATATACATGATTGAGAATTAATATTCAATAGTGATACACATAAAATATGCCTAAAAAAAATCCACTTATGCATAAAGCATGAGTGGATTTCCTAAAGATTGGATTTTACAGCGCTAATTTGTAGAATCCAAATAAATGACTCGTTCCCGAGCTCATAAAGGCTGACCAGACCTTTTTAATTTTTGGCTAAAGCCAATAAATGTTCTTTAACCTTATTAGTATTAACGGACCTTTGGGCCACACCGGTTTCCATTGCAGCTTGAGCAACGGCCGCAGCTACATGTGCCGCCACCCTTGGATCAAATGGATCTGGAATAACATAGTCCGGAGTAAGCTCATCATCAGCTATTAATCCGGCAATTGCATAAACGGCTGCTAACTTCATTTCCTCGTTAATTTCCTTTGCGGATACGTCTAAAGCTCCACGAAAAATGCCTGGAAATGCTAATACATTATTGACCTGATTAGGGAAGTCTGAGCGTCCTGTTCCGATTACGAGTGCCCCAGCTTCTTTTGCTTCTTCAGGCATGATTTCTGGAATTGGATTTGCCATTGCAAAAATGATTGCATTAGGATTCATTGTACGAACCATTTCTTTCGTGACAGCACCTGCAGCAGATACACCAACAAAAACATCTGCGCCAACAAGTGCATCTGACAAGGTACCTTGTTTTTGTTCCTTGTTCGTAATTTTAGCCATTTCCTCTTTGAAACGATTCATTCCAATTGGACGGCCTTCATAGATAATTCCTTTTGTATCACATAAAATGACATCCTTAACACCCATATTAAGGAGCAATTTCACAATCGCAACTCCTGCAGCACCCGAACCATTAGCGACAACACGAATCTCTTCAATTTTTTTGTCAACAAGCTTCAAAGCATTAATTAATCCCGCGGCGGTTACAATTGCTGTGCCATGTTGATCATCGTGAAAAACTGGAATATTGCAAATTTTCCTTAGACGCTCCTCGATTTCAAAGCATTGCGGTGCTGCAATATCTTCCAAGTTTATCCCACCAAAAGTAGGTTCCATTAATTTTACCACTTCTACAATCTTGTCCGGATCCGTTGTATCTAGGCAAATAGGGAAGGCATCTACATCAGCAAATGATTTGAATAAAAGGGCTTTTCCCTCCATGACCGGCATCGCAGCTTTTGGACCAATATTCCCAAGGCCAAGAACAGCTGTACCGTCTGAAACAACGGCAACTAAATTCCCCTTCATTGTATAATCATATACCTTGTTTTCATCCTGATAAATATCCATACATGGTTCTGCTACACCTGGTGAATAGGCAAGACTTAAATCTTGTGCATTATTAACTTGAACTTTTGAATGGACTCCTAGCTTCCCACGATTTTCTTTATGCAATTTTAATGCTTCGTTACGTAAGGTTGACAAGCAAATTCTCTCCTTTTGATTGTTTTCTTTTTTGATTAGTTGATTGATGCAGGACCTAAACTTGTAAACTCTTAATAGACAATAGATGCATACCCAGGATCATTAAAGTAAACAATCTCAGAAAGAATCTTACAGCCTTTCATGGTTTTTAAAACCTCTCTTGCTTCTTTCTCTGTGTTGAATTCGAACATGGTCGTCTTTCTTTTGGAATACACGGTGATTACCCACATTTTGAAAAATTTACCTCCATTAATAGTAATATAAGTCCCTTTAATAGATTCCTAAAGGGCTAACAGAAGCTATTATGAACAATTTAAATTAAAAAGAAAAGGGTTTCTACAAAAGAAGTCAAAAAATTCAAATATTTATTTTTTTGAATACGCTTTAATTATGAAGAACACGCTTTAACACAATAAGTTGAGCTGTTTCACGAATTTTGTCGACTTTTTTCATTTTTGGATTTTCTGAGGATATTGTTAGGACTTTTTTTAGACAAAGACATAAAATAAAACATCTTTTATGCTGGAGTGATTGGGATGGTAAGTCCAACAAATTCAAATAATAATAAAGGTAATAATGCAAAAAGTGAAAAGATATTACAGTTGGAAAAGCAGGTATCTCTGGGGCTTTGGATTCAAGTTATTGGGCAAATTATTGAGTTTAAAGGATTGTCAGATCTTCTGCAAATAGAAGATGATACAAATCCGACGGGTGAGAAACAAATTTTAAATGGTGTTTTTATCAGGACAATTGGTCAAATATTAGAAGCTATTTCCGTATCGAATCAAATTCGGGAAACGGATAAAGCACGTCTAATTGAAGAGCAAAAAATAGCTATAGCGGGAGATTCATTGGTTGCAATTGGTTCTGTGTTGGAGGTAATTGGAGGATTGTTGGTGCTTGAAGAGGAGACAGATAATATTTCTTTCCTCGTTCCATAGAGAAAAAAACTATGGATGATTAAAAAGGTGTACTACTTGTCTCTTAGTCTTAATTCCTGAAAATTGAGATGACGGATATTAAATAGCAAATCTAGTTTTTTAACATTTTTTTTTCTAATTGTATTAAGTTTTTCTTTCTTTCTTTTAAAAACTTTACAGGGATACCAGCATAAATTCCCCATTCACCCAAACTTTTATTAACTAATGACATAGCTGCAATAGAGGACCCTTTTCCAATCGTTATGTTTGGAAGTATTGTAGTGCCAGTGCCTACTATAACGTGTTTTCCTAAAGTAACAAGCCCACCAAAAGTTTGACGAAACTCTTCGGGAATCGTGGGGTTGGTTAGGAATTCTCCTGAGTAATCATCTGAATTACTATAGATTACAACACGTGAGGATAATCCGGAAAAGTCCTCTAATTTAATTCCTTCCCCTCCATAGAGGGCACAAAACGATGCAATATGAACACAAGAGCCGATTTGAATTCCTTTTCCACCGCTTAATAAACTAAAATCATCTATCCGAACATTATCCCCTAAAGATATGTTTTTAGAATTGTAAATACTGGTTTTTCTACTTATCAATACATTCTTCCCGATCGTTTTAAATTCCATTTCCTTTAGCTCTTCTGTTGAATAAAATGAAGTTTTTATCATTATTCTTTCCCCCGTTTTGAAAAGTAATAATATAAAGAGGATTGCTATAGGCACAGACATGGTACATTCTATAATTTTAATCTTTACAACAATATATTTCTTTTATTCATTTAAAAAGGTTTTTCGTGTGTACTGTTCCCTTGCACACCGCTTTCAATTTTAATATATGTTTTTTTTTAAAAGAAATGTAAAAAGGTAAAGATAATTAGTAAACCAAAATTAAAATATAGCATCAAAAAATAATTACAGGGTTTATTTTTTTAATTTAAAAATGGAATATTTCAGAAGATTTCTGACTCTTCTAAGGGGGTTAAGGACTAGTTACACAAAAAAACAAACGCCTTTGATTCGTTAGGACATTTGGCTGATTTCCTGGTTATTTTCATCAATCATATTCCTTAAATCTTGGATCATCTGATCAAAGTTTTGATTAACTCGATTCAAAATTTTTCTTGTTTCATAAAGTTAGTTTTATTCTCATTTGTTTTATTTTCCATTTTATTCACCTCCATTAATAGAATGTGTAGAAATAGAAATTATTACGTGGATTAAAGGAACAAAAAGGGGGAAGGAATATTTCCTTTCAATTTCCATTTATTATTGTTTTTTCAGATGTTGACTTCTACGATAGTTAAGTGTAATATTGTCGTTGTCACTAGGGAAAGTATTCAATATATGACTACCTAATCAAGAATTAGTTTACAATTACATACCGTGCTAGATGGGGAGATGGCGGTGCCCTGTAACCTGCAATCCGCCATAGCGGGGTTGAATTCCCTCTGGAGGTATGGTTTTGTAAGGTTTGCCTTGTGCAAGTGGTGTTGACAACTGGGTCCTACGCAACAGAAACCCATGAACTTGGTCAGGTACGGAAGGAAGCAGCCATAAGTGGAACCTTTTGTGTGCCGTAGACAAGCTTGGTCGAGCTAACTGCATGAGTAACACTTATCTGGTCATATCGAGATAGGGTGCACGGTGTTTACTTATATCATAAATGGAGAGCTGTCCGAGTGGTCGAAGGAGCACGATTGGAAATCGTGTAGGCGGTTAACACTGTCTCAAGGGTTCGAATCCCTTGCTCTCCGCCATAAATTTTATATTGCCGATGTGGCGGAATTGGCAGACGCGCACGACTCAAAATCGTGTTCCTTCTGGAGTGTCGGTTCGACCCCGACCATCGGTATCATTCATTATCAGAAAACCTTTATAGTCAATACTTTGAGTTAATCAGAGTATTGGCTTTTTTGTATTTTACCGCACTAAAGTAAAAGTAATTAAAAAGCCGGAAATAGAAAAAACATTAGAATAGTTATTTGATGATTTTCAGCTTGAAAACAAAGTAAAGAACTTATCAGAAATGACAATACGTTTTATGACCAAAACTTAAAATACATTTATCTGCAATCGGCTTAAATTGTTCTATGTGAATGTTCGTCTATGCACATATTTTTTCTTTAATCATACAATGAAAATTAAATTATTATGGAAAATAATACCAATACAAAGGCAGAGGGATTACCAGAACAGTCAATGAATTAAATAAAACAAAAAGCCATTGTGTTTTATGTTTAAAAACTGAATACGTAATCTTAAAATTATAAAGGAAAAAAATAAACAATCTTGCTTCAATTTAGAATGTTTAACATAGAGTAAGGTAAATATTTTTAAATTGTGCATTAAGGAGGATAAACTTTTGCCAAACTTTAGTTTTGTGATGTTATGTTATAACAATTGGAATATGAGCAAGCAAGCTATTTCATCCTTAATTGATTCATTTAATCTTACCCTAATTGAACGTGGAATCGAAATTATTGTTGTGAACAATGGATCGACAGATGAAACTGCTTTAGGTCTTTTAAATTTACAAAGAAAATATAAAGAACAAGTTCAAATAAAAATTGTTCAAAATGATGAAAACTTAGGATATCCAGTTGGAATTAATTGTGGATTAGAGCAATGTAATGGAGAAATTATAACTATTTTAAACAATGACTTGATATTCCCTTTGAATTGGTTTGATGGTTTAGTAAAAATCATAGAACAGGACCCCACCATTGGTGCAGTTGCCCCATACCTCTCGTACGCATCAGGTGCTCAACATGTAGGGGTTAACTTTAACTCTATAGAAGGAATGCAAGGTTTTGCCAAAACGTTTATGGAAAACAATAAAGAAAAAATTGTTTTCCTAGATAGAGTGATTGGTGCTTGTATGGTAATAAAAAGAAGTGTATTAGAATTAATTGGCGGTAATGACTTTTGGTTTGGAGTTGGAAATTATGATGATGACGATTTCTCCATACGGTTACAGATCGCAGGTTTTAAAATTGCAATTGTAGGCAGTTCATTTGTACATCATATAGGGAGTGTATCGTTTAAAAAAGATGTATCTCTGTTTAGGTCTGCCATGACAACCAATAGGCAAAAATTCATAAAAAAATGGAATGTTGACACACTGGATCATCATGGAAAAGAAAAAATTTTTTTAAATACGTCTTATCAAAAGGAAAAACACTTTTGTCCGATAAAAATTGAACAATATAGAGTCCCAATAAAAAAAGATGAAAACAATGTCGATAAGTTGAAGGTTTTTTTTGTTGCTGATTGGTTAAATCCACAATCCGAATGGAAGATAAGATTAAGTGAGCTAATATCATATGATTTAGATAATAGCAAATTATTTTTTTGGGCCCCTTCTCACTATTATGAAACTGAAACAATTCATAAAGAAATAAAAGAAATCGTTTCAAACAAAAAAATTGATTTAGACTTCCTTGATAATAATATTTACCAAATCAATTTGTTAAGATTTTTATCTGAATTTGATATATTTATCAAGGTTCAAGAAGATTTTATTAACAAAAACCTTCAGAACTTAGCACAACATTCCTCTTTAAATTTAATTTAACCAAACAAATCCTGAATTTTTAAAAATAATAATTAAGAAATTTCAAGCCCCGATAAAAAAAGATATAACTAATTCTGAAAAATAAAATTTTTTTGTTGATTGGTCAAGTTAGTCTACCTCCAAGTTAAAATTCTTGTAAAAATATCCCGAATAATTGATTTGTAATGTTTAAGTACTTGCAAAAGAAAAAACTTACCTTTTACTACAATTTATTGGGCTCTATGAAGGGAGAAAACCAATATATGAAAAATACAATTGTGGAATTTGATGAACCAATTTTTGTAACAAGACCTCTGATGCCAGAGCTGAATGAGGTAGTTGAAAAATTAAAAGAAGTTTGGGATGCAAAATGGCTTACGAATAATGGAAAGCAACATCAATCACTTGAAGATAAATTAATGGATTACTTGAAAGTTCCTTCGCTTTCTTTATTTAATAATGGTACGATTGCTCTTATTATAGCCTGTCAGAGTCTCCGTATCTCAGGGGAGGTAATTACCACTCCCTTTACATTTGCTGCTACACCTCATATTTTGGCCTGGAACGATATAAATCCTATTTTTTGTGATATTGATCCACTTACGATGAATATAGATCCCGATAAAATTGAATCTATGATAACACCTAAAACAACTGCCATTTTGGGCGTTCATGTTTTTGGTACACCCTGTGATGTTTTTAAGATTCAAGAAATTGCAAATCAATATGGGTTGAAGGTCATTTATGATGCCGCTCACGCCTTTGGCGTAGAAGTTGATGGAAAGGGAATTGGAAATTTTGGTGATATCACGATGTTTAGCTTTCATGCAACCAAGTTGTTTCATACTGCAGAAGGCGGAGCCTTAACATATGGTGATAAACATTTAAAGAATAGAATCGATTTATTAAAGAATTTCGGAATAAAAAATGAAAATGAGGTTGTTATGCCTGGGATCAATGGGAAAATGAATGAAATGCAGGCTTCATTAGGATTAGTCGTACTCGATTTGGTAGAGGAGGAGAGAATTAAAAGAGAGAAGATTCGATGCTTATATAGGGAACTCTTAAGTGAAATTGAAGGGATAAGCTTTGTCCCAGAGTTAGAGGGGGTTAAAAGTAGTTTGCAGTATTTCCCCATACGAATCAATGAAAATAAGTTTGGCAAGTCTAGAGATTTCGTCTATGAAGAACTAAAAAAATACAATATTTTTACACGCAAATATTTCTATCCGTTATGTAGTGATTATCCCTGTTACAGTCAGCTCCCATCAGCATCTTCCTATAACTTACCAAACTCCCATCAAGTTGTGAAAGAAATTTTGACACTTCCTTTTTTTGGAGACCTAGACCTTGATAAGGTGGAATCCATCTGTGAAATTCTGAAAGTGATAAAGATAAGATGATTTAAAGTACTTTTTAGGAGGAAAAAAATGGAGAGAGACATTAATCATTCAAAAGGATCATCCGAAGGGGCACTTTCCAAATCAGACGTTGCTTTAGATACTTTAATGAAAAATTTTTCACAAAAAGAGGAAAACATCATTGTTTTTTTTGTGCCCAGTATGGATATGATAAATGGTGGCGTTCTTTCAATTTTCTCTCTGTATGAAGAATCAAGGAGACTTACCCGTGTTCATGGCTGTAAAGTCCTAATGTGTACAATGCCAACAGAGCCCATTATTTTAAAATATACCCGATTCAAAAATGAGGTACCAATATATCCATTTGAGATTATACCTAACTATTTCTTAAAATTAGAAAAATGTATTTTGCATATTCCTGAATGTTTTACTCAGAATTTTATAAAATATATGGATCAAGGATATATGGATTACCTAACAAATATTTCAGACTTGCAAATCAATATCCTCAATCAGAATATTTTATTAATGCCAGGTGAAGATGTAATTAACCAGTTAAGGAAATTAACAATGAATATCACCTGTACTACTGCACATGAAAGATATACTAACAAAGAATACAAAGAGTCTCTGGGAATCCCCTTGCACAAATTCTCTACCTTTGTCAGTCCGGAACAATATAAATATATAGATTTTATGAACAAGGAAGATTTATTAATAGTTTCATCCGATTGGCATCCTTTAAGGACTACTATTATTAACACAATCAAGCAAGCATTTCCTGCAATGAATGTCTTCATTGTTCAAAATATTACTTTTGAAGAATACAAGGAGCTAATATCGAGAGCTAAATGGGCGTTAACATTTGGAGAGGGATTGGATGGATATTTTATTGAAACGGTTTTTAGCGGTGGAATCAGCTTTGCCGTTTATAATGAGGTATTTTTCACTCCTGATTTTAAAGATCTAAAGACTGTCTACTCTGACTATCAATATCTGATTAATCAAATTTGCCATGATTTAAAGGCATTAGACAATAAAGATAACTTTAAACAATATCAAGAGGAACAATTATCCCTTTTACAAAAGTATTATGATTATAAAGAATACGTTAAAAATATTGAAAGCTTCTATAAGAAAGATTATACATTTAAATGAAACACTAGATAATTTTTATGAATTAACTGAAGTGATCTTAAAATTATTTAAATAAACATTGCAAAGAGGATTGTGTTTCGAAAATTTAGAGCTATTAATTAGAATTGGACCACAATGTTCATTGATTAATTATTATTGGGTTTTTAACACCTATTGAATACAAAAAGAACATCTTAAAAAATTTATTCCTTGCGTTTTTAAACCAAAATAAAAAACTCCTCAAATATGGAACTGCCCCCCCAATTGTTAGACACACATTCTGACAATGAGGGGTGCAGTTTTTTTATTGAACTAAGGGCAGAATTTCCTTAATCGCTGGATTTTTTATGATTAAGTTTATGCCTTCGATTCTTTAACTCATCCCTAATACGACGGTATCTATGCTGATCAAGTCTGGCATTACCGAATGGATAAGTACCAACAAGCATAAAAAAACTTAACATCACGCAGAGTATGTCTCGTAAAGGAATTTTAGTATACACAGGAATTTGATTGTGTTGAACATTTTAAACAAGAATTGACGAAGTACATAGATTACCATAATAAAAAAGCATTAAGGCCAAATTAAAAGGCATGAGTCCAGTACAATACCGAAATCATGCCCTAGAAACTGCCTAAGATTCCAATTGCATTCCATCTTTATTTCACGTATACCAATTCATGGGCTTTTGAACAAAATCGTAATAATATAAGGTAGAAGGCACCCTTACCTGTTTTACAATATCTTTGGAGATCCTAGATGCCCACTCGTCGTCTTCATGATAACTTTGATGCAGAAATTTATGTTGAATAGCTAATCTTCTTGCATAACACATAAGATGGTTGGGCTTCCTATAGTAGAAGTTGGAATCAGAACTGTAAATATATTCTTTGCCATATTTACATATTTTAGGTTCCCCTCCATTAATTGTAACTGATACATCAAAGACAATGCAATCCACACCTGGATTTGCATCAATTGTGGAACATAGAGTGTTAATATAGTTAGTTTCTACTCTATCATCATCGTCTACAAAAACTACATATTCTCCCTGAGATTGTTCAATAAGATTATTTCTTTTCTCTCCAATGGTCCTTTTTTTATTCTCTAGTAATACTAATATTTCCACTGAATTATTTTTTGATTGCTGATGCAAATCCTCTACGATTCTCTGTAAATGAGCCAATCGTTCTGGTACAGAAGGAATGAGAATAGATAATTTAATACTCAAGGCATGACCCTCTTTCATAAGGGAATTTTAATTCATAACATGATTTAAAAAATTCCATACTATTTACAGTATTCATGAGGCTTAAAATAGGTGCTTTAATTCAGGAAAAAGATTCATAAAAAACTTGGCAAAAAAGAAAGACCTATTAATGATCTTTAACTATGAATAGTTATTATACCCCCTAATTGAGCAATTGTTATTAGTTTTATAGAACTAATAACAATTACTGAACCCTCGTTATTTCACTTGGCTATACCAGCGTTTTGTCTACCAAAGGTCTCCAAAATGTCATTTAGCTTTTTCAGAAAATTCACAGGTCACTATTTGCATTATCCACATTAATTATCCACATCAAAATATGAAAAAACTCAAAATCGATGATTTGTTAATGATCAACTAAAGCAGGGACGTTTTTGGAATAAATGTTAATTTGTAAAAAGGGCTTAAAAAGTATATTACCTTCCCGAACCATTAAGGAAAAAAACCATAGTATTTAATGTATGTAAACAAAAGTGGAAAATCTTTATTGATCTTTTCCAAATATAGCAAAGAAACTTAACTATTAAATTTATCCTACGGCTAAATAAATGGTTAAGTAATAAGTCGATAGAGAAAGGCGGAAAATCATGCATGACTTTATGCTCTAATAATCCACCACCTGCAAGTGGCAATCCTATGGTTTCTGGGACTATGATGGTAACTGTTAATCCTAATGGTACAGCAACAATTACAGTGTGTAATAATCCCAGTACTACCACATCAAGAATTGGAATGATATGTTTTGATATAAGAAATAAACCAGCGGGTAGGACATTTTCACTTGTAGCTTTTGATACAGATGCGAGTAGACCAGCGTGTGCTGTTAATTTAACCCCCCCAATTCAATTAGGTGGCGGTAATTGTGGTTGTGGTGGTACTTCGTTTGATGTACAAATTAATCTTAACCCAATTTCCGTACCCCCGGGTTGCACGAATGGGGTCACAACAGGTACTTGCGGCACTTTTATAATAAGCTCTAATACTGCTTTTACTGAAGATGACTTTTTTCAAGAAGCAACAGGACTTCACTTCCAAGACGTTGGAGGGACGAGTAACAGCCAGTGTAACCAAGGAGAGTTTGACTGTTGTCCAGGGGTAACTGATACATTCACAAGAACCTCAACAGCTACATCTTCTTCGACCGAGACTGAAACCGAAACCATTACAGAAACGGAGACTGAGACTGCCACAGAAACGGAGACCGAAACTGTCACAGAAACGGAGACCGAAACCGTCACAGAGACGGAGACCGAGACTGTTACGGAAACGGAGACCGAAACTGTCACAGAGACTGAAACCGAAACCGTCACAGAGACGGAGACGGAAACCGAGACTGTCACAGAAACGGAGACCGAGACTGTCACGGAAACCGAAACCGTCACAGAGACTGTCACAGAAACGGAAACCGAGACTGTCACAGAAACGGAAACCGAGACTGTCACAGAAACGGAGACCGAGACTGTCACCGAGACGGAAACCGAGACTGTCACAGAAACGGAGACCGAGACTGTCACAGAAACGGAGACCGAGACTGTCACAGAGACGGAAACCGAGACTGTCACAGAAACGGAAACCGAGACTGTTACGGAAACGGAGACCGAAACTGTCACGGAGACGGAGACCGAGACTGTCACAGAAACGGAAACCGAAACTGTCACGGAGACGGAAACCGAGACTGTCACAGAAACGGAGACCGAGACTGTCACAGAAACGGAGACCGAGACTGTCACAGAAACGGAGACCGAGACTGTCACAGAGACGGAAACCGAAACCGTCACAGAGACGGAGACCGAGACTGTTACGGAAACGGAAACCGAGACTGTCACCGAGACGGAAACCGAGACTGTCACAGAAACGGAGACCGAGACTGTCACAGAGACGGAAACCGAGACTGTCACAGAAACGGAAACCGAGACTGTTACGGAAACGGAGACCGAAACTGTCACAGAGACGGAGTCCGAGACTGTTACGGAAACGGAAACCGAAACTGTCACGGAGACGGAAACCGAGACTGTCACAGAAACGGAGACCGAGACTGTCACCGAGACGGAAACCGAGACTGTCACAGAGACGGAGACCGAAACTGTCACGGAGACGGAAACCGAGACTGTCACAGAAACGGAAACCGAGACTGTCACAGAAACGGAAACCGAGACTGTTACGGAAACGGAGACCGAAACTGTCACCGAGACGGAGACCGAGACTGTTACGGAAACGGAAACCGAAACTGTCACGGAGACGGAAACGGAGACTGTCACAGAAACGGAGACCGAGACTGTCACCGAGACGGAGACCGAGACTGTCACAGAAACGGAGACCGAGACTGTCACAGAAACGGAGACCGAGACTGTCACAGAGACGGAAACCGTCACAGAAACGGAGACCGAGACTGTCACAGAAACGGAGACCGAGACTGTCACAGAGACGGAAACCGAGACTGTCACAGAGACGGAAACCGAGACTGTCACAGAAACGGAGACCGAGACTGTTACGGAAACGGAGACCGAAACTGTCACAGAGACGGAAACCGAGACTGTCACAGAGACGGAAACCGAGACTGTCACAGAAACGGAGACCGAGACTGTCACAGAGACGGAAACCGAGACTGTCACAGAGACGGAAACCGAGACTGTCACAGAAACGGAGACCGAGACTGTTACGGAAACGGAGACCGAAACTGTCACAGAGACGGAAACCGAGACTGTCACCGAGACGGAAACTGAGACCGTCACAGAAACGGAGACCGAAACTGTCACAGAGACGGAAACCGAGACTGTCACGGAAACCGAAACCGTCACAGAGACGGAGACCGAAACTGTCACAGAAACGGAGACCGAGACTGTCACAGAAACGGAGACCGAGACTGTCACAGAGACGGAAACCGAAACCGTCACAGAAACGGAGACCGAGACTGTTACGGAAACGGAGACCGAAACTGTCACCGAGACGGAAACCGAGACTGTCACAGAAACGGAGACCGAGACTGTTACGGAAACGGAGACCGAAACTGTCACAGAGACGGAGACCGAAACCGTCACGGAGACGGAAACCGAAACCGTCACAGAAACGGAGACTGTCACTAAGACAGAAACTATCACGGAGACGGAAACAGAAACGGAGACTGTCACTAAAACCGAAACTATTACTGAAACCGAAACGGAAACTGTCACTAAGACTGAAACTATTACTGAGACCGAAACAGAAACCGAAACAGCATCTGTAACCTTAACTGAAACAATTACAGAATCAAACACCGGCAGTAATACAATAACTATAACAGTAACGATAACACATTGTCCTCCTCCGCCAAAGCCACCTAAGCCACCAAAAAGATCGAGCAGCTCAAGAAGATCAAGCAGTTCGAGCAGTTCGAGCAGTTCAAGAAGATCAAGAAGATCAAGCAGTTCGAGCAGTTCAAGAAGATCAAGAAGATCAAGCAGTTCGAGCAGTTCAAGCGAATCAGGAAGAATAAGAAGACCTAGAAGACCAGAAAGACCAAAAAAACCAGGAAGATCAAGTAGTTCAAGTGAATCAGGAAGACGAAGAAGACAAGGAAGACGGGGAAGACGTTAATAAACACTTCAAAATTTCAATATTTTAGTGATCTATTCAAATAAATAGGTGAAGGCTGACTTAAAAGGATGTTGAATGATATATCTTTTTGGTCGGCTTTTTTTTGGTATTTTCTAGATCTACTTTGAAAAAATAAGCTTTATCTGTATAAATTTTGGAAGATGAATTCGTATTTTTTTAGTTGTAGTAAAAACAAAAAAAGACCCCCTATCTGCGGCCTTTGAGTTTATTATTGGTGAAATGGGGAGCGCCCCTTTTTTTGTTATTAAAGTTAATTTTAAAAGATGCTAATCAGTTAAGGTTCTCATAATGGGTTCTAATTGATTTTTCCAAATCCATTGTGGTGAGTATCTCTTCTTTGCCATTTTTTTTGCATGTAGGATCTGATTGCTGTCCATTAATTTTACAATGTTTTTTGCATGGTCAGTAAGATAAGCTTCTTCAGAAGGCAGATATGTCTCACGGGTGTTAAATCCGAAGTTTTTTGCATCCCATTTCATAAAATATGCATTCAAATTACTTCCGAGTTCCTTTAACGCAGGTACCTGTTCATTTAGGACAAGGAAATTTCCTTTGCTTGCAGCTTCCAGTACGGTTAAACCAAAAGATTCCGAATACGAGGGACAAATAAATAAGTTTGAAAGTGAGAATAACTCTAATACACCTTTTCTCGGAAACCCTTGTAGAGATTCCTTTATATCCGACGTAAACAGTAAATCATCGTTTCTTAAACCAAAACTCATACCAGTGGAGCGAACAAAGTTTTTATAGGTTTCCGGTGTAACATCTAAATTTGGGAAAGCATCACAGAATACTACCTTGATATCCTTGTCATGGTTTTTTTTAATTGCTCCGCATAAAGCAGCTACTTTATCAAATTTTTTTGATCCCGTCAAACGGCCTGGATAGACAACTAAAATGTCCGGAGTCAGGAGATCAATATGTTTGGCTAGGAGTCTTACTTCATCTGATGCAAAACTCAATAAGTCAAGGCTGTTACTAACCACTTTGCATCGATCCTCCGGAACATTGTATTGCTTGGCTAAAGCTGGGATTCCTGATTGTGTAGGGTAGATATACAACGTATTTGGCATTGGTGTATAACGAGCTGAAAAGGGCCATTTAGGGTTAGAAGGTTGAGTTGCCGGTGCAGAGTGGGTAAAGGCAAGGAATTTAAGATTTGGTAAACGGTCCTGAACTTTTCTTATGGCAATGTTATGGTGCAAATGCCAGCCTTGATAATGAATATCATGCATGAAACAGAGATCAATATCTTTTAATTTTATTAATAAATCCTCAGCAATCGCATCAACCTCCTCAAAGAATGTTTCATGCACCTCGCCTTCAGGCTGGGTATAGTTTTTCCAATGCATTTGGTTGCCGTTTAAACGATTACACACTTTTACCCATTTAATTCGCTTATCTAAAAAAATTCCATACAGTTTATTTAATGGACAAATATCACTTACTAATATTCTTGTTTCAATATTTGCATCAAGAAGCATTCGAACTTGTTCTGCTACTACATTGACCAAGGAGTACGAACTATCTAGGCCATTAAACATTGTCAGAATTGCAACCTTCATCAAACTAGCCCCCTATTCAAAATAGTTAAATGAATGACTTTTTTATTCTATTTTATTCTATGGTTAACTGATAAAAATTTGTGGAACAAAATACTACAACATAAGTAGCAATATTCAAAAATAATAAACAAGTTGCACAAAAAAAGGGCATACGCCCTTACGTAAAATAATTTATTCATTTTCCTCTTTGAGTTGTTTTCTTTTTTCAATTTCATTTAAAACGGATGCTGTTCCTGCTAAATAGGCTTGTAAATAACCTCGATTTTCCATGTAATGACTTAAGACTCCGGGTGGGTGCCATACATGAAAAATGGTGGCATCTAGTCTATGCGGCAGTCCGAATAGATGGTTAATTGAAAAAGCAAATGCGTCATCTTCGCCACCCCAGCCCCGAAATCTTTCATCAAATCCTCCAACTCGCTCAAATTGGTGCCTCTGTAATATATTTATGCCACCCCAGCCCATTTGTGGCCTTTGTTTACCAGTATAAACAAAAGGGATCGGCCATCCTGGTTCATTTTTTAGTAATTCATTAGTACTTTGGGGGTCTAAATTTAAAACTCTTTGGTAAGGTATTACCCAGGGACAAGACTCCAGAAGTTTAATAGATTGGTGAATGAGTGAGGGATCAAGTATAATGTCGGAATCAGTGATCACGAAAAAATCTCTTGTCGCTTGTGAGGCTGCATGATTAACAGCTTTTGACTTTGAAAAAGGAGTCACATCTGTCACTCCAACGCAAATTTCTACTCCTGGCAGTGTATTTTCATAAAATTGTTTGACCCATTTGAAGGCTTCATTTCTGGGACCATCGTCCGAAACGAATGGAATAAGAATAGATACATTATTTAGCATCTTTTTATCTTTCCTTTTCTTAATATTTAAGGGGTTTTTTCATTTTAGTAAAAATATAAACTGTGCTAAGTAACGTTTTATAATATGTAAAAAGCATGAAAAGTGTTCTGCATCATTAACTTGACTGCATTTGTTTTTGGCATGTTTAAATTCGGCAAATGAATCAAGAACAGCCATTGGATATGGAAATTTTGTGAATATATCTCTCACTGCTAGCGTTATTCCGTTTAATCGTGGTAATAGTGGTTTGGCCTTTGTTGTCTCAGCATACGCACATTGCAGATTCCCTTTAGTAAGTTTGTACATATATTAAATAAAAGAGTGTTACTGAATAAATATGAAGGAGGCTATTTGTTGCCATACTTTAGCTTTGTATTTTTGTGCTACAATAGTTGGAATCTTAGTGAGCAAGCAATAACGACTTTAATCGGTTCTTTAAATTCTACTTATTTTGAAAGAGGAGTAGAAATTATTGCTGTAAACAATGGGTCGACAGATGAGACAGCTCTAGGGCTTTTAAAATTACGCAATAAATATAAAGAACAAATTCAATTTAACATTATTCATCTTGATGAAAACTTAGGTTATCCTGCAGGCATTAATTGCGGATTAAAGCAGTGCAATGGAGAAATTATTACGGTTCTAAATAATGACTTGATTTTTCCGAAAAATTGGTTTGACGGTCTTTTAAAAACCCTTGAAAATGATTCTACAATTGGCGTTGCAGCACCATATCTTTCGTATGCATCTGGTCTTCAAAATGTTGGGGTTACTTTTAACTCTTTAGAGGAAATGAAAACATTTGCCAAAAATTTTATGATACAAAATGGTGAAAGCACTATTTTATTAGACAGAATAATCGGTGCCTGCATGGTAATTAGAAGAAAAATAATTGAAACAGTTGGCGGTAATGACCTGTGGTTCGGAATTGGAAATTATGACGATGATGATTGGACCTTACGAATAAGAATGACAGGTTTTAAAATTGCGCTTGTAGGGAGTTCATTTGTCCATCATATAGGAAGTGTATCTTTTAATAAAGACCCGAATACATTCAACAATGTCTTAATCACCAATTATCTAAAATTCATAAAAAAATGGAATGTACCCGTGTTTGATCCTACTATCAAAGAAAAATTGATTACCGAAACTGCCTTTAGGCATGATCAACACTTTTGTCCGATAAAAATGGAGCAATATAAGGTGCCGATTGAAAAAAGCAGAGCCAGCCAGGATAGGTTAAAAATTCTTTTCGTTGCTGATTGGTCAAGTTATAAATCAGAATGGAGGAATAAATTAAATGAATTAAAATCTTATGCTTTGGATGGCAGCCAATTATTCTTTTGGATCCCGGCAAACTACTATCATACTGGAGGTTTCAAAGATGAAATAAAGGCAATCGTTGCAACTGAAAAAATAGATATGGAGTTTTTAGAAGATAATATTCCCCAAATCAACTTATTGGATTTTTTATTAAACTTTGATGTATTTGTCAAAGTGAATGGAGACTTTATTAATATTAATCTCAAAAGATTGGCAAAACCTTTGTTCTTAGACATCATTTAATTAGAATATAATTACTTTTACTATATAAAGTTCAGATAGCTCATATAAGAACAAAAAAACCTCCTTCTATTAAGAAGAGGTCGGTATGTTCTTTTAAAAATGTTAAAACACAATTTCATAGATACCAATGAGAATCAGAATAATCCCTGAAACAATATTCGAATATTTACCAATTTTTGTTCCAGAAAGTTTCGAACCAACTAAGCCACCACAAGCAATGGTCAAAACCGAGAAAAGTCCTACTGAAACGGTTGCATATAAAGGAGAAACACCTGTAATTCCCGCACCTAAACCGATTGCTAAACAGTTGATGGCAAGTGCCGACCCTAATAAAACAGATTCTTTCCATGAAATAACCTTGTCGTTATTTAAATCTAAAGAATCTGGCTCTCTAATAACCTTCGAGAAGTTAGAATTTGAATGAACAACCACTTGTGAAGATTCCTTTTCCTGTTTAAGGCAGTCAAAGATACATTTTAATCCAAGAATTATAAGAAGAAATCCACCGACGAAATTGGCTATTATCACAGAAATAAAATGTGAAATAAGAGTTCCCGCTCCAATGGATAGATAAGCAGCAGCCATCGAAACTACCGCAATAAGAAGATTGGAGCCCAAAGGAATCCTAGTCGATTTTAAACTATATGAGACTCCAATCCCTAAATTATCAAGATTGGCTGCAATTCCAATAAACAATACAGTGAACCAATGCATTTTGAAAACTCCTCTCTAAACATGTTACTAACTCATGTTTATGAGGAACTGGGCGATTGGGTGATGGATAAAAAGTGTTAAACAGTGAAAAAAAGATAAGAGGGAGCAGGCAGGCTCCCTTTTTGTTAAATTTAAATCTTTTCAATCTGAACAGATTTTTCAAAACCAACTGACTTATAGTCAGAAATGTCTATACACGGTGTACCAGACTTAAGGCCAATTGAACCGTTAGTACCAAAAACTCGTACCTGACTGATTTTTATATTTTTTACCCCTGTTCCAATGTTGATTCCTTGCTTGGCTGAATCAGTTATTCTCGTATTTGTAATCAAAATCTGATCTGCCCGTTGATCACCGCCAAACACCTTAATGTCAACACCGGCCTTTTTAAAATATCGCATTGTTAAATTGTTCAGAACAACATTTCTGGCTCGGTATTGAATTGCAACAATCGGATTCCCTTTGTAGTCATAATCGGGATCGCCTACTAATAAAAAATTGTTAATAACCACACTCTTATATGCGGAGACGACTAATCCTCTTGGTTGTGAATCCCGATACAAATCTGAAAAAATGGGAGCAACGGAGATTAGATTGGTAGCCTTAATATTATAAGCTGTTTTTGATTCAGGATCAGACTTTTGATGGTGTCCGATATGCCGAAAGTTATAAGAGCGGTTATCATTAACCGATAGATGGCCTACAATTTGAACGTTGGAGGCTGCTGATGAATCCTCGTGTGCTTTTATTTCCACTCCTCCAAAACATCGAGCCGTCGAATTATTGACAAGTAAAACATTCTTTGAGCCGTCATCGATTTCAATACCGTTTGAATTGGAGTGTCCTTTTTGATGGGCCCTGCCACTTGGGTCGCACATATGACAATTTGAAATCAAAACAAAGTCGCTATGATGGGTTGTAATACCGTCGTCGCTAAAGCCATATCCATTTAGGTGATCAAGCCATACATACTCGCTGCCACGACGGGCACGAAATCCGTCACCGGAGTAATTATATCGCGTAGAGGTTACATCAAAGCAGTGAAGACCAGGATTAATAGCTTCCACATTTTGTACCCAGCCAAATGTAACGTGTGCAAAAGTGAGACAACTGGAGTGATTGCCCCCTGAACTTGTTTTCTCTACATTCTTTAGTCTTTCGACATTCCAATCTAAACTCATAGCTTCAATAAAAAGATGATGATTTCCCAGCCAGTGGTTTGCATTTGTCACCAGTCTTGCGGAAATAGGTGCATCGTCATGAAGTTTAATGGTGGAAATGCCTTTTCCTTGACCTACCAGGTATGTCCAAGAGGGCAGGTGGATTTCTTTGGTTACAAAAGTACCCTCGGGAATATGAACCTTTACCCCGCCATTACCAAAAGCTTTTTTAAAAGCTTCTGTGTTATCGGTTTTACCATCACCAATGGCCCCAAATTCTTCAATATTTACTTCTCTTTTAATTTTCCCGAGTAATTGAGCATATTCATAATCTAATTGCTTTTTCCACTCAGGATATGGGTTACCCTCAATGTCTACGAATGTATGAAATGGTTTTGAGTAAGAAGTTGTTTTTGCTTCCAAACGAAACATTTTTTTTAGAAAAGATGGTTGATTTCCTTTATAGGTGTTACATATTGAATGAAAAATCCTGTCTGTCTCATTTACGTATGATTGAATGTCATATTTATTACCGAGCAGTTCAGATATCAACCTTGAATTATTAGCTGGATCATGTTTTTTATCTAAATCGATCATTTTACACCTCTTCATCCATTATATAATAACTGATTGTTCGGAAAAATATATCAATGTTAAACAGATTATTTTATAATGATTGATAAGAAGTATAATCGAGTAAAATCAAAATGAATATGATTGAATTATGAAGAAAGGAAGAGAAAGGCTATGTTATCTATAGATCCTTCTAAAAATACCGTAAGAGAAAATTATAAATTTCTAATTGGAAGCATTATTCCAAGACCCATCGCTTTTGTAACCACCAAATCAGAGGATGGGATTATGAATGGTGCTCCATTTAGCTATTTTAATATCGTCTCTGCAGACCCGCCGCTAATTTCACTATCAATTCAACGTTCAAAGGGGAAGCAGAAGGACACGGCCAGAAATATAATGGAGGTTAAAGAATTTGTCGTACATATCGTAGATAAACATAATGTTGAAAAAGTAAATCAAACAGCAGCTAGTCTTCATCCAGATCAAAGTGAAATTGAATTTGCCGATTTAACAATAGTAGAAAGCGAGAAGATTTCTGTTCCAGGAGTACAAGAGGCTCAAATAAGGTTTGAATGCAAACTTGAACAAATTGTTGAATTGGGGAGGAAGGATTCCCCAAGTTGTGATCTGATTATTGGTCAAATTGTCCATTTTCACATTGAAGAGGAAATTTATGAAAATGGCAGAATAGACCCTATTGGATTAGCAGCAGTTAGCCGATTGGCGGGAAATGATTATGCCAAAATAGGGGAGATTTTTACCATCGAAAGACCTAAGTAGACACAGAGGGGGATACCCCCTCTAATTTTTTAGAAAAAAACAAAGTGTTTAACCGAAAATTTTTTTGATGTTATTAATCATCAAAATGAAACTCGCTTAATTGATTCATATGACTGGCAATCATGGCAATAATAGTGCTGGCTTCTTCTTTACTAAAAATAAAGTGTGATTCGTCTTTAATTAATTCATCTTCCGTCGTCCAAATTCGATTTACTCGTTTAAGGACACCATCCCCTGTTTCTTGTACGACACCAAATTGATAGGTAATTTCCACCTCATCTTTATGCTTAAAGGCTGTAACTTCAGGGGTGAACCAATCAACATCAATTTCTTCAAAAATTTCATCTTCATTAATCTGGACAGCTTCATAATACTCTTCATTATCCTCCATCAGCTCTGGTGCTTCTTCGCATTCTTCGTCATCGTCAGATACTAAAAGAACACCATCATCTGAATAATGATCTTCGCCATTTAAATAATCATGTAAACTTCCATGAACTTCATCAACAATATCTTCTATATCAGCTAAGAGGATCTTACCTGTGTGCCCTGTATCAGCGTCAAATGATTCAATATAAAATTCTTCATTCTCCGGATCAAAGAACAGAGTACAGAAATAATCACGGTCATATTGATCAGATTGGTCTTCTGCTGTCTCAACGAAAAATTCTATCCTTGGATGTTTGGCTGCTCTTTCTATTGTCATATGACCTACTTGCTCATATTCTTCACATATTGACTCCAAGTGGTCTTGCAGTTCCTCACAAACTCGGTCAAACCATTCTAATGACATCAAACATCCATCCCTTCTTCCATATAACTTCCACACTTCTTATCTTGTTGCATTAGTGTTCATATTATACCTTTTAGTGGTAATACTAAAAAACGCTAGTAATTATCAAAATGGGGGTAAATATGAGTTACCTAGATATATTGATTGAACTTGTTATGGGGTATATCGCTTTGTTTATTACAGTTAAATGTTTAGGTAGAACACAAATAAGTCAGATTACTCCTTTTGATTTTATATCTTCTCTTGTTTTAGGAGACCTAGTAGGCAGTGCGATTTTCGATGAACAAGCGGTCTTCTCAAAATTCTTTTTGCCATTTTAGTATGGGGGGCTCTCATTTTTTTTACCGAAATAGCTACACAAAAATCATTTACACTTCGATATTTATTTGAAGGAAAACCGTCAGTGATTATTAAAAAAGGGGAATTAGTTTGGAAGGAAATGAAAAGAAACCGCTTGGATATTGATCAATTGGGACAGTTGTTACGTGCAAAAGATGTTTTTTCCTTAGAAGAAGTAGAATATGCCATTTTTGAAAACAATGGCGGACTAAGCGTTCTAAAAAAAGCCGATGCAGAACAACCAACCTCTAAAGATTTAAATTTAAAATTGGAAAATCGAACAATTCCGATAATCATTATTAGTGATGGCAAAGTATTAGGGAAGAATCTTCAAAAGGCAGGATTAAACCAGAATTGGCTTGAAAAGCAGCTTGAAATAAAGGGGATAAAACAACCAGAGGAAGTTTGCTATGCGGAATGGCAGGAAGGAAAACCTCTCTATATTCAAAAATATAAGTACTAAACGAAGAATTATCTATTGTCACTTTTTACTATTATATAATTTCCCTTGGGTTTAATTGAAAGTAACGTCTGTTTTCTACACATATTGGAAAGCAGACGTTTTTTTTGCCTTAGTAAATATTATTGTTCTAAAACCATTACGTTGACTGTATAGTTTAAATATGATATTGTATAATTTAATAAAAAGGGGGGTGAGTAAGTTGGGAAGTTGTATCGAATTGGTGAAATAGCAAAACTAATGGATATATCTAAAAGAACAATCGATTACTATACTCAAATCGGCTTACTTAACCCTATTCGGACAGATTCAAATTATCGATTGTATGGAGAAGATAGTATACGGATTTTGGAGCTGGTTGAGCATTATAAGAATCTAAATATGCCCCTTGAAGAAATTAAAGCTTCCATTGAATTAATCAAGACAGATGATTCGCTAGATAAACAAAAGGTAGAGAAACACTTCAATCAAATTGCAATAATTATGCAACATTTAGAAGAAGAAATAAGTGTAATGAAACCTGTTCTTCAAAAACTAAATCAGCCCCAAAAAGAAGAACTTGTACGAAAGCTCTCTACCCAAGGAATTACCCTGGCACAAACATTATTTTTGATATTTGGATAAATAGTTTCCTATTTTTACTCTAACCATAGCTGCCAAATTCGCAAAAAAATAGGAGGTGTATTCCTTGCTGGAGTAATCAGTAAGGAGACCATTTGGTTATTTATAATTTACTGATAATAGCATTTTTACTTGCTTTTACCGGTTTTTCGTATCTTACGAATTTGCTATTGTTAAAGTACGTAGTACCCGAATTGATCAGTTAGTTTCAGAAGGAAACAAGAGTGCAGTCGTCGCAAAGTCTATTATTTCTAACCTTGATGAGTATCTATCTGCCTGTCAATTAGGGATAACCATTACTGCTTTAGGATTAGGCTGGTTAGGGGAACCAACGGTGGATCAGATCATTCATCCATTATTAAGTTCTCTTCACTTACCTGAGTCTGTAGCAAGTGTAACATCATTTATTCTTGCATTTGCTTGTGTGACATTTATTCACGTTGTTGTTGGAGAACTGGCGCCAAAAACGTTCGCAATTCAAAAGGCTGAAAGGTTAACATTGATTTTTGCCAGACCGATGATGTTATTTTATAAAATCATGTACCCTTGTATTAAAGCTCTAAATGGTTCTGCTCGTTTTGTCGTTGGCCTGTTTGGCTTAAAGCCAGCAACTGAGCATGAAAATGCCCATTCTGAAGAGGAACTTCAATTGATTATCTCAGAAAGCTATAAAAGCGGGGAAATTAATCAATCTGAATATAAATATGTAAATAATATTTTTGAATTTGATGATCGTATAGCTAAAGAAATCATGGTTCCTAGAACCGAAATTGTTGTTTTTGATCAAAGCCAAACATTAAAAGAATGCTTAGAAATTGTCTCAATCGAAAATTATACAAGGTACCCAGTAATTGATGGTGAAAAGGACCACATCGTGGGTATGATAAACATGAAAGAAGTCTTGACCGAATATATTAAAGGAATGAATGTTGAAACTTCAATCGGTCGGTATGTACGTCCTGTGATTCAAGTAATTGAATCGATTCCAATCCAAGACCTTTTAGTCAAAATGCAAAAAGAACGTGTTCATATGGCTATTTTAATTGATGAATACGGGGGCACTGCTGGATTAGTGACTGTAGAGGATATTCTCGAAGAAATTGTTGGTGATATTCGGGACGAATTTGATGGAGATGAAGTGCCGGAAATCAATCACATTAATGAAAACAAAACGGTTGTTGATGGAAAGGTTTTAATAGAAGAGGTAAACGATTTATTTGGTTTAGATATTGATCACTCTGATATGGATACAATCGGCGGTTGGATGATGTCTGAAAAAATTGATGTCTTGGTGGGTGATAAAATTCATTACAGTGATTATGAATTTACAGTCCTCGAAGTTGAAGGTTATCATATTAAATTATTAGAGATTGTTAAACTGCAAGAATCTATATCTTTTGCATAACAAAAACTCCCTCTATATTTGAGGGAGTTTTAACATACATATTTTTCTGTAAAAGGGGAGTGTTCTATTTGAAAACAATTCTTAAAATGTATAAACACCTTGATTGGGCAAATAAGCGAATATTAACCTATTTGCAAAGCACCCAAACGGAAAGTGAAAGCGTTATCCGGTTGTTTTCGCATATCCTTCTAGCAGAACAAATATGGTATACAAGAATAATGGGAGAGGATTCCTCCTGTCTGCATGTTTGGGGTGATGAGGATCTGGATACATGTTTAGTTTTGGTAAAGGAAAACGAAGCAAGGTTTTCAGCCTTACTAAATGATTTATCAGATGATGATCTTCAAAGAGAAATATCGTATACAAATACGCATGGCAAACAGTTCGTTAACACAATTGGTGATATCCTTACTCATGTTGCACTGCACGGTCAGCATCACCGGGGACAAATTAATCAAAGATTACGTGCAGACGATTTGGACCCGGTTGGAATTGACTACATCTCGATGGTGAGGTAGAAAAAAAGTATAAACTATTTAATGAAACACACCTGATAGTGTGTTTATTTTTTTTGCTGTGTTTAGGAATCTTGTTGAACTTATATCCATGTTGATTGGGGTCCAAATAAACGGGCAACTTTAACACCGCCATTTTTTAACACATCATTCCCTTCTGAATACTATTTTATAAAGGCAGGTGAGGGAATTGTATTTTGTTGGTTTCTATTCGCCAAAAGCAAAATCAGGAGTAACTGAATTATCTTTATCGATTTATTACTGGCTAAAACTGAATACATGTTTATCTGTAGCATTCATATCCTATGGGACGTTAGAGAAAGAGGAAATTTCAGAAGAACTTATTCATGAATTTTCAAAAATGACATTAACCGAACAAAAACGTAAAATCAAAAATATGAAAAAAGAATATGACATTATAATTTACGATGCCTCCAGCCAACTTTCAGAGGGTGTATTAAAACTTTTGCCAATTGTGGACCGCCTATTTATTGTTGGTGAAGAAAATAAAGATTTTGCCGTTAAGCTTCACCAAATTATTCAATTCAATAAAATTTTTGATAAGAGCGTTAAAAATTTTATTACCCATGTTCAAGGCAGCAAAACGTATATTATACGAGAAAACAAAAACGACAATGTAATTGGGTTTCATTATTCCAAAAAGGAAACAAATGATATTGGTCAAATGGTTTATACTGACTACGTTACGCATTATGTAGAAGAGAAGTTGATTGAAAAGATTGACAAGGTATTTTCAAGAATTAAAAAATTACCGCAAGAGGAACTATATGACGGCCTCTATAGAATGGGAATTGATTTTGAAAAGGCATTGCTCTTCCATAAATATGTGATCCTCCGAGAAGCCTTAGGTCAAAATTATTTCGAAGCACTTGAAAACCTTTTCCCACTTTTGATAAGTACATCGTTCGAAGATATTTTAGAAATGTTCCAAAATGAAATTACTGCTATTACTAAATTGCAAGTAAAAAATAATAAAAAAGAATGAACAGACAGTGAGACAATAAAGAATAGACTGTTCATTCTTGTAAAATGATGGTTAACATATTGGTTGTATTAAATTCGGAGAATTGTTCTTTGGTGAATTAACTAGTTGCGATACCTCATAAGCCTCCATTAAATCTTCAGAAAGTGGTTTTAATAATTGATGTAAATGATTCAAATCATTAGTATTCGAATTTAACCATACTTTTTCATCTTCGGGTGTTAAGATAACGGGCATCCGATTATGTATATCTTCCATAAGCTTATTTGGTGCTGTTGTAATCACACTGCATGAATAAACGGTTTTGCCTAGAGGTGATTTCCAACGTTCCCAGAGACCGGCCATGGCAAATAATTGATTATCTTTTAATTTAATACGCATTGGCTTTTTTGTTTTATCATCAGAAGATCGTTTCCATTCATAAAAGCTATCTGCAATGATTAAACAGCGTCTTTTTTTAAAAGCATCTCGGAAACTTGGTTTTTCAGCTATTGTTTCTGCTCTGGCATTGATTAACTTAAAACCAATTTTTTCGTCTTTTGCCCATGGAGGTATTAAACCCCATTTTAAATATCCTAATCGATTCTTCTGGCCATCATTAATAACAGACAATACTGAATGTGATGGAGCAATATTAAAGCTAGGATAATAAAGTTCCTCTTCAATCGCAGCCATAATAGCGAACCGATCGATTATTTCGTTAAAGTCAGCAAATAAGGTAAATCTGCCGCACATAGCCATCACCTCGACAAATCATTCAACTTATTTTATCATTAAGTGGATGAGATAGCATAAAGAAAGGGAAGGTGGATAACACCTTCCCTGTATTGTTTGTGTTAGGACCGCTGAATCATTGAGGAAGAAAAACTTTTTATCATCTTTTGTAAATTTCTATGTCCTTCTCTTAATTTAATGGTTTCATCAAGAATTTTTTGAAATCCTTCCAAGTCTTTATCAGAGGCATTTAATACTGACTTTGGCATTTCTTCGGCGATTTTTTGAAGGGTTAAATCTATACTCATGACAATGACCACCTTTCTTCAAATTAGTTCGTTATTGCCTCTTTATAATTTTGGGGTAAAGGTGTGATATTCCTGCAAGGTTCCATAAAAATTAATCTTCATTTTTCACCATAACAACGAATATATTGTAAAAATCTATTCTTCTTTAACAAAAAACGACGGACATCCACTTGGATTTCCGTCGTTTTTTGAAAAGCATTGTGAAAATTTATTTTGAGATTCTCAAAAAATTGAGATATCAATTTGAGATTAGGCTGTTTCGTTAATTAAAAGATTTCTTTTTTCTATTTCAATTAACAGAAGATTAATAAAATCTTTCGATAGATTAAGTTTGATTGCGTTTTGATAGGCAATTATTAATAAACTATCTTGTAAGATTTGTAATGATTCCAAAATAGTATCCCTCTTTTTACTGTAATTTACTATGTTACTGAATATTTTAGTTGATTTTAAATAATTTTAGGGGGTATTAAACAACAATTCACAAACATGACACAAATAAATGAATTTTTGGGGATTGTGATTATTCTAATTGATGATTCCTTTATTCAGTGTTTTTCAGGTATTGTTGGTCTAGGCTTCCTTATTTATAGTAAGATACAATCATATTAAACATTGTACTCGACTTGTTAACTGTGAAAATTGTATGACATTACATTTCAAAATACCTATTACAAAAGTATTATCTAAATTAATGATGAAATACCCTTTAAATCTAAAAAGAAAAACACGGCTACACCAGTGGCCGTGTTATCAAATTATGCTATTTTTGGCTGTCCAGCTGTCACTTAAATCCGGGTCATTAATATAAGAAATCGGAACCAGAACGGGGGAAAGGTCACCATTTTGTTCACCAAAACCTTGATTTCTTTTATACGAAACAAATTGATCAATAAATTGGTTTGGTCCCATATTCATTAATGAGGCATGGTCAAGTACATTAAGTTTAATCCCTAATAGGTTTACGACCATTGGTGCAAAATTCATTTGAATCACCTCAACGAATTGGATTTGGATTTGATTCAAAAGATGAAGGAGAATCAATCTGATCGCGATCATCAACACAGCTTCGTGTTGCAACAAATTCACTTGAGTCACCAAAATTTTGGCCATATCCTTGGTTCTTTTTATCCGAGTTATGCCATTCAGCTAATAAATTTTGACCAATGTTGACGGCAGAAGCATTTTCAAATGAATTTATTTTAATGACACAAATATTAATATTTATATACGGTACAGGTACTGGCATTTTTCCTACCCCCTAGAGGCTATTTTTTGTGGAAACTTCTTAAAGGGGCTTAACTAATAGATAAATAATTTAAATAAGGCTATTTTTGGCAGTATTACTATCCGATAAATCAGGATCAATAACCCATGAAATGGGAATATAAATCGGTGACAAGTCACCGTTTTGTTCACCAACCCCTTGATTCCGTTTATATGAGGTGAATTGGTCAATAAATTGATTAGGGCCAAAATTAACGATGGAATCATGGTCAAGAGTATTCACTTTAACACCAAGGAGATTTATTGCCATTGGTGCAATAATCATGTAAACCACTCCAATCTCCTTCATTTAAAAAGCAGAATGCTTACTTACTTATTTTAATGGATGATGTGTCAATTTCATCGTTATCAATGGTAATTAAGATTGGGACAGCAACAATTGTTATATCTGCCATTTGCTGGCCAAAAGCTTGATTTTTTTTACCTACTACATTTTCACTCACAATAAAATTTTGCCCCAAAGATAAGGAACTTAAATGATCAGGACTATTAATTTTGATACCACCAATATTCACTTTTGTTGGGATAAAGAACAAATTCATTCTCCTTTCCTGTAATACCAATGTAAAGAGAACGTTTAGAGCCTATATCTTTATGTCTATTCAAAAAAAGACAAAATCATGAACATTGTAGGAAGTTTTTCTAAATATGTAAGATCAATGAATTTAAACGAAATGAAAAAGTAGAGAACGTCTGATTCTCTACTTTTCATTCGTATTAACATATTCTCATAAAAAGGATGAAAATTGTTTTTTACATTAAAATGGGAAGTGGTTTGAACTAGATTAACTACTACGACGGCGACGCCCTGAAGAGCGACGTGAGCGACGAGAAGAGCGGCGTGAGCGACGAGAAGAGCGACGAGAAGAGCGACGTGAACGGCGAGAAGAACGACGAGAAGAACGACGAGAAGAACGACGAGAAGAACGACGAGAAGAACGACGAGAAGAACGACGAGAAGAACGACGAGAAGAACGACGAGAAGAGCGACGAGAAGAACGACGAGAAGAACGACGAGAAGAGCGACGAGAAGAACGACGAGAAGAACGACGAGAAGAGCGACGAGAAGAGCGACGAGAGCTACGACGGCGAGAAAGTGGACCTTGACAAGATGGTTCTTGAACTAAAAAGTCCTCCAATCCTGCTGCTTTCATTTCTTCAACGGCGGCTTGAATTTCTTGAACACCAATCATGCTGTACACCTCCTTTCAGAGAAGAAGTACTTTCATAAAATAAAGTATGTTTATATTTAGGAAATGCATATGCCATTAACTCATATTTTAAAAAATTCCACTATAGCGGAATTAGGTTTTCAGACTAAATCATAAGAACCACAAAAAAACTTGGCAAATGCCAAGTTTTATTTAAGGACTTCCTTAAATTCTTTTCCTTTTTGCACGTATACATCGATTGACAATTGAATCAATTGAAGATCCTGGTCATTTATTTCTCGGACTACTTTACCAGGTGAGCCCATCACAAGGGAACGAGGGGGAATCTTCTTTCCAGATGTAATCAAGGTATTGGCACCAATAATACATTCATCACCAATTTCCACATTATCTAAAATGGTTGAACCCATCCCAATAATGCAGCGACTTCCAATATTACAACCATGTAAAATAACATTATGTCCAACTGTTACTCCATCACCTACTACAACAGGACTTCCTTCATATAAATGAATGGTTGTATTATCCTGGATACTGCACTGGTTACCAATTGTAATTGGTCCTTCATCGCCCCGCAAAACAGCATTGAACCATATTGTTGATTCTTTACCAATTTTAACATCACCAATTACGTAGGCACCTGGGGCAACAAAAACAGTATTATGTAGGGCTGGTGATACACTATTGTAAGGTATTAGCATTCCTTTTTCTCCTTTATTATCAGAATATTCCAGTTTTAGTTTATAGGATAACTTAAGCAGTAGTCAAACAAAAAAGAGCCAAAAATAATGACTCTTTTAAACAAGGATAAAATGATTCTTTAATATTTAAATTTATTTACTTTATTTCTTTATTCCTTTGGTCCTCTTGAAGCAATTGGGTTAGGGACCGCAAGTCATCTTGTATTCTATGAAGCTGACTTTGAAGATCATCAATTTCTTGTTCAGCCTTATAATTAATCGCAAAATCAATAATCGATTCATGTTTATCACGTGCAGCCTGCCTGTTTTGACTCATCATAATGATAGGGGCTTGAAAAGCAGCGATAAAAGATAAAATAAGATTTAATAGGATAAAGGGCCGACTATCAAAATGTTTAGTAAAGGTAACGGAATTCCAAACCGTCCAAAATCCAAGAAATAAACTAAAAAAGATAATGAACTTCCAGCTGCCTCCAAATGAGGATATTCGATCGGCTAGCCGATCCGACCAGGTTGTTTTTCGAATGTATTCATCATCTAAGTGGGATAAAATACTTTTTTCATAATTGTCAACGAGACGGCTGATTCTTCGTCTATCTTCCTTGTTTAATTCTATATCAAATCCCTGAATTACCTTTGCTTCTTCATTTATCACATCTGACTTTACTCCATATTTTTTTACAGTACTGAATTTCATAATCATGATAAACACCTCCCAAGTTGTAGGGAGTTACGTAAGCCTTTTTATCAGAAAGCTGCGTTTTTCGCAGAGCTTCCAGTATTAGAAAAATGGATTACTATAACTCCAGTATTGATAAACATGTTCCAAAACCTACTACTGGAACCATCCACGAAAAAATCACACTCCTTCTATAAAATAATATTCTTTAAGCTTAAAGTGGTATGGGACAACGAGAAAAATCCCCCTGAAATGCAGGGGGATTGAAATAACAGATCAAAAAGAATCTATTAAAATCCCCCTAGTTTAGCTTTAGCACTGCACAACGTAGAGGAAAAACCTCAGCCACCTTTAGTAAAGCCTTAATCCGGCAATACCTGTTTTACCCATTGGCGTCTTTCGACGTTTCCGGGCAGTGGCCTGTGTTTGTACAGACGCCTCGCCTAACGAGAACTTTATCATAACTTATCATTTGATTACCTACATTATCACGATACTCCCGTTTTGTTTAGCTGTCAACAGGAGTAAAAGAATGTAGAGAAGTTTTTAAAAAGTAACCAAGATTATCTAAAACATTCATAAAAATAAAAATATACTTAAAATATTGACTTGTTTCTTTTACAGTGTTAACCTATTCTCAATCAATTTAACTACAAATCAATGACGAGAAAAGTAAGGTATGCTCTTGATCTACAGAGAATCGACGGTTGCTGAAAGTCGATGTCAGGACATATCTGAAAATCATCTCCGAGATGCAACGCTGAAATTTATAGTAAGCCGAGCCGGATTGTCCACCGTTACAATGGAACACGTATAAAACAGTCTGTACGTTGGTCGAGAGCCACAACTCATTTTTATTAAATGTTGTGGAAGTAGGGTGGTATCGCGAGTAAACTCGTCCCTATCCATTTGGGGCGGGTTTTTTGGTGTCTTAAAAAATTAAAACTATTAAATTTTTAATACTCAGTATTACATATTGTGGTGAACAAATAGGAGGTAGGTATATTATGAAGCAAGAGCAATTAGAACAAAGAGAACAGTCCTTTAACGTAGAGGATATCATTATTGCAAGTCATACGATAAAAGATGTTATTTCTCCAACTCCACTTCAATATAATGCATTATTATCAGAAAGATATGGATGCAATGTTTATTTAAAACGGGAAGATTTACAAAGTGTCCGATCGTTTAAAATTCGTGGTGCCTATAATCGAATTAAACGATTGAACGAGGAAGAGTTAAAAAACGGAATTATTTGTGCCAGTGCAGGAAACCATGCGCAAGGTGTTGCCTATTCTTGTCATTTATTAAAAATTAATGGGAAAATTTTCATGCCAAACACAACCCCAAAGCAAAAAGTGAACCAAGTTAAATTTTGGGGAAGAAATGATATTGAAATTGTTTTAGTTGGCGATACATTTGACGATGCATATGAAGAAGCGAAGAAATGCAGTCAATTAGAGCAGCGAACTTTTATTCATCCATTTGACGATGTAGACGTTGTCGCTGGTCAGGGAACGATCGCTGTAGAATTATTAGATTCACAGGATAAAATTGACTATCTCTTTGGAGCAATCGGCGGAGGGGGACTAATGTCTGGCGTTGGCACTTATATGAAGAGATATTCCCCAGAAACTAAATTAATTGGTGTTGAGCCTGAAGGGGCACCAGGAATGAAAGAATCCATTCTACACGGTGAAGTGACTTCCTTGAAAGAAATCGATCCGTTTGTGGATGGGGCAGCAGTTAAAACTGTGGGCTCGCTAACTTATAGTATTTGTAAGGAAATCATTGATGATATCGTTGTTATACCAGAAGGTAAAGTCTGTACAACGCTTTTATCATTGTACAATGAAAATGCAATTGTCGCCGAGCCTACTGGCGCCTTGTCAGTAGCTGCTTTGGATGCATATGCGGATACAATTAAAGGAAAAACAGTTGTATGTATCATCAGTGGGGGTAATAATGATATCGGGCGCATGCAGGAAATCAAAGAACGCTCGATGATCTATGAGGGTTTGCAGCATTATTTTATTGTTCAATTTCCACAACGTCCAGGTGCATTACGTGAGTTTCTCTTGGATGTTTTAGGTCCCAATGATGACATCACCCGTTTTGAATACACGAAAAAGAACAACAAAGATAGCGGTCCTGCATTGGTAGGCATCGAATTGAAAGATAAGGAAGACTATTTCCCATTAATTGAACGAATTAAAAACAAAGGATTTTTTTACAAGGAAGTCAATAATGACAGTAATTTGTTCCAGTTATTGATTTAATTGAAAAATAAAAGAAGACGGGGCCCCGTCTTCTTTTATTTTGTAAATCGATTTGCGTAGCTTGATGCTACAAAGGCATCTGGTTTTATTTTTGGCTCAAATCCCATTGAACCAATCCGCGTAACCATTTCTTCAACAAATTCTCTCGTCTTGTTTCTTTTTCCGGCACCAATATCAAGATGCCCCTCTAGTTTAAAGGTTGCACCCTGATACAAATAAGGAAGGACGATATCAATCATTTGATTTTTCTTTTCTTCTGTAAACATGGATACAATTTCCTCTGTTAAAGAAGTTTCATAAGAAATCCGTTCCCTTAGGTAATTCATTTTCCATGGGATGATCACTTCACGAATACAGGCCCAAACACCTTTCCCTTTATTTTGAATCACAATTCCTGTAATGAAAATTGTTTTTGTTTCATGTACTTGCGAATCAGTCCCGACCATTAATCGGAAGTTACCGCTTGGATTCAATTTCATAAACTTGATGATTCGCTTGAAAACTACATCAAAAGACATATTGCATTCCTGGAGATTTTGAAATTTATAATTATAAATTTGAATATTATTCACTTTATCACCTGCATCTGTCCCTTCATTAGGCTAGATTCATTTATTAAGTTCAATCCTGCCGGTAAACGAATGGAATTTGAGAAGGGGTGTTAGTACATTATATTGAGACAACATCAACTTGTTGTTTATTTTTTTTTGTTTTTTTCTTACAGCCCACTTCTTAACAGAAATAATTTTGGAAGTAAAGATCAAACTTATGTAAAATGGTAAAATGAAATAAGGCAAGTATAAAGAGGAGATATAAAATGAAGACTGGAGTAGATCAATTATTGCGAAAAAGAATTGGTATATCCCAAAATGAAACTATTCGTTTTGAAATGCTGGATCAAGTTCTTGAAAAAACTGCCTTTACCATTCCTTTTGAAAATACCAATATTATTTTTGGAAATTCTTATAAAATATCAAAAGAAAGCCTTATAAATAAGATCTTGTTGAAAAACGAAGGTGGATTATGCTATGAAATAAATCCAATTTTCTATTTTTTCTTATTGGAAAATGGCTTTAACGTAAGGTTAGTTCGTGGTGTAGTATATAACCAACAACCACAAAGATGGAGCCCAACAGGGAGAACACATATAGCTATTCTTTTAATGCACAATAATCAAAACTATCTAATTGATACAGGTTTCGGAGTGAATTTGCCATTAAAACCAGTTCCTTTGGCAGGTCAAATTATACAGTCTGCCATTGGAGAATTTAGAATCGTTCCTGTGAAAAATGAATTTGGAGATTATATTCTTGAAATAAAGTTGCATAATAAAGATAACGATTGGAAAATAGGTTATTGCTTCGACTCCAATAAACCTGTTAATGACCTATCCGAATTAGATGAAATTCGACAGATCATTAGCGTCCATCCAGATTCCACCTTTAATAAACATCCATTAATGACAAAAAATAAAAATAACGGTCATATCACTTTGACAGATTCTTCATTCACTCAATATATGAAGGGTGAAACAATAAAAGACGTAATTGATGAAGAAACTTTCAAAGGAATTGCAAAAAAACATTTTTCGTTGGAAATATAATATGTAAAACGAAGTCGTACTCAGCGTTTCAAAGGTTCTTTTAATAATCAGAAAATGAATTATATGACATTCATCATATAACATATATGATAACTGCTACTTTCAAGGTCGTTTCCTGTTCTATATAATTCAAAATAACGTTATAAAGAAAGGAATTTATAAAAATGACCTTAAAACATTTACGAAATCAAATTGCTATTTATGAAAAATCAACAACAAAAGATAGTGTTTGGCAGCTCATTAACACAATTATTCCGTTTATTTTGTTATGGTTTCTTGCCTATCGATCATTATCTATTTCTTATATCATTACATTTATTTTTAGCGTGGCTGCAGCAGGTTTTTTAGTACGTATATTCATTATCTTTCATGATTGCTGTCACCATTCCTTCTTTAAAAATCGACTTGCCAATAAAATTATTGGAACCATTACGGGTGTATTGACCTTGTTTCCGTATGAACAATGGGCCCATGAACATTCTGTCCATCATGCAACGAGTAGTAATCTAGACAAACGAGGTGTTGGTGACCTTTGGATGCTAACAGTACAAGAATATCGGGCATCCTCTCCTGGGGTAAAACTTGGCTACAGATTATATCGTAATCCGTTCATCATGTTTGTACTGGGTCCCATTTATCAATTTTTGCTTAAAAACCGTTTTAATCGAAAAGCTGCCAGGAAAAAGGAACGAATCAACACTTATTTAACTAATTTATTGATTATTTTGGTATCCAGCCTACTATGTTTGGCAATTGGATGGAAAGCATTTTTGTTAGTAGAGGGTCCAATTTTTCTGCTTTCTGGATCTGCAGGTATCTGGCTTTTTTATGTACAACACACATTTGAGGATTCATATTTTGAAGGAAATAAGGATTGGGATTATGTTAAAGCAGCAGTAGAGGGAAGTTCTTTTTATAAATTACCAAAACTATTACAATGGCTAACAGGGAATATTGGATATCATCATGTGCACCATTTAAGTCCAAGGATTCCAAATTATTCTCTTGAAAGTGCACATAATCAGACAAAGGTATTACAAAATGTACCAACTATTACACTTTCAGAAAGCATTAGCTGTTTACGTTACCACCTTTGGGATGGGGAAATGAAAAAGTTTGTCGGGTTTAACCAGGTCAAGGCAATTCCTAAAAAATCAATTGCAGTTAAAATGAAGCCTGAACTAAAATAGAAACTCTAGTTATTAATGACTCCTCTATTACAATTTGTAAAGGGAGTCATTCTTTTTGGGACAATATGATAAAATAATGGTAATTGTGTAACTAAATTAAAAGAGGAAATTATTATGTTTAAAAAGTATTGGATGTTATTGAAGGGGACAGGAGTTTCTCCTTATATTTGGACTGTTTTGGCGATTTTGCCATTTTATTTTATTTCACAATCTCCTTCTACAATCTTCATTATCATAGGAGTTGTGTTAACCCTTTTATTCTTTCTTTTTTTTCGGTTTGCCTTTATTTCAAAAAGGTGGACGATTTATTTATGGACTTCAATCCTAATTGGTATTTCTGCTGTTTCCACAATTATGTTTAGTTATGTTTATTTTGCTTTTTTCCTAGCCTATTTGATCGGAAATATAAAAGGGAAAATAACATTTGTTATCCTTTATTTTCTCCATCTAGTGATTACAGTAGCGGCCATTAATTATAAAATTATTCTTCGAGAACCCCTGTTTATTAAACAAGTACCCTTTGTTTTAATTATTTTTATAAGTATCATCCTTTTGCCGTTCAGTCTTCGTTTCCGTAAAGAAAGAGGCCAACTTGAAGAAAAGCTGGAAGATGCAAATAAAAGGATCGCTGAACTAGTAAAACAAGAGGAACGTCAAAGAATCGCTCGCGACTTGCATGATACGTTAGGGCAGAAGTTATCCCTGATCGGATTAAAAAGTGACCTTGCAAGGAAATTAGTTTATAAAGACCCTGAGAAAGCAAAAACTGAATTAAAAGATGTTCAGCAAACAGCACGAACAGCATTAAATGAAGTAAGAAAAATGGTTGCTGATATGCGTGGTATTCGTTTAAAGGATGAATTAATACGGGTTAAACAGTTGCTGGCTGCTGCCCAAATTGACTTTATTTGTAATCAGGAGTTCCCACTAAATAACGTTTCTCTCTTAACAGAGAATATCCTCAGTATGTGCCTAAAAGAAGCAGTTACAAATGTGGTTAAACATAGTGGTGCCACTACATGTTGTGTTAGCTTCGAACAAACTCCGAGTGAAACCATTATAAAAGTTCAGGATAACGGGAGGAGAACAAATATTAAAGAAGAAGACCTTAACAAGGGGAGTGGGTTAAAGGGCATGAGGGAAAGATTGGAATTTGTAAACGGTAGTTTAGAAATTATCACTTCGGAGGGAACGAGTTTATATATCAAAGTACCAAATACAGTAAAGTTGGGTATTGAGGAGGAAACAAAATGATACGAATTGTCATTGCAGAGGACCAAAGGATGCTTTTGGGTGCACTGGGTTCACTCCTAAATTTGGAAGAAGATATGGATGTAGTTGGTCAAGCAACTAATGGGGAAGATGTTCTAACTTTGGTCCAGAAATTCCAACCAGATGTTTGCATTATGGATATTGAAATGCCTGGTAAAAGTGGTCTTGAAGCTGCAGAGGAATTAAAGGGGAAAAACTGTAAGGTCATGATTCTAACTACATTTGCCAGAACTGGTTATTTTCAACGAGCTTTAAAAGCTGGAGTAAGTGGTTATTTACTCAAGGATAGCCCCAGTGAGGAGCTTGCAAACTCGATCCGCAGCGTGATGGCTGGGAGGAGAGTTTTTGCCCCAGAGCTAATGGACGATGTTTATAGCGAAGAAAATCCATTAACCGAGCGTGAGATGGACGTTCTTGGTTTAGTTGCAAATGGAAAAAACACGAAAGAAATTGCTAACCAGCTTTGTATTACCATTGGTACAGTTCGTAATTATATTTCAACCATAATGGATAAACTGGGAGTCTCTAACCGGATTGAAGCCATTACACATTCAAAGGAAAAAGGCTGGTTTAAATAAGGATAGCTATTCTAATTCCTTTTCCGTAATGGAGAGGGATCTGCCTTTAAATATAGGTTTACATAATAAAATTATGTTAAAATAGACCTCTATTTTTAAATACTGAAAACAATGTTGTTTTTTGCCAAATAAAGGATTAAAATGACGAGAAGAGTGTAATGTTTCCAACAAACCTAGAATAAATCATAAAGGAAGATCATGATGTCAAGAAAATTACCTGTTACTTCTTTTTGTCTTTTACTAACTTTTATTTTGACAGCCTGCAGTGATATCAAACATCCCACAGAGAGTAATCTCGTTAACCACAAGCCAAAGGCAATAGCGTTGTCGGAAAGATCAACCATAAATAAAAACCAAGCAAATACTTCAAATAATATAGACATTCAAGTTGTGGCTAAACCGAATGCAATTGCGGTTTTGGTTAATAAACAAAACAAGCTCCCAGATTCCTATATCCCAAAAGATCTTGTATATACAAAAATTCCATTTATCGTTGCAGAATCAGAGAGGACTGAATTGCGCAAGGAAGCAGCTGATGCAATTGAAAAGCTATTTTTAGGGGCAAAGGAGCAGGGTATTCATTTATTAGCTGTTTCAGCATACAGATCACATATTTCTCAGATAGCTTTGTTTAACTCATACGTTAAAAGAGATGGATATGAAAAAGCAAGAACATACAGTGCACTTCCAGGAACAAGTGAGCATGAAACGGGTTTATCCATAGACGTTACCGAGGGAGATGGCAGATGTTCCGCTTCTGACTGTTTTGGTTATACGAAAGAGGCTAAATGGCTTCAAGAACATGCTGCCGAATACGGATATATTATCCGCTATCCAAATGGTAAAGAATCCATAACCGGTTATAAATATGAACCATGGCATCTTCGTTACGTGGGAAAAGCAATTGCAAAAGAAATAACAGACCGTGGTATTTCGCTTGAAGAATATTATGGAGTTGTCCCTGTAAACCGATAATGATTAAGGAAAGATTTCCAAAATTAAAAAGGATAACAGTGACAATTATGTGAATTTTAATAGTTTTATGATTAAGGTGTTGAGCACCATTTTTGACCAAATTCATCACACACGATAAAATAATAATAGTTACTACATTGGAATAAGAAGTATTTATTGCTAGAAATCATACATAAGATTAGGATCTATTCCAATTTGGTAGATTTAATTCTCGTAAAAATACTCATTCCAGATACGTTGTAACAGATTTAAAGCATGGTGGTTGTAACCATATGGACCATTAAATCTTTTTGAATTGGAGGCATTTTAATTATGGCAAATTTAACAGGATCAAAAACTGCAGAAAACTTAAAAGCTGCATTTGCTGGAGAGTCTCAGGCAAATCGCCGCTACCTTTTCTTTGCTGAAAAAGCAGACATCGAAGGAGCAGAGGAAGTAGCAAGCCTTTTCCGTAACATTGCAAACGGCGAAACAAAACACGCATTTGGCCATTTTGAAACATTAAGAAACAATGGTGAAGGTGATCCCGCTACTGGTCTTCCAGTAGGAAGTGTTAAAGAAATGCTTGCATCTGCAATCGCTGGTGAAACATATGAGTACACCGAAATGTACCCTGGTTTTGCTGCAACTGCTCGTGAAGAAGGATTCCCTGAAGTAGGCGAGTGGATGGAAGTAATGGCTAAAGCAGAGCGCGTCCATGCACAACGTTTCCAAAAATTACTTGATTCATTAGAAGACTAATCCTTCAAGCCGTCCCTAAAACTATATTTGGGGGCGGTTCGTTTACTTTAATCAAAAAAAGGAGGAAGTCGAATGAATGGTATTATTACAAGGCAGGATTTAATTCCATTAAATACATATCGCCAAGGGCGAGATGAATATGTCAAAAAAATGATTGCATATAAAAATAAACGCCGAATTAAAGTGGGACCAAACGTTTCATTATTATTTGAAAATCGAAATACGGTCCTATTTCAAATTCAGGAATTAGTGAATAGTGAAGACTTAACAGACCCAAATGAATTGGATGAATACATTAGTATATACGCTGGGATGCTCCCTGATGAAAATGAGTTATCCGCAACCCTTTTCATTGAATTAGATAATCAGGAAAAGCTTGCTGTTCTGTTAAAGAAGCTAAAAGGCATTGAGCACCATTTAACTTTATTTGTTGGCGATGAACCAATTCAAGCTGTCTTTGAAGAAGTTCATGATGATCGCGAATTTACAACAAGTGTCCATTATTTGAAATTTCCATTAACTGCTTCTGCAAAAAACATCCTTTTGAACGGTCCTCTTGAAGATTTAAGCTTAACAATTAGTTTAGACCATCCAAATTTGACTGAAAAAGTAAGGCTTTCACCAAAAACAGTTGAAAGTCTGCAAAAGGATTTAGCTTTTTGGGTATAAACGTTATTTAAAAGAAAGCCAATTATGATAAGATCAAGTGTAAGACACGTTCATTTTCGTGCTTCCCTTGATCTTTTTCGTTTAAAAAGATTTTTATCATTGCTGAATTTAAAAACACAGAAAATTAGTTAAAAATACATAACCATAAAGATATTTTTTGGAGTTGAACAAAGTGAGCAGGTTATTTTCAACATGGTACGATACTTTCATGGTCCCATTGGAAAAGAGAAGCTTTAAAAAAATAAGAATCAATTTATTATCGAAAGCCAGCGGAAAAGTTCTTGAATTGGGTTCAGGAACTGGGATAAACTTCCCTTTGTATCACTCTTTAGAAAGTGTCACGGCGATTGAACCAAGTGCATACATGATTGAGAGGTCATTACAAAAGAAACAGAAATCAATGATTCCGATCGAAATTGTTCATGCCAGCGCAGAAAAACTTCCATTTTCGGACAATACTTTTGATACAGTTGTTGGAACTTTGGTTTTTTGTACAATCCCAAATGTCGAAAAAGCAATTGAGGAAATGAAAAGAGTATGTAAACCAGAGGGAAAGATTCTTCTTTTTGAACATGTACGAATGGAGAATTCTAAATTAGCACACTTACAGGATTGGTTAACTCCATTTTGGAAAAAAATATGTGATGGATGCTGCTTAAATCGTAATACAGTCCAAGTATTAAAAGAAAACGGGTTGGAAATATTGCAATTGGAAACCTACTTTAAAGATCTTTTTGTTGTTGCTGAATTAATCAAACGAGACAGCTAGCAATAAGATAGAGACCATGTTTCACACACGGTCTCTTTTTAGTTGTGATCACTTACTTTTATTTTGGAGATCTTTTTTCGTTATTTCACTTCGAATACTTGTTTCCCTTGAGAACTCAGCTTCATGCTTCTTATTGTTGGGATATTTATTCATTCGCTCTCGATTATCATTTCTATTAGTCATCTTATACCTCCTTTCAAACCTACGATCTTATTTTGTTCAAGAGGATTCTTTTTATAAATGATATTTCCTTGTCTTCATTTAACAGGCTGGAGTCTATTTGTTTTAAACCAATAAATCAGTATGTTACAATTTAAATAATGAAATTGTTGGAAACTAAATATAATATTATTGGATCATAAAAATTGAATAAGTCTTTTAACAAAGGGATGAGAATGGACTGATTAAGGAACAATAAAGGAAAATCTTTCAATCACTATTAAGGGCTGTGATATTAATGAAAAAGGTTTTCCTGTTATTGTTACTCCTAATTTTTGGTGTTTCCTCACATGGAGCTGCAGAGCAAAAAGTTTCAATTCTCCTTTATCATTCAATTGATGAGTTTACTGGTCACGGATTAAAAGGATTGTATGTTACACCTGAGAATTTTGAAAAACAAATGACTTATCTAAAGGAGCATGGTTTTACTTTACTTACCTTTGAACAGTGGCAGGAACGGGAAAAAGTGAACAAGCCTATTTTTATTACTTTTGACGATGGTTATAAAAACAATTTGAAAGCGTATGCCATTTTTCAAAAATTAAAAACTCCAAACTTTCAGCCAAAAGCAACGATCTTTGCTATTTCTGATTTTGTTGGTCGTCCTAATCGGTTAACTACTGTGGAGTTAAAAGCTCTAGCTGATTCAGGAATTTTTTCCATACAATCACATACGGCTACACATCCAGATTTGACAAAACCGACAACCAATTATGAATACCAATTTAAAGATTCTAAAGAAAAGATAGAAAGAATGACTGGGAAACCAGTTTTTGTTCTGTCATATCCATTTGGTAAGTTTAATGAGCGAGCACTTGAAGAAGCGAAGAAATATTATCAATATGGGTTAACAGATAACCCTTTGGTCCACACGGAGAACGGGAAAACAAATAAAAATTATCTTATCCCAAGACAATATATTTTTTACTCTACAACGCTTGAAGAATTTGCTCGAATTGTAGAGTAGAATAGGTGAAGAAGAAGGGAAGGGAATTGGGGGAAGCATGAAGTTGAATAACGTTATAAGCAAACTGAAAAATAGAACACCTTCCATTTTGGGGAAGGAGAATTTTGCAAAATATGCTATTCTATTGCCTCTTGTTCGAAAAGAAGATGAAGTACATGTTTTATTTGAAGTGCGTTCACTTGAACTCCGAAGACAGCCAGGAGAAATCTGCTTTCCTGGAGGTAGAATTGATTTAAATGACAAAGATGAAAAAAGTGCAGCAATTCGTGAAACAACAGAAGAATTAGGTATTGAGAATGGGGAAATCTCAGGAGTTTTCCCGTTAGATGTTCTGTTGTCTCCTTTTGGAATGATTTTGTATCCATATGCAGGTTTTATTGATCATTTTGAAAATATTCATCCAAATCCATCTGAGGTAGGTGAAATCTTTACAGTTCCATTATCGTTTTTTTTGGAAAATGAACCTCAAATTTTTTACGTTGACCTAAAACCTGAGCCACAAAAAAACTTTCCGCTTCATTTAATTGTTGGAGGAGCAAAGTATCGCTGGCAGAAAAAACAAATGGATGAATTTTTCTATCTTTATGAGAATAGAGTTATTTGGGGATTGACTGCAAAGATCCTGGCCCATTTCGTTGAAATACTTCGAGAGGAAGGTATAAATAATATCTAAACAAAAATTTTTATAAAAAAGTTGTCACTCACTCTAACATCAGGAGGATAAAATAATTGGACATTTTAGATGTCATCACAACGCGCAGAAACATAAAAAAATTTAAAACTGATCCCATTGATCCATCTCTAATTAAGCGATGGTTACAGGCTGCAGCAATGGCTCCCAATCATCGCATGACACAGCCCTGGGAAGTATTTACAATTGGTCCTGAAACAAGAGTTAATTTAAATCATAAAACAAACTTTGGAAATGCACCATTTGTGATGGTGGTGTTGTCCAAGCATGGTAAAACAGCAGTGGAAACTGAGGAAAATGCTCTTGCAACAGCATGCTTTATTCAGAATTTCAATTTGGCAGCATGGGCGGAAGGAATTGGAACATTTTGGTCATCCATCAGTATTTCAGACAAAAACCGTGAAATTCTTGGAGTTCCCGAGGACTACGATGTTATTGGTACATTAGCAGTTGGCATTCCCGATGAAATCCCTGAGCCTAAACCAAGAGAGCCAATCGAAAACAAACTTAAACAACTCCCTTAAAAAAAGCCCTGCTTAACTATTGTTAAAGCAGGGCTTTTTAATTCAAAAAATCATTATTCGTAATTTTATTTTAATGATAAAATAAAATCATGTAAGACAGTTTATATTTGGGATAAGGGCAAAATATAAACAACAAACAATAGAAGTGAGTTGATTTTATGCTCAAGAAGAAATTTAGTGAACGGAAAAAAGAGGGGCGTTTAAAGTCTGCTTCTAAAGAAATTGGCGGAGAAATTTTAGGTGAGATAGCTGAAGGAATTTTATCGCTTATTTTTCGTGGAATCGTACGAGTATTAAAGCATCTTTTTTAGTAAAAGAATTTTTTCAAGCTTCTATTTTTGAGTGAATGAATCATTGATGACAAACTTTTTTAGAAAGTGTGGAGGTTAGTCGTGCAAAAAGCACAAATTCCAACCTACGAAAAAATAGCAATCGACCTGGCCAATCGAATAAACGATGGCCACTATAAAGTGGGTGAGAAAATTCATGGGAGATCTACCTTGGCAAGTGAATACAAGGTATCTCCAGAAACCGTTAGACGAGCAATTAAAATCCTAGAGGATGTCGAAATTGTCCAATCTACAAAAGGCAGTGGAATTATCATATCTTCAAAGGAGAATGCTTTTAAATACATAAATCGTTTTTCAAATATAGCCAGTGTAAAAGACTTGGAAAAACAAATGAACTCTTTAATGACTGAAAGGGAAAAGCTGGACGACCAAATCGCTGAGACATTGAATAAGATCATGGATTATGCTGTTAAGCTTCGTCATACCAATCCATTGGCCCCAATAGAGGTTGAAGTACTTCCAGAATGTAAACATATTGGCAAGACAATTTCAGATTTGAATTTTTGGCAAAATACTGGAGGAACCGTAATCGGAATGAAAAGAAACGGGGCAATGGTCATATCTCCAGGGCCATATGCACTTATATTAGAAGGGGATATTCTTTTAATTATTGGCGATGAACAAACTTATGAACGGGTGATCCACTTTTTAACGGAATAGAAAAAGAGCTGGTGTATATTGACCAGCTCTCTATTCATTAAAAGGAAATTATTTTATTAAACCTTCGTTTTTCAGAAAATCTTTTGCTACTTTTGCAGGTGATTGTTTTAAGCTATCAACCTTGTAATTAAGCTCCCTCATTTTTTCATCCGTTAGTTTTCCAGCAAGGGAATTGATTACTTTTTTAAGTTCAGGATGTTCTTTTAACGTTTCTTTTTTGATTAGCGGTACCGCATAATAAGGAGGGAAAAAGTGCTTGTCGTCCTTTAAGACTTTTAGATTAAAGGCTTCTAGTAAACCATCTGTAGAAAAGGCATCAATAACATCACTTTTTTGATTATTTAAAGCCGTATACCGTAAACCGCCATCAACGGCCTTTACATCTTTGAATTGCATTTGATAGGCTTTGGAAAGTCCAATTAATCCGTCTTTCCGATTTGGAAATTCTATGGTTGGTCCCAGAATCATTTGATTACTCACTTTTGCAAGGTCAGAAAGTGTATTCAATCCATATTGTTTAGCAGTATCTTGTCGAACCGCCAATGCATAGGTATTGTTGAAACCAAGTGGTTTTAATAACTCGATACCATATTTTTGATTAAAGTCCTTTTGCACCGTTTGATAGACATGATCTGGATTCTTGTCTGGATCTTTTTTAAGAATATCTACCAATCCAGTTCCAGTATAATCAACATACATATCAATATTTCCGTTTTTTAAAGCACTGAAGGCTACCTGTGTCCCTCCAAGATTCAATTTCCTTTCAACGTCAAGATCTGTTTTATCCTCGATAAGATCTGCAAGCATATTTCCTAGAATCAACTGTTCACTAAAGTTTTTTGAACCGATGACAATCTTGTCCTTTGCTTCAGCCCTTGAATAAAATGTAATGACACCTGCAATAACCAGAATTAAACACCCAAAAGAAAGGAGTACCCTTTTTGCTTTTTTATGGGAAGATTTCGAATGAGAAGTTCGGCGTTTATTTGTGTATGAAAGCGAAGATTCAAGCTTTCCAACGATGAAGTCAATTAGCAATGCCAGAATACAAGCAGGAATGGCACCGGCCAAAATCATATTATTGTCAACTGTTTGCACACCTGAGAAAACCAGGTATCCAAGCCCGCCTGCACCTACAAATGCAGCGATCGTCATTAATCCAACAGCTGTTACGGCTGATATTCTAATCCCGGCCATGATCATGGGGAAGGCCAGTGGCAGCTGTACTTTTTTCATCGTTTGACTTTTGGTTAGACCGATTCCTTTGGCTGCTTCAAGAATTTCGGGATCAATGTTCGTCAATCCAGTATACGTATTTTTCACGATTGGAAGTAGTGAATAGAGGAAAACCATAACGATCGCCGGAGTACTTCCGATCCCGATAAATGGAATGAGAAATCCTAATAAAGCTAAACTTGGAATCGCTTGAATAACATTTGTGACCCCAATGATCGGTTTTGAGAGTTTTGGCTCTTTTGATATAAGGATTCCTAGTGGAACTCCAAGAATAATGGCTATCAAAACAGCAAAGACACTCAAATAAAGATGTTGTCCTAGTAAACTTAAAATTTGATTATAGTTGGCAGTTAAATAATGAAAAAATACGCTCATTAAAATGCCACCTCCATTTCAATTAATTGACTGCTTAAGGCAGAAAGAATACTGCTCCTTGTAATAAGCCCAAGTAATTGATTGGAATTATTAACCACAGGTACATAACCGATTTTGTGGTCATTCATCGTCTTTAATACACTTATTAAATCTGTGTCCTGCGAAATAGAAAGAACTTCCTGCTCCATGATATCTTCAATAATGGCATTACGATTATGCAATTGAATGCCTTTTAGAGTGACTAAGCCGATCAGGGCATTTTGTTTATCTGTGACCATTAGGCTGTCAACTTTGTTTTCTTTCATAATTTCAATGGCTTGGAGCACATTACGTTTTGTTGTAATTTTAACAGGGTTTTGAATCATAATATCTTCAGCTTTTAAAATTTCTGGATTATTCCAAATTCTTCTTTTTCCAATAAAATTTTCAACAAAGTCATTTGTTGGATTTTTTAAGATATTCTCTGGCGTATCATACTGAAGTAGATCTCCGTCTTTTAGTAAACAAATTTTATCTGCAATCTTAATTGCCTCATCCATATCATGAGTGACGAAAATAATCGTTTTATTAAGTTCTTTTTGCATTTGGTATAACTCTTCTTGAAGGGCACTCCTGGTGACAGGGTCTAATGCACTAAATGGTTCATCCATCAAGATAATATCTGAGTTTGTTGAGAAAGCACGTGCAACCCCGACTCTTTGCTGCTGACCTCCGCTTAGCTCTTTTGGATAACGCTGCAAATATTCCTCTGTTAATCCAACCATTTTCAGCAATTCTACCGTTTTCTTTTCAATCAGATCCATACTTTCCCCTTTAAGCTTGGGAATGAGCTCTAAATTTTCTTTAATTGTCATATGAGGGAAAAGTCCGGTATTTTGGATTACATAACCGATGTTTCTTCTTAATTCGATGGGGTTCATTTTTGAGATGTCCGTACCATTAAGGAAAATCTTACCTGAAGTAGGCTGGGTTAAACGATTAATCATTTTTAATAATGTTGTTTTACCGCATCCACTTGGTCCGATAAATACAACAAGCTGACCATCTTCAATATCTAATGAAAAATTACGAATAATTGTCTTGGTCCGATATTTCTTTACGATATTTTGAAATTGTATCAAGGTCATTCCTCCTTCTAAATTATGAAACTATCAATACTTACAACTTAATGCTAACACACAAGTTGTTACTTTGTCCAATCAGCTACATAATTTGGAAAAAATGAACTAAAAGAAATTTTTGTTGAATCCATCTTCTGATATAAAAAATAGTAAAAAAGAAGTGCACCTTAAAGAATTAAAGGTGACAAACTGCATAAAAATTGACAATGTAGATATAAAGAATATAAATTAATTGATAAATACGAATATTCAAAAAGAGGGATATTATTTGAAACGGATAAAGAGTAAATTTAGTAGAAGATTTTTTCTTTTTATCTTCATTGCCTTTCTTTTGGTCCAACTTCCTATTGTGGGAGATTATGTTAGGGTATTGAATACAGTCATTCATGAATCAGGGCATGCTGTAATTGCTTTATTTGGTGGACATATAGAGAAGATTGCATTACTTAGTAATTCAGAGGGAATCACATATGGTCCAGGAATCAGGGAAGATTGAAGGGATAATTTGCAGTATGGCGGGCTATATTTGTTCTTCTTTCATGGGGTTTATTTCCTTTTGGCTGATCCGAAGGAAAAAATATACACTTTTGATTGATATTCTCCTTGGTATTCTTTTTTTAAACTTGATTTTATGGGTTAGGAACGCTTTTGGGTTGATTTGGATCGTAAGTTTTGCTTTCGGTTTTCTGCTATTATTGATCAAAGGGAAACAAACTATCATTAATCATTTTCTTCTTTTACTTGCATCGATTTTGCTTGTTGACTCAATTAAAAGTGCCATTGAAATTTTCGAAATGAGTATCATACATCCAAAGTTTGCTGGTGATGCTGCTAATCTATCTACTTTAACTTCATTTATTCCTACACAAGCTTGGGGAGTATTCTTTTTAGTTCAGGCATTTTTGTTTCCAATTATAAGCTTAAAGAAGGGGCTTTTTAGAATCGAGGGGATTAAATATTCACAAAAAAAAGAAGATGTCCATTAAATTTCACAATTATTCTAATAAATTCATTCCAAAATAAGATATGATTAATTTAACTTAGATTTTGGGAGGTGCATTTATTTGTTTAAATTAGAAATTTATAACGCAGACACCCAAGAAATGATTAGAGAAAAAACGTATAAGAAAGCGGACCTGATTGAATGGTTTATCGATAGTGCATTATCGGGGAAGGAATGTGTCCTATTTGATGATCAATTGAGAACGCTAAAAGGAACCTATGTTAACCATGTGGTAACGTATAATGGAATGACAAAAGTATACAAAATTTATTTCAATTATAGATTGTCTGAAATACAAGCAAGAATTGCAAAATTAGTTTAAGGATAAAAAAGACAGACGTTACTAAATGCGACGTCTGTCTTTTTATACTAGGCTACGCTTTGGTCTCTATTTGTTGAAACTGATTTTTGTTTCACTGGTTTTCCAATACTAAACACAAGGTTCAAGAAAATAGCTGTTAAACTGCCAGCAACAATCCCGCTATTAGAAAGAATCTTAACGGTTTCTGGGAGATGTGCGAATAAATTAGGCACGGTTGTTACTCCAAGTCCCATTCCAACAGAACAAGCAATAATTAATAGATTCTCTTGAGAAGTAAAATCCACTCTGCTTAGCATTTTAATCCCTGCGGCAATCACCATTCCAAACATGGCAACCATGGCGCCGCCTAGGACAGAAGTAGGAATAATGGTAGTAAGTGCAGCAATTTTAGGAATAAAGCCAAGGATTACCAAAATTGTTCCGGCCGTATAAATAACATTTTTTTCTTTAACACCTGAAAGCTGAACTAAACCGACGTTTTGTGAATAAGTCGTATACGGGAAAGAATTGAATAAACCTCCAAGAATACTAGCTAGTCCTTCTGCACGATATCCTTTAACTAAATCTTTTTCTGAAAGTTTTTTTCCAGTTATATCTGCTAGTGCAAAATAAACTCCGGACGATTCAACAAGACTGACAATAGCAACTAGAGTCATAGTAATAATCGGTGCTAGTTCAAAGGTTGGAGTGGCAAAAAAGAAAGGCTTAGGCATTTGCAGCCAAGAAGCATCAGCTACAGCTGATAAATTTACTTTTCCCATAAAAGAAGCAACAATCGTACCGACGATTAGTCCTAATAAAATGGCAATGGAACGAATAAAGCCTTTAAAGAAACGGTAAAGCACAATAATAAATAAAAGTGTTCCAAAAGCAAGTGCAAGATTCGTTACAGATCCAAAATCCTTGCTGCCTTGACCACCGGCAACGTTATTCATTGCAACCGGGATAAGGGTAATTCCGATAATGGTAACAACAGAGCCTGTAACAACAGGCGGGAAGAACTTAACGAGTTTCCCAAAGAAACTTGCGATCAGGATTACAATGATTCCTGACATGATAATAGACCCGTAGATTGCGGAAAGTCCATACTGACCACCAATCGCAATGATAGGTCCAACAGCCGTAAAGGTACAGCCTAGAACAATCGGAAGTCCAATTCCAAAAAAGCGGTTTTGCCAAACTTGTAAAATTGTCGCAATTCCACTTGTTAGAATATCGATAGAAACTAAATACGTTAATTGCGTTCCAGTTAATTTGAGGGCACCTCCAATGATAAGAGGAACAATCACAGCCCCGGCATACATGGCCAATACATGCTGAATTCCTAAAGAACCGACTTTTAATGGATTTTGTTTCATCAGACTAACTCCTTCACTGTTTCATTTATAAATTGAACCTCTCCATTTGAAAGGGAAGCAATTCTTGCTAATGATTCTACTCTTAAACCAAGCTCTTTTAATTTCTTGGCTCCATCTTGGAAGGACTTTTCAATGACAATTCCTATTCCTGCAACTTTTGCATTAGCTTTTTCAACCATTTCCACTAAAGCAAGGGCAGCTTGGCCGTTCGCCAGAAAATCATCAATAATAAGAACCTGATCATTTTCACAAACATATTTTTTTGAAATAGATACTTCATTTGTTTCATTTTTCGTAAATGAATGAACAGTTGCACTCAAGAGGTCATCAATAAGGGTTAGGGATTTTCTTTTTCGGGCAAATACAACCGGAACATTCATGTGAAGGCCAGCCATTACAGCAGGAGCAATACCGGATGATTCAATCGTCACGATTTTCGTAATCCCTTCATCCGAAAACCTTGCTGCAAATTCCTTACCAATCTCATTCATTAATGCCGGATCAATTTGGTGATTTAGAAAGGAATCTACTTTTAAAACATTTTCGGATAAAACTTTCCCTTCTAAACAAATCTTAGATTCTAGTAACTTCATTTTATATATTTCCCCCTATAAAAAATAAAAACCCAAAGACCATTGTTCACGAAATGAGTGAGACAATGACCTTTGGGTTTTGTGTACCGAAAGGAATTAGGAAAATGAAGGCAATTGAAAAAGCCTGGTTTCCTATGACCCACTCATAGTCGGATTGTTTTCGGTAATCCGGTAGAAACTTGCGAGCCATATCCTCGCGATTATATGAGCGTTTATGAATTTATCTAAATTATAACATTCAAAATGGTAAAATCAATATTTTTTTCTTTAACCACGAATAATATAATTAATAATTAATTAAATGTTCGTGTTATGACCATTGAAACATGTTTTATAGTCTTGACGTAAGAAAGGAACATGATTGAATAATACCTTACTTTTAAGTAAGATAAAACTAAACAGTTTATTCGAAAAATTCAAACGGGTGGTGCCATAATGAAAGTCCTAGAAAATTGGTGGAATCAGCTTACACTGCCGATTATTGCGGCCCCGATGTTCTTAGTCTCTGGTATTGAGTTAGTGAGAAGTTGCTGTTTGAATGGGATCATTGGATCTTTTCCTGCTCCGAATGCACGTTCCATAGAGATACTTGAAGAATGGATGGGGAGTCTGAATAAAGAATTAGCTGAAATGAAATCCAAGGATCCTCGTCGAAAAATTGCACCCTGGGCAATGAACATGGTTGTTCATCGTACATACAAGAGACTACAGGATGAACTCTCTTTAATCAAAAAGTATAAGCCCCAATTAGTCATTACCTCCTTAGGAAGCCCGAAGGCTGTGGTTGAAGTTGTTCATGAATATGGTGGACTTGTCTTTTCTGATGTTAGCGATGTGAGATTTGCTAAAAAAGCAGCAGATTCCGGTGCGGATGGTCTTATTCTGGTTGCTAGCGGAGCTGGCGGTCATGCAGGGCAGGTAAATGGTTTTGCGCTTATTGACATGGTAAGGTCATTTTGGGAAGGGATTATTGTGCTTGCAGGTGGTATTTCTACAGGAAATGGGGTATTGGCAGCTCAAGCTGCTGGTGCAGATTTTGCTTATATGGGCACACGTTTTATAGCAGCAAAAGAAAGTATGGCAAGAGACGAATACCGCCAAATGGTGATAAAATCTTCGTATGAAGACCTTATTTTGACGGATGCTTTTACAGGAGTAAATGCGAATATGCTTAAACCGAGTATAATTTCAGCCGGATTGGACCCTGAAAAATTGGTAAAAAAGGACAGTATAGAGTTTGAACATATGAAATCCGATTCAAATAAAAAGGCTTGGAAGGATATATGGTCTGCCGGGCATGGTGTCGGGGTCATTCAGAAAATTGAAACAGCAGAAGAGATCATTAACGGCTTAATTATTGAGTATCAAGAAGCATTAGAGAAATTAAACACCAAAACCTTTAAACATAAGCAGTAGAAAATGAATGATTCCAATTGTCAAAGAGATGCTTTTATTAATCGGCATCTCTTTTTTATATGTATTATAAATTAATCTAATAAAGGGGAAAATTTAACTGAAAAAAATTTTTCGATCTGAGGTGTAAAGCTTGAATTATCTTGAAGTCTTAGGCAAGGTAATCATTTCGTTTGCTGTTTTACTGTTAATGACAAGAATAATGGGTAAAAAGCAAGTAGGACAACTAACCTTCTTTAACTACATTACTGGAATTTCCATCGGAGCAATAGCCGCTGCGATTACTATTGATCGCAGTATTGATATGGCAGAAGGATTTGTTGGTTTAATAGGGTGGGCACTACTCACACATCTGGTGGCTTTTATTAATCTAAAATCAAGAAAGGCACGTGTGATCCTGGATGGTCAGCCAACGATCGTTATTAAAAAGGGACAAATATTGGATAGATCACTTGCTGATTCTGGATTAAACATGGATGATCTCAGCATGTTACTAAGGGAAAAAGATATATTTTCTACAAAAGATGTTGACTATGCCATTTTAGAACCAGATGGAAAATTATCGGTATTGAAAAAAGTAAGCCAGCAAAATCCTACCAAAAAGGATTTACAACTGAAAACAGTAAAGCCATTATACATGCCAACGGAAATTATTGTTGATGGCAAAGTTGTATCCAAGAATCTAACTGAATTAAATTTAAGTGAAAAATGGTTGCAAACACAAATGGAGCAATCAGGTCTTAGCTTAGATCAAATCTTTTATGCTGAGATTCAAAGTGATGGCACTTTATTTTTCGATAAGATGGATGACAAATAAATTCTTGATTACGCTCTTTGTCTTATGAAAACCAAATGTAAACACTTTACCCAAAAAGAATATGATATTGGTGAACATCAATGGAGGTGGTTCCGTGGCAGTAGTGAGGGCAAGAGCGTCAGACATTAATTTAATGGCCAGGTTACTTCGAGCCGAAGCAGAAGGAGAAGGAATCCTTGGAATGCTTCTTGTTGGCAATGTCGGTATAAACAGGATTCGGGCAAACTGTTCTGATTTTAAAGGACTTCGCACCATTCCGCAAATGGTTTATCAGCCACATGCATTTGAGGCAGTCACACATGGGTATTTTTATCAGGCACCAAGGGAAAAAGAAAGGCGATTGGCCCGAAGAACGATAAACGGGGAAAGATTTTGGCCTGCCAAATATAGTCTATGGTATTTTCGTCCAGGAGGAGACTGTCCGCAAACTTGGTATGGCCAGCCATTAGTTGCTCGCTATAAGCTTCATTGCTTTTATGAACCTACAGCAGAAACATGTCAAAATGTATATAATACATTTTAAAATAATATCCATTGAGCTGCCGAAACAGGCGGCTTTTTTCTTTACACACATAACCAATTGAAAAAGGAAAAATAATAGGATGAATGATTATTAAAAAGGTGATGAATCAAAAGATGAAAATCGCTATTATGGGTGCAGGTCTATCCGGCTTAGCTTGTGCCATTATATTGGAAAGGTATGGCCATTCTCCTATCATTTTTGAAAAAAGGAGTCAGCCAGGTGATCGATTTATTAACGCAGAAATCATTGCATCGATTTTTTCAAGACCAATACAAGATGCCTATCGTTTTTTTTCAGAAGACTATCAATTATTCTTACAGCCAATTAGTCAAATTAGTAAATTGATTGTACATTCAGAAAAAGCGGAGTCAGAAGTAAATGAGCAATTAGGGTTTATTAATATTAGAGGCCGCCACCAGCATTCATTTGAACAACAGTTAGCTAACCAGGTGAAATCTAAAATTTTTTACCATTCAGAAGCAAGCTATGAAGATTTACTTCAAGAGTATACGCATGTCATTTTAGCAACAGGAGACGCACAATATGCCGTTAAGTTACATAATTATCATGTTGACCGTGCCGTTACACTCAAGGGAGCAACTGTAGAAGGAGAGTTTGAGCGATCAACTATACATATTTGGTTTAACAATAATATTGCACCACGAGGTTATGCCTATTTACTTCCATTTTCAAATACAGAGGCCAATGTCGTTATTTCCTATCCACAGTTGGGTCTAAAAATTAAGAATGATCATGAACTTTGGAATACTTTCTACCAGGTAGTTTGTACAACTATGAAACAGTCACTAAAAGTAACCGATCAATTTCATATTAAGGATTATTTAATTGGCAGCTGCAAATATCCACGCATCGGCAATACTTTCTTTACAGGGAATTGTTTTGGGTCACTGATGCCTTTTCTAGGTTTTGGCCAGTTTACTTCTCTACTTACGGGAATCTATGCAGCATATGACCTTTGCGGGTTAGGGAAGTACGAAGTCTTAACAAAACCATTAATGAAAAAATATCGAAATTCACTGGTTTTACGTGAAATTTTTGAAAAGCTTGATAACCCGTTTCAAGACATGATCGTAAACCAAATGCAGGGATTTATTGGTGAGAGACTTTTAAGAACAAGTCATTTTCCATCATTAAGAGCACTAAGCTATATTCTTCGTCCTTTCGTTAAGTGAACAGAACCCGTGTCCAGAAATATTGGAATGAAGCTGGATTTATTTCATATATGTAATAATAAACTCAGAATGGACAGGGATGGATTTTATGAAAAAAAGGTTACTTATTACATGCTTTTGCAGCTCGTTAATTGGAATAGGAATCAATGGATTTATTCTTCCATTCCACCTAATTAATGGCGGGGTATTTGGGATAAGTCTTTTATTAAACTACCTATACGGGTTCAAGTTAAGCTTGTTAATTGTTTTACTAAATACTCCAATCTACCTCATAGCGCTAAAATCAGACCCTCTTTATTTTATTAACGGCATATTAGGGGCAGTTATTTCTGGATTCATAGTTGAATTAATGACTCCACTCAATGGAGTTATGCATCTTCCTATATTTGCTAGTGTTATCTGTGGTGGAGTGTTTGTTGGTATAGGCGTTGGATTCATGCTGCGAAACCATATCAGTCCTGGAGGAATTGATCTATTAGCCTTGTTAATTTCAAAGTGGAGCAAATTAAATGTAGGGATTATCATTTATATCATTGATACCGTCATCATAATGACGGGTTTACTCATTCTTAGAGATGCTAATTTACTCTATTCACTGTTGATTGTAGGAATTGTTGGTCTATCTGCCAGCATCTTAACTAGCTTTAGAGATGCTCATATATATATTTCATAATCCAAAAGTATGATGCTTTTTTCACTCTTTTTTCAGAAAAAGTTGCTATGATAGACAATAATAAGAAAATTTCTGAGATGGAGTGATGGTGTGAATATTTTACTAGCTGAAGATGATGAGCGGCTAGGCAAATTAATGACCCACTTGTTAAAAAAAGAATTTCATCATGTTGACTGGGTCAAAAACGGTAAAGAAGCCCTCAGTTATTCCTCACTTTCTGTCTATGACGTCATTATTCTTGATTGGATGATTCCAGGTGAAGATGGGCTGACTGTTTGTAAAAAACTTCGTTCGAAAGGAATCAAAAGCGGGATTTTAATGGTTACCGCCAAAGATGCAAAAAAGGATATCATCCTTGGATTAGATTCAGGTGCTGATGATTATATTGTAAAACCATTTGAAATTGACGAAATGCTCGCACGAATAAGGGCTATAAGCCGACGTAAGGAAAAAAGCTTTGAGGAGTCAATCGCTATAAATGACTTTACACTTAACTTACATACACATGAACTTACCCATAAAGGAGTGGCAATCGACTTAACTAAAAAAGAATATCAATTTCTTGAAATCCTTTTCCGTAACTGTAACCAAATCGTTACCAGGGAAGTTCTATTTGAGCGGATTTGGGGTTTTGATACGGATGTTTCCGATAATGCACTTGATGCTTTAGTGAAGCTAGTTAGGAAAAAGATCGATCATCCCGGGAGCCCCTCATTGGTCCAAAACGTCCGCGGAATCGGTTATAAAGTGAGAAGTTCCGATGTTTCATAAATTAAAATCCAAGCTAACCATACTTTATACGTTTTCATTACTTTTTTTATTGCTTTGTTTTATTGGTATTCTCTATTTTCTAATTTCACAGCAAATCATTCAAAACGAAAAAGATGATTTACAATCGTTCTTTGACAAGGAGAAAATGGATCTAGTTGAAGATCTTTATGAAAAAGAACATCGCGGTATATCTTATGATCCAAATCGTGCGATATTTTATTACGTTTTTGATACCAAAAATCAATTTATTTACGGCGAGGAGTCGATTAAACAACTCTCTGGCTGGATTGAAGGGAAGTACCTTTCAGATAAAACTACTTCATTTATTAAACAAGTAACCTGGAAACATGTACACCTAATTTTAATCAAAAAGCCGATTAATACAAATGGCTACTTGCATGGATACGTTATCATCGGTAAAGATATTTCAAGTGAAAGACACTTAACAGAAAATATTACATGGATCCTATTATTACTTACAATAATGTTTAGCATTCTTTTGGGATTTTTAGGGTATTATTTCGCTGGCCAAGCTATTAAACCAATAAAGACGGCATTCAATAAACAAGAAAAATTTGTTTCGGATGCAAGTCATGAGTTACGGACCCCGCTCAGTATTTTTTATAGCTCGATTGATTTATTAAGAAGAGAAGAAAAAGACAACTTAAGCCCCTTTGGCCAAGAAGTTCTTGAAGATGTGAAAGCAGAAGCAGAACTGATGAATAAGCTCATTAATGATTTATTATTCCTGGCACGAAGTGATAAAAATGTTTTGGCACTGGAAAGGAGTGATATTAACCTTTCGGAATTAACAAAATCGATTTATAAAAGATTTAGCAGCCAATCAGCAGATAACATCGATTTTGCAGAAAGCATCCAGGAGGGTATTCACTTTAGATGTGATGAAACCAGAATTCAGCAATTACTATATATTTTATTGGATAATGCCTTTCGTTTTACAAAAGAAGGGAAAGTGGAGCTCGCACTCAAATCAAGTTCCGAAAAAATCGTTTTATCTGTTTTGGATACCGGTTGCGGAATTCCTATGAACGACATTCCCTATATATTTGATCGCTTTTACAGGGGAGATATCTCAAGGGAAAAAGGAGGATCGGGATTAGGCCTTTCGATTGCCAAAGCTATTGTTACCGCACATGGTGGGAAGATTTTTGCCAGCAGTGGCTTGGGCAAGGGTAGTGTGTTTACGATTGTTTTTGAGAAAAAACTTCAAGTGTGAACGATAAAAGTGGAAACGGCTGCCGAAGCTGCCGTTTCCTTTAATGTTCAACCTTTATGTTTCCATTTTTATCGACAAGTATGATTAAATTAACCTTTGCCATTTTTAAAAATTCTTCGTTCTCATGATCTTCCATAAAACAAAGTTTGGCTGCCACTTCAGCATCAAGTAGATTTTCACTAACTACTGTCGCTTGAATGATTGAGCTTTCCACAGGAAGTCCCGTTTTGCCGTTCAAAAGATGGTGTTTTTGTACATCCCCCTGCTTCCAGCGGCGATAGATAATATTAGAGGTTGCAATGCTGCCATTCTTAAGCCTAAACTGAGCTATTTCCTTGTTTTTTTCAAATGGATGGGCAACGCCGATCAACCATTCTTTTTCACCATCAGACCAAACAGTGATATCTCCGCCACCATCTACAATTCCAGCCTGTGCCTGACCAATTTCCTTTAACCATTGGGCCGTAGCCTGCACAGCATATCCTTTTCCAATACCGCCAAAATCTAGTTTTCCAGGAGAGCTTCGCTTAACAGTGTTGGTATCCTGATCAAATTCGAAGGGACCATCCATTCGATTATAAACACTTGGTAATTCAAATTCATTGGAAAGCGCAGACGAAAACGGAAAAGCTTGATCATATCCATGGAACCTTATTTGCGGTAATAAGTAGGGGGAGAATAACCCATTTGTCTTTTTACGGTAATCTTCGGCTTTTTGAAGAATATCAAACAAAGGGGGAGGAACCATCATTTGTTCTCCCACAGTTAGCTCGTTAAGGCGATAGAGCTCATTATCTATTTGAAAACGGGACCATTCTTTTTCAATATACAGGATCCAGTTCGAAATAATATTTTTCCAGTCTTTTTTAAGACAATTCTTTACTTGAAAATAAAATGTTGTATTCATTGCTTCCAATTGCATGACGTATTCGGAGTTAAGATCTTCTTGTTTGGCGGTCACTGGTAATAGCCCCTCCCGTGCCGGGATCAGAGACAGTTGTACCATTTATCGAATAATTGGACCAATCTAGTTGGACCAGTTCTTTTTCTTGTTTACTCATTCCGGCTGTTGAAATTTTTTCTTGTGCGGTTACACCTTGATTTTGTCCTCCCGACCCGTTGACTTGTGTCAGAACAAATGCCGAGAGTGCAGCACCAGCTAATCCAATTACCCATTTTGCTTTATTAGATTTTGCCATATTCAACAACCACCTTTTAAATAGATTCAATCATTATTGTATTACTTCCAGCATCCCAATTAATTCGATATCCTAGTGCATTGGCAGCAACTGAAATAGGAAGGTATATAGTTTTTTCATAGGAAGCTGTCTTCACTGGCATTGGATTTTTCACTCGATTTTCATAGACAGCATTAGAATCAGCTCGGACGATCAATTCATACTGCCCTTTCGTGATTCTTAGAATCTTACTTTGTGGATAATACTGTGCCTGGGCACCCAAAATATTGGCTAATTTCTCCCCAGACACAAACAGCTGTCCCTCCTGCGGAATAAAATATAGCTTTGTAGTATTACCATTTACACTAACCGAAAGATCAGAAGGGGCAGTAATCGGTAAAGTTTTATTAGGATTATTTATCGGCATTCTGGACCAAAGATACCAATAATCATCCTGTACGACAGTGTTGATCGACGATCCCTGTTTGTTGTAATATTCATTCTCATATTCTTCATCATCTGTCTTTTCATAGTACTCACTATTTTTATCATGTTCCCTTTTTTCGTGCTCATCGTCATCGGCAAGTACACTTACGCCTAATGAAAGTGTTAAAATAAAAGCAAAAAGAGAACAATCACTTTCTTTATTCTCTGATGCATATTTGAAACCTCCTTCACTCTTATGTAAAGAAGTCTAAACAGGTATTCTGAAAAAAATCTGAAAAACATACAAAAATTTACTTTTTTTATAGACCCAGAAGAAAGAAGGACATTGAAAATCATATTAAAAATCGTAATAAATAAGCAGCGGATGCATCATCCGCCGCTTATTTATTATTTTAATCATTTAAATTTTTGCTGGTAATGAGATAAAGCCAGCAAAGGAAAAATATAACGGTAGCTATGATAATGGACGTAGAACCCTCCAGCCATTCCTTGTCCTTTCGGATAAGCGGTAGTCCAATCATTTTTGTCAATAGAATCCAGCAAATAGGTAATCCCTTTTTCAATTTCAGAGGTTGGTTGTTCTGAAAAAGAGATTAACGAATCTAGAGCCCATGCTGTATGAGTTAGTGTGCTTTCATTCAAAGGAACATATTTTTTTTCACCATCGCTTCTGCAGGATTCTCCCCAACCTCCATCTGAGTTTTGAATAGACTTTAGCCATATTGCTACTCTCTGAAGGGAAGGGTGAGAGGGTGAAAGACCAACAGAACTAAGACCTGTAACCGCTGCCCATGTCCCATATAGATAACAAATGCCCCATCTTCCATACCAGGACCCATCATTTTCTTGGCTTTTCATCAGCCAATCGACGGCCTTTTTTATGGCAGGATGTTTAGAAGTTAGATTGGTATAGCTTCCTAAAAACTCTAAAGTTCTTCCTGTTAAATCAGCAGTTGAGGGATCACTAAGTAAAAACTCTGCTTTTTCAATCGGGAGGAATTCAATCCATTTGTTCTTTATGTTTTTTTCAAAAGCGGCCCAGCCTCCGTCATCATTCTGCATCGAAAATAACCAATTTATGCCTTTTTCCCAAGCCTTTTGTAATGAATTGTCCATTTGAACGTTCCTGGTAATGGCACGTAAGGAGGCGGTCGTGTCGTCAATATCTGGATTGATCGTGTTTACATCGGAAAAACCCCAGCCCCAGGGTAAATGCGGATTGTGAATGACCCAATCACCAAATTTTTGATGCTGATGCTCTAGTAAATAACGGTTTGCTTTTTCTATTAAGGGGTCATGATGGGAGATCCCAGCAGATTGCAGCGTAAAAGAAATTAAGGAAGTATTCCAAACTGCTGCAGTGGTATATTGCATATGAGGAAGACCATTGATTTCTGTTTTCATTGCCATTAGGCCTTCAACCGCATTTTTAATAAGAGGATCACTTTTCAGTTTACCGAGCGAGAGAAAAGCGAAAATCATTAAAAAGGTTGAACTGAAATAACTATAGAGCGTTCCGTCGGGTTCAAGATGTTCCAGCATATATTTGGTCGCACGCTCGATTGCTAAAGAACGTAGGTGTTCAGGTATACCTATTAAATTTTTTATACCTTCATCAAGAGTTGAGAAAAAGGAACGCCATTCTGAGCAAAGTTCCCAGGTGGCAGTTGAGCGCTGTAAAAACAAATCTGAGAAGATCCGGACTAGTATTTGTTCGCAACGAAAATTTTTTATGTGCCAGAATCATCATCGGTGCCAGGTTCGAGCGTCCTTGTACCGCTAATTGATAAAAATTAATTGGAAACGAAAGGGGGAGCAGGATCAATTCAACAGGAAGTGGAGAATAAGACGGCCAAGGGTATTGTCCTGTTAAGGCGAGCATGATTTTGGTGAACATGCTCACTGATTCGATCCCGCCATGATCAACAATAAAGTTTTTAGCAGCCTGCAATTTCATTTCTTCTTTTTGGTAATAGCCTGAATATAAAAGAGCGTAATAGGATTCAACAGTAGCAGATAAATTCCCGTCTTTTTCATCATAAAAAAGCTTCCATGTTCCATTTTTCTCCTGCTTGCTAACAATTCTTGAGGCAAGACCTCGAATCAATCTTTCATCATTTATTTCTAATGTCCTTAATAAAATAATCATATAAGCATCTGTTGAAATTCCTGTTTCAAATGGGTAATTCCACGATCCAGCGGGAGATTGATCTTTTTTAAGGACTTCAATGATCCAATTTATTCCTCTTTCTATATTGAACATCAACTATACTCATTCCTCTCCCAAGGTTAGATTTCTTTCACCTATACATATTCATATGGCTGGTGAAGAATTCATGGAGGGGAAGTTGTATGAATTTTTTTCGGCGACATCAAGATAAAACCCCAATTGAGATCATTAAGGAAGAGCTAAAAAAAAGAATAGCAAACAACAATGGTCATGTAACAATAACAAAAGAAGACAAGGCAATATTACAGCAAATAAAAAGACAAACAATCGAATTGAATAAAAACAATGTTACGAGAACAAAAGCCTATCTTGATTTTTATTTCCAACACCCAGAAATCCATTGGGCATTCCTGGGACACATGGTATCAAGGAATGGCGGCTGGAATATGACTGATTTAAAGGGGGAACTTCTCTCCAAATTATTATCGAGTAAAGAAAGAAGGACATTTTTTTCTTTTTTAGAGCGGGGGAATTGGCTGATTTTTCAGGATGCCTACCCACAATTTTTACTTTACCAAGAAAGTTTAAAACGAAATAAACCATATTTTCACCTATTATCTATTTTTAACGTTTCATTATTTATGGAGTCAATATGGAATTACTTTTGGAGGAATCGAGTTGATTCGATTCTTGCCATTGCACTCATTATCAATGAACAAAATTATTTAGAAAAACGGGTTATTCAAAATCCTTTATATAAAAATGAGGTCTTTAATACTTTAGAATTTAAGCTTCAAGATGTTCTTTCGTTCAATCACATTCTATTTCCTTATATGAAAGACAATGTACTTCGTTTAGAGGGGCAAACACTTCACCAATTTGATTCTGTCTATGAGAGGATTATGTTAGGAAAAAGATTGTATGCTGTCCTTTTTAATGATAGTGAGATCTTGAGAAATGCCGAAAAGTGGGCAAAGAGTACTCCACACACTGGCTCCAGAAAGGATTTCTGGCCGCATATATTTAACAATGTCCACGAAGGCATTCCCTGGAAAAAGTTATCAACTTCGTTTAAAATCATGTATTCTTCGACCTGGAGCAAGTAGAATTTATAGCCCAAATCTGCAAAGTGCTTGGAAAAACGTTAAACACGTGGAAGCAGAAGTGGGTGACTGGTTTATGGATGATCATGTCTTAAACTTTTTTTCAGAACTTGAAGAACCTGTTAATGGGGAGATTGAAAATGAATACTGTAAAACCCTTGAACGACTCGAACTGGCAGCTCTTGCCAAAAAGGCAATTTCGATCCTGGATTAGAAGTTATATCCCAGTTTTATTATTTTCTTCATTACTTGGGACGTATTTGGATCTGATTATGGTTGGTAAGCAGCTATATTCATTTCCTCATCGGCCTTTTCATGCTATTTTTTCAATCAATCTTCTGTTTACATTGGTTGGATTGCCTATTTGGACCTTTCTTTGTCTTATTTTCATGAGGAAACAAACAAGGTGGGTAAAAGCAGCCATCATTTTCTTTTTTAGCATTGGGATGGCTGTACTTGAAAAGAAAGCTGAGGAGTTTGGATTATTTGCTCATTCACAAACTTGGAGCCATCAATATACTTTCATAGGTTGTTGCCTTTTCCTAATTAGTGTTTATCAGTTTCATGTGTGGATCACAACAAGCAACAAAAACTAAAAGCCAAGACATTTGTCTTGGCTTTTTGGCGTCCAGGGGTTGGACTCCGACCCCTTCCGTCCGTACATGGTTAAGTGTCCCTCAACAAGCGAATTGTTCGGAAGGGGTACTATTAGTATATCCAAAAATCAGTCAGACTTTCCATTTTTGCATAAAAAGTGTATGATAAAAATGATTTTACATAAAGGAGATGGTACAAGTGGCAAAAAAAGGATACATACTAATGAATAATGGAAATAAAATTGAGTTTGATCTTTTTCCAAACGAAGCCCCAGGCACCGTTGCGAACTTTGAAAAATTAGCCAATTCTGGATTCTATAATGGAGTTGTTTTCCATAGAGTAATACCTGGATTCGTTTCTCAAGGAGGAGACCCAACTGGAACAGGAATGGGTGGCCCAGGGCTACACTATTAAATGTGAAACAGAAGGAAATCCACATAAACATGTGCCAGGATCTTTATCAATGGCACATGCAGGAAAAGATACAGGCGGAAGTCAATTTTTCATTGTACATGAATCACAGCCGCATTTAAATGGAGTCCATACTGTATTTGGACAAGTAACATCAAGTCTTGACGCTGTAAAAGCAATGAAAAATGGCGATGTAATGGAAAAGGTTGAAGTAGTCGACGTTGAATAACGATAAGAAGGGGGTAGAAATTCTACTCCCTTCTTTTTTATCTAAAATTGTTTTTTGACTGAATCCATTTACTTTTCATGTTTGAACGATATTGATACAATAGCTCCATTGAGTTTTATAAAGTGAGATCATTAGATTAAATACTAGAAGCAAGGGGAAATAAATAACGATGAAACTAGTTTCTTGGAATGTTAACGGCCTTAGAGCTTGTGTTAAAAAAGGCTTTTTAGATTTTTTTCATGAAGTAAATGCAGATCTTTTTTGTATACAGGAAACCAAATTACAGGAAGGTCAGATTCAATTAGACTTAGATGGTTATTATCAATTTTGGAATTATGCTGAAAAAAAAGGCTATTCAGGAACAGCAGTATTTTCTAAGTTTGAACCAATTTCAGTAAAATACGGGTTTGATTTAGATGATTCAGAACCTGAGGGAAGAATCATCACTCTAGAGTATGAAAAGTTTTTCTTGGTAAATGTATATACCCCCAATTCCCAGCGAGATTTAGCAAGATTAGGATTTCGCTTGGAGTGGGAAGATAAAATCCGTACCTACCTTCAAGAACTGGACAAATCAAAGCCAATCATCCTCTGTGGTGATTTAAATGTTGCACATCAAGAAATTGACTTAAAAAACCCTAAATCTAATTTAAATAATTCTGGTTTTACTCCTCAAGAACGTGGGAAAATGACAACCTTGCTCGAATCAGGATTCGTTGATAGTTTTCGGCACTTATATCCTGACTGTGAAGGGGCATATACCTGGTGGTCCTATATGCTAAAGGTTCGGGAACGGAACATTGGATGGCGTATTGATTATTTTATTACATCCAATAAAGTAAAGGATCAAATCCAAAAGGCAAAGATTCACTCGGAAATTATGGGGAGCGACCATTGCCCCGTATCATTGGAAATAGGATTATAATTCTCCTAATCCACTTAAAAAACTATAACTCTAACTTATTAGCATTCATAATAAATCCGTTATTTTCAAAATATCATGGTAAAGATATAGTAGAAGTTGGAGGGGAGAAGAGTGGATTATAAAAAAGACGTTAAGCAGCAATTTGGAAAAAATGCTGAATCTTATGTAACAAGCCCTATTCATAAAGACGGTAAGGACCTGCAACAATTATTAAAATTAGCGAAAATAACCGGGAGGAAAATGTCCTTGATATTGCAACAGGAGGAGGACATACCGCAAATGGGTTTGCCCCATTCGTTAAAAAAGTAACGGCTTTGGATTTAACCGCAGAAATGTTAGTTGCAGCTGAAAAGTTTATCACAGGAAATGGCCATCAAAATGTTGAGTTTATACAAGGAGATGCCGAGGACCTTCCTTTTTCAGCTCAAAGTTTTGATATTGTTACTTGCAGAATTGCTCCGCACCATTTTCCTAATGTAATCAAATTTGTAAACGAAGTATTTCGAGTATTAACGTCCGAAGGACAATTTTTACTGGATGATAATGTCGTTCCTGAAGATGATGAATTCGATGAATTTTATAATAAAATTGAAAAAAAGAGGGATTACAGCCATTTTCGAGCTTGGAAAAAATCAGAGTGGCTTAGAATGTTGGAGCATGCTGGATTTGAGATTAGTGAATGGCACCGTTTTGAAAAAACCTTTCAATTTGAATCATGGTGCAATCGAATGAAACTATCGGATAAAGAAAAGAATGAATTACACAATATATTTGCTAATTCTTCAAATAAAGTGAAAGAAAAGTTTCGTATTACCTTCAATGACAAAAAAGTATTTACCTTCCAAGGTGAATCCATTATTTTAAAAGCCCAAAAGAGATAAAAACTCCGCTAAATTAAATTAGCGGAGTTTTTTCTATAATTCATTTAACGCAGTGCCATACATATTAAATTCAGGTTCTTGCCCGGTGCCCTCTTGATCATTTTGGTTATCTTCTCCCAAATGGTCCATCATTATGTTTTTCCCTTCCTTATTGTCAAATTGATTATCTTCGACGATTGTCAACACAATCACTCCTTTCGTCTTATATTTTCCCTTTCTTTGGGGAAACTAATCATCCAAATCTTTTTTACTTGTATACATGAAGCAAACTAAGTGTAAATATTCCAAAGTTTATTTGGTAAACCTAAATAATAAATCCCTGTGAAAGAAGAGTGGAAGATTGCGGAAAAATTTTTTAATAGAAGAAAACAGTCAAAATCTTACTGATGAACTTCCTCTATTAGTGAAATCAATCGATGCTAATATTGAATTGTTTACTCGAATTTTTCACAATGATGAAACTTTTGTGGTGAGAAGATTTCAAAATAAGTACCTGGCAACTGCAACTTGTTGTGTCATTTACTTTGATGGAATGGTAAACACTGAAATTCTTAACGAAAATATCATTCAGCCGATTCTTTATCAAAATCTTGAAGAAAAAATAAACCCTAACAAGCTCTTAGATGAAATCCAAGCAAAGATCATTGTTTCTAGCAGCGTAAAAATGTTAGTTGATATCGAAGAACTGGCAAATTCCATGATTGAGGGGGATACGATCCTATTATTAGATAACTATGATCAAGCTTTGAGTATCTCGACAAAGGGATGGAAAACAAGATCCATCTCCGAGCCTGAATCTGCCAGAGTTGTCCGCGGGCCAAAAGAGGGCTTTACCGAAGCAATAATGACAAATTTAACACTTATAAGAAGAATCATTAAAAACAAAGATCTTAAATTTAAATTTAAAGAAATTGGAGAAAGAACTCGAACTAAAACTTGCATTTGTTATATAGAAGGTCTGGCATTAGAAGAAATCCTTATGGAGTTTGAGAAGCGAATAGATGATATTAATATTGATGGCATACTTGATTCGGGTTATATACAAGAATTGATTAGAGATGCTCCCTTTTCTTTATTTGAAACAGTTGGCTATAGTGAAAGGCCAGATGTTGTGGCAGCAAAACTTCTTGAAGGAAGAATTGCACTTATTGTTGATGGCAGTCCTTTTGTTTTAACTGTTCCATATGTATTTATCGAAGGTTTGCAAGCCAATGAAGATTATTACAATAATTTTCTTTTTGCCTCTTTAACCGGTTGTTGAGATCGGCGGCAATGATCATTGCCATTAGCTTACCAGCGATTTATTTAGCTGCAGTTGCCTATCATCAAGAATTAATACCGACACCTTTACTTCTTAGTATATCGGCTTCACGGCAAGGAGTACCTTTTCCAACGAGTTTATCCTTACTTGTTATGTTGATAACCTTTGATGTTATTAGGGAAGCAGGAATAAGAATGCCAAGTGCCATAGGTCAAGCAGTCAATATTGTTGGCACATTGGTAATTGGTCAGGCTATTGTAGAGGCAAAACTTGTGAGTGCCCCTGTAGTAATTATCGCTGCTGTTTCAGGAATCATGAAATTGTTAAGCCCCACTACAATAGGAGCAATTGCCATCATTCGCCTTTTTCTTTTATTGTTTGCTAGCCTAATGGGGATCTATGGCTACTTGTTTGGGATGATTTTAATCATTGTACATTTAATGAATATTCGTTCATTTGGTGTCCCTTATATGTTAGGTTTGTCCTCTATGAAAAATCATAATGGACAAGATATATGGATTCGCGCTCCGTGGTGGTCGATGACGTTACGGCCAAAAATAATTGGCGCCAAAAATTTAGTGAGACAATCGGTCAATAAACCAAGAAGGAAGTAATCTACTATGAAAAGTAGAATTTATATACTGCTGCCTATCCTTATTCTTATACAAACTACTACACTGACTGGCTGCTGGAATTATCGAGAAATAGATAAGCTGACTATTGTTGCTGGGGTTGCGATTGATAAAGGAAAAAATCACAAATATCAAATTACTATAGAAACCATTGAGATTTCTGGTGCGCAAGATGCAAAACCTGTATCCCAACAAATTTCGATTGAAGGTGATACCATTTTTGATGCAGTGAGAAACGAAATTTCATTAACAGGGAAAAGATTGTATTGGAGTCATACAAAGGTTGTCATCCTAAGTAAGGAAATTGCAAAAGAAGGTATTTTAAGGGTAGTTGATTGGTTTAATCGCGACTCTGAAACAAGAGCAGATGTCCTATTGCTTGTTTCAAAGGAAAGTAAAGCAAAAGACATTTTTAATGGCAGCGGGACGACGAATCAAATTAAATCCTTTGTATTAGCTGATATGTTGAAAAGTGAAAAATCTCTTAGTAAAGCACCCATAACAGAATTATGGAAGTTCGCCAATGACCTAGAAACAAACGGAATCGTTGCCATAATGCCAAGTGTTCATCTTCAAAAAATTAACGGCCACAATTCGCCACAGATAAGCGGTACAGCTATATTTAGTCGAGACAAATTAATTGGTTTTATCGATAGTGCAAAAACAAAAAACATGCTGTTTGCAATGGATGAGGTCAAAGGTGGTTTATTAACTCTCAACGGCAGTAGTAGTAAATACAGTACACCCATTTCCTTAGAAATATTTAATAGTAAAACAAAAAAGAAGCCAATTATTCATAATGGAAAGATTGATTACAAGATCAATATTGATACAACGGTTTCTTTAGATGAAATTGGCGGCAGTGCAAATATCTTAGAGGTAAAGAAAATAAAACAACTGGAACAGCAAGCAGGGTATGTCCTAAAACACCGTGTCGAGAAATGCATTAAAGATATTCAGTCATCATATGGGGTGGATGTTTTTGGATTTGGCAAACAGCTTCAAAAAGAAGAACCGAAAATTTGGGAACAGGTAGCATCCCGATGGGATAAGGGAAAATTTAAGGACGTTAAGGTTAATGTTAATACAAAAGTTCATATCAAAGGTAGTGGAATGTTATCAAAGCCAATACAAATAGGAGATTAAGTATGTTTTTGCTAACAATATTATTTTATGGATTATTGCTAACATATGAATTCATACCACTTTACAAACAAAAACAATGGCGTAACTTTTGGGTAAATTCCGTTCTAGCATTGTGCTCGTTTACAATCGCACTGCTTTTAACGTTTGGAATTAATATTCCAAGTCCATCAGAACCAATAAAAAATATGGTTTTGTCATTGTTTGGAGGAAGATGATACATGCGAAATGAAAAAATTACAAATAAGGAAGCCATTTGTTTATTAATGATTTTTATTTTGGGCAGCACTTATATCCTTGGTACTGGTACAGAATCCAAACAAGATGCGTGGATAAGTGTGATTTTTGGACTTTTCATGTCACTGCCAATACTCATTATTTTTTCAAGGATTATGTCCTTATATCCAGAAAAAGGTTTATTTGAAATCATAGAGGAGACATTTGGTAAAGTTGCAGGAAAGGTATTCATTCTTCTTTACATATGGTATTCCTTTCACCTTGGAGCACTTGTGGTCCGAAATTTTGGAGAATTTATTAATACCGTTGCCATGCCTGAAACACCAAAATTTGTTCCGATGTTTTGTTTAGTGATGGTTGCAATTCCTGCAGTTAAATCTGGAATTGAAGTATTGGCAAGGACAAGTGCATATCTTTTACCTGTCATTCTCTTGATCATTTTAATTGTTCAACTTTTGGGGTTTCCCCTCTTAGACTTTAATAATATAAAGCCAATTTTTAATAATGGATGGCAGCTTATTTTAAAGGGCGGTGCCTCAACCTTTGCCTTCCCATTTGCAGAAACGGTATTATTTATTGGTATATTTTCATCCCTTAAAACAAAAAAATCTCTTTATAAGGTATTTTTGCTAGGAACTGCTATTGCAGGCTTTTTACTCGTAATTATTACGTTGCGAAATATTTTAATTTTAGGTCCTGTAGAAACCAAATTTTACTTCCCAGCCCATGTGGCTGTTAGCCGAATTAGGATCGGTGATTATTTCGAAAGATTAGAACTAACAGTTGCTGTTATTTTTGTTGTCGGGGTATTCATTAAGTTGAGTATATGTTTGCTAGTAGCTTGTAAAGGGATTGCGCATTTATTCCATTTAGATGATTACAGATCAATCGTGATTCAAACAGGACTTTTGATGCTTTATTTTTCCTATTGCCTGTATTACAGCATAATGGAGATGGGGGAGTGGGCATTTAAAGTATATTTTTATTATGCCTTTCCATTCCAAGTCATTTTACCAATGATAATATTGGTAATCGGTGAAATAAAACAAAGAAGGAGAAGGAAGCAGTTGTCTTTAAATTAGGACAACTGCTTCCTTCTCCTTTTCTTTAAAAGTTAATCTTTACGGAATTTTCCCATTACCTCGATCGCTCTTGTGATATAAACAAAAGCGGTAGGGTCCTGCAGGCGAATGGCCTCTTTCGTTTCAGATAACTCATATTTTGTGATGATTGTTGTTAATACCTTTTTTTGTTTGTGAGAATAAACACCTTCAGCATCCGTCATTGTCACTCCGCGAGAATGTAAATGGATTAAGGTTTCACTTAATTCCTTCCATTTTTCCGTTATAATCGTAACAGTAATTTTTGTATGACTTGTATGCACAACATCTACGGCTCTTCCAGAGGCAAAAATGGCAAAAAGCGTATAAAGAGTTCGCGCTGTTCCAAATACCAATGCACTTGTAAGCACTACGGCTAAATTCATCCATGTACTTAAATACCCCACTGATAAATCTTTCTTCTTGGAAAGAATAACGCTAATAATATCCGTTCCGCCGCTAGATCCGCCAAATCGTATATTTGCTCCTACACATAATCCATTTAATACACCCCCGAAAATACATGATGTGAGAATATCATGACTAAATGGATGGACAGGGATTATGCGCATTAAAACAGATTGCAATATTACAGAATAAATAGTTAAAATCATGAACCTTCTTCCTAAAAAAAAATATCCCAATATAAATAATGGAATATTTATGACTAAAATAATCCAGCCCGTATTAATATGAGTGAAGTGGTTGATCACAATTGCGAATCCACCCACACCACCCGTTAACACTTTATGAGGAATAAGGAATGAATTCATGGAATAAGCCAATATCATTGTAGAAATGCTAATGATTAATACTTGAACTGCTGTTCGTTTCACGTGAACGCACCCCATTGAATGATTCATAAGCACTGAATATATATTTAGTTTTAGCCAAAAAAAACCTTTAATACCTTTACTAGCCCAATTAACTGGTTGTTTTTTGTGAAAAAAGGCGAGTTTTTTCATTCTTTGTCACAAAAAAGTATAAATAATTATTCCATTTCGGTTTAAATGTAGTATACTATATATTAATTAGTATAGCATATTTAGATAATTATAATATCCAAGCAGAAAGGGGGAGATCCTATTAAATTAACAAAACGGCAGGAAGAAATCATTGAGATAGTTAAAAAAAGCGGACCAATAACAGGAAAACAAATAGCTGATAAACTTTCTTTGACTCGGGCAGCCCTAAGACCAGATTTAGCTATTTTAACAATGGCAGGAAATCTTGAAGCCAGGCCGCGTGTTGGCTACTATTTTAATGAAAATTACGAAATGAAGCTTCAAGCTAAAAAATTTACCAATCAAAAAGTTGTGGATTACAAAGCACATCCTATTGTAATACAAAAATCATCATCAGTTTATGATGCGATCGTTCAGCTTTTTTTGGAAGATGTCGGCACCCTTTATGCAGTAGATGAAAAGGGCCATTTAGCCGGGGTTATATCACGTAAAGATTTACTGCGGTCTGCACTAGGTAATAGAAATCTCGATGATTTACCTGTAAGTGTTATTATGACGAGAATGCCCAATATCGTTATGATTAAGCCGGAAGAAACCTTATTGGAAGCTGCCAAAAAAATGATTGAAAACCATATCGATTCGCTTCCTGTAGTAAAGGAAACCGATGAATACCCACATACATATATGGTAATCGGCCGCATCACAAAGACAACAATCACCCGGGCATACCTGGAAATCACCGAACAATAGGGGAGTGGAAGTGACTTTGAATCCGAAAGAAGTGGTCTATGTTGTTTCTGATTCTGTAGGGGAAACAGCAGAATTCGTCGTTAAAGCAGTAGCAACACAATTTGATATCGGCCAAATTGATATCCGCCGCAATTCGTATGTAGAGGAAATCGAGGATATCGAGGATGTTATTATCTTGGCAAAAAGAAGCCATTCTGTCATTGCGTACACACTTGTGATACCTGCTTTAAAAGAGTATTTGGATCTGCGTGCAAAAGAGGAAGGAATCCAGGCGGTTGATTTGCTTCATCCATTGATCGATGCTTTTTCCAAAAGGTTTAACAAAAATCCAAGACAGTTACCTGGTCTAGTGAGAAAGCTTGATGAAGAATATTTCCGAAAAATAGAAGCAATTGAATTTGCTGTAAAATACGATGATGGCCGAGACCCACGAGGCATCCTACGGGCAGATATAGTTTTGATCGGAGTTTCACGTACTTCAAAAACTCCTTTATCCATGTATTTAGCACATAAGCGATTTAAGGTTGCTAATGTACCATTAGTACCAGAAGTACCTCCGGCAGATGAATTATTTGAAGTTCCCAGACGTAATTGTATTGGGCTGATTATTTCACCAGATAAGTTGAATGAAATTCGTAAAGAGCGACTAAGAGCACTTGGGTTAGCCTCACAAGCCCAATATGCCAGTTTTGAACGAATTCTTGATGAATTAGATTATGCAGAAAAAATTATGAAGCGCGTTGGCTGTCCAATCATCGATGTATCAAACAAAGCTGTTGAAGAAACAGCCAGTTTGATTTTAGATATCCTTAAAAAGAGAGAGGAGTAGTTTAAATGGGAAAATTTGTTTATCTGTTTCATGAAGGTAATAGTGATATGAAGGAGCTTTTGGGAGGGAAGGGAGCAAATTTAGCTGAAATGACCCGAATTGGGCTTCCTGTTCCATATGGATTTACAATCTCTACTCAAGCTTGCAATGATTACTATAAAGAGGGAAAACAAATTTCCAGCCTGATGGAAGCTCAAATACTGGAGGCCCTGAAAAAACTCGAAGAGAAAATGGGCAAAAAGTTGGGAGACCCCAAGAATCCATTGCTCGTTTCTGTCCGTTCTGGAGCTGCTTTCTCAATGCCAGGTATGATGGACACGATTCTGAATTTAGGGATGAATGATGAAACTGTTGAAGGCGTTGCCCATTTAACAAATAATCCGCGCTTTGCCTATGACTCTTATCGGCGCTTCATTCAAATGTTTAGTGATGTCGTTTTAAATGTTGACACCTATTATTTTGAACAGTTATTAGAAGAAACTCGTGATGAAAAAGGATATTCATCTGATCCCGAGCTTACTGCAGAGGATTGGCAAGAAGTAATTACTGGTTATAAAAAAATTGTACGTAAACATACCAAAAATGAATTTCCTCAAAATCCAAAGGATCAGCTTTTTCTTGCTATTAAGGCAGTATTTGACTCATGGAATAACCAAAGAGCGATTGTATACCGCCGCTTAAACAAAATACCGGAACACTTGGGTACTGCTGTGAATATCCAAAGTATGGTCTTTGGTAATATGGGAAATGATTCCGGAACAGGAGTTGCTTTCACCAGAAACCCCTCGACTGGAGAAGCGGTTCTATATGGGGAATATCTTATTAATGCTCAAGGAGAAGACGTTGTTGCCAGGATCCGGACACCACAACCTATTGCTACCTTAAAGGATGAAATGCCTGAAGTGTTTCAACAATTTTTTGAAACTTGCACCCGACTTGAGCAGCATTATAAAGATATGCAAGACATTGAATTTACAGTTGAACGTGGAAAACTATTTATCTTGCAAACTAGGACAGGTAAAAGAACTGCTCAAGCCGCAATTAAGGTTGCAGTTGACATGGTTGAAGAGGGAATTATTGATCGAAAAACTGCCCTTTTAAGGGTGGATCCAGACCAATTAAATCAATTACTCCACCGTAGGATCGATGATTCTATTGAGAAGAAGCTTTTAGCTAAAGGATTGCCAGCATCTCCTGGTGCAGCAACCGGTCAAGTAGTTTTTGATGCAGATGAAGCGGAGCAATTAAGTAAAAATGGGAAAAAGGTTATCCTTGTCCGTCCAGAAACCACTCCTGACGATATTCATGGGATTATTGCGGCTCAAGCAGTTGTAACGAGCCGTGGTGGTATGACCAGCCATGCCGCTGTTGTTGCTAGAGGGATGGGTAAAGCATGTATTTGCGGGTGTGAAGCTCTGAAAATAGATCTCAAGACAAAACAGGTTACGGTCGGCACCACCACGATCAAATATGGGGAGATCATTACAATTGACGGATCAACCGGAGAAATCATGTTAGGTGAAATTCCCATGATTGAACCAAAACTCTCTGACGAATTTATTTTATTACTTAACTGGGCAGACCAAGAACGGAAAATTGGGGTTAGAGCAAATGCTGATAATCCTGAAGATGCTAGAAAGGCTTTTGAATTTGGTGCAAATGGTATTGGCTTATGCCGTACAGAACATATGTTTATGGATGTTAAGCGACTACCTATTGTTCAAAAAATGATTATAGCAGATAACTTTGAAGATCGGGTTGTGGCTCTTGACCAGTTACTGCCAATGCAACAAAGTGATTTTGAAGGCATCTTTGTGGCAATGCAAGGTAACCCAGTAACCATTCGTTTATTAGATCCGCCGCTGCATGAATTTTTACCAGATAAAGAAGAACTTTTAGTGGATGTAACAAAGCTGCAGATTACAAATCCTGGATCAAAGGAATTGAAGGAAAAAGAACAAATGCTGAGGAAAGTTCGTCAATTGGATGAATTCAACCCAATGCTCGGACTTCGGGGCTGCCGCCTTGGAATGATCCATCCTGAAATTTACGAAATGCAAGCAAAAGCGATTTTTTATGCAACAGCCGCTTTAGCTGAAAAAGGATTTGATGTGAATTCCGGAAATCATGATTCCACTTGTCGGTCATGTTAACGAATTAAAGAAGATGCGTCAATTGGTCATTGACTCCGCGTTGCAAGTAAAAGAGGAAACAGGAAAAGATTTCAATTATACCATTGGGACCATGATCGAAATTCCAAGGGCTGCTTTAACTGCCGACAAAATTGCTGAAGAAGCCGATTTCTTCTCATTTGGAACCAATGATTTAACTCAAACAACCTTTGGGTTTAGTCGGGATGATGCCGAAGGTAAGTTTTTGCAATCATACACAGAACAAAAAGTTCTCCCAGAAAATCCATTTGCCGTTCTTGACCAAGAAGGAGTAGGTAAGCTTGTGGACATGGGTGTGAAGCTTGGAAGAATGACGAATCCTAATTTAAAAACAGGAATTTGTGGTGAACATGGAGGCGAAAAAAGTTCAATCGAATTCTGTTATAAAACCGGGCTCAATTATGTAAGCTGTTCACCTTACCGTGTTCCACTTGCTCGCTTAGCAGCGGCACAAGCAACAATAAAGAATGAAAACAGTGACCGTGTATATACCACAGCCTAAATAACATTAAAACTATTTTCGAACAGAGGATGATCTTTAATGATCGTCCTCTGTTTGTATTTCCAATGTTTTTTCGCTCATACTAAAAAAAAATGAACAGTGAAGGGGCGAAAAAATGGGAGCCATAGAACGAAACGGTTATCAGTTTATTCCAGAATTTAGTGTTATAAAACAAAATGGAGCCATACATGTATATCATCATGATCAATTTATTGAAGACCTGCTATTTCAATTTGAAGGAAAATTTCCCGAGATTGACCAAATTGAGGAATTAGTGAATGATTATTGTATAAAACATGATATATAAGGTTTTTATACTATCAGCAGAGGAGGAATTGTAATTGAGTAAACTGGCCGTGATATATCCTCAAGCTGTCGAACATACGAAGCGGAAAGTCTTTGAAGATATTTACAGTTACCTTGAAATGAAAGAGAATATGCCTTCTTTTGACCAATATTTGCAAGAACGCATGAACTACCTGGAACAAATTTGGCTGAATGTTTGGCTAAATAAAGTTACGAATGATATACCAAGAAATGAGAAAAAGCAAATTTTAAGTGAAAAAGGGTTTGAGGTTGCTGGTGTTGATCGGAAACTTATAAACCGATTATTTCGAAATGAAATGAGGACTTACCAGCCATTTAAAGTACTTGAATGGTTAACAGAAACAATAGGTGAAAATAAACAGGATTGGGAAAATCGGTATTATCATGCCAGAGCTGATTTTTTGAAACGTGAAAAACAAGCACGCCTCCAGGAAAAGAAGGATAAATTCAAATTCCTTATTAAGGATGAGGCGGAATCCATTTTCATGGAAAATAGCGATCAGATTTTTCTGTCGGTAAGGTATGCTGTGGCAAAACAACTATCAAATGATTTTAAAACGAAAAGGAAATATAAAACGGTAGATAAATTTGCATTAGAAGAAAAGTTAGTAGAGGAAGGAAGCTTTCAGAATTCAGAATATACGACAATCCCTACTTTTTTTGAGGAACTTACAGGAGAGATTAACAAAACTTTAGAATGGGGCCGGAGTTATTACACATATGAAACCTATGATTATGTTTATGGAAGATTGATTTCAGATTCCTTGGCTGATATTCTTATCGAAATTGTAAATGACCAGCTTTCACCAAAACTTAAAAATCAGTATTCCGAAATTTTTTCTGAAGAAATTTCCGACACATTTATATGGGGAAGCATCAGTGATCTTGCTGAAGAATTTGAAGAAGAAATCATAAGTGAAATTGAAGAAGAGTATGTATCCGACCTATTGACTCTTGCCGAAACACCATTTAATTTGGTTAAGCATCAGGAACAATATGAAAAAGACCTTATCCGACGAGAAAAAAGAAAGGCAGAAGAACTAGCGGAAATTCAACGAAGACGAGAAGAAGAAGAACGGATGATGGAGGACATCTTTGGGCAGGAGTATAATCCATCACCTGATAGACAAATTCACTATACTCTGCATATCGGAGAAACCAATACTGGAAAGACACACCATGCATTAGAGCGAATGAAGGAAGCGATCAGCGGCATATATCTAGCACCATTAAGACTTTTGGCATTAGAAGTTTATGATAAATTAAATTCCGAAGGCACACCGTGCTCATTAAAAACAGGAGAAGAGGAAAAAATGACTGCCGGTGCAGCACACACCTCTTGTACAGTTGAAATGTTCCAAGAAAAAGATTTTTATGAAGTTGTTGTCATTGATGAGGCGCAAATGATTACGGATAAGGATCGAGGATTTTCCTGGTATAAAGCCATAACTAAAGCAAAAGCAAATGAAGTCCATATCATTGGAAGCAGAAATTCAAAATCGATGTTGCTTCAACTTTTAGGTGAAGCAGAAATTACAATTACCGAATACACACGAGATACACCACTTGAAGTGGAAACGAAGGAATTTAAAATTACCCATGTTAAAAAAGGTGATGCTCTCATATGTTTTTCGAGAAGAAGGGTACTTGAGACAGCATCAAAGCTTCAACATGATGGACATTCTGTAAGTATGATCTACGGAAGTATGCCTCCGGAAACAAGAAAAAAACAAATTCAGCACTTTAATAATGGAGATACAAAAGTCATTGTTTCCACGGATGCAATTGGGATGGGGCTGAACCTGCCAATTCATAGAATCGTTTTTTTAGAAAATGAGAAATTTGATGGGACAAGAAGGAGACGTCTTAGTTCACAAGAGGTCAAGCAAATTGCAGGTCGTGCTGGTAGAAAAGGCATTTACAATGTGGGAAAGGTTGCATTTACAAAAGAGATAAAATTAATGGAAAGATTACTTCTTCAAGAAGATGAGCCAGTTCATACATTTGCAATTGCTCCGACGAATTCAGTATTTGAACGTTTTCAAAAGTACTATCATGATCTTGATACTTTTTTTGAACTGTGGGAAAGATTTAATAGTCCAAATGGAACAAAAAAAGCTTCTTTATCAGAAGAACGGTTACTTTATGAGAGAATTTCCGGTACCGAAATTGAAGCACGTTTATCAATGATGGATTTATATGGTTTTTTGCATCTTCCTTTTTCAACAAAAGAGCAAGAACTTATTTCTCAATGGGAAGAAACCATGTACGCAATTGTAAATGGGGAGAAGCTTCCTGACCCACATATAAAAAATCGAAACTTAGAAGAATTAGAACTTAGCTATAAATCGATTGGACTGCATCTTTTATTTCTATATCGGCTAGGACAGCGAACAGAAGCGTTTTATTGGGAAAGAGTTCGTGAAGAAATAAGTGAGCAGGTTCATGAGCGGCTTAAGTCCGATATTAAAAAATTCACAAAAAAATGCAGGAATTGCGGAAAAAACTTACCTTGGGAGAGTGAATTTCAAATATGTGATACATGTCATTCAGCAAGATATCGCAATAGATATTATTCATAATAAAAAAATATTCTTGATGGTTCAAATCAAAACACCTCCAAAATAAGTGAAGGTGTTTTTTTAATATGTTTATTTAAGGTACCTGTCCTATTTATATCCAGGAAAATAAACCTTTTATTCATACTATAAAAAGGTTTTTTCCTAAACTTATGGAGTATGGATAGATTTTAAATGAGAAACCTTCCAAAATACAGTTTCTCCGCTTGCTACAACCAACTCGGCAATATTATCTTGAATAAGTTTTAACAAACCGATTTTAAACGGGTGGTCTCCAATATCGAATACCACTAAATTTCCTTCCATTTTTTTAATTTGTTCCTCTAAGGAGCGTTGAAGAGTAATTCCTAACGGTTTTACTGGTAGTGCTTTTGTATCAAGGGTGTAGGGAGTAAGATCGGTTTGATAAGGGGTTAGCCATTTCAAATGATTTAATGAAATGAGCATTGTTTTATAGATCGGTGAATAAAAAGAAAAGTAATCATTCATTACATTCGTAACATAACCATGAAGTGACTTATTCCCTGTTACAAAAATTTCCACAAATCTTCCTTTTGCATTCAATAAAGTTTTTCGATAGGAGATTACTGTTTGTTCATCATTGATCGGTGAAATTGGATCATTACCATTAGTCTCTAATTCGATTAAATTATTTACTCTTAGATTATGAACATGTAAAAGAGGGATATAGAAATAATCCATACCATTAAATAAGACTAAAATATCTTGGCCAATATCTTTTAAGATCCCTTGAAAAATTACCTTTCCTGAAACCTCAAGTTCTACTTTTTGTCCAATCAGATTTTGCAGCTTTTTCAATTCCCTGCCTCCTTACTTTTAGGGTGCACACTCACTTTTAGGTGCACCCGTTTCATATAATATTAAGAAAGGGTAGATTATCTATTAGGCATCCATACATAATCCATCGTTTTAACAATTGTTTCATTCGAATTGTTCCCTCGTTGTCTGGAGCTGCTTGAACGTCTTCTCCTAGAGCCACTGGACCTTCTTCTCCTAGAGCCACTGGACCTTCTTCTCCTAGAGCCACTAGATCTTCTTCTCCTGGAGCCGCTGGACCTTCTTCTGCTGGATCTGCTTGAGCTTCTTCTGCTGGATCTGCTTGAGCTTCTTCTGCTGGATCTGCTTGAGCTTCTTCTTCTGGAACTGCTGGATTGTCTGGAACTGCTTGAGCTTAAGCTATTTCCACTTTCTTGGCTATTGGAGTTGCTCTTCGTTGAATATTCTTCATTACCAGAATTCTCTTCTGAATCATCATTATTATTTTCATTTTTCATAACACCTTTTGGACCACAGCTTATACTTTTAATATGATATGGATTAATTCTTAAGACTTCATCATTATTAATTAGAGTATAATGCCCGCCTGCACTTTGAACGAGAATACCTTCTAAAGCTTCAGGGCCTCCGCGGTTAATTGAAACCCATTTGTGGCTCATTTCACCGAAAATGTCATGAAAATTGTCCGTAACGATATATTCTGGGATACTTACTTCCTGTTCTTCTTGATTTTGACTTTCATTATTATTTTGGTTGTATTCACTAATACTCTTCATATGCTGAATGTTATAATAGACAACTCCATCATCCTCTGTTAGTAAGGCAACATAATTATCTGAAACATCTAATAACATACCATTTTTGGATTCTGGACCACCTTGGTTGATTTGAACATATGTCCCTTTAAGGTTCCATACAAGTTCACTAAAATCCGCCCCCGTTTTAAAAGGAAATTCCTGTTCTTCTTCTTGGTTTTGGTAGCGTGGATATGAATTGGATTTTGTATTTTCACTAATGCTTTGGAGGTGTTGAGTCCGATAATACACTACTGTATTTTGGTTATTATCCTGGCTTTGATTATTATCTTGGATTTGATTATTATCTTGGCTTTGATTATTTTTTTGATTATTGTTGCCATTTTTATTATTGTTGTTTTGAGCATAGACAGTAATAAAGTCAGATTGCACATCTAGTAATTTCCCTGTTTTCGACTCTGGTCCACCCCGATAAACCTGTACCTCCTCTCCAATTAATGATTGAAGAAAGGAATGGTACGAATCTAAATTTGGACTCTCCATTTTAGACATAAAATTTTTCCTCCTTGTTATATATCCATAGGGGATATTTATACTCCATATATACGTAACCTAGTCTTCTAGTGAAATGAAGAAAAAGCCTATTCTTTGGCCTATTTATATAAAACTAGATAGCTTCTCAAGGAGGTACTGATTTCGATCTTTGATAAATTGAAAAATAAGCTCCGGCTCATTGTCAAATTTTTCAATTTTATGTTTTATATAAGGATCCTGTAGAACTAAGGGCCTTAACAAATTGTGAAGGTTTTCAACCTTAGGTACCATATAGTCGATAGTAAATTGATTTTCTAAAATGGAAGCTAGAATCTCAGCATACATTTTTTTATAAGTTGGAATATCCAGAAGCCTCGCTGTTAAGGTGTTAAATCCTTCCATTCGAACATAATCATATTCCATCGTATCACCATGGATATCTCTGCCCCATGTTGCATCATAGTCCCAAGGAATAACCTCAAATAGATTCGTATTTCCATTTCGATATAATGCGTAGTTATGGACAAAGCCATCATAGTTTTGTGTACACACTACACCTGCCAGCCATTTAAGATATTTTTCTACATTTAAATGTTTAGAAATAACTTGTTCATATTCATTGCGAGGGGTTGTGTTTAACTCGAAGATGAAATTAACTAAATGTATTGGATCGTCTTTACTACCAATTTTTTGTTCATATCCTGAATCAAGTTGCTTCTTCGTCTCATGATCAATAGGACTCATTAATGAAAAGTTTGCATCATCATCAACCGCATAAAAGATTGCGCCCAAGGGAAGATTGCGCTTTTTCAAAAAGTTTTCATCGACTGACTCAAGTTGCAAATAGACACCTTCGTTTTTACCATTAATTGAAATTTGAACGTGATGAGAAGCAGGGGAAAGAGTACCTATATCTGCAAAAAAGTCTAAGGAGATTTTATTTCTAATTAAAGAGGGATCTTTATATTCAGCATTTAGGTGAATTTCATGTGCATTCCCGAAAGTTTTTGGTTTGTAAAATGTCACATGATAGGATTTTTTCTTAAACTTCCGTATATGGGAACCGCGATAGGCAATATCAATTTCATATCTTTTTTTCCCAGACTTAAAGGTAGCTGGCAATGGTTCATCAATCCATATATCAGACTTTAATTCTTTCAAATCCATTGGATGGATAAAAATGTCATATTTAGGAATGTGCATCTTATTTCCTCCTTTTCCTCTACTGTAAATCCTATGTGGAAAAATATTTACTGGTTCCTCTAGTCAAACGTATATTTTTTAGGAAGGGTACGTTTGTCTAATCAAAGTCGTCCTCTGGTACGTATTTTGTATAAAGATTAGGTTGATGACTCGAGTCCCAGCCTTTTCGAACAAAATAAGGAGGTTCACTTAATGGTTACCTATCAAGTAGAAGATATCCAAAGTGCTGTCGAAGTGTTGACTGCAAATGGGATGGATGGTTTCCTTTTCCAAGAACCGGTCGTAATCAAAGGTCAAGTCGCAGATCAAGCAGCAGACGTTCCCGCAGCAGAAGAAGCTCAAGAAGTGCAAGAACAAGTCGTTCCCGCAGCAGTAGAAGTTCAGATCGTTCCCGCAGCAGCCGTTCAAGCCGCTCACGTCGTTCTCACACTAGTACATCCAGAAGATCTCGTCGTTCGAGTACCAGCCGTTCAAGTTCGAGCTCAAGCCGTCGCTCCCGTTTATTAATTATTTTCAGATCAGAAAGAAGTCATCGCAGCCATAGCTCAACTCACCATTCAAGTTCAAGTTCAAGAAGCCGCAGAAGTCATACTTCCCGTCAAAGTTCTAGTCATAGTTCAAGACAAAGATCAAGAAGCCGCAGAAGCCGTTCAAGCCGCTCAACACGCTTCTCAAGCCGAAGCCAAGCTAGGAGCTCCCGCCGAAGCAGGTCGAGACGTTCACGCAGATCAAGCAGTTCTAGAAGATCAAGTTCTTCAAGACGAAGACGCAGATCAAGTTCAAGCAGCAGTTTCCCATTTAGAACAGCAGACACAATATGGAACAATGGCAATATGGAACAATTAAGAAGAAGATTATAATTATTATGCATTTTTTATCCACCATTTTTATCTGGTGGATTTTTATTTTGATAAAGAGTAAGGTATTTGTCGGGTGGAAATATTAGGATTTAGAAAGATTGCTTATAAGGATGGGAGGCAGTAAGTAAAGTTGTTAGGGAAAATAGGTATTCTTATTATGTCAATCATATTTTGGGGACAAGATTTCAATCAAGAAGAAGTCTTTGCTGTTGAGAATTATATTGGTTTGAATGAACAGCTTAATCAGCTGCTGCAAAATGAGGAGCAGCTAAAAGGAGCAATTGCTGGGATTAGTATTCGTTCCGGGGCTAGTGGTCAACTGATCTATGATCATTTTGGCGATATCCGCTTGCGGCCAGCCTCCAACCTAAAACTGCTGACAGCAGCTACTGCCCTTAATGTTTTAGGGGAAAATTATACTTTTTCTACAGAAGTTTTGACAGATAGTAAATTGAAAAAAGGAATTTTAAAAGGAAATTTATATTTAAAGGGAAAAGGAGACCCAACTCTATTAAAAACAGACTTTGAAAAAATGGCAGAAAAACTCCGAAAATTTGGCTTAAAAAAAATTACTGGTGATGTTGTTGGTGATGATACTTGGTTTGATCAGATCCGTTATCCTCTCGATTTACCGTGGAGTGACGAAACTACTTATTATGGAGCACCAATCTCTGCCTTAACGGCTTCGCCAACCAAGGATTTTGATACTGGTTCAGTAGTCATAGAAGTTATCCCAAATAATAAAATAGGAGCTAAGCCCATTGTTCATGTAAAGCCTAAAACAACAGCTGTTAAAATTATCAATCATGCAAAAACTGTATCAGAGGCGGGAGAAAAAAGCTGAAGATTGTGCGCATGCATGATAAAAAAAACATTGAGGTGAGCGGAACAATATCTGTTTATTCAAAACTTATGAAAGAATGGGTATCCGTACTCGACCCAACCAGTTTTGGATTAGATCTTTTCCAACAATCTTTAAAAAATCATGGAATAAAACTGGATGGCCAAATAAAAATAGGTCACGCGCCCGAAAATATACATCCGATTTTGACCCATCACTCTATTCCTTTATCGCAATTGCTTATTCCTTTTTTGAAACTAAGCAATAATGGCCATGCAGAAATTCTGATTAAAGAAATGGGGAGGAATTCAAAAGGGGAAGGCAGTTGGGAAAAGGGACTTAGTGTTTTTAAAACAGAGCTTGCCAATTTGGGAGTTGATTCCAAAACGATGGTACTTAGAGATGGGTCAGGTGTTTCCCATGTAGATTTGGTGCCTGCAAATCAAATTTCACTGCTCCTCTATAAAATTCAAAAAGAAGATTGGTTTCCATCCTATTTTCAGTCCTTACCAATAGCGGGAAATAAGGAAAAAATGCTTGGCGGTACATTGCGAAAACGCCTGAAAGAGCCTGCTGTTCGCGATAAAGTTAGAGCAAAAACAGGTAGTATTTCAACGGTAAGCTCACTTTCAGGTTATATAAACACCAAAAGTGGCCAACGGCTTATTTTTTCAATTCTACTAAATAACCTATTGGATGAAGAGGATGGAAAAAAAATTGAGGATAAGATTGTTACGATTCTTGCAAACCAATAAGATAATCCTTCTTTAAATAGCATTTGAATTGGACAAAGTGCATAAGTTACAACCTCGGCCCATAAGAATGAAGCAAAGGGAAAAATAGGGGGATAACTATGCAATATTTTTATGGTAATCAAATGCCACTTCGAATCTTGGACGAAGCAGAATTTTGGAAACACCAAGAAGAGGAACATACTGTTGTCATACGCGAGCTTGTGCCAAATCTTGAGATAAATTTTGTTGATGCCCTAAAACAATGGGAAGCAGCCATTGCTCAGACCCGTCAACAAGTCATTCGTTACATCGAATCGGTTGTTCGTTTAGGAACTTATGTACCGAACGAATTGTACCATCAAGTCCTTCAATTGGTAGCTTTTTGCTTGCAGCAGAGTCAAGCATTCATTCAATTATGTGAGCAAATTAAAACACAAAGTAACGCTGTAAGCCAAAACCAAACAGCAAAAGTGGTCTTAAATCATATCATTCGTGAATCGGAATACTTTACAGGAATTGCTCAAGCTTTATTATCAAGTACAAGCAGCGGTTATTCAGAATAATAAAGGCAAAATTTTTTGCCCTCAAGGCTGTCGAAAAACTCGGCAGCCTATCATTTAATTCAATCGCTTTAATGAGTAACTGCGTTAATTCAATATAAAAGGTTTGTGTATAGGCTGTTGAATAGGTCTGTTGATTGGCGCTCCAGGCACTTCGCTTTCCGCAGGCGTGCCGGTGAGCCTCCCCGCGGAAAGTGAGTGCTCGGAGCGGAAATCAACAGGCCCATTTACAGGAACCAACAAAAAAATTTAGTATTTTGCAAAAAAAATGTTTTTTTGTTTTAATTTGTCAACAAAAGTAGATATTTTTTTTATATAATAGATAGTAAGAAATCTGGTTGTTTTATAGCAATTATAAATATTATTTTTTCGTATCAGCCCAATCCGTTTGGAAGGAGCTTTGTTATGGAATCTTTAACAGTTGATTCTCTTATTAATGTAATATGTGAGTTATTATCCGATGAAACCTCTTTCGCAGTTTCGACAGAAACCGAGTACACGTACTATCATCCAAGTAAACGTATTGATTTAAAAATTAATCCAGGTGATCCAGTAAAAGAAGGAACGATTACACACAAAGCACTGATTAGAAAACAAAAAGTTTCTGAATTCATCAATCGGGATATATTTGGGGTGCCTTATCATGGGACTGCTATTCCATATTTTCACGATGGGAAAATAAAAGGCTGCGTAACTGCAGTGGTTCCAGCATTAGCAGACGCAAGGTCGGTTGTTACGATTAAATTAAACGATGGCTGGGTTCCAATTCCATTTTCAGATGTCATCTATATTGAAGCAAGGGATCGGAAGACGTACGTTTTCACAAAAGATAATATGGGTACACATAAATATACCTTAAATGAGTTTGAATATTTTCTCCCTAAAGACTTTTTTGTACGTTGCCATCGTTCTTTTATTGTTAATGTTCATTACATAAAGGAAATTTATCCTGATACCCATTCAACATTTATACTTGCAATGAAAAATAATACTAGAGTTCCTGTTAGCCAATCCTATTCCTCCTATTTTCGAAAATTGCTTTTATTCTGAACTTTTCTATTTTAGTCATCAAATTTGCTTATTCGTCGTAATTTTCTCTAATTCTATCCCAAATTCACTTTTTCGACGGTGGAATCGCTTACAATGTTACAAAAAGGGGTAGAAAGAGGGATGGGAAATGGAAGATAAGTTTCGACGTTTACGGAACAAACAACTTCATGATCTTGTTGTAACACCAGAAGAAGCAGCAGGTTGGATTCAAAATGGTAACACTTTAGGCTTAAGCGGATTTACTAAATCGGGAGATGCTAAAGCAGTCCCGTATGCACTCATAGAACGGGCCAAAACAGAAAAATTTAAAGTAAATGTATATACAGGAGCTTCAATGGGTTCAGATGTTGATAAATTGTTTGCTGAAGCTGGAATCATTAATAAGCGCCTGCCTTTCCAAGCAGAACCTTCAATGAGAAAATCAATTAATGCAGGAGATATGTATTTTGTTGATCAGCATTTATCCCATACTGCTGAACTGCTAAGAAACGATGTAATTGATCCGGTAGATTTTGCGATTGTTGAAGCAGTAGCCATTACTGAGGATGGGCAATTAATTCCTACCACATCTGTCGGAAACTCAATGGTATTTATTCAGCAAGCAAAAAATGTCATTGTTGAAATTAATTTAGCCCAGCCAGAAGAATTAGAAGGAATTCATGATTGCTATGCACCTTCAAAGCAGGGTATGCGTTCACCAATTCCATTGACCAGACCCGAGGATCGAATCGGTACGATTGGAATTCCATTGGATCTTGATAAAGTAAGGGGAATTATTTTTACCAACCAAAAGGATTCTCCATCTACAATTGTTCCGCCTGATGATGAAACGGTTATTATGGCTCAGCACTTAATTGAATTTTTACGTGGAGAAATCAAGGCAGGAAGACTTACGAATTCACTTGCTCCATTACAATCAGGTATTGGTTCAGTGGCAAATGCGGTATTCCACGGTTTTCTAGATTCTGAATTTACTGACTTAGAAGTGTATTCAGAAGTTCTTCAAGATGCTGTATTTGATTTATTTGATGCTGGAAAAGTTAAATTTGCATCAAGCTGTTCTCTTACATTATCTGAAGAAAAAATGAAGCATTTTTATGCAAATTTTGATAAGTATCGTGAACGTTTAATACTAAGACCACAAGAAATTTCAAATCATCCGGAGTTAATTCGCCGCATGGGGTTAATTTCGATTAATACAGCCTTAGAGCTGGATATATATGGAAATGTAAACTCTACACATGTACTTGGTACAAAAATGATGAATGGAATCGGCGGTTCTGGTGACTTTGCCCGTAATGCACGTCTTGGAATTTTTGTTACGAAATCAATTGCAAAAGATGGAAAAATCTCAAGTGTTGTTCCATTTGTTTCACATGTTGACCATACAGAACATGATGTGGATGTAATTGTTACAGAACAAGGATATGCGGACTTACGTGGTAAAGCTCCGAGAGAACGAGTGGAGCTGATCATTGAAAATTGTGCCCACCCAATGTATCGTGTCCAGTTAAGAGAGTATTACAATGAAGCATTGCAAAGAGGTGGACAAACGCCACACGTTCTTGAAAAAGCGTTCTCATGGCATACGAATTTTGCCACAAATGGAACAATGCTCCAAAAAGTCTTACAATCAAACTAATTCATATAAGAAAAGATCTTACCCTAGTGGTAAGGTCTTTTTTAATCCTAAAAACTATTCTCAAAGAGTAATTGATTTTTTTGTGTAGTACATTCAAAATAGATAAAATAGGAATTAAAACAATCATATTTAAGAACTCGGAGGATAGGCAATGATTGAAAAAAACAGTGAAGTACAGTTATCTAATGCGTACATAGAAAGATGCGATAAAGAATCGGAGCATTTGATTTCCGAAGAAAACTTAGCTTTCTTAGAGCAGCCGCTTGAATTTTTAAAGAAACATAAGAATGAATTTATTTATATTGAGTTAGAGTGGCTTGATTCGTTTGGAGTTGATTCTCTTTCCCTAGAATTAGATGATGCTTTTGGAACTTACGACGTCATGTTGGGATTAAAATTGCAAAAAAAATATGATTCATCGCTAAGGGATCAGCTTCACCGGCAATTATCAGGAGAAGAGCCAAAATTTGATTTGATTTTTAATCATAATGATGGCTTATGGGATTTAAATTTTTCTTTAAACTATGTAGAGGGTTTCAATGAAGAGATATCGATAGGAGATGCTTGCAATTTAATTTATCATTTTTTATCTAAACTAGTTGATCAGATAAAAAACAAGGCAGAATGATAACGGTCCAATATATAAAAGGTTAAAGGTACTATCAAAATCATAGCTGATGCTAGTTTTTATGCAGAATTTGTCATTTTAACTCCTTTTTGTTAAGACATTATGTTATAATATTCTGAAAAAAGGAGTGTTAGCAATTGGAAGAGAAAGTATTGCAAGCGATTCAAGACGAGTACCCAGATGATTTTTCCTGGTGCTATGGGTGCGGCCGATTAAATGAAAAGGGGCATCATTTACGAACTGGATGGCAAAAAGAACAAACGATAACCTATTTTACACCTGAACCGGAGCACACAGCATTGCCGGGATTTGTCTATGGGGGCATCATTGCTTCGTTCATTGATTGCCATAGCACAGGGTCCGCCTCTCTTGCACTGCACCAAAAAAATGGACATGTGATTGGAGATGGCTCAGAACCACCTAGGTTTGTAACAGCTTCTTTGAAAGTTGAGTTTGTTAAGCCAACACCACATGGAGTACAATTGAAAGCAGTTGGAAACGTAACTGAAATTCATCCAAAAAAATGGAGTGTGGAGACAGAGGTATTTGCTAATGGAGTCCTTTGTGCCAAGGGTGAAGTTGTTGCTGTAGTAATGCCAAATACTTTCGTTCAAAAAAGCTAGCACGAACAGTACGATTATATTCGTGTTAACATCAATCCACTCATAAATGTTCATTCAAGAGAGCCTATGGCTCTCTTTTTAGCTTAAATTTTCATCTAAACCAGTGTACGGGGAACCAGTAGAAGTATGTTGATTTACCCATCTTAGTGAAGCGTTAGATACAGTGTCCCAGTTGGTGATTTGATCCTTATGTTTTTCCACCCAGTTCATACAATATTGTGGATCGAAGTTATACTCATCACATTGTTGTAAAAATGATTGAATAGTCGTTTCATTACAATTTTCCCAAGAGCCGCAAGTATTGCTCCAAATATTTTCAATCTTTGTCTGCAATGATACATCGTTAATGAAATCAGAAAATTGGTTTTCATTTTTCAATTCCAACACTTCCTTTTTAAACTTTTGTTATTCCATATAACAGTATTTCCAAAGAGGCAGGTTTCATATAATCCTTTTATCAATTTAAGAAAGCTATTTATAGAGTTTCTTGGTAGCTTTTAAAACTTTTATGCTTACCATACTTTTTATATGTGTATGCTATATCACACTTTTTGATTTTAGGGTTCTTAATTGTTATTCCTGTCAGATTTTTGATTTTTATAAATTGCATGTTGTTTCAATTAAGCATTATTTTTTTAAAAAACGAACTAATTATACTATAATGCTTTAAATAGACGAATAAGCAGATATAAGGGGTTTTCGTACCTTATTTATGAAGGCAGGCAGTGAGAAATGTTTAAGTGGCAAGATGATTACATACTTGAAAATGGACAATTAAATGACTCAATTATTGTAAAGAGAGAGCCTTTAGAAACTATCACTAAGGGAAGAATAATCGAACGAGTTTACACAACACCAGAAGAAAGTTTTATTTTTAAACGATTTACCAATGATAGTCAAAGTGGAAAAGAGATCTGGGTCCAAGAAAATATCTTAACATCCTTCCCGAACTTTTATCCTAAGATCATTGCGTATTCCTTTTCGGTTAGTCAGTATACCGGCTGGACCGCTTTTACGGACCTCGGGTCTATTAAACATGAATATACAAGTGACATTCTAAATGATGTAACGAAACAAATAGTGTGGTGGCATTCACTGCCTGTAGGTATGTGGAAGAATGCTCCATTAAGCGGTTTAAAACCCAAAATAGAAGAAATAAAAATGTCTCTAAAGCAAAGTAAAAACAAAATTAACAAATATTTATCAATTGCTAATATTCCAAAAAGATATATAAGCGTGTTATTTTCGCACCTTGAAAAATGGGAATTTTCAAAGGAGCTTGTTTTGTCTCATGGTGATCTACATACCGGCAATTTCGGAATGTCGCAAAATAAATTAGTGATTCTTGACTGGGAATATGCGCATTTAAATACAAGGTATTGGGACTTGTATCATTTAATTGATCTTTCACATCCATTATATCCTAAGAAAGTTACAAGCGAATTACGCAATCAAATTTTGAACGAATACTTCAATCGAGCAAATTCATCAAGAAGTAAATTACAAAAGGAGAGTTTCAAAGCGGAGTATTATTTATTCTCTGCAACCTTTTCCTTGTGGATGATCATGCTGATCGTAGAAGATTTGAAACGAAAGGACAACAGATGGACGGAGGAAGTATTAATGAACCAGCTCGATGAAACATCGATTAGCTTTGTTCAATGCATTGAGGAATTAACAAAGGGGACTTCATTGGAAACTTAAGAAGGAGTGGGGTCTCTTTTTTTGTGGATAATTGTAAGGGTTGTACTTCTATCATCCTGTTGAAAAGTTTCATATGCAAGATGTTTTCGTTACAAATATTTCGGAAAGATATCGAAACTAACAATTTGTCAAACAAATAGGAATTTCATACTTTTTGTCGAAATAGTGTAGAAAAAAGAACTTATGATTTTTGAAATGGTTTTCCTGCATTGACAGGATATAAAGGTCCATTATCCATGAAAATAAGTGAAATTTATTCAGGTACTTTTTATAAGAAATCTTATCAATGCATTGGAGGAAGAGACTTAATATGTTGGATTTTGAAACTAATTTTGATCAACTAGCTAAAATAAAGGTCATTGGTGTAGGCGGCGGGGGAAACAATGCAGTGAACCGTATGATCGAAGATGGGGTAGAGGGTGTAGAATTTATTGCAGTCAATACAGATGCCCAATCCCTTCATCAATCTAAAGCTGAAATTACCATGCAAATCGGTGCATCTTTAACAAAAGGTTTAGGAGCAGGTGCAAATCCGGAAATAGGGAAAAAAGCAGTAGAAGAAAGCAAAAGGCAAATCCAAGAAGTTCTTCAAGGTGCAGATATGGTTTTTGTTACCGCTGGTATGGGTGGCGGGACAGGGACAGGGGCAGCTCCTGCGATCGCAGAAATCGCTCAAAAATTGGGTGCTTTAACGATTGGAGTTGTTACACGTCCATTTAAATTTGAGGGGAAAAAGAGGGCAATGAATGCGGATAATGGGATTGAAGCCTTGAGAAAAGCAGTTGATACTTTAATCATTATCCCTAATGACCGCCTTTTGGAAATTGTAAATAGAAGTACTCCTATGCTGGAGGCGTTTCGTGAAGCGGATAATGTTCTTCGCCAAGGTGTACAGGGGATTTCAGATTTAATCGCAGTACCAGGTTTAATCAATCTGGATTTTGCTGATGTAAAAACAGTTATGACGAATAAAGGAACTGCCTTAATGGGTATTGGTATTGCCAAAGGTGCAGACCGTGCAGTTGAAGCTGCACAGAAAGCAATCAACAGTCCTTTACTAGAAACTTCTATTAACGGAGCAAAAGGGGTATTAATGAACATAACGGGCAGCAGCAATTTAAGTCTTTATGAAGTACAAGAAGCGGCAAATATTGTTGCGTCTGCTTCACATGAGGATTTAAATATGATATTTGGTTCAATCATTAATGAAAATTTAAAAGATGAAATTGTTGTAACCGTGATTGCCACTGGATTTGACGAAGAAAAGATAGCAGATGCAGAGCCGTCATCACTTCCGGTAATGGAGGAATGGACTAATCCAATTCATAAGGAACGAAACAGACAACAGCGTTCAAGAATGTTTGATGGTGATTCTTATCTTGGCTATGAAGATCAAACATATTCCCAGCAGTCCACCGAAGAATGGTCTAATCCTCCACATTGGGAGCAACAAAGACAGTATCAGCCTAAAGAAGAACTTATTGAAGATTACGAGGCCTCATCATTTTCCGCTTCACCAAAGGAAAATTGGTCACATGTTGAAGTTACTGAAAGGCGAAGGAACTATCAATTTGATGAGGAATATGTTGAAGACCAGGAAACCACGTCTGAAGAACAGGAGAAGTCTTTTGATTTACCCGCCTTTTTCCGCAGAAGAAATAGGCGAAAAAGATAAGCTTTTTCTTAATCAGCAAAAAAATATACAAATATGCTATAAAAAGGGAAACTGGAGTCTAAATTCTAGTTTCCCTTACTTTTTTACAGCTATTCTGTTTTTGGCAAATATGCACTAAGGAGGGAAGCAAACAGCAAGATGGATGCTGCAATTATAAACGAACTTGTGTAACTTCCTGAAACATCAAACAGGTAACCAGGAAGGTAGGAGCCAATGGCCGAACCTAATTGATGGCTCATATACAAAAAGCCAGTTGCAATTCCCAAAGATTGACCTTGAAAATAAGACGCAAGCACCTTAATTGTTGGGGCAACTACCGAAAAGTCAACCAAACCAAAGGTAATAGAAAAAACAAATAAAAGCCAAGGGTGATTTAGAAAATATCCCAGCCATTCGCTATTAAGCATAAATAATAGTAAGAACAGGATTGTCAATCCACGAACAAAATATATGAAGGATAACATTTTTCGATTATTTAACTTATCGGCTAAAATACCGGCGATTACAGTTCCACCAGTGTTAAATGCGGCAAGCAAACTTACTGCCGCCCCTGTTACAGCTACCGAAAATCCGCAAGTTTGGGAAAAAGGGATTAAATGGGTATCCATTAATCCTGTGGTTGTAAATCCGCAAATAAAATAAGGAATAACGAGGAACCAAAATCCCCGATGCTTTAGATATGATTTTCTTTCCATTGTCGGTTTCGTTTTCTCTGCATTATGTACAGTTTGGTCTGCTGTTTTCTTGTCGAGACCGAAGGGGAGTATTCCCAAGTCAGCCGGGTCGGATTTAAGAAATATAGTAATAATGGGAAAAATAAAGAGCAGTAAAATACCTCCTAAAACAAGGTCTGTCATTCTCCATCCAAATTTTTCAATTAAGAAAAGGGAGCTAGAAACCACTAACATTTGCCCTGCGCCAAAACCAGCCTCTACTAGACCAAGCGCCAGTCCCTGTTTTTTATGGAACCATTTTGTTACTGCTAATGAGGCCGTAACACCTGAGGCACCGCCAAAACCAAGTGAAGATATAATGCCATACAGCAGGAACAATTGCCAGATTGCTGTTGCATAATAACTTAATAGGGTAGTAATCCCGAGCAAAATTATACTAACAACAAAAATTCGTTTAACTCCGAATTGATCAATAAACCTGCCTATGATCGGCTGGGAGATTGCAAACACTGCAAAGCTTATGAATGAAATAGCTGATACCATCCCTCTTGATGCAGAAAACTCCATCTCCCAAGGATGCATGAAGGCACCAAAAGAATATCTTAATCCTTGTGCTGCTAATACACCAATAAAGGAAACAGCTAAGATGACCCAACCATAATGTATTTTCTTTTTCAATGAAACGTCTCCTTTCTATTCTTTCTCCATTATAAATAATTTTTTAAAAATAGTATGTATATTGTAAAAAATGAAAAAACCTACTTCCTTGTGAACATTCCGTTTTTTCATTTAATAACCATACCCTCAAAGGTTGATTAAACAGCGATTCAAAAAGATTTGACTTTATTAAGCAAACAGGTTAATATACAATTCGAAATAATTACGATTTATATCATAAATTCTATTAAAATATTGAAATGAAAACTGTCACCCTTATTAGGAAGGGCGAAGGGAAGAGAAAAGTGGGAAAATTAACGTGGATTTTTGTCATGTTTCTATTAATATTAACAGGTTGTTCAAGTGAAGCTCCTCAAAAGAATGGGGAAAACAGCCCCCGAAAATTAGAAATTGTCACCACATTTTATCCAATGTATTACTTTACTAAACAAGTGGTGGGGAATACCGCTAATGTCACACAGTTAATCCCAAATGGAGTAGAGCCCCACGATTGGGAGCCTACAGCAAGGGATATGGCAAAGATGCAGGATGCAGATGTATTTATCTATAACAGTCGCTATTTCGAAACATGGAAGGAGAAAGTATTTCAAAGTATCGATACTTCACATCTAAAGGTAGTAGAGGCAGCAAGTAAAATTAAGCTTATGGATGCAAACGGCCAGGAAATGGAAAACGGTCCAGGAGCCTCAAAAGACCCGCATGTTTGGCTCTCGCCAGTTTTAGCACAGCAAGAGGTTGATCAGATTGCAATTGCACTGAAACAAAAAGACCCAAAACATAGTGCGCAATATGAAAAAAATGCAGAGGCATTTAAAGCTAAACTAAACAATTTAGATCAATTATTCAAAGAAACGATCAATAAGGCTCCTCGGAAAGAATTTGTTACCCAGCATGCTGCCTTTGGTTATTTGGCAAGACAGTATGGTTTAAAGCAAATCGCGATTGCAGGTTTATCACCTGATGTTGAACCAACACTTGGTAAATTAGCCGAGTTGGCAAAATTAACAAAGAAAAAACATATTGATATTATTTACTTTGAGGGTCTCACATCCTCAAAGGTAGCGAGCACATTAGCGAATGAAATCGGAGCAAAAACCGAAGTTCTAAATCCACTTGAGGGACTTACAGCAGACGACAAGAAACATGGCCTTGATTATTTAGGCGTCATGAAAAAAAATTTAAAAGCTCTGAAAAAAACTTTATATCAAATAAATAATTAATCTATTAATAAGAATCTGTTAAAAAGTAGTTTAGGTTGCTTCTATCTATTTTCTAGTTTGCATAACTATTAAATAGAAGGAGGCGCCGTAATATGAAAAAAAGAAGCAGATCAATATATTTGTCCGGATTAATGGTGCATTTTTATCAATTCTATTTGTGTTTATTTTGATTGCAGGAATGACTACCTCTTTTTCCATGTCCATGTCTTCAGATTCTGTTGGTACAGTTCTTGAAAAATCTGATTTAAATAAATTGTTTTTGTACTTTTATGGGGTTGAGAATAATTATTATACCCAAGACAACCCAGAACTAAATGATATCCCGTTGACAAAGATTGGTTTTCAATTAGCTACCAATCTAAAAGTAAATGATGTCCGCACGTTTTTTGCGAGAGAAGTGCCTGGATTTTCAGACTTTAATACAAAAATACAGGTGGCGGGCCAAGGAACAGACATCACTTCTTTGCCGATTGAATCTTCACCTCCTATGGATGTAATTTTAAAAGAAAGACAAATTGCCCAAAATGCGTTAAATGGGAAAAAAACAACGGAAAAGTCGAACCAGCCGCCAACGCAAACGACGAATGGAAAAAAAGTAGTGTTTATTTATCACTCACACAGCTATGAATCGTATTTACCACTGCTTCAAGGAGTCAAGAACCCAGATGATGCTACAAGTTCAAATAATTCGGTCAATGTCGTTGGTGTTGGTGACATGCTAGCTGCTGACTTAGAAGACAAAGGAATTGGTTCAGAACACAGCGTCATTAATGTCGCCCAAAAGTTACAAGAAAGAGGCTGGACTTCGAACAATGCATACCAATACTCACGGGAGCTTGTTAAAGAAGCGATGGCAAGTGATCAAGATTTAAAATTTATGATCGATATTCACCGGGATTCATTGCGAAAAAATAAAACAACGACTAGTATAAATGGTAAAAGCTATGCTCGCTTAGACTTCATCGTGGGGGAAGCAAATCCCAACTTTAAACAAAACCTTGAACTTGCGAAACAACTGCATGCTGCGGTTGAAAAGAAGTATCCAGGATTAAGCCGCGGTGTATTTTCCAAAGATAAAACCATGGGGAATGCGGTTTATAACCAGGATCTTTCACCAAGGGCCATTTTGATTGAAGTGGGCGGAGTCGATAATAACCTTGAAGAATTACAAAACGCCATGGATGCCTTTGCTGATGTATTCAGTCAATATTACTGGCAAATGAAGGGAGCAGGGCAGTTCTAAGCAGATATAAAAATAAGAAGAGGGATTCGAAAATGGGAAACGGTTTAGAAGGAAAACGAATCGCCCTTGGCGGTTCGCGAAAAACTGAAGAAATAAGTATTTTAATTGAAAAACAAGGCGGAATTCCAATTGTACGTTCACTCCAAGGAATCACTTATTTGGCTGAAAAAGAAGTTGAACCTGATTTATTGAAATTTGTCAATGCAGGGGCAGATTGGGTGATTTTCACAACAGGAATTGGACTGGAAACCCTTGTTAATCTTGCTGAAAAACTAGGGGTTAAAGATCAGCTCCTCTCCATTATTCGTCATGCGTATGTTGCATCAAGGGGCTATAAAACATTAGCGGCTTTAAAAAAATTAGGTATCCAGCCTGTAGCAGTTGATGAAGATGGAACGACAAAAGGATTAACCCGCACCTTGAGAAATATAGATTTTACTGGAAAAAGAGTGATGATTCAGCTTCATGGGGAAACGACTCCATCGTTAACAAAATTCTTTGAAGACCAGGGGGCAGAGGTTACAAAGATCCTTCCTTACCAGCACATTGCTCCAGAAATAGAAACCGTTACAAAATTATGCGATGAAATGCTAGGGCATGAAATCGATGCAGTTTGTTTTACGACTGCTGTTCAAGTTCGTTCTTTATTTAATTTTGCAAGGGAAAATGAGATTTCGAACAATTTGTTAAACTGTTTTCAAGAAAATGTTGCTGCTGTTGCAGTTGGAAAAGTTACTGCTGAAGCACTCAAAGAAGAAGGTGTTGAACGTGTTATCGCACCTGAGCTTGAAAGAATGGGTGCGATGATCGTTGAGTTATCCAATTATTATACGAATAATACCGTAAAATAAATTCTCTCAAAAAACAAAGCTAAGCCCCCATGATACGGTGCGAAGCTTTGTTTTTTTTACATTTAATTGATTTCCATTAAGGTAGGTATTTTCCTTGCCCCACTCATGTATATATGGAAGGATAGAGTTTTATTATGGAAAATGAGTCATTTGCATGGAAAGAGAGAGGAGGAAGGATATGTCCACAGAGGTTAATTCACAAGACCAACCATTAAAAGAGCATTCCGAACGTATTTATAAAGGAGGGGCGCCAAAGTATCATCAAAAAAATGATGAACAAGGAAAGTTTTTTGTACGTGATCGGCTAAAGTTGTTATTGGATGCTGACTATGAAATAGAGGATGCAATGTTTGCAAACTGCCTGGCCAAAGACCTCCCTGCGGATGGTGTTGTCACCATGATCGGGAAAATAAATGGTCAAGTTGTTTGCGTAATGGCGAATGATTCTACTGTCAAAGCAGGTTCTTGGGGTTCACGTACGGTAGAAAAAATCATTCGCATCCAAGAAACTGCTGAAAAGTTAAAAGTACCCTTAATTTATCTTGTCGATTCAGCGGGGGCACGGATTACAGATCAAGTAGAAATGTTTCCCGGTCTGCTGAGGGGCGGGAAGAATTTTTTACAATCAAGTAAAATTATCGGGAAAAGTCCCTCAAGTTTGTGTTTTATTTGGACCCTCTGCTGCAGGAGGAGCCTACATACCAGCATTTTGCGATATTGTGATCATGGTGGATGGGAATGCTTCAATGTATCTTGGTTCACCAAGAATGGCTGAAGAGGTTATTGGTGAAAAGGTCACTCTAGAGGAAATGGGTGGCGCCCGCATGCATTGCAGCGTTTCAGGATGTGGTGATATTCTTGCCAAAAATGAAACAGAAGCAATTAAACTTGCTCGAGACTACTTGGAATTTTTCCCTGCGAACTACTCAGAAAAGCCGCCTCAAAAGGAAAGTGTTTCACCTAAAAATTATGAAAAAACAATAGAAGAACTGATTCCGGCCAATCAAAATATTGCTTTTAATATGCATGACTTGATTTACAGAATTGTTGACGATGATTCATTTTTTGAAATAAAAAAGTTATTTGCAAAGGAATTGATAACTGGTTTGTCGAGGATGAACGGGAAACCTGTAGGAATTATCGCCAATCAGCCTTGTGTTAAGGGCGGTGTTCTTTTCCATGATTCTGCAGATAAGGCCACAAAATTTATCAACCTTTGTGATGCCTTCCATATTCCACTTCTGTTTCTGACTGATGTCCCTGGATTTATGATTGGCACAAAAGTAGAACGTGCTGGAATCATTCGTCATGGAGCAAAAATGATTTCCGCCATGGCTGAAGCAACTGTCCCGAAAATATCGGTAATAGTCCGTAAAGCTTACGGTGCGGGCCTGTATGCAATGGCAGGCCCTGCGTTTGAGCCGGACTGCTGCCTGGCACTTCCTACTGCACAAATTGCTGTAATGGGCCCTGAGGCTGCTGTAAACGCTGTTTATTCAAACAAAATTGCTCAATTGCCAGAAGCCGAGCGGGCAGCATTTATCTCCGAAAAACGGGAGGAATATAAACAGGATATTGATATCTATCGATTAGCATCAGAAATGATCATTGATGGAGTGATACCTGCTCATTCGCTAAGGGAGGAGTTAATTAAACGCTTTGAGGTGTATTCCTCAAAATATGTAATCTTCTCCGCGAGAAAACATCCAGTCTACCCAGTATAATTTTATCATCTAAATAAGGAGGCATTTTGGTGAAAAATGATAAACTAATCGATTCTTATTTAAATGCGATTGAAGATATTTCAGATGGAGCAACCATTATTGTAGGTGGTTTTGGACTTTGTGGAATTCCAGAGAAAGCTATTTTAGCATTAAGAGAAAAAGGAACGAAAGATTTAACGATTGTCAGTAACAATTGCGGTGTTGATGATTGGGGTCTTGGGTTGCTTCTTGCCAATAAGCAAATCAAAAAAATGATAGCTTCCTATGTTGGCGAAAATAAGATATTTGAAACTCAGTTTTTAAGCGGGGAACTAGAAGTAGAAATGGTACCACAAGGAACATTAGCCGAAAGGATTCGGGCAGGCGGTGCAGGCATTCCTGGTTTTTACACAGCAACGGGTGTTGGGACTGCGATTGCTGAAGGGAAAGAACACAAAGTTTTTAATGGAAGAACTTATATTTTAGAGGAAGGGATTGTAGGTGATTACGCTTTTGTGAAAGCGTGGAAAGCTGATCGTCTTGGAAATCTGATTTATCGAAAGACAGCACGTAATTTTAATCCGCTTGCCGCTATGGCTGGCAAAATAACAATTGCGGAAGTTGAGGAACTTGTCAAAGCGGGACAGTTGTACTCCGACGCTATTCATACCCCCAGCATTTATGTCCAACGGTTACTTTTAGGTGAGAGTTATGAAAAAAGAATTGAGAGAAGAACTGTTACCCAAGCATAGATTTTTTTATAAGGGAGGAGAAATGAAATGAAAAATGCCCGATCACTCATCGTTAAACGAGCGGTTAAGGAAATAAAGGATGGAATGTATGTAAACCTTGGAATTGGAATGCCTACACTCATTGCTAATGAAATTCCCAGTGACTTCAATGTCATGCTTCAATCTGAAAACGGTTTATTAGGGATTGGACCTTATCCTTTAGCGGGGACAGAGGATCCTGATTTGATCAATGCAGGAAAGGAGACGGTTACAGCTATTAATGGTGCTGTTTTTTTTGACAGTGCTGAATCCTTCGCCATGATCCGCGGCGGTCATATTGATCTGGCCATTTTAGGCGGTATGGAAGTCTCCGAAAAAGGAGACCTGGCAAATTGGATGATTCCGGGGAAGATGGTAAAAGGTATGGGTGGTGCGATGGATTTAGTTAACGGCGCTAAACGAGTTGTTGTCATCATGGAGCATGTGAATAAGAAAGGGGAATCAAAAGTCAAAAACGAATGTACATTGCCATTAACTGGTAAAGGAGTCGTTCATCGCTTGATTACCGATTTAGCCGTTTTTGACTTCACTGGAGAAGGAATGGTCCTTGTTGAAACCCAAGAAGGAGTTACGGTAGAACAAGTTTTTAAAAATACTGAAGCTGCATTTACCTTAAGCAAAGAATTGCTAACAAAATAACAAACAGAAAAGACTCCCTTTATGCTTTTGATAGAGGGAGGTTTTTCTGTTTAAAGTAAGTGACGTTAAGTAAAAATAAATGTATAATTTTCTTTTGCGGTTTGCTCAAAATATAAGAATACTAGTATTAAAAGGAAAAGGATCTATGACAACGACCTTAGCATATATAAAAGAGTGGCAGCAGGCGCTCCAAAATGAAATTGTCCATTTAAAAAGATATGGAAGTAGTAAATACAAAGTGACAAGTGGGAGAATCCTGGCCACAGATGGAGAGTTTACCTATTACTTCGATACTGCTTCTCCAATCAGAATCCCGGTCGGAACAATCGTTAATCTTGAATGGGGAATTTTCAAGCAAGATGGACGTGTGTTATCTGCTGAAGGAAGAGGAATTATCATTGCGCTAAAAAAATTTATTGGTGATTTAATCAGTGAGGCAAATTTATATCACGATCCATGGGAACTTCTCGAACAGCTTATACAACGATTTGATGAAATAAAAACAAACAAGCAAAAACGAGTTAGAATTAAAAAATTAATGGAACCTGACATACCTGCCAAACACCCTGCTGATAAAATAAAATCTTCTGTACACGAAGTAATGCTCCGTTCAAAATATAATCCTGTAACATTTATATGGGGCCCGCCTGGAACTGGGAAAACATACACGCTGGCCCGTGTTGCGGCAAATAAATTTTTAAATAAAAAACATGTCCTGATTCTATCACATAGCAATCAGGCTGTGGATGTTATTTTAAGTGAATTAACCTCTTTTGTTAAAAAGAAGGACCGTTTTCATGAAGGGGATATTTTACGATATGGTTCAAATATTAGTGAATCACTCATCAGCCCTGAAGCAATAACAACAAACAGGCTAATTGAAAAAGTTTCCCCCGTGTTAGCAAAAAATATCAATAACTTAAATGAGGAACGGTCTAAACTAAAATCTGATCTGGCCAGATCGTTCAGTCAACGTGATTCACATCAGCTAATGGAACTTGAAGCAAAATTTGCAGGAATGTTGGAAAAAATCCGCAAACAGGAATTACAATTTGTGAAGGATGCCTATATCGTCGGTACCACACTGGCAAAAGCAGCAAGTGATCCTGCGATTTACGAAAAAGAGTTTGATATCGTCATTCTTGACGAGGCAAGCATGGCGTATGCCCCTCAAGCTGCATTTGCTGCCACATTGGGAAGCCGAGTCATTATTTGCGGGGATTTTAAACAGCTGCCACCCATAGCTTCATCCCGTGATCCTCTCGTAACAAAATGGTTAAAGGAGGATATTTTTCATAAATCGGGGATTGTCGAATTTGTTAACAAAGGAAAGCTTCATCCTCATTTATTTTTATTAAAAGAGCAAAGGAGAATGCATCCAGATATCTCTTCATTTACGAATGAGTACATATACCATTCTCTCGTTGGTGATCATGAGAGTGTTTATAAAAACAGAAATATGATTGTAGACTTACCGCCTTTTCCTCACAGGGCAGCCATTCTCCTGGATACAAGTTATATGGGAGCATATGGGATGACAGAGAAAGCTTCCAATTCAAGAATCAATATATGGCAAGCATTATTATCTTTTCAGCTTATTCATGAGGCCAATACAGGCGGTGCTAGGTCAATTGGATATGTGACACCGTATCGGGCCCAGGCCGCTTTAATGGAGATCCTTTTAGATGATATTTATGAAAAAGAACGATTATCAGCAGACATTATTGCAGCCACTGTCCATCGATTCCAAGGTAGTGAACGTGATGTAATGATTTTTGACACAGTAGATAGTGAACCAATTGAACGCCCCGGCATCCTTTTAACTGGCAGTGAGAGTGAACGACTCATTAATGTTGCAATTACAAGAACAAGGGGGAAGTTTATTCATGTAAGCAATTCTTCCTTTATACGCCGTCATGTTTTTCGAGGGAAAATTTTAAGACAGTTTATTGAACATCAAGAAAATAAGCTTCAAAATGTAACAAAAAATGAAATAGGTTCATGGATTCAAAATCAGTATTCAAGACTGCATTGGATCCATGCAAAAAAACTTGGTCTAGTTTTTCAAGATATTGATAGGGCTCGTTCATCGCTGGTTATCTCGTTGCCGTCGCATACTAAGCTTTCCGACATCTGGATTAAAAAACTGATAAAGAAAGAAAATCGGATAAAATTCACCATTATCTCAAGTGAAGATTGGGAGAAGCTGCAACCTGATTTAAGGATTGAAATGAATTTATCATTTCCTTTTGTTATGATTGATCAACGACTGCTATGGCTGGGCTTTCCATTGGAAGGGACAACAGCAGTTCAACCTCCTTATATAGCTGCAAGACTGGATTCTGAGCGAATTTGTGAGTATTTACTAGGCCAGATTAAGGAGGAATAATGATAGGTAAAATAATAATATAAAAACATATCCTTCAGCGAATATAGAAATCTCGACAGGTAATATTACTTTCTTCGAATCTTGACAAGAATCCCATTTCCATGGATAATATCAAATAAATTAAGATATTCGGAAATGGTATGGGACTAGTAAACCTTGGGAACGTGATAGAGAATGGAACCCGCTGGCTGGAAGGTTCCTCACGGAAAAAAGATTGAACCTGCCCTAAAAAAACCGCTTATGCAAACATAAGCCGTAACCCCGCGTTATGGGAAAAGAGGGTGCTTTGCACCAATTAAGGTGGTACCGCGGAACGATTTTTCCGTCCTTTTTTAAGGATGGCAAAATCGTTTTTTTTATTTTAATAAAAGAAAGGTACGAAGAAAAATGAAAAAACAACTTATTGTTGTTAAAATAGGCAGCAGTTCGCTTACAATGGAATCAGGAGCCATTTCAGAACAGAAAATGCGCGACCATGTGGAGGCACTTGCCTTTTTAAAAAAACAAGGCCATGATGTAATTCTTATTTCTTCAGGAGCAGTTGCCGCTGGTTTTGGGGCACTTGGATATCCAAAAAGGCCTAAAAAAGCAGCGGGTAAACAAGCCGCTGCTGCAGTAGGGCAAGGACTATTGATGCAAAATTATATTTTGCTTTTTAAAGAACATAATATTGTGCCTGCCCAAATACTTATAACGCGTGAAGACTTTTATAGCCGGGAACGATTTCATAATCTTCATGCTGCCATGACTGAATTGCTACAAAAAGGTGTTATCCCGATCATTAACGAAAATGATTCAGTATCGATTGAAGAGCTTACCTTTGGTGACAATGATATGCTTTCAAGTCTTGTAAGTGGATTTCTGCACGCAAATGCTCTTATCATCTTGACCGATGTTAATGGACTTTATGATGGAAATCCCAAAGTTTCAAAGGAAGCAAAGAAATATCACTTTATTCCTGAGGTTTCTGACGAATTACTCGGTTTTGCTGGTGACAGTGGATCAAATGTCGGAACTGGCGGAATGAAATCAAAGCTGTTGGCAGCTAAAAAAGCCCTATCTCTAGGCGTAAGTGTTTTTGTTGGTACCGAACATGGGAAGGAAAAACTTGCTGATATTTTGGCAGGAAAAGGAGATGGAACCTATATAGGCGGACCCTTCCATGTACAAATGCAAATGAAAAAGCAATGGATTGCCTATCACTCCCATGTTAGCGGAACGATCGAAATTGACGCAGGAGCAGAAAGGGCCATCGTCCAAAACGGCAAAAGTCTCTTGCCCGTAGGCGTCACAAAAGTGGAGGGTGACTTTAATGCCATGGATGTTGTTGTTGTGCGCAATCAAAAAGGACAAATTGTCGGAAAGGGACAAATCTATTATTCCTCCGATGATCTGCAAAAAGTAAAAGGGCTGCCAAGTGAACAAGCAAAGGAATTTTCAGTCAATAAACGTCCAGAAGTGATTCATCGCGATAATTGGGTTACCATGACAAAGGAGGAAATGGTGTAATGAGTGAACTGTTAGAAAAAGCCAAGAAATTAAAAATAGCTGCTAAAACATTAGGAATGCTTAGCACAGAGGAGAAGAATGAAGCCTTATCCAAAATGGCTGATCATATTCTTACTCAAAAGGATTTCATCCTGACAGAAAATGAAAAAGATATTCATGCTGGAAAAGAAAATGGCTTAACACAATCATTGCTTGACCGATTATTGCTTACGAATGAGAGGATTGAGCAAATTGTTGACGGAATAAGGCAATTAATCACCCTAACGGATCCGATTGGGGAGATTATTGAAACCTGGGAAAGACCAAATGGCTTACGAATTCAAACGATTCGTGTTCCACTTGGAGTAATTGGCATGGTATACGAAGCACGTCCAAATGTAACTGTTGATGCAGGGAGTCTTTGTTTAAAAGCCGGTAATGCCGTGTTGCTTCGAGGAAGTACATCTGCATTAAATTCAAATAAAGCACTTGTTCAAGTCATGTGCGAAGCACTTGAGCAATCAGCCATTCCTCGAGATGCGCTCCAGCTTTTAGAGGATACTAGCCGTGAAACAGCCTCCAAAATGTTTAGACTGAATGAATATTTAGATGTTTTAATCCCTCGAGGCGGGGCAGGTTTAATTCAATCCGTGATCCAAAATGCTACGGTTCCTGTTCTCGAGACAGGGGTAGGAAACTGTCATGTTTTTATTGATGAAAGTGCAAATGAGAAAATGGCAATTGATATTGCCATTAATGCAAAATTACACCGCCCATCTGTATGTAATGCAGCTGAAACGGTCCTCATCCATGAAAATTGGCCATATGCTCCTGAATTATTAACGGCTCTTCATGACAGAGGTGTGGAACTGCGCGGTGATGAGAGATTAGCAGCAAATTATTCATTTATTAAGCAAGCATCTGATGAGGACTGGTATACCGAATTTTTAGCTCCTATTTTGGCTGTTAAACTTGTTGGCAGTGTTGAAGAGGCAATAAACCATATTGATCAATATGGTACAAAACATTCAGAAGCAATCATCACTGAAAATGATAAAAATGTTCAATTATTCTTTAAATCAATCGATGCTGCCGTGTTATATCATAATGCTTCAACTCGATTTACCGATGGTGAACAATTTGGTTACGGTGCAGAAATTGGAATAAGTACACAAAAACTACATGCGCGCGGACCAATGGGCTTAAGAGCTATAACGACCACAAAAGCAATCGTTTATGGAACTGGCCAAATCCGCTATTAAAATAATATATTCATATAAACAAAGCCCCTTTCCACAAAATATGAAAAGGGGCTTTGTTTTTGGACAATAATTACAAATAAAAACCCCTTCGTAAAACTTACAAAAGGGGTTATGAATATATTATATAGAATGATCCTTCAACCATTGATCAATAGTTGGATATGTTTTCTTTACAGCAGTTCCGCCAACAACTACAGAAACGTGTCCTGTAGGCATAAGATGGAACGTTTTATCCTTACTAGAAACTTTATCTAATAAAGGTTTTACTTGCTCAGGCGCAGCAATATGGTCACGCTGAGCAGCAATGTTTAATATATTCGCTTTGATGTTACTTAATTTAACTTGTTGGCCACGAATATATAATTCATCATTGATTAGCTTGTTCTGTTGATAGAACTCCCCAATCCATTGTCTAAAGGCAGCACCTGGGAATGGAATACCATCAGCAACCCACTTTTGCATTAATGACCAGCTTTTAACGAAATCTTCATTTTCAGCACGGTCTGCTAAAGTAACGTATGGACCAATGTAATTGACAAGCGGCTTTAACATTTTGTTTCCAAGGTCAATCACTTCACCTGGGATAACACCTAATGTATCAACCATCTTGTCTAAATTAAAGTAGCGCTCGTCAAGCCAGTTAGAAAATAATCCAGTATCAGAGAATTCAAATGGGCTTGTTAAAAAGATAATATTGCGAATTGGCAATTCAGGGTGAAGAGAAGCAAAAATGGAAGTCATTGTTCCACCCATGCAGTAGCCAAGCATGCTAATTTCTTCTGCACCAGAAATTCTAAGAACTTTTTTAACAGCGCGAGGGATGTAGTCCATAATATAGTCATCTAGTTTCATATTACGGTCTTCATATCCTGGGGTACCCCAATCCAGTAAAAATACATCATGACCTTGATTTGTAAGGTATTCTATTAAACTACTTCCAGGAGTTAAATCTAAAATATATGGTTTATTAATAAGTGCATAAACAATTAACAAAGGAACTTTATTTGTTTTTTCAACAGGTGAAACATAGCGATATAGCTTTGCTTTATTTTTTGTCCAAACAACTTCCTTAGGAGATTGTCCAACCTGTGGTTCAGGTTGTCTTGTTAGTACATCATTTACTTTTTTAAAGCGATTGTAATTTTTTTGAACTGGTTCTGGCATCATGTTAAACCAGGCTTCCAATTCTTTAGCAGGTGAGTTTACCATTTATATCCTCCTTCAAACTTTAACTTTCCAATTTGCAAAAACTAACAGGGAGACCATGAAGGAATCCCCGTTGATATATTACATATATACGCCGCCGTTTACATTTATGCATTGACCTGTAATATAATCAGCTTTTGCAAGGAAAATTACAGCCTCAGCAATTTCTTGGGTAGTTCCCATACGCTTCATTGGAATCTTTGACACGATTGCTTCCATAACATTTTCAGGAATTTCCGCAGTCATTTCTGTTAAGATGTAGCCTGGGCAGACTGCATTAACAGTGACACCGTTCTTAGCAGTTTCTAATGCAAGTGACTTAGTGAAGCCAATGATCCCAGCTTTAGAAGCAGCATAGTTTGTTTGACCAAACGCACCAGCTTGACCAACAATGGAACTGATGTTGATAATACGGCCGAATTTTTGTTCAAGCATTGGATTGATAACAGCAGAAGTAGTATGGTAAACGCTGTTTAGGTTTGTGTTAATAACTTCATTCCAAGCTTTTTCATCCATTTTCTTGAAAGTTTTATCTCTTGTAATTCCAGCGTTATTTACAAGAACATCTACTTTGCCAAAATGAGCGATCGTTTGCTCAATTAAGCTCTTTGCATCTTCAAGATTTGATACGTTAGCTTTAACCGCAACTGCCGTACCGCCTAGTTCTTCAATTTCTCCAACAACCTTTTCCGCACCTGCAGCACTGGAATTATAGTTAACTACAACTTTTGCACCCTGCTTAGCTAGTTCTTTTGCAATTGTTGCTCCGATCCCTTTTGAACTGCCTGTTACAACTACTACTTTACCTTCTAAGCCAGAAACCTCTTCAGTTTGTACAAGATTTTTTTCAACAGTTGTCATTAATATCTACTCCTAACATAAAATTATTTATTATATCAATTTTTAAATTTTTAAGTATTCGGATTTTTTTTGTTATCTTCAGCCGGGAAGATGGAACAGTCTCAAAAGGAATTTGAACAGCCTTAAGGATGCTGTCTAATTTCTTATCGAGTTTGTTGATGCTGGTTTTTAGTTTATTGATTTCTGCAGAAGCGGAATTTCCTAATAATTCATCTTCAATTTTTTGATCGAGGTTTTCTACTTTTTCCTCTAAATTAATAATTAATGATGCAACATTTGAGATTTCATCTCTCGTAGGCAAATTAACTTGTTTTAAATAGTTATCAGTTGTTTTTTGTACTAATTGTTGATATTGCAAATAAGCATTTTGAACTTGCCCTAACCATTCGGAAAAAGCTTCCTTTTGCATAGTCTCATGAAGAACTTCATTCCATTTTGCTTCTGTTTTGTCATACGCATTTTTCCAGACTGCAAATGGATCTAAAAATTGCTCTGCCAATATAACCCAACTCCTTAACGTTCTATTTGAATTTTATTAATTCTCACATATCTTAGAATAATATATTTCGACAATTATTCAACTTAAAAAATCCGTTAAATTTCACACAATTCTTTCAATTAATGACAAAAAACAAGGTGGAATTTGAGGAATATTGTCGAATTTACTTGATTTTGTCTGTTTATGAAGTAATTTGTATAGTTGACAGTTAGTGCATATAGGTGTAAATTACATATATGAGATAAATTTATATGTTGAAGGTGATTGAAATGGACTCAAAACGAAAATCTGCTAAAGAAGATAAAGAAGCAAAAAAGAATATTGTAGGAGCGCCAAAAAACTTTGTCCTTCCTGTATTGCTTTTACTATTAAAGGATTGGAATGCACATGGTTATGAACTCATGCAAAAGCTTTCTCAATTTGGTTTTGATTCACTTGATCATGGAAACTTCTATAGAATACTCCGCCAGCTTGAAAAAGATGAACTAGTTACTTCTGTATGGGATACAACTTCAGGGGGCCCAGCAAAACGTATTTATTCCATTACAACTGCTGGAGAAGATTATTTAGAGCTTTGGGCTGATTCAATGGGGCAATATCAAAAAATGCTTGGACAATTTTTTGATATGTACAGTCAATTTTTTGTACCACCAGGGTTCCTGTCGAATAAGGATGAATAGAAATTCCTACAAGAATAATCCTATTCACCAAAACATTTTAATAAAATTTATACTATTTTGTATAAGTTTTTAACAAAGGCCGTGTATTGGCCTAATAAATTAAACTAAAATCTTTGGAGGGTTTTAAAATGGCAGTAAAAAAAGATGAAAAAGCTCTTAACGTTATTGATGTATTTTGGGATAGTTGGTTTAACAGCTTTAAAACATTTAATTCGTTACAAGATGGAGCAGAACAAAAATCTTTACAAGCTTTCGAAAGTCAAAAAGAATGGATCCAAGCAACTCGTGATCAACTAACACAACTAGAAGAAGAATCCAAAAAATTAACATCCGAATGGAAATCCAATTTACAAGAAGTTTTGAATAAATCACAATTTGATTTTGGAGCACAGAACTTAACTGAATGGACAGATAAGTTTGAAGAAATTGGACATAAAGCGGAAACATTGGCATTCAGTCCAAGCAAAGCAACAATCGATTTGCTATCTAAATCCCATGCACAATTAGAATTAGCATTAAAGAAAGCAGTTGAACAACAACAAAAAAATCGTGCAGAAGTACTTAATGCCATTGGCGGTTATGTTGATCAATTAAAACAAACTCAAAATGGCGTACTTAAAACATTTGAACTTTACAATCCATTAATTGCAAAATAAGATTTCATATTGTTAATCTCTTCTCAAAATTTGACTTCCCTGGTTACAAGGGAAGTTTTTTTTATTTGTTTTTTAGAAAATTTCTTAATTTATTGAAAAACTATGGTAAAATTTTAGTAGAAAAGTTATTTGAATTTTACAATTCAAACAAAAATGTATGCATAATTCTTTTCTTCTAACAATAAGTGGAGTAGATTAATCATAATAACTCTTTTTTCCATGTTAGAAACTAGAAGCTTGAATAGTCTTAGGAGGAAATAGTCATGAAAGATTTACAAATTGAAACCATTATTAATCAAAACAGAAAACCAATACCTGAAGCAGATCAATTGGGATTTGGACAATATTTTACGGATCATATGTTTTTGATGGATTACACAGAAGGGCAGGGATGGCACGATCCTAGGATTGTACCTTATCAACCACTACAGTTAGACCCTTCCTGCATGGTTTTCCATTATGCTCAAACCGTATTTGAAGGAATGAAAGCATATTTAACGAAAGATGAAGAGGTTTTATTATTCAGACCTGATCAGAACTTTAAGAGGCTAAATAACTCCAATGACCGACTTTGCATCCCACACATTGATGAGGAATTTGCCTTGGAAGCTCTTAAACAATTAATTAAATTAGATAGGGACTGGATTCCGTCAGCACCTGGAACATCTCTTTACATACGTCCATTTATAATTTCAACTGAGCCACATTTAGGGGTTCATCCTTCTCATAACTATTTATTTATCATCATTTTATCTCCTGTGGGATCATATTATAAAGAAGGGTTAAATCCTGTAAAAATAGCAGTAGAGAAAAATTATGTACGTACGGTAGTCGGTGGGACTGGTACAGCAAAGACAGGCGGAAACTATGCAAGTAGTTTGAAAGCCCAGGAAGAATCAGGCAAAGTAGGATATTCTCAAGTACTATGGCTCGATGGAAGAGAAAATAAGTATATCGAAGAAGTTGGGAGCATGAATATTTTCTTTAAAGTTAACGGTGAAGTTATCACACCTGCTTTAAATGGCAGTATTTTAGCGGGAATCACGAGAGATTCCATTATTCAATTATTAAAGCATTGGAATGTGCCAGTAACTGAAAGAAAAATCTCTATGGATGAGGTTATCCAAGCATACAGGGATGGTTTATTAGAAGAAGCATTCGGAACAGGAACAGCTGCTGTTATTTCACCAATTGGCGAATTCTTTTATCAAGATGAAAAAATGGTTGTAAATAATGGGGAAATTGGCAAACTTTCGAAGGAATTGTATGATACATTAACTGGCATCCAAAATGGGATCAAACAAGATCCATTTGGATGGAGTGTTAAATTATAATATTAGGATCAATGTGTTCAATAAGCGTCCATCGTACCACGATGGACGCTTATTGTTTGTCTTCGTCGTCGTTAAAGAGAATACACGCCTATAATCGTGGTATAATCAAATAATATAAATAAGGTGATAGTGTAGGTGGATAAATGATGATAAAGTATATTTCTCCAATAGGCCAATTTGAAGTATTCGGAGATATGGAACACTATAAACAAAAGGTAAAAGAATGGGGATTATCCTCTGCAAAGGAAGAATTTTGGTATAAAGAAAGAGATTTTCATGAACTTGTCAAAATCAAAGGATATGAAATTTACGGGAATACAGATGAATTTAATACAATTGTAGTTGAATTTAAAGACGGGAATCTAACATGTATTCATCCCGCATATCTAAAAGAAATGCAGCAATCGAGCTTTGGAAAAGAGAGTATGTGGGAGGAAGGAAAGGAACGAGAAAGTGAGACTCCTAAAGGAGAGGTTTCGGTACAGATAAAAACTCTAGAGGCAAAAGTGGTTGAGGAAAAAAAATCTGAACCGAAAAAGGCAAAAAAAGAGAAAGTTGCAAAACTCGAACTCCCAGCAGAGAAAGTGCATTTTTCGGCAGCGATCAAACAGTTTGCAATGACATATAATTCCTTTACCGAAGAAAATGATGAAGTTATCATTTTCGAAAACGTTCAGATTCATCAAGAACCACCAATTAACATTGAGTATGCTTGGTGCAGTCACAGTAAAACACTAAAAAAATTGGAATTAGTAATTGGGGATTTTCTTGAATTTGATGGGAAAATAACAACCAAGAAATTAACAAAAGGAAAAGAAGCCCCTGAAGAATTTAACTTTACGATCACAGTTCCATATAAAATCAACAATCCCTCAAAACTTGTTAAGCAAAAAGAAGTGAATGATTGATTCATCATTCTCAATATAACTCAAAGAGAATAAACATAAGATTATTACAATATAAGGTAAAAAGCCCAGTTCACAAAATAATGTGGACTGGGCTTTTATTTTGGACAAAACTGGGAGTTTTCTTTAGAAAAAATAGGTATGTATAAAAAGATATGATGGAATAATACTAGTAAGATGAAGAAAAAAAGGAGCGAGTCAATTGCCAATTGAAGAAGGTACAAAATATCAAATATCACAAAATATTAAAGGATTCTTTAATTCTGCTGAAGCACTTACGGTTATTCGCGACAATGGAGTAACGATACAATTCACACTCGGCGATAGCAAAGGACATGGATCAATGCCTGTTCAACATTTACATTATTTATTAAAAAGGTCTGAATTAACTCAAATTCCAAGTAAACGAGCATTTCTAAATACAGAAAACAATGAAGAGCAAATTGGATAAAAAACAAAAACGGCACGATCCATTAAGGATGGTGCCGTAAAATTTTATCAATTAAACATTATTCCTCATCACGTGCTCCACTTGCCAATTTAGTGATTACATGTGTAAGACCAATGTATTCAACGAACTCATATTTATTTTCAACCTCTGTTTCTGTTTCTCTTTCAACTAAAAGAATGCCTGTCATTTTTACCTACTCCTTTAAAAGATAATTTTGTACAAGGGACTAGTAATCCATTCTTAGCAAATCTATGAAGAGAATTAAAATTATTTCCATTTATTTCTTACCTTTATTATACGCCTTTGTAGAATTAAGTCGAATGGTGAAATGTGATAAATTTGTGAAATGTTGTTCAAATAAGTGACGAAAATTACAAAAAGACATGCGATACACCTGTTTATGCTGTACCGAACGCCTTTTAGTCCCATTATTTTATTGCGCTTGGGCAATTTGTTGTTTTTCATCTTTTTCTGAACTTTTCAATACCGCAGAAACTGTCGAAGTATTACTGTAAGAAGAAGATAACGTTTATTCATCGGTAAAATCCCTCCCCAAGCTTCCTCCTTTTAGAATTGTATCAAAAAAAGAAAGAAGCTTGGGCTGGTAATGTAAAACTATCAATCAGAGGTTAAACAATTAAATGTTCAAGTAATTTGGGTTTTTAACTTTTAATCTGTTAATTGCATCTATATATGCATTGGCACTAGCTACAATAATATCGACATTGATAGCTCTGCCTTTTACTAAAGAATCCTTATCTCTGACTTTTACAAATACCTCTCCAATTGAATCCTTTCCTTTGGAGATGGAGTTAATTTTATAATCAATCAATTCCACATCAAGGCTAAGTGCAGAATCTATTCCTTTATAAATGGCATCGATCGGACCATTTCCTTCGCCTTCACCTTCGATAATTGAATGGTCACTTCCGACAATGTGGACAAAAGCTCGATATTGGTTATCCCCCAAAATTTGAAGGCTAAGATCTTTAAAGCTGTATGAAGCAGTCTCACTTTTAGCAGGCTGTGTTTCTAACAGAGCAATGATATCCTCGTCAAAGATTTCTTTCTTTCGGTCTGTCAAATCTTTGTAATTTTTAAAGATTTCATTTAGCTGCTCGTCATTGACGACATATCCTAGCTCTTCGTACCGCTTTTTAAGTGCATTTCTGCCGGAAAGCTTGCCTAAAACTAATTTCGTCTCATTAAAACCAACACTTTCAGGCTTCAAGATTTCGTAAGTAGATTTATCCTTGATTACACCATCTTGATGAATTCCAGAAGAGTGAGCAAAGGCATTACCGCCAATTACCGCTTTATTTGGCGGGATGGCAATACCGGTAAGTCTGCTGACAAGCTTACTTGTTTTAGCAATTTCTTTTAGGTTAATTCCTGTTTCTTTTTGATAATATGGTTTCCGTACTTCTAGCAAGGCCGCAACTTCCTCAAGAGAAACGTTTCCAGCTCTTTCACCAATTCCGTTTACGCAACCTTCAACTTGTAGTGCACCAGCTTGGATGGCTGCAATACTGTTGCTAAGCGCCATTCCAAGATCATCATGACAATGGCAACTAAGGCGAACATTCTCAATTCCCTTTGTATTTTCCAAAAGATATTTAAATAAATTAGAATACTCTTCAGGTGTTGTGTATCCAACTGTATCTGGAAGGTTAAGAACGGTTGCTCCTACTTCAATAACCTTTTCGCAAATTTCTTTTAAAAATTCGAGCTCTGTCCGAGTAGCGTCTTCACAAGAGAATTCAATATGTTTAAAATGTTTTGATGCGTATGATACGCTCTCAACAGCTTTAGCAATAACCTGTTCTTTTGTCATTCCTAATTTTTTTTCACGGTGAAGAGGGGAGGTGGCGATGAAAATATGAATGCCTGTATTTTCAATATCACCGATTGCTTGAATAACTGCATCAATATCTGCTTGGTTCGCTCTAGCAAGGCTTACAACCACTGGTTTTTTAACAGCTTGCGCCACAGCCCTAACTGCTTGTGCATCCCCAGGTGAGGCAGCAGCAAATCCAGCTTCAATCACATCTATACCTAAACTTTCTAATCTTAAAGCAATTTCAACTTTTTCATCTTGATTTAAATTAACACCTGGAGTTTGTTCACCATCTCTTAACGTTGTATCAAAAAAATAAACTCTGTTTTTCATCGAAAAAACCTCCTTTAAATATAAAAATACCCTTACTAAACCAGAGGGGCGAATAAATCGCGGTACCACCCTCTAATCACTGTTTCCTCACGGAAGACAGCCTCGGCAAGTAAAGGTATTACTTTTACAAAATTAACGGTTTGCAATCCGTTCTTCTTACTACTATTTCAGAAGAATGTCTCCAAGGCGAGACAGATTAATTTTTCTACCTGTTTCCACCAGCCACAGGCTCTCTAGAAGAAAAAGTTAATCAAACTCCTTTTCACAGACAATTATTAATATTTCGGATTTGGTTATTCCATATACTACTACATGTTGATTATTAATTCAATATTTTTTTAATATTATTTATCTTTTTAAAATGAAAGCCTCTTAAATTCATAAAAAAACACATCCTCAGATAATAGAAGATGTGTTTTTTAATTTGATATTTTAATTGAGAAAAACATTAAAAGAAAACCGCTTAGTGAGGGATTACTACCCAAGCATCTGGTAAGTAGCGCATTCCAACACTGGTATTTGTTGCAGGTTTCATTAAAAGCTGATCATCTTTAATCATCGTAGTGGAACCGCCACCATCCATTGCAATTGCATTGACTACGTCATATTTTTGTAAAAGACTGGCCATATCTCCCATAGATGCGCCACGGTGCGTTTTATCCCAATAGAAACGGCCATCCGTAATGATCATCACGACACGGCCATTTCTGGTTTGTCCAATGACTGTTCGCGGTGCCCAGCCCCATGCACCAGATACTGCTGGTGTGACTAAATTTTTCCCATTAACAATAAGTTGGGGTCCAAAACTAATTGCTTCTGTTACATCAAGATTTAATAATTCACTTGCTGAATAACTTCCAGTAATAAATTCACCATCTTTTCGGAATGCACCGACAAGTGCCTTAACGTTATTACCTCCAGGTGTTGAAATGATCTGGCCATTGCTGATTACAATGCCTAACATCTGACCTCCAGAACCATTACCGCTTGGATCAAGAAAGCCTCCACCATTGATCCCGGCAACTCCATGATTTTGTTTAATTAGATCTGAGAGGGGTTGTCCTTTATTTGTAAGCTGTGTTGTTACAACATGTATGGTTGTAGGGTCAGGAATCACTAAAATTTTAGCTGTATAATTTGCTGTATTTACTTTATCAACAACAATAGAATCCGAAAAAGACTTTAGTCCGGCTGCTTCCGCAGTATTTTGCTTCGATTTTTCCGAGTTATTTTTCTCTTTGGTTATTTGTGATTGTTCAACTTTAGGGTGTGCCCAAGCATTATATACTTGATCATAATCTGACTTTGAAAGTAAAAAGCGAACATATTTTACGTATTGTCCATGCTGTGTTGCAAGAACCGAACCCACAAGCTCTCTTCGGAATTGCAGACCTTGATCAGTACCGTATAACCATCCTCCCCCAACTAAAAGCAGGACCATCAAAATGCTCCAAAAGACCCGCCAAAAAAGTCCGCGTTTCTTTTTCCGCTTTAAGCGAGGAACATATGAGGGATCGTTTGTCATAGAATCCATAATCGATCTCCTTTATGGTAGATATAGATAAAAAACAATTCTATCATACCTTCCTGCTAGTAATCTGACAAGCTAAATTTCTTAAAAAAAATAGGAAAATAGTAACTAAATAACAAAAAATGACAAAACCCGCAAAAACATTCTGCGGGTTATAATTCAAAATGAAAAGAACTACAACTTAATTGCCAGATCAAATAAAAGCGATGATATTTGCTCGAATTTTTCCATTCTAGAATTAATTTCTTTGGCTTTTTCAAGCTGACTAATAACTGTATTGTTAATTGAAGTTATTTCTTCCGTTATTCATATTTTTCGATGCATATTTTTTTGTCTTCATTGCCTCAGCCATAGCCGACTTGGGATTTACTGGGTCACCAGGAGAAATATTTAATTTAACTGTTTTACCATCTTTTTGAATAATAAACTTTTCTTTATCTGTGACAGCAAAACCCATATCTACCTGCAAGATATCAGCAATCCAAGGTGTGATGACAATTAAAGCTTCCATTAATTCTTTACCGGTAACTTTGCTATCCATCGAATTCTCCTTTCCATATGTAAAAATTTAATGGAGTCAATGCATCCGTCAACTCTACTATATTAATTATACAAAAAAAATAGAAAAGGAAGTTCTTATTCTATGAAACATAGGTGACAATCGTTAGAAAATTTGGTAAAATCTTTAATTTTCTTGTTTTTCTTTGTAAAATTGGGGTTTTCCTTAGTGTTGAAATGCGATATAATATTATGAACTTTCACATAATATGTTATTTTTATTATGTTAAACTAGTATTTAAAATTAAATCACAAAAGAGGGCTTAAAATGATAAAGGCAGTTTTTTTCGATTTAGATGACACACTTTTATGGGATCAAAAAAGTATTAAAGATGCATTTATTGCTACATGTAAATTAGCTCAGGAACGTTATGGAGTAGATCCAATTCTGTTTGAGGAAGCTGTTCGAGAAGAAGCAAGGAATTTATATTCGTCATACGAAACGTTTGAATTCACAAAAATGATTGGAATTAATCCGTTTGAAGGATTATGGGGAAATTTTTTGGATGAAACGGATGAATTTAAGAAAATGAAAGAAATCGTTCCTGGTTACCGAAAAGATGCCTGGACAGCTGCACTGAAAGCACTAGGTATAGACGACCCAGAATTTGGTTCTGAGCTAGGTGAACGTTTCCCACAAGAACGGAGAAAGCTCCCATTTGTTTATGAAGATACATTTGAAACACTTGATGCCTTAAAAGGGAAATATAAGCTTTTGCTGCTCACAAATGGATCACCAGATTTACAAAATACGAAACTCACCATTACGCCAGAATTAGTTCCATATTTTGATCAAATTGTTATTTCTGGAGATTTCGGAAGAGGGAAGCCCGACCCTTCACTTTTTGAACATGCATTATCATTATTGTCTTTAGAAAAGGACGAGGCTATTATGGTTGGGGATAATCTAATGACAGATATCCTTGGCGCAAGTAAAGTTGGTATGAAATCCGTTTGGATCAATCGTCATAATAAAGAGCGTAATGAAGTTATGCCTACCTATGAAATTAAACAATTAGCTGAACTTTTTGGAATATTGGATGAGCTTAATGAAAAGGCATTGAAAAATAATTGATGGCAACTAAAGGACCAGTATTTCCACTGGTTCCTTTTTTTGTATAAAAATCATTAAAATGTATATTAATTAAATGGTAAGTTCAAGAATATAGAGTGTACTATTAATTGAACAAATGAATATAGTAAAGGAGTTTTTTCGATGTTAACAAAAATAAATTGGGACGGAGATATGGCTTTTTCGAGTACGACTCCTTCAGGACATCAAATTAAAATGGATGCTGCTGAAGAAGTGGGTGGTCAGAATACTGGTGCGCGCCCTACAGAATTATTGTTAAATGCAGTTGCAGGTTGTACAGGTATCGATATCATTTCCATTCTTCACAAAATGCGTTTAAATCCAACTTCCTTTTCTATTGAGGTAGACGGGAATCGGGCGGAGGATCATCCAAAACGTTTTACAAAAATCAATGTTAATTATGTATTTGAAGGTGATCTGCCAGAATCTAAAGTAATCCGTGCCATTCAATTATCAAAGGATAAATACTGTTCGGTGGCACATTCCTTAAACTCAACTATAACAGCAAGCTATTCGATCAATAATAGTCCAATAAAAAAACTTTGATATCTCCTTTGATGCCACTCCTATTTATTAATATGAAATTTTGAAGGGAGAGGAAAGAAAGTATGGAGAAACTATCCTTATCTGAAATTCAACAAAAACTAACGACTGTACCAAATTGGCGGATCACGGAAGAAAAATGGATTGAACGAAAATTTCGTTTTGTAGAATACTTAAACGGGCTGGAATTTGTACAACGAGTTGGAGAATTGTCAGAGAAGCTGAATCATCATCCATTTATATCAATAGACTACAAACTCGTTACATTAAAAATCACTTCATGGCATGCAAAAGGTTTGACGGAATTAGATTTTGAACTAGCCAAAAAGTGTGATGCCATTTATTTAGCTATAAAAAAATAAATAATTAAAAAAGTAATCTACAAAAGTAGATTGCTTTTTTAATGTTTGAAAAGTCTAAATGTTTTGAGTCTTTTTATCTAATCACAATATGTGCTAAAAACACAACACAAAAGATATTAAAAAAAAGCAGGCAATTAATTGAACGTACGTTCGTCGTCTATTACCTAAAAATATTCTTAATATTATGTGTTTTTAACACAAAGTGCTATAATTTCATTAAGGAGGCGTTCCTACATGGAGAAAAAAAGCAGGGAGAGTACCGGTTTCTTAATTAAACAGCGGGCGTTTTTAAAATTGTATATCATTACGAATATCGAAAATGGACGTTGGTATGGTTTACAGCTTTTGGATGAATTACGGAAAGAGTTCAAAACACTGGGATTTGAACCCCAGCATTCAGAGGTATATCGAGCGTTGCATGAATTGGAGGATGAAGAAGAAATTCTAACTAAAGTAAGAATAAAAGTGGATGGAGCAAAACGCAAAGAAGTAATTGTCTACAAGATCAAAGACAGTGAAAAAGCAAAGGCATATAAAAAGTTAGTAAAAATCGATATAGATCGCAGTGAACAATTGCTACGCAAGGCCCTTAGTGAAAATTTTTAAACAAATCTCCAGGTAAGTAAAATTCAAAATATTAACAATATTATTTAGAGTATTAAAGAATATTTTTTGTTATGATTGAGTTGCAAGCTGTGTATTTTCCGGCAGCAAAAAATTATAAGGAAGGGAAGAAGATGGGTCTTGATATGTATTTATATGCTGTACCAAAAATTACTCGAATGAACTTTATGGAAGTTTTAACAGTCGATACTAATCTGACTAGACTAAAAAAGGAAGACCGAGAATTGTATCAAAGACTTAAACCTCATATTGTAAAATGTAAAGAATTTGGTCAAGCTTATCCCAGTTTAGCCATTGAACTGGCTTATTGGCGAAAAGCAAATCAAATCCATAATTGGTTTGTCAAAAACGTACAAAACGGCCAGGATAATTGTATGCCATATGAAGTTTCCAGAGAACAAGTCAAGGACCTTTATAATTGTTGTCAAGAGGTTCTTACCAATGAAAACGGGTATAAAGTCTTACCAACAATATCAGGCTTTTACTTTGGAAGTATTGAATACGACCGTTTTTACTACATGGATGTTGAACAAACTAAAAATATAGCTGCTGACATTCTTGAAACCTATGATTTTAACACCTATCATTTAATTTATAACAGCAGCTGGTAACTTGCCACCACACACTTCTAAACACCACAAAAATTCACCATTCTTTTATCCTCAAAAAAAGAGCAACAAAGCATAAAACAAAAAACCTTTCCGCTATTTGTCAAATCCATACGACTTTTGACGTATTTTTAGAAAAAACACGAAAAATTTGTCGTTTAGTTGTATAATAAGAACTTGGAAATTTCTATTCTAAGGAGTGAAAAATTTTAAATGGAATGGACATTAGCAGGTTTATTTGGCGTATCAGCTTTGTTGCTCATCCTATCGATTTCCAAAACTTTTCAAGCTTCAAGAGCACAGCATAAGCGGATTGATATGTCTCATATTTCGATTATGCAGGAAATCAATAACATCCAGGATTCTATTCGGAATATCGAGCTTGAAATGGAAATCGTAATGAAGGAAGCAGGGATTCAATTATCCTCAAAAGAGTTATCTTTCATACGTGAAGTACTAGATTTATATAAACGTAATTATTCGATTGAGAGTATCGCAGAAAAAAAACAAGTTACTGAAATTGAAATTGAAAGACTGCTAGCTCCCTATCAATCATTAAAGGCTGGAAGGGGAAATGTTGCCCATGAGATTTAACTTATTGAGCAGCTTTGCAGCTGGCCTTTTTCTTGCAACAAGTATTAGTGGTGTAGTTTATTTTACAAATAAAAGTGATGCACCAAAAGCGTCATCTGCTAAAAATAGTGTGAATACAGCAAGCATAAATGTTCAGCCTTCCGAAAAGGAAATGAAAAATAAGCTTGTCTCAGCCGGTTATATTGTTCAAACAAAAGCTGAATATAATAAAAATCTAAACAATGCTAAATCCTCGGCACAAAAAGGATCGACTAAAGACAATAAATCAAACGGTACAGTGACCCGCGTTATAATTAATGTAGCAGATGGAATGACCAGCATTGATGTTGGCAGAATGCTTGAGTCTGCAAAAATTGTACCTAATGCGTTTAACTTTTCTAAGGACATAGAAGGTAAAGGTCTCGAAAACAGCTTACGCCCAGGGGTTTATGCAGTTGATAGTAGTATGTCATATGACCAAGTGGTTTCTACTATTTTCAAAAAATAATCTTTTCGAAGCATAAATTGCATTCGTACCAAGAGCCTCTACATAACCGTAGAGGCTCTTTTTTCACTTTAAGATTATCTTTTCTTTTTGACATCTTTTACAATTGGCTGGTTTTTAGTTACTTTTTCAAAAACAACATGAACATGAATGACCGTATCATCGACCTTCTTTACGTTTAACACTTTTCCTTTTTTTCCTTTGATTCTAATATTTTCATCAACCGATGGAATATTTTTTAACAATTGGCTTAACACGATCGAATTGTTTTCTAAAAAATGAACTAAAACCATCTTAGCCATCTCCTCAGAATAAAATTTTCCCAAAAAGTAAGACTAGCCCTAGCTTTTCAGAACTTCCTCATTTCATAATAAAATATTTGATGTTTTACTTTTTTAGACCCATTGAAAGTGTGGAAAGGGCTATTTTAATAAGATGAAAAAATGTGAACTTTACTATCTTTTTCGTTTGACTTGTACATTTTTTTACATCAATTACATAAAATTGCTATAAAAGATCTGTTGCTGTACACTGAAATTAGATGGAATAATTAACCAATTACCTCTTTTGGAACATGGATATGTGATTAAATTCACAAATTTATTAGTACTTTTTTTCTACCTTGTGGATATAATTCAATAGAAAAATATTAATGGCTTTTGAAGCTGGAAGGAGTATATAAAATGAGAATAGGAATACCTAAAGAAAATGTTCCTGGTGAAACTCGAGTAGCTTCTACACCCAAGACCGTAGAACAATTAAAAAAACTGGGTTTTGATGTTTTAGTGGAGTCCGGTGCGGGGGAACTAGCAAGTTTTATCGATCAACAATATATCGTATCTGGTGCTGTTATTGTAAAAGCAGATGAAATTTGGCAAGCTGATTTAATCTACAAAGTGAATCCCCCAGATAAGGAAGAGATTTCAAAAATAAAAGATGGGGCAACGTTAGTAAGTTTCTTATATCCAGCACAGAATGCTAATTTGGTTAATAGACTTTCCAACAAAAATATAAATGTATTGGCAATGGATATGGTCCCGAGAATATCCCGTGCCCAGTCAATGGATGCACTATCTTCAATGGCTAATATTGGCGGATACCGAGCTGTTGTGGAAGCTGCTCATCATTTCGGACGTTTTTTTACCGGACAGATTACAGCTGCTGGTAAAGTACCACCAGCAAAGGTTTTAGTCATTGGGGCAGGAGTGGCAGGCTTAGCTGCTATTGGTACAAGCAAATCCCTTGGTGCGATTGTTCGAGCATTTGACACTCGGCTTGAAGTAGCAGAACAAATACAATCTATGGGTGGGGAATTTTTAAAACTAAACTTTAGTGATGATCAAGATGGTTCTACTTCGGGCGGCTATGCAAAGGTCATGTCTGCTGAGTTTATAAAAGCGGAAATGGAGTTATTTGCTGAACAAGCAAAAGAGGTAGACATCATTATTACTACTGCTCTTATACCTGGGAAACCAGCACCTAAGTTAATCTCCAAAGCCATGGTAGACAGTATGAAGCCAGGCTCAGTAATCGTTGATATGGCTGCCTCTACAGGCGGTAACTGCGAGTATACAGTACCAGGTGAATTGTTTATCACGGATTTCGGGGTTAAAGTAATCGGCTATCATGACCTTCCAGGCCGATTGCCAACTCAATCTTCTGAAATGTATTCAACTAATTTGGTGAATTTAACGAAATTACTTTGCAAAGAAAAGGATGGAAACATTACGATTGATTTTGAAGATGTCATATTGCGAAACATGAGTATCATTCATCAAGGAAAAATAACCTTTCCGCCGCCAGCAATAAGTGTATCTGCTGCACCAGCAAAGAAAGAAGCGGAGGAAACAGAGACACCAATAAAAGTACAAAAAGAGCCTTCAAAATTAAAATATGTGATCGGAGTCGCAGCGATTATTCTGTTCGGGTGGATCGGTCATGTATCACCTCCAGAATTTTTATCCCACTTTACCGTTTTTGCCCTTGCATGTGTCGTAGGCTATTATGTCGTTTGGAATGTAACCCATTCTTTGCATACACCATTAATGTCGGTTACGAATGCTATTTCTGGTATTATCCTGCTAGGTGCATTGTTACAAGTCAGCAGTCCAATACCTGCAGTGAAAATATTATCTTTTATTGGAATCTTAATCGCAAGTATAAATATTGTCGGAGGCTTTACTGTAACCCAGCGTATGTTAAAAATGTTTAACAAAGAGTAGGGGTGACGACATGTCTAATGGTTTAGTTACAGCAGCATACATTGTTGCAGCCATTTTGTTTATTTTAAGTTTAGCCGGTTTATCTAAACAAGAAACGGCGAGAAAAGGTAACAAGTTTGGAATCTTTGGAATGGCTATTGCCTTAATTGTTACCATTCTAAGTGTTAATGTTCAAAGTATTGTCTTTATTTTGGTTGCAATGTTAATCGGCGGCCTAATTGGAGTACGTTTGGCATTAAAGGTAGAAATGACTGAAATGCCAGAACTAGTAGCAAGCCTGCACAGCTTTGTTGGCTTGGCAGCTTTATTGGTTGGTTACAACAGTTTTATTAAAATATTCACAAATGTCCACTCACAAGTAAGTTCCACGTTATTAAATATCGAATTGATAGAAATCTTCCTGGGAGTATTTATAGGGGCAATAACCTTTACTGGATCTGTTGTGGCTTATGGCAAGCTTCATGGGATCATTAAATCCAAAGCACTCTCTTTACCGCACAAACACAAGTTAAACGCATTTGCGCTTATCGCAGCTATTGTACTAATGTTTTTATTTGTCAATGCCGGTGGGTCCATGATCTACCTAGCCATAATGACGGTAATTGCCTTACTATTTGGTTGGCATTTGGTGGCCTCAATAGGCGGTGCAGATATGCCGGTTGTCATTTCTATGTTAAATTCCTACTCAGGATGGGCCGCTGCTGCAGCTGGATTTATGCTTTCAAATGACCTATTAATTGTCACTGGCGCTTTGGTTGGATCATCTGGTGCTATCTTGTCCTACATTATGTGCAAAGCGATGAACCGTTCATTTATTTCAGTTATCGCTGGGGGTTTTGGCAATGATGGTGCAAGTGCTGGGGATTCGGAAGAAATGGGTGAATACCGTGAGATGAGTCCTGAAGAAGTTGCCCAGCTGCTAAAACAATCCAATTCTGTGATTATTACTCCAGGTTATGGGATGGCTGTTGCTCAGGCTCAATATCCAGTAGCTGAAATTACAAATAAACTTCGCGACAAGGGTATCAAGGTTCGATTTGCGATACATCCAGTCGCAGGACGTCTGCCTGGCCATATGAATGTCCTCTTAGCGGAAGCAAAAGTCCCATATGACATTGTTTTGGAAATGGATGAGATTAATGAAGATTTTCCAGAAACGGATACAGTACTTGTAATAGGGGCTAATGATACGGTAAACCCTTCTGCACAGGATAACCCAACGAGCCCGATCGCAGGAATGCCAGTGCTTGAGGTATGGAAAGCACAAAATGTAGTTGTTTTTAAACGTTCCATGAGAACAGGTTACGCTGGAGTACAAAACCCGCTATTTTTTAAAGACAATACATATATGTGCTTCGGCGATGCGAAAACTACTGTTCAGTCAATTCTAAAATCAATATAATTCGTAGTAAGAGGGGCAGTAATAAAGGTTTTATAATTGATCAAATTTAGTGCTATTTTATTCCAGAACACTCTTGAATGGAACCATCTATGAAATTTAAAACTTTATTAATATTGGAAACTATGTTATTGTTAACAACAAAGAGAATATTTTGTTTATCTCTACTAGGGGAGTCCGATAGCTCGGACTGAGAAAAGTAATGCTAAATTCTTTGACCCTTTGAACCTGATCTGGATTATACCAGCGTAGGGAAGTAGTTTCGAAGACGTTCGTTTTGTTTTTACCTGTGCGTCACTACTTTTAGACGAAAAATTAGGTTCTGTTCCCACAGAACCTTTTTTAATTGTCTTTCATTACTGGTTTTCACTAAAGCGCCAGACAATGGACTATGCTGTAGCTTCCAGATCGCAAAACATCAAATTTGAGGAGGAAGTTACATGCAAAATCAAAAAGAAGTAAACATTGAGTTAAAATCACAATTTGCAGGAAGTAAAAAAGTTTATATGGAAGGCTCAAGACCAGATATCCTGGTCCCAATGCGTGAAATTCAATTAAGTAAAACTGTTACGTCTTTTGGTGAAGAAGATAACGCTCCAATTAGAGTTTATGACACTAGCGGTCCATATACTGATTCAAACTTCAATATCGATATTCGAAAAGGAATTCCGACCTTAAGGAAAAATTGGATTCTCGAACGCGAAGATGTGGAGTCATACGAAGGAAGAGAGATTAAACCTAAAGATAATGGTTACCTCGAAGGAGACGAGCGAGCCAATCTTGAATGGTTTCCCAATATCAATAAGACCCCGCTTTGTGCAAAAGTAGGGGCTAATGTAACACAAATGCATTATGCTAAAAAAGGCATGATTACCCCTGAAATGGAGTTTATCGCCATTCGGGAAAATTTAGATCCTGATTTTGTAAGGGATGAAGTTGCATGTGGAAGGGCCATAATTCCAGCGAATATAAATCATCCGGAAAGTGAACCAATGATTATTGGACGTAACTTCCATGTGAAAATTAATGCAAACATTGGAAACTCGGCTGTTAGTTCTTCTATTGAACAAGAAGTTGAAAAAATGACATGGGCGACCAGGTGGGGTGCAGATACCATTATGGATTTATCAACTGGGAAGAACATCCATACAACCCGTGAATGGATTATCCGTAATTCACCTGTACCGGTGGGAACTGTACCTATTTACCAAGCATTAGAAAAGGTGAATGGTATTGCAGAGGATTTAACATGGGAAGTTTACCGTGATACATTAATTGAGCAGGCAGAGCAGGGTGTCGATTATTTTACAATCCATGCTGGTGTTTTATTACGGTATGTACCATTAACTGCAAAAAGGACAACAGGGATTGTTTCCCGCGGTGGCTCAATTATGGCTCAGTGGTGTTTGGCACACCATCAGGAAAGTTTCCTCTATACTCATTTTGAAGATATTTGTAAGATATTAAAGCAATACGACATTTCCGTTTCACTTGGTGATGGGCTGCGCCCGGGTAGTATTGCAGATGCAAACGATGAAGCGCAGTTTGCTGAACTTGAGACACTGGGAGAACTAACTGAAATTGCCTGGAAACACGATGTTCAAGTCATGATTGAAGGCCCCGGCCACGTTCCGATGCATAAGATTAAAGAAAACATGGATAAGCAATTAGAAATTTGTAAAGAAGCGCCATTTTATACATTGGGACCTTTAACAACAGATATTGCTCCTGGGTATGATCATATTACCTCAGCGATTGGCGCAGCAATGATTGGTTGGTTCGGAACAGCCATGTTATGCTATGTAACCCCAAAGGAACATTTAGGGCTTCCTAATAAAGAGGATGTACGTGAGGGTGTAATCACCTATAAAATTGCAGCACATGCGGCAGATTTGGCAAAAGGGCATCCCGGTGCTCAAATTAGGGACAATGCGTTATCAAAAGCTCGATTTGAGTTTAGGTGGGAAGACCAATTCAATCTTTCATTAGATCCAGAAAGGGCAAGGGAGTACCATGACGAAACGCTTCCAGCTGAAGGAGCTAAAACAGCGCATTTTTGTTCGATGTGCGGTCCAAAGTTTTGTTCTATGAGAATTTCTCATGACATCAGAGAAAATTCTTTAATAAAAGAAAAAAGTGAAGAGGTCCTAATTGAAGATGGAATGAAGGAAAAGTCCGAGGAATTTATTAAGAATGGATCCAAGATTTATCGATAAAGAGTGAGTGCTTTTAATATACAAGGCATGTTAGTATGGAAAAGTAAAGAATATGTTGGAGGTTACATGTATAATATGACAACACAGATGACTTATGATAGACCACTAGCAGAATTATGGGAACGAGCCATCACGCATATTACTTCAGGTGAACACGGCTGGTTAACCATTCCACTAACAAACAAAGTTGAAACAAATGGAGAATATTATTTAATTGCAGAGAATTCTCCAAAATATGAGAACACCATTTATGCGTCCATATATGTTGAAGATCCTAATTTAAATAGTATACCATTTGGCTATGAACAAGAAATTGACGGAAAACGTTTCATTACAATTCCAGTTACTGATGCTCACGTTGCAGACGCATGTTTCAAGGTCTGGGAAGATTCCCAACAAAATGGCATTGGTATAACATCTGCTACACATTACATTATTAGAAAAGTAGCAAAATAATAATTTAGATAGAGAAGATGGAACCCTCTTTCGCTGGAAAATGCGAGAGAGGTTTTTTACTGCAAATATATCTGAAAAATCAAATATAATTTGTGACAATTTTGTAAACAAATCGGTGATATTATTCTCTTGTTCCGTACAAACCTTTATAATTTTATTAAACAACATACACATAGGGAAAATAACAAAAAGGGAATAATGGTGCTTTACGATGAATATTGACAGCTTGGAAAGCCACGAAATTAGTGGAGTTATGTTTATAAGGGACTACATTCAATTTCTATTCGAAGGAGAAAGAGGCAGCGGAATTTTAACGACATATAATTTGCCTATGGCAGTAGTAAATGGACAACGCTATAAAAGAAATACAGCTGGTTATAGGGATATTTTATGTTCCTTAATTAATAAAATAGTAGAAAAATCAGAGGTTACAGACGATCGTAAAATCAAAATAACATTTGAAAATTGTGTGGAGTTGGTGGTCCCATTAGAAGTAGATGAAAATGACGGTTTTGAGGCGGCAATGCTGCGTATTGGTGAAGCCATAACTGTATGGTAAAACAATATTTTTTAAAATCTAATCGGTTTACCATTTGAAGTAAATTCAACTTGCATAATGAGTTTATTAAATTTGAATGATGAAGTATTTATGGCAAAAGGAGTAAACAACAGTAAAATTAATAAATGGACACAAAAGGCCCAACATATTTAGGATTATTGTGTCCATTCCAAAATTTGATCAGCTGTCAAAGGTGGTTTAATTTGTACCATTTTTCTAGTAGACATAATATATATTCTAGGAAGTTAAAGAAAATAAACAAAAACTGTCTCACAAAGTAAGTATACTTAAGATAATGAGATTTAATAAATTTTTTTCAGTTTTATTGTTGATTTAAAATTTAAGATTCTATTTGAAAAATTTTACTCACGTAGAGATTCTGTTTAATAAGAATTGTTTTTAAGCAGTAATCTTTTCATAGATCCAAATGTTTTCTCGACGATTTGATTATTCAATAAATCATGATACTTATTAAACGTATCATGATCAACTCTGGATATTGAGTTAAAAATATATTAGTTAACATAACATTATTATAAGGATTTATTCTTTATCCTTTTCAATTCTAATTTTTAGTTTGAATGTTCCTGATAAATTATTGATTTAAGCAAAAAACACAATCACCTTTGTTTTTTGCCTAAATCAATACAACTAATCTTTTTGTTGATTAATTTTTTTTCAAAACCACAACATTCACTAATTTCCACTCCAAGTGATCTAAAATCCAAGTTGATTCCACATACCCTATGGTGTCAGACTCTGTAACCCCAGTTATTTTTTGTGTTCCTTTCAAACCCATTTGATCCCCAATTTAACCGGTTTTAGACTGTTATAGTCATGTACCATGAGTTCTGTAGGCTCATTTAACTTTCCGTTATAAAAAACACCCAATTTTTCATAATATTTTTTTCGGTTCTTTAAATCAAATATATAGTTATTACCAGTTGTTTTTATATTTACTTTTGCCTTATATCCATTTAAAAAATGGCTTTCAAGTATTAGTGGATCCGGTAGATTAATATTTGACGGTAATAAATTCTTTACCGTGTATACAACCTGGTGCTCCATTTCCCCACTCTTGCTGTCACGTACACTTCCAAAGATATCCTTTATACCATCGTGATTGACATCCATATATTGAAGAATTGGATTGTAACCATCAGGTAAATGAATCATTGTGTGTGCCTTTTTTGAAGACGTAATTTGTATTACTAAGTTTCTATATTTTTCAGTTGCCATTTTGAAACCTGTTAAGACGATACTATCCTCTTTACCATCACCCGTAATATCCTCAGTATTCTTTGTAATGGTTACATTCTTTCCATTGCTAATTGTGGCTTGAACATTGATTTTCACTGTAAAGCATAAGGCCAATAATAAAATAAATACGAGAAGCAGTTTTTTCTTCATTCTTTTCCCTCCTCGGATTAGTTTTTTTATTATGCCCAATGGTGGAAAAAAGATGAAAACTGCCTGGTACTTTTTATTATACTTTTACACTCTTTTCTCTATTTATACAAAAAAACTGGACTAATTTATTTTAGAATTAGTCCAGTTTTTAAATTATATTAATTTAGTGTTGAAAATTCAGGAGGAGCTTCAACTTTCCAGATATTTGTTATTTTACCGCTATCATCCTCATCTAGGATGAACGATCCATTTGAGTAGCGATCACTATTTTTTAGGTCCGTAACAACCAAACTTTCTATTATCCCTTTTTCTGTCTGCAAATATACCACATCGCGTTCTACAGCAAGGATAAACCCAATGACCCGATGCGGATTTGCTTTCAGCTCTCGAAGAATAACAACTCCACGTTTTGCTCTGGAAGCTTTTTCAAATTCTTTTAATTTCATTTTTTTAACTGAACCACGTTGGGTTGCAATGACGATCGACTGTTTTAGTTCAGAGGCTAACACTTTACCGCCGACAACAAAATCGCCTTCCTTGAGGTTTATCCCTTTAACACCAGCAGCACGGGCTCCAACGAGACTTATTTCTTCTTCATTGAACCATAGAGCGTAACCGAAATGAGATATTAAGAAAACGTCTTTTGTCCCATCCGTAAGGTGAACATCAATAACCTGATCATCATCTTTCAAATTAATACCGACCAATGGTTTTGAATATCGCTGAGCTTTGTAATGCTTAAGTTCTGTTTTCTTCACCATCCCATTACGAGTGACAAAGACCAGATATGCATCCATCTCAAAATCTTTTATACCCAATACTTGAATAATATCCTCGTCACGATCAATTGGAATTAGGTTAGTAACATGCTGCCCAATATCCTTCCAGCGAATATCTGGAAGCTCATGTACAGGACAATACAAGTAATTTCCCTTGTTTGTAAATAGAAGCACAACATCTTTTGTATTTAAATCCAATTGAGATATTAAACGATCTGAATCCTTCATTCCAAAATCTTGGCCATTCGAGGCAGCAAATGACCGTTGACTTGTCCGCTTCACATAGCCTTCTTTTGTAACAGTTACGATCACGTCCTCACTCGGAATCATTACTTCAAGGTTGATTTTCAATTCTTCAATTTCCGCTTCAATTTTTGAACGTCGGTCATCAGCAAACCGTTTTTTCACTTCTTTTAATTCTTTTTTGATAACGGATAAAAGTTTTTTCTCACTATTTAAAATGGAGGTCCATTCTTCTATTTTTTTCTCTAACTCTTCCGCTTCATTTCTTAAAGCAGTGATATCAGTATTGGTTAACCGATACAGTTGTAAGGAAACAATTGCTTCTGCTTGTGGTTCGGTAAAGTCATATTTTTCTATTAAATTATCTTTTGCATCCCGCTTATCCTTTGAAGCTCGGATCGTTGCAATCACTTCATCAAGAATGGAAAGAGCCTTCATCAATCCTTCAACAATATGTTGACGTTCTGTTGCCTTTCGAAGGTCAAATTGAGTTCTCCTTGTTACAACTTCTTTCTGATGTCCAATATAAGCATCGAGCAGTTCCCTAATACCCATAGTTTTTGGCCGTTTATTATAAATAGCCACCATATTAAAGCTATATGGAACTTGAAGATCAGTATTTTTATAAAGATAATTAAGCACGCCTTCTGCATCGGCATCTTTTTTTAATTCAATGACAATCCTTAAACCTGTACGATCCGTTTCATCTCGTACCTCTGAGATTCCCTCAACTTTACGGTCGATACGAAGTTCGTCCATCTTTTTTACTAGATTTGCTTTATTGACTTCATAAGGAATTTCTGTTACAACAATTTGTTGCTTATTACCACGAAGCTCTTCAAATTCTGTTTTACTGCGAATGATGATTTTTCCCTTACCTGTTTCATATGCTTTTTTAATCCCATCTATCCCTTGTATGATTCCGCCGGTTGGAAAGTCCGGGCCTTTTAACACTGTCATAAGCTCATCAACAGTAATATCAGGCTTTTCCAGTTTCAAGATCACACCGTCAATTACCTCACCAAGATGATGTGGCGGGATATCGGTAGCATATCCAGCGGAAATCCCTGTAGAACCATTCACAAGCAGATTCGGGAACATAGCTGGAAATACTGTTGGTTCCATTGCAGTGTCATCAAAGTTTGGTATAAAGTCTACTGTTTCTTTATCAAGATCTCGCAGCAGTTCAGCGGCAATGGGGGAGATCCGAGCTTCAGTATAACGCATTGCTGCAGGCGGGTCCCCATCCATACTACCATTGTTTCCATGCATTTCGACAAGAACATTCCGAACCTTCCAATCCTGGCTCATCCTGACCATCGCTTCATAAACCGAAGAATCTCCATGTGGATGGTAATTACCAATAACATTACCAACAGTTTTTGCTGATTTTCTAAATCCTTTTTCATGTGTATTTCCATCAACGTGCATTGCGAATAAAATTCTTCGCTGAACTGGCTTTAACCCATCACGCGCATCCGGGAGTGCACGCTCTTGAATAATATATTTACTATACCTTCCAAAACGGTCTCCAATTACATCTTCAAGGGGCAGGTCACGGAATTTTTCAATACTGCTCATTGACTAGATTCCCCCTCTGAGACGGTAATATTTTCATTTTCAAGGATTGTATCGTCTTCTTCCAATCCAAAGGCTACATTGGCCTCAATCCATTTACGACGTGGTTCTACCTTATCACCCATCAAGGTAGTTACCCTTCGCTCCGCTCTTGCAACATCATCAATTTTAACTCGGATCAACGTCCTGGTTTCAGGGTCCATGGTCGTTTCCCAAAGCTGGTCCGCATTCATTTCACCAAGACCTTTATAGCGCTGGATTATATAACCTCGGCCAACCTTTTTTAGCGCATCCTGAAGTTCATCTTCATTCCATGCATATTCGATAATCTCTTTTTTACCAGTACCTTTGCTAACTTTATAAAGAGGAGGCAATGCGATAAAGATTTTTCCTGTTTCTACAAGAGGCTTCATATAACGGTAGAAAAATGTTAATAACAAGACTTGAATGTGGGCACCATCGGTATCAGCATCGGTCATAATGATAATTTTATCGTAATTCACATCTTCTAAAGAGAAATCCGTGCCAACTCCTGCTCCAATTGCATAAATAATCGTATTTATTTCTTCGTTTTTAAAAATATCCTGCAGTTTTGCTTTTTCTGTATTGATTACTTTACCTCTTAATGGAAGAATTGCCTGAAACCGTCTATCACGGCCTTGCTTTGCAGATCCCCCCGCAGAGTCTCCTTCTACTAAATACAATTCATTCTTTTGTGGATTTCTTGATTGTGCTGGAGTAAGTTTACCCGAAAGAGAGGTTTCACCCTTTTTTCGCTTTTTGCCGCTTCTTGCATCCTCGCGCGCTTTACGGGCAGCTTCACGTGCCTGGTAGGCTTTAATAGACTTTTTAATCAAGAGTGAACTGATATCTGGATTTTCTTCAAGAAAATAGGTTAAATGTTCCGAAACAACGGCATCAACCGCCGAACGCGCTTCACTTGTTCCTAATTTACTCTTTGTTTGCCCTTCGAATTGGAGCAATTCTTCTGGGATTCTTACAGAAATAACAGCAGATAAGCCTTCACGAATATCCGCACCATCAAGGTTTTTATCTTTTTCCTTTAACAAGGAAATTTTCCGTGCATAATCATTAAACACCCTTGTCATTGCTGTTTTCGATCCTGCTTCATGTGTACCTCCATCCTTCGTTCGGACATTGTTGACAAAGGAAAGTACATTTTCTGAATAACCATCATTAAACTGAAAGGCAAATTCAACTTCAATACCGTTTTGAATACCTTCAAAACTTACCACAGGATGAAGGGAATCTTTCTCTTCATTTAGATATTGAACAAAAGCTTCGATCCCGTTTTCGTAATGATATACCTCATGGAAATCATTTCGCTCATCAATAATTTCTATTTTTAGACCTTTTAACAAAAATGCAGATTCTCTCAACCTTTCACTTAGAGTTTCAAAATTATAAGTAGTTGTCGAGAAAATAGCTGGATCTGGCTTAAAGTGAAGTGTTGTTCCGCTTTGGTTGGTTTTTCCGACTTTTTCAAGCGTAGTTACTGGAGTTCCACCATTTTCAAATCGCTGTTCATACGTAAATCCATCTCTTTTAATGGTCACGACTAACCATTCTGATAATGCATTTACAACAGATGCACCAACTCCATGCAACCCGCCACTTGTCTTATAGCCGCCTTGACCAAATTTACCGCCGGCATGCAGGACCGTTAAAATAACTTCTGGTGTTGGTTTACCCGTTTTATGCATTCCAGTTGGCATTCCCCGCCCTTTATCCATAACGCTTATCGAATTATCCTTATGAATCCTTACGACGATTTGTTCGCCAAAACCCGCTAATGCCTCATCAACGGCGTTGTCTACTATTTCATAGACTAGGTGGTGGAGTCCTCGTGAATCAGTACTGCCAATATACATACCAGGTCGTTTTCGAACCGCCTCCAACCCTTCTAGTACCTGTATGGCATCATCATTGTAATCAAATGCTTGTTGATTTCTTGCCACTAAAATACCCCTTTCATTTTCTACAAAAAGATAACTTCATTCTCGTTGCTATCAATTCAATTAGTATTTAAATTATAAAAAGTTTGTTTAAAAAAGAAATTCATTTCAATATGAGTTTAGAACAAACGTTCTTTATTCTATTTTATCATAAGACCATTTACTGTCTATGCTTTATTGTAGCGATTTATTTTGATTTGGCAAATGGATAATTCATTAACAAAATGATTTTGTCCTATAATTTATTGAATTTATTACATAAAAATTCCCTTTTTAGGCAAAAAAAATAGGACCTATTAATAGGTCCTATCAAGTCATTTATTTCATGTTTGCATACTCAACCTTAATACATCGATCCATTATAACGGTATATCCTTTTTCTTTTAAAAGATTATAGGCCTCCTCATTAACGAGACCAAGCTGTGCCCAATATACATCAGCATCAATTTCAAGAAATTCCTTCGCTACATCAAGAAGTTGTTCAGAACGGCGGAAAACATTCACAATATCAACATGACCTTCAATATCTTTCAAGGACTTTACAGCCTTTACGCCAAGGGCCTCATCAATTACCGGATTTACAGGAATAATTTCATAACCCGCATCCTGCATTACTTTTGCAACTTGGTATGACGTGCGTTCAGGATTGCTACTTAACCCAACAACAGCAATTCTTTTTGCTTTTGTTAATATCTCACTAATTTCCTGTCTGGATGGTTTTTCAATTGTCATTATTTTCACCCCTTTTAAGTTAATTTTACCATTTAAAAAACATACAATCAAAAATAGCAGCCGTTTCCACGCTGCTACTTTTGATTCTGGTATTTAACTAAGCTGATTCTGGAATGCCTGCGGCTGCTAGTTTTGGAATGAAAAGTAAAAATCTCGCACCGCTTCCTGTATTTTCTGCTTTAATATTGCCATGCATATTTTCTAAAATAACTTTAGTCATATATAGTCCAAGACCTGTTCCGTTTTGTCTTGTAGTAAAATAAGGTTCAAATATCTTATCAAGCAAGGATGATTCAATTCCCCCGCCAGTGTCGATAATTTCTGTCATATAAAACAATTCATCCTCGTTAATTTTAATACTCAACTTACGATTCTCAATATTGTGATTAACAAAAGCATCTTTTGCATTCATGAAGATATTTAATATTACTTGGATAAATTCATTTTGAAATCCATAAACTCTTTGCTGCCCCCTATACTCGAATTGGACATGAATATTATGATTCTTAAGGCTTAATGAAAAAATTGATAATGCGTCTTCAATGGATTCCGATAAAGAAAATACTGCTTTCTCCTTATTTGGCAAATAAAATTTACGAAAATCATTAATTGTTCTTGACATGTGTTTTATTAAGACCATGCTTTCGTTTGTAAATCTGTTAATATATTGGTCATTTAACTCTTCAAATTCCTGAGCCTCACTAACATCCTGAATAAGCAGCGAAAGGTTATTTAACGGCTGACGCCATTGATGTCCGATACTCGCCATCATTTCACCCATAGATGCAAGCCTCGATTGCTGTACAAGCATATGATCCTTTTGCTTGTTTTTGTTTACTTCCTCTTCTATCCGTTTCTCTAATTCGATAGTTAAATTTTTTTCTAAATGGAAATTTTTATCAAGGCATTGATAATTCTCTTCAAGTCGTTTTAGTTTATTATGAAAACGTCTGACGATAATAAAGACGATGAAAACTAGGAGGATTAAAAAGATGATAAACTCTTTATACACCTAAAACACCTACTTTGTTCTCATTTTCCTGTTCTTGAAAAATGTTTACACAATTTTTTCCTTTCCATTTTGAAAATAGAAGAGCTTGATCAACTTCTCTCAACAACTGATTTTTCGACTTACCCTGTGAAAATTCAGTAACTCCAAAGCTGCATGTAATTGAACCAACACTCTGAAATTGAAACTCTGAAATGAGTGTTCGAATAGATTCAGCTAAATCAACAGCAGTTTGCTGATTAACATTTGGAATTAGCAAAATAAACTCTTTCCCTGCCCAACGTGCAAATACAACACTCTCTCCAATGAGTTGTTGAACGATAGTTGCTAAAGTACTCAACACCTCATCACCTATATGATAGCCAAATTTTTCATTTATACGTTGAAAGTCATCTATATCAAGCAAAATAATCGAAAATGGAAAATGGGTAGCTTCAGCACTTTCTATTTCATGTGTTAAAATATTTGAAAATTTAAGTCGATTGTATGTTCTTGTCATGGGATCAAGGTTGACTAAGAGCTCATTTTTTCTGTACTCCACCTCTAAATTTGTTATATCTGTACAAACAAATAAATACTGTTTTTCCTCAAGAATAATGGTTGCTTTAATTAAAAAGATCCCTTCTTTTCCGTTAGCCGCTTTCCATTTGACTTTAGCCATTCCATTATGTTCGGCGAATAACTCCTCTAGCCATTTTTCAGGTTTTTTTGGAAAAAAATAATTAGCTTCATTCACAAAAAGTGTTAACAAAGTTGAAGTATCAGGAGATTGAGCAGAATTGAAATCTGTAAAAGCAGCAAAGGCACGATTAGACTCTATTATCTTTTCATTTTCAACAACAAAAATAAGATTATCCTGAAAATTCATTAAAAAGCTATTTAATTCCCTTTGTTTTTCAAGTTTTCTCTCGAGTTCGATATGAACCACAGATTTTTGTATCGACAGAAGGAATTTCTCTAAGTCTATAGGCTTCAAAATAAAATGATTAATATTATTTTCGATCAATTGTAGTAATAACTCACTATCTTCGTTAGCAGTTGTAACAATAATTTGTACTTGATCATCCTGTTGGCGAATTTTTTCAATCATTTCTAAACTGTTCATTTTGTCTAATTTTATATCAGCAATGATGATATTTGGATGATTTTGTTTATAAAGCATATACCCTTCATCACCGCTTTCAGCAAGAAGAACATTAGCAAATCGCCGCTCCAGGATGCGCAACATTTTTTCTCGGGAAAATTTATCATCTTCTACATACAGAACTTTCACATCTTGACAACTTCCCTTTATATTTTTTTCCATTGCTTTCACACCCTTTTGGCCCAATTTCGATAGGTAATAAAACCGACCATTGACGATGTCGATAGGCCGGTTGTAAACTCATATTTTCTAAATTATTTGTTACCTAAATTATATTTTGATAAAGAAAACCATTCAATCAACAATCAAACCTTTTTCAAATTCTCCATACATTTGCCATAAATTTGACCTCATTTGTTCCTATTTTAGACAGAAAGATACTTCTTGCCTCTAAGGAAAATATCTCTTTAACCCCTCTACTATTCATTACAAGCAGGGGTGGTGTTTTCAAAAATCCATGGTAAAATAAAAGAACTGGATATTAAAAGAAGGGGAAAATGAAATGATTGAAACAATAGCAACGTTGATTCTCGCATATTTGCTAGGATCAATTCCTTCTGGATTAATTATTGGGAAGGTTTTTTATAAAACAGATATTCGTGAACATGGAAGCGGTAATTTAGGGGGGACAAATACTTTTCGTACTCTCGGTGTAAAAGCTGGGCTTGCTGTAACGATTGCCGACATTTTAAAAGGGACTCTAGCAGCATCCTTACCTGTTCTTTTTCATCTTGATATAAATCCCTTGCTTTCAGGAATGATTTCAGTAATTGGACATATGTATCCTGTTTTTGCCGGGTTTCGGGGTGGAAAAGCAGTGGCCACATCAGGTGGCGTAGTGTTATTCTATGCTCCGCTTATGTTTCTAATTGTAATAATTGTGTTTTTTATTAGTTTATATTCTACTAAATATGTATCGCTTTCTTCTATTATTGCTGGGCTCTCTGCTATTACATACGCAATTGTACGCGGGATTATAAACAATTGGGATATTCCTCTTATTATCATTGTTACGATCCTTACAACCTTCGTTATTTACCGTCATCGTTCGAACATTAAACGAATTCTGAACAAAACCGAACCAAAAATCAAATGGCTTTAAAGGAACGTTTCGTTCTTTTAAAGCTTTTTTTATGGTTCATTATCCATACCCGTCGATTCCATGATTTTCCCCTTAATAAACTCAGATCAGTTATTTTTCATTATTAAAATATTTGTAGAAATATATAGGCTTTTGCTGAATATAATGTATAAATTTATAAAAGTGGGTGATCCTTTGCATGATTTTTGAGATAAAAGGTAAAGAACCAATTGTTATTGTAAATATGAATCCCGAAAATAATATCGAACAAACGAGTGCTGAAATTGTACATGAGATAAGAAATCCTTTAACCACAATAAAAGGATTTTTACAACTTATACAACCATATTTAAAAGAGATTGGAAAAGAGCAATACGCAGAGGTTGCACTTTCAGAATTAAATCGGCTCCATCACCTTATCTATGACTATTTACAGGGGACTAAATCGCAGTCACATTCTATTAATTATATTTCCCTCAACAAGGTGGTTAAGGATCTGGAACTCTTATACGAGAGTGAAATATTTCTTAAACAAATTCAACTTACGACAACCCTATCCAGTGAACCAGTCTGCTTAAGGATTCCAGAAAGCCAACTAAAACAAGTTTTAATAAATATTCTAAATAATGCAATTGAGGCAATTGAAGAAAACTGCGGGGTAAATCGAGGAAATTCATATTTCAACACATATTGAATCCGAAATTGCTACAATTAAAATTACCGATAGCGGTGGAGGGATATCAAGCGAAACAATGAATAACTTGTTTATTCCTTATTATTCTTCAAAGGAGGAAGGAACGGGAATCGGTCTATATATTTGTAAAAAAATTATTGAGTCATATGAGGGAGCAATACACGTAGAAAGTAATGAAGGACACCAAACAACTTTCACCATTTATCTTCCGATTTTCAATATATAAAATATAAAAAGCAGAATTTTCAAGTGAAAATTCCGCTTTTTATATTTTGAGAAGCTGAAAACGGCCTTTCCCAAGAGGGTCCATTATATAATCAAGCTTGGTATTATTAAAATAGACCAAATCTTTTTCATGGATTAGGATTTTAACTTCTTGAAAATCATATATTTCGTCATTCTTTAATTTCCGCTCTTCCAGAGACAGATTTAGCTTAGGGCCACCTCAGCCAATTCCCATACTAACCCGTAAATATAAATCTTCATCATCTGTTACCTTGTCCTTCTTTATAACCCCTAAGAGTTTTTGATAGGCACTGCCCGTAAGATCAAACAAATGTATTCACCTCTATCTTTTTTAGCTCCTTTTTATTTCCAAATATGATTAAAAAGACCTTCTTTTTGTAAGATTTCCTTTTGCTTATCCCCGATTAAATCAAAGTGGGAGTAACCGCCGAGGCGATGATGGATCCATTCTCTCTTTAATCCATATTTTTCTCCCCATTGGGCTAACCTTTTAAGGTCATGACAGCCTACCTTTGTAACAGTCTTTGAGCCTGGAAAACGGGCATCCAGCCAATAATGAGTCAAAAAAGCAATTTCCCCTTCGTCAATTTTTTGTTTCCATGCTAAAAGTTCTTGTCTTTTAATTCCAAAAGCCAACTAACCTTCACTCCCATACTCTGCCTACTTCTTAGCCTTTTCATAGGCCTCATGCCATTCAGGTGAAATCCTTTTAAACGGCACAGGTCTAAAACTATCCTTTTTAACACAAACATGTTTGGTCATTCCAGTAACAGCCACTTCTCCATCCTCTGAAAGAATTTCATATCCATATACAGTCCGTATTCCATCATAGTCTTCAACCCAAGTTTTAACTATTGCCTTTTCCCCATAACGAACAGGCTTTTTATAAGAAGCCTGGATATCAAGTACGGGCGCTATATATCCTGCCTTTTCAAGTTCAGCATAATTAAAGCCCAGCTCTTGAATTAATGCTGTCCTTCCGATTTCCATCCATACAAGATAATTTGTATGGTAAACAACTCCCATCTGATCAGTTTCTGCATAACGAACTTCAATTTCTTTTATAGCCACCAACATTAAGATTCCCCATTTCTTTGCTTTTTCAATGCCTTTTCAACATCTTCTTTTTCAAAATACCTGACATTTTCAAGTAAGGTTTCTTCGGAATCGTCATTCATTAAACGCATTGCTTGAGCTTGGATCATTTCATCTGCAAGGTTTATAGCAAACCTGCCATTACCAGAAAAGGTAGTATCTTTTAATGATTTTTGTAAAAACTCTTTCACTGAATCGGTTAACTGGTACTGGAAACTATTCACATAGGATTCAAGGATCGTAATCAATTCTTCTGTTTTGTAATCAGGAAAGTGAAAAAACTTCTTAAATCTAGATTGAAGGCCGGGATTGCTTTGAAGCAGTGCTTCCATTTCATATGGGTACCCAGCAAGGATGACGACTAAGTTTTCATTATGCTTGGTCATTTCATCAACCAATGTGTCAATTGCTTCTTTTCCGTAATCCCCAGATTGTCCTAATAGTGAATATGCTTCATCAATGAACAAAACGCCGCCAAGGGCTTCTTTAATCTTTTTCTTTGTTTTGGAAGCTGTTTGTCCAATGTAGCTTGCTACAAAATCGGCTCTGCTTGTAACAATTAAATGACCACGTTTTAAAATTCCGCACTCCTTAAGGAGCTCAGCGTAAATTTTAGCGACAGTTGTTTTTCCAGTTCCAGGATTTCCTGTAAAGACAGCATGTAATTGAATTGGAACAACAGGAAAACCATTATTTCTCCTGAATTTCTGCATTTTTACAAATGAGATAAGGGATTTGATTTCCTCTTTCAATTCATCAAGGCCGATTAACTGATTTAGTGTGTCAAAAGCAGATTGTGTTGGTTCGGTCTTTTCAACCAAAAAGTCCTCATTTTCTAATAAAGTTAATTGCAAAACATTATTACTTTCTGCTTTTAAATTGGAACCCTTTTTAAAAATTGCATCCAGGACAATATTCTTTGTCGTTCTAGCATTTCCAAAAGTATTATCAATGCGTTCACGCTCAAGACGATGGCCAAGTTCAATCTTTGCACCTTCAGAAAGAATATAATCATTTTCCGCTGCAATTTTTTCGGCTATTAAAACAAGCTCCTCATTTGTGTAATCAGGAAGATCAATGAAATTCGACTGTGGAAATCGGCTTCGAAGGCCGGGATTTGCCATTAAAAATGATCGCATTTCTTCAGGATAACCTGCAAGAATAACGGCAAATTTCCCCTCATATTCCTTACTTGTCATTAAAGATACGAGTGTATCAATCGCCGTTTGACCATAATCATTACCAGATTGGCCTTCCCGTTTTAAACTATAAGCTTCATCGATAAACAACACTCCACCTATAGATTTTTCAACCATAGCCCTGACGTTTTCTTCGGTTTGCCCAACAAAAGCACCAACTAATTGAGAACGGTCAGCTTCTATCACCTCTTCTCGAGGCAGAACCCCGAGTTCATGATAAATTTTAGCCAACAACCTTGCCAATGTTGTTTTCCCAGTCCCGGGGTTTCCGGTTAAAATCATATTCAAGCTTAGTGCATCTTTTGTTTGAAACCCTAAGTCCTTACGCTTTTTCTGGTACCTTAAAAACCGATAAAAATCATTCACTCGATTTTTCACCAAAACCATACCAATCATTTCGTTTAGTTGGTCTAGTGCATTTACTTCTACTTGATCTGTTTCCTTTTCATCTTCATTGAAAAGCTTTTCCCAGTCCCTTTGGATTTCTTCTATTTTTGCCAAATTGGCTTTTAATTCTTGAAAATATGTAGCAGTATGGAACATACCAGCAATCGAATCATCATATTCTTTTGCTGATTTTAAGAGGCTTATGGTCTCTTCCTTTGCATCAAAAAGAAGGCTATAAAGTTTATCATACAATTCCATTAACTCGGAATTATTCAATCCAGAGACAAAGGATAATTTTTCCTTTAATTCTTCCAATTCCTCTTCTGCATCATCAATAAATGATTGCGAAATTAGTATGTATTGTTCGGCAACTTTCTTTTTGGCCGTTCGATTATCAGTTTCCCTTAAGGGTGGAAAGGTAAGAATATCTAATAAATCTTTTTTCTTCTTCCATTCAGATTGGATTAAAAATTCAATTGCTTTTTCGTTTTTAGGATTTAATTCAACTGACTTCTCAAGCCATGCTCTTGCAATCGAATCCTGAGTATTTTTGCCAAGCCGAGATAATGCAGCAATTGTTAACAATCTAGATATGATCATTGGTTCTTTTTCATTATTTATAACCGAAATTAATTCATTTTCATTAGTTAAATATCCTTTTGTTGCAAGCTCTTGTTCCCACTGGTCAATCTGTTCTTGTCTCTTTACTTGTCTATTTTGCTGCTGAATCAATGTTATCACTTCTTTATCAAATTTTCTCCTTTATCTTATCATAATCATCACAAACGATAAAATGATATTCATCAATTTAAACTGCATAAAATAAGGCCTGTCCTATTCGGATACAGACCTTGTACTATGCTGTTGTTCAATTAGTCTTCTCTTGCTCTTGCTTCGTCCTTTACTTCTGCTCGGAAGGCATCTATACTTTCTCTTCTTCGTTCGTTTTTAGCTTGTATCATTTGACGCTGTTCTTCACTATCAGTAAAAGACAATGATTCCTCTGCTTCTTCCATGTTTTCAATTGTGTTACAAATCATTTCTTGAAGTTTTTCAACATTATCACTACGGTCATCTGGTTTTGGTTTATTTTGATAGGTCATGTTCGGTTTCCTCCTTAATCTTTAAAAGGTACAGATATAGTTTGTTTCGGAGGTGACATATTATCCAAAGAATTGCGGTTAAGAAGGAATTAATTTATGGGTGTTTTTTTACCTTTATAAAACAAAAAGACTCGCCTGCAAACCTGCAGTGAGCCTTTAATTTATAATATATTATTCACCTTTGGTTTGAATGACTTGAGCGTGTTCTCCTGATTTATCCTGCATTTGTTTTCCTTTATTTCCGCCAAACCCTCGAGACTGTGTTCCAATATGACTTGGTACAAAGTACTTTGACTTTCTTTTTGGATTACTCATATTATTCATCCCTCCTCCATCTTAATTTGCCCTTGGAGGAGAAGAAACATTAATGGTAAACATGGGAAACGTTACTCTGCTTTACCAAGGCGTTTTTCTTCTAAGCGTTGTTCGATTTTTTCCATAGCAGCGTGATCTTTCATTAGTTGTGATTTGTTTTCAGATACAAGTTCTGCAAAGGAACGTTTTCTGGGTTTTCTCATCGATATCACCTTCCTTAAATACTATTCTAACAGTAATTATGTCCGAAAACGCTCGCAATTATTACAACTTTTTGAAAATTTAATCGGATTTTGTTATATTACCAAAAAAAGATATTGGCCAGAAGCCAATATCCATTATTTAATGCTATCAGTAAATTGTTTCATCATGTCTAATTTCATGGAACCTGTATATTTATTTTGAATAACGCCATTGCGATCGATGAAATAAGTCGTAGGAATTGACAATATTTGATACGTGCCATTTACTTTATTATCTGTATCCAAGAGAATTGGAAAGGTTATTCCGTTTTTGTCAGCAAATCCTTTTACATCATTTTGCGAATCAATGTTAACTGCCAAGATGACAACGTCCTTATTTCCCTGCTTGTAAAATTGCTCCATTTCAGGCATTTCCGCTTTACAAGGGGGACACCAAGTTGCCCAAAAGTTTAACATAACCTTTTTCCCTTTATAGTCTGAAAGCTTTGTTGATTCACCAGTAAGTGTTTTTAATTCAAAATCTGGAGCTTTTCCACCAATCTGTAGTCCATTCGTTTGTGAAGAAGATGTTGTTGTTTCTGTTGGTTTTTTATTTGCCTCTGCCTTTTTATCCATCACTTGAACTATTGCTACTGTAAGCAATGCAATTAATAGTACAGCTGCAATTACTTTTTTTACCATTCATTATATCTCCTTTTTAGTGATCACTAATTTGCATCCTTAATTGTCATTTTACACTACTTAGTTATTAGAAATAAAGAATGTACACAGAAAAAACAAATTACAATTTGACCATCTTGTTAACATGATTATGTATATGAAAAAAAGAGCAGCCACCTTTTTATTTAATGGCAGCTCTTTCAGATTATTAATGCCATGATTTATGGAATAATGCCTTTAAAGCCATATAAATTATAACAAACGAAAATACAATAATTACTAATCCTCCAACAATAAAAAAGAAAGAATGAAGATCTGCTAAAAAAGAAACCGGTGGCAGATTTATTAAGGCAAATCCCGCTAAAATGGCAGCAAGAAATAGAACAGCAACCGAATTCATATAAAATCCCCCCTTTGGGATATTATATGTACAAATCTTTAGATTGTTTTTAGGAAAATGTATTCATTTCATATTAAAAGGCACCATGAATTTCATGGTGCCTAAATTTAAATTTGCTATTATGCTTGTAATTTTTCGCGTAAAACCATTTGAAGAATACCGCCATGGCGATAGTAGTCAATTTCAACTTCAGAGTCAAAGCGAACTACTACTTCAAATTCTTTCTTAATGCCATTTTCATCAGTAGCAGTTACTTTTAATAAGTCGTGAGGTTTTACATTCTCATCTACTTGAACATCAATTGTTTCTTTTCCAGTTAGGCCGAGTGTATCAGCACTTTCACCGTCTTTAAATTGAAGAGGTAAAACACCCATTAACACGAGGTTTGAACGGTGAATACGCTCAAAGCTTTCAGCAATAACTGTTTTAATTCCTAAAAGATTTGTTCCTTTTGCAGCCCAGTCACGAGAAGAACCCATACCGTAATCTTTACCAGCAAGTACAGTTAAGCCAACACCGTCTTCTTTGTACTTCATGCAAGCATCGAAAATGGATGTTACTTCACCAGTTGGCCAGTAAGTAGTGAACCCACCTTCAGTGCCTGGTGCAATTTGGTTACGGATACGAATATTTGCAAATGTTCCGCGCATCATGACTTCATGGTTTCCGCGACGAGAACCATAAGAGTTGAAATCACGAGGTTCTACACCTTTTTCACGAAGGTATTTGCCCGCTGGTGTATCTTTACCAATTGCTCCTGCTGGAGAAATATGGTCTGTTGTTACAGAATCACCGAATTTACCTACAACTCGAAGTCCTGTTAAAGGTTTTACTTCGTCAGGGTCTGGTTTTAGACCTTCGAAGAATGGAGGATTGGCGATATAAGTGGAATTTTCATCCCAAGTATAAAGCGGCTCATCACTTGTTTTAATTTCGTTCCATCGCTCGTTATCAGTAAATACGTTCTGATATTCTCTTCGGAATAATTCTGGTGTTACTGTACGCTTAACCACTTCATTTACTTCTGCAGTGGATGGCCAGATATCGTTAAAGAAAACATCGTTGCCATTTTTGTCTTTTCCGATTGGCTCATTTGCAAAGTCGACATTAACAGTTCCTGCAAGAGCATAAGCAACAACCAATGGAGGTGAAGCAAGATAGTTTGCTTTTACAAGCGGATGAATACGACCTTCAAAGTTACGGTTTCCTGAAAGAACAGATGTTACTAATAGGTCATTTTCAGCAATTGTTTTTTCAATTTCTTCTTTTAATGGACCAGAGTTACCGATACATGTTGTACAACCATATCCTACAAGGTTAAAGCCGATTTGCTCAAGATAAGGAAGTAGCCCCGAATCACGAAGGTAGCCAGTTACAACTTTAGATCCAGGTGCTAAAGAAGTTTTTACATATTTAGGAACTTCCATACCTAATTCAACAGCTTTTTTAGCTACGAGTCCAGCACCAACTAAAACGTATGGATTTGATGTGTTTGTGCAGCTTGTAATGGAAGCAATTGCAACTGCACCAGTTTTAATCGCAGTTTGATCACCATTGTTAAAGTTAATAGTTGCTGTTTTTTCCAACTCTTCTGGTTTAAAACCAAATCCTTGGTTTCCTTGAGGAGCAGAAACAGCGTTAACAAATGATTCTTTCATTTTTGAAAGTGGAATCAAATCCTGCGGACGTTTAGGACCAGAAAGATTTGCTTCAATTATAGAAAGGTCAATTTCAACAACATTAGTATAAACAGGCTCTTCATTTGGATTAAAGAATAAGCCGTTTTCTTTGCAATATTGCTCAACTACCTTGATTTGCTCTTCATTACGGCCTGTTAGACGTAAGTATTCAATTGATTCACTGTCTACTGGGAAGAATCCACAAGTTGCTCCGTATTCTGGAGCCATGTTAGCAATTGTTGCACGATCTGCTAATGGAAGTGAAGGTACACCAGGACCAAAGAATTCAACAAATTTACCAACTACGCCTTGACCACGTAGAACTTGAGTTACTTTTAGCGCAAGGTCTGTAGCAGTTGCACCGTTAGGTAGTTCACCTACTAATTTAACTCCAACTACTTCTGGAACTGGGAAGTAAGAAGGCTGCCCAAGCATACCTGCTTCTGCTTCTATACCGCCAACGCCCCATCCAAGAACACCAATACCGTTAATCATAGTGGTATGAGAATCTGTACCAACTAATGTATCTGGATATGCTTCAAATTCACCATCTGCATTTTCAGCCACGTGTACAACATCTGCCAAGTACTCAAGGTTTACTTGGTGAACAATACCTGTTGCAGGTGGAACTGCACGGTAATTATTAAATGATTTTTGAGCCCAGCTCAAGAACTGATAACGTTCAGCATTACGTTGGAATTCAAGATCCATGTTTTGTTTTAGGGCATCTGCAGTTCCATATGCATCAACCTGAACAGAGTGGTCGATAACTAGATCCACTGTTTTTTCTGGATTAATTTTGTCAGGGTCTCCACCTAAATCAGCCATTGCCTTTCTTAAAGAAGCCAGGTCAACTACTGCAGGTACACCAGTGAAATCCTGAAGAATAACACGTGATGGTTTAAATGGTACATCGATTTCCTTTAATTGTTCTGTTCCCCATTTTGCTAAATTTTCAACATGTTCTTTTGTAATTACTCTGCCATCATATTGGCGTAATACAGATTCAAGTAACACTTTAATGGAATAAGGTAATTTTGAAACCTTTCCAATACCTGCTTCCTCTAATGCAGCTAAACGGAAATAGTTATAACGTTTACCGCTTACATCAAAAGATGATTGTGCTTTGAATACATCATTTTTAACTTTTACCATGTTATGTAACCCCCTTATTCGTCATAATACTTCAAAATTAGGCGAAAAGTCGAAAAATTTGAATTTTCCCATCCTGTAATACTTTTCTCACAATTCTAATCTTAATACAACATATTCTATATGTAAATAAAAAAGAAGTTATTGCAATTGATAAGTTTTTCTTATTGTAATGTTTAAAATGTCTCAAAATAAGTTAGACAACACATTAATATTACCGTGATTACTTTAGAATGAACATTTTAATTATCATTTATTTATTATGTTAAAAAAGTGATTGTCCGTCTTTTTTTTCGCCAGCGGGGAAAAACTAACAATGTGGGAGGTGATCTTGTGTCGCGAAAAAGTCAAATCATGTTATTCCCGGCATGAACGCTGCAAATGGACAAGGTAAAGGCGCTGGTTTTAATGAGGAATTTGCTAATGAACCATTAACTGTAAAGGAAAAAATGAATAACAAGAAACGAAAGAAAAATCATTAATGGAAGAATGATAAGGCAGGGTATCATTACCCTGCCTTATCATTTGAGTTATTAAATTTCATTGCTCAAAATTATTGACTTCTGAGACCATTTTTTGGAGATCTTGCTGAAACTGCTCTAGTTGAACTTTTTGATGCTCTGAAGCTACTTCAAGAGCATTTTCAATCTGCTGGTAAGCCTCATTTACTTCATTTTTCAAATGTTGCAATTGATGTCCGTAGCTTGCGCTATCACGAACAATTTCATAATATAGTTCTTCTGCCTCTTCTACACCCTGTTGCGCAGCCTGAAATGCTTGCTGTTTATTTTTTTGATAAGGCATTTTTTGCATGATTTTCACTCCTATCTTAAAGCCTATACCGATAAAGTGTGCTAAAGGATGAACTTATATACAGCATAAAACGGAGAACAATAGGTATCCTAAAGATAGGGGTGAAGTTAAATGACAAACAAAAACACCAGTAAAGATATGCGCAAAAATGCTCCAAAACAATCCGGACAACCTGAGCCGCTTAGCGGTTCACATAAGGTTAAAAATCGCCAGCATACCCGTGCAAAACATAATACACATCACGATATGTAGGAAAGAAAAGGTTGACCAAAATAAATCAAGGTCAACCTTTTCTTTCTTACAGTTTTAGCAGCGCCTGTAACAGAAGTTCCTCTTCATCGAGAGAAACTGTTCTTAAATCAAGAAGATACTGATCCTTTTGTATTCGTGCTATAATGGCTGGCTTGTTTTCTGTCCTAAGTTTTTTCGCCAAATGTTCCGAAGATAATCGGTTGTGCTTCAGCGAGATTAAAACTGTTGGAAGCTGGACTTCTGGCATTGTTCCGCCGCCTACCTGACTCATGCCATGAATGATTTTGATTTCATAGTGATCGGTTATTTCTAATATTTTAGATGCAAAAAAGGAAGAGCGTTTTTCCAATTCTTCTTCAGAATGTAATAGGTCCCTGATAACCGGGATATTTCGAACACCTTTGTCCCCTCTTACATAATCAATTAATGTACCTTCGAGTGCTGCAAGAGTCATTTTGTCAACTCGAACTACCCTTGCTAATTGATGTTTTTTCAAACGATCTATGAGCTTCTTTTTTCCTGCAATAATTCCTGCCTGCGGTCCCCCTAAAAGCTTGTCCCCACTAAATGTAACTAAATCTACGCCTGCTTCAATAATTTCTCTGACAACTGGCTCTTCTCCAATTCCATGTTTGCGAAAATCATATAAAGCACCACTTCCAAGGTCTTCATAAAAAATAACATTTTCCAACCTTCTGGTAAATTTTATTAGTTCATCCGTTTCTACACTTTCGGTAAATCCAACTACTTTAAAATTGCTTGTGTGGACCTTCATCACCATAGCCGTTTCCGAATTGATAGCCTGTTCATAATCATACAGATGCGTCTTATTGGTTGTACCGACTTCAACAAGTTTAGCTCCGCTCTCTTCCATGATTGAAGAAATTCGGAAGGAACCGCCAATTTCGACTAACTGTCCTCTTGAAACAATTACTTCTTTTTCAGCTGCTAATGCTCTTAACACCAGATAAACAGCTGCAGCATTATTATTTACAATCATTGCACTTTCAGCGCCTGTTAGCTCTTTGATTAGTGTCTCAACATGCGTATGCCTTGAACCTCGTTCACCTTCTTCAAGCTTGTACTCTAAATTTGTATAATTCTGTGCTGCTTCTGCCACATGGGCAACCGCTTTGTCACTTAATCGAGCTCTTCCTAAATTTGTATGTAAAATAGTTCCTGTTGCATTAATAACTCTTTTTAACGTGTAATCCATTTGTTTTACGGCATTTTTCTTTACTTCCTGAAATATTTCACAAATAAATTGCTCTGTTCCCGGAATTGCCCCATTCCAATAATCATTTAATATTGAAATTCTTATTTTTTCAATTACATCTTTTAGTTGTTTTGTTAATTCAGTGAAATCGATATCCATCTCTTTACTGAGTGTTGCGAACTGAGCATGATTTTGAAGCTCATGGACAGCTGGTATGCTGCGAAGCCAATCTTTCACTATTCAAAACTCCTTCTCATTTCTTTCCTAGCTATTATAACATTCTCACAATTATTGCACAGATGAATAAAATAAACCTGCAGGGGGGAATGATGATGAATACAAACAATGAAGACCAGTCCTTCGATAACGACGCTATCGAAAAATGGCTGGAAAATTACTTTCTTGATCCTTTAACATCCTACTTTGATCAAACACAATTTCGGATCGATCTTTATGAGACAGATAGAGAATGGATCGTTGAAGCGTTGCTGCCAGAATTTAGGTCGTCTGATATTACGGTTTATGTGGAGGACAAGAAACTATTCATAACCGTAAAAAAGAATGCTTTTTCAGTCGATCAGGTTCAAAATAATCGTAAACGTTCTATTGAATTCCCCTTTCAAGTAAACTGCCATAGAATTATGGCCACTTTTCATAATGGCATTTTAGAAGTATTTATTTCCAAATTAGATAAAGAATACAGGAAAAATCGCTTTATTACATTACCTTAATAATTAAAAAGTATTTCCATATTTTATTAATATAAATTAAAAATAAATGCCTTTTTACGGGCATTTTATTTATTTTCCCCGTTTTATCTCAAAAAGCCAAAAAAATCACTGCTCAATGGTTTCTTCAGTGCGCTTTTTCTCTGAAAGAGTTATACTATTGAAGTTGAAACTAATTTTTCCTGTTAGATATACATAATGAAAATAAAAGGAAAAATGACTTTATATTCATGGAGGTGGACATATTGAGTGAACAAGAGAAAATCCGCTTGACATCCTTGTCTACTAAAGCCGGCTGAGGCTGTAAAATTGGTCCAGAGGACCTTGCGCAAGTTTTGCGCAGTTTACCGAAACAGGAATCTGTTCCTGAATTACTTGTAGGAAATGAAACATCTGATGATGCGGGAGTTTATCAAATAACTGATACCATTGCATTAATCCAGACGGTTGATTATTTTACACCAATTGTCGATGATCCATATATGTTCGGCCAAATTGCTGCAGCAAATGCTTTGAGTGACGTTTATGCAATGGGCGGTGACCCGAAAACCGTTATGAATATTGTTGGGTATCCAATTAAAAAATTAGGTCCTGAGATGCTTACAGAAATTCTCCGCGGCGCTGCTGACAAGGTAAAAGAAGCTGGTGCCTTAACAGTAGGGGGACATTCTGTAGATGACCAGGAACCAAAATTTGGATTATCTGTAACAGGGATCGTTCATCCCGAAAAAATATGGAAAAACGTAGGTGCGAAACCAGATGATCTGTTGGTTTTAACAAAACCGATTGGTGTTGGCATCATGACAACAGGAATAAAAAGATGTGTTGTTTCTTCGGAACAGGAACAAATAGTTACTGAAACTATGGCGTTATTAAATAAAACAGCCGCTGAACTATTACGAAAATACCATCCTCATGCGGTTACAGATATTACAGGATTTGGACTTCTTGGGCATGGCAGTGAAATGGCCCGCGGAAGTGAAGTCAGCTTTGAATTAACTTTCGGAGACGTCCCAGTTCTTGAAGGAACCCTGGAGTTGGCAAAGAATGGAGTAGTACCTGGAGGCTCAAAGTCTAATCACAAATGGCTTGGAAATGATGTGGATTATGAGGATATACTAGCGGAAGAACAACTAATCCTATGTGATGCAGTTACTTCAGGCGGTCTTCTTGTCTCACTGCCAGCAGATGAAGCCACAAAGTACATTGAAGATCTCCATCAAAATGGTCTTCAATATGCAGCTATAATTGGTAATGTAAAGACGAAAAAGGATAAACTAATATATGTAAAAAAAGGATAAAAGAGCTATCATTCTTGATAGCTCTTTTATCCTTTTTTATTGCCCTTTCTGAGAAGTTTTTGAATCATATCTACCGTCATTTTTGCAAGATCATATTCTATTTTAAATCCCCATTCAGCTTCCGCAGCTGAAGCATCAATCGAATTTGGCCAGCTATCAGCGATCATTTGCCTGATTGGGTCCACTTTATAAGTGATCTCAAAATCAGGTATATGCTTCCTAATTTCCAAAGCCAATTGTTCAGGTGCAAAACTCATCGCTGTTACGTTAAAAGAGTTTCGATGAGTCAGTCTGGATGAATCTGCCTCCATTAAATCAATGAGTGCATTAAGAGCATCAGGCATATACATCATATCCATATACGTTCCTTCTTTAATGTAACAAGTATAATTTCTACTATTGATTGCTTCATAGAAAATTTCGACTGCATAATCAGTAGTTCCCCCACCCGGAGGTGCTATATAGGAAATTAAGCCAGGAAATCGGAGACCTCTAGTATCTACTGCATATTTTCGATGATAGTAATCACAAAGGAGTTCACCGGCCACTTTATTTACACCGTACATTGTGGCAGGGCGCATAACTGTATCTTGTGGTGTTAAAGTTTTCGGCGTCGTTGGTCCAAATGCCCCGATCGAGCTTGGGGTGAAAAATTGTGCATTCATTTCCCTTGCGGTTTCAAGTGCATTCAATAAACCGCCCATGTTTAAATTCCAAGCATTTAACGGACTAGCCTCGGCTTTAGCTGACAACAATGCTGCAAGATGAATGATCGTATCAACTTTATATTTCTTTGCAATTTCAATTATTGAGTTTAATGAAGTTACATCAAGAATTTCAAATGGACCGTTTTGTGCTGCCTCACTATCATTCTTGCGAATATCTGTAGCAATGACAAAATCTCCACGATAAATCTCTCGTAGCTTTAATGTTAATTCAGTTCCAATTTGACCTAAAGCCCCCGTGATTAAAATCCGTTTCATTCCCATCCTCTGCCTTTATATTTAAGTCTTTTGATGGATTATGAGATGATGTTCATTTCCTTACCGACTTTTTCATATACAGATATTGCCTTATCAAGCATATCCCTGGTATGAACTGCTGTTGGCATATTTCGAACACGACTGGTACCTTTTGGGACAGTAGGAAACACAATCGCTTTAGCATAAATTCCTTCTTCGATTAGCCTTTTTGAAAATAGTTGCGCATGTTTCTCTTCCCCGATAATACATGGTGTAATAGGTGTTTCACTTTTACCGATATTAAAGCCTAAATCTTTTAATCCTTTTTTTAGATAATCCCCATTTTCCCAAAGACGTTTGTTTAAATCCGTACTCTCCATAAGAATTTGAATGGCCTTTATGCTTGCTGCCACATCGGCAGGTGTTAAGGAAGTGGAAAACAAAAATGGCCGACTTCGAACTTTTAACCAATCGATTAAATCTTTCCTCCCAGCAACATATCCACCAACAACACCAAGTGCTTTTGATAATGTTCCAATTTGAAAATCAATTTTATTTGACAACCCAAAATGTTTGACCGTTCCTGCTCCATCGCCTAATACACCAGAACCATGTGCATCATCAACATATGTAATGAGATCATACTCTTCAGCAATTTCTGCGATTTCTGGTAAATGAGCAATATCACCATCCATGGAAAAAACGCCATCTGTTATGACCATCATTTTTTTATAACGGCCAGATTCAGTTGCTTCCTTTGCCTTTAAATGTAAATCAGACATATCTGAATGGTTGAAACGGATAATCTCTGCTCTGGATAACCTGCACCCGTCAATAATAGAAGCATGGTTTAGCTCATCTGAAAGAATCGCATCTTGATGATCCATAACAGCTGAAATAGCAGCCATATTACAATTAAAACCAGATTGGTAGGCAATTGCAGCTTCCGTATGTTTAAATTCAGCTATCATCTCCTCAAGCTCAACATGAAGCTTTAATGTTCCATTTATTGTTCGAACAGCACCTGAACCAACACCATAATGTTCTAATGCGGTCAATGCTGCCTCTATTAGTCGTTTATCTGTTGCAAGCCCAAGATAATTATTTGAAGAAAGATTAATAAGCATTTTTCCATTAATTGTTATAATTGGACCGTTCGAGCTTTCCAAAGGATCAATTTGGTTAAAAAGTCCTTTCACTTTTAATTCATTCAAATTGGCAGTTAAAAAATTTTCTAAGATTTTACTAGACATGTTTTCCCTCCGATTTGATCTGAAAAGTTAGAAAGATCAAAGAGATTTACTCTTTAAAAAAGATTGTTTGTCCCTATCCCAGCTGCAAAAGCCTATATATCTAAAGTATTACAAATCATTAAAATAGTTCATGAAAGTGGGCTGAAAAAACAAAAAATTTAATAACAAAAAACGCCCCGGATAACTTGATCCAGAACGTTTCGACATTATCATTAATTTGCTGCCTTAGCAGTAAGCTTTACATCAATATTCATAAGTTTACCATTTCGATATATTCCAAACTTTACAGTGTCCCCAATCTTAACTTTTGTATATAAATATTTTCGCAGGTCTGTAGAGCTAGTAATATCAGTTCCATTCATGGAAACAACAACATCTCTTTGTTTAAGACCACTGTTTGCAGCAACAGACTGTGGATCAATGTTAGTGATCATAACACCCTTTTGAACGTTATTTGGAAGGTCATTCCAATACATTTGTGGAACTTCACTTAAATCTGCCAAGCCAACACCTAAATATGGGCGTTCAACTTTACCATTTTTTATTAATTGGTTAACAATTGGAATTAAATCGTTACTTGGGATAGCAAAACCTAACCCTTCAACTCCAGTTTCCGAAATCTTTAAGCTATTGATTCCAACGACTTGTCCTTGCGTATTGATTAATGCTCCTCCACTATTTCCAGGGTTAATAGCGGCATCAGTTTGAATTACGTTGGTCTCCCAATCTCCTGCAGATGTTGAAACGGCAATAGAACGATTTGTAGCACTAACAATCCCTTGTGTTACAGTCCTTGAAAGGTCTAGCCCCAGTGGGTTACCAATAGCAAGTACCTCATCACCAGGACGAAGCACTGATGAATCTCCAAATTCAGCCGTGCTTGTAACATATTTTGAATCAATTTTTAGGACTGCCAAGTCGGTTAACGCATCGGTGCCAACCACAGTTGCTGTTGTTTTTTGACCTGAATAAAGAGACACTTCAAGTTTAGATGCCCCTTCAACAACGTGATTATTTGTTACGATATAGGCACTATCACCACTTTTTTGAAAAATTACCCCTGAACCAGAGCCGGTCTCCACGGAATTGGATTTGTTGTTTCCAGATGCCCCATCATTACCAGAGTTTCCAAAGCTGCCAAAGCCCCCAGAGTTACCAAAATTCCCAGAATTGTCTGAACTTCCAAAGCCATTTGAGCTTCCGAAACTTCCGTTACCAAAGAGATTATTGGCATTGTTACTTTGCTGCTGATAATTGACAATCCCAACGATTGTTTTTGAAATCCGATCTACTGTGTCTGCAATAGACCCTGTCCCACTTGTTGTAGACGGTTTAGCAGAAACGGTTTTAACAGCATTATTAGTAGAAACCTGCTGAGCAGCTGTTTCATTATTTTCGTTTGCTATATTTTTAAAATAATCGGTATGAGGAAGAACAGCCAAGGTTAATGCCGACCCGACTACACCTGCGGCAACCGCCCCGAGAATTCCTCTAAAATTACCCTTTCGATTGCTTCTTTGTTTTTCAGCACCATTCATTTTATCATATCGTGAGTAATCATCATTTTGATAGAATGCACCATTTTCATAGGTGTATGTTTTTTCACTTGTATTCTCAGTGTTTGATGAATTTTCGTACTTTGGCCGATCATTAAAATCCATCACTTTCACTTCTCCTTTTTACATTTATTATCTATATGTCTATACTATACCTATTAAATATTAAGAAATTGTTAACAAACTTTAAAATGACTAGGAAAAATAATAAAAGATTTTTGTTAACCTGCATTCTCAGATTCTGCACTAGATTGCTTAAATCGAATCACAAATTTTGTGCCCTTGCCTTTTTCACTACAAACGTTTATGTCGCCATTATGAAGCAAGACTAATTGTTTAACGATTGATAATCCTAATCCAAATTCACCGTAGGGATTACTTGTTCGGGAAATTTCTGCTTTATAAAACCGACGCCATATATTCTCAACTTCATTTGAGTCAATTCCAATCCCAGTATCCTCAATTTCAATAATGGTTTCTTTGTTAACTAACTTTCCGCGGAGCCATATTGTTCCATTCGCCGTAAATTGAATACTATTTTTTGTTATGTTTATTAAAATTTGAATAAGTCGATCATAATCAGCATAAATATTTACATTTGGCTCCACTTCTACAATAATCTTGATATTCTTCTCTTCAGCCTGGATTGATAATTGCTCCTGAATAATTTCCAAAACCTCATCTAAAGGGATTAATTCCTTAAACAACTGTATCTGGTTTGAACGAATTTTGTCGTAATCAAGGTTCTCATTTACAAGGCGAATCAGTCTCTTTGCTTCCTGACTTACCAGATTGATCCCTCTTTCCTTATCTTCCTCAGGAATCATGTCATTTTTAAGTCCTTCAATTACACCGCTAATTGTTGTTAAAGGAGTTCGCATTTCATGAGACACATCCGCCATGAATTGACGCCGTCTGTTTTCAAGACTTTCGATTTCTTCCATGGATTGATTAATTTTATCGACCATGTTATTAAAGTCATTAGCCAATTCTCCAATTTCATCAAAAGTTGATGATGGCACTTTGACCGTGTAATCCCCTGCAGATACCAGTGATGTCGCCTCTCGCAGCCTACGAATACGATTCACATGGATTCTTGATAAAAACCAACTTAACAAAAACGAAACCGTAAGTGCGGTTAGAATAGTAATTAATAAATAGCGGTTTATTTGACTGATCATTTTACTCGTACCACTTATGGCTGAAGTTAATAGAATTCCTCCTATAAACCTCCCATGTGATATATATGGCAAGGCTACAAAGGAAACTCCTTCCTGACCAAATCTTTTATAATCGCTATTCACAACTACTGTTTGTCCTTCTGTTACTTTCTTCCATTCAGAATCAGAAAGCTCGATCGCAGGCCCGCCACGTCTTCCTACTGAATACAAGTTCGCATCCTTATCAAAAATACTAAAGCTAATACCACGACCTGTAAGCACTGAACTGTACTGGTTAATAATTTGATCATTGCCCACAGGACTGAATTGAAAATCATTTAGAATGGCTTTTCCGTAGGAGATTAGTTCCTCTGCTTTATTTTCATACACTAAATTTTCAACATAACGGGCAAACAAGATACTGAGTACTAGTACTGCAACTAAGATTATACTGATATGGCTGAAAAACTGCTGGTATATATATTTAAACTTCATCTGCTTTAATGGTTTCATCAAACTTATATCCCACCCCCCAAATAGTATGGAAGAATGGCTGCTGTGCAGTTTCCACTTTTTTTCTCAGTCTTTTAATATGGACATCCACAGTCCGTTCATCTCCATAAAATTGATAACCCCATACTCGTTCAAGTAATTGTTCTCTTGAGAAAACTTGTTTTGGATGCTGAACAAAATAAAATAGTAAATCAAATTCTTTCGGTGTTAGATTCGTAATCGGCAAACCATCCAATAATACTTCTCTGGTATTTTTATTAATTTTAAAATGTTCTGACTGTATAACACCTTTTTCAACGACTTCATTTGTTTGGAGATTCTGGACCCTGCGGGTTACCGCCTTTATTCGTGCCATTAAGGCAAGCGGGCTAAATGGTTTTGTTACATAATCATCTGCTCCCATTTCCAAGCCTAAAACTTGATCAGATTCACTATCTTTAGCAGTTAACATAATGATTGGAACAGAATTTTTCTCTTCACGAATTTTACGGCATATTGTGACTCCATCCATACCCGGCAGCATCCAATCAACAATAAGGGCGTCCCATGTCTCTTCCTTATATCGGTTATATCCTTCGATTCCGTCATTTACAAATTCACCTTGGATTCCTTCCTTAGCAAAAAACATCTCAATCATTGAGCATACACTTTTATTATCTTCAACTACCAATATTTTCAAAGAGGTTCATCTCCTATTACATGTACATTGTCTTTTTTTATTAAGTTTAAACGAATTATTTTGTATATCAACATTCTACAGGCTTCTTTACCAGTTAATTAATACTTTGTTAATGATTTGTTAATATTTATTTTTCGTAAGAAACATTTAATATAGTTCAAAATGAAATTCTAAAACCTTTTATTTAATTTTTTTTGTTTGTTCATCACTTCATACGATTTCTCAATAATATCAGTTAAGACATCACCTTTATATATTCGTCCCAGCTTTAAATTCTGCTGGTAATACTCAACAATTTCATCAAGTTTCTTTGCTGTTTCAGTTGAAACCCTTACATTCAATTGAATTTTTTGATCCATGCTAGATACTCCTAACCATAAGATATTATAATGCTAGCAGTATTTATACAAATTGATATTAACTGCTAGGTTCCTATTTATGTTTTATTTTATCCCTCTTTCAACTGGAAGTTAAGTTTTTTATAACGTTATTCACAATAACTACATGATACGGATTATTATGGTTCATATTAAAAGCGAGGAGGGTTACCTGCGTATGAACGTTTCTTTTCTACTGGGAATTTTATTGCTGATTCAACAACTTAATATACCAGACCGATTAGTAATAACCAGCGAAGGGCGACCCATTGCTTTTATAAATCGAAGTGATTTTTTAATGCCTGTTCCAGATATACCCATTATTGAATTAGGCAAATACAATAAGTTCTTAGATCAGCTTGATCAAAACGTTTCAAAAGAACCCAAAAATGCGGTATTGGACAAAAATGGGAATATTATTCCTGAAGAACTGGGTTACAAATTATATCGACGAGAATTTACAAAACAATTCTATACCAAATTTTTTATTTCAGGATCAGATAAAATTGAAGTTCCACGACTGCTGGTCTATCCCAGAGTAGACAGTGAGTTGCTTGGAAACATTCAAAGTAAACGAATTGGAAGGTATATAACCTCCTTTAACCTGAGTAACAAAGAACGAACAAACAATATTAAATTAGCAACAATCGCAATCAACAATACTGTTCTTTTTCCTGGAGAAACATTTTCCTTTAATAAGGTGGTTGGAAAACGAACCGCAGGAAAAGGCTATTTGCGAGCACCGGTTATTATTAGAGGATCTTTTTCAGAGGATATTGGCGGAGGTATTTGTCAAGTTTCATCCACCTTATTTAATGCAGTTGATAATGCAGGTCTCCACATTATCCAGCGGTTCTCACATAGCAGAAAAGTTAATTATATTCCACCTGGCCGAGATGCAACAGTAAGTTGGTATGGTCCAGATTTTGTTTTTAAAAATAAATACAATCAACCTATATTGATTCAAGCTAAAACACTTGGGAATAAATTAATCATAAAAATATACTCATCCGATGTAATTGAATATCGTCCGAAGAATATTCCAAGTCCCCCTTATTAAAAAAAGTCCGCCATGGCGGACTTTTTGATTATTTATTTTGAACCGATTTTGTCACCAATTCTTCGGAGAACTTGGTTAAGGCAGCGTCATCCATATTAGAAATTTCGCCACCTGCTGGAAGATTGTTTGCCTGAAATTCCTTTGCAAATTCAGTTATTTCATTATCATTTGACTTTGAGGCTTGATTTGCAGAAATACTTTTAGAATGAAATTCCTCTCCAAATTCAGTTAAGCCTTCATTATTTCGCTTAGCTGTCCCATCTTTTGCAGAAATATTTTTGGAGAAAAATTCCGCTCCGAATTCAGCTAAAGCATTGTTCATCATCGGCATGCCACTTTTTGAAGTAATATTTTTTGTTAGGTTTTGAAATGAAGATGTAACCTTTTGCCTTTTTCCTTTACTTAGCATCATCATAAGCGTACTTATCCCTAGGCTTATTAAAGATGCCCACATTACCCCTTTATTGTTACGTTTCTTTTTAAACATGTTTAGATATGGCTGCTTTTTAACTGTTTTGAGGAAAGAAACCATCTTCATAAGCTGCACTCCTTATAATTGGAATGAGGAGAATTTCCCCTCATCAATAATTTTCACAGGGAAGAATCAGAATATGTAAGGTAACATTTTATTTCAGCAAGCCTAAAAAAGTTTGATTACATGTGCAATATTATGCCAATTCAGCAAGTCCAATTATTAGTAAAAAAATGCAGACGGCTGCATTTTAATTATTCTTCTTCCAAATCTAGAGATAGCTCTCCAAAGCCCAAATGATGAAGTGCTTCGGCAATTTTTTCATATCCCCGATCATTTGGATGAATCCCATCAATTGATAAATAATCCTTCTCATGTCCTTTGAATACCCTATCAATTTGGACAACCAAAATATAGGGCACTTTTACAAAGTATTTAAGCTGTAAATTGAATTTCTTTATCCATTTTTCGGCAAGTGGATTCTCAGGAAATGGATTATAAAGGTCGATTAAACGTATTATATAAGGATTCACGGAATCAACCTTTAATGCGTTAATTGCTTTTATAATCTTCCGATAATTATCCGTACACCTTTTTAAGGCAATACTAAAATCCTCCTCGTTTTGATCCTCTTCAAACTTCCTTGCTGCTTGAATTAAATCATTCCCTCCAGCAGTAATCGTTATTATATCAGCGTATTTAATCTGTTCCATTATTAAATCATTATTAAGTTCCAATAAAACATCAAGGGATTGGAAACCTGGATGGGCGAAAGTCTGGACATAAACAGGTTCTTGTAACTCATTTATAGCCAGTATTTGATAACGTTGTACAAAACCTGGTAAAAAGAATGAAGCTCCTATCCCGACTGTTAAGGAATCACCTAGTGCAACATAAGAATAACTCATTTGCTCACCTCCTAAAAACTTCTTCCTTATATTTATTCTATTTAAGCCGATTTGCTAACAAATCCTAGAAAGCCATCAAAAGATCTTTATTTGCTTATTTTTTCAAAAAGCAAGGCCAAATGAACAATAGCCGCTTTTTTTACATATGATGCAAAAAAAGTGATGGGTGGTATTTATGGGAAACTATACTTATTTTGATTTATTAGCCCAATTCGGTATTGGAGGAGCACATCCTGGAGGATTCCTTTTAACACAAGAACTACTTTCGGCAGAACAAATTAACAACCAATCAAAAATTCTCGATGTGGGTTGTGGTACAGGACAAACATCTGCCTATCTTTATAACAAGTTCAAAGCAGATATTACAGGATTGGATATTAATCCAATAATGTTAGAAAAAGCAAAAAATCGTTTTCTAACCCAAAAACTACCTATTGAATTGATTCAAGGATCAGTCGAAAAGATTCCTGTAAAGGATTCGACCTTTGATTTCGTATTGTCAGAATCAGTGCTTGCTTTTGTGGGAAAAGAAAATGCACTTAAAGAAATAAGCAGAATTCTAAAAAAGGGTGGCCGATTAATTGCAAACGAGATGACGATAAATTCCACTCCTGGTAAACAAGAAGCATTAGAGATAAAAGAATTTTATGGATTAGATACATTATTTCTTGAAGACGATTGGCGAAGTTTATTGGAAGAGGTTGGTTTTACGGATATCGTCATTAAATCAGGGATTAAACCACTTATCGGAGACCAGCAAGTGCCAGAGTTTAACTTCTCAAGCAATTTTGAACCTGAACTCTTTGGAGTATTAAATAAACATGCTGAAATCATTATAAAATATGAAGAATTTTTAAGTTATCGGATAATAACTTGCACAAAGAATTAAGGTTTACTTTTATTGACCATCGTTCGACGGTACTTATATGTATATTTATCGACTCGGAATAGAAGAATAAGTATGATGAGAGTTAATGTAACGAGAGGACGGTGGAAAAATGGATAAAACCTTGGGGTATTTTCGTGAAACATTATCAAATTACACAGACGAGCATTCTCATGGCAGACATATATATCGAAAGTTAGTTGAAGGTCATTACAAAAACGAAGAATCATTCGTGCGTGAGTTAAATAGTAATGAAATTGATTTTCTTAATAAAATTCTTCCGAACGAAATTCATTATGCTAAAGAGGAAAAAGACGAAAAAAGGGCAAAAGAACTAAATGAAGTATATGAACTTTTATTTTAAAAAGATGGCAGTTTTTAATCTGCCATCTTTATTCATGAATAATAATTTCACTTTAATTAATCTTTTTTAAAAGCCTTTTTACCCACTATTTAATATTTCCTAGGCAAGCGCAAAGAGCGACAAAACTTGATTTTACAATAGTTCCTTTTTCCCCATAATACGACAGATACTGAATCAAATGATTCATTTTAACATTCTCCCCTATTTTGAAAAATCTCTAACGAAAAATGTACAGTTCTACCTGATTTTAATGTATATTTGTTTCTTAAATCGACCGCCTTTAATTGCCTTCTAAGGAGCCTCCATAGCAAATGATAAGCCCAACTCCAAATTCTTAATGGAATCATATGATTATAATTTAAAAAAACCTCCTGAAAATTTCAGGCGGTTTATTCCTTGCTTACATCAACTTCATCATATGATATCGTTGTAACACTTGTATATTCCCCTTTTTCCAGTTCATTTTCTGTAGCACTTTGTTCAAGCTCATCTTGATCATTCATACCTGGAGCAAGAGTCGGACCTTGGTTATTATTTTGCTTATCTGGCATATTCTTTTCCCTCCTTATTCAATTTATATTCTGCTTATCAGGAGTCAAATTTATCCGCTCCAATCATCATTGAAAAAATTAACAATATCCATTAACAGAACTTTTGGAAGAGGGAAATTGGAAACATGAAAAAAAAGAAGCTTCAAAAAATGAAAGCTTCTTCAGATTTTAACATCTTAGGGGACCCAACCATGACACCAGCCAAATTTTATTCCATTTCACTACTTATAAGTTTTCGCCTTGTAAAAGTAGCTATGGTACATTAGCCAGTGGTGTTTGTTCCGTTTAAGGAATTAATTCACATATTAATGAAATGGAATTCAAAATCCTTATTGAAACAATTTTTATCGGATATAAACCAATCAAACTCTTTATTCCCCTGGTTTGATTAAGCTTCATGGCAATGTACTTTTAACGTTGGCTTTTGGATTTTTTCAAATTTGAAATAATACTCTAACATCAAATTGACTTCCTCCAACCAATAACTTTTTACTTTTTAGCGGCTTTTTTAAAAATCATCATTTCTTTCAATCTCACCTACAAATAGTTTTAAAATCTATTTGTCCTATTCCATTGCTTCTCTTCACTTTCTTCCCAAAATGAAAATTCCTTCTTTACGAAATTCTCATCGATTCGAAAGTTGCTTTTAGAAAAGAATTCATTTCTACGAAATAAAAACTATTTGTAGAATGTTGATCTTTTCTGATAAATCAATGAAGATAGAATTGATAAGTTGATTAGAAATGTGGTTTTCAATTTTCTGCTAATCAGTAGGGAAAGTTAATTGATCCAACCACGCCTTTAAGTACCATCGCTCCACTTTCCAAACAATTAAAAAGGAATAACCTTACCTTTTCGTTCACTTACGGAACGAACACGTATGGCTGAGTCTCCTAAGATGTTAAAGCTATTTTCTTTTTACATCTATAGTATATCACGGAAAAGTCGGAAATTTATAGGACTTTGTGTCAAAATAGTGAAATATTCAGAATTAAATTACAAAGGGTTCAGATAAAATCTGAACCCTTTGATCTACTGTTCTTTTGGTTTTGCTCTTTTAATGAAAAATGACAAAATTAACGCCACGAAGGCAATTCCTGTAGCAACAATGAATGAATCGTTAATACCATCAATTGTTGCCTGCTTCATTGTTTGCCCATATATTAAATAGGCACCCAATTGATTTCCAACTGCTGCTGGAAGATGTGTTACTGCAGCTAATCCTTGACCAATACGGGTCATTTGGCTGGCAATAAACGGATTAGTGCTCGTAATCACACTCCCATATTGGCCCATATGGACCCCTTGCCTTGTAGACATAACTGTAACCAGGAATGCGGTCCCCAAACTTCCAGCAACCTGTCTCGCTGTATTTGAAGCTGCTGTCCCATGTGCACCCAAATGGCGCGGCAGTTGGTTTAGACCTTCTGTCATTACAGTCATCATTATAAACGACATTCCAAACATCCTCATCACATATAAGAACATAATATGGCCATAGCTAGTAGTCATACTAAGATTAGTAAATCCCCATGATGTAATCACTGTAATAGCTAAACCTATAACTGCAAGTGGCCTGGCACCTATTTTGTCAAAGAGTGCGCCAGCTATTGGTGACATAATTCCCATAACGATCGCACCTGGGAGTAATAATAATCCTGAATCCAGTGCAGTATAACCTCGTATATTCTGTAAATAAATTGGAAGCAGGATCATTGCACCAAACATCGCCATATTTACAATCATACTGATAATTGTTGTTAATGAAAAAATATCGTATTTAAATACTCTTAGGTCCAGCATTGGTTTTTCAGTAGTTAGTTCACGCCAGACAAAGGCAACTAATGAAATAATCCCAATTATTATTGAAGTTAAAACAATTGTGCTGCCCCATCCATTATTTCCTGCTTCACTAAAGCCATATAATAAGAAACCAAAACCGATTGTAGAAAATAAAAATCCAGGAAAATCAAATTTAGGATTCGTAATTTTCGTTACATCTTTCATCCATAAGAAACTAAGAATTAAATCAAGGATCCCAATTGGTATAACGATATCAAATAACAATCTCCAGGAGTAATGCCCAATTAACCACCCTGATAATGTCGGACCGACAGCCGGAGCAAATATCATAACAATTCCCATGATTCCCATTGCCTTTCCACGCTTTTCCGGAGGAAAAATAGCAAAGAAAACGGTCATTAAAAGCGGCATAATGATACCTGCACCACAAGCTTGGATTACCCGTCCAACCATTAGCATACTGAAGTTTGCTGAGAACGAACAAACCAGAGACCCTAATGTGAAGAGAAGAATAGCCATAATTAATAGCTTTCTAGTTCCAAATTTCTCAATTAAATAGGCTGTAATCGGAATAGCAATTCCGTTCACTAACATATAACCCGTTGAAAGCCATTGAACAGTATTGGCAGACACACCTAAATCATTCATGATGTGTGGTATTGCGACGTTGAGTAAAGTCTGATTTAGAATGGCTACAAACGCTCCGAGCATCAAAGCGACAAGAATCTTCATTGACCCAGAATCATCTTTCTGTTCGGATACTTTCTGTTCGATTTTTGGTTGTTTAATCTCTTCTATAGGCTGGACATCCGCTTCAACATATTCTAATGCCGGTTCTGCTATTGCAGAGTCTTCTATCATTTCAGCCACATGATTTGTTAAATCTGTTTCTATTTCATTTTTAGTAATATTCTCGGTTACTTCTTCGTTGTTCATTTTCGTTTGATTTATGTTACGTTTTTTTCGTTTTGAAACCCCGAAATTAATGAAAAGTAACAGTAAAAGGCAGAAAATGACATAAACCGTGATATATACTGACATTTTATCACCTACTTATGAATTCTTACTGTTACGTTCATACCTGGAACAATTGCAACACCTTTATTATCATCGATTGATACTTTAACAGGAACAACTTGGGTAACTTTCGTATAGTTACTTGTGCTATTTGTACTTGGCAACAGTGAAAATGTTCCCGCTGTTGCTAATCCAATTTGCTGTACTTTTCCTTTTAAAATTTGATTTGGGAATGCATCGACATAAATGTCAACATCCTGGCCTTTTGCAATTTCATCAATTTTAGTTTCATCAATATTCGCTGTAACCCATAAATTGTTAAAATCATATTCTATTGCAAGTGGTGTTCCTGCAGCTACAAATGCATTCTCTACACCGTTATTTTGAACAACTGTTCCATTTGTTGGAACGGTTACGGGAACTTGGACAGGCTTACCATCTGCTCCAGTAGTAGTAATCATACCAACAGTATCATCTTTTGAATATTGACTACCAACACTACCTTTCCAATCCGTTAACTTACCATTTGAAGTTGCTGCAACTGATACTTGCTGACCGTTAATTTGTGCATTGTCAGTTGTGAGATAATTAACAGTTCGGTTATAGTATGAAAAGGCAGCGAAGCCTCCGCCAACTAAAATAATTAAGATAATGACATTAAGTAATACTAAACGTTTTGTATTCATACATTCTTTTCCTCCTCTAATAAGAGCTTTGATAACACAAGTTGATGAAGTTTTAAAAGGTGCTGTAATTCATCCTCAGGCATCTCCAATACATTGTTCAATTTTTTCATGAGAATAGCATCTTCATTCATCACGTCTTTTAAAAGCTTTTTTCCCTTTTCTGTTAAATGAATCGAAACCGCACGGCGATTTTCCGGTGGAATCACTCTCTCCACCAGCCCACTGTGTACAAGTCGGTCAATTACCCCACTTACAGTACTATTCGTTAGCCGTAACTTTTCAGCCAACTCACTTAAACCGATATCAGGACTGAAAGAAAGCCGATATAATGCTTTAAGTTGAACAACGGTGAGCCCATATCTGTCCGCTTCCTTTTTTATAAGCCTGTAAATTGCTTTATTTATTTCAGAAAAAGAATCTAATAAAGCATTATTGAATTCAAACATTAGCTCCTCCTTTATTTTGATATTCAAAATATTAATCACTATAATATTTAGTATACGAACAATTTCGCTTCTAAATTATAATTTGCTCTTTATTAGTATGTCAACAGTTTAATCTTTGAAACAAAAAGCCTTTCCATCAGTTGCTCAAACATTAGGAAAGAAAAAATAATAATACCAAAAAAGCAAATAAAAAAACCAATCAAATAGGTACTGATTGGTTTTTATTTGTTTGCTCTTTTTCATTTTGTTCCAGGTGCAGGGTGGTCTACGCCTTTTACATGATGACGGTGTCCATTTTCTTCGGATGTATGAAAATCATAATAATGCACATGCATTCCATTTCCCACCGAAATAGCGGGTCCCGAATAGGCTTGATAGTGGTGCGTGTGCCCATCCTCAAATAGGACATATCCCTCAGTATAGTGAATATGCCCCCCATCTTGGGTCATAATCGGCGGTGAAGTTATATCCAAGCATTGATGTACATGATTTACACTCATCCCTGTGTAATCCACAGAACCGTGATTATGATGGGGGACAAACCCGCTAACAAAATCATCTTTTCCTATCACACTCATCTTTTAACCTCCAATACGTTTTCTTTAGAAATATATGCCTGTTTTGAAACAATAAGAAAATAAATTCGCTAAGCAAAAATCACAAAAAGTTTTTAGTACATAACATATAGAAATGAACGGAATACTACATTTGTAATTTCAAATCATTAAAGAAAGAAGGATTAAAAATGACCGTTGGAACACAAGTAAAACAAGCCTTAGCTGGACTCAAGTCTGTACAGGCTAGTTTTGAAACCTTTGCCTTACAAACTGAAAATAAAAATGCAAAAACGCTTTATGAACAAGCAGCCCAACAAACACAATCAGTCTTAGATAGTCTCGAACCACGGCTACAAGAAATTATTTCTGAAGAACCACAATACAATCAATAAATAAAAAATAGGTTGGCTTTTCCTGCCAACCCATTTTCTATTTCATGTCTATTTAGGAGGAAAGGAAGATCGAAAATGACGGTAGCTTCAAACATAAAACAAACTTTTGCCACCATAAAGAGTATTGAATCACAACTCTCATCACTTGCCTTCAACTCCTTAGATGAGGGAGCAAAAAAAGAATTCCATGATGCAATGCTGACAATCGGGAAAATTAAAGACGATCTACAAACGCGCGTATACGAACTTGAACGAGCTGAACCACAATATAAGGGGTCTTAATCTTTGAGGTGAAAAAATATGCCAGGATGGATTCATATTATTATTCGTTCAATCATTTTTTTACTGATTTTGTTAATTACCACAAAGATATTGGGAAAAAAGCAAATTTCTGAGCTCTCTTTCTTTGAATATGTTTCAGGAATTACCATTGGAAGTATTGCAGGAGAAGTAATAACAGGTCTAGAAAGCAATCCCTACCATGGTGCTTTGGCGATTGTTATGTTCGGACTCGTTACCTTATTAGTGGATTTTCTTTCTTTAAAAAGTAAAACGTTTCGGGATGTAGTTGAAGGAAGAGGTACAGTTATCATAAAAGACGGAAAAATTTTAGAAGAAAATCTAAAAAAGGAAAAATACACCTTAGATGAAATCTCTGCATTACTCCGCCAAAAAGATATCTTTCGTGTTGCTGATGTCGAATTTGCCGTGTTAGAACCAAGAGGTAATTTAAGTGCTCTATTAAAAAAAGAAAATCGTCCACTTACCCCTAAAGATTTGCAGATAAAAACTGCAAATGAAAAAGAACCACAAACAATTATCATGGATGGAAGTATATTAGATGAAGCATTGCGGTCTTCGGGAAAAAACCGTGGATGGCTTCAACTCGAACTTGAAAAACTCGGGGTCACACTTGAAAATGTGTTTTTAGCACAAGTGGATTCATATGGAGAGCTAACAGTAGACATTTATGATGATAAACTTAAAATTCCATCAGCAAACGTGCGCCCGCTTTTATTAGCAACATTAAAGAAAACACAAGCAGACCTGGAAATATTTTCTCTCCAAACTGAATGTGATAAATCCAAAGCGATGTTTAAGAAAAATGCCACCCTTCTTAAGGGTGTTATTGATAAACTAAATCCATATTTAAGGGGATAAATGGAGGAAAAAGATCCTTATCCAACAATTTGCATGATAAGGATCTTTTTCTTTATCGTCCATTCTGCAAACATTGTTTTCTATCCTTTATATGATCTTGTCTATGGGAGAAAAAGCTATGAAGGATCATTCCAACCATAACTAGTACAATTCCCCACCATGATAAAAGGGTTGGAGCCGCCGCTTTTAAAAATATCAGCTCCCCAGCTAAGGCAAATAAAACTTCCATCGATTGGGTTGCCTCCACTGCAGCAAGCCTCTGCATATTTCCCCTAACAAGATCTGTTGCCTGAAAGAACAAAATTGTTGCTATAACGCCAGAGGAAATAGCAACCAAGCCTGATTGTGAAATTTGACTAACCGTTGGCGGACCAACAGAGATTAAACCAAAAATTGCTAACACTAGCCAAAATGGGAAACTTGCAATGGTCATACCGAGTACTCTTTGATAGGTGTCGAGACGCCCCCCACAAACATCCATCATTTTCCGATTTCCTAAAGGATAAGCAAAAGAAGCAATAATAATGGGTACAATACCAAGCAGTAATTTGGGAATGGACAGATGTTTTGCTTGATCCACCTGCATGAAGATAATCCCTAATAAAATAACGAAAGACATACCAAGACCTTTGATCGGGATCTTTCCTTTCACCTTTATAATTCCTTGCCGAGTTACAATAGTTTCAGAAAATAATGGTGCCAGGATGGATCCTGAAATTATGGTTAGTTGCCATGTTGCTGCAACTAACCAGCCAGGGGCATACGCGGCTGAAAAGCAAATCGGCGCATAAAACAAGACAAAACCAATAAAACTCCAGATAAACCATGCCCAAGGATGATTTTTCAATTCTTTCAAAAGAGGCATGAGATTTTTTCTTGCCAATACAAGAACAAAAAGGAATGGAAGCATAAAAATATAACGAAGTGATGCACTCCAAATCCAACTTCCACCAGATAAATCCATGGCTCGATTTAAGATGAATGTAAAGGCAAAAAAGAATGCTGCAAATACCCCTAAGATGATAGGTTTCATTAACTCCCTCCTACCTAATGTATATAACTCCTCTTCAATTCAACTCATTTTTTGTTCAATTACATTCCTGGCTTCTTTGAGGACCTCATTATAAAACCCCTTTAAAGTGAGTTTCTACCTTATTTTCCTTTATAAAAAAGTAATCATCAATATATTTTTTTATAAAAGGAATGACCAATCAATTGGCTAAAAACTATTTTTAATATATTAATATAGAAAAAATATGTAAATTTCATTCTTTTTATCTATGAGTTTTTTAATCAGTGAAACTCTATTTGCCAAATAATACTTTATCAAAAAAATATATTGACCTGAATTTTTTTAACTCGTATACTTTATTTATAAACTTTATATGACAAATCCTCATCAAAACCGATGGGGTAGAGGTCGCGGCTTTTATCAGTAAAACGGACGAGATGCAGAGGAATCAATGACTACGTTTGAAAGGAAAAGCTGCCGAAGTGTGCTTTGGTCTCTAAACAAGCATGCTGGGGCTGTTTTCGAATAGGAGCAGAACTGTCACGTTTTTGCCTTTACCAGCTAAACGTGTTGAGCTATCTTTCGGAAGGTATGATGCGGGGTATAAACAAGCCACTCGAATCCGCTTCGGTGGCTTTTCTTATTCCAAGCTCCTTCCAAAAAAAATGAATAAGGAGTTAGAACAAATGCCAACAACAACAGACAGAAAACAATCTAACGTTTCAACAAATGAAACGACGGAATTAAAACGTGGTTTAAAAGCCCGACACTTAACAATGATTTCACTTGGCGGTACCATTGGTACAGGATTATTCTTAGCAAGTGGCGGTTCCATTCATACCGCTGGACCTGGCGGAGCACTTCTCTCTTATATTTTAATCGGGGTTATGGTTTATTTTCTTATGACAAGCCTTGGAGAAATGGGTGCGTATATGCCAGTTGCAGGAAGCTTTAGCACTTATGCGACTAAGTTTGTTGATCCATCCTTAGGATTTGCTCTTGGCTGGAATTACTGGTACAACTGGGCAATTACGATTGCAGCTGAGTTATCAGCTGTTACAATGATTATGAAATTCTGGTTTCCACATACTCCATCTATCTTATGGAGTGCAATTTTCCTAGTTATTATGTTCCTATTAAATTATTTATCAGTAAAAGGCTTTGGTGAAGCAGAGTATTGGTTTTCTTTAATAAAGGTAGTAACTGTCATTATTTTTGTTATTGCTGGAGCATTAATGATTTTCGGAATAATGGGTGGACACGTTATAGGATTTAAAAACTTTACTGTTGGAGATGCACCATTCCACGGCGGTTTCATGTCAGTGCTGGGAATTTTTATGGCAGCCGGTTTCTCCTTCCAAGGAACGGAACTACTAGGTGTTGCATCTGGTGAAACTGAAGACCCATCGAAAACGATTCCACGTGCGGTAAAACAAGTATTTTGGAGAATTCTTTTATTCTATGTCCTGGCAATTGCTGTAATTGGCTTGCTTATTCCCTACACAAATGGGAATTTGGCAAATGGCGATGTTTCCGTAAGTCCGTTCACACTTGTTTTCCAAAAAGCTGGAATAGCTTTTGCGGCTTCTGTTATGAATGCTGTTATATTAACGGCCGTATTATCTGCAGGAAATTCTGGAATGTATGCTTCAACCAGGATGCTTTGGGATTTAGCCCGTCAAGGCAAAGCACCTAAATTCCTTGCAAAGTTAGACTCACGTGGGGTTCCTGTTAATGCACTTATTATCACTTCACTGGTTGGAACTGTTGCCTTCCTTGCTTCTTTATTTGGTGATGGTACTGTTTATGTATGGCTTTTAAATGCATCGGGAATGTCTGGTTTTATTGCATGGCTAGGTATCGCTATTTGCCATTATCGATTCCGTAAAGCTTATATTGCACAGGGAAGAGACCTAAAAGATCTTCCATACAAATCAAGCTTTTATCCTTTTGGACCTATCTTTGCCTTTGTAGTCTGTGGGGTAGTAATTTTAGGACAAAACTATTCAGCATTTATGGGAGCCCATATCGATTGGAATGGTGTACTTGTTTCCTATGTCGGGTTACCACTCTTCCTTATCCTATGGCTTGGCTATAAATACACCAAGAAAACGAAGGTTATACCATTAGAAAAATGTGATTTAAATAATTAAAAGCACGCCTTTGGGCGTGCTTTTAATTTTAGAAACTTTCTCTAATGGGTAATTTTATAATGAATGTGGTACCTTCTTTTTGTTTGCTTTCAACATTAATCTGACCATAGTGTGCTTCTACAATCCACTTGGCAATGGATAACCCTAAACCGGTGCCTCCTTCTGCTCTTGACCTGCTTTTATCTCCTCGAAAGAAACGGTCAAAAATATAGGGTAAATCCATACTTGAAATTCCAATACCTGTATCCTTCATAATGATCTTCAAATAATTTCCTTCTTTTTTACAAGAGATAAAAACAGTTCCTTTTGGAGGGGTAAATTTAAGTGCATTATCCAATAAAATGACAAGTAGTTGATGCAATCGTTCTTGATCACCAAAATAGTTAAGCTCACGGTCAATCGAATCTTTTATTCTAATATCTTTCATTTCAGCAATAGGTATAAATTGTTCAACAATCAAACTTAGCAACCGATCCATCTTAAAATATTCTGGTCGAATTTGTTGTTCATTTGAATCACTTCTGGCTAATGTGAGTAATTCCTCAACCAGTTTATTGATCCGTTTTACTTCAGTAAGGCTTTTAAAAATGGTTTCACTTTCTTCTTCTATTGTTTTTGAGGGATGGCGAAAAAGGAGTTCTAAATATGTTTGAATTACTGCCAAAGGTGTTCGAAGTTCATGTGAAGCATCTGCGACAAATTGTGATTGCTTTTCCCATGAGCGCTGGATTGGAATTAGCGCCTTACTTGCTAAGAATAACCCTGCCAAAAAGGAAAGTAACAATCCTACCGCACTCCCAATACCTATGATGATAAGCATATTTCTTAACATATTAACTTCTGGGTTAATATTATAAATCAGCTGTACGAGTTTAACCTGTTTGTTATTTATAACTATATGTTGTGGTTGAATGGATAAAATTCGATAAAACCGTCCATTTAATTCTTCTATCTTTATACCTTTTTCAAATGTGTGTGGAGATATTCTTACTAAAGCATTTTTTGACAAAGCATTTTTAGGATTGCTGCCTAACAGTTCTCTATTCTTTCCCCAGAATAAGTATATCACCGGTCGTTCAGTTTCGTGCTCATTTTCTTCTGATAATGTTTTCCTAAAATTTTGAGTTACTATCTTGGCCTTATCTTGGAGCATATCGTCAATAGAAAAATAAGTGGACCGATCCATATAAATGTATAAACTTATGCCCAACAAGACTAATATAAAGAAGAAAAAAATCGTATATAAGGATACTAGTTTTATTTTAGTCTTTCGAAACATGGCCCTCGTCTCCCTTTAACATGAAGCCGATTCCTCGAACAGTCCTGATATAATCATCATATCCGAATAATCCTAATTTTTTTCGTAGATGATGGACATAAACATCAACGATATTTAATCCTGCATCAGAGCTAAATCCCCAGATACGATTAAAAATTTGATCTCTCAGTAAGATTTGTTCCTTGTTCCGAATAAAAAATTCAAGTAATAAATACTCTTTTACTGTTAAATTTAACTTGGTCCCTTCAATAAATCCATCATGTTCATTTTCGACAACTTCAATAGGACCATAGGAAAGTTCATTTTCAAATGTTCCACCTTTCCCTCGAAGGAGAACTCTAATTCTTGCTAACAATTCAGGGGCAGCAAACGGCTTTATTAAATAGTCATCCGCACCTAAATCCAGCCCTTTAACACGATCTTCAATGCTATCCTTTGCGGTAAGAAGCAGAATAGGGGTTCGAATTGACTCTTCTCTAAGGGCTTTTAAAATTGAAAAACCGTCCAATTCAGGAAGCATGATATCAAGAATAATTACATCGTATACACCCTGTTTAGCCAATTGCAGGCCATCAAAACCATTTAATGCTGAATCTACCTGATATTTTTCTTCTTTTAAAATATTAGTAATTCCTTCTAATAACCCCTTTTCATCTTCTACAACTAAGACCTTCATAGTTTCCCCCAATCTGCCAAAAAAAATTAGCAAATTTAATTAGAATTATACCTTTTTGTTAAGTTTAATTTTTAATTTTTAAAATAATATTAATATGTGCAAGATATAAAGCAAAAAAGAGAATGCCTCTCGATCAAAGGGAACCCCCCTTTGTGACATCCTCTTTCATTGATAATTAAAATTCGGCGTTTCCAGTTGTTCTTGGGAATGGAATAACGTCTCTAATATTGCTCATACCTGTTAAATACATGATTAATCTTTCAAAGCCTAGCCCGTAGCCTGCATGTTTAGTGCCCCCATACTTTCTTAATTCGAGGTACCACCAGTAATCTTCTTCATTCATACCTAGCTCGGATATTTTATTAGTTAAAACATCTTCCCGCTCTTCACGCTGACTGCCGCCTATTAACTCACCAATACCTGGTACGAGCATATCTGTTGCTGCAACGGTTTTTTGATCATCATTTAATCTCATATAAAACGCCTTAATTTCTTTTGGATAATCTGTTACAAACACAGGTTTTTGGAAAATCTGCTCGCATAAATATCGTTCATGCTCTGTTTGTAGATCAAGTCCCCATTCAACAGGATAGCTAAATTCTGCTCCTGATTTTTTCAAAAGTTCTATAGTTTCGGTATATGTTACACGTCCAAAATCCGCTGATTTTGCAATGTTTAATCGCTCTAATAAGCCCTTGTCAACAAAACTGTTGAAAAACGCCATTTCTTCAGGAGCTTGCTCAAGCACATAGCTAATCACGTATTTAACCATTTCCTCACCAAGATCCATAATATCAGGAAGCTCAGCAAAAGCGATTTCCGGTTCAATCATCCAAAATTCAGCAGCGTGTCTGGCTGTATTGGAATTTTCCGCTCTAAAGGTTGGTCCAAAAGTATAAACATTGCGGTATGCCAAGGCAAATGCTTCAGCTGTTAATTGGCCGCTAACAGTTAAATTCGTTTCTTTATTAAAGAAATCCTGTTTGTTGTCAACTTTTCCTTCTTCATTTTTAGGAAGGTTATCTAAATCTAAAGCGGTAACTCTAAACATTTCCCCGGCACCTTCAGTGTCGCTTCCGGTAATAATTGGTGTATGTACATAGACGAACCCTTTTTCTTGGAAAAACTTATGGACTGCGTAAGACGCAAGTGATCGAACGCGAAAAACTGCTGAAAAAGTGTTTGTTCTTGGACGCAAATGAGCAATCGTCCGTAAGTATTCAAAAGTATGTCTTTTCTTTTGTAATGGATAATCAACGTTGGATGTTCCTTCAATAACAATTTCAGTTGCTTTTATTTCAAAAGGCTGTTTTGCCTGTGGGGTTAAAATAAAATTCCCAACAACTTTAATTGATGAGCTGATCGGAAGTTTAGCAATTTCCTTAAAATTGTCCATTTGATCTTCAAAAACGATTTGTACTCCTTTAAAAAAACTTCCGTCATTTAGTTCAATAAACCCAAATGTTTTTGAATCACGAATTGTACGGACCCATCCTGATAATTGAACTTGTTGGTCAATAAAGTTCTCAGAGTTTCGGTATAAATCCTTTATTAGGGTATCTTTCATCATATAGTTCCTCCTATTTATTTCTATAGAACAGGAAAAAACCTCCCATCTACTCGACGAAAGGTAAAATTCAACGGTACTATCCACCTTGTTTAGGTAACAAGTATGGACACCTCACCAGCCTATATTGGCTGGATCATCCTGCCTGTAAATGAATTCACCGTAATTACTGGCACTCCCGCTTAACTTTTATCCTTCATCATTATATAAAATATTACAGCAAATAATCAATACACTTAAAGCTTTGCATCAAGTCAAATGAAAACAAAAAAGCACTATTTTTGTCGATATAAGAAAATTTGTAAAAAAATGTTTAACTTTTTCTAAATCAAGAATTTTTTTCAGAAAATTCGCAGGAATTTTACGTCTTGTGACGAAATTATTTAAGTAAAATCACAATGGAGGTACTTTTCTTATGGACAAAGTTACATGCATTGCATTTATCCTTTATCAATCTGCAGAAACAAAAGAGAAACAAGAACTTGCAATCCAGTTGTTAAATGGTGATATTTCGCTTCGGGATTTTAAAAAAAGCAGTGCGCTTCTCCCTGACCTTACATCTGCAGAAGTTTTGTTTAAAAAAAGAGACGTTGATTTAAATTTGGTCCAAGAGTTTGCAGCAAAATTTCTTTTAGTTGAAGCTTAAAAGAAGAATTTATCTCAAGCTTTTCCGATAACAAAAAATTTCCTTTTGATTTTTACTATTAACTGTATTATACTAGTTAAAACCTAGTGATCTCCAAAACTCATGTGCTTTCTTGTTTTCCTTTATTACACCAAGAAGAATTCTATTTGCCCCGCGATTTACCAACTCTGTTCCAAGATGCTTATAGCCCAGTGAACCAAATCCAAACCCATGATAATCTCCGTGAATCATTAATAACCCAAGCTATGGGGTCTGATCTTTTGGATTTTCCATCAAATAATCAATAACCCAAATATAAGTTTCATCTGCTTTTACAAAAAAACTAAAAGAATTAGAGTGAAGAAATTCTCCGATTATTTCATTTTCTGTTCTTGTCTCTCTCCCATTTTCAATAATATTATAAAGTGGGTTCGAATTAATAATTTCAACAGCGATATAAAGATTATCAAGCATGGTCTCTTCAAAGCTTATTTCCATTTCTGATTACTCCCTTATGACCAAAAATTACACTAAAATAAAAACTAAAAGAGAAAAGGTGATTTTAAGATGGTACAAGTAAATGTGACAGTGAATTTTCGTGGAAGAAATTATTTGACAAATGTTATTACTACAAATAATACCTCTGAGGAAGAAATTTTACGTTTAGCCTCAGAACAAGTTCATAAACAGTGGAATAAAGGGATTTAGTTTAAATAAAGCAAAAGGAACATTATTTAAAAACAATGTTCCTTTTTTATTTTATCATCTTATTTTATACAAAATGATACATTTTATCGTTCACTTTTTTCATTAAAGGGCTTATTTCTTCTTTGGAAACAATATATAGTTCATGCATTGCCCGTGTACAAACAGTATAAAACAATTTTCGTTCTCTCTCATTCCTATACTGTGAACTGTCATAAATGATTACTGCATCAAATTCAATCCCTTTTGCAAGATAGGATGGAATAACCAAAGTGCCTTTCTCATATGAAATGGTTCCTTTTTCAATTAAATGAAGAGGCGTTTGCCCTTTTAATTCATCAAAAACTCGCTTACTTTCTTTTGCTGTTCGACAGATCACTGCAATCGTCTGATGCCCCTCTTTTTTGAATTGCTCTATTCTCCGAGTAATGACGCTATAGATATCATTTTGTTTCTTTACAATCTTTACAGTGGGTTTCGTTCCTGGACGATTAAATGCCTCAATATTTCTCCCATTCTCAATTAATTGGCCTGTAAATTCAACTATTGGTTTTGTCGACCGATATGTTTTCATTAACACAAATGTTTCAATATCACATTCCTCAACCGCTAAATCACTCAGAACTGTACTTGACCCAGTAGCACCTGAAAAAATTGCTTGATTAGTGTCCCCCATGAGTGTCATTTTACTATAGGGAAAAAGACGTTGAATAAACGCAAATTGAAAGGGAGTATAATCCTGTGCCTCATCGATAAAAACATGTCGTATTGCAGAATTAGACTTCCGACCTTCGAGTAAATCCTGTAAATACACAAATGGTGTTGAATCTTCATACGGAATTTCAAAGTGATTTATTTTCTCGATCGTTTGACAGCAAATTTTATCCCAATTTTCCGGTAAGTTTCCTTTACACATACATTTTAATAATTCTTGATAGATGGCTGGAAGATCAATAAATTTCAACTTTTTAACTTTATTAAACAAAGGTTTAAATTTTTCTTTAACCACCATTTCTGTCAGTAATCTTTGTTCTTTTTCAAAATCATTAAAGGAATTTTCTGTATACTGTTTTTTCTCAATTAGGTGGTAAAAAGCATCTAAATAATCCTCTTTATCTAGAAACTGGCTTTCCTCTTCTGCCCAGCTTTTGGAACGTTCCTGTTTTACTCTTTTTCTCAGTTCTTTTAAAAGCCAATCCTTCACTTGTTCCATTCGATTAGGGATGGAATTACTTTTTTCAAGAGAATAGAAGTATTTTGCAATATCCAACTTTGATATAATAACTTCTTTCCGAAAGATAATGTCTTTAAAGATCAACCCTTTTATTGAAAGGCTGGTTACATATTCGTCAATCAATTGCTTAAAATCTAGACTTGCTTTATAACGAATACCTTTAAATCGAGCAAGGTCTTGATCCGCATTAGAAAGTAAAAACTCTATTTGATCAAATGGATCCTCAACTTTAAATTCTCTGCCGATTCTTTGGTCTAAGTAATCCTGAAACGTTGATTGTTGCATATTTTCTTCCCCTAGTTCGGGGAGAACGGTTGCAACATAGCTGTTAAATAATGGATTGGGTGAGAATAAAAGAATATTTTCAGACTTCAACGTTTCTCGATAACGGTACAGTAAAAAGGCAATACGTTGAAGTGCAGCAGAAGTTTTCCCGCTGCCTGCAACCCCTTGCACAATTAATATCTTACTGCGTTCATTCCGAATGATTTGATTTTGTTCACGTTGAATCGTAGCAACAATACTTTTCATTTGGGAACTTGCATTATTTCCGAGGACTTCTTGAAGCATTTCATCACCAATCGTAACCCCAGATTCAAACATTCCCTTTATTTTTGAGTCTTTAATAATGAATTGTCGTTTTAATTCCATTGTCCCTTCGATTGTACCTTCTGGAGTTTCATACGATGCTGGTCCTGGTGAATAATCATAATAAAGGCTGGAGATAGGTGCACGCCAATCATAAATAATGAAGTTCTCATCATTTTCATCCATAAAGGAAGAAATCCCAAGGTAAACTTGATCGCTTGATTTTTCCCCTCTTTCCCAAAAATCAATTCTGCCAAAATAAGGAGAATTTTTTAAGCGCACAAGTGTTTTCAGCTGATGATCGAGCTGTAAATGTGTTCGTTCCCGTTCTGACATCAATTCGGCTTGTTGTTTTATACTTGCTGCTGTTTCTGCAATATCATCGGGTTCATCAAAATTAACTGTGACATCGTTCCAAAATGTCTTTCTAATTTCAAGTACATCTGAGCTGACCTTTCCGACATTGGTACTTAGTTTAATAGCTTTTTTGTCAATTTCTTTTACTACAAAATCCACTCTGGTTTGTTCCAAATTCCAATCTTTATTTTGAGTATCGCTCATTTAACCACTCTCCATTGTTATAACAATCAGTTTATATATATAAGCCATGTTTCTAACATTTGTTATGGTTCTTCATAATAAACTAGTTACTTTTTTGCCAACATATTATTGTAGGTAAATTTCAGTTTATCTTTATATCTATTCCCATACAATAATTATTTAAAAAATAATAAAAAGAGATTGACATTAAATTCACATCAACATATAATTTATCTTGAATCAAGTTATTTTTAATTTGAGATATTTTATTTTGAAATAATTAGGTGGAGGAGATTTAAAATGACAAAAACAAAATGGGCAATTGACACAGATCATAGTAGTGTTGATTTTTCTATTCGTCACATGATGATTGCAAACGTAAAAGGAACTTTTCATAATTTTAGTGCTGTTGTAGAAGCGAATGTTACTGATTTAACTAATGCAACTATTGACTTTAAGGTTGAACTTTCTAGTATTGATACCAGAAATAAAGATCGTGATGCACACCTAGTTTCAGCAGATTTCTTCGATGCAGAAAAATTTCCTGAAATGACTTTCCGCTCAACCGATATTAAGAAAAACGGCGAAGGAGAATATAATGTTATCGGTGAATTGACAATTCATGGTATTACCAAGCCAGAAACATTCATGGTAACATTTGAAGGTCAAGGTAAAGATCCTTGGGGAAATGAAAAGGTTGGCTTTAGCGCACAAGGAACAATAAACCGTGCTGACTATGGTTTAACTTGGAACTCTGCATTAGAAACTGGTGGAGTACTTGTAGGGGATAAAGTAAAAGTAAGCCTGCAAATAGAAGCTTCAAAGGCTGAATAAATACGAGTGAAGTATAAAGGTAAAAAACGCAGACCTATTTTATTAAAAGGTCTGCGTTTTTATTTAGACTGGATTACCACCCTAGTTCCAATGTTATCTACTTTTAACCAGCAATGTCACTGCCTCTTCAACCAGTTTAGATGAGTCATCTTTTCCAGACTCGATTGATTCCCGAAGACAATGCTCCAAGTTTGAGCTAACGATAACGGCAATTGTACGATCGATCGCTGAGCGAGCAGCGGATAACTGTGTAATTACTTCCTTACAATCTTTACCTTCTTCCATCATTCTTAGGATACCTTTAATTTGGCCTTCAGCTCTTTTTAAACGATTTATCGATTTATCATTATACATCAAGTTTGTTCACCTCTGTTATTTTCCATTTTAAACGATACCTAAAAGGAAGTCTAATAATTTTCTAACCCCAGGACACTCAAATAACCTTCGCTATCAAAAAATACATTTCAATAAAAATCAATACAAAAAAATAAAGTAACCCAGGTAAATGAGGCTACTTTTCAAAATACTTTTTATGAAACTATTATTGAGAGACCAATGTACTTTTATATTCATTCGAATTGGTCTGATTTTCTTTCCTAGTTACTTCATCAATTTTATGGATGAACATTTGAAAAACTCGTTTTTTTTCTTCTAAATCTTTGATATCCTCTTTAAGTTTATTATAATTTTCTTCAAAAGGTTTATGATATCTTTCACGAATACCTTTGATAATATCATTATTTACCGTCGATTGAATCACTTGCTTGGTAATGCCATACTTATAGGAATAAACTTTTAGTTCCTGTGAAACTTCGTCATATTCCTTATCTATTTCGGCGAGAACCTCGGAGATATCTTCTTTCCATTCATCAAGTGATTTTTGTAAATATGTTTTTGCTGTTGATCCTTCCATATACTCACCTGCTATAATTAGTTTATTTTCTGATTATAACAATGTTTATTTACAAAACGATTTCGTTAAAATTACAATTCTTTTTTTGTAGAAAGAAATAAAAAACGCCTATCCATTAGATAGACGTTTTTTAGTAAGAAATTAAACTCCTCTTTTATTCCCCCATACAAAAGTGTGCAGCTGCGGTAGCACCTTGACATTCGTAAAATCCTCATCCAACATTGTTTTATCGATCAACCATTGATATTTTTCGATCAAGTGCTTAAAAAGCTCATAATCATCCTTTTCCGATATACGATCATTTCCAACCTGTAAAAAGAACGAAATACCAGGATAGCGTTGGTAAACACTTTTTGCGTATTCATAATCCTGATTATTAAATACAACAACTTTTAAACTCACATGCTGAGAAGAGTCATTATCAGTTAGTCTTTCAATAATAGAATCTAAGATTGAAAAGTCTGTTTTCATCATTGAGCTTGGCGGCTTAGGAGAAAGGGTCAGCTCGTCAATTTCTGTAAACCAATCCTGCCACTTACTCCCCTGTGTTTCCAGACACACCTTTATATGATTTAATTTTAATAATTCAATTAAACTACTTAAATTTTTAAATAATGCTGGATTGCCTCCAGAGAGAGTGACATAAGAAAAACTATTACCGCCAATTCTTTTCAATTCCGTCCAGATTTCCTCCGCTTCCATCATTTTTATGTCTTCTTTCCCTGTCCCATCCCATGTAAACGAAGAATCACACCAACTGCATGAATAATCGCAACCTGAAGTTCTAACAAACATTGTTTTTTGCCCGATTACCATACCCTCACCTTGAATGGTAGGTCCAAATATCTCCATAACTGGTATTTTAGTCAAACTCCATCCATTCCCTTCTGGCTTCTGCATAGCTCGTAGGTGTTTCATACAATCGGACAAACTCTACTCGTGCCCCATGATATTGATTTTGTCTTTCTTTTTGCTTTAGGGCATCAGTCATTTTTTCACAAATCCATACAACAATATTTTCTGCAGTTGTATTCATCGGTGGCAAGGTATCGTTTAAATAGCGGTGGTCCAGATGTATTTCAATTTCATTTTTCCAGATCTCTTTTATTTCCCCAAAATCGATCATAAGCCCGCGGTCATCAAGATAACCGCTTAGCCCAAAAACAACCTTATAGGTATGACCATGTAAATTTTTGCATTTACCTTCATAGCAATGCAGATGATGGGCTGCATCAAACGTGAACTCCTTGCTGACCAAAACTCTTTTTGTATGGTATTTTAACTGATCTTGTTTGATATCTTCATCAATTTTTTGGAGTTTATCTACAATTCGAAAACCGTACATCGTTAAAACTCCTTTCTAACTTTAAGATACTCATCCAGTCCTTTTTTCCTTAATCTGCAAGCAGGACATTCACCGCAGCCATCTGCGATGATTCCGTTATAGCAGGTTAAAGTTTTTTCTCTGACAAAATCCAATGCATTTAGATCATCGGCTAATTTCCATGTTTCTGCTTTATTTAACCACATAAGAGGGGTATGAATAACAAATTGGCTATCCATTGAGAGGTTTAAGGTTACATTTAGGGATTTAATAAAAATATCCCTGCAGTCTGGGTAGCCGCTAAAGTCTGTTTCACAAACACCCGTTACGATATGTTTCGCCCTTATTTGACTTGCTAAAACACCAGCAAAGGATAAGAATAACAGATTTCGGCCCGGAACAAATGTAGATGGTAATCCTCCATCCTCACCATCTTCAACGGGGATATCACTTCTTGTAAGTGCATTAGGTGCAAGCTGGTTTAGAAGACTCATATCGAGGATATGGTGACGAACACCAAGTTCCTTGGCAATATTTGCTGCACATTCTATTTCCAATCTATGTCTTTGATTATAATCAAATGTTACTGCTTCAACTTCCTTAAATTGTTTGAGAGCCCAAAATAAACATGTGGTACTATCTTGCCCCCCGCTAAATACAACTACTGCTTTCTCGTTTTTCATTTGCAAATACTCCTTTAAATAGAAAAAAAGCACCACTAAGAAAGCAGTACTGATTCTCTTAGTTTTTTTGAGAGGGTAGCTAGAACCTCTTCCGCACTTTTAGCGGATTGATATTAAATTCCTTTCCTACTATAGCATATAGCCAAGCTATTTGTCATAAAAAAATTCACTTTTTAATGAACATTGATTTTGATTTATGTTGTAATTGGGGGACTCTAATTTGACGTAGGGGTGTATTATCTTCATACATTACCAAAATCAGTTAATTCACAACAAAACTCACCAAATAGTGCCAGGCTTATTCAACAATCCATTACAGAAGAAATATAGCCTAAAACTATAAAAGTGATAGCAATAGCTATCACCTTTATAGTAATTTATTATGCCAGTTAAAATGCCCAATTTTCATAATGGGACCATTTTCGGTCCTCACGACAACTTTCACATACATGTAGAATGACGGATACAATTTCTTCATTTTCTTTCGTTTCTACCCCTTCTTTTGCACCACAAATTTCGCAGACCCTCATTCTTACAACTCCTATCTTAAAATAATTAATGTTTGATCTCAAAACCTGTATCCTTAATTGCCTGTTCAAAATCTAGAAAGGAAGCCATTCGTTCATCGTATGTAAATTTGGCTTCTTTTTTGGATAGGTTGACCTCAATTTGTCCTAACCCCCATACATGTTCAATCGCTTCTAACACTTTATTGGCATCATCTTGATTTTTCATATTATTAACTACAACAGTATATTTTTCCAAAACAATTCCCCCTTAAGGACTTTCCCTTCTATTTCGTAAAAATACTTCCCCCATGCCATCCATAAAGTCCACTATCCTAGTGATTGCAGCACGTATAGGAGGACTCCAAAGCTTTTTCCGTAATCTCCAATAGCTTAAATTTTTTTCTTGTTGTTCTCCTTTTGAAAATTGGGTAAACCCCTGGCTTAAGCCCTCTAGAACTGTATCTAATTGTCCTGGATGAAGGGATCCCAAAAATTTAAAGGCATTAATTGCATTTTTAATCACATTTTGCATGGTTGGCTGGTTAATTTGTTTGATCGCAATTGCCCCAACTTCAGTTCGCTGCTCTAACAAAGCAGTCGCAGCCTCAAGCACTTTTGTTTCATGAAGGCCCTTGATAAGGCGAATAGCCTCAATGATTGCATCGTGGTTAAGAGCTACTTCTCTAATAATTTCAGTAACTGCCTGTTTTTCCTCTTCGACTGGTTCTGGAATTTCCTTTTTAATTTGCGTTATTGGTTTCGCCATATTCAATCCCCCTTGATTTAATAAATTCCGGAATAGAGGTAAAATCTGAACGTTTCCATTTTTCTTCCACTTTAACACTTAATTGTGGTACTCTATTTCCGTATCGATGGTTATGTTTTGGCAACGGCGGTTCGCCATTGGTTTCAATTACAGTCATTTTCACACCTGTTTCTTTATAGGCAGGAGTATGTGTAACAATATCATGGTAACTGCTGGTTAACCGATTAACCGCTTGGATATCTTCACTTGTATTCATTGTCAAATATAATTCATTCCCTTTTACCCGATCTGTAACAATTACTCTTACTTGTGTTTTTCCATGGGGAGAAGTCAATTCTACTAAAGCTCCGTCATCTAAGCCCCGTTCCTTGGCTAATTCTAATGAAATTTCAAGCCATGGGTGTGGAACTTTGTGTGTCAATCCTTCAGAACGGTAGGTCATATTTCCTTCATGAAAATGTTCTAATAATCTTCCATTATTTAAGTGAAGATCAAATTCTTTTCCTGCAATAAATGGTGGCGTCCAGTCTACAGGTACAAGCCTTGCTTTCCCATCTGGTAACCCGAATTGTTTCGTATATAAAAGCGGTGTACTTTTTCCCTCTTTTGAAACAGGCCAAACTTGACTATTCCATGATTCAAGGCAATCATAGCTTACCCCTGAAAAAATTGGCGCCAGGCTTGAAGCTTCATCCATAATTTCGCTAGGATGTTGATAATTCCAATTTGCGCCGAGACGATTAGCAACCTCCTGGAATATTTCCCAATCTGGTTTAGAATCACCTAATGGTTCGAACACTTTATAGAAGCGCTGTATTCTACGTTCGGTATTTGTAAAAGTCCCATCCTTTTCGAGACTCGGAGATGCAGGAAGAACAACATCAGCAAATTGTGCTGTTTTACTAAAGAAAATATCTTGCACAACAAAAAATTCTAAGCGCTCAAATGACGAATCAACGTGATTGGAGTTGGCATCAACGAGCGACATGTCTTCGCCAAATAGATAAAGAGCTTTCAATTTTCCTTTATCCATATATTCAACCATATGATGGTTGTCCAATCCTGGCTCTTTTGGCAGTTCAACTCCCCATGCTTTTGCATATTTTCCCCTTACCTCATCGTCTTGAACTGGCTCATATCCGGGCATCCAAGCTGGCATTGTTCCAAAATCACAAGCACCTTGGACGTTATTATGCCCTCTCAAAGGATATGCTCCTGTCCCTGGGCGTCCATAATTACCAGTTATCAATAATAAATTTGAAATAGCTGTACTTGTATCTGTTGCTCCCTTATGTTGCGTGATACCCATTGCCCATAAAGCACATACTGATTTTGATTCGTGTATCATTGTGGCAAGAGTGACCATTTCTTCCTCTGAAAGTCCAGTCATTTCTGCCGCATAGCTTAGAGAATATTTTTCCAAAGAAGCTGCATATTTTTCATATCCGTTTACTCTTTTTTCAAGGAATTCCTTGTCCTCCCATCCTTGATCAAGAATGTACTTTGTAACAGCTGAAAGCCATATTAAATCAGTACTTGGCTTTGGATGAATGTGGAAATTGGCCCTTTGTGCCAGTTCATTTTCTCTTATGTCCGCAACAACTAGCTTTTGTCCGTTTAATTTGTGAGCACGTTTGATTCTGGTAGCCAGAACAGGGTGTGATTCGGCTGGGTTTGCACCAATAATGATAATTAGTTCAGATGCCATAATATCCTCAATTGTCCCGGAATCGCCCCCCAGTCCCACTGTTCTCAAAAGGCCCATTGTTGCAGGTGATTGACAATACCTTGAACAATTATCTACATTATTGGTTCCCATTACGGCCCTGGCGAACTTTTGGAATAAATAATTTTCTTCATTTGAGCATTTAGAAGAGGCAATATACCCAATGGAGTGCGGTCCGTATTTTCTTTTAATTGAACCTAACTTTTCAGCTATCAGGTCAAGTGCTTCTTCCCAGGTTGCTTCCACAAACTCTTTTCCTTTGCGGATTAATGGTTTTGTTAAACGCTCCGCACTATTAACAAAATCCCAGCCCCACTTTCCTTTTACACATGTGGAAACACCATTTACCGGTGCCTCTGTATGGGTTTGAATCTTCAAAATATCTCGGTCTTTAGTCCATACTTCAAAGCTGCAGCCAACACCGCAATACGTGCACACGGTTTTTGTCCGTTTTATTTTTGCTTTTCGCATCGAAGATTCTACTTCAGAAATGGCGAAAATTTCCTGGTAACCAGGTTCAATTTCTTTAGTTAAATCAATCATCGGTCCTAAAATTTTCGGAGGAATTCCTGTTAAAAATTCGGCATTCCCAAGCATCGACTTTTCCATTAACGCATTACACGGACAAACGCTAACGCAATGACCGCAAGAAACACACGAGGATTGTTCGATAGGAACATCATTATCCCAAATAACCCTTGGTACATCACGGCTCCAATCAATTGTTAAAGTTTCATTTACCTGTAAATCCTGGCAAGCCTCTACACATCTTCCGCAAAGGATACATTGATCAGGCTCATAACGATAAAAAGGATGTGAATTGTCTGGAGGGTATGGTTTTGCTCTAAATGGATACTTTTGGTGTTCAATCCCCATTTTTTCTACCGTATTGTGAACCGTACAGTTTCCATTATTGTTATCACAAACAGTACAATATAGTTCATGATTTTTCAGGATGCGGTCCATCGCTTCATTTTGAGAAATTTTAACCAGTTCCGAAGCGGTGTCGACTTTCATCCCTGGTTTCATTTTTGTAGCACAAGCTCGGATTAATTCACCATTAACACTGACATAGCATGTATCACATGTTTGAATCGTTCCTAGATTTGGATGATAACAAATCCCTGGTATAAAGACATCTTGTTCTCTCGCAACATCCAAAATGGATTGTTCAGCTCTTGCTTTATATTCTTTTCCATCAAATTCGACCAAGAAAGCTGAATCTGCCAAGCTGCTTCCTCCTTTTTTCATCTTCTGGACGTAAAATAGAATTCATTATTTGATCCCCTTTCGTTATGTAATAATATTTACTTTCATGGGAAATTTATTATCAAATTACCCAACATGGAAAGGAATGATTTTATTGGATAAAGAAAAGCTTTATCAATACATCCACTCAATGATTGAATCTTCAACAAAAAAACCAAAATATATGTCTATCTCAACAGTAAAAGTAGCCAGTTTATTAGGGTTTACTGCTGGTGAAGTTGAAAAGTCCTTAAACGATTTTATTGGTGAAGGCCGTTTAAAGAAAGCGAGGCTTGAAGTGCCTCCATTTCATGACATCTATTTATTGCCATAAAAAGGATGTCTAGATTTGTTGAACTTTTCATCCTTCATATTTTAGATCCCAATCTCCAACATGAGCTGCTATTACTCCTTTTGAACACAAAGTAAAAATTCCCATTTAAGGATGACTTATCGTCTTACATAGTGTTAGACTAACTGCATAAACAAATTAAGGAGAAAACTATGAGTCACTACAAAGTATTATTTTTAGATATTGATGGAACAATCATTACACCTGATGATAAGATCGAGGATTCTACCCAAACAGCAGTAACCAAGGCACAGGAACAGGAAATTGAAGTCTTTCTTGCAACCGGCCGTCCTATCCATGAGATACTGGATATTGCTAAGACACTTAAAGTAAATTCTTTTATAGGATATAACGGGGCTTATGGGATTTATAAAGGAGAAGATTTATACAAGGATTTTATGCCGCCAGATTTGGTTAAAAACTTTTTAAAGATAGCAAAAGAGTATGATAATGAGATCGTTTTGTATACAAATAACCATAATGCTTTTACATCTTTGGATTCACCTATCGTGAAAAATTTTATTACAAAATTTCATTTACAGCAAAATGAGTTATACAATGAATCAGATTTAAACAATATTCTTGGCATAACCTTAATTAATGTAAACGGAAATGAAGACCGTCTTTACTTAAACGAAGGGGAAATTCACTTAGCACAAGTTCATGTGGAAGGAATGGAAAATTGTTTCGATGTAATAAGAGATCATGTTAACAAAGGTTTTGGCGTTAATAGTGTTTTAAAACATTTAGGAATTGGAAAAGAGGAGGCAATTGCTTTTGGGGATGGCTTAAATGATAAAGAAATGTTGATGAATGTCGGTGAAAGCTTTGCAATGGGTAATGCCCATCCAGACCTTTTTTCTTATGCAAAACACAAAACTACGGCGGTGGCCCATTCCGGAATACTTAATGGTTTAAAAGTGCTGGGGTTAATCAACTAATTATTGGCTCCCTTCGGATACTTGTTGTAAAAATACTTAACTACTAGATACATATATAAAAAAAGCAGTGCTTATTTTTCGCACTGCTTTTCCGTTGCTTATATTTTTGTGAAGACGATCCCCAGTAATGCTGAAATGACTCCAATTATTTGATATAATTTTAATTTTTCTTTAAAAAACCAGTATCCAGCAAATACAACTACTAAACAATTCAAGCTCACGATAGGAAAAACAATACTTGCCATTCCCGTTTTTAATGCATAAAAATAACTGCTATAACCAATAACACTTATTAAACCTACAATAGCTCCAACGCTTACTTCTGAACGTTTCCAATGATCCTTGCCAAAAACACTACAAATCGCTAAATAAACACTGCCCCCGCCGTACATCGCAATTAAAGTACTAAGAGAATCAATATGCAGATAGGATGTTGTTTTCATTAAAATACCCAGGATTCCGAAAGAAAGAATCGCCAAAACAATGCGGAAGATCCATGGTAAATAATTCATATTGCGATTGGAATTAGGTGCATATTGAATGACTAACGCAGAACCGAGCATGATAATAATCCCAATCCATTGAAAAACAGTTACATGTTCGTGAAAAATAATTGCCGCACTCAAAATTGGTAAAAAGGCATTTGTCCCAATGATAGGTGATGTCAAACTTGCAGGTCCTTTTTCAAATGCTTTTGACATTTGAATATTTCCATTAGCATTAAGAATTCCTATTAACGCTCCCAAAATAATGGCCATTACATTCAAATTTAGTGGTCCAGTAGTGATCGCATATCCAAATGTAAGTAAAAAAGCGACAAAATAAAAGAAAAATTGAATATGTACCTTCGAAAGACCGTTTCCTGTACTCCATTTAAAAATTGTGTTGTTCGTTCCAAAACTCACTGTTGTTAACAACGCAGCTCCAATCCACATGATGAACCTTCTCTCCCCTTTTTTTCTCTACCATTTTAATTCTCGTTTTTACTATTTTACAATACTTTTCTGTATATTATTTAAATAATTCTCTTTATTTTCGGTGAAAATTGTTGAGATTTCTTAAAAACAGTCTTGTTTTGAGAGCTTTTGTCAGTTAGCAGGAAAATAGAAGACTAGTTGTGAATTTATTACTTAAGAGTAGGAATAGACATAGATTGAAAGGGTGGAATGAAATTGAGAACCTATACATTAAAAGAAACTTCAAAAATTATAAATGTTCCAACAAGCACCATCAAGCAATGGGAAAAGGACCTTAATGGCCTGCTTACAATTCCACGTAAACAAGGGGCACGAATTTTTTCTGAAATTGAAATAGACCTGCTACAACAGATCAAACATTGGGAAGACAATAACTTGGGGAAAGCAGATATAACTGAAAGGCTAAAGCAGCAAGCTCCTTCTGATTCAGAAAATGATGACATTACTGTCGAAGTACCCTTCTTTACTATTGAAGATGCAGTTAGCGAAAGTACCGGTAGTGAGGAAAATGATAGTGAAGTTTCTCTAGAATTATCACAGTGGAACCAAGAACAGTTTTTTAAGGCAATGGATCAATATAAAAAGACATTCTTAAATGAAGTAAAGGATGAAATTAGAAGTGTTGTCCGAACAGAGGTGGTCGAAGAAGTTAAAAAAGAAATATCCAAAGGAAATGTTTACACAGTGAAATCCCTCTCAGATTCCCTATATAAAGCTAGTGCAAATATGCAAGACGAGATGAAAGAGCTTTCCTTTACGCTCCAAAAGACAGCTGATTTAACAGACAAAACATTTATTAAAATAGATAAATCCATCACCCAACAATCATTAGAGACTTCTGAAGAATTTTATTCAATTTCTAAACAGCTTGCAGAAACATCTGAAGAACTTTCGCATTACATTGATGTTACCAATAGGGAACTTAGTACCCTGACAGAAACACTCGAAGAACAACATGAATATTTCCTAGAAGATCGTGAAAAATTCCGCCACGAAGTGACACAACGTGAAATTGCATTCCAAGGTATGTTAACAAGCTTTCGGGAAGCCGCTGCTGTAAAAGAAAAAAAATGGTGGAAATTTTGGTAGTCAATAATCTCGTGTGATCAAATTTGGAAATCAAAGTTGAATGGTTTTTTAAACCTACGTTAAGATGGAGGGATTTGAATTGAATACAGGTGAAGTTGCAAAATTATTAGGTGTATCAATTAGTACCGTCCAGCGCTGGGTGAAGCAATTGAAGTTACCAATGGATAAAAATGACCGTGGCCATTATCTATTCAAAGAAGAAGACATTGAATTACTAAAGGACATCCATCAACAAATTCAACAAGGTGTACTGCTATCAGATATTGCCCCACATTACGAGAAAAAAGCTCGAATTGGTGTAATAAAGGAATGCTCCAGCGATCCAGCAATTGAAAAGTTATCATCAAAAATTACTGAGCTTGAAAACAAATTGAACGATAAGGCAGATTCTGTTACCACCTACCAACTCTTGCAACATCGAAGAGAAATAGAAGAATTGCAAAATCAAATCAAAACACTAACGAATAAAATTAGCTTACTTGAAAAACAATTATCCCCCCCAGGTGATGCAGAAAAAACGTTACCTCTTGAAAAAACAAATAAAGAAAGGAAAAGCAAGAAAAAGAACTTTGTTAGTCATTTATTTGGATTTTAAAAGGATAAAACCAAAGGCAGGACCATTTTGGTCCTGCCTTTGGTTTCTTTACCTTATAAGCTTAATTCAACTAATGGACGGGTGTATTTTTTAATTAAAAAACTACCCAAAAAGAAACAAATTAACAATGAAAAACAAATGAGCAATAGATAATGACTTGAAAAATTACCCAGCATTTTATCAGGAACGATGGTTTCAACCGTCTTAATAATAAAACCATGGAATAAATAAACATAAAGTGTCCGCTGACCAATTTTGGTTACCTTGTATTCATTTTTTGGTATTAAGGATAAAAAACCAAACACTACAATTAATGTTGCTGCATATTGGAAGGCTCGAATAAATCCGTCAGTTATTTGTTTCTCCCCCATCCCTGCATAGGATGTGTCACCCAACAGCCATGCAGTTGGATCTTTGGGTAACCCCATTGTAAAAATAATGACGGTAACAATTAAAATCAAAATACCAATTGGCAGGGATAATTTATTCTGAATAATATTTTTAAACTGCTCTTTTTGTAATAAAAAACCAAAAAGAAAATAAGGAAAAAAGACAAATGTTCTGGAAAGACTTAAAAAGCTGCCAATGTTGTCAATATATCCAATCCCAACTCCCAGGGCAACAGCAAGGAAAAAACCATACCACCCTAACCTGGCAAACAAATATAAAAATATATTCCAGCAAAATAAACTCATTAAAAACCAAAGAGTCCAATGGGGCTGAAAGAAATTAATATGAAGGCTTGTTGATTCTCCACTAAGAAAATAAAAAAGCGAATAAATTATTTGAAAAATAACGTATGGAATCAGTATTTTTTGGATTGATTTAATAAAATACCCTTTTTTCCGATATCCTTTTGCAAAATAACCAGAAATCATTATAAATGCAGGCATGTGAAAAAGAAAAATAAAGGTATATAAAGTGTTAAGTAAATTATCCTTTTCTTTTAATGGGCTGATTACATGCCCAAATACAACTAAAAAGATTAACATAAACTTTGCATTATCAAAATATTGACTCCTTCTTGATGTTGAAGCCACTTCTATCACCTCGAAGATCATTTCTCACAAAAAGGTTTATCCTAAACTCGCTTTCATAAATCCAAATTTTACTTTATCATAGTAAAGTAAAAAAATTCAACTGAAAAATTTTACATAAATATCAAAATCTATATAGTATTAGTATATAAAATGATTGTAACAACAGCATGAATGGAAAGTTAACATAGTATTTCGAACAGGTTACATATTATCCGTTACACCTTTTTTCATAGTTTACAAAAGGATACTTAACGAATCCTTAAGAGCAATGCAGCCCAATTTGAAAGTAACTTTATTGTTCTAGAAATCAGATTATTTTGCGCCAACAAAAATAACTGATAATATTTAGATTAAATAATTCACAGATCACAAGTAAAAACAAACAGAAAGAAGATGAAAAAATGGTTAATCACAATGCTCACCATAAGCGTTTAAGTGATATTCCATACTCTGTACTTGATCTTTCCCCAATAATCCATGGGGGTACACCTTCAGATTCGTTACATAATACATTGGATCTTGCACAACATGCTGAAAAATGGGGATTCCATCGTTATTGGCTGGCTGAACATCATAATATGCCTGCAATAGCCAGCTCTGCCACCTCCGTTGTCATTGGGCATGTAGCCGCAGGAACCACCACTATTCGTGTAGGCTCCTGGGGTATCATGTTACCCAATCATGCCCCTTTAGTGATTGCCGAACAGTTTGGTACACTTGAAGCCCTGTTTCCAGGACGAATTGATCTTGGACTTGGACGTGCACCAGGAACAGACCAATTAACTGCAAACGCACTAAGACGGGACCCATATAGCAATGGGCAGAACTTTCCTGAATTGGTTGATGAACTCCAGAACTTTTTTGCTCCATCCTCACAATCTGTTGACAAACCCGTTCGGGCTATTCCAGGAGAGGGCCTGAGGATCCCTATTTGGCTTTTAGGATCAAGCGGCTACAGTGCACAATTAGCAGGACTTCTTGGCCTTCCGTTTGCTTTTGCCAGCCATTTTGCACCTGAAAATACCTTACAGGCACTTAAAATATACCGCCAAAATTTCCGCCCATCAAATGAAATAAAAAATCCGCATGCAATGGTTGCCGTTAATATCATTGCTGCTGATACAGATGAAGAGGCAAAATGGCTCTCAACATCGATGAAACAGCATATATTAAATTTATTTCGAAATAACCGTGTACCACTGCAGCCACCAGTTGAAAATATTGATGAATTGTTTAGTGATTATGAAAAAGCATTATTACAACAGCGAATGGAATCAACGTTTATAGGAAACCCTGAGACGGTTAAGAAAGGGCTTCAATCATTCCTTGACAAAACCAATGCGGATGAATTTATTGTAAATGCACAAATTTATGACCATAAAGCAAGGTTGTATTCATACGAGTTGATTTCTTCCATTATTACATCCACTAAAAAAGCATAACTTGAATGTAAAAAAGGCAGCTCTTCAATTGTGTGATCGAAAAGCTGCCTTTTTACTTATTTAATTTTCTCGGTGTTTATCAAAGGTTTCTCGAAGAAGTTGTTTATATTTCGCTTTTGCTTCTTCTACTGGGATGGACAATGTCCCTGCTATTAGCTTTAAACACTCATCATCAAAACAGAGGGAAGCGGTGAAATTTCTTTTTATAAACCGTTCTGCCTGTTCGAAGCTTTCAAAATTGTCCTCCATATTTTTTCCCTTATGAATAACGACATACATTGCATTTTCTTGAGGTTGTATATAATAAAACTCTTTTTTTCTGTTTTGATAAATCGTACCATATTCAGCCGATTTTACATTTAGTTCATTTCGCAGCGGCTCCGGTTTCAATGCAGGAATTTCAAATACATTTACAACAAATTTTGAGAAAGTATCAGGAGATAATTCACATCCAGATGCCTTCGGATGCCCCCCTCCGCCGTACCTTTTTGCAAACTCGGCAACGTTTACTTCATCATGAATCGTTCGAAATCCGATTTTTTTATTGCCTACATTCAATAAAACTATCATATCAAGGTGTGGATTTAATTTATTTAATGCATTTCCTAATTCTGATAAATACTGTTCAGCATGAACAATTCCACAACAATATTCCTCAACAAATGTTTGAACCATTTGTCTGTTTTTTGATTGGATATAGCGACTAATTTTATTTTCCTCAAGCTCTAAAATCATTATCTCAGTATCCGTTAAAGAAAAGGCAGCTTGATTTTCTGAGATTCTTTTAATAAGGTCTTCCTCAAACATTTCCCTATCCATTATGTAGAATAAATCATTTAACCGTTTCGCTGTAATATTATTGTTTTCATCCCATTCCCATGTATCATACTGGCGTACGAGATGAACAAATTGATCAAGAGAGGATGTCGTATTTAACACTTTCTGTTCAACAAGATAATCATAAAATAACGAGGTTGCACAAGTTTTTTTCCCTGAATCATACTCAACATTGATATAACCCCATTCATAATCATTAAAATGCAGGGCTGTTACATGATGATCAATAACCCTAACTGGATGCCCTGCATTAAAACGCTGTGCCAATTTTTGTTCGATCACCTCATTTACAGCAAGATCAGTAATAAACATTTGTTCATCTTGTTTCACTGGATTTTCAATGAAAGCTTCTACTCTTTGATTCAAATTTCGATACGAGCAGTAAGAAACATCTACGTTTTCTCGATAAGCGAGCTTTGCTAAGATCCCACAACCAAGTCCATCTAAATCGCTATCAGTAAAAAGTTTTACCATATATACCACCATCCATTTTTTCATAAAAGTTATTTTGGTTTGCGGTCTGTTATTTTATACCAAAAAAACACAAAATACAAAAAAAGTGCCTTTGAAAGTAAAATTCAAAGGCCAAAGCAGAGCTTAGCGGTCAAAGCAAAGCTCCAAATTATAGGAGGTCTAAACTTAGAAAGTTTATCCACCTTTATTTTAACAAATAATAAAAATATTTCAACAGTTTAATTCACTAATGTATTTAAGTATGAAAGCAACAAAAATCACTTTTAGATTTATATCAGGAAAAATAATTGATAATATAAGTGCGAAGAAAAAATTTCTTAAAGACAGAAGGGGTTCACTTGTACAAATTTCTTATTACCAGAAAGAATCCATTAAATCATTTTATAATAGCTCTTTGTATTGCCTTTATTGGAGGCTTACTGTTTAGTTATGTAAAGGCTCCTATTCCCTGGTTACTTGGGTCCATGACTGCTACACTAATTGGCTCTAGATTTAAAAAAATAAATTTATACTGGCCCAGGGCCATTCGGGAAGTCGGATTAATCATTGTAGGATACTCAATTGGCTTATCATTCACAAGAAGTGCTGTAATCCAAATACTTGGAAAACTTCCATCAATGGTTTTCATGACTGTTTCTATCGTCTTATTTTGTGCTTGCATTGCTTATGTTGTCTCAAAACTAACTGGAGTAGACTACCCTACAGTCCTAACAGGAAGCATCCCTGGCGGACTCTCCCAAATGATCGTTTTTGCAGAAGAAATGAAAGGAATTGACATTACAACTGTCACCTTCCTCCAAGTGGCCAGACTAATCATGATTATATTTATTGTACCATTTCTGGTGTTTAATCCTATATTTAATACGGGGAAGAATATTTCAACGAATTACCTTCTTCCCCATTCCATTCAAGCTGAACATCATTTTTTCCCAAATATAATTTTTTTTATGTTCGTTTGTCTTTTCTTTGCCTTTATTGGCAAAAAGATAAAATCTCCTACACCCTATCTGCTTGGTCCAATTCTTGGAACTGCTGTTTTAGGTATTTCAGGTATACACGGTCCTGCTTTGCCTTCCACAATATTGAGCCTTTCTCAATTCATGATTGGAGGATATATTGGTTTATTATTAAAGCCTGAAAAATTAAAGCACAAAACGAAAATTATTTCACTGGCACTGTTGAGCGGAATTGTAATGGTTGCAGGTTCATTAGCTCTTAGTATAATCCTTATTCATTTTAACCATATCACACCTTCCACAAGTCTATTGAGCTTGGCACCTGGAGGTATGGATCAAATGGGGATCATGGCTCATGAAATACATGCAGATTTATCCATGGTTACCGGTTATCAAATATTCCGTTTATTTTTTATTTATTTTGCTGTTCCTCCTGCGCTCAGGTGGTTCTTTAAGGTCAACAGCAAGAAAGCAGAAAAGACTGCTTAAAATGTGACGAATTGTTTTATTTTTGGGCTTCTTACCACTTCGAACTAATTTATTTCTCCATCGATCCTGTCATAACTATGTGGGATAAGCATAGAATGATAACCAAATAGTTTTAATCTAAAGGAGCCCGATGACATGAAAACAAAACCAATGGCCCTTTTCCTTTTGATGCTTATTTTAGGATTTGTGGCCTATTTAGATTCGCCTTTTTCTTTTTTAAATATAAATTACTCTTATACCGCTGAACCAGCTGCTACAGCCCAGCCAATGAGTAAATCTGTAACCAGTGATACACCAGTTACAGAAGAAAAGCTAGTAAAGAAAGAAAAACAAAATGGCTATATTGTAGAAACATATCGCGAATATGAGGTATATAAGGATGGGGAAGGAAACGTAACTAAAGAAGTGCCTACCTCAGAATACGATGAACTAAAATTTTGGGACTATAAAAACAAAAAGAAATGACCATTAATAAGTCATTCCTTTTTTCATTTGTTACCTTAAAAAATCATTAGTCTTAACTTCTATAGCGGTATTCTAACAGACTTTTTAAAACAGATATTTTTTGTAATAATCGCTGTCCCTCATTCGTTTCTCGAACCTTTTTTCGCTCAAGTTCTCGATCCACTATTCTCTTTACAGATAAAACATCTGACCCTTTTAGGAGAACATCCTTTTTTGAATTAAACTTTTCATGGGCAACAAGTTGCATACCGTAGGAATTATATAATAAAGTATATCCAGCAATACCAGTTGTTGATTGATATGCCTTGGAAAATCCTCCATCAATGACAATCATCTTCCCATTTGCTTTAATGGGATTCTCTCCTTTAATTTCTCTAACAGGTGTATGTCCGTTGATGATATGACCTTCATCAGGATTTAAATTAAAATCAGCTAAAATTTTACGGCAAATCTCTTCCTTTTCACGTAAATGGTAGTAAGGGTTCTTAATCTCCTCATGGGTTTCTTTATCTTTAATAAAATACCTTTCAAAGGTTGTCATTGCTCTTTTCCCAAATAAGGAGGAATGGGCTCCTGTCCATAAATACCAGACCATATCTGTTGCAAGATCATCTGTCTGTTCAGGATGTGCAAAAGCATGACGTAAATATTGCTCAAAAATATCAAGTAACTCATGACCTTCATAGGTATGGTTTTCAATTATCATTTTTTCCATATTTCCGGCTTCATCAATGGGGATGCAGCCATGTATTAATAAGTTTCCATTATATTTCAAATAAAGACTACCTTTTTTCATCAGGAAAATCATATGTCTGGCTAATTTTTCCGAATGCTGGACAGAAAACAATAATTTCTCCATTACTTGCTCTTCTTCCTCTAATAATTCGCTAGGATTTTCTGGATTAACGGTGGCAAAGCATGTATTTTCCAATAGGTATGTTTTCCCATTAATAGTAATTTCGCTTTTGTCATAACCAATTTTCTCAAGCAAAAGCCGCTCAGCCATATTAAAATACGGGCGTCTCTTGATAATTGGCATTTCTAGCTTAAATTGAATAATGGCAATTGCTTGATGCATTTTTGTAATTTGTAACAATTCTTGATCAGACTTATTTCTATCCTCATGACTCTTAGGTCTAAAGCCTGGATTGTCATCATAATACTTTTCCGCCAGATTAAGAAGCGGAATAAGATTGATTCCATAGACATCTTCGATAATATTTAAATTATTGTACCTTGCACAAATCCGAATAATATTTGCCAGACAAACCTTTGATCCGGCAAAAGCACCAATCCATAGAACATCATGATTTCCCCATTGAATATCAACAGAATGATAATTTATAAGAGTTTCCATTATTTTATCTGGTTCAGGTCCGCGATCAAAAATATCTCCCACAACATGGAGATGATCAACAACTAGCCTTTGAGTTGTATAAGCCAGACCAGTTATGAGCTTATCTGCTTGACCAAGAGAAATAATTTGTTGGACAATCTTTAAATAATATTGTTTCTTATTCGTGAATTCATCCGTTTTGTACAGCAGTTCTTCGATAATATAAACAAACTGATGAGGCAATGCTTTACGTAATTTTGAGCGTGTATATTTAGAAGAAGCATAAGAAATAAGCTTAATCATCCGATCAATAGTTTCAGTGTACCATTGGTGTAATTCCTGTTTATTGCAACATTTGTCTTTAAACAACTTTAATTTTTCTTCTGGATAATACACTAAAGTCGCAAAATCATTAATTTCTGTTTCAGATAGTTCATCTTGAAAAAGGTCTCTTATTTTCTCTTTTACTCTACCTGAACCATTTCTTAATACATGTGAAAAAGCGTTATTCTCCCCGTGCAAATCACTGACAAAATGCTCTGTCCCCTTTGGCAAATTGAGGATGGCTTCAAGATTTATTATTTCGGTTGCCACAGTTTCTTCACTATCATATTTATGAGCCAGTAAATCTAAATATTGTATGTTCAACTTTAGGGTATCTCCTTTTACATTTATCATTTATTTTAAATATTAACGTATGAATTATCTTTTATATTTTACAACATTAATGTAATGTAATGTTTCAAAAATTACTAAAAACCGTACAAGTGAATGAACCATTGTACGGTTTTTTAGTAAATCCGTAAAAAACTAAAGAGATTTTAGTTCTAACGGAAAAGATTACTTTTTGCTAGTTCAACTAAAGTACTTCCTTCTCCGCTTAATACAGCCTTAAGCATCCATAGAGTAAACCCCTGTGCTTGTTCAAAGTTTATTTTTGGAGGCAGTGATAACTCCTGTCTATTGACTAACACATCTAATAATACAGGTCCATTATGTTCAAATGCTTCTTTAACAGCATTTTCAAGTTCACCCGGGTCTTCAACTCGAATACCTTTTATCCCCATACCTTCGGCTACAGAAGCTAAATTTGGATTTTTAAGTCCAGTACCAGTTTCTAAATAGCCAGCAGCTTTCATTTCCAATTCAACAAAACTTAATGCACTATTATCATAGACCACTACTTTCACTGGTAAATTGCGTTGCTGCAACGTTAATAGATCTCCCATTAACATTGCCAGACCACCATCTCCAGAAAGAGAAATCACCTGCCTATTATGGTCAGTACATTGAGCTCCTATCGCTTGAGCTAATGCATTTGCCATTGTACCATGGTTAAAAGACCCTAAAAGCCTCCTTTTCCCATTCATTTGAAGATAACGAGCTGCCCATAAAGTAGGAGTTCCGACATCGCAAGTAAATACTGCATCTTCAGTCGCAAGATCACTAACAACTTTTGTTAAGTACTGAGGATGTATAGGCATTTTTCCAGGCGTCCCTGTGGCCAAATTATCCAAACCTTTCCGAACTTTTGCGTAATCGTCAACACATTTGTCTAGATGTTTTGAACCATGCGGATCTGTAAGATAAGGCATTAAAGCTTCAATGGTATCTTTCACATCCCCGCAAAGACCTAAAGTTAATTCTGCTCTTCGGCCAAGATGTTCAGGCCGAATATCTATTTGAATGATCTTTGAGTTTTTAGGATAAAATTGCCGATACGGAAAATCAGTACCCAACATAAGGAGAACATCTGAATCCATCATAGCATCATATCCAGACGAATAACCTATCAGTCCAGTAAGACCCACTAAATAAGGATTATCATACTCAAGATGTTCTTTCCCTCTCAGGGCAATAACCATAGGAGATTTCAGACGTTCACAAAGTTCCATTACCTGCTTATGCGCTCCTGCACATCCTGCTCCACACAATAATGTAATTTTTTTTCCGTTATTAAGGTACTCAGCTAATGTTTTCAATTCCTCTTCTGATGGTCTTATTATCGGATTTGTTACATGAATAACCTGCATAGGGACAGTTTGATTATCTGGCAAAGCTGCCACATCCCCTGGTAAAACCAATACAGCAACCCCTTTTCTGGCAATCGCATGCTGCATGGCAATCGTAACCATCCGCGGCATTTGTTCTGATCTTGTCACCACTTCAGCAAAATGGCTGCATTCTTTAAATATGATTTCCGGATGAGTTTGCTGAAAATATTCACTGCCGATTTCATTGCTTGGAATCTGGGCGGCGATCGCCAAAACTGGTATGCGACTGCGATGGCAGTCATACAAGCCGTTGATGAGGTGCAAGTTTCCTGGTCCACTGCTGCCAGCACAAACAGCGATACTATCACTTAATATGGAGTCAGAACCTGCCGCAAAAGCAGCAACTTCTTCATGCCGAACGCCAATCCATTCAATTCTTTCAGATCCTCTAACCGAATCTAAAACTGCATTCAAAGAATCTCCAACAATCCCATAAATCCGTTTTACCCCAGCTTGCAAAAGAGAATCAATAAGTAAATCTGCAACATTTTGTCCCATATGCTCCACCTTCCGAATTCGAACCATTTCATTTATTTACTGAAAACACACGTTTATTTTGTCCTATTTATTTAAGAATTTACTATTATAAAATTACTTTCATAACAAACAAAACAAAACAGAACATAAGTTCACTTAGCTGCTGTCATGTATTTTAAATATTAATGTGTTTTTAGCACATAGTGTAATTAGTTTATAACTAATGACTTGTGGTAAAAACTTATTTATCCAGATAGTTAAAAAATAAATTTAGTTTACATAATTATATTATAGATTACTTACCTTCCTCAATTTTCCCAAAAGTAAAAAAAGAGCCAATGGCTCTTTTTTTACTTTTTCAGCCTAAATCCTATGTGATCTTAAGGGACACCCCTCTTGTTAAGGAAACTTCAGCTTTTTTTTAACGGTTTAGTTTGTTTATCTTGGTTTAATTTACTTTATTTCAAGTGAAAAAATTTTACTTTTATATTTAAATAGGTTTATTATATTTTGAGCATGTCGAATTTTTGGGTGTAATACATGTAAAAATATGTTTAAATGACAAAAATAAGTCGAAGTGAGGTCTGAGTGAAATAAAAATGGGAAAATTAATAAAGCTCATCTTTCTAATAATAGCCGTTTTAGTTTTAATTTTTATTGTTGTTGGTGTGTTTAGAGGGGTTTCAATAATAGGTAATGAAGCGAAAAAACCAAATCAAAGTACTTCTGTCATGCCTGGAAAAAGTGAATATGATAAAGTTCGTGTCGGTGATGTTAAGACCGAAAAAGGCGGCATGACCCTTAAAGAAGTAGAAAGCATCTTAGGAAAGTCAACCAGCCAAACAGAAGGTACATCAGGAAATTTAAAGATGGAGATATATACATTTGCCTCCACTGGAGGACCTAATTCCATTTTAGTAACTTTTATCAGCGGACATGCATCTGGTAAATCTCAAACAGGTTTAAAATAGGAAAATATAAATTTTCTCTTATTCATAATGGTTAGGAAGCCTATAATCTTAGAAACCCCATACTGACTGATCAGTATGGGGTTTTTACAAGCTTTGTATGCAAACGTCACTTCTTACTCATTTCCAAAATTTCTCTTTAATAACCTTAATTCTTCTATTATTTATGAAAGTCTAGTAAAGCGCAACAAATTGTACATACCATTTTACTCCCAGTTCTGATAATATCAAAACGTAGGGATTCAATTTAACACTGTGTATCGATAGTTAATTCATAGAACAAATATAAAATTGAATAAAAAGGGCAGGATCAATACAATATGGATAAAAGCAGATATTTGTTATCATTTTGTATTCTTTCTTTAATGATTGCGCCTATGAAGACGAATGCAGAAACAGTTCAATCTGACCCACAGGTGCAAACACAACAACAAATCCAATCAGATTTGTCAAATGTAACACAACAAAAACTTCAAGTACAAGAACAAATTGAAGAAGCAACCAAAAAGATAGACGTACTCAATCAACAAATAACAGAATCAAATACCAAAATAACGGAAAAAGAAAACGAATTAAGTCAAATTAATAGCAAACTAGAAAATTTAAATAAAGAACAACAAAGGATATCAACCACCCTTAATCATAGAAAAGAAGAATTTAAAAAAAGGGTAGCTTCCTATTACCGTACAGATGGACAAATGACTTTTTTAAATGTGATCTTTTCGATAAATAGTTTCGGAGAGTTTATCGATCATTTTGTAGCTTATGATAAAATCGTGAATACAGATAAGAAATTTATCGAAAGATACATTGCTGACCAAAATAAAGTAGCTTCAATTAAAGAAAATGTAGCAGAATTGCAGGAATCGACGCAAAAAGATAAAACTGATCTAGAAGGTATAAAAGCAGGACAAGAGAACAACAAAAAAGAAGTAGAGACTTTGTCTGCTTTTTTAGAAGAGAAGAAAAAACAACTTGAACAAGAAGAACAGCAAAAACAAATGGCACTTGACCTGTTACAAAAAAATGGAGCAGAAATCCTCGCCTTTATTAATAACAATGGCGGAGTTGCGCCAGGCGATATCCAAATGATCAATTCCATTATTGCCCCTTTTGTTCCAGATGCACAAAAATTACAGCAAGAAAAAGGTGTTCCAGCTTCGATTACTTTAGGTCAAATCATATTAGAAAGTTCTGGGAATTATAATGGGTTGTCGGGTCTCGCCTTTGAGGGAAAAAATTTATTCGGTATAAAAGGAACAGGTACCGCAGGCTCAATATTGTGGGACACTACTGAATATGTGAACGGCCAACCAATCGTTACAAACGCTCAATTTGCGAAGTATAATACCTATTATGATAGTATGCTAGATCATGCAAACTTATTGTTAAAACCCAGGTATCAAAAGTACTTACAAAATGTAACAAGTATTGTAGATTACGCTAATGGCATTCAAGAAGCCGGGTATGCCACTGACCCAAACTATGCAAATAAATTAATAAAAATTATTTATCAGTATGAACTATGGAAACTGGATGTATAACAAAAATCACGATTAGAAAGGAGTGGCTAACCATTGATTCAATTTCAAGGGGTTACGAAAATATATCCAAATGGCGTAAATGCACTAAATGATATTAACTTTCAAATCTCAAAAGGAGAATTTGTCTTGATAATGGGAGAAAGCGGTGCAGGTAAGTCTACCCTAAATAAACTTATTACCAAGGAAGAAAGGCCTACTAGTGGAGAAGTATATGTCAACGGATTCAATCTATCGAATTTAAAAGGTAAAAAAATCTCTTTATTTAGAAGATCTATCGGTATGGTGTTTCAAGAATTTCGTTTGTTATCCAAAATGACTGTTTATGAGAATGTGGCATTTGCCCAGGAAGCAATCGGAGTACCAATTGAGCGTATTGAAGACAATGTTTATCTTGCGCTAAAAAAAGTTGGCCTAAGAGATAAAGCAAGTTATTTTCCAAAGGAATTATCTGGTGGAGAACAGCAGCGAGTTGCTATTGCAAGGGCCATCGTAAACAATCCTGCAATTATTGTCGCTGATGAACCTACCGGGAATTTAGATACCAAAACCGCCTGGGAAATCATGAGTGTTTTTGAAGAAATAAATAGACATGGTACAACGGTAATCATGACCACCCATAATAAGGAATTTGTTAAGCAAACAAAGAAACGTGTTTTATTGATTGATAATGGAAGCATTCTTCGAGATTATAAAAGGAAGGTGCTAACAAGTTGAAAAAGAACACGTACTTGAATCGACATTTAAGAGAAGGGTTTAATAATTTTATAAGAAATGGCTGGATGACCGTTTCTTCTGTCAGTTCCTTATCTTTAATGCTTTTCCTTGTTGGAGTTACTTCCTTGTTATTATTAAATTTAAATTATATGGTCGCAAAAGTAGAAGAAAACGTTGAAATACACGTATACCTTAAAAATGCAAATTCCAAGGAAATCAAAATTCTATCAAATACGATTCAATCGTTTGAACACGTATCAACTGTTACCTTTATTTCAAAAAATAAAGGTCTTAAAAGTTTTATGAAGAATTTAGGTGATGAAGGCGCAGCATTCCAAACTTTGAAGAGAGATAATCCTTTAAATGATGAATTAGTAGTGAAAACAAAACAACCACTAGATGTAATGACTGTAGCAAAAAGGATCAATCAGTTAGCATTAGTAGACAAAGTATCCTATGCAAAAAACGTGGTAGGACCCCTAGTTACTACCACGAAACTAGCTCGTATCGTTGGAATTACATTCATCATTTGTCTTACTTTTATTGCTGTCCATGCTGTTACCAACACGATAAAAATTACAGTCATGGCTAGAAAAGAAGAAATTCAACTTAGAAAATTGATAGGTGCCACGAACAATTTTATCCGATTACCTTTCTTTATAGAGGGATCATCCATTGGACTTATAGGTGCAGCTATTGCGAGCCTCTTCGTTGGAATCGGCTATTATTTTGCTTATTCTTATTTTAATAAATTTATCGATATTGAATTTATTAAGTTGCTTTCACCGCTCCAGCTTATACCTATTTCCTGTCTTCTTCTGCTTATTTTTGGTTCTTTAATCGGGATTTGGGGAGCCATATCATCATTAAGAAGAATGTTAAAAGTATAAATTTAGGTATATTTTTCAAAAAAAGAATGGGGCCAAAAACTTTTAAATGGCCCCATTCTTTTTTTGAAATGGATCTTGTATATTTCTATTAGATCTTTAAGAGGTTCCTGCTTTTTCCCTTGCTTTTACGAACTTAGCAGCATTAATGATAACGGTCTTGCTAACGGCATAGGTTGGAACAGCTAGAATCATCCCTATGACACCCGCAAGATTACCCGCAGCCAAGAGGATGATGATGATTGTAGCTGGGTGGATATCCAAGCTTTTCCCAAGAATTAAGGGTGACAATAAATTCGATTCGATTTGCTGTGATATGATCAGAACAAGCAGTACTAACAGGACTTTGGTTGGCGAATCAAACAATGCTACGATTACCGCAGGAATGGCACCAATAATCAATCCAATATATGGAATAAAATATGTAAAAGTCACTGCCAATGCCATTACTAAAGCAAATGGTAATTTAATAATAAGATATCCGATAAATGTCATTGTTCCCACGGTTAGCGCAACAGCAATTTGTCCATGAATATAAGTAGAAAGAGTTTCCCCCGTCTCTTTTAATATCGTCAACCCCTCATCCCTAAAGTTAAAAGGAAGAAATTTAGATATTGCTTCAGGAAACTTATTACCATCCTTTAACATGTAAAATAATAAAAATGGCACTGTAGCAAGAATAACAGCAATATTAGCAATTACACCCACTATATTTGTAATACTGTAGGTAATCTTTTCAGGTAATGTATTCGCATAACCAGTAAGTTTCTTTTCAAATGATTGCAAAAGATTTTGTTGTGCATTTGCTACCCATTTAAATTCCGAAGTTTGAGACAAGTTGTTAAAATAATGAATTGTTTGCCTTGTATACACGGGTAGCTCCCTTGCAAGAGCTGTAAACTGTTTGGTTATGGAAGGTACTAGGCTTCCAACGATTAATACAACTACCCCAACGACAACGACATAAATAATTAGAATGGCAATAAATCTAGGTATTTTTTTATGATCAAGAAAATTTACTACTGGATTTAATAGAAAAAATAGAAAACCAGCAATAAGAATTGGAAAAAATAATGTTGAAATAAAAACACCAATGGGCCTAAATAAGAATGTAACTTTTGAAGAAACAAAGATAATGGTTAAGATCAACAGTATTTGAACTAACCAAAATTGAAATTTACTTTTCAAAGAATTTCCCTCGATTTCTTGCTTTATTTATGCATATCTGAAGGTCATCACAATTATTTACAACTTTTTACTTCAATAAGAAAATCTCTCACCTCGCACAAACAATTATATTTTAAATAAATAAAAGTTTAGGTTCCCTCATTCTAATTCAAACAATAGCATAATTTGGTTGGAAGTTCTATACTAGCTCTTACCTCCTCTGAGACTATATGATGTTACCACAGGTAAAAAGCTAAAGGAGTTTTCCGTTTACTTGAAAACTCCTTTTTAGGTGAATGCTATGATTTTTACCTTGTAATTCGCAAATATGCTATACCAGTCTTGGTAATATATGTGTGATCATTGATTAGTACCATATATTCTCCAGCCGTATTGGCATGTACCTCATGCATTTGTTCAGGTGTAACCAATGCTAATTGTTTAATTAGTTCAGAATCACTAAATGGACGGTTTGGATTTTCTTTAGAAAGGTAAATCCAATTAAACGCCTCTTCAAAAGAACTAAAATACAAAGCTGCTTCGAAAACATAATTAAATTCTAGTCCCACCATGTCCGTAACGGTTTCCATCGTTTCCACTTTGTTCATTATAAAATCACCTCGAATTCTATTTTAGCAATATTTTCAGAACCTTTCCATTAATTTTTCAGATCCGGACTTGTAATATGAAATATAGCGATCATCGCTTTTGATAATCGCTTTAAGAATAAGGAAAATGTATACCTCTTAATATGTAAAAGTTTAAAATTTGCCTAATATATTATTTTATCGGAAGTTGAATATGAAACCTTGTGCCTTTTCCAACCACACTGTCCACTAAAATTATCCCCCCGTGGTCATGAATCGTTGTATATACTTGATTTAATCCAAGGCCAGTTCCATCGGTCTTCGTTGAAAAAAATGGTGTTCCTAGCATTTTTAATTTTTCTTGTGGAATGCCTACACCTGTGTCACTAATTTTAATATGTACCCATCTATTTTGATAGTAATGTTCAATTTTTAAGTTTCCACTGTCTCCCATAGCTTCAATTGCATTTTTTATGAGATTAAAAAATGCCTTTAAGAATGAGTTTTTCTTTCCCATTATAATAACGCCCGAATCCCTTATATCCATTTCTACTTCCAAAGAATAAAGTTTTTCTTGAAATAGTGGTAATATTGACGATAATTCCTCTGATAAATCAATCGGAATAAAAGACTCTTCCTGCAAATCGGGTTTAGACACTTGCAATAAGTTTTGGAGCGTTTCTAATGCTTTATTTAATTCACTTTCCATCGTATCAAGGTACGCATGTGAATAGGATTCTTTAAGTAACTGTAAAAACCCTTTCACAGAAGTAAGCGGATTCTTGATTTCGTGTATAATCCCAGCAGCTAATTGACCAAGTGAGGCCAATTTTTCACTGTCACTTACAAGTTTTTCTGCAATTTTACGATAAGAAATATCACGAATAATGATTTGGGCAAAAACATTCCCTTTGATTAAATAAGGAAAGCACATCACTTCAACTTCTATTGTTTCACCATCATTTTTTTTAATCTTAATATCCCGCGGTTTTACCGTTTCTTTTTCTCAAATACCTGTTCAATTACATCTTCACAAATACAATGCTGGTCATTAGGGATAAAACAACACATGCTTTTATAAAGTATATCTTCTATGGATAGATTTAGTAATTCTAATCCAGGCCGATTACAATAAAGTATCGTTTTATCTCTGTCGATAATCAAGAATGTATTGAGGGAATTATCAACCATTTGATGAAAATCAATATCTAAGGACTCTTCAATAAGCATCAAGCAGTTAGACCCCTTTCATTAATTTTCTCTGATTGTACCATTAAATTAATGGAAATTTCTAAAGTTCATAATTAATTCGATAACTTTGGTACTATTGGCAGAAAACCAATAGGTATCCTATACTATTCATAGTTTTCAACTAGGTATCCTATACTATTGTATAATATTAATTGCTACGTAACCTTTTTTAACAAATTATTAATTTATGGTAAAAAAGTTCCAGGAAAAGTAAAATATCCTTTCAGATGCCACTCTATTTTATTCTTCAATTCACAAAAACTAACAAATTATAAAAATAAATCCACTATTTTACATATAAGTTAAATACAGCGCTACAAAAAAAGTGAACTTTTTGTGACATTTTAAGAAAAATCGTCAAAAATTGTTCAAAATTATTGCTTTTTCTGGTATATTGATATAGCTTTTCTACTATTTTTACGGTGGTAATGTTTAATTTTAATATAAATGAAAGGGGAACTTACATTGAGAAAATGGATCCAAACTGCTAAATTTTCTGTCTTAGCTTTATTGGGGATGATTCTTTTAGCTGGCTGTGACAGTAGCAAGTATATTGTTCTAAGCCCAAAAGGACCTGTTGGAAAACAAGAATTAGATTTAATTATTATTTCTGTGGTTTTGTGTGCAATTGTTATTATTCCTGTATTAGGTATCTTCGTTTATATGGCTGTACGTTATCGTGATAAGCCCGACAACAAAGCTCCATATAAACCTGAATGGGATCATAGCAATGTACTAGAGATCATTTGGTGGGGAATTCCGATTGTTATCGTTGCAATTCTTGGGGTTTTCACCGCAAAAACGACAATTAATTTAACAAAGCCTCCTGTTAAGGACGTAAAACCGATTGTAGTTCAAGTAACTTCAATGGATTGGAAATGGATGTTTACATATCCCGGGAAAAACATTGCGACTGTAAACTATGCGGAAATACCTGCGGGTGTACCAGTTCAATTTATCCTAACCTCTGATGCACCGATGAACTCTTTCTGGGTTCCGCAATTAGGCGGTATGGAATACACGATGCCGGGTATGTCGATGGGGTTATGGCTGCAAGCAGATAAAATTGGTCAATATTTTGGCACCGGGGCAAACTTCACCGGAAAAGGCTTTGCACATATGCAGTTTAAGGTAAAGTCCGTAAAGCAATCTGATTTTGATAAATGGGCTGAAGGTGTAAAGAAAAACTCTCCAGCTTTAACAAAAACCGGTTATGAAGCATTGGCTAAGCCAAGTCTTGAAAAAGAACAAAGCTTTTCATCCTACCCAGAAGGTCTGTTTGAAAGCATCGTTAATAAAAATGGCGGTAAATATTACAATCACATGAACAATATGGGCGATAGCAAATCAATGTCTAGTATGCCTATGTCTAGTATGTCTATGCAGACTCAAAATAAATAATTGGGAGGAAATAATCGATGTCACATACCAGCTTTTTTGTCACAGGCGATCCGATGATTTATGGCGCAGATGTTTCCATCGTTTTGGCAACTGTTGCCATTATCTTTGCCCTCACCTATTTTAAAAAGTGGGGTTGGCTATGGCGGGAATGGATTACAACTGTTGATCATAAGAAAATTGGAATTATGTATCTTCTATCTTCATTAGTTATGCTTTTTCGCGGTGGAGTAGACGCAATCTTGATGCGACTCCAACTGGCTGTGCCAAACAATCATTTTTTAGCATCTGAACACTATAATGAAATTTTCACAACACATGGAACCATTATGATCTTGTTTATGGCCATGCCGTTTATGTTTGCTTTATTTAACATGGTTGTTCCATTGCAAATTGGAGCACGGGATGTTGCTTATCCAATGTTGAATGCTGTTAGTTTCTGGCTGTTCTTCATTGGAGCCATGCTCTTTAATATATCATTTGTTATTGGCGGATCAGCAAGCGCTGGCTGGCTTTCTTATCCCCCTCTTTCAGAAAATCAATTTAGTCCGGGTCCAGGTCAAAACTTCTGGATTTGGGGAATTCAGATTTCCGGGATTGGTAGTTTAGCAACCGGAATAAACTTTGTTGTCACGATTTTAAAAATGCGCACACCTTCGATGCGCTTAAAAGATATGCCTTTATTTTCATGGTCTGTATTATCTTCTTCTATCGCGATTTTAGGTGTTTTCCCAATCTTGACAGCTACCTTGGCAATGTTGACAATTGACCGTTTACTTGGTGGTCACTTCTTCACTATGGATGCCGGTGGTAACCCAATGATGTGGGTGAACTTGATATGGATGTGGGGTCACCCTGAAGTTTATATTGTTGTATTACCAGCATTTGGTGCTTTCTCTGAGGTTGTTGCAACCTTCTCGAAAAAGCGCATCTTTGGTTATACCTCAATGGTATTCTCGATGATTGCCATTAGTGTCGTTTCTTATTTCACATGGGTGCACCACTTCTTTACCATGGGTGCCGGTGCGGATGTAAATATCGTCTTTGCCATTTGTACAATGATTATCGCTATTCCGACAGGTGCAAAGGTATTTAACTGGTTGTTTACGATGTACCGTGGCCGAATTAGGGTTACACAGCCAATGTTATGGTTCTATGCATTTGTTCCGATCTTCCTTGTTGGTGGAGCAACTGGTGTCATGCTTGCTGCAGCACCTGCAGACTATCAATACCATAATAGTTATTTTCTTATCGCCCACTTCCACCAAGTATTAATCGGTGGTGTTGTGTTTGGTTATTTAGCAGGTTTGTATTATTGGTGGCCAAAGCTTTTCGGATTTAAGTTAAATGACCGTTTAGGAAAATGGGCATTCTGGTTATGGCAAATTGGTTTCTATGTATGCTTTATGCCGCAATATGCCCTTGGTTTCATGGGAATGACTCGACGCATTTATACCTATAACGACACAATGGGATGGGATATGGGTTGGGCCCCGCTTAACTTTATCTCAACAATTGGTGCCTTCTTAATGGGTATCGGCTTTATTTTCCAAGCATGGCAAATTATTTATAGCATTAAACACGGTGAACGTGATGTAACCGGTGATGCTTGGGATGCACGTACATTAGAGTGGTCAATTCCATCCCCTCCACCGGTATACAACTTTGCTATTTTACCTGTTGTAAATGACCGTGATGCATGGTGGTATCAAAAACAAGCAATCGCTAACGGTGAATATAAAGAAGAACCAGTTCAGTACGAGCCGATTCACATGCCAAAAAATACTGGTATACCTTTTATCATGTCCATCTTCTGGTTTATCGCCGGGTTTGGCTTTACATTTGAATGGAATTGGATGGGGATTGTTGGATTAATTGGTGTTGCAGTTACATTATTCGTTCGTTCATTCCAATATGACACGGATTATTATATTCCTGTGGACGAAATCGAACGAACTGAAAAGGCATTAAGAAATCGTACTGCGATTTAACAAACTGCAAATTAAGGAGGTTGTAAACATGCAACAAGGCGTTTCTGCACATGTTTCTGACCACGATCATGGTCATGTTGACCAGGAAGGGTTAAAAATTCTCGGCTTTTGGATTTTCCTTGTAACCGACTGTCTTTTATTTGCTACATTGTTTGCTACGTATGCTGTTTTGCATTCACACACAAATGGTGGATTTACTGGCAAGGAGTTCAATGTCCCTGGTTTTATCACAGAAACATTTTTACTATTAATTAGTTCATTTACAAGCGGCCTCGCCGTTTTACAAATGCATAGAGGGAACAAAAAAGGCCTGATAGGCTGGTTGATTATTACTCTTATTTTAGGTGCGGCGTTTGTCGGGCTGGAAATTAACGAATTTAAAGATATGGCTGCTGAAGGTGCTACCCTTCAAAGCAGTGCCTTTCTTACAGCATTTTTCACTCTTGTTGGTACACACGGACTTCACGTTTCCTTTGGGATCCTGTGGATGATCGGATTGGTTGTTCAGCTTTCAAAAAAAGGAATTACTTCTGTTACCAAACGTAAAATTTCGATTATCAGTTTATACTGGCACTTCTTAGATGCTGTTTGGATTTTCATCTTTACAGTCGTTTATCTTATGGGGGTGATGTAACATTTACGAACAACAACATGGTTCAATCAAAGCTTATGTTACAGGTTTTATTTTCTCGATTGTTTTGACAATCATCCCGCTCGTTTTAGTATTAAATCATATGTTAGCAAAAACAGCACTACTTGTTAGTATTTTGCTCGCGGCTGTGCTGCAATTTGTCATCCAGCTCTTCTTCTTTATGCATATTCGTGACGGGGAAGGACCTAGATACAATGTTGCCGCTTTAATATTAGGACTTGTTTTTGTTTTAACAATTGTTGTTGGAGCCATTTGGATTATGTCATTTAATTCAACTGTTCAATAAAATAAGAAAAACACCAGCGCCCAGCGAAGATATGTATTCGTTGGGCGCTGGTGCTTAAAAAAGGAGTTCGGGTTTTCGTGTCAGTTATAAATAATACTCGTCAAAAGTCATCCTCTCAATTAAACCAATGGCCTCAAACAATTTCTGCATATATAGAAGTAACTAAGCCTAAAATATTAGTAATGTTAACTTTTACCTCTCTTTGTGCTTCTTTTGTCGCAGGAAGAGGAGTTCCTTCCTTTTCAATTTTATTTGCCATGCTAGTAAGTGCTTCCCTATCCGCCGGCGGTTCTGCAGCCATTAATATGTGGTATGATCGAGACATTGACGTGATGATGGAGCGGACCTCAAAACGTCCCATTCCTGCAGGACTAATTGATCCCCCTTCTGTGTTCTGGTTTGGTATTTTTCTCGGAATATTATCCGTCGTTATTGCTTATATTTTTGTAAATCCTCTTACAGCTTGGTTAAATGCTGTCGGATATGTCTATTATGCAGTTGTTTATACGATGTGGTTAAAGCGTCGGACACCATTAAACATCGTAATCGGAGGCGGAGCTGGTGCATTTCCGATATTGATTGGATGGGCTTCGGTAACAGGTAGTCTTAACATCACAGCTTTGTTAATGTTTTTGGTCGTTTTTCTATGGACTCCCCCCATTCTTGGGCACTAGCATTATACAAAAATGAAGAATATACAATCGCAGGAATTCCGATGATGCCTGTTGTAAAAGGCGCACGTTCTACCAAAATTCAAAGCCTATTTTATATGGTGCTGTTATTTATCTGTTCAATAGTACTTTTCGCATGTGGAGACTTTAATTATTTTTATTTGACTGCTTCCCTACTTTTTAACAGTACTCTTCTTTATTTTATTTGGAGAATGTGGAAAGAAGATGATCATCAATTTGTATGGGCAAAACGCACTTTTATCCTCTCTTTGTTTTATATTTTAGGAATGTTTTCTTCCATGGTGATCGGAATCTTATAGGAGTGTGATTTAAAATGCGATATTTTTGGCTTTCTTTTATCGCGGCTGTAACACTTTTTTTAGTAAATATACTTGGGTTTGTCGATACGATGACCAATTCCGCTATGGGTTGCGGGCGCGGCTATCCGTTATGTAATGGTAGCCTGTTCCCTAACTTTTCCGATTATCATTCTGTTATCGAATACACACATCGGTTGATCGTAGGTCTGGCAAGTATACTTTTATTCGTAGTTTCGGCAGTGGCCTGGTTTCGTTATAAATCTCGTAAAGTTAAGTGGCTGGTACTTTTTGCGATTATCGGAATTCTAGCTGAATCTACCTTAGGTGCATTAACAGTAATTCTTACTCTTTCACCAATGTTGCTGGCAGCCCATCTTGGTATTGCACTAATTTCTTTTTCTGCTTTAGTGAATATCGCATATGTTATTTATCTTGAAGAAAGAAAAACACACCAATTGGAGAAAATGTCTTCGGCTTTTTCACTTTTTTCTTGGTTTAACTTCATATTTCTCTATGCAGCTATTTATTTTGGAGGATATGTGGCCAAAACTAGCTCAGGTGGAGCTTTTCGCGGATTTCCATTCCCAACTGAACGCTTCGCCGATGCAGGCAATGCCTTTTGGGTTGATGTCACCCATCGTACATTTGCTTTGTGTTTAATTATTCTATTTTTCATCACCCTGTGGATCACAAGAAAATTCCGCGGAATAAGAAAGGATCTCTATTATATTAGTTTGATTAACTTTATATTTATCCTTTTACAAGGACTAAGCGGTGCACTTTTGATTTACACTCATTTGAGTTTAGGTTCGGTCCTTTTACATGTTTCCATATTGTCATTGATTGTCGGTGGACAAAGTATGATATGTTTTCAAAGCAAATAAAAAATCCTAATATTAATTTAGGATTTTTTTATTCTGTTACATATTTTCAATACGTTCTTTAAATTCATTTAGAGCAGTATAACCCTGTTGTTCAAGACGCCAATTTTTGGCTGCTACTTCAATTAAACTGGCGATATCTCTTCCTGGACGGACTGGTATCTCAATGTTTGGAACAGAAACCTCCAAATACTCAACGAGATTACTGGAATGGTCAATGGCATCATAATATTTTTTCTCATCCCATGCAGACAATACAATATCTAAATTAATGGTCGTCTCCTCTTGGAATGCTCCAGAACCGTATAGTCTTGATACATTAATCATCCCAATTCCTCTTAAGGATAAAAAATCGCGGTTATTCTGATTATGTGTACCGATTAAGGTTTCAGGAGCAATTCTTTTAAGGATAACTAAATCGTCTGATATAAGCCTGTGCCCTTTTTCAATTAAAGAAAGCGCAGATTCGCTTTTACCAATTCCGCTTTCTCCTCGAATTAATAACCCAACTCCAAAAACATTTACACAAACTGCATGAATCCCAATACTCTTTGCTAATTCTTTTCCTAAATAATTATTAAGTTTGCTTATAACATTGGTCGTTTTTTCCTTTGCCCTTAAAAGTGCTACCCCTACATCATTACAATGCTTGATCAAGTAATCAAGACCCTCTTGATTTCGAGTGATAATGATGCAGGGTGGATGATTTTGAATGAGTTTGCCTATTCGTTCATCACGTTCCTTTTTTGTTAAGGAATGTAGGTACGTGATTTCTTGTTTGCCTAATAATTGAATTCTTTCATTGGGGAAAAATTCAAAATAACCTGTCAGTTCCAAACCAGGTCGATGAATATCATCATTGTCAATAATACAATCAAGCCCTTGACCGCCAGCAAGAATTTCTAACTTTAATTTATCTGCTAAGTGTTTTATTGTAATTGCATCCATGTATAATACTCCCTATTTTTTTACTTATGTTTTTTATTATTTGAATTTAATTTTCCCTAAAAAACAAAAAAGACACTTGACTAAAGCAAGTGTCCCAAAAGTAATCAAACAAATATTTTCAATTTTTACTGTTTATTTCTTAACCACATAAATTTTCATTATAACATAAATTACTTTTTTCTATTATGGTAAAGCCAATGACCATAAAACCCTTTCGATGCAGAAAGCGAATACCAACGTTTTTTTCTAGGATACTAGAGCTAATAACATGTAATTTGCGGGAGGGAATCTCTTTATAGGACCTATTTAAATAGGCAATCGGTATATTTATTGCCCCTTTGATCGGACTCTTGTAGGACTCATTATAATCTCTTAAATCAATAACATTTATTTTCTCAAAATCAAGTTCTTCCCAATGTGCACAATGCACACCCCGAACAGGAATATATCTTTTGTACAAAAAATAAGCAATTGCAATGACACATAAACTAACAATGATCATCTTGATACTCCTTCTTAGGATGATTTACAACAACTTAATCCGATTATACCCCATTAGGTATTAAAGTCAATAAAAAAAGAATCATCAGCAAAATATTCCTTTTTTATTGTTACTTCCATGCATCTATGTCTAACTGCTGATGACGGTTAAATAAACTGGGATAGGTTAAAAATCCCAATAAAATGGCTGTTAGAGAAGCAGCTGACAAAATCATAAATACAATTAATAACTGAAACCTTACTGCTTAACCGGGTCAGCTCCTGCGATGATTTGGCCGGTCATCATACCAGGTAGTTGTACGAGTCCTATTGTTTTTTGTCCTTCAATGGTTGGGATCAGGCTTGAGCGAATCGATTGTTTTAGGATCAAATAGATAGATTGTTTTATACTCCCACCCAGTGATAACACAAGGACTACCTCTTCTTTTCGCATTTCAAGTTCCCCTTTCAGCCGATTTAAGAAAAGGGTTGCAATTACCATAGAGTTCCCGATAATCATTCCGCTTATTGATATGATGTACGGAGCAGTTGCCGGAACAATTCGTAACCCTAATAAAAAAGCTTGTGTAATCGTTTCGACAAATGTTATTGTAAGGAATATTTTCCAAAAAATATTAGGTAACCCTTTACCCCGTTTTGCTGCATTTTGTGCTGCTACAAAAATCATTAATAATAACATAAAAACAATGACAAATGGGTGGCCAAATCCAAAAACCTTTTTAAGTAAATAACCAATAATCAATAATTGAATGGTTGCTCGAATACTTGTTATAATGAGATCTCGTCCAAGCGCTAATTTAAATCCAATTGAGAGGAATAAGGATAAGATTACAAAGCTAAAGCTAAGTAAAAGAGTAAACAAATTCATTTCAAATATCCCTCTTCCTCTCTAAAAAATGTCGAGTACGACTATCTTTTGGCTCAGAAAAAAATTGCTTTGTTGGAGCCGATTCAATGATTGTCCCATCGATAATGAACCACGTTTGCTCCCCCACTCTTTCTGCCTGTGAGAGATCATGTGTAACCCAAAGAATCGTTGTATGTTGTTCTTCGTTGATTCGTAAGATTAGTTCTTCTATTTCGTGAGCTGAAATCGTGTCTAGTGCTGCTGTTACCTCATCAAGTAATAAAATGGCGGGCATGTTGATTAGCGTTCTTGCCAAAGAGAGACGCTGCCTTTGACCTCCTGAGAGTTCCTTTGCCTCTCTGGACAAAAGTTCTTTTGATAGGCCAACATATTCCAAATATTTTTCAGGTTCTTTTAGATTAGTCCCATGCAATCTAACTGGAAGCAACAAGTTTTCAAGAACAGTTCCTTGTAGCATTGGGGCAGCTTGAAACGCAATACCAACTTGTCGTCTCAATTCTTTCACATCCCATTGCTGAACATCCTTCCCATGAACATAGATCCTGCCCTCGTCAGGAGTAATAAGTAAATTGCATAATGATAAAATTGTGCTTTTTCCAGCTCCTGATGGACCGATGATCGTTAAAATTGTTCCATTAGGTACCTTTCCACTTATTCCATTTAAAACAGGAACAAGATCTCCTTGATGTTTAAATGTTTTTTTGATATTTACTAATTCTACTGCTGTTTCTTCAAGATTCGCACCATATTCATGAAACTTCATTTTTGCTTCACTTCTTTACTGATTTCTCTATTACGAAGAATATCTTAATTATTGTTTGCTCTCTCATTCAATGTTCTTTTTACATTCCGAATGTCACGAACATTATTTTTAGCCATTACTACATAACAAATGGAAGATGGTATAAGAAATATCTGCAGTAATGAAAGGGTAATGATATAGCTCATAGGCTCTTTTGAATGAACTGATACCAGACTTAATACAAGACCTACACCAACATTGCCAAGCGTTCTCCCTAAACTGTTGGAAAGGTTAGCAACACTAAAGGCTGTCCCGCGATGCTCTGGAAGATTTACATCTGTTATGAGGGCAAGCCAATTTGGTGTATTGGCTGATTGAGCAGCTGAAGCAAAAAATGATAATACAAAAATCAACAAGATCCAAGGGTTGGTTAAAATTTGCTTTAATAAACTTATTAAAATAAAAAAAGGATTATTATCACTTGGTAATGAAAGGTTCGTCATTGGAATAATAAACATCGCAATATAAAATGGTGCAGTTAAAAAAACAAAAACTGCTGTAAGTAATGCCCTGCCCTTAAAAGTTTTTGTTTGAAGCTTATCACCGAGATGACCAAAGTAGGCCGATGTCATTCCTCCCAATTGAAAAATGGCATACAAGTACCCCGCAGCGATTATCGCTGTTTTGGAACTATAACCCTGCTGCTGGATCTTATAAATATATAAAGTCGGCAGCCAAATAAGACTGCCAGTTGAAATATTCATAAAGAAGGCTTGTAAATAAAGGTACATATTACTACCTTTAAAAAGGATTCCAAAAATGTGTTTTGCTTCAATAATGTAATTATAAGAACTTCCCTCTTTTATAAGCTCCTGTAATTCTGGATCCGATTCACCTCTAGCAGGTTCCTTTACAAAAAGATAGAGGACAATGAGGAAAAATCCAATAAAGCCTACTAAAACAAACGGCGTTCTCCATGTAGATGAAGTTGCAACTAAAGATGCCAAGAGAGAACCAAATATACCTCCCAAGCCTTGTGTCATACCCCACAAGCTTAAAATTAAGCCGCGGTATTGATATGGGATCGAATCAGTTAAAACACTGAATCCAATGGAAGCAATACAGCCTAACCCAATCCCAGTCAGAATTTGAAATAATAATAACTGAAAATAGCTTTGGCTATAAGCGGTTAAAAAAACGGACAAAACCCAGATTAACGTACCTATGATAATAAGTTTTTTTCGTTTGAATTTTCCCGAAAGATATCCCCAATACACTGATGAAATAGCTGTAGTCAAAATATTCAGGGCCGAAACGATCCCCATTTTTGCCACATTAACATCTAAATCTTTAGAAATCGACTGGAATAATGGCGGGAATAAGCCAACAATAATATTATCAAATGCTGCTAATGCGATAAAAACAAATATGGTATAAATTACTTTAAATTTTTTCATTGTCAATAGTAAATTTAACCCCTTCAATTTTAAATTCTTATATAGTATTGCTTATTTTGCTTGTTTCTTGACATTTTCTTGTACTATGTAAATATTAAGAAAACAAATAATTAACATTATCCCGCAACAAGAACATAAAACTTTGTTATAATTATATAATACGCGGTTAAGAAAGGCATGGTTAAATGAGTAAAAATATCCTTATCATCTCAGCTGAAAATACTGGTCATGGACATAAAAGCATAACTGAATCTCTTATTGAGAAAACTGCTGCCGATCATGACGTTCGGATCCATGTTGTAGATGGATTTTCTCTAGGTGGGCCACTTCTGTCTGGCGTTGGAAAATCATATGGACCGATCACCAGAAGTGCCGAAGGTTTATGGAAAATGGTATGGAATTTATCATCACTAAAACCAACATTGGTAAATAACCTTATTGCAGGACTAATTAAAACTACATTTTTAAAATTACTAGACAAAGTTAAACCTGATTTAATTTTATCGGTACATCCTAATTTCAATGGATCCATTCTAAATATTTTAGAAAAACAGCAGATTAAAATTCCCTTTATCACGCTGATAGCTGATCTCGTTAATATCTACCCGCTTTGGGCAGATAACAGAGCGGATTATATCATTAGTCCTACCATTGAAGCCCGTGATAAATGTATTTCCTATGGAATTCCTGACGAAAAGATAAAGGTCCTAGGCTTTCCCGTACGCTCTCGATTTTACAGGAAATCGCAAAATATAAAAAGTAATTTTACCATGAAACAGGAAAAACCTTTAACGTGCCTTGTAATGAGCGGCGGTGAAGGTGTGGGTAATATGAAGAAGATTGCTGAAAATCTATTAGATCATTTTCATTGCACCGTAAAAATAGTAGCAGGTAGAAATGTAAAGCTCAAGACTTCATTAGAACAATCTTTAAAAGGAAGATATGGAGATAAAGTAGAGGTATATGGTTTTACAAAAAATATTCAGGATCTTATGTTTTCATCGGATATTGCATTTACAAGAGGCAGCCCAAATGTAATGTATGAGGCGATCGCTTCCAATACTCCGATTATTATTACTGGTGCTTTGCCAGGGCAGGAAGAGAGTAACCCTGCATTTGCAGAGAAATATCATTTGGGTGTCATATGTAAAGAGCCGCAAGATATAAAAGCAACGATGGACGATTTATTAAAAAATGATGAAAAAAAATTAAATGAAATTATCGAAAGCCAGAAGAAATTTCTTAATTCAAATGCGGCTGAAGAAATCGTTCAATTTATGTTAGAAGTTCAAAATTCTTACCAAGAAAATACAACTGCTATTTCATTGTAAAATTACATTTTTATATGTAAACAAAATTAACTACATAAAACCCGAGACAGCAAGACCCTTTGGATTCTAATCCAAGGGGTCTTTTACCTTACTTTAGGAAATTTCTTAATTCACCGATTGATTCAATGGTAACTACCATTTCATCCCCGGGTTTTAACCAAACCTGTTTTTCTTCAGGAGCTCCCAATATGACCCCATCCGGAAGTACCTGAGAAAATAAGATCACCAGGCTTTAGTGTCATATAATTAGATATATAGCTTATTAAGAAGTCACAACTAAAAATCATGTCACTAGTATTAGCTTTCTGACGAATCTCTCCATTTATGCGGCATTCAATTGAAAGATTGTTTGGGCTAATTTCATCGCTAGTTACGATATATGGGCCAACTGGAGCGAAGCCATCAGGTGTTTTTCCAAGTAACCATTGTCCAGATCTAAATTGCAAATCCCGTGCCGAAACATCATTTCCGACGCTGTAGCCAAATACATAGTTCAATGCATCCTCGACTGAAACATTTTTAGCAGTTTTTCCGATAATAATAACCATTTCTGCTTCATAATCAATATGTTTAGCATCAGTCGGAATTTCGATCGTTTCCAAATGACCAGCTAAAGCACTGTTAAACTTGCTAAACAATACAGGGGATTTCGGAATTTCCATTTTCGACTCTTTTGCATGATCAATATAGTTTAGTCCCACACAAATTATTTTTTCTGGAGTCGTAATTGCCGGTGCATATCTAATGGTATCTTCCGAAAGAATTAAATCGTTTCGTTCATTTTCAACAACACGGTTAACTAAAACCGTTAATTTTTCAACAGCCTTAGGACCTTCTTGAATGATCTCATGAAGCGTATCTGGTAAGGTTATTTCAAATTTCGTTGCTGCCTCTTTTACATCGATTATGCCTTGATCGATTTTAACGCCTAAGTGTAGCTTGTCCCTTTTAAAAAATTGCAGTAATTTCAAAACAATCTCCTCCTTAAAAAATGTTAACATCCTCACTTTTTTAATTATAAATGAATTTTTAATATTAGAATATTTATTAATCTATTTTTCCAAATAAAAAGATCATTTTCGAATTAAAGAAAATGACCCTTTATTATTAACTATTATGACAGAATAGCACGATCGTTAGCCATTTGACTTCCGCGAATTCGCTGAAATTCCTGTAATAAGCTTTCAATTGTTAGCTTTTTCTTCTCTTCTTCATTTACCTCAAAAATGATTTGCCCGCTATCCATCATGATTAAACGATTGCCTAAATCGATTGCCTGCTGCATATTATGGGTAACCATTAATGTTGTTAAATGATATTTATCAACTATTTCTTTCGTTAAGTTGGTAATTAATTCTGCTCTTGACGGATCAAGTGCTGCAGTATGTTCATCCAACAATAACACTGAAGGCTCCGTAAAAGTTGCCATTAACAGAGATAAAGCCTGTCGTTCTCCACCGGATAATAAACCCACTTTAGCACTTAATCGATTTTCAAGTCCAAGATGTAGTGTTTCTAATACTTCACAAAAATAATCCCGCCGTTTTTTTGTTACTCCTTTTCTTAATGTTCTTGATTTATTCCGTGAATAAGCCATTGCAAGATTTTCTTCAATGGTCATGGTGGGAGCCGTTCCGGCCATCGGGTCCTGGAAAACCCTTCCAATCATTTTTGACCTTTTGTACTCTGGAAGAGTCGTTACATTTTTTCCGTCAAGAAAAATTCCCCCAATATCCGGAAACAGAACTCCTGAAATGATATTCATTAAAGTAGATTTTCCTGCTCCATTACTTCCAATAATGGTAACAAAGTCACCTTCTTTAAGTGTCAAATTCACTTGATTAATAGCCACTTTTTCATCAGGTGTACCTTCATTAAAAACCTTATAAATCTGATTTAATTGCAGCATGATTTTCATCCTTTCGCTTGACGGAAGCTTGAAGATTATTCATTTTTTCTGCTTTTCTTCGAGCTTTTATCCGTTTCTCACGGGAACTGTCAATGAGTTTTGGCGCCATAAGGGCAATGAGGACAATAATTGCCGTAATCAGTTTCATATCACCAGGATTCAAAAACTCAACCCTAAGTGCCAATGTTACAACAATCCGATAGACAATCGCACCACCAATTACGGATAAGGTGGTTCTTGTAATTGTTTTTGTTCCAAACAAAGCTTCTCCAATAATAACTGATGCTAATCCGATTACGATCATCCCAATCCCCATGCCAACATCAGAAAATCCACCTTGTTGAGCGATTAACGCACCTGAAAAAGCAACAAATGCATTGGAGATACCAAGGCCTAGAATAACATAGAGATTTGTATTTGCAGACAAGCTGCGGATCATTCTTTTATTATCACCAGTTGCCCTTATTGCAAGACCCAATTCGGTCTTCAGGAACCAATCTGTCAGAAATTTAATTAAAAAAGTTACAATGATCATCGATAGGAGAATTCCCCAAGTTTCAGGCAAACTGTCACCAAGTCCAACCGCTGTAAGAATATGGTTCATAAATGAATCAACGCCAGATTTTTCAGAAATATTTTTTATTTCCGTAAAAATGGTGTCAGAATTTAATAACGGAACATTTGATTTCCCCATTATTCTTAAATTAATGGAATAAAGTGCAATCATCATTAGAATTCCAGAAAGTAAATTATTAATCTTTCCAAATGTATGAATAATTCCTGTTAAACATCCTGCTATAAATCCTGCAAGTAAAGCTGTAAGGGTTGCAATAAAAGGGTTGACCCCTGAAACGATCATAATAGCTGCAACGGATGCTCCGGTTACAAAACTGCCATCCACCGTTAAATCAGGGAAATCTAAGATACGGAAAGATAAATATACTCCGATTGCCATGATCGCATAAATAATACCAGCCTCAAATGATCCAAATATAGCTGTAAACAATTAGATCATCCTTTCATTTGACTAAGGCTAAAACCTTAACCATTCTTTAAATATGTAGGCGCCCGTTATGGTAAACCTTTTTGTGTTCTTTTATTTTTTGTTATATCCTTTTTACCTAAAAATGAGGAGGTGCCCCAAAAGAGGCCTCCCCCTAAAAAGCTAGAAAATTAGTTTACTATTAATTTCCTTCATAAAACTCGCCAAGTTTGGACCAGTTTGGATCTACTTTTAAGCCTTGTGCTTGGGCTGCTTTCTTATTAATAACGAGTTTTAATGTCTTGGGAAGTTCTACTGGAATTTCAGAAGGCTTTTTCTTTCCTGTTAAAATATCAGCTGCCATTACTCCAGATTGATAGCCGATATCATAGTAATTAAAGCCACTAGCTGCCACAGCACCTTTTTTCATGGAATCTAGCTCTCCAACGAAAAGTGGGATCTTTTTATCGTTAGCGACAGTAATAACCGATTCAAGTGCGGAAACAACCGTGTTATCTGTCGGAATATAAATCGCATCCACGCGGCCAACAAGAGACTCAGCAGCTTGTTTTACTTCTGCTGAAGTTGAAACAGAAACTTCTACTACCTTAACATTCTTTTTATCTGTTAGTTGTTTAACTGCATTTACTTGGACTACAGAGTTTTGTTCGCCAGAGTTATAAACTACACCGATTCTCTTTGCTTTTACTTCATCTGTTATAAAATCAATCGTCTTTTTCGTTGCATCAGGATGGTTATCTGTTGTACCGGTTACATTCCCACCCGGTTGTTCAAATGATTTAACTAACTTTGCACCAATTGGATCAGTAACTGATGTAAACACAATTGGAATTGTTTTTGTCGCATTTAAGGCACTAACCGCACTTGGAGTAGCATTTGCAAAAATCAGGTCAACCTTATTTCCTACAAAGTTTTTTGCAATGGTTTGAGTATTGTTCATGTCTGCTTGAGCATTTTGTTCATCAAATTTTGCGTTGATGCCTTTGTCCTTTAATGCTTGTTTAAAGCCTTTTGTTGCTGCATCGAGTGAAGGATGGACGGCAAATTGGGTAATTCCAATGTTATACTGCTTTGCCCCGTCTGATTTTTTTGTGGTACCTGCAGTGTCTTTACTTCCGCAGCCGGCAAGTAACAGTGCTCCCATCGCTACAACGGAAAAAATTCGGCCAAACTTTTTCATAAATACTAAATCCCCCTCTAATAATGTATTAACCCCTAGCCACAAAGTTTTTTAAAAACATGTTTATCTCTTGAATGCGTATTCCTTTACAGTTATTATTATACTTTATCACTGTTACGAACACATGCTTTAAAGATAAAAAGGAGTCAAAAAATTTAATATATTTAAAAATTATTCTAGTATTCTTTTACTACAAAAGTCAATATTATGTTAAAATTTTTTGAAAATAATTTTTAAAATAAAAAAGCTTCCTATAAAAAATTATAGAAAGCTTCAGCAAAAATCTTGATATCTTTTGTTTTTTTATATATTATATTTTTACCAATTTCGGGTAATTTCCAAAATTTTATCAATTTCTATTTTTTTAACCTGTAAATCGGTTTTGTCAGCTTTTAGTTCAGTTGTCGACTCTAACAATCGATCGATATCAATTTTCATCATCTTCAACCTCCAAAAATTTATTTTTTATCTTGCTCTAATAAATTATTCGAAGGAAGTATTGAAAGTGTGAGGGTACTTATCTTCATAATAAAAACCAAAAACCGAAAAATGACGGTTTTTGGTTTTTGGTTTTTTAAAATTATATAAATGTTTTATCGATTGCCCGTTTAACATCTGGTTCAATTTCTTTTGAATATCTTTTGGTCACATTTATATCCTTATGCCCAGCCAATTTTGATACAGTGTGTAAGTCCACACCATTATTAATCAGCTTCTGACAAAAGGTATGACGTAGTTTATGAGGATGAACATTATATTTTTTCAAGATATACTGTACTGCCCTAGGTGTTAATCTTTTGTTAATATTTGACACAAATAATGCAGGATTTTCATTATTTTGTGAGTCAATATACCTTTCAAGATATTTATGTAACTCTTCAGATAAAGGAATTTCTCTGCCTTCATTTGAGTTTACCTGTTTTACAATTAAGTAAGCGTTATCTGAGTCCAATATTACATCATCTTTATTAAGATCACATAGTTCTGAAACTCTAATACCAGTGTGTAACAAAGTGAAAATCATCGTAATATTTCGCAAGTTTCCATCCGCTAACACTTCTTCAATTAATTTCTTCTGTTCAGCAGGATTTAGAGATTCTGGAACTTCATTGACTTTTTCTTTTAATTTTCTTTCAATATTTAGGATTATTTTGGGATTATTTAAAAACTTGGATAAAACACTAATAGCTGCAAAATGTTTTTCAACGGTTCCTGGACTTTTATTTTCCTTTTCGAGATTATGGATATATGCCTGTACATCTTCAGATTGAATGTCCTGCAAATTCAAGCCATTTTTAAACAAAAAATCATAAAAACAATTGATTACACCTATATAGGTATTTAATGTCCCATCTGATTTTCCTTGGATTTTTAACCAAGAAGCAAAAGACTTTACCAGTTCATCTGTTTCCTTTCTGTCCACAAATAACCCTCCCGTTCCAAAATATTTATTCAATTATATCAGAATATTTCGTAGAAGTAAAATTCCGTTTTTAATTTCAGCAAAAATTCAAAAAAAAATAACCGCCTGAAATGGGGAAAAATAGCAAAAATCCCTCACAATAAGTGAGGGATTTTTGCTATGCAACTTTTATTGCCTTGCCAAATGGGACTCGTGGTAAAAAAGCATCGGGTACTAACCAAAATACTTCATAATTGACTTTATCCATTTCTTCAGGAATGAAGCCAGTGACATCTGTAATATAAAAAAGTGTATCAATGTTCTCTTGTTCTGCCCACTCAAGTACCAATGTATAGGATGATTTCCCATGTGTAAAATACTTTATGGTATCACTTTTTACGGGCGAAATATCTCTTATTTTAAAGTCAGCTTGAATCAAGATCGTATCAGGTTTAAGCTGTTCAAAAAGCTTTACTATATTGTTAATCAATATACTTGGAACTTTATTTGTAGAAGTGTCTACTGCTAAAGCCACTTTTTTATCATGTCGTTCCTGAATCATGGAAAGAACCCTTTTATGCCATTTCAACAAAATCCCCCCTTAAAAATTAACACCCATATTATTTTGTTTTATTTAGAAAAGAACTATAATAGGATATTTTCGGTAATTTAAAGATAAAGGTTTCCAATATGGTTGGATACAGAATGGGGCCGTTGCTTTTGATTATCATCACATTTGGTTTTTTGCTATATTTCTACAATAATTCCTAGTCTTCTACATTTTATTTAAAAGTTCATATAATTGTAATATTCCAACAATTCAATCATTTTGTCTTCTGGTATAATTATGTTAAGGGAAGTGAGGTGACATATGAGACCTAAGAAAATTTTTAAGGAACTCATGATAGATAATAAAAAGGAAATCGAAATGGATATAAAAGCCTTAGAAAAAATTGAAACAAGGATTGATGATAAATACTCCAAAAAATTAATCTCATCGTCAAAAAACTAAAACTCTGATAAATTAAGATTACTTTGCAATTAAAATTTTATATTTGTGGAAATCATTGAAAGGAGACTTTAGCTCTCCTTTTTTATTTTTGTAGATATATTCATTAATCTTTTCCTTTTTCTTGTATTTGTTCGCGTATCTTTTCTAATTCTTCTATTGATAAGCCACTCAATGATTTTTTTATATCCTCTTCAACTCTTTTACGATCTTTTTCCCGATATTCATCCCACCACTTTCGGAGACCTTTTGTGGTTTCCAGCAAATATTCAATGTCTATTTCGACTATTTCATCGTCGGAAATGTATCTCATTACCGCTCCAAGCATTCTATTTAAGCAGGTAACCTCATCTTCACCGTCTTCATTACTTTCAGAAAGAACAATTGTATCCCTTTCCTCTTCATTAGCTTTTCCTGTTCGACGTGGCATACTTTCCTCCTTTTATGGAATAAATAAGTTAAACAAAGAGTCATTTATTTGATACTTTTTATTTTGACACGTACTCCATAAATTCATCCAAAGGAAAAAAGAAATTTAAAACCAAGCTACTGAATTAGTGCTTGGTTCAAGCATGTTTATTCTGTTACCTCTTTTATTAGTGTTTCTTTGGTTGGAATTAAAAAACTAAATATAATCGTAAGTATGCTTAACAAAAGTGCAAATAGAAAAACATTTTTCATACCAATCATTATGGATACTGCGTGATTAATTAAAACACCCATAACTGTGACACCTACTGAGGTTCCAATGTTTCTTAAAAACATTTGTAATGATGTTGATATTCCTTTAATTTCCGATTCAGCTAGCTCCTGAGAAGCAATTGTTCCTACTGCAAACAGAAGTCCAAACGAAAAACCTTGAACAAGTAATAGCGCAAATAAACCTAAATACGATAAAACACCAATGTACAAATATAACAAAAAGCCGGATATAGTGGTTACAAAGCTTCCAATTATAAAAAGGTTTTTATATCCAAAATTAATAATCCATTTCCCTGCTGGAATACTGCCAAACATCCAGCCTACTGCGATACTTAAAAGAATGAGTCCGCTTTTATAAATACTCATATGGCTTCCCTGCTGCAGATACAATGGAATAAAATTTGATGTACCAAAAAATGATCCACTATAGAAAAGCATAAATAGATTTACAACAAGAATACCTTTATTTTTAAATAAAGAAACAGGCAAAAATGGCTCCGCCACTTTTCGTTCAACAAAAATAAAGAGAATCAATCCAATAATTCCAAGCAATAAATACCACAGACCATTACTCACATTTGTGGATAATAAGAGGAGTGTGGTTGAAATTCCAAAAATGAAAAAACCCTTATAATCGATCAATGTTTTTCTGAAACTTAGCTTTTCCTTATATGGAATTAAACAAAGAACTGTGGCAGCACCAATTGGAATATTAATAAAGAAAATCCATCTCCAGGTTAATGTTTGGACAAAAAAGGAACCAAGAACTGGTCCAACGATGGAGGATATCGCCCATATGCTACTGAATACTGCCTGAATTTTCCCGCGTTTTTCAATGGTAAATAAATCTCCAACAATAACTAAAGATAGGGTAAGCATACCGCCTGCGCCCAAACCCTGCACACCTCTGCAGATAACAAGTAAGACCATTGAGTTCGCTATTCCCGCTAAAATGGAGCCAATCGTAAATAATCCTACAGCAGCCATTAAAAGTTTTTTTCGGCCATACATATCAGAAAGTTTCCCATAAAGTGGTACAGTGATGGTGCTTGCTAGCATATATACAACAAAGATCCAGGCAAACAACTGCATTCCTCCAAGTTGTCTGGCTATCGTTGGACTTGCCGTTTGCATGATATTAGAATCAAGTGCTGAAATAAGGGTTGTAATAACAAGTCCCCAAAAAACGTAACGATTTTTTTCCATATTTCCTCCTAAAATTCCCTGATGTTTACCCAAAATAATATTTTACCATTTTTTTCAATAGAAAAAGCAGTGAATTCTAACACTGCTTTACAAATGTAGATGCAAAAATGTTTAAACTACTTCCTTTACCTTAAAACTAGTAAATTTATTTTTCTGGATATAAATTAGCCTAATTGACATACAAATTCCAGCAGCAAGAAGGCCAATCGTTAATCCAAACCAATACCCTGTTGCACCCTGATTCATGAAATTCGCCATAAAATAGCCCGCAGGTAAACAAATAATCCAATATGCGATAAGTGTCATGATGAAGGCAAGATTAACATCCCTGTAGCCCCTAAGCGCAGATTGTACTGTAACCTGTATGGCATCAGAAATATGAAAAAACAGAGCGTATATAAGAAAATTGCTTGTTAAGCGGATTACAGCCTGCTCATTGGAATAAAAGCCTGCTACTTCATTTCGGAATAAGACAACTAAAACTCCAAAAATAATAGCAATTAGAACAGCAAGTGAAGCCCCAAGCCAGCTATAAATTTTAGCATCTTGGTATCTTTTGGCCCCCACTTCAAATCCAACTAGAACTGTCAGTGCCATCCCCATACTAAATGGGATCATATAAATAAAAGAGATAAAGTTTAATGCAGCTTGGTAGGCTGCTATCGTTGTAACAGCATAAGTTGAAATTAAAATTGTGACAACTGCAAACATACTTGTTTCAAAAAAAGTCGAGAGCCCCATTGGCACGCCAATTTTTAAAATTTCGGCAAAGTACTTAAATGAAAATTGTTTAAAAGTGGAAACGGATGTATATTCAGAAAATGGTTTAAATGCTTTAATTACATATAAAGTTAGTCCCACCATCACCCATTCGGTTACGGAACTAGCATAGCCAGCCCCAGCCCCCCCTAGTTCAGGAAATCCCCATTTTCCAAAGATCAGAACATAATTAAAAAACAAGTTAATTGGCAATGAAATAAGCAAAATTACCATTACTACACGGGTTTTTCCTAATCCATAAATAAATGATCGTAAGACATTAAATAAAAATAATGGAAAAATGCCAAAGGATAAACCGACCAAATAGTCAAATGCTATTCGCTGAACGGATGAGCTTAAATTCATTTTATTAAGTATTGGATTAAGTAAAAAAAAGCCCAGAATCAGCACGATTAATGAAATCATAATTGCTAGGTAGATGCCATGGATTAATACATTTGATAATTCCTTCATTTTCTTTTCCCCAAATCGTTGTGCCACAATCGGGGAAACTGCAAGCAAAATTCCGCTTAATCCCGTAAAAATCGGATTCCAAATGGAAGAACCAATTGCAACTCCCGCCAAATCGGCTGAATTGTATTTGCCAGACATAACGGTATTGAAGAATACCATTGAAAACATACCCAGTTGTGTTATTAAGATGGGGATTAACATAATAAAAATTAATTTTATCTTTTGTTTTATCGTAAAGGTCTGATACATTAATGAACTCCTTAGAAAAATAAAATATCACAAAATAATATTATATTCTAATAAGGAATAAAATACTTCCTTTTTTTCTAAAATTACTTTTTTTCGTTAGGGCCTGAGCTTTTAAACTGATGCGAAAAAGGATGACCGAAATTATTCGTCCATCCTTTTTAAAATTTAATATTAATTTGATAAAGTTTAAGCTTTTTTTACCATTTTCAATTGGACAGTTTGCTTAAAGATTCCAAACGGTTTTCCTACCGGCAAGAATACCTTCCCAAAGTGGGGGTTTAAAACCGCAGCAGCAGCACCATAAAAACTTAGTAATGCAATCAGTAATTCTGCAATGGCTGCTATTTGATGAGTAGTTTCTGGAGCTACACCGAAAGTGGTTAACGCAAGACCGACAAATAAAACGTCAATTAATACAAAAATACTGAACAGAACTTTGTGTGTTTCCATTGCGCCAATTGTCATAAAGATACTGAAAATGAGGTATCCGACAAACGCAACACCCAATTGTTTCGGATCTACAGTTGAAGCCAATGCTTTACCAAAAACACCTAATTGAATTAACCAAGATACTCCAACGCCAAGCCAGAATAATCCATATGCTCCAAAGGCAGTAGCCCCAAATACATTATTATGTTTAGAATCTTGTATGCTGGCATACAATTGAGCGATTCCACCAAGGAATAAAGCCCAAGGTATGACAAATGATAACCCAGTGGTAATTCCTAGTTTTTGTGTTGATGCAACAAGGGTAACCATAGCTAGTCCAAATAATCCGATTGCCGAAGGGTCTGCTACTACAATTTTTACTGATTTGTTTTCATTTTCCATTTTATTCCTCCTAATAAATATAATAAAAAGTTCTAGTAGACTTAAATATTATGTATTTTCCAAGGCATGTCATTTCACAAAATGAAATATTGACAGCCGCTGATGTTTTTTGGTTTCATTATTTATGACAAGGGTCTCTGTTTTTTCGCAAATCACCTCCGAATGCGCCAAAAGAGAAAGCGGTTTCTTTTTTGAATAACAAATAATGTCTATTTTTTTATCAGTTCGATATTTTCCGCTATTCCCTTTATTTTGATTTTTCAAACTATTCAATAAAATTATAACTTTTTGAGAGAAAATGTCAATCTTTTTTATAAAATCAAAAAAACCTAGCTAAGATTAGACAAAGCTAAATTTTCACTATACCTATAGTGATAAAAAGTGAAGTTTTTTTACAGAAAGCTCCCTTTTTTTTCGTCATTTTTGTCTTGCTTTTTTTGCAGTGCAACGCCAGAAAGAAATGTTAAAAAAACAAGCGTTCCAAGCTTAACTGTTTGCTGGACATGCGAGTCTCTTAAAGGGTCGAGACAAACTAGATCCATTGCCCTAACAAGCGGATGTTTTCCTGCTTCTAAAACCCCATCAAGTAGTTCTTCGGTTGTCATTCCACCTGGGGTTGAAGCGGGAACTCCTGGAGCATAGGCAATATCCAATACGTCCATATCAACCGTTAAATATATTACATCTACTTTCGAAGATAGTTCTTTCAAACAACGGCGGACCGTTTTTTTCATACCATCTTTTCTCATTTGCCTCAGTGTAAAATAATTTACACCATTTTCATCAGCAAAAATTTTTAAATTTTTCGAATTAAAAAAACCATGTAATCCGACATTATACATGTTCTCACCATTTACGATACCGCTTTCTATGAGGTTTCGCATTGGTGTTCCATTTGAGGGTCCATTTTCGGACAAATCTCGCAAATCAAAATGAGTATCAAATTGGAGAATACCAACCTTTTTCAATGGATTTACTTGATTCATTCCTTTTACCATCATTGCGGTTATGGAATGATCACCGCCAATTGCAGTTATAATTGAAGTTTGAAAGTGGCTGTGAAGGGCCTTCGATGCGTAAATAATATTATTATGGCATTTGCTGATATCCGTAACATGCATGGGAACATCTCCTGCATCAAATGCCATCATGGTAGATAAATCAATATTATCTTCTAGATTGTAGGTGGTAAAATATCTCCATGACCGTCTAAATGCCTCTGGAAATTCTGATGCTCCAGACGAGCTAATAGAGGATCTTGAGAGTGGAACTCCTACAATAATGATCTCAGCTTTTTTACACTCAATTGGATCGATTTTATTTGTAATTGGCTTTATCCATTCATGAATTCTCTCTATCTTATTTTGCGTATCGCTCCAGGTAAAACTTGGAGGATGAATTTTAGGATAAAGAAAACTTGTCACTCAATCTTCCCCCCCTTTACAACTATCTGCCCGTTTTTAATGACTGTATCGGTATGGTTGATTCCATAAAAGTATTGCAGTTTCATAAAATTTGACACATTAAAGATCGTAATGTCTGCCTTTTTTCCTACCTCAATGCTGCCAATTTCATTTCCTCTGCCAATCGCATGTGCGGCGTTAATAGTTGCCGCAGGTATTACTTCTGCGGGTGTCATCCCCATTTTTAAACATCCTAAATTCATTATAAAAGGCAAAGAAGCAGTTGGAGACGATCCTGGATTAAAATCCGTAGCTAAAGCCACAGGCACCCCCTTATCAATCAGCTTTCTCGCATTTGCAAACTCGGCCATCAAAAAATAAGCTGTGCCAGGAAGCAGGACACCCACCACACCCCTTTTAGCCATCAGGTAACTTCCTATTTCACTAGTTTTTAATAAATGATCCGCAGATATCGCCCCGACCTCTGCTGCCAATTCCGCTCCTCCATAAGGTTCTATTTCATCCGCATGAATTTTTGGTCTTAAACCAAACTCCTTTCCTGTATCCAAAATTCGTTTATCCTGTTTTGGAGTAAACACTCCTTTTTCGCAAAATACATCATTAAATTCTGCCAGCCCTAGCTCTGCAACCTTTGGAATCATTTCTTTTATGACAAGCTCAACATATTGTTCGGGATTTACTTTATACTTTTTAGGGACTGCATGTGCTCCCATAAAAGTTGATACTATATCCACAACATGTTGTTGGTTCAGAGATTTCACAACTTCAAGCTGTTTTCGTTCTGTTTCCCATTCCATTCCATACCCGCTTTTTGCCTCAATAGTTGTCACTCCATGAAGGAGAAATTGATTTAATCGCTCATATCCTTCATTGAAAAGCTCTTCTTGCGAAGCAGATTTCGTTTGTCTTGCTGTAGTATGGATGCCTCCACCCATTTCCATAATCTCCATATATGTTTTCCCTTGGAGTCTCATATTAAATTCTTGTTCTCTGCTTCCAGCAAATATAAGATGTGTATGAGGGTCAACTAATCCAGGGGTAACTAGTTTCCCACTCGCATCAATGACCAATGCTTCTTTTAGCCGTTCGGAATATTGGTTAGAAAGTGCATTATCTTTTCCAACTGCTATGATTCTTCCATTTTCGATCAGGACACTGCCATTTTCAATAATTCCCAGATTGGACATTGCTTCTTTAATCAGCGGAGTATTCGAACTATTCTTTATTGTGATAAGTTGTGAGGCATTTTTAATGAAAATGGGTCTCATAAGGTTTTCCACCTTCTTTAATCTTTTTTGAGCATAGGCATGTTGATGCCATTGTTCACAGCGGTTTCAATCGCTTTTTCATAACCAGCATCTGCATGCCGTACAATTCCCATGCCTGGGTCAGTCGTTAAAACTCTTTTTAGACGTACTTCTGCTTCCTTTGTACCATCAGCAACGATCACCATCCCTGCATGAAGGGAATATCCCATTCCTACACCGCCTCCATGGTGATAGGATACCCAGCTGGCTCCGCCAACTGCATTGATCAGAGCGTTCAAAATCGGCCAATCAGCTACTGCATCACTTCCATCTTTCATGGCCTCTGTTTCTCGGTTCGGGCTCGCAACCGAACCTGAATCAAGATGGTCACGACCAATGACAATCGGGGCTGAAATTTCCCCCGAAGCTACCATATCATTGATGATTTTTCCTAAGCGAGCCCGAGCACCATAGCCTAACCAACAAATCCGAGCTGGAAGACCTTGAAAACTTATTTTTTCTTGCGCCATCTTAATCCAATTACAAAGGTGCCTATCTTCTTTGAATTCGTTTAAGATCACATCATCAATTATTCTAATATCCTCAGTATCACCTGATAAAGCAGCCCAGCGGAATGGGCCCTTTCCTTCACAAAATAAAGGACGGATAAATGCTGGAACAAATCCAGGGAATGAAAATGCGTTTTCTACTCCTTGATCTTTTGCCATTTGACGAATGTTATTTCCATAATCAAAAGTGACAGCACCATGTTGTTGCATCAATAACATGGCTTTCACATGGACAACCATACTTTGTTTGGAAAGTTTGATGTAATTTGCTGGATTTTCCTTTCTTAATTTAGTGGCTTCACTTAACGTAAAATTAGCTGGAATATAACCATTAAGAGGATCATGGGCTGACGTTTGATCTGTTAAAATATCAGGGGTAAAACCTTTTTCCAGCAGCATAGGGAGAATTTCCGCAGCATTTCCTATTAAACCGATTGACAGCCCTTTTCCAGCTGTTTTTGCCACCAATGCCATGTCAAGTGCTTTATCCAAGTTAGTTGTTTTTACATCTAGATAGGCAGTTTCAATTCGCCGATCTACCCTACTTTCATCCATTTCGATGACCAGGCATACCCCCTCATTCATCGTAATCGCTAATGGCTGGGCCCCTCCCATTCCGCCAAGGCCTGCAGTTAAAGTAATCGTATGTTTTAAAGTTCCCTTGAATTTTTGACGGGCCACTTCTGCAAAGGTCTCATATGTGCCTTGAACAATGCCTTGGCTGCCAATATAAATCCAGCTTCCTGCCGTCATTTGTCCGTACATGATCAAGCCCTTTTGATCTAATTCATGAAAATGCTCCCAATTGGCCCATGCTGGGACCAAATTGGAATTCGCAAGTAAAACCCTTGGGGCATCCTTGTGAGTCTTAAACACTGCCACTGGTTTACCAGATTGAATTAATAAAGTTTCATCATTTTCCAATTGAAGCAAAGTTTTAACAATTCGATCATATGCTTCCCAATTGCGGGCAGCCTTTCCAATTCCGCCATATACGATAAGTTCTTCCGGGTTTTCAGCGACATCTTTGTTAAGATTATTCATGAGCATGCGAAGTGCTGCTTCTTGAATCCAGCCTTTAGCATTCAGCTTTGTACCCGTGTATGGTGTGATCAATCTGGGCTTATTTGAAGTCATTCTTCCTCACCCCTTTTTTTGTTTAATAAAATATATGTTGGGAATATCTAAAAAAATTTTATGAGTGTAATAAAATTCATAATCTCATAGTTGTCAGTGACTTTAGTTAAGTTTTCTTAGTGTGATACAAATCACCACACGATCCATTGAACACTTTTACAATAATCGTAAGAGGTGACATTATGGAGAAAAATTGGTCTGTTTCACTTGAACACGAGGAATACGAAAATGATTTAGAATTAGTCGTAAAAGATGCTATTGATGCCGTGGAACAAACTTCAAAAGGGTTTTATGTAAATGTTGTTACGCCCGAAACTTTGGGAGATCCAGATGATTATTTAACAGAGGCATTAAATTTATTTTTCGGAGATCAAATTGAAGCCAAGTTTATTGACCAATGTGGCTGTGGAGGATATGTGCTGCGAGTATGGAAAAAAAACTAGAGGATTTATTCGTCTTAGAAGCTTTTAAAAATCGGCAAGTAATTTTAAATTATTATAGTGACATTGATTTTTTAGTAAAAAGGGATGGCTTTTCCTTTCAATCACTTAAACTTACGGATGGGTCGCTCCTTTTTACTAAAAAAGATGATACTTGCTGCAAGATAACAATTGGGAATTATCCGGATGTCTATATAGACAACCAATTTCCAAATTTTTATGTTTTACGAAATAATACTGACCGTTTAGAAATATATTTTCCATAACATTAAAACCTAGCTCAGCCCAAAAGCCAAGCTAGGTTTTTTTATGTTATTGTTTAATTGCAAATTTCGCTTTTGCCTCAATTCTGCGGCGGTGCAGGATTGGTTCAGTATAACCGTTTGGTTGATCGTATCCTTTAAATACAAGGTCACACGCTGCCTGGAAAGCGACGGAATCATTATAGTTTGGAGCCATTGGACGATAATTATCGTCTCCATCATTTTGTTGATCAACGACAATAGCCATGCGTTTTAATGTTTCCAATACTTGTTCCTCGGTACAGATTCCGTGATGGAGCCAGTTCGCAATATGTTGACTGGAAATCCTTAATGTTGCACGGTCCTCCATGAGACCAATATTATTGATATCCGGAACTTTTGAACATCCTATTCCTTGCTCTACCCAACGAACAACATAGCCAAGTATTCCTTGAGAGTTGTTATCAAGCTCTGCTTGAATTTCTTTCTGACTCCAATTTGAATTTTTCGCAGTTGGTATTTGTAAAATGTTATCACGTAAATCAGTAATGTCGTTATAAAGAGCGTTTTGAACTTCTACTACATTTACTTGATGATAATGCAAGGCATGAATGGTTGCACCAGTTGGTGATGGAACCCAAGCAGTATTTGCTCCAGCTTTTGGATGACCGATTTTTTGTTCCAGCATAGCAGCCATTAAGTCAGGCATTGCCCACATGCCCTTTCCAATTTGGGCACGTCCCTGGAAGCCTGTTTCCAGCCCTCTATACACATTTGATTTTTCATAGCCTTGCAGCCATGCTGTTGATTTCATATCATTTTTACGAATCATTGGACCTGCTTCCATTGAGGTATGCATTTCATCCCCTGTACGATCAAGGAAACCTGTATTGATAAAGACAATCCGATCTTTAACTTCTTTAATACATGCTTTAAGGTTTAAGGATGTGCGGCGTTCTTCGTCCATAACCCCAATTTTAATCGTGTGACGTTTTAAACCAAGAAGATCCTCTGTCCGATCGAATAGTTCATTTGCATACGCCACCTCTTTGGAACCGTGCATTTTTGGTTTTACAATATAAATTGAACCTTTGGAGCCATTTTGATATTTTCCATTGCCAAGTAAAGAATGTTTTGCCATTAAGCTGGTAAATACGGCATCAAGTATTCCTTCAAATACTTCATTGCCCTCATGGTCTAAGACTGCACTATTAGTCATTAAATGCCCGACATTCCGTACAAACATTAATGAACGACCAGGAAGGGTAAACTCTTCTCCACTTGGAGAAAGATAACGACGGTCAGGATTCATTGTACGTGTTACCGTTTTATTTTTTTTTGCAAAAGATGCAAAAAGGTCACCTTTGTTCAAACCAAGCCAATTACGATAGACAAGAACTTTATCCTCTGCATCAACTGCTGCAACTGAATCTTCACAGTCCATAATCGTGGTTAATGCTGCTTCTAACAGAATATCTTTAACTCCTGCATCGTCCATTTTTCCAATCATGTTGTTGCGGTCAATTTGTATTTCAAAATGGAGACCATTATTTTTTAGTAAGATGGCAGATGGAGCTTGTAAATCACCCTGATATCCTGCAAACTTTTCCTGGTGCAGGAGACCAGTCTCTTTTCCATTATTAAGTGTAACAGCTAATTCACTATTTATAACACGATATTGTACAGCGTCCTTGTGGGATCCTTCCTTTAGCGGAGCAGCTTGATCCAAAAAGTCTTTTGCAAAAGAGATAACCTTTTCTCCACGAATAGGGTTGTAGCCACCTTTCTTCCCAGCTCCATTTTCCTCACTTATAACATCAAAGCCGTACAAGGCATCATAAAGGCTTCCCCAGCGGGCATTTGCTGCATTTAAAGCATAACGGTCATTATTTACTGGTACAACTAATTGAGGACCAGCTTGAATGGTAATTTCGTCATCTGCATTTTCGGTTGTAATTTTAAAATCTTCTGCCTCAGGTTCTAAATAACCAATTTCCTTTAGAAATTCTTTATACTTACTAAAATCAAACTCTTTATTTTCAAGATGCCATGTATTAATTTTGTGTTGAAATTCATCCCGTTTAGCAAGCAACGCTTTATTTTTAGGAGTTAAATCCTTGATGATCGCCGCCAAACCATTCCAAAATCTTTTCTGTTCAACGTTACTCCCTGGAAGAGCCTCGGAGTTAATGAACTCAAAAAGTTCGTTCGCTACTTGTAGATTGCCTACTTTAGTATAATTCGTCATTCTGATTTCCTCCTTCATTTTTATTTGTAAGATTTCCGTTTTAAACTGTTGCTTATTACGCAACGCTGTTTACGAAATGTTTCGAAAAAATAATACCAAACCTATATGGTATTATTTTAGAATTTTCCAATACAGTTATAAGCATATTCCTGTACTAAAAAATTATGAACATTCGGTTATACTCTTTTTTCACGGTTCTTACAAAGATATATAAAACTTACATTCTATTGTAAAACGATTTCATCTTAATTACTAGATTAAGTGTAAAAAAATACTAAACTTTTTTAAGGCGTTTTTTAATCAAACTTTTTTTATGAACAATATTGAATTTCAGTCTTACAACAGCCCATTTTTTGTTGCATAAGATGCTAACTGTACACGATTGTCCACATCTAGTTTTCCAAGTAAATTTTTAATATGATTTTTCACTGTATTTTCAGCAATAAATAATTGTTGCCCAATTTGTTTATTTGTCAGCCCTTTTGCAACAAGAAGAAGGATTTCTTTTTCTCTGGCAGTTAATGAGTGGGGAGTTGGCGAGTGCTCAACATCAGCTTCTCTAAATTGATAGAGCAGCTTTCCAGCCATATCTCTTGCTGCATAGCTTGACCCATCTGCAACGGAACAAAGATATTGAAGCCAGTCATCTGGGTCCATATTTTTTAAAAGATAGCCTTGAGCACCATATTGGATAGCTGTAAATAAATCGGCAACATCATCTGAAACACTCTTTAATAAGTGGGTTTCTCTCCTTAATTATTTTCGTTGCTCCCAGGCCGTTTAAGATCGGCATTTCAATATCCATTAAAACAATATCAGGCAGCAGAATATCACATAGTTCAATCGCTTCTTTTCCATTTGCCGCTTCTCCAATTATTGTAAAAAGCGTTTCATCTTCTAAAATTTCTCTTATGGCCATCCTTGAATGAGGATGATCGTCGGTGATAAGAACTCGAAATGGAGTGATCATCTTCTTTTCGCTCCTTTCACAACAATTCTTGTTCCAAGCCTTTCGCCTGAGATAATATCGAGAAAAGCATTAAGCTTAATCACTCTTTCTTCTAGCATTTCTAAACCATACTGATGAGAATGTACTTGATTAATAGAAAAACCATCCCCATCATCCTCAATGGTTAATACCCAGTTTTCACCTTCAGATTTCAATGAGATGCAAACATTACTGGCATTTGCATGTTTTCTGATATTTGTAAATGCCTCTTGAATGATTCCAAATAATTGGACCTCCTCAGTTGAACTGAAAAATCCATCCTCTATTCGAATATCAATCCTGCTTTCAACTCCTGTTACGGCATTCCATTGATCAATCCAATTATTTATTCGTCCTAAAAATCCTCCATCTTCCTCAGGTTTTAACCTTAAATTAAAAATAGCTTGGCGTAAATTTGTATCAATTGAATTAACCACTGAACCTGCCTCTTGCATTTTATTTTTTTTCAAATCTACCTTTAATAAAAATAAAGATTGCGCAATACTATCATTTAATTCCTTTGCCATCCGCTCTCTTTCTTCATAAATTGCTCTTAATTCACGTTCAGAACTGATCCTTTGGTTTTTCAATTCGATCGTTTTAAACATCCAATTTGCATAAAGGAAAGAAATAACAAGTGTTAGAATCGTAATAATAAAATTTCCTGTCTCCATCGATATATAACGATAGAGAATTGTATGACGAATAAATTCGAAGCCGCCAATCAATATTGTTGGGACGATGATTGTCAGTAATTTTAATGTACAAAATGTCATGGTCATAAACCCTTTCATACTATACTTTCTATTTCTGTTATAGCACAAAGGTTTTAAATATTCAGTTATTTATACAGCTAAATTTCAGTCCTTACTTTTTTTTCTATAAAATTGTAACAATTTGTCCATAAATAGTTTTTCATTTTGAAAATCATTTTCCAGGACAGAAATTTGCTTTCCTTTTTCCATGAAAATGACCTGATCTGCTACTTCTGCTGCTACATCCATCATATGGGTAGAAAAGAGGATTGTTGTCCCGCTATTTTTAATTTTTAATACTAGTTTTATAAAAACATCAATCCAATAAGGGTCCAGGCCATTAGTTGGCTCATCCAGAATTAAAACAGGTGGATTTCCAATCCAAGCTTGTCCAAATAATAGCCGCTGCCTCATACCTTTTGAGAGATGTTTTAGCATTTCATCTTTTTTCTCCTCTAAGCCAAGGACCTGAATTACTTCCTTTACGGGCCTGAGGCCAATCTTCCGAAATTTCGCATAAAAAGTTAAAAACTCAGTAACGGTCATTGTCTCTTGGGCGAAAAATTCATCAGGCATATACCCTATTCGGGAAACATATGCTTTTCGATTCTGGAGAAGGTCGACTTTGTCTACTATAACTTTTCCTTCACTAGGATGGGAGATACCTGCGACAATTTGAAGCAGAGTACTTTTTCCAGCTCCATTTCCCCCGCATAAGGCAATGCATTCTCCCTCATTAGCAATTAATGAAAAATCAAATAGGGCTACCTTCTTGGTAAACTTTTTTGAAACAGCTATAATCTCAATACGTGAAGTCTTTTTTGCCTTCTCCTCCACAAAAAAAAGTTTGAAAAAGCCATAAAGAAGAATAGATATGCCAAAAGGTAGCCTATCAAAACAAGCCATCCAGCTTTTAAACTAATTTGCAAATCGAAGGAATGGCTCAGACGGGCTATTTTTCCTTTGAATTGTGAATTTTTTGAATATGGGTGTTTTTTTCATTATTTTCACATAATAATTTGTCTTTGTTTCTTGTAATAACTTTGTTATTCGGTACATCAGTAAGAAAAAGCATTTTTTTACCTTTTTTAATAAGGAAATACTTAAAAATGTTGTGTACTGTTTCAGATGTTAAAATATTATCGTTATCGATAATTATTAATTTGTTATGGTCAATGATAAATTTAATGCTGGTGTACAACAGTGGATCGTGAAAGTAATAGGTCTTATTGGGAGTCCAGGTGACAGGAATGTACAGGGATGAGAAATCAATATCTTGTGGAGGTGAGGAATCCGAAAATCTTATAGCATCAAAAAAGCTGGGCTTACCATTAAAAATTATTTTATTTTTACCCAATCTTTTTCCAAAAATAATAACAGAATTCTCTGCATTAAATATCAGATGAAAATATCCTTTCATCAAATTTCCCCCTATTTCTATATATTTCTATTCAATATTCGACAAAATCTTTATAAATCCTTTTTATTTTGTATGCGCTTTCATATTTTTGTTTAATATTTATTAATTTTTGCAAATTAGTGTAAAGAGCCATTTGTAAGATTTATTTTCAATTTTTTTCGACAAATATCCTATTTGAATAAAATTTTCGACGAATTTCCTTTGTATCGCCTCTACAATTTTGACTTTTATAAATATTTTTGTCGATTCTATTTGGAATTGGTCGGAAGATTTTGATTTTCTTCCTTTATACCATTTGTTACAATCAAAAAAATATTATCTACTAATCAATCTAGGAGGTTAACAGAAAAATGAGTAAAGATTTAACACCAACAGAACAAATGAATGATCATATTAGTGATATTGATGATATTGAAATAGAAGAATCCTACTACAAACTTTGGGAAGATGATCGTTTATAGAAGATTAGCAATGATTTCTTTCTAAAGTAATTTATAAGGGTAAAGTCTAGTTTCCTTAACTCATAAAGAAATCCGTTCGGGAATCTTAAATGCCGAACGGATTTTCTTATATCTATTCATTCACTCCAAATCAAAACATTTCAAGTTACATATTCCAGCAATTTTTTAATTCGCAAATTCCTTCTTCGATTTCCCTAATGGTTAATCCTCCGAAACCTAGTAATATTAATGGGTTCCTCTCCTTCACTAAATCACAATAGTAAATAGTGACAGGGTAAACCTTTATCCCCTTCTCTAAAGCTGTATTGACTAGTTCTTTTTCAGACATACCATTTTCTACCCTTATTAAAATGTGCAAGCCAGCCCTTTCCCCAATAATTGTTACCTTGTTGTCCATATACTTTTCAATTGAAGTTAATAAAACATTATGTTTCTTTCGATATAGTGTTCTCATTTTATTTAAATGACGTTCCCAATGACCTTGGTTCATAAAACGATAAAGTGTATCCTGATGAAGACGAGATACTGTTTGTTTATAAACGGTAAAATATTGCTTATATATATTTAATAAAGGCTTGGGGAAAACTAGATAACTAATCCGAATAGATGGAATGAGAGATTTTGAAAATGTTCCTAAATAAACCACCTTGTCATTAATATCTAGGCCTTGTAAGGAAGGTATTGGTTTTCCTTTATATCTATATTCTCCATCATAATCATCTTCAATAATATAACCATCCATCTCTTCCGCCCAATTTAACAATTCCATTCTCCTAGAAACAGGCATGACCATACCGTATGGAAATTGGTGGGATGGGGTAACATAAACAATTCTAGCCTTGCTTGCCTTTAAGCTGTTCATACATATTCCTTCTTGGTCAAGAGGGATAGGCACAATTTCCACCGATTGGTCCCTTAATACCTCCCTCGTTCGATGAAAAGCCGGGTTCTTCAATTGCATACAAATGTTCTTTTCCAATGATCAAGCACAAAAGTCCCATCAATACTTGTGTTCCTGCTCCTAATACGATTTGATCACCTGAACATCTTACTCCTCTTGATTCAAAAAGATATTTTGCAATCTCATCTCGAAGGAGCTGTTCTCCTTGCGGGTCACCGATATTAAAAAGTTCCCCATGATCTCCATATACGGACTCTATTGTTAATTTTTTCCATATCGAATATGGGAAGTTCTCCAAATCAACTTTACCCGAACTAAAGTCAATTTTAATCTTTAAGTCTTCTTTTTCGTTATTTTTTTTAAGACTTACTGGAGTATTAAATTTTCTTTCATAGACCTTTTCCTCCACTTTTGTGACATACAAACCTTTACGTGGCATGCTTTTAATATATCCTTCTGCAATCAATTGGTCATAGGCAGCTTGGATTGTATTGAGGCTCAAGCCTAGGTATGCGGACAAATTTCGTTTTGATGGCAATTTTTCTCCTCCTGAAATGTTGCCATTTGAAATCTCTCGCTTAATATAATCGGCAAGTTGTATATATAATGGTATTTTGCTCCTCTGTACAAAGTCTGGAGTAATCACAATCATCTCTCCACCTCCACTGGTACCGTAAAAAATATCATATCTGGTACTTTTGATTTTACCAGATTATGTTTAAATCATTATAAAAGGGGGAGATTTTCATATGTTGGAAATTAAACAATTACATTCGATTAAGGAATGGAAAGAAGCATTTCCAGTCATAAAACAATTACGAACACATTTAGATGAAGAGAGTTATTTAGAATTGGTCAAAGAAGCGATGGAGAAGGAAAACTATAAAATGGCAGCTTTATTTGATGATGAAACAATCATCGCTGTTACAGGTTATATGCCAATGACCACTTTGTATAACGGAAAATTTGTTTGGGTATGTGATTTAGTTACTGATGAAAAACATCGTTCGAAAGGGCATGGAAAAACTCTCCTTTCTTATATAGAGAACTGGGGAATCAAGTATGGTTTTAAAATCATTTCTCTTTCATCTGGACTACAACGAAAAGATGCACATCGCTTCTATATGGACAAAATGGAGTATGATCAAGTGAGTTATGTTTTTCTAAAAAAACTTTAAATATCAAATTATCACACTACTTTCTCTACCCATGCCCTTTACCAAATATATAAATATCAGATATGCAGCAACTTACACAAGAAAGGTATTGAATTAATAAATGAATTAAAAAAGACACAAAAGTCAGACTAACTTTTGTGTCTTTTTTGAGTTTTAAATTATTTTTCTAATTCAGGGTCGTAGAACTCTCCGAACAATTCTTCATCAGATGGATTGTCTTCAGGGATTGGTGTGGATACCCACGTTGTATTCATATAATGTTTAAGCGAAACGTTTTCAGATGTAGCGTTTCCGCCCCAAGTACCGCAGCCCATGGAAGAAGTTTGCGGCATGCCGTTTGTAAAGGAACCAGCATTACTGATGGAGTTTGGCTGGCGAACCATGATGCGGCTAAATGGACCCCACTCGCCTAAACGATTGATATGTTCATCACTGAATGAATAGATTCCGCAAGAGTGGCCAATTCCGCCATTTTCAAATACACCTTCAGCCACTTTCAGGGCATTTTCAAAGTCGCCTTCATATTTATGAAGAGATACTAAAGTTGTTAATTTTTCATCGGCAAATACTTTCCCTTTGCCGACTCCATCACCAATGACCATGATGAATTTGCGATCTTCAGGGATGCTGAAGCCAGCTGCTTGCGCAAGTTTTTGTGGAGAAATCGCCACAGTATCTGGCAGGCGATGTCCTTCCCCATCCCAAATAACAACACGAAGTTTTTCTCTTTCTTTAGTGCTTGCTAAATATGCGCCTTCTAAAATAAGCTGTTCGATCATTTGATCATAATGGGATTCATGGATGATTAGGTTACCATCTGCAGAACAGCCAGAACCAAAGTCTTTTGTTTTACTTAACATTGTATTATGAGCTGCATCTTTTACATCAGCTGTTTCATCAATGATCACAGTTGCGTTCCCTTTTCCTACGCCGTAGGCAGGAGTACCAGAACTATATGCAGCACGAATCATATCTTGGCCGCCTGTTGCCATTACTAAATCAGCACGAGCCATTAATTCAGTTGTTAATGTTTTGCTTACCGTTGGCAGGCATTGTAGAATGTCAGCTGGTGCGCCTTCTCTTTCAAGCGCTTCTCTCATTAAACGAACAACTTCGTTAGAAGTACCTTTCGAACGTGGATGTGGACTGAAGATCACCACGTCACGAGCTTTAATTGCATAAATAGCAGTAACTGCTGGTGTTAGTTCTGGGTTCGTTGTTGGAATTAAAGAGGCAATAATCCCGGCTGGTTTTCCATATTTTTTGATGCCTTTTTCAGGGATTTCTTCGATCAAACCAACACTCTTTTGGCGTAATGCATCTCTAAGAACACCACGAATTTTCATCCGTTTGCCGACACGGTTAACGGGATCACCTAAGCCGCTTTCTTCCACACCCATAATGGCAATCTTTTCAAACGTCTTTTTATTGGCAACAGCCCAGGCAACTGCTTGGATTAAGCGGTCTACTTGTTCTTGGCTGTAGTCTTTAATCACTTCAAACGCTTTTTGCGCCTTTGCTAATGCTTCATCAAGTACTACTTTTTGTTCTGGTGTTAATTCTTTTGGTTTATTAACGGTTGTGGATGACAAGATCGGTACCTCCTAAAATTTGAAAATATATGTTATTGAAAAGCTTACCTCTTGGATCGATCTAACATTTTTGATTCTTCATCTTTGCTGTTTCTACATGAATTCAGTCGGATTCTACATCTTTCGTTTCTGTTGGGATCCATTCTTTTTCAGCTTGAAAGCCGTAATCGGCCTTGTTACGGACATTTACTTTGGTTCCCGAGTCTTTTTGTCCGTAATCGGCCTGGCCTTCTCACGGGAGTTCTAAGATTCGTTTGTGTATTACGCTAATCAAAATATGAATCTATCAAACAGATACGTGGTGTACCTTCTTACCTGGTGAATAAATATCCATGATATTCCAATGTCCATCTGTTGGTACTGGGTTATTGAGCATTGCTACGTCAATGACAACTGGCTTATTGGCCTTGATGGCTTTTTCCAATGCAGGCTTAAATTCTTCGGCTGCTTGAATTTTAATGCCTTCAACCCCATATGCCCGTGCGATTGCGGCAAAATCTGGTGAATATGGCGGCTCATCTTTGGTAAACAAGGTTCCTAGAGTCGTTCCAAAGTGAGCTTTTTGCAGGCCGGCAATTGTTCCAAATGCAAAGTTATTCATAATTACCCAAACTACTGGAATATCTTCTTCAAATGCAGTTGCTAACAATGCTGGGTTTTGGCCGAATCCTCCATCGCCAACTAAAGAAACAACAACACGATCAGGTGCAGCGATCTTAGCACCTAATGCTGCTGGTGCCCCGAATCCCATTGTGCAGTAGCCGCCAGGAGTCAAAATCGATCCAGCTTCATAGATTGGGAACTGCTGGCCGACACCGTTTTTGTTCCAGCCCACATCTGTTGTGATGATCGCATCTTTCGGAAGCACTTCACGCACTTCTTCTAAAATCCGCTGTGGCATCATTGGGAAACAGTTATCTTGGATATATTTTTGATTGCTTTCTTTAAATTCTTTGCGATAGGTAGCAATTTCTGCTGTTAAAGAAGCTAAATAGTCAGGATGATAGCCCTCTGGTAACATTTCTTTTACCACACGATTTAAGACAGTCAACGCTTGTTTTAAGTCAGCCACAACACCGATTTCTACCGGATAGTTTCGGCCGATCTCGCTATGATCGATATCAATTTGAATCAGTTTTGTTGGCGGGAAGTTGAATGTAAATTCTGGTTCCCATGAGCTGGAGTCCGCTTCCCCAAAGCGAGTTCCTAAGGCAAAAATGTAATCGGCATTTAAGCATTTATCGTTGATGAATTTTGTTCCCCAGAATCCTGTCATTCCGAGTGTTAATGGATGATCATCCGATACGGCGCCTTTTCCCATCAAAGAATGGGCTACTGGAATATTTAAATAATCCACTAGCTCTCTTAATTCCTCGGCAGCATCTGCAAGCATGATCCCGCCGCCAACGTAAAATAATGGATTTTTTGCTTCTATAAATTAAGCCTCCCTAAAATCAATTAATATTTTGCCATACTGACCTGAAAGAGCATCACCGTAGGCCTTTTCATAATCTTGTAATGCAAAAACGTTTGATACTACAGGCTTAATATTAAAAGCTGCATCAGATAGGTATTCAACACATTTTTCGAAGTCGTCTGGGAAATTATAAATAATCGATCCTTTTAAGGTTATCTCGTTTCTAACAATTAGCATAACCGAGAAAGTTGCTTCTGGCGCTAACCCAATATAAACAATTGTTCCTCCAGGTTTAGCAATTTTTATTGTTTGTTCAGCAGATGACCTTACTCCAGCAGCTTCTATAACAATATTAAAAGCTGCTTCGGGAACATCTTCAGGAAGCGCTGTTTTCACTCCTACAAACTCTTTACCCACTTTTTCTAGTTTCTTTTCGTTAATATCAATTGCAGTTACTTGTGCTCCGAGGTATTGCGCTAAGGCTATAGAAAGCATCCCTTCTGTCCCACAGCCAATAACGGCAACAGATGTATCTTTTGAAACATTAATTTTTTGAAATGCATGAACAATTACCGCAAACGGTTCAATTAATACTGCTCTTTCACTAGGTAATTCTTCAGGAATTGGTAAAACGAACTTTGAGGAAATAGTAATTTCTTCTGAAAAAACACCAGTAATATTTACACCGAGAGATTCTTTGTTTTTACAAATATTTCTCCTGCCAGTTAAACAATTTTCGCATTCACCACAGAAAGTATTTGGTGTTACCACCACTCTTGTACCAACATTAAATGGTGCATTTTCTCCAACTTCAATAATTTCTCCGACTAATTCATGACCTGGAACAAGCGGATATTTTGCATGCCCAAGTTTTCCTTTGTATACACCAACATCGGATCCGCATATTCCACCGTAAATTAATTTTATTTTTACTTCATGATCCCTAAGACTTGTTACTGTTGGTAATTCTCTTAATTCTAGTTCACCCGAATTTTTCAAATATAATCCTATCATTATCATCACCGCCAAATTCTATAAAATCAGATCGATCTAACGTTATTAGATCTTTTAAATAAAATAATAGATCGATCTAAAAAAAGAAAAATTTTTCAAGAAAAAAAGCTTGGTAAAATCTTCTTTTACTCCACTTCACTTCTTAATAAAGCTATAAACAACATGTTAGGTAAGCGCTATCATCATATTACCCCAATATTTATAGATTGGCAATAGATTTCTTGAATTTTCATAAATATAAATTAAATTAAATGGATCGATCTAAATTAAGAAAAGAGAGCATTTTCTGCTCTCTTCCCTATTATATTGATCACTTATGAAGATTTTCGAACAACAAGCTCTGGTTGTAAAATAATTCGTTGTTTTTCACGATTTTTATTCAGCATGCGGTGATGCAATAAATTTGCTGCTTGGGACCCTATAAGTCTTGCAAATGAAGAAACGGTTGTAAGTGGAGGATTATACAATGGTGCTTCGTTATTATTGTCGAACCCGACCACAGCAATTTGCTCTCCTGGTGTTAGTCCATTTACTTTCAATCCCTGCAAGACACCATGTGCTACTAAATCGTTAAAACAAAAAATAGCTGTAGGTGGTTTTTGTTGTCTAAGGACCTTATGAACAGCTTCTGTTCCGCCATCCCTGGAGACAGCGCTTTCAACAATCAAGGATTCATCAATTTCAATGCCTGCTTGAGATAACGCCATACAATACCCGCGCCTTCTCTCTCTCCAGGCAGAAGATCCTGAAGTTCCGCCTATAAAGGCGATTCTGCGATGCCCTTTTTGGATTAAATGATTTACGGCCATTTGTGCACCAGCGGCATAATCAATCCCAACATAATCACTTGATACATCTTCTAATTCTCGAACTGCAAGAACAATAGGAATATCCATATTCTTGATCCGTTCAATTGTTTCCTTTGACGTGTCTGAGACAGGACATAGAATAATTCCACCAACTCGATGCTCGAGCATTCTCGAAATTAATTGCTCTTGCTTGGCATCAGAATCAAATGTTGTTCCCAGGAAAACAATGTATCCTGCCTCTTCTAAAGCATTATGTACACCCCTTAATAGTTCTGCATAAAAAGGATTGGCTATATCAGTAATAATTAGGCCAACAGTTGAAGAACTTTGAGACCTCATATTTGCAGCTACTCGGTCATAAACATATCCAAGTTCCCGCATTGATTCTAATACTTTTCTTCGTGTTTTTTCAGCGATTTTTGGACTTCCTCGAACGATCAGTGAAGCTGTAGCTCGGGATACTCCTGCATGTTTGGCAACATCCAAAAGAGTTACACGCTTTTTTTCCGTCATTAATTATCACCATCTACTTATTTCATAATTTATTCATTACTCGTTTAATATAATAAATTCCATTCATTTTAGAAACAATGCTAATTAAATTATAATTTTGAGATTTAAACAATGTCAATCTAATGTTTGTTTGTTTTATTATTGCGGGCAATCTTTTTACAACTTTGTTAGGAACTTTAAGCAAAAAGAACTTTGCCGTCTTAGCACAGATATAGAATTCACTCCATGTCTGTTAAGAGGTAAAGTCCTTTTCAAATCTTTTTTTAAACATAAATTGTAGCAATCATTTTACAAGTGGCTAGATTTTTTTACCAAACTTTTAATCTTCTTTTAGCTTAAGACGTTCAATCTTACCAACAACAAGAAGAAGCGATAATGCACCAGAAAGAGCTAGAACAGCCATATAAACCAGACCGCCAGTAAATGAACCTGTTTTTTGCACAATAACACCAATGATAATTGGAGTAAGGATCCCTGAAAGGTTAGCTGCTACGTTGAAAACACCGCCTGCTAAACCAACTAATTTAGTTGGAGCTAAATCCGAAACCATAACCCATCCTGTGGCTGCCATACCTTGAGAGAAAAAGGCAACTGACATAATAGCAATGACTAAACCTGGTACTTGAGTGTAGTTAGCAAGAACGATTAAACATGCACCAAATGCTCCAGTAATAATTGGTGTTTTCCTTGCAACCGTTAACGTTTTTCCATTTTTGACCATTTTATCTGACCATGTTCCTGCCAGCAGTACACCAGCACATGCTGCAATATATGGTAACGAACCCATGAAGCCGGCTTTAATGAAGGACATATGCTTTTCTTGAACAAGATACGTTGGGAACCATGTTAAGAAAAAGTAAAGCATGGATGCAACTGAAAACTGTGTATAACTTATTCCCCAGATTTGGCGATATTTTAGTAGTTGTTTAACCTCTGACCATGTAATTTTATGTTTTTCTACAGCATTTTCAGCCAGCCCGCCGCCTTCACGGATATAATCCAACTCCTCTTTATTGACGGTTTTGCTGTATTTAGGATCACGATAAAATTTAACCCAAACAAATGTAAAAAGAACCCCGATAATACCAGTTACGATAAAAATCGTATGCCAGCCAAAATTGGATAAAAGCCAGAACAGGATTGGTGTAGCAAAAGCTAATCCAACATATTCACCTGCTGTATAAACACCTGTAGCCATTGCGCGTTCCTGCTTTGGAAACCAAGCGGCAACTACACGGCTATTGGTTGGAAACGCAGGTGCTTCGGTGATCCCCAAGGCAAGACGAAGACCAAAGAATGCTGCAAAACTCCTTGCAAATCCTAAGCAAAGCGTAGTAATAGACCATGTACAAAGCGAAATGGCATATGTTAACCGAGGGCCGAAGCGGTCTAAAAGCCATCCGCCTGGTATCTGCATAAATGCGTAGGACCAGCCAAAAGCTGACATGATCAAACCAAGGGTAACCGGATCTAGTCCTAAATCCTTCTGGATGGAAGATGCGGCCACTGAGAGATTTGTTCTATCAAGATAGTTAATTGCAGTAATGATAAAAAGAAGTGCTAAAATTGCGAAGCGAGCTCGTGTTGGTTTCTTCCGCGGTAATGAGTTGACCTTTTTTGCTTCTTGTGCCATATGAATCCCCCTCAATTAAATTCCCCTAATTTATTTCCACTTGATTAATGAAAGTAAGTAATATGAAAGCGGTTGCATAAAAATATTATAAAACCCCTCTAAACCGAATCCAAATAATAAATGCTTAACTTGGAAGATAAGTATGTCATAAGTTTAAGGTAAAACGCTTTCAAAATTAAGTAGAAAAATTAAAATAACGATAGTAAACATTTTCCTTTAGTAAATATCAACAACATATTAAAATACTTTTTAAATCCACCACCTTCTATATTGTTTTCAGGAATCGAATTTAGAACGATCTAATTTTTACTTACACTCTATAGGTAGACCGATCTAAAATTTAAATAAACTGTATCCCTGTATTCGATATTATATAATAAGAAATTCTGTTTGAACATACTAATTTTTAATATTTTTTTGATTTAATTATTAAATTCAGATATTTATGTTATTATTCATTAATTTTATAACATTTTTTCGTGTTTTGAAAAAGACTTTCAAACACTTTTTCCTTAGGCAAACTTTTAATTTTGGCGATCATAAGAATTGTATCTTCCATCATATTAGGATGTGTCATTTTATGCAGAAATGGTCCTTTAAACGGCCATGGGCCATCGGCTTTCACTCCTCCTAGGTTGATTATACCTCTAACTATATTTTCGTCCCAAATTACCACGATCAGCATATGATATTACATTCATTTAATAAAGGAGCGGTAGTTAAATGGGGCTTTTTATAAACAAAGAAAAACATCCAGAGGTTTATAAAAACAGGGAGATTAAAAATGAGAACAATCAGGAATTCCACAGAAAAGATTATTTAGAGGAATTATTACAAATTCAAAGGACTACAAATTTATCTCTTACTCAATCGTTGGATGAAATTAAATTGCATAACCATAAGCAAAAGGAATTACACTCGGTTCAATGGAAGGATTTGAATAACCAACTTAAGGATATGAAAAAGAGAGAATTTGAACAACACGACCTCGATATTCAAATTATTGAACGACTCAAAATCTTAGAAGAAAAATATAAAACAATTCATTCTTTAATGGAAAAAGAAACAAAACTCAATTTAGAGATCCTAACCAGGTTAGAGAATCAGGAAAAGCTGAATCAACAACTATCTGATCAAATTGAAGAGCAAACAAAATTAGAAAAGAATATGACAGAAAAAATGGCTCAACAAGAAAGCTATCAAACCGAAATACTTACTCGGATGGACAACCAGGAAGCATTAACTGAAAAACTTGCAAGGCAAATCAATCATATCCGTTCCATTCTTTTTGAAAGAACCAATTTTCTTGCCGAAAAAATAGAAGATGGTTACAAGTTAACATCTTCTTATGTTTATAAATTATTAACTGGAGCTGAACAGCCTATAACTTTTTATACACTCAAGAATAAACAAGAAGAACACCAAAAGCAATCGGAATAGAATTTATACAAAAAGATGGTATCCACCCGCCATCCTTTTGTAATACATAAAGCTTCAGTAAGAAATTTAAATGTTTCTCAATGGTTATGCTATAATGGATTGTCCATAAAAATGGCATTGTTATTAAAGGGAGCGATAAATGATGATTAAAATTGATATACCATCTCCAGATGTAGTAATTACCAAAAAGAAACAACTTGGCGAAAAAGTCGAGTCAGTCATTAGCAGTGAATATGGATTCACTGACTACCATCGAATTCCACGCGATAAAGGCGGGATTATTCTTTTTTTTGATGCAAATGAGGATTTATTATTTGTAGGCAAAGCAAGAAAGTTACGACCAAGAGTTAAAAGGCATTTTGAGGATAGCGTATCACCGCTTAAATTACATAGAGATGAGATTGATAAAATTGCGGTTTGTGTTGTCGAAGACCCAATGGAACGGGAAATTTACGAAACCTTTATCATTAATAAACTGCATGCCAAATACAACATTGATAAAGTATTTTTTAAATAAATAAAAACAAAGGATAGGTGCCAGTTTAAATGACCTATCCTTTATTATTTTCCTTATTTCAGTATAACTATTTTACTTATAACCGATTAATTCGTTATTCGAAAACATGGATTCATTACTTGAAAACATAGAAAAGTATTTTTTTACAAACTCATAAAAAAGTTTTTCTGACGGAGATAAATCTCGATGCTTGGGGGTAATAACTCCAACGGTTCTCCTCACATCTGGGTCATGTATTGAAACTTTAACTGTATTGCTTGGCAAATTTTCATTTAAAAATAGCTCTGGTAACAATGTGATTCCAATCCCAGCAGATACTAACCCTTTTATTGCGTCAAGATCCTCTCCCTCACATAAAATTGTGGGATGAAATCCAACTTGAATACAAGCATCTTCAACAATTTTTCGAAGAACAAAGCCCGTTGGAAATAATACAAAAGTCTCCTTCGCTAATTGATAAAGAGAAACTGATTTTTGATTTGAAAGCGGATGTGTTTTCGGTAATAGAGCTACAAACCTTTCAACAAAAAAAATATCCGATTGTACATCTGGATCATGTGTTGGGACAGGGCCAATAAAAGCCAAATCGATTTCACGCTTTTTTACTCCCTCCGTCAAAAAAGAGTAAGAACCCTGCCGTAAATGAAAGTGGGTGTCCGGATGTTCCTTTTTAAATGCTGAAAGAATTGTTGGGAGAGTATTACTGGCTAAGCTAGAAGGAAAACCAATTCGAATGGTTCCCTGCTCTGGATTTACATATTCATCTATGAGTTGCTTAGCGTTATCAATTGCCTTTATCGCAATAAGTGCCTGCTCAGCAAATAATCTTCCAATGTGGGTGATCCTTATATTTCTGCCTTCCCTTTCTAAAAGCTGTACACCAAGCTCTGCTTCTAAATTACCAATTTGGCGGCTTACTGCTGATTGAGCGATATTCAAGTTTTCAGCTGCCAATGAAATATGCTCCTGTTTTGCTACTTCAATAAAATATTTTAGTTGTCTAATTTCCATCTGATTTTCCTTCTATATTGTCTTTTAGATGATTTTCTTACTAATTATACTACTTTAAAAATAATATTTAAGATAAAAATCATTACCAAGAAACATTAGTATATCATTTGTGACAAAATAAAAATACCAGTATCATCCACAATCTAAGGATAAAACTGGTATAAAAAAGATTTTTTTATTTTCTCTCGGAAGCTGGCACTCCAGCAATGCCCCAATGAGTTCTTGGCATCTCGTTAACAAGCACCCTCACACTTTCTTTTGGTGCATCTAACGTTTCAACAACTGTATCAGTAATATTTTCAATTAATGCTTTAATTTTTTCAGGCGGTCTGCCTTCCATGATATTTACTTGAATAAGCGGCATATTCATTCTCCTCTCAAATTTTTATAATTGTTAGTTATTCCCCAACGGTAAAAGTTACCTCACCAAAACCGTCAAACTTGCCTGAAACAAAATCTCCAATTTTTAGCAATATAGCACTAGTCAAAGCACCCGAAAGGATAAGATCACCTTTTTTGATCTTTTGACCTTTTCTTGCAAGCATATTAGCCAGTACAGCAATTGCATTGGCAGGATGTCCTAAAACGGCAGCACCTGCTCCTAATTCTTTAATCTGACCGTTAATTGATAGTGTTGCTCCTACTAATTCAAGTTCAAATTCACTTGGTTTTTTAAGTGAGTTTCCAAATACTACTCTTGATGTAGATGCATTGTCGGCAATTACATCAGTAAGTGTAAAATTGAAATTTTCATAGCGGCTATCAATAATTTCCAATGCAGGTAAAACATATTCTGTTTTAGCTAATACTTGGGCACCAGTAATTCCAGGTCCTTCGATATCTTCGCCAATTAGAAAAGCAATCTCCGCTTCTACTTTCGGATGAATTAAGTCAGAAAAAGGAAGCACCCCTCCATTATCCACCAACATATAATCAAACACGTACCCATAAATAGGTTCAGAAACGCCCATCTGATCCCATTTTGCCTTGCTTGTTAAGCCCATTTTAGGACCAATAATTCTTCTTCCTTCATCTATTTTTTTCTGAACAAGCAATTCTTGTGCTTGATAGGCTTCTTCAACAGTAAGATCAGGTTTTATATTCGTTGTAACCTTCACTACTTCGCACTTTTCTACTTCAGCTGCAACTAAGTAATCAGCAATTTGCTTAATGATTTCGCTTGCCATTTATTTTGCCTCCTAGTAATTCTTATATAAAAATCGTAAATTATAATTATTTAAAATTAACGCTTACTTGACCTAGATGAGCGAACCTAGCGACAAAATTATCTCCAGGATTTGCTGCAACCATGCCTGAAAGTGCACCCGAAAGGATTACTTCACCAGCTTTTAAGGTAATATCATAATCTGCCAAACGGTTTGCCAGCCATGCAACACAAGTCGCAGGATTTCCTAGAGCAGCTGCACCTACACCTGTATTGGAAACTTCACCATTTTGGTATAATGCCATACCAACTAACTCCAGATTAATGTCTTCAAGTTTTGTAGGCTTTCCACCTAATACATATAAGCCAGATGAAGCATTATCGGAAACGGTATCACGTAAAGATATTTTCCAATCTTGGATACGACTATCCACAATTTCCAGTGCTGGAACCACATAGTCGGTTGCTTGAATAACATCAACAGCTGTCACATTAGGTCCTTTTAAATCTTTTTTCAATATAAACGCAATTTCACCTTCAACTTTTGGCTGCAGCATATCTTTCGTGTCAATTGTGCCGCCATTTTCGACTACCATGGTGTCTAATAGATGTCCGTAATCCGGCTCATCTACACCTAACATTTTTTGTACAGCTACTGATGTAAGACCGATTTTTTTACCGACAATTTTTTGACCTGCTTCTAGTTTCTTTTTAATGTTTTCTAGTTGAATGTAGTATGCATCGTCAACAGTAATCTTCGGGTCTGATACAATTAGAGGATCAATTCCAACCTTAGTAGCTTCCGCTTGAGCTAATTGAGCCGCAAAATCTTGGATTTTTGTCAATTGAATACATCCTTTCTATTATTTATGTAATTGATTGCTGTATACGCTAAAGAAGCATTAAAATGCTGCACGGTTCAATTTTTATAAACCGTGCAACATAATCTTTTAAATTAGGAGAATTATAGTTTTACACAAATATTCGTTAACTCAGTATAGAATTCCCAGCTGTGAGCGCCGCCAACACGGCCTATTCCACTGTCTTTCGTTCCGCCAAATGGAGTTCTTAAATCACGTACGAACCAACAATTGATGTAAGATAAACCTGATTCGATTTTTTGTGCTACACGGTGTGCACGGCGGATATCGTTCGTCCAGATTGTGTTACTTAGGCCCACGCGAGTATCGTTTGCTGCCGCAATCACTTCTTCTTCTGTGTCGAATGGAATCACTGTAACAACTGGTCCAAAGATTTCTTCTCGAACACAACGAGAGCTGTCATCTAAACCAGTAATAATAGTTGGTTCGATGAAATATCCTTTATCCAAACCATCAGGACGTTTACCTCCAGTAACAAAAGTGCCGCCCTCTTCTTCAGCGATTTTTAGGTAGCTCATTACTTTATCATAGTGTACTTTTGCAACTAAGGCGCCTTGATCATTGCTCAAATCAAACGGATCTCCAACTTTTAATTCCCTTGTTTTGGCTGCAAATTTTTCTACGAATTCATCAAAGATTGGGCGTTCAACATATATTCTTGAACCGCAAACACAAACTTCCCCTTGGTTAGTGAAACTTGATCGAACAGTTGTTGCAACAACTTCATCAATATCTACATCTGCAAAAATAATGTTAGGGTTTTTTCCGCCTAATTCGAAAGAAAGCTTTTTCAACGTTGGAGCCGCCTCCGCCATGATTCTAGCACCTGTAGATACTTGTCCGATAAAGCCGATACCCGCAATATCAGGGTGTTTGTTGATTGCGCTTCCAGCACCAGGTCCAAAACCATGTACCAAGTTTACAACCCCATCTGGAACACCAGCTTCTTTAAGAATTTCCATCAATTTTGTTGCTGTCATTGGAGTTAATTCAGATGGCTTAATAACAACAGTGCAGCCAGCAGCTAAAGCTGGAGCTAATTTCCAAGTTAACAAGAATAATGGAAGATTCCATGGCTGGATTAATCCAACTACTCCAATTGGGCGCCGAAATCCGTAGTTAAGTGCGTTATGAACTTCATCTTGATAGCTTTCGGTTCCTACTGAAAGCATGTAATCAGAAAAAAAGTGGAAGTTTGCTGCTGCACGTGGAGCATCAACATGACGTGAGAATTTTAGATGCTTTCCAGTATCCAACGATTCTAATTGGGCGATTTCTTCTTGTCTTGCTTCAAGAATATCACCAACTTTGCGTAGAATTTTGGAACGTTGTTGTACACTCATTTTCCCCCATGGTCCTTCTTTAAAAGCACGTTTAGCAGCTTTAACAGCTAAATCAATATCTGCAGCGCTTCCTTCAGCAACCGTACCATATACTTCTTCTGTGACAGGGTTTACATTATTAAATGTTTTTCCATCCTCAGATCCAACAAAATTTCCGTCAATATAATGTAAACAATCAAATGGTTTTACGATAGGTTCTACTATTGTTTTAGTTTCGACTTGCATCGTCAAAATCCTCCTCTAGAATCGTAATTTTTCATATTTTCTAAATATAATGATAAGACTTACTTGTTGCATATACAACTTCGTTGTTGCGATATATGCAACAAAATAAAAATTTTTTAATAATTTATTTAAAAATAGAAATATTAAGTATATTCTCTTTCCAATTATAGGCTTTTCTGTTATATTGTCCACTATAAAGCAACGATGTTTCTTATAATGAAATTATTAAGGAGGTATTTATGTGGGTAATGATGAAAAAAAACAAGAGGATCAATATCTTTCTTCTGTAAAAAATGCACTGCGAATCTTAAAATGCTTTACCCTCGATGAGCCAGAAAAAAAAATAAGCGATCTTAGTTTATCACTTGGATTAAACAAAAGTACGGTTAGTCGTACAATGGCAACTCTCGCAAGCGAAGGCTTTGTTTATAAAGACCCGGAAACAAAAAAATATCGTTTAGGTTTTTCCATTTTAGAATTAAGCGGTATCGTAAATAGCAGTATCGATGTGTACCGAGAATCACAACCAATTTTAATGAAGCTAGTAGAAGCAATCGGTGAAACAGCTCATATCTCTGTATTGGATAAGCTAGATATAGTTTATCTTTCTAAAGTAGAATGTAACCATCCCGTACGCTTTTTAACTTATGTCGGCAAGCGTAATCCCCCTTATTGCACTAGTTCAGGAAAAGTTTTACTGGCTTTTTCCAGTGAAAGTTTGTTGGACCAAGTTATTGAAAAAGGGTTGCATCAATTTACCAAAAGTACTATAACAGATCCTCAAAAATTACGCAGCCATTTAAAACAAATCTGCGAAAATGGATTTGCTTACAGTATTGAAGAATTAACGGAGGGAGTAACTTCAATCGCGGCACCAATATTTGACTATAAAGGAAATATTATTGCCGCATTATCAATTGTCGGCCCGATCCAAAGGATCCAATCCCACAAAATATCTGGATATGCCAAAAAAGCGATTCAAGCAGGATTGGAGATTTCAAGAAGAATGGGGTACCGAGGATAGTTATAATCACACAGATTTAGACATAGCCCCATTAACATAGTGGCTATGTTTTTTTGTTTTTCTTTAGGCAGAAAACTTCATTTAAAATAAAAATCAAGCATAAAATGACAAATTCCTACATATAATTTTAATTATTTACAAAATATATGACATTTATCATTTTACTTTAGGGTGTCAATTGTCATATGATAATTGAGTAATTTGTGATGTGGTCATAAAATCTTAATAATTAATTCAAGGTTAATATTAATGGATACTGTCAAAATTACTACCTGGTCACAATAACTTTCTATATGCACTAATTTTCCGATAAACGAGATGTTTTTCTGTATTTTATCGGATAGGAAAAGAGGATACTAAATTGGATTTAAACGCACTTATTGCACCAGACTACTATAACATTGCGAATGAAATTGATAAGCATTATTCCGACAAAATTGCTTTGAAATGGGAAAATGGAAATGGAGATCATAAAACCATTACCTATGCAGAGCTAATAAAAGAAGCCAATAAGCTTGCAAACGGATTAACAAAACTCGGATTAAATAAAGGTGACAGAGTAGTTGTCATGACTACACGCCTTATTGAATCATATGTTATTTATTTAGCATGTTTAAAAAAAGGTATTGTGATTAGTCCTTCCTCTGAATTACTTCGAGCGAAGGATTTAGTATATCGCTTAAACCACTCTGAAGCAAAAGCGGTAATCTCTTACTATCAATTTATTACTGAATTTGAAAATATAAAGGAAGAAACACCTTTCTTAAAATATAAAATTGCTTTTGGACAAGAAGTAGAGAACTGGCTTTCAATGGAAAATATAATGAGCAATGAGTCAGAAACCTTTGAAACTGTTGCAACAAAAAAGGATGATTTTGCGATTCTTGCCTATACCTCAGGTACAACAGGTATGCCTAAAGGGGTTGTCCACAGTCATGGCTGGGGCTTTGCCCATTTAAGAATTTCTGCACCCCTATGGTTAAACATCCATGAGGATGATACGGTATGGGCTACCGCAGCACCCGGCTGGCAAAAATGGGTTTGGAGTCCGTTACTTGCGATCCTAGGCTCTGGAGCTACAGGCTTTGTTTATAACGGGAAATTTCATCCACATAAATATTTGCACATTCTTCAAGATCATAAAATAAATGTTTTGTGCTGTACTCCAACAGAATATCGGATGATGGCGAAATTGGATGACATTGCATCATTTAATCTGTCTCATTTACATACTGCAGTTTCTGCAGGTGAAGCGCTAAATAGAGAAGTTATTGATATTTTCAAACGTAATTTTAATCTGCAGATCCGTGATGGTTATGGTCAAACAGAAAGTACGTTATTAATTGCCAATTTAAATGTTGATGCGAATAAAATCGGTTCAATGGGAAAACCAATTCTCGAAGAATTTGTAGAAATTGTTGATGAAAATGGCCAACCGCTTCCAGTCAATGAAGTTGGAACAATTGCGGTACGCAAAGATTTTCCTGCGCTTTTTAAACAATATTATAAGGACGAGGAAAAAACAAAAAACTCTGTTCGAGGGAATTATTTCATAACCGGAGACAGAGCATCCAAAGACGAGGAAAATTATTTCTGGTTTCAAGGAAGAAATGATGATGTCATTATCAGCTCAGGATATACAATTGGTCCTTTCGAGGTAGAGGATGCATTAATGAAACATGAATCGGTTAAGGAATGTGCTGTTGTTGCTTCCCCTGACCCAATTCGCGGGAATGTTGTAAAGGCCTTCGTCGTCTTAAAGGATGGCGTTCAAGGGAATGATTTATTAGCAAAAGAATTGCAGAACTTTGTCAAAAAATTAACAGCACCATACAAATATCCAAGGATTATTCAGTTTATTGACACGTTACCAAAAACAGATTCAGGAAAAATTCGCAGAGTTGAATTAAGAAACTAATAAAAAACATTTAAGGTAAAGCAGTCTAAATTTATGTATTAGGCTGCGTTTTTTTGAAAAAAAATAGGCATCAAAAAAGGAAGAGACTCAGTCCCTTCCTTTTTTCGAATGATTAATGCCCCATTTCAGCATCATCAACATGCTTTATATGTTTAAAATTGATTCCAATAAAAATAACGGATACCATTACAAATATAGCTCCAACAATAAAAGGTGTACTTGAACTATACCATTCAGCAAGTTTTCCAGCAAGATACGGAGCAATGGCCCCTCCTATAAATCGTAAAAAGCTATACGCTGCAGACGCAGTTGATCGCTCAACTGGTGCTGCATTCATTACAGCAGTCGTTATGAGGGTATTATTATTACCTAACAACGCACCAGCTAAAATCACTGCTGCAATAGTTACCCATTGTGTTGATGTCCAAAGCCCCATTGCAAGCAGCAGGAGTGCAAACAATGTCAACATTGTACACATTGACTTTACTGTTCCAAATAATTGCTGCAGTCTTGGTGCCATGAATACAGAGGTAATTGCGAGCAATATTCCCCAAGCTAAGAAAACGTACCCGATACCGTGCACATCCAAGCCCATTACAAAAGGTGCATAAGCTAATAAAGTGAAGAACCCGAAATTGTAAAGTGCAGCTCCAATTCCAAAAACTAATAGTGAACGGTGTTTTAAAGCGCGAAATGGATCTAATAGCGACGTTTTAGCCCTATTCGGGCTTGTTGAACTTGACTTCGGCATTAACATAATCAAACCAAAAAACGCAACCACCATTAGTGCGGCAACCCCAAGGAAAGGGCCTCTCCAGGAAAAGCCTCCTAACCATCCGCCAAGCAACGGCCCAACGGATATTCCCAGCCCAATTGCTGCTTCATACAAAATAATTGCCTTTGCTGTACCGCTGTTTGAAAGTGACACGATGGCAGCTAAAGCTGTAGCCACGAAAAGAGCGTTGCCTAATCCCCAGCCCCCTCGTAATCCAACAAGAGACCATATTCCGTTTGAAAGTCCTCCTAAACCAGAAAATAAGGCAATTACAATAATCCCCATTACTAGCGTCCATTTAATTCCCAATCTTGATGAAATAGCACCAGTGATGAGCATTGCCACTGCCATCACCGCATTATAGCTAGTAAAAAGCAAAGTAACTTCACTTGGTGTAGCTTGAAGGTTTTTTGCAATTGCAGGTAAAATTGGATCTACTAATCCAAGACCCATAAAAGCAATCACACAGGCAAAAAAGACAGCCCAGACTGATCTTGGTTGGCTTAATAAGCCTGTTTCTGCCTTAGCAGATGAAACAACGGTTGCTGACGTTGTTGACATAGGTGGTGGTGTTGATGACATCTTTACTTCTCCCCTTAAATTAAAATTTCGCGCCATTAACAGTAATGTTGATAGATAATAATCGCAATTTTTAAAATTTTCTCAGAACCACATATGATTGTATTATACAACTATTTGTTATTGTGTCAACATTATTTTTCTCATTATTAGACATTCCTTCTTTAGCTGCCCTATTTCATGTTATTACATTTTCTGAACTGATGTTCATCATTTTATAAAAGGGTTGCTGGTGTGTTACGATAAAGTTAAGATCGAAAGAAAAAGTGAGGAAAATAACATGGAAGAACATTCGTTGGAGAACCTTGAGCTTGAACTAGCGATTTTATATCGTCGAATCAACTCAATATCTTCTCATAATAAACTTGGTCCCCTTGACCGATCAGCATATTTGTTGCTGCATCAAATCACTTCACATGGGTCTGCAGGAGTAAAGGCTTTGGCAGATGAATTCAAACTAGACATCTCTACAGTAAGCAGACAAGCAGCTGCTTTAGAAAATAAAGGATATATTTATAAAATTCCCAATCCAAAAGATGGAAGGGCTTATTCCTTTCAAATAACAAAACTTGGCTTAAAGGAATATACTGAATCAAAACAAGTGCGATTGGTCAGAGTAAAAAAAGTTTTAGAAAATTGGTCTAATGAGGAACTTAATCTATTTGCTGAGCTTTTAAATAAATTCAACCGAAGTGTTCTTGAAAAGTCCTAAATTTCAAATACAAAATCCACCAAGCCCAGACTTGGTGGATTTTGTATTTGAATTTAAATCATATTATTATTTTAACATATTAAAAACTTGTTCAACGTCCTTATCACCGCGGCCCGATAGATTCACGATAATGATATCATTTTTTGAAAGTTCTTTTGCTAATTTAACAGCATAGGCAACAGCGTGTGAACTTTCAAGAGCAGGAATAATTCCCTCAGTCTTTGATAGCAATACGAAGGCATCAAGTGCTTCCTGTCCTGTCACTGTTACATATTGAGCTCTTCCCGATTCTTTCAAAAAGCTATGTTCGGGTCCCACACCAGGATAATCAAGACCAGCTGCAATAGAATAGGTCGGCTTTGGTTCACCGTTATCATCAAGCAGTGTGTAGCACTTAAAACCATGAATAACAGCCGGTACACCTTCCGATAATGACGGAGCTTCTGCAGGCTCTACTCCAATTAGCCGAACATCTGGCTCCTCAAGATAATGTGCAAAAGCACCAATTGCATTGCTCCCGCCGCCAGTTGCCGCAATCACTGCGGTAGGTAATTTCCCTTCTTTTTCGAGAATTTGTGTTTTCGATTCTTCACTTATAATTGACTGAAAATGCTTTACCATCGTTGGGTATGGATGTGGGCCTACAGCAGATCCTAGCAAATAAAAGGTATTTTTATAATTTTGAACTAGATCATTTAAGGCTTCATCCACTGCATCCTTTAATCGCCCCTGACCTTTTTCAACAGGAATTACCTTTGCTCCTAATAATTCCATTCTAAAAACATTAAGTGCCTGTCGCTCCATATCGACTTTTCCCATATAGATGACACACTCCATGTCAAACATGGCACATGCGGTTGCAGTTGCAACACCATGCTGCCCTGCACCTGTTTCAGCGATAATTCTCTTTGCTCCCATTCGTTTAGCTAATAAAATTTGTCCGATTGCATTATTAATTTTATGTGCTCCAGTATGGTTTAAGTCTTCTCTTTTAAGATATATTTTCGCTCCGCCTAATTGTTTAGTTAAATTTTTTGCTAATGTTAATGGATTTTCACGACCAACATATTCTTTAAGGTAATACTTAAACTCCTCAATAAATTCCGAATTATCCTTTTCTTTCAAAAAATTCTCTTCTAAAATATCCAATACTTCCTGGAGTGCTTCTGGAACAAAGCTTCCGCCAAACTGTCCAAAATAGCCTTTGTTTTCGGTATTAGCACTAGTCATTCTTTACTCAACTCCTGAAACTATTTTTATTCTCTCTCCTATTATATCTAACTAGCTAGAATATTCCTAATTTTTGATGATTATGCTGTCAATGAATCGCTTCTAGTATGCATATATTGTAAAATAGCAATAATATATTAGAACTGAGGTGCTATGATGAAATCAATTTGTGTTTTTGCAGGTTCTAATCTTGGAAACAATCCAGAATTTAAGGAGAAAACTCAAGAACTGGGAAAAGTCATTGCAGAAAAAGGTTTTTCTATTATTTTTGGCGGTTCAAGAAATGGCTTAATGGGTGTAATTGCCAACGAGGTACTAAAAAATGGCGGTAAGGTGATCGGCATCATGCCAAGAGGTTTAATAAAAGGCGAAAATGTTCATTCCCATATAACCCAGCTTGTTGAGGTTGATACTATGCACGAGAGAAAAGCAAAAATGAGTGAATTAGCAGATGGATATATTGCCCTTCCAGGTGGATTAGGGACCTTCGAAGAATTATTTGAGGTTTTGTGCTGGGCTCAAATCGGCATACACAAAAAACCGATAGGTGTTTTTAATATCAACAGTTATTATGATCCCTTCCTAAACCTGGTAAGCCATAGTATTCAATCAGGGTTTTCGAACGATGCCCCAAAAAGGATTATTAACTCTTCTTCCGAGCCAGAAACATTACTTTCCATGATGATGAATTATGTTCCGAATATAGCCGATTACAAATGGAAGCAACAATAGATACCAAATGCTTTTTTCACCAATCAACAGCCCCTGGTCTCAGGGGCTGTTTTTATTTCCCTAGAGAGAATAGAATGCTCTTTTTTAGAATTAAACGGTTTGTAAATTTTCAGAATTAACATCTTTTTTATTTTCATTTTTATTTATGGTAATGTATAAATACACGTTTTTATTTTACCAGAATAATATTTTTAAATTTGAGTTTTTGTGAATAGCATAAATATTAGACAACTTAGAGGTGAACTATGGAAACTACAAAACCAATTTCTGAATATGATGAATCTAAGCCAAAGGAAAAGCAATTAGAACGTAAATTAAAAACAAGGCACCTTTCCATGATCGCTATTGGAGGTACGATCGGTACAGGTTTATTTTTAGCAAGCGGATCACCAATTCATACTGCAGGTCCCGGCGGAGCCTTACTCGCTTATCTAATTGCAGGATTGATGGTATATTTCATCATGACCAGTCTAGGTGAGATGTCCGCATTTATTCCAATTACAGGTTCATTTAGTACTTATTCTTCCAGGTTTGTGGACCCAGCATTAGGCTTTGCAGTCGGCTGGAATTACTGGTATAACAATGCAATTATTGTGGCCCTTGAATTATCTGCTTCATCATTAATTATGAAATATTGGTTTCCTCATACTCCGGGTATTTTATGGAGCGCTATATTTCTTCTGATTATTTTCGGCCTTAACGTTTTATCTGTCAAAGGATACGGTGAATCAGAATTTTGGTTTTCAATTATTAAAGTTGCAACAGTTATTATTTTTATTATCCTCGGCTTATTAATGATTTTTGGCATTATGGGCGGACATACTGGTGGATTTGATACATTTACGAAACACTCCTTTAAGGGTGGGTATGTATCTGTTATTAGTGTATTTATGGTCGTCGGATTTGCTTTTCAGGGCACAGAGCTCGTAGGGATTGCAGCAGGTGAAAGCGAAAATCCTGCAGTAAACATGCCGAAGGCGATCAAGCAGATATTTTGGCGAATCCTTTTGTTTTATGTTCTTGCCATTTTTATTATCGGCTGTCTAGTAAGCGCAAATGACCCGCTGTTATTAAGCTCAGACGTAAAAGATATTGCTGTTAGTCCGTTTACACTTGTATTTAAACGGGCAGGTTTAGCCTTTTCGGCTGCAGTAATGAATGCAGTTATCCTAACAGCTGTACTTTCTGCAGGAAATTCTGCTCTTTACGCTGCCTCCCGAGTATTATGGGTTTTAGCGGAAGAAGGTAAGGCACCTCGTTTCCTTCGTAAGGTAAATAAACGCGGACTACCAACAAACGCACTTTATCTTTCAACGATCATTGGAATGTTGTGCTTCTTAACCTCGTTGTTTGGTGATGGTACTGTATATAATTGGTTATTAAATGCTTCCGGTTTAGCTGGATTCTTATCATGGCTTGGAATTACGATTACCCATTTTAGGTTCCGAAAGGCCTATGTTGCACAAGGACGAAAACTTAGTGATCTGCCATATTTATCGAAATGGTTTCCACTTGGTCCAATTTTAGCGACTATATTGTGTCTGGTTGCCATCTTTGGGCAAAACTTCGAAGCATTTTTTGGACCTAAACTTGATTGGTATGGAGCATTAGTTTCCTATATCGGTCTTCCACTATTTTTAATCGCCTATTTAGGTTATAAATTCGTGATGAAAACAAAACTTGTTCCATATGAACAAGCTGACTTCAACCAGGAATAAACACTTTACGGGAGATTTATTATGTTAACATCAGCAGAAATTGAAATTCGGTCCCTTCACTCAATGGATGAACTCAATGAAGTAAGGACATTAGAAAGTAAAATCTGGGGAGAATACGATTCAATCCCCACTCACCAAACGGTAACCACCGTTAAAAACGGCGGTTTGGTGTTAGGGGCATATTTCGAGAAACAATTAGTTGGTTTTCAATATAGTTTTGCGGGTTATAATGGAAAAGAAATTTACCTTTGTTCCCATGTTCTCGGAACCGATCCCCGCTTTCGTAATCTGAAAATTGGTGAGAAACTGAAGCTTGCCCAACGTGAGGAGGCCAGGAAACTTGGCTACACACTCATAACTTGGACTTATGATCCATTGGAAAGTGTCAATGGATACTTAAATATTGGAAAACTTGGCAGTGTATGTTCGATTTATATCCCAGATTGTTATGGAGAAATGGAAGACCTTTTAAATAACGGAATTCCTTCCAATCGTTTTCTTGTGGAATGGTATATAAACCTGAACAATACTAGAGAAACAAAGGGAGCCAATATTACATTTACTCAAGCTGAACGAAACTCTCTTATTCGCTTTGAACTGCATAAAGATGGATATCCAATCCCAAAGGCTATTCTTCCCCTCCCTATGCAGGAATCTACCAACTTGTTTGTTCCCATCCCCCAAAATTTTCGAATGATTAGGGAAACAAATAAAGAAACAGCAATGGAGTGGAGATTAAAGACTAGAGAAGTATTCACTAATTTGTTTCGGGAAGGCTGGGAGGTAACTGGTTTTAAGAAGATAAATCTGTCTGAGGTCCCGATTCATTTTTATATCCTGTCAAAAAAAGATGGTTTCCCTAATAAAAATGATCTTCAAAATGAAAATTAATCGAGTAATTTTAAGACATAATTTACAACTGTCATAAAAAGCAAAAATCCAGTTTTTCTTCTTCAAAGAGAAATTGGATTTTTGTTTTTTCTCTTAAAACAAATTACAATTGACAAGTTCTTTTAGAATACCTTCTCTCATATTATGTATTCCAATTTAAAAAATTTATTTCTCACTTTTCTTAAGCTGTTCTAATATTCCTGGTGGGTAAACTAAGCGGCAAATAATTTTTGCAATTTCATTAAAATCTATTGGAAGTCCACTTTGTTTTTCTAGTTCATGAATATTATTCATGAACATCATAATTGTCCACGTAACCGTATTTAAATCCAGATCATTCCATGTAAGTCCCTTTTCCTGTGCTTGTTTCAGTCTAGCTAAAATTCTAGCATGAATCTTTTTCTTTGCCTTTGTCAGAATTTCAAGAAACTCGGAATCCTTAGGCAGCAATTCAGGAAGAACACGGTACAATCCAAGTTCATTTAGTTGTATATAATGTTTTTCTAAAAGATGCGCCAGTCTCTTTTCCGGATTTATATTAAACCATACCGGCTCAGGCGGAGTTAAAAGATCAATGTGATCTTCTAGCAAGGCCATTAAAAGCTGTCGCTTATCTGCAAAATAACGATAAAATGTGCCAGTTGCCACTCCCGCATGAAGGGCAATTTCCTTTGCAGTTGTTTGCTCGTATCCCTTAGAAAGAAATAAAACACGTCCGCTCTCTAGTAATGCTTTTCTTTTTAATTGTGCTCGTTCCTGCTTAGGAATAAAAGGAAAGCTGCCGACTAGCCCTTCTTCTCGATCTGACATAAGATCACCTCCTACACATCATAACACAAAACAAAAAGTTGAACTATAATTCATCTTTTAGTTGACAGCTGTTTGCAAACCTGTGATACTTGAACCATGGTTCATGTTATTTTCCATTCCCCTGGTTCTTTTACCCTTGACCACTCGGAGTGAATATCACATGTCTTCCCTAATGTTAATAAAATAAAATTTTTTAAATTTATGATTCTTTTACCTCGCTTTATTGGTTTTTTTTATTTTATAATAGACTAATAACCAAAGTTGGAAGGTGTTGAATAATATGGTACAAAAAAATGAAAATAAAAATATCTCTGTTAACTCTACAATCTCCTTAAAAGGAATTGTGAAGGCCATTTTCAACGATACCATTCATGTCCAAATTGGTGGGAAAATAATTACCATTCCTACTTCTGATTTCATGCTTGATAAAACAAATCCTGCTAAATAAGAAATTTCTAGTTGTAAATTAAGTAAAGCCCAACAAGATTATTTAATTGTTGGGCTTTCTTTTGTTAACTTATTATTATTTGATTTATGATAGTTCCAATTCATTTATAATTGTATTTTGGATGTTCCTGATTACGTCACCACGGCTAATCACACCAACAACTTTGTTTCCCTTATCAATCACTGGTAATTTTTTAAAATGATGCTTGGCAAGAATAACTACTACTTGCTTCATATCGTCCTCAGGTGAAACAGTTACAATGCCTCTTGTTTTTGCAATTCTTAAAATAGGGAGTTCTGCCAATTCACTTAAACGGCTTTCCATATTTTGCTCTTCAATATAGGTGATTAAATTAAAATAATCCTGAATATGCCGATCAATTGGTTTTATTGCTCGTAGAATATCTCCATCGGTTATAATCCCTTTTAATATACCTTCATCATTTACAATCGGCAGTCCTCCGATCTTTTTGTCGACAAAAGTTTTCATAACCTCTTTAATTGTCGCATCTGGACGAACAGATATAACATCCTTTATCATAAAATCTTTTACCTTCATTTTCATAGCAGACACCTCATCCCATTGATTTCAATTTGATTTAAACAATTGGTCGACAAAACGTGAACTCTAATTCAAGTATTACACTACCAATATTTAGTGTCAATATCAGGAATAAGGAGGAAATTTACTATTTTGTTAAAACATAATAATATTTTAGTCACTTTTTCTGAATTGGTTCTTGTTCCTCTGCCATTTCAAGACCATATGCAAGCTTAGGGTTCTGTTTTGCTCTTTCCTTACTGCTATTCCGCTCAATTCTAAGATTTTTTAGCATATACATATGAATGAGCGCTTCTGCCCCAGTAATAATGAATGCAGAGATGATGCTACCCCAGGCAATTTGAAGATAACCGTTTAACACCGTTGGACCAAATATCCACACGCTTACATAAGCCAGGAAAAAATCAGCAACCAAAGTGTTCCTGTTCCCTATCCTTGGCAATAGAATACGGTCCCCTATTAGATAGGAAACAATGGTAAGGAGCAAACTAAAAGTAGCTATTTCTATAAAATCAGCATTAAAAAATAGGTCTAGCCCAATTGAAAACGCAAGATAATTTGAGATAAACTTTAACAGTAAAATAATTGTATTTTTCATCGCAATAACCTCCTATTAAAGTAATAACCATAATAAAAAAAATTAACCCCTATTCAAATGCTATTTTTACAAAGAAAAAGAAAACCGAGCTTGAGATCCAAGCTCGGTTTTCTTTCAATAAAAATTAGAATTCACCTTTTGTGAAAACATCAGTTAGTACTGGAATAATTTGTTTTTTGCGGGAAACAACGCCTTTTAATGTTGCAGTATTATTGGAAAGCTTAACATTATACGCTTTTTCTACTGCTGCAGCCTTAGTTCCTAATGCAAGTCCTACTGAATCGTTTGTTAAAATATCAGTTACAACAAATAAGAAAAGGTCCAGATTCTTATTTGCAACCACTTTAGAAATAGCCTTTTCTATTTCAGCTTGACGGGAAAGAATATTATTTGTATCCACCGCATTTACTTGGGCTACCTCCACTTTGCTATTACCCATTGTAAATTCTTTTGCGTCTAGAGAAATAAGCTGCTCTGCTGTTTTATCGCCTAGGTCAGCACCTGCTTTTAACATTTCAAGACCATAAACATTTGCATCTACACCGGCAATTTCTGCTAATTCCTTTGCAGCTGCAACATCTTGTTCTGTGAATGTTGGAGATTTAAACAATAATGAATCAGAAATAATGGCTGAGAGCATTAGTCCTGCAATATTTTTTGGAATTTGTTTACCGTTTTCTTTGTACATTTTGTTTAAAATTGTGCAAGTGCATCCTACAGGTTCACAACGGTAGTATAATGGGTCCCCTGTTTCGAAATTTGCAATTCGGTGATGGTCGATAACCTCTAAGACACGAACTTCATTGCGATCACTTACACTTTGCTGTGCTTCGTTGTGGTCTACAAGGATAACAGAATTTACTTCGTTTGCAACTGTTTCAACTAAGCGTGGAGCTTCACCATTAAAAGTATCAAGGGCATATTGGGTTTCGCCATTAATATTTCCAAGACGAACAGCCTCTACATCCATTCCTAATTGTTTTTTCAAATCTGCATATGCAATTGCCGAGCAAATTGCATCTGTGTCCGGATTTTTATGTCCGAAAATAAGTACTTTTTCCATTTAACTTCTCCTTATCCAGTAAATTTTATGATCAAGCCTACAATAGTTTATATTAATGAGACTTTCCCTAACGAAATTATATATGAATCTATACTAGGTTTCAAAAAATATTATCGTGATTAATGGAAAAAGATAGCTATATTCTATTATTTTTTTCATCAATTAAAATCCCCTCCAAAAAAATTGAGGGGACTTATTATTTATTTTTTAAAAATTGTGGGTTGTTTTTCAAAAAGTTTTTCCAAGCCATCTTCATTCCTTGTTCAATTTCTTCCCTAGGAGCACCTATTCTTTTTTCCGTTCCGCCATAGCCAATTTCATGAAATCCATTTTTCAATCCATTAAAAATGGAGTCTGCAAAATCATCTAATGGCGCCCCAAATGTATGTAATCCTACACCACCTAAATCAGTATTAACAGCAGGTGGCAAAACTTCGATCACTTCGATATTTGTATTTTCTAATTGATGACGTAATGTTAACGTAAAGGAATGTATTGCAGCTTTTGTAGCACTATAAATCGGCACCCAAACTCCAGGCATGATTGCTAGCCCAGATGTAACATTAAGGATGGCTGCATTGTTTTGCTTCATGAAGTGTGGAATAAAAAGCATCGAAAGGTGAATTGGCCCCTCCACATTAATGGCGATCTCATTCTGATAATAATCCCAATCATTTTCTGAATGAAGCAAATTCACTCTTTGTTGGATTCCTGCATTATTCACTAACATATTAAGATTAGGGAATTCACTCATTACCCATTGAAAGAGTTTTATGCGATCATCTTTAATAGATACATCACAGCCCCTAATGACTAGTTCCGGAAATTTCTCCTTTGCCTCTTGAAGCTTTTCGATTCGGCGGCCAACAACAATTACTGTATTGCCTTCCTTTAAAAAACGTTCTGCAAAAGCTAAACCAATTCCTGATGCTCCACCTGTAATTAAAATTGTATTTCCGGATAACTTCATTAATAATTCCTCCAAGCTAAAGCATTTATAAAATCCAATTACCATCATTATATTTGCCAATCAAAAGTGAATCCATGCTATTAAAGTACTAACTCCATCAGAAGCCCACATTAAAATAAATAGTGATTTATAACTAAGTTAAAAAATCCCATTTTCTATACCAACTCGGCATTGATTTTTTATGTAAGGAAAGTTAACATGAAATAATATTATACTATAAAAGTATGGGAGTGCTAGCCATGTTAGAAGATTTCAAGATCAGAGATGCACAGTGGGATGATTTACCAGCAATAGTAGCGATCTATAATTCAACTGTTTCCTGTCGAATGGTTACAGCAGATACTGAACCAGTATCCGTTGAGAGCAAGGATGGTTGGTTCAAGGAACATTCATCAACTTCAAGACCATTATGGGTAGTCGAAACACAAGGAAAAATTTGCGGATGGTTAAGTTTTCAATCCTTTTACGGCCGGCCTGCCTATCAAGCGACGGCTAAGGTTAGTATTTATATCCATCAGGAATTTCGAGGCCGAAAATTAGGAGAATTTTTGATAAAATCTGCAATTGAAGCCTGCCCTAAGCTTCATGTAAAAACATTGCTAGGGTTTATCTTTGGACATAATGAACCTAGCTTAAAATTATTTTCTAAAATTGGTTTTGAGAAATGGGCACATCTCCCTAAAATTGCTGAATTGGATGGGATAGAACGAGACTTGATTATTCTTGGTAAAAGAGTTAATTAAGTTAAAAAAATAAAAATGGCAGTCCCTGTCTGCCATTTTTATTTGACACAGCTTTTTATTTTACTGAGTCATCATTTCATTTCCTTTTTTACTCGAAAGTTTTTTTCGATTTCGAACAAACGCTATAATTAGTAATATCCCCGGAATAATGATTTGAAAAGGCCAATGTAAATAAATAGGTACTACTACAAGACCTTCTTTCATATCTTCACTATAATTAGAAGCAATCGCTCCTGCTGCAAAAATGATTAATAGCCCTATGGGAAAGATAATTTTTTTTTGGTCTTTTAACTTAAATAAATCTGCTGTTCCAGCTACTGCAGCATAATAAAAAACTCCAATTTTGATAAAGCCGCCAACAGTTAGATATAGCATAAATAAAACATCAAGCCGCTCAAGAAAATTTAATAATTGAATTCTTTGGATGGCGCTTAATAATGGGAAAGGAGAACGAATAAACAAATCTACCCCCAAAGTTGTAATATCAATAAGTGACGTGATCGTAATATTGATTCCACTTAATACCATGGCAAACATACAAATGGATCTTGCCTTTTTTGGTTCACTTAAACAAGGGAGGAGCATCGTAAATACGATCATCTCTCCAAAAGGAAAATTAATCGTTTCGGACACTGTCGTTTTTAAAACAGGAGCAAGTCCATTTTCGAGTATTGGTTTTAGATTCTCCATATGGATTAACCCTGTAAAAACAATTAATAGCCCTCCGACAACGGCCATTATATAGACAACAAAGAAAAGTAATTCCCCTACCCTTGCTAATACTTCAAGCCCTTTATAAACCGCATAGATGATTGTTAACATCATTAAGGACATAATAACAAATTGGGGAGTTTGGGTATATATAGTCGAAGTAAGCAATTCCCCAAAGTCCCGTAAAATCCTTGCCGCTAAATACATATAATAATTGACGTAAAGAAAGCCAATTACCCAACCTACCCATTTTCCGATTATGTTTTGAACATAACTAGTGAATAGAAGATCCGGATAATAGGAATACAAACGATAATAGATTTGAAAAAGTAAAAGGCCCCCTACCATTCCAAGCAGAATGGATATCCATGCATCCTGCATTGCTTGTCCTGCGAGCCCTACCAAAATTGCACTCCCCATTTCGAACAAAAATGCAAGGGAAAACAATTGAAAAGCACTTATCTTAATTTTGTCCATCAATCTCACTCCCCATACAATGGGTTACTTGTCAATGTTGCTTAAGAATGGTTCATTGCGGATACCGTGACGGCGAAGATACATCTCAGATTTAACAGAGAATTCTAATGTAGAAAACTCTTCATTCCAATTATTCTTTAGTTTCTTCCATTTTTTTGGATATGCTCGATGGATAGATTCGCCAAACCCAAAAATATCACTTTTTTTTAATTGAACCGTTTTTATTGAATTGCTTACTTCTTTTTTTATTTCCTCCCCAACCATATCTTCTAATTTCTTTATAACTGCAGGGTCGGTTATCTTCACTGAACTATTTACCTGTTCGATGTCCCCTTCTGCCCTAATCGCTACTTGTATAAAAGGCTTTCCATTTCTTATGGATGGTGAAAACTTAACATTTGATCTTCGGACAATAACACCTATTGCCTTTTTTTTCCCTTGCCAATCAACAAAAACATCTGTTCCGTTTACCTTATTTAAAGTCCACACAACACCCCTTGCTTGATTACCGTCAATCCAGCCTATCAATTTCCCGCCTTTAAAAATGGCCAGGCCATCGATTTCGATAATAACACCAGGTTTATCTGTGGCAATATTACTCATTTTGTCTCCCATCTTTTGTTTACCGGGCAGAATGACCCCATTTGTAAATGGTTCCTTCCCACTGCTGACAATATCCTTTATAAAGTCATCAATTGTAATCTTCGTATTTTCTCCCAGCATTGCTTCTGTGACATTCATCGATTTGACAATTTTATTAACTGGGATTTTATCAAGAATCGTTAAAGTTGAAACAACATTCTCAGCCGAGGTATCCTTTGCGATGAATAGTTGAGTTGTTGTCCGAAAAACGGGATCCCGATCCATTATATCGAGCAAATCCAATATCCCATCTTTGGCAACCTGTTCGCTTATCACAACTGCATTCGTATGAGCAAAATAAACTTTCCTTGAAAGTTTCTTTGAAGCTTTGCGGGTTGCATCAAATAAACTTTTGCCAGTACTTTTATAAACCGCAACAGGAGAGCCTTGACCACCTCCCATTTGTGATGCCGCCACATTTGCTGGATTTACGATCTCAAAGGTGAGGGTATAACCTTGGTTATTTTTTGCTTTGTCGACCCCCAGAGCCATCACAAAGGCTAAATTTGGTAATTCCTCCTGATTCCAGCATCCAGACAGCAATGATACGCTCAAAAACAACACCAAAAAAACTCTTATGTACTTTTTCATTGCTGATCACCCTTATTAGATTCAGATGATTTTTCCTGGTCTTTTGGGGGTCCCGGTTTTTGATTACTACCCGTTCTTACCACATTCTCTTTTGCCATTAATGGAGGACGCTCTTTGAAAGTATAAATGGGAAAACGAAAAATTGTATCCTGTTGGTGCCTTAAATTGAATGGTGCTAATGGAGACATATAAGGAACGCCAAACGATCGGAGAGAACACAAATGGATAAACATTGCCAAGAGTCCAAGCATGATTCCAAAAAAGCCTAAAATAGTAGATAGAAACATCAGTAAAAAACGAACCAATCGCGCAGATATGGCCATTGGAAATGATGGAGTTGCAAAGTTTGCAATTGCTGTTAAGGATACAACAATAACCATAACAGGTGATACCAGACCTGCTTGAACGGCAGCTTGGCCAATAACGAGGGCACCGACAATTGAAACTGCCTGTCCCACGGCCCTTGGGAGCCTAAGTCCTGCTTCCCTTAAAATCTCAAAAGTTACTTCCATGATTAATGCCTCAACAAAGGCTGGGAATGGAACATTCTCCCTTTGAGCTGCAATGGCAATCGCCATCGGGGTAGGGATCATTTCCTGATGGAAGGTTGTTGCGGCAATATATAACGCCGGTCCTAGCAGGGCGATAAAAAAAGAAAGTACTCTTAATAACCGCAGGCTCGATGCAATGTCAAACCGAAAATAATAATCATCGGGCGCCTGGAAAAATTGGATAAACACAGATGGTGCGGTAATGATAAAAGGGGTACCATCTGCAATAATTGCGACCCGCCCCTCCAACAGCTGTGAAGCCACAACATCCGGTCTTTCCGTCATATATGTGGTCGGAAAAGTTGTCATACTCTGATCTTCGATACACTGTTCAATGTATCCTGATCCAAGAATGCCGTCCATGTTAATCCGCTTTAACCTTTTTTTTACTTCATCAACAATCTTGTCGTTCGCAATCCCTTTAATGTACATAATGCCAATATCAGTTTGAGTAACTGTACCAATTTTCATTGATTCAAGCCATAAATTTGGGCTTTTTATCCGCCTTCTGATCAGTGCTGTATTTGTCCGCAACGTTTCAGTAAATGAATCCTTTGGACCACGTATCGATAATTGTGTTGTTGGCTCTGTAATGGAACGTTTTTCCCAGCCTTTTGTTTCAACACTAATCGCTTCTGCAAATCCATCAACGAAGATAATCGTATTTCCCGACAGCAATGAATCATAGACTTCATTCCAGTTATTAATTACTTGAAAGTTTCCTAACCGGTTGCTTTTTCTACAATAAATTGAAATGGATCTGAGGTTGTTTCTCCTGTGTCTTTTACAACAAGTTCTATAAAAAAATCACTGATCATGGTATTATTTGCTAAACCATCAATATAGATAGCAAACCCTTTTACTGAATCAAAATACATTTCTCGGAAAGCTACATCACCACTATTCCCAAGTTCTGCTTTGATCCAATCAAGATTATCTTTATAATGTTTTTGGATAGGCAAATTTTCGGGGTTGCCAGGGTCCTGATTCTGCCGGTAATTATCATTCTGCTTTACCTTGGTTTTCATGTTAAGTAACTTCGACAAAATCGACACAGTTCCCGCCTCACTTAAGCAATGTAGGTTATTTTTATATTTACCAAAACTTATTTTTTTATCCAAAAATTGCACTTAATAAGTTTATTAGTTTTTTATCGGAGTGCAATTTTACCAAACCGATTGTTCTAAAAAGTATCATTCAATAAGCCAGTATAGAAAAAAGTTGTTACGCAAAAAATAACAACATCAAAGCTGTAGGTGAGACAATGAAAATATTTTTTATCTTTCTTCTATTGTTGGTCTCCTTGATGTCCCTCATTCTTATGCTTGATTTAATTATGGGGTCCAATTTCAATCAGGCATTGCCGAACTTACGCAAACCTTTTGAGGTTTCTGATCCATCCGAACTTTTCATCGTTTTTGTTTTCATTTCTATACTGATTTTAAAACCTATCATTATGTACCTGGTTAATAAAAAGGCAAAAACTTCTTCTAACAAAAATTAACATAAAAAGCTTGAGGAAATACAATCCTCAAGCTTTTTATGTTCCATTTATCCAATTAAAAGTCGAACATTTTCAATCTCAATTTCTATATTTTCGTAGTTTTTATTATTTGCTTTGGCCTTTAAATCAACAGACAATTGATGTTTTGGATCTTGCACAAAATGAAGTTTAGTTTCACCCATATCCAACGTCTGTTTATTACGGGTTCCCTTTAATTTAGGAAAAACTTTGGTTATAAACACCCATTCTTCATCGGAAAAATCTTTCATAACAAATGCTTCGTTGATGGAAACAATTCCAATCTCCTCTGTATTAGGTTTCATCATGTATTTTCTCGTAAATTGAAATTTTTTTTGATCATCCATTTGTAAAAACATAATTTGCAAGTCACTGTTCGGTATTGGTTTTGTATAGATCATCCTAAACGGCAAGCTTTTCTTTAATAGACCGCCAAACATTTTAAAGGTCACTCTTTCGGGACCTTCTAATTCAAGGCCACGTTCTAATAATTCCTGTTTTATTTCGTCTAGAGCATCTGTGTACAAGCAAAGTCCAAAGATTCCTCTTTTTCCACAATTATATTGATGTACCCACTCTTGCTTCCATCCGCCGCCGTCAACTTTTTTTAAATACGGAAATTCGAGATATTGGTCACCAATCCAAAGGTTAGCGACTTTAAAACCACTTGTTCCCTTTCCCTTTTCCGGGTCAAACGGAATATCATATTCTTCAAGCTGCAGCTTTAATTCATTCAACTTTATTGGATCATGATCAATATGTATCACAAAATGGTCTAGTCTTAACAAATTCTCACCTTCATTCACAGGAATTATTTTTCCATTCTAATTTATATGAATTTTAGGAATATCTTACTACAAAAAATCCATTCTGCCTATATAACAGAATGGATTTTTGGAATTTTATTGGAATACTACTTCGTTTTTTAGTTTTGTTGTTGTTCCGATGATATCATCGGCAAGACTAATAGCGGTGATCACAGAAACTCCGTCAGCTCCAGCTTGAATAACAGACCTGGAATTCTCAACCTTAATTCCGCCTATTCCTACAATAGGAATGTCATAGCCCTTTGCTCGAAGGTCTTCGATTAGCTTAGTACCTGCTGCTGCTTTGGCATCTTCTTTTGTTGAAGTAGGAAAAATAGGTCCTATTCCAAGATAATCAGCCCCATTCTGAATTGCATGATCAACCTCTGCTAAAGTATGGGCGGAAACGCCCAGAATTTTGTCGCCAATTTTTTTGCGAACCTCTCCAACCGCTTCATCTTCTTGACCGATATGTACACCATCTGCACCCAGTTCGAGTGCTAATTCAATATCATCGTTTACGATAAATGGTACACTATTTTTGCGGCAAAGTGCTTTTAATTCTCTTGCTAAATCGTATTTTTGAGAACCTGCCAATGCACCAAGGCCTTTCTCCCGAAATTGAAAAATCGTGATTCCGCCTTTAATTGCATCTTCTAATACTTCAGTCGGATTTTTATGGCAATTGATACTACCAGAAATAAAATAGACCTTTAGAACGTCTCTTAGTTGTTGTGAATCTATTCTTGCCACAGTTTTTTACCCCTTTTTTGATTAAATGCCCAATGATTCGTAGGTCCGTGACCTGAACCAATTCCCAGATCGAATTCAATCGCTGCTTGAATAAAGTTCTTGGCTGTTGCAACGGCGTCATAGATGGAAGAGCCTTTTGCGAGTTCTGCAGTGATGGCTGCTGAAAATGTACAGCCAGTGCCATGAGTATTTTTTGTCTCGACCCTGTTTGAGGTAAAATAAAACAATTCTTGCCCATCATATAAAACGTCTACAGCTTCATTTGTTTGCTCATCATGGCCGCCTTTAATCACTACATTTTTTACCCCTAGATCAAGCAATTTTTTTGCCGCTTCTCTTTTATCGTCCATTGTTAAAATAGACATGCCTGTTAAAACCTCAGCCTCGGGAATATTTGGCGTAATAATCAGTGATATTGGCATAAGGTATTTTTTCAAAGCATTGACCGCCTCGTTTTGGAGCAACGAGGCTCCTCCTTTTGCGATCATTACTGGGTCAACTACAACCTTACCCCAATGAAATTGTTTTATCTTACCCGCAACAGCCTCAATAATTTCAGCATTAAAAAGCATGCCCGTTTTTAATGCGTCGGTACCTAAATCTTCCCCAATTGACTCTATTTGTTTTTCAACAGCTTCAGCTGACATCGGATATACCGCTTGTACCCCAAGGGTATTTTGGGCGGTAACTGCTGTTAAGGCTGACATGCCAAAGACGCCTAATTCCTGGAAGGTTTTTAAATCTGCTTGGATCCCCGCTCCTCCGCCGCTATCTGAACCTGCAATTGTTAGTGCTTTTTTTACGGTCATTTTATATGCTCCTCTTTATACAACTTTTTCAAAACTCCCATATTGATTTATTTCATTTTCAGAAACCTGGGAGAGTTTGTCCAATAATTCAATTTGGAAACTTCCAGGTCCTTTGTCAACCGTTTCTCTAGCGGCCATCTCCGCTGTTACACCATAAAAGGTTAATGCGGCTACAGCTGCTTTTACATAGTCCTTTTCAACTGCAGTAAAGACACCGATAATAGAAGTTAATAAACATCCTGTACCTGTTACCTTTGTAAGAAGCGGATGTCCATTACGGACAATATAGGTTTCTTTTCCATCGGAAACGATGTCTTCTTTTCCAGTAATGACCACCACTATATTGAATGTTTTTGCCGTTTGGACAGCAAGTTCAATCATATTTCCTTGAACCTGGCCGGCGTCCACTCCTTTTGTCTCTGTTTGAATTCCTGCTACATTGGCAATTTCAGAAGCATTTCCTCGTAAAACAGAAATTTTTACTTCACTTAAAATTCGTTTAACTGTTTCTGTTCGGTAGGGTGTTGCTCCTGCACCTACAGGATCCAAAATAACGGGTACCCCATTTTCGTTAGCGGACTTCCCGGCAATAATCATTGCATCAACGACTAAACTAGTAAGAGTCCCAATATTTAAAACTAATGCCCCTGCAATTTTAGCCATATCGGCAACTTCTTCTGCTGCAAACGCCATGACAGGTGAAGCCCCCATTGCCAAAAGTCCGTTTGCAGTAAAATTCGTTACAACCGTATTGGTAATGTTATGTACAAGTGGGTTCACTTCTCTAATCTTTATTAAAGTTTGACTTACTGAATGATTGTCCATTCCTATTCCTCCAAAGGTAAAATTGTAATAGGCCAGATTCGAAGAAGAACCTAGCCAGAAAGTTTAGTGAACATTGTTTTTCACTACTTTCCTACGCTGGGATAATCCAGATCAGGTTAGAAGGGTTAAAAAGCATACCGCTTTCTTCTCAGCCCGAAAAAGGCACCCCTAGTAGTTTACTCCATTTATTTTAACAAAATAATCATAGCTCTACTTTTTTCATTCGTAAAGAGAAAACCAGAATTATTTGGGTTTTTCGTATTTTAAGGCATGCTCACTATCACCAAGCCCTTTTGTGGTAGGGTCTTGAACAATTCCAAGCATGGATAAAACAATAAACAAACCATTTGCACAGGAAATAACGTCATTTATGGTTTTGTCGGTTAATTGGAAGTGGACCACTCCCAACGAGTTTAACCCTGCAATGATAACCTGTGCAACGAGAAGAAGCTGGGAAATAAATGCAACTACCCAACTCTTATTTTGAAATCGTACTTTCCAGTTAATCAATCCTCTCCCTCTCCTTATGTTACTATATTTGTTTGTATAATATATGCGGGAACTATCAATCGGTTGTACAACCTAAAGATAATTTTTGTTTTTGGTATTCTTGGCCTGGAGCTTTGGTTCCACTTTAAGTTAAGTAGGTATCAGTGGTCTTTTTTTAAAAATAAATTTATAATGGATAACGATTAAATTTTTACTAAAGGTAAGGAGATCCATATGAGTATCCTTTCTCCATTGTGGAGTTGGTTTGTACGTTTTTGGAAAAAGAAACATTTAACTCAAATACTATTATTAATCGTTCTTGTATTCTTCCTTGGTACGATTTCTTATTTTGGCTGGTTAGCCAGCAGGGCCAATGTCCAGTCCCTAAAAGAAGGATTAAGTCAGCCCACTGTTATATATGATAAGAATGGAGCGGTTGCCAGTAATGTGGCAACAAATCGGATATCAGGGATATCGATTAAAGATGTACCTAAATATGTTCCTAATGCTGTGGTAGCAATTGAGGATGAGCGTTTCTATCAACATGGCGGATTTGATATCCGTGGTATTGCCCGTGCCTTTTTCGGGAATCTATTTGCAGGTCATGTTACCGCGGGCGGAAGTACCTTGACCCAGCAGTTGGCGAAAAATGCTTTGCTCTCACCAGAACGCACTTACAAGCGAAAAGCGGAAGAATTATTTTTAGCTGTTAAGCTTGATAAAGTTTACACAAAAGATGAAATACTGCAAATGTATTTAAACCAAGTTTATTTTGGCAGCGGTGCATGGGGAATTGGTAATGCATCAAAGAAATATTTTGCGAAAAATATCAATGATGTAACGATAAGTGAAGCGGCAATGCTTGCAGGATTACTGCATGCACCTAACTCACTCGACCCTTATCAGCATTATGACTTAGCGATGAAACGAAGAAATGTGGTTTTAGCAAAAATGAAAGAACTGGGAATGATCACGGAAGAGGAATATTCTAGTGCAATTAAAGAGAAAATTCAGCTTCGTGACGGCGGAGGAAGTAATTTTGACCGAAAGTACCCATACTATGTTGACGCAGTCCTAAATGAAGCCATTTCTAAATATGGCTTGACCCAGGATGAAATTCTTACTAGGGGTTATCGAATATATACTGAATTAGACCAAAACATGCAATCAGGACTTGAAAAAGTGTATAGCAAGAATTACTTGTTTCCAACAGGCCGTGGCGGCAAGCTGGTTCAAAGCGGAGCGGTTTTAATGGATTCGACTTCTGGCGGTGTTCGTGCGCTGGTCGGCGGACGGGGAGAGCATGTCTTTCGGGGGTATAATCGTGCGACCCAGTTAACGGCGCAGCCGGGTTCAACAATGAAGCCTCTTGCAGTATACACCCCTGCACTTGAACAAGGCTATGATTATTCCTCAGAGCTGGTAGACCAGCCTATTTCATTTGGCACTTATAAGCCTGAAAATTACACGCGGACGTATGCCGGACAAGTACCAATGTATAAAGCTGTAGAGGAATCACTTAACGTTCCAGCTGTATGGCTGTTAAATGAGATTGGGTTGGATAAGGGAATAGCAGCCTTAAAACGTTTTGGTATACCCGTTCAGAAAGAAGATAAAAACCTTGCTATTGCTCTAGGCGGAATGAGTAAAGGAATCTCACCGCTGCAGCTTGCAGATGCTTTTTCCACATTTCCCAATGGCGGAAAGCGTGAGGATAGCCACTTGATAACAAAGATTGTTGGGCCTACAGGAAATGTTATCGCAGAGCATAAAGAAAAAACAACAAAGGTAACTTCCAAGTCCGTTACCAATAAAATGACATCCATGCTCTTGAATGTCGTCGAAACTGGAACAGGAAAAAGCGCCCATATTAATGGTGTCCAGATAGCCGGAAAAACTGGCTCTACACAGCTTCCATTTCCAGAAATAAACGGAACGAAGGACCAGTGGATGGCAGGCTATACATCGGACCTTGTCGGTGCTGTCTGGATGGGATATGACCAAACCGATCGGGAGCATTATTTACCTAGCAGCAGTTCAGCCAACGTAGTACCTCTATTTCGAGAGATCATGCAATCAGGTCTTCCTTATGTAAAGCATGCTAACTTTGAAGTAGATTCTATTAATACTCAGCTTGCTAATAAAAACCAGACTCAAAAAGTGATTCAGGAGCAAGCAGCAAAAATCAGTCAGCAATTACAAGATAATGCTAAAAAAATAGGACAAACAATTAAAGAACAAGCACCAACATGGAAAGAGGGAATAAATCAAACACTCCATAACCTTGGCAGAAGCGTTGATACCCTCATCCAAAAATTACAAGGTCTCAACCATTAAGAAAAAACTCCTTCCAAACAACAATCTGGAAGGAGTTTTTATTTTTCATCAAATAAACCATATTTTTTTTTAAACCTGGATAAGTTTTTTATCCAAATATTACCAAATATGAGTAAAAAGAAGATATTCGAAATCGCGTGCATGGAATCAAACAGAGAACTTGCAGCAAAATAGGAAATAAGTGCCTTAATCGACATTGTTCCTTCAGATTGTGCGAAAGAGAAAAAGCCCCAGATATTCATGATCCAGCCAAATAAAAAGCCCCAAACAATTCCAAAAATTATTCTCCCCCAAGTTCTTTTCATAAATGAAGTATGACGAAGCAGACCCGCAGTAAATCCTACCAATCCCCAAGCTGCCATTTGCCAAGGCGTCCACGGGCCCTGACCTAAAATCATATTGGAAGCAAGCGCTGCGGTAGCGCCAATGACAAAGCCACTCTCTGCTCCAAAAACAAAACCTGACATCAATATCACAAAGGTTGTTGGCTGAACACTGGGAATACTCGCAAACGGAACTCTGCCAACTGCTGCAATAGCAGCAAGAACTGCTAACAGGACAAGTTCCCCTGCTTCAATCTTTCTTTTTTCAAACCGATAGAGGAGAAATACCATCGAGACAACAACAAAACAAATACTCAAGCCAATATAATGATTCTGCCAGATTAATGACAAACATAAAATAACTGCCAGCAAAATAAATAATAGGATGTTTTTTAGGATTCGATGAATGTGCATAAGCTGGCCGCCTCCTCCACGGTTAAAATCCGATTTTCTGGGATAAGGCGGAAAAGCCTTTGAATCATCGTTGTATAAAAGAAATTCCCACTAAAAAAGTTTTCCGGGGTTTCTTCAGAAGTTATTTGCCCTTGAAACACCATCCCACATTTGGATGAATAAAGAGCCGAGAATTCCACATCATGGGTAGACATCAAGATTGTGATACCTTGGTTAGTAAGTTCTTGAAGGATATTAGCCAAGTTATGTTTCGAAATTGGGTCCAAACCTTTCGTTGGCTCATCGAGCAGAAGGATTTCAGGCTTTCGTATGAGCAAGCAAACCATTGCCGCCTTTTGAATCTCACCGCCGCTTAAATCATAAGGGTGGTGGGAAAGCAAATGTGAGAGACCGAATCTCTGCAGCATATTTTGCATTTGTTGCCCATCATAATTCCCCCACATTTTCATCGTTTGATCCAGCTCCTTTTCAAGCGAGTCCTGGATAAAAAGTAGTTTTGGATTTTGTGGCAGGTATGCAATTCTTTTAATGATCTCATTATGATTCCATGATTTTAATGGCTTTCCTTGTAAAAAAACTTTACCATTCTGTGGTTTTAATAGTCCTGCTAAAAGTTTAAGTAGCGTTGATTTGCCGGACCCATTACCGCCTAAAAGAGCATAAAATTCTCCTTTTTTAAGCGTGAAATTCAAATCATCTAAGACCATTTCAGCTTTATTTTCATAATAAAAAGAAACTTCTTTTGCTCTTAGGATTTCATCTTTCTTTTCAGGAATATGTTTAAGAGGTTTATTTTTAAACGAGAATGGTTGAATCCAGTTTCTTCCTTCCCTCACTGATAATGGGAGAGACCCTTGACCATTCATCGTTAAAAATAAGCTTGGAATACTTGGAACATAGTCTTGAAACGGAGAATTCCATAGTTTCTTCAAAACCTCACTCGGATTCCCCTCGTGAACAATTTGGCCTTTATCCATCATGACAATTTTATCTGCAAGAGTAAATACTTCCTCAAGCCGATGTTCGGCCATAATAATGGTCATGCCAAATTCTTCGTTCAGCCTGATGAGCATATCCAAAAATTCACGAGCACTTACAGGGTCAAGTTGTGATGTTGGTTCATCTAACAAGAGAATTTCAGGCTGCATAAGAAGCACGGAAGCCAGATTAATTTGTTGTTTTTTTCCTCCCGATAGCTCACTTGTTTTTCGATGCAAGAGGGATTCGGCCCCAAAATAATGGACCATTTCTGCCAATCTGCTTCTCATTTTATTTGTTGAAAGGCCCGTATTTTCCAGTCCAAAAACGAGTTCATGGAGAACGTCATCGGCTACCAGTTGATTTTCCGGGTCTTGAAAAACAAAGCCAATCTCTTTTGAGAGTTCGGCAGTATCATCAATTAATGAACCATTTATAAAGAGTTCTCCCGAAAGTTTGCCATGCGGTTGAATTTCCTTTTTTAATAATCTTAATAATGTGCTTTTTCCCGAACCTGATGACCCAAAAAGTACGACAAATTGACCTTTTTCTACTTCGAGAGATAGACGATCAATGGCTGGCTTATTTGCATCTGGATATGTAAATGAATAATTTTCTAGTTTGATAACCGCCATCTGACGTATCCTCCCACACCCGCAACAAGCGGAAAACTTAAAAATAAAAGGTAAAGAAATAGAAAGAAGAATTCACTGGGAGAGATTAAGGTCGACTCCATAACGGGGTAAATCGTTAAATATCCATACCCTTTCATCCTTCCTATTAATACCAACAAAAAAACTACAAGAAGATAAAGCAGCGCAAAAAGATCTCTTTTTTTAAAGATAAAATACTCATATGATGTACGTTTACCATGACCGTATCCCCGCGCTTTCATGGAATCTGCCGTTTGAATCGCTTCTTCAAGTGAATACACCAGCAGCACCTGAACATAAAGTATACCTGTTTTTGCTTTATCCATCCATCTTCCATGTAACATCGAAAGTCCCTTACTCGTTTGGATCTCAGAAATTTCAGCTAATCTTCTTTTCATCAAAGGGATAAAACGAAGCGTTAGCATCAACAATACAGCAAATTGCGGCAGAAATTTTGAAAATAAGTATAAAAGCTTATTTGGTGACATTACCTCATTGTACGAAACAAACAGTGCCATGACTCCAATAATAAGAAGGGCGTTCATGACCCCGTAGACTGTGGCCTCCAAGGTAATCCGATGTTGAAAAATCTCAAATAATACATGACGGCCGCGTTCATTAAAGATTGGGTTAAGAACAATGATTAAAATCCCAGTAGTGATCATAAAAAACAACCAGTGTGTTAATCCTTTTAGGCGATCTTCTAAAAAATTAATCGCAATGATGATAAGCAAAGCAGCCCCTAAAAAAATAGGATGCTGCAGGTTAATCATTAAGGATATAGCACCAACATAATAGCAAAACGAAACAAGCGGATGCATCCGTTTAAAATTTTTCATTGTTATCTCCAGCTAGTTTTCTTTATAAATCCATTCTATTTGATCTCCAGCTTTAACTGTAATGGCCCCAGCACTTTTCGCTATTCCTGTCCCATTTTGTTTACAAATCCAGCCGCTCATTGCCCCATAATCCCGTTCATAAATCCCATCAATTCCTCTTACATAAGCTGTCGCTCCACTGCCTGTTTTATCTACATCTATATTATTCTTTCCTGCTGCATCCAGGAGTACATCAAGAATTGTTTCATTGCCTTTTATATTTACCGTTGTCAAATTTAGAATGGTAGGTCGATCTTTTGGCCCTGTAATTGATATTTTGACAGTTTGTACAGGAGCTGCTGGTGCTGCTGATGCTACTGGTGCTGGTGACGTTGTCTGTTGGCTAGGAGCTGTATTTGCAGTTGTCTTGGGTTTAGATGGCTGTGCAACCTGTGCCGGTGAACTAGGCTTTGCAGCTGCAATTTGCTGGTTTGTTTCTGGCTTTGCAGCTACGGCTTGAGTATTTGCGTTAGCAGTGTTTGGTTGATTTGTTGTGCCAGCAGCTTGTACCTGCTTACTAGTTTCACCCGTAGGATCTTTCTGTTTTTTATCATTTTTTGCTTGCGTTACTTTCGTTTTCTGGTCGTTAGTCTCACTTTTGGAAGATGATGATGAACTGCAGCCAATTAAACTAATGAGTAATAAAAAAGTAAGAATTAAGGAAATTGATTTGTGAAAACAGTGTGTCATTTTAAAAAAACTCCTTCCATTCGTTTTGCATGAAAAGACCCCTCGAGCTTTGAAAGCAGGAGGGATACTCTTGGCAAAATTATGCCCTTCTTTTTCGTTGGAAATAAACCAGTATTGTTCCAGCCAGAATGAGCAATAAACCTGCAAGCACCATGTTTTCTGCATTTGTTGAAGTATTTGGCAATGCGTTGCCTTTATTGCCTACAGCTTGACTTTGTTTTGTCTGTATAGGTGGTGCTTGTTCAATGCCATTGGGCGAAATAGGCAGATGATAGAGATATCCTTTTCCACCTTTATACATTTGATAAGCTGCAAGAGCTTCAAATGCTTGTGGAGTTGAAAAGGTATCGCTTGTATTCCCTGCCTTATAGCCAAAGCCTCCATCATTCTGTTGAAAGGACATTAAATATTGCATGATGCTGACATTATCCTTTATAAAGGTTGGACCATTTCCATCTATTCCTAGCGAAGATAGTGCCAAGATGATTTGGGCAGCAGTTGAACTGTTATCTACCTTTGATGCAAGATATTGTGACGATAAATATTCCAAAGCTTTAGAAATATGATCTTTTACCTCTGTCTGATCCTTATATGGTGCAAGAGCAACTAGTACCATTGCAGTAATATCAATGTCACTAGATGAATCAGTGGTATTTAATGACCAATGGCCATCCTGCTGCTGAGTATTCAGGAGTTGATTAATTAATTTTTCTTTCGTCCATGTTGCGGAAGAAGGAATCGGGAAATCAGTACTGCCCAGGGATATTAGCGCATACACTTCACCATTCGTACCTTGTTTTGTAACATCGCCATTATAAATGTTCTGGACTAAATTATAACCGGAAATATTGGTCGAATCCCCACCTGCTGCAAGAATCCCAAGTGTGTACTTTTCAGCATCAGTTATATAATGAAACTTTCCGCTATTTTTTTGAACAAGCTGATTAGCACTTGAAAGGAAGCTGGACGGAATTATTTTACCCGTTTGTTTTAAAGCAATCGCTCCCCAGATATTGTCATCAGACCAATTTTTAAGAGTATATTCACTTGCTGAATCAATAGCCTGTTGCAATTTAACTGATGATAATGACTCGCTGGAAGATGCGGAATTATTATTGTTGGATCCCCCATTGGAGTTCGAATCCCCACTGGAATTAGAGTTGTCACCAGTTGGTGTGTATGTTTCAAGTTTGAATGTAATTTTATCATTCGGCTGAAGTTTATAACTGTCGGCTCCAACGCTGGCGTATTGACCATTAACGTAGAATGCCCAATAACTGTTTCCTTGTGCGGAAGTACCATCAATGCTGATAATCATTGGACCATATTGGGTATTCTGTAAGCCTATTTTGTCAGAGCCGAGGGTGACCTGCAACAACTGAAGGGCCGTAGGCTGGCCGACAATACCAATATTATATGGGGAAGAATCATAAAGACTTTGGCCATTATTTCCGATTACTTTTAAAGAAACTGAATCTGATGGCTTTGTCCAATCAACATGTCGGAAACTTAATTTATCCCCATCATGGACATTATAACTGCTGGAACCTACAGGCGCAGCAATCCCATTCACATAAAATGCCCAATAATATGTATCCTTTGAACTCAGACCCATAATGCCATTTATTGATTTTCCAAGGGATGTATCAGAAGCATCTACATTTTTAGCTCCTACCGTGTTTACTAAAGCATCGAATGCTGTTTCGTCTTGTACATATTGTATAGGTGTTTCAGATAATAAGGTCCCTGTTTCCTGGCTCCCCTCAACTAAAAGTGACCCCGTTCCAATTGGTGCCGCTGCGGCTGCAGCAGGCAGAGCCTGAAATCCACCGAAAAATAAAGTAAATACAAGCAAAAGCATCAAAGCTACTTTGGTGTACCTCTTTTCAATCATGTTTCTCACTCCATCCTAATAAAAAAACTTTTTCATAAAAAAATCCCCCGATGAAGGAGGAGGTGGTATGTAGGTTAAGAAGAATAAAACATTCTGTCTTAACACCCTCCTATCCGCGTAGGCTTTGGTGAGTAAAAACAGGCAGGTTTCCTGGCTCATGATCATTGCTCCCTATGCCTTCCCATCAATTTGACAGTGGCTAATATAGGTTGCTCCCATTTACAGTGGCGGGACCGCGTTGGCTTTTACCAAACTTCCCTATTAAGCTAAGAATCTATAAAAGATTATAGCACCTGTTTTTGAATCTATTTTTTTATGCTAAAGCTATTATAGCTTTATATTGAATTATTTGTACATGTTTTTCCAGAATATTTATGTCACTTTTCGCTAAAAAACACGTATTCCACAATTGGATCTACCTGTTTTTCAGCAAAACTTCGACATTACTTTCCTTCCTTTTCTAGAATTTCCTTTAGTTCTGACCAGTTCTCAATCCTGGGTAATTGAAGATGCTGATTATAGGGATGGCTTTTGACGTAAACCTTGGTCTTCACGTTTATTAGCGTTTCCAAAACCGCAGGCTTGTCATCAAAATAATAATCAATACCCAATTCGTTAATAATTCGAACCTTTTCAGGGTCCTTCATCCCGCAAAAGAATCGGTCATCATGAACAGGAAAATCCGGCATTCTGCAGCCATTCTTTTGTCCTTTGGCAGTAATCCCCTTGCCTTGATGTCACGTAAAAGATTTCATGACCCTCTTTTTCAAGTTCCTGCAATACTTCAACTGCAAATGGAAAGGGAGGACAATCTGTAAAATAGATTTCTTCTCTGTTATCCATCCACATTTTTCTACCATCCTCATCAGTCAAACCAAATGATTTGTGGATGGCTACTGTTTTTAGGGCATGGAAAGCCTCAATGGGAACATCCTTTTTTAGTCTTCGCTTATACAGATGAAAGGCATGTTCCCTCAGATTAATTAATGTATCATCAACATCAAAACCAAGTTTCATTTAATCCCCCTCTTTTACACGATTAATTCATTAGGAGAATAATTGAATTAATGTTCGAACGATCTGCACAGATTTGCCATTTCAATTGCAGCGGACGCAGCATCCCAACCCTTATTTCCTGCTTTTGTTCCTGCTCTTTCAATTGCTTGTTCGATGGAATCGGTTGTTAGTACACCAAAAACGACTGGAATGCCACTTTTTAAAGATGTAGCAGAAACACCTTTTGCTGCTTCGTTGCAAACATAATCAAAATGTGGTGTCGCCCCGCGTATTACTGTACCAAGTGTGACCACTGCATCATATTTTTTACTTTCAGCCATTTTTTGGGCTATTAATGGAATCTCAAAAGCCCCGGGAACCCAAGCAATATCAACATCTTCCTCGTTAACACCATGGCGTTTAAGGGCATCCTGCGCACCGCCTAGCAGTTTACTTGTAATAAATTCATTAAAACGGCCAACGACGATCCCAACTTTTAATCCAGTACCAACTAAATTTCCTTCAAAAATATTACCCATTTATTATCCCTCCATATTTTCAACCTATATTTTTTCCTCTGGAATGGTACAAAATGTTTTACAAATGTAATAGGTGCCCCAGTTTATCATGCTTAGTTCTTAAATAATTTTCATTTTCTTCTCTCATTGGCATTTGCAGGGGAACTCTTTCTACCACTTCCATCCCGTATCCACTTAAACCCTTGATCTTTCGAGGATTATTGGTTAACAAACGTAATTTCGTAATACCGAGATCTTTTAATATTTGAGCTCCAAGACCATATTCCCTTAAGTCTGCGGGAAATCCAAGTTTTTCATTTGCTTCAACTGTGTCTAATCCTTGTTCTTGCAATTTATAAGCTTTCAGCTTATTTAAAAGTCCAATTCCTCTTCCTTCTTGACGCATATATAAAAGGATCCCATTGCCTTCTTCATTTATTTTCTTTAAGGCTGCGTGCAGCTGTGGACCGCAATCACATCGATAGGAACCAAAAACATCTCCTGTTAAGCATTCAGAATGCACTCGCACCAAAATTGGTTTTTCAGGATCGATCTCCCCCTTTACTAGTGCGATATGCTCTTTTTCATCTACAATATTTGAGTAACCCACTGCTGTGAATTCACCAAACTCTGTCGGCAATTTGACTTCAACTTCCCGTTTAACTAGCTTATCCTCGCGATTTCTGTATTCAATTAAGTCTTTAATCGTAATCAATTTTAAACCAAATTGATCAGCTAATTTTCGAAGCTGGGGGACCCTGGCCATTGTTCCATCATCATTCATTATTTCACAAATGACACCAGCAGGTTTTGCCCCGCATAATCTGGCTACATCGACTGCTGCTTCCGTATGCCCTGTTCTTTGAAGAACTCCGCCCTTTTTAGCAATAAGCGGAAAAATATGACCAGGTCGTTTAAAATCATTAGGCTTTGCATCTAGGTCAAGCATACTTAAAACTGTTGCAGAACGTTCATAAGCAGAAATTCCAGTTGTTGTAAACTTATGATCAACGCTGACTGTAAAGGCAGTATGATTAGAATCAGTGTTGACAGTAACCATTGGCATTAAATCCAGCTTTTGAGCTAATTCTTCTTCGATCGGGACACAAATGAGTCCACGTCCATTTGTAGCCATAAAATTGATGACATCTGGGGTAGCTTTTTCAGCCAGCGCAATAAAGTCTCCTTCATTCTCTCGATCTTCATCATCGCAAGCAATGATGATTTTCCCTTGTTTTAAGTCTTCTAGGGCTTCTTCAATTTTATCAAACATCATAATCACTCCTATCATTTAAATCCATTTTCTTCCAAAAATTGGGCTGTAATACTTGACTTTTTTTGGAGATTATTTTGATTGGATCGACTTGTTAAAAAATGACCAACATATTTGCCAATCATATCGCATTCCAAGTTTACGATATCCCCCTTTCCCTTAAATCCTAAAACCGTTTCAGAAAGTGTGTGCGGTATTAATGAAATAGTGAAAGTATCCTCCGCTACACCAAAAACAGTTAAGCTTGTCCCATCAACTGCAATCGAACCCTTTAAAACAATAAATTTTAGTACTTCCTTCGGTGCTTCTATTTCATAATAAACGGCATTTTCAAATGGCTGTTTACTCTTTATGATTCCTGTACCATCAACATGCCCTGAAACAAAATGGCCACCAAATCGGCCACCTGCCGCCATCGCCCTTTCAAGATTGACCCTTGACCCTTTATTGAGGTCCTTTAAACTAGTTGCCTTTACCGTCTCGGGCATGACATCCACCGTAAATCGGCTGTTTGAAAAAGATGTTACGGTTAAGCAAACCCCGTTTACTGAGATACTGTCTCCAAGTTGGACTCCCTCTAGCACTTTTTTTGCGTTTATTGACAGAACAAATGCTTCTCCAGTTTTCTTTATACCCTCAACTAAACCAATTTCCTCAATAATGCCAGTAAACATATCAGTAACCTCTTTCTATAATAGGTTCTGCAATAACAAGGAGATCATTTCCTATTTTTTTTACTTCTTTAATCGTTAATGAAACCGCATCTGTCATTTTTTCGAATCCGCTTCCTGCAAAAGAGGTTGGAGCCGTTTTTCCGCCAATTAATGTTGGAGCAATATATGTAAGCACTTGCTGAAAAGCCTGCTCCTTAAGAAAGCTGCCATGAACCTCAGCACCGCCTTCCACAAATAAAGATGTAATTCCTCTCTCACCTAAAACTTTTAATAACTGTTTAATATCAATTTTTGTACTAGGCATTTTGATGATCTCTATTCCAGCTGATTTAAATGTCTCTTCTTGTTCGGGTAATATACTTGTACCAGTAATGATCCACGTCGGTGCACGTTGATCAGTTATGACATTTGCATCTTTTGGGGTACGCAAATGGGTATCCAAAATAATTCGGATTGGGTTTTTACCACCAGCCGGAAGCCTTGTGGTTAGGCTTGGGTTGTCTTTCAGTACTGTGTTAATCCCTACTAGTATGGCATCGTGTTTGTGCCGCCAATGATGAACATTCATTCTCGCTTCCTCACCGGTTATCCATTTACTTTCCCCTGTAACAGTTGCGGTTTTCCCATCAAGACTAACAGCCGTTTTAAGCGTTACAAATGGAAGTCCGGTTAGAATATTATAAAAAAACACTTTATTTAGTTCTCGTGCCTCAGATTGGAGTAAGCCAATCTCTACTTCAATTCCAGCCTTTTTCATTCGGTCAATACCGGTACCGGCAACCCTTGGATTGGGATCAGTGGTTGCAACGAATACTTTTTTTATTCCTGTTTTAATGACTAAATCAGAACATGGCGGCGTTTTGCCATAATGACTGCAGGGTTCAAGTGTTACATACAGTGTTCCTCCTGCCGCTTTTTCGCCTGCCATATGAATCGCATGAACTTCTGCATGAGGTTCTCCTGCCTTTAAATGGGCACCCATTCCAACGATCTGATTGTCATTAACTAAGACTGCTCCTACAACTGGATTAGGTGATGTTTGTCCAATGGTGCCTTTTGCAAGCTCCAAAGCAAGCTTCATATAATCGGAATGATTCAAAAAATCTCACCTCTATCGAAAATAAAAATGACCCTGAAGAAAATAACTTCAGGGTCATTAAAAAGGCAATGTGAAACAAGGGCTTAAAATCGGAGTTTTTTCCCATTTTAAACCTGCTTTTTTCCTTCTCCCATCCAGACTTTTACTGTCGGCTCTGGAATTTCACCAGATCCACCGTTTAACAAAAAGTTAACCGGGTCACGGACTAAGAAGCAGATGCTTCATCACCGCCGGTTCGGAATTTCACCGTACCCCGAAGGAATATTCGATTTTGTTATGTTCATTATATCTCTTTATTTTATAAAAAGGAAACCATAACTCCTGGCATAATCAAAATTCTGTTATTATTCAACAAATTTTAGGATCCTGTCAACGGCATTCACACCTTGGTCGATACATCCTGGAATCCCCAATCCTTCAAAAGATCCTCCTGCTAGGAATACACCTGGCAGTTCACTTGCCAGAGACTGTTTTACACCTTCCATCATTTGTAAATGTCCGACATTATATTGGGGCATCATATTTTTATAGCGGCTTACGATTGTAAACTCAGGCTTTTCCGTAATATTCATGGTTTTATTTAAATCATTTAAGGCAATTTTTATAATTTCTTCATCACTTAAGTTAACCGCTTCCTGGTCATCTGTTCTTCCAACATAAGTTCGAAGTAATACTTTTCCATCAGGAGTAGTTCCAGGCCATTTTTTATGCGTCCAAGTACAAGCAGTGATTCTAAAATCACTATTTCTTGAAACAATAAATCCTGATCCTTCGATATCATCTTGAATCTTGGATTTTGGAAATGCCATAGAAACTGTTGCAAGTGAATTTGCTGGCATCGTTTTGAATATATCCATAAAAGAATAATCTTTAAGCATTTGTTGGGCAAGATGATGACCGGTTGTAATCACAACAATATCTGCTTTTTCAATTTTCCCATCTGCTAAGGTCAATTCATAACCAGAAGGACCTTTTACAATCTTGACAACACTTGTTTCTTTTTGGATTGTTTCCTTATCAATCTGTTTTTCTAATTCCTCTATTAATGTTTCAAGGCCATTTTTGAGAGAAATAAACATTCCTTTTCGGGAACCTTGTTTTTTAACTGGCTTTTTCCGTTTTGGAACTGTGTGTTTTAGACCCAACACAAGACTGCGGTGTTTTTGCTCCATTTCGTAGAAATTTGGAAACAATGCCATCAAACTCAAATCGTCAATATCACCGGAATAGATACCTGATAATAAAGGCTCAATTAAGTTTTCTACCACTTCATCCCCTAAACGTCTTCTAAAAAACAGCCCAAGTGATTGATTGATTTGTGGTCTCCCTTTCGGTAATATAAAATCACCAGCAGCTCTCATTTTACCTAATGGAGAAAATAGACTTGAAACCGCAAATGGAGTAACCTTTGTTGGTATTCCCATATAAGAACCTTCTGGCATTGTATGCAATTTTCCTCTGGCATAAATATACGATTTACCAGCAATGTTATAGATGACTTGCTCCTTTAAACCGATTTCTTCAATTAATTTTAGCCCGCTTTTCTTTGTGACAACGATCGAGTCAGGGCCTTTTTCAATAATAAAACCGTCTTTTCTAATTGTTTGAATAACACCACCAAGGCGATTGCTTGATTCAATCAATTTTACCTCTAAGGGAAGTAACTTTTCCTTTATTTCTTTCTGCAAAAAATATGCAGCAGTCATCCCTGTAATGCCTCCGCCAATAACAACTACCTTTTTATTTTTCATATGATCACGCCCATCTAGGAAGAATCAAAATTATCATTTTGTTCAATATTTCACAACGATTAATAAAAAACATGAGGAAGACAAACTTTCCTCATGTTTATATTTTATCAAATGTTTATATGTTTTTTATGAAAAGACAGCTAATTGTAATAAAAAGTTTGGAATTCTAACTCTGGTTTGATCTTAAAAGTTATACTTATACTGAATTTTACTGTATTTCTTTACAGGAATATAGATTTCAAACTTTATCAACTCATCAGAAAAGTCAATTTCATTTATATTAGAGTTATAAACTTCTAAACTAAGAGCCTGATTGTCCTGTTCATAGCCGTATTCCTCCATCCAAGCCTCTATCCTTTGGTATGTATGTTCAATCTCCGCTGCCATTCCATTGTGTGTACAAAATACATAATTTTTTTCTGGAATGGTAAAACCAGTCATTCCTTCAGGTATATAAGTAATCTCTTCAACCGGCACAGTGACATAATACGTCAGTTCCGTCTCTCTCCCATGGAAGGGAGCTATAAAAATATTCTGATTCCTTTGAAAGAGTACCTCATCAGAGCGTTGTTTCATCCTGGCAAATAGAAATGGAATTTGATCCATTTGTGCATAGGTTCCATTCCACGGAATGCCAACAACTTTCATTTCTTCCCTTTCAATCACTCGAATGTCCAAAATAATCCCCCCTTATCACATCATATTTTTTAAGTGATTATTTTATCCCTAAGGGTAAACTTTTTTTTGATAGAGTTTATTTTTAGAAGTATCAAAAAGATTGGTTGTATTTTACAATTCTTAATATTATTATATCTCAATATTTTAAAATTTGATAAAATAGTTTTTGAGAATATAGACTCAAATTTTAAGAAAAGGTTTTGCTGCATTTAAATCCAAAGGAGCACCCTTAAATGCCTATATTTTACGTCTTGATACTACTGTTAACGAGCTTTCTTTGGGGAGGGAATTTTGTTTATAGCAAGTTTCTTATCGGTCATGCTACGCCCCTTATGTTAACAATATTGCGTTGGACCATTGCCATCGTCGTCCTGTTCCCTTTGTTAAAAAAAAATGGCGGAAAAATGCTTCCATCAAAAGATTCTATTCTACCATTATTGTTAATGGGGGTTACAGGCGTAGTTCTTTTTAATATCTTTCAATTTTTAGCAATTGCCCAAACATCAGCGATCAATACTGGTTTGATTTCTACATTAAATCCACTTACCATTGCTCTTGCTTCTGCCCTCTTTCTTCATGAAAAAATAAAATTCCAGCAATTGCTGGCGATGCTTTTATCGCTTTTTGGCGTATTGATTGTCCTGTCAAAGGGTTCACTCAACCGAGTTTTGTCCCTTCATTTTAATAATGGTGATTTATGGATGGTTGCAGCCGTTATGCTGTGGGGAATTTACTCTGTTATGGCCAAGTGGGCAATGAAAAAAGTGCCGCCTATTATAGCAACCTTTTATTCAGGTTTTTTTGGAGTCGTAATGTTATTACCATTTAACTTAAAAGGCTTTCAGATTACAAATATAGATGTTCCATTCATCCTTGCAATTGTCTATACAGGAGTTGTTTCTACTGTTGTTTGTATGACTCTGTGGAATATTGGTGTACAAAAGATTGGGACCGTAAAAGCTGGGATCTTTTTGAACTTTAATCCGATCTTTACAGCGATCCTCGCCTTTTTTATTTTACATGAAACGCTCAAATGGGCCGAATTCGCAGGCAGTATCATTGTTATAGCTGGATGTTTTATATTTTCAAGATATTCAAAATAAAATCACAAAATTCCCCTGTCACTATGGTGACAAGGGAATTTTTACTATTTTGTTTTTTGAGGCACTGATAATTTAAGCCCATTCGCAACGCACTCACCAAACTCTGGATCTGCTTTATAAAAGTGCTGAATTTGGCGAAGTTTAATATCTTCACGTTCAACCGGTTTCATTGCGGCAACAATATTATCCACCAATCTTACTCGTTCTTCTTTTGACATTAAACGAAAAAGATTCCCTGCCTGAGTATAATGATCATGATGATTGTAGGCTGCACTTTCTGCAAGACCGCTTACTGCAAATGAAGTTTGTTTTTGATCTGGCACCTCTTCAGGCCCGCTGAAACTGTTTGGCTCATAGTAAACCGATCCGCCGCCATTATGATCAAAGCGCATCGACCCATCCCGCTGGTAGTTATTTACTTCGATTTTTGGGCGGTTAATCGGTAATAAATTATGATTGGCACCCACACGGTAGCGATGTGCATCAGAGTAGGCAAATAATCTTCCCTGAAGCATTTTGTCTGGGGAAGGCTCTACTCCGGGAACCATTGTACCAGGTGAAAAGGTTGCCTGTTCCACCTCGGCAAAATAGTTTTCCGGGTTTCGATTCAAGACCATCCTACCAACCTCTTGTAATGGATAATCCTTATGTGACCACACTTTTGTCACATCAAACGGATCCCATTTGTACGTATTTGCATCCTCTATGGGCATAATTTGAACATAAAGCTTCCATGCAGGATAGTCACCTTTTTCAATTGCATTAAATAAGTCTTCAGTATGATAATCAGGATTTTCCGCCGCAATCTTAGCTGCAGCTTCAGTTGTTAAATTTTTTACCCCTTGCTCTGTTTTAAAATGGTATTTTACCCACACTGTTTTTCCTTCATGATTCACCCACTTAAAAGTATGGCTCCCATATCCGTTCATATGGCGTAAGGTTGCCGGTATACCTCGGTCTCCCATCAAATAGGTAACTTGGTGTAATGACTCTGGCGACAGTGACCAGAAATCCCAAATGGCAGTAAGGTTTTTCAAGTGTGTTCTTGGATCTCTTTTCTGAGTATGAATGAAATCAGGAAATTTAATTGCATCACGAATAAAGAAAATAGGTGTGTTATTACCAACGATATCGTAGTTGCCTTCTTCAGTATAAAACTTCACAGCAAATCCTCTTGGGTCGCGAACGGTATCTGCTGAACCTAGTTCACCAGCAACAGTTGAGAATCGTATAAACAATGGTGTTCGCTTTCCAACACTATTAAAAACTTTCGCTTTTGTAAATTTAGATAAATCCTTTGTCACCTCAAAAAATCCATGCGCCCCTGCTCCTTTTGCATGTACAACCCGCTCTGGTACACGTTCCCGATTAAAATGTGCTAATTTTTCAAGTAAATGAACATCTTGAATTAGAGTAGGTCCCTGCGCTCCTGCAGTAATTGAATTTTGATTATCGCCAATCGGCGCACCATTACCAGTTGTTAATTTTTTCTTCTCATTACTCATCCTATCACCTCGTAAACAAATTTAGGTAAATTGGATTAATAGTAAAAGTATTCAATAAATAATATTACGACAGATATTACGAATGCTTAGTATCTAATAAAGGGTATTAACTCTAAATAGGAATCATTCCAAGATTATAAAAAAAGGAGACAATTCCTCGGTATATACAACAAGGTTTGTCCCCTTAATAAATTAATGACCCTGTATCGACTGCAAAAATCCTTGTTCGAAAATTTTTTCAATTTCACTTTCGCTTAAATATACAATTCTAATTGGATTTACATATTTAACAAAACAATGTCCTTTTTCAAAGTCCAGGATTGCAATAATCCCACTTTCTTTGGATGATAATGACCAAACTGTTATAGTATCTTCTTGGTCAATTACAGCCATTGACAGGTTACCCAAATATAGATAAAGTTCATGTTTTCTTTCAGTTATACCTGATTTACTTTCCTCCACGCGATTTAAAAAATTACTGAACACATTTTTAAAATATTCTTTTACAGCTTCGTAAGAATTAATTTCCTTGCTTTCTAGATAAGGCTGTAAATCTTCAATCCCATCCATTAATTGGCTTTTCCAGGTTTCCATCCCGACCACCCCTTTACTGTTTGGATTGACTTCTCAAAATTTGCTTTACCTTTTTAGTACAACAAAAAAGACAGCCCCTCTTATTATCCTGCTGCCAAAACATTTGTGTTTGTATTAAAGCTACATATTCATTATATCATTAATAAATATTAGAAAAAGAAAGACCAATTGCGTTCAAAAAATATACAAAAATAAAGCAACTAGTAAATACTAGTTACTTTAGAATTTCCCCGACTTAAAAATGGAATATATAAGAAATAAAAACATAAATACCGTTACCCCGAAACCAATTTCAACAGTCGGTATTTTTAGCAGAAATGTTGATGTTTTTCCAGAAAGCGATGAACCGATTATAAGACCCATAAAAACGATACTAAATGATAGCAAACTGATGCTAAATGCTATTCGGTTACTTATACGATTAAGTTTATTTATAATCTTATCACTATCAGGAAACGAAATTTCTTGTTTAACCTTACCCTTTTTTAATAATAGCGAGATTTCGTTTAAGGTCTTTGGTAAATCATTAACAAATCCGCCCATTTCTACAAGTTGATCCCAGACATTTCCAGCTACCTTTTTTGGTTCGTATCGTTCCATTAACAGCCGTTTTCCAAAAGGTTCAGCAACTTTCAAGATGCTTATTTCTGGATCGAGTTTTACAACCATCCCTTCCATCGTAAGCAATGTTTTGCCTAATAAGGTTAAATCTGAGGGAATGCGGATATGGTGACGATAGGCAACTGCAAATAAATCACCAATAACTTGAGCCAAACTGGTCGTACTTAACGCAACATCATAGTATTTTTCATATAGGCGGTCAACATCTGCTCTCAAGCTCATAACATCTATATCTTCAGGGACAATTCCCATATGCATAATTGATTTTACAACATCATCTGTTTTTTTTCTCATCAGCGCAATAACCAAAGAGGCAAGGTTATTTTTCATTTCAGATGATAATCGGCCAACCATACCAAAATCGAGAAAAACAAGGTCATCACCTGGTAATGCTAAGACGTTCCCCGGGTGTGGATCACCGTGAAAATAGCCTTCGACTAATATTTGTTTAAGGATGGAATTCACAACGTTTTTGGCAAGTTCTTTTGGGTTGTTACCAGCTTCTTTCAGCTTTTCAGCTTCATTCAGCTTGATTCCTTCCACATACTCCATTGTTAGTACTTTTTTGGTGGTATACTCCCAATATACCTTAGGAATAACAATTCCTGAATCATTTTTGAATTGATTAGCAATTTTCTCTGAATTCCGCCCCTCAATTGAATAATCCAATTCTTCCAGAAGTGATTTAGCCAATTCATCTACAATATCCCTTATTTGATAGTGTGCTGCCCAGTCAAGGCGTTGTTCAGCTAAAAGGGCTAAATCTTGAAGAATCTCCAGATCTGTTTCAATCGTTCCTTTCATATTTGGACGTTGAATTTTAATCGCTACCGGCTCTCCTGTCTTTAGAACGGCATAATGCACTTGTCCTATTGATGCAGCAGCAAGCGGCTCCTCGTTAAACTCTTTAAAAAGATCTGCAATTGGATGGCCGAGCTCATCTTCGATAATTTTCTGAACATTTTCATATGGGAACGGAGGGGCTTGATCCTGCAAATTCTCTAATTCTGAAATAATATCAGCGGGAAGAACATCATATCTTGTGCTGGCAACCTGGCCAATTTTAACAAACGTTGGCCCAAGCTCCTCCAGAAAGAGTCGAATTCGTTCACCTGTCGATTTATTAAATGAACCTTTCGTTCCTTCTGGGAAAAGTCTCTTTGGAAAGGATAGCAGTTCAGAAAGGCCCAATTCTTTAATAGTAAATCCAAAACCGTGGCGAATAAAAGCATTCACAATTTCACGGTATCGTTGTAGATGACGAATCCTTTTTCGGATCACTTAAAGCACTTCCTTTAATTTCTTTTAAAGATATTTTGTATAAAAAATTGGTTACTCGGATAAACTTGGCTTATTGAACAAAAATGTTCAATAATAGCAAAAGCACAAATGGTAATTTGTAGGAGGCATAAGTAATGGAACATGGCAAAGTAAAATGGTTTAATAGTGAAAAAGGTTTTGGCTTTATCGAGCGTGAAGGCGGAGAAGATGTATTTGTTCATTTTTCCGCAATTCAAGGTGAAGGTTACAAAACTCTTGATGAAGGTCAAGAGGTAACCTTTGAAATTGAACAAGGTCAACGAGGACCACAGGCAGTAAATCTTCGCAAAGCCTAAAATAGGAATAATCCAACAGACTCTGTAAAGAGTCTGTTTTTTTCTATTTCTCCAAAAACTTAAATGATGCGTGAAGAAATGTCTTTACACCTATTTGAAGCGCATCCTCATCAATTGTAAAACGAGAGTGGTGATGTGGATATGCACTCCCTTTTTTGGGATTTCCCGCACCAACAAAAAAGAAGGCACCTGGAGCCTTTTGCTGAAATGCTGAGAAATCTTCCCCTCCCATATTGGGACGAGTAAGGTCAAGTGCTTCTTCCCCAAAGACTTCTACAACAGATTCCTCAAGTATTTTCGTTACCTCATCATCATTAACCACCGGACGATAGCCAAATTCATAAGTAAAATTATAGTCCGCCTCGTGGGCATCCGTTATCCCTTTTATCACACGCTCCATCTTACGGGGTATAGATTCGCGAAGGTCTTGATCAAAACAGCGCACTGTTCCACACATCTCTACTGACCCAGGGATCACATTACTGGTTGTTCCACCTATAAATTGTGTAACTGAAATGACCAATTGATCAAGTGGATCCGTATTTCTGGAAACAATATGCTGAAGATTTGTTACGATTTGCGACGCAATAGCAATCGAATCAATTGTTTGATGCGGCATCGCAGCATGTCCGCCTTGCCCCTTTACAGTGATCCAAAAAGTATCAGGTGAAGCCATCATTGGACCATAGACAACTCCTATTTTACCTATTTGAATCGGCGTCCACAAATGTGCCCCAATAACAAGATCAACACCATCCATAACACCGGCTTGAACCATTTCTTCTGCCCCGCCCGGATAAAGCTCTTCGGCATGCTGAAAAAGAAGCGGATCTCTCCATTTATTTCTTCTTTTAAACCTGATAGAATTTTGGCTGTTCCCAGTAACATGGCTGTATGTCCATCATGACCACAGGCATGCATGACTCCAGGATTTTTTGAAGCAAAGTAAAACGTATTCTCTTCTTGTATGGGCAGCGCATCCATATCAGCGCGAATTGCCATCGTTTTTCCAGGCTGATCACCTATTAAACGTGCCATAACACTTGTTTTTGTTGGGCGAGAAAGTTCCAAATTTCCAAAAGAAGACAAAATATCATAAACAAATTGTGCCGTTTTTTCCTCTTCAAAAGATAATTCTGGATGCTCGTGTAAATGTCTCCTCCAGCCTATGACATCCTCATTTATTTTTTCTGCCATTTCATTCAAGTTATTAAAAAGAAATTTGTCCAAGTTCATAGCCCCTTATCACTATTATTTAACAAAGCGAATACCAATAATCGATAATCTTTGACAATATTGGTTCATTTTCACACAAAAAACAAGTTATCCAGAACGTTAAAACATTTATCCTTGGAATCCCATTTGTTATATTAGAAAACATAAAAACAGCGTTTCGTAGCAATCCCTAGTTAACATAATTATTTTATATTAAACGGGAGTATTCTAACTATTCATGAAAAATATATAAAAAAAAGCTAGAGATATCAAATAATATCTCCGGCTCTCTTTTTATATCATTAAAAATGATGATTTTGAATTGGCCGAATAACAATAACTAGTTCCTATCGGCTAGTTATTTTATACAGCAGCCTATCCCATTCTTTCTATTTATACTAATTAATGATGATGTCCATGACCATCTGCGTCTTTAGTTGGATTTGTAATAACCCATTCTTCCTGGGGAACATAAAAATATTGGATCCAAACCCCATCTAAGTATTCATGTCCCTTTTCGAGGATTATGTCAATATCCTTATCCGTCTTTACCACTTCGTCGTTTTCAGTTGGAGTGTCCAACATTAGATCATAATGAGCATGATCACCGTGCATATGGGTGACATAAACCCGAACCATCTTACCTTCGGCCTCTTCTTTTGCCAGCATTTTCTTTAATTCTTTTGCAGCGTTTCGATTAATTTTACATTTCATCGGTATTGCTCCTATTCTTATGTATTTCTTTTTAAAAATCACAATTATTATCTCATGATCATTTCAAAAAACAAAGACATAACTAGTTTACTAGCTATTTTAAGATAATTTCGAATTGAGGTATTTTTGCAAATAAATGTCAAAAAATTGTCACATTTTCGTTCACAGTTTTGTGATAATATTCAACCATGGAAACAACATCCATTTCACAAAAATACTATTTTGTAAGTGGAAAATGTCACAACACCAAAGAAACATTTTTACAATTTTTGAACAATGGAGGGGGGAAGGACTAAATGTCCAAAAAGGGCTTACTCATTTCATCTTTAGCTCTTATTCCGATTTTACTGTTAAGCGGATGCGACACTACTCTAAAAGTGTTCGATCCAAAAGGGCCTGCAGCAAGAGATATTATGCATTTAATCAACTGGTCACTACTTCTAATGACAATCATTGTAGTTGCTGTAATTGTTTTATTCGTGGTGTTTGTTTGGAAATACCGTGAAACGGCAAATAACAAAAACTACGAGCCTGAAGAACATGGAAGTACAAAGTTGGAAATAACGTGGACAATGATCCCAGTAATTATTGTAACTTTATTAACCATTCCAACTATTACAACCATCTACAGCCTTGAAAAAGTTCCAAAAGGCTACGAAAATAAGAAGCCGATTACAATTAATGTTACATCAGCAGATTGGAAATGGATTTTCAGTTATCCTGAGCAAGGAATTGAAACCGTTAACTACGTCAATATTCCTGTTGGCACACCTGTTAAATTTGAGCTTACATCCGCAGGAACGATGCAATCATTTTGGGTACCGGAATTAGGTGGTCAAAAATACAGCATGGCGAAAATGCGAACTCAATTGATCCTTACAGCTGATCAGGTTGGTGAATATATCGGTAAAAACACCAACTTTAATGGTAAAGGATATGCACAAGACGACTTCACCGTCGAAGCCAAATCTCAACAGGATTTTGCTAAATGGATCGCAGATGTAAAAAACAAAGCACCTAAATTAACAGAAAAAAACTATGTTGCTTTATTAAAACCATCCAATATTGGCCGCGAGACTTTCTCAAACACACACCTTGCATTTGTCGACCACTCTAAGATGGATTCGAAAACCTACACCTTCCCAGAACTCTACAAAAATCATGACTATCCTGGACAAATTTTTAAAGAGCCTAAAGAGCAGCCAATGAACATGAAAATAGATGGCCAAGCATCTGAACCTTTAAAAACCAATAATTCAAAAGTATGCAATTCAACAACCGGAGGTGAAAATTAATGTTTGGAATTCAGTGGGATAAAGTATTAATTACCGGAGATCCACTAATCTTTGGTTCACAAATTGCCATCGTTTTAACAATGCTTGGTATTCTTGTTGGCGTAACGTATTTTAAGAAATGGAAATGGCTATGGAATGAATGGTTTACATCTGTAGACCACAAACGTATTGGGATCATGTATATCCTTGTTGGGATTATCATGTTTGCCCGAGGCGGTATTGACGGTATCTTGATGAAAGCGCAAACAGCTACACCAAATGAGCACTTTCTGGACGCACAGCATTATAACGAAGTCTTTACAACCCATGGCACTATTATGATTTTATTTGCAGCAATGCCCTTTTTAATCGGTTTAATGAATGTGGCTATACCACTGCAAATCGGTGCACGTGACGTTGCTTTTCCACAATTAAATTTATTAAGCTTTTGGTTAACCTTTGCCGGAGCAATGTTATTTAACCTTTCATTTGTTATTGGCGGATCACCTGATGCTGGGTGGACAGCTTACTTCCCTCTTGCAGGAAAAGAATTTACACCGGGGATCGGGAATAATTTCTACTTTATTGCCGTTCAGATTGCCGGTATCGGAACATTAATGACCGGGATTAACTTTATAACGACAATCATAAAAATGAGAGCGCCTGGCATGACTTGGATGAAAATTCCGATGTTCACTTGGACTTCTTTTGTTGCCAGTATCATCATTTGGGCAACATTTCCAATTTTCGCTGTTGCACTTGCTTTAGGAGCAATGGATCGTATTTTTGGTGCTCATTTCTTTACAGTCAGCGGCGGTGGAAATGCAATGATGTGGGCGAACCTGTTCTGGTTATGGGGACATCCTGAAGTATATATTGTAATACTTCCAGCATTCGGTATGTATTCTGAGATTATTTCAACCTTCTCTCGTAAGGTACTCTTTGGTTACAAGTCAATGATTTTTTCAATTATTTTAATTACCTTTTTAAGTGTAATTGTTTGGGTACACCACTTCTTTACAATGGGTGCAGGACCTGCGGTTAACTCCATTTTCTCAGTAACAACGATGATGATTGGGATTCCGACTGGAGTTAAAATGTTTAACTGGCTGTTTACAATGCGTAAAGGCCGCATTCGCTTCACAGTAGCCATGCTGTGGTCACTTGCTTTTATCCCGTTATTCCTAATCGGTGGTATCACCGGGGTTATGCTTGCAATGGGTGCAGCTGACTATCAGTATCACAACTCTTTATTCCTAGTGGCACACTTCCACTATACATTAATTCCAGGTGTTGTATTTGCCATCTTTGCTGGCTTACATTATTGGTGGCCAAAAATGTTCGGTCATATTTTAAACGAAAAAATCGGAAAAACCGCTTTCTGGTCTGTAATGGTTGGTTTTAATTTAACATTTATGCCAATGTTCTTCCTTGGTTTAGATGGTGCAGTCAGACGTGCATACACGTACTCTGCTTCAACCGGTTTTGGGCCATTAATGATGCTTTCCGCAGTTGGAGCAGTAATCCTTATGGTTGGTATTCTTACGTTCGTTTACAACATCTACTGGAGTGCCCGCTATGCTGATCGCAATATCGGCAGCGACCCATGGGATGCAAGAACCCTTGAATGGGCAACCGCTTCACCTGTTCAATATTACAATTTTGCAAAAGTACCAGAAGTTAAATCTCTCGATGCTTTTTGGTATATGAAGAAAAATAAAGAAGGACTTACACTTGACGAAACTGAGCTTAAGGAAATTCATATGCCTAGTAATTCAGGGCTTCCGTTTATCACAGCAACGATCATAGGCGTCGCCGGTTTCTTCTTAATTTTTGAAGCAAAAACCGCTGCTCTTGTTACAGTTGTCGGCATAATCGGCTGTTTAATTACCCGTTCCTTCCAGAACAATGACGGTTATCATATTCGTACAGATGAAATTAAAAGGATTGAAACTGCTTGGAGAAATACCGATAAAGAGGTGAATAATAATGTCGGCTAATGTCAATAACTCGCTTTCAATTGAATACCAAACAGAACAAAGCCGTTTGAATATTCTTGGCTTCTGGATCTTCTTAGGTGCAGAGATTATCTTGTTTTCTACTCTTTTTGCTACCTTTGGTGTATTAAAAGGTTCTACAATGGGGGGGCCTTCACCAAAAGAATTATTTGAAATCAATGGTGTTATGGCTGAAACACTTATCCTGTTAACTAGTAGTTTCACTTGCGGACTAGCCGTTTATGAAATGCATCGTAAAAACAAGAAAGGTCTTTTAGCTTGGTTTGGTGTAACTCTATTGCTAGGTGCATCTTTCGTAGGACTTGAAGTTACTGAATTTATCAAATACGTTCATGAAGGTGCAACATTACAAACCAATGCTTTCTACTCTGCCTTCTTTACTCTGTTAGGAACACACGGAATGCACGTCAGCCTTGGTATTGGCTGGGGGATCATGGTAATGCTGCAGATTGCTAAACGAGGTATTGATTCGGTTACAGCTCGCAAAACTTTCATTATTGGCTTGTACTGGCACTTCCTTGATGTAATTTGGATTTTCATCTTTACCTTTGTTTATTTGGGAAGGATGGTGTAAGTATATGGATCATTCAAAAAAATTCCCAGTTACCCAAGTATATGGATTTGTTGCATCCTTAGTGTTAACCTTTGCAGCACTTTTCATCGCATTAAAGACATCATTATCTGTTACGGCCATTATGTATATAATCGGCACCATGGCGTTCGTTCAAGCCGGTATGCAGCTTTTTATGTTCATGCACTTAAAAGATGGTGAAGAAGATGGTGCCAAAGCAATAAATATTTATTACGCCATTTTCCTTGCACTCGTAGTAGTGTTTGGATCCATATGGGTAATGTCATTCTCTATGTAATACTATTTAAAAGCCAGCTCCCCTGACTTATCAGGACCGCTGGCTTTTTTCATTTCCTACTTTCTTTTATATACATATTTGATTTTAATGTGGAAATAATATCCTAGTCTGAATCATTACTGCCAAAGGATGTGAGAATATTTTGGAAAAGAAAATTACCGTTTCTCCATTCCGATTAAATGTCATCATCTTTAGCGTTTTTTTATTGTTTTCTCTTCTAATCTTGCGCCTGGGAATGCTCCAAATTGTTTATGGTGAAAGTTTCAAACGTGAATTAGCACGTAAAGAAGATCTTACGATTACCAATCCCGTACCACGTGGAAAAATGCTAGATCGTAATGAAAAAGTCATTGTCGACAACACCCCCATAAGCGCAATTATCTATCGAAAAGTCGGTACAAACCAGGAAGAAATCTTAAAGACTGCAGAAAGACTTGCACAATTAATTGATAAAAATACAGATAAAATTACCGAGCGTGACAAAAAAGATTTTTGGATGTTAAAAAATCCAAAGCTAGCAGAAGGTAAAATAACGAAACAGGAAAAAGCACTTTATAAAATCAATCAATTATCTGATCAAGAAATTTATCAATTAAAACTAAACCGAATTACCAATGATGAATTAAATCAGCTAAGTCAGGATGATCTCGAAGTCTTATCAATTTACCGTGAATTCAATCTGGCCGATGAAACCACACCCCATATCGTAAAAAATGATGGGGTCAGCCCTCATGAGTTTGCTATTGTGAGTGAAAATCTACAATCACTTCCAGGTGTAGATACCATAACCGATTGGGAACGGTACTACGCATATAATGAAACGCTTAAATCAGTTATTGGGATTGTAACCAAATCAGATGAAGGACTGCCAAGAGAGCAACTCCAATATTTTTTAACAAAAGGCTACAGCCATAATGAGCGTGTTGGGAAGAGTTATCTTGAAATGCAATATGACGATGTTTTACATGGTCATCAATCAAAAATAAGAAATTTAACCGATGCTAGTGGAAATGTTATTGCATCTCAAGTAATATCTGATGGAAATAGGGGTAAAGATCTTGTCCTTAGCATTGATATGGATTTACAAATGGCTGTTGAAAAAATTATCGAAGAAGAAATGTGGGCGGCAAAAAAGTTCCCTAGAACAACCCTTCTTGATCGGGCTTATGTTGTCTTAATGGATCCACACACCGGTGAAATATTAACAATGGCTGGAAAAAGAATAGAACGGAATAAACAAACTGGACAAACTGAAATGAGTGATGACGCTCTAGGAACATTTACAACAACCTATAATGTTGGTTCTACTGTCAAAGGTGCTACTGTGTTAACAGGATATAAGACAGGAGCAATTTTACCAGGAACTGTTTTTGATGATCGAGGTTTAAAAATTAAAGGGACTCCGTTAAAAAAATCTTATACTTACCTAGGTACTATTAATGATATTAACGCTCTAAAAAAGTCATCAAATGTTTATATGTTCCATACTGCCATCAGAGTAGCAAAAGGCTGCTATGAATTTAACAAACCTCTGAAACTTGGAGATCCCAATGCCATGGAAAAAATAAGAAATCACTTTGCTGCATTTGGACTTGGCACACGTACAGGGATTGATCTTCCAAATGAACAAAGTGGTTTAAAAGGTACCAGTAACCTTCCTGGGTTTATGCTCGATCTTGTTATCGGGCAGTATGATACCTATTCAGCCATGCAGTTGGCTCAATATGTTTCTACGATCGCAAATGGCGGGTATAGGATGAAGCCATTTTTGGTAAAACAGTTACGGGAACCTCAAGATGGAACAGACAAAATCGGAGGAGTTCTTAAAGAAATACATCCAACTGTCCTTAACAGTATTGATGTAAAAAGAGAATGGTTAGATCGGGTGCACCTTGGATTTAAAAAAGTCATGCAAGAGCCTGGCGGTACGGCGTTTGAATATTTCAAAGATACAACCTATTCTCCCGCAGGAAAAACTGGAACAGCTCAGGCCTTTTATGATGGACCACAAAGAAATAAATTCGGTAAAGAGCCCCCGCCTGTCATGAATCTTAGTTTGGTAGGTTATGCTCCAAGCAACAAACCTGAAGTAGCGATGGCGGTACTAGTACCTTGGGCCTTTCAAGGAGAAAAGGACAATCGAATTAATGTCAAGATTGGACGGAGAGTGCTAGATAAGTACTTCGAATTAAGGGGGAAATCGCATTAAAAATAGGCTGAACCTTGTTCGGCCTATTTTTATTAGTAAACATTTACTATTTATTCTTTTTCAATACTGATTTTACAGCCGCTTCAATTTCCTTGTAACCTGTACAGCGGCATATATTGGACTCCAGCCACTCCTTAATTGTCTTGTCATCTGCATTTGGATGCTGCCTTATTAAAGAGTGGCAATTCATGATAAATCCTGGGGTACAATAACCACATTGAAAAGCAAAATGGTCAACAAATTCACGTTGAATAGCTGTATTTTTCAGGCCCTCAATCGTCGTAATTTTTTTCCCCACTGCCTCTACAGCCAGCATTAAGCAGGATTTCATTGGCCAGCCATCGGTATTTACTGTACAAGCACCACAATCACCATTTAAACAACCAGGTTTTGCCCCTGTCAATCCTAACCTTCCGCGTAAAACCATTAACAAGGTATCTCCTGAACGTACTGTCACACTTCGAATTTCATCATTAATATTTAAATCTATTGTATGTGAAATCAAAATTAACCACTCCCTAGTACGTTCATCACGTCAAACATTAAATGTTTCAATACAAAAAGCCTATAGTCTGCTGAACCTTCTACATCATCAAGAATTGGCTGTGGTAATATTTCAATTGCCTTTCCAATCCTTTCTTCCATTGAAATTTGCCGATTGTTTAACAACCCTTCTACCTCCAGCGAGCGAAATGGGAATGGACAAAGCCCGCTAATGGCAATACGGATTCTATTGTTGATTGCTAATCCAGCAATGGTAATAAGCGGATAACCTGTTTCCCACTGTTGGCGACGTTTAATACTAATATAGGGAGCCTCAATCGCTTGCATATCCGTAACCAATTGTACTAGTACTTCTCCTGGATTAAGTTTTAGTTCCTCATGAAAAATATCATTAATTGGCACATTCCTTATTCCCTCAGGTCCCGCAAGTATAACTTGACTATCTGCCAGCAGAAATGGTAAAACAGCCTCCCGATAAAAGATTTGCGCACAAATATTACCGCCAAGTGTGATTTTTCCTCTAGCTGTATGATCAGCCACTTCTCTTACGGTCTTTGTCAAAAGTGGATATATATTAGCTTCTTCTATCTTAGTTAAGGTCAGGGCGCTGCCAAGGATAAGCTGATTATCCGTAACATGAATAACATGTGCCTCAGGAATATTCTTTAAATCAATTGCCGCTTCGGTATAGAGAAGATCAATTCTGCCTAATGTGATCAGTTCTGTTCCTCCTAAAAAAAACTTTGGCTGTTTCCCCTGCTGATGTAATGACAAATAAAGCTCAATTGCTTCCTGCAAAGTAGCTGGTTTATAATAATCAAAATCAAATGGAAGCACTAGACCCGCCCCTCCTTTGTCCTCCAAATTATTTTTGGGCTGTCCACGCTTTTTCAACATTTCGACGGACTGTTTTTCTCCACACCATAATTAATTCAGCTACAACACTGATTGCAATTTCTTCCGGGCCCTTTGCCCCAATAGGTATACCAACTGGTGAGTGTACCCATTCTGGTATTTCATGGTCCCGTAAAAGTCTTTTTGTTCGCTCATTTGGTCCTAATACACCAATATAGCCAATTTTTTTTACAGGAAGATTCAAAAGGATTTCCTGGTCACGCTGAAAATGGTGAGAAATGATAATCACGAAATCGGTTGGCAAGAACCTTAGGTTTTTAAGAATTTCTTTTGGAAATCCAACGATAAACCGATCTGCCTCGGGGAAATTCTTTTTACTGCAAAATTCCTCCCGCCAATCACAAAGGATAACAGAAAAACCAATATTGGCTGCATACGAAACAAGTGGTTTTACATCGGGTCCAGCACCAAATATAATTAAACGTGGTTTTGGACGGTAAAGATGTTGAAATATAGGCTGATCCTGAAACATTCCGCTTCTTGCTTCATAATATTCCTCTGGGAATTCACCCTCCCACCAGCCAAACGGCTCGCCATGACGTGGCAGAAACAAGTATTCTCCTAAATCCCCCATTTTTTTAAAAACCAAAACGGGAATATTAAAACTGAGATACCTTTTTAATTTTTGTAAATCTGTTTTTAATCTCTCATCGATTGATTCCAGAAGAATGGAAATTATTCCGTTACAGCCTGCACCCTGCCCCCAGGATAAATCATCTTCATCACTCATATCATAATGTACAGTGGTAACCGTCCCTTTCTTTAAAACCTCTGCCGCTTTTAATGCAAGGTCCTCTTCAAGACAACCTGCACTAATCGTCCCGAATCTTGTTCCATCTTCAAAAAAAATCATGGATGAACCTTCTTTTTTATAGGCTGACCCTTCAACATCGATAATTGTCGCTAAAACCTTCCCACCCGGACGGTCAATCAAATCAAGAATGGAATAAATATCTTCCATTAGACGCCTCCCATTTTTAACTAAAAAAAGACTCTAATTTATATATATTCATCATGATTCTTATTCTAGAATGATAATTTTTATGTCCGGTGTCATAACCTTTCAAATCCCTCTTTCGTTAGTGCTAAATAGCATTGATTTATCCATATAGTTGAAATTTGCCTTATCAAAACCAATAGAGGTAAGATACAGAAGTAAATGTGAAAGACATTTAGGAGGACTTCAAATGGACAACTTACATATTGATTTCAAAAAAACGGCTTTAGTTCTTATTGATTTACAAAAAGGAATTGTCGCCGCACCTGGTGGCAAAGAAGTTGTAGATAATGCTGTAAAACTTGTTGATTTGTTCCGTAGAAATAATGGTTTTATTAGTTTTGTTCGAGTCAGTTTTTTAGATGGCAAGGAAAGTTTACATCCTCTGGTTGACCCAACTGACACCCCAGCTGTCAATCGGCCTCTTGGCTGGGACGAACTTATTCCTGAGCTTAGGGTATCCGAAAAGGATTATGTGGTCACAAAACGGCAATGGGGAGCCTTTTTTGGCACTGATTTAAATCTCCAGCTTCGCCGTCGTGGGATTGATACAATCGTATTATGTGGAATTGCCACCAATATTGGGGTTGAAAGCACAGCAAGAGAAGCGTACCAATATGGATACAATCAAATCTTTATAACAGATGCAATGACCACCTTCACACAGGAAGCCCATGAAGCATCGATTCGGTTTATTTTTCCACGGATTGGTAAACTAAGGACTACTGAGGAATTCTTATCTCAATTGAACGAATAGGAAAGACAGCATTGGGAAGGAAAAGAAATGAAATCAAATCGAACTTTATTTTTAACAGCGGTAGCAACAGGAACAATGTTAAATCCTCTGAATTCTTCGATGATTTCTTTGGCTTTACATAGTATTCAAAAGGATTTTCATCTGTCCTTTACAACCGTTTCATGGTTAATCTCATCATTTTATTTAGCTAGCGCCGTTGCTCAGCCTGTTACAGGCAAAATTGGCGATTTAATTGGCAGCAAAAAAACTTACTTAGTCGGGTTAATCCTCGTTGCAATTTCAGCAATTGGTGCACCGCTGTCGACGTCATTTTTCATGCTCATCATGATGAGGTTAATTCAATCCATAGGCAGCAGCGCCATCTACCCGTCAGGGGTAACCTTAATAAGAAATCATATTCGTGATCGTCAAGCATCAGCATTAGCAGTGTTAGCGATTTTTGCTTCTGCGATGACATCACTCGGCCCAACTGCAGGAGGATTTTTAATTGTTTGGGGTGATTGGCCAGCTATTTTTTGGATCAATTTTCCTTTCTTAATTATTAGCTTCATACTTGGATGGTTCTTATTCCCGAATGATCAAAAGAAAGAAAAAAGCCAATTAAAAGAAATACTTTCACATATAGACTTGATTGGAATTGCACTGTTTTCTGCTGGAATTGTTTTTCTTTTATGGTTTTTACTTTCATTTAAAACGAATATTCATTTTATTTCAGGAGTAGCGGGAATTGTTCTACTTTCCATATTTATTTGGTGGGAATTAAAAGAGAGTGAGCCTTTTATCGATATCCGCTTATTCCGCTCAGAGCCAAGGCTTTCATGGGTTTATTTGCAATTTATCTGCCTGAATATTTTTTTCTACTGTTTATTTTTTGGTCTTCCCAGTTATTTTCAGGACGAATTACAATTCAGTGTTAAAGCTAGTGGATTATTTATGCTATTTATGTCTGGTGCAAGTGTATTAATATCACCTATAACAGGAAAATGGATCGACAAAATTGGCGCAAACCAGCCGATTAACGCAGGTTCCTTGCTATTAGTGATCGGAGGAATACTCTTTACGCTTTTTTTTGTCCATGCTCCTATCTTTGGAATGGGGTTCATTTTAATTCTTTTAGGAATGAGTTATGGAATCCTAAATGTTGTCCTTCAAGCTGCTATGGTTAAAGAAAGTCCAGCCAGGAATGATCGGAACAACATCTGGCTTATTCCAAACCTGCCGATATTTTGGTTCCATTTTATCATCGATTGTTCTGGGACTTGTATTCGGAGATGCATTTACTGCAGAACATATGCACTTTCTAGGATTTATTTTAATTTTATTCGGCTCACTAAGCTTCCTAATGGGTCTGTGGTTTACAAAAGGGCTTGGGTCAAAAACCAGACTCTTTAATAATTAAATCATAAATTTGCCAAAATTCATTGCACTTTCAAAAACAATTAATTTTTCGTTCATAGATTGTTCATTGTTTTTAGATATGATTAGGACAGGTTCCTAGAGGACCTCCTCCTAACCATCATAAAGATTTAATAACGCCCAGCCCGTGCTGGGTCTTTTTTTATAAAGAAAAGCCCAGATACCAAGAATACTATGTACTTTGATATGTCCTCCTCTATATAAAACAAGTATATAATGAATCAGCTCTGTCCATAAAGATACTAAAATCATTTTTGTTTGGAGGATCTTTATGAATGGAATTTACCTAATCAATGAAAAAGTAAAGCTAAATGGATTAACCCTACAAGATAGTATTCAAATACAAAAAGAGGCATTAACAACTTATATTCAGGAACAAAAAATAAAAGTAACAAAGTTAAATCCTTACCAGCTTCATGATCATTATACAATTCCGCATGCCCTATACTATGATTTAAAATCAAAAAGAAAACAATTAGATTGTTTAATGATGTATTCTCCGCAAATTATCGAAGATTATATTACGACCTATCCCGCACGTTGGTTGATGTTAAAAAGTTTTTTTGACAAAGTTATTATGGTACAACAATGTGCAAGTCAAGTCCAATAATAAATAAGAAAAAGCGGGCAAATTGCCTGGTCTTTCTTTTTTGGTCATGTATATTTATTCTTTCAAATTATTCAAATATCTATAATGCTGTCTTAGCTCCCATATATCTTGTCTTCCAATAGGTTAAGGTCATATCGGAAATTGTTACACCTGTCGAACCAGCATGAATAAATTTATTATCTCCGGTATAAATACCTACATGTGTTGCGGTTCCCGTTTGATTTATGTCAAAAAAGACAAGGTCACCCGGATTTGGTGCACTAACTGGTTTTTCTGCCACCCAAAGAGTCGCCACCGTTCTTGGAACTGAAACTCCCACTTTATTAAACACATAATTTACCAACCCACTACAATCAAACCCTGCTGGAGTACTTCCACCCCAAAGATATGAAACACCAATGTATTTTTTTGCTTCATCAATCACAGCCTGAGCCTTTGAAACTGATGGTACTGTAACTACTGGTGCAGTTGTTGTTGCTAGAGTAGTTGGAATTTTTAATTGTTGGCCAATTTGAATTAGGTCAGCTGTTAAGCCGTTTATGCTTTTTATATCACTTACGGTTGTCCCAAATGTTTTTGCTAATGCATAAAGAGTGTCTCCGGCCTTAACTGTATAACTTACTGTTTCCTTAGTGGTAACTGCTGAAGCCGGTGCAGAAGCCGGAGGAACAATTAATAGATTTTGATTAACATAGATTGTGTCGGAGGATAATTGATTCCATGTTTTTAATTGGTTGACTGTAACATGATTGGATTGCGAGATTTTCCATAAGCTGTCTCCAGATTGTACTGTATACGTATTTCCATCTGCACTTGCAGAAGCCCCAAAAGCAGTGAGGATTAATCCAGTCGCCATTGCTGCCGTCATTAGAAGTTTTTTCATGATGCACGCCCCTTTTGGTTGTTTATACATCCATCATAGAGGATGCCAATTCATGAAAAATACAGATAAATTATGGACCGTTAGTCAATAATTCCCTTGAATGGGAGTGAGAGCACTTTATATTACAAACAATAGAAAAGTTCCCATCCCTTCATCAATAGGGTTTGAATTTCTTTTCAATTCTTTTCCCTTACACTTTGTAACATTCTCGTAATCTATTTTTAATATTTCCGTGTTCAAAAAATAGTAACAATCATTGATAGTCGTTAATTCCCAGATCTTAGTTGCTTAATTTGACATGGGAATGTAGAAATATTGTAACAAACCTCTTATGCACTGAGAAACAACAAAACTATAATTAAATCTAGAAGCATGATTAATATAGTAGTATTGTCAGAAATGCTTTTAAAAAACTATGAAGCTTGGTGATGAAAATGCATGGAATGGGACATCCACATGGTACAGGGCATCCGCATGGAATGGGACATCCACATGGTATCGGTAAAGAAATAGACTATGATAAAAACCCATTTATTGTAATTTGGGAAGTAACAAGAGCGTGCCAGCTTAAATGTGTTCACTGCCGCGCAGACGCACAACTTACCCGGACCCTCGGGAGTTAACGCATAAAGAAGGCATTAAGCTTATTGATGACATTTATGATATGAACAATCCAATGCTAGTTTTTACAGGCGGAGATTGTATGATGAGAGATGATCTTTTCGAACTTGCAGATTATGCAGTGAAGAAAGGCATGCGCGTTTCTATGGTTCCAAGTGCAACAGCAAACGTAACAAAAGAAAAAATGCAGCTTGCAAAAGATGTCGGTCTCTCCCGATGGGGCTTTAGCTTAGACGGACCTACACGGAAATTCATGACTTTTTCCGAGGTACTCCAGGATCCTTTGACCTGACAGTTGAAAAAATTAAATATCTTAACGAATTAGATATGCCATTGCAAATCAACACCGTTATTTCACGTTACAATTATGATCATCTTGAAGAAATGGCAAAATTAGTGGAAGAGCTAGGCGCTGTTATGTGGTATATCTTTTTATTAGTTCCAACTGGAAGAGGACAATTAGATGCCTGCATTACCCCTGCTGAACATGAAAAAGTGTTCCGATGGCTTTATGAGCTAAGTAAAACTGCGCCATATGACATCAAAACAACTGCTGCACAGCATTACCGCAGGGTTGTCTTACAGCAAAAATCACGTGAACACCTGATTGAAAAAGGTGAAATTCATTACGAAGATTCCATTACAACCGACTTTGCCTCAATGCATGACGGTTTAAAGCGTGCTCCTAAAGGGGTAAATGATGGAAACGGGTTTATTTTCGTTTCCCATACTGGAGATGTAATGCCTAGCGGATTACTGCCAATTGTCGTTGGAAACGTTCGTGAAACACCTTTAGCAGAGATTTACCGTGAATCAAAAGTTCTCAAGGATATTCGTCAGCCAGATAATTACAAAGGGAAATGCGGAGTTTGTGAATATAACAAAATTTGCGGCGGATCCCGTTCTCGGACCTACGCACTCACTGGGGACTATATGGAAAGTGAACCATTCTGTGTGTATATTCCACAAGCAATGCGAACAAAAGAAACAACTCCATCTTCTTAATTTTTTCAAGAGGCATCCATATTCGGGTGTCTCTTTTTATCTTTTTCCTTTATCAATATTTTTATCTATTTGTGGAAATGCTGTTGGTAGTGTAGGTAATTTCATAACCCGTTGGGCATCCAAAGGAGAAGCAATGATAAGAACGATTGCATTAAGTTATGAAAAGAAACTTGAAACAGACATAAAACTTGAAGATTTAAATTCGGGAAACTATCATTGGTATTGGATCGATTTTAGCCAAGCGACGCCAGAAGAAACGAATCAATTATTGATGCCACTTAGGTTTCATCCATTAGCTGTTGAAGATTGCATTTACACGTTACAAAGACCTAAACTTGATTACTATGCAGCCAATACATTTTTTGTAACACAGGCATTAAATCCAGAAACGATGAAAAAAGAGGAAGTAGATTTCTTCCTTGGGAGAGAATATTTAGTTAGCTATCATCATCATCCCTCGATTGAAATTAATGAAGTTTGGGATCGTTTAAAAGATGCTCCCGACTCGAAAGATTGGAACCCTGCTCACATTTTCTATTATATTCTCGACAAAATGGTTGATAATTATTTTCCATTAGTTTATAAAATTGAGGACACATTAAGTGAACTTGATGAGAATTCAAAGGGAAGAACAATGGAGGTGCTTCTTGAAGATTTATTTGATACAAGACATGAACTTCTATCATTAAGGCATACCATCACTCCCATGCGTGATTTAGTATACAGAATACTCAATTCACAGCGACTTGAAGACCTTCAGGAACGAAAAGAATATTTTTCGGATATTCATGATCATTTACTTAAATTAACAGAAATAATTGAGGCAAATCGTGAGTTAACCCAAGACATCCGAGATAGTTATATTTCAATAAATTCTCATGAATCAAACCATGTAATGAAGGTTTTAACTGTAATAACAACCATTTTTATGCCTTTAACCTTTATTGCTGGAGTTTATGGAATGAACTTTCATTATATGCCTGAATTAACTTGGAAGTATGGATACTACGGGGCTCTTTTCTTAATGTTCTTTATTGGCGCCTGGATGTCTCTTTGGTTTAAAAAAAAAGGATGGTTTAAATAAAATTGAAAGGAGAATAACACTTGGCCTATCTAAATACAGCAGATACTGTTGAATTAATTGCGAAATTAACTTCAATTCCAAGCCCCACAGGAAACACAAATGAGGCAATTTCTTTTGTAGAAAGGTTTCTTCATAACATTAATGTCCCTACAAAAAGAACCTTAAAAGGGGGATTATTGGCAACTATTGATGGAAAAAACACAAGTAAGAGCCGTTTGCTCACTGCACATGTGGATACACTGGGAGCAATGGTAAAAGAAATAAAAATAAATGGAAGGTTGAAAATTGATCTAATTGGAGGCTTCAAATATAACTCGATTGAAGGCGAATATTGTCAAATTGAAACAAATTCAGGGAAAGAGTATTCAGGAACGATTCTTTTGCACCAAACCTCCGTACATGTATATAAAGATTCAGATAAAGTCGAACGAAACCAAGAAAACATGGAAGTAAGGATTGATGAAAAAGTACATAATGCTGAAGACGTTAGAAAGCTTGGTATTGAAATTGGTGATTTCATTTCCTTTAATCCTCGAGTGGAGTTAACGGGATCTGGTTTTATTAAATCGCGTCATTTAGATGATAAAGCAAGCGTTGGTATTCTTTTGCAACTAATGAAACATTTAAAGGAAGAAAATCTCTCTCTTCCTTACACCACTCATTTTCTTATTTCAAACAATGAAGAAATTGGTTATGGCGGGAATTCGAATATCCCCCCTGAAACCGTGGAATATTTAGCTGTGGATATGGGAGCGATTGGTGATGGACAAGCAACGGATGAATATACGGTTTCAATCTGTGTAAAGGATGCCAGCGGTCCTTATCATTATGGCCTAAGAAAGAGATTAATGAAGCTTGCACTCGATCATAACATCCCATATAAATTAGACATTTATCCCTACTATGGCTCTGATGCATCTGCTGCTATTCGTTCAGGACATGATATAGTTCATGGTTTAATTGGACCTGGAATCGATGCTTCACATGCTTTTGAACGAACCCACCGAGATTCGATCGAAAATACGGCAAAACTGTTATATCATTACGTACAATCGGAAATGGTACGATAAAGAAAACTCGCCGATTGGCGAGCCCCTATAAGGGCGAAGACAGAGGCGTAGTTGCACTTGCCAGGCTCGTAGAGCGCCACGTCCTGTGGCACTCACCTGACTAGGACATCCTGTCCGTCGTGCGACATAGGAAAGTATAAATTTTGAAAAAATTTATATTTTCCTACTTAGCTAAAAAACCAGGCAAAATGCCTGGTTTTTTATTTGTTCACAGCTTAATTATTTCTTTCTTTTTCTTCCTAGTTTGTTTATAAACCATAAAACGAGTAATCCATTTGAAAACCAAAAGACACAGAGTAAGGCAATCCCGCCAAAAAACGGAAAATTAAATACTGATATTAAAAGGAAGGAACCTGCAAATACTTTAATCCATCCAGCTGTATAACTGTTTGAGAACAGCTTTTCGCCGAGATATCGGCTGATGATGGATAAACCGATTAAAAAAGCAAGGAGCGGTGGAATCGCTAGGATAATGGCGATTGGAATTCCTATAATCGTAATAATTAACAGCAACATAATAGCAAGGAGCACAAAGCAGGTAATGATCCCTACCAGAAAAACTTTACCTGTTTGCTGCTTAAACATTGGGATCCCTTGCTCAGTTCTATTTTTTAAAAGAAGTCCTGTCAAAACCGTCAGGAGAACAAAAATGACACTAAGAACAAAACGTAGTATCCAACTCGTTAGCAGCAATGCAGCTCCCACAAGTAAATGGTTTAGTGCATCATTCGTAAATTTTAAGGCTAATATATTTTCTTTTACATAAGATCCTTGTTCTTGGTGCACATTCCCATTTAAGACAATAACAATTCCATTGATCTTGGCGGTTTTAGAAATTCGCATATTGCCGTTTATAACAATCGCCGACACATCAACCTTCCCTTTAATATCTATATCGTGGCCAATAACAATAATATTGTCTACTTTTTCCTTGGGTGGCATGACTGTTTTTTTCTCATTGAGGATATTTTTATCCATCGCATAAGCGGGATTCACAAAAATAATTGCCAGTAACAACATCATAAGTACACTCATAAAAAGCTTTCGATTATACATCAGATATCCTCCGCCCTGACTGTTTTTCCCATCGTATGGACCAGATACCTTAAGGTCAGAATTGCAAATATAATAAAGCAAAAAATCAGTGCAATGATAACCTCTACCACATATGGGAGAGCTGAGATAATCGATGGAACAGCATAAATCAATCCTCGAGCAATACTATACACCGAATGAAAGATCGGCAAACCAATGGTAAGAATAGGACTTGCAGTAACCATAAGCATGATTCCAAATGCAAACAAGGTCAAAAATGCAAGCAGATTTAATGCTCCTGTCGATTTCTTAATAGAAGCTAGTTGAATTTTTTCGATTACTATTTCTTCTATCATGCTTGGTATCTCTATTGGCAAATAGGCAGCAAGTAGTTGCTTCCTAAGTGATCTTAATTCATGGAAACGATGATTACAGTCCGAACAAACCGCCAGGTGTTTTTCGATTATTTGTTTTTCCTCTTCATTTAATTCATCATCCATGTATTCGGATAATAAATTCTCAATATGATCAGACATTGCTATCACCCCTTTTGAAGTTCCTTCTTTAAATTTTCACGTGCAGCATTGATCCTCGATTTAACAGTACCTAATGGGATATGTAAAATCTTACTAATTTCAGCATAGGAATAACCTTGTAGCTCTCTTAAAATGATGACATTTCTTTGGTCAATTGGGATTTTCTCCATCGCATCCTGCAAACTCATTTTTGTAATCGTGCTTTCAATTAGGGTTGGCCCTCTTTGTGTTACTAAACTTTCGTTAAGTTCATCAGATACTATCATTTTTTTCTTACTAAGTTTTTTATTTTTGTCATAACAAAGATTGGTGACAACCCTTGTTAACCACGAAACAAATGCATATTCATTTTCTAGTTTAGCTAACGAATAATAAACCTTTACAAATGCCTCCTGGGTTACATCCTCTGCTTCCATTCGATCGTTCAAAAGTGCAAAAGCATGTCGGTATACAACACCTTTATAGGAAGTAACCAAATGACGAAATGCATTTTGGTCCCCCCTTTTTGCTGCTAAAATTATTTCGTGTAAATCATTATCCACATTTTTTCAGCCCCTGCCCGTAAGTCAGTTCATAATTAAGCTGGATATTGAAAAGACTAAATACCATAAGTAAAAGTTCTACAAAAACGAAAAATTTTCACCAATTTTTTTAAAAATACTTCCCAAAAGCCATCTCCTAGTTTATCCTTATATAGGTAAAATTGCCATTTTCTCATTAAAGAACATTTAATATCACATGTATAGAATGTTTTGTTTTTCAACTTGTATTATCTAATTTTTAATCTCTTTCTCATTAAATTTTAATGCAACCTAGTTAAAACAGCATTATGATTATCTGAGTGAATTCTATATAGGGATTTTATACCACTAACGTAATTAAAATCTTAAAGACGTTAATATCTGAGGTGATTCATTCGTGTTGCAGAAAATAAAAAACTTTTATAATAACCAAAAAGTAAATTGGACTGCGCGTTTCCTCTTTTACCTTGCCATTCTTTTATTACTATTTTTTATGTACGGGTTTAACGACGCTAATGCCGGTAACTATATTTATAATGAATTCTAAAATGGAGGTATCCTCTAAATGAAATTGCTACATTCAATACATGATTTTTCTATTTCACATCCAGACACACCTGCATTTATATCACCTAACAGAGAGATTAACTATAAAGAGCTATGGCAGCAATCAGAACATGTTGCAAACTGGATTTTGACAAAACGTTTACCAAAAGATTCAGCCATTATGGTTTATGGTCATATGGAGCCTGAAATGATTGTTTCTTTTTTAGGGTGTGTTAAATCAGGACATCCTTATATTCCAATCGATACTTCTATACCTTTAGAAAGAATCGATAGAATAAGCAAAAGTTCACAATCTGAATTAATGATTAATGTATCTGGAACGCCATTGGAAATTAACCTTCCATCAGCAAAAATCGTTGAATTTAACCAAATAGTATCAGCCAATGTTGAAGTTGATAAGGTAGAAGCAACAAATTGGGTTTCCGAGGATGACAATTTTTATATTATTTATACTTCTGGAAGTACAGGAAATCCAAAGGGTGTACAAATTTCAGCAAATAATTTGCAAAGCTTTGTTAATTGGATGACAGAAGATTTTCCAATAAATGGTCAACTATGTTTTTTAAACCAAGCACCATTTTCGTTTGACTTATCGGTAATGGATCTTTACCCTGCTCTTGCTACAGGGGGCAGTATCTTTGCCATAACAAAAGAAATGATTGCACGCCCTAAAATTCTTTTTGAAGCTTTACAAAAATCCAAGACGCAGATCTGGACATCCACACCATCGTTTGTCCAAATGTGCTTAATGGATCCTTCATTTAATGATGGGTTATTGCCAGAATTAACATGCTTTTTATTTTGTGGGGAGATATTACCTGTACCAATCTCCCGACAATTATTGGAACGGTTTCCAAATGCAAAAGTCTTTAATACGTATGGCCCAACAGAAGCAACAGTGGCGGTCACATCCGTAGAAATTACGAGAGACATTCTAAATCAATACCAAAGTCTTCCTGTAGGAAGTCCGAAAAAGGATACAAAGCTTTTACTGCTGGATGAAAATGGGAGTGAGACGGCAGAAGAAGAAAAAGGTGAAATTATCATTGTTGGACCAAGTGTAAGTAAAGGTTATTTAGGTGAGTCGGGATTAACAGAAAAGGTATTTTTTACCCGTGATGGAGAAATGGCTTACCGTACTGGGGACGCAGGATATATGGAAAATAATCTTCTTTTCTATAAAGGCAGAATGGATTTCCAAATTAAGCTGCATGGCTATCGAATGGAACTAGAAGAAATAGAACATCATATTTCTGAGTCAAAATATGTAAAATCAGCGGTTATTGTACCAATTTATCAAAATGATAAAATTGAATATTTAACTGCTGCAATTGTTCCTGCAAAGCATGAATTTGAAAAAGAATACCAGCTAACGAGTGCGATTAAAAAGGAGCTTGGAGAAAAACTTCCTGCGTATATGATTCCAAGGAAATTTATTTATCAAGAAGAATTGCCAATGACGCCTAATGGTAAGATTGATCGTAAACATATCAAGGAAAAGGTATTAGCATGACACCATACGGATCATTTTCGTTTTTTATTATCATTGCAATTCTTTTAGCTCCTACCGTGATCTTGGGTTTAAAAGAAAAAAGATTCTATGTTTATAACATCGTTATTTCTGTTATCGTATTAGCACTCATTTTTGGGTCTTTTTGGAATGAGGCCATAACTCTCATCCTATTTACCATTTGGCAGGTACTTTTAATAAAGGGCTATTGGGTCTATCGGAGGAAAGCAAACAGTACATTCATTTTCTGTTTAGCCGTCATCCTATCGATTCTTCCATTGACAATATCAAAACTTTCACCCTTTTTATTCCATCTTCATTTAATAGGTTTCTTGGGGATTTCTTATTTAACATTTAAAGGGACCCAAATGATTATGGAAACTAGGGACGGCTTAATCAAAAATAAAATTCCTATTGTTCAACTGCTCTATTTTATTCTTTTCTTTCCAACCATTTCTTCTGGTCCAATTGATCGATATCGGAGGTTTGAAAAGGATTTAAAAGCTGAGATTTCAAAAGAACAATATAAAATTCTTCTATATGATGGGATTAACAAAATCTTCATTGGTTTCTTATACAAGTACATTATTGGCTTTTCGATAAATCACTATTTTATCATAAATTTACCGAATATAACTAATAACGCTTTTCAAGAACAGCTTTATTATATGTATGGCTATAGCCTATATTTATTCTTTGACTTTGCCGGATATAGTGCTTTTGCAATCGGTGTCAGCTATATAATGGGAATTAAATCTCCAGAGAACTTTAATAAACCATTTATCAGTCGGAATATTAAAGATTTCTGGAATCGTTGGCATTTATCGCTTTCCTTTTGGTTTAGAGATTATGTTTATATGCGTTTTATCTTTTGGGTTACAAAGAAAAAATGGATTAAAAATCGAAATCTGAGCTCAAACTTAGGTTATATTTTACTTTTCTTATTGATGGGTTTCTGGCATGGACTCGCAATTCAATATATCTTATATGGTATTTACCATGCTGTTATAATGGTTTTATATAACTCATTTGAGCAATTTAATAAAAAGCATAAATGGTGGAAAGACAATAAATTTACCAAAGTTGTCGCGATCATCATTACGTTCCATTTTATTTGTTTTGGCTTTTTAATTTTTTCAGGCCATTTAATTCATTAATTATCAAAAAGGGAGTATGGAAAACATGGAATTTGAAAATCAAGTTATTGAACTATTAGCGGAAATTTGTCAGGATGATGTTGTGAAGGAAGATCCTAATATCGATTTGTTTAACACTGGTTTGCTTGATTCATTTGGAACAGTTGAAATGCTTGTTCAAATTGAAGAACGCTTTGGAATTACTGTACCAATAACTGAATTTGACCGTGATACTTGGAATACACCAAAAAATATTGCAAAACAGCTGGCTGATTTTAGATGACCAAAAAGGCGTTATTTTCACCAATCATTTGTGCTTTTCTCGCATTACTATTGGTCATTCTTATTCCCAATAGTTGGATTGAAAGTCTAATTCCAAAAAGTAGGGTTAGTCAAGCTGCAACAGAACTGAATCCAGTTATGTTTCAGGGTAAATATATTCAGTCTAAAATGCTAGAGAATAATCGCTATTTACCGATATATGGATCATCAGAGCTGGCAAGGCTGGATGCATTTCATCCTTCAAATTATTTTCAAGAAAATTACGATGGATTTGTTCCCTTTTTAGTTGGTCGAGGTGGGACCATTTCCATCATTCATTTTCTTAACCTTGCGGAACATACCGACCAATTAAAAGGGAAAAAGCTTGTTTTTGTTCTTTCTCCACAATGGTTTCAGCCAAGAGGGGCAGATGAGTCGCATTTTGTACCCAACTACTCCTCCTTGCAGGGATATGATTTAGCACTTAATAATAAAATTAATCCAGTTGTAAAAAAGGACGCTATTAAGCGCTTACTTCACTTTGTGCCAGTTAGAGATGACCAGCTACTTAAGACCTTGTATCTTGGCGAGATTTCAAATGATCCTTGGGTAAAAAGAAAAGCTTTACTCGTAAAACCATTAGCATATGCATATAGAGGAATCCTCGAGAAAAAGGATTTATATTACTCTATAATTGGTGGAACAAGCAGGTCCCGTGAGATAAAACAAACAGTTAAAAATAAGAGTTGGACACAGCTTCAGCAGTTAGCAGCCCAGGAAGGTGCCCGCCAGGCTACAAATAACCGATTTTTAGTGATTAACTCTCAATATAATAAAATGAAGAAAAAAGTGCCTTCCTTGAAAGGATACAAAAGAGGGGCTTCCTATGGGCGTTCCGTTGAATATTATGATTTTCAGCTAGTCTTAGACCTGCTAAAACAATCCGGAGCAAAGCCATTATTCATATCTGTCCCAGTAAACGGACCATGGTATGATTACACCGGTTTTACAAAGCAAGGACGCACATCCTACTACAAACGAATCAAAGAGCAAGTACAAGCAGAGGGTTACCCAATTGCCGATTTTTCCAACCATGAGTATGACCCTTATTTTATGAAAGATACCATTCATATAGGCTGGAAAGGCTGGGTTTACGTCGACAAGGCCATTAAAGATTTCTATGACAATAAAACTCCACAAAAGAGCATCCAGATGTAAAGGGATGCTCTTTTGTCATATTTAGTAACTAATTTATATTTTTGATTATAGTATCCAATATTCAACTAGTACAAACTCGATAACAAGGGTATAATGGACTTAATCGATAACAAAATACTGGGAGAGTTTAAAGATGCTATCAAATATTGGTATGCCTGGTTTAATTTTAATTTTAATCGTTGCCTTAGTTATATTTGGTCCAAATAAGCTTCCAGAGATTGGCCGTGCTTTTGGTAAATCCATTAGAGAATTTAAAAAAGCTACTGAAGGTTTGGCCGTGGATATTAAAGAGGAAATAAAAGAAGAAATAAAAGTAAAAGAAGTTAATCCAGAAAATGTTGATCTCAATAAGAAATAAAATTTTAAGGAGTGCATTACGCACTCCTTTTTTCTTTCTTATCTCCTGCTTGCCATATTGCTGGCGAAATCTCGAAATTGTCCCTTTAGTTTATCACGTGATTCTTTATTACGAAGTAAATAAGCTGTCCCTAATGCGACAGTTGTCATCATTAAACCTTTTCTGCCCATCATAATCCCCCCAAATTATTTGCCTTCGTTTTATTTTTTCCCTGTTACACTTTACTTTACACTATCTAATTAAATTGCATTTTTTGCAGATATTTCCCATTCTCCTTATGTAAAAACGCCATACAAAATGGCGTAACTTAACTCTTTAATGCTGCCCTCATCATTTCATTCTTCTGCTTATAGTGTTCTAGTAGTTGATTCAACAATTGAGCTGTTTTTTTATCATCATGATTTTTTACTGATGTTTGTATTTCCTGATATATTTTCCATTGACCCATTTCTTTCCCACTATGTACTTTTTTCAAAAATTCTTCTTTTGAAATTTTTCCCTCTTCATATTGTTTGTGAAGCTCCTCTATCTTGGCCATTTTTATTTTCTTCCATTGCTTTCTTTTTTCAGCATACTGGGGGCTTGACCATTTTTCGATTAATTTGTTTCGATCCTTAATGACTGCTTCCCATTCTTTCTTTTTTTCGGGTGTATACTTGTTTACAAAAGCTAGAAGCAATTGTTGCTTTTTTTTCATTTCTTCTTTCCAATTTTTATCCATCATATGATGTGATCTTTTTTCATAACAATCCATATTCGTTCCCTTGCATTTTTCTTGTAGTGAATTTCCATTCGCCATTGCAATACTTGGCAGTAGTAAACATAGCCCCAATAAAATTCCAATTAATTTCTTTCCCATGAAATATAACATCTCCTTTTTTCTCAAACATTTCCAAATGGAACGAAATTAATATTCCCGCATTTTAAAAAAATATTTATTTTTTGTAAAAATATATTGTGAAATTTACAACAATGTTGTATTCTGTACTTGTAGCTTATGTGAATGTTTTCACATAAGCGGGTGAAAACTCCAATCTTCCTGTTGGAATGTTTTCCTGGATAACAAGATATCCCCCTTGTTAATCCTTTTGAAATATTTCCTTTCTTCTTGCTAAATCTTAATTCCCCTAAGTTGAGATTTAAAAGAACCCCTTCAAGCTTGAAGGGGCTTTTTTTTTCGAATGTTAAATGATGATTGGACTATTCCCATTCTAGAAATTCAAGTCTGTTTCCAAATGGATCCTTTGTATGAATGCGTTTTGCACCAGGCAAATTGTTGTCTTCAGTGTATGATACCTTTTTTTCTATAAGTTTAATTTTTAATCCATCTAAATTTTGTACTTCAAAGGCAGGATGTGCTTTTTTTGCAGGAGTAAAATTTTCTTCTACCCCAATATGAATCTGAAAACCAGCGAATTCAAACCATACGCCACCACGCTTTTTAAGTTCTTCCGGTTTCTCAATTTCCTGGAAACCAAGAATCTCTCCAAAATAATCTCTTGCTTTCGGTTCACAGCCTTTAGGTGCAGCAAGTTGTACGTGGTCGATTTTTTTTATCACAAAGCTCATGATCCTCTCTCCCCACTTTATCTATTTACTTTAAGTGTAAACCATGTGCATTCTAAACGTTAATAACTATTTTATTATCAAGTATGATAAGTAATACTTAAAAGGAACTATCCTAGTCTCGGATAGTTCCTTTTTGCTCACTTACCAATAAACATTTGTGACCAATAGTTGCCATTTGATGTGTATCCGACACCAATATTGGTGTAATTTGGGCTTAAAATATTTTTTCGGTGTCCTTCACTGTTCATCCAGGATGTTACGACTTGCTGTGCTGTTGTCTGACCCATTGCAATATTTTCCCCTGCCGACTTATAGGTAACACCAAAATCCCTCATCATGTCAAATGGAGAACCATAAGTGGGACTTGTATGAGAAAAATAATGTTTCGAATTCATATCGTTGGTTTTTGTTTGGGCTACCCTACTTAAAGATGTATCTGCACTCAATGGAGTCAGACCATTTTTCCTTCTTTCATTATTAGTCAGTTCAATTACCTGTTGAGCCATTTGGCCAATCCCAGTTGTTGCACCAGCATTAGGCCGTTGTGTAGGCGGAGTTACCCGTGTTGCTGGTGTTTGCACATTTGGCGCTGGTGTTGTAATCCTATTTTGTCCAGGCAGCGTGTTAGCACCAGTTTGAGGCTGTGTCATACCAGGTTCAAACGTGTAATACCAATACTGTCCCTTAGTTACTTGTCTTGTGTGAGGAAATTGTTGGCTGGGTGTTGCGGTACTATAGGAATTTGGGTCAATGGTTATAAAACCATTATTCATAGGTTGAATTTCATTTGCAGTAAACATTGGATTTACATTAAATCCATTACGATCAGCAACGTTTAGATTCCTATTGGGATTTGTAACAATTTTATTTTGAATAGGATGCTTTAAATCACCTGTCGAAACATTTCTCGGACCACTTATATCATTATTATTATTGGCACAGGCAGTAAGAACTGCCATAAAAACGGCTGTTAACGCAATCTTAACTTTCTTGGATTGCAATGTCATAACCCCCTTCTTTGACCTGGATAGGTCATTTTTATTTTTTCCTCACCTTAAAAAAGTATGGTTGGTAAAATTATTCCGTTAGACACGAAAAAACCGTACCTAAAAAAGTACGGTTGAAAAAATTAATACACATCCTTTTTTGTAAAGGAAAAGAAAGCAACAAATAAGGCTGCTGCCCACCAGACCAATAGGACAATAAGGGAAAAGGATAAGGTCATTCCTTCAATTGGTGGTGCAGTACCCTTTAAATAATCAGTTAATCGCAAATTGACCATAAATAAATATTTGGCTGAATGCCATGATGAGACCATATTGCTAAGGATCGCTCCAGAAATCAAAGAAGCGAGCATTACTCCCATGCCTGCTGCTGTACTGCGAATCAAAACCGAAAGCATGAAAGATAGCGTCCCTACTACAATGGCAACAAACCAAACCAGGCCAAAATCCATTAATAAATACTGCCATGTGGCTAGAAGTTTAACAGCTGAAGTATTTAATCCTGATTCAGTAACAGAAAAACCCGTAAGTATTGGAGCTTCCCAACCCCTATAACCAAAGACGATTCCTGAAAACAAGTATGCAAGCACACCTGAAATACAAACGATTAATGAAATCGCTAAACAAAGGGTAATATATTTACTTAAAAGGACCTTCCATCTGCGTATAGGTCTAGTCAAAAGCAGCTTAATGGATCCTAGACTGTACTCAGATGATACTAGGTCGCTGGCTATCACCATCACCATTAATGGAATAAATAGATCTATTGAATTTTCTAGAAACATCCTCACAAATGTTGGAGCCCCCGGCTCGGAAGGATTAATATTGTGATTAAGATAATATTGCTGTTGTTGCAGTGATATTTGCAGCTGCTTTTTCCATTCTGCTGAAATTCTGCTAGAGCTCAAGCGGTTTTGTGTATCAATAATTTGTTGTTGAAGGATGGTGCGCCAATCACTAGTCCCTAATTTGTCTCTTTGAGTTTGAACCGTTTTATATTGGGCATATGTAAATAAAATTACAAGAACGCCAATAATAAGGGCAATCACAACCAACCGTTTTTTTGCAATAAGCTTCATCATTTCATTTTCAATTAGCTTAGTCAATCGTGACACCCCCTGTAAGCTCAAGAAAAAGCTCTTCTAAAACAGGCAGTTTGCGATTCATTTCCGTTACTTCCACACCTTCATAAACAAGCTGTTTATTCCATTCTGCAATTTGTGTCTGATCAAACTCTGTCAATAGCGTTCCATCATCCTTCACTTCTACTTTAGTAAGTTTTTCTAAAATCATCTTACCTTTATCTAAAGGATGAATATGCCATTCGACCTGTTCCCGATTTGATAATAAATGCTGGACTGTGTCCGTTTTAATAATTGTTCCTCTAGTTATAATGGCAACACGATCACATAAGAGCTGGATTTCACTTAATAGATGACTTGAAACCAGTACACTTAACCCTTCTTGTTCAGCCAGGAAACGTATGAACTGCCTCATCTCTCGAATTCCAGCCGGGTCCAAGCCATTTGTGGGTTCATCAAGGATCAAGACTTTGGGGTTACCTAAAAGAGCTTGGGCGATTCCAAGTCGCTGCCTCATCCCAAGCGAGTAGGTTTTTACTTTATCATGAATTCTTTCCTTTAACCCAACAAGTTCAGTAACCTCTATTATTCTTTCCTCTCCAATACCATCAAGCATCCTTGCAAAATGGAGAAGATTATTCCAGCCTGACAAATAGGGATAAAGCTCAGGATTTTCAACAATACAACCTAGATTTTTTAATGCTTCGGGAAAATGTGTTTGAATATAAAATCCACAGATTTTTATGGTTCCGGAAGTTGGTTTAATTAAGCCTACAAGCATCCGAATGGTTGTTGTTTTTCCTGCACCATTTGGCCCCAAAAATCCAAATACTTCCCCTTCCTTTAAATCGAACGTAATTCCTTTGATTATTTCCTTTTTCCCAATTACTTTTTTTAAGTTATTTACAGATAATGTGATCTTCTCCATACGCTCCCTGTCTCCCTTACCAAGTAAGCAATGCGGCAACCCGTTCTGCAATTAAGTGGTAGCCTTTTGAATTTGGATGGAACTTGTCCGAATATAAATAATCATTTACCTTTAATTCAAATAAATCAAATGTTGGAACAAAAACAATCTTAGGAAAATCCGCACAAACCTCTGCGGTATCATAGTTCCATTGACGAACTACTTTTGATGTCTCTTTTCCCGTACGTAAATTAATAAAAGGATTATAAATACCAACAAAAAACACATTCGCTGTGGCATTTCCCTTGCGTATTTGCGTAAAAATATTTCTCAAATTATCCAAATATTTATTTTCTATTGCTGAAATATTTTCTGATTTATAATCAACTAAACCTTCCCCTCCTCTAAATAAGTCATTGCCCCCAATTGTAATCAAAATCATATCGGCGTTTTCCATTTGCCGCAATACCTCTGGCTGCTGCACTTGTATTCTAAGTTGATCAGATGTTTGACCGTTTATTCCAAGGTTTAATAAACTTACCTGTTTGTGGGTTCGTTTCTTTATCTGATCTAAAATGTCACCAACATAGCCCTTGCCAGTATCATCTCCCATGCCTTTTGTTAGTGAATCCCCCAGGGCTACAATATTCATCGTTTTTTTACCATCTTCCTTTTGGGACGCTTTTTGGACAGGACCCAGTTTAGTCGGTTTCGCTGCATAGTACTTATTGATTGTCCAGCCAAGCCCAAAAAGCCAAAGGAAGCATAACAATACTGAAAAAAAGGTTATCAAACGTATGACATGCTTATTCAAAAAACTCATCCTCTCAGGCATTATCTACTATCCATTTAATCATATTTAAATTGGGAATCAAATAGGGTGTACTTTTTAAAGTACAAAACCGACTTCCACGAAAGGAAATCGGTTTTTTTCACCATGAGTTTAGTTGACAGTTACCAATGGACGTTCTTGGTTTTCCGTTAAGCTACCTTTTGGTCCAAAAAATTCATAATGGATTCGCTCTTCTGGTACGCCTAACTTCATTAATGAGTTGTTAATTGCTTTCATAAATGGTTCAGGACCGCAAAAATAATAATCGGCTTCATTTATAGCTGTATTTTGTTTTAGCCATTCTTGAGTCACATACCCTTCAATATCAAAACTTTTATTTAAACGATCCTCTTCTGTTGGTGAATCATAGAATACAAATGCTTTTATCTTTTCATTTGTTGATAACTCTTCCACTTCATTTCTTAGGGCATGGACACTGCTATTTTGGGCTGCATGTATAAAAACAACATCACGCTCAGGTTGGACCTCTGATACTGTTTTTAACATACTTAAGATTGGTGTTAAACCAACACCGCCACTTAATAGCACGATTGGTTTTTTGCTATCCAAGTCTAAGACAAAATCACCAGCAGGGGCACTGATATTTACAATGTCGCCTTCATTTATTTGATCATGAAGGAAATTTGATACCTTTCCATCTGGATTTTTTGTTCCCGATTCACGTTTAACACTAATTCGATAGTAATCTTTACCAGGAACGTCTGATAGACTATATTGACGAATGTGGGTGAACTTTTCTCCGCTAATTTCTAATTTGATACTGATGTATTGCCCTGGGATGAAGCTTGCAATTTCCTTATTGTCCGTTGGTTTCAGATAGAAGGAAGTAATAACATCACTTTCTTTTACTTTTTTGTCAATAATAAAAGGACGAAATCCTTCCCAGCCGCCTTGTTGATTTTCGGCTTCATCATACATCGCTTCTTCAACACTAATAAAAGCATCCGCAATAACGCCGTATGCTTCTGCCCAAGCATTCATAATATCATCAGTGGCTGCTTCCCCTAAAACATCCTTTATTGCTAATAATAAGTGTTCTCCCACAATTGGGTAATGCTCAGGTTTAATCCCTAAACTTCGATGTTTTTGAGCAATTTGCTTTACGACAGGAAGAATAGCTTCTAGATTGTCTATGTACATTGCTGCTGCATAGACGGCACTTGCAAGAGCCCTTTGCTGCCTTCCTTGCTTTTGGTTGGCATGATTAAAAATGTTTAGCAATTCCGGATGGTTTCCAAACATCAGTTGATAAAATCGCGTTGTAATTTTTTCTCCATGTTGTTCTAATACCGGAACGGTAGATTTAACAATTTCAATTTGCTTCTGGTTTAACAAACTTAACACTCCTTCTTAGGTTTACACTATTTTAATGGTGTTAATTATATGAAACATTACACAGCAAACAAGTGATACAAATCACGCTTTTGTTATTTTTTGAAAATATCCTACTTTTTACTTATTTTTCTATAGGAATTATTACATTTAATTATTTTTTCTTGTGTTATAAGAATTCATGAAACGTTCATAATAAATCTCTAATTCATCTTGTTAAAGTTCCGCTAAATTATTACATTATTAATGTCCCTATATTGTTTTTAATACAGGAAAAGGAGAAACCTATGAATACAATAACATTTATTACAATTGCAGCAGTTTTTATCATAAGTGCTTATGTGATCTACCAAGTCGTTCTCCATAAAGAGAAATTAACGAACCTAAATGGAGTCGTAATTGCGATGACAACTGCTTCCATGACAGGGATTATTAGCAGCTATTTAATTGGGGTTCTTTCTGAAGATCTATTCTTAGCATGTGGCGCTGGAATGATTATTGGATTTACGATCGGATTTTTAGGAGGACAGCCTGTCGGTATTATGCCGATTTTACTAGGTTCAAGTTCCGGATTTATGGGGGGGATTGCAGGTGCCTTATTAGGAGTCAGCGTTAAAACTGAAAATCCATACCTCCTCATGCTAATCATATTAATCTTTTATGTCATATTACTATCTCTAGTTATCTTATTCATTCATGTATTGGCGAACAAAAAATTAACACTTGATACCCGAACCATCTCACCTTTTGCTATTCTATCTGCTGGGGTTGTTTTGTTATCATTATTTTTCTTTCTGTTTAGCAGTGACATCATAAATACAAATGATACTGCAGCAACATCCCAAGCACAAACAGTACAAAGTAATGGGGAAAACAGCAATACATCAACTGCCAACAATTCAACCAAAGATTCTACAGCATCAATCGAAGCAGATGTAACAAAAGAAACTGTACCAAAAGTAAAGATGGAGGTCACTCAAACAGGTTATTCTCCGAATGTTATTCGAGTAAAAAAAGGCGTTCCAGTGGAACTTGATGTTCATAATCCACTTGAAAATAGCTGTTTATCCATCCTAAACATGCCGGATTTTAACATGAATAATGTTAATTTAAAGGTTGGAACAACAACCTTAACCTTTACCCCGTCAAATTCTGGAGAATACACATTCAGCTGTGGAATGGATATGTTTAAAGGAAAAATCATCGTCGAATAAAAAGGTACGAAAACGGGGCTCCATATAGTCATTTTTTGACCACATGGAACCCCTTTTCTATAAAATGTTTCCGTTCATTTATTTTTTGGAAAAGTTATTTCAAACAATGTCCCTTTTCCAAGACTACTTGTTACCTTGACCTTGCCATGATGCTTGTCAATAATCCACTTTGCAATGGAAAGTCCCAGTTAGGTACCCTCGGCACCCGTCCTTGATTTATCCCCCTGGTAAAATCGGTCAAAAATTCTCGGAATATCCTTTTCCGAAATACCGATTCCGCTATCTTCTACTTGTAAAATAATAGAAGAGTAACTTTGACTGCAGGAAAGACGAATTTCTCCACCTTCACTTGTAAATTTAATGGCATTGTCGAGCAAAATAACGATCAATTGATGTATTCTTTCACGATCTCCCAGAAAGCTAACAGGATCAGCGGGATTTAACACTAACGATTTTTCTTGATATGTAACGATTTCCTCGTATTGCTGCATGATTTCCACTAACAACTGATCGACTCTAAATGATTCCTTTTTCACTTCTATTTGATCAGAGTCGGACCTGGCAAGTGTCAATAAATTTGTAACAAGCTTAGAAAGTCTTCTCGATTCATTAGAGATCGTAGAAATATCGATAATTTTGTCCTTTATCGATGCAGAAGGGGAACGAAATATTAGTTCTGTCTTTGCCTGAATGACAGCCAGAGGTGTTCTTAATTCATGCGATGCATCAGAGACAAATTGCTGCTGCTTTTGCCAGGCATTTTTTATTGGTATAAGCGCTCTTCCAGCAAGAAAATACCCTGAAACAACTGCACATAAAATACCAATCCCGCAGCCAATTATCATAATTAACAATAATCTGTCCAGTAATTCTCTCTCTGAATTGGTATTTCTGATAACCTGAATCGTTACATTTCCAATATTTGTATCAACCTGAACAGCCATAAACCGATAAGAATAATCGTCAATATTAATATCCGTCAGTTTATTGAATACTTTCGGTTCAACTAGTTTTTCATTACCGAGGAAAAGTTCCGACCCTCTGTTTTGTTCTAATAACTGATGTTTTTTATTCCAGACTAAAATAATAAGCCTTGGGTCTCTGCGCAACGGAGGTAAATTACTATTCCCAAGTCCATCATCAAGAGCTGAATCCTGGTTAGAATTTTGCCCCTGGAAATGATTGATAGAATCCAACAGTGAACGATTTACATCACGATACAATTGGTTCTGAGTATATAGATAAATAATTGACCCCAGGATACTAATTAAAACGATAAAGACAATCGAATTAATTAACGTGAGCCGAATATGTGTTTTTTGAAACATGGTCTGCTCCTTTATTCATCGTTAAGCATATACCCTACACCACGGATGGTTTTTATATCAGTATGGTAACCGAATGGCTCCAGTTTTTTGCGGAGATGGTGCATAAATACCTCTACAATAGCTATAGTCGTATCCGAATCAAATCCCCAAACACGGTCATAGATCTGTTCTTTTGTTAAAATCGCTCCTTTATTTTGAATTAAGTATTCTAATAGCTCATATTGTTTAGCCGTAAGCTTAATAGAGGTCCCATCAACCAGTACATCCCGCTCCTTACCTAACAATTCAATTCCCCGATACTGAATAGTTTGACTTGTTGTTAAACTTCCGCTTCTTCTTAATAATGCTCTTATCCTTGCCTTCAATTCAGCAGCTTGAAAGGGTTTGGTTAGATAATCATCCCCTCCGCTATCTAAACCCATCACACGGTCTTCTAAAGAATCTCTTGCAGTTAAAAAAAGGACTGGAATTTTCGATCCTTCATTTCGAATTATTTTTAATACTTCAAAGCCATCTATTCCAGGAAGCATGACATCCAATATAATTGCATCATGGATGTTTTGCTGTGCTAAAAAAAGTCCATCATCACCGTTTGAAGCTTGATCTACTTCAAATTCATCTGATAATAGCTGCACAATTGAATCTAACAACGGAAGATTATCTTCGACTACTAATAAACGCATTTGTGTCACTCCTTTGTGGAGAATACCTATATTTTTTTATAGAAAATCCATAGTTAATTTTATATAGGAAATAAAGCGGTCGCAATAGCGATCCGCTTTATTCATATCGTAATGCTTGAATAGGATTTAATTTTGATGCTTTATTTGCCGGGAATACACCGAATACGACCCCGACAACAAGTGAAAATAAGAAAGAAAATAGCACAATAGAACTTGAAAAAGTGACTGTCATATTTAAGGCAGATCCTAAAATCTTCCCTACCCCAAGACCAAATAAAATACCAATAACACCTCCCATTGCACTCAAAACCACTGACTCGATTAAAAATTGAAGCAAAATGTCCCGTCTTTTGGCACCAATGGCTTTTCTTATTCCGATTTCTTTTGTGCGTTCAGATACTGAAACAAGCATAATATTCATGATTCCGATGCCGCCAACTAATAAGGAGATGCCAGCAATTCCCCCAAGCATCATTGTCATCGTGTTAGAAACTGAACTCATAGTGCTCATTAAATCCTGCTGGTTCATGACACTATAGTTATCTGTTTGATTAGGATACATGCTTGCCATCGAGTTTTGAACTTCAGCCATTACCAAATCCATATTCTGCCCAGTTTTACCTTGCAAATAAACTTGATTAATGCTGGTTGTTTTTACTAACCGCTCAGCTGTGCTTAGCGGTACAATAACCACATCATCACCACTTTGGCCCATTGAACTTCCTTTAGAAGCAAGAACACCAACTACTTTAAAGGAATTGCCATTTAGTTGAATGTATTGTCCAACAGGATTTTCTGTTCCAAAAAGATTTTGGGCAGTAGTTGCACCAAGAACTGCAATTTTTTGTCGATATTCTAAATCGATATCAGTAAGAAACCGACCATTGCTAACATTTGTATTACGTACACTCTCATAAGCGGCGTTGGTGCCTGTCAATGTGGTTTGAGAAGATGTTCTATCTTTTTTAACGCTTATGCGTCCGGATACAACTGGCGATAAAGCTTGAATCCCAGATAATTTTCCTAGCTTATTAATCTTATCCTCTGTTAATGAAAGATTCGTTCCAAAAGTGTTAATCGTTAATAGATTAGTACCCAAACTATTAATCTGACTGGTCACATTTGTAGTTGAACCTTGGGCAATTGAAACAAGAACAATTACAGAGGAAACACCAATAATAATTCCCAACATTGTCAAGACGGAGCGCAATTTATTACCTTTTATACTGCGAAGGGCCATTTTAATAGATTGTAAGATTGCCAATTTGTTCACCCTCATTCTCAAACAGTTGTCCATCTTGAATCTGAACCATTCTTTTTGCTTGCTTCGCAATTGATAAATCGTGTGTGATTAAAATAATCGTATTGCCAACTTCATTTAATTCTTTCATTAATAGAAGAATTTCTGCACTAGTTTTAGTATCAAGTGCACCAGTCGGTTCATCAGCCAATAAAATTGAAGGGTTCCCAGCAAGAGCCCGAGCAATTGCGACCCTTTGCTGCTGTCCTCCAGAAAGCTGGGTCGGCATATGGCCTGCCCTATCTTTCAGACCCACTTTTGTCAGGGATTCAAGTGCTTTCTCTCGTCGGATTTTTGCCGATAATCCACTATAAATGAGCGGTAATTCAACATTTTCAAGTGCTGTTAATTTTGTAAGCAGATTAAAGTTCTGAAAAATAAAACCAATTTTATGGTTGCGAATGGTTGCCAAATCATTATCATTCATCTTACCGATTTCTTTTCCGTCAAGAAGATAATTCCCTGTGTCCGGCCGATCAAGACAGCCAAGCATATTCATTAATGTAGACTTTCCTGATCCCGAAGGTCCAATAATGGCTAAAAATTCACCTTTATCAATGTTGAGGGAGACATTGTTCAAAGCATGAACAATCTCACCCCCAAGCTTATACGATTTCATTAAGTTGGAAATTTGGATCATCGGTGTACTCATTAATTTCCACTCCTTCCTCCACCATTTCCTCCTCCATTATTACCGCCATTCCCACGGTTTCCTCCGCCATAGCCTCGGTTGCCACCCATTCCGCCAAAGCCGCCGCCCATTCCGCCAAACATACTTCTGCCTCCAGTTGCAGTGGTTGTATTACTAATTGCTAGGTTTGGCAAGCGTACAACTTGTCCTTCTGTTAATCCTTGGGTGATTTCTACATAATCCGAATTGGCAAGACCAGTTTGGACGGTAACTCTGTTAGCAGACCAGTTTTGACTTTTACCCTGACCCTGACTCTGTCCTTGGTTCTTGCTCTGGCTCTGATCTTGTCCTTGATTTGAATTGTTAGTAGCTAACATAACAAATTTTTGTCCGTTCATGGAATGGACTGCATCAAGCGGCACATAAAGTGCATTATCTTTGCTTGCAGTCAAAATATTTGATTCAGTGCTCATTCCCACTTTTAAATTTTGCGGATTATCGATTGACACATCAACATTAAAGGATGATACACCATTTGTGGAAGTTCCTTCATTTGCAATCGCAGTTACCTTTCCTGTAAAAGTTTGGTCTGGAAGGGCACTCACCTTAATCGTTGCTGTTTGACCTACTTGAACTTTCGGAATATCAAGTTCATCAATAGAAGCAATTGTTTTTAAAGAATTATAGTTTGTTAAATGTGCTACAACCGCACCTGCTTGAACACGTGCGCCAGGTGTAACTGAGATAGTCGTAATGACACCGTCGGCTGGTGCAGTAATCGGATCACTGCCATCGGTAAAGGTAATTAAACTTTCTCCGCTTTTTACAGATTCTCCGGCAGATACTAATACTTCAGCTACCTCATTATTGTTTATTGGTGATGCAATATCCTCACTTGTTACTGGCTGAACAGTACCGGTTCCACTCACAGTCACATCAAATTTACCTTTTTGCACTGTGGCTGTTCGGTTTTGAATCATAGTTTGTTGATTGCTGTTTTTTGATTTAGATGTAAAAAAATAATAGCCTGCAAATCCAACAATCAGTATACCAATAACAATAAAAATCCACTTTTTCATCTTCTCTGCTCCTTTTTCTCCATGGATTCCTTTGATGAATGAATTTCCCAAGCAAATCCCCGTGCCTGGATAAGCTGATTATGATGGTGTTTCCTTAACTTTTCCTTAATAAATTATTGAGATTTTAAGGCAAAAAAAAGCCTGAACCTTCAATAAAAAGATTTAAGAAAGTTCAAGCTTTTAAAGAAGAAGTTTTACCTTACGAATGTAAATTTGTGTCTGAATTTTGACTTATTAAATTTTGTCGTTGATTAAATGGCCACCAATTTGCATTGCCAAATGTTTTAACCATCACTGGAACAAAAAGTGGCAAAATGAATAATGCATATAAAGTTAAACCGATTAATAAGATCGTGGCTATTTCAAGGAGTGAAAGCACGCCGGATGGCATCATCGCAGCAAATGTACCACCTAAAATAATAGCTGCTGAGATAATTACTGTGCCCATTTTTTTCATTGATGTCCAAATGGCTTGCTCGACAGGTAAATGGCGATATTCATTAAAACGATCCATTAGGAAAATACTGTAGTCAATCCCAAGTGCAATCAAGATGACAAATGCAAAGAATGGTACTGCCCAGCTAATACCTGTATATCCCAGTACATCTACAAATATCGTTTCTGAAATTGCCATTGATGTATAATAGGTAAGTACTAATGAACCGATTAAATAAAGCGGCATAATCAATGATCGAAGCAGGATCATTAAGATGATTCCAATTCCGATAAGCATTAACACAACAGTTCGAGAATAATCATGTTCTGAAATTGTATTTAGGTCATGATAAATACTTGTTACTCCCCCAATTGCAACCTGAGCATTCTCAAGTTTGGTTCCCTTCACAGCTCGCTTAACAGCTTGGTTTATTTCAGGTACTCGTTTAATTGCATCATTTGAATATGGATTTTTAGTAAAGATAACATCAAGTGTCATCACTTTTCGATCATTTGACATATACGTATTCAATACCTTAGCAAAATCTTTTCCATCTAAAACTTCCTGTGGGATATAAAATCCATTTTGCTTTTGTTTTGAAACACCTGCAAGATAATCTTGGGCAGAGTTTAAACCTTTTGAAACCTGGTTTAGACCGCCAACGCTTTGATTTAAACCATTCTTTAATTGGTCCATTTGACCGCTAAGGCTGGAGAAACCATCAAGCAACTTCTGCTGCCCACTATTAACTCCTGATAAGCCATCCGAGAATTTTGACAAATTCGAAATAATCTGTCCCTGGCCTGATACCATCTGATCAAGTCCCGCCTGCTGCTGATCAATTCCAGTGATCAACGATTGCATACCAGCAATGATCTGTTCTTGACCTGATATTACTTTTTCAAAATTAGCATTAGCTGTTCCAAGACCGCTCCTGGCCTCGAGAGTGCAGCATTGAGTTTTGACAAACTTGTTGCAAGATTATCTTTTGGACTGCTTGGATCTGTCGCATTCTGAGCCCCTTGAACAGTCAGCTTAATAGCCTGATAGTTTGGATTAAGCTGGATGGTTGGCTCCTGGCTTTCAAGATTCACAAAATATTGATTTGAATTTAATAGACTTGCATGCAGTGCGTTGACTCCATCCGCAACACCTTGATAATTTTTTGTTAATTCTCCTAATCCTGCATAGGCTTGCTGATAGCCTTGCAGGAGCTGTTTGTTAGCAGCAAGTAATTGCTCTGAATTCGATTTAATCTGTGTTAGCCCGTCTTTTAATTGCGCCGACCCCGCGGATCCCTGCTGTAATCCATCCTCGATTTTCGTTAATCCATCCTTAAGTGGGATCATTCCATTTTTCAGCTGATTAGTCCCATCAATTAAACTGGAAATTCCATCAGTAGCTTGCTTTATTTTCGGTGTCTGAGCAGTGAGTTGACTGCTGGCTTCTTCCATGCCATCACTGATCTGGATGATACCGTTATTACTTTTATCAAGACCATCGCCAAGGCTTTTTACTTGGTTGGAAATATAAAAATCACTGATCGGAGACCCTGTTGGACGAGTGGCAGATCGGACGGTTTTAACGTCGCCAACTTTCTTAAGTTCTTCACTGATTTTTTCAGTAAGAGCTATATAATCAGAGGAATCCATTTTTTCGTCATTTTTAATGACAATTTGCGTTGGCATGGATTCACCCGGTCCAAATGCTGAAGCAACAATATTGAACCCTTTTATCGATTGGAAGCTATCACCAATTTCTTCAAGTGAATTAAACGATAAATGCCCTTTATAGATGAATAAAAAAGGAACCGAGACAATGGCAACTATAATAAATGCAATTAGAGGTCGTGCTAAAGCAAAACTGCCGGCAAACCCCCAAAATTTACTTTCACTGTGTTCAAGTTTGCCTTTTGCGGGCCAAAATATCCTTTTTCCAAGAATAGCCATAAAGAATGGAACAACCGTCACCAAAGCTAGGAGAAGGAGTGCTACCCCAATCGCTACCGCAGATGCTGATTGATAGAGTTTAAATGTTGATAATCCAATTGAAGCAAAACCAATCATTACAGCCATACCACTAAAAAGGACTGTTTTACCAGCAGTGCGATAAGTTTCGATAATGGCTTCAGTAACGTTATCGTGTTCTGCCATTTCCTCTTTAACCGGCTCAAAAGTAAAATACAATAATCCGTTCCGATCCCAAATAAAACGGCGACAAGAAATATTTGAGTAAAGGTTGAGAGCGGAAAATTCACTTTGTCTACTAAAATAGCAACAATAGATTGAGCGGAAATATAACTTATTCCAACCGTGACCAAAGGTATAAGCGGGGCTACCACCGAGCGAAAAACTAACAACAAGACAGCAAGTATAAATACAAAAGTAATCCCTTCGGTTTTTTTCAAGCCTTCTTGGGAGTTCGTAACAAGATCCCCATCAATCATCCAGCTTCCAGTAAAGTAATGTTCTAGTTTTGTCTTTCTAATTGCATCCGTTAAATCTTTTACCATTTCTTTTTCGTCCCTGCCACCCGCAGTAACCTTCAATGAAACAAGAATGGTTTTTCCATCCTTTGAAACGAGCTCATCCTTTAAGTCTTTTTCCTTAAAAGGAGAAGTGATGGCAGTGATCCCCAGCTGTTTTTTATGTTTTTCAAGCTGGTTTACAGCTTTTTCAGCTTCAGAGAATTCTTGTTTTGTCAGTTTATTGTTACTATGAAAAACAAGGGCAGTTAGAACATCTTTACCGCTGTTCTCCTTCGATTGGACATCCTTTAATATCTTTTGTGCTATTGTCGATGAATAACCTTCGGGAACAGTGATCTGCCCCTTTTTCTTACCAGGCCTTCCATGTTAGGGGCTGTTGTTAATAGAATCGTAATAACGGCCGCCCAAGCGATTATAATGAACCATTTCCCTTTTAAGATTGCGCCCATGTATTAATCCTCCAGTTGATCCATTTTCATTTTCAGTAAGATCTCAGCCAATTTTTCGTATGTTTGTAAAAAATGCTGAATTTCCAATTCATCAAACTTGGTAATAATTGATTCAACAAGAGCTAATACTTTTTCTTCCGTTTTTTCAAACAAGTTGTTACCAGTATCAGTTAAGGTTAAATAGATAACCCTTCTGTCACCTTCATCTCGCGTTCTTTTTATCAAATCTCTGTCAACCATTCGATTGATATATGCCGTAATTGCACTTTTGTTTACTTCAAAAGCAGCTGCTAATTCGGTTGAAGTACATCCACCAGACCTGTATATATATCTCAGTATGTAGTGTTGATCGTTGGTCAGCTCATCTCCTATTTCTGCTTTTATAAGTGATTCTGCTTTTTTGTTTACAGTAAAGGAAACGGTTACATAACGATTGATTAGTTCTGCGATATTATTTTGATCCATTAGAAATGTCACCTGCCTTTATCATTAAAATAGTTAAATAATTTAACTATTCACCTAATTAACTATATGAAATAATTTCAGCGCTGTCAATAACACTTCTGAAGCCTTTAAAATCAACTTATCCAAGTATTTATGGTTATATTTATGGAGACAATTTTGTAAATAAAGCAGAAAAGTTTCACTTAAATCTTGAAACCTTTAGCAAAATCATTCGTAAAAAGAGATAAGCCATAAACGGTTTCACTACAGTACAGTTCCGTTTTTACATATATTGCGGGAAGATAAATGGCTAAAGAAAAGGAGTGAATGTGATTGGGTGTAAAACTCAGTAAAGGACAAAAAGTTGATTTAACAAAGAACTATCCCGGACTGCAAAATGTTGTTGTCGGCATTGGCTGGAATGGCAGCAGTCTTGGAACTAGCTTTGATTTGGATGCTTCCGCTTTTCTGCTGGGGGAAGCAGGCAAAGTCCAAAGTGACGCTGATTTTGTTTTTTATAACAATCCCTCTGGAGGTAATGATTCAATCATTTATAGCGGAGATAAGCGCATTGGGACTGGCATCTCCGATGATGAACAAATTAGAGTAAATTTAAACAAAGTCCCTCCTCATATTCATCGGATTGCTTTTTCAATTACAATTCATGATGCACAAGCTAAGGGTCAAAGCTTCGGTCAAATTGGACAATCCTATGTAAGAATTTTTAATGAGCAAACGAACGAAGAGCTTTTGCATTTTGACCTTGGACGAAATTTCACAGTTGAAACAGCGATTGTAGCAGCTGAATTATATCGGCATAATGGCGAGTGGAAGTTTAATGCCGTGGCAAGTGGTTTCCAAGGCGGTTTGGCAGCATTGTGTGCGAACTTTGGTGTTCATGTTGATGATGAACCAACTCCTAATTATTCGCCGCCACCCACGCAATCGGCTTCTTCTTTTAATCATGCATCACAGTCAGGATACGCATATCCTCCACAAACAACAGGGAATGCCTATCAAACGCCTCCGTCCTATTCACCTGCACAAACATATGGTGGAGAACATATCGTGTGTCCACGCTGTGGTTCCACAAATGTGCGTACAGGAGAAAAAGGGTTTGGATTAGGAAAAGCCGCCATTGGCGGACTGATTCTCGGTCCGGTTGGATTGCTGGGGGGATTTATTGGTAAAAACAAACTGAAGTTCACATGTCAATCTTGTGGAAGGACATGGTCACCTAATCAAACTGATTATATGGAGTGGGCAAACCAGCAGAAAAGAAGGGCACAAGAGTTGTTTACAAAGTACAAAAGTCAAGATGTTTTAGAAGCCGTAGTAGCTGCCTGTGCTTTAGTAGGAATGGCGGATGGCCATCTAGATTCATCTGAACGGCAAAAAATGATGGATTTTATTCATCAAAGTGAGGAATTACGAGTATTTGATTCCTATAAAGTCATGGAAAAGTTTAATCAGTTTGTTCAAAAGATGCAGAATGATCCCATCATAGGACGAGCCGAAGCCTATCGTGCACTAGGTAAAGTTCGTTCAAAGCATGAAATCGCCAGACTAATTGCCCGTTTTTGTATCGCCATCGGTTATGCAGACGGCCATTTTGATCAGAATGAAAAGCAGATGGTTAATGAAATTTGCCGTGAGCTCGGCCTTAACCCTAACGAATTTTTAGACTAAAACGAAAAAACATCCTATTTCCAAAAATAGGATGTTTTTTCGTTTTAGTAGATCTTCTTTTGCCAAACTCGCTTGTTCTCAGCTCTTTTTGTTAGCTTGAGTGAATCTAATTTCTCTAAAAAAGGAATGATGTACTTTCGAGATATGCCTAGGATTTCCTTTGCATCCCCTACCTCAAATTCAGCACCAGTCTTAGCCTGCAATATGTCTACAGCAGCTTCAAACTCTTCTCCTGAATAAGCAAATTGATCATCAAGCATAACAATTTGTCCTTGCTCCTCCATGAACTTCTTTATATCCCCAACAAGTACATTAGGAATACCAGCACTATTCAAATAATCAATCAAATATCGTACTTTTAATCCGTCTTTTTTGATTTCAATAAGCATGTTTTCAACCCGTTTTTGCCAGTTTGAAGGAACATGTGGAACAAAGCTAGCTAACTGAACAAATTGACCTCTTCGAGTAAATATCCCATTTGTAATTCCATTTTCAATGACAAAATCAATTAACCCTTTATTATATCGTTTGTTGAAAAATTGTAAAAGTTCAGCTTTATTAAGCCCTGTTTTCATTGGATTTTTTTGATGAAACTCTTGCAGGTGGTCATAAATATCTTCTTCAATAGAGTCAATGATCGTTTGAAGGGTGTATTCCTTGCCATTATAAAAAATAAAATCTTGCTCCTGTAAAACCTCTTTTAGCAATTCCTCATCGAGTGCAGTATGTTTGATTAATTCACTTAGAGGCAATGATTTGGCTTCAAATAGTGCTCTTGCTACTCTCTCTTTTGGTGAACCCACCTTTTTCTTTTCAAGTTCTTCGATCGTATGCTCCCCAAAGCGGTATTTTTGTCCTCGAGGGTCAATCACCCAGCCTCCACCAATTGTCTCCTGTGGGCTTGGCCGCCGAATGATAAACCGATCACCCCGTTTTGTTAAAATTTCTTCATCAAGCCGAAGCTGACAAAGAATTTCTCCATTTTCTTCCTTTAATTCATTACGGTCAAAGAATACAATTCGCCCCATTACCTCCGTCGTTCCAATGTGGAGCTTAATTGGCATTCTTTGTTTGATCAAATGTTCAAGATCTTCTACTACCCTGATTGCAACATCAATCGTCTTTGTGACGATAAAATGTTCTGAGGAGACAAGTACATCCCCTCTTTCTATGTCTTCTTTCGAAACGCCTGACAGGTTGATAGCTGTTCGTTGTTCGGCAAAAGCTTTTTGAGCTTGATTGTGATGCACCTGGATTTGCCGTGCTTTTACTTCCAAGCCTTTTGGCATAACCAGGAGCGTCTGTCCTTCCTCAACTGCCCCCTCATAAACAGTACCACGGACAACTGTCCCTTGACCCTTTACGGTGAAAACCTGATCAATCGGGAGGCGAAATGCACCTTTTAAATCGCGCATTTCTTGTGCCTTTAAGGTTTCAATAATCAGCGACTTTAATGATTCAATTCCCTTTTGAGATATGCTGTCCACAAGTATAAATGGTGCATCGGCAAAAACGGTTTCCTGTAACTCGACCATAATATCGTCCTTCACAAGATCAATAAATTCCGCATCTACTCGGTCAATTTTAGTAATCGCAACAATCCCATTTTGTATTCCCAAAAAACCCAAAATGTCGAGATGTTCCCTTGTTTGAGGCATAACACCCTCATCTGCGGCAACAACAAGAACAACTAAATCAATTCCGGCTACTCCAGCAATCATTTGCCGTATAAACCGTTCATGTCCAGGAACATCAACTACAGAAATTTGAATTTCATCATCTTCGTATAAAGGGGCGAACCCAAGCTCAATCGAAATTTGTCTTTCCTTCTCTTCTTTCAAACGGTCTGTATCTACATTGGTTAGCGCTTTGGTTAGTGATGTTTTTCCATGGTCAATATGTACGGCCATTCCAATTGTAAAGTATCGTTTTTCCAATTTATCCACCTACTTCGCCTTTCTAACAACTTAAATGTAGCGTGAAAGCGCATATTGTTCAAGAAAACTTTTATTTATACATTGAATACGTCATATTATGAAGGATTCTTTCAAATAATATAGAATACCGAGTTAATTTAATCAACCAAGTAATATAGGTCCATCAATTATATTTATTTTTTTATGCAGATTCTTACACAAATTTTCAGAAGTTTAATATAATGATCTTATAAAGTTGCATTAGGGAAAAATTTATTCGTCGTTTCATAAAGCTTGCAACTGTGAAAAAAATGAAAGGATGGTGTCCTGTGAGCCAATCAAACTCAGTCGCTGTTAAGCGCGCCGTTCCAAGGAACAAAGGACAATTTCGGCTGCAAGAGATGCCATTAATGGAAAAGTAAAGGGTTTTCGTGCTCTGTTACCGTTCCTTGGACCAGCATTTATCGCTTCCATTGCTTATATAGATCCAGGCAATTTTGCCACTAATATCCAATCTGGTGCCCGTTTTGGCTACAATATGCTTTGGGTTATTGTTCTAGCTAATTTAATGGCAATGCTCCTTCAAAACATGTCAGCAAAACTGGGTATAGCTACAGGGAGGAACCTCCCTCAAGTTTGCCGAGATTATATGCCAAAGCCCTTGACAATAACAATGTGGATTGTTTCAGAGTTCGCAGCAATGGCAACTGACCTTGCGGAATTTTTAGGTGCTACGCTTGCCTTAAATTTACTATTGGGGATTCCAATGCTTTTGGCAACCATAATGGTTGGAATTGTAACGTATTTAATATTAATGCTAGAAAAATATGGATTTAGACCCTTAGAAAAATTTATTGCTGCCTTTGCCGTTTTAATTGGTCTGTGTTATTTGGTCGAAACAATCTTGTCGAAGCCAAATTTTTCGCAAATTGCCTATCACAGTGTTATACCTTGGATTGGAAATAATGAAAGTATTTTGCTTGCTGTTGGCGTTATTGGTGCAACTGTAATGCCGCATGCAATTTACCTTCATTCAAGTCTAACACAGGGACGAATAATTCCAAGAAATGATGATGAACGAGTTAAAATCCAAAAGTTCAGTACAAAAGAGATTATTATTGCAATGACTTTAGCTGGTTTCGTAAATTTATCGATGATGTACATGGCTGCCTCCGTTTTTAACAGCAGTGGGAATTCTCAAATTGCAGACCTTACCTCTGCTTACCATACTTTAACACCGTTGCTTGGAGGTGCTGCGGCAAGTGTTTTCCTAATTTCTTTACTAGCCTCAGGACTATCCAGTTCTGTAGTTGGAACAATGGCTGGCCAGGTCATAATGCAAGGTTTTGTCGGTTTTACAATTCCATTATGGGTTCGTCGCCTTGTCACTATGCTTCCAACGGTTGTCATCGTAGCCCTGGGTGCAGACCCAACCTTTACCCTTGTTATCAGCCAAGTTGTATTAAGCATTGTACTTCCTTTCCCGGTGATTGCATTAATTTACTTTACACAAAAAAAGGAATTGATGGGTGTTCTAACAAATAAGAAACATATCACTATTCTTTCCACAGCATGTGCAATACTAATTTTAGGTTTAAACATATGGCTTATTGCGCAAACTTTTCTTGGATAAAAAGTTAACATTACTTATTTAAGTTGTCGACACAAAATGAGCTTAGAAAAATTCTATGCTCATTTTGTTTTTACTTTTTATTAGTTTTATTCAAATGACAATTATCATCATAATTTTGCTTACATATACAAAAGCTATAGATGATATTCTTAGTTGAGTATCAAACGTTTCAAAGTATCCTAACGTTGAGGTGATAAGATAATGAGTTATCGTGATAATTTAGATGAACACTCTGAGCTTTTTCACCAAAATTGGACCAGGCCTAAGCGTCAGAAGTCACAAGTAAACGGAGAAACAAAAATCTCCCAAAACAACATCATATTGCGAAGCAACGCTAAGGCACATCGTTGGTAGGATGCAAAAAAAGAAACGAAAAAGACGCGCAAGCGTCTTTTTTTAATTGGAACTTGTCGTTTATTGTCGACATTCATTTTTTGTTCAGAGATATAAATTCCAATTTTTTGGAAATTATTAATGATGAGAGCTCATTTGCTTTTTCGAAATAACAATTTTGTTTTACTTAAGAGGTTAATAAATGGAAGATAGAAAAATAAAGGAATATAAATCCCCAATAGCAGCGCTTTTATGGTCTTTTACTCTACCTGGTTTTGGACAAATCTATAATGAACAATACTTTTTAGGAATTATTTTTATGATTTGGGAGCTTGGAGTAAATACAATATCTCATTTGAACTTGTCCATTATGGAATCTTTTCATGGGGACTTTACAAAAGCCCATAATATTATCAACTATCAATGGGGGATCTTTTATCCTTCTGTTTGGTGCTTTTCGATGTGGCAGGCCTATAACAGGGCATTTTCAATAAATTCCCATTTAGAAGGGAAAATAAATAATAAATACCAGCTTGTAGGATTCTTGTTTGGTTTCACTTTTGGAATGGACCTGGGGATTTTTTGGCATTTCAATTTCATACCAAATGATCACAATTTACCGCTGAATCTTCTTTCCAGCCCCGTATTTTCCGGTTTGTTTATTGGACTACTATTAGCATTTATTGGTCATTACATTGAAAGAAAAATAAAGCGGCACAATGGGATCGTTTAGCCGCTAATGTGAACTGATGCTAACTATATCAGTTTTCTCAAAATTACGATTCCTTTTGTCATTCATAAAAACTTTGAACAAGAACAATACTGTAAAAAGTCAATTATACTTATTTTCAAGATTTTCAATCTCATTTTCATAAGGCAAACTAACGATGAAGGTTGTTCCTACACCAATCTTACTTTTTATCTCCATTAGTCCATTATGTGCCTCAATTATTTTTCGGCACATCATTAGACCTAATCCATTTCCGCCGTCTTTTAAAGTGAAAAAGGGTTGTCCCAGCTTTTCCACTACGTCTTCTGGTATTCCAATTCCTTCATCCCTGATGTTGATATCAACAAAACCCAGTTTTTTTTTCTTAAGCTCAATGTGAATATTGCCACCCTTTGGCATCGCTTCAATTGCATTTTTAATTAAATTAATAAACACTTGCTTTAATTGATTTTTTTCACATACAAGTGCAGGCAAAGTTTCACAAGATTTCAGATGAATATCAACGCCCTTTAGGAGAGCCTGTGGCTGCATAAACTTTACCACGTACTGAATGATTTCGAGGATATCCTCATTTTTAAATAGATGAGCATGCGGCCTTGCTACCGACATAAATTCATCAGTAATCATCTCAATACGATCGACTTCGGTTAACATCAGTTCAACGAATGATGGTTCGTAAAGGTTACGGTCAGCTTTAATTAACTGTAAAAAACCTTTTAGAGTTGTCAAAGGGTTTCGTACCTCATGAGCAATTCCAGCAGCTAATTCCCCTAAAACACTTAATTTCTCATTTTCCCTGATTTGCGCTTCCATTTCTTTAAGCTTTGTAAGATCAACTGCAGTTCCAATGATCTCACTAATTTTCCCATTATTAAAAACTGGTTTTAAGGTGAAATATAAATTTAGATTATTTTCATGTAATTCGAAAGTCACCTTTTTCTCTAAATCCCAAACTAAATGATAAAAATTTATTATCATTTCTTCGCTTTCAGGAAATAGGGCAATGATACTTTTCTTGCTGAGTCTTTCGATCGGAATGTCTAGCTGATTAAGAAGATCACCGTTGCATAGTGTATGGATAAAACCTTTATTACTTTTGATTATCTTGAAAATAAGACCATGTTGTTCCTGAATGACTTGATCTAATTCCTTTCTTGCATTAATAAGGTTTTGTTCCTTCAGCGCTACCTCATCGATAAAATAAAAATAAACACCCCTTAAAATAAAGGTATAAGCGATAACCTTGTATAAATGTCCTGCCCAGTAAAACACATCTAATAAGCTGTTATAAACACCTAGCATATATTCTGAAAACAATAAATAAAAGATGGCCAAAGCCACATATAGGTATATCTCCTTCTTTTTGTTTCGATATTGGACAACACTCGAAATAATTACAATTATTTGAAGGCTGATGACAATAATCTCAAGCTGTTTTTGGAGGGATGTTGATCCTCCCTCATTTAAGATTAATGTAGGAAGGCTTTTTTCAAAAAAGGTTACGGCAAAGGTAATAACTGCAACATAAAGGATTCCCATGATGAGCAGCACATTTCTGGTGACCTTAGATATTTTCTCCTCTGAAAGAATCATCGCGGGAATAAGGAAGATCCCTCCTGTTAATCGAGCAATAATCCAATACCATGCTGCTTTATTCGTTGAACTTTCTCCAAACAAAAACGGCATCCCTTCAAATGAAAACGCATGCAAAAAATCAATTGAGCCTAGTACCAAAAATAAAATCGATAAATAAACTAATTGCTTTGACTGAGAATTTACAAATGCTCTCAGGCCATATGTAAAGATTGAAAAAGAAATACTGATACTTATGAATTCCAAGATTAAGTGCAGCCCAACAGAATTTTTAGGACTATATACTAAAATATCTAATTCCTTATTGAAAATAGTAATAGCAGCAGCCATAACGAACGCTGTCACAACAAAAATGAAAACTAGTCTCTCACATCTTGTCAGTCTTTTCAAGTTCACCACCACTTCCCAGTCCATTTACCTTCTTTTAGCGGTTAAATTATTATTAGTATTACAATTAAAATATTACCATTTTTTGTTTATTTTTAAAATTATAAATATAAAAAGTAATAATTTTATATTAAATATTTAAATCTCTGAAGATAGGAATAACAAAAAACAGCCTGGCGTATTTGCCAGACTGTTATAAAACGGTTACATCACCATTATTTTTTAACTACGTTAGCTGCTTGAGGTCCGCGAGCGCCTTCAACAACGTCGAAAGAAACTTCTTGACCTTCTTCTAAAGTTTTGAAACCTTCATTTTGGATAGCTGAGTAATGAACGAATACGTCGTTTCCGTCTTCAGCTTCGATAAATCCGAAACCTTTTTCAGAGTTGAACCATTTTACTTTACCGTTTTTCATGTAAAAACTTCCTCCTATTGGCTTAACATAAAGCCATGTGTAAAATTCACCAATTAACAACGTTGATAGCTTTACTTTCATTACTTTATCCAAACTTTGGTTAAACTTTGAACAAGCTTGATGCATAAATTCTAACACGTGCAACGGCTCCTTCAAATTTAACATTTTTTAGTTAGAATGTCAAGGTAAAACAAGAACATCTATACTATTAATCAAACAAAATCAAGGCAGCAATCCTAGATTGCCACCCTTAAAAAATCACCTTTATTAGACTCCTAATTCTTCTTTTAGTCGTCATTAAATTTATCTAACATCGTGATGGTGTCTACAAGATGATTGTTAAATATATGTCTTGCAACGGCCAAAAGTTCAATAATCATCGGATCCTTTAAGGAATAAACCACCTTATTACCATCCTTTGTGCCGGAAACAATGTTCTTGGACCTTAAAACGGTTAATTGCTGCGAAACAGCAGAGCCTTCACTACCAATCAGAGATTGAAGCTCATTTACGTTTTTATCCCCTTCCGATAGTAATTCGAGAATTCGAATTCTTAATGGATGTGCAAGTGCCTTAAAAAATTCTGCCTTAAAACGTTGCATTTCAAGATTCAATCTTTACTTCCCCCTCGTTCCTATTCCTAGATGATATTAATACTATAACACTTTTTGAGAAATTTTTAACAAATATTGGCTTGATTGCTTCAATGGTATATTATTTGTGTTGTGTTGTAACTTTGGAATTACCAATTGAAACCATATGCCGGTCAACTTTTCCAAGTTTGCATTTCAAACTATTTGCTATTTCCTTTACCAATAATTCGAGTCCAATATAGGTTAATGAAGGCATATTAGCAAATAGTTTTTTTACTTCCCATTTTAATTCGTTTTGCCCACAGATACTATGACGGTTAATAAATTCAACTTCTTCTTTAATACTGGCAAGCTCTCTTTTTTGTTCCTCGAGTGGAAGAGATGACAATACCTCTATTCTTTCCAAAAATTCTATCGATTTTAATATTTTATGGTTTACCTCTTCATACACTGCTTTATCTATGATATGATGGTCAAATTTGAATTGATTTAGCTTTTTTGCCGAGTCATAGGTTGCTTTAACAATCTCTTTTCTTGTCATTGATGTGGTCTCGTAGCTTAGCATGTTTTTCCATGACGGCTGTCTTACGGCTTGCCGAAAATCCTCTAGCGTATTACAAAATTTCTTATAACCATATTGCTCAGGATTTTCAAATGCCGGACTGCCAGGATCTAGAAATGGTGAAAGGGGTGCTATAAAGTAGGATATTCTTTGATCCTCTCCACATCTTTTGTGAATATATTCACAAAAATCTACATTTTTTAAGGCACTCTGGTAATCCTGTCCAGGTATGCCTATCATAAAAAAGAGGTCTATTTTCGAACAACCATTATTTAAAGCTGCTTTCAACGTTTCAACAATTTTTTCATTCGTACATGGAAGTTTGCCGTTTAACCGTCTTAAGTTCTCATCACCTGATTCAAGTGTCAGTTCAATACTATATTTAGGGATTGCCTTATGGAGCCGTTTAAAAAAACCATCATCTGCATAGTTGAACAATTCAAAAACAAGCTCATCCTTTAGTTCCATTTTTTCCAAACCGCTAAAGAACTCTTCTACGTACTCTTTTCCGCCTTGACGGATATCATTTAATAAAAAAATGGGAGCCCTGGTAAATCTTTGGATAAAAGCAATATCCTCAATCATTTTTTTTGGTGATTTCATTACGATTTTCTTACGATGGCAGTTCATTGAGTATGCATCCCTAGAACCACCGCAAATTAGGCAATTATAAGTACAGCCTTTTGATGTAAGGATTCCTGTATTAGGGTACTGAATCCAGCCTTTATACGGTAATGGGTCTAATAAATTAAAATATTTAAATACTGATCTAATAACATAGCGATAACCTGGAAAGTCAAATTCATCGAGGCTGTTCGGAACGTAAGTCATTTCATTATAATAGTATTGATGATCGCTCTTCCAGGTTAAATTAGGGATTTTAGAAAATTCGTGAGTGCTCTCTTTCTCGAGGCTATTTAACAGAAGAAGGATTAATTTTTCAGTAGTATCGCCGCAAACGACAAAATCTACACATGGATATTGGATAAGTTCTTTATGAAAATACGTTGATGACAGCCCGCCAAAAATGACTGGTGTTTCAGGGTGGTATTTTTTAACAATTTTCGCTAATTCTATACTGCCATGTGCGTGTGCCAGCCAGTGCAGATCAATCCCAAATGCTCTTGCTTTAAGCTTTTTAATTTTTCTTTCAACATCAAACCTTTCGTCAAGAAGCATTCTGTTCGCAATATTAACAATCTTAACTTTTAGTCCAAAACGTTCCAGATAATCGCCGATGCTTGTTAAACCAATTGGGTACATCTCAAAAACGGGTGATGAAGGGACGACATCGCTAATTGGACCGGTAAATAACATTTCTTTCCTAAAATCATAAACTGTTGGCGGATGCAACAGAACCAGGTCGTAAATCATTCGATCACCTTCCATTTACCTATATTTAGTCTCACTCTTATTTTATATCAAAAAATGGCAATTAAATTTTACAGAAATTCTAATTATTCTAAAATCATCTACTATTTTCACTTTGTTTATAGGCTTGTTATTTTGTTGATCCCATGTTATATTAATAAAGCGATGAGCTGAATTGTGTAAGCCGAAAAACATTCCTTTTTTGGAACGCACTATGTGGAGTGTGGTTTTTCGCCTCAATATCGACAAAGGCACCTGTTTTCAGGTGTCTTTTTATTTTAAATACTATGGATAGCATATTTTACCTATTTCACTTAAAATAAACATAAATACATAGATCATTTCGAGGAGGGATTTCATGAACAATCACGAGATTGATTACAAAATATACGGCGACGATATGCAATTTGTTGAGGTTGAATTAGACCCGCAAGAAACAGTTGTGGCTGAAGCTGGCGGTTTCATGATGATGGATGATGATATTGTTATGGAAACTATCTTCGGGGATGGGTCCAATAGCGGCGGCGGCGGCTTGATGGGTAAACTTTTTAGCGCAGGTAAACGGATGCTTACGGGTGAAAGCTTGTTTATGACAACCTTCACAAACCATGGACATGGAAAGAAAAGAGTTTCCTTTGCTGCCCCTTATCCTGGAAAAATTGTCCCTATGGACTTAAGTCTTTTAGGCGGGAAAATTATCTGCCAAAAAGATGCCTTTCTAGCAGCAGCAAAGGGCGTTTCTATTGGCATTGAATTTCAGCGTAAAATTGGTGCCGGTTTCTTTGGCGGTGAAGGTTTTATCATGCAAAAGCTTGAAGGTGATGGTTTAGTATTTGTGCATGCAGGTGGTACCATTATTAAAAAAGATCTTCTTCCAGGTCAATCCTTGAGAGTTGATACAGGCTGCTTAGTTGCGATGACAAGTAGTGTCAATTATGATATTGAATTTGTCAAAGGGGTCAAAACAGCCCTTTTCGGCGGGGAAGGATTATTCTTTGCGACACTAAGAGGACCTGGCTCTGTTTGGATACAGTCCTTGCCATTTAGCCGACTTGCAAGCCGTGTTTTTGCTGCTGCTCCGCAACGTGGCGGTTCAAAGGATGAGGGAAGTATTACCCGAGGGTTATTTGAAATGTTTGATGGGGATTAAAGAACTAACTTATTCAAGGGGAAGCGTCCCATTACTTCTTAGGTATGGTACGCTCCCCCTTTTTATTTACGCAAAATTTTCAGTAACTTGAACGAATTGTTTTCAATAAAAATCTTGACTAATTTAGCTTGAGATATTGAAGTTCCTGCTTAACCTGCTGTCTTTTTAGGTTGAACGATTGCCATGACCCCTCCTCAAGATTAAATTGATCCTGTCTTTGTTTAAGTGTTGCTGCTAAATCTGGTATGTTTGGATCTTTCTCATAAAGATAAATTAAACCTGAAATTCCTGTATAAGACAAAGAATTCATATATTGAATATCTATTTTTCCACTTTCTTTAAATCTATCAATATTCCTGCTGACAACTAATTGGTCCAAATCCACGGTATTGATAACGGCATAGTATACGAGTGCTGTGATCAGCATAAAATGACTTAGCGATAATTTGTTTATCCAAATTTGAATGAATGTATAGGCAAAAACGATTGCTAGAAAAATCATAAATGTGTGTGCAAGAATTCTCGTAAATGTAAATCCATAGGCATTCTCGTACATTCCCAGGCGAAGAAAAGCAGAACTGAGAATGACAGCACTCAAAAGAACAAGAATGGATAACATTATTTGTATAAGACGTTTAAGGATGAGTGTTTCTTGCTTTACAAAAGTTAGCATCACTGTAACTACAGACAAATTAATAACGGAAACAAACAAAAGTTCAAAGAAACCTTTTCGAGCGTATTGTGCAAACGTAAAATCCCCTTGCAATGTTCCGCCAAAAAAATATTTAAATTGTACAAACGTAAATAACAGATAGACAAGATTCAAAACGACCAAAAAAGTTAAAGCAATAATCCGATCAATTTGAAATGGAAACACTTTTGTTTGGCTTTCGATAATCTTTTTTTGTCTCAATAATAGAACCTGGAGAATTCCAAAAAATAAAACAGTTATGATCAAGATAATCAAGACTCTTGCTATCGTTTCAGCGCTTATTACATGAAACCAATTCGGAAATCCTTCCACCAATTGCTTAAATTTTAAGTCTGCAGACATTAAAAGTGCCAAGACTATTGCCAAAATCGGAATAGAAAGAATGAGACCTATGATTACCTTCTTTATAACCATTAAATTACTTTGTTCCATTCCTTTTTTAGCATTCAATGGTAGAGCAGTAGCAACCCACCAGTTATATTTGAGTGCTTCTAATAATTTTGAAAAACCATAAGTTATAAATGACAGCTTATTCCACTTCATATAGTTTGAACTTGTAATTAATAAAAGGTGAAACATAACCAATATGGGTATTATCAAAACATTCAAAACGCAAAAGAACGTTGTATGATGTGTAAAATAACCAAGTGCCAGAAGCCAGATACATATTAGGACTAACCATCCCAAACGTTGGTGTGAAAAGGAAAAACGGCGAAACCTCCAATAAAAAACACTATAAAAAGCGACAACAAATATTAGGTATGAGATCCCTATTTCATTCCCACGAAAAAATGATTCTTCCGCAAAAATGCCCAGCAAAAAACAAAATATCAAAAACAGCCAATCTGATTTACTAATTACCTTTTCCATAAAAACGCCCCCTACATTCTAATTCTATATACATAGTTTTTCTATGTATAATAGTAAAAAAAATTGCTTATATCGATGCCCTTCTTCCCCATCGGTACCCAAGTATACAAATCGGATAAAGGATAATGGTAAAAATGATACAAGCAATAATAAAAGATTGAGTTAATAACGGTTCGAACCATTCATGCGGAATGATATTACATACAGTTAAAACCATGAGGAGCAGGTTAGGGATAAGCGAAAATAAAAAGGTTTTTCGTAACAATGTTTTTCCCCCATGACCGAATCCCCTGCCTATTTCATAGCCTAATATTCCCCAAAAAAAGAGATAGACAATAGCAATAATCGTCGGTATTGCTGTTAAGTGGTTCCAGATGATGGAGATCCATTTCCATTCATAAAGATTATGTATCAATGTAAGCAAGCTGCCTCCAACGAAAAGAACCACGTTTAAAAGAATAAAAAGCCATTTCATTCGACTTGGAGTATACGAGAGCTCTTCTTCCCATATCTTAGCAATTTCAAAAGGTTCTCCAAGTCTGGAAACGAGTAATTCCATCGTTACTTCCTTTTTATCACACATGGTTTCAATAATAATCTCGTCAATATGAGTCTCGTACTCAAGTAAAATACTTTCTTTATCTTTATGTTTTCCTAATCCAATAGACAGCTCATCTAAAAACTTATTCTTCAGCTGGTCCATGATTTGATCTCCCCATTACTTTGTTCATGACTTGAACAAAATCTTGCCATTCCCGGGTTTTTTCGAGCAAAAGCTCTTTTCCTGGCTTTGTGATTCGGTAATACTTTCGAGCTGGACCTTTTTCCTGCTCTCGCCAATAACATTCGATATATTCTTGTTTTTCCAATTTGTGCAAAGCTGGATACAATGTTCCCTCCTTTACACTTAAACCATTGTCGCTGCGTTGTTCCAGTTCTTTAACAAGCTCATAGCCGTACATATCTCGTTCGTTTAAGAGCTGAAGCAAAATTAAGGATGTACTACCTTTTACCAATTCACGATTAAACATTTTATCACCTACCTAGATTTATTAGGTATATAGAAATTCTATATCAAATAAAAAAATTTGTAAATCCATTTACAAAAAAATTCCGCAGGATTTTTTTGTTGACCTGCGGAATTAGGAAAAATAATTAAATGGTTTACCATTTAATTTTTTTAAAGTCGTTTATCTCTCACCTGTTTTTGAATGATCTTGTCCCTTTCACCGCTGTCGGAAAGTTCTTCTGAAAATTCATGTTGAGCCTTATTCCCAATTAATTGTTTTGATGTTTGAATCGTGACTGAGGATAAATTATTATTCGGTGCTGCCTCTTCATTCATTTTTTCCATTTTGCTTGTTCCTCCAATTATTTTTTATGCTTAGTATTAGAAGTTTCGATCAAATCATTCATATTTTCTTGTTCGAAACCTTAGTGCAAGAATGCTTAATCTAAGTTTTTATTATATTGGTATTCATTACAACTAACGAAAACAATGTCACATCCCATATAAAATTTACATAAAATATAGCAAGAATACACTCACAATACTTTTTTGATAAAATATTGGAGTGACAAATGGATTAGAATAAACATTTCCCCCCTAAAAGCACTTCTGTATAAATATTCCATTTATTCTCCATACTAAAAAAACGAGGTGATGTAATGGGATTATTAAATGCGTATAATCAGTGGAAAGAAAATAAATACCAAAACTATGTTTCTAATATGAAGGATCAGGGCAAGTGCCCCGATTGCCAAGGCCGCGGATACACGATATATCCGTACAATGAATTCGCCTATTATAACTCATATGAATGCCCAGGATGTCAGGGCAGCGGGTTATATCAGGAGTGGGAGCAAACAAGATAAAACCATATTCCCTATCTCAAATGTTAGTATAGACTTTAAAATTTAACAAAAATCCGTTTTCTAATTATTAGAAAACGGATTTTTTAATGAAGTCTTTAATATTATTCTCCAAGTCTACTTTACTATTAAAACAGGACAATGGGAAAGTTGTGAAACTCTATGGCTGACACTTCCAAGCATCATTTCCTTAAAAGGTCCTAATCCACGGCTGCCAATGACAATCAATTGAAAATGGCCTTCTTTTGCCAGCTTTATGATTTGTGCAGCTGGATCACCTTCCACATAGTGCGTTTCTACCGTTATTCCCTGTGATTCAGCCAGCCATTTTCCTTTGCTAAGCAAATCTTCCCCTTCTTTTCGCATTGAATCATATACATCATCAATTGAATCAATTACCATTCCTTGGGGAATAGCTAGGCTTTTCCCAACATTAACTAAGCTTAACATCGATTCGTGTTCACCAGCTAAAAGTAAAGCAGTTTCAAATGCTTTTGTACTCATATCAGAACCGTCCATAGCCACCAGAATTTTTTTAAACATATGTACTCCCCCAAACGTAATTTTGACCTATACATTTATTGTAACACTATTTTTTTGGTACTATGGAAATTTTTCATCATCGGAATTATTATATTATAATGCGTGCAAACAATGGAAAAAACAACCCGATTATTATTTATAGTTATAATTGTTATAATAGGAGTATCAGGAGTGAAAAAATGAAAAGTATAAAATACCTCTTTGCGCTTGGGCTGTTCCTATGCATTGCAGCAGCTGGATGGCTTTTTTATCCTCAATATCAAATTCACAAATTGAAAAGCCAGACAGTCGAAGTAAATACTGATCCTAATAAAGTATCTTTTCTTAACTATTTCCGACACGAAAAGGGACGGCAAATTTACCATCTTGCCATTGGTGATTCAATTATTCACGGAATAGGAGCGGAACAACATAAAGATCTAGTCTACCAATTTTCAAACAAATTAGCATTACAAACACAAAAAAGGATTCTATTTCAAAACGAAGGAATTAATGGAATTACAAGTAGTGAACTTAATTCTTTAGTTCAATCTGGCAGATTTGATGTGGAAATTAAAAAGTCAGATATCATTACTATTAATGTTGGCGGAAATGATATCCTTCATATGGTTAACAACAGTAATATTTATAACGCTATTCAAAAATTTGATCAATTGGAATCCAATTTTTCAAATAACTTGTCTGGAATGGCAGCAAGAATTCATCAATTGAACCCGAAAGCAACGATCGTATTTTTAGAATTGTATAATCCATTATCCCCTTCGGATCAATATTACTCAATTGCTGATAAGTTGTTGCCAAAATGGAACCTAAACATATACGAAGTTGCCAATCGGTATTCTTCTTCAATTGTTGTGGAAACAACCAAAGTAATTAACGGAGAAAAATTAAAAAATCTCTCCTCGGATGGTGTTCACCCTAATTCGGATGGCTATACAGCAATCTCAGAGCAAATGATTTATCAATTTAAACATCAATATAGAAAAGAATCTGTTTAAAAAAGAGCACGCTTTTATATAGGAGCGTGCTCTTTAATCAGGTTATTTTCCATCACGACAGGTAAATAAGATTTGATGGCATTTTGAACAATAATTCCCCTGTATTGTATTTAAAATCATACTCTCTTCATACTCTTGTGCACAATTTTTACAAGAATATTTTTTCCCTTCATATTGATGCGAAAACCCCAATTCTATGGAAGAAGCAACAGGGTTACTATACCTTTCATTATCCAGTTCCTCTCCCCAGAGCGTCCTTTTAAATTCCCTGCGCACTTGGTCGAATCTCATCCATATCGCCTCCCCATAAATTGTATGCTCCATATTGGATTTTTTGCTATTAAAACCAAGAATTCAAGAACCCGACAGCATGATAAAAAAACAACATAAACAATAATCTTCATACATAAAATGGACAAGGAAGGGGAGGAATTTTTGTGGCATCTATACTTATTTTTTCGGATTATTTCAGTTAATTTATGAAAAAAAAACTCTTCATTTATTTCTGTTTGCTTTTTGGTGCCTTCTTACAAGGAATGTCGATGTCCTTGTTTTTGTTTCCACACTCAATCCCTTCAGGCGGTGCAGCAGGTTTAGCTTTATTATTAAACCATTGGTTCCATTTATCTTTAGGGTTTTCATTATGGCTGGCAAATATTGTTTTTCTCTTTTTTGCCTTAAACTATTTTGGATATACATGGACATTAAGAACGATTATTTCCGTTGCAACAACTTCAATGACAATAACACTTTTAACATCTCAAATGACATTACCGCATGTCCACATTTTTCTTGATATCTTGGTAGGAAGCCTATTTTTTGGTATTGGGGTAGGTACACTTATTCGAGCTGGTGCTTCAAGTGGGGGAATGGTTATTCCTGCACTTATGATTGCCTCATACAAGAAATGGAGCCCTGGAAAAGTAATGATGGGGATTAATTTGTTAATTTTTTCTTTAACTGCCCTTATTATTGATTATAAAATTGTCATTTACGCAGTCATTTGTCAATTTCTCTCGACCAATATTATTGATTTTATTTATGGATTAAAGCTTCCAAAACTTACTATTCTTCATCCAAACTGGCGAAAAAAATGAGAAGATCCACTTTAAAGGATCTTCTTCTCTTTTAAATAGGATAATATTTGCACAATAGATTGCTCAATCGATGTATAATTCGTTTCAATAATTATTTCTGGATGATCGGGAATTTCATAGGGAGAAGTTATTCCTGTAAAATCAGTAATTTCCCCTTGCCGCGCCTTTTTATATAGTCCTTTTGGGTCACGACTCTCACATACTTGAATAGGGCAATTGAGAAAAATTTCGATGAACTCTTGTGGTTCAAACATGCTTCTTACCAGGACACGATCTTCTCGAAAAGGAGAGATAAAAGCGGAGGAGACAATTAAACCGCTGTCGACAAATAATTTAGCAACTTCACCAATTCTTCTGATGTTTTCTTTGCGATCATTATTTCCAAAACTCAAATCTTTATTTAACCCATGACGTATGTTATCCCCATCAAGAACATAACTACTAATCCCTTGCTTATATAATTCATGGTCCACGGCATTTGCCAAAGTTGACTTGCCCGACCCTGATAATCCGGTGAACCAAAGAACACAGCTTTTGTGTCCGTTTATGAGCTGACGGTCTCTTTTGCTTACGGTTGATTGGTGCCAGGTTATATTGTTTGCCTTCGTCATTTGCTACACCCTTCTAGTTAATTGAATAAACTTCCTTCATTCCTTGAATTAGAATGTCCACTACCTCAGGACGGCTAAATTCTTTTGGAGGTTTTTCTCCATTTTTTAGCATCCCTCTCACTTTTGTTCCAGATAGTATCACATGATGATCGGATTCATGCGGACAGGTTTTTTCCGATGCCATATTTTCGCACTTTTTGCAGTAAAAACTATGTTCAAAAAATAACGGTTTAATTCCCAATTCTTCTTCGCTAAAATGGCTGAAGATTTTCTGAGAATCATATGTCCCGTAGTAATTTCCCACTCCAGCATGATCTCTTCCTACAATAAAATGGGTACACCCAAAATTTTTTCTTACAATCGCATGAAAAATAGCTTCTCTTGGTCCAGCATATCTCATAGCCGCTGGAAATACGGATAAAAATACGCGGTTTTTAGGATAATAATTCTCAAGAAGTACTTGGTAGCTTTTCATTCTTATTTCACTTGGAATATCATCAGCCTTTGTTTCACCCACGAGAGGATTTAAAAAAAGTCCATCTACGGTTTCTAAAGCGGATTTTTGAATATACTCATGAGCACGGTGAACTGGATTTCTGGTTTGGAACCCAACCACTGTTTTCCAGCCTAGTTCTTTAAACCTTGCTCTTGTTTGAATGGGATCAAGATAATAAGCAGGGAATTTTTCCTTTTCTGATTTTTTTATCAGGGAGATTGGCCCGCTAATATAAATATCTGGCCGTTCAAACAATTTTTTTACACCCGGATGCGCCAGATCAGTTGTTCGATAAACCATTTTCGCCTCAAATTTCTTACTTGGAGAAAACTTTTCTGTTATTTGCATGACGCCATAAATCAAACCATTATGGACAAGATTCACTTTTTCTCCAATCGAAAGCTCTTCCGCTTTTTTTTGATTTACAGCTAATGTAATTGGTAATGACCAAGGAAGACCATTTGATAGTCTCATTCGTTCGACTACTGAATCATAGTCCTTCTTTCCCATAAATCCTTCTAATGGACTGTATGCTCCATTTGCAATTAATTCTATATCGCTTAACTCTAAATTATCTAATTCTATCTCATTTAGTAAAAGGTCAATTGAGTAATCCAATTCAACTCGATTGATCAATCTTCCGCCATGAGGAACACTTTCCATCTTATTTTTCCCTCCTCAATTTGTGTTCTGTTGATCAAATCCATCCTATGGTTGATGAAGCCCACATTCTGTTTTATTGTTACCTGTCCAGCGGCCAGCGCGAGAATCTTCTGTTTCTGAAACAGGACTTGTGCAAGGAGTACAGCCAATACTTGGATAACCTTTATCGTGCAATGGATTATATGGCAGATTGTTTAGTTGAATATACGTCATAATATCGTCCCAGGTCCAATGAATGAGCGGGCAAACTTTTACTTTTTGGAATTTTTCATCTTTATTTATATATTGAGTTTTTGATCTTAAAGGAGACTGCTCCCGTCTTAAACCGGAGATCCATGCTTTTACATCACTTAATGCTTCTTTCATGGGGACAATCTTTCTCATGTGGCAGCAGAGATTGGGATTATGTTTCCAGAGGTCATCGCCATACCATTTGGTTTGCTCTTCCAAAGATATTCTTGATTTTTCAATCCTAATTTGTAAAGAGGAATAACGTTCTTTTATCTGGTCTATTAAGTCATACGTCTCAGGAAAATGTAGTCCAGTGTCTAAAAAAATGATGGTTGCATCTTTTTTAACCTTATGAATTAGATCAATGAGTACGATTCCCTCTGCCCCAAAGCTGCACGAATAAACAATTTCATCTCCATATTCTTGAAAAGCCCATTTTAAGATATCTAAAAAATCAGGTTTGTTTTTTAGTATTGATTGCAGCTTTTGTTCATCCCAATTTTCATATGTTAACATCTCCGCCAATTTCATTCCCCCTTTTTTATGCCCTTTTAGATGTTACAAATATCTATAGTAATACATTCATTGTTTTTTACTGGTATATAATTCATTTGATTGATATCACCATTTCGGTTGTAAGATAGCAGGGCCCTAATCCATGAACCATGACCAAATACCAGAATATTTTCGTAAACTTGAAATTTTTCTAAAAAAAGGACAATTCTTTCCTCAAGGTTTTGTAAGCTTTCACCTAAAACAAGTTCCCTCGGATTATGAAGCCACTCATCCCCATACTTTTCGATTAACCTTTTTTTCGGCACTCCTTCAAACGGTCCAAAATCTAATTCGTTTAATAACTCTTCTGGCAGTGCGTTGTATCCATAGAAATTGGCTGTTTGCCGAGTTCTTTTTAGCGAACTTGCTAATACTAAATCAAAAGGAGAAATTTTCTCTAAATACTCCTTGTTGCTTATTATTTCCCTTTTAAGTTCATCTGTTGGGGGAGAAACATCAATATCTCTTCTACCTTGAAGCAATGATTTTTTATTCCATTCAGTTGGTAGATGTCGGATTAAGGTAATTTGCATTCTCGTCCTCCATAAAAAATGTTTCGCTTCTTAACCCACAGCGTTGTGCTTCTAATACCAAAACATCGTGTAACTTTATGTTCCCTAAATTTACATTAGCACCAACTTCATTTATAAAGTACATTTGTTGTTTTGCAGTTGGTGCCTCAAAAATAATTTTTTTAGAATCAATTGAATCTGTTAATTCACGGATGAATCCATGTTTAACTGTCCCGTTTCTTTCATAAATACCAGATGTACCAGAATCTCTGCCTTCTGTAATCACATAATCGCAGCCCGCTTCTAATAAAATCATGATTTCTTTTTTCCATTCAGATATTGGCATATCCTTGTCGTGGTCTTTCGACCCAACCTCTGCAATCACATGAAAATCCTTTCTTAATTGAGAAATAAGATAGAGGCGTTCTGAAAGTGGAATATCTAGAGTTCCATTTGAAATTTCAATCCATTCAATATCTAATTCCTGTAAAAGTTGAAGATATTCGGGTATTTTATTTTGATAAAAACATTTTTCAAAAAAGGTTCCTCCACAGTATGGTTTTATTCCATTTTCCTTATATAGTTGAATTTTTTCTTTTAAATTTGGTGTCACGTATGCAGAACCAATCCCTATTTTTGCTATGTCAATAATATGGCTGTAGTCAGTTAAAATATGTTTTAGTTCTCCCAATGGGGTTCCAAAATCAATAACCGAGGTTAAACCATAGGTTCTGGGTCTTGAAGTCCTTTCTGGTATTTTTAAAAAATCCATAGGGAAACCGCCTCCTCTTTTTTCTAGGATAGATTATTCAAAATTTGGGTGAACGTGTAATGAATAGGCTTTTTCCAGATAAATTAGGCTTTTGTCTTGTATAAACACTACCTATCCTTCAAACAATAGGAAAAGCTAATTCTCACAGTTAGGGGTGTAAATCATTGCCAAAGCAAAAGCATAGGGGCATGACAATTTTCGCCATCAGTTCAATCCCCATGATTCTCGTATTGGGAAACTCGATGTTGATTCCGGTTCTGCCTAAAATGAAAACAGAGCTGGATGTTTCGCAATTTAAGGTTAGTTTAGTGATTACTGTATTCTCGGTTGCAGCAGCAATTTCAATACCCATCCTTGGTTATCTATCGGATCGATTTTCACGAAAAGCTGTTATTATCCCCTCTTTGATCATATATGGAAGTGGCGGATTATTAGCAGGAGCTGCAGCTGAATGGTTTTCAAATGAATATATGTGGATTCTCGTCGGAAGGGTTTTACAAGGAATGGGTGCTGCCGGAACTGCACCCATTGCAATGGCATTAACAGGCGATTTATTTAAGGGGGCCGAACAAAGTAAGGTACTTGGTCTTGTTGAAGCCTCAAACGGATTTGGTAAGGTAATAAGTCCAATCCTAGGTTCATTGCTTGCAATCCTTTTCTGGTATGCTGCTTTTTTTGCCTTTCCCATTTTTTGCCTTGCCTCAATCATTTTAACGATCATTTTTGTAAAAGAAAAAAAAGCGGAGAAAGAACCTCCACCGCTCAGAAAATATGTAAAAGGTCTTGTTTCTGTTTTTCAAACCGAGGGGCGCTGGCTTTTTGCTGCCTATCTTACAGGTGCAACCTGTTTATTTACTCTATTTGGTATTTTATTTTATATTTCTGACATACTCGAAAAGTCACATCATATCGATGGGGTCTTGAAAGGAGCCATTCTTGCAATTCCACTTTTGTTCATGACTACCACTTCCTATATAACGGGAAGCAAAATTGGCAAGAAAATGTCACGAATGAAAGCCTTAATCGTTTTGGGTTGTCTCTTGATGACGGCTTCATTTGCATGTTTAGTTTTTTTTTCCAAACTAGTCCCATTTTTTGCGGTATTAGTTTTCAGCAGCATCGGAACAGGACTTGCACTTCCGTGTATTAACAGTTTCATAACTGGATCAGTTCCGACAGACCGCCGTGGATTTGTTACCTCATTATATGGGTCCGTTAGGTTTTTAGGCGTAGCAATAGGACCGCCAGTGTATAGTGCTTTAATGGCATGGTCCAGGACTGGAATGTTTTTGGCAACTGCTGGTTTAACTTTATTTGCGGGATTACTTTGTATGATCCTAATCCATGTACCTAAAAAAGAACCTTCCAAAAATAGTGATACATTATTTGAAAAATTGCAATTTACTTAATAGTTGACGTTAGAATTTTAAAGGAGATGACATTATTGCAGATCTATTTTTCACCTGAGGTTATAACACCCGAGTATCAAGTGTTAAATGTGGTCGATTCAACGAACAAAGGTGTCGGGAATATTGCTTTTTTATTCGCAGAAAAAAAACTTTATGTATATGGAATCTTAGAAGAAGAAGACGTTGGTGCCGATTTCCGCGATTTAGTCACCCCTTACTTGAAGGGATTAGCAAAAGCAAAGCCTGGCTTAGATATTTTCTCTTGTTTGTATGTTGGATGTAAAAAAATAGAATTAAATGACAAAGAGCAAAAATAAACACTTAAAAACCCAGCCGATTTATGGCTGGGTTTTCATTTATATAAAATTTCATGTAACAAGGCATTTGTCTTCAACATAAATTGACATATAGGTTTTTAGATAGATAAAGGTAAGTCGGGAGTGTGCACCTAATGAGTTTTGGGATCATCATAATGGGATTTCTGGTTGGTTCTTTAGTCGGACTAACAGGTGTTGGAGGCGCAGCCCTGTTAACGCCTGTTCTTATATTATTAGGGATTCATCCCTCAATCGCCGTCGGGACAGATCTTGCGTATAATTCGGTTACAAAATTTTTTGGTTCGCTGCAGCATTGGCGGCAAAAGACAATTAATGTAAAGTTAGTGAAGTACCTGGCCATAGGCAGCATACCAAGCGCAGTTCTCGCGGTTGGAGTTCTCCATCTATTCGATTCTTTTTTCCATAACCAAGAACTGATAATCAAACACGCATTGGGCTATGTCTTAATCTTAGTTGCATTAGCTACCCTTGCAAAGACTTTCCTCAGGAATAAATTTGAATGGAATCGAATTCAAATGAAGCCCTTATATGAAAAACGTGGTTTAACGATTGCGATCGGAGCGGTTGTCGGCTTTATCGTCGGATTGACCTCGATTGGTTCTGGATCACTCTTTGCTCTTGCGATGCTGTATTTATATAAAATGACTCCATCTGAACTGGTTGGAACAGACATTGCACATGCTTTTTTATTGGTTACTTCTGCGGGGATTATACATGCCGAAATTGGTAATGTTAATTATATGCTGGTGTTGAACCTATTGCTCGGCTCTATACCAGGTGTTGTTTTAGGCAGTACTTTATCCTCCAAGCTCCCAACAAAGCCCCTCCGTGCCCTTTTGGCAATAATGCTGCTAATCAGTGGGATTAAACTTCTTTAGTTGTTGGCCGTTTTTTATAATCGGCCTTTTTTTCATTTTATGAAATTGTGAAAACTTGTCCTTTTTGACTTATCAACAGCATATAGTTTTACAAAGAATGATTACGGCTGGGGTGATCCATTGTTTAGTAATATTGAAAAAGTTGTCTTAGCCATGGGCTTATTAAGGATCTTATCGGGAAGTATTGAGATAAGTGCAGCCCTTCTTATGCTAAAATTAAATAGTATTGAAAAAGCACTTCTTGTAAATAGTTCACTCGTACTTGTAGGTCCGATTATCCTAATATTAACCACATCTATCGGATTAAGCGGTATCGCTGGAGAAATCTCCTATATGAAAATTTTCCTTGTATTTTGTGGGATCGGTTTAATCCTATATGCGGTACTTTCTAAGTAAAAAATAGCCAATCACTTAGATTGGCTCAGATTGTCGAGAAAGAGTATTTTCTCGGCAATTTTTTATTTGATAGTCCCTGCAAATGGTGCCTGTTGATTTCCTCTCCGGGCACTCGCTTTCCGCGGGGAGGTCCTTGAGCCTCCTCGGCGCTCTGGCGCCTGTGGGGTCTCAAGTGACCTCTAGATCCCGCAGGAGTCGAGTGCCCTCCGCTCCAATCAACAGGGATACAAATTAACCGATTGTAATGCACACACCTTTTTTCCAACCTTGCTAAAAGTGTTGAAATCTTCTTTATGTTTTGGCTGGCTACTTTTTTAGAATATATTTCGGTCCGATAGCCCTTTACAAATTGTGCTCGTTAGATAGGTTTCACCATTTTTTTATTTATAAGTTGAGCTGTAGGACTTTATTGAAAACACTCGTTGATTGGCGCGGAAGGCACGAAGACTCCTGCGGGAGTACGGGGCTGGGGAGACCCCACAGGCGCTTTTCGCGCCGAGGAGGCTCCCCGGCACGCCCGCGGAAAGCGAAGTGCCTGGAGCGCCAATCAACAGACAAGTTAGAAGCCTTATACTAATAACATTATAAAGCTTAGCCTGTCCCTTCAAGAATTTTTATTTTTTTCCTTTTTAGAAGAAGGAAAAGAAAAATAACAATAATCTCTAAAATTAAGCCCAAGGAAGCCCAAGTATAAAAAGAATAATGGAGAAAATTCATTGTGTTTTTAAATAATAAAACCGATAAGAGTCCTAAGATAATAGAGATAGGGAATAAAAACTTGTTTGTGCTTGATTTGTAAAAAAGACTTAAGCAATGATTAACTGCAAAAAGGAGGTAGGATAGCTTGGCAATGAGTGTCGGCATCCATATAACGACAATAACCAAATCAATTCTGTCAAGAAAATCTGTCAAATTAATTTGTTGAATTAAAATATAAGTTGGGTACGTAGCTTCTCTTACAATTTTTGTTCCCAGCACCGAAAGTTGGAGAAATAAGATAATAAAAAAAAGAAGGAGTCCAAGACCAGCGCCTGCAAATGCTGCTTTTCTTGCCTGCCGTACTGGATTTACATTGGCAATAATGATTAAAAATAAGAACATTTCCGCCAGCCAGGAAAACGAAAAGTAAAGGGTATGGACGATTGACTTAACTGTTCGAAGGCTTGGAAGCGGCTGTAAATTTTGTAATTCCCATTCGTTCAATAAAAAGAACGGCATAATAAGAACAATGAATGTCAAGAGAACAAAGTAAATCATATTAATTCTTGAGATGACCTCAATCCCTGACATTGCAATGTAAGAGATTACTAAAATAGAGAGAACCATTAGTACATCAATCGGGGTATTTGGCAGAAGAACAGAAGCGACAAAATCAATTAATCCTCTTAAATCTCGAACAAAGGTTAACACTGCCAAGAGGAGGAAGACAACAATAAACGCTTTTTCCCAATAAGAGTTTTTTTCCCCGATGATAAACAGCTTTTTTAAGGAATCGGATTTTTTCTTACTTCCAAAGACCAGGAAAATAATCAGCATAAACATTGGCAAAAGAATAATTGGGACAAGCCATCCATTTTGACCCGAAATCTCAACAATGATCTGAGGCAAACTAATGACACTGGAGGAAAATATGAAATTTGCTACTAAAAACATTAGTTGAAGATTGGATACTTTTTGGCTCATATGTTCACAACCATTCTTGATATTCCCCCAAATGTATTGTTTAAAAACCAAATAACATTATTTAATGAAATATTAAGCATGATCAGAATGGAAAAGCCAATAGCTGTGATAACTAATAAATAAACCCATTTTCTCTCCTTTTTTTCTACGTTTTTCCCTTTATAAACCACAACCATATAACCAAGCAAACTGATCCATACTACAATAATTCCAATATCCATAGTTTCATTCCTTTTCTACATTCCCAGATGTTGTCGTCCTTTGTATATCTGCATCCACACTTACACTTACTTTCAAGTCTTTTAATGTATATTCCCACCCATTTTTCCAATCAGTATTCCATTTCTGATAATGGGTTCGATAAAGATACCAACCAAAGCCAAATAGATCTACTCCTTGAGAGTGGGCATGATTAATAGTGCTTTGGATTTCTTTAATGATTTCTTTTTTCATTTTTCCTACCACCATGTGGTACGTTTTTGGATCCTCTAAACGATAGTTCCCCTCGTTATTAACCAAAGTTCCCGTTGCCCTTACGGAGAGTGCAAATGTTGGTTTTTTATTAACAACCGCAAATTTTTGCTTGATATTATTATCTATAATTTGAACGGTTGCTTCATCAATACCAATAACAGGAAATGTTAAGATTTTTCCTGCCATTTTTTCACGCAGCCATAATACTCCCAGTGTTTCAGCATCATTCGTAATAAAAGAAAGTTTTTCCCCTTTTAAAACCGCAAAGCTTTTCATAGCAATTTCTGTTTTACTTTTTTCATTTGATAATAAGGAAGAGGTTTCAACCATTGGGATAACTGCTTCTTTTCCAGGCCGTTCCAAATCAAGAATCACATCCCTTACAGTCATTTCAATCCTTGCTTTTGCCATTTCGCGAATGGCCTCTCCTGAAAATTGTTCCATCCTGGGCTGTGCCTTTAACGTGTTAAGTGAATCACCTTTAGATATTAAAAGAAATGTTGATAACCTTGATTGCGGCTCAACCAAAATAGCATTTAAGGACTCATTGATACCCCGTTTTGCCAAATCTTCGCCAAGAATCAAAACACGACGGTGTGGAAAATATAGCTTTCTAGATAGTCTGTTTTGAATATCATCAACACCCTGTCTAAGGTTTTTCCCTGTTCCCTGAGCAACCAAGAATGGTCCTTCACCACTGGTCCCCCCGCCTCCGCCACTTGATCCTGAACCTCCCATTGAACTTGGTAAGGGAGCTTGAATCGTAACACGATAATCCTGCTTACCAGCCTTATCTTCTGCCGTTGCGACTACAATGGCTAAATCGTTAATTTCTGTCCGATCCCAACATCCCGTTAAAAATACTGGCATGCAGATCAGAACGAAAAGAAGTGCAGGCTTTTTCATGTAGGACTCCCTTCTTCTCCTAGTTTTGGGCTTGGTTTTAAATGATCCGTTTGTCTCGCCGTATCTTCTTTAACTGTTTGATCAGGTCTCTGATCCATTGCCCACCAAGGTACACGAATGAATATATCCTTTAACGATTGTGGATTCATTGGAGCTAAAGGCCAGAAATACGGGATGCCAAATGAACGCATTTTACATAGGTGTGTAAGGATCACCAAGGTTCCTAATACAATTCCAAATAAACCAAACATCCCTGCTAAAACCATCAACGGAAAGCGAAGGAGACGTATGGAAATAGCCATATTGTACCTTGGCATTGTAAATGATGCGATTCCCGTAATCGAGACAACAATGACCATGGGTGCTGAAACGATCCCTGCCTCAACTGCAGCCTGCCCAATAACAAGGGCACCAAGAATACTTACAGCCTGTCCGACAATCTGAGGAAGTCTAACTCCCGCTTCCCTTAACGCTTCAAAAGATATTTCCATAATCAGTGCTTCGACAAACCCAGGGAATGGGATCGCTTCTCTGCTGGCAGCAATACTGAACAAAAGGGTTGTCGGTATCATTTCTTGGTGATAGGTAGTAATGGCTACATAAATACTAGGTAACTCAAGAGCAAAAAACATCAATATGATGCGCAGTAATCTTAAAAAAATAGAAATATGGAATCGATTGTAATAATCTGAGCTCGCCTGCATAAATTGCCAAAATGTAGCCGGCGCAATGAGTACAAATGGGGTTCCATCAACAATGATGGCAATTCTGCCTTCCAGTAAATTGGCCGCCACCGTGTCAGGACGTTCAGTATTCTGTATTTGCGGAAACAAACTCCAAGGACTGTCTTCAATAAACTCTTCTATATAGCCACTGTCTAAAACACCGTCAATTTTAATCCGATCAATTCTGTTTAATACCTCTTCTACTAATTCAGGGGAAGCTAATCCCTCAACGTACAAGATCGCCAGTCCTGTATTCGTTTCCTCACCAATGTCTCTTGAGATAATTTTCAGCCGATTAGAACGGATTCTATGTCGGATTAAAGCTGTATTTACTCTAAGAATCTCTGTAAAACCTTCTCGCGGCCCTCTTACTGCAGATTCAGTTTCCGGTTCTCCAACTCCTCTTCTTTGCCCTCCTTTTTCATCAAAAATTAGTGCTTTCTTTGCTTTATCTATTAATAAAAGTGTATTGCCCTTTAATACATTTGTGACAACCTCATCAAGCTTGGATGTTTCCTCTACAGCACTTAAAGAAATGATTTGTTCCATTAATACTTCTGCGGATATTTCTTTTTCTTTAACTTCATTTAAAATTTGCTTAATTCCACTTACTTCGATTGCTGCAGTGTCAATAAAGCCATCGACAAACAAAATACATGCTTTTAATTTTCCTGCAAAAAAGGGACGAAAGACGACATCAGAGCAGTCTTTGAATAAATCTTTTAAAATTTCAATATTTGTTTCTAAATTCGCTTGAATTTCTATATTTGTTTGATCACTATTAAGTGAAGAACGTTTTTTTTCAAGAATCCTGCGATATTTTTTCATTTTTAAAACTCCGAAGGATAAATTTATTGATGTTAAATTTGAATGGTGTTATAACAATAAACTCGAATATTAATATATCCTCAGTATAGAAAAATATCCCTTTTCACAGAAATGCGATTATAGCTATTAAAAAATCCCCATGCATTTTGCAAAGGGACCATAAACGTATTTAGACCTAAATTTAATCGATTAATATCCAAATTTAGATATTATCCAGCGCCTGTTCCAAGTCTGCTTTAATATCCTCCCATGCTTCAAGACCAACAGAAAGTCGTAATAAAGTATCTTCAATTCCCATTTTTATACGTTCTTCAATAGGAATCACAGCATGGGTCATTGATGCAGGATGCTGGATTAATGTCTCAGGATCTCCAAGACTAACTGCTAATTTAATAAGCTTCAATTGATTCATAAAGGCTTGAGCTGTTTCCTTCGTTCCTTTTATCGTAAAAGAAATCATTCCTCCAGGTTTCTTCATTTGTTTTTTCATAATTGGAAAACCCGGGTGACGATCATCTCCTGGATAATAGATTTTTTGTATTTTGGGATGGTCTTTTAAAAATTCATATAATATCTTTGCATTTTCACAATGTCGGTCCATACGGATTGGCAGTGTTTTTAAACCTCTTAATAATAGCCATGCATCAAATGGGGAAATGACTCCACCAATATCCTTTTGGGTTGTTTGCGACATTTTCTTAATAAAATCCTTTTTACCGACTACTAAACCAGCAATTACATCCCCGTGTCCACATATATATTTTGTTGCACTGTGTATTACAACTTCACACCCTAAGGAAACAGGGGTTTGTAAATAAGGGGAACAAAAGGTATTATCAACTACAACAGGAATACCCATCTCGCTGGCAACACTTGCAACCATTTCTAAATCAACAAGCATCATTGTTGGATTAATGGGAGTTTCGATATAAATACATGTGGTATTAGTGTGGATTTGATTTTTTAATTCCTCTTTAGTATTCATCTGTGAAAAACTGTATTCAATCTTGTACTTTTCGTTTAATAACCTTAATAAATCAAAGGTACAGCCATATATCCCCTGTGAACAAAGAATATGATCACCTGTTTTCGTTAGTTCTATGAGCGCAGCAGAAATGGCTGCCATACCTGAGGAGAATGCTAAAGCTGCTTCCCCATTTTCTAAAGAAGCAATTTTATCCTCTAGTATTTTTACAGTTGGATTCCCTAAGCGGGAATAAATAAATCCGGCTTCTGTCCCAGCAAATCGTTTTTCACCTTGTTCAGCGGTATCAAAAATAAAAGTAGATGTCTGATACAAAGGAGGAACCAAGCTTGCTTGATGTTCCTGTGAAAAATACTTTCCATGAATGACTTCTGTTTCAAAACTTAACTTATTTCCATCCATTTGGGAGCCCCCTCATCATGTAGCCATCTTTTTTAGTTCCCTTTATTTATCATATGTGTTTTATAATAGATAGTTTAAGCCTTTTACGGTAAGCTCAAATTTCTTTTGCTTAGAGATTTTTAATAAATGAAGGAAAATAACAAATAATAATCTTAGTTTTTATAATCGTTGGAGGTGCTCCTTTGTCTATTTATGTTTATCAGACCTTTGTTATCAAACAAGACAAATTTAAAGAAGGAATTGAAAATTTAAAGGAGATTCAAAAATTCAGAAATGAACAATACGATCACACTGTGGAGATTTTGTCACCAATTACAGGCGCTGATCATACCTATGGTTTGTTGTCTAAATATGAAGGATTAGCAGAAATGGAACTTCAAGATAAAAAAATGTTTGATGATGAGAATTACTTAAAAATCATTGGTGATTTTTTTCTTAAGCATATCGCTGAAGGAAGTATGCATACCCAAATTTTCAGATCATTACATGAAAAGAAAAATTCCTAGAACACATTGTGTATTCTAGGAATTTTATTAGGTAACTGAGTTTTCGGTTACTCACATAAAGTAATAAAATCCTCTGCTGCCATTTCACTTATTCGATCAATTATGGATGGATCCTGCGTAAAGATATCGCCTGATTTGCAATGTAAAGCAACTTCGTAGTGTCCATTCACACACATGACAGGTTCTACAGAAAGATTCCCGCCATCGTTATATACTGCACTCCCGTCCCCAAGTAAAACAGCTTCTGTTTCAAAATAATCGCCTGAATTCGAATCTAGTACCTTTAAATGAATAAACATTATATATCCCTCCGTCTCTATATTTTGTTAAATTATTCACAATAAAATGAATAACATAACATATCTCTTAAGAATAGATTACCACTTATAGAAACTTAGAAATTTGAAAATTGTGTGAACTATTTAACAATTTTTTGAAGACCTTATATAATATTCCCATTTCATTCATAAAAAATAAAAAGCAGTGGATTTTTTTTAAAATCCACTGCTAAACTGTAAAAACTGCTAACACCTTTTTAGATTTAGGATATTATTCCTTTACCTTTCAGATGTTCAAATGCTGCATCTTTATTCTCATCTTTAATTTGATATTCGAGGACTCCATCAACGACTTTTGCACAGCGTCCACCAAATGGCTTAAGTTCATCCTTGATTACTTTAATTTCAATATCGTTCTTAATCGGATAATTTACCTTCATCACTGCACCTCCATATACAATATAAAGAAGAAACAATATTCCTTGCAGTGATAAAAATTACAAATTATTAAAAAGGAGAACCATTATTTTGCAGATACTTTTACACCTGAAACTTGATTTGACTGAATAAGAGCTTTTTGCATACTTGCTTCTCTACCATGCAAGAAATAATATAGAAATAAACAAGAAAACAGAACAACCGCCATAATTAAGTACAGACCTCTGTAACCCATAAATGGAATTAAAAATCCAAGAATAAATGGGCCGATACCAATCCCGCCATCTAAAAAGATGAACCAGGAAGAAGTTGCCAACCCCATCCTTTCTTTAGGTGATACTTTAATAGATATTGCTTGACCGCTTGAAGAAAGCGTACCATATCCCAAACCAACTAATGCACCTGCTGCAAGTAGAACAAACCCTTGATGCGCCATACTTAACACCAAGAGCGCGATAGCAAATAGCAAGAATGACGGGTACATAACAAAGTTTTCACCTTTTTGATCAAACCATCGGCCTGTAAAAGGTCTTGAAACTAGAATGAAAACTGCATAGACAATAAAGAAGAAACTTCCGACATCCACCAGATTGATTTCCTTTGCGTAGGAAGTCAGGAAAGTAAGAATGCTTGAATATCCAAAGGCAATGAAAAAACCAATAATGGAAATTGGAAATGCTTTTGGTTCAAAAAAGTTTCTGAACGATAACCCCTTCATTTTAGCTAGTTGATCACTTGAAAACACTATTTTTGGAACTTTCACAAAAAATACAGCTACAAAACTTAAAGCTAAAAGAACAATACATAATGTGAAGTTACTATTATAGCCAGCATGTTCTCCAAGATACATTCCTAAAAAGGGCCCGATCGCTGCTGCCAAAGTAACACTTAACGCATAGTAACCTGTTCCTTCCCCACGGCGCTCATGTGGAATAATTTTTGCAACGATTGTCCCGGTCGCAGTAGAAGCAATCCCTAATGCTGCCCCATTTAAAAAGCGGTTTACCAATAAAAAGTTTAAATTCGTAACCCAGAAATATAGGCCAGTGGTAAGTAAAAAGAGGATAAATCCAATGTAAAGCATTCTTTTCCAACCTATACGATCAATGGATCTTCCTGAAAAAAGGCGTGCAATCAGCGTTCCTACGACGAAAATACCCGAAGCTAATCCCGCTTGACTTGGTGTTGCATGGAATTTTTCAGTTGCAAACACAGTGATCGAAACCATTAACAAGTAAAATGTAAAGTAAAGAAAAAAGTTTGCTGCTGAGACAATTAAAAAATCTTTTGTCCATAATTTCGGTTTATTCATGTCGATCTCCCTCTAGATTTATGATGTTTTCTCGTATTTTTGGAAGGATTTCAAATACTGCGTTTAGTTCATCTCTTGGAATACCTCGCATTACCTCGTACTCCAGCTTTGTTATCTTTTGTCGGCAGGTTTGATAAAGATCTTCACCAGATTCCGATAACGTTATAATTTTTTCTCGTCGATCTTTACCCTGTATCACTTTTATTATTTGTTTCTCCTCGAGACGTTGGACCGTCCTGGTGATCGTAGGCTTTTCAACATTAAAATGAACAGAAATTTCAACAAGCGTTGAAGGTCCATTATTTTTGACAAAAAAAATAACCTGCCATAATGAGTAGGATAATTCAGATTCACTTAAAAGCTCGTTTAAACGGCTAATAAGAGGCCGATATAATAAAAGATACCGTTGAAAAAACCCTTGCATAGTTCCCTCCAGCAATTTAGTTACCCTAAGTAACTATTAATAACTCCTTTACTATACTCTTTAAAAATAATTTGTCAATAATTAGACACATTTTATTCACATTTATATTCATATTTGTTCTCCAAAGCAGATTGATATTTTTATGCCCTCGACATATACATCTATAAAGGGAGGGATTTTCATGGCGTATTTATGGACGGTAACCATTGGGTATATTATTGCCCTTGGGCTTATTGGCAGAGTATTTTTTTACTTTCTAAGATCTGGTCCACTGAATCCAGAAGATTCCAAACGAGTTGACCCCTTAAAACAAGAGGAATAGTATTATGTCAGGCATAAAAAAAGCTGTCACACTAATAAAGTGACAGCTTTTCCTTTCTTCTTTTAAACCATAATTTTGCAAATATCGTTTGTAAACTCAACAGGGTCATTGATTGGTAAACCTTCAATTAAAAGGGCTTGGTTATAAAGGAGATTTGTATATAATGTTAATTTCTCTTTATCGTGCTCAAATGCAGACTTTAAGGCATTGAATACTTCGTGATTCACATTAATTTCGAGTACTTTTTCTGCTTTTATGTTTTGATTATTTGGCATTGCTTTCAATACTTTTTCCATTTCAAGCGTAATCTCACCATCTGTAGTTAAACATACAGGGTGTGATTTTAATCTTTTTGATATGCGGACCTCTTTAACTTTTTCTGCCAGAATGGTTTTCATTAAATCAAAAAGCTCTTTGTTTTCGTTATCATCGGCAGTCTGCTCATTTTGATTTTCATCTTCTATGCCTAAATCACCGCTTGATACAGACTTAAATTCTTTCTCTTTATAGGTCATTAGCATTTTAATCGCAAACTCATCAATATCATCGGTGAAATACAGAATCTCATACCCTTTATCAGCCACAACCTCTGTTTGCGGAAGCTTATCAATTCTCTCGATTGAATCACCTGTAGCATAATAAATGTATTTTTGGTCCTCTGGCATTCTTGAAACATATTCCTCTAAGCTAACTAATTTTTTCTCCTTGGAAGAATAGAATAACAGCAAATCCTGCAGTAATTCTTTATTGGTGCCAAAATCATTGTAAACACCAAATTTTAACTGGCGGCCAAAGGAGTTATAAAATTCTTCATATTTCTGGCGATCTTCTTTAAGCAAACTTTGTAGTTCACTCTTTATTTTTTTGCTGATATTTTTGGCAATTAACTTCAATTGACGATCCTGCTGCAGCATTTCTCTCGATATATTTAGCGATAAATCTTCAGAATCGACCATTCCTTTTACAAAACTGAAATAATCCGGAAGCAGGTCGGCACATTTGTTCATAATTAACACGCCATTAGAGTATAATTCCAAGCCCTTTTCATATTCCTGTGAATAATAGTCAAACGGTATTTTTTCAGGAATAAATAAAATTGCATTATATCTGACAGCACCATCAACACTGATATGGATATGTTTAATTGGCTGGTCAAAGCCGTATCGTTTTTCAGCATAAAAATTATTATAGTCTTCGTCCGTAAGTTCCTTTTTGTTTTTTCGCCAAATTGGAACCATGCTATTGATGATTTGTTCTTCTTTTACATCCTCGTATTCTGATTCACTGCCATCTTTTTGTTTTCTTTCGATTACATCCATCTTAATTGGATAGCGAATGAAATCAGAGTACTTCTTGATTATCGATTTTAGGCGGTATTCCTCTAAAAACTCATCATAGTTTTCGTCTTCAGTATTTTCTTTAATTTTTAAAGTAATCTCGGTTCCTACAGCTTCTTTCTCACAAGGAGTAATCGTGTAGCCATCTGCACCTTCCGATTCCCACTTATATGCGGTGTCACTGCCCAATGCTTTACTAATTACGGTAACAACATCTGCTACCATAAACGCTGAATAAAAACCAACACCAAATTGGCCAATGATTTCGTGTCCATCCTTTACATCTGTTTCATTCTTAAATGCTAAAGAACCGCTTTTGGCAATGACACCAAGATTATTTTCCAGCTCATCTTTAGTCATGCCAATTCCGGAGTCAATTATCTTTAGCGTCCTGTTTTCCTTATTGAATTCCACTTTTATGTAGTAGTTGCCTTTGTCGAATGTTAAAGAATCATCTGTTAATGCCTTATAATAGATTTTGTCAATTGCATCGCTTGCATTCGAAATAAGCTCTCTTAAAAAGATTTCCCTCTGTGAGTATATCGAGTGAATCATCATATCTAAAAGCCTTTTAGACTCTGCTTGAAATTGTTTCACTTCCACGATAATATCTCCTTTCAATCTTCAGAATTTTATTAGCACTCTTTAATGATGAGTGCTAATCATTATTTTAATAATAGTGAATTTTCGTGTCAATACGCCAGAATAAATTCTATTTCTTTAATTTTTGGAAACCCTTATTTTTGAATAATTTTAAAGCATCTGGGATTAATCCAGATGCTTTAATCACTTTCATAATCGTAATCAAACGAATTGGGAAAACTCCTCCACCAGCTCTTTGAATTTCTGTAATGCATTCTCTATCGGAGTTGGAGTTGTCAAATCTACACCAGTCTTTTTTAGTAATTCTAGCGGGTAGTCAGAGCTGCCGCTTTTTAAGAATTCTAAATAAGAATGAAGTGTTTCTTGATCTCCTTCAAAAATCTTTGTAGCCAGATGAATGGCAGAGGCAAAACCAGTTGCATATTTATAAACATAAAAATGACGATAAAAGTGCGGAATCCTTGACCACCCATATTTCACTTCGTCATTAAAAACAATCTCAGTCCCATTATATTCTCGGAATAGTGATTCATAGGTTCTATTGAACACTTCCACATTCAATGGAACCCCTTTTTCTGCCAATTCATGGGTGATTTTTTCAAATTCAGCAAACATAACTTGTGTAAAGAAGGTTCCTTTAAATTGATCGATAAAATGATTTAATAAATGCTTACGGACAGCTTCATTCTTTTCTGTTTTTAACAAATAGTTAATTAACAATACCTCATTAACAGTTGACGCCACTTCCGCTACAAAAATGCTGTAATGAGCTGTAATTTGTGGTTGATTTTCCGAACTTAGACGGCTGTGAACACCATGGCCGCATTCATGTACAAGCGTAAATAAACTATCCAAATCATCCTGGTGGTTTAATAAAATAAATGGATGGACACCATAAATTCCCAAATTATAGGCACCCGAGCGCTTGCCAGGTGTTTCACGTACATCAATATAGCGGCCTTTTTTAAATTCTTTTAATATAGAAAGATAATCATCCCCAAGAGGTGCCAATGCCTTAAGCATTGTTTCAAATGCTTTTTCATATGGAATGACTTGTTTTACGCCTTTTACTAACGGTACACTCAAGTCATATTGACGTAGCTCATCCAGACCCAGTTTTTCTCTTCGAATCCGAGAGTATTGATGAAGCGGTTCAATATTTTTTTTTGTGGAGGTGATCAGATTTTCGTAAACCTCTTTTGGAACTTTATCACCGAATAACCCCTTTTCCAAAGCGGAAGGATAGTTGCGGATTCTTGCAAGCGTAACATTATTCTTGATTGCTGCAGAAAGTGTTGATGCAATCGTATTCTTTGCTTCCACATATGGTTTATAGTAGGCCTTATATGCTTCTCTCCGCTTCTCTCGGTCCTCATCATCAATTAATTTTGAATACATGCCTCTGGTAAGTTCAATTTTTTCACCATTTTCATCTGTCACTTCTCCAAACTTTATATCCGCATTATTGATCATTCCAAAAGTAGTAGAGGGAACAGAAAGTGCTTCTCCAAGTTGGGACAAGACAGACTCCTGTTCTTTACTTAGCACATGTGTTTTATAACGAAAGGAATCATATAAATCTTCTTCAAAGTATTTTAGACCCGGCTCCTCGGCTATGTATCCATTTAAAGTTTCTTCGTCTAGGCTTAATAAAAATGGCATGAAAAATGATCGTGAAGAACTTACTTTAACACTTAAACTTTTGGCCCGATCCAAAAAAGATTGTGAATTAGAATCTCTTGTATCTTCATCAACTTTCAACATGCAATATGCATACAAGTGATTAAATTTATAGGACAGTTCTTCACTTTGTTTTAAGTATTGAAACAAGCTATTCCCATCACGGATGGAACCGTCAAATTCTTTAAGTTCTGCTGCCACTTTTTCAATATGGTGAAAATCTTCTTCCCACTTGTTCAAATCTGAATAAATGTCGGCTAAATTCCACTTTTCACTTTCCGATACATCTGTCCTGGATTGATACGTTACCATGTAAACACTCCTTTTGTTTTATCTTTCTAAAATGTATGTCCTTTATATCAATTCTACTACATTGGAGTTTTTTGGGTGTAGTTTGAAGTCTGTGTATGGGTATGGGGATTGTCATCCAAATAAATCAGCATAAAAAATAGGATGGTTATTACACCAATCCTTATTTTTTATATACATTTTAAAGTTTAAACTGTGAAATTGTGCTAAATGCCTGTTCAGAATGATGTTCAATAACTTGATTATACTTACTTTTTTTCTTTCCCGCTCTTTCACTTAACCATTTATACATTATTGGAATGACGATAAGACAAATGAGCGTAGAACTGATTAATCCACCTACAACGACAATACCAAGTGTTTGTGAAATAACTGTACTATCAGACTTTGAGATTGCTAACGGAAGTAAGGTTAAAATAGTTGTCCCGGCAGTCATTAACACAGGTCTAAACCTTGTGGCTGTGCCAGATAAAATGGCCTGCTTAAGGTCCATTCCTTCGAACCGATTGCGCTCGATTTTATCAACAAGGACAATCCCGTTTGTCACTACAATGCCTGTTAACATCATGAGTCCAACCAACGCAGCAAGATTCCATTCCAATCTAAAGATAAACATGCCGATAACCGATCCAATAAAGGCCAATGGAATGCACAAAAGTACCGACAAAGGTGCTTTCCATCCGCGGAAAACTGCACTAATGATTAAGAGAACCAGCAATACCGCAAAGAATATGGCAATGGCCATTTCATAAATCATTTCATATACCTGCTGGGGTGCACCAACGAAAGAATATTTCACTCCTTCTGGCAATGGCATTTTTGATAGGGTATTTTTGACGTCTTTTGTTACCTTTCCAATATCATTTGAAGTAATGTTGGCCGTCACAACATCAAACGGTTTACCATCTTTTTCTTGAATGACCGATGAATTGGATGGCGTTACGATTGCGAGTTGCGATAATGGCACTTTTTGTCCATCCTTATTTAAAAAAGTCTCGTCACCCATTAATGTAAAAATATCATTTGTGTTGCCTTTTTGTTCATCCGTATGGATCACAATTGGGTATGCAGTTTGGTTTATAGAGATAACCCCTTTTGACCCTTCTGATGTATATATCTGAATCCGATTCAGAACATCATCCAGCCTAATGCCGTTATTTTCAATCGCTCTCCGATTCAGTGTTAATTGATATTGGTTAGTATGGTCTTTAGAATCCGCTGCACCTTGTATACCAAGCCCATGAATGAGCCTCAGCTGGTTACGGATCGTTTGCGCCATTGTTTCAAGTGTCTGGCTATCCGCACCCGACAGGTTGATTTTTAATTGCGAATCATCTCCCGCTATATTTGCATTTGAAACGGTATAAACAGCTTTGCCAGATAATGCGTTTAATTGTTTCTGGAGTTCTGGGATAAATGCATTAATATCAGTTCCTTTTTTAAGAGTTAATGATAAATTTGCAATATTTGGCTGCTGCAGCCACCCGCCACCAGCATCAAAAACATCATCTGATTGTGGTGTAAAGGAAGACCCGAGTTCGGATGTAAAGAAATCTACTTTTGGATTAGTTCTAAACAAGTCTTCTAATCTTTGGACTTCTGCATCTACTTCGGATAAGGAAGTATTCTGTGGAAGTTCAACCTGAACACCTACTTGTCCTTTATTCATACTTGTTGGTAAAAAATTAACAGGAAGAAAAGCTGCGCCTGCTGAAGTTAGCAAAAATAATCCTAGAGTGGTTAAAGCCACTTTTCCTTTGTGCTTAAACACTCTGGTTAATACTTTATGTGCCTGCGGTTCGATATGATCCCCAATATCATTCGGTTTCCCTTTCCAGAAAAGATTGTAAAGGGCCGGCACAACGAGAATCGAAACAAATAATGATACGCTCAGAGCAATGACGACCGACCAGGCAAACCCTGAAAAAGCGGAGCTGACCATCCCTCCAACTAGCGCAATAGGAATGTAAACGGCTATGGTAGTTGCGGTCGATGATACAATGGCAGGAATCATTTCAACAACACCATTTGTCAACATATGAATCTTGTTTAGACCTTTTGCATCATGCAATTTACGTGTCATATTATCAAGGATGACAATCGAATCATCAACCACCCTGCCCATTGCGACAATGAGTCCTGAAACGGTAAGGAGATTAAGGCTGATTCCCATCGTTTTTAATATCCCGGTTGTCGCCAGTAAACAGATTGGCAGGGATAGAGCGATTAATAAGGTTGAACGTACTTTCCGGAAAAATAGAAATACACAAATCATCGAAAATAAACAGCCGAGCAGCCCTTCTTTAATTAGACCGAATAAAGAATTATTGACCTGTTCACCCTGATCAAATAAAATGGATACCTTTATATCCTTATTTTTATTGGCTGATATTTCATTGATTTTACTTTTGATGCGCTCTGATACGTCGGTAATATTAGATGACGGAGTTTTTAAAATATCTAAAATAACACTTGGTTCTCCAGCGGTTCTTGAAATCGTCTCCAGGTTGACAATGGAATTTGAAATGTCAGCAACAGCAGAAAGCGGAACGGTTTTTCCATTTTGACCGTGAATAGGCAGCCCTTGTAAATCTTGCTGATTGATTGTCCAACCGGACACCTGAATTGGAATCGAAATCTGGTTATCCGTTATCTTACCTTCTAAGCCCGTTGTAAAGTTATTTGCGAGGGACTGTTTGACATCACTTACCGTAAACCCCGCTTTTTGCAGGTCATTGGTTCTAATGTTAATGGCGTATTCGGCCGTTCCACCCAGGATACTCGAATGTCCTGTACTCCAGGAACTGTTTTCAATAGATTGACAGCATCCTCTTGTATGGATTTGCGAAGTGTATTTTCCATAATATTTGGCGTCACACTCATCAAACTGATTCTCATAATTGGCAAAGAATGGGTGCTTAGACGAGTCACTAAAGGTTTTTTTACATCTGCAGGCAGGGAAACATTCTCCAATGCTTTAGATACCTGTGCCTCCGCATTTTTCATATTATATTTCATTGGAAAGTTGAGACTGACCAATGCACCACCATTAAACGAGTTTGTCTCGACGTCTTCGAGGCCATCCACTACCCTGACGGCCTGCTGGATCGGTCCGGTAATCATTGATTTTACTTGATCGGCTTGATAATTGTCTGCCCTTACCGTAATCATAAGAGTTGGATTGCTGATTTCAGGCAGGTAATCCCGATGAATTTGAAGTGCTGACATTCCACCCCATACGATAATCAAAACAATTAAGGTCAAAATTAAAATCGCACGTTTCATCGTTGCATCTATAAATCTTTTCATGTTTTCCTCTCCTTAATAATGTCGATAACAAGGAGAAAGGAACCAAACTAAATATAGCCTGGTTCCTTTATTCTTGATACTGACCTAGTTCAGTAAAAATTAGTTTTGAGCAGGTGATGGTGCACTGCTTTCAGGCTGTGCTTGAACTTCATCAGGTGTAAGAGCTTTTTTATCACCTGGATATGGCTTATCAAAGCCTTTTGTTGCATACCAAACGGAGTGGTTTAGCATATTGGCATTGGCTGCATCCGGTTTAGCGTGCTTGCCGGAGAACTCATCCTTGTGTTTGTCCGACCAATCAACCCACTTCTTGGCAAGATCTTTTGCCTCTGGAGATACATTCCTTGTGTTGGCAAGTACTGCCGGATTAGTGGAACCAGCTGGTCCATTTAATGTGTCAAGCGGAATTTCGTTTGGCACAAAGTTGTAAGGAGTGAAGTTAGGCTTATTTGTAAATAGTTCACTCATCGGCTCGGCTGCTGAATCGTTTTGGTTCATTGCTGGAAGTCCGAGAATTTGTTCAATACTGCGAACCATGTTAATGATAGTCCAGTAGTGGCTGTTAGTGATTCCTCTCTTCACCCAAGGACTGATCACATATGCAGGCTGACGATGGCCGTCAACATGGTCTAAACCGTTTTGGGAATCATCTTCTGTTACGAAAATCACAGAGTCTTTCCAGTATGGGCTATGAGAAATCAAGTCAACTATTTTACCTACAGCAAGGTCATTATCAGCAACCATTGCTTGTGGTGTTGGATTGTTTGATGCATTTCCTGCTGTGTGGTCATCCATAACCCACATTGTGTTTAATGCAGGTAAATCATTATTTTTTACGTGTTCTTCAAATCGCTGTTTGAAAATTTCAAAGCGGTACTGATCCGGTATATTCGTATCAAATGTTGGAAACGGCTTGTACGTAATTGGATTTAAGGATGGAATATCAGATGTAGCTGAATAATTCCCAATCGGTACATGGAGCTGACCTTGCTGAGCTCCGGAAAGGATTTGATAATCTTTCCACCAGTCTGTCCAAGTTCCGTATGGTGCAGAACCTGAGAAGGCATTCGTATCTTCCCCGAAGTTTTCTACTGATACACCATATTTTCCAGCTTGATCCCAAAGGTGTCCTGATGATGCATAGGCCATTGCGTCCCCTGCTCCACCTGGGTAGCTTTTTACGTTGCCTGTATCTGTTTCTTTATCTTCGTAATCATTATTTGTTGCTTGCATTACCCACTGATGTCCGCTCGCAGACTGAATACCAGAATTATACGTGTTATCTAAAAGTTGGAAAGTGTTAGCCAGTTTATGCAAGTTTGGAGTCACTTGCTGTGGAAACTGTGTTAAAGCTGGTTCACTATTTCCCTTTCCAATATCACCTAGTACTTGGTCATAGGTTCTGTTTTCTTTAATAATGTAGAAAATATGCTTAATTGTTGATGGCTCGCCCACGCGCTCAGGCATAGCAACTGGTTTCTTATTTTTGCGCGCTGGAGCATTTAGATCCTTTAAGCCGTACCAGTTATTGTCTTTGTATACCTGTTCTGTTCCCTTTGCTAGCGCATCAGCAGTTGGTAATGGGATCAAGGAAAGGGATCCTTCTTGAGCATACGTTTGGTGGCCATTAACGGTAAAACCCTGGATTGTTAAATTACGTGCAGGTCCGCGTGATCCAATACCATCGGCATTAGCAACAACTAAATTTTTATTGGTTGAATCAACCGCAATATCGACTGGGAACCACGCTGTTGGTAAAAGTCCTTGCAGTTCAGGTGACTTATCTGGACCTTGCCAGTCATAAACCGCAATGGCGTTGTCACGTCCAAGGCTGACCATTAACTTGCCATCCACCATTTTAACGGCGTTTGGTGCGGAACCTTTCGGTGAATTAGGGTATGGTTTAATGTCAATTGTTTGGACAACATTATTTGTTTTTGAATCAATAACAGACACTGTGTCACTGTTTGTGTTGGTTACAAATATGTACTGACCCGATTGTGTCATGCGTTCAGGCTGTACGCCAACTGAAATGTTTTTAACAACTGTATTTGTTGAAAGGTCAACAACAGAGACACTTCCTGTTGTCGTAGCCCCTGTTTGATCGGTAACAACTTGAGTACCTGAAGAGTCAACCGTTGTGTCTCCTGCTTGAGCTTTGCGGCCGCCTTGGTTGGTAACATATGCGAAGTTGCCATCCACTAAAACACTAGTCGGAGCATTTTCAACAGCAATTTGTTTTGTCAGCGTACCTGTTTGCGGATCGATCACGCCAAGGCTGTTGTCACGATTTAATGCTACAAGAAGCTGTCCTTGTGGCCCCACCGCGATGTCAAGCGGGTTGATATTTCCTCCAACGACTGCTTTTGGAAGGCTGATCGATTTTTGAACTACTGGAGTGCCATCTGTACCAACAGACATAACAACTACTTTACCAGTCGTTCCAGATGAACCAGTTGCATAAAGCTGGCTGCCATCTTTTGAATAAGCCAAGCCCCACATATGGGAAAGACCTAAGTTGATATCCTGAGCTTTCATCACTCCGCTTGCAAGATCTACAACGTTGATTCCTTTACCACCGTAATCACTGCGGCCGACCATCGTAACAGCTGTTTTTCCGTTTGGATTAACAGCAACAGAAATTGGGTTACCGCCAAATTCAATTTGTTTCCCAGCTGGTGTAATCAACTGGTTTACTGGTGTTTGCACGGACCCGTCTGCTTGTTGTCCAACAAGATTGCTTCCAAAAGCACCATCTTGAGCTGCATAAACGCCGGCAGAACTCATTAATATACTAGTCACTGCTAGCCCAGTTAAAAGCCTTTTTTTCTTTTTCATTTTCTTTATCATTTTTTTCCCTCCTAACCTTTGTTCATTAACAGAATACTCTTATTTTATTAAGCTATTATTTACTAATTGTAAAATAATAATAAATAAAATTCAGTCTTTATAACCACAACATATTTACTAGCAGTCTAGTCATTTTTTGTTATACTACAATATTAAAAACCCCTAGAATCTTTCAACTTCCAGGGGCTAAAATATACATATTATTTCTTATGATAAATACTGTTTATATCTCGGTGCTCATTTTGCAAATCTTCAAGTGATGGCAGACCAGAAATATAGCCGACACCACCAGTGCGATCAATTCCGATTCCATTTTCCATTGCTTTTACTAATTCATTTTTATCCACAGCTGTAATTTGTTTCGTATCTAATTCGTCACCAGGATGCTGGAAGTTACTCATAATATAGGAGAAACCATTACGGTTATCAATTGCTGCTAACCCAGTTGCTTCAGCTCCAGCTGGAATCGATAAAATCCTGGATAATTCTTTTGTATCAACATTATAAGCCCAGACAAAGTTATTGGTATGCATGCCGCTGTCCTCACCGATAAATAATGTTCTTAAGGCTTCAGAATAGCTTAAATTATCTGTATTGGCTACTTTATCGGGATTGGCCGTATTTCCGTAGGCATCTGCCGAAGGTAAATCTTCACCTGCAACTAACCCCGACATTTTAGCTGCAACGTATTTACTATGGATCTCTTTTCCTGTGCTGTCTTTTTGGCCGCCAGTTAAATCCAATTGATAAGTTACACCAGATTTAATTTTTGGCAGTTTGATATCATCGGTCGGGTCTGCAGGATTTGCCAGCATACCGTTGCTTTGATCGGAAATAGCTACATAAACTTTCCGATCCTTTTCGTTTAGGGTAACGCCTTCCATTTTATTAAACTCTGATGTTGCTCCAAGCATTGCTGCATAGCGGCGAGATTCTAAAAATGCAGCTGCTTTTTTCATACCTGGCTTAAGTTTTAAATATTCTGTTTTGCCATAGGTATACTGCTTAATCGCTTTAAAACCTTCTTTTGGTACATCCGATGTTTCAAAGATATCACTGAACTTTACGCCATTGTCGATGATTGCTTTGATTTCCGAATCAGAAGCATGACCTATATTAATCCATTCTAAATTTCCAGAACCGCCATTTTCCGTTCCAGTTTGTTGGAATTTTGCCGCGTAAAGAGTACCTGCTGAAAGATCCTTTTCCTTATCTGCAACATACATGAACATAGTTGTGTAGGAACCATCATCACCAAAGAAGGCAGTTCTGTTATCAGGCATCATTTTCATTACTTCATGTGAAAAACGTCCAACACTGTAATGTTTTGAAACTGATGCAGAACCCTTGCTGTCCACCTTTATTTCAGGGATAAAACCATAAAAATAAGGATTTGCTTTTGTCTTGTCCCCAAAATATAGCTGTGCAAAGCTTTCAACTTGGGTTCTTGTAGATGAAGTTGGATTTGTTTCAAAACTGCGCGCATCCGGCTCGTACTCTTCTGACCCTAAATGAGTATTCCAAGGAGAAAGCGAACCATTACATGGAATCCATAGTCCATTTACACTTGAAAAATCAATTTTCTTTACCTCTTTTGGTGTTAAATCACAGGTCTTCTTTTCCTGTGCCACTGTTGATATTGACATGGAGGCAGGAACAATTCCATAAGCTGACTTACCTGCGGCATCAATCGTTTGATACTCATAATGGGTAACCATATACAGTTTTCCACCAATTGGCTTTAATAAGCTATTCGAATCTGGAGCATCTGAAACATAGTATGTAGGCTTACCTGGGATGCTGTTATCGACAATTGGATCTCCATTTACATCAATCGGTGTTCCCGCAGGGATTAATTGCCCTTTATTCATTGCTATTTTATCTTCTGTTTTGAAAAGTCTTTTATATGAGAGTGGAAACTTCTTTAATTCTCCATTGCTGTATTTTACTTCCAAGGATGAATTGGAATAGGTCTGAACCATTTGTTCAATTGTTTTTGGTGCTGACATTCCATTAAATTTTACTGAATCCATCGTAACATGGCCTTTACTCGCCATCGTAGCAGCAGGTGTTACTGCAGGAATAGAAAGCGCAAGTACGAGTGCGACCGTTGCCCCTCTTTTACTCAAACGCATTTTTTTCATGGTACTCCCCCTTGATTTGTTTACTTACAAATCTATTAAACAGGAGGATTGTTAGCCGAGCGTTTTAATTTTGTTTAAAATATGTAAATTTTTGAAAATTTTCTGTAAAATCCCTGAATTATTTGTAGAATAAATTAAAAAACCGCAGAGTGCGAAAGCAGTCTTGCGGTTTTACCTCAGCAAAGTTTTAATCATTTTTCTCCCAGTTTGTCGATAAATCCCACGCAATCGAAGTTTCAATTATTTGTTTGATTTCTGATAATTTTATCGTTTTACCCAGAACCCACATAAGTTTCGGAACAATTGCCTCTGTATTCATATCACCTGAGATGATCACATCATACTGGGCAACTTTTCTGCCAACCTCATATAAATACAAATCCTGGCCCTCCTCTAAACATTGCGTGGAGATGAGAACTGCAATTCCCACTTCAGTTAACTCCTTAATTTTTGGCAGTAAGTTCCGATCTTCAAACGGCACTCCACCATTTCCAAAACTCTCAATAATAACACCTTTATAGGTTGACTTTATATAATCAAATATCTCTGGTTTGATTCCAGGGAACAATTTTAAGAGAAACACATCTGAACAAAGACTTTTGTCAACAATAAGCTTATTTTCAGTAACTTCTGGCTTCCAAAAATAAGTAACATCATTCCCTTTAATGGATGCTACATATGGATGATTAATGCTTTCAAAAGCATCATAACTTTTCGTTCTCATTTTTACTGCCCGTGTACCGACGATCACCCGACCGTCAAAAACGACAAACACTCCTCCGATGTCTTCACACGCAAAGCGTAAGGCATCAGTAAGATTCTTTTTCGCATCTGTCTTTTTAAAACTGATTGGAACTTGCGACCCAGTAAGAACAACCGGTTTGTCTAAGCCTTGCAGCATATAGGATAAAGCAGCAGAAGTATATGCCAAGGTATCTGTACCGTGGGTAATCACAAATCCATCAAATTGATCATAATTTGAAGCAATCGCCTCTGCCATTGTAACCCAATGCTCTGGCTGAATATTGGTACTATCTCTATTCATTAAAATTTTGCACGTTACATCAACTGGCAGTGTTGATTTTTCAAAATAGTTTAGAAGTTCTTCAGCTGACATCCCCGGAACTAGCCCTTCTTTACTCTCTACTGATGCGATGGTACCACCCGTGGCAAGTAATAATAGTCTTTTCATTGTTGTTCTCCCTTGTTTTCCTTCGAATTTGTGCGCATAACGCAAATATATAATCTTTATTATAAGATTCAATTTTATAAAAAATCAATATTTGTTTTCGATTCGCGTACGTTTTCTCTTTTTTGTCTTATATGTATCATGTTATAATAAGTTCATAATTTTATGTGAGTTAAAAAGCGGGGGTGGAAAAACAGTGTTAACAAGATTAGGCGAACTAAGAAAGAGTCGAAAATGGTCAATGCAGGAGACTGCAGACCGTCTCGGGATTGCCAAAAGTACTTACGCAGGTTATGAATCAGGTTATAGGGAGCCATCCCTTCAGGCATTATCACAGCTCGCTGATTTATTTGACACTACAGTTGATTATCTTCTAAAGCGTGGAAATGACTATGGACCGAACATAGAACTTTCAGAACTTTTGAATTCCAAAGATAATCTGCTCTCACTTGACCAGATTCCACTTTCTTCTGAGGAAATTATTGATTTTATTGCATTTACACGAGTTAAAAGAGGGATAAAAAAGGCTTCAAATCCAAACTGAAAATGTAAATATAAAAAGAAATAGGATTCCCTATTTCTTCTATTCACCCATTTTTTCCTCATCTTTTTCATAGGCAATCACAACCAAATTTCTATGAGATTGCTCACTTAATTTTTCTTCGAATGATTTGAGCTCACTCACTAAATTTTGAGAAAGCTCTGCTGCTACATATTCATTTTGGTTTGCCATAATCATCGCTCCTTCTCTAATCATAGTATCCCATCTTCGATTGGTAACTATTCAGGTCTCAAAACAACTTGGAAGACAAGCTTTATGATATAATAAATTGAAAATTCGAAACAACGCAAAAGAACCGACAATCTCTCAAGGCAGGCGAAAGACTTTGGAAATATTTTCATTAAGCGGTCCAAGCGAACCGGAAAAAGTACTAGCGCATTAACATTTGCCCATAAACACAAGATACCGGCGATCATTGATGATGGATTGCTGATCGTCAATGGCGAAAAGATAGCTGGAACTTCAGCCAAATTTGAAAAGAATGCGTTAACTGCAGTGAAAAGAGCTACCTTCTTTTTTGAAGATCATGTCAAAGAAGTTCAAATGGCCATTAATCATTACTATATTAATCGGATCTTAATCATTGGAACCTCCGACAAGATGACAAGAATAATTGCTTCTCGTTTAAACTTAGGTAACATTCAACATTATTTTCACGTGGAAGATATCCGTACCTCAAGTGAAATTAAAATTGCCCAATTTGTGCGAAAAACAGAGGGAAAACATATTATCCCAATACCTTACAAGCAGGTTGATCCTAGTTTATTTAAAAAAATTATCCTTAAAGGCTGGGAGATATTCACGCCAAAGCGTGAAAGAATTGGAGAAACTACTATCGTACATCCTGACTTTCACAGAAGTTCTATTATCATTCATAAAAAGGTCTATAAAGATTTAGTGAAAATTATTTGCAGTGGCTATAGAGAGATCGAAGACTGTAAATCAGCACAATTAATTTTGAATGGCCTCCCCGTCCTAAACGTTAGTATTACAATTAGACAGCCCATTCGTTCCAATCTAATCGAATTGTCGGAGAAGCTGCAGAGTAACATCCGCTCTTATTTTTTAACCCATTTAAATATCGAGCTTTATTCCATTAACCTCTATCTTCAATTATCTAAAAAAGCGGAAAGCCTAACTGTAAAATAAGCTTTCCGTTTTAAATATTTTTACAAGTTCGCATTCCTTAGGAATTTGTTCTTCTAGTAAAGCGTGGAGCTCTCTTTTCAACAAAAGCAGCAACACCTTCTGAAAAATCCTGCTTGTCGACAAAAGGAGTTGAGCCATTCCAAAGAGCAGGCGTACTATTGGTACATTCATTGACAGATTGTTTAACCGCAAGGAGTGAAGCTGGTGACATCGAGGCAACCAATTTACCCATTCTAAAAGCATAACGGTCTAATTCTGATTCACTTACTAAATAGTTTAACATCCCTAAAGCGTAAGCTTCCTCTGCTTTAAGAATACGTCCTAAATAAACTAATTCCTTGGTTACACTAGGTCCAACTAAATCAACAATGCGTTTAGCAAATTTGTTATTTATGGTAATACCTAATTTCCCCACTGGTATACCTAATCTAGCCTTTTCCGAGCCAATTCGGATGTCACAGGCCAGAGCAAGTTCAAGACCTGCTCCCATTGCCGGTCCATTGATCACACCGATTGTCGGCAGCGGCAGATTTTCAATTGTTGAAATTGCCTTTTCCATTAATACAAAGGCATGTTCTGCCTCTTCAAGTGAAATCTCATTAAATTCGGCAATATCTGAACCCGCAGTAAACTGCTCTCCATACCCTCTTAACAGAAGCACTTTATTTTTTGGATGTTTTAATACCTTTTGTCCAATTTCCGCTAACTGATTCCACATATTTGCTGTTAAGGCATTTCTTTTATGGGGCCGATGAATCGTAATAATGGCTAGCCCCCCTGTTTCTTGAAGGGTAATTTTTGCTTGTTCATCCGCCATTCGGCTAATATCAATTCTCATTCCTTCCACTCCTCCATATAGATATGTACAATAAATGTCAGAATCTTCATGATTATAGATCAATTATAACACTGTCCTAAAACAAGTGGGTGGAATTCAAAAAAAGCAAAAAAAATTGGGAGGTAACATCTAACCTCCTCTAATTTCTTTAGTATTTAATAGACGATTTTAAGTTGTTCAGAATTGGGATTTAATTGCTCCTGATTCTTTCCAAACACTACTATATTTTCAAAATCCGCATAAAGTATATCACCTTTTTTAATTGGACCAAGTTCATTAGCTTTATCAATACTCATTTCAGCCTCAAAGAGGTCTTTTGTATCAATGCGGCGTAATTCAAACCTTACGATATAGCCAACAGAATATACATGTAATAATTCAGATGGGATGCTGTTAACCTTTATTTTTTTTCCGAGTGCAATTTCATGAGGCCTAATGTAACTTACTGTACCTGCCGTAGACTGAAAATTATCCATATCAATTACTTGATCAGCTCTACTTATTTCATTTACCCTGCCTAAAAAGCTATAAACAAACCGATTGGCCGGGAATTGATAAACATCCTGTGGTGAACCAATTTGTTCGACTTGACCATTATTCATAACAACTATGGTATCAGCCATTTCAAGCGCTTCCTCTTGGTCATGAGTAACAAAAATAGTCGTAATATTAAGCTTTTGATGAACTTCCCTCAACCAATGCCTTAGTTCCTGACGTACCTTTGCATCCAATGCTCCAAATGGCTCGTCTAGGAGAAGCACTTCTGGCTCGGCTGCGAGTGCCCTCGCCAATGCGATTCTTTGTCGTTGTCCTCCTGAAAGCTGGGCCGGATATTTCTCGGCAAGATGCTCCAATTGAACAAATTTTAATAACTCAAAGACCTTTTCTTTCATTTCCTTTTTGGAAGGACGACTTTTTTGCGGCTTTACTTTTAGTCCAAAGGCCACATTCTCATATATATTCATATGCTTAAACAATGCATAATGCTGGAAAACAAAGCCTACATTTCTGTCTTTTACCGTTTTATTTGAATAATCGATGCCGTTAAAAAAGATTTGGCCCGAATCTATAACTTCTAATCCCGCTAGCAACCTAAGGAGTGTAGTTTTCCCTGAGCCTGAAGGCCCTAAAAGAGCAACAAAATCTCCTGTAGGAATTTCCAGGCTTACATTTTTGACTGCAGAAAATTTCCCAAATGCCTTTCCAACGTCCTTTATGACAATTCCCATTCTGATTTCCCCCAAAAAGTATTAGTATTTTTTTGTTTTCCACTCCACTACACTTTTTAACAACAATGTGACTAGTGCAAGCAATGCCAGTATTGAAGCAACTGCAAACGCAGCGGTAAAGTTGTATTCGTTATACAATATTTCCACCTGGAGTGGAATTGTATTTGTTGCCCCTCTAATATGTCCGGAAACAACAGAAACGGCTCCAAATTCGCCCATAGCCCTGGCATTACATAGGATTACACCATAAAGCAAGCCCCATTTGATATTTGGCAGTGTAATTCGAAAAAACGTTTGCCACCCGTTGGCACCAAGGGTGAGCGCTGCTTGCTCTTCTTCGTTCCCCTGTTCCTGCATAATAGGAATTAACTCCCGAGCCACAAAAGGGAAGGTTACAAAAATGGTTGCTATGATAATCCCTGGAACACTAAATATTATTTTAATATTGTTGTCTGTAAGAAAAGGACCCATCAACCCCTGAGAGCCAAACAAAAGTACAAAAACCATACCGGCAATAACGGGTGAAACGGCAAACGGGATATCAATTAGGGTAATTAATAGATTTTTTCCCTTAAAATTAAATTTTGTGATTGCCCATGCTGCAAGCACACCAAAAATCGTGTTAACTGGCACTGCAATCGCTGCAGTAATTAAAGTGAGCTTAATGGCAGCAAGTGCCTCTGGTTCTGTTATGGCTAAAAAGTAAAGCTTAACACCTTTGCTTAAAGCTTGTGAAAAAACGGCTAACAGCGGCAGCAAAATAAATAGCGCTAAAAACGTGAGCGCAATGCCAATCAGAAGCCATTTTCTAATTAAAGCAGCAATAGATAAGGACTTAACACTCTTGATGCTAAAATCATTTACAGATGATTCCCTGACAATCATATTTATATCTCCCTCTAGGCATGTTTTTTAGCCATTTTCCATTGCCAAAAATTAATTAAAAATAGCAAAATAAATGAAAATATAAGCATCACTGAGGCAATCGCAGCAGCTCCGGCATAATTAAATTGCTCCAGCTTTGTAATAATCAGCAGTGGGACAATCTCCGTTTTCATTGGCATATTGCCAGCTATAAAGACAACTGACCCGTATTCCCCAAGACTCCTGGCAAAGGCAAGGGCAAATCCTGTCAAAACTCCTGGAGAAATGGCTGGCAGGATTATTTTGAAAAAAATTTGAATGGAATTAGCACCCAGTGTTGCAGCGGCCTCTTCATATTGTTGATCTAAATCCTCTAAAACTGGCTGTACTGACCGAACTACAAACGGGATACCGATAAAGGTTAATGCAATCATTATCCCGATTGGTGTATAGGCAATCTTTATTCCTGCCCCTATAAAATAATGGCCAATCCAGCCATTTGGAGCATAAATGGAGGTAAGGGCAATACCTGCGACGGCTGTCGGGAGAGCAAACGGCAGATCTACAAGTGCATCAACTACTCGTTTGCCAAAAAACTTATAGCGAACCAGTACCCAGGCAATGAGGGTACCGAAACAAGCATTCACGATTGCAGCAACAAGGGAAGTATAAAGAGTCAGTTTATAGGAAGCGACCACTCTTTCGTCTGTTACTGTTTTCAAAAATTCAGATATACTTATCGTTGAGGCTTTCAAAAAAAGTACAGAAAGTGGAATAATAATGATTAAGCTAAGATAGATAACGGTATATCCCATTGATAGACCAAAACCTGGTAAAACTCGATTTCTTTTTGATTTTGCGGACATACTCCAAGCTCCCCTTTATGTGAAACATGCTGCACCCTAAATATTGACTCTGGGTGCAGCTACTTTCGATCATGGTTTATAGATTTGATCAAATATTCCTTCGTCATTAAAATATGTTTTTTGCGCCTTACTCCATCCGCCAAAAACCTCATCAATGGTAAACAGTTTTATCACTGGAAAATTTTTTGCGTATTTAGCTGCTACCTCTTTATTTCGTGGACGGTAGTAATTTTTTGCGGCAATTTCCTGTCCTTCTTTACTGTAAAGATAGTCCAGGTAGGCTTTTGCTACTTTTTCAGTTCCATGTTTTTTCGCAACTTGGTCGACAACAGCTACTGGTGGTTCTGCAAGGATACTTATCGATGGGTTCACGATTTCAAATTTATCCTTGCCAAATTCATTGATCGCAAGATATGCTTCGTTTTCCCAGGCAATCAGGACATCGCCGATTCCTTTTTCTACAAAAGTTGTGGTAGAACCGCGAGCCCCTGAATCCAATACTGGTGCGTTTTTATATAGATCAGTTACAAATTCCTTTGCTTTTTGTTCGTCCCCATTATTTTGTTTTAAGGCATAGCCCCAGGCAGCCAAGAAATTCCATCTTGCTCCCCCGGAAGTTTTCGGGTTTGGAGTGATCACAGAAACACCTTTTTTAGTTAAATCACTCCAATCTTTAATGCCTTTCGGATTTCCTTTACGAACTAGAAAAACAATTGTTGATGTATAAGGTGAACTATTTGAAGCAAGTCTTTGCTGCCAATTTAAGGGCAGCTTTCCTGCTTGGGCAATCGCATCAATATCATTGGCAAGTGCTAGTGTCACGACATCTGCCTCAAGTCCATCAATTACTGAACGGGATTGTGCCCCTGAGCCACCATGGGATTGCTTTATGGTTACACTTTGCCCAGTTTGTTTTTCCCAATGTGCAGCAAAGCTTTTGTTATATTCAGTATAAAATTCTCTTGTCGGATCATACGATACATTCAGTAACTCAACAGGTTGTTTGACAGTTTGAGCTTTTGCTCCTGACTTTGCAGTTTGTGCTTCCGATTTGGACGTTTGATTTGAGCACCCTGCCACCCAAACAAGCAAGGTTAATGATAATAACGTAATAATTAATTTTTTTAACATTTTATTGACACCCCTTTTTATTTTTTAGTGGGCTTATGATAACCCAGTTTGTTGGGGGCTTTTTGCAAAATAAAAAGCCCCATAGTTTATTAGACGTACAATGATCACTCACGTACTAAACTAAAGGGCCTTCGGGTGTCCGATCGGCAGATATATAATTTGTTCATCACATTTTTATTAAAAACTTAATTACTTAATTTTTTGTTAGGTATAGGTTGACTGTTTTTTTTCTGTAATGGGAAGCGGTATTTTTCTAAGCGATCGATTTGGGTAATTTGGGAATCGTGGACAGTTATTTGTACGGTACCAAACTCCAATCCTTCCAATAAATCTGCTATTTTATCAATCACCTGCTGGTCTAGACGTCCTTTCAACGACAATCAAATCATCTCCTTTTACTGTTGAAATCCTATTTTTAAGCAAATCATCCAGAGTGGTTCGTTCCAATACAAAAGCAATGGTTTCTCTAATCAATGTCCAAAGCGGCTTTAACTGGCAGCCTGCCTCCAAGGCACAAGGTTCATATTTTGTTATCGATGCACAACTCATTGGTGATAATGGACCTTCTAGTTCTCGGATCACTTCTCCAATATTAATATCTTCAGCGTTCATATGGAGCATGTAACCACCTTTTGCCCCTCTTTTACTAGTAACATAGCCCAGTTTTTTCAATTGGAGGAGCAATTGTTCTAGATAATGAACACTTACTAATGTCTTCTCTGAAATTTCCTGAATACCCATCACTTTTCCTTGGTGGTTCCCAAGTAGGAGTAATGCACGCAATGCATATTCACCTTTACTCGATACCTTCACCTCGGCACCTCCTTCACCAGAATGTTGAGTAATTCACTCAAGATTCGCTTATAAGAAAAAATCTATAAATCTTCTTCTCGGACAAATCTGACAAACTTGTTTAAGTTCAATACTAAATATATGCAATTAATATATATAGGGGCTCCTATCCTAGGTAAAAAGTAAGTGGCTTTCAGGTTTTCTGATCAGTCACCAAATCGAATTTTAAATCCGATTAACCAAATAGGAATACTGTTTTAAATATCATAATATGAATTATTTGCAAAATCAATAAATTTTTGAAAATTAATTTTACTTTTCTTATTGGAATAATACGATTTTGAAAAAAAAATAGAGACAGGAATAATATTCCTGTCTCATTTTTAATTAATCATGAAAGTTCGTGCCGTCTGTTGTTGCTTTAATAATGCCTACACGAATGACGAAATCACCGAAGTGCTCTCCATCCTCCCTCTCTTTTGCATAACGGGAAAGGAGCACACGCATTTCGCTTAAAATTTCTTCTTCACCAATATTTTCAAGGTACATTTTATTCATACGACTGCCATCAAAGGCTGCACCAAGGTACATATTATATTTTCCAACTGCCTTACCCATAAAGGCAATTTCGCCAAGCGCTGGACGTGCACAGCCATTTGGGCAGCCGGTCATTCGAATGGTAATTTCTTCGTTTCTCAAGCCATTTTCATCGATAATTTCATCGATTTTATCAATCAGCTTAGGAAGATAGCGTTCGGATTCGGCCATTGCCAATCCACATGTGGGCAGGGCAACGCATGCCATTGAGTTTCGACGCAGGGCTGTATATTGACTGCCATCTGTCAATCCAAATTTTTCAATTAACTCAGTGATCTTTTTCTTCTTCTGACTTGATACATTGGCAATGATTACGTTTTGATTTGTTGTTAGACGGAATTCACCTGTGTGAACCTTGGCAATTTCCCTTAACGCAGTTTTTAGCTTGTAACCATCAAAGTCAGCCACACGGCCATTTTGAATATATAAGGTATAATGCCACTTCCCTTGTACACCTTTCACCCAGCCATATCGGTCGCCGTTACTTTCAAACTGATACGGCTTTGCTTCACCGAGTTTCCAGCCAAGACGGTTCTCAAGTTCTTCTTTAACGGTCTCAAGTCCTAGGCGGTCAACTGTATATTTAAAACGAGCATTTTTACGTACGGAACGATTTCCATAGTCACGTTGAATAGTGATCGTTTTTTCCGCTACATCTTTAATTTGATCTGGTGTACAGAAACCAATGATCTTTGCCAGCTGCGGATAGGTTGCATTATCACCGTGTGACGAACCCATTCCTCCGCCAATCCCAACGTTAAAACCGATTAGTTTACCATCTTCAAGAATCGCAATTAATGCTAAATCATTCGCAAACACATCAATATCGTTTGTTGGCGGTACTGCAATCGCAATTTTAAACTTACGAGGTAAATAAAGTGGACCATACATTGGTTCAACTTCTTCATCCACTTCAGGAGTCCCGGCAACTACTTCCTCATCAAGCCATACTTGATGGTATGCTCTTGTACGCGGTAATAAGTAATCACTTAAATATTTTGCATATTCGTATACTTCAGAATGAATTTCTGATTGATATGGGTTTGCTGAACATAAGACGTTCCTGTTTACATCACCGCAAGCAGCAATCGTATCTAACAATGTCTTATGGATTCTTTGAATGGTATCTTTCATATTCCATTTTAAAATACCATGCATTTGCCATGTTTGGCGTGTAGTAATTTTTAATGTTCCATTGCCGTTTTGATCGGCTAGTTCATCTAAGACAAGCCATTGATCCGGGGTTGCTACGCCGCCAGGTAATCGAACACGCAGCATAAATTGATACGCTGGCTCAAGCTTTTGCTTTTGGCGCTCATTGCGAAGGTCACGATCGTCTTGTAAGTAACTGCCATGGTGTTTCATTAAACGGTTGTCATCATCGGGAATTCCTGCACTTAAGCGATCAAGCATTACTTCCTTCAGGGTACCACGCAAATAGTTACTTTCTCTTTTAATCCGCTCTACATCACTTGGTGTTCCATCCGGTGCTTTTAAATTTGGGTTTACCATTGTTTTAGATAACTCCTTTCAATCCTGGATCAGTATACATCACGCTGATAACGTTTTTGTTTTTGCATGTTGGCTAGATATTCGACTGCTTCTTCACGGCTCATATTGCCCTCAGTTTCAATGATAGCAAGTAATGTATCATGGACATCATGTGCCATCCTTTTCTCATCACCGCAAATATATACAAATGCTCCTTGCTCTAGCCATTGGAACAAATCTTTACTGTGTTCAAGCATACGGTGTTGTACATATACTTTTTCTCCTGTATCGCGTGAAAAAGCTACATCTGCTTTCGTCAGAACTCCATTTTCCACCCATTTTTGCCATTCTGTTTGATAGAGAAAATCAGTTCTAAAATGTTGGTCACCAAAGAATAACCAGGATTTTCCTTCAACACCTGTTTCTTCGCGTTCTTGCATAAAGGAACGGAAAGGTGCTACGCCTGTACCCGGTCCAACCATAATAATCGGCGCATCTGGATTTTCTGGGAGTTTAAAATTATCGTTATGCTGAATGAAAACAGGAACCGTATCCCCCGAATGCAAACGTTCTGCCGCAAAGATTGAACACACCCCATTTCGTTCGCGGCCATGTGCCCCGTAACGAAGTGCTCCGATCGTCAAATGAACTTCCTCTTGATTTGCAGACAGGCTGCTGGAAATTGAATAAAGACGAGCAGGGATTTTCCGAAGAACGGAGACAAATTCTTGAGCTGTACTGCCCCATGGACCAAAGTCATGAACTAAATCAAGCAGATCGCGTCCATTGATATATTCTTTAACTTTTTCTTCATTTCCAGGTTGAAGAAGTTCCTTTAATTCTGTGCTTGAAGTAATTTGACCTATTTTTTCAAGAAGCGGTTTTGTCAGTACAGTAATTTCAAAATAGGAAATGAGTGCTTCTTTAAGAGAAAGGACATCCCCTTGTTTATTAACAGTTACTGTTTCATCATGATTCCATTTCAATTCCTTCAGTAAGGAATCGACCAGAGCTGGATCATTTTCCGGATAAATACCAAGGGCATCACCCGGCTTATAAGTAAGACCAGAGCCTTCGAGTGAAATTTCAAGATGACGTGTTTCCTTATTGGAGCCTCGGCCGTTTAAATTAATATTCTCCAGCACTTCAGCTCTGAACGGATTTGTACGGCTGTATTCCGTTTCTGACGATTGTGCAGTAACTGTAACAGAAGGAACATCAATACCTCCTTCGGTTTCACTTAAACTTCCTATAACGCCTTCAAGCCATTCTGCTGCTGGCTCATCAAAATCAACGTCGCAATCAAAGCGAGGGTAAAGCCTAGTTCCACCAAGTTCTTCCAACCGCTGATCAAAATCTTTTCCTGTCTTACAGAAAAATTCATATGAGCTGTCACCCAAGGCCAAAACAGAGAAGTTTAGTCCTTCAAGCTTTGGAGCCCGCTTACCATGAAGAAATTCATAGAAAGAAATTGCATTATCAGGCGGTTCTCCTTCACCATGTGTACTTGCAATAACAAGTAGGTTTTGAAGTTTCTTTAAATTGTTTGGTTTAAAATCACTCATTGACAATACGGTTACTTTAAACCCTTTGTTTTCAAGCGCTTTTGCAGTCTTTTTCGCAAGACCTGCAGCGTTTCCTGATTGTGATCCAAAAAGGATGATCACGTCTTTGGAAACTGTCTGCTTGGCACTTCCTGCAGGAAGTACACCGGTTAATGTTCCTGAAGCCGCTGCGCCAGAAACGGACTGGCATGCAGTCAAATAACCGTTTAACCAGATTTTTTGTGATTCAGTTAATGTTGGCAGTAGACGATTTAGGAGCTCTACCTGCTCCTCATTAAAGGGACTATTTAATACTTGAAGTTGCAAAGATTTCCACCTCACACAGGAATATAGATTTCCATCATGTATTTTTCAGATTACTCGATTCGACAAATATTTTTCATTTTTCAGTAAAACAATTGATTACTAATATAATAGTTTTAGTATTCCTATAAGTCAAGTCGGTTTTAAACGAATAAAAAATAAAAATATTTTTACGCCTTCTCCTTTTGATCCTCTCTAAAATCCTTCTATATAGTACTTTACTCGAAGACAAAGCATTAGTAAAATACATATAAATAATCATTACTATTAAGATTACTAATAATAAGGCGGGATCCTCTTGTATTATGAAGAGTTAAAAACTTTTGTTACGCTTGCAGAAGTAAAAAATTTTACAAAAACTGCGGAACTCCTTCTCATGTCGCAGCCAAGTGTAAGTTTACATATAAAAAATTTAGAAAAAGAATTTCAAACTAAATTATTCCAACGCTCGCCAAAATATTTAAAAATCACTCCAACCGGTGAAATTTTATATAAAAGAGCGCGGCAAATGATTACGATTTATGAACAAACAAGACAAGATATTCTTGAACACCATAACTCTATTAAAGGGGAATTAAAAATTGGTGCCAGTTTTACAATCGGCGAGTATATCCTGCCTTCTTTACTTATTGACCTTCAGACAAACTATCCAGAGCTTGAGCTTCATGTCATGATCGGCAATACCGAAGAAATTGTTCACTCCGTAAAGCTATTTCAAGTAGATGTTGGTTTAATTGAAGGACATACAAATGAAAAAGAAATTTCTGTCAACGCATTTATGCAGGATGAGTTATTTGTTGTTTCTTCGATTAATCATGAATTGGCTCGTAAAAAGGAAGTTACAATGTCTGACCTTCAGGATCAGAAATGGATAACCAGAGAAATTGGTTCGGGAACAGGTCAATATTTGAATCATGTAATTCGTTCCAATGGCCTCAAGGTTAAATCAATGCTGACCATTAGCAGCAATCAAGGAATTAAAGAAACGCTCATGAATGGAATGGGACTTTCCTTGCTTTCCCACAGTGTCATCGAAAGAGATGTCGAGCATGGCAATCTTTCGATTATAAAATTAAAAAATCATTCCTTTACTCGGACACTTTCCTATATATTTTCACCAATCATGCAAGACAAAAGGAATGTAAAAATTTTTATCGATATGCTAAACCAGAAATTACCAAACTAAACTAAGCCCATTCAACATTAATCTATGTTTTTATTGTATGTTCATAAAAAAAACTGGTTAGCATTTTGCTAACCAGTTTGCCGATTAATAATTGTATTTTGTATAACCATTATAGTGGTTTTTTTTATCAGAACCTTTTTTATTTTTTTCTAACTCTTGCCGCATTTTTCTTTCTTTCCATTGGTCATAAGTCATTCCATTACAATCAGGATCGTTCAAATATTTAATATATTCAGAGCTTAATGGATAAAACAAATGAACCACCTCCATAGTTATACTAACAATGTATGCGCTTACATATGAATATTGACAAAATCGCCATCCAATTGGATGACGATTTTTTTGGTTCATATTTAAAGGCCAATTTTTAATGTAATATACTTAATAAAACAGTCAGTGTTGCAAAGCTTAGTACAGTTGTTACGAGCGTGCCACTAGAAACAAATTGGGGCTTTGTATTGAATTGGATGGCATACATGGCTGTTGTAGCTGCTGTTGGCATAGCTGCTAAAATGATAATCACTTTTTGCAATAGCGGATCTAATGGGAACAACAGACATATAAAATAGGCAAGTATTGGCGAAGCAACTAGGCGAACGATACTGGCTACACTGATATTCTTCCAATCCATTTTTCTTGGATTGACTTCAGCCAGCTGCATTCCTAAGATAATCATCACAATTGGAACAGCACAGCTTCCCACTAAATCGATACTCTCGTAAAAGTTAGTTGGAATTTTTATGTGAAAATGCTGAAATAGTATTGCAGGTATGATTGCGTAATTCGTTGGTTGCTTTAATACTGTTTTAATGGCAACTTTTATTCCGGCTTTACCGCGTGCAGCAAAATACACCCCGAAAATACTCATGATAATCCCATGAAAAACCATAATCGGAACTGCGTAATTTACTCCAGCTTTACCAAATGCAAATAACACAATCGGGACACCATAGTTCCCGCTATTGGCAAAGGCAGTTAACAGGATTAACGCACTTTCCTGCTCTGTATCTTGTTTGGATAATCTTGTGATAATCATCATCACAACTACTAAAGCAAGAAAGATTAATAATGCTGTGATAACGATATACAATAATTTGCTATCTAATGGTGTTGTATAAAATGTTGTAAAGACAAGGGCTGGCATTAAGACATAAATGGATATAGTGGAGATCGGTTTAATGTCGACTTTAAAAATTTTTTGGACAATATAACCACTAAAAAAAATAAGAATAACAGGTAAAATCACTTGGATGAAAACCATTTTTCACTCATTCCCCAAACAGTTGTATGTATTTTCTATATTATTCTATTATAAACGAGTCACATACAATTGTCAGTCTATATCCATTTTTATCATTATTGAACGTTAGGTTTTTTGTCTGGAGTTCCTAGTCAACTTGTGCATTTTTAGATACCAACACATTAGATGTATTTACTGCTTTTTTTGGACGTACGGCAGCCCATACAAGACCTCCAAATACTAGTAAGACCACCGCTGTTGCTTGGAATGAATGCTGGAAACCAAGTCCAGGATTTGCAGAATGTTGAATTAGGTAACCTGTTGCATATGGGCCTACAATGCCTCCTAATGAAGTAATCGCCATGAACCAGCCTTGAATTTTTCCATTATGCTTTTTAGGGATCAATTCTACTAGAATAGCTGGTCCCAGCACTAATGTGATACAACCAAAGGTCAAACCAAGTGAAAGTAAAGCAATGGCTATAAAATTAGAACTAAACATTGTTCCAAAAAAGTAGCAGAAAGCACCAGTCAGCATCACTGGACCAAGTACAAACACACGTCCTTTAACGACACTTTTAGTTTTAGCAAAAAGTCTGTCTGAGATTGATGAAAACGTAATCTGTGAAAGTGTAATAAGGATCCATGGCAGAGCAACCACTATTTTTAATGTGTCTGGGCTTAATTTTCGGACGTTTTGCAAATAGTTTGGAAGCCAGTTAAGCCCAATTGTAAATGACCAATATGTTGCAAAGCCACATAATGCAACTAAAATAAAGTTTTTAGAAAATAGGACAGATGTAAATTTTGTTTCGGGCTCGAGGAAAGATACGTTTGAACTTTCTTTTGCCGTCGGATTCTCAATTTGTACATTTTTATGTTCTTTTGATAACCACAGCCATAAAACAATCCAAACCACTCCAATAACACCAGTAACAATAAAACCCGCCCGCCATCCATACGTTAAAATGATGTTCATCAAAACAGGTGCAGATATAGCTACTCCAAGCGGTCCGCCAATTGAGACTAATGTCAAACCAATACCCAACTTTTCTTTAGGAAGTGCCTTTGCCGCTGCTGTCATTGCTAACGAATAGGAAGGTCCTTCACCGGCCCCTAAAATAAGTCTTGTAACCAATAACCAAGAATAACTAGAAACAAATACAGTTGCTAACTGGACCAGCGCCCATATTGCCGCCATCCCGGCAATTACCTTTTTGGTCCCAATCTTATCAGCAAGGGCACCAACCAAAACTGCTGAAATAGAATATAGGAAGAAGAAAATACTGCCGACAAATCCCCATTGTTCTGGACTCAACCCTAATTCCTTTATAATGGGCACAGATGCAAACCCAATGATTGCCTTATCCGCATTACTAATAACTGTTAATAAGAACAAAAGTGAAATAATAATCCATGCGGCTTTTGAAATCTTACCTTTACTTTTAACTCGATTCATAAATTACCCCCAAATTTAATGTTAAATTTAAATTTATTTAAAGAACATAAGCCGATTGCATAAAAACGAGAATTTAGCCCAAGTTCTTAATTTTCTGAAATATTTTTACAGAAAGAAAGCACTTTTAACAGATTCAGCATTGATTATGTGGAGAATCGATTAAAAGTGCATTAACTAAAGAACAAATCGGATATTTATTTCAGACTAGTGATTATTTTTCTGACAGGACCCTGGTTTCTTTTTTCAATAAAAAGTTTGTTACGATGCTGTTAAATTCTTCAGGTTTTTCCCATTGCGGCCAATGGCCAGCATCCTTAATAACTACTAATTCACTATTAGGTATCATATCTTGAATCGGCTTTGCTTCCTCAACTGTCGAAGTAGGATCATGATCTGTCCAAGCTAACAGTGTCGGAACATTAATTTTGCTGCACCAAGCAGAATCCCAAGCGTATTTTACCCTTACATCAAGATCTTGGAGGCAAACGATATTATGAACAGCTTTTTGATAGGATGGCTGAGTATAAATTTTATAGCGTGTTTCAATTAGTTCATCCGTTACTTGGCTCTTGTCGTACATTAACCATTCAAGTCGTGTTTTTACATTTTCATAGTTTGCTTCAAGAACTGCTTTAAGGGTCGAGGCTTTCAGTCCCGCCATTACCTCAGGCTTGTTATTTACATTTCCTGGTGTGTTTAAAACTAATGCTTTAACGTACTTAGGATGATAGGCTGCAAACCATGCTGCCACCCAGCCGCCTAATGATTCACCAGAAAGATATACTTCTGATAAATCCAATGCCTGAATAACCGCTAATAAATGATCGCTATAACTATCGATTCCATATGGTTGATCAGGTTTATCCGTGTAACCATGTCCCAGCATATCGATACAGATTACTCGAAAGTTTTCACTTAAACCCTTCAGATTTCTTGCATATGCCTCAACATGTCCTCCAGTACCATGAAGTAAAATAAGTGGCTCACCATTTCCTGCTTCAAGTACCCGAGTTTTCACACCATTTGCATCCAAGTAATAAAGTTTAATTTCCACATCAGCTAAATCTGACCAAATTGTCATTTTTCATCTCTCCTTGTTTTTCTATAGAAGTTTTTAAAAAGTAAACCAGTGCCCTATCTTAAACAATAATTCACATGCTTACTTCAAATTCTGTTGACTTCTTATTTTCACCCTTAACAGGCTGACTAAATTGGACGATTGCCATGCCTGTTACCCATTCAGGTATTGGCTCATAAAACCTAATTTCGACATTAAAATTTTGCAGTGCACCAAGCAGAACAAGCCAGTTATGAATTTCCTGCCCGCCGTTGCCAAAGTGTTCTTCGATATATTCTGATGACCATTTTCTAAGGGAAGCAAAGTCTTTTTCCTTTACCAGACGTAAAAATTCGCGGTCACCTTCTTCATTTACTGGGCCGGTGATTAACGATGTTACCCTAGTTTCACGTGTTTTTAAATATTCATCAAGTTGTTCAATTTCCTGACGGCCATTTTTTAATACGTGGATTAACTGTTGGTCTTCAGGTTTTTGACTATCAATTTTTGGAATCGGCACCCAATGTGATATACCGCCTGATGCAATGATAGCCACCTTTTTATTCGAATCCCAAGACTCAATCGCTTTTCGTAACACTTCACCCAGCTGGAAGCATCGGTCCATCGTCGGAAGCGGAGGTGCGGCGGTATTTACAGCGATTGGTACAACTGGGATATCCAATTCAGAATTTAGAAAATAAATCGCCTGTGTATGACCGTGATCCACTTTCATTGACAATGTATAGGCGAAATCAATATTGTTTTCTAAACCGCTATTGAGAATATGTTTAGCTAATTCTTGTTGGACAGGAATTTTATATTTAGGGATCCGCCAATCTCCCCATCCTTCACATTCACCAATTCCAATTGTAAAAGAAGGCATATGGTCATAGAAGTAACTATTAAAATGATCATCAGATACTAAAACTAAAATATCTGCGCCAGCATCTTTCAGCCATTTATTCATTTCAGCTGTTGTTTGAATAAACCCCTGCCCCTTTCACCGGCAGACTCGGGGTTTGTCATGATCATTGGACTATGTGACATAGCTACACCTGCAATAATTTCAGCCATTTTCCCACTTCCTTTCAAAAAATTAAATTTATAAGCTATAAAATTAGTATTTTTTCATCAATGGAATGGACATTCTCATCCACTAGAAGTCGTTGCCAGATAATCGTTATTTTCCTATTCACCAATGGTGAAATTTCAGTTGTACATGTAAGAATGGGGCCGCCAGGAGAATCAAGTACAATCACTTCTGTTTGAAGTGATGCTGCTTCATTTTTTAATGTAACTTCATATCGTCCGGGTGCAGGCAGTGTATAATAGGGATAAGGCTTAAAAGTTCTCCCGTCATATTCACATTTGATTTCATAGTATTCTCCAAGAAAATAAGGAAGTTCCTCAACTTTTCCTGCTAAGAGCCTTTCCCTAATACAGGTAGAACTTATTTTCTCGCCCTTGTACCCTACTTTTTTCACCTTTGTAACCTCTATGAGTTTGCCAGAATCTTGGTATAACCGATCCATATTCCCCGCACCCTTGTATCCATAACAAAAATCAAAACCAGCGACTGCATGAACGACACCGAGTTCCACCAGGTACTTTACTGCAAATTCTTTCGGTTGAAGAGCAGAAAACTCTTTATTGAATTCCACAATATAAAATGTATCAACACCTAAGCTTTCGAGCCGTTTTTCTTTCTCAGAGAAGGGCATTAAATAATGAACTTGTTTTTTGCCGCTTCCGACAACGGATTTGGGATGGGGAAAAAAGCTCATTACTGCCAGTCGAACATTCAGTTCTTTTGCCTTCTCGAAAGCCGTGTTAATTACTTTACAATGCCCAGTGTGGAGACCGTCAAAGCAGCCCAGTGCCATAACTTTGTGTACTGCCTTTTCCTGCCAATGACTTAAGTTATCTCGGTTTAAATAAATCGTTTCCATACAGTCTCCTTTTTCGTCTACTAAATTGTGACAGGTTGTTCTTCAGCTAATGAACGGTAGCGGCCACTGTAGAACACAAGTGGTTCAACGTCATCAATCTTAATATCCGTTACTTTTCCAATAAACAAAATATGATCACCTTCAACATGCTCAGCTGAAACCTCACAGGCGATCTGGACTACTGATCCAGAAAGAACCGGTTTTCCATCTAGACGTTCAAAGACAACTTCCTTGTTTTCCTTTATTTGTTCGGCAAAAATCATCGAAAGTTCCTGCTGGTCTGCTGCTAAAATATTAACGGTAAAGAGCTTACTTTGTTTAATTTTGTCAAGAATTTTTGCTTTCTCTCCAATTGAAATTACAACAAGCTTTGGATCAAGTGACACAGACATAAACGCGTTTGCCGTCATTCCATGAACTCCTTCACCCTCCACTTCTGTTGCGATTACTGTTACACCTGTAGCAAATTTACCCATTGCATTTCGAAATTGACGATCATCCATTGTTGAAACCTCCTGGTAATCTGGGACTCTATCATTTTTCGAGGGACAGCTTGATTATGAGAAAAAGCTGTCTCCTCTGTTTTTCTCAAATTCTTGAAAAAAGAATCACTTATCCTCTAACACCGCTATCAAAACCAAATAAATCTTGGCCATAGGCTGCTACAGAATCCTCATATAAAGATGTTTTGTGTGTGGCAACACCGATAATATCTCTTAAGAACAACTCCATTGGGCCGCCTTTGTAAAGTGCCCCTCCTCCAAGTGTAAGCAATGCTCTTACTGCGATGTCTACACATATCTTTATTATTTTCGTACGAATGGCAAAGAACTCCGAACGTTCTGTTTTACGGCCATCTTTTTCATAGTTTTCGAGTAACGTAATATATTTATCCATCAGCGCATCCGCAACATGGAAATCCGCCGTCATTTCAGCTAGTACCCTTTGGCTCCGAGGGGATTCACTTTCACGCATTCCATCCATTAAACGGACACGTTTTTCCGTAAGTTTTTTAAATTCTTCCAGTATTCTTTCTGCACCGCCAATTGCCATATTTGGGAAGCCCAAATAGAAGGTAGGGTAAAATGGTACATGATAGAATGGATATTCCTTATCATACTCTGCTTCTGAATTGATTACTGCTTCAGGTGGCAGCCCAGTGATATCAGCAGCTTCTAGTCGCAACATCCGCTCCATTGGAACATAGACATTATCAACAATAACCTGGTTGCTTCCGCTACCCCGCAGGCCAAATGTATCCCAGTTTTTCACAATTTGAACTTCTGATGTTTTTAGCATTGGCAAGCAAACTTCTGGCTTGTCCCGATCGGGAAATTGGACTGTAACTCCAAGACCTATCCAATCACTATATAAAACACCGCTTGCAAAATTCCATGTTCCATTAATTCGGTATCCGTCGCCGTCCTTTTCTGCCTTGCCAACTGCAGCGAATACGTCAACGATCAAGCCGCCTTGATTGATGATCTCATCTCTTCCTTTTTTCGGCAGGTATGCTGGCAGAATATTATGGAGCGGGTAAAGATAAGTAAGCCAGGCAGCTGAAATATTGTAATTCGCAACCTTGCGAACAATCTGTGCAAATCCTTTCAAGTCGATTTGCGGTCCGCCATATTCCTTTGGTAGCATAATTTTGTTTATTTTTGTTTCTTTAATGAGATTGACAACATTTTCTGAAATGGTTGCATTTTTTTCTGCTTCTTGGGCCTCTTTTTCGGCGAGTTGACCAATCTTTTCAGCAGCAGCTACTAACTGCTCAATCGTTACCATTTCTTCTGTTACTGTATAGTTTCCCATGTTTACACCCTCTTTTTGATAATTTTAATTATTCTTTTCAATTAGTTTTTCCAGCAAAATCACATCATTAGGCCAGTCATTTTGAATAATATTTGGCAACGCTTTCATTAACCACTTAAATCACTTGCTTATATTACTTATCACCTACTTATAGTCTAGTTTGTTTTTAATTTTCAGACTAGAACAAAAAATGTTCATATTTTATTTATTTATCGCTAAATATTGTCCATTTTGTGAACTTGTTTTCATAAATAAAAAACTCCAGCCATGAAGACTAGAGGTTCAAATTTTTATTCAATATTCAGTTCTCCCAAAGCAATTAATGACTTGATAATCAAGATTAATTGGTGACTTTCGTTTGGATCTCGTAAATCTTTTTCCAGCAAACTTTCAATCTTTTTGATTCTATGTCGGAGTCCGCTCATCGATAATGCAAGATCATTCATGGTTTGCTCTAATTTTCCTCCATTTAACAGGAAAATGTATAAGGTTTTAAGGAGTTCAACTGTTTTGAGATCACCTGTATTATATAATGGGCCTAGTTCCTGCTCCGCAATCATTCTAATCCCGTTTATATTGTTTGAATTGATTAGCACGCCAACAATTCCCAATGTTTTGAATGGAACAATTTCCTTCCCAATCGTTAAACGTAAGGCAATAATAGCTTCCTCATAATTTTTAGAGGCGCTGGTAATATCCACACCTAAATTGCTAATTCCAAATTTAAATTGATTATTAGGATATTTTAGCACCATATAATTACGATAATCTTCTATTAGACTGATAATTGTTTTATTTTTAAAAGTCTCATTTGTTATAAATAAAATCATTTTGCCATCTCGTTGACTTACCAGGACATTGTGTTTCATTTCATTAAAATAGTGAAAGGTTGACTCAAAAATTTGCTCATGTAAAAGAAATTCTTCCTCTATTGTACTTTCCGTCCTCTTATACTCCATGACCGTAATATAATAGGGCAATCCCAAGTCTAATCCCGTATATTTCCCTCGTTTTGTAATTTCGTTTATTGGTAATCGACCATCCAGGATTTGTTCAAGAAAACTTCCTTTCATTCTTTCAAACGAAGTAAAGCTGGTTTTTTCATTTAAAAGAATAAGTGAAGCAGCATTAGCGAATCGATCCAAAAATAAATAATCTTCTTCATGCTGGCCACATTGTAAATCTTGATAAATAAATTCACAGTACCCAATTAGCTCTTTTTGGACAAGTATCGGTGTGATCAGCCGCTCTTGAATGGTTGTTTTAACTGTTTTTTTGCGAAACGGCAATCTTTGTTTTTCTTTTCTTTGAAAAAATTTCATTGAAGCATTTTCATTAATATAGTTTTCCATGTCTTTTTTCAGTTCGAGGTATTTTTCTTCCGATATACCAGAATACGAAATCGTCCGATGGTCAATATCCTCAATTAAAATAGGAATTTTTACATTATCATACACTAAGTCTGCAATCTCTTGTAAATTACTTCCATTTGATACCTCTTCGGTTAATTTCTTTTGAAAACTGGCTAATCTGGTTACAAAATTTTGTTGTTCAAGCAATTGCTCATATGTGTATTCTAATTCCTTTACGATCGGTATTTCATTATAAGAAGCTAATCCATTCTCCTTTTCCCATTCTTCTTGCGGCTTTACTTCCCAACTGCACACATGATCTCCCATACCGACACATGTCAATTCTTTGGCAAGCAAGGACTGTCCGCTAATTGTAGACATATAGCCGCTCGCATATCCGGTAAGCGTATGACAAACCGGATATTTTGAAATGCCATGTAATTTTATATGCTGAGCAGCTTCATAGGAATCAACCCAAATGCCTTTTCCTAAAATGGTTACAATATTTTTCTGCTCATCGAGTTTTACCTCACAATCATGCTTCATCCCGCTGATATGACCGTTGGTAATATGGAAAATGGGCCCCTGCTTTATTAAATATTCAAGTGAGGCATCTGTTTTCATTGCTTCATGTGCATCAGCTGCACCCATTTGCCAGCCAAAATGAAACAAGAACGCCTTAATTCTCTCTATTCCAATATACTCAGCCAACTGCTGACGGAGAATTCCAAAAGCAGATGCAGAGGCCAAAAGCTTACGATCACTATCATTAGTCCTAGCCTTATAACTATCTTCGGAAATCTTAATCTTCATCTATACTCACCCTAATTACGTATATTAATAATATAAAAATTTCTAAGTATACTAATTTTTGATGTAAGCGCAATCATTGCTATCTATTATTATTCTACCTTAAAGCTAACTTTAACGAAAACATTGTTTATTAAAAAAGGTGAGAAGCCCTGAGGCTGTCTCACCATGATATATAGTGTGGTAAAGATGTTAAATTCTCAACTTCATAGATTTGGTTCAATTATTTTGCAGCTACTGCACCTTTTGCTTTTGCAAGTTCTGCAGCTACATCAATAATCATATCTTCCTGGCCGCCGACTACCTGACGTTTTGCTAATTCGATTAAGATATCACGAGCATCGATTCCAAATTGTTTACCTGCACGTTTTGCATGGTATGCGAATGTTGAGTATACCCCTGCATAGCCAAGTGTGATTGCTTCTCTTGTAATCGTTGGTGTTACCGGTAGAAGTGGTGCTACAATATCCTCTGCTACATCTTCAATTTTGTATAAATCGATACCTGTTTTAATGCCCATACGTTCACAAACAGCTACAAGTGCTTCAGTTTGTGTATTACCTGCACCCGCACCGAAGCAGCGAACACTTCCGTCAATGCGAGTTGCGCCAGCTTTAATGGCTGCAATCGAGTTAGCCATTGCCATAGATAAGTTATTGTGGCCATGGAAACCAATTTCACATTGAAGTTCTTGTTTTAATGCATTAATTCGCTCTGTTACTTGGTCAGGAAGTAAATATCCTGCAGAGTCCGTAACATAAACAATATCTGCTCCATAGCTTTCCATTAATTTAGCTTGCTCCACTAATTTTCCAATAGGAGCCATATGAGCCATCATAAGGAATCCAACTGCTTCCATTCCTAATTCTTTTCCCAATGAGATATGTTGTGGAGAAACATCGGCTTCTGTTACATGTGTAGCAACACGAACCATTTTTGCCCCTAGGCTGGCAGCTTCTTTTAATTCAGTAAGCGTACCGATTCCTGGTAATAAAAGTACAGCAATTTTTGAATTTCCGGCAACAGATGCTGCAGCTTCGATTAATTCCATTTCGTTTACTTTTGATAAACCATATTGTAAAGATGATCCGGCTAAACCATCACCATGTGTGACTTCGATATAAGGAACATTGGCATCAGCTAATGCTTTTGTTACACTTACTACTTGGTCTACAGTATATTGATGTCTAACAGCGTGGCTTCCATCACGTAAAGCTACTTCAGTTATTAAAATATCTCTTTTGGTTGTCATGATTATTTTTTCCCCTTTCTCCAGCTCAAACTGTTTCTTTCGTTACGTTTTTTGCAAACTCTTCTGCAACACGAACAGCAGCGGATGTCATAATATCAAGGTTTCCAGAATACTTAGGTAAGTAGTCCCCTGCACCTTCTACTTCAAGAAGAACAGTTACTTTATTGCCATCAAAAATAGGTTCAGTACGTAAATGGTAACCAGGAACGTAAGATTGAACTGTTTTTTCCATTTCTGCAATGGATTCACGAATTGCTTGTTCATTCATTTTTCCTTCTTCAACAAGTGCATATACAGTATTACGCATCATGATTGGAGGTTCAGCAGGATTTAAGATAATGATTGCTTTACCTTTGTCAGCGCCGCCAACTACTTCAATTGCTTTTGATGTTGTTTCAGTAAATTCATCGATATTAGCACGGGTACCAGGACCAGCACTTTTACTTGAGATCGTAGCAACAATTTCACCGTAAACAACATTAGCTACGCGGTTAATAGCATGAACCATTGGAATAGTAGCTTGTCCGCCGCAAGTAATCATATTAATATTACTTTTAGTTAAATGCTCTCCAATGTTTACTGCTGGAGATACGTATGGTCCTACAGCTGCTGGTGTTAAATCGATCATTTTAATTCCGCGTTCTTGACATACTTTGTTGTTATAAATATGAGCTTTAGCCGAAGTAGCATCAAAAATGACATCTGCTTCTAAACTTGGATCTGCAAGGAAACCGTCGATTCCTGTGTCTACACCCGCATAACCTGCTTCTCTTGCACGACGCAGGCCGTCTGATTCAGGGTCAATCCCGATCACCGCAGTTAATTCTAAGTATTCTGATCTTCCTAATTTGACCATAAGGTCTGTCCCAATATTACCTGAGCCAATAATAGCTGCTTTTAATTTTGCCAAGATAATTCTCCTCCTCATTCCCTTTGGTTACTATTTTATTTATTAGTGAAATCTTAGCCTGTGTTTAAGCAGACTTGATTTTATACCCCATGCAACGTGAAATCTCGGCAGCCGCCTGTTTAATTCCTTCAATTACTTTAGAAAGCTGTTCATCCTCAAGCCTCATGGTTGGTGCAGCACAGCTTACTGATGCAATTGCTTTTCCTTGATGATTGAATATTGGTGCAGCCACACATCTGAGACCTATTTCAATCTCTTCATCATCAACAGAATAACCCTGTTGATGAATTGTTTTTAATTGCTTCTTAATCTCCTCTTGATCGGTCAGCGTGAATTCTGTGTACGGTTCCAAAGGACTCATTGAAAGAATCCTATCAATTTCAGCCTCATTTTGAAATGCAAGAATCGCCTTTCCAACACCTGTACAATGAATCGGAGCTCGTTTACCAACCTGCGAGGAAATCCTTAAAGTTTGTGGTCCTTCCACCTTTTCAATGTAGATCACTTCATCCCGCTGAAGTACAACTAAATGAACCGTTTCCTTCAATTTCGCTACAAGGGTCTCAATGATTGGACGGGCAATCCTTCCAACATCAATTTGATTTTCAACAGCAATACCCAGCTCAAATAATTTCAATCCAAGCTTGTACTTCAAATCATTTGGATTTTGCTCCAAGTAGCTACGGTGTTCCAAAGTTTTGATGATTCCATGGACAGTGCTTTTTGATAAAGAAAGTTGTTCACTGATTTCTTTTACACTCAAATCTGAAGATGAAGTTAAAAATAATTCCAGGACATCGGCTGCCCTTTCAACTGATTGAATCAAACGCTCAGCCATGTGAACCCCTCTTCTCATTCGGCATTATCGAATGCTATTCGCAAATTTTCAACCTCTGATATTATAGTATCGAACAGTTTGTCTTTTGTCAACATACTTTTTAGAATATTTAAAATCATGTCAATTATCACTTGTTATACATTCCAATTATAGAAAATAACAAAAAGTGCAGTAGATCCCTGCACTTTTTGTATTATATAGATTCTTGAATATCTTTTAGTTGGGAAAAGACTTTTTGGTATGCAGTAGCTTCAGATGCCATTCCTTTCTGTTGATACATCTTGCTAATTTTCCAAACTGGATCAGGGTCTTGCGGTTTAAGTTCCATCTCCCATGAATAGCAATCAATTGCAGGATCGAATTGTTCAAACTCTGCATAATAATCCCCCAACTCCATCATTCGGTCAGGATCCTCAAGCAAAATAACCATTTTACCTAATTTACGTAACACCAATGAATGGGGTAAAGCTGTTTGAAGTGGCAGAAGTTTTTCAAATACAGTTTTAAGGTCATATTCCTTTAACATGGTTACAATTAGTTGGTAAACTTGGACCTCCGATTGTCTATGGTTATCGGAATCCCCCTGCCTTTGGAGTACCTTAATAAAACGATCCAAATGGGATTCCACAAATTTTGCACCTACATTTTCCCATATTACTTTCAGAATTGAATCATAATGATCTGGGAGATCATCCATAAAATTTAACAAGTAAAGTGCTGCTTTTTCATAACTGCCATATTCTATCATATTCTCAATCATTTTCTGCGCCTCTGGCAGCACATGATATGGATTAATATTTTCATGGCTTAAAATAAGAATCCACTGCTCAATAGAGAGAATTTTGAGAGCCATCTTTGTATAGCTTTCAAACTCTTCCCTATCTATTAATCCTTTTTCTTTTTCTAGCCACAGCAAAATCAATTCAACATATGAGTCTTGTGCCATTAAGATTTTTTCTAAAATAAGTCGAATATCGGGATTAATTCGATTGTTGAAACAATATAGTTCAACATACAGAGGGTCCTTTTTTAAAATAGCTGGTAAACCTGAGGAATGGTAAAAATCATGGGCGGTATTAAATTCTCTAGAAGACATCCGTTCTTTTACTGGATTTGATTGTGGCGTAAACGTAGTTAAAATTTGCAATATTTGATATGCCTTCATATATTGACCATTTCTTTTGTAATTAAAATATATTTGATCAATATACTTTGCAAGAGTAGGTTTATCGAAGAATGAGTCAAGCGTGGTAGCGATATAGGCAATTTCCTGAGGAGAAAAATGAGCTTGCAAATACGTAAATAATTTATTTCTGGTTGGAATAGAAACCATTTTGTTGGGGATAAGTGCTGCTAAAATCGGATGTGATGATTCAATTACGAGGCCATCATGAAATACCTTGCTAATAAACGAATCTTCTGGAATCGTTTCAAGTTTATCTCCAAAGATACATGACTTTCTAAAATAAACAAGGTAATAGTCCTCAGCTTCCGCAGTTCTAACTTGAAAGACTTTACTTGTTGATTGGATCGCTGCACGGACAACCGTTCCATGGACAGATTTCTTCTTGTCTTTTATCAGTATTTCAGTTGGCATTAATCGTTCGTTAGTCATTTTTTACGAACCCCCTATTACATAGTCATATACGATGAAAGCTGTAAATTATTTATTTCATTATAACATAAAGAATTCTACAGATAACTACGATCGTTTAAAGCGGGTTTTAGTTCAACTATTTTGGCAGTAAAATAAGGCTAATTCAAAACGGCAAATACCATTTGAGTTAGCCTCTTCACAAATAACCTTTAACACAGCCTAACAATTATATCTCTTTTAAACGGCTGCAAATTGCATCGGCAACTTCAACTGTTGATGAAGTACCGCCGATATCACAAGTTTTTATCCCATCGTTTGTTACGTCCTCTACCACATTTAACAGCTGTTTACCCAATTCCCTCTCTCCGAAATGATCCAGCATCATTTTAGCTGTCCAAATTTGACCAATTGGATTGGCAATTCCTTTTCCGTAAATATCTGGCGCAGACCCATGAACTGGTTCAAACATGGATGGATATTTGCCATTTATATTAATATTTGCTGCTGGTGCAATTCCAATACTTCCCATTATGGCACCGCCGATATCTGTTAAGATATCACCAAACAGGTTGCTAGCAACAATCACATCAAAGATTTGTGGTCTAGTCACAAAAAATGCCGATAACGCATCAATATGGTAAGATGCTGTTTGAATATCAGGATAGTTCTTCTTCACTTCCTTAAATACCTCGTCCCAAAACGGCATCGAGTGTACAATCCCATTTGACTTCGTCGCAGACGTTACGTGTCCTCTTCTTTGCTTTGCAAGTTCAAAAGCATAACGCATCGCACGCTCTGTTCCTTTTCGTGTAAAAATTGCATTTTGTACCGCTATTTCATCCTCACCTTGATGGATTCTTCCCCCTGCCTCACTATATTCTCCCTCACTGTTTTCTCTCACTACAATTAAATCAAAATCATTTGGATTTACTAAAGGAGATTTCAGACCCTTGAAAAATTTAGCTGGACGAATATTAATCGATTGTTGGAATTCCCTTCGTATTTTTATTAAAAGTCCCCACAATGAAACATGATCAGGCACATGAGCAGGATTCCCAACAGCTCCAAGAAAAACGGCATGAAAATCTTTTAATATGTTTAATCCGTCATCAGGCATCATTTTTCCATGTTCAAGATAATAGTCACAACTCCAAGGAAAATCCTTAAATTTAAATTTCAGGCCTCCATGAAGGTCGGCAATCGTATCCAAAACTTTTAAAGCAACAGGTACAACTTCTTTACCAATTCCATCTCCTGGAAGAACGGCAATTTCATAATTTTTCATTTTAATAAACACATCCCTATGTAAGTTTTTTATGAATTAATTTAGCAAATCATCATTTCTATTCGCTGCCTTTGATTATACGGATCAAATTTTCTAAATCCTCAAGCGTATGTACTTTTAATAAACTAGCAGCTTTCTGCGGATTCTTTTCCTTTATTGCCTGAAAAATTTCTGTATGACCTTTAAGAACCGTTTCGGGCCGATTCTGTCCCTGCATATTAAGAACGCGGTAATAATAAATCAAACTGTTTAGGCTTTCTACAAGTTTGATTAACCTATTATTTCCGCTGTATTGCAGTGTTAAATTGTGAAAATTTGCATTACAAGCAACAATCATTTCCAGATTTTCAGTGTTGACTGCAATTGCAGTATCTTCTAGGTTTTTTTCAAGTTCTTTAATTTGCTCGATCGTTGCGCGCTCCGCGGTAAGTGCTACTGCTGCTGTTTCCAGGGCAATCCGGCATTCATAAATTTCCATAACATCCTCTAAGGCAGGCTTATAAACAGAAATTTGTGATTTATCATCAGATACCAATAAACCTTCATTGATTAAAACTTTTATCGTTTCACGTACAGGACTTCTACTAATCCCGTATTGTTTTGCGATTTGGGCTTCATATAATCGATCACCTGGTTTGAATTTCCCTTTAAAAATAGAATCCTTAATCGACTCAAGAATTTGCTGGTAATAGGGTAACCGTTTTTGTAAAGAATTAGAATCAAACATACTTTTCACCTCATCATCCTAAGTAAACTCGAAAGCGCTTAAACATCTGTCGGCTGTCGACACCTCTTATTTTTATCATAATATCAATTTGGTTAAATTTCAAATTATTTTAATTTCATAAAAAAATAGATCAGCCACATGGCTAATCCATTACTTTCCAGGCAGTTCCTTAATATTCAATGCCCGATTTAAATTGTTGCCATTTAGATATGCTAATCCCATGGCTATTAATAACAAGATACCTGTTGCAAAAAATACATCAGAGGGCGGTAAAATTCCACCGATCATGCCACCCATCATTGGACCGACTGTACCTCCAATTTGGTTGGCTGTTTGATTTAATCCGAACGCTCTTCCACGGAAATCATCTGGAGTTGACTTCACAACAAGTCCATTCAATGCAGGGAATACGGCACAGAAAAAGATTCCAAAAACAAACCGCATAATTGAAAAGCCCAAAATGTGATGAAAGAGAATTTGAGCCGCCATACCTAGTCCGCCGCCAAGTAATCCAATAACGAGCACTCGATAAAAACCAACCTTGTCCGCCCATTTGCCCCAATAAGGAGCAAATAGTGCACTTGCAATTCCAGGAAGTGAAAACACAATCCCAGCTAAAAACGACGCCTTTTCCGAAGAACCACCTAGCTTTATTATATACAAGGGTAAGATAGGTTCCACCGTCATTACTGATGCAGAGGTTATAACAGTTAAAATCAGGACAAGAACAAAGGGGCGATTTTTCCAGGCAACCATTAAGTCGTTTCTTACAGATCCCTTTTCCTTGCTTGGAGTAAAGTTCTCCTCAGTTACCCAAAAAATAATCAACAAAGTTGAAATAAGAATAATAATACCTGCACTAGCAAAAGCTACGCGATTCCCCACTAATTGAGCAATCCCACCACCAAGTATGGGGCCAACAATCTGCCCGGAGGCAGCTGCAGAGGATATCAAAGAAAGAGCATATCCTACTTTATGTTTTGGGGTATTTGTGCCAACTAAAGCAATTGCTCCTGGTATAAATCCGCTTAACAATCCTTGCAAGATTCTTAATCCTAAGATCTCGTATGGATTTGTTACAAATGCCATCAAAGTGTAGATGACAAACAAAACAAAACCAGCACGAATGATCATCGGCTTTCTGCCATATTTATCGGCAACACTTCCCCAAAAAGGCGATGCAAGCGCCCCTGCAAAGAAAGCAGAACTAAAAATTAATCCCGACCATAATTCAGTATGTTGATGCACCCCTAATTGCAGCAGGAAAATTGGCAAAAAGGGAATAACCATCGAAAAACTGGATGCCGTAAAAAAAACACCAATCCATAATACCCATAAATTCCGTTTCCATGTTTCCATAACTTCGCTCTCCATATGTAACCTAGTAAAACTTTTTCACATGTAAAATTCACTCCTGCCATCATAGCATAATTTAATAATATTTTCATAGTCGAAATAACTTCCATAATATTTTCACAATATTTATTACCATAAAAAAACTGTCTGAGATGTTTCTCAGACAGTTTCCCTTTTATGGTTTTGCTTCCCCATTTTGTGATGGGTGATAATTATATTTTGTGCGATTAATTGGCGTGAAATCTTTTGGTGTATAGAAACGTAAAAGATCTTCATTTACAACTTTATCTGATAGAGAAAGTTTTTGTTCTACGATCTGCTGATCCTTTTTAGCTTCTGCTAATCGATCTTCGCCTATCCCCAATTCCGTTGTAGTATCGTAATATTTACCATCTACAGCCGTAATTGTCGGACTGACAAAATCGCCATTACGGAATGGAACAAGGTCATCATGTTGTTTAGACAATAAATCCGTTCCAAACTGTACATAATTTTTGGAATCGATCCCCAATAAATGGAGAAGTGTTGGCAGAACATCAATTTGCCCGCCATATTCGTGATTCACTCCACCTTTCATCCCTGGAACCCGAATGAATAATGGTACACGTTGTAAACCTGCACTTTCAACAGGTGTTACTTCTTTTCCAATTACTTGACTCATTGTGCTGTCATTATCCTTGGAAATTCCATAATGATCGCCATAAATAATCACGATTGTATGATCATATAAACCTGATTTTTTTAGAGAAGTAAAAAACTGCTTTAATGCTTCATCTGCATATCGGGCTGTCTGGAAATATTTGTCCACAGTTGGAACACCGGTGTCATCAGGTTCAATGGTCGCATCCTTTTTATCAATTGGGAACGGAAAATGATTTGTCACGGTTATCAGCTTTGTATAAAATGGCTGTGGCAATGATTCCAGCATTGGCATTGATTGCTCCACAAATGGTTTGTCCATAAGGCCATATTGAGCAAGATCTTCAGGGTCTATTTTATAATAACTAGAATCAAAGAAGTGATCGTAACCAAAGGATTTATATACTTCACTACGATTCCAAAAGCTTCCGGTATTGCCGTGAAAAACGGCAGAGGTATAGCCCTTCCCACCTAGAATTCCAGGTGCTGCCTGGAATGTGTTTAAACTTTTCGTCATATAGGCCGAACCCTGCGGTAATCCATATAATGAATTTTCTAACATAAATTCTGCATCCGAAGTTTTCCCATGTCCTGTTTGATGGAAAAAATTATCAAAGTAGATCGTATTGTTATCTTTAATCAAGGAATTTAAAAACGGAGTTACTTCTTCCCCATGCAACTTATAATTGACCAGGAAATTTTGAAAGGATTCAAGATGATAGTAAATGACATTCATTCCTTTTCCGGCGCCAAAGTAAGTCGGATCAGGCTCAGCATAGTTAGACTTTGTGTAGTTAAGAACCGCAGTGATGTCATTGCTATCCGCCAAAACTCTTGCTGCAGAAGCTTTAGTGCTTTGAACAGTGTCATAAATGGTATAATCATACATTCCTATATATTTAACAATATAATTCCGATCAAATCCTCTTGTTAGTAATTCCGGCCGATCGATTTCTGCAAAACCGATATTTGCAAAAGTAAGCGCAAATGACAAAGAAAAAATAGCAGACACTTTACTGCGGTCCATATCTTTTATTTCTATTTTTACTCGCTGAAATACAAGTAAGGAACCTAACAATAAGAAATCAATGAAGAACAAAAAGTCATATGGTTTTAATAAGGAAACGACACTGCTGCTAACATCTCCAAAATTTTGAGTCTGTGATAAGGTCGGCAAGGTAATAAAATCATTAAAGAAGCGGTAATAAAGAATATTGCTATATAAAAGGAGCGATAAAATTAAATAAATCACCATTAAACCAATGTATTTCTTTCTTCCTTTAAAAAAGAATGCTAATCCCAGGAATAGCAAGGAAGATCCTATTGGATTAAATAACAACAAAAACTGTTGAAATGGATTTTCTATTCCTAATTTAAATTGTGTTAATTGTGCTATGTATGTTTTTATCCAAAGGAAAATGACGGCCAGAAAGTAAAAGCCAAGATATTTATCTAAAATATTTCGACCTTTATTGAATATCCTGTTCATTTTTATTTGTACCTCTTTTCTATCTTTCAGCCATTCTATTATGCCATAACTTTGTCCACTTTTATATATATTGAAACCAAAAATACTCTAGAACTATATTACCAATTTAATGAATCTAATAAAAACAAAAGAAAGAGCTGTTACATGAATGGATAGAACAAAGTAATTTCTAGGCTTCCGTTTGCATTTCCTGCCCTAGTCTGTTATGATTAATGAGAATTATTTTTGTTCGGTGTAAAGGATAGTATAAGTACAGACTTTTCGTCTTTATGATCACTTTTGGACAGGGATAGTATCTTTACAGTGTGGACTCACACTAGGAGGCAACAAATATGGAACAAGGTACAGTTAAATGGTTTAATGCAGAAAAAGGTTTTGGTTTTATCGAGCGTGAAGGTGGAGAAGACGTATTCGTCCATTTTTCTGCTATCCAATCTGAAGGTTTCAAATCATTAGACGAAGGTCAAAAAGTTACATTTGATGTTGAAAAAGGCGCTCGCGGACCTCAAGCTGCAAATGTAAAAAAAATCTAATAAATCTTCACCTAAAAACAGATCCTTTAAGGGTCTGTTTTTTTTATTTTAATAAATAAAAAGTAATCGTTTCCGTCATAATAATGGTGACTTTATTGTAGAAAATTTTTTCCATCTTAAAAAGAAAATGGAGTAAAAAACAATATAAGGTTGGATCATCATAAAGGCGGGTTGGTCATTAATGAAAAAATCTTTTGGAAGCTTTCATACTAAAAGGCTAAATAAATCCCCTCAAATATCAGACCAAACGAGTGAAATGAAAGAAAGTACGAAACAAGACGGGGAAATTGATAATTCGAAAAAGCTCTCCCTCGATTTAAATACCAATCTTGCAAATATCAAGCAGCGTTTTGCCAAGTGCTCTGATCTCGTTTTCCGCGAGTTTTCAATCTTTCAAACCCAGAAAGCCGTTCTAATTTTTATTGACGGATTGAATGATTCTAATCAACTCGAATTGCATTTGCTAAAACAGTTAATGTCTACTGAAAACATTCTTTTAAGAGGTTCCTCATTAAAAAAACTGTTAGAACAATTTGTAACAGTTGCTCAAACAACGGAGGTACAAACGATCGAGGAACTGCTTGAACATGTACTTTCTGGAGAAGCTGTTTTGCTTGCTGATGGTGAGACATCTGCAATTGCTTTAAGTGTAAAGAAATGGGATCATCGTTCAGTTGAAGAACCATTATCTGAGGCAGTTATCCGTGGACCACGCGATGGATTTACGGAAAGCATTCGTACAAATACCGCTCTTTTACGCAGACGAATCCGTACAGAAAATTTAAAAATGGAGTCAATGAAAATTGGCCGAGTTACCAAAACCGATGTCATTATTGCTTTTATAGACGGAATTGTGACTGATTCTGTTGTGACTGAAATAAAAAGCAGGCTTGAACGAATCGATATTGATGGCGTTTTAGAGAGTGGATATATTGAAGAATTGATTGAGGATAACCCTTTTTCTCCCTTTCCTCAATTTCAAAATACAGAACGGCCTGACGTAGTTGCAGCTAATTTATTAGAAGGCAAAGTAGCAATATTTGTCGATGGAACACCTTTTGTCCTGATTACACCCATTACATTATACGGTTTGCTTCAGGCATCAGAGGATTACTATGAGCGTGCACTCATCAGCACGATGCTCCGTTGGATAAGATTTATCTTTTTCTTGATCGCACTTTTATTGCCCTCTCTCTATATTGCGATTACAACCTACCATCAGGAAATGCTGCCGACTAATTTGCTATTGTCAGTCGCTTCTGCTCGTGAAAGCAGCCCATTTCCAGCATTTGTTGAAGCACTAATCATGGAAATAACCTTCGAAGCACTTCGTGAGGCAGGCGTTAGGCTGCCGCGTCCTGTTGGGTCTGCAATTAGTATTGTAGGTGCCCTTGTTATTGGACAAGCAGCCGTACAGGCAGGAATTGTTTCCGCCCCAATGGTTATTGTTGTATCTATTACCGGAATCGCATCTTTTACGATACCGCGGTTTAATTTAGGGATTAGCGTTCGCATGCTCCGTTTCCCTATTATGATTATGGCAGGAATACTTGGCCTTTTCGGGATCGTGATTGGATTACTGATTATTTTGATTCATCTTTCAAAGTTACGTTCATTGGGCGTACCTTATTTATCACCAATGGCTCCACTTACTTTTGAAAATTTAAAAGATGTCCTAGTCCGTGCACCTCATTGGGCACTTGGGCTGCGTCCTCGCGTATTTGGGTATCAAAATCCGCAGCGAATAGCGCCTGGTTTGAGACCTCGACCTGGAAAGAAGTAATCGAAAAGAGTCAACCAAGATGAGCAAAGGGGGTAAAAATCATAAAAGCAAAACCAGCATATTTCCTTATTTGTATGCTTTCCTTTTTGCTCGTTGGTTGTTGGGATCGGATTGAAGTAAATGATTTGGCGCTTGTTATGGCTACTGGGCTTGACAAAACATCTGACCAAAAATTACAGGTAACTGCACAAATTGCCACCCCTTCACAAGGAGGACAATCAGCCGCAAGTTCATCCAATCAATTACCTTATCTTGTTGTATCTACTATCGGAACCAACACCATTTCCGCAAAACAAAAAATGCAGGAGGAATTATCAAGAAGAATTTATATGCCACATCGGCGAGTATTAATTATCGGTGAAGACTTAGCCAAACAGGGATTCCAGCCAATTCTTGATCAATTGACGCGTGAACCAAGTTCACGTTTAGACACCTTTGTTTTAATTGCAAAAGGAACAACTGCCAATGCATTAATGAAAGTTCCATATCCTTACGAAGGTGTTCCAATGGAAGCAGTTCGTGAAATCGAACGTTCGAAATTAGGGCCTACTGTCACTCTAAAGGACCTGGTTAACGTAATCTCTTCTGGAACAATGTCACCCCTTCTGCCTGCAATTGAAATGGAATCTCAATCTAATGGGCATTCCACTTTTAGGATTAATGGTACAGCCATCTTCCGACATGATCGATTAATCGGCTGGCTTGATGATCGGAAAACACGAGGTCTTATGTGGCTGCGCAAGGATGTAAAACAGGCATTTATGACAATAAAATTAAATCAAACACCTGGGTACATTAGTATGAACCTAAATAATTATGCAACCAAGATATTTACAAAAAAAGAAAAGGGCCAGCTGGTTATTCATTTCACTGTTCTCGCAGATGGAGATATTGTAGAGAATTCAACTGACATAGATTTAATGGATCCGAAAAATGATACCCGATTAAATAAAATATTTTCAGATGAATTAAACAAGCGAATTACTTCTTCACTGTACACTATTCAGCATCGCTATCAAACCGACGTATTAGAAATCGGAGAAATCCTGCATCAACAAAAACCGAAGGAATGGAAAAAATTATCAGCCCATTGGGATCAAGAATTTCCTAAAGTAAAATTTGTTATTCAAACTAAAGTAAAAACCAATCATATTGGGATGACGGGAAAATTGAACTAATCGACAGAAATTTATTTTTCGATTGGGATAGTTTTCCTATTTTTTTATAATACTAACAATGAAGGATGTTTGTTGGCACAACAAAGGAGAGAAAAAATTCCATTGATGAAAGTGTTCAGTCTATCTTTGTTAGCCGTTATCATCTTGCTTTTTAATATTCGTTCTCTGTTAAAGGATATTAAAAGCAGACAATCAATCTTATATTTCTTGTTCCTTTTAATAGGCTGGGCTCTTGCATGGCTTTATTCCTCAGAGATCAACATACAGAGTCCTTATCAAACAATCGAGTCATTTTTTGAGCCGATTAACAATTGGCTATGGGGGTAAAAATGAAAAATAGCATCCAAAAATTCTCAAACTTGCAATTTTTCATGATGATGATTGGATTCATCACGCCCTTTGGTCATTTCATTTTTATTCGATTGACATATGTCTACGCTGGCAGGAATGCTTGGATTTCACTTTTTTGCAGTGCCATTTTAGGCGTCATATTTATTTATATTCAATTCAAATCAGCTTCAAAATCACCAGACCAATCGCTTATTGGTGAATCTGTTCAAGCCTTTGGAACATGGTTTGGCAGAGTGATTGGATTTATGTATATTTGTTTTTTTCTACTCGCATGTTCCTTGTCTATTCATGTATTTACACAATTTTTAAATTTGTTATTTCCTTTAACTCCATCTTTCGTATTTGTATTTTTCCTTTTATTTACAATGGCATATGTTGTACATGCGGGTTCCGAGGCTTTAACCCGTACCATACAAGTGGCCTTGCCTGTGTTAATGGCCCTTGGATCTTTGGTAAGTATTCTTATTTTGAAGGAACGCGATTGGAAACAATTATTACCAATTATGGAGAATGGATTTTTCCCAGTTTGGCATGGATCCATCATTTTTCTAACTATGTTCGCAGAACTTGTGGTATTCCGAATGCTTATCCCACATACGAATACCCCTAAAAATTTGCCAAAACAAGGGCTATTCTTTGTGATGGTAGTTTTCTTCATGTTTCTTGGGCCCACCACAGGACCGATCATGATTTTTGGGGAGGATTTAGCTAGATCCACACTTTACCCTACCTTTGAGGAAATTCGCTACATTCAGCTTTTTGATTTTATCGAACGCCTCGATGTGCTCGGTATTTTTTTATGGGTAACTGGAGCATTTATTCGATCCTCCGTTTTCCTCCTTGGTGCCGCTGAGGGAATGGCTGAACTTTTCAAAGCTAACAAAAATAATCTTTATGTACTACCAATAACATTTTTCGTTTTTGCTCTTGAACTAAGCCTAAAATCTTACACACCGGAAAAAACATATCATTTTTTAGCATCATCTTATTCTGTCATCACGATATTTATTGGAATCTTGCTGCCTCTTATGATTGATATGGTCATTGGGTTTCGACATAAGTGGAAATCTGGTTGGAATGGTGGGAAAGAAGTTTGAAACGGTGGGTTTTATTGATTTTCATTTGTATTTTTTCTATATTGACTGCAGGCTGTTGGGATCGAATTGAAATAAACGACCTAGCATTGATTATGGCAACGGGTGTTGATGCAGCCTCAAACAATAAAATGAAAGTTAGCATCCAAATGGCCATTCCTTCTCAAGGAGAGTCACAAAACGGAAGTATGGCGAAAACAGGGAAATCTTATTTCGTGGTTGCTGACACTGGATCAGATATCTGGGGGACCACTTCCAGAATACAGGAAAAACTATCACGTCGGGTTTTTACTGCTCACAGACGGATTCTGATCATTGGAGAAAAGTTGGCATCACAAGGGATACAACCTATACTGGATGCATTTGTCCGCCACCCGGAATCTCGTCTTAGAACATATGTTGTTGTTGCAAAAGGTGCAACAGCAGAAAAAATACTAAAAGCATCCTACCCGCTTGAAAAAGCTCCAACCGAAGGTATTCGAGAGCTCCTTCACTCTCAAATAGGATTAGTTGTTGATTTAAAGGATTTATTGATGGATAGGTCCTCAAACCAATCGATTGTTCTCCCCACAATCGAGATTACAAATGGGAAAGGCAGCAGTAAAGTTTTTCGATTAAGCGGGGCCGCTGTCTTTCATCATGATAAATTAGCAGGTTATCTTGGTGATCATCAAACTCGTGAACTAATATGGTTACGGGGAAAAACGTTAAAAGCAGAATTGTCCATCAAAATTCCTAAATTAAAAGGCAGAATAAGCGCAGATATACTTAAAAAAGCCACAAATATGAAAGCTAGAAAAATACATGGAAGAATGGTTATGAAAATAGACACTTCGGCTAATATTGGAATCTCCGAAAATCAAACGAAATTGGATCTAGAAGACCCAGAAACAATTCATTCTATTGAACGTTTGTTTGCCAAAGAGTTAAAAAACAAATTGCACACAACATTAAAAGAAATACAGCAAAACTATAAATCAGATGTTGTGGGTTTTGGTGAGGTTATCCATCGTACCTACCCAAAGGATTGGAAAAGGATCAAACAAAATTGGGATATGGAATTTCCTCAAATAAAGGTAGTATTGCACACGGATGTGAAAATAAAGCGGACCGGAATGACAAGTTTACCAATAAATATCCCTGAAAAACAAATTAGAAAGAGTTTCCCTTAATTTGTTATTTTTTGCGAGATACAAACTGGTCTTACTCTAAAATTGAGGATGATATGCAAGTGGAGAGAATTAGCAAATTTCAATTATTAGCATTAATCATCTTCCATGAAATTGGAAGTACTACCCTTTTTGCACGAGGGATTGGTGCAAAGCAAGATGCTTGGATTGCAATTGTAATTGGCATGTTGATGGGTTTTGTCATCCTTTGGATCTATACACAAATCCAACTTACCTATCCGAATAAAAATTTACCAGAAATTTTATTCGCTGTTTTAGGAAAATGGGTGGCATGGCCATTGGCTTTGTTATATGCACTTAGTTTTTTTTTTACAGCGATCTTTAATCTTCGTGAGTTTACAGAACTTTTTACAATCACCATTTTACCAAGTACTCCATTAACCGTGTTAATTTTATTTGTTATGTTCACTTCCATCTATGCCGTTTCTTCTGGTATTGAGGTGCTGGCCCGTTCAGCTGAATTAGCCTTGCCATTTTATTTATTTTTTCTGCTACTAATTTTCACCCTAACATTAGCGTCTGGAATTGCAGATTTTTCAAAGTTAAAGCCTGTTTTAGAAAATGGATTTAAACCTGTTTTTTATAATGCATTTCCATCAATCTTAAATTTTCCATTTGGTGAAATGTCCATATTTCTTATGTATTGGAAATATGTAAATACAAAATCAGATTTTCGGAAAATATCCTTTGTATCTGTAGGTATATCAGGCATTTTCTTGATTGTATCCGTTATTATTATGATTTCAGTATTGGGTGTGCGGATCACCACTGGCACCTGGATTCCTCTGTTTGAGGTTATCAAACTAATCAATGTTGGCGATTTTATTACAAATTTAGATCCGATTGGGATTATCTTCATTTTAATTGGAGGTTTTTTTAAAATGACTCTTTTCTTTTACGGAGGAGTCTTGATCCTTCAAACATTATTTAAAATAACACATAAAAACTGGTTAATCATACTTTGCGCCATTTTTTTATCATCCGTTAGTATCTTGTACTTTCCAAATTTGACCTACCATCGTTGGGTAGGACTGAACATAAATACGCCGTATATTGACACGATGTTTTACATTATTATTCCAACCCTGATTCTAATGATCATATGGGTAAAATCTAAAGCACAAAAAGAGGAAAATAAGCATGCTAACAATTAAGCTGTTAAAGGAATCAGGAATTATTTCAATCATTCTTTTTATGGGTGGAGCAATATATGTGGTCATTCTTTTCCTAATTTTGTTTTATCAATTTATTTTACTTATTATTAGAAGAGTGACGAAAAAGAGAATAAATTGAAGGTTTCGGATCCCCTTTACTATTCTTATTTTTAGATTTTTTCGACAAAAGGATCGTGAATTCGAAGGATTTCTTCTGATAAAAGTCGAATAGCTATTTTGTAAGCTTTTTTGGTCGTCTCTGTAATCAAAGTGATTGCCAGAGGACGATTGAAAAATTTAGTGGAGGGGATTTTTATATGGTAGAAAACGGTAAGTATATTGATGTAAACGGTATCAATACCCACTATCATGAAGATGGTCAAGGGGAAGCATTACTGTTGATCCACGGCTCTGGCCCTGGGGTTTCAGCATGGGCGAACTGGAGATTAGTATTCCCAATTCTCTCAAAACATTATCATCTTTACGCACCAGATGTAGTTGGTTTTGGATATTCCGACAGACCTGAAGGTATTCAATACGGAATAGACGTCTGGGCAGAGCATATGATTAATTTTCTTGAAGCTGTTAATGAAAAGAAGGTTTCGATTATCGGGAATTCCTTTGGTGGTGCCATCGCATTGCATGTAGCTAAACGTCGCCCGGATCTTATTAACAAATTGATTCTGATGGGAAGTGTTGGGATCGATCATTCAATCGCATATGGCTTGGATGCCGTTTGGGGCTACCAGCCAAGCATCGAAAATATGAAAAATCTGATTAAAATATTTGCTTATGATCAAAGCATGGCTGAAAACGGTGATTTAGTGGAAATGCGCTACAAATCCAGTATCCAAGAAGGCTTCCAGGAATCGTTTTCATCAATGTTCCCAGAACCCCGCCAAAGACATGTTGATGCAATGGCGTTATCAATTGATGAATTAAGTGAAATACAGTTTCCGGTATTATTGATCCACGGCAGAGAAGATCAGGTCATTCCATTAGAAGAAACCAGCTTTAAACTAGTGAAGGCCCTTCCAGATGCTCAACTGCACGTATTCCCTCATTGTGGACACTGGGTGCAAATTGAAAAAACGAAAGAATTCGCTGGTCAGGTAATTGAGTTTTTAAATCCAGCTGTTAAATAAAAGGTAGTGTGGAAGGCTTCGACATTTGCACATGAATTTGAAAATGTCGAAGTTATTTTTTGTGAGTAAAACAATGCTAAAAAAAGGCTTACAAGGGATTTTTTCCTTGTAAGCCTTTTCTATTTTATCCGTACTTATTTTCCAATATTTATAACAACATCAGTGTTTGGCTTTGTTTGACAGGCAAGTGCATAGCCCTGTTCTATTTCATTGAGTGGAAGTACAGAGCGGGCAGAATGTCCCCGATCAACATCCCCTTCAAGAATTTGAATTTTGCAGATGCCGCATCCGCCGCCTTTACAGCCTACCTTTATTTTGACCCCATTTCGAATAGCTGTATCCAAAATAAAGTCATTATCATTTCCAATGATTGTCCGCTCATCAGGCTCTACCTTTATACAATAACTGCTCATTTGATCACCACGCAATTCCCATATTAAGAGAAGACTGATGTAAACCTTTCATTGAGTTCTTTATTATAGTAGAAAATCGCAGCACCAAGAGAATCAAATGTCCAAGTAATGGTTGGGAAATCTGCATACGTGATATATCCGCCGCAAAATACTTCGTTTCGGTTGCCAGATGGATCAAAGAAGTAAATGGTCGTTCCACGGGTAATACCATGACGTGTAGGCCCAATATCAATACTGACATGATTTTTGCCCATAATGTCGGCCGCCTTACGGATATCATTCCACTCATCAAGATAGAATGCTACATGGTGCACCCCAGCATTTGGTCCTTTAATAACGGCAATGTCGTGTGCTGTATTCGTAATAAAGAGCCATGTTGCCAACATACTTTCGCCATCATCAAGCAGTACCTTCTCACTCATCCCAAATCCAAACACTTCTTGTAACAATTTTGTGGTTCCTTCAACATCCTCACCGCTAATTAAGAGGTGATCTAGACGAGGTGGATGAATTCCAACTAATCCATCTGGCCATGGATCTGGATTGGTAAGCGGAAGACCGTTACCAACTACTTCAATTTGATGATAAAGTTCCATATATTGGCCAGTAGGGAGTTGGAAACGAACTGCTTCACCCTCGGCAATCCGCATTCCAGCAGGAGTGCGGGAAACCTCAACACCATATTCAATCAATTTTTGTTCATAATAATCTAGATCTGCTTCATCTTTTACCTTAAAAGCCAGATGGTCCAAGCCGGCAGAATCAGATTTTTCTAAGATGACGCTATGGTGGTCATACTCATCCCATGCTTTTAGGTAAACATGATTTTCATCTCTGGCGGTTTCTATTAAGCCAATAACTTTTTTATAGTACTCCACACTTTTTTCCCAGTTATGACATCTAAGCTGAACCCTTCCCAAACGCATAATTCCCATACTCTGATTCCTCCAGCATTTCAATTTTTTATATTTGGAATTGAACCTTACATGAATTATTCTAACGAAATATTACAAATATTCATACAATAGCTCGTGTCTAAATTCTTATCCTCCAACTAACACATTCAGTTAGACTGAATAGGTTGGTTAAAATGCCCTTTATTTATACTAAACCTACTTATTACCATTTTGATATTATTTAAGTGATTTTTGACTAACAATTATTTTAAGATTCACTTTAAACGCTATCCCATTGTAAAATAATGTGATCTTCATCCCAATCTCCTAAAAATCCATAGTATGATTGAACAACTATTTGAAGGTCTTTTGTTTGCCAATTTCCATCCAGACAATCCTCAACAGTTTCACGATTGATGACCAATTTATTCAATACTTCTACTTTTATCTTTTCTGGTAAACGGGTAACTACAACATTTTCATTATCTAGTTCGATTGCTTCGATGATTGCTTCCGTCACTTCGCCATTATTCAAATCTAAAGCCACATAACGGTTCCGTTCATCAATAATCGCCATCCCATTCCACTTCCTTTTTAAAGAGTTTAAAAGTTCAAAATCTAAACTATGATCCTTTAACTCTCTCCATTTATAAACTCCTAGCATAAATAATAATTGAATTTTCTAAATATTTATACGACTAGTGTAGTTGTATTTTATAATTTCATTCTGACTTAATCTGTTAAATTGATTAGGCTTAATAAGCCTACTTTAATCTATACGAATCTGTCTAATCTGTATTTTAATAAAGTTTAGTAGCTAATAAAAAAGAGGCCGTCTGGCGGACAGCCTCGAAGGTAACTTAGTCCAATTCTAATTTCCCTAACACTAAAAAAATATCTAACGCTAACTGTAACTCGAATCTCCTTGAAGAATCCATACTTTCCATATCTAGCAATTCCATAATTCTTTTTAATCGATAGCGCATACCACTTATCGAAATGTTCATGATCCGCGCTGTTTTATGGAGATTATGCTCACTTTCTATATATATATATAAGGTTTTCAATAATTCTGCATGATTGTTTTGGTCATATTCAAACAACTGACCTAATTGACCGTATGCAAACGATTCCAATTCTTCAGGATTTCGGGCATTTAACAAGAGCCCCACGTGACCTAACTCGGATGATAGAACAACCTGCTGGTTCTTCTGTTTAATTTTAGCAATTTCAATTGCTTTGTTTACTTCCTGATAGCCCTGACAAAACTTTGAAATATCACTATATATATTGCTAATACCTAATGTAACTTTAACGTCAAAAGGGTAATCCGATAACTGTCCAAGTAAATATTCGCCATACTGTTTTATTGGCAGCCTTTGTTGTTGAACAAACTTCAAAGGAACGAGGGAATAGACTTGGTCAATTTTTTCAGATATTAAACAATGATAACCTGCTTGCTGTAGTCTTGTTGTAAGTATATTAATAATTTTATTGCGAATCCCCGTACAATCATCTTTTTGTTCGTTGACATTTTGACTTTTATTATCCTCAAATTGGAATAAAACTACATAATATGGATCTGAGATATTATATCCAATATAATTTAACCGTTTTGTGATATATGAAATATCTGCTTCTTTATTTAATAACTCATCAAGCAGCTTACCCTTCATTCTCTGCTCAGTTTCTATCGTGTTTCTCTCAATATATAAATGAACAGCACAAACAGTAGCAGCCCGCTCCAATGCCACCACTTCCGTTTCTTCAAATGAGGCTTCGTTTTTTATCAGCGATACGAACCCAAATATTTGATTTCGGAGAATGACAGGGGAAATTAATCGATGTTCGTTCCCAAAACCAGTTGGAAGAGTAAGTTTGATTGTTCGTCTTTCTTCTAACAATTTATTAATCATATCCCGCTGCTCTTTTTGTAAATTGGAAGACTTTAATAAAGCTCTGAGCGAGAATAATGGATATTCTGAAGCTTGTGCAAAGCTGGCAAGAAGATCAAAGTTTGAATTTTCAATAGCTACAGAACAAACTAAACTTTCCCCGAGGGTCTTTGCAAGCGTATCTAAGCCTTTACCTTCTAAGACAATATTCGTTAATTTATGATGAATTTTTGATCCCAAATTTAAAGTCTCTTTTTGCTTTTCAATCCTTCGGTAGGCACAATCCAATTCATTTGCCATACTCTCCTCTTCATAGTTGACTAATTCATCAGCAACTTCGTCTCCCCACTCTTCTACAGTTTTTCCAATAAATCGGCATTGTTTATCTCCTTTTCCGATACATTCAACTTCTTTATAAATGATTTTTTTTCCAAAATATTCACTTGAATATCCACCAGCGTATCCGATCAAATTATAGCAAACCGATTGGTAATGGTGCGGGAAATGAAGCAAATGCTGCTCGGCTTCATAGGAATGATGCCAAATACCCTCAAGATAAAAAGTACCCGCTTCGATATTTACATCCAGTTTCGTAACCTCTGAAAATACACTTCCTAAAAGTGTATGTATTTGGGGACCTGCCAAGAGCCATTCCAGATCACTTCCCCACTCAAACATTCCCTTTAGATTTCTAGCATCGTTGACTCCTGAGTTCCATCCGTGCCGCAACAAGAATCGTTTCGCTCTTTCCATTCCAAGAGCGGCAATTAAGTCCTTCCGCAGCAACCCCCAAGCATCCGCACTTGAAATAATCATCCGCTTATCGTTTAAAAAGATTTCACCCTTACTTGATTGAAATGAAAGAAGATCTTTTAATGATATTTGTTCTTCCGTTTTCAAAAAAAGTACCTCCATTGTTTTTTATGTTTTGGAAATTCTATATAGCTATTAGAATACCGCAATAAAAATACTGTTATTTCAATGCTGTAAATGGTTCGTCGATTACTACGGATCTCTGTTTATTTTTATTTTACCGAAAAATCCCCTAGATTCATGTGATTTTTCACACCGAAAAAATCCTTGTTATTACTAAAATTTTAATTTGTTGAAAACTCGAATACAATATAGCTAAGTGTCAGAATTATGAATTTACTCATAATGTATTGTCGCTTTTATGAATCTTATTAAAAAAAAACTCCTGTTCAGGAGTTTTTTACTTCATCTTTTAAAGTTCTTCCTCTTTATTTAACCCAACAACTACCTGCTTAAACAGAGGAACAAGAGTAGCAGCACCAATAATAAGCAACAGCGCCGAGACCTCATAGATCGTTAATAATGAGAATACATTTTTCAGCCAGCCGCTGGCTGTCATGGTAATAACCATCGTCCCCATAAAAATTGGGTTTAAAATCCCATTTACCCGACCAATGAAACTTTCTTCTGTGTTCTGTAAGATCATTGTATTAATACCAATTTGTATTGCTGGCATAAATAAGCCGCTAACAAATTGGGCAATTAGTGTCAATGATAATGTTTCTGATATTCCAATCACAATAAAGCCAAAGGCACTGATGATCATTCCGCTCATAAGGAGTGCTTGAGGCGGGATTTTTTTTGCAACCGCCATCGTTAGCCCGCCGCCCAAAATCATTCCGGCTCCAAAAGCAGCCATCAGCCATTGCAGCAACTCTTTTGGTAAATCTAACTGCTCAGTAATAATGAAAACTGCAAGCGGTTGTGTCAATCCCATGGCTAATCCGGCTGCTGCAAAGCTCATTCCAAGTAATGTGAGTACACGAGAGTTCCATACATATTGAAAACCAGCCTTCATTTCAAATAATAGAGCGGTATTCTCTTTCTTCTCGTCAAGTTCTCTATCAGGAGGCAGCATAAAAAGTATTCCAGCTGAAAGTAAAAATGCAATCCCCATGATCGCGATCGCAATCGTAATGCCATAATGCTGATAAACAAAAGTGCCAATAATTGGACCAAGTATCATAAATGCAGCAAATAATGTTTGGTACATAGACATACCAAGTTGGATCAACTCATCATTTACGTGGAGCTTGAAAAGTTTCATCCCAGATGGTTGTGAAAACTGAGATAGAATCGACGAAACAAGTGTAGCAAAGAAAATAACCTTCCAGCTTCCAAAAATAAGAGTTAATAAGACTGCAAAAATGGAAATAGCGCTAAGAAAATCGCACCAAACCATTGTCTTTTTAGGCCTCCATCTATCAGCAAAAGTACCCCCGATAAAAGAAAACAAAAAAATGGGGGCAAATTCAGCTACTGAAATAAGTGACACAGCTACTGGATTTTCATGGGTTTTCTCAATTACGAATAACAGAATTGAGTAGTTGCGCACCCATATGCCTATTTGCAGGAACAGGGCTGAAAGTAAGATCGTTCTGATCACTCGGTTGCGGAACAATGCACCCATCGACATATCCGAATTTGTTTTGGACATAAAAAAACCTCCTTATCCATCATTCTGGACAGGAGGCAGAGATTTCATAAGAAGACAGAGTACAACCATTACATATGTACTCCCATCATTCAAAAAAAAGCCCGCACTAACCTATCCAGAAAAGAATTTCGCATAATACGAATTGACTTTTTCAGAAAAGATTTAGTAGATCATTGGCTTTTTTTCACTCTTTTCAAATTATGGTAATTTCATCTTACTTGATCCCCGTTTAAATTTCAAAGCTTTTTTATATTTTTGGAGCTTCCATTCCGATTTTGCTCCATTCTTCGCAGCCAGTCCGTATATGCCAGGAACAGTCAATCCTGCCTGTCTCATGAGGATCGTCATTTGGCCGCGATGATGAATGATATGCTTCATTAACAGAGAAAGCATCGCTGCTTTTTGCATTTCCCTGAAAAAGACTTCTTTTTTTTCCTTTAAAGATTCGTCCATCCATTGCTGTCTCACTGCTTCAGCAGCATTTATACTGAGGGCTCGATAGGTATCAGCTATTTTTTTGGCAGAGGTGGGAACATTATCTGATTGTTCCACTAATTGAACAGATATTCCAAATTCGTTCAGCATTCCTGGTGTGCTTGTCACGATATGCCATGCCAATCTCCCCAATGTCCGATCATTTGGGGACACTTCCTGCTGCAATGATTGATCCGTCAAAGCATCCAAAACTCTTTGCGTTGATTCAGCCTCTTGGTTCCATTCCTCAATAAATTCTGAAATTGATGTATACATATTTCATCCCCGCTTCATTATTTGGATTCACCAAAAAATTTTTCACTTTATTATACTTCTATCTTACTTTTCGAATTATGTATTTCTCCTGATACCTTTTATCTCATATGATTGCATATATGCCATTAGATTAGTGCAATTTAAAAACGATGTGAAGATGAAAGGAGATACTACAAATGCAAATGCAATCGCAATCGCAAACAAACCAGCCGCAAATTCCTAATCCGCCAAGAGCCATCACAACAAAAGATTTGCTCTATATTAAAGATGTTTTATCATGGGAATTATTAGCTTTTAAAAAGTTCCATCATCTAGCCCAACAAGTAACCAATCCGCAAATTAAGCAAGCACTAGAAAAAGCCGGGCAAATGCACCAAAATCACTATCAAAGATTACTTCCGCACCTGCAAGTTAATAACAACGTAGCATTAGCTAATTTACCGAATCAACAAACACCATTGCAGTAATATATATATTGGAGGTAATTTGTATGCAAAATCAACAGAATCAAAACAGCAAGCAAATTGCAAATCAGCAAACCGGGCAATTACCAAAAGTAAAAGGCCCAGAAATGAACGATCGTGATTTCATCAATGACGGCCTTAGTACATGTAAATATATAACTGACAGTTTAAACATAGCTGTCCGTGAAGCAAGTCACGATCAGCTTCATGCTGATTTAATACAAATACTGAATGAAACCCATCAGAACAGCCGTGAACTTTATAAACTGATGTTCCAAAATGGCTGGTACAAGCTTGAAGCAGAGGATCAGCAAAAGCTCGACCAGGCATACCAGCAATTTAGTAACTATTCAAGCCAATTCCCTTATCAATAATGAAATACGGATTAAAAAGATCCCTTTCACCGATTGATGGTGTAGAGGATCTTTTTTGTTTTATTCATCTGGATCAGGAGTGTTTACCATAATTCCGGCAACTTGAGTTAAGCGATCGTAAAATTCCACTCCAGCAGGATTTTGATCAAGACCAATTTCATGAAACGCTGCTTTCATACAGCGTAGCCAGGCACGTGCTCGTGTAGGAGTCACCTCGTGTGGCAAATGTCTCTGTCTCATTGCAGGTGGTCCAAATTCCATACTATACAGTGCTGGACCCCCTAAAAATTGGGGCAGAAACAATTTTTGCTTTCTTTTTATTTCTTCCATATCCCCTTCAAAAATTGGTCGCAAATCATTATCATCATAGACGCGAGGATAAAATGCTTCCACAAGTTTATCAATGGTTTCTAGACCGCCTATTTCTTCAAAAAGTGATTTAAAAGTGTATTCCAACTAATTCACCCTCATCCTTCCTTTGTTGCTAATATTATAAAGATATATCGGGTATGTTATCGTGATATTAATCACACCTACAATAATTTTCTACTATAAACAAAGTGTTTATATCATGCACAACTTGGTAATTTAGACCAAAGGAAAAATTAAAGATATTATAAAAACTTACCCGTTCTTATAAATATATCAACCCATTTTGCCGTTTCCTGTTGGTGATGTATTTCATTGTGCCCATATGGCAATGTAATACAATCTTTTAGCTCGGGATAATACACAGAGCTAAGTTCAACTCGTCCATCGTTTTCGTCACGAATTAAATTCCCCCAAAAAAGGTTATTTTTATTACCCGCTATTGCTGCGATTTCAATATCAGGAGCAGAAGTAAATTCAATTTGTTCAATGTATTCATATTTTAGCGATCTTAACGTCCGATAAATTTCCCCCACTGGTTTAATACTAGCAGCAATATTTGCTAGCTTACTTCCCTTATTGGGTGTAGCGATAAGAACGCATCTTCCAATACTAGATAAATGCTTTGTTTCAGAAACAAATTTTCTAATAACTAATCCACCTGTACTATGACCAACAAGATTTATTTTTTCTCCATTTTTTAAATTGGATTCAATCAGTTTCTCCAATATCACTTCTAATTCAAGTGCAGAATGGTCAAACTCTTTAAAAGTTAATGGCAAATTTGGCACCATACATTCATATCCAAGTAACTCCAAATTTTGTACAAGGGGTTTCATATCTTTAGGACTTTTACCAAATCCATGGATTAATATTGCTTTAATTAGTAGGTCCTCCCAACCTTTGAATTTTTTCTCTTAAAAATATTCAACGTTAGTATATCATTTTGAAGTATAATCACTATAGATTCAAAAAAATGAACAAGATAGTACCATACATTTAAAAATTGTGTTATCATGACAAAAAATTCCATATGATGAACTGTCATGGATAGTATAAAATAAACTGGGGTGTAAAATTTTGAAAAAAATCATCAGTATTCTTTTCGTGATTTCAATTATTCTTTTTGGCTATACTCAAAAAGATATCTTAATTGAACTGGTCAAACAAGACGGACCATATGCTGTATTAATCAGTATGCTGATGGTTACTATATGTGTTTTTTTTCCAGTGGTTCCCTTTACCGTTCTCGGGGGAATGATTGGCGCCCTCTTCGGTGCCACTGAAGGCTTATTCATTTCTTATACTGGTGCAATGATTGGGACATTATTGTTCTTTTTTATTTCTAGATATGGTTTCAGAGATTGGGCCCAAAGTACATTGCAAAAATATCCAAAGGTAATGGAATACCAGGAAATATTAAATCGAAACTCCTTCATTGCGATCCTAGTTGCGAGATTAATCCCCATTATTCCTGCACCCGTCTTCAATGCAGCATGCGGTTTAAGTAAAGTGGATTGGAAAATATTCTTTCTGGCTTCTGCAATAGGGAAAATACCAAATATTTTTATTGTATCCTTTGCTGGAGCAAACATCATTCACAACAAATGGTTTTCGATTAGTCTTTATGGCTCTTATCTTCTTATTATTTCCATGGCTGCCTGCTTTATTGTTTCCAAGCGGATGCCTAAAGTGCTCCCAGAAAAAAATACTAAATAAGTTTTCCAACACTGTCCATGGGCTCCTTCTCATGGACAGTTTGTATATGTTCTTTATCTTTTTCACCCTCTTAAAACATAGCAACTGAGCTGTGAGTTTTCGTATTGCAATCAATCTATCAATCATTTATATTTACTTGTGACTATAAGGTCATTTTGTACAAAAACTTAGGCAGGGGGTCCCATTTTCATAATGAATTGGCTAACACGATTTTCGTTAAAAAATACAGCGGCTGTTTTGATTATTGCAGTACTCATTGCTTTTGGTGGCAGCTACTCAGCAGTTAATCTTAAAAAAGAAACAATGCCAGATGTAAACATTCCAATTATCGCCATTATTACCCCATATCCTGGAGCTGCTCCAGACGATATTAAGGATTTAGTATCAGAACCGCTCTCTAAATCTTTATCAGGAATACCTGGATTAAAGGATATTAGCACAACCTCATCGGATAATATTTCGGCGATTGTTGCTCAATTTGATTATTCAGCAAATTTAGATGATGCCAAACAAAAAATTGAAGATGCCGTTAAGAATGTAAAATTACCCGAAGGTGTGGTAACACCACAAGTAACACGGATCAGCTTTGGGTCTTTTCCAATTTTAAAGGTTTCATTATCAAATAAACACCTTTCAGATGGAGAATTAGAAAAACAAGTACGCGAAAATATTGTGTCAAACTTAACAACCGTTGCCGGTGTTGGGCAAGTCAATGTATCCACCCAACGAGACAGCGGCGTTTACGTACGGTTATTACCTGACAAACTAAAAGAAAAAGGGATTACCTTCCAACAAGTCCAGCAGCAATTGCAAGGAAACAATATGTCCTTCCCTATAACGTCTCTAACGATTGGGGACCAATCAAAACCCGTCCGTTTATCCGGAAAAATTACATCTGCAGATGATGTTCGTAATTTGCTCATTCCGATTTTTCCAGATTCACAAAAGGCGATGGCCAATACATTTTCACAGATTGGAAAAGGCGTTTCCGACCTGGGACAGGCCGTAGGGCAATTGGGTCAATCTGTTGGTCAATTAGGTCAAGGCATGGCAGGAATGAATCAGGCCTTGTCAGCCCAAATTCAATTAGTGTCAGCCATTGGCGACACCCAAAACCAACTGACTGATGCAAAATTTGCCTTGCAACAGCAAAATGTAATCCTCACAAATCCAAGTTCAACTGCCGAGGAAAAAGCAAAAGCACAACAAACCATTTTACAGCTTTCAAAACAAATTCAAATTGGGCAGACAGCACTAAATGCAATGCAGCAACAACTAAAAACATTGCAGGAAGCAATGAAAAACACAGGCACCCAAAATGGGCAGCAACAGCTGCAACAAAAACAAAAGTCGGCAACAGTAGAAAATCAAACACCTGCAGCCAACAATGACCAATCAATACAGTTAGTTGCATTGAAGGATATTGCCGAGATTAAAACAGGTAGTGAAAACGCCTCTGCCATTTCCAGAACAAATGGAGCTCCGAGCGTTGTCCTTGATATCATTAAAACACAGGATTCTAATACAGTTGATGTAGCTGATGGAGTCAAAACACAACTTGCTAAACTAAAAGGAGATCTGCCAAAAGGGACAGATGTGACGGTTGTTTTTGATCAATCCACTGCTGTAAAACAATCCATTAATGGGATGCTTAAAGAAGGAATTCTAGGCGCCATATTTGCCTGTATCGTTATTCTATTATTTTTAAGAAACGTACGTTCAACCCTTATTTCGGTTATTTCGATTCCGCTGTCGATTTTAATTGCAATGTTATTTTTAAAACAACTTAATATTACCCTTAATGTCATGACATTAGGCGGATTAGCTGTTGCAGTTGGACGTGTTGTTGATGATAGTATTGTTGTCATCGAAAATACGTACAGACAAATTATGAAGACAAAAGACAGGGATACCAATGTTATTTTGTTAGGTGTAAAAGAAGTTGCCTCAGCTATTACATCGAGTACATTAACAACAATGGCTGTGTTTTTACCACTTGGTTTAGTAAGTGGGATGATCGGTAAAATCTTTTTACCGTTTGCATTAACCGTGGTCTTCTCTCTTTTAGCATCACTTATTGTAGCGGTAACGGTTGTACCCCTTTTAGCAAAATTATTTTTGTTAAAGCAGAAAAATCTCGCACATGAACATGCTGGAAATGGAAAATTGAAGAAAAAGTATCAAACAACATTGAACTGGGCACTGAATCATAAGCTGATTGTATCAATCGGATCGATTTTGCTTCTTATTGGAAGTCTTTCATTAATTCCTCTAATCGGTACAGGCTTTATTCCGCAATCAAAGGATAAGTATGTGAACGTGGATATCACTTACCCTGTAGGAACAACATTAAAGACAACCGATGAAACAGTTAAAAAAGTGGAATCACTGCTGGCGAAGGCGAAAAATATTGATTTCTACCAGACCACCATTGGCTCTGCCAAAGGTTCCTTGAACACAACCGGGAAAATTTCTGGTACGAACTCCGGTACAATTTTTGTAAAGCTCTCGGATACAGCTGATGTTGAAGTGACTGTGAAAAAACTTCAAAAGGAAGTTAATCCTTTGACGAATGCTCAGGCAAAAATCCAGGTTACCCAAATGAATCCAAATGGCGGAAACAACAATAATGTTGAAGTGACTGTCACTGGTAGCAACTTAGGAGAAGTAAAAGAAGCAACAAATATATTAACAAAGCAATTTAAAAAAATAACGGATGTTTCTGACATTGAAAACAATTTAAGTGAATCAAAACCACAAATCAACATCAATGTCAAAAAAGATGCAGCTGCTGCAGAGGGGTTAACAACGGCTCAGATTATGGGTTCGGTTCAACAATTATTAACAGACCAAAAAGTAACCACCTTTAAAATAGGTAAAGATCAGGTAGATGTCAATCTCGGTCTAAAAATTGATCCTCCATCGAAAATCGAGGATATTTCCTCCTTAGAAATTAAAACAACTATGGGAAAAACACTGCATTTATCCGATGTGGCTGACATTCAAGAAGTTCAGGGTCCTGTCAGCATACAAGAAAAGAATGGAGAACAATATGCAACGATAACACTTTCATCGAAATCGAATGATGTGGGCAGCATTACCAAACAGGTAACTTCTCAATTGAAAGATGTGAAGCTTCCGGGTACTGTAAAGGCTTCAATTGGCGGTGTATCCTCGCAAATGAATGAAGGGTTTTCACAGCTTGGGATGGCCTTGCTCGTTGCAATTGGCGCTGTTTACCTTGTAATGGTTATCGCCTTTGGTGAAGCAAAAGCCCCATTTACGATCTTGTTTGCACTTCCTCTTGCAATTATCGGAGGATTAGTTGGCTTATTTATATCTGGAAAGGTTCTTGATATGCCAGCGATGATTGGAGCACTGATGCTTGTCGGAATTGCCGTTACAAATGCAATTGTGCTTGTTGACCGTGTTCAGCAGCAACGTAAAAAAGGATTGTCCATTCGTGAAGCATTACTTGAAGCTGGTGCGACTCGGTTACGTCCAATCTTAATGACGGCCATAGCAACAATATGTGCACTGCTGCCGATGTCACTTGGCATGTCCGAAGGTGCACTGCTCTCACAATCACTGGCTATTGTTGTAATCGGCGGGCTTACAACATCAACATTCTTAACACTAATAGTTGTTCCTGTCGTATATGAATTGATCTACCATAAACAACGAAAAAATGAGAAATTACTAAACGAACTCGCATAATAGAATATTCAAAAAGACCAAGGTCACCTCAGACTTTGGTCTTTTTTGTATTATTATACGAATCACCATGTATATGATATTTTTTACCTCCAACGAATACAGGGATTGTACACACCATGTCTGCTCTTTTTTCATAGTTTAGAGTAAAGGACGAACATTGGGTTAAAGGAGCGACGAACTTGATAACAGTCAGCCTTTGTATGATTGTAAAAAATGAAGAAGACAGCATTGCGAAATGTTTAGATTCTGTAAAAGACCTTGTCAATGAAATTATCATCGTTGATACAGGGTCAACTGATCGAACAAAAGAAGTCGTATCTCGATACACAGATAGGATCATTGATTTTAAATGGATCAATGACTTTGCTACAGCACGTAATTTTGCGTTTAGTCATGCTAAAATGGACTACATTTTTTGGTTAGATGCCGATGATAGCTTGTTGGAAGATGACCGTAAAAAATTTTTATCGTTAAAAGAAACTCTGGACCCTTCGATAGATTCTGTAACCATGCATTACAATCTGGCTTTTGATGAAAACGGAAATGTCACTTCCAGCCTGCGCCGTAATCGACTTGTGAAAAAACGCAACAATTTTCAATGGCGCGGGCCCGTACACGAGTACCTGGAGGTTTGGGGAAGTATCCTTCATAGCGATATTGCTGTCACCCATAACCGCATCCATCATGATTCAGACAGGAACCTTCGAATCTATGAAAATCGTTTAAAGCGGGGTGAACAATTCTCACCAAGGGATCTTTATTACTTTGCTAATGAACTATTTGAGCATCAGAAAATCAATAAAGCGATAGAATTTTATAAAAAATTTTTAGCAACAACTACTGGTTGGGTTGAGGACTACATTTCGGCTTGCGGAAGATTAGCAGATTGTTTTAATACTATAGGAGATCATAAGCTTGAGCTTCAATACATTCTAAAATCCTTTGAATACGACTCCCCCCGAGCTGAGTTTTGCTGTCGCCTTGGTGCCCGCTTTCTTGAAGATCATCAGTACAATATAGCTATATTTTGGTATAAACTTGCCACTGGGTTGGAAAAACCAACTGACAATATGGGATTAATTAATCATGCCTATTGGACTTGGCTACCACATTTACAATTATGCGTTTGTTATGATATGTTAGGAAATTTTGCATCAGCATATGTACACAATGAGATTGCACGAAAATATCTGCCAGATCATCCGAGTATTCTTCATAACAAGCGTTATCTAGAACCTCTTATTCAAGGGCCAGACCAAGGTTCATCATAAGTCATGCCATTCCCCATGAGAGTTTTACTCGTAAAAAAACATAAAAAAGAAGGGAGACCCTTCTTTTTTGTTAAGTAATAAAAATTATTTACTTGCAGTTACTTCTTTTTGAATCTTATCCGGCTTTCTTACCTTTACTTGACTTGTAACTTCGTCATCCCAAGAAATGGCAACATCACCGTCTGTCACAAATGTCTGGCATCCGAGGCGATATCCCTTTTTTAACCATTCTTCCCCTAATTTTCTTCTTTCTTGTACCTTCACATTATCTAAAAATTCCGTACCCTCTTCTGCTTTAAAGACACATGACCCACAAATTCCCCCGCCACATCGGTTTGGAAGCTCTCCATCATAGCGAAGTGACATTCTTAATATACTTGATCCATTTGGTACATCAAATTCTTTATTGCTATTTATGAAACGGATTTTTGGCATTGTCATTTCCTCCCCTTAAAATATTTTATTGGTATACAATATACAATGATTGTAATATTCCGATAATATAATAAATTTTAAACATCTTGATATTAATAATAATATTCCTCAACATAAAAACTTATAATAATAAAACAGGCTACTTTTCTTCGAGTGGCCTGTTTTATTTTTTCTTTTTATTCTGCTTCTCTTTTAGACTCTCAACATAATTTATATAAGCCTTTTTTGAATTTTCAATATGAATTCTCATTAAATACTCAGCTATTTCCACATCCTGATCATGAAGGGCCTTCATGATCCCTATATGTTCTTTTAATGACTCTTTTCTTCTCCCCGGAGTTTCATATCCCATATTGGCTGCCATATGAATATAATCAATTAGACCAGAAAGAATTTCGAATAATTTTGGACTTTTCGACGCTTTGTTGATTAAACGATTCATTTGAATATGTTCTAAATTAAAATCTTCTTCCGATCGCTGCTCTAATAAATTCAATTCTTTTATCTTTTGGTCCAATTCCTGCCTTGTTTCGTTATCCATTTTTTGAGCTGCTAATTTTACTGCGAGTACTTCTAATGAAGCTAAAATGGTAAACACCTCAATAACCTCATTTTCGGAAATATCCGAGACAACAACACCTTTTCTGGGAACAGTTTTTACAAAACCTTGCGATTCAAGCCGAAACAAAGCCTCCCGAATAGGCGTACGGCTAATTTTTAATTTGGCAGCAAGTTCTCTTTCAATAAGACGATCACCAGCTTGGAATTCACCTTCGAGAATCGACTTTTTTAAAAATAAATATGCATGCTCTCGAATAGATAATAGATTTTTTTCCTCCCACGTTATTTCCATCATTACACCCGCTATTTTTTAAATATTTTTTAAAAAAGGTTAGGATAAAAAGACCCCTCCATAGACTAAAGAACCAATGATAACAAGAGATGGATGAACCTTAAATTTACTTAAAGTTAGGTAGCTTAGAAAAGCCAATAGGATAAGGTGAAATGCGCCGTTTTTTTGAAATTCTGAGAAAAAGAATTGGTAAGCCATCACCGCAAGCAAAATAAAAATGATCGGCTGTACTGACTTTGTCATTAACTTTACTTTTGGTGAATCTTTGAATAAATTTACAAACTTAAACAAAATGATCACTGCTATGGCTGATGGAAGGATCGTTGCAGCAAGGGCCACAAGACAACCCAGGATTCCACCCATTTGATAGCCGATAAAACCGCCCATTTTTGTTGCAATCGGACCCGGCAGTGCATTTGCAATCGCTAATAGATTACTAAATTCAGATAAACTCATCCAATGATAATGATTGACGGCTTCATTTTGAACTAATGGAATGATTGCAGGCCCGCCGCCATACCCTAATAAATTAGCAATCAAAAACGACCAAAATAGATGCAAATAGATCATGAGCTTTTCTCCTTCATTTGTATCACTTTACCAGATGAATCCTTTGCTGACTTTTCTTTACGTGAAGCAATGAAAAAGGCTGAAATAAGAAATACGGCGATTAATATTCCAGGATGTACCCCTAGAAATTGGATAAATACTAAAGAAATAATTGAAAAAATAAGCATTTTTGATAAACCTAAGCCCTTGCGGCCATTTTGAAAAAAACGATACGCCATTTCCGCCAGCATGTATCCGATTACTGGTGTAACCCCTTGAACCATCCCGCCTACAATTGGTGAGTTGCGAAACTTGTAAAGCACTCCCAATAAAGCAATCATCCCAAAGATTGTAGGCACTATATGCGATAAAATGGCTACTACTGCACCCAAGCCGCCCTTCACTTTAAAGCCGACATAAGCTGCCATTTTTGTTGCAATTGGGCCTGGGAGTGTATTTGCCAGAGCTAGTATTTCACCAAACTCTTCAACTGTTACCCATTTATATTTTTGAACAGCTTCGTATTCAATCAATGGTATCGTTGATGGACCTCCACCATATCCCGTAACGCCGGTACGTGCAAACCCAATTGCTAAATCAACATAGGGTTTCAAACGATTCTCCCCTTCCTAAAAAAAACAACAATTTCATTACTCTTCGGGTACATATATAAATTAATTCCGCTAGATTTGTTCGGTATTCCAGGGGGTGTTGATTATTTCCGCGGAAACCGAACAACTTATACGGAATTTTACTTGTCTTAATTATTTAAAAATTAAGTTGCTAATGAGTTCAAATTTTAATATCAGCTTTGGTTATTACTTCTAATTCATTGCCCAAATGTTTCTGTAATGCTTGCAGTGCTGCCGTTCCTACTGCGGTATCTTGTTCGCCATTTCCCCCGCTTACTCCAATTCCGCCAACAACTTCACCATTCACAACAATTGGAAATCCACCTACAAAAATAGCAAATTTGCCAGGAAGCATCTGTTGAATTCCAAATGCTTCATTACCTGGAAGTGCAGGTCCATTTGGTTCCTTATTAAATAAATGAGTGGATCTTTTATGACCAGAAGCTGTGTACGCTTTAGCGATTGAAATTTCAGGGCCAGTAATACGTGCGCCGTTCATTCTTTCAAGTGCAATTAGATTTCCGCCATCATCCACTATGGCAATCGTTTCAAGTACGTTAATTTCTTCTGATTTTTTCTTTGCTGCTTCAATCATAAGTTTTGCTTCTTCTAATTCCAGTTTCAATGCTGCTTTCATATTGTTCTCCTCAACTATTTTATATTTTGGCTGTGTTAAATTAGTCTGTTGTTTTGAGCGACAGCCTTTATTTTTAATAACCGATATAAACTGTTTTTAGTTGTGTGAAAAATTCAAGACCTACTCTTCCTGATTCACGGAATGTTGAGGTACTTGATTTTTTCAAGCCGCCAAATGGTGCGTTGATTAAGTTACCGGTCGTTGTGCGATTCACCTTCACTGTGCCGGCCTGGATATCTTTTGTAAATTGATTGGCAGTTTTAAGATTATTGGTAACGATCCCAGCAGATAATCCATATTCTACTTCGTTAGCAATCTTGATCGCTTCTTCATATGAATCTACTTCGATAATAGCCACAACGGGACCAAAAATCTCTTCTTTGGCAATTCGATGATTTGACTTTACATTGGTAAAGATCGCAGGACTTACGAAATAGCCATTTCCGAAAACACCAGCATCAATTCTCTCACCGCCAAAAGCGAGTGCAGCTCCATCTTCTTTTCCAATTTCAATGTACTTTAAAACATTTTTTAATTGTTTTTCGTTCGCAAGAGGACCAATTTTTACTCCCTCTTCAAAGCCATTTCCAATTTTAAGCGAAGCTGTTTTTTCAATTAGTTTTTGGACAAACTGTTCCTTCACGTTTTTCAAGACAATAACCCTGCTTGTTCCAGTACAAGCTTGGCCCGTTAAGGAAAACCCTCCATTTACTGTTAAATCAACAGCAAGGTCTAGATCCGCATCATCCATAACAATCAACGGATTTTTCCCACCAAGCTCCATTTGTGTTCGAGTGGTAAATGACGATTTTTTATGAATATCTTCACCAGCAGCCGTCGATCCTGTAAAAGTGATGGCTCTTATTGCAGGGTGTGTTACCAAAAGATCCCCTACATCCGAAGCTTTTCCTGTTACGAAGTTGATCACACCATTAGGAATTCCGGCCAGTTGCAGTGCTTCCACTAGACGTACAGCAATTAAAGGAGTGTCTGATGAAGGTTTAAAAACCACTGTGTTTCCTGTGATGAGCGCAGGAGCGATTTTTCTGGCAGGAATAGAAAGTGGAAAGTTCCATGGTGTAATCACACTTACAACTCCAAGTGGCTCCCTCTCTGTTGAAACTTTCATATTTGGATCATCATTAGGAAACGTTTCTCCTGTAAGCGTTTGGCCTTCGATTGCATAAAATCGAAGCGTCTGTGCTGAACGAATCACTTCATTCTTGGCATCTTTAACATGCTTTCCTTCTTCTCTCGTTAATTCTTCAGCGTATTGATCAGCGTTTTGCTCTAAAATATCCGCTGCTCTATTTAAAATAGCAGCACGTTTTGATGGGGCTGTTTTTGCCCAATTAGGGAATGCTTTTGATGCAGACTCAATCGCCAATTTAACATCTTCTTCATTTGAAGCTTGAAATGCTCCTACTACGTCTTCGGTATTCGCAGGATTTATGCTGTAAAAAAGTTTATTCGTTACTGATTGTGTCCATTCACCATTGATATAGTTATTGAAAGTCTCAATTTTAGTCGTTAGCAAACTATCACCTTTTTCTAATCTAATTAAAAAACGGGCCGTCATGTTGAACCTCGATTTTACAAGATTTATATGACAGCCAGTTTAGGAGAGGATTCAAGAGTAATCTCTTGAATCCCGATATGTGATTTCAATTAGTTCTAATTAAGATTGAACTAAAGTTCCTAGATCCTTCTCAAGATATTCTTTCCAAAGGCCATCCATGTACATGCGGCGCATTTTTGCTCCTGTACGAACAATTTCTAAACAACGTTGCTGTAATTCAGGAGTATTGGCATGGTCTAGAACAATTTTGTATCCTCGCTCACCATGAATTTCATCTGAAACGATGTGAAGATCGAAGAATTCGATTTCTTCATCGGTAAATTGATACTTTTCTCTTAGCGCTGGAGTTTGTTTCCGATAAATATCTGGAACTTGAGATTCTAACCCTACAACAAGTGCTGCTGTTGCCACTACGAAATGTTCACGGGCAGCAACTGCATAACACCAGCTTTGAAGACCTAAAGTCGTGATGGCCATATTCTGAGGATCCATTACTCTTTCACGAGTAGTTCCACATGCCTCTGCGAAACGAATAAGTAAATCAGTATGACGATCAGCAGCAATTTCTTCTTCATACATATTTTGAAGGGTGAAGTCTTTTGCTGATTCATATTCTGGGATATTAGGAGTATTATGGTAGATATACGCTAAGTAGTCGGCGAAGGGCCCAACATAATGGTAATGATTTTCAGCCCATCTTGCGAAGTGTTCTCTCTCAAGTTTACCTTCGGCCCAAGCTACTGTAAAAGGAGCCTTTTGGCTATGATTTCCTTTAATTGCTTCCTCTAATTCTTTACGAAATTCATCCTTTGATAATAGTTCTGCCATTCTAATATTCCTCCTCGAATGTATAATAGGTTTTTAAATATGTTTGGCATTTGATATTTTGTATACCAAATTATTTTAAAAATAAAAGTTTGCTTCTATTAAACAAGCTTTCATTTTTAGCTATCAGGTATTTGGTATACCTTTAATGATATAATATCTTACTTTATTCACTTTGTAAATAGTGTTTTTAGAATTTTTTAAAAATTTATAATTTTAAGTTTTTATTTGTTTATTTAATAAGATCGCTTTTGTTAATAAGGTATATCTGCTTTTAGATTTAGCAATTTATTGAGTTCTTCCGTAAGGTTATCCAATGATTCCTCAACAATATGCTGGCCAATCTCCTTGCTGGCTTTTGTCGCATCCCCAATACAACCATTTTTGGTCATTTCTTCATAGAAATAAAATCCTTGAATGGCTTTACCTGGTCTAAGCTGCTTCCATCTTCCATCTTCCCGAATATCGCCTTTTTCAAGTTCATCCATTCGAACAAGTTCTGGAGCTAAATATAATGCTTCTGATACTTCACGTTCACAACTATGACCAAATAAAGATGATGTTACGTATTTTTCAAATGACTTTCTGGCAGAAGCTGTTGTTTTTGCATAGTAAATTTCTACTTCAAGTTCGTTTGTTAGCATGGATGAAGCTACGTTTAATGTTGATTGATTGCCACCGTGTGAATTAAGTAGCAGAAATTTTTTAATTCCGTGATATTTTAATGACGAAATCATATCTTTTAAAACGGCAATAAGAGTCGTCGGTTGTAAAGATATGGTACCGGGAAAATTTATGTGATGCGGTGAAATCCCCATATTTATTGTAGGGGTAACCCATGCATAGGGATACATTCTTTGCCCAAGTTTTTTAGCCATTTGCTCTGCAAGAACGGCATCACAGCTCTCTACCATGTGTGGACCATGTTGTTCATGTGCTCCAATTGGGATTATCGCAAGCTGAACAGTTTTTAGTGATTCTTCGACTTCCTTCCATGTCATGCTAGTGAGATTATAACAATCCACAAAATTCACCTCATAATTTATTTTGTATTTCGTATACCAACTATATTTAAAAATAAATTTCCTAAGGAGCTTGAATCGTAGACCTCTTTTTAGGAGCCTCAACTGCTATATATTCTTGCGTAATCTCAATATCCTCTTGCACGGTAAATTGGCAGGTTAATCGGTACCCTTCATTCACTTTATCACCAAGCATTTTTTCTTCTTTCCAATTCGGAGGGGCTAAGTTTTCCGCTCCAGATATCACTTGACAGGTACATTTTGTACATCGTCCCATTCCACAACCATATTTTAATTTCGGAAATTGACGGATTCCCGCCAGCACCACTAAGTTAGCATTATCCTTTACGTCCTGCTCAACAATCGTTCCGTCAACATGAAGAATTACTTTTGGCATAATATTTCCCCTTTCTATATATTCAGAATATTTAGATTCTTAGTATGAAGTATACAATTAATTTAACCAAGAAGCAAACATGATCTTTTTAATTTGGAATTGACACTTTTTTTTATTGATGAGCTTCGCCATTCTCATAATTTTTTTAATATTTAGAATATATTATTGAACGTTTTCATTAAATAGTATAAAATACAAATAAATAGTTTGGTATACAATATTCCGAAGAGGTGGTAATGACAGAATAGAAATATTGAAATACTGGATCATATGAAAATGATAAATAATTAGGAGGAGGGCTTTATGGGAAAATATATTGTTTTAACAAATAAGGAAACCTTCCAAACAGTTCTAGAAAATGACGGGTTAGAGGTAGTCGAGACATACAATTTTTACTTTTTTGAAAAATTAAAAGCAAAATACACGATTGCCAAAATCTTAGATGAAAATATAAAAATTCAATTATATGAGAAATACGAAGGAAAGGAATACGTTAACAAAATTAATGTAAAGTTTTTTGAAAAATTTGACACGATTGAAGCGGCACGCGAAGAATTAAATGAGATCGTAAAGGCATCTGGTAACAGCGAGGATTCGAAAAACTCTAAACTTGTTAAGTCTGAAATGACTGTATAAGATGCTATTAGCTAAAAAGTCAGGAGAGAACCTGTTGTCTCTCCGGCTTTTATATGATGAACTTGGTGGATGAATATAAAGTTAGAAATATTAAAATTTAAGTGTTTTTCTTAAGGAAGCTAGTTTCTTCTCAGCTTTTAATACAGCCTTTTTGGAACCAAATAAAAAGTTTAACATTTTAATTCCTCCTATTTACTGAGTTATTCTACATTTTTATTGTATTATGATTAATAAACTTTTACAACTATATTGTATACCAAATACCAAAAATAGTTTTAAATGTGATCGAATTGTGGCTTTTTTCTCCAGGTTTATCATTTTTGGTATACAAAAAAATACAAAGTAGGTGAAACGATGCTGAGGTCGATGTTTCTATTTGTGATTCTTTTGTATTTATTTTCTGTCCTTTTTCCTCATACTGATATCAAGTTTATGCTCTCTGGTTTATGTCTCATAATTGTACTCTGCACATTGTTCCAAGCAAAACGATTTGTTCAAATTTTAGGAAGCTGTTTCTTAATTCTTGGTGTGATACTTTTATGGACAAGTCGGGCTCATTGGAATCAATACATTCTTTCCTTTGGTCCTATGCTCGACTTGTTGACAATGTTTACACTAATTCCAATTTTAGGAATCCCTATTAAACTTGGTAATTATAGTGAGAGCATTCAAATGATTATTCAAAAACGAATAAAAACTTCCGGACAGCTTTATATGATCACTTCAGGCATATCTTATTTTTTTAGTATTTTTATGAACCTTGCAACTTTACCAATGACTTATTACTCAATCAGACCTGCCTTAAGTCTTTTTACCGTACAAAATAAAGAGCGATTTATGTCTAGAGCGATTTCCCGAGGTTTTGCCATGCCTTTAGTGTGGGCCCCAGTTACTCCGATCGTGGGAATTGTCATAACAATGACAGGAGTGACATGGGTTTCTATCCTTCCATATGTAATTCCTCTTAGTATTTTAGGGATGGGATTAGATTGGTACATTGGATCTCGCAAATCAAAGATGATGATCAAAACCCAAAAGAATCTTGCAGCCCATGAGACAGCCAGTACAATAGAAAATACTGGGCCAGACCGTTCAGGTAGGGTTTTTCAAATTTTACTTGCCATCATTATTTTCAATGTAGTTATATCCATTGTTGAAAAAATGGTGCCATATCCCTTTTTAATTCTTGTTTCATTATTAGTCATCCCTTTTGCTTTTGTTTGGTCGCTTTTTTTAAGACAAGGCAACCAATTTGGTCATGAATTGTTAAAGCATTTTCAATCTTTTGCCATTAGTATGAAAGATCAATTTTTTATTTATTTATCTGCAGGATTTTTTATCTCTGCGATGAATGTCTCCCATACAAATCATTGGTTATATCTCCTGGTAACTAAATTTATTCACGTTGCCGGTGTAAACATCTTTTTGATTTTACTGCCATTAATTCCGTTGTTGTTCGCTTTTCTAGGTCTTCATCCCGCTGTTTCACTTGCATTAATGATTCAGGGCCTAGATCCGAAAGCAATTGGTATATCACCACTTGTATTAACTGTAGCCATGTTAGCAGGAGCTGTTTCCGCATTTCTAGTTGGACCTTATAATGCCACATTAGGGCTTATGTCGAACATTGTTAAAGAAAGCTCCTATAAGGTATCAAATTGGAATCTTTCATTTGCAGGGTTGTATATTGCCTGCGTCATGCTGTATTTATGCTTATTACAATTACTTTTTTCATAGAATGAAATACAAAAATTAATATAAATAGAGGAGGGTGACAGTCACAATTACTGACACTCTCCTCTATTTTTTGTATTAAATTCAATCATTTTGTTGGATCTTTTTAGCGATTTCCTTTGCAAAGTGTCCAAGGCTTCCTTCACTATAAGATCGGATCACTTCGGGGCTGATAGAAGTCAAAGCTCTTTTAACATACTCAAGCGGATAGCCTCGTTTCGCAAACTCATTCTCAATCTCCGCGGCAGTTTTTACAGCATAAAAAGTGGCAAGTTTATTAACTTCCGCTAAACAATTCTCACTTTCTTGCTTTACGTTTCCTAAATTTGAAAATAATTCCTCAATTATTTTTTGAAGTGTGTTTTCCGAAATAAATAGTCCATTTCCGTGCTCCAATAAGTCTCTTGCATGCCCCATATATTTTAAACCAATAACATTTAAGTCTGGGAACGTCTTAGAAATTTCGTTCGTATGAAGTGTTGTTGCCATATTTATGAAATACGGAGAATGACCAGAATTACCTTGAATCTTTAAACTCGTAATAAAAGGAATAATCGAAGTTGCTGGTAATGCTAAAATTAGCAGATCGAGCTCTTTTAATTCGCTTGCCGCTAATAAATAGCCATTCTGAAATTGGTTTACAAACTCTCTTGCCTTTGTTTGATCACGATGAAAAACTCCTATCTTTATATTGTTTTGATTCCAATGACTCATCATAGCAGTCCCCAGTTTCCCTAATCCCACTAAACCAATTTTATAGTTTTCCATTATTACTCTCCTGTTTTTTATTATTATGATGCAGCACTTTATAAAAAAGGGCTTCCCAACAAGTTAGGAACTAACTAGTTTTTGGAAGCCCTTACATTATATAATAATCCCTTAAATTTTATTACAAAATCTCTACCATATGATTACGGCTAATATAGTTGCAAGCAATAGTCCGATAATAACTGGCAAGAAATTTTTTCTGGCTAATTCTAATGGTGATACTTGCAGGAAGCCTGCTACTGCTACGAGTGAAGACCATGCAATGATTGTTCCTCCACCACTCCAAACAGAGCCCATTTGGCCAATTGCCGCCATAACGGATGGATCTAAGTGACTGCCATGAGCCAGAGCCCCAGACAATGCACCTGTTAATGGAAGACCAGCAAATCCAGAACCATCCAATCCTGTAATAATACCAACTATCAAGATACCAACTGCCGCAAAAATTGGATTATGTGGAATATATTGTTGTCCATGTTGAATTAAATCAAATAAAAATGCTGGTTTAGGGGCTTTATCAGGTAATGAAAGAATTGCCGCTGAGAAATCTCCACTTCCCATAAAGAAGAAGCCTGCAATTGGAATAACTGGCGCCATTGCCCTGAATGCGAATACAAATCCTTCTGTAATATGCTCGCTAATTTTATCCAATGCATGTATTCTGTTAAATGCGATAGTAGCTAAAATTAATAGAATAGTTGCAACACCGCCGATAAATGCTGCACCGTCTCCTCCTTCAAAACCTGATCCTCCGCCAAGCTTGGTTTGGAACATAAAGACCATAACCCCGAGCATTGCTAAAGGTACAATAATCGCAAACACTTTTCCCCAAGTTGCTTTTCTCTGAATGATATCAGCGCTTTCTTCTACCGTAGCTGCAAGTTCATTTGCTACATCAAAGAAAGCTTTGTCTTCTTTCCTGTCGGATTTTTTGGTAATTGCTTTTCGATGAGTTACATAGACAATCGCAAGGGAGCTTAACCCTGTAATAAGTGAAAGGATGAATGCTTTATCAGAAACAGCAGCTTTATCAATACCTGCTGCTTTAGCACTTAGCATTGGTGCGACTTGCATAATATAGTCTGATGATAATGCCATCCCTTGGCCAGCAATAACAATAACCATTGCTGATGTCATTACAGGCAATCCTGCATTTACTGCCGCAGGAACTAGCAAAGCACAAATTAGTGGAACAGCGGGAGTTGGCCAGAAAAAGAGCGAAATCACATAGGTTGTTACCATTAAAACAAGATAGGAAATATGACCGTTTACCATTATTTTTTGAATCGGAACAACCATTCTTTTATCTGCTCCTAGATCTTTCAAAGAATTAAGGAGACCTATCATAATGGAAATAATCAGGAAAATACTAAATAGCTCTTTAGCTGCAACAAGGTTCGCATTAAATACAGCTTGAAACCCGGCAATAATGCTCCCTTTATACACTGCTGCTACTAAAAAGGTCCCAATAATCAGGGGTAAAACAATACCTTTTCTAAAAAGCATAATCACAATTACTGCTACAGTGACAACTAGATACACCCAATGAGCTGCTGTTAATCCCATATATTCCCTCCAAAAATTTTAATGTTCTTAACTCTCTTTTTTACCTGTTCTTTTAAATTGTTAAATAGGATTGGGAGGGTGAGGATCCATATGTAAGAATATTCACCGAGAAAACACCTTCACCATTCACTATCAACTTGAAATTTTATTAGGTAAATAAGTGACAGCCTTACCGCAAGATTGATAATTAAAAAAATGATTTCCAGTTGCAAACAGCACCTTGTATATTGTAGATTGTATACCAATTAAATAAAAAACAATTATCCTCTGCACTTTCTTCTTTTTTCTGCTGAATCCAGATACCTCTAAACATTAAAGCAAATGAGTATAAACTAGATGTTATGAATAGAAAATTACACCTCACTTTCCCACTATGGGTAACTTATAAACTATCATATATTAAAATTCTTAAATTTGCAAACAATTTTAAAAATTTTGATATTTTTGTATATTGGCAATATTATTCTTGATATCGTACCCCCCTTTAGGTAAAATAGATAGAAAATTGAGTACTTCGTATACCAAATATATTTTCCATTTACCCCCTCCTAATTTCAAATCTAAATCTTACCAGTTTCATAGATTTAGAGTAGCACAACATATTCCAACAAACTTCAATATTGTCAGAAAAACTAACATTGTATTTTATTTTAGGGATTTGGTACTGAAAGAACAATTTTTTTAATCTATTAATGAGGTGAATGAGTAATGTTAAAAGTAGGGATCATCGGATTTGGAACATTAGGAAAATGTATTACTAAATTAATTCAGTCACACCAGGCTGGAGATGTTGATTTAAAGGCTGTTCTTGTTAGAAATAAACTTGTTGCCAACGAGTCTTCTGAGCATCCTTTTTTGATTACGATTGATGAAAATGTATTCTTTAATCAAAACCTAGATATTATTATAGAAGCTGCGGGGCATGATGCATTACAGCTTTATGGTGAAAAAGCTCTTAGAAGCGGAAGTAACTTGATGGTTCTATCGGTAGGTGCTTTAGCAGATAGTGACTTTTATGGGAAATTACAAAATGCCGCAACAGAAACAAGCAAACAAATCCTGATTCCTTCTGCTGCAATTGCCGGTTTGGATAGAATTGCTGCTGGTGCTTTAGGAGAAATTGAAGAAATAACTCTTATTACCAGAAAGCCTACTAGAAGCTGGTATGGGACTTTCGCTGAGGAAATGGTAGATTTGGAAACCATCAATGAGCCATATTGTATCTTTGATGGTGTGGCACAAGAAGCAGCAAAATTATTTCCTGAAAATATAAATGTTTCCGCTGCACTTAGTATCGCTGGAATCGGATTCGATCAAACAAAAGTGAAAGTATTTGTTGATCCTACGATTGAGCGTAACACACATACCATACATGCGAAGGGATTTTTTGGGGAAGTTAAAATATCCATTCAAAATATACCATTCAAGCAAAACCCTAAATCCAGTCCAATTGTAGCAATGAGTGTGGCAAAGGTACTGAAAAACCTAACCTCATCTGTAGTTGTTGGGATATAGTGTACGAAAAAGGGCTAAGATTAGCCCTTTTTTTATTTTATCTCTTTTTTTCTTCACTTTTCTTGACAGCTTCAACATAGGCTTTTTTAGAATTCTCGATATGAATCTTCGTTAAATATTCGGACATGTCACTTTCCTTGTTAACGATAGCCTCCATAATTTTTAAATGTTCTTCCATTGACTGTTCTGCTCTTCCCGCTTTTTGATAGCCTTTTTTAGCAAATGCACGGATATAATCTGATAAACCGCTCAAAATTTCGTAGAGTTTTGTATTTTTGGCAGAACTATATAAAAGATAATTCAGCTCTGAGTGCAAATCGGAGAAGTCAACTTCATTTTTATTTTGTAAACATTTCTCCACTTTTTTTATACAAGAAGTAAATTTTCTTTTCGTTTCATCATCTAGCTTTTGTACAGCTAATTTGACTGCCAAAACCTCAAGTGATGACAGAATCGTAAACACCTCAATAATTTCTTTCTCAGAAATATCGGCAACAATCACACCTTTTCTTGGTACTGTTTTTACAAATCCCTGTGATTCTAATCTAAATAATGCTTCCCTGATAGGTGTTCTGCTAATATTTAATCTTTCTGCTAGTTCCCGCTCAACGAGGCGATCACCTGTTTTAAATTCTCCATCTAAAATTAAATCTTTAATGTATAGATAAACCCTCTCCCGTATTGAGATCAGATTTTCTTCCGTCCAATCATTCCCCATATTTTACCTCCTCTTCCTATAATGCACATTATATTAATTATATCTCAATCACAAAAAGAGCACCAATTTTTGAGAAGTTGCCAACTTTGCATCACTTTAACTTGTTATATATAGCTCTAGTTATAATTTTAGACATGATATCAGCTATTTTTATAACAGTGTACAAACGAGTGCTATTTAAGGATTGCACAGGTGACAATGGGTCAAAATAGTTTACAATCGCTTTTAAATGACAATCGCCTACACTAGGCAAATCTTTTTTTAATGCTTTACCTGGAATAAAAGCCCCTTCTACGATAAAAATTGTACCAATTTTGCTTTCATCCCCTAAACACGCATCAATTCCGATAATGAATGGATCTTCAAATGTATCATGAATTTCCTTCAAAACCTTTTTAATATTTAAGGCATGTACAGGTGCTTGTAGTGTTCCATAAATAGGAAAAGGTGTATTTTTATCTTTTAAAATCGTTCCTACCAATGGACCAAGTGAATCTCCGGTAGAACGATCTGAACCAATACATAAAAAGATGATCTCCTTCGAAGTATTGGCAATTATTTCTTTTAATTTATTAGCCATTTTTGCAATTTCTTCTTCTTCTGACGTTTCTCGAGTAAATGTTTTATTTGACCTTTCAACTCTTCTTTTTTCCTCATTGTTTTTCTTAAAAGGCCACAAATGGATCAAACCCCTCTCTAATCTTCCACACACATAAACATTACAACAACTAGATCAAAAATTTGATTAATGAAGAAGGTTCGACAAAATTTGTAAAGTTCCTTCATTAAAAAAAGATACTTTTTATCCTAAAACTTATATAAAAAAAAAATTAAAAATAATATTTTTTTGGATGCTAGTCCATACTCATCTTATTTAAATTTCATAGAATACATCAGATAAAAAAAAGGAGGTGAATAAAATTGCCAAAAGGAAGTTCAGGAAAACACAAAAAACATAGTAGCGGGCACAGAAGCCATGGGAGCGGACACCACAAAAGGAGCAGCAGTCATCATCGAAGCAGCAGCGGAAACTTCAGATGCAGCAGCAGTAGCCATCATCAAAGCAGCAGTGGACACTTCAAATGCAGCAGCAGTAGCCATCGTCGAAGCAGCAGTGGAAGATGTAATAAGTGTGGAAAAAGAAACTGCTGTTGTAAAGTGAAAGTTATTATTAAAGTCCCTACAGGTGCTACAGGTGCTACAGGTGCCACAGGTGCCACAGGTGCTACAGGTGCCACAGGTGCCACAGGTGCCACAGGTGCTACAGGTGCTACAGGTGCTACAGGTGCTACAGGTGCTACAGGTGCTACAGGTGCTACAGGTGCTACAGGTGCTACAGGTGCTACAGGTGCTACAGGTGCCACAGGTGCTACAGGTGCCACAGGTGCTACAGGTGCTACAGGTGCTACAGGTGCTACAGGTGCCACAGGTGCTACAGGTGCCACAGGTGCTACAGGTGCCACAGGTGCTACAGGTGCTACAGGTGCCACAGGTGCTACAGGTGCCACAGGTGCCACAGGTGCCACAGGTGCTACAGGTCCAGGAGTCCAATTTGCGTGTACAACCGTCACACCAACTGTACTAAGCAATAACACATCGCAAACAATTGCAACCCTTACGGTCACCACCGCTGCAGGAAATACAGTATGGCTTACCGATTATGTAACTTGGATACCGTCGAGCAACAATCAGACCCTTATACTGCAGCTTAAACGAGACGGTGTCACCGTATGCACCGCAACAGACACGTCTTCAATGGCTGGTAGTCCATTCACAACAGCGATGACCTGCTGTGATACCCCACCACCTGGTACCCACACATACACCCTCGTTGCTACAGGAACAGGCCAAGCGGGCGGGCAGACCATTTCCATTATCGAAGGCACACTCACTGCCGCTGTTGTATGATGACACATCGTATTTAAGATAAAGAAGCTGACTCAAAAGGTCGTCAAAAACGACTTTTTGGGATCAGCTTTTTCTTTGCTAATGATTAATATTTATATAAAGGATGATCCAATTCATAGAGACGCATGTATCTTTCTTCATTTTCAAGCAGTTGTAGATGGCTACCAGACATCGTAATTTTTCCTTGGTCCATAAAGATGATTCGATCCATTTTATCCATACCTGCTAAATGGTGGGTAACCCAAATAATTGTTTTCCCGTTTAGTGTACTAAAAACGGTTTCCAATAACTTATTTTCGGTAATTGGATCAAGACCTACAGTCGGTTCATCCATAATGACAACTGGTGTTTTTTGCAAAAGAATGCGTGCAAGTGCAATTCTTTGGCGTTCTCCACCCGAAAAGCGTTGTCCCGTTTCTTTCATATTGGTGGCATAACCGTCTGGCAGATCAATAATCATCTCATGCAGACCAACCATTTTTGCAACTTCATATACTTCTTTGTCCGAAGCTTCGGGGTTTCCAAGTCTGATATTATTCAGAACAGATGTGTGAAATAGATAGGCTTTTTGATTTAGTACCGAAAGCATTTTTGGGATTGATAGTTGAATTTCATTGGCTTTCCTTCCATTTAAGAGAACTTCACCGCTGGTAGGTTCAAGTGCCCCCTGAAGTATTTTTAATAAAGTCGATTTTTCGGCTCCGCTAGGTCCTAAAATCGCTATTTTTTCACCTTGTTCCACCTTTAAACTAAAATCATTGATTAATTGAGATTCTGAAGAATATTGGAAAGAAATATGATTACATTCAATCGTGACTTCTGACAAATCAATATTATCATTATCGTTTTCCTCTATTTCCAGCCACTTTGATTCATGAGACTCCATACTTTCCAGGCGCTTGATTGAATCCTGATAGCTTGACGCTTCACTTACAGCTTCTGAAAGGGGTAAAAAGGATTCCAATATTGACATCATCACTAGGCCAAAGGCGGCAATAAAGGTTCCTGGAATCTTCCCGCTAAGTGTCATATCATTAGCCCAATAAATAGCGATAATAACGATCATCCCAAGCACCATTTGATTTAAAACAGAACGCCAATTGACAAAAGAATGAAGCTTTGTTTCAATCTTTAGTAATTCCTGCTGCTGTTTTTCATACCGCTCGATAAAGTTTAAGGATTTTCCACTGAATATCCAGTCACTAATTCCAAACACTGCATCAGTGAACTGCTGATAAAGGTAATGTCTGCCTTGTTTTATTTTTTCATTTTTCGTCTTCGTGTATATATAAGAAAGAATTGGTCCCACAAAAATTAATAACCCAATGATAACTGCGAATAGAATTGCAATTGGAATTGAAAAAAGACCTGCACAAATAATAATAACTGTATAAATAACAAGGGAAACAATCGCTGGAAATAGAGTTTTTAAATAATAGTTTTGCAGGTTTTCAATATCATCGGCAAGAACGCCAAGTAAATCCCCTGTTAAAAATCGGGATCTTAGCAAAACAGCTTGTGGTTCAAGCACTTTATATAAGCGAACGCGCATATTCGAAAGAATCTTCAGCACAAAGTGATGCCCTGTCAGTCTTTCTACATAGCTTAATACTGCACGGCCAATACCAAAAGTTCGAACCCCAACAATCGGGACGTATACCATTAAAATCGATTCCGGTCTGGTTGAAGCTTTTGAAATCAAATAGCCCGAAGTAAACATCAATCCGCCGCCAAACAGAATGGTTAGTGCTCCAAGAAAAATAGCCAGCGCAAACAGCCCGCGATATTGCTTTAGATAAGGGATGATCCACTTTTGCTTCTCCATCAGAACCCCTCCAATTGTGACCTAACGAGTTTATAATAATAGCCCTGCTTTTCCATTAATTGCTGGTATGAACCCATTTCAACTAATCTTCCATGATCAAGGACCACTATTTGATCCATATTGAGCATCCAATGGAGACGGTGAGTAGCAAAGAAAACCAATTTTCCTTCAAATAACTTTAGCATGGTTTCTTTTAATTCATATTCTGTTTCAATGTCTAAGTGGGCTGTCGGTTCATCTAACAAAAGAATCCGTCGATTTCCTAAAAATGCCCGAGCAATCGCCATCCGCTGTTCCTGACCACCACTTAGTGTTCGCCCGCCTTCCCCCACATTCGTTTTCAGCCCATCTGGCAATGATTGAATTACCTCCATCAGCCCTGCTTTATGAACAGCTTCTTTCACTTCGTCTTCCGTTGCATTTTCAAAATAAAACCGAATATTATTAAAAACTGTGTCAGAAAAAAGATATGGGTGTTGCGGAATATACGTCAATTGCTTTTGCCACTTTTCCTGTGCAAGACTTCCTAGCTTTTCTCCATCAATCAAAAATTCTCCGTTAGTTGCAGCGAAAAAACCACCTAATAAATCAATCAAGGTTGATTTCCCGGCACCGCTTGCACCTATGATTCCGACTTTTTTGGTTCCTGAAACGGTAAAATTGATATCTTCCAAGCCATTGCCACTATTTTCCTCAAAGTGCATACTCATATCTTTTACCGTAAAAATACTTGTTGGCTGCCAACCGGAACAGACTCCTCAATTTCTCGAGGATGATCTTTCGTTAAAATTTCATGTACTTTTTTTCCTGCTTCTTTGCCATCAAGGGTTGCGTGGTAGTCTGCACCAACCTCGCGAATTGGCAAAAAGTATTCTGGCGCCAGTATCAGAATGGTTAAAGCGGGTTTCAGATCCATAGTTCCGTTTATTAAACCTAACCCAAGAAAAACAGCCACTGTCGCAATTGAAAGCATCGTAAAAAAGTCGAGTGCAAACGTTGATAAAAATGCAATCCTTAAAGTGGATATAACTGATTTACGGTATTCTTCGCTTACATATTGGATTTTTTCAATATGCTTCCTGCTTAATCCTAAATATTTCAGTGTTTCCAAACCTCTCAAAGAATCAACAAAATGATTGGATAACATTTGATAGGATTCATATTGACGATTTGCTTTTTCTCTTGCTGCTAATCCTAAAATAATCATAAAAACAATCAAGATCGGAGAAGCAATAATTAAAATAATGGCTGAACGAATATTTTCAAAAAAGATGAAAAGACAAACTATCACAGGAATAACGGAGGTATTGATTAATTTTGGCAAAAAAAACTCCAGATAGCGCCGAAATTTAATAATACCTTCCATAATTAAAGTAACAGTCTGGCCGGAGCCTTCTTCTCTTACAAAACCTGGTCCGAGTTGAAATAACTTTTTCAAAACCGATTCCCTAACATTCACACTCGTATTAACTGCAAAACGAAAAGCAATCTTCTTTTTCACAAATGTAAGAGTTTGGCGAATGACGAGGGCCAAAAAGAAAATAGATAATTTTCCACTAACATGACGAAACAAATCTCCCCCGAAAAGGGAGGAGATTGAATCTGCCAAATAATAGGCCTGGATAATAATGGCAACACCTTGAAAAACTGTTAAAATTGTCAGACCCGCAAGTACTGGTTTTATTCCCGTGTATGAGAACAATGACTTATCCATTAGTAGGTTAGATGCTCCTTATTTGTTACACGTTTTCTAAAGATATAATAGCTCCATACTGTATATCCTAAGACAAACGGTAAGATGGTTACAACGACAATTGTCATAATCTTCAAGGAGTAGGCACCACTTGCAGCATTATAAACTGTTAAATCAAAAGCTTTATTAATTGAGCTAACCATTACTCTTGGGAATAGGCCGACAAATATCGCAGAAACCGTTAATGCTAAGCCCAGTCCAGTCATTGTAAAGGCTAAGCCCTCTTTTTTACGAGCAATAAAGGTATAAGATAACACATATACAACTACGATTAATGCAACGATGATTAGCTCTGGAACTAACCGAACTACAAAAATATCGGTCATGAAATAAGATAATCCAACAAAGACAACAAGTGCGCCAAGAACTGCGAGAACTACTTTTTTAGCAAGTGCTGCAGACCTTACTCGAAGATCCCCATCTGTTTTTAAGGTCAAAAAGTTTAAGCCATGCAACAAACATAACAAGGTAACTGTTAATCCGCCCCATAGGGAATAAATATTGATAAAATCTGAGAAACCTGCTGTCATGTTCATGTCTTTATGAATAGGCATTCCTTTAAGAAGACTTGTAAATAATACCCCAAGTAAAAATGGAGGTAATAAACTTCCAAAAAACAGTGCCCAATCCCATGAATTTGTCCAGCGAGAATTTGGAACCTTACTGCGGAACTCAAATGATACGCCGCGAGCAATTAAAGCCATCAATACAACAAATAATGGAAGATAGTAGCCGCTGAACATGGTTGCATACCAATTTGGAAATGCTGCAAAAATTGCCCCGCCGCCTGTTAAGAGCCATACTTCGTTTGCATCCCAAACCGGGCCGATGGCATTAACCATGATCGAACGTTCAATTTGATTTCTGGCTAAAAACCGCATTGACATTCCGACGCCAAAATCAAAGCCTTCAAGGAAGAAGAAACCGATGAAAATAACCCCAATTAAGACAAACCACAATTCACTTAATTGCATCTTAAGCACCTACCCTATCAAATGGATCTTTTGATTTTTTCGTAACACCCGGCTCAACTGCTGGCCCTTTTTTCACTTCACGAATCATTAAATAAACCATTGCAGCCGCTAAAACAGTGAATATTAATACATACATGATAAGTGTTAATAGAATACTTCCACCAGCAACATTAGGTGAAACAGCACTGGCAGTAGTCATCTGGCCAAAAACGCTCCATGGCTGACGCCCTATTTCGGTCATAATCCATCCAAAGGAATTTGCGAGAGTAGGGAAAAACATCGCTGGAAGTAAAATCTTCAAGAAAGTTTTGCTATTCTCAAGTCTGCCTTTTTTCCAAAGGACCAGCCCGATAATCCCTAATAAAATCATCGCTACTCCAAAACCTATCATTAAGCGGAAGCTCCAATAGGTTGTTTTTACAGGAGGAATGTAGTTCGTGTCTTTACCAACTTTACTATCATATTTTGCTGCATACTCTTTTTGGAGTGTTTCCATTCCTTTTAAGCTGCCTTCAAATTTTGAATAGGATAAAAAGCTTAGTGCATATGGAATATTCATTTCAAATTTGTTTTCTTTATTAGCTGAATCAATAATGGCAATAGCTGACCATGGCGCTGGATCTTGAGTATCTTTCCAAATTCCTTCTGCAGCAGCCATTTTCATAGGCTGTGTTTTTACAAGATACTGTGCCTGCCCGTGACCGCTTAAGGCAGTTCCGATACTTCCAATCAACCCGATGATTAAAGCAATATTCATTGACTTCTTAAAAAATTCTGTATCTTTTTTCTTTAATAATTTGTAGGCGCTGATTCCTGCGATAAAGAAGCCGCCCGTACATAAAGCGCCAGTTATAACATGCGGGAATTCAACCCATACTTGACCGTTAGTAAGCAAAGCCAAAAAGTCATTCATCTCGGCACGGCCGTTTTTGATTGCAAATCCAACTGGATGCTGCATAAATGAATTGGCTGCTAATATCCAAAATGCAGAAAGCGCAGTTCCAAGAGATACGAGCCAAATACAGGCTAAGTGCACTTTTTTAGATAACCGATCCCAGCCGAAAATCCAGATTCCGATAAAGGTTGATTCCATAAAAAACGCAAGTAATGCTTCAATTGCCAGTGGTGCACCAAAAACGTCACCAACAAATCTTGAATAATCAGACCAGTTCATTCCAAATTGGAATTCTTGAATAATTCCCGTTACAACCCCAACAGCAAAGTTGATTAAAAACAAGTGGCCCCAAAATTTCGTCATTTTTTTGTAAATCTCATTTTTCTTTTTAACATACAAAGTTTCCATTATAGCGACAGTAAATACAAGTCCGATCGTAAGTGGTACAAAGAAAAAGTGGTAAACCGTTGTTACAGCAAACTGTAGTCTTGCCAACAATATTTGATCCATTAACATTTCCTCCGTATTCATTTTTCTTTCTTCTGCCGTTCAAATTATGTTCAGTAATTCACAAAGATGATACAAATAATAAAACTGCATAAATAAAACATTGGTAAAACAAAAGCCGGCTTATTAAATAAATTATTGAACAATAACAATTTATACCTAATTGTTATTGTACTGGATACATTAACTATACTATCAAAAATTTACTAAATGAAACGCTGGCTTTTTGTCGAAGTTATGACATTTCTATGAATTGATATACTAGACATATCAAAATCATTGACCTTTCATTCCAAAAAAGGCGCTAAAAAAGCCAATAACACGGGCCTTTTTAGCGCTTTTTGTCAAGAAATCAATTTTCTTTATTATTTTTTACAAAATAAAATCAATGGCAAATGTCACATTATTATTTTTCAGAACTTTGGACCTAGATTAAATAAAACCTTCTCCAAGGTCCTTGTTTACTTGAAAAACAATAACTTTTGACCAATAAAAAACACAGCAAAATATTATTGCCATGTCCAATAGATCCATTCTATTTAATTTTTATCTTTCTTATCTACGTTTTCAGCTAGTTCATGAGAAAACTCAGTCTGATAACTTGGTTTATAATTTTTTGCAGCCAAGCCTCTTTCGGGAGTCACTCTAACAATAGATCCAGTCCGAAATTTCATGACGAAGTAAATCATTGAAAATATTACCACCATGACGATCCCCGAAATTAGCCCAGTCGTTTGTCCCGGAATAAGGGGCATGCTTAAAAGAACAATAATCATGCTGATGAATGCAATCCATGAAGTAAACGGAAACCCCGGCATTTGACACTTACCTTCAGGAGGACATCCCATTCGTTTACGAAATCGGATATGACTTGCCATAATAACTGCATATGTAAATATCAAAGTGAAACCACTGGTAGTAATCAAGACTAAATAAACCCTTGGAAACAATAGACCGAATCCTAATCCTAAAAGCATGGCAATGCCAGAAAATAAGATCCCCCATACGGTACATCACTTTTGTCATTAAGCCACCTGGGTGCGTGTCCTTCATTTTCAAGTGATCTAATCATTCTTCCTAAGCCAAAGATGGCTGCCAGCATTGCAGAAAGGCTCGCTGAAATCAATACTAAATTGATGATAGAACCAGCCCAAGTAATGCCCCATCTGTTGAGGGAAGCAACCATTGGACTTTTACCCTCATAAAGGGAGGATGTAGGGATAAGAGGAAGCAATACTAACGCATATAGTATATACAATCCAGTAAGTGAAATGACCGTGTTTCGAATTGCTTTTGGAATTGTTTCCATTGGATTCTCTACTTCAGGTGCTGCAAGTGCAATGATTTCAAAGCCAGCATAGGCAAACACTACGAGCAGCATACTTCCAGCAATCCCCTTTATACCACCAGGCATTAAAGGTTCCTTCACTAGTTCTCCAACCCCAATAGCGTTTGTTCCTGGAAGAATGCCAAAGATTAAGACAAAAGCAGTAAGGATAAAGAAAATAATCGCAAAAATCTTAATAGCTGACAGGCTGCTTTCCAGCTTTCCCAGCTTATTAGCTCCTAAAAGATTAAGTAAGGTAACCCCAATGATAATTAAACTTCCCATTATCCCGATTGATACATGCGGAAACCAATTCCGCACAAGAATCGAGATCGCTGTCCCCTCACTTGACATCGAAATAACGGTTCCAGCCCAATAAAGCCAGCCAACAACAAACCCTGTTCCTGGGCCAAGCTGTTGTGCTGCGTAGCTGCTAAATGAGCCAACATTTGGATTTGCAACAGTCATTTCTGACAAAGCATAAAGAATAAAAAAAACCAGTATTCCTCCTAAAATATAGGATATTAAAATAGACGGCCAGGCCGCATGGATAGCCACTGATGATCCAAGAAAAAAGGATCCCCCAATTACACTTCCTAAGGCCATCATGGTGAGATGTCCAGCAGTCATTCCTTTATTTTTTTTTCCCATTTTTCACTTTTCTCCCATAACAGAATTTTTTCACCTTATGCCAACGTTATTATTTGCTAGCATTAAGAAAAAGATTCTATTAAAGTGTGCTTTTAATGAAGTTCAAATAGGAAAAAAAGAATCGGTAAACCGACTCTCTCAAGTTTCTTTTCCGTATAATTATATTTTTACGACCAAACCTTTAAATTTGGCATAATTGATATCGACGCCATCATCTAAATCAATTTCTATTTGCTGATCGGCCATATGGTGTAATAGTTCATCATATGCTTTTAGCTCTTCAATCTTTTTTTCCAATGCTTTTAATTCTTTCTTGGCTAGGCTGATTTCTTTTGCTGTGGAATCACCTTCAATCGTGTTGGTCAATGACTTTCTTTCAGCTTCAATACGAAGTTGAAATTCATGCAAGTAATCCGTGCGAATCCTCGATAATGTTGTTTTATCATAACGATGCATATAAATAATGCAATTAAATGCTTTTTGTTTGCCAGAAGTAAACAACCAATAAATGGGACGCTTTTTATACATTTGTATATGATCCTTAAAAAAGTCATTTAAAAAATACCGTCTAATCGTCTCTTTAGCTGTCTCCCCTTTTTTCTTTTCCAGTGAATCAGCAATAAATTCAAGGTTTTCATTTAATAGTTCTTCACCAAATGTCAATCTAACAAATTCAATCAGCCTTGAAACGATATCATCTTCAAAATATGCCCCTGGTAAGATCGGAAGTATATTATCCCGATCTGCTGAAAACGTTGTATATCTTTCAGCCTGAAACTCTCCCCCAGCATAAATGAGTCCTTCTTCCTCTAACGAATAACGTCCTAGCATGCAACCGACGGCATATGAGATAAATTCCTTTACAGACTCAGAAGGATTTACCTCTTTAATCGATAAACCTTCCCTTTTTACTCCAGATTGGAGTCCATCTATCAGGCCATATTTTTCAATAAAAAATCGATTCATTTTTTGTTCATTTTCTTGCAGCAGATCCATATTTAGGTTAACCTGCTTTTGCCAATTTTCTGCTGTTGTTTTTAATGACCGTGTTTGTGTAGGTTGAACTAAAAAAGGATGCTTAGTATAATCCCATGAAGTTTCTCTGGAATCCCAATCCAGCTTACAAAAATCAATATTTTGATTTACTAAGGACACAATTTGGTCCTTTTCTGCGTTAGTAATATCTTCGATTATTGGCAGGGAACTAACTTCCCCTATTTCATATGTCAGGGTTTCTCCGCCAATTAAATTAATAATATATTGACAAACGTTGGTATTAAGAAAACCCAAATAAAATAATTTTTCTGTTTCGTTCTCAAAATAAATCATTGGCCCTGCAGCCGTACTTAAATATTTCTCATCTTGAACTCGAAAACTAATATTTGAACTGCTAATGTAGCTCCATGTTAAAAAACCTTTGAAATAGTAATCTTTACTTCTGATATACGCCTTTTTATCATTTAATAGTTCTGCACCATTATGTTCCCAATTTACAATATACTCGTTATTACCATACCATCTTCGGTATCCCCCGCCTTTCGTAATGGGAAACCATTTCTTGGAATCTTCGTATCCAAAAATACCGCTTTTATGAATATCTACCTCATACCATAGTTTTAAATAATAATGATCGTTGGCAGTACTCATTCCTTTTTTAACACCACAATATTGATCTAACCTATTTGAATTTTTAAACACCTCAATTAAGCTGTCAAATGCCCAATATGCCAAAATATATTTAGGAATAAATTGGTACCGTTCCATTCCGGTGACATATCGATAACCTACATCTGGATTGTGGATTGCCTCCAAGACCTTTGTCTGTTGTATATCGTTCCCTTTAAATTCCGATAATTTGATATAAACACCTTGAATGGGATTTTGATCATTTCTAAGGGTAAAACAAGCAACAGGCACGCAAGCCTCTGGAAAAGCATTATATTCCAGTTGAATCAAAGAGCTAATCGTTTTTTGTTTCACCATTTTCTCCCTGAAGTTTTCATAGGAACTGATAAACATCCACACAAACGGCGTTAAGAAACCAAGCTGGCCAGACGGAGTTACTTTTTTCATACATAAATCCATAAAAGCAACAAAAAGGTCGGCCTTACTATCGTGATAATGTTCATTTATATAATCGATTAAAACTGGATTCATATATTTACTTCCCATATAGGGAGGATTCGTAACCAATATATGATACGTACCCTTCATGATCTCTGCTTGTTTGATCAAGATTGGTAATAAAGCTAAGATTTTTTTTCGAGTCTCTTCCTCAAATAAATCAGTAGCGGGACTGTTTTGGATCTTCTCAAATCTCATGGTGAGAAATTCTTTGTTAAAAAAGTCAACTTTTATTAAAGAGCCCAGTGTCTTTGCATCCTTAAATTGTTCGATAAACTCTTTTGTTAGTTCGAAGTTTACTCCACTGTTTTCACCAGATAGATAGATGATTTCTTCTTCCTGGAAGCTATTTGTTTCTTGAATGGAAGCTAGATTTAACTGCAAACCTTCCCTATCAATACTTCTAAAAAAACGGTTGTTATACTCAAGAGCTTTCATTACAACAGAAAAACATGCCAGTTGAAAGGCTCGATCATCAATATCCAGGCCATATAGGTTATTCTCAATTATGAGCCTTGGAATTTCACGTTCCATGTATCCACATTTACTGTATATTTCATACAATACATCGAACATATAGACAAGGATATGCCCGCTCCCCATTGCAGGGTCTAAACACTTGATATCCTCAACCCTTAATTCTTTATTTACGTAAGGAGCCAGCTTTTCCTCAAAATCTGATTTTTGCTCTGGATCCTCAAGGTAGAGGTCCCAATCTCCTATTAAATTATTATGTTCGGGATGTGATTCCACCCAATAGCGACCAAGAGAATTCTGCACCATATATCGCACGATCCAATCCGGTGTGAATAGCTGAGTTGCAAATGGGATTTCTTCCGTCTTATATTTTTTTTTCGCCTGAATCACGCAATCTTTCTCTTCAGAAATATAGTATTGATATAGCCAGCCAATCACTTCTACCTTCCGCCAATGATCCTCTGGAATAACGTCGATATCGGTCATCTCGCGGATGAATGAATCTCTTGTTAATAGTCCTTCTGGAAAAAGAATTTCTGTATAATCATCAATCTTTTCAAACATAAATGGAAGATAAGTATTCAGACTGTTACAATGCCGAATGATTAGGTATTTAAATAGCTCCTCTGTTTTGTTATTTAGTTTCAAATCGTAAACAAACTCTTTATCAATGTCTAAATCCAACTCTAAAGCCTCACTAATCATATCAGGGTCCGCACTATTTGGATTTGAAGAGGAGAGCACCCTAACACCTGTTGGCAGATAATCATTTACCTCCATAAAACGTAGTGCAGTAAATCGGTTAAACCAAGTATAAGCAACTTCCTCGATTACTTGGTTAAAACCAATTTGATTAATCCGCTCAATTAATTTGTCTCTTTGATTTTTTTCTTCTTTCGAAAGCTGCTTGCCATCAATAAAAATAGCATCTGAACTTTCAATATCTACTTTTTTGTTTGCTTTTTCGGATATTCCGATTTTCATTGCCTTTGCTTCAATTTTTTTCAATAATTCTTTTCTTGCATTTGCCGCAAAGGTTTTCAGTGAGGATTTATTCATCCAAACATCTCCCGCTAATAAGGTTTATTCTATCTTAAGCTTGCATGAATAATGCCAATTCATTTTATCATCATTTAGTAAATATTATTTTAATTTCATCTTCTGCTTCAATCATTCTTCCAAAGCGATAGCCTTCGACCAGCACATGCCGTTCGTGATCATTTAATTGTCGGTTCCATTTTGTTTCTAAGTACATAATCGCTTCGTTGTAAAAAATTTCCGAGTATTCAAAGGGGTCTTTCATACCGTTCACCTCATCATAATAAATTCCTTTCCTCATTCTTGTCTATTATCGATTAAGATAATCATCTGTTTTCATCTACGGAATACAGAAAAGACTTATATTAAAAAATATTTAAAAAAATCAAAAAAGGGGTTGTCGATTTTTGAATCTGTGTTATATAATATAAACAACCAATTACAACTGTTATATAATAATAAATTTTCCAAGAAAAGGGGCAAATAGATATGAATAAAACAGATTCAATCGCTCGTAGAATACTAGGTTGGGCATTAAACAGATGGGACAGATGGTATGATTGTGAAAAAGGTGTATTCATACATGATTCCGAATTCCAGCCTGAGCATAACCTTGGTCATGCAATGCTAATTGTTCAAAAGTTAGAAGAGTATGGTTTTACTTTTCATACAAATGGAGAATCAGAGGTTAGTTTTAACGAAGTAAAAGGAACTGGTGAAACATTATCACAAGCAATTACAAATGCAGCCTATTCCCTTATTGAAAAACATTCTGTAACGAATACTTCAAGAGTTTGGCAGCAATTATGCTAAAATAAAAAAACGCAAGATATTTCACGACGAAATATTCTTGCGTTTTTTTGTCATGTTGTTTTATCATCCAATACTTCAACTTATTTTAAGTATAGTTGTAAGTATTCTATTTAGCTCCTATTAAACTGGGATCATTTAGAAATTTGTTTAGAGCTTTGTCAATTTTGTAATGATTCTTGGTAAAAAGCCATTTTTCAGGGATAATCAAATATTTACATGATGCGTTCCTCAAATAGCTATAGACTATTTGGGCTTCATCTATATTTTCTTTACCTATTTCCATTGTTGAAGGATGGGAATCTATGTTAAAGTAGTTTAATATTTTTAACTTAACCCAATCGCCAAGTGGCTCGGACATTTTTGCCTTTTGGCTAAAGAGAACTTTGTTTCCCTTAATAAGGAAGAGTTTTATCAAGCTTTCCTTTAGTGGTTCAATCATAACGATATTCTTATTTTCTTTCGTAAATTCAATTACTTTTTCTTTTTTTAAAAGAGAATTAATTGAATCAATATCGTCTCTAATCTTAACAGCCCTTTCAAAGTCATAACTCTCTGAAGCAATCTTCATTTGTTGCTTTATTTCCTCAAGGCCACTCTCATCACTGCCTTCAAGCAAACGAATGATTCTATCTATGATGTGGCGATATTGTACCAATGCTGATTTTTCAAAACACATTCCAATACACATACCAAGAGAGAAGTTCAAACATGGCTTTTTACTTGATGGACGATTACAGTTTATTTTATAAAAATCTTTCAATCCTTGTAATGCTTTTTCTGCCGTACTTTTACTTGTGTATGGTCCAAAGTAAAGCTCGTTGCCATTCTCATTCATTTCAGAAGCTAGTTCAAGTCCTTTTTCCATTTGAATCCTAATATACGTATAGGATTTTGGACTTTTCATCAGTTTATTGTAAAGCGGTTGATATTCTTTAATTAATTTACATTCCAGCATAAATGCTTCGAACTCTGTATCTGTTACAATAAAGTCGAAATCCTTTAAATGATGAACTAGCTTTTCAACCTTCTTAGAATGATTGTTGGAGTTTTGAAAATAAGATTGAACTCTATTCTTTAGATTTTTCGATTTTCCTACATACAAAATGCTTCCTAAGGAATCTTTCATTAAATAAACACCAGGGGAAGATGGGAGTTGTTTAACCTTATCTTTGATATTCATAGGGCCTCCACATTCCTTTTAAATAGTAATTCTTTATTCATTATAGCTTAGTATATTCAATAGTTGCTTCTCTTTTATCTATCTACTATTATCAAATACCAAAAAAGTCCCTCATTTTTTTAAATGAGGGACTTTTTTTCACCGCAATGCATTTTTACTGTTAACAATAGAGCACTTTGTATTAATTAAACAACTGCTTCCTCCAGGCCCTGGGAATTGCCTGTTGGAATTATTACTTGCTTGGCTCTGTGTTTGATTATTTGCCAGGTTTTGGCTCATTGGCTGACTTTGTCCATTCATCTGATTCTGCTGGTTCATGTACTGGCAAGCTGAATCCAACTTGAGAGTTAGCTGAATGTTTCCTGAAAATCATTTTTCTTTTTACAAACTGGTTTATAATATGGTATAAACGCAATCATTAAGTTGAAGTTCAGGCATCATTCAGGTAAATTTCAGCTTTATATAAGATACTATTTACGTAAAAATAATGGAGGTAATGGGATTGAATTCAATGGAAGGTATCCGAATTTTACTTGTCGATGACGAACCGCATATTTTACAATTTTTAGAATTGGGATTGATGAATGAGGGGTATGAAATTAAAACTGCACCTGACGGGATGAGCGCTATCAATATCGCACAGGAATTCCAGCCGCATGTGGCTATTTTAGATGTCATGATGCCAGGAATGGACGGTTTTGAAGTGTGCAAGATGCTCAAAAAAAGCGGCTCTCAAACTTCCATTATCATGCTAACAGCTAAAGACGAAGTGGAAGATCGAGTGAAGGGATTAACGATTGGAGCAGACGATTATGTCATCAAGCCATTTAGTTTCGAAGAATTGCTGGCAAGAATCCAGGCACGTCTAAGAAATCAATTTCCTAATTTGTTTAGTGAAGTGAAGTACGGGCCATTCAAGCTGGATGACCGCAGAAAAGAATTTGTTTATAACGAAAGGGTATTGGAACTATCACCTACCGAGTACGAACTTCTTAAATTTTTAGTTATGAATCATGGAAATGTCATGAGTAAAGGGGTGATCCTAGATCGAGTGTGGGGCTACGATTTTCAAGGCGAAGAAAACATCGTTGAAGTATACATCCGTTCATTAAGAGATAAATTGAATGATAAAGATCATCATGTTATTCGTACCATTCGAGGCTCTGGGTACAGGGTGGACATATCATGAAAAAGAAGAAGCAATCAATTTTTCACAAACTATTTTTGCCTTATTCGTTACGCTATCAGCTATTGGCAAGGACATTATTTATTTTGGCTTTTATTCTGCTTGCGATTGGATTGTTGCAGTACTTCGTTATGAAAGATTTTCTTTACCAGAACGAAGCAGACACCTTGAACTCAAAGTTGATGTCTTTACCCAGGGATATTGGAACATTTGGGGATATGGGACCAGCTTTTTCTCAACGGAGTAATAATGTGGAGAATCAACCTCCACATGATCAAAACAAAGTCTTTTTTTTGCAGGATATATCCTTAGCTTATATTGACCAAGATGGAAGTTTTACCGATCTTTTAGGAAATGATAGTCTACAAGCCCCAAAACTCTCAATAAAAGATTACGCCTCACTGACAACGAATTTTTCAAATAATAAGCATGCAAAATATGAGATCGCTGCTAATGCAAAAGGAGTACAGCAATTAATTGTTTTTAAACCGGTACACGGACAGCCCGACCAAAATCAAGACAATGTTAGTGGTATTTTGCAAATGGGCATTAGTACTGCTTCCCTTCAGCATGTTTTACTTCAGCAATTATTTATTTTTATCATCCTATCAGTCCTTGCCCTCTCAGCAGGACTTGTCATTTATTTGCGGGTTCTTAAAAATACGCTCATTCCATTATCAAAAATAGTGGACGCTGTGAAGAATACGAATGCCGGCAATTTAGCAGAGCACTTGCCTGTTGAACAAGGACAAGAAGAAATCGATCGATTGGCCCAATCCTTTAATGGAATGTTGGAGAGATTAGAGATATCCTTCGAGTATGAAAGAGAAACAAAAGAGCAAATGCGACGTTTTATTGCTGATGCCTCCCATGAATTAAGAACACCGCTAACTTCTATCAATGGTTTTGTTGAAGTCTTGTTACGGGGTGCCGCGAATTGTCCTGAGCAGCTGTTTAAAGCTCTTAACAGTATGCAAGGTGAATCAAAACGGATTATTAAATTAGTAGAGGATTTATTATTTTTAACCAAGATGGACCAGACCCCTAAGTTACAAGTATCCCGTGTCAACCTTTTTGAACTAGTGAGAGAGATGGTACCGCAGCTTCATGTCATTGCTGGTAATCGGAAAGTTGATTTTGATCTTAAGGAGGGAATAATCGGGGATTTTGAGGCTGATAAGCTTAAACAAATAATCCTAAACTTGTTTAATAATGCTGTCCAGCATACAGACCCTGAAAAAGGATGGATTCGTCTAAATTTAGTGGCTTCGAATCAAAATGCAGAACTTTCAATACAAGATAATGGACCAGGAATTAAACCAGAACATTTACCACATTTATTCGACCGTTTTTATCGAGCCGACCCCTCCCGTACAAGGCAGCATGGCGGTGCCGGACTTGGTCTGGCAATAACTAAATCAATTGTAGATGCACACGGAGGAAGTATAGATGTTGAGAGTCAAGTGGGAGAAGGGTCCGTTTTTCTAGTTACTTTACCGTTAAATAACAAAATTGTGGAAGGTTCTTAAGAGAAAAGTCTTAAGAACCTTCCATTTTTATTTTATTTTTTTGGCTTATCTAAAAAATAAAATTTCATATTTTGATTAGGAAATAATTTTAACTCTTCCACCTTGTCCCCGTGATTAAGCATGATTTCTTTAAAGATTTCATGTGTTGTCTTCCCTTGTGTATTTATTCCTAATTCTTTTGCAGCCTGAACAATTCTTTTTTCTCTTACCTCATGAGCAAGCTCCCGAATGTTTTTATTATTGATCGAAATACCCAGGTCCTGTGCATCTTTTTTGACCCTTGTTTCAAACACTTCTTTTGCAAGATTTTGAAGATTTTTTCCCTCTGTAGAAATTCCTAATTCCTTAGCATCTTTTTTAATCATCGCTTCCCGAACTTCAGTGAATAAAGTCTGGGTATCCTTATTTTCTGTTTTAATTCCCAATTCTTTCGCTTTTTGGTTAATCACTGAATGCCTTACTTCATTCATAATAGTCTGCATATCTTTTCCCTTTGTATCAATTCCAAGGGATTCGGCTTTCTTTTTAATTCTTGCCTCCCTTATTTCTTTAATAAGACTTTTGGTATCTTTACCATCTGTCTGAATCCCGAGGTGGGCTGCTTCCTTTTTTATAAGTTCCGGATCTTGCTCAAAATGCCCTTTATGGCCAAATTGACCATGTACTGGAGAAGGATTAGCATTTTCATTATTTGCAGCAAACACTTGGACTGAACCAATACTTACAAAAAATAGGGCAGCAGCCAAAAGGGTAACATTAGACATCCTTTTCATAATAAATTCCTCCCAAAGATTAAAGTTTGATTTTACAAAACTTAGGATGTCCGTAAATTATTACCAAATTATTAACAAACTGTTAAAGTTTGTTAATAAGCGAGAGTAAAATAATATCACGCATACTATCATCAAACTTTCCAAGGAAACCCGCCCCGACTGCTTTACTATATTGCAAAAATATCAGATAATAGAAAAAGACAAATTCAGCGAGGTAAAAACATAAAATGGAACTAAAATGCAGCATAACAGAAACCGAGTTTGTGGCTTTTAATTTACATATGGTCCGCAGGAATCATAAATACCAAAAGGCCTTTCGGCAGCAGCGGTACGCCCCTGTTCTTATTTTTCTGTTTCTTTCCGTCCCTTTTTCAAAATATGCACATCTTTCAACAATAGCTGCTTTTTGTTTGATGCTGACATTAAGTGTTCTCTGGGTGCTGTTTTACCCAAGATATTATTTCAACTACACAGCACACAAGGCGAAAAAAGATTTGAATAAAAATTCGCACATCCTTGGCGATTATGAATATGTTTTGTTGAAGGATTTCTTTACCGGAAAAACGATTTTAGGGAAAGAAATGGTCAAATGGTCAGATGTCCTGTCATTCGAAGAAGATTCAACTAGTTTTTATTTATTCAAAACGCCCGTATCCGCCTATATACTCCCGAAAAAAGATATAGAAGATACCCAAAAAGTCAGGGATTTTATCGAGAAAAAAATGCATTAAAGAGGATATTAAATTACATTTAATTATATTTACAAATAAACTCGTCATTTTTTTGACGAGTTTTCTTTTTGATAAATTATTTTGGCAGGTTAGGATAAAATACATCTACACTATGCAATAGTAATGAAGGAAGGAGACTTTTAAATGAGCGGCTGGTGGTCATTACTGCCTTTTTTAATTGTTATTCCGCTGTCTATCTGGACTAGACAAGTTCTTCCAGGATTATTCGCTGCCCTTTTAGTAGGAAGTTATCTAAAAGACCCTTCCCTCTTAGGCGGAATAAAAACTATGCTTACATATCTGGTTAACAACTTGGTTCAGTCAAGCAATATCCGTATTATCATCTTTCTTTATGTCTTCGGGGGCTTGATTAGCATTGTAGAATATACCGGCGGAATTAATGGATTTGTCCATTTAGTTAGTAAAAAAGTAAAAACAAAGCGCAGTGCGCTGCTCTTGACTTGGTTTTCTACGTTGGTGACATTCAGTGATCCCGATTTCCGAATCGTCACGATTGCACCCATTATGAAAGCTTTACAAAAAAAGCTTAAACTCCCTGCTCAAGAACTTGGTTTTACTATTGAAGTAACATCAAATCCTGTGGTGGGTCTAATCCCGTTAGCTACAGCCTTCGTTGGCTATATGGTTTCCGTCATTCATATGGCATTAAGCAATGTTGGAATCCATCAAGCTGCATATGCTGTTTATGTAAAAAGTATTCCATTCAACTTTTTTTCTATTTCTATCATTTTGGTAGGTATCTATTATAGTTTTTTTAAGCATTCTGAAAAAAAGGTAAAAAAAGAAGCAACTATGTTACATAAGGAAAAATACAATTTTCCCCAACCAAACTTGGCAATGGAGGCTGCAGCTGAAGTTACATTACCTACAAAACAATCAAAATATTTACACCCAATTGATCAAACTGGAGAAAAAGATCATGAGGAAGAGCAGGTGCCAAATAAACCATGGAACTTCATTTTTCCTCTTTCCCTTGTACTGATCCTCACCCTCTTTCTAAGCTGGTGGGACGGGCATGATAACGCAACCAGCTTTTTAAATGCATTTATTCGCGCTGACGCACTTGGAGTAATGCTTGAATCCTTGTTTATCACACTGATTGTTACACTGTCTTTTTTCCTCACTCAAAGGTTCCCTATTGAGGAGCTTTTCACTCATTTTGTTAAAGGCGGAAACAACTTAATGAGTGTTATTTTGATGCTTGGTTTAATCTGGGGGGTGTCAGCCGTTTCAGAGGATTTAGGTTTTTCAAGGTTTATTACAAGTCATGTTGGCGGATGGATCCCTCATTTTTTTGTAGCTCCCATCCTTTTTCTAATCGGGGCATTAATTTCTTACTTTATCGGGTCTTCATGGGGAACATGGGGATTGTTAATGCCACTTGGTGTTACACTTGCACACCATGCCGGCGCTAATATCCTACTCGTAATTGGGGCGGTCTTTGCCAGTGGTACATTTGGGGCATTTGCTTCTCCATTAAGTGATAATTCAGTAACACTTTGTACAATCCTTGATTTGCCTATCATGGAATATTCCAAAACAAAATTGAAGCCGGCATTAATTGCCGCTGGTATTACCACACTTGCGTTCGGTATAACTTCCTTTTTAATGAAATAGAACCTTCACCATCAGAAATAAAAATACCTTTCCTGAATTGATACCAGGAAAGGTATTTTTTGTTAAACATTTATAGCCAAAAACCCTATTAGAGCTTCGTTTTCAACTTTTTCAATTCATCACAACCTTATCGGGCGCCCATAAGGTGAGGCAAGAACATCGCAACTCCAGGCACATATGTGATGACAAGGAGCACTATGAGCATTATACCAAGGAGCGGAAGCATTGCCACAAATGATTTTTCCATCGAAATTCCGCCGATTGAGCATCCCACGAAAAGAGCGCTTCCTATTGGTGGGTGGATTAACCCAATACCTAAGTTTAACATTAAGATAATTCCGAATTGAACAGGATCCATCCCAACTTGTGTAACAAGAGGCAACATGATTGGTGTAGCAACCAAAATGATTGGAGCCATATCCATAATAAGTCCTAGAAGAAGCAAGAAAATATTCATCATAATGAGCAGAACGTATTTATTATGCGAAACGCTTTGCATTCCATGGAAAATCATATCCGGAACATTTAAAACAGACATAAAGAATGAGAATGCTGCAGATGCAGAGATTAAAAACAAGACTACAGCCAGTTTTTTAAATGTTTCAACGAAAATTTCAATTCCTTTTTTGAACGTCATTTCCTTAAATACAAAGGTTGTAATGAGGAATGCATACAATACTGCTACAGCAGCAGATTCATTCGCTGTAAATATCCCTAGAAAAATTCCGCCAATTATAATTAAGGCCGTTGTTAAACTTAATGCACCTTGAATAATAATGGAGCGCCATCTTTCCTTTGGAATTACCTCACCTTTTGGGAAATTTCGTTTTACTGCCATGATATAGGCGGCAACCATTAATGAGATACATAAGACAACACCTGGAAGAATACCTGCGGCAAAAAGAGCATTGATTGAAACTCCTCCTGCAGCCAAAGAATAAAGAATTAGATTATGGCTTGGTGGAACAATAACCCCTTGAATTGCGGCTGTACATGTTACTGCGACAGAATAGTCTGCTGGGTACCCTTTTTTCTTCATCATCGGAATCATAATTGAACCGATTGAAGAGGCATCGGCAACTGCCGATCCTGTAATCCCGCCGAAAAACATGCATGTGACTACGTTCACCATAGCAAGTCCACCGCGGAAACGGCCAACCAATAAGTTTGAAAGGTCAATCAAGCGGCTGGATATTCCGCCAGAACCCATAATTTCCCCTGCCAGGATAAACAATGGGATGGCCAAAATAGAATAGGAATTTAGAGACTGGAGCATGTGTTGCCCTACTACTTCAAGCGGCATTTGCAAATACAAACCCGTTAAAACAGAAGCAACAACTAAACAAAGTGCGATTGGAATTCCTAAGAGAAGTAGAACGATAAATGAACCAATTAAAATTAATACACCCATTATTCAGATAACTCCTTTCTAACTAACAGACCGCGCAATCCGTATAACATCGTCACTACGCCTGTTACAGGAATTATGATATACTGCACACCGCCTGGCATCCCAGTAGCTGGTAATGATGATGGCCATGTCATAGCGGTAATGCTATATCCCTCTACAAGTAGTAAAATTCCAAACCCGATAACGAGAATATTAGAAAGAACTTCAAGAGATTTTTGTACGATTGGAGAGAACCTATTCACAACGAACGTAAGGCGCAAATGGAAATTATAGCGAAATCCAATACAAATGCTTAAGAATCCAAACGCTGTCATTAATAGTAATGATATCTCTTCTGACCAAGCTGGTTCTGAATGAAGTGCGTACCGTCCAAACACTTCATAGACAATAATAATGGTCATGATTAACATCATAAGTGCCCCTATAGATTCAATCGTACGGTCAATTCCTCGAACGATTTTATGCACCATATTCAGTCCAACAACCTTTCTTGTTTAAAATCGCCACCCCCAAGGGGGTGGCTTTCAGAAATTATTTTGTTGCGTTAATCTTATTAATTAGGCTTTGATAATCTTTACCATATTTATCATAAAGAGGTTGAGCTGTTTTTTGCCATGCCTTAATATCTGATACTTTTGTGATCGTGTTTCCGTTTGCTTTCGCAGCATCTAATGCTTGTTTTTCTAATTTAGTCCACTCAGCACGTTCTACCTTTTGTGAATCAAGAGCGGCTTGTTGAACAATTTTTTTGTCAGCAGCTGACAATTTTGCCCATGTCTTAGAACTTCCTAATAGAACTTCTGGAGTTCTAGTATGTTCATCCAATGTTAGGTATTTTGCTGCTTTATAATGGTTAGTAGTATAATAGCTTGGTAAATTATTTTCCGCACCATCAATGACATGTGTTTGTAATGCATTATAAACATCTGCATAGTTCATTGGTGTTGCAGAAGCACCAAATCCGTTTACTAAGTCAACAAAGATATTCGATTGTTGAACACGGATTTTTAAGCCTTTTAAGTCGGCTGGTTTAGAGACAGCGTGTTGTGAATTGTAGAAACTGCGTGCACCTGAATCATAATAAGTTAAACCAACCATATTTGCGCTTTTTAAGCCATCTAAGATTTCTTTACCGACAGAACCGTTTAGAGTATCCCACATTTGATTAGAACTGGTAAACAGGTATGGAAGACTTAGTACGTTCATTTCTTTGTCAAATTGTCCAAGTGGAGCAGAGTTGATCCGACCAAAGTCGATAGCACCTGCTTGGATTTGTTGAATGGCAGAGTTTTCATCCCCTAATTGTGCTGCTGGATAAACTTTAATTGTGATTCTGCCATTTGTCTTATCGTTAACTTCTTTAGCAAAAGCGTTATCTCCGAGAACAGTTGGATAAGTAGCTGGCTGATTATCTGCTAACCTAAGTGTCATTTTGGGACCGCTTGCAGAATTGGATGTACTTTTCTTTGCATTGTTGTCTGACGAAGAATTGGATGAAGAAGAACACCCTGTTAATGCTAATCCTAATACTGCAACTGAACCTACAACAGCCATACCTAATTTTTTACTACTCTTCATTATTTTCCCTCCAGTTGTAATCGGTTTCAATTAATAGATTTAAAGAGTTTTATAACAACGTTGTTATTCCGATTATAGACTAGAAAAACTATTTTATCAATGCTTTTTTTACTATTTAAAAATTCTTTGAAAACCTTTACAATATAGTAAATAGGAGATATTCAATCGATTAGGGGTAGGGATTATGAGTGTAACGATTAAAGATATTGCATCTCTCGCAGGTGTCAGTTATTCCACTGTGTCAAAGGCGTTAAATGACAGTCCATTGGTTAAAGAGGAGACAAAAAGAAAAATCTTTCGTATTGCTGATCAGCTTGGCTATGTGCCCAATTTTGCCGCAAAGAGTCTTGTCTCGAAAAAAAGCAATACCATTGGCCTACTTTGGCCTACTGTTGAGCGTACAGCAGTGTCCACCTTAGCTACACATATTAATAATGAACTCGAAAAACATTCCTATTCAATGATTTTGTCGATTAACGAAATGGACTCGGCCATTCAGCTATTTAATAGGTTAAAAGTTGATGGAATTCTAGTATTTGAAGAGAACCACGCCAATCATGTTGCAATTCGGCCAACCAGCATACCGATCATTTGCTATGGGGAATCCTGGAAACAGTGAGATCCCTTACATCGATGTCGATCGAAAAAATGCTATTTTTATGGCGGTTAAGTATCTTTATTCACTGGGGCATCGAAGAATTGCCTATATCGGGGACTCAGGCAAAAGAATTCAAAAGGAAAAATACATTGGATTTACAGAAGGGGTTATGAAACATGGGTTACAGTCCCATCCGGATATGGTCATAAACACAGAGGGTCTGGGATGGCAAAATGGATATATTGCAACAAAAAAGCTATTGGCATCTTCGTTTCTACCAACAGCGATTGTATGTGCTAGTTATGAGCTAACGATCGGGGCTCTTCGCGCTATTAAAGAGGCCCGCCTTTCGGTCCCAAAGGATATCTCCTTAATTAGTTATGATAACATTCCGCAAATGGCTGATTTAGAAGTTGCTATGACAACAGTAGGTGCACCGATTGAAAAGATTGCCAAAAGTATTGTTCAATATTTATTAGAACAGATTGACAAAACGAACGATGGAGCTACCTCTATCCCCCCACTAGAATCAGAATTGGTCATTCGGGAATCCTGTTGTCCCCCAAGAGACTCTGAATAATTTGGCTAAAAATCAAAAAAAAAGTCCCTTTCAAAAAATTTTTGAGGGATTTTTTTTATTCCATTTATTTTACAACGTTTAAAATATTGGGAATTTATGCAAAATATCATTCAATGAATGCATAACACTTCAGCTAACTTCAATTTCAAGCTGGTTCTCTAACTCCTGGTCAACCCATAATTCTTTAACCTTAACATTCGATGGCATTAATGGATGATGTTGTATAAGATTGACTGTATTTTTAACACGTTCCATTAGAGATCCATCAGCTTCTAACCATTCTTTTATATTACCAGCAGTAAATTCTGTCATTGTATTTTTAAAAAGATAATCCAATGTTTGAATTTTCTCTTGCAATCCTTTATTTCCAAGCACTTTGTCAAGGGTAGCCCTTTTCATCTTTTGATCCTTTTTTGAGGCAACTACTACAATTTTTTCAACATTTTCCTGATAAACTGCAATTAAGATATCTCGCATTAAATCATCAAAAGGCTGAGTAATAAGTGGTTGGTAGCATTGTAGGAATACAATATTTTCATTATTAAACTTATTATTGAATGCTGCTTGATTTTGTTCGATTCCAATTAAAAATAATATTTTCTTCTTTTTTTCAATATTCATCACATTCACTCCTCCATTAATGATTTTGATTTAACTAAGGCCAGATTACGAAAATTGACTCTGCAAATCATTGGAAAGCTTAAAAACCATTACTCGTTCCCCTGTTTGAGTACTAATATCAGTGTGAAAGTTGACAACCTCTTGGCCAGTTATTGTTAAGACAATTTCCTTTAAGTCCTCTAAGCCCGATTCCACCAGGCTGTTACGGACTTCTTTGACTGATAGTAATCCTTCTTTATCTTGGCATAATGCATATTCAGCCTGAGTTAAGATCCCTTGCAAAATAACAATAATCATATCACGCAAAATATCTGATTTTACAGACACGGAGCCGCGTCCAAGATAATTTTTCTCCCAATGTGTTAAAGCCTTACTGAGTTCAGCTTCAAGCGTTCCTTTTGATTTAACCAACATAATATTTTTATTCTTCTCCTTTATAAATAGTTATGACCAGTTTTCCCAGTTTCCTTCCGGGCCAATCGAAGCCAGCCGAATCCAGCCATTTTTTACTTTTTGCTGGAATGCAGGTACAGTATCCAACAAGCGTTTAACATGTTCCTTTGGTGCCTGGATCACAACCAACAGCCGTAATGGGGCGTGATAGGCTTCTTGATCTGATTGCATCACTGACTGCCAAGGAAGTCCAGGCAGTAAATCACTGGCGTTTCCCTGCATAACTCCGATTCCTGCTGATACAGTTTGTGTTGCTTTATTTCCGCTGCCATAGTAATGAGGGGCAACAGTCGATGCATAATATTGCAAGTTAATCCATTGGGCAACAGTGGCAGGTCCATTAATGATGTTTGATAATAAAATCCCGTTCTTATCCTTCCTCCAGCTATAATTTTGGAGAAAAACTCTCCCCTCTAAATTACATTCTTGACTAAGCCTGCGTTCTCCAATGATAAAAGCTGCATTTCGAGCCAACCCCCATTCAGGCCGAATTTCACTCCAATCTTCTGCCAAAAGTTGCGCCGTCCTTTTTGGATCTTGTGAAAACGGGCGGGGGTTTGGTAATTGCTTCACTCTTTCAGAATTTGTCTTTCGACTAACATTTGGCATTGCATCTTTGACCATATCGAATGCTTCTTTTGCGTCTTTTGAAAGTTCAGGCACATAAACCCAATGTAATTCATCAAGTGTCGTAACATGTTCGGCAGCAGCGAAGACTGTTTCCTCTGGAATGAAAATTCCCTCTTCTGAAAGTCCCTTCCTCACTTTAGGAAGATTACACAATGATGCGAGTACCCGCGCATTATAGGCACCTGAAGCCCCTCCACAAGCCCCGCAGTCAAGCGCTGACTTATATGGATTATTGGTGCTGTGGCTTCCATGCCCGCAAAACACCACTAATGGACTAAAACGATCAGTTAGTCCCATTGTTGTTAGAGATTGGCGAACATATTCGATTTTCTCTTTCTCAGTAAAACCGACAGCTAATTCTGTGTCTGATGGGAGATTATGGTCGAGCGATAGTTTCGTTAATGGTTTTTGGAGCCATGTTTCGCTGAGTTTCCGAAATGAGGTTCCAAAACTTCTTGGAACAAAACTGCGAGCCAATGTCTGAATACTGAGCCAAGGACCACTTATCTCCGGCAGTACAAGACTTGACAGCAAATTATGTTTCATTGTGTGAAACGTCGATCCCAATGAATTCGCTGTTTGCTTTCGCTGTTGATATTGTCTATATTCTTGTACTGTTGATGTTTCTTTTACGATATGTTTTGGTTTAAACATAACAGGCAAAGAATCATGTGAATGCATGCTCCCCAGCTCACAAGTTTCAATTGGCAGTCCAAAAAAGCCAGCTGCACCATATGTTTCAAACGGTCCCGCATTTTCAAGTTGGCGACGGAACGGTTCTGAGCGAACATCAATACAAAAAACAAATTGTGCCAAATACTTTTTGGGGGAAATTGCCACTCTTGGCTGCTGCTTTGACAGGATTCTCCCTTTTAGTTGATCTTCATATGTTTTTTCCCAGGCCTCAAGCCATAGTTGATTACGGAGAATCTGATCAAAGCGGTAGGCAAGGGTCAATCGAGCTTTTTGCTCAGAGCTGGTTAATTGTGACCATTGAGTAATTGGTAGCTCCCCAAAATTGGCCCACATTAGAATCAATTGTTCTAAAGGTACTTTATCATTTTTATCATCAGTTATGGGAGGATAAGATTGGATTAAGGCATATTCCATTGTTATTCGTACTGCCAAATAGTCAAGGACATATGAGTCTTCTAGCGTTGATCTCTCTGAGCGCCAAAGCATTGTTCCTGCCCATCCCGGCAAGGAGAGCAAATGTGCTTCTAGATATCCCTGAATCTCTGAATATGGAACTTCTAATGCCAATAATGCTGTTTTTAAAGCATGCTCCGATTCTTTCGGCAAATCTTTAAGTTGCTTCCTTACTTTTTTGTTAAGAGCAGGATCAGATGACACAAGATCCCTCCATGCATGATAAAAACCTTTATCACGATTTGGCATTGACCATACTGCTTGTGATTCATCTAAAAATAATTTACACCACTTGATAATATGACGATCAAGTTCGTTGTTTAACGATAACCGTTGACTATAAGTTTGTACAGAATGTTTTTTTACAGTCATCATTGTAAATCGGCTTAATTTTTTTGCCAAACTTTTTACTTCTGATTCCTGGTTTTGGTGTGGCTCTCCCTTTAAAAGAGCATTCTTGCAGAACCTTTCAGCAACATCAAAAGGTAAATCGATATTCTGTGAACTGAGCCAGTTATGAAGTCCTTTTTCCAAAAAGGACTGGTCAATCTCTCCATGCTTCCAAGCAGCTTTTAAGATAACATCATTAGGATAAATATCTAGATCACATGTATCTTTTAATCTTCGGGCAACACTCTCAAATGGCTGCCCTTCCAAACCTGCCCAAGGGTTACGTGCAGCGAACGTGTTGATCGGACCAAGTGGTGCAATAACTTTGCTTGCCGTTTTCACCAGATCATGAATATTAAGTTCAAGTTCATCATGCTTCTTCTCCCAATTTAACGTTTTCGCTAATGTATTCATCTTAAATGACCTCCTTGAGATAGGTTTTTGGTAAGATACCTGGGATGGCTTTCAAATGACTTGTCTTTTGGTTCACCCAAACGTACAAACCAAAGATAAATAATTGTGATGAATCTTGACGTACGATGATGTGCTAACCAAATAACGAAAGTACTTCCTAACAGCAAAACAAACAAAAACAAAGTTGCAGCCGGTGCATATGGTTGTACTCCCACATGAACAGCTTCTTCCAACATTCCAGAAAAGGCAGAATGGATCATCTGATAAACGACAGCACCACCTGCTAAAAGGAAAAATCCTACAACTTTTCCCATTCTTCCACTTCCAAAAGCCACAAGTTGTGTCCATGCTAATGAAACAGACCACCCAAGGGTTATTGTGCTGATCAATGAATAACCCATACCAGGAGATGTCAGCCAATAACAAATTCCGACTACAAGCCCTAAAACTCCACCGGCAGCCTTCCATAATAAAGTCGATGTATTGGCTGGCCGAGCACTTACCTCTTTATGATGGATCGCCGATCCAGCTTGTAGAAAAAGACTTGATTTGAAAAACCCATGTAATACAGCATGAATAATCGCTGCTGAGTAGGCTCCTAAGGCACACTGGATCAACATAAACCCCATCTGTGCAATCGTAGATCCTACAAGCTGCCGTTTATAATCAACGTGCACTAACATGATTCCAGTCCCGAGCAATACTGAAATACCAGATACAACAAGGAGAACAATCTGTGCTTTGTCGCCGTTAAAAAGTGGAGCAAAACGAGTCAACATCATAGCTCCTGCGTTTACGATCCCCGCATGCATGACTGCAGAAACAGGGGTCGGTGTGACAGCCGAGTCTAATAACCACCGTTGAAACGGCCATTGCGCTGCGGGAATCATGACAGCAACAATTAGCAAAAGATTGAAAAAAGTTTTGTTCCTTGAATCAATTTGACTTAGACTGTTTTGGGCCATGGAATGTGACAACTGCCAGTGTCCTGTCGCTTGCGAAACTAAGATGAACGCTGCCAATAAAAGCAGCCAGCTTAGCAAAAACAATCTGCCAGAAAACTTTGATGCGTTTAAAGCAACCTGCCACTCCTTTTTTACTCTTATTAGTAATGTCAGTCCAAAGAGTGTTACACCCCAGCAAACGATTAACCATCTTACATCATCGCATAGCCAAGTTAATGCATCCGCAACAGTCGTGATGGTTAGCAACGTAAAATATTTTCGATAAGAACGATCCCCGTAAAGGTATCGAACAGAATATTTTTGCACGATTAAACCAATTAAAAGGACAAAAATTGATACCAGCCACGATAATGAATCTAGACGCAAAGGTCCAATAATCAAACTCCCCTTGTGCAAAACAAGTGACAACAAGGCGGCGATCGGCGGTAACGAAATGATACCGATATGAATCCGAACAAAACTTAACGGGATTCTTCTAGATAACAAGATGAAACCACTTAGTACAGATGCAGTTAAGAGAATAAAATATATAATTGATAAGAAATCTAGCATCTAGCTTCACCCCGCTGACAAATATGGACAAATCCGAAGTTTTTTTGGCTCTTAACGCTTCCCTTCATTACATAACGACCCTCTCTAGCAAATCTTTTTATAAAACAAAAAACCGACAATTTTTAAGCTCAATGGGCATTTTTAATGCCATTAAACTTTAAAAAATTGTCGGTTTACTTTTAACGAACCTTTTATGGTTATTTAAATAGTCTACCTTATTGGATTTACCTTAAGAATAAGGAAATATATTCTTCTCTTTAGAATTTCAGATTCCTATACCCATAGATTTACTTTTTCATATAACCAATAACAAATTATTAACTATGTGCTAAAGCAATCTATTTAGAATAGAAATTAATTAAATATTTATTTACTGTTCTTATGTTACTAATTAAAAAAGATTCTGTCAAGATTATCCTTAATAAAAGTCCCCAAAGCGGGAACTTTTACTCTATTTCATTATGAATCTTATCTAACATGGAGATTGTATCAATTAAGTGATTGTTAAAAATTTGCCGCGTAATGGACAGGAGCTCTTTTATCATTGGATCACTTAGCGAATACACCACTCGGTTTCCGTCTTTTGTTCCGTATACAATATTTTTACTCCGTAAAATTGCCAATTGTTGGGAAACTGCCGACCCTTCACTCCCAATCAATATTTGTAATTCATTGACGTTTTTATCTCCGTCACACAATAATTCTAAAATACGAATTCGTAAAGGGTGACTTAATGCCTTAAAAAAATCAGCTTTAAACTGTGCCAATTCTAAATTCAAACGTATCTACTCTCCTTTTCTTACTAATTCTTCATAACGGTCCAGGGAAAGCAAAATACCTTCAATGATTGCTTCTGGTCTTGGCGGACAGCCTGGGACATAGACATAAACAGGGACAATCTTGTCGACCCCGCCATAATTGGCGTAAGTGCTGCCGATCATTCCACCACCAATTGCACAAGCTCCAATTGCTACAACCATTTTAGGATATGAAGCAGCATGATATGTTTTAAGCAACGCTTGTTCTAAATGTCTTGTTACACCACCTGTTACCATCAGCATATCTGCATGGCGGGGGGAGGCAACGAAATCGACCCCAAAGCGCTGAATATCATAGTACGGATTGCTTAAGGCATTCATTTCAAAATCACAGCCATTGCATGAACCAGAATCAACATGGCGAATATGAAGTGAATGTCCCAAGACTGATTTTATTCTTTTTTGCAATTTCCAGCCTAAATTTTTTTCCTCTAAATCGGTTTTCATTTCTTCATCCCCCCTTACCTGTTGTTAACAGTTCTGTTGTTTTGATTGGGATTGTGATCGTGCTAGTTAAAGTTTCCTTATCTCTTGTTGCTAGTCTGTATTCATTTGTTACTTGAATCATTTTTGTTTCACACTGCTCCGCACATATACCGCAAAAAATACAATTTGCATTGGATAACGAAAGAGTGATTGAACTTCCAGTTTTATGAATCTCGATTGCATTTGCGGGACACTCAGTAACACAGGATTCACAGCCAGTACATTCATTCGTAGTGAAAATTGGCTTTCCTTGATAGCGTTGCGGTGCCTCGTCGAATAAATGTGTTTTGGTGACGGTCTTTGTCTGCAAAATTTTTCTAATCAGATCAAACACTGTTTTCCCTCCTATCGATCACAGCACGCATAACATAATTCAAAACTTTTATTGATTAATGGAAAGTCAGGTACAATATTTCCTTCCATTGTTAATGGCACTGCCGGCCAGTTGCTATAAGTTGCCGAACGGACACGATACCGATAGACTGTATTATTGGGTCCTATCATGACCCAATGGACCGTTTCCCCACGGGGTGATTCACACCATCCCATTGCATAACGATAAGGAGTCAGTTTTGGAATCCCCACTTGAATATCTCCATCCGGCAATTGATTTAACACTTGTTCGATTATGGAAAGTGATTGGTATACTTCTTCGATCCTAATGCGAATTCTCGAAAGTACATCGCCTTCTGGAAAAACCGAAACTTGGAACTGAACTTGATCATAAGCAGCATAAGGCTGATTCTTTCGGATATCGATTTGTCTTCCTGATGCTCTTGCTGCCACACCTACAACTTCTAAATCGTTTGCATGCTGCAATCGAAGAATCCCTGAATTTGTCATTCGATTAATCGCAATATCATGGGTCAACAAAAGATTGACCACTTCCGAAAACTCTTTCTTTATATATTGTAGTTTTTTTGCAATCTCTTCACAGTCTTGAGGTGTGATATCAATCCTCATACCGCCAAGACTTACCACTCCCCGTAAATAACGGTGACCTGTGATTCTTTCATTTAATTGCTGCAATTCTTCTTTTAAACGTGCCCCTTGGCTAACACCAACTTGGAATCCAAACCCTGCGCAAATATTTCCAACATCACCAATATGGTTATATAATCGTTCTAATTCTAAAAATAGTGTTCGTAAATATTTAGCCCGTGGAGGAATCTTCACATCCCCTGCCCGTTCAACCGCTTGGGCAAAGGAAACACTATGTGATAGGGCACATACCCCGCATATCCGCTCAGCTAAGAATAATGCCTTTCTTAGGGGCATGCCTTCACTTGCTTTTTCTAAACCTCGATGAGTAAAAAATAACCGCGCATCTAAGTGTAAAATGGTGTCCCCTACCGTTCCAAAGCGGAAATGTCCAGGCTCAATGATCCCGGCATGAATCGGACCAACCGGCACCACTGTTACATCTTCACTATCGTATGGCATAAACACCTCTCTGCTCTTTACACGCGGCACCTGCTGTTCAAGCGGAAAATCTTTTTGTAAGGGATGAAGATCTTCTGGCCAATCTCCGTGCAAAACGAGCGGACGAGGGTCTGGATGTCCCTGAGGTCTTAGCCCTAATAAATCCCTTACTTCCCTTTCATACCAATTCGCCGCCGGTAAAACCAGCGTCACCGAAGGAAAGGTCAAATCAAAAGGATCAACTAGAGCTTTTACTGTGACAAGATGGTTTAATGAATCAAAGGTAAAGACATAATACAAAGCAAAGTTGCCATTCATCTCGCGCTCATCACTGCCAACCATTGTAAACAAACGCCCTTGTTTTTCATCGTGAAGGAATAGACATACCTCCGAAAGATTATTTTTTTCAATGTGAAGGATTGTCTCTTGAGCACCGTTTTCTTCCGAAAAAATGATTTTGTTGCCTAATTGCTGTTTTAGTCTTGCTAACCATTGTTTCTTTGTTTTTTCCATAATCATTTCACCCCTTGCAGCACAATCGAAACTTGCTGAATCATTTCTTTAAAAAATGGCGGGACGTATAATCCAAAAACCACAACGACGATAAGCGGAATAAAAAGGGCGGCCGTTGAATAGATGCTGATTTCTTTTTTTTCTAACTTTGCCGGTGCCTCGCCAAACACCATACGAACGACATAAAACATGATCCCTGAAAAAATAAGGACAACGAACAAGAGGAATAACACTGTTACAATGATATGCCCGCTGCGAAAACCGGCCATCATAATCGTAAACTCGCTAATAAATACATTTAATGGCGGTGCGCCTGTGATCGCAAAACTAGCAAGTAAAAAAATAATCCCTGTAACCGGCATAACTTTTAACAACCGGAAATACGGTCCATCCGTTTAGAATGGTATTTTTGATTGATATTTCCTGCCGAAAAAAACAATAACGATTTTGCCATGGAATGATTGAACATATGAAGTACCGCTCCATAAAGACCAAGTGGTCCCCCAATTCCTACACCAAGGGTAATAATCCCAATATGTTCAACACTCGAGTATGCCAGCATCCGTTTGACGTCATGCTGAACTAACATAAACGGCACCGAAACTGCGATTGAAAACAAACCGAAAAAAATCAGATAGGCTGCCGCTTTTCCATCAAGAGTTATATTGACAATGGTATAGATTCGCAAGATTCCATAGAGTGCAGTATTCAACAGAACTCCTGACAATACTGCACTAACAGGTGATGGTGCTTGACTGTGGGCATCCGGCAGCCAAAAATGCATCGGAGCGAGTCCTGCTTTCGTGCCAAAACCAACTAACACAAAAATAAAGGCAGTTAGTGTCCACTCTGGGTTTAGCTTTGCAGCAGAATGAATTAACTCGCTCCAATTCAACGACTTGGCACTTTCTCCAAGCACTTCGGCTCCAGACAAATTGAGAAAAATAATTCCTAATAAGGCAAAAGCAATCCCAACACTTCCCATAATTAAATATTTCCATGCTGCTTCCAATGATGTGCCGTTTTTATAAAAAGCGACCAAAAGCGCTGATATTAATGTCGTTAACTCGATCCCTACCCACAAAAAGCCAAAGTTGTTAGTGATGCTGACAGCCAGCATCGTAGCGATGAAAAGATGAAACCACAAGTAATAATGACGGACCTTTCTTTCTGAAATAATCCCTTCTTTTGCTTCGTTGCCGATATAGCCAATTGAATACAAAGAGGCAGTAAAGCTAACTAATACAATAATCATGACATTAAAGGCACTAAGCGCATCAATATAGACAAAATCGTTCCAGCCGATCATAGGTCCATGAAAAAATACTTGTTTTATAATGGCTAGACAAACAAAAACATTCAGTAATGAACCAAATACTTGGAGTTTCTCACCTAGGTGATGGCTCTTTATTCTCCAAGATAGTACCGCTGTAATCAGAGGAATAATTAACAGCAACAAAACCTCTCCCAAGAAAAATCATCCCTTCAATTTCCGCATATTTTCTATATTTAAACTTTCAAATGCCAAGTGAATCCGATAGGAAAGAATACCAATAATGATCACCGTAACCAGCATGTCAAAGAAAATCCCAAATTCGACCATCATCGGCATTCCATAGCTAATCGATAGTGCCACTAAAAACAATCCGTTTTCAATTGTTATTAAACCTACACCCTGCATGAGTGCTTTTTTATGATCAATCATAATAAATGTTCCGAGAAAAACGAGCACGATGGAAATCGGAAGATACGGTTCCCCAAATTCAGTACTTGGCAGATGTAGACGTGACGTAATGTAAAACCCTGCCACCGAAAGAAGGATTGCAATTAAAAGGGATGTATATTTTGGTGTAATTCGTTCTATCTCCCGAGTAGCATCAATTTTTTTTAACGTATAATGCAAAACATATGGAATAATCGCAGCTTTGACGATCAACGTTAGTAATGCCGCCACCAAAAGATGGGAAAGTCCTGTTTCATACCACAAAAAACCTGCTGTTAAAGCAAGAATGAATGATTGAAAGACTAATATCGGCACAGTGTCGCTTATTTTTCGAATCAGTAACAGCCAAAAGGCACTTAGCAAGAGTAACATGGCAATCCATTGATCCATTTTTCAAACACTCCTTTTATTCAAAAACCCTAATCAAAATGGCAATTAATGATAGAAACATAGACGCCCCTAGTAATCTTGGAACCTTAAATAGACGGATTTTTGCATACATTGTTTCGATAAAAGCAAGCAGGATTCCAAGAAGAGCCAACTTTAATACATAACAAAGGAACGAAACGAATAAAGCGGCGATGTTTCCATCGACTGCTATTCCCCATGGAAAAAACAAATTGATAAACAGGCTGAAAAGTAATACTTGCTTGATTTGTGAAGCCCATAACATCAACCCTAAATATCGTCCTGAATACTCCAATAGCATGCCTTCATGAATCATCGTTAGTTCCAAATGCGTATCGGGGTTATCAACAGGAATCCTGCCTGTTTCTGAAATCAAAACGATGATCATCGCTAAAAAGGCAATGCCATATGATGGATGAAACCAAATTGTTCCGTGATTAAGAAAAGATAAAATGAGTGTCTGCAATTTTGTCGTCCCACTTGATAACAGGACAGCAAACATGGCCAACAACAAAGCAGGTTCTGTTATCGCTGAAATGGCCATTTCCCTGCTCGAACCCATGCCCCCGAAAGCTCCACCTGCATCTAGTGCAGTAAGTGCGGTGAAAAAACGGGCAACTCCAAATAAATAAATGATCAGGATAATATCACCCATAAAGGAAAAACCAGCAGAAGCCATATACGTTGGGATAAAAATTCCCGCAGTTACAATAGAAGTAAACACGATATAAGGCGTAATGATAGTCAGCCATGAAGAATTACTCGATAGGACAGCATCTTTCTTCATATACTTGACCAAATCATAATAAGGCTGAAAAATACTCGGACCGATCCGATTTTGCAACCGAGCTTTTGTCTTTTTGATAATCCCTTGAATAAAAGGGGCAATACAGACGATGATAACCGTTTGTAATAACACCCTAGCGATTGTCCATCCCATTTGCCTCACCTACCTTATCAAAAGTAATAACAAGATTAACGTAATAACCATATAAGCTAAATAGCTTTGTAGATTTCCATTTTGAATAGCTCTAAACCGTTTTGAAAGAAACACAGTGATTCCAATAATCGGGCGATATAAATTGGATTCAATCAATGAACTGTTTTGTAAACTGTGACGAATCTTTTTGGGAAAATAACGATATTCACCATAAACATCAACAGTGCGGTTGTTTTTGTACAGCTTTTTGAAAATCATTAATACCGGATGAGAAAAGGACGTACCCGTATATCCCATCGTTGGTTGCAGCGGTGTTCCACAATTCCATGTTTCGTCATAATGATTTCTGCTGCGCCCAACCCATAACCGTAAACCGAGAATTAAGAATCCTAATATAAAGGCGAAAATAATGACTACACCAAAGAGGGATATTGATTCAACAGATTTTTTATATGGAACATACAGAATGGCACTTCCTGTTAAGGATTGATGAAAATATCCTTCAGTAATTCCTTTTGTAATACGCAATACGGCACCCGGCCATACACCTAAGACAAACGTACCAATGCTCAAAATCATCATTCCGATCCGCATTGAAACTGGTACTTCTTTTACCAGTTCAGCATGTGAAGTCCTTGCCATTCCAAGAAACGCTGTCCCAAAATTCTTAACAACGCCACCAGCGACAAACGCACCCGCCAATCCAAGTAAGGCCGCAGCCAAACCGCCTAAAACCTTCCAGACAGGATTCTCAATCGAAAAAGACAGATGTAAAAGAGATTGGATGGTAGCCCACTCACTGATAAACCCATTTAATGGCGGAAGTGATGCCAAAGCCATACCGCCAATTAAAAAGAAAGCAGCCGTCCAAGGCATTTTTCGTATTAAGCCGCCAAGTTGATTGATATTTTTTGTATGTGTCGAATATAAAATCGATCCTGCACCCATAAATAACAGCCCTTTAAATACAGCATGGTTCAATACATGATACAAAAGGGCTGTTAACGCTAATGCACCTAAGAGCGGCTGATGATAAGAATAAAATAATAGCGAACATCCTAAGCCGATAAAAATAATTCCCATATTTTCGGCGCTGCTATAGGCTAGGAATCGTTTTATATCATTTTCTGCCAAACCAAATAAAATGCCCAGTAATGCAGATATTACCCCAAAAGCGACAAGTACTGCTCCCCACCATGAGTTGCCTGCCCCTAAAAAGTCATAAATGATGCGAAGCAATCCATAGACAGCCGTTTTTATCATGACAGCAGACATGAGTGCGGACACATGGCTTGGTGCCGCCGGATGCGCCCTCGGCAGCCACACATGAAGCGGGACCATACCTGCCTTTGTTCCAAAACCAATTAAGGACATAAGAAAGATGATATTCTTGACTGAATCTGGCAAGCGATGCCCTGCTTGTGCGAACCCATGAAAATCTATGCTTTTTGTAAAGAAAAAAAGTGTCAAAAAGGAAAGAATAATAAACAAGGTCCCAAAGTGTGTCATGACTACATAAACATATCCTGCACTTCTGATTTCTTGTTTTTCATGTTCAAACATCACTAAAAAAAGGAAACGATTGACATTAGTTCCCAAGAAATGAGGAAGGTAAGGCTATTGTCAACTGTCACAACAGCGACCATTGATAATAAAAAAATATTTAAGCCCCCGCCTAAAAGTCCAACAGGTTTTTTTTCGTAATATTCTGTGACATACCCAATTGAATAAATGGATACTGTGACTGCTCCAATTGAGATGACAAGTAAAAAGAATGCTGACAGCGAATCAACCCGAAACCTCAACACTATGTCAGAAATAATAGTCCAAGCTGTAATTGAGATCGGTTGGTTTGTTAATAAAATGAATATGGCAGAAATCGCACCTAGTAATCCTCCAAAGAAAGAACTGCCATGTGAGATGTAGTTTGCCCATTTAGCTTTACCGCTTAAACTAATGCCGCCAAGTGCACCAATTAGGAAAAGCCATAATGATAACTCAAACAGTTGCTTTGCTAACCCTTCCATACAATCTCCCCTATATATCTTTATTTTCCAATATTCAATAATTCAAATATATAGATTTTCATATGTTTTAACAAGATAAAGTTTTGATTTCGCATCTTTTCTCAATTTTCGCCATTTTTTGCACAAAAAATGGAGGAATCTTTCTTCAAAAACTTGATCTCCTACATACGTTTTTTCTCTTTATTTGGGTATATTAAAAAACGATAAAAGACGAAAGCGAGATGGGAAAATGTCTAAGCAGGGAAGACAAAATAAAGATCAAACGAGGGAACAAATTGAAAAGCAGGATAAAAGAAATGATGTTGAGTTAGGAAATGAATTTCAGATCGGAAATACCAAATCTCAAAGTCAGAAAAAAAGCGGTCGTCAAGTCAATAAAAAATAGCCTCAGTTTTGAGGCTATTTTTTATTTAAGCTGATATTTGCTTGACTTCTTCTCTCTTCTTTCTAAATGAATACAAGACAAACAGAAGGATAAACCACAATGGTGTCATTAATAACGCTGTACGCGTTTCTTGTGCAATTAACATAATGACAAGAATAACGGCAAACAGGAATAGCACTGCATAATTCACAAAGGGTGTTAATGGCGCTTTAAAAATCGATTTTTTATGCAAATCTGGCCGAGATTTCTTATAACGGATATGTGAAATTAGGATAATGCTCCAAACCCAGATAAAACAAATCGCACTAATCGTTGTAACAATCCCAAATGCTTGTCCTGGAATAATTTTGCTTAACAATGCCCCCCCAGTAAGGACGATCGCTGAAGTGACTAAGGCATTGCCAGGTACATGGTTTTTATTTAACTTAGCTAGGCTCGCATGTCCCTCGTTATGACTGCTTAAATTATAAAGAATTCTGCTTGTTGAAAACAGACCGCTATTACAAGCTGAAGCGGCAGAGGTTAACACGACAAAATTGATAATGCCAGCAGCGATCGGAATACCTACTAAACTAAAAGTCTTTACAAACGGACTTGCCGATGCATTCAACTGATTCCATGGATTGATGCATAAGAGAGCGATGAGTGCTCCTACATAGAAAAAGAGAATTCTCAAAGGAATTTTATTAATGGCAGAAGGAATATTTTTTTGTGGATTAGAAGTTTCCGCTGCTGAAACACCCACTAGTTCAACACCGACAAATGCAAAGACGACCATTTGAAATGATAAGAAAAAGCCGGAAATCCCATGCGGAAAAAGGCCGCCATGTTGCCACAGATTTTTGACAGAAACGGTTCCTGAATTTGTTTTAAATCCCATGATTAATAAAATAATTCCAATTGCGATTAAAGCAAGAATTGTAATAACTTTAATTAAAGCAAACCAAAACTCTAACTCTCCGAATAACTTAACTGTCAATAAATTTAAGCCCAATAATAATACTAAACAAACAATAGCAGGTACCCACTGCGGAATGTTAAACCAATAGCGAACATAGACACCAACTGCAATAATATCCGCCATCGCAGTCATGATCCAGCAAAACCAATACGTCCATCCTGTTACATACCCTGCCCATGGTCCGATATAATCGACAGCAAAGTCTGTAAACGATTGATAACCCGCATTTGATAACAGCAACTCACCTAATGCCCTCATGACGAAAAACACGGCAATCCCTACTATTAAGTAGGCGAAAATAATAGATGGCCCAGCTTGTTGGATCGCTCTACCCGATCCTAAAAATAAACCAGTACCAATTGTGCCGCCAATTGCGATCAATTGTACATGCCTATTTTTCAGATCTCTCTTTAACTCTTGTTCTGCCATTTTAAATCCCCCCATAATTTTTTGTTTTGATTGTGATACGATATTTGTGAAACGTTGAACAAAAACTAAATCCAAATAAAAAGAGATTGGATTATCTCCAATCTCAAAATGACAGAATAGCAAAAAAAGCTTTTTGTTACTCTTCTGTCCTTTTGCCTGAGATTGTGAACCCTTCGGCGCCGCAATTATTTGCGGTCTCTCCAGAAACTGCTCCTGCTATAGTTTGACCCACAGCAATCATCGCACATTATTCAATTGAATTTACATGTTAGAAAGACATTTGTTCATTGTCCTCATACACTATTGTACAATAACTAAAAAATTTTTCAATATATTTGTTTAATCTTTTTTCCTAACTATCACTTTGCATTCTTCTTCTAATGGAATAATGACTGCGGACATATCTAAATCATTTAAATCTTTATCTGCAGCATTTTGGAAAGCTTGTTCTGCCATTTGCCCCAAGAAATGTGTAAGACCTGCCTCTTGTAATAGCTGATTCGCCAATCGAACGTCTTTATGTACATATTTCACGGCTCCGCCAGGCGTGAATTCCCGATCAAACACATATTGCTCCATATGCCTTCTTAAAATTCGGCTGTCTCCATAACTAACTTTTAAAATAGTAAAAAGCTGTTCTGGATCGAGCCCGAACCTAGCCCCTGTAACCATTGCCTCTGAAGCGGCAAGTGAATGAACAGCAACAAGATATTGATTAATGAGTTTAGCAATGCTTCCTGAGCCGGACGGGCCGAGATATTCAATCGTTTTTCCAAGAACGTTTAATATAGGTACTATTTTTTCGAATATATCTTTCTCCCCGCCAACCATAATGGTTAAAGACCCTGCTTCTGCTCCTTCAGGACCCCCACTAACTGGTGAATCTAAATAATGAATTTCTTTTATTCTTGCCTGTTGAAAAATGGATTTGCTTGTTTCGGCACTTACCGATGTTAAATCAATACAAATTGTTCCTTGACGGGCATGCTCGAGAATCCCTGAGCTGCCCAGATATACTTTCATTACATCGTCTGGCATGGATAAACAGGTAAAAATAATGTCGCAACTAGCAGCGAGCAAAGAAACAGAATCTGAAAATAACGCTCCATCCCCTTCTAGCGCTTTTGCTTTTTCCTTGGTGCGATTAAATAGTCGAACTTGATACCCCTGCTCAAGTAATCTTTTTACCATACGAGAACCCATCACACCAGTTCCGATAAATCCAATGTTCACTCTACATTCTCCTTTCATCCGGGGAAAACCATTCAAAACTTTCTTCGCTTTTTCCCTGTGGAATATATTCCAATCCGATATAACCTTCGTATTTATAATTTAAGTTTTGGAGAATTTGTTGGTAGTCCATCTCCTCGGTTCCCGGCTGGTGACGTCCCGGATGGTCCGCAATTTGAACATGTCCAACAATATCAGCATATTCTTGATAGATAGAAAGAGATTGTCCATGCACCTTCTCTATATGATAAAAATCAAATTGCAGCTTTACATTTGGTAAATTGACAGCCTTTAGAATCTCGGATGCTTGATAGATATTGGTTAAATAATAACCAGGCATGTCCAATGGATTTATTGGTTCTATCAAAAGAGTCAGCCCATGTTTTGCCAATTCAGTTCCAGCAAATTGAAGATTTTCAATATATACTGCTTTTGGATCTGCTCCCGAAACAATCCCCGCCATACAATGAATTTTTGAAACATTTAATGCTCTCGCATAGTGGATTCCTTGCATAACCGATTCTTTAAATTCTTCTATTCTAGTTAGATCTGCAGCAATTCCCCGATCTCCTTTTGCCCAATTCCCGGGTGGCAAATTGATTAACACCATTTCTAATTGATGCTGCTTCAGTTCCTGCTGTATCTCTTCAATCGAATAATCATAGGGAAATTGACATTCAACAAAAGAAAAGCCAAATTCTCGGGCTTTCTTGAAGCGTTCCAAAAAAGGAACTTCTGTAAAGATGGTTGATAGATTAACGGCAAATTTAAATTTGTTCATTCAAACCTCCATGAATATATATCATAAAAAAACCCCCTCATTTTAGGCGCAAGATATAATGAGGGGATTTTTTTATTTGTTTATCTTTCTATTTTTTCGACCGTAATTCCTGCCCATTCTTCATAGCACTTAATAACAGCACTCATATCCTCTGCATCTAATCCCATGGTACCTAAACCAATGAAACCAACTCTCATTTTACTTACCACTCCCTTTTTTAGATGATACTTATATGATAAATCAAAAAACTTCGATTGTAATCATCCAATTGGATTGCCGCTTAATCATCCAATCAGCTTTAATAGACTAAATTTTCTATAATTTCAAAAATTTATCCCTATTTTTCAATTTTTTCCTCTATAATATTATTAATTATTCTTTAAGAAATCATCAACTGAAATAAAGAAGGAGAATTGAAATGGTGCGTTTTATAAAGTTTTTTTCAGCTGCTATTCTTCTATTTGTACTGGCAGCATGTAACCAAAAAAGTGAAACCAAAACAACGAATAAATCCGAAGTCACAGTTATCTCTGCAACTTCAAATGCACCTAAAAATGCGAAAGAACAAACGATTCCTAAACAAGTGGAAACTACTCAACAAACAACACAACCGGGAACTATTTGTAATATCCCTGGTGCATCAGCAAATGCTCAACAATATCCTGTCATTGTCACGGAAACATTGGACGGGAATACCATTAAAGTGATTTATAATGGCAAAGAAGAAACTGTTAGGTATTTAATGGTTGACACACCGAAGGAGAAAAAATCAAAAGGCTGTGGGCAGCCCTATGCGATGGATGCTACTAAGAGGAACAAACAGCTCGTGCACTCTGGAAACGTGACTATTGAATTTGAATTTGGTAAAAGCAATACCGATAAAGATGGCCGCTTATTAGCATATGTTTTTGTTAATGGTACTTCTATTCAAGAAACATTATTAAAAGAAGGACTGGCGCGAGTTTCCGCTAATGACCAACAACGCTATAAATACACCATTCCATTCATCAGTGCCCAGACGATCGCTAAAAACAACCAATTGAATATTTGGTCCAAAGCTGATTATGTTACAGATAATGGGTTTAAACAGTGTAAACAATCTGAAATATAAATAATTCTTTTAAAGTCCTCTCATTTTCTATAAATATATTTTCACCATCTTCATAGTGATAACCCCTCAGATATGTTAAAATTAGACATAGAACATCTATGAATACGGGGGTATGGCTAGATTTGAAGATTCTAATTGTGGATGATGAGATTAGGATTGGTAATTTACTACGTATATATTTAGAACGGGAATCGTTTCAGGTCATCGTTGCTGAAAATGGGAATGAAGGATTAGATAGAGCCCTAAAAGAAGATTATGATCTGATTATTTTAGATGTGTTAATGCCTGGAAAAGATGGTTACCAGGTTCTTGAAGATCTAAGAACGGTGAAAAACACACCTGTGATTATGCTTTCAGCCAAGTGTGAATCTGAGGACTTAAAACGAGGATTTGATTTAGGAGCAAATGAGTTTATTTCAAAACCATTTAGTCCAAATGCTGTGGTTATAAAAATCAAAGAACTTTTATCTCAAGTTAGTTAACAGAGCAACTAGTGATGGTTGCTCTGTTTTGCTCGCCGCTAGATTGGCAAATGGATTCTAAATACGGTCCCTTGATTTTCCACGCTAGATACGTCGATATGACCGCCATGAAGCTCGATAATTTCTTTAGCAATGGGCAGGCCTAAGCCAGTCCCCCCATAATTACGGGAGCGAGATTTTTCAACCCGATAAAATCTTTCCCAGATTCGGAGGAGCTCGTCTTCCGGGTATACCGATGCCATTATCTTCAATTTCAATAATAATAGAAGTACTTCCTTCATAAACTCTAACGGAAATTTCTCCATTTTCAGGAGTATATGTTTTTGCATTTTCTAGCAAATTCATTAATACTTGTTCCATTCGCTCAGGATCAATCATGCAGCTGACTTCTTGCAAATTACTGTTATACTGACAAGTAATTCCCTTCTTTTCCATTTCATATTGGGTGCGATAAACAATTTCTTTTATAAAAGTTACAATATTGATTTTCTTCTTATTAAGAAATATCTTACCTTCTCTGTATTTTGTTAGATCCAATAAATCCTTTACAAGATGTTGGACCCTCAAAGTTTCATCAGAGATAATCGTTAAATAATTATTTCTTTCTTCAGGATTGCGAATCCGATCTTGAAGAAGCAAATCAGCATACCCCTTTATATACATAAGGGGTGTTTTCAATTCATGTGATATATTGCTTAAAAATTCGTTTCGAGTTGTCTCATATCGTAGCAATTCACTTGCCATCGAATTAATCGCATTCGTTAAATCAGTAATTTCGTCATTTCCTTTTACAGGCAATTGAACACAATAATTCCCTTTGGCAATCTGTTGTGACATCCTTTTGATTCTTATTAATGGTTGGGTAATTTGTTTTGAAAAAAGTAAAATAATAAACGAGGAGATCATAATGGCACTAATCGCAAAGATGGTTACCGCCAAATGAATTTCGTTTACTTCTTGTCGGATGGGGGTCGTAGGTGAGAACATAATAACTGTACCTAATATTTCATCGTTCTTAATGATCGGCGATTTTGTCACAATATAAGGATGGGTTTTCCAATCAGATTCTTCGAATTTTTTGGTTGAGTGGATCGTGGTAATTGGCTGTAAATATTTTTTTTGATCGGCTACCACGCAATTAGAAGAAATTAAAATATCCCCTTTTGAATTTACAACAACAACTGCTGTCTCAGCTCCTTCTTCCATCATCGCAACATGATGCAGTGTTTGCTGATCTAAGTATTCAGCAAGAACATTTGCATGGCTTAGACCTCGAAAATATAATTCATCTTCAATGTGTTCAACATAAAAATGTACATAGATCGTATCAAAAACATGTCCAATTGTTACCATTAGGATAATAAATAAACTAATCAGCATAAGCCCTAATTTGTATGATATTTTCCTCATCTAAAACCACTCACTCGCTCTATTTACGATCCTAATTTATAACCAATACCCCAAATTGTATGGATAAGATCATCTGCCTTATTACAGTCATGCCGCAGTTTTACACGTAGATTTTTCATATGGGAATCGACCGTACGAGTATCACGATCCAGATCAAACCCCCAAACTCTCTCCAATAATTGTTCGCGCGTTAACACATGACCGATATTGGAAATAAGGACTTCGAGGAGATCGTACTCCTTTGGTGTACAATGCACAATTTTATTTTGACAAAAAACCTGGCGTTCAGCTTTATTTATTTTCAAATCTTTGTAGACAAAAATATCAGCCGATTGGTTTGGAGTCACCCTACGAAAAAGAGCTTCCATTCTAGCTAACAATTCTATTTCTTCGAAAGGCTTTGCAAGGTAATCATCTGCCCCTAATTTCAAGCCCTTTACCTTATCAAGTGTTTCTTCTTTCGCTGTTAAAATGATAATAGGGACATCACTAAGTCTGCGTACTTCTTGACAAAACGTCCAGCCATCCATATGCGGCATCATAATATCAAGCAAAATTAAATCGATATCTGATGTTTTTAGAATTCTTAATGCCTGTACGCCATCCTCTGATTCTATTAAGTTGTAGCCCGCTTCAGTAAGATACACACGAATTAAGTTCCGCATATGCTGTTCATCATCAACAATTAAAATGGTCTTTATTGACATAACCCCCCCTAAAGGATATAAATCATATTCATCTTTGTATAATGATATACTACAAAGGTCGTATGTATGAATATAAAAACAGACAAAAAGACTAAAAGTAAACCAGACTCATGACGAACCTTGAGTCTGGTTATACTGTACTTATTTTTGGGTATTACTTTTTTGAATTTGCTACTTGTTCCTCTCTGTATTTTTTTAGCAATTCGAACCTCTCCGCGTTCTTCTTATCAACTGCTTTAATTACCTTGCTCCACCAGATTGCAAAACCAATATAAGCCGCTAAAGTGAAAAGCCACCAAAATACCCAAAAAATAGTAGGATCAGTATTCATTCCATTCATGTTCATATCCATGATCCACACCACCCTAAAAAGGTTAAATTAAATATAAACTGATATAAACACATAACCAGACAACCGTCACAAATATCCAGTAAACTTGAATGGCTTTTACAGGCCAATAGTTTTCGCTTGTAAAACGATTCTTATTAGCTTGAATGGCAATGGCAACCAAAGCAATGAGCCCGCCTAAAAGATGAAGCTCATGGAATAGAGTAGTAATATAGTAGACCTCACCAAATCGGCTGCCCCAATCCATTGAACTCGTCAGCCATTCAAATCCATTCACCAGCATGACAATCAATCCTAGCAAGGCCGTTATGTTAAGATAAAACCCAGTGTTTTTGAATCTGCCAGATTTAATCATTTTTAATCCCCGTTGAACAGTGAATGCACCTAACAGCATAAGGATGGTAGATGTAATGCCAAGTCCTTGACTTAACTCATTAGATCTCATTGTTCCAGCGAGTAAAAAGCGAGTAGAAAACAAGGTTACAAACATGATCGCTTCGGCGATAATAAAGATCCAAAATGATCCTACATACATCCTTAGTTTTTCATCCTGACTCATTTCAATTGGAGAAAATGTATGATCACTCATTTTCCTCACCTCAAAATTCTCAAATTTTTAAGCATCTGCTCCAGTTGAAGGCTTTATCGTAACTTGGTATTTGGGAGCCCCTTCTCCGTAATCATAAAAATCGCCTGTGACTAATGGAATTTCATAGAAATTTTCATGCGGAGGAGGCGAAGGTGTTTGCCATTCCAAGGTTTTGCCTCCCCAAACATTTGCTGCTGCCTTTTTCCCCTAGCCCAGCTATAAGCAAAGTTAATAAACGGAATCACAAAGCTTAACCCCAAAAGAAAAGCACAAATGGAAATCCAAATATTAATATTTTGCAAGTATGGGAGATATGACGCCACCCTTCGATTCATCCCATCGACTCCGGCTACCTGCATCCCTGTAAAGGTTAAATTAAAAAAGATAAAAATCGCCCAGGCACTGATTTTCCCCCATAACTCGTTGTACATCCTGCCCGATACTTTAGGAAACCAGTAATACATTCCTGCAAGCCAGGTGAAAACCATTCCGCCGAGGATCGTGTAATGAAAGTGCGAAACAACAAAATACGAATTGTGAAGCTGCCAGTCACCGGGAACGTCGGAAAGAAAGACCCCCGTTAAACCACCAATTAAAAAGTTGAAGATACTCATTAAGACAAAAACCAGTGGTGTCTTTAATCGTAATCTGGCACCCCACATTGTTCCAAGGGCGGCAATATACATAAATCCTGTAGGAATTGAAATCAGCTCAGTTGTGGTCATAAATGGGATTAATCTTGTATCGTCTGTAGAGGTATACATATGGTGGGTCCATACGACAGAGCTTAAGGCGGTGATTCCAATTAACCCTGCCAAGACCCACTTCCTACCAAATAACGTTTTTTGCCCCATGACAGGCAGGATTTCCAGCCACAAACCCCAGGCCGGCAGCATAATAATATATACTTCAGGGTGACCAAACAGCCAGAAAAGGTCCTGCCACAGCATCGGAATACCGTTTGCATTGAAAAATTGTGTAGGAACAGCACGGTCTAATAAACCCATGATCATATCGACCCCTATAACCGGCACCCAAATAATATTTAACAAAGAGGTTACCAGCATGGCCCAGGCAAACATGGGAAGCCGTTTCCAGGTTAAACCCGGAGCCCTTAAATAGATGATCGTTGCAATGACGTTAATCCCGGTAAAAACGGATGATAACCCTAACGCATAAACACCAAGATAATATAATGTTTGTCCGGAACCATCTGTACTTGCAAGCGGAGCGTACCCTGTCCAGCCTGTTTGAAATCCTCCCCATAATGGGCTAATTAAAATCGCAATCACACCAGCAGGAACAAACCAGTAACTTGCTCCATTTAGTTTTGGTAAAACCATATCGTCAGCACCGACAAGGAGAGGAACAAAGTAATTTCCAAACCCGCCAACAATCGCCACAACCGCAACTGCAAATATCATTAAAGAGCCATGTATCCCCATAAATGTGTTGTATGCTTGGGCACTAGGAAACAAATTTAATCCTGGTGTCATCAGATTATACCGTAAGGCCATTGCCATAAGACCTGCAAGCAAAAAGGCGATCACTGAGGTAAAAAAATATTGTAATCCGATGACTTTATGGTCAGTATTGAAACGGAAATAGCGGCCGATTCCTTGACCTTGATCCCAGGTGTTCTCTCTGCCAAACCATGGCAGTACAACAGCTTCCCACATCCCGGAACCAAGCAGCCAGCCGACTAAACCTAACAAGAATCCATAAATTCCGGATTGTTCTGTCACTAATGGTGTTCTCAGCAAAAGTGCCGTGAGCGCCATTCCGGCAAAAACCCCAATTACTCCCCACAAAAAAGCTCGTAAAGTTGGCTTTATATGATCAAAACCTGATACGTTCTTTGCATCGTCCGTCACATTGATTCCTCCTTTTATTTAAAGTGATGTTAATATCCAGGCGGTGTAAAATCTTTACCTCTATTTTTTTCTGCCCATTTATTGAACTCTTCCTGGCTAACCACTTTAACCAGAGCTCTCATTTCCGCATGGCCGACGCCGCACATTTGCGAACATTGAACACGCATTAACGGATTTTTCTCCGTTGAAGAAATCGTGGTTGGCTTCATAAATAGGGTCCTCGTTTCACCTGGCATGACATCTTTCTTTATTCGAAAAGCAGGAACCCAAAAGGAATGCATGACATCGTCTGTTTGCAAGACAAACTTATCTTCCTGGTCAACAGGAAGGATTAATTGATCATAATTTTTGATACCGTACTGTGGATACGAAAATGTCCAGTTCCACTGGGCTGCAGTGACATCGACCTCCAGCGGGTCAGTCGTTTTTTCATGTGCCCATAATTCATCTAAACCGGTAACTCCAGGATTAATAATAAAAATGATATTGATAATCGCTGAAAGGATAAACCAAGTCCATGAAAAACGCCAATTATCCTTTTCCTGATTCGGGGCAGGGCCTTCTTCCCCGATCTTGCGCGAAAACGAATAACGCTGTAGACAATCCATAAAGTTACAAAGACAAATATCGGAACACTCCATTTTAGGAGAAAGAAAATGGCGTCATCCGATATTTTCCCCTGGACAGAACCAACCATTGGATAATGGGCAATAAGCCAATTAGCACCCCATTCACCAAATAAGGAAAAGATGACCCATAATATAGCAAATATGATGAAGTTCACTATGATTCCCTCCTCTCTATGCTTTTATTTGACGATATTAATTGTACCTCTCATCCCGTTTTTGATATGCTGTCCATCCCCCTGGTAGCAGGCCATCTCCCATTTCCCCTGTTCATTGGGCACTTTAAATTGAAACGTTATCGTACCTCCTGGTTCGGATTTTTTTCCACGTTCAGGCCAGGCAAATACGATTTGAAATTGGTCACCCTGCTGAACTAATCCCGGCGGTTCTTTAGCCAGAACCTTTTTAGGGTTAATCCCTGTGAAATGAGCGGTTCCTGGCTGTACCATTAATATGCGGCTGCCGGTAATAAGTTTGACATTCATTTTTTTAAAGAAATCGGTTTCAAATCCATCGGTGATGGTCTTCCCAAAGCCCACATCTTCCTCGTTTGGGTCGCGGCCAACCATAAATTCGTGCATGACGCCCTGCTCTGAGGCGTTTCTAACGGTTAACGTCACAGTGTCGCCAACATGCCAAGTCATTGCAGATGGTGTAAAACCATAATCCGTCATATCAATGACAAAATGAGTGGAATTTTTTTGGCCGGCATCGTCACCTCCAATTCCATAGACACTGCTGACAATAAGTAAAATGGCAATAATAATCGAAACAAATATCCCCTTTGTTGATACTGAACCATGATTCTTAAGCAATGTTCACCCCTCCATTGCAGTTGTAAAATGTAAAAAATGAATGTTCTATTTGATTTTAAGTTTTGTAAAAAATATCACCCCCTGAGAACTATTCTCAGATAATAGGAAAAATGAACGTTTCTGACTAGGTCTGAAGGTTTATTCTATTTTGAGACAGTGTAACAAACAAATGTGTAGAAACTGGACAGAATCTTAAAATTTTCTTAATTTTTAGATGAAATCAATTCCGTACTACCCTCTGGAAAAAAATCAATGAATAAAACATATAAACTGATAAAATATTGACTATATTTCCAACTTTTTATATAATTCTTCTAGAATAGACAACACAAATACTGAAAGCACAAAATGGGGAACACCACCGAAAGGGTGTTACTATCATTTTGTGCTTTTTTTGTGGAAATTTCTGGAAGGAAGTGAAACTAGTGAAAGTCAATGGTACATTTGTTGAATTAGAAAAAGGGCAAACTCTTTATGATTTTATCATCTTGCAAAAATTTGATTTGGCTACCATCGCAGTCGAACGAAATGGTGAAATTGTTCCAAAAGCAACCTATAAAGAGGTCCTTCTTGAAAATGAAGACAGTTTGGAGATTGTTAGATTTGTAGGAGGTGGATGATCAATGAAAATAACAGTTAATGGAAAAGAAATGGATTTAAACTGGCAAACCGCTTTTGAAGTCCGTGAACAAATTGGTGACCCAACAGATATTGTGATTTTAAATGGTTTTCAGATTGATCAAGATTCCCCTATTTCTGAGAATGATTGTTTGTCCATCATCCGTAAAGGAATCATGCCAAACGAAGAAGAACTCGAAAGTATGATGATGGCAAGACATACGCCAAATGTTCATAAAAGGTTGAAACAAAGTAAAGTAGCGATTGCCGGATTAGGCGGTCTTGGCTCCAATATTGCTGTTATGCTGGCAAGAATCGGAGTGGGACAGCTGCTTTTGGTAGACTTTGATATTGTTGAACCAAGTAATCTGAATCGGCAAAGCTTTTACATAAGCCACTTAGGATTGCCAAAAACAATCGCACTAAAGAAACAACTGGAAGAAATTAACCCATTTATTAAAATTGAAACCGAAACCGTAAAGATAACCGAAGAAAATGTCAAACAACTCTTTAACGGCTATGACATTATTTGTGAAGCTTTTGACAAGCCCGATCAAAAGTCGATGTTGATCAATACAGCTTTGGAGCTGCTTCCGAATAGTAAAATTGTCTCTGGTTCAGGTATGGCTGGGTATGAAAGTTCCAATTTAATAAAAACCACAAATCCGATGAAACGATTGTACCTCTGTGGAGATTTGGAAAATGCAGCAAAGGTCGGCAGAGGTTTAATGGCCCCTAGAGTCAATATTTGCGCCGGTCATCAAGCAAATATGATTCTACGATTATTGATCGGAATCGAAAATATATAGGAGAGGATTTTGAAAATGGGTGATTTATTAACAATTGGCGGACATAAGTTTCAATCAAGATTTATTTTAGGATCTGGAAAGTTTTCATTAGAATTAGTGAAAGCAGTAATTGAACAAGGCGAAGCAGAAATCGTCACACTTGCTCTAAGGAGGGCAAACACTGGCGGGGAAGAAAATATTTTAGACTATATTCCAAAAAACATTACCTTGCTGCCAAACACTTCTGGAGCAAGAAATGCCGAAGAAGCAGTGAGAATTGCCCGTCTTTCACGGGAACTTGGCTGTGGTGATTTTGTAAAGCTTGAAGTCATTTCCGATTCTAAATATTTGCTCCCAGATAACGCTGAAACAATCAAAGCGACAGAAGTACTGGCCAAAGAAGGGTTTATTGTCATGCCCTATATGTACCCGGATCTATATGCAGCCAGAGCATTGGTAGATTCAGGTGCTGCGGCCGTCATGCCGTTAGGAGCTCCCATCGGCAGCAACAAAGGCCTTAGTACAAAGGATTTTATTCAAATCTTAGTGGATGAAATCGATTTGCCAATTATTGTAGATGCAGGAATTGGCCGCCCTTCACAGGCATGTGAAGCAATGGAAATGGGCTTGGATGCGGTTATGTGTAACACTGCCGTTGCTACCGCCAATAATGTTGCCTTAATGGCAAAAGCCTTCAAACAAGCAATTGAAGCTGGGCGTGCGGCCTATCTTGCAGGTTTAGGCAGAATATTAGACTTTAAGGCAGAGGCATCAAGTCCTTTGACCGGGTTTTTGGAGGATTAGTCATGCAGCGAAAACGAGTCGATCATATGCAGTATATGGATGGAATGGAAGCCATAGATTCAGACATTATGGAAAAAGTTTTAGCCGCAAGAGAACAATATAACTATGAGCAATATACAAGTCGGGATGTTGAGAAGGTCTTAAATAAAGAGCAGCTTTCTCTTGAAGACTATCGGGTCATTCTTTCCCCTGCTGCTCTCCCCTTTTTAGAAGAGATGGCAAAAAAAGCAATGGCAGAAACAAGGAAACATTTTGGAAATTCGATTAGTCTATTTACTCCTTTATATATTGCGAATTATTGTGAGAACGAATGCGTTTATTGCGGATTTAAAGCAACAAATAAAATTAATCGGGCAACCCTTTCTTTTGATGAAGGCGAAGATGAATTAAAAGCTATTGCAGCAACAGGTTTAAAAGAGATTTTACTCTTGACCGGGGAATCACGGCAAAAATCCGATGTGGAGTATATCGGAAAAACAGTTAAATTAGCAGCGAAATATTTTTCGACAGTTGGAATTGAAATTTATCCCTTAAACTCCGATGAATATCGGTTTTTACAGAGCTGCGGTGCTGATTTTGTGTCTGTTTACCAAGAAACCTATAATACCGACACGTATGAAAAAGTTCATTTATGGGGGTCAAAACGGATCTTCCCTTACCGTTTTCATGCTCAAGAGCGGGCTTTACTTGGGGGAATGCGCGGAGTTTCATTTGGCGCTCTGCTTGGATTGGATGATTTCCGCAAGGATGCCTTTGCAGCAGGCTTACATGCCCATCTGATCCAGCAAAAATATCCGCATGCCGAGATCGGTTTTTCTGTTCCCCGCCTGCGGCCATATAAAAATAATGCTGAAAATGGACCAAAAGACGTTCATGAAAAACAGCTTTTACAGGTCATGCTTGCATATCGCCTTTTGATGCCATATGCCGGAATAACCATTTCCACAAGGGAAAGAGCCTGTTCGCGATAATGTCATCGGCTTGGCTGCTACAAAAATGTCAGCTGGTGTGAATGTTGGTGTCGGTGGACACAATGAGGAACAAAAAGGTGATGAGCAGTTTGAAATCTCAGATGAACGAACTGTAAATGAAGTTCATCAAGTGATTGTCAGCAAAGGATTACAACCTGTTTATGCTGATTATATAAGAGTTTAGGTGTCACCTATGCTCATTCTGGTAACCAATCGAAAACTGTGTAAGGATGACTTTTTGCAGAGAATTCAACAATTGGCAACGGGTAAACCACATGCAATTATGCTAAGAGAAAAGGATTTAAATCAGGGAGAATTCGAGGATTTAGCAAAAAAAGTAAAAGGAATCTGTGAAGAGGTACAGGTTCCACTTATTATTAATCAAAACAGCACTGCTGCGGTTAAGCTGAAACTGCTAAACATCCATTTTTCCATCAGTGATTTAAGAAAACATCAAAACGATTTATTGTCATTCATGAATATTGGTACTTCTGTTCATTCTCTTTCCGAAGCGGTAGAAGCACAAGAATTAGGGGCCACCTATCTGATCGTCGGACATATCTTTTCAACGGATTGCAAAAAAGGAGTTCCGCCAAGAGGGCTCCTATTCTTAAAAGAAATATGCGATTCTGTTTCGATTCCAGTCTTTGCCATTGGCGGCATAACCAAGAATCGTGTGAAAGATGTTCTGGAAACAGGGGCAATAGGCGTATGTATCATGTCTGAGGCAATGACTTGTCAGAATCCTGTTGAACTAACAAAGCGGTATAGAATGGAATAGATTTAAAGATTTGGGGAGCCCTTTTTTGCGAGAGGCTCCCTCCCCTTTTTATTCACTTTACTGAGAATCGAAATCTCGTGACCATCATGCGTAGAATAGTAGCATCAAGGAAACGAGCTTAAAATTTCTAACATGATCTACGATTCAAGTTTTACACTTTGACTATGTATTTTTATTGTTTTCTCTCTAGCTTCCCCAAATAAAGGAACGGTTTGATTTAATAAATTTTGCAGTGTACATCTAACTGCAGTTTTTATAAACGTTTCTTGCGAAATTTCCAGCAAATCATCTGAAAGAGAAATGGCTGTGGTTTTGTTTTCTTTTATACGCTGAAGACGTTCGCAAATGTACGCAATTCTTTTTAAGAGAAAAGGGTTTTCATATGATAGATCATGATGAATGAACCAATGATTAGAATTTCTTTTAATGAGCACGATCTTCACATCAATTTTACCTTTGTAATCAAACTCTAATTCATACAAACTGCTGTATCCATCATTCACTTCCCGAATACCTCTTAAGACGCCAACTTCCTTTTCGAAAATAGTGATAAGCAATTCCTTATGATCCATACCATCCATCCTCTTTTCGGACTCTAGATTGACATGAGTTAATATTATGAATTTTCTTAATATTTATATTTTAACTCATTTAGCACTATCTGTGGAGAAATATGCCTATAATCATGAAAAGCCCCCTAAAATGAAGATTAGGACTATCTTCATTTTAGGGGGCTTTATAGAGGTTTATGAAGCAACTCTCTTCAGTTTTAAATTTGTTTCCAGAGAGCGATTAAAAAAGATAACAATCGAATTAATAAGAAGCACAGTCATCGTAACATAAAAGACAGACCGAATGCCCCACGTTGCCGCCACATGGCTCCCAATTAAAGGTCCTACAAAGTTTCCTAAAAAGAGCGAGGAACTATTAAAACCGAATACTGTAGCCTGAATTTCGGTCGGTGCCAATTTTTTTACAAGAACATTAAGCGACGGGACCATACCCCCAACAAATAATCCAAGAAGGAAACGTCCAACTAATAGGGTGGTTATATTTCCAGCTAATGCTTGCGGGATAAAGGCAAGTGCAGCCATGAACAAGGCAAAGGCTAAGACTTTCTTTTGCCCAATTTTATCACCAATTCTTCCTAAAGTAGGTGACCCGATCAGATTCGCCATCCCTGTAATCGAAACTACAAGGCCAGCAAAAAACTCTAAATGCATTCCGTGATACAAGGTTTTGGCATAAACGGTTGCCAATGGTTCGATGCTCATCATTCCCAGATTTGTAACGAAAGAAGCGACAAAAACAGGAACCAATGGCTTTACCATGAACCAATGTACCTTATTTTTCTGTTTAACTTGAGACCTAGGTTTGTGTTCTTCATGGACAAAAAATAGGATCAACAGACCGGCTACACATAGAAAAGCACCTGTAATGAAAAAGATATGATGATACCCCATCTTTTCCGCCATAAATCCTCCTGCCAAGGGACCCAACAAATTACCGGCTATCAGGCCTGTTTGTAATGTACCTAATGCACGGCCGGACTGTTCATTAGGAGTAACGGAGGCAAGAAGCGAAATAGACATGGAAATAAATCCAGAGAATACCCCGTTAATAATACGGAGTACAAGTAATTGCCAAGGATGGGAAACAAGCCCCATTAAAGCCGTAACAACCCCCATACCAAATCCAGCTCTAAGTAGCATTACCTTACGACCGTACTTGTCTGCCATCGATCCCCAAATGGGTTGAAAAATGACGGAAACAATAAATTGAGAGGCAAAAATCCAACCCGTCCATCTCTCCACAGCTTGTGTTGAATGAACACCTAATTGTTCAATATATAAGGGAAGAAAGGGCAATATTAAACTCATACCCATTGCTCCAAAGAAATCAGCAATCCATAATATCATTAATGTTCTTTTCCAATTCAAAGCCTGTACTCTCCTTTCATGCGATGCAAAAAATCCTAGGTGTTATTGGTTATCCCTTTTCTTGGGAATATGGGACACCAATTTATCCATCAGGTTTAACAGGGTCTCTTTTTCTTCCGTTGAAAAATTTTGAAACGGCTGGGCTAAGGAATCCACCCATAGCATTTCACGGTCTTGGATGATTTCTTTCCCTTTTTCACTGAGGGCCACTGTTTTAACCCGTGCATCTTTTTGACCTGCCGATCGGTAAACAATCCCATTTTTCTCTAAGCGATCAACCATCTGGCTCATGGTACTGGAGCGAACGTCTAGGTGCTCGGCTAATTCACCGATCGTACAGCTACCGTTTCGTTGTAAATGTCGCAGCAAGAGCCATTGGACACGTGTTACCGGATTTTCTAACTGATTGGTCCCCATGCTGCGCAAATAACGATTAATGGTTTGCATATTCATGACAAATGAGTGTAGTAAATCTTTATTTTCCATTTTTTATCACCATCAGTTAAATTATATAGCTATACAACATATTTTTTTTGCAATCAACATTATATAACGGTCCAACATACAATTGCAAACAATATTATTTAGCTATACAACATATTTTTTAATAATCGAAAAAACCCCTATCTCTTAGAGAAGGGGCAAGTTTTTGATATGGTTTGTATCCCATTATCCTTTTAAACTTTTTCTATAATTATCAAAGTCAGTTTTTATGTAATGAAAAGCCCTTGCATTACCGCCATGATCAGGGTGTGTTATTTTTAATAACTTCTTGTAGCCAGCTAAAATTTCCTTATGGCTTGCCGATTTCGATAGTCCTAGTTTTTGATGAAAATTTTGAGGAATAGGAGGAATATCCTGCTTTTCAGGTTCACGTTTCGTTCCTTTATAAAGTTCTTCTTTTAATTTTAATAATTGATTTCGTAAATCAATATTCTCTTTTAGTAACACCTGAGCTTCACTTTGTAGTTTACTATTCTCATTTTGAAGGCTGGCGATTTCTTTATTCAGTTTCTCTCTTTGCTGAACTAACGTTTTTATCGAATTCTGATGAAGCTCTTCAATCCCTTTTATATGCTCTTCCTGTGCTTTTATTTTTACCTTTAATTGGCGAATCATCTTTTCCTGTTCTGTGGTGTTATTTAATAACTGCTTCGAAGTTATTTCATTTGTTATATATTCTGTCTTGCTACTCTCGGAGCCAACGTCTTGAATCTTTCCTTCGCGCAGCCAACGTCGAACAATTGGAATACCAATACTAGCAGCAACACCTGCGTCTTTTAACAGATGATAAGCTTGATCTGTATCGTCCAAGATGTAACCTGATTTTTGATTACCTCTTCCTTCATAGTTAATCTTTCTTTCACGAAGCCAGCGTCTAACCGTTTGAATACTAATCTCTTCTGAGACCCCTGCACTTTTTAACAAGGTAAAAGCTTGATCTGTGTTCACACTCTTCCTCCCCCTTTTCCTCTGGGGTATCATACATTCTTTTATAACCTCTTATTTCTCCTAATTGCGACAAAGAAGAACAATTCTTTTATATGCACTTATATTATATGAGTAAAGAGATTAAGTGAATGGATAAAAAAGACTAAAATTGGCAGCACCAACTGAATACATAGAAGGATGAATTCTCATTGTTCCTATTTCATCCACAACTTTTTTACAAACATGTGAAATGATGAACAAACTTACCTCAATCCTTGAAAAACAAATTATAATAGCAATGTAAACAAGTTATTAAAACGCTTTTGAAAAACTTCCGGAAAATAAAAGCAATATGAAAAACGATTTGATCACTTTTGATGACAATTTAAAAAGGTTGGTGTTATATATGTTAATTTCAATCGACGAAAGAGCACTTGCATGGTTTATCAAAGAATTTGATAATAATGAGCCAATCAGCATTCGCATGTTTCCTCAATACGCTGGCTTTGGACAAAAGAATAAAGAATTTTGCTTAGGATTTTCCGCAGAAACGCCTACAAATGCGGAATATAAACAAGAAATGAATGGAATTACCTTTTATTACGAAGAAAATGATGCATGGTTTTTCGATGACACCGAGACATATTTAACGATTGACAATGCTGACGAACTGCAAATTTCTTTTAAAGAGGTAATTTTGAACTAATTCCAGTAACAAAGAAAATCCTCGTTCACTCAATTTGAACGAGGGTTTTCCTTTTTGTGAAACAAGAATCGACCAAAAATTAATTTTCCTCTATATCTTTTCCACTAGTTTATTAAATTTTCCATAATTAACCAGTATCCCATCATCCAATTCAATTTCAAATTGCTTATCGGCCATATGGTGCAGCCATTCATCATAATCTCTCAATTCTGCCATTTTCTTGTCTAACAATTTTAATTCCTTTTTGGTATGGCTGATTTCCTTTGTTGAATATTCCCCATCAATTAGGTTGAGTAAGTCTTTCTTCTCTATATCGAGAAGAATTTGATATTCATGGAGATAGTCCGTTCTTAGACGAGATAATGTTGTTTTATCGTAACGGGGCATATACACTAAACAGGTAAAGGCCTTTTGCTTACCAGATGTAAATAACCAATAAATCGGCCGTTTTTTATATGTTTGCACATGGTCTTTAAAAAAATCATTTACGAAATAACGTCTAATCGTTTCTTTGGGTGTTTCCCCTTTTTCTTGCCAAGTGCATCTGCAATCCATTCAAGATTTTCTACCAAGTTCTGTTCCCCAAAGGAAACTTCCACAAACTCACTAAATCTCTGTACGATATCATCTTCAAAATAAGCACCTGAGAGGATCGGAAGAATATGATCGCTATCAGGAATATAAGTCTTATAATACTCCACATCCAATTTATCCCCTGCATTAATCAGTCCTTCAAAGTCAATCGAATATCTCCCAAACATACAGCCCACAGCATATGAAATGAAGGAAATGACATTTCTTTCCGTATTTGCCTTTGATACTGTCACATCCCAATCTTCTACCACAGGGTCTATGTCGGTAACACTGTATAAATCAAGAATCAATTCATTGATTTTCTGCTCGTTAGCCTTCAACCTATTGAATCTTGCTGTACAATCAAGATTCCAGGATGAAAACGCTTCACTTATCAATCCAGAGTGATTTTTAAATCGGAAAAATGGATGATTGGCAAAATGATAGGATGTTTCAAATGAATCCCAATCATCCTCAGAAAGTTGAATATTTTCAACCACTAATCGATCAAGCTTTTGTTTTGTATCATCATTCGGAAAAATTATCGGAATCGCTCTAACATCTTTCACCTGGAAATTTAACGTCGGGTTTAAGATATTGGCAATATATGTAAAAATCTTACTATTGAGCAATGCCAAAAAGAAATGATAGTAGGAATAATCCTCGAAAAAAATCGATGAACCTCCTTTGTCAAAGGTTGTTCCTTCTGGCAAGACGCGAAAGCTTGGTAAATTGGAGGTAATCAATCCCCATGTTATCCCTTTTTTATACCACAAATATTCTGGAATGATTCTGCATATTGGGTCTTTCCGATAATGCTCTCTTGCTTCGCTTGACCAATCCACGACGTGATCCAAGTTTCCGGCCCACTTTCGAAAACCGCCACCTTTTGCATAAAAAACCCATTTTTTATCTCTTCCAATTTGATCTTTGTTGACTTCCCAAAAGAAACGAACATATTTTTCGTTGTTTCCTGTTACGTTTTGGCCATCTGAAATTGAATATTCATACAAAGTTTTATTTTTAAAGATTGCCCGTAAATCATTACTAGTCCAATACGCGATTGGTAACCCAGGGATTTCACTAAATTGTTTTGTTTTTATTCGATATCGATAATCCACATTCGGATATTGAATGGCTTCTCTCAATTTTTCAGGTTGGATTTTTGAACCTTTAAACTCTGATAATTTGATATATTCCCCTTGTACATCAAGCGAAGAATTTCTAATCGTGTATGTACAAATGGGAACCGTTGCATCTTCAAAGGCGGAATATTCTAGCTGGACCAAGCTGCTAATCGATTTTTCTTTCACTATCATTTCTCTAAGCGGCTCATAAATTCCAATAAACATCCAGACAAATGGAGACATAAAGCCTAAGTGCCCATTTTTGTGCACTTTGTGAAAACTGTAATCAATAAAAGCGGAGAATAAATCCATCTTTGTTTCGCTATAATTGGCTTTAACAAAGTCGGCTAACTCGATGCTCATATACCGATTTCCCATATAGGGAGGATTGGATACTAACACATCATAGACATTATTCATGATATGGAATTGTTTAATCAACTGCGGAAGAATATCAAGAACCTTTTCTCTTGCCGTTTCTTCAAGTATATCTGAAGCCGGATGTTCTTTTATTTGCTGCAATCTTCTTTCTATCTGCTCCACATTATATGGAAGAGCCTTAATCAAGGAACCGAATGTTTTTGCATGTAAAAATTGGCTGATAAAGGCTTTTGTGTTTTCAAAGGCTTCTCCATGATCAGTCCCGGCAATATAGGCAATGTCCGCTTCGGTTAGAGAGTTCGCTGCTTGAATCGATGTTAAATTTAGTGTTAGCCCATCTCTTTCAATATTTCTTATAAAACGAGGATGGTACTCCATAGCTTTCATAACGACTGAAAAACAAGCCAGCTGAAAGGCACGGTCATCGATATCTAAACCATATAAATTATTTTCAATGATCAAACGAGGGATTTCCCTCTCCGTATAGCCACATTTACTATAGATTTCATATAAAAGATCAAAAACATAAACGAGGATATGCCCGCTGCCCATTGCAGGATCAAAGATTTTGATATCCTCTACTTTAAGTTCTTTGTTAAGATAAGGAGCCAGCTTTGCCTCGAAATCAGCTTCAGGCATTGGGTTTTCGAGATAGAATTCCCAATTGGTTACTAAATCTCTATGTTCAGGATGTGATTCAATCCAATAACGGCCTAATGAATTTTGAACCATGTACCTTACGATCCAGTCAGGTGTAAAAAGCTGAGTCGCATATGGAATTTCTTCCGTTTTATATTTTTTCTTTGCCTTAATCACCCGATCTTTTTCGTCTGCTATGTAATATTGATAAAGCCAACCGATCACTTCAACTTCCCGCCAATTTTCCTCTGGAATAACTTCAACGTCAGTAATTTGCCGAATAAATGAATCTTTTGTCAACAAACCTTCGGGAAAAAGAATTTCTGTATAATCATCAATCGTTTCAAACATAAGTGGGAGATAACGATTTAAATCATTACAATACTTAATGATAAGGTACTTGAATAACTCTTCCGTTTTATTGTGTAATTTCAAGTCATATACATATTCCTTATCAATCTCCAGATATAAACTTAAAACCTCATTTAACATATCAGGCTCTGCACTATTTGGATTGGAGGACGATAACACACGCACATCTGTTGGAAGAAAATCATTTACTTCCATATAACGTAATGCCGTAAAACGGTTAAACCAAGTATAAGCTACTTCCTCCATCACTTGTTTAAAACCAATTTGCTGAATACGGGCGATAAGTAAGTCCCTTTGACTTTTTTCTGCTTTTGAAAGCTGCCTGCCATCAATAAAAATGGCATCGGCGCTTTCAATATCTGCCTTTTTTATGTTGTCTTCGGTAATTCCAATTTTTAAAGCCTTTGCTTCCACTTTTTTCAAAAGTTCATTCCTTGCACTTGCCGCAAAGGTTTTTAGTGAGGATTTATTCATTCATTTGACCACCTGATTACCTCTATATTTTTGCAACTAAACCTGCAAATTTTTCATAATTGACCGCAGCGCCGTCATCTAAATCAATCACTATTTGCTGGTCTGCCATATGATGGAGGAGCTCATCATAAACTTTACATTCTTCAATTTTCTTATCTAGCAGCTTTAATTCCTTTTTGGCACTGCTAATTTCCTTGGCTGAATAATCTCCTTCAATAATATGCAGCAAATCCTTTTTCTCAGCATCAAGGCGAACCTGATATTGGTGTAAGTAGTCCATTCTTATACGGGATAAGGTTGTTTTATCATAGCGGTGCATATAAACCAAACAGTTGAACGCCTTTTGTTTACCAGAAGTAAACAGCCAATAGATCGGCCTTTTTTTGTAGATTTGAAGATGATCCTTATAGAAATCATTTAAGAAATACCGTAAGATCGTTTCTTTTGCCGTTTCCCCCTTTTTCTTACCAAGGGTGTCTGCAATAAAGTCAAGGTTTTCAGCTAATGTATCTTCACCAAACGTTACCTCTATAAACATGATCAATTTAGATAGGAGATCATCCTCAAAATAAGCATTTGTCAGGATCGGAATAATATTGTCCTCATCAGCTTTAAAGGATTGAGATGGATAGGGATCAAATTTACCGCCAGCAAACATAAGACCTTCTTCATCTAATGAATATCTTCCAAACGAGCACCCCAAAGCATAAGATAAGAAGCTTTTCACATCCCGCACTACATCAGCCTTGCGGACAGTTACATCATTTTCATCCAGCTCATACGCCAAATCTGACTGCAACCCATAGATGTCAATAAAAATCCTGTTCAATTCTTCTTCTTTCGTTTTTATTTCAGCAAAGGTATCATTTGAAAATTTCCCCCAATTGTCATAAGACTCTTTTAGTGTACTTGCATCTTTTTTATACCTTAAAAAAGGATGTTTTTTAAAATCCCATGAAATTTCATATTGGTTCCATTCCTCTTCCGAAGCAGCAATCAATTCTTTCACAATTTTATTGATCTGACTTGTTTTTGTTTCATCAAAGATGATTGGAATTTTAGAGACGGAACTGATTTGAATGGCTAATGTCGAGTTAATAATCCTTACAAAATAATCGGCAAGTTTACTGCATAAGAAACCTAATAGGTATAATTGTTTATCATCATCAGCAAAAAGCATGGATCCATTTGAATCAAAGATAAATCCTTTCGGAAGATAGCGGACACCAAAGTGGGAACTGCTAATCCTGGACCATGTGATACCACTTTTGAAATAGTACTGCTCATTACTTATTTTCCAGCCTAAATTATCTCCTAATTGGGGATAAACCAATCTTGTGTTTTCTTTGATTTCGTACCCATTATTCCCCCAATTGACAACATACTCATTATTGCCGTACCATTTTCTGAATTCCCCGCCCTTGCAATAAGGAATCCATTTTATATTCGAGTTGATCGTTCCTTCGGCCGATTTGAGAGAGACTCCCATTTTATTCCACTCTATTTCATGCCAATAGCGAAGAAATCTTTTATTATCACCCGTCCTCATGCCAAAACAAGCTGTCGCATAATGTTCTAATGATTTATTTTCCATAAATATATTGCTTACATTCTCACTGACCCAAAAGGCAATTGGATTCCCTAGTATTTTTTTAAAATTGTCCTGACGGTAGGAGTATCGATAAGGTACATGAGGGTTTTGAACTGCCTCCAATGTTTTGATTGGCTGGCTCTGCGCCCCTTTAAAATTTGAAAGCCTTATATATTCTCCGTTTAAGGAGCAAGTATAATTGCGTAACGTAAACGTGCAGATTGGGACTGTTGCTTCCTCAAATGCAGAATACTCTAATTGAATAAAACTGCTAATCGTTCGTTGGTCAATCACTTTTTGTCTTAATTTTTCGTAAGAGGATATAAACATCCACACAAATGGTGTCATAAAACCAATTAGACCATATTCTTTTGTGGCACTAAAACTGTATTCCATAAACGCTGAAAACAAATCAGACTTTACATCCGAATAATGCTTGCTTAAAAAATCAGCTGCTTCTTTGTTCAAATAGTTATTTCCGACATATGGGGGATTGGATACGAAAATGTCATATTTTTTAGCCATGATGGATGCCTGCTTTAAAAGACAATCCATCAATTGAACTAATCTCTCTTTCTTCTCAAAGTCAAATAAATCAGTTGAAGGAATATTTTTAAGGTGTTTGATTCGATTTTCAATAAAATCATAGTCGGTTATATCCACTTTTATCAAAGAACCGATTGTTTTTGCATCACGAAATTGATTGATAAAACCTTTTACTTTATCATAATTTTCGTCGCTATGGTCCCCAGCTATATACGAAATGTCCTCTTCCCCAATCTCATTCGATTGCTGAATCGAAACCAGGTTCAGTTCTAAGCCTTCCCTTTCAATACTCCTAAAGAAACGGCCGTTGTATTCCAATGCTTTCATAACTACTGAAAAACAAGCCAATTGATAGGCCCGATCATCAATATCTAATCCATAAAGATTATTTTCTAAAATAAGCCTTGGAATCTCCCTTTCCATGTATCCGCACTTGCTGTATATTTCATAAAGGATATCGAACATATATACTAAGATATGCCCACTGCCCATGGCCGGATCAAAACATTTTATGTCCTCTGCCTTAAGTTCTTTGTTTATATACGGAGCCAGTTTTTCCGCAAAATCTTCTTCCTGATTTTCGAGATAAAATTCCCAATCTTTTAAAAGCTCCCGATGTTCAGGATGTGATTCGATCCAATAACGTCCCAAGGAATTTTGGACCATGTATCGGACAATCCAGTCTGGTGTGAAAAGCTGTGTGGCAAACGGAATTTCTTCGGTTTTATATTTCTTTTTTGCCTTAATAACCCGATCTTTCTCTTCAGCTATGTAATATTGGTAAAGCCAGCCGATCACTTCAACCTTCTGCCAATTATCTTCTGGAATCAATTCGGTATCAACCATTTGGTGCAGGAAGGATTCTTTTGCCAACATTCCTTCTGGAAAAAGAATTTCGGTATAATCGTCAATGGTTTCAAACATAAACGGAAGAAAACGATTCAAATCGTTACAATGTTTGATCAATAGATATTTGAATAACTCTTCCGTTTTATTGTTTAATTTCAGATCGTACACATATTCCTGGTCGATCTCTAAATCCAATTCAAATACCTTGTTTAACATGTCTGGCTCAGCACTATTTGGATTTGATGAAGATAGTACCCGCATTCCTGTTGGAAGAAAATCATTCACCTCCATATACCGTAAGGCAGTAAAGCGGTTAAACCATGTATAGGCAACTTCCTCCAACACTTGGTTAAAACCCAATTGATGGATACGTGCGATCAAATTGTCCCTTTGATTTTTTTCTTCTTTTGAAAGCGGTTTGCCATCGATAAAGATGGCGTACGAACTTTCAATTTCCGCTTTCTGAATGTTATGTTCAACAATTCCAAGTTTTAAAGCTCTGGATTCAATTTTTTTCAATAATTCTTTTCTTGCACTTGTTGCGAAGTTTTTCAAAGCTGATCTATTCATCCCAACATCTCCTGCTTACGCTATAATTCAATTCTATATTCGCTATTATTTTAAATTAAATTTTATCTAGTCTTATTTTATTTTTACTTCACTAACATTGTAAAGGATTGTGAAGAGAAGGAGAAAGGGTTTAACGATTAAATTGTGAAGGATTTCTTCCTCTTTTTTTAATGAATACAAAACTGTCACAATAGGCTGCTTTAAAAAAATTTCTTCCCAACGTAAAATTATTGGTATAAGATATTTAAATGTAAAATATAAAAAAAATAAATACAGTTGGAGAAATCAATGTCATGAATTTTAAAAAATTAGAGGCATTTATTTCAGTTTTGGAAAAGAGAAGTTTCTCAGAAGCAGCGGCAGCCTTAAAAAGTTCCCAGCCTGCCATCAGCATAAAGATTAAAAGCCTGGAAGAAGAACTTGGGATCGAACTTCTAGACAGAGGTCGTTCAGGAGTACATCCCACAAGGGCAGGGATCCTAGTTTATCAGACTGCTAAAGAAATCATGGGGCGATGGGGACAGCTGGAAGATGATTTGCTTGGTTTCCAGGATACATTAACTGGAACTTTAACCATTGGTGCCAGCACAATTCCAGGTACATACCTAATACCAGGCTGGATAAAGAAATTTCGAACCCTTTATCCTAAAGTGGACGTCAAAATTGAAATTAATGATTCTAGAAAAGTTTTAAATAACTTAATTGATCACCAAATTGACGTCGGTATTGTCGGATTACATCAACAATCAGCCAAAATGATCACAAAGGTGGTTGCCTCCGATTCTCTGGTCTTGATTGTTCCAGTCGAGCATGAGATCCCTCAATCAAGTCATTTGGATTTTAACCTTTTAAAAAAATATGATTTGGTTTTAAGAGAAGAAGGTTCAGGTACTAGAAAGGAAATGGAGGAATATCTGGAAATAAACGGATCTTCGCTTGCCGATTTCAATTCTTCTATATCCATCGGCAGCAGCGAGGCTGTCATTTCTGCGGTAGAGGCTGGCCTGGGAATTAGTTTTATTTCAAAACTTGCTGCTGTGCCTGCAGTGAAAGCAAATCGGGTCAAGATGATTGAAACATTAAAACCTTATCAACGAAACTTTTACTTTTCCACACTTTCCGAGTCAGAAAACCGTCCAATCATTCGGGAATTTACTAATTTTCTAGCAAAAGGACAAATGTCAATATAAAAGCCAACAATTTGTTTTTTACTTATTTATATTTAGAACCACTACATTAAAAAAATGAATTTTAGGAGGTTTAACAAAGTGGCTCAACTTCATAATTCTTTACCAGCAACACAGTCTAATTCGAAAAAAACAGCATTGTTTGCCGCTCTGTTTTTAATCATTGCTGCAGCTGGATTATGGTATGTTAAATGGTTTCCCTATTACAATAAATCTATTCTTGCATCAACTACCCATTCGATTGGAGCATCCATCTTAGGGAGCAAAAATAATTTGCCATCTGCTTCCTGGTCAAGTGCATGGGCCTATGCCCTCACCTACTTTACTGCTGTTTGGAAAGCAGCTGTACTCGGAATTCTACTTGGTTCATTGCTGCAAGTATTGCTGCCAACCAATTGGTTGTTAAAAGCTTTAGGAAAAACTTCGTTTGGCAGTACTGCCGTTGCCGGGCTCGCTGCTATTCCTGGTATGATGTGCACCTGCTGTGCTGCTCCAATGGCAGTTGGTTTACGTAAAAAGAATGTATCTGTTGGTGCTACCCTTGCATTTTGGTTAGGAAATCCAACCATTAATCCTGCAACATTGATTTTTATGACTTTCGTTTTATCATGGAAGTTTACGCTTCTCCGTTTGATCTTTGGTATTATTTTAACTTTTGGGGTAAGTTACCTTGCTAATCGTTTTGCACCTGAGGTAAAGCCGGTTGATATCGATAAAATAATTGAAAAAGCAGAGTCAGAGGCCTCCGGCTCATTCGCTTCAAGATGGATGAAATCCATGGGAAGCATGATCTTGTATATTGTCCCTGCTTATGTTCTTTCTGTCCTGCTTATGGGAGCCGTTCGTGTTTGGCTATTCCCGCACATCGGTGAGACGGCAGCTAATAGTTTAATAGCTGTAATCGGTTTTGCCATCGCTGGGATGCTATTCGTTATTCCAACAGCTGCAGAAATTCCAATCATCCAAACGTTCATGTCCTTTGGACTTGGTGGAGGTCCAGCTGCAGCATTATTAATTACACTGCCATCGGTAAGCCTTCCATCCTTAATCATTGTGGCAAGATCTTTCCCTAAAAAGGTATTGTTCTTTGTCGCAGGATCTGTAGTGGTCTTAGGAATTATAAGCGGTCTTGTTGGAATGCTTATTCTTTAAATAAAAAACGATTCTTTCCTCGGGAAGAATCGTTTTTTTTATTTCTATCTGTCGTCAAATAGAAAAAGAGCAGCTTGCAAGTAGCTCTCTTTGTTAAACCATTTAAGATAATTGTAATTTTTTCGAATGTTTATCTTCTATTTTTACCTCGATCTTTTCTAGTTCTCTAAGATCTTCTTGAATTTGCAGTTTATTATTTATAACCAATTCCTTAAAGCTTGGGATTCGTTTTTTCATTTGGTTCTCCACCTTTCCATATTTTTATTATAACTAAAGTGTAAACGCTTTAATCACTAGAGTTATTACAATTAATTGAACCTTTATGATTCCTTATATCTTCTTAAATATTAAATTGGAACATTTTTGGTAATTAAATTATTAAGAGTTCTATATTATTATAAATTTATAAATAAAAAATAAGATTGATAAAGATCAACATTTTGATTATGTAGATCATTTTTATGTAAGTGTTTTCCTCAAGGGAAAAAAGTGAAAATCCATCTTTTTTTGGGGGTTTTTTATGTCCAAGAAATTCATATCATCATTGTTAACTTGCTCAATCGTGCTATCTGGAATTTTTTCAGTATCTTTCTTTGCTCCCCAAAAAGCAAACGCATCTAAATACAATAATTTAACACAGCTCCCATTTATGGGCTGGAGCAGTTGGAGTTCGATTCGAAAAAACCCAACGGAGGAAAGCCTCAAAAAGGCTGCAGATATTCTTGCCGAAAAATTTAAGTCCCATGGGTATCAATATGTCAATTTGGATGATTTTTATCAGCTTGATTGGACAACAACTGTAGACCATTATGGCAGATGGGTTGTTGATCCCAAGAAATTCCCACACGGTATGAAATCCTTAGGAGATTACATCCATAAAAAGGGATTGAAATTTGGTCTTTACGTCACTCCGGGAATTCCTAAAGCGGCTGTTGATCGCAATACGCCGATTGAAGGCACAACGTATCATACAAAGGATATAGCGGACCTAAGTAAAGGACAAGAAAGAAGTTATAACTTTCAAAATATGTATTACATTGATTATTCGAAGCCTGGGGCACAAGAATTTATCGATTCTTGGGCAAAGCTGCTTGCTTCCTATGGGGTGGATTATCTAAAAATTGATGGGGTTGGGACATGGGATATTCCCGATATCAAGGCATGGGCAAAGGCATTAAAGAATACAAGAAGACCGATCCATTTGGAGTTATCCAATAACCTGGATATTAAATCTGTTTCTACCTGGAAGGATCTATCCAACGGCTGGCGGACAAGCCGCGACGTTGAAAGCTATGGAAAGGAAACAATCACTGATTGGGACCATGTTTCTAAAAGGTTCGCACAAGCAGCAAACTGGCAGCGCTATGCAGGACCAGGCGGTTGGAATGACTTTGACTCACTTAATGTGGCAAACGGAAACCTGGATGGTTTAACAGATGAGGAAAAACGCTCATATGTGTCTTTATGGGCGATCGCCGCATCTCATTTTGTAATTGGAAGCAGCCTGACAAATCTGGACAATTACGGAGTCAGCCTTCTTACAAATGATGAAATTATTGCCGCAGACCAAAGTGGTGTTGTAGGCAAACGGTTATCACGCACATCCACATCACAGATTTTCTATCAACATCTTTCGGATGGATCTTACAATATTGGTCTCTTCAATACCGGCCCGTCCAAAGAAACGGTAAGCATCAAATGGACTGCATTGGCCATTAACGGTTCTGCCATGGTGCATGATATGTGGAACCATCAAGATCTAGGAAGTTTTGATTCAGGATTCAAGACCAGTCTCTCCACACATGATTCCCGAATGGTTCATGTGATTCCGACATCATCCCTTTCAATTTCGCCAATAAGCGGCGCAACTGATGTTAATCCTTCTCAGGTTTCGTTTAACTGGAGTTCCTACTCCACTGTGGAGGGCTATCATGTTATGATCGCTGCAGATCCAAGCTTTAAAAAGATCATCTTTAATCAAATAGTTTCTACACCGAAAATCGTTGTCAAAAACTTAAACACGGATACTCGCTACTATTGGAAAGTAGCTTCCATATCTTCTAGAAGCGAGAAATTGATCGGGATCTATTCCTTTCATACAAAAATGAGCACTACTCCAGCGGCTCCTGACTGGGTTTTGACAGAAAGGAAAGACAAAGATTCCGTATCACTTACCTGGAACCCTACACTAGGATCAGCTTCTTATACCGTTTACCGCAAAAAGGTTAATATTTTTGTCTCAAATGGCAGTTACACACCCATTGCTTCAAATTTAATGAACCCATTTTTTGTGGATAAAACAGCTACACACCAAAATGGCGTAAAATATGCATATATCGTAACCGCAAAGAATTCAATAGGTGAAAGTAAAAAGTCTTTTGAGGCACAGATAGACGACCAATTAACTGCCGAGACAGCAGCTTTTCTTTCTTTGTTTATTACTATAATAGTCTTTTCAATTATCTTTATTACTGGCAGGAACAAATCAAAATACACTACGCCAGTCTAATTAAAAAAGGCGAAAAACTTGAAGAACAATTCTTCAAGTTTTTCATTTTTTCCATATTATGTTCCGCAAAAAGTACGGTAAGGGCGGGATGATGGCTCAGGCAGTGAAGTGTATTCATCCTGTTCAGGAGCATAGGCGTACGGTGCAGAAAGGATTTCAAGCAGTTTTTCTATCACGCTAAAGTCATCTCTTTCCACTGCTGCCTCCAGTGCAGCTTCAACCCGATGGTTGCGAGGAATAACCGCAGGGTTGCTTTTTTGCATCAACTGCTTTGATGATTCTTTCGTTTCTTGCTGTCTCCCCAGCCTTGCGTGCCATTTTTCATGCCACTTTATTAATCCTGGGGTTCCCGCCAAGATCGTTTCCTCAAATTTATCTAAAGTTAAGGCCCGAAAAGTATTGGTATAGTCGGCCTGATACTTCTGCATCAAATTGAGGAGTTCTTCGATAAGAGATCGGTCCTCTTCCTCTTCGTTAAAAATTCCGAGCTTTGCTCTCATACCTGCCAGCCAATAGCTTTGATACAAATCCGAATAGCCTGAAATAGCATCTTGAGCTAATTTGACGGCGGTCTCTTCATTTTCATCAAGCAGCGGCAGCAGCGTTTCTGCAAACCGTGCCAGATTCCATCCTGCGATATAGGGCTGATTGCCATAAGCATAGCGGCCTTGCCTATCAATTGAACTAAATACTGTTGCCGGATCATAGGTGTCCATAAATGCACATGGACCATAATCAATCGTTTCTCCGCTAATGGCCATGTTGTCGGTATTCATAACACCATGAATAAATCCAACTAATTGCCATTTCGAAACTAGGGAGGCCTGACGCTTAATTACTTCCATGAGGAGTGCAAGGTATCGATTTTCACTTCCTTCAACCTTCGGATAATGGCGATTGATTGTATAGTCAGCGAGGATGCGCAGCTCCTCAACCGTGCACCAATTGGCCACGTATTGAAAGGTCCCAACACGAATATGACTAGCAGCCACACGGGTGAGAATGGCACCAGCCAGTTCTGTTTCACGGAAGACAGATTCGCCTGTTGACACAACTGCTAAGCTGCGGGTGGTTGGAATCCCAAGCGCATTTATTGCCTCGCTAATGATGTACTCACGTAGCATTGGTCCAAGTGCCGCGCGGCCATCGCCACCTCGGGAGTATGGAGTTCTGCCTGAACCTTTGAGCTGAATATCTACTCGTTCCCCTTGAGGGGTAATCTGTTCTCCAAGCAAAATAGCGCGGCCATCCCCTAACATGGTAAAGTGCCCAAACTGATGCGCTGCATATGCTTGAGCAAGAGGTTCAGCACCTTCAGGTATTAGGTTGCCGGCAAGAATCGCAATGCCATTCTCACTTTTCAGCATATCGACATTCAACCCTAGGGATTCAGCAAACGGGACATTAAGCTTGATTAATGTCGGCGTATCTACTGGGTTCGGGTTTTGCCTTGTAAAAAAGGTTTTTGGCAAATGGGCATAGCTGTTATTAAAATTCCAGCCTGTTTCATTTTTTGTTGTCATTTGGTCTCCTTTCAACTCTTTTCTAGCTGTTCTTCAATGCTGCCAATGGTAAAAAAACAATTTAATTTTTCTACCACTGCACCCTGTTTTTCACTGAGTTCAGGCATAAAAATCACTTATTTTTTCCATTGCTCCCTGCTTTTTGTTGACCATGGTCAGAATTATCTATTTTTTCTCCCCCAACTCTCTATTTTTTGCCAAGCACAGGCATAATTAACACATAGTGTGAATGAAATGAGTTTTATCTTTTGTAAACATTATAATCACTTTTTTAATAGGAATCATAATTTAAACATCTTCCCAGGCTTTACTAGTGTCTTCCTCTGGAATTTTCCTATTCTTCGGAACAAAAAATCCCCCAAACGATTCGTTTGAGGGTAAAAACGGCCTTACTTAGATTCTGTCTTATCTTTAATGGGTTCTCCTGTATTTCCATCAAGGAAAAGCTTTTGCGTGTGCGGTCCCTTTGTAAAATCAAACATATTTTCAATGCTGCCTGCCTGCGCATCAAGAGAAGTACCGCCAATACGCCCCAAATTCCAGTTATCTTCAATAAACTTAAGGATGGATGTTTGGTCCGTTAGCTTGTGGTCAACAAAATTACTCTTAGCATATGGAGAGATGACTAATAGCGGCAATCTTGGGCCATAACCAGCCTTTCCTGACTCAATCGGTTGACCGTTGTTTGTTGCTAGAGCATGGTCATACCAGCCATCAGAATCATCATAAGAAATAATGACTGCTGTATCTTTCCACTCAGGCGTTTTTTGAAGCTTATTAATCGTGTCAACAATAAATTTTTGTTCGTCGATTGGATCTGAGTAGCCTGCATGGCCATCTTGAGCCATCGGTGCTTTAAGATAGCTAACACTTGGCATATTTCCATTGTCTACAGCTGTCCAGAAATTGTTCATATCATACTGGTGATTGGCTTGGTCCTGACTACCAATCATATCTGCAGAACTTGGAGCCTTATGGTTTGGATTTGCTGTTGACTTATAATATTCGAATGGCTGATGGTGCGGGCTATAATCTGTTACTTGTGCTCCGCTAATATTGGCAGTCTTATGAGTAGGATCTGCAAAACCACCTTGGAACCAGCCCCAAGTAATACCTTTAGCATTTAGAAGATCACCGACGTTTTTATTTGAGTCATCCATCGCAACAGTAGCTCCTGTAGAAGCCTTATCATAATATGGGTTTGGATCACCTGTAACGGTCCTATTTTCATACTCATTCAAGACATCGTTAGTTTCTTTTTGACCGTTCTTATCATACAATGTTGCCCCATGAGTTTCACCAGAAATCAAATTTAAGGCACCTGGTGTGGACGGACCAAAAACAGTTCCATAGGAATTATCGCTCATCGCAAAGTTTTGTGCATAGTTCCAAAGAGCAGTTACAGTATTTCCATCATAATAATTCATCACGATTTTGGGATCACTGCCTCGTCCGACTGTCTCAACAAACTTATCCATTTTTCCTCCATCGACCGCAGCAATTTCATCATGGTAACTGTGGTCCATATCGGCTGTCATGGCTTGGGAACGATCCAGGCGGACAGGATTTGCGGCATTTGGATTATTCGTTATTAGATTACTTTTTTCAATACCTGATTGTGTATTGTTGTAATCTTTTGGAGTTAATAAATTATTTACCACTGGGGTATTTTCTTTCGCCGTAAATTTAGGCTCGCCTTTAATGTTTAAGGCATATGGATATGTACCGAAGTAATGATCGAATGAAACATTTTCCCCAAAAATAACTACCACATGTTTGATTGGTGTCTTTGTTTGTACCTTTGATTTTTCAACATTCACACTCGCTTTTGCAGTAACCTGCGCATTAGCTTGGGAGTTAATGACAGGAGTTACCGCTAATAGTGTACCTAGTGCAGCTACACTCAAAACATTAATAACTTTTGCTGTTTTTTTACCATCCATAAAAACGCCTCCTAAGATGTTCTTCCTTTGCTCCTTTCATACTTTACAAGAGGAATGTAAATGTTATATGAATCTATGGTAAATCTTTTGCAAAATGTTTTTTATAAAAATATTACAAGAATGCAAACAGCTACCTCAATTTGGGTAGCCTCTTTGTTTACTATGATTTTTTTTCGATTGTTCCGTCCGCATGCTGGGCAAATCTTCCTGCGTTTTGCTCATTCACAGGGTCGAGACGTCCCCATGGCCAGCCGCCGAATTGTGTCCTTCGATATTCGTTAAAAGCATCATGAATTTGTTGCTCGGTATTCATGACAAACGGACCATACTGAGCGATAGGTTCTTGTATCGGCTCACCTTCAAGAACCAGCATATAACTATCCTTTGCTCCATTTGTAATCATAATTTCTTGATCCCCAGCAAGCTTTACCCGATGGGAAGTCTTAATCGTGGTTCCATCAACAATGATTTGCTCACCCCCATAGAAATATAAATTCCGATTCAATGTTTCGGAAATACTTGGGAGGGTGAAAGTTGCTTCTGGTTCCATATGAATCAGATAAATACCCACATGATGGTTTCTGTCTTTTGCCCATGAGGCAGCAGTTGGCTCCAAGCTGACTTCCCCATTCAATCTTCCTGCTATTAGTCTTACTGTCGTTTGCTTCCCATTTGAATTATTGGACTTTAATATTGGGATATCTTCAGCCCAAAGCATTTTATACTCTGGTTCAGCATATTTATCCTTTGCCGCAAGATTCAGCCAAATTTGGAAAAGGTGAAGCGGATTTCCTTTATCCTGATAGACCAGCGGGAACATTTCCGTGTGCTGGCATCCCCTTCCCGTTGTAAGCCACTGTACATCTCCATTCCCATAACGCCCTTTGGCACCCAATGAATCAAAATGATCCACAAATCCTTCAAGAACGACGGTTACGGTCTCGAATCCTCTGTGTGGATGTGCAGGAAATCCAGGTACCGTTGTCCCGTGATACATCCGAAAGCCGTCCTTTAATGTAAAATCCTCACCAAGGCTTCTTCCATCCAATGATGTATTCGGCCCTTGCTGCTCATTTCCTTGGGGATAAGCATCTTCATGATGCATAGTCACGAGAAACGGGTCTTCTGCCACCCATTGAAAACCTAACTTTTGTATAGCATGCACTTTCTTGTTTGTCATCGTTTTTACCTCCATTATTTCACCGAAAACCTTTATGTTTGGTCCTACAATGTGTCAGAATCTCCAACAATTATTCTCCACAAGTTTTTCCAAAGTTATAATTTTGACAACTCTGTGAAATCATACACAATAATATTGTAGATAGTCTAGGTTCGTGTTATATTAAGCATGTGAAGTGAATCACAACAAACATATACCCCTTTGTTTGATCGTGAAACTTTCTCCCATCCCCTTTGTTATTATATAAAAAGACCCTAAGCACCGTTTGCTGGGGTCTATTTTATGTCCAGCCTGATTCTTTCATCAGGAAATGCATTGTCACAAGGATTTTCCCTGTATCTAAATAATAACATACCTCTCTTATTTCTATAGTACAACAAGATCTATCTTATTAAGAATCTTCGTTGTAACGCTTTCTAGTTTCTTTCCAAAGAAAAAGGTATCCAAAACTGGATACCCATTTGTGACTTTGCTTTTCCTGAAGGAACAAGACTTTCACACGTAAGCATTGAACACGAATAATTGCGCTAGGACCATTTTAGCTGTTTCCTTTGGCAAAGTTCCCCATTGAAATGGATAAGCGATTCCAGCTGTTAATTTGATTGATCATGAAGACAAGATCGACATAATCCTTTTCATCAAAATATTCTCGAACCTGATTGTAAAGTTCATCTGGTATGCGCTTTGTTGGAATTAACGTGATATATTCACTTAATTTTAGGGCCGCTTTTTCTGCATCGGTATAGAAATCACAATCTTCCCATGCACTTACACAATACAATCGTTGTTCCGTCTCGCCCAGTTTTCGGGCATCAGCAGTATGCATATTAAGACAAAAGGCACAGCCATTTATTTGTGATACTCGAATCTTCACTAATTCGCGGAGCTTAAGGTCTATTTTTGTTGCTCCAAGGTATTTTTCCATATCCATCATAATTTTTAGGGCTTCAGGGGCTACATCATAATATTGAATGCGTAATTCCATTTCTGCTCCTCCTAGTTCAATTTGATTTTATTTTTGAATGCACACTTGTTATGTTTTGTGAAATAGCTTAATATAAACGGCACTTTCATATTTTTTATACAGAAATATTTTCTTTATGATTCCATGTTTCCCGAATTTGTTCTTGATGAAGGCAAGCTGGCCATTCTTTTAACGAAGGTTCGCAATTGTATTCTGTTACTGAAACACCTTTTTTCGATATATTTACTTTTAATGGACTAATATCAGCAGCCTTCCATGCTTCAAGCAGTTCTCGAATGTGGGCCTCTTCTTTTAGAAAGGCAATTCCACAGTCCCCTCCTCCTGCACCTGATGATTTACCACTGCCATATTCTTCAGCGAAGGTGCACAACGCTTTAAGCTTGGCCGTTTCAATCGGTAAGCCTGCACTTTCACCTAGATTCATTAGTGCAGCCCTATTTTGTTTCAAAAATGAAATAGCTGAGCTGCAATCATTGCTCTCAAAACTGTTGATTATACCGATAACAGAGCGTGAACTATCTTTTAGAAATTCACTGTATCCTTCCTCGTGGCATATACGATAATCTTGGACTCTCTTAATCATAGGTCCAGTTGACACCGCTTCTTTTGTCCAGCCAACTGCTAATTGAAGCAGAGATGGTGCCACTAATGGCCTGATCGATAAAAGAGGCCATTGCTTCTCAAGGAGGGTTGTCAGTTTTTCACCCTGTTCGATATTTTTCAATACCCAATCTGGCTTATAGGAAGTATAACCAAGCCAGCCGCCATAAACGGCGGCTGCAATATCTGCTCCAGAACCGTTTGTTTGCGTTCTTAAATGCGCAATGGCAGAAAGTTTAAAAATATGATCCAATGCAGGAGCTTTTTCCTCATCACCATACAAACTTAACATGGCTGAAATTACTGCTACCACCACAGCGGCACTTGATCCAAGTCCATATTTTTGACCTGTTACTGGATCATCGAGCTCACTTTTAATTGTTAAGCGAAAAGGCCGAATAGCGATTGAATTTTCTTGTAACCATTGGTTTACAACCAGGATTGAATTTTGGATAAATCGTAAACGTGAATCAGATGAGCTAAATTGAACTTGTTCATCACACGTTTCCCATGTAATAGTTTTCAAGCCTAACTGTGGCAGCGAAAGCTCGTTTTGGTTGTCTGGCTCGATATAGGCGGATACATAACGATCAACTGCAAGGACAACAGCGGGCTGATTCGGTTCGAGGACAGCATATTCTCCAGCAATCATCAATTTTCCTGGTACTTTTACACGATAGCTTGAGTAAGTCATTAATTATTCATCTCTTCTCAAAATATTTAAGAAAAAATTTCGGCTTCATGTAGGCGAGTTGCAGCCAACAATCCGAACTGAGAATGGTTTTATGGGATTGGCTCCCATAATGGTATAGATGAGAGCCGCAACACCAGCTGCAAGAATCATTCTGAAAATTAATGTGGAATTTTTATGAGAATTATTCTCAATAACAATTATCAAAATGAATCCAAACCTAGCATTTACTTTCACGAGTGTCAGGAAAATAAATGATTCCCGAACCTGGGTGACAAACAAAAACATGTTGCACCCCAGGCAGGATCGTTAGGGTTTCATAGACCCGTTGTTCGTCTTCGGGTAAACATAGTACCTTCACATTCGGGCCTGCATCAATTGTAAAATAAACTTGAATTCCCTCTAATCTTAGCTTTTGTATCCGCTGCATCACTTCCAGGGTTCCACTTTTCCAATAGATAATGGGTGGGGTAGCCCCAAACATTGTGGCATGCATCTTGAGGGCATTTGCTTCCACTATTTTGCCCAGCATTTCGAAGTTTCTTAACTTAATAGCTTCTTTTGCAATAGTCAAGTCCTGATCCACTGTATCTAGCCATCCAGGATAAAAAGGTGATGTCTCAACCGTACGTTTCATTCCCTCTCGGCTAGATATGATTTTCTGGTCAGATTCCACTAAAACTGAGAGAACACTTAAGGGCCATTCCTGCTCCGAAAGAATTGGTTTCGCAAAGGAATCTGTTCCATCTTCTTTGATTCCCTTTTGCCATTCAACAAATCCTCCATAAATAGAACGGCTGGCAGAGCCGGAACCTTGACGGGCCAGCACAGATAATTCCTGCTTATCCAAGTTCAATCGGAGTGCTTTTGCTGCAGCTGCTGCTAAAGCTGCAAAGCCTGATGCAGACGAGGCTAAACCAGCTGCTGTAGGTACTTTGTTGATTGATGTAACAATGGCTTTCAGGTTTTCTCCTACCATTTTTCTGAACCGATCAAGAAAAATGGATATCTTCAACGTATCGGTTTCGCCTGCAAGACAGCCATTCAGTAGAAAAATATCACTCGGCAAATCTTTGCAAAATTGAACGGTTGTGGTTGTGTAAAACTTATCTAATGTAATCGATAGACTGCTATTCATTGGTAAAAATAAAGTCTCATCCCGTTTTCCCCAATATTTAATGAGTGCAATATTGGTATTTGCTCTTGCTGTTGCTTTCATCGCCACTCCTCCTTTCACCAAAAATCTAGAGGTGTTGTTAATTTTATTTATGCTTAGTGTTATCGATTCTGTAGGATCTTTGGCGTGTATATATCCTAGATTCATATTTTTCTGTAGAAAAATACCAGGTTTTATCTGCACCTGACTTCATTAAGTGATCAGCTATCAGTTTGCCATGTTCAAGGTTTTGAGCAAGAGCGATCATACATCCTCCCCTGCCGCTTCCTGTTAATTTTGCACCTAATGCTCCAGTATTCCGTGCAGTCTCAATTAAACGATTAAGGCCATCATCCGTAACACCAAGATTCGTAAGCATTTCCTGATTCTTGTCTAGTAATTTACCCAGCAAATAGGAATTCCCATGCGAAAGAACATTCTTTGCCTCATGAGCAATATTACCAATCAATTTCATCGATTTTTGCATATTAATTGGATCTAAAAGTACTTTTTCCCGAACTTGTTCAACTGCCGAATGTGTATCAGAAATTCGCCCTGTATCTGCAACTACAATGTATAAGGGAGCTCCCGCAGTAAGTGGTTTCGCTTCTTTTCCTTTTTGAAACCAGATTGGAGAATCAGATGCTATTGCAGCCATATCAATTCCACTCGGATTTCCATGGGCATAGATTTCTGCAATTTGAACCAGGGAAGACAATTCCTTTTGTGAAGGGCTTTGTCCATAATAAGAAAAAAGGCTTCGTACAAGTGCGATCGCGATTGCCGCACTTGAACCTAATCCACGTCCCAGCGGTATCGTTGAATCGAGTCGAATGAGTATATCCTTCAAAGGCCTATCTAGATAATCTAGCGTTGCTTTTATACAAGCCTTGATTCCTTCCAGTTTTATTGGCATTTTGTCAATCGGCCCGGTATAATGTGGACTCTTAATCTTGATGGTTCCCGTTGACTGTTCAATTACCGACCTTACAGTAAGTGGGAATGGTATGGCAATCGCGGGCTGCCCATAAACAACTGCATGTTCTCCTATTAAAATTAATTTGCTATGTGCATATCCAATAGCTATTTTTGTAGATATTGTATTCATTTTGAGCCATCCTTTTTGAAGATTAGATAGAACATCAGAAGTTTTTTACAAGCTCACTTTACTCCATTGAGAATGATTATCACTTGATCTCGGTCAAGTTTTTTAAAAATTACTCAATATTTTTGCTTCATCATCCAAATCCAAAATGACCAAATTTAATTGAATATCGATAAGCTTTCGAAAGGATTCAATTTCATTTAAAGAGCCAAAGCCTCTTGAAACGTAATGCATGACACGAACCATATCTGGTGTTGACATTTCGATTAGATGTTTGAGGATCAGGTTGTTACTTATATGGTTGCAATCATAAATAACCGCTTTTGGAGGAGGGAGACAGAACCATATTTATGGGAAAGCTTTTTTTCCATTTGAAGTCGTTGACATTTTTTCATTTGTTTTTTTAAAAGATCATACTCCGATTGTGCAACTTTTAATTGATCCATATTCTGGCGTTTTTTTTCAGCGGCTTCATTCAATGAGATTTGTAACTCTTTGGATTCTCCTATTTTCACGAAGTCCCTACCCTGCTTATTTAAGGTAGGTTTAATATAGAATTCTGATGTTAATGAATAGGTCTCAAATATCTTAAGAAGGTTCGGATCCTGCTTTAAATTGGCGGTTGTAAGCCTCGCTACCTTTTGCAATAAGCCGCGATCATACAAATATTCATTTAAACCATGATAATTATATTGATACACTTTTTTTGGTATGAATTTTGCAACCAAGTTATAACCAATTTCAACCCTTTTTGCTTCATGATCAATTAGATTTTGATAGATATTTTTTTTAAGTGCATCCCTTTCTGCGGTTAGTTCCTTCAAATGCTTATATGAGCCGGTTTCAATAAATGTCTCCATAAGTTCGGCTGCGTTTTGCTTACTATTCATCACACTTCATCTCCAACAAAGCAAACTTTTCCGATAGTGCGAAACTTGCATTTTCACACGCTAAGTTGACCAATTCCTTTTTATAGCCTCGTTTAGAGTGAATTATATTAACATGGAGAGCCTGCTTTGCAAAATCTAATTTTATTACTATTGGTATCACGATTTCTTTCGGTTTCATATTCTCAGTCGCTGAATAAAACTGGTCAAGATATGCGAGGAACTCTATTTCTGGGTCATTCTCGATTGGAAACATTGAAACATCCCGTTCAATCATTTTCCCCTGGCGAATATGAAATACTTGAACACACATCCAATTATTTTCTACGGCATATCCAAATACATCCCTGTCTTTGTGATCTGCCGTTGTTACTTTTTGTTTTTCCATAATTGTTTGGATACTGGTAATTTGCTTGTAAAGTTCCTTTGCTTTTTCAAAGTCCAAGTTTTCAGCGGCATTTTTCATCTTCTTTGTCAATTCGTTTTGAATCACTTTATGTCCCCTATGAAAGAAACGAATGATCCTATCAATTGTAGCTTTGTATTCTTCTTCACTAACATCCCTAGCACATGGGCCTATGCATTGGCCAAGGTGATAATACAAGCAAGGCCGATTAGCTGATTTTGGACATCGTCTTAATGGATAAAGATGTTCAAGCAGTTTCTTTATCTCATTTGCTGATTGTACATTGGGATAAGGTCCAAAATACCTTCCTTTATCATTTTCCACGTTTCGAGTAATAATCAGGTGCGGGTGACGTTCATCTGTAATTTTCAGATAGGGATACGTTTTGTCATCCTTAAGCATGATATTAAATTTAGGATTGTTTTGTTTAATCAAATTCATTTCAAGAATGAGTGCTTCCGTATTGGAGGAAGTAATAATATAGTCAAAGTCTGCAATTTCATTTATGAGCTGCTGTGTTTTTCCTTCATGTGAACCAATAAAATAGGAGCGAACGCGATTTTTTAATACCTTTGCTTTTCCAATATAAATAATCGTTCCATTAAAGTCTTTCATGAGGTAGCATCCAGGCTGATCAGGAAGGATTCTTAGTTTCTTTTTTATTGCGGGGGTCATCACTTTCACATCCTGCATCAAGTTATTTCACCAAAGGTTTTCAATGAACGAAACCTTTCTTTACTATAGTCTGAGGTTACTTGATTGCAGAATATTTTCCATTGATATAGATCAATTATTAGATTGCATTTAGACCCTAAGCACCGTTTACTTAGGGCCTTTTCATTCAACTAAAGGATATTTTTTTAACTTAACTACAAGAAAGTAAGCTTACAGGAATCTTACAGATTTCAAATTAATTTCTTACAAAGAAACACAAAAGGGAATCCAAAATTTTAAATTCCCTTTTAATTTACATTTCATTTTTCTGGTCCTTCATATTCTTACAAATAACTCTCTAAAAATCCAAATTACACAAAAACTGGTAAATTATTCTTTACACTTTGAACAAGATATTTTATATTTAGGTTGTTCTGAAAGATTAGGATAAATAAACTAAGGAGGATGTTACTACTAATGGGTAACTAATAGATCTTTTCTATCAATTGACAGGTTACCTTTGTTATTCACTATGTGAAAAAATATACATAATAGGAGGAATTTTTAAAATGTCTTGGTTTACAAAATGGGCATTTAAAAACAATGCAGCTGTCAGTATTATGTCGATTCTGATCCTAATTATGGGTGTGATTAGCTATTTGACTCTGCCTATGGAATTTTTGCCTTCTGCTGACCAGCCATTGGTAACTGTCGTTGTCATGGGGCAAGGAACGGATTCAAAAACAATGGAAAGTGACGTTACCTCACCAATTGAAAGCTTGCTTTCTGGGGTAAAAGGAAAAACCAATATTTTTTCAACAACTGGTGATGGCTACTCGAAGATTGATATTTCTTATGATTCAAAGACAGACATGAAAGCAGCAAAACAAGAAGTACAAGATGCTTTAAGCAAAGTACAGCTGCCGCAAAATGTGTCAAAACCAACTGTTGTGCAGCTAAATACCTCTATGATCTCCATTGCTGAAATTGCCCTTACCTTCAAAGATGGTCTGACACCCCAAAATTTAGACCTTGCACAGAAAAAAATTATCCCATCCTACAAAGACATTAAAGGCATTGGTTCGTTACAAACAATTGGACCTCCTGCATCATATGTTTCCGTAAAAGTAAACAATTCCTTAATGGCAGAGAAGCAAGTACCACTGCAATCGATCCTTGAAAGCCTGCAAGGACAGAATAACGCTGTTGCTGTAGGGGAAAAGACAATCGATGGAAAAACAAGCAATATCAACGTGGTTGGGAACATTGACAGCATTAGCAAAGTAGAGAATGTAACGGTAGCTCCTGGCGTAGCCTTAAAAGATATTGCAGCTGTTTCGATTGAAAAACCAAAGGATACATTAACACGCATTAACGGAAAAGAAGGGTTAATTTTAGTCATTGCTAAAGACGGCAATTCCAATGCCGTATCCGTCACTAAAAAAATTAGAAATACCGTTAGTGAGATGAACAAAAAGTATAAACAATCCCATTCATCCATTGTGATTGCCACAGCTGATATGGTTGAAAACTCTGTACAATCAATGATGAAAGAAGTACTTCTTGGAGCCTTCTTTGCTACCATTATCATCATGCTGTTTTTACGTAACATTCGTTCTACCTTTATCACAATCATTTCTATACCGCTTTCATTGGCACTTACCCTTTTCTTATTATCCCGCTCAGGTGTCACATTAAATATCCTAACATTAGGCGGAGTAGCAGTAGCGGTCGGACGTTTAGTGGATGACAGTATCGTTGTTATTGAGAACATTTTCCGAAAAATGCAAAATGAGAAGTTTTCCATGCAGCTAGTGATTGATGCAACCAAGGAAGTTTCAAGAGCCATTACAGCATCAACATTAACAACTGTTGCCGTCTTTTTACCAATTGGTTTTGTTAATGGAAGTCTTCAAGACTTCGTGCTGCCATTTGCCTTAACCATTACTTACTCTTTACTCGCCTCATTGATGGTTGCTTTGACGGTAGTACCTTTGATGAGTTCCGCTTTATTGCGACATGCAAAGCTTCACAAACATACGCCATCGGTCAAATTTAAAAAGCTTTTAACTTGGTCATTGAACCATAAATGGGTTGTCCTGTTATTATCGTTCTTGCTATTTGCAGGATCAATCGGTGTATATTCTGCCATGCCAAAAGGAGCAGTTGACAATTCTTCAGCTGACTTTGTTCAAGTTTACCTTGATTACCCAAATAAAACACCTCTTAAAACTGTAACAGCGGGTACACTCAAGCTAGAAGAGTTTATCCTGGCGCAAAAAGAAGTAAAAGATGTCGGTACAACTCTTGGAAATAGCGCTGATGCAATTCAATACGGTGCTGTAGACTCACCCACAAAAAGTTCCATTAGTGTTGTATTGAAAGATAAAAAAGATACTGACCTTATTGTTAAAAAAATAACTGATCAAAAAGACAGTTATCCAGATGCAGACTTAACAGCAGGAGCCTCGTCCTTAATGGGCAGCGGTTCACCACAGATTAAAATCGACATTGTTGGTGACCAATTAGATCAGCTTACAGCAACATCAGGTAAAATAACAAATGCGATAAAAAATATTAGCGGAATCGAAAAAATTTCAACAAATGAAGAAAAGAAGAAAACTGTTTATTCGTTTGAAATTGATCCTGCAAAGGGAAATCCGCAGCAGCTCGCACAACAGCTTAGTGTGATGCTCAACAAAACACCCCTTGGGACCATTAATATAAATAACCAAAAAACAACTGTTTTTCTAGATCCTATGCTGGATCCGAAATCACCTGATGACTTGAAAAACATTCTGGTTATGACACCAACAGGGATGGCTCCTGTATCGACGATTGCAACATTATCACAGCAAGAACAACCTACCACTCAATATCATAAAGATGGAAATCCATATGTGGAAATTGTCGCTTCGGTTGATGCAAAGAATCTTTCCGAGGTTACCACTAAAATAAACAAAAAAATCTTTGGTGACAAACAAAAGATAAAACCTATCAAACTCCCTAGTGGCGTAAATGTTGTGATTGGTGGCGCTAGTGCACAGCAGTCAAGTGATTTTACTGATTTATTTACAACAATGGCTATGTCCATTGGGATTGTATTTCTCATTATGGTTATAACTTTTAAAACCATACGTGCTCCAATTTCCATTTTGTTCTCTCTTCCGCTTGCCGCTGTTGGTGCGATTTTGGGGCTGCTCATAAGCAGAATTACTGTTGATCTTACTGCCCTTCTTGGTGCATTAATGTTAATTGGAATTGTTGTCACAAACGCCATTGTTCTTTTAGATCGGGTGAAACACAACGAAAAAAGCATGATTATTCGGGATGCCGTCGTTGAAGCTGCATCTATTAGGATGAGGCCGATCCTGATGACTGCGATCGCTACGATATCTGCCATGCTGCCACTTTTGTTTAAAAAAGCGGAAACAGGAAACTTAGTCTCTCAAAGCTTGGCCATCGTCGTTATTGGCGGATTAGCAGTTGCAACCTTGTTAACATTAGTTGTAATACCTGTCGTATATGAACTATTCCATTTCAAAAAGTCCAAGAAGCAAAGACTAAAGAGACAAGCTGAAAATAATCTATCAGTATAGTGCCGTTAAGTCATTCATACTCTATAGCGCAGACACTTTCGTCTGCCTATAGAGTATGTTTTCATTTTCATGGAAATGAAAAATATCAGCAAAATTCGACATATTTGTGAATAAATACACAAAATTATTGTCAGCTTTTATGTCAGGTGGTAAATTAAACACATGAAGTGAATCACAACAAACATATACCCCTTTGTTTGAAAGTGAGAAACTATCTCCCATCCCCTTTGTTAGAAAAAGACCCTAGCACCGTTTGCTAGGGTCTTTTTCATTGATGATGTTTAATTACATATGTATGCAATCAAGTAAATGGGAAAAATTATTAAAGAATAAAAAACTAAAATACAATCAGATTACCTATAAAAAACACAGTGGAGGTACGAGTATGGCGTTAAAAAAGAAAGATAAATTTTCGATTTTTTTAACTGAAATTGCTGCAAATATAAAAGAAAGTGCCTATTACTTTGCTGATTATAAACTTAACAACGTTAGTGATCTTAAAATTTTTTCTGAAAAGATGAAGGAATATGAATCGAAGGGCGACACCTTTGTTCATGAAGTAATTATGGAATTAAATAATGCTTTTATCACACAAATTGAACGAGAAGATATTCTGTCATTAACCATGAGTTTGGATGATGTTCTGGATGGTTTAGAGAACACAGCAGCACTCTTTGAAATGTATTCCATCACACAAGCGGATGAATACATGCTAAAATCCGTTGAAGCGATCCGCAAAAGCACAGACGAAATTGTTGAAGCGATTGCATTACTATCCGATAAAAAGTTACTGCCAATCAGGGAACATGCCATTAAAATTAAAGATTTTGAATCCAAATGCGATGCAATTGAACGTGAAGCTATCAAACACCTATTTGAAACGGAAAAGGATCCAATTCGGATTATTCAATATAAAGAAATCTATGAAGAACTTGAAAAAATATCGGATTATTGCCAATCGGTGGCAAATACTTTAGAAACCATCATCATGAAAAATTCCTGAACTCCTCTAACAAGCAAAATATCATTTACGAAATGTGGAGGCTCTAATGACTATTATCATTTTGATCATTATTCTTGGCTTAGTTTTTGACTTCATTAATGGGTTTCATGATACTGCCAATGCAATAGCAATGTCCGTTTCGACGAGAGCCCTATCACCTCGATTTGCTGTTATTTATGCAGGGTGTTTAAATTTTATTGGAGCAATCACTTCACAAGCTGTTGCCAAATCCATTGGCGGAAAAATTGCTGACCCCTCACAGATTCAAAATGGCCTAGCAATTGTCATTGCGGCGTTAATATCTGCTATTTTTTGGAATCTTATTACCTGGTATTTTGGTATTCCTTCTTCATCATCACATACATTAATCGGCTCCGTTGCTGGTGCTGTTATTTTTGGAGCAGGATGGCATTCGATTAACTGGTCAGGATTTGCTGACATTATTAAAGGGTTAATTATTTCTCCCTTTTTAGCCTTTGGTGTCGGCTTTATCCTCATGAAATTATTAAGAATTATTTTTGCCAGTGCAAATCCACACCGTGTAACCCGTGGTTTTAGAACGTTTCAGGTTTTATCAGGAGGACTTGCTGCTTTTTCCCATGGTGGCAATGATGGTCAAAAAACAATGGGAATTATTGTTTTTGCCTTGGTGGCTGGCGGATTTCAATCTAATTTAAATGTCCCATTTTGGGTGCAGGTCCTTTGTGCAGCAGCAATGGGTACGGGAACTATGATCGGCGGCATGCGGATTATTAAAACAGTGGCCAAAAAATTATTCAAAGTCGAACCTATAAATGGGTTTGCAGCAGATTTATCATCTTTTGCCATTATGCAGGGGGCAACCTTTTTAGGGGTTCCAGTATCTACCACCCATGTTGCTTCATGTTCGATTTTAGGTGTGGGTTCTGCTAAACGGTTACGTGGTGTGAACTGGGGCGTTGCTGGAAGGATGATTATTACTTGGGTCATCACCTTACCTATTTCAGCAGTTATCGCTGGAATAATTGTCTCCATCGTGAAACTATTTTTTAAATAGTTTTTTTAAAACATAGTTGGACAAAAAATTACGGCTGCTAAATCACATTTTTAGCAGCCTTTTTTCGTTTCACGGCGGATAATCGGTGCCACTTCTGTTGCTAATAGCTCGATACATTGAGCAACTTTTTTGAAAGGAAGACCGCCAATATCAATTTGCGCAAGAAAACGTTGATGTCCAAATAATTCATGCTGACGAAGAATCTTTTCGATAATTTCCTGCGGGCTTCCAACAAACAAACTGTTATTTGGGCCAGACATTTTTTCAAAATCAGTTCGGGGAATATTCATTAGCCTTCCATTTCTCATAAACGATTTGAAATAGTTTATATAGTATGGATAGAATTCTTCCTTAGCCTTTTGAGAAATTTTATCAAGATACCCATGCGACCCTATAGCTACCTTAAGTTTGTTGGAATGGTGTCCAGCTTTTAGACCTTCTTGCCGATAGGACTCCACGATTGGTTTAAATTGTGCGGATTCCCCTCCAAGTGCTGCGAGCATCAATCCTGTCCCCAGCCGCCCTGCACGTTCTGCGCTTTCTTTTGATCCTCCTACACCGATCCAAATGGGAAGTCTTGGCTGAATTGGACGAGGGGAAATGGCCATATCCATAAGCTCTGATCGGAAATGTCCTTTCCAGGAGATACATTCATTTTCGTTTAATTTTAACAAGAGATCGATATTCTCTGAAAATAATCGATCATAGTCATTTAAGTTATATCCGAACAGTTGAAATGATTCTAAAAAAGCACCCCTTCCAGCTACGATTTCCGCTCGGCCCTTTGAAACAATATCTAAGGTTGCAAAGTCCTCAAATAATCGAACAGGATCCACTGTGCTTAAAACGGTGGTTGCGCTAATCAACTTAATTCTGCTAGTATTTTGGGCGATAGCAGCTAAAATTACCTGTGGAGAGGATACCACAAAATCCGGACGATGATGTTCACCAATTCCAAACACATCAAGACCTGCTTCATCTGCCAGCTTGGCTGCTTCGATTATTTCGTCTAATCGTTGTTTCATCGGAATAAATTGACCGGTATGAGGATCGCTGAGCAGCTCCCCAAAAGTATAAATACCTATTTCAATTCCTGAATCAGCTAAATTGATTTCTTTATCCATCATTCTCCTCCAACATCCAACAAATTACTGGCCGTGCCTTTTAAGAATTCCTCAACATAGTTGGTGCATGGTTCTTTGTCATAGCTATGGTAGATGTTGCTGGCGATTTTGATAGGGTCGCCGAAAAAGTATCGTTCATATAACGACTGCCTGGTGCCAAATGCACTCATGCTTATATCCCATGCCAGCCGAAAAAGTCTTACCCGATCATGGGCATTAGCATTAGCAGCTTGCAGGTATGTTCCAAGGTCGTTACTTATATCTGAAGCAAAGTCAGCTTCACTTGGAATGGATACAAGTCCACTTGCTCCAATTTGCTGCAAGATCTCACAAAAACGTGGATAAAGGCGCGGATAAAGGAAAATGGCAATACTTAATGGGTTAAAATCGGGAACCATTGTCCCCCATTTATCCAATTTTGCATTCAATTCTGAGGCTAACAATAGGGACTTTAGAGTTTCCAGTCCTGCTATCACTTCAGCTATCTTTTCATGAATATGCTGATATTCTCCGACATTAATTGTTTTGATAAGCAATTGTGCAACTCCAAGGATAAATTCTGTTTTAACAATTCTTCTCGATAAAATTTGATGTGCCGTTAGCGGATAAAAGCTGCTTTCTGAAAAAATTTTACGAGAAGCCTCGGGATTTTGATAACAAAATACACGGTCCCATGGAACCTTTACATTGTCAAATACAACAATTGTATCGATTTCATCAAACCTTGATCCAAGCGGGTGGTCAAAGGCTGATTCCTTATATCGGAATGACTCCCGACAAATAAACTTTAATCCTGGTGTATTACTTGGGATAGAAAAAGCGTATGCAAAATTTTTATCAAAAGATGAAGATGCCGTTGGAAAAACGAGAACCTCATCCGTTATCCCGCCTTGTGTTGCTAATAAACGTGCCCCTTTAACGACAAATCCATCTTCATTTTTTTGAATGGTCTGGGCTGAGATGATTTCCGAAGTATTTTCGAGGTACAAAGAAGATCGATTTACTTGTGGATTTATAAATGTATGGGTAAAAGACAAATCGTTTTGCTTTGCTTTTTCGTAAAGATTTAACAGATTATCTCCAAATGCTTTATGATCATCAGCAAATATGTCAGAGGCTGCCGCAAATGCCATAAGAGCCGTATTCATATAATCCGGGGAACGGCCTAACATTCCTGCACTCGTTTTTGCCCATTCCTGAATCATGAGCCGCCGTCTTTCCAGATCTTCTTTTGTTTTAGGCTGAAGAAAGGATAGGCCAATTCTCTCACCTGTTTGAGGAGATTGATCAGTCATTATATCTTTCTTTTCAAGCTGAAGATCATATAATTTCGCTTGGCTTTTCATAACCCCTGAAAAAGCTGGATGATCCGAAATATTGCCATCAACCTGCCCCCCTTCTATCCAAACTTCTGCCTTCATTTGATTAATCCTATCGATATATTCCTTTCCTGAAATAACCGCCACTAAAAACCACCGTCTTTTAAAGTTATTACTACATTTTAATGTTCAGACACTTGTTATGATTGTACAAATGTCCAATATGGACGAATGAAATTTAAAAAGCTTCATTGCAGATTACAAATCATATGCTATTGACATGCTTTGATGCAGGAGCCATCGGTGATAAAATGAAGAAAGGAAAAGAAAGGAGAGTGAATCAATGATGGAAAAAATCATGTTTATTGAAACCGGTATGGGGATTGATGTTCACGGTCAAAATATTACGAAAGCTGCCATTCGTGCTGTACAAAATGCAATTCACTTTAATTCTATGCCTGGTATTCGTTCGGTATTGCCAGAAAACAATAGAGATAATATGAGAGTGAATGTAAAACTGGCCGTTCCATGTGACAAAGAGAAACTCGATATTGAGGCTGTTAAAGAAGTTTTGCCATTTGGAATCAAAACTGTAGAGGTTATGGATGGCGGAATGTTGACAACAAGCGGGATCGTCTTGGAGGAAAAAGGAGATCAAAATGATATGATGTACATCGTTGTCGCATCAGTCGAAGTTGGTTATTAATCTACATAAAAAAAACCTTGATAACTACACGTTACCAAGGTTTTTTATGTAGATTTATTTGATAAGTTCATCCGTTAACCTGATAAATTCTTTTACATCACTTTCCATTATTTGTATACCGTCCTCCCAGAACGTCGGTTTTGTCAGATCAACTCCTAAATGTTTCTTCGCAAGTTCTTCCACTTTCATTGAAGCCGTGTCTCGCAATAGAGCAATATATTTGTCCTCAAATCCATGCGGATTCTTTAAAAATTCAGCATAAATGCCTAGGCTGAATAAGAAACCAAAGGTATACGGGAAATTATAGAATGGCACATCATCAATAAAGAAGTGTAATTTGCTGCACCAGAAATGCGGGTGGTAACCTGATAAGCTATCACAATACGCTTCTTTTTGTGCATTAACCATTAATTCATTTAATTGTTGTTCAGACACAATCCCTTTTGAACGCTCAGCATAGAATCGGTCTTCAAATAGAAAACGGGCATGTATGTTCATAAACATGGCAATGGCATTTCCGAGCTTTGCGTTTAACAAGGTGATTTTTTCTTCTTTTGTTTTCACATTGGCTACAGTAGCATTGCCAATAATATTTTCTGCAAAAGTGCTTGCCGTCTCTGCAACGTTCATTGCGTAATTACGGTTCAACGCTGGCAGATCCCTCATGACAAAGCTATGAAAGGCATGACCGAGTTCATGTGCTAAAGTACTAGCATCATTTGGAGAACCAGTAAAAGTCATGAAAATCCGCGATTCTTCAAATTCAGGAAGTCCCGTACAATAACCGCCCGGCCGTTTATTCGGACGATCTTCCGCCTCAACCCAGCGGTTTTCAAGGGCCTGTTTGGCAAAATCAGATAACTTGGAACCAAAGGTGGCAAAGTTTTCGATGATAAAATCACAGGCTTCATCATAAGTAAAGCTTGGTGGTTTCACATCGCCTAAAGCAACAGGAGCATCTACATCCTGCCAGCCCAATTTTTCCATTTCCAGTATTTTTGCTTTTTGATTTAAAAATTCAACAAAAGGCTGTTTATGTTTAGAGACAGCTGTCCACATTGCATCGAGTGTATCCTTGGACATGCGGTTATATTCTAATGGCTCCTCAAGGTAGTTTTCACGACTGTGAGCTTTTTGAAGAGTAATTCGATAGCCGTCTAAATGATTCAATGTATCGGCAAAAATAGGCGCAAATTTTGTCCATCCAGCTTCCCAATTCTCAAATAACTGTTTTCGTACCTCAGGATCTGGGTCTGCATACATCCGATTCATCGCCTGGCCTACTGAAAATTCCGTTGTTTTTCCCTCTTTATCGGTATAAGGGATGGTTATAACCGAAACTGCGGTAGCGTATAGTCGATTCCAAGCAGAGAGACCGTCTTTATTTAAATCGGTAATAATCTTTTCTTCTTCCTCTGATAATAAACGTTTCCCTTGATCGCGAATCTCATTAAGAGCAAAGGACACCTCGTTTAAAACTTTATCCTTTAAAAGAGTCTTCCAGTCTTCATCAGAAATGGCGACTAGCTTTTTCGTAAATGCCGTAGAAAGATTTTCAACTTCACTCGATAGGTCCATCACTTGTCCCATCACAACATTTGCATGTTCATCCTTCGTGTAGGCATCATGCCACATATGTACAAAAGTGCCAGTTTGTCCTATACCTTTCCCAATGCTTTCTCGCTTTTTTAAAATAGCTTTTAATGGATCGGCAGTTTTGTCTTCAGCAAAGGTCCATTCTTGAATTAATTTTTGATATTCTACGATTTCTTCTTTGATATTATGTAATTTTGTTTGCAGCTCTGGTGATTTCGTTCCTCCTGGAAAAATGGCATCTAAATCCCAAGTATCAGTATATTTCAATTAAATCACTCCTTTTCATAATTCCATTTTAAACTTTTCTAAAAATGAAGACAAAATTAAAGGCGGTAATTGCTTACAGAAAAGCCGAATGTTCTATTAGACCTTTCCTTTGTAAAATAAAAAACCCGCACGATCGAAAAATCGAGGTGCGGGAACAATAATGTCATTAAGTATTACAGGCAAATGCCCTAACTAGATTAGCACTTGTGAATATCTGCCAATGCCTTGCCTAGTAATTTCGCAAGTTCAAGCATACCATACTTTCCAGCTTTTTCTTCGGCTTCGGAGTTATAATTTGTATTTGTGTTTACATCGTATGTGTATATTTTATCATTTTGATCACGAATGAACTCGATTCCTGCAACATCAATTTTGTTTGCTTGAAGAAATGCTTCATATCGTTCGATTAAAGATGGATCTACATCTTCAATGATCTCAAACTTTGGTTTGGCTTCGGATTCCTCACCAACAGGGCAGAAAAGGTCCCCAATTTGGCATGAATCAGCAGGACATAGCTGGAAACCTTCTGAAGTATCAACCCGAACAGCGTAAAAATATTTTCCACCGATAAATTCTACTCTTGTGATAAATGATTCAGGTGACTGAATGTACTCCTGAATAAGAGTGATGATCTTACTCAATTCAAGACTTAGGGCCCTGCTGCCATTAAAAACAGTACGTTCATGAAATTCAAGCCAGGCAAGAATCCCTGAAGTTAACTCTGGTGCATATCGATGGTCCCTTGTATGGGAAGAAGCACTCATACGGTTATAGAAAACTCCCTCAGGCGGTTCTGTTGTCAAATCGACAATTCCTTTATCCAAATGCCAAGCCTCAAAAGGGAGACTTAATTCATCCAATCGCTTTATTAAATGTCTTGTCCAATCATCATTTTCATGGATGATATAAATTTTTGACATCGTACCCAACTCCAATTTTTATTAATGAAAAAAGCTTTTCTTCTATCTCGAAATTTTATTTTTTCAAAATAATAGCTGTATTCCTACTATACAATAATTCGCACTAAACTTATAGATTTATAGGCAAGAAAAATTTCAGCAGGATTACCATACATTTCTTTAGTATAATGAAATAAATCAACCATCTTGGCAAGAGAGGTAATCAAGTTATGTATATTGACATCGATACAGAAGCAAAAAACTGGATAGAATCCAAAGGTCAGGAATTAACTGTAAAAACGTTAGATATAAATGTATGCTGTGCTCCAAATTTGAAAGAAATTGTTGCAATACCTGGAAAACCAAAAACATTTGAGCAATACAATCAAATAATAGCTGACGGTCTCATCATATATGTTCAAAAATCTTTATTTAATAAAAGTAGACTTAAACTAAAACTATCAGGAATTTCCTTTTTAAAATCAATCTCAGCTGTCCTAGAGTAAAGTGTTCCTAAAGGAAAACGTTTTCTTTATTAAAATAAAAAGACTACCAGTAATAGTAGCCTCCAAAAATACTAATCTTACATTAACCTAACCTAAATACAATCCCATGACCGCCCTTTGGGTACTCCCATTTTATATTCTGATGAGGACAGCCAATGCGGCAACTTCCGCATTCATGGCAGCCTTCGTAGCCTACGTGCATCCGAATATCTTCCCATTTATAAATCTCTGCCGGACAGAAGATCGTACAGATTTTATCGGGACAATGGTTTAAACAAATATCCTCATCTTTTACATGAAGATGTGATTTGGTATCGGCATTAAAGCGAACAAGGTATTGCTTTTCTTCGATTGTCGAATATTTCTTCTGTTCACTCATTATTTCATCACCTTCCATACCCGAAATACATCTCGAGCGAGTTTCATTTTTTCTTTTGGTGATCCCAGACCGCTCCAGATTTTCTTTTGTTTCTCCCATTTGGAGGCTCCATCAACGGTAAACATTTGACTGGCAGCCTTGTTCACCATTGGAATATATTCATCAAAATATTGCGGGAATTTATTAAAGTGGTGAGTCGAGTCCTGATACTTTTTCATATCCTGACCAACAAAACAGTCCATTAATTTTTCACGATATAAGTTTAACGTACTTTCTGAGAAGTCTCCCATTTTCTTTGCAAATAGAACGGTTTCCGCTGCTAATCTTCCGGAAGTCATTGCTAAATTGGAACCTTCTCGATGAATCGCATTAACCAATTGGGAAGCATCGCCAATCACGATAACTCCGTCCCCGACAATTTTTCCCATCGATTTATATCCGCCTTCTGGGATCAAGTGGGCTAAATACTCCTGCGGCTCACTTCCCTGAATATAGGGGCGAATCATCGGATGATTTTTCACATATTCCAATAATTCATAAGGTTTAATTTTATGTTTGATCAATCCGGACAAGAGTGTACCCACACCAATGCTTAACGTATCTTTGTTTGTATAAAGGAACCCTGTACCAAGAATCCCTTTAGTTGCATCGCCAAATAATTCAATCGTGCAGCCTTGATTCTCTTCAAGATTGAAGCGGTCTTCAATTACCTTTTTATCAAGCTTCAAAATTTCCATTGTTGCTAAGGCCACTTCTTCTGGTTTATATTCTTTGTGAAACCCTAGTTTTTGTGCCAACAGAGAGTTCACACCATCTGCTAACACGACGACATCTGCATAGATATCGCCATCTGGACGGTCTGTTCTGACGCCGACAACCTTGTTATTCTCAACAATACATTCTAATACGACTGTTTCATTGACTAAAATTGCACCTTGTTCGACCGCTTTTTCTGCATACCACTGATCAAAATTTCCTCTTAAGACGGTGAAGTTATTGTAAGGCTCCTTCGCCCATTCCAATCCCTTATAACTAAAGGTGACAGCGGACTCTTTATCCATCATCATAAATCGTTGTTCAACGATTGGACGCTCAACAGGAGCTTCCTTATAAAAACCAGGTATAATGTCCTCCATCATTTTCCGATAAAGGACACCTCCCATAACATTTTTTGAACCTGGATATTCTCCTCTTTCAAGAAGCAAAACGTTTGCGCCGCCTTTTGCTAGATCATAGGCACAGGAAATCCCGGCTGGACCTGCCCCGACTACGATTGCATCAAACTTCTCTGGCATAACTAACCTCCTTTGTCGTTAACGCCTTTTTAAAGTTTTCAATTAATAAAGGTACAATCTCAAATGCATCACCAATAATTCCATAATGGCAAGTCTGGAAGATTGGGGCGCTAGCATCTTTATTAATGGCAATGATTAAACCGGAATTTTTCATTCCGACTACATGTTGAATGGCTCCGGAAATGCCAATTGCAAAATATATTTTGGGCGTCACCGTCACCCCGGTTTGGCCAACTTGATGCGGATGAGCAATCCACCCTGCTTCCACCACATCACGGCTTGCACCTACTGCACCACCAAGCGCTTCAGCTAATTGATGAACTAATTGAAAACCCTCGGCACTCCCTAACCCTTTACCTTCGGCAACAATAATATCTGCTTCGTCAATCCGAACTTTTTTTGTGGTTTCTTTCACAATTTCCAATACTTTTGTCCGAATATCCTCTTCTTTTAAGGAAATCGTTTCATTGATGACCTTTCCATTTCTGCCTGGCTGAGGTGTCAAGGCCTTCATGACCTTTGCACGTACCGTTGCCATTTGCGGCCGGTATTTTTTACAAAGAATCGTTGCCATAATATTTCCCCCAAATGCCGGGCGGCTTGCCAGCAGCAGTCCGGTTTCCTCTTCAACATCCAGTTCGGTTGTATCTGCTGTTAATCCTGTAGGTAAATCGGTGGCTACAGCACTGGCTAGGTCTTTCCCGGTGGAGGTAGCACCGTAAAGAATAATTTCAGGTTTATATTTATTCGAGCAAGCAAGAAGCGCTTTCATATAGGACTCAGTCCGATAATGTTTAAAAATCGGCTGATCGTATACATAAGCGGTATCTGCTCCGTACTCAAAAATAGTTTTGGTCAAATGCTTAATATTTTCCCCGATTAAAACACCTGCCAATTCTACTCCCCGTTTATCAGCCAATTTCCTCCCGGCACCTAATAGCTCTAATGAAACGGGAGCTATTTCCCCGTCCTTCTCTTCGATAAAGATCCAAACACCCTTATAATCTTTAAAATCCATCATTTCCCCTCCTTTACCGTAAACAATTCTTTCTTTTCCAGAATGACGGAAAGTAATTGTTCCACTTGCGCTAATGGACTGCCTTCAATGATCGTTCCACCTTCTGGAGCAGGCGGTGCCCAAACTTTGGAAACAATTGTCGGTGATCCCTTCAATCCAAGTTGTTTTATGTCGATATCCTCCAAGTCATCCACAGACCAAATTATTGGATTATATTTAGATGCTTTTAACATATTGGGAAATGTTGAATATGGCACTTCATTGATGGTTTTTTCTACTGAAAATAAACAAGGTAAAGACGATTTAATGACTTCATACCCATCCTCAAGTTTGCGGTGGACGATGGCATGCCCCTCGTCTTTATTTATTTCTACTACTTTATTAACCGAAGTCAGAGGCGGAATATCGAGTCGTCGTGCAATTCCTGGTCCAACTTGACCTGTATCACCATCGATGGACATTTTTCCACAGATGATCAAATCAACAGGTTTCTCTTTCGAAATTTTTTCCAATGCTTTTGTTAGGGCATAACTGGTGGCCAATGTATCAGCTCCTGCAAAGCGCCGGTCGGTGATTAGATAACCTTCATCGGCACCGATTTCAATGCACTTTTTAATGGCTTTAACAGCTGGAGGCGGGCCCATTGTCAAAACGGACACAGTCCCCCCATACCTATTCTTGAGGCGCACTGCCTCTTCAACTGCATGAGTATCATAAGGGTTTAAGATGGCAGGTGCCGTCCTCCGATCCATTGTGTTTGTTTTTGGATTCATCTTTATAATTTTGGTGTCAGGTACTTGCTTAATACAGGCTACTATATGCAGCATTTAATACCTCCTTTTGATTAGAAAACACAAGGTGTCTTTTCCTTTCTTTTTTAACTACAAAACTTGTACTATTAAGTAACAAGGATTTTTTGTTTATTTATATTAACTATATTAAGAGAGCTGTCCTAACATTCGAATTTTCTAAGAAATATCTTTGTACAATTATTTCTATGAATCCTAGGTTTTATGTAGCATATTACACTTTTGTTGAAAATAGCCTTTAGAGTCTAATCTACATACGTTGAAATTAGACTGAAAATTATGATTAAATAGGTATAAAGACTAAAGGAATATAGGAGGATTTACTTTCCCCACCCATCTCTTAAAATACTTAGAGGGAGGTAATGTAAAAATGTTCAAAAGAATGACCATCCTTGCGATACTATCATTGATATTAATAGCCCTTATGCTAATGAAAACTCATACAACATCTCCAGCTAATCATACAAGTACGAAAAGCAGCAGTCCCACTGCCTACACAACCATGGAATACACGATTACCAAAATTTCAGGTAAACAATACTATGGAAAAGCTGATGACGGGACAGGAATCCAATTTTCTGCAAAGAACATCGTATCTGGCGATAAAATACAAGTTAACGATCATGTTATATGCTACTTTGAAAAAAATAATTTAGGTAAAGGATTAGTAAAAGTAGAGAAAAAATAAAAAGATATTTAGTTCTATTTTTTATACTATCCGAGGAAAAGGTGAGTTTATCTCTGTAATATGATATAATTATATTTAACATAATTATGCGATGTTTTGGAGGAGTCTGTCACCATAGGGATATCAATGCCCATTTGGTAGCATGCTCCTTTTGTTATATGAAAAATGAGGGGGAGTTTAATGAATACATTAGAAGAAAAAAAGAAAATAAACCACAAAAAATTAAAAGCTAGAAATATTGTTAAAAGAGGCTTATTTATCACAATTGGTGCCATTATTATGGCCTACGGATTGGAAGCGGTCTTAATTCCGAACAATATGATTGACGGTGGAGTCACAGGTTTATCGATGATTATCAGTCATATAACAGGATTCAATCTAAGTATATTTTTAGTTATTTTAAACTTACCTTTCTTTTTCCTAGGATATAAACAAATTGGGAAAACCTTTGCATTTAGTATGTTATATGGCATAGTAGCTCTATCTATAGCGACTTCTTTCATGCATCATTTACACCCGATTGTGAGTGATAAATTGCTTGCTGTTGCTTTTGGCGGAGTCATTTTAGGAGCAGGAGTAGGCTTAACCATTAGAAATGGAGGGGTTTTAGACGGCACAGAAACATTATCCATTTTAGTAGAAAAAAGAGTGCCATTTTCAGTCGGCGAAATTATTATGTTTGCCAATGTAATTATCTTTTCATTAGCAGCTTTTGCTTTCTCTTTAGAAAATGCCTTATTTTCGATGCTTACTTATTACATTGCCTTTAGGACTATAGACGTTGTTGTAAAAGGATTAGATGATATGAAATCAGTGTATATCATAAGCGATAATACTGACGAGATTGCAGATGCTATTACAGAGCGATTAGGCCGTGGCGTAACCTTTTTACATGGAGAGGGTTCGTATAGCGGTGAAGATAAACGTGTTATTTTATGTGTCTTTACAAGGCTGGAGGAAACAAAGCTGAAAGATATTATTAAAGAATTAGACCCGCAAGCATTTATCATTGCCACTGATGTTTCCACAGTCCATGGCGGGCGCTTTAAGAAAAAAGATATCCATTAACACGGATTTTCATAAATACAAAAAGCTCCATTTCGTTTAGCGAAATGGAGCTTCTTTTACAAATATCTAGTAAGCCAAACTATACAATGCTTTAATGTGTGATAAGTATCTAACATTGCTTGCTTCTTTCATTAAAGACGCTGGCATTCCTTTAAGTGGAATATCATTAGCGCCTATCTTGGCAACAGCATCTTTACGTCCTAAGCTTGCAAGAGTTCCTGAGTTTACTTGAGTAAACTCTTTTAATGCTTTGTTTTCCAAGGATGCATAAACATTATATCCTGTTTGTTCTCCCATTTGCCATGCGATTTGTGCAGTTGGCGGGAATGGACGTCCATCCGAACCAAAGACTACGGCACTATCACCTACGATAAATACGTCATTATGAGAAGTGGATTGAAGATATTCATTTACTGTTGCTCTGCCGCGATTCACTTCAAGTCCTGATTCAGCTACTAAAGGATTACCTTGTACTCCTCCAGTCCAAACGAATGTATTAGCAGCAATTTTTTGCCCATCTTTTAATTCAATAACATTTCCCTCAACTTTAGTTACAGGAAGGCCTGTTAAGAATTGAACACCGCGAGATTCCAAACTTGCAGTTGCACGTTCGATTAATGGATCCGGTAAAACTGGTAAAATTTTAGGTCCAGCTTCTACTAAAAGCAGTTTTACTTCATTAGGATCCACTCCATAGTCTCTGGCAAGTTTTGGAATTTTGTCTGCAATTTCACCAACTAACTCAACTCCAGTCAGTCCACCGCCGCCAATTACAATCGTTGCATCAGCTTCGTTTTTCGTTTTTGCGAATTCACGAATGCGATCTTCAATATGTTGATTGACCCTATTCGCATCATCCACTGATTTTAAGACCATGCTATTTTCTTCTAAACCTGGAATACCAAAGTAAGCCGTTTTGCTTCCCAAAGCCACAACAAGGGCATCATAGGATAAAGAAGATCCATCTGAAAGTTTCACTTCTTTTTGCTCTACTGAGAATGACTCAACTTTTGCTATTTTAAGATCAATATCTTTTCCTTTAAAAATCTTTTTTAATGGCATTGAAACGGCCTGTTCAGCAACACTTCCTGCTGCTAAGCGATGAAGTTCAGTAATGATTTGGTGTGTAGGATATTGATTAACAACGGTAACTTGTGCTTGATCTTTATTTAAATGTTTGCGGATATTTATGGCTGCTAAGAGTCCACCATATCCGGCACCTAGAATAACAATATTTTTTGACATCGTATCTTCCCCCGTCCTTATGGATGTAATGATATATATAATTACTTAGTTGAATGTTCTGCGGAAACTTCGAGGTAAGCGTTGATGAAGCGGAAAAGCTTCTGCGCTTGTGGATCTTTGAGCATTCTCATGAGCCCGAAAAGACCAATTGTTTCATTACTTTCTTCAGCACGATCTTTAGCTTCAATAGCAGTTACAGCAATACTTTTTACCGTTTCTTTAATAGGTTCTACCATTTCTGTTATGGCTCCAACTGTATCTTTTTTTAGCACATCATCGGTTGCCACCAATTTGGCAAAATCATAAGATTTTGTTAATAAATTCACAATCTCAGTCAGACGTGGAAGCTGTTCAACTAAAGTAGATAATGATTCCTGAATCTCTGGTTTTAATAGCTGTTCAAGAACATCGAGTTGATCTAGTTTTGTTTCTGCGGACTTTGGTTTTTCCATCACTGTTAACATATTTTTTTCCCCTTTCGATTGACGACAAGAATACTTTGGAAATCATTACATTCCCTGATTTGGTGCTTTTATACATTTTCTGATTTCCGAAGAAATCCTTTAAATAATTTAAACACTATTTTAATGTTGTTTTCCGATATTAAAATATTAAACCTCTAAACTATCTTTTTCAAGTTTTTTTACCTATGAAAGCGAATTAATAAAATTTCCAATTTATTCTATATCCTTTTTAGACAATAAACCATAGATCCCATCCACCGAAAAATCAATGCAATACCCGACAACAATACGAAATGAAAAAAAGACCGTGACATCAGCCACAAGTCTTCATTTTAAAATTTATTATAAATAGAACAAATAAAAAAACTATGTATTACTTTATTTTCAACGGTTTGTTTTTAGAGGATATTTTGATAATAAATGTTTTGTACATCTTTGCCACACTGATGATGCTGACATTGGAACGTAATCCGATAGTTCTCATGAATGTAGGGCTCTACTTTTGTCACTTGCAAGATTCTGCCGCACTGTTTACAATTTGGAAGAATTTTCATTTTTATGGCAAAATCCACAGCCTTTTTCTCAATTTGTATCATTTTAGGAGAACGTTTACTACTGGACTGTTCGGGATTTCTTACAAAATACATATTCTCAGAAGGCTCCTCTAAAAAGGAAACAAGCGGCAGATCATGGTACTTGAAACTTTTATTATTAACTTGAATGATGGTTGGCATGATGAGCATCACTCCTTTGATAAAAAGAGCCCACTAAATTTAGAACTCTCTGGCAGTATATAAATTATACTCTATGGTACGATTGAAATATGATACAATTCTGTGAACTAATAACGATTAGGAGATCTTAACTATGAATATGGAAGAAAATCTTGTAACCCTATTAATGAATAAAGGCTATCATATATCATTTGCCGAATCATGTACTGGCGGAAAAGCATGTGCACAAATCATAAATGTGCCGAACGCCTCAAAAGTATTAAATTGCAGTTTTATCACCTATTCCAATGAATCAAAGATACAATTTCTTCATGTAAATCCAAAAACAATAGAGGAATATGGTGCTGTCAGTGAAGAAGTTGCACTAGAAATGGCTAGTGGTGCTCTCAAGGCAGCGAAAACAGAAATTGGTGTTGGCATAACTGGCATTGCCGGGCCTATGGGAGGAACAGAAAAAAGCCGGTAGGGATGGTTTGTTTTGGAATCCGAATTCATGACAAGAGCTATACATATACAGAGTATTTTATGAACAAATCACGTAATGATGTAAGAGATTCAAGTGTTGAATTTGTTTTAAATAAATTATTAGAATTAATAGAATGATTGTTTTTACAAATTAAAAAAGGATAGGAGAGCAGATATACTGTTATCTGCTCTCCTATCCTTTTAGCAAACATTCTTATTGCATATATTGAGTAAAGCTGCCGTAATCATTCGCAACTGAAACTGTCTGAGGTGCTTTTTTTGGTGATTGATTATCCACGGAAAACCCTGCGAGTACAAGAACACCAAGAACTAGAGCAACTGCGGTAATTTTTTTCATAGTATTTATCTCCTTTGAATGGGTCATTTTCTGACCTCAATTATGATCACCAATATTTGATTTCGCCCTTATTATAGTCCTTTATTTACCATAATGCTCACGTTTTCACAAGGTTCACAAACCATTCAAAATGAAAGCGTTTAAACTGTGACAAGCTCTTAAGATTTCAAAATCCCCAAAACATAGTCAAGAAGCTGATTATGACATATTGTCATAAATCGATTCATATTTGATTGACATGGTTCCATGGGACCGTTATCATAGCCTTATGTTCAATTATGACAATTTGTCATTTGTTTAAAGGATGTGATGTTGTTGCCAAAACCTACTTTTTTTAACTTATCAACAGAAAAACAAGAATTATTAATAAATGCGGCTAAGAAAGAATTTTCGAGGGTTCCTCTATACGAGGCCTCGATCTCAAATATTATCAAAGATGCCGAAATACCAAGAGGAAGTTTTTATCAATACTTTCATGATAAAGAAGATATTTTCTTTTTTTTACTGGAGAACTATTCTACACACTTTTACGATCAATTTATTTCAATCATAAAACTAAACAATGGAGATTTGTTTGAATCCTTTATAGATTGGTTTAAATTTATACTCATCAATTTTGAAGAACCCGAAAACCGCCAATATTTTAAAAATGCATTTTTAAATATGAATCACGATATCCAAACAACCTTTACGAAGAATTTTTACGATGAAACTGTAAAAAGTCGACTTTTTGAATTACAAGGCCTCTTATATTCCGAAAATATCAATATAAAGGATGAAGAAGATCTTTACCACATCTTAAAAATCATGATGGTCGTGACGTTTCAAAATCTCGTTTATGTGTTTGCAAAAGAATTACCTATTCATGAGGCTTTGAGAACTTTCTCATTAGAGCTTGAATTGCTAAAAAAAGGTTTTTATAAGGATTCATAAGACAGTTATGATCAACTTTTTTAAAAACTATGTAATTTACGGAGGAATACAAGTTGAAAAAGATCATTAAAGGCCGCTGGGCTATTTTTTCAATATGGCTGATTGCAACCATATTGCTTACCGTATTTCAGCCGGATATAAATGCCATCCTAAGGGCAAAAGGGCAGCAGCAGCTAAGCAGTAACAGCCCCTCGGCAATTGCCGACAAAATATTAAAAAAGATGGATGCGACGAAAGGTACCAATGACATTATCGTTTTTTACGATAAAAATAAAATCTCTGATAATGAAATGACAAAAATCGGGAAAGCTGTTAAAGCAATAAGCGATAGCAGCAAGAAGCTTGGTATTTCTGACATGATTGACCCATTCAGCATGCCTGATGCAAAAAGCTCATTAGTATCCAAAGATGGTACGACTCTAATGGTGAGCTATAAGCTTGATAAGAAATCACGGGAAATCGATGTGATCAAAAAAGAGCTAGATAGCAATCTTAGTAAAGTACCAGTTAGCTATTATCTTAGTGGTGAAGACTTCATCAATAATGATTACCTGAAAGCATCTCAAACCGGAGTGGAAAAGAGTGCTGCATTGACAGTGATCTTTATTTTGGTGGTATTAGTCATTGCGTTCAGATCTATTGTCACACCATTGATATCCTTAGTGGCAGTTGCGTTTTCCTATCTTTGTTCGATGGGAATTGCAGCTCAATTAATTGATAAAGCAGGATTTCCAATCACCAGTCTTACCCAGATGCTATTGATACTGATTCTCTTTGGGATCGGGACTGATTATAATATCCTTTTGTTCAATCGATTTAAGGAAGAACTATCCCATGGTCACTCTATCGACGAATCAATCGTCAACACCTATAAAACAGCTGGTAAGACGATAGCCTATAGCATACTCACTGTATTTATTGCTTTCCTAGCTCTCGTTTTTGCTGAATCACCAATTTACAAATCCGGTGTTGTTGTCGTAATTGGTTCCGCCATTCTCTTGCTGGAAATTTTGACCTTGACTCCTTTTGTGATGAAGGTGCTGGGTAAAAAACTTTTCTGGCCATCCAAGAATGTATTTGGGCATAAGGAAAACAAATTCTGGGGTGCTACTTCTTCCTTTGCAACAAAGCATCCTATTATATCAATTCTAGTAATCCTTATAATTATAGGGCCAATGGCGTATTTGCATCAGGAAAAACTTAACTTTGATACGATTAAAGAGCTTGGTAACGCCTATCCTTCTTCGAAAGGGATTAATATCGTTGCAGACCATTTTGGAAAGGGTCAGGCAATGCCTGCGACTATCGTGATTGAAAATAATAAAGCCCTTGATAATAATGACTCACTTGCAGTTATTGATAACATAACGCAAAGACTTAAGAGTATGAAGGAAGTTAAACTTGTCTCTTCTGTAACACAGCCACAGGGTAAACCTATTGATGGTTTTTACATTAAGGGCCAAATGGCTCCCGTTACAGGTGGTATATCGAAAACACAAAATGGTGTGGATCAAATCCACGATGGATTGCAGCTTGCACAAGATAAGCTTGGTTCAGCAGACTTTTCCAAGGTAGGTCAAATGGTTGATGGTACTGCGAAGCTCCAAGATGGTATGGCTGCTTTAACCAATGGATTACAGCAAATCGAAGCTGGAATCGGCAATGGTTCAAACAATCCACAAACAATAAGCAGCGGACTGGCTGCCTTACAAACTAATCTCTCAAAAATGAGCAGTGGAGTCGCCCTCTTAGCTGATAATTATGGAAAAATGCAAGCTGGATATTCACAGATGGGTACCAGCTACCAGCAGGCTGCCCAGGCTCTTCTTGGTGTGAAAAGTGCATTGTCTCAAATGCAAGGTATGATCACTGCATTAGGCAACAGTTACTCAAATTCGCAAAGTGATCCTAACTATCTAGGATTAAAGGGAACGATCGAACAGTTATCCTCTTCGCTAAATCAGATCACACCCGAAGGGATTCAAACCCTAAATGCGAATTACAATGCCGTAACGGCTGGTTTTGGCACAGCAAACCAAAATCTTAAAATCATGAGCGGCGGGTTATCGCAAATGGCGGATGGATTGAAAAAACTTGAAGACGGCCTTAGTCAAGCATCTTCAGGAATCGGTACCATCATAACGAATATGAATAGCGTAACGGATGGACTGGGTCAGATGAAATCGGGTCAGCAACAGCTTGCAGACGGTCTCAATGGTTTCAGCACTTTTGGTCAAAAGCTATCAGATGTAAATGGCGGACTGAAACAAATTTCTGACGGATTGGGACAGACGAATGCTTTCTTATCGCAGCTTAATACGAATAAAACGTTCTTCATTCCAAAAGAAGCATTGACTGACAAAAACTATCAAAAATCATTTGACGTCTTCATGTCTGATGATAGAAAAATTACAAAGATGACGGTCGTTTTAAATGCAGATCCTTATTCGAAGGAAGCTTTAACTACGATTAATAAAATAAATCAAACCGTTTCTGATGGACTTAAAGGGACAAATCTTTCTCATGCTAAATCTGGAGTGTCCGGACCAAGTGCCACCACAAATGATATGAATAATATATTGACCCGAGATTTAAATAAAACAACGGTCATCGTCATTATCGGGGTATTGCTTGTCTTGTTCTTTGTCATAAGGTCTTTCTGGACACCTGTTTTCATTACGGCATCCCTTGTAGGTGCTTATTATGCAGCCATGTTCATCATTAACTTTATTTTCTTAGATTGGCAAAAGCTTGAGGGAATTTCTTCCTTTGTTCCGTTCTTCTCCTTCATTATCATTGTCGCTTTGGGAGTAGATTACAGCATCTTCTTAATGATGCGCTTTAAGGAATATCCTCATTTGTCACCAAAGGAGGCAATCGTAAAAGCTTCAAGAAATATTGGTGGTGTCATAACATCGGCAGTCATTATACTCGGAGGTACTTTTGCAACACTAATGCCTTCGGGAATACTGCTTTTGGCTGAATTGGCCATCGCTGTCATTACAGGTCTGATCGTACTTTGCTTTATCCTGCTTCCTATCTTTGTACCAGCAATGATCGCCCTGCCGGAGGCTCTAGCAAATTTATTTTCCAAGAAAAAGGAAAATTCAAATTTAGAGGAAGAAGTTATTTAAGATTGATAAAAGCCGACTCTCTTTTCCTAATTTTTAGGACTGAGCCGGCTTTTTTTGCTACGTAACTTTAAATAGTTACGAAACTTTAGATCATCGATAATGTTTTCACCTTTTGCTGGAGTTGATCCCATTGTTCAAGGAAATGATTCGGTGCTAAAGGAGGGCTATAGAGATAGCCTTGTACATGTGTACACTGTTTCTTTTGCAATACATTCCTTTGTTCTGGCGTTTCTACTCCTTCTGCAATCACATCAAGCTGCAAGTGCTTTGCCATTGAAATGATGGTGGATACGATTGTATCATCCTGTTCATCTTCAGCAAGATCCCGAATAAAGGATTGATCAATTTTTAGACGGTCAATTGGAAGATGTTTTAAGTAATTAAGAGAAGAATACCCGGTACCAAAATCATCAATGGCGATTTTACAGCCTAATTGTTTGAGGTCCTTCATCGTTTTTGAAGCATGATCCATATTCATCATCATACTTTCAGTAATCTCAAGTTCCAAATACTCTGGTGGTAATCCTGTTTCAAGCAAGATTCCTCGTACCGTTTCAAGTAAATCTTGCGAGTAAAATTGGCGAGTGGATAGGTTTACAGCCATACAAAGAGATGTTAGCCCCTGATCGTGCCACTGTTTTAATTGTCTGCATGCAGTCCAGGAGCACCCATTCACCTATTGGTATAATAAGTCCTGTATTTTCAGCAATCGGGATAAATTGGGTCGGAGAAATGGGTCCATAATTTGGATGATGCCAGCGAATCAACGCTTCCACTCCTTGAATCTTACCTGTTTCAGTATCAACCTGTGGCTGATAGACGAGACAAAGTTCGTTCTTTTGCAGAGCATAGTGTAAATGATTCTCCAAAACGAGACAATCAAATGCTTTGCCATCCATCGATGGCTGATACATTTGAAATGGAACATGTTGCTGTTGGGCTTCCATAAGCGCCATGTTCGCGCGTTTTAGAAGTTCATCCCCTTCATTTCCGTGGTTGGGATACAAAACGCCGCCAATCGTTACCGACACGTTCAGGAGAAGATGCTTTACTTGCATAGGCTGGTTGATTAGATTCTGAATCCGCCTGCACATCAACGTCCACTCGTCTTCTTGATTCAATAAAGGATAAATGATTGCAAATTCATCTCCCGTTAGACGTCCTACAAACACATGGGATGGCAAATGTTCTTTCAACCTGCTTGCAACCGATTGAAGAATTAAATCTCCAAAGGCATAACCAAGTGCTTCATTTATATGTTTAAACCGATCGATATCCAGGATCAAAAGGGCAAATGGTTTTTTGAAATGCATGTCATGTATCAGTTTCCCTTTTATGTAACGAAGATTAGGAAGTTTTGTTAAATCATCGTGGAATGCCATGTATTCAATTTTCTCTTGATCCTCTTTCTGTTTTGAAATATCGCGAAATACAATGATCGAACCAGTCAATTTCCCATTTTCAAATAAAGGGCTTGTAACATAGGATACTGGAGACATAGAGCCGTTTTTTCGAATAAACCAATCTTCTGAAATTCGGTACACTTCCCCATTTAGAGTGGATTTCGTACTCGGGCATTCGTCATATGCAAAGGATGTCCCATCTTTCCTGCGATGAATCATATCATGAAGTCTTTGATTGCCGCACTCTTCTTTTGACCACCCAAGTATCTTTTCTGCCTCTGGATTCATAAAGGACAATCTGCCCTCAGCATCCATGACAACAAGCCCTTCCCCCATATGGGTAGTAACCGACTGAAGAAACTCTTCGTGCTGCCGAATTTGTTCTTCTGCTTTTTTTTGATTCTCTTTCATAATATTGAAATTTAAAACCAGTTCGCCGATTTCGTCCTTGCTTGTTGTTTCAATCGGGTCTTGTGTATAGTCACCGCGGGCGATCACCTTTGCCTGCTCGGCTACTTTCAGAATCGGCTTCGTTAGTTTTTTTGAAAACCATAGAATGACGATCACACCAATGAGCAGCGAGATTCCAAGGGTAATTAACAAGATGTAAAGTAAACGATGCGCTCCTGCGTTGAAGTCAGATAAATAGGCACCGGCACATACAATCCAATCCCAATTAGGGTCTTTTTCCGCATAAGTAATTTTGGGTTCTTGTACATTTGGTTGATCTGGTAAAGGCCAAGCATAGGTGACATACCCTCCACCACGGTTGGCAGCTTTCACGACTTCTTTAGTTGAATAAACACCGTCGACAGTCTTTATATTCCATACATTTTTCCCTTCGAAGTTCGGGTGTGCGATTTCAAGTCCATCAGAATTGATAATAAATAAAAAGCCGTGTTGACCCAAATTAAGGCGGGGATTTATGGGGCGTTTACCGTTTTTATCCCTTTTCCCCAATATCGCAACTTTTACTTCTTCCTGTGCGTCCGCCAGAGAAACCTTTCCCGCTTGTACTTGTTTTTGCAACGCTCCAATCATTGCAATAGTCATTCGAACATCGGTTTGAAGACCTTCAGCTCCAAGTGAATTTAAACTATTTGCAGAAGATTGATAGCCAATGATTCCAATTAATAGACTCGGTACCGCCAAAAAAAGTAAGGACATAATAACGAGCTTTATGCGTATGGGCATTTTTAACCAACTCTCCCCTAGGAAAATTGTTCTATCTATCTTATTTTAACTTGCAATTTAAATAGTTCAAGAAATGATTTAACAAGGACACATAAAATTCAGAATTTTTTCTTTTTCTCGCAAAAATTGGAAGCAAAAAAGTAATGGGTGAAGTCAATTTACCTCTGATTGACTTCACCCATTACTTTTTTAAATAGTTCTATGAAAAAATTAAAATTGAAGAACTAATATTCCACTTAGAAGACTGAAACACCTAACATTGGTGCAATTCTTTTAAAGTTTTCGCGATTTTCTTTAATGAGCTTTGTAATTTTTGGTTTATTTTTACTTTCAATCGCTTGTTCAAGCTCGTCATATTTTAGATGAATATGATCTGCATATTTTTTCCCCTTTTTCACGACAAGCGGAGGCAGAATGGTCTCATGAAATTCATCTGAAAGATTCCGGGAAAGTGTTTGTGCATCCGCATAATCCCCATTTGCCACAAATTTCTCCATTTTGGAGAATCCATAAAGCATATCCGAAAATGGTCTAGTCAAAGAATGCTGAACAGAGTTTTTATTATGAACTTGTAAACTGTTCATTGAGTCTCCACAACCTGCAAGACTTAATGTCAGAAGTGTCCCCAAAAAGACCATAAATATTTTTTCCCTCACATTTATTACCCCTCTTATAAAGAAGAAATGGTTTGAAATCAAAATCTTTCAATAAAATGATTTTATGTATGCATTAAAAAAGTTCCTGCCAGGTGATTTCATGCATTTTTTTATTCTTTCATGGCATTTTTAAAATAGACTGCGGTTATAACCATTGTCAAACCCATAAATCCACAAATAACATAAATTCCGTAATCCATAATTTTCACCCCTCGGACCCTTTATAACAAGGCAAATTTCTGATTATTCCTTCGAACCGCGTTCTTTTCCAATTGAACCAATAACGGCACCCAAAATAAAGGTGAATCCAGCAGCCGTAAAAAATCCAAGTGCGATATTAAAATGAAAATTTTGATCCATTGTCCATGCCATGCCATTTTGAGACCAAGGTTGACCAGTAAAAAATTCATAAATCAGAAAAATAACACCTAATGCCAATTCCACGAACATCAATTTTACGCTGAAGCTTGCCATATCTAATCCCTCTTATCCAATGTATTTTTTTATTAGATTTCCACACTCCCATTGATTTATTCGCTTTTACACCAAAAACTTTTGCTCCCTTATAAAAAACAAAGACATCCGATTATTCTAATTCGGATGCCTTTGGGTATTGTTTTATTTAAACGTTTTTATTCTTCTTTCATGGCTTTTGCATACAGAAATGAAATAGTAATGTTAGCCAGCAAAAACAATGCACTATAGGTAACGGTATAAACTACGCTTTCTAAGTTCATTTTTTCACCCTTCACTAACTTTGTGTAATACAATGAACTTTTTATAGTTTTCCTTTTTATCCGCACTTTATTCTTGGCATGTTTTTACCAATACAATGCATCAATATTATTGAACCACAGAATTAAATTCCATAATCCAAATGGACCCAATAACAATTGTTAATACAAAAATAATCCCTAAAACTAAAGCGGCAACATTGTATCTCGGTCCTTCTCCATCACGGATGTGCATGAAGAAAAATAATTGAATGACAAATTGCAGAACTGCAAAGAGCAATATACTAAAGGTAAGCGCTGATTTTGCCATCATATGATTTAAAACCATTGCAAGTGGGATTAAAGTTAAAATGATCGAAAGGATGAACCCAGTCACGTATGCCTTAATGGAACCCGTATGTTCATGCGCATGATTTGACATGTTACATCACCCCCATTAAATAAACAACAGTAAAGATGAAAATCCATACAGCATCTAAAAAGTGCCAGTATAAGCTTATAATTGAAATTTTTCGTTTTGTGACGTTTGTGATTCCTTTACTCGAAAGTTGAATGATGAGTCCAATCATCCAAAAGATACCAAAAGTAACATGGCATCCATGTGCCCCAACAAGTGAAAAAAAGGAAGTAAGAAATGCACTTTTCGTAAGGGTAGCCCCTTCTTGGGCCATATTTGTGAATTCGTTTATTTCAAATCCTACGAAAACAGCCCCTAATGCAGCAGTTACAAGCAGCCAGCCAATAAGACCTTTTTTATTACCTTTATGCATTTGTAAAACAGCTAAGCCACTCGTAAATGAACTAACTAAGAGTACAAAAGTTTCAATAATGAAACCAGGGATATCAAACTCTTTAGAAGTAAACCCGCCATTTGTATGATTATGTAAAACGGCATAAGCTGAAAAAAAAGTTGCAAATAAAAGACAGTCTGTTACAAGAAAAATCCAAAAGCCCAGTATTTTTAGCTCTTCTTGGTCAACATGACCATGATCATGATCAGTATGAGCTGTCATACTTTGTTGCATAGATCCACCCTCCTAGGTTGCAGTGTGATGTGTTGAACCGTGATTCCTTAAAGCTTTTTCCGTTCGTTCGATCTCTTCCACAGGAATCCAATAATCTGTGTCGTACTGGAAAGAACGGGCAAATAATGTGATGGCGACACCGATTAACCCGATAATTCCCACCCCGAACCATTCAAAAGTAAATCCAAATCCAGCGATAAAGAAGAAGACTGCCATGATAATGGGAATACCCGTATTTTTAGGCATATGAATAGGTTCATATTTAATCGGCTCCGGCTTATACCCTTCTTTTTTCATTTCTTCTTTTTTATACCACCAAGCGTCGCGCCCATGGACAGTAGGGATCACAGCAAAGTTATATTCTGGTGGAGGCGATGGTATGGACCACTCTAACGTACGTCCATCCCAGGCATCACCAGTTACATCACGTTCACCGTGTTGAATGCTATAAAGAATTTGCCATACCTGAAAGAGAAAGCCGATCCCCATTAAGAACGCACCAATAGAAGAAATGAAATTTAGCGGGGCCCAGCCCATATCCCAGCCCATCGATTGATTATAAATATAAATTCTTCGAGTCATTCCCATGAAACCAAGGGCGTATTGCGGCATAAAGCATACATAGAAGCCTATTTGCCAAAACCAGAATCCCCATTGTCCTAAACGCTCATTTAATTTAAATCCAAAAAGTTTTGGCCACCAATAATACAGGCCAGCGAGATATCCGAATACAACACCACCGATTAGAACTTGGTGGAAGTGGGCGATTAAGAAATAACTGTTGTGATATTGATAGTCTGCAGGTGCAGCAGCAAGCATAACACCAGTAGCCCCACCAACCAGAAAACAAGGAACAAACCCTAAGAACCATAATAATGGTTGTGTTATACGAACACGCCCTCGGTACATCGTGAACAGCCAGTTAAAAACTTTAACACCCGTAGGAATCGCAATAATCATTGTACATATAGCAAAAACAATATTGACATCTGCACCGGCACCCATCGTAAAGAAATGGTGTACCCACGTATAGTAAGACACAACGCTAATCGCCAGCATTGAAAATACCATGGAAGCATACCCAAAAATCCGTTTTCTAGAGAACGTCGCCACTACCTCTGAGTAAACACCGAAGGCAGGTAATACAACAATGTATACTTCTGGGTGACCCCACATCCAAATCAAGTTAACCCACATCATTGGATTACCGCCGGCATCCATGGTAAAGAAGTGTCCGCCAAGCAAGCGGTCAATTGTAAGCATAATCAAGGCAACAGTAAGTATCGGGAACGCACCTAAAATGGTGATGGAAGCTGATAAAACAGACCATGTAAATAAAGGCATATCCCTTAAACGCATAGATGGCGCGCGCATTTTTAATATGGTAACCAAAAAGTTAATCCCTGTTGCCAGACTTCCAATACCGGAAATTTGGATGCCCCAAATCCAGAAGTTTTCTCCAGGACCCGGACTAAACGCATCTTCCGATAAAGGCGGATAGGAGAGCCATCCCGCATCAGCAGAACCACCAATAACGAAGGAAAGATTAAAGAGCATAGCTCCTATAAAAAACAACCAAAAGCTGACAGCATTTAACATTGGATAGGCAACATCTCGGGCACCTATTTGCAGAGGAACAACCATGTTAAATAATGCAAACATGAACGGCATTGCCATAAACAGGATCATGATGGTTCCGTGAGTCGTGAAGATCTCATTATAGTGTTCTGAAGCTAAAAAGTGATTATTGGGAACGGCAAGCTGTATACGCATGAGCATTGCGTCTACTCCCCCGCGAAATAACATTAAGAGCGCCGAGAGGAGATACATAATCCCAATTTTTTTATGGTCGACCGTTGTAAGCCATTCTCTCCAAAGCCAACCCCATCTTTTTAAATAAGTAAGGGCAAAGATAATACCCACAGTTGCGAGGACAATGGATACATCCGCACCATAAATCATAGGATCGCCTGTTACAAAAAAACCCGATGTGTTCATGGGAAAAATTCCTCCTTTTTAATTACTTTGTATTCATCGTAGGCATGGACATTTTGGACATGTCATCACCATACCCGTGCATATGATGGTAGTACGTTCCTCCGTTTTTGTTTACGATACCTTCGAATAGGTTTTTAGGATATGAAGAAAAGCTTAGTTCTCCTATATTATTTGGTTTAGATAATTCGGCATATCCCGCTTTTGTTAGTGCAGGAGAGCCTCCCTTCTTTAGTTTTACAGCCCATTTGTTGAAATCTGCTTGATTGACTGCTTTTACTTTAAACTGCATATGGGCAAATCCTTTTCCCGTAAAGTTAGCCCCGGAACCAAAATAATTTCCTGGCTTATCTGCCTGCAGCCATAATCCCATTGACATTCCAGGCATGGAATATTCCTGCCCTCCAAGCTGCGGAACCCAGAACGAATTCATTGGCGCATCAGCGGTTAGAACAAATTGAATCGGAACTCCTGCAGGAATAACCGCATAGTTAACAGTGGCAACTCTTTGGCCTGGATACGTGAACAACCATTTCCAATCCAGTGAGGTTACTTGGACCACCACTGGCTTAACATCCTTTACAGGAGGCTTTGTTAAATTAATGGTTGTTTTAGCAGTATACACTCCAAGAATTGCAACAATAATAATTGGAATTCCCCACCAAACTATTTCCAGCAATTTGCTGTCATCCCATTCAGGTTGATAGGGTGCTTGGTTTCCAGGCTTATCTCTATAACGCATTAACAGATAAACAAAAATAATTAACACAGGAATAATGATCACTGCACATAAAATGACAGAGATCAAAATTAGATCTAATTCTTGTTGACCAACAGGCCCTTTTGGATCAAGGACGATGTATCTACTTCTATCACAACCAGCCAACAACACAGTGCCTAATAAATACAAGATAGAAAATCTACTATATCGCATGCATTTTTCCACTTTTAAAATCTCCCTTATGTTAATTTGCGTTCTTTAACATTAACAATTGTTGCATAGTAAAAGATTCCACCCTACCTTTTGTTTAATTTCCACATAAATCATTAATTTTACTAATTTTGTAAGCAATATTTTTATGCTTCCAGAAGAACCTAGTTTTAATACAGAATTCTGATTCGTGTCTTCACTCCGATATAATTGGCAAATACTTAATACGCAGTACAAGTGTATAGTTTACGTAAATTTCCCTTTTTCATCCAAAAAACCCTCCGATGCAGGAATATGGTTTTCCATACTTCCTACACAGGAGGGTTCACATTTATTTTGGATAAAAGAAAAAGACCTTTTAAAAAGGCCTCTCACATTCTGGTTTATGTTATACTTAAAAATCCACATCGATCACTTCTTTAATCGTCCCAGTTACTCGATTACTTTCGAGTAGTTGTCCTTCTTTCAAATCATTCACTTCTTCCGCATTTTCCAAAACTGTACAAGGTTTGGCTGAAACATCTGGACGAAATGCAAGTTCATTTTTAAGTAAGGAAATCTGAGATATAATCTCGCTGCGAAAAGAGTCAAACAACCTTTCGAATTCTTTCTTGTCTAGTTTTTGGTCTGCGAGTTTGGTTAATGTATCTTGTAGATCGTTGGCTTTGTCGGATTCCTTCTCAACTGGAATGGCGGCGAATTCTTGTTTAAGTATGCTGAACTCAGTTAAGAATTCTTTGCGAAGTGTATCAATTAAGGATTTGTCCGCTTCTTTTTCCACTTGATCTAAATCCTGTTCAACGAGCTTCGATATATAGTCCTCTAACTCATTAGCCTGTATTTTTTGTTCAAGTATTGAATGCACCTTTGGTGAAACTTTTGAAGGATCAAGAGTGTACACTGCAGGTTCGTTTTTATTTTCAGATTCCTTCATCACATTTACATTACCAGAGCTTAGAAAAAGATTCGATAGGGCATAAAATGGTGCCATCATCTGTGAATACATATTATTGAATCCACCATCAACTTTATCATTAAGGAGATACTCTTTATTGTTCATATGTTCCCCTCCTTTTCTTACACCAAAACTGCATTAGTTTCATGCCTGCTGATAATTTCCAAGCCGTATAAATTTAACTTTCTAGTCTCTGGAAGGAACAGATGATTTTGCTCTCTAATTTCGGCTCCATACCTTGTATCAATCGATTCTTGGATGAACCGTTTTAAGATGCTGGCTATCCCACCGATGTAGACATATTTGTAGACCTTATCTTTAGGTGATGGAAATGTATTTTCAATTTTCGTTAACAAAGTTTGAGTGTACTCCCTTAAGGACTCGTGAATTTGCTCCGTAAGATCCACCTTTTTACCGCTATTTCCATCTAATTGTTCCATTTTTGTTTTCTCAATATTATTGATAATGAATTCTTCCAGTGAACGGACTTCATCGAAATACTCAAGTAACTTTTCACTTCTTAGTTTTTCAATATGTTTCAAGTAGGAAATGTCAGTGAAACAATTAAATGAATCCCTGCTTTTAGGTGCTTGCAATCCTGTTTGAAGCAATGCAAGATCAACGGTTCCCCCTCCTAAATCCACTATAAGGGTTTCATTGTTTTGAAAGGCATTTGCTTCTGCACGGTCTTGCAGGTCAAAATCCTTTTTGATTGCCCAACGAGCAACTTCACTTTCAATTCGGCATTTGCTTGTTTCGACGTGAATAGTGACAACTCTTTCTAATCCTGGAGTTAAAATTTTTACTTGGTGCTCCCCCTTAAATCGGCCTGCCATTTTATTTTGCATTTCGCTGAACTTGTTCGTTTTCTTCAGTAGCCAGATTGGAAGCATTGTAGAGAAATAATCAATATTCACTTGGTTATCTTCTTTATCGTTTCCTTTTAATACATTGTAATAAGCAACTGAAGCCAGGAACATGACATAAGGAATCTCAGATTCCGTTTTATCATGAAGCTTATTGATATGAATGTTACCTAATACCTGGTTTTCAGCTGAATCACCCACTAGATAAAATTTCTCTTCACCGTTTATCGTAGTCGAAATAAGCAAACTATGTAGAAGGGATTGGGGGTCCTCAAACGTAGTCGGAAAATGACCTTCTGCCTTTTCTTTCGTTATTTCTACTACATTGGTAGGAATCTCAAAATAATATCCATCCACAAGAGTTTGAAAGATTGAATTACCAAAATCGACATTCTGACGCTTTATATCCATTTATTCTCCTCTTTTCACGTTGATTACCTGACAATTATATATTTTTCTTCTCCATTTGTCTAAATATGTTAACAATTAAGATTATTATAAATTTACATTGACATGATCATTTCTATAAATATGCAAGTTATTTTTTATATTAAAGACCCTATCTAGTAAAAAAAATAATGGTAGTATTGGTAATTAATAGAAATATTCACAATTTAGCGACAGTTTAAGTAACATGAATGTAATAAAAAAGGGGTATGCATAAGCCTTTAAAGTACTGGGATTTTTACCATTAAAGTCCTTTTGATAGAGTAATTTTTCTGATTATTCAAAAATCCAGAAATATTATCGTAATATAAATGCCACTTATGTAAACGATTTAACATCTCCCTGTTCTTTGTTTCAGAGAATTCAATGTTACTATTAGGAAAAATTAGCAACCAAGGAACATGGAGGGTAAAAGAATGCTTAACAAAATGAAAACTTTAGTAGCAGTTGCTGTACTCTCAGGAACTGTAAGTGCTAATGTACAAGCTGCAACTGTAACAGTAAAAAGAGGAGATACTCTTTGGGGACTATCACGCGTACATAATTCTTCCGTAGAAAATATCCAAAAGTTGAACCATCTTACAACTGACCTGATTCACCCTGGGGATGTCCTAACAATTGCCCCTGAAAAACATTATACGGTTGTATCAGGCGATAACTTATGGGACATTGCCAAAGAGCATCACGTAAGCGTTTCACAAATTAAAGATTGGAATAATCTAATTTCAGACCTCATTCACCCTGGATTAAATCTAGTAATCTTTGATGGTGAAGATATTAATAGCACTGAAAATAAAGTACAGCCAGCAGAACCTGTAGCATCTGTGACAAGCCCAGCACCTGCAAAAACAGAAGCGGCACCACAGCCTGCTGTACAAGATCAACCAGCTCAAGCACAACCAGCACCACCTGCAGCACCGACACCAGCACCTAGTGCACCTGCTGCAGCCAGTGAAAGTCCAAAACAAATAACAGTAAAAGCGACCGCTTATACCGCTTCTTGTGAAGGATGTTCTGGTGTTACGGCTACTGGTATTAACATTAAGGCAAACCCGAATGAAAAAGTAATTGCTGTTGATCCATCTGTCATACCACTTGGCAGTAAAGTTTATGTTGAAGGCTTTGGTGAGGCAACTGCTGCCGATACGGGCGGCGCAATTAAAGGAAATCGCATCGATGTCTTTATTCCATCTGAACAAGCTGCTATTAATTTTGGAGTAAAACAATTGAAGGTAACGATATTAAATTAACGATAAAAAAACGGGAGTCGACCTCGACTCCCGTTTTTGTTTCAATTTTTTAGCTAACCCCAGGCTGAATAATACGCTCAGGATTTGTATAGATATTTAAGGCTTTTTTACGGATAAAGCCAACAGCAGTGATTCCAAGTTCTTGTGCCAAGCGCAACGCAAGTTCAGTTGGTGCAGACTTGGATAGAACCACACCGCATTTAATTTTGGCTACCTTTAATAATACCTCTGAAGAAATCCTTCCACTGAAAACAATCACTTTATCCTCTAATGCAATCGAGTTTTTAAGGCAATAGCCGTATATTTTATCCAATGCATTATGTCTGCCTATGTCTGTTCTGGCAACAACAATTCCATTTTCATCACATAATGCTGCATTATGTACACCGCCCGTTTCCTGAAAAATGGTCGATGATTCCTGCATCATTTCCATAAGACGAAAGCAATCGTCAATGGAAAGCACTTTTTTCTTCGTTTCAATTGGCTTGACCGTTCTGGCGTCATTATAAAAATAAAAACTCTGACGGCTCTTACCGCAACATGATGTCACATAGCGCTTGGAGTGGAACATTTCGTTCAGTTTATTCACTCTATGGGTCTTAACTATGGCCTTTCCTGTCGTTTCAACAACATCAAGTTCTTTAATATCCTTAAAGCGGTTGATAATCCCCTCTGACGCCAAAAATCCGACTACAAGTTCCTCAATATCCTCCGGACTGCATACAAGGGTAGCAAATTCTTGGTCATTTAAAATAATTGTAATTGGATACTCTGTTACAATTACATCCTCAACTAGTTGAACCACTCCATTTTCATAACGCAGCACTTGATTTGTTACCTGCATTTGCTGATCCATCGACCCAGTCCCCCCCAAATTATTTCATTTTGCTCTTAAATCAACAGATTGATCAAAGACAAAAACAGTCATCGCAATATCTTCATCAATATTTATATCTGAAAAAAGCCGCAATACCTTGGCTCCAATTAAAGATTCAAACTTCGCAACCACTTCCGGCTTTTCATAAATTTCTTTTACCATCTTGGTCCGAGCCTCATGTACCATATGCTTCCCCTGTTCAGAGCTAATCATAAACTTCTCTACATTGGTAAGGTTACCCTTCATTTCACTTACGGCCCAATTTCCAATAAAGCGGGTACTGATTTCCTTCGGCCCATTCCCAACATATTCCTTTCTTATTTCCCGAACAAGCATACTAAATTCATGTTCCAAATTCCTTCCCATTGTCTGTTTCCCCTTATTCGCAGTTTTAGAATAGTTTCTTTTAAAACAGGGAAATCCATTCGTCCTGCAATGAACAAATGGATTTTCGATGGCTTTATTCCTTTAGCCCTTCACCGATCCCCTTTAGGAGATTCAAACCAAATCCAATTGCCCGATTAATATCCGGGTCGTTCAAAACCTTTAACAAGTCCAGTATGCCAACTTTTGAATTGGACCCGAGTCCTTGTTCCGCTTTTTCCAATCCTTTTGCAACACTTCCCATTAGCTTTTTTGTCATTTCAGGATCCAAAGCAGTCAATGCACCGCCTGCAGCCATTGCGTTGTTAAGGAGATTGGTTACCGGTTTTCGCATCATTTGGCCAACAGCGATTTTTGCTACTTCCTCTTTTGCTTGCACAAGGCTGTTAACAGCCTCTAAAATACCGCTGTTGTGCAACTCCTGCAAAAGATGAAGCGTATCAAACAAGGATTCTTTATTTTGTGCAACCTCTGAGAGAAGACTTTCCAAGGATTGTGATTTTTTTTGCTCTTCTGTTAGTTCGATTTTTTTAATTAGCTGAATTGGCTTTGCCATTTATGAGTTCCTCCTATCATACAAACCAGGTGTTACATGTTCATTCACACTGGCAATTGGCACATAGTCGCCGCGTTCCCATTTGCGGTAAATTTCAAGACCCATTTGCGGTGTTCGTGTTGCATTACGCGGATTGAATTTAGGAAGCGGATTTTCTCCATTTATCCCAAGTACTTCCATTCGCACCTTTACCTGCTTATATGCAGGTGTATGTGTCACAACATCCACTGCACCGCCTGTCAACAAGTTCACAGCATTCTCGTGGCTCGAGGAGTGCATTGGTACATAGACAGTTTTACCTTCAACACGGTCCGTTACAAGAACCGGAAGACGGATGGCACCATATTGCGATACTAGCCGGACAAGCGTTCCATTTTTTACACTGCGTTCTTTTGCAAGCTCAGGTGATACTTCAACAAACACTTTCGGGAACTTGTATTGAAGTCCCTCTGACTTATGCGTCAAGTTTCCTTCATGAAAGTGCTCAAGCAAACGTCCGTTATCAAGCGAAAGGTCGAACTCATCCGGAAATTCTACTGGCGGAACATAGTCAAATAAACCAAAGCGAGCTTTCTTGTCAGGGAAGTTAAAGCCGTTCAAGTATAAAACTGGTGTATCAGTACCATCTGGAGAACCCCAACTGAAGCTGTTCCATCCCTCAAGCACATCATAGCTACAATGGGTAAAGAATGGGTTTAAACTGGCCATTTCAGCAAAGATTTCACTTGGATGCGCATAATTCCAGTTAAAGCCCATCCGTTTTGCCACTTGCTGAAGAATCCACCAATCGGGCTTGCTGTTGCCTGTTGGTTCAAGCGCTTGGTATAAACGCTGCACACGGCGCTCCGTATTGGTAAATGTCCCATCTTTTTCTAGGGAAGGCACTCCCGGTAAAATGACGTCTGCAAATTGTGCAGTTGTCGTTAAGAAGATCTCCTGAACAACAAGGAAATCGAGTTTGGCAAGCATAGCTTGTGTGTGATTAGAATCTGCATCTACCCATGCCATATCCTCGCCAACGATATACATTGCTTTCAATTTGCCTTGATCAATGGCTTCAAGCATTTGAATATTATCAAGACCAGGCGCAGCCGGAACCGCTACACCATAAGCCTTCTCAAACTTCGCACGGGCATCAGAATCTGTTATCGGCTGGTAACCAGGAAAGATATTCGGCATTGTTCCCATGTCACTCGCACCTTGTACGTTGTTATGGCCGCGAAGAGGATAAGCACCGGCATTTCGGCGCATCATATTACCTGTTGCAAGAAGAAGATTGGCAATTGCAACAGATGTATATGAACCAGCAATGTTTTGCGTCACTCCCATCCCCCAGCAAATGGCAGTGCCATCAGCATCACGAATCATTTCAGCTATTTGTACCAAGTTCTCTTTTGTAATGCCAGTAATCTTCTCTGCTTCTTCAAGCGTATATGGGGCGATCATATTTAAGAACTCATCATATTGGTTCACATGATTTCGGATGAACATTTCATCGTGCCAACCTTGGTTAATTAGATATTTTGTAACAGCAGAAAGCCACACATAGTCCGTTCCTTGCTTTGGACGAACAAAAAGATCAGCCCGTTCAGCCATTTCATGTTTTCGGACGTCCACAGTAATTAATTTCTGGCCATGAAGCTTGTGTGCACGCTTAATTCTTGTTGCAAGGACAGGATGTCCTTCTGCAGGAGCACATCCAACAAGAATCACAAGTCCTGCACCAGCGATGTCTTTAATGGATCCTGAGTCGCCGCCGATGCCGCCTGTTTGCTGTAAGCCCCAAGATGCTGGAGATTGGCAATAACGTGAGCAGTTGTCCACATTGTTTGTGCCGAATACTTGACGAGACAGCTTTTGAACTAAGTAGTTCTCTTCATTTGTTACTTTCGAAGAGGATATAAAGCCAATGGTATCGCTTCCATACGTATCTTTTATTCCACCTAATTTTTCTGCAACAAGCTCTAGCGCTTCATCCCAAGTTGCTTCAACGAATGCATCGCCCCTGCGAATTAATGGGGATGTAATCCGTTCTGATGAATTGACGAAATCCCAGCCGAATTTCCCTTTTACACATGTAGATACACTGTTGACTGGTGCATTTTCAGATGGTTCAATTTTTAAGATTTCATGATCTTTTGTCCAAACCTCAAAGGTACAGCCTACACCGCAGAATGTACAAACCGTTTTTGTCTTTTTCGTTCGTGTATCACGCATGGCTGCTTCGACTTCGGAAACCGCAAAGATGGTTTTGTAATCAGGTTCTACCGCTTTAACAAGATCAATCATCGGTGTAAGTAAATCATCTTTCATCCTTGTCATATACCCGGCATTTCCAAGCATGGATTTTTCCATTAAGGCATTACACGGGCAAACAGTGACACACTGGCCACATGAAACACAGGAGGATTCATTAATACTTTTTCCGCCATCCCACAACACACGTGGCTGCTGGCTTTCCCAGTTAATGGTTAATGTTTCATTTACCTGCAGGTCCTGACATGTTTCCACACAGCGACCGCATAGGATACATTGATCGGGATCGTAGCGATAAAATGGATGAGACAGATCCACTTCGTAACCCTTTGAGCGGTGCGGACGGGTTTGATGTTCTACCCCCATTATTTCAGCTGTATTATGGACCCGGCAATTACCGTTGTTATTATCACAAACCGTACAATATAATAAATGGTTTTCTAAAATTCGGTCCATTGCCTCATCTTGCGCCTTTTTAGCTAGCTCAGAAGCTGTTAAAATATTCATCCCGTCTTCGACCACTGTTGAACAGGCACGCATAATGCTGCCATTTACTTCACACATACATGTATCACAGCTTTGGACGGGCCCAAGAATTTCTGAATAACAAATATGTGGATGCTGGATCTCCTGTGAAAGAAGATAATCTAAAATCCGTGTTCCTTGTTCGACCATATGTGTTGTTCCATTAATAAGAACATTCACTTTTTTCGGCAATCTAATTCCCCCCTAAAAACAAAAACCCCCCATAAAACAGGTGCATACCAAAATTGGTACAAACCGTTTCATGGGGGAGAATATCTAAGCATTTTATATACTAGCGATCATTCCCGCCATATTATGTGTCAGTAGCAGGATATCAAAGCAAAATCTATTACCTGACATCAATGCATCCTTCACTTTTTATTTACACTATTTACACTATCAATATATCATATTTGTGAACTTTTTGTGAACTAAAACAACTTGATGAAAAGTCTTTATTTAATTTATTTGGCGTGTCCACTTTGAACGGTCTGAAGAATTTTTTTGACTAAATCTTCAGCATCATTTGCTTCAATAGTTGTAAGCTGAATACGGCAAAATGGCTGTACTCTGCATTTCAAACACCGTCTGAAGCAATCCGTGACACAAACGTCCACAGCATCTTTATGATTTTGCCGAAGGATCTCAATGGCTTTATCAGCATCAGTGAATTGAATATTTCGCTCACAAAACTTAGCCACTCTCATTATCTTTTATTCCTTTCTGGATAAAAAATATAAAATGGACCATCAAAGAAACCCATTGTTTCGATGATGGTCCATTTCTTAAATTAGACTAAAGAAAGCACAGCTCTCATTCTATTCTTGTGTGTAATTCGCAAATTGAATATCCAATGTGCGAAGATATGTTTGAAGACCAGCATCTTGAATTGGGATAATAAATGCTGCTTCCCCCGATTCATTATGGTGAGAGTGCCATAGTCCAGGCGGTGTAACGAAAGCTTTTCCTGTTACCCAATCCACGCGGATAGGATCAATGATTTGCTGGGTAGCTGGATCAATTTTATCTCCAACTAATGTATACGTGCCAGGTGCGGCATATGCGACAAAGTCAAGCGCCACTGATTTATGGCTATGCGGAGCTTGGTTAGATCCTACTGGAACGATCCCAAACATTGCCCATAGTACATGTGTAATGGTGAGTGTTTGATCAAACTTTTGGTTGTTTAATAAAATAGAGATGCGATTCTTCGTATGGGCATCAGGTGCATTAGCTACCTCATTTAATTTTGCCATTGCTGCTTCAGCAGTAAAAAGGGTTGGTGCGAATCGTGCTTCTGTTGCTTTAGCACCAAGGTAATCAAGCAATGGTGTGTCTAAGATATAATAGATGGTTGTATCTTCATTAGCAGTGTGACGGCTAACTGAACCAGATGGAAGGGTTAAGAAGTCACCTTTATTCCAGTTGATGGTTTCACCATTTACTTCTGTGCTGCCTGCTCCAGAAATAATAAAATAAAGTTCGCTTGTTGCATTTGGTTGTGTTTGAATCGAATCTCCAGCATTAATTCGGATAAAGTTGGCAAGAAGTGATGGGCTTGTTGCCGGATATTCTGTTCTTAATTCTTTTGAAAGGTCTAGTGTTACAATACGAGTTTCCCCTGAGTTATATAATTCTGGTGAAAACTCTTTTGCAGGGACTTGGCTGATAATGCCACTACCAATTGGATCTGCTGCGGTAGTATATTCATAAAAACGTGCATCCCCTGTCCAGTTTTCATTTATTTCTCCCACGATTAATTTTCCTGATTGAACTTTGTTTGACATGCGAATTCCCCCTATCAACATGATGTTAATATCATAACTTGATTGAGGATAAATGTTAAATATATAATTTATATCACAATGATATATTTTATAAATAACTGAATTACAGGTGGTGAAAAAAATGGAACTTCGACAACTGCACTATTTTGTGGCTGTAGCGGAGGAATTGAATTTCAGCCGTGCGGCAGGACGTCTGCGAATTACCCAGCCTCCATTGAGCTTACAAATCCAACATTTAGAGAGGAAATAGGCTTTCCGCTTTTTTATCGAAATAACAGGCAAGTTGAATTAACCGATGCCGGAAAATTGTTTTTGGAAGAGGTTCGCAAAATTTTCACTCATCTTGAACGAGCGGTGGAAAATGCAAAGCGTACTCACCACGGTGAAATCGGAACACTCAATGTGGGTTTTGTCGGGTCGGCTACCTACGATATCCTTCCCTCTGTACTAAGGGAATTTCACAGTTTGTATCCACATGTCCAGGTACATCTTTTTGAAATGTCCACACCTGTGCAAATTCAAGCATTATTGGAGGAGGAAATCGATATAGGGGTTTTACGACCGCCAGTGAACAGCGATTCTTTATGCACGGAAATTGTGTCTACCATGCCTTGTGTATTGGCCGTTCCAAAACAGCATCCATTGGTAGGAAAGAAAAATCTTTCTCTGTCCGATCTAAGTGGTTACCCTTTTGTTATGTTATCCCGGAAAACGTGGGCAGGTCTTTATAACGAAATTCTGGCGTTATGTAACCCGATCATCCAGCAGGAAGCCCTTGAGTTCCAAACTGTCATCGGTTTAGTTGCTGCAGGTTTAGGAATTGCCGTTGTTCCCCAATCAGCGATAAATTTACATACACAAGATGTTGTCTACTTGAATCTTGATCATCAATTACCTACTGCTTCCATGGGGATTTCTTGGCGTCAAAATGATAAATCGGCCTTGGTGAACGCCTTTATCCAAATGGCGAAAGAAGTGAGATAATCAGATAAAGGGGAAAATCCCCCAGTGGAAAACGGGCTTTTTTAGGGTTGTGTTGCGATTACGTCGTTATTTTTTTGCAGACATGGAAGCAAGTGCAGATTCATTGAATTCTTTCATGATGAGCCAGTATATGTAGCTGTTTTTTTAAATATTCTCGTCCATTTGGTTCTCTAATTATAAAAATGCCACACTCTATTATTAAAGAGTGTGGCACTTATTTAAGTTAAACGGAGTGTTTATCTGCGTGATATTATTTCTTTCCCATTGCAGCATATTTGCGAATATCAGGGATTAACCAGCGGTCAATACCAACTCTGCCTGCATTAAGTCCTGCAGCTAGAATGAAAACGCCTAGTAAAATATCTAGAGGTTTGGTAGAAACGGTTCCAGCCATCACATAGGTGAAGTTCATCCCCTCCGCCAGGGCCATATGACAACCAACGGTCTTTTACGTTCAGGATCAATTTGCGGCGAATTATCCAAGATATACGTGAATAATGCGGCCATTTTCTGATCATGTTTTCAAATTCTTTTTCTATAAAAGAAAGCAAATAAGTGGAGCGATCCTCTTATTTGCTTCCTATTTTATTATAATATTATTTTATTCTCTATATTTGTTTCAGCAGTAAATTTTGGTGCATAATCAGCAGCAATTTTAATGCATTCTTCCATACTGATACTATCGGCGATGTTTTTCCCCGCAATATCAAAGGCAGTTCCATGATCAACAGATGTCCTTAAGAACGGGAGGCCGTTAGTAATAGAAATAGTCCGATAGAAGTCAACTGTTTTTGTGGCAATATGTCCTTGATCATGATAAAGGGACAAAACTGCATCATATTTTCCATTAAGTGCCTGGAAGAAAACAGAATCGGCAGGAACGGGACCAACTGCATCAATTCCATCCTTCACAGCAGCCTTAATACCAGGTTCAATTTCCTTCACTTCTTCCCATCCAAATAATCCATGTTCTCCACTATGCGGATTTAATCCGGCAACTGCTATATGTCTTTTCTCTACACCTAACCGTTGTAAAGCTCGGTCACAACGAATTAAATAGTCATGGACTCTGTCTTTTGTTATCGCATCACAGGCGTCCTTTAACGATAAATGCCTAGTTAAAAAGAAAACTCTCATTCCGTTTACTTGAAACATAGTCAATGGGTCATCTGAACCTGAAAGGGATTCGAGTATTTCAGTATGACCAATGAATGGAACACCAGCAGCCTTTAAAGACTCTTTATTAATAGGCGTTGTAGCAAGTGCCTGGACTTCTCCAGCCATGGCTAATTCAACAGATTTCTTGATATACTCAAAAGCTCCTTGACCGCATTGAGCAGAAACTTGTCCGTAGGCAAAATGTTGAAGATCAATATTATTCAGGTTGATGACATCAACAGTTCCAAATTCATATTTTCCTTCTGTAGGAGAATTTACTTCATGAAGGTTCAATTCAGCACCAATAATCGACTTTGCTTTTTGAAGGATCCCTAAATCGCCGACCACCAATGGCTTACAGATATCATAAATTCCCTTATTTAATAATGATTTTAGAATAATTTCCGGTCCAATTCCTGCTGCGTCACCCATTGGAATAGCGATAATTGCTTTATTATTTGTCATCATGTTTTCCTCCTTAAGAATCTATTAATCTTGTTATTTTTTTATATAAGAAAAATCAGACGTTCTGAAGAATGGATATCATCCAATTTTTCAGATTATGATTGTCATTTTTTCATTTAAGCATGAGATGGTTCGTTAACGATACTGGAGCTTTTGGTCATTAAATATTTGACACAGGTATAAATTGCTTTGTGATCCCCAATTAAGCCACCCTTCGTTACAACGGGAATACCGTCAAAATACCCGCCAATAAACCTGCCATATGCAACAATGGGAAGTACCTCGTCCTCCAGCTTTATTCCATCCACTAAGCCGATAGAACACAGTGATGCTGTTACATCCCCTCCGCTTGAAAAACAGCCCCCAATTTCATATGTCGTTTCTTGGATCACCTGACGAGTAATTTTACCCAGACCATCAGCAATACGTTTAGCCAAAAAATCTTTGCTGACATTCTGCTCTAAAGCAAGATTTGCTAAATCCATTTTTTCAGCCGATGGAAAGTGAGTGGTTATGATTAAGATATTCTGATGATCGATGACCTCCAAAGCAGCTGATGTGGCTCTCTCTACTTCTTTTTCCCACTCATTTCCTGAACCTGTTAGTTTTTCAGGATCAACGTATACAGCCTTAGAAATCGTTTTATTCATTAGATACTCTAATTGTTTTCCCGTATTCGATGTCACGCTGCCAACCGTAACAATAACTTTTTTATGACTCTCAAATTGTTTGGCATAGGCTTTTGCATAAAAAGCTGTCAGTGGTCCAGGGTCTGCCGGAATCATAATATAGTCTTTAATTTTCGCCATCGCACCTGCGATTTCTTCAATCTCTTCATCGGTGATTGCATCGAAAACGATGATTCGGTTTCCATTGTTAATTTGATCCCTGAGTGCCTGTAAAATCGCTTTTTCCCCATCTAAGACTGTTTCCAGTCCAATATTGGACACAGGATATTGACTTTGCTTTTTAATAATGGATGGAATATACGATTTTGTCAGTGGAGTCACTGGATCCTTTGCCACATCTGTTGTCTGTACAGGTGCGCCATTAACCAATAAATAACCGCCGGCAGTCGTACGGCCTGAATCAGGAAAGGAGGCCACTACAACTGCAATTGACTTTTCTCCAAGGAATGTCAGCATTGTATCAATTTCGATTCCAATATTTCCTCTAACCGTACTGTCAATCCGTTTACAAACAATATCTACATCCCATTGTTTTAAATTTTCCAAAACGGTCTGGACTCTCATTTCGGCAACATCTTTTCTAACATATCGACTGTCTGTATCAACCACTACAGCATTAAACGCTCCTGACAGAATGGGCTTATTATAGTAAACCATTGTTGCGACATCAAAACCCTGCTTTGCCAACCGGACACCTGTCCCATTTCCACCAGTCAAATCATCTGCAATAATTCCTACTTTCATACAAGTTCTCTCCCATCAGCAACGGTCACTTTTAAATAGTCCTGCAGCTCACGCATATATTCATCTGTAATCCGATCATCCGTAATAATCCCTTCAACACATGAAAGGTCGCATACTTTGGTAAAGGACTTTTGGTTAAATTTACTTGAATCGGCTACAATCCACGTTGATTCAGCCGCTTTAACCATTAGCTGTTTAATAGCTGCCTTTTCATGTGTAGGGGCAGTAACTCCAGCTTTTAGATCTATTGCATGCGCTCCCAAAAAGAAGATATCCACATACAATTTTTCTAATACCTGTTCGGTCAATGGTCCAAATAAAGTACCAGTAGTATTTTGCAGCTCACCACCGAGAACAATCACTTTTAATTTACTGTCCAAAAGTTCCGATGCTATTTTTATATCATTCGTAATGACTGTTAAATTGGTTTCATGCTTAAGTAACTTGGCGATTTCCAAGGTTGTAGTTCCTGCATCTAATAGAATGGTTGATTGATCTTGAATATAATTCAAGGCAGTTTGAGCAATTTTCTTTTTTTGATCACTATTTTGCGCCTTTTTTGATTGAAAGGAGGTTTCTGCGACTAATCGTTTTTTGAGGACCGCCCCGCCATGGGTTCGAATTATTTTTTCTTCTTCTTCTAAATAAGCCAAATCCCTGCGAATGGTCATCGTTGAAACATTTAACTGCTCACCTAGTTGTTCGATGTTTATTCGTTCATTTTCAACCAGCTTTTCTAAAATCAATTTTCTTCTTTCTTGTGGTAGCATCTCATCACCTTGTTGTTTTTTAACATTTTACTACCTATAGTTTGTTACAAATTAACATTTTAGTCAAGATATTTTTAAAATTTTTGTTCGATTTTAACATTTATTTTATATCTTTTGTAAAGTAAAGAAAGAACTGCGTTTCAAAAAGTTATGAACACAGTTCTTTCTTCAATTTACCTATTTAAAATTGGTTTCCCGCTTAACATCTCAACTACTTCTTTTAAATCTGTTTTTGTTCCTACATTTCCTGGGAAAATCACATAAGCAATCCCTGGAAACTTACTTTCACTGCCTGTTTTCCAAGCAGGAATTCCCGGTCTTACTTGTCCGGCTACTGTTGCTCTTTGAACTTCAAGACCTTTTGTTCCAATATCACTTGATGTAATGCCGCCTTTGGCAATAATAAAGGCTGGTCTTACTTCTAACCGTTTCACAATGCTTGTCACGGCATCGGAAATTTTGACTGAAAGTTTTAGTTCTTCTTCTTTTTTCCCTTCACCGAGGTCAAGTCTTTCACGTCTCGTATAAACAACGGCATTTTTTCCTTCGCGGATCAGTTGATTTGTTAATTGCACGACTCTGTCCGTTTCTTTCTCGAATTTTTCAAGTTCCAGTACAAGGTGAACATCAAATTCAATGAACTCAACCGCATCCGACTGTTTCAATTCTTCCAGTTGTTCCGTGGTCTTTTTAACATGTGATCCGATAATGACTAATCCGCCATGATTGGATTCCTCTTTTACAAGCTCTTCTCTGGTTAATAAAGCCTTATCACTTACACCACCGATTACTTTTGTAAGGGCCGCAGCGCTTCTAAACATAAAATTCTTGCCTTTATTCATTGCCTTAATCAAAGCAATCACAAAAATCTTTACATCTACATAATCAACTGCATTCACAATGATCTTATTGAAATTTTCGACTGAAAGTAATTGCTGTTCAATCCGGTCTATTTCCAAGTTGCGTAAGCTTTCAAGGGTAATATATAGCGTATTCTCCGCTTTATATACTCCGTGTGTTTTTTCTTCAACATACTCACCTAGATGGGATTTTGTATATCCAAAAGTCCGATCTTTGGCAAATTCAGTTTCTCCTGCTGGAACTAAATATTCATCCATTTTTACATAGTGTACATTATCAACTGTGAAGCGGCCGCCTTCTTTAAAGAACGGCATGATAACCTCTCCGTCAAACCTAACATTTAAGTTCGCTTCAACTGTTTCCTTCAAAACTTTTGTTTCAAGTGGATAATGACCTCTCAAGGTCGAATCACTGCGACTGATGATGATAAAATCTTGATTTTTTTTCTTTGCAACATTTACGATCGTTTCTGCGATTTCTTTATGTGCTTTTTCTGTTTCAGAGAACGTAAATCCACGTGAGTTGGTCAAGATAAAAAACATAGATTTATTTTCGGAAAATCCTTTTTCAATACGATCCTCTGTCCAATCGGTATAGACTGAGATATCGTGAACAGTTTGAACGCCAGTTGGATCATCGTCAAGGACAATAATTTTTTTATTAAGATTCTGAAGCTCTTTTTGGAGTATTTCATCTACAGCATAAGTATCCACAGGCTTTATGAGGCTAAATACTTCTTCAGCTAATCTTTTATTCTCATTCATATTTTATGCCTTCCTTACTTCAACTTTTGCAAGTTTTTCATAATATTGAACAATGCCGCCATGATCATCCATGATTTTCCCATCTGCCTTTAAAGCATGGAAGATTTCGAGCAGCTGGCTTGATAAAGGAAGCGAAACATCAAGGTCATGGGCTGTATCCATCACATTTGTAATATCTTTCATATTGATCGTCATCGTTCCGCCTGGTACAAAGTTTCTTTCAAGAATAAGTGGAACTTTAGCATCAAGCACAGCACTTCCAGCAAGTCCGCCTCTAATGGCATGGTACATTTTTTCAATATCAATTCCAGCTTTTGCTGCCAAGACAAGAGCCTCTGACATCCCTGCAATGTTAAGGTTTACCATAATTTGGTTCGCTAATTTAGCTGTGACCCCGCTGCCGCTATCACCAACTAATGTAACTGTTTTCCCCATATCATAAAGAACCGATTTAGCCTCTTCAAAGACATCCTCTTTGCCGCCGGCCATGATGGCCATTGTGCCATTGATTGCTCCTGGCTCTCCGCCGCTTACAGGAGCATCTAAAAAGCCAACGCCAATTTTTGCTGCTTCTTCTGCAAGTGCCTTTGAAACCGCAGGTGTAATAGAGCTCATGTCAATAATAATCGACCCTTCTTTTGCACCTGCCAAAACGCCATTTTCACCTTGGACAACGGATTGGACATGTTTAGATGCCGGTAACATCGTGATAATGATTTCACTATTTTCAGCTACTTCTTTTGGTGTACGTGCAACTTTTGCCCCTGCTTCTGCCAAAGCTTCTACTGCTGCTTCATTGATGTCATTGACCGTTAGCGTATGCCCCGCTTTCATAAGGTTTAATGACATAGGTTTTCCCATAATACCTAATCCGATAAAGCCAATCTTTCTTGTCATGATTTTTCCTCCCTCAACTGATCATTGTAAGATTTGGTGACGGCTCCATTCATTAATCAATTTTTCTATGTAAACGCATACACTTAAACAATCCCATTGTATAATATTCTTTAAAAAATGTATACATTTTTCACATAATGTATGCAAAATTGGATATAATGTATATAATTTAGGCTCATAGTAAAAATTGAGGTGATATATATATGCTTTCTAGTAAAAGCTTTCGCCCTGCTTATCATCAATGTTATGAAATTCTACGTGATAAGATCTTAACTGGCGAACTTCCGGGCGGTGCAAAAGTTGTGGAAGAAAAATTGGCAGCTGAATTGGGGTTTAGCAGAACGCCAATACGGGACTCGATTAGGAAGTTGGAATATGAAGGACTGATTGTAGAAAAAAGGGTAGTAAAACCAACGGAGAAAGATTTGCGAAATATATTCCAGGTTCGGATTTTGCTAGAGGGCTATTCCGCTAAATGTGCTGCAACCTTTGCAAATGAAAAGGATATTCAAAAGCTTTATGAATATGTCCAGATTGGCAAAACAGGTAATAAAAATGAAATCATGTACGCAAATGAATGTTTCCATAATGATATTGTTCAAACCAGCAATAATCAAGTCATGATTGACGTTATTGATCGGATGCAGTCAATCATTTATTTATTTAGAAAAGCCGTTGTGTATTATGATCGCCCGCATCTAATCGATGAACATGAAAAAATATATGAAGCCATAAAAGCAAGAAATAGTGAAGCAGCTGAATCGCTTATGAAAAAGCATTTAGAAACAGACCTGGCCTTTTTTCTGCACTATATGAATAATTAGATTCCCTGGCCCAAATTTTCATTGTTATGCCAAAAAAAGTGCCCTAAACAATTTTTAGAGCACTTTTCTTGTTTTCATAATTTATATAGTTTCTTTTGCTTTTTCGACGGTTACCCCGGCCCATTCTTCGTAGCATTTGATAACCGCACTCATATCTTCTGAACCATAGCCTTTTGCTTTTGCCATTTGGAAGATTTCTTTTGCAAGTGCCATGATCGGAGTTGATATTTCTAATTCTTTTGCGACATTTGATGCAAGCCCAAGATCTTTATGGATCAGTTGCGTCATAAATTGTGGCGCGAAATCACGGCTGAATATTTTTGAAGATTTATTCTCAACCATTGCATTCTTTCCACCGCCGCCACTGACGACCTTTACAAAAACGTCCGGATCAATTCCAGCTTTTGCCGCAATGGTGAGTCCTTCTACAAAGGATAAGAGATTGATCGCTGACATCGTGTTGTTTGCCAATTTTGTATAAGAACCTTTTCCATTTTCGCCCATATAATAAGCGCCTTTTCCCATTGCTAAAAACAGTGGCATGCATTTTTCAAATAAGTCTTTTTTTCCGCCAGCCATAAACGTTAAGGTACCTTCAATAGCTTGCGGTTCGCTTCCTGTAACCGGTGCATCCAGCATATCTGCCCCATGCCGAGAAAGTGCCGCAGCTACTCTTATACTAGTTGAAGGAGAAATAGTACTTGAATCAACCACGATTAATCCCGGATGAACCCCATTTACAATCCCGTTTTCACCAAGCACAACATCCTCTACTGCTGCATCAGCAGTCAGCACCGTAAAAACAACATCGCATTGCAATGCAACTTCTTTTGGGGAATTGGCAACGGCTGCTCCCTGTTGTTTGAGAGTTTCAGTTTTTTCTTTTGTACGATTATAAACAGTTAATTCAAATCCCTCTTTAAGCAAATTCTGTGCCATTGGATGCCCCATGGTTCCTAAACCAATAAACCCTACTTTCATCATTCATTCCTCCTAAAATATTAAAATGAAAAACAGTGTAAATGACTATTTTTTACTATATAGTTCCCATACTCGTTGGTAAACCTCTTTTAACGGGATATTATGATCTTTAGCTATTTTACGGCAATCCTCGTATTCCGGGGCAGATTGAACAATTTCCCCATTATGTAATCCTTGTTTTACCGTCACATCTCCCCATTCAGTCTGGACATGATAAAATGTACGTGCCAGGCGGTGAACGGATAAAGGATAGTAGCGGATGCCCAATGTAGTCGTTTCAGCAAATAATATTTCTTTCATTCTGATGATCATCTTCTGATCACATAAAACCTGCAACATGACTCCCGGACGGTTTTTTTTCATATAAATAGGAGTATAAAATACATCATTAGCACCGGCTTCAAATAATTGATCCATTACATACCCAAGCCATTCTCCCGATATATCATCCAAGTTGACCTCCATCTTTACCATATCTTTATCAACATGTTCCTCAGTGTGCGAAAATTGATGCGGCATTTATACTCCCACCTTCTGTATCAAAAACTGCTCAATATAACCCGTAAAACATTCGGATGTTCAGGAAAATCTTTCGTTCCTGCTCCATACCCTATGGAATCAACATGAAAGGATGGAATGGGCCCAAATTCTTCAGATAAAGCAGATAGAATCCCAGCGCCGGTCGGGGTTGTTAATTCCCCTTCAATGGCCGTAGCCTTAATTGGCAAACCTTTCAAAATTTCTAAGGTCAGCCAGTGCCGGTACAGGGTATATTCCATGCGCAATCTTAATATAACCATTTCCAACTGGGACAGCAGAAGAAACAATTTTGGTTATTTGTAATTGATCTAGAAGAATACATGTTCCAACAATATCAACGATCGAATCAACGGCCCCTACCTCATGGAAATGGACCTTCTCAAATGGAATATGATGTATTTTCGCCTCCGCTCGGCCGATTTTTTCAAATACTGCCAGTGCCATTGACTGAACGTTTTCATTAAATGCAGCATTTTTAATCAATGCAACAATATCTGAATAATGCCGATGGTGATGGTGATGGTGATGTTGTGCATGTTGATGCAGATGCTGGTGATGATATTCCTCCTGTTGATGTCCATGCTGATGCTCATGTTCGTGATGATGTTCCTCATGATGATGAATTTGTTCAACTCCATTTTCATTTTCGGTTAGTATCACATCAAATTTTGTTGCAGAAATCCCATTTTTCACAACTTTTTCCCATTTTAGTTGATATTCTTCTTGTATATTCAGCTTTTTTAATTCACTTTCAAGAAGCTGAATGTCGGCCCCTAAATCGATAAGCGCCCCGATGGTCATATCTCCGCTAATTCCAGAAAAGCAATCAAAATAAAGTGTTTTCATTCTTTTGTCCTCTTAAACTCTTGAATTTTTATAATGATTTTTATGGATCAATGTGGCGTAATAACCGGCACCAAAGCCATTATCAATATTCATTACGCTAATCCCAGGTGCACAAGCATTGAGCATCGATAATAATGCGGAAAGACCATTGAAATTCGCCCCATAACCGATACTTGTCGGCACAGCTACGATCGGGTTACTTATTAAACCGCCGACTACGCTTGGAAGTGCCCCTTCCATTCCGGCAACGGCAACGGTCACTGTTGCGTTCTCTATATCATCAAGATGATGAAAGAGCCGATGAATCCCGGCAACTCCAACATCATATATTCGTTTTACTTCTGCCCCAAATACCTCAGCGGTAACTGCAGCTTCTTCTGCAACTGACAAATCAGAGGTTCCGGCACAGACAATTGCTATATAGCCATTATATAAAACAACAGGTTCATCTTCGTGGATCCAGCACAGTGTTCTTGATACCGGATTGTAGGTAAGATCCGGTACGGCATTCATGACTTCTGCTGCTTTTTTCTCATCGATCCTTGTCGCTAATACTCGATTAATATTTTGCTTTAAGCTGGAAATGATTGAAATAAGTTGTTCTGCACTTTTCCCTTCTCCATATACCACTTCGTGAAACCCGGTTCGTTTGTGTCTATGATGATCCAATTTAGCAAAGCCCATATCCTGATATTGGACAAGCATTTCTTTCGCCTTTTCAATATCTATCGTTCCTTCACTCACTTGCTTTAAGAGTGTTTCAATATTCGTACTTTCCATTATGTTCTCACCCTTTCGTTCAGACTTGCTGTAACACTTTGTTCATGCTGCCGCTCATATAGCCTTGTAAATCGAGGGTAATATATTTATAGCCAAAAGCTTGAAGGTTTTCGATGATTTGATGATGATGCATTAACACTAGCTGCATATCTTGAGGTTCTACTTCAATTCTGGCAATCTCTTGATGTGTTCGAACACGTACTTGTCTAATTCCCAAACTTTTCAGATAAGATTCTGATCGATCAACTCTTGATAGTTTTTCTTGGGTAATTTTTTCGCCATACTGAATTCGCGATGATAAACAAGCTAACGAAGGTTTTTCCCACGTCGGCAGGTTTAGCAGCTTAGACAATTCACGAATTTCACTTTTAAAAAGATTAGCTTCTTTCAGCGGCCCGCGGACACCATGTTCATTGGCAGCACGGACACCGGGGCGATGTTCACTCGCATCATCAGCAATCAAACCATAAACGAGGTTGTTGAAACCTTTTTGCTCCATAATTGGGGCAATTTCTTCAAATAATCCATTTTTACAGAAATAACAGCGATTTTGGTCATTTTCGGCATAACCGGGAATAGCTAACTCAGAGATTTCAATGATTTGGTGTTTTGCTCCTATCAGTCTGGCAAGCTTTTTCGCCTCTTCTAATTCACTGGAAGGGTATGATTCTGAATCAGCTGTCACTGCCAAAACATTTTCTGTCCCCAAAACATCTACCGCTGCTTTTAAAAGAAACGTACTATCGACACCTCCAGAAAAGGCAACAACAACATTTCCCATTTGTTTGATGATTTGTTTGAGCTGTTCATATTTCTCTTTCATTTGTATTCCCCCCATAGCTGCATGTTAATTCTATCATTTCATTTTAATAAAGGGCCCCGTAATCATGTTTTGCCACAAATTCTATTCTTGTCATTTCGTACGATACTGGATAGAGCCACAATCCAATTCCCAATGCTAACAGGACATTCAATCCAAAAACAATACTAATTACGGAAATCAGCTTTGTAAGTTGTGAACAGATGGTTAATTATAAAACTTGGCTTACTGATGCCAACAGATCAGTCTGCGGTTCTCCATCGATAAAAGTCAATTCAACCGGATCCGATATTACCTCAATATTTGAGCGGGATTGCGCTTCGGCAAGCAATGGTTCACTAATAATTATTTCTGATAATTCCAAGGTGTTTTTGATCCAAACAATTTTATGTTCATATGACTTGACACCATTGGCCATTTTTACAGCCATCCTTAATGCATCTTCAGATGTTGCCGCAACCATTGGCATTTTAACAGTTGCCGGCTCTGTACTTGTGAAGGCATTCATATACATGTAAACAAAGTTCGTTTTATCAAACAGCTTCCGTGTGGTTACGTCAGCCATCCCGACGCCCAGTGAATTCCCGTGAGATTCTTCCGTAACATCAAATATCGCACATTTCTTAAACTCGGGGCCGCCGCTCATATGCTTTCCGAAAAGAGACCGGTTACGTTCGGGTCTTGACCGTCACCACTAATGTTTTTACCGACTTCTTCAATAACCAGCACATCGAATTTTGGAAATGGAATGCTGGCCATAATCTTCTTTGCTTCTTGCAGCAAGGCCTTTTCCTTGTCCATGGCGATCATATCATCTTTTGTGAGCACTTCCACTTTATACGTTTCATCAAAGGCATTTTCGATCACAGAAACGGCAAACAGTACGTTTGTTTTTTCAGCAATCATACACCCGGCTTTGGGAATTAATTCATGAAAACGGGCAAATCCATGCATATGGAGGGAATCAGCACCGATTTGTTTTCCTAGGCCAATACAAAGCATTTTAAGAGCCCCGCTTTCGATCGAGCCACGGAAAGCAGTATGTGGCTTAATTCTTGGAATGATCACAATTCCATCTGCCGCAAGTGCGCTTTTGCACACATAGATAGGAAGTCCCGGCTCCAGTTCCCCTATTGGCTCAACATCCATGGAAGCATCAAGAGGAACACCCATTATTTCTTCAGAAATGCCGAATCCAGCCAGCATTTCTGCCTGCCCTTCAGGGGTTGCCCCTCCATGGCTTCCCATCACAGGGATAATGAACGGCAATGCGCCTGCATCCTTTAATGTATCTACTACTGTTTTGGTAATGAGAGCTATATTGGCTACACCCCGGCTTCCTACGCCAACAGCAATTCGTTTCCCAGCCAAGTTTTGTAAATGGGGTTCCATCCTGGCCCGAACTTCTACGGGAATGTTTTCTACCTTTTTGGGTTCAAAATATTGTTTGATCTTTAGAAAACGTGGCAACTCAATTTTTGGAAATTTGCTTAAATCTAATGATTCCATTCTCTCACTCATCTCCATTTTATCTTGATCGTAATCCTAAATGGATTAGTAACCCAATTAAAGCCAAAGCCGATTCGATCCCATGTAGACATTTTTAAAAGTAAATATAAGTAGAGGTGCAAAAGTCAATTAACCATTGCACCATTACATCAACTTTTTATTTAATTCTATTTGTGCTTAACAAAAGTGGTCCAGGACCCATACCTTTAAATCAAAAACTAAGCTGTTTTCTTTTTCGCATGTGCACCGTTGACAGAAGCTGGGATTGTAAACACCATTAAGGCACCAGCGACTGAGAACAGAACCAATGACCATGAACCTGCATCCTGATTGACGTATTGGACAAGCCAGCCAACCATATAGGGTCCAACGAATCCACCCAGGTTACCAATCGCGTTAATTAAACCGCGTCCTGTACCGGCAACTTCTGCTGGTAATAGAGATGGAGCCAATGTCCAGAACGGTCCTGTAGGCGCTTGCAAGAATGTTCCTACAAGTACCATCATTGCGTATGAAACCCAAACATTGCTTCTGGTAAGAATCGCTAATGAAAGGAACACGGCTAATCCAAGGATTGGCAGGGATGTGAAAAGTCTGCGGTTCCCTGTTTTATCGCAAAGGGTTGCAAAGATGAACTGCCCAATAATACACATAATATACGGAGCGATACTTAAGAAACCAATCATTCCCATGCCGCCGCCGGTATTAAGGTTTTTCAGCAATGTTGGCAGCCATAGGGAGAAACCGTAGAAGCCTACTTGCATCATGAAATAAATCGCAACTAATTTCCAAACATTGACGCTTGCAAAAACTTCTTTCATGCTTGCTTTTTTAACTTCGCCAAGGGATTTAACTGCTGCCTGCTCTTCAGCTAAGTTAGTTTCAATATAATCCAATTCTTCTTTTGTGATCCATTTTGCTTCGCGTGGACGGTTGCTGATTAATGGCAGCCAAACTGCAAGCAACGCGATCGAAATGATTCCTTCAATGATAAATAATTGGCGCCAGCCCATATTTTGAATAATCAAACCGGATACAGGTCCATTGATAATATTAGCGATCGCTACGTTCATGGCGAAGGCTGCATTTGCACGTGCACGCTCTTTCTCAGGAAACCAGTGGCTGATGATGGTAAGAATCGCAGGATATACCCCGCCTTCGGCAACTCCCAATAAGAAACGGATTCCTAATAACTGCCCTGTAGAGTGAACAAAACCTGTTAAAGTCGCCATAGCTCCCCAGAAAATAATCGTCCAGGCAATAAACTTTTTGGCATTCCCCTTTTCAGCGGCATGCCCACCAGGGATTTGCAAACATAAATAACCAACAAAGAAAATACCGGCGGCTAAACCAGATACACTGGCTGCCATCCCAAGCTCTTTACTCATACCACCGGCGATCGCAAAGCTAATGTTCGCACGGTCAAGGAAAGCTACGATGTAAACAATGATTGTGGCAGGGATGATGTGCAGCCAACGCCCGTTTGGAACCTTCGTTGCAATATTCGTCATAAATTTACCTCCATTATTGAATAAATTTATTTTTTAAGCTTTATTAATGAGTACTGTTAAAATTGCGATTAGAAAATGTGCTTATGTTTATTTCATTCAGGATGATAAACAATATAACTGCTGTTTTTTAACAAAGTGTTTCATTAAACTTAAATGGAGTTAAAACATTTAACTAGTAATCTATTATTGACAAAAAATAGATATGTTCATTTTAAAGCTTGTTGAATTGATTTCATTCCCTCAATCGAAGCGCTTTCAAATGGCTTGTCATAACGTCACAACACAGAAATTTGGGTGTTTCCCTTTAACCGTTTTGATCATTTCTATAAGATAATTTTAGAATTAATTGTTTTTTTGATAGCTGTCTACTAGTTTAAAAATATGTATCGTCTCTTCTTCATTCTAGATTCGCTTTATTAGCCCATCCAGTTGTTAACTAATAGATTTACTACTTTTTAACCACCTCCTTTAGGTAATGTTAAATTTACTTGAATTCGTTACAATCCACGTTGATTTACTGCTTTAATCATTCGTTTCATAGTGAAAGCCCTTTCATATATTGGCAATATAAACCTTTCTTTATGAGCTATTGCAAGGGTTACTGAAAGGTTTGTTCGAAGCTAACTTTTTCATTTTCAACTAGCTTCTCTAAAATAAGATTAATTGGCAGCTTTTAATCAACTTGTTATCTTTTAACATATCTACAAGTATATATTGTTACATAATAACATTTAAGTCAAGATTTTTTTGTTTGTTTGTTCAAAAATAACATTTTTTAAAATTTGGTTTTTCCTAACCTGAGATACTGACCCTAGTTTATACCGATGCTGGATGCCTTATCTGAAAATGCAAAATTTAAAATATATTTCATTGACAATGATGGTGAACGATACTAACTTTAATAGTAAGCAGATAATTGTAAAAGAGTATTTCTATAACTCTTTCACTTTTCGAAAGTGCTTATAATTAGATGACCGGAAGGAGGAAAGTTTTAAGTCATTTTCACCTGCCTGTTTTAACACTTCACACAGATTTCCTTAAGCTAAAACAAGAACGTAGTTTTATATTATAAAACAAAAGGATAGATTCAAGAGAATGATTGCTTTGATCCAGGGGAACCACCCCTACTGGCTGCATTTACTGTTTACTCAGGAATTTTGACCGCTGATCCATAAGCTTTAGAAAATTTTTAAAAAATTTCACTAAAATAATACGATCAATCTATAAATCAATCATGCATGGACATTAGGGTTGCCACCACATCTCTTCTATCGGTGACCAGTAAAGATCGTCCATACATACCTCAAGTTAAATCCTAAAAAAGGAGCCTTAAATTTATGAACATATCTTACAACTTTGATGAGGTAGCCAGACTTCCCTTACCAGGAGATAATGTTGCTGTTGCTACTCGCCAACTGGAAGTTGGTACAATCATTAACTATCAAGGAAAAGCCCTTACCTTGGATTTCACCGTAATGGAAGGACATCGCTTCGCTGTGAAAGCAATTTCTCCAGGCGAAGCTTTACTCTCCTGGGAATTACCCTTTGGATTGGCTTTGCAGGAAATTCAACCTGGAAATTATGTGATTAACAAGGGTGCGCTGGACGCACTTAGTGTACGTTCGCTAGACTTTTCGTTACCGGCAGCGCCTAACTTTGAGGATTATTCTCAACCAATTGTTCTTGACGAAAAGAACTTTCAACCTGCTCCTGCATTGCCTGCCTACTCGGAAACGCGCACTTTTATGGGTTATCGGCGCAGCCAGGCCCGCGGTGTCGGAACCCGCAACAACATTGTCCTGTTGGGTACAACTTCACTTACAGGAAGTTATGTTACACAACTCGCTGCCAATCTTCAAAGTGAATTAACAAACTATCCCCAAATTGATGGGATTGTCCCTGTTGCTCATACTGAGGGCGGAATTAAACAACCGAATAACCTGGAGCTATTACTGCGCACTTTAGCTGGGTTTGTCGTCCATCCTAACGTAGGTGCTGTCTTAGTCGTGGATTATGGTAACGAAACTGTGACAAACAAGATGCTAGAGGCCTATTTACGCGAACACAACTATCCATTGGATGATGTTACGTATCAGTTCCTGTCAATCAAAGGCAGCTTTAAAAACAACCTGAGCATGGGGGAATCGATTGTTCGCAATTGGCTGCCAATGGTCAATGCGATGGAACGGACTCCTGAATCCATTAGCAACATTAAGCTTGCTCTGCAATGCGGCGGCTCAGACGCCTTTTCAGGCATTTCAGCCAATCCGCTGTTAGGTTGGATCTCACGGGAATTGGTTCGTTACGGAGCTGCTGCCAATCTGGCTGAAACCGACGAGTTAATTGGCGCTGAATCCTATGTGCTGCAAAAAGTACGCAACTTGGAAACCGCTCACAAATTTGTAAACCTTGTAAACGAATTCAAGGAGCGAGCTGCCTGGCATGGCGCCAGTGCTGAAGGAAACCCTTCCGGAGGCAACAAATATCGCGGCCTTTATAATATCTACCTCAAGTCAATTGGCGCTGCCCGCAAGAAAGACCCGTCTTGCCGTCTCGATTACGCAATTAACTATGCTGAACTGATGAAAGACCCTGGATACTATTTTATGGATAGCCCTGGAAATGACCTTGAAGGGATTGCCGGGCAAGTCGCCGCCGGCTGTAACATGATTATCTTTACAACAGGTAACGGCTCAGTCACTAACTTTCCTTTTGTGCCGACTTTAAAAGTGGTAACGACTACCCAACGCTATCAATTACTCGCACATGACATGGATATCAATGCCGGCCAGTATCAAGAAGGCATGTCCATGGATGAACTGGGCAACCAATCCTTACAATTGTTGTTACAGACTGCCTCTGGTCAACTAAGCATTGGTGAGAAGGCTGGCCATTCACAGGTGCAGATCTGGCGCAATTGGCCGCAAACCGATGCAAGCCAGCTGGATGCATTGCTCCATGCACCACTGCCGAAGGGAGAACCAATTGCCATTCAAACGGATGCAGAAGCTTACCCTATTAACTTCACTCGGCTTAATGAAGGCATTAGCTTGATCCTGCCGACAAGTCTTTGTTCCGCTCAGGTTGCAAAGAAAATGGAGAAGCGTTTCAATCAACTAAAGCTTGATCAACCCGACAAGTTATCGCGCTTTATCGCCCTGGCACACACTGAAGGATGCGGTAATAATGCCGGCCCATCTGAACAGATGTTTGCACGTACAATGGTTAGCTATATCACACATCCGCTGGTCAAGCATTGTTTATTATTGGAACATGGCTGTGAAAAAACACACAATGACTTTATGCGTCACCAGATGGAGGAGATGGGTGTAGACCCTGGCCGTTATGGGTATGCCAGTATTCAGCTTGACGGCGGGATTGAAAAAGCAACGGAGAAGGCGGAATCTTGGTTTACTGAGCAAGTGTTGCAAAGCGAACCAGTGGCAAAGAAAACCGTTGGATTGGAGTCATTGCGTATTGGAATCCTAAGTGACGGGTCTGTTACAGAAGAAGCTGGCAATCAACTTGCAATATTGACAAAAATGATTGTCGGCGCCGGTGGAACGGTTGTAGTCCCTGGAAACAACGGATTGCTTTTAAAACCTTCATACAGAGATCATCTAGGGGCAGATTCTAATATCCAGCCGTCCTTGGCCTTTGGCGAACAGGCCCTCAACAACGGCTTCCACATCATGGAGACACCAACAGAGCATTGGGTTGAGACCATCACAGGCCTGGCAGCTACAGGTGTGGAATTAATTATTGCCCTCTTAAATCGTCAGCCAATGCAGGCGCATCCATTCGTACCGATGCTGCAAGTATCAACAGAGGAGAACATCCAACAGACATACGAAAGTGATTTGGATCTGTGTCTCAGCGGCGTTCCGGCTGCCTGGGTAGAGCAAATTCTTGAGCGTTGCAAGCAAGTGATTGAGCATAACTATATTCCACGTCAGCTTGAGCAGGGAAACGTTGATTTTCAAATTACCCGCGGATTGCTGGGCGTTACGTTGTAATAGGTGCGTAAGGTCGGATAATTCCATTAAAAAAACTACCCTATTGAAAATTTAAGTTAAAGTTTTTAAATTTACATGTCTACAATTAACATTCTTTATATTCTAAAAAAGAAGGAACTGAGCTCTAAAAAGGGATTAACTCAGTTCTTTCTTTATTTGTTTTACCTTTTTTAATTGGATACTTGCTTAATATCTCAATAACTTCTGTTGAATTTTTTATTTTTTTCAGCCAAATTTAGAACCATATTTGAAAAAGCCCCTCTCCAATTCCCAGAGAATACATATAATACAATCCAAAAACAACACTGATTGCGGACGTTAACTTTGTAAGTTGTGAATGGAAGGCGGTTCTCCTGGAACCCAGTACAAATGGAAGACCTATAAGAGTGGAAAGGATGAGCATTCCAATAATCGTTCCCAAACCAAAGATCAGGATATATAAAGCACCCTGCAAGAAAGTATTGACGGTTGACATCGTAAGTAAAACCACGGCCCCACTTCCGGCCAGCCCATGAACCACACCTATGAACATGGATCTCAACAGATAGGTAAAGTGGGTTCCTTTCAATGGATGATGATGGTCTTTCCTTTTCTTATCATTTCTCAGATTCGATACACCTAAATAGACAAGCATAATCCCGACAACAAATTCCAATGACATCGCCCAGGCATTAGTAAAATGACTTTTCAGCAGAATGAACACCATGCCCATAGCAAATAGAGTGACTGTGTGCCCGATTCCCCAAAATACACCGGCTAAGGTTGCGCTTGTTATCCTCTTTGAATGGCTTGCTACTGTTGAAACGGCAATCACATGATCCGGTTCGGTTGCGTGTTTCATCCCCAGTGCAAGAGCCAGGAAAAAAATTGAAACAAGACTGACTGCGTTCATCCTTTCACCTCCCTTATGATACTAAAATAATATTTCCTTTTTAAGCTTGAACCTGAGGGGATCCGATAAGATCGGTTTGTGGTTCGCCATCTGCAAATACTAATTCTGTTGGTTCCGTTACTATTTCAACATGTGATAATTCTTTTGCCGCAGCCATCAGTGGTTCGCTGATAATAACTTCAGATACTTCTAACGTATTTTTTATCCAGACAATTCGATGTTCAAACGGGTTAACGTTGTTACAGAATTTAACGGCCGTACGCAAAGCATCTTCAGATGTTTTGAGTACCATTGGCAATTTTACAGGTGCAACAACAGTGTTTGTCCAAGTGTTCATATACATGAAATTGAAGTTGGCTTTTTCATAAAGCTTCCAGGTTGTTAAATCAACCATACCGACACCCAGTGCGTTTCCATGGGATTCTTCAGTAACGTCAAATACTACACTTTTCTGAAACCGCGGTTTTGGGAACTCTTTCATATGCTCTCCGATATAAAGACCGGTGATGTTCGGGTCCTGTCCGTCACCGCTAATATTTTTACCTACTTCCTCAATAACCAGCACATCAAATTCCTGGAATGGAAGGCTTGCCAAAAGCGCTTTAGATTCTTCTAATAAAGCCTTTTCCTTATCCATTGCAATGACATCTTCTTTTGTTAAAGTTTCTATTTTATATGTTTCATCATATGCATTTTCCACTATGGTTAGCGAGAACAATAGATTTGTATGTTGAGCGATATAAACCCCCACTTGAGGAATAACCTCGTGAAATAGATGGAATCCTTTCGTATGGATCTGTTCAGTACCCGCTTGTTTGCCTAGTCCAATACAAAGCATTTTGAGAACGCCGCTTTCAATTGGACCGCGGAAATTTGTGTGCGGTTTGACTCTTGGAATAATGATATACCCATCAGCATCATGAGCACTTTTAGCAACGGAAATAGGAAATCCAGGTTCGATTTCTCCAATTGACTCCACATCCATCGAAGGATCAAGCGGACAGCCCATTGTTTCTTCAGTAATGCCAAATCCGGCCAGCATTTCTGCCTGGCCTTCAGGAGTTGCTCCTCCATGACTGCCCATTACAGGAATAATAAAAGGTATTGCACCTGCTTCTTTTAATCGATCTACCACTACTTTTGTAATAGTAGCAATATTAGCTATTCCACGGCTGCCTACTCCAATTGCTATACGTTTTCCTTCCAAGTTTTCCATATGAGGTTCCATTTTAGCTTGAACTTCTCCAGGAATGTCCTTAATCTTTTGCGACTTAAAGTTTTGTTTGATCTTTAGGAAACGGGGTAACTCAACTTTTGGAAATTGGCTAATATCAAATGGTTCTACTGGCACGACTTATTCATCTCCATTTTTTATTTTTTCTAAAGTATCCCCTTCATTTAGGGCTTCCACTGTAACGTCAACTGAATCTTCGGGATCTATAACGCATGCATTTACCTTACTTTATCCCGCCTCTTCTGCTAATCAGTTTTTGAAAAAGATTGATTATTAATTTTTAAATTTATTAAAAGTATAGGTGCAAAGTTAATAAACATTTGCACCTTTACTTTTTATTGGTTTATATCATTCTTATTTCTATAGTGGATAACAAAAGGCTTAAGCTGTTTTCTTTTGCGCATGTGCACCGTTGACAGAAGCTGGGATTGTAAATACCATCAAGGCTCCAGCGACTGAGAAAAGAACCAGTGACCATGAACCTGCATCCTGATTGACGTATTGGACAAGCCAGCCAACCATATAGGGTCCAACGAATCCACCCAGGTTACCAATCGCGTTAATTAAACCGCGTCCTGTACCGGCAACTTCTGCTGGTAATAGAGATGGAGCCAATGTCCAGAACGGTCCTGTAGGCGCTTGCAAGAATGTTCCTACAAGTACCATCATTGCGTATGAAACCCAAACATTGCTTCTGGTAAGAATCGCTAAAGAAAGGAACACAGCTAATCCCAGGATTGGCAGGGATGTGAAAAGTCTGCGGTTCCCTGTTTTATCGCAAAGGGTTGCAAAGATGAACTGACCAATAATACACATGATATATGGGGCGATACTAAGGAAACCAATCATGCCCATGCCGCCGCCAGTGTTGAGATTTTTCAACAAAGTTGGCAGCCATAGGGAGAAACCGTAGAAGCCTACTTGCATCATGAAATAAATCGCAACTAATTTCCAAACATTGACGCTTGCAAAAACTTCTTTCATGCTTGCTTTTTTAACTTCGCCAAGGGATTTAACTGCTGCCTGCTCTTCAGCTAAGTTAGTTTCAATATAATCCAATTCTTCTTTCGTGATCCATTTTGCTTCACGTGGACGGTTGCTGATTAATGGCAGCCAAACTGCAAGCAATGCGATCGAAATGATTCCTTCAATGATAAATAATTGGCGCCAACCCATATTTTGTATAATCAAACCGGATACAGGTCCATTGATAATATTTGCGATCGCTACGTTCATGGCAAAGGCTGCATTTGCACGTGCACGCTCTTTCTCAGGAAACCAGTGGCTGATGATGGTAAGAATCGCAGGATATACCCCGCCTTCGGCAACTCCCAATAAGAAACGGATTCCTAATAACTGCCCTGTAGAGTGAACAAACCCAGTTAATGTTGCCGCAACTCCCCAGAAGATGATTGTAAAGGCGATAAACTTTTTTGCATTCCCTTTTTCAGCGGCATGCCCACCAGGGATTTGCAAACATAAATAACCAACAAAGAAAATACCGGCGGCTAAACCAGATACACTGGCTGCCATTCCTAGCTCTTTACTCATACCGCCAGCAATCGCAAAGCTGATATTCGCACGGTCAAGGAAAGCTACGATATAAACAATGATCGTGGCAGGGATAATGTGCAGCCAACGCCCATTAGGAACTTTTGTTTCAAGATTCGGCATAATTCTACCTCCATTAAAAGTTATTTCCAACGGCTCTGTTAGCGTTTACAATTATGATTTTGATTGGTGAACGCTTCTTCTTTTTCATTCAAAATGAACAACCGAATGGAAGCATTCACCAATGTCTTACAATATATAAACGTTAACAAAGCCTTCCTTTTAAAAAAACATTTCAATACTTTAATCGTTTTATTCTAAATAAGCTCCTTGCATGGCTGATGTTGCCTGAGCTGTATAGCGTTTGAAGATTCCTTTTCGCTCTGAATGATCCGGTGCCTGCCACTTCGTGCGTCTTTCAGCCAACACACGCTCTACTTCTTCCTCACTGCATCGTTCACCGGCAATCCCTACAATTTGAATTACACGTTTGCTAACGCTTAACTCGACTAAATCTCCATCTTGTACCAGTGCAATTGGACCTCCCACAGCTGCTTCAGGTGAAACGTGACCAACAGCAGGCCCACGGGTAGCTCCAGAGAAACGGCCATCAGTAACAAGAGCTACAGAGCCGTTTAGCCTTTCATCAACAACAATCGCTTCCGTTGTCATCAGCATTTCCGGCATACCGGAGCCTCTTGGTCCTTCATAACGGATAAACAATACCTCTCCAGGCTGTACCACTTTCTCAACAACAGCAGCATAGCAATCTTCTTCAGAGTCAAATACTCTTGCAGGACCGATATGTTCGTGCATGTCCGGGGATGCCGCCGCATACTTGATAACCGCCCCTTCAGGTGCCAAGTTTCCTTTTAATACGGCCAACGAACCGATTTCTTCAACAGTTTCAATTGGTTTAATCAGATCTTCACGTTTTAAGCCATAGTTATGCAGATAGCCGATATTTCTTTCGAAAAATCCATCTTCCCATAAATCCTGAAGATTCTCTCCCAGAGTTTTTCCGGTAGCTGTCATAACAGTTAAATCCAGATAATCACGAAGAATCCATTGTACCATTGGAATACCGCCGGCAAACCAGAAGCATTCAGTATGCCATTGTCCGCTCGGAGTGATATTTCCAATATGCGGGATTTGATGGTTTATTTCATCAAATAATTCAGGTTTAATTGTAATTCCTGCTTCGCGAGCAATTGCAGGAAGGTGAATCATGGCATTTGTCGATCCTCCAATGGCTGCATGAACGATAATAGCGTTTTTAAAGGCAGCTTCAGTAAGGATTTGCTTGGCAGTAATCCCTTTTTCAACCAGTTCCGAAATCTTCTTGCCAGCTTTTCTGGCCATGCCTATAATGTCACGCATGGTTGCAGGCATTAAGGCAGCACCTGGCAAGGTTAAACCTAATGCTTCAGCCATTGTCTGCATCGTACTAGCTGTTCCAAGGAATTGACATGCACCAACAGATGGGCATCCGGTTAACTTGTAATTCCGCAGCTCCTTATGGGCATCTTCTCCTCTTTTAATACGAAGGTCGATTTCTGCACCATGTACGGAATCTTGCCAGGCTGGACCTGGTCTCATGCTCCCGCCTGGAATGAAGATAGTTGGCAAATCCAACCGTGCTGCAACTTTTAAATGCGCCGGAATCGATTTATCACAAGAAGAACTTAGAATTAGTCCGTCAAATGGCTGGTGCATTGCGTGAACTTCAATCATATCTGAAATCGTTTCACGAGAGATCAGGATGTAATTCATGCCATCATGTGCTTGTCCGCAACCATCACAAACATCTGTCACATGAAATTGGGCCGGACGTCCGCCTGTTTCATATATCCCGATTCTTGCCTGTTCAGTCAGAGTATTTAAATGATAGCTTCCAGGATGACTGTCTCCGTAAACATCTTCTACGAGAATCTGCGGTTTAGTAAGATCTTCCTCAGACCAGTTCATTCCTAATTGTAAGGCATCAAACTGTGACCAAATTTTTCGTGCTTCTGCACTCCGTTGCTTAGTTGAGTTAGACATAATGATGTTTTCCCCTTTCTTTTCTTGTTATTACACAGCCAAAACAGGTGCATCATTGTATGCAGTCATATAAATTCCCACAAGGTCTTCTTTTGTAACCGGTTTAGGATTTGCTCCTGTACATGCATCTTTTAATGCTTGCTCAGCTAATTTTTCTACATCTTCGACTCTGAAAGCAGACTCTCTTAACGAAGGAATGCCAACTGCTCTTGAAATTTGATGAACTTTCTCTACCGCCAGCTTTGCTGCTTCTTCCACTGTCGCACATTTACTTGTATCAACACCTAGTGCACGGGCAATATCAGCAAATTTCTCTGGGCAGGCATCTATATTGAATTCCATAACATAAGGGAGCAACATTGCGTTTGCAACACCATGCGGTAAATCATATTCTCCGCCCAATTGGTGCGCCATGCTGTGAACAATACCCAATCCAGCATTTGAGTATGAAAGGCCCGCAATAAATGACCCCCATCCCATTCCGGAGCGTGCTTCTAAATCTTGTCCATTTTCTACTGCTCTTTCAATGTATCGTCCAATTAATTCAATTGATTTATAGGCAATAGCATCTGATAATTCGAAAGCACCTTTGGCTGTGTATCCTTCAATTGCATGTGTAAGAGCATCTAATCCAGTAGCAGCTGTCAACCCTTTTGGCTTCCCTAGCATTAATTCCGGATCATTGACAGCAATGGTTGGTAGCGCATTAGGGTCAATCATAATCATTTTAAGTTTACGAGCTTCGTCAGTGATAACGTAATTGATTGTTACTTCAGCTGCCGTACCTGCAGTGGTACTGATTGCTACGATAGGCACTGATTTGTTTTTAGATTTGTGCATACCTTCATATTCAGCAATGGACCCGCCATTTGTTGATAAGATACCAATACCAGATCCAGTATCCTGAGGTGAACCTCCGCCAACTGTAATAATAAAATCGCATCCTTCCTGTTGGAACTTAGAGAATCCATCATGTACATTTGTTGTTGTTGGATTTGGTTTAACATCATCGAAAATAGCGTAAGCAACACCAGCTTGATCAAGAACTTCAATAATTGCCTTTACAACACCATTGGAATTTAACACTTTATCTGTAACAAGCAATGCTTTTGTTAAATCTAATTTTTGTACCTCTTCTCCAACCATCTTCACACTGCCAGGTCCGACAAGATTAATAGGTGGCCAATAAATTTTTCTAGGTGTTAACATAAAAATCACTCTCTTTTCCCAAGTTGTTAAGATTAATAGAACAAACAGGAATCTTATATCTATTTCTTACTATCACTGGATTGAGTCAAATTTAATTTTATTGACAAAGAGAATTAGTATAATGTTATAATAAAAGTAATCTATTTTTTCTGTGTATTAGAATAAAGACTGTTTATTAAGTCCTTTTCTAATACCTTTTTTATCTATTAATTTGTGAAATATTTCACTAACAAACAGTTGTTGGAAGCAGCTTTGCCAGCCCCATAATTTCTTCAACCCGTTTTATTTTTTCCTGACTCAACGGCCTGGCAGGCGGTAAAACATACGTCGAAATATCTAATCCGCTTAATTTTATTGCTTCTTTGACAACGTTTACGAAAGGGCTGTCAATTTGATAAAGAAGCGGCAGTACTGTCAATTGCTTGTTAAGCCTCTTTGCTTCCTCATAATCTCCATTCATAAATGTCTTATAAATTCCAACGGATAGTTCCGGAGCAAAATTCCCGGAAGCTGAAATGGTTCCGTCCCCCCATTTGAAGCGTATTCAAAAGATGATTATCAAAGCCACATAACACGGAAAAATCCGGATGCTTCCCTTTGACCTTTAAGATCATTTCCGAAATATGACCGATCGAATCAATCGTTTCTTTAATACCAACAACATTTGAATGGCTATCTACAAGCTTAAGAACAAAATCAGGAGTTAAGTCCTGTCCCGTAAGATTTGGAAAGTTATACAATAAAATAGGAAGATCAACCGATTCAGCTATTTCACTGTAATGTTTAAATAAATTTTCCTCTGTTAGTCCCCAATAATAAGGATTAATAACAACCACGGCATCTGCGCCAATGCTGTAGGCGTGTTGACTTAATGCGATTACCTCTCTTGTATTTGTACCGCCTGTTCCAATTAATACCGGCACCTCATGATTCACATAACGAACTGCAAATTCCGCTAATTGCATTCTTTCTTCCACTGACATTTGGGAAAACTCCCCGCCTGTTCCCAGGAAAAACAACCCATCCACTTCTGCAGCAATCAAAGAATCAATAAGAATTTCCATCGACTTTTGATCGATCGTACCATCCGGATGAAAAAGGGTGGATACTGGTGGGATAACTCCTTTAAATCGAATTGTTTTCATAATATGTATCACCTTAGCTTCATTTTAGAATTAAATTCAGTTCACACTGCTTTAAACAATAAAGTCTAAAATCTTTCACCACCTTCTTTTGGATGTCAGTGTGAAAATATCAAAAGGTTTGCCATTTGTTTTATATTATAAAACTATGTTGTATAATATAGCCCTTCGATGATTTGATTATATCACATGGTTTTAGAGTTAAATTGTTATTTTTTGTTTATTTTGTTACAAAACAGCCAATATCAGAGAATTAGTACGAAAGTAATAGCCAATGAATCTTTTGGATCACTATTGAGACATTCCATCTTATCTTTCGCCTTTTGCCCTCCTAAGCTGTTTTTTGTAAAGGATAATTTATTAGAGTATAATAATAGAGAAAAATACGGTGCAAAGATTAATAAGCTTCACACCGTAACATCGACATATTATATTCTATTATTATTCATTTTAACAAAAGTAGCCTGTTACACTAACTGACTATATTCGATAGAATTAAGCTGTTTTCTTTTTCGCATGTGCACCGTTAACAGAAGCTGGGATTGTAAACACCATTAAGGCACCAGCGACTGAGAACAGAACCAATGACCATGAACCTGCATCCTGATTGACGTATTGGACAAGCCAGCCAACCATATAGGGTCCAACGAATCCACCCAGGTTACCAATCGCGTTAATTAAACCGCGTCCTGTACCGGCAACTTCTGCTGGTAATAGAGATGGAGCCAATGTCCAGAACGGTCCTGTAGGCGCTTGCAAGAATGTTCCTACAAGTACCATCATTGCGTATGAAACCCAAACATTGCTTCTGGTAAGAATCGCTAATGAAAGGAACACGGCTAATCCAAGGATTGGCAGGGATGTGAAAAGTCTGCGGTTCCCTGTTTTATCGCAAAGGGTTGCAAAGATGAACTGCCCAATAATACACATAATATACGGAGCGATACTTAAGAAACCAATCATTCCCATGCCGCCGCCGGTATTAAGGTTTTTCAGCAATGTTGGCAGCCATAGGGAGAAACCGTAGAAGCCTACTTGCATCATGAAATAAATCGCAACTAATTTCCAAACATTGACGCTTGCAAAAACTTCTTTCATGCTTGCTTTTTTAACTTCGCCAAGGGATTTAACTGCTGCCTGCTCTTCAGCTAAGTTAGTTTCAATATAATCCAATTCTTCTTTTGTGATCCATTTTGCTTCGCGTGGACGGTTGCTGATTAATGGCAGCCAAACTGCAAGCAACGCGATCGAAATGATTCCTTCAATGATAAATAATTGGCGCCAGCCCATATTTTGAATAATCAAACCGGATACAGGTCCATTGATAATATTAGCGATCGCTACGTTCATGGCGAAGGCTGCATTTGCACGTGCACGCTCTTTCTCAGGAAACCAGTGGCTGATGATGGTAAGAATCGCAGGATATACCCCGCCTTCGGCAACTCCCAATAAGAAACGGATTCCTAATAACTGCCCTGTAGAGTGAACAAAACCTGTTAAAGTCGCCATAGCTCCCCAGAAAATAATCGTCCAGGCAATAAACTTTTTGGCATTCCCCTTTTCAGCGGCATGCCCACCAGGGATTTGCAAACATAAATAACCAACAAAGAAAATACCGGCGGCTAAACCAGATACACTGGCTGCCATCCCAAGCTCTTTACTCATACCACCGGCGATCGCAAAGCTAATGTTCGCACGGTCAAGGAAAGCTACGATGTAAACAATGATTGTGGCAGGGATGATGTGCAGCCAACGCCCGTTTGGAACCTTCGTTGCAATATTCGTCATAAATTTACCTCCATTATTGGATAAATTATTTTTGAAGCTTTGTTAATGAGTAATGTTAAAATTTCGGCTTGTAAATGTGCCATCTATTAATCTAACAGTTTGCAAACCTAATGGCATATTTACAAGAGGATAACAAGATATAATTGCTTTTTTAACAAAGTGTTTCAATAAACTTAAATGGAGTTATTCTAAGATGGTTACTAATTGTATGCCCTTACAAAATAAATCTTGGTAATAATCCGGTTAGTGCAAATCTATCATCTGCACCAACCTGCCCAAGGTTTACAATGTTACTAAATTTTGTTTAGTACGAACAAAAGGGATTTCCGCATCCTCTTTGACTGCAAGCGGAACAACTCCTTCGGATGCATCCGTACATCCAACAAAACGGTTTGAAGCTGCAATAAGACGTTGTCTTTTCTTCATGACAGCCTTTCTTTCTGAGCCAAGATCAGCTCTGTCGGCTGCTAAATCACCTCGGTAAAGCACAATGTTGCCATTGGCAAATTCAGTTGGATCAAGTAATTCGAGCCGTTTTGAACGGAAACGAAGAAGGATTAGATCACCTTGTTGCAAGTAAAGAAGACCTCCTCCACGGTATGATTCCGGTGTCATGTGGCCGATAGCGGCACCATAGGAAACGCCTGAATAACGTCCATCACTGATCAGTGTAGCAATCGCTTGAACTTGACGGTTTGCATTAATATGCTGCATTGGCGTAAACATTTCAGGCATACCAAATGCTTCAGGTCCCTGACCAGCAATGATGATGGATAGCTTTAATGTTCTATCCTTAACCATTCGATTAAACAATGCATTGTAATCTAAACCTTCACTTTCATTGAAAGTTTCCGACAGGTTAAGTTTCCACATTTGTAATAGATGCTCAATGCGGAATTCTTGGCGTTCTCTTAATTCATCTAATAAATTTTCGTTCAGCAATTGTTCATTAGCTGAACTTTCATTTTCAAAATAGAGAATAAAGGAAGCTTTTTCATCAAATTGATCTAATAGTTTTGTAGACATTCCGCTGATTTTTACAACAGCACTTTCAAAGAAGTTACCGCGCAATACGTCTACACCACTAAATGCACGACGAGGCTTACTTAGGATCATTTGATTTTCCTTAACGCCATCTGCACTTAGATTTTCTGTATTGCTAAGTCTTTCTCTCCAAGCTTGCCCTGTTACAGTCATGGCATCAACGTCCATTGGCACACCGTTATTGATTAACTCATAGAATAAAGTTTCCATTCCACGAATTAAGCCGGAGCATGTTTGCTGTGCAAGCACAAAGATATCTCTTCCTTCAGTCAGGCTGTAGCTGAATAAGTCTGGAATTGGATGCTCTTGTTGAATTTTCTCTAAATCAAATAGACTAAAGTTATATCCTGCATAAATCATCGCACCAACGATATGCATCATTAGATTTGAAGAACCGCCGGCTGCGCTGTGGATACGGATGGCGTTGGCAATATTAGCGCCAACGATATCTGCTACACCGCACTCTTCGCGGTTGATAAGCGAGAATAAAGATTCAATTGCAGGAGCTAATTGATCTTTCGTTGGAGGTGAAGTCAATAATTCAAGATTAGGATGAACCATACCAAATCCAGCCATTGCATCACGAGAACTGTTACCCGTTCCATGGAAGGCACAGATTCCTCCAGCAGCATCACATGTATGGATGGCTAATTGTTTTTCAAATTCTTTATGTTGTTCGTGTGTAATAACGCCAACTTTAACTGCTCTTTCTAAAACGCCTTGGAATTGCGTATTGGAGCTGCATTGTAAAATATAGCTTAAAGCATCATACAAATCGTCGGCGATATTCTGATGACCCATGGCAACAGCTTTATCAGCGACAGTATGTAATTCTTCTTGCAAAGCCTTTGGCACTTCTCCACCTTTTAACACATGGGAAGGCGCAAAAGTAGCAAATACTGGCGCTTCACCGCGGTGGCGGCGGACCCTATCAAGATGTGCCAATCCACTTAACACGGCCATCGGGTGCTTATCGCATCCCTGGATGACAAATGCACCATGATAAGAGTGTGCCTCCATTTGATTTACTACCATCTCGGCGATCGCATTTCTGCTTTGCAGCGAATAAGACATTCCCATATTACTTTGTGCTGTCCCATCACAGAGGACTGGTGTACTAAAATAGAATGGAACACCGCCTTCCTCCCAGATCTTAATCGCGGCCCGCGAGACGGTTTGCATATCTAAAATATGGGCAGGATGATCGGCTGAACCGCCAATGATGGCAATCCGAGGTGCATTTTCTTCAAGACGATTGTAAATTTCCCCTAAGGTCCAATCACCTTTTGGTGCTTCAGCACCTAAGACTTGTTTTGCACGGTCCAGTAAGCCGGCAACAGTAATCGGTTCGTTTGCCTTCCCTTGAACATTATCGCGATATGGATTAATTGGATTATTAATTCTCGGTTTTTTCATTTATGCTTCCTCCTATAACGATTAGCCTACCAAACTTTAATACTCTTATATTCTTCCCTCTTAATCTCTTCAACATCTAACAGGTTTAGATGGCCTAAGTCAATGAAAATAGTATTAAAAAGTAATAGCGTCCAACCTATGTTTATTTCGCATAAGTTGATTATCTTGCGTGAAGATCATTCAACCATAAATGATAAGGATTAAGCTAAGAACTAGATGCCGGTCCAATCACCTCCTAAAAGTACAATAGGTTAAGTAAATACGTTTTATAATATAAAACCAAGTTTCTATTTCATTGTATAATTTTTATAAACGGTGGCCCAATGCTTTAGATATTTGCTTTCCAGCTTCCATCATCATCGGAATAATTGCCCTTGTTTGATCGTGATCTAACTGCGGTGTTGGCATCGAGAGGCTGAAAGCTGCGATTACCTGGTCTGTATGGTTTCGGACTGGTACAGCAATACAGGATATTCCAAGCTCGTTTTCTTCTTTATCTAAAGAAAATCCTTGTTTGCGAATATGTTTTAATTCCTCAAGCAACTCTTGTTTATCAGTAATCGTGTTTGGAGTACGTTGTTCAAAAACATACCCATCAAAAATTTGATCAATTTCTTCCTGGGGTTTAAAAGCAACCAATGCCTTCCCCGCACCTGTACTATGAATCGGTGCTCTTCGTCCAACACGTGAGTACAGTACATTTGCAGAGGTACCCTCAATTTTGTCAATATAGACGGCATCCTTTCCATCCATGATGACCAGATGAAGTGTGTGACCCGTTTTCATTGAGAGTTCTTGTAAGTATTTATGGCTGACTTTCCTTATATCCGTTTTTTCAACAACAAGATTTCCTCTTTCAAATAACTTTAAGCCAAGCATGTATTTTCCGCTTTCACTATCCTGTTGTATATATCCGTGTTTTTGAAGCGTTTTCAACAAAGAATGGACCGTACTTTTATTAAGATTCATTCTGGAACTAATTTCGGTAATTTTCAACTCAGTTGAGTACTCATCAAATAATTCCATTATTTGTAGAGCTCTTTCTACCGATTGAATTATTGGCATGTCAATCATTCCTCCATAGGTGATATCTACATTTTACTATTTTGAGGAATAGCAGACAATTATTTATTAGATTAAATTCTTGCTGGAAGCTTTTTTTCTGTGGGTACACCGTCACGTTTTGTAATTAAATCCGATGTTTTTAAGTGCGGCGCATACCTTTGAATCATTTCATAGCCAATTCTTGCGCGGCGGACGCGTTCTCTTGAAAGTTTAATTGAAACTTCTTCAAGATGTGTACCTGAAGGATAAATATTTGGTGCATTTCTTAAACCAAATTTTATGTAAACAGGAGCAGCCACTCTGATAATTTCCATAATGTCATAATGGCGGATAAACCCACCCAAATCATCAGGTACTTCCACATAAACATCGAGCGGCAAATCGACAGCTTGCCGGATTGCAGAAAGTTGCGCCAACGTTAAGTCCGTCGGAACATTAAAAGTATCCGCACCAATTCCCTCCATTAATTTGATTGAAACAGGATTCGATTGACCCATTTGTACCGAAATCTTGACAACCAAATCTTCTGGAAGTTCGCCCTGCTTTTTGAACTCGTTGACAAGCCATAAAAGTCCTTCATCTGCTACAAGAATACTGCGCAAACCCGCATCACAGCCCCTTTTAATATCTTCAAGGGCATGAACCATTTGTTCCATGCTTTCAATTCGTTGTCCAAAAATTTTACCGGCACTTGAAAATGGCATTGGGTTAATATCCCAGTTTCCCCGTGGTCCTACAAATAGACTAAGTTCCCTGTTTTCCTTTCTTGCCAGATCCACCATTGCTTGTAGTTCAGCATCCGTATAAAGCATAATTCCGCTGCCTTGGGAAACTCTGTGGATCGGTACATCCAGTTGTTGTGCTGTTTCAAGAACAGCTTCCAGTGATTTTACCCCTTCACAACTCGGAATTTCAATCCGATATTGTGCTCCATCAGCAAACGTTTTTGTGGATGTTGGCAATTCATAATTTTCCTTTGTAACAAACCCCAGTTTTTCAATAAGCTCCCTCGTTCTTTCCAATGCTATCCCATCCCTTTTTGTTGTTCTATAATGTAAAACTAGGTTTTATATTATATCTTAAATAAATGATATATGAGGTTAAGCAGCAGTGTCAATATCTTTTTGAAAAATTTAAATAATTCACGACAGTAGAGTTGACAATGATGTAACCGCTTTCCAATTCTTGTTGTAAAGGTTTTTAAATATAATTAGTTACCAGAAGACAAATGTCGGTAAACGAGAAAAATCAATAGTCAGAAAAGTGATGACCAAAGGCAACCTGAAAAAAATCCAGGTCACCTTTATGACACCGATATAGCAAATTGGATGATCCTTCCGATTGCTTCGTTTTAACAAAAAAATGAGCTAAATCAATCATATCAATGTCGCAAATAAACTATTTCAGCTTTTGATCATATCCCGCATGGGCAGATAGACGTTTAGCCAAATCAACTATTTCCCTTGCGGCCATTTCTTTCTTCGTTGTCCAGCTATTTTTTAACATCGTAAAGCTAATCCCATGTGTTACTTTATTTTCATAATTGTACACTGGGGCTGAAACACAGTAGAATCCAAGCGAACTTTCCTGCTCTTCACAAATGTATCCCATTTGTTTCGCAGTCTCTAATTGCGTCCAAAGTTCATCAAGATTTTTTATTGTATAAGGTGTTCTCTGCTCAAGTTTTTTTTCTGTAAACAGTTCCTGAAGCTCCTGATAACTGTATTGAATTAATTGAATTTTTCCGATTGCAGTTGCATGTGCGGGAAATTGCATTCCTGGGTCGGTTACGAGCTGTACAAGCGAATCACTTTCTTCTTTTGCTAAATAGACAACATTAGTCCCGTGTAAAGTCCCCATTTGGATGGTTTCATTAATTTTTTCAACAGATCTCGGTGCTTCTTTATAAAATAACTGCAATAGATTGAATTTGCGAAAATAAGCTGCACTGTACCCGCCCAATGTTGGTCCCAGTGTGTAGGTATCGCCTTTCTCCTTATTAACCCACCCTAATGTTTCGAGTGTATTTAACAAGGAAAACATTGTGCTTTTGTTGATATTTAACAGTTTAGAAATATCAATCAATCTGTATTTACCGGGATCTCCTGCAATTAAACCAATCACTTGATGAGCACGTTCAATTGCCGGAACCCAATATCGTTCAGTCATTCAGATCCTCCTTATTCGAGTAATTGAAACCATACTTGACTTCTGTTGTTTCAAATAAAATCTTTTTTAATTCCTCGATTTGTGCATTTGTAGCAGAGCGAACAGGAGCTAAACATTCAGTAGAAATGTCAACCCCTTTTAGATGTATCGCTGCTTTTACAACATTCATGAACGGCGAGTCCAGTTTATAGACCCGGATGATCGAAGCCAATTTTTGATGAAGTTCAATCGCTTTGCCGTAGTTCCCTTGCTTGAATGCCTGATAAATCCCCACTGATAGTTCCGGAGCAAATGTTGAAGTTAGTGGGATCGAACCAGCTCCGCCAAGCGCCAGATTATTCAAAAGATGGTCATCATAACCTGAGAACACCATAAAATCAGGAAACTTGGACTTCACTGTTGTTATCATTTCCCTCGTGTGTCCTACTGACACAACTGTGTCTTTAATACCGACAATATTGGGATATCTTTCCGCTAATGAAAGAACCAGCTCCGGAGATAAATCGACACCGGTTAATTCAGGGTAGTTATAAAAGAGTATTGGCAGGTCAACATTTTCGGCAATTTCACAGTAATGTTGGAAAATGCTCTCCTCTGTAAGCTTAAAGTAATAAGGATTAACGATCACAACACCATCTGCACCAACTTTTTTTGCATGCAGGCTTAATGCAATCGTTTCATTTGTGCCTGGCGTTCCGGTGCCAATTAAGACGGGAACACGTCCATTTACATACGATGTTGCAAATTCAGCCACTTCTTTTCGCAATTCAGCGGACATTTGTGAAAACTCGCCTCCGGATCCCAGGAAGAAAAGCCCATTCACGTTTGATTCAATAAGGTAATCGATAAGATTCCCCATACCTTTTCGATCCAGTTTACCCTCTTTAAATAAAATCGTCGGTACAGGAGGGATAATACCATAAAATTGCTTTCCAGTTTCCATCATCTTCACCCTTTTGGTTTGATATTTTAAACTTGGTATATTATTTAAAACCAATTTGATTATAACATGAAAAAAATATTTTTCACCATGGAATATAGTTAAATATTTATTGAACCTTTCACCTATTTTTTACTTATGATTTTTCCTTCGCTTATATACAGGAGATAGTGGTAAAGAAATTCGCACAAACATGAATGAAAAATCGATATCAGTTACCCTGCCTCCAAATCTGAATTTACAAAATATAAAAAATCCATCATTGACAATAAAGCTAAACGGTTATAAGTTTAATAGTAAGCAATGAATGTGAAGGAGCCTAACTAACACTCTTCACCTTATTGAAAACGCTTAAACAGAGAAATTGAAAGGGGGAATCGCGCATCATCATGTCTTAACACTTCAAATGATTCTTTTTTATAAACTAAGATGAGAACGTGGTTTTATAATATAAAACAAAGGGGAACCGTTCATGAGAATTATTTGTATCAAACAAGGGGAAAAATCGAACCAGCTGGCTGCTTTAACTGATCACGGTCAAATCTATCCATTACAATATAATAATTTTTTAGAAATTATGCGGGAAGCAGAATTGAAGAATGAGACCTGTTTATCGCTTGTTCAACAGGCTGTTCAAGCAGCTTCGCCACTCCAAGCAAACCTTGAAGAACTTGCATTGACTTTACCGGTCAAGCCCGAAGAAGTCTGGGCATCAGGTGTAACCTACTTAAAAAGTCGGGACGCCAGAAATATTGAATCAAACGTAACGAATGGCGATTCTTTTTATGACAAGGTTTATGATGCTAAACGGCCGGAATTATTTATGAAATCAACCTTACATAGAACCGTTGGACCAAATGATCCTGTTTATATCAGGACTGACTCCAGTTGGCAGATTCCTGAACCGGAACTTGGACTGGTTTTGAGCAGTAAAGGGGATATTGTCGGATATACGATTGGAAATGACATGAGCAGCCGGGATATCGAAGGTGAAAATCCATTATATCTTCCCCAGGCTAAAATATGGAAAAATTCCTGTTCAATTGGCCCGAGTATTCGTTTAGCGGAGACGGTTGAAGAACCATACAATCTCGACATTTCCTGCCGTATCTACCGAAATGCTGAATTGGTCTTTACCGGAGAAGCGAATACATCGCAATTAAAAAGAAAATATGACGAGTTAGTTTCTTATTTAATAAGGGATAATGTGGTATTTGATGGGACTGTGTTACTGACAGGTACATGCATTGTGCCGGACGGAGATTTTACGCTTGCAGATGGCGATGTTATTGAAATCGAGATTACCGGAATTGGTATATTGCGTAATCCTGTTCAAGTCCCGAAAAGCGTATCACTTGTAAATTAAAAAGGAGGAATCATCATGGAAACAACTGTGCAAGCAACAACATATTTGAATTATATTAATGGGAACTGGCAAGCAGCTACATCTGAGGATGTTATTGCGAGTATTAATCCTGCCAATAAGGAAATAGTTGGATATGTACAAAGCTCGACAAGAGAAGACTTAAATGAAGCAGTACAAGCGGCAAAAGTTGCTCAGAAACTTTGGAAAAAGCTTTCGGGAGTAGAACGGGGCAACTTATTATTTAAAGCAGCAGATATGATTGAGAAAAACATCGATGATATTGCCAAGACGATGACAAGAGAAATGGGAAAAACCTTCCCTGAGGCAAAAGGTGAAACTGCCCGCGGGGTTGCCATTTTAAGATTTTACGCTGGTGAAGGTATGAGAAAAATGGGCGATATCATTCCAGCCTCAGATGGTACTGCGCTGCAATTTAGCAAACGCGTTCCGTTAGGTGTTGTTGGTTTAATTACGCCATGGAACTTCCCGGTTGCAATCCCGATTTGGAAAACAGCCCCTGCCCTTATTTACGGAAATACTGTTGTTTTGAAGCCTGCAACTGAAACGGCCGTAACAGCAGCTAAGATAGTGGAGTGCTTCGATCAGGCTGGTTTCCCAAATGGAGTTATTAACCTTGTTACAGGTAAAGGGTCGGTTATTGGACAAGGACTTGCTGAGCATGAAGATATCGCTGCTGTGTCATTTACCGGTTCCAATACAATTGGAAAGCAGATCGAAATGGCGGCGGCAGCCCGCGGTGCTAAATACCAACTTGAAATGGGAGGCAAAAATCCCCTTATCGTTGCCAATGACGCTGATGTTGATCTAGCTGTTGCGGCTGTTATGAGTGGCGGATTAAAATCTACCGGACAAAAATGCACCTGCAGCAGCCGTGTTATCGTTCAAAGCGGTGTCTACGAAGAATTTAAGAATAAATTAGTTGCTGAAGTGAGAAAAATTAAAGTAGGAAATGGTTTGGATTCAGATACATGGATGGGACCATGTGCATCTGAGGGCCAATATAATACAGTGAAATACTATATTCAAAAAGGGATTGAAGATGGTGCGAAAATTTTAGTTGGCGGGGATTCTCCTGAGTCCGAGGAGCTAAATAACGGCTTCTATGTGAACCCAACCGTATTTGACGAAGTGACTTCAAGCATGACGATTGCCCAGGAAGAGATTTTTGGACCAGTCATTGCCCTTATGAAGGTAGAAACGATTGAAGAAGCAATTGCAGTTGCGAATGATGTTGAGTTCGGGTTAAGTGCTTCGATCTTTACAAAAGATATCACTTCTATTCTTACTTTTATCGATGATATCGAAGCAGGGCTTGTGCGTGTGAACTACGAAACAGCCGGTGTTGAATTACAAGCTCCATTCGGTGGAATGAAGGCTTCAAGCTCTCACTCACGTGAACAAGGTGAAGCAGCTAAAGAATTCTTTACAACTACTAAAACTGTTTTTATAAAAGGATAAAATCAGTTTAAAAAAAGGTGCAACCAGCCAATAGTTGGTTGTACCTTTTTACTTTTAACTATTATCTAATTCCTTTTTCATGTTCTGGATAAACAAACTTATTAAATAGAGTTTTCGTTTCCACGATCTTCCTTCCTCTTCATACATGTTCATGATTATTTTTTCTGACTCATTCATAAATTCCCTGTCATATTTTCTTCTTTATGCTCTATTAAATGATTTCGCTCTTCTGTTAAGAAGTTGGGGAAGACATTTCCTTGTTGCGGTCATTTAATTGTTTTTGGATCATTGGGTCAGCGGTAAAATGCATAATGATTGACTGTATTTCCTGTTTATTGAACTTTCCATAAACATTAAATGGTATGTTTATCAGCGTGATTTTCTTTCTTTCCCATTGCTGCATATTTGCGAATATCAGGGATTAACCAGCGGTCAAGACCCACCCTTCCTGCATTAAGTCCTGCAGCAAGAATGAATACGCCTAGTAAAATATCTAATGGATTGGTAGAAACAGTTCCGGCCATCACATATGCGAAGTTCATCACTAAGCCAAAGAATATAGCAGCAGTTGTTAAGCATCCGAGAATTAACCCTAAACCAACTAGAAATTCTCCCCAAGGAACCAGAACATTAAATATATGTGCATTTGGCAAAGCAAAGTGTTTTAAAAATCCAACGAAAGTGGCGTAAACCATGCCCCCATCAGGACCTTTCACTGGATTAGCGATTGCTCCTTTCAAGAACCCGGTTGCATCGAATCCACCAGTAATTTTGTGGAATCCTGCCATTAACCATTCATATCCAAGATACAAGCGCAACACCGTAAGAATGTAGGCGGCAACTTTGTTCTCTCTTAGAAATTTGTTAAACATATAAAGGACCCCTTTTGAAAAAGTATTATTAACTTCTTTACACTATTATTATAGTTTATCCAGTTTGGAAATTGAGCAGCTTTTCCAAATGTTAACATACTATTCAAAAAGGTTTGAACATTAAATGAATTACGCAATTTATCGTGTCCAAGTAGAGAAACCTGGCCATTAATCATTTCATATTAGCCATTTCTTCAATTACCTGAGTCGTTTTGACTGGATTTTCTGCTACTAGTATGTGTGTACAATTTTCAAAAGGGATTATTTCAGAATTAGGGATTTGCGAATGTACATATTCTGCTGTTTGTTTTGAATACAGCGTGCTTTTTTCTCCGAAGATAATTTGCGTTGGAACTGTAATTTTAGGAAGCACATCTCTAAAATCACTTACTGCCATTGCATGCCACATCGCAGCCATAACGTGGGGAGTATTTCCTTTAACCACTTTGAGATATTCTTCTAGCATTTCGTCTGTTAAGTAGGGAATGACAGTTTTAGCAAATGGTCCTGCGAATTTTAAGAAATCTTCATTCATTTGGGTTAAATCCTGGTGCAAATCTTCACTTTTATATTTACCGTGGTAGAGTCCTAAATTCCATTCGCCATCATTCACTAGTTTTGGAGTCATGTCAAAAATAGATACTGATTTTAATCTTGATACACCATAGTTTCTGACATATTCAAAAATAGTGGAAGCACCCATTGAATGCCCAACTAGAGTTACATCTTTAAGCTCTAAACTTGCCATTAATTCCTCAAGGTCTGTTGCAAACCTTTTTAAGGATAGACCATGTTCGGGTCGATCAGATCTTCCATGCCCTCTTAGATCATAAGATATCACTTTAAACTTACTGCTTAGATCATTGAATGTTGGATCAAATGCAGTATGGTCGCTTGACCAACCATGAATAAGGACGATTGGATTCCCTTCCCCTTTTTGCTGATAAAATAGTTTTACCCCGTCACTTGTTTCAAAAAATGCCATTAGAATTCCCCCCTATAAAAATATTATCCGATACTGCTGATAGCGTTTTCAATTTTAATCAAATTGTATATAATTTTAACTTTTCTTTGATTTGCTCACTCAGTGGATCAGCTTTCTGCTCCATTACATTATAAGAAACTAACACATCTTCCCCTTCAGCAATTAATTCTTCATTATTTTGCTCAAAGATTTGATGTTTTAATTTCACACTGGTTCGGCCGATATGACTGACCCAGGTTTTGATTACAAGACTTTGATTAACAAATGCTTGTTTTTTAAAATCACAATGTACAGATGCTGCAACAAATGACCAATCCTCTATATCTTCAAGGATTTGGGTATCGATAAAAAAGTCAACTCTTGCTTGCTCCAAGTAAATGAAAAAACTGACATTATTGATATGACCCAAGGCATCCGATTCACAAAATCTCGTTCGGACTAATGATTGATGCTCCATGAAAAAACTCCTTTTTTTCATATTCTTACGATGGATACAAATGATAAAATTCCTTTTTTTGGTACTACTAACAAGTTTACTATCTTTTTAACAGTTTTTTCTAAAGATATGCTCAAAAAACATCATTCACCTAGCAAACAAACGTGAGAAAAAAGAATATCTGTCTAATCGTTTATTTATCTTGCCACGTTGTAAATATATGAATATATTAGAAGAAACAAAATATAAAAAGGAGAGAATGACTTGGTCATTTATGAGAGAGAACACGATTGGGTAATGATTCCACAGCACCATCACGGCCTGCTTTCGGGGGATATTGCTCGTCATTGGAATTCCGCTTATATCAATGGAACTGATCACTGGAGTGAAGTCATTTTTGCCATTGCTCAACATGATCATGCCTGGATAGATCTTGACGAAACACCTTTTTGGAATGATCGATACAAATGTCCATATTCCTTTATCGACTTTCCTCTAATGCCAAAGCTTACTTTTTATAAAAAAGGAATCGATGAGGTTGAAGTTCAGTCCCTTTATGCCGGATTGCTGTGCAGTCTCCACTTTCGGACCTTTTTGAACGGGGCCAAAGAACCTGCTGCCATTGAATTCACTAGATACGAAAAAGCCAGGCAGGACCGTTTGATGGAACAATTAAACCTCTATGAAGCCGATAAAGAAGACCTATTAAAAATTCACTTTCTCATGCTTCAATTTTGTGATGATCTCTCTTTATATCTATGCCTGCAAGAACCAGGAACACCAAAGGAAGAAGAATTCCTATGGTTTAAGGATGGATTTCGGCAAATCTTTCCCTTCACAAATGGAAAAAATATCTTGGCAAATTGGCTTGACTCGAAACAGGTATCCTTAAAGCCTTCTCCTCTCGCCTTTCCAGCAGAAGTTTCGATTCAAATAAAAGAAGTAAAGAAAACAAATATCATTAGGTGGGGAATTGCTAAAGCATACAAGGATGCGGAATGGAAAATGAGAACGGTTACATTAGTGTAGACATAAGGCTAGTCAACTACCCCCACTGAGGTAGACTGTTTCAGTGGGGGCTTGAGTTAGAAATCTAGGTCTTCTCGCTATTGCTAGACAGTTTGACGCTCTAGAATTCATGCCAGCTTACGGTGACACCCCAAGTAAGTTTTTGGTCGGTACTGGTGACGAACTATCGTTTTCCCACTTGCACCACCCTTTCGAAAAAAGAGCAGTTCTTCCTTGCGAAAGAAGCCACCACTCAGATTGCTCCGGCGTGTGCTACAAGCCCCGACAAGTCGAGTACACATGGATGGATGACGCACCCACTAAGCTATGCCCTAGGCAACAGCCTTACGTTTTTGCACTTTCAATAGAATTGGATTATTCACTTTAAGTTTTTCAACTAATTCTACAACTTCTGATTTTCGCAAAGTATTCAATGCACCATTAATGTCAGCATGAATACATATTCCTGTTTTACTTCGGTACAAACCACGAGTTATCCGTTTGCCGCTAAAATGATCATTTATTTTATCATCTTTCAACCAAACAGGAAGGGGATCTCTATCTAGGAAACTAGCTATTGAAGTATAGCTTTCTTCCTGTTTTTTAAAACGAATGCCCTCTTTCAAACATTTGTTTTCGATAGCAGAAATCAGCTTACGAAATGGAATTTGAACAAATTGTTGATTATTCTTCTTTCCCATATCGCTTTCTTGTTTCCAACCAGCATTATAGCCGACAACAATTGTATCAATGTTGAATTCTTTTACTTTTTTAAATAACAAGCCGACGGCTTGTGAGATATATCCATTAATTTGAGCTTCACGTTTGCTCCAAAGCTTGGCTATAGAATTCGTAACGATACGTTTTGAAATTCCATTCTCACTATTTTTCTGTTGGAAGTTCCTTATCATTTTATTGAAATATTGATTGATGGATTTTAACTTTTTACCATCAATTAAGAATGTATCGCCCTTATTTGTTGCACAACTTAATAATCGGTCTACACCTAAATCGCAACTCAAAGCGTTAACTGTGGTCGTTGGTATTTTCTTCATTTGAGAAATGTGCATTTCATACGTATAATGCACCTCAAAGAACCGACCTTTCTGCTTAGGTACAATTTCAATATAGGAGATTTTTTTGTTTAACAAATTTTTTGGCATACGAATTTTGATAGAACCAAACCGTTTTCTGAATTCAACATTCATGGGAACAGTCCAATATCCATCGCTATCCACTTTCGGAACTTGATAGATTTCAAGCACACGTTTTTCTGTGGAACGAGAATATTTCGGAAACTTAGGACGACCAGTGAAATTTTCAGGATTTTTCTTCCACTGTTCAAATGCTTTAAAAAAGCTCTTCACATCAGAAAATAATGTTCTCCGAATCGCTTGAACAGAGTTCGATTGAACGCCCCAATAATTAATATCAGCCTGCATAGCTGTGTCAACTTCTTTTACAGTTGCAGTCTTGCGGTTGTTCAAAAAACTTTGTTTAATGGTATACAAGCCAACATTACGCAATGCCTTTGAACTATGCGACATACGCTGTAGCAAACGAAATTCTTTAGCCGTAAGACTAGCTCGTCCGATATTTTGTTTCTGTGTGAACCGTTGAATGTTTTCGGTTTTCTTTTGTTTACGCAATACTTTGACTGCTTTTTTCCTTGTCATTTTGTACACCACCTTTCTGATTGAATCTTATGAGACTGTATTCTATACCTAATTATAGTATAGACAGAAAGGAAAATGCGAACATTTGATCTCAAAAAAGAAGTTTCTTAAATTAAAAAGAATTCAGCCTATCGGTGATGGCAATTCATCTCCACCTGAATTGTTGAGCTTCGCCCGTAACACAAATCAGATGGAGTCTTCTTGCCGGAAAGGATAAAATGGTATGTAAAGTTCATTGACGACCATTCACCTTCAAAATAATGAGGCTCGGTCGCCTATAACGCTTATTGATGGCCCTTTACCAGAAAAATTATTATTGATGGTAGCCAATAAAAAAATGACTATTAATTTAGTCATTTTCTTATTATTAGTATCTTCGATATGTAGCTTAAAGTCCTTTCACCCAGCGCCCCGCCATCTCAATCCAATTGGCCACTTCAGGCTGTACGCGCAATTCATTCATGATACTTTTCGTCTCCTCCGTTCCAAGGGCCAAGCCATGTACACCATTTGGGTAAATATGCATTTCTAATGATCCCCTATTTTTCAAAATGGCATTGGCAAACAAGAAACTATTTTCAACGGGAACAGCGTCATCTGTTGCTGTATGCCATAGAAAGGTTGGCGGTGTATCCTCGGAAACTTGCTGTTCTAACGATACAAAATCCATTAGATTTTCATCTTCATACCGTTCTCCTAAAAGCGCAGCAAAACTGCCTTTGTGTGCATAAGGCCCAGACGTAATCACCGGATAGCAAAGAATCATTCCGTTCGGTTTAACTTGTTCGTTTGTATATGTAATTTTTTCAGCTAAAAACTGCCTGTTCCAAAATACCCCAAGGCTTGCTGCTAAATGACCTCCTGCGGAAAAACCTAATACAATAATTTTATTAGTATCTACATTCCATTCTGCAGCATGTTCACGGACCAATCCTATCGTTTTTGCCAATTGACAAAGCGCAGTTGGAAATACAGCGGGCTTAACACTATATCTTAAGATACATGCATGGAGTCCCATACCATTCATCTGAATCGCAATCGGCTCAGCCTCGCGATCGGATGTCCGCTCATACCCTCCACCAGGGCATATAACAATCAACGGTCTTTTACGTTCAGGATCAATTTGTGGTGAATTATCCAAGATATACGTGTATAGTGTAGCGGTTTCCTGCTCATAGTTGATTTCTATTTTTTCGTGCAGCATACTTTCTCCCCTTTTCTTGCAATACTGAAATATGTGATTACCCTAATATCCTTCATATTTACTATACATATCAAAGTTTTACTAATGCAATTTTTTAGGTTACTTATATTTCATTTTTTTCCTATTATCAAAAAAAGTGCCAGGCACCTATTCTTACTAGCTAATCGCACTAGCTATGTCCTTCAAAAGTAAATTTACAACGTTTTTACTGCCCATAACCTCTGTTTCCATTGTGGAAATGGCAGACTCCATTGCGTTTACATAATAAATTCCTTGTTCCAGAACAAAAGACGGCCATGCTGCTGCAGGGGTAAGGACGGGGTATGCATCCCATACCAATGATTTTGTTTCCGCTCTTTCTCTAAAAAGTTTATTTAACAAATCCTCCGTCAGCTTTTGTCTAGAAAAAATACGATAGATATTCTGACCGGGCACCTTGTCCTTTTTACAAAGTTCAATGGAAGAAAACGGAATGTTCTCATTTTCTTGGGTTAAAATATTGGCTGGAATTTGTTCTGTTTTCATTAATCCAAAATAGTTTGGGTTCAGTTTGCCAGAAACATAGGTAACGTTCGTGACTTGGTAAGGCCGAGAAAGCCTATTGTTTTCTTCAAGTTCCAGATTTGTAAAATCGATTTTTGCCTTTTCTAATGGTGTTGCAATCACTATATAATCAAATTCCTCTTTCGTTCCATCTTCTACAGTAACGATATATTTATTCTTTGTATTATTTTTGTCTTCAATTTTCTGGATGGAGGTTACACGATTGTTTTTCAATACTTTTGCAGAAGAATTTTGCAGCATGGCTTCACATATTTGTGAATTTCTACCTTTGATGGCAAATAAATATCCACCAAAGGAAGCTCCGGCCAATGAGACCAAATTGACCAATCCATGCATACTTGCATCCTGTCCATAATTTAGTCTGGAAACTCCATTCATAAATTCATCGATAAATCGATCTGAAATCCCATTCCTACGAAAATAATCATAGCTTTTTTCCTGTGACAATGAGTAAAGTCCCAGCTTTTTGAATAATGATTCGGGATCCGTATAGCCTTCACCTTTTTCCTGAAGGAAATAGATTTGCGCTAATTTTTTTATCATATCCTTGACTAGCGGTTGAGCTTTAACGAGGCTGGTGCCATACCGAACCAACACATTGAAAAGGGTGCCCACTTTCGTTTTTCCCGTTCTAAAGGGGAAAGATTCTCCACTCCAAATACCAATATCGTTATAAACATGTTTCTTTTTTTCCAGCCCAAGTTCATCAACGATCGTGGAAAGATATTGATTTTCCGAATGGATAATGCTTCCGCCAGTCTCCCATTCTTCATCCCCAACTTTGATGCTGCGAATACGTCCCCCTATTCTGTCTTCCTTTTCGAATACAACGATCTCGACTTGATCCCCTAGGGATTTATGTAAAAAATAGGCTGCTGCAGAACCGGACACACCAGATCCAATTATGGCAACACGAAATTTCGAATTATTTTCCAACTTTCTCTCTCCACTCTCTATAAAACTTATTTTTATCAGGCTTATTTGCCTTACATCATTATTATTCAAATTTAAGATATTGAAAAGATAATCTTTTCATGATGTTGTTTTCCTAAAAACAACATCGAGAAATGTGCATAACATCGTAGTCCCATTTTTTTGTGATAATTTAATCTTGAATGACAAAAAACCTCTCTTTCTTTTTTTTGAAAGAGAGGGTAGGTTCCCTAGTGATGATTAATGTTCTACTAAACTGTCATTTTCCAATTTGATAAAGCCAGCCAGTTTTCCTTTTCCTTATAATCGGGCATTATTTTTCCAACAAGCCTCCAAAAGGAGCGGTCATGGTTCAGATGGACCATATGACACATTTCATGAACAACGACATAGTCGACAACTTCACGTGGTGCCATGGCCAGCCTCCAATTAAATGTTAACTGCTGCCTTGAATCACAAGTTCCCCAAGTAGTTTTACTATCCGAGATGAGAATAGAACGTGGTTTTGTTTTAAAATAGCTTTTATAGGTATCAATACTCTTCACTACTAGCGCTTTGCACTGCTGATAATAAAAACGTTTCAGAGCTTGTCTTATCTTTTCATCCTCAAGCTTTTTCACATAAATTTGTAACGTATCTCCCTCAAACACCACATAGTCCTGCCCAATGGTTTTATCTTGAAAAATCTGGATGGGATAGGTTTTTCCCAAATATAGAAAGTTTTCCCCATCCCCATAGAGCTTTTTCTGCGGCCCATGCAGCCTATCCTTCATTTCTTTTAATTTTTGCTGAATCAGATCCCATTTTTCCTCTAGTAAATGAAGCACTTTTTCATCAGGTGTCCCTTTCGGAGCCTGAACTTCCAGATTTCCATAGCTATCTATTGTCATTCCTACAGAGGTTCGGTTCTTGTACTTGATTTCAAAACGAATTGTCTCACCTAAGTAAGTATGTATCATCATGCATTATCCCCTGTATTTTATAGCAAGTCCCTTTAAAAAATTCCTGGCGAATTTATCTCCACATTCTTTATAATTCTTCTGCCCTTCTTTTCTTAAGATAGCTCCGAGTTCTCCTTTAGAAACCCTGATTCCTGCCATTTCAAATATCTCCAGCATATCCTCCGTTGTTAATGCTAGCGCAATTTTAACTTTCTTTAACAAGAGATTATTCACGTTTGCGCTTTTCTGTGTAACCTGTTCTGGTGTTTGTGGCTGTCCTGGTTTGGGCTCTTGTTTTCCTCTTTTAAAGATAATAAATCCATTTAAAAATGAATCGAACATCCTGTTATTACATTTAATCTGATCATCATTTTCATCATCGTCATCTGATTTTGTCAGGATCTTTATCACTTCTGGCACAGTTACTTCCTCGCCGCCAAGTTTAAAGATCTCTGCCATTTCTTTGTTTTTTATTTCCAAAGCATATCGCAATCGAATTAATATATCGTTATTGTCCATCCAAAGGCCTCCTATTTAAAAAACATACTATATCAAAATGTACAGCTTTCTTTCAATCTTCGCAACTACTCCGAATGGTCATTTTGAGGAAATCACAGCAAAACACGATGCCCAAAAGAATCAAAAACAAAAAAGAGCAACCGGTTTAATTCGGCTGCTTTCTTTGTTTTTGATTCCCTTTTGCAACGTAAAACGAAAACTGTTGTTGAGTTTGTCTAATCATCCAAATATCAGCTTTGTTGCAATGAACAATATTGATGGACATAATAAACATCCTACACCTGTATGAAAAGTAGCTCCCATTGCACCATATGGCACCAATCTAGGATTTGTTGCAGCCAATCCACCAGCAACTCCGCTTGCAGTTCCCATAGCTCCGCCAAAAATTACGGCAGTTCTAGGATTGGTAAGGCCCACTGCCTTAGCCACATACGGTGTCGAAATCATTACACAAATGGATTTGATTACCCCCGCAGCAATACTCAGAGCCATCACCGTTGAATTTGCACCGATTGCCGCACCTGTTACTGGCCCAACGATATAAGTGATTGCACCCGCTCCAATAGTTGTTAAACTAACTGGATCCCTGTAACCGAAGGAATAAGCTACTACCACGCCAATAACAAAAGGAACCACAGTCCCGACTAAAATAGAAACGACACCAATTAAGCCAACTTTTTTTAATTCTTCAAATTTTGCTCCAAAAACAGTGGCAACAATGGCAAAGTCACGCAACATGCCTCCACCCATTAGGCCAATTCCCGAGAACATTTGAATATCGGCAAGACCCTTTTGTCCACCAGTATGTAACCCGCCAAAATATGCAAGAATTAAGCCGATTAAAATCGCAATAGCCGATCCATGTACTCTACCTTTCGTAAATTTGACTGAGACAAAATGAGAAATATACATGGTAATACCAATAACTGCAAATGCTGTAATAAGACCGTTATTCTTTATCGAATTAAGAATGACTTCAATCATTAAATTTCCCCCTATTATTCTGCTTTTAACTTATTTTAGGTTCTGTTTCCATTTCTTCAAATTCATCATTAGCATCCTTATTCCCTACCTTAGCTAAAAGTGGAATAATTAAAAACATAACGATTACCGTAATAACTCCCGCAAGCAAGGCGATTGGCCCGCCTTTTATCGCTGCCATTACGTTTTGCTGTGCAGCCATTGCGACAACAATTGGGATATACATAGCCCCCCAGAATTTCAAGCCCTCCTGTGTCTTGATCTCTAACTTTCCTTTCTTCGTTAAGTATTCAATAAGTATAAGCAACAGGAAAATAGAAATCCCTACACCACCGACATTCGCCTTAACCCCTATTACCTTTCCTAACATATCTCCCAATATTTGACCTACTAAAAAGGCAAAAGATAATAACCCTACACCGTAAATGACCAAGAAATCATTCCTCCTCTTAAAATATCTTTCTTATTTAATAATAAATATTAGCATTGCTAGAAATTCTAAATTGTAAGCGCATTCTAATTTCTGGAAAAAAATTGATCTTACTATTGCCATTTGTTTTATGCTCTAATCCATTTCCTTTGAAAACTTGAATTTTCCTTTTCGGTTCATTGGAATAAAGGTTTCCTTTTCTCCGCAAAAGCCCTTGTTCCCTCTGGAAAATCAATTGGGTCTACGAAATGCCAAGGAATATCTTCTCTCCATTCGCAAAGATCCACTGCCTCTTTTACAGCCAACAGCGAAGCTTTCGATTGATTCATAATCACGCCTGCTTTCTTAATGACCACTTGATCTAATTCAGATGGGTCAACTAGCTCATTAAGCAACCCTAATTGGTAAGACTCTCCAGCTGTAAATATTTTTCCTGTAAAAACAAGTTCTTTACCACGGCTTGGCCCAATTAATCTTACAATTCTGCGCATAAAGGATGGTCCTACAGTAATGCCAAGGCGGCCTACTGGGATTCCCATTTTAGCATTATACGTTCCTATTCTTAGGTCACAGGCAAGTGATAAGATAAATCCAGCTCCCATTGCGGGCCCATCAATTGCTGCTAATACTGGAATAGGAAGGCTCTCTAATGTAGATATCGCTTCTTCCATATTCAAGAAAGCATTTTGTGCCTCGGTAAGAGACATTTGGCTAAATTCTTTAATGTCAGAACCAGCTGTAAATTGATTCGCTGTCCCTCTTAAGACAAGAACCTTTATTTTACTCGACTCTTTCACCTTATTAAAAATTACGGTTAATTCCTTCCACATTGATGCGGTCAACGCATTCCTGGAACCAGGTCTATTCATGGTTACAATTCCAATTTTTGAGGTCTGTTGAAAGGTGATCTTCCCATCCTCCACTCTCTTTACTAAAACCAGCATTACTACATTCCCCCCTAATAGTAGATTTTTGTTTTCTCTTTAAGATTCAATTCGACAATTGTTTTTTTCCAAGAAACTAATTTGGATATGATAGTGATAGCTAAAGGAGACTTACTTCAGTTAATTAATTATTGAATGATAACTATTCGGCACCTTTGTGGATTGTCGACAAAAACAGATTATCATAATTTTTAGAAAAGTACAATATTTTTAAATTATTTATTTTTTTATTTAATTTAAAATGTTCATAAACGATGCCAGGCCTACATAAACCAGGTTTCTATCATATCGATATTTTTAAAATTAATAAATATTTCGAAAAATAATTGACAGATAAAAGATAATCATTTTATAATTCAGATAAATTTTAAGATTATAAATTGTCGACAATCGACTTTTTTGTAACTATAAGGAGGATTTTTTTATGAAACCGCTTCAAGGTGTAAAAGTAATTGATTTAACTCGTATATTAAGTGGACCATACTGCACCATGCTTTTAGCTGATATGGGAGCAGATGTAGTAAAGATTGAACCGCCTCAGGGAGATGATACACGCACATGGGGACCTCCTTTCATCGAGACGGAAAGTGCATATTTTCTTAGTGTGAATCGAAATAAAAAGAGCTTTGTCCTGAACTTAAAAACGGACGAAGGTAAAAAGATCCTCTTAGATCTTGTAAAATCTGCCGACATTGTAGTCGAAAACTTCCGTCCTGGTACCATGAAAAAATTAGGAATTGACTATGAAGTATTAAAAGAGGTTAACGAACGTATTATTCTTGCCTCTATTTTCGGCTTCGGTCAAAGCGGTCCATATGCGATGCGACCTGGATATGATGTTATTGCTCAAGGAATGGGCGGATTAATGTCCGTTACAGGTGAACCTGGCCGCCCTCCCGTTAAAGGAGGCTTTTCACTCGCAGATGTTGGTACTGGTATGTGGGCTCTTACCGGTATTCTCTTGGCTCTCCAGGCAAGAAACCTGACCAATAAGGGACAATGGGTAGATGCCAATCTATTAGATACAATGGTCTCTTGGCAGACCTACTTCGCCGGAAACTACTTTGCCACAGGGAAAAATCCAAAGCCATTAGGAGGGGCCCATCCAAACATTTGCCCATATCAAGTATTTGAAGCAAATGACGGATACTTCAACATCGCTGTTGGGAATGACTCTCTATGGAAAAAGTTCTGTCAAGTCCTTAACCTAGATATAGCGAATGATCCAAAGTTTGCAACCAATCCACTTCGAGTAGAAAACAGAGATGAATTGATTCCAATCCTGGAGAGCATCTTTAAAACCGAGTCCTTTAAGCATTGGGTAGACCTACTGGATCAAGCTGGTATTCCTGCCGGCCCTGTTTATGAGTTATCTGACTTATTTGTTGATCCCCATATTATCGAACGGGAAATGATAACGACAATGGAGCATCCATCCTTTGGTGAAATTAAACAAGTTGGTATCCCTATTAAACTCTCTGAAACACCAGGTGAGTTAGTTTCCCCTCCTCCATTGTTGGGGCAGCATACTTATGAAATTTTACAAGACTTAGGATACAATGATGATGAGATCCATGAACTTTATGAAAAAGGAGTAACCGTCGGAGAAGTTGTTAAACAGCATGTATAAAAGGTCGACAATCGACAAAAAGCCACCTTATTTTAGGTGGCTTTTTTATTTTTCTACACTTATTTAAACCAATAGGAACCTTCTTTTAAGAAAGTTCCTTGCCATTGGAAAGTTTTCACTATGATAAATTACGTTTGGTGTGGAAAGTTTATTAGGTACGAATTATTGTGAGGTGTTTTAACAAGTTGTCTATTAATACGATAAATAGATGGACCAAAGTTTTACAAGTATTTTTACCACAAAAGATATACTTTGTCCTCTAAGGTTTACGTTCCAATTTTGCATACTGCTCCGAATAGCATTGTGGAATAGCTCCATTTTCGTGTAAAGATTAGTATTCTTCAAGACGAAAGTGTATCCAATGAAAAAATGAGCGAATAGCTACATAGATTCTTTGACACGGGGGAAAACATCTTTATTATGTAAATCCAATAAAGTTTTTGCTTGACTCATCTGGCCTTGTGCTAAATAATTTACGATCTGTTTGTGTTCAACCAGTGATTTTTCAATAGCATCTTGTTTCATAAATGAAATGGTTTGTAAAGACATTAATGGGCTGGCTAACCTGTAATAGGCATTTTGAATAACCTCACTGCGGCTGGCTAAAATCAATTGCAAATGAAATTCATAATTTAATTTGGCATATTGGTTTAAATCAATATCCTTGTTATCCATCTCGTTAATGAATTCCCTCATTTTCTGTAAACACAATTCCATATCACTTTGGTCAATCCGCTCTATAGCTAGTTGTTCGAGGAAATTCCGAATTTCCAATACATCTCGCATTTCCTCTGCAGTAAAATCTTTGACAACTGTTCCTTTCCTTGGTATTTTTTGCACATACCCTTCAATGTTTAATAAGTAAAAGGCTTCACGGACAGGTGCCCGACTGGTTCCAAATTGTTCGGAGTATTTTGTTTCTACTAATTTATCACCAACCTTAATCTCACCTCTCATGATTTCATCTATTATTCTTTGTTTAATGATGTTTGGAAGTGCATATTCATCAAGCATGTTTTTCTTCTTGTCCATATACCTATCCCCCCCCCAACATTTTCGTTTTTGAAAACTATAATTCTATTTACATTATAACAATATTTTCACTTAAACGGAATGAGCGTAAAGGCAAAAACAGTGTGGCCAAAAACGATACAGGGCACAAGGTACCTTCTTTTAGTGCTTTACCTTAACATTTCTCCCGCCCTATTTGGTACTAATAGAACCGCTCTAATCATATTCTTTTAAAAGAAAACAATAAGAGGGAGTGTAAAGTTAGTTGAAAAAAGTTAAAGTACGTTTACGACCTATTGTAAGTACGATAAATCTACCAACTGTTTTAAAAACAACTATACTTCCTGGTGACAAAATTGAAACACTATTTATTGCAACACAGGTTGGAGAGGTCTTCTACATAAAAAACGGAGGCTTGAGGACTTTTTTAGATATTCGCCCGCAAATCTTAAAACTTGGTGTTACTAGTGGTGGATATGATGAACGGGGATTGCTCGGGCTTGCGTTTCACCCTGAATTTTATTATAACGGTCGATTTTATCTTCATTATTCAGTAGCCGGAACACAAGGTCCAGGTGCTCTATCTGAACATTTCAAACCTAATCCTTGTGATCCCAAAACCTTAAATCAGAGGTGGATCAATAGAGAAACGAAATACGATCATATTGATACAGTGGAAGAATGGATTTTACAATCAACTGGTCAGCCTCAAAAAAGACGGACATTACTTAACATAAGAAGGCCTTTTTTAAATCATAATGGTGTCAATAGCTTAAATTTTTCACCTGAAACAGGAAAACTTGTTTTAACAACCGGTGATGGCGGGGCAGGCTATGATCCCTTTAATTTAAGCCAGGATGATATGGAAATTGCAGGTAAAATCATTGAAATTGACATTACTAAGAATACATTTATCTCTCATCCACCTGTAGTCACACGTTTTAATGAACTTCCCGCAGCTATTCAAGAAACACTTTCGGTTATGGCCAAAGGAGTTCGAAACATGCCAGGAATTGCATTTCAAAGATTTTATAATCAGTATATGAAATATGTTGGAAACGTCGGACAGGATTTGGTAGAGTCGATTTTTTCATTTGTTCATTATAAACCAATACAGGTAACACAGCTTATTCAAGCTTTTAACATGAAATCTGAACATGCCCAAGAAGGAAATATTAACTTTGGCTGGCGAGGATGGGAAGGTATTTTCCCTACTTCGACTATAGGGGGCTGCACTAATAACTCGAGTTTAGAAGAGAAAACAATGGCTTATTACGATGAAGCAATTAACATTTCAGTAAAGCGTCTTCATCCTCTAACTAGTTATTTTCATAAAGATCCCCGTCCCTATAAGTTTGGGGGAACAGCACTAACAGGAGTGCAAGCCTATATGGGGAAGTCAATCCCGAATTTAACGGGAAGTGTGGTGTTTACCGATCTTGCCCGAGCTGATGAATCAGGTTCTCCGATTAGAGGTGTTTTAGCTTATACCAGGGTAAGAACAGATGGTAAACTAAGTGATTCTAGTGTGATTGAAACCGATGATATCTTTGGTTCTCAATCAGCTTATTATGTTAACTTGGGCACGAATCTGGATCAAACCAGACTATATTTAGGGGTTTATGGTTCGATGAAAGTGGCTGATTTGAACCAAGGTAGTGTTTTTGAAATTGTTCAATGAATCCCTATTGCATACACCCATGTTAGGGCTTACCAACCACTCTTTTAGCACCAATGAAGGATTGCTTCCAATGCGAGTTTAATTCTGAAATCATCACTTTTTTTCCCTGTCTGTAGGTATGGAGGATCCGACCTTGTCCAATATAAATGGCAACATGTCCAATTCTTGATAGCCCTAGCCTAATTTTTCGGGATTTTGTAGTAAAAAATAGTAAATCGCCTTTCTTGATCTTCTTAAAAGAAATCGGAACCCCTACTATAAATTGCTGCCGAGAGTTTCTAGGAAGAAGAATTCCGTTAACTCTAAAAATATACTGGATAAATGAACTGCAATCGAATGTATCAGTTTGATATGTTAGTGAGTTAAACAAATACGGGGTTCCTAAATATTGTAAACCAGTTGAAATAATTTGCTGAGCAAACATGGCAACCCTCTCTTTATTTTTTTACTATATTACATGTAATGAGGGTTTTGTTTGATTGGACAAAACTATTAAAAAACATAATAAAGGTAGAAGTCTTCTTGATGTGAAGACTTCTACCTTTATTTATAAGGACCTATTTATTTGTTTCACTTTTATTGGCCTTTTTTCTCTGCTTACTTTGATGATTTCTCCGATAATACTGATTGCAATTTCTTCCGTTGTTTCCGAGCCAATCTCCAATCCAATCGGAGAATGAACCTGCTCCAATTGTTCTTCAATGACCCCTTCCCTTTTTAATGTTTCAAAAATGCTAATCACCTTGCGTTTGCTGGCTACCATCCCCACGTATGGACACGGAAATTGCAGGATTGTTTTTAAGGCAATATCGTCTCGATCTTTTGTGGCAATGGCCACATAAGACTTTTCATTTAGGTTTGCTGCAAGCAAAGCCTTATCGATTTCCTCGTTCACAAAAAGATTGGTCGCATTCGGGAAGCGTTCCTTTGTACAATAACCAATGCGGTCATCGACAATACAATATGGATATTCAAGAAAATCAGCGAGCTTTGCCATCGCATAGCTCAAATGACCGGCACCAACTAAAACAAGTTCAGGCCTGCTTTTATAAACCTCAATAAAGACTCGTAACGTGCCGCCACAATTCATCTGAATTCCGTCTTTTGCATGTTTATTCAATTTATATTCAACAATTTTCGATTGTCCATTTTGGATGGCCTTTACACTTTCTTCGATGATATAGTATTCCGCCAAGCCCCCTCCCACCGTCCCTTCAATCGTACCATCATGGTAGACAATCATTTTTCCGACATGACTGGGAGTCGAGCCCTTTGATTCAATAATCATAGCTAAGGCAAAGGTTTCGTTTTGACGCATCAGCATGGCCACTCTTTCCATCAGCAGCATGAATAGCTCTCCCCTTTTTTCGAAAAATTAATGTGATTGATATTGCTTCAAACATAGAAAATAACGTAATAGATTTAAAGCAACTGTTTTTCTATATCCTGCTGTGGAACGCTGGTCGTCGATCGGTTTAATGATTTTTTCATAGTCTGAGACAATTGAAGTGATATCTGCATCGGATAATGGGATTGGTTTTCCAATCAACTTCTTCTCAATATCGATCGAACGAACCATAGTAGGACCTACTGCCCCGAAAGCAACTCGAATGTCATCGATTCTTTCTTTGCTAATACGGATGTATCCCGCAAACGATACTTTGGCAATGGCATCCGCATTCCTGTTCCCTACTTTTTCAAAAACGATATGTGCACCACCTTCAAACACTGATGGTAAAATAATCTCAACCAGTATTTCATTTTGAAAACGCCCGACCCGTCGTGGACCTTGGATAAAATCGTTAATGGCAACGACACGATCGCCAACCACGGAGCGCAGCAGAAGCTTTGCATTGTATACGTATAACAACGGAAGTGTGTCACCGGCTGGAGACGCATTGCAAATATTTCCACCTAATGTTCCCCGATTTCTAATAGCTGGGGCAGCGATTGTTTTAATTGCCTTTTTTAAAGCTATAGGAATTAACGGATTATCAAGTAATTCACTATAGGTACAGCAGGCCCCGATGTGGAGATCTTTTTGATTTTGATATACCTGCTTTAATTCGAAAAGGTGATCAATAAACACAATTGGTTTAAGTATTTTGGGAGGTACCCCCCTTCGACTTTTGTGAAGAACCATAACATCAGTACCACCAGCTATGATTGCACAATCTTCTTTATTCAATTGGCTTAGGGTTTGTTCTAAACGGTCGAAACGATATGCGGTTATTTTCTCAGCCATAAGCCGTCACCTTTTTTAGCTGCCAAATTGATCGCATCTACAATCATGTTGTAGCCCGTACACCGACACAGATTTCCGGAAATGCCTTCGCGAATTTCAGCCTCTGAAGGATGAGGATTTTTAGATAACAAGGCCGCACTTGCCATGACCATTCCTGGAATGCAGTAACCGCATTGCACTCCACCGGCAATCGAATAGCTCTCATCTAAAATCTTAAATTGTTCCGTTTCCATTAAACCTTCTATCGTTTGAATTTCTGCGCCCTCAATTGAACCAATGGGAATCAAACAGCTGTTTTGCAGGAGATTATTCACAAAAACACTGCAGGCTCCGCACTCCCCTTCACCACAGCCTTCCTTTGTTCCGATTAACGCAAATTCATCTCTTAATAAATCTAGTAATCTTGCTGTGGCAGAGGCGTCCGTTTCTACCGTTCTTCCATTTAGTGTGAATTTAATCAACCTTCTTCACCATCTTTCATCCAAAGACGTTCAATAATGACTTCCGGTGTAATCGGAATTTGCTGAAAAGAGGTTTGTAGTGCATCCTCAATTGCAGCTTGGACGGCCGGTGCGCCGCCGATTAACGTCAACTCACCTGCACCCTTTGCCCCGTATGGGCCGTCAGCATAGGGGTTATCAAAGACCTTGCTTTCGATTTGGACTACGTCTAATGAAGTCGGCGGTCCATAATCCGATATGCTTTTTTGTTGGATTCTGCCTTGCTTTGACGTCATCTTTTCTAGATAACCGTACGCAAGGCCTTGCGCCAAACCACCGTCTATTTGACCTTTCATGATCCTTTCATCGATGACTTTGCCAACTTCATAATTACCGTATACTTTTTCCAACTTTACATTTCCAGTTAACGTATCAACTTCTACTTCAACGAAATTAACGCCCCATGAATATGCCGGGTAGGCGTCTCCAGTAAAGGTCAACTCATTCCAAGGAATCATTTCACGATGAACATAATTCTCTACTACTTCCTGTTCCACCCCTGGTTGCCACTGAACCTTCAGTTTTTTTGCGGCACGTTGAAGCAATTTTCCGACAATCATTGTTGTCCTCGACGCTACTGTAGGACCGGAGTCAGGAACCTCTTTTGTATCGGGATTTGGGTACAAAACTTTTTCGTACGGAAGGTCTAGTTCTTTGGCGACAATTTTACTTAGAGTGGTATAAATGCCTTGTCCCATATCAGAATTGGAGATTTTTAGCATAACCTTGTCATCCTTTGATTTGACAAGCTTTACCGTTGCCTTAATATGATCTCTTTCACCACTGCCTGTAAATCCACAGCCATGCAGAAACAGTGAAGTCCCGATTCCTTTTTTATAGCGCTGATTTTGTTGATTTAAACGCTGAAACTCCTCTTTTTTCTTTGAATATCGTGTCGTGTTGAGTAAATCTTCAATCATATCTTCCACTAATATGGGGTCTCGGAATTTACCTTTAGTAATTGTGGGGTCTCCTTGTTTGACGAGGTATTTTCGTTTATATTCAAGCGGGTCTAGTTTTGACAGTTTACTAAGATGCCCCATATGACTTTCGATTCCGGCAAAGCTTTGTGGAGCACCAAAACCTCTGAAAGCACCGTTCGGAACAGTATTGGTTTTTAGACAAAAGCCTTTTGCATGGAAATGAGGAATTTTATAAACACCAGCACAGTTTATTAAGGCACGCTGCAGCACGACATTGCTCAATCCTAAATTCGCTCCGCCATCGAGAAAGATATCAACACACATGCTTAAAATATTTCCTGCCTGATCTAGGGCCGTTCGATATTTGAGTTTCGCCGGATGCCTTTTCGTCGTAACCACTATATCTTCAGAACGGTCAAATACGAGCATCACCGATTTTTTAACTGCTCTTGCAGCAACGGCAACATGACAAGCCATCATCGAAGGGTAATCCTCTTTACCGCCAAAACCTCCGCCTGTAGGGCTTTGCACCACTCTGACTTCATCGTCACCACAGGCTAAAGCACTTAACAATGCATTTTTTATATAATAAAGACATTGCATCGACCCCTGGACAACAATTTCATCATCCTTATAAATGGCGAGCATTCCTTGTGGCTCAAGATAGACATGCTCCTGATAACCAGTGTCATATTCTTCTTCAATAATTCGATAGGCTTCCTGCTCGATCGCTGAAATATTTTCTAAGTTTTCTCCAAATTCATAGTTTGCCATAACTACTTCGGAGGATGATGTTTGTTTAATGGCTTCGTCCAATGTATAGATTGCCTGATGTTCCTCAAATTCTACCTTCACTTCATTCAGCAAACCGTAAAGAACATCGAGGTTTTTCCCAACGAGCATAAGAATCGGCTCACCAATATAATTGACCCATTCATTGGCAAAAATGGGCTGATCTTCTTTGATAATTTTGACATAATTGGGGCCGGGGATATGCTCTGCTCCAACTGCTTCATAGCCTTCTGGAAGGTTCGGCAATTGAATGGAAATGATTTTTCCATAGGCAATGGACGATCGAACCAAAACACCATAAATCATATTTTCCACTTTCACATCACTAATATAGGGCAACTGGCCCGATACTTTACCACTATGGTCTTTTTTGGGCACTGCAGTGCTTATGTCTCGTAGATTCATTGCAACAACACCCTTCGACTCATTTTTTTAAATGGAGAAAACCTCTTCCTAAAATTCTATAAATGAGAATGATATTTTATGATTCATTTTATGATTAAATGGGGGTTTTTAATTATTTTCGAGAAACTTTCCTTATTTATGGAAGAATTTTTGATAATGAATTAGGCACCTACTTCGTAAGCAGGTGCCTAATTTCAGATGTTTATTCTTTTTTTAGTCTTCCCGCTTTTTTTGCTGCCTCTTTTAAGATGACCTCGATTTGGGCATTCACACTTCGTAGTTCATCTTGCGCCCATTTTTCCAGAACTTCGTATAGTTTTGGATCGATCCGCAACGGAAATGCTTTTCGCTTATTCATTTATAACACAACCTTAATAGATACTTCCGGTATTGATAATTGGCTGTGTTCCTTTCTCGGAAACAATGGCAACCATTAAGTTATTCACCATCTGTGCCTTTTTCTCTTCATCCAGCTCGACAATTTCTTGTTCTTGAAGTTGATCGATCGCTGCTTTTACAAGCCCCACTGCCCCGTCGACAATCACTTTACGAGCAGATAAAACGGCATTTGCTTGCTGCCTTTGAAGCATGGCTGCGGCAATTTCTGAAGAATAGGCAAGATGCATAATCCGTGCTTCAATCACATCGACACCTGCAACACCTAGTCTCTTTTGTAAATCATGAACCAGAACATCTGCAATTTCATCACTATTTTGCCTAAGGGTTAGGGTGTTTTCACCCCCATTTTCGTACGAATCATAGGCATATCTGCTTGCAATATGACGAATCCCAGTTTCACTTTGGATTTGAATGAATTTTTCATAGTTTTCTACATCAAATAATGCTTTAGCTGAATCATTTACTTTATAAACCACTACTGCGGCGATTTCAATTGGATTTCCTTCTGAATCATTTACCTTTAGCCGTTCGCTCGTAAAATTCGTCACACGCAACGATATACTTCGTTTGAAGGTGAAAGGAATCGTTGCCCACAATCCCTGGTCACGAATGACACCCATATACGTACCAAAGAATGTTAATACTTTTGCTTGGTTTGGCTGCACAATGGTTAAACTTGTGGCAATAATTAGACCTAGAATGAATACGACAATCCCTCCAACTTTTCCTCCAACCGATAGGGAGTTGATGACTAAGAGAGCTCCACCTACAATACACCCAAGCGCAATGACAAGTGCTGCAAAACCATTCATTTTAAAAATTGATTTTTCCTTCATGGTAATCCCTCCATGATATAAAAGTGATATCACTACAATATCATCATAAGGCGATTGTTAAAAAAAGTAAACCAAATTTTTTGTTTATGGCTCTGTAATTTTTATGAAAGAAAAAGTGCCAGGCACCTCAAAAAGACAAATTTGAAAAAATGTCTTCTTTTGATGCCTAGCACTCATTCTCACTATACTTGACCTTACTTATCCTTTATAGGCATTCTGTAATTTCGCAAGATCAAATTTCTTCATTTTCATAAATGCTTTCGTGACGCGGGCAAGTTGCTCAGGTGTGCCCCTACTCATCATCTTATCCATTTCTCTTGGCACAATCTGCCAGGATATACCGAACTTATCTTTCAGCCATCCACATTGCTCTGCTTCAGGAACAGCAGAAAGATTCTCCCAAAAATAATCAATTTCTTCTTGTGTGTCGCAGTACACCATAAATGAGATTGCCTCGTTAAAACTGAATTTATGCTCGTGTGCACTATCCATTGCCGTAAACCACTGGTTTTCAAGCATAAAATCAGAGAACATGATTGTTCCTTCTTTATCAGGTTCCATGCCTTTAGGGTAGCGGGCGATCATTCCTTGCTTGGCGTTCTTAAATACGGATGTATAAAAGTTATTTGCCTCTTCAGCGTTACCACATTGATCACCAACAAACAAAAGTGACGGCAATATGGAAGGTCGCTCTTCACCTTCTGGATTGGTAAGGATTAACTGCCATGTCAAACCATACTTGTCCTGTATCCAGCCAAACCTTTCACTAAACGGATATTTATCTAGTGGCATTAACGCTATGCCGCCTTCAGACAATTTGTTCCAAACATCATCTATTTTTTCTCTTGCGTCTTTTTCTCTTGATGGATCAAAATTAACCGTGAAAGAAATCGACGGATTGATTTTGAAAAAAGGGCCTGCGCTAATTGCCTGAAACTGCTGCCCCCAAAGCTCAAAAGAGACGATATCGGAGTCACCTGAGGGTGTGTTGTGGATTGTAGTTACACCTAAAATTTTTGAGTCCGGGAATATGGAAGTGTAAAACTCGGCCGCTTCTTTTGCTTCCTTGTCATACCATAAATGTGGAACGATTTTTTGATTTTTCATTAACATCAATAACACCGCCATTTTTCATATTTCTTTTTATTAATTATACTTTCTTCTTATTAATTCTCCAAAGAAAGGGGAAAAGCCTTGTTAAGGGAAGAACTTCCCTTAACGTATGAGAATGGGCAATTAATTAGGCTTTCACCTATTCTTCGATTCGTTTGATTATTTTCGCAGGATTTCCACCCACTACAACATGATCTGGTACATCTTTTGTAACCACCGAACCCGAAGCGATGACAACTTTATTGCCTATATTAACCCCAGGATTAATAATGGCTCTCCCACCAATCCAGACATGATCACCAATTTTTACTGGCTTTCCATATTCTGCACCCGATACTCTTGTATTTGTATTTAGCGGATGTGTCGCTGTATAAATGTGAACTCCTGGTGCGATCAAGCAGTTATCACCTATTCGGATCTCACAAACATCTAGAAAGATACAATCAAAATTCGCATAGAAATTTTTGCCAACATGTATGTTGTAGCCATAGTCACAATGAAATGTCGGCTCTATGTATAAATTTTCCCCAGTGGAACCAAACAGTTCCTTTAACAACTCAGTTCTTTTGTTATCCTCCGTTTCGAGTGACTCATTAAATAATCTTGTCAGCCTTCTCGCATTCAATCTTTCTTTTCTTAATTCTGGATCGGCAGCATTATAAAGTTCACCCTTTAACATTTTTTCTTTTTCAGACTTCATTATTTTAAACTCCTCATTTTTCAGTCCTGTTGAAGATAAATACCATTATAATCCATCTGTATATTCAAGTCACTTTAACCAAAAACATTTCGGACATTTATCCAAAAACATCGTTTATTGCTATTGTTTGCTCTGTCTTTTTGGAAATGTTCATAGATTAATAAGTAAATTAGATTTCATTTCATGTATAATTAATCTACAAAATTTGTTGGAGGGTTACTATATTATGCTGGAACAGAATTTGACAGGTAAAAGAGTCGTGATTACCGGAGCAAATAGTGGGGTTGGCTATGAGGCCGCTAAGACTCTCGTTGAAAAAGGGGCTGAGGTCATTTTAGCTGTCCGAAACGAGCAAAAAGCGCTGGCTGCCAAAGAAACAATTTTAAAGGGAAGTCCAAAAGGTTCCGTTGTGGTAATGGGACTTAATTTGGCTGATTTAAAAAGCGTAGGAGAATTTGCACAAAATTATAGCAGCCGTTTTCATTCATTAGATATATTAATCAATAACGCTGGTGTCATGATTCCACCCTACCAAACTACTAAAGATGGCTTTGAAATGCAATTTGGCACCAACCATCTAGGCCATTTTGCTTTAACGGGGTTATTGCTTCCGTTACTAAAGACAACACCCAATTCTCGTATTGTAACACTTAGTAGTCTTGCCCACAGAGGAGCAACGATCTTTTTTGACAACTTAGATGGCTCCAATGGCTACAAAGCGATGAAATTCTACGGTCAAAGCAAGCTTGCCAATTTATTATTTGCCAAAGAATTTGACAATCGATTAAAAGAACACGGTATTCTGGCAAAAAGTATAGCTTGCCACCCGGGCATTTCTTCCACAAACCTGTTCAAAGTAGGTAAAAAAGACGCTCCCGGGTATTTAAAAGTGTTAATGAATCTATTTTTACAGTCGGCTGAAATGGGAGCACTGCCGACAATCTACGCTGCAACAGAAACAAGCTTGAATGGCGGGGAATACATAGGTCCCGATGGAAGAGGAAACCGAAAAGGTAACCCTACGATTGAAACCCCAGCATCAGGTGTTTATAATGAGGAAACCATGAAAAAACTATGGGAAGTTTCTGAAAAGTTAACCGGAGTAGTCTACGATTTCACTAATGCCTGACATAAAAAGGTAGCTGACCAATTGTCAGCTCTTTTTTTATTGTAAAAAGGCTTTTCACTTTAGCCACCATTACTTTTCATAAAATTTTAACAGTTTTTTAAGAAATTTTGGGTTCTAAGAGCAATATATATAAGGAAAAAGGAGGTATAAAGATGGCTAAAGAATCAAATAAACTAACTTCAGAAGAAACACAAGAACCACTTCCAGATAATAATGAATCACTCAAAAATGAAATCAAAAGCGAGTTAAAGAAAGAATTTAGCCAATTCCGCCGAAAAAGAAAAAAACGTGTGATCTATTCTATATGTATCTTTGCTCTTGGATTGGTGATCGGGTTTGGCGGCGGTATGGCTACACACAACGAACATCACTTCAACCATGGGCATTTTCAAAAATGGAATCATACTCCTTAATCTATAAATTACTTATATAATTCATGGCCAACTCCTATAGAGAATAGTATGTAGCTCCACGGGATTGCGTGGGGCTTCATTTTATTCAGGTCCTCAAAATTAAAAGAAAGAAACCCTCATTTCCATTAAACTTCATTTAATCTATACACTAAGTTTACTAGAGATTCATATTCAAATGATATGATTGGTTTAACAACGAATGAGGAGGCAGGATAAATGAATGTGCGTGCAATATTTATTGATATGGATGGTACACTACTGAAAACCACAAACCACATTTCCAACCGAAATAAGAGAGCTATCTACAGACTCATTAATCAGGGAGTCCAGGTTTTTCTAGCCACTGGTCGACATTATGAAGTAACCGCTCCCTACCATAAAGAAATTGGATTACAAACTCCGATGATCTGTTTGAATGGTGCCGCTATTCACGATGCAGAGACAGGAAGAATAATCGAAATGAAAACCATCAAATTGAACGATGAACGATTTCACAATCTGACTGCTGAAAGTTCTCATAATGTTATGATCCACACTGCAGATGGGCTTTTTTGTAAGGAAACAAATGAAGAAATTGATTATTGGACAAAAGTTGGGCAAATTCCGCCACTGTATATTGGAGATTTAAGACAGGCAAATTATCAAGATGTTCTTAAATACAGTGTTCGAACAGGAGTACCAAGTCCGAAAATTTCCGCATTGTTTAAAAAAGAAACTGAAGTCATAGATTGGAATGACGGGTTTGAGTTGGTTGCTCCTAATGTTTCCAAATGGTCAGCTATAAAAAGCTTACTTACCGAATTTCGAATTAATCCAAGTGAAGCCGTAGCCATTGGAGACGGACCCAATGATATAGAAATGCTTCGTCAAGTCGGTACTGGAGTGGCAATGGGGAATGCGAGCGAAACAGTTAAAGCAGCAGCCGACTTTGTTACAGGACACCACGAAAGTGATGGATTAGCTGAGTTTATAGAACGGTATCTCCTTGAATCATATGATTCATATGCTATTTAATTTCCCCCCAAAAAAACACTCACAACTGCTGATTGAACAACATTTACGAGTGTTTTATCATTTTTAAAATTACTGATTGTGTTTTTCCCTTTTGAAAATCAAATAGGAATAAATCAGGATCAATGCAATTCCAATCGCCATTGCCCCGAGGAAAAGATACATTCCAATTGGGCCTATATAGAGAGAAGATAATGGTACAAGACCGATTACGACAAAAACATACCCGCCGAATCTATGTGTTTTTTTCCAAACATATTCTGATGCAAGCGTCCAAGGTGTCCGAATGCCGAAAAAATAGTTATGCCGAAGCTGGGTCATAAAATTTCCGAGAACGATGAAGAGAATTCCTATTAGAATCGGTACGACTTTTTGAAACTGTATATTATATCCAAGCGCACTAAACAGTCCTGTTATATTCAGAATGATGAGAAATAAGATAATGACAAAATTGATGATTGAAAAGGCGCTATCATGCTTTTTATAGGATTCCTTCTTTGGGTCAATCGATGGTAAAAAGTTTAAAAACAAGAACAAAACAAGTGGTAACGCACTCATTGTCAGTTGTTCCATTTTTGATCCATACCGATTTGGATCTCCAGTAATTCCCCAATGAACCGGAACTTTATCAGGCATATGTGGATAGACAGTAAGATTCACAATCAATGGAATGAAGGTAATAATCAGCGTTAGATAAAATAGTTTATTTTTTTTCATGAAGCCCCTCTCCCTTCTTGTCTAGTAACCATTTGATGACATCCTCCAGGACAGTGGAGTTTAAGGAGTATATAATAAATTGCCCTTTTTTTTCATCAATAACCAATCCAGCTGATTTTAAAATTTTCAAATGATTGCTAATCGATGGTTTGCTCATGTCAAATTGCTCTGCAATATCCCCAGCAGTTAAATCGTGCTCTTTTAACAAATCCAGAATCTTTCTTCGGGTCGGGTCGGCCAAAGCCTTAAAAACTTCATTCATTATATCCCCTTCTTCAGCATTTATAGAATTTCCCCTTCTTCTTAAACGGAAAGAATCCAGTCAGCAATGTCATAAATAACTTGTCGATCAATATGTTGGGCAACCTTATACTCTTTTTTCGCTTTAAGGATATCTCCATAAACAGAAGGCATAAGTAAATGATTCAAGTTCGGATAGAGTTTAAAGGTTACATTTGGCCGATCACCCAACAACTTTTTGTAACCATTAAAATCTTTTTCAATTGAAACTTGGAAATCTTTTTCTCCTTGTAAAATGAAAACTGGTTTATCCAATCCATTGAGATAATCAACAGATGGATGTTCACCCATTTCTTTAAGATAGTAGGCCCTGATGTATTTCCCCAATACTGGGGTTGATTTTGCTTCTTCATCACTTAAACGATAAATGTTGTCAAACTTAGATGATAAGGAAGCAATTTGTTTCTTTGCTATCATTTTCAAAAGTCGATTCAACGAGTTTAAAACTTGGTCATTTTGATCCATGATAAGTTCTTCTAACTTCCTTGGTGATCCCGCCATGATAATGATGCCGACAAAATCCCCACCTTCCGCATCAATTCTTGGAGCTAACATCCCGCCCATGCTGTGCCCAATTATAAATATTTTCGTTGCATCAATTCGCTCATCTTTCCGTAAGAAATCAGCAGCACGAATGGCATCTTCAATTGTCTCTACTTTAACCGATACTCCAGGATCATTTCTCATTTCCTTACCATATACAAATGTTCTCTTATCATAACGGATCACTGCAATTCCTTTTTCCGACAAACCTTCAGCAAGGTCTTTAAAAGGAGCATTTTCTCCAATTTTTTGATCCATGTCACTTGGACCTGAGCCATGAACCAAAACAACCGCAGGAGTTGGTCCATTCGTTTGATCGGGAATGGTTAGAATTCCATTAAGAGGATATTTTGTGCCTGCACCAATCACTATTTTTTCATCAGCCATTGTGATAACCTCTTTCCTTTTGTTATTTAGTTAATTATCTAAATATATAATAGCACACTATTCTATCCCTCAAAAGGATTTATGGAATACTTTTAAAAAATTTGCTTTTAGCCAATAAGTTGATAAATGGAGAATTCAATATATATTTACATGATTCAAGTGCTATAGGTAACACTAATAAAGGTGATTTGTTTGGAAAAAGTGCATATAACAACTAACATATACAAAGTTGTAGTCGCTAATAATTCAAATATGTTAGATTTATGGCTTCAACATATCGTTTTTTCTTGGCGTTGGTGGCTTCAGTTAGCACTAGCAATCATGCCTTGGATCATCTGGATAAAAATCAGGGATAAGAATAATACAGTAAGGTTATTATTTATCGGATTTATTATAATGTTAATAGCAAATACATTAGATATTATAGGTCTGTGTTATGGATTATGGTATTATGACTGGAAAGTTTTACCTTTCACTCCTGTTTATATTCCTTGGGATTTAACATTGGTCCCAGTTTCATTTATGTTATTAATGCAATATAAACAAAAAGTAAACAGATATATAAAATCGTTAGGTTTTTCCTTCATCATTTCATTTATAGTTGAACCGTTTTTTTCTTGGTTAAGTATTTATGAACCTTTAAAGTGGAAGTATTGGTATTCATTTATCAGCTATTTTGTTCTGTATCTAGCCATTGATAAAATATACAATTGTAAATTGTTTAAGAATTAGTAGTGATAAAAAAGGTTCACAACCACGACACCTATGCAAGTACCTTCATGAAAAATTGCATGGAGATGGCCTTCTTTCAGATCCTTCCCAATGACCCAATATTCAATAGGTATAAGGATTATTAACGCCCCTAAAGCATAGCTTTTTAGAAAGTTAACTGTTTTCGATATAATGAGTTGTACCTTAGTAGAAGAACACTTGGAGGAAACATAAATGGCAGAACATCATTTTCATTTAAAAGCTAACTGGCCCGGATTGAGAAATGATATAGGCACTATTGAAGCGGGAAATTTAGTCACTAAGATTTCCATTCCACCAGAAATGGACGGACCTGGTGTTGGAACCAACCCGGACGAAATGCTGCTTGGCGCAGCGGCCACCTGCTATATCATCACTTTGGCTGCCATGTTAGAGCGCAGCCATTTAGAGAAAGAACAGTTATCCATGGAATCAGAAGGAATTGTTGATGTAACGAAAGGTGTGTTTACTTATAAAAAGATCATCCATCGCCCGAAAATTGTACTAAAAGCAAACGCAATCGAAAAGGACGTTCAATTAGCAAAGGAACTTGCTGAAAAAGCTGAAGGCTCTTGTATGATTAGCCGTGCGATCCAGGGGAATGTAGAGATGGAATTACATGTAACCATTAACCTATCCTCAAAATAATAGCTGTGATATAAAAAGAGTCAGACAGCATAGAAAGACAAAAATGAAAAATGTCTTTTTATGGTGCCTGACGCTAAAATCAAATAGGTCCTAAATTTAATAATTGTTTACAGACTAATCTTTTTAAAATCAAACTGTCTTTGCTTTCCAAATCAACTCTGGTATTAAGGGAAGATTGTTAAGTGGTACACCAGCAGCCAACGACAATGCATTCCCGAGAGCCCCAGGCATTCCCATTAAGCCTAGTTCACCGATTCCACGTGCTCCAAATGGTGCATCAATCTGCGGGTTTTCAACAAAATCAACCGAGTAATCTGGATTCTCTCCATAGCGGATCGGGCGATAGGTTCTAAGCTGCGGATTTAAGACCCTCCCATATTGATCAAAATAAAAAGTTTCTCTCGCCGCGAATGCGAGCCCCATACTCATTGCACCCATAACCTGACCTAATGCTGCTTTTTCATTAAGCACTTTTCCAGCATCCACGACTGCCGCAGCATGAACAAGTCTGTACGTATAATCTATGCGATCGAATTCTACCTCTACACCATATGCCGCCGCAGACCATTCCGGGCCGGGTTTCCCAGCACCCGTTTCCGGATCTAAACTCGTTATGTGGCGTAATATATATTTTCCTCTGCCAATGATTTGACCGCCAATCGCATTACCATTTGGATATTTATAACCGTAGCCGATATCTTTGAAATGAAGTCCAATTGATGGATCATCTCTTAAAAACACCCGACTATTCGCAACTTCCAGATCTTCCTTTGGTGCTCTTAACACACATGAAGCGACTTCTTTTAATTGCTTTATCACATCTTCAGCCGCATTTAAGGTAGCCCTGCCGGCCATAAACGTTCCCCTGCTGGCAACAGTCTTAAAATGTTCCGGCGTTGTCTGGGTATCGACTTCCATACGAACATGAACTTTATCGACATCCATTTTCAGTTTCTCCGCAAGGATTTGAGCGAGAACGGTCTTCGTTCCAGTTCCAATTTCAATAACGCCTGACATTAAATTGATGCTTCCATCCCGATTAAACGTTAAAATCACACCAGAGGGAGCGTTGGCATCAATCGTAGAAGTTTTCCAGCTGCAGCTTACGGCTTTTACTCGGACGAAACGTTCATCAATCTCTTTAATCTGGCCTTCGTCCCACTTGATCAGTTCTCTTATTCTCTCAATACATTGTGGTAAGTTTCCCAGATTGCTTTTATTCAAAAGAACCCTGGTCGGTGTCGTATCTCCTGGCCTAATGGCATTCATATAACGAAGTTCAAGCGGGTCCATCTGCAGTTTTTGCGCAAGTATATCCATTGTCCTTTCAATCACAAAGGTAAGCTCGGAATGGGAAAATCCTCTGAAAGGCGCCGCATACGGATGGTTGGTATACATACAGTACGAATCACACCAAACATTCTCAACATCGTAGGGGCCTGTGCAATCGACTGCCCCCGATCTCGTTACATCAATAGCTTTATCGGAATAGGCACCCCCATCCCATAAATATTGGATTTCCATCGCTTTAATTTTCCCGTTACGGTCGGCCCCAAATTTAACGGTTGCATCCAGTCCAATGTGTGAAGGCGATGTAATGATATCCTCTTCACGGGTATTCCAAACCTTTACAGGTCTGCCGCCAACAGCCTTTGAGGCTAAGTAGGCCCAAATTTCAAGCTGAACAGGAGCCTTTCCTCCATAAGCGCCTCCTACGAACGGCGTTTGAACAACAATTTTCCCCATATCCTCACCAAAGTACGTAGATATAAGTGTTTTAACCATAAAAGGTGCCTGAGAAGAGGTCATAATATTGATTGTTCCATCAGGTAATATTTCGCAAGTGGCACATCTTGTTTCCAATGCTGCATGGTCCGAAGGGGCAAAGGAATAACTCGCTTCTACCGTTACCTCACTTTCAGCCCATCCTTTTTCCATATTCCCTTTGCGAATTTTTATAAGGGTCGCAATGTTGGTTCTCGGAACCGGACTTGAATCTTTTTCCTTTTTATAATCACCTAACTTTTCATGGACGAGCGGAGCATCTTTTTGAAAAGCTTGAGTGGGTGAATTTACAACCGGCAATAATTCATAGGACACCTTAACCAGTGCAGCTGCTTTCATGGCCTGCCCTGGAGTATCAGCGACAACTAATGCAACTGGTTCTCCGTGATAGCGAACTTTATCAACAGCAATCGGAGGACGGTCACGAATTGCTTCCCCGATAAGAGGCAAATGTTCTCCTGTAACAATCGCTCTAACTCCTTGTACATTAAGCGCTTCTGATGTATCAATCGCCGTAATTCTGGCGTGCCCATATGAACTAATAACCTTTCTACAAGAAAGCATGCCGATTGATTGGTAATCATGCGTGTATTTCGCCCGACCAGTGACTTTATCCCACGCCTCTTTACGAATGACACTTTTTCCAATTACATTCAAGTCATTCCCTCCTAACGATCGGTTTCCGAAAACCTCTACTTTCCCAGTACATTAATATTCGTATACATTAAGATAAATACAGCTACTGAGAAAAAAATCAACGAATAGGATAAGGAAACAAGAGGAACAATATGGAAAAAAGGACTTGAAAAATGGAGAATAAGTTAAGGTTTATTTCAATTATTTATACAATTTTACTTTCTGTGGGCCTGTTTGCACACGTTGAAATTATTCCATTCCTCTTAACCACAGCAAAAAGAGACGCATGGATTAGTATCGTGTTAACGGTTATCATTCTACCTTTATGGATTTATCTTCTTTTCAAGATTGTGGACATAGTCAAAAACCGTTCCATTATTAAGCTTTTAAACGATCATTCTACCTTACTCTGTTATTACAGCCTTCTTTTACCAATAGCTCTCTATATGCTGCTTGATGCTTTTTTTACGGCAAAGGAAATTATTTATTGGTCACAACTGAGCTATATGCAAGGGTTTAACAGTTTTATCCTAGCTGTTGCATTGCTTATTTTCTGTTTATTATGTACCGAGTCTGGCTTTTTTTCTATTGGGCTCTTAAGCAGCCTTCTTTGCCCATTCGTTCTTTTATTAGGTTTTTTTATTTCTTTTGCAAATATTAAAAAAAAACATTATGAACTACTATTCCCATTGTTTACGGATGGATACGTACCAATCACCAAGGGTCTTATATTTTCTTCTTTACCTATTTTAGAGTTATTTATCATCATATTTTTAACTCCACTTTTAAGGAAAACTGTTTCAAGAAAGCAAATATTGATTGTTGGGCTTGTGATCATTGGGCTAATGCTTGGACCTACGATGGCGGCGATTGAAGAATTTGGACCTGAGCAGGCCTCTATGTATCGATACCCTGCTTATGAACAGTGGCGCTTAATTTCGATTGGAAGATATTTTTCACATACCGATTTTTTTGCAATTTATCAGTGGATTTCAGGTGGAGTGATAAGGATTAGTTTATTTGTCCTAATCTCATGTAGAATTCTGACAAAAGACAATAATAATCATAAGATAGTAAGAATGACATACTTGATCCTTTTTATTGCTTGTATCTATCCATTTGATCAAAGCACTTTGGCCTCCTTTATCTACGGATATTTCAGACCTTTCTCTTTTCTTTTATTAACCATACAAATTTTTATCTTAGCGTTATTTATCGTGAAAAATAAACAGAAGTGGTTAGGGGGAAGTATTCACCATGAATGATCATCTCTTCTCTATTGAAAAATTGAAGCAATTTTTCAACCATTCGTCTGATATTGAAATAAAAGTGGATAAAACTACGAACACTCCTTCCATTTTTGTGTATTGTAAACCCTTAACAGATACTAGTCTGCTCTCCTCTGCTATATTGCCGTATATTGAAAGTTCAGGATCCATTTATCAATCTTTGCAAATGGAGGTTATGAGCAAGGAGAAAATTAATACACAAAAAATAGAGGAAGCTATTTTTTCGGGAAAACTTATGGTAATACCTCCTGGGGAAAAGGTTTATTTTTATAACATAAGTAAGTCTCCAGCGAGACAGCCTGACGAGTCTGTAGCAGAAGTTTCGATTCGAGGACCGAAAGATGGATTTGTGGAGGATATCACAACCAATCTGGGTTTAATTCGCAAAAGGTTACGAACTTCCTCCTTGGTAGTAGAAGATTACACCATTGGAAAACGAACGAATACAAGGATTTCCCTTCTATATATAAAAGATATCATTAACGAACAGATTCTGAGCGATATTAAGGGGCGGCTGATGGCTTTAGACATTGATATCGTAACAAGTACTTCTATGCTGATAGAACATTTAATGAAGAATAAATTCACCCTTATTCCAGAAATCAACTATTCAGGACGGGCTGATTTCATTACTGAATCGATCAATCAGGGGAGATTTGCCATTGTAATAGATGGAGCCCCAACCGTTTTGATTGCACCGACAAATCTTTCTTTTCTATTTAAGACACCTGAAGATGATAACACTAGTTTTTATTTTGCTTCATTAGAAAGAGTCCTGCGCCTTTTAGGTTTGTTAACGACAATCTTTCTGCCAGGCTTTTATGCAGCCTTAATCACACATAATGTGGGTCAATTACCGCTTCCACTTATTGCAACGATTACAGTTTCTAGAATAGGATTGCCATTCTCTCCGCTTATAGAGATCTTCCTTATGCTCGTCATGTTTGAGTTATTTAAAGAAGGCGGCGCACGTCTTCCTAAAGGAATCGGACAAATCGTTGCAGTTATTGGTGGTTTGATCATCGGTGATGCGGCTATTCGAGGGGGCGTTACATCTCCGACAACACTCGTGGTCATCGGTGTAACTGCTATTTCCAGCTTTACACTGGTCAATCAGTCATTATCAGGTAATATTTTTTTTATTAGAGTATTTGTTCTAATTTTAGGCTATTTTATGGGTATTTTTGGTTTTTTCATTAGTCTGATGTTCGTTTTCCTTCTTTTAACAAGGTTAAAGTCGTTTGGAGTCCCCTTATTAGCAGACATCTCTACACCGGAGGGAAAAGATGTCTTATTTGCCTTTTTCCGAATCCCTTATTCATTCATGAAAAAACGAATTGCCTCTTTCCATATAAAAGATGGCACAAGATCAGGTGAATAAATAATGAGAAAGCGCATATTGATCGTTTTTCTACTGTCTTTATTAACGGGGTGTTCTAAAATAAATGAGATTCAATACGAAGCATATGCGGTGGGGATGGGTATAGATTATACAAATAATGAATACCATGTCGTGCTACAGTTCTTGGATTTCTCAAATGTAGCTAAAACAGAGCAAGGGAAAAGTGAGCAACCTAGTCCGATTTGGATCGGATCGGGGCGAGGGAAAACGATTGAAGAAGCGCTAACTAAGATCTATCATGGCATACAAATCCCAGTAAATTATGACCAAATAAGTTTATTCGTTTTTGGAAAGTCTTTATTAGAAAATAGATTATCCAGAGCACTAAAAGCTTTAGAAACGAATTTTAATATACGTTTAACAGGATTGACCTATGGTACAGAGGAGCCTCTAGAAAAAATTTTCACAACGAAAGTTCCGTTTAATTATGATTACTCCAATTCTCGGATAAATCATCCTGAATACATGCAGGAGCAAGACTCATCTATTCCGGCTATTTCGTTGCAAGAACTTATTTATCAATTTAATGAAAAAACAAAAACCATCATTTTGCCAGGTATAAAAAGCAACGATAAAATCATGAGAAATAATTTAAATAAATTCCCAGTTACTACTCTAAATGGAGCTTATCTTATAAAAGATGAAAAACTGACGAGCCAATTAACGGGAAGCGATCTTGAAGGTTTTATTCATATAAATAATCAATCAGTTCGATCACCAATAATAGTAAGGGAGCGGAAAGCAGGAAAAGAGGAACTTGTTCAAATCGAATTATTAAGACCAAAGGTCAAAAGGGTATTTAATAAAGAACAAAACGATGTACACATCGGATTAGATATAAAGGTTTCAGCCATTGTTAGAGAATCCGACCATGAGATCATTCTTTCCTCAAAAATTAAGAGAGAGATTGAGAATAAAATAAGAAATGAGGTATATGGGGTTTATTTAAAAAGCAAAGAAATCAGAGCAGATATCTATCAATTTGAGGACTATATGTATCGGTTTATGTACGAAGATTGGAAGAAATACCGAAAAGAGGCGAATTTCCCCAGTTTAAATAAAAAAGACATACGTGTAAAAATTGCCCCACTAAAAAGCATAAACAAAATTAATACTGGTAACAATCTGCTTTTTAATAACACTAAATAAGCCCTTGTGTAAGAATGTAGCAATAAAGTAATTCTCTAAAAAAGGCCGAATTTCCAAAGATATCGGAAATCCGGCCTTTTAATTTCTAATCTCAATCTATGCTCTGTTTTCTCGATACTTTAATTTTAAAAACACGTAAATGAAATAATATGTCTTGTATCAATACCAAAGATTGTCCAGAACCTTCCATTCCACCTGAAACCAGCAACAGACCTTGGACCTACGAAAATGGGATAAAACCAAAACCCTTCACCATTACTCAGCCATATAAAAGTATTACGAAACAGACACAACCTAATTGCTCCTGGATCAACAGCAAATGGTGTAGCAACTGCTTGCTGAGGGATAAATGGAGGAGGAGGAGCAGTTGGAGCTTGTGGAATTTGTGATCCTGGTAAACCTGGAGATCCCGGAAACTGCGGCCCTGGTAAACTTGGTAAACCTGGAGGTCCCGGAAACTGTGGCCCTGGTATACTCGGTACACCTGGAGATCCCGGAAACTGAGAACCTGGTAGACTCGGTAAACCTGAAGGTCCTGGAAACGGAGATTCTGGTAAACTAGGAGGAAATTGACGCTCCAATTGCTGATCATAATTCATATATGGAGAGTATCCTGTCTGATAATACATTTAAAAATCACCACCAAATCATAAATAAATCTATAAAGTATTAGTATGTGAACCTGATCTTATGTGAAGCTATTCCCAGTCTAAATTTCATGATTTGTGTATTTCTAAATGTTAGAAAAAAACTCTCTTTTTTGTTGTAAATACAACAAAAATATTATATTATGATTTAGGCATTTGTGAGGATAACAAATTGATGGAGTTGCATTTATGAAGGAAATTCTACGTGAAATTGGAATGATTGCCAGGGCATTGGATTCGATAAGCAATATAGAATTTAAAGAATATGATTTGACAAAAGGGCAGTATTTGTACCTTGTCCGAATATGTGAAAACCCAGGAATCATTCAAGAAAAGTTAGCTGAGATGATAAAAGTAGACCGAACAACGGCAGCTCGTGCCATAAAAAAGCTTGAAATGAATGGTTTTATTGAAAAGAAAGACGATCAACATAACAAAAAAATAAAAAAACTCTTTCCAACAGTGAAAGGGAAAAACGTTTATCCTTTTATAAAACGAGAAAATGACCATTCCAATATCGTGGCATTAGCTGGACTTTCCGAAACAGAAGTAGAAACCCTTTTTAATCATCTTCAAAGAGTTAGAAAAAATATAGAAATAGACTGGGAATTTGTAAAAAAGGGAAACAAAAGAAAATATTGATTATATAAAAGGAGCTACATATAAAATTGACTATCAATATTACAAAGTGCACACTTGACGATTTACTCATACTTCAAGATATAAGTTATGAAACATTTACCGAAACATTTGGGCATCAAAATTCACCCGAAAATATGAAAGCCTATTTGGAAAGGGCATATAACTTAAAGCAATTAGAAAATGAATTGTCCAACAATTCTTCGGATTTCTTTTTTGTTTATTTTAAGAATGAAATCGCTGGTTATTTAAAGGTTAACACCAATGATGCCCAGTCTGAACAAATGGGTCAGGAATTACTTGAAATTGAGAGGATCTACATAAGGAAAAAATACCAAAAAGAGGGACTCGGTAAATATTTGATCACTAAAGCAATCGAAATAGCAATAAAGCGTAATAAAAAGAAAATCTGGCTGGGTGTTTGGGAGAAAAATGAAAATGCAATTGCCTTTTATCAGAAAATGGGGTTTGTCCAAACAGGAGCCCACTCCTTTTATATGGGGGATGAAGAGCAAATAGACTTAATAATGATGAAAACTCTCATTTGACATACTCATAGACTAAGTATTTTTGATCAAACAAGAAACAAAGTTGGGTGTATAGAAGTGCTTATTTAAAAGTTCCTAATTTTTATATAGGAATTAATGAGTGATAAGCAAAAACGAGTGTCCCAAAAGGTTCACTCGTTCTTTTTATTTAAACCCACTGAATGGATCCAAACTCACCATGCGGATGGTTTTCTAATTTATATCTTCTATACTCATATTCTAATTTCCATAGTGGCCAATCATAAAGCTGTTGATCGTCTTTATTATAGACGTTAAAAAAAATTAATTTATTAATAAGTTTTGTTCGCTTCTTTTCTTCATTTTTTCTCATGAGAAACACTCCTTTAGTTTTGCAAAAGCTTCCCTTGAATACAACAGCTTTTAAATCGTTTTCTGATTAATTTTATTTTAAACATATAATTCCTATCTGTAAAGTATGAATTTAAAAATAAAAATAGAGGGTGTCCCAAAAGTGAATTCTTCAGGGACATCCCTCCTAATTTTTATATTAACGATTTTTCAAGAATTTCTACCACATCTAAGGTTTGGACTTTTTCGTCAACTTCTTTTGCCTTCGTTCCATCACCGATCATCGTTAAACAGTATGGACATCCAGTACTAATGACGGTTGGATTGGTTTCAAGAAGCTGCTCCGTTCGTGCTACATTGATTCTTGTTCCGGTATGTTCCTCCATCCACATAAGTCCACCACCGGCACCGCAGCACATTGCTGTTTCACGCTTCCTTTCAGGTTCTACCACTTTGACACCAGGGATAGATTTTAATATGTCACGCGGGGCATCGTACACATTGTTGTAGCGCCCTAAATAACAGGAATCATGATAGGTAATCGTTTCATCCACATGATTCTTTGGCGATAATCTTCTCTCTTTAATTAATTTTGCCAGCAATTCAGTATGATGATAGACTTCTGCTTCCAAACCAAATTCGGGATATTCATTTTTTAGGGTATTAAAAGCATGTGGATCAATCGTTACGATCTTTTTAACATTATACTTTTTAAAGGTTTCAATATTTGCATTTGCTAACTCTTGGAATAAAAACTCATTCCCAATCCGCCGCGGTGTATCCCCAGAGTTCTTTTCTTCATTACCAAGGATCGCAAGCTTCACTCCTGCCTGGTTCATCACTCGGGCAAAGGATTGAGCAATCTTTTGACTTCGGTTATCATAGGAACCCATTGAACCTACAAAGAAAAGGATGTCAAACTCTTCTCCAGCTTTTTTCAATTCTTTTACAGTTGGAACCTTTACATCCTCTAACGGATCCCTCCAATTCGCCCGTTCTTTTCGGTTCATTCCCCATGGATTACCTTGTCGTTCAATATTCGTTATTGCTCGCTGTGCATCGGGATTCATTTTCCCTTCTGTCAGAACAAGGTAACGGCGCAAATCGATGATTTTATCCACATGCTCATTCATGACAGGGCATTGGTCCTCGCAGTTTCGGCATGTTGTACATGCCCAAATTTCTTCTTCTGTAATTACATCGCCAATTAAACTAACGTTTTCCAATGAAACTGCTGCCTCTTTAGCACCATCCATTCTGCTGGCTAATGCTAATTGATTCCCTCTCGTATGTTGAAAAGCAAATGCAGGCAGCCATGGCTGTCTCGAGGTAACTGCTGCACCTTTTTCCGTTAAATGATCCCTCAATTTTAAAATTAAATCCTTCGGTGAGAGCATTTTACCTGTTCCTGAAGCAGGGCACATATTGGTACATCGGCCACACTCGACACAGGCATAAAGATCTAATAACTGCTTTTGGTTAAAATCTTCAATTTTACTAACACCAAATGTTTCCTGTGATTCGTCTTCAAAATCAATTGTCGATAGTTGCCCGATTTTATGGGTTCGGCCTAACCAAACATTTGCCACCCCTGCAATTAAATGGGCATGCTTTCCTTGGGGAACATATACTAAAAATCCAAGTAAAAATAAAAGATGTCCCCACCAAAAGACAAAGAATAGGGCAGCGGCAGCACTTTGCGGTAGCCAGTTAAATCCGATGGAAATTACTGAAGCAATTGGTTCCACCCAGCTAGATTCATCCCCGAGCCAAATCATATTCATGCCGTTAGCCAATAACGTACATAGCATAAGTCCTGTAAGAAAAAAATAAACAAGTCCTGCTTTAAATCCTCGTTTTAAACGAACAAGTTTCTCAATGTAGCGACGGTAGAAGCCCCATGCTGTAGCGAATAAAATCATGAAGACAACAATTTCCTGAAAGAAAGTAAAAAATGGATAAATTGGACCAAGTGGAAGATGGGACCCAGGAGCAAGTCCTCTCCAAATGAGATCAATGGCCCCAAATTGAACAAGTAGGAAGCCATAAAAATACATAACATGCATGATACCGCTCTTTTTATCCTTCAAAAGCTTTTTTTGTCCTAATACATTGATGAGAATTTCATCAATTCTCTCTTTTGTCGTTCGGTTGAATACAGCTTTTTTCCCTAACTTTATATAGTGATAGCGAGTTTTGACTAATACTGCAAATAAATAGATCGCATATCCTGTAACAATTAGGAATAGAAGAATATTGAAAATATGTAAAATATTCATCCTACCGCTCCTTTAAGAATTTATGAAAAGTCGAATCCCTTTAAAAGATTCGACTTTTTTAATGCTAGTAAACAGCTACACTTTTAAACTCTTCTATTAATAATGGTATAACTTCAAACAAGTCTCCCACTATCCCATAATCGGCGATGCTGAAAATGTTTGCTTCTGGATCTTTGTTAATGGCCACAATCACCTTCGCATTGGACATACCTGCAATGTGCTGAATGGCACCTGATATTCCGCAAGCAATGTAAAGGTCTGGTGTTACCACTTTACCTGTTTGACCAATCTGAAGGGAGTAGTCACAATAGTCTGCATCACATGCACCACGAGATGCCCCAACGGCACCACCTAACAATTCGGCCAATTCCTGTAAAGGTTTAAATCCTTCTTTACTCTTAACTCCACGTCCTCCGGAAACAATTATTTTCGCTTCGGAAAGGTCAACCCCGCTTGTCGCTTTACGAACAACATCTTTCACAATCGTGCGTAAATCTTTTATTTCCACATTCACTGAAGCTATTTCTCCAAAACGTGACTCGTCTTTTTCAAGTGATTGGATATTATTTGGACGAATAGTGGCAAAAACCATTCCATCCGTAATCACTTTCTTTTCAAAAGCTTTACCAGCGTATATTGGGCGGGTAAAGCTAACCTGATCTACATTTACTTCAATATTTATTGCGTCAGATATAAGTCCTGCTCTAAGCTTTGCCGCAACTCTTGGAGAAATATCTTTTCCGATTGAAGTATGACCTAAGATAAAGCCTTCTGGTTTTTCCTGCAGGATTACTTGCATAATGGCCTGCGAATAAGCATCTGATGTATAGGACTCTAAATCATGATGCTCGGCGATTACCATGCGATCGGCACCATACTGAATCATTGTATTTGCAAGACTCTCGGCTTCCTTGCCGAGCAGCAAACCAACCACCTCTCCACCACTTGCAATTTGCTTTGCTGCAGCTATTGCTTCAAAGGATACATTTCGCAATTCACCTTGACGTACCTCACCAAAAACTAAAACTTTTTTTGCCATATTATTTGCCCCCTTAAATTACTTTTGCTTCAGTTTTTAATAAAGAAATAAGTTCTTGTGCTTGCACTTTCAAGTCGCCGTTAAGTATTTTTCCAGCGCCTTTAACTGGAGGCAATGAAACCTCTATTGTTTTAGATTTTCCTTCAACATCATCTTCTTCTATGTCCAAATCATCTAAATCAAATCTTTCTAGAGGCTTTTTCTTCGCCTTCATTATGCCTGGCAATGAAGGATAACGGGGCTCATTTAATCCTTGCTGGCAGGTCACAACCAGCGGAAGCTGAGCTTCTACAATTTCAATATCCCCCTCGACATCACGTTCAATGATGGCTTTATCACCATCAACAGTAAGCTTCGTAATGGTTGTTACCACACCAATTCCTAGTTCTTCTGCAAGTCTTGGTCCAACCTGTCCTGAACTGCTATCTACAGTTACATTTCCTGCTAAAATGATGTCTGCCTCTTTATCTTTAAGGAAAGTGGCTAATATGGCTGCAGTAGAGAATGCATCCCCATCTTCCACATCTTCATCACTAATATGTACAGCTTTGTCAGCACCCATGGCGAGAGCAGTTCGAAGTTCTTTTTCTGCTTCTTCTTCACCAATTGTAACAACTGTTATTTCGCCGCCATGCTCTTCTTTCAATTTAATTGCCTCTTCGACCGCATATTCATCATAAGGATTAATAATGAATGTTGCGCCGTCATCGGACACTTTTCCATTTTTAATTGAAATTTTTTCTTCTGTATCAAAAGTGCGCTTCATGATTACATAAATATTCATTGATCTTCCTCCTCAAATGAAAACCTTTGGTTCGTTCAACCTATGTCTTAGAAAGAAATGAAGGTATAATTCCTCAGATTTAGGAGGGTATTATACCTTGTCCATAACCTTACTTAGTCGGTGATTTTATGCTAACCTTAAATGAAGCCTCTGTTTTTTCTTGCACTTCCTCAACCGATACTCCGTCCTGTGTTTCGACAAGAACCATTCCTTCCGGAGTAAAATCAAATACAGCCAAATCAGTGATTAAACGGTGCACCACTTCTTTGCCAGTTAGAGGAAGCGTACACTCTTTTTTGACTTTTGATTCTCCGTTCTTATTCACATGTTCCATAATGACAACAACCCGTTTTGCGCCGTTCACCAAGTCCATGGCTCCGCCCATTCCTTTGACCATCTTCCCTGGAATCATCCAATTAGCCAAATCTCCTGTTTGAGAAACTTCCATTCCTCCTAAGATGGCAAGGTCGATATGTCCACCGCGAATCATGGCAAATGATTCAGCACTGTCAAAATAAGAAGCGCCAGGTACCGCCGTTACCGTTTCTTTTCCCGCATTGATTAGGTCGGAGTCTTCTGTACCTTCAACCGGATATGGGCCAATGCCCAATAAGCCATTTTCTGATTGAAGCAAGACGTTGTATTCGCTTGGAATTTCATTGGCAATAAGGGTTGGGATCCCAATCCCTAAATTTACGTTCATTCCGTCCTGAATTTCTTGAACTGCACGTTTAACAATGGTTGATCTTGTGTCCTTCAATCCGCTCACTCCTTGTCTCTTTTTCTTCTGAAAAGGCTGTGTTAACAATGACCTTTCACACTGCCTTTGAAAAAACTGTCCCTCACTCATTTTTATCTATTAAACTGTAAAAGCTTGTCCTACAGAATGAACTACTTGAAAAAGATTAAGCCTGTACGACTGTACGTCTTTCAATCCGCTTTTCATAATTTGTTCCGAGCAGAACCCGTTGAACGTAGATTCCAGGCGTATGAATTTCGTCCGGAGCTAGCTCTCCTACCCCAACAATTTCCTCGACTTCTGCAATCGTAATTTTCCCAGCTGTTGCAGCCATTGGATTAAAGTTACGTGATGTTTTTCGAAAAACAAGGTTTCCAAGCGGATCGGCCTTCCAGGCTTTTACCAGAGCGAAATCGCCGACAATCGCCTCTTCTAATAAATAGGTTTTTCCGTTAAATTCCTTGTGCTCTTTTCCTTCTGCAATCGGAGTTCCCACCCCAGTAGCCGTATAAAAACCAGGTATGCCAGCTCCGCCGGCACGAATTCGTTCCGCAAGTGTTCCTTGAGGGACCAGCTCTACCTCAAGTTCACCGGACAAAAATTGCTTTTCAAAAATTTTATTTTCACCGACATACGATGATACCATTTTCTTAATTTGCTTATTTGCCAAGAGCAAACCAAGTCCCCAATCATCGACGCCGCAGTTATTGCTCACAACTGTTAAATCCTTCGTTCCTTGATCTCTTAAGGCAAGAATTGCTTTTTCTGGAATTCCACACAGGCCGAAACCACCAACGATGATTGTATCGCCATCTGAAATATCTTGTATTGCTTCTGCGAAAGAATTGACAATTTTTCCATTCTTCATGCCGAACTGCCTCCTTAATAGATTCGTCTGTTAAATTTGAAATCGATGGTAAAAATTAAACAGGATATACAGGGTGTTTTCGTTCAGAGAAAACGAGATACTTTGATGAATAGGCCTCAAAACGATTGACAAGCTCCTTGCGCAATGAGTTTGCTGGAATAATACCGTCGATCACCATTTCGGAAGCTAAATGGTAAATATTAATGTCCTCTTTATATTCCTCCCGTTTTTCTTCTATGAAAGCTGCACGCTCCTCTTCAGGCAGCGCAGCAATTTTATTCGCATAAACGGCATTAACGGCTGCTTCTGGTCCCATGACTGCAATTTGAGCAGAAGGCAAGGCAAGACATGCATCTGGTTCAAATGCCGGGCCAGCCATTGCATAAAGACCAGCACCATATGCTTTACGTACAATAACAGAGATTTTTGGAACACTTGCTTCAGCCATCGCTGAAACCATTTTCGCACCATGGCGAATGATTCCTGCCCGTTCTACCTTTGTTCCGATCATAAATCCCGGCACATCAACCAAGAATAGAAGTGGAATATGGTAGGCATCACAAAGGTTAATAAATTTTGCAGCCTTATCTGCTGTATCGTGGAATAATACCCCGCCTTTGACTCGCGGCTGATTAGCAATGATTCCGACTGGTTTCCCATCCATGCGCGCAAGACCTGTAATAAGTTCGCCAGCAAAAAGTTTTTTAATCTCGAAGAAGGAGCCTTCATCAATGATCCCATTAATTAAATCATGCATATTAAATGGAGAATTCTGATTTGCTGGAATCAGTTCTTCTAATGGTTTCTTCAATTCTTTAGGGGCTACAGCCTCATGAACTGGAGGTTTCTGTGAAAAATTAGCAGGAAAATAAGCAAGATAATCTCTAGCCTTTAAAATGGCCTCTTCTTCATTTTTCGCCAGAACATCCCCGCAGCCTGAAACAGTACAGTGCATGCGAGCGCCGCCCATTTCTTCAAGGGTTACTTTTTCACCAATAACCATTTCGGCCATTCTTGGAGAACCAAGATACATCGATGCATTTTTATCAACCATTATGACAATGTCACAAAAAGCTGGAATATAGGCTCCACCAGCTGCAGATGGTCCAAACAAAATACATACTTGCGGAATTTTACCTGATAGTTTCACTTGATTGTAAAAGATTCTTCCTGCGCCGCGACGCCCCGGGAACATTTCCACCTGGTCCGTTATCCGCGCTCCAGCTGAATCTACCAGGTATAATAATGGAACACGAAGTTTTTCTGCTGTTTCTTGGATTCGAATGATTTTCTCAACCGTTCGTGCTCCCCAAGATCCTGCTTTGATCGTTGAATCATTCGCCATCACACAGACGAGCTGTCCATTAATTTTTCCCATCCCTGTCACAACACCGTCTGCAGGAAGATCCCCTGCCATACAGTTTGCAAATTGAGCATCCTCTAGTTCAAAGCCAGGATCGAATAATAATGCCAAACGATCGCGGACGAACATTTTTCCCTGCTCTTGGTTTTTTTCATGATATTTAGCTGCTCCGCCCTTTTTAATTTGTTCGACTCTATCCTGAAGTGTTAGTTCTAGAGGTTTCATATCCACAGTCATTCTTTTTCCTCCCTATTAATCTAGTTTTCTTATTCTCCAATGTAGATTGGGCTGCGTTTCTCTTTAAAAGCCTGTAATCCTTCTAAACGATCTTTTGTTGGAATCGTCACTTCATAGGCATTTTGCTCAATGGCAAGACCGGTGTTTAAGTCAACATCATAACCTTTATCGATTGCGAATTTTGCTTGTGCAACAGCAATCGGGCCATTCCGAACAATTTGTCCAGCAATTTCTAATGCTTTATCGATTAAGCTTTCTGAAGGCACTGAATACTCTACTAATCCGATCTCAAGGGCTTCTTTTGCATCAATTCGTCTCGCAGTAAAAATCAGCTCTTTGGCTCGTCCCTTTCCTACTAATCTTGGTAAACGTTGCGTTCCGCCGGCACCAGGAATAATTCCCAGTGATGTTTCTGTCAAACCTAGCTTCGCAGTTTCAGAGGCAATACGGAAATCACAAGCGAGCGCCAGTTCAGTTCCCCCGCCATAAGCTACGCCGTTCACGGCTGCTATAATCGGTTGGGGTAATGATTCTAAAGAGTTAATATTTTCACGAATCAAAGAAACAGTCTTTCTCACCTGAACCTGATCCATTCCAGCTCGTTCTTTTAAATCAGCACCCGCACAAAAAGCTTTGTTCCCAGCCCCTGTAATGACGATACAACGGACTGATCGATCATACTTACATGTTAGGATGGCATCGTAAAGCTCCTCTAGCATCTGTACCGATAAGGCATTCGCAGCTTCCGGTCTATTTAACGTAATCATCACAACTCCGTTATCCATCTTGTTTACTAATATCGTTTTACTCATGATCTCACCTTTCTCACACCGTTTTTCCAAGCTTTCCACTCAGTTGAGAGCTGACGGCTTGAAAACTTTTACTAGGTAAAGGTCTGCCAATCTTCTCCTGGATAAATTGGGATGCAATGTTAAGCTTTTGCTGATCTGCTCCTGTATGAATTCCCATGCCGTGAAGCATATAGAGTAAATCATTTGTCGCCACATTACCCGATGCTCCAGGCGCATATGGGCATCCACCTAAGCCGCCAAGGGCAGAATCAAAAATGGTAATTCCCATTTCTAACGATACTAAGATATTGGCCAAAGCTGTTCCTCGTGTATCATGGAAATGCATTGCTAATTTTTCCGCTGGAAATCTTTTTAATAAAACTTCCAACACTTCTTGGACTTGCTTTGGATTTGCCACACCGATTGTATCCCCGAGAGAGAGCTCTTCAATACCCATTTCAAATAATGTTTCGGAAACTCTTATAACCGCATCGATTTGAACATCTCCCTCATATGGACAGCCAAAAACGGTTGATACATACCCTCTGCTTACTTTTCCTGCTGAAATGGTTTCTCTGACCAAATCTCTTAATATAGGGAAAGTCTCGCCAATCGTTTTATTTATATTTTTTAGGTTATGGGTTTCGCTTGCAGACATAAACACTGCTGCTTCATCAATGTTCGCTTCTAATGCCCGTTCCAGCCCTTGAAGGTTTGGAACGAGTGCGGTATAGGTAACACCAGGCACTTTTGTAATGCCAGCAGCAACGGCTGCTGCATCTGAAAGTGCTGGAATCCATTTTGGGTTAACAAAAGAGGTGATCTCAATATGTTTTAATCCACTTTCCGACAATTGATTAATCCAAGCAATTTTATCTTCTGTAGAGATAAAAGCCTTTTCATTTTGCAATCCATCACGTGGACCAACCTCTTTAATCGTTACACTTTGCGGCCACTTCATTTTTTCATCACCTTTCCACCTTGATCCAGGCTTTATTCAATTACTAAAATGATGTCGCCTTCATTGACAAAGTCGCCTTCATTCACTTTTACTTCTTTCACCGTTCCATCGAATTCAGCGGCAATCGGAATTTCCATTTTCATCGATTCTAAAATCACGACATCTTGGTCCTCTTCGATCTGGTCTCCAACTTCCACTAATACCTTCCATACATTTCCTGCCATGCTTGCAACTACTTCACTCATGATTATTCCTCCTATTTTACCTTTTTGGCTTTTTTAGTTTTTAAATACTTGTTAACAAAGTCTGTTGTCGTATCACCTGAATGGAATGCCGAGTGGGCAATGACCTCTTCTAGCATTGGGATATTTGTTTTAATGCCTTCAATATGATAATCGGCTAATGCAGCTTGCAGACGATTTATTGCCTCTTCACGATTGCTGCCTTTGACAACAAGCTTCGCAATCATCGGATCATAGAAAGGAGTGACTACCGATTGACCGTGAATGGCTAATTCATGTCGAACTCCAGATCCATTCGGAAGCTCTAATTTTGTTATTTTTCCTGGTGAAGGGAAAAATGTTTTCGGATCTTCTGCATAGATTCGAACTTCAATGGCATGCCCCTCACGTTTTACCTCTGCTTGAGAAAATTCCAGAGCTTCACCTGCAGCAATTTGCAATTGTTTTTCAACTAAATCTAAGCCTGTAATTTCTTCTGTAATCGGATGCTCCACTTGTAAACGGGTATTCATTTCAAGAAAGTAAAAATTTTGCTCGTCATCAACCAAAAACTCGATTGTTCCAGCATTTTTATACCCAATTGATTTTGCCGCTTTGACTGCTGCCTCCCCCATCTTGGTCCGCGTTGATTCCGTAATAAACGACGAAGGGGCTTCCTCAACGACTTTTTGATGTCGGCGCTGTATCGAGCATTCACGTTCCCAAAGGTAAACTGTATTTCCAAAACCGTCTGCCAAGATTTGAATCTCAATATGTCTTGGATTTTCAACAAACTTTTCAATATACATCGCACCATCGCCAAAGAAGTCGGTAGCCCGCTTTTGATTTCCTTCAAATGCTTTGCGGATTTCATCCCCGTTTTGGACCACCTGCATGCCAATTCCTCCACCTCCAGCGGAGGCTTTTAGCATAACGGGATACCCGATGCGGTCCGCCACTTCTACCGCTTCCTCAGCATCTGCCAATGGGTAGGTAATCCCTGGAACGACAGGAACACCTGCATCCTCCATTGCTTTTCGTGATTCAATCTTACTGCCCATTTTAGAAATAACCTCTGGAGAAGGTCCGATAAATACAAGGCCTGCTTCCTCGCAACGTCTGGCAAAGTCTGCATTTTCAGAAAGCAGTCCATAACCTGGGTGGATTGCTTCCGCTTTTGAAAGCTTTGCAACCTCAAGAATTTTATTGATATTTAGATAGCTCTCCGCTACGCGCGAACCGCCGATTAAATAGGCTTCATCTGCCATTTTTACATGGGGAGCATCTGCATCTGCTTCTGAGTAAACTCCAACTGCTGTAATGCCTAAGGCTTTGCATGTACGTATTACACGAACAGCGATTTCACCTCGGTTAGCAATTAAAACTTTTTTAAACATGTATTTCCACCCTTTCTTTATCGAATAAGAAGGTTCAACACTCATTTGAGTCCATACAGAGCTTCATCTTTTGTTGTTAAGGAGATATGTAATACTCGAATCGTTTATTTTCGTACGTTTATCGTTAACTCCTAATCTATTATATGGAGCCAGTCATTTGCCGTTCATTTACCTAACAAATGACTGGCTGTCATTCATAATTATTTAACTGATGATTTGTCTGCAATGATATTTTGTATTTGTGCAACAGTCGATGGATCTTCCAGACCTGTAATGTCGCCGTTTACCTTACCTGATACAACAATTTCCTTTAATAAGCGGCGCATGATTTTTCCCGAAACGGTTTTTGGCAACGTTTCAGTAAAAATAATTGCTTTTGGAGCAGCAATCTTACCAATTTGTTGAATGATTTGATTATTTATTTGTAGCTTAAATTCTTCTGTACCTTTATATCCATCTGCCAGACGGACAAATACGAGCGGGACTTCTCCTTTTATTTCATCAGGAACCCCAATAATTGCGCATTCAGCAACACCCTCACATTCTAGTGCAGCGCTTTCCATTTCCATTGTACTTAAACGGTGCCCTGCTACATTAAAGGCATCATCGGAACGGCCAACTACCCATAAATAACCATCATTATCGATTAATGCCAGGTCGCTGGCATAATAGCAGCCATCCACTTGGCTATAGTAGGATGCATAATATCGCTCCGGTTCTTTCCATAATGTTCGACATAGCATTGGAAATGGTTTTCTAATAACCAGATTTCCCAACCTTAAAGGTTCAACTGGATTGCCTTCTTCATCAACGATATCCATAACCGCTCCTAAAAATGGATTGCCTGAGGAGCCCGGTTTCATTGGCGTCAGCCAAGCTGCTCCAGCTATCGGCGATCCCGCTGTTTCGGTTTGACCCCAAGTATTATTGATATATACCTTCTTCTTTCCTAAAACCTCATATGTCCAATGCCAGGTTTCCAGGATAGAAAGGTTCTCCAACAAGGGAAATGACATCGAGGCAAGATAAATCAAATTTCTCTAATGCCTTTTCCCCCATACTTTTTAGCATTCTTAATGCCGTTGGGGCAGTAAACAGTTTATTCACCCTATATTTTTCAATGATCTGATAAAAACGATCTTTTGTTGGATAATCAACGGCCCCCTCAAAGACAACGGTTGTAACACCATTCGCTAAGGCACCTGTAATACCCCAAATATGCATGGTTAACCAGCCGATATCCGCAGTACACCAGAAAACATCGTCATGATGGTGATCCATATGATACTTGGCATATGTGTAATTTTGTGTGACAAAAGCCATTCCGGAAATGCACGACTCCTTTTGGCTTACCTGTCGTACCACTTGTATAGAACACAATACCGCTTTCATTTGCTTCTATTCTCTCAGGTTCACAAACAATGCTTGCTTCTTTGGTCAGCTCATGCCACCAGTAATCACGGCCTTCTTTCATTTGAACCTCTGAGCCTAATCGGTCCACAACAATAACTGCTTTGACAGATGGAATCGATGGTACAACATGATCGACCTTTTCTTTTAAACGAATGACTTTCCCCCGTCGTTCGGTTGCATCTGCAGTTACCAATACTTTTGGCTCAAAACTGATGAGTCGGTCTGTCAATGATTTTTCCGAATAACCTGAGAAAATCGTATTGTAGATCGCACCAACTCGAAAACATGCTAGTACGGCAATAAAGGCTTCGGCCAGATTTGGAAGATAGATCGCTACACAATCACCTTTTTTTACACCAAATGATTTTAAAACATTCGAGAATCGATTTACTTCAGCAAGAAGCATATTATAGGTGTAAAATTTGGTATCCCCATTTTCACCCTCCCAAATAAGAGCGGTGCGGTTCCCTGCCCCATTTTCTACATGCCGATCGAGCAGGTTTACACTCGGGTTACTAATGCCATCGACAAAAAAGCGAAAATCAGGGAGCTGCCCGCTCATGGTTTCATTCCATGGTTCATACCAAACTAATTCACGGGCTGCACGATCCCAAAAAGCAGCAGGATCTTCATGGGATTGTTTAAGAAGTTCTTGGAAAGCTTCGCTGCTCCCGATGGAAGTTGCACGCACTTTTTCTTCATTCGGATAAACGAGTTTGCTATTTGAAACTACTTGTAAAATTCCGCTGACATCCATGTAATTTCTCCTTTAACAATTTTATTAAATTACTAAAAAATTCTTTAACATCCGATTTGTTTGGCGATAACCATTCGTTGCACTTCAGATGTTCCTTCACCAATTTCTAAGAGTTTGGCATCACGGAAAAATCTCTCAACCTGATATTCTTTCATATATCCATATCCGCCATGAATTTGAACCGCTTGATCACAAGTACGCATACATATTTCCGAAGCAAATAGTTTCGCATATGCCGCTTCCTTTTTAAATGCTCGTCCTTGATCCTTTAACCATGCTGCCTTGTAAACCATATTTCGGGCTAATTCGATATTCATGGCCATGTCGGCTAATTTAAATTGGATTGCCTGGAAGTTAGATAAACTCTTTCCAAACTGTTTTCTTTCTTTAGCATATTGAAGAGCTTTTTCATATGCTCCTTGAGCAATACCTACAGCCATGGCACCGATTCCAATTCTTCCGCCATCAAGAGTAGCTAGAAATTGCTTGTAACCATATCCTTCTTTACCCAGCAGATTTTCTTTCGGAACTCTTACATTCTCTAAGATAAGTTCTGTCGTATTTGAGGCATGCAAACCCATTTTTTCGTAGTTGCTGATGACAGTGAATCCTTCAGCATCAGTAGGAACAATAAATGCGCTGATTCCGTTGATTCCTTTGGAGCGGTCTGTTACGGCTGTTACTGCCAAGTGTTTGGCGTAGCTTGCATTGGTAATAAAACATTTTGAGCCGTTAATCACCCACTCATCTCCATCAAGAACGGCTGTTGTTTGCGTTCCCCCTGCATCGGAGCCTGCATTGGGTTCAGTCAATCCAAATGCCCCAAAAGATTCTCCTGTGCAAATTGGTGTTAAGTACTTCTCTTTTTGCTCATGGGTGCCAAATAAATTAATTGGGGCCCCCCCTAATGAAATATGGGCTGAATATGTAATTCCTGTTGATGCACAAACACGACTAAGTTCTTCAACGACAATGGCAAAGCTGATCGTGTCAGCTTCCCCTCCGCCATATTGTTCAGGGAAAGGTAAACCCATAATTCCTAACTCTGATAATTTCGAAAAAATTTCCGTTGGAAATTCTCCCGTTCGATCACGATCATCTGCTCCAGGAGCAACTTCTGCTTCCGCAAAGTCTCTAATTAACTTACGGATCATTTCTTGTTCTTTCGTTAAATCAAAATTCATTTATCCGCAACACCTTTCTGAATATTCTGACTGTTTTCGACAAAAAACCGCCTTGCATTTACTTTTTTTGCTGAATAATGGCGAAACCTTAACAAAACCTTTAGGTGCTCTCCTCCTTTCTTTAATTTCATAATTTTCATATAATAAGAATATAACGATCGGTTATTTTTGGCTATGTTGATTTTTATGAATATTCTGATAAAAAATTTGTGTGTTTTACACAAATTGTGTAAGCGGATTCAAATACAAAATCTTAGAGAAAGGATGATGAATATGCAAGATACATTAACACATCGGCAACTAAAGTCCTTAATCCAAGTGTCCAACATGATCAATTCCAAATTAGATATTGATACCATTTTTGATTCCATCATGAATGAAACGATATCTGTCGTTGAAGCTGCAGGTGGGGGATCTATATGGATTTTTGACAAAGACCAGAATCGACTAATCGCAAAATCAGCCCAAGGATTATTTTATCCACATATTTTTAGGCAAATTAAACTAGCTAGCGGTGAATCGATGACTGGGTTATCTTTTGCTGCAAAAAAATGTCTCATGTTTCAAAATGAGGTAGAAATTAAACAGGCACTGTCTACATTAACTCCATTTAACAGAGATTTATTGGAACGGTCGATTCCGAGCAGTTTTCATTTTACATCTGTCATTAGTTCACCTATTTTACAAGAGGGAAAATGTATTGGCATGATTACATTGGACTCCTTCGAACATTCTTTGCAGTTTAAACAAGAGGACATTCATCTATTGGAAGCAATTGGACACCAAGCAGCAATTGCGTTAGAAAAATCCAGCCTTTATTTTGAAAAGGAAAGAATGGTTCAAAAGCTTTCCCAATCAATGGAAATACATAGGAACTTAGCTAATCTTGTTGTAAATGGAGAAGGAATTCAATCGATTATGAATTTTATCAATAAAACCATTGGAGAGAATTTGTTTCTCTTTGATGAAATTGGAGAACTTAAGGCTTTTGCCTGCCACTCCTCATTTTCTGATGAGATGACTGAGTATATCAATCAATATGCCAAACAAATTATCCTAAGACTAGAAAATTCACGTACCGTTTCCGAGATAACATTAAATGATATTAATTATCAATTGGTTGTATTATCACTAGGTTCGAAACTCAAGTCTCTAGGCGGACTAATGATCCTTTCTAAACAAAAAATGAGTGAAGTGGATATCGCTGCTCTTGAACATGCTTGTACGGTCATTTCACTTGAATTGGTAAAAGAGCAAGCCGTTTTGGAAACACAGCAGCGTTTGAGGGGAGAATTCGTGACGAAGCTTTTTTCAGGACAGATGGATGAAGCCCTCATTCAGCAAGCAAAAAATTTAAACTTTGAACCTAACCGACATTATGTTGCCATTATTATTAATTTAGAAAAGAAGGGAAACGAGCAAAAGATTTTTGCCGTTCCTGATATCAGGAATTTACTCCATATGGCCAATAGGACATTACAGGGGAGGAACTATCAAGGAATGGCAGTAATGGTTGATAATCAAATTGCTGCGCTTCTATCCCTGAATTCAAAAGTTTCTTCATCCAATAATGTTGCTGAAATAAAAGAACTTGCAAACAATTTACAGCATCAGATTAACAATAAATATAGAGAGATAGACATATCGATTGGCATTGGAAGAATGAAGCAAGGTCTTACTTTTGTCCATCAGTCATTTGTAGAAGCGACAAAGTGCATACAGTTTCTCAAAAACTATCTTTTTGATCATCGAGTCCTCAGTTATACAGATCTTGGCGTGCAGCGGTTTATTTTGCAAAATTCAAAGGAAGAATTGATCGATTTTATTCAGGAAGTATTAGGTTCTCTTATTGAATACGAACAATCTAGAAAAGGTGAATTGTTAAGCACTCTAATTGGTTATTTAGACCATAATCAAAACATAAAGAAAACGGCAGATGCCCTGCATATTCACACAAATACCTTAACCTATCGTTTAAAGCGAATTGAGGAAATTCTTTTAACGGACTTGAATGATAGTCAACAATTATTTAATATTCATTTAGCCATCAATATGTATCAATCTATAAAGGATAAAGATACATTACAAGATAAGAATAGTTAAACTGCTTTTAGCAGATAAGAGGTACGAAAACAGCTTGGCAGTAGAAAGTACAAGTCACCATAAAAAGACAAATAGGTGTGAATGTCTTTTTATGGTGACTGCACAATTTGTTTTATTACAATGATTCAAAATTAATGAGTCATTACCATACTGCCATCATCATTTCCGTCTTTTGTTACTTTAAGAACACCACTTGCTCCTTTAGTTGCATCATTAAACTGGTGGTTTACAAATGGGTAGCTTCCCTTGTCATTCACAGTAAATTCAACAACCGCACTACCGCTCGCGCCTAGTAAAACTGTCTGCATTCCCTTTAAATGATTAAAAGGATTCCCATCTAAATAGACATCATCAAATTGTGTACCAACGACATGAAAACTACTTGTTTCATTTGGACCTACATTTAAGACATAAAATCTAACTCGATCTCCTGCCTTGGCTAAAAGAGGGTGGTTAATTAAAGCACCAACTGTTCCATTAGTATTCAAATCCCCGTCTTTTAAAGCTTTTGTCGAGAAAACTACATATTTTGGTTTGTTATTTTTCATATCATTAAAGTTATTTTGTTTATACCATTCATTTTGAATCACCACATACTCACGGTCTACTTGAGAATCAGTTGGATAACCAGTTGTTGGTTTTACAATAATCATCCCATGCATTCCATTTGCAATATGCATTAAAACAGGATTTGTACCACAATGGTACATGAACACTCCCGGATTGTCAGCAGTATAAGTGAAACTGCCGCTTTTATTTGGCATAACATCAACGAAATCTTTTGATGGTGTAGCATGTACAGCGTGCATATCCATACTGTGCGGCATGGATGGGTCTATATTTTTTAAAGTGAAATGGATTGTATCGCCTTGATTCACGACTATGGCAGGACCCGGCGCTTGTCCGTTAAATGTCCATGCTTGATATTTCTCACCTTTATTAATTTCAATATTAGTAATCTGAGCAGTCATTTCTATATTCAATTCATGTTCCCCAATACGAGCAATTTTTATTGGGGTAGGTTTTTGGTAAACACCTTTTTGTGGTTCATTTGCTTGAGAAGTGAGATTTGATTTGGCTTTTACATTTTTGGTTTTGTTTACTGCTAAATTTAATACGAAAAACAAACTTAATATGATTAAACAAGCGGCTAGACTGATCGCTAGTTTCCTTCTGCTCATATATCTTTCCCCCATTAAAAAAATCTTTTCCTTGGATTTACTTCTATTTTAACAGGGTGAGATTTCAAAATTGTGATTTATTTCACACATATTAGAATCCTATCATATCCAGTATATGAATAATTCATTAAGAATTGCTAGACTATGGCTTAATCCAAATGGCTAGGTAAACAATAGCACATTCATAATAATATAAGATAAAAGGATGTCCCAAAAGCTAGGCCTTTGGGACATCCTTGAAATTAGCATAAGAAGTTTTTATTTTCGCAACTCACATCGTGCTGATGTCAATCACAAATCGATACTTCACATCCGAAGCTAATACGCGTTTGTAGGCTTCATCGATTTGGTCGGCCGAAATGACTTCAATCATAGGAGCAATGTTATGTTCTGCACAAAACTCCAACATCTCTTGAGTCTCGCGGATGCCTCCGATCATTGAACCTGCATACGAACGGCGATGACCGATGAGAGAGAACACATTTAGTGACAGCGGCTCTGCGGGCGCACCAACATTTACCAGAGTGCCATCCAAAGCAAGCAGTGACAAATAAGCATTAAGATCTAACTTTGCACTTACCGTGTTAATAATTAAGTCAAAGGTTCCGGCAAGTTGTACGAATGTTTCTGGGTCACTTGTGGCATAGTAATGGTCTGCGCCAAGTTGCAAACCATCTTCTTTTTTCTTCAATGTTTGTGACAGGACAGTAACATCTGCACCCATGGCATGTGCAATTTGAACGGCCATATGACCAAGACCACCCATACCTAACACCGCTACTTTCTTATCAGGACCCGCTCCCCAATGGTTTAGTGGAGAATATGTCGTAATACCTGCGCAAAGTAATGGTGCTGCAGCATCAAGCTCAATGTTATCAGGTATTCTGACTACAAAGCCCTCCGTTACGACGATGTGTGTAGAATAGCCACCTTGAGTAGGCTCGCCGTATTTGTCAACGCCAGCGTAGGTAGGGATATTGCCGTTTAGACAGTATTGTTCTTCTCCTTTACGGCAGTTCTCACATTCACCACAGGAGTCAACCATACATCCGACCCCAACCCGGTCACCGATCTTGTATTTGGTAACATGAGGACCAACAGCCGTAACAATACCAGCAATTTCGTGTCCGGGTACGAGTGGATAGTTCACGGGACCCCATTCCCCGTGAGCAGTATGGATGTCAGAATGGCATATGCCTGCATATTTAATTTCAATTAGAACATCATTCGAATCAAGATCGCGTCGTTTAATTTCAGCTGCTCGAAAGGATTTATCTGGACCATCAACAGCTCGTGCTTTTGCAGTTATCATAAAGAAACCTCCAAAAATTTATATTTTTCAAGAGAATACGCTTGTACAGGGTATTTATAAGGACCTCAGGTTAAAACTCCCCTTCATTTACTTCTATCCCTACTTTTTTCTCTTGCAAAACCTATGTTAATCCCTATAGTTAACTCTAGGTCAAGAGATTAGTTAATATTCTTTTTCCTAAAAGTTGACTTTGACATTCAGTATCTACCATGATAAAATCCCTTCGAGCCCTAGAGCTAACTCGAAGTCTATATCAGTAAGAATAGGAGATAAGTGATGAAGACATATTCTATCAGCGAAGTTGCAAAAGAATTGAATCTTACCATATATACCTTGCATTACTACGACAAGGAAGGACTTATGCCTTTTGTAGAACGGGCACAAAACGGAACGCGATTGTTTAAAGAATCGGATATTAGTGCTTTAAAATTAATTGAATGCCTGAAATCCACTGGAATGCATATTAAAGAAATTAAAACCTTCATTGATTGGTGTTCTGAGGGGGATTCCACGTTGCAACAAAGATATGACATGTTTTTGGAACGAAAAGCTAGTGTAGAAGCGCAGATGGCAGAGCTAAAAAAAACAATGGAAGTCATCGAGCATAAATGCTTATATTACCAGACGGCATTGGAAGCCGGTACGGAAGAAATTCACAAAAACAATAAAATAGCCAATTTTTAATTAACATGAGCCAGCTGGCTTTCACTTTTGCTCTGAAGGACAGCTGGCTTTTTTGTATAGTTTATTATTTATTACCTTATTTTTAATCGTTTGGTTCCTTTTAATCACCATAGTACAAGGTCTCTACTTTTAGCTTTGTAATTCCCTTCTTTATATAAAAAATTATTTCACGGCATTACTTGACCATGGTCATATATTTTAAAAGTTATTTCCCTTAAAATAACGATTAATCTACAGGATTTTCGATGGTTCGAAACGGGAGGAGAAAAAATGCCAAAAGAATATTTGAAAAAATTTTATGAAAAAAATCGGGTTGAGAGAATTGAAGAATTAGTTTTGAATAAATGTATAACCAAAGAGGATGCCGTACTCTTGAAAGATAGTTTACAACTACCGGCAGAGGTTGCAGATCATATGATTGAAAATCAAATTGCCACATATGAACTGCCGCTTGGTGTGGCTTTAAATTTTTTCATTGATCAAAAGGAATACGTTGTCCCAATGGCCATCGAAGAACCTTCAGTTATTGCAGCTGCCAGCTCCGCAGCAAAAATTATAAAGCAAGCGGGTGGTTTTCAAACAACGATTCAAAATCGCAGAATGATTGGGCAAGTTGCTTTAAAGGATATTCCAGATCTCACCTATGCACAAGAAACAGTAATGAAACACCAACTGGCCATATTACAAAAAGCAAATGAGGCACACCCCTCTATTGTAAAACGGGGCGGTGGAGCAAAAGAAATTGTGGTACGACCCATTGCTGCTGATCAAGCTCTAGAGACGCCTTCGTTTTTAGTCATCCATCTCCATATTGAAACTTTGGAAGCAATGGGAGCGAACATCATCGACACGATGGTTGAAGCCATTAAACCCTACCTGGAGGAATTAACAAATGGAACCGCTCTAATGGGTATTCTTTCCAACTACGCAACAGAGTGCTTGGCCACTGCAAGTTGCCAAATTCCGATTTCCTTATTGAAAAAAGGGAACTACTCGGGGAAGAAGTGCGTGACCGAATCGTTGAGGCTGGTCAACTTGCTATTGTAGACCCGTACAGAGCCGTCACCCATAACAAAGGAATTATGAATGGGATTGACTCGGTTGTTTTAGCCACTGGAAACGATTGGCGGGCAATTGAAGCCGGAGCCCATGCATATGCTTCGCGTTCCGGTCAATACCGTTCGCTATCAACATGGAGTAAAGCGAAAAACGGAGATTTAATCGGCAGTCTGACTGTTCCTTTACCAATTGGCACCGTCGGAGGTTCTATTAATATCCATCCTGCTGCCCAATTTAGTAAACTTCTTTTAGGGTGTCAAAATGCTAAAGAACTGGAATCCATTATCGTTTCAGTCGGACTGGGACAAAACTTTTCAGCCCTTAAGGCACTTGTCACAGAAGGAATCCAAAAGGGTCATATGGGTCTTCAAGCCAAAGCTCTTGCCATAAGTGCCGGAGCCAAAGGTAAGGAAATCAACTACGTCGCTGATCAATTAAAGCAAAGAAAAAACATGGATTTTGCCAATGCAAAGGAAATTTTAATGCAAATACAAAAACAACCATTTTAAATTGATCTAACCCAAATAGCTGAGGTGATAGTTGGATACTTCCTACTATACAAAACAACAAGGCTGACTCAATTTTCCTGAGTCAGCCTCACTTTTTAAATCTCATTACACTTATATACATATTCTCGCATGTGATCTTTTACCCCAGCCAGACAAATTACCGCTGGATCTTTTTCAATTGGGAACTTTTTACCTGATATATCAGCGAGGGAAGTTTCCTGAAAAATTTCTTCGTATTCGGAAATACAAACTTCTCTGCGACTCGACAATAATTTTCCATGTCTTTCAACGTATAAAAAATCCCGATAATCAGGCTCTACAATGCCGGAAAAGAACTCTCCAACCGCCCCCGAACCATAGCTGAATAGACCAATTCTTGCCCCTGCTTTAATGTCTGTATTTAATTCAAGCAGGGATAGCAAACTCAAATACAAGGAACCAGTATAAATATTGCCAACAACCTTGTTATAGCTCCTGCTTAATTCAAAGTTGGCCAGCAGCCTTTCCTGTTCTTCTTCCGCTCCCTCATCAATTACTGTTTTTAACGCTTTTAAGCCTAACCTCGTATAGGGTAAATGGAAACAAAATGATTCAAAGTCTTTTAATTCCAGGCCTGTTTTTTTCTTATACTGTTCCCAAACATTCTGGAAAAAGGAAATGTATAGTTCAACAGAATACTTGCCTTGGACAAAAGCTACATTAGAGTATAACGGTCGCCAAAAGTCCATGACATCTTCTGTATGATACGCACTTGGATCCTCTATAGCGATAATCCTTGGATTCGCACTCATTAATATCGCAACAGCACCCGCTCCTTGGGTAACTTCTCCAGACGTATTTAAACCATATCTCGATATGTCTGATCCAAGAACTAAAACTTTACTTTCAGGATTTAGTGCTATATGCCCTTTGGCGATGTGGATGGCAGCGGTAGCTCCATAACAGGCCTCTTTTACTTCTATGGACCGTGCATTTGGATTTATACCCAATAAACGATGAACATAAATCGCTGCGGCCTTTGAATGATCAATTCCAGACTCCGTTGCAAAAATGACATAGTCAATTTTTTCCCTATCGGATTCCTCCAAAATTTCCAATGCGGCGTTAGCTGCCATCGTGACGGCATCCTGTGTAATTGGAGGAACAGACATTTTTTCCTGTCCAATCCCAATGATGAATTTTTCAGGTTCTACTTTCCTTGCATCAGCCAATTTATTCATATCAACATAGAGATGCGGTGTATAAAAACCAATCTTATCTATCCCTATTTTCAAAACTTTTCACACCTTTTTATTTTTATAGATCAGAAATAATACAACCTTTGCAACTAGAACTTACATATACAATTAAGTTGGTTCCCAAACATTATTTTAGCGGTACTTATTGTTCAAGAACCTTGACATATATCAAGAAAAGGCAACTCTGATAAAAAAGTAGACCAATTAAAAAAGCTGATTCAAAAGTCAATTATATTGACTCTTGAGTCAGCTTCTTTTTCTAACTATCAAAAATTCTATTTTCATTCCAATATTTTTACTTGTTTCATAACCTCATCCAACTTTGAATCAACTACACTGGCATCATTGATATGTGTGAGAATTAAATCCTTTATTTCATTAAAAAGGGACGTTGTGTTACTAATTTCATCCATAGAATTTTGTGAATAATCCTTTTGCTCTTTAATTTTTTCAATTACTTCATTTACCTCTATTTTCACTCCATTAATAACATTGGAAATAAATTCAATTTTTTTTGAAGTATCGGAACTTAGATGAATTCCATCTTTAATTAGTTTTTTACTGGAAGTAGTCGATGTAAGAGTATCCAGAATGTCCTTTTGTATATTTTTCGTTAATTCACTTATACTGTTAGTGCTGTCAGCGGTATTTTCAGCTAACTTTCTAACCTCATCCGCAACAACAGCAAATCCCCTGCCCTGATCGCCAGCACGCGCTGCTTCAATTGAGGCATTTAGCGCTAAAAGATTGGTCTGCTCAGCAATTTCTTTAATGACTTTAACGATTAATTCTATTTCCTTTGAACGCTCATTTAGGTGGTTCATTTTTTCAAAGGTCTCACTAAGCTGTCTGCCTAACTGTAAAATTAACTGTTCAACTTGACTTACCAATAACCGCCCCTCTTCCGACTTTGCGGCCATATCAATAGAAGAGTTAATTAATATATCACCTTTTATGGCAAGATCCTCTGAATTATTTGAGGAGTGCTGACTAAGATCATTCACCTTATCAAAATGATTTTTAATTTTATTAACTAGCTCTCCCATTACATGGTGCTGGTCGTTGACCATTTCATGCTGATGAATCGTAGTTGCTAACTCCCGATTAAATGATTCTTTAAAGGCTTTCGATATCTCTTCTTTTCGTTTGTTTTCTCTTAACTGTGCATCTAATTGTTCCTTCAAATCCTCATTTTCTTGTACTAAATTCAAATATTTCCGTTTACTAATCAGCACGTAAATTACCTACCTATTATTTCAAATTGGAAAAAAGGAAAGTTCCCCTCTCCATCAAACAATGTACGCAGTAATAATCTACCATACACGGAAACAATAAATGGTGAACAGAATCACATCTATATAAAAAATTATCATAGAAACGCTGCCACTCAAATGTCGGTAAGGATAGTTCAATATCTGTTGTTATTTTTTAAAATTGCTTTTTGTTTCTCATTAATGATTCTCTCTCTCTATTTGTCTCAAACATTACTTTTTACTGTAAAAAAATCTTAATTCCCCAAGATACGTTTTCTATAAGCACGTATTGCAAGGAGATAAGCAACAATTGTAATTCCCAAACACCATGCAAGAGCAATCCAGATAGTGTTTCCTACAGTTTGATTATTGAGTAGAGCACGAATCGTGTTGACAATGGCTGTCACGGGTTGATTTTCAGCAAAAATACGGACTGGTGTAGGCATAGAGACAGTTGGGACAAATGCCGAGCTGACAAAGGGCAAGAAAATCAGAGGATAAGAAAAGGCAGACGCCCCATCCACAGTCTTTGCAGAAAGGCCTGCAAGGACAGCCAACCAAGTCAATGCAAGAACAACGAATAGCAGAATTCCAACAACTGCTAGCAGATTAAGGATACTAGCAGACGAACGAAAGCCCATCACCAAAGCAACCAGCACAATCACAACACTTGAGATAGCATTAGACAATAGCGAAGTCAAAATATGCCCCCAGAGTACAGCACTTTGTGATATCGGCATTGAGTGGAATCGTTCAAAGATTCCCTTGGACACATCAATGAAGAGACGGTAGGCGGTGTAAGCCACCCCACTCGCAATTGACTGAAGCAAAATTCCTGGCAAGAGGTATTTCACGTAGGAAGCACTTGTTCCTGCATGCATAGCTCCACCAAAAACATAGACAAACATGAGCATAAAGGCAATCGGCATCACAGTCACCGTGATAATCGTATCTACACTCCGAAAAATATGCTTCATCGAGCGACTCGCCATGGTGGAAATATCTTGAAATAAATAACTAGTCATTGTTAGCTTCTCCTTTCTCACCGGTCAAGTGCAAGTAGATTTCTTCGAGTGTTGGTTCTTTTTTGACGTATTCGACTTCTGCCTCAGGCAGCATAGCTTTCAGCTCAGCAAGAGGAGCGTTAGCGATAAGAGTACCTTTGTGAAGTATAGCGATACGATCTGCCAGTGCTTCTGCTTCTTCCAAATATTGTGTTGTTAGGAAAATAGTCGCACCATTTTCATTAAGATCCCGCACCAATTCCCAAACTTCAAGACGGACTTTCGGGTCAAGTCCTGTGCTTGGCTCGTCAAGAAAAATCACAGCAGGTTCCCCGATAAAGCTCATGGCTAAATCCAAGCGACGCTTCATCCCACCAGAATAAGTTGAAGTCTTACGGTCTGCTGCTTCAGTCAAGTCAAATTTCTCTAGCATTTCTTGCGCAATGACTTTAGGCTGCGATAGATGACGGAGCTTCGCCATCATGATGAGATTTTCTCGACCGGTCAATATTTCATCAATAGCAGTAAATTGACCTGTAAGCGAGATTGATTTTCTCACATCATTCGGATTTTTTATCACATCAAAGCCATTGACACTTGCTGTCCCTGCTGTCATTTTTGATAGAGTGGCAAGAATTTTGATCGTGGTAGTTTTTCCTGCACCATTTTCACCAAGGAGAGCGAAGATTTCACCTTGTTTTATTTCTAAATCCACACCTTTCAGGACTACTTTATCCTTGAAGGATTTGACTAGACCTTTGATTTCAATCATATTTCCAGTCATTTTCATCTTCCTTTCTAATCCTCCTACACGGAGCAAACTCGAACGATCTTTTCGGGTTTGCTTGTTAGTTTCGGTACTAGGCGAAAATCCACTAGAATTTCGCCGTTATCCACGATTAATCGTATCGTTCAACTTCTTGCGATACTTATCCTTCCAAGTTTGCTCATCCTTCACTAGTTCGTCGCAGAAAGCAGCCACGTCCTCGCCCGTAAGATCAGTTACTTTCTTGCCTTCCGCTGCTCCTTCCTCGAATAGATCGATAATGCCGCCAAAGATACGGCTGGTGCCCTTCCAGTCAGTGGGACCGCCACCAGCAGTCCACATATATTTTTGGATAGCTTTGTAAGCGTTGTGATACTCACTTGGAAGTGCCTTCGCACGTGCCTCCATCACCTTCCATTCCCGTTTGTCATCCAGACTTCCGATAATTTTTTCAAAAAAACTCATTTTACCTCTCTCCTTTTGATTTTATTTAGTTTTGAGTTCGTTAATTTTACTTGAGACGAAATCCCATTTTCTCCAAAAAATTCCAAGTTGCTCTTGCCCTGCTGCATTGAGTGTGTAAAATTTTCTCGGCGGTCCCTTAGTTGAGGGCTTTTTCTCGATGTCCACCAGATCGTTTTTCTCAAGCCGCATCGTAATCGTATAAACCGTGCCTTCAACCACATCAGCGAAGCCTAGTTCTCGCAGCTGTTGCGTGATTTCATAGCCATAAGTTTCGCCACGGCTGATGATCTCAAGTACACAACCCTCAAGCACTCCTTTCAGCATTTCAGTAATATTATCCAAATTCTTTCCTCCATTGTATTTCACTTATTTTTTCAGTACTCTGTATCACAGGTATTTTGTGTTACCGATATTCATTATTACTTACTACCAGTATATAGTATTACTAAATAGTATCATTTGTCAATAAAACTTATCGTCAAAAATCGAGCATCAATCCTTTTCTTCACATAAATAATAAACATATTCCTAGGCATCCCAAAATTGGATCATATTTTTGAGCATCACTAAAAAATATCATCCATTTTTGGGATGTGCCGGTTGTCTATTTCTTTTACCTCCTCTGTTATATCTTTTGTGCCGTCAATAATTACCTTGTGAATTAAAGTGGTACGATACCCGGTCTCCCTTTTTATGTTTTGAATGTATTGATAAGCTACATTAGCAATTTCATTTTTATTTCTTGCGGTAAAAATTCCTCTAGACAACATCCCAGTTCCTTCAATAATTAGATGGACTTCCAAATTGAATCTCAATTAGATCACCTTTCTTATAATTATCTTGTCTCTTCATTATAGAACATATGTTTGCAAATTTGGTATAAAAAAAGCTGGAGGAACACTCCAAGCTTTTACAATCATATTCAATTACAAATATTATAGCCCTATTCTTACCAACATTTTATTAACTTCAATTTTAAATTCCCGAATCTCACCTACAGGAATTGCCTTTACTTTCTCAAAGCCATTTAAATCAATTTGCAGCAATCCATTTTGATAATTTACAAAAGGCGGCTTATTAAATAATTTCTTTTAATCCAATCTTGGTTAAGAGGAGTCATATTCCTAATTTCAAATTTCATCACTCTTTGTTCCGCAGCATAAGGTGTAAACTCAATTTTAAAAGGTATCTTTAATAAGAGCTTTTTGGCATATCCAGTTACTTCAAGATAATTTTCTTTAAATACAACTTTTACATCATAAATGCCTTCCGCCTCAATTTTTTCAGTTTGACAATCCAATATAGCAGAAAACATTCCGGAGATTATTGAAATTTCGATACTTCCTTCCTTTAATACTTCTCCAGCCTTCTTAAAAAAATTTTTCATTTTATACTCTCCATTTCAACATTGCCGTCAATGGATTCATGGCCCGAATAGCATCAAGATACTAAAATAAATTATGAGCAAATTTAAATATAATCAAATGTGACTTCTTTAAAAAGAAAGACTGTTTTATGTTTTATAAATACGTCTTATCATAATAACAATTAAAACAATGAATAAAATGATAAATGAAAATATCAATATATACTTCCAGTATTTAAAAAATAAAAAGTACTTTAGGATTTTCAATCCTAAAAATAATAGATATTTAATTATAACCAATTTAATCTCACAATCACCGCTAGGTTTACTTTATCTGTTCCATGATTCCAATAATTGATTAAATACCGATTTTCAATTATTTTAATTTTCTTCATGAAGAGCTTTAGTTAATCAATATATTAAACAAAATCTTCATCTTCAATTGTTGAAAAGAACTTTATTAATATGTGTTCCCTATTTTTTACGTCCGTATGTATATTTTCAAAAACTTCAGCTATCGCTTCCTGAATCAACTTCTTTGGTAATTTCCGAATGTTAGATGAGGGTCTAAAATAGAGGAACATCGGAAATCCACCATTATAAGTCGGGAATAAGTAAGAAAGATGCAACTTTTTGGCGCCTAATCTTTCGTAAAATTTTATTCTTCTTAATTGATTTTTCTTATTATAGCTTTCTTCAGGTATCTCGACCTCAATAAATACTCCGAGTCCATCCTCGTTATAATGTAAAATTTTATTTAAAAAAACGGTTCCATAACCTTGATTTCGATACTTTTTAATAACTGCAATATAATCAAGCCATATAGCGTTAAATTTTTTTAATTCATATATAAAAGCATATCCAACGATCTCATTAATAGTTATGTCTTTCGCTAACAGCAATTTGTAATTATTTCTACTTAGTAAAAATTCAAGCTGTTCGTATTTTTTTAGCTCATCAATTGCAAAGTCGTTTATATATTGTTGATATACATCCTTTAATTCGTGTATCCCGCCATCCACTAATTCGATATCAGACAACTTTCATTCGATCTCCTTTCTTTTCAAACTGAAATCGTAGTTTTTCGTCTACTTAATAAATTGCTCATACTGCTTTCGAACAATATCTTTTAAAAGTTGGATTTTCTCTTTTGAATCAATTACTTCAATTGGAATATAAACCTCATTTTTCTTTAAAGCAAAACTTCTCATATCTTGGATATCAAAACGCAAGATTTGTTGAATTTCTTTTTGAATTATTTTTCCGTTAATAGATTCTTTATTACCTGGATCAACATGAATGATCAAACAGGTGTAGCGTTTTTCTCCGTATAAAGTGGCAAACTTATACCTATTTCCCCAAAAACGAATTGGTTTATATCCTAACGTTAAACTCTTTGGAGCAACTGAATACTCCATTGGACCTAACCCATTTATAAATTTATGCAATTCACTAAATACCTGTAACTCATTCATATACTTATCTCCTGTATTATATTAATCTTAGTCAATTAAACAATTATTTGCTTTAGGTGCTGTCGCAGCATAATATACTTCCATTTAATAAAGCTAATCCTCTAACTCACCTAAAGTTCTACCCCGCTTCCACAATTCGGCAGGGTCCATTTCAAGTGCGGATAAAGTGAAGTTAAGGTATTTTAAAGAATACCCACTTTCGTGATCAAAACAGTATCTCCAGTGATACATGACATGTTCTCGTATATCGTCTGGGATCCCTTGAACACGGATTCCTTTAAATGTAAGTTCTTCTTTACCCTCGATAAAACAGATCACAATAAATCGGCTTTCCACCCATGCATTAACAGTTCCCTCATTTACCCCCTGAACGGGGTTTAATGGTAAAGGGTAAATATATAAATTTTCAATTGAACCTATTTTTACGAGCAGCAATAAATGATTGTTTTTCTCATATGCTCCCATTTCAATTGGGGCGTTCATTAAATAATCAAGTTCATTGTCTGCATCGTTGAATTTTTCTTTTGATATACTAATAACGACAGATTCAGTATCGCTCATCGCATGCAGGAAAGCCCCATTTATATTTTTTGATGGCATATGTAACACTGGAAGACCTACTTCAAAGTAATCAGTAATCCGCTCCACTCTCATATTATCATTCTCCTTTTAAATAGGAAATTCAACGATTGGTTTTTATTTCTATCTGTTTAAAAAAATAACATAAGCTTTTTTTTAATTCACAAGGTTCACAAATTTGTAAAATATGTTTTCTAATAATTGGATTATTACTTGTGTTATTTTCTTATTAGAGGCAAATCGAGTAAGAAGATTTTGTAAATCGGAGAGGAGAATAATAGTTTATGAAGGTAGAGTGGGTTACCGATTATCTCGCAGAAGGTTATCCTGTATTGCATTTGCCGCCAAATATTCCTTATGGAGCTTATCTGCATTTTTTACCAGGATTGGATTCTGCATTATTAAGTATAATAGAAGAAAAGTTTACTGATTATGAAATGGACCTTTTAATGAACTACCCGATTGAAATTGGTGCTTTTGAAAATCATCAAAATCTGCTCCTATTGGCCAAGATTGGTCCAAATGAGGACCCTTTTATTTATACGATTCCGCTTGATCCAGTCGTTCCTCTTAGTCAGCCTGTCATTGACAAATGGATCGCCAGCCGAATCCTTATCGTTACACTGATTGCAGGGAAAGAAGAAAAGCTTTTCCGAGCAATCCGTCTCCTGGGTATTCCAAATGAAGTCCCAGATTATACAGCAAATAATTGGATTGAATGTATTACCCAAGGCAGCAGATACAGCATAAAGTATAACAATTTCATGGAATCAACACTCGACATAGATCCATTAAACCTATGGGACCAAAGTAGATATTTAGGGGTTTTAGAGCGTTAATTTTACGCATGCTATGATTCAAGTACATAATGAAAAAAATGAAAGAGAGCCATTGGCTCTCTTTCACTTACATTTTGGTCTCAAGGTTCGATAACCATTTTTATAATTGATTCATCCTTCTTAAAAATTGTTCATATCGCCAGGCAATCTTCTGTCAACTTGATAGTTGACTTGTTTCATCCAAATATTCTAAAGACCTGCCAGTTGTCCTTGGTGCAAGAAGTGCCACGTCCAATATGACAATGAACATGGCTCCTGCAACAACCGTAAACATCATAGAAGCACCACTATGTTGCAATACTGGCAATAAGATAAACGGCATTAATCCACTCATTAAGCGGCTGATGCTATAAGCCCCTCCTGAGGCAGCGGCCCGAACCGCTGTTGGGAAAATTTCAACTTGCAGCGTATGATATGCATTCGAAAAAATATTACTAACAATCGTATACAGAAAGCCGGCAACAATAATGAGTGATGGTGTATTCGCCATACCAAACATTAGACCGAATATACCCATGCATAACGCAGCAAGAACGACGAGCCATTTCCGATTCATTCGTTCCATCAATGGAACCGAAAGCAACGATCCCAGCGGATATCCGATAAAGGATAAGGCCACATACTCAAGTGAGTGCGTAATGGTATACCCCTTTGATGCAAGTACAACTGGTGCAAGTGTTCCGAATCCATAGTATCCGATTGTTTGGAATATTTGAAAAATATAAATCATGAGTGTACCTTTTGCATAAGGTTTTTTAAAAATAACGGAAATAGGCAATTTTTCTTGTCCATTCTGTCCTGCTGCGTTTTGGCCAGAAGGTGTGAACTCCGCTTTATGATTGCTAGCATTTCCAGCAAACTTTTTAAAAATGGCTTCTGCTTCGGCGATGCGGCCAACTGACGCCAACCAAAGTGGCGACTCTGGTAAATTTCGGGCTCCAATAAAAACAATTAATGATCCAACTGCGCCGATTATAAAAATCCATCTCCAGCCATCTATTCCAAATGGAGAAAGAGGAACAAGGGTACGAGCCAGAAATCCTTCGATTGGAACAGCCAAAAACGAGAGTGTATAGGCCCAGGCAATATACTTACCGCGTTTAGCGGCAGGGATAATTTCGCTTAGGAATGTATCGCATAGTGCTGGTTGTGATCCAAGTCCTAGTCCTGCTATAAATCGGAAAAGAATAACAAGGGCTACGCTAGGACTAACCGCTATTAATAAAGAAGCGATAGAATAAATTGTAAGATTCGTTATAAATACTTTTTTTCTTCCAAACTTGTCAGCCATTCCACTTAGAAAAATGGCCCCCAAAAACATTCCCAAGAAACTGGAACCCAGTAGGAGGGGCATTAAGTTTGTTTTGATATGGAACTTTTCCTGTAAAACGGATGATAATACACCTGCTAGAAATACCTCAAAAAACTCAAAAAATAAGCCAACACCAATTAATGCGGTTGCCTTTTTATGAGCTGACCCAATCGGAAGCTGATTTAACCGATCCCCGATCAATGCTGCCATTATGAATTCCCCCTGTTGTTTAAATATAAGTTTTTGAATTTGTCGCACAGTTCCCAAAAAAATCTCTTACATTTTGTATTATAGTAAAAGAATAAATCGGGTGCAGACACAAAATAGCACCTCACATAAACTATTCCTATCAATCACCTTTCTTTCTGAATAGACCGATTTAAAATTATTTTCTTAATATTTGAATTATAGTGATATATCAAGATTAGGTCAACAAATGTGTCTTTTTTGTGAACTTTTTTAAAAAAAGTGCAAGGTCCCATATAAAGACAAAATGTCTTAGTATGGGACCTTGCACTTGTAATTACTTTTTATTACGCTGCACTTGAAAGTGTAGTTTTTTCAGCTTTTTTCCTTAGGGACCTTTTATGCACATAGCTAACAATAATCGGACAAATGATTGCTGAAATTACACATGCTGCTGCAACTTGTGCAGTAGCTGCTTGTGCTACTGAAGATAAGGAGTGATCTGCTGCTGCAACAACAATCGGTGTAGCTACAGCATTTCCTGCAGTTGACCCTGTTCCTAAACCAGGTATTGGATTTTCTTTAAATAGTTTCAAAAGTACGTAAGCTCCAATTCCAGTGACTGAAGCGATTATTCCTAGTAGTATGCCAGGACCTCCAGCTTGGATAATCGTTGAAAGATTCATCCCTGCACCTAATGGGAAGGAGAAGAATGGGATTAATAATAATTTACTGCTTCCAAGGAACTTTCTCATTTCAGGATCAATATTTCCTAAAATCATTCCGATTACGATTGGAATGATTACGCCTAAAAATGTTTGAAAAGGAATAGAGGCAAGGCCTGATGCACCTAATGCAACTAATGTGAAAAATGGACCATCTTTTAAGGAAAATAACGCATACGCCCCTACATCGGTTTCATCACCATATGATGAAGCAAGAGATGCATATAATCCACCGTTAGCATTTAATAACCCTGCAAGGATGGCTAATGGTGATAATCCTAGTACGCCGGCAGGTCCAAAAATCGCCGCTACACCTAAACCAATACCAGCACCTACGATAAATTTTCCTGATATTAATATTGCACCTTTTTTTAATGCCTTTGGTGCTAATTTGAAGTTAATTTGTGAACCAATTAAAAACATAAAACATGCCAAAATGGTTGATGATGCGTCTTTACTGAATAATGCCGTTGTAAAACTACCAATCTTTAAAAATTGTGGGAAAAATGTATTCGTTAATACCCCTAAAAATAATGGAACAACCATTAGACCGCCTGGAATTTTATCAAGCGTTTTCTTAATTGGAATTTGCATATTGAATCCCCCTGTAAAAAGTTTTTAAGTCTTGTAAATAAATCTTACTTTTACCAATTTCTCCAATATTTGCAGAAAGCGATTTCAGTTTTATTTCAAGTCTTACTATGTTTTAGTGCCCCTTTGTTACATGTCTATCATATTCGTATTAAAACCGTTTTCATAGTTTATATAAGTTTATTAATTCTTTTTGAAAATAAAAAAAGTAAGCCGTCTTAAAAACCGCTTACAAAAAGAATTTTATTAAGTTTTTTGTATGGTTTTATTAAAATAACCATCTCCTTTTGCAACCCATTTGCAGTTCTATTAAATGAAAAGGACAACAGTTTCATTCCAGCTGTTGTCCTTATGATCTTTATTTAATCGTTTCTTTTAACCATTTCAATACCTGATCAATTTCATCCTTATTTGTATTCCTGCCCAAACTAAAGCGGATGGCCCCCATCCCTACCTCTTCGGGAACAGCCATTTCTTTTAATACTGGCGATAATTCGATACTACCGGCATGACAGGCTGAACCGGTTGAGGCCGCAAGCATTGGAATGGCCGAGAGCAAATCCTGCCCTATCATGTTGACAAAGCTTACATTCAAGGTATTGGGCAGGCGCTCCTCCGGATGCCCGTTTAACTGAACTAGTTCACCAAACTCTTCTTTTAGCTTTCTCCAAAAGTAGTCGGTCAGTTCCTTAAGTGCCCTATTTTTCACCTGATTCCCGGCGATTTCACATGCTTTCCCGAGGCCGACTGCCAATAAGGTGTTTTCTGTCCCCGCCCGCAGCCCAAATTCATGGCCCGCCCCATGGATTAACGGTTCAAGTTGGATTCCTTCTTTCTTATATAGCGCACCAATTCCTTTTGGGGCATATAGCTTATGGCAGGCAATAGTCAGCATATCGACATGTAACTCGTTAACATTGACAGGCACTTTCCCGACTGATTGGGAGGCATCGGTATGGAAGGCGATTCCGTACCTTTCAGCCAATTTTCCAATCTCGTAAATGGGCTGTAGGGTGCCGGTTTCATTATTGGAATGCATAATTGAAATTAGAATCGTGTCTTTTGTGATGGCTCTTTCAATTTCTTCAAGTGATACTCGTCCGAATGAATCAACCCCAGCATAGGTGACTCTTGCTCCCATTCTCTCGAGGAATTTGCAAGGGTTCATTACAGCAGGATGTTCGATTTTCGATGTAATGATATGATTGCCTTTATTCTTATTTTTAAAATAAAAGCCTTTTAATGCCAGGTTATTGGCTTCACTTCCTCCACTCGTAAAGATGATTTCCCCTGGAGTACAGCCAATCTGGCCGGCAACCTGTTCCCTAGCATTCTGCAGTAATTCTTTCACTGGCACCCCGGCCCAATGAAGCGCTGACGGATTTCCATAAAAATCATGCAGCAACGGCATCATGGCATCGATTACTTCTGGTGCCAGAGGAGTACTGGCATTGTAGTCTAAATAAATGTGTTGCATCCACCCATTCATTCCTTTCCGAATTGATCCTACTTCCCCACTTTTAACTTAGTGTATTTCTATTCAATATGAGTATTTCTATGTTTATTTTACGTAGGTTCAACATTTCTAACAAGTTCCGCAGCTGCATAAAAAAACCTCAGAACCTTAACTACCAAAGGTTTTGAGGCTTTTATATGACTTACTAAACAAGATCAAAAAATTTTTTAATCCTGACAGCTAACACTTATTGTTACTGTTTCTTTGTCTTGATAATACATCAAGTTTGTCCAAATACCCATACTCTTGACTTCCTTATACTCAGGTATCCACATAGCATCCTCAATCGCTTGCTCAACATCTTGGATATCTGTCCTTGCAATCCCTTCAAATATGGCAGCATTGGCTACTTCAATGGCTACGTATTTTGAGACTTCATGAAGTTTTTCAATGGATGGCAGCAGAGATGCACCAGGTGTACTGGTATCCGTCATTCTTGCAACTGCATAAGCAGCTGCTGCGAACATCCCTTTTGAGATTACTTTAGCTTTTGTAACAATGGCGCCAAGGCCCAGGCCAGGGAATACAAATGCATTATTTGACTGCCCTATTTCATAGGAAACACCTTTGTATTCTACATTGGCAAACGGGCTTCCGGTTGCAATGAGAGCCTTGCCATCTGTCCATTTGATCAGATTTTCCGGCACTGCCTCTGCAAGAGAAGTAGGATTGGACATAGGCATGATGATTGGACGCGGGGCGTTCTCTGCCATTTCTTTAACAATTTCTTCAGTAAAGGCACCAGCTTGTCCGGATGTACCAATCAGGATCGTTGGCTTCACCCTCTTAACTACTTCCATTAATGAAAGGATCCCATTCTCATTCCTAGTCCAGTCCTTAACTTCATCTGTTTTCCTTACATAAGGTATTTGGAATTTCAGAACATCGGGTGTTTCATCTGTAAGTAATCCCCTAAAGTCAATAGGCCAGAAACGTTCATAAGCTTCTTCTCTTGTTAGTCCTTCAAGAACCATGGCATCTACCATTTGGTCTGCGTTCCCGAGGCCAGCTGCCCCTGGTCCAAAAACAACTATGCGCTGATCCTTCAGAGATTCTCCTGTCACTTTCAAAGCAGACATAATTCCAGCAAGAGTAACAGCACCTGTTCCCTGGATGTCATCGTTGAAGGTAAGGATTTCGTCACCGTATTTGTCCAAAATCATGCGTGCATTCACATTGCCAAGGTCCTCCCAGTGAAGAAGAACCCCTGGAAAGAATCTTCTTGCAGTCTGAACAAATAAATCAATGAATTGATCATAGCGCTCACCACGGACACGCGGGAATTTGTTGCCGATATAGATAGGATCGTTAATTAAAGCCTGATTGTTCGTACCAACATCCAATACGACTGGCAGAACACGGCTTGGATCAATACCAGCTGCCGCTGTGTACACGGCAAGTTTACCAATCGCAATATTAATACCGCCTACCCCTTGGTCCCCAATCCCCAAAATACTTTCAGAGTCGGTAACGACGATTAAATCGATGCCATTTTTTGGCTGTCCAAGGTTAGAAAATGCCTTTTCAATGCCCGCTGGATCATCAATAGAAAGATATAAGCCACCTGGACGGCGGTAACTATGGGAGTATAACTGGATCGCTTCACCAACAGTAGGAGTGTAGATGATTGGCAGCATTTCTGCTAAGTGATCTTTCAAAAGACGGTAAAACAGAACAACATTACGGTTGTATAAATCATAAAGCACTCCGTTTTTGAACAGATCCGTAGTCCGCATCGAATATTGTTCATAGACCCTCTTTACTTGCTCCTCAAGAGTGACCACTTGTGGCGGTAACAAACCGTCGAGTCCAAGGTCTTCCCTTTCTGCTTTCGTAAAAGCCGTTCCTTTATTCAAAAAAGGATTGGAAAGAACATCTTTTCCTTTTAATGTTGTAATAATAACATTCTCATTCATGGTGTTTCCTTCTTTCTATCTAAATGTCGATAACATGATCCTTATGAATCTAGTTTCTTAATGAATGACCTTTTTTTGTGACAAAAACAAAGCAGACAGTAAAATAGCTGGCTGCTTTGTTATACCTTCAACTCCTAGTGATTATTAATTTACTTTATCACGCTGCACTTGAAAGTGTAGTTTTTTCAGCTTTTTTCCTTTGGGACCTTTTATGCACATAGCTCTTTCTCCAACATCGTAGAAAGCGATTCCATTTTTATTGCAAGTCTTGCAATGTTCGTGTTCCCTTGTTACATCACTATCATATTCGTATTAAAACCACTTTCATAGTTTATATAAGTTTATTAATTCTTTTTGAAAATAAAAAAAGTAAACCGTCTCAGAAACCGCTTACGAAAAGATTTTTATTAACGTTTCATAGGATACAAGCGGATTAGATTTTTTAGTGGGTAAAAAAAAGGATATACCAGCCAATACCGGTAATCCTCATCACTGTCTTATATTTTTGCTACAAGTCCTTTAAACTTTTCATAATTGACTGCCACACCGTCATCCAAATCAAGCTCAATTTTCATATCGGCCATGTGGTGCAACAATTCATCATACTCTTTTAACTCTTCGATCTTCTTCTCTAATGTCTTTAATTCTTTTTTAGCATTACTCATTTCTTTAGTTGAATAATCACCTTCAATAATGCTCAGCAAATCCTTCTTCTCAGCATCAAGGCGGAGTTGACATTCGTGCAAATAATCAGTCCGAATCCGAGATATTGTTGTCTTTTCATAACGATGCAAGTAAATGAAACAATTAAATGCCTTTTCCTTACCAGAAGTAAACAGCCAATAGATTGGCCTCTTTTTATAGGTTTGAATATGATCCTTGAAGAAATCATTTAAGAAATAGCGTCTTATTGTTTCTTTCGCTACTTCTCCTTTTTTCTTTCCAAGTGCATCCGCAATAAAATCAAGGTTTTCCGCTAAAGTTTCTTCACCAAAGGTCACTCTAATAAAATCAATAAACCTTGAAACGATATCATCTTCAAAATATAATCCCTGAACGATTGGTAGGATGTTATCCTCTACCGCCTGATACTTTTGATACTTGTTAGGATCAAACTCTCCACCAGCATATATAAGACCTTCTTCGTCAAGGGAGTATCGGCCAAACATACATCCTATTGCATAAGAAATGAATGATTTTATCTCTGTCTCTCGTTCAGCTATATATAAAGTAATTTCTTTATCAGAAACATCTGGTGTTATCTCACCTTGAAGACCATATATGTCAAGAAAGCGACGATTCATTTCTTCTTCTTGGGCTTTAATTTGATTGAATTTTTCTTTGGTAAAAGTACTTCTATGCTCAAAAAGCTCCTGTAACCTTCTGGGAATTGCTCTATCTTGACAGGCTGTCAAAGGGTGGATTTTAAAGTCCCAAGACGTTTCAAAAGAATCCCAGTCGGCACGTGAAATTGAAATACTTTTTGATACAAGTTCATTGATTTCTTCTTCTTGAGCTTTTATAAAAATAAGATCTTTTATGTTGCCTGGCTGATAATTAATGGTTGGATTTAAAATATTAAGATGCCGCTTTGAAATATTCGAGTTTAACAAACCTAATAAAAAATATTCATCATCTTTTTTATCTACAATTAAAGAAGATCCAGAAACATCAAATAAGAACCCCTCTTGGTAATACCTTGCACTAAAAGTACTTGAAGTGACTAATGACCATGATATTTGAGATTTGAACATACTTGATAAAGCTGCAATGGCGACATTATAATTGGGATTATTTTGACGTTGTTTTTGCTTGTAATCTTTAATAACACTACCATCTTTATACCAATTTATTACGTGATTTATATTTCCATACCACTTACGAAAATTCCCGCCCTTATTGTATGGAAACCAGACAAAATCACTTTGTACAGCTGCTTCTTTGGATAAATATTTTCCTATTTTGTTGTAATCGACTTCATGCCAATATCTTAAAAATAATTCATTATTGCCACTTGTCATTCCACCCTTTGCATCGTAGAAGTCTCCAATTTTAGGGCTACTTTCAAAAAGCTCAACCTCTTTTTTACTAATCCAATAGGCAATTGGACTACCAGGTATTTTCCCAAAATCATCCTGTTTAATTGTGTTAAATTTGTTTTCCGGATTAAAAAATTGGGTTTCTTTTTCATATTTTCTCGCATCATAAAAATCTACTAAACGAATTCCTATAGGAGTATACTGCTCAATATGTGTATTTTGGATAATGAATGCCGCCGTTTGAACCACTTTTCCAATGATGCCCTCAAATGCTTCCATACCTAAATGGAGAATGGATTTAAAAGTTGATTTCTCCAACAGAGATCTTCGCATTGTCTCAAAAGAACTTAAGAAAAACCATGAATGCATGGTTACAAGACTACAATAACCATTTTGCTTAGTATGTAATAATGCCCATTCAATAAATGTGGCATAAAGATCAGCTTTACTATTCTCAAAGTTGTTTTGAACAAACTTCTTCAATTTGTTGCTCATATTGCTTATCCCCATATAAGGTGGATTTGTACAAACAACATCATAGTTTAGACTTAACATTTTCGATTGTTTAATAATGCTTGGTAACCTTTCCCTCATTATGTCTTTTTCAATTAATCCTATTAAATCGGTCTGCTCTTCCAAAAAGTTTTGGAGACGATCTTCAATAATATCGAATTTCAAATGGTTTAAATGAAGCAATGATCCATATTCTTTAGCATCTATGAAGGTATTTCCGGATTTGTACTATCATATCTTTTATCTGATTATTACGATCGGACAATTTTTCAATTAAATTGTCAGTAATCCAATTACTTTCTTGAATAGAACATATATTTAGATTGATATCTTGATCAAAAACCCTTCTATATTTTCCCCTTGCTTTCATCAAAACAGCAAAGGAAGCTAATTGAATTGCCCTTTCATCCACATCTAAACCAAATAAATTCTTTTCTAAAATTAATTTCGGAATCTCTCTATCAAGATAGCCCTTTTCGAAATACATTTCATAGAACAAATCAAAGGCATAAACAAGGATATGTCCACTTCCGCAACACGGGTCGAGGAGCGTAATCTCCTCTGGATTCACATTTTTATAACGAATTCTTTCAAGTTCTTCAAGGGTCACTTCATCTTGCCCTGCTTCATCCAAGTAATAGTTCATATCCTTCTTCAATGAACTATCCGAATAACTTTCCAGCCAAATTCGGCCTAGTGAATTTTGTACCAAGTATTTTACAATCCAATTTGGTGTAAATAGTTGTGTGGCTGCAGGAAGAGTTTCTTTTGTCACCTTAATATTTTTCTTCAGATTTGTAAAAACTCGATCCTTTTCTTCTGAAATATAAAATTGGTATAACCAGCCAATGATTTCGACATCCTGCCAATTTTCTTCTGGAATAAATTCAATATCCGTCATTTGGCGAATAAACGAATCTTTAGCTAGCAACCCTTCTGGAAAGAGAATCTCTGTAAAATCATCAATGGTTTCAAACATAAATGGAAGATATTTATTCAGATCATTACAATGTTTAATGATTAAATACTTGAATAACTCTTCAGTTTGATTGTTTAATTTCATTTCATAAACATATTCTTTATTCATTTCCAAATCCAACGCTAATGCCTCATTGATCATGTCGGGATCGGCACTATCCTGATTAGAAGAAGATAGTACCTTTACACCTGTTGGCAGATAGTCGTTTACTTCCATAAATCGTAATGCGGTAAAACGGTTAAACCATGTATAAGCCACTTCTTCCAACACTTGTCTGTATCCATTTTGTTTGATACGGGAAATTAATTGATCCCTTTGAATTTTCTCTTCTTTTGAAAGCTGCCTGCCATCTATAAAGATTGCATCTGAACTTTCAATATGGGCTTTTTTTATGTTGACTTCGGTTATCCCGATTTTCAAAGCCTTTGCTTCAATTTTTTTTAAAAGTTCTTTTCTGGCACAGGTTGCAAAGGTCTTCAATGCTGACTTATTCATTCGAACATCTCCCGGTTAAATAAAAGAACCGGCACGTAACCGATTCTTTTATTAGTAGGCTCTGTTAAATTTGTCTGTTGATTTCCGCTCCAGGCACTTGCTTTCCGCGGGCGTGTCGGGGAGCCTCCTCGGCGCTTTGGCGCCTGTGGGGTCTCCCCTGACCCGTACTCCCGCAGGAGTCAAGTGCCCTCCGCTCCAATCAACAGGTAAAAAAATCATCAATATCCTTTAACAGAGCATATTAATTCCAATTAACTTACACCCAAGGCTTTAAATACGGCATCAATCGGGTCAGAGTAAAACACTGGCTGTACTTTTACCAGCAAATCAGGCGGAACAGTCTGAAGATCCATGACTGACGCTGCAGGGATTAATACTTTTTTGGCACCCGCATCGACGCTCACTTGAAGTACATTTGCAAATTCCTCCACCTTTGCAATCGTGCCGCCTACCGTCATATTGCCAATCACAACCGTGCTTTCTTGAACAGGCTTATCCAATGCCCCAGAGCAAAGTCCAATTAACTCCGCAACGGCCAATTCATCGGTCAGGCCTATTCCTTGAATATCGCTAATATGCATGAGATAATCCTTTGTCTTAGAACTAATCGTATTGCTGATACTTTTACTGTTTGCGGTAAAGTAACGGAAAGCTGTATCCAGACTTTCTTTTGCTTCACGATGAGAACCGACACCTGATTTATCAAATTTTCCAGTTCCGCTTACGACCTGATTCTCCAGCTTATACACGCCGATCATCCCAGAATTTCCATGCCCAACAACATAAACATGACCAGGTTTCCCCATTCCTTCTGGGATAAGTTTTCCGCCCCCTTGTTCCGGAACAGATACATAATGTTCTTCAAGGGTTTCTTTATCGATATAGGAGAACATGACATCATAAAATTCCATACCGCCGATTTTCTTAAGCTGCTCTTTTACACGTCGTCGGCCTTCAAGGGCATATTCTAATACCTCTCGAACGTTTTCCTTCGTGAATTCACCATTTGGATAAAGAAGTTTCATCATTCCTGACACAGTTCTTCTAACTGCATTCGTATCACGCTGGTTTAAATTATTTCCCAGATTAAAAAACCGATCAATAGCGTCACTGAACATACGCTTTCGCATTTCTCTGAAAAATTCAGCAAGATAGTCGACAATAAATCCGTAATTTTCGGTAATTAAATTGGGCCTCATTTTAGGGATTTCCCAACCGGGTAAATAGTAATGCATCCGATCGAAAAATGCACTGTCATTTGCCATTTCTTCTGGGAACGGAGCAAACAGATGTGAGGTTTTAACTAGTGTATCTACACTTTGATTAATGTTTCCTACAAAGACCATGGAGGCATTTGCATTTTTTTCTTCCTTTCCTCTTGCAAATGAACCTGATGCCATGTAATCTTTCATAATTTGAATGCCATCTTTATCTTTAAACCGTATACCGGCAACCTCATCAAATGCCACACAGTCCCAAAGGCCAACAAGTCCTATTTTCCTAGAAGACATATTATAAAATAGGTTGGCAACCGTTGTTTGGCCACCAGATACTAAAATTGAATTGGGCGAAAGTTCTTTATAAACGTGTGATTTACCTGTTCCACGAGGTCCTAGTTCACACATGTTATAGTTATTTTCCACGAGTGGTACAAGGCGCAACAGGAGATGCCACTTAACCCGTTGATCCAATTGGGTTGGCTCCATACCCGTAGAACGAATTAATACATCAATCCATTCGTCTTTTGTAAATTTCTTTCGACCCTCAAATACTTCATTCATATCCATATTTGGCATCTGAATTGGCTGCAGACTTACAACACTAAATGGGTTCTTATTTTTTACTTCTTCATCAAAGTAATAGTCCACTTTGACCATACACCAAATGCCGCCAACAAGAAGCTTGTCATATTCTTTTACGAAATTGGATGGGGTTGGTACTCCCTTTAACCCAAGATTTGAAAATTCTGCTTCATACGTATCTATTTTAGGATTTAATGAAACTGTTACCTTATCAATAATCGAATACTGTCCAAGTTCTCGAATTCGTGATTTTATTTTCTCTGCCTCATCGGGACGAACAAAGTTATCAGAAAGAATCTTTTTAACTCGTTCCACCCCTTCTTGAATGCTAGTTTCATCATCCGTAGCTGCATACATACCAAGTAAATATTCCAAAACATAAACAGGTACGTTTGCTCCGGCTTTTATCAGGTTGGTTAAATCTTTTCTTACCACACGTCCTGCAAATTCGTTATTTAGCTTTTTATCAAGTTCCAATGCGGATACTTCGGTCACCTTTTCCTCCATGTCCACCCCTCCTCAGTTAAAAATCAAAATCACTGATAATACCCAAATTAATCGTAAAAGGGACTTTTTCAAGAACTACTCCGGTCTCTACATCTTTCATGATTAAATAATAATCCATATTTTTATTATAAGTAATGGTCTTTAAGGCAAATCGGAGCTTAAACGTCCGCTCTTCTGGGTTTTCTGATGTTCGATCACCAATGATCGTCTCTTCATTAGAGATGACAACCCCATTTTCATCCGCCATATAAATCAATACCGTTCTTGGAACAATCTTTTCCTCTACCTTTTCTGTTTGGAAGAAAGATAATTGGAATAGACTGTTGGTAATTTTTCTCGTTGTATTCGTAAGTTTGATATCCACCTTAACGATTTCACGACTATTGGCTTGCCCTCTTCGGATATTTTTATATGTAATTAAAGGGACAACTACTTCTTGAAGACTTCCCCCGCCATGAACGAAGTTTACACCAGAACCTTGAATTTTAAAGCGAATCGTTGCTTTTGGAACATAGACATTTAGTTGATACTCATTTTTTATGATCGAATCCAAATGAATATTGAGAATGCCATCCATCTGACGCTTCTCTTTTGACAGCATATATCTTCTTTTCACTTCGATGATCTCGATATCCTCTTTTTCAATTTTATCACTTTCCATCAAAGCCTCTCTTTGATAGACAAAGCCATGGTCAGCCGTAATCAAAATATTGGTTCCAGATAAATCATCCCGTATGATTTTTACAAGAGTCGTTATTTCTTCAATCGCTCTTTCAACTGCATCAAACGTATAGATTTCAGTGGATGCTTTATCTCCCATCGCATCAATTGTGTCATGATAGAGGTATATCAACTTCTTACCCTTAAACAATTCTCTCCTGCCAGCTTTGTTCATCGCAAACACTTCTTGGGCATGAACGGCTACACTATCTTGAACACTGGACTCGATAATATCCTTGCGATTTTCCAGTCCGCTTGATGACTTACCATCAATAAAAACTCTACCATTTTCATCAAAATCAATGACTTTATGTGGCAACAAGGAAGCCATGCCGAGTTTTGTAACAGAAGGGATGACACTAAGGATCGGTTCAATTTCGCAAGCTCCCATCGTCTCAGCATTTAATTTTTCGGCAATTTCTACTCCAACCTCATAGCGGAGAGCATCTGAAATAATCACAAAAATACGTTCACCTTTATAAACCTTTGGAGCAACATATTGTCGATAAAAATGTTGCTGATTTGTAATGCCAGGAAGCATCCAGTTATCTTTCATATCGGATTCAACAGCCTGAGACCAATGAGCGCTTAAATCTCCCATATACCAGTTTGCATACAGGTTTTCTACCATTACTTTTAGCTTTTTCAAAATTTCACTGTTTGGCTCTTGATCGAAAGCAACATAAAACTTCCGATAATATGTATCCATGGCGTGATATTCATTGATATAAGCTTTCCACATGTCTATGGCTGACACCTTTGGTATGCCAGAACTATACTTTTTATAGAATTCATACATTTTTACCGTATAGAATAATGCCTCATAAATGAATTGAAATCTTTCATAAAAATGTTTCACTCTTCTCAAATTGATCAACTTGATATACTCGTCATAGTCTTCATGCGTTGCTTCAAGACTATTGGCAATATAGATAATGATGGCTTTATCGAAGTATGGAAACGTATCCGCATTTGTAAAGTCCTCAATTTGCAGCCTATGAACGATATCCGCTAATTTTATTTCTGGTTCAACAGACTCGGCTAACTCATCGTAAAAAACATAGTCAGTTTTATGGTGCATCCAATGATCAATGAAAACCAAAGAGTTTGATTTATTTCTTTCCGCAATAAAACCTTGGATATTTGAAAGCAGGGAGCTTTCAATCGAGTGACTAAGAGAAGTGACCGTTAAATGGATGAATAAAGTTTTTAAAGATGGATCTTCTCTGTCATATCCATAGACATTCGAAACGTACTTCCAGAACACACTGAGATCAAAATACTTGTCCATAAGACTCATATATTTGTTATCTTCTTCTGAAAGACCTTCTATTAAGACGGTTTTAAGCACTTCTTCAAAATCAGGTGTTTTCAAGTTACATAAAACACTCATCATTCCTATTTCGATTGACTCTTCCGTATAGGTTTGAACCCCATAGGACTTAAATTTTTGTGAGTGCTTTTTATTGAAAAATTTCTCGTACTGCTTCACTATTGCACGTAATGATGAATCAATTCCTAAATCATCCAACAATAAAGAAATTTTATCCGCATAGAATGTTTTCGAATAGTAAACGGTATCAATAAGCCAGTTATCTTCTACGCTTAAATCATCATTTGTATAAACAAGATAATGGGAGGTCGAATCTTCTTCTTCTAGTAAGTACTTTGAATAGAAATTATTATTTACTGTCAATTGATGAACTTTCACGTTTTCAATTGAAATATTATGTATCTCTTCAATAAACTCTCGATCCTTATCCACCCAAAATACAATTTTTCTTTGTTCGCCATCATTTAGTGGTTCATTAAATGTGGCCGTTAAAGTGGAAACCACCTGATCTATATTCAAGCTCACTCAACCCTTTACATTAAACTTCATAAAACAAGGATACACCAGTCATCACTGGTATATCCTCATGACTGCTTATATATTTGCTACAAGTCCTTTAAATTTTTCATAATTAACTGCAACACCATCATCTAAATCAATTTCAATCTGCCTATCCGCCATATGGTGCAACAATTCGTCGTACTCTTTTAGCTCTTCAATCTTCTTGTCCAATATCTTTAATTCCTTCTTGGCATTACTGATTTCTTTCGCTGTGTAATCGCCCTCGATAATACCCCATAAGTCCTTCTTCTCAGCATCAAGGCGGATTTGATATTCGTGTAAATAATCAGTGCGGATACGAGATAAAGTGGTCTTATCATAACGATGAATATAGATCAAACAGTTAAATGCCTTTTGTTTTCCAGAAGTAAACAACCAGTAAATCGGTCTCTTTTTATATGTTTGTAGATGATCCTTGAAGAAATTATTTAAGAAATATCTTCTAATGGTTTCTTTTGCTGTTTCACTCTTTTTCTTCCCAAGAGAAATAGCAAGAAATTCAAGGTTTTCGGATAATGTTTCTTTTCCAAATACAATCTGAACAAACTCGATAAATCTTGAAACAATATCATTTTCAATATAAGATCCTGAAAGAATCGGAAGGATATTATCTTCGTCAACTTTTAAGGACTTATAAGTATCTGGATTAAAATTTCCACCTGCATAAACAATTCCCTCTTCTTCAAGAGAGTAACGACCAAATATGCAACCAATAGCATAAGAAATGAAAGATTTCATTTCAATCGTTTGATCTGCAATGTATATCGATATTTCCTCATCTGATAATTCTGGAGACATTTCCTCTTGTAGACCGTAAATTTCAAGGAAAATCTGATTGAGTTCCTCTTCGTTACTTTTTATTTTTCTAAATTGCTCTTTTGTAAAAAGAACTCTTTCTTCAAAAGCCTTCTCAATCTTACCTGTTTTTGCTACACTTTCATATTTCAATAGAGGATGAACTTTAAAATCCCAAGAAGTTTCAAAGGAGTCCCAATCTGTACGTGATATCGTTACGTTTTTTTCGACAATCTGATCTATTCTTTCATTTTCATTTTTTATAAAAATGAGATCTTTTATATTTCCTGGTTGGCGGTTGATGGTAGGATTTAGAATTTCCAAATGCCTTTTGGTAATAACCGTATTTAATAAACCTAATAAATAATGCCCACCCTCATTATTTTCAAGAATGATCGAAGAACCTGCAACATCAAATAAGAACCCCGTTGGATAATATCTAATGCTCAATGTACTTGCAGTTCTTGACCATGATACTTGAGGTTTAAACATACTCGGTAAGGCCGCAATCGCTATATTATAATTAGGGTCTTTTTCCCTTTGTTTTAGCTTATATTCTTTAATGTATTTTCCATCCTTATACCAATTAATCACATACTCCATGTTTCCATACCACTTTCGGAAGATTCCTCCCTTGTTATATGGAAACCAGACAAAGTCACTTTCTAATGCCTCTTGTTTCGATAAATTTCTTCCTATTTTTCTGTAATCAACTTCATACCAATATCTCAAAAACAAATTATTGTTCCCGCTTGTCATTCCACCTTTAGCATCATAATAATCTCCAATTTTAGCCTCATTTTTGAATAACTCTATTTCTTTGTTACTTACCCAATAGGCTATTGGATGCCCTGGAATCTCCTTGAAGAATTCTTGTCTAAAGGAATAGCAAAACTGTAATTTGGTATCGATATCTGATATTAAATGTAAGGTCATTTGTTTTTTATCGTTTGAGTTTTTTTCATCTACCAATCTGAGATATAATCCGCTGCTACCCGCGATTTTTATATTCCTTAGAACAAAAGCTGTTGTTTGAACAACTTCTCCCCCAAATTCCTCAAATGCATGTGGGCCTAAATGCAGCATTGTGCAAATGGTTTTGGTATCGATGATCTTTTCTCTTAACTCTTCAAAACTAGATAAAAACATCCAGGAATGCTGATTTATACAAGCAAAATACCCATTATCTTTTTGATAATGACTTATTTCCATAAAACAAGCAAATAAATCTTGTTTCGAATCCGGATAATTCTTTTTGAGGAAATCATACAGTACAGTACTCATTGTTGCAGAACTCATATACGGGGGATTTGTCACTAAAATATCATATTGCCTATGCATGATCTCTGCTTGTTTTAACAAATCTGATAACAACGCTAATACACGACTTCTTACTTCTTCATTAAAAAGATCTTTAGCCGGATTATTTTGAATGGACAAGAATCTTTGCTCCAAAAACTCCTTATCATAATCCATCACTTTAATTAAGGAACCTAACGTTTTGGCATTCTTGAAATTCTCTACAAATTGTTTGACTCCTTTATATTGTGTACCTTCAAGTTCACCTGAAATATAACTAATTTCTTCTTCGCCCCAAAAAGAAGTTTCTTGGATAGAGGCTAAATTTAATGTCAGCCCCTCTCTTTCAATACTTCGAAAGAAACGGCTGTTGTACTCCAATGCTTTCATTACAACTGAGAAACAAGCAAGCTGGTAGGCCCGATCATCTATATCTAATCCATAAAGATTATTTTCTATAATTAACCTTGGGATTTCTCTATCCATATATCCGCACTTGATATAGATTTCATACAGCACATCAAACATATAGACAAGAATATGCCCACTGCCCATTGCAGGATCGAAACACTTAATATCCTCAACTTTTAGTTCTTTATTGATATATGGAGCTAATCTTTCTTCAAAATCTGTTTCTGGATTCGGATTTTCAAGATAAAACTCCCAGTTTTCTAATAAATCTCGATGTTCTGAATGTGATTCTACCCAATAACGGCCTAATGAGTTTTGCACCATATAACGTACGATCCAGTCGGGCGTAAAAAGCTGTGTAGCAAAAGGGATTTCCTCTGTTTTATATTTTTTCTTTGCTTTTATGACCCAATCTTTTTCTTCTGCTATGTAATATTGATAGAGCCAACCAATAATTTCAACCTTCGTCCAATCTTCCTCTGGAATAAAACTCGGATCGGTCATTTGCCGAATAAAGGAGTCTTTTGCTAACAATCCTTCTGGAAAGAGAATTTCAGTATAATCATCAATGGTTTCAAATATAAATGGTAAGAACCGATTCAAATCGTTACAATGCTTAATAATTAAATACTTAAACAACTCTTCCGTTTTATTGTTCAATTTCAATTCGTATATATATTCTTTAGCCATTTCAATCTCGAAATCTAACTCTAATGCTTCATTTAACATATCTGGATCGGCACTATTTGGATTTGAAGAGGATAATACCCTAACTCCTGAGGGGAGATAGTCGTTTACTTCCATATATCGTAAGGCTGTAAAACGATTAAACCAAGTATAGGAGACTTCCTCCAATACCTGTTTAAGGCCTAGTTGGTTAATACGGTCAATTAGTTTGTCTCTTTGACCTTTTTCTTCTTTTGAAAGCTGTCTGCCATCTATAAAGATGGCATCCGAGCTTTCAATATCTGCTTTTTTGATGTTGTCTTCCGTAATTCCAATTTTCATTGCCCTTGCTTCCACTTTTTTCAAAAGTTCTTTTCTTGCACTTGTCGCAAAAGTTTTCAAGGCTGTTTTGTTCATTCCAACATCTCCCGCTTTAATCAATAAACTCAATTTCTTTATTCGATTTAATGATTTGCTTTAATTTATTCGAGAGGGTGTTAATATACTTGTCCACATCATCTTCTGATCGTAATTCTTTCACTACGATCAGTTCCGAGGCTTTTATTTTTTGTTTTTGCACCGTTACAACCTGTCCGCCAGTACTTCCATCAACCCCTCCATCTACAATGACAGGAGGTTTTTCTGTATTTCTTCTCTGCCATTCCTCAATTTCTTGATTGATTTTCCGTTCATAATTCTCCTTGAAACTTGCACTTTGAGAAATGGTCGCATCTACCTTATAAATATCAGCAAATACTTCAACTTGCTCCATTAACTCGCTGTAGTATTGCTCAATGCGTTCTTTCGTTTCATTGGAAACACCATATTGTTTTGCTTTAAGGGAAAGGTAATCATAGTCGACCTTAATTTTTTCCTTAGCATTGTTCCTTTTCTCTGTTAGGACATTTTGAATTTGATCATCCATCTTCTTAATGATTTCTGGAATCATTTTGATTTTTCGATATGGAAGCGGATCATTTAAAATACCCATTAGTTGTTTGGCAAATTGAGCAGCTTCTTCACCCATGAGATAGGCCTTATTTTCTTCATATTTGCTGATTGCCGAAAGACCTTTGTCAAAAATATCTTTCTGATCGGAACCAAAGAAGCCCTTGACATAAGTCATGTCCTCTTCCCAATAACTAAGATCCTTTTGTAACTCTTTCATTTTGGCAAAAAATGAAGCATTGTCTAATCCCTTATGGAACTCGCCAAAATACTCCAATCCTTTATCAAGTAAGCTCATGCCAGGATATTTCCTACCCTCGTAGCGTGCTTTAAATGCATTTATTTCGCCAACTTGTTTCTCCATAAGAGTGCGAATTTCCTTCACTAAGCCATCTTCATCATCTGGTAAATCTGTTGTATTGAAGACATCCTTACAAAGCTTTTTAGCCGTTTTAATTAAGGCTTCATCTACTTTAACTCTTTTTAAAATGATCCCTTTATCGGCTTCGGACGTTTTCGTTAAAACCGTTACAATCTTACTCGCACTTTCCTCTGGCTCCAAATACTCGGAATTGTAACGGAGGCGAATCCTTTGTTCCCTTAATAATTCCGCAATTAAACGCTGAATATCAAGCAATCTCCATCCATAAGGTTTATCACTATAGCGATCTAAGAGGATTTTCACCCGAATTTGCTTCTGAATGGAATCTTGCATGGTAATAAAGTCAAACATCTCTTTCGTAGCTGATTCATTAGGGTCATGTTTAATTTCAGGGCTTAAAGTCAATTGTTCGTCTTTTATACTCAAAACAGAAAGAAGCTCTCTCTCACTATCTAAGAATTCCTTTACATAGCCCAACTTCGTATAGACATTATCAACCAACGAATGCAAGGCTGTATTGATTTTCTCTTTAACAGTGGAGCCTTTAATATTTGCATCGTCTCCATTTATGAAGAACTTCCCGCTTTTAATCGCATCCTCTAACAATTCCCGGACTCTTCTTCTTCTTTCACGTACTTCTGCTTGCTTATTATTTAGGATATTTTGAATACTTTCTGGAAGCTGGGTAATATTCTTTTTCTTACGGTACTCTTCGATTTTAAGGACTTCTTCCATTTCCTCGATATAGGATTCATTCCCACCGAGTTTAATGATAAGTTCTCCACTGCCAGAGGACATCATCATTAATTCTTGTTCAGATCTACCGTAGTGATCAGATAATGGGGAAAGAATATTGATTCCAATACTTGCCGTTTGATTTCCATAGTTTTTCTCATCCATTTTCTGATTATAGGAGAATGTATATACATTGGTATAACGATATTTCTTTTCATCATACAGGTCTTGGAAGATATAATTTGCAAGTTCCCTTTTTGTTAAATCTTCATCAATATGTATCGCTTTTATTTCCCGGTTGACATCCTGCTCGTCATCGGTAAGAAAGATAAAATAATCTCCATTTTTTTGGACAAGCGTTTGTGAAATGAGCTTTCTTAAAGACACTTTGATTTTTTCTTTCAGCTCTAATTTATCTTCATCAATACTTGAAACCATGAGCGTAGCGACATTTTCAATATTGGCAGGAAGCTCTTTAATGTATTTAATCATGAACAGCACTTTTAAAAGGTTCACATTAAATTCATCATCTTTAAGGGCAGGGTTTTCGTATGCACCCTCAATAACCCTTGAAATCGAAGGGTTTAGAAATTCCTTGATCGTATCGTAAAACGCATAGAATGGGATTAAAATTCCTTCCTCAGCATCTTTATAACGCGATCCCGCCTCTTTAAATGCAGAAAGCATGGAACGTTCACCTTCTGATAAATGTTTACCAGATGAACCATGCCGTCTAACTTGTTCAAAAACATTTTGCAAAAGTTTAAATTGATAAGGAATAAACGGGTAAACATCTGCAAAATCCTGTTCATGATCATATCCTCTTAAATCTGAGGTACTTTCCTTGAAGCTAATCAAGTTTTTCAAGATCGCACTTTTCTCTGGAAAAATCAATTTGAGTTTATCATTAGCAAAATCTTTCTTTAGAAGGATCCGTTTTTTGATGACTTCATCAACAGAAATAGAAGATAGCGACAGCCTTGTGTCAAAGCGGCCTTGAATCCGTGAGAAGTCATCTCCCTTTACCTTAACGATACTATCGATGCTCTCTTGGGAAGTCACCATAATCCATACCTTCCCTTGACAGTATGTTCCTAAGTCCTCGGCAACCGTTTGAAGGTTAAGCATAAGACTACGGCTATCACCAATGAACTGTCCAATTTCATCCACTAAAAAGACAAGATGAAAGTTTTTGCCCTTCTGATCGATATATTCCTTCACATCTTTGGCGAACTTCTCAATACTGATTTCAAAATTATTGACACCATTTTCAAACCAATTACGGGCTGACTCTTCACTCATGTCGGTAACTTTCGTTAATGCACCAATCACATAGTCAGCATCAAAGTAGAAGGTGTTGCGACGGTCAACCCACTCTTCGTCTGAAAGGGATTTAAACTCAGCTTTAAATTGTTCGTAGACCCCTTTTTGATCCAAGTATTTTTCCATTTCGGCGACACCAGGTATATCCCCGAAATAACCTCGATGCTCATAGAAAACCTTCATAAACACACGTAAAATAGCATCTTCTTTCGATTTACTATCTAAAGATGCTTTAGAATCAATATTAAAAAGAATGACTTCTGTTTCGACATCAGCCGTACGATTCATATTGGCCAGAATTAAAGGATCTTGAATTTTATTTTGGAAAAATTCTACTGCCTTTTTATTTTTCACCTTCTTATTTTCAAGCAAGTAAGCAAGAATTTTTAAGAAGTGTGATTTACCACTTCCAAAGAAGCCCGATATCCAAACACCCATTTTGTCCGTTAAACCGTCTATACTTTTTTGATAATTTTCATAGAATTTTGATAGGTGTTTATTTAACTCTCTTGTGACAACATATTCATCAAGTTCTTGATAAATATTATCTTCATCTGTCTGGGCAACCTTAATAACGCCTCTTATATCACGTTCGATATCTTTCTGAAACATGTCTTTAATGATCATCGTGTATCCCCTTTTCTTCAATCCACTAATGGAAATGCTCGGTAATAGTTATCATCCTTAAATTGATTGAATAATTGAAGTGACTGACCATCATATCTTCCCGGGAAAAACATAATGACTGGTATTTTATCAATCACTTCTTGAAGATTATTTAAAATGGTGTGTGAGCGAACAAAAGGGTATACCTTACCTACCCCCGAAATAAACACTACATTATGATCGGCTAATTGTTCTTTTATTTTTCTCAAAAAAACTTCAGGCTTCGCAAAGGTAATCAAGGCTTTAAACAAGGCCTCTTTACCCTGTTTTTCTTCTACTTGAAAAACCCGGTCAAAAATTCGTTTCTCCTTTGCAATTTCAAGCAGCATTTTATAAAGGTCAAATTCAATAATCTTCCGATCAGAACCTTCATAATTAAACTCTTTTTTTATATGTTTTACATAATCACGAACGATTAATTCTTCCTGTGGATTGTAGTCAAAAATATAAAAACTAATCTCATTTCCCAAGCCACGACCTTGAATAAACTTATCCTCTTTGATTTTTGGAATAATCTTATCCAATCTACGATTTATATTAGCCATCCTACTATTCCTTTCACTCACCCATTGCTCGAAGATATTTTGTATCACCAATGAATGTGAGATGATGTTTTATCTGTTCATCGATCATTAGTCGGTTTAGTTCATTGCCACGTCGATTCCGCAGCATCCCGCTTTCAAAAAGTACTTGCATAAAAGCACGTTTTAACTTTTCAGCATTTATATCGCTCCAACTAGCGATCTTTTCACTTTGTTCTGATTTAGAAGCAAAAAAAACATTAAGATCCTTTTTTTCGATTGTAAAATCATTATTCTGGAGCTTCTCGCTAATTAACTCTCTCATAAATTCAAAAAACAAAAGGTCCGTTTTCATTATGGAATATAAATTAATCACTTTGGTCATCTCTAAAGAACCTTTTGTCATCAGTTGAGCTAGTGTATCATCAATAACATCCACTCTTTTCATAATTGATGGTAACGCTCGATTAATTCTTCCTTTATTGGCAAATTGAAAAATATTTTCTTCGATGACTTTTCTTCTTATTTCTTGGTTTGACAAGCCCAATTGCTTGAGTTTAACCACTTGTTTCAGCTCAAATAACAAGAATGATGCCCCATTCAAACTTGAAGAATACTCTAAATCCTTTACCATCCAATCCTACCTCTCATCGTGAAAAACTTCTATTCTATTTCTAGAACCCGTTCGATTATAGCCAATCTTCTTTTTCCGCATTGCTGCTGAACGACTTTTGTAAATTGATTATTTTTTATAAGCTTATCCTGATTATTTTTATAAATATTTTTAACACCCTGGATCAGCCCTTGCTCCTTAATTTCATCCTGCCAATAAGCATCAACAAGTTGATTGATTGCGGCAGCCATCTCCCTTTGTGTACGATAAAACATCTTTATCTCCACAAATATCACCTCAAACCTGAGTTTTACTCTGTTCTTATTCTACTCTTACTATTTAAGTAAAACAAAAGAAATCATTAATAGAACTTGTTGACGCAAAAAACAAGTAGGAGAAAAAATTCCAGGCACTCAATATTTAGTATCATTTTTTTGAATTTGTTGAACAAAATAATAAAAAATTAATGGAGTTAATCCAATGTCAATTTTTTCAAGTACTAAAAAAGAGCAGCCATCTAAAGAAAAAAAAAATAGCACAGAACCTATTTATTTGGGGAAAGGTTTTGAAGATAGAGAGAAATGGTTGAAAAATTGCTTTCATCAAAGCTCAGATGTCATTTTTCACACTTTTATTGTTAACGAAACTCAATGTGCAGTTGTTTATCTACAAGGAATGGTCGATCAATCATTATTCGATGAAAACGTCCTAAAACCTATTTTATCAACTGATTTTACAATTCCAAAAAGCGATTTTTTTCACAAATTACTTGACTTAAAACAAATTAGTGCAATGTCGAGTAAGCTTATTACCGATATGCATGTGGCCGCAGAAAGTGTTCTTGAAGGAGAGGTTTTGTTGGTAATAGAAGGTGAAAACAGAATGCTTGCTTTTCCCTTCACAAAATTTGACAAACGTTCTATTAATGAACCTACGACCGAGAATGTAATCAGAGGACCAAAGGAATCATTTGTCGAAGACATCTCTACAAATATTACATTAATCCGAAGAAGAATAAAGTCTTCTTCTTTAAAAATGGAGCAAAAAGAGATAGGAAAAATTACAAAAACGAGAGTAGTCATTGGCTATTTAGAAGGGATTTGTAAACCAGAACTAGTTGAAGAAGTTCGAAATCGCCTTAGTGAAATTCAAATGGACGGTGTAATAGGCAGTAGTTATTTGGAAGAATATATGGACGACTATCCATATTCTCCCTTTCCACAAATGGAAAAAACAGAGCGTCCTGATGTTGTTTCTGCTTCCTTGCTAGAAGGACGTGTCGTTGTTTTTGTAGACGGAACACCAATCCCACTTCTCATTCCTGGGAATTTTTATATGTTTCTTCAATCGGCAGAAGATTATTATCAACGTTATATTTCAGCGACTTGGATCCGCTGTATTCGGTATATCTTTTTATTAGCGTCCCTATTTTTACCTTCTTTTTATATTGCAATTACTACCTTCCATCCAGAAATGATACCCACTAATTTGTTAATAAGTGTTGCTGGTGCCCGTGACAATGTCCCCTTTCCAGCATTAGTAGAAGCTTTGTTAATGGAATTGGCTTTTGAGGGTTTGCGTGAAGCTGGGATTCGAACACCAAAGGCAGTGGGACAAGCGATAAGTATACTAGGTGCTTTAGTCATTGGACAAGCTGCAGTTCAAGCTGGGATTGTTTCTGCTCCAATGGTTATTGTTGTTTCACTAACTGGAATTTCTTCCTTTATTATTCCACATTACGATTTAGCCTTTTCGCTTCGTTTTCTACGCTTTCCGATTATGATATTAGCTGGGACCTTTGGATTATTTGGATTAACAATGGGGGCTTTAGTTATATACATCCATTTGGTAAGTCTGCGTTCCTTTGGAATGCCATATCTAGCGCCGACTGCACCATTGCGGCTAGGCGATCTTAAAGATGTGTTTATTCGGGCTCCATGGTGGATGATGAATCGACGCCCTACCCATTTATCACCAATGAATCCTAAAAGGGCAAATACCAAAAAAATTTCCAATGGTGAGGATGAAGGAGATTGAGAACTCGATTAAAATTGTTGATCTTAACTAGCGCATTTCTCTTAACTGGATGTTGGTCAAGGGTAGAAATTAATGACCGTGCCTTTGTAACTGGAGTTTTTGTGGATAAAGGCGAAAATGGAAATATGGATTTAACTTTATCTTTCCCGCTTACAAATCGGTTGACCTCACCCAGTATTGGAGGTGTCAGCCCAACTGGCAACCCTTATACAGCCATTTCAAAGAGCGGAAAAAGCTTATCAGAAGCTTATAGGAAAATTCAGGTGGATCTACCCAGAAGAATTAACTGGGGCCACACAAGGATCATTGTGGTGGGTGAGAAAATGGCAAGGGATGGGATTTCGCCCATTCTAGAGTTTGTTATTCGAAACCCAGCATTTAGCATAGGCAATACCCTTTTAGTTACTCCAGGTAAAGCAAAGGAACTTGCGAACCTTGTCCCTGCGTTTGAAAGGTTTCCTAATGAAGTGCTAAGAGAATTCACTCAAAAGAAAAATACCTTAAATACGACTATAAAGGATTTTTTAGAAACAGAAAACGGTGATATGATTGTTGGTTTATTAACAAAGGGTGAAAAAAATATGATTAGTGAAAAAGGAAACAAGGTAATGTGGGTGGGCACAAATGGAATGGCATTATTTAAAAATTATAAAATGGTAGGAAAAATCAATCAGAGAGTAGGCCGAGGGGCATTATGGATAAAGAATAGAATGGAGAATTCGGGGTAAATTTACCCTCTCCTACTGATCAGAAAAACATTAGCTTGCTGGTTTTAAATACCAATACAAAAATTCGTCCTTCAAAAAACGATATTTATACATTTGATATTTTGGTAAAAGCTGAAGACGATATACTCGAATCTCATTCTAATATTGATTTAACTGATCCAAAAAAGGTCCATCTTATTGAAGAAAAGGCAGGAAGAGAGGTTAAAAATAGAATTTATGAAGTATTTAGAGAGTCTCAAGAAAAAAAATCAGATGTTTTTCAACTGGGTTCATACCTATCATGGTATAAACCGAAAGTATGGGAATTATGTAAAAATGAATGGTCGATGATTTATAAGGATAAAGTAAAAGTAAATATACATGTTGATTTATCTATAAAACGTCCCGGTAGTGAACAAAATCCATTTTGGATAAAGGAAAAGAAAACATGACATGGGTGCTCATCTCATTTATATTAGTTTTTTTTATAGAATGGAAATACTTAAAAATAAAAAATCGTAAGAAGAGAACCTATTGGATTGTCTTTATGATAATGGGGGTATGCTTTCTTTATTGCTTAACCACTGTTGTTTTTGAACATTTCCCTAGCCCTAATGACCTGATTCGAGTTCTATTTCATCCATTGCCCCAAAAAATTGTAGGTTAGGAGAGGAGCCCATTATGAAATTGGAACGGATAACCCAAAACCAAATTTTAATGTTTTTTGTACTTTATTATTTTTCCACTCAATTGGGATTTGCCTTTGGACCACTTGTGTCGCTATCACAATATGATACTTGGTTGTCCCTTTGTTTTGGAGGTTTAGGGGGAGTGATTCTTGCTTATTTTACGATAAAACTGGCTAATCGGAACGCAAATGAATTCTTTGTTCATTTTGGAAGGAAAATCCTTCCCGTGTGGATTCATATCCCAATGATGGGTATACTGTTCTTTTTTTTTCTTCATCTGGGTTCTATTATTATCCGAGAATATGAAGACTTCATGGTTCAAAATTATCTGCCATCTACACCAAGTGCTGCAGTGGGAATGATGTTCGCAATGGTTATTGCTATTACGGTAAGAACAGGGATTGAGACCCTATTTAGAACAGCTCAGGGATTGTTTTTTCTTATTATTACCGTGGTAATACTTCAATACTTTTTAGTTATGAATGATTTCGAATGGAATCGTTGGATGGCATTTGTCACGAATCATCAGATCAAAGGAATGTTAAAAGGAAGTTATACGATAACACCGTGGTTTGGAGAAATTATTCTTTTGATTTTTTTCTTTCCATTCATTGCTGAAAAAGAAAAAACTTTAAAATCCATTATGTGGGCAACCCTTTTTTCAACCATAGTACTCATATGCACTACTGTATCTTTACTTTTTCTTTTTGGCCCCAACTTAGCTAGTCACTTAACCTATCCAGTGTTAGAAATAATACGATTTGTTCGGATTGCCGATTTTATTGAAAATTTAGATCCATTACTGGTTGCGATCTGGTCCACTACGGTTTTCCTAAAGGTGGGAATATTATTGTATGTGTCGACCCTAATATTATCACAATTATTCAATTTAAAAGACTATCGGCCCCTTGTATTTTCTTTAACACTTGTAATGATCACAATGTCACTTCAAATGTCAGAAAATACAGCCGAACTTAATGATTTTTTCAAAAACTCTTGGACCACCTTTGCTTATTTTGTAGAGATCATTCCGCTTTTGTATTTTTTTATCGATAAAATTAAAAATTATTTTCAAAAAAAAGTTAGTCATAAAAAACCTTAATTGATACAACATCGGCGATTATTAATACAACTTTTTTGAAGTTATGAAGTTAATCATGTAATGATATGTAAAGCTGATAAACCATTACATATACCTCAGCTTTATCTGTGAATTTATCTGTTGATTTCATAAAACCAGCAACTCCTTTCATATCCATTTTCAGTTCTATAAAGTTTTTTTCATTAAATCAGCCGAAGAATCAGGAATTGGAAACATCTCTGATAACCTTTTTATTTTTCCATCAACGTCTTTAAAGACAATGTGATCTCGATTGAATTTGCGCGGGCTATCAAGGCCGCAAGCTGCGGCTAAGGCAAACAAACCTTGACGTACATTAATGATGTAGTTCATGACTCGCCATTTCTTTTCCTCTGGCACAAGTGCTTCTTGATATTTGGGATCGGTCGTCGTTACGCCTGTAGGGCATTTACCAGTATGGCATTGAAGAGCCATGATACAGCCATTAGCAATCATAAAGCCTCTTGCTGAGTTCACGGCATCTGCACCGATAGCAAGGGCAATAGCAATTTTATCTGCTGAAATTAACTTTCCTGAAGCAAAAATTTTCAACTTATTACGTATACCAAACTGATAGGCCTTATCGACAACCGCAATTAAAGCAGGAAATAAAGGTAGCCCCATTGTATCTGCCATTGATTTGAAAGTGGCGCCTGTTCCACCTTCTCCGCCATCAACCGTAATAAAGTCCGGATAAATCCTAAGATCATTCATCCTCTCGAAAAATTCATCCAAGTTGGATGGATTTCCAACGACAATTTTGATTCCAACAGGTTTGCCGCCTTCCTCTTGCAGCATTTTGATAAACTGCAGCGTTTCAATTGAATTATGCAAAAATGGAAAGCGATTGGGAGAATTAATGGTTTTCCCAACAGGAACCTTACGAATATTCGCTACCTTTGCAGTAACCTTCGACCCCTCCAAATGTCCGCCACGGATTTTTGCTCCTTGACCGAATTTAAGCTCAAATGCTTTAATATTCGGTTCCTGGGCTTTAAGCTTAAATTCATCTTTGGAAAAATTGCCCTCATCATTGCGAAAACCAAATAAACCAGGGCCAATTTGGGCGACCACATCTGCATCACTATCTAAATGCTCCGGTGCAACTCCGCCTTCTCCCGTATTAATCCATGAACCGCTTGCCATTCGACTGCCATGGCCTGTTGAAAGTATATAGTTTTCGCCGACTGCTCCGTAAGATGTGGCAGAGGCGCCAAATGGCCCCTGAAGTCTCCAAGGAAATTCCCGATCACCGCCAACGATTATAGTATCTTCCTCATGATACAGCCAACGTGTTGTTTGGTCCTTTTCAAGCTTTTCATGCCGAGTAAATAATCCTTCATGATCAATTTTATATTTCATTGCATGGACTTTTTCTTGATTGTCTACCTTTAATTCTTCATTCAATAAGGGAAACAACCCATTGGCAATATAATAACCAGGCTGATCAAAGTCACGTTTGGACCCAAAACTTAAAAGATCACTTCGATATTTGGCAGAAAAAACAATCCCTAAAAAATCGGTTCGTGAAAATGGTTTGCCGCTGTTATCATCATCAAACCAATATTGTCTGAATTCTGGACCAATCTTTTCTAATAAGTAGCGCATCCATCCCAAATAAGGGTGTGCTCTGATAATTGAATGCTGTGGTTTCTTTGCTAAAATATATAACCACAAAAGCAAGGAAATCGGACCTCCAATAAACACAATCAATAAAAAGATAAAAATAGTCCATACCATTAAACCAATCCCTCCATTTCATACTAACATGTGGAAACAAGATCTGCGGTTGCAATGCTGGTCGTTCATTTTTTTGCTATTAATACATTATTTAAAACTTTCCTTTATCTTGCCTACTATTTATCTCGAATTGTATTATCTCAACTTTACAAGAAATCATAATGTAATGTAAAAACGGATGTCCGCAGGCATCCGTTTTTATATAAATGAGGTTATAGACAAGGATTTCAATTAGCTCCTTGATAAGAAATAGCACACTAAAATCGTGTGCTATCCTTACACCGTCCATTGAATTTTCAATCAACAATACCATCCTTACATTCCAAACTTTTGGAGTCTTTTATAAAAAGTACTTCTTGGGATTTCTAATAACTTTGCGGCTGCCGTTACGTTTCCTTTTGTCTTTTTCAATGCATCCAGCATTAAGTCCTTTTGGATTTTTTCTCGGGCCTTTAACTTCTTTTCAACCTCTATATTTTCCTGCTCTATGGATAAAGAACTGGATGGATGTCTAATGGTTAAAGATTCGAAGCTATTCTTGAACATATCCTGACTCGACTTTTCATCGAGAGACAAAATGTGCAGTCGCTCCAATACGTTAATTAATTCTCTAATATTTCCTGGCCAATCATAGTCTTTCAACCAAGAAGTTAGATCCTCCATATTTGGAATGGTCCATCCATTTCCCTTACAGAAATGCCTGACAAGATACGGAATATCTTCCTTTCTTTTTCTAAGCGGAGGGACATCAATTGGATATACGTTTAAACGATAATAAAGGTCTTCGCGAAAATCCCCCTCTTTTACTAGCTTTGTTATATCACGGTGTGTTGCCGTAATAATCCGCACATCCAATGGGATTTCTTTTGTGCTCCCAATCGGAGAAACTTTCCTGTCTTGGAGTACACGTAATAAGGCCACCTGCATGGTATGCGGGATTTCACCTATTTCATCAAGAAAGATCGTGCCCTTTTGTGCCTGCTCAAATTTCCCTTTATAGCCTTGCCGTCTTGCCCAGGTAAAAGCCCCTTCGACATAGCCAAAAAGCTCACTTTCCATAAGGTCTTTCGGAATGGCACCGCAATTTAACGAAATAAACGGTCCCTCTTTTCGAGGGCTGTTGTCATGAATTGCCCGGGCAATCACTTCTTTTCCCGTACCGGTTTCACCTGAAATAAACACGGTGGCATCTGTTGGGGCGACGAGCTTTACTTTGTTTAATGTATTTTGAAAAATCTCACTCGTTCCACACTCGCCTTTAAAGATAAATGGTTTTGAAAAACTTTGCGATTGAAAAGATACGTTATTACGATGAGTTAACACCTCTGAAAGGAAATAAGAGCTTCCGATGATCTTGTTATTTTCCTTTGAATAAAAAGGCATTCCAGCATCAATTTGGTATCCGTTATGTAATAGTTCATACAAGTTCATTCCGATCGACTGGGGGAACCTTTTGCGTACAGGTTTACTCGCAGATATGATCATTTGTTTTTGATTACATACCAAGAAGAGCTGGTTTGAATAGGTCTCGGCTAGATGGGCTGCTTGCTGGAAAAGTGAAATTTCTTCTTGATAGGAACGCTTGCTTACTTCTTTTTCAATAGCATATGAGATGGATGTAACCATGCCAAGCATAAAAGGGTGGGAATGGTTTACCGGGCATGAAACATCAATAACCCCCATCAGGTTTCCATTATCGTGAAAAATTGGTGTCGCGGAACAGCTCCATTGATGGGAGGCGACAGAGTAATGTTCAGCACCATTAATCGTAACCGCTTCTTTTGTTTGTAACGCAGTCCCAATGGCATTGGTTCCGACCTCAGTCTCGGTCCAGCGCGCCCCTTCAACAAAATTAATTTTTCTGGCATCCGATAATGCTTTTTCATTTCCGGTTAAAGATAGGACATATCCATCCGGATCGACCAGAAGTGCCATCATTCCAGAATCTTTAATCGCCTGGTCCATCTTTTTTATATGGGGGAGGCTATTTCGATCAGCATAGAATGCTTCTCTTTTTTTGCATTAAGGTCTTCTTTTGATAATAAATCTAGGCCTTTATTTAAATAAGGGTTTACCTTTTCTGTTTTACAGCGGTGCCAGGATTCCAAAATTCGTTTGTTCAACCGAGCTGAATCAAGAATTCCTTCTTTCACAAAACGCTTCCAAACATCAAAATAAAAAGTAGTATTCATGAAACCCTCCCCTTAACCCAGAAAAATTTTCGAAAGTGGTTTGAGATTGATTACTTGTTTACAAATCTTAGGAAGAAAAAAAGGAGTATGAGAAGAATTCTGTCCAAACGAGGTTAAAAGTACAGTTTAAATTATACACGATAGTGAATGCGCCTTCAATCCAACAAAGGTCACAATTAAGAAAATTCAAAAAACTACGCGCAATCTACGCGTAGCTGGATCATTTTATCGAAGAATTATAGCGAAGGATCTACTAGTATCTTAATTTGGTTCTTATTTTTTGTTAAAGCCTTAAATCCTTCAGAAACAATTTGATCAATGGAGATTTTTTTCGTCACCAATTCAGCTGCTTGAATTTGCCCATTGGCGATCAGTTGAATAACCTGCGGAAAAATATTGCGATAAGCGATGATACTAGTCATTTTTCTCTCAGTTAAAATGAAATGATTTACCGGGATGCTGGCTGGCTTTTCCCATATGCTGATATTCACCACATTCCCTTCTGATTTTGTTGATTCAATCGCTGTATGAATCGTAGGTTCGATTCCAGCTACCTCAAAGGCAACGTCCACCCCAAGGCCGTTGGTATATTCTTTTATTGCTTCAACGGGATTTACTTCGATCGGGTCAATGACGATATGGGCTCCAGCTTGTTTAGCAATCTCACGTCGTTCCGCTGAAACTTCTACCGCAATAATTTGGCTTGCTCCCGCTGCTTTAGCAGCTTGAATCACCAATAAACCGATTGGTCCTGTACCTATCACGGCGATGGAATCACCAATCTTCATCTCACTTTGGCGTACTGCATGAACGGCAACAGCTGTTGGTTCAACAAGTGCAGCTTGTTCCCATGACATATAATCCGGGATTTTGTGAATCATCTTTGATGGCACCACACTGTATTCTGAAAAACCTCCCAAACCGCCTGACAGGCCAATAAACCCTAATTGTTCACAAACATTGTAGTGACCTTTCTTGCAGGAAGAACATTTCCCACAGCTATAAATCGGTTCTACACATACACGATCACCTACTTGTATTCCTGTGACCGCTTCCCCAATTGCCACCACTTCTCCGGCATATTCATGACCCATAACAATTGGAGCCTTGTCCTTAGAAATTGGGTGGGGTTCTTTTACTGGAACAAAAATAGGACCCGCCAAATATTCGTGTAAATCTGAACCGCAAATCCCGCAATAGGCTACTTTTATTTTCACCTGATCTTTTTCAACCGAAGGTTCTGGAATATTTTCGACTCTAATATCTTTTTGGTTATACCATAGCGCAGCTTTCATCTGCATCTCCCCTTTTTTAAATATGTACAGCATGTCCTACTGCACTTAGTATTGCTTCATGGATTGCCTCAGAAAGACTTGGATGGGCTGCAATGAATTGTTCCATGCTGTCTGTCGTTAATTCGGCATGGAGCATGACCGTTCCTTGCCCAATCAGTTCAGTGGCATGAGGCCCCACAATCGAAACCCCGACGATCTCCCCGTACTCTGGTTCAATCAGCACTTTTACCTTTCCAGCCCGTTCATTCACAATGAACGCCTTCCCGTTTGCGGAAAAAGGAAACTCTCCCACTTTTATATCTCCATATTGATCGATGGCCTGCTTTTCCGTTAAACCAACGCTTGCAATCTCAGGTGAGGTATAAATGCAGCGGGGCACCGCCCGATAATTGACCTGCTCATCCAGTCCGCAAGCGTTTAAAGCGGCCACTGTTCCTTCATGGAAAGCTACATGGGCCAACTGAATCCCCCCAATGACGTCTCCACAGGCATAGATATTCGAAATGTTCGTTTGCATTTGTTCGTTTACATGAATACCTTGTCTTGAAAAATCAATTCCAATGTTCTCAAGACCTAAGTTATACACCCTTGGCTTACGCCCAATCGAAACGAGAACCAATTCGGCCTTCACTTCATGGAGCCCTTGATCGTTTTCAAAAATCGCCTTCTTTTGCTCCTTGTTTAAATCTTTTAATCTAGTCGAAGGATAAATCGTTACACGGTCGTTCTCCAGCTCCTTATGTAAGACAGCAGCTACATCTTGATCTTCTCCCGGCAACAGCTGATCCGCCATCTCAACAATGGTGACTTTTGTTCCTAATCGGCTAAAAATACTAGCAAACTCACAGCCGATTACACCTCCGCCGATAATCAGCAAAGAGGAAGGGATTGACTGCAGCGACATCGCTTGGCCACTATGAATGATCCAATCACCGTCAAATGGAGCGAATGGCAGTTCGACAGGTTCAGAACCTGCCGCAACAATGATTTTATCGGCCGTTATCTCTTCCTGTTTTCCACTATTCTCAACCCGTAAAACCCTGCTCGTGAGAAAAGAAGCCGATCCATTTACTACTTTCACTTTATTTTTCCTCATTAAATATTGGATTCCTTGAACCAGTGTCGTAACAATCTTGTTTTTCCGCCCCTGGACGGCATTCCAATCGATTTTAATGCTGGCGGATGGGACCTGAATCCCAAACTCACTCGCGTTTTGAAGTTTAGTGTACACCCCAGCAGTTTCTAAGAGGGCCTTAGTTGGCATACACCCTTCATTTAAACATGTGCCTCCAAGCGGTCCCTGATCTATTACTGTAACTACATGACCCTGCTGGGCTGCAGTAATTGCAGCCACATATCCAGCAGGACCACCACCTATAATTGCGATCGATGCCAAAATATTCCCTTCTTTCTATAAAAGCATGGTAATCGGCTCTTCCAAATACTGTTTGACCGTTTGTAAAAATGCTGCAGCTGGTGCTCCATCAAGTACACGGTGGTCAAATGTTAGACTAAGCGGAAGTATGCTTCTTCTTTCTACTTTTTCACCAATATAGGTGGGGGTATCATAGACCGCACCGACACCAAGAATTCCCGTTTCAGGCGGGTTTAAGACTGGTGTAAAGTGCTCAACACCGTAGGCTCCGAGATTACTAATCGTAAACGTGGAACCCTGCATTTCCTCATGAGTAAGCTCTCCTTGTCTTGCTTTTTGTGCAAGGGTTTTAATGGTTTGCGACAAATCAATAATGGAACAACTTTGGGCATTGTGGATAACCGGAACCACTAACCCTTTTTCAAGCGCAACAGCCATGCCAAGATGAACGTTTTTAAATAAATGAATTTTATCGTCCATAAACAAACTATTCATCTGCCCGTGCTTCTGCAGTGAAAGTACAACGGCTCTTGCAATAAAGTCTGTTACCGTTAATTTATGATCATAACGATTTTGAACGGTTTGAGCGATTTGCTTTTGTAGCGCGAGTAAATCGGTCACATCCACCTTCATATTAATCGTTAACTGTGCAGTTTTTTGCAGGCTTTCAAACATGCGGCCGGCAATCACTTTTCGGATGCCGCTGACTGGGACTTGCTGGGTCTCCTCTATTGGTGTCACCGGAGTTTCGCTTTTTTCCTTTTTCGGTTCAGCCTGTGGAGTGGACGAATTCATTATGGCTTCCTGCACATCTTCCTTCGTAATTCTTCCTCCAGGCCCTGTACCCTTGATATTCTCAACATCAAGGTTGGCAGCTTCTGCCATTTTCCTTGCGACAGGGGAAATTTTCACACGAGCCGTTTTCATATTAGAAACAGGCTCCGTTTTTTCGTTCGCAGGAGCAATATTTTCTGTTTCAGGTTTCTGGGCTTCTTCGACTGCCAGCCCTGCAGCCACTTCTTCACCAGGAATTCCGATATAGCAAATCACTGTTCCCGGGGGAACCCCTTCTCCTTCGGGAACAGTAATTTTCAATACTGTACCCTCTGCAGGAGATTCCACATCAATTTCGATCTTCTCTGAACTGACACTTGCAATCGGTTCACCCTTTTGGACAGGGTCTCCAACTCCTTTATTCCAAATCGACACACTGCCCTCTTTCATGGCCATTCCCAATTTCGGCATTACGACTTCAACTGCCATGTAGATCTCTCCTTCCTGCTCATTTGATTTACACTTCCAGAGGTGCACCTAATAGTTCTGCTGCCACTTTAATCACGGTTTCTGCTTTAGGCAGATAAATATCCTCGAGTGCCGGTGAGAACGGTACAGGTGTGTGCGGTGCGGTAATCCGTTTAATTGGGGCATCTAGCGTATCAAATCCTTTATCGGCAACAAGTGCTGCGATATCAGTAGCAATACTGCATCTAGGATTGGCTTCGTCAATTACGATGAGGTGGTTGGTTTTTGCTACAGATGAAAGGATGGTTTCTTCATCCAGCGGTGACAAGCTGCGCGGGTCAACGATTTCTACTTCAATTCCTTTTGCTGAAAGTTGTTCAGCCGCTTCCATTGCGGTATGCACCATCTTGCCGACCGCTACAATTGTTACATCAGAGCCTTCCCGCTTGATATCTGCTTTACCAATTGGAATCGTATAGTACCCTTCTGGAACGTCACCTGTCATGTTATACAGTGTTTTATCCTCGAAAAAGATGACGGGATCGTTATCTTCAATCGCAGCAAGCAAAAGTCCCTTTGCTTCATATGGTGTGGATGGAACTACTACTTTCACACCTGGGATTGCCGTAAACAGTGCATATAAACTTTGGGAATGCTGGGCAGCAGCTCTAAATCCTGCACCATGCATGGTTCGAATCGTAACCGGAACCTGGGCCTTGCCTCCAAACATGTAGCGGAACTTTGCCCCTTGGTTTAATACTTCATCTAAACAGCTTCCAATAAAATCGTTAAACATTAATTCAGCGATTGGTCTAAGACCAGTTGATGCAGCCGCCATCGCAGCACCCATGTAACCTGCTTCTGTAATTGGAGTATCTAAAATTCTCTCCCGTCCAAACTCCTGGACAAGTCCTTTCGTGACCCCGAGAACTCCGCCCCATGCGTCTTCATCCTGTAAGTGATCAACTTCAGCCCCGCCAGCTACGTCTTCACCTAATAGAATGACATTCTCGTCTTTACGCATTGCAAGTTTCATAGCTTCATTGATCGCAGCTGACATACTCAATTTTCTTGTCATAATTCGAATTCCTCCTTTTAATTAGACAATCCTAACTCTATGCTTATAGATCCAGGCAGCTCCTCTAAGCCGACCTTTTGGACCTTCCATTATTCGAGTTCTCCATTTTAATATGACACGTAAACATCAGTTAACAATTCAGAAGGACTTGGGTACGGACTCTCTTCACTAAACTTCACTGCTTGGATAACAGCTTCTTCAACTGATTTTTCTAAATTGGTTAATTCGTTTTCAACTAATAACCCCTGGCTTAGTAAGTGATTTCTAAATAGAAGAATCGCGTCTTTTTCCGTTTTATGCTCGACCCTCTCCAGCTCTGTTTTATATTTTTGTGCATCCCCTTCGAAATGGCCATAATTTCGATACGTTACACATTCAATAAGGGTTGGACCTTCACCGCGGCGTGCCCTTGCGACAGCTTCTTCTGCAGCCTGGTAGACTGCCAGTATGTCTTTTCCATCCACCTTAATACCTGGGATATTATAGCCAATTGCCCGGTCGACAATAGATTTACAGCTGGACGCATAGGTAAATGGAGTTGCTTCTGCATAGCCATTATTTTCGGCAACAAAAACGACAGGAAGATTCCAAATCGCAGCAAGATTGACCCCTTCATGGAAAGTCCCATGGTTTTGAGCACCATCGCCAAAGAAGCAAACGCTTACATCCCCAGTCTTTTTATACTTCGCTGTTAAGGCCGAACCGCATGCAAGTGGAAAGCCCCCGCCGACAATTCCATTTGCACCAAGCATACCTTTATTAAGGTCAGCAATGTGCATGGATCCGCCTTTCCCTTTACATAATCCAGTGACTTTTCCGTAAATTTCAGCCATCATTCCATTTAAATCGCAGCCTTTGGCAATACAATGACCATGTCCGCGATGGGTACTTGTAATACTATCTTTATCAGTTAAATGGGCACAGACACCAACCGCAACTGCTTCTTCCCCAGCGTATAAGTGAACAAAGCCCGGCAGGATTCCCTGTCCAAATAACTCATGGACTCTGTCCTCAAAATTACGGATTTCCAGCATTTTTTGATACATCCATTGTGCTTTTTCCTTTGTTAAAGCTACATCTTTGCTATCCATCGTTCTCATTTTTTCAGCCTCCCTGGAAAAATTCTTTACAACTTTATTGTTGCAAGAACTATGCCAAGAAGCGAAAGTGATATTCTCAACGCTTTAAAGAAAATTCAGGTATAAAGAAAACTCGCCGATTGGCGAGCCCCTAAGGGCGAAGACAGAGGCGTAGTTGCACTTATGCGACATAAGAAAGTATAAATTTTGGAGAAAATTTATACTTTCTTATTAGCCAAAAAAAGAGACAAAACGATACAACTGTCTCGTTTTGTCTCTTTTTGATTACTATATCAGTGTCTACTAATTCTTTATTGCTGCTATGAAATAATGGTGCATGGAAATCTCCTTCCAATTACCGTTAATCACGTTTGCTGTGCAGTATCATTACCCATTTCCAGATCCAGTATTCCCACTTGGAGTTGTACTGGTAGTCCCTGTTCCAGTATTCCCACTTGTAGTCGGACTTGTAGTCCCTGTTCCAGTATTTGCACCTGGAGTCGGACTTGTAGTCCCTGCTCCAGTATTCGCACCTGGATTCGGACTTGTAGTCCCTGTTCCAGTATTTGCACCTGGAGTCGGACTTGTAGTCCCTGTTCCAGTATTCACACCTGGATTCGAATTTGTATCCCCAGATCCAGTATTCCCACTTGTAGTCGGACTTGTAGTCCCTGTTCCAGTATTCGCACCTGGATTCGGATTTGTATCCCCAGATCCAGTATTCGCACTTGGAGTCGGACTTGTAGTCCCTGTTCCAGTATTCACACTTGGATTTAGATTTGTATTACTATTTCCCTTCACAATCCCTTCGGCGCCTTTGACGCCTTTAATGGACAGCTCGTTCCCCGATTGATTAACGTCACTTGGCTGATGGAACTTTGATTTATCTGTTCCAAAATTTTGCATCATCTTTTTAAACATCAGCTGCGAGATTTTGGTCTCATTTGGACTCAAGTAGTTTCCCCGACCATTTTTCACATAGCCGGTCCAAACTGCCATCGTATATTGCGGGGTATAACCGACAAACCAGCTATCATTGGTTGCGTTTGAAGGGTATCCATATTGAGCACTCGTCTTGTCATCAAAATTGGTAGTTCCCGTTTTACCCGCAACGTCCAGCCCTGGGACATTTGCCGTTATCCCTGTACCTGAATCGACGACCGAGCGCATCATATCAGTAATCATATACGCTGTGTAATCATGCATGACTTGTGCTGGTTTTGACTCAAAGCTAACAGCTGTGCCATCTTGTAATACAACTTTTTGGACAAAAGTCGGCTGATTGTATACTCCTCCATTTCCGAAGGCACTGTATGCCCCTGCCATTGCCAATGGATTCACTGTATTACTGCCAATTGCATAGGATTCATAAACCTTATTTTGTGGGAAGGTGATTCCAAGTTTCTCGGCAAAGCTCTGTGCATTCCCCAATCCCACAGATTTTAGGGTGAGAAGGGCAGGGATATTATAGGACTCCTGCAAAGCTGTTCGAATCGAAAGCATCCCATGATAGCGATGGTCCCAGTTTTGAATAGACTGGCCATTAGAATATTTTGTAGCCTGGTCATTAATTTGGTGCGATGTAGACCACTTTAAATCTTCAATTGCAGGGCCATAATCAAAAATCGGTTTAAACGAAGAACCCGGCTGACGTTGTAAATCAATGGCAAAATTGCTTCCTTTAAAGTTTGCTGTGTAATCATTACGTCCGCTTCCAATCGCTCGAACTTCCCCAGTCTTTGTATCTAAGAACACAAAGGCTCCCTGGAACCTGGAGTTAGGATAGGAAATAATTTCATTACTGTCCATCATCTTGTCTGCATAATCCTGCGCCTTTGGATCCAATGTCGTATAAACGGATAATCCAGCTGTACCAATGTCAACATCAGGAAGCTTGGCTTGCACTTCTTTTGCAGCAGCGTCTAAAAATCCTTTATATGGCATATGTTGTGTTGTTTGCGGTACAAGTCCCTCCGTAACAGGAACTTGCTTGGCATCCTGCATTTGTTGCTGAGTAATGTAGCCCTGTTTATTCATACGTTCCAAAACAGTATTTCGGCGTTCAGTGGCTGCTGTTTGGTTTTGTTGCTTTGTTGGGTCGTAGCTACTCGGGCCTTGCGGAAGTCCGGCAAGCATCGCTACCTCAGGCAACGTCAATTGATTTAAATGATCCGCATCGACCCCGTAGTAATTTTTGGCTGCAGCTGCCACACCGTAAGAACCGTCACCAAGATAGATTTTGTTCAAATACATCGTTAAAATTTGCTGTTTGGAATACATTTGCTCCATCTTATAGGAAAGGTACCATTCCTCTACCTTCCTTTGTACTGTTTTTTGGGGAGTCAGTAGTGAGTTCTTAACAAGTTGCTGCGTAATTGTACTTCCGCCCACTGAACCAAAGCCCCCTGTTAGGTTTGCAAAAATGGCTTGAATTGTATGTCTTATGTCAATTGCGCCATGTTGATAAAAATTGGCATCTTCCGTTGCGAGATAAGCATTTTCCAACATTTTAGGAAGTTGAGAATACTTAATATCCGCCCGCATTTGTTCTCCGTATTCATAGAGCAGGTTTCCGTTTTTGTCATAAAACTTTGTTGGAAGCGGGTTTGCCAGTTTCGAAGGATCTATTTTGGGTATGCCCTTTACCATTTCAGCAAAAGTCACGGCTCCAACTCCTACCGAAACGACTAAAAGACATAGAAAAGCAATCAAAATCTTTTTAAAAAGCGAACCTTTTTTTAATGGTTTTTTACTAGTTTTTTGCTGTTTTATTTGTTCTGCTTGTTTTCGTTCCTGTCGAGAATTGTATGTTTCAGACATTTTTTTCCTCTCCCAAGTTTCTTAATAACCATGTCATGCTATAGATGTTTCAGATTTAACGTACTAGAAATGGTTAAACTTCTTTGTTATAGCTCTGATTAAAATCATTTGCATTTTATCTTATCACTTTGGAAGTCTATTGGCTAACAATATGGTATTCTAGAAAACTGTGTGAATTTTCCACAAGGTGGTGGACAAAGAACTAAAAAAGGGCAAAAAAAAGACCAAGCACTGCTTGGCCTTTATGAAAGCCTCGTTGGTAAAATCCGCCTAACCTATCTTAAGGGGGCCTTGAATGAACAGTCCCCTATATTTTCTTGCACAACATTTTCGAACGATAAAATAATATTTAAAACAATTTAACTAATGTCTCCATTCCTTTCAAAATAGGTTATTTCATTAATAATCCTATCAATATGTACTTTACTATATATTTTAAATTTATCACCTCTTGTTGGTATAGAGTTGGCTGATCTTAAATTGATTGGAATATCAATTAATCTTGCGTTTAATTTAACCATATTTCTATTTGGTTTCTTATTATAGTATTTTTGAGATCTATACGTCTTTGTCCTTAGTTGTATACCGTACCATTGTTCCTCTCTTTTAACAAAAACATCTATTTTTGAATTAAGGTCATATTCCAAAACAAATAAAACCATCTGAAACAATTGACTCTCTTTAAGTAAATGGTAAAAATGAATATCTCTTAACATGGAGGGATAAAATCTATCTAGCCTTCCTTTAAAAGCCTCATCGTATTTACTACCGACATTTTTGAAAATCCAAAAAGAGTTTACTGAATAATAAAAGCCAATATATTCTTGTTGTGTGGAAACTCTTTTAAACAAAAATATAAAATAATAAAAATAGCAAACAAAAGATGGTGGTTTAAGTTTATCTTCAACATAATCACATTTTTGCTTGCCTGTGACATCCAGATAAATTCCTCCAAAATACTGTTCAAGAGTTTTCACTTTGAATTTAAGCGGATCAATATAGTCCCATGATAATTTGTCTTTTAAAAGATCATAAGTTTTATCAAAGTCATTGAATACTATTTCCATCCAAACCCCACCCATTTGGAAAGTTTTATGTATCAAACCTCTCTTTATTCAGGAAAATTGTATCATGTTTTTTTATAATACTTACAATTTAATGTGACAATATTTAAATGGTTGCGATAAATCAATCTATTTATGATAGAGTCGAATAAATTAACACATGGGGACACAATACTTAGCAAAGTTATGCATAAATCTTGATTGAAGAGCGTAGTCAGTGCTTTTTGCAGTGTTATTCCTCGAGAAAATCTAGATTACAATTATCGTATAGCAGCTTATTATATAAAATATTATTCACTGGGCTTTCAAAAATTGCTCGGATGGTGGAGGGTTATGCAAAAAGATTTCAAGTGCAGGAACGACTCACCACTCAAATCGTTGAAGCTATGGAGGAAATACTGCAACCCCAAGGAACAATGGTAGTTATAGAGGCGAAACATATGTGTATGTGTGGGAGAGGGATCAAAAAATCAAATGCATCAACAGTTACATCAGCAGTACGTGGAGTTTATGCAGATCACCCTGGTGCTCGAACGGAATTTTTAACCTTTATTAAACAATAAATAAGCAACTCTCAATACAAAAAAGACATGGGGATCATCCCACATGTCTTTTTTGTATTGATAATCATTATGCTTTTGATGCTTGTATATCTAATGAAATTTGTACTTGATCTGCTACTAATACTCCGCCTGTTTCCAAAGCTGCATTCCATGTTAAGCCGTACTCACTTCTGCTAATTGAGCCATGGGCTTCAAAACCAACTTTCTCATTTCCCCATGGATCTTTGCCGCTTCCTTCATAACTAACAGTAAATGTCTCAGGTTTAGTCGTTCCACGTAATGTTAAGTCTCCGGTAACTTCATATTCCCCAGGACTCTTCTTCACAATTTTAGTTGATTTAAACGTCATTTTAGGAAAATGTTCAACATCAAAAAAATCAGCTGAACGTAAATGATTATCACGGTCTTCGTTTCGTGTATCGACACTGTTCACATCTACGGAGAATTCAATGTTTGCTGTTGTCAAGTCTTCAAGATCTGCTTCAATTGATGCTTCAAAAGTTTGAAAAGTACCTTTTACTTTAGAGATCATCATGTGTCTAATTGAAAAATCAATACTGCTATGAGCAGAGTCTAGATTCCATTTGTTTATTGTCATAAAATATCACTCCTAATATATTGTTTAATCACAGGAAACAGAATTGCCATTTTGATACGTTTTTATTCAGCAAGTCTGTTTAAAGTTTTTTAACTTTATTATTGTTCAAGTTCAAAACTGATTTACTTCGCTGTTACTCCTAATTTTTGGGTTGAAGAGCTGGAACTTTTCAAATTTAAAGCGAACGCTCCGGGACCACTGAATACAAGGGATACCAAGCCCGCTAGTAAAGCAAGTTCAAATTCATATCCACCTACAAAACCCATACCTAATTTCACCATAAAAATGGCAACAATCATGTCTAAGGCAAGAATGGCTGCAAAGATTCGACTACCAATACCAACAATTAATGAAATACCTCCAATGATTTCAACCAATGCGATCAAGGGAACAGCAATATGTGGTAGCCCCAGTTTACCAAAAAATTGTTCCATTCCAGCCATTTGTTGAAATTTCGAAATCCCATGAATAAGAAATAATATTCCAAAGACCAACCTTAATGCTAATGGAGAAAACTTTGAATATAGTGCCACTCATTTATCAACCTTTCTGTATTTGAATTTAATTCATATAACTTACTTTTCTAAAGTAACACACTTTATTAAATATGTAAATTAATTTATTGTAACTAATTTATTAAAAGTGTATTAAGACTCTACCTCATATTCGTATTTATTATGATGGTAAAAATAAAAGAAGCTGACCTTTATTTTGTCAGCTTCCTTTCCTATTACGTGGTTATTATTTGACCCATGTGTTAGCCCAACTTTGAACTTCATCCATTACAGGACTTAGCGCTTTACCCTTTTCTGTTAATTCATACTCGATTCGAACCGGTTTCTCAGGATACACATTTCGTTTTACAATTCCAGCTTCTTCGAGTTCTTTGAAGCGCTCAGTTATCATTCGATCACTCATGCCTGGAATGATCTGAGATATATCTTTATAACGTTTTGCTCCATCTTGTAAGCTACGAATAATTAAACCGGTCCACCGTTTACCTAACAATTCAAAAGCGGTTTCGAACTTTGGGCATAAATGAAAATTATCCATTCCAGTTCATCTCCTTACTATATATTTATCATAGTTACTTTAAAAATGTAAGTGAAAATATTTCAAATCGTACCTTATTTAACCTATTTTCTCATGAGGTGTCATTTTGACCAAAAAAAATAGCAATTCGACTTGAATTGCTATTCTCCACTTTGTTATTTTGTTTTTTTTGCTAATTCTTTCAATGCATCCGAAAGCTGATTATTTAATGTTTTGAGAGCACTTTTATTTAATGTAGTTGCTTCAGATCCGGCTATCGTTGGATCAAGATATTTTTCCACTTTTGCGTATGAATCTTTATTGTCCTTCTTTACATCATCTTCAAATGATGACCACTGATCTTCCAATTTTGGTCCAATCTCTTTAACTTTAGCTTGGTCACCGCTGTCAATTGCTTTGGATAGTTGTTCAGTGGTATCCAACATTTTATTTACTCCGTCTGAAACTTTGCTGTTAGTGGAACTGCAGCCTGCTAAAAGTAAATAACCTCCCAGACCTATGGTTAAAACCAGTGATGTCAACTTTTTCATTTTTCATTTCCTACTTTCTTTGTAATAAGATTATTAGGTATTATGTGTTTTTTGTATTTAATATTTTTGTACAAAATAATGAAACACGCTGCAAGAACCAGGATAATCTGTGGAATGGAACTTTCCCATGATGGGTACAGTGCGAAAAATTCTACACTAGGAATAGTAGCAGCGTTCGTTGTTGGGATTAATCCAGCTAACTGCAGACTGTGAATACCCATTCCAGTAAACTTAATGCACAAATAAAATACGATAATGCTTGATACCATAAAAAATGGGCGTAATGGCAATTTCAAGCCAACAAATACCATCAAGTAAGCTAAAACTCCCAGAATTGCCGCTCCGATAAGAAATCCAAGTAATAACGACTGAAGCTTGATTTGACTTGCCATACCTATATAAAATAAAACAGTTTCTGTCCCCTCACGAAATACCGCAAGGAAGGCAAGTACTCCTAATGAAACCAGTTTTCCAGTTGATAAAGCAGTTTGACTTTTCTCCCTTATATACCGATTCCAGTCAGCAATATTGGATTGACTATGAAGCCAATAGCTCATATACAACAACATGACTGCAGCAAAAACTCCTGTCCACCCGGCAATTAGCGCATTGTTATTTCCAAAGGCTCCAGAGGAAATAACAAATTTTACAATAATGGCAAGGATGACACTGACTCCGAGACCCGTCAAAACTCCGCTCCAAATCCAACCTTTACCCTTTCCTTGTCCTGACTTTTTCACGAATGACATCAGGGCGATAACAACCAGCAATGCTTCCAATCCTTCACGAACAAGAATCATCGCTGCATCCCAAAACGTATAACTAGATTTTTCAGCCAGTGGAGTAAGATATTTGATCATGCTATCTGTTGTTTTATTTGCTTGTTTGAAATTTGGCGGGTTAGCACTTAGCATAGCTTGAATTGAGACTAAGTCCCTTTCAGAGTCGCTATAAACAGAAGCTGATTGTGCAACGACTATTCCTTCAACGCTTAGCCAGCTGTCACTGGCCTCTTTTATACTTTTCAAAGCTTGCGTTTGATTTTGTTGGTCGGCTGCCTTTTTCGTCTGTTGAAGTATAAGAATAAAATCATCTAAGGTAATGTCTTTATTCTTAAATCCTACCTCTTTTGGATAGCCGCCATTAACAAACTTTTCATTTACAGCCTTAAGCCCCTGTAATGACTGAAGAACCTGGTCCTGCTTTTTTAAGGTAATAGCATAAACAACCTGTCCCATATTCGATTCAATGTCTCTATAGGCGGTTGCGGAATCAGCTTTAATCCCTTGTTCAATTTCCCGCCACATCTTATTAAATTGATCATAAGCCTTCTGTGCTGACGCGAGATCCCCTTTTGAAGCATAATCGATTGCCTGATCAACTGATACTTCCGCATTTTTCAAATCTGTGTTGGAACTTCCAGCAGCTAAAACAGGATTATGTACGACCAATCCTATTAATAATAGTAGAATAAAAGTTTTAAGTAGTAGATTTTTAGTCATATGCTCCCCCTGCATGCAAATCTATTAATTGAGTAATTGATAATGAATATCATTTACATTAATTTTATTTTTAATGAGAATGATTGTCAATGACAAATTAGTGAACATTTTAACCTAATCAAACAAAAGGAATAAGCACTACAAGTGTTAGTTAAAATTGGAGAAGCACAACTGGAACAAATATTCAGGTTAATTCAATTTCTGTAGATGGATTTATGGACAGCAAAAAGCCCCACAGTTCTGTGGGGTTTTGAATGTAACGTCAATTTGGATAATATTGTTTTCTCACTATGAAAAAATAGTGTCAAATTGGCAGCTATTTTAAGTGTTAATAAAAATTGTATCTATACGATAACGATTTCACCTTTTTTTGCATGAAACTTGTTTTCAAAGTAGGCATGTAATCTGTCCGTTTGCTGGATAAGTTGTGTGTCTTTACGGTTAAATCCTTCACCTAAGAATAAAGCATGCTCTTTCATAATTCGGAGCCAAAACCTGTTTTCCGTTAATGAACGCTCAATAAATAACTGTTCTGTAAGAGACTCTGGCTTTGCAGCAAAAGACTCTGGAGAAATTAACATCTGATTAAACTGATCCATACTCACATGACCGGGTATTTGCGGCTGATTTTGCATAGTACATAGTAACTCCCCCTTATAGAAGGATTTATTACTAATAATATTGAATCAACAAAAAGATTATGTTTGGACAAATTATGATTTTTTCTATATGCGGTAATCGTATATAAAAAAAACCGACCATACATTTTTGGTCGGTTTTCTTACTTCTTGTTTTATTTACGATTCTGCTTTCCAAAAATCCCTTCAAGAACCGTCCCCTTGCTTCAGAATTACATTTTTCACAAAAAATAAATTCAAGATAGAAAAAGCGGCCAAAATCTAGTATGATTATCCACATGTGACATTAGATAAGGGGTTAAAAAAATGAGTGTATTAAACGTACAAAATTTAAGCCACGGTTTCGGTGATCGTGCGATTTTTAATAATGTGTCTTTTCGACTTTTAAAAGGAGAGCACATTGGACTAGTTGGGGCAAATGGTGAGGGTAAATCTACTTTCATGAATATTGTTACGGGGAAGTTGCAACCCGACGACGGGAAAGTTGAGTGGTCACGAAAAGTTCGTGTAGGTTATTTAGATCAACATGCTGTACTTCAAAAAGGTACGACCATGCGTGACGCTTTGAGTACTGCTTTTCAATATCTTTTTGATGCTGAAGCAGAGATCAATGAACTTTATGCAAAAATGGGTGATGAAGGTGCTGATATCGATGCATTACTTGCAGAAGTTGGGGAGCTACAAGAAACTTTAGATAGTAATGATTTCTATCGAATTAATTCAAAAGTTGAGGAAGTTGCACGTGGATTAGGATTAGACGATGTTGGACTCGATCGAGATGTAGATGACCTTAGCGGTGGGCAACGTACGAAAGTTTTGCTAGCTAAGCTTTTGCTAGAAAAGCCTGAAATCCTATTACTAGACGAGCCAACGAACTATTTGGATGAACAGCATATCGAATGGTTGAAGCGCTTTTTACAGGAATATGAAAATGCATTTATCTTGATTTCACATGATATTCCATTCTTGAACAATGTTGTTAACTTGATCTATCACATGGAAAACCAAGAGTTGAATCGCTATGTTGGTGACTATGATAACTTCTTAAAAATATATGAAATGAAGAAGCAACAGCTAGAGTCCGCTTACAAGCGTCAACAACAAGAAATAGCTGATTTGAAAGATTTCGTTGCTCGTAACAAGGCAAGTGTTGCGACTCGTAATATGGCAATGTCTCGGCAGAAGAAGCTCGACAAAATGGAAGTTATTGAATTGGGGAAAGAGAAGCCGAAACCAGAGTTTAATTTCAAAGAAGCACGTGCAGCTAGTCGTTGGATTTTCACGACTGAAGATCTTGTAATTGGTTACAATGAACCACTTTCTCGCCCTCTGAATTTGAAAATGGAACGTGGACAAAAAATTGCATTCGTGGGTGCAAACGGTATTGGTAAGTCTACTCTTTTAAAGAGTATTCTTGGGTTGATTAATCCAATTTCGGGTAAAGTGGAACGTGGTGAGTATCAATACATCGGTTACTTCGAGCAGGAAGTTAAACAGGCCAACTATAACACTTGTATTGAAGAGATTTGGAGCACATTCCCAAGTATGAATCAGGCTGAAGTCCGTGCTGCTCTTGCAAAATGTGGATTAACAACGAAACATATTGAAAGTAAAGTCGAAGTCCTTTCTGGTGGAGAAAAAGCCAAAGTTCGATTGTGTAAAATATTAAACACAGAAACGAATTTATTAATTCTAGACGAACCTACCAATCACTTGGATGTGGACGCAAAAGAAGAATTGAAGCGTGCTTTAAAAGCATATCGCGGAAGTATTTTGATGGTATCCCACGAACCTGATTTCTATCGTGAAATTGCGACTGATATTTGGAATTGTGAGGATTGGACTACGAAAGTGTTTTAAATAAAGTGAAACTTCAATCAGTGGGGGTTTTTTTCATCCCCCACTGATTGTTAGTTGAACCAATCGGGCTTTTACGGGCAGTTGATCCCCCCACTTATGCTTCCTGCATCCGCTAAGCCTTGAAGTGGGGGTCTTACTGCCCGTTAATGCGGGATAAAGATTAAGGGGTACCCAATGAAATTTCACTTGGGTACCCCTTTTTTATAAACTATCCAAAATTTTTAATAAAAATATGCTTTAGATTTCTTATAAAAGCTCCTCCAATCTAAAGTTAGAATCTATTTCAATTTTCTTTTTCTTACAAGAAGTGAACTGACCTTAACGGAAATATCCTTAGTTCTGTGTAAAAGTTAGACTTAAAATTTCTAACTTGGTATTCCATTAGTGTTTTTACCACTTATTGGTCTAGTATCGTTTGTAATCATTTCATTAAAGTGTTGCCACACCTCTGGGTCAAATTGGGAACCAACCATTACATTGATAATTTGTAATGCTTTTTCTTTTGGAATTGCACTCCGATATGGACGATCAGTTGTCATTGCATCGAATACATCACAAATGGATACAATTCTGGCCTCTAATGGAATCTCACTTTCTTTAAGTCCATATGGATAGCCTGTTCCGTCAAACCACTCGTGGTGGTGCAAAATGATTGGGCCATACACCCCCATCGCTTTAATTGGTTCGATAATTTTCGTGCCAATGATTGGGTGTTGCTTTATTACTTCGTACTCTTCATTTGTTAATTTGCCAATCTTATTTAAGATATTGTCAGGTATTCCGATCTTTCCTATATCATGTAAGAGTGCACCTAACCGAATCCTTTCTACTTCTTCATTAGACAGATTCATTTTTCGTGCAAGTTTCTCCGAGTAGTTAGATACATGTTCAGAATGGTCATATGTATAATGATCTCTGGCATCTACAGCGGCAATAAACGCTTCAATCAGCTCAATATCTTGGACACTGTTTTTTGAAAATGCCTTCTGCAATGAAATGATTTTTTTATTATCTGTATACTTAGGAATAATCGGTATTTCGTTAATTGTTTTAAATTTTGGCATTTTAAAAGCTGATTGTACTAAATTCTTACCTGAATATTTTGCTATGTACAATGCTGAATCTGCTGTGTTAAAAAGGTCCTCAGGTGTTTTTCCGGATAGAGGTGCCGTTGCAACTCCGAAACTTAAATTTAAGGTCGCTAAAGCTTCGTTGGAAATAATACCGAAACTCTTAGATTTCTTCGTCCGAATCAATTCGGCAACTTCACATGCTTGTTGATTTGACATTGACGGAAGAACAATAACAAATTCGTCACCGCCATATCGGGCAGCCCAGCCTATTCCATTTATTGAATCCTGTATTAATTTGGCGACGGATTTTAGTGCAATATCACCAACGGAATGACCATAAGTATCATTAAATTGTTTAAAAGAATCAATATCTAAGACGATGAGTGATAAAAGCTTTTGGTCTGCCAGACATTGACCTAATTCAATTTTAATAGTCTCTTGATAATAACGGTGATTATAAAGACCTGTTACAGGGTCCGTAATCGCTAGCCGTTTCGATTGTGAAACAATCGAATTGGCAATGGCTGATGCGATACTTTGTGCAAAAAGGAACACAATGTCCACTTGTATTTCTTTGAGGATATTAATTGCTTTATTAAGCTTTACCAAATACATGACCCCAATTTTTTTGTCTCCGTTTAACAGCGGAATTGAAATAAGAAAGTATTCATTTCCTTCTTCAACCGAAAATACTTCCGATATGTATTTATTTACTTTACAATCATAAATCTTTACTTTTTTGTTTTTATACATAGTATTTAGCTTTGCATTAGGAATCTGTATCAATTCAGGTACTAGCTCAAAAAAGTTTTGATCATTCTTTTCAGAAATATCTGTCCTCATACTGTTAATTGCAATATATGGTTTTAAAAGAATATCCTTAAAATCATGCTCTAAAAATTGAGTGTTTGCTTCATCCATTAAAGTCATGCAAAACTCCGCATTGATCAAACGACGCGCCTGTTCTGTTCCATTATTTAAAACATCTTTAAGCTCAGGATTTTGATTAAGCACAGTTATACTTTTATTCAACTGTACATAAGCCTTATCTAATTCCTTTTCCAAATCTATTTCGATTTGTCTGGTTCTATCTCCCAGGTATCCAGCAAATATTCCTGTTATCACCACAAATCCCATCCGTAAAATAATAACTGCTATATTCATTGATGATAAAGGTTCCGTTGCTTTATAAACGACTAATAAAACATACAATACAGTCGATATTAATGTCGAAAGCATCGCTTCTCTTCGTCCAAAACGGATTGCTGACAACACTGCCAATAAGAAATAGATAAGATAAAAATCCGAATCCAATCCACCTGTTAGGTAAACAGCTAATGATGTCATTATATTATCACTAATCGTTAATATAGCTGACTTAAGCAGCCATTGATTCTTGTAGGGAATAATGAAAAATTGAAAAATCGTATTATGCAGCAAGGCATAGCCAATCAATAAATACATTGGAAAGCTATCACGAAGTTCCAAAAAAGGGACGGTTGTGATCCCAACAATAATTCCTAACCATCTAACAATAATAACCCGTTTCTCCATAACCGTAATTTTTTCAAGAGGAGACAGGTCCTTCCATTTTTGATATTTTAATTTCTCTACGTTTGCCATGACTGCTCACTTCCTCTTTAAACTGCGCAAAAACCTTTAGTTCCCAATTTATATACTTTTTTCGGTGAGTACATCCATCCCCCGCAATAATTTGGATGAAAAAAACATTATTACTCCTTCCAATATTTTAAAACTCTTTCTTTATTTGTATGGTACAAATAGTAATAAATTTTCGACAATTTCGTTAACATTTTTTTTGCTGTATTGAATTAAATAAGTGTATGTCACACTTGAGATTCCCTTGATATAAAATAAAAGTGCCTGTCAATACCTTTTACTCGAGAAGAATCGAGAATAAGGTATTGACAAGCACTAATTTAAAAGCAATTTCGGGCTAATTTTACTCTCCTACAATCTTAACGCCCTTTAGTAAATCGTCTTTCAAAGTAATTCCTTCTTGCTGAGCTGCTTTTTTGTTGATATAAAGTTGAAGATTTCCAGGGAAGCCAACAGGAATATCGCTTGCTTTTTTCCCTTTTAGGATTTCCACTGCCATCTTACCGGTTGTATAGCCAAGATCGTGATAGTCAAATCCATAGGAGGCAAAGGTTCCACGTTTTACAGAATCACCTTCACCTACAAAAGTCGGGATTTTTTGGCTATTAGCAACCTCTATAACCGATTCTAATGCAGAAACGACAGTGTTATCCTTAGGAATATATAAGGCATCCACACGGCCCACCATCGACTGTGCAGCCTGTTTTACCTCAGAACTAGTAGAAATAGAAGTTTCAACTGGCTCAAGACCATCTGCCTTTAAAGCAATCTTAGCATTTTTCACATTAACAACAGCGTTTGGCTCTCCGCTGTTATAGATAATTCCAACCTTCTTAGCACCTGGAACAAAGGTTTTAATGGCTGCGATCGTTTTCTTTATCGCTTCCGGATGTGTATCAGATGTTCCTGTTACATTTGCGCCAGGCTTGTCCAAACTTTTTACAAGCCCAGCCCCCACTGGATCCGTAATGGCAGTAAATAAAACTGGAATATCTTTTGTCGACTTGGCCACGGCCTGGGCGCTGGAAGTAGCAATGGCCAAAATAAGGTCATTCTTTTCTCCAACCAATTTTTGGGCGATCGACATATTCGTGTTTACGTCTCCCTGTGCATTTTGATAATCAATCTTCAAATTCTTGCCTTCTACATAGCCGGCATCCTTCAGTGCTGCGATAAATCCTTCACGCGCTGCATCAAGAGATGGATGCTCGACAAGCTGTGAAATCCCAATTTTAACTACTTTTTCTTTTTGCTCTCCGCCAGTCGTTTGCTTACTCCCACCACCGCATGCTGTAAGGAGCATAATTAATCCGCATAATATTAGTGCTAAACTCTTTTTCATATTTCCCCCTTATATTCTTCATAACTTTACAAAAATTTTAATATTCAGATTTTACCACATGAGATTATTCTCTGGCAATATTATTTTTCAAACATTTTCCAACTATTGTACAATTCTTAGAACAAGTGCCATAATTTAAGCGTCTAACCTATATGGACTGACGTCAAAATTCCAAAAATTCAATATTGTGATAAAATATAACCAAACAAGGAGGTAAGAACATGAAAAGAAATAAGTTAGTGATTGTTGGAGTGGGCCATGTTGGTTCATATGTTCTGGCAGATGCCATGAAATTGGGACTTTTTGCTGAAATAGCTGTCATTGACATCGATAAGGATGTTGCTTTTGGTGAAGCTCTCGACCAAGAACACGCTACCGCTCTAACCTATATGTCTAATACAACGGTCCGTGCCGGAGATTATTCCGAATGTGCGGATGCCGATGTGATAATCTGTGCTGCCGGTCCGAGCATGCTTAAAAGCGAGGAAGATGCTATGCCAGATCGAGCAAAATTAGCCTCTGTTAATTCAGAAATAATTCGTGAAGTCATGACTGGAATTACAAAATATACGAAAGATGCAATCGTTATTTTGATAACCAATCCTTTAGATACGATGGTGTACATAGCAGAAAATGAATTTGGCTATCCTAAAGGACGCGTGTTTGGAACCGGAACGATGCTTGACTCTGCGCGTCTTCGCAAAATCATTGCCACTAATTTTGATATCGATCCAAAAAGTGTGATAGGTTATATGATGGGTGAGCACGGGCACACAGCTTTCCCGGTATTAAGCCGTCTAAATGTCCAAGGTTTTGGTGAAAAAGAATTAGATCAAGTTTTCCAAGGAAAAAGACCATTAAGCAGGGAAGATATTAAACAACAAGTTGTACAAGCGGCCTTTGACGTATTAAATGGAAAAGGCTGGACGAATGCCGGTGTTGCCCAGGCTGCCGTTACCCTGGCAAAAGCAATTCTGTTGGATGAACGCAGTGTTTATCCTGTGTCCACCACATTGCACGGACAATATGGGTACGATGGAGATGTTGCCTTAAGCATGCCATGCATCATCGGGAAGAATGGCGTAGAAAAACAATTAGAAATTGCTCTCGATGAACAGGAACTTGAATGGTTGCATCAATCAGCACAATATATTCAAGAAGCGATGAAAGTGGCAGGGACGGGTAAAGCAAAAATTTATAATTAAGTAGGCAACTACTAGTTGACGAACAGTCTATTTCGCTGTTCGTCTTTTCATTTTTACTCTATTAAAAAATCAGTAACCAATTAGGCTACTGATTTTACAACTTACTTTCCATATTCAGTCTTTACGAACTTTTCCAATGCAGGTAATGAGCGCATCACTTTTTCCGTATCGATGCAATATGCCATTCGAAAATATCCCGGACATCCGAAACTATCGCCTGGGACCAGGATCAAATCATATTTTAATGCCTTCTGGCAGAATACTTTCGCGTCTTCCTCTAGTGCTTTTGGAAAGATGTAGAAGGTTCCACCCGGTTTTACGCAGGTGAATCCCAGCTCGATTAATTTTTCATAAATCAGGTTCATATTGGTTTCATAAACAGACATATCAGCTGTCAAATCCACTACTTCTGCAACAGCGAGTTGAATAATGGAAGGCGGGCAATTGTGTCCGATGCCTCTGGAAATCTGTCCACACATACTGACAATAGAGCCTGAATCCACACATTTCGGATTCACGGCAACATAGCCTATCCGTTCTCCAGGTACTGATAGAGATTTAGAATAGGAGTAACAGGATATTGAATTGTCATAGTATTTTGATACATATGGTGCTTCTTCGCCCTCAAATACAATCTCTCTGTAGGGCTCGTCCGAAACAATAAAAATTTCGTGACCGTATTCTTTTTCTTTTTTGCGAAGAAGATCTGCCAGTTTCTTGATTGTATCCGCAGAATAAACAACTCCTGACGGATTGTTCGGACTGTTCACCAATACCGCAGCGGCCTTCTCTGTTAGCATTTCTTCAAACAAAGTGAAGTTAATTTGAAAATCTTCCGTATTCGGCGGAACCACTTTCAGTACAGCACCAGTTAGATCAATATATGGATGGTATTCAGGGAAATATGGAGCAAATGTCAGCACCTCATCCCCCGGTTCGTTACGCATCGGATCGCATGTGCAATCGCACCGGCAGCTCCTGACGTCATAAAAATATGGTTTTCCGTATAATTCATAGCAAATCGTCTATTTAAAGATAGGGCGATTTTTTCCCTAACTGAAGGAATTCCCAAACTTGGGCTGTATCCGTGTAGTTCTGTAGGGCTTTTATCGGAAAGCAGATCCATCATTACCTGAGTAAATTCTTTTGGAACAGGAACAGACGGATTACCTAGACTATAATCAAATACATTTTCGTATCCGATCTCTTTCCCCCGTACTGAGGCAAACTCAGCCAATTCCCTGATTACAGATTTACCTGTTAACATTTTCTTGTATTGTTGTGCGATCATTGTGTCTCCTCCTTACCTTTCCTACTATTATACAATATCATCGGTGCACAGCCATTCTCATGGAAAGGTCTATTTTATTTTTCAAAAAATTGATGTAAATAAAAGTACCTGTGGCGATTACAAATGTTAGTTGCGTAAAATAAGTTCAAAATCCTAATTTCCTCCACAAAAAAAGCACTCACAAATACTGATATGTCAACATCCGTGAGTGCTTTATCATTTAAAAAAATACTCTTTTGTTCCTATTCTCCACTTGTGCCGATTGTATGCGACAACACATGGGCTGCTGGTGAATATTTCGTCTATTGTTCCTGGACTGTTTCATTTTTAAATATTGATTTTGATAAATTATGGATAATATCTTGTATCTCCAGCCTTCTCCTTTAAGGGAAAATATAATCTACATTAATTATAGTCTTCGACTGCCTGAACTGCATGGTGATCCTCATTTTTCTTCCTGCCCGCAAAAGCAAAGTAAGCAAAACCACCTGCGACAATAAGGACGATTCCACAGATAAAAACACTGCTATATCCGAATGAATTTGCTGCCATTCCCAGCACAAACGCACCTACAGCCATTCCTAAATCCATTGAATTGAAGAACAACGAATTGGCGATTCCTACACGATGTTTTTCAACAGAACTAATAACCTGTGTTTGAAGGATTGGTGTTACAGAGCCATAACCTATCCCAATAACTGCACCTGCCAAAATCATAATGATGGCTGTTTGAGGCAATGAGAGCATAGCCATTCCAATGGCAAATAACAAAATGCAAGGATAAACAATTTTGTTTGCTCCGTAACGGTCAGCCCATACACCTGTGAATGGACGAAATACAAACATTAAGCCCGCATAAAGAATAAAGAAAGTACTAGCGGCTTTTACAAGGTTAATTTCTTGCGCATACAATGCCAAGAATGAAGCAATGCCTGAATAGGCACAAGCTAAAATAAATACGACAAGGGCAAATGGTGCGGCTTTTTTATCAATTAAATCATTAAGATCAAATCTTTTACTAGTTTTAGAGACTTTACCTTTCTTTTCTTGTTCTGGAACATGAATAACCATTGATAGAAAGATATTTACTACTGAAATGGCAATACAAAGAATGTATGCTGTGTTATATGCTCCAACATTAGCTAAATTAAGACCTATTACCTGCCCAACTACCATTGCCAATCCCATTGCTAATGAGAACCAACTTAGTCCCTCACCACGTCTTGAACTCGGTATGATTTCTGCACTGATGGTACCTTTTACTGTAGTAATAACTCCAAAAGTGATGCCATGAATAATCCTTAGGATGAATAATTCCCAAATATTTGTTACAAATGGATAAAAAAGTGTAGCAATAAAAAACGCTGCAGCAGAATAAATAAGCAATTTCTTTTGTGATCCTACGCCTACCCACTTACCAGCAAATGGCCGAATAACAATGGCCGCAAGTAAAAATAAGGTTACTAATAAGCCAGCCTGACCCGCACCCCCGCCAAATTTTTTCGTTAATTGAATGGGAAGTGCTGTTAATAAGATATAAAATGCTAAAAAGATAAAAAAGCTGATTGTAGTAATATTTATAAAATCTTTAGTCCATAGTTTTGGTTTGTCCATATTATGTTCCCCCTTAATTTTTCTCTTTTATTAGTTGGCACATCTATTCATGATTGTTTTCTCGAAATGAAAGCAATATATTTATTATACATACATTTGATATGCATACATAATTGTATTTTTTATAGGATCTATGCATAATAGTAATATCACAAATGGATAAAGGAGAATATCGAATGGATTTTGATCAGCTGTTGAATTTCCAAATAGTTGCAAAACATAAGAGCTTTACAAAAGCTTCTGAAGAATTAAACCTTTCACAACCAGCATTAAGTCGTTCTATTCTGCGGCTTGAAGAAGAAGTTGGTGTCCCTTTACTCGAAAGAAAAAGCCGCGGAGTCGTTTTAAACCAATATGGGAAGGTTTTTCTAGAGACTGCAAACCAGGTATTATCCAATATAAAGGAAACAAAACAAACAATCCACGATATGATTGACCCCCTCCATGGGACTATTTCACTTGCATTTATCCAAACACTTGGCTCTAGTTTTGTACCTGATTTAATTAGTGAGTTTCAAAAGGAATTTCCAAACATTCAATTTCAATTATCGCAAAATATTTCAAGTAAAATCTTAAAAGAAATACATGCTGCGAACATTGACATTGGCTTCTGTTCACCTCTAGAACCGCATGAAGGTCTGTGTTCGATTCCAGTTTTGTCCGAAGAATTATTCCTAATTGTTCCTGCTGCCCACAGGCTGGCGGGAAAAGAGATGGTAAATTTAAGTGAAGTAGCGGATGATCCATTTATCTTTTTCAAGCCTCAAACAGCCCTTCATGATTTAATACATAATCTCTGTAATGAAGCAGGCTTCCTCCCAAGGAAGATTTTTGAAGGATATGAGGAGAGGACAGTCTCTGACCTAGTTGGAGCCAATTTGGGTGTTGCCATTGTACCTTACCTCCCTAATCTGGATAAAAATAAAATTTCAATGCTCCGCGTACAGTCACCAAAGTGCTTTCGAGTAATCCAAATGGTATGGAGAATAAATGGATATATATCTCCTGCCGTAGCAAATTTTAGGGAGTTTGTGGAGAAAAGGGCTATAGGTATGAGAATGGTATGAACAAAAACAAGGATTGGAGAGTACATTCATGGACGTACGTCATCTCACTTACTTTATTGAAGTAGCAAAATACAAAAGCTTTACTAAAGCTTCGAACTCCCTCCATTTGTCACAATCTACACTAAGTAAAGTAGTCAAAAGTTTGGAAGAAGAATTAAATGTAGAACTGATTGACCGTTCCGCAAAGAACATTGAATTAACGGAAGCAGGCGAAATCGTTTTAGCGGAAGGGAAAATGATCATGGAATCGCTAAATGATCTATCTACCCACCTATATGATTTAATGAACTTAAAAAAAGGAAAGATAAAAATTGGCATACCCCCAATAATTGGCTTTTTATTTTTCCCCAAAATCATTAAAGGATTCAATAATCTTTACCCCGATATCAAAATAAAACTCACTGAAGATGATTCCAAAAAAGTTAAACAAGAAGTCAGAGACGGAATATTAGATCTTGGTGTGGTTATGCTGCCGGCTGATGAAAAGGAGTTTGATGTTGTTCCCTTTGTTTATGATGAACTGTCACTCTTCGTCCATCATTCCCATCCATTAGCGCAAAAAGAAAAAGTTGAAATGAAGGAGTTACAAAATGAAACCTTCATTCTATTTAAGGAAGAATTTGCTATTCATGAACTCATTATTCAAGAATGCGGACGAGCAGGTTTTCATCCAGAAATTGCTTACGAAAGTTCCGAGTGGGATTTTATTAGTGGAATGATTGGTGAAAACTTAGGGATTTCGATATTCCCAAAACCTATTGCCAAAAAAGTCGATCAAGATTTAATCAAGGCGATTCCCATCTTCAATCCAAGCCTTCCTTGGAATTTGGGATTTATTTCTAAAAAAAAGAAGTACGCTTCACCTGCTGTTCGTGAATTTATCCAGTTCATTTCAACTAAATTACCTTCCTGAATCTTGTAAAAACTTTTTGGTCACAAAGCGGTAAAATCAAACAGCCCCAAAAACACGAAAAAACTTGTGTTTTTGGGGCTGCTTTTAGTTTGCTTACTTTTCATCGATTCCTAGCGTAGCTCTCTTAATCATTCATTTTTACATTTCTTTGAGCAAAAACTTTTTTCACCAACTTTAGAGCATTCAAAACACGTGGAAAGCCTGTATAGGGAATCAAGTGCACGATCGTTCCAACAATTTCTTTTGGAGTTAATCCAATTGTTATTCCTGTGTTGATATGCAATTCCAATTGCGGCTCCGTACCTAGAGTGACAAGAGAAGCGATTGTAGCAATCGTCCGTTGCTTATTAGTCAAGCCTTCTCGTGAATATATATCTCCAAAAGCAAATTCAACAATATAACTTTCTAAATCAGGTGCAAGATCTTTAAATGCCGCAACAATATCCATGTGCGTTCCAATTTCTTCGTTATCTGTTAAAGTATATTCCTTAATAATATCTAAACCTCTTTGGTAACGATTTGTTTCCATGTTCTTTTCCCCCCAAAATTTCCTTTGTTTTTGAAACAGAAATAACTATATCGCTGTTTTTGTTATTCGTAAAATACATATAAATCATATAATGTATTCCCTTAATTCATGATTAGCAGGAAGTTATTCTGGAATTTTTTACCCTTTTAACATTCATAAATAAATGATCTATGAAAAAAACGAAAATGTTTTATTCCAAACATTCATTTTACTCATAGGAATATGCGATATATACTGAGTGTGAACAAAATGTGAACGAAAATTGAATGATAGATGCGAGTTCATTTTATTATAGGAGGAATTAATCATGAGTAAAAAAATTGGATTTGTAGGATTAGGAACAATGGGATTCCCGATGGCCGTTAATTTAAAGAAAGCTGGTTTTGAGGTAATCGGTTATGATGCCTTTAAAGGGGTTTATGAGAAGGCAAAAGCGGCTGGAATAACAATGGTAGAAACTTTAAAAGAAGTGGCGGAACAAGCGGACGAAGCGATGATCTCAATGGTTCGTGACTATGCCCAAAATGTTGACATTATTTTTGGTGAGAACGGTCTATTATCTGCCCAACCTAAAAATAAAACAATTATTGTTATGAGTACACTTGACCCTGAAACAATGAATAAATTAGGCAAAAAAGTCGAAGATGAAAGTAATTTGAAATTAATTAGTGCTGCAGTAAGCGGTGGTGCTTCAGGTGCTCAAGCTGGAACATTATCGATTATGACAGCCGGTTCACAGACAATCGTAAAATCTTTCCAACCATACTTTGATGCGATGGGATCTAATATATTCTACTATGGTGCAGAACCAGGAAACAGCCAAGTAGCAAAATTAGTAAATAATATGATTTTAGGTATTAACATGAATGCTTTAGCTGAAGGACTTAAATTAGGAAAACACTACAACTTACCTCAAGAAGAGATATTAAACCTATTAAAAGTTAGTACAGGTGATAGTTGGGTAGTTAGAAATTGGAAGGATGTTTCTGAATGGACAGCAGACACTGCTTTGGCCGTTCTACTTAAAGACTTAAAAGCGGCTTACATCCAAGGGCTTAACCATAATGTATCCTTACCATTCAATGCCTTATCAGCCACACAATTATTTAATTCTATGGGAAAAGAGAAACCAGAAGCCTGAAAATAAAAGTGCCTGGCACCACCCGAAAATTGTCAAAAACCTTCGACAGGATTCGGGTAGTGCCAGTGGTTCTTCTTAAAGCTATATAAACGGAATTAACAATGCACCCCAAACCAAAGTGATTAAAGCAGCAAAAATCATCGCTAATGAGGAAAATACCCCTTCTAGTTTTCCGTATTCCATTGCTTTATTGGTACCGACACCGTGTGCCCCCATTCCTAAGGCCAGACCTTTGGCAATCGGTGTTTTAATGGACAGCCATTTTATGACACTTGGGCCAACAATTCCTCCCATCACACCTGTTATAATCACAAAAACAGTCGTCAATGTCGGCAGACCACCGATTTCCTTTGAAACCTCTATAGCAATAGGGGTGGTAATCGACCTTGGAAGAATAGAAACAACGAAGTCATGTTTCAAATGAAATAATTCTGATAACAAAAATGTTGAAAAAATCGCCACAAGTGTTCCAGTCGTAATACTGATCAAGATGGTCCCAAGATATTTTTTTATAGTTGACAGATTTTTATAAATGGGTACAGCAAAAGCAACTGTAGCAGGTCCAAGCAAATCCGACAGCCATTTTGAATCCTGTAAATATTGATTAGCAGACACATGTGTAATGGAAATCAGCACAATTAATAAAATGGGAGCGACCAATAATGGATGTAAAAAAGGAGCAGATATTTTTGTATAAATCTTTTTTGAAAATAAATAGATTACATACGTTATGAATGTGAACATTACCATCATCAATGCTGTTCACTTCTTTTCCGGACAGATATTTTTTCTGCAGTTAGGGCGGTCATCCCCATGACAATCATCGTACTGAATGCAATCAACAGGACAATTTCCACTCCCTGGATACTAATGATTTGCTGATAATTAACAATTCCTACCGCTGAAGGAACAAAAAACAGCAGCAGCTCGGCCAATAGCCATTTAGCACCCTGCTCTACCCATTTCAGTTTAATCACTTTGCAACAAAGAGCCAGAAATAATAGAAATAAGCCAAACATGGAAGCAGGGATTGGCAGAGGGATCATTTGTTTCAGTGCCGTTCCTAAAAAGAAAAAGACATACAAAAAACATACTTGTAAAATAATGATTCCTAGTTTCATCATCAATAAGACTTCCTTTATAAATAAGTATCTTTGAATTAACTAAGAGTTATCTTACTTCGTTTTTTATTATTCGTAAAATACATATTTATAATTCGTTTCATAACTTAAAGTTATAGCTGATCCTTCAAAATAAAATCAATAAACATTCTGCCAGCATTAGAAATATATCGTCCTTTTTTGGTTATAACCGCCAATCTCCACAAAATAGTTGGTTGAAGGCTGATGAATTCAATATCTTTGGCAAACAGCCGGTTACAGATTGACTGCGGCAAAATTGTCAAACCCAGGTTTGCGGCAACCATCTCAGACATCAAGTCCCACTGGGTACTTTTAAACAGGATTTTGGGCTCGAAGCCTGCCGTAATAAAAAAGTGATTGCGTATAATTTGATTTAAAGCAAATTCCTCATGATAAAGATAAATTCTTCATCCTTTAAATCATTAATATTCACTTCCTTACGGTATGCAAGTGGATGGTCCTTGTGAACAACTAGCTTCATTTCCTCCTTCACAATCGGATAGACATTAAAGACCTGCTCATCTAACGGCAGCACAGCAACACCGAGTTCAATTTCTCCCTCTTCCACACTTTTCACTACCCTGGCACCGCCATATTCGGTAATATCCAATTTGATATTGGGATATGCTTGGTGAAATTTCTTCATAACTTTTGGAAAAAATAGGCTTCCAATAAATGGCGGCAGTCCAATATTAATCTGTCCCATGGAGAGATTGGTCAAATCACTCAACGTCAATTTCATCTCATCCAAAAGACTTGTCATTTTCTGGACATAATTTAATACCACTTCACCAGCATCAGTTAATGCGATGGCTTTATTGGTACGAATGATTAAAGTTGTTCCCAACTCGTCCTCTAAAGATATAATCGACTTGCTTAGGGCTGGCTGGGAAATATGCATTTGCTCTGCCGCCTTCGTAATGCTTTTATACTTGGCTACTTCTACAAAATACAAAAATTGCCTTAACTCCAAAACGGACAACTCCTATGTCACTTGATTATGTAAGCACTGCTTTTTCCCCTCTTATCTTAGCATAGAGAATAATAAAAGTGCCTGGCACCACCCGAAAATTGTCAAAAACTCTTTGACAGGATTCGGGTAGTGACAGGCACTTCTATCAATCCTCACCATCAACAACCTTACAAGCTTCTTCAAAGGTTAATCCGTAACCCTTTTCCAACTCTTGAATCAAATTACCTTTTTCAATTAAAAATTCAACGAAAAGATCGATCATTGTTTCCATTTTTGCTTCCTCCTGTGATGTCTAAAATGAGGCTATTCCAATTTTGTCCATTTAAATATTTCACATACCAGCGTGTTAAAATTTTTGTACAGACAGCGGCACCTAGTATTTCCTTAAAAAGGGACTCGGTTGGTTGAAGATTTTCATTTTAATATGCGTATGACAAGATTGTAAGGTTTTTTCAGTTTCTTGGGTTGAATTTCCCAATGAAATAAATAGTGCCTGACACCACAGAAAGACAAATTCGAAAAAATGTCTTTTTATGGTGTCAGGCACTGGTTTCAGTTAAAAACTATTTCCAAAGTTATCAAGCAAGGCACGCACTTCATCTGTTGATTTCGTATTCATCAATTGATTTCTTAATTCGCCAGCTCCACGAAATCCTTTGACATAAATTTTGAAAAAGCGATGAAGCCCTGTGATTGAACGAGGCAGTGCTTCCGCATATTGATCTTGAAGATCAAGCTGCAGTCTTAAAAGATCAAGGTATTCTTCACTGCTATGCTCTTTTGGCTCTTTTTCAAAAGCAAAAGGATTTTTAAAAATACCTCGCCCGATCATAACGCCATCAATACCATATTGTTCAGCAAGCTGCAGCCCCGTTTGACGGTCTGGAATGTCTCCATTGATTGTTAGTAGCGTATTTGGTGCGATACGGTCGCGTAATTTTTTGATTTCCGGAATGAGCTCCCAATGTGCATCGACTTCGCTCATTTCCTTTCTTGTACGCAAATGAATAGAAAGGTTCGCAATATCCTGTTTTAAAATATGCGTTAGCCACTCCTCCCACTCCTGAACCTCCTTATAGCCAAGTCGTGTTTTCACGCTGACAGGTAGTCCGCCCGCTTTTGCTGCTTGAATGAGTTCTGCCGCAACGTCTGGACGTAGAATAAGGCCACTCCCCTTCCCTCTCGATGCTACATTCGGTACAGGGCAGCCCATATTAATATCGATGCCTTTAAATCCTAGCTCTGCCATGCCAATACTCATTTGACGGAAATATTCGGGATTATCCCCCCAAATATGTGCCACCATTGGCTGCTCATCTTCTGTAAACATCAATCGGCCACGCACACTTTTAATTCCCTCTGGATGACAATAGCTATCCGAGTTTGTAAACTCTGTGAAAAATACATCAGGTCGACCGGCTTCACTTACGACGTGACGAAAAACAACATCTGTCACATCTTCCATTGGTGCAAGTACAAAAAATGGTCGTGGTAAATCACGCCAAAAATTATCGATCATTTCAAACTCAATTCCTCTCACTATGGATACAACTTCAATCTCTCGTTAAAAAAATAGAAAGCAAACGTTCCACTTCTTTTACACTTATATCATGCTTAATAACTTATTATCAAACACAAATACATTTGGACATTTGTAATTTGTGAAAAACTATTGTGAAAATCAGCAATTTTTATTTTAACGAAAATCGGTCTTAAAAAATAGTGCCTGACACCACAGAAAGACAAAAATGAAAAATTGTCTTTTTATGGTGTCAGGCACTTGTATCCCCTGTCCCCGAATATACAAAAAGCATACCGCCATCTTGCTCAGATAGGGTATGCTTTTTAATCATTTTTATTAGGATTATACTTACATTTTCTGTATCAATGATTTACTTGCCCGAAAAACGGGGACTTTGCCTGCTTGGATTTGTAATTCTTCCCCTGTTTTAGGATCGATACGCATACGGGCTTCACGTTGACAAACTTCAAATTTACCAAACCCTAAAAGTGCAAAAGAATCTCCGCTAACTAGCGATCGTGTGATTACATCGAATACAGCATCTACCGCTGATTCCGCCTTTTTTTTAGATAGCTCTGACCTTGCCGATACTGCATTTATTAATTTAGTTTTGTTCAAAAGTTATACCTCCAATTTATCAAAAATATCCTAAATAAAGTTCATCCTTTACATCTTTTTATGACAATGAGCAAATTTGGTGTATTTTATCCTGCCATAAAAAGTGTAGGGCGAACAATCAAGAATCTCAAAGTGTTTTTGCATGACCCGGTGGGAGTACGAGAAACAATGCAGAACAAATTATAGAAGTTGCATGGTTGTTCCAAAAGCAGTAAAACGAATTACTTGCCATTTTCCGGAATAGAACCTTTATATCCCTAAAACAATGAAAGCCCAGCCTCTCTTTCATCCTTACGGCTCCTTGACCGTGCCAGTGTGAATCAGGTTTGTAAACCCAAAAATTACTATTATTAACTCATTCGGTAAAATATATCGATTTTATGCGGTGAAAATTAGAACAATCGAATTATGAGGAAATAAAGAGGTGCATTAAAAATATGAGTTGAAGGAATTGGATAAACGATGGAATTAAAAACTTAAGAAACTAATCAAACAAATTTTCCACTTTTTTAGGATACCACACTCTGTCTTATTTATCAAATAGAATATAATATCATTAATTGTCTTTTTGTGTCAATACTTTTCGTACGATAATATTCATTCATTTTCCGAAAGTTTATTAGGATAAAAAAAACCAGGATTTCCTTTATTCAAACATTGTCAGTACTTAATTTTCTTTTTCCCCATATGCTTTATGTATGAGGAGTGAAAACTTATGCAAAAGAATCAGTTTGATATTGAAACGCTTAAATTAATTAGAAATAAACTAGATTATATTTACTCCATTGCTAAAAGTAATTACAATGACAACCCCGAATTAATGGATACGATTGAAAGTTTAGCGGGGGTAGCAAACATGTTTGCAAATATTAGAATTCAGGAGTTAAACGATTGTATAGAAACGCCCAGCCCTCAAGGGTTTATCGTGTCTAAACTAGCTAACGCATACTCCAGAATGAAAAATTATGAGAAACAAAGTGACAGTGACTTTCCTACTTGGAAGCTCTAACTGGTAACTATGCAAGGGTCGTTCTGATATGGTTTTTATGTAAAGAAGGCAAGCCTTGTGCGCTTGCCTTCTTTTATATGATGAAATGTTTAAAAACGGAACAATTTATCCGCGCCTTCCACCTCGACCACCCTGTTTTGCTACACTGTTACGTTTTAGGGTAGATAAATTTTCTTCACTGGTCTTTAAAAACTTAGCCATTTTATCTTCAAAACTTTCCTTTGGTTTAAAATTACCTTTTGTGCGAGAGTCCTTGGAACGATTATCCCCTCTCGCTGGACGTGGTGCTCGTTGTGAATAAGAAGACCTTTGTACTTCGGGCTTATCTACCGTTTTTTTGATGGACAAGGCTGTTTTTCCGTCCTTCACACCAATCACTTTTACTTCAATCAGGTCGCCTAGTTTAAGATGGTCATTAACATCTTTTACATAGCTATCTGCTACTTCACTAATATGCACAAGACCTGTTGATCCATCCGGTAATTCCATAAAAGCTCCGAAATTAGTAATACCTGTTACTTTACCTTGTACTTTGCTACCTATTTCTACTGACATAAAAATGATGTTCCCCCTCAAAAATGTTAAAACCACCTTATTATAACAAATAAAAGGAAATGAAATCAATTAAAATTTTCTTTTGGTTCACTTAAAGAGGCAGAATATGCTTTTCATCTGCTCATTTGGAGATTCCTAAATGATAGGCTATTCTGTTGTACGATTTGATTTATCGTTTTCTATTCCACACTCATTGAACATTAAGAGTGGATAATATAAAGAAATTATGTCAAACTTAAATTAAGTCTTCATAATCGAAAAGCATAATTTTATTATCAAATTACTAGAGAAGGTGATAGAGAATGAGGGAAAGTCTTTTTACTATTGGAGAAGAAGTAAAAATTAAAGCGTCTGGCGAAACAGTAACAATCCATAAAGCTCAGTATGTTAAAAACATGAAAAGGTACTCATACATTGTTAATGAATATCCAAATACTTTTTTCTTTGAAGAAGAATTAACTGAAGAATAATGTATATTATTTGTTGAATTTCATTCAGGAATTAAAAAAATAATGTTCCTGTCACCACTCGAAAATGGTTGAAATCTCTTCTACAGGATATCGAGTAGTGACAGTGGCACTTTATCTAACTAACCCCATAAAAAGCTCAACCCCTATTTCAATAAGTTCATCCCGAAAGTCGTACTCATTTGTGTGAAGATGAGGGTAATCTTCACCGTTTCCAATGAAACAATAGGCGCCTTTTGTAAGCTTTGTATAGTGGCCAAAATCTTCGGAAGCACGAAATGCTTCTTTCAATTCAACGAATTCCATTCCTTTGGCTTTTGCGGCGAGACGAATTTTATCGGCACTTTCTTTATGATTGAACGTTTCCGGGAATTCGTCATTATATTGAAAACTTACTTTTAAACCGTATTCTTCTGCCTGGGCTTTTGCAAAGCTTTCAAGGTTTTCCTGCAGGCGATCCAGCTCCTCCTCGTAAAGAGCACGTATGGTCATACGAAGGTCCCCTTTTGATGCCGCAATACCAAAAGCTTTTTCCCCTACATCAATTTGAACAACCGTGCACAGGACAAGACCTTTATTTTTTTCCGGGAAGTGAGTTCAGGAATGGCTCCAAGAATATGACCAACGGCGAAGGATGGATTGATCCCATTTTCCGGCTGACTGGCATGGGTAGGAGCCCCCTCCAGATGGATCGTCATCCCTTTCGATGCACACATCATCGTTCCATCCAAAATTCCTACCACCTTGTATGGAATTCCGCTCATATTATGGTAGCCGTAAATTTCATCAATATGGTGTTCTTTAATAAAATCAACACATCGAATCGCGCCATCCCCTGTTTCTTCAGCCGGCTGGAAGAGGAAAAAGATATTTTTATCCGCACCCGCCTGATCAATTTCAAGCGCAAATCCTGCCAGTGTGGCTGAATGGCCGTCATGACCGCATTTATGTGCTTTTCCTGGGAACTGAGAACCCCAAGGCAGTTCGATGAATTCATCCATTGGCAGCCCGTCAAAATCTGCACGGAAAGCGATATTTGGCTTATTGCTTCCCGCTCGATAGATTGCATAAAACCAATTTCCTTTATCAATAATTTCTAGTTTCGTATTCGCCTTCAAAAATTCCATCAAATGTTGTTTTGTCCAAACCTCTTCATTGGAAAGTTCAGGATGCTGATGCAATTCGTGTCGCAGTTTTTTTACCAAGTCATAATTTTGAGTCTTCATTTATATAATCACACTTTCCAATTTATTCCGTTACCTTACTTTTGAGTTACATGTCTTTTTACGCCAGTTGTACTTTCTTAGTTTACTTCCATAAAAATCAGTTATAGTGATGATCTTCAGTTGGCATTTTCGAAATACTTCGCAGATCTTTAACACTTAAAATCACAATGATCCCCATCACTTATGTATTTACTACAATTATAGTAAAATCCATACAGAAAAAATATGATTTTCCACCAAAAAGCTAATCTTGAATTGACACTAGAAGAAAAAATAGTACCTACCACCACACTAAAAAACGTTTTCCTTTTAGTCACATGAACCAAAACTATTTTTATTTTAATATGGTTGTATAATTAGTGTTGGCAAAAGAAAATTTGGTAAAATAAAAATAACCACCTATTTACTAATGAAAGGAATGAATGATTTTGACTAATATCGTAATTTGTGGCAGCTCAGGTAAAATGGGACAGGTAATTAATAATATCATTTCTACTAGAGATGATTGTAAAGTTGTCGCGGGAATTGACAAGAACACAGAAGGTTCCAATAACTTTCCAGTGGTGGCAACTCCTAACCATCTCTCTTCTCTTTCCATTGAACCGGATGTGATTATTGATTTTTCTCACCCATCGGTTTTGGATGAATTACTTGATTATTGTCTCACCAACAGAGTAGCAATCGTTATTGCGACCACTGGATATAACCAAGAAGAAGTTAAAAAAATTCATAAAGCTGCAAAAGACATCCCTCTCTTCTTCACTGCAAATATGTCTATTGGGGTAAATTTGATTGCCGAGCTAGCTAAAAAAGCGGTTTCTGTTTTAGGTGATCAGTTTGATATTGAAATTGTTGAAAAACACCATAACCAAAAGATCGATGCCCCTTCAGGCACCGCACTTATGCTTGCTGATGCAATAAACGAAGAATTAGATCATCAATATTCTTATACATACGACCGGCACAGCGTTCGTGAAAAAAGAACAAAGAAAGAAATCGGCCTTCATGCTATTCGCGGGGGCACGATCGTTGGAGACCATGATATTATTTTTGCTGGGCGGGATGAAGTCATCACTCTTTCCCATCATGCAGCTTCCAAAGAAGTATTTGCTGTTGGGGCGGTTAACGCAGCCATTTTCTTAAAAGGAAAAGAAGCAGGATTGTATAGTATGAAGAATTTGATATAATTCTAAGGCTTTGGCCGGATTGATTTTCAAATCTGACATTACTTGTTTTAAAAACTAAAAACACCCTCCCTTTAAAGCGGAAGGTGTCAAATCTCGTATTTCCAAAGGAAAATTGTATCTATCAATAAAAAATGCTATGAAAAAAAGTGCCTGACACCACAAAAAGACAAGATTGAAAAAATGTCTTTTTACGGTGTCAGGCGCTGGTTTCAGGCGCTGGTTTCACATTGGAACAATAGCACAATAAACATTTGGCTGATCGTTAAAAGGAGTTTATGTTTTACCTCATTAAAAAAGCATCCATTTATTGGGATGCATAGTGAAATAGTTGTTTAAGCTAATCTACATCAAGGACTGTCCTAAAAATCAACTAAATTAAATACCATAATACTGCAAAGAAGTGAGCTGCCGAACCGGCAATCACGAAAATGTGCCATACAGCATGATGATACCTAAAACCTCTCCAAACATAAAATACGGATCCTACCGTATAGAAAATACCCCCTGAAACTAAAAGGATTATTCCTTCTGGCTGGATTGCCTGTGTAATGGGCTCCCAAACAATTACAATGAGCCAGCCCATAATAACATATAGAATGGTTGATGTTACTAAAAATCTTTTAACAAAGAAGCACTTAAGGACTGTACCAATAATCGCCAATCCCCATACCACTCCAAATAAAGTCCAACATTCCCATCCTTTTATCACTAGAAACAAATACGGCGTATAAGACCCTGCTATAAAAAAGTAAATAGCGGAATGATCAAGAATTTCAAAAATATCTTTTGCTTTACCAGGCGGAAGTGCATGTACGAGTGTAGAACAAATATATAGAAGTAACATGGTTGTTCCAAAAACCGTAAAACTAACAATTTGCCATGCATTTCCATGAAAAGTGGATAAAGTAATTAATATAACCAATGCTGCAATACTTAAAAGTGCAGCTATCCCGTGGCTAATCGCATTCGCAATCTCTTCTCCCCTGGAGAATATATGAGTGTTTGCCAAAAAACTTATTCCTCCTAGTTTTTTAAAGTCAGAAGCATCTTTAGGTCACATGTAAAAAAAGCACTTATCCAACCTTTTTGTTTAACAAATCATTTGCCTGATTTTCGGTGATCCCTCTAATTATCCCCAGTTCACCAATAAAAATCTTCCGTGCGCTGTTTAGCATTTGTTTTTCGCTTGAATTGAGAGATTTCTTTTTGTTTAAGCGCATTAAATCACGCACAACTTCTGCGCCCTCTTGAATATTGCCTGATCTCAACTTTTCCGTATTAACTTTGTATCTTTCTTTCATTGAAAGAGTTATATCGGTTTGACCATTTTGAAAAATGTCCAAAACGTGTTCAAGTGTAAGTACATCTTCAACTAAGCGAATGCGTGATTTTTGCACTTTATCAATAGGAATCATTACTTGCATTCCTTTGATTGACATTTTTATCATGTAATACTTATGTTTCTCACCTAGAATTTCCTTTTCTTCTATTGCTTCAATAACTCCGACACCTTGCATTGGATAAACAATGGTATCACCAACATGAAACATCAGAACACCTCCAAATTTGAATCCTTTTTAAGTATAACACACATTTTATTTTTTAACAAAACAATTATTATAACATTATTCACCAGTCAATATCAATATTTTTATTATTGAAAATTAGTTTTTTTTAGATTCCATATTATAACTCTAAATCACAATCGTCTCGAATTTTTCAAGGTATCAGTATAAGAAAAAGCTACCAAGATGGCAGCTGGATCTTCGACTCTTGCACCGCTCGTTTTCCTGGTATCGGTTCTTCTATAATAAAGATTTTCTTACCTTGAATTACTTGGGAAAATAAGAGGAATTTAAAGGAAAATACCTCCTTTATGTCGAAAGTATAGAGATAAAGGGGATGACCCAATGAATAAAGTTGATTTATTAAAAAATCTTCGCAACGTCAGTCAAGGTAATTTTTTTTCAACAGAGGTTCCAAAAGCTACAAAAGAAGATGAAAAAAACATTGAGGAATTGGTTAGAGAATTAGAAAGTGAAGGGAAAATCAAGTTAAGAGAATGTGTACAGCGAGAATACTCAGTTTATTTACATGGCATAATTAAGTATGCAGATGAATAATCAGTTACCTTTTTATTCGGTAAATAAGGCTCCTGTAAGACTTTAAGAGGTATACCACCTGAGTATTGTGACCAACCTCATTTTAAGCAAAAATAAAAGAATTAGGCTATTCCATAAGTGTATGCTACACTTTGTTTACCATTTGATTTACTGTTTTCATGTCCCCTACTCATTCGCGAGTGGGGGTTTTTTATTTTTTAAGAAAATAAAAAACAGACTCTGATATAAGAGCCTGTTTAAAGGATTCTATAATTAAGCTTTGTGAACGTTAGCTGCTTGTGCTCCACGTTGACCTTGCTCAACATCAAAAGTCACTTCTTGACCTTCTTCTAATGTTTTGTACCCTTCGCCTTGAATCGCTGAAAAATGGACGAATACGTCTTCTCCACCTTCACGTTCGATGAATCCGAAACCTTTTTCGCCGTTAAACCATTTTACTTTACCTTTTTCCATTTTTGTTGCCTCCTAGTGTGTAAATACACACAATGTATTACTATCCTTGCTCTCAGTGATCATCAAGACGAAAAGTTGAAACTTATATCCTTTACACCGAACAAAAATAATTAGAAACTTATCATAACATTTTATTGAAACATTTGCAAGGATTATATTTGTTAAATAGAATTTTGAAACATAGGTGAAACATAGGGACGGTTCGTCAGTTTCGAAAACATAGAGACATTTCGTCTGTTTCCATTAAGAAACGCAGGAACCGTCCCCCTGTTTACCCCTGTGACTGTTCTCACTGACCATTTTTATCAATAACCTTATAATGACCTTTGGCAAACAAACAATAAAGGTTCGTGAAAAAATGAAAAATAAATATGTTCCATCTCGATTTAATGCTCTATCACAAACAGATGATAATGGAGTGGTACTCTATAATAGTTATACTGGTGCCATTACCTATTTTTCAGAAGAAGAAAAGCAAGAAGTCTTACCTTCTTTAAAAAGAGCGGGCACAGATATATTAGAAAACGAAATCCAAGAAGCTTTATATAATAATGGATTCTTAGTTTCAAGTACTGTTGATGAAAAAAAACGGGCACAATTTCTACATCAGTCACAGCATCGCACAGATATGATGCATCTTGTCCTAATGCCTACCGAAGCTTGTAACTTCCGCTGTACATATTGTTACGAAACGTTTGAGCGCGGAAAAATGAATCAAAAAATCATAAATGGGTTAAAAACATTTGTTCAAGAAAAGGCAGCTACTTTATCCTCCTTACATATTAGCTGGTTTGGCGGTGAACCATTAATCGCATTTGATGTCATCAAGGAACTTTCCGAGTCTTTTTTATCGATCACAAAAGAAAACAATATCGATTACTCTTGTGACCTTGTGACAAATGGTTATTTGTTAACGAAAGACGTTTTCCAACAATTGCTCTCCTGGAATATTAATCAATTTATGATCACGGTCGATGGAGTTGGCGAGGTTCACGACCACCGAAGACATTTAACAGGCGGCGGGAAAACATTTGATACAGTCATCAATAATCTGCTAGCCATAAAAGAAGTCCAAGGTTCATTTGACATCACGATTCGAACAAACTTTGATGAAGACACTTTACCAGAGGCATCCAAGTTAACTCAGTTCTTAAAGAATCATTTTGCCGATGACCGACGCTTTGGAATTCTATTTCGACCTGTTGGGAAATGGGGCGGAAAAAACGATGATGACCTCCCTGTTTGCAGCCGCACTATGGCGAACAAGAAGATTTGGGAACTAACGGATGAAGCGATAACTGAGGGATTTAGTATGAGTTCCATGATCACCGATACATTGATGCCATCCGCATCGGTTTGCTATGCAGCAAAACCACACTCCTTAGTAGTCGGTTCTGATGGACAATTGTACAAATGCACCCTCTCACTGAATGAAGAGTTTAATAAGGTTGGAAAAATACATGAGGATGGCAATCTGGAGCTCGACTATGATAAAATCGCCAGTTGGGTAACATCAGGGGAGGAAACAGATGAAGTTTGCCAATCGTGCTTCTATAGACCGGCATGTCAAGGGAATCACTGTCCATTATTCAGAAGAAGAATCGGAGAAAGACCTTGTCCTTATGAAAAACGAAATATTAAAAAGGTCTTAAACTTAATCTGGAAAAATAGTATCCAATCATAATTCAATATTGAAAGGTGGTGAATGACATGCGTGTATTACGCCCAGCTACAACTCCAGTTAACAACCAAAACTCTAGTAAGATCATGAAATCAGTTCCAGGTAATCTAAAATAAGAATGAAATAGCAGAAGGCAACTCTCCCATTTTGGGTAGGTTGCCTAGCTATGGTTGTAACCCCTCCTTTTTTTCAACCCTTTTAAAGATTGATACTTAAAAACTGGTGACCACTACAGTAACCGCAACCCCGTGTTTAATTAAAGCTACCTGTTAGTTCAATAAGAACCTGGTTTATTGAATAGGCTGTTTTCGCAAGAATGTTGCTAGTATTAAAGTAAATATGTTAGGGGTAGTATTAATATTAATACAAAATTTAAAGAGTCTGAGAGCTCCTTTTATAGTCATTTCCACAAAATCATCTTAAGCTACTTTTCTGTTACTCTTTTAACAAAATCCGGATCATACAATGGTAATAGTCCTTTATTTAAACTTTTATAGTCCACTTCTGTACTTCCGTAACCTATTTCATTGTTTTTCCTGTAATACATAAGATCTATGTATAGACTTAAAATACATCCAATTTCCAAGTTGGTTTCATCTATTGCATTACTAGTTTATCCTCGATGTATATTGGGTATTTCATTCCTTGTTTCCACATACCGATTGTGTACATTTTATAGACTATATTATTCAAGAATAATGCATCGTAATATCGTTTAGAACCGTTAGTTTTTTCAACCATAGGGCGAAGTCCGCCAAGAAATTTCTGATCCGAGTTCTGTATTTCAAACATATAATCCTGTCTTGTATCCGACTTGAATTTGTTTAATATATCCTTAAATGCCTTATATCGGAAAATCAATTAACCTATTAGCTTATTTAGTTAAGTAACGTTAATAAAGCAAAGAATTATTTGGTAAAAATAAATTGTGAATTTTTTTCGAAGTTTTTAAGATAAACACTATTGACATCATGTTTACTAGTTTTATAATTGAGTTGTAAGGACCTTACGAACCATTGTAATGCAAGGATTACCCGAATAGTGTTACTCTTTTTTGAACGTACGTTCCGTTATTTATAGCGTTAGACAGCTTTTAATGTACTTTTCAGTTATTATTTCACTAAAGCTAATGGAGGGATTTACGATGGAAGTACTTGAAAAAGAAAGCAAAGTACAAACAAAAATGAAAGCGCTTGTATACAGGGGGCCTGGCCGCAAAGAATGGACAGACATTCCTAAACCAACTGTGCAGAAGCCTACCGACGCTGTAGTTAAAATTGTAAAGACAACAATTTGCGGCTCTGATTTACATATCCTGAAGGGTGATGTTCCTGCTGTTACTGATGGAAGAGTCTTGGGACACGAAGGTGTCGGCATCGTCGAAGAAGTCGGGCCGGGAGTGCAAAACTTTAAAGTCGGCGATAAAGTATTGATCTCATGCATTACCTCATGCGGCAAGTGCGAAAACTGCAAAAAAGGTCTGTACGCCCATTGTGAGGATGGAGGCTGGATTCTTGGCCATCTCATTGACGGAACGCAGGCCGAATATGTCCGAATCCCACATGCGGATAACAGCTTATACAATGCCCCTGTAGGAATTGATGACGATGCGCTTGTTATGTTAAGTGATATCCTGCCAACAGGATTTGAAATAGGTGTCCTAAATGGACAAGTCAAGCCTGGTGATACAATTGCGATTGTTGGTGCAGGCCCTGTAGGCTTATCTGCATTGCTGACATCGCAATTTTATTCACCATCGGAAATTATCATGGTTGACCTTGATGATAATCGCCTGGAATTGGCAAAAAGCTTTGGAGCAACAAAAACAGTCAACAGCGGAGATGGCAATGCCATTCAAAGTGTGCTTGAACTAACAGGTGGAAAAGGTGTGGACGTTGCTATTGAAGCTGTTGGGATCCCGGCAACCTTCGATATCTGCCAATCAATCATTAAACCAGGCGGCCATATTGCAAACGTAGGTGTTCATGGGAAGAGCGTTGAACTTCACATCGAAAAATTGTGGATTCACAATATTACGTTGACAACAGGTCTTGTCAGCACAAATTCAACGCCAATGCTCCTTAAATCTGTGGAAGCTAAAAAAATTGATCCTGAGAAATTGATTACCCATCATTTCTCTCTTAATGACATCGAAAAAGCCTATGAAGTTTTCGGCAATGCAGCCAAAGAACGTGCGATAAAAGTCATTATGACGAATGAATAATTGACCATTGCCAAATTATATAAAAATGCTGAGCCATATCATTCCCGCTCAGCATTTTTTGTTATTTTTTTTAAGTAAAGTACTCTATTGAAAAAAAAAGATTTAATCATCCAGTTTAGGCCTGATTGCCTATCCTATTCATGTTTATTGGGATACAACTAATGTTTCAGCCATTTTAGTAACGGGTTCCCTTGTAAATATTCAAAATAATGGTTAAAAAAATAGCTGTCATTTTTGACAGCCATTTTTATTCCACATCTAAAGGTGAGTGTAAATGATCATCGTATAGGTCAATAAATAAACTGCCATTTGAAGAAATAAGGGCATATTGAATATCTTTTATTTGCAAATTTCTTGTTTTTAATTCCTGGTAAAGCCACTGCCTTGAATAATTTTTGTTAAAATTCTTCTCAACCAGCGAGCCATTCATAATGAGTTCTATTGGAAGCATGATTTCTTGATTGTAATTGTTAGGGTTAAAATCTTTTTTGCTTATATTTTGATACTGTGTTTTCTTCATAATCGATAAATTGCCGCTAACCTCTAAGATGGCATATTCCACCTCAAAAATATCAAATATTCCTTGCTCCCTAAGCAGCTGGTTTAAATCATCTAATGTAAACCTCACTTTCTTCATATTTACCTCTAAAATTTTTCCCTTATCAATAATGACAGTCGATTGTCCTGATAACCATCTTCGAAAAGGACGACTTTTTGCAGAGATAAGCGAAAAGAAAAAATACATCAATATAAGTGCAAGGAAGGAAGCTAACATCGGGGTGAAGTGTAGATTGGTATCAAACCCCATGTTAGCAATAAAGGAACCTAGCGTTACAGACAAAGCAAAATTATAGTAATTCGTATGGGAGTTTACCTGTTTGCCGATCCATAACATCACTGTCATTAAGACAAAATAGGAAACAACAGTCCGTAAAATCGAACTAATAATATCTTCCAAATTAATTCATCCTTCATTTTTAAATAGTTCTTTTTACATTATGGGCTAAACTGGTAATTAATATTAATCAAACATGAGTGGAGATGCGAAGTTTCATATGTTTCGCGAAGCAAATTTCAGCCCAAAAAAGTCGATTTCCCGAACGTAGGGAATCAACTTTTTTGTTGAAACCTTTAATACCTCCAGAATGCGACTCAACCGACATTCCCCTCTTAATCTTTGATCTCTTTGAACAGTTCATATACTTTTTCATTAAATCGATGGTAGTAACAGTTTTTCCAAACCTGTCTGATGCCAATATAGAAGCAAGTCTTATTTGACTATTCTGCTATTTTCCGTAATAACATATTTATTTTATTTACGCCTTGAAAAATATAAATAGAATATCTCCTATTTTGGCTTCTAGTTAGGAGACCATAAAGTGTCACTCAGCATGAATGTCATTCAGACCCCTCTGCGTGATAATTGAGTATTTCCCAGCAGTTTTATCTAAAATTATGCTGGTCAAGGAGGCAATAAAGGCACTTCCGATAATATCAGATGGATAATGGTGCCCTACCCAAATACGAGAGAAACCGGTTAGCGCTGATATTCCCCACATAATTGAACCAAGGACACGGTCATAAAGAAAGATAGAAGTAGATACAGCAAATGCAAGCAGAGTATGTTTACTTGGAAATGAGAATCCCTTTTTGAGGGAATGAGTATGCCGACCCGTCGTTTCGTAAACGGACGTGGTTTAAAGTAAAACAACTTAATCAAGGCATGAATAAACAAAGTAAACATCGAAGACGTTATCACTTTACAAGACACTTTTTTATAAAAATCATTTCTAAACCACATAAAAATCATAACAAAAATAAATACATAACGAATCTTTTTAGATAAAAAGATCATCAACCAATCAATTGGAGAACAACGTCCAGAAAGTTAGAAAGTTGATTGATGATATTAAATGCTTTTTCGTCCATGGGTATTTCTCCTTTCTGATTATTCATGTATCTCGACTTCATATATTCTGTGATGTGACGTCAAAATGAGAATTTCCAATTAAAACTATGCTTTAAATCCATATCTATATGAGGAATTTTCAAAGGTACATGTTTCTTTAATTACTTACTGTTTCTTATACGTATTGATAAATTGCTTAATTAAACCATTTATTTCAAAGGCAGCCTTCGTCGGTAGTTGATGCTTGACTTGATTGATCCATTTCAATTCACTCAGGGGCAATTTGTCATGCAACAATTTTGCATAACGATAAAAAACTTGATCTTTTTGTCCATAGATTAATAAAATGGGACTTTTTATTTTTCCCAATTTATCTGTACAATTATAGGACAAGCTGTACCTATAATATTGTTCAATATTTTGGGCGGAACCCGTTCGTTCTTCCTTAAACAATTTCCAAAATGAAGATTTGGTATTCGTGTTCGTACATGATGTAGATAAAGCTAAAGCAGAAATAGCTTTTAATTTTGAAAGGGTAATGGCTAATCCAATTTTATTTTTTAAAAACCAATCACTAACTTCAGACATACCACTTATTACAATCCCACCCCATGCTCGATCCGCTTTAGACATTAAAAATTCAAGAGCAATAGTTCCTCCAGTAGAATAGCCGCAAATAAATGCTTTTTGAATTTTTAAATGATCCAATAATTGTTCTATATCTTCCGCAATCAAAGGATAAGTTAAAGGCTTTTTCGAAAATGAACTTCTTCCATGCCCTCGAATATCAAAGGTAACAACCCGGAAATACATTGATAATTCCTTCATTTGGTACTCAAAATTAAGATGAGTAAGTACCGGGGGATGGATAAAGACGATGGGTATCCCTTGCCCTTGAACGGTAAAATAAAGTTTGCAATCGTTTACCATAATAAAAGACATATCCAATCACCTCAGTCTTAAAGATTTTCAAAGGTTACATTAAAAATGCTGCATTCCATGAAAAGATTCCAGTTGAATAACTGAGTATTATACACCGATTACATCGGCAGACTATAACTACAATCAGATTTGCAAAGTAATTGATCAATCTTAACGAGAATTCAATCGAGTAAAACAAACAGTTTGGTTTGATATATAAGATTGAGTTGTATGTTTCAGCTTTTCTATCATTCCCTAAATACGACATTCAACCAACGGTAGAGGAGACATTTTATATGAATCAAGAATTATGTATCATTATTCATGGGTTCACAGGAAATCCCTGGGAAGTAGATCCATTGGCAAATGCCTTAGAACGAATAGGTTACGAAGTAATAACCCCTTTACTACCAGGACACAGTATTTCCAATGAGAGAATGGAAAAAGTTACTGCGTTGGAATGGATACAAATGGTCGAAAAAATTGTTATTCATGCAATTGAAGAAAACAAGGTGGTTCATATGATTGGGTTTTCTATGGGAGCGATGATTGCTGCTATTATGGCGTATCGTTATCAAATAACCACACTGGTATTACTTTCGCCTGCAGTATACGTACTTTCACCCTACTTATTAAGGATGAAGCTAGAAAAATTTTTACAACAAGCTAGAAAGGTTCGTTCAATGTCTGGTCAAACGGTTCACAAAAGTCCGTTAATAATCCGTTCTACCCCTATTTATAATATTTTCCAATTTCATAAGATCGTTCGTCAGGCAAAAAGGATTTTCCAGCATATTTCTCTCCCGATTTGTATCATTCATGGACAAAAGGATGAGACCGTAGATCCAAGAAGTTCAGAATTGATTTATTCTGTTTCTTCATCAAAGGATAAAGAGTTACATTATCTCCCCCTTTCAAGGCACCACATTTGCCGGGATTGTGAAGTTGACTCTGTCGTTCAAACAGTCATTAAATTTATAAAAAAATATCATTAAATTGCTGCACCCTAAAAAAATTTCAACTCATAAACTGGAGTTTATCCTTAAAAAAGCAGACAAATAAAAAACCGAGCATATACTCACAGGCATACGAAACTCGGTTCTCTTTATTAACTATTATTTTAAATAAACCGGCACCCAGCCGCGGACACTATTGATCAGCCAAAGTCCGGAAGCTTGATTGAGATCTTCCTTTCTCAGATTACGTTCGCTTATTTTCCCCTTCGCTAAAAGTTCTTCTCGCATTGTTCCTGCCAATAATCCACAGGCAACCGGTGGTGTAAACAGCTTGCCGTCGATCTCAACGACAAGATTGCCGATGGTAAACTCCGTCAGTTCACCTGCTTCATTCCAGAGTAAAACATCAAAAAAATCGCAATCCTGCGGTCGATGATGCTCATAGACCTCCCGATACGTTGTTTTATGATAGAGAAAACGATTTTCTTTCGAAATGGGAGTCTTCGCTAGACAAATCGGCTGGACATCTTTAACGGGGGTAACAGGACCACCTTCGATTAACACTTGACCTTCTTTATTCACGACAAGCCTGACCTTTTCAAGTCTGTTAGGGTGGTTTTGCGCATATCGTGTCAGCTTTTTCCGAATGTCTGGTTCCGAAATGGGAATGCCGAAGTAAGCGGCAGATTTTTGCAGCCGCTGCAAATGCCTGTCCAACAGATCATATCCGCCGTTTTCCAGCCGCAGGCTCTCCAGCAGCTCAAAATCAGGGAAGGAGGATGTCAGCAGCATTGCTTTCGTTTGAGCTTCCTCATATTCATCCCCGATTTCGGAATCCCAGGTAATGCCGCCGCCCACACCATATTCCGCTTCCCCGTTTTCCGAATCAATGACAACGGTACGAATTGGTACATTAAACATCGCTTCATTTTCCGGGGTGATGTAGCCGATTGCACCGCAATAAACCTCTCGCGGTGAAGCTTCCAAAGAATGAATGATTTTCATGGTACTAATTTTGGGAGCTCCGGTGATCGACCCACAAGGAAAAAGGGCGGTAAACACATCCAGCAGCGTCGTACCCGGGTTGGTTTTTGCTGTAACAGTAGAAGTCATTTGCAAAACCGTCGGATACTTTTCGATCTCATACAGACTGTCAACCTTAACGGTTCCGGTAACTGCCACACTGCCAAGATCGTTCCGCAATAAATCTACAATCATAACATTTTCCGCCCGCTTTTTTCCGAATGAAACAGCCAATCCGCTCTCTTTTCATCCTCTTCGAGAAATTTTCCCCGCTTGCATGTCCCTTTCATCGGACGAGTAGTGATTTCTCCATCCTTCCAATGGAAAAATAACTCCGGCGATGCGGAAAGGATGCGGTATTTTCCTATATTCAGGTAAGCACTGTAGTTTGCTGCCTGAGCTTTGGAAAGCTGTCGGTAAAAGCCCAAATCCTCTCCTGTGAAACGGGAATGAAGCCGAATGGTATAGTTTACCTGATAAGTGTCTCCCCTTTCGATGGCATCTTTTATGGACAAAATATCGGATCGATATTGTTTAAAAGTCGTATCCGGCAGCCATTCCCCCACCGTAAACCGTTTCTCTTCTTTTGTTTCCTGCACTCTTAATGGGTGCTTAAATAGCCCAAACCATAAAAGCGGCATTTTGGTTCCCGAGTGTACGGCATAAGCTTGATCAAATGCGGGAGCCGCTTCATATGAGATATATCCGGCGGCATAATACCCCGATTGAACGGATGCCTGAATTTTCTCCAGCCTCGGTTTTACTTCTTCAATAGAATACGCCTCAATTATTTCAACAGGATCTTCAAATAAAAGCGGACTCTTTCGCCCTTGCCGATCGGCAAATTCAAACAATAACTGATATTGCTTCGCTTGATTGTGCACCGTGTAATCCTTCCTATCCAATTGATGAAATCATAATCACTATTATAGTATTTGATTGAATTATTTTTCTAATAGTACGAATCAAGTATTATAAATTATTTTTTTAAAAAAAGTAAAAAAAGTGCCTGACACCAAAGAAAGACAAATTTAAAAAAATGTCTTTTTACTGTGTCAGGCACTGATTTTCGATTATCGAACAAACTTAGGTGCTTCCTTTGAGCATATTAGCATCGTTACTTCTTCATTCTACCCCTCGATATAACTCTTCAGTTTTAGAGATCTAAAACGGTCGGCGTATAAAATAAACTTATTGAATGGTATGAAAAAATTCATTAATATTCTCAATCTTACTGATTAGATTTGGAATATCCCTAAATGAAAGATTGGTTAAACAACTCTTTAAATAGTATGTTTTTTCATTAGTTAGTTTGTTGGTTCTTAGACCCAGCCTCGCATTAATAAAACCCGTTTGTTTTACTACCGAATTTTTTTCTAAAAAATTAGAAATTTTATTGGACTTGACCGTATATAAGGTAGTGTCATTTTGGTGATTATAGTATTGGCCAATTAAATAGCCTACAATTGTACTTCCTTGTAAAAGTACGGAGGATACAAAAAAATCACTCAAAGGATTTCCTTTTTCAACAGAATACTCTTCCGGTGACAATTTTAATAACTTTTTATAAGTTTCCGTGTTTGGAAGTACTACTTTAACTCCTTCAAACTCTTCAAAAGTGCCTAACGAATCTAATTCCTGTTGAGTATAGTAAATCTTTTTATCTTCTTCAGTCAGTACATCGTTTGCTGCTGCTTCCAGAATGCCTTGTTCCGGTATGTAATTATCTAATTTTTCACTTATCATCTCAGCGATTGCTTCCTGTATGCATTTTTGAATCAAGGGACGAGCATTATTGATAAATTGCTGTGTAACTTTAAAATTAAACCGTTCTTTAATCACGAATTTAATAAAATCATCATTAGGGCTTTCAAAAATCTCTTTGATTACAGTCTTAAAAGATTGATGGTAAATAAGAGATTCAGCTAAAATCTTTATACTTTCATAATCATATAGGTTTTTAGTAAATTTGATTAGGTTATTAAAGTCCTCATCATTATAGGTTTCTATATTAAATATAAAAAATGGCTTAGAATCCATAATATTGGCATTACTTAAATCAGTGAAAAAATGATATTCTAACCCATTGGTTAAAACACCCAAACGTACACTTGGGAATGTGCTAAAGTATCTACTTAATTGAGGAGCATTTTTATTAATTTTGGTGGTAATAGATTTGGCTTCAACAAAGATTTTAGGTGTACCATTTATGTAAATTGCATAATCTACTTTTTCTTTATTTTTATAAAAATCCGCAGTGAATTCTGGGGTTACTTCTTTGGGGTTGTATACATCATAGCCAAGTCCACTTAGAAGAGGTAATATTAAAAATTGTTTTGTTGATTCCTCATTTTTAATTAGTTCCTTATTCTCATTCACAACTTTATTTAATAGTACGAGTGTTTCCTTTAAATTCAATCTTTCTCTCCCCTTTCCATCTATTTTTGTATTTGTTGCGTATGTTTTCTACTTTAAGTTTTCCTTCAAAAAACTACCTTATAGGAAAATCATACCATGCAAACAAAGGGGAAAATACAAAATTTTTTGTTAATTTTATTGTGTACTTCTTCTTTACTGTTGGAATTCCAAAAGAAATATTGGACATTTATTCGGTCAATCACCTGCTTATTTTTTTAGCGTGACAGTAAATAAAATTTATGGTTATAATCTACAAGATGGTCCAGTTCCATAAAAGGAAGTGTAGGTTATGCTGACGGTTTTATTTTTATTGGGTCTGGTTGTTTGGGCTATTTTTATTCTTGATGCAGCACGCGGTTTGCACAAATTGGATTCTCTTGAGGAGGAACCTAATCTTTCGAAGGGTCCCGTCTTATCTGTCATTGTAGCAGCCCGTGATGAGGAAAAACAAATTAAAGTCAGCATCCTCAGCCAACTGAAACAAACCTACCAGCAGGTGGAGTGGATCCTCGTCAACGACCGCTCTACCGATCTTACTGGCCAAATGATGGATGAGTTACAAAAGGAAGATCCAAGAATTAAGGTTGTCCATATACATGATTTACCTGAAGGATGGCTTGGGAAAAATCACGCCTTGTACACAGGTTCGAAGATGGCAATGGGAGAGCGGTTGTTGTTTACTGATGCAGATATTAAATATGAACCGGAGGCGTTCGCAAAGGCACTCCATTATTTTGAGAGGCATCAGCTTGATTTTTTAACGGCTGCACCCAATTTAAACGCACACGGTTTTTGGTTGAAATCCTTTATTGCCTTTTTTCTGATGGGTTTTTCCTATTTCAAACGGCCTTGGATGGCCAATGATCCAAAATCGAAGATTGGAACGGGAATTGGTGCCTTTATTCTTGTAAAAAAGGAAGCTTATGATTGGTTTGGAACACATGAAAGAGTTCGAATGCGGCCGGATGATGACCTTCAGCTGGGAATGAAAATGAAAAAGGAAGGCTACAAACAAAGGATTGTTACCGCTCTTACGCTAATGGAGGTCGAGTGGTACGGAAGTTTAAAAGAAGCCTTTGTTGGTCTGGAAAAAAATACATTTGCCGGACTGAATTATCGAATCAGCATGGTGTTTTTTTCGCTCTTTGGGATCTTTGTTGGCCATATTCTTCCCTTTATCACCATTTTCTCTACAAACAAGAGCTTGGCTCTTTTGAGTTTTGGAAATATAGTAGGCAATGGCATTCTCTATATACTAATTATTAGGAGAATGTCCCTTTTTTCTCCTGCCTATTTTTTCGTTCTGCCGCTAACAGCCTTCCTTTTTATTTTTTCGATTCTACGTGCAAGCCTTCTTACCTTTAAACGCGGAGGCATCGTTTGGAGAGGCACAACTTATAAATTAAGGGAACTAAAAGAAAAAGAATAGGTAAAATGAAGAGTTTATTAAGATTCATGTATTAATACAGCATTATCAAAACCCCCATAATTTGTTGAAAGCCCTGGAAGACCTCTCTTCATCAAGGGCTTTATTTTTTACTTTTTTTAATCTCTTTAAATAGTTTTTATTTTTTAATAATCACTAACATTCTCTTTAGAAATCAAATATGTGTTGTTGATTGGCTTAATTCCTTTTTTCTTTTCATCAAAATTAAAATGAAGGGCAGTATTAAAAAACAAATTAATATCAAAATTTTGGAAAAGTTACTATTCCATAGCATCGGCTGATAATTAATCAATGAATGGATTCCAATGACGAAAAATATATTTCTTGTTGCAAAATAAATATAGGATAAAATAATGCCAATAATGACTAGTTGAATGAAATCAAAAAAGTATTCCACTCCAACAAGTCCACTATAGATGCGGTTTGGTATGTGGATGATTGCAAAAATAAATTGTGAAAGGAGAACCGACCCCAGAATACGAACTTTTTCTTTCTTTATTTTCGTTAATAATAAATAGATTTGAACGAACAAAAAGCCCCGAAATACTATTTCTTCTAACAATGCATTTCCAAAAAGCTGACCAAATAAAGTACCGAAAACCATATTTGGATTTGATACAATTTCATTATTAAACTTTAATTTTATGTTAGTAAGCATAGCGATAAGAAATAGGAAAATATTGATGATGAGCCAGAATAGCAGAGTGCCCAAAAACCCTGATAACAACTTCTCCCTTTTAATTCCCAAATCCCTTGGGGACAAGCGGCCAATGATTATCAAAATTATCACTACTTCGAATAAAATTCCAATGAAATTTGCGGCTAAAGTGGCATTTACCCACCCATTCAACATTTTGATAATTGGCCCAAAATATCCATTTTTAAACATGATGAGATTCATGACGGTCGTAAAAATGATATGAACAAATATGATACCAATTATTAAGCCAATTGATGTCTGTTTTACATTAAAGATTTCCAGACGGTCGTGGATTTTCTTATCATTCATAAAAACACACCTCGTTTAACAAAATCTCTCATTATAATGCCAGCTTTTCTATCCTGCCTCTAAAAAATCCCTGTCTTCACCATTACCGCATCAGCATTTTGATTAACTGACTCTCTGGCTAACAACTCCATCGCACCCCCTACTAATATTTTTTCACAAGCTACTAAATTCCGTGTATCGTTTTTAAATGCTGAATGTGTATACCTATGTGTCCTATTCCAATTATGACTGCAGAAGCAATCAGCCAAATAACTTTACCATAAATACCCAATAGGAGAAAAGCGATTACAGGTAAACTCGCGCCAGGTACCGAAATGCCGCATAAACTGCGATAAAAGTTTCTTTCGGTGTGCTCATTTTTAAAATATCTAATCCAACTAATTTCATATAAAATCATCAAAAAACATGAAGCTATTAGCCACAAACTCCATGTTGAAAATACCGCAATATTGAAATCGCTAAAAATCAGTATACTTACTGTACAGCATACTTGACCAACACGCTCGAACAATAATAATAATTTATTTTCATTAGTAGTGTTGTAGTCTATTGGTTTATTCTTACTCCATATGGCATTTGGAATCCATAACATCAATAAATAGATTAGACCTACATATGAAAATCCGAAATGACCTAACATACCAATTCCCTCCTAATTTAGTAAAGTTTTTCAAAATAGAACAAAAAAGAGTAGTATCCCATAACGATGATAGTCTGGGATGCTACTCTTTTTTCTAGAATTCTTATTTCCTTTATTATACATCAATTCCCATAAATATTCACTCAGAAAAAGAACGGATGCTGACCAGTGGAAGTGCCTTAATGTGTAACTTATATGCTATTATTTGATATTCCTTTTCAGGTTTCAGAGACAACTTCAGTAGCCAGATCATTCATATATTCCTCACGAAGCTGTGAAAGAGTTTTTCCGCTTTCTTTATGTACTGCAAAGGCGTATGTCTGAATACTTGACCATCCATAAATCTCTTTAAGCCAAATTTGCAAGGAAGTTTCTTTCCCACCAACTGAGATATTTCCATTACTCAATAATATTCCTTCACCATATCGGTCTTTCGGAACAATAATATCCCCTTCTTTTACAACACCCCAGTCCAGCAAAGCATCTATTTTGGGCAGCACTCTGCGTGTATTTGTGCTATTCGTTGTTTTTAAAACTGAAGAAGTTTTGTCCATTAAATTTACATAAAAATTATCGTAATTTGTAGGGGGTAGTAATTTTTCAGTATTTAAGTAAATCTCGCCGCCAATTTTATATGGTGTTAATTTAAAGCAACAGATGTCTACCTTGTTACTATTTAACCAAGCCACTGCAGAGAGAGTTTGTTCATCATAATCTGATGCAACAAGAATAATCTTCTGCTTTTTGTTGAAATCTTTTTCACCATTGTTGGTCCGTAAAAACTTATTCAACTTTCGGGGTCCAAGTTCATAAGATGTCAACTCTCCAAGTTCAAATTCCGATTGGTACTTTTCTATGTAGGGAGCATAAACCCTTTTCACGAGATCCACGCTATTAATAGTGGCATAACTTGCCGCATAGCGTATTGCCTGAAATTCAAGCCTCTTTGCGGTTTTCGATATCTTTTCGATCCCGTTTGATTTCAATTAGAACAATATTACCATTGTTATCCACAGCTGTAAGGTCACTTCTACCGTTCTTTTCATTCCTTACTTGTCTGCCAACGATGAGCATGGATTCTTCATCTTCACAGAGCATATCAATACTACTTCTTAAAATTTCCTCTATGTCGCTTTCCTGCATTCCTAAGTCTGAAAATGTAACGGCATCAAGTCTTAAAGCCTTTTTATTTTTCACATTATACACACATAGGCCCCCTTTTTTACCGTGAGCTATATTTATAACTATCTGGCTAAAACAATTGATAAGAATTTAATCGAAAGATGCTAATTATTTTTCCTCAAAACTCATATATTTTTTATTAACAATATCTTTCTACTAAATAGCTTTTTAAATTCCATTTTTAATATGATGAATCGCTTCATTCCAGTATTTTCCTCTACAAAAAAACACTCACAAATGCTGATTTATAAACATTCGTGAGTGTATTAATATTTTAAAAAAGATACTCTTTTATTCCTATACTCCAACTGGGTAGAGTCTTTTTGGCATTACATGGGGGTGCTGAAGCTTTCTAATATAATGTTCAATGCAAAACAGTACAAATGCTATAATACAGAATTGGATTGTGCTTTAATTATAATCTTTATTTAAAATTGTGGCTGTTTATTCTCACCTGGAAATAAAAACGCAATAACGCAATAATAACAATGTTATTATCATCTTGTTTAAAATAAATTTGGAACTTCTTAATAACAATTCTTGAGATTCCTTTGTATTTTCCAAATTCCTCAGTATAGACTTTTCCAACAAGTGGATTCTTTAATATCTCCTCTATTTCTTATACAAGTTGAGAAATAAAATCAAAAGTTTCTTCTGGTGTAAATCTTGAACTTCTAAATCCAATAAGTTTCTCTCTCACAGCGGGAGTTCAAATTTCATTACGGGTTTCCATTACCTGAAATCCTTTACCGAAAGCGACTTTAAAGGATCTGATGTGGTAATTCCATGTCCATTCTTGTATTGTTCTGCACTTTCTTTAAACATTATTTCAAGTTGAGGTTGTTTCTTTACATCAGCTTCTATTGAATGATCGTCTTCCTCTTGAAGAACTAGAGTAAACCTCCCTTTACCAGGGATAGAAAATTGAACAACAGAATTTTCACGATCCATATTATTAATGTACCTCATGAGTTCCTCTGAAGACAAAACCTTACTCATTTTATCACCCCCGATTAAGGTATATTTATTCACATATTACCACATATCGTCAACTCCCCCCACTGAGGTAGACCGTTTCAGGAAAAATAGTGCCTGATCCCACAGGAAGACAATCATGGAAATAGTGTCTTCCTACGGTTTCAGGCACTGATATTTTTCATTAATAGATTTTTCCTATCGTCTTTTCTACTGATCCACTCCGAGTTCGTTTATTGAGATAGACTTGGGTGATAAATAAATTGATCAAAATGGAGAGGTACACCGAGAGCGAGAACGAGACACTTAGGGGAGCATGCATCAGAACCTGTATGATCAAAAGAAAAATTCGGAAGGTGACAAAGACAAAGGTGATTGCATAGCTCCGAAGCATCCATTCTCGATGCTTCGCTACGTTGTTACGCCTGATATAGACGATGGCTGTAGCTGTTGTCAGAAGCCAACAAACATCAGTGACAAGGAAGGCAATTGTTGACGGGACCCCGCCTGTCGCAAACAGCGAAATATATGGGACAACGAGGACATTTATAAGAATCGAAAGGCCATAAATACGGCCCAGAAAACGATGCACCTTTCGATTTTGGCGGCTCTTGTTCGTTAATTGATAAGCTCCAATTAATAATGCTATGACACCTAGCAGAATATGCGGAAAGAAGAACAGCTTCCAAATGGCATACGGAAAATTAGGATCCTGCAGCTTAGAAGAAACAACCCCCGCCTGTGAAGGCTTAAAGACGATGTATTGAATTACAATATAAAAAGTAAATAAATACGCAAATACATAAATAACCGGCAAAATTACTTTCTTTTTGAGCATAATTTTCCTCCTCTATGAACAAAAACTATTGATACGCTTCATTAGCAACTTGTAAATTTAGAAAATTTAGATTTTTTAAGCTAGTTTTCCGTTTGAGATGATTTCCTTGAATCGCTTTTGCGAATGTTTTCGATAAACAACGGTAAAGAGGATAGCAATTCCAATAAATCCGTACATGACGAAATTGGAGATCGCTAAAAATTGGCCCACCGATAATTTAAAGACAAGAATGGTTCGCACTGCTGCTTCACCAATTAATGCTAAACCCCAAACGATGGTGATTAACCGTAAGACAAACCGAAAGTAAGCGTATTGCCAATTAGCAGCAAAGGAAGTTGCTTGCTTCGGATCATCTCCAACCGTGAAACGAATAGCAAAGTAGAAAATTAATGGTCTAGGAAATAGCAGTGAAACAAGGAAAATGATGCCCAAGATGCCAGTTACAAACGATTCCCGAATTAAGAGTAGACGTTCACTTCCTCCGATACTTACCGTTATGATCCCAAGGAGGAAGCTAATGAGCATAAATACGGCAAATACATCCAGACTTCTTTTTTTCAACAGACTGAGTAGATTATCAATCAAAGGGATCATCGTCGCAATCGACAGTGCCGCTATACTTGACATATGTGACCTTAGGAGTTCGTATACAATGAATGGAAGCGCACCATTTATCAAAAGTGTAATAATAATCCCTCTAATAATTTCTTTTTTCGAGATTGAACTTGCTTGGTTCATCCTTAACCCCACCTCTTGGTTTATTTGGAATTATTTTCTAAAACGATTTTATGATATTCGAAGACTATTCGTCTATAAAATTTTTTTCGAAACACTGAAATGGATGCTTACGTAATGGGAATTGGATTTGCCCAACAGGAGAATATCCAGCCCTTTCATACATCCTAATCGCATTCGTGTTAGCAGAATAAGCATCCAACCGAATACTTGTGTATCCATTGGATCTTGCTAATGCCTCTGCGTGTTGAAGCAACCTCTTTCCAATTCCTTTTCCCTGCGATTCAGGATGAACTGCTAAACGATGGATTACCGCAGGTCTTCCTTTTAGATCACGCCATGGAAGACCAGAATATTTGGAACTTTGGTCTTGGTTCACGACCACGACACCTATGCAAATTCCTTCATTAAAAATGGCATGGATATGACCCTCTTTCAAGTTTTTCCCAATGACCCATCGGTTTGGGTAAAACCGATCCCACTGGTCGACGCCATTTTCCCTCAGATGGCTGGTAACAGCAGAATACAACGATTTTATCAGTTTAAGTTGATTGGTTGTGGCCACTTCAATGTTCATATTTTTTCACTCCGGTCTTTGGTAAGTTGCTTTAATAAACAGCTCTTCCGTAAACATGCCATGAAACCCAAATGGAATGTGATGCGGCACTAAACCCCTCCCTAATTCTTCAAAAGATTTGTCATCAAAAAACAGCAGCTATCTGCAAAACCGACCGTCGGTTTATTATAGTTCAAAAAAATACCTTTTCAAAATAAATTAGATCAATTCTTTGAATAGGTTAGTATATCATCTTATAGTAACAGTTTTATTCACAAACCAACCGTCGGTCTGTTTATGTTTTAATCATACATACCGTCAGTCGGTTCGTCAATAGAAAAATTGGAAATTTTTATTAAAAATAAATTTCATTGAAGTGAGCGCAACAAAACCTTTAAAATGTCATCTATCTGTATTTGCGGTCCTGCATTTTTCGATATAATATTTTGCACCCTTAGTCCATAAGTAAACACCATAAAAAGGGCAGCCATTTTTTCGGCATTGATTTCTTCAGGAATAGCCCCAGCTTTTTGTCCAGTTTGAATCCAACTCTTGGCCGTGTTCAAAGAAAAGCCGTAAATCTCATTAAGGAGCGACTCTACTTTTGGATTGTCAATTTGCCCCAGTAAGTAAGTGAAGATTTTACTTGTGACATCGTGACCTTCTGTTTGTGCTGCCATTCCTCCTGCAATAAATTGTGTCGGAAGGACAGCATCCTTTGGTGATGTTCTTTCAACCACCCCATGAAAATTGGTATCCATTTGCTCCATTTTCGCTTTAAGCACCAAGCCAAATAGTTCATCCTTTCCGGAAACGTAGTGATAAATTGCTCCTTTGGACAAACCCGTTCTTTCAATAATATCCTGTAAAGTGGTATGTCTGCAGCCTTTTTCCTTTATTAATTGTTCTGTTGTATCCAAAATATGTTGGAAGCTTGCGTTTTTATGCAAATTATTTGACATTATGGACCTCCCCTAATTATAATCATGAATCAGACCGACAGTCGGTATAACTTATATTAAAAACGAATAGAATCAATTGTCAACCCTAAGTTTATTTTGGTTATATATTTTCTTTGAATTCATCCTATTCAACAAAGCACTATTTTCAGCTGAAGAAATCACCACGATCATATAATTGTCCACTATTCTATACACAAAAAAGAAAAAACTATGGGGTCAGTCCCCCGCCTCATTACGCGTTACTTGAGTTGGGGACTGACCTCGGTATCCTAAGTCACTGACCGCTGCAATTCAATTTTTTCTTAATTAAATAGATTTTGTTTCTTTTTCTGATTTATTTGTTTCGGAAGGATTTTCTTTTACTTCTTCAATCAGGCCGGCAGTGGAATTTTTAAATTCCCTCAGCGTTTGCCCTGCAGCACGCCCAAGTTCTGGCAATTTTTTCGGGCCAAAGATAATCAGGGCTAAAATGATAATCATTATTAAACCAGGAATTCCAATATTCGATAACATACATAATCACTCCTCTATTTATTTTACAAACACTCCTAAATATTTTTTGGAGTAGTCCATTGCCATTGTACTTTTTTGGAAATCCTGGGGGAAAGAAAATCCCCCTCAAACCTATTTAAGAACCAATGCCAATCGATTTAAATGGCATTATTGTTACCATACACCGTCCCCAATGCTAACATATTCGGGGAAACATGGTGCCCGATAATCTTGTGAGGAGCCGTTTTGAGCCGAGTGGTGTTTCTAATAGGAGCTGGCCTTTGTTTTTGGCGATAATAGTGCCGATAACAACTGCATCTTTGCCTTCAGGGAACTCTCGCAAAATGTCTATCACTTTATCTTTTTCCTCTGCCGCAACGATCAAAATAGCTTTTCCCTCATTGGCAAGATATAACGGGTCAAAACCTAATAAGTCACAAACTCCATGGACTTCCGCTTTAACAGGAAGGTCTGATTCATTGATTTTCATTGTTAAATGAAAATCCTCGGCAATTTCCACAAGAGTGGTCGCAAGACCTCCTCTAGTGGGATCCCTCATGATCCGTACGCCATCAGTTGACGCTAAAACCTTTCCAAGCATGTGATTTAACGATGCACAATCGCTTTCAATGGGGCTATGTATTCCTAATTCTCCTCGAGCCGTAAGTACTGCAACACCATGGTCACCAATCGAACCGGAAACAATAATTGCATCTCCCTCTGTAAAAGCAAGGCTACATCCAGCATTCTTATCATATATACCGATCCCAGTTGTATTAATATACACACCGTCTGCACTGCCGCATTCCACCACTTTGGTATCTCCGGCTACAATCTTAACGCCTGTTTTCTTCGCTTCGTTTACCATATCTGCAACGACTTTTCTCAACTCGGCAATTGGAAAGCCTTCTTCAATTATAAAGCCGCATGTTAAGTAGACAGGCCTTGCCCCGCTTACGGCAAGGTCATTGACTGTTCCGGCAACAGCCAATTTCCCAATGGAACCTCCAGGGAAAAAAATTGGTTTAATCACAAACGAATCCGTCGTTACAGCAATTTTCCCGGTGGGAATTGTTAATGCTGCTGCATCGAATAACGGAGTATTGTTATCGCCAAATGCGTCTATAAACACATCACAAATGAGCCGATGACTTAATTCTCCCCCATCACCGTGTGCTAAGCTAATAAGTTTCTCCATTAAATACTCTCCCTCATGTAGTGATAATAAGCAGAGCAGCTGCCTTCTGAAGAAACCATACATGGTCCAATTGGGTTCATCGGATGACACGCTTTGCCAAACAGCGGGCACTCATTAGGGGAAATAAGTCCGCGAATGACTTCACCGCAGCGGCATTTCGTTTTTTTCGGCACTCCAACTGTGACGGTAAAAATTTTTTTCGCATTATACTGATCATATTCCGGCTTCAAATCAAGTCCACTTTTAGGAATTACGCCGATTCCCCGCCATACCTCATCACACTCGATTAAATATTTTGCCATCCACTCCTGACTCACCTGATTGCCGGTTTTACTGACAACAGAAGGATGGTTGTTTTCAATGGAAACATGACCTTGCATAGCCAGATCACTTAGCTTGTATATGCCTGAAAGTAATTCAGCTGTCTCAAAGCCTGTAATTACTCCGGAAATTTGATATTCATCTACTAAATAACGGTAGGAATCCTCCCCAAGTACAATGGAAACATGGCCGGGAAGTAAAAAACCGTCCAACTGGACATCCCCGCTGTCTAATAAATAGCGAAGCACTGGTTCAACCAGCTTTGTCGCCATCCAAATCGAAAAGTTTTTGACAGCCCGTTTTTCTGCTTCTCCAACCATAAGGGCCATGATTGGAATGGTCGTTTCAAAGCCAATTCCAAGGAAAATCACCTCTTTATTCGGATTTTCCTCTGCAACCTTTACCGCCTCAACCGGAGAATATAAAACACGAATATCCTTCCCGGCTATTTTCGAATCGAGCAGTGTCTTTTCGGAACCGGGAACCCTCATCATATCTCCAAAAGTGCAAATAATTCGATTCTCCCCTTCTGCCAAGGCGATCATCGCATCAATCGATCTTTGATCCGTAACGCATACCGGACAACCTGGTCCTGAAATCAAATTCACGTACTCTTTTAAAGCCTGCTTTATTCCTGTACGGGCAAGCGCCATTGTATGGGAGCCGCAAACCTCCATGAAGGCAGGATTGCGCCCAAATCTCAATTGAAATTCTTTCGCTTTCTCAATAACCTTTTCGACTAGTGGCTTGCAGATTTCCGGATTGTTAGATTGTTTCAGAATTTCGAGCATCAACGAGTTTCCTCCATTCTTCCACACTTTCTCTTGCATAATCCTCGTCCACAATGCTCATGGCCTGGCCTGCATGAACGATCACATAATCTCCAATCTCTACTTCCGATACAAAAATTATCCCCACTGTTGTTTGTGAACCCAGCACATCAACAGTGGCACTATATTCCATTTTCTTTACGACTTTTGCTGGTACCCCAACACACATCGATATTCCTTCTTTCTTATGTCCGCTATAAAGTTCTTGACTCGGTTCGTTTCCCCTTCAAGCTGAATCTTTACTCCATCCATATTATTTTGTACAGTTCCATTTAAATGGGAATCTTGTGCTAATCTAAAAACAAACGGACGAAACCCAACACCTTGAACTCGGCCTCTAATGGTAATTTTTACTGCTGTACGCATTGTCGGTATGCCTCTTTAATCCAGGAAAACCAATCTTGTAAGCCCTCATTTGTTTTGGCTGAAAGCGGAATTAATTTCGACTGCGGATTGATTTCCGACAGGTCTCTTACAGCTTCATCAACGTTAAAGTCAAGATATGGGAGCAAATCAGTTTTATTTAAAAGCACCAGCTCAGTTCGCATGAACATTTGCGGATACTTTGGAATTTTATCATTTCCTTCCGGTACGCTAAGAACTGCTACTTTATGATTCTGTCCCAAATCATAACCTGATGGACAAACCAAGTTGCCCACATTTTCGATAAAGAGCAAATCAATTTCTTCCAGATCAAATTCCCCTACGCAAGCTGCTACCATTCGCGCATCAAGATGACAGCCGCCGTGTGTATTAATTTGTACTGCCTTGGCTCCCATTGCCCGGATTCTGTCAGCATCTCTTTCCGTAGCCAAGTCCCCTTCAATTACCGCAATGCGGTACTTACCTGATAGTGCTCTGACCGTTTCCTCAAGCAATGTAGTTTTTCCTGCGCCAGGTGAGCTCATTAAATTGATGACGAGCGTTTTTGTTTTCTGAAAAAGTTCTCGGTTAAAGTCTGCTGCTATATTGTTATTCGTTAATACATCTGCTCTTACCATAACCTTCATTGTTCGTTACTCCCTTCGTATGATAAAATCTGAAATGTTTCTCCCTCCAATACTTTTCCAGAAGGAATTTTACAATTCGGGCATAAAGCGATTTTTTGAGTAGGATGATATTCCTCCCCGCAAATCACACATACTGCTTTGGCCGACTCAATATGAATGATTAATTGCGCATTAGGTGAAAACAAATGCAAGTTCTGATCGCGGAAAATATCAAAGGCCATTTGCAGTGCATCCGGCAATGTATTTGAGATCTCACCGACAATTAATTCCACTTTCTCGACTTTGTGAATCTCATGCTTGGCTGAATCTTCCTGAACGAGCTGAAGGATATCCCCCATTAGGGCCATTTCATGCACTGAAACCACCTAGTTTCTTTTCCTTATCAAATCCAATGTAAATCACATGGTCCTTCTTTTTTACGGGTATTGTCTTTAAAGATAGATCTCCTTGTTTTGTTTTAAAATTATATTCTTTCTCGCAATTGAAACATTTCCCAGTTGAATATAGTGTTGTAACGGTTATAATATTCGAACATTCATGACAAATACCACTCAAGACATGTATGTTCGCTCCGTCACGAATAACCATTATTGGACTTCCGTTAATAAATTTCATTTCCAGCTTTGAGCTGGAATCATCTGAACTCATAAGCGGAACCCATTTAATGCCTAATGTCTGGTCCATCACTTCTTCAACTTTTTGTAAGTCATCATGAATGAAAGGTTCGTAGACGTTTTTCATTGTTTGAAATAAACTTGTACCCATTTCTTTTAAAAATTCTTTTCGGTACATTCTGCAAACCTCCAGGCGTTGACTTGATCAATGACCGCTTTTGCAAGGTCAGGCAATTTTGTGCGATTTGTATCCGTTAATTCTATCCCCAGTTTTAAAGATGCAGGCTGCATCCCAATCATGGCAATTTGTTTTGGATACCGTTCACGCATTTTGGCTGCCAGCAATACTTCCTGGAATCCTAGTTGATGAATGGACATCTTTATACCAAAATAAGCAGGAATTTCGTCACCTTTTAAGGAAATAATCGTACCAGGCTCCCTCCCGGCATTAATGGCATCGATGATAATCAAGTTTTCTGCATCCTCAACAGGACCCAATAATCTCATCCCGTCTGTCAAACCTTCAATAATCTCAATATTTTCGTCATCTTTAAACTCTTCCACTAAAATCGGCAAAAGATGAATGCCAACACCCTCATCCGAGAAGAGGGTGTTGCCAATACCTAAAACTGTTATTTTTTTATCTTCATTTCTTTTTAGCATTTTTCCCACCAACTACTTTTTTTGGCTCTGTCTTGTACCCGGTAAACATCGATGAAACTTCTCCATTGCGCTCTAGGTAATCATCACGTAAAACCATATATACATGAATGAGAATAAACAGCATAAAAGCCCATGCCGTCAGATGATGCCAAGACCGGATACTATAGCTATTACCGAAAATATACGGCACCCAAGCAAAAAGTTTCGCCCAAATGGATTGCAGCTGTGGTTCAAAATACATATAGAATCCTGTGAAAATAATAATTAACGAACCAAATCCTTGAAAAATCCAATAGCTAAGCTGTGCCAACGGGTTATGTCCAGCATAGTGTGGCTTTTTATTTTTTAGGAATAAATAGAATTTCACCGTTTCAAATACTTCTTTCCAAAAAAGAACCCTTAACGGATTTGACGATGCATACTTATTCCCTTTAAAAACCCAATAATAACGATATAGAATGTTTGCCGTGAAAATGAATGCTGAGAAAAAGTGAATATATCTTGCCCAGCCCATGAAATTGGAGTAATAAGCCTCTTCAGGAACAGAAGCACTTACAAATGGTTTCCCAATGTAAATTCCTGTTATCATTAATAAAATAATGGCTAACATGTTGACCCAATGGAAAATCCGCACAGGCAATTCCCATACATACACTTTTACGGAAGCATTGACTTTTTTATATTTGATCGGTCTTTCAGGGTGAAATGAATTTTCACTATTTTCATTTTCATGTAAAGGCAATACAACTATCTCAGCATCTGAAACCTTACGATTGAGGCCATCCATTTGCCTCCCTCCTAACCCAAACGAATTTTAGTCGTTTGTTTCGTTTCTAAATCGGTCAAGTGAACAGCACAAGCTAAACATGGGTCAAAGGAATGAATAATCCGCATGATTTCTAACGGCTGCTCTTTGTTTAACAGCTGTGCTCCCCTAAGAGCTGCTTCATAAGCACCAAGTGTATTATTATTATCCCTTGGCGAAGCATTCCAGGTAGATGGGACTACCGCCTGATAATTTTTCGTTTTACCGTTTTCTATATCAATCCAGTGCCCCAGGGCACCGCGGGGTGCTTCCGCCCAGCCAACACCTTGAGCACTGCTTGGCCATGTACTTGGATCCCATTTCGTTCGGTCAAACGTAATTTGATTACCGTTCTTAATGTTTTTAAGAAGCTCATCCATGTCGTTTCTTAACCAATTGGCAATTAAAACTGTTTCAAGACCACGGGCAACTGTCCGTCCTATAGCAGATTGTAAGGCAGTGATCGGCAGATTAAGCTTTTGCAATGTACTGTCAACAATATTGACAAATTCATCTTTTCCAGCTGCATATCCGACCATAATCCGGGCTAATGGACCTGTCTCCATTGGTTGTTCCTTCCAGCGAGGAGCTTTCAGCCAGCTATATTGTTTAGTTGTATCTAATGTCGTGAAGGGTGCTTTTGGACAGGTATAATTTAATTCTGTCTGACCATTAAAAGGATGTTTACCGACTCCATTTCCTTTTTTCCCATCATATGTATACCAAGAATGATCAATAAACTCTTGTATTTGTTTCGTATCTTTTAAGTCTATATCATAAATTTGGCTTAAATTTCCATTCAAAATGATACCACGAGGCATTCGATAGTTTTTCACATCATAAATATTCGTTGTAGAAAAATCACCGTAACATAAATAGTTATTTAATCCTCCGCCATATGTCCAATCTTTATAATAGGAGCCAATAGCAAGTAGATCAGGAATATACACTTGATTTACAAAGTCTTTTGCCTGGTCAATTAATTGGGACACATGCATTAATCTCTCTGCATTTACAGCATTATCGCTATCAATATCTAGCGGTGTGGCCATTCCCCCGACAACATAATGAGGATGTGGGTTTTTCCCGCCAAAAATGGTATGAATCTTGACGATTTCCTTTTGAAAATCCAACGCTTCCAGATAATGGGCAACAGCCAACAAATTTACCTCAGGAGGAAGTTTATATGCCGGGTGACCCCAATATCCGTTGGCGAAAATACCAAGCTGTCCACTATCTACAAGCTTTTTCACCTTGTTTTGCACATCGGCAAAATATCCAGTTGATGAATTTGGCCAGCTGGAAATTGATTGTGCGATTTGCGATGTTTGTGCCGGATCCGCTTTTAGAGCGCTAACAACATCTACCCAGTCCAGCGCATGCAAATGGTAGAAATGGACAACGTGGTCGTGAATATATAATACTTCATTCATAATATCTCGTATTAGATGGGCATTTCTAGGAATCTTAATTCCTAATGCATCTTCTACAGAGCGAATCGATGTAAGTGCATGGACGGTTGTACAAACACCACAAATCCGCTGGATATATGCCCAAACATCACGAGGGTCCCGATCACGGACAATTAGTTCCAACCCTCTAACAGATGTACCGGAACTAAAGGCATCGTTAATTACCCCATTTTGATCAATATCAACCTCTACTCGAAGATGACCTTCGATTCTAGTAATTGGGTCAACAACTATTCGTTCACTCATTCTTCTCCACTCCGTTTATCGTCTCTCTTTTTTTGACAACTGTTCCTGTTGCATGAACGGCGATTCCGGCGGCCGCCACACCAATAGCAGACAATCCAACTTTATCCGGGTTGATTGTCGTTTGTGTACCTGGAATTTCTGCCCTTCTTGTGTAGAACGGTCCATTATCCCAAAATCCCGCTTCAGCACAGCCAATACAAGGATTTCCCGATTGAATTGGATAGCTTACACCACCATTCCAACGCATTTCCGCGCAGGAATTATAGGTTGTAGGTCCCTTGCAGCCAACTTTATATAAACAATACCCTTGCTTGGCACCTTCATCATCAAAATTCTCCACAAACAGCCCTGCATCAAAATATGCCCGTCGATTACATTTATCATGAATACGGTGACGATAGAATGATGTCGGTCGGCCAAAGCCATCTAATTCCGGCAATTTACCAAAGGTAATGATATAGGCAATGACACCTGTCATGACTTCCGCAATCGGCGGACAGCCAGGTATTAGAATCACAGGGGTATTACTTACATAGCTTTTAATTGATTTTGCACCTGTCGGATTCGGATGTGCTGCGGCAATTCCACCCCAAGAAGAACATGACCCATAGGCAACAATTGCTTTTGCGCCGGCTGCCATTTGCAAAAATGTTTCTTTCGCAGATTTTCCAGCTATACTTAAAAATGCTTCATTCTCTGGAAGACTGCCTTCAACCGCTAATATGTATTCACCTTTATAATTTTTCAAAACATCTTCCATCGATTTCTCTACTTGATAACCAGACGCTGTAGATAATACCTCTGAATATTCAAGTGAAATCATATCCAGTAAAACGCTTTCAGTTTTTGGTTGTGATGAACGGATAAATGATTCCGAACACCCTGTGCAATCCTGAAAACTAAGCCATACAACAGGTACTCTGGAACCCATTTCCATTGCTTTTACAACTTTATCGGATTTAGTGTAATCCAATCCAAGAGTGGCCGCTAACGCCGTGCACATTTTCAAGAAGTCCCGGCGAGTAAACCCATGCTCGATAACGGCTTCAAATACTGTTTTCTTTTTTTCCATCCGAATTCCGCACCCCATTTATTAAAATTGACACTGTTAAAAAATAACATATAAACAAAACCCTCGACATGGAACGTCTGAAATATACACAAAACTTTCTTAATTGTATTTACACTTTGCTTTTATTAAAAATTGGATGATTAATGAAAACTGTTCTGTGAAAAAAATAGTGCCTGACACCATAGAAAGACAAATTTAAAATAATGTCCTTTTAGGGTGTCAGGCACTCATATCTATATTGAAAATAAGCTTTTTTCTGTGTTTCTTTTTCATTCGTCTTATTTTCTAATTGGCAATACAATTCCTTTTTTTGAAAGCTGTTTCTATAATTCTTTTAAAACAATTAAACATTGAAGTGCTAAATATATTTCATGTCTATTGTAAGCGCTATTAATGTCCAGTTCTAAGATCTCATTGATCCTTTTTAGTCGATAACGTAACCCATTGATTGAAAAATTCATTGCACGGGCTGTTTTATAGGCATTGGACCCATTCTCTAAATAATAATAGAGTGTTTTGGTTAATTCCATGTTTTTACTTCTATCTTCCTCTTCTAGATTTCCAAGTATTTTATAGGAAAAATCTTTAACAGCTTCTAAATCCTTTGTTTGAAGCAACATTCCTATGATTCCTAAGGCATCGAAAAAAACAGGATTTTGGTTTCCCTTCGCGATTTTTAAAGAGGCGATACTTTCTTTGTATAATTTAGAAGCATCCTCAATCAAAGACTTACTTGAACTTACTCCCATATTAAATATGGATGGATGATAAATCTTTGTACAATAGTCAAATAGACTTTTACAAAAACTTTCCTTATCGGAATGACTAGTTGCTAGAGAGGGCTCTGAAAATAAAATGATCACATCGTCAGACTTTTTCCCTATAATTCCTTTGACTTGTTTCGTTTCCAAATATTTAAAAAGGTCATTCATTAATTGATCAGTATATTCAATTTTTTCTTTCAGGGATGATTCTGTGGTGCTTTGTTGGAGCGATACCATAAAATAAGGAGGTTTTAACTCAAAATCAATATAATGCGCACGAAGAACAATTTCCGACATTGAAATTGCTTTGTTTAGAATGTCATTTAAAAAACTGCCTCTGATCCGTTGTTCTGTATTAAACCGTGTTTTCTCATTTAAGAAATGCAATGAACAAGCTAATGCAGCCTGTCCTAAAATCATTTTATCTGCCTCGGTAATCGCATCCTTTTCCGCAAGTAGTGAGCAATAACCATGAATTTTTTGACGAAAATAAATCGGGGTAATCAAGCGCTTATGATCAGGAGAAATTTCAATAAATAAAGTTTGACTGATCTCATTCTTCCTGCCCTTTTTGTTTTGTTGCAGGGACAACCATTCTTTCCATTCATCTGAGTATTTTGTTGCTTCCTGCTCAGACATCCCGCCAAAAGCCCGAGGCTCACCATGCAAGTCTTCAATGATTACTGGCATGGTCATCGTTTCATACAATACTTGTGATAACGATTGTAAACCGGTTTCATAAATGACTTCTTTAAATAGTTTTAAATGAATATTATATGTTTTACTTAAACCATCTCTTTCCAATCTTAACTTCTCATATGTTTCTTCCAGTTCATCACTAATGTGATCTGCTTTATAATATTGACGTTCTTGTTCAACATAAAGGTCTCCATTCCAGCCCTCAACCGTCTTGCAAACCCAATGACAGTGATCATCACCCATTGCCATACACCGTGTTTCCCTGGCAATCACTTGTTTCCCCATAATATTCGATAAAGCGCCGCTTGCATAGCCGACTAATGAATGACAAACAGGTTCGTCACTATAACCAAAAAGCTTGATATGTTCTATAGCTTCAGTAGAATTGATCCAATCTCCTTCAAAGTGTAAGGTACCATTCTCAAAATCAACCTCACATATTTTAGGTTCTACTGTTACATGACCACTATCAGTATGCATTTTAGGCCCAAGCAGTAAAAGGTCTTTAGGATTCTCCCAATTCATTTCTACCAATGGCTTAAAATCAGCTACTCCACAATTCCAACCATAGCGAAGAAGGAACCCTTTTGAGCGCTTAATTCCTAATGTATCAATTAATTCCCTGCGAAGGGCACCAAATGCAGAACTCGGGATTGTAAGCTTAGGTTGAAAATGTATATCTTGATTTTGTAGTATTAACTCTTCGTATTTCAATGTGTCACCTTCCAAAGAATGAAATGATTAAAAGAATTATGAAGGGGCGGACGTAAATAATAAAAGGATCATATTACTTGAATGATCCTTTTATTATTATACTAAATATTCACAATATTACATACTTACCATTTTACTATTTTAATATAAAATAGTAAAACCTTTATACATTCATTTCACTTGGTAACTTCAAATATTTGAATCATCAATATCAATATAACAATGTTTGCACTATATCGTTCGAAGGTTAGTTACGAAGAAAGAAATTCTCACAAAGCTGAGCAAATTCATCTTTTTTTTCAATTTGAGTCCAGTGGCCACATTTTGAAAATAGATGTAACTCTGAATTTGGCAGCAGCTCCAAAAGCCTTAAGCTCGTTTCCTTATAAGGGATCACAAGATCATCTCTTCCATGAACCATTAATACAGGATGATCAATCTTCTTAATTTGTTCTTCTGGCAACGCTAAGCTATTCAGCTTTTCTTGACGAGGCTCTGCAAACATTTTGGAGAAAGCCTCTTTCAACCATGGTTGAATACTTGCTTCATAGCGCAGCTGTGCTAATTCATCTGTGGCAAATTCCTGATCGTAGTTAAAAATCTCTAAAAGTCGTTTCATATTTTCCATACTTGGTTCATAGCCCCATACTTTATCTAAACCATAAGTCATGTTAAATGGTAGAGCTGCCGCGCCCATTAAAACGATTTTTCCGACTAAATCCGTCTTTTATTGGCAATTTGTAAGGCTAATGCGCCCCCAAGCGAGTTACCAATCATATGCACTCGTCTTTCACCGATCGTTTCGATAAAACTAATTAAATGATTGGTCCACGTTTCAACACCATATTCGATACTTTCTGGTCTTTCTGTATACCCAAATCCCACAATATCAGGTGCATATACATGGAAGTTTTCTGAAAGCCTCGGTATAATGAGTCTCCAATTTGCCCATGCTGTAACTCCTGGACCTGATCCATGTATCAATAGTACAGCCTCGCCTTTCCCGCTCTCATGATAATGTGTTGAAATTCCATTTACATCGATATATTTAGCGTTATCCATCATCAACATCCTCATTTTTACTTTGACTTACTATTTACCTTCACCAATTTTCACTTGATTTTTCTCATTCTCTCTTAATTTTTCATAATCTTCTGCTGTCATAATTTCCAGATCACTTTTTGCTGTCATGCAACAGGCTAAAGCGTACCCACTCACTAATTCTTCATCAGATAGCGCATCATGTGATCGAATGATTTCTTGATCATATTCACCATTCAGCACTTTCACCTTACACATACCGCATCCGCCTCGTACACATCCTGTCGGTATTGGAATAAACTGGTCACGAGCTGCTCTTAATGGTGTTACATTTTCTGCACAGTCATATTCAAACTGCTGCCCTCTAGCACTAAGCGTCACTTTATACATAATTTTCCTCCTTATTCATCAAGTTGCTATTCCAATATTCAAGATTAGGTTAACGCTTTCATAAAGGATTCATGGAGTTCTCTACGGTGATAAAAAATACCTGTTCCAATTTTAGATGCATCCCATGTAATGGTCGGCATATCAGCATAGGCCATATATCCGCCAGCAAATGCTTCATTGCGGTTTCCAGATGGATCAAAGAAATAAATGGTTTGTCCTCTTGTGATTCCATGACGAGTAGGTGTTACATCAAACGGCACTTCATACATGGAAAGAATATCGGCTGCTTTAAAGACATCATGAAGTGACTCAACAGAAAATGCCGCATGATGAAGCTTTGCGTCAGGTCCTTTTACAAATGCGATATCATGTGCCTTATTGCCTGAAAATAAGAAGCTTCCCACTAGTTCTTCATTATCCTCAACGACTACTTTTTCACTTTGTCTAAAGTTCAGTACTTCGACGAAGAATCTTGTTACCGTTTTCAAGTCATCTCCCGTTAATAAGCAATGGTCAAGGCGATGTGGGGCAATACCTTTTGCACCTAATGGCCATGGATTCGGATTTCTGGTTCCGACAGCTGTCCCTAATAGATCAATTTCATAGTACAGTTCACAATGGTGGCCTGTTGGTAGGACAAAATGAACAGCTTCACCCTCTCCTAATCTTAAACGGTTTGATATTCTTGTTGTTTGACAGCCAAATTCCTCTATCTTCTTTTCAAAGTAAGCTAAATCGTCAATCGTTTCTACTTTAAAAGCGATATGAGCTACTCCTGCCGTTTTTGATTTGGTTAAAATAACACTATGATGATCGTACTCATCCCAAGCTTTTAGGTAGACGCTATCCCCCATGCGGCCTGTTTCTTCCAAACCAATCACATTTGTATAGTAATCTACCGAACTTTCTAAATCTAATACTTTTAGTTCAACTCTGCCCATACGCATAACTCTTGCCATTGTTTATCCCCCTTGCAATTTAATTTAGATTAATGAAAAATTTTCGTAAACTTAGCTTCCAATTCATATTCTTCACTTGTTTTCTTTAAAACTCATCATAAGCAATATTCGTGCCTTTCATGCCGCTTTTACTTAATGCATCACAGGCTGTTTCAATCATAATCGGCGGTCCGCAAAGATAAGCATCCATATTGGATGTATCATCCAGTGTGCGGGATATGACATCAGCAATAAAACCTGTTTCCCCATCCCATACATCAGATGGGGCTGGCTGTGATAAAGCCGGAACAAAGTGGAAGTTTGGATGCTGACGGACTAGTTCTTCCCACTCTTCTGTTAAATACAAATCCTTTTTCGAACGCGCTCCGTAGAAGAACCACGCCTCTTTTTCGAAAGATTGTGAAAATAACTCTTCTAAAAGTGACTTAATTGGCGCCATCCCAGAGCCACCAGCAATAAAGATTAAATCCTTATCTTTGCTTCGCAGCTGCATGCTACCATAAGGGCCAGAGCCTGTTACGGTATCGCCTACTTGTAAGTCACACATATAATTTGATCCTTTTCCTTCCGGCACCCGCTTTACATGAAACTCTATCATACTTCCCTCTTCATATTTATTTGCTAATGAATAGGCACGTGTATCATCTAAACTAGGAATTTCAAATTCGAAAAACTGTCCTGATGCATATTCAATATTTTGCGGTTCCTGTAATTTCAGCTTAATCATGTGAATATCGTGTGTACATGCTACATTTTCCACAACCTCTGCTTCAAAATCAGATACAGCGAAAAACGGCAGATCAGATTCTTCCTCTTCTACTTCAATGACTAAATCACTTTCTACCAATGTACTGCACATTAAGGTAAATCCTTCTTCTCTTTCAAAACTCATAAGAGAGTATTCAGATACCCGGTCCATGACTTCATAGTCACCTTCAAGAACTTGACATTTACAAGCAGCACAACTGCCATGACGGCATCCATAGGCAACTTGAACTCCATTACGAATAGCTGCATCTAATATTGTTTGACCTTCCTTGACTGTAATCACTTTCCCACTGGGTTCTAATGTAATTTCATACGTTTCAACCGCTGTTTTCGTCATTCCCTCTCTCCTCTCATGAAATTCGATTCCTTTTTTTGTAAAGTAGGAACCTTAAATCTTCTTCATGTGAAAAACGGTCCCACATGAAGAAGAATAGAATTTTTATAGAACTTACGCCTCTGCAATTTCTAAATAATCCCCATTACGAAAGCCGGCTTCTCTTATATTTCCATCTAAAGAAACTTCTGTTTTTCCATCACCGCGAATCAAGAATAAACGATAGTTCTTGTCGTTATTCACCTTCCAAGCCTCTAAACAAGCTTCAAACAATTCTTTATTTGTCATATCGTAACGAACATTTAATCCGATACTTCCATGAAACATATTTTCAGCCGCTTCTTTTAGCACCGGCCAGACAATCAATTGGTTTTCATGCTTCAAATAGTTTGCCATTCCCTTTCACCCCCTGTTTCACGTAGCTTTAGAAAAACTTTTTATCCAGTCCTAAATGTTTGCGATACTCCAGCCAATGAGCATGTTCCCTTGAAGAATAATGCTCTCCTGCATCTTCTGGAGATAAACCCGTATATTTGAAGATTCCAGCTATTGGATCATCACCAAATTCTCCACTTAAATAAGCTTCTGCCGGCCACCACATTTGCATGTATTTAAATGGATCACTCTCAAAAATATGCTTACAGCCAGGAGAACAAGTAATATACGTTTTATTGTTAAATTCACTATATTGCGTCCACATTTTTGACGGATTATCGGGATCCGGGAACTCTGCAGGAATTTGACAAACACTGCAGACAGATGGAATGCCAGGGCTTGACCCAGCTAGCACATGATCATCCATACGACGGAAATAAGGAGAATAGTAGTGTTCAAACGTTTCAGGATATTCCTTTGATAGCCATTCATAATCATCAGGCTGCAGACGGAATCCTCTGAACAAATTAGCATGTTTATAATGATCAAGGATTCGCATTACTGCATGAGAATAGTGATTTTTTTCTTTCATGCTGTCTTCTGCATGCTTTGGTAGACGAATGCCATATTTTCGTAGATCTTTAAATAACCCATTAAACACTTGTTCTTCTACATAGATTTCAAATGCTTTTTTCCAAGAAATTGGACGTATACGTGGATAATAATCAACAAGTGTCGCAATGACCGAGAACAGACGATAAGCTCTCCAATACCATTTGTCAAGCCAGCCTTGAATGATCGGAACGTTACGATCGTCTTCCTCTAATAACATCTTTAAGGCAGACATGCCTAATGCCATGTGGCGGGATTCATCCGATTGTACGCTTTTTCCAACAGCTGCAAAATTATCGTCGCCAACTGCACCAGCAGAAGAAGCAAATGGTAAGAACAGAATGTTTGTAAACACATATTCGAATGAGAAGGAAATGGCTATTAACGCTTCAAATGGACCAGCTGTCATCGCATCATCAAAGAATGATCTTGGTACAGTATTAAACCATAAGTTTTGTATAGTATTTGAAAAATTGTGAAGTCCGTCAATTTCTTTGCTCATATGAGAATAGTGCTTGATTTCAATTTGTGCATGACGCAATTCGTCGATCGCCTGATTGAATGTCGCAAAACGAACCGCTTCAATTGGAATGTTTCGTCCAACATACGCCATTAAGCGGTGCGCAGAATATTCAGCAGGCTGCACGGCTGTCGCGAATACTTTTACCCCTTCATACCAACGTGAATCAACGACCTTCGCGTGACCATCATTTGCTTCAAAGGCATTTCGTACAGCATGGTAGATTCCATCTTTCTCTGATTGAATCTTCACGTATTGGTTGTATGCCATACGAAAAGGATCTTCCCATCTGCTCGGATCTTTCAGGATAATACCTTCTTTTTCAATAAGCGGATAAACCTTGTTCATATCAAAATCTTTTGGTTCCCACATTAAATCTCTCGTCATTGCATGATATTTTTCCTTAACTCCTAGTTTCGCCACGAGTATACCCCTCCTTATTCTGCGTTTTCCCACTCAATTGTTAAATGCTCTTCGTCCCAGTCTGTAATAAAGCCAAAATATGAACTCATGACAAGGTGTAATTGATCCATTTCAAAGTCTGCGCCAAGGTTTTCTTCTACTGTTTCTCGATTTAACACTAGCTTCCCAGGCACTTTTACTTTTTTATAAACGGAAAAGTCTTCGACGATAACCCCTTCGTTATCTTCTTCAATCGCTGCGATGATCGCTGTTGCAACACTGCCGCCACTTGTATCTAAATCGATTCCAACATAGGCTTGTTTTACTGTCATCGTACTCGTTCCCCTCTCTTAGTTAAGTGCAATTTCGTATTGCTTAAATGGTAGTTTGTATTTCTTATAGATTGGAATAATGGCTTCTTCCTCTATCTTTTTCAGTGTCTCTGGAAGATTAATCGATATTCCATGTTTTTCGAATAAAGGTGCTAATGCAAGAACAGCTTCGAATGCCTTCGGATACCATTTATCGATCCATTCTTGAATAATTTCAATGTTAGATAAGGTCTCTTCTGGAGTCTCTCTCGGGTCGCTTAGGATTCTGCCCCAACGATAGTCTCCTTCCCAATCTTCATAGCCTAAGGACTTTAAATAATCCCAGCGGCTTTCTGCTTTATCTTCTGCCAACATTTTGAAAAGAGAAAATGCCCAGTCACGATGCCAATCTAATTGCTTCGCAATCACCAGATTCATTATGGATAAATGTGTATCACCATGTTTAAGTGCTTCCTGGTTAAATTCGCGGTACATCAAATTTCCTAATAGAAGATCTAATGTTAAATTTTCCGCAACAAGAACTTCTGCCCAGTCGCCTGTTACAAGCACCTCTTCAACATAGTGGCGCAATGGCTGGAAGGCTGGTTCATTTAAGAGTACATCTTTTCCATGAGCAAGAAAGTCATCATGATGCTCCTGCATATTTAGTGCCCATTGTGTGATCCACTGTGCTCGTCCTGTTTTATCGTAAGCCTGAAAAGTAGCACACTGCTCAATTGCGGTACCTAAGGCATAACGGAGAACATGCTGCATTTGAACATTTTCACCGTATTCTAAATGACGAATTGGCGTATACAGGTCTCTTAGAGCATCGGCCCATTGCGGTGATAGATTTTGGATCACACCAAGTTCTTGTGCATATGTAAAACCATTTTCCACTTCTTCAGCCATTTTCTTTCTATTATTTACATAAGTTGTATACCAGAACTTTTTTGGGTCACGGAAGGCTTCCCAATCAGAACATTTTAATCGTGTATAACGCGGATCAAAAATTTCATAGTCACGTTCATCAAATTTGTGGCGGTAATGAAAATGCACATATGGCTGTTGCCTTACGGTTACATCTTCATATTCATTTTTTGTTTTATAATCCCACGGCTGATCACGTAGCGTTTTTTTGAACTCAGAATTTGTTGACATTCTTTTTCCTCCTCTTAACAATTCAAAAAAATAAATAGACAGACTATCTGCAACTGCTTCGATTCCACGGGTATTCCAAAGTGAACAATCCTTGGCAATTCAAACAGTAAACAGCCTCTCTTTGGAAAAGAATTTTCGGCATTCTTTTTTATGAAATATTCCTCTTTATCCAGGTTGTAAGCGTATACACATTCTATAATTTTCTGAATATTTAGTATACAGTCGATTCTACTGAACTTTTATGATGTTTTTGGATGAATCGTACCAAAAAATATTATTTTCACTGTTAAAACAGTGAAAAAAGCGATTTAATCCTGTTCGAATTAGTTTGCTTCTGATAACCGATCATTCATAAATAGTAACTTGAAACGATAAAAGCCATACTACTTCAGCACCAGTAACAAAAAGAAGCAGAAACCTTAACAGGTTCCTGCCTCATTTAAAACTACTTCGCGTAACACTCTACATGTGCGGAGTGTATGTTAAAAAAGCATGGATATTTAAATGGTAATAACTTTAATTTGCCTAGATTTTTTAATCTATTTCTTTAAATTCTTAAGGTAAAATTAAGAATTATCCCCAATAATAGTTTCAGTAATCAAAGGTTAAAGCAAAAATAACGAGGAGATAGAATATGAAAAAGAAACAATTACTTGCAGTTTTTATCTCAGCCTTAATGATTTTCGTTATCGCAGGTTGCTCAAATTCAGGAAATTCAAATCAAGCTTCTGCATCCGGCGGTAATGGAAATAGCAGCAATGGTAATGGTAATGGAAATGCTTTTCAAAAGCCGGACGTATTCGGGGAGGTTTCCACAGTTAATGGAAATACCGTTACCTTAAAGCTGATGAAAGTTCCGCAAAATATGGGTCGACGGAATGGGCAAAACGGTCAATATGGAAGAAATAGACAAAACGGCCAAGGTGGGCAAAGCGGTCAAAACACTCAAAATGGTCAAACTGCTCAAAATGGCACAGGGAACGGTACTCCTAGAGGGGGCGGAATGATGAGACAAAAACAATATACCGGTCAGACGCAAACCATTACTGTTCCTAATAATGTTACGATACAATTGATGACATATGGACAAGACGGAATGTCCACAATGAATACGACATTGGATCAAGTAGCGGTTGGCAGCACGATGATGATTTATTACAATACTGATAAGAAAACAATTAAAAGCATTCGGGTTCAAGCACCGAGAACCAATGGCCAAGGCCAAGGAAACGGTATGGGCAGCGGACAAGGCTCTGGACAAGGAAACGGCCAAAGTACCGGTAACGGACAGGGAGTTTAAAATAAGTCAGATTTACTATTTTTTAAAAGCTGTATTCTATTAAAGCGTGCCAGGAACAAAATCCTGGCACTTTTTTAAATAACTATGGGGTCAGTCCCCCGCCCCATTAACGCTTTACTTGAGTGGGGGACTGACTCACTAGTCAGAAAAAATATAAAAAGAAAGAGCTACAGATGCACGAACATCTGTAGCTTTTTACCAATCGATACCCCCTAAATGGATGATAAATTGTAGAGCCACTTCACCATTGGGGACTCACTTTTGTATCCACCTTTTGGGTTATCCTCGTTTCATCCTTACATCATAATAACGGCCACGATCGTTGCAGCAGCTAAACCGACGATAACAGGAAGGAAATTCCGCCTCGTCAGTGCCTCTGGATCCACTCCCGTGACACCGGCAATATCAAGAACTCCCCACGGAACCAAAGTTCCACCACCGCTCCAAACAGAGCCCATTTGACCCAATGCAGCCAGTACGGCAATATTCGCACCGATAGGATGGCCGAGTGCTTGAGCTAATGTACCTACCAGTACGAGACCAGAGAATCCAGATCCATCAAGGCCAGCAATAATTCCTACTAGAACAACAATAATGGCAACAGGGATAGCTGATAAAGGAACATGATGGGCTAGGGCATTTCCAAGATCAAACAAATAACCTGGTGCACCTTTCCCTAGAATCAGCGGTGAAACATCGGGTGATCCCATAAAGAAGAATCCAGCTATTGGAATAACAGGAGCGAAAATTTTGATAGAGAAAATGAAACCTTCCTGGAGATTCTTCATTACGACTTCATAGGCTCTTCTACCATGTTCAATGAGAGCAATAATAGTGAAGAGGAGTAAGCTTACACCACCAATAAGAGCACTTGCATCTCCTCCCCTAAGGGATAAGGTGATGGTTAGAATAATAGAAATAAGGAAAGCAAGAGGAACGACAATAGCCGCAAACTTAGAGGCAAAACTAAACTCGGTCTGACTTTTTTCTTCCACTAATTGATCATTTACAATCAATCCCTTTTTCATATCCCGCCGTAAAAACCAATAAGAAAGAATAAGACTAACTAATCCAGTAACGATTACCAACGGGATACTTGCTTTAATCAGATCCATAATCCCCACTCCGGCTGCGGAGCTTGTGAGCTTCGGAGCACCTTGAATGATGAAATCTCCTGATAACGCGATTCCGTGTCCGAAAAGGTTCATTGCCATGGCGACACCAATAATCGGCAATCCAGCACGTAGAGCAATGGGAATCATCATGGGGCCAACCATCATTGTGGCTGGTGTTGGCCAGACAAAAGCAGAGATGATCCCTTTTATCAAACCCGTTCCCCAAAAGGCACTACCTGGACCTTTAAATAAATTTCGGAATGGTTTTAACACGAGCTGATCGGCTCCAATTTGTTCAAGTAATCTCAGTAATGCAATCATAAGTCCTATAATAATGATAATCCCTAACAATTCTGACGCACTTTGTAGGTTGGCGTTATACACAACCTGAATTCCTTTGACGACATCCTTAGTGAACACCCAACCCATAAGAAAGGTCCCCAAAATACAAAGCGGTATGACACCTCGCCGCATTGCCATCCCTATAATGACCAAAATCACCACAATTAAGAAAATCCAATGAGATGCGGTTAACATAGACTTCCCCCTTCCATAAAGTGATGGAACCGATCACTATATCATATGGTTGGCAGTACTTGTCTAATTCCCAAAAAAGGGGACGGTTCTCTTGTTTCATTTTTACCTTGAAACATTAGAACCGTCCCAAGGTTTCATACCAAGGTTTCAATAGTGATTATATTCTGATAAGGATTTGTCCATATTAGTTCTACAGTTAAAAAATATGGAGGTTACAATGCATACAAATGAAATATGGAAAACTAATTAAGATACTTGTGATTGTTTTTGTATTACCATTCCTCATCATTATTTCTCAAAAATATCAAATTAAAGTAATAAACAGTCAAACTGGATGGAGGATCAATGTTGACGCAAAACAAGCTAAGATTAAATCTCAAATTAAAACTCCCAAACGAATGACTGCAACTAACACAATAAAAGCAATGGTAGAAGTTAATGGTTTAAATGTTCGGAAACAACCCAGTTTATCTAGCTCAGTAATAGGAATATTAAATGCTGGAACAAAAATAACGATCAATGAGGAACAATCTGGTTGGGCGAAAGTTGAAACTTCTTCTGGTGAGATGGGGTGGATTAACACAAATTATATCTCTATAGAAACTGCAACCAACCATAAAACACAACCTGTCAGCGGATCCACAACATCAAATGAGTCTATTCAAAATAATCTAGAGTCTCTTAAAGGGAAAACCATCGTGCTGGACCCTGGTCATGGAGGGAATGATGTTGGGACAACAAGCATTGTTGGAACATATGAAAAAACATTGACCCTTGCTACAGCTCAAGTTGTTGAACAAAAGCTTGAAAAAGCAGGAGCCAATGTGATTATGACTCGGACTAACGATACTTTTATTCCCTTAGAACAACGGGCAGGACTCTCAAATAAAAATCATGCTGATGCTTTCATAAGTTTTCATTACAATTGTTTTAATGCCCCATCCATAAATGGGGTAACTGATTTTTATTATCAAAATTCAAAGGATTCCGCTTTAGCCACTGATCTTTTAAATAAGATTGTTAAAACAACGGGATTAAACAATGATGGAACAAAATTCGATGACCTGGACGTTTTACGAAACAATTCACGACCATGTACACTGATTGAACTCGGCTACCTTTCAAATAAACAAGATGATTCGATTGTAGAAACCTCTGCTTACCGTGACCAAGTGGCTCAAGGAGTTTACCTTGGATTGCTCGATTATTTTTCATCCCAAAAACAAGATAGGTTATCATAATAACATTTTGTATCAGGAACAGTATAAATCCATGTAAATCCTTTAATAATCGGAACAAGACCATCAATGTGTTAAAAACAACCTGAAAATTGAACCTAAAATTCACATTTCGTTCATATTTAGTTCATAGTCCATTAATATACCTTGCGTATGTTTAAATTATTGACGATTTTTAAACAAAGGGGTTCAGAGATTACATGATCGCTGTAAAATCAAAATTCAAGTGGCATTATCTTGTGTTAGCAGCCATTCTATTCTTATCTGTCATTCTTAATTTTTATAAGCTGGGACAGGAGGGAATCGGTAATACTTATTATTCTGCAGCTGTGAAAAGCATGCTCGAGAGTTGGCACAACTTTTTCTTCAATTCTTTTGATCCGAAAGGTTTTATCACCATCGATAAACCGCCGATGGGTTTTTGGTTTCAAACGTTAAGTGCGTATATTTTTGGATTTAAGGGGTGGAGTTTATTTTTTCCTCAGGCGTTGGCAGGTGTATTAGCGGTCGCACTACTGTACCATCTTGTGTCCCGAGTGTTTGGACGTGGTGCCGGCCTCCTGGCTGCTTTGTTTTTGGCCCTTACTCCAATTGTTGTAGCAGCTGACCGAACGAATGAAGTTGATAGTATGCTCATGTTCGTTACCTTAATTGCTACCTGGTCCCTAAGCAAAGCTGTCGGGCAGCATCATTTAAGATGGTTGGTGCTTGCGTTCTTTATCGTCGGGATTGGGTTTAACATTAAGATGATGGAGGCGTTCCTTGTACTGCCGGCCTTTTATCTCTTTTATTTGCTTACCCCACATATACCTTGGACGAAAAAACTGGTTCATTTACTAATCGCATCTATCGTTCTGATGGTTGTTTCGTTATCTTGGTCGGTGATCGTTGATTCGGTGCCTGCAAACGAGCGTCCGTTTGTCGGGAGTACGCAAAATAATTCGGAGGTGACGCTGGCTATTGGGTACAACGGGATCAATCGGCTTGTTGGCCAGCAGCGCGGACAGCAAGGTGATTTCCACATGGGGGCGCAGCAAGGCCAACGATCTGGTAACAGCAACGGAATAAGTGGAACACAGCGCTATAGAGAGAGCAGTGGCTCTTTCACAACGGGAAAACCGATAAACAACAGCACCCCTCCATTTATGAGAAACAATTCTTGGAACGCAGGGAACTTTTTTGCAGGATTTGGACAAACAGGGAATCCGGGCATTTTCAGGTTGTTTACAACGACTGAATTAGATGGCCAACTGAGCTGGCTTTTGCCGGGAGCTTTCATCAGTATCATTGCCCTCTTGTGGGGTACACGTTTTCGGGCACCTCTTGACCGCAAGCGCCAAACGATTGTTTTCTGGACTGTCTGGGTGTTGACCATGTTTGTCTTTTTCAGTATTGCCAAGCGCTTCAGCAGTTACTACATGGTAATGCTGGCTCCAGGCATTGCAGCGCTTTCGGGAGCAGGTTTTAAACAGATGTGGCAGCAATGGTGTGCAAAAGAAAATAAAGGAAGATTGTTTTTACCGCTTGCCTTGGTGTGCACCGTTGTCTTTCAACTTTCGGTCGTATGGAAATACCCGACATTGCGTGATCCGCTTTCGTTTACAATTGGAGTTCTTGGATTGATTACGTTGATTTGTTTGGTGTATGTCAAAAAAATAAATGCTACGGGTAATCGGGGGATTTCCGTCCTTGTATTGCTGACTTGTGTTCTTTCTTTACTTGTGGCTCCAACTGCATGGGCGATGACGCCGATTGAATTTGGCGGGTCAGTGACCAAACCGTTTGCCGGTCCAGAGCTGCAGAAACAGCATGGACGAGACGGGACAACATCCAACCCAAACCTGGAAAACTATTTAATGGCAAATTATCAAAAAGGAACATACCTGGTAGCAACGTTAAACGCTACGTCAGCAGCGCCGATTATTCTTGATACAGGTCTTCCTGTCATGGCAATGGGAGGATTTATGGGTAGTGATTCGGCCATTTCGGTTGAAAAATTGCAAAACCTGGTAAATGAAGGGCAGATCCGTTATTTCCTTCTGCAAGGAAGATCATTTGGCAATCAGCAATCAGATGTGGCGAATTGGATCAAAAATAATTGTATCATCGTACCTGCATCCAAGTGGCAGGGCTCCCAAACAAATTCGAACCAGGGACTAGGCCGAATGGGATTTAGGAACGGTTCAACAACGCTTTATGAATATGTAAAATAGCTTAGTGCAAAGTCATCCTCACCTAAATATCGGTGAGGATTTTGACATTTCTAAAAAAAATTACAAACAACACCACAATTGGTTTGGTACTAAGGAAGAAACCATTCTAAAAAGCAAATGAGCCTGTTAATGTATCCCTTTCTCCTGACGAGTAATCCTTTTTGTGATGAACTCAAAACATGAAAAAAGACCGAAGTTAATGCAACTTGGTCTCCATCATATCATAATATTCTTGCTGCACTTGAGAAATGGGCTGGATTATAATTGGCAATTTTAACGTTTTCTCCCGTTTCAGGTGCTTCTATCCATTGCCCTCCACCAATGTACATTCCTACATGATAGGCGGGGTCACCCATAAAGACTAAATCTCCTGCTTGAACATCATAAGGTGAAACTCTTTTACCGTAATTTTGTTGGTCTGATGCTACTCTTGGAAGATGGATACCCGCACTATGGAGAAATACATATTGCATCAATCCTGAACAGTCAAAACCGCTAGGGCTTGTACCACCCCAAACATAAGGAACACCCAAGAATTGTTCTGCATACGCAATGACTTGATTTGCACTAGCAGATGTACTTGATGAACCAGCGCTAATTGATGAAGATGGCGAACTGGATGTTGGGCTACTTCCCGAAGACGCTTGCGTCTTTTGTTGGGCTTGAGCTTGTTGTTGCGCTATTGCCTGTTGTTGCGCTTGGGCTTGTTGTTGCGCTCTTTGTTGTGCTAATAAAGCCTGCTGTTGTGCCTGTTGTGCTGCCAATTGCTCAGCTTGTTGCTGTGTCTGTTGCTGTGACAATTGAGACTGTTGTTTTGAAAGTTGCCCTTGTTGTTGAGATAATGCGCTTTGTTGTTGCTGTAAAAGGCTTTGGTTTTGTGCTGCAGCTTGTTCCACTTCTTGCTTATTCGCTTCAATCTGCTTCTGTTCCGAAGCCAAATCAGCCTGACTTTTGTTCAAACTGTCCAATTCACTGCTTAATTGGCTTTCTGCATTTTGCAAGGTTTGTTCTTTTTGATTCAACTCATTCATGATGTCCGAATCGCTTTGTAAGATTTCCGATACGGCAGTCGAGCGAGTTAAAAACTCGGACAGGTTTTTAGATGAAAGCAAGACCTCAGCATAGGTGATAATAGGTTGCTGACCTTGAGATTGATAGCTTCGTAGCCTATTGACATAGACCTGTTTACGAGCATCAAGATCTTTTTTATCCTTGGCAATATCCGCCTTCGTTTTTTCGATTTGTGTTTGTTGGTTTTGAATTTGATTGCTGATTTTTTGGCTCTGGCCGATTTCTATGCTGATTTGGTTGTCCATTTTCATAATCTTGGTTTGAAGGTCATCCAACTGGGATTGCGTCTGCGAAATTTGCCCCTGTGTCTGAGAAATCTGTCCTTGGGTTTGGGAAATTTGCCCTTTTGTCTGTGCCACTTGTGAGTCTATTGAACTTGCAAATGTAGGGGTTGCTTGAATCGCAGAGGTTAAAAAAGCAGCCGCTACCGAATATTTTAATGTTTTACCTTTCATGAACAGTTGTCACCTTTTTTCACGTAAAATTTGTTTGGACTAATCTATTTTAATACATAATTGGTGAAAAACGACGAAACTGCGCATATTTTAATATATTCTTAACATTTATGTAGAAGATTCATATAAAAAGCCTAACTCTATATCTATTTTTGTAAAAAAAAGGGATATAATGGACTTCTCTTTAGAATATTCATCTTCACTTATGAAAAAAGCCACAGTATCAAGGACTGTGGTTTGAAAAAGAACATTGGAAATCCAATGTTCTTTTCTGGTTTAAGAAGATGACGACTTTTTCTGTTTCGCTCCTAAATATTGATAATCATTTGGATTGACCGGCTTAAAACCAGACGGAGTATAGAACCGAAGCAGATCCTGGTTGACAACCGAATCCGACATTTGCAATTCTGTTTTTACCTTTTGGTGGATCGTATTGCATGCACTTTGATCTGCAACTAGTGAACCTGTAGTTGGATTATAGCATTTGTCTCCAATTTGCATTAAATTGGATGAAACAAAGTCGCCGTTTCGGAAGGCAACCCAATCACGATGTTGTGGAGATAATAAATCAGATCCAAATTCGATATATTTTTTTGTATCGGCTCCAAGTAGGTGTAAGAGTGTTGGTCGAACGTCAACTTCGCCGCCCAATTGGTGCTGAACGCCACCTTTTACACCAGGGACATGAATAAATAATGGCACCTGCTGGAATAATTTCTCGTCCATTACGGGCGTGATCTTGGGAACGCCTAATACTTTTGCCAAAGCAGGGTCATTTTGTTGAGAAAGTCCATTATGGTCTCCGTAAAGAATAATCACTGACTTATCGTACAACCCATCTTTTTTAAGAGCTGTAAAGAATTGTTGCAATCCTTCGTCCATATAATGAGCAGATTGCATGTATTGGTCTACCGCCCAGTCACCAGTGTTATCTTTCGGGAAATTGGTATCTCCCGAGTCCATTTCAAATGGAAAATGGTTGGACAAGCTAATAAATTTAGCATAAAACGGCTGTTTCAAGCTTTCCAGCATTGGCATGCTTTCTGTGAAAAATGGTTTATCTTTCATCCCGAAATTCTTGATGTTCGGTGCAACCAAATCATAATAAGATGCATCAAAAAACTGCTCATATCCCAATGCCTTATACATCACATTCCGATTCCAGAACGTCATGTAGTTCCCATGGAAAACAGCTGAATGATAACCTTGTTGATCTAAAATTGCAGGTGTCGCTTGATAGGTGTTTTGCGCTTTACTGATAAACACTGAGCCTTGCGGCATTGGGTAAAGCGAGTTTTCCATTAAGAACTCGGCATCAGAAGTTTTTCCTTGACCGGTTTGATGGTAGAAATTATCGAAATAAAATGTATTTCCATCATGTGCCAACGAATCCAAAAATGGTGTGACAAGCTGTCCGTCAGGCATTTTCAAATCAATCATGAAATTTGAAAATGACTCCATTGAAACATAGATAACGTTCATACCTTTGGCTTTCCCGAAGTATGCTGGATTAGCAGGAGTGTAGTTGGCATTTTGGTAGTTTTCAACGGTTGTCAAATTGCCGCCGGAGGCAAACGCATGTTGAGCTGATATATCGATATTCTGAATGATATCATAGATGGTAAAATTGTATTCACCCAAATATTTCACCAAATAACCCCGGTCAAAATTGAGACTCAATAGGTTTGGTCGATCATTCTCTGCAAGTCCTAAATTTATCAAAAAGACAAGGATCGCTAAAACAAACGAAAATTGAAACATTCTATGCGATTTTAATATCACCTGGCGGTACAGAGTAAAAGCAAGGACGATCATGATGATCGTGTCAGAAAAATAAAGAATATCGTAAATATGCATTAAACTTGTGATACTCGTCCCCAATTGTCCGCCATTGGAACCTAACTGGAGCAAAACTGGAACCGTAATAAAATCGTTGAAGAATCGATAATAAACGATATTCGCATACAACCAAAAGGATAGGATGAACCCGATTCCAATTAATACAACCCTAAAATACTTTTTGGAAAGAAAGGCAAATCCCAAAAAGAAAAGAGCAGAACTCAAAGGATTGATAAAAAAAAGAAATTTTTGCATATTGTTGTCTTCAGTAATTTTAAAATTCAAACGATATGCAATGTATGTTTTTATCCAGAACAACACGACAGAAATAACAAAAAAAACTAAATGATGACGGGCAATTTTCTTCATTTTTTTCTCCTTTCATACAAATCATTACTATAACAGAAAGATATGAAAAAAAAATGAACAGACGAAATAAACTAAAAAGCCGAAATGCCAACTTGGAACAATGAGCAAGTAAAAACCTTTTTTGCGGAGAAAGCAACATCTTCTTCGTATTACAATGGAAGGATGTTGATCTTGATAATCTAGTACCCTATATGCAACAATCTTTACTGGAAGTAAAAAAGGTTGGATTCATATTTAAAGATTCAGCAATTAATGGGGCACGTACATGCCCTACAGGTAGGCCCAAAAATTTCATGGCTTCTTTTAACGGACCTGGGTGTGGTTCCGCAAAAAGCGCTTTCATTAATGGCTGTTATTCACGATACTTCATGATAGCTTCGTTGACCTTCCCATCTCTTATCTGGTAGAATCATGGTGCATAGAAAAAAGTCATTATGAAGATGACTTTTTAATTGTTTAAGTATTTATTTCTGTAATTTTCTTAAATACTGAAAAAAAATCATCTGAAGAGATACTGCCAAGATATTTATGGAATCTTGTCTTATCTATTCGATGCTTTTACGGTGTCAGGCACTGACATCTACATGTCCATGCTAGATATAAAAATGTCGTTTGTATTATTTAACCGAGTATATATTATTTATTTTTCCAATAAACATTTTCCCGCTTATGTTTTATGCCATCAATCCAAACTACAGCTGCTTCTTGATCAACTTCAAATACGAGCATAACCATAAAAAGCCCAAGCCTGACCCAGTAACCTTCCAACATACCATTAGGAATTTTTTTTGCTGTAAGAGTAGGCGCAAAAGATAACCGATTATACGAATCCAAATAAATTCTTTCCTTTACATCTGCCGGGTATGCAAGGATGTTACTCAATTCGTTTAGTGCAGTTTGTGACCAAAAAACATTATATTCCTTCTCCATACTTAAGACTCCTCGAAACTTTTTCGAAGATACTCAAGCCCTTGTTCTTTGGAGTATATCCGTCCATTCCTGCGGTCCTCACGACTTTTTTGAACCTGACGTATAAGTGCTTCATCTTTTGCAAGATGTTCAACTTCCATCTTATTAAGTTCTTCTTTTTCCCGTTTTATATTTAAGTATTCGATAAAATCATACACCTCAAGAGCATCTTGTTCAGGAATTTGATCAATCATTCGCTTTAATTCTTCGCGATCTACACTCAAACCTTTCACCGCCTTGTGGTCTGTTTTCTCACTTCATTATATCATACCATTGACTAATGCAATTTATCTTTAATGGGCCTACTAAACCATACAAACACTCTTCACATGTTATTTGCACAAAAAAAGAATCTCGGTATTTTACTGCAGATTATAATTAACATGTAATTCCAATTTACAACAAAAAAGCTGCTAATAACCTTAGCAACTTGATATCATTATTTCGTAATTTGGCGGGACCGCCTGGGAAACGAACCCAGCAATTGACCTAAGTACCTGACACCACATAAAGACAAATATGTAGAAATGTCCTCCTTTTATGGTGTCAGGGGCCGATATCCCTGAAACTATGGGGGCAGTCCCCCGCCCCATTAACACTTTACTTGAGTGGGGGACTGACCCCCTGGCTTTAAATCGATACTACGGGTCTAAATTTTATTGAAAAGAAGTAAAGGAAACATATTTTTCTTTAGGAAGGCGTTTTCCAGTTTCAGCATCTGTACAATGTGCTTCTTCCATTTCTACTGAACTAATTCCTTCCCATGAGTTATGCATCAATCTAACTCCGAAAATTTTGCTGATATGGAAAAGTTCACCCTCATCTGCTATTTTCAATGGAGTTATTTGTCTGATTGTCATTCCTCCACCAGTTTTCATACCCGTTTTTATTAAATTTCTTAACTGTGAGTAATGGCCTCGACCGTTTACGATAAAAGGTGATGTTAATTCATCGTCTTCTAATTCAAATACTTGCGGAAAGGAGTCCGTGACTACAGTTATAATCTTTATCCCATCCATCGATTTGATCTTATCTAGTAATTGAGTACATTTCTTTTCCATTTCTAAATATTCCTTGTCACTTTCATCTAAAAACCATTCTGATCCTTCTTCATAAAGTTTCTTAACAGGCATATCTCTTACAAGGTCCTGTAATTCATATTCAACTTCCCAAACTATATAATCATCTAACTCCCGAATTTGTGATAAATATCTAACCATATCGTCAATGACTTCTTCATCCTCACCCAAACACCCTATGTCACTTCTTGCGATGATGTGGGAGCACTCTCGGAACCTATGATCGTCTAAATACACCGATTTTACTACTTCTCCAACAACAGACCATATGAACTCTCTTGTTATCTCTTCAAACTCTTTTTTGTAGCAGTTATGGAAAAATCCACATCCGCTCATAAAAGATGGTTCTTTTTCTCCATTGTATTCATCCAATAAATAACCTAATTTATCATAATCATCTGGATTAAATCTCTCTCCAGTGGCGTATGTTTCTCCACTATGATCCCAATTTGGATCATTCGAATAATCGATATCATACTTTTCACCATATACTATAATTGACCTGATTAAATATATATAGAAACTTTGAATTACCTATCCTACTTCTAAAATAAGTACATATGAGTTAGTGTGATTCATTTTCCCTCTAACTTTTTGAGAGTTACATCGTTTTACAGTCCCCGTCCTATCAACATTTTTTTCCAAAGTTATCAAGCAATGCACGCACTTGGTGATAACTTTAATTCTAGATTTTTTAATTATTTCTATTAAATTCTTAAGGTAAAATTAAAAATTATCCCCAATAATAGTTTCAGTAATGAAAGGTTAAAGCAAAAATAATGAGGAGATAGAATATGAAAAAGAAACAATTACTTGCAGTTTTTATCTCAGCTTTAATGATTTTCGTTATCGCAGGTTGCTCAAATTCAGGAAATTCAAATCAAGCTTCTGCATCCGGCGGAAATAGCAGCAATGGAAATGGTAATGGAAATGCTTTTCAAAAGCCTGACGTATTTGGGGAGGTTTCCACAGTTAATGAAAATACTGTTACCTTAAAGCTGATGAAAGTTCCGCAAAATATGGGTCGACGGAATGGGCAAAAAGGTCAATATGGAATAAATAGACAAAATGGCCAAAGTGGACAAAGCGGTCAAAACTCTCAAAATGGACAAACTGCACAAAATGGCACTGGGAATGGTGCTCCTAGAGGGGGCGGTATGATGAGACAAAGACAATATACCGGTCAGACGCAAACCATCACTGTTCCTAATAATGTTACGATACAAATGATGACATATGGACAAGACGGAATGGCCACAATGAATACGACATTGGATCAAGTAGCGGTTGGCAGCACGATGATGATTTATTACGATACTGATAAAAAAACAATTAAAAGCATTCGGGTTCAAGCACCGAGAACCAACGGCCAAGGCCAAGCAAACGGTATGGGTAGCGGACAAGGCTCTGGACAAGGAAACGGCCAAAGTACCTGCAACGGACAGGGAGTTTAAAATAAATCAGATTTAATAGTTTTTAATGCTGTACTCTATAAAAGAGCGCCAGGAACAATCCTTAAAGGAATCCTGGCGCTTTTTTATTCACTTTTCAAGAACTGATGAACAATTAAAAAGTTGTTAAGATGCTTAAAGCTCACTAACCCGAATGTAAGGAGTGGGGGACCCCGATGTTCCCTTAAAATAGATCCTCCCTCACATCCCAGTTGAAAATTGCCTACTTTAATTTTTCATGATTATACATTCGTTAAGTGCTAGATTCATGCTTCTCAAACCTTATTTAGAATTGTCTCTATTATTGTCTTGTTCAATTCCAAAAAACTTAGAAACCTTGTCAATTGTATATTGACTTCTCAATTTATATGCACTATTTTGATTTGCTTTTAAACCTTTTTCCCAGTATGCTTGCTCTTTTGGAACGTATTTAATCCACTCAACTTTTACAACATGCTCACATTTTTCAAGATCATCTAAATCATGAAGCATATTAGGTGCTACCATCTGTAATTCTGCTATATTTTTTTCTTCACCTTCAATAGTAAACATAACATCTTTAATTGGTTTTGCAGTTTCAACTACTGTTCCAATTGCCACATAGCCACTCTTAGGAATCATACAGAAAACCCTCGCACCTACAAATAATTGTTCTAAAGTTTTGCTGTACCAGCGGCCATTCCCTGCAGAAACAAACCCATATTCGATAGCATCTTGCCAATTTCTATTTTGGTTTTCTTCAAAATTAACAACAAAATCTTGATTGTTCCACTTTTCTTTCTTACTTACAACCTTTGTATTACTAGACTTCTCTTCAACAATATTTGGGTCAATTAACCAACTTCTAGTGATAAATTGATGGTCACCTTCTTTAAAATAGCGAAAAAACACAGCATTTATTGGTACATCAAAATTAATTGATAGATAATTGATTAATCTTTCTGTTTCACCATCTAGTTGTGAAGATACAATCATAATTTGGTGTGAATCATTTAGTTTCTCTGGTAGAGCATTTTCAAATTTGTCAGCAAATGCTTTCTCTAAAGGGACATTATTTTTCTCTTCATATATTTTTAATATTTGATCATATGACAAATTCTGTACCCATGAGGCATAGTCCAATGCCTGAGCTACCACATCTCTAGGAGTTCGATTTTTCTTTAGTTCAATTATAGAAAGATTCCCATCCTCATCCATCGCTAACATGTCAATATACTTTCCGTAATCAGTTTGGATTTGTCTTCCAATTAGTAAAAGGTCTTCTGAAATAATAGATATATCTTTCACCAAGATATCTTCTAACTTTTTTTCTGATTCAATAGAAGAAAATGATACCTTTTTTATTTCATCATTTACTTTCCAAATTCCAACTTCTATAGGCAAGATAGTCCCCCCTGCTTTTCAATTTTTATTTAGTTTATATTATTAAGCATTCATTAACATGATTTGAAAGTATTTTTCAATCATTCGTATTTTGTTTGGCGTCAGTCACCGCAAAAAGACAAATTATTTGATTTGTTATTATAGGAAGGACAGTGTTCTTAGAATGCTCCTAATAAAGTATACAGATGGATTCTTAATATATCTGCTTACTTTATTGGGAGCATATAATATTGTTGCTATTGGGGTCAAGCCCCGACGGATTAAAGCTTTACTCAAGTGGGGAAAAGACCTCATAAACTTGTTATTCTGGTATGTTGAATTCACCTGATTTGATTCTCTTTAGCAAATTTTCCGCTTTATTTGCAGCATCTGGAAAATCCCTTCTTAGTCTTTCAGAAACGGCAGCTGTCTCCAATGCTTCTACTATTCTACCAGATTCGATGATTCGGAACAGACAATTGACCCTAGTTCTTGTACCTCCTTCATCTTTATCAAAAGCTTGACCGTTATTATAAAGTTCCTCAATTAATTTTGTTTTTTTATTGGGATCGCACAGTTCATCAATTCTTAATAAGAAAGATTCCATAAAAAGGGCAACAAACCAAAGTCCAGCAGAGCGATATGAATTTATAAATTGTTTTTGTGTAATTTGTTTCTTCATAAATGTCACCTAAACCCTTTCATAAAACTGATTCGCTGAAGATTTTAAAAATCCACTAAACACCTTGCCCTACAATTTCCTCCAACCCAATCGCCACATCCGTAATCATATTTTGAGCTTCATCAAGCATCCCGTTATAGAGACACATGAGAGGTTTGATTATGTATTGATTGACTTTTTCTTGGTTGTTTAAAATATCAATTGGGAGGAAGTAAGTTATTGTGGAAACTCCAGTGTCTGCAAAAACAGTTCTACAAATCTTTCCATCTATCGTTTTTTCATCTTCTTTGTCATCTGTCCATCCTGAATTATATAGATCATTACTTTTACCCAATTTATGGTTCTTGGATTCCAAAAGCCCACATGTTAAAAATGGAATAGTATTCTCTAAACCATTCATACTTCCATCAAATAAAATATTGATCCCTATCCCCTTATTCTGATTTTGACCCTTAGCAAACACTCTCTGTAAAAAGTATGGTAGCCAATAATCCTGATAGCGAAAATGTGCTGAACGATCCCACATAACGCTACCACCGCTAACCGCTTTAAACTCTTGTTCCCCATCATGTCATTAATCACAATCATTAATTTGCTGGTTTCTTGGCAGATAGTTTTCATCATGTCATATATTTCTTTAATATCTTTTCCGATTGCCATCCATTATTCCTCCATCCAAAAATAGTTTTCGAGATTTTTAAGCTTACTTGCTTCAATCCGCAAAAAAGGAGTTCTTCTCGCTTTACAGGTTCTTCCCAGAAATAATATTTCTGTGCTAAAATTTTTCTTTCTGGTTTGGTGAATCCATAAAATGGTACCAAGCCCTTCCTTTCCATCAATGCCTTCAAATCTGTTAGCAAATATCTCATTGTGGGAGCATTTTGCCAGGTTTCTCTTGAATTTACTTCGTCTATTACAACAATGATGCTCATCCAATTAATCCAATAGAAATGATGAGAATTTTGATTAAAGTACTGTTTTTTCTCTAATACTTTAAAAGTTTCCTCGATGTCGTGTCTTGGGGAAGCATAATGGGCCGTTAAGAAAAACAGATATCTGTTCCCTTCCGACTGAATGTATTTACTTCTTAACAAGGGATCACCGATAAAAATTTTTCCATCCTGAATTTCCTTAAATAATTCGGCGAGTTGGTCCCCATCTAAATGATCCAATGGTTTATTTTCTTTATCAATAGAACCTTCTCCTCGAAATGCATTACTTTTTCCAGAATGGTATTTTGCTTCAATTACTATAGATATTGTGGATTTATCTTTTTTTGTTAGGATGATTAGGACATCAGGTTCTCTGTTTAGATAGGTCGTTCTTGGCCAAAAAACATAATCCGCTTCCACAATATCTTCAAGAAAATCAGGCGGTGCATTGTCCATAAATCTTGTTGCCTTTTTCAAAAATGGAATGAGTCCGTTGCCTACATCAAGGTACTTGAAAGTAGAAAATACATCTGAGGTCAGCAAATCTTCCATGTGCTCATAAGAAGAAAGCTTTCCATGAACTTCTGCAATTGTCATGATAAGACCACCAATGCAATTTAATATGATTGAATGAATTAATTGAATTCTGATACGGGCTGTGGGGCTATGGGGGTCAGTCCCCCGCCCCATTATCGCTTTACTTGAGTGGGAGACTGAGTCCCATAACACGAAAAAAGCATCGCTACCCAAGTATTAAATAGTTTTCAATTTTCAGGGTTTTAATATAAAATTTTTAAGATAATACTATATTCAAGTACATTCATTTTAAAAAGGAACTATAACGGGTTCTTTTGATGGGGAGATTTAAAAAAAAGAAAGAAAATAGCACTCGTTTCAACAAACATTTTATAGTTTTAAATAGTAAAGAGAAGACACAGAAATATCTGTGTCTTTTTGACCATATTGTATCCGTATCACGTAGTAGACCTTTTCGTAAAAAGATGAACGAAATGCATTTTGTTTTTTAAACATTTCTTTGTTCAAATTATTACTTTTCGTATGTAATGATAAATGAGCCAAGTACGCTTTTCACTTGCTTGACCTTCAGTATTACTTTATCCCCTTTTTTAACATTAGGATTATCAGTTGATACGAAATTCAAATGTTTACCAGCTTCAATATTGTAGCCAAAAGCACTATTAGGTACAATCTTGCTTACTTCAACTGATACAGTCTTTCCCTCCATGTTATCTCCTTTATTCAGAGCGGTTTCAAACTGTTTAGTTGTGTAGTCTGGTTTAACAGTTCCACAGCCAGCTAATACTAATGTAAGTATCAAAAAAGAGCTTAATAATACAACTAGTTTCTTCATTTTCATCGTCCCCCTTAGACAAGAAAATTATAGCACCTCATATTCCAAAATAATACAAATATTTTACAAAAAACGACATAAAAATAACATCCTAAATCGCAACATTGCTTGAAAATAAACATTGTATAATGATTATTTTATTGCTAAAAATTATACAATTTTTAGCAAAATCCCATTACAAATAGCTTTATGTCAGCAAAAGTAGGCTGTCAATAAATACTAAATGTTCTGCGATTTTAACTGCTATTTGGGTAAAACTCCCCCTGAAGAATGTAAACGTTCAGATTACTCCTGCTGAAAAATATCGAAAAGAAAAACTATGAATTGTTTTAAAAACCAAAAGACACCTTCTCGTAAAAGTGGAAGGTGTAAAATCTCGTAATTGTATTTGGCAATATAAAATCCTAAATAAATCGGTAGTTTCTTTCATAAATGTAAAAGAGCCAAAATACGCAAGCATTTAAAAAACTTGCATATTTTAGGCTCTTTAATTTTATTTCAAATTCCATTTAATAGTAAAAAGCAATATCGAAAGATGACCTTAAGCTTTCACATGTTCCAATACTTCTTTAAAAGTGCTAACTACTTTATCAACCTCTTCATAACTGATGTTCAGCGCAGGCTCAATGCGGATTGTTTTTGAATTAATCAGTGTCCCTGCTACAAGAATGCCGCGGTCGAACATCCCTTTTGACACCTCATAGCCAAGTTCATCCTCATGGAATTCAATGCCAATCATTAAGCCTTTGCCGCGGATTTCCTGAACTTTATCTTCGTGTTCCTTTGCAGCCTCTTTCAACTCATTAAGGAAATATTCACCAACTACAGCGGCCCGTTCCGGTAGATTTTCTTCTATTAAGATACCGATTGTGGCGATCGCTGCAGCGCAGGCCAGCGGATTGCCGCCGAAAGTGGTCGTATGCATAAACGGATTCGGAAACCAACTCTTAAATACTTCTTCCTTCGCTACAACAGCACCTGCCGGCATCACACCGCCGCCAAATGCTTTTGCGAGGCAGAGGATATCCGGAACGACATCATACAATTCAGCTGCAAACATTTTTCCAGTACGGCCCATCCCAGTTTGCACTTCATCAAAAATCAGCAAGGCGCCGAATTGATCACAAAGATCACGCACTTCTTTTAAATAATTGTTCGGCGGAAGGATAATTCCTCCCTCTCCTTGAATTGGCTCAAGAATAACAGCAGCAACATCTTCACCCACAAGGGCACAGGTTTCAAACGTTTTGCGCATCATCTCAATATCGCCAAATGGCACATGGCGGAAGCCCGGAATGAGTGGCAGGAATGGTTTGCGGAACATTCCCTTCGCCGTTCCCGACAACGAGCCAAGGCTTTTTCCGTGGAACGCACGGGTAGTCGAAATAAATGTTGTCCGCTCACTGTACATTTTTGCAAGCTTCAAGGCTGCTTCCACACTTTCCGTACCGCTGTTCGTGAAAAAAGCATATTTCAAATCTCCAGGCGTGATGTCAGCTAAAATCTTTGCAAGCATCGCCCTTAATGGGTCAAGCAAATCCTGGCTGTGAAGAGCCTGGTGCTTTAACTGATCAGTTACAGCCTTTACTACCTTTGGATGGCGGTGGCCGACGTTATAAATCCCGAAGCCTCCTAAACAATCAATATATTCTTTGCCGTTTACATCTTTAAAGCAGGTGCCACTATCGGACCATTCAACCGCTGCAAATTGACCATCCTTTGTAACAGTTTTGCGATAGGATAAGAATCCCGGATTTACGTTCTCACGGAAGCCGTCAACCGTTTCCTTGGTAATCCAGGCAGCATCCTCTGCCGTAATTTCCTCTTTTTCTATTAAGCTTAAAACCTTGTTAATGTATTCGGTCACACTCTTCTTTTGCTCATTCTTTTTATTTTGTGTTAAATCAATACTCATTTTGATTGTCTCCTTTTTATTTACTATTTTTTAATTTGAAAACCAGCCAGTTGGCTCTACCTGTAAATTGATATTAATCTGTTTAATTTCCTGGAATTCCTCCAAGCCAAATGTTCCAAGGCTGCGGCCAATACCACTTTGCTTATAACCGCCCCACGGTGCTTCATTATAGGTTGGATGATACGAGTTCACCCAGGTAATCCCGGCGCGAAGCTTTTTAATAAAACGCAAACCTTTGGCACCATCCTTTGTGAATACGCCGCCGGCCAGCCCGTAAAGTGTACCATTGGCAAGTTTCACAGCTTCTTCTTCATCCTTAAACTTCTGGATGCAGACAACAGGGCCAAAAATTTCTTCCTGGACGATTCTCATATCCTGCTTCACATCGACAAACACAGTTGGTTCAACAAAGTATCCTTTATCCAGACCATCCTTGACAATGCGGCTACCGCCGCAGGCAATAGTAGCCCCCTCCTGCTTCCCGAGATCAATATAATAAAGAACTTTTTCCAAATGCTGCTGGCTTACAAGCGGCCCCATTTCGGTGGCCGGGTCATTGCCCGGTCCTACTTTGATTTGCTTGGCTCTTTCAACGAAGCGGGTGACAAATTGATCATACATGCCTTCTTCTACAAGAATTCTTGAACCAGCGGAACAAACCTGGCCGGAACCGGCGTAGATGCCAAACAAGGCATAATCAACAGCGGTTTCAAAATCGGCATCAGCAAAAATAATATTCGGTGATTTGCCGCCCAATTCCAGCGATACCTTTTTCATAGTATCAGCCGCAGTTTTCATAATGTGCTTGCCTGTTTTCGTTCCGCCTGTAAATGACACCATATCCACTTCCGGATGTGAGGCAATTTCGTTACCAACAACTGGACCTGCTCCCATGACCATATTGGCAGCGCCTTTTGGCAAGCCCACTTCTTCAAAAATTTCAAACAGTTTCTTCGGAGTAACAGGCGTTACCTCGGATGGCTTGAAGACGACTGTGTTCCCAGCGGCGAGTGCAGGCGCCAGCTTCCAGACGCTCATTAACAGAGGGAAGTTCCAAGGCACAATCAGGCCGCAGACACCCACCGGTTCCCGGACGACCATGGCCTGCATCGGGTCGGCTACATGATAGGTTTGACCATCCGGCTTGGTAATCAATCCTGCATAATAGCGGAAACACGCAGCCGCATCGGCTACATCAAAGCCTGCTTCCCTGAGTGACTTTCCGTTGTCCATTGTTTCAAGCTCTGTTAATTCATCCGCATATTTATCAATTTTGTCGGCAATTTTCAATAAATAGGAGGCTCGTTCTTGTGCGGAAAGACCGGACCATACACCACCTTCAAATGCTTTGCGTGCTGCATAGATTGCTGCCCGGGCATCTGCTACTGTACCTTCCGGGGCATAAGCAATCACTTCCCCATTTGCTGGATTCACAACGGGGCGTGTTGCCTGATCTTCCGCATCGCGCCACTCTCCATCAATATACATTTTAAGGTCAGTTACTTTTTGTTTGACTACCATTATCCATTCCCTCCTTTGAAATACCTCATTTAGTAATGATGCAAGAAGCGTGCCAAAAATATATCCTTGTAAACTACGATGTTTCCATTTGTTTTTCCGAAAAAGCTATGCCATCTTGCATAAACCTATCTCTGCATGCATAGGGCTGCTCCAATACAAAAAAGCTGTTCCAGATAACAGTTCATCTGGAACAGCTTTTTATTAATAGGAGGATAAGTTTTCGACTTTCAGGTTTTTCTCGTTTTGGATTTTTTGATATTTCCTGCTGACGGAGGATTGGCTGATTCCTAAGGCCTTAGCCGCCTTTGTTGTCGTTTTATATTGGTTCATGGCCATAACGATCAGCTGTTCTTCCACATAATCGATGGCATCCTGCAACGGCATCACACGGGTCACAACCGGCCGCATCTTTTTAAGTTCATATCCCATGGATAAAAATTGGCTGACAAATTCGGCGTCAATCGCCGAGTGATCGGAAGACACTACCAATCTCTCAATGATATTTTGCAGTTCTCTAACATTACCCGGCCATGAATAAAATTCAAGGACATTTACAGCATCGGGGGTTAGATGATAATTGCGTTCATATTTTTCATTCAGCTGCTGCAGGAAGTGAAATGCCAATAGTGAAATGTCTTCTATCCGTTCCCGTAGTGGCGGAATGCGAATCGGAATCACATTTAAGCGATAAAATAAATCCTCACGGAACGATCCTTCCCCAACCATCTTGGCCAAATTTTTATTTGTGGCGGCGATAATTTGCACATTCACTTTAATAGGAGTTGTGCTGCCGACAGGAATAACCTCCTGCTCCTGGAGAACTCTTAAAAGCTTTACCTGCAAATGCATCGGCATCTCACCAATTTCATCCAGGAATAAAATCCCGCCATCCGCTTGTTTGAAATAACCATCTTTGCCATTTTTATCGGCACCGGTAAACGAACCCTTCGCGTAGCCAAACAATTCACTTTCCAGCAAACTTTCAGGGATGGCACCGCAATTTAATTTCAAGAATGGCTGTTGTGAGCGTTTTCCTAATTGATGAATGGCCTGAGCAATCACTTCCTTCCCTACCCCGGACTCTCCGTTAAGTAAGACGGTGGATGAAAAATCGGCAATTTTCTGGACCTGATTCATAATCTTTTCCATCTTCGGGCTGCAGTAAATCAATTTTTTTATAAAAGCGTCCTTACTTCTAAAGTCATCCAATTCTTTCTTATATTGCTCCGATATTTTCCTTGCTTCCTGCAACTCTGTCTTCAAACGTGTTGTCTCGGTTATGTCACGCGAGGCGATAATAATCCGTTCCAGTTGGTTTTCTTCATTAAAGATGGGATTACCGACAGCCAGGATCTTTCTTCCCGTTCTTGTTTCCTGGACAACAGACACCTTTTTCTTTTTTTCAATCACCTGCCTTGTAACAGACGGCGTAAACAAGCCTTGGTCCTCAAGCTCCAAAATATTTTTGCCAATCAGTTCTTTTAAATCAATCTGCCAAAAATCCTGAATAATGTTTTCACTAAAACGAAGCAATTCTCCCTTGGCACTGACCACGAGAATTTCATCATAGATGCTGGACAATATCGCATTCAAGTCGTTATTTAGGTCTTTAATATATTCAATTTCCAAGGCCATTTCTTCTACCATTGGCAAGTCCTGGACAACAATAATAATTCCTTCCACTTGATCATCAAGACTACGGATAGGACTATAATCCACAAGCACCCCCATCCCATTCTTAAATTCCAAATGATTGAGAATGGTCTTGCCATTCGCAAATACGTTTTGAATATGCTCGCCGCTAAATATACTTTCGCCAGGGAAATTCAGCACTTTATCCGTGCTGGATTTAATCATTTTTAGTCCTGCTTCATTGCAATTGATAATCTTTTTTTCTTTATCAATAACAAATATCCCCATCGGTATCGAGGAGAGAAGAATCCGAAGTAAATCAACACTTTTATTTCCCTGTATAAAAAGTTCTGCGAGGACATCTTCCCTAAGAAGATATCCAGAAGGCCTGCCATCCTCCCCAGTGATGATGGCGAATGGTCCGCCAATAATCTGGAATAGAATCGGCAGAGAGATATGCTCGGTTAAAAAACAGATGCTCTCGATTGAATGGGCATGCTGAATTAAAAAATCCCTAGAATAGTCATTCTGTTCCAGTTTTTCGATTAAGGAGTTATTTATTTGTACATAGGCAAATAATTGATCTTCCTTTTTAAGGAATAGAATGGGTTCCTTGAAATTGTTCAATATTGGCCTTAAAGCTTCTTCTGCCTCGATCGTGACGGAAATGATCGGCTTAACTTTTTCTTTAGTTACGGAAAACATAACTATCCCCCTTTTCGTATCAATTTTATACTACCACTTTATTCTGAATTTTTTAAATATAATTCACTTAAAAAAGAAGATGCTGCTTGAGGCAGATCATCTTCTTTTCTTCATTTCCCTTATTCATTGCGATACATTTCCCATTAATCGCTTCCCGTGTTAAACAAATCTTCCTTAACATAGGCCAAAACCATGCCGGGAATGACGTTATCCCCTTCCTGCACTTCTAAGGATTCTATTTTCCCGCTGACATCGGTTTGGACGATTTCAACCGCCCCCGCATCCGATTTGATCGTAAGTAGTTCTTCCCACTCATAAATCCGATCGGCATTATTGACGGCAATTTTTTCTATCTTTCCGAAGCACGGGCTTAGAATTACACCAAAAAACATGAGCAACACTCCTCCAGATTATTCATATTCTTCATGAAACGGCCGCGTTTGCAGTACAAGACGGAAGAACTCTTGTAATTCCGAAATATCTTCGGTTTCGATTCCCAATTTGTCAGCCCAATGAATTTCCAAATCGATATCATCCTGGCAAAGCAGCACCATTTGTCCTGACTGCAGCGAAGTGACCATTGCTTTTCCGAAAAAATACTCTGAATACCCAATGGTAAAATCGTAACGGTGATGATCAGAAATAAGACAAAAATAATGCAACAGCTGCTGTTCTTTTTGTTCAGATAAAATATCAAGCTTCATTTAAATTCCTCCTCATCATCATTAATATTTCAACCAGCCTCGCAATCTTGAAGTTTCTGCCAGTTTTTGAATTCCCATAATATAAGCAGCTATTTTCATATTTACTCCATATTTTTTTGCGGTTGTATATACATTGGAGAAGCTTGAAGCCATTTTTTCTTTTAAGCGGGCATCAACCTCCTCTTCTGTCCAATAATATCCTTGATTGTTTTGGCACCATTCAAAATAAGAGACCACTACGCCTCCGGCATTGGCAAGGATGTCGGGGACAAGGAGGATTTTACGTTCAGCCAATAAGTTGATAGCCTCTTTAGTCGTCGGTCCATTGGCTGCTTCAATCACGATCTGACAGTTGATTTTCGCCGCATTATGTTTATTGATCACACCAGAAATCGCTGCCGGAATTAAAATGTCGCATTCTTTTTCCAATAATTCGCTGTTGGAAATGGCATTTTGGAAACGGTTTGAGATGATTCCGAATGAATCCCTGCTTTCCATAAGATAGGGGACGTCCAGGCCATTTTCATCATAGAGGCCGCCAAGCACATCGCTAATTCCAATAACCTTCGCTCCCAGCTCATACAGATACTGCGCCAGGTAGCTGCCGACATTCCCGAATCCCTGAATAATGACTCGTGTATCTTTTAGCGGCAATTTTCGCTGTTCACACACCATTTGCAGCGTATATAATACGCCTTTGGATGTTGCTGTTTCCCTGCCCTTTGAACCTCCAAGAGCAACCGGTTTACCTGTGATAAAACTTGGAGAGTCAAATTCGCGGATATGATCATATTCATCAAGCATCCACGCCATAATTTGCGAATTCGTGTACATATCCGGTGCCGGTATATCCTTTGTTGGGCCGACAATTTGGCTGACCGCTCTGACATATCCGCGGCTTAATCGTTCCAATTCATCAAAACTCATTTTTCTTGGATCGCAGATAATCCCGCCTTTTGCTCCCCCATAGGGCAGTTCGGTGATGCCACACTTGAGGCTCATCCAGCCCGCCAACGCTTTTACTTCTTCCGGCGTGACATCAGGGTGGAAACGGATGCCTCCTTTCGTCGGACCTGCTGCATCATTATGCTGAGCACGGTAGCCTTCGAAAATTTCCACTTGTCCATTATCCATTTTTACTGGAATACTCACTTCCAAAAAACGCATTGGTTTCTTTAAAAATTCATACACCTGTGAAGGATAGTTCATAATCTCAACGGCTTCCTTCAATGTTTCCTGAAACTCAGCCAAGGAATTATCCTTTTCCAGCTGCACCTCATCCTTTTTCTGATTGATTGAATGAATGGACATTTTACAAAACACCTCATTTTTCTAATGTTATGAATACAAATTGCAAGTTCCGTGCCAACTAAAAAACAGCTGATTCTAATTGGTTTCTCGTTTTAAAAAAGATCCATCTTATGAAAAAATGACTCTATTATGCTATTTTGCATAATAGGCTCTCCACAAAAGAAAAAAGGAAGTGCCCCCCTTAAAAGGCCCTTCCTACTCCCTTTATAATGCAGATGGTTGTTCTTTATCGTCAAAATCAATATCCGCAGTTTTGATTTTAAAGAATTTGATTTGGACTAGCAGATATGCCAGTCCAATAACCGCCCAAATGATTCCTCCTATAAGGGCATCTTTTTGCAGGTTGGACCAGAGAATTCCTGTTGATCCTGCCCCTAGTAACGGCATAATCAGGTAGGAGAAAATATCTTTTGCCGTTTTAAATCGTTTATGACGAAATACAAAATGAGCAATAACAGATAAATTTACGAATGTGAAAGCAATCAGCGCTCCAAAGTTAATAAAGGACGAAACTAGCTCGAGGCTTGGTGTAATGGCCAGAAGTGAGATAACCCCAACAAGAATAACATTGAAAGCAGGTGTCTGGAATTTTGGATGGACATAGCCGAACAGCTTTTTTGGAAGGACACCGTTTCGCCCCATAACATACAAAAGCCGTGATACGCTTGAATGAGATGCGAGCCCGGAAGCAATGGTTGCCGCTAAGGCACCAGAAATGAAAATCAGTTTAAAGATGGCTCCGCCTACATACAAGCCGATCTCAGGCAGGGTATCATCCGTGTTTTTAAAATGAGAAACGTCTGGAAATAATGCTTGAGCGAAATAACCCGCAACAAAAAATATCGCTCCACCAATAAAAACAGTAAGCATAATCGCTTTTGTCATTATTTTTTTATCAATTGCTTCCTCCGCATACATCGTAACAGCATCAAAACCAATAAATGAAAAGCAAACGACGGTTGCTCCTGTCAAAATAGCACCAAAATGGATGTTAGAATGAAAAATTGGTGCCGCGGTTAGAAGGGTTCCCCTCCCCATACCATGCGAAAACTGAACAAAGGCGAGAACAATAAAGGCGGCTATTAACACAAATTCAAAAATGACAAGTAAGGAATTTAAATTAGAGGTTTTGCCCATACTCCAAACATTTAAGCCCGTGACGACCGCAACATAACTGACAACCCAGACCCACGCAGGGACTTGCGGAAATATTGATACCATATAAATTCGAATGATTAATGCATTTACCATCGGCAACAGGATATAATCTAGTAACGCTGACCATCCAACCAGGAATCCAAGATAGGGATTCATGGTCTCCCTGGTGTAGGTATAAGCTGACCCGGCACTTGGAAAAACTGATACCATTTTTCCATAGCTAATCGCAGTAAACAGCATAACAATTAAAGCAGTAACATAGGCAAGCGGGACAACCCCGTTTGTTTCATTTGATACAATTCCAAACGTATCGAACACAATCGTAGGCGTCATATAACCTAATCCCAACCCGACAATCGCCCACAGGCCTAGTGAGCGCTTAAGAGAAGTATTCTCCATGTATCAACTCTCCTTATATATAGAAACTTTTTATTGACAAATTACTTGGAAGCGTTTCCAAGTAATCATTTAAGTCGCTCTTGTCCTCCTTTCATTTTAACTAATTTTTTATATTTTGAATATTTGCAATTTTCGTGCCAATATTTTAAATGAAGTTGTTTTGTAAAATGCGGTGTTTAAGCAGATTGTTGATTTTTGCCTCCTGCTGATGAATGTAGAGGGCACTTGACTACTGCGGGAGTACGGGGTATGGGAATCTAAATCCCAAGGATGCTTCACGTCACGCCCGTGAAAGCAAATGCCTGGAGCGGTTGATCTTCCAAAATCGTAAAAAAAAGGTATTTTAAATGATTATAAAATCAAATCTTTATACCATCTTGCATAAGCTAATCAATTCTGAATAAGAGGCATAAATCTAATTTATGGCTTTTACACATCCCTTCCGGAAGAAGACTGCCGCCAAAATGCTCCTGTCGTACAAAAATCAGGCTTTACATTCGGGGATAATGGATATTTCTTTTCAGCAAAAAGTGCCAGGCACGAGTGACAGACATGCAAACTTGAATAAATACAGGTGTTATATTAGTTTATTTTACTGAATATTCACCATTTTTAAAACGGCATGATAATTGCAAGTAAGATAATAACTTTTATTTAAGGAGGTTAAACAAATGCAAGAAAATCCGAACAAAAAAACGAGCAGAACTGGATCCCAGCATCATGATAGTGATGCTGCACATCTTGCAACACTTGGATACAAATCCGAATTTCGCCGCGACATGAGTCCGTGGGCAAACTTTTCCCTTGGGTTTACCTATCTTTCTCCAGTGGTTGGTGTGTACACAGTATTTGCCTACGCACTTGCACAAGGAGGTCCTCCGATGATTTGGAGCCTTCTCATCACTGGACTCGGACAATTACTGGTCGCACTCGTCTTTAGTGAAATTGTTGCACAATACCCTGTTGCAGGAGGAATTTATCCTTGGGCGCGAAGATTATGGGGGCGGAAGTATGCGTGGATGACTGGCTGGGTTTATTTAATTGCTTTGTTTGTAACAATCGCCAGTGTTGTATATGGAGCCGGACCTTTTCTGGCACAAATTTTGGGTTTTCAAGCATCAGTGGACTCGACGATTATTTGTGCAATACTCATTTTGGTACTGGCGACCATCATCAACTTTCTTGGCACAAAAGTTCTCGCCGCTGCAGCCGTTATTGGTTTTACTGCCGAGATTATCGGGGCGCTTGCCGTTGGTTCTTGGCTTCTTCTCACCCAAAGGCATCACAATCTTGGTGTCCTCTTTCATTCTTTTGGTGCGCAAGGCAGTCATAGCTACTTATATGCATTTGCTGCAGCCGGTTTAATTGGAACTTTTCTATATTTTGGGTTCGAAGCTTGTGGTGATGTTGCGGAAGAAGTACCGAATCCAGGTGCTCTAATCCCTAAAGCAATGCGCCGAACGATTTACATTGGCGGTGCTGCAGCAATGTTTGTTTGCCTTGCCTTAGTACTTTCCGTTGCTGATATCCCTGCAGTGATTTCCGGGAAGGACGTAACACCAGTTGATACATTGTTAAACGCAGCTTTTGGTCCTGTTGGTGCAAAAATCGTACTGGGTATTGTATTGATTTCTTTCCTTTCATGTACGATAAGTTTACAGGCGGCAGCCAGCAGACTTTCCTATTCGTATGGGCGTGATGATATGATAATCGGAAGCCGATTGCTAAAGAAGTTTTCGGCTGCCCGCCACATCCCTCCACATTCGTTGCTACTTTCAGCCATTGTTCCAGCCATCATTGTTCTTGGTTCAAAAGTGTCTACAGATGCGCTCACAAAGATCGTCAGTTTTGCGTCGCTTGGAATCTATGTTGGATTCCAAATGGTGGTCCTTGCAGCACTTCGGGCCAGACTGAAAGGCTGGAGACCAAGCGGTAAATACCAATTGGGCAAGTGGGGACTTCCAGTCAATATTGGTGCTCTTGTTTACGGAATCATCGCAATGATTGACATGTGTTGGCCAAGAACGCCGAATGCCGCTTGGTATGATAACTATATCGTGCTCGTTTCAGGAGCTGTTGTGGTTGCGGTTGGATTACTATATATGATGATTCATCGCAGCTACGGACATAGCAATATGCCGTACAATGATGCGATCCCGAAAAAACATGACTCTCATCAAAGTGTGCATGCTTTGAATACTCGTGATTGATTACGGCCACAAGATTTTACCACCCTTGCCATCTTTTTTACCAAGGTACGCCAAGGGATTTACCACACATCGCCAATATATTTACCAATGGATTAAAAGTTCAACAGGATAATAAGAAGCCAAAATATGCATTTGAGTGAATAAAATAATGCTTACTTTGGCTTCAGTGAGATTTAAGGTTGTTTTACTAACGCACCCGTTTGTTTAAGTGTAATTTTTCACAATCTTAGAGATAAAAATTAAAGCTCCCTTTGTTGATAAGTTTTTCATTAGGTAGGTTGGATTCGGGTCCTCTCCCTCTTTTTTATCCATTCATAGTAAAGACCCGTTGTTGTTTGAACCACTAAGAATACCGCAACAGAATAGGGGAGTTTGTACCCGTTTTGGTATTGTGTTACTCCCATCCATGTAGATACTTTTTCCATAAAAAGTCCGACTATCATCCACCCAAAAACATAAAAAACAAAGCTTTTTTTGTTAATGTTAAACCTTTCATAAAAATAAACAAAATAATAACCAAACGTGGCAAATAAAAAATATGTTAGGACATCTGTTAATTCATACCGATTTGAATCATTTACTTTATAAAAATCAAGCAAACCTCCACCAATTGTAAAATCAAATAAAGTTGAGCTGGCAAATCCCCATACTAGAAATAAGAGTGTAATATTAAGGGGGAGCTTTTTTGGCAGAGAAATTAAAGCGGAATAAGAGATTATTAACATCAATATGATATAGATTTCATTTTTATCGTAATGTTCCCAGAGTATCATGAATATCCCACCTTATTTTTATTTACTTTTTTAAATAATCTATAGGAATAATAAGCAATTAGTTGAAGAATTAAATAAAAAATTCCATCGTAGAACAAATTCCACTTTATGTAGTTAGTGATATTAAAATAGGTGGAAAGAACGCTCAAACCAAGCATAATGATTAAACTTGTAAAGATGATTAAAACTTTCTTGGTCAAAGTTTTACTTTTCAAAAGAATATTCAATTGCAATAATAACAATAGCGGCAATATTATACTTCTGTTTAATATATATGCCGTGTAATCGATCCCACCTTTGGTTAGATTAATCATCTTCATCTCTTCTGTGTTAATCCAAGAAACATTTATAATGACAATAAATGAAATTAAGAAGATCCAAGTATTTTCCACAATGCTCAATTCCTTACGTATCATAAAAAATATTCCAATAATAAGCCAAGTAAGAAAGAAAAAAATCGAAAATCCCATTTAAACCCTCCTTATTTTTTTGTTTTTATTATTGGTTTTTTTAAAAATAAAATTCCAATTAAGTAAGAAGTGAAACTATAAACAAATGTTTGGAAGGGGATTAATAAGGTAGAACATAGGGACGGTTCGAGACCACTGAAAAACGAATCCTAAAAAATAGTGCCTGACACCAATGAAAGACAAATGTGAAAAAATGTCTTTTTACGGTATCAGGCAATGATTTAATTAACGATTATGCTGTTATATTAGGTTTTTCTCCATAAGATCAGCGATTATGCTGTTACATTAGGTTTTTCTCCATAAGATCAGCGATTTCCTTATTATTTTGGTCTGTAGAATCTTCTAAGCTTTTAATAATTAATTTTTTACGTTCAATTGGATGATTCTGACTTAATTTCATTTTCCCCTCCATTTTCGTAATTTCTATCTTAAAGCCTACAATTCCCCTACTCATACCTTCAATGTAGGTTGGATCAATATCATTTAAATTATAGGAGCTGTTAGGGTCCTCGTATTTACTTACCATATCTTGTAATGAATGGAAGACTTCTTGCTTATTTTCTAAAATCTTTAAATGCCCATAAACATGGATAGCTACATAATTCCAAGTGGGGACTGCTTTATTGGTCTCGTACCACGAAGGAGATATATAGCAATGCGGTCCTTGAAAAGTCACAAGAATTTTCTGGTTCTCTATATCTTTCCATTGCTCGTTTTGCAATGCAAAATGTCCATATAGAAAATCATTCTCCCGGTTCAACGTTAAAGGCAGATGCGTGGCATAAGGCTCCCCATTATGTTGGGAAAATAATGTTGCAAAACTATTTTTTTCAATAACTGCATAGATCATTTCTTTATCATTAATTTTAAAGTATTCAGGGATGTACATATTCATCAACCTTTCTAGTCATTTTTTAAATTTTCCAGCGATTTTTAGGTATATTTGCAATAAAACTAAGGGGATTTTTGATTATATTCATAATATTCTGTATGATTTTAATTGAACCAACTCACTTGAATCGAATTCGCCGCATAGAAACTATTATTATAGATAAAAAGTATATAAACGAATCGAAAGAATTTCATTTTGTAAAGAGGGAGCATAAAGTTGAGAGAATTAATAACATTCCTATATGAAAATCCAAAACTTTTTGTGGATATCCTGGATTCTATTAAAGATGCAATCTATATTTCGGACTCTAATGGAAATACATTATGGTTAAATAAAGCAAGCGAAAGAATGTGCCGATTGCCGAAAGATAAAATAATCGGAAAAAATGTAAAAGATCTTGAAAAACAGGGTATTTATTCCCCGTCAGTTACAAGAATGGCTCTTGAGCTAAACAAAAATGTAAGTACAGTACAGATTGTAAACGAGGGAAGAAAATATATCGCAACTGGTCACTTAGTAAAGGACGAAGAAGGAAAAGTGATTGTGACTGTTGCTCATTCCCGTGATATTACAGAAGCTGTGAAAAACACAACTAAATTGCATGAAACAGAAGGACTGCTAAAAAAATACAGCGAAGAAATTAGAAAACAGAGTACAATCGCTATTAAGCAAAAAAGTTCATACTGGAAAAGAAAAAGTAAAAGCTATGAAAATGCAGAAAAATTAATGCCAAAAATTGCAAATGTCGATACGACTGTAATGATAATTGGTGAAACAGGCACAGGAAAAAGTATGACAGCAGAAAAGATCCATCTGTTAAGCAAGAGAAAAAGCGGCCCTTTTGTACAGATCAACTGCGCTTCATTGCCAGAATCTCTCTTGGAATCAGAATTATTTGGTTATGAAAAAGGTTCATTTACTGGAGCTGCTTCCCAAGGAAAAAGTGGATTAATTCAAGCTGCTGAAAGAGGGACACTCTTCCTTGATGAAATTGGTGAACTTCCATCGTATTTACAAGCAAAATTATTATATTTCGTACAAACGAAACAGTATTTACCAATAGGAGCAAGAAAATACCAACAAGCGGATGTTCGAATTATTACAGCTACAAATCAAAATTTAGATGATATGGTGGCTAAGGGAACGTTCCGATCAGACTTACTGCATAGGCTTAACGTTTTAACTGTCAAATTACCTCCACTCCGTGAAAGTTTAGAAGACATTGAAGAATTGGCTCAGCATTTTTTACATATCTTCAATCAAAAGTATGATGTAAAAAAGACATTTTCCAAGGAAGTGTTGAATGCTTTTTACAAACACTCCTGGCCGGGAAATGTCAGAGAATTAGAAAACCTAATTGAACGTCTCGTCATCTTATCAGATGAACAGATCACAGAAGAGGATCTTAATCAGCATTTGGTCCAACAAAACAGTGGCATTAGTGTATTCCATGCAAAAAATTTTTCGTCAATGACTAATCTGCTTGAGGAAACAGAACAAAATTTGATTGTGGATGCATTAGAAAAATATAAATCGACAAGAAAAGCTGCAAAATTTTTGGGTGTTACCCAATCATTACTGATGAGAAGAGTAAAGAAATATAATATAAGGATTGCTGAAGAAAATGAAACAAAAATGGAAGACTAGTTAAGGAATGTTTTCCTATAATTCATAATTGGGACGTTATTATTATCAATAACAGGCAAATTCACTTTCCAAGATAGCATGAATTTGCCTTTTTGGGGTTACATTAAATTCTTGTTTTACACCAGTCAATGATGAAGGCAGCATAAGCTTTTGTAACTTCTTTTACACTATTTAAATCAACCCACTCATTTGCTCCATGCATGTTTCCACCTTTTGGTCCATAACAGGTACAAGGGATATCATAATATAAATTATAGTATTTTATATCAGTTGTACAGGTAATTGCGGCATATTCTAATTCCTTCCCCGTTACTAGTTTGTGAGCACATTCCAGAGTTTTAAAGATCTCTAAATCTCGATCTAGAGATACCCCTTCCGCATGAAATCCGTAAAAGCTAATTTCCGGCCCCACTTTTTTTAACCATTCGTCCTGCATCGCGGCTTTTAGGATCCATTCCTTTACTTCTTCCTTGGCTTTTTGCGGGTCCACACCAGGGTAAAACCCAACTCTTACTTCGAAGGTGCATTCAGCTGGTACACTTGATGGCCAGTCCCCGGAATGAATTGTACCGATATTAACGTTTAATGGATGAGGATTATTCTTATATTTATCATGTTTTTCTAATTGGTTTAGATAGGATCGATATTCTTGAATTGCGTTAACTAGGATCATCGCTTTTTCGATAGCATTTACAGCCCGATCTGCTCGCTCCGTGTGCGCACCTAACCCTTTTACTTTGACTCTCATCCAAAAGACACCGACTTGAGCATCTAAAGCCGTTTGTCCAAATGGCTCCGGAATAAGGGCACCATCTGCTTTATAGCCCTCCACTAATGTCGCTAGTGCACCATTACCTGTACATTCTTCTTCAATAACCGTTTCAACGAGGACATCTGAACCAAGCTTGATCCCGGTATCCTTTATCGCTTTTAACGCAAAGATCATGGCAGCTACACCAGATTTCATATCCTGTATCCCACGGCCATACATCCTATTCCCCTCAATTACTGAGCCCCAAGGATCATAATCCCATAACTCTACGGGTTCCGGACTTACAACATCAATATGACCTTGAATGATTAGGCTTTTCCCGATCTTCGCTCCTTCTGTTGCTAGTTTACCTACTACATTTGGTCTATCATCATACGGCCATTCAGGTGTCGAATACCCTTTATGCTTAGAAATTTTCTCTAAATCAGGGGTAAAAATATCTACGTCCATACCCATTTCATTTTTTAAGAAATTTCCAATATATTGTTGAATGAGAGCCTCATTTCCCAGAGTACTCTGGTATTTTCCTAGATTACTTAAAAATGAAACTTCATCCTCCCACAGATCATCAACCTTATCAAAAACCGATTTCAGTATCTGTTTTTCTTTTGTTTGTGACAATATTTCCCCTCCTTAGTAAGTAGAATATCTCACAATATACCAATTACTTTTGTGTCAAAGACAAAGTAACATCAAGCAGAATGTTTGCACCATTTATTAGATCCTCATCAAGTGTCAGTTCGTCTTCACAGTGGCTTTTTCCATCAACGCTTGGAACAAAAATCATTCCAGAAGGAACAATATGATTCATATACTTCGCATCATGCGCTGCGCCGCTGATAATTCGCTCACATGAATAATGACGTTCTTTTGCAGCGTCTTCAATGAGGCTAATGATATCTTCAGAGAAATGGCTTGTTTTGATTTCCCACAATTCACTTATGGTAATTCCGAAGTCTTCGCTTGCAGCAAGTGTACTAAGGGTTTCACGGATCACTTCCACCGCTCTATCCCGAATGGAGTCTTCCTCATGGCGCACATCAACCGAAAAGACTACTTCACCGGCCACACAATTAACTGCTCCTGGGGATGCTGAGATCCTGCCAATTGTAACAAGACAATGTGGATCAATTTGGGCAGTGATCTCATGAATTAATGAAATCATTTTACTGGAGAACAATAAAGCATCTTTTCTCATTAATAATGGTGTAGTTCCGGCATGGGCTGAGTGACCGGATATTCTCACCTCAAGCCAAGTCATTCCTTGAATACCCGTTACAGCGCCAATATTTGTCCGATGATTTTCAAGTACAGGACCTTGCTCAATGTGTAATTCTACATAACGGTAGATATCGTTTGCCCGATTTGTTTCTGTCCCTAAATATCCTGTCTTTTCTAATTCCGCACCAAAAGATTTTCCATCCTTATCTTGAACAGAATAAATAAAGTCCCTTGAAAAAATATTAGCAATTCCGCCTGATCCGAGCATAGGGGGCTCAAAGCGGGCACCTTCCTCATTTGTGAAGTTAACAATCTCAATGGGACGTTTTGTTTTTATGTCGTTCTCATTTAATACGCGGATTACCTCAAGTGCTGCTAAAACGCCTAATACACCATCAAATTTCCCGCCGTTCGGTTGAGTATCTAAATGAGAACCAATTAAAACTGCCGAATGATCGCTGTTTATACCTTCTCTTCGGCCATACATATTTCCAAAGTCATCAAATCTTATTTGTAGTCCCTCTTTTTCCATCCACTGTTTGAAAAAATCTCGCATTACCTTGTCCTCATCAGATAAGGCCAATCTGTTTAACCCACCGTTTTGGGTTGCTCCAATGATTGAACTTGCTTTAATAGATTGCAAAAGTCGTTTATGATCTACCGTTAAAGTCAACAAGTGCTCACCTTCTGTTATTCATATTTATTTGTTAATGAGGAATATAGTTCAGGTCTTCTTGATTTAAATAATTTATTCGTGTGATTTCCCGGTTTTCCAGGTTCAGGCGGATAAAAGACATCTTTCTCTTTTGGTTTATTGAAATCCAAATCCGCATAGATGATCATTTCGTCCTGATCATTTGCTTCTTCCAATACTTTTCCATCTACATCATAAATCGTACTACGACCCAAAAATTGATATCCCTGCTCCGCACCCACACGATCGGAAGAAAGAACATAAACATGGTTTTCAGCTGCCCTTGCAGGCAGTAAAATGTCTACCTGTGATGACCCGGTCAATGGTAAATTGGTGATGTGTACTAAAACATCTGCACCTTGCAGGGACAAAATCCTTGCAAACTCGGGAAAGCGCAGATCGTAACAAATTAAAACCCCGAGTTTTCCAAATTCAGTTTCGATTAAGGAATATGGTTGATCGTCTGTTTCGATAAAATTATCAACACCCAATTCCGAAAGATGGGATTTTCTATAAATACCAAGATTACCATTTGGACCAATCACAAGTGCGGAATTATAAAGATGTTCACCATCACCTTCAACTAGGCCAACAACAATGGTACAATTGAATTTTTTTACTTCAGCAATTAATTGTACGTTCCATTCAGCTCCAACAGTAAGGGCATGATTTTGGGCATCTTCTCTGCTTTCAAAGCAATATCCCGTTAAGGAACATTCTGGAAAAACAATGAGATTAACACCATTGTTGCCAGCCTCGTTTACAAACGAAACTGTTTTCTGAAGGTTCTCTTGATTTTCTCTCAGCTTGGGATCCATCTGAACCACTGCCACTTTTACAATTCCCATCTCTTTTCACCCTTTCGAAAACTTTTGTAAAAGATTCATTTTATGAGCCTAAGTATGCTTTCATAATTTGCTCGTCCTTCAATAGTTCCGAAGATTTGCCTGTAAGTTTAATTTCTCCTGTTTCGAGTACATAGGCACGCTCAGAAACTTCTAAGGCAAGATTAGCATTTTGTTCAACTAACAAAATCGTAATCCCTGTATCTCTAATTTTTTCAATAAATTCAAAAACCTTGTCAATAATAACGGGAGCTAACCCTAATGAAGGTTCATCGAGAATGATTAGCTTAGGTTTTGCAAGCAGAGCGCGGCTAATTGCCAGCATTTGCTGCTCCCCGCCAGATAATGTTCCCGCATCTTGATTCTTTCGGTCTTTTAATATTGGGAAGAGCGAGAAGACCTCCTCCAGATCCTTTTCGATCCCTTTTTTATCTTTTCTTTGATAAGCACCAATTCTTAAATTCTCCATAACGGTCATTCCGCTAAAAATTTTTCTCCCTTCCGGGACATGAGAAATTCCAATACTGACAATTTTTTCAGGAGGAATGCTAGTAAGGTCTTTTCCTTCAAATGTAATGCTTCCTTGCTTTGGACGAATAAGGCCAGAAATTGTTTTGAGTAAGGTTGATTTACCTGCTCCATTTGAACCAATCAGTGTTACAATTTCTCCTTGTTTGACTTCAATCGAAATATCCTTTAATGCTTGGACACTTCCGTAATTTACTTGAAGGTTTTTAACCGTGAGCATGTTGTTTCCTCCTTCCCAAGTACGCCTCAACAACTTCCGAATTGGATATTACTTTTTCATATGTTCCCTGATCTATCTTTTTACCAAAGTTTAAAACTGTAATTTCATCACAAATTCCTTTTACTAATTTCATATCATGTTCAATTAAGAAAATGGTTTTGCCTTCTTCTTTCAATTTTTTGACTAAATCCATCAACTCATCTGTTTCCACAGGATTCAAACCAGCTGCAGGTTCATCAAGGAAAATAAGCTCGGCACCGGTTGCGATCGCCCGAACAATTTCAATTTTCCGCTGAATTCCTTGTGGCAGATCATTTGCATTCAGTTCTTTAAGATGTGTCATTTCATATTTTTCAAGAAGCTCGTTAACAAATTTCTTTTTTTCGTATTCTTCTGATTTATATTTTTTGGAATAGAAAAGTGCGTCGATAAATTTATATGAAAGGCTGGTATGTGAGGCCAACATAATATTTTCAAACACGGTATGATCCTTTAATAATCGTATATTTTGAAACGTTCGAGAAATGCCAAGGGCAGAAACCTTATGAGGGCCTAATGCTGTAATGTCTTCACCTTTAAAGAAGATCTTACCCTCAGTTGGTTTATAAATTCCGGTCAGTAAATTAAACATGGTTGTTTTACCTGCACCATTTGGGCCGATTAATCCAAATATAATTCCAGGCTTAACAGAAAGACTAACTTGGTTAACTGCAACAATTCCACCAAATTTGATTGATAACTGGTCAGTTTGTAGGATGTACTGGCTCATTGGCATTGCCTCCTTCTACTTCTACTGCTACTCCTTTTAATTTAGAGGTGAAAATACCTTTTGTTTTTACAATCAGGCCATTTAAGCCTTTAGGGGCAAATGTAACAATAATAATAATTAAAATCGAATAGATGAGCATCTGATATTCAGCGAAGGGCCGTAAGTATTCCGTTAACAGGGTTATAAATAATCCACCAAGGACAGAGCCTAATACGCTGCCTATACCACCAATCAGTAACATTAAAAGTATGTTAATGGACATCGATAAATTAAAGGTTTCAGGGCTTAAAAACTGGATGAAACAACCATACAGTGCCCCTGCTAACCCGGCGATGGCTGCACTCCATATAAACGCCAATACTTTGTAATAGGCCACATTAATTCCCATGGCACTTGCGGTAATTTCATCTGTACGAATGGCTAATAAGGCACGGCCCATCTTTGTCGATTTCATTCGATTGGAGATATAAACAATGAGTAAAATCAAGATCAAGCCTAAGTAATAGTAATGTGCTTTTGAAGTAAAATCGATCGCTCCAATTGCCTCCGGTGCAGGTATGCCGCTTAATCCCATTGGCCCATTGGTAAGCTCTGTCCAGTTATTTAATACCAGATAGACAATGACACCAAATCCCAAAGTACCGATCCCAAAGAAGTGACCGCGCAGCCTTAAGAATGGGTAACCAATCAAAAATCCGATCAATCCGGCGATTAAGGCCCCGCACAAAATTGAGAGATAAACAGGAGTTCCTTTCATGGATAAAATGGCTGATGCATAAGCTCCGATCCCGTAGAAGGCTGCGTGCCCAAGGGAAATTTGGCCAGTAAAGCCGGCAATGATATTTAAGCTAAGTACAAGTAAAATATTAATCCCACCGACAACAAGGATATGGATAAAATAATCATTTGGAAATAAAACCGGAACAAAGAACAATACTATTAGACCGCATAGATAGGAAATTAGTTTAGTTTTCATCATACCTTCTCCTGTACATTTTTTCCAAATAGTCCTTCTGGCTTAAATAATAAAATAAGGATCATGATGACAAAGGCGAATACATCTTTATACTCCGAAGAGATATAACCTGCCGCATAGGTTTCTACCAATCCAATGATTAACCCGCCTACAATGGCTCCTGGAATATTCCCAACGCCTCCAAGCAGTACAACTACAAACGCCTTCATTGTACTCATTACTCCCATTGTGGGATACACGCTAAAGATCGGAGCAAGGAGTGCACCTGCGGATGCTGCCAAAGCTGAACCTATTGCAAAGGTGGTAACGATAACAGTGGTTGCTTTAATGCCCATTAACTGTGCAGTTTCCATATCAAATGCACAAGCCCTCATTGCGATACCAATTTTCGTCCGCTGAATAACAAAATAGAGGATAGAGATTATGATAAAAGAAAAAATGAAGATAAATAGTCGGTGACCGTTAATAGTAACTCCGCCTAAATTAAAATTAATTTTTGAAAAGGGAGAGACGATATTATGAGGGTCCTGGACCAACAATAATTTGCATTAAATTTTGTAAAAGAATAGAAACAGCGAGGGATGTTACAAGCAAATTAATACCATCGGATTTTCGCAACGGCCGAAATGCTACGCGTTCCAGAACTAATCCAAGAACCCCAACAACAACCATGGCAATAAAGATGGCAGCCAAGTAAGGTATGTTTAATCCCGTAGCAATTCCAAGAGTGACAAATGCACCTACCATTAACAGTTCACCATGAGCAAAATTTAGGATATTCAACATCCCAAAGATCATGGTCAATCCTAAAGCGATTAATACATAACTGCTTCCCAGTACAAGTCCATTTATTGTTTGCTGCAAAAGCTCTATCATGATTTGCCTCCTTTTTTTAATTAAGGTGAGACCCATTATGAATCCCACCTAAATAAAGTTACTTCGATTCCCCGATCGGAACACGTGTACCGTTATGAACTTTTACAAATAGCATTTTCTTTTTGGCTTGTCCATTCTGATCGAACGTCGTTGGACCTGTAACACCTGGTAAATCTTTTAATTTAGCCATTGCCTTCTTAATTGCTTCTCTGTCATCGGAACCTGCTTTTTTAATTGCATCAGCAAGAATATACATCGCTTCATACCCGCTTGCTGCGTACATATCAGGATTCACGCCATATGCTTTTTTGTAATTTTCCACAAAGCTTTTTGAATCTGGGAAATAATTGTATGCACCCGGTTCAAAATAACTTACGTGAACCATTCCCTCTGCAGCACCTTCTGACAGCTTATAAAATGTATCATTTGTAAAGCCTCCCAGGCCTAACCATTGCGTTTTAATGCCTAAATTAGCTGCCTCTTTAAGAATTTGAGCACCTTCAGTAATTAAACCGGGAATAAATATTCCATCTGGATGAAGATTCTTAATTTTTGTTAGCTGGGCAGTAAAATCTTTATCACCGAGATTGTAATATTCGATATCTATTACTTTTGCTCCAAGCTTTTCTGCAGTTTTCTTATAATTATCAACTCCGGAATGCCCATAATCTGTATTTTCAGCCAAAATGGCTACCTTCTTAATGCCTAGCTTTTCTGTTGCATATTTTGCTATTGCAGGTCCCTGTGCATTATTTGGCATCAAATTTCTAAACATATATGGATGGCCAGGGCTTGTGATATCATCTGCTGTAGAGCCAGGTGTTATTTGTACCACTTTATTTTGTTGAGTAATCCCACGGACAGCAAGTGTAACTGAAGAGTTAAAATCTCCTAAAATAGCTGAAACTCGATCTTGTGTAATAAGTTTTTGTACAACGTTAACACCCTCGGCAGGTACACCCTTATCGTCTTCAAATTGAACTTCAATTTTACGATTAAGAACGCCCCCCTTATCATTAATTTCCTTTGTGGCTAAGTCTATGGCTTGCTTGAAACTTTTTCCTTGATAGGCTGATCCCCCAGTTAATGGGAAAGCAGCACCAATTTTAATAGGTCCGCCTTTTTCGCTTTTACCGCTTGTTGTGCTGCTACTTTGACAAGCTGTCATTACACACAATACAAAAGTGAAAAGTAGTGCTAAACTAAACTTAATTTTCTTGTTTCTCAACATTTTATCTCCTCCCTTTACCTAACATATTGCAAAAATCGTGCCAAATAAGTTTGGAATTTTTCGCTATTTTCTAAATTTTCAGGTAATACATTGCGTATTTAATTGAACATTTCGAAATCACCGAATTGAAACCGATTCACATTTATTTGCTTTCGATTCGATTATTTCACTTATTTTTACCTAATATCTGATTAGTGAAGTGTTTTAGGTTCGTTAATAAACAATTTTTTAAAAAAAGGATTTTGGAAGGTGAATGTTCATTAGAAAAAAATGAAAAATAGTTTCAGATTCGGTGACAAAAAACTCGTCATCAGATATCCATTCCTCACTAAAAATTTCAGTAGCAGAATCAGTAGACCAGCCGTTGTTTTGGATACACCAGTAATCTCCAGCAGAAATTTTTAAAACATTTGGATACTCACTTGGCTTAGGTAGCTGAATAAAAAGATAAGTCTCGATCTTTTCAGCAAGATACTTTCTCAACACCCCACACTCAAAGAAAGTCAGGAAATACGTGCTTTACATCAATAAGGGAGGTTTAAGGTCAAGTAGACTACAGAGAATATATTTGATGAGAATCTACGACGACTAAAAGAGAGCGAACATCGGTCTCCATAAGTCTACCGAAAAAACACCAATAAAACCGCACGAATGAAAAAATAACTGTGCGTTTAAATATGCAATAGTATCAATATTTGGCGGGACTGCGTGGGAATCGAACCCACCTGACCTGGCACGCATGTAAATGAAATTAAAAATGGTTTCCTGGTCTGGAAACCTACACTTGGTTTACCATTTGTAAGCCCGTATTCAAACAACGCATATAAATAGAACAGCACCTCCTGGTATGATAAATCTATCATTTAAGGAGGTGCTTTTTTATGACATTAAAATAAGTAACCCTGAGGTCGCTTATTAAACAGATTTAGGCAATATGTGTTTTTTTTCGAGCATATCAATGAATGCATCCTTGTTTATATCATAATTCTTTCTTTTTTCGAGAGGTCACGGAAGTCTTTTTACGGTTGCTATTGACTCCCTTTCCCCCTAATTCCCTATTCCCTTTATAGTTTCTCTTTGATTTCTCTTGTACCTTAATTTTCTTATTGGCATATCGGGGTGTCTCGGAAGTTAACTTAACAGGAACATCCATCTGTTCATTGGTCAACAATTTCAAGGCTACTGAAACTAACGCGATCGAATCGTACTGATCGAGCAATTCCCCTGCTGCATATTTAAAGTGTGTGTACTGCTCCTCTTCAACCATTTGAATCATCTTTTCTACTGCGACTCTTTGTATAGACTCCCTTGCCTCTGCTACCGTCGGTATTGATTTACGCTGGATATGCCCTTTCGAGGCTTTTTCAATACTGTGAATCTGTCCTACTTCCCTCGGTGTAGCAAATGTAATAGCTAACCCCGTTTTACCTGCTCGACCCGTTCTGCCGATTCGGTGAACATAACTTTCTGGGTCTTGAGGAATGTCAAAATTGTAGACGTGGGTAACCCCTGAAACATCAATTCCCCTCGCAGCCACATCGGTCGCAACTAAAATGTCAATGTTCCCCTCACGAAATTTATTCATCACAACATCTCGCTGTCGTTGATTTAAATCTCCGTGCAACCCATCAGCAAGATACCCTCTTTTATTCAAGGCATCACTTAATTCATCCACGCGTCTTTTTGTTCTTCCAAAAATCACGGCTAATTCTGGGTTATCTACGTCTAGCAGACGGCAAAGCACTTCAAATTTATCCCGTTCATTAACCTCATAATAAATTTGCTTTACAGTTGGAGCGGTAACTTCTTTCGCTTTCATCTTTACTAACTGTGGATCGTTCATAAACCTTTCCGCAAGATTTTGAATCGGCTTTGGCATGGTTGCAGAGAAGAGCAAGGTTTGTTTTTCTTCAGGGGTCTCTTTTAGGATTCGTTCGATATCCTCCAGAAAGCCCATATCTAACATTTCATCAGCTTCATCCAAAACCACCATTGAGATCCGGTCTAACTTCAACGTTTTACGTTGAATGTGGTCCAAAAGTCTTCCGGGTGTTCCCGTAATAATATGAGGTCCCTTTTTTAATGCCTTGATTTGGCGATCTATAGACTGCCCTCCATAAATAGGGAGAGAGGTTATGCCCATGTATTTTGACAGTCGATTGATCTCTTCTGAAACCTGAATAGCCAATTCTCTTGTCGGTGCAATTGCAATCGCCTGAACATATTTTTTGCTCGTATCCACTTTCTCCAAGATCGGTATGGCGAAGGCAGCCGTCTTTCCTGTCCCTGTTTGTGCTTGACCAATAATGTCCTTCCCCATTAAGACTATGGGAATGGCTTTCTCTTGAATAGGAGATGCTTCTTCAAATCCCATATCCGTAATCGCTCTTATAATGGGTTCACTAATGCCCATTTCCTGAAATGTTGTCATACTCAAAACTCCTTCTATCTGTTTACTATTTTTTATATTGGACTAAATTCCTTAATAAATGCACGATCTGTATGCGATTTTTACAAGCTAATTGCCATTTGATTTACTGTTTTCCATGTTCCCTACTTATTTATAAGTGGGGTTCCTGTTTATAAAAAATAAAAAGCAGACTCCAAAATAAGAGCCTGCCTTCCCTGTTTTGTAAAATTAAGCAGCTTTACGTACGTTTGAAGCTTGAAGTCCACGTTGACCTTTCTCAACGTCAAAAGTCACTGCTTGACCTTCTTCTAAAGTTTTGTAACCTTCGCCTTGAATCGCTGAGAAATGAACGAATACATCGTCTCCACCTTCACGTTCGATGAATCCGAAGCCTTTTTCGCCGTTAAACCATTTTACTGTACCTTTTTCCATTTTTGTTGCCTCCTAGTGTGTTAAAACACACATTGTATTACTATTCTTGCCCTCAGTGAACATCAAGACGAAGCGTTAAAACTTATAACTATCCTTTTACACCGAACAAAAATAACACTTCTTTATGATAGCATATTTTGTAAATATTGCAAATGGACTCATCTAATACCGTACCATTCGGAATATCTATTGTTAATAATTCCGGAAACTTAGCCGAAACCTCCGATATGACGAGTATAAAGCCTTACCTTATTATCAAACTTTGAAAGTATCAGCCTTATACCATCTAGCTTTAATTCCGTAATATATGATCATCATCAAACAGTTCGTTTGTTTTTTATAAAAGCATTGGTGCAAAAAACACTTAGACCAGGGTTCCCGAAACGTGAGGACTTGCTATGCTAGTGCCGGAAAGAGCAGCATATTTCCCTTTCAAATAGGTAATTCCACCAAATGATTCGAGGTCTGGTAAGGTTGTCATTGTAATCACATCAATATTCTTTCCAGCACGCTTTAACTCCACCATTCTTCGCATTAATTCTTGATGACGTGAACTTTCAAGCTGTTCAGGTTGAACCACCGTATCCTTGAGTAAGTACTCCGCTTTCATCAAGCTCCCTAAGAACGTTTTTTCAGCAATGCTCATTCCTCTTCACCTGCCGTCAAATCGAGTTTAAATGCACTTGGAATCGACCTTCCAGCAGGAACAGATCCCTTTATCTGTATAACAGACTTGTGGTTCTCATCAGACGAATCAACTTCTTCTACGGTAAGTAAAGATTCATTTTCCCAGTTTTTGAGAATCCCAACGATATAGTTTAGTTTTCGTTTGTTATTCGGGTAAACACAGGGACGGATCTCTTGTTTCATTATTATGATACAGTAGATCCGTCCCCGTGTTTTCACTACTGATAAATCCAAAACAGCTCTTAAATGAATATTACCTATCAATTTGATGGAAAAAGCAATTTATTTATCAGTTTTTTTATTCTGAGAATATACAATTATTTTTCGTAAAAAAGTCTAAAAGCTTTTTCAAGATTTATATTTGCACTCTCCCACACCTTATCAGCAGACAAGGTATTAGTTCCTTGAGTGCGAACCAAATCAAACTGGCTAAAACCCATGATATTAGTAAACATCTCTTTTAGATAATTTGGGGCAAAATCTAATGCGGTATAACGGTCGTTATTAGTATAGACACCACCTGAAGCTTGCAGTAGAAGCAATCGATAGTCATCAGTCATCAGTCCCACAGAGCCAGATTCTGTGTATTTAAACGTTTCACGAGCGATGATGATATTATCCATGTAGTCTTTTAGTCGAGATGTAATATTAAAATTATGCAGCGGCGTTGAAATTACGATACGATGATAGTCCTTGAATTGTGTCAATAATGCAGCAGATTGTTTGGCAATCACTGCTTCAGTTGAATTTAGTGCTATGTCAGACTTTTGTTTGTCCCAAATAGCAAGTAATCCATCTGTTTCAATTCTTGGAATATCCAAATCATAAAGATTAATGATTGTCAGTTTATTGTCTGGGAATTCATTCTTATACTTTTCAATAAATTTATCTTGCAATTGAACAGAAAAGTGATTGTGGTTTGTAAAATCAGGGTGTGCGTTAATAAGTAAGGTTTTCATATAAAATCTCCTTTGTTTTTGATAAACTAAGTATACTGTTAAAAGGTGACAATATAAGGCACCATTAAACAAAGGCGGAGGAAAAAATGAAAAAAGCAGAACGACTCAATCAAGAACTTATTTTTTTGAGCAATAAACACGAATTTCAATTAAAAGACTTGATGGAAGAGTTTCAGATTTCTAAAAGAACGGCACTAAGAGATATTGAAGAATTGGCTGCGATGGGTTTGCCTTTTTATACAAAAAGTGGCAGATATGGAGGTTATAAATTGATTAACCAAACCTTGCTACCTCCAGTTTATTTCAACAATGATGAAATTCGAGCTATTTTTTTCGCATTGAACGCCCTAAATATTCTCTCAAGCACACCTTTTGAAAAATCATATACACATATCCGACAAAAATTATTTGCTACTTTACCTAAGAATCAGCAAGAATATCTTGATAGGATGCTTGAGGTGGTTCGGTATTATGGTGTTGCTCCAATTAATCCGCCAGAATATCTTGCACTTATCTTAACTGCTATTATGGAAGAAAAAATTGTTCGAATGATATATTCTCAATATGAAACAATCAAAATTGATCTTCAGGTCTATGAATTGTTTTATCGCAATGGCATTTGGTTTTGTAGTGCTTATGAGGTAAATCAAGGAATGTGGGGAACATATCGCTGTGATTATATGTCTGAGTGCGAAATTCTTGAAAAAATTGAACATACCTACTCACTTAAAGAACTGAAGAATTTTCAAGAGGATCACGAAAAGAATTACCACAATATCCCTTTTTGTGCTCAATTAACTTCGTTTGGAAAAGAGCTATTTTTAAAGCATCATTATCCAAATATGGTGCTAGAAGAGAAAGATGGTATCTGTTATCTTACTGGTGGCTATAATGAAACTGAACTCGACTATATGACGCATTATCTTTGTTCATATGGAAAACATGTAAAGATTGAATTTCCAGAACAGCTCAAGGAAAGTTATCTCCAACAACTTGAAGAAATAAAGTCACAATATCTGTGATAATTTTCAATAAACACAGGGACGGATCTCTTTATGATACAGTAGATCCGTCCCCGTGTTTTTCTCGTACCATCAAATTTCTCAATATCTGCATACTATAACAGCTCCGAAAGGTAATACATTCCACCAAATGATTCGAGGTCTGGTAAGGTTGTCAATGTGATTAGATCAATATTCTTTCCAGCACGCTTTAACTCCACCATTCTTCGCATTAATTCTTGATGACGTGTACTTTCAAGCTGTTCAGGTTGAACTACCGTATCCTTGAGTAAGTACTCCGCTTTCATCAAGCTCCCTAAGAACGTTTTTCAGCAAAGCTCATTCCTCTTCACCTGCCGTCAAATCAAGTTTAAATGCACTTGGAATCGACCTTCCAGCAGGAACAGATCCCTTTATCTGTCTAACAGACTTGTGGTTCTCATCAGACGAATCAACTTCTTCTACGGTTAGTAACGATTCATTTTCCCAGTTTTTGAGAATCCCAACGATATAGTTTAGCTTTCGTTTGTTATTCGCAGATGCAATATTCATGGCCTTTACTATCATTTCTTTTGGCTGTAAAAAGCTAGAATCATCTAACCAAGCTAACAGCTGCTGTTTCGCATTTACGTTTGAAAAACCAAATCCATTCGTATCCCAAAACTCAATAATTTCTTCCGCATCTGGATTACTTAGTACCGGAATTTCTAGGTCTGGATTATTTTCTATATTTGGATAGAAGTCTTTTTGTTGTTGTTGTTTTTCTTTTTCTTTTTCTTCTTCTTTTTGTCCACGTATCGTACCACGATTCGTGGACGTATCGTCCAATTCTTCACATTCGGTTATCCATGTATCATTTTCATCTGAATCTCTATCTTTCTTACCTAAAGAAATCTCTTCTTGTTTATAAAAAGATTCGTAGATGCTGCGAATCTCCTGTTTTTGAATCAATTCCGAAACATAAATGATAAGCGAACGATCCTCGACCTCATTTAATTCAGAAAGAATACAATCCATGAGCGGTTTTCCGCCTTTATCAAAGTTCTCTTTTCCCCAATTTTTCAACGCAAGTTCTCTTGTTTTCGGATTGTAACGAATCAACTTGTGATGCTCGATAAATCGATCCATTAACGCATGAACACTTTCTAACGAATAACCCAAATCAAAAGCCATTTGTTTTTTCGTAATTTTATAGATCCCAATTTGAGTCGTTTGCGGATTCGTCTGTAGATAAAGGTAAAAATATCTATCCTCCGGACTCATTTCCTCAACGCAAATCGGATTCGTCCAAAATTCAGTACGCACCATTCGAAATTTTGCCATCATCCACCACTTTCCTTTCTTTTTAACTAAACCTCTTCTCACCCTTTATATAAATTTTAATGAAGTAAAAAGACAGGTTAGTTTTTATGAGAATGTGAATGTTTTGCGACAAAAAAACACCCACAAATGATGACTTGTCACCATATGTGAGTGTTTTATAGAAAATTGGGGTACTTTTATGTTGGGCCCGAAAATCTGTATAGAAAATGAATTTTTTACCGTTACATACTCTCTATTTTCTTGAACTCGTTTTCGATGTAAGATCTATTATGGTCAAACCCGATAATGGCCAATACATTTCCGTCATGATCCTTTATCGGAGCAAAGCTGGTTTTCCATTCACCATAAATATCCTTATATAAAGGGGTTACCCCTGCTATCCCATTCATTGCCTCAAATGCTACTTCCATCATTTCAGGCGGGCCATCATATAAAACTCCAGGTGGAATCACAAAATCTTCATCGGCTACAATCGTCAGCAATTTATTATTGTCTACCGCTTTAAAAATGTAAACCCACTCAATAATTCCTTCTTGTTCCCGTATTTTAGTTAATTTTTTTTGAAGACTTTTAAAGGTCTGAGTCGAAGATGCGGCCCTATGATTGATTAATTCAGTGATCTCTTCCGGATGAATAACAGCAGATGTAACAATAGCCATTGATCGTAATTGCTTATTTAAGTGCTGCTCCAATATTCTTCTTTTATTGGAAGGAGACAGAGCTTCTTGTTGAATTTTCTCGCGGATTTTTTTATATTTCCTGCTCATTGTTGGTTGACTTATATCCAGGACTCTTGCTGCAAGTTTAACTGATTTATATTGATCCATTGCCATTTTAATCAGCTGTTCTTCAACCACATCGACGGCTTCTTGCAGCGGCATAATATGCTGAATAATCGGAGGCTCCTTTAATGCAACCTTTTCACGTGGAATATAGCGGTTAGCTAAGCTGGCATCCACGTCCAACTCCCTGCTTGTGACAACTATTCGTTCAATCGTGTTCTCTAATTGCCGAACATTCCCGGGCCAATCATATAGACAAAATAAATCAATGGCATCTGGCGAAATATTGATATTTCTTTGATATAAGGTATTATACTTGGCTAAAAAATGATAGATAAGGTATGGGATCTCTTCTATTCTTTCTTTTAATGAAGGAATGTGAATCGGCACAACATTTAAACGATAATATAAGTCTTCTCTGAATCGTCCTTCTCTGACCAATTTTTCTAAGGATTGATTCGTTGCGGCTATGATTTGGACGTCGATATCAATCGGTTTTGACGCTCCTAAAGGGGTGACTTCTTTTTCTTGTAAAATTCGTAGTAACTTTACTTGAAGGTTAAGCGGCATTTCTGCAATTTCGTCAAGGAAAATAATCCCTTCATTTGCCTGCTCAAATTTACCCGGTGCGCCATTTTTGTTTGCACCGCTAAACGCTCCGCCCACATAACCGAATAATTCGCTTTCTAATAAATTTTCCGGGATCGCACCACAGTTAACGGCAATAAATGGTTTAGACCTTCTTTTTCCCAATTGATGAACGGTCCTGGCAATCATTTCTTTCCCAACACCGGATTCCCCTAATAAGAGAACGGTTGTTGAAACTTTTGAAACCATTTCTACTATACCAAGTACATCTTTCATAGCCTGACTATGGACCACTATGGAAGGATTCTCATTTAAGTCCATACCCTTAGATACGACTGAATCAGTTAAACGAGTGGAAACACTCTTTAATCCCCATGTCATTAATCCTTCCCTATTACCATTTGTTATGAACACAGTTATCAGAATCGTACTTCCATTCCAGGCCTTTAATTGAAGAGAGTGTACCTCTCTGTTCAATAGTTTTAAAAAGGGGTCACCAAAGAATGAAATTTCCTCCAGTTCAGTTATCGTTTTCCCTTTGAATGAGGCGGAGTTTGCTGACCAAAAATTTTTTAGCTCCCCGTTTCGAAATAAAATCGTTCCTCTTACATTAGTGACAATAATTTCATCGTAAATAGACAGAATACTAGACTGGTAAGCTTCAAGCAGTTGCTCATCTGATAAAATTATGGATTCACCCAATATAACACTTCCTTATATACAGTTTAACTAATTGGATTATTTAAAGATTATTTCATATTAAAATAAAAATTTCAATTATGAATATTCTGAATATGGATGAAAATCTAAAATCAGTAAAAGAACCGCAAAAATACTGCTTTTAAAGTTTGGCACAATTATTGCATTAACATCTATTAACAGAATAATTTTTCAACTATTCATTCCCGAAAGAAAATTATTTTGATCATTCGAAATCGAAGGAGGATTTATCGTGTACAAATCTACTAATCTGGACCTGTTCCCCTATCCTTTTCATACCGTTAAAGAAGGCACCAATTATCGTTATTCCAATGACTTAAGAAAACTTGAAAAAGATAAACAGAATTGCGTCGTCATAACACCAGAATATGAAAAACAAATCAAAAGAAAAAGGGAATTATTAATAGAACAACCTGAGGTAAGATTCCAATCCTATCCACATACCATGGAAATGCAATGGGAAGTCGCGGAAATGCTTATTGATCTGGCGGTCGAACGCTACCCAGAGCACTTCCAAGTAGAAAAGAACGGCAATCACTGGACTTTTCGTAATTTCCTATTAAATGAAACGGAAACTTTCATCTTTGGTGATGCGTCAAGTATCACACTTGAGCCGCTTGACTTGATCGGCCGTCATTTCGTTACTGACTTTGTATTAATGGTTCTTCGGGATGACAATCTTTATTTGGAAGTTGCCCAAGAATCTTATGCAGCCTTATTCTCGCCTCACTGGAATAAAGGGATGTCATTCGATGAAATTCATGGACCAGTACCATTTGTTTCACGTACAGGTGTATCGCTTACCGAAAGAGTACGTAATTTCTTAATTCGTAATGTTTTACCAGGTGAACCATGGACGAGAATTAATTGGAACTTAATGGCAAACCGTTGGGACGTTAATTATGAAACCTTTGATACATGGGGACCAACACGCTCTCTAGTCACTCCTGAAAATGCAGGCAATCTAGTAAGACTTCGTGTCGAAGAACAATTTTTCTATCGGATGCCAAGGAGCAATGCCATTTTGTTCGTATTAAATACGCAATTCCTGCCAATGGAAGATTTAATCTTAAGACCAGAGTGGCTTGAGCAAACGTACTCCATTTTATCTGATATTCCGAAACCAATGGCTGATTATAAAGGATTTACCCCATTTATTGAACCCACAGTAGAATATTTGAAAAACCTAGTCGAAAAAGTAAAAATACAAACGAACTAAATGGGAATGATTGGAGGTATTTGTGGTGGTATACAACAACCCAGTATTATTCGATAAATCAGAAACAATAGTAGAAAAGTTCACTGTCAGACAGAATAGAAGAAAATTATTGATCGTATCTGCAGAACCAAAGGAAGCAGACAAAATCAAGCAATTCATTGATGAAATCAAGGGACAAAAAGAATATGAATGTTTAGTTCTTGATGATGAATTACAGGTAAAAACGATCAGTGAGATTTTAGACCGTCAAGTAATGGGTACCCAGCTTTATATTTCAGCAAGATGGGATGACGCCGTAACGATTTTTAATGAGGCTATTGATGCCGGCTTTTCAGAGGATGAAATTCAAGTACACATTTCGGGTGAGAAAAAACGTTATGTGTACTGTATTAAATGCTATCACCTGCAGGAAGCAGCAGCAGAGGAAACAGATACGATTTGCCATCATTGTCAAATCAGCTTGGAAATTGGTCCTTTCTTCTCAAGGGAGCGTAAAGGATATATTGGCTATCCTTACAATCCTGCTTTCGTAACATCAAATTAAAGTGACAAATATTCGGTGAGATTGAAAATATAACGATGGGAGGAATGGATCGTGGCGAATTTCGGAAATATGACCGTTTACGTCGGAAGAATTGTACAGGAAACAAAATTTATAAAGCGTTTCATCCTGTATCCCGTTGATCGCAAATTACTGCCCGCATTTACCGGCGGGTCACATATTGCAACATATGTAAAAAACGGCGATAGGGTTTTGGAAAGAAATTATTCACTTGTTAGTCATCCAACTGACCGCACTCAATATGCTATTGCCATTCGAAAAGATGACCATTCAAGTGGCGGTTCTGTTTATTGGCATGATGAAATCAAAGTGGGAGATCAATTAGAAATCAGCTGGCCTAAAAATCATTTCCCGCTGGCTTATAAAGCAGCAAAGCATCATGTGTTTTATGCTGCTGGGATCGGGATTACCCCATTTTTGACAATGATGGAAGATTTAACAGCTGAAGGTAAATCATTTGAATTGCACTATGCAGCCAAAACGAAAGAAGATTGTGCCTTTTATCATCATTTGAATGCAAAATATCCTGGGAAATGCCGTTTCTATTTTTCAAGAATCGACACTCCCAATAAAATGACACCTGCATCAATGGCCGAGCATCGGATTGGCACACATGTATATTTCTGCGGCCCTGTTTCAATAGTAAAAGAATTTAGAGAAGCGGCGGAAAGGCTCGGTTACCCGAACCATTCGATCCATTTTGAATTATTTGCCGCTGAGGATGAAGGACCAAAAGATCCATTTGTCGTAAAGTTAGCTGAAAGCAATAAGATGGTAGAGGTTTCTGAGGAAGAGACATTATTGGAGGCCTTGTTAAAGGCTGGGGTTGATGCTCCCTATTCCTGTAAAGTAGGAGGATGCGGAACCTGCGAAGTACAGGTAGTGAAAGGAGAAGTTGATCACCGCGATCATTTCTACAAAGATGAAGAAAGGCATAAGAAGCAAGTCATTTTAACTTGCTGCTCCAGAGCAAAAGAAGAGCTTATTTTGGAGCTTTAGAGTACCTAGTAAAGGCCAGATTTTGTTAAGTTTTGCTAGATGTTTTAATAGATTAATCATTTATGGAGGGATATTTGATGGCAATTAACACACAGGTAATGGAATTAAAAATGTATATTAATGGCGAGTGGAGACTTTCCAGTAATCATGATACCAATAAGGTGATAAACCCGGCCAATGGTGAACTAATTGCCATTGCTCCAAGAGCGACCATTGAAGAAACAAAAGAAGCGATTAGCGCTGCAAAAGAAGCCTTTAAAAGCGGTGTCTGGTCTAAGCTAAGTGCACAGGAACGTGCAGATTACCTTTTGAAAATTGCTAATAAAATAGATGAAAAACATGATGAACTAGTAGAACTTGAAGTAAAGGATAATGGAAAAATTAAGGCTGAGGCTGATATTGATATTTATGATGCCGCTTCTTGTTTCCGCTATTATGCTGGCCTGATCAGAACCCCGGATGGACAAACATATCATGTGGCAGACCCAATGCAAGCAATGGTCGTACGTGAGCCGGTAGGGGTTACAGGGTTGATTGTTCCTTGGAATTTTCCATTCCTAATGAGTGTTTGGAAATTTGCTCCGGCATTAGCAGCCGGGAATACAATCGTGTATAAGCCTGCTGAAGTTACTCCTATAACAGCAACAAAACTGGTAGAGTTGATCGATGAGGTTGGCGTCCCTAAAGGAACAGTGAACCTGGTGCTAGGAAAAGGTTCTGTCATCGGCGAAGTGATCGCTGCAAGCCATGATGTCGATATGGTTTCGTTTACGGGGAGCACCGAGGTAGGCAGAGCCATTATGCGGAATGCTGCCGGAAATCTGAAAAAAATCTCTCTTGAACTTGGCGGCAAGTCACCAAATATTATCTTTGCCGATGCTAATTTTGAAGCTGCCATCGATAATGCGTTAGTAGGTATCTTCTATGGCTCCGGCCAAGTATGTTCCGCCGGAAGCCGCATTATTGTCGAAGAAAGCATTTATGATCAATTCGTTGAAGAGTTTGTAAGACGCGCAAAGAATATCAAGGTGGGACCAGGTTTGAATGAAGGCTCCGAAATGGGGGCAATTGTAAGTGAGGCTCAACTCAATACTATTTTGGAGTATATTGAAATCGGCAAAAAAGAAGGTGCCACACTAGCTTGCGGCGGCAATCGAATAACTGAAAATGGTTTGGATCAAGGATTCTTTATTGAACCGACCGTATTCATTGATGCAACTCCAGAAATGCGTATTGTAAGAGAAGAGATTTTTGGACCTGTTGCCGTTATTCAAAAGTTCAAAAATGAAGAAGAAGCAATTGAACTGGCAAATGATACAATATACGGCCTTGCAGGAGGTGTATTTACTTCTGATGGTGCAAAGGCAATGCGAGTGATTAAAGAGGTACGTGCTGGTATTACGTGGATTAACACGTATGGACCAACGTATAACGAAGCTCCTTGGCACGGTTATAAACAAAGTGGTATTGGTTCAAGTCTCGGAACATTTGGATTGGATGAATTCCAGGAAGTGAAACAAATTAACATTAATCTTGCCGTAGGGCCAACAGGATGGTTTTCAGACGAAAAATAAGTAACCTAAATAAGGGTGATTTAAATGACACTGTATGTCTTTAAACCACCCTCTTTTTAAGAATATTTCTATCATTCCAGCATTGGTTGGTTCCTGATCCACTTTTCTGAAAAAATAAAGGCAATCTCATTCCTATCTGAATATTTATTCATAGTTAGATACAAATGATCAAAGTTGAATCTTGATATGAAATAGATTACTATATATATCAAATTGACTGAATATTATCAATATTTTTATAACAAATGATATTTTCATATAAGAATGGAACTACTATTTTAAGGAGGATTAAAAACATGCAAGAAAATCTGAACGAAAAAATGGAAAGTTCTGTATCGGAACATCATGATAGTGATGCAGCACATCTGGCATCACTTGGATATGAATCTGAATTTCGCCGTGACATGAGTCCCTGGGCAAACTTTTCGCTTGGGTTTACTTACCTTTCTCCTGTTGTGGGTGTGTACACAGTATTTGCCTTCGCACTTGCACAAGGAGGCCCTCCAATGATTTGGAGCCTTCTTATCACTGGCCTTGGACAATTACTGGTCGCACTTGTCTTTAGTGAGATTGTTGCACAATTCCCAGTTGCAGGAGGAATTTATCCTTGGGCACGAAGATTATGGGGACGGAAGTATGCGTGGATGACTGGCTGGGTTTATCTAATTGCTTTGTTTGTAACGATTGCCAGTGTGGTATATGAGCCGGTCCTTTTCTGGCACAGATTTTGGGTTTTCAAGTGTCTGTAAGCTCGACGATTATTTGTGCCATACTCATTCTGGTGTTGGCGACGATCATCAACTTCCTTGGCACAAAGGCTCTCTCTGCGGCAGCACTCATTGGCTTTACTGCTGAGATCATCGGCGCGCTAGCAGTTGGCTCTTGGCTGCTTCTTACGCATAGACATCACAATCTTAGTGTGCTCTTTAATTCTTTCGGTGCACAAGGTAGCCATAGCTACTTATATGCCTTTGCTGCAGCTGGATTAATTGGAACTTTTCTATATTTTGGGTTCGAAGCTTGCGGTGATGTTGCCGAAGAAGTACCCAATCCAGGTGTTCTGATCCCTAAAGCAATGCGAAGGACGATTTACATTGGCGGTGCTGCAGCTATGTTTGTTTGCCTTGCCTTAGTACTTTCCGTTGCGGATATCCCTGCAGTAATTTCTGGTAAGGATGTATCGCCTGTTGATACATTATTAAACTCGGCATTTGGTCCTGTTGGCGCGAAAATCGTACTGGGTATTGTACTGATTTCTTTCCTTTCATGTACAATAAGCTTACAGGCAGCCGCCAGCCGACTTGCCTATTCGTATGGACGTGATGACATGATCATCGGAAGCCGTTTGTTAAAGAAGTTTTCGGCGGCTCGCCACATCCCGCCATATTCGTTGCTGCTGTCAGCCATTATTCCGGCCATCATTGTTCTTGGTTCAACAGTGTCAACAGATGCACTCACGAAGATCGTCAGTTTTGCATCGTTAGGCATTTATGTTGGATTCCAAATGGTTGTCCTTGCTGCACTTCGGGCCAGACTAAAAGGCTGGAAGCCAAGCGGTAAGTACCAATTGGGCAAGTGGGGACTTCCTGTCAATATTGGTGCTCTTGCTTACGGAATCATCGCAATGATTGACATGTGTTGGCCAAGAACGCCAGACGTGCCTTGGTATGATAACTATATCGTGCTTGTTTCGGGAGTCGTAGTAGTGGGTGCTGGTTTACTATATATGATGATTCATCGCAGCTACGGACACAGCAAAATGCCGTATAATGATGCCATTCCACAAAAAAACAGCTCTCATCTTAACAAACTAACCAATCACAACGACGACATTACAATATAATGAATGAAGTAAATTTATTCTTTCAATTCTAAGGATATTTTTTGATACTTTCAACCGAATGTTAGTATTCTATTTTTAAAAACCATTCTTTTCAAATTGGAGTACGTGTTCCTATTCTTCCATACAGGTTAATAGGAACATGTACTCCTATTTTATCTCCCCCCAAGTAATTATTTATTGAGGATTGAAAATGTTCGTAACAGCTTGGGATCGTTTTTTTTTCTAATTCTCTGTTTGCTTATAGGCAATAAATCTTTCAAACATTTCAAACAAGGTCATCTTTGTTCAGGTTCTTTAAACCGTCAATATCTTGTTTACCTCTTGAAACTTTTCGCTTATTTTTCCTTAATGGGCACATAAAAAAATCCACCTTTTATTCAGCATTTGGTGGATTTGACACACTAGAACTATGCAATTTTCAGAAAAAATACTGGTGACTTTTCACTCTTAAATCACAGTTTAAAGTGGTGACGATATACATACAAAGAACAGCTTCAATCGGCTAATACTATTTAGCCGATTTCGTTATATATTGACCACAAACTTACCCAGTTTATTAATAAATTTACCATTATAAACAGATTCAAATAATTTCATTAAGATATGGACTAATAAGCACGAATATACTGTTTTGGTACATCTAAATCTTTCATTCCTAATTCACGTGCAGCATGGATAGGCCAGTATGGATCACGCAAAAAGCCCCGGGCAATAGCAATAAGATCAGCATCCTCATTTGCCACAACTGACTGTGCCAATGCAGGATCTTCCAACATTCCGACTGCAATAACAGGAGCATCTAATTCATTACTAATGGCACGGGCAAATGGGACTTGATAGCCTGGATAATTGCCTGGCTTTCTCACTCCCGGGTGTCCTTCACCGCCTGAGCTCACGTGAAAAACATCAACACCAGCTTGTTTATAAACGTGGCAAAGCTTGATTGCATGATCCAAGTCGTAACCCCCATCTGCGTATTCTACCGCAGAAATCCGAAGAATGAGCGGCATATCGTCCGGCATTTCCTTCTTTACAGATTGGATTACCTCTACGCCAAATTTTTCCAGACTTGTTCCGTACGCATCAGTGCGGTGATTGGTTAATGGGGATTGAAATTGCTGAATAAGGTACCCATGTGCACCATGCAGTTCAATCACATCTACCCCAGCCTCAACCGCACGGCGAGCCGCCGCTCCAAACTTCTGCACCATTTCATGAACTTCATCTGCCGTTAATTCCTTAGGTTCTTTATAGCGGTCGCTCGGATAGCGGATGGCTGATGGTGCAACAGGAGTCTCAGCATCTTCCGCTTTTCGTCCAGCATGGGCAAGCTGGATGCCAATTTTGGCATCGTGCTGGTGAACACTTTTGATCACACGAGCAAAATCTGGGATCTGTTCATCCGACCATAAGCCGAGATCATAATTAGTAATACGTCCATCTGGGTCTACATCGGTCATTTCCATGATGATTAGTCCTGCCCCGCCAATGGCCCGGCTTACATAATGGATATAATGCCAATCATTGGGACTACCATCCATAGCAGTAACGGAATACTGGCACATAGGAGCCATAACAACACGGTTTTTTAATTGCAAACTCTTTATTGTATAAGGGGAAAATAGATGATTTTCCATTTGAAACACCTCAATTTATTTTGTCATTTACACAAGTATTCTAAGCCTTATGTTTGTTTTTATACTGTGTGCGTATTCTAAATCCTGATAATGCAAGAAAACTCATACCATTCAACCGGATCGCAATAGGTTCTGCCTCTCGATCTGAAGTAAATTCATACCCGCATCCAGGGCAAATGTCAAGCTCAGAAATTGGGGTTGCTATCACTGGTGTAGCTGGCCCATTAGGAGGAACCGAAAAAATATCTTATGAAAAATAACCCGTCTATTTTTCTTAAGAACCTTCTCGTCACACGAACTAACAGGGGACAAAATCACTCCAATACGAAAGGAGACCTTTTACAGGGTCTCCTTTTTTCTGTCAGTTTCTCTTATTCATTAATCTATCGTACTAAAATTCTCAGCGTGCTCGCTGTTGACGATGGTTGAAGTATACGGAAATAACTTCATTAAAATATAGTATAATACTGCTCCAACAATGGCTGATGAAGTAAAACTTAGGTCGATTCCGCCAACATCATGTACGAGCGGGCCGTGTAAATGCTGGAGCTTGTGAACAATAATCCCACAATAAGGCCAATAGTCCAGGAAATAACCGCCGGAATATTAAACCCATTCGAGTACCAATAGCTGCTTGAAGGTGAGCTATTGTGTAAATCCAAGGGCTTATATCGGCCCTTCACTAAGTAGTGCCCGACAAGATTGATCGCTAGCCAAGGTGATACACCCACAATAATGATAATGACAAACGCGTCAATCAGTTGCATCATATCGGAAACATCAAGTACACCTATAAATACTAGCAGAAACCCGACAACAGTCATTATTATAGTGGTAGTAACACGTTTAAGCTTCCATCCAAGAGTCTCTAAAGAAAGTCCGGCACTGTATAAACACAAACCACCGTTCGGCAGACTGCCAAATATTCCAGCAAGCGTAATAGGTAAAACCCACCAGGAAGGAGATCCGCCAATAATTCCTGTAACAAACGGCGTGGATAAATCCTTCACTGTGGACATCATATATGAGGCAGGCACCATCGCTAACCAACAGCCGACAAACATTCCTAGGGATGTTGCCCCAGTTAATTTTTTTGAACTATGGCGATTTGGAATATATCTGCTATAATCTCCAACGAATGGCGCATAAGAAATCGGCACTGATGCCACTACGAGCATAGCGAGAACCCATGTTGGCCAAAAACCGCCTAACAAATACTGACCGCCTTTATAACTAACGTCAAACTGTGAAGCAAAAGTAAACAAAGACAAAATGACAATACTGCCTACAAACCAAGTTCCTATTTTTTCAAACAAGACGACTACCTTATGGCCCATAATCGCAACGGTGGCTGTTATTAAACTGATAATAACGCATCCTATCAGCAGCGTACCGATCCCTTCAGACCAACCGAACAATCGGTGACCTCCTGCAACAAAGGCTTGAGCTCCAGTCCAAACCATTAGAGCATAAAATCCTACTGCTATAACGATATTAAGAACTGATCCAATGACACGGCCTTTTACTCCAAAGTGTGCTCCGCTGGCAAGCGCTCCATTGGTTCCTGTCCTTTGCGACAAAATAGCTAATGGTCCAATAACGATCGAACCAATCGCAAGCCCCAGAGTCATAGCCCAGAAAGCTGCCCACCATCCAAGTCCAAAAACAATCGGTAATGAACCGATCGCCATAATCCCGAAAGCAAATTGCGAACCACATAGAACGTAGAATACATTTGATGCCTTCGAATTCCGTTCATTCTCCGGAATCATATCGACACCACGTATTTCAATTGAAGAATGCTCTTTCACGTTAACCGTTTGGTTGCTCAATATACATACCTCCGTTTAATGGTCAAAATATTATAAAGGTACCATCTCTCGCAAAGAAGTTGTATTAAATCGCAGTAGAGTTGTTCTTTCAATATTAAGATTCATAGATTCAAAATCTTTTACTCAGTGCCAGAAAAATAAGGATTTTTTATCAAACTAGTTGCTGCTTTACAGGGTTCATTTCATCAATCACAATATCTCCTTCTTTAACAATTAACTTTCCGTCCAAATATAAGGTACAATTTTTCATTGGTAAATCAAGATGGCATGGGGTATCGTTGTTCCCCCCTAATTCAGAGTTTGGACCTAAGGAAAATAAGACATTCCCATAAAAAGCACGGCCATCCATGCCAAACACTTGATCATCGAGGGCCAAACTATGCCATTGTGCCCTTTCGTTAAGTCCCCAGCCTATGTGGGATATCGCGTAAGCCCGTGGGTCATTAAAGCTCTCCATATATTCCCTCATCAGCATGGCGTCAAAACCGCCTTCTATGTTGACAACATATCCACCTTTTATGGTTAGCTTCACTTGATCTTGAAAATATCGGTTAAATGGGAAAAATATGTCACCTTTATCCAAAACTACTACCCCATCAACCCCGCTATCATTCGATGTCGCTGCAGCGAAACAACTTGGCAAGTGGTCCCATCTTCCTGGTTCATCGGCAAAACCATATTCCGTCAAGATTGGATATTGACCCAACTGATACGTCACATCGGTGCCGGCCTTACTGGTAAATCTTAATTCTTTTGCATTTCTTAATAAATTGGTTGCATAAAGTACTCTCTCTTTGTCACTTTCTTTTGGAAACATCCTTTTTATGACATCGAACGGTTCGATAACCATCAAAATCCTTACTCCTGCTTCCTGCAGTTCAAGCTGTTCCTTAGAAAAAAGGAGGAGCACTAAGTCTATGACAAGATCAGCCTTTTTTAAACATTCAACCGCAACGCGGTTATCTGTCAAAGGTGTAATTCCGAATGAACCTTCTGGGCCTTGTTTCGCAGGCGGCAGTTTTAATTCAAAGGCATTCGTCCCAAGCTCTGACGCTGCAGTAAGGAACGCTTTCGCATAATCTGTTCTAATTTCGCCTGAGGTTAATACCGCCATCGTTTCAGATGGCTTTAATTTACACAATTCAAGCTCTCTTTTAAATAGGGAAACCATTTCATTAAATTCAACAGTCATTTATAGACACCTCTTTCATTTTTTTGTAAGTCCTTCAATAAATGAAACGATATAATCAACTGTTTGTTCAGGTGCATCTTTATACACCATGTGTCCTACACCTTTAACCCTTTCAACTTGCAGAGAAGGGTTGATTGTTTTCAAAACCTGCAGTTCGTTTTCACGAATAGTGTCTCCGTGTTCTGCAGCTAACAGTAATGCAGGAACTGTAAGCATTTTGATATATACTTGAAAAGGCTCCAGTAACAGAGATTGGTAAGATTCAATAATCGCTTGCAAACTGTTATTTCGATACTCTTCTGCTCTTTCGGCTATTTGTTCATCGGAAAAGGAAGGGAAGAAACTGCGGAATAATTCCATTTCTCCTTGATCAACAGCCTCCTTTTGTTTTAAAAACATGGACAGAGGATTCGGATATACATCTCTCTGGCCTGGGCCATTTATAGGAGGATCAATTAATACCATTCCTGAAATGAGAGATGGGTATTGACTCCCAAATGCAGCAGCGATTCGTGCTCCCATGGAGTGGCCAACCAAGATTGGAGAAACAGGATGATCGATTAATGCGTTGACAACATTCAGTAAATCTTCGCAATAATCTTTTAAAAGATACCCTTGCTTAGGCCGATCGGACTGTCCTCTGCCTCTTGGGTCCATTGATAAGCAATGGTATTTTTTAGGCATCAAATTTAAGATTTTTCTAAATGAATAGCTGTAACTTGTAATTCCCGGCAAAAAAATGACGGGAGTATCTGCTTTTTCCCCTTTCGAAATCATGTGTATTTTCGCATTAAGCCCCTTAACATATAAGTCATCAAAAGAATCATTTTGCTTCATATTAATATCTCCTCTAAACTTTAACTCTATTGAATTTCAAGCAACTTACATGTTGCGTTTAGATACGAAGGTTCATTACACCTCTAAAGGAAGTCCAATCGATTTACGAATTTTGTTCATAAAAGGTGTTCGATCATATTCATGGTACAGACGCTCGCGAAGCAATGGTGCAGGCAGTGCATTAACGTTTTCAAATAGTCCGACGCGGCCAGCGTGGGAATCGGTGGTTATATCCCAAATGAAGTTCATCAATAAATTTTTCTGTTTTGAGGTTAAATTGCGTCCAAAGAGAAGTTCTTCTAATTTTGCGCCAATAAACGGATGTTCATAGTCTTTCTCCGAAAATCTCATGACCAATCCCTGTCCGCATAATTCCTGAAGATGATGGATGATCTTCGGATAGTTTGTTATTCCATATAGACGTCCCGCTGTAAGCATATTTACATCCGGCCACATCACTTCATCTTGTGTCGGTTTAGCTAATTCCTCTGACGCTAATACATAAGCCCTTAACGTTTGAGCATACTGAATGACCTCAGATACGATCGAACGTACCCCTGGAATATTCCCTGTTCCTAATGCATCAACTATGAGTTGGGCAGCCCCGGCGTACATTTCAGCCTTAGTAGCCAAACGTGAGAGAATATGCCAGTGCGCTCCTAATACAACGGCCCCGTACAACTCATTAAGTTCTGGAACTCCATAGTTAAAAATCCTCCATTTCTCTATGAAAACATTATCAAAAATCAAGAAAGAATCCATTTCTTCTCCACGTGACTTAACTGGGTGATCATATGAACTAACAGAATCCGTTGAAACTGTTTCCCGGCAGATAATATGGATGCCTGGCGCATTAATTGGTACTGAAAGCCATAGAGATTCCTCAGGTAACAAACCTGGGCGCATCAGGTTGGAGAGGATCATTTCATTTCCTTGGGACGAAACAGAACCCACAGCCTTCGCTCCACTGATATAGATTCCTTCTTCCGTCTCTTTCACAACCCGAAGCAAAGCAGGTGTGGAATCGCCTCCTTTTAATTGGCTTCCTAATTCGTTATCGAATAGGCGGGCACCAGCTGCTGCAGCTTTGGAACGGTCGTTTTGAGGATCCACTAACACTTCGGGTCCCATTAGGTTATTTTTTTGCGCATAGTCGATATAGTGAAGAACATTATCCGCATATTCAGGCCTTTTGCTTCGGAATTGGGAAAGATAAGCTGCCATACCTACTGGTACGAGTGGAGCCAAATCAAACGGTCGGCCAAACACTCCGAAGGTTTCCTGAGCGATATAGTCCGTTAATTCACGACGGCTCTTAAGATCTTCCTTCGTTCTTGGAATCATCCACGCTTTGGTGACTCGTTCCCCTAAATCAGACCTAATATAAGTAAGCGTATCTTTCGTTTCAGAATTATGCTGAGCATTAAAGATTTTGGCCATAATATCAATACCACCGCTAGTAGCCGAGTGAGTAGTGACATCCGGAATTCGTTCACCTTTATAATAAACTGTACGGTTATCACGGAGACTTTCCTTATACATTTCCCCTGTTTTTAAATACTTTGATATTACTTGAGTCTTTTCCATTCTTTCTCCCCCTTTAAAGAAGATCCTTTAACACTCAAAGATAAAAGTCATCAAAGTTAATTTCTATAATCATTATCTCAAACTATCAATCTTACCAAAATTTCCATCACCTCCATTCTATCCCACCTCTAAAATAGTGTAAATGTTAAGTATTATTCGAATATAAAGAATTTTATAAAACGAATGCTAGTATTGAATTATTCTGATTTTTGTATCACTGATTCAGAGAGGCAAACAAGTAGAATCCTGCCTGTTTCCAGAGGAAGAGATAGGCTGGATTTTTTATAAACAGTGCTGATTTTTGAAGATTGTAATCTATTCTATTCTCTGACTTATTTAAATGGTTAGTTGAAAGATTTTCTTTCCATATTAGAATTTGGATTTTATTGGAAAATAATAATATTAAATGCTATTCCTGGTGTTCGCTAGCTTAATAGAGAGAGGCTCTTCATTTCCTCAGTAGTTTTTATTGCATTAGACTGAATAAATTTGAGAATGACGTTATCCTTTGAAAGACTATTGATCATGGGGATTTCTAAAATTATTAGGGTAGATTTATTCTGAGCTAAAATCGTCGCTTTAGTAAAATACTTTTTACTTGAATTTTCAATGCTCACCATATATTCTCCCGCAGGGGGTAGAATTATGTCATAATCCGGCAAGAATAATACTTCGTAATCATCTAACGTCCTAGCAATCCTGCCACTCATTTCATGTTTTTTTCCCAGAAGTTCAGTAACAAACTTAAGATCACCATTTTTTATAGCATGACGCACACTTGTACTAGAGATTCGCTCATTATATAAATCCATAAATTTTACTATTTGTGTCTCAAATCCATATCTAAGACCTTCCCGTTTTAAAACATCAGGATTACCCGATCCTTTATAGCCAAACCTAAAATCTTCCCCAATAAAAAGTCTTTTAGGGTTTAGACCCAAAAGAATCTTCTTAATAAAATCATTAGCACTTATTTTTGAAAAGCTGTGATCAAAGGTATATTCAAGGAGAATATCTACTCCCAGTGCAGCAATACGTTCTGCTCTCGTCGTGGGACAAGTTAAACGGATGGACTGTGTATCCGCGTTACCGAAAAATGTTTTCGGTAGAGGGTCAAACGTAATGACTATAGAGGGACTGGAATTTTTTTTAGCTTCCCTTACAACATCTGATATTAACTGTTGGTGGCCCTTATGAACGCCATCAAATGTGCCAATCGTTATATAAGAACCTTGTTGAATTTCAGCTACTTTCGGGTTAAATAGATCTTTATAATATTTCACCATCATCACCTCACTTATTCCAACCGTTCAATCGTGGAAGTCTTACGGCTTTTTCCTAGCATCCTATCAAAAGTTTTTCCGCAATAGAATGAAACCTAATATATTTTATAGAAAAAATCAGAGCCCTTGGCCGATAGATAACATGAGTATAAAGCAGTACTTTCTTTTTATGTCAGTCCAGCCTGTGCTTCAAGGGCTCTAAATGATTAAATATGCTAACTTAGAAAAGCTTCTATAGATTCGGAAATATATTTGGAGGAAATAGTTGTTACGATTTCATCGGTTTTTAATACATCCGCATATTTTTGCCGTAAATCAAATAGACTTTGTTCATGTGATGCTACCGAACGATCACCTACAGCATCCTCAACCACAATCGGTCTGTATCCGTATTGCAGCGCATCTACAGCTGTGGCACGTACGCAGCCACATGTAGTACAACCAACGATAATAACCGTATCAACATTGTTTGCATTCAGGCGTGCAATAAGATCCGTCCCAAAAAAGGCAGAAGCGTATTTCTTAACAATTAAGCCGTCACCTGTTTGAAAATCTAAACGAGGGTCTACTTTTACGGCGTCAGTACCAGCTTTTAATGTTTTTAAGCCCTCCATTTTTTGATACCATATTCCAGAATCAGCAAATAAATTATCATCATAAGAAATCGTCGTAAAGAACACTGGTAGATCCATTGTGTGCATCGTATGCAATAGCTTATTCACTTTTTCAATTTGTGGAGTTAAATCAGAGCCCATTGGCATACCGGGATCTGTAAATCCTGTAATCAAATCCACTACTACCAAGCCCAGTTTTTACCAAAGCCCAATAATTTTCCAAACCCTCTTTCTTTAAAGAATTTCTCATCATCTTTATGCTGCACCACAATACTCGCCTCCTGAACCCTCTAAGATTGGAAAGAAACAAACTTAGAGGGACCCCAATTGTTAATTAACTCTTTACACCAGTAGTAAATTCACCAAATTGCCTATTAAAGTAAACCAGTGGAGATTTTGCTTCACCAAGCTGTACATCTTCAACTAAACCGATAAAAATAGTATGATCTCCAGCTGGGACAACTTGGTCTACTTTACAATGAATATTCGCTAATGCATTTTTAACATTATAATTGTAGTTTCCTTTGCTTTCTGCAAAGTCCTCAAAAAACTTTGGTGCTCCTGATTTAGCTCCTGATTTTGCGATTTCGATTTGGTCTTCAGCCAATAAACTTACACTAAAACGATCATGATCAATAATTGCTTGGGTACTCGCAGCTTTCGTTGCCAGGCTTACTAAAATCAGCGGCGGCTCCATAGAGATTGAACAACACGCACTTACAGTTAAACCCCACGGGCGGCCATCCATTTCAGTCAAAACCACTGTTACCCCGGCAGCCAGTCTACCCATTGATTCAAGGAATCGATCTTTTACATTATCCACGAAATTTTCCCTCCTGAGATGAAACATTTGACAAAATTCCCCCTGACAACAATTTACCGGCATTAGGTACATAAGGGTTTAAGTTAAGGGTTTTAAGAATTTTATACACTGTTGAAACAGCTGCTGATAGCACAGGTTTTCCTATTTGATTTTCAACGATCTGAATCGCATCCAGTGAAGGCATCTGTACGCAAGCAGATAAGACAACGGCATCAGCTTGGCTAATATCCAAATGTTTCACAATATCAACTAACCTCATCGGATCTTGTCGTCCTACTTCCAGATTATCCGGGATTTCCAAGCTAATCGAATCTGTCACTTGTATTCCACTAGACTCTATATAGTCAATAACCTGGTTTGTTAATGGCTTCATATAAGGAGTAATAATAGCAACTTTTTTTGCTCCTAAGGCTTTAATACCCTCCACTAAGGCTCCAGCACTGCTAATAACCGGCGTAGCAGCTCCATTTTGTTCTGTTACTTTAAACAGACGTTCTTCGGATTCCATATGGTATCCCGGCCCTTGGCACATGATGGCAACAAGACACGCATAGGCAAGAGCATCGCATCTGGCATCTGAAAGTTCAACGGCACAGCGATCACTTTCAATATCCATTGCTTTCAATTCCTCTTTTGTTACATGTTTCATTCGCATTCTGCTTGAATGAAAAGTAAATGATAATTCCGGATCGACCTGTTCTCTCCATCTAAGCATTGCAGGAATTTCTGTTTCCATTGTTGTATTTGAACTGGGAACAACCAGTCCTATTCGATAGTTTTTTTTCAATTTGTACACCTCCAAATGATAGAACCTATTAAGCTATTATTCTTTTACACTTACAAAGGAAGTCCGATCGATTTACGAATATGGTTCATGAAAGGTGTACGGTCATATTCATGATACAGACGCTCACGCAATAGTGGTGCTGGCAATGCATTCACGTTTTCAAACAGAGCTACGCGGCCAGCGTGAGAATCAGTTGTAATATCCCAAATGAAGTTCATCAACAAATTCTTCTGCTTGGAGGTTAAATCGCGTCCAAAGAGCAATTCCTCTAATTTTCCACCAATAAACGGATGATTATAGTCTTTTTCAGAGAATCTCATAACCAATCCCTGTCCACATAGCTCTTGAAGGTGATGAATAATTTGCGGATACTGTGTGATTCCATATAGACGTCCCGCTGTAAGCATATTGACATCAGGCCACATAACGCCATCATCAGTCAATTTGGCTAATTCCTCAGAAGCTAAAACATAGGCTCTTAACGTTTGAGCATATTGAATGACTTCGGATACGATTGAACGTACGCCTGGAATTTTTCCTGTTCCAAGTGCATCAACGATAAGTTGTGCAGCCCCGGCATACAATTCTGCTTTAGTTGCTAAGCGGGACAATACGTGCCAGTGTACTCCTAATACAACATCTCCATACAATTCATTAAGTTCCGGCACACCATAGTTGAAAATTCTCCATTTCTCTACAAAAACGTTATCAAAAATGAGGAAGGAATCCATTTCTTCTCCTCGTGATTTCACCGGGTGATCATAAGAACTAAGAGAGTCGGTAGAGACTGTTTCACGGCAGACAATATGAATGCCTGGTGAATTAATAGGAACTGCTAACCAAAGTGATTCTTCCGGTAACAAACCTGGGCGCATCAGGTTAGAAAGAATCATTTCGTTACCTTGAGAAGAAACAGAACCTACTGCTTTTGCTCCGCTAATGTAGATTCCCTCCTCCGTCTCTTTCACTACCCGAAGCAACGCAGGTGTGGAGTCTCCTCCTTTTATTTTGCTTCCTAATTCGTTATCGAATAGGCGGGCACCTGCAGCTGCTGCTTTCGAACGGTCATTTTGAGGATCCACTAACACTTCTGGTCCCATCAGGTTATTTTTCTGTGCATAGTCGATATAGTGAAGAACATTTTCTGCATATTCTGGTCTTTTCTTGCGAAATTTGGAAAGATGCGCCGCCATACCTACAGGAACAAGTGGAGCTAAATCGAATGGTCTGCCAAACACTCCGAAAGTTTCTTGAGCTACGAAGTCAGTCAATTCCCGACGGCCTTTAAGCTCTTCCTTCGTTCTTGGAATCATCCAGGCCTTACTGACGCGTTCACCTGACTCTGGGCTGATATAAGTAAGTTTGTCTTGAGTTTCCGTATTATGCTGAGCATCATAAATTTTAGCCATAATATTGATACCGCCGCTAGTAGCCGGGTGAGCAGTCACATCTTCAATTCGTTCACCCTTATAATAAACTGTGCGATCATCACGAAGACTTTCCTTAAACTCCTCACCTGTTTTCAAAAACTTTGATGCTACCTGAGTCTTTTCCATTTTTATTCCTCCTTAAAATAGTATAAAATTTATTCAAAACCTATAGATTGAAGTTTCCAAAGTTGTATAATGTCTTTTAAATTTACCTCAATCTACCAAACTTACCAAACCTTCCATGACTTTATTTTATTACACGCTTTCAATTATGTCAATATTCAAATTTATTTAAATTAAAAGAAAATTCTAACAAAAAAACCGTGAATTATCACGAAGATAAATTCACGGTTTTTTTACTTAATTCTACCTTGCTAATTATCGCTTCATACCTTTTAGAACCTTCTCCAGATTCATTACATCTGCATATCTAGCATTTAGGTCTATTAAAGTAGAGTTATGTAAGGATTGATTACGATCTCCAACAGCCTCACTAGGGATAATAACTCTGTATCCTCTTTGAAGAGCATCTACCGCATTTGCTCTTATACTTCCACTTGTGGTTGCACCTGCCAATATGATTGTATCAACTTGACATTTCTGTAAAAATTCATCTACAGGACTATCATAAATACTAGTAATATATACTGTAGGAGTAATCATATCAAAAGGATAGTCACTTAAAGCTGGATGGATGTTTACCCACTTACTTTCACGATCTAAAATCTGAAGTGAAGGAAATTTTTCACACCATAATCTAGATACCTTATGGTCTGAATCATAAATAGTAGTACTAAAGATAATCGGTATTTTAAGTAAAAGAGATTCTTCAATAAGTCTTTGTGTTGCAGAAATTTGATTTTCCAGTTTGATAGCTAATTGAGAATGTGATTCAGTAAATGCGATTGTTAAATCACGAATTAAGAGCAGGTTTTTGGCCGAATCCAATCTGCCCTGAAAATCCTTGGGTGGAGTATAGTTGCTTCAACTCATCCAAAACATATCTTCTTTGTCCTCCAGGTGTATATATAACCCTTAAACCATATTCTTCTATATAACCATCTTTCTCTAAACGCCGTAAGGTACTTGGTGAAACTCCAACTAACTTTGCAGCTTCAGATATATTTAAAAGATCTCCATACATATTAAGTCCTCCTTTCATCGTATTCTGATTTTCATCCTTAGAACTTCAAACTTTTCAAACATTCCAAACTTACCATTTATTATATCATAACATTTCTTGTCAAGGTACTTGAGTGTTTAAATTTTCCAAAAATAACAATATCATATAATGCCGTAAACTTATATCGTAACAGGGCGCACAGTCAAATCCTCCAGATACTTAGTAAGTCCATTGCTAACAGTAGAATACTCTTGTTACTTCTATTTGGTGCCAAAATCATTCCCACTTTATGTGATGTTACTGTCAAACACGAACAAAATATAAGGGCCTCTCCTAATTATAGAAAGGCACTAGTTGTTTCAGATTCTTTTTTTGAGGCCCATCATGATTTTTCCACTTCCCGCTTATTAATTTCAATTTCCTTATTACTATTCAAGGTAATGACGATATCAGCCATTTCATTAAATAAGCCATTATCGACTACGCCTGGTATCATATTGAGTTTCGTTTCTAGTGAACCAGGATTTGTTATCTCTGGAAAGCTGCAGTCAAAAATATAGTTGCCGTTTTCCGTAAGAAAAGGTGTTCCATTATTTTGCCGCAACTTTGGACTGCACCCTAGCTCTTCAATATATTTCCTAGTCATTTCGAATCCAAATGGCACTACTTCTACTGGAAGCGGGACGAGTCCAAGTTTTTCCACCATTTTATGAGAATCAGCTACCACTATAAACGTTTCAGCTGCCTTGGCAATGATTTTCTCCCGTAAAAGGGCGCCGCCCCCTCCTTTTATAAGGACTAATTCCGAATTAACTTCATCAGCCCCATCGATGGCCACATCAATTTGATCAATTTCAGCAAATGAGACCAGAGGAATCCCTAGTTCTTTTGCCAAATTTTCCGTTTGTTTAGAAGTAGGGATCCCTGTTATAGAAAGTCCTTGTTTAACTAATTCTCCAATTTTACAAATGCTAAAATATACAGTGGAGCCCGTTCCCAATCCAACAACCATTCCGTCATCCACATAATTGACAGCTATTTCTCCAACTTTTTTCTTCTCATTCAAGGTCTCTCGCTCCTTTCATTAAACATCAACACATCTTTTAAACCCTCTCTTGAAGCCACTTCTTAAAATCAGCAGCAACGATTCGTTCCCCCGTTATTCCCTCAGCACGGGGCGATGCTAAAAATACAATTGGTTCGTCCATAACCTTTGGATCCAATAACTGAAATTTGGATTCGATCTCGTTACGGAGTTCATCGGGAATCATCCCCGTGATAGTAGCCCCGCCTGGTAACAGCATATTTACTGTAATCCCATACTCCTTCAAATCTTCTGCCATGATATGTGAAAGAGATTCCGTTGCGGCTCTTGATGGCCCATAAGGAACAAATCCCTTTCTTTTCATGGTTTCATGGTTCATGGAAATATTAATGATCCGTCCTTTCCCTTGTTCGATCATGAGAGGGGTAACCCCCCTGGCAACAAGGAAATAGCCTGTTAAATTGGTATCGATTAAATTCCGAAATCCCTCTGGCGAAACCTTAAAAAATGGTTGTGGATCCACCAAAAAACGCGGGTTGACTGTTTTCATTCCAATTCCTGCATTGTTGACAAGAACATCCAGCTTTCCCCATTCTCTTCTCACCCATTGGACCGCCTCATCGACAGATTGTTCTGACCGGACATCCAATGGAATTCCAACAGCTGAATACCCTGCTTGCGTCAAACGGGCAACTGCTTCATCCAGCCTACTTCCAGGTCTGGAAGCCAACGCAACAGTTGCTCCCGATCGCAGAAGCGCTTCCGCCATAGAAAGACCAAGCCCGCTTGAGGCACCTGTTACGAGTATATGTATATTCTGTAATTTTTTTTCACTCATGAAGTTTATTTCCTCCTAAAAAGCACGGATTTTTAGGCACAGATGTATTGTTTAAGATCTGTGCCCTTTCATTAACTTTATTAATTTCCACCTATTTCAATAGATTTATTATTAAATTTTTCTGAAATCATGTGCTAGTTAGGAAGAACATAGGGACGGTTCTTGCGTTTCAATCTAACCTGATTTCGAAACATGTGAAACCGTCCCCTTGTTTATGTCTGAAGTGACTAACCCCGAATTTTACTATACATTTGGAGGAAAAGGCGTACTAAGCGTATCCTCCAAATAACATTATTAATTGGGTTTCCATGAATAATGTTAGGATGTCTTTGGCCCAAAAGGCGACTTACTGTTATCTCACTAAAGGGTCTCTTATTCGTGGTAAATGGTTTTATCTCCATCGAGGGTCTTGCCGCCAAAATTGTTACTTCCCCCCCCTGAAAGCCTCCCGTCACTTCGTCTAGCTTATGAATACCTGTTGTCGCATTTTTCATAGTTGTTTGATCTTCCCAGGGGGCCTCATAAATATCTGACAGGGCCTGGTGTAAGGACGTGTGATCTTCCATCTTCATTTGGTTAATTTTATCCAATTCAGCAATGACCTTTGCAATCTCCCAATCATTCATCGCTGCAACACTCAAGATGTTTCTCTTTTCCCGCTCCTTCCACAGGTCAATAATGAGCTTCTCCGTTCCATCAAATTTCTCAACATCTGCACACGATAACAGTCCCATAAGGTAGGAAATTCCACCAAATGATTCGAGATCGGGTAAGGTTGTCATTGTAATCACATCAATATTTTTTCCAGCACGCTTTAACTCCACCATTCTTCGCATTAATTCTTGGTGCCGTGTACTTTCAAGCTGTTCAGGTTGAACCACCGTATCCTTGAGTAAGTACTCCGCTTTCATCAAGCTCCCTAAGAACGCTTTTTCAGCAAAGCTCATTCCTCTTCACCTGCCGTCAGATCGAGTTTAAATGCACTTGGAATCGACCTTCCAGCAGGAACAGATCCCTATATCTGTCTAATAGCCTTGTGGTTCTCATCATCCGAATCAATTTCTTCTACGGTTAGTAAAGATTCATTTTCCAGTTTTTGAGAATCCCAACGATATAGTTTAGTTTTCGTTTGTTATTCGCACATGCAATATTCATGGCCTTTAATATCATTTCTTTTTCAACTTGTGATGCTCGATGAATCGATCCATTAACGCATGAACACTTTCTAACGAATATAACCCAAATAAAAAGCCATTTGTTTTTTCGTAATTTTATTGATCCCGATTTGAGTCGTTTGCGGATTCGTCTGTAGATAAAGGTAAAAATATTTATCCTCCGGACTCATTTCCTCAACAGCAATCGGATTCGTCCAAAATTCAGTTCGCACCATTCGAAATTTTGCCATCATCAACCACATTCCTTTCTTTTTAACAAAACCTCTTCTCACCTTCTATATAGAATTTAAGGAGACAAAAGGACAGGTTGTTTTTTATAGAAATGTGAATGTTAAGTGACAAAAATAATTCTGTGATGACGATTAATCTCTTGGTAAGCTACGGAAATCCTTCTGTTAGATTGTGAAAAATATTTTTAAATTTATTTTCCTATACAAAAAAACACTCACAAATGATGATATGTCAACATTCGTGAGTGTTTTTTTATTTTAAAAAATATTCACTTTTGTTCCTATACTCCAACTGTGTCGAGTGTATGTGCAACACATGGGGTGCTGGTGGGATATACTTATTATTTGATTCTCTTTCGCTTAGATCTCGAAGGTAAGATGTTAATGACATCAATGTAACCGTCATTTTCATGAACTGCATAATATATTATATAATTTAGCATTATATGCCTGCTTTTTCCGTATGTTATTCTCCTGAGTCCTCTAAAGCTCCCACCCTCAACAGCTAGACCCATATAAGGGCTTTGAGAGAGGTTTGATTCAATATAATCAATTATTTCATCTTCCTTTGAAAACCACCATTCTAGAGTGTCTACCCCTTGTTCAGAAAAAAACTGTTGAATATTATCTAAACATAATTCAAATTCTTCTGTAAAAAGTACTTTATATTGATTCCTATTTTCTTTTTTCATTACGTTTAGATTTCAACTCACTTCCAGAATACCTTTTCATATCTGGGTTGTCTTTATATCGTGACAAAGAAGCTTTAAGTTCAGGATATTCTTCAATTTCTTTAGCTAAATTACCACTTAAATCTTCAATTATTTCCTCGTTATCATTTTCCACTTCAATGGAAAACAACTTCCCATTTATTACAAAGACTCCTGATTCTTTACCTTGAAGAGCATCAACTAGTTCTTTTTTTGCATGCTCACTTAAAGAATTCACTGAACATCACCTCAATAAAATTATATCAAAACTTTGGTGTGAAATAACATGAGATCTGGCCCCTAACGAAGAAAATCGGTATTTGTATTTCAATGGAATCATTCGTTCATTGGAGGAATAAACCTAACAAATTTATCAAAGCAACATGGTTGACCTTGTCCCACTTGTTTTCCTTGATAATGACGATGAAGGCGGCCAACATATTGTTGCAGGGTTCCTTTCCAAGATATTGGCATTGTTAGGAATAAGGTATCCAATCGTGGGTCATCAAAGCCTTCCCCGATAAATTTTCCGGTTGCAATCACTAACCTCTCCTCATCCTTTGGAATTGCTGATAGACGTTCAAGCTCTCTTTTCTGATCTTTCTTCTTCATGTTTCCCGCTAACACAATAATGTTTTTAGCAAATCCTTGGAATTGATTTTTCAATATTTCCAAATGTTCAAGACGTTCCGTTAATATAATGGGGGAGCGGCCCTTTTCCAGTGACTGTAAGACATCGTCAAGTATTTGAAGGTTCCTGCTTGAGTCTAATACGAGTTCCTCGTAAATCTCATGAAATTCGGTTTTCTTCGTATTAAACTTAGTCTCTTTCATCATTAACACATGGCCAAACGGACTACTAGTTTACAAGTGTCAATCATGGTATGATTATGCATCATCTTCATCAATAATTGCTTCAGGTAATAATTTTCTTTTTGCAGTTTTTCATATTCATTCATACCGATCCCTCAAAATAAGATTATTTATAATAACATTATATCCAATTAGTTTGAGAGATCATCCACAGAATGTGCAAGATGATACTAAAAGAGCCCCATTCTTTAATCAAAATCGGACTCTAAATCGCTTTTATTTTTTACCACTTTGCTCGGTTATAAATCAAATACTATTTCAACATTAATAGAAAGACGCACTCAACATGTCTGGTGTGATGAATGTAGAATATTGATAGATGTAGCTTTGTTCACCTTTAATACCAATTTTAGAGATTAATTAGTCCCCTTCAACCACAAGAGCCCAAGCACGTTTTAAAAGTAATTCAGTCTGTAAAGTGTCAGGGAGTCGAGCATATTTTTTTGTTATTGCCTGTAACAACGTTGATAAATCCCATAACCTAATTGTGAAAAAATTTCTCCTAGCTTCTTCCGAAAAATAGTGCCACTATAGAAAGACATAATTTGCAAAAATGGTTGTTATCCGGTGCCTAGTATAGCCTAAGTGCCTGAATACCATGATGCACTTTCCCTCTTTCCCGATTTTAATTATTATAAAACTGTTTTCAAACTCCAATTATTTGTTCATGGACACAGAATCTTTTTTATAGATAATTAATAAGCTAAAATACACTTTTTTTAAAGGAGGGGGGCTATTAATGTGGTGGAAAAAGAAAAAGGATGATAACGTCGATCCTGAAGAAGATTTCGCATGGATCGAGGAGTATATTGCCAAACAAATGGCAAAAGACCCGCGTGTTCGATTAAAAGAATATATGACCGATATGACAAAAGCCATCGAACATTTTCGACCGGCAAAGGAACAAGAAATTGCGATTCTAAAGATGAAATGGCTGAATCATTTTGGTTTTGAATTAGACCTTCTTCCTTTGGATCCAATTCGAGGGGATATCGACTATTATATGGAATTAATTGATTTGGATAAAAAAGATCCAAATGCATTAGCCCAACGAGGGTATCATTTTGATTCCAGGACTCGGCGTAAATAAAAAATTGCCGAGAAAAAATACTCCTTTCCCGACAATCTGACTTCAACAACTGTTGGAGTTTTTTTAATAGACGAATCTTTTCATTTTCTAGTCTAAATTCCTGACCATTAAGTATCAGAATCTAGTAATAAATCATACAACGTACAAGCGATAATTTTGGTTGCATTTAACAAATCCTCAAGATTAATATTTTCATCCGCTCGATGACCATTTGCTTCTTCAAGTACTCTCGGTCCTGCTCCAAACATAACTGTAGGGATCTCTTTTGAAAAAAAGTGACGGGCATCTGTATACAATGGGACACCATTTATCGATAACTCACCTTTCCCATGCATGATATAGCGCCAGTTCTCAGCAAGCGTTTGAATGAGCTCCGAATTTTCGGGAACGGGTCCAAAACTCTCGGCATGAAGGATTTTTTTGATTTCAATTTTTAGACCTTCACAATTTTTTACAGCTTGCTCTACGATATCCTTTATTTCTTTCAAAGCTTGTTCAGAATCTTCTTCGGGTATCATCCGGCGGTCAACCCGAATCACGCATTCGTCAGGCACAACATTTGTGTTAATTCCGCCTGAAATCATTCCCACAACAATGGTTGGGCAGTCAATTCCAGGTATTGATGATTTTTTAGCAGCAAGCGTTTTACGATATTCATATAAAGCTGTTAAGATCTTGGTTATTGCCCTAATTGCATCGATACCGGTATGAGGCAGGGCGGCATGGGCCGATTTCCCTGTTGCTTTAATTTCCAAGTGTAAGCAGCCATTATGAGCATTAACGGCCGAATACGTAAACCCAGCCGCAATTGCGAGGTCCGGTTTAATAAAGCCGTGATCAAGAAGCCATTTCGGACCAAGTTCCCCTCCTGTTTCTTCATCAAATGTAAAAGCAAGATCAACCTTTCCATTGAGCGTTTGATCGGCAATCGCATGTTTTAAGGCAAGAACAGCAAAGGTGTATGCAGCAATATCTGACTTAGAAACTGCTGCCCCCCTTCCATACATTTTTCCATCAATAATTTCCCCTCCATACGGGCTAACACTCCAGCCTAATCCTGGAGGAACAACATCTCCATGAGCATTTAAAGCAATGTTTAGCCCCTCGCCCTTACCAAAAACGGTGGAACACACAACATTCGCTAAGCTGACCATCCCTGCTTTTTTCACAGCCTCATCGTCAACGTCGAGTAATAAAGTGTTTTTGAACCCCAATTTAGTAAGATCTTTTTTCAAATATTCCGCAATGGGAAAACAATCGCCAGTTGGATTATCAGAAGGGAATTGCACCAGCTTTTTTAAAAAATAAACCATTTCCTCTCGTTGTCCTTGAATCCAACGTACAAGATTCTTTTTGTCGTGGTCCCTTATCATTTTCTCCCCACCTTACTCGTATGCTAAATAGTGCAATACTTGTGTCAATACATGGAAGCCGATTTCAAGGTCTTGATCGGAGGTATTTTCAAGTGGTGAATGACTGATCCCGTCGCGGCTTGGGACAAAAAACAGTACCGTTGGACAAAATGGAGCAAATAATTGGGCGTCATGACCGGCACCGCTATTCATCCTATAAAACGGGATATGATTTCTAGTACAGATTTCTTTGACAATGCTTTGAAGTTCGGAATCCATGTGTACTGGATGTACTTCGTGGCACTGCTCTGAATAAACCGTTAATCCCATTTTTTTAGCTATTTGATTAAATCCGTCCAAAAATTGCTGGCAAAAAGAATGTAATATTGATTCTGATGGATGTCTTGCATCGACCGAAAACACTACCCTGCCAGCGATGACATTGGGTACATTGGGTTCAACGAATAGCTGACCAACTGTCGTCACAAGATGCTCATCATATTTTTTTACAAAAGAATATAAAAGATCAATCATGGATACGGCTCCGCGAACAGCGTCCTTTCTCCATTTCATCAATGTTGTGCCGGCATGATTGGATTCACCTTCTACCGTAACCCGAAAGCGTTTTTGACCCACAATGGTTTCGACAATACCTATTGATTTTTGCAACTTTTCCAGCACGGGACCCTGTTCAATATGTAATTCAATAAATGTGTGAATGTCTCCACGTACCGTGTAAGGTTGATTGAAAGGACCCAATCCTGCCTCCATCATTGCATCCTCAAAGGTTACTCCATCAAATCCCTTTAAACCCGAAAAACTTTCAATGGTATATGCCCCTGTGATCATCCCTGATCCCGAGCAGGTAAGCGGAAAACGGCTTCCTTCCTCCTCGCATAAGGAGACAACCTCGATATGCCTTTTAGGTGTACCATACTTCTGTTTTAAATATTTTAATGCAAGGATTCCGGCTATGATCCCATATGCTCCGTCATATTTCCCTCCTGATTTGACTGTATCCACATGCGATCCAACAAGGATTACCGGGGCATCCTTCTCGAGAGAGGATAATCTTCCAAATAAATTGCCGATAGGATCATAATATGGATGAAACCCTAGTTGCTCCATCCAAAACTTAAGTGCTTCCTGAGCTTCCTTCCAAGGTCGGGAATAAAGAGGCCTCGTAACTCCTCCGCCTACTTCTTTCCCAAATTCGCTTAACCAATGAATGGCTTCAGCCAGGTGATTAGGAATCTTCTTCAACTCAAGACCTCCAATCATAAAAGGCATATTCCATGTTTTTCCGTTACCCCGATTTGATCATCATAGATCACTTTTCCACGGAGAATCGTCTTTTTTATTTTGAGTTGAAAAGTAAAGTCTTCATATGGAGAAAAAGGATTCCGAAAGGCCATTGATTTTTGATCGACATGTGTTTGTTCATCTAATGCTATTAGGACAAGATCCGCATCCATTCCAGAGAGAATTCTCCCTTTTCTGTCGGCAACGCCAAATCGATCTGCCACATTAACTGTACCTAATGGTATTATTCGTGAAAGACTTATTTTCCTTTTCAGTGCCTGATCAAGTAAAGCTAGCCACGTATACTGGACTCCTTGTATACCTCCCCATGCATCCCAAATAGAATTGGTTAATTTCATAGAGTACAAGCATGGTGAATGATCAGAGGCAATCGTATCGACCCAGCCTCTATTGATGCAATCCCACAGTTTTTCTACTTCTTCCCGAGACCGTAATGGCGGGGCACATTTTAGAATGGGACCCTGCCTAATAAAATCTTGATCATCGAAAACGAGATAATGCGGGCACGTTTCGACCGTTACATTGACACCACTTTTTTTTGCCTGTTGGATCATTTCAATCACTCTTGAACTACTAATGTGAACAAAATGAACGGAAGTTCCATATGCTGCCGCCAATTCCAAAGCATTGCTGACAGCCTTTTCCTCCGCATAAATGGGGCGGCTATTTAGATAGGCAATTCGGTCATTGATCCTGGTTTGTTTATAAAACGATGTCAGCTTATTCATTTCATCCTCCCATTCAGCATGAAGGGCAAGGATTTTATTTTGTTCTTTGGCTATTTTCATTGCTTGTTTTAATTCTTCATAAGAAACCATTTTAAAATCTTCTATTCCGCTCTCACACATAAAAGCCTTCCAGGCGATAATCCCTTCCTCCATTCGGGTAAATTCCTGTGACTGAATGGTATCACCCGTCATACCACCCCAAAGGGCATAATCCACATAGGAGAGAGAGGATAAATACCTTTTTTTATCGACTAAACTTTGTAAACTTGTCACCGATGGTTTACAATTCAGGGGCATATCAAAAAGGGTCGTTGTCCCACCGATTGCTGCCGCTCTGCTGCCCGTCTCCATTCCCTCCCAAGCAGTGCGGCCAGGGTCATTAAAATGAACATGTGCATCTATAAAACCAGGGACAACTAGACATCCGCTTGCATCGATGATAGTAACGGACTGCTTTTGGGCTAGTGGTTCTGCATTGTTTTCTCTAATAAGATCTATTTTTTGATCGGTCACTTTTATATCCATCTGTTGAAATCCCTTATCTGTATAAACAAGACCATTTTTCACCCATAGCTCTGTCCGCATATTTATGTTCCTCCTTTAACACCCTCTATAAGTACTGTATCCTCCAGGTGAAATTAACAATGGAACATGATAGTGTGAAGCAGGTTCGGCAATGCCAAACCAGATCGGAACACAATCAAGAAATACCGGGTCGCCATTATTTACTCCTTGTTTTCGATAATAATCTCCAACATGAAACCGTAATTCATAGTATCCTATTTGCATGTCCATCCCTTTAAGGAGAGGCTGATTTAATCTTCCATCCTTATTGGTATAATCGCGCTGCAGAAATTCGAAAGTGTTATCTGGACCACGGCGCCACAATTCTACTAAAATACCTTGTGCAGGTTTGCTGTTACTCAAATCTAATACATGGGTAGTTAACATTCCTGTCATTTTGAAGGCAGCCTTTTTTCTGGAAGATCAGCACGGGTCATCGAAAAGCATTGAAATCCAAACGGCGGACGCGGCTCAGTAAAAACTTTCCCCTCTATTGAGCCAGGAATTTCATCTAACACGGTTTCCCATGTCCGATTATTGGATTCAAATCGAACTTCGGCTAACTGTGGGAATCGCTCCAGTATTCTTAAGCCGATACGATAAATCAAGTTTTGAATTGAAGGAGAATTTTCTTCATGAAAAATCGTATAGGCTATATCCCTCACTTGTTCTGCCGCTACATACTTTTTCGGATCCTCTCCTTTTGCGTCCTCGTGATCGTCATAACACCAGTTAATATTCAAATAAATAAACAATGGGCGGTCGAACGATTCCGGAAGGGTAGTATATTCATCTTTTACGTACCCATAGAACGAACTTCCCTTTACTTTAATTAGCTTTAATCCTGTTAAGCCGCTCGTTTGACTGGTTGTAACAATCTTGTGTGCTGATCGCTTCACTTCTACCGAGGCGCATGCTTGTTCGTTTAGTGAATAGCGAAATACCAAATGACTCGGTTCAAAGGAGGATCCTGTACAAACGGGAAGTTCATCAAAGGGAATCTGTTTTGCAGAAACCCTGATTCCGGTCATCTGTTGATATTTTTTTAAAAAACTGCGGCCTGTAAATTCAAGAAACCCTTCTAAAGTCGCTCCCTCATATTGACCTGCATGCCTTAAAATAAAGTTCTTCATGGAATCAGTCGCAACTATCTTGGTATTATCCCCTTCTGTAAAGCTGGTCAAAAATTCCACACCTTCTGCAGCAACCTTCACATTCATTCCAAAAAGGATATTCCTACGGCCTGTGAACGTCGACTCCGGAATAGTTTGAATTCCTTCAAGCGGCTTGGAGTAAGTGCGGTACACCCACACATCTTCCTTTCCGTAACACATCGTTCTTTCCATCTGAATATCCCCTTTCATAAAATCATATCGGTTAATCGGATGGAGGCGATCTTAAATACCTCTTTAAAGGCCTTATCCCATTCATCTTCATAAGCGTTGCAAACTCTTTCTTTCATTTCTGAGAGAATTGTTTCCTTTCCCTTGCTCCTGACCGCCATGATAAAAGGAAACCCGAATTTCTCCACATAAATCTGATTATGCAAACGAAATTCTTCGAATTCTTCTTTAGAAAGCCTATCTAGCCCTGCACCAGCTTGCTCTTCTTTAGATAAATCCGACATTTTTATTTTTGCACCAAGATCTGGATGTGCACGTAATATTGAAATCTGTAAGGATTCACCGGCGTCCTTTACAGTAGTAACCATCGCTTCTAATAAATGGTCCCGTGAACGGAAAGGGCCGCTTTTCCAAGCATTCTCAGCAACCCACGGAGAGCCCTCAAACACCCAGCCTAAAGTTTTAGTAAACTCCGATACGTCCATATCGTTAATTTCCTGTATGGATACCCCCAAGTCCTCCTCTACTCCTTTACGTTATAACTTCAAAGCTTGCCTGTGCTCTCTGAACAGCTTGAGTTTTGAAATATTATTAGAATATGTTGGTTCAATCGTTACAAGAACATAATTTCAGTGATAGGTATCACCTGAATTTTCTTGTTCCACGGCATTGTTTTAAAGCACAAAAACCTTCTACATTTTATTAGTAGAAGGTTCTGGATCATACATTATATTAGTTCTTTAACGATTGAATATATTATGTAGGAAACACATTTGTTGGCGGGACTGCGTGGGAATCGAATCCACCAGACCTGGAACGCTGGTCACAAGCGGTTTTGAAGTTCTATCCAGAATGTTATTTCTAGTATCACGAGGTTCCAAAAAGTGCTATAGAATAAGGTTTCTGTGATTTAGAGTGTTATGTAGTATCATTAAAATTTTATAAATGGGCACCCAACTCGGCACCTAATTTTGTCTAATAAATATTCTGTTTTTTTAAAGTTAAAAACATTGAAGGGGACATTTTGATAAAATTCAACTGAATTAAATAAGATTGTAAATCGTACTATGTCTTTTATCATTCAGTAAACAGCACCCATGGAACTAAAACTTGGAAATAATTGTTTTAGCTCTCTTTTGGTATCAATAGAAAAATAGACTGCATCTATTTCCTATAAAAAAGAAGCATCAAAAATTTACATTAATTAACCTTGATGTTTAGCAAAACCACTCTTATCTTACTCCAAAATCTAGCCATCCCAAAGGTTCGATCGCATAATTACATCATGCTGCTTTCACCTTTTATAATTATATGATAAAAATCATCAATCTCACTTTTTAATTGTTCTCTAAATTTTCCCTTGAGATATGCACCTTCTTATTAACATCTTTCTCCTTTGGTGTAAAAATCTCATTTGATGTTTTCTTGTGCTTTTCCGAAACATCAAATGACCTCCTATAAAGAGTTTTTCTAAATTGGGATTATTTCATTTAAATTATTTATTTCGACCTTAACTAAACCAGTTAAACGTTTTTTATTCGGATGAAAAGGAGTTTCTTATTTCGATAAGTATGGTCTATTATTAGCCTGTGGAACAAAAATAGGTAGCCCTGAATGTTTAACAATTTTTTGTATTTCAAATATTTCTCTGTAATAAAGGGCTAAACTAATGTAAATATCTTTTGGCAATCCCCAAGCTAATACATTATAATCAGTTCTGATTATTTATAACATCATTAATGGTGTTAATATTTATGAAGCGATTGAACATAAAAATGCTGAACTTGCGGAACAAAGAATGATTTCTCATCTTAATCGATATATGGATTTTTTATCAGTTCTTGCAATTTTTACTCCATCCCATTTTCAAAAAACAAATTAAAAAGTGCCTTTCAACGCCCCAAATTTATCGAAATCCCTTCGACAGTATTCGGGTAGAGACAGTGGCACCCAAGTTTCTTTACTATATCTTTTCACTTAGAACAATTTTTTGTAGTGATAAGATTAATTTATCTAGTTCCTGGCTAATTTCTATAATTTCAGGATCATTTATAACACCTTTTCTCTTTACTGCTGAATATAGCTTTTTGCGGTAGCTTCCAATTTGTTTCCCTATAATTACAGATTTAGATAATAACATATTTCTAATCCTTTCAATAACAATATTCTTACGAAAATCTCTTCTCATCTTATCTTGAGGCCTCAAGAGATTTGTACTTTTCTTGTACAACTAAACTTAAAAACGTTACTCAACGTGTTTAAGTTCATGATATTTTCCTTGGTAAAATAATAAAGGTTCCCCATCTTTAAGTTGAAGATTTGTTACTTCCCCAATTAAAAGCGTATGGTCACCCGCAACGTATTCACTTTTCACACTGCAGGTAATATTAGCTAAGGCATCTTTAATTACCGGATGAGAATTAAACCAATCAAACTCGTATGGTTTAGCATCTTTTATTTGTCCAGCAAATTGCATAGAGACAGCTCGTTGATCAGATGCCAAAAAGTTGACTGCAAACTTTTTAGATTGTTGGATATGAGTCAACATCTTGGCCTTATTCGCTATTGAAATAAGAACGAGCTTAGGATCTAGACTTACCGACGTAAACGCGTTAGCTGTCATTCCATATACTTCGTTTTCAACCACAGTTGTAATAACAGTTATTCCCGTGGCGAAATTCCCCATTGCATTTCTAAACTGATGATCTTCCATTTCTTCTCTCCCCTTTGATTAACCTTTTATTGATCATTGAGTCTCTCATTCTTGTAAGAGAATTAAAACTGCAATGCTAATATATTTTTCTATTTATATTTTCTCCAGCCATTTAATAGTCAAGACACTATCGAAAGTCGGATTGTCATACTCCAAAAGAATTTTCGTTTTTGACTTCACCATTGCGATTGCCTCTGAAATAGTGCCATCTCTTTCGATCAAAATTTTATATTTACCTATATTCGGCAGTGAATAATTTGGTAAAATACCATTTTTACAGCAATACCTTGTTTTATAGTAGTCTCCTAGCAAACTTCGAATTTCTTGTAATCGACATTCACGTAAATAATTTCGAATAAGTGTTGAACTGATTTTTTGCCCTTGCCACTTTAATTCCTCCACTACCGTAACTCCAATATGTGGTGGTACCTGTTGTTGAATCGTTTCGGCCTTACCAATCGCTTTTGCGCCATATGTATAGTCAAAACCACAAACGATCTCCTTTGCACCCAAACCAACAACATATTGATGCATAAAATCGGCCGCTTTAAGCTTTGCCAATTCCTTTGTAAATTCAACCACATAAAAGATATCGACACCTAACCGCTCAAGCTTTTCTATTTTTTGATTAAGCGGCTCTAAGTAGGCGACTTCAAAGCCTGGAATTAAAACACTTTTAGGATGTGGTGAAAAGGAAAGGACCGCCAATGAAAGCTGATGTTTCATAGCTTGCTGCCTTGCGCTTTCCACAACCTTTTGATGTCCCAGATGTACACCATCAAAGTTTCCAAGAGCCATGGCAACATCTGGTGCTTCTGCCTGCAAATCATGTAAATTGGCAGCATTCACATATATCACTTTCATTTGCCAATCCTCCTTTGTTTAAGCTCCAGCTCATTAACCTGTAACTTATTAGTTGTTACTATCATAAAAAAATCATAAAAAAATTATAATCATGTTTTTTATTGAAATTATAGAGAAAAACAATAAAAATCACTAACAATGCATACTTAAAATTAATCAAATTTAAACATGAATAATTATTTCTTAAATAATAAAAGTTTTGGATATAGATAACAACTTTTCATTGTAAATATAGTAATAATCACATAAAATAAACTCACCTGAATATTCTGAAAAAATATTTTAAGGAATTTGAATAACATTTGAGGAGTTGTGAAGATGCGTTGGTTAGTACTAGCCATGATTTTTGCACTGTCTGTATTGAATTACGCAGATAAGTCAGTTCTTGGCTTAGCTGCAGAAACGATTATGAGTCAACTGCATTTGAATTATGATCAATTTGGTTTGGCAGGCAGCAGTTTCTTTGCCGCTTATGCGATAGGCAGTATTATACTAGGTACTTCAACGTATCGCTTTAATACTAAAAATTTGCTGATAATGATTGCAACAGGTTGGACGGTTTCTTTATTAGGAGCCTATTTTGTTAAAAATTTCATAGGATTAATCATAATCCGTGTTATCTTAGGCTTCTTCGAAGGTGGTACGTATGGATTGTGTGTCGCGCACATTGCGAAATGGTTTTCGAATGAAACACGTGGATCTGCCTACGCCATTATGACATCTGGGACAACCTTCGGTACATATTTAGCGGCCCCTATTCTAGTATTATTACTAGGCTCAGTTGGTTGGCAGCATACATTTGCTGTATTAGGCCTAGTGAGTCTAGTTTGGGCAGTTGTCTTTTATTTCTTTAGAAGTCAGCCAAAAGAACCGATTCAAGAAACGCATTCAACTCTACCCTCTACACAGAATGCCCAATTCAAAGACATTATTAAAATCATATTGAACCCTTATGTCCTTTCCGTAATGGTCGTAGGGTTTGTATCGATGTGGATCAACACCTGGGTTCTTACGTGGGCGCCGACATATTTAACGAAAATTGTTGGCCTTAACGCACAAGTAATGAGTGACGTATTTGCCAGGCATGGGAGTTGCAGGGACCATTTTTGCGATTTTGCCGGGAAATATACAGACGTGTTATTCCGCAAAAATAAAAGCCTTATCAAATCATACGATAGAGTGTTAACTTTGGTATTGATTACAGGGGCTGTTGCATACGGCGTAACAACAGTTGTTGAAACACCAATTGTATCGGTTATTTTCCTTGCGATTGGCCTAATCATTAATACGTGTCTGCTGCCGCTCGGTACAACCATTAAAACATTAATCGTACCGAAGAACTTAATCGGCAGTATTTCAGGAATTTCATTATCAATCTCGAGTCTGGCAGGGATTATCGGTCCTTATATAACAGGTTATTTAATTACATTAGCAGGAGGCGATACTCGTTCTGGTTTTAACTCAGGCGTATTAATTATTGTAGCTTTATATATTAGTAGTGCTGTAATCTTATTATTGACACGCAAACGCAAGATGACTTACACGAAAAATGAGAATACTGTTACATCTGTTCTGGTAGATGCAGTGAAATAATCTAAAAAAAACTCATTGAAGATGGCAGTATCCATTTTCAATGAGTTTTTTTACTTGTCTCAATCAAATTGTAATTCTCCTGACAAAATAAGCGCTTGAATAACTAATAAAATATAGGCGGCGGTTGAAGCATTTTTGACCGTCACCTGCAGCAGTTCTTCAATTTGCTTTATACGATACTGAATCCCGCCAATCGATAATGCCAGTTCTTCCATTGTTTCTTTTAACCGCTGCCCATTTAATAAATAGACATAAAGCGTATGAAGCAGCTCCTTTTTGCGCAGGTCATCGAAATGATACAAATCCTTTAATGTTTTCTTTGCCATTTCGTGCAGCTGCTCTACGCTCATATTTGTAGCGATATCACCTAATATACCCAAATCCTCATAGTCTGTAGTGAGTTGTTTATTGGGGAATCTTAGGGCAATTCGTGCTTCTTTCAACGTTCGATCAAATTGATTTAGATCTGTAAAAGCACTGCTGATGCCTATTGTATATTTATAATTATTATTTTGTTTTTCCATTTGCTGAAAGATTTTATTAAGTTTTTTGATGAAAGCTTGTTTATCGATAATTTGTGAGTTTAATAACGTAATTTCTTCTGCAACCACAGCAAAAATGCTAGGCAGTTCCCACTTTTTTATAAGTGCTGACAGTTGGATTAGTTGTTCATGCAAGTCAATGATCTCTTTATTCGGCTTTATTCTATCAATATAAACTACTGCAATGGAGAATGGCGGCTGAAATTTAAATGGCAAAAACTTAAAATAGGATTCAATGTCCTGAATGTTTTGATTATGAATTAATCGTTCTAATATGGTGCTTTTCATACGCCGCTGTTCCTCAAATTGTGCCTCCTCATATAAAATGCATAAGGCAATAACAGTCGATATTCTTTCTAAAAATAAATAATCATTATCGTCCATTACCTGTGGAGAAAAGTAAAAAAATGAGCATCTTGCGTAATTTTTATTATTTATTAATACAGGCGAAACTAATTTTTCATAAGAAGCACTTGCATAATAGGATGCAGATTGTTTATCTCCCAAATATTTTAGGTTCGATTGGTTATTTCGAATAGTTTGTAATTGCTCCTCAGTCAGTCCGACTTGGCTTAACTCATTTCCATGGATGTCTTCAATCAAAATTGGAATGTTCAATAAATGGTGAGCTGTTCGAATAATCTCATCCATCGAATGTTTATCTGTCACCTTTTTTGTGAGTTGGCTATGGAACGTTGAAATTTTTTCAAGCATTTGCTTATGATGCAAGAGTGCATCATAGGTCATTTCTAATTCCGACAAAATATTATCATTTTGATACAGGTTGATTAACTCCACCTGCTCTGGCAACCAATCCTGTTCCAAACGAATTTCATATTCACAGCAAGGGTCCCCCTTCGCGACACACTTTGTTTCAATTGCAATAATCGATTCCCCAAATTCATAGGTTAAGGCCCCACTGGCAAAACCACATAATGTGTGACAAATACATTCCGTGGCATAGCCGTAATTTTTCACATGCAGCTCTGCCTCGAACGACTCTACCCATTCCCCTCTTGTGTTAACACATTCAATTCTACCGTCTGGATGCCTCAAAATTTCCCCTGTAAATGTAACATCTTTTACGTGCCCAAGTCTTGCATGCATTTTACCAACTGTCTTCTTCCTCGTTCCATTATGCAAAACTTTTTTAGCAGATTCTATGCCGAATTCTTTCCCAAAGCGAAACAAGAAACCCTTTGTTTTATACGACCCAATATTTTTAATTAAATTATTTTTTAACGTAAGGAAGGCATTGGCCGACATTAAAATGTCCTTCGTTCCCATTGAATCAATTAAGAGATCACTCACAAGCACATTTTCCCCTTTTTATTTTAAATATAATTCAGAAAATATTGAATTTCAATAAATTTTAAAGAATAATAAGCATTTTTCAATAAAAATTAATATTATATTCCGAAAATTCAGTATGTATACTTTAATCATACTCAAAAACAAATAAACAACGGAGGTAAAACTCATGACAATTTTCGAGGGTATTCATAATAGCTGGGTGCTAGCAAATGGAGTTCGCACACATTATTCATGGGCAGGTACAAAAGGACCAGCTGTTATTCTTTTACACGGGGCAGGCCCGGGCGCTTGCGGTGCAGCCGGCTGGCGTTTAATGTTACCCGCTTTAGCTGCAAGAGGCTATCGTGCATTTGCACCAGACCAATTATCAATGGGCTATACAGACACACGACCACATGCATGGCCTGTTAATGGACACCAAAGCCTAGTAGATCATGTACACGATTTTATTGAAGCATTATGTTTAGATGAAGTGTACTTAGTTGGCAATTCACAAGGTGCTTATATCGCAGCTAAGTATGCCATTGATCATCCGGAAAAAGTAAAAAAGGTTGTTTATATTGGCAGTAACACCATTTATCAAGCCATGCAGGAAGTACCATTAAGAAAATTACGATCATTTTTAGAAGTTATCGGCTACGATTATACAGAAGAAGCACTTCGTAAGTTTATGACTCGAAATTCGAATGGCGTAGAAGTTCCAGAAGAATTAATCCAAATACGCCATCAAGCTGCAAACCGACCAGGTGTACGGGAAGCAAACAAAGCATTTGATGATTATTTAGAAAAAATGAATAATGATCCAAAGTTATGGGACCGCTACTGTATTAAAGATTCCTTGCCAAAGCTAAAAATTCCTGGAATATTCATTTGGGGCAAAAATGATGGGGTTGCACCTATTGAAACCGCCTATAAACTGGAAAAATCACTGCCAAACATCGAGTTTCATTACATTGACAATTGCGGCCATCAATGTCAAACAGATCAACCCGAAATCGTTAATAAACTCGTTATTGACTTTTTTGGACTTAAAATTGAGGAAGCTGCAACAGTAAAATAATACATCCAATTTGGGAGGAATAATTGTATGGAACTTCTTGTTGATAATAAAATTCTTTATGATGAAATTATCGAAAAGGCAAAAAGAATTGGTCAGGCTGCAGAGCTTGAAGCCGCACAGGCTGATAAAGATGCCACGATTTCAGAAAATATTGCCAACATCATTCGCGAAGAACAAATTAATCGTTTAATTCTTCCGAAAGAGTATGGTTATCCACAGCTTGACTGGCATTCCTATGTTGATATGATCAAAACTGTCAGCTATCACAATCTATCCGCTGGGTGGCTCACAACCTTCTTCTCCTTACACAATGCGTGGGTATCCTACCTGCCAAAGCCGTTACGAGATGAAGTCGTGAACCAAGGCGGGTTTGTCGCCGATGTTTTCGCACCTGTAGGGAAGGTAGAAAAGACTGAGGGCGGTTACTATGTTTCTGGAACGTACCACTTTGTAAGCGGAATCAATTATTGTGACTGGGTTGGCGTTGGGGCTTTTATGAAATTTGATGACTCTGATAAAACGGAACGTGTTGGCATTCTCTTAAAAGTATCAGACTTAGAAATTGTGAAAAACTGGGACTCTCTTGGATTACGCGGTTCAGGCAGTAATACATTGATTGTTGACAAGGTTTTTGTAAAACCTGAAGCAATTCTTCGTTTTAGTAAAATGATCGAATGCCCTCAGCCACCAGAAAAAGATTTCGATCAAGATTATCTATACTACAACACTCCTTTCTATCCTGGCTTCTATGTAGGCTTTGCGGCAATGGCTGTTGGCGGCGCTGAACGTGTCTTGGCTGAGTTTGAAAAGCATACTGCTGGCCGCGTTCGCTTCTCAGGTGTCGCGGAAAAAGATTCTCCGACGAGTCAACGTGTACTTGCAGAATTAAGCTTAGAAATGGAACAGGCAAGATTACTTTTAAACCGTTACATTGAGATGATGGAAGAAGATAAAGGCGGTCCATATGAAGGGGCTAAATATAAAGCGATTCGGGCTTCTATGATTGATAAGTGTGTCCATATTGGGGTGAAAAGCTTGTTGACCCTTGGCGGGCATGCCCTATTAAAAGGTCATCCAGTAGAATTGTTTACACGCGATTTACTTGCGGTTGGAACACATATCACATCATTATACGAAGATGGAATCCACGGTTACGGAAGACATTTATTTGGGATCCAAACAAATATTCAAGGATAATAGCTTGTAAAATTCAATCTAGTCAGTTGAAAATCTATAACATTTAGAGGTGTAGGGAATGGAAAAATTTATATACGCTCCAGAAATCGCTAAATTAGGGCATGTTGCATTAGTAACAGAGAACTTAGAAAAATCATTATGGTTCTTTAAAGAAGTCATCGGGTTAGAGGAAACACGCGAGGTTAATGGTACACATTATTTACGTGCATGGGGTGACTTTGAGCACCATACCCTTTCGATCACAGCCGGAGAAACGTCTTATATCGATCATATTGGCTGGAAAGCAAAACGCCGGGAAGATGTGGCAAATTTTGCCCGTCTATTAGAGGATGCAGGAACAGAGGTATGCTGGATCGCAGCTGGTGAAGAGGCAGGTCAAGGCGAAGCCATCCGTTTTGAATTACCAAGTGGGCACCGCTTCGAAATTTATTTTGATATGGAAAAACCAGCAGCAGAAGATGGACGTAAATCAGTCTTGAAAAACCAAGTCTATAAAGCATGGGCAAAAGGTGTTTCACCACGTCGAATCGACCATGTCAATTTGCAAACGTCGTTGGATAATCACCTAATTGTAACCTATTTACAAGAAACATTAGGCTTTAAATTACGCGAATATTTAGTAAATGCTGACGATAAACAAGTAGTAGGCTGGATGAGTGTCACCAATTTAGTACATGATGTAGCCATGATGTCAAAACCTTCTGTTGGACCAAATGAAATGCACCATATCGCTTTCTGGCAGGATAATGCTCAAGACATTTTGCGTACTGCTGACATTTTAAGTGAACAAGAAGTGAGCTTTGTCGGTCCAGGTAAACATGGAATTTCTCAAGCAATGTTTATTTATGTAAAAGATCCGGGCAGCGGCCTGCGAGTTGAGATTTTCACAAACAGCTACCTCATCTTTGAGCCAGATTGGGAACCTATTAGATGGTCCTACAAGGAATACCAGAAAAACGGCTCTACCTATTGGGGTGATCGTCGACGCGACGACGTAAATATACAAGCAGTAAAAGCGTAGCACAGCTTTCACACAATCAGCATTCCTTATGATTATCCTCTATCAAAATGGAATGCTGATCGTTTTTTGAAGGAAAGGATAAAGAAGACTTCCATCAGCGGAAGTCTTCCTTCACTTTCATAGGGGAATTCATTCTCTTCTTGGCAAGATAATTGAACCAATATTTTATTAGGGGGTGTCATTCTTGAAAGGCATGTTAAAAGTATTCCTCTTAGCTGTTATTGGCGGGTATGTATTTAGCTTGTTGCACATCCCCATTCCTTGGATGCTTGGTCCTATTTTTTCCATTATCACTGCACAATTTTTCTATAAAGGAGCATTGTCATGGTCGTCAAGACTGCAGGAAATGGGAATTGTCATTGTAGGAATTGCTATTGGTGAACAATTCAACTTAGCTCTTTTTAGAAGCACTGGTATTCTATTAGTCTATATGTTTCTTTTAAATATTATCCTTATTGCCAGTTCCATTGTGCTGGCGTTTGTATTAAGTAAATGGTCACAACTATCTTTAAAATCGATGATTCTAGGGACCATTCCAGGCGGACTAAGTCAAATTCTTCTATTTGCAGAGGAAGAAAAGGATGTCGATTTAGCGGCGATTACCTATTTCCAGGTAGTACGGCTGCTTTTAGTGGTTGTGGTCATTCCATTTGTTGTGTCAGGCCATATCGTAAGCAAGTCAGCAGTAAATATCCCTATGTCATATAGTCTAGTCCTATTATTTCTACTGTCATGGGGCTTTGCCTATGTTGCTAAACACTTTAAAATGCCAATTGCTTATTTCTTAGCACCTATTCTTCTGGTCATCGGTTTGCAATTTGCTCCCTTCGACTTAGCACCTGTCCCACCTCTTGTCATGAATGGTGCACAACTGTTAATTGGCGCTCAGATTGGTCTCATGTTAAAGCCGCCTATGGTTAAGCTGCCTTTCCGCTATTTAGCAGCAGGTATCTTAAGTTCCGTTGGCTTAATCGTCATAACCTACGGCACTAGCTTTATCGTTTCCTATACATTAGGCTTTTCTTTTGCATCAAGCTTTTTAAGTACAGCACCTGGCGGAATTGATCAAATGGTATTACTGGCAAATGAGATTCATGCAGATATCTCGGTTGTTTCTGTCTTCCAAATATTCAGGCTCTTATTTATCTTTTTATTTGTTATGCCGGCCTTAAGATTTTACTATGTATTTGTGGCAAAAAGACGAGCGTTAAAATTTGACCAAGACATGATCACAAAGAGTTAATGTACTTGAAACAGTAAGAATGTAATCTTTTCTCACTGACTTACTCCACGGGGCAAGCCCACGTGGGTTCTCACATATAGTTTCTCGCAAGCGTACATGAAGTCAAACTCCCATCGGCGTTACGCACTAGCTATAGGGGTGAAAACCAACAAACAAGCAGTCCTCTGACCACATTAGCGTTCGTTTTCTTTTCTTTCGAAAATGGAGGCTAAGTCATACCCCCAGTTTTGTTAATTAAGAAATTTTAATGCCACTATTTAAGACAACCTTACGGTTGTTTTTAATTTGCTGAATACATTCATCATGCAATACTAGAAAGTTTTCAAATTCTACTAAACATACTTCTCGGTCAGACTTTTGCCCTTCATCGTCTGCACAATAGAGTAAAAAGCTTGAATACAAATCACGTTGAATTTTCGTTCCATCAGGTAGGGCGTGCCATCGTTTTGATAATTGTTTTTTATTTCCCTTGTCCAACACATGGTCATATTGAGAGGCTTTAAATGTCCATGTGTTGACTTCTCTCACTTTTCCATCGGTTAAACCAAATCGATATTTGGCTTGTTGAATAAAATAGCCAGGACTCCGTTTTAAAATGCTTTTACCAAATCGTTTTCTTCGTTTCCATTTTCCTGTTTTTTCGCTTTTTTCAGTTGTTTTTGCTTTCTTTTGAAGAGCTTTTATGTCCATTTTCTCTATAATCAATTCATCTCCAATAAAACGCAATCGATTGATATCCTCATTATGTGCGTATTTTCTGCTTTCAGCTGCTTTTCTTTGGAGATTTCTTACTGCCATTTGAGCTTTCTTGTATCTCGTTGAAAAGTTCCATACTTTCCTTCCTTTTTTTATCGTTCCGTTCTCGTTGAAGTTTTTAGGATTCATTGCCCTACGGGAACGGTCTAAATACCGTTGAATGTTGAGAATTTTTCGTTCGGTATAAAATGTTTTCAAAGAACGTTCAGCTAAATTTTTTAATAGTACCTGGTCTTTGGAAACAATTCCGATAGACTGAGTACCAATGTCCCCGCCGATTCGCCCTGTACCGAGGGTATGGCGGAAAGAACCGTTTTTGTTACGCTTGGGTAGCGGAGTACCCTCTACTACGATTTGAAGGAAATATCTGATTTTTCCTCTGATTTCTTTTCTTACAATTCGATTATTTCGAATCCGATACGTAGGAAGGATAGGTTTACCTGTTAAGTGTCGATCTACATTTATTCGGTCGATTTCTGCACCATTCTCCATGTAATTTTGAATATGAGAGAGAGTCTCCGAAACATATAAATCATTCTTCTTGATGATTAAAGGAAAATTCATGCCATTATGGCTAGCGGTCCAACGTCCTGTTTTCTTTTCAAATTTTAAGATGACACACCGTTCCGCTTGTTTACCTTGAAAGGTAATTAAATCTTCTTTTTGATAGAAATAAGGTTTTTCACCCTCACTAAAAAGAATATTTTCTATCGAATTCCATGCCATTTCACACACAGACCAAACAGTCACGGCGTCTGGCAAATGAAATTTTTTCTCTCGTAATCCTGCACCATAATTTCTGGCAAAATCAAACGTGACATGATAGGAATCTCGCAATTCTGATAGCTGTTCTTTTAGACGATTAAGTTCTTTTTCTATTATTTCACCATCATCGGTCGCTTTTAACATTTCATCCGATACCGAACGGTATTGTTTTAACAACGCCTTATATTTTTTTGTTCGTATCATTTGAAGATAGTTTTTGTATAATTCACCCAACACGGTGTTTCTAATCACTCGTAAGTGCTCACCGATTCGTTTCATCCTGTAATGTTGAAAAGGCGAAACTTTAAGTTCGACTTCTACTGTATGAAGAGGAGTATGTGATTTACGAATGACGTTTAATGTTTTTGTGAATTCAGAAGGCGGATTCTTTTTTCTTGTTTTCTTATTTTCTTTTGTTGTATTCATCTAACACATACTCCTTTCGATCAAGTTTTGGTCTTTTGCTCCTGTATATATCTTTTCACCGTTGCTTCACTTACCCTGCCAACTGTACTCACAAAATATCCCTTTCTCCATAAAACTCCACAACGAGAATAAAACTTCTTTAAATTTGGGAATTTCTTAAACAGCATACTAGCGGAAATACTTTTTTAAAGTGTTGTATTCACTCATTTTTACCACCTAAGTTTCTTTATTTTCAACCTTATTTTATGAATCTATCATATCATATAGGAATGTTTGTTCGCAAAGAATAGCTCTTAAAATCGCTCAAATAGGGCGGTCAAAAGACCACCCTTGAGCGATGCCCTTACATCCACGGGGCAAGCCCACGTGGTTTTACGGGCAAATTCTATAACTAAAGGAGAACCTTAAAAAGTTCTCCTTTTTTCATATAGTGCGTTTTGAATCTATCAACTAGTCAAACTCTGTTCCCATTGACCTAGGATACTCTGAAAAATACCCTTCTTTACATAAAGCTCAACTTCCATTCGAGTATCCAAACGAAGCACAGTCTGGAAAGAGAGCCTTGAGCCATTTGGTTTAGTAACCTCAACCCTTACTTTTTGAAGCGGACTAAGCGGCTCGTTTAATCCCATAATAGAATAAGTCTCCTGACCGTTTAAATTCAACGATTCATAGCTTTCTCCAGGCATAAATTGAAGAGGTACGATCCCCATCATGGCCAAGTTACTGCGGTGAATTCGTTCAAAACTTTCCGCGATGACCGCCTTGACGCCGAGAAGATAGGTGCCCTTAGCTGCCCAATCCCTTGCACTCCCCATTCCGTAGTCCTTACCGGCTAAGATGATGAGCGGCGTATTTTCCTGTTGGTACTTGATGGATGCAGAATAGACATCCATTTCTTCCCCGCTCGGTACATGGAGAGTGAAACCGCCTGTCTTATCTATTAATTTATTTTTTAACCTGGGATGGGCAAATGTCCCTCTAACCAGTACCTCATGATTTCCTCTGCGAGAACCGTAAGAATTGAAATTAGCTGATTCGATATCCTGCTTGACAAGATATTGTCCGGCTGCACTGTCATACGCGATGTGCCCGACTGGCGAAATATGGTCCGTCGTTATGGAATCACCTAGTATTAACAAGACTCTGGCTTGGTGAATATCTTCTGGTTGGTTCATATTTAGCTCCGCTTTGAAGAAAGGGGACATTTTAAAGTAGGTGGACCGATGATTCCATCTAAAAATCGGAGCATCATCATATTTTAGACCCTGCCATCTATCGTCGCCTTCAAACACATTTTGATAGGCTTCTCGATATAGATCGGATGAAATGGTAGAATCCACCAGACTGGCAATTTCATTGGAACTCGGCCAAATATCCTTCAAATAGATATCTTTTCCAGCAGCCGATCGCCCAAGCGGTTCGCATTCCATATCAATATCCATGGTGCCTGCGATAGCAAAGGCGATGACTAATGGAGGAGAGACCAAATAGTTTGCTTTGACTAAGGAATGAATCCGTCCTTCAAAATTACGGTTTCCGCTTAATACCGCAGCAACCGTCAAATCACGCTCCTGAATTGCCTTTTCAACTTCTTCATCCAGCTTTCCGCTGTTGCCTACACATACCGTACATCCGTAACCGGCATGATAAAAACCCAGCTTTTCCAAATATGGAAGTAACCCTGCTTTTTGCAAGTAAGCTGTAACCGCCTTAGACCCAGGAGCCAACGAAGTCTGAATGGTTTTAGGTACGGTTAAACCGTACTCTACCGCCTTCTTTGCCAAAAGCCCTGCACCTAACATATTAAAGGGGTTTGATGTATTCGTACAGCTTGTTATGGCTGCTATAACAATGGATCCATCCTTTAATTCTGTTCCATGATTACTTAAACCGTTTGGTTTGTTAGCGAAAAGGGGCTTAGGAAAAGACTGTCTCACCTTAGTAATCGGCATTCTGTCCTGCGGTCGCTTAGGACCCGAAACACTTGCCTCCACGGACTGCAAATCAAGCCTTAAAAGGTAAGAATAAACTCTCCTATTTGAATCAGATTGATGAAACAATCCTTGTTCTTTGCAATATCGCTCCACAAGCTCAACTTCCTCATCTCGCTTGCCAGTCATACGCAAAAATTTTAACGTCTCTTCATCAACCGGGAAGAAGCCGCAGGTTGCCCCATATTCAGGAGCCATATTGGAGATGGTCGCCCGATCGGGGAGGGAAAGATGCTTCAGGCCGGGTCCAAAGAATTCGACGAATTTGCCCACGACATTATACTTTCTTAGGAGCTGGGTTATGGTTAAGGCAACATCCGTTGCTGTAACTCCTTCATTCAGCTTGCCAATAATTTCGACACCCACCACTTCAGGCACTGACATACTAACAGGGGTCCCGAGCATGGCCGCTTCTGCTTCGATTCCTCCAACCCCCCAGCCAAGCACACCTAACGCATTCACCATTGTAGTATGAGAATCCGTGCCAATTACGATTTCAGGAAATGCCACTTTCTCATGATCCTGATTTGCAATTTGTACAACTTTGGTCAAGCATTCCAAATTCACTTGATGGATGATACCATTAGCAGGCGGAACAACGCGAAAGCCTGTAAATGATTGCTGTGCCCATTTTAAAAACTCGTATCTTTCTTGGTTACGTTCATATTCCATATGGAGATTATTTGAAAAAGCCGTGGCCGATCCAAAATCATCTAATTGAACCGAATGATCGATAACCAAATCAACGGGAATGACAGGATTCACTTGATGAGGATCAATTCCTTCTTCCAGCAATCGCTGACGAAGCGACGCAAAGTCGACTAAAGCTGGAACACCCGATGCATCCTGCATAATGACTCTTGTTGGCAAAAACGAGATTTCAACCGCTTCATTGGATCGTGTTCTTGAAGCAACCCGAATTAAATCCTGTTCTGAAATCCCAAGGCTGCTTTGATTTCGCATGAGCGATTCAAGAAGAATCTTCAACGTATAGGGTAAATCATCTACATTCACCATGCCTCTTTGTTTCAACGACTGCAAGCTGTGAATGCAAACCGATCCATAAGCAGTACTTAAAGTTTGCTGATACAATCGTAATCCTCCATTCTTCCCAAACTATAACTGGACTTTTTGCTGTGCCTTTGGGCTGGCGGATAAATCTGAGCATTTGCCTGCTTTCAGTAGGAAGCTGTCTACATACTTGGGTAGACTCTGCTGGACATCCTTGGCTGCCACTAACACTTTATCTAAGGAGACTCCGGTATAAATCCCCATTTCCTCAAATCCATGAATCAAATCCTCTGAAGCGATATTTCCACTTGCACCTGGTGCATACGGACAGCCTCCCAATCCGCCTGCGGAGCTGTCAAAATGAACAATGCCTTCCTCCCATCCAGCGACGGCATTGGCAAATGCCATGCCTCTTGTATTATGAAGATGCAGGGAGAAAGTAAAGTCTGGAAATCTCTTCATTAATTCACGAACATTGTTTCTAATCTGTATTGGATTTGCCATACCCGTTGTATCTGCTAGTGAAACCTCTTTAATTCCCAAGGAGCGATATCGCTCACAGATCAGCACAAGACGTTCAATTGGAGTTTCACCTTCATAAGGGCATCCAAAGGCAACAGAAATAGATCCACCTACCTTCATGCCGCTTTTTTCTGCGAGTTCAACTAGCGGCTCAAACCTCTCAAAAGCCTCCAACGTCTTGCAGTTTGCATTACTTATACTATGGGAATCAGAAGCGGACAGCATCAGTTTTACCTTATCCACGCCAGCTGCAATGGCTCTCTCCAATCCTCGTGTATTCGGAACAAGTGCTCGTAGTTTCACATGTTCTGAACGTTTGATCCTTTTCAATACTTCATCCGCATCCTTCAATTGCGGAATCGCTTTAGGATGCACAAATGAGGTAACCTCAATCTGTTTGTAGCCACAATCAATTAATTGATTGATGATTCTGACTTTTTCTTCCGTTGGAATCCACTCACTGACGCTTTGAAACCCGTCCCTTGGACAAACCTCGGTAATCGTAACCTCTTTATTACTAGCCAAGTTCAAACACTCCTTTATATCACTTTTTTCTCTTTTAAACTAGCAATGGTTCCTTCATCCAGCTCCAATAGATTCTTTAGAATTTCTTCATTATGTTCGCCTAATTCCGGTGCAATTTGCCTGATAGAACCCGGTGTTTCAGAAAATTTTGGAACAATGCCTGGGATCTTGACTTTACCCAGTCGTGGATGATCAACTTCCACAATATTTTCTCTTGCCTTATACTGGGGATCTTCAAAGATATCCTTGATGCTATAAATGCTGCTCATCGGAACACCGCTTTCGTCGAGAAGCTGCTGGAGTTCATCTTTTGTTTTGGTCTTCACCCAATCGGAGACAATCCCGTTTACTTCATCAAATCGCGTCAAACGAATTGAGTTGGTATGATAGCGCTCATCCGTCAGCATATCTTCCCGGTTCATGACTTTTGCCAAACGCTCAAAGGTTTTGTCAGAGCTTGTAACCAAAATAATCCAATGTCCATCCTTGGTCAGGAAATTCCCGGCAGGTGCTGAGTGGCCACTCAATCCTGGTGATCTCTCCTTGATGTTACCAGTCTGATCATAGTCTGTTATCAAGAATTCCATCATTCTGAACATCGATTCATATAAGCTGACATCTACGTATTGACCTGTCCCTTTATCCTGACAATCCCTGTGATACAAAGCTGTAACCGCTGCAAAAGCCACATAAATTCCTGTCACATAATCAGTTAAGGAAAAAGAAGGGCTAATTGGCGGGCGATCGGGGTATCCATGTAAATAGGTAAAACCGCTAAAAGCTGTAGCAGGTGTACCGAAACCTGCTTTGTGTGAATATGGTTCGGTCTGTCCATACCCTGTTACTCTGATCATAACTAAATCGGGATTGTATTGCTTTAGATCCTCATAGCCGATTCCCCATTTTTCCAGTGTACCCGTCCGGAAGTTTTCAATGACCATATCCGATTTGCTAGCCAGTTTCCTTAGTATTTCCTTGCCCTCTTCCTGACGCAAATCCAACGTAATTGACTTCTTGTTCCGAGACATGCCCGGCCATCTTAGTCCTTCCCCATTATAATAGGGACCTAGATTTCGCAATGGATCGCCGACTTCAGGCATTTCAACTTTAATGACTTCTGCCCCAAAATCACCAAGAAGTGCAGCGCCATAAGGGGCAGCAACAACGGTTGATAGATCGAGAATGCGAATCCCCTCTAAGGGACCTCTTGTCTTATTGACTTTCATGTATGATCACGCCCTTGCTTTTATATAAAAATCAAATCATTCTAATCTAATAAAAAGAAGTATATTTAAAGGCTATATCCTAGGATGTATAAAGGAATATAGCCTTTTAAATACTTGAGTGAAAAGTTATCCCCAAAGTTTTACACAGTGGAGAACTTTCTCTCTTTATATAACCACTCCAAATATTCGTAATCATCTGCGGAACGATTCAGCATAATGGTATTGCGAAGAAGCCGTGTAACCGAATCTTCAGCATGCTTGATTTCTCCCCAGGTCCTTGCTCCACGTTGAACCTGTGCCGTTCTTGGAATGCGTTCTTGTTGGTATTCGTCTAATGCTTTAGCTATATTTGAACCGTTTTCCCGTAATTTTTCCGTTAAACAAACGGCATCTTCAAGAGCCTGACAAGCGCCTTGAGCTAAATATTGCAGCATTGCATGAGCACTATCACCCAAAAGCGTCACGCGATTCGTTGACCATTTTTCCAGCGGTTCGATATCATATAGCTTTGTGATTAGTCCGCGGTCTGCAAACTTGAGAGATTCCTTAATAGTGGGGCAGCTATTTGCAAACATTTGATGGAGTTCCTCCTCCGTTCCCCAATCATCAGAGTTCTCACTATATTTGTAGCTTTTGAATACTGCTACTTGGTTAATGACATTCTTATGACGCACCGGATATTGAACCAAATGGATACCAGGCCCAATCCACGTGAATTTCTCATCCCAATCGATATCAATCGTCATTTCTGAACTTGGAACAGTAAAGCGATAAGCCACATACTTAGAGGTAACTGGATCGGCTTGACTGACTAGTGTACGTGTCTTCGAACGAATTCCATCCGCACCGATTACCGCTTCTCCTTTTAGTACAGCTCCATTTTGACACTGTAATTCTACATAATCATCGAATTCCTTAATGGACTCCAAGCGATGATTAGTCAAGAAAGAAATATTATCTAACGATTGACAAGCCTTCAGTAAAACACTATGCAGATCCGAACGATGAATAACGATGTATGGATACCCGAAGCTCTCACGGAATTTATCGCCAAATTGTACGGCAGATAGCTCATTACCGCTCAGTGCGTCCATGAACACATGACGGCGAGGAAATACCGCTTGCTTATAGACTTCATCCAGTACTCCTAAAGCATCAAGCGCCCTCAAGCCATTTGGAGCTACCTGTAATCCGGCTCCCACCTCACCAAACTGTGGGGCCTGCTCTAGTATCGTTACTTTTTTTCCCAATTTTGCGATTCCTAGAGCAGCCGCTAAACCGCCAATACCGCCACCTACAACGATGACCTCTTTCACTTCTCCCATTCCAATCACCCTTCTATTTTTTAATTCTACTAATCTATTGCTATTACATCTGATAGATCAGGCTCAAAAACTGATTTGATCTCCTGATAACCGCCATTTTCTGTATATGCTTCTTCTCGTTCAAAGCCAAATGGCTCTAAAATTGGCAGATCATTTGTAGAGAACAAAAATGCCTCTTCTGTTTCAGAAGTATTCACGTGTTCATGCCATGTCCAGGCCGGCAATGCGAAGAAGTCGCCTTCTTCCCAGTCAAAACGAACACCGTTCATAACCGTATACCCGCTTCCTTTGTACACATGAAAGACTGTGCTATGCACATGGCGATGTGCTTTTCCCTTATATCGAACTGGCAGCTTCTGCATTCTGGCACCGACTCTTCCATTTGCATCTTTGCCCGTAGAAGGATTGATATATTCTACAGCGAACCCGTCGCATGGATCCGTATTCAATTCACTCTGTCCATCCAGTGCTTGCTTCGTCAAATCCCATGTATATCGTCCGAGCGGTGCAGCTGAAGGCTTGCGATCGGAAATTGGTCGTACCATACCACCTGCATAACGCTTTGTACCATAATCTACAGGAAATTCAACCGGTTGCTGCTCCTGTGGATACAACTCGAAGAAGGAGCTTGTCAGTGCGGAAGTGAAGGGGATATCTAAGCAGTCCATCCATAGCACCGTTTCGTTTCCTTCATTCACATGATCATGCCAGCACCATTCCGGTGTAATCACGTAATCCCCTGGTTCGAAATGGTATTTCACACCATTTACAATGCCGGATGCCCCATGACCTTCCATGATAAACCTCAGTGCTGATGTCATATGCCTATGAGATGGGGCGATTTCCCCGGATTAAGCGCTTGCACAGCAGCGTATAACGTTTGCGTTGCCCCTCCCCATCCATGAGGCTCCAAATGCTTCATCCCGGGATTCACTAAATAGATGGCTCGACGGTCAATCGAACCTGTACCTACCGCAAGCAGCTCCTTGGCTTTGTCAAGCGCCTCTAGAATCAGCTTCTTTTTCCACAGATAGGGTATGGCTCGCGGCTTTGGCTGAGGTGCGCTGAAAACGGAAGCCCATAAAGGGCCCATATTCTTATCCTTCAGTTCCTGGTGGAAATCCAGCAATTCCGGTGTCCATTGCTGCTTCGCTTTATGTTCCGACATTTACTTCCCCCTCTTTCGATATAACGTATTAGTGTCGCAGTCTTCAAATAACTTTATCGTTGTGAAACATTCTTGCCTTCTTGTCCAAATGATAAAAATGCCTTTGATAGATGGTGATGAGTTTATCTAATTTCTGACTATAGTAAATGGTCCTGTGACTATTCAAACCAGTAGCTGCAGCAGAACGGATCATTTCATTTCTCAAATGGTTGATCCTATGTTCTAATCTATCTTTTTCTGTAAAAGTCTCATGAATTCTCATAGTCACCTTTCCATTCTTGTTAACTGTCAAACTATAAAATGAATAATGATTTCATTTTTTTCAATTAAATGCCCGGCTTGTAGTCAACCTGTACGGAAAATTCACCAATTCTTTCGATGTGAATGCGCACGGTATCGCCTTTTGCAATCGGAGCTACGCCTTCAGGTGTTCCAGTCGTGATAAGATCTCCCGGAAGCAGCGTCATGACACTGGAAGCCGCCTCAAAGAACTTATAGCAGTCGTAAATGAGATCACTTGTGTTTGCCGATTGTCTGATTTCATCATTAACCCATAGATTCATTTGCAATTGATTTGGGTTCTCCACTTCGTCCCCCGTTACAATCCACGGACCGATTGGAGTAAAGGTATCGAAGGATTTGCGCCATGGGCGATCTTCCTTACCGCGGACCGTAATGTCCATTAAAGCAAGATAGCCGAAGATATACTTAGATGCATCCTCTGCCTTGACATCCTTTGCTTCCTTACCAACTACGAAGGCAATTTCCGCTTCATGATCCACTCTTCTGTCTCTGAACGGCAGCAATACTGTTTGATTAGGCCCGATAATGGAAGATGGGGATTTTAGGAAAAAGCCGAGACCATCTACTGTTAAAGCGGTATTCATCTCTTGTTTGTGCAGGATATAGTTAATAGGAGCTGCTACGATTTTACTCGGATTTGGAACAGGGGCACGGAGCACAACGTCCGATACAGGATATTCAGGACAAGAGCTTAGACCTGCCTGAATCTTTGGTTTCAAAGCTTCAAATTCCCCCATAAGCTTGACTAAAGAGGCTTGCGGTACCTCGTTGTTCCAAGATGTTAAATCGGTAATATCGATCACACTGCCGCCATCGACAACACCTACGCGATATTCGTTGAACAATGCAATTTTCATTATGATACTCCTTCCACTTGATTCCCTTATTGAATCAAATCATCTGTTTTGGCTTATAATCATTCAATCTATTGTTTATCTCGTTAATCCAATCGCTAAAGCATGTGTATGTGTCGATTCGCAAACCTTGATCATACAGTTCCTGAGCGATTGAAGCCATGCTGCCATGTTCATGTGAAGACCGAGCATATTTGCTTAAGCAGCTGACCCACTTCTCACGTTGCTCTGCTTCACTAAGCGGTTTTTCTTTGGAGCCTGGTGCGTGTTGAACCGTTTTTTTATATACTTGTGCATTCTTTGTTTTTATACAAATTTCTACCGCTAATCTTCGATTAAGTCGCTTGTCTTCATCAGATTCCAGCAATTGCAACACCTTGACCACAGAAAACAGTTTCTGAATTTCTGCACGGAGCACTTGATCGTCCTCAAAGCTGTTCAGCCTTACATATCCATCGGCTAGCGATGCCAGTACAGTATACTCAGCACTGAACTTTCCTTGTAATCCTGTTATTGGCCGAGAATGAACCAAAGGCAGGAGGCTTCTCGGCTGTGCTTGAAGAACAATTTCTTCCACATCCTCTAAGCTCAACTGATGCTCGTCTTTAAGTTCAAGCGCTCCTTGGATAAAGCGGTGCGTACCAAAGCAGCAAGGGAATTTCTTAACGGATAGTCCTTCCAACATATCGTAAGGCTCTCCAAATGTAATGGAGTCCATCGCCTTCTGCAGCTCTTCCTCGTTGGCCCCGCCGCTATATGCCATGAAAAAGCCGCGTTTTCCAAAAATATCACAATTCCCGGTAAAGCCCTGTTCAGCTAAGAGTGCTGCCTGAATACCATGCGATGCCGACAATCCTACGTGGAGCGACTTGGTCATGGAGCCGAAATTCTTCTGTAACCCTCCGGTCATTGAGGCAGCAATGGCGATGGCATGGGAGCATTGCTCTTCATTGAGATGGAGCAGATAGGAAGAAGCCGCAGCAGCTCCAATCGTGCCCAATGTATCGGTTGCATGCCAGCCGAGGTTGTAATGCCTTATCCCCATGACTTGTCCAATGCGGATCATGACCTCCGTGCCAATAGCATAGGCTGTTATAACCTCTTTACCTGAGCTGTAAAGCTTCTCGGCAAGTGGCGTAATCGCAGACAGAATTGGTGCGCTGGGATGGATGACGACACCAACCGAGGCATCGTCATAATCCAACACATGTGAGGCCGTTCCATTAATGATGGCTGCTTTATCGCAATCGATCTTCACCGGCTCTCCCCAAAGGGAGGAAATACCCTGCCCGTTCTCATGTAAACCATATACCTTTTTAGCCTTTTCTACGGCAGTTTCATTCCACCCGGCTAATGCCACCCCAACTGTATCGATGATTGCCTGCTTGGCTAATTCCACCATTTCCTCTGGAAGCTTTCGATAGGTTGTTTCGGTAATAAAGGCAGTAAGCTTTGACATCAAGTTATTGATTTTTCCATCTTGGTTTACGCTTTTCATTAAAAGCTGCCACTCCCTCTAACCGGTCTTGTGATGTTACTAACTGGTTATATGCTGCAATATCCAGAGCGTAGGCAGTATGGTAATCTGTTTCAGATCCTTGATTAATGGAGACTTTTGCCATTCTTACTGCCATTGGGGCGGTGTCTGCAATCTTGGCTGCCAATTCCAATGCGGTTTCCAGTGCTTTTCCTTTGGAAACGACTCGGTTGACCATACCCCATTCGTATGCAAGTGCAGCGTCAATTTTTCGGCCAGTATAGATGAGCTCTTTGGCTCGACGTACACCGATTGCCCGGGCCAGATTTTGCAGCCCTCCGCCGCCAGGTAAAATTCCTCTTAATGCTTCCGATAAGCCGAAAACAGCTGTTTCTGAAGCAATGATAAAGTCAGCTGACAGCGCCATTTCACATCCGCCAGCAAGGGCATAGCCTTCCACGGCAGCGATAACAGGTACCGGGAAATCCAGCGTTAACAGAACCAAGTCCTCAATGATATGATGTTGTCGTTTCCACGTACCGTCGCTCATTCCATTGCGTTCCTTTAAATCGCCTCCGGTGCTGAACGCTCTCTCTCCTGCACCGGTGATGACCACACACCTTAAATCTTCGTTGTAAGCCTCCTCGCGGAAAAGCCTTAGCCTTTCCTCGAGCATTTTCGTATTCATCGCATTCATTACTTCAGGTCTATTTAACGTGACAACCAGGATTTCATTATGATCACCCTTATATTCAACCTTTAACATTTCATAGGATTCTTTCACTGTACACACACAAATCGCCCTCCTTTCTTGAATCTCTCTTAATATGATCTTGGCATTTTCAATACGTGCTGACCTACATGGCTTAAGATTAAGTTTGAAGAGATTGGAGCAATCTTCATCATTCTTGCTTGCATCCACTTGCGGTTGATGTGGTACTCGTTTGCTGCAGCATATCCGCCATGCGTTTGCATACACGCTTCAGCTGCATGATAAGCAGCTTCAGAACACAGGTACTTCGCCATATTTGCGTCTGCCCCAGCCTGTAGATTGTTATCGAATTTAGAAGCTGCTTTATACATTAAGGCCTCCGCAGCTTGAAGCTCCATATAGGCTTGTGCAATCGGGAACTGGATCCCTTGGTTTTGACCGATTGGACGGTTAAAGACAACACGCTCGTTCGCATATTTTACTGCCTGGTCAATAAACCACTTTCCATTACCAAGCGCTGAACCGGATACAAGAATCCTTTCTGCAACCATTCCGTCCATTACGCAGTAAAGCCCTCTTCCTTCTTCACCAATCAAACATTCCTCAGGTACTTCAAGGTCATTGAAGAACAATTGATTGGTGTCTCCGCCTAGCATAGTTGAAATTGTCGTTGATTCAATCCCTTTTCCAACTTCACGGGTATCAATTAGAAACAAGCTGATGCCATGTGTTCTCTTTTCTACTTTGTCAAGCGGTGTTGTACGAGCAAGGAGCAGCATCAAATCTGTGTTGTTGAAACGGGAGATAAAGATTTTTTGTCCGTTAATAATGTAACGGTCTCCTTTTTCTCAGCGAATGTTTTAATTTTAGTTGTGTCCGTACCTGCGTCAGGCTCTGTAACAGCGAACGTTTGCAGTCTTAAGGAACCATCCGCAATTTGTGGTAAATATTTATTCTTTTGTTCTTCACTTCCATGTCTGAGAAGTGCACCCATCGTATACATCTGGGCATGAACCTGGTTAGAGTTTCCACCGGAACGATTGACTTCTTCCAGGATAATAGCTCCCTCTGTAAAACCTAACCCTGAGCCGCCGTACTCCTCCGGAATTAGTGCGCCTAGCCAGCCTGCATCACTCATGGCTTTTACAAATTCTGTCGGATAGGTATGATCCTCATGGGATCTTCTCCAATAATCTAGATCAAACCGTGAGCAAACCTCTCTCACTCCAGCGCGAATATCATTCTGTAGGTCAGTAAATTCAAAATTCATTTTTCATTCCTCCATGTTTTATGAATATATTTTTCTATTAAATTAAGATCCTTGTACCTGCATCCAGGATTGTGGTCTGATTCCGGGAAGAACCCCGCCCTTGGACAAATGCCCAGGGAGCTCTCGCCCTACAATCCTTTCAGCCATCTTGGAGCATTCAACTAATGCTTCCAGGTTAAGTCCTGTATCTATGCCCATTTCCTCGCATAGAAATGCGACGTCCTCTGTAGAAATATTTCCTGGCGCCCCTTTCACAGCGGCAAATGGACAGCCTCCAAGGCCTGCAACCGCCGTATCAAATTCCCACAGCCCTTCCTGAAGTGCTGCATAAACGTTTGCGAGACCAAGTCCGCGTGTATCATGCAAATGCAAATGGATGTTAAGCTCCGGCCATTTATCCTGAATGGCACGGACGGTTCGTTTGATCTGTTCTGGGTTCGCCCAGCCCATCGTATCGGCTAACTTGACCTTCTGTATCCGTTCTCCATAGCTTTCTGCTAAAGAAATAACCTTACCCATGAGTTCCAGCAAATGATCTAAGTTAATGTAGCCTTCAAAGTTACAGCCAAAGGAAGCCATAAATCCCATCTGTTTCACCGGAATGCCTGCATTCTTATAGGCCTCGATCCATTCTGGCAATGTTTCGAGCATTTCATTCGTTGTTTTATTCATATTCCGTTTTGAAAAGACATTACTTGCAGATAGGACAAGACTTCCATCCAATGTCACGTTATTGGTAAGGGCCCGCTCAAGTCCTTTCAAATTCAGATATGCCGCTCGATAGGCAACCACTGGCACTCTATCAATCTTTGCTAATACCATTTCTGCATCTGCCATCTGAGGCACCCATTTCGGACTAACAAAGGAAGTAGCCTCAATGTTTTTGAGTCCAGTTTGGCTCAATGAATTAATAAAACGAATCTTATCTTCGGTAGGAATTTTGCTTGCTTCCGATTGAAAGCCTTCCCTTGGTCCTACCTCATACAATTCAACGTGTTGGGGTAAGTTCATCGTCTGCCTCCCAACCAATAATGCTCTTGCTCTTGAGCTGCTCCAATGCTTCTTCTGAGTAATTTAATGATCTAAGAATTTCAACCGTATGCTCCCCTAGCAATGGTGGCAGTGATTGAAGATTACCGCGTTCTTCATTAATTCGGAATGGTAAATCGACCATTCGGAAATCAGAAACCCGAAAACCTTCTACTGGTTTTATTAAAGAAAGTGCATTCACTTGTTCATCTCGGAGTACCCGATCTAATGTATTGATTGGACTGCTTGGTACATTGTATTCCGCCATTAAGCTGACGAGGTCATCCACCTCATAGCGTAAGGTGCATTCTTCTATCAATCTGTGAAGCTCTTTACGGTTTTGGACTCTTGATGAATTGGATTCAAATCGCGGATCCTCGACTAGCTCCGGCATTTGAAGCGCTTCACATAAATTTTTGAACAGTCGATTGTTACCTGCTGCAATAATCGCCCATTGGTCCCCTTTTGTTTTAAAAGCTTCATAAGGTGCTGTAGTCGCCATTCCTGTTCCCATTTTCCTAGGAAGTCTTCCGGAAGCCATAAACGTTGAAAGCTGTAATGTAACCCATGCTACTCCCGTTTCTAACAGACTGTTTGCTACTTTGCAGCCTTTGCCGGTTTCGTTGCGTTGGTGAAGGGCAGTCAGTATACCAATCAGAGACCACATTCCTGTTGCCATATCAACAATCGATACGCCGACACGAGCCGGGTCGTCTCCCTCATTTCCTGTCAAACTCATGATGCCGCTGTATGCCTGAATAAGCGGGTCGTAGCCTGGCTTGTTTTTCATTTTCCCTTTATCACCAAATGCACTAATCGCCGCGTAAATTAAAGAAGGATTTATTTCCGATAATGTCTCATAGCCGAGTCCGCGGGATTCTTCGCTTCCAGGCTTCAAGCTATGGATAAAGATGTCTGCCTTTTTGCATAATTCACGGACAATGTTTTGCCCCTCCGAATGATTAAGATCCACGCATATGCTTTTCTTATTACGATTTAATGCTAAGAAGGTAGAGGATTCCTCCCCCCATAAAGGCGGGTGCCAATGCCTCGTGTCATCTCCATGTCCCGGACGTTCAATCTTGATGACCGTCGCTCCTAAATCCCCTAACATTTGTGAACAAAACGGACCTGCCACGTTTTGTGTCAAATCAATAACTGTAAGACCTGATAGAATATTTGCCATGTTGTTTTCTCCTCTCTATTTTTGCTTATACCGGTACCTTTTTGAACTCTTCAGCCAACATTGGCACCACTTCAAATAAGTCTCCGACAATTCCATAATCAGCCACTTTGAAAATTGGTGCTTCTGGATCCTTATTAATTGCTACGATAATCTTGGAGTTAGACATTCCAGCCAAATGCTGAACTGCACCGGATATGCCGCATGCAATATATAAATCTGGTGTTACTACTTTTCCGGTTTGGCCAACCTGCATGGAATAGTCACAATAGCCTGCATCACAAGCCGCACGGGATGCACCAACTGCCGCTCCCAGTACATCTGCTAATTCTTTAATCGGGTTGAAGCCTTCCGCACTTTTCACTCCCCGGCCACCTGAAACAATAATTTTAGCTTCTGTTAAATCAATCGTGCCTGCTGTCTTTCTTACGACATCTTTAATGACTGTGCGGATATCCTTAATGGTCGCTTTATATTCAATCGTTTCTCCTGTACGCCCAGCATCCAGTTCGCCTTTGGCAATATTGTTCGAGCGAATCGTTGCAAAAATGATCCCGTCGGTTATTCTTTTCTTTTGGAACGCTTTCCCTGCGTAAATCGGGCGAACAAAGATTACTTCATCACCATTCACTTCAACGTCGGTACAATCAGATACTAAGCCAAGGCCGAGACGAGCAGCCACCCTTGGTGCCAAATCACGCCCCATAGCTGTATGACCAAGCAGTACGGCATCCGGGTTTACATTGTGGAATACTTCAGTGAATGCTTGCGAGAATGCATCCGTTGAATACACATTCAATTCCTCGTTGGTAACTAAGTAGACTTGATCTGCTCCATATTGCGCCAGCTGAACAGCATCACTGTTATCCCCCTGGCCAAATAATACCGCCGTCACTTTCCCGCCTGCAGCTATTGTTTTGGTAGCAGCAAGTGCTTCAAATGAAACATTTCTCAAACTACCATTTCGTTTTTCAGCAACAACTAACACATCTTTACTCATTGATGTCTTCCCCCTTAAATGTTTATTTTCCAGATAGGATTACACGACTTTCGCTTCAAAGCGAAGCGCTTTTGCGAGCTCAAAGACCTGTTCAGGCAGTTCACCTTGAAGAATTTTCCCGGCCGTTTTTTGCTGTGGTAAATATTGTTCAAGTACTTCTGTCTTCGAAAGAATCTCCTCAATATTTATACCTAGGTCAGCGGCAGTAAGCCGTTCGATTGGTTTTTTCTTTGCCTTCATAATTCCCGGAAGTGAAGGGTAACGCGGTTCATTTAATCCTTGCTGTGCTGTAACTAGTACAGGCATGCTCGCTTCTATGACTTCAATATCGCCTTCCACGTCTTTTTCCACTTTTACTTTGCTTCCATCCACTTCCATATTCGTAATGGTAGAGATATGCGCGATTCCCAGCTCTTCGGCTAAACGTGGTCCAACCTGTGCAGCACCATCGTCAACCGCCATATATCCGCCTAATATCAAATCATAGGTATCTCTTTTTGCTACAGTCGCTAATACTTTAGAAATCATATATTCATCACCGAAAACAGATTCATCATCCACGATGATTGCTTTATCAGCTCCCATTGCCAATGCCGTACGCAATGCAGCCTCGGCGCGTGAGGGGCCAATCGTCACAACCGTCACTTCTCCACCATGTTTTTCCTTAATCGCCACTGCCTCTTCGACAGCATATTCATCATAAGGATTAATGACGTATTTAACCCCGTCTTCACTTACCTTTCCATTGGAGAGTACAATTTTCTCTTCTGTGTCAAATGTTTGCTTTAGCAGCGCCAAAATTTTCATGTGGACCTCCTGAATGTAAAATGATTAATTTTTCATAGTAAATAATTGAATTATCTGTATATTAAGAATTTACCATAGGATTACACATATTACTAATATCTATAAAATAGCGCTACTATATGATTTAAATATGGTTTTTTGGATTTCCTTCGATAATAAAACTATAAATGATGCCTCTGATTCTTACACCTATCAACATGCACAGGCAATGGACGTGTTATATACCCAACGGCTGTAAGAACAAACCCGCTGCCCCAAAAAATAGCAGAGACACCTATCAAGCCGCCTAGTCCGCCAAAGATGGCCGGAATGGCAAATTGAGATACTCGATTCATCATCATCTGAACGCCTAATACTTCTCCACGATGTTCGGGTATGGTTCCTTCCAGTAGAGCTGCGGTGCTTAGCGGCTGCGCAAGACCTAGACCAGCTCCTAAAACTCCAACCAAAACGAAAAGCAATACGATCCAAGGGGAAAAAGGTGTAACAAGATAAATGATACCAGTAGTGAAAAGAGACCATGTAAGGATTCTCATGCGGCCAAAAGAGCGAACGAGAGACGTCTGGGTGAATCGAATAACAAGCATGGCCAGACCGCAAAATGAGAGGAGAATCCCTGTTATCATGGGACTGATGCCCATATTGTGGGCAAGCAAAGGAAAGTAGACGGTAAACAGCTCTCGATAAGAAAAGATTAATCCTCCAATAATAATGGCATTCCTTATATCACGGTTTCGTATAAGGACCCAAATCGACTCACTTCCCTGCAAATTTGCTTGTTGGTTCTTAACCGTTATTTGCGTGTTCTTTCTATCTAAATTCCTTATCCCCATCTCGCTGCACAATGCGATGACAATGAGCAGCATATTAAAAAAGATAAAGATATGGTACCCGTAATAATCATATAGAAAAGAGCTAATAGTGGGGCCAATCATTGAGCCTACTGAGCCAAACAGACTATAGTTGGCCACTGTCCGATTGATGTCGCCCCCTAAGCTGCCAATTCTCTTCTGCAAGCCAAGCATTATGCAGGTAGTAGCAATACCCGCCAAAGCTAGCTGTATTAAAAAAATGAAAAAGGATGTGAACATGACACTTATTAATAAGGAAAGCAAATACAGAACATTCCCGATGATCACCATGGGACGTGTTCCTATATGATCAACCCATTTGCCAATTTGTAAAGCCAAAAGAGCCGGACAGATGGCAGAACTAGCAACAATCATGCTGATTTCTTGGGGGGTTATCCCTAAGGAATAGGCGTATAAAGAAACAATGGGCTTAATCCCCGTAATTGTAGTGATAAGGATTGTATTCATCAGGATAATAATGTAAAAATTCAATGGGATTCACCTCCGAGATAGAGTAAATTAAACTAATAATAAATAAAAAAGGACTCTCCAAAATTTGGAGAGCTTTTTATACAATTAATCATTATTTTTTCTTATGGTAATTAATCCCGTGATATTCAATAAATTCATTGAAAACCTCGATGGACTTTTCTCTTCCGATTCCACTTTGCTTAACTCCACCAAAGGGGATGTGTTTTGAACCTAATGGTGTTTGTCCATGACCATTAATGAAAGTCATACCCGCTTCAATTTGGTTCGAAACGCCCAATGCACGATCAAAATCCGAAGACCATATGGAAGAACCCAGACCCAATTCTGAATCGTTGGCCATTTGAATAACCTCTTCTTCCGTATGATATGGAATCAGCGGAAGCACTGGACCAAATTGCTCGCATGTAACAATCTCGGCGTTTGGATCAATATCCCTTACAACTACTGGCTGCAGATAGTATCCATTATCCCAATTTTCAGGCTCCAGTACCTTCCCTAACCTGACAAAGTTAGCGCCACTTTGCTCAAGTCTGTCGATTAGTTCACTGATTCTTTGATATTGAAGTTCGTTGTTAATAGGACCCATTGTGGCCTCTTCATTCATTTGATGCCCAATTTTATAGCAATCCACCAGTTTGTAAGCCCTTTCATAGAATTCATCATACAAATCGGCGGGGATGTAAACGCGTTTAATCGCAAAGCAGAATTGCCCCGTTCTTCGGAATGCCCCTTCAACGATCTTTGGAACGACTTCATCCAGATCGGAATCGTCTAATACAATAGCGGGATCGTTACCTCCTAATTCAAAGTGAACCCCTTTGAGTGTTTCAGCAGCAGACTTCATGATCGACACGGCCGTATTCCCGCCGCCGGTAAAGGAAATTTTACGGACTAACGGATGTGAGGTTAAAGCACTTCCTACATCACCGCCACCAAGAACAACATTAATCACTCCTGGATGGAAAAATTCCGCCATAGTTCTTAAAATCGTTGCCACACCCATTGAAGCAGTTGGAGAAGGCTTTACAACAATTGTATTGCCCGCAAGAAGAATTGGCGTTATTTTTTGTAAAGTCAGAATGATTGGAGCATTCCAAGGAACGATACAAGCAATCACACCCATCGACCTCTTCACCACTCTGACCCAACCGCTTTCATCCTCTATGGTCTGTTGTTGAAAGGCAGAGGGTGCCAATTCTATCATATTTCTCATATCCATCAAGCCCAACTTGACTTCGTCAACGGTTCTGCTAAACAGAATACCATTTTCTTTAGCTGTCACACTGGCGATGAAAGTCGCATTTCTCTCAATTTCTTCTGCAGATTTCAATAGAGTTGACATTCTCTCTTCCAGTGAAGTTTGACTCCAGGAGCGGAAGGCTCGCTGTGCAGCCTGTACAGCTTGATCAATATGGCTTGCATCCCCTTTGGCGATATAGCCTACTACTTCACTTAATCTGCCTGGGTCCCTCACTTCATCATAATTCTCTGTTGCCACGTCTTCATTGTTTATAAACAAATTCACTTTCATGTGCATTCACCTCGGTATGTCCATTTCATTCATTTATTAATGAGAAGTTCAGTATTGACTTTTTTTATTTTCTTAAATTTTTTCTATTGGCATCACGAATTAAATGAGTATTTAATAACGGAAATGGTCCAAAATTTAGCCCGCATTTATTTTGCAATCTCATCAATTGTATTAACAACTGAATTTTCATTCGCAGCTCTGACCCCGAAAAGCGATAAAGCAGCAATAAAAGAAATAATGGCAAAGGTCCCATAGCTCGCTATTGGAGAAGAACTGAATGTCAGGATGACGCCTATAACAAGTGGTCCCAAAAATGTACCTATTTTTCCAAATGATATGGCAGATGCAGATCCTGTTGAACGAATTTCTGCAGGATAAAACTGTGAACAATAAGCTAGTAATAAGTTTTGTGAGCCTGTTGTTCCCCAACCAGTTATAAAACAGATTGCGAATAAAATAGCGGCACTGCCATAGTTGATACTGAGTAGAACTAAAGATACGCCGCCTAACAAAAAGGAGAAGGCTGTTACTTTCCTCAAGCCAATTCGTACTGCGATTTGACCACCAGTCAAACTTCCAACCAATGCCCCCAGCCCAAGTACAACTGAAAATAACAAACTTGCTGTTAATGGATAACCAGCTCTTACCATTAAATTTGGCAGCCATGCAGATAAGCCGTTGGATACTAAAGCCGAGCACATGTAACACAGCCAAATAAGTGATGTACTAATCCCTAACTTATTTTGAAATAAAGCCTTAAAAGGAACCTTTGATTGGACCTTATTTACGATATGATATTTATCATTTGCAGTGTAAGTCACTTCATTTACAACGCGGTTTAATATACTGGACAATTGTGCAAACCTTTGTTTCTTAAAAAGAATAGTAGGTGATTCTGGCAGCACTTTAAAAAGGAAAGGCAATAATAGAAGTGGGAATGCACCCACAATAAATAATGATCTCCATCCGAATGCCGGGATTAAGAAAATCGCAATAAATCGTGCAACCATAGCTCCTACAGCTATTGAGGAAGTTGCAATTGTAAGTGAGAATGAACGATTCTTATTGGGTGAAAAATCGGATATTAATCCTAAAGCATTAGGAACAATTCCCCCAATTCCTATACCTGCCATAAAACGATAAACACTAAAATCAACAAGTCCATGAGAGAACGCACCCATCAGTGTAAAAAAGCTATAGATAAATGTACATACGATAATAATATTCTTACGACTGCTTCGATCACCAAAAGGCCCTATTAGTAGTCCCCCAATAATCATTCCAATAGCTGTAATACTGGATAACTCCCCAACTTGAACTGAACTTAATGTCCATTCCTTAATTAATGGAGTCGCAATGGGACCAATTATACCAATCTCAATTCCGTCAAAAAAGACTAGTACGGCACACCAAAAAAGTAATAATCCATGAAGCGGGAAAACTTGCTTCCATTAATAACTCCAGATACATCAATAGTTCCCATATTATTCCTCCTCATGCTCGTTGAGCTGATAAATATAACAAAATTAAAGTAAGATATATCGTTTTGTTTGAATCATTTTAAAGCTAACTACCGATGTTTTGAAATTCCTTCAAATGAGGAGAGGACAATTCCCCAATTGCACTGTAATGTGTATGCAATTTCCTCTGCTCTCCCTTGTCCATTAGCATTTAACCACTCAATAAACGCTTGTTGCGGGTAAGAGTATGGTTTATTCATATAGAAGTTGGTTGTTAGTAGGAACCATTGTGGCCTCTTCATTCAATTGATGCCCAATTTTATAGGAATCCGGCATTTTGCAAGCCATTTCATAAAACTCATCATCCATATCAGAAGGGATGTAAACCCGCTTAATCGCAAAGCAGAATTGCCCCGTTCTCTGGATATGTCCATTTCATTCATTAAGCCAGTTTCTCTCTTTGTAAAATCGCCCCCGCTACCATATAAGTTTCAAAATATATTCAAAGTCTAATAAATGCCTTCGTATCGCCGGTAACCACCTCCTTACAAGAATATAATTTTTATAGACATGGATTAATAATCTTTCTGATTCGAAATAGCAGCAAGGCGGACATCCACTACAGCTGATTTCCCTTTTTTCACTTCGTTCATGGCCTCCTGTAATACTTCAGGTAATTCCATTGGATCAGTCACCATCCTGGCGTATGCCCCACCTGCCGCTTCAGCAATTTTTGCCAGATCAGCAGATTGATCAAAATTCACCCAGTAACTATCCGTTTGTTTGGCCAAACCATCCGGATAGCGCTTTAATACATTCATCTTTGTAGCATTCCAGCCTTCATTATTGTAAATAACGGTAAGGAATGGAGCTTGATATCTGCGCGACATCCAATGAACGGCTGATGGAACGCTGAATAAGTAGGAACCATCACCAGTTAAGGTAACAACCGTTTTCGATGGATCAGCAAGCATGATACCAACGGCTGCGCCACCATTCCATCCTAAGGAGGTACCCCCGCTGCCAAACATGGTTCCTTCTTTGGAGCGCGGCAAATGCTTGGCAACGGTCATGGTATTCGTGATTGTTTCATCTAATATGATGGTCTCTTCGTCCACCACGTTTCGCAAACAAGCTGTCAGCCATTCCGGGGTAATGGTATTTCCTTTCACCTGTTCGTCCTGCATCCAGGCCCCACGCTGCTCCTCATGTTTTTCGGCTAAACGCTGATAACGTTCCCGAACTTGATCCTCATCAATATTTCTCTGGGCAAGTTCTTCGTTTAATTGAATTAGGGACGCATAGGCATCTGCACGATAATTCTTCATGGCTGGAATGTGCCACAATGGGATTTCTTCCTTAATTGGATCCAAATCGATAAAGAAAACTTTACAATCATCCTTTGGTTGGACTTGTGTAGAAACCCAAGGGACATCCGTATCAATGGCGATTATGACATCCGCTTCGGGAATCAATGGATTTGGATCGTACCCCAGATGTAAAGGGTGCTCCCTCGGAAAGTTGACGTAGGTTGGAATTTGCTCTACTACAGGTATTGCCATTTTTTCGGAAAATTCAGTTAATTCTAGAACTGCTTTCGTTTTCCGCCCTAAATAAGTAGTAATCAACAATGGATTTTCAGCTTCCAATAATGCACTTACAATTTCTTCAATCCCCCATTTTGATATGGATGCCTGTTCAATTGACGCCCATTTCCCCCATGTATTCGGAAGTTTTTCCACATTCTCCTCTAGAACCTCTCTCGCTCCGGTCAAATAAACAGGTCCAGCCGGGTCGCTTTGAGCCATCTGCATCGCACGGTAAATGAGCTGTTTCACGTTCTTTCCCGTTCGGATATCATACTCCCATTTGACATAGGACCGCAGGATTCCTCGCTGATCGTATACATTTTGCAGGAAGTTGACATAAGAATTACGGGTGCCAGAAAGCTCTCCGTCCATAGTGAACGGTGTTTCTCCGGCGAAAATGAATACCGGAACACGAGCCCGGAATGCATTATGAATTGCCCCACCTAAATTTTGCGTCCCCACATCCGTATGAATAATCACACCTTGCGCTTGCCCTGACAGCATCGCATAGCCTTGAGCTGCAGCTAAAGCGACACTCTCATGCGGGCAAATGATGGCCTTTGGAAGTTCCTTTCCTTCCACTTTGGCCTTAGCCAGGGCCTCGATCATCGAAGGATGATCGCTGCCTAGATTGCAAAACAGGTAGGAGATACCGACTTCCTGCAGGGCTTCCATCAATGCTTCTGCCCCCATATACCTGTCTGACAAATTGTCTGTTGCCGTAAACCTGTCTAACTTTTGTACATCGTTCATGAGTCTAACCCCTTTGTTATTTATTAAAATTCACGGACTTTTCAATAATCTCGGCAATATCCAGTGTCTGCACCTGCTCCTCAACTTCCTTAGCCTTTGTTCCATCGGTAAGCATCGTTAAACAATATGGGCAATTGCTGCCGATAACAGTTGGATTTACCTGAAGCGCCATTTCTGTCCGTGCTATATTCACCCGCGTCCCTTCGCGTTCTTCCATCCACATCCTTCCTCCGCCGGCACCGCAGCAGAGTGCATTTTGACGATTTCGTTCCATTTCGAGCAGTTCAATTCCCGGAATGGCACGAAGGATTTCCCTTGGTGATTCATAGATATCATTGTAGCGTCCAATATAACATGAATCATGATAGGCAACTTTCTCTTCAACCCTCTTAGTTGGCTTGAGCCTTCCTTCCTTTAACAGGTCAGCCAGAAGTTGAGTATGGTGGACAACTTCCGCTTCCAGCCCAAATTCTGGGTACTCATTTTTAAAGGTGTTAAATGCGTGGGGATCGGTCGTCACAATTTTGCGCACACCGTACTTTTGGAACGTCTCAATGTTTTGAGTACATAATTCCTGGAATAAGTACTCATTCCCCATCCTGCGTGACGTGTCACCGGAGTTCATCTCTTCATTACCTAGAATCGCAAATTTAACCCCAGCCTTGTGCATTAAACGGGCAAAGGATCGAGCAATTCTCTGGCTGCGAATATCGTACGATCCCATTGAACCGACCCAGAATAACAAATCGAATTCAGGGGCCTCATCAACAGTCTTGATGATATCCTCCATGCCTTCACGCCATTTGATTCGTTCATTGCGGTTTGTGCCCCAAGGGTTTCCTTGTCTCTCGATATTATTGAAGTAGCGTGAAGCTTCAGCAGGCATCTCCCCTTGCGTCATGACCAAAAACCTGCGCATATCGATAATTTTGTCCACATGTTCATTCATGACCGGACATTGATCTTCACAATTTCTACATGTTGTACAAGCCCATAATTCATTTTCCGTGATGACATCCCCGATTAAGTTTGGCATTTCTACGGTTGCTGCCACCTCTGAATAGGCATCCATTCCCCCCTGCAGTGCCAATTGATTCGCTCTTGCATTCTTAAAGGCAAAGACTGGCATCCATGGCGAACGTGATGTGATCGCTGCTCCCTTGTCTGTCAGGTGGTTTCGCATTTTTATGATCAGTTCCATTGGTGAAAGAGACTTGCCTGTCCCGGAGGCAGGACACATATTTGTACATCGTCCGCATTCTGCACAGGCGTACAGATCAATTAGCTGTTGCTGGGTAAAATTTTCAATTTTTCCAACACCGAATTCTTCAACCTCTTCATCCTCGAAGTCAATCTTCCTTAACTTTCCGACAGGTCCAACTTTCTTGAAAAACAAGTTGAACAATGCGAACAATTCGTGCGCTTGCTTCGACTGTGGGACGAATACCATGAAGGACAGCACTGTCAGTAGGTGCACCCACCAAAATACATAAAATAATACTGTTGCTGCGGTTGTACCAATACCGGAGAACACTACTGCAACCATACTAGAGAACGGTCTAAATACAAAATTAGGTTCACGTCCCAGCATCACAGTTTCAAACCCCAGCGTCAGCAGGATGGACACAGTCAGCGTGATCAATGCAATGATGACTACAGCCGCTTTGACATCTCTTTTCAACTGCAAACGCTTTAGTTTCTCAATATAACGACGGTAAAAAGCATATAACATAGCACACAGCATGAGGAAGGTTGTCCACTCCTGCATGAAACTGAAATATTTGTGCACGGCACCGAAAGGGAACTCAAATCCTTTGATAAATCCCTTGATGATAATTTCGATTAGCCCTATTTGAATGATGAAAAAACCATAGAACAATATAAAATGCATGAGACCGCTTTTCTTGTCTTTAAACAATTTCCTTTGACCAAATCCATTGACTAACACGCTATTTATTCGTTCTTTAAGATTCAGCTCAAAATCAGGTTTCTTGCCGAGTTTTACAAACAAATACCGACTGTATACGATTTGAAAAAATAAATACAATGCATATCCTGTCACAGCTAGAACAGCTGCTAGATTTAAATATATAAGCATCAATACACTCCCTTTCCTAATTAATTTATATCTTAAGCCTCCATCAACCATTTGCTTTTTACTTCAGATTAAATGAGCTTTGCTCCCTTAACTCTTCATTCTTGAAACCATGCGCACGGTCTCTTGCTAGACCATCTCCAGCAATCGTTGTCTAAATTTTAAATTTTTCTGAATATTATTTATTTTCATAGTAGCATTTGGTATACTAATATTTCAAATATCTATTTAATAGATTTGCGATACGATTAAAATATGGATAGGTGATTATCAGATGGATATACGTCAATTACGTTACTTCGTGACAGTGTCAGATGAAGGACAAATTACACGAGCTGCCAAAAGATTGAATATGGCTCAGCCGCCCTTAAGCCAACAGTTAAAGCTAATCGAAGAAGAGCTAGGAACCGCTTTGTTTATCCGAAACAGCCGAAGCGTCGAATTAACGGAGGCTGGAATGCTGCTCTACCAACGTGCAGTTAGTATTCTAACTCAAATCGATGACACTGTAATGGAAGTGAAAGAAACTGGAGACGGTTTGCGGGGACAGCTCTCAATCGGTACTGCAAAAACATGTGCCGTTGCCTATTTACCGGAAAGAATTCAAGCGTTCCACGAACAATATCCACTCGTTACGTTTCGTATAGAGGACGGCCACCCCCATGAAGTTGTTAAGTTTTTAGAGGATAGATTAGTAGAATTAGCTGTCGTTCGCTTCGTTTCAGACATGCATCTAGGTTATGAATCAAAGACTTTACTCGAAGAGCCATATGTATTATTTACTCCAAGTAAATGGGAGTGGGATGCATCTAGAACATTTATCCGTATGAAGGATCTCGAAGACATTCCGCTTATCATGTTCGTTCGAGAAAACAAACATGGAACATATACCGCCTTCGAAGATGCCTGTATAAAACAAGGAGTCAAACCGAACATCATATGCGAATCTCATGACGCTGCCATTATCTGTTCCTTTGTCGCAACCGGGATGGGCGCTGCTGTTATGCCAAAATCAACATTTTCCATTCACCCTTCAGATGATATTAAACTTGTTGAAATAGAGGATTGTCCTCTGCAAAATAAAATATCTCTCATTTGGGACCAAAATCGCCCTCTATCAAAAGGTGCCCAGCGGTTTATGGAGATGTTTTGATTGAACTAAAAAACCCCTAGAAACCATGTTAAATCAATGGTTCTGGGGTTTTTTATTTGTTTTATACTTTACGCGCCTGGACTGCTCCCAAAATAGGAAAAAATAATAAAGAAATTATTTACTTTTTACACTTCTGAATTGAATTTCTGATTATATGTTGGTAGTTGTATAGAGAAAAAAGTGCCTTTTCCATTTTCACTCTTCACCTTTATATCTCCACCCATTCCCTTTATAACGCTGAATGAAACCATCATCCCCAACCCTGTGCCATTTTCCTTTGTAGAAAAATAAGGTTCACCCAATCTGTCTAATTGCCCTTGATTCATACCAATTCCTTTATCCTGAATGTTGATTCTAATATTGGAGGGCATTACGGACTCTGTAGTTATTTGTATATCTCCTCCGCTTGTCATAGATTCAATACTATTTTTTACTATATTGATCAGACATTGCTCAAATTTTTTTCTCTCTCCAAGGACAAAACAGTCCTGTCCTCCCCCTAATGATGTATTTATTTTAACTTTATTAACGTTTGCCAAAGGAGCAAGTATAGTTACCACACACTGTAATACTTCATAAACAGAAATTTTTTCTTTATTTATAAGGGCTGATTTTGCAAAAACCAAATAGTCATCAATAATATCTATCGCCTGATCTAGCTCTTTTGCTGCGATTTTCAAGTAATTATTCCTTGTATCAATAGGAATCTTTTCATCCGAAAGAAGCTGAATAAACCCTTTAGTAGCTGTAAGAGGATTCCCAATTTCATGAGAAATACTTGCTGCAAGATGACTTGCGACTTCTAGTTTCTTTGCCTTTATTGACTTGTGTAACAAATCAAAATTGATCAAAATCACCTCTGTTAGAAGTGTCGTAATAAGCATTCCAATTACATTTAAGAACCAGTGTTCTACACGAATATTCATTAACCTATTCCCAACAGGCAAGTGATCAGGAAAAATGGTTAGCGTTATTAATGAAAAAAAGATTAATACACTATTTACTACTATTTTCACCTTTAATGGTTTCTGCAAATAATATTTAGATAATATTGCTGCACAAATAGTCGTTATTAACAAAATGAAATTATAGGAAAGATAAAATTCCCCATCGATTACATACCTGCCTATCATAGCAACAGATAATAATAAAAAACCAACTTTATATCCCCCATATAATGTACCTAATATCAATGGGATCCTGCGAAAATCCAAAAGCAGGGGTTGAATGAAAGCAATTGGAAAGGTCATACATAGAATAATTGAGATCATTGGGAAAACAGCAAACATCGACTTTTTGACCCATTTAAATTGATAAATATAATGTAAAAGATAAAATAATTGCCATAAGAATAAAGGAAACAAAACAGATAAAAAACTGATTACTAAGTTTTTTGTATAAAGATCCATCACCTCTATCACCTCCTTTTATCTAATTTTCAGATAGTTAAATAATATCAAAAAAGTATTGTTTCTCCAACTGTTTTCAGCAATAGTAATATGCGGTGTTCGTTGGTATTGGAGCAATTAGTTCATGTCTGATGTACCTCGTTTATCATACTAATACGTTATTTTTTATTTGAATAACGATCTCTTTTATATAAAATTTGCCATTTTCAGAAGGGAGTTTACACTAAAATCATACTTCATTTTCAAATATTTCCTTTTATTTTATTATTAATGCCACTTCATACATGGTACTTGAAACCTGGAAATAATTATTACAACTCTCTTTTGCCATCATCAAAATAATAGACTACAACCATTCCCAATTTAAAAAAACCTCTCAAGAGTTTTCTGGAACTCAAGAGAAGCCTCCATTAATTACCCGCGATGTTTAGCAACCCACTACGTTTTCCAAAAATATCACGATTCCCTGTAAATCCCTGTTAAGCTAAGATTGCTGCCTGTAGGCAGTGAGATGCTGGCAATCCAACATATAGGGAGCCGTTCCATTAATGATGGCTGCTTTGTCGCACTCTACCTTTACTAAATCCCCCAAAAGAGAGAAGATTTCGGCCCGCCCTGTCCTGCGAGACATAGACCTTTTTGTCTCTATTCTAAAAGCCCCTGGTCAAGTAGGAAATAAATCAGTTGTCAAGCTTTTTTTGAAGCATCGTTTCATAATTTTGCCCCATTACAGAACTAACTGGAAGTCCACTTCTAATTGCAGTTGCCATCCGTTCTTCTTTTTCCATGATTTTTTTCGCTTCTTCAATTATCATTTCTGCTTTGGAACATGGAAGAAATACGATTCCGCTTGCATCAGCTAAAACTAGATCATTGGGAAAAACGTCAATGCCCTCTATATTAATCTTTTCATTGAATGACTGTTCTATAAGTCTACCTCGAGCTGTCGTTGGAACTGAGGAACGAGCGTAAACAGGAAAATCAATCAACTTCATCTCATCAACATCTCGGCAGGCTCCATCAATAATAACACCGCTTATTCCTTTTAACGATGCTGCAATTGCTAAATTACCTCCCCACCCGGCAACTTTGTCTGAAAAATGCTCCACTACAATGACATCTCCATTGGAAGCAGCTTCAATTGCTGCTGTACCCAGATGTAGGTTTGAGGTTTGTTCTTGAGTCTTCGGTACAAGTTTTACTGTTACAACTCGGCCAGCTATTTTCTTTTGCACAGTTATTTGTCTCAATCCTATAGCAACTCCATTTATATTTAAAACATCAAGTGCATCTGAAATAGCACATGAATCCAGATCGCTTAACCGTTTTACTAATTTATCTTCAGACATTTGTAATCCCTCCTTCCTTCTAATTGCTCCACAGGGGAAAATAACATTATAAAATATCGAAGATTAAATCTATATTTTATTTAATAATATTTGATACTTGCGGATCCTTTTGTAACCACTTTTCCTTCAGCTGTTTCTGCCAAAATATCTATGTGGGGCGGCTAGCGGGGAGAGCATACCCGATGAGGAGATTTGGTCAAAAGAAATTGAGCTTGCAGAAAAACTTTTAATCAATGTCCATAAACCTGCCTATAACTCAAAAAGTCTCACATCAATACCTGATTCTGAGCTGCAGGACGTTCATATTTTGAATTGGGGAGCCCATAGAGATCTACTACCTGAAATTTCGGGATTGAGATGGACAAGTAAATTAGACAATATGAAGTATGATATATATAGGTTTGCTGCTACTGAGTGACCCACCATTTGTCCTGCAAATGAAAGATTGCTGCATAAGGGGAAAATTGAATGCAAGTTTTAGAAATTAAACAAATTACCATACCTTATGATAAGGAACTACTTCTAAAGTGGAAAAAAAGAGATCCATCCATTGTCCCATCTTTCATGCTTGCATGGAAGGGTCCCAGTATTAGTAACGGTTATGGTTTTGGAGAATGGATGACAGACCGATACTTTCGTGATAAAGGATTCTATACAATCACTAACGAATTTAACCTGTTATCCAAAACCTCTAAATTTAAGCGATACAATGACATAATTTCTCTTATGGCCAATCGTCAAAAGCTCCAAGAGTTTAAAGATGCTGTTCGACTATTAGAAGAAACCGACTTTTCCATTGAGAACCTAGATATGTTCGTATACAATTTGGAGACTTTTTTCTTCGTAGAGGTAAAGAAGGAAAAAGATGTGCTTAGAGAGCCACAGATGCGTTTTATGTACCTTGCCAATTCCATTTTAGAAATTGATACAAAACTTATCTATTTATCAGACTCGGATGAAATGGAATCTCAAAAAATGATAAAAGTAGAGCTTGAGTTGCCAAAGGATCTTGAAAAGATTAATCGTTGATTTTATTTAAAAAAGAATCCATCCCTATCTTTAAGAAAAAGGATGGATTCTTTTTAAAGAGTTGCATTTCTTCCACCTGGAATAAAGCCGTTACTATTCGAGTATCAGCTTTTTTGAAGTCTTCACTAGCCACATACTCTCCCTTTCACCCCCTCATAAAACACCCCGCAATAGCCGGAAAACTCTCAAATTCCTTCTTCATGTCACGAAACGAGATGACATCATTTCCTCTACTAAGCTGGAAGTCTAGTGGGTATTCGTGGCAATTCAATGGGGTTTTAAGAAAGGATTTGGTATAGAAATCGATGGCCTCTTTCTGACTCAGGGCATAGATGAAGATAAAAGCCTTCTGATCCATCTTCAGGGAGTAGATCCGAACCTTATGAATTCCTAATACATTGTTTTTAATCAGTTCCGCTACTTTCTGCTCATCTGCTTTGGATAAGTCTGTTATGGAAAATTCGTCATTTAATGAAATTTTCTTCTCCTCTAGTAAATGGTAGATGAAATGGGCCAATGTGGATTCTAGAGTAATGAGACAATTCTCGTAAATATCTTTCACAAGCATGTATGAACACCCCTTTTTTTAGATTCTTTTTTGACCGTGGGCTTCCATCTGAAAAGGCTAAACATGGTTATACAACGTTAAGACTCTGTTCATTTTGGTTCTCTAGCCTTCCAGTATGCTCGTTGTAATTCACCCTAACAGTTCCAACTGGACCATTTCGGTTTTTTGAGACGATGATTTCAAGTGAACGATCCGTTGAATCCTTTTCATAATACGCTTCACGATATAAGAACAATATGACATCGGCATCTTGTTCCACACTACCCGATTCCCGAATATCAGACATCATCGGCCGTTTATTTGCCCTTGATTCAACCGATCGATTAAGTTGCGCCAAACAGATGACGGGACAATCAAAATCCTTTGCCATCGTTTTCAAGGATTTGGATATTTCCGTTACTTGTAAGTGAGAATTGCCACTGTAAAATTGATTGGAATGAATCAGTGTTAGGTAATCAATGAAAAGGATCGGTTTCTTGTTTGGAAATTGGTGCATCATTTTTCTCGTTTTCGCTCTCATTTCGGCAATTGTTTGTCCAGCTCCATCAAATATTTGAATATTGGTATCTGAGAGATCACCAATTACATCTGACCATTTATCCTTTTGATTTTGAGTAAGCAATCCTTTCGGGTCTCGCAGTTTTCTGCGATTGAATCCACCTGTTGATGCGATTAATCGGGATGTAATCAGCTTTTCGGGCATTTCCAAGGAAAATACAAGTGGCAGAAACCCTCCCCATCCCGTCATTTTTGCAAAATGAAGCATCACATCGGTCTTTCCCATCGAGGGTCTTGCCGCCAAAATTGTTACTTCCCCACCCTGAAAGCCTCCCGTCACTTCGTCTAGCTTATTAATACCTGTTGTCGCATTTTTCATAGTTGCTTGATCTTCCCAGGGGGCCTCATAAATATCTGCCAGGGCCTGGTGCAAGGACGTGTGATCTTCCATCTTCATTTGGTTAATTTTATCCAATTCAGCAATGACCTTTGCAATCTCCCAATCATTCATCGCTGCAACGCTCAAGATGTTTCTCTTTTCCCGCTCCTTCCACAGGTCAAGAATGAGCTTCTCCGTTCCATCAAATTTCTCAACATCTGCACACGATAACAGTCCCATAAGGTAGGAAATTCCACCAAATGATTCGAGGTCTGGTAAGGTTGTCATTGTAATCACATCAATATTCTTTCCAGCACGCTTTAACTCCACCATTCTTCGCATTAATTCCTGATGCCGTGTACTTTCAAGCTGTTCAGGTTGAACCACCGTATCCTTGAGTAAGTACTCCGCTTTCATCAAGCTCCCTAAGAACGTTTTTTCAGCAAAGCTCATTCCTCTTCACCTGCCGTCAAATCGAGTTTAAATGCACTTGGAATCGATCTTCCAGCAGGAACAGATCCCTTTATCTGTCTAACAGCCTTGTGGTTCTCATCATCCGAATCAATTTCTTCTACGGTTAGTAAAGATTCATTTTCCCAGTTTTTGAGAATCCCAACAATATAATTTAGCTTTCGTTTGTTATTCGCACATGCAATATTCATGGCCTTTACTATCATTTCTTTTGGCTGTAAAAAGCTAGAATCATCTAACCAAGCTAACAGCTGCTGTTTCGCATTTACGTTTGAAAAACCAAATCCATTCGTATCCCAAAACTCAAGAATTTCTTGCGCATCTGGATTACTTAGTACCGGAATTTCTAAGTCTGGATTATTTTCTATATTTGGATAAAAATCTTGTTGTTGTTGTTGTTGTTGTTGTTGTTGTTGTTGTTGTTGTTGTTGTTGTTGTTGTTGTTGTTGTTGTTGTTGTTGTTGTTGTTGTTGTTGTTGTTGTTGTTGTTGTTGTTGTTGTTGTTTTTCTTTTTCTTTTTCTTCTTTTTGTCCACGTATCGTACCACGATTCGTGGACGTATCGTCTAATTCTTCAGATTCGGTTATCCATGTATCATTTTCATCTGAATCTCCATCTTCCTTACCGAAAGAAATCTCTTCTTGTTTATAAAAAGATTCGTAGAGGCTGCGAATGTCCTATTTTTGAATCAATTCCGAAACATAAAAGATAAGCGAACGATCCTCGACCTCATTTAATTCAGAAAGAATACAATCCATGAGCGGTTTTCCGCCCTTATCAAAGTTCTCTTTTCCCCAATTTTTCAACGCAAGTTCTCTTGTTTCCGGATTGTAACGAATCAACTTGTGATGCTCGATGAATCGATCCATTAACGCATGAACACTTTCTAACGAATAACCCAAATCAAAAGCCATTTGTTTTTTCGTAATTTTATAGATCCCAATTTGAGTCGTTTGCGGATTCGTCTGTAGATACAGGTAAAAATATTTATCCTCCGGACTCATTTCCTCAACAGCAATCGGATTCGTCCAAAATTCAGTACGCACCATTCGAAATTTTGCCATCATCCACCACTTTCCTTTCTTTTTAACTAAACCTCTTCTCACCTTCTATATAGAATTTAAGGAGACAAAAGGACAGGTTGTTTTTTATAGAAATGTGAATGTTTAGTGACAAAAATAATTCTGTGATGAACGATTAATCTGCTTGGTAAGCTACGGAAATCCTTCTGTTAGATTGTGAAAAATATTTTTAAATTTATTTTCCTATACAAAAAAACACTCACAAATGATGACATGTCAACATTCGTGAGTGTTTTTTTATTTTAAAAAATATTCACTTTTGTTCCTATACTCCAACTGTGTTGAGTGTATGTGGCAACACATGGGGCTGGTGGGATATACTTATTATTTGATTCTCATTCGCTTAGATCTCGAAGGTAAGATGTTAATGACATCAATGTAACCGTCATTTTCATGAACTGCATAATATATTATATAATTTAGCATTATATGCCTGCTTTTTCCGTAAGTTATTCTCCTGAGTCCTCTAAAGCTCCCAGCCTCAACAGCTAGACCCATATAAGGGCTTTGAGAGAGGTTTGATTCAATATAATCAATTATTTCATCTTCCTTTGAAAACCACCATTCTAGAGTGTCTTCCCCTTGTTCAGAAAAAAACTGTTGAATATTATCTAAACATAATTCAAATTCTTCAGTAAAAAGTACTATATATTGATTCCTATTTTCTTTTTTCATTACGTTTAGATTTCAACTCACTTCCAGAATACCTTTTCATATCTGGGTTGTCTTTATATCGTGACAAAGAAGCTTTAAGTTCAGGATATTCTTCAATTTCTTTAGCTAAATTACCACTTAAATCTTCAATTATTTCCTCGTTATCATTTTCCACTTCAATGGAAAACAACTTCCCATTTATTACAAAGACTCCTGATTCTTTACCTTGAAGAGCATCAACTAGTTCTTTTTTTGCATGCTCACTTAAAGAATTCACTGAACATCACCTCAATAAAATTATATCAAAACTTTGGTGTGAAATAACAAGAGATCTATCCCCTAACGAAGAAAATTGGTATTTGTATTTCAATGAAATCATTCGTTCATTGGAGGAATAAACCTAACAAATTTATCAAAGCATGGTTGACCTTGTCCCAGATTTCAGAAGTGAAAGTGCCGGTGCAGCAAGGACAATCCTTCACTCTTCCTGTTTGGAAAAAATCAAGCAATATCCAGTCTATGCACATAAACTAGCGTCAGTCCACCAGCTCATGATAAAATCACCATAAATTCGGTACCTAGTACAGTCCAATTAGAATAACCTCATCTGCTCCGACACGTTTTCAGCACCGCCTTTTACATACCCCATCGATTTATAACCTGTTAACCGTTTTTCAAACATCGTTATTAGTACCGGAACCTTTACGTCTACATAGTCATAGACTTGAACCACTTGTTTTCCTTGATAATGACGATGAAGGCGGCCAACATATTGTTGCAGGGTTCCTTTCCAAGATATTGGCATTGTTAGGAATAAGGTATCCAATCGTGGATCATCAAAGCCTTCCCCAATAAATTTTCCGGTTGCAATCACTAACCTCTCCTCGTCCTTTGGAATTGCTGATAGACGTTCAAGCTCCCTTTTCTGATCTTTCTTCTTCATGTTTCCTGCTAACACAATAATGTTTTTAGCAAATCCTTTGAATTGATTTTTCAATATTTCCAAATGTTCAAGACGTTCCGTTAATATAATGGGGGAGCGACCCTTTTCCAGTGACTGTAAGACATCGTCAAGTATTTGAAGGTTCCTGCTTGAATCTAATGCGAGTTCCTCGTAAATCTCATGAAATTCGGTTTTTTTCGTATTAAACTTAGTCTCTTTCGTCATTAACACATGGCCAAACGGACGAACTTTAGCTTGGTTTTTAGCATCAATTTTATAACGAATAGGTCCACATTGCATCATAATAATTGGGTGCATTCCATCCTTCCGTTTCGGTGTTGCCGTTAGTCCCAATACATACTTTGGCCTGATTTTTTTCAATACATTTTCAAACGTTATCGCTGAAATGATATGGCATTCATCCACAATGATTTGTCCATATTGGGTAATCAATGATTTTAGCTGCCCTCCGTAATTCAAACTTTGTATAGTTGCAACATCTATCCTTCCAGTTATCTTATTTTTCCCTCCACCAATTTGTCCAATTTCACCTTGTGGTATATTCAAAAATTCCGAAAGCCGCTCTACCCATTGCTTCATTAATTGATTGCGATGCACTATGATGAGTGTATTCACTTTTCTCTCAGCAATAATCGCTGTGGCAACAACCGTTTTACCAAAACCAGTAGTGGCAGACAGAGTGCCCAGATTATCTGCTAACACTGTATTTACGACCTCTGTTTGTTGAGATGATAATGTCCCGTGAAAATTAACATCAACGCTCTCACCCTCATATTGGTAATCCACAATATCAACGTTGATTGATTGCCCTGCAAGAAAATCTATTAACTCTCTCAAACATCCTCGCGGCAAAATCAATGAATCTTGTTCATCATTTGCGCATTGAATCCTGCTTGGTATTCCATGGGTAGAAAACCTTTTGGCACGCGCTTTGTAAAACTCTGGGTTATTAAATGATGCGATATCGGCCATTTCCGATAATAAGGCTACAGGAATTCCAGCCTTTTTAATATGGATACCGTCTTTCAATTCAATTTGAATTGTCGCAGGCGGCAATACCGGGACATCCACATCTTTTCTTATGGCACAATAAATATCCTCTTCTGTCATTTTACGAACTGTCGATAAGTACAACCATTGATCGGGAAAAGGAATAAAATGCTCATCAACAAATAAACTATTTCCATTTCTCGCAGGTACCTTCTGAAGTGGAAGGGCGATAAGATTTCCGAAACCTCCTTTTGGCAAATTGTCCTGGTTAGGGAACATCCTATCAAAGGATTCCAGGAGAAATCCATCATTTTCTTCTTTTGTTTTCTTTAAAAGAACTATTCCCAGTTTCCTTGCAATTACTGCGGAAACCATTGAAGAAAAGAAAATCCATACATGGGATCCATTGCCGGATCTAGACCTTTCAATGTGAAAAGGGATCTTCATCCACTTACAAGTTTTAGAGAAAGCAATTACATCTTGTTCCCATTGTCTTTTGTCAAAATCAACAGCCAAAAACGAGCAAGTTCCATCTTGTAACAAAGGATATATCCCTATAGTCTTTTTACCATTCAAATGGTCAATCAATACTTGATCAGTTAGAGGAATCAGCTTACGATGTTGGCTTTGTTTACTTTTAATATCAGGCTTTTGGCAGATTGGTTTTTCCCACTCCAGTTCACGTGCAGGTTTATATCCTTTATCACCACTTTCTGATTCCCAACGCAATGCATAAACATCTGTCCTGCCCTTAAATAAACCTTTTAGCAACTTTATTTTCTCTTCTAAAGGAGATTGCTTCGTTACTAGTTTACAAGTGTCAATCATGGTATGATTATGCATCATCTTCACCAATAATTGCTTCAGGTAATGATTTTCTTTTTGCAGTTTTTCATATTCATTCATACCGATCCCTCAAAATAAGATTATTTATAATACCATTATATCCAATTAGTTTGAGAGATTACCCAAAGAATGTGCAAGATGATACTAAAAGAGCCCAATTCTTTAATCGATATCGGACTCTGAATCGCTATTATTTTTTATCATTTTGCCTGGTTACTAATCCAAATACTATTTCAACATTAATAGAGAGACGCACTCAACGTGTGTCGTACGCGGAAACATTTTGGAGACTATTTACATTTCCCACAATTTCTTAGGTTTAATTAAACATTTGGGAACTATTTGGACTTTTATAAATAAAGAATAAATCATTTAGATAAATTAAAAAAGCTGCTTAAAAATTTCAGCAACTTAAATTTTTCTCTATATAGGATATCATTTAACATCGATCTAGTAGGTGCATTCATTTAAGTTTGGCGGGACTGCGTGGGAATCGAACCCACCTGACCTGGCACGCAGGTCACAAGCGGTTTTGAAGTTCTATCCAGTATGTTATTTCTAGTATCACGAGGTGCCAAAAAGAGCTATAGAATAAGGTTTCTGTGATTTAGAGTGTTTTACAGTATCACTAAATTTTTATAAATGGGCACCCAACTCGGCACCGAATTTTGCTCAAATCAATATGATGAAGTTTGAGTCCTCTTAAATTAAAATATGTCAAATAAGAATTAGGTGAATAACAAATAGTTGTTTCCCCACTCCACATGGCTTGAGTGTTGATCGCAGATACATAAAATGTAGCAGTGTTTACCTGATATTGCATAAGGAGAGAACTTTCTTTTCCACAATCGCGCCCGTTCGTAATATAAGTTTAACCAGTTTTTACTGGTTGAACTTTTTTTAATTGGTTTTATTATTGCGGTAGTCGGAGTAGAACGTAGCGCCCGTGGGACTTGATCCCGTCCGCAAAACTGTTCACTCCCTACTTGTATAAGCATGTTTCAGGCTGGTTGGGACAAAGATCCCGTTTTGTGGAGTAACTAAGATCTAGCCTTAGCCTTAAAATTGATTAATTGTTCTTGAACTAGTCGAGTAGAAGAGAGCCTTTCTACCTCACGGTAGATTGGACTCCACCCCCCTCACAGAACCGTGCTTGCGCTATTAACGCACACGGCTCCTCCTAGTTACCATTCACATTACTGCTATCCTTAATAGTTTTGTTACCATCATTATCTCTACCTCTGAGTGTAGTAAATGTGTCCCTATTAAGGTCGATAACTGGTAGCTAGCCTTTCCTCCATCGGCATTACCCAACTTCATTGGTACTATGCTGCTATCCGACTCCCTATTCGGCATTTGGCTTCCTTGCTTGTTATCGCTTGTACACCATACTCTTCCATTAAGAAAAGACCAATAGGATCTCCCGAGTTGCCGTATCATATCAATGTGTAACGTGCCAAGGTCTCTGACTCCAGAGAGGTTTTATCTTTCTTGCCTTTGACGAAAGATAAAATGTTGCTTTCTGCTGCGCGTAAGGCATCAGCCCTCTCGATTTACTAACATTATGGAGCTCAATCCCTTCAACCATTTGGCTTTCGGCCCGCCGTCGGGTAGAAAACAAGCGCGCACAATCAATATTTATTGATTCACGTTTCTTGTAGCCCCCCTACGATCCCGGACGGTCGGATTTCCCGAGTCCGGTTCTGACCTTGGACTGCATGACATACTCGCCTTCCCAAATAACCTCAGGATTAAATGTTGGTACACATATTCCCCCATCAACTATTGGTTTACTTGTATGCTAGTCTATGAACAAATAAACAAAGCTCTGTGTCTTTGAAGTTCTGACTGTCCAAGTGCCCAGAGGTCCTTCGCTCCATCATAGGAGTTACCTTGATAGAAGTGTAATTACCTTACACTTAAGAAGGCATTACCCTTCCCTCATTGCTACTACGACCTCATGCGCCAGTCCTAAATCATCCTAACATTTTCTATTAGCCTCTTATATGTTAGGCCTTTATTGGTTAGTACCTTTCCAATTTGAAGTAGGACCTTCCCGTCGTTATCTCTGAGAATCTTTCCCTAGATGCTAGAACCCGTATCCGGCTGCCCTTACGGTGCTTTTGGCCGTTTCTTCCCGTAAGACATCGGTCTTCCCCCGTTAGATAAAGGTCGACGCTAAGCATATATCCCTCTAAACAGTTTCTCAAAGGGGCGTAGATTTCGGGACTGCAGTATTCGTTAAATCCTTCTGGCCTCTAGGTTTGCTCGCCACACAGACTGTTCCGACCTTATTCTCTCAGTGTAGAATAGGCCGCCGTGACTTTTACTTCCAAGCAGAACGTGGTTTGTTACCTCCCCACGCATTGGATATGCTAGTCATCCGAATTCGGCCAATTGATGACAGGAGACTTTCACTCCATAAGATTCTCAGCCTTGACGGCTGCTCCACCTAACTGTCTACGCTTAAAGACTAAAGTTACCATTAGCCCTCCAAGACTCGCTACGAGCGAATGGCTAGTTCTTACTCGACGGGAATCCCACCCGCTATATGATACGACCTAAGCTCGGCCGCACACGCACCCGTTCGTAAGTACATTCCTTCACAATCTTTTTTAAGTAGACTCCACTAAATAGTGGAACTTACATCACTTGTGAATTAATCAGTTATAAGAAAGTCAGTTACTAAACAAATTACATCTCCATTTTCATCCAGACCCCAAAAACTTGGGTAACTACCATCTCCCCAGCCACTAGAGAACATTGAAATGCTTGCTTTTTCTTTTATTGTGGTAACTAACCAACTTCTTGTATCTTTGTATGTCTTATCAAACTCGTCTTCAAATTCGAAGTAAATATAATAATCTGAATTCTCATTTTGTCGTTCTTCTTCATAAGCAAGAAGGGTATTCAGTGTTTCCTTATCCATAAAACTGCCAGTTCCAGGAGTCAACTCCATAACCAAAAAATTCGTCATCTTCCAGCTCATCTATCCCCTGTCCTTGTTGCAATGCCATCTCCCAAGTAATAACTTTATTTTCGTTGAATTTAATTATTGCAAAAGCAATACGTTCATCTTCATTTTTATATCGAATAATGTTCAAAAGAACTGGATATTTTCCAGATGTAACTTTTTTGGTAAAAGGTTCTTCTTCCATTCCGATAAAAGGGTCACAAGCTACTATTTGTCCACTTGATAGTTCTATTTCCCCAATTTTTTCACAAAAAATTTCGCTTTCTTCTGGCATTCTCCTTTTTTCTCCATCATTAAACAACAAAAATTCAGGGTTAACTTTATACACCATTTAGCTCTCCTCTCAAAAGTTTTTCGTATTTGCTATATTTTTTAAACAGTTTGCTCCTTTAATAAAAAAAGCGTATTTGTTTATTATAGAAACGCACCCGATTGCTTAATATCGTTGCTTACAAAGTTCCTGTTAATTAATGGCACCGTTGGGGACACACGCCATGCTTCTTCAACTTTAAATTTTTCACCTACAAGTTCCAGTACATCATTCTTAGGTTTTGCGGTCTCTATTAATTCTGGAAAATTTAGTTCCATATATTTTTGATGAAACTTTTCACTCTTCCAAACCGATAATACAAGAAAGTAGTTACTTTCTTTTTGAGAGAATGAGAATGTTCCACCAAGCATCTCTTCAGCTTTTCGCAATCCAAAGTTCCAAACTTTTTTCTGCATCTCAACGAAATGCTCAGTTTTTTGCTCTTTAACTTGTGACAAGGAAACTCGAATAAAATTACCATTTCTCAAGACATTAGCAAAACTTTCCTCTAATCCAGAAATTCTTAGTTCTTCTTGAAACATATTGACATCTATTGAAGTAAAGGAACTTTCTTGCCCAGAATTGACATAGATTCGGTCATGTACCTCCTTCATAAAATACTGATAGTCTGCTTGACTTTCCCAAAAAGAATAAACACAAGCAGTCAATGGTTGCTTTTCGCTCCAACCACCCAGTTGTCCTAAAAAACCTTTAACCTTACTAAGTGGTTCCCATTGTTTTTGGTACTCATAAAATATTTCCTTTTGGCCCTCTTTTACTTTGCAAGAAATTCTTTTTATAATCATTAACTCCACCCCTAAACATAAAGCCATTTGTTTAAAAACCAAACTGATTACGTTAGTCAACGTTTATATTTTAACATAAATATCCAATGGCCCTAAAATTGCAAAATGAGCGCCAATCCTCAAGAATGGCGCCCGATTGCTGAAGAACATTGCTTTAATAATATACAGAGTAAGTACCCATTGCTTGAACAAAAAAATCTTTCTTACACACAGTAAGAATATAATTAATATCTATATTATCTTTGCAACAAATACTATTAAATATGATGAAGGAATAATTAATAAAAGCGAAGCAAAAGTGCCCAAGGTTTTACTTCCAACCATTGCAACAATAACTGTACGAAAATCTTTTTCTGTACACTTACCTTCTATAACATCATCAGTCATAATTGATAATTGTGGATCTATAAATATTGACATTAAAATTGTCGCAATACCATTTATGATTGATGACAAAGTAATGCATGTTGCTCTTAAATCTGGTGCAATACTTCCTGCATATATTGGTGCTAAAGCTCCTACAGTTAATAAAGCCACTGTGATTAGATTATATATAATTATCTTGATAGGTAATTTTCTCAAATTGAGTTCTGTTATATTTTCTTTTACCGGGATTGCAACGCAATCCTTGATGTAATTTACACCTGCTTTTGAAAAACTATGAATGACAAGTTTAGGAATAGACCTGTCAACGGAAAAATGTAATACTCCTCTAAAGAATATTCTCTGAAAGGTTGGAATTAAAAAAGCAGCTATAACTGTGGCAATACCTGATACTACAATAATTAAATTGAAAATGTTTATTAAATTACTTGCTCCAGAGCGATCTTCAATAAATTTTGTTAATATTGGAACTTGAAAAGTTACTGCCGTTCTTGATATCAACATTAATATATTAAAAACTGCAAATGAAACGGCTATTTTACCTGTTCTAACACCAACCATTCTTACTGAATATGCTAATGTTCCTATAAAAGATATTATAAAGTTTAATATTAAAACAATTATTATTTGTACACTCAACTACCTTACCCCTTATTTGACCATATTTATTTATCCAACTTGCAACCGTTACTCGAAAAAGAAAAAAGTATTACCATTGTTAACATGATTCCATGTAATTTAATTTTGTATAACCAAATAAATCTCGAGTTCCTGTTGTTCCTGTATCAGAAAAAAATAATGATCAAAAGATCAAATTTATCTATAAAGATTAGATTGATCACTATTCAAAGTTATTTTTTTACAAGCCAAAACCAATATTTTGACAAGATTATTATTAATTCAACAACTTTTATCAAATTCCTTCTTACCCAACAACGTAGCAATTAACATAAAGAAAGAGCACAATTCTTTTTCAGGTTTGCGCCCTATTGCTGAATATCGTTTTATTGTATGTTGGCTATACTTTTATTCCTATCGTCATTACATGGTAAACTAATGATATTGATAATTAAAATATAAAAGGGAAAAACTATTAAACCTACTATCACAAAAAAGCCTGTAACAGGATTAGGAGCATCCCCTCCATATGTTATTGGGAATAGAGATGCGATTATATATATAAAAAGAACAAAGTAAGGAATCCAAAGGATAGTTGTCAAGAAATTGGATTTACGACCTTTCATCCACTTTTTTGTAAGGTAAATGATCAGGATTGTCCCAAATATAAATCCACCAACAATAGTTACACCACTTAAAGTATTTACAGTACCAATATTCCAACCAGTTAATCTGCTTACCCTATAAACATTACCCATAAGTTGGATAGGAAAAAATATCATAAGAGCATATAAAATACTGAACACATTTAATTTTATGAAATACTTCATTTGGAAATAACTCCCCTCTAACCTAATAACAATTATCCCAAGTTCCTAATAGTTCCACAATCATTCATTTAGAAATATAGCTCTAAAATAAAAATAAGCGCTCATCCTTTCAGGAAAGCACTCCTTAATGGAATAATAAGGAATTTCTATTAGCTGGTTTAGCTTAATAAGAACTGAATAATTTTCCTCCATATTTACCGTCTCTAATCGCTTTTCTATACCGTCCATCTTGTTCTTGGATGGCAATATCTTTTTCGAAAGTAATTCCTTTTATTAAATAGTATTTTGTCCTTTTTTTATAGCTATTAGGAAGTTTCCACTTTAATATCTATGGTTCGTTCCTCAATTAAGTCTCCTTTATAGTTGATGATGAAAAATTTTCTTGGTAATTTAATTACAATCCGTCAAAAAATTGATAAACATTATCTGTTATATAGGTGAATTCAGTATTACGATCAAAGAATCTTGCTTTCAGTGCTGTATCTCTAGAAGGGTCTTTATTATTACGACAAATAGCAATTCCGTCTATAGATTGAAATGTAGCACCAAAACTGAAATAAATTACATCTTTATCCGCTACTATATATGCATATACACCAGCAGAGTCATTCAATTTTTTCATTTTATTTATAATAGTTTTTGGGAAAATATCTTCAAATCTATTTAATTCAGATGTATTGATCTGTTTTCCCATTGGAAGCTTCTCCTGATCATATGCTTGAAAGATTGCATCAGAAACTGCGAAGTAATCTTCTTTATACATATTGAATTTATCTTCATGATTAAGTGGTGGAATAAATAAGATCACAAATGTAATTAATAAACTAAAAACAATTGCTATCTTTTTTCTATTGTTGCCTTTTTCTTTAGGACTCCTCATCCAAACAACAAGCAACCATATACCTGAAACGATGATTAGAGGAATCGAGGATAAGCAAAATATAATAGTTGAAAAATTGTCACCCACCAATATTTTTCCATATACAAGCAAGAAGTTCGCTAACGATAAAATCATTATAGGTACGATTATCTTTATTACACCTTCCTTACCATAAATCCAGCTCTCTATTATGCCGACTAATATGATAAGTAAAATTATCATTGTTAAAGCCATTTAATCGCACCTTTCTAATTAGGGCATTATCTCTTTTATCTTAATTTAATTTCGGAATTATAACATTTATCTTCTTCACATCCGTTATATTTGCTATTCTGAAACGGTAATGCAAAAAGCGTTTCTAATTATTGTAGAGACACATCCGTTTGTTTTTTGTGCATTTACTTACAATCTTTCCTGTTATTCAATCATTACCTTTTTAAACCTTTTAAGTTTGGTTTAAGTTCATTAGTATCAATCGACCCATTAATAGTTAGTTCTTTTGGGTCAAGGTAACTTAATACTTTGCCATCTTTGTTGTATGTCTCATACTTAACCAAGATCCCTGTATCCTTATCAACCCAAAAACGAAAAGATGTAGAAAGATTTTGATCTAATTCACCCTTTATTACGAGTGTATTGTGTCCTAATATCTCTTCATTCTGTTTTTCAATTTTCCATTTTACTGAATTGTCAAGATAGGTATTAGCTATTTCATATGGGAATAAATAAAAATTCGCCTCATCCAATAACGGATATTCTCTTACGGAATATACATTAATACTATATTTATCTTTATTTGCCGTTAATCTTTCCGTACGCCCTAAAGTTTCTTTCTGTATATAACCAGATTCCTTATATGTTGAATTACTTTTATTGATATCCCAATAAGTATTTTGATTATAATAAGTGAGGTTTGTTAACTTTTCTCCTGTTTTTGTATTTGTCGTTAACACTTTATTGTACCCGCTTGGTGTTGAGTTATTTACAGCCTCATAATCAATTTCATTAGTGCTTACAATCCCATTGTTAATGGAGTGTAATATCATTTTTCCTTTTGCAGTTTTAAAATAATTGAACGAAGTTTGCATCTTTTTAAAAATATCGTCTTTCATCATCACTTGATAGTTTTCTTTTTGTTTACCTGGTTTATAAACTGATACTAATGAAGATTTGTTAACAAAAATCAAAGAGAACGCTAAAAGAATGGCTAAAGTAAATACACCTAATAGGGACCATCGATACGATTTTTTTTCGAACTGTTTAATCATTATGATCCTCCTTTTTAATACTCCTTTTCCCATTGCCATATTTGCGAGAGACGAAATTGGATACCTAATTGATATCTCATCTACTAATTTAATTAAAGTATAGCCATATTCAATTTTCTTTTCTGGTTTTATATAAGTAAGTGCAAGTGCATCACACCCGATTTCCTGATCTTGACGCATATGGAAATAGGCATACCATAGAATGGGATTAAACCAGTGTAGGATCAAAAGCACATTCATAAGACAATTTGCAAACACATCATTTCGCTTTATATGAGCTAGTTCGTGATAAAAAACAAATTCTAATTCAGTTTTATTTAAAATGTTTAAATGATCTTGGGACAACAAAAATTTTGGTCGGATAAACCCTAAAACGGTCGGGCTTGAAACTCTCCCAGAGTAAACTAGAGGGATTCTCTTTTTAATTGACATGGTTTCCTTGCAACAATTAAAAAGATTGCATACCTCTGAATCTGTAATAAAAGATTTGCGTTTAACGTAAAGATAAAGCCTCACATTTATAAACACAGTAAGAACACCGATACAAATTACTCCTAGAAGCCAAACACTAAAAGCAATTTGTTCAAATGATAGAGGTTGTTTTTTGTAATTGTTACCTTGGATATTCTTATGATCTACAAAAGGAAGTGGTTTTTGAACAGTTATGTATTCTTGTTGGGCAATTATAGAAGGAGTTACATTAGTGGTGAGATTATTTGTTGGTAAGATATTATCCACTACCTTTACACCGTCTGGTAAAGGTGGTAACAACAGCCTAAAAATAAGGGTAAGCCATAGGATGTAATGCCATCTAACAGGAAGCCTGTCACGAAGGGTTAATTTAACAAGTAAAATAATTCCTACCAAAACACTACAAAAAAGGGAAGTCTTTATCACCCAATTAAAAAATGGCTCAACATAATATTGTAGGTTACTCATAGCATTTTTCCTTTCATTAGTCCTTATCCGGATTTGGATTTTGTTCGTCAAGAATTCGTTTTAGTTCATTAATTTCTTCACGAGAAAGTTTTTCCTGTTGTAAAAAATTCACTAATAAAGGTTTAAATGCTCCTCCGTACAAACGTTTCATAAAAGATTTTGTCTCTATTTGTAGGTAATCTTTCTGTGAAACAAGGGGAAAGTAAGCATACACTTTTCCTTCTTCTTGTTGAATTCCTATTGCATCCTTTTGAGCCAGTCTATTAAGTAATGTTCGAATTGTTTTCGGTTTCCAATCTGTCTGTTTTTCTAGCTCTTGAATAACTTCATTCGCTATCAAAGGGGACTTGTACCACAAAATTTTCATTACCTCCAATTCTGCTTCAGTAATTTTAGGCAATTCTTGCATATTCTTACCCCTCCCTAGATTACACTTGTAATCATGTATTCATATTACAAGTGTAATCAAAAATTTTTGAATTGTCTATAATAAATTTACAAATAGAACATTATTAAAAAATTTTTCAACCAGGTGTTAATTAAATGAATTTTGATTTTAATGATCAAAAAAAGCTCGGTTTTTTTATAACCCAGCTTTATTTTTTCTATTCAGCATATTTTCTTCCTCAACTAATGCACCCGCTACTTGAATAAGGAACGGAAATATTGAATGATTTCATAACCGATATAATCCTCTTTATTAGGATACAGATTCCGATAGTAGCAATCCCAATAACTCAACACTCGACTTTCGATTGTATTAAAAAACTTTGGATTATCAACAATGAATTCTTTTATTTTCACTTTATTAACTTTATCCAAATTGGATTTTATCACCTGTAAAATTTCGATTACATATTCCCCCGTTAAACGAATTAAATAAGGAATAATCCAAATATAGTGATTGCTTAGGTGAATGATCTTTCTTAAATTTTCTTCTCTAACAAAACCATTGTGATGCCTTGTAAATAAACAAGCCAAAATTACTTGTTGCTGTACCGTAAAGGAATTTAATTGTGTTGAGGAAAGTTCGTTATAGTAAATCCGTTCAGGAATAATAAGCAAATTTTCACAAATGTTAACCTCGAAACAATACGAAAAATCCAACGTGGTTGTTTGTTTAATCTGACGTAAAACCACCATTACATCATCTTCTAAATTTGTTGGGAATGCATTTAATAATTCATATTTCCTATCTGACAAAATTTCACCCACTTTAAGCAAACTGTTTCTTTAATTCGATTAACAATCGCCCAATTCCTTCTTCAAGTAAACTGCCCCTATAGTTTAGGTGAAAATCCTCACAATCTCTTCGCCAATAACAATTTTCTTTAAATATGTTGCTCCAATACGGCCCTAAAATTGCAAAAAAAGCGTCATCCTCAAGAATGGCGCCTGTTTGTGGAATAAAAGAATTCATTTCTTACTCTAAATATTCACCACTTAGTCTAGGATGTAAAACCTTTGTTATTCTCCTGCATTAGCCTTTTTAAACCAAGGTATCAGATTCTGTGGCTATTAAGAATTGTTTCGCCGATAATTCCGTGTTGTTACGCGGAATTTTTTATTATTTCCGACAATCATTTGATCAATTACCTTTGTTTCAAGAACATTCGTACCAATTAAACAGTTTTTTGATATCCTTTAAAACCAGAGAAAGGCGTGTGAGACCGAGGTCTCACATGCCTTAATCAGTATCTGTTTTGACAAGATGATGAAATTATTATATTTACACAAAATTAATTGCTTGTAACAGTTACCGTATTTCCTTGAGATGGCGAACAGTACCTAACAATGTTCGCTATCAATACTCCCTTAGTTCTTGATAAGATCCATGACATCTCGTCTCATGGTTTGCTGAGCCACTTCGGTTGGTTTCCCCATACGAACTAGCATTTGAATGACTTTTCCATTTGATGCATATTCCTTATGGATTTTCGTATAAGGGTCCTTCATTTCTGGGTACTCTTCCAACACTTGACTTGGCGGCTGCATCACAAAGCCCATATTATGTGCTTCCAATATGAGACGACTGTAGAGCATACCTGCTTTTACCTGATTACTACGGCTATTATCTTTCGTAATAATCATCGCATAGGTTGGTGTATGTTCCACGGCAATCTGTGTGGACTTCACAAACAAATCAGCTGATGCTTTCTCATTGTTGATGGAAGGAAACATGGTGATCATTCCTTGCATCACATTTTTCTTCAATCCTGTAATTCCTTCCCCTTCCAATGAAAATCCATACCTATACTTGTTCTTTTCATACTCATTCGCCCGAAAAATATTTGCAGATTCTTCATTAATACGATGTACAGCAGACTCAATTTTAGCCCCTTCCATAGCGTATTGACCAAGTCTATCTAAATTCTCTTGATCTTGAAAAATTTTTAATGTCACACCTTTTGCATCAGAGATATCTTGTAGCTTATTTACTTGGGCTATCGTTAATGGAGTTGTCTCATAGGCTCCTCTGTTTGTATCTGGAAGAAATATGTATGGATAAAGTTCATTATTTATTGGTTCCACTTTTGTCAGAGAAATTTTTGCAACTGGTTTTGCATCCATGCTTTCTTTTAGGATCGCTTCATCATAATTGCCGTTTGGAAAAAGAACGATGTCTGTGTGATAGCCTAATTGATCACCTGTCTCTTTCACATATTCTAAAAAAGCCCCTTGTGTCACCATCGTTTGACGAGCATAAGGATCCACTTGTGGAGCTAACCGATTTGAATCGGCATACAGGTAAAAGACATTCGCATCTTTATGATCCAGACGTACAATCCATGGCTGCATATTATGTCCATTCGCAGCTAGTAAACCATGGGCAGCAAGGCGTACTCTTATATCCTTAAATTGTTGTGAATAGGTAGTCTTCCATGGATCTAAATAATGTGTAGTCGAAAAAATGCCACTTTTTATCATTAAAGCAGAGAAAACACCTACGATGATCATGGCAAAAGTTAAGAAAAACATAGTAATCATCTTTAACCCTTTCTTTTTCATTTTTCTCAATCACATCCTTAATTTTTAATAGATGTAAGTAGTAATTCAAACGCTTCAGGTATTAGCTCTTCGGAATTTCTATGGTGATAATGTTTGATATAATTAGCTTTCTTCTTCGCTACATTAAAGACTCCAATTGTAGATGACCATAAAATCACTGCCGTATTTAAAAGATCCAAGTCTTTACGTATGGAACCTTCCTCCACTCCCTGTTGTAATGTCGTCATCAAAAACCTGAAAATTTTCTCTCCTTCGGCATAGCATTCTTCTCTCGATTGATCGGTGATCCCTTTTTCAAAATCTCGTTCACCCGTTTCATATTCCACAATTGCCTCAAAATAGTTTGGTTGTAACTGGCTAAATGTAAAAAGAGTTGTTCCGATTTGTCTTAATCGTTGCAATGAATTCCCATCCAGTAATGTGTTGAGTTCTTCTTCTAACATGGTATTTAATAATTTCCATCCTCTAATCATAATTTCAAAATAGAGTTGCTCTTTGCTTTTAAAATAAACGTACACCGTTCGTTTGCTAAACTCTGCTTCTTTCGCTACATCGTCCATGGTCGATGTAGAATATCCCTTTGTAAAAAACACTCGTTCAGCCGCTTCAATAATATCGTTCCTTCGAATTTCCTTTTCCTTTTGTTTTCGTTCAGATACTCCCATTTACACAACCCTTTCACCATAATGATATAAAGTATACTATTAGTTTACTTTATATCATTCTGGTGTATATAACAATACTTATCACCAAAATTGCACATTTTCTAATCCATTTTTTAGTAGACTATGTTCTTTAACTCTGTTTATTAGGGCTAATTACGGGATTTTACACGAATGAGCCCTAATCAACAATATTGTTTAACATAGCTTTTTACTTAAAGAAAATATATAACCTTTATTTAACTTTCCTGAGATGTTAATTTAAGTACAAAACTCCACAATCTACGATCATCATAAATTTCCATTTGTTTTCGCTAGTTCCTCAACAATTTGGCCCTTTTCATGAAGAAAGACGCTTTCCTTATTTCAGAAAAGCGCCCTATTCTTGAATAACGAAAGTATGAAATTTGAAAAGATCACTTTACTAAAGCCGCATATGTAAATCTTTGTTACTCTTACTCAATACATAATTCTGAAATATTCTTCCAGCCATACGCAACATCCTCTACTACGGATCCTCCAAACGTACTAGTCCTATGAATATATTCTTTTCCTCCCATACGTTCATAAAAACCAAGTCCAGATTTATTCTGTTTCATTACCCAAACCATCATAGAATAAATACCTTTTTCTTTAAAATGCTTAGCAATAGCTGAAACAAGCTGCCTACCAACACCTAATCCTCTACATTCCTGTAAGAGATAAAGCGAATATAGTTCTCCATCAAAATTATTCTCATCAATACTTTTACCTGATGCAAAGCCTATAATTTTCCCTGTATCATTAATTGCAACATAAATAAAAGGTTCATTTTCGTTATTTAAAAAATTAGTCCATCTTTTTTCTGCATCTTCGTACGATAATTCGTCCAGATAATCGTCAGGTACTAAACCACGATAAGTAGTCCTCCAACTATTAACATAAACTCTTGATACGCCCTTATAATCTTCTTTACTTGCTATTCTAATTTCCAAGTTAAGTCCCTCCAATGCAAAACAGTAAAATAATGAAATTTATTATAACATTCTTTCTTCAACCCCAGTTTGCTCAATAAGTGTTATTCCATATAATGCCCCTTAACCTAAAGAAAGAGCACAATTCTTGCTACAGAATTGCGCCCGGTTACGGAATAAGAAACATATTTCTCTATTTCTATATATTTAACATAAGTAAGGATTATAGGCAGTTAGAAAAAATGCTATTTTTTTGTATTCATCGCATACAAATAAACAACATAATCAGTCATTACCCCAGGATACCCTAACTGTCGCAACATAGCTGTTATATTCCCACGATGATACGTTCCATGATTAACAACATGCTGTACCAATTCAAAAAAATTGGTTTCCAGCCGACCAAAAGCAGGATGCTCTGGGGAAATTGATTGATCAAGGTTCTCTTGACGATCGAAAAATGCTTTATATCGCTCGGATAAGTTAAAGAACAGCCTCTGTATTTCATCCATACTTTTTCCTTTTGTGGACTCCCTCAGTTGTGTCCTTGATTTTGCAATTTCATCAAAGCTATCACCGGACATGACCGATAACCATATAGTATCGGTAGCGTAAATATGGGCTAACACTTCTGATATGGAAGAAAAAACACTTTGAATCTCCTTATGGTAAATGTCCTGTGGCAGTTCTTTTAAGTGCTCAAAAACTCTTTGATTTGCCCATACATGATAATCATACAATTGTAATGCATGAGGCTTCATTTGAATTTCCTCCCTATTCCGAAATTTGTAACCTCTATAGATTATTCCCCATTGTTTTCTCAAACACCTTCAAAAAAATTAGCGTTCCATAGTGCTTTCACATCATGACACGCTTTTTAAAACTTTATTATTACAAAACAATTGAGCACTGATCCTTGTTACAGAAATGTGCCCTATTCCGGAAGATTATTTTGTAAGTAAGATATAGGCTAGGCCCCCTTGTATATGGAAGATTACTTCCTAAGGAGGGAATAAACATATGTGTCATATGCTTTTCCATCTTGGTACATATAGTCTCTTAAAATTCCCTCTTTTTGAAAACCAACCTTTTCTAATAATTTATTCGATGCTTCATTTTCAATAAATACAACGGCACCTATACGGGTTAAGCCCATAACATCATAGCCAAATGAAAGAACTTTAGATACTGCATCTGAAGTGTAACCTTTTCTCCACTGTTCTGGATGAATTTCGTAACCAATTTCAGCACGTTTATGCTTTGGAGACCAAGCATTGAAGCCAATAGTTCCAATTATACCTTTGGTTCCTTTTCGCTCAATGCCCCATCGAATGCCTCTTTTTTCACTATAGTTTTTTGAAAAGAAATCTACGAATTTTTCTGCTTCTTCTATACTTTTTAATGTTTCTAATCCGTAAAAACGTGTTACATCGTCGTTAGAAAAACAAGCAAAAATGCCCTCTGCATCTTCATTTGTTAATTCTCGTAAGACTAATCTGTCTGTCTCTAATGTAGGAAACATTTAATCTCTCCCTTTATTTAGTTCCTAATTTAGGAAAATTGCCCTCTAAGTGATTGCTTCACAATTCTTTTTCGCTTTACACATTATTAAGAACATATATAAGTTTCTTTTTACAAATTAAAGGAATAAGGTGATACATGATAGATTAAATCTCACCATTTTTTTGTTGGCAATTCTTATATATCTTTTGATTTCTGTAGACTTTCTAATAAGGAAATTCCTATATTTTCATCATCATTAATACCTAATCTGTAATTGGCCAGAACTATGGAGGCAACTTTCTTTTCTTTATCAATCCCTAAAAATGAACTAAAGCATCATGTTCCACCGCCATGCAAAATAACATTGTTGTTTTTCTTTAAGAGTAACCAACCAAGACCCATATCATACTTCTTTGTTCCATTTCCATGTTTTTTATGGCAAAGAGACAAATATGGTTTATCTTCGTAAATATTTATTTTTGCATATTTAAGTAAATCATCAGCAGTCGAACTTATTGCACCCGCAGGTGCTATAAGATTTTCTTTGTTCCATTTCCAGTTGCCACAATCATTATTTTTTCTGTCATAACCATGTAAAATATTATTTGATGTGCCTAAATATGTATCGCTTAGTCCAAGTTCATTATGAAGAAAGTCATTCATCGTGTCCCAATATCCCCTGCCCGATACAATCCCCAATCCATACCCAACAAGTGACATACCGAAATTTGAATATTTCCATGAATAATCTGCTTCTTTCAATTTATTTTTTTCAATTAGCATTTTCATTTTGTTAAAATCCATATTTAACGGATTATTCTTATTCATATCACCACCACCAATAATCAAACCTAAAATTAGGTTAAAATGTTCCCGTTTATTTAATGGCAGTCTTGCTGAATATCCAGAAGAGTGAGTAGCAAGGCGGAGCAATGTGGGATAATACTCGTCTTCCTTAAGTTCTTCTATATATTTTTGTATTGAATCGTTTATTGACAACTTGTTTTCAAATACATATTTTGATAGCAAAGATACAGTAAAAGTCTTTGTAATAGATCCAATTTCATAATGATATTTTTTTGATGAATCAAGTTCACCGTTTTCATTATAAATTTTTATTACAGAATTATTGTTTGTTAAATAGCCAACAGTTAATTTTAAATGTTTTTTTCCTCTACAGGTCTTTTTAATTAATCGTAATATTTCATCACTGATTTCAAACATAATGATTGCTCTCCCTTTGGATATCCTTCATTTTAAAAAAGTTTCAAAGGATTGATATATATTTTTCAGGATAAATTAGCCTATCCCATTTATTTTTCATATTTTATTTCACCATTAATTGCTTGAATTCTTCGTCTCTCAAACTCCTTCATTACTCTCAATTGTAATTCATTGTTATCTTCATCCATTTTTAAGTTACCATCTTCTTCAAACCCGTCGTGTTCTTCACCGTCAAAACTATAAAGTTTCTTTAAAAGGCCCCACATTATTTCCAATTCTTTTGTTGATAACTTTTTAAAAAGTTCCTCCAAAAAGAAGATTCCTTGTTCTGAAACAACAAGCAATACCTTTTTTCCAATGTCGGTAATTTTTACGTTAATCGCACGTTTATCTTTCTTACTGGGTACTATGTTAACGTAACCCTTATTTTCTATAATTGTAATTAACTGTTTTACGCTCTGTTTTGTAGTTCCTAATTTTCTTGCAATATTGTTCAATGTTGTATCATCTTCAGGTAAATGAGCAATTGCCACCATTGCCATATACTGTCTTGATGTTAAGAGCTCAAGGGATTTGTCACCTTTTACCTGAATTTTATTTGCAAGAGAAAATAAAGTAGCGTAAGTTTGCTGCATTAAAAAAAGTTCTCTGTATATATCCATATTTAACCTCCAGTTTAGACATTATACTGTCTAAACTTATAGTATCATATTCTGCAAATTAGTCAATATACTGTCTTTTTTATCTTGAAATAAATGGTCCTTGAGCTCAATAAGAAAAAGACTGCCGTTATTGGCAGCCTTTTTAAGTAAAGCACCCTTTAAGTGAAAATCCTCACAACATCTTTACCCACAAAGATTTTCTTTAAATGTGTTATTTAAGAATATAGCCCTAATAAGGAAAATGAGCGCTTATCCTTGTTTGAACTGCACCCCAAATGTTAGACACGAATCTAACATTTTGGAGGTGCCTTTTTTATGGCAAGAATTACTCTTGAACAAAAATTAGATGCCATTTTTCGTTACGAAAATGGTGGAGAAAGCCTTAATTCTATTGCTAAATCTCTCAATTTAACTAATAATGAAACCATTAATTTCTGGATAAAAAAGTATCAAATTCATGGACTAGAAGCTTTTAAAAAGAGCTATACACGTTACACTTTTGAAGATAAACTAAACATACTTAAATTTATGAACGAGAACGGGTTGTCTTCTTTAGAGACTGCAGCAGAGTTTAATTTACCTTCTCCAGGTACAATTAGAAAATGGCAAATTAGTCTTAAAAATGATAGTGTAGACTCCCTAATTTTTAAGAAAAAGGGGCGTCCGATATTGAAGAAAGACAACCAGAAAGAAACCAAGAATCAGCTCTTTAAAGAAGGCTCTTTAGAGAAATTACAAGCAGAGAATGAACGTTTACGTATGGAGAATGCTTATTTAAAAAAGTTGAATGCCTTAGTTCAAGAAAAGGAAATATTAAAACGAAAGACAAAGCGCAAGTAGTCTTTGAACTAAGGAATCAATTTAGTGTAAAAGAGTTAATAAAGCTAGCCGGAATCAAGCGTAGCACTTATTATTACTGGATAAGTCGCTTTGACCGACCTGATAAACATGCCGAAATGAAATCGATGATTTCTACTATTTACCACAACCATAAAGGAAGATATGGTTATCGTCGTATAACTTTAGAATTACGTAATCAAGGCTTCCTGATCAATCATAAAACCGTTCAAAGACTTATGAAGGAATTGGGTTTAAAATCTCTTGTTCGCATGAAAAAATACCGTTCTTATAAAGGAAATGTAGGCAAAATTGCACCAAACATTCTTCAACGTGATTTTGTTGCGGAAAAACCAAATGAAAAGTGGGTAACGGACGTAACAGAATTTCATTTATTTGGTGAGAAGTTATATCTTTCCCCTGTACTAGATTTATATAATAGTGAGATTATTGCCTATAATATTCAAAGTCGTCCTACGTATGAACTTGTATCAAAAATGTTAGACAAAGCTGTCACCTGCCTATCTGAAGGAGATGCCCCAGTATTACATTCGGATCAAGGTTGGCATTATCAAATGAAACAATACTCTTATGCTTTAAAACAACATGGTATTACCCAAAGTATGTCTCGTAAAGGTAACTGTTTAGATAATGCAGTAATTGAAAACTTTTTTGGTCTATTAAAATCTGAGCTATTATATCTACAAGAATTTGAGAGTATGGGTCACTTCAAGCGTGAGCTTGAACTGTATATCGAATACTACAATCACAAACGTATTAAAGGGAAACTAAAAGGATTGAGTCCGGTACAATACCGAATTCAATCCTCCATAACTGCTTAACTTAATATAGTGTCTAACTTTTTGGGGTCACTTCAGTTCAAGGATAGCGCCCTTTCGTATTATAAGGTCATCCAGAATGTATTTCTGGTTGGCCTATTTTTAATAGGTTATTCTTTAGGTAGCCGGGGTAGGACGTTAGCGCCCTTGGGACAAGGATCCCGTCCATTATACTGTCCACCCCCTACTTGTAGAAACATGTTTGAGGCTGGTTGGGGCTTTGACCCCGAATAACAAGCGAAGCTATGAAACTACAAGATAGTGAGGGGCTGCCGGCAAATACAGTAAAAGGAGATGTGATAAAGTATGGATCCAGTCATTGGTCTGGATGTCGCAAAAGGAGAAAGCCAAGTCCAAGCTTTCTTGGCAAGAAAGCACCCTTTTGGAAAAACCTTTAAGTTTAAGCATGATATCAATGGTTTACGTGATTTTTATGTATTTTACAAGGAGGTCAAATTGAACGCTGAAGCAGATCCTGTGGTCATTTTTGAATCTACTGGGCACTATCATGAACCTGTACTTCAGTATCTTGAGGAAAGGAGGATAACCTACTATTTAGTGAATCCAGTGGTTTCTTACGAAACTAAAAAAAGTAGCCTTCGAAAGGTTAAGTCAGACCCAGCTGATGCTCGACATTTATGCGAACTCTACTACAAAGAAGATCTAGAAACATTCCACCGAAAAAATGTTCAAACCATGAACTTACGTAATTTATCTAGACAACATGATTCATTAACTCGTAATTACGTACAGTTAAAGCTACAGTTTCAAACAATCCTAGATCAAGTTTTTCCTGAATATAAAGGCGTGTTTGGGAATTTATATTCACAGGTATCTTTAAAGACCTTGCTTTTATATCCTACTTCCGACATCGTTTTAAAGGCAACAACAGATGAAATAGCAAGTGTGATGCATAGTCTAGGAGGAAAACGTTCGTATACATGGTTTTGGGATAAAGCAAATAAGCTTAAAGAAGCAGCTGAACGAAACCCATTTAAGAAAATCCTATATCAGAGCCATTTAGTGACCTTAAAGATGTACATTCCAATGCTTCTTCAACAAAAAGAGTTTCTATCCATCCTAGAACAAGAGATTGATGAATTGGCCATGCAGTTTGAAGAGTACGAGCTTCTCCGTTCCATACCGGGAGTAGGATGTAAGATTGCGGCTACACTCATCTCCGAAATCGGAGAAATCAGGCAGTTTAGTCACCCTAAAAAGCTAGTCGCTTATGCAGGAATTGATCCCAGGATTTATCAATCAGGTAAGTTTACAGCTGCCATAAACCGCATCACGAAAAGAGGATCTTCCAAGCTACGACAAGCTTTATATACAGCCGTTCAGTGTGGACTAACGAATAATCGAAACACGAAAATTAGAGAGTTTTACGACAAAAAAAGAAGTGAGGGAAAACCTCACAAAGTAGCGATAATAGCCTGCGCCAACAAGCTATTACATTGGATTTATGCCATTCTCAAGCATAAAGAGAGTTTCACAGCATAGTAATTACCTAATAATTACATCAATTACAAAAACTTCAAATCGCTGTTTTGGAGTCTCTTTGTCATGCCCTTTTTATTGTAACATTACTTAGAAATCAATATTAAGCCAAAAGTGTTGACTTATATTAGCTGGTATAATTGAATAACTATTATATGGCCTCAACCTTAAAATCGATCAATTAATTTTCTACCAACACCCCGTTAGTCTAGATGAAAGATTCGATAGTCTTTATTTTTGAATAAGTAAAAGTAACCTTCACATTTAAACACCCGATGAAATCATTCTGAAGAAGATAATTACTCCACCTATAATAATAAAAATGGTTAGAAAGATATTAATCATTCCCCATAAAATTATTTTCTTTGAAATTATTAAGAAAGTTGAAAGGAAGAAACCAATTAATAAAAAACCAAGTGAGAACTGGAAGGTGTAGGAGCCAAAGAAGCCTGTTGTTAAACAAAGGATTGCTAAAATTGGAAAAATGAATTGAAGAAAACTGGTAAATATCTTCAAAAAATTCATCGTCCTTTACAAAAGGATTTTATATTATTATACGTTGAATTACCTTATATTCCCACAATATTTTAATATCTTTATTTAACAATCCTGAACCGTTAAGTGAAAGTCTTTGTTATTCAGTAAAAATAGCCAGATTCAAAAAGGGCACCCTCTATTAAATAAGTGCGCCCGATTGCTGAGCAATATTCTTTATTACTTAAAATAGAATTTCTACCATAATATATAAAAATATCTTAATTTACTGCAAAGGAATTTATTACTTAATATAAAACAAAACGTTTTTTGTTGACAAGAAAGTTTATTTATGCTATAATTTACAGCTAAAACTTTTGTGTGTATAATAAGGTTCTCCTGGCCAGGGGAATCTTATTTTTGTTATATGGGAGGAATAATGTATGAAGAAAAATGAATCAAGTTTAACTTCCTTAATATCAGCCTTTGGTCGAGCATACCACAGCAAATATGACACACCCAAAATTTTTGATGATATTATTGCAAAAGATTTAATTACCAAAAAAGAATTTGCAGATATTCGTGAGAACATGATTAATGGAATTCAATTCTTTAATCATGAAATTGAAAAGAGGTTTCACGATCAGCCAGATGAAATTTTAAAATGGATTACACAAGTCCAACTTTCTCCAACTCCTTTAGCACGTGCTGCCTATTGCGAAAATGTATTATTTCATGAAATGTTGCTAGGTGTTAAACAGTATGTCATTCTAGGAGCTGGATTAGATACTTTTTGTTTTCGGCACCCAGAATTAAAAGACGTTTTAGAAATATTCGAAGTTGATTACCCTGCCACACAAGACTTTAAAAAGATAAGGTTAGCAAATGGTAATTATCATATTTCGGATAATCTTCATTTTGTTTCAATGGATTTCACCAAAGAATTGACTATTCAAAATCTTGTTGAAGAAGGTTTTATGCCTAACAAAAAAACTTTCTTTAGTCTTTTAGGTGTTTCTTATTATTTAACAAAAGAGGAAAATGCTAACTTGATTAATAAATTATTTACTAAAGTTCCATCAGGAAGTTCTATAGTTTTTGATTATGCAGACGACAAACTTTTTGAAGAAAAAGGAATGTCTAATCGAGTTCAAAATATGGTTCAAATGGCCTCAGCTAGTGGTGAGCCAATGAAATCATGTTTTACTTATGATGAAATGGAGAAAATGTTAGAAAACTCAGGTTTACTCATTTATGAACATTTATCACCTGTTACTATTAATAATCAATTCTTTCGCAATCGTACAGACTATTTGTCTGCATTCGAAACTATTCATTACATCCATGCTGTAAAAAAATAATATTTCGGCAAAAACAGACTTACCTCCCAATCTTCCCTATGATTGGGAGGTTACTCATTTTTATCTAAAATGAATATATTTTAATTTTCATTACTATATGTTATTCCATAATCTGGTCCTTAACCTAAAGAAAGAGCGTAATTCTTGCTGCAGAATTGCGCCCGATTCTGGAATAACAGAAGTGCTTTAATAAGTTATTGCTTTAATCGTTTATTAAGTCCATCTAATAAAACATGAAGACCAAATTCAAATTGTTTATCACTTTTTACGGATACTGAATAATCAGCAAGTTTAACTAATGATGGATATTTATTCACAGACAAAGACTTAAACATTTTTCTTGCCTGTTCAAAAGCTTCATTAACCTCTAATCCTTGGATATTAGCTATATGAACCTGTATCATTTCATCTCTTACAAATGAAAGAATATCATTATTAAATAAACTGGCACTAGCTGGAACATCCTCTGACCCAAAACCAGCATTAATAAGAATTCGGTATATATTCTCAATTAATTGAAGTCTATCAGGAGTTTGGCACTGTTTCAGTCATTATTTCAACTGAATCCCGAATAGACAGCAATTCTTGTCGATATTCATTCCCAAGTTCTATGAGCTGCTCATACCAATCTTTAGATGAATCAGGGAAAGAGATTGTTTTAGAAATCTGTTCTGATTACATAGCGGAGTTCCTTTTTAAATAAAAAACAGGAAATTTAATCAGTAAAAGAAAATTTAAGATAGAAATGGTAGATTTTGGGAAATAAATAGGTTGAAATGCTCATTAAAACACTACTATAGTTATATATTATTTTTATATAATAGTGATAAAATTTTACATTTTAGGAAAAGAGGATAAGTAATGGGAAATTTTAATTTTAGGATTAACCAATCAAAAAAAGTATTTGATGTAACAGTTGCGGGTTCATTCAATGAAACAGATGCATTAAATTTTATTAATCAATACAAAACAAGGACTGCTACTATTAAACCAACAGAATACATAATTGATTTGGACTGCACTGAACTAAATGTTACAAACCCAGATGTAGTTCCAATGTTGGAACAATGCTATAAGATGTATCGAGAGAGCGGTTTCAGCAAGGTTTCTTTTAAAATTAAAAAAAATCCTATTCTAAAAATGCAATTAAGTCGTATTGCTCGTAATACACAACTTAAAAATTTTGAAATTGTAGAAGTATGACCAATAAAAAATATGTAAACAAGACTTTTCACTTGAGAGGTCTTGTTTCTTTTTATCGAGAGATTATTAATTTTTGACTAACATGAATCGATTCTCAAAATAAAAGACTTTGATCAGGAGAAGAAACTAATGACAAATATTAAAATTATGGAAGTAGAAATTCACCATCCAAATAAAGTGGTAGAAAATCAATTTTATATCGATCACTTTCGGAAACAAAAGAAGGAGATTACCCATTTTTTAGAAATAATGGGTAGGGACAAACGTTATATTATTGATGATCCAAAAGAAAACAGTTTTACGATGGGATTAGAAGCGAGTAAAAGAGTGTTAAAAAAATCTGGTTTAACTAGCAATGATATAGATATGATTGTATTTTCCACTCAAACACCTGAATATACTTTTCCGACAAATGCCATGCTAATTCATCAAGCTCTTCGGGGAAAGAACCAAACAATCTGTATGGATTCTAATTCTAATTGTGCAGGAATGGTTGTAGCTGTAGAACAAACCTGCCGTTATATGTTGGGAAATCCTCAGATCAAATATGCTTTAGTTATCGGATCAGATTACAATTCTATTAATTGTAACCCGGATGATGAAATCACTTTTTCCAATTATGGAGACGCTTCTTCTGCCGTAATATTGGAAAAAGTGGAAGATAAGGTTGGGTTTATTGATTCTCAGTATTATTCAGATTCCAGAGAAGCAAAAAATGTTCTTTTCCCTGCTGTAGGATTATCCAATCTTTATAACAAGGATATTAAAAATACTGATGTCCATATTAAATGGATTCCTTTTGATGGAACTTGCGTTGTTAAACCGGCAGTAGAGTCTATGGAAGAAATGATAAAAAAACATAACCTTACTAAAAAAGATATTGTTGCCTATTGTCTCTCTCAATTCTCTTATAAAAACATCCAATTAATTCAAGAAGAATTACAAGAAGATATGAATAAAATGATTTATGTAGGCGATGAATTTGGTTATACAGGAACAAGTAGTCCTTTCCTTGCTCTTTATCGAGGGATAGAACAAGGAAAAATCAAACGTGGAGATCACCTCTTTTTCTGGTCAGTTGGGACAGGATGGCAAATTTGCACTATGCTGTTTAAGTTTTAATTGTTTAAGGCACTTTGAATTATCTTTTACCCACTTTTTTTGTAAATGGATTATAATCTTTTTGCATATCCATTCACATTTTTTTTGATGAAATTTAATGATAAACGAGTGGGGATCTATTTGTCTCACTCGTTTTTTTCTTTTTGGATCCTCGTTACTTGAATAAAGGATAAACGTCACCATTTTTCAAGTACTGCCCCCTATAATTAAAGTGCAATCCTTTACAAATTTCATACCGATGTTATCAAAAATATTCAATTTTGCTTAAGATTCTTATTCCATTAAATGGCCCTTTCATGCAAAAAAAGCGTAGATCCATTCTCTGGAATCGCGCCCGTTCGTGGAGTAACTAAGATTTAGCCTTAGCCTTAAAATTGATTAATTGTTCTTGAACTAACGCACCCTTTCAATAAGAAAGAGCTGCTAACACTGCAACTCCCTGTTCCGTTTAAGCTGCCCATTCGTTATCTTCTACTGCTTTTTAATGACTATACTAACCAACAGAATAAGTAATGGAATCGCTTGTATAAACAAAAAACCATTCCAGAAAAGAGACTCATCGCCTGAGTCGGTTGCCATTACACCTATAAACAAAGAAAGAGGTAACACCAACAAATTAATCCCCAAAGAAATAGAGAAAAAGGACTGCTTTTTATTCTGTTTTTTTCCAGCTTTGTAAAAAGCAAAAAAAATACAACACCGAAAATTATTGCCAGTATCCCATAATTAATTAATCCTTCCAGCATATTGAGATTCCTCCTTGTAATGTAACTCTAAAAAGATAATTCTATAAAAATACTCTTTTTTTATAATTTGGGGGAATTTGCCCTTTTTATATTTATGAAACGATAAATAATTCGCCTAATAATAAATTTATCCGTTCTTCCATGGTAGTTTAAGTGAAAATCCTCACAAACCCTTCACCATAACGATTTTCTTCATGATATGTTATTCAATTAAATGGCCCAATTCATAAAAAAGGGCGCTTTTCTTGCTCCGGAAAAGCGCCCTTTTGCTGAATAGTGGTAAATGAAAATTGACTTCAAAAATAAAACTTAGTTTTTTTACTAAAGCTGTATCTTTAGTTGAAGAAGAAGATTATTTTAAACTTCATTAATAGTTTTTTGAAGTAATGTTTGGTTGTCTTTTTTTGTAATTTATATATAAGCTAACTAGATAAACAGGCAATATCCCTAACATTCCACCAAGGGTATTTAAAATTAAATCATCAACATCAAAACTGCCGAATTTAAACACAAGTTGGATGATTTCAAATGTTAAACTTAAACAAAAAGTTGCTATTACTACTCTTTTAAAGCTTTGAAATCTTTTTGATAATAAAGGCAATATAAAGCCAAATGGTGAAAAGCCAACAATGTTCCCACCTAAGTTTTCAACTCGAATATTGAAATTTATATCTGCTAAGAACAAATAATAAATTATGGTTTTAAAAGGGATAAAATTAGGTGTCCAGTAACTACCCTCGTAACTAAAAGTAAAATGGCTAATAATATCTTGTATTCCAAGAAATTTGAAAAGAACTAATCTTGAAAGAACAAATAAGTAGCAAAGCATTAAAATAAATAATCCTGCTTTTACAAAAAATCTCATAAACCTCATCAATGAACTCCAATCCAAACGTTTTAATGAACCGTTTATAATTCCACTTAAGATTTTACCATAAAAACCCACTTACTTATTAAACTAATGGGTGTCAGCTTAAGCGATAACTATCACAATCTCTTCACCTTACCAAATTATATAAACCTGTTATCCAATAATCTGTCCCAAACATAAAATAGGCGCGATCATCTTTCGATAATGCGACCGATTATGGAATAACTAAGATATTAGCCATAGCCTTAAAATTGGTTAATTGTTCTTCAACTAACGGCCCGTTTGTTTAAGTACAATTGTTAACATACTAATTGTCCGTAGCTTTTTCCCAGTCATTTTTTAATAAACTGTAAACAATTAAATTATGTAAATTCCCATTTAAGTAGTAATTATCACGTAAAATGCCTTCCTTAATGAAGCCAAGTTTTTCAGGTAATGCCCTACTTCTTAAATTATCTTCTGCACAGCTTATTTCAATCCGGTTTAGATTTAAGGTTTTAAAGGCATAATTTGTTAACTTTTTTACACATCTTACTACTATGCCTTTCCCTTCAAAATCAGGTGATAACCAATATCCAAAGCTTGTCTTCTTTCCCTTCCAATCTATTTCTGGAAAAGCCACCATTCCTACAAGTTCTCCTTTAAAGAAGATTCCATTATTAATTGCAGTATTGGATATGTATTTATTTCCCCATTTTTCAATTGAACTTTGAAAGTCTTCAACAGTCTTTTTACTGTCAACCCACGGAATCCATTCTCTTAAAAAAACACGATTCTTATCTACAAAATAGTTCAGTAGCATTTTGCTTGGTTAATAATTTTAGTGTAATATCCTCATCAACAGTAAAGAAAAACATTATTTTCACTCCCTGTACTTCATTAGTTTTATTAAAGCATATTTTTCTTTATTGCACTAAACTGTCCTTTAGTTCAATAACAAAAGGTGATTGCCTTTTATTTTTAGTAATCACCCTTGTCGTTTCTATTCAATAAAGTCTATTTTATTTTCCTGACACCATTCAATCGCAATTTGTTTAAAACACTCGTCTCGGTATGAATACCATTGTTCTTCTATTCCTAAATCTGTAATTTTTCCCTTAAATCTTCTAAAGGCTCCCTTTCCCCTAATTGCCCTTAATAAGGATTCTTGCTTTCGTTGTTCACTTAAAGTTAGGCAAAAGTTTTCCATTATCTCATATTCATTCACATCATATTTAGTAGGTAATTCTATATAATTTTCAAAGTTTTCAACCACATCGATTGCAACCATTCTATTTTCACGTTCCCATTCAGGTAAATGTTCAAATGGTTTTTCGTCTTCAGCAGCTCTCAAGTCTTCCGATGTCACTAACACTATTTCACCCGTTTTAATATTTAGTAGTGAACGTGATTCTTCAAACTGTATTTCCATTTCCTCGATAATATTTTTCAGTTTGACTTGTACTCTCATAATTAATCACCTTTTGATTTTTTTACTAATGCCCCTGTTAGTTGAAGAAGCACGTTATAATTTCTCAATAGAAAATACTAAATCAGTAAAGTCAGTTTCAAAACCATAATCGTTGCACTTATAAATTAAAATACCATCGTCCCGTTCATCAATTATCATACCCGATGTATACCCTTGTGACTGGCTTCCATTGCCCTTATCCCAAATATTATAAACACTTAAATTACCGTTTTTACTAAAGCATTTACAAATTACTTCTTTTGGTGCTGTATCTTCCCAAAGCGTAACACTTGGAAATATTTCAACACTTAATTCTGGGATTACAATTCCCTCGTCTGTACGCAACCATAATCCTTGTCTATGTTGCGAACTTTTGCTAATAAATTTTACTCTTATTAGTTGCCCATCCTTTATGTTTTGTACATCCCAAAGAATTACATTATTCAAACCTTTTTCAGCAAATGCTTCGTTATATATTTTCTCTTGTCCTATTTCCATAATTCCCTCACTTTTACCGTTATTACATAAATATATCATCTGAGTTTATTTAAGTAACCTGCATCGTTACTTCGATACCACGTTTCCAATTCTATAATCAGGTCAATAATTCCTCTAATATAACCGAAAAGGAGGAAAATGTTTTGTTATTATCAAAAGCCTGGGAATTATATCAATCGGACAAAAGGATTGAAGGATTCTCTCCTCAGACATTAAATGCATATAAGCTCCAATCAAAGCTGCTGATTCAACACTTTAATAATGTGGATATTGAGTCATTAACGACTGATCAACTAAAAGGATACTTAGCAAAATCAAGCGAACGACTAAAGCCATCAAGTTGGGCTCATCGAATTCGATTTATTAAATCATTTTTTCGTTGGTCACACGAGGAAGGTCATATTCCCAAAAATCCGGCTGCTAAAATCAAAGAACCTAAACAGGGTAAACGTATTCCAAAGTTTCTAACGGAAAGAGAAATTGAACATCTGAGGGAAGCCTGTTTTACTCCAATGGAGAAGGCACTTTTTGAATTTATGTTTTCAACAGGTTGTAGAATAGGTGAAATTGCCTCCTTGGATAAAAATTGTATTAATTGGTCTAATCGTTCTGCAATTGTTCTTGGAAAGGGTGATAAAGAAAGGGAGGTCTATTTTAATATACGGGCTGAAATCTGGCTGAAGCGATACTTAGATCTTCGCGAGGATAATGATCCGGCTTTTTTGCAACTGAACGGCACCCACATAGAATGAGTATTGGGCAGATGAGGTACATCATAAAACGAATATCAAGCAGAGCAGGTATTAACAAAGAAATTCATCCACACCAACTACGCCACAGCTATGCCACACACCTATTGAATAACGGAGCTCCCATTGATGTAATTCAAAGTTTACTTGGGCACGAAAAAAGCGAGACCACTAGGATTTATGCTCAGTTAAGCGGAAGCCTTAGAAGAGAATTTTATAGAAAGTATTTTTAAAAGGATTGGCAAAAGGCAACGGATTCTCCGCTGCCTTTCACTATTGCACCCCGATAGTCGAATAATAAGATATTTATAAAACTTGAAAAGCCTGAAAATCTTTAGCAACAACATAAGAGTCTCCAAAAATAAAGATTTTATATTGGGAACTTTCTTTGGTAGGAAATTCAATTATTGATGTTTTATAGCCATTTCCTAACAATACCTTTTCATACGCCTTGATTAAATTAATTGGTCCTTTAGTTAGTAACCCTTCTCCTTGTTTTAATAAATGCCTTAAATCTTTGGTGTGATAATTGATATTTATATACTTTTCAAGAGGTAATTGCCCGTTCACAATGTTTGAATGAGTTAAAAACAATTCTCCCATAACTTTGTTAATATCATTACAATGTCCCTTAAAAAACAAATCCGCTGAATTATTGTTGTACTCCCATAGAAAAACGTGATTATCTAATACTTCAAATTCTTCAAAGTAGTTTACATTTAATTTATGGTCTCTAAAATCTGTGCAGGTAACTTTCCATACTTGTAATTTTTCATCATCATCTTCATATGTTGCTTGAATAGTTAGTGATAGTTCATCATCATTTATCTGGATTCCATCTAAGCTTAGAAGTACATCACTTGAAAATTCACCTTCGCTTAAAGCCTTTAAAATATTAGATAACATAAAATCTTTCACCACCAGATTAGAACTGTTAAGTCTATTTAAATAATATATTCAAGGGATTATTGGCGGAATCCTTCTTCAACTCCCTCAGTTAAATAAGATTTTCTCTCGAATGCTCGCTTATTCGCAGGATTTCATACCCCTTCATATAGGGTTAACAATTAAATGAAATGAGTTCAGATTAATAAGGCTCCGTGAAGGCATAGTTAAATAGAGGAGATAGTGCAACTCCACAATTTACCATATAATGTACATGCTCCACGCCGCCCCTGGAGGCTTTCCCTCCCATGTCTCAACGGGTCATTTGCCCTATCATTCCTTCGTCATACCTATCCAAGGGGTGGAGGCCAGTTATGCTAACCTGATGGGTCGGTGCCCTTTTGTTGAACAAATCTGGTACTCCGTACATATTTGAAATCCTACGAATAAGCCAACATTCGGTCAATATAGTGTCCTATATTATTTATTTCAAGAGGACGAATAATCTTCAATTCTGTATTAGGCTGCCAACGGTGAAAATGCTTTGACCTTATCAGGACAATAGGATTCATTTCGTCTTGATATACCTACAAAAATCCTAGCCAACTTGCCAATTAACTTCATAATCGATTTCATTTTCTTCATCTTTTTTACCTTAACATTATGAGAATGTAATGCTTGAAATTCTGGGTTATTCACCACAAGGCTCATCGTTGCTAAGTAAAGGAATCGTCGCAGTCTCGATCTTCCGCGTTTAGAAATGACAATTTGGCCTTTCCACTTTCCTGAACTTGCCTCAGCTAGATGCAATCCTGCATGCCTTAGTAGAGAATTCCCGTGGGAGAAACCACTTAAATCTCCTGCCTCACCTAATATGCCAGCCAAAGATATTTCACTAATTCCTTTGATGGTAAGCAGTTTCTTAGCGAAAGAAATTTTGTTTAATGCTTCGGTAACTTGTTGTTCAACTCTTTCGAGTTGTGTTACAGCTAAATCATATTCCTCTAATAACTGTTCTAAATGAAATTTATAAGCATCAAGTGCTTGTCTAGTACCGACAGATTTCTTAGCTAATTGAATGAGTAATAGGGCCTTTTTTAATCCAGGCTGCCTCTTCATTATTGATTTCCAACCTGTGATTACATCATGAGGCTGCATAGTTTCTAATTCCATTGGGGTTGGGAATAATCGAAGGGTTGCGATCGCACCTTTGCCTTTAATATCTTTGAAAACCTGTCGTAGTTCTGGGAAAACGATATCTACCCATCGATTTAATTGATTAATGGAACTGACCAGGCGTTTAACAATTACATCACGGTTAGACATAAGAACCCTAAGTTTTTCGAATGATTCCGATGTGTACCTAACTTCAGAATAGTAACCGTTCTTTACCATATCAGCGATAACTAAAGCATCTTTTTTATCACTTTTTGATTGAGTATTATCACGATTTTCTTTATTCTTTTTTACTAAATGTGGGTTTACCGTTACTACTTCAATATCTTGATTAGAAAGCCATTTTGAAAGATTGATCCAGTAGTGTCCAGTTGGTTCCATCCCAACAATAGCTTCATCTAGGTTGTTTAATCTTTGAAGACTTTTAATCCATTTTAGTAAACTAGTAAATCCTTCTTCATTATTTTTGAATGTAAGTGGATCTCCGACTACAATTCCACGGAAATTTACGGCTCTGGCCACGTGAAATTGTTGGGCTATATCCACGCCAACAACAAGATGTTTAACGGAAATTCTTTCTATCAGTTGATTTTGTTTGTTTTGCATTTTAAACTTCATAGTAGGGTTCCTCCTAAAGTTGTGAGTTAGAGTGGTGTCTATACTCATATCTTACTGAGGAGCCCTATTTTTTTCAAAGTCGAAAAATAACGATCTACAGGAATGCTAACCTGACCGTTAATACAAAAAGAAAAAAGCTGCCGTAATGACAGCTCCGTTATTCAACTCTTGCGCCCGATTATGGAAGATCAATCCTTACATTTTATTAGATAAGCACTCCGTTATCTTAATAAAAATTAGATGTTTAAAACCATTAAGTCCTCGTCAAAATACTGTCCTTTAAATTTTAGAGCATTCCGTTCTACTCCATAGACCTTGAATCCTAAAGACTTGTATAACTTTTTTGCTGTTTCATTTTCGGATACAACTGTTAAATTTATTTGTTCCAAACCATTACAATTTTTTGCCTTTCTTATTAATTCAATCAAGAGTGATTTTCCTAAGCTTTTCCCTTGCATTTCTGGTGCTACAAACATCCCATAAACATTCCCTTTGTGAGCAGTTTTAAGGCCACTTTCACGTACAAAAGCCACAATTCCAACTAATAAATTACTATCATCAAAAGCCCCTAGAACAAATTTATCCTCAATTGGCTTTAATCGGTCCACTACAGTCTCAAGTGTAAATTTCACTTCTCTCTCATACGTTGAGCCAAATGCTTCTGGGGTGATTTTTAATGCTCTCAATCGTAATTCTTGGTACAACTTAGCATCAGACTCATTTAAAACACGAATATTCATGGGCTTCTCCTCTTTTCTTTCATCTCATTTGCAGCATACAGGTTATTGAACTAAACTGCTTCGTTACTTCAAGAAGAAAAGGCATTACCGTTGTTTCAGTAATGCCTCCCATAAATTAGTATGAAATCCAGTTAAAATGCTAATTTTGGCGAAAATCAAAAGTTTTATCAGGAACGTCTAATTTATGTCCATTTATAACAACAGTGTCATTATCTACCCATTTGATTTTGGCAGTTTCTTCGTGGTAGTTCCAATATATATTTTTAGGATTTTTATCGTCCTTGTTAAAATTCAATTCGCCTCGAATGGCAAAATCAGTGGTTGCACCACCACTAGATACATAAGCCTTTAAAGTGTATTGTTTATTTGGAGAGTCCACTGATTTGATTAGTTCCCCTTTAGGTAAATAATTTAAAGTAGGACCTGCAAAGAAAGTCATATAAATATGATAAGAAATCCAAATTACCAGAGGAATAAATATCAAAACAAGTCCTACTATAATCAATTTTTTCTTATTCACTTGGCTTACCTCATTTGTTTTTTCGATTAATTGCCTAAAGAAATAATTAAGTGCATTACCAAACTTCTCAAATATAGTAAAAGTTCTCCTTATAAAAGAAAAATCCTTCTTCAAGTAACCTGCTCCGTTAACACAACAAGAAAAAGCTGCCGGTAATGACAGCTTTAATCTTTCACTCTTGCCCCCGTTAGTGAAAAATCATTCCTATTACTTTAATAACTGAATGAAGAAGTAACAAAGCCAAAACAATTAGGGTAACATATTTAGAAAAATGTTTTAGTCTTTCATTCTCAAAAAGTTTATTTAATAAGTAAAAAAAACCTAAAACCCATACTCCATTTTGAAAAAAAGTAAATATTGTATTTACTAACATACTAAAAAATAGCATCACAATCTCCCCCTATATCCTCAGTCTGTTTCCCATCTCCCTATTTACAATTGTTGTTCCTATCTAATTCCTTATTTTAACATTTTATACAAAATTGTGGATGTTTTTTTCGTAAGTTATTGAACTATCCTGTACCGTTACTTCAATAAGGTAAACGCTAAAAATTCCCACTAAATTAGGCTGAATGCTTGATTTTTAGAACAAAATAAAAAAAGACTATCTTAAATAGATAGTCAAAAAAGTTTTCATTTCTGTGTAAAAGCTTTAATCGCTTGACTGATCATTCCGTCTGGAATAGTTGGGCTTGAATCACCTTTAAGTAATCCTGTGTCAGAACGACTAAACAATGATTGAAGTACCACTGTCCTATCTACTTCTTCAACGGCTTTTTCTTTAAGAAGAGCCAAATATACATAAGCAAGTTTGTGTCTTTCTTGTGCATCCCGTGATAAATGGTAGGCACTTAATGCTAATTTAATAAATAGATTGATTATGAATAATCCTGCGGAAATAATAACAGTTAATATAATAGACATTTTTATAGAAGTAAAATTTAACGATGTTTTACTGTCTGGTAATTCAAAGAGTAAATAAACCAATAAGGAAATAAAGACTGCCAAGAATCCGACAGTTATCCAAATCCACATCTTACCCTTTTTAGCATAATCAATTGCTGCTTCTTCCCAATATTTAGCTGGAGCTTCAAGTTTTAATTTTTCCTGGTAGAGATTGGTTAATTCTTCGATTTCAGCTTTTTTGTTATCAACAAAGTCTTGAGTATCAGTTTCTAAATTTTGTTTCCAATTATCAGTAGATGTTACTAACTCATTTTTCCAAGCTTCTGTTGATGCTTTTAATTGATCATTTTCTTTTATAAACTCCTTTATTCTATCGCTGTGTTTTTCATCAGCAACATTTAAGGAATTGATTGAACGTTCTGTTATTGTTTTTAGAGAATCATCAATGTTTTTAAAATTGTTATCCTGTAAATTAGGATTCTTCCAAAGGAAGGCTTGAATTATACCAGACAAGTGATATTTATTATTTGTTTGAAATTGTAAATTGTTTGGTGAAAATAAAAATTCACAAGCAGCATTAGCCTGTTCGGGATGAACCATATATAAATTTTGGAGAAAATCGGCTTCAGGTGACATAAATACCATAGGGAAACTATTTCTTGAAAATAAACTAAGAGCAGAATCTAAAGCATTTTTTACGTTTCCTATTTGATTGTTTTGAGCCAAATTATTGGCATTTGTTAAACTTCTTTCTAATTGATTAATATGATTTGTAATTTCGGAAAGTTTTCCCTGAGTAAAGGATTTCCAATAATCTTGTTGTTCTAAAACAAAATCATAAAGTTCTTGTAAGGAAGTAAATTTTCTTTGAATATTTAGAGGAAACAAGTAAATTCCAAAACCTTTACTTTCAAAATAATCCTCTAAATCTTTATGGAACATAGAGACTTTTCCTTCTGCTGTTTCCACCAAGTTTAATCACCCCGAAAGTAGAAAATGAGACACTAATTGATTTTATTATACTTTAACAGTCTTTAATTTTCTTTATATAATAAAAAAGACTATCTTACTTGATAGCCTAAAAAATTATATGATTTTTGTACATTCGATGGGAGTATTTTCAATTGCCATAAAAACATCCTCTATCGTTTCAACTAAACTGTATCTTTCGTATTATAAGGTCAGCCAGAATGCTAAATATTTCTGGTTGACCTTATATATTTTGGTCTTATTATATCAGTAGCCAGGGTAGAACGTAACTGATCGTGGGGCTCGACCCCGTCCAAGTATGATTTATCTTAAGTCATTAAAGGAATATCCCAAACTTTCGACAATAACTGCTTATTTTTTGAATTTGTGATAAATGTAACCGTATTCATTAGTCGGAAAATTGTAAAATATGTGAGTACAGATGAAAATGTGAGGTGAAGTCAATGGTAGGAGACCACGTTTGGTTTAATGGAAAAGAATACATCATTGTTTATATATACTCCAACGGTTATTGTGAATTAAAAGAAAAACACAATAAATACCACTACGAATTAGCTTCTTTATCAGAGCTAAAAAAAACAAATAATACCCCCCTAGCATAATTTAATCAAAGTAAAAATATGATGTGGGTATAATCATTGACTATAACCACAAAGAATAGGAGGGCCATTAGCTAGCTATTTTCTATCTATTTCCCTGATTATCTTTGTCATATCCTCGTTATCACATATAACTTGTTGTAACATCTATATGAATCTTCAGAAGTAAAATAAGCTGTAGCCAATGCACCTGCCAGAGGCTTAAAGATTCCAGCTCTTAATGTTATCACTGGATTTATAGTTGTTCCAAAATATTCACTTAACATATTTTGTATTTAATATCTGTGTTCATTTCAATTCCTCTCTTTTTTCTAATCAAACATAATATATAATGTCATCGTGATGATCCTTATTAACGAATACAAATATGTTTATTTTGTGAATACTCGCATTAAAAAGTTCAATAATTCCATTCGTTTTGATAAACTTTGTTCACACCCATAATATAAAACCCCGACATAAGGACCCATACTACCTAAAAAAACAGGGGTTTTTTTTTGCATTTAATTTAGACCACACTATATGTATCTACGAACGAAAAATTTAACATTCTTCTAGAACTAATCTGACCCATTTGTTCAATAAGAAAAGGAGTTAACCGCAGCTACCCCATTGTTAAACTCAAGCACCTGTTTGTTTAAGTAAATTTTTTCACAATCTTGCTGGGACAAACATTTAACATATAGGAATCAATCTAATAATATAAATTCTTTTTAACTTTTAATTGAGGATTTGTGATTATTTTAGCTTTCACAATTCCTTTCTTAAATCCTACATTGTTTAACCATTCAACAATTGCAATTGCATCGTAATTAGGAATTCTTTCTCCATTGTCTAAAGCCCAATATTTTGTATTCTTTTCCTCATTAAATATCCACTGTAGAAAGTTTCCCTGAATACAGTTCATTTTCCTACCCACTTTTGATGAACAAGATAAGTATTGAATGAAGTCGTTACCAAAATCAATTTTTATAATCATTTGAGTTTCAACTCCTTTATAAGCGTTACAACTTAGTATCGCCCTCATTACTTTAAGTACAATATTAAATGCGTTATCAATGCAGAATTACACTATCTTAAAGACGAATAGAACCATAATGATGTCGACACTCAAAAAGAAACGAAATGATACTCTCATAATAAGGTATAAATTTTTTTAGTTCGATTAGCTTTAAGATTTCCTCTTTAGAAGCCCATTTGGCTGCTTGGACCTCTTCTGTCTGTAACTTCAATTCATTCAAATCAAAGTCATTATCAATTAAATAAAAATCATCAAAGCCACGTTCAAAGTTAATAGTAAATTGTGGACGTATCTTTTCAAAGTTATAATGAATCCCCAACTCCTCGAATAACTCTCTTGAAGCAGCCTGCTGACTTGTATCGCCTGCAACAGCACTACCACCACAAGTGATATCCCAAAGGTTCGACCATCCTTGTTTAAAGGGCTGACGCTGCTGAATGAGCATCTCTCCTTTTGAATTAAATATACATACGTGTACTACTAAATGAAACTCGTCTGATGTCATTTCATCTCCACGAGTTATTTGTTTCTCTATTTTATTACGATGCTTATCATATAAATCCCACTTTTCCATTGCTAAACTCCTTATATATATTTTTGTAACAAGAAAAAACTGACGGTACTCCTTGTTAAACTAAACTGTATCGTTACTTCAATAAGAAAAAGAGACCGCCGCAGCGATAACCTATTTTTGCTAAAGCACCCGTTAGTGTAAGTACATTACTTCACAAAGTTGAAGTTCAAACCTTTTCAATTCCCAATCCAGTAGCAACAAAATGAGGACTATTATCTTTTCGGTTAAAGAACCTCCAATGTTCACTTTGTTCATCGTCTTCTGAACTGTCAGGAAATGCTTCTAGTTTGTAACCATCTGATAAAAAGACCTTCAATCCACCAACATCATCAGATTCAATTTTCTTTACCTTTAATCGTTCTTTGTCCTTGGTAAAAGTTTTAATTCGTTCATCGAATCTATTGTTACCTTGTATATCCCAATCGAATTTCTCAATGTCTCCATCCCATTCCGAGCTTGGAGAATAGAAATCCCTTGAAGCTACGACAATTTTGTTATTTAAAGTTATTCTCCACGAACATTGAATATGTAGTGCGTATTCTGCTGATTCCTGAGTTTTTCCTTTCCTAATGATTTGAATTATATCCCCAAAACCCAGCCAAAATAGGTTAGATGCTCTTCCTGCATCCTGTAATTTTAATCCCACTAATTTGCCTAATTCAGAAATAATTACTTCTTTCATACACGTCTCCCTGTTTGGATTATTATTTAAGGAATGCTACCCGTTAGCTTAAGTGTACTTTTTCACATACAGCTGATTCGAAAGAATATCTTGGATGATACATTGAAGGACTCATCTACCAAAAAGATAATCCTCTACCAAATCGCCTATCAAAAGTCTTATAGTTTGAAATTTCCACATAATATTTCGAAACTTTTGTAGAGAGTTCTTGTTTTATTGCGAATGGACGCAAATCATTTTGTAATTGTATAATGCAAATAAATATATTGCCTCCTTTTTCAATAGTATTTTTACAGGACAACAAAACATTTCTCTCCTGTTCCAATGTGTTCGGATCTAACACCAAATCATAGATGTCATTCAAAACCTTTTGCTCATCTATTTTCAGCTTGTTTTCTTCTGACATTTGCCTTCCTCCTCCTTGCATCTAAAATCCAAAACAACTTGATGATAGTCCAACATACAATATTTGAAGGAAGTGAGGTAGATAACCAACCGAACATTGGCTCCAGCTCATTTTCTCTTCCTTCTATTTCCCAATACTCAATTGTTTTTTCGGAGTTTGTTTTACTTAAAGAAACCCATACTTCCCATATTTTTCCTCAATCTTCTTCCACTAAACTGCTCCGTTAGCACAACAAAAAGCAGGACTGCAGCAGCCATTCCATCTATAACTTAAGACCTGTTAGCTGAGAAGGAAATTTTTACGGTGTAGTCGGCAAATCTTCATCATACTCAATACCGTTTTCATCAAACAATGGGGTTAACCTTTTTATTTCATCAATAAGAAATGTTTTAAGATTAGCCCAACTATTTAATTCATTACTAGAATATCTCTTACAGCGATGAATTTGATTGGTCTCTAAATCATAAACGATGTGTGAACCGTCCCAATTATAACTGCCTATTACCAAGTATTTGTCAGGAAAATACCGCTTTACCTCACTATGGTGCATTGATAAGTCATAAGGCTGAATTGCATTGTCTCCTTCTCTCACATAAGAATACCTTTTGCCATAAATTCTTAAACTGTCTGAAAATATATTTATTCCATTTGTAGTTAACAAAAATTCTCTGAAATCATCTGGTAAAAGAATAGAGAGCTCCTTTTCTATTTCATTTAATGATGTAATTTCAATTTTAGGATAAATAATGTGGAACCACGCTTCAGGTGCAATATGTGGCACCCTACATATTAAATTTGTACCGTTTTCTAGAAGTCGTTCTCCTCCCTGTTTCCATTGAAATAGTGGTTTTATTATTTCTTTAAAGTTAATTGTCATTTTGTTTCCTCGCCAATACCTTGTATAAAAATAGGTTAATTATCTTGATTATATCAGCGTTCCTTATTGAACTAAACTGTATCGTTAGTTTGAATGAAAATCTTCACAATATCTTCCTTCTTACCAATTTTTCTTTAAAAGTGATGTTCATACAGATAGGTAAGGATTTGAAGTTATCGCCCCCTTTTCCCCCTGTTAGCACCGTAGGTGCAACTTTCATCGCATACGGCGCCTCAACTAATCCAATTCATTCAATTCTATGTATTTAATGAAGCAAATTTATTATTCCATATCAGATTACGGTATTTTTGCATTGTTTTCGAAGTTCATTAACCTTTTCTTTTTGCTTTTTGTTTAGCTTTAATGAATTAAGTAAATCTCTAATCTTCCCATTATCTTTTAGATGTACAAGTCGGTGAACGTCTTTATGAAGCACTATCAAGTTGGAAAACCTATCATCTTTTGAGAGATGGTATGGATTTTTATGGTGACAGTGCCAATCAGATATGCCAAGCTCTGTTCCAGTAACTGCACATTTTCCGTATTGAGAAATGAACTTACTTATGCGGTTGTCGTTGTATTCAATCGTTTTATTTGGAATAAAGTTTTTCATGACATAGCTTAATACGTTTTTGTTAATCGCCTTTAGGCTTTGGTGTATTTTTTCTCTACCTTTAGCAGTATAGTTACACGTATCTTGCGAGAAACATAGATTTGTTTTATGTCGCTGGGCATAAATCGGGACAAATACCATGTCCTGTATCTTATAATATTGTGGTTTGTACCCTTTGTAGCGTTTTTGCAACGTGCTAGTCATGTCAGTAAATTTTGCTTCTTTTCTGACGTTCTTTAGTCGATTATATAGCGTCTTCTGAAGGTAAGAGTTCAACTCAATTAAATTATTTGTAATTTGAGTGGCAGCTGCGTAGTAATTTTGAATACCCATTACGACCGTATTAAAATGCCAAACGGTTTCTATACAAGGTTTTTTCTGAATAGCTTTAATCGATTCCTTGATTTTTATAAATGCATTGGACTTCGCTTTTTTCGTCATATTAGACTGGACTACATAGCCTCATCTTTGTCTTACCTTTCCTTTTTACTTTAAAAGTAAACCCAAGAAATTCTGACGAATTTTTCTTCAGATTAATAACCTTTGATTTTTCATCGCTTGTCACAAGGTGTAATCTTGTATAAAGAAAGTCCTTAATAGCGTAATTCATTTTGATCGCTTGCGAGCGTGTACGACATAAGACTTTGAGGTCATCAGCGTACCTTACGATGTAACATTCTTTTAGATTAGATTTCTTGAGTGCTTGTACTTTACTTCCATTGTTCTTGTATGGATGGTTGCTTTTGAATGTTTCCCATTGGTCACTTACCCACCAATCGAGTTCATTTAAAACAATATTCGATAATAACGGTGATAAGATGCCACCTTATGCAAAGAAAGTAATTATGCAAAGTAATTAATAAAAAAGCTAATTTATCAACTCTTTTATTCGATTTACTTTGCATAATATCCGAAAATGATATATGAGCCTATGCTCAAAAATTATCATTTTTGGGGGAATACTTATGCAAAACGTCCCACTAGCTCAACTAATTAATGATCTAGACCAGGAAATGATTCGACTAGGTTACACTATAGGCACCATGAATTTTTACAGAAGACGTTGGGAAAACCTTCTTCAATTTGCAAAGGAACGAGGCGAAACATTTTATTCAGAACAATTAGGAATTGATTATGTAGAAAAATACTTTCATATTCTTGAAAAAGATTTGAATGGAACTCTTTCACAATCTGAGACTCAAGAGCTTCGTGTCATTAGAATGATTGGTAATTTTCAACTGCACCGTACCATTTTACGTCGATACTATAAACATAAGGAGATCCTTACGGATCAATATTTTATTCAAATTAGGAACAGATTTAAGCAATACTGTTCAAATAAGGATTACTCCAAGGTCACAATAGACCATTATGTAAAACAATCATCTCGATTCATGGATTATCTCTCTTCTCAAAAAGTTACAGAATGTAAAGAAATCAACATCACGTTGATTAATAACTACATCAAAACCTTGGCCGGTTATACCTATAAAACTGTTGAACAAAATATTTGTTCTATACGTGCTTTTCTTAGATTTCTTTTGGAAACTGGTGAAATACAGACAGATTTAGCTGGAAAAACACCAATGGTTCAAGCAAGAAAACAGACCCGTATTCCATCCGTATGGACAGAAGATGAGTTAAAAAAACTAATCGCAGCTATTGACAGAGGGAGCCCGAAGGGCAAACGTGACTATGCAATTATTTTAATGGCCTGCTGCCTCGGTTTGCGATGTAAGGATATTAAAAATCTTAAAATAGAGCACTTCCATTGGGAAGAAAAGAGACTTGTTTTTACACAATCAAAAACTAGACAGCTCATATCTCTTCCATTGACACCGGAGGTGGGCTGGGCGGTAATTGATTATCTTAAATACGGTCGTCCTAAAGTAGGCTGTCCTTATATATTCGTAAAGCATATGGCACCATTTGGTCCGTTTTCAGAAGAGGACCATTTAAATCAGTTAATCAAAAGGTACATGGAATTTGCGCACATTCCAACACTAAAAAAAAGAAGAGGAATGCATTCTCTCAGGCATACAATAGCCAGTAAGCTTCTAGAAAAGGATACCCCACTTTCTACTATTTCAGATATTCTTGGGCATGTCGATACCAACTCAACATCAGTTTATCTAAAGGTTGATATCAATAAGCTTAGGGAATGTTCCATAGATTTTGAAGAGGGCTCTTATCATGAATGAAATTATTTATGAAGGTCCATTTAAGGACCATCTCAAAAATCATGTGGAACTTAAACAAGCCATCGGATACAAATACATTACTGATTCACATCACCTAAGACGTTTTGACAGATTTACATTAGAAAAATACCCTCATGCCACAGAGCTTACTAAGGAAATCGTTCTAGACTGGTGTAGAAAAAAGTCTTACGAGTCACAGGCAAACCAATGTTCACGCTGCTCAATTATTCGGCAATTTGGAAAATATCTTGATTCTATTGGAGTTAAAGCATATATCATTCCCAAGGGATATTTTCCAACTGAAGAACAATATATACCATATATTTATACAAGCGAGGAATTAACAAGGTTCTTTGCCGAGACGGAAAAATGCAAATATTGTTATGAATGTCCACACAGACATCTGATAATGCCTGTTTTCTTTAGAATGATTTATATGTGTGGGTTGAGGGTATCTGAAGCAAGACTTCTCAAAGTAGCTGACGTTGACATTGAAAACGGAATCCTCTCCATAAATAATTCTAAAAAGGATAATAGTAGGTTAGTACCCATGTCCATGTCCCTTACGGAACGTTGTGGGCTTTATGCAAAAATTGTACATCCATTTCCAAAAGGAGAAGAATATTTTTTTCCTGCACTGGATGGCAACCCGATGACGTTAGGAAATGTATATAAAAACTTCCGTCGGTTTTTATGGAGTGCAAGAATTTCACACGGGGGAAGAGGAATGGGCCCTCGTATTCATGATTTCCGCCATACTTTTGCAGTCCATTGTCTCAAAAAATGGGTGGAACAAGAAAAGGATTTAACGACATATCTTCCAATACTTAAAACGTATATGGGGCACGATTCTTTTGAGGAAACTGCTTATTATTTGCGTCTTACCGCAGATGTTTTCCCAAAAATTACATTAAAACTAGAAATACAATACCCAGATATTATCCCTCTATTAGGAGGTGTCACCGATGAAACCTTCTAATTTTGCGAGGCATCTAACAGAATTCCTTTCGGTATATCTCCCATCACAGAAAAATGTCAGTAAGAATACCGTCCAATCATACCGTGATACTTTTAAACTATTGATAAAGTACTGTCAGGAAGTAAAAAGTATCTCGGCCGAACGAATTACACTAGAATTGCTTTCATGCGAACTGCTTAATGGCTTTTTAGGATGGTTGGAAACAGCTAGGAATTGCAGTATTTCAACTAGAAACCAAAGACTTTCAGCGATACATTCCTTTTTTCGTTATGTACAGTCCGAGGAACCTTCCGTTTATTCCATTTTCAAAAGGTAATCGCAATTCCTACTAAAAAGGCAAACAAAACTGTAGTAGAGCATCTAACCCCAGAAGCTATGAAATTACTTCTTGAACAGCCCGACAGGAGCTGTCCGAAAGGACGGCGAGATCTAACATTAATGAGTGTTCTATATGATACTGGAGCCAGAGTACAAGAATTAATTGATCTTAGAGTCAGTGATGTAATCCTGGAATCACCGGCAGTGGTTGTATTAACCGGAAAAGGAAACAAAACAAGACGTGTTCCTCTTATGAAGAATACCATATCATTATTGGAGCGCTATATTACTGAGAATAAACTGGATAAACCTTGGAAAAATCAATATCCCCTCTTCTCAAACAACCAAAATAACAAACTAACAAAGGAAGGGGTCGCCTATATTATTTCAAAATATGTTGAGCTATCAAGGAAAATATCAACCATTGTACCTCCAAAAGTAAAACCTCATATGTTTCGGCATTCGAAGGCCATGCATTTATTACAAGCAGGAGTAAATCTCATATACATTCGTGATTTCCTTGGACATGAAGATATAAAAACAACAGAAATATATGCCCGAACCGATACTGAAACGAAGAGAAAAGCAATTGAAAATGCTTATACCGATTTAATTGATGGTAATCTTCCTGACTGGAACCAGGATCAGGCTCTGCTTACTTGGCTGAACGAATTAAAATAGGTCAGAAATTATGCAAAGTAAATGGAAAATAAACTTCTATTTTTAGAGCTTTAGGAAGTTTACTTTGCATAATATTTTACTTCGCATAAGGTGGATTATGCTAAGCTTTGCATAAGCCTCCTTGCGGAACACCTCTGGTCGGTATCCCTTCGCCTTCAATTTCTGCTTTCATCAGTTTTGAAATGATGAAAAGTAGCGATTTGTCTCTTATACCTAGTGACCACATTTGTTTCAGTAATTTACTGTGATGTACATTGTCAAAGAAACCACGAATATCTACATCTATGCAATGATAGAGGCCTGCCAAGTTTATAAGTGCCTCAAACCTGGCTTTCGCATGATGAGTGCTTCTGTTCGGTCTAAAACCGTAACTATGTTTATGAAACTTTGCTTCGCAAATCGGTTCTAACACTTGTAATATACACTGTTGGAGCATTCTATCCCATATCGTTGGGATACCTAACGGTCTTACTTTGCCATTCGGTTTTGGTATGAACACACGCCTAACTGTTTGTGGAACATACGATTGAAGCATATTTTGAACCTTCTGGATGACTTCTTCTACAGATAACCATTTGACATCTTCAATGGTTAATTTATCAGTACCAGCTGTTTTACTCCCTGTATTTCTTTTGATATTTCGATAAGCAAGACGTATATTTTCATCAGAACTAATCAATTTCATTAAGTCATAGAAATTTTGACCATTGACACTTTGATCGTACAAATTGTCAAAACAATGTTGCATAACATAATACTCATTGTGTCTCAGTTTCTTCCGTTTCAACAAGTCGGTGACTCCCTTAGGAGTTGAACCTCTTTTAGTCTCACAAGAACCTTATTAATCGATAAAGAACTGCCTAACATGGTTGAATGATTCTTCACTAGTCTAGTGGCTATCCCTCCATGTTGATTAGACATTTCATTGGTACTGTGCCACCACTTTCACTGATACAAAGATAAGTTATGCAGTAGCTATTCTCACTAATGCTTTCCTTAACACCGCTTCATAGGAAGTAAGTCCTCCACGTTATCAGCTTACAACGTTGAATTATATCTATTTTGGAATGAACTTAGGTGCTTCCTGTGAGCCTGTTAGCCGTCCATATGCCTGTAACATATCATGGATTTTTATAATTGCGAATCTTACTCATCCACAGCTAACCTCACATAAAGTGATATACACATTTCTATGTATTGCCAGTTTAGACCCGTACATTCAGAAGTTCGTCAGCTTAACCTTTTTATTTTAGGTTCATTTGCATTCTCACCATATTCATTCAACTCAAGCATCATGATTTACACCACCCCCGCGGGTAGGATTTCGTCAGCTTAACCTGTTACGGTAAATTCTCACGCCTTTTCGCCGAGCTTATAACACTATCATTCTTACTAAATTCAGTGCTATTCGACTAAGAGAGAGCCCTTCAGGGCGTTACCCCATCATTTGACTCTTCGATATAATCCTTCAGTTCCGAAAGGAACTGTCTAACCTTTACCTGAGAGATGTGTCCATCCTCAATTTAAATTAGAAACATTTCGCACCACAATCTGGCCCTAAAATGGAAATAGGCGCTTATCCTTGTTCAAGGAAAGCGCCCTATAATGGAATAACAAAATAGAGATATAGATACAACTTAGCTTATTTTTCTTCAAGTAACGCCACCGTACTTTAAGTGTAATTCTTCGCAATCAAATCAAAAAACGCGATGCCTTTTATAGCATCGCACCCGATAGTAAATATAGTTTAACTTGATACTATTCTTTTCTACTTGCTAATTCTTCTCTGTCTGGTGCTTTTGGAGGCTCTTCCATATATCCATATTTAATCATCAGATTGATTCCATCTTCAGCATATATTCCAATTTCAGCTATTATTTTTGTGTAATGGGCAAATAAATCCCTTCTTGTGCTTTCTGCTAACGATAACCCATAAACAGATACAGCATAGGAATTCAGGAAGATTATTAAACTTAGCATTAATTTATCTGAGAATGGTGCTTCTTTTGACTCTGTAACACCTAACCCTTCAAATGTAGGTACTGAAATTTCATCATCTTTCAGAATCGAACTGAATTCTTCCATTAACTTCGAAGTAATATTTTTTCCATGTAACATATATTTACGTATATCTTCTGACTTCACTGTTTGGCTAAATCCAATAAGTAACTCTTTTCCCACAGCATTACTTTTCATGTTTAGGAATAAGTGTGTGATTTGTATGGCGTGAAGAGGTCGTCGTTCTCCAAACCATCCTGTTAAATAACTCTGTTCTTTTACAAAATCAACTTGTTGAGGATAGGGAATATATGGCGCACGAGTAAATATTCCCTTTTCTAGGAGAACATCCATAATTTTGTTTTGAATTTCAGCGAAATAGGTCAGGCTCTCATAAAAGTATTGACGAATATCAGAACGAGGAGAAGAGAACATTCCAAGTTCATATTGTTCTATTCCTGCCTTCGCCATGAAGTAAATGTATTGAGCCATTAACACATCCGTAAAAAGTCTAGGAGCTTTAATATTGACATCCCTATCGGTGTATCCCAATGGCGTGGGAATTCCTTCTTGTTTATAAAAAGAAATTATTTTTTGTATACGTTTTTCTTTTGCCTCCAATTTAGTTTGAATAAGCATTTGAATATCTGTATCTTCTACTGTCGCTAAAAAATAATGCAAAATACAACGATTTAGGGTTTCAAACATGTATAATTTCCATAAATAAGCTATTTCTGATGAAGTCAAATTTATTTTTGCGTGGTCAGTCATAGAGGCATCTCCTTTCTTAATATATAGTATATTTTTTCCAAAAAGTTTTAAAAAAATCGTACAATTTCATGATTTTACTTTGGAAAAGAAAACCTTTATGATGGATTACATCATGTAGTCTATCTATAAAATTTACTGATTCTTTATTGAACATTACTGCCACGTTAATTTAAGTGAAAACATTCACAATTCCCATGATATTTTTAAAATAAATCTCCAATATCATTAAAAACATTCCTCTACAATCTGGCCCTTTTCATGAGGAAAGAGCACATTTCTTATTGAAGAATTGCGCCCTATTGCGGAAGATTAAAAATATTTTTAAAGGTTTAAGGGGCTTTTAACGCTTAGCTGGCGAAGCAGAAAATTGTTCGGGTTTTAATAGTTACTGAATAATAGACAGCCCTTTTTGTTCGTGTAACTTGTTGATAGTAACACTCCAACCAAAAAATTAATGCTGGGCTATGGCTTCTTTATAACAATCCATATCAATAATCTTTCAACTCTATCCCATTAGCAGCTTTCGCTATCATTTTCGAAGTCAGCTTAAATTATACAACCATAATGGCGGGAATGCGCAACATTAAATTACGTAGAAAGATTTTGAAGTTTGATTTTCCAATCATACTCCCGGCAGCCATTATCACTTTGGGATAGACACATCCAACAATGTATTTTGCAAGTCTTGGAACCAATCTGTGAAGCTAAATTTAACACTAGAAGCTACGGTTTTAGACCGAACAGAAGTGTAGAACACACTATCGCATTTGAAACTTCAAGATAAACCAAACAAATCTAATATATGTGGTTAATGTGGCCATTCAAGGCTTCTTCGTTGAGGTATACATGTGAAACTGAAACGTCAATTATGGACGCTAGGGATACAAGACAAACAGCTACTTGTTATACTACGAAAGATATTAAAGTCACCAATACGATTGGAAAAATGGGATAATCGTCAACTCAACATAAGGCACCCCACAAGGTGGATTATAAGCTTTGCATAACCCTTCTTGCGGGGTGCCGTTGTCTGTCTTGTATTTCTTACCTTCCTCCATGTACCCACCTTTAAGAAACCTACCAATTATTCTTAGTAGATTAGGGTCAGCTCCGAGGAGGCTTGTGGACTGCCCGCGGAAAGCGAGCTTCTTAAGCGGATAATCTACAGACAATTTAAACTGCGCCAATATAAAAGGATAGATATAATTGAAAATTACTCTTTGATTTCCAGTATAATTTTTCCTATGTTCCTGTTTTCCTCCATGTATAAATGAGATTTTGATGCCATTTCAATAGAAAAAGTAGTGTCTATAATAGGTCTTACTTTTCCTTGTTCTAAAAAAGACGTTACGTTTTTAACAAAATCATTGGTAAGTTGAGATTTGTATTCATCACTTCTTGGAGTAAGCAAAGTTCCTGTTAATTGGATACATTTTGACATTAAGGTCAGTAAGTCTATTTTTTTGACTTCACTGCCACCTAGTATCCCAATAAGGACCCATCGTCCTCCGACTTTGGCACTAGCTAGATTTTTCTCCCAATAATCCGCACCTATGAAATCTAAAATCAAATCTACGCCTTTACCGTTTGTGAATTTTAGTACTTCTTCTTCGAATGGCTGCTCTTTATAATTGATAAGGACATCAGCCCCAAGTTCTTTACAAATATCAAGCTTTTTTTGTGAACCAGCTGTTACAATGATTTTCGCATCGCAAAGTTGTTTTGCCAATTGAATCGCTGCAGTACCAACTCCGCTTGCACCAGCATGAATTAAGACGGTTTCATGTTTTTGAAGATTACCGATCCAGAATAATGTTTGATAAGCTGTTAGAAATACTTCAGGAATGGCAGCAGCTTGTTCAAACGAAAGAGAGTCCGGAATTTTCATTGCCCGGTCGGCTGGCATGATGGCATACTCGGCATAGCCACCGCCATTAACAAGTCCCATAACCCTGTCACCTATAGAAAAAGAACTTTCACCATTTACTTCAACCACAGTACCGGATATTTCAATGCCAAGAATGGGGTTTCTTAAATATCCTATTTTCCCTTCACGCGTTAAAATATCGGTGCGGTTTACAGCCGCTGCATGAACACGAATAAGTAGCTCTCCCTCATTAGGTTTAGGAATGGGTACCTCAACAAGATCAAGTTGGTTTGGACCGCCTGGTATTTTTACTATTACACCTTTCAATCAAAACACTCCCAATTTCATTATAGTTAGTTTTTTATTAAATCTGTAATTGTAATATAATAAATGACCATTTAACTTCATGCATCACCTATAGTAATATCCAATTTTTTTCTTTGAAAAATTTGAATTTTTTTTACTTAACCAAAAATAAAAAATAGCAAAACCCAAAAACAAACAACCACTTATGACCACTCCTAGAACTTGTCCTAAGTGAAATGATAAACTTCCTATACCTGAGCCAATCGAACCTCCAAAATAATATCCAACCATATATAGTGAATTTAACCGGCTATGGTTTTCTGGTGCCAATTGATAAATTCTTCCTTGATTTATAGACATATTCATTCGAGAGCCAACATCTAGCAAAAAAGTAACAGCAATTAGTAGATATAAATGATTCCAACCAATACCTAAAACGACAAAGGAGAATATCATTAGTAGCAAAGCCACTATATTCCACATTTGAGCATGTAAACTATCGGATAACTGTCCTGTAAATCCTGCTGTTATAGCTCCAGCAATCCCAATAATACCAAACATTCCTATTATTCCACTCTCAAAATGATAGGGCGCACCATTTAAAATAAAGGTAAGTGGTATCCAAAAAATATTAAAAGCAGCAAATGCGGCCACCCCAAAAACAATTGCTTCCTTTAAAACGGGCTCCTCTTTAAGAAGAGGAATCAAAGATTGTATAATTTTTTTGTACGAAGGTTGTTTCTGTGTCTGATCATCAGGTAGTTTTACAAAAAGGTAGCAAGCGAAAATCAATAAAATACATGCAGCAACCCAGTGAACTGTCTCCCAGTTAAACAATTGCCCAATCCATCCGCCAAAAACACGACCCAAAAGTACCCCCAAAAAAATTCCAGTTAATAGCCTTCCGATTATTTTTCCCTTTTTCTCAGATTGTAAATTTGAAGAAACAAACGGGATAATCAATTGAGCAGAAACTGTACTAAAGCCAAGGCAAAAACCAAAGACTAATAACAGAAAAAATGAAGAAGCAAGTGTCATCATAACCAGCCAAAAGGCAGACAGTAATAAACTTAATAGAATCAGGTTCCGCCTATTAAACCGATCACCTAGTGGAACGATAAACAACAATCCAAGTGTATAGCCCGCTTGAGTTACTGTTAAAATGAGCCCTGATTGATTTGGCTGGATGTTGAAATCTTTCATAATGTCGGAGAGTAAAACTTGGTCGTAATATAAATTTGCTACCGCTATGGCACAAACAACTGAAAGTAGCCATTGTAATGTGAAAGAAAACTTCTTGCTTTTCAATGCATGTTCCATAAAAAAATCACCCTTTCTTCTTTTTACAGGGAACAGTGTATAATAAAACACATGATACAAGAAGATACGTATTATCCTAGGATTGTTAAACCTACGGAAGGAGACCTTTTATGGCCGTGGAAATCGACAAGCATTTTGAATTAGGACAATTTTTGAAGAAAAAGCGTGCATCTTTAACACCTGAACATGTGGGTCTAACAATAGGAAAAAAACGTAAGGTTATAGGATTACGCAGAGAGGAAGTTGCTGAATTAGCTAATCTAAGCATAGATTGGTATATCCGTCTGGAGCAGGGGAGACCAGTTCAACCCTCAGTAGAAGTATTGTCGGCCTTAAGCAATGCACTGCAATTAAATAGAAACGAACGAGATTATTTATTTAATTTGGCTGAACAACGGTTACCGGATGAAGCGCAAGATAATATTATTGTAAGCCAAAGAATGCAAAAATTTTTAGATTCTCAGAACCCCTATCCAGCCTATATTACGGATACCCAGTGGAATATTGTTGGATGGAATAAAGCTGCCACTCTTGTATTCGGAAATTATCCTTTAATGACGCCCTTACAACGTAATTCCATATGGCGTGCATTCACGGATCCTTACATGAAAGAATTATTAGATAATTGGGAGGGGCATGCCAAATTGCGTGTCAGTCAATTAAGAATGGTCCATAGTCAATCACCTGCTAATCAAGAACGTTTAGAATTAATTACTAAATTACGTAAACAAAGCAGTATTTTTGATTCATGGTGGAATGAACAATTTATTATGGGTACACCCGAAGGAAAGAAATTACTTCACCATCCTATTGTTGGAGATATCCGTATCGATTATCTTTCTTTCCAGAATGAAGAACACCCAAACGCAACTATTACCGTTCACCTAGCAAGTGACGTAGATTCAAAGAAGAAACTAGAAAAGCTTTTTGAGTAAAGTTATGTTAATCTGATAAGTTTTCGTTTCGAGCTGCTGATGAAAATGGAAAATATCGTGGTGCTTTATCATCTATTAATTTCTAATCAGTAAACAATATTAAAATGAAATACTAATATTATTGAAAATTAATAGGTATGGGATATATTTAGGTTTAATATTTACAGGCTGAATTTAGCAAAGTAAAAAGCGAAGAAGAAATAAAAGAAGGAAGAGATAAGAGTCATAAGCTTTTTAAATCCATTGCAAGAATTAACGAATTGTATCTTTAATTCTGAAGATGAAATGTTTGAATAGATTGAAGATAATGGATTTACTGAAGAAAAAATTTTTTTCTTAAAATAACCTTATGCTTAGCTATGGCTTTATTCAAGAAAAGAGAGCATTCCTTTAAAAAGGAAAGTATGTCGTAGTTGACTATAATAATGATGATATACTCTTTTTGCAGAGAGGGAGATTAAAGTATACCTCATGTCTATTGCGTAGACCAAAATTTTCCGTAATGGAGCTAAATTAGTGCCTCCTTCTCTTATTCAAGAAAATGGCCCTAATATGAAAAAGACGCTATCCTTGTTCATGGATAGCGCCTGTTTGTGGAAGATTACAAAAGCTTCTATTAGCTGGTTCGTAATATAAGTTTAACCAGTTTTTACTGGTTGAACTTTTTTTAATTGGTTTTATTATTGCGGTAGTCGGAGTAGAACGTAGCGCCCGTGGGACTTGATCCCGTCCGCAAAACTGTTCACTCCCTACTTGTATAAGCATGTTTCAGGCTGGTTGGGACAAAGATCCCGTTTAACAAGCGAACCTATGATAGTACAAGCAGTTCTAGGGACAACCGACTAATCTTAATTTCTAAGGAGGAGATGATCATGAATCCAGTAGTAGGTCTGGATGTTTCTAAAGGAGAAAGTCAGGTACAAGCATTCTTGGATAAGAGTCAACCTTTTCGTAAAAGTTTTAGTGTAAAGCATACTGTTGAGGGTTTTGAGTATTTATTAGGATTCTTAAAAGAGATTGAAAGAGTAACTGATGGTAAGCAACCTTCGGTTATCTTAGAATCAACAGGACACTACCACTCTCCTGTTATTCAATTTTTGGAGGAACAGCAATATGTTTATATTATTGTGAACCCCCTTATCTCTCATCGAGCACGGAGCACAAGTTTAAGAAAGGTAAAAACAGACGCTGTCGACGCCTATCATCTATGCGAACTATTCTATAAAGAAGAAGTTGAGCCGTATAAGAAAAGAGGGCTTCAACTTTTAAACCTTCGTAATCTTACAAGACAACAAGAGATAATTACGGGGATCTCTACACAAACCAAGGTACAACTTCTAACAGTGCTAGATCAGGTATTTCCTGAATTTAGAGGTGTATTTGGTGATTTATATTCAAAAGTATCTTTACAGACTCTTTCCTTATTTCCTACTTCTGAACATGTACTAAATACTACCGAATCTGTATTAACCGACAAGATTGTATCGTTATGTACTAGACGTTCTGAAAAGTGGGCAAAAGAAAAAGCACAAAAGCTTATTGAAGCAGCATTACGAAATCCATTTCAAAATAACTTGTATGAAAGTCATATTTTTAACCTAAAGATGTTAATTACCATCGTTCTTCAATATCAAGAGCATCTATCAAAACTAGAATCAGAAATAGATGCCCTCGCTAAAGAAATTGAAGAATATAAGATTATCCAGTCTATTCCTGGTATCGGAGAAAAGATTGCGGCAACAATCATTTCCGAAATAGGAGAAATAGATCGGTTTAATCACCCTAAAAAGTTAGTTGCCTTTGCGGGAATAGATCCTAGCGTTTACTCTTCCGGAAGATTTACAGCAACCAAAAATCGTATAACAAAGAGAGGATCTAGAAGGTTAAGGCAGGCATTATATATGGCTGTATACTGTGGAATTCGAGATGCCCGAAAACAGAAGACGAGTGATGCCGTTATTCCTCGAAATAAAAAATTAAGAGAGTTTTACGATAAAAAATGCGATGAGGGTAAACCCTATAGAGTAGCAATTATCGCTTGTGTTAATAAGCTTTTACACTTGATTTATGCGCTTTTAAAGAACAAAACCACTTTCCAGGAATTAGCTTAAAAACTATATTTAACATTACAAAACAAAACCTTCCAATTTTGTAGATGAGGAAGGTTATTTGGCATACTCGTTTTTAGTATATCATCTATATTTTAATTTTTTTATTGAAAAATGTTGACAACTATTAGCTGGTTTTGTGGAAGACTACTCTTATGGAAATCAATTAACCTTGTATAACACCTAGACAGTTTTGAATATTTCAAATTTATGAAGTAGTAAAAACTATGTCAAGTATGGTATATTTTATTGTCAGTAATCACCTAAGCTCAATATAAATCTCTTGAAACCTATCATCCTTCGACAGATTCCGAGGCGGGACAGTGGCACCAATTTGGCAAACCGGCAAATTTTACAATTTGTCCATACATCGTGCCTGACGCCAATATTGTTTATTTTCCTTCATCCAGTATGGCATCACATTTTACAATCATACAACTTAATTCTTTTAATAAATCTAATTCATAGTAATTATCCAGCTTGTTCCCTTCTCGATCTGTGAAAACGCGGATTTTAGGGCGCTGAGGTAAATGGTGATTATAGTCAACAACTACCCCTTTTTCCCCTGTATTAAGGGAAACAGTTACACCAATCGGATAAATCGCAACCGATTTCCGAAATGCGTCGATAATGTTTGGATCAAATCGCGTATAACATAAACCTTGAACAACCTCCATAGCTTCATGCGGCAACATCGCTCGTTTCCCCGATTTTGGATTTGTTAATTTATCAAAGAGATCAGCTACTGCGATAATTTTAGCAAATTGATGAATATCTTTTCCTTTTAGTCCTCTTGGAAACCCAGTACCATCTACATTTTCATGATGTTGATAGGCACAATGAGGAATAAGAAGATGCAGTTCCCGGTCTTTTCGAAGCATTTCAAATCCTTCTATTGTATGGTTACGATATTCCTTTTTATCTTCTTCTGTTAATTCTGTCTTAATCAGTAATTCCGGTCGCAGCTTGCTTCTTCCAATGTCATGAAACATGGCGCCTAAACCTAAAAGATACAAATCCTTATCAAAGATACTAAGATGCCGCCCAATCGTAACGGCATACATGCTGACATTAAGCGAGTGCTGAAGAATTTTGTTATTTTCCATCTGTAAATTACTTAGCAGATTAATAAGCGAAGGTTTCGCCTTTATATCTTTTAATAAACGTTCATATACACTTTTTAGTTCTCGGATGGCTTTCCCTCTTGAAATTTTCTTTATCCTTGAATTATCACCATCTGTCAGCGCTTTAAACACTTTACCTATATGCTGAGCTGTTTCCATTCGTAAAGGAACCGAGATTTCATCTTGCAGGATGACACCCTCCGTAATAGGGGACTCTACATAGATAAAGCCGACCTCTTTGCTTTTTAATTGTGTGATAATCTTATCTGTTAATCTAACTCCAGAATTTAATAAAATTTTATTTCTACCATCATAAATGGGCTTTGCTACTTTTAATCCTTCATGACAATCAAGGGTTGATATTAAACGCACTGTCAGTTCCTTCTTTCTTGCAAATACAGCTGATCATTATGATCGAGAGAGAAACATGTCCTTTTTTTAAAAGTCACCAGCACCTACTCAAACAAGCTTTTATCTGGTTTTTTTGGCAAAAATAGGTGTAGTCATAGCATCTGAAAAAACGTCCTTATATAACATTATATTTTCTTAATAGGCATTTAAAATAATGCTTTATACCTAAATATAGTCTTTTAAACCTACTTTTTGTTTCTGTTTCTAAGAAACACCAGGACTGTTCCGACGTTTTTCAATCGGAGGACTGTCCCATCAATGCTTCACTCCACATCAACAACCTCCTATGAAATATTTTCTATATTGATTGAATTGGATAACTAAATGTGAAATGTAAGAATAGAAAAAAGGGGGTGGATAAAAATGGATGAATGGATTTGGGGAGGTTCGGAATATTGGACATACCTGCTGCCAAAGAGAATTGGACAGCAACTGGCGCTGGAGATAAAGGAAAAGTGCATTTCACTGGGAACAGCAAAAATCGTTAAGCCGGTACCGCAATGAAGAATTGGCAAAAATGTGGGATGATTTTTATTCTTCAGAATCCACCTACCATGAGGAACGCAGAAATTTTTGTTTATAAAATTTGTCCTTCATGCAGTGAAATAAAAACAAATCATCTGGACGATTTTTCGACTCTGAAACCTCTGGAAACGATCTACTAATAAAAATCGAATTGGGTTCGGGACTTCTCCGCTCTGGTTCCGGCACCCAAATCAAGAAGGCAGTCAATAGGCTACCTTCTTTTCACTCATGTTTTCCGGAACAATCTGTCACGACAATCCAAATTTTACTTTATTGGGTCAGATCATTGAGGAATTAGGCTTTTGATCTTCCGTAAACGCGCCCGATTGTTGAAGATCATTGCTGAGCATTATTGAAGAAAATTCCCCATTTAGTGTAAGTACCAGTGCTTCACAATATTTTAATCAAAATTTTCCAAAGTGGGTTTAGTCTTAAATATTTCCTGACATTCTAAGAATTTTCCCATCCATCTCTGTTTTTATCTGCTTCATACCATATTTCTTGTAAAATGCAATTGTTTATTCGTTGGAGCAACATGAAGAAGGTATCCACTAATGTTATTGTTTTTAAAGAGTTGAATTCATTAATAATTACTATAATAATAATTGCTATAAATCCTCAGTTATCATATCTGAAACTTCTGTCAGATCGTCTTCGGTTATGTAAGCTGCCGGAATTTTATATGTCTCTCCATTAATATGGATAGTACAGCTAGGAATTCTCGACCTTTTATTAGTGGTTACCCTTCCACGTTCATCATTTACAAATGTAACTTCTTGCAAACTCGGAAGTTCATCAGGATCAAAATAATAAATTTCTTCATTTAAGCTTCGTTCATCTATTCCTTGAGGTATTTCCCCAAATTCTAATAATAAAACATCTTTATGTTTTTTCTTACCAACCTTTTTACAATAATCAAAAATACGTTTGATAAATTGCTCATTTAATCTATACGCCTTGTTACTACCTTCTTTTCCGAACCTGTCATGTCCTGATACAAAAAAGTCCCCTACACGTTTTGGTAACTCTTTATATCTTTTTAAATTTATATCACCAAGTTTTATATTCGATAATATGTCAAATAAGTTAAAATAAAACTCAAATAACGTATCATTCCCAAAACTGAAAGGTACAGGAAAAACATTATTATAAAATCCCTCAGAGTGTAATACAGTTTTTAAAGAACTATCATTATGCCAGATTATTCCTTCATCCAAAACTACTATCATATTTGGCCATAAATCAGGGTCTTTGTTTAATTCAAAGTCACGTAAATTTTTTGTTAATGAATCAAGGGAGTTATCCCCTAAACTATAAGCAAAAATAATTCCAAATGGTCGTGGCTTGCTATATGTCATTTGAATAAAAGCATTATGTTGAACAGCCTGTTCTATTGGAACCAAACTTTTAAATGCAGCAATATTTTCTAAACCTTCTATTAGCTTTTGCTTGGAAAGGCGCGATTTAACTTCTATTATGCCGTAAACAGCATCAGAAGGAAATATTTGAACTGACTCTTCAAATAATAATACTGGACAATTAAGCTTATCATAAATAACTAAATCTGATTGACGAGACGTATCACTATTAGGACCAATGATTTCACCAGATCCAACCCCGTATTTTTCTGGTAATCGTCCTTCTAATAAAAACCTTTTAATTGCGTCTTCTCTATATACACCGGTTGAACCCTGATGTTTTAACTGAGAGGATATATTAAAATCAGAGATTAATTTTTTAGATGCTAATCTGTAAAGTAATTTTACGTTCATTTTTTCTCACCTTATATTTTATTTTATGTCTATATTTTTTTCAGAAAAAAGGAGAACCCCCTTGCGATTCCCAAATGCCTTTCATGAATGTTTAGCTTCAGAAGAATTAAAATTTCTTCTGAAACTACTTGAATTCCGTTTCTTTTAAGTAGAGCAGTTGTAACTCCATTTCCAACAATTTTCTTACCTTTAAATTCACCATTATAAATCATTGAACTTCCACAGGAAGGGCTATACTCCTTAAGAATAACCACAGTTGCGTTAGCCTCTTGAGCTTTTCCTAAAGTAACATAAGCCCCTTTTATATACAGTACTGTTACGTCTCTACGAGGTTGGATGGACAACTTATTTTTTCGGGTGAATTTCCTCATCAATATAGGTAATAAGATCATCAAATGTCTGAATATCATCACGATTTGTCAACAAATGAATTAACCAGCGTGTCAGGTCATTCACGAGATGATGTAGCATCCAAGTAGCATAACGAACATCTTTTTTTTTCCTAAATTGACCGCGATGTGCCACTTCTTGATTACGAAGATTACCTAGATCATGGAGTAAACTGACCATCATTTCTCGGTTTTCTTCTACAGCGTCGATTTGTTTATCGATGGCCAGGTTTGACCACATTGATAAATGCCATAGAGTTCCAACGACTTTCGGGATAACATTTCTATATTCATGACTACCGTTTCCGAGTCTTTCAAGGGCGATCCATAGACACAAAAATTCACTCTCAGCACCATCCTGGGTTCTAGCCATACCTAGCCATTTCATTGCAACCAACAATGCATCAGCAAGTTTACCGGATTTCTCTGCAAGACCAGAAAACAAATCTCGAGATTGAGACAACCATTCTGTTGTCAATAGGCCATATAGTTGCTGACTATCTCTACGCTCGGCAATAAAAAAACTACCAGACTGCAAGGGTAGACGAGATGATTTTAGAAGGGACCAATAGTAAAAATAACTTGTTTCCCACCTAAAACCTGTGTCTGCGACACGTAACATTGTTTGAGTATCTCCCAGCTCCCTTAATGCTTCTTCACACGCACGGTGCAACGTTTTTCCATATCTTGATACAACTACGTAGGCGTCACCCACATGTGCAGATGGACGCGGTCCAATTCCCCCAGAGTTAGTTAACTTTTCGGCTATTTCTTTAGAGATACCAACTATTTTTGAATACTGCCCCATTGATTCCTCGGAACCTGCCTCTAATTGATGATTTTCCAAAGGAAACCAAAATTCATATAATTCCGTTGGCTCATTACGTACAACTTTAATTATGGAAGCAAGCCGTTGACGTATTTCCTCCTTCATGCTCTCAAGAAATACCACAATTGTCTGTTGTTCCACCTTATGACCCACGACAGAGGATAGAATGACCAAAGGAGTATCCCAATCAATAAGAATTTCATTGTCTCCCCACATGGGATTTTTTAATAATGAAAACTTGATCCAACCGGGTTGTTCCACACCTTCCCACTGAATGTTATTGACCAAGCACATCTCACGAAGCACTGATTCAATTTTATTTAGAAAGGATAAGTTGTATGATCCTGTTTTAACTTCCCTTGATATAATTGACTGATTTGAATCCAAGGTAGCCTGTACGTTGTCAATGTTCAATATTCGTGCATAGGTAATCCAAAGTTTAGTCCAAAACCTGTCCATGACATCCGGAGACAAGTCGCTAGGAAATTGAGCACTCCAATAATCGAAGTACAGATTACGAATAAATACTGAAAAATGAGCGTCCCATTCATCCCAATCTCCTAGACCAACTTTCGGAATACAACTCACGTATTTACGCCAACTATGACCCCAAGGTGTTATTACGTCGTCTTTCATCATAAACCACTCTGACCAGAACCGAATACCATTCCAAAGAAATCCATTATCATATTCAAGGCACAAAGAATCAGTTTTACTACTAATAAGCCCTGAAGAAACAGGATCTTGTTTTTTATTACAAGCAAGAGTCTGGTCTATTAACCAACGTAATACAATATTTCCAAACAAACGATATGACGTTTCATAATATGGTCGCCCTAATAGCATGAAAATCCTCCATCTAAATAATCCTATGTATTAGTTTGAATGCAATCCTTCGCAAATTCTAATATAAGTCTAGCATGAAAATACAAAATATACAGTAATATGCAAATTTGCGTTAACGGAATTTCTGTTCGTTTCGTTGAAATACAAAAAAACACTTAAACCCACTAATATCAAGAGGTTCAAGCGTTTTAAGTTCATCGTTAACCATGTTTAATTTTATATTTTACGTGAATTACAGTTATATTTAAAACTCTTCCTCCCTCTTTTATAAAATCGAGTGACACAAAAAGCTGAATATTTTACCCATTGGAATATGATCTTATGATGATGAGTTACTACCATACATATTCCTCTATATTCATACTGTCCAATTGTCCAAAGCTACAAAAAGTTTGCTTTTGTCGCAACTGTTTGTGGCAGTTTTTATTGTTGATCTACTGCTGAAAAATGCTGAAGAATCCGGGTTATTTATATGGCCATATCATTTTCGATTTAACCACTTCTAAATACTGTTATTGTTATCTTCATCAAAAGCGCCCGATTGTTGAAAAGTGTATTAAGCCAATAAAATTGAATGTAAATTATAGATTTACATGGAAATACCTGCAAATGAACAAAACCAATTAATCGAACTTTATTTTAAATGAACATTAATAATGTATTGGAGTTAATTAGTTTAAGCTTTTTTCCTGCTCTTGAATTGCCTCCGTTATTTCTTCAAACATAGTTAAAAGTCCCTCTACCATCGGAATAATTTTTTCTTCACTAAGATCGTTATCAGGATGGGCATCTAGATATGCATCTTGTATATTAACATAATCGAAGGACTGCAAGATTCTATCTCTTATGTTAAATTCTATTAGGCTAAAATATTCACTACCTAATAATACATCCGCAAGCTTTTTATAAGTGCTAAATACTTCCTTCGCTAAGTCAATAAGATTATTTTGTTCGTCGTCAAAAGGATTCTCGATAAGTTCATATTTATGTTGATAAAGAAAATAAAAATAGGACAAAGTATTTCGGATTACATAGAGTTCTCTAAGATGTTCATGTGAAATTTTTTTCTTTAATCCCAATTCAAGTGACATTCCTAGATAACTGATAGATGCACTTTGAATTTTTACTGGAATCTTCTTTTTTATTTTCTTCATTAAAGTCGTCATGTTCTTATTGCCCCCTATAGTTTAAGTCCATTGTTTCACAAACTCGTTTTTGAAGCTAAATGAGATACTATATCATAATATAAGAAAAATGTGCATTAAATTAATCATACATTATTCTCATTTTATTCAGTCGAATAAATTGGAATTTGTCTCTTTATTGCAATCTCGCTGAAAGATTTGAATTTATTATATTATCGATCCATAAAATGTCATTTAATAATGTTAATTTTCAGTTAAAAATTTAGGTATATACCCACACAACAGCTTCCATTTATCAGGATCATCTTCTCTTGTAGAATCTAATTGTAATTGTTCTATCAAAAACTCATCGTTTTTTACAATTTTTGTTTTCCATTTTTTATTTTCATCGAATAAGTCAATGGTTTGTATTGGATCTAATTCACATCCACTTTCAAAAAATTGCCATCTGATACAATCAGTTAGTATTACTTTACGATTTGCCTCTAAATGAAAGCTCACCTCATTTCTGGTATGCTTCTTGTATTCTTCAATTTTTTTATCATAAATAGGGTCTAAAACAGGGGATTTAATTTCAATGGCCGCAAGATAATTAATTTCCTTATTATTTTTATTAGCATAGTTCCAATTATCTGCTATTAACAAATCTGGCGGTGCAGCAGCTTTTTCTTGTGATGAGTAATTAAAAGTATCATGTATTTCACTATTTCTGTTCTTATATTGCATCGAAACATCAACAATCGATATACCTTCAGTGTTAATAAATAATCTTTCTAAAAATGGAACAACAACACGATTCTGAAAGTTAATCTCCCTACAATCATTTTTCATATATTTGTTAACTAATTCTTTGTAGTAATCATAGGAGAACTCATTATTTATACAAATAATTTTATTTTCCCAATTTTCATTCGATAATTTAGTCATAACGTCTCCTCAACAAATTACTATTTGTCTGTGTATTATTCTTCGCATTTTTTTCTAATGTGCATCACCTTGATTTTTTGCATAACTTTTTTATTAGAACATTAATACGTCTAATCTCATTTTACAGTAAATGCTCATTCCTTTTGTGATTTCTTATTGAACAAACGGTGCCTTAGCTTAATAAGAAAAATGCATCTCCGCTTATTTAGAAATATACCAGTAGGCACCCGAATCATTTGAATCTGTAGCGGAAAATAAGACAACCCAACGAGATTCGTCGAGTTGTTTGTTGTTTACCATCCATCACATAACGCCATTCTTGTCATGATATGAATTCCCTCTAAAAAATACGATAGTTCTTTCAAAGCTTCTGCAACACCTTGTAAACGGCTATGGGTTTTTCGATGAGCTTCTACGAAGTTGTCATTTTCATCTAAAATAAGAAGAGTAAATTCCTTTTCTGGTTTATTTGCTTGTATTTTTTTCATTAATGATTGTTCATCCATCACCCGTTCTACTCCATATTTATGCTTATCCATATTTGTATTTTTGGTAACGGGATAACGGAAATAGGTGCTGTCAAAATCATAATTCCGAATCAGATTCACATATTTCTCATTTTCTGGCTTCTCTATATTCCAACCACCTTTAGGTGCTTTTTGTTCTAGCAATGGTTTGTGCTGTGTAACCAGACTTATAAAATAGGAATACAATGTATAAATATCATGGGTTTTCGTTAGTTCGGTCCATTGTTTTTTTTTCTTATTGTAGACATAAGGGGTAGTGGTATCAAACGGTACCTCTCCATTTTTGTAAGGAAGTTGTAGCTTTTTATGTAAAATGATGATTAGCGATTTCAAATACAGTTCAATGGAATGACGGTATAGATAAAGGGTAGGAAGTTCATCCGATTGTATTCCTGACTTATAATCTTCAGCTTGATCTAAAAAATTTGCAGCCTCTCTGAATTTCCCAGCCGTTACGCCAAGACCAAAATCCAGATGGGTAGAAATATCCGTAAATATGTAATTCATTTTTCCTCTCCTTTTCCCATGTTGCAACAAATGATATATCAATTAAAAGTGATACAAATAAAAGCAAATACAGGGATCATGACATATCCATCGAGCTAAAAAGAAAAGCATCCCAAAATGTGAAATCCGAGTCTTTAGGGCTGATATGTTGCTTAAGGACTTTCAATCAGTAAACTGGAACGTTATTTAAACAAGAAATAATGACCGCCACAGCCATCATTATGTTGTTTCCAATCGGAACATACATTGTGAACTCAAGCACCCGTGTTATTTAGAGTCATTCTCCTTAATCATTGCTGCCGATCCTACTTATCAGTTGATATCGTTCATGAATGCAATTTGCTTTTACTTCGTTTATAAGTTCGTCTATTTCTCCTGAGAATTTAACTTTATATATCCCATCACCTAGTAAGATTTGTAATCCTATATCACAGGTTGAACTTACATATTTTGAATGACTGGAGATTTCATTAAGAATGGTGAACATCTTTTCAAAAAGTGCATTTATATCACCATTAAACTGATATTCCCATCCATGTCTATTCCACAAATCTCTTATTTTATCCTCATCTTCTATGTAATCAATTGGATAAAGGGTAAATATCTGATTATCTCTTAAACTTCCCATTCCTTCTTGTCCTATATGCTCCGAAGAAAGAACACCGATGCGAAACTTTATAGAGTTGATTTCTTCATCAAAACCTATCCAAGAAGCCACTACAGCACTACTATTTAAATCCTCCTCCGAATAAAAGGGATTTAAAGAAAAAGAAGTAGATACTTTATTATAAACATCCATAATGTCCTGAACACTTGAAATCACTGTATTTGCCAGTGATTCTTTAAGTTGATCTAAATAACCAGCTGCTCCGGCACCAGCTGCCCAACCCATTTCGGGGAGATTAACCAATTTTTCATACTCATCGGTGTATCCTGCTTCAGCGTATTTACCGTAAGATACTCTTTTATTAGAAATAATCAAAGATAAGTAATCAGTGGTATAACATAAAACTGCCGTCATATCAAACCATCCTTTATTTAAAGAAATAATATTCTTTCTCCTTTCGGTTGTCCACCCGCTATTAACTGCAAATAAGCATTAAAAACATCTGAAGGGACGGGAAACATTAAAAACTGCAGCAAATAGGTATTAATTCAACAACACACAATTATTCTCCTTTTTTAATTAACGGTTACTTCAATAAGAAAATAGCATTACCGTTGTTCCAGTAATGCACCTGTTAGTTAAATATCATCTTTTCTTTTCAATATGAATGGTTGGAGGGTGGTCGTTTATCACTTCTAATATCTCATCTTCAGTGACAAATAAATAATGTTCCACATTACTTGCTATGGTTTCGTACCGATTGAGGTGTTGTTCATTAAACCATTTTATGTAATCTGAGTTCTTTACTTTGAATAATGACCACACATAGTTTGAAAACTTTTTATCTCTTAACTCCCCATATGAATCCCTAAATCTTAGCATCATCTGTTCATTAGTGCTTTGAAATGACATAACAAAATTGAAACTAAATCTTATTAATCTTTCGTCAGCACATAGGGTAATACTGAACCCAGTTTCATTCCACTCATATTTTTCTAATTCAAGCAACTTTAGTGGTATCTCACTCTTTGGGTTCCACACAACCAATTCATTTTTAACGGTCATAACAATCACCTTTAAAAGTATTATTAACGATAATTATACCTCGACTGCATCTTTAACTGCCAGTTAGCACAATAAGGAAAAGTTGCTGCAACGACAACCCTGTTATTCAACTCTTGCTACCCGTTAGCTTAATAAGCATCCGTCCATTTAATAAAGCCTTCTTCCCATCCACTAATTTTATCAATCTCGTATTTACCTATATGAAAGCATTCCTTGGGATGGTCTTCAAACCCAGGTAGTGTCATATATTTTTCAATCACTTCTTCCGCCTTTTCTTTTGTTGAAAAGACACCAATCATTTTTATCTCATCAAACATTTCGCCTTCATATTCATACTCGTAACTGTGTTCTAAAACATATACATACCGCACAGAAACACTTCCCCTATTTATTCGAATATTAATTGTGAAACAAAAGCACTCCGTTAATTGAATATGGAGTAGCCTATTATGAACGACATTTATCTGAAATTATCTAAATAAAAATGAAGCCACTTTAACCCAACGATAGATGGTCTCGAACAATTACCCGAGAATTCCACTTGTTCATTTTCATATAACAGAGGACCGACAATATCTATATCGTGTCCTAATTGATTAACCAAAAGAAGAACTTCGAATATTGCCTTTTCTGGTTCCTCTACCTGAAACGAAGAATCACAATAAACTTCAAAGAGTGAATTGTCTTTCCAATATTGTTCTAATGAACTAATTTTTAGGTTACCAGTAACCTTTTCAATTCTTGTTAATACATTTTGAGCATTATCTTTAGTTTTTGCGTTTATGTAAAACCGCCAACCAATGGTCTCGAACATTATCAGCTCTCCTTGTATTCAAATCGTTATCTCTCCAGCTTCGTTCAATAGGTGTATGATTTCGCTGTTTTTTCTTATTTCTCCTTCTTGCACTAATCTGTATCGTTAGCTTAAGAAGCAGCTGACCTAACTGAACAAACGCCACGTTCGTTCAATAAGGAATATTTAATTAATATACCTTTGTAGGATTTCAGCCTCATTCTTTATCCTTTAAATTAAATCGTCTTCATTCAACATAAAAGATTGATCATCATAATTTAGCCTATCAATCATTTCACTAATTTCAAACCAAGCAAACAAGTCATCTGCATTATCTAATTCCGTAGCAGCAATTTGAAAAATCATATCAGCTAAATCGAATATTACTGTATGCTCATAAGCTTTTTTAATTTTATTTGCTAAAAAGCCTATATATACCCTTGCACATATATCAAAGGTTGGTTCGTTTATTGCCAACTCATCTATTGCTCTTTTAAAATACATTTCCACTTCAAATAGATTATCATCGAACGAAAATGAAGAGATAATATTTAAGGATGGTGATGATACATTTTTCTCTAATTGACTATAAGACCAATTTACATAATCCTCAGTTGTAATTGTTCCCTTTTGAATTTTATAAAATAAAACATTTATTTCCACTTTATCCCCCCATAAAAAGGTATTTTCGTTGAACCTTATAAATAATCCTTCTTACACAAACCTGCCTATTACTAATTAAAGACCAAGAAAAATGGACTGCTCAAAAACAGTCCAGGTTGTTGCGTTTTCGCGCCCGATTGCGGAGTATCGGTAAAATAAAAATTAATGTTTACCCTTTATTAGGTATAAAAGCTGAGTGGTCTTGGATCATCAGCCAAATTGGGCACTCTACGATATATCACGTAGGATGCCTTGCTTTATTTTATGTGTTAGCCCTCAGATAAACTTGAAAAGTAACTATTTTACTCCTTTTAAATATGTTCAGTTAATAATTTCGCCCTTGTTTTTGGCTAAATTTTCGCGCCATTCACGTCGCTCCGTAGTTGTCAGTTTCGCCCACTCTGTTTCTTCACCAATAATTCTTAAAGGTTCTTTTGAGCGATAAGATCGTGTTAAGTTACCCGGAAACTTTTTGTCAGTAACATTTGGGTCGTTTTCAAATTCACCTGTTGGTTCTATTATATAAACGCGTTCTCTTCCTTCTCCTTTTGCTAATGCTGCTGCAAGTCCTGCGCCATTAGCATTAGCAGTGAAATAAATATGGTTCATTTTAAGCTCAGGTTTGTAATTTGAATCTCCACCCGCTGTCAGTAAATCACCAACCTGCAAATCTGCCTTTGTCCCATGATAAAATGGTCCTTCATCAGAAGGTGCACCCTCATATGAATTTGACAATTCATAATTTCTTTTTGCATTATCAGAATCACACAACTCCTCATAGCATTTGGCAATGTTTAAATATAATGTTGAGTATGCACTCTTAACATTTTTATCATTTATATTTAGTGCACACTGTAAAGATGTTTCCATCCATTTCAATTTGTCTGTAATACTCTTTTGTTGACGAGCCAAATGATAAGCTGCAATAAACCTTTCATAGTCGTCTTTTGCTTCGTGCCAAGCTTGATGAAACATCGTGGTTGCACCTTCAACGTTTCCGCCATCTTCCATGTTCATCCCACTCATACAGAGTTTAATAACGACGTTGTTTTGATCAAATTTTATATTCATCTAATCTTACCTCCAAATTAATGAAATCACATTTTGAACTACATTTCTTCATTATTTAAAAGCCCATGCTTTTCCTGTGATATTCTAAAAAAATAAATTTATTCCGCTAACTGGCCCAAGAAATAAATACGTTATTCCCCGAAAGCGCCCGATTGCGGAATAGTGGGAAATGTGGTAGAACTGCAAAAATGCACTCTGATTTTTTTACTAAAGCCACCCGTTACCTTAAGATAACTTTTGGAGAAATTTTATCATTTTTGTTTAACAAATCTTCAACAGGGATTTGGATAGGTGTTCTATACGAACGTAGATGCATTTCTGCTATTGATGATACTCTTGGTTTTAATGTTACAAATTCCTTTGTAACGTTAATAGATGAAACTAAGTAAAAAATATCTTCATACATTTTAAGAGTAGTAAGTATTTTTTTCTTGCTAACACCTTTGGTTTTATCTGTGTATTCAATATTTGAAGTAGAAGCATTGTTTAAGGGTCTAATCTGATAGCTAATAATAACCACTTTATATTTTGTTGTTTCCTTTACCTTATGTAAAATTTCTAATTCTGTTTTATAACGTAATATCATTTCCTCGACTTCCTTTACAACAGAAAAGTCAAGTCCATCTCTCTCACAAAGGACACGTAAAACATCCTTAGTCAATTCAATAATAAATAAGTGTTTTTCATCTTGATTTAAATTACGTCTTCTTGAGTTAAAATTTCCACACACCCCTCATTTAAGGATTCGATTAAATTGATGTATATATGGTCATATTCACCTGTTTTAAAATCCAACTCACGTAGTTTTCTAGCGTATCTTTCACCAATTGCATTTAGTGAACGGTCAAATTTATATTGTTCAGTTCCATAATACCTAATATCAATGATTGTTTTGTTTTTCATATTTAGCTCCTTCACTAATTTAAATCCATTCTATTTTAATTCTCTTGATTAATAAAAATATCCTTTTTAGGAAGGAGCCTTATTACACTAAACTGACACGTTTACTTCAACAAGAAAAATGACCGTCGAAGCGATCATTGCAGGTAATCGAACTCTAACTCTTGCCCCCATTCATTTAAATAGAGAAACTTAATTTACCATTCTCTCCACTCTTCAGTAATGTCGTCCTCGGATTCCAACCCAGCTATCTTTGCAGCAGTATCAATAAACTGATACAAGTCTTCTCTCTCCATCGTTTCGATAAAATAATCGTATTTTTCATTTAAGTCATTTATTCGAATGACCACTTCCTTAACTGCTTTCATTATTTCTTCTTCGGAAGAATTAGCCCCTAGTTTCACTAAGTTGTCAATGTAGGCGTTAAGAACTTCATTTATTTCATTTATATTTTTTTTAGTAAAAAATTCATCATCCTCACCATTCTCTACCCATTGGTTTGTTGGTTTGTTTTTTTTCAATTCATCTAAGTTCATAATATCCTTCCGAACTAACTGCTCAATTTTTTCATCTTCTGCTATCTCCAGTTTCTTACCCTTTTCCCATTCACTAAAATTATTAATGACATCTTTAAGATCGTTTCGGAAAATGTTCTGTGGTTCACCACATTTATTGCATTCGAATATGACTAGTTCACCTAATCCTTTTATTCTCTCTGTTTTAAGAAAAATAAAGTCTGTTATTTCACTACACCGAACACAATAGTTTCTAATAGATGTCGGAATTTTTTTCATTTTTGCTTCCCCTTATTAGCCTTTTCCACTATAAATTTTCTTGAATTCCTAATAATTTCGTCTGTTTAAATTAAAAATCCTTCTTCAAATATCGAGTGCTTTAATTGAATAATAAAAAATCCGGCAATGAGCCGGATCTCCCAGTAACGCGCCCTTTTCTGGAATACCTAAGATGTTGCCCCAGCCCTAAAATCGATTAATTTGTTCTACTGCTAACGCCCCTGTTAGTTTAAGTGAAAATATCCACAATGTTACTAAAGAAGAATTAATTAATTGATTTATAAAAATAAGGTCCGCAATCACCTTCGTGTGTTTTTACATACGTCCAATTAAAATCCCCATCAACAACTATATACATCAATTTCGTTCTGTAAATAATCAGCCTTTAATTTATCAGCATTATTTAGTTTGTAAGCATTGTTACTTTGTTGATAAAAAACATAACAAACCTTCTTTTTCTGCTTATTAAATGCATCATTTGCTTCTTTATTCTCTAAGCATTTTATCTTCTCATAACTAAATACGTGCCATAAAAATTGGTCAATAAATATAGATTTCTCTTCAAATGTACTCATTTTGCCAACAAACTTATTAATCCATTTTAAACGCAATTCTGTACCTTTGTTATGTTGTGTAACAACAATTCCATTATCTTCTAATAGTGTAATTAAACCCACCCAATTTCCCCCTATAAATTACCACGATAAAACACTATTCCACATCATTTTATAAATTCCCTGCTAAAGGTTTATTGAAGTAACCTGACCCTTTACTTGAATAAAGAAAAAGCTTTACTCCATATTGAAGTAAAGCGCCCGATTGCTGAATATTGAAAAATACCAAAGAGCTGTAAAACCTTCCTAAGTAATTCATTAAAGCCACCAATAGTTAAAGAAGAAAGTGGGTGACGCTTTCTTAAAAAACACCACCCTTTATAAGATATCAATTTGTACCAAAAGTTTTTCCTATGGTGTATTCTGATTTAAAAGCTTTTGAAAAGTTATTAATAACTTCATTGTATTTTTTACTTAAGATTTTAAGATATTTTGAAAAATCCGCTGGGATAATATTAGGGTTGTCTTGGATGTATTGAAATAATTTCTTACTCATTTCCAATAGTTCGTTATATCCTTCTTGATTTTGTGCTTTATCCATTTTCCCCTTAATAACTTCTTTTTCTTCTTCTGAAATATTATCTGAGAAGGATGAAATGTTATTGGATATTCGTTGAATCTGGGCATCAAAATTATCGATTCCTTCTTTTGAAATTTGTTCATAAAACTTATTTAAAATGGAATTAATTTCATCTGGAAATTCCACAATTTCAGTTGAGTCAAGAGTGTTTACAAGTTGTAACCAAGCCATTTCCTTTTCCTTTGAATCAATTGGTTCATCTAAGAATGTTCCATACATTATCGCCATTAATTTACCAAATCCTGACGGGAAAATTCTTTCAAGTTCCTTCTTCATAAAGTTTTTAGATGCTTTTGCATTCAAGACTAAATAGTGATTTAACTTATCAAGGTTTTTCGATAGTGAAACATTGTTACTTCCATTTTGGGTTAACATTGATTTAATAATATTTTCTGTATTGTTTAGGACATCTATTTTTTCCTTAATTTTTTCTAATTGGTCCTCCATAATATCATTAAATGCTAACGGATTATCAAAGATACCTTTAATTTGATCCAGTGAAATATCAAGTAGCCTAAGAGCTTTAATTTGTTTCAACCTTTGGATGTCCGACTCTGAATAGTTGCGATATGAATTCTCACCCTCTTGAGTTGGACTAATCAACCCCAACTCTTCATAATAATAAATCGCCTTTCTAGTAAGCCCTGTTTCTTTCATTGCATCACTAATTTTCATTATTTCCACCTCCTATTCATACAGTAATTTATACTCTTGGGGGAAAGTCAAATAATTTCTAAAAATACTTTCGCTTTATTCAACTAACCCCTTAAAGTGGAAAATGAGCGCTTACCCTTGTTCAGTTCAAGGATAGCGCCCGATTGTTTAGGTTTGGTCTGTGTCATAACTTATAAAATTACGACAACATAAAGAAAGCGATACTCAATCCTAGTATCGCTTCCATGTGATTTATTCATATTTAATTTTAAGTGTGTCCACTTTATATCCTTTAGCAAGAGCATGGAAAATAAATTGTGATTTTTGCCGTGAGGTTTTTGCCAAAAATAATGTACCTTCCTTACCATTTACCTCAATATAATCTGCCAGGTAACCCCTTTTTACGGAGATATACCATATGTCATTTTGATTTAAGATGGTGGTTTCATTTGGTTTTTTCTTCGCTTCGTCCCATTGAGTTTTCAATTCCTTTGGTATTTCATTATCAATGTTACCAGTCTCTAAAATCGGTCCTTTTTTGATTAAAGACTTGTCGAATTTCTTATAAGCATCTAATGATTTTGGAACAAAATCATTACGATCAATAGGCACATTTATCTCAAGTTTTGTTGGGTATAAATAATCATTGACCTTGCCAGACGCATCGTAGGTTTCGTATTTGACGAGTATTCCCGTATCTTTATCTACCCAGAACCTGAAGGACTTGTTGACTATTTTGTTTATTTTCCCTTTAATAACCAGCATGTTATGACCTAACAATTCTTCGTTTTGTTTTTCTATTTCCCAGGTATCTAAATTCCTTGTATAATTTGACGCAATTTCATAAGGGAATAAAGAACTCATTGCCTGGCCAATAGGAGGGCGTTCACGATAGTTTGTTACATCGGTCTGTGGAAATGCATCTTGAATTTTTAAGGTCCCTTGCTTTTCACCCGTTAAATATCCTGCTTCAGTATACGTTGCAGTCTCCGGATTTAAATCCCACATCTCGCCATCCCTATAATAATTATATCTCAATGTTTCCTTTCCATTTACAACCCCGGTTGTTTTACTATAACCGCCTGCATTATAATTATTTTTCAAACTAAGTTCGTAATCAATGATCGAATAGCTAATTGGACCATCAATATTTCCATAATGTATTTTAAATTCCCCTTTGGCAGTTTTAAAATAATCGACAGTATTAAGCATTTTCGTAAGAACTTCTTCTTTTGTCATAACTTTAAAACTTTCTTTTTGTATTGGGGGGATATACACAGTTTGCTCTTTTTTGTTTTCATTCTTTGAAACTTTTTCTGTTGTTTGTTTTATTTGCTTACCATTGGACCCATCTGCATGTGCATTTAGCAGGGTCAAAGATGAAACGGCAAGAACCGTAATGAAACCGAGAGCAGACCAACGATACGATTTTTTCTGGAAAGTTTTAATCATAAAGATCCTCCTCTTTAATGTGCCTTTATTTCTGCTCAAATTGGCCAAACTTGGTACCTGATAAAAATTTGAGTAATGTTCTAAGAGGTTGATAATCGTTAGTCCATAAGGGATTTTTTCCTCATCATCCAAGTAAGAAAGAGCGTACGCATCACATGCAAGTTCCTGGTCCTCCCTCATGCAAAAGTAAGCTAACCAAAGAATGGGGTTAAACCAATTTAGGATTAACAAACAATACATTAGCCAATTAAATGCTACATCTTTTCGTTTGACATGGGCTAATTCATGGTAAAATATATGTCGCAGTTGGGAATCCGTAAGCTGATTTATTAACTGCTTAGAGAGTAAAACCCTTGGTCGTAAAAATCCAAGTACTGTTGGGCTTGATAATTTATCAAATGAGAGAATTGTGATCATCTTTCGAATAGACATAGCTTTTTTACAGTTCTCAAACATCTCTACAATTCTTTTATCTGTAATCATTGGTTGTTTTTTTATTAGGCTGTATAACCTCCTGTTTTCACGGTATGAAATGAAACTGATAACCAAAATTCCCGTTAACCAAATGTATAAAGCAATAGTATTTAAAGAAATTGGTTTGTTATGTTTGTTCTGTTGATTCGGTTGTTTCTTATTCCGCACCACTTCTGAATTGATTGTATTTGGGTTAGTCTCCTTAATTGTATGAGGTATGTTGGATATTTCTTTTTGATCTTGCTTAGAGGCCAAATTGTCGGGTATATTTGTCGGTTCCTGATTAAGTTTGTTATTAATAGAGTTATCAGGTTTATATTGAACAGAAATAGTGTTTACGTGCCCATTTGAAAGGATTGAATAAATACTATAAGAACTTCCTGGTGCCCAGGGAAGCAGCAGTCTTACAATTAAAATCATCCAAAGAAGGTAATGCCACCTTGGGGTTAGCCTGTTTCTCAAAAGGATTTTAACAGCTAGGATGAGCACCACCAGGATACTTGCCATAATGGTTGTATTTATTACCCAGTTAAAAAAGCGAGGTAGATAGTATCCAAAAATTTCACTCATTTTTGTTATCCTTCCTCTGTTTTTCATCACTCTTTTCATCCAGAATTAGTTTGAGTTCTTTAATATCTTCTGATGACAGCTTCTCTTCCTTCAAAAAATTCACAAGTAACGGTTTTAGGGATGCACCATAAAAACGCTTAAGAAAAGATTTAGTCTCTACTTGTAAAAAATGCTCTTGCGAAACCACAGGATAATACTCGTATAAACGTCCTTTACCTTGATGAAAAGACACAGCTTCTTTCTGAACTAATCTGTTAATAAGCGTTCGAATAGTTTTTGGTTTCCAATCCATTTTTGACTCCAGCTTTTCAATGATTTCATTGGCTGTTTGAGGTGCCTTTTCCCAAAGAACTTTCATAATTTCCAATTCTGCTTCAGATATTTTAGGTAAATCATTTGTCATTTAAGGAAATCCTCCAATATTACATTTGTAATCTTATAGACAATATTACAAATGTAATCTCAGTTTGTCAACCATATTTTGGTATCATAAATACAAAATTTTTTAATTCAATAAAAACTGCATTTTAAACTCTTATCCCATTAAATGACCCTAAACATAAAGAAAGAGCACAATTCATGCAGAATCGCACCCGTTAGTTGAACAAAACCCATTAAATCCACTTAGCAAACCAAGCAACATAATATGCCGCAGGGATAAACAGTAGTTGAGCCGCAATTGTCCCTAATAATTTAGAACTAATCATAGTCAAAGAGTAACTTTTCAAGTAAATATAATCTGTTTGATTTTTCATTACTCTATCAGCTAACACGGAAGCCTTAGGGTCAATAAACAATGTCAATAAAATTGTTGCTATACCATTTATTATCCCAGATGACATTAATGCTGCTTGTGAATACTTTGGAACTAGCATTGATGCGTATATAGAAGAAAGAACCCCAATAGTAAATACAGCAGAAATGATAACATTAATTACAAAGAGCCTTTTTGGAATTGTATTAAAGGTAATACCCTTCAGATATGTTAATCTTGGTAGTCTGAAGCACATAAAAAACTTTTTAAAGCTTATTCGGTTACAATGCTTAATAAATAGTGCAATGACTGAGCCACGTTGATTTGATAATTGAATAATGGCTCGTGAAAAGATATTTATGAATGTCGGAAAAAGAAGTATTCCAAACAATACTCCAAAAGTTGTTACCCAAATCAAAATTCTATACTGTCCCTCTATGTAGTTTAATGGGTTAGATTTTTCGGGTACCTCTGCAATAAGTTTTGCTGTTAGAGGTTGTTGTATCATAGTGGAAAACCTTGAAACAATTACTAATGTACCAAACAAAGATAATGCAGTTGCAATTAATTTTACCCTTACTCCTGAAATCCTTGTTGAATAAGCTAATGTCTCAATCATTGTGATTATAAATAAAAATAGAGATATTATTATGACCTTACCTGTAATTAGCTCCATAAAAAATCTCCTTTAAAAAATTTATTATAGCTGTATTATAAACTAAATCTATTGTTTTGGAATTATTTAGAATATAGCACAGCTATAATTATTTTAATCATTTCGTATTAAATTAACCTGTCCGTTAGTTTGAGTGAAACTCTTCACAATATCTTCCTTCTTACCAATTTTTCTTTAAAAGTGATGTTCCGCAATATGGCCCTAAAATTGCAAAATGAGCGCCAATCCTCAAGAATGGCGCCCGATTGTTGAAGATTGGTCTTTTTCAACATTATGTACTAAACATACTATATTCAAACTAATAGATAAGGTATAAAATTAATTTATGCTAATTTATATTCGATAGAGGGGAAACCATAATGAGTTGCGAAGAACTAAAGGAAAAACAGCCTGATGAGTTAGAACAATTATCTTTCCTCGAAGGAACTACCGCTGATTTTGCAGACAAGGGTTACGACGTGAAGGAAGCGTCCATTATTCTGGATAACATGAAAGCCAAATTAGAAACAAAAAAGCCTGGTGATAACATTGGATTGAACGAATCATTAAACCAGGTAAGAACAACTCTCCACAACGCTCCGATAAGGTTTGAATTTTCATGTTCATATAAACCTTACATTATCATATTGTATGAGTTAGCTTTTCTTGGTTTTTGGATTTGGTTAGGAGCTATCCATTTAAGCGGACTTAACACATCGATGCAGGTAGAAAAATGGACGTGGATGCAAACCATTTACTTGTGTGCTATTGCGGGATCCATAGGAGCAATTTCCTTTACTTTACACGGAATATATACTCATATGATCCATCGTAGTATGGACCCTACCTTTACCTCCTGGTACCTTATCCGTCCCATTGTTGGTGTAGTAATGGGTTCATTTATTGGACTGGTAACTACGGTTATTCTGAACGGAATAAACGCAACTGGAGATACGGCAAAAATATTCACTTTTGCTGCCGCATTCCTTGCAGGAGCAAACGAAAGATTTGCTGCTGAGATGATCAGCCGTTTCACATCAAAAATAATGGGTGTCGGTGACAAATCCGAACATCAAAATAAATAAATAATTTAGCCGACGGTAACAAGATTGTGAGATTTTAACTATCTTCTACGTTAGGGCAATAAATAAACTTTTGCTGCATCCGGACATTTAAATGGCCTTAAAATGGAAAATAAGCGCTCATCCTTATTATAAAAAAGCGCCCGTTTGTGGAATAGCATTACTTAATCTTTATTCACCAAAGAACTCATTTGTAATAAGGTAAACCAAAATCCTGGTTGACCTTTTTCTGTATGGTCTTAAGATAACAACTGCCCCTCGGTAGAACATTACACACACAGGAATTGATCATTGATCCCATTAGCTAAACTAGGCTGAAAGAATCACAATTGAAATGCCATAATTTTATTCGGAACTACTCAAGATACTATCTTCCTGAAATTCGGTTTTGTCTAAGATAAATTCAGTTCATATAATATCAAATTTAATACCTTGGCATATTCAATTCAAGGTATTGCTAATAAATCTTGTTATATTGTAAAATAAAAATGACACTAATGTCATTTTTATTTCTTAGGTGGTGTTTATTATTTCTCCAAAAGTTAATGAAGAATATCGGAAAAAGAAAGTTCGCCATATTTTGAATGCTGCTTCAAAGGTTTTTGTAAAAAAGGGATACACCGCAACAACAATGCAAGATGTAATAGAGGAAGCTAACATTAGTCGTGGAGGATTGTATATATACTTTTCTAGCACTGAAGAAATGTTAAAAGAATTAATAAAGGAATTTGATCAAGCAATTATTAAATGGCTTTTAAAACCCCAAAACGATTCAGGCAGTAGCGTATGGGAGACAATCGAAATTTTTCTTAAACAGCTTGTGCAAGGTTTGGATTCTATTGCAGAAAGCATTTTCCCGGCTACTTTAGAATTTTATATTTCTGGATGGTGGGAAAAAACAAAGCATGACTATGAGGTAAATCGTTACACAATGGTATCTGAAACGTTTCAAATGCTTTTTAAAAAAGGTGTTGAAATAGGAGAATTTAAACCTATCATTTCAATAGAAGTAATTACAGACACACTAATGACCCTTATTAATGGTATTTCGTTAGGTGCAATGGTTTTAGGCCCTGCTACTATTTGTTCATCTGAACAAGTATCCACATTTCGTTCGTACCTCTTATGGGCCTTACAAGTGGATATAGAGAAGGAAGGTAATTTAAGATGAAAAAATCAATTATTATAATTGGATCAGGCATCGCAGGACTATCCGCCGGCTGTTATGGCCAGATGAATGGATTTAAAACAAAAATTTTCGAAATGCATAATCTTCCAGGCGGTCTGTGCACATCCTGGAAACGTAAGGGTTATACTTTTGACGGCTGCCTTCACTGGTTAGTTGGTTCTGGGGAAGCATCTCCGTTTTATAAGATATGGCAGGAATTAGGTGCAACCCAAATGGAGGTGATTGACTATAGTGAATTCACCCGTATAGAAGGTCCAGAAAATAAAACAATGATCGTCTATACAAATATCGATAAATTTGAAAGTCATTTAAAAGAATTAGCTCCTGAAGATGAGTCTGTCATTTGTGAATTAGCAGATGCTGTCCGTGAACTTTGTCTTTTCAAGCAGCCTTTAAAAAAAGCAAAAGAACTGTATAACCTCCTTGATGAAGCTTCCCTACTTCTGAAGATTTTACCACATGCAAAAATTTTTAGTAAATATCGGAATGTTAAAGTAATTGATTTTGTAAAACAATTTCAAAATGACTTTCTAAAGGATGCATTTTCAAGGATTTTCACACCTGAATTTCCTATGCTGGCCTTATTATTCACCTTAGCAGGGTTAAACAATAAAAGTTCTGGCTTTCCAAAGGGAGGTTCTCTTGCGTTTGCAAAGACATTGGAACGTCATTACATTGAACTCGGAGGTACTGTACAATATAAGTCCAGGGTAGACAAAATACTTATTAAAAACGGTAAAGCTGAAGGAATTAGGCTGATAGATGGAACTGAGTATATGGCAGATATTGTAATCTCAGCTGCTGACGGTTATGCAACCATTTTTAAAATGCTTGAAGGAAATTACATTAATAAACAGATTAAAGATTATTATGATCATTTACCAATCTTTGAACCTTTAATTCAAGTATCGCTGGGTATTCACCGTGATTTATCAGATATACCACATAATATTAGACATTGGCTTAATCAGCCTATATCCATTGCCGGAAAAGAATTAAATAGTATGACTGTTAGACATTACTGTTTTGATTCATCATTAGCTCCTGCTGGAAAATCAGTCGTAATCACCAATTTTCAGTCTGATTATGCTTATTGGGAAAAATTTAAAGAGGATAGAGAAGCTTATGAAGCTGAAAAAAAGAAAATTGCTGATACATATATTAATGAGATCAATAAAATATATCCGGGTCTTAAAGAGGACATCGAAGTTATTGATGTAGCAACTCCACTTACCTACAAACGTTATACTGATAATTGGCAAGGTTCATTTGAGGGTTGGTTAATTACAACCAAGACTCTTGGAATGTCTATGAACAAAACTCTACCAGGTTTGGAAAACTTCTTTATGATTGGGCAATGGGTAGAACCTGGAGGAGGGGTTCCTACAGCAGCATTGTCAGGTAGAGATGTTATTCAAATAATTTGTAAAAAAGAAAACAAATAGTTATTTAAAAACCTTTTGGGAGCACATTTTAAACATAATGCGCGCCAATTTTTTTTGGTCTGGTTAACCGAATCAACCCATTATTGTATTTAATGATCCCTTTGTTTTACTCAAAATCCACACATTTTCTTCACCCCTAGTAATTTTCTTTAAATATGTTATGCAACAATCTGGCCCGATTGCTGAATTAGAAAAAATCCTGTACTAAACAGGATTTTTTTATCAAACTTTTTTACAAATCATCAATATTATTTTAAAATTATCGAACTTTATTCTAAAGCAACACCATCCAAGGAGCTTTAGGAAACCTTTCCCTTGACCCCTAACAACTTTCCAGCATTTTATTTTTTGTTTGAAATGTTTTTAAATAAAAAACATCATTTGTATAGATTCCATTTATTCTAGTTCTTCTTTATGTCAGATATAATCGAACCAGTAATGAAATTAAAAGACCACACATAAAGTGCAGTCCTTCTTTTTAACTGTTTGTTTTCAACACTAGTTAAGGAGTTTTGGGTTCTTAATCCATGTTAATTACCCCATTTTGAGGAAGTTCAATTTGAAAATGAGTTCCTTTCGGGGTGCTTTCTACAATTTGAATATCCCCTAAATGTTCCAAAATCACCTTTTTGACAAAGGGAAGTCCAAGCCCCATACCGCTTTTCTTAAAAGAGATAAAAGGATCAAAGACACTTTTCCAATTGGCAGCAGGAATCCCTTTTCCGGTATCTATAAAATGAATGACAATATTGCTTTCAACCAGCTGTATTTCAATGGTAATCTTCTTTCCTTTTTGCTCCTCGGAAAAAGCCTCTATGCTATTTTTGATTAGATTGATAAAGATTTGTCTAAAATACGTTCGATTGACAAACCCCTCCAGCGAATTATAAGGATTGATTATTTCAATCTCGACATGATGTTCCTTCAAGGATTCTTTGGATAATTCAATTGCATTGTGAATGATGTCATCTAAGTTTTCTCTTTTAAATGTCATTTGTGAAGTTTCCATATATTCCCGATAACTGTTCGTCAATTCGCTAAAATAGTCCGTTGCTTTAATAATCATGTCTAAAGAGCTTTTTTCATTTTCTGTCATCGTTTCACTTTTATTTGAAATTTTAGAAAACCCTTTGATAATTTGATTCGTATTCTTCACTTCATGGATCAAGCTCCCGGCTAAACTTCCTGTATAGTCTAACTTCTTCTGCCTCTCAACCAACCGGGAATAATTCATCTTGATATGAGTATTTAGTTCAAGAAATTCTAACATGATAAGTGTGGAGAAAATGACAGTTCCTATACTGCTGGCAATATAGGAACTGTCATGAGAAAAATTGAGAAACCCTGTAACAAATAGCAAAAACGAATATATGGAAAAAGCCTTCAAAAAATGCCTTATATTTAAACTTTGAATTTGTTTGGAGAAATGAAAGATTAAAAACATAAATAGGATAAAAGTACTCATATATAGGACGTAGATCCATGACAATGGGCCATATTTAACATAATAATAGCTAATATTTGAATGTCCAAGATACGCTACTTGTAATCCCGAAATGCCTAAATTCGTAAAGTTGATAAGATAAACAAAAGAACTTAATGCAATTAATATGTAAAAGGTTATCTTCTTAAATAGAAATTTACAGATTTTAGTTTCCAATTTTCCTGCATCATATAATACCGTTGAATGATGCTTAATGATGATATAAGCGATATTAAAGACAACCGGAATCGCATATGTAGGACCTAACCGTAATAACCGAAAAAGAAACAAACTGGCACTTTCATTCCACTGATCACTTAAATACAAAACTCCAACATCTAGTTGCCAAACTGTAATTAAAAGCATGTAGACAAACAAAGCTAAAGACAGTTTGGATTTGTTATACATTTTATGAATACTAAGAGCTAGTGCAATGGGAATAAACCCGATTACACTAATTAACAGTCCAATTACCACATAGTCACCCCTTTTCTTGTTACTCTATAATTGAGTAACTAGATTTTCAGCACTTTTTAATATAAGCACAAGCATTATTTCCACCATACCCATGATTAGTAACCGCAACTTCGTTCACCTGTTGATATTGAGTTTTTGTTACAATCTTCATATTTTCATAGCCTTTTTTGGAAGTACGAATAGTAGGTGGAATGAAGTTATATTGGATGCTCAATAAAGATGATAGAACTTGTAGGATTCCAGTGACTCCGAAAGGATTTCCATACATACTTTTAATAGATGTATAGGGGATTTGATGATTGAATAATTCCTTTGAACATCTCTTTTCAATTTGATCATTGAGCTGAATTCCAAGAGCTTGGCTATTAATATAGTCTGGTTTGCGACCACGGGTTACTTCTTCTAACGCATGAAGAATTTGATTTCCCGTTTCATCTAATGAAAAAATATAAATTCCATCATTATTTGAAACAATATCAACAATTTCTCCTTTAAGGTCGGCTCCTCTTTCCACCGCATCCTCTTTTCTTTCTAAAATCAAGACACCCGCCGCCTCAGACATAGCAAATCCATTACTGCCTTCTTGGAATGGAACAGCTCCGGTTTCCAAATTTTGATCGAGCGGCAGTACTCTTGTTTTGGCAAATGCGTAAGTAGTTGCTTTCCCCAAGGGACTGTCGGTTCCACCAACAATTGCCACATCAATCAGCCCACTTTTTAAATACACAATAGCCTCTTGTATAGCTTCCAAGCTAGATGTACATCCCGTGGTGATGGTTTTTGTGATTCCATTTGTTCCAATGGCATGACCTATAGAAGCGGTTATGCTATGGTAATTGGCATAATGAGCAAAGGTCACAGGAATTTTTCTGTATTGATCTTCCTTTGCATATAAAACTGAATCCTGAAAGACCTTTTCCCCACATGCTCCTAGAGAGATACCAAAGAAAAGTCCTACTCTTTTCCCTTCCTTACTAACATCTATCTGAGCGGAATGAATCGCTTCTTTTGCTGCTATGATCCCTAATTTCGAGAGCCTCGGCAGTCGTTTCATCTTCTTATCGTTTTCAAAATTCTCTAGTCCTTCCTGAATGACACCCACAATATTGGTTTCATTGTTGGGTCCCGCTTGCTCAACAATATCAAGACAACATATTCCATTTTGCAAATTGAACAAAAATTGTTTCATGTTCATTGTGTGGGGAGCAATAACCCCATAGCCGGTACATACAATATTCATGTTGAGAAAAATCACCTCGAAGAGTATTTATGAAAACGTCACCTTATCAGTTTATAATACTAATTTACTAGAACTTTACTAGAATTGAAATGATTTCGTGAAATTAATCATACAATAGACCTGATTTAACTGGAAAATCGAGGAACAATCCCCTCCTTTTTAACTATGCCCAAATATCTTGCCCATAATTGTTTCTTCACTGGCTCTCAAAATATCTTCAGAAGAGGGAGACTCTAAAAGAGCTAAAAGTGAGAATAAAATGTAGTTTTAGAATAAAGTTTGATTAAAAACTTCTTAAGTCCGTATTCTAAGATAAACAAAAAGAAGTCATTTTGAAATAAAGTTTGATCAAAATGACTTCTTCTGCTAGAGGATATATACTAGTTTTTTATAAAAAAGATCGATCATTTTCCATCTGTGTTATTCCACAATCGCGCCCGATTGCTGAAGATCGTTATTGAAGTAAAGCCCCCAATAGTTTAAGTGAAAAACTTTACAATCCAATTTTTACTCACAAGCTAACCGAGTGCTTGTAACCGCCTGATAACTTTGAACACTTTTTGCTAAATAGGAATGAACACTTTACTGGAAGTTAGTTGAGGTATTTTGTCACTTGACTTGGAGCCTCTACGGGCAAGATTATGAGCCATGAAGCCAGATGTAACAAAGAATCTGGCTCAGCCAATGTAGGCTATCATGCCCGCCTCTCCAAATAAAGTGCACGTCTTTACTGGAAAAAAGTGTTCAGTCTTATTCAGCATTTTTGGGTAAGAAAGTGTTCATTTCTACTTGGCGGTTACAGTGCTGGATAACATAAGGAAAATTGTACAAAATAAAAAATGCTCCCTATTCGATAGAGGACATCAGTAAAGAACTTTTTTCAAGTAAACATCCCGATGCATAACGAATTGGAAAATAAAGAGCCCTTCTCACTTGAGAAAGGCTTGCAGAACTTTTTTGTAAATTTTTCTATAAGGAAAATCATAAGCTGTAAGGAATCTTACGGCAAGGAGCAAATTGCATTAGGATTAATATGGATTTACATATGAAAAATGTTGTTGCAAAACAATGACTTTACTTATTACTGCGATTAATCCGATTAAAGTTGTCATTTGTGAGATAAATGCTTTTCATAAGTTGTGTTAAAGGAGTGAATTCATATATATTTTGTTTTGGAAAAACCATAAGACCATTATCTTTTAGAAAAAAATTTTCTTGAGGATCATTTTTTTCTGCACTTGGTACAATAAATGTCCAAGCATAACCTCCAAATATAATTATGTAAGTCTTACTATTAAATTGTCCCTCTCTTTTATACGTGTTTCCATTAGTAATTATCTCATCACATTTGAAATCACTGTCTTGTGGGTCTACCAAAGAAAGGCCAACAATCGGAATAACATTTTCTTTCGGTGCTTGTCCACTTTTAATTGATTCAACAATCAGGGTTTCTATACTTTTCTCTAAAGTAATACCCGTGTGAAAGTTTTGAGCAATATGTGCTCTCCATAAGACAGATAATAGAAAAATTTTGAACTTATTGTAATCTAATCCTACCCAAATTTCCTTTTCATAATCGGTAAGTGTTTGAATATGCAAACCATCCCTAATAACTTCAATTCCATATTTGTCATATTTATTACCAATTAGATTACTATCACATTCTTTACATAATAGTTCTTCTCTCTGTCCTTTCTGCATAGGAATAATAGCGTTTCTCGACTGAGATTTTAAAAACAATCTTCTTTTACCATCATAAATCTTCTTATAAAATCCTTCGGGAACTATATGGGACTTAATAAGTTTTTTTTCCTCACCACATAATCTGCACTTTTGTAACGTCATTATATCCATATTAAGTACCCCTCTTTAATAAAAATGCTTTTCATTTTTTATCTGAATTATAAACTTTCTTAAATTACGAAACACACCATAAAATGTTTCATCTTAAAAACAATTTTTCTTATTGGCCTAACATGCTCCTTTAGTTTAAGTACAAAACTTCACAATCTCAGTTTTCTCCCTGGCTAATTGCTGAATATCTGCTGGGCCAAAGAAAAAGATCATCTTTCGACGATCCTTTTTATTAGTGCTTGAATTCATTGATAAAGTTTTTATATTCTCTTGCAAAAGTTAAGTTTACAGACAGTTCATTACGCAATTTCTTCATGAAAATGTCTTGACTTTTTTTAATCCTAATCCAGTTGCTAACGTTGGCTGTTCCGGCAGATTCAGTTTTTATAATTTCAATAGTTTTTGACAGAAAAATTTGCGAGAAACTTTCAATCAAATTTTGTTTAAATTGAGTATCTTTACCATAGAATGCAGAATAGTTGAATGTTTTATTATTATCATCATCGAATTGTACTTTAAATTCATAGTACAGGGCAATACAGTAAAAGAAACAAATATTATTTATGGCGATTTGAGTTTTAAAATTATTAATAAATTCATTAATGTTTTGTCTTTCATCTTCATCAGCATTTTTCAACATCGTATTTTGCTTATCTAATCGTTGTTGATATTCTTTCTTCAGATATTTTTTGCTTTCTTTATAAAGATAAGCTACAAACAATAGCTCATCAATCTCTGATTTAGTCTTTTTAAAAAGAATCCCGCATTTGTCATTTTCATCATCAAAGTTAAAGATTTTATGATAGTCTTCATTAATAGTGAATTCTTCTTTTGAATAATCATTATTAAATAACGTTCGCTTTTTATCTTTAGCTGTGTACGGCTCTCTAAAAAATGACGCAAATGCTAACTGTGCCAATGTTTCATTAGTAGTTATTTGGTGCTTTAGTAATTTTATATGTGAAGGTGGGCGAGAACCACGTCTTATCTCTATAAAAATATTAGGGTTATCCCCACTAATTAACCACTCATACAGCTTTTTTTGTTCTGGACGATTCGATACCATATCTCGGCTTGTAATAGGATTTTGCATGTTATTATATATAGATATATTATCTTTTAGTTCAGGTTTGTTTATGACCAGTATACGTGTTAAAACGTAAACATTTTTCAAGTTATTTATCTTTTCTTTATCCCCATTCATTTCTGCTTCTTTCAAATAAATCCCTAACGAACTTGTAGTCTGTGCTCCATTAATTATAGAAAAATTTTCAAGAGTTACAGAATCAATTTTTTTAGTATTTTGTTCATCATCTTCTGTATTCACAGCATCTGCAGTAAAACCTTCTGCTATAATTGTTATTCCATTATTATAAAACCAAAATTTTTCGGGCTCATTATCAATGGTTTGTTTCATAGATTCAAAAGTCTTAGATTTATTTTCTAATGAATCACGGAGGTTTTGACCAAATAATATATTTTTTCCCACTTCTGTACTTGTATATTTATTGTTTAACTTAGCTAAATCATAGCCATTTAAATTACATAGATATGCTTGCTCTGTGTTTTCATCACTGTCGTGATTATAAGAAATGAAATTGTTGAAACCATCCGATTTTAATATTTCTTTTGGAACACAGTCTGCCCCAAGGCTTTCCTTTAGAATTTTCAATTCACTTAAAGTAACAACTTTTTCGAATTTTTTTAGCCCAGTTGCGTAAGCAATGTCACCAGTGTGAACCACGTAATAAGTACAGTTGTTTTTATATGTAGCATCAAAATTTGTTTTGCTAATTACTTTTCTTAGATTTTTATGCACAGATTGAGGATCTTTCAAGAAGTCTTTTATAGTACGCTGCATCATTGCAAGACATTGCTTAATATCTTGTTGACCTAATTTTGTATATTTCACTTGAATGATGTCATAGTAATATTCATCACCATCTTCATGTTCTATGAAAATATCAATACCACTGTCAGGTGGGGCTACAATATATTTTGCAATACTATCTACATTTTTATCAATGAAATCTAGATTGAGTATTTTATTATACATAATTTCCAGAACCGCAACAGTAAAAGCATCTTCTTTAATATTGTTTCTAACGATAGGACCATAATTTGGTAGGCCCTTAAACAGTTCGTAATACTCATTTATTATGTCATCCATAGTTCAATCCTCCTTAAATATATTTTCGTAATTAAGTTTTAAATATCGTTTAGTAAATTTTTTTCGGAAATTAATTGGAAACCGTTTCTTTTTAACAGTGCGGAAGTAACACCAATCCCAGCTATTTTTTACCAATAAATTCACCGTTGAAAATCATTGAATTACCGCAAGACGAGCAATTCTCCTTTAAAACAACAGTTTGTAGCATTTGTTTTTTGAGCTAAATCTAATGTTGTATAGGCCCTTTTATGTACATTTCCGTTACATCCAGTTAAACAGGAGCTAACTAATATCATTAATTTCATCCCATCTAAAGATATATCTTTTTATAATAATTATTTCAAATTTTCATAAATTTAACAATCCCTTATTCCATATAAGGCCCTTAAATACAGAAATAGTGCAATTCTAATTCCTGAATTGCGCCCGATTGCGTGATATCAAGATAATTATTTTGATTGCCACTTTAGCTTAGTGAACTAAAGCAACTAGTTGAAGAAATTTTACTGTTGATATTCATTTTGAAATACATTATACATAAACAGTTCGTAATTAACATTCTTTTCAAAAACATCTTGGCTATAATAAGTGTTCCTCATTATCATCATTAGCACCTAACATAAATCTAAGAACACCCTGTAAGTCAGCATGGTTTGAAAATACAGCACATTTAATTTATGTGATTAATTTGTTAGCAAAACAATGACATTCGTACCTCATAAACAAACCTGAACCTTTAGCTTAAAAGATATAGGATTTGAATAGTTACCAGCTCAACTTAATATAAATACATAAAAGACTTGATCATTAAAAATCAAGTCTAAAAAGTTCAACAATTATTTTTAATCAGTTATTAATATTATGGTACCTTCTAATTAACTCAGCTTGTTTGTAATATCTACGTTTTTCTAATTCCTGAACAAAAATATGCCATGGTGGTATATTGCTCATATAAGGTTCAGTATCAGCTCCAGAATAGGCCCCACCACCCTGCCCGGTGTACAATCCACCACCTGGCCCGGTGTACAATCCACCACCCTGCCCGTGTATAATCCACCGCCTGGCCCGGTATACAATCCACCATCTGGTCCTGTGTATAATCCACCACCTGGCCCGGTATACAATCCACCATCTGGTCCTGTGTATAATCCACCACCTGGTCCTGTGTATGCTCCACCGCCTGGTCCAGTATATAGGCCACCGCCTGGTCCTGTGTATAGCCCACCACCCAGGTCCAGTATATTGATTTCTAGACCACATAATTTCAACTCCTACATATTTTATTTCACGTATCATCTTAGAAGTCTATTTATATTTTAAAACTTCCTACATAAGATTCACGTCTTTCAATATAAAAGTCATTAATTTGTCTTATCTCTGTTTTTAGATTTATTTACTTTTTAGAACATCCTTCCGTCTTCTTTTCATTATCCGTTAGTTTTAAAAAAAATACTCACAGCATCTACTACCTTATCAATTTTTCATTAATTGAGTTATTCCACAATCTGGCCCTAAAATTGAAAAAAGCACTTTCCTTATTACAGGAAAGCGCCCGATTGTTGAATAGTGGTAAATAAAAATAGACTTTAAAAATAAAACTTAAAGTAAAGCAGTACTTAGCTTAAAAAAGTAGTATGATAGTAATTAAACTTCTTATCCCAGTAACTATTTTCATTTCTTTAGTTTATTTAATGCAATCGATAATAAAATACGGTAACTTTCTTCATCGAATTCCAATGTTTTAGCCCCGTAATCGTGAATTTTCTTTTTCCAGCATCTTATCGGAACATTGTTAGATAGGTGGTGATGCCAATCAGACCTTTCATTTAGTGCATCACATGCTAAATCAACAGTTTCTCCAAATTCTGTTACTGCCCAAGCATGGAACTCTCTTGGTGGTTTCCAATCATAAAATGTTGTTACTCTATTCCACTTAGATGATCCAGCAGCTATATAACTTTTTATACCAAATTCATTTAATAAGTCTTTTACTAATCTGGCAACATATAAACATGTCTCTCCTCTTGTATCTCCAACCTTGTCAAAGGTAGATATCACTATCCTAGTAATTCTTTTTTTAACATCCTCTGGGGTATTACCTTCTTTCGGATAATAGCAACATTGCTCAAAGTTAATTTTACTACCGCATGGGCATAATTCCTCATTTACCAATATTCCTCACCTCAAACATACTAAATCCATAAAGAGCAAGTATTAAGCTCCTTTATGATTTATATTGTCTTTGTACATTATAACTAATAATCCAAAAAATCGGGAAAAGCTAAAGGGTGTCCATTCGACCATTTTATTTTAGAAACAAAAACGTCTTTAAAATTTCTATCTAAAACATATTTTAATGCAGGTTTGTACACCTCTGGAAATGCCTCTCCCAATACAATTCCTTTCAGAGAATTGCTAATATCTATATATTCAAAGCCTTCTTTAGATAATGTATTAATTACGATTCGAAATTCATCTTCGTCACGCCAATCAACACCTTTTATAAAATACAATGCATCGATATTTTTTTCCAGATGACCAGTAATAGCATTTTCTAATCCTTCTTTTAAAATATCATTCAAATTTAAACAGAGTGAATCGCGAGAAACAAGATTACGATATAAAACCAACCCGGAATAAATACTACCCTTTCTGTGGAAGCAATTGTTAATATCTTTCACAAGTTGCCTTTTATCAAATACTAAACATAGTCCAGTATGGTTGCCCGCATATTGAGCCCACATTCTTGATTTTGCATAACCTCTACCAAAATCATAAGCGTTTGTTTCTTCACAAATCTCTTGATTATCCAAAGAAAAACAAGCTAACTTAATGCCGTGTTTTACAAGCTCATTAGCACGTATTTGTGTATTATTGAAAAGATCATAATTCTGTTCAATATAATCATGATTAATTCCTTTTGGTAATTCGATTGTAAAATTCCAATCTTTTGTTTCTCTTGGATCATTTGTATGTAGAATGGAATTAAAGCGCAGTTTATGTGTAAATAATATATACTCTAGTGCTGTTGGAATTGTGGTGTAGTGATAAAGGAATTTATCGTATTCATTAGTTTTAAATTTTTTATCAAAATGTGATATTGCTTGTTCCATTTTTGCTTCAAGTTCATATTCGATATCACTCATACTCTTAAGATCCCCACTTATTATTCATTTTCTATTAACTATTTCTATTATAGCAAACAATAATAAGGCGGCTGGGTTCATCAAAAAATCAAAAGGGATTTCACAACTTGGCGAATGTAGTATTTATGTAAGATACCATTCAATTATTCAAATGATGATTTGAGTAAATAACTTTGTATTTTGCAATTATAAAATACTGTTAATAGCAGTATCCTTTTTGAATGAAAAAAGGTAAAATACGCAAATAATGTATAAAAACTTGTATATTTTAAGCAATTTAATTTTATATCTTATTGCGCCTTATAATGGAATAACTAAAACATGGTCTCAATCTTTAAAATCAATTAATTCTTTTTTCACTAAAGCACTCATTCTAGAATTGTATCATCATCTTCGTCCCAATTAGCAAAAATAAACTTCCTATATGGATCTATATCCTCCATTTCACTCAATGCATAAATTTTCATACCAATTTGGTTATTTGATTTTATTGACTTTACATTATAAAAGCTGGTAAAGATTGTTTCTCCTTCAGGAGTTATTAATAAAAAATCTAATTGAATACCATCCCATTTTTCATGATTTATTTTACTGGCGTGAATCCGAGAATCCCCTACATATCAAATAAAAATTTTTTTATTCATAAAAAGGCACCTCCAATCTTTAAGTAATGCATCCGTTTGTTTAAGTGTAATCCTTCACAATCTCTTTTACACCTTAATATAACTCCAATCCCTATTAAGTGTTGTTCCAGAATTCAGTACAATACAAAAAGACGCCTTCTTATTCAAGAAATGCGCCCTTTCGATTCCCCTTAAAGCACCTAAAAAAATTATAAAATGTAAATTAAGCACCATTAAACATTATAGCTATTCATAAATTCTAAACTATCGTTTTTAGTATCCTTTAAAAATGATTTTATGTCTTTATCATGTGTTAATAATATTACCTCATCTTCTTTAAAAGCATATATTGAAGATAAAATTAACATATCAGAAATGTCATTAGTTTTAAATTTTGCACCATTCAATATTATTTTTCTTACCTTCCTAATAAAATAATCTACTACCATTTCCATACCGCTAAACATTGTATCATCACTATATATCTCTTTTAAATCATTCAAAGTATTATCAATAATTGATTTCAATTTTGGTCCATTAAAGGTATTTGAAATTCCTTTTATATTGATTTTTTTTAATAATTTATCTGTATCCAAAGCATCGAAAATAGAGTCAAGTTGTTTTTGATTATTTTTGGACATATCTATTATACTAAAATCATTAATAACGTTATAATACAAGGCTATACAAAGCCGCATAAACAGTTTAATGTCAATCTCATATACTTTTTTCATTCTTTTTTGAGGTGCTTTTTCAACATAGCCCTTTTCTAAATAACCTCTATATTGTTCAAGAATATAATTAAGATTTCCGTGTAGTGCCGCGTTAAAATGTTGAATAACACCACCTATTTTACCTGAAGCTTCTAATTCTTCTTTGTTAATTTCAATAATACACCAAGATAATACCGTTAAAACAGAGTAAAAAAACAGTCTTGAAAACTCTGCTTCTTTTTTTATTTTCATTTCTTCAATTTCTCTAATCAAATTCGATATTTGTGTAAGTGATTTACTATTTTTTATTAAATAGATAGTTTCATCTTCAACAGGCATAAGCCCAATATTAATAAAAGTGAAATCTTCCCCAATAGTTTCAATGATTTTTTTTATTGTAATAAAGTCATGTTTAAAGCTAACTATTGATTCGACAAGGCTAACCGAAGTTACATATGTATCATACTTATTTATAATATTTATTAAATGGCCTCGACCAACGGTATTACCTCTAATTTCCAGATAATTATAGAGCATATTAGTGTCAAATATTATTTTCTTCATAATAACTCCCTTTACTGTTAAAAATGAATGAATGAATAAAAAACAATTTTATTGTATATCTGAAATTGCACCTATCACCATTCTCTTAACCACCATCTCATATACACTAGATTAGTGTACCATTAATTACCACATATATATTAGAATAGCATCCAACATTTACATCATTTTAGTGTTAGTGTGAACTGAATTCAACTTGACCCTATGTTTTAAATTAATGGATAGCAGGGTTTACATTGATAAATAACACTTATTATTACACTGTGGGATTATATTCTGTAAGTACTATAAAAATTGGTGGTCTGTGAAAATTTTACCATAAAATTTGTTTATTTCGTAATTGTTTTAAATTAATATAAAGTCGAGGATTATTATTATGCTAAAAAAATAGGAGTGATACGATTGATAGAAAAAATACGACTGCATAATTTTAAAAAATTTAAAGAAACATCAATACATGTTAACAAGGGTAGAAATATCTTAATTGGAGAAAATGGTGTAGGGAAATCATCTGTATTATTAGCCATATCCTGTGTTTTAAGTGGCAGCTATTCTTTTATTGAAAAATTAGGTCTACATACTCTTTTTAATATTCAAGCCATAAATGAATTTATGAATGGGGCGAAAAGATATAAAGATTTACCCATAGTTGAAGTTGAAGTGTTTATAAGTGACGAAGTAAGTAATCATGAAATAAATGGAAAGAAAAATTCTTCAAATACTGAAAAGAACGGTTTAATGATGCGGATATGCCCGAATGATGATTTTTCAGAATTAATAAAAGAGTCTCTCGAAAAAACAAGCGTTTTTCCATTTGAATATTACAGTGTTGAATTTAATACTTTTTCTGACCGGGCATATAGTAGTTATAGGAAGTATCCGAATTACATAAAGCATTCATATCTAGATAGTTCACAAGTTAATTCAAACTATGCGATGAAAGATTATATTAATCGTATATATGAAAGTAAAACAGATCAATCTTTGAGACATAGAATTAATAATAGATTTAGAGAAACAACACAACAGTTTTCAGACAGTCTATATACCGATTTCGCTATAGAAATGACAGATGATATAAAAATTAAACTAAACACCCATAGCGAAAATAGCTTTCAAGAAAATATTACTGTAGAAAAAGGAGGTATTCTTATCCAAAACTTAGGGCAAGGGGAAAAAACTTTTATTAATACCGAATTTTTGCTTACTAATTCCTCTGAAGATTCAAAAGTTATATTAATTGAAGAACCAGAAAATCATTTAAGTTACCTAAATATGCATAAACTGATTGATAAAATTATTGCTACAGGTGATGAAAAACAAACATTTATCGCAACACATAGCAATATGATTGTTTCTAGATTAGATTTGCAGAACGCTGTATTTTTTTCTGAAAATAGCGTAACAAAATTAGAAGAACTTGAATTAGAAACGGCGAAATTTTTTGAAAAGGCTCCAGATAACAATGTTTTGAATTTTATTCTTTCAAAAAGGGCTATTTTAGTAGAAGGAGATGCTGAATACATTTTGTTACATGAATTTTATAAATATCTTAAAGAAAAAGAACCCTATAATGATGATGTAACAATTGTCTCCTGTGGAGGTAAGACATTTAAACGATATTTAGAAATTGCCAAAATTTTAAATAAAAAAGTTGCAGTTATTACAGATAATGACCATGAATATGAAAATAATATAACTAAGAACTATGCTGGATATATATCAGATTATATTAAGATTTACGCAGATAATGATGACTTAAAATATACATTCGAAGTTTGTTTATATGAAAATAACCAATCATTTATAGATACTTATTTAGCAAATGATCATATGAACAATGGTGTACAAAATTACATGTTAAGCAATAAGGCTGAATCAGCTTTCCGATTATTATGCTTGTTTACCAATAAAAATCCAGAAACGAATTTAGACAAATTTATAATACCTACTTATATTGAGGAAGCTATTCAATGGATATCGAATTAATTAATAAAAGAGTTCTAAATGCAGTGGCCGGCTCTGGTAAAACAAGTTATATAATTGATCAATTATCAATTGATACTAATAGAAGTTTAATTATTACATATACTACGGCAAATCAAGAAAATCTAAAACAAAAGGTAATTAATAAATTTGGATATCTACCACCCAATATATTTATATATGGATATTTTGAGTTTTTATTAAAATTTATTATAAAACCTCTATGTCCGTTTGCTATAAGAAATATATGTTATGAAATTCCAAATTTCAGAAATCCTAGTGCATTTACTAATGATAAAAGTAAAATTTATGCTAACAGAATGGCTAAATATATCCTGGAGAACTTATCTGACTTTAAACAAAGGATGGACAGATACTTTGATGAAGTTTTTATTGATGAAATGCAGGATTTAGCTTCTGATGATTTTAAATGGATGTTATCCTTGTCAGATTTAAAAATTCCAGTTACATTAGTCGGAGATTTTTTTCAATCTACCTTTGCCTCAAGTAGACGAGGGAATCATTTAAAAAACTTATATAAAGACTTTTCAGTTTATAAAGAAGTAATTGAAGGAGAAGGATATATTTTTGATACAACAACTTTAATTAATAGTTATAGATGTACTTTAACCGTTTGTAATTTTATTAAAGAAAAAATAGGTATAGATATAGAATCAGCTAATAGTAATTCCTCTGAGATTGGTATAATAACAAACACTGAGGATATTAAGCGCATTCTTGAGAATAATGAAATAAAAAAACTTTTCTATCAGAACTCAAAAAAATTTTATTTGAATGGTGATAATTGGGGAAATTCTAAAGGAATGACCTTTAAACATGTTTGTATAGTATTGAATGATACTACATATAAAAAATACGAAAAGAATGAATTAAGCGAATTAGCCCCTCAAACTCTTTGTAAATTTTACGTTGCTTGTACTAGAACTAGCGGAGATTTATGGTTTATAAAAGAAAAAGATATTCCATCTAATTACAAAATATTGAATTAGAATCAGTAATTGATAATTAAATTGGCAAATTTTCTTCACAATCATTATTAACTATATCCAAGCTGATACTGAAAATTTCTATGATAGTTCGATTCTGAATAACTTTTATTTAGCTTAGGTATGATTAAATATAATTAAGAACAAATTTAAAGAGTATGTTTTGAAAAGAATCATCAAAACATACTCGTATCTATATAATGACTACTTTTATAAAAAAGGTTTGATTACTTTATAATTTTTCTTCCACTATTGCCATTGAATCAATCCCATATCGTACTTCTCTATCTTCGTTCTATCAGACTAAAACACAAGAGAAGGCCGCATTAACTACAAAGCTAAATATCACGTTAGTTTAAGTTCAATATTTCACAATTTGTCTGTATTTCAACATAAATATCCAGTTTTCTTTAAAGTAAGTTATTCCATTAAATGGCCCTTTAATGGAACAATCCGAATGTAGTTTTAAATGTGGTGTACCCTTTTTAAACAGGAACAACGAATTCAGAAAAAGTGATATTAAATGTAAAAAGGTACAAACACCAGTTTGTTTGAACCTTTTTTAACTTTTTCTTTCATAACAAAATGTAAGTTACTCCTATTTCTTATCTAAAGTATTACCTATCCCATCTTTCCTCCTTCTTCAGTGTTTTAATCAAAATCTGAAGAGTGAGGAACTTAATAATATAAAACAAAATATAATTTGATGAACCTTACATTAAGTTATAAAATAACATCTTCTGAAATACCTTATTTAATTTTTACTAGACCGTAACTTTATATGTTTATAAACCTCTTTGTTCACTTGTAATTCCATTCCATTATTCCTTATATAATTAGGGCCTATATAAGTTTTAGTAGAATGTATTTTTTTATGTCCTAATAATTGTTGGATTACAAAAATTCCGGCTCCACTTTCAGCCATCATTGTTGCAAATGAATGCCTTAATTTGTGAAGGGTAGAAAAAGGTAAATTGGCATCCTGTAAAAAAAATTCAAACGCTTCCTGAAACTCATTAATATTCATTTTCTTACCCTTATGATTAATTAAATAGTCGTCATCTTTTAAATTAAACACTGCAACATATTTTTGAAGTACTTTGCCGAAACCAGCTCTTAAAACAATGAATTTACTTGTCTTATTTTTTGTTTGCTTTCTGTAAATTGTTTCATTAACAAAATCAATTTCATTTACCTTTGTGTTTAATATTTCTGAAGAACGACTTCCTGTTGTCATTAATAATAAGAAAAATAATAAATCTCTTTCTAAATAAGAACTTTTTTTGATTAGGCTCTGTAAAAATTTAAGTAAATCATGCCTTGTTGGAACATACTTTTCCTTTTTTTGAGGTTTTTGTTTATGATCTTCTATATTAAAATTCATCTCATCTGTAAGAATGGGGAAATCATATTTCCTATATAGATATAAAAAGAAGCTTTGAAGAGCACGCTTAGAATCATCTAACCAATTATAACTTTTATGAAGATGGTCTAGAAAATACTGATCAATTAATGATACATCTAGGCTATAAAAAAAATATGTCTTCCCATTGTTTACCTTTTCGTAAATTTTCTCCAAGTGCACCTCTTCAGGAGATGCACTTGTTTCCTTGGCTAAATAACATAAAAAATCATCTAGCCTTTTTTTGCACTTGTTCTTATAGTTACTGGAATAAGAAGAATGCTTATGATAAAGATTAATTTCTTCTATAAGATTTTTCATACAAACCTCCGTTAAATCAATTCATCTAAAAGCTCCTCAAAAGGGAATGGATAAAATTTCATTACTTCATCTTTCAAATCTTGTGGAAGAAGTTTCGTGTAAATAGATGTTGTTTTAGGGTCTTCATGACCAAGCATTTGCATCAAGTATTGCTCTTTAATCCCTGATTTCAAACATTTAACAGCAAAAGTGTGCCGAAAAGAGTGAACAGTAAAATCATTTCCTAAGCCAATGGAGTCAAATAAGTCTCGGACTAAAAGTTGGACACTGCGATCTAACACCTTTTTCTCTCTTATTAGTCCATCATCTTGGCAAAAAAGATACCCTTTTATATCGGATCTCCATTCTGTTACTCCACTCAGTTTTAAATAATGTAAAATACCTTTTTTTACTTTCTTAAACATAGGAATGTATCGCTCTTTATTTCCTTTCCCATTTCGGATAAAAATGAGATTTTCATCTACAATAAAATCACTTACCCTTATATTGGTGAGCTCACTAACTCGGCAGCCCGTTCCTAATAAAAATAAAATCATCGCTCTTTTACGGTAACCATATGTTTTCTGAAGAGCTCCTTTAAGCACTTTTTCTATTTGCTCATCGTTTAAATATCGTGGTAATGTCGAGATCGACTTTAGAGAAAATTTATATCTTAAGTCTTTTTCGGTATATCCATGTTCAAACGCATAACCTAACATACTTCGAATAATTGCCATATATTTATTTACAGTATTTGTTGACAATTTGGTATTTTTTCTTGGACGACATTTCTCTAATATTTCAAATATCATATCTTCATTTATTTCAGATATTGTTATATCTGGACTTTTTTTATTCACAAAGGATTTTACCCTTTCCAAAAAATTTAAGTACGTGACTAACGTGTTATTACTCCTACGGCTTTTTGTTTCCAGCTTTTTAAGATTCTCAATATATTCTCCAATAACTTGAATTAGAGATACTTTTTCTATAGATCCAGATAAATGTTGGTCTTTATTTTTTACAAGGTGAATAAGTTCATCAATTGTAACACCTAATTCTTTGCATAGAGCCTCATAATCAATGTTTGTTTGTACTTTTATGGGCATATCGTTCCTCTTTTCTTATAATGGACTTTTATTTAAAGTGTTAGCTAATAACCGCTTGTTAGATCGATTGTAATAATAGTAGGTAGATTTCCAATCTTTATGACCAATAGCATTGGAAACCCTTTCAAAACTATGCTCTTCTAGTGCATTTGTAATATAAGTATGCCGAAATGCTTTTGCTGTATATAGAGATTCTCCAAATGCTTTTTGATTTGCTTGATAAAAGATTATGTTAATATAGCTTGACGTAATAGTGTCTCCGCTACAATTGATAAATAAATGTTCCGTTTTTGGATCATATTTACTTCTTATTTTCTGGTAATCCTTTATTACTTCCATTACTTCACTGCTAATCTTTACTTTTCTTCTTTCTGTCTTCCTACACTCGAAAGATAGAGTTCTTTCAATTTTGTCGACATCCTGAAGAGTTAAATTGCAAACCTCTTTGGGTCTACACCCTGTATCTACAATGATTAAGAAAATCGATAAATCACGTATAACATGATTGGAATAATCATATATCGCATTCATCAATTCAATGATCCTCTCTTTTGGAACATACTCATTTGCCCGTTTTGCTCTTCCACGTAAGTGAATGGGAATAGTGTATTTCTTGCTAACTAAGCTTTTACTCGATAAATATTTAACAAATAATTGAACTGTTCTAAGATAGATAGTTGCTGTGGCTAATGTAATTTCTTCTCTTGAGACCCTAGAAGAGAGCATGTTCTCATATTTACCAATTTGTTCATATAATAACTTCTCCTTATTCTCTTCCAAAAAAACGTTTATATTTTCACCATTGCTTTCTATAAATTGTTGAAATAATACTATTCGTTTTTTATATAATCCGACACAGGAATATCTGCTATTTTCCAGAAACACAAGAAATTCACTTATGATCTCTGAAAGATTTATCTCCCTGGATGTTTCTTCTTTTCTCATTCTTGGCTTACTTTTACTATTGGATGAAATTTGATCGTCTAAATACTCTTTAAATGGAGCCACAAATTCTAAGTCGACGACATTTTCTTTGTGTAAAAAGCTTAGAAATTGAAAGATAATTTTTACCTTTTTATTAAGTTTTGATTTGGAATTTTCTTTATACGTATTTACTCTTTCTAAATACTCCAAATATCCCTGAGATTGCTCAACTGATAAATCAGTCCATTCCTTTCCAGAAAATAAAAAAAAGTCAACTAAAATATTCACATAATAGGTTTTAATATTTGAACTTAATACTGGAAATTGAAGGATAAATTCATGAACTAAACTGTTCTCAATATTTGTACTGGGTGGGATCTCTTGTTTCCTGTAATCTTTTGCTAAAGTCAACACATTCACCTCCAAAATATTCCCCGGTATTCTCCAATGTCTGATAAAATGGATGTAATAAGTATTTAGGGGAATTAGTTACTAACAATTTTTAGGCAAAAAAAACGCCTGGTATTATTATTACCAGACATTTCCATATGTATTCGTGGAATCCCATTTCTACGAATCGCTTTCTTTTTCATAATAAAGAATTTTAGGGTGCGCAATAATTTTTTTCTGAATGGTGCGAAATTTTTTTGAAAGGAGTGTTGGAATGAATGATGTTAAATTTTTTTAATTTTGTTACTTATTTTTGTTTCAAATCAAACGAAAACCAATTAACAACTCAATCCAATACTGTATTTACTCGTATCGTATCCATTTCAAAAAAAAATCAAAAGAAGAGACTTATATAAGTCTGTTATTGAGATAACTCTTTAAATGAATGAAAATTATTCTTGGTGATCGATATGGATATACCAAGTGAATCTATCAAATATTTTTATCAATTCATTAAGGGTGAAATTTCAGAGGAAAAATATTTCTCGGAAAAAGAAGAACATGGACCTATTGGAGATGTTCCTTTTTATTGGCCAGAGTTATATCTAGTTAAAGAAGACATGGATCTATTTCGAACATATTTGTTAAAATTATCAGTAGAAGGACGTTTCAAAATTCTATTAACGTGTCAGCTTTTAGGCATGTCAGGAAATGGACTAAAAGAAAACTACGGAATCGCTAAAGATAAATTAAGAACTTTTAAAGGACAGTACCATCCTAGTCGAAAGAATCCTAAAGCAAAGATAAGACAAATTATTGGCAGTCAAAGCATATCAAATGAACTATACGCTACCCTAGCAGTTTTTATGAGAGTTCCTGTTTCATGGATCCAAGAAAAAGTACCAGAGCCTATCTGGTCCGTTGAGCATTTTAAACATCTTCCAGATGCATCATTATCCTTTGAGGAATTTAAAGATTATTTAATCACAGCAGAGCAAAATGCCATTAAAAGTTGGAAACCGAACCAACATAGAATACCGACTGATTTCTGGTTTTATGATATAAATGGGTTTATTCTTAAAGTTAATAATTCCCATACCATTTACATTCGAGTTGCTGTTTATGAGGATGCCGGTTTTATTATTGAAGTCTTCAAGCAAACTAATGAAATGTATGATTTTACAATTCTAAAAGAATTTTTAGCACCATTTGAACCCATACAAACAGGATATTTTGAAACAGTCATAAAAGAGCGTATTAATCCAGTTATTATTTGTAAAAGTCGGTCAAAGAATTTTAAACTCCCTACCTATTTGAAGAGTTTTTAAAAATCAACTTTTTAATAGACTTATTTAAGTCTTACATTATTTTTAAGTTCTATTATGTGTAACCTCCTTTAGTAAAAGGAGGTTTTTTTATGGACAAACGATTGAATGGTAAGAATCAAATTCCAGATGACGAGAAAAGAAAGCAGGCCTTAATCATACTTAAAAATTGGTTGCAAAATCTCAACATTGAAAATAAAAACACGAAGGAAATGTGAGTTGGCCAATGAGCATTAAAGATGAAGAAGAAAATTGGTCGTTGTAAAAAAGTTCTTCGAGATGAATTTTTTAAATGGATAAGGAAATGAGGATTGTCTACCGGAAATTATGTAAAAAATCTAGTTGACATCTTATTTAAAGTTTAATTTGATATTGAATTTAACCTACGTATTAATTATAAACCCTTAAAAAATGAAGGGAAGATTTTTTAAAGAAAATTATGAAAGCAGTGAAAAGAAGGAAGAAGGTAAATGATTCGGCAAAAAAGCTTCCTCTTCATTTTGTTGAGGGTGGCTCTTTCCTCCATTAGAAACAATACATTGCTTTTGACCTCAGAATCAATTTTATTAGGAGGAAAAGATATGCGATATGAGGACTTAAAGGATGTGCTAACCGTAAAAGATATCACAGAATTTTTAGGAATCAGTAGAGCTAAAGCTTATGAGTTGGTTCATTCGGGGAGTTTTATACAGTGAAAGTCGGTACTAGGATACTCATCCCTAAAAAATCTATCCAAAAATGGTTAGAGGGAGAAAAATAAAGATTATATGGCTCTTAAACTCTACCAAGGTTTATAACATTAAACAGTAACTCATACTGATAATGGTGAATTGAGTTTAGGTGCCCAGTCATTTTAAGGAGGCAGTTGACTAATGACTGGTCGGATAACGAAAGACAAAAGAACAGGTACTTATTATATAACCATTGAAGTTGGTACGAAAGGAAATCGAAGACGAAAGGTTCTAAAGAATTTCAAAACGAAAAGAGATGCAAAAGTAGCTCTAGATCTTGCTCAAGCAGAACTTCAAACCGAATTGGACAAAGGCGAGTCTAGAGAAGATCTATCCTTAGGTGATTTTCTGGATTATTGGCTAAAATCGTATGCCAAATCAAATACTGCTCCCAATACCTACAGAGGGTATGAGCAAATCATCCGTGTCCATTTGAAACCCGGACTAGGACTTATCAAGTTAAATGAGTTAAAACCTTTACAATTACAGAATTATTATGTGGAAAAACTCGAAGATTTATCTGCTCAAACAGTCAAACATCATCACCGATTGTTATCGAAAGCATTAAATGATGCGGTTGATTGGGAGTTTGTAAACAAAAATGTCGTTCAGAAAGCCAAGCCGCCAAAGCCACAAAAATTTAGACCGACTTTCTATTCTAAAGAGGAATTAGATCGTCTAATGGAGGCAGCAAAATCCAGTACTGTCTATTACCCAATGATTTACACTGCAGGCCATACCGGGCGCGTTTTGGTGAGTTACGTGCTTTACAGTGGAAAGATATCGATTTTGATAATCGACGGATGTCTATTACCAAATCCTCTTATCTGGAAGCAAGCAAAGTACAAATCAGGGATCTGACAAAGGGTGGAAAAGATCGAACGATTGTGATTGGAAAAAAGCTTATGGATTTGTTAAAGAGCCACTACGATCGTTATCAAGAGTTAAAGAACCGTTTAGGAGATAGCTTTAATCCCAATGATCTCGTGTTCTTCAATTCTTTTGGCTACTATATTAACCAACGTGAATTACACCGAGTTTATAAAAAAGCAGTTAAACGAGCAGGATTAAAGGATTCCCGTTTTCACGACACAAGACATTCACACGCTTCCATTTTGCTTCAAAAAAATGTGCATCCCAAAATTGTTAGTGAGCGTTTAGGTCATTCTAAAATTGGAATTACGTTGGATATCTATAGTCATGCGATTCCTTCTCTTCAGGAACAGGCTGTTGAAGTATTTGATGACGATGATGATAACGAATAGTCATAGTACCCATTTGGCACCCAGATGGCACCCGGAGTGAGGAAAGGGATTTAATCGAGGCTTACTGCTTAAAAAGTGAAAAGCTTCAATCCCTTGATATGTAAGGGATGGCGGGACTGCGTGGGAATCGAACCCACCTGACCAGGCACGCTGGTCACAAGCGGTTTTGAAGACCGTGGAGGACACCAGTACCCCATTCAGCCCCATGAAAGACACAAACTTATTATACTAAAAACACAATGAAATGCAACATCGTTCACACTATTGTAAACTAACTAATGTTTGCTTGTCATCTTCTTGAGATTCCGTCTATAATAAAGGAAATAATTAGATACGTGTAGGTGAAGAGGATGCTGCATGGATGGTTTTTGTGGTTCATTTTGCTTTGGATCTGTTTCTTGGCGGGGTCTTTTGGAATTGGCGGTTATTTTATGTTCCGAAAGTTTTTGAAGAAGCTTCCGAAGCAGGATGGCAAGTCGGTGATGGATTGGGAAGAGTATTATGTGAATGAATCCCTCCCGCTTTGGCATGACGAGGAAAAGGCTTTGCTGAATGAATTGGTCAGCCCGGTGCCTGAGTTGTTTCGCGATGTGGCCAAGCATAAAATAGCTGGTAAGATTGGTGAATTGGCATTAAAAGAAAAGGTTCCAAAAATTACGCAGGATTTAGTGATCAAAGGCTACATTCAAGCCACCCCTAAAAGAGATCATAAATTTTTACGGAAACGATTACGGGAAAAGCGAATTGACGAGGCTCCATATGAGCATTTATTTTAAGCATTCAAAAAGGCTAAACCATTAAAATTCGGTTTCGCCTTTTTGTTTGTATATTAAAAATATTCCGAAAACTAACAGTGCATTTTTTCAATGAGATTAGGTTGCAAATTCATGAGGCAGCTAATATACAAAATTCAATAAAGAAGATATTCGAAGTGTGTTCATGGAAATCATACATGAAAGTTTCGCCTATTCTACCATTCAAATTCGCCTTCCTGGCGCTTATCGGTATAAGCAAAGTAGGCTGGATTGTAGGATGGAACAAATTGATTTTTTTTCATGTCAAGGTAGCCTGCACCAAAGGTCGTGTCCTGGTTCTGCCATTTTCCGTTGAGTTTTATTTGATTCCAAGCGTGCTCCTGGCCGTACACAATTTTGGCTTCGATGCCAGTCGCTCGGTGGAGGGCTGCGTTTAAACGTGCATAGCCCATACATAATCCTTTTCCCTTTTTCAAGGTTTCGAGTGCGCTCGCATAGACGTAATTTTTGTCCGATTTCCACCATTTGTATTCTTCCACATCATAAGTGATATGATGGGTCATCCAATCGTAGATGGCACGAGACTTTTCCTTGTTCGTTGTTTTACCATTTGTAATTTCTTTTGCCAATTGGACGATTTGTGGGTCTGTGCTTTGTACGACCTGACTTGGGAGTAAATTAGGGCTTCTGTTTGTAACCTGGATGACTTTCACGGCGACATTTGTAAGAGGATTTTCACCTCGGATGGAACCTGCATGATTCGCAATTTCATCGGCGATCGCATGCTGATAGAATCCGTATTTAGGAGAAAGGAATCCTAATACGACGACAATCAACAATAATGAGGTTAAAACATGCTTCATCTTTACGTTTAATCCCCGCCCAAACTATTAAATTTTATTTAAATCTAATTTTAATACCAGAACCAACTTTCAGCAAAATATTTTGAATTTTTAAACTCCAAAACATTTTTACATTTTGCAACAAAAAAAACACTGATCCGAAGACCAATGCTTTGCTTAAGCCACTTAAATGACTTTAATATTGTGTAATTCACGATATAGTCTCTTATAGTTCGCATACATGGCAATCCGCCATGGAACGATCATGCTGTAGGCCAAGAGGAAGAACATTCCGCTTAACTGCCCAAGATCGATCGTAGAACTTAAAACGGATTTCATCACAATCCGAATAATTAAGAGACCGATTAAAATAAACACAAATGCTTTTGAACGCTTAAGGTAGATATCATTACCTTGAATCTCAAATTTTGATGTTTTGACCAAGAAAATAGAGAAAAACATTCCGACGACTACTGCCTCTAAAACTTCCATCGGGGTAAGCCGAAATTGAGGAATAAAGTACATGCATGCTCCGCTTGACATAAAAATAGGAGGCAAAATAATCTTTTTAACTGATGCAGGCTTTTTTGATGCTTTCAAGCGAATGAATAAAACCCCAATCGCCATGGCTGCTGCACCAATCGTAGATAAAACAACGTAATTCATACGATACATCCATTCCTTGTCAAAAATTAGTATTCATCCATCATTATATAACAAGCTGGTCAAAAGTTAAAAATCATTTACATGTTCAATACGGTAAATATTTTTTCAGAAAAGAAACACCATTTTGCACGGGGAAAATGGCTATAATTTTAACACTCTATTGATGGCATCAATGACTCTGTGTTCGTCAAAAGGTTTAACGAGAAAATCTTTTGCACCCGCCTCGATCGCTTCAACCACCATCTTTTGCTGACCCATTGCCGAGCACATAATGATTTTTGCATCTGGGAACTCACTTTTAATCTTTTTGACGGCTTCAATACCATCCATTTCCGGCATCGTGATGTCCATTGTCACGAGATCCGGCTGCAGTTCACGGTATAGATTGACGGCCTTAAGGCCATTGTCTGCTTCAGCGACAACCTCATGCTCTGCTTTTTTTAATATATTGTTTAACGTTAATCTCATAAATTTAGCATCATCGACAATTAAAATTCTTGCCACCGTGTTTATACCTCCTACTGCCCCAGCCTATGCAGTAATACCCTTCAAAACTTTTGGATTAAAATACTTTATTAATATAGCTAATTTCAAAGTGAAAAACAATGATTCCAATCACTTGTTAGACGAATTTTAGAATCCTGTAAAACCGCCAAATACGCTTGAAAAAATCGTAATAATCTTCGTCATCCAGTCAAAGAAGAGAACAATTCCCATCACGATCATCAAATAGCCGCCAACTTTCACAATCGTAGCGCTATGTTTACGAATCCATTTTAGTTTTCCGACAAAGAAGGAAAGAATGAAGAACGGAATCGCAAAACCAAGGGTATAGGCAATCATATAGATAACAGCTGACCCAGGTTTTGAGGCAGCTAATAGAATCACAGAGGATAAAATCGGACCTGTACAGGGCGTCCAGCCTGCAGCAAAGGCCATTCCGATTAAGGCCGAGCCAAAAAATCCAGAAGGTCTGCTTTTAAATTCATACCTTTTATCTCGCATCATGAATTTAGGGTTAAACACCCCGACAATCACGAATCCAAACAAGACAATTAAAATACCGCCAAGCTGACGAATAAGGTCTTTATATTCACGAAAAAAAGAGCCTACCATGCTGGTTCCAAAGCCGATTGCGATAAATATGACGGAAAATCCTAGTAAGAAGAACAGTGTATGAATGAGACTTCTCTTTTGGAGCATCGCATTTTCACTTTTCAGTTCACCAACAGACACACCTGTTATATAAGATAAAAAAGCTGGATAAAGTGGCAAACAGCAGGGCGAAATAAAACTTAGAAAACCTGCACCAAAAGCTAAAAATAGATTAATATCTGTCATATAAACACTCCCACTGTAGTTCTATCGTTTCAATTCTAACAAATGTTAGCCTTAATTGATAATAGTTCGTTATGAACATTTTGTGTCTCCATCTACTAACTTTAGAGATTCCACCTTTTTTGCGATTTTCCTTTAATTTCTTATGGTAAATTGCTGACAAAAATCTTTTGTATATATTCCCATAATCGGTTATACTAGTAAAATGCAGTCCCAAAAATCGTTTCATGCTAGTATACATGGAATAGGGAGAATATCATGGAGAACATCCAGAAAGGACCATCCACTTTGCCTAAAGAGAATTTACTAGATCGAATTGAGCAGAAACGGGCGGAATTGTATCAAGCCGCGTCCATGAATGGTTTTTGTTCATCCCAAGCCGTCAAATTTAGCCAAGAGCTTGACAACCTTTTAAATGAATATGAACGAAAATATATAAAGAAACAAATCAATTGAAAACCCACCTGGAGTCAAAGACCAGGCGGGTTTTTTAATTACTTAGAAACCTATCCCCTGTTCTCTCTTCTGGAGCAAATACATTTTATGATAAAGTCCCCTGAGTGCTAACAGCTCTTGATGCGTACCTTGTTCCACAATCCTTCCCTGATGAAGAACCAAAATTAAATTTGCATCCTGGATCGTTGATAAGCGATGGGCAATCACAATCGTTGTTCTCCCTTTGCGCATTCTCGATAAAGCGGATTGAATCTTCTCTTCCGTTTCTGTATCAATATTGGCTGTCGCTTCATCCAGAACAAGAATCTTTGGGTTGGTTGCGATCGTTCGTGCAAAAGCAAGCAATTGCCGCTGACCGCTTGAAAAAGCAGCCCCTCGTTCCACTACCTTGTGCTCGTAACCCTTATCCAGTTTTTCAATAAATGAATGGGCTTGAACAAACCCAGCCGCCTCCTTTAGCTCTTCATCTGTTAACGTACTGTTATGCAATCGAATATTGTCCTTTACCGTTCCATAAAACAAAAACGGATCCTGCAGCACTAAACCAAGGTTTGCTCTTAGCTCAGGGGTGGAATAGTTCCGAATCGATTCACCATCGATGAGTATCTCCCCACGGTCAAATTCATAAAAGCGCAGCAACAAATTGATAATCGTGCTTTTGCCGCTGCCGGTGTGGCCAACAAAAGCCACCGTTTCACCGGGATTCACCGTAAATGAAATACCTTTTAGTACATCCTGCATGCCATCATAGGAAAAACTTACTCCCTTAAATTCGATCTTTCCCTCAAGAATCTCCTTCTTCGACTTCTCATCCTGTTTCGGTGCTAGCTCCTGTTCATCTAATAGTTTGAACACCCTTGACCCCGCCACAATCGCTTGCTGGTACAAGGACAGCCGCTGCATCGCTTGATTAACGGGTTCAAAAAAACGATCCAGGTAATTCACAAACGCATAAAGCACCCCGACTTCAATCGAATGGGTGAAGGAGGTGAAGCCAAAGTAACCAAGCACCATGATCAAGCCTAAGGTATAAACAAGGTCAATTGCCGGCCTTAGCAGCAAACTGTCAATTTTAATATTTTTCATGCACGCCTGAAAGTGTTTGTCATTGATTTCGGCAAACTCCCGCCGCATCCGTTTTTCTTGGCGAAAAACCTGAACAATAGCCATCCCCTGCAAGGACTCACTCAGTTTGACATTTAATTGGCCGAGCCGCTCCCTCATATCTTGATAAAACTTCGAGCTATACTTCCGGTACAACACAATCACCACCAAAACGAGTGGAATCAGCACCGCACAAAACAGTGCTAAGGTGACGTTCAACGTAAACATCGCAATCAAAATTCCAATTAGAAAAACACCGCTTTGGATAAAGGTCGCCAAAACGGAAACAAACATATCTTTGATCGCTTCCGTATCGTTTGTCACCCTGGAGACAATACTGCCTGATGGTGTCTTATCAAAATACTTTAAGCCAAGTGTTTCTACCCTGGAGAACACATCAATCCGCAGGCGCTGAATGATCTTTAAAGCAACTTCCTGGAATTTAACCAACTGAAAATAAAGCAAAATCTCTTTCAGTACTTGAAGGCCAATATAAGAAGAACCGAGAAGAACTAAGCTCTTCACGATCATTTTCTTGGGAGTTAAGTAATCATCTATAAAAACTTTCACAAAAATGGGGCCGACAACATCTGCAACGGTCGTAAACAGCAAGAGGCTGAAGGCGAAAATTAATGATTTCTTGTGCTGTTTCGTATAGGATAGGAGCCTCATGAGAACTTTCTGCTGCTCCTTTTCGGTCAACGTTTTTTCCACCTTACATCCCCCCTTTCTCGACCAATTCCTCTAGCTGCTGCTGGCGATACATTTGCGCATACCACCCTCCGCCTTCCATTAATTCCACATGTGTTCCCTGCTCCACTATTTTTTTGTCGTCAAGAACAATAATCAGGTCTGCATGTTGGATCGCACTTAGTCGGTGAGCTGTGATAAGGTTCATTTTTCCATGACGGTTTTGTTTGAATGCCTGGAGGATCGCTGCTTCTGTTTTGGCATCGACCGCGGAGAGGGCATCATCAAGAATGATGATTTCTGGACTGTTGAGCAATGCCCGTGCAATCGAAATGCGCTGTCTCTGGCCGCCGGATAAGGAAACACCACGTTCCCCAACAACGGTTTCATAACCATGGGGAAATGTGAGAATGTCTTCATGAATGGCAGCGATTTTTGCAGCTTCGATGATTTCCTCCATCGATGCCTCGGGGTCACCAAAGCAAATGTTTTCGGCAACCGTTGAGGAAAACAAGAAGTGATCCTGAGGGACATATCCAATCGCTTCGCGCAATTTTTCCAGTTTGTATTCCTGCAGCCTCTTACCGCCAATGGTAATCTCGCCTTTGTCGATATCATACTCACGGATGAGCAGCTTTAATAATGTCGTTTTCCCAGCCCCTGTTTTTCCAACAATCCCCAGTGTTTCTCCCTTCTTAAGAGAAAAAGAAAGATCCTGAAGCACTGGCTTGGTTTCTTCGGGAAACGTAAATTCTTTTATATGAAATTGAAGATCGCCCGTTGGTATTTTGTCCACTGCATGTGGAAGATCCTTGATGTCTGTTTTTTCTTCTAAAAGAAGCCGGACACGGTCATAACTGGCACGGCCCCGCTCCAGGACATTAAACAGAAAGCCAAAAGCCAGCATTGGCCAGACTAACAGGCCGAGGTAAGTGGTAAATGAAATTAAACCGCCAATCGTCAGTTCACCAGCGAGCACATATTTTGCCCCAAACACAATCGACAAGAAAAAGGAAACCCCAACAATGGCATTAATCGTAGGATCATAGAGGGAATCTATTTTAGCCACCACGATATTTTTTTCGACGACATCTTCCGATTGTTTCCGAAAATCTTCGATGTCTTCTTGTTCTTGGCCAAAGGTTTTAAGTACCTTGATTCCCATTATGCTTTCCTGGGTCTTATCGTTTAAGCTTGAAAATGCTTCTTGGGCTTTTTGAAAGCTGCGGTGGAGCAGTTTTCCATAATAGCTTGTTAACAGGGCCATCAAGGGCATTGGAATCAAACAAATCAAGGTTAACTTCCAGCTTACGGTAAAAGCCATCGTTAACACGACAAAGCTTCCGGTTGTAAGGGAATCCACTAAGGTGAGCACACCCGTGCCGGCCGTCTGCTGAATCGCTTGAATATCATTGGTCGCATGGGCCATCAAATCACCAATCCGCCGTTTCTGGTAGAAGGATGGGGAGAGATTGGTAAAATGAGTGTACAATTGGTTTCTCAAGATGCGGCTTAATTTTACCGAAGAGCCAAAAATCATCAATCGCCAATAATATCTTAGAACATATATCAGTAGCGCGATTACAATCAGAACGAGGATCCATTTTCCTAACTGCGTCTTTGTCAAGGTTCTGTTCTTCATTTGGTCCGCCAGAAGCCCGATCATTTTTGGTGGAATTAACTGCAATACAGCCACAAGCATTAAGAGCAGGACACCCGTGATGTAGGCTTTTTTCTCTCGTTTAAAAAACCAGCCTAACTGTAGGAAGATCTTCATTTGGCCCCCTCCTTTCCATGACCTAAAGGCAAAAATGAACGAAAGAAAAAGCACCGTTAATGGTGCTATGGTCTTCTTTAGGAATTCACTGATTTCCTTAAGGTTTCAAATTCATATTCGATCTGCTGGATATATTCTGCGGCTTCCAGCAATGCTCCTCGTTTTGCAGAAAGCTCAATCTTGAAGGCTGTACTTTTTAGTTCTTCCGCTGATATTCGATTGGCAATCTCTTTAATCTTATGCGCTGAGATTTCCACAACAGAAAAGTTCTTTTCGATGATCGCATCTTTTAGGGTGTTAATCTGCCCTTCCACATAATTGATAATTCGCAAATTTTGGTCGCTAGAAAACTGTCTCAGCTCCCGATGTTGAATGCTCTCACTTCTGGTAGGCTGAACGGGGCCCTTTTCACCTTGAACATAGTCTAACATCGCAAAAAGTTCATCCATATCAATCGGCTTTGCCAGGTATTCATCCATCCCCAGTGTTAAAAAGTGTTCTTTTTCCTTGTGAAGGGCATCCGCCGTCACGGCAATGATTGGGGTATGCTCGGCAAACCCTTCTCTTTCTCTTATTCTTCTTGTTGCTTCAATCCCGTCCATTTCCGGCATATAAATGTCCATTAAAATCGCATCATATTTTTTCGCACCATGGAGCTTCAGGGCTTCCAGTCCATTGTTAGCAATCTCAACAATATGGCCTTTTTCTTTCAGCATCCGCGTTAATATTTTCTGGGCAATGTTATTATCTTCGACAAGCAGAATATTCATCGGACAGGCTGAATGACTGCTATTGATTGTTTGTGATCCTGATTTTTGCTGCTGTGAGGCTGATTTGAAATCCAAGGCAAAGGTAAAATGGCTGCCTTTTCCTTTTTGACTTTCAGCCCAAATGGTCCCCCCCATTAATTCAACGAGCTGCTTTGAAATGGCGAGACCAAGTCCTGTTCCGCCAAACTTTCTTGTGATCGAACCATCGACCTGACTGAAGGTTTGAAAAAGTTTTCCCATATCCTCTTTGGAAATACCAATGCCAGTGTCAGCAACATCAAATTGTATGCCTGCACCATTATTTGCATCTCCCCGATGTTTTACAGTCACAGTAACCGATCCTCTTTCGGTAAACTTGATCGCATTGCTGATTAAATTGTTTAACACCTGTTTTAACCTTGTCGGGTCACCGTTCAGATAAAGGGGAATATTTGCTGCAAATGAATAGGTAAGCTCCAGGCCTTTATTGGTTGCAAGTAGCGAGTGTGTTTTTATCGTTTCTTCTATTAAAGTTTTAAGATTGAAATCTACTGTCTCGATGACGAGCTTTTCGGCTTCTAACTTGGAAAAGTCTAATACATCATTAATCATATGTAACAGTGAATTAGCGCATGATTTGGCTGTCAGCAAATTTTCTTTTTGTTCGGTATTGAGACCCGATAAAAGGGTTAAGTCAATCATCCCAATCATCCCATTTAAAGGAGTCCGAATTTCATGGCTCATATTCGCTAAAAATTCGCTTTTCACCCGATTTGCCGCCTCGGCCGCTTGTTTTGCTTTAATCAAGGAAAATTCTTTTTGCTTACTATCTGTTATATCCACCAATGCAACGGAAACCTGGCGACGATCTTGGATCGTAATCGGGGTAATGCTTGAACGAAACCATACTTCTACCTTTTTGTCCCCTTGCACCAATGTCTTGTCAAATTCCAGTCCCTCTGACTTGATCCCATCCTTTATCGCTGATGTGACCGCTTTTCTGAAGATACAAATGGAACAATTTGCCCCAAATCCGCAGCCTCGTTCATCCTCAAAACTCCCGATGCAATCAAATGCATCCCCAAAAGCTTTTCCGACTGCATCCTCATAGCTTTTATCGATGAGTCTCAAAGCTGCATGATTAATTTCCGATATCTTGACATCTTCATTTAAGAGAATCATCCCGATCGGACTTGATTGGAATAGTAAGGTAAAATTATCCTGCTCGTTTATTTTCTGTGAATCAAACATGTTTCCACCTTATTTTCGTAAGTATTCATCCTTACTTCAGCATGCTTAATAATACTTGCGGGATCCGCTGCAAGGATGTTTGTTTTTCAACAGCACTAGTATTAAATGCCACTTTTGGCATCCCATAGACGACAGACGATTGCTCGTCCTGTCCAAAGGTCATGCCCCTTGTCGCCTAAAGTATTCTGTAAAACTAGTAAATCCACCTTGCTGGAGAACTTGTTGAAATCTTCCTGTGACAAGTGTCCTTTTTTCTTTTTTTAGATGAATCCCGTAATTGGCCTCTATAAATATAGCTATGAGAAAAAATTCTTGTTCCGTGATTGTAACCATTAACCTAACTTCCTCATTTTAACATTTATGAAAGATTATGTCTCTTTTGTAACGTATGTAATGGAAGTCTTCAGCTAAGTCTTTAAGATTATTGACAACACTTAAAGCCCTCAAATTCTCCATTTCACAGTCCTCAGTAAAGGTGATGATGGCTCGGCAGGGCAGTTTATATGATATATTGATAAAACATTTTCATTATTCGAATGCGACTTTTGTCATAGGTATAAAATCATATGAGTGCACTTAAAATAATTATAATCTTCGAAATATTGTCTGTAAACAAATGCTATAGAACTAAAAATTGATTTCTAATTAGTTAACAAAATATTCACAAATATGTTTTGAAAAAGAAGATCAAAAGCATCAAAAAAACCCATCTTATCTGTCGTTTCCAACAGATAAGATGGGTTTGTGATATGAAAATGGATTAAGCATTTTAGCTTTGATGATCGTTTCAACTTATAAAAGGTTGTCCATCATAAAAAATCTCATATTCAATCAGTTACACCATGTGGCAAAATGTATTATTTGCCGCCTTGTTTATTCATGGCGCTCATCATTTGGTTAATTTTCTTCTGAGACGGCTTCATTCCCATTTGCGTCATCATCATTTTTAACATTTGTTCATTAATTGGCGGATTTTTCTTTAGATAGTCCATCATATACTTTCTAGCGATGAAAAATCCAAGAGCTATACCAGCAGCTAATGCTATAATACCCACGGTAATAGTAACAACCATCAGACTTCCTCCTTACATATGTCTAACATACAGTGTACTAAAATCCGCGCCACAATACAATATCTGCTTTAAATTAGATTAATTTTCTTTCTTTATATGGTTTCAACCATCCAAACCTAAAATGTTCTATGTCGATCGCTAAAAAGGATGCTTCACTTTTTCGCAAGACTTCGAAGAAAACCGTTTCGGCTTCAAATGTGCCGCTCGCTTTTACTAATAGCTTATTTTCTAGTACTTTAAGATAGGCTGTACTAAGTTTTCCACTTAGTTCCATTATATATATGCCATGATCTTCCTTAAAACCACGTACCTTTCCAAGCTGTTTTTGGAGCAATTGATGTATCTTTAAAACCTGCAATGGTTTTGATATATAGTTTATTTGCTTTTGTGTAATATCTTTAAGCTCCCGGTTGATTGTTCATGTTCCTGAAAAAGCTGAAAAAACATTCGCTCTTTTCCGAAGTAATGGGCGGCAAATTCATCTTCTATTAAGTATAGCTGATAGTTTCTCACCACAATCTCCCTTTCCGAAGACTCTCTTTTATTTATTATAAAAAAGCAATCTTGAAACGTCTGTCTTATCGTGGCGAAAACTATAACTATTATTGTCGAATCACTTACAATATATTTGAATATTTGAAATTGGATTTAATACAATTCCCGATATCGATGAGTTTCCGTACTCTCTCTCATTTTTCTTAACTCCGGTACCAATGTCAATACATGGTCGCTCTGATCATGTTGGTTGATCGCAGCTTCATCCTTCCATTCTTCCAGCATTGTTAAAATGGATGGATCTTGAAGATCTTGGAATAGAACATAAGAAATACATCCTTGTTCTTTTCTTGTTTCTTCGATTACCTTTTTAGCTATTGTTAAATATTCTTCGATATTTACGCCTTGTTTCAGTTTTGCTTTTGAAACGACTTTAATCATTTTATAGCCTCCTCTTTTTGGCATGGCTGTGTTAAATTTGCCTGTTGATTTCCACTCCAGGGTTAAAAAATCATCAATGACCTTTTACACAGCCTTTGGTATACAAAAATGACTATCAAATCTATTGCTTTGATAGTCATTTTTTAAGAACAGCTTATTTACTTAATAACGCTTTTAACCGAGCTACTACGTTGCTTACGCTGAAACCATACTCTGGCAAGACTTTCTCCATTGGTGCAGATGCCCCAAATGTGTCGATGCCAAGGACTTCACCTTCATCACCAACATATTTATGCCAGCCAAATGATGAACCCATTTCAATCCCAAGACGTTTTTTCACATTTTTTGGTAAAATTGTCTCTTTGTACTCTTTTGGTTGAGCATCAAAGCGATCCCATGATGGCATACTGACAACGGAAACTTGAATATTTTCTTTTGCCAACTCTGCTTGTGCTTCTACTGCCAGGCTTACCTCTGAACCAACTGCAAGCAATAGGGCATCTGCTGTGTCTTTTCCAGCAGGAGAAACCACATATGCCCCTTTGGATACGCCATCGTAAGCATTTTTATCTGTATCCTTTAACGTTGGCAAGTTCTGACGAGTTAGAACAAGTGCTGTTGGTTTATCGGTTGATTGGACAGCCAGCTTCCAAGCGGCCGCTGTTTCATTTCCATCTGCTGGACGGATCACCGATACATTTGGCATTGCTCTTAAAGCAGCCAACTGTTCAACAGGCTCGTGTGTTGGACCGTCTTCGCCGACAGCAATACTATCATGTGTAAATACATATGTGACAGGAAGTCCCATCAAGGCAGCAAGGCGAATAGCTGGGCGTAAATAATCAGAGAAAACAAAGAATGTTCCGCCAAAAATTTTCACTCCACCATGAAGTGCCCAGCCGTTCATAGCTGCACCCATCGCAAATTCACGTACGCCAAACCAAATATTTCTTCCATTAAAGGATCCACCAGGCATAAAGTCCCCAGCACCCTTAATGTTCGTTTTGTTAGATCCGGCAAGGTCGGCAGATCCACCAAGGAAGAATGGCAAGTTTTTCGCAATTGCATTAAGTACTTCACCAGATGATGCACGTGATGCAAGGCTCTTCCCTTCGCTGTAAACTGGAATATCTTTATCCCAGCCTTCTGGAAGCTCACCCTTGATTGCAGCTTCAAGCTGGTTCGCTAAATCAGCGTATTGTTGTTTATATTGAGAGAATAGGTCATTCCATTCCTTTTCTTTCTTCTCGCCCGCTTCAACGATTAGTTTATGGAAGTTATCATAAACTTCTTGAGGGACTTGGAATGGTTCTTCCGACCATTTATAAGCCTCTTTTGTAAGCTTTAATTCTTCAGCACCAAGTGGAGCACCATGTACACCTGACGTTCCAGCTCTATTTGGTGAGCCATATCCAATAACCGTTCTTACTTCAATCATTGTAGGACGATCCAAATCAGCTTTTGCTTCTTCAATAGCTTTGGCAATTTCCTCAAGATTGTTTCCATCTTCTACACGAAGGTATTGCCAGCCGTAGGATAAAAAGCGTTCCTTCACACTTTCAGAGAAGGATTGCGCCAAATTACCATCTAAAGAAATGTCATTTGAATCATATAAAAGAACCAATCGGCCTAGTTTTAAGTGTCCTGCTAGTGAAGCAGCTTCGGCAGATACACCTTCCATTAGGTCACCATCACCACAAATAGCATATGTATTATGATTAATAACATCAAAATTCTCTTTGTTATAAACACTTGCTAAATGACGTTCAGCCATTGCCATCCCAACAGCCATTGCAATTCCTTGGCCAAGTGGTCCAGTTGTTGCCTCCACGCCTTCTGTATGTTTGTATTCCGGATGCCCAGGAGTTTTACTTCCCCACTGACGGAATTGTTTTAAATCTTCAATGGAAAGATTAAATCCGGATAAATGGAGCATTGAATATAACAATGCGGAACCATGTCCAGCAGATAATACAAAACGGTCACGGTTAAACCACTTTGGATTTTTTGGATTTTGGTTCATAAAACGAGTCCATAGTGTATAAGTCATTGGGGCTGCTCCCATTGGCATACCTGGATGACCGGAATTTGCTTTTTCAACCGCATCGATTGCAAGCGTGCGAATTGATGTAACGGATAATGCATCAATATTATTAAACATGATTTACATCCTTTCTCAACCCTGGTTATTAACTTCAAACTTAATATTATAATTCAACTGCAATTTATACAACAAATACGTATAAAATTAGACAAAAAACACGTTCTTTTTATTTTATACAATGAAAACAGAACATATGTAAAAGGAATACAAATTATGTTGTATCCCTAGTGGAGTCTATTCTTTTTGATCTTTTTTATTTTTTCTGGTGTAACATCATTTCCTAATGGGTCAATTACCTTTACATTCGTAAGTGTATTTTCCATGGATGAACGGAATGTGGCAAGATACTCACTTCGTAATTTTGATTGTTCTTTTGCTTCGGCTTCCGATAATCCTGATTGCTTCGCCTTTTTGGCAAGCTCATTTATTCGAGCGAGTTTTTCCTTAGAAAGCATTTTGTATACCCCCCTTCAAGTACAAATCAAATGCTCAATATGACATCTGATTTTACTAGAAAAGTGTACATCTGACAAGTTATCGAATTTGCTCGTAAAACCAAGAGGGCTTGCCCCGTTGTGTAAGTCAGTCTTCCTCGATTGAATCCTGATACTCTTGAAATCTTCTATGTACTGTGGCTTTAGATACTTGATACCCAAATCCTCGTAAGGTGGCAGCTATTTCCGCAAAAGTTAAGTCATTTCTTCTTAGGCGGACAATTTCTTCAATCGGTACTTCAATCTTGTCTCTACCTGAGCTTTCTCCTAAATTTTTCAGATTCCGCTCTGGTTTATATCCCTTACTAACCGCACGTTTCATTCCACGTTTAATTTTAATGTTATGTAGCTTTCGCTGGTATTCTTCGACAATCCCAACAATTTTTAAAACCATCGAATCAGATTCTGAAAGCTGAAGCTCTCCGTTATCTGTTATGGTATATAGTTTTGCATTTTCTCTTAATATACAATGCAGCAAGGCGATTTTGGCATTTCCTCTTCCAAGTCTTGTATCATCAGTAATTAACACCGCTTGAACGGTATGATCTTTTACCATGTCTAATAATTCAAGAATGCCATCACGGTCCAGTTCATATCCACTTGCTTGTTCTTTAATTACTTTTGCGATTTCTAATTGATTTTGCTTCGCAAGTTGAACCAACTCAAGTTCCTGCCGCTCCAAAGATGTTTCCTGTGTTTCTTTTGTTGTACTTACCCGACAGTAGATCACTGCTTTCATTTTCAGACTACCTTTCGTAGTGATTATTTTTCGACAGCACTTGCAAATTCATCATTTGTCGGCTGTGAATTGCTGCTGATCGGAATCATAATTTTTTCCCCTGGAAAAATCCGGTCCTCATCTATTTGATTATGTGTTTTAACCCAATCAACAAATTCAACCTTTGAAAGGGATTGGTTTTCTAAATAATTGTCTGCAATTTTCCAGAGAGTATCTCCCTGGGAAACAGTTACAGTTACATATTGTTTTTGGTGAAACGTATCGAATCGAATCGAAAAAACCAATGAAGTTAATAAACTTATAAGGATCAAAATAATAGCATATGAATAGTGATTCCACAATTTTTTCATGTCAGCACCTCATTTAGAATGTATGTTCGTTATTTGATTTCATTATAGTCCGAACGTTTGTTTTGTGTCAACTATTTCTTCGAACTAATGTTTGTATAAAAATGGGTGACATGCTATACTAAAGTTAATAAAAACCAAACGAGGTGCATCCTTATGACAAAATTATCGAAAAGACAACAGGATATCCTTGATTTCATAAAAAGTGAAGTAAAGAAAAAGGGTTATCCACCGTCCGTTCGCGAAATTGGTGAAGCCGTTGGACTAGCCTCCAGTTCCACTGTTCATGGGCATTTATCAAGATTAGAAAGCAAGGGACTTATCAGACGTGATCCAACAAAGCCTCGGGCAATCGAAATTTTGGAAGTTGATGAGAATGCACAAATTCCAAGGAACAATGTGATCAACGTACCTGTTGTTGGTAAAGTAACGGCCGGCCTTCCGATCACTGCGATCGAGAATATTGAGGAGTACTTCCCTCTTCCTGAACGATTGGCTCCTGCAGATGAGCATGTCTTTATGCTTGAAATCATGGGAGAAAGTATGATTGAAGCGGGTATTCTTGATGGAGATTATGTCATTGTCAAACAACAAGCGACGGCAAACAACGGGGATATCGTTGTTGCGATGACGGAGGAAGATGAAGCAACCTGCAAACGGTTCTTCAAAGAAAAAGATTATTTTCGTCTTCAGCCTGAAAACTCCACCATGGATCCCATCATTTTGCGGAATGTATCCATCCTTGGAAAAGTAATCGGTGTCTATCGTCATATCCATTAACACCATTGTCCATTTTGTGTTTTTGCATTTTAATAGATTCATGGAAAAAGCACTCGTTTGAGTGCTTTTTTGGCGTTTAAAAATTTTAGCAAAACTTAACAATTGTTTCATCCAGTTTTAATACTTTGAGCTTATTCTTATCGTAGACAGGAATTTTTTTAAAGGGGGACCTTTATAATGGAGAGAATGGCTTGGGTAGCTCGATTCGTTCTGTTAACTGTCATACTTACATTTTTCCCATAAATCGATGATCCTTAAAAGCAAAGTCTGATGCATTTTAAATAAATTCGGTGACCATGAGGGGTTATTTCCACTTTTCGCTTGGTTTCTTTGAGAAGTGGAATGTTTAGCTCTTATTCTTTCCACTTCTCCCTCGTTATCCTGGAGAAGTGGAATATTTGACCCTTCTTCTTTCCACTTCTCTCTTAGTTTCCTCGAGAAGTGGAATATTTAACACTTTTCATGTATACCACATTAAAACATTTGTTCTTTCACATATTCAACAGGCATTTCGTGGCCTGTCCACATTTCGAATGCTTTTGCGCCTTGCCAAAGCATCATTCCCAGGCCATTGATCGCTTTGCAGCCGACTGATTCAGCCATTTCAAGTAATTTTGTTTTTCTTGGGATGTATACGACATCAGATACCACTAAATCTGGATGAAGCCATGATGCATCTGGAATGATACTACGGCCCTCCAGTGGTTTCATCCCCACTCCCGTTGCATTCGTTAAAATATCACTATCCTCAATCGAGGCTCTCAGAAGCTCTTCGTTCTCTATAGGATGAACAGTTGCTTTGCATTTGCCTGCTATTTCATGATTGATCAGATCGGCATTTTTCACAGCATGAGCATATGATTCATCATTACGGTTGAAAATGTGTATTTCTGAAGCACCGTCGAGCGCAGATTGAATTGCGATCGCTGATGCTGCACCGCCAGCACCGATTAATGTCATTTTCTTTCCTTCTATATCAACACCATTTTCCTTTAAACCACGCACATAACCGACTCCATCCGTGTTATAGCCAACAAATTTACCATCCTCGTTGACAACCGTGTTAACCGCACCAATGAACCTTGCCGCTGGTGTTACTTCATCTAAATAAGGTAATATTTTTGTTTTGTTTGGCATGGAAACGTTAAAACCTCTAAGTTTGAGCCCGCGAAATCCTGTTATAACATCTGCCAATTGTTGATTCCCCACCTCAAAGGCAAGGTATACGTAGTTGAGACCTAATTTACGAAAGGACATATTGTGCATCGCTGGCGATAACGAGTGTCCAATCGGTGTTGCGATTAAGCCTATTAATTGTGTTTTGCCATCTATTCGTCCTTGGTCTGACAAGCAAAAGACCTCCTAGTTGCTTTAAATACTTCTATTTGTCAACGTACCTCCACTGAGAACCTTACGGTTCCTGTTTCAGTGGGGGCTTAGGTTTGCCACTCAGGTCTTTTCGCTTTCTATTAAAACGAGTGACGCTCTGAGTCGCAAGCACTATTAAGCACTCCCCAAACACTTTTTTTGGTTGGTACTAACGACGAACGATCGTTTTCCCACTTGCACCACCCTTTGGAAAAAGAGCAGTTCTTCCGTGCTGAAGAAGCCACCACTCAGATTGTTCTGGCGTGTGCTACAAGCCCCGACAAGTCGAGTACACATGGATGGTTGACGCACCCACTAAGCTATGCACTAAGCAGTAGCCTTACGTTTTTGCACTTCTAAAAGGAATGGAGTTTTAACATGGAGTTTTTCGTCCAATTCTACAACTCCTGATTTTCGCAATGTATTCAACGCACCATTAATGTCAGCGTGGATACATTGTCCTGCTTTACTTTGATAAAGACCTCGAGTTATCCGTTTTCCACTAAAATGATAGTTTGTTTTATCGTCCTTCGACCAAATAGGAATCGCATCTCTGTCAAGAAAACTCGCTTTTGATGTATAGCTTTCTTCCTGCTTCACAAAACGAATCCCCTCTTTCAAACATTTGTTTTCGATTGCTAAACTTAGCTTATTAAATGGAATTTGAACAAATTTCTGATTGTTTCTTTTTCCCATATTGGACTCTTGTTTCCATCCAGCGTTGTAGCCGACAACAATTGTATCAATGTTTAATTCGTTTACCTTTTTGAACAATAAACCTATAGTTTGCGAGATATAACCGTTGATTTGGCTTTCACGCTTTTTCCAAAGTTTAGCTGTAGAGTTAGTTGCGATCCGTTTTGAAATCCCGTTGTTACTATTTTTCTGTTGCAGATTACTGATCGTTTTATTGAAGTATTGGTTGATTGACTTTAACTTTTTACCATCAATCAAGAACGTATCCCCTTTGTTTGTTGCACAACTTAATAATCTATCTACACCTAAATCGCAACTTAAAGCGTTAATAGTGGTCGTTGGTTGCTTCCTCATTTGAGGGATTTGCATTTCATATGTGTAATGCACCTCAAAGAACCGACCTTTTTGCTTGGGTACAATTTCAATGTAGGAGATTTTTTTGCATAACAAATTTTTAGGCATACGAATTTTGATCGAGCCAAACCGTTTTCTGAATTCAACGTTCATAGGAATCGTCCAGTACCCATCATGATCAACTTTCGGAACTTGATAGATTTCGATGATCCGTTTTTCAGTAGAGCCAGAATACTTCGGAAACTTGGGTCGACCAGTAAATTTTTCGGGACTTTTCTTCCACAGTTCCAATGCTTTAAAAAAACTCTTCACATCAGAAAACAATGTTCTGCGAATAGCTTGTGCAGAGTTGGATTGAATGCCCCAATAATTTATATCCGCTTGCATAGCAGCGTCCACTTCTTTTATAGTGGCAATCTTTTTAGTGTTCAAATAGCTTTGTTTGATGGTGTACAATCCCACATTTCGAAGTGCCTTTGAACTATGTGACATACGTTGAAGTAGACGATATTCTTTAGCCGTAAGGCTCGCTCGTCCAATATTCTGTTTCTGAGTGAACCGTTGAATGTTTTCAGTTTTCTTTTGTTTACGTAATACCATAACCGCTTTTTTTCTGGTCATTGTGTTCACCACCTTTCTGGCTGAATCCTATGCTCTATACCTAATTATATGTTAGACAGGAAGGAAAAAGCGAACATTTGCTCTTAAAAAAGAAGTTTTTTGAATTAAAAAGAGTTCAGCCTATCAGCTTACGGCAATTCATCTCCACCTGAATTGTTGGGCTTCGCCCGTAACACAAATCAGAGGGAGTCTTCTTGCCGGAAAGGATAAATAAAAAGACACAAAAGATAGTATACAATTCTTTTGTGTCTTTTGGTAGTAAGATCGATCTAATTTTTTTAAACTAATGCTAATTTTTTAGTTTCCATTTTATTCTCTTCTCTGGGATGTTGATCAAAATACTCCTTCGCTGTTTGTAAGCAGCGGCGAGCATGCTCCTCAAAACCATACTCCTGAACACGCTTTAGGTTTGGTAATTCAATCGAACATGGGATTTCTGGAATCCGATTCACAATACTTGCAACATCAATTCCGCCCTCACCAACATAAGAACGTTCCTCACGGAGGATGCGGGTCATTTCATCCATTGAAGCAGGAATGTCCTTAATTGCATCACATAGATGTAAGAAGCGTAACCATTCACGTGGTACAGCATCCAAATCTTCTACTTTGTCCCCTGCACGATGGAAATGATGGATATCAACCATTAAACCGGCATTATCCTGCTTTGCCATTTGAAGTACATCCAGTGTACCTGAAAGATTTTTAACGCTGGCAATTGGTACATACTCTAACTCCACTGTAAGGCCAAATGGTTTGGCTAACTCACAAAGTTCGGCAAAGCGCTCGATCGCAAAATTACGGTCATCCGTCCAGATACTGCTGAGCACATGTTTTCCACCAAGCTCTGCTGCTGACTCCATAGCAGGCAGATAATTTTTTGGATCAACACCATCAAAGATTTTTGCAAGTTCTATATCAAGAAGTTTAACTCCTGTCTCGGAAAGTGCTGCTTTCGTTTGCTTCATCAATTCTTTATTATCGGATAATGAAAAATTAGGCTCCCCTGGCAACCCCATATAAATTGGGCGCAAGCTGACAAAATCATAACCTGTTCTAGCTGCGATGTTGATCATCTCTGGTGGTGGACAGCCAAGGATTGTTAAATAAGCTAGTGAATATTGTTTCTTCATCATTACTCCTCCTTATTTTTTCATTCTTTGTCCTGTACAAATACTAAATGGTGACTTTTTTAAAGATTAATAGAAAAAATACCGGATCAATATTTCTGTAAAAACGGACAAGTAATTTCCGCCAAATAAAAATTGTTTTCATTCAATGGAATATAATGCTATTTTATTATATAATGTATACGGTTTTAATGTTTTCGGTAAATAAAAATTGTTTTCATTGTTCAAAAAACATGTATAAAAAAGGTTGATTGTGTATGGTAATTGCGGTAGGATACTAGTAAGTTTTTTCATCCAGTGGAAAACCATTCAATTACCGTAAAATATTTTAAGAAGGAAGATTAAAAATCAATGGAACAAGAAGGAATTAGAACCGTTCAAAGGGCATTAGATATTATCGATTGTTTTACGAAAGAAAAACCCTATTTAAATCTTACTGAAATCTCACAAAAAGTTGGCCTCCCTGCATCCACTACCTCCAGGTTTTTAGCTACCCTTGAGCTAAATGACTACTTAGAAAAAGATGCGTCAACCCTTAGGTACAAACTTGGAAAAAAAATCTTTTACTTGGGTCATCTAGCTGGTGAATCGATTGACTTACGAACAATCGCCAAACCGATTATGGAAGAATTACGAAACGAAACGAAAGAAACCATTAATCTATATATTTTAAGGGACGTCCATAGAATCTGTATTGATCAGTTAGGCGGCTTAAATAATATCAGCCATACCGTTAACATTGGCGAAAATTATCCCTTATGGGCGGGTGCCGGCGGCAAAGCGATTCTTGCCTTCCAGGATGAACCCTTTATTCACTCTGTTATCGCAACAGCTTCACATCCAACACCTAATTTATTAAACGAATTAAGTGAGATTAGAATCAACCATTCTTGCTATAGCATTGACGAGGAGGTTGTTGGCTCCTCTGCTGTCTCCTCACCTATCTTTACTATCAATGGCAATGTGGAGGCTTCCCTTTCGATCGCAGGACCAACAAGCAGGTTTAACCAGGAAAACCGCGAAAGATACCAAAAGCTCGTGAAAGAATCAGCGGCTCTTATTTCTTCAAAAATGGGCTACTTATAATGAATGGAGCAAAATCCTGAGATGGTATGATGCTGCTTCTCTTGGTTTTTTCATGTGATTGGGCATCAGAATGACGCTTTGGTGCCGCTTCTCTTTCCTTTTTCATGAGATCGGGCATCATACAGGCGCTTTGGTGCCGTTTCTCTTAGTTTTTTCCTGAGATCAGGCATCATAACAGGCGCTTTGGTGTTGTTTCTCATTCCTTATTCCTATGAAAGCTAAATCGAGATAAAAAGACACAAAAGGCAGTCTAAACTTTTGTGTCTTTTTTGAGTTTAAAATTACTTTTCTAATTCAGGGTCGTAGAACTCTCCAAATAATTCTTCATCAGATGGTTTGTCTTCAGGGATCGGTGTGGATACCCAAGTTGTATTCATATAATGTTTAAGCGAAACGTTTTCAGATGTAGCGTTTCCGCCCCAAGTACCGCAGCCCATGGAAGAAGTTTGCGGCATGCCGTTTGTAAAGGAACCAGCATTACCGATGGAGTTTGGCTGGCGAACCATGATGCGGCTAAATGGACCCCACTCACCTAAACGATTGATATGTTCTTCACTGAATGAATAGATTCCGCAAGAGTGACCAATTCCGCCATTTTCAAATACACCTTCAGCCACTTTCAGGGCATTTTCAAAGTCGCCTTCATATTTATGAAGAGTAACTAAAGTTGTTAATTTTTCATCGGCAAATACTTTCCCTTTGCCGACTCCATCACCAATGACCATGATGAATTTGCGATCTTCAGGGATGCTGAAGCTAGCTGCTTGCGCAAGTTTTTGTGGAGAAATCGCCACAGTATCTGGCAGGCGATGTCCTTCCTCATCCCAAATAACGACGCGAAGTTTCTCTCTTTCTTCGGTGCTTGCTAAATATGCGCCTTCTAAAATAAGCTGTTCGATCATTTGATCATAATGGGATTCATGGATGATTAGGTTACCATCTGCAGAACAGCCAGAACCAAAGTCTTTTGTTTTACTTAACATTGTATTATGAGCTGCATCTTTTACATCAGCTGTTTCATCAATGATCACAGTTGCGTTCCCTTTTCCTACGCCGTAGGCAGGAGTACCAGAACTATATGCAGCACGAACCATATCTTGGCCGCCTGTTGCCATCACTAAATCAGCACGAGCCATTAATTCAGTTGTTAATGTTTTGCTTACCATTGGCAGGCATTGCAGAATATCAGCTGGTGCGCCTTCTCTTTCAAGCGCTTCTCTCATTAAACGAACGACTTCGTTAGAAGTCCCTTTTGAACGTGGATGTGGACTGAAGATCACCACGTCCCGAGCTTTAATCGCATAAATAGCAGTAACTGCTGGTGTTAGTTCTGGGTTCGTTGTTGGAATTAAAGAGGCAATAATCCCGGCTGGTTTGCCATATTTTTTGATGCCTTTTTCAGGGATTTCTTCGATCAAACCAACACTCTTTTGGCGTAATGCATCTCTAAGAACACCACGAATTTTCATCCGTTTGCCGACACGGTTAACGGGATCACCTAAGCCGCTTTCTTCCACACCCATAACGGCAATCTTTTCAAACGTCTTTTTATTGGCAACAGCCCAGGCAACTGCTTGGATTAAGCGGTCTACTTGTTCTTGGCTGTAGTCTTTAATTACTTCAAACGCTTTTTGCGCTTTTTCAAATGTTTCATCTAGTACAGCTTTTTGTTCTGGTGTTAATTCTTTTGGTTTATTAACGGTTGTTGATGACAAAATTATTACCTCCTAAAATTTGAAAATATATATTTATTAAGTACTAAAATAGTGATTGGAGTTGGATCGATCTAAGATTTCCGATTCTACATCTTTGCTGAATGTTTCTACATCAATTCAGTCGGATTCTACATCTTTACTAATTGATTCAACATATTATCAACGGGATTCTATATCCTTGCTGTTTTATCCAAGCTTTAGCTGCTCTTTTGGTGCCACATGTAATTGTGAACATGGTCCAGCCTGCAGCATATAACTTCCGCCATCATGCCCGATCAACTGTCTAACATCCTTGGCAACATTGATTAGCGTGTCTAGATTGATGCCCGTTTCAATTCCCATTTCAGATAAGGTATGAACAAGGTCCTCTGTTGCCACATTTCCTGTTGCGCCAGGTGCATATGGACAGCCGCCCAATCCCGTTATCGAGCTGTCAAAATAGATAATTCCTTGCTGCATCGCTGCAAACGCATTAGATATGGCCATTCCTCTTGTGTTATGCAAGTGCATCGTGAATGTCATATCTGGAAAATTATTTCTTAGTTGTCCTACAGAGTTGTAAACCTGCCTTGGATTAGCCATCCCAGTTGAATCGGCCAGTGAGATTTCTTCAATTCCATAGGCAATGTAACGTTCCACAATCATGTTGAGCCGTTCAATTGGAACAATTCCCTCATAGGGACAGCCAAATGCTACGGAAATGGAGCCGCCAACTTTTACCCCACGCTGATCAGCTAACTCGATAATGGGTGCAAAGCCATCCATTGCTTCTTTTGTGAGACAATTTGCGTTTGAGAGACTATGAGAGTCTGATGCGGATAGCATCAGTTTTAATTTCTTAATGCCCGCATCGATCGCACGCTGTGCCCCTTTTGCATTTGGAACAAGGGCGCGGAATTTAATCCCTGTCAGTTCCTGTGATTGCCTTACTACTTCTTCTGCATCCTTCAGTTGCGGAATGGCTCTTGGATGAACAAAAGAAGTAATTTCCATTGATTGGATCCCAGTGGTCGCTAATTTTTTAATGATCTCTAATTTCGTTTCTGTTGGGATCCATTCTTTTTCAGCTTGAAAGCCATCTCGTGGTGCTACTTCGCAAATGACCACCTTGGATGGCAGCTTGATGTCGGTTGAAAAACTCATCGAACCACTCCTTTTTTGTTTTGGACTTTAACTATGAATCTATTATTTAATTAAAGGGAATTTCCCTCGAATCCTTGAACTTCTTCATAGACACTTTCTTTTGTTCCAGGGCCGTTTTTGTCCGTAATCAGCCTTGTTACGGACATTTTCTTTGGTTCCCGAGTCTTTTTGTCCGTAATCGGCCTGGCCGCCTGGCCTTCTCACGGGAGTTCTAAGATTCGTTTTTATATAACGCTAATCAAAATATGAATCTATCAAACAGATACGTGGTGTACCTTCTTACCTGGTGAATAAATATCCATGATATTCCAATGCCCATCTGTTGGTACTGGGTTATTGAGCATTGCTACATCAATGACAACTGGCTTGTTGGCCTTGATGGCTTTTTCTAGTGCAGGCTTAAATTCTTCGGCCGCTTGAATTTTAATGCCTTCAACCCCATATGCCTGTGCAATTGTAGCGAAATCTGGTGAATATGGCTGCTCATCTTTTGTAAACAATGTACCTAAAGTTGTTCCAAAGTGGGCTTTTTGTAGCCCGGCAATCGTACCGAATGCAAAGTTGTTCATGATGACCCAAACAACTGGAATATCTTCTTCAAATGCTGTTGCTAACAATGCTGGGTTTTGGCCGAAGCCACCATCGCCAACTAGGGAAACTACTACACGATCCGGAGCAGCAATCTTAGCACCTAAAGCTGCTGGTGCTCCAAATCCCATTGTGCAGTAGCCGCCAGGAGTCAGGATCGATCCAGCTTCATAGATTGGGAACTGCTGGCCAACACCGTTTTTGTTCCAGCCCACATCTGTTGTGATGATCGCATCCTTCGGAAGCACTTCACGCACTTCTTCTAAAATCCGCTGCGGCATCATTGGGAAGCAGTTATCTTGGATATATTTTTGATTGCTTGCTTTAAATTCTTTGCGAAAGGCAGCAATTTCTGCTTTTAAAGAAGCTAAATAGTCAGGATGATAGCCTTCAGGTAACATCTCTTTTGCGACACGATTTAAGACAGTCAACGCTTGTTTCAAGTCAGCAACAACACCGATTTCTACCGGATAGTTACGGCCGATCTCGCTAGGATCGATGTCAATTTGAATCAGCTTTGTTGGAGGGAAGTTGAATGTAAATTCTGGTTCCCATGAGCTGGAGTCAGCTTCCCCAAAACGAGTTCCTAATGCAAAAATGTAATCGGCATTTAAGCATTTATCGTTGATAAATTTTGTTCCCCAGAATCCTGTCATTCCGAGTGTTAATGGATGATCATCCGATACGGCGCCTTTTCCCATCAAGGAATGGGCCACTGGAATATTTAAATAATCCACTAGCTCTCTTAATTCCTCGGCAGCATCTGCAAGCATGATCCCGCCGCCAACGTAAAATAACGGATTTTTTGCTTCTATTAAAGTTTGAATAATTTTCCTTGCCGTTTTTTCATCGATTGAAGGTTTATGTAATGCTTTTGTATTGTGTTTTACTTTTTCAAACCAAGTGGTTTCTAGTTCCATCGAGAAAATATCCATTGGAACAGACACTAACACTGGACCAGGATTTCCGCTTACCGCCAATTGAAAGGCTTTTTCCAAAATCTCAGGGAATAAATGCGGTGAATCCACACGCCATGCTCGTTTTACAAATGGACGATAAATTTCATATTGTGTGGCATCTGCATGCAAGTTTACTTCTTGGTGCGGATGTTTTCCGTAATAATGGGTCGGGATATCTCCGGCAATGACAACCATTGGGACCGAATCAAGAGCAGCATTGGCAACCCCTGTCGCTGCATTGGTCAATCCTGGTCCTAAGTGGCTGAGGAGGACCGCTGCTTGTTTTTTCACTCGGGCATAACCGTCAGCCATATGGGCAGAAATTTGTTCATGACGAACATTGACAAACTTAATGGAACTCTTTTCTAGCTCTGACAAAACTGCGATGTTTGTATGACCGCAAAGTCCAAAGATGTGTTCAATTCCTCTGTCTTCAAGGTACTTGACCAATTGATGTGATATAAGTTCTTTCATTCGTTTTGCTCCTTCTTAATAGTCTAGTAATCTAAAAATTTTCACTGAGTGAAAATCATTTTTATCAAATGAAATTTATACTGTTATTCTACATCAGACTGAATCCGTTTTCAATCCATAAGTAATATTTTTTTAAAATTTAAATTAAGTCTGAATTTCTCAACTTACAGACAAATAAAAAAGCCCTGACACCAATTTGGTATCAGAGCTTTTTGCATGTATGGATTAATACATTTTAATATATTGTTCGCGTTCCCAAGGGTGAACGGCAGTTCTAAACATATCCCATTCAATCTCTTTTGCTTCAATGAAATGTTCTAAAATATGTTCTCCAAGACCACTTGTCAACACTTCATCAGCTTGCAATTGATCAATAGCGATTGCCAATGTTGCAGGAAGATCGATGATGCCTTCCGCTAATCTTTCTTCTCTGCTCATAACATAGATGTTGCGGTCAACTGGTGCTGGAGGAGTTAATTTGTTTTTCACTCCATCAAGGCCTGCTTTTAAAAGAACAGCCATTGCTAAGTATGGGTTAGCTGCAGGGTCAACACTGCGCACTTCAATACGTGTGCTCAATCCGCGTGATGCAGGAATACGAACAAGCGGTGAACGGTTACTTGCAGACCATGCAACATAGCAAGGTGCTTCATATCCAGGTACAAGACGCTTATATGAGTTGACAGTTGGATTTGTGATTGCTGTAAAGTTTGGTGCGTGCTTAATAATACCAGCGATGAATTGGCGAGCAGTGTCGCTTAATTCAAGATCTCCGCTTGGCTCATAGAATGCATTTTGTCCATCTTTGAACAAAGAAAGGTTGCAGTGCATTCCAGATCCATTTACACCGAATAATGGTTTTGGCATAAATGTTGCGTGTAATCCGTGTTTACGAGCAATTGTTTTTACAACAAGCTTGAATGTTTGAATTTGGTCACATGCAGTCAAGGCATCCGCATATTTAAAGTCAATTTCGTGTTGTCCTGGAGCTACTTCATGGTGAGAAGCTTCGATTTCAAAGCCCATTTCTTCAAGCTCAAGTACGATATCACGACGGCAGTTTTCGCCAAGGTCTGTTGGAGCAAGGTCGAAGTATCCGCCATTATCATTTAATTCAAGAGTTGGTTCGCCTTTTTCATCTAATTTGAATAAGAAAAATTCTGGCTCAGGTCCAAGGTTGAAGTTAGTGAAGCCAAGGTCTGTCATTTCTTTTAATACACGGCGAAGGTTGTTACGCGGATCCCCATCGAATGGTTTTCCTTCTGGAGTATAGATATCGCAGATTAAACGGGCAACTTTTCCTTTTTCCGCAGTCCAAGGGAAGACAACCCATGTACTTAAATCTGGATATAGGTACATATCAGATTCTTCAATACGAACGAAACCTTCGATTGAGGAGCCGTCAAACATCATTTTATTATCGAGAGCTTTTTCCAACTGGCTAACTGGAATCTCGACGTTTTTGATCGTTCCAAGGATATCCGTAAATTGAAGACGGATAAATTTAACGTTTTCTTCTTGTGCCAAACGCTGGATATCTTCTCTTGTATACTTTGCCATTTTACTACCTCCAAATATTTATATTAATTAGTGAAAAAACGTGACATATCACCTTGGCGTAAAGAGGCCTTATTGAATCTTCCTGCCTGTATGAGTTCATTACGGAGCAGTGTGCGTAATTCGTCATCCGATAGGTTACGCTTCGGTTTTTCCAATGGCGGCTCGGGATCTTGAGGAAGCTTTTGTTCTTTATCCTGAAAAATCCTTTTAATACCAGCCATGTTAATACCTTGATCGATCAAATCCTTAATTTCTAGAAGCCTATCAATATCAATTAGGCTGAACATTCTTCTGTTCCCATCTGTTCTTGCTGGAGAAATTAATTCGTGCTCTTCATAATAGCGAATTTGTCTAGCCGTTAATTCAGTTAACTGCATGACAATTCCTATTGGAAACAGTGGCATCGAACGGCGAATTTCACTTCCACTCAAGATTTCTCCTCCCTTCTGCCTTTAAAAAGAGTAATCTTAACGACCCATTTTTAACAATGTTTGGAATCGCTTTTATTAAATTATATCGATGTTAGATTTTCTTGTCAAACCTGCGTGAGGTAAGCTAACATGGTTTTTTAAAAGAAAAATAGAATTGTTCAAATAATTTTCTTTTTCTTAATTAAACTCTATTAATCCTTTGTCAACGAGTCTGTCTAACGCAATGCAAACTGCGATTTTTACATGGGCATAGGTTAATCCACCTTGAACATAGGCAACATACGGCGGTCTGATTGGACCATCTGCTGTCAGCTCAATGCTTGCCCCTTGAATAAAGGTTCCTGCCGCCATGATGACGTCATCTTCATAGCCCGGCATATAGCTTGGGTGCGGTGTTACATATGAATTAATCGGTGAGGCAAATTGGATTGCCTGGCAGAAGGCAATCATTTTCTCACGATCATCAAATTGGACGGATTGGATTAAATCGGTACGTTTAGCATCCCACCTTGGACTTGAATTCATCCCAAGTTTTTCAAGCATAGCCGCTGTAAAAATCGCACCTTTCAGTGCTTGGCCAACCACATGTGGAGCAAGGAAGAACCCTTGGTACATCTCCTGAAGGCTATATAGCGATGCACCTGCCTCGGCTCCGATTCCCGGGGAGGTCATGCGGTATGAACAAGCTTCGACCCATTTTTGTTTGCCGACGATATAACCGCCCGTTTTGGCAATCCCGCCACCTGGATTTTTAATTAAGGAACCTGCCATTAAGTCTGCGCCAACATGGCATGGCTCCAAATCCTCAACAAATTCTCCATAGCAGTTATCCACAAACACGACGACATCATGTTTGATTTCTTTTACAAAAGATATCATTTCTTGAATGTCTGAAATGGTAAACGACGGCCGTGAAGCGTAGCCTTTTGAGCGCTGGATGCCAATCATTTTCGTGTTCGGTTTTATTTTCTCGGCAACCTCTTGATAATCGATTTTTCCATCAGCCTTAAGGGCGATACTATCATAGGAGATGCCAAATTCCTTTAAGGACCCAACACCGTTCCCGCGGATTCCAACGATTTCTTCAAGGGTATCATATGGCTTTCCTGTTATGTACAGCAGTTCATCCCCGGGACGCAGCACGCCAAACAAGGCAATGGAAATCGCATGTGTGCCCGAGATAATTTGCGGTCTGACTAAACCTGCTTCACCGCCAAACACATCAGCATACACTTTTTCGAGTGTATCGCGGCCGATATCATCGTAGCCATAACCTGTCGTTGGAATAAAGTGTGAATCACTAACTCGATGCTTTTGAAAACTTTCCAAGACGCGGAATTGATTCATTTCTATCTTGGTATCAATTTCTTTATGAGTTTCGGCAATCTGATTTTCGACTTGTTCGACGATCGGCCGAAGCTTTTCCCCGTTTTTTAACTGTTGAAACATGTTTTGCTCCTATCTAGACTTTATACTTCAGCAATTGTCCTGTTATTTGATGATCTTGGAGTGAGTATCCTTTGCAATGATAAAATTGGTCTTCTTCATCAAAGCTGAGTTCTCTCAAAATCGTCTCATTTTTTAATTGTGACAAGAGTTTTCCTTCTGTGGACGGAATATGAACCTGATAAGGAACCATCAGGTTAATCAAGACATCCTCCATTTTTTTCTTAAGCAGCTGTCGGTCTTCTTTTTCAAAGGCGGTAATAAAAATGGTTGGTGTGTCAGCAGTCGGCACAAAATCAGGATGCTTTAAATCTCTCTTATTATATACTGTTAATTGCGGAATTTCCTTTACCTCTAAATCTTCCAACAGTTTAATAACCGTTTTTTCATGCTGAAAATAATCGGGGTTTGACATATCGACCACATGCAGCAAAAGATCGGCCTCTCTAACCTCCTCTAAAGTAGAGCGAAATGCGGCAATCAATGCAGTTGGAAGATCTTGAATAAACCCAACGGTATCGGTAATCAGGGTCACAAACCCGCTTGGCAAAATCAGCTTCCGGGTCATTGGATCGAGAGTCGCAAATAGCTGGTTTTCTTCATAGGACTCCGCCTCTGACAAACGATTAAATAACGTGGATTTTCCAGCATTGGTATAGCCGACAATAGCCAATTGTACTGCCTTGTTTTTCTTTCGTCTTTCCCGATAGCGTTCACGGTGCTGAACGATGACTTCCAGCTGCTTTTTGATGTCATCGATCCGACGGCGGATATGGCGGCGGTCTGATTCCAGCTTTGTTTCCCCAGGGCCTCTTGTTCCAATTCCCGCTCCGAGCCTTGATAATGCAGTACCTTGTCCTGCAAGACGAGGCAGTATGTATTGAAGCTGCGCCAGTTCAACCTGCAGCTTTCCTTCTTTTGAACGGGCTCTTTGAGCAAAAATATCCAATATCAACTGAGTCCGATCAATAATTCTCGCGTTTAGGTCCCTGGCCAGATTTCGTTTTTGACTTGGTGATAGCTCATCATTAAAAATAACCAAGTCGGCTTCCAGCTCTTCAATAAGGACTCTGACTTCTTCCACCTTCCCGCTGCCAATGTAGGTAGCATTGTGGATTCGGTCACGCTTTTGTGAAACGGTCAGCAGCACTTCGCCTTGAGCTGTTTTCGTTAATGACGCCAGCTCTTCCATTGAATATTGAAAACGCGTATCATCTAATTGGATAGTTTGACACCCGACAAGGATCGCTTTTTCTAATTCCTTCTTTTGTTCCAAACCAGAACCTTCTTTCTATTTTTTTCATGTACATCATATCAAAAAAATCAAAGATACTCTAATTTTCCCCAATTCGATAAATAATTACAAAAAGTTGTGAACATTATGTGATAAACATGATAAAATAAGTTGTCCTTATAACATAGGCTTATTTACTTGGGGGAACGATGGAATGACCTGGGAAGTATTGAGTATGATTGGCACGATTGCCTTTGCCGTAAGTGGTGCAATTGTGGCCATGGAAGAAGAATATGATATTTTAGGCGTTTATTTTTTAGGAATCGTCACAGCATTTGGCGGCGGAGCAATTAGAAACCTTTTGATTGGGGTACCGGTGTCCACACTCTGGAATCAAGGATTATTTTTTGAAATTGCTTTAATCGCCATGACTGCTGCTCTTCTTTTTCCAAAAAATCTCCTGAAACATTGGGATAAATGGGGCAACTTGTGTGATGCGATTGGGCTTTCTGCTTTTGCCATCCAAGGAGCCTTATATGCGGTCAAAATGGGTCATCCATTAAGTGCTGTTATTGTTGCCGCCGTATTAACCGGTATTGGCGGAGGCATTATACGCGATTTATTAGCAGGCAGAAAACCGGGTGTTCTTCGGTCGGAAATTTATGCCGTCTGGACCATTTTATCCGGTCTGATTATCGGTTTAAAGATCGCGACATCACCGTTGGAACTATATATATTATTTATCGTGATCACCATTATGCGTGTCCTTTCCTATACGTATGACTGGAAACTTCCGATCATACGACTAAAAGGTAATTATACGCAGGGAAATGGTTATTAGCCAAAAAAGAGCCGAATCGGCTCTTTTTTTAGTCTTCCTCAAAAACTAAATCATTGCTTCTCAGTGTCATTAGTTCATGTTTGTCAAAATGATTTTGCATCAAAATTCGCATCGCTTGGGCACGAATCGATTTTTCGATTACATTACGGACATATCGTCCATTTGAAAAACTATTTGGATTGAGGATCGCTTTGACCCAGATTAAATGATCTCTCAGTTTTTTCTCTGCTTCATGACTAAGGGTATATTCCCGTTCCTTCAGCATCCTATCTGAGATTTCCATTAATTGATCAATATCATAATCAGGAAAATCAATAACAAGCGGAAAACGCGAATGTAATCCAGGATTTAAGGTTAGAAAATAATCCATTTCGCGTGAATAACCGGCAAGGATTAAAATAAACTCATGCTGTTTATCTTCCATATGTTTAACGAGGGTATCAATCGCTTCCTTACCGAAATCCTTTTCTCCGCCCCTCCCCAATGAATAGGCCTCATCAATAAACAAAATGCCGCCCTGTGCCCTTTTAACCAAATCCCTTGTTTTTTGCGCAGTATGACCGATATATTCCCCAACAAGGTCAGCGCGTTCTGCCTCAATCAAATGCCCCTTTGAGAGAACATTCATTTTTTGAAAAAGCCTACCAATTAAACGTGCCACTGTCGTTTTCCCAGTGCCGGGATTGCCTTTAAACATCATATGCAACGCTTGCTTTCCGGCTTTTAATCCTATTTCTTCCCGTTTTTTATTAACATAAATCCATGCATAAATTTCCTTAATCATCCGTTTCATTTCATGCATGCCAACCAATGCCCCGAGCTCTTCTTCAATTTCCTTTAAGGCTGAATGCTCTGGGGGAATATCCTTTGGAACAACTTGGAAATCCGGCAACTCTTTTGGCAGCACTCTTCGTTGAGAGTTGAGGGATATACTGATTTGACCATTACTTTTCATTCGAATCGGTTGATCCAAAGCCTTCACCTCGCATTTTTCGCAAACAATCTACGCTTGTGAGCTTTTTTTATATCAGATTTATCTTTTCTAAAAAAAGGATATCATCCTTATCGCACGGATAGGATTGTACACTTACCAAGGGAGTTTCCTTCATACTATGTGTATTCAGTGGAAATCAATAGTATTAGTATTAAAATTGGGGAAATGAAAAAGAGCCCGTGGGAATGGGCTCAGCGCTGGTATTTCAATTATTGCGGGTCAAGATCCAGATGAACATTTTTTTGCGGAGCGAATGTAGAAATCGCATGTTTAAAAACAAGCTGCTGTTTTCCTTCTGATTCAAAAAGCACCGTAAAGTTATCAAATCCTTTAATTTGACCTCTTATTTGAAATCCGTTTAGTAAAAATACGGTAACGTTTGTGCCATCCTTGCGCAATTGGTTTAAAAATTGATCTTGAATGTTAATAGCAGTTTTCATTGTGTAAATCCTCCTCTTTAATCTCTACTAATATGTATTCGATTTTAATTGAAGCTTTCCTTCCACATAACGAGAAATTCCGATTATTTTTTTCTCCAAATCAAGAGTATCCGTCATATCAAACCATTGTACATCCATTTTGTTTCGAAACCAAGTAAGTTGCCTTTTTGCATAATGGCGAGAATTTTTTTTCAGGTTTTCAATGGCTTCCTCTAAGCTGATATGACCATCGAGGTAATCATACATTTCCTTATAGCCAATTGCCTGAATGGATTGACAATCACGCAACCCTTGATCGTAAATCTCTTGTACTTCCTTCATTAACCCTTGTTCAACCATGAGATCCACACGGAGATTAATCCGTTCATATAGTTTTTCGCGATCCATTGTTAAGCCAACAAGTGCTGTTTCGTATAGTGGCTCTGGCTGCTGAACCTCTTGTGTTTGGCTCATGGTTTTACCAGTCCGATAATAAATTTCTAAGGCCCTGATGACCCTTCTGACATTATTCGGATGGATTTGAGCTGCACTTTTTGGATCAATTTGAGTTAATTCATGGTGAAGCGCTTCATATCCAATTTCCTTCGCTCTTTCCTCCAGCTGTGTCCTTAATATTTCGTCCGCAGGAGCTTCTGAAAATTGATAATCATATATCACAGACTGAATATACAGTCCGGTGCCTCCGACGATCATGGGAAGCTTTCCACGCTGGGATATCTCCGCTATTTTGGCACGGACAAGCTCTTGAAATTCAGCAACTGAAAAGCTTTCATCGGGATCCTTAATATCAATCAAATAGTGAGGAATCCCTTCCATTTCTTGCTCGGTTATTTTGGCGGTTCCAATGTCCATTCCCCGATAAATCTGCATCGAATCCCCGCTAATAATTTCACCATTTAATCGTTTTGCCAGTTCGATACTTAGCTTGGTTTTTCCTACTGCAGTCGGTCCAAGTATAACCAAAACCTTTTGTTTAGAATCCAATTTTTTCACACTGCCTTTTCTTTTTGGGCTCTGCCCTATCGTAACATACAACCAAGCAGTAGAACATCAAATAAGTATAATCAAAAAAAATACATTCTATGCACTTAAACGACATTTTTTAAGTAAAGGTTACAAAATTGACGTTTCCTTTACATTCCCGCTTAACCCCCAATTATCGTTCGTCTTCTACTAAACTTATACTGTATGAAACTATAGAAAAAGGTGAAAAGCATGTTATCTACATCAGAGATTGGAATAGACTTAGGAACTGCAAATATTCTTGTATATAGCAAAACAAAAGGAATCGCATTAAATGAACCGTCCGTTGTGGCGATTGATACTGTAACAAAAAACGTCTTAGCCGTCGGACATGAAGCAAAAGAAATGATTGGAAAAACTCCAGGTAAAATTGTGGCGATTCGTCCATTAAAAGACGGTGTTATTGCTGATTTTAGTGTGACAACGGAAATGTTAAAACATGTTATGAACAAGGCTGCTAAAATAGTAGGGTTTTCGCTTCGCAAGCCAAGTGTCGTTGTTTGTGCACCATCCGGCTCCACAAGTGTGGAACGAAGAGCGATCCAAGACGCAGTTCGAAATGCAGGGGCCAAAAAAGTAACCATAATTGAAGAGCCTGTTGCTGCTGCAATTGGTGCAGGGCTGCCAGTTGATGAACCAGTGGCAAATGTGGTTGTGGACATTGGCGGCGGTACGACGGAAGTGGCCATTATTTCCTTTGGCGGAATTGTTGCTTGTCATTCGATTCGTGTTGGCGGGGACAAGCTCGATGAAGAAATCATTCAACATGTCCGTAAAGAATATAATGTGTTAATCGGAGAACGTACAGCGGAAAATATCAAAATGGAAATTGGGAATGCTGTTGAAAATCATGAAGAGGTTATGATGGATATTCGCGGCCGTGACCTCGTTACTGGCCTTCCAAAAACGATTAGTCTATCTTCCCGTGAAGTGAATAAAGCGATGAAAGAGTGTCTTGCCCAAGTTCTTGAAGCGATTCGGGCTACTCTTGAAGATTGTCCTGCCGAATTAAGTGGAGACATCGTGGACCGCGGCGTTATTTTAACTGGCGGCGGCTCCTTACTCAACGGGATGGAGGAATGGTTGAGTTCAGAAATTATTGTTCCTGTGCATCTAGCTCCAAGTCCCTTGGAAGCAGTTGCTATCGGTACGGGCCAAGCACTCCAATTTATCCATAAGATTCCTGCTGCGATAAAATAAGTTTTTTCGAGCTGCAATTTTGCAGCTCTTTGGCTGCTATAAGTTTGTGATCTCATCTTCGGACACAAGAAGGCAAAATTACCGCTGTTGTGTCCGATGCTAGGGCATCTTTGGACAGAGGAAAGTAAAATTGTCTCAGTCATGTCCGAAGTCAAGGCATCTTCGGACTCAGAGAAGCAAAATTACCGTCGTTGTGTCCGAAGCCTATGGTCATGGTTTATCGACATTTTGAAAAAAGGTCTGACAAAACAGTCAGACCTTTTTTCATGCGCTAGCAGCAGTTTCCCGTGTCCCCTATCAATGAAATCCCTTTTCCATTTCCACTTCGATCAAGAATCAGGTCTTGTGTGTTTGGTTTAATCCTAGGGTCAATCGCTACATTTATATCATTGATATTGACGATAATATCGTCTGCTTGCGGCTCATCCAGAGCCAGTCCAATTCTTGGCTGTCCTCAGCCAAAGCCATCAAAAAAGATACGAATGCTGTCGGCATTATTCTCTTTGAACATGGACTTAATTTCTTCACGAGCTTCGTCCGTGATTTTCATGGTTATCCCCTCCAGTTCGTTTTATCACATTATTATTTTAATCAAATTGGCTGATCCAATCCATTTCCCCCCCCTGTTTCGGCAAACCGTTTAATACGCTCCCCAATTTCAGCTCGTACAACTTGGCCCGCAAATACGAAAAAAATGACCATCAAATTGATATGCACAATTGATGGTCATTTTTTATTCTCTTCTATACATTTGTTTGCAAGATTACATTACCCGCTTGAACATTTTCTCCATATCATAGGTGGAATAATGAATGATAATCGGCCTTCCATGTGGACATGTAAATGGATCGGATGCCTTTCGCAAATCGTTGAGCAAGGTTTGGATTTCGTCGTTGCGTAAATGGCGATTGGCCTTGATCGAGCCTTTGCAGCTCATCATGATTGCTGCTTCTTCACGCAACTTTTTAATATCAACCTTCTTCATCGACAACAGCTGTTCAATCATTTCCTCAATCGTTTCCTTTTCTTCCCCTTTTGGAAGCCATTGCGGATGAGCGCGAACGATAAAGCTGTTATGGCCAAATTCCTCTAAAAAGACACCCACTTTTTCAAGCTCGTCCTTATATTCGATGATTTTCAAATATTCGTCGGTTGAATACTCCAATGTTAATGGCATTAATAATTCTTGAAGCTCACTTTCAACCCGCCCAACCTTTTCACGAAAATACTCATATTTTAACCGTTCCTGTGCAGCATGCTGGTCAATAATATACAAACCTTTTTCATTCTGCGCAAAAATATAGGTTCCGTGCATTTGCCCGATGGGATAGAGTGGCGGTACCCTGCTTTCCGTCTGGGCGGCTGCACTTTTATCTACATCCTCTGACACTGATTCTTGTTCAAAGTCCTCAAAAACCCACGGTTCCGAAGTGGTTTCGGCCTTTGTTTCCAATGGTGGCTGCCACTCCTGAATGTTTTTCGGAAAGCTTGGCGGCTCCCAGTCCTGTCTGCTTTCTGGAAAAATCGGTGCCTCCCAGTCCTGATTGCTTTCTGGAAAAACTGGAGCCTCCCATACCGCATCTTTTTTCGGAATCACTGGAATTGGTGGTACAAAGGATGATGGGTCATTATCCAAAATAAGTTCCGTTTGTTCCGATTTAGGCTGTTCCTTTTTCACTGGTGTAAATCCAGTAGGAATGAGTTGCTTGGTTTTAAAAGCATTTTTTATCGCAGCTGCTACCAGCTGATCTAGTTCGGCTTCTTTACTGATCCGTACTTCCATTTTGGATGGATGAACATTGACATCTACGAGAATCGGGTCCATCACAATTCTCAGCAATACAAGCGGAAATCGACCAATCGGGAGCAAGGTATGATAGCCTTCCTGTATAGCCCGAACTAGCTGGTAATTTTTAATAAATCTGCCGTTAATCATAGTAGAAATATAGTTCCTTGATGCCCGGGTTACTTCGGGCATCGAAGCATATCCGCTTATTTTGTAATCAAGCGACTCGGCAGAAATCGGAACCAGTTGCTTGGCAGTGGCTAATCCATAAATCGACGCCAGCACCTGACGGACATCGCCATTTCCATTTGTTTGCAGTAGCTTCCGCTCATTATGAATTAAGCGAAACGCCACCTCAGGATGGGAAAGTGCCAATCGGTTAACAACATCTGTGATATTTCCAAGCTCCGTATGGATCGTTTTCATATATTTTAACCGTGCAGGCGTGTTGAAAAATAAATCAGTAACGGTAATATCGGTCCCTCTTCTGCTTGAAGCTTTTTCAAATTCAACGACTTTCCCGCCCTCGATGAGGACTCTGTTCCCCGCCCCTTCACCTGTCGAGGTTTTCATTTCCAAGCGCGAAACCGAGGCAATACTCGGCAAAGCTTCACCGCGGAAACCCAATGTCCGAATTCGGAACAAATCGGTCTCATCCTTAATCTTGCTTGTCGCATGCCGCTGAAAAGCCCTTAAGACGTCCTCTTCCTCAATACCGGCTCCGTTATCGGTGATGCGGATTTTTGAAAGCCCCGCTTCTTCTACCTCAATTTCAATGACGGTACTGCCAGCATCAATCGCATTTTCGACCAGTTCTTTTACAACCGATGCAGGACGCTCGACCACTTCACCTGCTGCGATTTTGTTGGACAATGCATCATCAAGCTGGATGATTTTTCCCATCGTTTACACCCCCTAGCTTTTTAACTTTTTTTGCAGCTCGTACAATGTGTTCATCGCCTGTAGTGGTGTCATATCTAAAATATTTAGAGCTTTAATGTTTTCGAGAACCTTCTTCTCTTTTGGTGAACCTTCATGTTTCTTCGTTTCTTTTGGTTCTTCTCCAAAGAAAGATAACTGTGCTGTTTCTTCTATTAGACTTTCCTTTTTAGGTACCGCCTGAGACTTTGGCTGTTCCTCAATGATATTTTCCTCATTAGGAACTGGCTCAGCTTTAGGCTGTTCCTCAAGTAAATTTTCCACCCTAGGGACTAGCTCAGTCTTAGGTTGTTCCTCAAGCTCTTTTAAAATTTCCGCCGCCCTGTTAATGAGCTCTTTTGGAAGCTCAGCTAATTGAGCAACATGGATACCATAACTTTTATCGGCAGGTCCTTCCTTAATTTTATGAAGGAACACCACCCTTCCGTTGTGCTCAACTGCACTGACATGGACATTCTTCAATTTAGACAGTTCCTGATCCAGCACCGTTAATTCGTGATAGTGCGTTGAAAAAAGAGTCTTTGCCCCAATTCGATTATGAATATATTCAATAATTGCTTGCGCCAAGGCCATACCATCATAAGTAGACGTTCCACGGCCGATTTCATCAAATAAAATTAAACTATTTTGCGTTGCCAAAGTAATCGCATTTTTCGCTTCCAGCATTTCAACCATAAACGTACTCTGACCAGAAATGAGATCATCCGCCGCACCAATGCGCGTAAAGACCTGGTCAAAAATCGGCAGTACGGCTTCAGCAGCCGGAACATAACAGCCGATTTGCGCTAAGATGGCGGTTAAGGCAATTTGGCGCATATAAGTACTTTTCCCTGACATATTTGGGCCAGTAATTAACAAGACTTCCCGATCATTGTCCATCATACAATCATTTGGAACATATTCCTGTGAATTCAGCACTTTTTCCACAACCGGGTGTCTGCCGTCCTTCACTACTACCCGACGCTCTTCGGAAAATTGCGGTTTTACATAATGACGGTCCTCACTCACTTGGGCAAAACATTGCAGGACATCAAGGGCACTGACCAATTTTGCCAATGCTTGCAGTCTAGGAATATATTCTTTTACGGTCTCGCGAATTATTGCAAATAATTCATATTCCAGCTCACCGATTTTTTCTTCCGCCTCTAAGATTAAGGATTCTTTTTCTTTCAGCTCTGGCGTGATAAAGCGCTCGGCATTTGCTAAAGTTTGCTTCCGCTCATAGCGGCCTTCCTCTAATAAATGCAGGTTAGCACGGGTAACTTCGATGTAATACCCAAAAACACGGTTAAAGCCGATTTTAAGCGATTTAACTCCGGTCTTCTCTTTTTCTTCCCGTTCAAGCTGGGCAATCCATGTCTTTCCGTTACGGCTGGCATCACGGTATTGATCAAGCTGATCATTGTAGCCATCACGAATGATATTTCCTTCTTTTAAAGAAAGCGGCGGGTTGTCGACAATCGCCTGCTCCAGTAAATCCGTCACTTCTTCGCAGGGGTCAAGCTCTTGCGCCGTTTCAACTGCTGCCTCGTCCCCTAGCCCAATCATCAGCTCTTTTAACAACGGAATTTGCTGCAAAGATCTTTTTAATTGCACTAAATCGCGGGCATTGACATTCCCAAAAGCAACCCTTCCAGCCAGCCGTTCCAAATCGTAAACTTCTTTTAATTTTTTGCGAAGGTCCTGGCGTTCAAAATAATGCTCAAGCAAAATTCTGACCATATTTTGACGGCGTTCAATCGCTTCACACTCAATTAACGGACGGTCGATCCATTGCTTCAGCATCCTTCCGCCCATCGCAGTCATCGTTTCATCTAAAAGCCATAGTAATGAGCCTTTTTTACCTTTTGAGCGAATCGTTTCGGTTAATTCAAGATTTCGCTTCGAATAGTAATCAATTTTCATATATTGATGGATTTGATAGGTCGAAACAGTCTGGAGATGATCAAGACTCCGTTTCTGGGTCCGATACAAATAGTTAAACAATCTTGCTGCTGTTTGCTGTAATTTATTTTGGGTTAACTCTTGAAGCAAATGGGAAAAATTTTCACCAACGGTGTCGTTGTCTTCAAATGAAATGGCAAGCACACCACGCTCGCGCATCTTTTTTTGCAGCTCGCCATCAAAGTCGGCGGCTACCACTACTTCCTTTGCCCCCAAAACGGCTAATTCATTTAAAACCTCTTCAAATTGATTCGATAATAAAGTGACACGGCTCTCTCCCGTAGAAAGATCGCTGTAGGCAACACCATAGGTTTGGTCAGCAAACTTCGTTACAGAGGCGATATAGTTATTTTCTTTTTCAGACAAACCTCTGCCTTCCATGACGGTTCCGGGAGTGATTAATTGAACGACTTCCCGTTTCACCATTCCCTTTGTCAGCTTCGGATCTTCCACTTGTTCACAGATGGCCACTTTATAGCCTTTTTCGATTAATTGTTCAATATATCCTTGTACTGCATGATATGGGACACCACACATTGGAATTCGTTCGTCACCGCCGCCATCGCGGCTTGTTAATGTTATTTCAAGTTCTTGGGACGCTTTTAGCGCATCCTCGAAAAACATTTCATAAAAATCTCCAAGTCGAAAAAATAAAAAGGCATCCTGATATTCTGCCTTTACCGTTAAATATTGTTGTATCATCGGCGTATATCCAGCCATAGTTTCCTCCAACATTACATTCTTCATTTCGTGTATCTTCGACAAACATTATATCATAGATTTCGGCTTCTTTTTTAAGAAGAAAAAACAACCAGCTGTCTGTCTTTCTTAAAAATCAAACCTGAAAAACTTTAAATCAATGAAGTTTACAAATTAATAAATTTTTCAAAAATTGTTGACATCTTCTCAAAGATTAATATAATGAGTTTATAGTGATGTTAGGAAACCTAACGCAACGACGGGAGGAAAAATTACATGTCAGTTTTAAATGAAACGAAATTACAAGAAATTAAAGAGATTATTGAAACTAAAAATGTTGAACTTCTTCATATGCAGTTCGTTGATCTTGAAGGTACTTTAAAAAATGTAACCATTACAGCTGAGCAACTTGAAGATGCTGTAGAAGGAAAAATCATGTTTGACGGTTCTTCGATAACTGGTTTCTCACCAATTAACAAATCTGACCTTTACCTACAACCAGACCTAAATACATTTGCTGTACTTCCTTGGTCCGTTGAAGATGGTTATTCTGAAGCTCGTTTCCTTTGCAGTGTTAAGAATCCAGATGGAACTCTTTTCGAAGGAGATACTCGTAACGTTTTAAAAAACACAGTTGCAAAAGCCGCTGAACAAGGCTACACCATTTCAGTCGGCCCAGAATTAGAATTTTTCTTATTCCAAACAGATGAAGATGGACGTCCATTATTAAAAACTCATGATGTTGCTGGTTACTTCGAGCCATCTCCACATGACCTTGGCGAGAAAGTTCGTTTACAAATTTACCGTGCCTTAAAAGCAATGGGCTTCACAATCGAAGCATCTCACCACGAAGTTGCTGAAGGACAGCACGAAATCAACTTCAAATACGCTGATGCTTTAACTGCTGCTGACAATTCAACTACTTATAAATGGGTTGTAAAAACCATTGCAAAACAATTTGGTTTACATGCTTCTTTCATGCCAAAACCAGTATTTGGTATCAACGGATCAGGAATGCACGTAAACATGTCATTCTTCAAAGATGGCCAAAATGCTTTCTTTGATGAAACTGCTCCACTTCAATTATCTGAAACAGCTACTCAATTCATTGCTGGATTGTTAGAGAATGTGAAGAACTTTGCTGCTGTAACAAATCCATTAGTAAACTCTTACAAGCGTTTAGTTCCTGGTTATGAGGCTCCTTGCTATGTAGCTTGGTCTGCATCTAACCGTTCTGCTCTAATCCGTATCCCAGCAAAACGCGGATTGGCTACTCGTGTAGAACTTCGTTGTCCAGATCCATCTGCAAACCCATACTTAACTTTTGCAGTGATTGCAGCTGCTGGTCTTGATGGTGTGAACAGAGGATTAACTCCAGTTGCTTCTGTAAACGAGGACATCTTCCACATGTCTAACGAAGAGCGTGCAGAGCGCGGAATCGATAACCTTCCTGGAAGCCTTGAATTAGCGGTTGAAGCTTTAGAAGAAGGAACTATCGGCCGTGAAGTTCTTGGTGAGCACGTATTCGGTGAGTATGTTGCCTTGAAGAAAGCTGAGTGGGATAGCTACCGTACTTCTATTTCTTCTTGGGAAGTGGAAAACTACCAAGCAAAATTCTAATATAAATCAAAAAGTTGTCCCGAATTTTCGGGGCAACTTTTTAAAACCTTCATTATAAAAATATTTTATTGACCTTTTGCTTTTAAATATATATAATAATAAGCGTTCCTCAAAATGAATTAATTTAATATGTCCCAGTAGCTCAGCACGATCGAATACGCTTCGAAGCTTTGCTACAGCACACATGCCGAATTGCTTCTTGAATATGCTTACTGAGGCATGGGTGGGAGTTTAACCGATTATTTTATTTAGGGAAAAATTTTATATGTCCCAGTAGCTCAGCAGGATAGAGCAACAGTTTCCTAAACTGTAGGTCGGAGGTTCGAATCCTCTCTGGGACGCTCTTAAACCTTGAGAAATCAAGGTTTTTTATTTTGTTTAAAAACAGTCATTTAGTGTTTGCCGAAAATGAAAATGCCTCTTTAATGGAGGAATCCAATTCGGATCTCAATCTTCCATAATCAAAAACATTTTAAACCTTGTATACCGATTCCAAAAGAATGTACCACTCTGCCATGCTTTTTACCAGAGATTGCTACTTTATTTACCGCCAGTTTCCAAATTTGTTACCTATGGGGGTAAAGCTAATAAATTATGGATTTTATAACTTTTGGGATTTCAAATAAAGAAAAAGCCTAATTCCTTCTTATTTTTAGCGAAGAATTAAGCTTATGATCTTCAATAATAGCGCCCGATTGCTGAAGAAGGCTTACCTATTTTTTAAATCCCATTCTTCTTTCAAAATTCCATATACAACGTGGTCCACATAATGGTCATATAGCCATTCTGCTTGCCTAATACATCCTTCATCTACAAAATTCAATCTTTTTGGGATACTCCTACTTTTTTTATTGCCAACAGCAGCTCTAATCTCAACTTTATTAAGGTTCAACTCATTAAAAGCATAATCGGTTAATGTTTTAGCCACCTCGGTCATTATTCCTTTTCCTTGGAATTCATCACCGAGCCAATAACCAATATACGCCGTTTTATTTGACCAATTAATGTTATTGTAGCTTGCAACTCCAACAATTTCTCCATTAAATATAATAACTGTATTTAAGCTTTTATTTTCAGCAAAACCTTTTAAACATCCTTTGATAAACTCTATGGTATCTTCAAGTCTTGTTGTAATATCCAACCAAGGTAGCCATTTTCTTAAATAGTCTCTTGATTTATTTGTTAATTCAAAAACCCTTTCGCTATCTCTTAATTCTATTAATTTTAACGATAATTCATCGTTTATTTTATGTATAAACATTCTAACCCCTCCGATCGGTTCATTTTGTATTTTAACACACTTATTCTTAATGAAATTATGATATTTCTTCATCCACTAAGGTGCCTTAGTTCAAGTGAGAATCCTTTTAATCTTGTTGTATGCCATAACAATTTTCTTCTTCAAATATGTTTGCAACAATCTGGCCTAAAATTGCAAAATAGGCGCCATTCCTCAAGAATGGCGCCCTTTAGTGTAAGTACATTTTTTCACAAACCTACTTCAAATAAGAAAAAGGATGTTTTACCAGCCTTACCTTATAAAATCTTCATTGTAGTGCAATGATTCTTAATTATGTTCCTTGTATTTGAGTTTTTAATGGATGCACCCCCATTGCTTAACTGAAAATATTGGGGTTCCCTTACCATTGAACAGTTCAAGTAAAATGACTGTTAGTATATAAAAATAGGGATCACCACAGCAATCCCTTTCGTGAAGAAGAAACATTAATTCACCATCAAAATTCATTTAGAATTTTTTATATAATTTGTTTTACAATTTTTATCTTTCTACTTCATCGGTAGGATAAAGCCTGCTCACCTAATGCATTCCATGACTGCATAAATGTTTGTAGATTTACCTTATTCCCTTTTTTTACTGTTAAAGGATCATTGAGATAAACGTACCCAGGCTCAAAACCTGTGAGTACAACAGCATGCAAATCCCTGGTAGCCTTAATTTGTTCACTCCCATGGTTCCATGAGTCCCATCTCTTGGGGGCAGTGTAATCTCCTGTTGTCCAAACAACCACAGGCTTTCCCCTTTTAATTTGAGACAGTACATCATCAAAGGATTTTCCCGTTAAATTAACTGTACGCCCCGGAAGATAGCGTTCCATCAGCTCTTGAAGCGGTTGAACGTAAACGGCATAGCCCTGAGTTTTTCCTGTCATATCACCAACAAACCCATCTTTAGGATTTCCCCAATGTATGACATCTCCTCCTTTTCCAATGATCAGCCGATCATTATCTTTTTATATTATTAGCCAGTTCTATTTTATTAACTTTTATCCCAGCATGTTGCAAAACCATCGCTAGGCTCGTCACTTCGCAGCCATACTTCAGCTCAGGGTTTTGCGATATTAGTGGCACGTCTAATATGGCTTTTCCTTTTGCAGGAGGAACTGCAGGCTGGGGAGATTCCGAAGTTTCTTTTTGGAACTTTTGGTTTATATTTTTTTGTATTTCTTCATGTTTGTGGGCAGCACTAGAATCTATTTCTTCAGTAGGGGATTGTTCGGCGAGCAGCCCACAAGAATAGACGATATAACAAACAATGTTAGAGCCCGTTTAATATCATTCACCTTCCTCTTTTATTACACTAATCCTAATATTCCTTTTTCGTATGCAAAGGAGAATTTCTTCTTCCTTCCCACACAAATTGCTTAAATTGTATTCATTTAAAAATAAAAACAAGTATAGCCAAAAATTAAAGCAATGAAGATTATTTCGAAAAAGAAAAACGCGATCCAACAAATCGCCTAATGATCGGTAATCGGGTTAGCTCGTGTTTGGAGATTCCGTTTTGCCATATCATCATCCAAAGAAATACAAGCGATCCGATCAAAGTACCACCAAAGATTATTGCCAGATTCGCAATTCTTGGCCAAGGGAGAAAAGAACTTATAGGAACCCAGGTCCAAATCCAAACCCCCCCTCCCATGATAAGGGACGCGAACAAAGCCTTTCCGTATATCCTTTTAAACCCGAAAGGAATTAAGGTTACTTTATGTATGGTATAGATTCCAAGCACTGCTGACAGAACATACCCTAGTACGCTCGCGCCTGCAGCCCCCATAATTCCAAAACGAGGAACGAGAATTAAATTAAGTATCAGTTTTAGCCCCAGCCCTGCAAACATGTAACCAACAGGTTTGTACATATGACCGATCGACTGCAGTATATAACCGGAAATTACTTCAAAAGAAGCAAAAATCGACATAAACGATACCATAGCAATTGTATTAGCCCCATTCAAGTCTTGAAACAGTGCAATATCTATGGGACCTGCTAACAAGTATATTCCGATAGCTGCAGGAAAGGAAAAAAAACTGGTCAATCGAAACGAATCAACAATACGTTCATCTCTCCTCTTGATATTATTAGATGCAATTGCTTCAGAAATGGAAGGCATGATTGAAGTACCGACAGCAACTGCAATGGAAAGAGGCAATGCAATTAGCCTTAGTGCCCGTGCAGTAAATATTCCGTATTCAGACGTAGCAATATCTTTACTCCAATGAAATCCATACATTAATAAGTTTATAATCGTAAAACTGTCCACAATTTGGGAGAGAGGCAGAACAAGTGAAGTAAGTGTTATTGGAATTGATACTTTAAGAATTTCATAAAATACTTGTTGATTTGTTTTAGCTGAGTGCGACCAAAATTTTTTCCTGTCTCTCCGATGAATTTGTTTTACTTGGCGATTGATAAAGAGAAGGCTTACAAGCGCACCAAGGACCGCGCCAAATGTTGCAACCGCCGCTGTCACCTCTGATGAAACTCTCAATTTCACACTAAAAAACACACCCAATAAAATGGTAGCTACTCTTACCAGTTGCTCAATGATTTGAGCATTGCCTGAGACATCCATGAGTTGATGTCCCTGTACATACCCACGCATAGCAGCTAAAAGTGGCACAATTAGCAGTGCAAAGGAAAGAGCACGAATTGCATTTGAGCTACCCGAATCACCCATTAAAACAGCTAACCAACCAGCAGAGAAATACATAATAGCAAAGAAAACAACCCCTGTTACTGTCAAATAACGGGCTCCCACACGATACATTTGATCCACTCCTGAGGAATCACCCAAAGTAATTCGTTCTGATATCAGTTTAGACATTGCTAGTGGGATTCCGGCTGTAGAAACCATTATCATCACTAAATAAATGGAGTAAGCTATTTGATATAAACCCATTACATAATCTTTGGCCATGTTCTGCAGCGGCACGATATAGAGAATACCAAGTATTTTTGAAATAATTCCTGCTGTTGCTAGAGAGAATGCCCCTGAAATTAAGTCTTTTTTTGATGATGACATTACAGTACCTGCCCACCTCCATAATTACCAATGGTCAAATAGAATCTGGGAAATTTTTTAAAAAGCGAGCCAGCATGATTAAAATAAAATTCTTTTATTTTTTATACATTCAAATGCGATTTCGCGGTCATCAAATGGAATAAATTGATTGTTCTTGATAATTTGGTTCGTTTCATGACCTTTACCAGTAATAATAATGCAGTCATTTTGCCTAGCCATTTCGATTGCATGATAAATAGCCTCTCGACGATCGGTGATGACATTGTACCGTCCAGAATGTAAATTTTTAGAGATCAGTTCACTGCTCATTTCCATTAAAATATCTTCAGGTTCTTCCGATCGTGTATTATCCGATGTTAGGATTGCATAGTCCGAATAATCGACTGCAATATTAGCCATTACCGGGCGCTTTTTCCGATCACGATCCCCTTCACATCCCACAATGCACAAGAGTTTTCCTTTCGTAATCTGTTTAGCAGTTCTTAATACATTTTGTAAACCATCCGGATTGTGGGCGTAATCGACGATTACAGTAAAATCTTGACCGGCTTCTACACGCTCAAAGCGGCCTCTTACTCCTTCGAATGTCTCCAAGCTTGATTTAATTCGTTCAAGTGGGACATCTTCCACAAGACAAGCAGTGAGAGCTGCAAGGGAGTTATACACATTGAATTTTCCGGTTAACTGTAACTTTAAAGGAATACTTCCATTAAATGTATCTACAACAAAAGAAGTTCCCTTCGAAGTGATCTCAATATCTCTTGCTTGAACATCAGCTTTGTTATGAATTCCATAGGTAATGATTTGCGCACTAGTTTTTCTTGCAATATAATTAGATACTTCATCGTCTAAGTTAATAATAGCCGCCTTAGGTAGATTATCATATGTATTTCCCAGCTGTGAAAAAAGTAATGACTTTGTTTCACGATACTTCTCCATTGTATCGTGATAGTCCAAATGATCATGTGTTAGATTGGTGAAAATTGAACTTTTAAAATTACAACCTCGGACCCTTCCCATATCCAATGCGTGGGAGGAGACTTCTAAAACAGCATACTCTCCGCCGTGATCAAGAATCTTTTTAAAAAAGCGTTGGAGTTCGATTGCCTCAGGTGTCGTATTAAATGTTTTTTCTGTATATTCTCCGATTCGCATTTGAATGGTACCAATCAAACCTGTTTTTTTGTTATTTTCGTTAAGAATTTTTTCAATTAAATACGTAGTTGTGGTTTTGCCATTCGTTCCAGTTACCCCAATGAGGTTTAGCTTACTAGTAGGGTGTCCGTAAAATTCGGCAGATAATATTGCCATTGCCAGTCGTGTATCTGAGACTCGGATTTTTGTAATATGTGACGGAAGATCAATGTCTTTTTCTATTAACACAGCAACTGCACCATTTACCACTGCATCATTTGCAAAACGATGACCATCAACAGTAATGCCCGGTAAACAAATAAAAAGATCACCTGGTTTTACTTTCCGGGAATCAACTTCTATACCTTGAATTTCAAGATTGGAATTTCCCACTACATTTTTAATCAAAAGCTTATCCACCAATTTACCAATCTGCACGGTAACACCTACCTTAGTGCTTCATAATAAAATAGTATTCCCTTTGATTTTTTAGGTATACAGGATAAGAATTGGGAATCTGTGTCCATTATTTAGCACCTTGTTAAGGGACGCCAAGCAGCATTGGCTTCGTCTCAGCCGGGCTGCAAAGGTTGTCGTAACAACCTTTCCTCGATGATTAAAAGCATATTAACTATGAACTATGTAAAATGTTATTGTTTAAATATTCTGTTCCGTTAGTTCAATAAGAAAAACGGGATCACCGCAGCTTCCCGTCATTGAATATAGGCACCCTTAGTTTAGGAAACTTTATTTATAAACTGAAGTATCTATCAAGGGTAAAAAGAAGTAAGAACATCTTTTATTATTTATAATTGTAAATATAAGTTATTTACTTGTTATAAACTTTCGTGTTTTCACATCATATATTTTATAACTAATTTCAACCTGATGGTCTTTTGTAACCGTCACCTTACAATAATAAGGAATTGACTTTCCATAAGCATTCAGCTTAGGAATATTTCTGAAGGTAAACATTTCATCTGAATTGAGCATTTTAAAGTCCGCTTCAGGAGAACGACCTGATGAATCTATTTCGATCACACATTTTCCACTGACGACATCATATTCCTTTAGTACAACATATTTTAGGCTAGGGAGAGTAATCACTAAGAATAAAACACCCAAAAGTAAGACTCCAAGGCATTTACCTATATTTAATAATCGAAAGTCTTTAGTACCATACATAACAATTAAGACAAATATTGCACCTATTACAAATACAGCTCCAAGTATAAGCATTAAATAATAAACGAGCAATTTATCACTTCCTACAACTATTAAATGGAATATAATATTACCAATTCTTCCATTAAACTGCTACCGTTAGAGCAATAAGAAATGGGATCGCCGCAACAACCCCATCTTTAACATAAGCTACCCGTTTGTTCATGCGGTTCTTATTTTCTGCTAAATTTTTTCAATACATATCTTACTAAAAGGACCGTTACTATTAACGAAATAAGTCCAACAATATTGAATGTAAATTTACCACCATTGTAAGTTAATACTCCAAAAAGTTTAGTAATGGTACCAAAAATAGCTCCAAGGACAAACAATAAAATATAGAAGAGAATCAAACCACCAACTATTATCCCTATAACTTTGAGAATTTTACGCAATTTCCTCACCCCTACAAATGGACTGGTCTACAGTATAGTATCCAACACCTTATTCACTATTCTGCCCTTTACTTGAAGAAGAAAAAGCATTACCGTTATTCCAGTAATGCCCCCGTTAGCATAAGTGTAATTTTTCACAAACCTTATGTTTTTGAATTAGCGAAACTAAATGTCAAACTTATAATCGAAATGCAGTTTTACTTTTCAAAAGTAGTCATTCCCAATGCATCATTATCCCACAGAATTTTTTTACTTTATCCATTTGGTAATTGTGGCAATTAACCATCAGGACAATTTCAGACTGTTCACCGCTTTTATCCACATTTCGATTACGTTTTCGCTTTGCAAATGGAAGTTTAATTGCAAGGCCAATAATGATTTACTGTTTTGTTAATTTCGGTAAAACCTATAAAAATGCCAGTTTCATTCCGACATCAAACCTGCTCTCTCGTGAGCGCCTAACATCTAACCTGTAACACAAGAAACAGTACCTCTCCCACTATACATAAGTAGGTGCTGTACTTAAAAAACCTAATTTACTTATGGTACGGTTCACCATAAAGGCTATGAGGCGAAATTTTTAGGGCACCCGAGGAAGGGTACCCTAAGTGAACGGTCAAATTCGTATCAATGACAGAGATTTGATGTTTCTAGCCTCTCAGCTGAATCTCATAATCTGTAACAATCTTACCATCGTACTGAATAATTTGGCCATTTTGATTCTTATCAGACAGGATAATGTCGGTACTCATCTGCCCGGCGGCTTCGGGAGACTTGACGAATCCGCCGTGCGCACCAGCTTCCATGCCGTTCAAGTCGGTTGCGACAGCGCCAGGCATGATGCCGAAAATCTGGCGATGGCTGCCCATTTTTTCGAACTCGTAAGCGTAGGTCAGTGTCATCACATTGAGTGCTGCTTTGCTCGTAATGTAAGCGAGCGGGTGCCAAAAGTCGGTCGGCGAAATCGGGACGGTGATGTTGACGATTTTCGCATTGTCTGTCAGAGATGACAGCAGATTTTTCATGAGTTCATGGGTGCCGAGAAAATTCGTTTCCATCGTCGTGCGTAGATCCTCAGTTGTATAGTCAATGGTATGCTTTGCAAGGTCGAGCGCCGCACGCCCAGGCTTGACACTATCAGGAATTCCAGCATTATTGACCAAAATATCGAGCGAGGTAACCATTTTAGCCGCTTCGTGCAAGCTGTCTAAATCATTCAAATCAATCTTGATGAACGTTGCTGATATGTCTTCTGCGGAAAGTTTTTCGACTGCTGCCTGCCCGCGGGCTTCATCACGCGCCCCAACGAGAATGTCATAGCCACGCTTTCCAAGACTTCGAGCGATTTCGAAACCGATTCCTTTATTTGCGCCAGTGACAAGTGCTTTCATAGTTAGTGAGCTCCTTTTCGTTGTTTTAATTGGATACAAACACGTAATAACTACGACAGAATCATCAGCATTCTCTATAACGCCTCAAATCCTCTGATACGATGCGTCAGGTTCATTATAGGACTTAAACCATAGTTGAAGTCAAGCTCCATATTTCGAGTAGGGTATAACAACTTTTCTCTGCTAATCCGAAATACCAAACCGCTCAAAAGACTACCGCTCAGAGACCGTTGCCAAAGTTAATACTAAACAAAGAAGCCAACTACAACGTACATATAAACCATTTAACAGTCATCTTATATTTTCTTTCATTCATAGTATCGTTGTACTGCGCAGCAAAAGACTCAGTTAAAAATGACAGTTCTTGTTGAACTAAAGCTACCCATATATACAGTATGATTTTTGACCGTAATCATCGTAAATAACGAAACAAAAAAAGCCCTTTTCTATCTTTGTTTACTTGTTATCTTCAGTAAGTAATTATAGTTTTCAACGTAAACAACGATAGGACTTTACTTGGAGAGGTGGGTATGATAGGCTCTTTTGCCTGATGAAACAACTGCTTCAGCCTTTCAAGACAAATCGTACCCATAGAGGCTCCAAGTCAAGTCCTTAAACGCCATTCTACGGTTACATATAAACAATGATAAAAGGTGCATCATATCAATGTTTTTTTGCTGATACTGTATATATGGGCAGTTTACTTTAATAAGCATTAGTTATTTCTTTTTCTTTTCAAAAAAGGATTGGAAACCATACAAAAGAAATGCTTTGTAAAAGAAGAATAAGAAAAATTGGGAATAATAAACTCTATCATCAATTGAAAAAAAGAACGTCGAATAAGAAAAACATAGGGAGATTTTAGTCTTCCTATGTTTTCATTCATATTATTTATCTGTTTGTTTTTGCTTCTTTTTCAAATACTCCGCACGCATTTTTTCAAGTTGCTGCTTTTTATCAAATTTGGCAGGCGTCTGTTTTTCATGAAACTTTGTCACAGCTACCTGACCTTTGGAATCCAATTGATATTTTCCCACTTTGTTCACCTACTTTTCCTGTCTTTAGAGAGAATCTATTCAACACATATAATATACCTTATTTTACTGAAGTAAATGATAATAACCATTACGTTTTCGATGATTTCAAATTTAGGTTCTGAGGGGAAATATTGTTTTTTTTTGCAAAGTCTTTTTACTACTTGTTTAAAAAAATCTACATCCCCAATATTTTTCTCCAAAAAATCACCCCTTGTTATTAACTTTTCTACTTATATCTATCTTAATCCAAATATTACCTTATTCAACTCCCTCAGTTAAATAAGATTTTCTCTCGAATGCTCGCTTATTCGCAGGATTTCATACCCCTTCATATAGGGTTAACAATTAAATGAAATGAGTTCAGATTAATAAGGCTCCGTGAAGGCATAGTTAAATAGAGGAGATAGTGCAACTCCACAATTTACCATATAATGTACATGCTCCACGCCGCCCCTGGAGGCTTTCCCTCCCATGTCTCAACGGGTCATTTGCCCTATCATTCCTTCGTCATACCTATCCAAGGGGTGGAGGCCAGTTATGCTAACCTGATGGGTCGGTGCCCTTTTGTTGAACAAATCTGGTACTCCGTACATATTTGAAATCCTACGAATAAGCCAACATTCGGTCAATATAGTGTCCTATATTATTTATTTCAAGAGGACGAATAATCTTCAATTCTGTATTAGGCTGCCAACGGTGAAAATGCTTTGACCTTATCAGGACAATAGGATTCATTTCGTCTTGATATACCTACAAAAATCCTAGCCAACTTGCCAATTAACTTCATAATCGATTTCATTTTCTTCATCTTTTTTACCTTAACATTATGAGAATGTAATGCTTGAAATTCTGGGTTATTCACCACAAGGCTCATCGTTGCTAAGTAAAGGAATCGTCGCAGTCTCGATCTTCCGCGTTTAGAAATGACAATTTGGCCTTTCCACTTTCCTGAACTTGCCTCAGCTAGATGCAATCCTGCATGCCTTAGTAGAGAATTCCCGTGGGAGAAACCACTTAAATCTCCTGCCTCACCTAATATGCCAGCCAAAGATATTTCACTAATTCCTTTGATGGTAAGCAGTTTCTTAGCGAAAGAAATTTTGTTTAATGCTTCGGTAACTTGTTGTTCAACTCTTTCGAGTTGTGTTACAGCTAAATCATATTCCTCTAATAACTGTTCTAAATGAAATTTATAAGCATCAAGTGCTTGTCTAGTACCGACAGATTTCTTAGCTAATTGAATGAGTAATAGGGCCTTTTTTAATCCAGGCTGCCTCTTCATTATTGATTTCCAACCTGTGATTACATCATGAGGCTGCATAGTTTCTAATTCCATTGGGGTTGGGAATAATCGAAGGGTTGCGATCGCACCTTTGCCTTTAATATCTTTGAAAACCTGTCGTAGTTCTGGGAAAACGATATCTACCCATCGATTTAATTGATTAATGGAACTGACCAGGCGTTTAACAATTACATCACGGTTAGACATAAGAACCCTAAGTTTTTCGAATGATTCCGATGTGTACCTAACTTCAGAATAGTAACCGTTCTTTACCATATCAGCGATAACTAAAGCATCTTTTTTATCACTTTTTGATTGAGTATTATCACGATTTTCTTTATTCTTTTTTACTAAATGTGGGTTTACCGTTACTACTTCAATATCTTGATTAGAAAGCCATTTTGAAAGATTGATCCAGTAGTGTCCAGTTGGTTCCATCCCAACAATAGCTTCATCTAGGTTGTTTAATCTTTGAAGACTTTTAATCCATTTTAGTAAACTAGTAAATCCTTCTTCATTATTTTTGAATGTAAGTGGATCTCCGACTACAATTCCACGGAAATTTACGGCTCTGGCCACGTGAAATTGTTGGGCTATATCCACGCCAACAACAAGATGTTTAACGGAAATTCTTTCTATCAGTTGATTTTGTTTGTTTTGCATTTTAAACTTCATAGTAGGGTTCCTCCTAAAGTTGTGAGTTAGAGTGGTGTCTATACTCATATCTTACTGAGGAGCCCTATTTTTTTCAAAGTCGAAAAATAACGATCTACAGGAATGCTAACCTGCCAGTTAGTTCAAGTAAAAACTTTCACAAACTCTGTGCTAATGATGATACAAATTCCCATTTTTCTGGAGAGGCTTACTTCATTAATTGGCCCTATACATAAAGAAAGAGCACAATTCTGTTGAAGAATCGCGCCCGATTGTTGAAGATCAAGACTTGTTGAACTAATTCACAATATAATCCTGTCCTATTACACATAATATAAAGAAAGAACTGAAAATCTGGAGGTAGCATGAAAACTACATATGACAACATAAGATTAACTGCTGTTGAGATTGCACATCTTTGGAATGGTTATATGGCAGAAACATTAGTGCATCATATTTTCTCACATTTTTTACAGCACGTAGATGACAAAGAGATAAAATCCCATGTAGAACATTGTCATAAAGTATCAAAGAAAATTATTACCGACTTTATTGCTGTTTTTAATAAAGAAAAAATTTCAATTCCAAGAGGAATTAAAGAAGAAGACATTAACTTAAAAGCTCCACGATTATTTTCAGATATTTTTTATATTAACTATATAAAAAATATGGCAAAATTTGCTCAAATGAATTATACCATGGCTTATACAGAAAGTTCTCGCCTAGATATTAGAAAACTATTTTTAGAAAATGACCATATGCTTGAAGAGATAGGTCAAATGGTAACAAAATTGATGCTTTCGAAGGGTCTTTATGCTCGCCCCCCTCATATTCCATCACCTAAAGAAGTGCATTTTGTTAAACAAAAGAATCCTTTTACTGGTTTCACGAGCACCGATAGACCATTGAGTGTTTTAGAAATTTCTCGATTATTCTATAATGCTCAGTCTAACTCACTTGGGAAAGCTCTTTTGATGGGGTTTAGTCAAGTAGCACAATCAAAAGATGTTAGAGAGAATTTTTTAAAAGGTCTAAAAATGTCTAAAAAATATTATAAAAAGTTTTCTGATGTCTTGGTTGACGGAGACATCGCGATACCTCCTACATTTGATGGTGAAGTATTGGATAGTACGGAGTCGCCTTTTTCGGATCGACTAATGATGGTTCATGTTACTTATTTAAATTCATATGGACTTGGTACTTATGGACTTGCATTAGCACAGAGTCAAAGGATTGATTTAATAACAATGTATACCCGAACAATGTTTGAAGTGGGGGCATATGGAAATGATTGTGCAACTGTATTAATTAATAACGGATGGTTGGAAGAACCACCGTTATCGCCCAACCGAAAAAGACTAACGCTGAGTTGAAAATAATAATGTTAAGGTTTTAAAAAAAAACCTTTTGAAAGGGATTTTTTAATGTTCTTCGATCGTTATTGATTTTAATGAATTTAATATCAGTACATTCCATCACGATCTCTTTTTTAAAATATCCAAATTTGCAACAAAGTGTTATTAAATAATCTGGCCCAATTCATTAAAAAGAGCGCATTTCTTGAAGAAGAATTGCGCCCTTTCGTATTATAAGGTCAGCCAGAGAAATCTGGTTGACTATTTTTTATTCAATTTATAGATTGATAGTAGCCAGGGTAGAACGTTCGCGCCCGTGGGACTTGATCCCGACCATTAAACTGTTCGCCCTCTACTTGTTAACACATGATTAGGCTGGTTGGGACATGGTGATCCCGTATAACAAGCGAAGATATGAATAACAAGATAGATAGAGGTTACCGGTCAATCCACTACAAAAGGAGGAGATATAAATGAATCCAGTTGTTGGTCTGGATGTCGCAAAAGGTGAAAGTCAGGTTCAAATGTTCTTGGATAAAAAAAAGCCCTATAAAAACAGTGTGAAGGTTGAACATACGGTAGAAGGATTAGAAGAGTTTCACTCTTATTTACTAGATTTAGAGCGTCAATCTGGGATGAAACCACCTGTGGTCTTGGAATCAACAGGTCACTATCATACCCCAGTTGTTCAGTTTTTAGAAGCAAGAGAGTATATTGTGATTATCGTTAATCCGTTGGTATCTTACCGAGTGAAAAGTTCTAGCTTACGGAAAACCAAAACAGATGCTATCGATGCTTATCACTTAGGTGAAATGTATTACAAAGAGGATTTAGAGCCTCAGAAGAAACGTGGGATTCAGTTATTAAACCTTCGGCATCTGACAAGGCAGCATGAAAACATGACAGGAATTATGGTTCAAACCAAGCTCCAATTCCAAGCAGTATTAGATCAAGTATTCCCTGAATACAAAGGAGTTTTCGGGAATTTATATGCCGAAATTTCATTAAAAACTTTACAAACCTTCCCTACCTCCGAGTCTGTCTTAAAAGCTGGTGTGGAAGAAATTTCACAGTTTATTAATATGCATTGTAAAGCGCGTTCGTTTGAATGGGCGTATGAAAAAGCAGAGGAATTAATCGTAGCTGCAGAACGCAACCCATTTCAATCAACCCTTTATCATAGCCTTCTTGTTAGTTTAAATATGTATATAGATTTACTTCAAGCGTACCACCAACAGCTTTCTACGTTGGAGCGTGAAATTGATCAGTTAGCGGTACAACTTGAAGAATATGAACTACTACAAACAATTCCCGGCGTAGGTGAAAAAATCGCTGCAACGATTATTTCTGAAATCGGTGAAATTGATCGGTTTAGTCATCCCAAAAAGTTAGTTGCCTTTGCAGGACTTGATCCAAGTGTGTTTGAATCAGGACGCTTTAAAGGTACAAAAAATCATATTACCAAACGTGGCTCAGCTAGGCTCCGCCGTATGCTTTATACAGCCGTTCGCTGCTCTATACGTGATAGCCGTAAAAAGAAAACAACTGACGAAACTATAGCACGAAATAAGAGATTAAGAGCCTTCTACGACTTGAAACGAGAAGAAGGTAAACCATACAGAGTAGCTATTATTGCTTGCGCTAATAAGCTTTTACACTGGATTTATGCGATGTTAAAAACAAAAACATCATTCCAAGAAACTATTTAGTAACAATATTTTCAAATAAAACAAAAACCTTCCAAATTGGATTCGGAGGGTTATTTGAGTTGTGCAATTTTAGTATAGCATGAAGTGATTTTTAAATTAAAAGATTTTTATTGACAATCTATTAGCTGGTTTACTTTGGGGTTGAAATAGACTGGTTATTTTGTTGGTTTTGATCCCCATGTCTTTGGGTTTGGGTCTGTGCACCTTGGGCTTGGTTTTGATTTTCGGTTTGTGCTTGCTCTTGAGCTCCCCCCGTTTGGTTCTGAACTTCTGTTTGGTCTTGAATTTGAGGACCTTGTTGTTGGTTTCCTTGCGTTTGTGGTCCCTGCTCTTGTTCTTGTATTTGAGGGCCTTGCCTTTGACCTTCTTGATTTTGGTCTTGAATTTGAGGTCCTTGCTCTTGTTCAAGTCCCCCCTGTTGTTGTTGTTGCTCCTGCTCCTGTTCCCCTATTGATTGGGACGATGGATTATGCTCACAAAATGTCTGGTCGCAAGGATTAGCCTCTTCTTGACATGTGCAAAATGGTTTTTACTTATAGCATTTTTTACAATATTCATAGTCATTGCTACCATTAAAACTCATGAGTATCACCCCTTTCAAAAGAAAGAGTATATGAATAGACGGATAGAGTAAGTACAAAAAAAGGCTGTCCATCGATGAACAAATTTTAAACGGTTAGGATCAAGTCGAAAAATTCTTAAGGAGATTCTATGAATGATTATCAAAAAACTGGTAAATCGAATTTATAGTATTTCAAGTTATTTAGGGGACGTAAAAACCATTGAGAAAAAACAGGTGGGAATTCTAGAAACCAAAATATGCACACAAAAAAAGATTTGAAGAAATAAATGGAAAGTGGTGTAGTTCCCGAAAGTAAAAGTTGATTCAGAGCAGATTCAAAAGGTCCGCCGTTGTCCTCCTTTAGAATTACCTAATGGTGACATTCATGCGGATAATCTTGGATTTTGGTCTGTCGGGATAAACCACGTTTCAATATTTTGCTTATTGAAGTAAACTGCCCGTTCAGTTTGAGTGAAATCCTTCACAATGTTCATAATGCTGTTAACATAATTATTCAAATTTGCTTGAGAGTCTTCTTCCGTTAAATGGCACTAAAATGGAAAATGAGCACTTATCCTTGTTCAAGGATAGCGCCCGATTGCTGAAGATCTTAATATAAGGCTCTGTTAAATATTAGATTTATCAACACTATCGACTAACAGAGTCTAAAATTAAAAAATATCTCTATAAATGATTTATTTCCAGTAGGTAATCTATTTTGCGAGAAGCTGAAGTTCGTAACATAATCATAAAATGGATACTATTTCATTCTTTGATCTTCATTGATGTGGCTTTGCTTATTTCTTATTTTTCAGTTTGTTTTCTATCGTCTATATAAAGACTTTGGAAAGCTTTCTACCTTGATTCCCCTTTTTAAATTACTTCCAAAAATCTACAAGGATATATAAAACTTCATTTAGCATAAGTAAAAGTAATAAACCGTGATCTTAATCAATTTATAATGTTAATCATTTTCGTATAATGGATGGATAAAGGAGTTGCATTTAATCATCGATTCTTTAATAGAAGTTACAAGTAATCCGTACCTGCTTATATTATTGTTAACCTTACAAATAGGTAGGTTTATTCAACTCGAATTTTAAAAAATTATTAAAGTGAAAAGAGGAAAATATGCGCACTCTATTATTTCAAGGATATATGTGGGGTTATATTTTAAGTAAAGCGAATAAAACCTTTACCATAAATAGATTAAATAAAGCAGGAAAGAACAAAGAAAAGGTGGAACTAATTGATCGGTTTATTTTAAAATGCACTAAAAAGTTAGTTAAAATTTCAGGTGCCGATGTAACCGTAACAGGAACAGAAAATGTTCCTTCGGATGAACCTGTATTATATGTTGGCAACCATCAAGGGAATATGGATATTCCACTTTTATATTCAACAGCTCCTCAAACGATGGCGTTTGTCGCTAAGAAGGAAATGGAGAAGATTCCTTTATTGGGTTATTGGATGAAAGAGCGAGGCTGCGTGTTTATCGACAGGGATAATGCTCGTAGGTCCTTAAAAGCTATAAACGAAGCCATCCAAAATTTAAAGTTAGGTCATTCTATGGCTGTTTTCCCAGAAGGAACTAGAAGTAAAAGTTCACAAGTTGGAGATTTTAAAGCAGGTAGTTTAAGAATTGCTATTAAATCGGGAGTTAAAGTCATTCCTGTTTCCATCAAGGATTCTTACAAATTGATCGAGAAAAAAGGGAAAAATACACCCGCTAAAGTTTCTGTACATTATTCTGAAGCCATCAATTCAAAAAACTTTAAAGATACAAACGAACTAGCCGCAGAAGTACTAACACAAATTAAAAAACATTTGTAATAAAACTATTGAAGGATTAGAAACCATTGCTAGTTTAACATCTAAATCAAACATTCAAGGAATGATGAAGACGGGAAGAGCAATTAGAAGTTTTCAAAAAATTTTTAGAGATATCTTAAGTTCTCAACTTTCGCATACCAAATTAGGCAGGTAAGCACTGATATAGCTTGGTAAACCTGCAATCCATTGTGTTAGTTGGTTTTTAAGTAATTGTTGTATTTGTTTATTTGTTTTCTTCAAGACATCTTGAAGAGGCTCGATTAATTGCTGTAATGCGACAGCCCAATCGGACGATTTCTTGTTCGGTAATTCAGATAATACAGCAGAAAGTTCATTTGGTAGTTGCTCATTTGAGTGTTTTTTCTTTATTATAGAGAAGGCACCTCTTCTTTTTGGTAATGGTTTCTAGTCAATTCCACTATACCAAAGAATGAGGTGCTTTTTCTGTATAAAAGTACTTGTCAAGAAACGAAATTAATCGTTCTTAAAGCTTTGATAGACCTAAAAGAAGGTCTAATTTCAAGGTGCGAAAGTTGAGTTAGTATGATATGTGTATTTGGCAATCAAAAAATATCGTTTATGGTAGTATGTTTTTTGTATGGATAATAAGGCTTTATATTCAAGTTATCTATAAAGTCTTGTATATAAAGCCTTATTGAAGAGTACATGCTTATTGTGTTAAAGCGCCCGATTGTTGCATATCACATTAGTCTATTGAATAGTATCCTTGTACTGTGCATTAATATCTTGTACACAATATTTCATTCTCACATTTACTGCATTGACATACTGATAAAATGTTTTCGGTAGTACTATCAACTTCTATATCCCAGTATTCTATTGAGAATCCATGTTCTAATCCTCTAAGACATCGCATTTGAATCTTGTAGCACCAGTTGAGTCTTTCCAAACTGTGTTCAACTAAGCAAAGAAATCGAGTAAACTAGGCGGGTCGCAGGGACAGGCACTTTGCGACTCGGATTCACGAGCATTAATATCCAAAATAAAGGCTCCGCAGAGTAAAATTATCTCTGTGGGGCCTTTTAAATGAGTAATAGAATCTAATGTCCCATTTACGAGGAACCCATCCTTTAAATTTTCGGTAAATAAGATAAATCCTTAAAAATGAGTATAGGAACCTGTCCCTAAAACACAGATTAGCTCAGCGTACCAAGTGCCTCACGGGTAAATGCTTGAAGTTCATCATTGCGGCCATCGCGAATTTTGGCTGCCCATGCCGGGTCGTTCAAGAGGGCACGGCCTACCGCAACTAGGTCGAATTCTCCGCGTTCAATGCGTTCAATCAGGCTATCGATACCGGTAATTTGTCCACCTTTTCCTGATTCAAACAAGCTAGTGAATTCGGAATCAAGGCCAACTGATCCAACTGTGATGGCTGGTTTGCCAGTTAGCTTGCGTGTCCAGCCTGCCAAGTTAAGGTCAGAGCCTTCAAATTCTGGTTCCCAAAAACGGCGTGTGGAAGCGTGGAAAATATTGGCGCCTGCTTCAGACAATGGTTTAAGGAAACGTTCCAGTTCTTCAGGAGTTGCAGCCAGCTTTGCTGTGTAATCAACCGGCTTCCATTGGGAGAAACGGAAGATAATTGGGAAGTCAGGACCGACTGCAGCTCTCACCGCTTCGATAACCTCTACCGCAAATCGGGTACGGCCAATCATATCGCCGCCATACTCATCTGTTCGCTTGTTGGTCACTTCCCAGAAAAACTGATCGATGAGATAACCGTGTGCACCGTGAATCTCCACCGCATCAAAACCGATGCGCTTTGCATCTGCAGCCGCTTGTGCATAGCTTTGAACAAGACCGCGGATTTCCTCGGCTGTCAGCGGATCAGATACTTGTTTTCCAGTCAGACTCAAGCCGGATGGGCCGATTGGATCGGCATTTGAATCAGGAAATTTCTTTCTTTCGCGAGCCGTGCCAGTATGCCAGATTTGTGGAGCAATTTTGCCGCCTGCTTCATGTACTTCCCGAACAACGTGTGCCCATCCTTCAAGTGCTTCTTCACCATAGAAGTGGGGCACATTATGGTCGGCCGGTGCTGCCCGATGGTTGATAACCGTTCCTTCTGTAATAATAAGACCGACACCATTTTCTGCTCTGCGGCGATAATATCCAGCCACATCTGGACCTGGAACGCCATTTGGGGAAAAGCAGCGTGTCATGGGAGCCATGACAATGCGGTTTTCTAGCTTCAGATTGCCGCCTTCAAAAGCCTCAAATAAAGGTGCTGCTACTTTGGATAAGTTCATCGTACTCTCTCCTCATATCGCTGTTTTTTTAAATCTATAAAAATGAATATACAGATATATAGATTAATATGCAAATAATAAAGCCGTACATTATTAAGTTAATCCACTTTTGCGTGCAATCCAGCTGCGAATTGTTCCAAAAACTCAGCAATTGCTTCTTCATTGCGCCTGTAATATGTCCACTGGCCGAAGCGGCGTGACTCAAGCAAGCCAATCTTCTGCATGGAAGACAGATAAGAGGAAATAACAGACTGTGCGAGGCCGGACTTCTCTTGAATGCTTCCTACACATACACCGCCTGGAAATTCTTCTTTGATGGCCGTGGGCAGGTTTGCGTTCATTTCTCCTGGTTCCTTCAGCCAACAAAGAATATTGAGTCGCGTCTCATTGGACAGAGATTTCAGCACAGCAAGTATCTCTTCGTTCTTCATGTATTGACACCCATTTCTACTTTGTTTAACTCAGTATACCACAGATGGTTTTTGGGCACAGGTCCTAGATATTGCTTCCACAAAGATAGAAATCTATCACTTTTGTTATCATTACTTACGTTGAATACGGTGGATTTTCATACTATAGATAGCTGCCCTTTATTTTAAGTGAAAAGCTTCACAATATCACAAACTTTGATATTAAAATATGAACAAAACTTAACAAATTCTTGTTCATATTTTCCACAATCGGGAATTGTTGCTGCGCAGTATAGGTCTACTACGTAATACATGAGTTACTCCACAATCTGGCCCTAAAATGAAAAATGAGCGCTTTTTCTTCTTACTGAAAAGCGCCCGATTGCTGAAGGGTAGATAAAGAAATCGTTGTTTAACTAACGCGCCCGATTGCTGAATATTGGGAAATGCGAAAGATCCCAAAAATGGCTCCGCAGGTATTTTAGTTAAAGAATATTTGTGTTCATGTTTTTACTATGTAATGTAATTCAACAAATTGATTAAAGGTTCTTGTACCTTTTAGAGAAAGGTCCAGCTGATAATCACCAACTTTAAATAAAGGAATTCCCTCTCCGATGATAGTTGGTGCAATTGTCAAAATCAGTTCATCGACTAATTTTTCTTTAAAAAACGTATGCAGTAAGTCTCCACCACCAACTATCCAAATATTTTTTCCTTCTTCTTTTTTTAAGTTTTTAGTAAAGTTAACAACGTCTTGATTTACAAATTTAACATCGTTTGTATCTTCTAAAAGTGACCTAGAAAAAACGTAACAATCTTTATCTTGATATGGGAATTGACCTTTTTCATATCTCATAATCCAATCATATGTTCTTTTACCAATTAAAATTGTGTCTATCGTTTCAAAAAATTCCGAATAGCCATTATCCCCTTCACCCTCAACTTTAAATAACCAATCTAAAGAGTCTTCTTTTGTTGCGATATAACCATCCAAGCTTTGAGCAATAAACAATACGATCTTCCGTTGGTTCTTCATAATACGTCTCCTAATTTAAACTCTATATAAGAATATACGTTCCCTAATATTTTAGTAAAGATGTACTTTTCTTGAACCATCCATAGTCGTTACTTTAAGTTACAAATCTTTACAATCTCCACTATATAATTTTAACGTAGAGAGATCCGTTTAACGATTGTAAGTTGTTATTCACGTTATCAAATTTTATATTTATCAGAACGAGATAAATTATTAGAATAATAATATATTTAAATAAATTCACAATATTATCACAGACATCAGGATATGAAACGAGTAAAATTTAGAATGGTTAAGTTACAATAAAACTATATGGAGGGATAAAAATGGCTGATGTAAAAATATTAGATAACGGTCCTTTAATCGCTACTGGAATCACCTTGTTAGACAGTGAGGGAAATAAAATTGAAACAAAAGAGCAAACTTATCTCTGCCGTTGTGGTCTATCCAGCAATAAACCATTTTGTAACGGTGCTCATAAAGGCAAATTTGAAAGTGCGGTTAGGGCGCAAGACAAGAACTAAATTCAAAATACTTTTTTTAATGATTATCTAAGTTATTGAAGAGGAGCTAGGTACCATTACCATGCTCCTCTTTGGACTTATATTTAATCCCACTTTAATTATATTATTTAAATCCCTTGAACATCTTATTAATAATTTACGAATATATCGATGCTAAAATCATTGCAATTTTGCATTCTATTTTCATTGTGATTTACTATTTTGCACCCCTTAAGAGAACCCGTTATCCACAAGATTAGCCCCCTTTTGCTGAAGAAAGTTTACCTATTTATTATTCCATTCTTCTTCCAAAATCCCTTATACAACGAGGTCACATAATCATTTTCCATGAAAAATAAGAATCTGTCACTTGTGATACGTTTCCCTACTATTAATGCTAAACTACATCCTAAGCAATATGGCCCAATTGCTAAAAGACATGCATTAATAAAAACGCATGTCAAATTCGATTAAAATCATTTTAAGCAGCTTTCAAAAATATTTACTATAAAAATCGTGCCTCAACTTTCCACTTAGATGCGCATATATTTTTGTGGTCTCACTCTTCTCATGACCCAGTACAGTCCATTTCCACTTTTCATGTAATCTAATTCTTCCATCTGGTAGAGTTTCTGGGGTAGAGAAACATTGACCGCCTCTTATTTCGTTTCTTTCGTTAACATGGTTATATCTAAACTGTAAGCTACCATTTTCCTTTACTATTCCAATAAGTGTCCCTTTAACAATTTCTCCTCCGCTATATGTTGCTGAGAGGATATTCCCTTCCTGTTTGTATTCAAAAAACGTCTTTGAAGAAACTTCTCCGTTAGCTGTATTTTCAACAGAAACAAATTTCCGTCCATTATAATTGATCAAAATTTCGCCCTCCAATAGTTCTAATATTCGAATAAATTAACATGATTTTCCCCCTTGTTCAAATAACTTTCCTTTAACCGATTCAAGACCAATAAAAAAAGGACTGCGAAACAGTCGCTTTTTCAGTTCTTGCGCCCGATTGCTGAAAAAAATCCTGCTTAACCACACAGGATCTTTCATCAAACATATTTATGTTTCTTTCCAAAAAGAAGGAGACAATTAATTGGTACTTTTAATTGAATTCCTAATTATAAAACCAGGCCTTGTAAAGTAGGTGGATTCCTTTTACGATATCTTCATCCGACAGAGAAGTATAGCTGACAAACACGGTATTATTTATTTTCCCAGGATTAGTATTCTCCATCCAAAACTCATCTGTGTCGTAGACACCGACACCGAATTCCCTAGCCAATGAAACCAATTTACCTGATGAATATGGTAAATCGACTTCTAATAAGAAAAATAGACCGGCATTTTTCCCAATTATCGTAACTTTATCAAAAAAGACCTCATTAACCGTTTTTATAAACAAATCATGCTTTTTTTGATAGACAGTATTTAGTTTGCGAATATTGCGTTCATATTCGCCACTTTCAATAAATTTTTGCATTACTTGTTGTTGAAGGATAGAAACCCTGGACGTGTGATATTTGAATCTTTCATGATAACGATGGAGAAGTATTTCGGGTAAAACAATATAGCTCATTCTCACATTTGCTGAAAATGGTTTTGAAAATGTACCTAAATAGATCACACAATCATTCGTGTCAATAGCTTGTATTGAAGGAATAGGAGCGGAATTATATCTAAATTCACTATCATAATCATCTTCAATAATATAAACATTTTTCTCAGTAGCCCATTTTAACAATTCTAAACGTTTTGATATAGGTGTGACGATTCGGGATTGTGAATTTTACTCTGATACTGAAAAAGCAGCATTATTACTAGCTGAACACATTACATTAATATCAGAAAAACACGTTCCAACTTCTGTTTATGAAGAAGTAAGTAAATATTTTACTGATGAAGAATATGTTAATTTAGTGTTGTGTATTAATCAAATCAACTCATGGAATAGAATTTCTATTTCTATGGGGAATTCTGCAAAATAAAGTGGGATAGGTTCGCTTCTTCCACAATGAAGTAGGGTAAAAGTTGTTAGAAGTTCTTTTAGAAATATTTACAAGAAAAAAGTAAGATTAAATCGATTATCTAAATCAGGGAAAAGCTTTATAAATTTAGGGAAGAAAAAATTGAGTGAAGCTTTGCAGACTCGAAAAAGCATCTATTCATTATGATACGATAAAATTCCCGAGAAGCATACGCTTAGGCTTATTAAAGGTGCCGTTGATTTTAGTTTTATTAATAAACTTCTAGAGGACTCTTATTGTAAGTATTATGGGAGACCTGCAAAAGAACCCGAACTAATGGTGAAATTGTTAGACCTTCAATATCTATATAATTTATCAGATGTGCAAGTCATTGAAGATGCCTCGTTGAATCTTGCTTATATGTATTTTCTTGATATGTTTTCTGGGAAGATTTCGGACAGATACCGACCAAAAAAATGGACTTTTTCAGTGGTCTCGAACCGTCCCTATGTTTCCCCTGTGATAAACCCAGAGCAGATAAATGAAGAGATTTAAGAGATTTCTTATATTGTTGACATAGTTTCTAATCCCGACGAATGGAAGGGGTATCGGGAATCAAAACTACAGGAGGAGTTCCCGATATGTAATGTAGGCCACCATATAAAGCAACTGAGTTTCTTCTTTTTTACATATTTCACTTTTTATATAAATGTTTCGCCAGTTCTGTTCTTACTTCTTGTAGTATAACTTCTGATTGTTGAATTTCGTAATTAAAGTAAACATATGTGGCTGTTCCTTTAGCACAAATTTGGCCATTTTGAAACATTTCTTCATAAACCGTAAAACTTTTATTTCCAATTCTTTCAATCCATGTTTTTACTTCTACATCAGCATTGAGGAAAATTTGTTTTATGTAATCTACATTCATATTAACTAAAATAAGTTTCCAATTTCCAAACGATAAATTCGGAGTCATAATTTTATAAATTTCTGTTCGCCCTGCTTCAAACCAAATAGGAACAACAGTATTACTAATGTGACCGGCACCATTTGTTTCAGATACGCGAGGAGTAATGATCGTTGTATACACCCATACTTCTCTCCTTTTATTTGTGGCAATTTTAATTTGTTTACTTTTTATACACCCGGCAAAAAGCTGCTTTTTCACTAAATTCCATTAAAAATGCCATTACTTTGCCGGGTATATAAATTAATAAAAAATACTTATAACATCTAATTGTTCCTAGATATCAAGAAATTACCCTACTACCATGTTCAGTACTAATACTCCAAGTAGTCCATAAATAGCAACGAGGGTATACATGAAACACACAGACCTAATAGTTTGTCCAATTGACAAGTTAAAATATTCTTTTGTCATCCAGAAAGATACATCACTTGGCGGAGCCCATGCTATGGAAGCACTTCCAATTGCCAGTACCATCAATTCAGGACTTACACCAGTAGCATTCAAAATTGGCAACATAATTCCTGCAGTAGTTAAGACGGTTACTGTTGCAGACCCCACTGCCATACGTATGATAACCGCAATAATCCATGCTAATATAAATGGTGAGATATTCCATCCACTTGTAAAATGAGCAATGTATTTTGCCATTCCACTATCAAGAATAACTTGTTTAAATGCTCCACCTCCACCAAGAATGAATATTATTCCCCCCATAGAGATCAGTGCTTGTTCTACAGTTTTCATTACTTGAGGCATCGTCTTTTTATTTTTATGTAAACCAAATACATATACTGCAATGAGAAGAGATATAAGCAACGCCATATCAGCATTACCAATAAAAGTTAATATTTTATAAATGATTGAGGTTTTCGGAAGTGAAAATTGTGTAATTACCCCAATCAAAATCAAAATAACTGGTAACAAAGTTGTAAAAAGTGAAGTTGCAAATGATGGGACTTCATCCATGTTGAATTCTTGCTTTGATACTAAATGGTTTGGAATTTTAATATCCCAATTTTTATATAACTTAGAAAATAACGGTCCGAAAATAATGGCAGCTGGAATCGCCAGAATAAAGCCATACAGCAGAACAAGGCCCAAATTTGCCCCTAAAGCAGTTGCGATTGCAGTTGGTCCTGGATGCGGAGGTAAAAAGACGTGTGCAATAGATATGGCTGCCAGAAACGGGATACCCACTTTCATCAGTTTCACTTTTGCTTCAACTGCAACTGTATATACGATAGGGATTATTAGAATGTAACTAACTTCATAGTATAATATTATTCCCAAAAGAAATGAGGTTAGACAAATTGCCCAATCCACTCTTTTTTCGCCAAAAATTTTGATAAGAGTGCTTGCGATTCTGTGGGCTCCCCCACCTTCAGATATTATTTTCCCAAAAACGGCACCCAAGCCAATTATGATGGCCATATGTCCCAGAGTACCTCCAAGTCCAGTTTCAATGGATGTGACAATTGCCAACGGTTCCATCCCTAGGAAAAGTCCTACGAATGTTGCTGATATAATTAGAGATAAAAATGCGTTAAGCTTAAAAGCTATGATTAAAATAAATAATATTACGATACCCAAAGCCAATCCTATAAGTGGCATAAAAGCACTCCATTCCTTGATTAATTAGTGTCTTTTCATCAACTTCCATTCTTCGAATTAAGTCAATAAACCTTGATAAATGGGGCAAAGTTGAAAACAATTAGTGTATTTGACTTTTGATAATGTATCTAATCATTGAAGTAAACCTTCAAGAATCTTGTTTACTTTACTCCAACCAGTTCAGAAGCAACCTTAAATTGCGCTTCTGTTTTTTCTTTTACTTCATCTATTGAAACACCATTCAGTGTTTCAATAAGGATCATACCTTCTTCTGTAAAATCAAAAACCGCCAGATCTGTAATTAATCGATGTACGACTCCTTTACCCGTTAAAGGTAAGGTACATTCACGCTTAATTTTTGATTCACCATGCTTATTTACATGTTCCATCACAACGATGACACGTTTTGCTCCATTGACAAGATCCATCGCACCTCCCATACCTTTTACCATCTTTCCAGGGATCATCCAGTTAGCCAAATCACCATTTTCCGCTACTTCCATACCACCTAAAATAGCCAGATCAATATGGCCTCCGCGAATCATGGCAAATGACTCGGCGCTATCAAAGAATGAAGCACCCGGTACGCTAGTTACTGTTTCTTTTCCTGCATTAATCAGATCCGGATCTTCCTTTCCTTCTACAGGATAAGGTCCAATCCCAAGCAATCCATTTTCAGACTGCAAAAAGACGTTAAAATCAGCTGGAATCTCATTTGCGATCAGCGTCGGCATGCCAATCCCAAGATTCACATTCATACCATCCTCAATTTCTTTTACTGCACGTTTAATAATTGTCATTCGTTTATCTTTCATCTTGATTTTCCCCTTTATCGTGGGCCACTACTGTCCGGCGCTTGATTCGTTTTTGATAATCTGTACCCACAAGAATATGCTGTACATAAATACCCGGTGTATGGATTTCATCCGGATCCAGTTCACCCGGTTCAACAATCTCTTCCACTTCTGCAATCGTGATTTTTCCTGCCATCGCCGCCAATGGGTTAAAGTTGCGAGCTGTTTTTCTGTAAACAAGATTTCCGAACGGATCGGCTTTCCACGCTTTTACTAGAGCAAAATCACCCACTATACCTTCTTCAAGTAAATAGGTTTTTCCGTTAAACTCTTTCATTTCCCTTCCTTCAGCAATGGGTGTACCAACTCCCGTGGCTGTATAAAATCCAGGTATACCTGCACCACCAGCCCGTATTCGCTCTGCAAGGGTTCCTTGTGGAACTAATTCTACTTCCAACTCACCGTTTAAAAACTGCCGTTCAAAAATCTTGTTTTCACCAACATAGGAAGCTACCATTTTCTTAATCTGTTTATTGGCCAGCAAGAGTCCCAGTCCCCATTCATCAACTCCGCAGTTGTTACTGACCACTGTTAAATTTTTAGTTCCCTGCTCCATAAGTGCCTGAATAGTAAATTCAGGAATTCCACTTAAGCCAAACCCTCCGACGATTAATGTTGAACCGTCTTTAATATCTTTAACTGCTTCTTTAAATGAATTAATTAATTTAGTATTTTTCATAGAAACCACTTCCCTAAGTATTAAGGTATCATTGCAGCATCATAAGCTTTATTTATTGAAAGTTAGCTTAAAATCCGCTTGACTTTTGATTTGAAATTAGGATTTTAGTAAAAAAGTAAACTGATATATTCCAATTTTCAGATATACTCGTTTGCATATTTCCTGTTTTTTAACGCTCATTTAGTTTATTTGATGGTTCTTCGTCTTTGATTGACGACCTATCGATATAAAATTGGGAGGCTTTAAGTTGATGGATCAAGTTTTCAGCAAACCGTTTCTTAATCGCAGCTATTTCATCTTGTTTATAGTCATAAAATCCTTCTCCTGATTTAATGCCCAATTTCCCTGAAGCTACTTTTTGTTTCAACATCACATTTGCATGTTGAGAATGATCCATAACCTTTAACAAGTTATCACCAACTGTACACCAAATATCCAGGCCACCCAAATCGGCAATCTCTAACTGTCCTGTTGTAGCATATCTGAATGCCGGGCCAAACTTTAATGCTTTATCAATATCATCCGGGGTTGCGACTCCCATTTCAATAAGAGAGAAAACTTCCCGCGCAATTCCTTGTTGAATTCTGTTTGCTATAAGTCCTGGTATGTCCTTTAGAACTTTAACCGTTTGCTTTTTGATGGACTGATATAATTGTTCAACTTCCTTAAAAAGAAGTTCAGACATATTTCCAAAATAAGATAGTTCTACAAGTGGCATCAAGTGGCCTGGATTATACCAATGGTTAACGATCATTTGCTCTTTCCGTTTATCACTGATATGTTCCATCATACTGGCTAAATTCAGACTCGAGGTATTACTTGCAATTATCGTGTGGGAAGGACAATATTCATCCAATTTCTTAAAAAGGTTTTGCTTTAGCTCTAAAATTTCAGGAACAGCTTCAATTACATAGTCACGATCTATTACTGCTTGGTTTAAATCCGTACATAAGGTGATCCTCTTGAGAGTTAACCCTACTGACTGTGACTCGATAAAGTTTGCTTCTACTAACGTTTCCTGTTCTTCTTCAATTTCCTTTAAAGCAACCTTTAATTTATTTTCGTCCGTATCGTACAGATTAACGTCATATCCATACATAGCAAAAGCTTCCGCAATGCCATGCCCCATTGTACCTGCTCCTAAAACAGCAATTTTTTTAATCATCATCCACCTCTACTTTCTGCCACTTGAAAAAATCATAATCCCGTACTTAAAAAACTTGGATGAAAATGTTTGATATTTACAGAGAACTCTGGAAGACAACCTTCCTCCTCCGATTCTTTCACTAATTTAACAACAAGATCATTGTAAGGAGTTTTTACTCCTACTTCCCTACCCTTTTTACAAACGAAACCGTTGATAAAATCAATTTCTGACTTTCTATTTTTCTCCATGTCTTGCAGCATGCTCGCTTTTGTATTGCTATGCGGCCCCCATACCTCTTGATAAAAATCCATCTTATTTGCTACATCATTTTCGTCCTGCAGTTCAAGAAATTCCATATCTTTTCCTTGCATCTCTTCTAATTTAATTCCGTGTGCATGTGCAACCTTTATCGTTTCATCTGCAATATGGGCTAAACTAAACATGGCCGTTTCATTTGATAAAACTTCGCCAAATCGGCAGCCTAATGCCGCTGACATACCACTAAAAGTTGCATTCATTAAAAGCTTTGCCCATTTAATCCCCATAATGTTATCTGAGATATGACAATGACCTATTAAATCAAGTATCCTTTTTACTTCCTCAAGACGCGGAGTCAGCGCTCCATCCAGTTCACCAATGTCAAATGCATAATTTTTTACAGTATGTACTTCTGTTACCAATTCAGAAACACCCGGTCCCAACCATGTGGCTCCAAATCCCACTGCACCCCCAATGGTTCTTTCGCGTCCTATATACGAAGCAACAAAATCTTCCGGCAACCCATTTTGCAGCGCACAAACGGTACTATTGGAATGAAGATGCGGAAGCAATTGGTCTAAAGTAGTTTGGTTGTACACCTGCTTCGTCAGCAAAAAAACCAAATCATACTTACCAGTCATTTCATTGGGCAGCAATGCTTTTACTGGTACACAAAGATCCATAAAACCAGTAATTTTTGCACCGGAATGATTGAGTGCCTCCACGTGTTCCTTATTGATATCAATTAAATCTATTTCTTGTCCTCCTGCAGTAATCAAGGCCCCTATTATAGTACCTAAAGAACCTGCACCCATTATTGCAATTCTCATATGTGCTCCTCCTTGGAATGTGATATACGGGTTAAATGAATCTGGATTCACCACTTTATATGTTGACAATAGACATCGAACCGCAACCGCTTACAGTATCCCGATTATTCAGATTATTAAACTCCTATTTGTTTACAAGAAGTTAGGATATCAGGAAAGCAAAAGTTATCATATGCCAACACTTTCAGATTACTTAACTGCACCACTCGTGCTCTTCACTGCTTTACTATTTCTTAATTGAACGAGACCTAAAATTTTTCTAGCTTCGTTTGGTGTAGCAATTTCTCTTCCTAAAGTCTTCGATAAATCTACAATTCTTTCAACAAATTGAGCATTCGTTTTAGCTAATTCACCTTTTCGATAATAGACGCTGTCCTCCATTCCTACGCGGACATGTCCACCCAATAGAATACTCATGGTGTTGATGGCTAATTGATCTTTACTCGCCCCAATTGCTGACCATGTTGATCCTGCGGGGATATTTTCCGCCATAAACAATAAATTTTTTGGTGTAGCCGGCATTCCACCCTGTACGCCCAAAACAAATTGGAAATGAAATGGTGGATCGATAAGGCCCTTTTTAATAATTCGCATGGTATTTTCGATCATTCCAACATCGAATACTTCAATTTCAGGTTTTATCTGATGTTCTTTCAGTTTTATAGCCAATCTCTCTAAAAAATTGGGTGAATTAAGAAATACACCGGAGCCAAAATTCATTGAACCGGCATCAAATGTTGCCATCTCCGGGCTCAATTCACATACTCGAAGCCGGTCTTCATCGTTCATGGCCACTCCGCCAGCGGTCGTTAAGTTGATAATGATATCGCATTTATCCTGTATACGATTTACTACGTCCCTATAAGTATCTAAGTTAAGGGTATTGTTACCGTTTTCATCCCTCACGTGAATATGGGCTATTGACGCTCCCGCTTGCCAAGCTTCATAAACGGAATCCGCGATTTCCTTTGGTGTAAGCGGTACATATGGGGTATGCTCGCGAGTTGTCTGGGCTCCAGTGGGGGCAACAGTAATTATTAATTTTTCCAAAGTAATTCCTCCTTTTAGCGAAACGTTTCGATAAAAGCTAAAAAATAATAGAGTACTAATATAATTACTCCCAGGAATGAAACTTGTATTTTCGTTTCTTATTTATCGAAACGTTTCGTTATTTGATTATAGTATAGAAAGAATTACTTTCAAAATCAATACTTTTTCAGAATATTATCAATAATATTTTTATTGGAATTTCGACATTATTTTTAGAACGAGAAGCACACTGATCCCATATTATTGATGATCAAATATTTTCTTTATTGCTTCTGTATCCACAACTTTCGCGAATAACTAAAGATGGAGTAAGTATTATTTGTCTTGCTGCGATTTCATTTTTTTCCTTGATCAGCTCCAAAAGCAAATCCATGGATAATTTGCCCATATCATAAGTAGAATGATCCACACTGGATAACGGAACAAGAAAATTTTCGGAAAAAGTGCTATTATCATTTCCAATGACGGCAATATCCTCTGGAACACGAATTTCGGAATCTCTAAGCCCCTTGATCACTCCGAAAGCTACTACATCGCTTACAGCACAAATAACTTCTGGTAAATTGTCCACTAGCTCGAGCATCTTTTTTACATTGGTATATCCCGATTCCAGGGTGTATTCCCCTTCGAATACAAGCTTAGGGTCAACTTCTAAACCATGATGAGTCATGCAGCTTATAAATCCAGCTTTTCTTTCTCTCGCAGTGTTTATTTCCAAATTACCTCCAAAATACGCAATTCTTTTGTATCCCAGTGCCACTAAATGATTTACAGCTAATTCAGAACTCAGTTCATTATTAACTCCAACAAAATTTTTGCCATAGAATGGGGGTTTTCGATTGATTAAAACATATTTTAATCCTGTTTTTTCAATTTCGTTGAAATCCTCCGTTGTAGCAATGTTAGCTAAAAGAAGACCGTCAACCTGTTTTTCCAGCATTAGTTCCAAATATGTCAAAATCCTTTTATGTTCATTTGATATATTGCAGAGGATGACATTGAAGCCATTGTTAAACGCAACATCTTCAATCCCTTTGATCATTGGAGGATAGAAGGGATTTAAAATATCTGTCACGATGACACCAATGGTATTCGTGCTCTTCTTTTTCAAACTCCGAGCTACAGCATTCGGTCTGTAATTTAGTTCCTCAATTACCTGCATCACTCTTTTGGTAAGTTCAGGGCTTACATATGCAGATTGATTAATTACAGCTGACACTGTAGAAAGTGAAACTTTAGCCCTTTTGGAAATATCTTTCATTGTCGCCATTTAAAAACCCTCCTAGCAAAACGTTTCGATCTATGTAATCTATACTATATTTAGACCAGTTGGAATTCAATATTTTTTGTCTATTAAAAAAATTAAATCTTTTTCTAAATTCTTTCACTTTGAACTTAATTGATAATTTTAAAACTAGGAAACATCGGGAAACATAATAAAGACGCTTTCACTGTTTCGGAAATTCGCCCAATTCTGGAATAAGCTTCTGCATATTATCCTCGAAAAATGGATCTAAGTTAAATATTTACTACAAGAAAATCCTCGTAATGCGAACTTAAGAATAATATTCTAATTTGAAAGAAAGACTATAATTACCAATTATATGGAGGTATTCTTATGGGTAATAATAACTTTGGTGTACTTTTTTTCTTCTCCATTTTAGGCTTTATAGCAACAACAGTTTTTAGCTTTGTTATCATTTCTCAAAATAACACCATAAAATCAAAACTTGAAAACCAATAAATCCTTTCAAGATTTTCTTGATTGGATTTTTTATTACATGAAATGAGTCAATCAAAAATGTTAACTAAAAAGGACACGATCCCTTCCGGAATTGCACCCTTTACTTCAATAAGAAAGAGCTACTAACACTGCAACTCCCTGTTCCGTTTAAGCTGCCCGTTCGTTATCTCCTACTGCTTTTTAAATCGACTATTATACCAACCAACAGAATGACTATACCAACCAGCATAATAAGTAATGGAATCGCTTGTACAAACAAAAAACCATCCCAGAAAAGAGAACTATCGCCTGAGTCGGTTGCCATTATACCAATAAACAAAGAAAGAGGTAACACCAACAAATTAATTCCCAAAGAAATAAAGAAAAAGAACTTCTTTCTATTCTTCTGTTCTTTTCCAGCTTTGTAAAAGCAAAATAGTGCAACACCAATAATTAATGCCAGTATCCCATAATTAATTAATCCTTCCCGCATATTGAGATTCCTCCATGTAATGTAACTCTAAAAGATAATTCTATATAAATACTCTTTTTTTGTAATTTGGGGAATTTGCCCTTTTTATATTTATGAAACAATAAATAATTCGCCTAATAATAAATTTATCCCTTCTTCCACTGAACTGAACCGTTAGTTTAAGTTCGCCCTTTCACAATCTCACCTGCATTTTAACATAAATATCCAGTCTTCTTTAAAGTAAGTTATTCAATTAAATGGCCCATAACATAAAGAAAGAGCGCAATTCTTACTACAGAATTGCGCCCGATTGCTGAATATTGGGAAATGCGAAAGATCCCAAAAATGGCTCCGCAGGTATTTTAGTTAAAGAATATTTGTGTTCATGTTTTTACTATGTAATGTAATTCAACAAATTGATTAAAGGTTCTTGTACCTTTTAGAGAAAGGTCCAGCTGATAATCACCAACTTTAAATAAAGGAATTCCCTCTCCGATGATAGTTGGTGCAATTGTCAAAATCAGTTCATCGACTAATTTTTCTTTAAAAAACGTATGCAGTAAGTCTCCACCACCAACTATCCAAATATTTTTTCCTTCTTCTTTTTTTAAGTTTTTAGTAAAGTTAACAACGTCTTGATTTACAAATTTAACATCGTTTGTATCTTCTAAAAGTGACCTAGAAAAAACGTAACAATCTTTATCTTGATATGGGAATTGACCTTTTTCATATCTCATAATCCAATCATATGTTCTTTTACCAATTAAAATTGTGTCTATCGTTTCAAAAAATTCCGAATAGCCATTATCCCCTTCACCCTCAACTTTAAATAACCAATCTAAAGAGTCTTCTTTTGTTGCGATATAACCATCCAAGCTTTGAGCAATAAACAATACGATCTTCCGTTGGTTCTTCATAATACGCCCCCTAATTTAAACTCTTTATAAGAATATACGTTCTCTAGTATTTTAGTAAAGATGTACTTTCATTGAACCATCTATAGTCGTTACTTTAAGTTACAAATCTTTACAATCTCCACTATATAATTTAACACAATCTATCCATTTTTCTTAATAGTGAGTTACTCAACTAAATGGACCTAAAATGAAAATAAGCGCTCATCCTTGCTGCATGATAGCGCCCGATTATGGAATAACAAATTGTAGCTTTTGTCCTTACATCACTTAAATTTTGTTCAACTAATGTCCCCATTACTTTCAGTACATTTCTTCACAATCTACTTAGTTAGTCTAATTAATAAAAGGCGACCCCGTTTTTATAAGTGAAAGAGTTTAAAACTTTCTTTTATTTTTTGATTCAAGAAGATATTGAATCCCATACAATAAAAAAGCCTTTGAAATGAAGTTAAGGAAAAATTGGAAGTTAGTTAATCGAACCAATGTATAATACCTGAATTTTCTTGCAAAATTTGCAACTGGAAATGCAAAGATAACATTTATTATTGCATTGAGTAGAATGAATTTCTTGAAATTTCCGTATGCCCACTTTAGAGTCCACAAGGAGCTTACAAAAAACGGTCCAATACTAAAAGGAAATTCCCCAAATAAGTATGATTTCGGTTTATTATAGAAAACCCACCATTTTAGTTTTTTTCCAATTTGAATGCTGATACCATCAATAACTACAATTAGTATTGATGCGGGAAGAAATCTTTTTATGTTACGTGACCCTAATAAGGGTATCGTCAACCATGTTATTAAGACCATAGCAACATTAACTAATCTTTGAATTCTTATTGTCATAGCTTCATCTTCCTTTTCTCAAAGCCCTATTTCCCCTGTCTTGTTAAAATATCCAATAAATCACATCTATATGTGTAGCATTCCTAAGCAAAACTGAACTATAGTTGAATAAACAACTGGCTGCCAATGCCCTCCAAAACTTCAACTCTTGCTTCCAATAAAGTAGACGCCTTTATGTTCAAAAAAGGCGCCCTAAAATGAATAAAAGCGCATCCTTGTTCAAGGATAGCGCCCGATTGTATAACAATTTTCTTCTCAATCCTCAATTACAAAAAATCCTTATTTTTGTTTTCCCTACTATCGATTCTGATTTCCTCACTTCAGAAATACGTGGAATCAATTGATTTCTCCTCATAAAATGAGATTAATTTTACTTTACTTACTTTCATTAATATTTGAGACATTAATAGAAAACTCCTCAAAACTCAATTGCCCTAAGGCAAACTTCCTCTGCCATCATTTGCCATCTACCGTTTCGCAACATTTTTATGTGCTCATTATAAATCGGCGGTACATCCTCAATAAATCCTCTGCCTGCCATATTTGATTGTCCGATTAATAATATAGATTTCATAGAAAAACCTTCTTTCTTTGTTTGCCATGGTCTAATTAGACTAAATAGAATCAAGAGTATAGCTTCATTAGCCTTTTTTCGTCAAGTCGATATTGTCTTTATTCAACTAAATGGCCCATTACTTTTTTTACCTCTTTTAAAATAGTTCGTTCCACTAATAAATGATAAATATAAATAACGATTACTGTTACAACTGACAATATGTAAAATTGTTTTGGTCGCATTTTCTTGAATTCGAATACTCCAACTTTAGCGAAAATTTTGCGATAGGAAATGCGAGAAGATATTCTAGTTCAGCATTTAATGTTAAGTACTTTATAAAGCTACCGTAAGTTAATTTAAATATCCAAATAGTTGTTATAAAAAATAAACCTAAAAGGTAAGAGAAATCTAAAAGTGACAATTTTAGCCACTCTCTACAAAAGGACTTTAAATTGTTTATTCAAATGTAATTAGGAGAAATCGTGATTATGTGATACACTTTGTTTACCATTTAATTTACTGTTTACATGTGCCCTACTCATTTATGAGTGGGGTTCCTTGTTTATAAGATAAATAAAAAACAGACCCTATAAAGAGCCTGCATGAGTTTGGTTTTATTATTAAGCTTTACGCACGTTAGCTGCTTGAGCTCCACGTTGACCTTGCTCAACATCGAAAGTCACAGCTTGACCTTCTTGTGAAAAACCGTAATATTCCGTCGTTAGCAACGTACTTTCCGAATTGTTCCCAACAAATTCTTTAAAATTACTATAGCTTTCATGAATTTCCTTGCCTTTAATTATTCTTTGCCCCATCCTGAATCCAGTTTTTAAAGGTTTGTATCAGATCCTTATTCAAAGGCTTTTGTCCAAACGGCATCTGCGGTTGAACTTTACCAGTAAGATGCTCGTATAGTAGACTCTTATCAGGATTTCCAGGAGTTACTTCCTTTGAAATTCCGGAATAGCTAGTGAATTGAGAGTGACATTGGCTGCAAGAATTCTGAACAACAGGCAGAATGTCTTTTTGATAACTTGGATGGGCAATTACGCCAGTCGAGGCTAAAGCCTTAGGTACTGAACTCATTCCTTGATAGGTTAGTATGCCTAACCCAATGACTATTACTGCTGCCATACCAAGTGCAATGGGCCTTTTCTTAGGATTTCGACTTGGATTGCGGTCAATCCACGGCAAGAATAATAGGACAAGAATCCCTACTAAAGGCAGCCCGACCATCGCTAAGACATCCAATTTGCCAGGGAAGTACTTCAGAAGTTGATACACACCGAAGAAATACCAGGCTGGCTCAGGTGTATAATGGGCTTTGTTTAATGGGTCGGCTGGATCGCCCAAGTCCTTTGGAAAATAACCTGAAAGGACGAAAAGGGCAACTGCGATAATCAAGATAAAAAAAGACATCCGAAAAGCTACATTTGGCCAAAAAGGGAGTGACTTCTGGGTGATATCTTCTCCCCTCTGCTTAGCTTTTGCAAGTTCATCTGTAGAAGCCATACCTTGACGAAGAACAAAAAAGAAATGGGGCATAAAGCTTAATAAGATCATCACCGGGAGAACAAGCATATGTATGGAGTAGAACCGAGTCAGTGTCGCTCCCGTTACTTGTACGCCATCCCGCAACAGCCGTACAAGAAAATCCCCAATTCCTGGCACATAACTTGCCATTGCTGTTCCAACCGTCGTTGCCCAATATCCCTCTTGATCCCAAGGTAAAAGATAACCAGTAAAGGCTAGTCCGACAGTTCCCAGAAGCAGGATGACTCCTAAAACCCAGGTTAACTCACGAGGGCGTTTATAAGCGCCTTCATAGAAAACGCGTAGCAAGTGTAAAACAACTAACACAATCATGAAATTTGCTCCCCATGAATGCAAGGAACGAACATAATGCTCAGCAACCGATGATTGTATTAGCTTGACACTGCTGTAGGCTTCAGCAGCCGAAGGTTTGTAAACAGTTGCCAATAAAATTCCCGTTATCGCTTGGTTGATAAAAGCAAGTAAAGTGGCAAAGCCTAAATAATCTAAAAAATTACTTCGTTTAGGAACAGGGTGCTTAAACATAGAGTTTAGGAGTTCTTGAACTTTTAATCGTTCATCAAGCCACTTTTTCAAACCAGCATTCCTCCTACTCTTACAGAATCCCCTTGAACTTTAATCACTCGGCGGTGTAAAGGTTTTGGAGGTGGACCGGAGAGTACATTCCCTTTAAGATCATATGTTCCTCCGTGACATGGACACATGAATTTTTTCGCTGCATCTACGTAATTTACCGCACACTGCAGGTGTGTACAGTGAAAATCCAAAGCCAGCCAGCCTTCCTGGCCCATGTTGATTACGTAGACTCCTTCTTCGGAATTTCCTTGATAAGTAACTAATTTAGGGACGCCTTCCTCAAAATCAGACACTTTCCCCACTTCTTTCAGCGCCTCAGCATTGGCTGCTGGCGGTTCCATAAACTTAGCAGCTGTACCAATATAACCCAGTGCAATCGCAGTTCCTGCTGCACCTACACCAAGGGTTAAAAAACGTCGGCGCGACATTCCTGATTCTGTTTTCTCATCCATTGATTTCAACCTCTCGTCATTCTAGTTCGTTCTTAAGACCATATCAATCCTTCTACATTCGTTCAATTCAGAACAAGCAAAAAGGATGCTTCATATTCATATTTTTTGAAAATGGCTCTAACATTCTAAATAATCAATAAAATGAGGGATGGAGTATATAACTCCATCCGAAGCAAGTTGACATACAACTAATTAAAATTATTTAATGTGGATCATTCCAGCCATGTAGCCATCGTTAGCCATTGCCCAACCTTTGGCGGAGTCTGGTTTACTTTGATCGCCAGCTCCATCGCAAGGAACATTACAGAGCCAATGAAAATCACCGGCTTTGTCGGCATTAATCGTAAAGGTAGTTACTGAAGGAACTCCATCTTCTTTGGCTCCTGGGAATTGGACGTTTAAGTTAAGATCTTGGGACACCAAATCATGAGCACCGCTGTCATAATTATAGACTGTGACTTCCATTGGAACACCTTTTTTAACGTTAATATCGGCTGGTGAGAAGCTGTCATGGATTTTTCCATCAGTTCCTAATTTTAATCCATCTTTAATCGTCATAGAAAAGTTATCTTTAGCTGGCTGTTGGTCCAGTACATGAATTTTCCGGCCATGTAGCCATCGTTAGCCATTGCCCAGCCTTTGGCGGAGTTTGCACTCGTATCGCCAGCGCCATCACAAGTTACATCGCAGAGCCAATGAAAATCACCTGTTTTGTCAGCAGTAACAGTAAATGTAGTTACAGATGGATCTCCTTTCTTTTTGGACCCTGGAACTTTTACGTTGAGATTAAGATCTTTGGCAACAAAATCATGAGAACCATCATCATAGTTGTAAACAGTTACTTTAGTTGGTACTCCCTTAACTACAGTAAGATCAGATGGTGAATACGAATCATGCATTTTTCCATCGGAACCTTTTTTCAGGCCAGGTATAATGGTCATAGTTTGCTCAGCTTGAGCTTGAGCGGCTACTTTTGAAGTTTGAGTTGTTTTGGGTGCAGCCACTTTGGTAGTTGCCGTAGGAGTTGTTGAGCCACAAGCGGTTAGTCCAAACGTTGCTAACAGAACAACAGGTCCGATTAAAGCTAGTCTTTTTTTCATCATTAAAGCCTCCAAATTAATTAATGTTGTTTATTCATAAATCCTTTTCGCGCCTTTATTATTTCATCTTTTAATTAGCGCAGATAGAGAAGTAAATACTCTATTTAAAAGGACAAATGTCCCTAAAAAATGGTGTATTTGTCCTTTTAAAGCAGAAAAAACAAAAAACTGTCGAGTTTTTCTCGGCAGCTTAATGTTTCAATCTTTCAGGATGATGTTGTAAGGCATATGCAGCAGCCTCTGTACGGTTATGCAAATTCAATTTTTCAAGTATGAGACTAACATAGTTACGAATTGTCTTTTCACTTAAAATCATCGTTACAGCAATTTCACGATTTGTCCTTCCTTTTGCAATTAAGGAAAGGATTTGTTTTTCCTGAGAGGTAAGTTGGGATAATCCTTCTTTCTCCGCAGCATTTTTCCTAATATTTTTCAGAACTTTATCCGTTATAGAAGGATCTAGTGCACTTTTTCCAGCTGCAACAGTCTCAATTGTTTGAATTAAATGTTGTGAATCGATTTCTTTTAACACATATCCACTTGCCCCCGCCAGAATCGACTCGTAAACTTCATCTTCATCATCAAAAGAAGTTAACATGATTAAATTGGTGGAAGAAAGAAAATTTTTGATCTCTCTGCAAGCATCAATTCCGCTCTTACCCAGGCATCCGGATATCCATTAGGATAATATTCGGTTGTTTCTGTAAAGCCATTGAAATAGCTTGATCAGCGTTAGTTGCCTCCCCCACGATTTCAAAAACCGGATACATGGATAACAGCGCACGCAGTCCTAATCGAACGACTTCATGATCATCCACAAGCATGAGCTTAATTTGCCCTGTCATTCTCAGCACCCCTTATATTTTTTGTAGATCTTACTTGTAGAATCACGTTGCTTCCCTTGTTTTTTTCTGATCTTATTTTCAAACTCCCACCAATGATTTGGGAACGAATTTCCATATTTCGAAGTCCATGTTTAAATGGAATAAAATCTTTTTTTCTAAAAAATGCACTTTTTTCTTCCATTCCAATTCCATTGTCCTTAATTTCCGCAGTTAACAAATTTTCGTTTCCCGTAATGGATACAAATATCTTATTTGCTTTCGCGTGCCGTAAAGCATTGCTTAATGCCTCCTTGATGATATAAAAAATCTGGATGGTCACTGTTAATGGTGGTTCCTCCCGGAATAGTCATATTGCAATTGAATTTCCGTTTCTTTTCCGAAGTTCATTTCCCTAACCAATCGTTCAATTTCTTCTTTAAAACTAGGCTCCTTTTTTACCGGCATTTTTAATTCCTTGATGTACATTCGAATTTCACCAATTAAACCATTCAATTTTTTGGTCACTTCCTGAAGGGCATTGGACGTATTCGGTATACTATTCTCCCTTTCCACCAACAGCATATGCCGTACTCCTTCCAAGTGGAGCCCAATAGCATAGATTGATTGAATCATTCCATCATGGAGATCCCTGGCAATTCTATCCCTTTCTTCTGTAACCGCCTTACTTTTTTCTACCTGGCTAAAAAAAATCTGATATTCGATATCAAATACCTTTAATATTTTCATAATAAAAAAAGCCATAAAAACGCCGCTGAGTGCCCTGAAAAAATCAATGGGAATACCGGTAGTTCTAAAAAAGTAGGTAGAGCCAAGTAAAAAATCGGAATGTGCAGGGACTTGTGAAACAATAAATCCGTCGGCAAAGGTATAAATTACGGTGAATACCGATGCCAAAACAAGTGCCCGGGTCATTGCAGGCACATTAAATTCTTTAAACTGTTTCCGTTGGATGAACATAGCATATCCAGAAAGGAGCCCACCCGGAAATTCTAGCAGAAAACCTGCATAAGTATCGCTAAGCGCAAACCACCATTTCTGATTAGGGTCATGTACTAATACGGGATTAAGAAACAGAAAACTTCCTAACCAAATAAAGAAAAATAAGAAAGGAAGAAATAAAATTTTTTTTGAAAAGTTTCGATTTTGCTGTAATAAATGCGTTCCAAAAAAGAATAGAAAAAAAAAGGATAGTGCAGTTATGGTTTTTTGGAAAGATTGCAATATAAAAATTGCTGAATTATTCAAATATATTTTTTGCAAGGGGATAAAAATATCTCCCCAATCCGCAATTCCGTGTAAAACTCCAAAAAGGGCTAGATATCGCAAACTTTTTGCCATATAGAATCGGCTATGAACGTGATTTTTTAAAAAAATACCAATTCCCATAAGAAAAAAGATCAATGGATAGATAAACGAGAGTACTATTTGATTAGTGTTAAAAAATTGGAAAAGTATCGCCATTTTGCATCATCCTGTCTGAATCACGATTTAATTAAAGTTTACCAAGACACTTATGCCTTATCACCATAAACACAGTAAAATTCGGTAAAAGTTCACATGTTTAGCGATACCTCAAACCTGCATAAAATATGATAATCTAATATCGGGATCCTAATACGAAGAGGTAATTCATATCGAGGAACGTATCATTTATGAATTGAATCCTTAACCGAAGTACCTTTCTTTTATTACATGAATTTGATTGCAAACCCAAACTAATAAAGAAAGCATGAAAGCCATTGTAGACCTCGTACAGCGAGTTCAACAATGGCTTTCCAAACAATTTCAATTTCAATATTATTTCCGCTCTTTGTAAAAAAATGGATTCAAAAGTTTCCCCCTCATGAATATCCTTTTCTCCTTTATCAGCATCTTTAATCAGATCAACATATTCCTCAAGTTTAACACCATACTAACCAAGTTCAGTATAAAAAAGCTTTTCGAACTCGGAGAGGTTCGCTTCTTTATTCTGACAAACTGAATTTATCTTAAAGTATTGACATACTATATTGATATATGTTTGATTTATCTCAAATTAAGGATATATTAATCAAGAGTATTACCCTTTCATCGCTTTATCAATACGGACAATTCACCCTCAAAAACCTTTTCCTCTTTATCATTAAATGTACATAATAATACAGTAAGAATACCTGTTTCATGTTTAGTTGCTTTCTTATCAATAACTTCAACAATGAGATGCAATTCATCTTCAGGATACACAGGCCTTATAAATTTAATATTATTCATACGTGTTCCAGCAATGACATCATCACCATAATAACCTTCTTCAACCCAAACCTTAAAAGAGATAGCTAGCGTATGTATACCAGAAGCAATAATTCCATTAAATCTTCCCTTGTTTGCTCTTTCCTCATCCAAATGCATATATTGAGGGTCAAATTCACCTGCAAACCTCATAATATTCTCTTTTGTTAATTTTAATGATTTAGTTTGGAACACTTGTCCAATTGTAAACTTATCTAACTTCATTCTTACACCTCTAAGTCGTCGTTGTTGTACTTGATTATTTTAGCACCATGTACTCAATAATTAAAAAAAAATCGTCACAATCTTCTTTTGCTAACGATCCTTTAGTTAAAGCGAAAACCATACAATCTTCTTTCTTTACCGATTTTCTTTAAAGGTGTTATTCAAGAATATGCCCCTAAAATGGAAAACGGGTGCTTATCCTTGTTCATGGATAGCGCCCGATTGCTAAATATCGTTATTGAAGTACATCTCCTTATCTGGATAACTTGTATGGCTTCTTGCCCATCATGTACTTTAATGACATTATATCCTTCTTTTTCTAGATGGATCGCATCAGCAATCTCCTCCTCATCATCAGCAATTAAAATCGATATACATTTCATCTATTCCACTTCTATATCAAGTTACATTCAGTGTATTTTTTATTTATCATCAAAGCTTACAAAGCTGCCAACCATAAAATATTTGATGTTTTTGGTGGGTATACTTTATCAGCAGAATCTAAACTAACATGGTAAAATTTAATGCTTGTATTTTATTTTCTATTATTTCTTTTATTTATTCAAGAATGGTCCAAGCATGAAATAGGTGCGATTATCTTTTGATAATCGCGCCTTTTTAGCAATTAAGTATTCCAGCATTCAGAGAAGACAAGTTTTTTCCTGATAAGTGATCCACAACGTTTCCAATTCATAAATTACCAAGTTGAATTCAGATATATATATTTTTGGGTAATTATACCACCCTCCAGTATGGCAATGACGGAATATGTCGATATTTGTTGAAATTTTTTTTGATAATTTCCATATTTTTGGAAAATATATTACTGAAGAATTATTTTGGACGATTGATAAATGCAAGAAGTACATAAAGTAGAATTAAAATCCTCAGAAGTTTCACAACTTTGGAGCCAATATAATCAAAATGGATGGATAGATATCCTCCGATTGCAGTAGAAAGAAAAGAATTAGCAAAGGAATTTAGGAAATGTAAAATGGATATCTTAAAACAAAATAAAGTGGAAAAATTACTTTGGAGTATTGCATTTCCGGGATTTGGTCAAATACTGAATGGAAAACTGATTAAAGGAATTCTGTTTATAATATTAGAATTTTTTATTAACGGAAAATCAAATTTTAACAAGATCATCCTTTTAAGTTTCCAAGGAAACATTAAAAAATCAATTGAACAAGCAGATTATCAATGGTTGATGTTTTATCCTTGTTTATATTTTTTTGCAATGTGGGATGCATGGAAAGATGCTGGAGGAGAAAAGGATCGATACTCCTTTTTACCGTTTGTATTTGCAGCTTATTTTGTTACTGTTGGATGTATTTTTTCCTCCAATTTTCAGATATTCGGAGTATTATTCGGCCCTGTTTGGCTTCCAATGATTTGTGTAATTCCTGGTTTAGCAATCGGTATTTTACTATCTAGTTTTTTTGAAATACATCTTAAAAGTCTAAAAAGATAATCAAGTTCCCCTTACAAATTGAACCCCCTTCTTAATGAAAGAAAAAAGCAGTACATAGAAAGGTTGCTTTTTCTTTTGGAACTTGCATTTTCTTATTGAACTAAACTGATCACCATATATACAGTATCAGCAACAAAATATTGATATGATGCACCTTTTATCATCATTTATATGTAAACGTAGAATGAGTGTTTAAGGACTTGACTTGGAGCCTCTGTGGGTACGATTTGTCTTGAAAGGCTGAAGCAGTTGTTTCATCAGGCAAAAGAGCCTATCATACCCACCTCTCCAAGTAAAGTCCTATCGTTGTTTACGTTGAAAACTATAATTACTTACTGAAGATAACAAGTAAACAAAGATAGAAAAGAGCTGTTTTTGTTTCGTTATTTACGATGATTACGGTCAAAAATCATACTCTATATATCTGGGGGCGTTACTTCAATAAGAAAAATGCGTTTCCGCTTATTGTAGAAACGCCCCCGTTCGTTCAACAAGAAACTGCTCAATTATCAACTGAAAGGTTTAAGTCCAAGGAAACGCATAACTATTTCTGAGTCAGTAAAAAATACGGAAGAGGTGAGAACAAATGGAAAATGAGAATTTAAAACTTACGTCTTCCGAAATTGGAACACTATGGGGAGAGTATATAAACGGAACGATGATCGAGATAGTAAATAAATATATGATTTCTATTTTGGAAGACGAAGAGGTGAAAAATGTTTTTGAAATTGCCATTGAGACATGGGAAAAGCAAAAGAAGCAGCTTGTTTCCTTCATGGAGAAAGATGGTTTTCCAGTTCCGAATGGATTTACTGAGTCCGATCTTAATAAGGGTGCAAAGAGATTGTTTTCTGACACATTCTGCTTAAATTATTTACATATAATGACGATACATGGTTTGTTAGGTCATACCACTGCTTTAAGTGTTTCTGTTAGAAAGGACCTACGTGAATTTTACAATTCATGTGATAATGATGCAAAAAAGATGTACGATTTAACCATTGAGTTATTGCTTAAAAATGGAAAGTTCCAACGAGATCCCTATTTCTATCCTAAAGAGAACCCTGAATATATTTCCACCAAAGATTTTACTGATGGATTCTTCGGAAAAGGGAGACTTTTATCTGCTACAGAAATAATCAGTATTTCTCTTAATATTAAAAAAAGCATTATGGCAAAAACTCTTTCAATCGGGTTCAGTCAAGTCGCTGAATCGGAAGAAATAAGAACATTTTTTGAGGAAATAGGAAAAAAGGCAGATGAAAACATACAAGCCCTTGCAAGTATTTTACACAAGGATAATTTGCCCGTTCCAATGTCGTGGGAATCAGAGGTTACAACGTCACAGGACTCTCCTTTTTCAGATAAATTAATGTTGTATCATATGGGTTTCTTGGGTCAAACTGCACAAGTATATTACGGTACAGGTCTAGCAGGAGCCATGAGAACAGACCTAGCTGTCGTTTATGAAAAGACAATTCTAAAAACATTAAAATTGACAAAAAATTGGTTCGATATTATGGTAGAAAACAAATGGTTAGAACAGCCACCACTTGCTCCCAATAGAAAAGAACTTGCACAAGATAAATAAGATATACCCCTCATTAGTGAGGGGTATACTTTTAATTAACTTTTTAATTTAAGGGATAATTTCAACATAAAGTAGTTATTTCCTTCTTAAGCTAATCTGCACCGTTACTTTAAGCGAAATGTTTCACAATATTTTCTCTTATACAAACACGAATCGTTTTTATGTTCTTTTCCTTTCGCCTCTATTTGCACGGGTGAAATGAACAAAGCAGCATAAGACATACATATTAGCGTAAACTTGGTAATCGCCTTTTTATAATTTATTCTCATTTTTCTTCTTTTATTTTGGATATTTCACCTGATTACATTCCTTGTAACAACAAGAATAAAAAGAGGGGCAGGGCACAAACTATGCTAAAAGGAGAGTGTATATCATGGATGAAAAGGACTTAAAACAGAACGCTAGTAATACTTTACGTACGAATAAAATGAAACCTTCAGATATAATCGCAAGTATTGATGAGATGAAAAAAGAGCATGAACCAGAGTATGTCTTTTTATATTGGGATGAGTTGAGATAAGAATCCTATAGAAGAGAAAATGAAATGAATATTGGATAGGATTATACCAAAATAAAACAATTCCCCTTAAAGAGAATTGCTTTCAATCTGCCAAAATTGGCAGCAGGATATTCAAGTAATGCACCCTTTACTTCAATAAGAAAGAGCTGCTAACACTGCAACTCCCTGTTCCGTTTAAGCTGCCCGTTCGTTATCTCCTACTGCTTTTTAAATCTACCAACCAACAGAATGACTATACTAACCAACAGAATAAGTAATGGAATCACTTGTACAAACAAAAAACCACTCCAGAAAAGAGACTCATCGCCTGAGTCGGTTGCCATTCCACCAATAAAAAAAGAAAGAGGTAACACCAACAAATTAATCCCCAAAGAATTAGAGAAAAGAACTGCTTTTTATTCTTCTGTTTTTTTCCAGCTTTGTAAAAGCAAAATAATGCACTACCAATAATTAATGCCAGTATCCCGTAACTAATTAATCCTTCCAACATATTGAGATTCCTCCTTGTAATGTAACTCTAAAAAGATAATTCTATATAAATACTCTTTTTTGGTAATTTGGGGTAATTTGCCCTATTTATATTTATGAAACAATAAATAATGCGCCTAATAATAAATTTATCCTTTCTTCCACCAAACTGTATCTTTAGTTTAATAAAAAATGCCAACCTATAGAAAAGGTTGACTCAAGTATAATCATTTCAAAACCTTCACTCCGACTACACTATCGTATGCCACCCGCTCGAATTCTCCAGGCTTCACCTCAATCCGAAGTTCATGAGTTATCGGATCAATGTAATGAACACGACCAGTAATGTCGTGATTAAAGCCTTCATCCCATACGGTTAGTTTCACTGCCTTATTATATTCTGTGGCATAAGCTATCCGCAGGTCGAACTCTTCCGTCTGATTTTCGTCTAATAACGGCTTAGGAGTCCAAGCCTGATCCTTGAACATTTCACTGGTCATTTCGAATACTAGCGGTATAAAAGAGGCAGACTGCCATTTCATTTTACCACGGTCATGTATTGTCATAGTGAATCATCTCCCTTTATACCATTATATACGAACTAACGTTCTGTATGTATAGAAATTTAAAGACCTACTATTCAGCGGTCTTTAGATTTCTTCTTTAATTAATGCCCCTTTTAGTACAACAAGAAATATATTGAAGTTATCAAATGGCTCATAAAAGGTTCCAATTTGGGTCTTTAATATCTTCTTTATTTGGCTTTCTAACGAACTTAATGCTACCTTCGTCACAAGCCAAACTTAATAAAATTCTGCTGTGCTTATCTTAATGAAATATCATTTGCCCCTCCTTCGTAATCAGGGTCTCGAAATTGAACACCATCATCTTCCCAAAAGCAAATACTGCAAATATCATATGTGCTGGTGGTTCTTCATCTAATGTTTTATACCCACAGCAAGGACAAGTATATTTCACCATTACTCTCTCCTATACTCAAGAATTGCGCCCGATTGTTGAACAACCAGGTATATACTAAATTTGTGAAATGGTCACCTTAATCGTATCTAAATGAGGTTTTTCTATTATCATCTCATTTGGATTTATTGATTCAACCAATATGTTTGCAACTCTCCTATTTTCCATTCATGGGAAGCAGCTAGCGAGTAATCTGACTCCTTTTTCAATTTCTTCAATTGATAATCCACCAAATCCTAACATGATATAGGAATTAACTTCGGGGTTTGGATTAAGCCAAAACCTTGACGGGGAATAAACTTTAACACCCTTCTGGAGTCCATTTTCGATTAACTTGAAGGCTGTTACGCCTTTAAGTTTCAATAAGATATGTAAGCCTGACTTTTCCCCAACAATTTTTACCTGATTGCCCATATATTGTTCAATACTCCTTAACAGAGCCTGATGTTTTCTTTGATACATCTTACGCATTCTTCGAATATGCCTTTCGAATTCCCCGGATTGCATGAACAGGGCCATAGCCCTCTGAATAATAGGAGAGACAGATTGGTTATAAGCCGCAAACTTTCGTGAATATTGAACCATTAGAGAAGGTGGAAATACAATAAAACTTAACCGGGCTGAAGGAAGAAATGATTTAGAAAATGTACCTAAATAAATAACCCTTTCCTGTTCATCTAGAGATTTCAGCGAAGGAATTGGCTGTCCCCGATATCGAAACTCACCGTCATAATCATCCTCAATAATGTATCCACCAGTTTGATAAGCCCATTTTAGTAATCGCATTCTTTTCGAAATGGACAGAACCATACCAAATGGAAATTGGTGAGAAGGAGTTAAGTATACGGCTTTTGCCCTGCTCGTTTGAATATGCTCTACTGACAATCCTTCCTTCTCAAGAGGCACGGGATCAATATGGCATCCCTGGTCTTCTAAGACCGATCGAACTCCACTGTAACCCGGCTCTTCCATGGCCACGGTTTTTTCCCGGAGTGCTAAAAGATGGCAGATCAACGCCATGGAGGCCTGAGTTCCAGCCGTTATAAGAATCTGTTCTGGTGCAGAGCGTACACCTCTGGATTGCAGTAAATAGTTTGATATCTCTCGTCTCAGCGCAAATTCACCCTGTTTCTCACTATACTGAAACAACCAGCTGTTCTCTTGATCAACTGCATCTGACAGACATTTCTTCCACTGCTTTAGGGGGAATTTGTCAAGATCGACATTCCCATATTCAAAATCCACAAGGACCTCGCTTGATGGCTTACATTCCAACATAATAGGATGTTCCACCACAATCCGATGTAGTGGAGGCTTCTCAATCTCGGCTACCCATATTCCACTTTTGGGGACACTTTCGAGGTATCCCTCTGATTGTAGCTGCTGATATGCTGCCTCAACCGTATTCCGGCTGACCTTTAAATGAGTCGTAAGCTGGCGAATTGATGGCATCTTCTTTCCTGGCAAGAGCCTGCCTTCTTCAATTTCCTTCTTAATCCAATGATATAACTGACTGTATAAAGGTTCTGGCAACTCCTTGTGTAAAAACGGGGTAAGTTCCACTGTTAATCCTCCATCTGTCCCTATTGATTTTTTAAATTCTGTCACTTTTATCATGTGCAGAAATTTTCTAAAATGATTTTATCATTTATAAAGAAAGATGGGATGGAAAAATGCATAAGATCCGCCAAGAAAAATTAATATGTACAGATGATAATCGTATTGAACAGTTTTTAAACCACTCACGGACGGGTTACCTTGGATTAACGGATGGGGAGATTCCTTATGTTGTTCCTTTGAATTTTATATGGATGAATGAAGCTTTGTATTTTCATGGAGCTGCGCAAGGGAGAAAAATAGATTTGATTCATGCCAATTCCAACTGCTGTTTCACAGTATCAGAAGATTACGGAACCATGGTAAGTCCTATACCCGCCAAGACAGATACTGCTTACATGAGTGTGATGCTGTTTGGAGTACTAGAAACGGTAACTGATTTAAAAGAAGCTACCGCGGCAATGCAAGCCATACTGGACAAGTACGTGCCCGGCTGACTACGATGAAAGCCTTTCACAGTCCCATGTTGAGAAATATCGCTCCTCTCTAGGGAGTCATACAGTTGTTTTTAGACTTACTCCCAGCGTACGAACTGCAAAAGAAAATCAATTGGATCCGCAATTGTCTTTCTACCCAGGAAGGAAAATTGAGATAGATATCTAAAATTTTCCTTAATCTAGGTGTGATTTCCAAAAAGAAACGCCTTACAAATTCTAGTGGCAATGAAGCCGATAAGACTAAAGGGAGCATATCACTCAAAGCATTGTCTCCCTTTTTTTTCATCAAACACCTTATTTACTTAAGATTAGGTTCACCATACTTGATTTTAAACTTGCAAAAAATATTGCATATAATTACAATCCTTTCTTCCATAATCTGGCCCTAAAATGGAAAACGGGTGCTTATCCTTGTTCATGGATAGCACCCGATCGTAAAAGTGTGCTTTTCCGAATAGGCTATATTTAATAACTTTAAATAAAAAATACTCTGGATTTAACCTCATCCCAGAGTATTTTACATTATTAATATTTTTATTTAACTGCTTCTTTTAATTCTTTTCCTGGTTTAAAGGCTGGAACTTTAGAAGCAGCAATATCTATTTCTTCACCTGTTTGTGGATTACGCCCTTTTCGAGCTGAACGCTCACGTACTTCAAAGGTACCAAATCCAATTAATTGGATTTTTTCTTCTTTAGCAAGTGTTTTAGAAATCGTTTCAAATATCGCATCCACAGCATTTGCAGCATCTTGCTGTTTCAGTTCAGCTTGGGTTGATACAGCTTTCACTAATTCTGTTTTATTCATTTTAATACACCTCAATTTTATAAAACTATGTAGAATCTAAAATATAGCATATATTCTTATAAAGTAACAATAAAGTTGTATTAAAGCAATGATCTTCCTACAATCGTGTCCGTTAGCTGAATAAGAATTATTGGTGAAAATATGCATCACATTTTGTTATTAAGGTCTTTTTAAAATAAATCTTGGTGGAGGTCCGTAACTCTGTTCAGATTCAAAATAAGCAAGCTTTCCTGAAATACAAGAAATGATTGACGGCATTCCGTATCCAACAGCCTTTTCTAGTGCGGTTAATAAGGGCAGTTCTTTACCATCAATTTCTTCACAGTCCGATAATGAGTAACAAAACTCTCCAGCACCGTGATTTTTCAACATTTCAGCTATCTTTTCAAAGTTTGAATTAGGTTCGGGAATTTCAATCATAAACTCATTGCGAAGGGTGTCATAGTATTTGTGACGTAATCCTCTTAATGCGTCCCATCTTTTTTTCGGTGAAGATAATTCAAATAATACCCTTTGTTGAATCCTTTTGTTAAAGAAAGATTTAACAATGATTTCTTCAATTTCTTTATTCATTCCAACCCCCTCCTCAGCTAAATTTTACCATATACACCACCATTTTGACGGAGTTCTTGTTACACTAACCTGACCCGTTAGCTTAAGAAGCAGCTGACCTAACTGAACAATTGCCACTTTCGTTCATTAAGGAATATTTAATGAATATACCTTTGTAGGATTTCAGCCTCATTCTTTATCCTTGAAATTAAATCGTCTTCATTCAACACAAAAGATTGATCATCATAATTAAGCCTATCAATCATTTCACTAATTTCAAACCAAGCAAACAAGTCATCTGCATTATCTAATTCCGTAGCAGCAATTTGAAAAATCATATCAGCTAAATCGAATATTACTGTATGCTCATAAGCTTTTTTAATTTTATTTGCTAAAAAGCCTATATATGCCCTTGCACATATATCAAAGGTTGGTTCGTTTATTGCCAACTCATCTATTGCTCTTTTAAAATACATTTCCACTTCAAATAGATTATCATCGAACGAAAATGAAGAGAGAATATTTAAGGATGGTGATGATACATATTTCTCTAATTGACTATAAGACCAATTTACATAATCTTCAGTTGTAATTGTTCCCTTTTGAATTTTATAAAATAAAACATTTGTTTCCACTTTATCCCCCCCATAAAAAGGTATTTTCGTTGAACCTTATAAATAATCCTTCTTACACAAACCTGCCTATTACTAATTAAATACCAAGAAAAATGGACTGCTCAAAAACAGTCCAGGTTGTTGCGTTTTCGCGCCCTTCCATGGAATAACCATAGTTTTTAAAATATTATTTCACAACTATGAAAAAATGGTGAATTAACTTAACTTACTTGGGTTTCTCCATAAATTCTGCATAACCTTAGATTACAATTAAAATATAATTTATAGGAGGTGCGATAATGATAGGTCAAGCTTTAGCTCAATGTATTACTATGTGTGGTATGCATGGACAAGAATTAGCAAATTGTATTTTAATGATGTTAGGTATAAACTAAAACTCTTTAAAATTTTCATACATAAAGACTTGTGGTGGTACTTATCACGAGTCTTTTTATAATGTTTCGACTAAACTGAACCGTTCGTTTAATTAAATATCCTCACAATCTCTTCTTTCCATAACGATTTTCTATGAACTCATTATTCCAGAAAATGGCCCGATTGCTGAAGATCACGGAATAATCAGTGTCATCTTCATTGTTATTACGGGACAATCACATGATATAGCGTTTTCTTTTAGCTTTAGGTCATGTTTTTTATGATTGTAGTTAAATTGCGAGAATAATAATGAACCGTTCCTAAAAATATAGACATTTATATACAAATATGTCCATATGTTCTATAAAGAATTAATTCTTTACTAGCACGCAAAACGAACAGAGCTTTTTGCGAATTGCGTTTGGGAATCACGCCCTAATTCCAGAATGGAAACATCTGTACAAATCGAGTTTTCCAACCAAAATTGACTTAATCGTCTCCATCGCAGTTCAGTGAATTTGTTCCTTCTAACTCCTTCACGACATAGGATATCTCTTGACACTCTGGATCGGCTGTTAGCCGCACTGGTTATGAAGTACATGGAATCAAATTGGAGTACGTGGTCCTTTTCTTCCTTGCAGGTAAAAAGGAAGCGTTGCTCCAATTTTATAGTTGAAGCTATTTATCGATCAGCTTTTAATAGTTCAATTTTATCTTGGAATGCATACTCTTTTTTGTAATAGTTTGTAAGAGTTCGCCACTTACTGAAATTTGATTGTTTCCTATCAAGTCCTTTGGGGAAAGTGAGAACGGTATCATATTTTATTTTTTCTGGTTTAAAAAAATACCCTCTTCTGGCAATCACACATGCTGCTGCTTCGTGAGAACTTAATCCATAACGTGCCATAAATTTCATATGTCCAATTTGGCTTGTGTAAGCGGGATTGATTCTCCTTATCTTCACCCCTGCCTTTTTCGCTTTTGCTTCGATTAATGCTTGAAAGGATGAATAGGCAAAACCCGAAAGCATGCGGGCATAGCTAGCACCCATCTCCTTTAATTGTGTTTTCTTTCTGGTAAAATTCAACTTCTCAATCACGATATCTTTTTGAACCAGAACCGCATCGTTCAATACTTCTTTTATTGCATCACTTAAAGAGGCTTTGACCTGTTCTTTCCTTCTGCCGTACATCGGAACTTTGATCGTGTATCGATGAATTGGATTTCCATAACGGTCCACCTCACAGACCGCCAAGAATCCTGCATTGAGGTCCATTCCGATTAATCCATTTCGATTGGAAGTCCCGATTGGGGAAGTTTCTCTTTCGACTGTTGCGTATACATACCAGCCTTTTTCCTTCTTGATAAAACGGTAAGTGATGGAAGTAAAATATTTTTGTGGTTTCCCATTGCGAGTAAAACCCATATAGGGAATTTTCGCCTTATCCAACCATTCTTGTCCGTAAGGGAACATGACGGATGGAAACTCGATGTACTTCCCGTATTTCCCAATGAAGCAATCGGCAACTCGTAACCTGAGCGTATTCTCTACATTATACGTGGCAGACTGGTTTCCGAAGGTTTCATCTTTAGAACCGATCACAAGAAATTGGGAGCTTCTTGCCTCGACCCAATCGTTCTTCCACTGTTGATGATCTTTGTATTCATTTTCAATTAAATGGAATTGCTTATGAAAGAGTTTCTTTGAACCAAAGCAGATACGGATTCTCTTTGTGTCACGGTCGACCTTTAGCTTTTCAAGCTTTTGTTGCAGGTTTCTCAATCTTCGTTTCTTTTGGTGAAGTTTTGCTGTTTGATTTGTTTTCTGATGAATGATTTTTTGCAGGTGAACGGTTTTAGCTTCTAAATCTTGAAGATCCAAATCCCTTTTTTCCAAAAAAGAAGAGACCTTTCCATCCAACTGCATTCGTATGGAGTTAAACTGACGAGACGTAATGCCATACTGCTTTAGAAAGGTCTTTTTAAGATTGGAAGGGGGAATTCCCTTGATATGAGATTGAACAAATAGTTTGCGTTCTAGTTTTCCAAAAAACTTTCCATACTCTATGAGGTACTGATCAGATGTAGATCCACGATTCAGTTGGATGTTGCAGAGTTTCGTTTGGTACGTTTGAAACATCTTTTATCACACCCCAATCAAATTTGTTTTTGGTTTTAAACTATATTTTAAATAGGTGTAGGTGTAAGTATAAAAAGGTATTTTCAAAATAGTATTTAATAATTCCGATTCTAAAATAAGAATGTATGTTCTACGCTATGATAATTATAGAATAAAAATACATATTTGTCTATTATTTACTATATTTTTAGAAACTGCTAATAACCCCTACGAATTGGCAACGTAGGGGCTTTTACTATATAACAATGACTCCAGTGGATCCGTAACAACTATAACAGCTATAGCAACTATAACAGCCGCCACAACCGCCGCATCTGTATCCTCCGCAGCGATGAAATCCACCACAGTGGAATCCTCCACAGTGATGACCGCCGCAGTGAAAGCCACCACCACAACCTCCACACCGCCGAGGATCTACTAGAAATTGTTGACTAAGAGGATCGGTTGGAATTGCTTTGCCAACTTGGTAGTGATCCATGCCCAACATCTGTAAATCATTTTGAAAGTTTTGCATACTTACCTCACCTTTATAATATTTTAGCTAAATAACCCCATCAGCCAATGTGAGAGTAGAACGAAGTAATTATCAGTTTTGTGTAACGGAACAACAGATTCATCATATACTCTCTTCAACAAATTATGATTCATATTAGGTGGCTGACACTGATTGATGTGCCTATTTTGGATTCCTAAGGCAATGCAAAAAAGCTGTGCTAATCGTCCTAACAGCATTTACTGAAAAACAAAAGTCATGGAAACGAAAAAAAAGCAACCAAATTGGCTGCGCATTTATTTGAATAGTGTGTTAACTATAATTTCATGAGCTACCCATGAAAATAAATTTGAAGATCCGTGAGATATCCAAGCTGCAAGGAATCCAAGTCTTAAGAACATTATTGAAAAAACAATCCCAGGAACAAAGTACAGTGGAAAGCTTAGTAAATTAGGGCCATGCGCCATTGCAAAGCCTATATTGGTAAGTATTATCCATGACCATATATATATTTGATTTTTATTTATAAACAACTCATTGTAAATCTTTTTTATCAACTTATTCTCTTTTGCCAATTTAACAATGGCTAAAGATAGTCCCCCATATAGTAAATAACGAAAAACAAATTCCTCACTAAAGGGACTTATTACTGAAACTGAGAATATTAATCCTATTTCAGTAAAATCCTTTATAGTTGTTACTTGATTTATTCCCGGCTTAATAACATCATAACCAAGCAAAAATGGAATAAATTGTACTAAATTTAATACAAACTCCATCACTATTGCCACTAAAATAGGAATACAAATTGCTAAATGAATATTCTTTTTACTTAAAAGAAACCGTTTAAGAAAATCCTTCCTTAATGCGGTATGTACAATAACCCATGACCAGCACAAACTAAAAGGAACTATAAAAATGTTTATGCCCTCTTCACTCGAAAGACCAAGTTTCAAAATGTTATCAATGACCATTAGCGATATAGAAATAAAAAGGAAAAACACCATAAACAAAGATGGTCGTATTAAAGAACGAATAAAAGACAAGATGACACCCCCTTTTTTGTGAATTTATTCTGATCAATTAATTTTCATGACAGAATCCTTTCACCCTACCAGGGGAGGTTTTGATTGAGAAACATCAGAAACATCGGGACGGGGTTCTGATGTTTCAATAATAAAACAAGAGAACCGTCCGTCCCTATGTTTCTATGTTTCGAGACAGAAAAAAAGGAGCCAACAGGCCCCTTGAAATATTAATGCATCGAATCGGCATTCGGATGGTTGACGATAACACGGCGGATAAAGAACGCCATAACCAGACCGATTAACGTCACTGTGAGCGCAAACAGAAACACGTTCTGCGAGCCCAACGTCATTGCGTTAGCCAACTCGCTAGGTTTAGTCGGCATGGAGGAATTGTGTAAATACTTCTCCATCCCGCTTGAAAGGATAATAATTGCAACTGCTGTGCCAATCGCACCTGCAACCTGCTGGAGAGTGTTCATCACTGCCGTACCATGTGGGTATAGCTCCGGTGGCAGTTGGTTCAGGCCGTTCGTCTGCGCTGGCATCCAGACCATTGAAATGCCGATCATTAATCCAATATGCAAGGTGACGATAAAGGCGACTGAAGACGCAACCGATATGCTGGAGAGAAACCATACCGTAATCGCCACGACAATGAGGCCGGGAATTACTAGCCACTTCGGCCCATACTTGTCAAACAAACGCCCCATTCGCGGCGACAGGATGCCGTTTAGCGCACTGCCCGGCAATAACATAAGTCCTGCTGTGAACGCAGATAGTCTCATACCGTTCTGAAGATACATTGGGAGAATAATCATCGTAGACAAGATAATCATCATACATGTCAATACCAATAGAAGCCCCACGTTGTACATCGGATACTTGAAGACGCGAAGATCCATCATTGGTTCGCGCATAACCTTCTGCCGCAACGTGAACAGCACGAGCGCTACTAGCCCGATGATGATTGAAATAACCACAACCGGGTTGGTCCATCCTACCGTACCCTCACCTGCCTTGCTGAAACCGAAGACTATTCCTCCGAAGCCGAGCGTAGATAATACCCCTGAAAATAGATCGATACGGGGTTTCGTGACTTCTGTGACGTTTTCCAAATACTTCAACCCTACTAACAACCCAATGATCAAAAACGGCAGTGATAGCCAAAATATATAATGCCATGTTAAATATTGGATTAAGAGACCAGCTACAGTCGGTCCGATCGCTGGAGCAAACATAATCACAAGCCCGACGAAGCCCATCGCAGCCCCGCGCTTCTCTGGTGGATAAACAACGAGAATCGTATTGAACATGAGCGGGATCAACAATCCCATACCAACCGCCTGCAGAATACGAGCAGCAATAAGAATTTCAAACTTGAATGCGAGTGCTGCAATCAATGTACCAACAATCGAGCTTGTAAGAGAAATGGTAAACAATTGCCTTGTTGAAAACCATTGCAGCAAGAGTCCTGTCATTGGCATCAAAATGCCGAGCGTTAGCAGAAAACTCGTCGTCAGCCACTGTGCTGTGGCTGCTGATATTTGGAATACATCCATTAAATTACTAATCGCAATATTAAGAGCTGTCTCACTGAACATACCAACGAAGCCGCAGATAAGTAATGAAGCCATAATAGCACGTGTATTGTATTGTTTCATTTTATTTCTTTCCCCACTTCCTTCTATAATATATATATCTTTTGCTCCCACAATCTCATTTTTGAAAAAAGTGGTTTGTTCAAATCACATTATTCTTCCACTCAGGACAAGATCGGTATTGCCGTGATTATCTTTAAACCTCCCAGTTTCTTTATTGCAATATCATCAATATTTAAATACACATTCAAACATTGATGATTTAGCAAACATATTTTTTAATTATAAGTATAAACAAGTTGTATATGCAATTAGAAAATAACATGATTTATTCATCAGTAAACAATTTTAGGAAAAAAATCATTTAATCGGGACAAAATTATTGCCATTGACCACTATAAAATAAAAAGCACGCCATCCTTTGATGACATGCCAAGAATATATCTCTATGTAATTTATTGGATTATTATACCTTATTCTCATACAAGTGCTTCCGACAAATCGGCTGGCACATATTGATTTTCATCGCATTTATTGAAAAACGCTACTGTATTTTCATCGGGAATGAAACGAAAATCCTGGTGGAATTCTTTTAAGGCTCTAATCATTTTTTTACCGATACCATTACCGCGATGGGAAGGACTTACTGAAATATGTTTTATCTGGATTAGGTGCTGGTCTACAAATAAAACACCAATTAGTCCAATGATTCCTTCCTCCTCTTTCCACAAATAGAGTTGGTGTTCTTGATCTGTTTTATACTGATTCATAGTCATCTGAAGATTTTTCAGGTCTTTTTGGTTCGGCATAAAAGACAACAAGCCCATAGCTATTTTATCAAACAACTTTTTGTATCGAGTCAACATATTAGTACCTCATTCATTAGTAATAAACTGATGTATATAACTGATTTGCATTAGCTACTGTCATTATAGACAAGCCGTTTTTAAAAAGTTGTCGATTTATAAAGAAATTACTATAATTAAAAAAATTGTTAAATTTCCTTAACATTTTGAAAGAAGTGTAATTTTTAAATAAAGTTAACGAAATTTAAAAAGTTAGATAAGCCATTGACCAAACTGATCCATTAATGGCTTATTTTATTGTTTTCAAAATTCCTATATTACTAAGGAATTATACCCTATTTCGAAGAAGTCTATATTAGCCCGTCTTTTTGCCTTTCTAACCTCTCTTTGTTTCCAAACTATCTTTTTTTATATACTTAAATTCATTTTCAAGTTCACTCAAAGTCAATTCGTAAAGATGTGTATCATTCTTTTTATAAATTCCTGATTGTATTAGCCTATTTATTAAATTTTGCTTTTGTATTTGAATTGCCTGTCGAAGTAAACTTTTCATTTTCAAACACCTCTCTATCTCATGGTTACCAGTAAGTAAGGACGGCAATCATTAGCTTGTTCACAAGACCGCGGATTCCAAAATACTTTGTAAATTTATTTTTCAAATAATTCTCTAAAAAATTACGTTTCATTTTTTGTTTTCTGCGGGAACTCTTCATGGAAATTCACCTTCCCTTCCTTAAAGTGGGTATAATCTTTTTATTAGAAACCCAGATTTGTTTTAGTTACTTAGCTAGCATTGTACTGTATTATTGATTAGTTGAACCTTTAGGAGGAACTTGTGTATTAGAAAATTGATCTGAGTTTACATCCTTTTCTGTAGATTCATCGACTGAATTTACTTTCCCATCGATTGTCGTACTAGCAGGTTCTTCAGTTCGAGTTTTAACTGGCATTTTTTCTTTAATGTCTTTCATATAGCCACAAGCCGAAATAAGCATTAAACAAAGTAAAAGAAGTGATAATTTTAATAGTGTTTTAAATACCATTTGTCATCCTCCTTCATTTTTTTATCTAGCTGTATTTCCATTAGTAGTTGTCATTATAGACAAGCCATTTTTAAAAGGTTGTCGATTCATTTGGAATTTTTAACTCTTAACTAAATTGTTAAAATTCTATAACAAAAGAAAAATTTGTAATTATTCTTTTATTGCAAAAAGGACCAGTACCACCTTGAAGTTAATCCAAACTGGTACTGGCCTATCATTAATCATGCTATTATTGAAACATTATTCTTCTAAGTTACTTTAGTCGCTCAATAAACCTATCCAATAGTTTTTTCGTTAAGTTATTAATAGGCTTTTGTGTGAAAGGTCACTGAAATATTTCGAATTAAGTGATAATTTAGTATATGTAATATGTCAATAGGGGTGGGGATTCTATGTCAAGCTTAAAAGAAGTTTTACGAACAAAAGTTGAAGAACATCGTCCAAGAATGACAAATCTGTTAAAGAACTACGGGGATCGAAAAATTGGGGAAGTAACTGTATCTCAGGCAATCGGGGGTATGCGTGGGGTAAAAGGATTAGTTACAGATATTTCCTATTTGGATCCTTATGAAGGAATTAGATTTAGAGGCTATACCATTAATGAAGTAATGGAAAAGCTTCCAAAGCCTGATGGTAAGGGCTATCCATTTGTTGAAGGCTTCATGTATTTATTATTAACTGGTGAAATCCCAACGAAAGAACAAGCTTTAGAAGTCGTAGAAGAATTTAAGAAACGTTCGTATGTTCCAAGTTATGTATTTGATTTATTAAATACAATGCCAAAAGAAACACATCCGATGACAATGTTCTCAACTGCGATTCTTGCTATGCAAAATGAAAGCGTTTTCGCAAACGCTTATAAAATGGGATTAATCAATAAGTTTAATTCTTGGGAGTATATGTATGAAGATGTATTAAACTTAATCTCTAGACTTCCAGAAGTAGCCGCTTATATTTATCGACTGAAATATAAAAATGGCGATATTATTAAACCTGATAAAAATCTGGATTTTGGCGGAAACTTTGCACACATGATGGGAATTGGTGACCCCTATGACGAAGTAGCCAGAATGTATTTTATCCTGCATTCAGACCATGAAAGCGGGAATGTCTCAGCACACACAACACACTTAGTTGCTTCAGCACTTTCTGATGCCTATTTATCCTTGTCTGCTGGAATTAATGGATTAGCCGGTCCCTTGCATGGATTAGCAAACCAAGAAGTATTAGGCTGGATTCAGAATTTCATGAAACAGCTTGGAGGGAAAGTTCCTACAGAGGAAAAATTAAAAGATGCCGTTTGGGATACGTTAAATTCGGGTCAGGTTATTCCTGGATATGGGCATGCGGTGCTTCGTAAAACCGACCCAAGATATACTGCCCAAAGGGAATATTGCTTAAAATATTTACCTAATGATGAACTATTTCAGTTGGTAAGTAAACTTTACGCTGTAGTACCAGATATATTAAGAGAAGCAGGAAAGGCGAAAAATCCTTTTCCAAATGTAGACGCTCAGAGTGGAGTTATTCAGTGGTATTATGGGCTAAAAGAATATGATTTTTATACTGTATTATTTGGAATTGGTAGATCTTTAGGGGTACTTGCCAACATTACCTGGGATCGTGCACTTGGTTATCCAATTGAACGGCCAAAATCGGTTACAACTGGAATGCTTGAAGAGATGGTTAGCCAAAGCTTTGGAACCACCACTTTAGTATCCGTTTGACCGAGCCAAACCTATTACTGCCGATAACTGAGCAGATGGTCAGTTTTAAAAAAAGAGCTTCGGCTCTTTTTTTTAAAAGATTTTTTTACATTATATTACTATCATGCTATAATCTTTTTTTATGTATAAGTCCAGATCATGCTCCAACTAGTATTGAGACTAAATGAATAGAAATATAGAGGAGAAATAATTGCATGAAACGAAGACAAAATCACAGCAACAGCACGATAAGTGGTGTTACTGCTGAATACATCTATATTTTGATCGGCTCAGCCATTATCGGATTTGCGTTTAATGTTTTTTTACTTCCAAACCAAATTGCTTCGGGCGGGGTAAGCGGTATTAGTACAATCTTACATAGTGTAGCAGGATGGGAGCCCGCCTATGTTCAGTGGGCCTTCAATATCCCCTTATTTATCGCAGGAGTTATTTTCTTAGGAAAACAATTTGGAGTTAAGACATTGGTCGGGACAATCTTTTTGCCGTTTATCGTCATTTTAACAAAGAATATTGACCCGTGGACCCATAACCCCTTACTTGGTGCCCTATTTGGCGGGGCTGGTGTCGGGCTTGGACTTGGGATTGTTTTTCGCGGAAAGGCATCAACGGGTGGAACAGACCTTGCTGCACAAATCATCCATAAATATACAGGCCTGACACTTGGAACTTGTGTTGTCTTGATTGACGGAATGATTGTGGTCACAGCAGCATTTGTTTTTGATATTGAAAAAGCACTCTACGCCCTAATTAGTTTATATGTAACAAGTAAAACAATCGACCTTGTCCAGGTTGGTTTTGGGCGTTCAAAAACGGCCATGATTATCAGCAGCAAACCAGATGAAGTTCGTGAAGGGATTTTTAATCAAATTGACCGTGGAGTAACAAAACTATCAGCATATGGTGGATTTACAGACCATGAACGCCCTGTCCTCATGTGTGTCGTTGATCAAACGGAGTTCACGAAATTAAAACAACTAGTAAAGAATATCGATCCATCCGCATTTGTCGTTGTCATGGATGCTGCAGAGGTGCTCGGAGAAGGTTTCAAAAAGGAATAAAAGGAACAGGCTATAGTTCTATTTTATATCAGGGGAGTCCAAAAAAGCCTTGCTTAAACAAGGCTTTTTCCATTATTGATAAATTTTCATCTAACCGTTCTGTTGTTTATTTAGCTCATTCAGCCTTGCAGTTAATCTGCCAAATAATTCTGAATCCATCTGATCCAGTGCATCATCAATCTGTTTTTTTATCATTTCTATCTCTTTTTCAAGCATAATTTTTTCAATTAAAACATCTGCTTCTTTTTCATACTTCTGGAATCGTTCATACTGTTTAATATTTTCAAATACTGGGTTTTCTACAAGGCTTAAGTACCGATGATTGAGCATTTTCCCGCTAAAATGAAACACGATATATACATTTTCATAGGGATTCATCATGAGGTCCCCAAGTGCCTTTGATACTTCTTCCGTTTTTTGTTGGTTAACGTAAAACAAAAATCCAGGTTCATCCGAATTCATGCTAGAGATCACAATGGTTCTTCCTTTTAAAATGATCTTCTCAGTAAAAGAAACTTTTTCAAGGATATGAAAATTACTCAATATGTATTCAATTACCTTACGTGCTTCTAAACGTTTCAGCTGTTGGTGCTGGATAAACCATTTAAGAAAATTGCGTTTTTCAATTGGTGACACCCATTTACTCATAGAACCACCTACTATTTACTGTTTCTACTATTTTATCATGTTATGGGTAATATAGGTATTGATGTATGAAAGATCGAACGAAAACCGTCCATAAAAAATAGACTGAATCCAGTCGGATTCAGCCTTAGTATGATTAATCTTCCTTAAAAACCTAAGTATTCTAGATGTCTGCCAATATGGTGTACCAGCGCATTACGGTAGTCATTTTCATGTTCAACAAGAGCAGCAAAGAATTCATCCTTAAATAGGTAATTCTCGTTGTCATCTTTTGCAGATAATAGAATACCGTAGGTAACATGGAATACTTGTCTTGCATGAATATCATCCATATAGCCAGATAATTGTTCATCCGAAACACTATCAAGCTCCTTGATATTTGTTAAATCTGGAGTAACATGATAATACTTTAGTGCCTCTTCAAAATGTTCAAATGCATATCGATGCATTTTTCGATATAACTCTGGCTTCATTTCCGCAATTACTCTTACAGCCTCAAGCCAGTTTGTTCCAGCTGTTTTTAAATGGAAGATTCCATCCGTATGCTTTCCAATAAGAGGAAATACGCTAAATTTATCACTGCCTGAATGAATGCTTAATTTATACCCAAAGTGCTTGGCAATAACAATATGTTCTTTCAGATCATGTTCAAATTGCTCGAGATCTCCAATGTAATCAATTCCTTTTTGAAATTCCCCGCAGAATCTAGGTGCAAGGCTTGCTACTCTGACACCGGCAAGCGCCAATTCGTTAGCAACAAAGAAATGCGTAAGCGGCGTTGTTGTTGTTGTCGTTTCATCAATCGATACCTCAAAATCAACTTTATGACCCGCTTTTTTTATATAATTGTGATAAACATGAATCATATAAGAAACGGCTTCATGGTACAGCATTACATTTTTCATTAGAGAACCTTTATCGAAAGTGAGTGAAAACCCATTTAATTCAAAGGTTTTATTTAAATAATGCTGTTTGTAATAATCTTGGGTTTTCTCGGGTAATTGATTATACTCAGTTTCAATTTTTTCTAATGAAGCGCCTTCAATTTCTAGATGAATCTGGTCTGTACAATCTAATGTTAACATGGTCATTCCGTGTTCCAATGCACTTTGTATATCCGATTCTTTCTTTAAATGGTCACCATCGGCACCAAATCCACCTTTATACCCTTCTTGAAAAACAGCAAAACTTGCTGCATCAATTACATCATCCATCGTTCTTCCTGTGAGCGTCAATTCGCGAATGCTTTGTTGAGCAAGAATTGGTTTAATCGGCTTATTACGAATAGCCTCGATGTGCCCAGGTGAAGCTAAACCTAAACGATCACCTAAACCCATTGTCGCAACGTTCGTCCCGAATGCTTGTGGAACTGTGTAATCAAAGTAACGGTTTAGCACTAAACGATTTTTGTGGGATAAAGGACAAACTTTTTTACCTTCTTGAATGAGGGTCCCTTCTAACTCATCCATTATTTTGCCGTGCCCCAAAGCAAGCAGCCATTGTGATGATTGGTCTCTCACCATGACAAGTGAAGCGGTTTCAAATTTTGTAAATGACCGTTTATATACCTTTATATTAGAAAGTTCTGTTTCAAATTTACCTTGTTCTAATAGTTCAAATGCTGGTAATAAATGTTCCATATGATAGCCCCCTATTTTTTAAACTTCAGTACTTAATGATCATTAAATTAATTTTTTTACTGCTCGAAACGTTTGATAATCATTCTCATTAAAAGTTGTTTTTCAAGTACAAATTAAGAATACTGCGGTAAGGGATCCCCAACCTTGATTATGGTCAATTTTTTTTAACTGTCTCTAAAATCAGTGAGTTATAGAAAAAAAACGTACAGGTACTAATAGCCTGCACGGTTTTTCAGAGTGCCGAGAAACTTATTTTTAAGAAAAGCTGCTCTGACTTCGGACACCGCTGCTGTAATTTTGGGGTTCTTTGTCCGAAGATGACCTAACTTCGGACAACACAAGGCGAATTTCGGGACCCTTTGTCCAAAGAAGCCTTTACTTCGGACACCGCTAACGCAAATTTGCCTTCCACTGTCCAAAGATGCTCCATTTCTCAACAGCATGAAAAACCGTACAGGTACTAATTGCCTGCACGGGCTTTTCATATATCCACATTATTGAACATTTTTCTTTGCCTTTTTTGTTAGGATATATTGAATCATGTAATAGGTCACCATTTTAGATGCTGTATCTTCAAACCCAATATTTATTTTCTCACTATCATATGATCCTAAGTAATTTTCCAGATGTTCAAATCCTTTAAGTAATGTTTCAATGGCAAGAAGTTTGTCTTCGTTTCCATCAATGAATGGGTCAACCTTCGCTTTAATTTCTTCATCAAAAAGAATGGTTTCGGCTGTTAATCCTTTCTCTTTCATCATTGGCACAAGATCTTTTGCAAAATGGATGTATGTTTTATCTTCCAAAAGCTCGAATACCTTTCGATAGGATTCATCAAGACTGCTGATAAATTCTTCTAAGCTGATTTCTTCCATTGATGACCCGCCCCATTTCTTTTTCACATTATTTTATCCTTTATTAACATATTTACAAGATTTTTTTTATTTGTAAAATAGCTCCTAGCCATTAAAAGTTCATGCAATTTTTCAAAAACTTATTTACAATTTATCCACTTAATTCTATAATTCATATATATTTACTTGGATATAAGGGAGAATGAGTCTATGAGCATTGGTATTGCGTTAATGGGTTTGTTAGTTGGATTTTTAGTCGGACTCACGGGTGTTGGGGGTGCTGCCCTTTTAACTCCTGTCCTTATAATGGTTGGAATTAACCCGTCCATTGCGGTCGGTACAGATTTATTTTATAACTCTATTACGAAATTATTTGGCGTCATTCAACATTGGAAACAAAAAACGATTAATTTTAAATTGGCAAAATATCTGGCAATGGGCAGTGTTCCAAGTGCCGCTGCCGCAATCTTTATTCTGCAGTATTTCAATTCCGCCTTTCATAATCAGGATCAGATTATCAAGCATTCTCTTGGATTTATTCTCATTCTAGTGGCAATATCCATCTTGATTAAAACCTTCTTTGATAAAAAATTAAGGCCAAACCGCTGGCAGTTAAAGCCGATTAAAGAAAAGCGCGGGCTCATTATCTTTATCGGTGCATTCTTTGGTTTCATTGTCGGTCTAACCTCTATTGGCTCGGGATCTTTATTTGCGCTGGCCATGTTATATCTTTTTAGAATGACAGCATCGGAATTAGTTGGTACAGATATTGCCCATGCTTTTCTGCTTGTAACTGTTGCGGGTCTTCTTCATGCCAGTGCTGGCACTGTAGATTACGTTCTGGTTGGAAATCTACTAATTGGCTCCATTCCCGGCGTTCTTCTTGGAAGTACGTTATCTGCAAAAGTTCCAACAAAACCATTACGCTCTGCCATTGCTGTTATCATTATTATTAGCGGAATTAAATTAATTGGATAAAAGCAGGCAAATACGCAGAAAAAGCGATCGTTGTATCCGATCGCTTTTTGGTCTTTTTATACCCATTTTTTCTGAAAAGCTGCAATACTTTCATATTCTTGTTGAAGTTGTCTGGAGACACTAATATATATAGGTGTTAAATCTTCATAAATAGCGACGTGCTCACTATTTGGTGTGTGGTGGAAGGTTGCCCCTACCATGTCAGATACAACATTTAAGGATTCAACTTCACCAAGACTATATAATCCTAAAATAGCAGCACCCAAACAAGAACTTTCAAAACTTTCAGGAATGTAAACATCCTGGTTAAAAATGTCTGCCATCATTTGTCTCCAAAGCTCTGACCTCGCAAAACCGCCAGTCGCATGAATTTTCTTAGGCTCTCCGATTAATTCCTCCAAAGCTAAAAGGACTGTATATAAATTAAAAATAACACCCTCAAGAACTGCGCGAATCATATGTTCTTTTTTATGATGCATCCCCAGTCCAAAAAAAGAACCTCTTGCGTTGGAATCCCATAATGGTGCCCTCTCCCCTGCTAAATAAGGATGAAACAACAATCCGTCTGCACCCGGTGTGACCCGATCTGCAATTTCGGTGAGAACATCATATGGATCTTTCCCCAGACGTTTCGCTGCTGCAGCTTCTACTTCCCCCAACTGATCTCTCGCCCAGCGGAAAATCATTCCACCATTATTTACGGGCCCCCCGATCACCCAATGATTTTCCGTTAACGCATAACAAAAAATTCTTCCTTTCGGATCTGTAATCGGCTTATCGGACACCGCACGGATCGCACCGCTTGTCCCAATCGTAACAGCAACGACACCGGGTTCAATGGCATCTACACCCAAATTGGATAACACGCCATCTCCTGCACCCACTACAAAAGGTGTTGATGGCAGTAAGTTCATTTCCTTCGCATAGTTTTCGTCAAGCCCAGTCAATTGATAGGTCGTTGGAACTGGTTCGGATAGTTGATCTGGTGTCACTCCTGCCACTTTGAGAGCTTCTTCATCCCATGATAGGGTATAGATATTAAATAAACCGTTGGATGAAGCAATTGAGTAATCAATGACGTATTTTCCAAAAAGCTTATAAAAAATATATTCTTTTATCGAAATAAATTTATAGGTTTTAGAGAATAGTTCAGAGTATTCGTTTCTAAGCCACACTAATTTTGCCAGCGGGGCCATCGGGTGAATGGGTGTCCCAGTACGTAAGTAAATTTCATGCCCGTTCATTTCGGTTTTTATTTTTTCAGCCCAATCCGAACTCCTGTTGTCTGCCCATGTAATGCATTCGGTTAAAGGATTTCCTTCTTCATCAACCGCAATCACACTGTGCATCGCTGAACTAAAAGAAACACAAAGGATATCATTAGGGTCCACATTGCTTACTTGCATCGTTCGTTTGACTGTATTGAGCACTGCTGAAAAAATTTCGGCTGGATTTTGTTCGGCTGTCTCCGGCGTTGGAGAATACAATGGATATTCGATCCCATGATTCGCAATAACCGTTCCATCTTTTGCGTAAAGGACTGACTTTGCGCTCGTTGTACCAATATCGACTCCGATCACATATTTTGTTTTCATTATTTTTCTTCCTCCTCGTTTAACCCAATGATGTTTATAATGAAAATATTAATCTTAATAGACCATCTTCTATATACTTTTTAAATCCAAGAATTCTATGAAAAAAATTTTCATCCCCCTCCTACTATTATACGAAATATTTTTTTATATGGAAACGTTTGCGAGAAAATTTTTTTAAATTTCATTTATGCTATACTAAATTTAGTATTATTAGGAAAGGGAAGTTTCTCATGTCACTTAATTGCTTAGGGGCCATACGTTCCTCCTATCATAAATTTAGCGAAAAAGAAAAAAAAATTGCTGATTATATTTTAGAAAAGCCCGAACTTGTTATCCATCGTACCATCAACGAAGTAGCTGACGATTTAAATCTTGCTGATGCCACAGTGTTTAGATTCTCCAAACACATTGGTTTTAAGGGCTTTCAAGCAATGAAAATTGCTCTTGCTTCAGAAATTTCAACACCTATTCGAATAGTGACTGAAGAAACTGATAAAAAAGATCGTGAGAAGGCACTGACAGAAAAAATCTTTACGTCCAATATAAGAGCGTTACAAAACACGATTCAAATGCTGGATAATGACTTAATCAAAAATGCCATTGATTTAATTTTGCAAGCAAAACGAGTTGAATTGTACGGTACAGGAACTTCTTCTATTGTCGTCATGGATGCTTTGCAAAAGTTTGTCAACACTGGCATTAGAGCCTGTGCTTTTTTGGACACCAAACTGCAATCAATGTCTGCATCACAATTAACCGAAGATGACCTTGCCATTTTTATTTCTCATTCTGGCTCCAATAAAGACGCACTTAAAATTTTAAAAATTGTAAATGAAACCGGTGCCAAAACAATCGGAATAACTAGTAATCCTAAATCAACTATTAGTTTAAACGTTGATGTGTCACTATATACTGATTCCGAACAAACAGAATACTTCACTGCACCCTTTTCCTCTCAGATTGCCCAAATATGCCTGATAGATGCTATATGTTTTATGCTTCTTCATTCAAAAAAAACAGATTAAATATCCTGCGATACACCATAATGAAACTCCCTCAATAATCATTGAGGGAGTTTATTTTTTAAACAAACATATTGACGATTAAAGCAAACCCAAAGGCGACAAAGGATAAGATCGTTTCCAAAACGGTCCAAGTCTTAAATGTCTCTTTAACACTTAATCCCAGGTATTCTTTCACCATCCAGAAACCGGCATCATTAACGTGTGAAAACATTAATGAACCTGCACCCGTTACGATTACTAGCAGTTCCAAGTTTACGCCAGTCATATTTTTAACAATTGGTGCTACTATTCCTGCAGCAGTAGTTAAAGCAACGGTTGCTGATCCAGTCGCTATTCGAATTAGGCCTGCGATAATAAATGCTAATACAAGTGGTGAAAGGTTCATATGGTGTGACATGTCTGCAATTGTGGTAGCCACGCCGCTATCAATCAGGATTTGTTTGAAGCCGCCGCCAGCACCAATAATGGCGAGTATTGAACCAACTGGAAGCAGGCACTCTTCTGTAAATTTCTTAATTTCATTTTTATTAAAACCTTGACGAATGCCAAGGAAATAAAACGCCGCAAAACAAGAAAGTAATAATGCAATTAACGGACTGCCGATAAAGCTTAAAAACTTTGTTACACCTGCAGAGAATCCAAAATAAGGTGCAAAGGATGAGAAAATAATCAAGATAACTGGTAATAAAATGATTAAGAATGAAATCCCTGTGCCTGGTAATTTTTTAGGAACCTTGATTCTAATTAGTTCAGGTTCGCCTTCTGGAATGACGCGTTTATGAACCCACTTTGCAAAAATCGGACCACCTAGGATTACGGATGGGATTGCAATGATAAGTGAATATAAAAGGACTTTTCCAAGATTTGCATTATAAATCGAAATCGCCGCAACTGCTCCTGGATGCGGTGGTACAAGACCATGAACAATCGATAATCCAGCGATTGCAGGAAGTGCGATCAATAGAATATTTTGTTTTGAAGATTTATGAATCGAAATGACCAATGGAAGGATAATTAATATTCCTACTTCAAAGAATACAGGTATCCCAATAATAAAACCAGCTAACATCATGGCCCAAGGAAGTTTTTTGACACCAAATTTCTTGATAAAGAAATCAGCGATTTGGATTCCAGCGCCTGACTCTGCCATCATTTTTCCTAAGATCGTTCCCAATGCTAAAATTCCAACTAAATGGCCTAACGTTCCGCCAACGCCTGTTTCATACCCGCTAACGATTTTATCCATTGATAAACCAGAAAATAAAGCTAGAAATATGGTGGCAACTGTCAAACTAATAAATGCATGCCATTTAAACCACGAAACGCCTAAAATAACAACAATAATGGCTAATAAAGTAATAATTAAATGATACATCTTTTAACCTTCCCCCTTTGTTGTAAAGCTTATCAATTTCTCAATTGATTAAGATGTATAGAATATATCTTTCCACCAAATACTTTATTTTACTGATTGGACTGAACATTTTTGTTGAAAGCCCTTTCAGTACTGTACTTTGATTATATGAAAAAAAATTTCTTTTATCAATAGTTTATGAAATAAAATATTTTTTCTGTTTTTTTGAGTTTTTTAATAGAGTGATCCCCTTGTTCAAATCCCATCAAACACTTCAAAGAACCCTTGATCATTCTTCAAAGGTTCTTGTTTAAATCTCACGAAAAAGTGAGTTTTCCATATTCATGCCGATTGTCGATATACTGTGGAATACCTGATTTTCGTAACACATCGCTAAAGATTGCATATTCATATCTTCCGCTTCCATCGTCATAGCAGACTTTGTCCAATACTATATTCCGAACCAAATAAGTGCAGTGGATGACTTCTACTTCAATTAATCCTTTAATTTTCCCATATAAAATTTCATAATAGTAATTTGAATCTTTATAATATCCATTTTCATCTGTAAGATAATGATAGTTGGAATAATAACTATTTGGGTCATCACCGTTTCTCAAGAGCGGCCCAACAACAGGTAATCCAGTATGGAGCAGCCTTTCAAGGGTTTCAGGTGCTATAAAGTTGTCACAATCAACAACAAAATAGTGGGTTCCTTTTTTGCGTGCCCAATCTGCAGATTCCTGACGCAAACGCCCCAGTACCTTGAATCTTATTGAATTCCACTCATGCGGGCCGTATTCATGGACAGGTTCTTCAACATCGCTTGCATCATAATAAATTTCTGAATACTTATCTTTTACTTTTTCAATCCAATTTTCGAGTACTTCTGCAGTATGATCTTTATTGTTATTGGTACGTATATATAGCTTGATTTTAGAAGCAGGATATGTTTGGTTTTCAATTAAATCCAAATATAATGGCAAGTGATGTGCTTTATCTTTAGCAAGAATGGCAATTGTAACATATTCTGTTGATTTAATCATTTTCATTCCCTTCTTTTCTTTCAGTTGAATGATTACAATGGGCTTCCATATCCTCCGCTCTATTCTCAAATTGATTCGCTATCTCTTTGACTCTCGAGCTTTCTTTCTTATCAGAAACAAGAATACCATTCGGGCTTACGGCTACAATTAAGTCTGATAGCCCAATTACAAATACAGGGATATCTAATTCATTTATGATATGAACATTTTTACAATCAGAACTCATCGTTCCCTTACCAATTAAGGCTGCATCCATTTCTTCTGTAAGCGTATTCCATGTACCAAGATCCTTCCATTCACCATGATAGGCACTGACAACGATATTCTTTGTTTTTTCTACTACTTCATAATCAAAGCTCCTTGCTGGTAACCCCGCATATGCTTTTACCAAATCGAAATAATTTAAGGGGAGCCCTCGCTCTTTCAAACTATTTATGATGAAAGATAATTTAAATGCAAATACTCCACTATTCCATAGCCCGCCTTCAAACATTAATTGTTTTGCCTGTTCAACTGTTGGCTTTTCTTTGAAATATCGTACAGGTTGAAAAATTTTTTCATGCTTCGCCTCATTAATAGCAGAAGGAACAATGTACCCATATTTTTCTGAAGGAAATGTCGGCTTAATTCCAATTAATGAGAGATCAGCATTGGAATCTTGTACAACTTTTTCCAAGGCCTTAACGTAATGAAAGAAGTCATCTTTTACAAATGAATCTACGGGCATCACTACTACAATCTCTTCCTGCTTTACATCCTTCATTGAATATAAATAGATGGATGATAATGCAATAGCCGGAAAAGTATCTCGTCTGCTAGGCTCAAGGACTAAAGGAACGCTGGTGCCTATTTGGCTATGAATCATATCAATTTGTGATTTGCTTGTAGATACAACTGTACTTTCTGCAAGATTTACTCTTTGAAGCTGCTGCCAAATACGCTGAAGCATTGAAATGTGCTGATTCGGCTTTTGGTCCGAAGGCAATAGTTTTAAAAATTGTTTTGAGCGTGAATCATCGGATAAAGGCCAAAGCCTCTTTCCTGATCCGCCGGATAATAAGATAAGATGCAGAATGTATCACTACCTTTTATCAAGTTTTTCATGTCTGCAATATCTTATGTGACCTTAAAAGGAGAGTGAGTGTTACTAGCCCATAATGACAAAGGAATACGAAAAATAGGTACAAGGTAAAAGAAGACAGCGAGAGTTATAATAAAAAAAGATATGCGCCAAGCACACATCCATAAGAATTTAAAAAGCAGTTTTCCTTTTCTCAAATTTTCTTTTTATCCAAAACGGACTATATAGAATAAAAAAACTTACGATCATCACCATTTCAACTGAGAGGTAATACCACGGCCAGGGCCCGAGAAGATTTAAAATCGTATTCATCCCCGCTTTTTTCATCATGTACATGTAATTGGAATCCAATCGTTTATTAATGAAAAAAACAACAAGAGCATAAAGGTTGACGATAAGAACGCTCACCCACAAAGAACGTATGGATGGACGGCAACTGAAGGCAACGACCATAAACAAACATGCCAGTACCACTCCTCCATGTGAAACAAACGATTGGAAATATAAAAAATGAGGAAATGAAAAATGATAAAGATCAGGTGTAACAATCGCTTGGATCGCACTTCCTAACCCTGCAAAATACATAAATTGAAAAATTCGATCACTTCTCGACCAGAGCATCACGACCGCAAGAAGTGCAGAAAGATCACTAAGCTGAAGCGGCAATGCCCTTTTCATTGACCAAGCATGCTCACTTACAAGCCAAAGATGATAGCAAACGTTGGCTATTAGGATGATAAATGCCAGGGTATAGCGAACGAACTTCCGCCTTCCTTCCAATTTATTTCGATAAATAAAAAGAAGCAGACTTATAGTAACGATAATGGCTATTGTAAGGATATGCTCAATTGAAAAAGGACGAAATAAATCAAGTTTCGAATGATATTCAAAGAATTTTTTCATTATAAAAACCCCAGTGTCTGCACGATTTTTGGACTCCATAGTATGGGGTGTACTCTCTCAAAACTATTCGTACACTTATATTGGTGTGATGACACTATATTAAGATTGTAATCACCAAATGAATTAGAAGTGCATATGATGAATTTGCCAGCTTTTAGAGGTGTAAAAAAATAACTTTATTTTTTCTATTGCTATTTATATTTTATGCTGATAATATAAGAGGAGCGTTAATTGGAAGGCTAATATTCAAAATTTAGAGTCTTTCCAAGCAGATAATTTTGACCACTTCCTAAAAGAAGTTAAGGCCATACGGACAGCCGGGTCAAAAGCCGATTGGCGACTTTAGTTGCCTTATTGATTGAGTTAAAAGCTCAAATTTTATAAGTTGGTTACTTTACAACCAGTGCGCATGCACACAACTTGTGAAACGGTCAATAAGAGTGGTAAAAGTATTTATTTGCTATATAGACTCTGATCATATTATGATATATTTTGAATATTAAAGAGCTTTATTCCATAACGTCTTTTTGACTTTTATGGGAAGGTATGCACATGGCATTGCCATGGATATCTTTATGCTTTTTAATAATGATGATTATATCAAAAGCAAGTGTTGTGCGCGGCAAAGCGTTTTTTCACTTGCTTTTTTTGTATGTTTAAAAACTTTTTGAGGGGTTATAACAATAATCTTTTTCCTACAGACAATCGAAGAGATAACCTATTGAGCGCTCGTAAGGTTGTTATGGAATTCCTCTATGCTTGTAAAAATCTATTTAGTTAGGAGATAGGAGAATGGGAAAAGCACTTATTATTGGTTGTGGTGGAGTTGCAGCTGTAGCCATCCATAAATGTGTTCAAAATAGCGAAGTATTTGAAGAAATTTGTATCGCAAGTCGTACAAAATCAAAATGTGATGAATTAAAAGCAAAACTTGATGGCGGTAAAACGAAAATTACAACTGCACAAGTTGATGCAAATAATGTAGAAGAGTTAATTGCTTTAATTAATGAAGTAAAGCCTGACATCGTGATGAACTTGGCATTGCCGTATCAAGATTTAACGATCATGGATGCATGTCTTGCAACAAAGACACACTACATGGATACAGCAAACTATGAGCCAGAAGATACTGCAAAATTTGAATACAAATGGCAGTGGGAATACCGTGAGCGCTTCGAAAAAGCTGGCATTACTGCTCTTTTAGGCAGCGGCTTTGACCCAGGTGTAACTGGTGTATTCTCTGCATATGCACTTAAACATCAATTTGATGAAATTGAATATATCGACATCCTTGACTGTAATGGCGGAGACCATGGCTATCCATTTGCAACAAACTTTAACCCTGAAATCAATATCCGCGAAGTTTCTGCTAACGGAAGATATTGGGAAAACGGTGAATGGATTGAAACAAAGCCAATGGAAATTAAACGTGTCTACAACTTCAAAGAAGTTGGCGAAAAAGATATGTATTTGCTTTATCACGAAGAACTTGAGTCTCTTGCACAAAACATTACAGGGCTTAAGCGTATCCGTTTCTTCATGACATTTGGCCAAAGCTACCTTACACACTTAAAGGCTCTTGAGAATGTTGGAATGACTTCTATCGAACCAATTGAATTCGAAGGAAAACAAATCATTCCGCTTCAATTCTTGAAGGCTGTTCTTCCAGATCCAGCATCTCTAGGACCTCGTACAGTTGGAAAAACAAACATCGGCTGTATCTTCAGGGGGAAAAAGGATGGAAAAGAGAAAACATATTACCTATACAATGTTTGTGATCACCAGGAATGCTACAAAGAAGTAGGCTCCCAAGCCATTTCTTATACTACAGGAGTTCCTGCCATGATTGGTGCTGCAATGGTAATGACAGGTAAATGGAATAAACCAGGCGTATATAATATTGAAGAATTTGATCCAGATCCATTCATGGAAGAACTAAACAAATGGGGACTTCCATGGGTAGAAGACTTTAATCCAGTGCTTGTTGACTCCGAGCCAGTGAAAGAAAAAAGCCGGAGCTCGCTAAGTAAAATGAAGTTTGAAGAATTACCAACACCATGTTATGTAGTAGATGAAGCTCTACTGGAAAAAAATCTCAAAATCCTGAATGGAGTCATGAAACGCACAGGATGTAAGATTGTTTTGGCACAAAAAGCTTTTTCAATGTACTCCATGTATCCTCTAATCGGAGAATATATTAGTGGTACAACTGCAAGCGGCCTATATGAGGCAAAGCTTGGTTACGAGGAAATGGGAAAAGAAAATCATGTCTTTTCCGCTGCCTATCGTGATGATGAAATGGATGAAATTATTTCAATCTGTGATCACATCATTTTTAATTCCAACTCGCAGTTGGAAAGATTTAAAGATAAAGTACTTCAAGCTGGTAAAAAAGTGGGCCTGCGTATCAACCCTGAATGTTCCACACAGGTTGGGCATGCGATCTATGATCCATGCTCACCTGGTTCCAGGTTTGGTGTAACAAGAGAGAATTTTCGTCCAGATTTATTAGAGGGTGTTTCTGGGCTGCATTTCCATACACACTGTCAGCAAAACTCTGATGATTTAGCTACTACACTGAATGCGGTTGAAGAAAAGTTTGGACCTTGGCTCTCCCAAATGGAATGGATTAACTTTGGCGGCGGCCACCACATTACCAGAGAAGATTATGACATTCCATTATTGGAAGATTGCATTAAGAGAATGCAAGAAAAATATGGTCTAGAAGTATATCTTGAGCCGGGAGAAGCGATTGCTCTTAATGCAGGATATCTTGTGACTACCGTTCTTGATACTCTTCAAAACGGTATCGATATTGCTATTCTTGATACTTCTGCTTCCTGCCATATGCCTGATGTGTTGGAAATGCCTTATCGCCCTCCTTTGTTTGGATCAGGGGAAGTGGGAGAAAAGCCGTTTTTATACCGTCTTGGCGGCCAAACTTGCCTTACAGGCGATGTCATCGGTGATTATTCGTTTGATCAGCCATTAAAGCTTGGAGATCGATTGGTTTTTGGTGATATGGCAATCTACACGATGGTAAAAAATACTACTTTTAATGGTATGCCATTACCTGCTATCGCTGTCCAAAAGAAAGATGGAGATTGTGAAATCGTACATCAATTTGGCTATCAAGATTTTAAAATGAGACTAGCTTAATAGTTTAAAAGAACCAGATTCTAACAATAGGAATCTGGTTCTTTGTTTTGTAATACTCAAAAAAAAATCGACTCCTTGTGAGGGTCGATCTTTTTATTTCGAATCAGGTCTTTTAAAATTCATCAATAAGTGTTCTTTCAGTTGTTCAGATGACTCCATAAGTTCCATTTCTACAATAGACAATTCGGATCCCCAACGGGAAATATAATACCGTTTAGAAGAATCAATCACCGATAAGTCTTCTATTTCCTTATTTCCAGTCCAAAATGTATAGCCTTTTATTTCATTGAGGAAATCAATTAAATGATTGCCTTGAATTATTTGACCTTTTTGCATTATATCCACCTTTTATACTTATTTTTATTTTGATACTATCACATTTTTTTCAGTTAGAATATATTTTTATCAGTTTTCTTGCCACGTCTTTGGATCTGTGGCGTTTCTTATTTTTTATATTTATTTTTTTTAAATGTAACTTATGCTTCACAAAACAGATAAAAAGGCGTATTATCTAATATATATTATTCCTATAAGAAAGGTCGGTTTAAATTGAGCAATCAAATTCAATCAATTCCTCGTCCCCTTGTTCGTACAAATCAATGGTTCATTGTTTTGTCTGTCTTGGTAACATGGTTCACGAAACAAGAATGGATCTTAGCGATACCTTTAGCAGCAGGTTTAATGGGCTTAATCATAGATTTTAATCCAATCATGCGGTTTGCAAAGATATTTCTAAAGAAAAATCCTTCAGAATATATTCCAGAAGATAAGGACCAACAGCAATTTAATCAGGTCATTTCCGTTATTTGTCTAGCAGGAGGTTTAATAAGCTATCTATTCCATTGGACAGTTCTGGGATATGTCTTTACCGTAATGGTAGGACTTGCAGCCTTTGTTGCCATCCTTGGATTCTGTGTAGGCTGCTTCATTCGTTATCAGTGGAAACAATATCAATATCGAAGAAACCTTTCACACCATCATTAATCCTAAAGAAAACTCGCCGATTGGCGAGTCCCTAAGGGCGAAGACAGAGGCGTAGTTGCACTTATCAAAATAAGAAAGAAAGCAGGAACTTTGAGAAGTTCCTGCTTTCTTTTTTAGTAAACGATAACTGGTTCGTTTTGGCTAAGAGTGTCATAGACAGTTTTCATTACACTTGGCGGAGTATTTACGCAGCCGCCTGAACCTGCAGTAAGGTAGGCATCAATTGCCCAGTTTTTCCGCCAGCCGGCATCGTGGAACCCTTGACCTCCCAAGGTAAAAGGTGCCCAGTAATTTACTTTAACAGAGTAATTGGCATTACCTACCTCGCTGCCTTTAAGAACCGAAGGTGATTCTTTATATTCGATATACCATACTCCCGGGTTTGTATCTTCATTGGTGTTATGGCGGCCGGTTACCACATTGGCATCCACTACTAATTGCCCATTTTTATAGAAGTAGGCATGTTGTTCCTGAATGGATACTTCCGCATAGGTATCACCAATGCCATTGTTTGTTGTTGTATTATAACCAGTACCGTAGGTTCTCCAGCCAGTTCCGTAAATATGATCGGCATCTAGCCTCTTTTCCCCTTTTTCAAAGGCTTCTTGAATTCGCTTCGTTTCTTCAACGACGTTTATTGCCCAACCGTAGGATTTTCCTTTTACTGTGATGACCGCTCCTGTATGAGTCTTAAATTGGAAATCCTTATTGAGGGTGGATTGCGAATTATTAATTTCAGTTATCTTATTCTTAATATCCCCGGCATCAACTGTAATCTGCATATCCTTTGACACGGAGGCATTTTTAATTAAATCACTTGCCTTTAGGGAATAAACTTGGTTTTGTACCTTATAATCAACCGTTCGCTGTTGGAGTTCCTGCAGCGTTTTTTCTTCTTTTTTGATTATAGGACTGTTCGCTTTAACTGGCTGTATGAAAACAGGATTCAGATGGATTTCACTGCTATATTCCTGATTTTGATAGGCCTTCATAAGACTTGCCACATCGTATTGTTTCCCATCAACACTTTTAGTGATTGTAATACTTCCATTTACCAAATGAGCTTCGGCATCTTGAGGTGCCTGTAAGCTTTTATTCATTTCTGTAAGCTTTTCTTCTACCTGCTTTTTCAATGTTTTACTTCGATATTGATCCTCACTGCCTGGTGTCAACGGATAATTTTTAGCTTTGGAACTAGGAATAAACGTCATCTGTTTTTTTAGAAGTTTCTCAACTTCTGGCAGGTCTTGATCTGTAAAGCCCATTTTCGTGTCTTTTCCATCAATAATTTGATCTTTGTCAACATAGACTTTGTTTGTTAATACCGATGATTTTAATTTTTTAATCGCTTGATCAGCTGTTAGTCCCCCAACATTTGTATTATTAATCGTAATATGTGAATTGAATCGGGTTGATTGATAATAGTAAAGACTGGCCAATCCGATTGCAAGGATTCCGATTATACTGCTGATGATTATGATATGACTTTTGCGCAAGACTTTTCACCTCAAAAATGGTTTAAAGATTTAAAGTATATTCTCCAAAACTAGTAATCTATTAAAATAACTGATAACTTTCAAAAACATGAAATTGCCGACTATGTCATAATGTGTGCCACCTACGATTAAATTTATTAAAACTCATTTATGAAACATCCAATATAACGAATAAAATTAAAAGGAGTTAATTATAATAATATACTATATTCGCCCATATTGGTTAATGCTTTATTCAATTTTTTTCCTAAAATATTTCATCCAATTGCCTTTTTGAAATAAATTCGTTACCTTTGAATTTATTCTAAAAAATCGGAAATGTAAATAAATTTGAACTGAAATTTTTCATCTTGAAGGTATCTTTCATCATTAAAAAAAACTTAATGTGTTGTTCATACTTTGTTCATTTCTATTCGTTATGATCATTATATGAAACGGAAAAGCTCTTTTTCATAAACCCCCTTAATTTTTAGTCTAGCGCAAAAGCCGGATATTTTTTTTGCATTTTAGTGTTGTAAATCACATAATCATTTACAAATTAATGTTAAATTTTAATCATGTATTTATGTAAAAAGGAGCCAAAATTGTGATTTCATTACTAAAAACTGATGAAATATCTCTGGGAAATAAAATTGAATCACTTCGAAATGAAATGATCCGCATTGGCATCCAAGAAGGACTAACTAGTACAAGAACCATTCAAATCAGTCAAAAACTTGACACGTATATAGCAATATACCAAAAAATGCTTCAATAATTGATATAGACCCAGACGTCTCGGAACCTTTCCTCTCCCCTATAAAGGTTCCTTTTTATGTACATCCAAGAATTTCTCTGCAAAAAATCCATCCTCGTCTGTAATAACAGGATGGATTTTTGTTAACAGCTCTAAACAAGTGGACGTCACCTACCATTATTTCGCCAGTTTAGTTTCTTTCCCCTCTTAGTTTTGCAGGACTCCTCCAAATAGCCAGGAAACCCAATAATATAAAACTACTAACGTAAATAGCACAACAGGTGGAATCACGACAATTGTAATTTTAATATACTCCCACCACGTAATTCTAATTTTCCCCTTCTTCACAATGTGCATCCACATGAGTGTTGCCAGTGTTCCCATTGGAAGAAGCAATGATCCCATATCACTGCCAATTACATTAGCCAGGTAAGCGATTTTTAAAGAAAGCAAATCGAGATTCATGTGGGTTAATGTAAGTGTGCCAACCATTAGTGCTGGGTGATTATTAAAGATATTGGAAAGGATCGTCAGTAGCCCCCCCATCAGAACACTCGCTCGAAGCAAACTCCCAGAAACTAGTGGATGCATGATTCCAACCAACAAATCCGTTAAGCCGATGTTATTGAGCCCATATATAATGACATACATACAAAAGGCAAACACGATTATATACCACGGGGTTTTTTTCAGCATATCTCCTGGGGGTATTTTTAAATATGCCCAGCGCCATCCTAAAAGAATCAATGATCCAATAACAGCCATAATGGAGATCGGAATAGAAAAAAACGAAGCTACAAAGAGGCTAACGCGAACAGCGAATACGAATAGGAGGATAAACAGCATAAATTTTGAACGTTCTTTCTCTGATGTATATTGAGGTTCTTTTTTTAGTGGGTGGTAGGACGGTAATGTTAAACCACTAACAAGATTAGGAACTTTTTTTGGCAGGATTCTGCGAAAACGTAAAAATAGGAGTCCAACTAAGAGTAATAAACCTAGTGTTGCAGGGACGAACATCATGGCTGTATGCATATACAATGTCATATGCACAATTTTTAGTGCGATTAAATTAACGATATTACTAACACCGATGGGAGCACTTGAAGCTGTCGCAATTAAACCTCCAGAAAGCAAATAGGGAATTTTTTGATGGTTTTTTAAGCCCATATTGTTCAACAACATGACTAAGATAGGAGTAGTAATTAAGATACTGCCATCATTATTGAAAAAGAGTGTCATTAAAAAACATAAAAGATTAACATACCAGAATAATCGGATTCCTGACCCTTTTGCTTTAGCGGCTAACTTCTCTGCCATCCAATGAAAAAATCCAAAACTTTCTAAAACAATGGCCATGGCGATGGTTGCAATGATGGTGATTGCGGCACCACTGATTGTATTTGTGATGATACCTAAGTCTGATATCGAGACACTCCCGCTTAGTAAGACAATAACCGCTCCGATCGCAGCCGGTATCGCTTCATTTAAACCTCGGGGGCGCCAAAGAATAAATACAATGGTACCCAAAAAAGATAAAATGGTTATCCAAACCATTGGCTGAACCATATTTTTCTCCTTTCAAACGAACGTTTTCCATAAAAAAGCTTTAAATGTAATTTATTTATCCGCTCATATCCCCTCCTTCCATCTATCCCGCTAGTGTTGTTGTACTGTATCTATATGTATCTTGAATTAGACATGCCCTAGGTTAATACCCTTTTTTTCACAATTCCACTCCTATCTATCAACGAATGTCTTCATCATTCTTTACCACCACAAAGACCAATCAACGATCCAAACATCTTGAGAAACTAAATAAGGGAAATGGTATTCATCACCATTTCCCCTTCATTATTTATTTTTAGGCAACAGGGCTTTCTGCGCTTCTTTTTACAGCCAGTGTGTTTACAATATACTCTCCGTCTTTTAGAATGACTTTTAGCTTACTATGGTCCTGCAAAATTGAAATGTCTTTTAGCGGGTCACCATCAACTACCAGAATGTCAGCTAATTTGCCGACCTCAATCGTTCCAATTCTGTCTTCCATTTCCATAATTTGACCGCCATATTTTGTGGCAGAAACAATCGCTTCCATTGGAGTCATCCCGACTAGCTTAACAAAATGCTCCAGGTCGCGGGCATAGCCACCATGCGGACACCATTTAAATCCATAATCTCCACCTGGAAGGACCCGAACTCCTGCCTTGTGCAAACGGTTCATGTTGAAAAGAGCAATTTCTAGCCCTTCCTTATAGCCCGTTGCGTCGATGGCTTCTTGTCCAAAATACTTTGCTCCATCTTCCAGCGTAGATACTAGCCAGTTTAAGCCAGGTACGACAAAATGACGTTCTTTATTTTCAACAAGCATTTCGAACACTTCATCATTAATGAAATCAGCATGTCCAATAATATCGACGCCAGCCTGGATACAATATTTTACAGAATCAGACGAGCGGGCATGGGTATAGACCCGTTTCCCGCGGGCATGTGCCTCTTCAACCGCTGCTCGAACCTCTTTATCGGTATATAACGTCATCTCGCCGCGAGCATGTGGTGTAAGACTCTCACCGCTGACATTGATTTTAACTAAATCCGCCCCTTCTTTAAAAAGGCTTCTCACCGTTTTTCGAACGGCATCCTCACCATCTGAGAGAATCGCCAGTCCATGGACACGGACATGATTAGGATGCAAATCGACAAAGCTTCCTGAGGCAGACACCTCTGCTCCATTAGCAAGCAACCTTGGTCCGATCAGCTCCCCTCTATTGATCGCATCCCGAATGGCAATATCAACTCGTCCTCGTGCAGCCGCACTAACGCTTGAAGTAAAGCCGCTTTTTACTAACGTTTCCGCATTTCGGATCGCCGCAACCATTGTTTCTTCAATTGGTTTAAAATCAATATCCTGAATATATAAGGCATTATCCCATGTGAGGTGGGTATGGGCTTCAGTCATCCCTGGCATAATCACTTTTCCGTCTAAATCAATCACTTCTACATCATATGGATTGAGTCTGCTTGGAATCTCCAGATTGACTCCTATTTGAGTGATTTTGTTTCCTTCAATCAAAACGTCAATTCCTCTTAATGGTTCTTTCCCTGTGCCGTCAATTAAAAAGCCATTTCTTAATAATTTTGCTCCCATTTTTACTTACCTCCTAAGATTTGTAATCACCTTCATCTTTTAAGGATTGCGTGTAAGCTTTTTTCTTCTTATGCTGAGAACAAGGCAGAAAAAATTCTGCCCAACTTTTAAGCTTTAACGGAATTCGATTGCTTGATTGTCTTTAAAAACGTAAGTATAGTTTGATTTAGTTCGGATGGTTTTTCCACTGTGGCCCAATGTCCAGAATTGGCAATCACTTCTAATCTTGCATTTGGAAAATGCTGATATAGTTTGGTTGCCATTGCAAGCGGCGTCACTTTATCTTCATCTCCAACGATTAATAGAGTTGGAACCTCAACTTGTTCATGGGAGATTGCCTTGCCATTCGCTAATGCCCTGCATGACGCAGCATAGCTTTGCGGATGATTTCGCAGCAGGAGTTCACGGACTAATCCCACTAATGCAGGTTTACCTGATCTGGAATAAGCAGAAACCCCGCCTTCAATGATCGTATCAGCAACAGCATCCATCCCCTGTTCTTCAACAATATTAGCCCGATTAAAGGTATTTTTCTTGCCCATTTCAGGCATTTCCCATAAAGGCCCTACTAATGTTTGGCTTGCAACCATATCTGGATACGAAGAAACAAAATGCTGGACAATTAATGTTCCTAAGGACCATCCTACTAAATGGACTTTCTTTATGTTTTCACTTTCTAGTAATGCTTTCAGGTCTTCTACCCAAAGTTCAATTGAATAATCACAATCTGACGCTTCAGAACGCCCAGACCCACGCAAATCGTAAGCTAGAGTTCGATAATGGCAAGAACAAGCGATTTGCTGGCTATACCAAATATTTAAAGACCCTCCCAGCCCATGTACAAATACAATCGTTTCTTCACTGTTTCCATGAATCTCGTAATTTACATTTATACCATTTACCTGTTTAATCACCACATTACCTCCAAACGATTAGCGCAAATTTCGGTTTACACTAGTATAAATTGGATTGGCCAATCCTGAGGTAAATAATAATACGCAAATAAATAATTTGCAAGTATATTTTTCTGAAATTTCCAAATTTTTTAACAGGAATTATCATTCCTAAAAATATGCTTAATAACGCTTAAAAACGGCAATTTGTGAGTATTACTGCTATGTTTTGACGACATTATTTTTTGTTGGAATCTATTTGTTTAAATTTTCTGATTTTTTAAATAAAATTCCTTGACCTTTTTCTATCATCGCCTATAATAAAAATTGGTTAACCAATTAAAAGATAACGGTCTACCATTTTTAGTATTCTTTGTGACAGAAATAGTAAAACTACATTATTGGGAAATAAGGAAGGTAATAGAAGCAAAACCGTTAGTATAATAGAGTTAGCCGTGCACTTTTGATTGGGAAAGCATTTACCTACTATCAGCCGAAAGGAGTCATCAAATATGTATCTTTGCAGCTATCTACAAAATCAAACGGAAAAATATGGGGTATTAACCGCCAATCAACAAAAAGTAATTGATCTTGTTTCAGCAGAGCGAGAGCTATTTTCGAATCCATTATTACCAAATAGTCTTAATGAGGCCATTTCAAATCCAACTTCGCAGGATCGCCTTCGTGAAGTCTATCAAAAGGTAGTTGAAAATGAAAATCTTGATGACACTCCAATTAAAGATATTGAATTACTAGCACCTATTATAAATCCAAATCGAAATATCTTTTGTTTAGGTATTAACTACCGCGAGCATGCCTATGAATTTGAAAAAACAACCGACGCCTCCAAAGCGATTCCGAAGGATCCGATTGTTTTTTCAAAGTTGCCTACAACCGTAATTGGACCAAATCAGCCGATTCTCTCGCATAGTCAAGTAACTAGTGAACTAGATTACGAGGGAGAATTTGCGATTATTATTGGAAAAGAAGGCACTTATATTCCTAAGGAAGATGCCTTTGATTATATTTTTGGGTACACCATCATTAACGATGTAACGGCCCGTGATCTGCAAAGGAAGCATAAACAATGGTTGCTGGGAAAAGGACTTGATTCTTTTGGTCCAATGGGTCCCTATATCGTCACCAAAGATCAGCTTCAAGATCCGCAAAATTTAAGTCTTCAAACAAAGGTAAATGGGGAAATCCGCCAGAATTCAAACACAGAACTTTTAATTTTTGATATTCCTACCATTATTGAAACGCTTTCTAAAGGGATCACGTTAAAGCCTGGTGATATTATCGCTACTGGCACCCCTAAAGGTGTAGGGATGGGATTTGAACCGCCTAAATTTTTGAAGCCTGGGGATATTGTTGAAATAGAGATTGAAGGTATTGGTGTTTTAAAAAATCATGTCATCTAATAATACGAGGTAAGGAGTGAAACCTATGATCGATTCCTCTCTTTTAAAAGTCGTTGCGACAAAGGAATACAATGAAGAACAAAAAAAGGCCATTGCGGTTGGCTTTTGCCCTGAATGTCTGCCAACTCTTACCGATTATCGAATCTTACATTCCTTTTTCAGTGAAGAGCATAAGATGATGGTTTTACGTGTCAAATGTTCCAACATCGCTCATTGTGAATGGGAAGAAATTCTGCCGGGACATCGATCAGAAAATGGATTGGAAAACTTTTTTCATTCGTAAACAATAATTTACCTCAACAAGACAGCATTCAGGATGGATGCTGTCTTTTCCATTCAAGTTTTAGTTTGGATGGTTTATGCCTAAGCGATGAATTTCCCCGTAAAAGTTTGATATAATAGCGAATAAGATATTGAACGGTTTGCTTTAGGAGGAAACATTATGACAAGTGCCCCCAAAAAGGCCTTTATGGAAATAGTTGATATGATTAAAAATAATATCTTGAATGGGAATTATCCGGTTGGAACGAAGCTTCCCGCAGAACGGACACTTGCGGAAGAACGGCAAACGAGCAGAGCAACGGTTAGAGAGGCATTTCGTGCTCTTGAGAGTATTGGGGTAATAGAAAGTAGAGTTGGGCAAGGAACATTTGTTAAAACTTCCACCTTTTCCGAACAAGATCGGTTTCCAGATTTTTCGATTCACTCCAGTCCTGCAGAAGTTTTTAAAGCCAGGTTCGCGATTGAGCCATACTTGTCCCAACTGGCAACAAGAAATGCGACTCAAGAAGATCTCTTGTTTCTGGAAGCATGTTTGCAAAAAATGGAGCAATCTTTTGACAATATTCCAGAGTTTGAGAGATTGAATAGTCAATTTCATAATCGGATTGCAACGGCTGCGAAAAACACTTTGCTGTTAAGCTTCTTTGATATAATTGAAAATATTCATAGTGAGGAATTTTGGGGAAATTTACGGGCCCATAGTTTCCGTAAAGATGTGATGCCTGTATATCACCAGCAACACCTGGCTATGTATAAAGCCATTAAAGAAAGGGATAGCAGTAAAGCAAGTGAAAGTACCATCCAACATCTTAAGACGGTCAAAGCCTTTATGTTAGATGAATAGTGATGGTTTTCACATGATAGTATGAAAATGCTTTAACCGCGATTGGTGGGTTGATAATGACACAAAAAAAGGCTTTTGTAGAAATTACAGAAAAGATCAAAAGAAATATGATCGAAGGAAAGTACCAATTAGGCATGAGGCTGCCTTCTGAACGGGCATTGGCAGAAGAATTCCAAACAAGTCGGGCTACCATCAGAGAAGCATTACGTGCCCTTGAATTGGCAGATATAATTGAGAGCAGGGTCGGTCAAGGAACGTTTATCAAATCAATCGATTTTTCTGATGGCGACCCATTATATGAAATTGCCAATCAAACAAGTCCATCAGAAGTATTCGAAGCCAGACTCGCAATAGAACCCTATCTTGCCAAGCTGGCTACCCGAAATGCAACACGAGAAGATTTGCACCTCTTCGAAAATTGCTTACAAAAAGCAAAGCTGGCGATCGGAAATATTAAAGAGTTTGAAAAATTAGATGCAGAGTTTCACCATTTGCTTGCAACTTCTGCAAAGTCCTCTTTACTCGAAAGTTTTGTTGAGGTCATTAACAAAGTGCGCATGGAAAAACTGTGGGGTACATTAAAGGTTCGCAGTTTAAATGTTGAAAGAATGGAAAACTACTACCTACAACACGTAGCCATCTACGAAGCTATTAAGGACCGAGATATCCATAAAGCAACAGAAATGACTACCCTGCATTTGAAAACAGTGAGAGCCAATATGTTAGAAGAATAGGAAGGAAACCCTTTGACGAACCAATGGGTTTCCTTGATAAGTTGAGTTTATACACTTTTTCTATCTCACTCTGATTGTTTTCCCGACATAAATGGTATATCTGCTATCTAATTTGTTCCATGCTTTAATTTGAGCCTTAGTTGAACCAAACTGCTGAGCTAATTCTGAAACTGTATCCCCACGACGAACCAAATGGTAGACTCCTTTAGAGCTAACTGCTGTTCCTTTTACTGTTCCTTTTAGTTTCAAAACCTGACCAGCTCTAATGAAGTTAACATTTTTTATATTATTCAACGAAGCTAAAGTTCTTACGCTTGTATGGTATTTGAATGCGATATAGGATAGGGTATCGCCCGTTTGAACTTTATAAGTTGAAGGAGTTGTGCCTGTAGTAGTTGGAGCAGGCGTACTCGGTTGTAAAACTGTTCCTGTATCACCAACTGTCGTTAATTTTGAAGTATTGACATTAGTGGCTGGTTTAACCCCACTCTGAAGTTTGGAAAGAAGCGCCAGATTTTGTGCAGCGGTGCCTGAATATCCAATGATTCCATATTGTTGTGCAAGTATGGAACGGTTTGCGAAGGATGAGTCCATGCCATTTGCTTTCATGAAATCTATCAAAGATAGCGATCCAATCTGTTTAACAACTGGCGATGAGGATTTTACTTGATTTGTATATTTACCGGCATAATCTTCACTTGCATCGAATCGCCCATATTGCGCCAACCCTGCAAATTGGTAGCTTGAAGTCCATTGCCAAGCACCAAGACCAGTAGAGAATTTTGCAGATGGTTGACCTTGGACGGGGCTAGCTGGATAGGAGGCTAGCCATGGTTTATCAATAATTAACGATTGTGGGTATAGATCAGTATTGTAATAATAGGAGCCACTATAGATATCCACCTTTTTGTACCCTAGTCTTTTCATTTCATTAATAAAGGTATTTGTATAGTCTGTGAGTTTTGCAGGACTACTTGATAGATTTGCTGCTTCAATATCGATTACTACATACCCATCTGTATTTTTATTAAAACCAACGAACTGCAATTTCTTATCAAACCACTGTGCCTCCTTGATCGCAGTTGCATTACTAGGGTACCTTGCAAAATGATACACACTAACAACCATTCCGGCTTGTTTTGCATTGGCAATGTTAACAGATGCTGCCGGGTCTAAGAAGTAGTCACCCTCACTTACTTTTACGACAACCCCATTAACCCCGCTGTTTTTAATTGTTTGATAGAATCCAAGTGGCAGTCCATATTCATTGTTATGATGTGAAACATCAATAAAGTCTGCGGCAGGCTGCTGGGCAAATGCCGTAAATCCAAAAGCGAATGTCAATATCATTGAGAGGAACAGGATACTCGCTGCTTTCAATAGACTGTTCATTGTATTCCCTCCCTTTTTTAGAAATTTGTAAGTTGCTAATTTCTAGGAAACCATGTCCAAGTTATTCTTGAATCTTTTTCTCATTAAACCTTTGCCTAAATTAGTACATGGTTAACAAAGAAAAAAACAACTGGAACCAATCGTTAATCCTTTTTTACATTCCCTGTTATTTTCTCTATGTGAACCAGTGTTTTGTTTTTGGAAACAGACGATTTTGTAAAATAGCGTATGACATTCGACAACAATTGGTGCTAAGTTATTTCGAAAATCTAACCAATATACTATTTACTAAGTAAATTTTCCTTAGGGTATTTTGATGGGGAGTGTAAGGATAGAAAAAATCTGCTATGATAATATGGTGAAAATCTTTGAGGTGATCGTATGGAACAAAATCAAGATACTAAAACAAATGGCTATGATACAAATATTGTTTATGATTTTAAAGAGTACCCCGACAAGGTCAGCGGCCGTTGCGATAACTGCGGGAGTACGGAGTTTAAATCTTCCGTTTCACATGGTGTTTTTCTGCGAGAATGTAAAAAATGTGGAATGAAAAAAAGTATTTAAAATTACCTTTTAAAGAAAAAAGCCACTCCGACATTTTTTAGTCGGAATGGCTTTTTCTTACTATTAACATTTTACTTCTCTACCATCTGCAATTTTGACAGTGATGGCCGACTATTTTTCCAGTTAACATCCACTGGAAGGTCAAAAAATTGTGAAAGGATTTCGCTTGAAATCATTTCATCAGTATTACCCGCCCGGAAAACTTGTCCTGCTTTTAACAATATGGTTTTATTAAAGACTGGTAATATTTCTTCAACATGATGTGTCACGTAAATAATCGTTGGTGCATCGGGTTTATTTGCGATTTTTTCAATTGATTCCAACAAGTGCTCGCGAGCAATGAAGTCCAGACCATTGGTTGGTTCATCGAGAATCAGTAAAGCAGGATCTGCCATTAATGCCCGAGCAATCAAGACCCGCTGTTTTTCTCCTTGAGATAATGTTCCGTAATTTCGATTTGCGTAATCAATGCACCCCATCTCCTTCAGTAAGGAAATCGCCTTTTCTCTCATTTCATCTGTTGGTGTTTCATAAAGGCCAATTGAGGCAAACCCGCCGCTTAACACGATTTCAAAGGCATTATCAACCTGATAAAATTTCTGTTGAATGGAAGAAGAAACAAATCCAATTAGTCTGCGAAGCTTCTCACCCAGGTAGGTTTTACCGAACTCTTTCCCAAGAACATTTACTTTTCCTTTTGTTGGAAAATATTCGGCATTAAGTAAATTTAAAATAGCTGTTTTCCCTGCTCCGTTTAAGCCAAATAATACCCAATGATCCCCTTTTTCAATCTTCCAATTCACATTCTGCAAAATCCATTTTCCATCTCTTCTTAAAGATACCTCTTCTAGCTGTAAAACCATCCCGATACTCTCCTCTTTTATCAATATTTTAATTTTTCCGAATATAATATCTCTATCATACCATATGTTTGAACGGAAGACGCTATATTACCTTCAATGTAAGCTACAAATAAAAAGAAGCCAGTTTCTTATTGAAATGGCTTCTTTTCCACTAAATTATTGGGGTGCCACTTGGCTTGTGACAACTTGGAACAATTCTTCTCGATCAATGTAACTTCCTGTAAATTCATGAGTTAATTTTCCAGTTTGATCAAATATAAAGGTTTTGTTATCATGGATGACTTCTGTCCCTTTTTTCTCAAAGTGTTCACCAAGAAGATTTGTTAATTTTTCAATTTCTGGCAAATCCCCTGTTAGCAGCTTTAAATAGGAAGTGTCAAAATTCATCTCTTGTGCATGTTTTTTTAAAACAATCGGTGTATCGTTTTGCGGGTCAATTGAGATTGATAAAAGTAAAATCTTATCGGTAGCGATCCCTGATGCTTTTATGTCCTGCTGGAGTTTATTGAAATTCCCCAACAAAACTGGACAGGCAGTTGGATCAGCACAGTTTACATATGTGAAGGTCATTGCTACCGTTTTTCCTAAAAGATCTTTTTTGGTCACTGGCTGCCCATTTTGATCAATGAGTTTAAAATTTGGCAATTCCACCTGCTTCGTAACTTTGTGTGCAGTAAGCTTTGTTTGAACATCAATCGTAAATGATTTGTCTTCCTCAAAGCTTTCTCCATTATGTTCCACCTTGACGGTCGCAATCCAATCACCATTCATCTGCAGGTTTGCTTGTCCAACATACAACCCATGACCAATTTCTTGGGTTGGAATGCTTACCGTTCCATGATCCATATCTTTCATATTAAGATCAGCCGAAACTTTTGCACCTTTTAACGGATTTCCTTGACTATCCAAAACTTTAAATTGGATCGCAAAAGGCTGCCCTGGAGTAAACGTCTTTGGTGCGTAAAGCTTAATCTGCAATTGATCCGACCTGCAGCCTGCAAGAAATGTTATTAAGCATATAACTGCGAAAATGGTAAGCCTTTTTATCAAAAATACTCCTCCCAACCTATCCTTACCTATACTATCCATTATATTATCGAAAAATAAGGACCAGAGTGACAAAGCTCACTTCTGTAAAAATGAATCCGAAGAGAAATTTTTAAACAAAAAAATAGGATGCGTATCGCATCCTGCACGTTTATATTATTTTTTTGCATAATAAAAAAATAACTGAGCATAATTTAATTAGGACTTGTAGCTCAGGTGGTCAGAGCGGCCTGTAGTTACATAGGTAACTGCCGTGCATTTCGTGGGTTCGATTCCCACCAAGTCCTATATGACCCCACTTAGGTCAGAAAAGATCAAAAAACGAAATCTACTCTTATCCTCTGTAACCTAGACGCTCAGAAACCTTTTTGCCAACCTCAATCAATGTATCTTTAATAGAAGCAATTTTTTCATCGTTCATCCGCAATGACGTTCCCGAAATACTTATTGCACCTGCCACTTCACCAAGATGATTAAAGATTGGGGCCGCAATACAAGTTATTCCTGGCTCATTTTCTTCCCGTTCAATACCATATCCTTGTGTTCGAATCATTGACAAGTTTTCGAGTAATTCTTTTTCAGTGGTTAAAGTCTTTTCAGTATGCCTCGGTAAGCCACGTTGCTGAACAATTTCCTTTACTTCAGTTACTGATAACTGTGCTAAGATGACCTTTCCGGCACTAGTGCAATGGATTGGGGCTCGTCTTCCAACCTGGGAGTGCATTCTTAAGGTCTCACTTCCCTCAAGTTTTTCAATATACACTGCTTCTTTCTGTGAATAAATGACTAAATGAATCACTTCATTGGAGATTTCCTCTAATTGTCTGAGGTATGGAATGGCCTCCTGGCGAATATCAATGGATTCCAATAGTTTCGTACTTAATTCAAGAAACTGATATCCTAACTTATATTTTTTATTTTCCTTATTTTGTTCGATAAACCCGTGTGCTGCTAGTGTTTCCAATAATCGAAAAATGGAGCTTTTATTTAATCCTAGTTTATTGGCAAGCTCTGTTACCCCTATTCCTTCCTTGCGAGAACTTACAATTTTAATAATTGTTAATGCCCTATCAACCGATTGGACCATGTTCAACCCCTCTATCCGTGTTTCCAAGTAGTCTTTATTAATGATTTTAATGATTTTACTTATGTATAATTATATCATTGCCCGCTAAAAAAGTTTGCACACAACTGTTGGACATCAAGTACAGGATCGCTTAATTGATCTTCCTTTTAAGTTTTTTATAAACCCGATATCCTTTACGAATCCCATCGACAACCATAAAAGGAATAGGCGGGTGATATTTTCCTACAAAGGGCTTATAAATTTTATAGTAGGCTTTTTTCAAATCATCCCATTTTCCGCAATAACCATCTTTGTAGAAATCTGATATATCGACAATATAGCCCCGCCCATTATTCATGACTACATTTTTCCCATGGATATCATATGGATTTAAACAAACTGATTTTGCATAGTTTAAACCATTGTCAATATCCTGAATGACCGTTTCCGGAATATAAATCCCCTGCACTAATGCATTAAATAACGTAATACCCTCAAGCCTTTTTAATATTAAAAACTGGTCACCATATCCGTATAAAGTTGAAAAGGCTTTGTGATTTCCAAGCTTTTTATATACATCCAGTTCTTTTTTTAACCCTTCTGGATTTCTTCCATAAACCTTTACCACCCATTCAGGTTGGGCTTTATGAAAAAAAACAGCTGCATAATTACCGCTTCCAACTGTTTCCCATGTTTTTGAACTATTTTTTACGATTATCGGGTCAAATGGGCTAATTGATTCCAGACTAATGTTCGTTAATAACTCTTGATCTATTAATCCCAAATATTGATTGATTTCCATATGTAGCACCTTCTAAAACAGCTTGACCAGCTTATTTATTTATCATTATTTCTTCTATATGTGCTAGTATACATGGAAAAGCCAGAAAAGGATATTTCTGGCTTAGGAAAGTTCTTATTGACCAAAATAATCTCTGAATGCTTCAGGATCTTTTGAGGTGTCATCCCTTTAATGAAAAGAAAAACTAGGGAAGTAAGGTCCTCCCTAGTATTTTTATTCTTCTTCTGAGCCGACTAAGAAATCAGGATCTAGATCTTCAAATTCTTCATCGTCTACATCCACTCCCCATTCATCATCATCACAAGAGCATCCTTCTGGGTTGATGGCAACGCAAATTTTGGTTTCGCCGATTAATTCAACAATGAATTCTCTTTCGACGTGAACAATAATTTTATTGCCATTTGGGGAAATGATCGCTTCAACACAATTTGGTTGTTGAAGCACCTTAGCGATAATTTCATTATCCTCTAGGACTTCCTGATCACGATACTTTAACTTTATGACATCCGTGTATGAAACCCGTTCAGTCACTACCTCTGTTTTGGTATTATTGCTGTAAGAGTACCAAACGTTAATGTCATAGTGGCCGTGTATCTCTACTGTTTTGCCGGCTTTTTCGCTTCGTATTTATGGTTGATGATCCAACAGCCTAAAATACTTGTCGGATTATGCGCTGGGCAAATCGTATGATTGGACTGAGTAAATTTTCGTCCTTTCGCTACGACCGCTTTTGTAATAATCTCTCTGTAATCTCCCATTTCGAGCGAACCCTCCTCTTTCATTTTCATTTCATCCTATGCGGATTTTTAGACTAGTGTGCGATTTATTTTTGTGAATAGTGGATAAAAGTTTAGTCATACTTCATATTATGTGGGTGAATGTGGTATGTTCCATTGAGGTTTTTTTTCTTTAGGCTGTGTTAAATTTGGCTGTTGATTGGAACGAAAGGTACTTGCGTTAAAGGGCGAAAAAAAACCAGGCCGAAAATAAGCCTGGTTAATTAGTTAATGTTCGTGATCATGATCAAGTCCACAGCCGCAGCCCTCATCATTTGCAATGCTTGCTCCAGTTTCGCCCGTCAAAAGATTTCCGCCTGTTGCAGTAATGATTTCGTCTGTTACTGTATTCGAGATCGCAGAAGCAATAATTTGAAGTAATTCGTTTACTTCAAGCTGTGATTGTTTGAATTCCTGAACAACCGGAATATCATCCAATTCCTGCTGAAGAGAATCGATTTTTTCCTCCACCTTTTTTTGTGCTTCAGGTTTTCCGTAATGCTGGAGGTTTACTGCTTGTTTCTGTAATGATTTGATATCTGAAATGATTGTGCTTACCTTTTTATTTTCATGGATTTGTGCTTCTGCCCGTTTAAAAAAATCGACTTCATCCGTCTCGGCAACCATTCGTGCCAAGTCCTTGGCCCTGGAGACAATTTCATCCTTTGTATACTTCGCCACTTTACTTCACCTCTACACGTTTTACTTCCTCAATCATTTCTCCGTTTAAGGACCATGTTTTCGCATCCGTGATTTTTACCTTCACAATTTTACCAATTGCTGTTTTAGGACCAGAAAAGTTTACTAGTTTACTCTTACTAGTGTATCCTGCTAATACATCTGGATTATTTTTACTTTCACCTTCGACCAATACTTCGACAATTTGATCTTGATATTGTTTCATGGCGTCGGCAGATAATTCATTTACCAGATTATTAAGGCGTTGCAGACGTTCTTTCTTTACTTCTAATGGAACATTATCCTGCATTTGTGCTGCAGGTGTGCCTTCACGTGGAGAATAAACGAAAGTATATGCAGCTTCATAGCCCACTTCACGATAAAGGGACATCGTTTCTTCAAATTGCTCTTCTGTTTCATTTGGGTATCCAACAATAATATCCGTTGTTAAAGTAACATTAGGAATCGCCGCTTTTATTTTTCTAACCAGTTCCAAATATTGCTCTCTTGTATATTTGCGGGCCATAATTTTTAAGACTTCAGTTGATCCTGATTGAACAGGCAGATGGATATGCGGCATCAGGTTGCCGCCTTTTGCAAGAATTTCAATAAGATGGTCATCAAAATCTCTTGGGTGACTCGTTGTGAATCTGATTCTTGGGATGTCAATTTTGCGAATTTCATCCATCAAATCACCAAGCCCATATTTAATATCCTCAAAGTCTTTTCCATAGGCGTTCACATTTTGACCTAAGAGCGTAATTTCCTGATACCCTTGCGCTGCTAAATGACGAACCTCTTGAATCACTTCTTCAGGTCTGCGGCTACGCTCTTTACCGCGGGTATACGGAACAATACAGTACGTACAGAATTTATCACAGCCGTACATAATATTAACCCACCCTTTGATATTGCCGCGGCGGACCTTAGGCAGGTTTTCAATAACATCTCCCTCTTTGGACCAAACCTCAATCACCATTTCCTTTGACATATAGGCATCATGGAGGATGTTTGGTAAACGGTGGATGTTATGGGTACCAAAAATCATATCAACATGTTGATACGATTTTAAAATTTTATTAACGACAGACTCTTCCTGTGACATACAGCCGCAAACACCTAATAAAAGGTCAGGTTTTTCCGTCTTAAGGGCTTTTAGATGGCCAATCTCACCAAATACTTTGTTTTCAGCATTTTCACGAATGGCACAAGTGTTTAAAAGAATGACATTGGCATCTTGGACATCTTCCGTTGGTTCATATCCTAAGGCCATGAAAATCCCTGCCATTACTTCCGTATCATGCTCATTCATCTGACAGCCATAGGTACGAATGTAAAACTTCCGTCCCTCACCCATACCGCGAAATTCTTCGGAAATGGCAAAATCATTGTGGTACTTTACTTCCTCTTTCCCGCGTTTTTTTGCATCTTTAAGAGATGGAGCCGTTATGACGGTTTCAAAATATTTGCTGTAATCCTTGGCGGATTTTTTGTCCGAAGGATTGGCAGGATTTGCTTGCTGACTTTCTAAACGTTGTGATTCATTCATTAAAAGTGTCTCCCTTCTTACAAAAAACGAGCTTTTATTATTGATTTGAACTATTTTCAATAGAGAAAAATAAATGTGCCCAAATATCTGCACATTATTACAGTATACAGGGAAAAATGGGTGAAAACAAGATAAAGAGGAAACTGCAGTATAGTTTTGCACATCACTGAAGAAGGAAAAAAATCCCGCGAGTCTGTTCGCGGGATTTTAATTTCCTTACATGAATTCATTCACTAATTTATCGAAATGTGCCTGGTCAAGATTTAAATCAGCTTCTGTTAATGGTGTTTTTGCAAAGTTAGGAGCCAAATCTTGATAGGATGGACGGTCAGTATTTTGATAAATAAGACCTGTTACAAGACCATTATGATTTAACAAGGTTTGCATAGCGATATCCTTGCTTGAAGAATCATAGCCTTCAACATCACTTAATTTTGTAAGGTTTTCTTTAAACCAATCATAAGTGTTTACCTTATTGTAGGTTACACATGGGCTGAATACATTGATAAAAGAGAAACCATCATGCTTAATACCAGCTTCAATTAAAGCTGTAAGTTCTTTTAAGTCAGTTGAAAAGCTTTGTGCAACAAATGTTGCTCCAACTGATAAAGCCAATTTCATTGGAGAAATGGATTCTTCAATTGAACCTTCTGGCGTAGACTTAGTTTTAAAGCCCATAGCAGAACGTGGTGATGTTTGTCCTTTTGTTAATCCATAAATTTGGTTGTCCATAACGATATAAGTGATGTTAATGTTACGGCGAATTGCGTGTACTGTATGTCCCATACCGATTGCAAATCCGTCTCCGTCACCACCGGATGCAATAACGGTTAAATCACGATTAGCCATTTTTACACCTTGAGCGATTGGAAGAGCACGACCATGAATACCATGCACACCATATGAATTGATATAACCAGAAATACGACCAGAACAGCCAATACCAGAGATAACTGCTAAATTTTCTGGCTCAAGACCTACATTTGCTGCTGCACGTTGTATTGCTGCTTGTACAGAGAAGTCACCACAGCCAGGGCACCAGTTCGGTTTTACATCATTACGAAAGTCTTTAAATGTGGCCATTTAGAACAACTCCTTACATTTTGAATATACTTCATGTGGTAAGAACGGATTTCCATCATATTTTACGTACTTAACGATTTTTTCTGCATTTCCAACATTCATTTTCATGATATTAGCCAATTGGCCTGTAGCGTTGTTTTCAACAACTAATACTTTTTTAGCAGATTGTACTAGAGACAATACCTCATCTGTTGGGAACGGATGGATTAAACGAATATGCGCATGGTTCACTTTTGCTCCATCTTTTTCAAGACGACCAATTGCTTCTTCAATCGCACCGCGAGTTCCATTAAAACCAACAATTAACACGTCAGCGTCTTCATGTGGTGTATACTTATAAACTGGTGTATTAAAGCGAATATTTTCAACTTTACGCATACGTTTATCCATTTGCGCAATACGGTTTGTAGTTCCTTCAGATGGCTTACCTGTTTCAGCGTGCTCTACGCCTGTAACATGGTGAATACCGTTCTTCATTCCCGGAATAACACGAGGTGAGATCCCGTCTTCTGTTACTAGGTAACGCTTATAGTATCCGCCTTGATGATTTTCATCTTTCTCAATCTCATGGTCAACTAACTTACCGCGTCTGATTTCAACTTTACTGTAATCAAGTGGTTCAACTGTTTGTTTTCCTAATGATAATTGAAGGTCGGATAATACGATTACAGGACATTGATATTCTTCCGCAAGGTTGAATGCCTCTGCAGTATCATAGAATGCTTCTTGTACTGTACTTGGAGCCATAACGATTTTTGGAATTTCCCCGTGTGTTCCATAAATCATAGCCATTAAGTCTGATTGCTCTTGTTTTGTTGGTAATCCAGTAGAAGGACCGCCACGTTGAGTATCGACAATAACGATTGGAGTCTCAGTCATACCTGCTAAACCAATAGCCTCCATTTTTAATGATAATCCAGGACCAGAAGATGCTGTTAGGGCACGAACGCCACCATAATTGGCACCAATCGTCATTGCACAAGCAGCGATTTCATCTTCTGTTTGAATAACAGCTCCACCAAGAGCTGGAAGTTTTTTAATTAGATATTCCATAATATCAGATGCTGGCGTGATTGGGTATGCAGCCATGAAACGGCAGCCTCCAGCTAGCGCACCCATCGCAATGGCATCGTTTCCAATCATGAACATCCGCTTTGTACCATCTGCTTTTTCAAGCTGCATGGTTTGAACACTGCCAAGCTTTTCTTTTGTATAATCAAAGCCAGCTTTGATCGCGTCCATGTTCTTCGCAACAACTTGTGCACCTTTTTTACCAAAAATCTCTTGTACGACTTCTTGAAATACACTGATATCCAAATCTAATACTGCAGATGTTGCACCAATGGCAACCATGTTTTTCATTAGAGAAGTTCCTAATTCAGTTGCCATTTCAGTAAATGGAACTGAATAAAGGTTAGCTTCTGTGTCTTCTGGCTTTTTAGGATCAAATTTTGAATCCGCCAAAATAACACCGCCGCGGTGCAGCTCTTTGTAGTTTAAATCGATTGTTTCTTGGTCAAACGCTACAAGTATATCTAGATCGTCTGAAATAGTTCTAACTTGGGTAGTGCTTACCCGAATTTTGTTGTTTGTATGTCCACCCTTGATGCGTGATGAGAAATGGCGATAACCGTAAAGATAATAGCCTAAGCGGTTAAGCGCAATTGCAAAAATTTCTCCAGTACTCTCAATACCTTCTCCTTGCTGTCCTCCAACTTTCCATGAAAGTTGATTGATCATGACTTACACCCCTTTAGATATGTAAAGAATAATTAAAACATTTGCGTCAATAATTGTTAGTATCATCCATGTAGATCACGAGAATTAAGCGCTTCAACATGTTCTTTTATCGTAAAAAATAGATTAATGGATATGTACTAAACGCTTACAATTCTAGACCTAAGTATCAAAAAATGCAACCCTTTAGGCGCAATTTTTGTCTAAAATATGAATATTTTTTTATTATTGAAAAATTACTAGTGATTTAATTAACTTTATATAATAATCAGTAGCATTTAGCCTAGTTATTACTGGGTTTCATCCCAATTTATGCTATATAATTTATTTCTATTATTATTTCAATAATATAAATTAAATATTTTAATATAATAATAAATTTTACCTTTCGACAATATTTTATTACAATAAGCAAATTACATATCTTGGCAAAAACATCATCAAAGTGATGTTCTACATAAATTCTGCATAAAAAAGCCTGCTTGTGTATGCTCAAGCAGGCAGTTCCATTATGTTCAGTTTTTTACCGTGGTTCCACGATTAATTTTATAGCTGTGCGTTCTTCCCCATCAATCTGGATATCCGTAAACGCCGGGATGCAAATCAAATCAACTCCGCTAGGTGCTACAAAACCTCGAGCAATTGCTACGGCCTTTACGGCTTGATTTAATGCACCCGCACCTATTGCCTGAATTTCTGCGGCACCTCTTTCTCGCAGCACTCCGGCAAGTGCACCAGCTACAGAATTAGGATTAGATTTTGCTGAAACTTTTAATATTTCCATTCCTAGCTCCTCCTTGTATATCCCGATCCCGCATGAGCAGTTTCATGAACTAATCAGGAATATATAATATTCCACTGCTACTATATTCGAGCGGGAAAAAACTTATTCCGGCTTGGACAAAAAAGAGCACATCTAGAAAAGAATTTTTTCAATTTCAAAGCGAAAAGCTTAAACTCTTTTATGAATAAAAAGGATGATCATCATTGATTAATATGGTTTCCATTTTCTTTGTAAATCCTGTCTTCCGATCGAGTTCAATGAAAACAGCGCTAAGCTGTGTTCTCCCTGTTTTAGGTACCTCAAAACGTGTAGGAAGGCTTGTTAGGAACCTCTTAAGTACTGCTTCTTTTTCCATTCCCAGAATATCGTCATATGGGCCTGTCATGCCTACATCTGTTAAATAGCCTGTTCCTCCTGGTAATATTCTTTTGTCCGCAGTTTGAACATGTGTATGCGTCCCAACGACTGCACTGACTCTTCCATCTAAATACCAACCCATTGCTTGTTTTTCACTTGTTACCTCAGCATGAAAGTCCACAAAAATAAATGGTGTCCGTGCACGGGCTTGGGTAACTAATTCATCTGCTTTTTTAAAAGGGCAATCGAGCGGGTTCATAAATGTGCGCCCTTGCAAGTTGATAATCGCAATTTCCAAATCATTGAGTTTTAAATAAACAATTCCTTTCCCAGGAGTTCCTTCTGGAAAATTGGCAGGTCGTACTAAGTATTTCGCATCATTAATAAATTCAAAGATTTCTCGGTTGTCCCAAGCGTGGTTCCCAAGGGTTACTGCTTGTGCACCCACCTCTAAAAACTGCCGATAGATCTTTTCTGTGATTCCTCTGCCCGAGGCAGAGTTTTCACCATTGATGATGGTAATTTGCGGCCGATATTTTTCCTTTAATTTCGGTACATATTCTTTGATCATGTCTCTTCCTGGAGAACCGACAACATCGCCAATAAATAATAAATTCATGTAAAAGCCCTTTCTAAAGTAAACTTTATTTTAATGTAAATTGTAGCATATATTTGTATTTTCACTAAATGATGGATATTTTGGGGATCAGCACGAAATCTCCAATCTTGTTACCATCGGGCCTGGTTTTGGCGGCTCATGGTCACGAGGTCCTCCATCCTCAGTTCCGATCCTGTTAAGAAAAAAATAAAGCGGTGCATGTGCACCGCTTTATTTTGCATATTCTACAGCTCGTGTTTCACGTATAACTGTAACCTTTATATGACCAGGATAATCCAGTTCTTCTTCGATCTGTTTACGAATATCCCTTGCAAGGCGATGTGCAGCCAGATCATCAATTGTTTCTGGTTTTACAATAATCCGTACTTCACGTCCAGCCTGAATGGCAAATGACTTTTCTACGCCTTCGTGCGATTCAGAAATTTCTTCAAGCTTTTCTAATCGTCGAATATAGTTTTCAAGCGTTTCACTTCGTGCTCCCGGTCTAGCGGCTGATAAGGCATCGGCAGCAGCAACAAGAACTGCAATAATCGATGTAGGCTCTGTGTCCCCATGGTGTGAGGCAATACTGTTTATAACAACAGGGTGCTCTTTGTATTTAGTAGCAAGTTCAACACCAATTTCTACATGGCTTCCTTCCACTTCATGGTCAATCGCTTTACCAATGTCATGAAGTAAGCCTGAACGACGTGCCAATGTTTCATCTTCACCCAACTCTGCTGCAAGTAAGCCAGAAAGCTGTGCAACCTCTATTGAGTGCTTTAATACGTTTTGTCCGTAACTTGTACGGTACTTTAATCGTCCAAGAATCTTGATAAGATCTGGGTGAAGTCCATGTACTCCAACTTCAAATGTAGTTTGTTCTCCTACTTCACGAATATGATCATCAACCTCGCGGCGCGATTTTTCAACCATTTCTTCAATTCGTGCAGGATGGATCCGTCCATCTTGGACAAGTTTCTCCAAGGCCAAGCGAGCCGTTTCACGGCGAATAGGATCAAAGCCTGAGAGAATGACTGCTTCAGGTGTATCATCGATGATTAAATCAATCCCTGTTAATGTTTCAAGGGTACGAATATTACGTCCTTCACGGCCGATTATCCGGCCCTTCATCTCATCATTTGGAAGGTTTACCACAGAAACTGTTGTTTCGGCTACATGGTCAGCAGCGCAACGCTGGATTGCTAGCGACAAAATTTCTTTCGCCTTTTTATCAGATTCCTCTTTAATACGAGTTTCATTTTCTTTGATCATCACCGCAAGATCGTACGCTAATTCTTTTTCTGTACGTTCTAGAATGATCGACTTAGCTTCTTCGCGGTTCAAGCTTGAAATTCGTTCAAGTTCAGCTTGTTGTAATTGTACCAACTCGTCCACTTTGCTTTCCATCTCTTCAATATGTTGTTGTCTTTGGTTAAGAGAATCATCCTTCTTTTCTAAAAGAATCTCACGTTTATTAAGCGATTCATCTTTTCGATCTAAATTCTCTTCTCTTTGCAGTAAACGGTTTTCTTGTTTTTGCAGTTCATTTCTTCGATCACGAACTTCACGTTCGGCATCTGTCCGAAGTTTATGAATATCATCTTTTGCTTCAAGCAGTGCTTCTTTTTTCAAAGATTCTGCTTCACGTTTTGCATCGTCAAGAATTTGATCAGCAGCACCTCTAGCTCCCGCTATTTTTGCTTCTGCAATTGATTTCCGTATAAAATATCCAACAACCGCACCGACGATAAGGCCAAGCAAAATGGAGATGATTGTAATTGGTTCCATCGTTACACCTCCTCTTGCTATGAACTTTTGTTACGTTTTTAAGTGTCGGCATGTACATTGTTTAATTCAACATACAGCAAGCACTAAGGCTTTTAAGCGTTGTAATATTACCAAAAATGTAAAATATACATATTAATTGTAAAGGTGTACCTATTTATTGTCAAGGGTTAGTCATTGCAAGGCTTTCGACTATTCAGATGATGTTTATGTATTTTTTTGCGACTTACGTGTGAAGATTGTCAAATGGGTAAAACTATGTACTAAAAGAGTAAAACCCAATTGGGCTTTACTCTTTTGATTAGTCAAGTAACTCAATTTGATCGTCTTCAGATTCAGTAACTGTTTTTTCAGCATCTAAACCGTAGTGCTCACGGATTTTCTTTTGAATTTCCAAACGGATTTCAGGATTTTCTTTTAAGAACAATTTGGCATTTTCTCTTCCTTGTCCTAATCGTTCATCATTATAGGAATACCATGAACCGCTCTTTTGAACGATGTCTAGTTCTGAACCAAGGTCAATAATTTCGCCTTCTTTGGATATTCCTTCACCGTACATAATATCCACTTCTGCAACCCGAAATGGCGGTGCAACCTTGTTTTTAACAACTTTAATTTTGGTTTTGTTTCCAACCATGTCATTGCCTTGCTTTAATGTTTCGGCACGACGTACTTCAAGACGTATTGTTGAGTAGAACTTGAGTGCACGTCCACCCGGTGTCGTCTCGGGGTTCCCGAACATGACACCCACCTTTTCACGAATTTGGTTAATGAAAACAGCAATTGTTTTCGATTTATTGATGGCACCTGATAGTTTACGAAGCGCTTGTGACATTAGACGTGCTTGTAAACCTACATGGGCATCTCCCATTTCTCCTTCAATCTCAGCCTTTGGAACCAATGCAGCAACAGAGTCAATAACTATAATGTCTACTGCACCGCTTCGAACAAGGGCTTCAGCAATTTCAAGGGCTTGTTCTCCGGTGTCAGGCTGTGATAATAATAATTCATCAATATTAACACCAAGTTGATGGGCATACTTTGGATCAAGCGCATGTTCGGCATCGATAAACGCTGCTTGACCGCCTTTTGCTTGGACTTCAGCGATTGCGTGCAAAGCGACGGTTGTTTTACCAGAGCTTTCCGAACCGTATATTTCAATGATCCTACCCCTAGGATATCCACCTACACCAAGTGCTGCATCAAGGGCTAATGATCCGCTTGGGACAGTGGAGATCCTTGTTTCGGTTTTCTCTCCCATCTTCATAATTGAGCCTTTACCAAATTGTTTTTCGATTTGTTTTAGCGCCATTTCTAAGGCCGCTTGACGATCACTCACGTATTTTTCCTCCTTCATTTATAAAAACCACAAGATGTTTGCGATAATCTATCAAATTAAAATCCTATATATAATATAACTGCTTTTCAACGATTTGTCGAGCAAAAAATCGAACATCTATTCGACTGTTTTCAGACAGAAATTGTGCTGAAAAAGGCGGATTCTATAGGGAATTCTTCTTTTTTGCGACTTAATTTCCAGTAATTAATCAATAATAGCTTGATTTCAGAAAATAAATAGACTTTAAGGATTTTTTCGTTTGTCCAATCAAGAACTTCAGATTGCTATTCTGATTACCTTCATCGCTCTTTTTCCATGCTCATATGCCTCAGATCATTATTCTAACCACAAAAAAAATCACAGAACCTATTTAAGCATTCTGTGATTCCTGCAATTTTTTTAAAAGGAAGTAACAGCCGTTTTTGATTGTCCTGATCCGAATTGCTTCCCGTGTTCCACTAAGATTAAGCTTCTCAACAACCGCCGGTCCTCCATTTAAAGCCATTCCAACAAATACGGTCCCGACGGGCTTCCCTTCAGATTCAGCCTGCTGGCAACGCCGGTAAAACTAATCCCGATATCCGTATTGATAAGCTTTGCCACATTTTCAGCCAGTTCTTTGGCACATTGTTCACTCACGACACCATAAGTATCGATCGTTTCCTGTTTCACATGTAAAACCTTGTGTTTAATCTCAGGAGTATAACAAACAACTCCGCCTTTTATTACGTCGCTTGTACCCGGAATGGACGTGATTTCCTCCTGAAACAGGCCGCCGGTCAAGCTTTCTGCAGCAGAAATAGTCAAGTTTCGCTCTTCCAGCAGCTTGACCAGTTCAGCAACAAGTGAGGTATTACCGTACCCATACAAAAATTCACCGACACGCTGTCTAATCTGTTTTTCTGTATCATCCAGCATGTTCTCAGCTACAGCAGCATCCTTGTGCTTTGCTGTGAGCCTTAAGGTAACCTCCCCATCAGCAGCAAGAGGTGCTATTGTTGGGTTACTCTGATTGTCTATTAAATCCTCAATTTCAGTCTCTAATAATGCCTCTCCAATGCCAAAAAAGCGCAAAACTCTAGAAACAATTTTTTCAGATGTTTTCATTTGGCTGGCAAGTGCAGCACGGCCATAAACATAAAACATCGGTTCCATTTCCTTTGGAGGTCCAGGTAAAAGCATATATACATGATCACTAGCGGCAAGCATCATCCCTGGTGCCATTCCGTGGTCATTGGGGAGAACATGTGAGCCCTCTAAAACAAGTGCTTGCTTCCGATTATTTTCCGTCATCGTTCGATTGGTTCGTTCAAAATATACGGTAATCGAATCCAATGCATCCTGATCGAATACAAGCTTTTTCCCTAAGTGCTTGGCAATCGTTTCTTTTGTTAAGTCGTCTTTTGTCGGTCCAAGGCCTCCTGTAAAAATAATCAGATTGGAACGTTTTTCGGCAATTTCAATCGCTGATTTTAGACGATCAGGGTTATCCCCTACAACAGTATGGTAAAAAACGTTTATTCCCATTTCCGCCAAGTTCTGTGAAATAAAGCGGGCATTGGTGTTTACAATTTGCCCTAGAAGCAATTCTGATCCTACCGCAATAATTTCAGCATTCATGTCCATCCCATCCTTGCTTTACTTCGAATTTTTAAAAACATGCATGTTTTTGGCAAAATAATCCCAACCGGACCAAATTGTAAAGATCATTGCCACCCAAAGTGCTAATTGATCAAATTGAAAATGGATGGCCTCAAAAATAATATTATGTAAAAGCAACGCAGATATCGCAATAATTTGAGTCCATGTCTTGATTTTACCAAGCATATTTGCAGCAACAACCTCGCCCTCTCCTGCCAAGAGCAAACGCAGTCCTGTAACCGCAAACTCTCGGCTGATAATGACAATGACAATCCATGAAGCAGCATATTTCAGATCAACTAAAACAATGAACGCAGCAGATACAAGGAGCTTGTCTGCAAGAGGGTCAAGAAATTTCCCCATATTCGTAACAAGATTATATTTACGAGCAATATGGCCATCAATCCAATCAGTAGTAGATGCTAAAATAAAAATAAGTGCCCCTACAAGATGGGTGACTGGGAGAACGGTCCAAAGCAAATGGATTTGACCCCAATGCAAGGGAACAAGCATGACAATCATAAATAACGGAATCAAAAAGATTCGGGATAATGTTATTTTATTAGGTAAATTCATTTTTCTTTCTTCCTCCAAAAATTAATCCACGCCGAAAAATAGTCATCGACAGATGACTATTGCGACTTCGGAACATATTGAATCGTAATGTCCTGACGAACTTGCTGTGTCGGTGCAACAGCATAATCAATCTTTTGATCATTGACGAAAATATCCGTATCGATTGAATTACCTGCAGTAACAACGACCTGAGTATCTGTTGATAAATCAACTTCCTTACTTTCGCCAGCTTTAAGGATTCCCTGGAACTGGGAAACACCTTTACTATTTTTTATATTGATCCACGTATTGCCCCTTGAGGCAACTTTCACAACAAATTTTTGTGCATTTGTTACTTGATAAGTAGTTTGCTTTCCAGCACTTTGGGTAACAGCAATTGCCTGCTGTGGCGGCTGGACTTGAGCAGGAGTTTGAGTTTCAGGCTTCGTCTGATTATCCTTTTTATCTTTGGTACTTTTTGTCTTTGTTTGATTCTCGTTTGCTTTACCTTGTTCAAGGTTTTTTGACTTCGCATATTGGACAGGCGCATTTTGATTATTTTGCGTTTCATTTGCACTTTTTCCAGCATTATGCTGCAAAAAGTAATAAACCAAAGCAGCAACACCAACCACAACGATGCCAATTAATAATTTAGGGAGAAGATCGAAAACTTTTGGACTTCGGTCCGATAACAATTTCCTCGTTTTCACGCGTGAAAGCTGTTCTGGTAAATCCTCGTTTAGTGTAGATGGAATTTCATCTTTATAGGTTTGAAAGATTTCCTCAGGATCGAGCTCTACTGCTTCAGCATATTGTTTAATAAATGCCCGTACATAGAAATTTCCGGGCATGATAGAAAAATCTCCTTCTTCAATCCCCACTAAATACCGCTTTTGTATTTTTGTGATGGATTGTAAGTCATCTAAACTTATTCCTTTGGCTAATCGGGCTTCTTTTAGTCGATTACCTAATTCCGTCACTCTTTAACACCTTCCAATATCCTCAAAAATCAAAATCTCCAAAATCCGATCCGGAAAAACAAATGGTTATCTTGAACCATTTCGTATGTAATTTCCTCGTTTTCATCATTGCGCAGTTCAATAATATAATCAAAATCATCAAGCGTGTATTCTGTATTTTGGACGAAAATGTCAGGATGTTCAATGATTTTCGTTGCCGGAAGACACATGATTTCTCTTACTAATTGTAAATGACGTTCATTTGTCCTTCTTGTTGATACAATGCCATCTAGAATAAATAAGTTATCAGCATTGTACTCGTCCTCAATTAATTGATTCCTTAGTGTTTGTTTTAAAAGAGTTGAAGAAAGAAACAACCAGCGTTTACTTGCACAAACACTTGCTGCAACAATCGATTCTGTTTTCCCAACCCTAGGCATTCCTCGAATACCTATTAATTTATGTCCTTCCTGCTTAAACAATTCTGCCATAAAGTCAACCAGAAGTCCAAGCTCGTTCCGAACAAAGCGGAAGGTTTTCTTATCGTCTGCATCCCTGTGAATATATCGTCCATGTCTAACCGCAAGCCTGTCTAAAAGTTTTGGCTCCCGAAGCTTGGTTACTTTTATTGTATCCATCGTACGCAGAATTGACTCTAATCTTTTTATTTGATCGTCATTTTTTGCTAAAATTAACAAACCACGTCTTCCTTCGTCCACTCCATTTATGGTTACGATATTAATAGAAAGCATCCCCATTAGTGAAGCGATATCCCCTAATAAACCAGGACGGTTTTTTTGAATCTCATATTCGAAATACCATTCTTTCTTTTCCATAAAAAAACCCCCATCGGTTTTGTGTTCAACAAGAAACGACAAAATTCTTAAGTTCTTTTTTCTATCCCTTATATTAAATGATTTTGCAAGAAGATGGAAGGAAAAACAAAGAGAAAGATGATTTATCTAAAAACCAGCAAAAAAAGATGGTCAAAAGGTTCGACCATCTTTTTTATTCCATCCTTCGAAAAGATCATAGTGGTACTTTTACCTGTTCAGAAGGTTTATTATTCAAATTTCTGGCAGCGGTATACATTTTACTAAACCGTTCTTCTACCAGTGCAAAGATTGAGCCTTTAGGGTACTTGCCGTCTTCATCACGGATATTCCCTGCAGTGATTCCTGTTAAAATTTCGATCCCTTCGGCAATATGACTAACCGCCCAAATGTGGAACATCCCGTTTTTCACAGCCTCAATGACCTCTTCGGCAAGCATTAAATGATTGACATTTTGTTTTGGAATAATAACTCCCTGTTTTCCTGTTAACCCTTTTTCCTGGCAGATCTGATAGAAACCTTCAATTTTTTCGTTTACCCCGCCAATTGGCTGCACTTCTCCCCATTGATTAACCGAGCCTGTTACAGCAATCCCTTGGTCTATTGGCACATCCGCCAGCGACGACAAAAGCACATAAAGCTCGGTGCTTGAGGCACTATCCCCATCAACATTTGAGTAGGTTTGCTCAAAGGTAATACTTGCAGATAGGGGGATCGGATAATTTTTTGCAAATTCTCCTGAGAGAAATCCAGTCAAAATCAGTAGCCCTTTATTATGAAGCTGTCCGCTCAAAGCAGTTTCACGTTCAATATTCATGATTCCACTTTTGCCAACAAAGGTTTGGGCAGTGATTTTCGTTGGGATGCCGAAGACTGAATCCCTTGTCCCCATCACTGCTAATCCGTTAATTTGCCCAACACGAAATCCTTCTGTATCAACCATGATTGTCCCTTTACTGATCATTTCCCGATATTGTGCCGCAACATGATTGGAGCGTTTAAATTGTTCTGATAATGCTTGATGGATATGCTTATCATCCACATAAAGGGCATTGTCCTTTATGGCCCAATAGCTTGATTCGACAAGAACCTTGGTAATGTCCTGAAAACGGGTAGAAAGCTTTGATTGTTCTTCCACCAAGCGCGAACTGTAATCAATTACATGGGCAATGGCTCTGCGGTGGAATGGAAGCAATCCTTCCTGATCGGAAAAATTTTTAACAAAGCGGACCATTTTCAAGCTATTTTCTTCATCCTTTTCCATTACCGTATCAAATTCAACTTTAACTTTGAATAGTTTATGAAAATCCTCATCGACATTTGAAAGCAAATCATATAAATAATAGGAACCAATAATAATGATTTTTAAATGTAATGGAATCGGTTCCGGCTTAAGCCCGCCTGTTGGAAAAATACCTCGCTCTTCATATGGATTTTCGATTTGAATATTTCCATTTTGCAGCGCCCTCTTTAACAATGGCCAAACAAAGGGCTGCTGAAGCAATTCAGTGGCCGACAGGATTAAATAACCACCATTTGCTAAATGGAGCGCCCCTGGTTTCACAAACGTGAAATCTGTGAACCAACTGCCAAACGAACCTTGATACTCTACTTTGCCGAATAAATTATGATAGGTTGGGTTCGTTTCGTAAATAACCGGCGCACCTTTTAGCATTTTATTGTTTACAAATAAATTCACCATATAACGATGAAGTTTCTGTTCATTAGAGCTAGTAAGAGTTTTCATAATATCATTTTGCTCTTCATTATTTGCCAAAAAGAGGCTGAAATGCTCGACAACATCATGTAAATAAGCTTCTAAATAAGCTAGGACTCTCGGATATTTTTTATAGGTTTCTTGAAGTGGTTGAAAGAGAACTTCAATGGCATTGGCAGCTGTCCGCTTCATAAATTGATCAAGATTTTTTCTAAGCTGTTGGTCGAGACTTCGCATCAGGTAAAGGGTTTCACGGATTTTTTCATCTACCTGCTTTTCCTTTTCCTTTATACTCTCTTTTTGTTCATCTGAAAGATGTTCATATACCTGTCGTTCCATCGGCCTTCCATCCACCAATGGAATCGTGTTAATCCCCGCTTGTGTTCGTTCAATCATGTAGTAATGTTCCAAGGCAAACCTCTCAGTCTTTTCCCATAGATCCTCCACTTTTGCTCGATAATCTTCAAGGATCAAACTATTATTTTTTTCATATTCTTCACTAGAAAAAGTAGTGAGAATTTCCCTTTCAATTTCAATTAGCAATATTTCCATTTTATGTTGAAAAATCACACCCTCTCCAGCAGGCAGCGAAATAATCAACGGTCGATCAGGATTGTCAAAATTATAAACATAGCACCAATCATTAGGGGTTTCCTTTTTATGGGCTTCTTTATTGATACTATCTTGTGTATAGGTCATTCTTCCGGTACCAGTAGGGCCAACAACAAATAAGTTATAACCTGATTGCTCGACAGACAGGCCAAATTCCATTGCTCGTACAGCCCGGTGCTGCCCAATAATTTCATTAGGCATTCTTTCAAGGTCTTCTGTCGTTTCAAAGGAGAATATGTTTGAATCTAACTCAGGACGGAGCTTTGACAATGGTACTTTATGGATAGAGCGAACATTTTCAAACTCCTCGGTATTCATCGATATCCCTCCACTTCTCTTCATTATTACCAACGACTTAATTCCTTTACACTGTATTAAATTTGCTGCCTGCATCACATCTACCTTTAAAATGACTAAATGTTCAAAAAAAGTTAATAAAAGACGAACAAAAAAGGATGACCGACATGATCATCCTTTCTTGCCTATACATTTTATGTTACAAGCTGTAAGCTGCCGTTACTATTGTTGCTGTGATCCGTTATTTTGAATCAACTTAACCATCATGTTGGCAATTGCACGCTGCTCGTTATCATCAGCAACAGACCAGAGGTCAGCAAGCACTCTTTGCTGCTCATTTTTTGGATCCACATGGTCTTGCAGGTATCCGCCAATGTGATAAGCAAGTTCTGAAACGCGGTCTTCATCCATTCCCGCACTTTGTGCATGATGAAGACGGTCAGCTAAAAAGTCTTCCCATTGACTCCAGTTATCTAACATAGACATATTATTTTAACCTCCTTAATAAAATGGTACAGCTTTATTTTGCGAAAGGAGGCCAAAAATATGCACTGTTTTTTTAAAAGCTTTTAGGTATACCAGCCGCCGTTTATTGCCAGAACCTGTCCAGTGATATAGGAAGATTCTCCTGATAATAAATAGGATACCCCATCAGCAATTTCTTCGGGCCGCCCCATTCTTCCCATTGGAATTTCAGCACTTATTTCATCAGTTTCCTCGTTCGTAAACCTGGCCATCATCCCTGTATTAACAGCACCAGGAGCAATGGCATTTACGCGGATGCCGCTTAAAGCCACTTCTTTACTTAACGCCTTAACAAACGAAATTTGGGCCCCTTTTGCCGCAGAATAAGCTACTTCACAAGAACCGCCTGTTTGTCCCCAAATGGAGGTAATGACAATAATCGATCCTTGGCGTTTGCTTGTCATTTTCGGAAGAAGTTCTTTCGTTAACATGATAGGATTGATCACATGAATGCGCATTAAATCCTCTACTTCTTTTAACTCCAGATCAACAAACATCCCGTATTGGCTGTTCCCGCCGCAGTGAACAATTCCATCCAGTGAAAAAATTTCCGAGGCAATCCTTTTGTAGCCATCTGACGTTGACAAATCAGCATGGATCGGAATGTATTCACCATTAAATTTGTTCAGTTTATCGATTAACCTGTTAATAAAATCGGCATTTTGATTGTAATGTAAATATAAGTTATAGCCAATTGATGCCAGCTTTACAGCAACCGCTTGTCCGATCCCCCCGCTCGCCCCTGTAATCAGTACGTATTTCCTCATTGATTTTCCCTCTTCCTAAAAAGAAAGCGCCGTTTCCCGACGCCTTCTTTAGTCTATTTCTTTTTTGGTATGACCTGACAAACGGAGAACCGTTCCTCTGCAATGATTTCAGAGGCTAATGAAGCCACATCATTCAAAGTGATTTTTTCCAGTGTTGGAACGACGTCAAATAAATTCATATCATTAAAAGCGTAACGGGTAAATTGATTGGCAATATATTCAGGAGAATTAATCGCTCTCAAGAATGCACCAATTTTTTTCTTTATTGCCCTTTTTAATCTTTCTTCACTAAAGGCTTTTCCATTTTCCGCCTCGAAAAGCATGTTTTTTAGCGTTTCTGCGAGTTGGTCTGGATCAGGAGTATCTCCGCCGAGCATCGCAAAACCAAATCCCTGTTCCAAGGTGTAATCATATGAGAAAGTCTCATCAATAAGACCCTTATTATAAAGCTGGTCATAATTTTCCGAACTTTTCCCAAACAATAAATCAAGTAAGACATTCATTGTAAGTTCATTTTTCAACATTTCCGCACCTGATAAATCAGCATGTAGAGCTTTAATCCCAACGAGGCACTTGGATGTTTGGACATTCATTTCAAGAACCTGTTTCTTTTCGGCTACTTCCCCTGGTTCCGCTTCGAACTTCCTTTGAATTTCTGGTTGTTCTTTATACTCTTTATTGGCTTGATTTTCTCTTACTTGGTCCATAATCGCTTTCGGGTCAATTGGCCCAACGATAAACAAAAGCATATTACTCGGGTGATAGAAGGTATGATAGCATTCGTAAAGTAATTCCTTTGTAATATGGGAAATCGATTCAACTGTTCCGGCAATGTCGATTCTAACAGGATGGTTTTTATATAAGTTACTAATCAGCCCAAAATACAGTCGCCAATCAGGGTTGTCATCGTACATCGTTATTTCCTGTCCAATAATTCCTTTTTCCTTTTCAACCGTTTTATCAGAAAAATAAGGGTCTTGGACAAAGTCAACCAGCGTTTCAAGATTTTTTTCCACATCGGATGTGCTTGAAAAGAGATAGGCAGTCCGTGTAAAGGAAGTAAACGCATTGGCAGAGGCACCCTGGCGGCTAAATTGCTGAAAAACATCACCATCTTCTTTTTCAAACAGCTTATGCTCTAAAAAGTGGGCAATTCCATCTGGAACTTGTTTAAACTCTTGCTTGCCCAGCGGAACAAAGTGATTATCAACTGACCCATATTTCGTTGTAAATGTGGCAAAAGTTTTATTAAAACCTGCTTTCGGCAGGATATAAACATTTAAACCATTTGGCATTTTTTCATAAAAAAGCGCTTCTTGAAGCTGGTCAAATGTAATTTTCTCCATTATTTACCTGCCTCCATTCCCGTTAAAAAATAAATCGTATCAAGTTCGATCTTGCCAGCGACTTCGAGAATTTCTTCTTTCGTCGTTTTTTGGACCTGATCCAAATAATGTTCAAGTGGTATATCAACATTTGCCACGACATTATGGTAAAGGACTTCAACCAAACCACGTGCGGTATCAATCGTTTCCAGCATTTGATTGTTGATAACGGCTTTTGTTTGCTCTAATTCTTGATCAGTGAAGTCTCCCTTTTTCATGGCATCCATCTGCTCATGGATGATGCCCACAGCTTGGTCGTAATTTTTTAAATCAATTCCTGACATAACCATCATTAACCCTTTATGGCTCTCAATTCGGCTGGCAGCATAATAAGCAAGACTTGCTTTTTCCCGAACATTGATAAATAGTTTCGAATGGGAGAATCCGCCAAAGATTCCGTTAAACACTTGCAGCGCATAATATTCTGAGTCCCCATAGATGATATTTGTTCGGTACCCAATATTTAGCTTTCCTTGTTTAATATCCTGCTGCTCTTTTACTTCATTCACTTTTTCGACCTTTTTGCCAACTTCTTGCTTAACTCTTTGGGGCTGATGATTTTCAAATTTCAGAAGCTGATTTGCCAGTTTTTGAACCTCTTCCTCGTTCACATCGCCAATGACATATAAATCCATTTCATCTTCTTTAAATACTTTTTGATAGTACGTATATAAGCTCTCAGCTGTAATGGCGTCAACGTCATTCTTTTCCCCATTTACGTCAAGTGAATAGGGTTCATCTTTACACATTTCTTGGATGAGTCGAAAATTTGAATAGCGCATCTTGTCATCATAAACAGACTGAATCCGTTGTTTTAACGTGCGCTTTTCCTTATCCACCGTTTGAGAGTCAAATGAATTTCCGTTTGTATTTGGATTCATTAAAACCTCTGCTAAAAATTCAAACCCTTTTTGTAACAAAGGACTAGGATCATTTAAAAATTTTTCGTTGGCAATTTCAATCGAGAAACTCATTACATGGTTCTCACCTTTTTTACCTAAATCCACAAAAAAAGTGGCACCATATAAATCATCTAAATAGGAACGCAGCAAGGTTGTCGAGGAATATTTTTTGGTGCTGCTTTGCAGAACTTGCGGCAAAAGTGCCCGCAATGTCACATTTTCCTTATTTAAAGGGGCTTTCATTTTCCAAACAAATGTATTTGTTTTATATTTTTCCGTTTTAATGACATGTAGCTTAAAGCCTTGCATTTCTGTGATTTTTTCTGTCAGCAAATCCATGTGCAATCCTCCTTCAAAATAAAAGCCTATCTATAAAATATGTATCAATTCCACTTTTCTTTCTATCTTTTCCAATCTTATTTGTCTCTATTCGACGGTTCCACTGGTACAGCAAAAACCCCAGCAACAACTGCCAGGGTAATATACATTGAATTACCTGCTCCCCTTAATGTAGTGTACGCCGTCTGCTTTTGGTGCTTCTGCACGGCCGATGAATCCAGTTAATGCCAGAATCGTCAGTACATATGGAGCAATTAATAAATAGACACTTGGAATTGTTTTTAGGAATGGCAGGCTCGAGCCAATAATACTTAAACTTTGCGCAAAACCAAAGAAAAGGGCTGCACCCATTGCTCCAAGCGGATGCCATTTACCGAAAATCATCGCAGCTAATGCCATAAAGCCTTGTCCACTAATCGTAGCATGACTAAAATTGGACGAAATCGATTCTGCATAGATCCCGCCGCCAATGCCACCTAGTGCCCCGGAAATCATGACTCCCAGGTACCGCATTTTGGTTACATTTATTCCCATTGTATCGGCTGCCATTGGATGTTCCCCTACAGAGCGAAGGCGTAAGCCAAAGGGCGTTTTGTATATCACATACCAGGCAATAATGGCAACAACAATCGCTAAAAAGGATGTCCAATATGTATTTTGGAAAAATAATTTTCCCAAGAGTGGAATGTCTTTCAGAATTGGAATATCAATTTTATCAAACCCTTGTTGAATCGTATCGGTTTCCCCTTTATTGTAAATTAATTTTACTAAAAACAAAGTTAAACCTGATGCTAATAAATTGATCGCAACCCCTGACACGGTATGGTCGGCCCGAAACGTAATCGAAGCCACAGCATGGAGAAGGGAGAACAAGGTCCCTGCAATCATTGCCACAAGCAACGCTACCCAAGGAGTCCACTCACCTAAGCTGTGAACAAACGTTAAATTGAAAACGATGGAAGTAAACGCACCAACCCACATTAAACCTTCAAGCCCGATATTGACTACACCAGAGCGTTCTGAAAATACTCCTCCCAATGCAGTAAAGACAAGCGGAGCGGCCCAAAGTAATGTAGACGGAATAATGATCATTAATACTTGCATAAAGCTCATTTACTTCGCCTCCTTTTTACTGATACGCTCGAGAAACCAACGAATAATATAACTAGATGCAACAAAGAAAACAATCAATGCAATAATAATATCTACAAGCTCATTTGGAACGCCGGCAGTCAATGGCATATTCAATGCTCCAACGGTTAAAGCGCCAAATAACAACGCAGCAAAGAAAACACCAAAAGCAGTATTTCCGCCTAGTAAGGCGACGGCAATTCCGTTAAAACCTACTCCCGTAAAGGAACTCTTAATGGCGATATAACCGAAGGTTCCCAACCCTTCCATTGCACCTGCAAGGCCAGCAAATGCTCCGGAAATAACCATTGACAAAATAATATTCTTATTAACATTCATCCCAGCATAATGGGCAGCATGCTGATTAAAGCCAACCGCACGAAGCTCAAATCCTCGTGTTGTTTTTTCTAATAAAAACCACATGATAAAACAGCAAATAATTGCTAAAAGGATCCCCCAATGAATCCGCGAATATTGAGTGATGCTCTGAAGCCATGGGGAAGCCAATGATGCTGAACCAGGGATCGTCGGTGTTCTGTCCTTGTTATTTGTGATAACAGATTGGATAAAAAAGTTGACTGTATAAAGAGCTATGTAATTCATCATGATGGTCACGATTACTTCATGAACACGAAAGCGGGCCTTTAACAATCCAGGAATATACGCCCATAATGCCCCTGCCACGATCGAAGCAAGGATCGCCAGCGGCAAATGGATGAATTTAGGAAGGTGAAAAGCTAGTCCAACCCAGACAGAAGCTAACCATCCTACCAAAAACTGACCCTCGACACCGATATTAAATAAGCCTACCCGAAACGCAAAAGCGACTGCCAAACCAGCTAATATATAGGGAGTGACCTGTCTGATCACTTCTCCAAAATAATAAGGATTTCCAAAGGCTCCATTCCATAAAGCTGCATAAGCAGCAGCAGGATTATAACCACAGAAAATCATAATGATTGTCCCTACTATGATCCCCAATAATAAGGCAATTAGAGGTGTTAAAATATTGGTTAAGCGTTTAGACATCTGTTCCTTCCCCCGCTTCTTTTCTGCTTGAACCAGCCATTAATAATCCAAGCTCTTGTTCAGTTGTTTGTTTAGGATCAACAACTGCAACAATTTTCCCCTCATAAATAACCGCAATCCGATCACTGACATTCATGATTTCATCTAATTCAAAAGAAACTAGGAGTACTGCTTTCCCATGATCACGCTGCTCAATCAAGCGCTTATGAATAAACTCAATCGCTCCGACATCAAGCCCCCGTGTTGGCTGGGCAGCAATTAATAAATCTGGATCACGATCCACTTCGCGGCCAATAATTGCTTTTTGCTGATTTCCTCCGGATAGGGCACGTGCTAAGGTATATTCACTTGGAGTCCGTACATCAAATTCAGTTATTAATTTTCGGGCTTTATTATAAATCTCAGTAAAATTAAGGATTCCCCGTTTGGAAAAAGGCGGTTTGTAGTATGTTTGCAGCACCATATTTTCTCCAATCGGATAATTTAAAACTAAACCATGCTTATGACGATCCTGCGGGATATGGCCTACTCCTGATTCTGCAATCTTTCGGGGCGCCAGGTTATGAAGTTCTTTACCATTAACCATTACACTGCCGCTTTCCGATTTGCGTAATCCTGTAATGGCTTCAATTAATTCAGATTGTCCATTTCCGTCAATCCCAGCAATTCCGACGATTTCTCCTGCCCGTACTTGTAAATCGAGACCATTGACCGCCATAACGCCGCGAGAGTCTTTAACAACCAAATCATTTATATTTAATACTTCCTGTTTCGGTTCCGCCTGTTTTTTTTCTGTCTTGAAAACCACTTCACGACCAACCATTAAACTCGCTAATTCGTTTTGGTTTGTTTCACTAACATTCACGGTTCCGATTCCTTTTCCTTTACGAATAACGGTACAGCGATCGCAAACCTCCAAAATTTCTTTCAGCTTATGTGTGATCAGAATAATTGATTTTCCTTCTTTAATGAGTGTTCGCATAATTTGAATCAGTTCTTTTATTTCTTGAGGAGTAAGTACCGCTGTAGGTTCATCAAAGATGAGGATTTCAGCTCCGCGATAAAGTGTTTTTAAAATTTCAACCCTTTGCTGCATCCCTACAGAGATATCCGCTATTTTAGCTTTAGGATCAACAGAGAGACCGTATCGCTCTGAAATATCACGAACCTCTTTTTCAGCCCGCTTTAGATCAATCCTGCCGCCTTTTGTTGTTTCTTTTCCTAGAATAATATTTTCCGTAACGGTAAAAACATCAACAAGCATAAAGTGCTGATGAACCATTCCAATCCCCAAATCATTTGCAATATTTGGATTTGTGATTTTCACTGGTTTGCCTTTTACTCGGATTTCCCCTTGCTCGGGCTGATATAAACCAAAGAGGACATTCATTAGAGTTGATTTACCTGCTCCATTTTCGCCAAGAAGAGCATGAATTTCCCCTTTTTTAACCTGCAGTGTAATGTTATCATTCGCAACAAATCCAGAGAATTCCTTACGAATATTAAGCATTTCAATGACATATTCCAACTGTATTCACTCCTTATGATCAGATAAAGGAATTTAATAGATTTTAAGTGGTAAGAAGTCTGAGGACTGATCTTAAAAAAATATGTATGTTCCAATTAAAATCTTAAGTGAAAAGCAGAATTTTTATTCAGCTCTTCAATTAGGATTTTAATGTTCAATTTTCTTTATCAAGAAGGAAGCGAGCCAAAATAAAGCCCGCATCCTCTTTATGTTTATTATTTTGCACTAAAGCCTGCTTCTTCTGCTTTCGTTGCAGGTACTTTCACGTCACCTGATTTAATCTTAGCAGTCCAATCATTCACTGCTTTTTCAATTGCATCTTTGTTAGGAACATCTGGATTAAGTGGTGCTAAGCCCACGCCATTTTCAGCTAAACCATAAACAGTTGTTTTTCCGCCAGGGAAATCGCCATTTTTAGCTTTCGTTGAAATATCAACAACAGAATTGCTCTACGCGTTTCATCGCAGATGTAATAATGGTGCTTTGTTTTTTACCGTTAATTGTTACATCACCGATACCAGTCAAGTTTTGGTCTGAATCTACGCCAATTGTCCAAATAGCTTGGCTTGGATTCTTAGCCAAACGGTCATGTGCTTCTTTAAACATTCCGTTACCTGTCGCACCAGCAGCAGCAAAGATTACATCATCACCTGAAGAGTACATTCTTGATGCAATCGCTTGACCTTTAGAGGCGTCTGTAAAGCTTTCTGCATATTGAATATCAACTGTTGCATTTGGATTAGCAGCTTTTACGCCTGTTACAAATCCTGCTTCAAAACGTTCAATAACAGCACTTGTTTGTCCGCCGATAAAGCCAATTTTATTTGATTTTGTTGTCATTCCAGCTACAACACCAGCTAAGAAGGATGCTTCGTTTTCTTTAAAAAGAATACTTGCTACGTTCTTTTCTTTTACTTCTGCATCAACAATGGCATAATTCGTTTTTGGCTGTTGTTTTGCAATTTTATCAACATCGTTTTGCATCATAAAACCAATTCCATAAATTAAGTTAAAACCTTGATGTGTAAGTGTATTTAAATTAGTTGCATAATCCGCATCTGATTTTGAAGCAAGGTAATCAAATCCGCCTACGCCTTTTTTCATATCGAACTTTTTACCGAAATCCTGCAGACCTTTCCATGCAGATTGGTTAAAAGATTTGTCATCAATACCGCCAACATCTGTTACCATTCCAACAGAAAATGCCTTTGCTTTATCTTTTCCGCCGCCTGCATTGTTATTGTCGCTCGTTTTTCCACAAGCACCTAAAAGTGTTCCAGCAGCAAGAATTAGTGATAAAGCTACACCAAGTTTACGCTTTTTCAATGTTTATTCCCCCTATATATATTGGTTTGATTAAGTAGGAAATTCTAAAAAAATAGCAAGACGGTTTGTTTTCATTATGCAATAAAAGAAACATTTATATTCTTTTTCTTAGCACTCGAAAGCTAAATTTGTCCGCTTTAAAATAGTTTACCGAGTATAGGATCGGTTCATCCGTTTCATCATAATGCAATTGTTTTAAGACCAAGAGAGATGTCTCGGGTTCGCATTCCAGAATGGGAGAGATTTTGTCATGATAACCAATTGGTTCAATTTGTGCGACAGCGTATGTAATTTTTCGGTTTGCTTCCTCTTCTAAGATGGTTAAGAGTGATTCTTCCCGATGAGGAAAAATTTCAGGCAAAATTTTTTCTGGAACTTTGTCAATACAATATACGACAGGTTCCCCATTTGCCGTTCTAACCCTTTCGATCATGACAATATCTTCTTCTGCCGTGCATGAAAAGCGACGAATATCCTCTTCGGTTGGAGTATTTGTTGATGAGCTTAGAAAAATCGTTCCTGGTTTCATCCCAGCCTGTTCAATCATTTTTGTTGTGCTATTTAGTTGTTCAATCCCAGATGTAAATAATGGCTTTGAGTTTACAAATGTTCCAACACCATGGCGGCGGATAATGACATTTTCTTCTTCAAGAATCCGTAACGCCTCCCTGAGTGTTGCCCGGCTTACCCCAAGTTTTTTGGAAAGGTCAAATTCAGATGGCAGCTTTTCTTTTTCTTGATAGATGCCCTCTTCAATATCTTGTTTTAAGCGGTCGATTACTTGTAAATACAAATGCCTATTATCTGATCGTATCGACATATAGGTTTCCTCCAGCATTTTTTCCTCAAACATCAGACCTCAGATGTATGATCATTCCTACTAATCCAAAATACTATAACATTTTTCTTTCTATAAATAAATAGACATAGGCCATATTGTCGGAAAATGTCTATTTGATAGCTGTAAACGTTTTCAATGATGCACATAAAACACACCAAAGCACAAGTACTTGGTGTGTTTTTCATTTATCTTACAAGGAACTTACGTCATCCTTTGGTTTTGTCACAAGGACTGTGCGGGGCTTACTCCCCTCGTAAGGTCCTACAATACCACGTGCTTCCATTTCATCGATTAAACGGGCTGCTCTTGTATAACCAATCCTAAAACGACGCTGCAGCATCGATACCGAAGCTGTTTGCATATCAACAATTAAATCAACTGCTTCCTGATACAGGTCGTCATCCACAGCCCCTTTTATTTCCTGAACATCGTCAGGAATCATATTCTCTTGATACTGGGCTTTTTGCTGGCCAATAACAAAATTAACCGTTTCCTCAACCTCTTCATCTGATAAAAAGGCTCCCTGCACCCTTATTGGCTTCGAAGCTCCCACAGGCAGGAAGAGCATGTCCCCTCTTCCCAATAGCTTTTCAGCACCACCCATATCAAGAATGGTTCTTGAATCAGTTGAACTTGAGACCGCAAAGGCAATCCTTGAAGGAATGTTTGCTTTAATGACCCCTGTGATAACATCCACTGACGGACGCTGTGTAGCAATAATCAAATGAATACCCGCTGCCCGCGCCATTTGTGCCAGTCTTGTAATCGAATCCTCAACATCTGAGGAGGCTACCATCATCAAATCTGCCAGCTCGTCGACAATGACGACAATAAACGGCAAATATGGCTGCTTATCATTTTCCTCTAAATTATGCCGTTTAACATGTTCATTATATCCTTCAATATTCCGTGTACCTGTGTGAGAAAATAGTTCATAACGGCGTTCCATCTCACTAACCACTTTTTGCAAGGCCTGGGATGCTTTCTTAGGATTCGTTACAACCGGTGCCAAGAGATGCGGAATCCCATTATAACCATTTAGTTCAACCATTTTTGGATCAATCATCATTAATTTTACTTCATGTGGTTTGGCTCTCATTAATATGCTTGTGATAATTCCATTGATACAAACACTTTTACCGCTTCCGGTAGCCCCGGCAACAAGCAAATGCGGCATCTTATTTAATTCAGCCAGTACGGCTTCCCCGGTAATATCCCTTCCTAAGCCGATCAAAAGTTTAGATTCTGGCTTCTCATTTTGAGTTGCTTCAAGGACCTCCCGAAGCGAAACCATTGCGACTTCGGAATTAGGTACTTCAATTCCAATCGCCGATTTTCCAGGGATTGGAGCTTCCATTCGAATATCTTTTGCAGCCAAGGCCAATGCTAAATCATCACTCAAGCTGACAATCTTACTCACTTTTACCCCAACATCTGGATGAACTTCATATTTCGTTACAGCCGGGCCTAGATGCACCTGAGTAACCCGTGCTTTTACACCAAAGCTTTGGAATGTACGTTCCAGTTTTGCAGCATTTGCATGAATTAATTCATACTCTCCGCTTTGGTCTGTTTTCTTTGGTTGTTTTAACAAGCGCAATGGCGGTAATTCATATGCATCATTTTCAACCTCAGTAAAGGTCATTTGTGCATTTAAATCTTCCTCATCCTCATGATGTTGTACTGCTTCAATCTGCGCTTCTTGAGGCGCTCGAGGAACTTCATTGATATCATCCTGATAGGCTCTATCCGCAAAGTTTGAAATAATCGGTTCGGTAATGACCACTTCTTCAGGCACCTGCTGCTCTTGAGAAAGTTGTTCCGAGGCTTGGCTTCTGCTACGTCTAGTTTGACGATCCTGCTGCTGCTGGTTCCGTCTTTTTTCTTGTCTTTCCTGCTGTTTTTGTTTCCATTCAACAATATCTGCTTTAAAAGCTTCCCATTGATTTTTTGAAAAATCTAAAACTCCAACTACAGCTTTTCCGACAAAGTCTCCAAATGACTTACCCGTAATTAAGATAAATCCAATAATAATAAATACAAAAGCGATGATTTTGGAGCCAGTTTCTGAAAATAAAAAGTAGAAAACAGCATATAAAACTGCTCCAATCATCCCCCCACCTAAATCAATCGTCGATGTCGTATGAAATAACGCATCCTTATAAATATTAAAGGTCTCGATAATCACACTTTTGGAGCTAAAATAATCTCGCTTTATCCGCAATTGAAACAAATAAATATGGTCATATAAGAGGAGAGAACAGATCAAACAATAGATACCAACTAATTTAGTATGAAAGAAATATGGAATCGATCGTTTCCACATTAGATAAATACTAAACATTGCGAGGCCAACAAGTCCGATCATATACCACTGTCCAAAGAAAAATTTAAAAAATAGATCTGTCCAATATCCAAGCTTGCCTAAATTGGCCATTGAAAGCATGGATAATGATAGCAAGACTAAAGCTGTCACCTCATATTGGAGTGTACTTTTTAAACTATTATCTCTTTTTCTTGTTGCCTGTCGCCGCTTTTTTTTTGCCATTTAATCACCTATATATTCATTGATATTGATACGAAGGAAGAAAAAGCAGCCTACTTTGGCTGCTCTTAACTTTTTCTTTATATAGTATATTATACCATAAGCCAATTAAGAGGAGGACAAAGCTGCCGGATTAAACATAGAAATTTTTGTTCCTGGTGAATAACGGTCGTCCATAAAGTGCTGCGGGTCACTGCTTAATACTCTTACAATCTGAATCGTTTGTGGATCCGTATATTCCACTAATAACGGGATTCCGTTCAAATTAATTGTTTTTTGTTTTTCGTAGGTATCATTTTCATATGGAAAAACTAATTCGATTGGAACTGTTGTATAGAGTATCATTGAACCAGCCCCTCGCTACTATTTGCTTTTTGTAAATCAATCAGTTCATTTAGCTTTTTCATCGCTTTACCCAGACCACCTACTGCATCAATAAGCCCCATGTCAACTGCTTCAACACCGATCACATTTGTTCCGATATCTCTGGTTAAATTCCCTTTAGCAAACATTAAGTCTTTAAATTTTTCCTCAGTAATATGGGAATGCTTTGTAACAAAATTGGTGACCCGCTCCTGCATTTTGTCAAGGTATTCAAACGTTTGTGGGACACCAATGACAAGTCCTGTTAATCGAATCGGATGGATCGTCATCGTGGCTGTTTCGGCAATGAATGAATAATCGCAAGAGACAGCAATTGGCACTCCTATCGAGTGTCCTCCTCCAAGTACAATGGATACAGTAGGTTTTGAGAGAGTACCCAGCATTTCTGAAATAGCAAGTCCAGCCTCAACATCTCCTCCAACTGTATTGAGTATGACCAGTACTCCTTCAATTTTTGGATTTTGCTCTATAGCAACCAATTGTGGGATCAGGTGTTCATATTTTGTTGTTTTATTTTGTGGAGGAAGGGCCAAATGTCCTTCAATTTGCCCAACAATTGTTAAACAATGGATTTTAGAATCAGCTGAAAGCTGTGGAACGTTTGTAGTACCCAGCTGCTGAATTTTTTCAACTAATGATGACGCAGCAGGTTTATCATCTTTTTGCGGCTCCTGTTCTTCACTTTCCATACTATATTGTTTTAAGTCCTTATCCATCCTTTGTTCTCCCTTCAGGCATGATATTCAATAGTATTGACAGATTCAATCATTTCATCCCAAAGGCAAAAGAAAAAAGCATTGAAACTCCAATGCTCAGGTAGCAGTAAGGTTGTTAAACTAGTCTGTTGATTGGCGCAGGCACTCGACTCCTGCGGGATAGAGAGGTCACTTGAGACCCCACAGGCACCCTGGCGCCGAGGAGGCTCAAGGAGCTCCCCGCGGAAAGCGAGTGCTCGGAGCGGAAATCAACAGGACCAGTTGCAGGTACAATTAATGCTTTTTTATACTTCCATGATGATTGGTAAAATCATCGGGCGTCTTTTGGTTTTTTCGTATAAATAGCGGTTTAGATCATCACGGATGTCTTGTTTTAATGATGACCAGTCAAAGTTGTCTTTTAATGTGTTTCGTTCAACTATTTCATGAACTAACTTTGTTGATTCATCCATTAATTTCTCTGATTCACGGACATAAACAAATCCCCTCGAGATAATCTCGGGTCCGGAAATAATTTTCTTTTCATGCCTCGTTAACGTAACGACAACAATTAAAATGCCATCCTGTGATAATAGCTTACGATCACGCAAAACAATGTTACCTACGTCACCGACGCCAATTCCATCAATCAAGACGTTTCCTGAAGTTACTTTCCCGCTTGGAACCATTTTGCCTTCTTTTATCTCAAGAACTTCTCCGCGGTCAAGAATATAAATTTGGTCATCTTTTAGTCCGCATTCTTTCGCAATTTTTCGATGTGCAATAAGCATCCGATATTCACCATGGACTGGTATGAAAAATTTTGGATTCATTAGGTTAATCATAAACTTAAGTTCTTCCTGACTTCCATGGCTGGAAACATGAACGGTACGTCTGCCAGAAACAACATTAGCCCCTGCTCGAAATAACATGTCCACTGCTTTCGTGATAAGAAGTTCACTGCCTCTATACGGAGACCCTGCAATCAAGACAGTATCTCCAGGCTGAATATTAACCTGTTTATGGGTTTGCTTCGCCATCTTCTGTAAACCTTCAATTGGTTCACCTTGACTGCCCGTCATTAAGATAACGATTTCATTATCTTCAAAGTTTTTTATTTCAGAAATAGGAATAATGCTCTCGTCCTCTACCTGAAGGTATCCCAAATCAAGCGCAATATGAAAGATCTTTTCTAAGCTTTTTCCCACAACTGCAACTTTTCGGCCTGTTTCTATAGCCGCATCAAAAATATGCTGAATCCGATTAATATCCGATGCAAAACAAGCAGCAATAATTCTACCTGATGCATTGTAAAAGGAATTGGACATTTCCCTGGCAACAATTGCTTCAGAGGTTGTATAGCCAGGTTTTTCTGCTTCAGTACTATCAGAAAGTAAGCAAAGTACACCTTGTTCCCCAATTTTAGCCATCTTCCCTATCTCCGGCTTATACAAATCTGTAGCTGATTGATCAAATTTAAAGTCACCAGTATAAACAATTGCCCCTTCAGATGTATGAATACACACACCAACGGAATCAGGAATACTATGATTTGTTCGGAAAAAACTTACGTCTACCGAATCCATATCAAGGACTGTATCGGAATTAACCTCTACTAAATTGACTGGACCGTAATAATCCTGTTCCTTAAGTTTAGCGTTTGCAAGCGCCAATGTTAATCGTGTTCCATAAACAGGAACATTGATTTTTCGTAAGATATAGGAAAGTGCGCCAATGTGGTCCTCATGACCATGTGTCAGGAAAACTGCTTTTACCCTTTCCTTATTTTCTACCAGGTAGGAAATATCTGGAATAACCATATCAATGCCCAGCATTTCATCCTCGGGGAACATTAAACCGGCATCAATAATGAAAATATCTTTGTCCACTTCGACAAGATACATATTTTTTCCAATTTCCCCCACGCCACCTAGAGCAATTAGCTTGATGGATGTATTTTGTTTCTGTATCAATTGTGTTGAACCTCCTGTTTCGATGTTAGGCCGACCTTAGATCAGTTACGCTTATTATACTTGATATTTGAAATTTATTACAACCAAATTCAAACCGTTCATTGGTAAATAGCCAAAAAAGCCCAATCGAATTTCATTCGATTGGGCTCATTTCTGATCATTGAATGTCTAAAAGTTTCGCTAACGTAATTCGTTCTTGTTCGGTAAGTGGAACAAGTGGGAGCCTTACCGTTCCTACATCCAGCCCTTTTAGCTGGAGAGCTGTTTTTACTGGTACGGGACTTGGCGCTGCAAACAACCCTTGCATAATTGGTAAATACGTTTGATGGATTTTAGCTGCTCTTTCAGTATTTCCATTTTGAAAAGACTGAACCATGTTTTGAATTTCTTTTCCAATGACATGAGAAGCGACCGATATAACTCCAGCTCCGCCAATCGCAAGGACCGGCAAGGCTATGCTATCATCACCACTATACAAAACAAAATCTTCTGGAGTATTGGCGATAATCTTTGTCATTGCGTTTAAATCACCGCTTGCCTCTTTTACAGCAACGATATTAGGTATGGCTGCAAGCCTAATGATTGTATCAGGATGGATGTTTACAGCGGATCTTCCAGGAATGTTATAAACCATGACTGGAAGCTTTGTACTTTCCGCAATCGCTTTAAAATGCTGATAGAGGCCCTCTTGGTTTGGCTTATTATAATAAGGACCAACAGCCATGATCCCATTTACACCAATTTCTTCGGCTTTCTTTGTAAGCTCTACAGATGCATAAGTGTTATTACTTCCAGTTCCGGCAATCACCGGAATTCTATTATCCACTACTTTTACGACATGTTCGAATAATGCCAGCTTCTCTTCCTTTGATAAAGTTGGTGATTCACCAGTTGTTCCTGCAACAACTAGTGAATCTGTTCCATTGTCAATTAAGTAATTTACAAGTTTGGTCGTTTTAATAAAATCAACGTGCCCTTTATTATCAAAAGGTGTTACCATAGCCGTTGCTACACGCCCAAAATGAACCATATAAATGCCCCTTCCTTCCTGATACGAAAAAACCAATCATTTTTTTTAAATATGATTTATTATCCTACTCTTGATCATATTCAAATGTCTCTTCTTCTAATTGAAAGGCATCATGAAGTGCATTTACCGATTTGATTAAATCTTCTTGCTTAACGAGTACCCAGATTGTTGTATGACTATCGGCTGATTGTAATATTCTGATTCCCTGATCAGACAGGGCCGTAACAATTTTGGATGTTACGCCGGGAACACCAGCAATTCCTGCACCTACTACGGAAACCTTTGCACAATTGCGTTCCACTGCAGGTTCATGACCAAGTTCTGCTAAAACTTTGATTGCACGATCTGTCATTTCATCTGTAACTGTATAGACAACACCATTTGGCGAAATATTGATAAAATCAACGCTTATATTTTCATTAGCCATTGCTTTAAATACTTCAGACTGCAAATTATACTGTTCTTTTTTCGCAAAAACCTTAATTTGCGTCACATTGGAAACATGCGCAATTCCGGTAACCAAGCGTTCGTTTATATCGCTGCCGCGATTTTCCTTTGAAGAAGATGTTACGAGTGTTCCAAGCTTATCAGAATACGTTGAACGAATTCTGATTGGCACTTTCGCCTGCATCGCTATTTCTACTGCTCTTGGGTGAATAACTTTTGCTCCTTGATAGGCCATATTGCACACTTCTGTATACGTAACAACTGAAAGCGGTCGAGCATTTTCAGCGATACGCGGGTCAGCAGTCATAATCCCTTCAACATCGGTAAAAATATCAATGATTTCCGCATTAAGTGCAGCTCCAAGTGCAGCAGCAGATGTATCACTGCCGCCACGTCCAATGGTTGTAACGTCCCCATTTTTTGCCATACCCTGAAAACCAGCAACAACGACTACATCTGATTGCTCCAATTCACGAAGAAGTCTTTCACATTTCATCTCAGTAATTTTAGCATTGGTGTGATCATTGTTCGTTCGGAACCCTGCCTGTGCTCCAGTTAAGGACGTGGCATGAATACCGTTCTCTAATAACATATTGGTAAAAACAATACTAGAAATGATTTCTCCGCAGGATAATAATAAGTCCTGTTCCCGCTTGGAAATGTTACTTAAGTTTCCACCAATAAGCGAAAGAAGGGTATCTGTTGCATATGGATCACCTTTTCTGCCCATTGCGGAAACAACAACGACAACTTTGTAGCCCTCAGCAAGAGCTTTTTCTATATGACGCTGTGCATGTTTCCTACTTTCCTCATCCTTTACAGATGTTCCGCCGAACTTTTGAACAATAATTTTCATGGAGCTAAAAACCTGCCTTTATGACTATTGGTTCGCTTTTACCAGACCTAATCTGATTAAACTTTCAGCAATTTGAACGGAATTCCAAGCAGCACCTTTAAGAAGGTTATCGGAAACAACCCACATATGGAAGCCGAGGTCCTCATCTAGGTCTTTACGAATTCTTCCAACAAAAACATCATTGCTGCCTACACAGTTTGCTGGCATTGGATAGATTTGATTTTCTGGGTCGTCCTGAAGAACAATACCTGGTGCATCACTTAACAATGATTTAATTTCGCTTGGCTGTACACCTTCTTGTTCCACTTCAAAATAAACAGATTCAGAGTGTCCAACAGCAACTGGTAAGCGAACACACGTTGCAGCTACAGAAAGGTCTGGTAAATGCATAATTTTTTTCGTTTCATTAATCATTTTCATTTCTTCATAAGTAAAACCATTATCCTGGAACACATCTATTTGTGGGATTGCATTAAAAGCAATTTGATAATGCTTTTCGGCACTCTTTACTGGTAAAACTTTAGGTTCGTAGTTTTCCCCGTTAATAATTGCTTTTGTTTGGTCATTTAATTCTTGAATCGCTACTGCTCCTGCACCAGACACAGCCTGATAGGTTGAAACAAGGACTTTCTTTAAACCATATTTTTGGCGAACTGGTTCTAGTGCAACGACCATTTGAATCGTAGAACAATTTGGATTGGCAATAATGCCATTATGTTTATGAAGGTCGTCCTCATTCACTTCAGGAACAACCAACGGGATATCTGGATCCATCCGAAATGCACTGGTATTATCAACAACCACTGCACCGCGTTTAACAGCTTCAGGTGCAAACTGTTTTGATACACTTCCGCCTGCTGAGAATAATGCAATGTCTACACCTTCAAAGCTCTCCGGCTTTGCCTCCTCAACAGTATATTCTTGACCTTTAACCATTACTTTTTTGCCTGCAGATCGTGCAGATGACAATAAGGTTAATTTCGCGAAAGGAAAGTCGCGTTTGATTAAGGTATCAATCATTTGTTGTCCTACTGCTCCTGTTGCTCCAACAACTGCAACATGAAGTCCATTTTGTTGACTCATTTTCTAGTGCCCCTTCCACTCTCTACATTTCTCGATTTCGGCCATCTCTCTAAATAAGGAAATGGAATTTTCACTTAATCGATGACAAAAATCTGTCGGTTACTTCACCACATCCGCGAAACAAGCCGAGCCGCTCGCGGATGATTATGTGATAATTCATTTTACCATATTCCCAAAAAGAAATAACCTTTTTGCTGTGTTTGAGTGAAGGAAAAATTAGTCACGATACCTTTCTACTAGAACAGGCTGAAGCTGGTTTCCATTGATTGCACTTTCAATTGTGTCATACAGCATTGTCATTCTTGCGACCATTGAGTTTGGTTTTTTAACGGGGTCATCCTGACCAAATGGAATAAAATAAATATTCTTTGTGGCCATCAATCTCATTAAATTTACTCCATTTAATCCCAAGGCATCGTTTGTTGAGATCCCTAAGACCACTGGTTTCCCATTTCTTAGTGTAGCTTTAGCCGCCATTAGAACAGGGCTGTCTGTCATCGCATTGGCAAATTTACTCATCGAATTGCCGGTTAACGGAGCAATTACCATGCAATCTAGTGGAAGTTTTGGTCCAAGTGGTTCGGCTGCTACAATCGAATCAATAACCTTATTTCCAGTTAATTCTTCTATTCTGGTTATCCAATCTTCCCCTTTACCAAATCTGGTTTCTGTACTTTTAACGGTAAAGGTTACAACTGGCATCACTTCTGCTCCAGATTGAACCAATTTTTCAATTTCCGGAAATACTGCATCATAGGTACAATGGGAACCTGTTAAACCAAAGCCAATTCTCTTCCCTTTTAAACTCATTTCGAATTCTCCTTTCGTAATGCTAGGTCTTCCTGAAAAAGTTGTGCGAGAATATCAGCTAAGATTTGCCCTGCAGTTTTCGGTGCAACAATCCCTGGTAGACTTGGGGCAAGTAATGCTTTAATTCCTCGTTTTTCGGCGTAGCGAAAGTCTGTACCCCCTGGTTTTGAGGCAATATCTATAATGAGTGTATGGGCGGGCATTTTTGAAATAACGGCTGCACTGACAATCGGATATGGAATGGTGTTAATTAAAATATCTGTATCGTGTACTTTATTTTTTAGGTCATTTAAATGAAATGGGGTTAATGCCATTTCTGTTATTCTAGCGAGATGTTCGTTCTTTCTTGCTCCAACCTTTACCTTTGCTCCAAGAACATGGAACGTCCTTGCAACACTCATTCCACATCTCCCTAAACCAAGAACAACAACGTTTGAGCCATGAATGGTAAAGTCCGTATGCTGAATGGCCATCATGATCGTTCCTTCTACGGTTGGAATCGAATTATAGATTGCCACATCGTCCCGCTCAAAAAGCTTTACTAAGTTTCTATTTGCCTTTTCAGTAATCCCATTTAAATAGGCATTACTGATACCTGAATAAACGGTGCAATGCTCTGGAGTTTTTGAAAGGATTTCTTCTGTTAACAAGACTTTTTCATTGGAGAAAATGGTTTCCACGTATCCTTCCAAATTGGTTCCAGCTACAGGTAAAATAAAGGCATCCATATTTGTATAATCGACCTCGTCGATTTTCTCCTTGACCGCACCTGTAAAGGCATGATCGAGCTGTTCGAATCCAATTAAAGATAATTTGGCGTCTAATTCGGTCAGCTTTCGGATAATTTCCAGCTGTCTGGCATCTCCACCAATCACGGCTATCTGCATCCCTGTCAGCATGAAAACATTCACCTTCTTTTATTAAAATCACCATGAATTTTTTCTTCTTTTCACTTCACCATCTTATGTAGATGCCCGCTAATCGGTGAGTAATTCAATCTGGATAAAATAAAAAAGCCCAAGCAAGATAGGTTTGCTTGGGTTTTTAGATATCTTTATTTTCATAGGTCGTATCATGAAATGAAAATTACTCCTCGGGGATATCAATAATGATCATATCAGTGCCAATTTTTTTGATATGCTGCCATGGGACGCGAATTTCTTGCCCTTGTTTTCGCAGGCCAAACCACTTTGTAGATGGAATTAACAATGCTTGAATTTGTCCTGTTGCTTCATTTATTTCAAGATCGGTTTGTCCTAATACTCCTAAACGTTCTGCCTTTTTTACATCCACAATTTCCTTGCCACTTAACTCACTCAATCTCATTTAGGTATGCTCCTTTCAACTATTTGTACTAGTGTATAAGCTTGCCTCTAAAATTAGAAGTAAAAAACAGCTCGGCATTAAACGCCGAACTGTTTTTTTAAATGAGTCCCTTCGGAAATTCTCCTTCAGGGCTTATTAATGAAAGTGAGTATTTATCGGTAAAGATTGAATTAGCCATACTGTTAACACCCTGCATTGTTACACCGTCAATTTGCTCGATTATTTCATCTAAAGAACGGTGACGTTTTAATAGCAATTCATTTTTTCCATTACGGCTCATTCGGCTATTTGTGCTCTCCAAGCCTAGCATCAAACTGCCCTTTAATTGTTCCTTACTATTTTTAAGCTCTTTGTCGGTTATACCTTCAGCCTTTAATTTATCTAAGGTTTCTTGAATGGTTTCATATAACACATCAAGCTGCTTAGCTCCTGTACCTCCATAAATGGTCACAATACCGCTATCTTGATAAGCAGAATGATAAGAAAACACCGAATATGCTAAACCGCGCTGTTCACGAACTTCCTGAAATAGTCGGCTGCTCATACTTCCACCCAAAACATTATTAAGAATGATCAATGTGTAAATATCCTCATGTCCTACTTTTAGACCATTATATCCAATACACAAATGAGCCTGTTCTGTATCTTTCTTACGCGAGATTCGATTGGAGTGAAATGAAGACTTCATCTCCGTCTCTGTTCTTTTCCCGCCTTCATATTTTCCAAAATATTTTTCGACTTCGCCAATAAAGGTTTCTGGGATATTGCCAGCAATTGAAATAACAACATTTTCAGGCGTATATCTTTCCTTTATATAACTTTTTAAGGTTTCAGAATTAAACGTATTTAACGTCTCTTCTGTCCCTAGGATCGGATATCCTAATGGATGATTTTCATAAACGGCCTTGCTTAGCAGGTCGTGAACAATATCATCTGGGGTGTCTTCATACATTTTGATTTCTTCTACAATAACATTACGTTCTTTTTTTAGTTCTTCATCATCAAAGGTAGAATTAAAAAACATATCAGCTAAAACCTCTAAAGCATAATCGGCATGTGTATCCAGCACTTTAGCGTAGTAGCATGTATACTCTTTTGAGGTAAATGCATTAACCTGCCCGCCAATACTATCGAATGACTCCGCTATTTCCCTTGCTGATCTCGTCTTTGTACCTTTGAAAAACATATGCTCCAAAAAGTGAGATATCCCGTTATTTTGTGGATTTTCGTCCCTCGATCCTGTTCCGATCCATACGCCGATTGCGACAGATCGAACGGTTGGGATCTGTTCAAGTACAATTCTAACTCCATTTTGGCAGGTATATTTTTTTATCATCGAATTCCTCCTGTTCATCAACAACAAGTTACAATCAATTCTGTTTGTTAGTTAGTGTTAGTGTTTCCTTTATGTTGCAAAAGTTTCTCATTTTCTATCATGATTCTTTTTTCATCCATTAATTCAGTAACTGTCCCGATGGTTAAATTCTTTTTCTCTATTAACGTGATTAATCAATCCAAGGCTTTAGCAGTTGATTCAGTAGGATGCATAAGAATTAATGAACCGTTTCCAACTTTACTTATGACTCGATTAATTAAAACATCGGGAGTTGGTTTTTGCCAATCGACCGTATCGACGGTCCACATCACTGTTTCCATCTTTAAATCATCAGCGACTTTAACGGTTTCATCGCGATAACTGCCGCTGGGCGGAGCAAACCAAACACTCTTTTTACCGGTAGTTGCTTCAATAACCTCATTGGTTTTGATCATTTCTGATCTTGCCCGGTCCGCTGATAATCGCTTCATGTCAGGATGTGTGTAGGAATGGTTTCCAACCTCATGTCCAGCATCAACGATCATCTTGGCCAAGTCTGGATTTTTTTTCACCCAATTTCCCTCTAGAAAAAAGCTGGCAGAAATGTGGTGTCTTTTAAGCGTTTTGAGCATTTCAGGTAAATATTCATTTCCCCAGGCAACATTAATGATAAAGCTAACCATAGGTTTATCGGGATTACCTTTGTAGATTGGTGATGGGGGTAAGTCCTTTAGATGTACACTAGGCTCAATTTGCTTAAAGACTAATTTCTTTTCATCAAACTTTCCTGCCTTTTTCATTTTTTTATAGGAGGCAGAAATATCAACCTTCAGGCCGTTATATCCCGGAATCTTTTTCCATACTCTATCTATTGTAGCATCCTGTGGCTTTATTTCATATTTTGATGCTTCTTTACTTATTTTCTGATACAGAGAATCAGTTTGTTTGGCGGCTGGGAGTGAATAGTGATTTTTTATCAAATGCACATATGTACTTACGGCTGATTCATTGAAAGTAATTAATAAACCTAATAAGAAAAAAACAACTATTGCGATGATCTTCATATTTCAACCTTCCCCCTTCAAATACAAATTATGTATCGAAAGGACAAGATAGAACCAAAAGCGGAAGCACCCGTTTAGCGACGTACGGACTGGAGCTCACCGACTGAGATAAAGGAAACACGAAGAGCGTTAGCGATTCGATGTTGACTTATCGTAGGGAGGTGGGCGAAGTACACTAGTCGCTGGGTGCTGGCCGACTAAAAGCGCCGCCGTCCTGGCGGCAACGTCGGCACTAGCACATCCTGTGCGTCGGAGCTAGCCTTAGAACCAAAGGACGACACTAAAAAAGTCAGGGTTCCCCCTGACTTTTTATTAAAACTTATTGTTTTTGTTCTTCTTTTTCACGTTGTTCTTTTAAGACTGCCTTACGTGAGAGGTTAACGCGACCTTGTTTATCGATTTCGGTAACCTTGACTAAGATTTCATCACCAATAGAAACAACGTCTTCTACTTTGCCGACTCGCTCTTCTGCAAGCTCGGAAATATGGACTAAACCGTCTTTCCCAGCAAAAATTTCTACGAATGCACCGAATTTTTCAATTCGCTTTACCTTTCCAAGATAAAGCTGTCCAACTTCAACTTCACGAACAAGGTCTTCGATGATTTTTTTGGCTTTTTGGTTCATTTCTTGATTGGTGGAAGCAATGAAAATGGTGCCGTCTTGTTCAATGTCAATTTTGACACCTGTTTCTTCGATAATCTTATTAATTTGCTTTCCGCTTGGTCCGATGACATCACGAATCTTATCAGGATTAATTGCCATCGTCAGGATTTTCGGAGCATAGGCAGAAAGATTTGTTCTTGGTTCTGATATAGTGCTTAGCATAGACTCTAATATTTGCATACGGCCTTTTTTAGCTTGTGTTAAAGCTTCCTCTAAAATCTCACGGGAAAGTCCTGCAATTTTAATATCCATTTGCAATGCGGTTACACCTTTTGCGGTACCAGCTACTTTAAAGTCCATATCACCAAGATGGTCTTCCATTCCTTGAATGTCCGTTAATACAGAATAATGCTCACCAGACTTCACAAGTCCCATTGCAATTCCGGCCACTGGGGCTTTAATTGGCACCCCTGCATCCATCATGGCAAGTGTACTACCGCAAATGCTTGCTTGTGATGTAGAACCGTTTGACTCTAAAACTTCAGAAACCAGGCGGATCGTATATGGAAAATCCTTTTCAGACGGGATAATTGGCTCTAATGCACGTTCACCTAGTGCACCATGACCGATTTCACGACGTCCTGGTCCGCGCATTGGCCCTGTTTCCCCAACACTAAATGGCGGGAAATTATAGTGATGCATAAACCGTTTTTCTTCCTCAATTCCCAGGCCATCAAGAATTTGAACATCACCCATTGCACCTAACGTACAAATGCTCAATGCTTGCGTTTGTCCCCGTGTGAATAAACCAGAACCATGTGTTCGAGGCAAAATTCCCACTTGTGATGACAATGGACGAATTTCATCAATTTTCCGGCCATCCGGACGGACCTTTTCCTCGGTAATTAAACGGCGCACCTCGCCTTTAACAATCTTGTCCAAAATTTGCTTCACTTGTTTTAAGTCATCTTCGGTTGCTTCTTGTTCCTCGTATTTGGCAATGACCTGTTTTTTCACTTCATTAATGGCGTCTTCTCTGGCATGCTTTTCTTGAACTTGTATCGCTTTTAACATGTCGGCTTCACATATTTCTCTTACAGAAGCTTCAAGCTCTTTATCAATTTCATATAAAGTAATTTCTCTTTTTTCTTTACCAACTTCTGAAACAATCTTTTCTTGGAATTCGATTAACCGCTTGATTTCTTCATGGCCGAACATGATCGCTTCAAGCATGGTTTCTTCCGGTACCTCGTTAGCACCTGCTTCAACCATGTTAATTGCATCTTTTGTTCCGGCAACTGTTAAATGGATATCGCTTTTTTCAGCCTGTTCTACGGTTGGGTTAATCACAAAATTCCCATCTACGCGGCCGACAATCACACCAGCAATCGGACCTTCAAACGGAATATCAGAAGTGCTCAGAGCAAGAGACGACCCAAACATCGCTGCCATTTCTGTCGAACAATCCTGGTCCACACTCATTACAATACTTACAACTTGGACATCATTCCGAAAACCATCTGCAAACAATGGACGGATTGGACGGTCGATCAGGCGGCTTGCTAAAATTGCCTTTTCACTTGGACGACCTTCACGCTTAATAAAACCACCAGGAATTTTACCAACTGCATATAATCGTTCTTCATAGTTGACCGTCAACGGGAAAAAATCCAGTTTCTTTGGTTCTTTCGAAGCTGTCGCTGTACTTAATACAGCAGAATCTCCATAGCGGACTAAAACCGCACCATTAGCTTGTTTTGCTAATTGGCCAATTTCAACTGTCAACTGGCGGCCTGCCCAATCTATGGAATAGGAATGTTTATTTTGATCCATATAATTATTACCCCTCTCTATCTACATTGCTTTAGAGGATGATGCGAAAAAGAGCTTTCGCTATTATCATCTTGCTTTATAATCAAACCATTACAGGTAAATATAAAAAAAAAATAATATATAATTTAGTATGCACATTTTTGTCTAGTCTTAAAATATGTATGAAGATTCTTACCCTTTTTTAAGCTAATAAAAAAGCGGGAAAAATCCCGCTTCTGCTGATTATCGACGTAGACCAAGTTTGTTGATTAACACGCGGTAACGTTGAACATCTTTGTTACGTAAGTAAGTTAACAAATTACGGCGTTTACCGACCATTTTTAAAAGGCCGCGACGTGAATGATGATCTTTTTTGTGAGTGCGTAAATGATCATTCAAATTGTTAATCGATTCAGTAAGGACAGCGATTTGTACTTCTGCAGATCCTGTGTCGTTTTCATGAGTTTTATACTCATTAATAAGTTCATTCTTACGTTCTTGAGTGATTGCCATCCTGATTCACCTCCTAGTATAGCAACAATCAGCCATGCTGGTTGCTTAATTTCAATCGCCTGTTACTGAGCAAGCGTCGGTGACTCGACTTGCCAAGCAAAGGTTCATTTTCGTACGAATATAAGAATACACTTTTTCACGCTAAAAATCAAGTATGTTAAAGATTATCCATCATTTCTTAAAAATAAACTCGATTTTGGCAAATTGTTCTCTTGAAAGTAATCTATGGCATTTTGCTTGTCTTTTTCTATTTGCGCTACAAGCTCATCAATCCCTGAAAACTTTTGTTCTTTTCTTAGGTAACGATGCCATTCAACTTGAACCTTTTCACCGTAAATATCCCGATTAAAATCAAAGAGGTGAACCTCTATTGATGGTTTTGCCGCAGCTTCATTTTTAAAAGTAGGTTTGTAACCAAGATTACATACTCCATTGTACCATTTTCCTTTAACCTTAAACCGTGCTGCATATACCCCAACAGGTGGAACAATATATTCCTCATTTAGCTCTACATTTGCTGTTGGAAAACCAATTGTTCGTCCTCGTTTATCTCCATGAACAACAATGCCTGAGGTGGTATAATATCGGCCAAGCAACTGGGAAAGCTGTTCTGTTTCCCCTTCATTAAGAAGCTTTCTAATCCAAGTTGAGCTTACTTTTTCGTCTCCGCAAGTAAATTTAGGGACAGTCGTAAATGTAAACTGCTCTCTGGAATGAAATGTCAATGTTTCCATTGTTCCTTTACCCATGCGGCCATATGTATAATCAAAGCCAGCCACAACATGTTTAACATTTAAGCCAATGAGAAACTGATCCACAAATTCCTGTGGAAGAAGATTGGCAAAATCTGCTGTAAAATGAACAATAAACAAATAATCGATACCCAGGTCAGCGATTATCTCAATTTTCTCACTTAACGGAGTAATAGATTGCATATTGCGGCCACTTTTTTTAAGAACGACAGACGGATGCGGATCCAACGTCATAACAGCACTTTTTAACCCAAGTTTTTTGGCATTTCTTTTTGCCTCTAGGATCACCTGTCTGTGACCTCGATGCACTCCATCAAAATAGCCAAGCGCCATTGCCAGTGGGGGAATCTCCTCATTATTTAGATGAAGGGGAAAATCAAGCATTTTTATTTCCACAATCAAACTCACCTTTTCTCTATAACTCTTTTTCCAATTGGTTGTTGCGTAAAACCTTTACAGGTTTCATCAAACCTGGTTTGTTCGGGTGTTTAGCGTAAATAGCCAGCGCTACTTTTGCTTCATTTTCAACCACAATTGGGCCATCCCAGTTACCGTTATTTTCCGGCAGGGGTAAGACGGCTCCATTTTTCACTTTCTCTGCTACTTTATCATTTATAACATATTTGGGCAAATGAGAAAGAGCCTCTTCGAGTGGGTATAAGAAATTTTCAATCGTCCCCTGCTCCATTTTTTCCTCAACCTCGGAGAATGTCAGGCAATCATCTAGTGCAAACGATGCTGCTCGGGTACGCTCGAGCTTTGACATATGTGCAGGGTACCCAAGCTTTTCACCAATCATGACGGCTAAAGTACGAATATAGGTGCCTTTACTGCAGTCCACTTGAAAGCGAAAAGATACCGTTTCACCTGAGAACTCCTGGCGATCATCCAGTAATTCGATGGAATGGATCTTCACTTTTCTTGTTGGTCGCTCCACTTCAATTCCTTTTCTTGCGTATTCATACAGACGTGTACCGTTCACTTTTACCGCAGAATACATGGGCGGAGTTTGTTCAATTTCACCTGTTAATGAAGTTAAAACTGATTGGAGCTCGTCTCTTGTGAAACCTCGGTCTATCGTTTTCTTTTCTACAACATCACCAGAAGCATCTTCAGTTGTGGTTGAGAACCCAATCGTGACTTCACCTTCATAGGCTTTACCGGCATCTGTTACATACTCTGCCACTTTTGTTGCTCTGCCGATACAAACGGGAAGTACTCCAGTAACATCCGGGTCAAGTGTGCCGGTATGGCCGACTTTTTTAGTTTTTAATATTTTTCGCAATTTAAAAATGCAATCATGTGATGTAAGCCCGGCAGGCTTAAACAATGGCAAGATTCCTTCCAAATGGATCCCTCCTCCTCAGATTCTTTCAAAAAAAATGGATAGACAATGTCTATCCATTTACTCTTCTCTTTCAGGCTGTTGGTCGTTGTCCTCTGTATGCAATTGATGGAGAAGATTTTCAATACGATTGCCATAATCGATTGATTCATCAAATTCAAAAATAATTTCAGGTGTTTTGCGAAGACGGATTCGATGGCCGATTTCAGTTCGGATAAATCCTTTCGCTTTCGCAAGCCCTTTAAGAGTATTCTCTCTTTGCTCCTCATCGCCTAAAACAGAGATATAAACCTTTGCCTGTTGAAGGTCACCGGTTACTTGTACGTCCGTTACGGTAACGAATCCGATTCTTGGATCCTTTATTTTACGTCCGATGATATCACTTAACTCTTTCTTCATTTGCTCCCCAACCCGGTTTGCTCTGTGGTTGGTCATATGCATTCACCTCTTATTCTAAAGCCATTCAATGTCGGTGATCGTTCTTTCTATTTCCGGAAACGAGTCAATTAGCTGCAGGGCATGCTGTAATTCTACTTCAGCGGAAACTCGGGCAGAGGCGACAGTCACAATGGCAATTTTCGTTCGCTGCCATACATCCTGATAATCAACCTCTGAAACCGACACATTATACCTTTGTTTTAGTCGGGTGATAATCCGCTGCAGGACCGCTCGTTTCTCTTTCAAAGAATGGGCATCATAAATGATGCATTCACAAGCAGCTAGACCAACGATCATTTACGTTCAATTTCTTGCATTACATAAGCTTCAATGATATCTCCCTCTTTAACATCATTGAAGTTTTTAATGGTAATCCCACATTCATAACCTTGGGCTACTTCTTTTGCATCATCTTTGAAACGTTTTAGATCATCAATTTCCCCTTCGTAGATTACGACACCGTCACGAATGACACGGACTCCGCTGTCACGAGTAATCTTACCATCGATTACATAAGAACCAGCAATGGTTCCAACTTTCGATACTTTAAAGGTTTGACGAACTTCTGCTTGACCGATAATTTTTTCTTCAAACTCTGGATCAAGCATACCTTTCATCGCTGATTCAATTTCTTCAATAACTTTGTAAATAATTCTGTGAAGGCGGACATCAACCTTTTCAGCCTCTGCAGCCCGTTTAGCATTGGCGTCAGGGCGAACGTTGAAACCAATAACAATTGCATTTGAAGCAGCTGCTAACGTGATATCTGACTCATTGATCGCTCCTGCAGCACTGTGAATAATTTTGATATTGACACCTTCGACCTCGATTTTTTGTAATGAAGCGGCAACAGCCTCTGCAGAACCTTGCACGTCGGCTTTAATAATAACATTAAGGTCTTTCATTTCACCTTGCTTCATTTGTTCAAATAATGTCTCTAAACTTACGCGGGATTGTCCGCCGCGATGGGCAACCAAGGCCTGCTGTGCTCTTGCTTCTCCCACATTGCGAGCCGACTTTTCATCGTCAAAAACAACAAAACGGTCGCCTGCTTGTGGGACATCATTTAAACCTGTGATTTCAACAGGTGTAGACGGACCTGCTTCTTTCACCCTGCGGCCTAGATCATTGACCATTGCACGGACACGGCCATGGGTATGACCAACAACAATTGGATCTCCAATGCGAAGTGTTCCGTTTTGAATGAGCAACGTGGCTACTGGCCCACGTCCTTTATCCAAACGAGCTTCAATGACAGTACCCATAGCGTTTCGCTTTGGATTTGCTTTCCATTCTTCTACTTCACCGACAAGTAAAATCATTTCAAGAAGGTTATCAATGCCTTCTCCAGTTTTTGCGGAAAGTGGAACGAAAATAGTATCCCCGCCCCATGCTTCGGCAACTAATCCATGTTCAGTTAGCTCCTGCATAACACGGTCTGCATTTGCTGCTTCTTTATCCATTTTATTAACGGCTACGATAATTGGAACTTCTGCAGCTTTAGCATGATTGATTGCTTCAATTGTTTGCGGCATAACACCGTCATCTGCAGCGACAACAAGAATCGTGATATCAGTGATTTTGGCACCACGGGCACGCATTGTCGTAAAGGCTGCGTGTCCAGGAGTATCCAAGAAGGTAATTTTCTTACCATTTTCTACGACCTGATAGGCCCCGATATGCTGAGTGATTCCGCCGGCTTCGCCTTCTGTCACTTTTGTATTTCGAATGGAATCGAGCAATGTGGTTTTACCATGGTCAACGTGACCCATAATTGTCACAACAGATGGTCTTTCAACAAGTTCTTCTGGTGCGTCTTCTGTAAAATAAACCTCTAGGTCGGTTGCATCGATTTTAATTTCTTCCTCAACCGCAACTCCATACTCACCAGCAATTAATTCAATGGCATCTTTATCTAAATCTTGATTGATCGTTGCCATGACACCAAGTAAGAATAACTTCTTAATGATTTCTGATGGCTCACGATGTAATTTTTTTCCAAGCTCAGCAACTGTTAAAGATTCACTAAAGGTGATTTTTGAAGGAAGTTCCCTCTCTTTTTTCTTTTGTGGCTGTTGCTGTTGCTGCTGCTGTACCTGGGCATGCGGCTTTTTATTATTATTACGATTGCGGTTTTGCTGTCCAGGTCTATTATTAGCTTTTCCTTTATTGAATGCTTTATTTTCTTTTGATTGAAATTCTTGATCGTGTTTTTTTCCTTCTTTGACTTTAGGAGGAGCCACTTTCGCTTTTGCAGGTACAGCTACTTTAACGTCGTCATCATCTTCAAATGCTTTTGCTGTAGCTTTTGGCTGGATTTGTTGTTTTTGTGGCTGACTTGCATTCGTTGGTTTCCCGTTTTGGCGTTGTTCTCCAGGCTTTGCCTGCTTTTGCGTCTCTTTGCTCTCTTTTTTATTATAGATCGCGTCAAGCTTGGCAATCTCTGCTTCTTCAATTGTCGCCATATGGTTAGAAACCTCAACATTCATTTCTTTTAGTTTTGTAATAACATCTTTACTTGAGATGTTGTATTTTTTGGCATATTCATATACACGTGTTTTACTCATTCTTTCACCCCCGCTAGATTTAATCGAGCAACGTAACCAGCTTCTTCGCAAACCCATTATCCAATACAGCTACAACAACGCGGGCTTCTTTCCCAATGGCTTTTCCAAGTAAAAAACGATCTTCCACAATTTTTAATGGAACTTGGTACGAATGACATTTATCCGTAATTTTTTTTGTTGTATTTGCAGATGCGTCTGCCGATAATAATATAAGTTTTGCTTTTCCGCTCCGAATTTCCTTCACGGAAAGCTCCTCACCTGATATAATTTTCCGTGCTCGATTGGCCAGGCCAAGTAATGACATCCATTTCGAAGAGTTCATGGACCGTCAATTCTCCTTCTCTATAAGCTCTAGGAGCTCATCGTAAATCTTTTCATCGATTGTTACTTCTAAATGGTTAGATAAGGTGTTTTTTTTCTTGGCTAAAAGAACAGCTTCTCTGTCTTTGGATAGGTACGCACCTCTTCCTGACTTCTTACCAGTTAAATCAATCGATACGTCACCTTCCTTGCTGCGAACGATGCGAACGAGTTCTTTTTTCGGCTTCATTACACCGGTAGCCACACATTTGCGCATAGGAACCTTTTTAGGTTTGTTCACAACATTCACCCCATTTGTTAATCGATTTCTTCTTCCTCTAACTCATGATCAAACACTACATCATCTTCAAAAAGTTTAATGGTTTCTTCACGCGGAAAAATCCCTAATTCACGGGCATCCGTTTCCGATTTAATATCAATCTTCCAGCCAGTTAATTTGGCAGCTAATCGCGCATTTTGACCTCTTTTTCCAATCGCTAATGATAACTGATAATCTGGGACAACGACAGTGGTTGCTTTATCATTTTCATTGACATTAACATCTAATACTTTTGATGGACTTAGAGAATTTGCCACAAAAACCACTGGGTCATCCGACCACTTGACAATATCAATTTTTTCGCCCTTTAATTCGTTCACGACTGCCTGTACCCTAGATCCTTTTGGTCCAACACAAGCCCCAACAGGATCTACCTCAGGATTATCAGAATGAACGGAGATTTTTGAACGGTCACCTGCTTCACGAGATACTGATTTAATTTCAACAGTGCCATCGTAAATCTCAGGAACTTCGATTTCGAATAAGCGTTTTAAAAGGCCAGGATGTGTTCTTGATACAAAAATTTGCGGGCCTTTTGTAGTTTTCTCAACCTTGGTAATAAATACTTTAATCCGATCATGCGGTTTATAGCGTTCATTTGGCATTTGTTCATTAACAGGTAGCAAGGCCTCGATTTTTCCAAGGCTGACATAAATAAATTTAGAATCAAGCCGTTGAACAATACCTGTCATAATATCTTCTTCACGGTCAATAAACTCAGAATAAATAATTCCGCGTTCCGCTTCACGTACACGCTGAGTAACTACTTGTTTAGCCGTTTGTGCAGCAATCCGTCCGAAATTCTTAGGAGTTACTTCCATCTCAACAACATCTTCAACTTGGTAGTTTGGATTGATTTGTTTTGCATCTTCTATTGAAATTTCAAGGCGAGGGTCAAAAACTTGATCAACCACTTCCTTACGAGCAAAAACCCTCATCGATCCTTTTTCAAGATTTAAATCTATTCGAACGTTTTGCGCTTGATTAAAATTACGTCGATAAGCTGATATAAGTGCTGCTTCAATTGCATCCATTAATACATCTCTGGAAATTCCTTTTTCTTTTTCCAGTACATTTAGAGCATCTAAGAGTTCGCTGCTCATAGAATCAAATCCCCCTTAACATCTATTCAAGTCATACTTATGAAAAAATAACCGCCAAACGTGCGCTAGCCACTTTCTCATATGGGACTTCTACCATTTTCTTTCGTGTTTTAATTTTCACTTCAATTGAAACTGTATTACCATCAAAAGCAGTTAAAATTCCTTCAAAGGTTTTTTCGCCATCGATTGGCTCGTATGTTTTCACAAAAACATTCTTTCCAATCGCTTTTTCAAAGTCCTTTTCCCTCTTTAATGGTCTTTCGGCCCCAGGAGAGGATACTTCTAGAAAATAGTTATGGGGTATCGGATCAAGTTCATCCAGTTTTTCGCTGAGTTGTTCACTTACAAGTCCGCATTCTTCAATATCCACACCAGTGTCTTTATCGATATAAACACGAAGAAACCAACTTTTTCCTTCTTTTACATATTCAACTTCAACCAGTTCTAATCCAAGCCCGCTTACGATTGGCTCTGCCAGTTCTTCTACTATTTCTATTACTTTACTCATGCTTAACCTCCTTTTACGAGATTTTTCACCCTTGTTTACGTATGTAACGGGAAGGTTTTTCAATTTGCCATGAGGCTTTTTGAGCAAAATATTTTTAACTGTATCTTATAACAAGACAAAAGAGCGGGTTGCCCCACTCTTGATCACACGAGAGTATTTCTTAGTATTTCCAATAAAACTATACCATAACCGAATAATAGTTGCAAATAAATCATGTCCTATAAGCCTTGACAAGGAGTTAATCAACCTAAAATAGTGATAACTGGTTTTGGTCTGGCAAATCTGCAAGGGCCCCTTGGTTATCCAAGTATTCGATCAGCGTTTTGGAAACTTTACCGCGCTGCTGCAAATCTTCTTTCGATAAAAATTCTCCTTGTTCTCTTGCTTTAACAATATTGACAGCTACGTTCATTCCTAAACCTGGAATCGCATTAAACGGTGGAATTAACGTATTTCCTTCAATAATAAATTCAGTCGCAGCTGATTTGTATAAATTAATTTTTTGGAAAGAATAACCCCTTTCCGTCATTTCAAGTGCAAGCTCAAGAACGGTTAACAAGTTTTTCTCTTTGTTTGAAGCATCAAGACCTTTTGCGTTGATCTCAACAATTTTAGCGCGGATTGCTTCTGAGCCATTCGCCATTGCTTCAACATCGAAATCCTCCGCACGAACCGTAAAATATGCGGTGTAATAAAGGAGAGGATGATGTACTTTAAAGTAAGCGATCCGAACCGCCATTAATACATAGGCAGCGGCGTGAGCTTTCGGGAACATGTACTTGATTTTTTTGCAGGAATCAATATACCATTCTGGTACTTCATTCCTCCTCATTTCCGCTTCCATTTCCTCGGTCAGGCCTTTACCCTTACGGACAGATTCCATAATTTTAAACGCAAACGATGGGTCAAGTCCCTGGTAAATAAGGTAGACCATGATATCGTCACGGCAGCCAATTACTTCACTGAGGTTGCAGATTTTTTGCTGGATTAATTCCTGAGCGTTACCGAGCCATACATCTGTCCCATGTGAAAGCCCAGAAATCTGAACTAATTCGGAAAATGTTGTTGGTTTTGTATCTTCTAACATTTGCCGTACGAATCTGGTACCAAATTCCGGAATCCCTAATGTTCCTGTTTTACACATGATTTGTTCTTCGGTTACACCTAATGATTCCGGACCGCTGAAAATTTTCATAACCTCCGGATCATCGGTCGGAATCGTTTTTGGATCAATTCCACTAAGGTCCTGAAGCATCCTGATCACGGTCGGATCATCGTGTCCGAGTATATCTAGCTTTAACACATTATCATGAATCGAGTGGAAATCAAAATGTGTTGTTCGCCATTCACTTGTGCGGTCATCCGCTGGAAACTGGATCGGCGAGAAATCATAAATATCCATATAATCCGGGATAACAATAATTCCTCCCGGGTGCTGTCCAGTTGTTCTTTTAACCCCTGTACAGCCAGAAGCTAATCGGTCAATTTCGGCATTGCGGTAATGAAGATTGTTATCCTGCTGATAGGCTTTCACATAACCATAGGCCGTTTTATCAGCGACTGTACCGATTGTACCGGCTCGAAATACATTATCACCGCCGAAAAGAACCTTGGTATAATCATGGGCTCGCGGCTGATACTCACCAGAGAAGTTTAAGTCGATATCTGGAACCTTGTCTCCTTTAAAACCAAGGAAGGTTTCAAATGGGATATCATGACCGTCTTTTTTATATTTTGCCCCACAGTTTGGGCAATCTTTATCGGGCAAGTCAAAACCGGAACCAACCGAACCATCGGCAATAAATTCGGAATGCTTACAATTTGGACAAACATAATGCGGCGGTAATGGATTAACTTCCGTAATATCTGACATGGTCGCAACTAAAGAAGATCCGACGGAACCACGTGATCCAACCAGATAACCATCATCCAGAGATTTTTTTACCAGTTTATGAGCAATTAAGTAAATAACTGAGAATCCATTGCTGATAATACTGTTTAATTCTTTTTCAAGTCGTGCTTCAACAATTTCCGGAATCTGTTCCCCATAAATTTTTCGGGCCCTCGTGTAGCTAAGCTCCCGCATCTCTTCCTCTGCGCCTTCGATTTTTGGGGTATACAAATCGTCTCTTACCGGTTTGATTGAATCAACCATATCCGCAATTTTATTTGTATTGGTGATGACAATTTCTTTTGCTTTATCAAAGCCTAAAAATGAAAATTCCTTCAGCATTTCATCTGTTGTCCGGAAATGAACATCTGGCAGCTTATGACGATTTAGCGGATTGGCGCCGCCTTGCGAATTTATTAAAATCTTACGGTAAATTTTATCATTTTCATTTAAATAATGAACATTTCCTGTTGCTACAACTGGTTTCCCAAACTTCTCACCCAGCTTTACAATATTGCCAATAATTTCTTCCAAGTCGTGTTCACTCTTAACAAGTTCCATCTCAATGAGCGGTGCGTAAACAGGCTTTGGCATGACCTCAAGATAATCATAGAATTCAGCCACGTGTTCTACTTCTTCAGGGGATTTTTGCATCATTCCTTCAAAAACTTCCCCTTTGTCACACGCTGACCCAACTAGGATTCCTTCACGGTATCTTTGAAGGACAGACCTAGGGATTCTGGGAACCCGATAAAAATATTCTAAATGAGCAATTGACACAAGCTTAAACATATTCTTAAGACCAACATCGTTTTGGGCAAGCAGCGTACAATGGTATGGACGTGCACGCTGGTAGGCATTACCCTGTCCCATATAATTATTTAATTCATCATGGTATTGGATTCCTTTTTCTTCAAGGGCATCCTTTAACATTTTTATCAATAAATAACCTGTTGCTTCTGTATCGTAAATAGCCCTGTGATGCTGAGTTAAATCGATATCGAATTTTTTTGCTAAAGTATTTAAACGATGGTTTTTCATTTCAGGATAAAGAAAACGGCCTAATTCCAATGTATCAATGACAGGATTTTTGGCTTTTTCATAACCCATTTTTTTATAACCTGCATTTAAGAAGCCCATATCAAACGATGCATTGTGGGCAACCAAGGTACAATCGCCAACCCATTCGGAATACCGTTTTAACACATCTTCAATTTCTGGTGCATCTTTTAGCATATCATCCGTGATGCTGGTTAAATTGATAATGGTTGCGGACAAGCGGCGATGCGGATTGGCAAATGATTCAAAGCGATCAATTATTTCTCCTCCACGCACCTTAACAGCAGCAAGTTCGATAATGACATCATAGTGAGCAGAAAGCCCGGTTGTCTCTACGTCAAAAACAACATATGTTTCTTCTGTTAACAGGCGATGGTCTTCATTGTAGGCAATCGGTACACCATCATCAACCAAATTAGCTTCAATTCCATATAGAATCTTGATATTATTCTTTTCCGGCGCTGAATGCTTCAGGGAATGATTGGGCACCTGCATGGTCTGTCACCGCAATCGCTTTATGCCCCCATTTTGCTGCCTGGGCTACAAGTGAAGCCATCGGTGTAACAGCATCCATTTGGCTCATTGGCGTGTGAAGATGTAGCTCAACCCGTTTTTCATCTTCAGGTGCTGTATCTTTACGACCAGGTGCTTTTATTTCATTAATATCATTACCAATCATAATTAAGTCGCGGACAAAAGTATCATTTTGAATACTTCCTCTAACCTTTACCCACATACCTTTTTTAACTCGTTGGAATTGTGAGGCATCCTCTTTATCACGGGAAAACATTTTGACCATGATGGAGCTCGTATAGTCGGTTACCTTAAAGGTTAATAACGTCCGACCGCTTCTTAGCTCTTTTGTTTCTGCATCAAAGATATAGCCTTCAATGGCAATTCTTCTTCTTCATCAACAATATCAATTAAATTGCGGAAGTCAGAATCATCTTTGATCGTGAGTCCAATTGTAAGCGGACCTTCACTTTCACCAGGAGCTTGTTCTTTTTCGGTTTCCTTCTTCTGCATCTCGATCATTGCAGCCCTTGCCCGTTCCTGGTCTTCTTTTTCCTTAGCCATCAGGAATTGATTTAATTCGTCATTATTCTCTTCTACATTGACCTCTGTCTCAAAGCTAATAAGCGGAAATCCAAAGGCTTGGTATATCTCGGCAATCATTCCTGCATACTTTCGCTTGATTGTCAGCCCTTCTGTCTCATTCCGAACAGAAATGGTTACTTTATTCCCATGAATAGCGGGAATCTGTTCATTAAGGAGCTTAAGCAAGGGCGGAGCAATTCCATCAAGTTGTCGGATCGAAGCATTCCAATAATCAATAAAAATTTGCGGTGAAATTTTTTGGTCCGAAACTTGGATTTGATAAGATATCACTGCAATATTTGAAAATGCTCTTTCTAATAAGGAAGTAAAGCGATTGTATACACGGAAGGGTAAAATCTTTTCAAATAAAAATTGAAAGTGCCACTTTCGTGCTTTCTTTTCAACTGTCAATTTTTCAATTTGTGCATTTTGAAAATGAACGACTTCAGTATCATCCGTCATTTGGATTTGCTGGAGCAAAACCTTGAATAATCGCTCTTTATCGCTAAAGGTGTTTTCGCTCATCGCTCTCTCTCCCATCTATCTAAACAATTCTTTTTCTCTAGTATCATCAAAAAATAATTATAACATATGAAAGGACCTATTCGAGGATTTTCGACAGTTCCATTTTAAGTAAATAGAGGATGATCTTTTTGATCATCCTCCATTCGTTTTAAAGCACTGCTAATAATTCATTTACTTTTTCAAAAAGTTCTTCTTTCCTAACTTCAAACATTTCACCGTTTTTACGAACCTTTACTTCTACGATGCCTTCTGCTGCTTTTTTACCGACAGTGATGCGGATTGGCAATCCGATTAAGTCGGAATCAGCAAATTTTACTCCAGGTCTTTCTTGGCGATCATCGAACAATACTTCATATTTACCGGTTAATTCTTTATAAAGAGATTCAGCCAACTCGGCTTGAGCACCATCCTTCATATTAACTGCAATTAGATGCAATTGATATGGCGCAATATTTACTGGCCAGACAAGTCCTTTGTCGTCATTAAATTGCTCTGCAATGGCAGCTACTGTCCGAGAAACACCAATTCCATAGCAGCCCATAATCATTGGCTTGGCTTTCCCATTCTCATCAAGGTAGGTCGCATTCATCGCTTCACTATAACGAGTTCCCAGTTTAAAGATATGGCCCACTTCAATCCCTTTAGCAAACAAGATCTTCCCTTCACCATCTGGTGATTGATCACCTTCCTGGATAAAACGCAAGTCAGCATACTGACTGACATGAAAGTCCCGCTCAGGATTAACATTTAGAAAATGGTAGTGCTCTTCATTTGCCCCGCAAACCCCATTTACAATTACTTTCACAGCATTGTCAGCAACGATGTCCACATTCTTTACACCTATTGGACCAAGTGAGCCAATCGTGCAGCCCAAGATCTCTGCTGTTTCTGTTGGAGATGCTAATTCAACAACCCCTGCTTCAAACAAGTTTTTAAGTTTGATATCATTTACTTCGTGGTCACCGCGAACTAATACTAGCACATACTTATCATCAACTTTAAATAGCAAGGATTTAATTATTTGATCTGCGTTCAGTTGAAGGAAAGATGAAACTTCTCCAATTGTTTTTTGATTTTCCGTTAGTACCTTCTCAAGCTTCAATGCTTGCTTGTCAGCTTTTTGATATTCTACATTGACCGGTGCCATCTCAATATTGGCTGCATAATTAGACGTATCCGAATAGGCAATTGTATCTTCACCAATCTCGGATAAGACCATAAATTCATGTGTATCCTTACCGCCCATTGCACCCGAATCGGCGATAACCGCACGGAAGTTCAATCCGCATCTTCTAAAGACATTTGAATAGGCTTCATATAAATCTTGATAAACTTTATCCAGACTTTCTTGACTAGAGTGGAACGAGTAACCATCCTTCATCACAAATTCACGGCCACGTAAAAGCCCAAAGCGAGGACGCTTTTCATCTCTAAATTTGGTTTGGATTTGGTATAAGCTTAAAGGTAATCTTTTATAAGATTTTACTTCATCACGAACAAGGCTGGTAATGACTTCCTCATGTGTTGCACCTAGTGCAAACTCGCGATCATGTCGGTCCTTTAATCGCATTAACTCTGGTCCATATGTATACCAACGGCCTGACTCCTGCCATAATTCTGCAGCTTGAAGTGCTGGCATTAATAATTCAACTGCTCCAGTAAGGTCCATTTCTTCACGGACAATGTTTTCTACTTTTTGCAAAACTCTTTTGCCAAGCGGCATGTAGCTATAAACACCACTGGCATTTTGGCGGATAAACCCTGCTTTAAGAAGAAGCTGATGGCTTCTTGTATCGGCATCTGCAGGTATTTCCCTTAGTGTGGGAATCAGCGTCATTGACTGTTTCATTCGTTATTGCACCTCATTTGGATATACTTCTATATTTATATTTATAATGGAAAACCCCCGTTTTCGCAACAGGGGCTTTATTTGTTTGTTGATTTACGCTCCGATCAACAATGTGCTTTATCTTAGGAAATATCTCTGAATGTCGTTCCATGTAACAACAAGCATTAACAGCATGAGAAGAGCGAAACCAATAAAATGGACCATGCCTTCCTTTTGTTTGTCAATTGGTTTTCCTCTTAATCCTTCGATGGCGAAAAACATCAATCTGCCGCCATCCAATGCAGGTATTGGTAAGAGATTCATAATTCCAAGGTTAATACTTAGAACCCCAGCCCATTTCATTAGGTAATAAATACCCGATTTTGCTACTGTGTCAGTAGAAGCATATATTCCAACCGGACCGAAAGCATATTAATCGAGAATTTACCTGTGACTAATTTTTCTAGTGAAATAAAAATTTGTGCTGTCCAAAAATAGGTCTCTTGAAAACCAGTTTTTACAGCCTGAACAGGCGATTTTGCTACCGGGCTGTAGACACCAATTAGTCCGATTGTTTCACCCTCAACTTTTTTCTCGACTGGTGTAACGGCAATGTCCATATCCTTGCCATTTCGGCTGATGGTAAAATCAAGTTTCTTATTTGGGTTTTTCCGAATAACTTCAACAACATCTGACCAGCTAGAAATTTCTGAGCCATTAATACTTTGTACAATATCACCTTGCATTAGACCGGCTGCTTTTGCAGCTCCGTCTGGCGTAATCTCTCCAAGCTTTGGATCGTTGGTTGGTACCCCTTGCAAAAGGGCAATGATGATAAATAAAACAAGGGCTAATACAAAATTCATCATTGGACCAGCAAAAATAGTCATTGTTCTTTGTGCCAATGTCTTGTGACCAAATTGACGGTCGATCGGCGCTATTTGTGTTTCAGCTCCATTTTCAACAATAACTGCTGTCGGCTGAACGACAAAGGTTTTTATTTCGTCCGAATCATCTTCTGGAAAACCTTTTATGAACAAATCCTTTTCAATATCGGCCTGTTCTACTTCGACTATTCGGCAATTGGGATATTTTTCTTTATTATTTAGGATAATTTTGGTTACCTTGTCTTCATTGTCAAATAAAAGTCCAATCCGATACCCTGGCTTAATCTCAACAACTTCCGGGTCTTCTCCTGCCATTCGGACATAACCGCCAATAGGCAATAACCGAATATTGTAGGTGGTTTCTCCTTTTTTATGAGAAAACACTTTAGGTCCAAATCCTATTGCGAACTCGCGGCAAAGAATGCCCGCTCTTTTTGCAAAAAAGAAATGACCCCATTCATGAAAGAAAACGAGTGCTCCAAAGATTACAATAAAGGCAATAACTGTACTCAAAATATATAACCACCTTTTTTATAGAAGTGAATAAACAAACTGTCTCGTTTCTTTATCAACCTCTTGGATGAGAGCAAGGCCGGGATTTTCTATGGTTTGATGCTTCTCGAGTGCCTTTTCAACAAGATCTTCAATTTGCAGGAAGCGAATTTTGCCCTGCAAAAAAGCAGCTGATGCTATTTCATTAGCAGCATTTAAAACAGTTGGCATTGTTCCGCCTATTCTGCCTGCTTCATAGGCAAGTTTTAGACAGCGAAACCTTTCAAAATCCATTTCCTTAAAGTGTAGCATTCCAACTTCAGCCAAGTTCAGCCGTTTAGCTGAAGCTAATGGCAAGCGATCGGGAAAGGTAAGGGCAAATTGGATTGGCACCCTCATATCCGGAGATCCTAATTGAGCAATAATACTGCTATCGTGAAACTCCACCATTGAATGAATAATACTTTCTTTATGCAGCAGGACATCGATTTTTTCATATGGTAGATTAAAAAGCCAATGTGCTTCGATTACTTCCAATCCCTTGTTCATCATTGTCGCCGAATCAATTGTTATTTTTGCACCCATTGACCAATTCGGATGATTTAATGCTTCCTCAACCGTCACATTTTCAAGCTGGTCACGTGTACGGTCCCGAAAACTTCCTCCCGATGCTGTAATAATAAGGCGCTCAATATTTTTCATTTTCTCGCCCTGCAAGGCCTGAAAAATGGCTGAATGCTCGCTATCAACAGGGAGAAGTGGAACGTTATTTCTTTTAGCGGCATCGATCACAAGATGTCCTGCTGTTACCAACGTTTCTTTATTGGCGATCGCAATCGTTTTGCCTTCCTCAATTGCTTGTAATGTTGGGTTCAGCCCAACACTTCCAAGGACAGCATTAACAAGAACATTTGCTGACTTGTATACAGCTACCTCTATCAATCCCTGTTCTCCATAAGTAAACCTTGTTCCAGGAAATTCTGCTTTTAGTGTATCAGATATGCTCTTTTCTTGAACAGAAACTAGCTCTGGCTGAAAGTCTTTAACAATTTTTCGTGTTAATTCTATGTTTTTTCCAACTGACATTGCCACTAATTTAAACTCGGCAGAATGTTCTTTGATGATATCTAAAGTTTGCGTGCCAATGGAGCCTGTGGCACCCAATAAACTAATATATTTCAATCTATTTCATCTCCATAAGAAAAGCGTAAGCTCACTTTTAGCGAAGTACACTAACCGCTAGACACTGAAAAAGTTTTGTTTAAATAATATGAAAAAAATGCAATAAAGGCCAAACAAATAATAAGCTGTCAAAACGGTCAAGAATCCCGCCGTGTCCCGGTAATATCTTACCTGAATCCTTCACATTAAAATGGCGTTTAAATGCTGATTCAACCAAATCACCCAGTTGACCAAATGCCGAAAGAATAATGGTAGTTCCGAGCAGCCACCACAGGGTTACATGAATATTTGTAAAAAAAACAAACAACGCAGCAATGATCATTGCACAGATAATCCCGCCAATTGAACCTTCGACAGTTTTATTTGGACTAATGTCCGGCCAGAGTTTTGTCTTGCCCATTGATTTTCCAATAAAATACGCACCCGAATCAGTAGCCCATATCATAAACAACGAATAAAAAATATAGACAAGGCCTGCTTGGCGGGTTTCCACAAAGAAATAAAAACCTATTCCTACATAAACAACCGCCAATACGGAAAACGCAGCATCATCAAATGTATAGCGATTTTTCGTAATAACTGTATAAGTTAAAAGCAACAAGATAATCGCAATACTTATTTCCATTTTCGAATAATGAATTTCAGCTAAAATATTTTCATATTGACTTGGTAATAGAATAACCCAAAGCAATAAAAATGAAAGCAATCCAGAGATTGAAAAATTGTTCAACTTGCGCATTTTTAATAATTCATATAAACCAATGGTTGCAAGCAGATACGATAGTAAAACGACTGGAAAGCCTCCATAAAAAACGATTGGCAAGAATAGAGCTGCTGCTACGATTGCTGTTGTAATTCTTGTCTTCACTATTATTCAACACCTTTTTAAACGTTCTTTTGCTAAAAACCCCTAAATGTGGTATCGCAAAAGGAACCCAATACACAGCACCAAACAAGATTTTAGTTTAGCCTTTCACACCGCCAAAACGCCTCTGTCGTTTTTGGAATGCTTCGACTGCTTCAATTAAGTGTTCATCACTAAAATCAGGCCATAATACTTCTGTAAACCAAAATTCAGTATAAGCCAACTGCCATAACATAAAGTTGCTTAACCGAATCTCTCCACTTGTGCGGATTAATAGGTCTGGGTCAGCCAATTTCGAAGTCATTAAATACGAAGAAAAAAGACTCTCGTCTAATTCACTCTCATTCATTATACCACTTTTACAATCTTTTAAGACGTGCTTGACTGCGTCAATAATCTCCGCTCTACTTCCATAATTAAGGGCAAAATTTAAAATGAGGCCGTCATTGCCTTTCGTGTCCTCTATCGCTTTTTCAATGGCATGAAGTGTATGTAAAGGTAGCTGATCTTTATATCCGATCATTTTGACTTGTACATTTTCCTCAACTAATTCTGGAAGAAAGGTCCCTAAAAATTCCTCTGGCAGCTTCATGAGATAATCTACTTCCATTTTTGGCCTTTTCCAGTTTTCTGTAGAAAAAGCATATAATGTCAGAACTTTAATCCCAAGTTGGTTTGCCAGCTTTGTTGTATTGCGGACTACTTTCATTCCCTCGTGATGCCCGGCAATTCGGGGTAACGCTCTCTTTTTTGCCCATCTGCCATTTCCATCCATAATAATGGCTACATGTTCTGGAATGGCAGCTTTTTTGATTTGTTCTATTCTGTCTCGGAGTGGGGAAGAGGGATTTGGTTTCTTCCAAAGCTTTATTCTATTTAACATAACAGTGCTCCTCCAGTAATGTTCATTTCTTCCTCCGAAAAAAGATTACTTGCCCGATTATAGAATGTAAATAATTTTCACATGAGACTATCATACCAAAAAAGAAAAAAGATATCTCTATTAATTAACTTATGTATGACAAATTAAGAAAAGAATTAGTAAACTCGCCGTTTGACAATCCCTCAGGGAAAGTTCATGACGGAAATTGTAAAAAGAGAAAAAACCCCCTAAAAAGAGGGTCTGCATTAAACTTCCATTAGTTCTTTTTCTTTATCTTTTGTTATTTGATCAATTTTAGCTATATGTTCGTCTGTTACTTTTTGGATGTCATCAGAATAGCCTCTTAAAGCATCCTCTGTAATTTCACCGTTTTTTTCGAGTTTTTTAAGATCGTCATTCCCGTCACGACGAATGTTACGAATGGCTACCTTTGCTTCTTCTGATTCTTTTTTGATAACTTTAACAAGTTCCTTACGGCGTTCCTCTGTTAATTGAGGAATCGAAATCCGAATAATGGAACCATCATTTGATGGATTCAACCCAAGATCAGATTTTAGAATCGCCTTTTCAATATCACCAAGAATCGATTTATCGTATGGCTGAATCACGAGCAGGCGAGCTTCCGGAGTACTAATCCCTGCTAGTTGGTTTACCGGAGTAGGGGCACCATAATAATCAAGCGTAACTCTGTCTAGCAATGAGGCACTTGCTTTACCTGCTCGAATCGTTGCGAGCTCACGAGTAAAGGCTTGGATCGCTTTTTTCATTTTTTCTTTTGTATTGGCAATCACTTGCTTTGGCATTACTTTTTCCCCCTTACAATTGTTCCAATTTTTTCACCAAGAACGGCCCGCTTAATATTGCCTTGCTCCATAATAGAGAATACAATAAGCGGAATATCATTATCCATACAAAGTGATGAAGCAGTTGAATCCATAACCGCCAATCCTTCTTTGATAACATCAAGATATGAAAGTTGATCATATTTGGTTGCATTACTGTCAAGGCGAGGGTCAGCAGAGTATACACCGTCAACATTATTTTTTGCCATTAAAATAACGTCCGCTTCAATTTCAGCCGCTCTTAATGCAGCAGTTGTATCCGTTGAGAAATAAGGATTTCCGGTACCTGCAGCAAAAATAATAACACGTTTTTTCTCTAGATGGCGGATCGCTCTTCGTCTAATATATGGCTCCGCAACCTGACGCATCTCAATAGAGGTTTGAACACGAGTTTCAATCCCTAATTGCTCAAGACTGTCCTGCATGGCTAATGAATTCATTACAGTTGCAAGCATACCCATATAATCCGCAGTGGCTCTGTCCATCCCCATTTCGCTGCCAGTTTTCCCACGCCAGATATTTCCGCCTCCAACAACAACAGCAACTTCTACACCTAGCTCGGCTATTTCTTTAACTTGACCTGCTATGGATTTAATTACTGCAGGATTAATCCCAAAGCTTGATTCTCCTGCAAGTGCTTCTCCACTTAATTTTAATACAACGCGTTTGTATTTAGGGCTGCTCATAAGAACCTCCATATGTAATTTCTTTAAAAATAGGGAACACGATGTGTTCCCCATGTTTGCTTATTACAATGCAATTTATTATTTTTTGATTTGATTCATAACTTCTTCCGCAAAGTTTTCTTCACGCTTTTCTAATCCTTCGCCAACTTCATAGCGAACGAACTCACGAATCTTAGCACCTTTAGATTCAACGAATTGACGAACCTTTTGGTCAGGGTTTTTAACGAATGCCTGGTCAAGCACACATACATCTTCGAAATATTTTCCTAAACGACCTTCAACCATTTTAGCAACAATCTTTTCAGGTTTACCTTCATTAAGAGCTTGTTGAGTCAATACTTGACGCTCATGTTCAACTTCTTCTTGTGAAACTTGATCACGTGAAACGTATTTAGGATTTAATGCAGCGATATGCATAGATACATCTTTTGCAGCATCGGCATCTATTGTACCTTCGAGAACAGTTAAGACAGAGATGCGGCCGCCCATGTGTAAGTATGCACCAAATGCATCATTATCAGTTTTTGATAGTACAGTGAAACGGCGAAGGGAAAGTTTCTCACCGATTTTTGCAATTGCAGCGTTGATATGATCTGCAACAGTTGTGCCATTTTCCATTGTTTGAGCCAATGCTGCATCAACGTCAGTTGGTTTGTTTTTCAATAGATGCTGTGCCAATTCTTTAACAAGTGTTTGGAAGCCTTCATTTTTAGCAACGAAGTCTGTCTCAGAGTTTACTTCAAGAATAACAGCGTCATTACCTTCTGTTTGAATGTTAGTGATTCCTTCTGCAGCAATACGGTCTGATTTTTTCGCAGCTTTTGCAATACCTTTTTCACGAAGGAAATCAATCGCTTTGTCCATATCACCATCAGTTTCTTGCAAGGCCTTTTTACAATCCATCATTCCAGCACCAGTTTTTTCACGTAGTTCTTTTACCATTTGGGCAGTAATTGCCATAATTACACATCCTCCTTTTAATTGTCCAGCGCAAGCGGCCCAGCGACTAGTGGACTTCGCTAACCAGGCTTCCACTTTTCCAAGTTCCTATGTATTCTACACCATATCTTTGCCAAAATAAGCTAATCTAAACAATCTTTAAAAAAAGGTGATAAAGGGTGTTCCCTCTTATCACCTTTTTATGTGTTTCTAGCAGAATATCCCTTATTGAGCAGCTACTTCTGCAACTTCTTCGCCTTGTTTCGCTTCTAAAATAGCATCTGCCATTTTACCTGTTAATAATTTAACAGCACGAATTGCATCGTCGTTTGCAGGAATAACAACATCGATTTCATCTGGATCGCAGTTTGTATCAACAATACCTACGATTGGAATGTTCAATTTATGAGCTTCAGCAACAGCGATGCGCTCTTTGCGAGGGTCAACAATGAAAAGAGCATCTGGAAGCTTTTTCATATCTTTAATTCCGCCTAGGAATTTCTCAAGACGTTCTTGTTCTTTCCTTAATTGAACAACTTCTTTTTTAGGAAGTACTTCAAAAGTTCCATCTTCAGCCATTCTTTCGATATCTTTAAGACGGCCGATACGCTTTTGAATGGTTTCAAAGTTTGTTAAAGTTCCACCTAACCAGCGGTGGTTTACATAGTACATACCAGAACGAATAGCTTCTTCTTTAACTGAGTCTTGAGCTTGCTTCTTTGTACCAACGAAAAGCATTGTACCACCGTTAGCAGAAAGTTCTTTTACCCAATTGTATGCTTCTTCAACCTTTTTAACAGTTTTTTGAAGGTCGATGATGTAGATGCCGTTACGCTCAGTGAAGATATATTTCTTCATCTTAGGGTTCCAGCGGCGTGTTTGGTGTCCAAAGTGTACACCAGCTTCAAGCAATTGCTTCATAGAAATAACTGACATTTTGTTTCCTCCTAGGTTTGTTTTCCTCCGCTCATCTCACTTTTGACAGAAACTGTTTACCAACAGCACCTACTGTTCAAATCCATGAGCGTGTGTTTTTAACACCATCAAATAATATAGCATATTGAACATTAACATTCAAGTGAATATTTATCATTCTAACCAAATTTCAGTAATAGCTCGATCTCAGTTTTTCCCTTGTTTAACTTTTTGGCAATATCATCAATCGTAAAACCTTGGTTCAAGAGGATCTTAACCTGATTGATTAATAAATTTCTGTATATTTCCTCATTATCGATGTCAGAATGCTGCTCAGTTTGATTTTCCGCCTGTTTTGCAGTTTCTTTTCCTGTTGCCGGACTCTCTTCTTGGTCGGCAATGGTCTTTTGATAGACCTTAACTGCTTGCTTTTTAAAACTTCTGGCCGCTGCTACTTCCCAATCCTTTGTATTTAATTCATCAGTGGGAGCAGAAACGGGACTGTCAGGTAAATCTTTTTTTTGTTCTGAATGTAATATATGGCCTGTTGGATTTTCACTCTGAAGCGGTGTCTTTTGTAATTGTTGAAATCGTTTAATAAATTCTTCGTTTTCTTCTTTCATTTCAAAAAGAAAAGCTGATATCTCATTTTCAATTTCTTTTTTAAGGCTTTCTTGTGATTTCTCAACCTCTAGTAAGCGGTTTTGTCTTGAATATAAAATAAAAATAAAATAGATAGAAATTCCATTTAAAAGGAGGCTGATGGTTAATAAGAATGTGGTCATGTTTTCCTTCTTTTCTTAATGAATGATTTTTTCTAATGAATGCCGAAGCTTAAAAAGGGCTTTTGAATGAATTTGTGAAATTCTTGAAGTTGATAGATTTAACACTTTTCCAATTTCGGTTAATGTTAACTCCTCTTGGTAAAAGAGACTGATAATTAATTGCTCTTTTTCTGATAGGTCTTCGATGGTAGCAGCAAGTTCATTCATCAACTCTTGTTTAACAACTGCTTCTTCTGGTATTTCTGCCTTTTTATCTCTTAAAGTAAAGATATGGTTCTCTTTTTCGTCCGTTTCTAATGGCTGTTCATCCATTGATAAGATATTGGCAAAAAACTGTTCATTCATGGTTGTATATACTTCATCTTCGGTCATGTTTAATTCCCCTGCAATTTCTGAAATACTGACCTGCCCCATCTTTTGCTGTTCGAGTTTTTCAATTGCTGCATCAACTTTTTTCGCTTTATCTCTCGTATTCCTAGGCAGCCAATCTTCTTTTCTTAAACCATCTAAAATTGCCCCTCTTATTCGGAAAGATGCATATGTATCGAATTTCAAATCTCTTGATTGGTCAAATTTCTCGAGTGCATCATATAGTCCTAACATGCCAGAGCTGCGCAATTCTTCTCTGGAAACACTTTTTGGTAAACTGACTGAAATTCGTTGTACATGGTAGGATACAAGCGGCAAATATTTTTTCATTAGATAATTTCCTGAATCAGAATCTCGGGAATTCATCCATTTTTGCCAGTTTAATTGTTCTTCCGATGTAGCTGCCACTGCCATAGTAGTTTACCTCCCTGCATATCAAAGTCATCCTGGTAAAAGCCGAAACCTATATTTGTTTTGTTCCTTGATGGATTGTTTTTATGAATAATAACCCCTGGCTTGGATCAAATTCAATGGTCCTGCCGCTATTTCCGCCGATGTCTTCACTTATTAATGGAATCTTGAGACGTTCTAATTCTCTTTTTATGGCATCCACATTTCTTGGCCCGATCCGCATCATTTCATTATTTGTCGCAAATTGAAACATTTGTGCTCCCCCGGCCATTTTGGCTTTTAGGGTAAATCTTCTTGCTCCAAATGTAAGCAACTTGGAAACAAGCACTTCTACTGCGGTATCAGCGTATTTTGCAGGATTAAATTCAGTTACTTTTGATAACGAGGATTCTGGCAGCATCACATGGGCAAGGCCAGCAATTTTTTTATCAAAATCATAAATAACAAGACCAACACAGGATCCTAACCGGAGGTCCGAATCCGATCGGGAGCTTTTACAAACCGCATATCGGCAATGCCAACTTTTTCAACATATATTTCATCCGACATTTTTAGCTTACTCCTAATATTGTAAATAGGGTTTGAAACGAATCAGGATCCGGTAATAAAAAGAAGTGACCCCGAACGCTTTTTGTCGTGAATGCATCCTCATCATTTATCGCTGTATCGATGACAATAACATGATCACTGACTTGGGATTGTTCAATTAAGCCGAAACTGATAATGGCCCCAACCATATCAATTCCGAGTGCCGGCACGGACGGATGTAACGAAAGGTTTGTGAAATCTGCGAGTGCTGTTAAGTAAGAACCACATAAAATATTTCCTAACTCTTGCAGGGCTGAAAGGCCCAACTCATTATAAGGTGGTTCTGATAAAGAATACTGAGGGTCACCAATCATTTTCCCAATAAAATGTGCCGCATCATCAAGGGGAAGGATGAAAAACATGCTCCCTGGAATATCACCTTCAATGCGTAAAAAAACGCTGGCTACGATCTGTTCCGAACCGCCCGCCAATTCGACCATTTCATCGAAACTGACAATTTCAACTTTCGGAACATTCATTTGGATTTTTTTATTTAACAGCTGGGAAAGAGCGGTCGCAGCGTGACCTGCCCCAATATTTCCAATCTCCTTTAAAAAATCAAGATGTAAGGAGGAAATTTGATCTTCAAATGCCATCGCCTTTTACCCTAATATCCTTCCAGTTTTATTTCATTAAGCACTTTTTCCAGATCTAGTAAAATCAATAATCGCTTTCCTATTTTAACTACACCTTTTATATATTCTGCCTCCGTTCCGCTAACGATTTCAGGAGGGGGGTCAATTGAATCCTCCTTAATATCCATAACGTCGTTAGCTGCATCGACAATTAATCCTACTTCAATATCCTCTAGTACGGCAATAATGATTCTTGTATGGTCATGATAGTCGATTTGGTCCAAGCCAAAGCGAATTCTAAGGTCAACAATTGGTGTTACCACACCGCGGAGATTAATGACACCTTTTATAAAGGGTGCAGTTCTCGGTACCCTTGTAATATGCTGAATTTTTTCAATTGAGCGGACCTGTTCCACAGGAATTGCATATTCTTTTTCGTTTAATTGGAAGACAATGATTTTAAGTTCAGAATTCAAGCGTTCCCCCATACCGTTCACTCCTCGATTACAACTTTTCCTCTAATATTTTTGCTATTTTATGAGTGCATTGCAGTCTATGATTAGCGCAACTTGGCCGTCTCCCAGAATCGTTGCTCCAGAAATGGCATATACATTAGTTAAGTAGTTGCCGAGTGATTTAAGCACAATTTCCTGCTGACCGATGAAAGAATCAACAACAAGCCCTGCGAGACGGTCACCTTTTCTAACCATCACTACGGAGTAAAAACTTGCAGTGTCATCAGTGACAGGAACTTGAAAAATATCCTTTAAGAAAAGAAGCGGAACCACTTTTCCACGGAAGTCAATCACCTTTTGACTATGGGCACTCAAAATATCTGCCTTTTTAACGATCGCTGTTTCTATTATAGAAGAAAGTGGGATTGCAAATTTTTCCTCCTGGATACCAACAAGCATCGCCGAAATAATTGACAATGTTAATGGCAGTTGTATCGAAAAAATCGAACCTTTTCCCAATACAGAATCTACTGTGACTGTCCCCCCAAGGGATTCAATCGTATTTTTAACGACATCAAGTCCGACACCACGGCCAGATATATCTGATATTTTTTCAGCGGTTGAAAATCCTGAGGCAAAAATTAATTCATAAACCTGTTTGTTCGTAAGTTCGGCGGCTGCTTGAGCAGAAATGATTTTATTCTTAATCGCTTTTTCAAGAACTTTTTCACGGTTAATTCCTGCGCCATCATCTTCAATTTCAATAAAGACATGGTTCCCGCTGTGATATGCCTTAAGAAGAACATTCCCCTCTTCTGGTTTTCCACAAGATGTGCGAACATCAGGTGTTTCGACTCCATGGTCAAGCGCATTGCGGATTAAATGAACGAGCGGATCACCAATTTCATCGATAACAGTTCGGTCTAATTCAGTTTCAGCACCAACAATTTCAAGATTAATTTTTTTATTCAGATCCCTTGCCAATTGCCGCACCATTCGAGGAAAACGATTAAACACTGTTTCTACTGGAACCATTCTCATGTTTAGAATGATATTCTGTAAATCTCCAGAGATCCTTGACATTCTTTCAACAGTTTCCTGCAGTTCCTGATTGTTTAAATCTTGTGAAATTTGCTCGAGCCTTCCACGGTCAATGACCAGCTCTTCAAATAAATTCATTAAAATATCAAGTCTTTCAATATTGACCCGTATCGTTTTATTACCGACACTTGCTTTTGTGGCAGCAGGTTTCTTGTCTGCCGAATTTTCAACAGGCTGCAGATGCTCCTCAAGATGCTCATCATTCGTCTCTTGCTGCTCGACATTTAATTCTTTGGGCACTTTTTCATCCTTTTTGGGAATAGCCCGCTCAATATCCTCAGGTAAAAGTAACTTCGCTTCTACCTTTTCAACTTCAGATACATTCATGATTTTCTGAACCACTTTTGCTTCTTCTTCCATTGAAACTATAGTGACCATAAATTGTTGATCAAATTTTTCTTCCTCAAGCTGTTCGACAGTCGGGTTACTTTTAATCACTTCACCAAGAGACTCCAGCACTTCAAAAATCATGTAGACCCTGGCACCTTTTAATAAACAATCTTCTCTTAACGTCACAGTAATTTCGTATGTATGAAAGCCCTGTTCGCTTGATTGCAGCAAGATGGTGTATTCGTATTCATCATATAAATTTGCTGCTCCAGGTTGAGTTACTGTTTCAACAGAGGCAGCCTCTTTCTTCTCAGCAATAGAAATCGGACTCTCGCCTTTTTCAATGAGCTTTAACTTTTGAATCACTTCAGAAACATCACATTTCCCATCTCCACCTTCTGAAATGGAGACAATCATTTCCTCTAAGTGTTCAGTTGCCAAAAAAACAATATCCAATAATTCAGGCTTTACCGATAGCTTTTTTTGACGAATAGCATCAAGGATATTTTCCATTTGGTGTGTCAGGCTGGCTAAATCCTCATATCCCATCGTGGCAGACATCCCTTTTAACGTATGGGCTGAACGGAAAATTTCATTAACTATCGTCAAATCTTCTGGTTTTTTTTCCAATTCTAACAAATGCTCATTACAAGCCTGCAAATGCTCTTTACTTTCTTCAATGAAGACTTCTAAATATTGACTCATATCCATGCGCCAATCACCCCTCGACATTAAACATATTTGAGAATCGTTTCTGCGATTGTCTCAACATTCTGCACTTCGTCAATTAAATGTGTTGAAATGGCTGCTTTTGGCATTCCAAAGACAATCGATGTTTCCTCAGACTCTGCAATCGCTTTGAGTTTACCTGACTGATGCAGAAAGTTCAGTCCCTCCATTCCATCAGTTCCCATTCCCGTCATAATCACGGCAATTTTTGCATACTCGGGGATTTGGCTGACAGATTCAAACATTAGGTCCACAGATGGCCTCAGCCCATTTCTCATTCCTGACTGGTCAAGATTAACCGCCAAATGGTCCCCCATTCTTTTTACCTTTAGATGGTATCCACCTGGGGCAATATAGGCAGTTCCGTTTACAAGTACTTCTCCATCCTCTGCTTCTTTCACCGTAAGCTTTGATAGAGAGTTTAGCCTGCTTGCAAGCGACTTTGTAAAACCAGCAGGCATATGCTGGACAATTAAAATCGGTGCTGGCATTAAGGCTGGAAGCTTGCTTAAAACAGCTTGTAAGGCTCTTGGCCCTCCAGTTGAAGTTCCAATACAAACGATTTTCTTCGCTGATTTTTCCCATAATGTATCCTGATGTTTTATGCTTGGTATATATAGTTCTATTTTACTACTTTTTTGGTTATTAGTGGGAAAAAGATTCTTCCCTTGTTGAATTCTTGTCAGACTTGAAAGATTTGCTTTACTTGCAGCCAAGACTTTCGCAATGATTTCATCACTGATTTTTTCAAGATCTAATGAAATGGTGCCTGACGGCTTGGCAATAAAATCGACAGCACCATTTTGAATCGCTAAAAATGTGTTTTCTGCCCCTTCAGTCGTTGTACTTGAAAGCATGACAATCGGAACAGGCGATTCCTTCATGATCTTTTTTAAGGCATCAATCCCATTTATAACTGGCATTTCGATATCCATGGTCACAACATCTGGTTTTAACCTCTTGGTTTTCTCAATGGCATCTTTCCCATTCCTGGCTGTCCCAGCAATTTCAATTCTGCCTGAAGTTAATAGAATTTCCTGGATCAGCTTGCGCATAAATGCCGAATCATCCGCAACAAGTACTCTTATTTTCTCCATTAGGATCTCCTTACCTTTCAAACAGAAATTTCTTTAACCGCGATACAAAAGAAGAGGATTGCTGGACTGGAATTTGCTTTGCCCCTTCAAGATAACGGTTCACAAGTTCGTCCAACGCAAGCGATGCCTTTGACTTTGGATTAAACATAGTAAACGGAATTTGCCTTGAGACAGCCTGTTGAACGGAGCGATCATCTGGCAGGATTCCTAGAGATACCGGGTCAAAATCTAAGAATTTTTTAACAACATCAGTCAGTCTTTTTAACGTTGCTGTACCATCTTGATGGGATTGTGTACGATTTGCGACAATTTGAAATGGAAGTTTTTCATCTAAAACATGTAAATACTTTATGATCGCATAGGCATCCATCAACGCAGTAGGTTCCGGTGTAGTAATCACAAAAATTTCATGAACCGATAAAAGAAATTTTAATGAGGATTCATTTATTCCTGCCCCCATATCAAAAATGAGATAATCATATTCTTCCAGAAATGCATCGAGTTCATTTGTAAGTGTTCCAAGGCGCTCCAGATTCACTAGCTGATTTAAACCAGTGCCTCCGCCTATATACTTAACCCCTTCCGGACCCTCCAAAATAATATCAGCTAGTTTAGAATCCCCTGTTAAATAATCCACAATCGTTTTTTCAGAAGACCTGCCCATTAATATATCTAAATTGCCCATCCCGACATCCATATCAAACAAAAGTACACTATATCCACGTTTGGAAAGAGAAATGGAAAAATTCAACGAGAAATTGGATTTGCCAACCCCGCCTTTGCCACTTACAACAGCAACTGCCTTTGTCTTAGGCTTTAATCCATGTCTTCTTCTAAGTTTCTTTCGTAAAATTTCCGCCTGATCTTTCATGTTATTTGGCCCCTATGATTAAATTTGCCATTGCTTCAGGACTTGCAATCATGACATCATCTGGAACCTCTTGTCCAGTAGTAATATAGGCAGCACCTATTTCAAACTTTTCAATTATGTTCATCATCGTGCCATAAACATCTGTTTCATCCGCTTTTGTAAAAATGAATTTATCAATTTTGATAGAGGAAAATTGCTGATAAATAGATTCCATATCCTTCTGCTTTGATGTAAGTGACAACACAAGATAGTTTTCTATATCAATAGAAAAATCAATTACCTTGCCAAGGTCTTCTACATATTGCTTATTTCGAAAATTTCGCCCTGCTGTATCAATGAGAACAACATCATAAGATGAAAACTTTTTAACAGCAGTTTGAAAATCCTCAAGCGTATAACATACTTCAATTGGAACATTTAATATTTGGGCATATGTTTTTAATTGTTCGATAGCAGCAATTCGGTACGTATCTGTTGTAATAAAAGCTACTTTTTTATGATGATTTAACATACAATCTGCAGCAATTTTCGCAAGTGTTGTTGTTTTCCCAACACCTGTTGGTCCAATCACATTGATAAATTTTTTTGTTAATGAAATCCCGCCAAAGGGTTTATCAATTAAAACCTTGATGATTTCCTGTTTTAAAAATCCCTGTAATTCAGTGAATGTTCGATTTACACCGTCAGCAAACCATTTTTCCAAAAGGACAGCAGTGAATTTTTCCATCAAAGCAGGAGTGAAATCTTGGTCGGACATGAGCTGAATTAATTTTTGAATTGGTTCAGGGTATATACCTTGTAATTTTCCAGACTGAATGGACTGGGATCGAATTAATTTTTTCAAATCAGTGATTTCTTTTAAAATATCTTCTGTTTGTTTTGAATTCTGTGAAACGCTTTTTTCCGACCTTTTATGATCTGTTCGTTCCTGTACTTGAATAGTTGGTTTTGGTTCCAATCCTTTTTGCAAGCCTTTGCGTATTGGTTTTGGTTCGTGTTTAGCCATAGTATCGACTGCCGCAATGATTTCGAAATTCTTCCTACGAAAAAATCCTAGAAACCCGCCAGTATAAACAATGCGAGAGTTCAAAATGACTGCTTCATTTCCTAATTCATTTCTGATGCTTTTCATTGCATCCGGCATCGACTTTGCTGTAAATTTTTTTACTTTCAATCGACATTCACCACCCCAACACTTTGTACTTCTACATTTGCTTCGAGCTCATTATAAGAGAGAATCGGTACCTTCGGAAAATAACGTTCGGTCAGCTGCCTTACGTACATGCGAACTGCAGGGGAGCAAAGAACAATTGGTGTTTGTTCCATCATTGAAAATTGCTCGATATTTGCCGCAATCGATTCTAATATTCTCTGGGAAATAGAAGGATCTAATGCTAAATAGTTTCCGTGCTCCGTTTGTTGAATGGCATCGGCAACTGATTTTTCTGTCTTTCCTGATAACGTTGCAACCTTCAATGTTTCCCCTTGTCCTACATATTGATTCGTAATTTGCCTTGCTAATGCCTGCCTTACGTATTCTGCTAAAATATCTGTATCCGTCGTTACTTTCCCAAAGTCTGCTAAAGTTTCAAAAATAACAGGCAGGTTCCTGATTGAAACATTTTCTTTTAATAGCTTTGATAACACCTTTTGTACATCACCAACTGAAAGTGGATTTGGTGTTACTTCTTCTATGAGAATCGGATAGCTTTCCTTCACATGATCAATAAGTTGTTTCGTTTCTTGACGTCCTAATAATTCATGTGCATTTGCTTTTATCACTTCTGTTATATGCGTCGAGACAACGGACGGAGGATCAACAACGGTATAGCCAAATATTTCTGCCCGCTCCTTCATTCCTTCCGTAATCCATTTAGCCGCAAGTCCAAAGGAAGGCTCAATGGTATCAATTCCTTCAATGGAATCATCCTCAATCCCTGGACTCATCGCTAAATAATGATCAAGGAGAAGTTCCCCTCTCGCCATTTCATTCCCTTTGATTTTCATCCGATATTCATTTGGCTGCAGTTGAATATTATCGCGAATTCTCACAACAGGAATGACCAAACCAAGCTCGATTGCGAGTTGCCTTCGAATCATAACAATCCGATCCAGCAGATCTCCTCCCTGGTTTGTGTCGGCCAAAGGAATGAGGCCATAGCCAAATTCAAACTCAATCGGGTCTACGTTTAATAGACTAATAACACTCTCAGGACTTTTCATTTCATCAGCCCCGCTTGCTTCTTCCATCTGTTCTAAGTCCAGCTTATTTGGCTCCGGTACTTTAGAAAACATGTATCCCCCAACCGCAAGCATGCCCGCAATGGGAATCGTTAATGTATCATTTATCGGAGTAAATAATCCAAGGAGAAAAATAGTTCCTCCAGCAACATACAGCAGTTTTGGGTAGGCTAAGAGCTGTGAAGTGATTTCTTGTCCCAAGTTTCCTTCGGAGGCTGCTCTTGTTACAACAATACCAGTAGCTGTTGAAATAAGGAGAGCAGGGATTTGACTTACAATTCCATCACCAACGGATAATAAGGAAAAGTGCTTAGCTGCATCGGCTAGTCCCATACCTTGCTGCAGCATTCCGATAATGATCCCGGCTATTAAGTTAATAAGGACAATAATAATGCTTGCAATGGCATCACCTTTTACAAACTTGCTGGCACCATCCATGGCTCCATAAAAATCTGCTTCTCTGCTAACCTTTTTTCTTCGTTCTCTTGCCTCTTGTTCAGAAATCATACCCGCATTTAAATCAGCATCAATGCTCATTTGTTTCCCTGGCATCGCATCTAGGGTAAAGCGGGCAGCTACCTCGGAAACACGCTCTGCCCCTTTTGTAATAACAATAAATTGAATGATGATCAAAATTAAAAATAAAATAAGTCCGACAACGATATTTCCTCCGACAACAAATGTACCAAATGTTTCAACAACACCACCTGCATCACCGTGCGAGAGGATTGCCCGTGTCGTTGATACATTTAATCCGAGTCGGTATAACGTAAGTAATAATAAGAGGGAAGGAAAAACGGAAAATTGGAGAGGCTCTGTCATATTCATTGAAACAAGTAAGACCAATAATGCTAGAGTAATATTTAAAATAATTAATATACTTAGAAGCCAAGTAGGAAATGGAATGATTAACATGGAAACAATTAATATGACACTTATTAAAACAGATAAATCTCTTGCTGACATTCGTCTCTCTCCCTTAATACAGGCTTCCGAAATTCATTTCCTTAAATCTTCTTTTTTGCCCGATAAACAAACGCAAGAATTTCGGCAATTGCTTTGAAGAATTCTTCTGGGATGGAATCGCCAATTTCTGTTTGGCTATACAATGCCCGTGCTAACGGGCGGTTTTCCACCGTCATCACATCATTCTCTTTTGCGATTGCTTTTATTTTTTGTGCGGTAAAGTCCACTCCCTTGGCAACAACAAAGGGGGCATCACGTTTTGCTTCATCATACACGATTGCAACCGCATAATGCGTTGGATTTGTGATGACCACATCGGCCTTTGGCACTTCCTGCATCATTCTTTGCATCGCCATTTCCCGCTGTCTTTGTTTAATCCGCGATTTTATGAGTGGATCTCCTTCTGTGTTTTTATATTCATCCTTAATGTCCTGCTTGGACATCCGAATGCTTTTTTCAAAATCATATTTTTGGTAAAGATAATCTAGCAGAGCTAACAAAAGTAATGCCCCTGAAGCATACAATCCCATTTGGACGGTTAAACTTCCTAGTGTAACAAGTGCCGTGCCGATTGACTTTTGTGAAAGAACCAATATTTCCGGCATTCTTTTCCATAAAACAGTAAATGTAACAATCCCAATAAAACCAATTTTAAGTAGTGATTTTACCAGCTCAACAACCGCTCTTATCGAGAAAATTCTTTTAAAACCGCTGATGGGGTTGATTTTTTCAAGCTTTGGCATGATCGCCTCACTTGTAAACATGAAACCGACCTGGGCCAGATTTGATACCAATCCTGCAATAAGCGAAACCAGTAAAATCGGCCCAAGATAAAGCGCAAGTTCCTTTAAAATCGCTAACAGAATAATGCGAAGGTTTCCTGGTGTTACATCCATCAGCATATATTCTTGAAATGAATTCTTAAATAAAGCTAATATCCCTGTTCCTAAATAATTACCGAATATCATCATGAATAGAAAAACAGCAAGTAACACAACAGCTGTATTAATATCCTGACTCTTGGCAGTCTGACCCTTTTTTCTTACATCCTGTCTTTTCTTGGGCGTTGCCCTTTCTGTTTTTTCACCTGCAAACATTTGCAAATCTAGTGACAAAAGCATTATTTAGAACCTCCAAGCAGCTGCATCATATCCCGCATCGTTACAAGCATTGTCTCCGTTAGATGGGAGACAAGTGTCAGCATTACACCCATAACCGCCACAATGACAAGAAAGCTGACAATCAGTTTAACTGGTAATCCTACGACAAAGATATTTAGTTGTGGAACAGTTCTAGCAACAATTCCCAAGGCGACATCGACAAGAAAGAGACTGCCGACAACGGGAGCAGACATTTGGAAGGCCACCACAAACATGGAGCTAAATGATCTTACAAAATAAAGTGCGACATTACTTCTTCCAAGCGGAAGCCAAGCCTGGTCGATTGGGATAAACCGATAACTGTTATAGATCCCGTCAATTAATAAATGATGACCATTAAAAGAAAGTAAGAATAAGAGTCCGAATGTATATAAATATTGTCCCATCAAGGGGCTTTGTGCCCCCGTCTGCGGATCAATGACGTTCGCGATTGCAAAGCCCATCTGAAAGTCAATTAAACCGCCCGCTATTTGAATGGCCGATAAAATCATATAGGCAGTAAATCCAATCAGTAAGCCAACCAAAGCCTCTTTGATAATAAGCAAAAAATAGAGACCGTTTATTTCGAGTACTGGAGGCTGAATTGCATAAAAAATCAACCAGGAAAGGAAAAATCCTAAACCAACTTTATGAGCAGTCGGTACTGTTCGATATGAAAACAATGGCATCATCACAAAAAATGAGGTTACCCTTACTAAAATTAATAAGAAAGCTGGGAATTTTGGCAGTAAATCATTCATTTCTTTAGCCTACAAATCTAGTTAAATTCGAAAATATTTCATTTGCATAGGAAAGCATATGACTAAGCATCCATGGACCAAAAATAATAAGGCCAACTAAAACGGCAACAATTTTTGGCACAAAGGCAAGGGTTTGTTCTTGAATTTGCGTGGTTGCTTGAAAAATACTAATAATAAGACCAACTACTAACGCAAGCAGAATTAGCGGACCGCTTACCATTAAAACGGTATATATTCCTTGCTCTGCAATTCTAATGATCATTTCTGAACTCAAGGAACTACACCTCTCTCTTAAAAACTTTCTAAAAGCGATTTTACAACTAAATACCAGCCATCAACCATGACAAATAAGAGAATTTTAAAAGGCAGGGAGATCATTACCGGTGGCAGCATCATCATTCCCATTGACATAAGAACACTAGCCACCACCATATCAATGACAAGGAATGGGATAAAAATCATAAAACCGATTTGAAACGCTGTTTTTAATTCACTAATGGCATATGCCGGAACGAGTGCAGTTAATGGGATATCTTGAACTGTTTTTGGCTTGTCCACCTTAGCATAATCAAGAAACAATTGAAGATCCTTTTGTCTAGTATGTGCACTCATAAACTCTTTAAATGGAACGGATGCCTTGTCATATGCCTGTTCAAGTGTAATCTTTTCGTTAAACAAAGGAGTAAGTGCGTCTTTGTTTACTTGTTGAAATGTTGGCGCCATGATAAAAAACGTTAAAAATAACGATAATCCAACGATCACCTGGTTAGGCGGCATTTGCTGGGTTGCAAGCGCCGTTCTGACAAAGGAAAGAACGACAACAATTCTTGTAAAGCACGTCATTAAAATTAAAATGCTTGGAGCTAACGAAAGAACAGTTAGAAGTAATAGCAATTTAACAGATGTTGACACATTTTCCGGTGAATTGCTGTTGAAAAAATCCATTACCTGATTCATTTTTTGTCTGACCCTTTCTGCTCCATCTCTTCAAATATCTTTTTTCTTCCCTTTGAAAGCTCATCCAGCTGGGCTTTAAATAGTGATGTAAAAGTGGATCCTTCCTTGTTGGAAGGCTGCCACTTTTTCGTCTTTTCGATTACTTTTGTTACAAGATCACTAGGAATTATTTGCTGCTCAAGCTTATTATTATAATCTGTAAGAATCTGCATGCGTTCATTTGGGTCATCAATTTCCTTCAATAATTGAACATTATCTCCGACACCAACGATCAAAAGAAGGTCTGCTATTTTTACGATTTGCACGGATCGATTTGCACCGAGCACCGTTCCCCCAAGATTCTCTACAAGCTGGGTTGACTTAAAGCTTCTACTTTTTTTATTAATAAACTTCAACAAAAAGTAAAGAAGTGCCACAACAAAAGCAGTCGCAAAAATCATCCTGACAAAATCCCAAATCGTAACCCCCACTTGACTGGACTCAGGCGTTTGTTTGTCACTATGTTTTACTGCAGGTTTTTGATCCTGACATTTTTCGGGATGCTGAATGCAATCTTTCACACTATTATTTAAACTTTGCGCATATACCATTTGCTCTGTACTAGTAAGTGCAAATAAAACAATAAGTGCTGCCATTAACCATTTTTGAAAATTCACCAAGGCGCTGCACCTCTATCTTTCGTTTCCTTATCCTAATGTTTTTGATATCGCTTCAAGAACACGGTCAGCTTGGAAAGGTTTTACAATAAAATCTTTTGCACCTGCTTGAATAGCGTCAATGACCATAGCCTGCTGGCCCATTGCTGAACACATGATAACTTTTACATTTGGATTGATCTTTTTGATTTCTTTTAAGGCTGTGATTCCGTCCATTTCAGGCATGGTAATATCCATCGTTACAAGATCTGGCGCTGTCTCTCTATACTTTTCAACTGCTTGAGCTCCATCAGCAGCTTCCCCTACCACTTGATAACCATTTTTAGTCAAAATGTCCTTAATCATCATTCTCATAAAAGCTGCGTCATCTACGATTAAAATCCGATGTGCCATTGATTGCTTGCCCCCATTTTTTACCTTAATTTTTTAAGTCTATCAGATTGACTAATAATATCTGTTAGCCTAACACCAAAATTCTCATCAATTACAACTACTTCTCCTTGAGCGACTAAACGATTGTTAACAAGGATATCGACAGGCTCTCCTGCAAGTTTATCTAATTCAATAATCGAGCCTGATGAAAGTTCTAAAATTTCTTTAACAGATTTTTTGGTGCTTCCCAGTTCAACGGTAACCTGTAACGGAATATCCAGAAGCATATCTAAATTTTTTGTTTCTGTAACATGTGGCTGCTGTTGTTCAAAATTTGAAAATATTGCAGGCTGAATATTCGGCTGTTCCGATCCTTGTAATCTTGTACCCACATGCTGAGCTCTTTGATTCTGCAACGGAACTGCAGGCTGCTCAAATGCTGCCTGTGCTTGAGCAGCATAGGATTGAACAGTTGCTGTGGCAGCTGTATTTTGATTGAAAGCACTTGCTCCTTGATAGTCGATTGGGCTGTAACCTCTTTCATGCGTAGTATAGGTTGATTCTGAAATTGTCTGCTCATTCCTTGATGAGGGGGTTTGAGCATGGGTACCTTGTCCGGGATTTAACAGTTCTTCTACAAGCTTTATTGAAAAATCAAGCGGGAGCAGCTGCATGATCGAAGAATCGATTAAGTTGCCCACCTTTAATCGGAAAGAAATTTTTACGAGCAATTCTTCATTTGGAATTTTTTCCATTCCTTGACCATGTTGAATGTCAATGATTTCAATAGAAGGAGGTGAAATATCAACTCTCTTATTAAAAATCGTTGACATGGATGTAGCAGCGGAGCCCATCATCTGATTCATTGCTTCCTGAACAGCACTTAAATGAATCTCATCCATCAATTCTGATGGATTTGAGCCATCCCCCCCTAACATTAAATCAACGATAATGGCTGCATCCTGCTGCTGCATAATCAATAGATTGCTGCCTGTAAAACCTTGTGTATATCCCACTTGAATTCCTATATAAGGTATTGGAAATTCATCACTTACTTTCTCTTTTCTAATGACTGTTACAGTAGGTGTTGTAATTTCTACCTTTTGATTTAGTAAGGTGGACAATGCCGTTGACGCACTTCCGAAGGAAATATTACCAATTTCACCTAACGCATCTTTTTCGATTGGTGATAAATAATCTTCTTCTTCATTTGGGTCCATTTGTAGATTCGTGTCATCTTCTGTTCCCCTTAATAAGGCATCTATTTCATCTTGAGAGAGCATCTCATCACTCATCTTCTTCTTCTCCCTCCTTCAAAGTATTTAATACCTGGATGGCTAGTTTTTTGTTGACCTTTCCTGGCTGGCCAAGAAACTTTGGAATGCCGCTAACTTTCATGATTAGTGGTTGTTGAATAGCTTGATTTAGCTCAATCACATCACCTATATCAAGTGTCAAAAATTCCTGAATCGAAATGTCAGAAATACCTAATTCAACCGATACTGGAAGGTCCGCTTTTTGGATATTTTTTTCAATAACTGCCATCTCTTTGGGCTGTCTTTCCTTTTGTTCAGATTGGATCCAATAGTGGATAGAAAGCTTTGGCATGATTGGTTCAAGAACTACATGTGGAATGCAAATATTAATCATTCCACTTGTGTCCCCAATGATTGTATTTAAAGAGATAACAACTACCGTTTCATTTGGAGAAACCATTTGCAAAAACTGTGGATTTACTTCAAACGCTGACAGTATTGGGTCAATTTCTTCCAAGTCTAGCCACGCCTCACGTAAGTTTTCTATTGCCTTTTCAAACGTATTGGACATGATCTTTGTTTCAATTTCAGTTAAATTTTGAATTTTATTTACGCTATTTCCCCTGCCCCCAAGCAGGCGGTCTAACATCGTATAGGCAATGTTTGGGTTGACCTCCATGATGATTCTTCCATCCAAGGGAGGTACTTCAAATACATTTAGAATCGTCATGTTAGGGATTGAACGAATAAATTCTTCATATGGAATTTGATCCGCAGATGCAACCGTAATTTGTACATATGTTCGAAGCTGAGCTGAAAAAAAGGTAGTTAACATCCTCGCAAAATTCTCATGAATTCTTGTTAGACTTCTAATCTGATCTTTTGAAAAGCGAAGTGCCCTTTTAAAATCATAAACTCTTACTTTTTTTTCGTTATGTTCCTTTTTTAACTCATCCGCATCCATCTCACCTGTTGATAGGGCAGACAGCAGGGCATCAATTTCACTTTGTGATAATACTTCTCCAGCCAACATCCCCACCTCCATCATCAATCAAAATTTATTCATTTACGTTATTACTGAAGGAGAGAAGCGGTTATATAAACCTGTACAACTTTTCCATCCTGCATAATTTTATTAAGTCTTTCTTTGAGTGTTCCTTCAAGTTTGACTTTTCCTGCTTTTCCTTGTAAATCGTCCGCTTTCGTATCTGAAAGCTCCTCGATCATTATATTCTTAACCTGGAAATCCCGTTTGGTCAGTTCATTTTTTGCTTCTTTACTATCAGTCTGAATTTTAAATGACATCTTGACATAGTTGTTTGTTGCCAGATTGGTAGTCAAGTCGGTAATATCGACAGAGTTATTAATTACTTCATCAATACTTGGTCCATTACTCCCAGAAGCCTTATTTTGCTGCAGATAAAAGAAGGCGCCTGCCCCCGCAAGCAGGATGACTACAAAAAGAATCAACAGTATTCTAACCTGCTTATTATTCATCGTCTTCCTCCTCCAGCGGCTGCGTCCCAATCAAATTAACCAATTTATAAAACTCATTTACCATTTTTATCGTTTCAGCTTCTGTTTCCTTAACAACATATTTTCGGCCGTTTGTTAACATGATCGTCGTATCCGGAAAGGATTCAATCGTTTCAATATAAATGGCATTTAGGATAAAAGATTTCCCATTAAGTCGCGTCAGTTTTATCACGTTTTATACCAGGGTCAACTCCTTAGGCTGTTGACCCTGTCTCCTCCCTTAGCTATCTTTTTAAGTTGAGTAATTCCTGTAAAATCTCGTCGGAGGTAGTAATAATTTTTGTATTAGCTTGGAAGCCACGTTGTGCCGTTATCATATCCGTAAATTCCTCTGACAAATCTACATTGGACATTTCAAGTGACCCAGCTGCAATCGTACCACGGCCATTACCAGCAACATTAATGTCAGGGGTGCCAGAGTTAATGGTCTCCTGGAATAGGTTTCCTCCTGTTCGATTGAGTCCGGATGGATTGCTGAATTTAGCTAATGCCAATTGTCCCAGTTCTTTAATCAACCCATTTGAGTAAACCCCGTTAATTTCTCCATTTGATCCAACACTAAAGCTTTCAAGATTACCTTCTACAAATCCATCTGGGATCACCTGTGCTGTTGATGGATCACTCAATTGGGTCAGTTTAGAAAAATCCAAGTTAGCTAGCAGCTTGCTTTCATCTAAATTTGCTGTAGTAGTGTCATTGACCTTACCAGATGGAATGGAAACCCGCTGGTCGGCAATGACCCCATTCAATGCTGTTGGAACCGTTGAGCCTGCAGATGTAATATTTGCATAAGCGGAAAGGACTTTCCCATTTACATCAAAGTTGACATCATAATCTTCCGCATTCGGTGCAGTTACATTAATCGTCCATGTACCTACTGGTGAAGATGCAGTAGCTGTGGAAAAAATAGATGTATCTGGTAATTTTATCTCTAAACCATCCTGAGTAAATTTGTTATCAACGATATTTGCATTTGGAATGGGTTGAAAAACGCCGCTGCCAGTGGTATCAATTTTAAATTGAGAGTTTGGACTGGACTGCGTGCCATCATACATAATTGTCCAATTCTGATTCGATGTTCCAGTGTATTTATTCGGGTTGGTAACGGAAACATCATCCGAAATGTTTGTGCTTGGATCCCTAGTCGTTACAACCTTTGATGTTTGCGGCGGGTTATTGATAAAGACTCCCCAATTATTCGAACTAAGTTTTTTAAAATAAATAGTAGAATTTTGAGGATCTCCATTTTCATCAATTGTTTTTATTTGTTGCGAATAGACTGTGCCGTCATTTGCATCTGCTGCTAAATTACCCGTAAACTGAATCTTTCCAGTGATAACTGGCGGTAAGACACCATTGACATTAATATTGATATCACGGTAACTATTGGATATATTTCCATTTTCAATGGGATAGGCTTGGACTTTTAAACCGTCGGAATTCACCAATGTTCCATTATTATCTAAATAGAAATTCCCGGCACGGGTATAATACTGCTGATCCCCTTGCTTTACGATAAAATATCCATCACCTGATACAGCGAGATCTAACGCACGTCCGGTCGTTTCCAGACTTGCCTGAGTATCAATCGTATCAATCGAGCTAAGCGCAGAACCTAAACCAACCTGCAATCCATTTTTTCCCCCGCGGCCATTTTGGGCCGCACTTGGACCAGCAATCATCTGGCTCATTGTATCTTTAAACGTAACGCGGCCCTTTTTATAACCAAAGGTATTGACATTCGCAATATTGTTTCCGATCACATCTAATTTGGTTTGGAAATTTTTCATACCGCTTATACCCGAATACATCGAACGAAGCATGTAATTTTCTCCCTTCTATTTAGCTGCTTCCGTCACTCCGCAGCTAATGGCCTCCATAACTTGGTCCAGCCACTGGTCTATTCTAAAACAATCGTTCCATTAATATTGGTGAATATTTGGGAAGTTGCTTCCTCCCTGTTTAAAGCCGTAATGACAGTTTTATTTTTCGCACTAATAATCAATGCAGCATCAGGTAAAAGAACCAAAGAGTTTGTTACTCCAAGCTTCCCTGCTTCAGAAACCTTTTCTTCGATTTTTTTCCAATCTTCATTTGAAATTTGGATATTTCTTTGCTTTAATCGCACTTGTGCGTGCTTAGATACCACTAATTTTGATGTTGATTGGATTGCCGCTTGTAATTGTACAGAAAAAGATTCCTTATGAATCTGGTTTCCTTTCTGCTGTTTGTAAGGATCGGATGGGACAAATCCTGTACCGACTGGACGAAATTGGCTATAATCCATTCCATCACTTCCACATCATTATTCAATTTTTGTTATTTGCCCAGATGTAACGCTTGTTTGATTGTCATCGTTTAGCTGAAAATTTGTACTGCCATCTTTAAACAAAACCGATTTAACAACCGCTGTCATTTGGTTATCCTGATCATCCAAATATGTTACGGTTTTACCGATCATTGAAGATGCTTGCATAAACTGATTCTGTTCCGCAGATTTGACAAAGTTATCCATTGAACTGTTTAAATTTGTCATTTGTTCCAATGAAGAAAAGGTTGCCATTTGAGATATAAAATCTTGATCCTGCATCGGATTCAGCGGATCCTGGTTTTGCAATTGGGTCATTAAAATCTTTAAGAAGTCGTCCTTACCAAGTGAACTGCTTCCTGACGATTTGGTCTGGTTTTGATAATTACTTAGTAAATAAGTAGAATCAATTGAGTTTGTCATCTTTCACACCTATACTTCCTGGTTAAGTATCGCTTCCTCTAAAGAGAGAATAAAACTGCTTGAAGAATCCTCTTGATCATCCGTCTCTGATTCCTTATCTTGTGGAACATCCTGATGTTGGTCACTTTGACCTCGGTTTAAGAAGTCATCCGTTTGCCCTTGTGACGACTGCTGTCCGATTTCAACGTTTTCCACCTTAATGCTTTGGGCTTCAAATGCATGTTTTAAGTTATGTAAATGTGATTCGAGTGCTTCTTTTGCTGCTTCTGTCGTGGTAAGAATCCTTGCAGTGATTCCTTGACCTTTTTGAATTAATTCAATGCTGATCGAACCTAAATGCTCTGGATTCAATTTAATAAACAGTTTTTGCATGCCGCCCATTTTTGAAAATTGGCTTTTGGACAGTATGGATTCAAATTGCTGTATTAAGTCATTTACTGATACTGATTTAGCCGTTCCGTCCACCATCATCGTCAGCTGCTCTGGCTTAGACATTTGCTGCAAGAATGGATTGTTTGCATTCCAATCTGTTAATCGATTTGCTGATTTTAGTCGATCTGACTGGCTAGTTTCTGTTGTTTGCTCGTTTATCTCGCTAACTAGCTGCGAAAATGTATTTTGAAGATAGGCATTTCTTGATTGTGTTTGATCATTTTGAAGATAGGCATTTCTTGATTGTGTTTGATCATTTTGAAGATAGGCATTTCTTGATTGTGTTTGATCATTTTGAACTGCACCCTTGATTTGGTTTTGTACAGATTCTAGTAAACCTGTTAAAAGTTGCTTTACTGAACCATCTTGATTTGAGAGCAAACTATAAACTTTTGCAGCTTTTAAAAACAGAATTGTGTTATCTGTAAGGCCTTCGATTGTAGGATTCATCTTTAAAATTTTTAAATCTTCGGTTGGAGGATTCATCGTTAAAAACGTTAAACCTTCGATCATGATCTCTGTTGGATCATCGCCCTTAAAATTTTGTTTTGTCTTTTCCTCTAATTCTGCCACGATTTCTGACCATTTTTGATCGCTGATTCCAAGAAGTTTTTTGACAATATTTAATCGGTCAGCTGGTGAATTTGCTAATTGATTATCAACCTCTTGCTGTCCATCCGTTATTTCTTTGATGTCAGACTTTTTCAAAAATGAAAGAACTGCTTTGGCATCTTTAATGTCCTTGTTGTCTTCGTTTGAATAGCTGGTTTGTTTTGTATCATTTTTATTGACCACTTTGTTTAGAATTTGTTGGAAGCCAAGTTCATTACTTTGGACTGTTTTTTCTTGGGATAGTGAAAAATAGTTGTTTCCTAGTCCCTGTATCTCCATCCGTTCACCTCCTTTCAAGGAAAAAGATTTTAAGGTTTACTAGGTTGGCTGCTGGCATCTGTATTTGTCATTAACTCTGTAAATCTTGCAGCTTGGGTTGAATCCATATTTTCCATAATTGCGGCAAGCGCCTCTGGTTTAACGCTTGACAATATTTTTAACGCTTCTGTATCTGTCATTTTTGCAATAATGGGTGCGGATTTTTTAGGAGACATCGTTTCATATGTACTTACGATATCCTTTAAGGCCCGTTTGCTTTCTTTTTGGGCAGCATTGAGGTCTTTCATGTCCTGCTGAAGCTGACTGTTATCCAATTTTGCCTTTTGCAATTCAGTGTCTTTGCTATCAAGCTTTTCTTGAAGCTGGGTAATTTCCGCATTCCGATCGTTAAGCTGATTTTGAAGGTCATTTACATTCTTCTCAATATTTTTAATGCCGGCTGCATTTTCCTTTTGAGCTAAACTGCCTACAATTGGAATTTTCGCAGTATATGATTTTGCTTTTTCAAAAACATTTACACCTGTTGCTGTAGCAATGATTAATCCTAGGGTTATAACGATTAAGAGTGGAATTAGCACTAGCAATAAAAATTTCTGAAAGGGTTTAACTTTCGTTTCTTCCATGATTTCTATCTCTTTTTCTATTTTCTTCGCCACAATCAAATCCCCCGATTCATAAATACTTGAATCGAGACATCATCCATTTGTTTAGCCTCTTGAAACTTTATTCCGTTTAAATAGTGTAAAAAATCTTTTTCCTTCATTTTTACGTATTTCTGCACTTCGACGTTGCTTTCAATCAGCTTTTCCTGATAATGATTCATCCGATTCCGAGCATTTATCACCATTTTTTGATAATATTCAATACTGTTTTGTAAATTTGAGATAAATTGTTGATGATGACGGATTTCCTGTACAGCTAAGCCGCTTGAGAGCTTAGAGGATTGGTAGGATTCTAAATCCTCTTTTTTCTTTAAAAATTCGTACAGCGTCTCTGCAGCCTCTTCAAACTTTTGAACTGAAGTTTGATATGCTGCTAAGCAATCGCCTTTTTCTTTTTCTTTAACATGAAGGATCTTGTCAAATTTATATTGATAAGCCACAGTCTACACACCTTTTCCTATTAACTGAAATAAACGATTGACCCCTTCCTCCATTGAAACCTTTTCCTCTGTACCTTGCTTTAAAAACGAAATAATTTGCGGGTACATTTGAATCGCTTCATCAATTTCCTTGGAAGAACCTTTTTTATAGGCACCAATGTTAATCAGATCCTCTGAAGTTATATAGGTGCTAAGCAAATCTCTCAATCTTTCAGCGGACCTGACATGATCCTTTGTAACAATATTATTCATGACCCGACTAATGCTGTTTAAGACGTCGATCGCCGGATATTGTCCTTTATTTGCCAGTTCGCGAGATAAGATAAAATGGCCGTCAAGTATGCCCCTAACTGTATCTGCAATCGGTTCATTCATATCATCACCATCCACCAAAACCGTATAAAAAGCGGTAATCGAACCATGCTTATTTGTTCCAGTTCGCTCAAGCAATTTTGGCAGAATCGCAAAAACAGATGGAGTATATCCTTTGGTTGTTGGCGGTTCACCGACAGCAAGCCCAACCTCACGCTGTGCCATCGCAACACGTGTAACGGAATCCATCATCATCATGACGTTTAGCCCTTTATCCCGAAAATATTCGGCTATCGCTGTTGCCGTAAATGCACCTTTTATCCTCATTAACGCCGGCTGATCGGATGTAGCGACAACAACAATCGATCGTTTTAACCCCTCTTCGCCAAGATCGCGGTCAATAAACTCGCGTACTTCTCGGCCCCGTTCGCCAATTAAGGCAATCACGTTTAAATCTGCCGTGGTATTTCGGGCAATCATCCCAAGCAGTGTACTTTTTCCAACGCCACTTCCTGCAAAAATACCTACCCGCTGACCGTTCCCAACTGTAAGCATGCTATCAATAACGCGAACACCGACTTCAATAGATTCTCTTATTGGCGGACGCTGCATCGGATTGGGCGGAGTTTGGTCTGTTGGAACACTTGTTAATCCCTTCGGTAATAGCGTGCCATCTAAGGGCTGACCAAGTGAATCAACGACATTACCGATCAAACCAGATCCTACCTTGATTTCAAGAGGCTTCATTGTTGCCTCTACTAAACTTCCAGGGGAAATATCCTGTATTGATGTATAGGGCATTAAGATTACGTCCTCATTCTTAAAACCAACAACTTCAGCTTGTATTTTGCGTTTTTTTGTTGTCCCCACGTGGATAAAGCAAACGTCGCCAATTGAGCTTTCAGGCCCCTGTGATTCGATCATCAAACCCACAACTCGCTTTACGCGGCCAAATCGTTTAAAAGTATCAATTTCAGGAAGCCGCTCTAGCAAATTCGCTATGCTCATTAAGATTCACTCTCCAACAGTTCAAGAAGCTTTCGTTTAAGCTCCTCTAGCTGACTATCAATACTGGCATCTATTCGACCGTTTGCAGATTCAACATAACAGCTGTTTTCTGTTAATTCATCATTTGGAAATATATAGATACTAGTTTCCATTGGGAAAATAACGGCCAATTCGTCTTTTCTTGAAAGAAGAAAATCGTAGTGGCAAGGATGAACATGAAGCTGAACTTCACGGGATTCACGTGCTTCTTTTAAGGCTCTTTTCACAATTGCACCGAAACAATCTTCACTTTCATCCAGCTTCTCCCCAAGTATTTTTTCTGCAGCACTTATTCCAATTTTTAGAATCGTCTTTTCTGCTAGAGCAACCTGCGATTCATAATCCTTTTTCGCTGTTTTAATAACCTCTTGGGCGAAAAGAATCTTTTCGTGATATTCCTTACGTCCTTGCATCTTTCCATTATCAAAACCTTTTGAAAATCCCTCATGCTTGGCCTCTTCTATTAGCCTTGCTTTTTCTTGCTCCCAAGCACTTTTTTCTTGCAGTATTTGATTGCGGATAGACTTTGCCTGAAATTCAGCTTCGTTGACAATCACTTCCGCCTGGGAATAGGCCTGGTTTAACAGTTCTTTTTGCTTAGCCGCAGCTTGGAAATTCATATCAGCTAATGAATCACTTTCATTCACAGATTCCAGTACTTTTATGGAAATGATCTTTTGATCATCATAAATGGCTTGCGCCCATTGCGATTTAATTATTTTAGACAATAATATCATCCCCTCCACCACGGGCTACCACGATCTCACCGGCTTCCTCTAAACGGCGGATGGCGGCAACGATCCTCGATTGGGCCTCCTCCACGTCTCGTAATCTTACAGGACCCATATATTCAATCTCATCTTTAAATGTTTCGACCATCCGCTGTGACATATTCTTAAAGATAATTTCTTTGACTTCTTCACTGGATACCTTAAGGGCAAGCAGTAAATCCTCGTTCTCACAATCCCTTATCACCCGCTGAATTGCACGGCTATCAAGTGTAACGATATCTTCAAACACGAACATGCGCTTTTTAATTTCTTCTGCTAGTTCTGGATCTTGAATTTCAAGAGCATCCAAAATTGTTCTTTCCGTAGAACGGTCTACTCCATTTAAAACTTCCACCACGGTCTCAATGCCGCCTGTATTGGTGTAATCCTGTGTGACTGTAGCAGAAAGCTTTCTTTCGAGAATTTGTTCTACTTCATTTATAATCTCTGGAGAAGTACTATCCATAACGGCAATTCTTCTGGCAATATCTGCCTGAATTTCCTGCGGCAATTCTGACAAGATTTGCCCTGCTTGTGCTGCATCCAAATAAGATAAAATTAAAGCAATCGTTTGCGGATGTTCATTTTGAATAAAATTTAAAATTTGAGCAGGATCCGCTTTTCGTGCAAAATCAAATGGACGTACTTGCAGTGAGGAGGTTAAACGATTAATAATTGTCGTCGCTTGTTCATGGCCCAGTGCTTTTTCAAGGATCGTTTTTGCATATCCGATTCCTCCTTGGGTAATGTAATCTTGAGCAAGCGCAATGCTATGAAATTCTTCCAAAATCTCTTCTTTCGTCAACGAATCTACCTTTTTTACCCCGGAAATCTCTAGTGTTAATTTTTCAATTTCTTCTTCATTTAAGTGTTTATACACATTAGCTGAAATATCGGGTCCAAGCGAGATGAGGAGGACGGCTGCTTTTTGTTTGCCGGATAGCCCTTTTTGTTCCCTTTTTGCCATATTCGTTCCTCCTCTTGATCATTCTTCTGCAATCCATGTCCTTAATAGCTTGGCAAAGTCTTCTGGATGATCTTTTGCCATTTTTTCTAACTGCTTTCTGCGTAATGTATTCTCATTTTCATGTTCCTCATTCACATCTGGAATATGAACAGTTTCCTCTTGGGGAACATCCTCGATACCCTCAACCATTCTAGCAGCCTTTTTAGATCGTAAAAATAAAAATAATAATACCAATACTGCCGCAAGAAGAACTCCTCCGACCACAAAGGCCCACCATGGCAGTGATCCTTTTGTTGCTATTGTGGTATCTGTTTTTCCATTAAATGGCTGCACAGAAACAACAATTTTATTTTTTATATCTTGATTTGTTAATGGTTTTGGAATACTGCTTTTATCAATACTTGTTCTGACAATCGTTCCTAAGATGCTTGTGATATCATTAATCGTGGATTTTGAAAGTGAGCTCGTCTTTTTTGGGTTTGGCGGTTCTACTAACACTTGGATACCTAAATCACGGATCTTATATGGACTTTCAGAAATTTGTTTATGAATACGATTGACTTCATAATTTACTTTGTCATCCGTTTTTTCGTAATCTCCATTTGATCCGGTTCCAGAGAGGTAATTGGATCCGCTGGAATCTGTTGTTGTCTCTGCCTGAGGGGTACCTCCAGCTTGGCTGCCATTTCCGGTAAATGCTTCTTTAATATTTTCTGCGCTGACGGCAATGCCCTTCATATTATCCTTATCAACTGGTTGAACTAAGTCTTGCTGCTGTTTTTCCTGAGTAAAATCAATATCTGCAGATACTGAAACTACTGCCTTACCTGGCCCCATCAATGTACCGAGCATTGTTTGAACTTGCTGCTGAATATCTCTTTCTATTTGTTTTTTCACATCATTATCTGTTGAATAAGTTGAAGCAATGGAATTATTTTTATTATTTAAGTCAAAGTACTCAAAGTATTGGTTCATAATGACGATATTATCAGTAGGAAGGTTAGGGACACTTTTTGAAACAAGCTGATAAAGTCCTTTAATCTGCGCTTCACTGAATTGATACCCCGGCTTCACCGTTAATACGATTGAGGCAGAAGCTGATTCGCCTTTATCAGTTACAAAAATACCTTTTTCCGGAAGGTTAATCATCACTTTTGCGTCCTGAACACCCTCAATTCCTTTAATTAAATTGGCTAGTTCTGTTTGCATCGCATCAAGTTTAATCATGTTAAATTCGTTGTCGGTTGTTCCGAGTCCGGCATTTTGGCTGAAAAAAGAATAATCAATACTGCCTGTTTTCGGAAGACCTTCAGAAGCAAGCTGAACCTTCAAAGAATCAACAACATTATCAGGTACTTTGATTGTAGTGCCGCCATCGGCAAGTTCTGATTTAACTCCTTTTGTATCAAGGCTTTGTTTAATCGTCCCCGCTTCCGAGGCAGAAAGATTGCTGTATAGTGGCACATAGGTCGTCTTTAAAATAAAAAAGGACGAAATCGCAATGACAGCAATAAGAAGCAGCAAAGAACCTATATAGATTCCTTTTTGCTTCTTTGTCCTGCTTAGCCAAAAATTTTTAATCTGATTTGCATATTTCTTTATGATTTCGTTCATGTTATTCCCCGGTTAGTCTGTCTGATTTCTTGACAGCTATAACCCCATTCTTATGTAAACTCTATTAAACTTGCATTCTCATCATTTCTTGATAGGCATCAATGACTTTGTTCCGAACCTCTACCGCAGCCTGCAAAGTAACATTTGCTTTTTGCTGAGCAATCATCACTTGGGAAAGGTCCACATTATCACCATTTATTAACTTATTGGTCATATTATCCGCATCAACCTGTGATTGATTAAGCTGGGCAATGGAATCCTTAAGTACGGACGCAAAACTGTTTTGTGTTTCGAATGGTGTAGTAGGTTTCGTTGTATTGGTATTATTAGTCGTAAAAATCTGTTGTACAGATGGTAATGATACGTTTGCCATCCACTTATCCTCCTTATTTTCCGATTTCAAGTGCCTTCATCATCATTCCTTTAGAAGCATTTAAAACCGTAACATTGGCTTCATAAGACCGCGTTGCACTGATTAAGTCAGTCATCTCCCTTAGTGGGTCTACATTCGGAAGCTCAACATAACCATCCTGATTAGCATCAGGGTTTTCAGGATCATAAACTGTTTTATATGGTGTACTCGTATCATCCTTTATTTGCGAGACCATTACACCATTTCCAGCTGAATTTGTCCCGTCATCTTGATTAATCGCCGTTTGTAAGTATGACGAGAAAGAATTTTCTTTCGGTTGCAAAACGACTGCTTTCCGTGTATATGGCACCCATTTTCCGTTGACAAGCTTTCCATGTGTTGTATCTGCGTTAGCCATATTAGAGGAAATAACATCCATTCTAAGCCGCTGGGCTGTTAATGCAGAGGCCGTTGTATTCATACTTTGAAAAATTGACATCCTTATTTACCTCCACTAATAACATTCTTTAGTGCAGCAAACTTGTTATTCTCCTGCTCGACGAGGGCATCATAATAAATTTGATTTTTTGCTAAATCCGACATTTCTTGGTCAAGATCCACACTGTTTCCGTTATTGTTATACTGTACATTTGGACGGGTAATGATTGCAGGATTTGCAGCTGAACTATCAGAAAAATCAATATGACGAGCATCCGTCCGGTTTGTCGTGAAGTTCAGCCCCAATTCATTTTGAAGGACTGCTTTAAAGCTTACATCCTGTGCCTTGTAATTCGGCGTGTCTGCGTTTGCTATATTTTGTGAAATAACCTTCTGTTTTAAGGATGAATAGTTTAGTGCTTGCTCTAATGAAGTAAAGGTATTCGAAAATAACTTCAAGAAATACACCTCTTTCGACAAAATTGAGAAAAATGGAGGATTTTGTTAGAAAATATTCGCGCGAAATATGACAATCTTATTATTTTATTGTAAAGAATCTGCAATAATCTGTCTATGTAGGTAAAAGTAATTTTTTGTGCCTATTTTACCTATACCAAAAGTTCCGTTTTTTGTTTTTTAGTATTATTAAGTTAGAAATATGTCGAAACTTGATCTCGTTAGATGCCACTGTTCTTATAGTATTATATTTCAGTAAAATATTATTGGGTACATATACCTATATTTTTTTACAAAAAAAGAAAAATCCCTAATCGGAAATTTCATTTTCCAATTAGGGATTTTTAAGTTCATTATTAATTTGCTCTTAGCTTATCAAGTTCAACAAGGAATTTATCGTTCAATACTTTAATGTAGGTTCCCTTCATACCAAGTGATCGGGATTCGATTACACCGGCACTTTCAAGTTTTCTTAATGCATTAACAATAACGGAACGCGTAATACCAACTCGGTCAGCAATTTTTGATGCAACCAAAAGGCCTTCGTGACCGTTTAATTCTTCAAAAATATGTTCAATCGCTTCTAACTCACTATAAGAAAGGGAGCTAATTGCCATTTGGACAACTGCTTTGCTTCTTGCTTCTTCCTCAATTTCCTCAGCTTTTTCACGAAGGATTTCCATACCTACAACGGTAGCGCCGTATTCAGCAAGAATTAGATCATCATCATCAAATTTATTTTGTACCCTTGCAAGAATCAATGTTCCTAGACGTTCCCCGCCGCCGATAATCGGCACAATTGTCGTTAAGCCTTCAACAAACAAATCTTTATTTTCAACTGGGAATGCAGTATATTCACTTTCCACCGTTAAGTTAGATGATGTTTCTTGGATATTAAACAAACCTTTTGTATAGTCTTCTGGGAATTGACGATCTTCAAAGTATTTTTTAAGGCGCTCATTTTCAATATGCTGATGAATAGCAACACCTAAAAGTTTGCCGCGGCGGCTGACAACAAAAATATTTGCTTCAATGATTTCACTTAATGTCTCTGACATTTCTTTGAAGTTAACCGGCTTACCAGCTGCTTTTTGTAATAATGCATTAATCTTTCTTGTTTTTGTTAATAAATCCATTTACTTCTTCCTCCTACAGTAACTGCAACAATTACTTTGATGTTTTTTCTATATGAGTAATATAACTATTTCTTGGTATATTAATTTAGTTTTTAGAACAGGCTTTCACCGCCTAAAGGATAAACTGACTAAGGTCTTTATTTTTAGAGATTGCTCCCAGTTTTTCATCAACATATTGAGGAGTAATTGTAACCTTCTCCATTGAGATATCAGGTGCTTCAAAGGAAAGGTCCTCTAACAATTTTTCCAAAATCGTATGAAGTCGTCTGGCCCCAATATTGTCAGTATTTTGATTTACGTCAAATGCTACTTCTGCAATCCTACGAATAGCATCGTCAGAAAATTCAATTTCTATACCTTCAGTTTCCAATAAAGCCTGATATTGTTTAATTAAAGCGTTATCAGGTTCAATTAAGATTCTAAAGAAATCATCTACATTAAGTTTTGTCAGCTCTACACGGATCGGGAAACGTCCTTGCAGTTCTGGGATTAAATCAGACGGCTTTGCCATATGAAATGCTCCAGCTGCAATGAATAAAATATGATCAGTTTTAACGGAACCATATTTCGTGACCACTGTTGAGCCTTCAACAACTGGTAGAATATCCCTTTGCACACCTTCCCTTGAAACATCTGCAGATGAACCGCCTTGGTTTTTACTTGCGATCTTATCAATTTCATCAATAAAGATGATTCCAGTTTGTTCTGCTCTGAATACCGCCTCTTGCGTGACTTCGTCCATATCGATTAATTTTTGGGCTTCCTCATTTGTTAACACTTTTCGAGCTTCACGAACCGTTAATTTCCGCTTTTTATGTTTTTTCGGCATTAGCCCGCCGAGCATATCCTGCATATTCATGCCCATTTGTTCCATACCAGAACCCTGAAGCATGTCAAACATGGAAGGTGCTTGCTCTTCAACCTCAACGGTAACGATTTCATCTTCAAGCTGCCCTAATTCAAGTTTCCCTTTGATGACCTTTCTTTTTTCATTAATGGAGTAGTCATCGGAAGAATCCTGATCTGGTTCTGATTGGGAATTCCCGCCACCGAACAACATTTCAAGCGGATTTTTATAATTATTTTGTTTTTTCGCTGCAGGTACTAATAAGTCCACTAAGCGGCGATTCGCACTTTCCTCAGCTCGTTCCTTGACGCTCAGCATTCTGTCCTCTTTTACTAGTCGGATTGAAGTCTCAACCAGGTCCCTTACCATGGATTCAACATCACGGCCAACATAGCCAACCTCAGTAAACTTGGTGGCTTCCACTTTCACAAACGGTGCACCAACAATTTTGGCCATCCTTCTAGCAATTTCAGTTTTTCCAACACCGGTTGGTCCAATCATTAATATATTTTTTGGAATTACTTCGTCTCGAAGCTTCTCATTAAGCAATTCTCTGCGATATCGATTCCTAAGTGCAACAGCTACCGCCTTTTTTGCATCTTTTTGGCCAATGATATATTGATCCAATCTTTCAACAATTTGGCGGGGGGTTAAATTCGTTATTTTTGCCATGAATAATCTACTCCTTCCCGTTTATAGCTCTTCCACAATGATATTATGATTGGTAAATACGCAAATATCTGCTGCTATTTCCAATGAAGCTTTAGCAATTTCTTTTGCAGTAAGTTGATCACCAGAAAACTGTTTTAATGCGCGTCCTGCAGCTAGTGCATAGTTCCCTCCAGAACCAATGGCTAAGATTCCATCATCAGGCTCGATCACTTCACCAGTTCCTGAAACTAACAATATATCTTCCCTGTTCATTACAATCAGCATGGCTTCAAGCTTTCGTAATACTTTATCACTTCTCCACTGCTGTGCAAGTTCAACTGAGGCCCTTTGCAAATTTCCATTATATTCTTGTAATTTTCCTTCAAACATTTCAAAAAGCGTAAAAGCATCGGCAACAGAGCCTGCGAACCCAGCTAATACCTTTCCATTAAAAATCTTTCTCACTTTTCTTGCAGTGTGTTTCATCACAACTGAATTTCCAAGTGTTACCTGTCCGTCCCCGGCCATTGAACATTGTCCATTATGGTGAATGGCAAATATAGTTGTTGCATGAAATTCAGACATTGAATTTCCTCCTTTATCATCTGGCTTATCGGAGTTATACCTAATAAAAAACGTGAAAAACTTATTTACAATAAAGAAAAAATGTATATGTGTCTATGTTTTAAACTTTTTTCATTTATGCCCTAGGATGGTGCTCCATATACGTTTTTCGTAATCGTTCCTTTGTTACATGGGTATAAACCTGTGTAGAAGACAAAAAAGCATGCCCCAATAATTCTTGGACCGAGCGTAAATCCGCACCATTGTTTAACAAATGAGTAGCAAATGAATGGCGTAGCATATGGGGATGAATATGTCCATTTAACGACGATTCTTCAATCATGCTGCTAAGGATATTTCGGACTCCCCTTGCTGTCAAGGGACCGCCACGATGATTTACAAATAAAACATCATGTTCGCTCTTTTCAGACATCAGCTTTTTTCTTCCACTGTTTATGTAAAGTTCTAATGATTGTCTCGCAATACTGCCGAATGGCAAATACCGATCCTTTTGACCTTTTCCATGGATTAAAACAGTTGACAGAAAGAAATCCACTTCAGAAATCCGAATTTGACAACATTCACTGACACGAATGCCTGTTGCATAAAGAAGTTCTAGTAAGGCTTTATTGCGCTGTCCCAGAGAAGTTTCTGTTTCGCAAGACTGAAATAACAACTGCATCTCACTTTCATAAAAAAACTGTGGCAATCTTTTTTCGGCCTTTGGAATGGTCAAAAGTGTGAATGGGTTCGCATCAACAATTTTTTCACGAAGTAAAAATTTATAAAAGCTCCGTAAACAGGAAATCTTTTTAGCCATTGTTTTCTTAGCGAGTTTTTTTTCATACAGCTTGGTTAAATATAGCCTTGCGTCTGAATATTGAACATCATTTACCTCTTTTATTGCTTGCTCAGACATGAACAAAAAAAATTCCTTTATCATTTGTTCATAATGTTCAATTGTATATTTTGAATAATTCCGCTCCATTTGTAAATATTCAATAAATAACTTTAATAAAACGTCCATATTTGCCAACCTTTTTCTTTGCAAGGGCTACTAAATAGTAACACACTTCAAAAGCCCTTGCAATAAAATTTACAAAACCTTCACAAAGTTCTGAATTGTCCCTAATGCTCGGTTTGCATGCTCAAGATTTCTTTCCTGCTTGCCTTTTATTTTAACTGGCAGTTCAGGAAATAATCCAAAGTTAGCATTCATTGGCTGAAAATGGTCAGGATTTGCTGTCGTAATATATTTTGCCATACTGCCCATGGCTGTTTCCGCTGGAAATTCTAACGGCTCTTCCCCCATGGCATACCTTGCAGCATTAATGCCGGCAATCAGACCGCTGGCAGCCGATTCAACATAACCCTCTACCCCAGTCATTTGCCCGGCAAAAAATAAATCCTTATGGCCTTTGAATTGATAGGTAGGCTCTAAAACTTTTGGAGAATTAATAAACGTATTTCGATGCATGACACCATAGCGGACGATTTCAACATTTTCAAGACCAGGGATTAAACGAATTACCTCTTTTTGGGCACCCCATTTTAAATGGGTTTGAAAACCAACAATATTGAAAAGAGTACCTGCAGCATCGTCTTGCCTGAGCTGGACAACAGCGAATGGTCTTTTTCCAGTGCGCGGATCTTCAAGACCAACTGGTTTCATCGGACCAAAAAGCATTGTTTTAATCCCACGCTTTGCCATTACCTCAATCGGCATACAGCCTTCAAAATAAACTTCTTTTTCAAATTCTTTCAATTCAGCTGTTTCCGCTGATATTAGTGCGTCATAAAAACGATTAAATTCTTCTTCTGTCATTGGGCAATTTAAATAGGCTGCCTCACCTTTATCATAACGAGATTTTAGATACACCTTTTCCATATTTATGCTTTCTTTTTCTAAAATAGGTGCGGCTGCATCATAAAAATATAAATAATCTTCACCTGTAAGCTCTTTTAGGCTTTTGGATAAACTTTCACTTGTTAACGGGCCAGATGCTATAACAGTTGGACCTTCCGGGATTTCAGTAACTTCTTCATTAATCACGGTAACATTCTCATGATTCTTCACCGAATCTGTTACCTTGGCAGCAAATTCGTGACGATCAACAGCTAAAGCCCCACCAGCTGGAACAGCACAAGCGTCTGCTGAGGCAATGATGACGGAGTCGAGCTTCCGCATTTCTTCCTTTAATACACCAACAGCATTCGTTAAGGTATCCGCTCTTAATGAATTGCTGCAAACTAATTCTGCGAATTTATCGGTATGGTGCGCGGGAGTCTGCTTAATCGGCCGCATCTCATACAGCCGTACCTTTATCCCTCTTTTGGCGATCTGCCAGGCAGCTTCACTGCCTGCTAAACCGGCACCTATTACATTTATTGTCACGTCTTTCATGTCAGACCTCCGTAAATCGTATTGCCGCTTTATTTTACGCTAATAATTTATTCATGTCCATCATCGATCATTTTATATACGATTGAAATGATCCAAAGTTTTAAAGAAAACTCGCCGATTGGCGAGCCCCTAAGGGCGAAGACAGAGGCGTAGTTGCACTTGCCAGGCTCGTAGAGTGCCACGTCCTGTGGCACTCGCCTGACTAGGACATCCTGTCCGTCGTGCGACATAAGAAAGTATAAATTTTGGAAAAAAATTTATGCTTTCTTATTAGCCAAATAAAAGGAGTGAGCACTGCTCACTCCTTAACTTTGTGGTTCTTCTTTGTAATCACATTCCACACATTGCACTTGGACACCTTTTTTTAGTTTCTTCTCAACAAGCATGCCTTCACATTTAGGACAGCTTCTTGGTAAAGGTTTATCCCAGGATAGAAAATCACACTCTGGAAATCGATTGCATCCGAAAAAGAGTCTTTTTTTCTTACTTCTTCTTTCGATGATTTGACCTTCCTTACATTTCGGACAGGTCACGCCGATTTCTTTCACAATTGGTTTTGTGTTCCGACAATCCGGAAAATTACTGCAGGCCATAAACTTTCCATAGCGCCCCATTTTAAACACCATCGGGTTTCCACACTGTTCGCAATCTTCCCCTGCAGGTTCATCCTTAATTTCAACCGACTGCATTTCTTCTTCTGCGATTTTCAGGCGCTTTTCAAATTCCTGATAAAACGCATCGATGATTTTTTCCCAGCGGACTTTGCCTTCCTCAACATCGTCCAATTCCTGCTCCATCTTCGCAGTAAACTCCACATCGAGAACTTCCGGGAAAAATTCAAGCGCTAATTCTAACATAATTTCACCAAGCTCTGTTGGAATAAACCGCTTATTATCAAGTGATACATAACCTCTTTTTTGTATCGTGTCCAATGTTGGCGCATAGGTAGACGGGCGGCCTATCCCCAGCTCCTCAAGCGTTTTGACAAGCCTTGCTTCTGTATACCTTGGCGGCGGCTGGGTGAAATGCTGTTTCTGATCCAAATCTTTTTGGATTACTTCATCGCCTTCCTTTAATTCTGGAAGCATATTTTCCTTCTCTTCTACCTGATCATCTGTTCCTTCCACATAAAGCTTCATAAAGCCCGGAAATTTTACCTTTGATCCTGTAGCCCTGAACAATACATTTCCATTCTGTAAATCTACACTCATTGTATCCATTACAGCTGGTGCCATTTGACTCGCCAAGAAGCGGTCCCAGATTAATTTATACAAGCGGAATTGATCTCTTGAAAGAAAATCTTTGATCGTGTTTGGATCACGATACGTACTTGAAGGACGTATCGCTTCGTGAGCATCCTGTGCATTTGCTTGCTTTTTTTCTTTACGCTGTTCGTCTTTTAAATAATTTTCGCCATATTCTTCCTTAATATAATTGGCAGCTTCCGTTTGTGCTACTTCAGAAATTCGCGTTGAGTCAGTTCTCATGTATGTAATTAAACCGACTGTGCCTTCTTTTCCCAGCTCAATTCCTTCATAAAGGTGCTGTGCAAGCATCATCGTTTTCTTTGCACGGAAATTAAGCTTTCTTGCTGCTTCCTGTTGTAAGGATGAAGTGGTAAAAGGCGGTGCTGGATTTCGTTTTCGTTCCCTTTTTGTCACAGAAACAACCTTGAACTTGTTTCCGTTTAGCTGCTTTAGTACATTATTTACCTCTTCTTCTGTCCCTAATTCTTTTTTCTCTTGATTAAGCCCGTAAAAATAGGCACTAAATCGCGATTTTCCTTTTAAAAATTCACCTTCAATTGTCCAATATTCTTCTGGAACAAAATCCTTAATCTCTTTTTCCCTATCAATGATCAGGCGGACGGCTACCGTTTGCACACGGCCAAAGCTTAATCCCTTTTTTATTTTTTTCCATAAAAGCGGACTGACGTTATAACCAACGAGACGGTCAAGAATTCGCCGTGCCTGCTGGGCATCAACTAAGTCCATATTGATCGGCCGCGGGTGTTTAAACGATTCTTTAATGGCATCCTTGGTGATTTCATTAAAAACAACACGGCAATCTGAATGGATATCCACTGAAAGGCTGTGAGCCAAATGCCAAGCAATAGCTTCCCCTTCACGATCCGGGTCAGCTGCGAGATAAATTTTTTTCGCTTTTTTCGCAGCTGTTTTCAATTCTTTTAATACAGGACCCTTGCCGCGAATTGTAATATATTTAGGATCATAATTATTCTCTACATCTACGCCCATTTGACTTCTGGGCAAATCCCGTACGTGTCCCATGGATGCTTTTACTTTATATTTGTTCCCAAGATATCGTTCAATCGTTTTTGCTTTTGCCGGAGATTCAACGATTACAAGAAAATCTGACATCCAATCATCCTCCTTAGAGGGATAGAAGAAATTTGCAAGCAGGGTAGTCATAAACTAATCGAAGACATACCCTTTGAGAAGTTTTCTTTAATACTTATTCTAGTAATTTGTACCGAAGAAAATACTTTGCACAAATGTCTATTCCCCAATTTATTCAAATTTATTTTCAATTCGTTAAATCATTAATTAACAAAATTATACTTTTTTAAAGAATAAAATATCCACTATTATTCAATAATTCATCTGGCTTGTCAATCATTAGCTATAAAACCGCTTTCACTTCCAAAATTTTCAAGATTAGAAAAGGGACATTTTTTCCAACTTCTGTTGCAAAATTTATACCATAACTCCAAGAATTTCAACCTTTTTTTCTAAAAGCCATAAAAATTCATAAAAAACATCGGAAAACAGACTAAATTTTGGAAATTAAATGCTGCATATCCTCCAATATCCCCTCAGCGGAGGTAATAAGTTTTGCTCCCTGCTGAATAATATGATTTGTACCGCTAGAAAGAGGATTAAAAATGCTCCCAGGTAAAGCAAATACTTCGCGACCTTCGTTAACAGCATAGTTTGCTGTAATTAATGACCCACTTTTTATATTGGCTTCTATTAATAATGTACCAAAAGAGAGGCCGCTAATGATTCGATTACGAGCGGGAAAGTGCCATTTTTCAGGTTTTGTATCTGGCGGATACTCAGAAAGAACAAGTTGAGTTTTCGTCATTTCTAATGCCAAATCAGTATTCTCTTTAGGATAAATATGATACAAGCCTCCAGCAATGACAGCGATCGTGCTTCCATTTAGGTTGATGGCGGATTCATGTGCAAACGTATCTATCCCTTTTGCCAGCCCGCTCACAATTACTACTTCTTTTTCAATTAGGCGGGGGAATATAAAGCGAATAGCACTTTTTCCATACTGTGATCCTTGACGTGACCCTACAACTGCTAGCTTTGGCTCTCGGCCTAAAAGTGAGAGATTTCCCTTGGCAAATATTGCCCATGGTGGCTGGTAGATTTGTTTTAAGCTTTCTGGATATTCCTTATCGAAGATAGAGATTACTTGAATATCGTTTGACTTGTATTGATGAATTTGATACTGGATGGATTCGATGAATTGCGGCGAGGTTTCAAATGAGCTTTTGTGTTTGGAAGAGAAGTATTGTTGAAGATCGTTTGCAGTTTGTTGGTAGAGTGATGATAGGTGGGGATCTTTTTTTAATTGTTGATACACAGCAGTCCACGAAATATTCGGATAATGAAGTAAATGAATTAGCCTTTCTTTCAGTTCATCCATACCAAAGCCTCCATTTGAAAAATTTATTTAAGCAGAAGAAATAGCCCCTCGTGATGGGAGGGACTATTCTGGTATATAATTAATGAGTTTTACATTGGTCGTATAGACCTTTTTCTTTTAATACTTCGATTAATGTTTCACCCATAACAGATGGAGTATCTGCTACTTTAATGCCGCATTCATTCATGACACGGATTTTTTCATCAGCAGTACCTTTACCGCCAGAAATAATCGCACCAGCATGTCCCATACGTTTCCCTGGAGGTGCTGTACGTCCGCCAATGAAGCCGACAACAGGTTTTGTCATGTTGGCTTTAACCCACTCGGCAGCTTCTTCTTCAGCTGTTCCGCCGATTTCACCAATCATGATCACTGCGTATGTTTCTGGATCCTCATTGAATGCTTTTAGAACATCGATGAAGTTTGTTCCGTTAACAGGGTCTCCACCGATACCAACTGCAGTAGTTTGGCCAATTCCAGCTTGTGTTAATTGGTGTACTGCTTCGTATGTTAATGTACCAGAGCGGGAAACAACGCCCACATGGCCTTTTGTATGAATATAGCCAGGCATAATACCTATTTTGCACTCATCAGCTGTGATAACACCAGGACAGTTTGGTCCGACAAGGCGAGTTTTCTTGCCTTCCATATAACGCTTAACCTTTACCATATCCAATACTGGAATATGTTCTGTAATACAGATGACAAGATCTAATTCTGCATCGACAGCTTCAATAATGGAATCTGCTGCAAATGGTGCTGGAACATAGATAACTGAAGCATTTGCACCTGTCGCATCAACAGCTTCTTTCACAGTATTGAACACAGGTACTCCTTCAACCTCTTGACCGGCTTTACCAGGAGATGTTCCCCCAACAATTTGCGTACCATATTCAAGCATTTGCTTAGTATGGAAGCGGGCAGTTCCGCCAGTAATCCCTTGGACAATGACTTTTGTTTCTTTATTAACAAAAACGCTCACGTTAATTCCCCTTTCTATCCTATTTCACTAATGAAACGATTTTTTGTGCTCCGTCTGCCATGGATTCAGCAGCAGTAATATCAAGTCCTGATTCACGAAGAATTTTCTTTCCTAAGTCAACATTCGTTCCTTCTAAACGAACAACCAGCGGAATAGAAAGTCCAACTTGTTTAGCTGCTTCAACTACACCGTCAGCAATAACATCACACTTCATGATTCCACCGAAGATATTAACGAAAATACCTTTTACGTTTGGATCAGAAAGGATAATTTTGAATGCTTCTGTAACCTTTTCAGCAGTAGCACCGCCCCCAACATCAAGGAAGTTAGCGGGATCGCCGCCGTAATGCTTAACGATATCCATCGTTGCCATAGCAAGGCCGGCACCATTTACCATACAGCCGATGTTTCCATCTAGAGCAATATAGCTTAAATCATATTTAGATGCTTCAAATTCTTTTGGATCCTCTTCTTCAAGATCACGATATGCCACAACGTCTTTTTGACGATAAAGTGCATTTGAGTCAAAGTTTAATTTGGCATCCAAGGCCATTACATTTCCATCACCAGTCACCACTAATGGGTTAATTTCAGCGATGGAGCAATCTTTTTCGATGTATGCCTGATAAAGACCCATCATGAATGCGACTGCTTTATTGATTAATTCTTTAGGAATATTGATTGCAAACGCAATTCGGCGAGCCTGATAAGGCATTAAACCTAATACCGGATCAATTTCCTCTTTGAAAATTTTCTCTGGTGTATTTGCGGCAACTTCTTCAATTTCTGTTCCGCCTTCTTCAGAAGCCATAAGAACAACACGTGAAGTTGAGCGGTCCAATACTAACCCGACATAATATTCTTTTTTAATGTCGCAGCCTTCTTCAATTAATAACCGTTTTACTTCTTTTCCTTCTGGACCTGTTTGATGTGTAACCAATGTCTTACCAAGAATTTCACTTGCGTATGTACGCACCTCATCCAGATTTTTAGCTACCTTTACGCCACCAGCTTTTCCACGTCCACCTGCGTGAATTTGCGCTTTTACGACACAAACCTGTGTTCCTAACTCTTTTGCAGCTTCTACCGCTTCTTCGACAGTAAATGCTACCTTCCCATTTGGTACTACAACTCCATATTGTCTAAGGATTTCTTTTCCTTGATATTCATGGATATTCATTACTCACCCTCCTAAAAAAGCTCATTCATTTATAGACTGCGCTTTCATTGTATATAATATGACAATAGCTTGTCTACCAATATGCAAAATTTTATATGAATTCAAATATCAAGAATAGTAGATTAACATACTTTTTTCTCGTCAAATTCCAACAAAAAACCCCTGCTGAAAACGGTGATTTTACTGCGATTTTTCCCTATTTTTCTACTTTTATATCCAACTTATAAATAAACGAAAATACCTCTGCAACAGCTTGATACAATTCTTGAGGAATTTTTTCATTAACGTCTAATTTTCCTAATAAATTTACAAGCGTCGAGTCTTCCTGAATCGGAATGTGATGTTTATTTGCTGCTTCAATAATCTTATCAGCTGTTTCACCCATCCCCTTGGCTGTAACAACAGGGGCATCAGATGCATCAGAATCATAGGATAATGCAACCGCCTTTTTCCTTGAATTACCATTTATTCCATTCATATCCGTACATCTACTCCCGTCCCTTGATAATGTTCGAAAACCCCATTCGTAGGAGGTTTTTTCAAGAAGGATTTCATTGATTTTTCGGATGGGGGTAGGTCTACAGAAAAAGAAGTCAGGTTAAAATTTAGCCTATTTAAATTATCCTGCAATAATAAAATGAGTGGTTGGGCAATCTGCTCCAATCCTTGTTTTTTATTGAGCATAGATATTTTGACATTCCGATTTTGAAATCGTATATCGACAAATATTTCACCCATATTCTTTAATTCAACAAAAAAAAGAATTCGACAATTGTCAGGATCAATTTTTCCATTTTCTTTTTTTCTACCATTCCATTGAATCGAAATTTCCGTTTTCTCTTGTTCTAACTGGATGGGAATCTGGGAATAGAACTGCTCGATTCCCCCATCCTGAGCTTTATTAAGACTTCTCGGGTCCTCTACAGCTTCTTTTGGTATCTGTTTAGTGTTTCCCTTTAAAAGTTTTAAATGGACCTTCCCTAGGTCTGTTTGAACTTCAAACCAATATTGCTGGTTGGCTTCGAGCGATGCTTCTAATTTTGCGATTAATTTTTGTGAGCCAATTTGAACCACAGACATGTCATTAGGAAGAAAGCGGATCACTTTTCCATTAATGATTTGACCCTCCCGTAATTTCAATGGCTCAAGTTGAGAAGATTGTTCAGTTTTTATAATCGATTTCAAAAAGCTTAACGGATCCATGTGAGGCCCCCTATTTAAACCGTCGTCAGCATATCCTTAATAGGTGCAAAGCTTTTTCGGTGATATGGGGTAATGCCATATGTATGGATAGCATTAATATGTTCTTTCGTCCCATACCCCATATTTTGCTCAAAGCCATATTGAGGATAAGTTTTGGCTAGATCCTTCATCAAATGATCTCTGGCTACTTTTGCGACAATCGATGCCGCCGCAATGGAGATACTTTTGGCATCACCTTTTATAATTGAATCAGATGCAAAGGGGAGCTCCAATTTCATAGCATCAATTAAAATAAAATCCGGCTTTGGCGTTAATTTAGAAATGGCTTCTTTCATTGCCTTTTTGGTTGCTTCATAAATATTAATCTCATCAATAATTGTTGCGGAAATCATCGATATTCCAATCGAGAGTGCTTCTTTTTTAATAATTTCATTGTATTCCTCGCGCCTTTTTTCCGTAAGCTTTTTGGAATCATCAATTCCTTCTAAGTAAAAGTCCTCAGGAAGGATGACTGCTGCTGTGACAACAGGTCCTGCCAAGGGTCCGCGGCCTACTTCATCCACCCCTGCAATCAATTGAAAGCCTTGGGCTCTGTATTTCTTCTCATATGTACACATTTCAGCAAACTTTTCTTTTAAAAGCCGTTTAGCCTGCGTCTGTCTTTTCCACTTATCAATGAGGATACGTACACCTTTTCTCTCGTCATTTTCAAGCTCCACTAAATATGGGTCTGTCTCATCCTTAATGAAAGATAATCGTTCTTCAATTTGTCCAATAGTCTCTTTTCCCAAAATACATCACCTTATTTTCCTATTAGCTAAAAAAAATAAAGCTCTCCATTCGGAGAGCTATTTATTGTTGTTCTGCTTCACTTATAGAAGATACGTGTTCAGGAATATCAAATGTAATCGGTCCAAATTTTTCAGAGCGAATTTCCCTTACGATTAATTCCGCCGTTTTATCGTAATCAATCAGCCCGCCGCTCATGATACAGCCCCTTAGTTTGCCGATATGGTCAAAAAGCTCAACCAGGTCATCGGGAACTTCCTCAAGCTGAAAACGTTCTTTTAAACGCTGCGGGTATGCTTCTTCCAAGAATCGTAATGAGAAGACGGCAAGATCTTGCAGATTCAAAAGGGTATCTTTGATCGCCCCAGTCACAGCCAGTTTCATACCGACATCCTGATCTTCAAATTTTGGCCAAAGAATTCCTGGTGTATCCAGCAGCTCTAGCTCTTTTCCTACTTTAATCCATTGCTGTGCTTTTGTCACCCCAGGTGTATTGCCAGTTCTGGCAATATTTCTCTTTGCCAGCCTGTTGATTAGTGTTGACTTCCCGACGTTTGGAATACCGACAATCATGGCACGTATGGCTCTTGGATTCTTCACACCTTTTGCTTTTAATCTGTCAAACTTCTCTTTAAGGATTTGATGTGAGGCTTGGACGATTTCACGCAGTCCTTCGCCAGCTTGGGCGTTAATAGCCAGTGCTTTTACGTCCTTTTCCGAAAAATACTTGATCCATTCTTTCGTGCGCTCTTTATCAGCCATATCCGCTTTATTTAATAACACCAGTCTTGGTTTATGCTGAATAATTTCATCAATCATTGGGTTTCTGGAAGAATACGGAATTCTTGCGTCCACCAATTCAAAAATAATATCAATAAGTTTTAACTTTTCCGTGACTTCTCTCCGCGCCTTTGCCATATGGCCCGGAAACCATTGGATCGTCAAACTACCACCTCTTTACTGCCTTTAAAATCTTTCTTTTACAATATGTGCATCTTTTAATGGCCAATATACAATGCTTGTTTTTCCAACGACTTTACTTAATGGAATGGTTCCAATATGACGGCTGTCTTTACTGAAACGGCGATTATCACCCATTACAAACAATTCGCCTTTTGGAACGGTGCTTCGGCTAATTTTCTCTTTAAGAGTAAACGGATCTGTTAATGGACCATCCACCAGCTGTTTTTTGTATTCATCCAGATATGGTTCTTTATAGGCTTTCCCATTAACATACAATGTATCGTTTTTATACTCAATCCGATCTCCTGGAAGTCCAATTACCCTTTTAATATAATCTTTACCTTCAGGTGCATGGAAAACAATAATATCAAATCGGTGGGGTGAACCAATTTCATAACTTAGTTTATTGACAATCATTCGATCTTGATCGTGCAACGTAGGCATCATTGACAGCCCATCGACAACAATCGGTGCAAATAAAAAGTAACGAATTACTGCTGCGAGAATTACAGCAATTAATAACGCCTTTATCCATTCCCAAAGTTCATTTTTCTTTTTTGCCATTCACGTTCCCACCAATCCCAAATAAAAATGTATTCATCACCTTATTTTACATAAACATTGTCCTATTAAACACGATGGGGCTAATTTTTTAATCAAACTTTAATTAAATGTTTAAAAAAACGTTACAAATAAATAGATATGTATGAAAAAAGAGCTTGCAGAGCAAGCTCTTTTCTTTTATGATTATCGGATTTCTTTAATACGAGCTTTCTTACCACGTAGATTACGTAGATAGTAAAGTTTAGCACGGCGGACTTTACCGCGGCGAATAACTTCAAGCTTCGCAATTTTTGGTGTGTTTACAGGGAAAGTACGCTCAACGCCTACTCCATAGGAAACTTTACGAACTGTAAAAGTTTCGCTAATACCACCACCACGACGCTTAATCACAACACCTTCAAACAACTGAATACGCTCGCGAGTTCCCTCGATAACTTTTACGTGTACACGTACAGTATCTCCAGGACGGAAAGCAGGAAGATCAGTGCGAAGTTGTTCTTTTGTGATTTCTTCGATAATTTTATGCATCGTTTTCAACTCCTTCCAACAGATGCTCTTGCAGATTATTCATTCCCTGTGCAGCGGAACATCGTTATCAAACATAAGCTTTCGGCTTAAGTCACAAGATGTATCATAACATAAATATTGTTTTCCTGCAATATTACTTTATTTCTTTTTTTATTTCTTCAAGCCATTTCATTTGTTCTTTGGTTAGTTCAACACTTTCGAGTAAATCCGGTCTGCGTTCTAGTGTTCGTCTTAATGATTCTTTTGTCCGCCATTCTTCGATTAATTTATGGTTTCCCGACATCAGTGTATCTGGAACCTTCATTCCTCGAAAATCAGCCGGTCTTGTATAATGTGGATGCTCTAGGAGCCCTGTACTGAACGAATCCTGCTGGTGGGATTCTTCTTTACCTAAAACCTCAGGAAGAAGTCTGACAACGCTGTCAATGACCACCATTGCCCCCAGTTCTCCACCGGTTAGGACATAGTCTCCAATCGAGATTTCATCGGTTACAAGATGGGTCCGAATTCTTTCATCGTAGCCTTCATAATGGCCGCAAATAAAGATCAGGTGCTTTTCTTCGGCCAATTCTTCTGCTTTTTTTTGCGTATATCGCTCCCCTTGCGGACAAAGTAAAATGATTCGGGGGTTAGCCTCGTTTGTCTGCTCGGTTAGGCTCGCTACAGCATCAAAAATAGGCTGTGGCTTCAAAACCATTCCAGCCCCGCCCCCATATGGGTAGTCATCGACTGTTTTGTGCTTATTATCGGCAAATTCACGAAAATTGGTAACACGGTAACTTACTGCCTTTTTTTCTTCCGCCCTTTGTAAAATCGAATGTCCTAATACACCCGAAAACATTTCTGGGAAAAGGGTAAGAATGTCAACTCTCATCATGAAAGTAACCCTTCCATTGGATCAATCAAAATAATTTTTTCTTTTAAATCTACTTTTTTAACGACATCATCAATATATGGGATTAAAACCTCTTTGCCTTTTTTCCCTTTTACAACCCAGACATCGTTCGCACCAGGTGTTAAGATTTCCGTAACCTTTCCAACTTCTTCTCCGAGTTTGGTAAAAACAAGACAGCCGATGATTTCATGAAAATAAAACTCGCCTTCGTCAAGCTCTCCAAGTTGGGATTCTGGCACCTTAATAATTCCATCACGAAACTTTTCAACTTCGTTAATATTTTCGTACCCTTCAAACAAGAGTAAATCAAAATTCTTATGCTTACGGTGACTTTTGATCGTAAGTTGGACGGGTGTTTCATTGTTTGGCAAAAAGAGAAATAGAACATTTCCTTTTTTATATCTTTCTTCTGGAAAATCAGTAGTCGATATGACTCGTACCTCACCTTTGATTCCTTGGGTATTGACTATTTTCCCTACATTGAACCATTTTTCCATAACTATATCACCTCTAGCGTATCTCCGTTATAATTCCATCCTTTATGATAATGGCTGGCTGTCCCAGCCTTTCTTCCCAGTTGTCACCCACATTTATGTCAATCAAGGCTTGAACTTCTTTTTCTTTTAATTCGCTGCCTAAGGGTAGCATATGTAATTGCTCAATTTGAAACTCAAGGAGCTTTTGCTTTTCTTCCCGTTTTTGGATTTCCTTTTCGAAGTGAGTTTTCAAGCCATGCATTTGAAACTTTTTCGTTTTTTCCAGACGCTTCAATTCAAAATGGAGCTGATCACTTTCTTTTTGGAGTTGAAGCTTTCTTTCCATGTATTTATATAGTAATTTTTGCTTGCTATTTTCTGTTAATATTTGCTTCACCACAACTGTTTGGAGTATTTTCACTGTAATACCTCCTGATTTCGATTTTTTTGAACTTCGTCACTTTGTTATTACTATAACAAAAAGAGAGGGTTTAACCCCTCCCTTTTGTCTTAGTTGCAAAAGTTATTCACTAATTTCTAAAAAAATCTTCCTCTGTTGAGATGATCCTGCTGCATAAACAACCGTTCTGATCGCCTTTGCAACGCGCCCTTGCTTGCCAATCACTTTTCCCATATCAGCTCTGTTAACAGAAAGCCGATAGGTTACACGTTGGTCATCTTCGACCTCAGCGACATGAACGTCTTCTGGAAAATCGACAAGCGGCTTTACAATTGTCTCAATTAATTCTTTCATCATCGTTAACTTACTTGCTTAATTTAGCGTTATGGAATTTTTCCATGATGCCTTGGCTAGAGAATAAGTTACGAACAGTATCAGATGGTTTTGCACCATCTTGTAACCATTTAAGTGCCAATTCTTCATTGATATCCAATAATGCAGGTTGTGCAACTGGATTGTATGTTCCAACTGTCTCAATGAAACGTCCATCACGTGGTGAACGAGAATCTGCTACTACAATACGATAGAAAGGAGTCTTTTTAGCTCCCATACGTTTTAAACGAATTTTAACTGCCATTTTAAATAAGCACCTCCGAATAGTCTCACAAGATAGAATGATACCAGAAAAGTATCATGTTTGTAAAGTGTTTTTTCTTTACATCGAAATTTAGAACGGTTTAAAAGGGAATTTCATCCCGCCAAGGCCGCCTTTTTTCTTGCCCTTTTGCTGCATGCCTGAGAATTGCTTCATCATTCGTTTCATATCTTCAAATTGTTTTAATAAACGGTTCACCTCGGGAACAGTACGTCCGCTCCCCTTGGCAATCCTTTTTTTACGGTTTGCATTAATGATTTCAGGATGTTCCTTCTCCGCCATTGTCATTGAGCGAATAATGGCTTCAACATGTCCGATTTGCTTTTCATCCACTTGAATATTGTTTAAGCCCTTAATTTTATTTGCACCAGGCATCATTTTTAAAAGTTCATCAAGCGGTCCAAGTTTACGAACCTGACCAAGTTGTTCCAAAAAATCATCCAATGTAAAGCTCATTGTCCGCATTTTTTGTTCAAGCTCTTTGGCCTTTTCCTCATCGACATTGGCTTGTGCTTTTTCAATCAGTGTAAGCACGTCACCCATGCCAAGGATCCTGGAGGCCATCCTCTCAGGGTGGAATGGCTCAATCGCATCCATTTTTTCCCCAAGCCCGACAAATTTGATTGGTGTATTTGTGACAGCCCGAACAGAAAGCGCAGCACCACCACGAGTATCACCATCAAGCTTTGTAAGAATAACACCCGTTAAGCCAAGCAATTCGTTGAAGCTTTGAGCCACATTGACTGCATCTTGTCCCGTCATGGCATCAACCACAAGGAAGATTTCATCAGGCTTTGTCAGCTCTTTGATTTCCTTAAGCTCATTCATTAAAGCTTCATCAATATGAAGTCGTCCTGCTGTATCAATAAGGACATAATCATGATGTTCTTCCTTTGCTTTTTCAATAGCTTGCTTGGCAATCTCAACTGGGCTGACTTGGTCGCCCAACGAGAATACTGGCATACTAAGCTGCTTTCCAAGCGTTTCAAGCTGTTTAATCGCTGCGGGACGGTAAATATCCGCTGCTACAAGCATAGGATTCCGATTATACTTTTTCCTTAGCAGGTTGGCAAGCTTACCAGTTGTTGTTGTTTTACCGGCACCCTGTAAGCCAACCATCATTATAACGGTTGGAGGTCTGTTGGAAACAGCAATTTTGCTTTGTTCTCCACCCATCAATGCGGTTAATTCTTCTTGAACAACCTTGATGACCTGCTGACCGGGGGTAAGACTTTTTAATACCTCTTGCCCTACAGCACGTTCACTTACCTTTTTAACGAAGTCTTTGACAACCTTAAAGTTAACGTCGGCTTCTAAAAGAGCAAGGCGGACTTCCCTCATCATCTCTTTTACATCCGCTTCGTTGACCTTCCCTTTTCCGCGAATCTTATTGATTGTATTTTGCAGACGGTCGGCTAAACCTTCAAATGCCATCTATGCCGCCTCCTAATCTAATTTCTCAAGCTCGGCAACAGTTTCTAAAATCGCCTGCTTTGAAGGGGAATTTTCATTGAGCAACTCTTTTAATTGTCTAAAAAGCTTACAACGTTCTTGAAATTTTTGAAGCAAACCCAGTTTTTCCTCATACTCCTCGAGCATTGCTTCAGTCCGCTTGATATTGTCATATACAGCTTGACGACTAATATCATACTCATCTGCAATTTCACCGAGTGAGTAATCGTCTAAATAATAGAGAGACATATAGCTTTGCTGCTTTGGGGTTAACAACGAATTGTAAAAATCGTAAAGATAGTTCATTCTCGTTGTTTTTTCTAGCATGCCTATCCCTCCTTGTTAAGTGAAAAACCTTTACAAGTGTAAGTCTACACAGTAGGCGTATATCTGTCAAGATAGGGTATTCTTGGAATATCTGACCCTTTTAGATTGATAGTGTAATAGAGATAAAAGTACGCTTTATGAAAACGATGAAGGACAGTTTCCTCGTTTTCATCCGAAGTTTTGTCCTTCATTACACAAGATTACTCTACTGCTTTTTCAACTTGATCAGCAAATAATCCATATACGTATTTTTCCGCATCGAATTCTTGCAGGTCATCCATTTTTTCACCAAGACCGACGAATTTTACGGGAATGTTAAGTTCATTCCGAATCGCTAGCACGATCCCGCCTTTTGCTGTTCCGTCAAGTTTGGAGAGGACAATTCCAGTGACATTTGTAGCTTCCTTAAAGGTCTTCGCCTGGATTAAGGCATTTTGTCCAGTGGTTGCATCAAGGACAAGGAGCACCTCATGAGGAGCGCCAGAAACTTCCCTTTCAATTACCCGCTTAACTTTTTCAAGCTCTTTCATTAAATTAACCTTGTTTTGAAGGCGGCCTGCTGTATCACAGATAAGGATATCTACCCCTCTTGATTTTGCAGCTTGAATGGCGTCATACATGACGGCAGCCGGGTCAGATCCTTCTCCTTGCTTAATGACCCCCACTCCAACACGTTCGCCCCAAACCTCAAGCTGTTCGATAGCACCTGCGCGGAAGGTATCTCCTGCTGCTAATAGGACAGATTTACCTTCAGACTTATATTTGTGAGCAAGTTTTCCGATTGTTGTTGTTTTTCCAACGCCATTAACTCCAACAAATAGGATAACCGTCATGCCATTTTCTTGGATATTTATCTCTGCTGATTGTTCTTCGGCTCCATTGTAAATATCGACGAGCTTTTCAGATATGACACTTTGGACTTCTTTTGGATCCTGGATATTTTGGCGTTTTACTTCCAGCTTCAGTTCATCAATTAGCTTCATTACGGTTTCAAAGCCGACGTCAGCAGAAATTAAGATTTCTTCCAGTTCTTCGAAAAATTCCTCATCTACTTTCCGATATCTAGCTACAAGGTCATTCATTTTTCCTGAAAAACTATTTCGTGTTTTTGCTAAGCCTTCTTTAAATTTTTCAGTTACAGTATCAGTCTGTTTGGTAATTTTCTCTTTTAATTTTTTAAAAAAGCTCATACGGTCACATCCTTTTTATATATGTGCGACTGTGTTAACTTGGATTGATTTGCGCTCCAGGTGCTTCGCTCCAATCAACATGTTAATAAAACAATAATGACCTTTAACACAGCCAAATTTTTACGACTCAACGTACTCTTTCATATTTTCTAATCGAACGGATACGAGTTTGGAGACACCTGATTCCTGCATTGTCACCCCGTATAAGACGTCGGCTTCTTCCATTGTACCTTTACGATGGGTAATAACGATAAACTGGGTTTCCTCACTATACCGCTTCAAATATTGACTAAAACGGAATACATTAGCTTCATCGAGGGCTGCTTCAACTTCATCTAATATACAGAACGGCACTGGACGGACCTTCAAGATTGAAAATAACAGGGCAATTGCAGTTAAAGCACGCTCACCGCCTGATAACAGACCTAAGTTTTGCAGTTTTTTCCCAGGAGGCTGTGCGACAATTTCAACCCCAGTGTTTAGAAGATCATCTGGCTGCGTTAATTTTAAATCTGCACGGCCGCCGCCAAAAAGGGCACGGAAAACCGGTTCAAAATGGGAACGAATTTCGGAGAAGGAACTCTCAAAGCGTTTTTTCATTTCCGTATCCATTTCATCGATTACCTTAAAGAGGGTATCCTTTGCTTCCTGGAGGTCATCCTTTTGTTCATGCAGAAACTCATATCTTTCCGAGACACGTTCATATTCCTCAATAGCGCCGAGGTTCACGTTCCCAAGTTCTTCGATCGCTAATTTTATTAGCTTTACTTTTTTGCGTGCTTCTTCAACTGGAATCGTGAGTGGATATTGCTCCTTTGCACCATCAAAGGTTAATAAATATTCCTCTCTTAGGTGGGCAAGCCGATTTTCAAGCTCGACATCTAAGCGATTGATCTTCACTTCTTCATCCTTTAAGACCTCGACCATTCCTTTATGACGGCGTTTTAATTCCTTCGCCTCAAGCTCAAGATCTTCAAGTGACGTCTGCAGCTCTAGACGCTCTTGCCTTCTTTGTGAAATCAGTTTAATTGTTTCTTCCTTATCCTGCTGTTTTTGCTTTGCCGCCGTTTCAAGCTGTTCTTCTCCCGAGGAACTGTTTGTCATTTCTGAAGTAAGAAGTTCAAGGTCCTCTTTAAAAACAGCAAGTCTTTGACTGCTATCCTCAAGATCGTCTTCCAAACTCGATAACCGTTCTTTTGTATTCATAAACTGCTCATTTTTGGCAGCAAACTCTACTTTCAAATCATTGATTTCAGTTGTCAATGTTTCTTTCGACGTTAAGTCATTTGTTTTTTGCTGCGTCATTTCGGCAATCAAACGGTCAAGTTCGGCAATTTGCACCTGGAAATTGGCAAGTTCTTTTTCCAATTCAGCTTTTCTTTCTGTTAATCGTTGGTGTTCTTCAGTAAACTGCTGTTTTTCAAGATCGTACATGGCAAGGCGTTCATTTACATTTTTCTCTTCAAGCTCTGCTTCCCTATGATCACCTTTTAATGCTTGTTCCTGAATTCGCAGCTCTTCGCCGCCTTTTCTAAGGGATTCAAGCTGTTGTTCCTGAGTCTGAATATCTGCTTTTAATTCCTTAACTAATGATTCTTGTTTTGCCGTTTTTATTTCCATATCAGCAATTTTTGCTTTTAAATCATCAAGCTCGCCTTTCCTTGTCAACAGAGACGATGATTTTTGTTTAACGGCCCCACCGGTCATCGATCCTCCAGGATTCACCACATCACCATCAAGTGTCACGATACGGCTGCGGTATTGAAGAATTTTTGCTAATTCGTTTGCGCCTTTTAAGTCCTTGGTAATGACAACGTTTCCGAGGAGATTATTCATCACCTCTTGATATCTTTGGTCAAACTTCACCAGGCCCACAGCGGTTCCGACATACGCAGGATGATCTTGAATAGAAAGTAATTGCGATGTGGATAGTGTTCTTCCTTTAATGACTGTTAATGGCAGGAATGTTGCTCGCCCGAAAGAATGTTGTTTTAAATATTGGATTGCACTGCGGGCGTTTTGTTCAGTATCGACGACAATGTGCTGCAATGAAGCCCCTAATGCAGTCTCAATCGCTGTTTCAAACTCCTTTGGAACTTGTACTAACTCAGCAACCGCTCCCTCAATTCCCTGAAGTTTGTTGTCGCGGGCCTTTAAGATTTCCTTAACACCCTGAAAGAATCCAGAGTAGTCTTCCTCCATTTCCTCAAGCATTTCTTTTCGTGACTTTGATTGTTGGAGAAATTGATAGGCCTGGTACAAAGTCTTTTCTTGCTTTTGATAATTATTTTTTAACTTTTCAAGTTTATGCTCCATCTCACGGAACATAACAACTTGATCCTGTAAGCTTTGCTGAACTTGTTCTAATGATGATTGAATTGAACTTTTTTTCGACTCAGCTGTTTGTCTGCTAGTAATAAATTTACTATTTTCTTCATCTAATCTTTCATTTCTTCGTTCCTGTTGCTCCAGCTGCTGATCGATGTATTTACGCTCATTCTTAGCACCAGCCTGATCATTTAATAGCTCAATATATTCACTTTTTAAAGCTTCGATTTTTTCCTCAATGTTTTCGGTGAATAAATGCAGTTTTCCTTGTTTTTCCTTTAAACGGGATTGAAGGTCATGCGCTTGTTCACTTAACGTTTTTACTGTATCAGTTTGGGCCACCCGCTGTTCACTGAGCAAGGCGACCTTGTCTGTTAATTCCTGAATATTTTTTTGAAGCTGGCCTATATTTTGGGAAGCGTTTTTCTTGCGCTCTTTTAATACTTCCTTCCGTCCCTCGAGTTTTTCAAGCTCTTCACTCGCATGAAGGAGAACATTCTGCAAATCATTGATCGACTCATCCAAGGCACTAAGATGGTCCCTTGCTTCTTCAATTTTTGCTTCACGTTTTTGAAGTTCTGCTGAAAGCTTTATTTCATCTGTTTTGTGTTCATCCAATTGTTTTGAAAGCTGGTCCCACTTTTGATGAAGATCTTCAATTTCATAAACAGTTAACGCAACTTCAATCTTTTCGAGTTCTTCTTTTTTCTCTAAAAAGTCTTTCGCAATCGATGCCTGAATCTTTAGTGGTTCTACCTGACTTTCTAATTCGTGCAAAATGTCATAAACACGATTTAGATTTTCCTGTGTTTCAAATAGCTTTACTTCAGCCTTTTTCTTACGATTTTTATATTTTAAAACACCTGCAGCCTCTTCAAAAATCGTTCTGCGGTCTTCTGCTTTGCTGTTTAAGATTTCTTCCACTTTTCCTTGGCTAATGATCGAAAATGCTTCCCTGCCAAGGCCTGAATCCATAAATAATTCAATAATATCTTTAAGCCTGCATGCTTGTTTATTGATGAAAAACTCACTTTCACCGGATCGGAATACTCTTCTGGTGACACTTACCTCATTATAATCAATCGCTAATCCTTGTTCCTCATTATCAAGCGTAAGCGTAACTTCTGCGAAATTAAGAGGCTTTCTCGAATCACTGCCGGCAAAGATAATATCTTCCATCTTTGTACCTCTTAAAGACTTGGCCGACTGCTCTCCCAGGACCCAGCGAATCGCATCCGTAATATTACTTTTTCCACTTCCATTTGGGCCAACGACAGCTGTTACACCGCGGACAAAATCGACTCCAATCCGCTCGGCAAAGGATTTAAACCCTATAACATCTAACCGTTTTAAATACATTCTAGTTCCTCCCTAAGCTGGTCACGTTACAGGTCGGTTTTTTTCCTTTAACTTTGCTAATGCTTCCTGCGCAGCATGCTGCTCTGCTTCTTTTTTTGACTTGCCAGTTCCAATTCCCAATTCTTCTCCTTTAAGGGAGACCCGGGAAACAAATTCACGGTTATGGGCAGGGCCTTTTTCATGAAGAACCCGATATTCAATCACGCCTGTCCCATCCCTTTGTACTAACTCCTGTAATTGACTTTTAAAATCCATCACATGAGAAAAAGCACCAGCATTTATTTTTGGAAATACTACTTTTTCAAGAAATTCAATGACTGTATCAATTCCTTTGTCTAAGTAAAGAGCTCCAACGAAGGCTTCAAAGACATCGGCGAGGAGTGCAGGACGTTCCCTGCCGCCTGTTAATTCTTCTCCTTTTCCCAATAGGATTAATTTACCAAAGTCTAGTTCATTGGCAAACTCTACAAGGGACGGTTCACAAACGATCGCTGCCCTTAATTTGGTTAGTTCTCCCTCGCTCATATGAGGGTATTTTTTAAAAAGAAATTTTGAAACAGTCAGTTCCAGTACAGCATCCCCTAAAAATTCGAGCCTCTCATTATCCTCATAAGGCTTTCTGCGATGCTCATTCACATAGGATGAATGAGTAAAAGCTTGTTTTAATAATTTCTCATCAGCGAAAAAGAAGCCAATGTTTTTTTGCATTTCTTTAAATGGATTTTCTTTTGCGCGGTTCATATTCATATCGTTATATCGTTTTCCTTTCCGTTTTTGCGCATTAAGCAACTAATTTACGCACCATTATTAGTTTAAAAAAACTGCCTTTAAAACGCAAAGGTAGTTTTAAAAAAATGGTGCAATTTTAGGTTTTAATCCTAAAATGCGCCAAATATAGAAGAAAGCCCCGTTTGAAAACGGAGCTTTGACTCAAGAAACCCAACGATTACTTCTTGCTATTTATGTAATTAACAGCGTCACCCACTGTAGCGATCTTTTCAGCATCATCGTCAGAAATTTCCATATCGAACTCATCTTCCAATTCCATTACTAGTTCAACAACATCAAGGGAATCCGCACCAAGATCATCCTTAAAGGAAGCTTCAAGAGTTATCTTTGATTCCTCTACACCTAAACGGTCAATAATGATCTTTGTTACACGTTCTAATACATCTGTCATGCTTGTTCACCTCCCCTCAAGCTATTATAGAGTATATCACGAAAAAATAAAATGGTTAGTGTGAAAAAGTTATAAATTTCCCTTTTACAAATTCTGTTGATTTCCGCTCCGGGCACTCGCTTTCCGCAGGGAGGTCCTGGAGCCTCCTCGGCGCTTTAGCGCCTGTGGGGTCTCCAGTGGCCTCTTGATCCCGCAGGAGTCGAGTGCCCTCCGCTCCAATCAACAGGGTTAAAAAAACACATAGACTTTACATATACATGCCGCCATTGATATGAAGCGTTTGCCCAGTGACATATGAACTATCATCTGAAGCAAGAAACACAGTCATTTTGGCAATATCCTTCGGCTCACCCAAACGAGCTAATGGAATCTGCTTTAACATTTCAACTTTTACATCTTCTGATAATTTGTCGGTCATGTCGGTTGAAATGAAGCCTGGTGCAATTGCATTAACCGTAATATTTCTTGATGCAAGCTCTTTAGCTGTTGTTTTGGTTAAGCCGATGATGCCAGCTTTGGCGGCAACATAATTAGCCTGGCCCGCATTACCCATGGCGCCTACAATCGAAGCAATATTGATGATGCGTCCATTACGCTGTTTCATCATTTGTCTTGAGACAGCTTTTGTACAGAGGAAAACTCCTTTAAGGTTGATATTGATCACATCATCCCACTCGTCTTCCTTCATTCTCATTAATAAATTATCTCTGGTAATTCCAGCATTATTGACAAGAATATCAAGCTTACCAAAGCGGTCAATTGTTTCTTTTACCATTGTGGCAACTTCTTCAGAATTTGAAACATCACACTTAATCGCAAAGGCATCTTTACCTAATTTTTTTATTTCATCGACTACTTCATTTGCTTTTGCTTCACTGCCGGAAAAATTCACCGCAACGTTTGCCCCATTTCGAGCAAGCTCAAGCGCAATTTCTCTGCCGATCCCTCTAGATGCTCCCGTAACAAGGGCTGCTTTACCTTCTAAATTCATTGGTTCTCCTCCTTTAATGCTTCAATTACGGCTAAAGCACTTTCTTCATCGGAAACAGAATACGTTTTGGTATTCTTGCTAATCTTTTTCACTAATCCGGATAGAACCTTGCCTGGACCAATTTCAATAAACGTATCCACACCTAGCTCAAGCATTTTGGCAACGGAATCCTCCCATAAAACAGGGGAATAAAGCTGCTCAATAAGCTTTTCTTTGATTTCACTGGCTGCGGAAATCGGTTCAGCCGTAACATTAGCAATGACAGGAATATTTGCGTCTTTCATATCCATTTGATCGAGTTCTTCTTTTAGCTGGCCTGCAGCGGGCTTCATTAACGAAGAATGAAATGGTCCGCTGACAACTAGTGGCAGCACTCTTTTAGCACCTGCTTCTTTTGCTTTAGCTCCAGCCAATTCAACACCCTTTGTTGTTCCGGAGATGACAATTTGTCCAGGACAATTTAGGTTGGCAAGCTGAACAGGAAAACCTTCTTCAGTTACTGAATTTGTTACCTCAGCCAGACGGTCCCTGTCAAGCCCAAGGACAGCAGCCATCGTACCCTCGCCATTTGGAACGGCGCTTTCCATAAACTCCCCGCGCTTACGAACAAGATAGACACCTTCTTCAAAGGTAAGAGCACCCGCTGCTACAAGTGCGGTATACTCGCCGAGACTGTGTCCTGCGACATAATCAGCCTGGATCCCAAACTCACGGAAATATTCTAAAACGGCGATACTTGTGGTTAGCAATGCTGGTTGTGCATTGTATGTTAAGGTTAGTTCTTCTTGAGGCCCCGCAAAAATAAGCTTGCTTAAGTCTACATTTAACTTTTTATCAGCATTTTCGAAGATCGCTTTTACATTCGGATGTTTCTCAGCTAGACTTTGTCCCATTCCAACTACTTGGGAGCCCTGTCCCGGAAAAACAAATGCAATTTTACCCATTTCAACACCTCTTTATCATGATTGTTTTATCTCTTCAATTGAGCTTTTAACTAGTTCAGTTACATTACTTTCAACCATAACTCTGGCTTGGCGAATAGCACTAAAAATTGCCTTGGCATCGGATGAACCATGTGCTTTAATAACAGGAGCTTTTATACCAAAAAGGCCAGCACCTCCATATTCGGAGTAATCCATCTTATTTTTCAACCCAGTCAATTCAGGTTTTAGAACGGCGGCTGCCAGTTTATTTTTTAAACTGCTGGTCAGTGCTGTCTTAACCATTTTAAAAACGGACAGCGCAGTGCCTTCAATCGTTTTTAATACCATGTTTCCTGTAAACCCGTCAGTAACAACGACATCCGCAACCCCATCAAGCAAATCTCTTGCTTCAACATTCCCGATAAAATTCAGATTAGTCGTTTTCAACAATGAGAAGGCTTGCTTTGTTAAATCATTTCCCTTTTTCTCTTCGGTACCAATATTTAAAAGTCCAACCCTCGGGTTGCGAATCCCCCTTACCTTTTCTGCGTAGATGGAGCCCATAATGGCGTACTGCTGTAAATGCTCAGGTCTAGCATCAGCATTTGCTCCAACATCCAACAATAAAAATCCTTCTCCACCTATTGTTGGAAGGGTGGGGGTTAAAGCAGGACGTTCAATTCCTTCAATCCGACCAATAACAAAAAGTCCTGCTGCCATTAGTGCACCTGTATTGCCAGCGGAAATACACGCATCTGCTAGCCCGTCTGCTACAGCTTGAGCAGCAAGAACCATAGAAGCATTTTTTTTACGGCGAACGGCACGTACAGGTTCGTCTGTTCCAAGAATCACCTCGTCAGTATGGACAACCGTAATCCGCTCATGACCTTTTAACGTTTCCTCAATTTTCCGATTGTCCCCGTAGAGGGTAATATGTATATCTGAAAATGCTTCAACGGCTTTCATTGCCCCAAGGACTATTTCCTTTGGTGCATTGTCACCGCCCATAGCATCGATTGCCAATTTCATGTTCCTCATCCTTTTACAATGTTTTGGCGATACATTTCAAACTCACCTGTAAAAACTGGTTCATTATTTACGAAGCTATTTACTTCAACAAAGGTCCTACCGCTTTCATGGTCGATTTTTAGCACCTTTGCTTTGGCAACAACTCGCTCGTTTATTTTAACAGAACGTTTAAACTGGATATGCGCTTTCGCTGTTAAAGCCAATTCATCGTTTATGACAGCAACAGCCAAAGAATTTGCCTGAGCAAATAAGTGGTGTCCCCTTGCAATCAAATTTCTTTTAAAAACATGTTCCTGTTTGACATCAAAAATTGAAATGGCATTATAATCTAAATTAATATCAATAATTTCCCCAATGACTTCCTCAAGAGGAAGCGAACGAACTTCATCTTCAAAGCGTTTTTCAGCCACGTTTTTAATACGTTCTCGCAATTCCTGGAATGGACAATTCAAGTCGGTCAAGACGTATGGTCTGCACACTAACCGAGAACTTTTCGGCTAATTCTTCATCTGTAATAAATGGATTTTCTTTAATCGTTGCAGTTAATAATTTTTGCCGTTCCCGCTTATTTATCCTCATTTCCAACACCGTCCGAGATCTTATGACTAGGTACTAATAGTAGTATAAAATTTGAGGTGCCGGATTGCAACTATTAGTTTCTAAGAAAAGGGGGCTTCCCTTTTCTTAGTCCAGCTTTTCTCCTGCCAAAACTCCAGATTTTTCAAGTTCCCTTCTAAGTTGCATATATTCTTCCCCTTTCCAAAACTCCTCTGACTCTATTAGATAGGAAGCATCATTTCTTGCTGTTTCCAGAGCCCTATAATCATGGACCATGTCAGCTACTTTAAATTCAGGAACACCACTTTGTTTTCTTCCAAAAAAATCCCCAGGGCCGCGAAGTTCTAAATCTTTTTCACTTAGAACAAAACCATCCGCCGTCTCGGTCATTATTTTCATTCTTTCCTTCCCAACATCTGATTTTGGATCAGCTAAGAGGATACAGTAAGACTGTTCACCACCACGGCCAACTCTTCCCCGTAGCTGATGGAGCTGAGAAAGACCAAAACGCTCGGCATCATAAATCACCATGATCGTTGCATTCGGGACGTTTACGCCAACTTCAATAACGGTAGTTGACACAAGCACCTGCAGATCGTTTGCTTTAAATTCATTCATAACAGCTTCTTTTTCACCAGCATTTAAGCGCCCATGCATGAGACCTACTTTGTAGCGATTTTGAAAATAGTGTGTTAAGGTGTTGTGGACATCAATCGCATTTTGGACATCTAATTTTTCAGACTCCTCAATCAAGGGACAAATGACATAACCTTGGCGGCCTTTTCGTAATTCTTTTTCTACAAATCCAAGCACTCGGTCCAGCATATCCTGCTTGGCCCAATACGTTTCAACGGTTTTCCTGCCCTGAGGCATTTCATCAATAATCGATACATCCATTTCCCCAAAAACAGTGATGGCCAGTGTCCTTGGGATTGGGGTTGCCGTCATAAACAACACATCGGGATTTTCCCCCTTTTCACGGAGAACCCTGCGTTGTTCGACTCCAAACCGATGTTGTTCATCCGTTATCACTAAGCCAAGTTTATCGAATGTTACCTCATCCTGAATCAAAGCATGCGTTCCAATTAAAACATCTATTTCACCTTGGGCAAGCTGTAATAATAACTCTTTTCGGTGTTTTCCTTTTATCGAACTGGTCAAGAGAGCACATCTTACCCCAAAAGGATCTAACATTTCCTTTAATGACTCAGCATGCTGTTCAGCTAATATTTCAGTCGGTACCATCAATGCGCCTTGAAACCCGGCTGTTACACTGGCATACAGGGCAATTGCCGCTACAGCCGTTTTCCCCGAGCCGACATCACCTTGGAGCAAGCGATTCATTCGATATGGTGATTTTAAATCTTTTAAAATTTCATTCACCACTCTTTTTTGCGCATTTGTAAGCGGAAATGGCAAGGAATCAATAAATCCCTTCAATTGTGGCAGCTGATAATGTTGCTCAAGGCCTAAAGAATGTTCTCTCTCAAATTTTCTTAACGCTTGTATTTTTAACTGAAAAAAGAGAAACTCTTCATAAACAAGTCTTCGTCTTGCCTGCTTCACATCTTCTTGATCCATTGGAAAATGCATGGCCCGATAGGCATCTCTACGATGTAATAAACGGTATTTTTTCACAAAGGCTTCAGGAAGCGTTTCTTCAATGAGATGTCCATACTGGTGGAATGCAAGATTAATAAACTTGCGAATTCCTTTCATTGTGATCTTACCTTTTAGAGCGTACACGGGTTCGAAGTCTTTTACCTTTTTACACGGACCTGTATTTAGCTCGTTGCCTGTAATCGTTTGCCGATGCTGATCCCATTTTCCCGTTACCGTAACTGTTTCGTTTATTGCTAACTTCGGTTTTAGATATGGTTGATTAAAAAAAACAACTTGGATTAAATAGCGCCCAACTAAGAGACGAATTGTTAATCTAGATTTTTTTTTCGCATAATAGACAAGAGAAGGCTCACTATGAACCTTCCCTTCAACCGTCACTCTTTCATCATGGTTTACCTCGGCTAAATCGCGAAGCCGGTAGTCTTCATAACGATAAGGAAAATATTCTAAAAGATCATTTACTGTGTGAATTTTCATTTCTGCAAGGGATTCGGCTGTTTCTTCGCCGATCCCTTTTAATATCGTAACCGCTTGTGTTAGATTATCATTCACGATATTTGACCGGTCCACCGATTCGATTTTCTAAATCGGTGCTGCCGCCAACCCTCCCTATAAATTTTTTTTAGTAAACATGTAAAAAAGAAGGGAATAAATTTCTCCCCTTCTATTTTAACTTTTTATTTATTCAATTGAAAAGATAAATGAATATAATGGCTGTTTGCCATCGTGTACTTCTACTTCAACATCTCCGTAATGTTCTTCTACATAGTCTGTTAAAGTTTGTACCTCTTCTTCGCTTACGTCTTCTCCATAAATGATCGTTAAGATTTCAGAATCGTCATCAAGCATTTCCTCAAGCAGGCCTTCGGCTGCTTTAAGTTTCTCTTTATCTTTAACGACAATTTTCCCTTCAGCAATGCCCATAAAGTCATTCTTTTCGATGTCTAAACCATCGATATGTGTATCACGGACAGCGAAGGTAATTTGGCCCGATTTTACATGACTCATAGCTTGAGTCATAGCTTTTTCGTTTGCTGTTACATCGGAATCAGGATTAAAAGCAAGGAGTGCAGACAGACCTTGAGGGACTGTTTTAGAAGGAATGACGTATACCTCCTCCTCACTGACATCCTTTGCCTGCTCTGCAGCCATGATAATATTTTTATTATTTGGCAGAATAAAGACTTTTTTCGCATTCACTGCTTTAATAGCTTTAACAATATCCTCTGTACTTGGATTCATTGTTTGGCCGCCTTCAATAACTACATGTGCCCCAATACTGCGGAAAAGATCTGCAACTCCTGAGCCCATTGATACGGTAACAATTCCATATTCCTGCATTTGGCTTTGTGTTTGCGGTTTGTCAGAAACCAGCGGTGTATGCGATTCACCAACAATATTGGTATGCTGCTGACGCATATTTTCGATCTTAATATTAATGAGGCTTCCGTAACGCTGACCATAACTTAAAACAGTTCCTGGCTGTTCAGAGTGAACATGCACTTTAACAAGCTCATCATCAGCAATAACAAGCAAGGAATCCCCCAAAGCACTTAAGTCATTCCGAAATCTTTCTTCTTTAAAAGGATTCTTTGTGAGTTTATCTTGTTCAAACTTGACCATAAATTCAGTACAATAACCAAAAACGATATCTTCTGTATTGATATGGCTTTGCACACTTTTGTGGTGTTGGGCATTTACTAATTCATTCATCGAGGGAGTACTTTCAGGTGAGGTTGGGAGTTTCTCTCCTTTTAATTCAGCCAAAAATCCCTCATACACCAAAACAAGTCCTTGACCGCCGCTGTCAACAACCCCTACCTCTTTTAAGACAGGTAACAAGTCTGGGGTTCTTTTAAGAGAAGCTTTTGCTTCTACTAAGACTTCTTCCATGATTTTTACAAGATCGTCCGTTTTTTGGGCTGCCTCAATTGCTTTATTCGCTGCATCTTTGGCAACAGTCAAAATCGTGCCTTCTACTGGTTTCATTACAGCTTTATAGGCCGTTTGAACACCGGCTTCAAGAGCTTGAGCAAATTCACGGCCTGATATTGACTCTTTACCTTCAATGGATTTAGCAAACCCTCGGAATAATTGAGAAAGAATAACACCTGAATTACCGCGAGCACCCATTAATAAACCTTTTGAAAGTGATATACCCACATTTCCTATATGTTCTTGAATATTAGTTTTAACTTCTTTCGCTCCGGAGGTTATTGATAAATTCATGTTTGTTCCCGTATCCCCATCTGGAACGGGAAAAACGTTTAAGGCGTCTACCATTTTGGCATTGGCTGATAGATGATTCGCACCCTGAATCACCATCTCGGCAAAGCGCCTTCCATCTAATGCTGTAATTGACACAAAGCTTCCTCCTCATCAGGGATTGGTAACACGTACTCCCTGAACAAAAATATTTACTGAATCAACGGAGAGGCCAACCGTCTTATCAAGAGTGTATTTAACTTTTGATTGCACATTATGGGCAACCTCTGAAATTTTTGTTCCATAGCTAACGATAATGTACATATCAATATGTACTTCTTCATTTTGTTGACGTACAAGAACACCTTTGGTGAAATTTTCTCTACGCAATATGTCCGTTAGGCCATCTTTTATTTGGCTTTTTGAGGCCATTCCGACGATGCCATAGCAATCGATTGCTGCTCCTCCTGCAATGGTGGCGATTACTTCATTTGATATATCAATTTGTCCTAGCTTCGTTTTTAATTCAATGGACATGAATCGTTCCCCCTTTACAATGCACGCTGGCTACAGTCATTTTACTATAGTATATACAATTTTAAAAGACAAAGAAGTAAAGAAAACTCGCCGATTGGCGAGCCCCTAAGGGCGAAGACAGAGGCGTAGTTGCACTTATGCTAATAAGAAAGTATAAATTTTGGTAAAAATTTATACTTTCTTATTAGCATAAACAAAAAGGCTGCTTTACATTTTATGTAAAACAACCTTTCTGCGAAAAGGATCGCTCCTTATTCATTCACAAACAAAAAGCAAGAATTATAATTTTACTTTCATAGCTTCTTCTGCAAGCATGCTACCATTTTTCTCAAAATTCACATACCACGACAAAGCTTTTTCCATTACATGTGGTGTGTGTCCGCCTCGTGTTAGAGCCTCATAGTAATAATCATATAATTGAGGACGATATGAAGGATGCGCACAATTTTCAATGATCACGAGTGCCCTCTGCCTTGGAGTCAGTCCCCTTAAGTCAGCGACACCTTGCTCTGTAATTAATACATCTACATCATGCTCAATATGGTCAACGTGCGAAACGAAAGGAACAACACTTGAAATTTTTCCATCTTTTGCAACAGATTTTGTTACGAATATTGCAATACGGGCACTGCGGGTAAAGTCTCCAGAGCCGCCGATCCCGTTCATCATTTTCGTACCAATAACATGGGTTGAATTTACATTTCCATAAATATCAAATTCAAGTGCAGTATTCATTGTAATTAATCCAAGACGACGTGCAACTTCTGGATTATTGGAAATTTCTTGTGGGCGCAGGACAATTTTATCTCGATAGTTTTCCAAGTTACCAAATACATGGTCCATTTTTTCTTTTGATAGGGTAAATGCACCGCCGGATGCAAATCTGATTTTATCTGCATCAATACAGTCGATGACAGCATCTTGCAACACTTCAGAGTATAACGTCAAATCTTTAAATTCCGAATCCAGGAATCCATAGAAAACTGCATTGGCAACAGAACCTACACCCGATTGAAGAGGCGGCAAGGGCTCTGGTAGTTTTCCAGCCTTTATTTGTTCACGCAGGAAGTTGATTAAATGATTTGCAATCTTTTTGGTATCTTCATCCGGTTCCACAAGCGACTTTGGTGTGTCAATCTGATCGGTAATAACAATTCCTTTAATTTTCTCAGGATCCACTTTAATATAAGGCGTTCCAATACGTTGATCGACGGCAGTCAAAGGAATAGGCTGCCGCCCTTCGTGCGGCCCAAGGTTGTACACATCATGAAACCCTTCCAATTCTGGAACCTGTGCAAGGTTTAACTCCACAAGTACTTCTTTCGCATTTTCGATGAAAATGCAGTTATTCCACCGGAAGTAGTCGGTACAATATAACCTTCTTCCGTAATGGCAACCGCTTCCACAACAGCCACATCAATAGAAATGACCTGATCACGAATCATATCAGCTGTATCTGATAGATGGGGATCTAAATAATCGATATTTCCTTTATTGATTTCATTTCGTGTATGTTTATCAGACTGAAAAGGCAGTCGTAGCCCTACAATGCCAGCTTCAGCTAAAACGGTATCAATTTCAGGTCCAACAGAAGCTCCCGTATAGACATTTATTTTAAATGGCTGCCCCTCTTTTTTAGCCTGTTCAGCAAGTGTTACAGGAATCACTTTAGGATCACCTGAAGAGGTAAATCCGCTGAAACCAATACTCATACCGTTTTTAATATAATTGATTGCTTCTTCTGCGCTCATTATGCGATCAAGCAAATGAGGATTTTTAATTCGATTTTGATAGTCCACTTTTTTTCTCCTTTTCTCCCTTTTTCAATCTATTTTAACTAATCAAAACCCTGTATTATAACAATAGAGATAAAATTATATTATTTTAGGATAAAAGCTTTATTTTTATGGTTTAAATTGCTAAAATCAATCAGAAACTTGATTATTTTTGTTTCTGTATTATAACAATAAATAGATCGCTATCCCCCATCTATTTTCTCAATGTCAAGGTATTTTTCTTGAAAGCTACGCGTTATACTATTGCAATCTAATACGTTGTATGATAAATTATTAAAGTATCTTTAGGCAGGAAATATGGTTATACCATTTTCTTTATCTAACCGATGGAAACATCTAAATTAGTCTTTTTAAAGCATTATTGCTTTTGGTTATTAAGGAGGGGAAAAATATGCCACGTAAATGTGTTATAACTGGTAAAAAAACAACTACTGGTAACGCACGTTCTCACGCAATGAACGCTAATAAGCGCACATGGGGTGCAAACCTTCAAAAAGTTCGTATTCTTGTTGATGGAAAACCAAAACGTGTTTGGGTTTCTACAAGAGCGTTAAGATCCGGTAAAGTAGAGCGCGTATAAAACGCAACATCAATTAGACATCCTTTATGGGTGTCTTTTTATTTTTAGGCTGTGTTTTGCGCTCTAATGTAAAAGGCACCCTAAAATAGGGTGCACAGTTTTTGATAGGTTTTTAGAAAATACATTTATTTTAGTCGTTTTTCTTAAAAGCCCCAATCATCGCTCGGACAAGTCCGCCTAAGAATCTCGGCAGTTTAATTGTATAAAATTTCATATTGTCCCTCCTCACAATCTTACACTGCTTGAGCGTAACACCATATCATATTATTCAAAGGAAAGAAATAAGTACTTACTTTTAATAAGCTTTTTAATCATTGCTTCTTACCACTATTAATATGCCTTCTGAAAAAGAAAAAGTACCACAATCCCTAATAAGCTCATTACTAATACATAATGTCGAACCAATTGAAATATGACAATCTTTTAAAGGGTACTTAAAGCCTTCAAGCGTGAGATCCTGAATATTTAAGGTAACGGGGATAAAAGAAATATATTTTTTTTCATACATTTTTTTTATTTCATATTTTCCTGCTGCTTTCACAAAAATGATATTTTTGCGGTCAATCAGAAAAATTTCAGTTTCTGTCCCTGCTAAGACAGGTTTGATTAATAGTTGAACGTTAGCGAAAAAATGGTCAAGCCTTCCGCCGCTTGCACCAAAAACTCGTATCTGGTCTGGTTTCTGTTTTATTGCCCAATTTAAGGCCAGTTCCATATCGGTTTCATTTTTTTCAGGTTTGAATTTTTCTAGGTGTTTTACTTTTTTTTCAATTTCAGTTAATTCTTCAGTGGATACGGAGTCAAAGTCACCAAAGGCAATGTCGGGTTGAATACCACTGCTTATTAGGGTATACACTCCTCTATCTACGCCAACCCAGATGCTATCCGCTTCATAGTAATTATTTAATTCAGGGAGCAGGTCTGCAGGTCCTCCTCCTAAAATATTGATGATCATCTGTTATAACTCCCTTCAAAGAAAAAAGCCAGCAACTACGCTAGCTTTTTCCATTAACCTCTTATTAATTCAATGGCTTTTTTTCGGTCTTCTTGATTGTAAACAGCAAAGCCGGCAACAAGAACGGTTGCTCCAGCTTCGATGCAAAGCTTGGCTGTTTCAGGATTGACACCGCCATCAATTTCAATTTCAATGGCAGCTCCTTTTTCGGCAGCTAATTCTTTTACTTTCTTGATTTTAGGCAATACCTCGGGAATAAACTTTTGACCGCCAAAACCTGGGTTAACCGACATTAGCAGTACCATATCAATATCAGCAATAATATGCTGAATCGTTTCGACTGGTGTTGCTGGATTAAGCACAACTCCTGCCTTCACTCCTAAAGATTTAATCAAGTGAAGGGTACGGTGAAGATGTCTTGTGGCCTCCACATGAACGGTTATATAATCTGCTCCCGCTTTTGCAAATGCCTCAATATATTGGTCAGGATCCTCAATCATTAAGTGAACATCAAGCGGAAGCTTTGTAACAGGCCTAATTGCCTCTACAATCAAGGGCCCAATCGTAATATTAGGTACAAAATGTCCATCCATTACATCAACATGGATGAGATCTGCACCACCTTGTTCAACATCTAAAACCTCTGCCCCCAATTTTGCAAAGTCTGCAGATAATATGGACGGTGCAATTTTTACCATCTCTTTAATACCTCGGCTTTCTATCTTTTATCTCTTGTAAAAAATCTAAGTAATGCTCATAGCGAAATGCTGGAATTTCTCCAGATTCAACAGCTGCCTTCACACCACATTTTGGTTCCTTTAAATGGAGGCAGCCTCTGAACTTACAATATTCACTCTCCTTTTGCAGTTCAGGAAAACAAAAGGTTAGATCTTCGGCATCAATGTTTGTAAATTCCAGTGAACTAAATCCAGGGGTGTCCGCAACGAGACCATGACCAACATGAATTAATTCTACATGCCTGGTTGTATGCTTTCCCCGTCCAAGATGCGAAGAAATATCATTTGTCTTTAGATCAAGTTCGGGTTTTAAAGCATTCAATAAAGACGATTTACCAACACCCGATTGTCCCGCAAATACAGAAATTTTATTTTCTAACTGCGGGAAAAGCTGTTCAATGCCTACTTCGGTTTCACTCGAAGTTAAAATGACGACATAACCTGCACGCCGATAGCTTTCAACGTATTGTTCAATTTTCAAATGTTGTTCGGGTGTCGCTAAATCTAATTTGGTTATACAAATTAGCGGTTGTATATGATTAAATTCAATCAAGACCAGAAAACGGTCTAATAAAATAGGACTGAAATCTGGCTCAACTGCAGAAAAAACAAGAATGGCCTGGTCCACATTGGCAATCGGAGGCCGAACCAATTCATTTTTTCTTTCTTTAACTTCAAGGATATATCCTTCTTGTACATTTTCAGCTTGAAAAACAACTTCGTCTCCGACGAGAGGAGTAATTTTATTTTTTCGAAACACCCCTCTCCCCCGACATTGAATGATCTCATCATTTTGAAGGACATAATAAAATCCACTTAAAGCTTTGATGATCTTTCCTTCAGGCATAGCAACACTCCTTGGCAGATTGCCATTTCTTTCGTAAACTTCAACTAATTTGGGTTACTTTTTTCACAGCAAGCTTTTAGAACTTGTTTTACTGTACATTATCATAATTAACAAATTCATCAGTAATTACGGTGCCATCACGCACTACTTTATATTCAGCTGTTTTCCCATCTGCGATATTTAAATCAATCTCTCTTTTACTATCTTCTGAAATATTGAAGGTATCAGCCGGGACTGTAAGAGTATGGTTCATATCATCAATATATATTTGGATACTTTGTGTTTTCCCTGGTTCTGTAGGCTGATATGGGATTGAAACTTCTTGTTTATACGCTTTTGGCGGTTTTTCTTCTACACCCTTTGAAATAATAACCGAAACCTTATCTCCCTTTTGCATTTCTGTTCCAGCAGTCGGCGATTGAGAGATTACCATTCCTGCAGGTACAGTGTCACTGTATTGTTGCTGGCTACCGTCAAATGTTAAGCCTTCCGATTGGGCATAATCCTGAGCTGCTTTTGAGCTGTATTGTGTAAGATCTTTTAGCGTAATTTTTTTCAGCCCTTTACTTACTTTAAAGGTTATAACTGCACTATCAGGTGAAACCTTTTTCCCAGCAGGAGGATCTTGTCCAATGATGGTTCCGGCTGGATCACTATCACTATAGGCCTCGGTTTTGGTAATATGTTTAAAGTCTTGGCCTTTTAAGAGGCTGGCCACATCATCGTATTGGCGTCCAGTATAATCACTAAGTTCATATTTCTTTTTGCCAGATGATGTATATAAATTAATTTTCGTCCCCTCTTTAGCTGTAGTGCCTGCCTCGGGGTCCGTTTTAATAACCTTGCCTTTTTCGATCTTATCATCCGTCATCGTACTTGTTTTACCAATCACGAAGCCTTTGGTACTAAGTGAAGAAACCGCATCATCATAGTTTAAACCGCTGACATCAGGAATCGTAACATCCTTTGGAAAAAAGCTCGGTAATGTAAAAATAACTAAAATCACAATAATGGCTAGTGCGGCTAAACTGGAAATTAAAATAATCGGCCACTTTTTACGTTTTTTCTTATTATTCCCCTTTTTTGTGTCATCTGGCGATTTAATTATATGTTTATCTGTATTATGAACGAGGGTTTCGTCCAAACTTTGTATAGGGTGATCACTGGTGATGATCGGAATTGCTTTAGTTGCTTCTTCATCGATCGGAATATAAAACTTCGGTTCATTTAAACGCTCAGGGTCGAGTGCTGTTCTAAGGTCCTCCTCCATCTCCTCGACACTATTGTAGCGATGAAAAGGGTCCTTTGCCGTTGCTTTTAAAACGATATTCTCTACACTTTGCGGTATATCCGGATTCCATCTTCTTACTGATGGTGTCTCGGATTGTAAATGCTTAAGGGCAATCGAGACTGCTGATTCACCTGAAAAAGGCAGTCTGCCTGTTAAAAGTTCAAAAAAGACAATTCCAAGGGAATAGATATCCGATTTTTTATTTGCCATTCCTCCGCGGGCTTGTTCAGGCGATAAATAATGAACAGAACCCAGAACAGAATTGGTCTGCGTAATACTTGTTGCACTCAAGGCCATCGCAATTCCAAAATCGGTTATTTTTACTTTCCCATCCCGATCTACCAAAATATTATGCGGCTTAATATCGCGGTGGACAATATTATTTTGATGGGCATGTGCAATGGCTGAGGTTAACTGGCGCATAATTCCAATTGCCTCTTCCACACTTATGGGAGAATATTGCTGTATGTATTGTTTTAATGTTTGACCGTCAACATGCTCCATGACGATATAATAAATATCATCTTCTTCACCAACATCAAAGATATTCACAATATTGGGATGCGTTAGACTTGTTGCTGACTGCGCCTCCCTGTGAAACCTGCGAATAAATTCTTCATCATTTGTTAGATCAAGTCGGAGCATTTTTACGGCTACATTTCGATCAAGGATCATATCATGCGCGAGATAAACATTGGCCATTCCCCCGCCGCCGATCATATCCAAAATTTTATAACGGCCGCTTATTCTTTTCCCAATCATCATCTATTTAACACCCTCACTAGGTTCAGAAAACTCAACAATCGCCAGGGAAATATTATCTTCACCGCCATAGTCGTTTGCAAGAGAAATAAGCTTTGCTGCTTTTTGCTCCAGTTCATCATCGTTTGCGAGTATTTCTTTCATTTCTTCTTCACTTACTTTATTGGACAACCCATCAGAGCATAATAATAGAACGTCGCCTGCTTCAAAAATAATCGTTTTAATATCCATTTCTACTTTTTCCTCTGTGCCTAAGGCGCGCAGCAATACATTTTTCCGCGGATGGTGCTCTGCATCCTCCTTAGAAATTTGCCCAAATCGAACAAGTTCGTTTACGAGAGAATGGTCTTCCGTAACCTGTTTAAACCCTGATTCATTTAGCAAATAGCATCGGCTGTCACCGATATTGGCAACGGTAGCGAAATGCTCTGTGCTAATGGCGGCAACAATGGTTGTCCCCATTCCATCACATTCAGAATGATTGCGGGCATGGTTAAACAAAATTTCATTTACATTTGAAATATGCTCTTTTAACCACTTTTCTGCTATGTCAGCCGTATTAATTCCTTTTGCGATTTCCCACTGTTTTTTTAATTCTGTTAATGTCATCCCGCTCGCTACCTCACCAGCAAGGTGACCGCCCATTCCATCGGCAACAATGGCTAGGCGATGACCTTCAGGATTTAAAATAACCCCGCCAGAATCTTCATTATGCTGGCGAACTTTACCTTGGTGTGTCATAAATACAGCTTTCATTCGATCACCTCGTCTCCTCTTTCCGCTCCTTTGCACGAAGTTGTCCACATGCTGCGTCGATATCATGACCGTGCTCTCGGCGGATGGTTACATTAATCCCATTTTTCTTTAATGTTTTTTCAAAAGCAAAGATTTGATCTTTTGGCGTTCTAACATAATTCCGCTCTGGAACATAGTTAACAGGTATTAGATTAACATGACATTTTAGCCCTTTTAAAAGAAGAGATAATTCTTCGGCATGTGCAACCGAATCGTTTACACCGCCAAACAGGCCATATTCAAAACTAATCCGCCTTCCTGTCTTATCGATATAATACCGCACTGCATCCATTAAGTCATCAAGTTTATAAGCTTTATTGATCGGCATTAATTTTGACCGCAATTCGGTATTTGGAGCGTGTAGGGAGATGGCAAAATTGATTTGCATATTTTCATCGGCAAACTGATAAATTTTTGGAATAATGCCGCTTGTTGAAACCGTAATATGACGAGCACCAATATTTAGCCCTTTTTCGTGATTGATAATTTTTAGAAAAGACAACATATTGTCATAATTATCAAATGGTTCACCGATTCCCATAATGACGACTGAACTGACTCGTTCATCGGTTTCATCCAAGGCCTGCTGAACAGTAACTACCTGAGAAACAATTTCTCCTGCCTCAAGGTGGCGCTTTAGTCCTCCTAAAGTAGAAGCGCAGAAGGTACAGCCAATGCGGCAACCCACTTGGGTTGTAACACAAACCGAATTTCCGTAATCATGGCGCATTAACACCGTTTCAATGGAATAACCATCATGAAGCTCAAATAAAAACTTGATTGTCCCATCAGAAGATGTTTGTTTAATGATTGTTTTTAACGTCGTAATCACAAAAGCGCTCTCCAGCTTATCTCTTAACCCTTTTGATACATTGCTCATTTCCTCAAAGGAAGAAATTCTTTTTTTATAGAGCCAATCAAAAACTTGTTCTGCACGGAATGGTTTTTCACCATTTTCAGCTAACCACCCTTTTAATGCCGGCAGTTGTAGTGAATAAATGGAGGGTTTGATTGTTTCTGTTGCTTCGTTTGTCATGGTTGTATTAATTTGTTCCAACCGTTACACCTTCTTTCTTAAGCAAGCAATATAAAATCCGTCTGAGCCAAAGTCTTGCGGTAAGACCTGGAGGTCAAAACCAATAATAAGCGGACGTACGGCTTCGGGCATCCTATCTTTAAAGTTAGTGTCCCCTTCAAAATCAAGATGGTGTTTCAAAAAGTCCGCAACCGTATTTTCGTTTTCTTCACGGTCTACCGTACACGTACTATAAACAAGTACCCCGCCTTTTTTTACAAGGGATGAGACAGATTCCAGCAAGTCTCGCTGGATATTGCTTAATTGAAATATATCCTGTTCTTTTTTTGTATATTTCATATCGGGCTTTCTTCTCATCACACCAAGCCCTGAGCATGGGGCATCGAGAAGAACTCGATCAAAGGACTCTGGAGGAAAATTTTCAGCTGCTTGGCGAGAGTCCATTGTTCTTGTTTGGATATTGTGCAGCTCAAGTCTTCTTGCATTATCGTTGATTAATTTTACTTTGTGTTCATGAAGATCAAGTGAGATCACTTGTCCCCTATTTTTCATTTTTTCGGCAATATGGGTACTCTTGCCTCCCGGAGCTGCACATGCATCTAACACCATTTCATCTTTTGCTGCACCAAGCGCATAAGCAACGAGCATGGAGCTTTCGTCCTGAATCGTCAGCAAGCCTTCCTTAAACGCAGCGGATGATGCAAGATTTCCTTTTAATGCTCGAATTGCTTCAGGTATGATCGGACTTAGTTCTAATTGAAATCCTTCTTCAAGAAGACGCTTGGAGCATTCTTCTCTGGTAATCCTGGTGGTGTTGACCCTTGCCGTTTGCAGCGGCGCCGTAAGATTGATCTCGCCCATTGCCTTTGTTCTTTCATAGCCAAATTGCTCAATCCATCTTTTGATCAGCCATTGGGGATGGCTTGTCTCGATCGCAAGCCGTTCTGCGGCATCTTCAATCGATGTAAGGGAAGGAAGACCCTCGCGTTGAATGCTTCTCAAAACACCATTTACCATGCTTGCGATTCCTTTATGACCGCGTTTTTTAGCAATTTCTACAGCTTCAAAAATCGCTGCCCGATCAGGTATTTTATCAAGATAGACCATCTGATAAAGGGTAAGCCGCAGCAAATTTTTGACCCAGCTTTCTATTTTATTCGCTTTTTTTAAAAAAGGCTTTAAAAAGAAATCCAGCGTCATTTTTCTTTGCAAAGTACCGTACGTTAGTTCCGTTAATAACCCGATATCCTTTGTTGGCAAATAATTTTTTTCAATCGCATGATGCAGAAGCAAATTGCTGTACGATTGATTTTTTTCGATTGTCTCTAACAATTCAAGCACTGTTTCACGAACATTCTTTTTCTTCGAATTCATTATTACTCTCCTAGCTTAACCCCTGTCGTTAGTTTGGACCCTGCTCCCCTTAAAAAATCCTCTACAGACATTTTCGTTTTACCAGAAGGCTGAAGCTCTTTAATCCTTATCAGGGTATCATCACCTGTTATTACCGTGATTCCCTCTTGTCCAACTTGGACAATGGTTCCCGAGGTACCACTAGCTTTACCTGGAATTTTTTCGGCATTCCAGATTTTTAATATCTTTCCATCCAGGATCGTGAAAGCAACCGGCCATGGATTTAATCCGCGGATATGGTTATAGATTTCCTCCCCTGATTTTGTCCAATCCATTTTTTCCTGTTCGCGTTTGATATTAGGAGCAAATGTTGCTAACGTCTCATCTTGCGGTGTAGCAGTCAGGTTTCCTTCAAGCAACAGGGGCAATGTTTCCGATAATAATTTTGCACCTGCTATGCTTAGTTTGTCGTGTAATGTACCCACATTGTCTTCTTCCGTAATTGGTACTTCCACTTGTGTGATAATATCACCCGCATCAAGCTTTTCAGCCATATACATAATTGTAATTCCTGTTTTTTTCTTGCCTTGTAGGATTGCATAATGAATCGGTGCACCGCCTCGAAGCTCTGGTAAAAGGGATGCATGAACATTAATACAGCCATGGGCTGGTGCTTCTAGAAGCTCGTTAGGTAAAATTTGTCCAAACGCTGCTGTAATGATTAGGTCAGGTTTCAATGCTAAAACTTTTTCAAGTTCATTCTTTTCACGAATTTTTTCAGGCTGATAAATAGGAATTCCTTGTTTTTCAGCCTCAACCTTTACCGGCGGTGGTGTCATTACTTTCTTTCTTCCGACAGGACGGTCCGGCTGGGTTACGACTGCAATCACCTCAAATCCATCATTAATGACTTGCCTTAATACAGGAACGGCGAAGTCCGGGGTTCCCATAAAAATAATTTTTGTCATTCCTCTTGTCCTCCTAGCTCCTCATCCGTTAAATACCTGGTAACGAGCGAAGTAAATAAAACACCATGTAAATGGTCGATTTCATGTTGGATTGCCCGTGCTAAAAATCCTTCCGCTTCCAAAGTATACTTTTTTCCTTTTCGATTAAGTGCTTCGATCTTTACGTAATTTGGTCTTGTTACTTCCCCATAAATTCCTGGAAAGCTTAAGCAGCCCTCGGGGCCTGTTTGCTCACCAGAAGTTTCTAGTATCCGTGGGTTGATCATTTCAATTGTCCCGTGATCGTCCTCAACATCAACTACCGCAATTTGTTGGTCTAATCCAATTTGTGGGGCGGCTAAGCCCACACCGTCATATTCAATCATTGTATGATACATGTCATCCAGCAGCTTGCCAAGTTTTTTATCAAACTTTGTTACTTCCTTGCATTCCTGCTCTAATATTTCTGCTGGGTGCATGACTATTTTTTTTACCGTCAAAAAAAGCTCCTCCAATAAACCGTTAATTTGCTATTATTCATTTTCGCCCAAAAAATCTTTATTTAAAAATTGGCTGTGTTAAATTTGGCTGTTGATTTTCGCTACATCAATATATATGGATTGGTATCTACTGAAACTTGGAGGCCTGCTGCAGCTTCCTTCTGATATTGATTAAGGATGTTCTTTAGAGTTACGGTCAAGTTTGGTTCCCGCTTGTATTTAATCAAACACTGATAGCGATAGCGATTGTTAATTCGCGGGATTGGCGAAGCCACTGGTCCCAGGACAACCGTTTCATTTGAAAGACGGGACCGAACATACTGGACAATCTTTTCCGTTACCGATACGGCTTTCATTAATTGCTCGTGGCTGATATTGATCATTGAAAGATAATAAAAGGGCGGATATTTATGAATTTTCCTTACCATCATTTCCTGGTTATAAAAAAGGTCATAGTCTTGTTTTCCGGATAATTCAATACTATAATGCTCCGGCGTATAGGTTTGAATCACCACTTCACCGGGAAGTTCATGGCGTCCTGCCCGACCGCTGACTTGTGTTAACAGTTGAAATGTCTTTTCGGACGAGCGAAAATCTGGCAAATGCAACATCGTATCCGCAGAGAGAACACCCACAAGAGTGATATTCGGAAAATCAAGACCCTTAGCAATCATTTGGGTACCTAATAAAATATCAGCTTTTCCTTCTTGAAAGTCTGTTAACAGACGCTCGTGTGATCCTTTTCGACTCGTTGTATCTACATCCATACGGATCACTCTTGCCTCAGGAAGGATTTTCCCCAGCTCTTCCTCAACTTTCTGTGTCCCTGTTCCAAAATAGCGAATATGCTCACTGCCGCATTCAGGGCATGCGGCTGGCACCCTGCCCTCATAACCGCAATAGTGGCATTTCATTTGTTCTGTTACGCGATGATAGGTTAAGGAAATATCGCAATTTGGGCAATTGACGACATAACCGCAATCCCTGCACATGACAAATGATGAAAATCCACGTTTATTTAAAAACAGGACCGTTTGTTGTTTTTTTTCAAGGCGCTCCTGCAATTTTTCAAATAAGGTTCTTGAAAACATCGAACGATTGCCGCCTCTTAGTTCCTCACGCATATCAATGATTTCTACCGCAGGCAGTGCCTGTTCATTCATTCGGCTAGGAAGGGTTAAGAGTTCATAAACGCCTTTTTTCGCTCTGGCAAAGGATTCTAAAGCTGGTGTTGCACTTCCTAAGACAACAGGGCAGTTCGATCTAACAGCTCTTTCAATGGCGACATCTCTTGCGTGATAGCGAGGCATTTCTTCCTGTTTATAGCTTGTTTCATGCTCTTCATCAATGATCATAATGCCTAGATTTTCAAATGGTGCGAAAATCGCTGACCTTGCCCCTACAACGACCTTAACTTCCTTACGTTGAATCTTTCGCCATTCATCATATTTTTCACCTGCGGACAAGCCGCTGTGCATAACAGCAACAAGATCACCAAATCGCCCTTTAAAGCGATTAACCATTTGCGGTGTTAAACTAATTTCCGGAACAAGTACAATGGCCTCTTTCCCTCTGTTAATAACATCTTGAATCGATTGCAAATAAATTTCTGTTTTACCGCTTCCTGTTACCCCATAAAGTAAAAATACTTTATGGAGATTATTTTGAATACTATCTAGAATTGGTTCAATTGCTTCCTTTTGTGCTGCTGTTAAGGAAAGAGGACTCGTCCTTTTAAATTCCCGATTTTCATATGGGTCACGATAAACCTCCATATCCTTTTCTGCTATTAAGCCTTTTGCAGCCAAAGGCTTCACTGCAGAAGCAGACAATCCTAAATCATGAAGCTTTCTATATTCAATCGGGGCGGAATTTAAAATAAAATAACTTACTAGCTCTCTTTGCTTCCCTGCTCGTGCCGGTATTTGCTCGAGTTCCATTGTTAATTCTTCTGCTGACATGAGGGGAAGAACATATTTTAATTTTTTCTTATGAAGCCGTTCTTTTACTTCATAAATCACTTCTAACTTTCCTGCAGCTGCTTCTTTATGCAATTTCCGTTCAAGGCTGGAATTCAATACAAGATCCCACGCCAATTCCCGATTATTTTGAAACAGAGGTTGTAGTTCCTCTGGAAGTTCTTCACGATTAATTCCCGGAGCCAAGCTTACTTTTTTCTCATACTTTGCTTTTAACGCAGCGGGAAGCATCGCTTGGTAGGTGATAATTTTAAAGCTTAATGTGCTTTCCGTTAACCAATGTCCAAGCTCTAATAAATCCTTATTTAAGACAGGTACCAAATCGATCGGTTCAATAATCTCCTTTAATTTATCAAAGTCCGAGTGCAATTTTAAACCAATAACAAATCCTTGAATTTTTCTGGGTCCAAACGGAACAATTACCCTAATCCCAGGCTGAATAATGTCCATCCATTTATCTGGAATAAGATAATCAAACGCTTTATCAGTTTGTTTTGCCGGGACATCTACAATAACACTGGCAACATTCATTGCTCCCGATCCTTTATCAGCTGAAAAATTTCAGCGATAATTTTATCTGCGACTGCTTGTTTTGCCATTAAGGGCAAGTTTGCGACTGTTCCATCCTTTTTGAAAAGGGTCACAATGTTGGTATCAGTGCCAAAGCCTGCCCCAGCTTCTTTAACATTATTAGCCACGATCATATCTGCATTTTTTTCTCTTAACTTCTTTATTGCGTACTCTTCGATATGATTTGTTTCTGCAGCGAACCCGACAAGAATTTGGTTTGTTTTTCTTAGTCCAAGCTCTTTAAGAATATCCTTTGTTCTTTCAAGCTCAATGACCGCATCTCCTGGCTGCTTTTTAATTTTATGGTCATAACTTGTTTTTGGCCGATAATCTGCTACGGCAGCTGTTTTAATCACAACATCAGCATCATCAAAAACATTGACACAGGCATCATACATTTCTTGGGCACTTTCAACCTTAATGACTTCCACACCAGTAGGGGCAGAAATTGACACAGGACCTAAAATTAAGACGACTTTTGCACCAGCTTTTTTTGCAGCTTCTGCAAGGGCATAGCCCATTTTCCCAGTAGAATGATTGGAAATAAAGCGGACAGGATCGATCTTTTCCCTTGTTGGGCCAGCGGTAACAACCACCTTTTTGCCTTCTAAACTTAATGGTTCCTTATGAAAAAACTTTTCGATCAAAGCAACGATTTTCTCCGGTTCCTCCAGACGACCTTTCCCTATGTACCCGCAGGCAAGAAAACCTTCACTAGGCTCGATAAATTGGCAGCCCATTTCTGCTAAAATAGCAAGGTTCTTTTTGACAGCGGGGTGTTCGTACATATGTACATTCATGGCAGGGGCAATCCATACTGGAGCTGTTGTTGCTAATAAAGTTGTTGTAATCATGTTATCTGCGATTCCACTGGCCATTTTACCAATCGTGTTTGCGGTTGCCGGAGCGACGATGACAAGGTCGGCCCAATCAGAAAGGTCAATGTGAGCAATTTTTTGAGGGTTTTTCTCGTCAAACGTGTCGGTATATACTTCGTTTCGGGATAGGGCTTGAAAGGATAATGGTGTGACAAATTTTGCGGCAGAATCACTCATCAGCACCTTAACCTGCGCCCCTGCTTGAACAAGCTTACTTGTCAATGCGACAGCTTTATATACAGCTATACCTCCAGTTACACACAATAATATTTTTTTGTCCTTCACCATTATATCCCCCTATTCTCATTTATCTCTATTTTTCCATTATGATTGATAATAAGCAATGTTTAAAATAAAGAAAACTCGCCAGTTGGCGAGCCTAGGTTGTCGCTAAAAACTATTCTCCTTGAACTTCTGGTTTTTTGGCAATTCGGTAGGTTAGTTCGCCTGCGTAAATTTCCTCTAACGCTTTTCCTACACATTTATGGGATACATACTTTGTTAATCTTTCATCCCTTTTTTGCGACATAACACGAGCACGCTTTGCGGCTACAGAAACAAGCGAGTATTTTGAATCAATTTTTTCTAACAATCGGTCAATTGACGGATATAACATAATTATTCAGCCTCCAGTACTTTTATATAGCGATGTTCCACTCTTTGCCTGCGGCAATGCTCGGCAATAATAATTGCTTTCACCTTTTCGCAGGCATGTTCGACATAATCATTCTCAATCACATAATCATATAAACTCATCATTTCGATTTCTTCGCGGGCAGAAAGCATGCGGTTATTGATTAGGTCCTCTGTTTCTGTTCCTCTTGTGACAATCCGATTTTTAAGTTCAGATAAACTTGGCGGCATTAAAAAGATAAATAAGCCCTCAGGAAACTTTTCCCGAACTTGGCGAGCCCCTTTTACTTCAATTTCTAAAAAGACATCCTTTCCGGAGTCAAGAGTCTCTCTTACATAATCAACAGGAGTCCCATAATAATTACCAACAAACTCGGCATATTCTAATAGTTTTCCTTGCTCAATGAGCGATTCAAATTCTTCTCTTGTTTTAAAAAAATAGTCAACCCCATTTATTTCACCTTTGCGGGGAAGTCTTGTCGTCATGGAAATTGAATAGACAAAATCATTATTTGGCTGGGAAAATATTTGTTTTCTCACCGTTCCTTTCCCAACCCCTGAGGGACCAGAAAGGACAATAAGTAATCCTTTTTCTTGCATTATTTCGTCCTACCCTTCATCAGTAATTTCATCTGGGCCCGCAAGCCGATTTGCTACCGTTTCCGGCTGAACAGCTGACAGGATCACATGGTCGCTATCCATAATAATAACAGCGCGTGTGCGCCTTCCATATGTAGCATCGATTAATGATCCCTGATCGCGGGCATCCTGGATGATCCTTTTTATTGGAGCGGATTCAGGGCTGACAATGGAAATAATCCGATTAGCGGATACAATATTTCCATATCCAATATTAATCAATTTTATTGACATGATGATTCCCCAATCTATCCATATATTTTGGACGTGTCTAACATTTTCTAAACCATACCTATTCTATATTTTGAATCTGTTCTTTTAATTTCTCAAGCAAACTTTTCATATTCACTACTTTTTTTGCAATATTGGAGTCATTTGCCTTCGAACCAATTGTGTTAGCTTCCCGATTCATTTCCTGTACAAGAAAATCCAGTTTGCGGCCGATAGGCTCCTGATCTTCGAGCGTCTGGTAAAATTGCTGAACATGACTAATGAGCCTTGTTAACTCTTCATTAATATCCGCCTTATCAGCAAACACGGCTACTTCTGTCAAAATTCTTGATTCATCAAACTGCCCATTTAAGAACTCCTGCATTCTTTTGGTCAATCGTTCTTGATATGCTTTTACAACCAACGGCGCATCGTTTCTAAGATCACGAACAACTTTTTCGATTTGATGCAAATTGGCGGTAATGTCCTTCTTTAATTCTTCGCCTTCTAAAATTCGCATTTTTTTCAGTAACTGTGCTGCCTCTTCGATGGCGGTCAGTACTAAATTTTCAAGTTCTTCGTTTCCGCCTTCACTTTCTTCTATATGTACAAGTTCTTCTCGATTCAAGAGGTCTTGTAACGTTAGGTTTCCTTCAATTTTATATTTTTCCTTTGCTTCACTAATGAACTGATGATATTCCTCGATCAGTTTCCAGTCAACATGTACCGTTCGGGTCACATTCCCTTCACCTTCGAGGGTCACATATACTTCAACTCTTCCACGGCGTATATATTGATTTAACTTTTTTTTAATTTTTTCTTCTATTTTTAAGAGCTGACGGGGCATGCGGATATTAAATTCACAAAAGCGGTGATTGACCGTTTTTATTTCAACTGTTATCGAAAATGCTCCGGATTCTGCTCTGCTTCTACCAAAGCCTGTCATACTGATAACCATCTTCAGCACATCCAATCTACTATGAAGCCAAAAGTAAATAAAAGGTAATAGATCATCTCTACTACCTTTTGGATTATATCATAATTTATTTTGTTTTTCTTGCCAAAAATGAACCAGCAAGTAAAAAAGTTGGTATTGAGGATAATCCAATGATGAGAAGCCAATCCTTTCCTGCGATTGGTAGCGTATGGAAAATTGGCTGCAAAGGCGGATAATAAATGACAACAAGGACCAAAGCAAGCGACGAAATGACCGACCATACTAAGAACATATTGCCAAATGGATTTCTTGACAATACTGATTTTTCACTGCGGCAATCAAATACATGAATTAATTGAGCCATGACAAGGGTTGCAAATGCAACAGTCTGAGCATATGACAGTTTGGATGAATCATTATGATAAACAATCATAAAAGCAAGCAAAGTCATTGCTCCAATTAAAAATCCGCGGGAAACGACTTTCCAGCCAAGACCTCTGGAAAATACTCCTTCTTTAGGGCTGCGTGGTTTACGTTTCATTACGTTTTCTTCAGGAAGGTCAACTCCAAGTGCCATTGCAGGCAGGCCATCAGTTACGAGATTAACCCAAAGGATTTGGATGGGTACCAATGGAAGCGGCAGACCAAGGATCATTGCGAATAACATCACTAAAATTTCACCCACATTTGAAGCAAGCAAATAGCGAATGAATTTACGGATATTTTCATAAATGTTTCTTCCTTCTTTAATTGCCGCTTTGATGGTTGCAAAGTTGTCATCCAATAATACAAGTGCAGAAGCCTCCTTAGCAACATCGGTCCCGGTGATTCCCATCGCAACTCCAATATCCGCTGCCTTAATGGCAGGTGCATCATTTACCCCGTCACCTGTCATCGCAACCACATGACCACGGTTTTGCAGAGCTTTAACGATTTTAAGTTTATGTTCGGGAGAAACCCTGGCAAACACGGAAACATTTTCGACCTCATCTTCAAGATCATCGACTGACATATTCGCTAATGCCTTACCATCTAGTACTTTACTTTTATTTGTATAGATTCCAAGCTGTTCGGCAATTGCTTTTGCCGTAATAACATGGTCACCTGTAATCATGATTGTTTTAATACCAGCTTCTTTACACTCCTTAACGGCTTGTTTCACTTCTGGTCTTGGCGGATCAATCATTCCCTGAACACCAATAAAGGTTAAGTTTTTTTCAGCTTCGAGCTCACTTAAAATAACCGTATCTGCTGGGACAGATTTAAAGGCAATGGCAATCGTTCTTAATGCTTTAGAAGCGAGGGTGTTGATTGCATCCTGAACCTTGCCAGCCATATCCGTTCCAAAATGCTGCAGCCGCCCTTCCCAAAGGATGGATTCACTCACACCAATAAGAACATCTGGTGCTCCTTTTGTAATGATAAAATGGCGGCCCCCCGAATCTCTTACGTGAATACTCATCATTTTCCTTGCTGAATCAAATGGAAATTCATTAATAATCGTGAATTCATTCAAGAGCTTGTCTCGGTCGAATCCTGCCTTCATCGCACTGACCAACAATGCACCTTCTGTTGGATCGCCGTCAAGGGCAATATCATCCTCATTATTTATTAATCTTGAGTGATTACAAAGCATTCCAAACAAAAGCATCTGCTGCAATGACTTCTCTTCTTGAACCTGAATGGGATTTTCCCCATGATAAAATTGCCCTGATGGTTCATAGCCTACACCATCAACAGTCCAATTTTTCCCGCCGCTCCACAGATGGGTAACGGTCATTTTGTTTTGTGTTAAAGTTCCTGTTTTATCAGAGCAAATCACCGAGGCACAGCCAAGAGTTTCAACAGCTGGGAGCTTTCTGACAATGGCGTTTTTCTTAATCATTTTTTGCACGCCAAGTGACAAAGCCACTGTTACAATCGCCGGCAGCCCTTCAGGTATGGCGGCAACCGCCAGTGATACTCCTGCTAAAAACATCGTATATAAATCATTCCCTTGAATGACACCGATTACCACCACAAGAACGGTTAAAAATAGGGCAGCCACAATTAAGATTTTCCCTAATTGTTCTAAGCGCCGCTGTAATGGGGTGTCAGATGCCTCGGCGGTCTGCAATAAATTAGCAATTTGCCCCATTGCCGTTTTCATACCGGTGGCAATGACGACACCCGTACCGCTGCCCCTGGTCACCATCGTCCCCATGAAAGCGATATTTTCCATATCTCCAATCCCTGGATTATCAGCATGAAGAGGATCATTATGTTTGGCCACTGGTAATGATTCACCCGTTAAGGCAGATTCTTCAATTTCCAGACTTTTTGACTCGATAATCCTAACATCAGCCCCAATACGGTCTCCACTGGTAAAACGTAAAATATCACCGACTGTTACTTCTTTCGAAGGAATTCGAACCCACTCCCCGTCCCTTAATACATGAACTTGCGGAGCAGATAATTCTTTTAATGCCTGAAGGGATTTCTCTGCCCTTCGTTCTTGGAAAAATCCTAAAAAGCCATTTGTAATGACAATTGCAATGATGGCAATCGCATCAATGTATTCACCAAGCAGACCAGAAATTAATGTTGCCGCCAGCAGAACAAGCACCATAAAATCTTTGAATTGGCTAAAAAATAAGAGCAAAGCCGATTGCTTTTCCCCTTCTTCCAGTTCATTGTAGCCCAGCTGTTTGATTCGTTTTGTTGCTTGTTCCATCGATAATCCGGACGAAAAATCAGCATCTAATGCTTTTTCCACTTCGTTAATATCCATTTCATGGAACTTCATCTCTTCAACCACATCCCCTTAAAAAATCATCCAGAGTTTATCTCTCAACAAAGCTTATTCAGCCTCGTCCCAAAAAATGCTATTATTATATACGTAGTTGAAATGTTCAATAGAACTTAGAAGAGGATGTATACCGATGTCATTTGATGGTTTATTTACAAAAGCAATGGTTTCTGAGCTCACTAGCTCGTTGAAGGGCGGGAGGATTAATAAGATCCATCAGCCATATAAAAACGAAGTCATCCTAATCATTCGTGCCGGCGGGGTCAATCATAAACTCCTGCTATCTGCACATCCAAGCTATGCCAGGGTTCAACTTACACATGAAACATATGACAACCCTAGTGAGCCGCCAATGTTTTGTATGCTGTTAAGAAAATATTTAGAAGGTTATATTTTAGAGGATGTCTATCAGGTTGATTCTGACCGTATCATCATCTTTGAAATTCGTGGCCGCAATGAAATTGGTGATATCAGCCATAAGCAGCTGATTGTCGAGATCATGGGCAGACATAGCAACATTATTTTAGTGGATAAACCTCGCCAGCTTATTTTAGACAGCGTGAAACATGTTTCATTTGCCGTTAATAGTGTTCGTGCCATCTTGCCAGGACAGCCATATATTGCCCCTCCGGAGCAGCACAAACAGGATCCTTTTTCAGCAACCGAGGAGGATGTTTTAAAGAGTCTCGACTTTAATAGCGGTAAACTCGATAAACAGCTGGTTGAGTATTTCTCAGGTGTTTCTCCTCTATTTGCAAAAGAGGCGCTGTTTAAAAGCGGAATTGCCAATCGAACGACCTTGCCAAAAACATTTATCGGGATGATCGATTTGCTCAAACGTGGGGAACTTTCTCCTGCGATTACTGAGACAGGGAACAAAGAATCTTTTTACCTTTTCCCGCTTGAGCATTTAAAGGGACAATCAAGGATTTTTTCCAGTCTTAGCGAAATGCTCGACCGTTTTTATTTCGGAAAGGCAGAACAGGACAGGGTTAAACAATTTTCCCATGATTTAGAACGGTTTATCGTTAATGAAAAAGAAAAAAATGAAAAGAAAATTATTAAACTCGAAGAAACTCTAAAAGAAGCAGAACAGTCTGATCAACTTCAGCGCTACGGGGAATTGTTAACGGCCAATCTTTATGCAGCAAAAAAAGGGATGAAAGAAATCGAAGTCATCAATTATTATGATGAAAACGGGGCAACAGTCATAATCCCTCTTGACCCACGGAAAACGCCATCTGAAAATGCGCAAAAATACTTTTCAAAATATCAGAAAGCCAAAAACGCAATCTCGGTTGTTGTCGAGCAAATTGATAAAGCGAAAGGAGAAGTCGAGTACTTTGATTCGCTGCTCCAGCAGGTTCAAAGCGCTTCTCCAAAGGATATCGAGGAAATTCGTGAAGAGCTTGTGGAAGGTAGATATATTCGTGAACGTCAAAAGCGCCATGGGAAAAAGGCCAATAACGCTAAACCAATACTCGATCATTATCTTGCCAGTGACGGAACTGAAATTATTGTTGGGAAAAATAATAAACAGAATGATTATTTAACGAATAAACTTGCTGCCCGAGATGAAATATGGCTGCATACAAAGGATATCCCTGGGTCGCATGTGGTCATCCGCAGTAAAGAGCCGGCTGATGCTACGATCCGTGAAGCAGCAATCCTGGCGGCCTATTTTAGTAAAGCGCGTCAATCAAGCTCTGTCCCAGTTGATTTTACAAAGGTCCGTTATGTCAAAAAGCCAAGCGGCGCTAAACCTGGATTTGTCATCTATGAAAACCAGCAAACTGTTTATGTAACACCAGATGTGGAAGTAGTATTGACATTAAAAAAAAGCATATAAAATAAACGAGTGAACCCCGTTCTCCTTTGAACGGGGTTCACTTGATAAACTACCTATGCTTTTTGTACTTCCCCATGTGCTTTACTCCATGCAGATGGATCTTTGCTCCATGCCAAGAGACTTTCTTGGTCATCCTGGCTGATGTAGCCTTTATTTATGGCAGCTTCTACAAGTACAGCAAAATTTGTTAGAGATTCTGTTTGGATATTAGCCTGCTGCAGCAGCTCTTTTCCTTTTTCCAGTCCATATGTAAAAATCGACACTGCTCCCAATACTTCGCAGCCGGCTTCCCTTAATGCTTGAACAGCAGTAATCACACTTCCGCCCGTCGAAATTAAATCCTCAACAACGACTACTTTTTGTCCTTTTTCCGCTTTACCTTCAATTTGGTTTCCTTTACCGTGTTCTTTAGCTTTTGAACGAACATAGCACATTGGCAGGCCCATTAACTCACTGACCCACGCCGCATGTGGTATTCCGGCAGTGGCAGTGCCAGCAATTACTTCTGCTTCTGGGAATTGCTCAAGAATGAGCTTTTTCAAGCCAGCAGCAATTTCTCTTCTCACTGCAGGATATGACAATGTTAAGCGATTGTCACAATAAATCGGAGAGCGCATCCCGGATGTCCATGTAAAAGGATCGGTTGGTTTTAAGGCAACCGCATTAATTTCTAGTAGTTGTTCTGCAATAAAGTGTTTCATTATTCTTCCCCTTTCCATGCTTGAATCCATTGTTGATAGCTTTTCAACGGGTCATCTGCTCTTGTAATCGAACGTCCCACCACAATCGCAGACACCCCTGCATCCCTGGCAAATTCCGGAGTTGCGACCCGCTTTTGGTCTTGAACCTGATCTGATTTCATGCGAATTCCAGGTGTCACTGTGTAAAAAGAACTGCCTAATCGTTTTCGAATCGATACAGCCTCCAGTGCTGAACAGACGACGCCATCCAAACCGGCACCCATCGCTAATGATGCATAATGGAGAACAGATTCCTTAAGCGCAACAGGAATCAACTGCTCTTTGTTCATTTGTTCTTCTGAGGTGCTAGTCAGCTGTGTCACGGCAATGCATGCAGGGCGATTTTGACCAGCCGCAGTGCCTGCTTCAAGTCCTTCAATTGCTGCTTCCATCATTTCTGTGCCCCCTGCAGCATGAACGTTAACTAGGTCAACCCCTAAGCCTGCAAGCCCCCTCATCGCACTTTTTACAGTATTAGGAATATCATGAAGCTTTAAATCTAAAAAGATCTGATGGCCCGCTTCTTTCAATGAATGGACAATGGATGGACCTTCTTGATAAAACAGCTCCATCCCAACCTTTAAAAAAAGCTTTTGGTTTTCAAACGGCTTTAAAAATTGCACAACCTCTTCTGCATTTGCAAAATCCAGCGCAACGATTAGCTCTTTATCCATTACTTCCAGCTCCTTCCCTGACACTCCGAAATGTGTTCATAACCCAATTTTTCAAGGAGTTTGGGCAATTCATCAATAATCGTTGGACAAACAAAAGGATCCACAAAATTTGCTGTTCCAACGGCTACTGCACTTGCACCTGCATAGAAGAATTCCACCACATCCTGAGCCGATTCAATACCGCCCATGCCGATGATTGGAATATTAACAACCTGGCTGACTTCATAAATCATTCGGATCGCCACAGGTTTAATTGCTGGACCTGACAGTCCTCCCGTTCGATTTGCTAAAATAGGCCGCCCAGTCTTTAAATCAAGTCTCATACCAACAAGGGTATTAATCATGGTTAAACCATCTGCGCCCCCTGCTTCTACTGCCTTTGCCATTTCGACAATATCGGTTACATTTGGAGACAGTTTTACATACACAGGAACTTCAGAAACTTGTTTTACCTTATAGGTCAGTTGTTTGGCGATCTCTGGAACTGTTCCAAAGGTAATCCCGCCTTTTTTTACGTTAGGACAGGAAATATTTAATTCAAGTGCATGGACATTCGGTGCCTTGGAAATTCTATGGGCAACTTCAATATAATCTTCTTCCGTTGTCCCTGCAACATTGGCGATAATCGGAACATCATAGTTTTCAAGCCGCGGTAATTCTTCAGACATTACCTTATCCAGGCCTGGGTTTTGCAAACCAATAGCATTTAACATTCCCGCTGAAGTTTCGGCAACTCGGGGAGTCGGATTTCCAAACCTTGGTTCGACCGTTGTTGCTTTGATCATAATGGCTCCAAGGACGCTCAAATCGTAAAATTGGCTATATTCTTTGCCAAAGCCAAAACATCCTGATGCGGGCATAATCGGGTTTTTTAACTTTAACCCTGGTAATTCCATATTTAAACGACTCACAGTACTACCTCCCCTGCCCGAAATACCGGTCCATCACTGCACACTTTTTTATAGGATGTGCCCTCTGGGTCGTCCTTTGTTTTACAAACGCAGGCAAAACAGGCACCAACCCCGCAGCCCATTCGTTCTTCCAATGACAAAAATACTTTTTTATTCGGGAACTTCTGTTCAAGCGCTCTTAACATCGGTAGCGGTCCACATGAATATAAAACATCAAATTCAATACCTTGCTGGTCAATAACATCGGTAACAAAACCTTTTGTTCCATGAGAACCATCAACCGTGGCAATAAAGGTTTGTCCATTTGCGGCAAATTCCTGTTCGTAAAAGACAACAGAATCTGTTTGAAAACCAAGGACGTGGATTACTTTCACATCATTTGCTTTCAACTGATTCGAAAGTTCATAAAGAGGCGGTACACCAATCCCACCGCCGACAAGTAAGGCTGTTTGGCCCATTTTAGTCTCATCAACTGGAAAACCGTTACCTAATGGACCTAATATATCAATGTCCATCCCTGCAACATGCTCAGCAAGCAAGGACGTTCCCCGACCGTCCTTGCGATAAATCATTGTAAGTTGTTTATTATTTTTATTATAAGATGATATACTGATCGGTCTTCTTAATAATGGATCATGACTGTTTGCCACTTTAATGTGAACAAACTGTCCCGGGGACTCAATATCTTGAATAAAGTCCCCTTTTACAGTCAACTCATAAATATCTTCAGCGATTTCTTTCTGGCTGATCACTTCACATATTTCTTTCCGTTTCATGCTAATACAGCCACCTTCTCTGCAGGAGTCATGGCTTCTGCTGAAAAATTCATTGACTCAACTACTCTTAAGATTGCATCTGCTGTATCTAAAGAGGTTAAACATGGAATGCCATTCTCGACTGCTTCACGACGGATTCCAAATCCATCTCTTTCTGGCTGCTTTCCTTTTGTCAATGTGTTGATGATAAATTGGACTTTGCCTTGATGGATGACATCAATTAATGTTGTCCCTTCTGCACCAATTTTTCCAACTACCTCAACTGGCAGACCGTTGGCTTTTAAGAAGGCCGCCGTTCCATTTGTGGCCATAAGTCGATAGCCATTGGCAACAAATCGTTTTGCTAAGCCTAATGCTTCTTGCTTATCCTTGTCAGCAACCGTAAATAACACTGTTCCAAATTTTTGGATGCTTATTCCTGAGGCAACTAACCCTTTATATAGAGCTTTCTCAAGCGTAAAGTCCTTACCCATTACTTCTCCAGTTGACTTCATTTCTGGTCCGAGAGTGATATCCACACTTCTTAGCTTGGCAAACGAGAAGACAGGAACCTTAACAAACACTCCTTCTTTCTCAGGGTAAAGTCCGGAATGATAACCTTGGTCCTCCAAGGAGAAGCCTAAGATTACTTTCGTTGCAAGTTTTGCCATTGGCACGTTTGTAATTTTACTTAAAAATGGCACTGTACGACTTGAACGAGGGTTTACTTCGAGCACATAGACCTGCCCGCCCGAGAGTACATATTGAATATTTAGAAGTCCAATAATGTTTAAGCCTTTTGCCATTCTTTGTGTATAATCAACCAGCGTCTGTTTCACTTGGTCAGAAAGTGTTTGCGGCGGATAAACCGCAATCGAGTCACCAGAGTGAACGCCGGCACGCTCGATATGCTCCATGATTCCAGGAATTAAAACATCTTTGCCATCGCAGATCGCATCTACTTCAATTTCTTTACCAGTTAAATAACGGTCAATCAGGACTGGATGCTCTGGATTTACTTTTACCGCATTTTCCATATAATGCAAGAGTTCTTCCTCGCGATAAACAATCTCCATCGCACGGCCTCCAAGTACGTAGGAAGGACGAACAAGTACCGGATAACCAATTTCTTTCCCGATGACAAGTGCTTCTTCAACGGAAAGGGCTGTTCTTCCCAGCGGCATTGGAATGCCCAGTTCCCTTAAGGCATGTTCAAATTTATCACGATCCTCGGCACGGTCTAAATCCTCAAGGCCTGTTCCAAGAATTTTTACACCATTGGCCTCTAATCTGGAAGCAAGATTGATGGCAGTCTGTCCGCCAAATTGGACAACAACTCCCATTGGCTGTTCAAGATCGATGATATGCATGACATCTTCAATCGTTAACGGTTCAAAATAAAGCTTATCTGAAATACTAAAATCGGTCGATACTGTTTCTGGATTACTATTGATAATAATTGCTTCATAGCCTGCTTCTTTAATGGCTTTTACTGAGTGTACCGTTGCATAGTCGAATTCGATCCCTTGACCAATGCGAATTGGCCCAGATCCAAGGACAATCACACTTTTTCTGTCAGTAACAACTGATTCATTTTCTTCTTCGTAGGTTCCATAATAATATGGTGTTTCTGATTCAAATTCAGATGCACATGTGTCAACCATTTTATAAACAGGGATGATACCATTTTCTTTACGATATTCGTAAATTGCCTGCTCGGTTACGCCCCACAGCTTGGCAATCGTTTTATCTGAGAAGCCTTTTTTCTTTGCTTCATGCAGGATGTCTTTATTAAAAGGATTTTCAGCCAACACTGCTTCAAGCTTAATGATCCGTTCCATTTTATGAAGGAAGAATAAATCGATTTGGCTCCACTGATGAATCGTATCGATGGTCACACCACGTTTTAGCGCTTCAGCAATGTAGAATAATCGTTCATCTCCTGCTTTCTTGATCCGTTTCTCCAACAGCTCATTTTCAATATCTGAAGCCCCATTTAATTCAAAATGGAATACACCTGATTCAAGCGAACGAATTGCTTTTAACAGGGATTCTTCAAAGTTGCGGCCGATCGCCATTACTTCTCCCGTTGCTTTCATTTGCGTTCCGAGAGAACGATTACCTAATTCAAATTTGTCAAATGGCCAGCGTGGAATTTTTGTCACCACATAATCAAGAGCTGGCTCAAAGCTTGCATAGGTTTTCCCCGTCACAGGGTTTAACATTTCATCTAGCGTTAGTCCTACTGCTATTTTCGCGGCAAGCTTCGCAATTGGGTACCCTGTTGCTTTTGAAGCAAGCGCTGATGAACGACTTACCCTTGGATTTACCTCAATGATATAGTATTTAAAACTATATGGATCAAGTGCTAGCTGAACGTTACAGCCGCCTTCGATTCCAAGAGCACGAATGATTTTCAAAGATACATTTCTTAATAATTGATATTCTCGGTCACTCAAGGTTTGACTTGGGGCAACAACGATTGAATCCCCTGTATGAACTCCCACTGGATCAATGTTTTCCATGTTACAAACAACAATCGCATTGTCATTGGAATCACGCATAACTTCATATTCTATTTCTTTGTATCCAGCAATACTTTTCTCAAGTAAACATTGGTGAACAGGACTATTCTTCAATCCGCTGGTAACAATTTCCTCAAGTTCTTCATGGTTTTTGCAAATTCCTCCGCCTGTGCCTCCAAGGGTATAAGCCTAACGGACAATGACTGGAAAACCAATTCGTTCAACAAATTTCTTCGCTGCTTCAAGGTCATGAATAATATCACTATCTGGGACTGGCTCATTTAATTCATTCATTAGGTTGCGGAATAGCTCACGGTCTTCTGCTTTTTCAATAGCTGTAAGCTTGGTGCCAAGAATCTCTACGCTGCATTCTTCGAGAACACCAGACTTTGCTAATTCTACCGTGAGATTTAATCCGCTCTGCCCGCCAAGTGTCCCCAGCAAGGCATCAGGTCGCTCTTTGCGGATGATCCTGCTGACAAACTCAAGTGTTAATGGCTCAATATAGACTGTATCAGCAATTTCTGTATCGGTCATGATTGTTGCTGGATTTGAGTTAATAAGAATAACACGGTATCCTTCTTCTCTTAAAGCAATACATGCCTGTGTTCCTGCATAGTCAAATTCTGCGGCCTGCCCGATTACAATCGGTCCTGAACCAATTACGAGAATAGTTTTAATATCTGTACGTTTAGGCATGCTGTCCAACCTCCTGTTTTGCTGATTCGATCATTTCCATAAACTTGTCAAATAAGTAGTTCGCATCTTCTGGTCCCGGGGATGCTTCCGGATGGTATTGAACCGTAAAGGCAGGATAATCAAGATGTTTAAGTCCTTCAACCGTTCCATCATTTAAAGCAATGTGTGTAACTTCTAATCGAGTTCCTGCAATCGAGTCAAGATCGACTGTATATCCATGGTTCTGTGATGTGATTGCAACTTTTCCAGTCGCTAAATCCTTAACTGGATGGTTTGAGCCGCGATGACCGAACTTCATTTTTGTTGTATCAGCACCACTTGCAAGCGCAAATAATTGATGTCCTAAACAAATTCCAAAAAGTGGTATCTTCCCTAAAACACCTTTTAGCATCTCAATTGCTTCTGGAACATCTTTTGGATCACCAGGTCCGTTCGATAACATAATTCCGTCGGGACGAAGCATCAGAATTTCTTCGGCTGTTGTATTATAAGGGACAACAATGACATCACAATCACGTTGATTTAATTCTCTAAGAATCCCATGCTTCATGCCAAAATCCACAAGCACAACTCTTTTTCCGCGACCAGGGCTAGGATATGGATTCTTCGTTGAAACCTGATGAACTTGATCCGTCGGCAGACTTTTGTTGCGCAGTTCTTCCAACACCTTTTCGGCATCCTCTTCAATGCTGCAAATTGCCCCTTTCAATGTTCCATATTGACGGATAATTCTTGTTAATTTTCGTGTATCAATTCCTGCAATCCCAGGTATCTTTTTCATGCGGAAATATTCGTCAATGGTGAATTCATTACGCCAGTTTGAAGGAAAATCTGCAGCTTCCTTCACAATAAAGCCACGAACTGCCGGATTAATCGATTCAAAATCATCTCGATTGATTCCATAATTTCCGATAAGAGGGTAGGTTAAAGTAACAATTTGTCCGCAATATGATGGGTCAGAAAGAATTTCCTGGTATCCTGTCATTCCTGTATTAAAAACGACTTCTCCAACTGTATCTGCATCACTGCCAAAGCCTTCTCCGATAAATATTGTTCCGTCCGCTAAAATTAATTGTTTCTTCATACTGTGACACGTCCTTTTTCCCAAGCAATTTTTCCTTCTGCAATCGTCATAACAGGCCAGCCTTTACAATTCCAGCCATTGAACGGTGTGTTTTTTCCTTTTGATAAAAATTCCTTTGGATCAATGGATTTTTCTTCATTTAAATCTAAAAGAACAAGATCAGCAGGTGCATTTATTTCAATCGTTCCTAACTGTAAGCCAAATGCATCAGCCGGCTTTTTGTTAAATAAGCAATTAATTGCTCAAGCGTCATTTTATTTTCAAGCACAAAGTTTGTATAAAGCAGTGGAAATGCAGTTTCAAGTCCGACAATTCCAAATGGTGCTAATTGCATTCCTTCACTTTTTTCTTCCATTGTGTGCGGAGCATGGTCGGTTGCAATAAAGTCAATTGTTCCATCCATTAGGCCCTCGATTAATGCAGCACGATCTTCGGCACCCCGTAGCGGCGGGTTCATTTTGTAATTTGCATCCAGCCCAGGAATATCTTCATCACATAATAATAGATGGTGCGGTGTAACCTCCGCTGTTACCTGGATGCCAGCACGTTTCGCATCTCGTACAGCCCGAACTGATTCTTTTGTACTGATGTGGCAGACATGATAATGACAGCCTGCTGCTTCCGCAAGTAAAACATCCCTTGCAATTTGAACTGATTCACAAACAGATGGAATTCCATTTAGACCTTGTTGCTTTGAAAAAGCACCTTCATGGACTGAACCTTTGTTTATCAGGGAATTTTCTTCACAATGGGCAACAATCGCAAGGTCATTTTCTGCTGCCTTTTTCATCGCTTCAAGCATCATTCCAGCCGATTGTACTCCTACACCATCATCAGATAAGGCAAAAGCACCAGCTGCTTTTAATCCTGCAAAATCTGTTATCTCTTGGCCTAATTCCCTGATTGTAATGGATCCGTATGGTAAAACCCGAACGTTAGCATTTTCCTTAATTCGAGCTTGCATTGATTCCATTTGTTCTTTTGAATCTGGAACAGGTCTTGTGTTTGGCATTGCCGCCACCGTTGTAAAGCCCCCATGAGCAGCAGCCATCGTTCCAGTAGCAATTGTTTCTTTCTTTTCACCGCCCGGTTCACGGAGGTGTATGTGCAAATCAATAAATCCTGGTGATACTAAGAGTCCCTGACCATCAATCTTTCGTTCTGCATCCTGTTCTAAGTTAGGACCAATTTGCTTAATGACACCATCCTCAACAAAAATATCCCCTTGTTGTATGTTTCCTTCTTTAGCTATGTAGCGCGTATTTTGAATAAGTAGTTTCATTTTTTATACCCCCATGTTGTATGCTTTCAAGCGATCTTTTTAATGCTGCCATTCTCACAAAAACACCATTTTGCATTTGTTTAAAGATTCTGGAACGCTCGCACTCAACGAGACTGTCTGCAATCTCAACATTGCGATTAACTGGAGCTGGATGCATGATAATACTTCTTGGTTGCATCTTTTTTTCTCGCTCTACTGTTAAACCATATTGCTGGTGATAATCATTTATTGACATATTTTCTTTTTCATGGTGACGTTCATGCTGAATGCGTAGAAGCATGACAACATCTGAACTTGCAATAGCTGTATCCACAGTTTCGTACTTACAATCGCCGATAATATCCTTATCAAACCACTGATCCGGGCCCAAAAAACAACCTCTGCCCCAAGTCTTCTTAAAATATTCGCATCCGAACGGGCAACACGGCTATGACGGATATCTCCAATGATTGCTACCTTTAAACCCGCAAATCGGCCAAATTCCTGTCTGATTGTTAATAGATCAAGAAGTGATTGGGTCGGGTGGTGACCGCAGCCATCCCCTGCATTAATGATTGGAATTCCAACTTTACCATTCAATTCTTCAAAGTATCGGTCTTGCTCGTGACGAATAACTACTGTATTTACCCCTATTGACTCTAGTGTTCTAACGGTATCGTAAAGAGTCTCACCTTTTTGAACACTGGATGTTTTCACTTCAAACGGAATAACATTTAGACCAAGCCTTCTTTCCGCCATCTCAAAGCTGCTTTTTGTTCTTGTACTTGGTTCAAAAAATAAATTTGCAGCAAACATAGGACGGCTTGGATTCCATTCCATTCCATTTGCGAAGCCTTGCGCTTCTAAAAGAATTTCTAACACCTCTTCAACTCTTAAATCCGTTGTAGTTAGTAAATGTTTCATCCCAAATCCCCCCATATGTTTCGTAATGTTTAAAAAAAGCACCCTAAATCAAGTGATTAGGGTGCGGTAGTTTTTGTGTCCCGGTGTTGTTCTTTAACACTCCTTACACAATTATAACTAAATATCATTTTGCACCCTTATATGTCTCTCATGGACGTATTTAAAAGGTTCGTTCTATGCTAATTTTTTAATCGTTTTTTTTTCAGTTTCTGTTTCAGTTTCAAACATATCATCTGCTGATACATCCGGTTTCCCAGGCAGGACAAGATTTAAAATGATTCCGATAATGGCTGCTAGTGCCATCCCTTGAATTTGAAATTGATCAGATATTTTAATAAAGGCCCCACCAATACCAATGACTAAGATGACAGATGAAATCGCAAGGTTTCGGTTATTTCCAAAATCAATTTTACTGTCGACAAGCATTCTTAATCCTGATGATGCGATAATTCCGAATAACAGGATGGATACCCCTCCCATTACAGGTGTTGGAATTGAATGAATCAATGCTGTAATTTTACCGATAAATCCAAAGATAATTGCGGCAACTGCTGCACCGGCAATGACGTACACGCTATATACACGAGTGATAGCAATGACACCAATATTTTCACCATAAGTAGTTTTTGGCGGACCGCCGATTAAAGCTGAGATAATACTTGCTGTTCCATCACCGCAAATGGAACGATGAAGGCCCGGATCTTTTATATAGTTTTGGCCAACTACTTTACTAAGAACAAGCTGGTGACCGATGTGCTCTGATAAGGTAACCACTGCAACAGGGACAATCATCAGGACGATATCCCATGAAAAATTCACTTTATAGCTCACAAACGGGAAGAGAAATTTTGGCATTTCAAACCAATGAGCTTCGATTACAGGTTTAAAATTGACGATTCCAATAAATACTGAATAAATATACCCGATAATAATTCCGGCAAGAATCGGAATGATACTTAGCATTCCTTTGAAACAAACCGAGAAAATAATTGTTGCAACCAAGGTTACAAGTGCTGCTGAAAAGTAGAGAAGACTATATTTACCAGCAGGGTTATCCATTGCCATACCTACTGCTGTACCCGATAATGCCAAACCGATTACAATAATAACTGGACCAACAACGACAGGTGGAAGCAATCTCATTAACCACTCATATCCTGCTTTTTTAATAATAAGCGAAACCAGCCAGTAAACTACACCCACAACAAATGTCGCAATCATTGCTTTTCCTGCACCGCCTTGTGCTTTTAAGGCAATAATTGGTGCAATATATGCAAAGGAAGAGCCAAGATAGGCAGGAACTTTCCATTTTGTCAGGATAATAAATGCTAACGTTCCTATTCCGCTTGAAATTAAGGCCAGTGCTGGGCTTAATCCTACCAGATATGGTACAAGTATAGTTGAACCGAACATGGCAAATAAGTGCTGTAAGCTCAATGTTATCCATTGTCCAGGTTTTGGTATTTCATTAACCTCAAGAATTGGTTTGGTACTCATTTTGTTCTCCTCCTATAACGTTCCCACGAGCTCTATTTTGATTACATTGTGGGCTTTTTTAAGCTTGTTCTTTTTAGAATAACCTTTTTTCAATAAAAAACCCCTTTGTGTGCTGATGTACAAAGAGGTAGAATCCGCCAAGAAAAAGCTTTGGGAACATTCCCCTTTGACAGCCTCACAGGACTGCAATTAAAAGGGTTATTTATCTGTCATGTATACTTACTTGATCAATTTTATCAAGTTCAACTAACTCAACAACAATTTTTTCTGAGCCTGAAGTTGGAATGTTTTTTCCAACATAATCCGCTCGAATTGGCAGTTCGCGATGTCCGCGATCAACTAGCACGGCAAGCTGTATCGATGAAGGGCGTCCAATATCCATAAGAGCATCCATTCCCGCTCTAACCGTTCTGCCTGTATATAGAACATCGTCCACAAGGATAATAATCTTATCGGTTATCCCTACAGGAATATCTGATCCTTTTACTAAAGGCTCTTGATCCACTGTTTTCTTTGTTAAATCATCACGATAAAGAGTGATATCAAGTTCGCCAACAGCAATTGGGTTTCCTTCAATCTCCATTATCCTTTCAGCTAAACGTCTAGCTAAGTAAATTCCTCGTGTGCGAATTCCCACAAGAACACAATTTTCAATCCCTTTATTTTTTTCGATGATTTGGTGGGATATCCTCGTTAATGCCCTGCGAATCGCCTGCTCATCTAATACAAGTGCTTTAGCTGTCATGGTCTACACCTGCTCCTTTTCATAAAAAAACCCCTCACCATTCCGAGCGGTGAGAGGTACATGATTAAAGCAAAATAGAAGCATAGCTCGCTCTATTATAATCCGTTTCCTTCTCAGCCTCACGGGACTGATTTTAAAGGCTTATTTAACTATTGTTATCTTACTTTACATTGTTTATTGTGTCAATCATTATTTTCGAAGTTGATCGAGAAGCTGTTTAAAATCTTCAGGCAGTGGTGCTTCAAATTCTAAATACTCCCCGCTTCTTGGATGGGTAAACCCAAGTACTCCCGCATGCAATGCCTGTCCGTCAATTTCAAGCGTTTTTTTCGGACCATATTTTGGGTCTCCTGCAAGCGGGTAGCCAATGTACTTCATATGAACACGTATTTGGTGTGTGCGTCCTGTTTCCAATTGACATTCAACTAACGTAAAAGCATTAAATCGTTCCAAGACGTGGAAATGGGTGACAGCATGCTTCCCATCATCTACTACCGTCATACTCTGGCGGTCCTTTGGGTCTCTTCCCAGCGGAGCATCGATTGTTCCAAAATCGTGTGGAATCACACCATGAACAATCGCTTTATATTTTCTTGTGACCGTTTTTTCAACAAGCTGATTCACAAGGCTTTCATGCGCCATATCATTTTTTGCCACCATTAACAGTCCAGAGGTGTCTTTATCAATTCGATGAACAATTCCAGGTCTTAAGACACCATTAATACCTGATAAATCTTTGCAATGGGCCATTAAACCATTTACAAGTGTACCTGTTAAATGACCTGGTGCAGGATGAACCACCATCCCGCGCGGTTTATTTACAACCAGGACATCTTTGTCCTCATAATAAATATCCAAGTCCATTTCCTCTGGAAGAACATCCAGCACTTCCAGGTCTAGGTATGAAGATTTCAATCTTATCATTGATTGAACATTTATAATTACTCTTAACGGGGCTTCCATTAACGAGAACATGCCCCTCTTTAATCCATTGCTGAACCTGTGTTCTTGACCATTCTGAATCAAGCATGGAAACAGCTTTATCAATTCTGTCTCCTTTTTGTTCCTCAAGAATGATGTGTTCCATTTTCTCCATAAGATTTCTCCTTTGTTTCTCTCTCGTCCCGAAGCATCACAATCATTAATAGCACTACACCGATACAAAGAGATGAATCCGCAATATTAAATACCGGAAAATTATAGCCAAGAATATAAGTGTGAATAAAATCAACAACTTCTTTTCTGATAACGCGGTCGAGGAAATTACCGATTGCTCCTCCCAGCATTAGACCAAGTGAGATTCCTAAGAGCCACTTGCCTTTTGCTGCTTTTTGAATATAATAGATGATTGCAATAATGACAACTAGTGTTATCGCATAAAAAAGCCACATTTGCCCCTGCAATATCCCCCATGCGGCTCCTCTGTTACGGTGCGAGGTAATGTAAAGAACATTATTGATGATTGGAATACTGTCACCAAAGGTCATTTTGCTGACAATAAGCCATTTTGTAAACTGATCCAATAGAATAATCAATATTGCAATTAGGTAATAAAACACTAAGAAAACCTCCACATCTTCTCGGATACTTCCTTAGCATTTTAGCATACTCAAGGCCATAACGAAAATGGTACATTAAAAATAAAGCGGTTTTCGATAAAAGCTCTTAAAATTCCCCAAATCATGAACAGACTTTAATGTAGGGACAGATTTTAAAAGTTCCTCGGGAATTAAATCTCCAGAGAATTCACACAATCCATAATTTCCATTTTTTACTTTTCTAATGGCTGACTGAATATCTTCGAGTTCTTCTTCCAAAATTGATTTTAATCGATGATTCGCATCTTTATTTTGCAGTGATTGTAAAACTTCTTGTTCAGTTTGACGGAGTTCATCGTACAGCATTTCGTGCAGTGCATCCATGTTGTCTACCTCCGCAAGATGTATTGTTATTTTATTATTTCCGTTCAGCCTTAACAGACACGTTTAAACATTTGACAATGACTGCAACAATTAGTCAGGAAGGATTTTTTTTCAAAAAAAAGCTCCCATTGGGATAAATCCCATGGAAGCTTTTTGGAATTAAGCAAGATTTGAATAGTTCTGTTTTACGACCTCGGCACAGCGATGGCAAAGTGTTGGATGTTCTGGCTCCTTACCAACTTCAGGTGTAATGGTCCAGCATCTTTCACAAGTTTCGCCTTCTGCTTTTGAAATAACAATTGCTGCAGTTTCAAGTTTCAAGGCATTTTCCGGTGCATCTTCATAAGTTCCGGCCACTTCAAAATCAGAAACTATAAACAGCTGTCTTACACTTTCTTGAATCCTATCAAGAAGTTTTCCTGTTTTTTCACTTACATATAACGTTACTTTTGCATTTAACGATTTACCAATAACTTTTTCGTTCCGAGCTTCTTCAAGTGCCTTTAAGACATCATCACGAAGTCGTAAAAATGCATTCCATTTCTCCTCAAGCTGTTCCGCATTTTTTAGTGCCTGAACTTCTGGCATATCGGTTAATTGAACACTGTCTTCTTCAACAGCAGGGATAAATTTCCAAACCTCATCTGCCGTATGAGCAAGAATTGGTGCTGTTAATTTAGTTAGAGCCAATAGTGACTCATATAGAACCGTTTGAATGGAACGGCGCTCATGGTTATCTTTTGCCTCAATATAGAGAACATCTTTGGCAAAGTCTAAATAAAAGGCACTCAGGTCAAGGGTACAGAAATTATTTACTTCATGATAGATGACTGCATACTCATAATTTTCATAGGCATTCCGAACATTTTTGATTAATTTATTTAATTTTACAAGCATAAACTGATCAACTTCTCGTAAGCGATCATATTCAATTGCATCTTTTTCAGGTGAAAAGTCTGCTAAGTTCCCCAGCAAAAAGCGGAACGTGTTACGAATCTTCCGATAGACTTCTGCAACCTGTTTAAGAATAGCGTCAGAAACGCGCACATCTGCCTGATAATCCACTGATGCAACCCAGAGTCGCAGAATATCGGCACCAAGCTGGTTCATTACTTTCGCAGGAACTACCGTGTTCCCCAGTGATTTACTCATCTTACGGCCTTCACCGTCAAGAGCAAAGCCATGGCTTAGCACACCTTTATATGGTGCATTCCCAGTAACAGCAACAGCCGTTGATAAGGAAGAGTTAAACCAGCCGCGGTATTGGTCTGAGCCTTCCAGATAAAGGTCTGCTGGACGCTGCAGATCTTCTCTTTCTTCCAAAACAGCTTGATGCGAAGAACCTGAATCAAACCAAACATCCATGATATCTGTTTCTTTTGTAAAGATTCCATTTGGACTTCCAGGATGCGTAAAGCCTTCAGGAAGAAGATCCTTTGCCTCACGTTCAAACCAAACATTTGAACCGTGTTCACGGAACAATGATGAAACATGATTAATGGTTTCATCGTTAATAATGGCTTCACCATTTTCAGCATAAAAAACTGGAATAGGCACACCCCATGCACGCTGACGGGAGATACACCAATCTCCCCGATCACGAACCATATTAAATAATCGGGTTTCACCCCATGCAGGTACCCATTTTGTTTCTTTAACAGCATCAAGAAGTTGCTCACGGAAGTCTTTAATCGAAGCAAACCACTGTGCAGTTGCTCTAAAGATAACAGGTTTTTTCGTTCTCCAGTCATGTGGGTAGGAGTGAGTAAAAAACGAAAGCTTTAATAACGCACCCGCTTTTTCTAATGCCTCGGTAATTGGTTTATTGGCCTTATCATAAAATAAGCCTTCAAAACCAGGCGCTTCTTCTGTCATGCAGCCTTTATCATCAACAGGACATAGAACTTCCAAACCATATTTTTGACCAACGTAAAAGTCGTCTTCTCCATGTCCTGGAGCAGTATGAACACAGCCTGTTCCGGCATCTGTTGTTACATGCTCGCCAAGCATAACAAGTGAATCACGTCCATATAATGGATGTAATGCAATGATCCTATCAAGGCTTGATCCTTTTACTTTTTGAACGACTTCTGGATTTTCCCAGCCAATTTCGTTCGCTGTAGATTCTAATAGAGCTTCAGCCACTAAATACTTTTGATCATTTACCTTCACAACGACATAGGTTAAATCCGGATGAACGGAGATTCCAAGGTTTGCCGGAATCGTCCATGGAGTTGTCGTCCAAATTACGATTTCAGTATCAGTATCAAGAACACCCTTGCCATCTTTTACTTTAAAGCCAACATAAATAGATGCAGAACGTTTATCTTGATATTCAATTTCTGCTTCAGCAAGTGCTGACTCACTGGATGGTGACCAATAAACAGGCTTTTTCCCTTTATAGATATAGCCTTTTTTCGCCATCTCTCCAAAAACCTTAATTTGTTGAGCCTCATAAGCTGGTTTAAGAGTAATATATGGATTTTCCCAGTCACCTCGGACACCAAGACGCTTAAATTGTGTACGTTGATTATCAACTTGCACCAGTGCATATTCCTCACAAAGCTTTCGGAATTCAGCAACAGTCATTTCTTTGCGTTTTACCCCTTTATTTGTTAAGGCTTGCTCAATTGGAAGACCATGTGTATCCCAGCCCGGTACATATGGAGCATGAAAGCCGCTCATTGATTTAAAGCGAACGATAAAGTCCTTTAAAATTTTATTTAAAGCATGACCCATATGAATATCGCCATTCGCATACGGAGGTCCATCATGTAAAACAAACATTGGACGTCCCTTTGTCCGCTCCTGTACTTTTTGATAGATATTCATTTCTTCCCATTTCGTTTGAATTTCCGGTTCTCTTTGTGGAAGATTACCACGCATCGGAAAATCGGTTTTCGGCATTAATAACGTATCTTTATACTCCATTTATTCTTCCTCCTGTATTTCACTCTTGTCAACAGAATAGACTAAAAATCAAATAAAAAAACCTTCTCATCCCAATATAGGGACGAGAAGGTTTATTCCCGCGGTACCACCCTGATAGACGGCAGTCTTTCTGCCATCCTCTTATGACCATTCGTAACGTGAATAACTCGCCGCAACTTACTCTCAATTGATTTCAGTTTGGAACTCCAGGGTGATTTTCCAATTTTTCACCTTTTTTCGGGCTCCCACCATTCCCGATTCGCTGTTAAAAAGTTATTTGAAAAATTGTACTGTCCCCTTCAACGTCAATGCCCATTCTATTTTACTGTTTAAAAAATTATATGCGAAACAAACAAAAACGTCAAGCTAATGAATCTTCTGCTTCAGATGCTTTTAATTCAGTGGAATCCAATTCATATTCCAGCAAATGATCCCAATCATCATTATTTAACAGATCAAGCTGAGCCTCAACCAACATTTTGAAACGAGTTCTAAATACTTTTGACTGTTTTTTCAATTCCTCAATTTCCAGCGCAATTTTTCTTGCTTTAGAAAGAGATTCATTTACAATTCGGTCTGAATTTTTTTCGGCTTCTTTAATAATAAGTTTTGCTTCTTTTTGTGCATTTCGCTTTACTTCTTCTCCGGCTTCTTGCGCAATAATAATTGATTTATTTAATGTTTCTTCTATACTTGAAAAATGACCTAAACGGTCTTTCATATCTGAGAGTTGTTCTTCAAGTTCCTTTTTCTCGCGCAGAACTAATTCATAGTCCTTAATTACTTGGTCAAGAAACTCATTTACTTCATCTTCATCGTATCCTCTAAAGCCCTTATTAAATTCTTTATTGTGTATATCTAACGGCGTTAATGGCATGATGCCACCTCCATAATCCTTTGTCTAAAAATTTATGTATATACATTCATTCGACAAATTTCATTTTTTTCCTTCAACTGCAAAAAATTTATTTTTGTTTTCCAATCGTGATCCGCCATTTATCCTTTTTTGTTTTCCCATCTATTAACAAGATTTTCACACGGCCAAATCCCCTGGCAGAGATAAGATCACCCATTTGACACTCAAATGAAGGACTTTCCGTTATTATCCAGTTTACTTTCACAAGGCCTGATCCAATCAATACTTGGGATTTTTGGCGGGACAAATGATGAATACCCGATAAAGCCGTATCCAATCTCAGCGACGAGATGGTAATTGTATCTTCTTCCCATAGTTCTCCGGAATCTATTGCACTTTCAAGATCCAGCTCCACTAAGGAGACAGATGCTCTCCCAATGGACTGTACTTGTCCAACAATATAACTACCCACATCCTCGCAGACAAAAAATTGGATTCTTTTGTCTTTCAGAAGGATATCACCGAACTTTCCGCGTTTTAAACCGACTGACATTAATGTACCCAACACTTGAGGATGCTCAATTGTGATAAATTTTGAAGGATAGTCAATTTCAAATAAACTGATTTGAAAATCATCTTTTGTTACGTTTTCATAATCAGGCATAATAATGGCTCTTTTTCTTTCTGCGTTCTTGTCTCCTCCAAAAAATTCACATTTCACATCAGAGTGTTCGCCAATCAACATTTTCATAATGTGCTGTTCTCTTGGATCAAGGAAATCCGTAAGTTTAGGTGTGAAGGTTCTTTCGACCATGTCCTGCCAATTTAACACCTGGTCGATGTATTCCTTTTCTTCGGGACGGAAGTGTTGGTATATATTCATGACCTAAAAAACTCCCCGTAAAAATAGCAGAACACAGAGATAAAATCTCATCTCTGTATTCATTTTAAAAAGTTATGCAATCCAATTAAAAAGTTGTGCAAGTCCGCTTACAGCAAATTTCAACACGAAAATTGCCACAATTGGGGAAATATCGATCATCCCCAGAGGAGGAATGATTTTTCGAAATGGTTCAAGGTATGGTTCGCAAATTCTCGCAAAAAATTGACCAACTTTTGAAGTTCTCGCATTAGGGAACCATGACATTAAGATATAAATAATTAATGCATAGTAATACACATTAATGACATCTACTAACAAGTTAAAAACGATATTCATTCTAATTTACCACCTCGTATCTTGAAGATCATGCTCCTGAATTAAGTCCGAAATATTCCCAGAAATTTCAACATTATCAGGTGTGCAGAGGAAAATACTTGGGCCTATTTTTTGGATATCTCCCCCAATGGCATAAACCGTCCCGCTTAAAAAATCAACAATTCGTTTTGCTTGATCATGCTCAATGCGCTGCAAGTTCACAATCACAGCTCGGCGATTCTTTAAATGGTCTGAAATTTCCTGCGCTTCGGAATACACACGCGGTTCTACTAAAATAACCTTCGATGCTTTTTGGACACTCTGCAAGCTGACTACATTTTGGGCTTGCGGTTTTACAGCCTGTTTAACAGGTTGTTGTTGTTTTTGATGTTTGATCATAGGTTCCAGTTCCTCTTGATATTCTTCTTCTGGTTCATCATATTCATCTTCTAAAAAGAAAAATGATTTAAATTTTGATTTAATCCCCATTTTGACACCTCCTAATTCTCATCACCGACAAGGGCTGTACCAATTCTAATCATCGTTGCCCCCTCTTCAACTGCAATCGAAAAATCATTCGACATTCCCATTGAAAGTTCTTTACATGGTGCATAAGCTAAATGAAGCGCCTGCACTTCATCTCTTAACTCTTTTAGCTGCCGAAAACATCTGCGAAGAACACCTTCATCACTTGTTAACGGAGCCATTGTCATTAAGCCTTCGATTTGAATATTTTCTAACCCGCTTAGCTGTTTAACAAAAGTAAGCACTTCATCCGCTTCCATTCCATGCTTGGACTCTTCACCAGAAACATTTACTTGAATCAAACATTTTATCGGTTTACCAGCCCGTTTACTAATCTCTTCAGCAAGGGACAAACGGTCCAGAGAATGGATATAATCTACTATGTTAATAATATTTTTAACCTTTCTGGTTTGCAATGAGCCGATAAAATGCCACACAGGCTTGTCCTGTAAGATTTCCCATTTTGCTAAGAGTCCTTCATCACGATTCTCTCCAAGGTTTGTAACACCTGCTTCAAGGGCTTCCATAGCTCTTTCAACACTTACATATTTAGTGACAGCAATGAGTCTTACTTCCTCTGGATTTCTGTTTGCCTTTTGACAGGCTTCATTTATTTGTTGTTTTATCACTTCAAGTTTTACAGCAACTTTCATCAAAAACAAGAATCCTCCTTCCAACCAATGAAACTTAACATTCTTCCTGTTCGGCCATGGTCGCGGCGATGTGAGAAAAATTTATCTTGGTCGCAGCTGGTACAGTATCCAGTTGAGGAGATGTTTTCATTGGGCACTCCCGCTTTTTGCAGCACAAGCCGATTCACTTCACGTAAATCTAAACAATATTCATTTTCTTTTACTAAATTATATGGTTTTTCTTCGACATCTACTAGTATATTTTGAACTAAATCGATAACACGTTTATCTACAATATAACATTTTTTACATATTGATGGGCCTATTGTGACAAATATTTGTTGGGGACGAATTCCCTCCATCCCCCAAAGCTCGACCATTTCTGCTGCAATTTGCTTAACAGTGCCTTTCCAGCCCGCATGTGCAGCACCGATCATTCCCCATTCAGGGGCTATAAAAAAGAGCGGAACACAATCAGCATAGCATAATGTTAATAATATCCCTTTTTCATCCGTGTAAAAACCGTCTGTTCCCTTAAAAGAGGTGTCATAAAGATTAGAACCTCTTCCCCTGTCAGCCCTGGTTACTTTCTGAATTTGCTTTTCATGGATTTGTTCGGCACCCACCCAATGCTCCAACGGAAAACCAACGTCTTCTGCCACTTTTTGACGGTTTGTACAAACATCTATGAGCACATCCCCAACGTGAAAACCAAGATTCAAACTATTAAAGGCTTCTTTACTGTAGCCTTCATTTTTAGTCGTCATTCCTGCGACTAAATTCTTATATTGGTCCGTCCAATTTTTGATAAGAAAAAGGGATTCTTGCTGTAAAACAAATGGTTCCATGAAAGTACCTCTCTATGTTTTTCTATAGTCTACCATAATTCGCTAAAGAAATGGTTATTGTCACCAACAATACGTTAATCATTCACAAGGTCTGAAGTTGTATTATCAGCTGTTGAATATCTTACCAAAATAACATCTTCTCCAATTTTTAAGATATTGCGCCACGGTATAACGATATCTTCATCCTTGCTAAAAAGCCCTAGCATCCTTCCGCTTTTTCCAATAACAATTGCCTCAATTTTTCCAGTTGTTAAGTTAATATCAATATCTCCAATATTACCTAGTTTTTTTCCATCGGAAATATTCACAACATCTTTTATTTGAAATTCAGATATTCTAACCATTAAGTGACCTCCCCGAAAAGTGTACTATAGAAAATATATGATTCTTCAGCTTTAATAAAACCTTTAGAAAAAAATAAAGCTTCCAATAAATCACCGCATTGAACATGTCTGTTGATTGGCGCTCCAGGCACTTCGCTTTCCGCAGGCGTGCCTCCCTGCGGAAAGCGAGTGCCCGAAGCGGAAATCAATAGGCCCATTTGCAGGAACCATCAATCAATTTGGTATTTTAAATCGATAACAAAATAAAAAATTGCCGAGGGAAATGCCCTTTCTCGACAATCTGAAAAAGCTGCCCTTTTGGACAGCTTTAGTCATTAACTTTGTATATTCTTATTCATTTGTCTAATAGCTGCTTTTTCAAGCCTTGAAACTTGTGCTTGCGAGATTCCAATTTCATCAGCGACTTCCATTTGTGTCTTTCCTTGAAAGAAACGTTTCCTGAGGATTAGCTTTTCTCGGTCATTTAACCTTCTCATTCCCTCTTTTAACGCTAATTCTTCAATCCAATGTGTGTCTTTATTTCTTTCATCACTTAATTGATCCATCACATAGATCGGGTCTCCCCCATCGTTATAGATAGGCTCAAATAAAGAAACAGGATCTTGAATAGCGTCAAGGGCAAAAACGATTTCCTCATGCGGGACATCCAAAACCTTAGCAATTTCTTCAGCCGTTGGCTCGCGGGAGGTTTCACTCATTAACCGTTCCCTAACCTGTAATGCCTTATAGGCAATATCGCGGAGTGAACGGGAAACACGGATCGGATTATTATCCCTCAAGTAGCGTCTAATCTCCCCAATAATCATTGGTACTGCGTAGGTAGAAAACTTTACATTCTGACCTAGATCAAAATTATCAATGGATTTCATAAGTCCAATACAGCCAACCTGGAACAGGTCATCAACAAACTCGCCCCGATTATTAAATCGTTGGATGACACTTAAAACAAGTCTCAGGTTTCCGTTGACCAGTTTTTCACGGGCACTAATCTCGCCCGCTTGCATTTGCTTGAAGAGTAATCTCATTTCTTCGTTCTTTAAAACAGGAAGTTTTGATGTATCGACACCGCAAATTTCAACTTTATTTCGAGTCAAACCCTTTTTCCCTCCTCACAGGAGTTGCTGTACAAAAAACAGTATCTCCTTGAGAAGGAAAAATATGCACTTGTCCTAAGCCCTAAGACAGCTAAAAATTATAGAAATATAGTAAAATTCCCTAGTTTATGCCATTTTACTTTTAAAAATATTTTTTGATTAAACCATTTTATTAAATTCTTTACGGAGTCTTTTTATGATTCTTTTTTCCAGTCTCGAAATATATGATTGCGAGATACCAAGCATGTCGGCAACATCCTTCTGTGTCTTTTCTTCGCCATTTGCGAGGCCAAAACGCAATTCCATTATTTGTTTTTCACGGTCAGAGAGTTGATGTAATGCTTTTGTCAGCAGCTTTCGATCAACATTTGCCTCAAGATCCTTCGTTATAATATCCTCATCTGTTCCAAGAACATCGGATAGTAAAAGTTCATTCCCATCCCAATCAATGTTTAATGGTTCGTCAAAAGATACTTCTGATCTTATCTTATTATTCCTGCGCAAATACATTAGAATTTCATTTTCAATACATCTTGATGCATATGTAGCAAGCTTAATTTTCTTTTCAGGGTTAAAGGTATTTACCGCTTTGATAAGACCGATGGTTCCAATACTGATTAAATCTTCAATGTTTATCCCTGTATTTTCAAACTTTCTCGCAATATAAACGACTAATCTTAAATTTCTTTCAATTAAGATTGAGCGAGCAGCCTTATCTCCGCTAGGCAATTTTTTTAATAATAGTTCCTCCTCATCTTTACTTAAAGGAGGCGGCAATGCTTCACTTCCGCCAATATAATAGACTTCATCGGTTTTAATTCCAAGCTTAATAAGAATTTTGTACCAAAGATATGATAGGTGAAGCCGCCACTTTTTCATGAATGTTCCTCCTTCTAAATTGCGTATTTCCTGAGTATAGTAATATTAGCTTACCTTCTCTGAATCCTTGCTGCCCCGTGACCCCGTCAGCATTTTAGGATGTACAATACATTCAAAAGCGTTGTCAGCGGAAAGCTGCTGCATCGTAAATGACACGAGTCCTTTTTCACACATGTATTGGTCATTGTCCTTGCTGATTACGATCTGATCAGGTTTAATCGCTGCAATCAGCTGTCTCTCTTGTCCAACCACACTATACGGAACGACTCTTAGCCTGTTTTGCCATTCTGTCGGGATTTCTAAGCTGCCCATAATCACTGCCTCTCCATCATTTGCTAGCATCTTTATCGGCTCAGAGACCTGTTCAAATTGCTGTTTTATCGAAACAAACATCACAGGCATTTTCGACAATGGATCATAAAGCTGATTACCACTATCAACTAACCCTTTAAAAATTAGAACATCTCCATTAATTGAAACGCTAACGTCAACAATTTGATCATATTGGATTTTTACCATTTCCAAACTCTCTATATTGGTTTTAGAGAAATGCCATGCAATCGGAAAGCCAAGTAACACAAAAAGCCAGCTGATTGGATCACCAAAACCTTGAGCACTTGAAAGGATTACACTTGTTGTTAATCTGGAATCATATTGAATAAAATAGTGTGCTCCAATTAGTGCACCTCCAAGTAAAAAAGTAGCTAAATACAGTGTCATCAATCCTTTGAAGAAGTAACTCCATCTTTTGTAGCCGAATACTGTAAGAATCATGAGGATTGAACAAATGAATTTGCTGATTGGATGGTTCGTCATACTGCTGATTGGTGTGAACGCAAGGATGATGATCATAGATCCGATGAAACCACCGGCTGCCAGCCTCCAAATGCGAATCTTACGCTTTAGAAATAAGGCTGTTAAATAAAGGAGCAGGCTATCAAATAAAAAGTTTAACAACCAAATAACATCCAAATAAACAGTCATGTTTAATCCCCCGCAGTAACCCCCAAATTGCTTTTTGTCATCGACCTTTCTATCATTTTTATTTTCTGTTTAGGGAAAAGTATATCGTATCTTTCATGCTAATACTGTCAGTTTCTGTTAACAAAAAATCAGAAATTTATGCGGATTTTGTCTGATATATTTTGTTCTATAAACAATTGGCTGTGTTAAATTTGGCTGTTGATTTCCACTCCAGGCACATGCTTCCCGCGGGCGTGCCCGGGAGACTCCTCGGCGCTTAAAGCGCCTGTGGGGTCTCCCCTGCCCCGTACTCCCGCAGGAGTCAAGTGCCTTCCGTTCCAATCAACAGGTTTAAAAAATCACCAATTTCCTTTAACACAGCTAACAAATAAAAAGGCATAGCTCCTGATGGGCTATGCCTTTTTTACGATCATATTTATCTTCTGCGGTTACGATTGCGCAGGAAGGTTGGAATATCCAATGCATCTTCCTGTGATGAAGAAGATGTCCGCTGTGGTTGTGGTTCTTGCTGCGGTTCTTCTCGTTTCGGTTCTCTTTTTACTACACCAATATTGGATTTAGGTTGTCCGAATGAAGGCCTTGTGATTTTAGGTTGTGCTACATCCTCTCTAAAACCAGTAGCAATAACAGTTACAATAATTTCGTCCTTAAGGTTTTCATTGATAACTGAACCAAAAATCATATTTACTTCTTGGTCTGAAGCCGAAGCCACAATATCAGCAGCTTCCTGAACTTCATATAGGCTTAAATTCATTCCGCCTGTAATATTCATTAAGATCCCTTGAGCACCATCGATTGAAGTTTCCAATAATGGTGAGCTGACAGCTTTTTTAGCTGCTTCTACTGCACGATTCTCACCTGCGGCCACTCCTATACCCATTAATGCAGAACCCTTGCTTGACATAATCGTTTTTACGTCAGCAAAGTCAAGGTTAATAAGACCAGGGGTAGCAATTAAGTCAGAAATACCCTGAACCCCTTGACGAAGAACATTATCCGCTTCACGGAAAGCTTCAAGCATTGGTGTACTTTTATCCACAATTTCTAACAGTCGGTCATTTGGAATGACAATTAAAGTATCAACTGCTTCTTTCATGGCTCCAATTCCGCCAGAAGCTTGATTAGCACGTTTTTTTCCTTCAAAAGTAAATGGTCTTGTAACAACTCCAACGGTTAATGCCCCAAGATCTCGGGCAATTTGAGCGATAACAGGGGCTGCTCCTGTTCCTGTTCCGCCTCCCATTCCTGCAGTAACAAATACCATATCAGCACCGCTTAAGGCAGCTTCAATTTGTTCTTTACTCTCTTCTGCTGCTTTTTTCCCAACCTCAGGATTTGCTCCAGCTCCAAGACCTCTGGTCAATTTGGCACCTATTTGCATCTTTACTTCTGCTTTAGATAGGTTTAATGCTTGAGCATCTGTATTGACAGCGATAAACTCAACACCTTGAACGCCGTGCTCGATCATTCGGTTCACCGCATTATTTCCACCACCGCCAACCCCGATGACTTTTATGGTAGCAAGAGAATCTAAATTTGTATCAAACTCTAACATGACAAATCCTCCTAATTCATCGATAGCCCTTTACACTTTTTGATTATTCGAAAAAGGTACTAAGGAATTTTTTCACTTTCGATGACATTTTTTCTTCCGGATGTTTTTCTGGCTTTACTTTAGGTTGTTGCTGCTGTTGTTTAGGAATCCGCTTTTCTACCGTTTCCGCAACAGTAACAGGTGATGGTTCCAAGGAGTGCCCTCCTGGTAATCTAGCATTCTTATAGGCATATTTAATCAATCCAACTGCCGTTGTATATTGTGGTTCTCGAACACCAATATAATCGGGAGCCGCTATACGCACTCTAGCCTGCAGGATCTCTTCTGCAAGTTCAAGCACCCCTTGCATATTGGCCACCCCACCAGTTAAAACATATCCCCCTGGTAAATCCCGTATACCTATTCGTTTCATTTCTTGAAAAACTAGTTCAAAAATTTCTTCCATTCTTGCTTCAATAACATCAGAAATCTCAAGCTGGTTAAATTGTTGATGTTGATCACTTCCAATAATTGGAACACTGAATATTTCTTCTTCTGATGCATCATCATAAAAAGCATGTCCATGCTTTATTTTAATTTTTTCAGCATCCTCTGTAGAGGTCCTAAGACCAATTGAAATATCCTTTGTAATGTGGTCTCCACCTACTGGAATAACGCTTGCAGCCTTAAGCTGGCCCTGCTCAAAATAAGCGATTGTTGTGGAACCGCCGCCTAAGTCAAGTAGTGTTACACCTAAATTCTGCTCATCCTTTGATAACGCAAAAGAACCCACTGCAAGCGGTTGAAGAGCAATATCCAAAATCTCCAAGCCAGCACGTTCAACACAACGGAGTGTATTATGCAATATGGTTTTAGAACTGGTTACAATGGTGCCTTCCATTTCCAGGCGGACACCGATCATTCCACGAGGATCATTGATTTCATCAAGTCCATCAACAATATATTGTTTTGCCACAACCCCAATAATTTCTCGTTCTGGCGGGATCGAGACTACTTGTGCTGCATCGATTACACGGACAACATCCTCATTCGTTATTTCCCGATTTTGGCTTGAAACAGCTACCACACCATGACAAGGCTGAAGGGAAACATGAATACCAGGTATTCCAACAATAACCTGCCTGATTTCCATACCAATCATTCTTTCAGCCTGTTCAATTGCTTTTTTTATTGAATGAACGGTTTCATCTATATCAACAATAGATCCTTTTCTTAATCCCTGTGACTTGACATTACCAACGCCAATAATATTGAGAGTATCATTGACCATTTCTCCAATGATGACCTTTACACTGGACGTACCGATGTCAAGACTAACATAAATTTCATTGCTGTTCATTCTTTGGCACCTCCTTTATCCTTCCTTAAAAAGAACAACAAATCCTCTAAGTTTAATTTTTCGTATCTACGCTTATCTTATAAAAATATTCGTCACAACTAAACTATTCCCTTTAAAAAAAATTACTTTTTTTCTATTTTTTCATGGTTTGTTGACCATTTTGTCAATAATATTCGTCTGATCACGGCTATATTTTGAAATAACCTAACGCCAAAAGCAAAAACAGCCGCCAGATACAAGTCTACACCAAGATGAACACCTAGAAAAGCTAAACTTGCAGCAAGTCCAATATTAAAAAAGAAACCTGAAACAAAGACTTTATCATCGTAAATATTTTGCAAATAAGCCCTTATTCCCCCAAATAATGTATCAAAAGCAGCAAGTACGGCAATCGATAAGTAATTGGAATATTCTTCGGGTATTCTAATATCGGTGATCAGCCCAAGAATAATCCCAACGATTAACCCCAAAATTGGCAGCCACATTTATGATTTGCCTCCTTTAGTGTCTTTCACAGGTTCCATGTAACGGATATGTATAGGATTATCATAGGCAGGAATCGTAATATTCTCACTTGGCGGTGAAATGGTCAACTTTAAGTTATCGATAAAAAATTCCTCTGTTGATTTTGAACCTTGCATCCGATTATATAGTTTTTCTGCTTTTTGCTTTGATTCAGCAATAACCTTTACCTCTATCGGAAGGCTTTTGATCGTATGACCATCAATTTTTGTATCTGAATTGATATCACGAATAACGGTGGTATTAATTACCCTTTGATCATCAATGGATACATACTTGGCCTCATACATATTCAATTCATTTAAAAGTCTCTTTAATAAGTCAGGGGAAATCACTTTTGTTACTGGTTCACCAAGTCTGATATTTTCCATGACCGGTTCTATTTTTAGAATAATTCCCGGACCATTAACTTCAGTCATCCCGGCTTCAGCCTTTAGTTCCTGTAAAGTATTTTTCAAAGTTTGTTCTTTACTTTGCTTTTTTTGCGACTCATATGAATCTATTTTTTCATCATTCGATCGGATTTCCTTTAATAAATTGGTTTCCAATTCTTTTTCTTTTAAAAGTGCTTCTCGCAATTGCCATATATCCCTTGTATCTCGCTCAATTGGCTTTTGAACCGTTTGAAATTGGACCGCAATCATAAAACCGATAATAAATGTAATGATAACAAAACTAAATTTTTTTTTTGATTTGTCCACTTATTTCTCCCCACACCATTTATTTTCCTTACGTGGACACTTAAGGCATTTAAACTAACCTCCTAGGATTGGGTCCAGCACAATATCATCTTGCTTCTCCATTTTAAAGATAATATTATCCTGTACTAGCTGATCTCTTACCCCGCCTGTAAGGTTTAATGCTGCTGATAATATATCGGGGTCGCCAATGGCTGTAATGACAAATGGAGCAGGGTATTGGTTTCCATCCACCGTAATGACTGGACCATTACAAACTATATAGGAGCGGCTTGTCAATCTTTGTCCGTTTATGGCTACTGCAGATGCACCAGAAATATAAAGCTCGTTAACCACTTTAAAAACATGCATTTCATGAACAAGATAATTGTTTACATTTGGGTCCTTAGGATTATATGCCCCATCTGCTAAGGTAACTTTTACACCTTTACCTTGAACCTTAACTTGACCTAGAAACATCCGATATTTTTCTGCATCCTCGGCAAAATTATAGTTACCTTGCGTTTCCTTTGATAGCTCCTGTTCATTTTTCAACACTTTTGCTTGTTTCTGACTTAATTCTTTTTCGAGCTTTCGATTCATTTCTTCTTGATCGTTAAGTTGATTCCTCAGTGCAATTGTTTTTTCCCATTGTTTGTCGGAAAGTTTATTTGTTTTGGATTCATTTTCCTTTTGGGTTAATTGATAGGAATAAGCCAGCAAATATCCAAGGACAAGACATACAAACGATAAAACTAAATACCTATTTTGTACTCTTATCTTTTTCAACAGGATCCTCCCCTTTTGCTGCTGGTGCATAAGCCTTAAAATAGGAGCCCACTTCTAAATCAATGATGCCTTTTTTACTAGGGTCCAGTTGGCTTATAATGGAAGGATAATGAGCCATTTTTCCAGAAAAGCTTTTAATTGAGGCACTCACTTCAAAACCATCATTCATGAATAATGTAATATGGAACAGATCCGTTTTACTAGGTTCATAGTGAATTTCCGAAACAGAATTAAGAACAACTTTAGGTAATTTCCCCATCTCTTTTAACATTTCTTTAAGAGCCGTTCCTTCTTTAAAGCCTATTAAAATAGGAGCATTAATGGGAACCCTGCCAGTTTTTCTATTTTCCAAAATAGCACCGTTTTCTAAAACAGGGTAATAAAAAGAATCCTTTTTCAAGTAGGCTAGCTTTTTATGTTCAGTTATCTTAATCTCAATTGAATTAAGCCAGTTCATTTTTACATCTGCTGTTTTGATTTCTGGAAGATGCTCAAGATTCGCGGCAATTTCACTTTTCTTTACCGTCCAGATATTTGTGCTTTTTGATATCCCTGTTTTCTGGATAATTTCTTGGCTTGAATAAAATTCATTTCCTTTAACAGTGATAGCCTTAACCCGACTTAATGGTGATTGAATATAGGCAACAATAACGATAAGAGCAAAAAATAAGACTAAAAGAAAAATCAACCTTCTATTTGCTTTTCTGCGTCTCTGCTGCTTTAACTTTGGGATTCGTTCCTCAAGGGAGACAACATTTTCTTTTTCCATATTTCCCCTCCCTGCACACCATATTTGCCGTGGAAGCTTGTCCAACCATTTTATTCAAATTCGAAGGATCCCTTCTTAATGCGAAAACAACGGCACGATATTTCATGCCGTCATTCAACTTTTTACGCATTTTTAGCCATTGATAATGAGTAATTATACCACATTATTGGTAATTAGTGAGATTTATTTCCTGTTATTTTCTGCCGATTATTTCCACTTCTGTCTCCATTTTGATTTGATACAAATCAAAGATCGTATCCTTTACATGTTGAATCACATCCAGTACATCTTGTGCGGTAGCGTTCCCTGCATTGACGATAAAATTCCCATGCATTTCCGATATTTTTGCACCGCCAATTGAGAAGCCCTTTAACCCGGCTTCCTCAATCAGCCTTCCTGCAAAACTCGGCAGGGGATTGCGAAAGATACTTCCTGCACACGGAAAATTCCATGGCTGTGTTTCTTTACGATAATCTTTGTTTTTTTGCATGGTCTTTACAATTTCAGTGCGGTCTCCATGAGCGAGCTTAAAAACAGCTTCTACCACAATACCTGGACGTTTTTTTTGTAAAATAGAAGTTCGGTATGAAAATTCCATTTCCTCATTTGATAGCCATTCCATCATTCCATCTTCAAACAAAATATGTGCTTTGGTTAAAATTTTACTGATATCCGATCCATGTGCTCCTGCATTCATATAAACTGCACCGCCTACAGAACCTGGAATTCCGCTGGCAAATTCCAAACCTGATAAACCTTTTTTACTAATCATTGTTGCAAGGCTTACAAGTGAGTAGCCGCCTCCAACTTTAACTTTGTCTCCGTTTATTTCAACCTCTGCCAGGTCTGCACCTAAACGAATAACGACTCCTTCAATCCCTTTATCTGAAACAAGCAGATTGGATCCTCTGCCGATTGCTCTCCAATTTATATTGTGTGCTTTTATAATTCCCATAACCTTTTGTAAGCTTTCGACGGAGGAAGGTTCAATAAACAAATCAGCAGGCCCGCCAATTTTCATTGTTGTATATTGGGATAGTGGTTCATTTTGTTTAACAATGCCGATGTTTAATGCTTGCAGTTCTTTGATTATTTCGTCCATGTATTAACCTCCCTTTCTTTCTTTTGTTGGTTAATTTAGTTTATGCCCGGGATTCAATTGGGCTACTTTTGTTTTTCATTTATTGGATATGTAACTTTGGCTGTTGATTTCCGCTCCAGGCACTTGCTTTCCGCCTGGGTATAAGTGGATCCTCCTCGGCGCCATAAGCGCCTGTGGGGTCTCCCCTGCCCCGTACTCCCGCAGGACATTGAATAGCATCCTCGAATCCGCCCACGCACGAAGGAAATGCGATAGCATTTTCGAGGAGTCAAGTGCCCTCCGCTCCAATCAACAGGTTAAAAAATCACCAATGACTTGAACACATCCTACTTTTTTAACTGTTTGATCACATGAAACAGTCTTTGAGCTGAATCGGGGACACCCATCTTTTTGGCTTTTGTTTTCATTGCATTTAACTTATCTTTATCTAATAAAATCGAGTCGATTTGCTTAATAAGGGTCTTTGCGTTTAAATCTTTTTCCAGCAAAAGTTCAGCGGCACCATGGTCAGAAAGTGAACGAGCATTTTTTTCCTGGTGATTATTTGTTACATATGGGCTTGGAACCAATATACTCGGAATCCCCAGTGAAGTTAATTCTGCTAGTGTTGTTGCCCCTGCTCTTGATACAACTAAGTCAATTCCAGCGAGAACTTCCGGCATATTATGGACAAATGGTTTAATAATCACATTTTCAGGACTCCCGACAAGCTCTACTTCCTTTTTTACAGCTTCATAATGGACATCTCCAGTGATATAAAGAACCTGATATGGTTTTTTGCTGAAATCTGATAAAGATTTAACAACCGCTTCATTGATCGGCCTTGCCCCGCGGCTTCCTCCAAAAATTAACACAGACGGCAACGTTGTGCTCAGTCCAACAGAGAGTCGGCCGCGAATACCATCCTGTCCAATCACCTCTGTTGCCCGTGGATTACCTGTAAATATCACTTTATCCGCAGGAAAATAGTCCTTTGCTTCTTCAAAACAAATCGCAATTTTATTTACATATCGGCTTAAGAATTTATTAGTTAAACCAGGAACACTATTTTGTTCATGAACGATTGTTGGAATCTTCAGCTTAGCTGCCGCATAAACAACAGGCCCGCAGACATAGCCTCCAGTACCAATGACAACGTCTGCTTTAAATTCCTTCAATATTTTTTTGCTGTCACTTACCCCTTTAAAAAATCGGTAAACTGTTTTTACATTTTCAAATGAAAGTTTACGCTTAAAGCCTGTTATATGTATGGATTTAAAAGGAATATTTTCTCTCGGGACAAGTTTACTTTCCAGCCCATTTGTCGTTCCTATATATAAAAATTCAGCATCCTTTGTTTCTTTTTGAATTTCTCTGATAAGGGCAAGGGCAGGATAGATATGGCCTCCTGTTCCGCCGCCGCTAATCACTATTTTCATACCAACCACTCCAATAAAAAATTACAGAACTTTTTTGACCCAACCCATTCTACTATAAAATAGAAGAAAAAAACGGGTCTGAAAAAAGAATGTTAGAGAAATGTAACAATGCGTAATCCATTATAGAACATCTTATTTCAGCTTTAAACAAAAAGAACCCTGTTTAGAACAGGGTATTGAATAATTTATAAAAATTAATACCTTGCGTATCTGCTAATATTTAGCAGAACACCGATAGCCATGAGCATAAGGGTTAGCGATGATCCGCCATAGCTTAAGAATGGTAAAGTAATTCCCGTTACGGGCATTAATCCGGTGACAACACCAATATTAATCATGACCTGGATGGCAACCATAGCAATGATCCCTACGGCTAGGAAACTGCCGTACAAATCAGGAGCTCCAAGAGCAATTCTTATGCCTCTCCATAACAAGAGGGAAAATAACAGTAAAACAAAGGAACCGCCAATAAAACCCAGCTCTTCAGATAGAATGGCAAAAATAAAATCGGTTTGTGGCTCTGGCAGGTAAAAAAACTTTTGGCGGCTTTCCCCTAAACCAAGCCCAAACAGCCCGCCAGGTCCAATTGCATATAATGATTGTATGATTTGGAAGCCGCTTCCTAATGGGTCTGACCAAGGATCTAAGAAAGACGTTATTCTTTTCATCCGATATGGAGCTGAAATAATTAATCCAACAAACCCAGCAACCCCCATTAAACCTAATGCAGCAAAATGACTAATTCTTGCACCTGCAATAAATATCATGACAACACAGGTTCCCATCATTACCGTACCCGTTCCAAGGTCGGGTTGAAGCATAATCATTGCAAAGGCGGCAAAAGCTAATCCTAATGATGGAATAAGTCCTTTTGTAAAGGAGGTAATGAGCTTTTGCCGCTCTGATAAGTATTTGGCCAAGAATGCGATCATCGCCAATTTCATGAATTCAGAAGGCTGAATCGAGAAAGCTCCAACACCAATCCAGCTCCTTGATCCATTTCGGACATTTCCCACACCTGGGATTAGGACAAGAATCAGTAAAACAAAGCACACAATTAAGATTGTCTTGGCATGTGTCCGCCATGTCCAGTAATTGACATTCATGATAAGAAACATTGCCGCAATTCCTACTCCTGCAAACAGCATTTGTCTTTTCGCAAAGAAGAATGAATCATGAAACTTATACTCTGCCCACACTGCGCTCGCGCTGTATACCATGATTAGTCCCACTGTCAGGAGTGTAAGTGTTACAATTAATAAAATATAATCAGGAGTTGTTCTCTTTGTCGGCACCGATACCACACCTCGAAGACGCAATATTAGGGCCTTAAAGTCAGTTACACCCAATAGAATCTGTTAAAGACAAGCCCTTACTTAAGCTTATGCACAGCTTCGATAAAAATGTCTCCCCTGACTTCGAAAGTTTTATATTGATCCCAGCTTGCACAAGCAGGTGATAATAAAATTACATCCCCCGCAGCGGATTGCTGGTATGCAACAGGCACAGCTTTGTCAACATTATCGACATGGATGATTTGTTTTATTCCTGCCTCTTTCCCCACACGCTCTATTTTTGGTGCAGTTTGCCCAAAAGTAATAAGAGCTTTCACATTTTTTAAATAGGGAATAAGCTCGTCAAACTCATTTCCGCGGTCTAAGCCCCCAGCAAGAAGAATGATAGGCTGTTTAAAAGCTGCTAAGGCATTAACAGTTGCTAGTATATTAGTAGCTTTTGAATCGTTGTAAAACTTTCTGTCGGAAACCTCAGCAACATATTGCAATCGGTGCTTTACCCCAGTAAATGTTCGCAGCACTTCGTTAATTGCTTCATTAGCAACGCCAGAAAGCTTCGCAGCTGCCATCGCACATAAAATATTTTCAAGATTGTGTGCACCCGGAAGCGCTATATCTTCAATTTGCATAACCTTTTCTCCATTAAAACAAAGCCAACCATCGCTAACATATGCACCTTCAGCCAATTCATTTTTAGCAGAAAAAGGGACAATCTTGGCCTTTGATGACTTTGCAATATTCATAACATCCGGCTGTTCTGCATTCACAATTAGGTAATCAGCAGCAGTTTGGTTTTTAGTGATATTTGCCTTTGCTGCTATGTATTCCGCTCTTGTACCATGATAGTCTAAATGAGCACTGTAAAGGTTGGTAATAATCGCAATATGTGGATTAAACGTGTGAATTCCCATAAGTTGGAATGACGACAATTCAATCACAATTGTATTCTCTTTTGTTGCTTTCTGGGCAACACCTGATGCAACTTTTCCGATGTTTCCAGCAATCAATGGCTGTTTATTACCTGTATTTAGCATTTCATAGACTAAAGTGGTTGTTGTCGTTTTTCCATTTGTACCCGTTATACCGATAAAAGGAGCCTCAGAAATTTGATAGGCCAGCTCCACTTCGGTAATAACAGGGATCTCTTTTTCAAGTGCGCCTTGAATCATTGGATTCGTATAAGGAATACCAGGGTTTTTCACGATTAGTTCAAACCCTTCCTCGAGAAGTTCAATGGGATGGTCTCCACAAATCACTTTGATTCCCTGCTCCAAGAGGCTCTGAGCCTCAGGATTTTCTGATAGAGGTTTTTTATCATTGACCGTTACAAACGCTCCAAGCTGATGCAAAAGGGCAGCAGCTTCAACACCACTTTTGGCTAAACCAAGAACAAGAATTTTTTTATGATGATACGTTTTAATCTGCTTCACTTACAACCACACCTCGATATAGATTCCTATAATGGCAAATAACAATCCAACACTCCAGAAGGTTACGACTACTCTCCATTCAGACCAGCCGCTTAACTCATAATGATGATGCAATGGGCTCATGCGGAAAATTCGCTTTCCTGTTGTTTTGAAGGAGGCAACCTGCAAAATAACAGAGAGTGTCTCAATGACAAATACTCCTCCAATGATGATCAATAAAATTTCTAATTTTGTTAAAATGGCAATCGTGGCAATTGCTCCGCCAAGAGCCAGTGACCCAGTATCTCCCATGAAAACCTTTGCCGGATGGGCATTAAAAACGAGAAATCCTAACACTGCTCCGACAACGGCAACGGAGAAAATAGCCACTTCATATTGCGATTGATTCCATGCTAACACCGCATATGCCCCAAATGCAATGGCTGCCGTTCCAGAGACCAAGCCATCCAGACCATCCGTTAAATTAACTGCGTTTGAAAATCCTACAAGCCAGAAAATAATAAAGAACACAAAGAGCCAGCCTAAATCAATCGAATAATCCCCAAAGCGAACATCAGTAGAAAAGTTATTATGTTTATAAATCAAATAAAAGATTGCTGAGATGATGATTTGACCCAGGAGTTTTTGTCTGGAAGTCAAACCTAAATTCCTTTTTAGCACAACTTTAATAAAATCATCTAAAAATCCCAATAACCCAAAACCTAATGTAACAAAAATTAGCAGAAAGGTTTTAACTGTTGGTTCAGAAAACTTTCCAGTCATAACGAGTGTCGAAATCACAATTGATAATAAAATCATGACACCGCCCATTGTTGGAGTACCAGACTTTTTCTGGTGCGACTTCGGTCCTTCTTCACGAATGCTTTGTCCAAATTTCAACCTTCTTAGGAAGGGAATAAAAACCGGAGAAAGTAAAACGGTGATTAAAAATGCTAATATTATTGTGAAAAAGATAACTTGTGCTAGCATTTTACCCCCTCCTTCCATTGCTTGAATTTGATACTTTGTTAGGCATTACCGCTCTATCATATGTACCCTTCAATTGATTAAGAATTTTTCTAAACAATAAGTTTGTATTTTCCATTTTAACTTTATTCTCCATCTTATTTATATCTATTTTTCTTTTTTTAATAAGTAATATTTCACTTTTTCCCCATTATGGCTTCTTTAGCTACGAGACGATCATCAAAATCATGTACTTGCTTGCCGATTATTTGGTAGGTTTCGTGACCTTTTCCGGCTATCAAAATAACATCTCCGTTAGCGGCATTTTGAATAGCAGTGTCGATAGCCTGTTTTCGATCAGGAATGACCAAATAATTTTCTCCGTGAACACCTTCTTCCATATCCTTTAGGATTGCCAGAGGATCTTCACTTCTAGGGTTATCTGAGGTGAAAATCGGATCTGTAGCAAACTGACAAGCAATTTTTGCCATTAATGGACGTTTTGTTCGATCCCGATCCCCTCCACAGCCAACGACAACAAAAACTTTTCTTTTCGCAAATTGTTGAACGGTCTTTAAAACATTTTCCAAACTATCTGGGGTATGCGCATAATCAACGATGACAGTAAAGTTTTGACCTGCATTCACTAATTCGACTCTGCCGGCAACGCCTTTAACATTTTCGATTGAACCGATAATTCTTTCAATCGGTATCCCCGAAACAAGACCAGCAGCCACACTTGCCAGAACATTATAGATACTAAATTTCCCAATAAGCTGGATCTCCATTGGAAGATGCTTACCGAATGTTTGAAGGATAAACCTTGTTCCACTGGAGGTCATTTCAATATCAATTGCTTTTATATCTGCATTTTGATCAATTCCATATGTAACAACATGGGCTGCAGTTGATTTTTTATATGTCTCGGATGCAGGGTCATCTGCATTTAAAACAGCAAACTTAGGATGCTTTACATCATAGGTATTCCCAAGCTGCGAAAACAATAAGCTTTTAGCTCGTTTATATTCTTCCATTGTATGGTGATAATCAAGATGGTCTTGGGTCAGATTAGTAAATACTGCCACATTATAATCACAACCATGGACTCTTCCCAGGTCGAGTGCGTGGGATGATACTTCCATAACCGCAGCTTCAACACTTGCGTCTACCATACTTTTAAACGTTTTTTGAAGTGTCAGGCTTTCAGGTGTTGTATTTTTCGTTTCAAGAATCTCATCGCCAATCTTTGTATACATCGTTCCAATTAAACCAGTTTTTTTACCAGCATCTGAAAAAATCTTTTCAATTAAATGGCTTGTGGTTGTTTTCCCGTTTGTACCAGTAATTCCAATTAGATGAAGCTGTTTGGTCGGATGCTCATAAAACGTATCAGCTAAAACAGCCATCGCCCTCTTGGTATCATTCACAACTAACACTGGAACATCTAGTTTTAATGGTCTTTCTGCCAAGATTGCTGAAGCGCCGTTTTCAACTGCTAATTGGGCAAAATCATGACCATCCACTGTATAACCTTTTATACAAATAAACAAGCTCCCTTGTTGCACCTTCCGGTTATCATTTTCAATTGAAGTAATCTCCGGGTTTGCCTCTGTTAAAGGGCTTAATGAATGCAAGCTTTTGAGCAGCTCTTGTAACCTCATTTTTCTCAAATCCTCTCGTCACAATATATGGGTTTTTTACCCATAACCTATGAAGTCCTCCCTTATTTTACATGAAAATTACTTTTTACGCTAACCTCTTTAAAAATTGGAAATAAAGGTATTAAAAAGTTAAAAAGGCGGCGGAAATTTTTCCGACCGCCTTTTTGTTTACTTTCGAATTTACTCTTTTTTATCAAAGTACAAACGAATCGTTGACCCTGCCTTCACCTTTGCTCCTGCTTCAGGAGATTGGCGCACAACAACGTCACCGGAACCGCTGGCATCGATTCTTAAATTCACCATTTGGTCCATTATGTCTACTTTGGTCATACCCACTAAATCTGGAACCTGGACCATTGGAGTATCTAATACCGTCATTTTCTTTTCCATTTGATTCGTTCTAGGCTTCACCCCGAGTGCTGGCAGTGCATCCTTCATAATATTTCCGACTATTGGTGCAGAAACCTGGCTACCGAATTGGATAGTACCTTTCGGATTATCAACGGCAACATAAACAACAAGCTGCGGGTCATCTGCTGGAGCAAAACCAATAAAGGAAAGTACATAGTTGTTTTCCAAGTATCTTCCGTTTGCTGCCTTTTGAGCAGTACCTGTCTTACCTCCTACTCGGTAACCATCAATAAAGGCCTTTCCCCCTGAACCTTGAGCGACAACACTTTCTAGGGCATAACGAACCTTTTTCGAAGTTTCCTCGGAAATAACCCTTCTTTTTTCTACTGGCGAGTTTCTCATTACAACTTCTTTTGTGACAGGGTCAATCAGTTCTTTAGCGATATAGGGCTTGTAAAGAATACCGCCATTTATCGCAGCTGCCACAGCGGTTACCTGTTGAATCGGTGTTACCGATACCCCTTGACCAAAAGCAGTCGTTGCCAATTCAACCGGACCAACTCGATTCAAAGGAAACAAAATCCCCGTTCCTTCCCCTTGCAGGTCTATCCCTGTCTTTTGGCCAAATCCAAAATCTTTAATGTACTTAAATAAAGTATCTTTTCCTAATCTTTCACCTAAATTAACAAACCCAGGGTTACAGGAGTTTTGTACGACTTGTAGGAAGGTTTCATCTCCATGTCCTCCTCTTTTCCAGCACTTCAGTCTTGCTCCGCCGACCTCAACAAAACCAGGGTCATGGAAATGTTCCTTATCTAAGTCCACCTTCCCTTCATTTAAAGCAGCAGCAAGCGTGATGATTTTGAATGTTGAACCAGGCTCATACGTTGACCAGACTGGTAGATTTCGGTTATAAACCTCTTGCGGCACATTTCGGAAATTAGCAGGGTCAAAGCTTGGTCTGCTTGACATCCCCAATATTTCACCATTATTTGGATTCATCGCAATTGCAACGATACCATCAGGATTATATTTTGCCTGAGCAATTTCCATCTCTCTTTCCATGATGGTTTGAATCTTTGTATCGATCGTCAGCTTTAAATTGAGACCATTTACTGGCGGTTCATAATCATCCGCCATATTTTTCATCCGTTCACCTTTGGCATTAGCGTAAAATTTAACAGCGCCTTTTTTGCCGCTTAGCTCTTTATCATAATAAAGCTCAAGCCCCATTAACCCTTGGTTATCTACACCGGCAAAACCGAGAACATGTGATAAATATGTCCCAAATGGATAATGACGTTTAGAATCTTCCCCTATATAGACACCAGGAAGCCCAAGAGCATTAACTTCCTTCGCTTTGGCATTAGAAATTTTCTTTCCTTCTTTAATCGTAACCATTGATGATTTCTTGGTGATATCCCGATACGCTTTTTCCTTCGACATGTTTAAAACAGATGCTAGTTTTTCTGCTGTTACAGCAGGGTCTTTTACTTGTCTTGGAACAACATATACTGTTGGTGCACTTACGTTAGTTGCCAATGGAACTCCATTACGATCAACAATTTCACCACGTTTTGGTTCAAAAGGAATATTTCTGCTCCACGAACCTTTTGCCATGCCCGTTAACATATCTCCAAGGACAAATTGAACATAGCCTAGTCTTACGTCAATCACAAAAAAGGCCAAAATACCTATGAATAATGCAATCATTAACCGTTTCCTAACGGTTACATTAGATACACGCATACATGAACGAGCCTCCTTTTCACGTTCATGTATATGCTTGTACCCTTATTGTTTAGAACAGCTTAACAATTTAACAATCATTGTCCTGATTGTTTTGCTTTATCTGAGTTAGTTGATGAATCATTTTTTTGCTGATCTGGAAGCGCAAAGGCAACCTTTAACTGATCTCCTTGATGAAGGACTGCTCCTGGTGCAATCGTTTGGCTTACAGCATAGCCGCTGCCGTCAGTTTCTAACTTTAAATCAGAAATTTTCGCCACTTTCATGACATCCCTTAAAGACCATCCTGTCATATCAGGGGCAATGGGGTCCCCATCTGTGCGAAGGATAACCTTCTCGCCTTCAAGAATCGTTGTCCCTTCTAGAGGTAATTGACTTTCCACCTTCGTTCCCTTACCAACAACTACCGTTTCGAACCCTTTACCTTGCAGGTCTTTGGCTGCAGCATCAACTGATTCTCCTGTTAAATCAGTCAGCTTATTGGTTGTAGCTTTCCCCGCACTTGATGGCTGAATATTTAAATACTGTAAACTATTTTTCATAACAGGGTCAAAAATCATTGAAACCGGAATCGATCCTTTTGAATAATCATCAATTTTTGGCTGTTGTACGGCAACATAGACCAAAAGCTTTGGGTCATCCTTTGGAGCCATACCCATAAATGAAAATACATAATTGCTTGGTCCGGTTAAATATTTTCCACCTGGCCCAGGAATTTGCGCAGTTCCTGTTTTACCAGCAACACTATAGCCATCTATTTTATAGCGGCTTCCTGTCCCTTTTGGTGAGGTTACGACTGTTTCGAGAATGTCACGTACTGTTTTCGCCGTTTCGGCAGAAATTGGTGTACCAGCCACTTCAGGTTTGGTCTTTTTTATTACTTTACCTGTATCATGATCAACAATTTTTTCCACTATATTCGGCTTCATCATTTTACCATCATTTGCAACCGCTGTTGCTGCTTGGATTTGTTCCATTGGTGTAATCGCTGCTCCTTGTCCAAAGGCGGTTGTCGCTTTTTGAATTGGATATTGAAATGGAATCTGTCCACCTGCTTCATTCGGAAGTTCAATTCCCGTTGGCTTATCTAAACCAAATTTAGTCAAGTACTCCCTGAATTTATCAAATCCTAATTTTTCATTAGCTAATTTAGCAAAGGCAACGTTTGAAGATCTTTGGACCCCTTCCAAGTACGTTATAGCACCCCAACCCGAAATGTTCCAGTCATGAACGGCTGGACTTTTAGGGGTTACTTGGTAAGAACCTGATTGATACGTTTCATTCGGGTTAAAAACATTTTCTTGGACCGCAGCCGACAGCGTATAAATCTTCATTGTGGATCCCGGTTCAAAAGGAGTAATGGCTTCATTTTGCCAAGCTTTATCAATTCCATCTCTAGTATTTGAGTCGAATGTCGGTCTCTGCTCCATAGCTAAAACATTTCCTGTTTTTGGATCTGCGACAATTGCAACCATCATTTTCGGTTTGTATTCCTTATCGACCGTATTCATTGCATCTTCAACGAAAGTTTGAATTTTTTTATCGATCGTTAAATAAACATCATTACCATCTTTCGCAGCTGTCACTTTGGGTTTATTGTTCGGCAGAATATATCCCCAAATATCACTTTCATAATCAATCTTCCCATCTGTACCTGTTAAAGCTTTATTATATTGTTTTTCAATCCCCATTTTTCCTACTGTCTTAGACGATCCATCTTTTTGCTCAACCTGCTCTGCATAACCAACTAGGTGTGAAGCGAAAATCCCATTTGGGTAAAAACGCTTTGAACTGCGTGTAAACGTAATTCCCGGTAAGTGTAGCTTCTCTATTTTCTGTTTGGTTTCAAAATCAATATCCCGTCCGGCTTTTCCGAATTCCACCTGAAATCTGTTTTTTTGAGTTAAAATGCTGTATATTTTCGATTCACTTATCGGAATATATTTGGACAGCTCCAATGCCGTTTCTTGCGGGTTTACAACATTCTGAGGTTTTTTAGGATTGGTTGTCATTTTTTTATCTAAAATTGCAATAAGGGTATAGGCAGAGCTATCCTCAGCCACAGCCTCACCCACTCGATCAAAAATTGTTCCTCTTTGGGCTTCGACAACCCCCACCCTGCTGTATTTTTGTTTGGCTTTTGCCGCTAAGGGCTCACCGCCCACTTCTCCTGAGATTTGAATCGAAAAATAACGGTAGATTAATATAAAAAAGAGCAGGCTGAATATTAAAAATAATATCGCTGCTCCGACATTCATATTTTTTTGCTTCTTTATCATTTACTCTGCACTACCTTAACGTTATTTTCATTTAATTCAAGTCCCATTTTCTTAGCTTTATCCGCTATGCGGTTATAGTTGCTTAATTTGCTTACCTGGACCTTCAAATCGCCATTTACCTTTTGTTGATCATTGATGGAAGATTGGACCTTCTGAATATCTTCATTAACTTTATAAATCTTAGCTTGATTAGAGATCATCTGAACCGCACCAAGACAAACTAACCCAGCAAATGCTAAACTGAGAAATTTCTCTCCAGGGGTTAACCAAGATTTCTTTACTGCCCTTTTTTGTTTTTGAATGTCCTGCATTTGTTGTTCTTTTTGCTGTTGCTCTAGCTCTCTGGCAAGATTACTCATTCTTTCCCCTCCTGAAATGTCAATTTTCTATCGTTTTTCGGCAATCCGAAGCTTTGCCGACCTAGCTCGGTTGTTGATCTCTAATTCTTCATCAGATGGACCTATTGGTTTTCTCGTAATAAGTTTTAATACGGGTTTATATTCTTCAGGAATTATCGGAAGGCCTGGGGGCAAATCTGGAGTTTCACTTGCCTTTTTAAAGGTTGCCTTGCAGATTCTGTCCTCTAAAGAATGGAACGTAATGACACTGATCCTCCCACCTGGGTTTAAAAGCTCGATAGCCTCTTGTAAGGATTGTTCAAATACGGATAATTCATCATTTACCGCAATACGGATCGCTTGAAAAATACGTTTTGCCGGATGCCCGCCTTTTCTTCTCGCTGGAGCTGGAATAGCGTCTTTTATCAATTCCACCAGTTCTCCGGTTGATTTAATTGGCTTTACAGCTCTTGCAGCTTCAATTTTTCGGGCAATTTGTTTTGAAAACTTCTCTTCCCCATAACGAAAAAAGATACGAACTAAATCTCCATATGGCCAATCATTTACTACATCATAAGCAGACAATGCTGCATCAGAGTCCATTCTCATATCGAGTGGTGCGTCATGATGGTAACTGAAGCCTCTTTCAGGTGTATCTAACTGTGGTGAAGACACACCGAGGTCGTACAAAATTCCATCAACACGCTCAATTCCCAGCTTATTAAGTTCTTCTGTTAAATATAAGAAATTACTTTTTACGACAGTTAGCTGCTGACTGTAAGCTGCTAACCTTTCCTTTGCATTGGCAATGGCTATCTCATCCTGATCAAAGGCGATTAATCTGCCATCCTGCCCAAGCTTTGAGAGGATGAGGGAACTGTGTCCTGCACCGCCTAATGTACAATCCACATATGTTCCATTAGGTTTAATATTTAATCCGTTCACTGTTTCTTCTAATAGTACTGTCTTATGTTCAAACATTTTTTCACCCTTCCAATCGAACGCACTTGGTTTCGATAAAAACAACTTTCCCATTATATATCAAAACCAATCATATTTTCAGCAATTTCGGCAAATGACTCTTCCGACTGTATAAAGTAGTCTTCCCAAATCTGTTTGCTCCAAATTTCAATTCGATTGGAAACTCCTAAAATCACACAATCTTTTTCTAATTTTGCATATTGAAGCAAGGGTCCAGGAAGATTCACTCTCCCTTGTTTATCCAGTTCACTCTCCGTTGCACCTGAAAAGAAAAACCGAGTAAAAGCGCGGGCATCTTTTTTTGTTAGTGGTAACCCCTTGAGTTTATCTTCAAGTATTTTCCACTCTGATAATGGGTAACCAAATAAACATTGATCAAGACCGCGAGTAATAATAAACATTTCTCCAAGGTCTTCACGAAATTTGGAGGGGATGATCAATCGGCCTTTATTATCGATGCTATGATGGTATTCACCCATGAACATACCCACTACCCCCACTTTCTAAATAAAATGTACCACAATCCCCCACTTTCCTCCACCTATTTTTTATATTAATTCTTTCTAACACCTGGAAATTCCTTTTAAAAAAGAAAAACTTCACCAAAGGGTGAAGTTTTCTATATCTTTATGACCTTGTGGTTTCCATCAAAGGCGAAATTCAACTCCATTAAGTCATTCACAAAACTTAATCCATACTGATTTAAATAGTAAAAAATATTCCAAACCCTTTCTTGCGGAGAACCATCAGGCCTTAATGCCAAATCAATGCGGGCATATTTATTTAAAATTATTTGGTGCCTAAATTTAACGGATTCTTCAAGCTTCCCTTCCATAAAGGCAATTTGCTGAAGCAAATTGTTTTCATTTTTTGAAACAAGCGGAAGAAGCCCACGATCAAGCTGTGCTGTTTTTTGTTCGACCTTTCGATAGTGGGTTTGCAGTTCTTGCTTAATCTCTGTAAATAATTCAGCTACCTCTTGATCCCTTATAGATTGAAGAAATTGTGTTCGTTCTTCGTCGGTCCCCCGAATCAGGACATTCTGTAAATCCAAATTTAATTCTGTCATGTCGGTTTCAACCGACCCATCCAAAAATGTAATATTTAATCTCGGTACAATAGGAGGCATTTTTAGTCCGAAATGTTCAAAAACCAGTTTTAACTCAGCCCAATAAGCTATTTCTCCAGGGCCGGCAATAAAGGCAATCGTTGGGAAAAGCCATTCTTGCGCTAATGGTCTTGTAACGACATTATTACTTAATTTGGAAGGTTCACCCGACGCTATCTCCACTAACTCAGCTTTTGATAAAGCAATCGAACCATTCTTCCCCACAAAAAGGTCTTTTTGGCGGTCGAATTCAAGTAAAATACGTTCATTTAGCCTTTGATCATAATAAAAAAGATTTGCTAATCTGTCATTCGCTTCAATTGCATTTGGAAAACCTTGATCACGAATTTGTTTTTGCTGCTCAAGTAACAAAGATGTGATGGAATCATGATGCACTATTTGATTAGTGAAAATATCCTTCTCCAATTGCCTTAGATTTTCATCTCCAGAATCAACGATCAGGAGGCCGGAATCTTTAAATAATTCCATTATAATATTTGCAAAAAAGTCTACAAACGTTGTTGACTGTTCAAGTTGTTTTTCAAGAAAGCTTAAAAGCTTGTTTGTGTGTTCTGTTTCTCCAAAAGTTTCGATGAAGTGCCGAATCCAAGTTTGAGCGATTTCTTTATTTACACGAATATCTGAAACCATCTTCTTTTGTAAAACTTTTTGAGGAAAAATCCACTTATCTGCCTTTTTCTCAACGGGGATATATACATGATTTACTTCTTGATAATCATGGTCTTCTCCTGCAATCCAAAATACTGGTACTACTGGCACATTTAATAGTCTTTCTTTTTCCTCTGCCAATTTAATAATTGAAATCACTTTATGTAAGGTATAAAGAGGGCCAGTAAGAATTCCCGCTTGTTGACCGCCAATGACAACAACACTATTGTCTTGTTTAAGTTTTTCAATGGAATCCTTAATAGAAGGAGAGGATGGAAAATGCTCCATAAAGTTTTCGATATGCTGTGCCAATTCTTTTCGTGGAAAAGATCTATTTTTTAATTCCGCTAATCTCTCCAAATCATCGGAAGATTGGTCAAAACGATAATGAAAAAAAGGTTGTATTTCTTCCGTTTGTTTCAAATAATTTGAGGCAAATCGGTTTGTTGCAGGTAAAGAGAGATTAACAATCTCCATTCATTGTACTTCCTTTCTAAACATGAGTATTCTTAACGAGTATAGCATTTACAAGTGAAATATAAAAAAAACTTTGCTTAGGCTTGAGTGTTTTTTACTAATTCTGTTACATATTATTTTCTTTTCCCTTTACTAAAAGGTACAGATTTTTGATAATAGGTGCCTGTTTTTCTTGTTTTTGCGCTTCCTCAAGTAAAAAACCTAGTATCGCATCAATTTCAGTTTTTCTACCCGCTTCAATGTCTTTTAACATCGATGAACGATTTAAAGCAGTATTTTGGCAGACTTTGATCACACTACGAAAGTAAACTTTTGAATCTGCTAAATTTAATATAAAGACAATTTCTGAAAATAAATCCTTTAAGACTTCATAATAATAATCGTTTTTTATTAACATCCCATTTTGTACCTGAAGAATCGCTGTTAATGGGTTGACTACTGCGTTAATAATTAATTTACTAATTAGCATTTCATAATAATTATTATGAAGAGAAACTGGAAAACCATCAGGTACCAAGGAAGAAAATGAAGTTAAACTAGTACGATCACCACTGAAAAGTGCAAGATTTGTTACCCCTTCCCCATTATGTCTAACTGTAAAGGGATTTTCTTTATATGCTCCATGCTCAATCGTTCCGACAAATAGATTGTTCCCCTCTAGTTTCGAAAGCAATTTCAAATGACTCATACCATTTTGTAAAAACAAGATATCGTTTGGCTTAGTGTTGATTTTTGCGGCCCTTTCAATGACGTCTTTTACTTGATATTGTTTAACTGCCACAATCGTCAAATCCTCACGACCCTCCCATAGGTCAAATGGGCATGCTTTTATGTTATAGTTACTTTTACCATCTTTTTTTACCAGGACAATTCCATGTTTATTTATATCCTCAGCTTGTTCCAATGTTTTTGTATAGATGACAACATGATTAGTTTTACTCAAATATGCCGCAAAAAGCAATCCAATGGAACCGGCACCAATTATCCCAATCTTCATGACTATTCCTTCTTCCTTAACTATAGCAATATCTTACCAAATGTATTTGTTTTTTTCCTATAAAATTGCTTGTAAACAGCGCTTTCTAAAGACAGGCAATATTGATATTTAGAATCTTTTGAACTTTTTTCTTTCATTTCCTGATAAACCATTGGTATAATATTTTTAGAAGATCTTTCACATTTAAAGGAAGCGCTTACTAATGTGTATCAGCTTTTTTAGCTATTTTGTTATATTAGAAAATTTTTATTGGTAATTCGTTTTACATTCAATATTTCATGGTAACTTCTAAAGGAGGTATTTCTTTGACAATATCAGTAGAAAACCTAAGAGTTAACTTCAAGACACTTGAAGAATTTAAAAAGTTTAAAGAATATGGAATACAAGAATTATCAATGCATGAGGATTTAGAAGCAAATATTATTGAGGACAATAGCAAATCTCCTTTTTATGGAATCTATTTTGGGGATAAGTTAATTGCCCGCATGAGCTTATATGAAATTAATGAAAAATATGATCGCTATTTTTATCCACCGCAAAATTATTTGGAGTTGTGGAAACTTGAGGTTATCCCTGAATATCAAGGAAAAGGGTATGGAAGTGCCTTAGTTGAGTTTGCTAAAAGTTTGGGACTTCCAATCAAGACCAATCCGAGGGTTAAATCGAAGGAATTTTGGGAAAAGATGGGCTTTCTCAGCGTTGATTATGATATGGAAAGAGACAGGGGCGAAAACCCTCTTGTATGGTATCCAGAAGGGGTTAAGGCCCAAGAATATTAATTAATTTCAGCTTAAAAAGCGGGCAAGTTTGCCCGCTTTTTATTTTGGAGGAAAACATAGCTTATTTGAAAACAGGCCCATTTGAATTGCTTCTCCATTTTCATTCTACTCTTTCTAGGTTTCCGTTTTTATCCATCTGATATTTCGCTCGCGGTTCCCGATCTCCATCCTGAAGGACAACCATTTTTCTTGCCCTTTCCATGATTTCCATTAATGAACGATAATCCTCTTCAATCGCTTTCAAGTTTTTTTCAAGTCTTTCATTTTCTGCAGCAAGATAATACGTTTGTTTTTCCAACTCCTTGATTTTCCCATAAGACTTTTCCTTATCCTCTTGAATACTCTCGGAGATTTCAGCCTTTTTGTAAAGACGTTGCAAAAAGTGGATCACAGCTTGAAAGTTTAGTTCATCATTTTCCTCTTCTTGCAGATGTGTTGTGGAATTTAAAACTGGCTGCGGTAGCTGACCACTTGGAATGGCTGCTTGGTTTTTTAATTCTTTCCTCTGCTTCTTTGCGAGTTCAATTCCAGATTTATATTGTTTTCGTACATAAGAATTCCACCGAAACCCGCAAGCCGCCGCTGTCCGGGAAAGACGTTTGCCAACTTCCTCAAATGCTTGGAGCTGGGTTCCGCCTTCCCTTATATAACGGAGAACTACCTCTGCGAGTAACAAATCTTCATCTTGGGACCATGCGTCTTGGCGTGTTGGTGACATCAGTAAATCCCTCCTAGTGTTTTTATTCATACATATGCATCTACTAGAAAAGATAGACTGATATTATACTACCAAGTTTTTAACTTTCATTCTTTTTTATTAAGAAAGTTTTTAACATATACATGGTGTGCATCACTTTCCCACAAAAATGAACAGTTTCGAACTTCAGCTTCCATTCTCTCATGGAGTTTAGCTTCTTCCCATTTTCTGATTAAGATTTTCTTGTAAGACTCCAGAACACTGGATTCAATGGACAACATTTTATCAAGAAAATTCTCACAAGCTGTAAGAGGCTCCTCACTATAAATTTCGTCTATGAATCCTTCTTCCTTTAATACCTCTATCGGTTTCAAGTCTGCATCCATAAGAAGTTTCATTGCTTTAGGTGTTGAAAGTTTCTCAGTCAAAATGGTGCCACCGCCCCAGCCTGTTGTAATCGCTTGTTTTCCTTGAACAAAACCGGCTTTAACGCCGCCGCGAGCAACCCGAAAATCACAGGCAGCTAAAATTTCACAGCCGCCGCCAACTGCATGTCCATTGATCAATCCCAGCGTTGGTTTTGGTAAAGTTAACAACGAATAAAGAATAGCAGACATCTTCGATAACATTTTGTAGGCTTCCTCATGTGTATTTAAAGCATGGAAAACGGCTAAATCCCCGCCAGAACAAAATGCTCGTGTTCCCTCCCCAGTAATGACCAATGCTTTGATATCTGGTTCTTTGGCTTGCTCAATAACTTCCAGCAATCCTTGCATGACCTCATAATCAATTGCATTTCTTCTTTCATTTCTTGTAATGGTAAAAAGTAAATACCCTTTGTCCTTCTTTTCAATCGTATACGCTTTCAAATCTGCCACTCCTGTTTACTAAGTTTTCAAATTTTTGATTATAGAAATTGTTAACAATGTCCCAATAAACGACAAAAGCACAAGGGCTTTCCCGCCTCTTGTGCTTTAATCATCTGCTGTAATATTAGTCGTTCACTACTACTTCTTTACCTTTGTATGTTCCACAAGCTTTACATACGCGGTGAGCAAGTTTCATTTCACCACAATTTGGGCATGCTACCATACCAGGAACATTTAATTTGAAATGAGTGCGACGCTTTCTTTTCGCAGTTTTAGAAGTTCTTCTAAAAGGTACAGCCATGTCAAACACCTCCTTAAGAGTATTAAGAAAGATGAAGACCAAGTATTCTGGTTCTTCACATACTTCTTTTGTTACTACCGACTATGAATCGGAAGAAGAATTATTTTCATCAAAAAATTTTGCAAGGCCCGCAAGCCTAGGATCAATCTTATTTGATTTGTCCTCTTCACGAACAACTTCCCAATCTTTTCCAGATTGTGGCGCAGCATCTTCGCTGTTGTCATCCTCACAAAACACTTGCATTGGCACCTCAAGTAAAAGTATTTCTCTAATGACAGGCATTAGATCAATCACATCACCCTTAACTTGATAAGCCTCTTCATCAGGTTCAACGCCTGATGCTTGCAAGAGAAAAGTTTCAGTTGTTTCGACATTAATTGGAAGTTTAACATCCACTAAAGTACGAGAACAAGGAAGGATTAAATGACCTTCTATTTTTAAATGGAACGTCACTTTTGTTGAACCAATATCTGCCCGTCCCGTTATATGAATTGGCGATACATCACGAATAGTTGGATCATCTTGTTTGATCTCATCTACCCGAAGGGTCTCATCAATCGGAAAATCCTTGTTTCGATATTTTTGTAATTGGTTTAATGTCCATTTCAATTGAATCACCTCAAGGCAACAAAGGTAATTATAGCCTCCTATAATATTTTTGTCAATGTATTTTCTTTACACCATAAAGAATGTATATTTTACAGCACAAAGAGTTTATTTCCCTTACTAGCATATCCATATCTGTAAAAGCCAACACCTTCATTTTAAATCAATAGCCCATTTATAAAAAAGATAAGCTCTTTCCTATCTTTGTTAACATAGCTTATTAAGGAAAATAGAAAAAAAAGAGGTGAACGAAATGTCCTATTCACAACCGCATGTTATCCCTGGTTACGGGATGGGAGGACAGTTTGGCGCAGGTATGCCATATCATCATGGTGGTTTTTATGGAGGAGGATATCATCATGATTGGCATCATCATCATGGATACCCTTACTATCACCAACCATATCAAAGTCTCTACTATCCATACCACCACCATCATCATGGCTGGTACGGGCAACATTATTAATGAAAATAAAGGGGCTGGCCCATTTAACTGGGCTGGCTTTTTATATGATTAAAAAATTAGAAACATTGTTATAATGGTATATAATTCTATTTTGTTAAAAGGAGTAACGCAATGAAAGCTGTTGGCTTAATCGTTGAATATAACCCCTTCCATAATGGACATGCCCATCATTTAAACTCTGCCAAAGAATTATCAAACGCCGATATCGTCATAGCGGTAATGAGTGGAAACTTTCTGCAAAGAGGGGAGCCTGCCCTGGTTTCTAAATGGTATCGGGCAAATATGGCCTTGCAGGCTGGGGTTGACCTTGTTTTTGAACTTCCGTACATATTCGCCACTCAAAAGGCAGAAAACTTTGCAAACGGTGCTGTTTCCATTTTGGATGCTGCAGGTTGTGATTTTTTATGTTTTGGAAGTGAGAATGGAGATATTCATGATTTTTATAACACATTGGAATTCATGGAAGAACGGAACGAAACCTACCAGGAAAATATTAAAAAACATATTAAAACAGGGGTTAGCTATCCAAAAGCGCAGGCATTGTCCTTTGAGGAACTCAAATCTCCACAAGGACTTGTAGATTTATCAAAACCTAACAATATTCTTGGTTACCATTATCTAAAGGCCATCAACAGCCTAAAAAGCTCTATGGCACCTTTAACAGTAAAACGAAAAAATGCGGATTATCACGATGAACATTTTGCATCTGAACGGATTGCAAGTGCAACAAGTATTCGAAAAGCCTTGTTTTCAACAAATGAACAGGAAATAGGGATTGATCAATTTATTCCGCAGACAACAAACGCTTTACTGACCGATTATTACCGCCAGTTTGGAATTTTTCATCAATGGGAAAATTATTATCCATTTTTACAATTTCTTCTCCTTCAGGCCAATCCAAATGAATTAAGGGAGATTTATGAGGTTGAAGAGGGGATCGAAAACAGGCTGATAAAAACAGCCATGGAATCCAATAGTTTTCGAGAATTTATGGAAAAAGTGAAAACAAAACGTTATACATGGACAAGACTCCAGAGAATTTGTCTTCATATTTTGACCAACACTAAGAAAATCCAAATGACTTCTTTAGAGCAGGCTTCCTATTTAAGATTATTAGGAATGACTGAAAATGGAAAAGAATATTTAAACAAAATGAAAGCACATTTGGGATTGCCGCTTATTTCAAAGCTATCTTCGTATAAAAACGAAGATATTCTGCCAGATATTAAGGCATCCAGGATATACGCATGTGTATTGCCAAATCATTTAAAAGTGAAAAGCTTTGAAGAAGAATTTAAGCAGCCACCTATTTATTTAAAATAATCAGGGGCTGCTTTTTTTACTTTTGAGGTGATTTTTTTAAATATGTAACAGCCTCATCAAATGTATCGACAGGGACAATTTTCATTTTCGTGCCAATTTCATGGGCTGCTTTTAAAGCATCCCGATAATTTGATTTTTTAGCCCCATGCTCGTTTGGCGCTAAAAAAATTTCTGCTCCTGCTTTGTCAGCGGCAACAATCTTTTGCTCAATTCCGCCAATTGGACCAACGGTACCATCAACATCTATCGTTCCAGTTCCCGCAATTTGGTGTCCTTTTGTAAGGTCATCTTTCGTTAACTGATTATAAATTTCCAGTGAAAACATCAAACCGGCAGATGGTCCGCCAATTTCATCGGTAACAATTTTGACAGGAGGACTTACAATGACCTCTTTGTCATCCACTAAAGAAATCCCAATTCCCACACGTTTTGGTTCCTGTTTAAAAGGCTTTACTTGAATTTTAACATCCTTCGTTTGCTTTTTTCGTAAATAAGTGAAGGTTAGTTCTTCTCCTGCCTTCTTCGTGCGGACATAATCCATAAACTCGTTAGATGAAGAAAAAGTATTTCCATCCACTTTAAAAATACGATCTCCAGCCTTTAGTTTTCCATAGGCAGGCATATTCGGCAATACACTAAGAACATAAATACCATTATATTTAAACTTAACAGGTAAACCTGCTTTACGGTATGCAACATCTGTAGCGTTTAGTTTGGCATCTTTCATCAGATAAAGCTGCCTGACATTGTATTCTTCTTCTGTTTCCGTCGGGTTTAAGATTTCACTTTCCGGGTATATTTCTTCAAATTTGCTCATTTTTGCTTCAGCATAAGAGTAAATATTTGCCTGACCCATTCTTACTGTTGTTAACATAAAATTTCCTTTATCTTTCTTTCCGTTTTTAACAGTAATAATCGGCTTAAGCGCTTTTGCCATCCCAGGCTTCGTAATGTAAAATGGCAGCGAATAGAACATTGCGCCAATAAGAACAATGGCTGCAACGATGGTTGAACCGATAAAAAGCTTTTTCCGCATCGTAAGAAAACTACCCCTTCCAATTAGTAATAACAGATTTAATTTCTTTAATGTATTTTCTGGTTTCTGCTTCACCAACTTGAATGATGTCCTCGATATTTGTAAAGGCACGTGAACTAAAATTTTCTACTGGTGGACGGATCATAAAATCAGAGGCAATTTCACGATTGATTACAATCTCGGTTTGCATAATATCAATACTTTGCATGATCACATCATAAATATTGGAAATTTCAGCATTGCGCTTGACTCGTGATACATCAACTGCGATGACAATATCTGCGCCCATTTCCTTAGCAACTGAAACAGGAACACGATCAGCAACGCCTCCGTCTACTAAAAGGCGGCCATTATACTTTTCAGGCACAAAAATACCAGGGATAGAAATACTTGCCCTAACAGCCTCTGCGATTGGACCATTTCTAAAGACAACTTTCTCCCCTGTTAATAAATCTGTAGCCACCACACCAATCGGTATTAACAGGTCCTCAATATTTTTTCCATGTGTAAAAACTTTAATAAACTCTTTTAATCTTTTCCCCGCTATAAAACCCATTTTTGGTACCGTAAAATCGAGATAAAACTTACGCTTAAATGCTCCAGATAATTTATAAAGATGTTCTAATTCAATCCCTACTCCATAAAAACAAGCAACAAGAGATCCCATACTGCTCCCCGCAATCAGATCAATGGGAATACCTTCTTCAACCAGTACCTTAATTACACCTAAATGTGCAAACCCCCTTGCACCACCTGACCCAAGTGCCAATCCGATTTTTGGATGACTCACGTTTTACCACTCCCTCAAAATCACCGTATCTATTTTATCTATGTTTAAACTTTTATAAATGCAGTATTTTACATTAACTGCACTTGTTTTTTCCTAAAGGAAATCTCTCCAATCCTATGGTCTATTTTCTTTTTCTATGAGTATATTGTGTTATATGGGACAAGGGTATTAACACTTGGTATACATGCAAAACCATATGTTTACTTTTGATTGTATCTATTTATGTTAGTGATGGGAAGGAGGTATTTTCATTTGCTTCAATCTAAACTAAAAACCATCTTCTTGTCGTTTTCGGTTACCGTCATGGCAGCATCGCTGATCACATTTCCGCAGGAGTCATTTCAGGCTTCCATTCGCGGCTTAGATATGTGGTGGAAAATTGTTTTCCCTTCTCTTTTGCCTTTTTTTATTGTATCGGAAATGTTAATTGGGTTCGGTGTTGTTCGGTTTATTGGTGTCCTCTTGGAACCACTCATGCGTCCTTTATTTAAGGTTCCAGGTGTAGGGGGGTTCGTTATGGCAATGGGGATGGCTTCGGGATTTCCTGCAGGTGCAAAGCTGACCGCCAGACTTCGTCAAGAGGGACAAATAACAAGAATTGAAGCAGAAAGACTTGTATCTTTTACAAATTCCTCGAATCCAATCTTTATTTTTGGTGCGGTTTCTGTTGGTTTTTTTCATAACCCTAAATTGGGAATGATTTTAGCCTTATCACATTATCTTGGTAATATTTGTGTTGGTATCATGATGAGATTTTATGGTAGGGGAATTAATGAAAAAGTTAAAGACAAGGGAAAAAAATTTCACTTAAAAAGTGCCTTTTCAATCTTGCATCAAACAAGATTAAAGGATAATCGACCGATTGGCCAGCTTTTAGGAGATGCTGTTACATCATCGATTCAAACCTTATTAATGATAGGCGGTTTTATCATTATTTTTTCTGTTTTAAACCGAATGCTCTATCTTTTACATATAACGGCATTCCTGGCCAAAGCAGTTCAATTCCTGCTTACTTTATTATCCTTTCCCACTTCGTTAAGTATCCCATTTATTTCTGGATTATTCGAAATCACACTTGGAAGTCAATTAACGAGTAAGGTCGAAGCGGCAACACTAATGCAGCAAGTAATCATTACTAGTTTTATTCTTGGATTTAGTGGCTTTAGTGTCCAAGCACAGGTCGCGAGTATTCTATCCCAGACTGATATCCGCTTTAAACCCTTTTTCTTCGCGAGGATCGTCCATGGCACACTCGCAGGCATGTTTGCTTTTTTGCTCTATGAGCCTTTATCCGCAAAAATGAAATCAGCCAATCTTGACAACAATCCAACGATTCCAGTCATTCAATTCGGAGATCATTCATGGCTTGATGGACTATATACCAGCATGCTTCACACGGGTCCATTAATAACGATTTTTACGCTTATTTTTTATGTGCTTATCTTATCCGTAAGATTAAAAAGATAGAGGCAACACACATACGGAGTTCATTTATGCCTAAAAGAAAAAACCGGGTATAGGATATCCCGGTTCTATTTTTTCTGTTCAAATTTTTCGTGAAGCGCTTTCTCGACCACTGGCGGAACCAGCTCAGAAATTTTCCCATCGTCATATTGAGCTACCTCTTTTACAATACTAGAGCTCAAAAAAGAATATTGATTATTTGTCATAATAAAAAAGGTCTCTAAATCATCATCCAGCACTCTGTTCATCGAGGTAATCTGCATTTCGTACTCAAAATCTGAAACCGCTCTAAGACCGCGAATGATCGCACTTGCATTTACGCTTCGGGCATAATCTACAAGCAAACCCCTAAATTGATCTACCTTGACACTAGGAATATCTTCTGTCACTTTTCTTATTAATTCCATTCTTTCATCAACTGTAAATAGTGGATGCTTACTGGAATTGTTTAAAACTACTACATAAACCTCATCAAAGACTTTAGCTCCCCTTTTAATGATGTCTAAATGACCATATGTTATTGGGTCAAAGCTTCCTGGACAAACGGCTATCTTAACCAAAAGAGACTCCCCCTACCCTTTTTGTTCCTTTAAGAAAATGGTGATAGCAATAATTCCGTACCTTTCGTGTCTCACTTGTGTTAATCCCCCGATCGAAGCAGGCAGTTCTACTTCATGGCTATGTTCACATACAATCATGCTCCCATTATGTACCAGCCCATGTTCATCCATTTTTTCCATTAAACTTACGAGCTGCTGAAGTTTATACGGCGGATCTAGAAATATATAATCAAAAGATATTTCTCTCTTTATCAGGGCCTTTAATGCACGGTCAGCATCGTTTCTGTATACTTCCGATTTCCCCTCAAACTGACAAACATTTATGTTTTCACGGATGATTTGGATAGCTTTACTGTCCCGATCGATAAAAATTGCCTTCTCCAAGCCTCTGCTTAATGCTTCAATGCCTAACCCGCCACTTCCAGCAAAAAGGTCAAGAGCAACTCCTCCATCAAAATATGGACCAATCATATTAAAAATTGCTTCTTTTACCTTATCTGTCGTAGGCCTAGTTGTATTGCCTGGAACTGCCTTAAGGGCTCTTCCTTTACAAGTACCTGAAACAACTCTCATTTTTCATCACCACAATATTAACAAATTCCTTTTTCCTCCCTATCCTATCATAATCCTATTCTTTGCGACAAATTTTAACATATTAATCTTTATTTAAACTTTGGTTATCATGATAAATGTCCTATTTAGAAAATTTATTTAAAAATGTGTATAAGCACTTTTTTTATGGAAATAATGTAATTAACAACATCAATTCGAGGATGTTGTTGCCAACCGCGGAGAAGACTTACGTTTCCCCATAAGTTCTTCCTAGGTTTCTCCTCTCCCTTTGCCTTCTATCCTTAGTCAAGGATGTAGAAGGACCCTGCAGATTTTTCTGCAGGGTTTTTTATTTTACTTTAAAAAAATTAACAGATATAAAAAAAGTGAGAGCACCGTTGCTTCTCACTTAAATTCCCATCTTATAATCATATTCTTTGGCTTTATCAGGGATTGAATTTTCATATTCTATTTTTAAAAAAGGTTTATAGGATGGTTCTACTTTTTTCACAAAGGAATATGAATTCAGCTTTTCCATAACCCCAGGATAAGTCCTCTTGATTACAATACATAACAACATACTTTAATTTTTTAGAAATATAATGGACATTTCCAAAACGTCTTAGCATTTTTGCCTGTTTCAATGAATAGAGCCAAACAACCAATCCCTGTCTTTGAGTTAACATACCGTTCCCCTTCAAAACAACATTATTAAGTTTAAGTCTATCACATAAAAATACTTTAAGACAAATAAAAAATAAGCTACTTAGAATTAGGCAGAACAGCCGCCGCAACTGCCGCCGCAGCTTGAACCAGTATCGAAGAAAGGATTTCCTGTTGGAACTTTAACTTGCTTCGAAACTGCCCCCCCTAAAAGGGTGCTTATTTCATCTAATAAGCTTTGCAGGTCATTTTCGGCAACTCTAAACTCTGCAACAAAGGGGTCCATATCCATTTCCCGTTTACTTTCTCTTACTTCTTTCATTACTCTTTTGTAATCAGGATGATATTTACCAAATCTTTGTACTTCCTCATATAAGTCCTTTATTTTAACAAAATGATTAATTTTCCCTTGTGATGTTTCACTATTCTTTAATTTATATAAACAAATTCGATATTGTTCAGCAACATCGGATTGTAAAACCATCTCTGCTAATATGTCAGCATGCTCCAATAATTGAATTCTTTCAGTTGTAGCAAGCATTTGCTCACCTCCACCAAATATTTTACCATGAACAATAGTTGAAAGCGAAGTTTTCTAGTTTTTAGGGATATTTACCATGAATTCCTTAGATAATCCATATGGTTTATTATGCAAATCCACAACCTCCAGCTTTAACTTATGATTGCCCGATGCCAAATCCTTAATAATAAATGCTGCAGTAGAAACCTCTTTACTTTTCTTCCCATCTACCCAAACAATCATTTTTCCTACTTGCTTATTCGATTGATCCTTTTCTCTAAATGTTACCCCGGTAACAATACATTCTACAAAAACATTATTACCTTTTGATTCATATTGCACAAATAGAGCTGGGATTCCATCATTTATTCGGCTGCCTGCCATTGCTGCATTTGCCGAGAAAATATTTTTATGTTCAAAAAATAGTTGGTCCTGTTGACAACCTGCTAATAAATTTATAATAACAATCACCAGAATAGGTGAAAATACATTCATCTTCAATCTAATCACTCCTTTATGCATGTATTGTTCACCTTCTTTAACTTTTTTACTCTTTACGGACCAAATAAAAAAGATCCACATATCTTTTTCTACGTGGACCTGTTCATTCTTTTTGATTATTCATTGACTGAAACATATGGAACATCATTGAGGCCATTTGAACTCCATTTGAAAACTTTTCTACTTGATGCGGTATCGTTCGTTTATAAAAATGTAATGATGCAATTTCAAGTGCTTCCAGGTCAAAAGGATTCCTTGATAGCTTTCGATACCATTGCGGTTGCTCCCTTATGAATTGCTTTAACTCCCGCTGCCCTTCTAGATAATCCATTACCTCTTTTCGCATGTTTTGATAGTCCTTTCTTAATCTTTTCTAAATGTAAATGGATGCTTTGGTCCTTCGATTTCTCTTTGTTGATTTGGCTGGTTTGTCACCCCTTGACCTCCTTGGAATTGAGCTAATAACCCCTGAATGGCCCCAATAGCCTGGCTTAAATTATTTACATGGGACTGTAATTGATTGGCATCCATCTTTTTCATCATTCCTGTAATTGAGGACATCCAATCCAGCTTCTTTCCATCATTGGATTCCCCGGCTTCCTTATTCGTAAGCGCCAATCCCGATTCGGACTTTTTACTTATTCCAATCGTTTCCCATCGTTCATCATCTTCGCCCAATAAATACCAGTCTTCATAAAGTTCCTGCCAGGTTGCTCTGCCCTGTCGGACCTCTTGAATAATTTTTGGATTGTTTTTCACAAATTCTTTAAATTTGATCACTGATGGGTGTAAACTCTTTTGTTTCACTTTTTTCACCTCTAACGATTTGAATTCGCCTATAATACAATATGAAAATTTAATCGTTTGGTGAAAATTTAATACTATTATATGTTATATCACTTCACGAACTTCGAGACTTCAAGTCTGTTATTTTATTTTTTGGTTATTTTATTTTTTGGACATAATCCTGAGTATAATATTTCTGGTAAACACCTACACCGATGTGTGTGAAGTTTTTACTAAGCATCGCTTGGCGATGACTTTGGCTATTTAGCCATCCCTCTACTACAGCAGGTCCATCTGTATAATTTGCCGCAATATTTTCTCCTGCCGATTGATATTCAACCTGAGCCGCTTTTAACCGATTTGACAGATTCCCATACTTAGCAGAGGTATGGGTATATTCATTTGTTTCGAACATGTCCTTACTATGTTCGAATGCCACATTCGCTACGCTTTCATCCCATCTCAACTTCTTTTGCCCATTCCTCAAACGCAATACATTGGTAATATCAAAAATTTCTTTTGCCGTTCCATTTTGCACCATTTCCCAAAGGGATTCATCAGGTGCAGGAGGTTCAATTAATTCACCATGATAGACAAGTTCATATGACCTCTCTTTTATAAGTGTCTCAGCGTTTAAATAACGAACACTTGAAAGCTCACCGGTAAATTTATCAAAATAAAGCTGGACATAAATATCCCCCAACTGAATAAGTGGTCTGAGATTAATATCAGTATCATTTAGTTCAAATCGGTAGGTATTTCCGCCTAAGTTAATATCAACATTTGTATCGATATATTGTGTATTAAATACTTCCTCAACAGGCTGCCCGATTTCAAAGGGCTCTATATCTAATTGATCACCAATGGCATAAACGGTGACCACATGGCCATCTTCGACTCCGGCTTGAAAATACTCGTTAGAATGAAGATTATAAATATACCATTGATACCCATAAATGGTTTGATCAATTCTTTGCGGTTTACCAAATTCCCCCTCTAAACTTTCTACATCTTCCCCAATTAGTTTTGATAACCCTTCCTTTGGTCTTTCAGTGGAAGGTCTGCCTTGGCCCTGCTGGTTTTTGGTTATAGCTTCATTTGACTGTTTAGGCAGGCTTTTCTTAATGAGTACTTCCTTGCCATCCTGCCCCATAACATTTAAATAAAACCCGATGATCAAGAAAATCGTTGAAATAATTAAGATTCTAAAAAGTGTTCGCAGAGGATTCGGCCTCCTTGTGCTTACAATTTCAAACATTATGTATTCGTCATATCTATTTATCCAAAATCTCTTTAACATATCTGACATCTCAAAATGTTCGTTAACTTCAATTTAACATAAAAAGACAGGTGCAATACAAGATTGTACCTGTTTTTTAGAAAAAATTCATGTAACTCTTAATGATTCATTTGACTTTGACTTGTTTCAGAGATATCACTTAGTGCTGTTTTTGCTTGGTCGTCCGTTAATTCACGAACTGCAAAATCCCCAAGCGAGACAATTCCTATTAACTTCCCGCCTTCTACGACAGGCAAACGGCGTATTTGGTGCTTCGCCATTAGCTGTACGGCTTCTTTACTGTCTGCATCCGCAGAAATTGTAATCAGATCACTGCTCATAATATCTCCCACTTTCGAAGATGCTGGATGTTTCTCAGCAATACACCTTAGCACGATATCTCTATCAGTAATCATTCCTACTATTTTTCCTTGATCAACAATTGGGATCGCACCCACATTAAGTTCTTTCATTTTTACTGCCACTTCATAAACATTATCCAATAGTGAACAACATTCAATATCATCAGTCATAATATCACGAATCTTTTCCATGTTTTTTCACCAGACCTTTTATATTATTTTTTTCATTTATGCACAGCTGAATTGGGAGTGCTTCTGTTTGTAATAATATTTCCTTTAGAAACAGAATTATTCGAAAAAGGTTGTTGGATAAATCATTGCAGTTTAATCTGATTTCAACTATTATTAAAATGATAAGATGTATTGTTAGCGTATTTGAGTTTCTTTAAATGCATGGTTTTAGGAGGGATTATCGTGAAGTTTGAAAATATAGGCTATGAACAACTAAAAGCAGATCTAAACCGCTTAGATGATGTTATGCAAGCAAAGGGTTTAATACGTGAAGGGCAATGGGATTATGAGAGAGTTACATATGATAAAAAATTTGAATTGAAGGAAGGCGTCTATTACCTTCGTGTTCGCGGTTATGCGATCGAAGGGGATGTGGGTGCACATAAAGCGGTTATTCAATTGATGACACCAATTCTTGGTAAATACTACTATCCACATGGTGTAGAATATGGAGACGATGAATTTTACCCGCAAACCCTTGTCAACCAATGCCAAACAATCCTTGATACATTGAAAACTGAAATTGAAAAGTTCTCGATATAGAAAAGAAGCCGCATCAATGGATGCGGCTTCTTTTTTAAAAACCTAAAATAGCTTTTATGACAGATGTTGTTTCTCCACCCTTATAAAACACATAAAGCAACAAGTACACTGCTACCCCTGTAATACCAGTACAGAACCATACTACACTCGTAATCGGTCCCAATTTACGGTGAATAGAGAATTTTTTCTTAAACCCGGTAACTAAATTGACAATTCCCAAAACAGCTCCCACTGTTGCCAAAGTGATATGAAAGATAAGAAAAATAGTGTAATAAACTTTTACATTATTAGGACCGCCAAACGAAGTGTTCCCTAGAAAAATCGTTCTTGTTGCATAAATGATGAAGAAAATAAGGGCAAAGATTGCGGCTGTAATCATTGTCTTTTTGTGAGCCTCTATTTTCCGCTGTTTAATTTGTACCCAGCCAATTCCAACGGTAATAGCGCTCAAGACAATAAATGTCGTACTAATTGTCGGTAAAACAGGTAAGGAATTCATCATAATCCACTCTTTTCCTGATTATTTCTACAATAATTTTAAGGTAGACTACATCCTTTTTCAACCAACAACCCTTCATTGCCAAAAAAAATCTCCCAAGCTCGGGAGGTTATTCATTGAGAGTTGGATATAAACTAGATTTTTGTTCTCTTTCTGATTCTTCTTGGTCCTTCCGGTACCATTCAAAAAAGACACGACCTAACATAGTTCCATAAATTATTTCTTGTATAACCTTCATTAGTACTCCGCCAAGCTGTTGATCGTGAAGTGCGGACATTGAACTAAACAATTCCGGTCCACTAATATTTAAACTATTAAAGGTAGTTGAGCCTACGCACAGGCTCATCATTTGTCCCCATGCTTTGGGATCAGAATAGGTTTCATACATTGGTGAACTGGCAAAAATGATTAATGCACAAGCCGGAGTTAACAAAATACCGCCAGCAAAAATATAGCCAACCTTTTTTATTCCATTTAGTGTTTGATATTCTGACAATTCATTCACCAACGGCCACCACATAAAAGTTGAAACAATAAATAACAAAATAGAATAGCCTGCATGCAGCCATATATTCTCCATTACATGATCAAAAATTAATGGAATATGGTAGAACGAAAAAACTCCACTAAACACTAGCAGTGCAAAAAGCGGCTGTGTGAACAATAAAAACATCAGTCTAAAAGGTTTCCAGTTTAAAGAATTTCTCCACACCCATGACGGAATACTGAAAATAAATAAAGGTGGAATGATTAAAGTTAAGACTGCCATTTGAATCATATGAATATAAAACAAAAGATGAGCCATCAAATCAAGCGGCGACCCCTTTATGACATATAACAGGAATACAGAGAGTACGAAAAAAATTCCTTGCTTTGGTGTCAGAGGTTCACTGTTCTTAAAATGAGTGCGATATTTTACCAACAAAAGAAAATAGGCGATTAATACTGCCAGCAATGCTGCTAAAAAATACGGACTCCATAGTGCTTCGAAGCCAAAAATTTCGAGCGAAAGCACTTTCATCACCTCCATACTATAAAAAACATTTTTTCTGTCAATGAATGAATAAAGAAAATCGGCCTAAAGCCGATTTTCTTTTGTTGGCTTTAGAAAAACTAAAGACTTTTTTTCTTACCACCAGATAATAGTTGTAAAAGTTAAAATTATAATAAACCCTACCAAAGCCCCCGAAAATATAAACATGCTTGGAGCTTCATGACCTTTATGTTTCATGTGCATAAAATAGTACAGTTGAAATATTACTTGAACAATAGCCAATAGGAGAATAAACGGAGGCGTAAATGATTTTGTTACTCCTTTAAACCCTACAGCAGCAAATGCTATAAAAGTTAAGAAAATCATCATGGAAAAGGAGATTATATGGTATCTCATTTCCTCTGTACTTTTTTTCCGTCTATATTCAATGTCCACCCTTGGGTTGCCTGAGTTTACTTGTTGATTTTCCATCAGCCTATCCCACCATTCCCATTAAATACACAACCGTAAAGATAAATACCCACACGACGTCAATAAAGTGCCAATAAAGGCTAAAAACATAAAATTTAGGAGCATTATAAAGATTTAACCCTCGTTTGGCATTTCTAAACATCAATGAAAGAATCCACAAAAGACCGAAAGCGACATGTCCCCCATGAAAACCCACCAATGTGTAAAAAGCAGAACCAAATGCGCTACTAGTAAAAGTATGATGGAATTCATGAACATAGTTGTTAAATTCATAAATTTCCAATCCCAGGAAGCCTGCGCCTAATAAAGCAGTTATGACAAACCAAAGCATCATTTTCTTGAAGGCAAAGTTTTTCATCTGATAAATTGCATAAACACTGGTTAAAGAACTTGTTAGCAAAAGCATTGTTGAGACAAATGTCGTCGGCATTTCAAAAAGGTCTTTAGCATGTGCCATACTTGCATTTGGCACTTTATCCTTTAAAGCAAGGTATGTTGCAAACAGGGAGGCAAAGAGAACCGACTCTCCCCCTAAGAATAACCAAAAACCCAAAAATTTATTTTTAGCCTCAAGGGTTGCTTTTTCGGGTGCAGCAGGCCAAGTTTCATATGTGAATTTTTCTTCAACATGCATTATGCCTTAACCCCCTTTTCTTCCTCCATGAGTTCTTCCTTATGAATATGGTACCCATGATCATCTTTAACAGAGCGGGTAAGCATTGATAGTAAAGTAACAGCAAGGCCAATGATCAGAACTGGCAGTGCCCAAGGCTTATGGTCAGCATGATACATGGCGCCGAACGCTGCAATAAAAAGTCCGAGTGCAATCATAAACGGTATAAAGGATGAGTTAGGCATATGAATATCCCCCAGCGGTTCTGCCGGCGTCATCCCTTTTTTGCCTTCCATTTTTTCCAACCAAAAGGCATCCAACCCACGAACAAGCGGAAGTTGCTTGAAATTGTAATATGGAGGTGGAGAGGAAATCGACCATTCAAGTGTACGTCCATCCCCCCATGGATCATTTCCAACCTTTTGATTTTTAACTGATGTGATAACCACATTTATTAGAAGAATGATCACACCAGCTGCCATAAAGAATGCGCCAATTGAACTTACCATATTGGCTGTTTCAAATCCCTGTCCAGGCAGGTATGTAAAGACGCGTCGAGGCATCCCCATTAAACCTAAAAAGTGCTGAACAAAGAAAGTCAGATGAAAGCCAATTAGGAATAGCCAAAATGTAATCTTCCCTAATACTTCATTAAGCATTGTACCAAACATTTTTGGCCAATATAAATGTGTCCCAGCTAAAACGGCGAACACAACTCCGCCAACAATAACATAATGGAAATGGGCTACTACGAAATAGGTGTCATGATATTGATAGTCAGCGGCTGCCGATGCAAGCATTACCCCTGTAACTCCACCTGCCACGAACGAGGGAATAAAAGCAACAGCATAATGCATCGGTGTTGTAAATTTAACACTCCCGCCCCACATGGTTAAAAGCCAGTTAAAAATCTTAATCCCAGTTGGTATTCCTATTGCCATTGTGGCAACAGCGAAAATGGCGTTTGCAACTGGACCTAATCCATCTGTAAACATGTGGTGTGCCCAAACCATGAATCCTAAGAAACCGATTAATACAGTAGCAAATACCATTGAAGAATACCCAAATAACCGTTTCCTAGAGAAAATCGGAAAGATTTCCGAAAAAATACCAAAAGCAGGAAGAATTAAAATATATACCTCCGGATGCCCAAAAATCCAGAAAAAATGTTCCCAAATAATTGTGTTTCCACCAAAGGCCACATCAAAGAAATGGGCCCCAAACAAACGGTCAAACATCATTAGAACCAGTCCAACAGTTAAAGGCGGAAAGGCAAATAAGATAAGTGCAGATGTGACAAAAGTGGTCCAAGTAAACAATGGCATTCTCATATAAGTCATCCCGGGTGCACGCATGTTAATGATCGTCGCCAGGAAGTTGATTCCACCAATCAAGGTACCAATCCCTGAAATCGATAATCCCAGAATATAAAAATCAACGCCATGCCCTTTGGACGCCATTGTTAACGAAGCATAAGAGGTCCAGCCTGCATCAGGTGCACCGCCCAAAAACCACGAAAGATTCAAGAATATTCCGCCAAAAAAGAAAAGCCAAAATCCTAAAGAATTTACGAATGGAAAAGATACATCGCGAGCCCCAATCTGTAACGGCATAACGGCATTCATAAAACCAAAAACAAGTGGCATCGCGGCAAGAAAGATCATCGTAGTTCCATGCATTGTCATTATTTCATTGTATAGTCCGGCACTTACAAAATCATTATTCGGGACAGCAAGCTGGATCCGAATCATCATTGCTTCAATTCCGCCGATTAGGAAGAAAAATCCTCCTGCAATCAAATACAAAATGGCAATTTTTTTATGGTCAACGGTTGTTAAAAAATCCCATAATGTTCTGCCAAACCCCTTCTTTTGAGCATTGGTACTCACAAATTTTAACCTCCCTTTTTAAAGAGTCCCTTTTTATTGCTGAACTTTTAATCCCATCAAATATTCTGCTAACGCATCAAGCTGTGCATCAGACATTTGTGGGTATTTTCCTGTCATTTTATTACCTGGTTTATATGATTCTGGATTTTGAATCCACTTTTTCACATCTTCTTTTGTATGTGGCAAAATACCAGCAACACGTGAGCGGTCGCCGAAGTTTGTTAGATTTGGAGCCAGCCTTGCATTTTCAGGTGTTGTATTCGCCGGAGTTACAGCATGACAGGCAATACAACTTTGATTAAAGATTTTTTGACCTTCCTGGGCTAAGCTAGATGTGGCAGGTTCTGCCTTTTTAACATTCTGCATCGAAGCAACCCAGCTATTAAATTTACTACGAGAAATCGCTTTAACTTTAAAGTCCATTAAAGCATGGGAAGGGCCGCAGAGTTCTGCACACTTTCCATAAAATAAATTCCCAGCCTCATTTGCTTTTTTATTATCAAACTCCAGCCAGAATTTATTGATGTTTTCTGGATTGGTGTCCATCTTTCCTCCAACTGCAGGAATCCAGAATGAGTGCTTTACATCCATCGATTTTAAAGAGAAGTAAACCTTTTCATTTGTTGGGACAACTAATTCATTACTTGTCACAATTTTCTGACTAGGATATTCAAAGTCCCACCAATACAAGTGTGAGCGCACATTGACAACGAGAGCTTTGGAGTTTTTATTATTCATTGCAGACACATCAGCAAGCTTAAATGTGGTGGTGATAGTTGGCACTGCTAGAATAAGAAGCAAAAGAATTGGAATGACAGTCCATATTATTTCTAATTTGTGGCTTCCTTCCACTTGTTTAGGGATCGTGTCATCTTTTCGTCTAAACCGAATCAAGACAATGATAAAAATAATAGAAACAACTGCAATAACGCCTACCATGATTAATGTGCTTAATGTCATTAAATCAAATTCCATTTTGGCAACTTCACCGGCAGGTTTCAGGGCAGACAAATACGGTTCACCGCCACATCCGGAGAGAATAAACGTTAACATCGCTATTAGCGAAATTAAGCACCAGTTTGCAAGCCTTTTCATGCTTAAACATACCCCTCTTTCGCAAAAAAATTTCTTTCCCATTGTAGATCAAAAATGTATTAAGGATTTTATAGCTAATATTCTATAAAACCCACGGCAAATTAAACTAAAGTAACTATCACCATAGCAACAAATATAATAGTTAAATATTGCAGTGAATAGACAAACATCAGTTTTGCCCATTTAATATCATCTTTAATCTTATATCCTAAAATTCCTAACGCAAGCCAGCCTATGTTTAAAACAGTAGCAAGAATTAGAAATGGGATTCCTAATGAGGTAAGCAAAAACGGAAGCGGAAGCAAGGCCGCTACCCAAACAAGAATATGTTTTTTCGTCGTTTTAAAACCTTTTACAACAGGAAGCATAGGAATACCAGCTGCACGGTACTCCTCTGCTCTTCTCATTGCAAGAGCATAAAAATGCGGCGGCTGCCAAATAAACATGACCAAAAACAATGACCATGCAACAGAACCAAGGTGTGGATCAACAGCTGCCCAGCCAATTAATGGAGGGACAGCACCTGAGATACTCCCAATAATAGTATTAGAAACAAGTTGTCTTTTGGACCACATTGTATATAGAAATATATAGCTAAATACGCCAATCATTCCAATGATCGCCGCTGTTATATTGGTAAACATTAAAAATAATGTCCCTAATCCTATTAAGAGAATACCTAAAAAAAGAACTTTAGTAGGAAGGAATTTACCAGTAACCGTCGGGCGCCCTTTTGTTCTTTCCATGAGCGGGTCAATATCACGGTCGATAAAATTATTAATACTGCATGAACCAGCAATGATTAGTGAGGAGCCTGCAACAGTAAAAAAGACAATATCAAGATTCTTTAGAAAACTTTGACCAGTAAAATGAAGAGCCAGCCACAACCCCGTAAATGTTGTGATCAGATTTGAGTTAACAATTCCAATTTTAATTAAAGCCAAAAAGTCTTTAATAAAAGATGTTTTTTCTATATCAACCTGTATGCTGGCTGTATCACTATTTAGCTGTGTGCCGGGATAAATCTTTGAATTAGACATTTGCTTCCCTCCAGAGTCAATAAGACAATATTTTTTAAAGAATTTAAAAGTTGAAAATTAAAAGTTTTTTAACTATGTAAACAGTCTTTTTCGTGTTCATTGAAAATTAATAGTCTTATGATTTTTAGTAAAAAAAGGCTACCAAATGTATATTGCCCAAAAACACTTTCTCTGTATATTAAATCACATTTTTTAATGTTTTTGTGAATTTTTTTTGAATAAAGATACTCCAAATTGCGACAAATTGGGATATCTTCCATTATTTTCTCCAAATTAGAACTATTAATTGTGAATTATATGTGACATTAATACTCTCACCTTTTCATTCATTATATCGTTATAAATCAACAAATAATTCCATTTTAAATATTATATCCAAATTAATAGAAATTTCTTTATCAAGTTTTTCACTATAACAATAGTTAAAAATTCACAGAAATTGTTTTTTCGCAATCATTCTAAAATTCTGTTCATTTTTAAAATAATTCGATATGATATGGATGTACTTCATTATACTGACAAGTTTATCCAATGACAAATTTTTGAACTAAAAAAGGAATACGAAACGGCCGTTTATCAAACAGATTACTGTGGCACTTTGACTAATCTTAGTTTAAAGAGATAAAATGGTTGATATTTACAAAGAAGGTGATATTTTTTGCGGCGTTCTTTAAAATGGTTTGCAGTTGCAACTACTATTGGCATGTTTTTTGTTTTGATTGGTGGTGCACTTGTATCAAAAACAGGTTCGGGAATGGGATGCGGAAGGTCTTGGCCACTTTGCCATGGCCAAGTACTGCCGCAACATATTACTCCAGAGTTAATCATTGAACTTGCACACAGAATTGTTTCGGGAACAGAAGGGGTAATGGTACTAATTCTATCCATTTGGACTTGGAAGGAAATTGGTTATATTAGGGAGACCAAGTTTCTATCATTTCTATCATTTTTCTTTCTTATATTACAAGGATTGATTGGAGCTGCAGCTGTTTTGTGGGGACAATCAGGTTTTGTCCTGGCACTTCATTTTGGAATTTCCCTTATATCTTTTGCCTCTCTCTTCTTATTGACACTTCTCATCTTTGAAGTCGATAGAAAATTTGAAGCTGATCAGTTAGTGATCGATAAAAGAATGGGCCGTCATATTGTTTTCGTTTCTATCTATAGTTATATCGTCATTTATACAGGTGCACTTGTTCGACATACGAAGGCAAGTCTTGTATGCCGTGATTGGCCATTGTGTATTAACAATTCTCCTGTCTTACCAGAAAATATTTATGAATGGGTACAGATGGGGCACCGTGCAGCTGCAGGGCTAATTTTTATTTGGATTGCCTATATCACGGGTATGACGATTAAGCATTATCGACATCAAAAAGTTCTCTACTGGGGATGGATCATTGCTCTTTGTCTAGTAAGCCTCCAAGTTGTCGCAGGAGCACTGATTATCTTTACTAAGTTAAATCTCTATATTGCTCTTTTACATGCTTTCTTTATCACCTGCTTATTTGGTGTTTTGAGCTATTTTCTTCTGCTTTATTCCAGGTCAAAAAAATCATCGTAAAAATAGCTGCCGAATTTCGGCAGCTATTTTATATTTATTCCATTCCTATTTACTATTATTACTCAGAAAGTTCTATTAATAAGTCTCCTGTTTGAATAGCATCACCATTTGCCACATATAAATCCTTAACAACACCAGAAAAAGTAGCTTGAACGGTTGTTTCCATCTTCATAGCCTCAGTAATCATTAAATGGTCGCCGCGCTCCACTTTTTCTCCTTTTTCGACAAGAACTTTTAGGACTGTTCCCGGCATTGATGCTGCAATATGATGTGGATTTTTTGGATCTGCCTTAATTCTTGTTTGCACGGTTGATTTTATGTTTTCATCTTTGATTACCACTTCACGCGGTTGTCCATTTAGCTCAAAGTAAACGACTCTTGTACCATCAGGCTGCGGATGTCCAACAGAAACCAGCTTAACCATAAGTGTTTTCCCTGTTTCGATTTCAATTTCAATCTCTTCACCTAACCGCAAACCATATAAAAATGTTGGTGTATCGAGTACTGATAAATTTCCATACAGCTCAACTGTTTTACTATACTCCATAAATACCTTAGGATATAGCGCATATGCAATTACCTCGAAACTGGTAACAGGTCTTCCCAATTCATTAAATAGCTCATCTCGTAAAGATTTAAAATCAACTGGCTCAAGTAACTCTCCAGGTCTTACTTCCAAAGGCTTACGATCTTTTAAAATGACCTTTTGAAGTTCTTCTGGGAATCCTCCATGAGGCTGACCTAGATAACCCTGAAATAGTTCAACCACAGAGTCAGGAAAATCGAGTGAATTTCCTCGTTGTAAAACTTCTTCCTCTGTTAACTCATTTTGCACCATAAAGAGAGCCATGTCTCCGACAACTTTTGAGGATGGAGTAACTTTTACAATATCACCAAACATTTGGTTAACCCGAGCGTACATTGTTTTCACTTCATCCCAGCGTTCTCCAAGGCCAACAGCTTTTGCCTGCTGCTGAAGATTGCTATACTGTCCTCCAGGCATTTCATGTTGATAAACTTCTGTATGTGGTGCTTTCATACCACTTTCAAAATCACGGTAGTACTCACGAACATCCTCCCAATAATGAGAAAGTTGTTCAAGTGCATCAATTCTGACATCAGGTCTGCGTTTATTTCCTACAAGCGCATAATAGAGTGAGTTTGCGCTTGGCTGCGAGGTTAATCCTGCCATCGAACTTACCGCAACATCAACTATGTCTACTCCCGCCTCAATGGCTCTTGCATAGGTGAAGACACCATTTCCGCTCGTATCATGTGTATGCAGATGGATTGGGATATCAATGGAATCTTTTAACTCGGAAACAAGCTGGTAAGCTGCCTCAGGTTTTAGAAGTCCTGCCATATCTTTAATGGCTAAAATATGAGCACCCTGGGACTCCAGTTCTCTTGCCAGGGTTTTGTAATAATTCAAATTATACTTTACTCTTGTTGGATCCAATATATCCCCGGTATAACAAATGGCAGCCTCAGCAATTTTCCCCGTCCCGCGGACTGCATCAATTGCTGTTTCCATTCCTTTTACCCAGTTTAAGCTATCAAAAATACGAAACACGTCAATACCGCTATAAGCAGATTTCTCAATAAAATCTCTAATTACGTTGTCTGGATAGTTTTTATAACCTACTGCATTTGCCCCTCTAAACAGCATTTGGAACAAAACGTTCGGCATTTTTTCTCGAAGACTTAACAGGCGGTCCCATGGATCTTCTTTTAAGAAGCGATAAGCAACATCGAAAGTAGCTCCGCCCCACATTTCTACTGAAAATAAATCTGGCAAGAGTTTTGCAGTAGGCTCCGCAATATGTTCAAAGTCCTTTGTACGTACTCGTGTCGCCAAGAGTGACTGATGTGCATCCCTGAATGTGGTATCAGTTAATAAAACTTGCTTCTGATCTTTTATCCAGTTTAAAAGTCCATCGGCACCTTTTTCAGTCAAGATCTGTTTTGTACCATCCTTGTAGTCAATGTCATATTTTAATCTTGGTACTCTTGGTTTTGAAAAAACAGGGCGTTTTTTCTTCTCAACCCCAGGAAATCCATTTACAGTGACATTTCCAATATAATTAAGCATTTTTGTTCCGCGGTCTTTTTTAACTGGAAACATGAAAAGTTCAGGTGTTGAATCAATAAATGATGTATCATACTCACCTTTAATAAACTTTGGATGTTTCACCACATTCTCAAGAAACGGAATATTCGTTTTAATTCCCCTGATTCTAAACTCGCGTAAATTACGCATCATCTTGGCAGCAGCTTGCTCAAAATTCAAGGCGAATGTAGATAATTTCACAAGTAAGGAATCGTAATAAGGTGTAATGACACTTCCAGTAAAGGCATTTCCCGCATCGAGTCGGACACCAAAGCCGCCGCCAGAGCGGTAAGCCATTATTTTCCCAGTATCCGGCATAAAGTTATTTAACGGATCTTCTGTTGTTACTCGGCACTGAATCGCAAAGCCAGTAGATTGAATCTGTTCCTGAACTGGAACTCCAACCGTTTTACTATGCAAATCATAACCTTCAGCAACTAAAATTTGTGTTTGGACAATGTCAATACCTGTAATCATTTCGGTAATGGTATGTTCAACTTGAACACGAGGGTTTACCTCGATAAAGTAGAACTCTTCACCAGAAACCAGGAATTCTACTGTCCCAGCATTGATATAGTTAACATTTTTCATTAATTTAACGGCTGCATCACAAATTTCTGCACGTAAATCACTCGATATCGACACACATGGAGCAACCTCAACCACTTTTTGATGACGGCGTTGAACTGAACAATCCCGTTCATATAAATGAACAATGTGCCCATGCTGATCACCAATAATCTGAACTTCAATATGCTTTGGATTTTCAATAAGTTTTTCAATGTATACTTCATCATTTCCAAACGCAGCTTTAGCTTCTGAGCTGGCCCGTTCAAATGCTTCCTGAACTTCCTCCGGCTCTTTAACAGCTCTCATTCCACGGCCGCCCCCGCCAAGTGCTGCTTTAATCATAATTGGAAACCCAACATGTTCTCCAAACGCTTTTGCTTCTTGCCAACTCTTGACTGGACCATCACTTCCTGGAATAACAGGAATTTGGGCAAGTTCAGCTTGCGTTCTTGCTTTTACTTTATCTCCAAACATATCCAGATGCTCTGTTTTAGGTCCAATAAAAATAATGCCTTCCTCTTCACATCGTCTTGCAAAGTGAATGTTTTCAGAGAGGAATCCATATCCTGGATGAATGGCATCAACTGATCTTTCCTTTGCGATTTCGATAATGTTCTCGATATCCAAATAAGCATCAATCGGTTTTTTTCCTTCTCCAACCAGGTAAGCCTCGTCGGCTTTATATCGATGATATGAAGCAGAATCTTCCCGAGAATAAATTGCCACAGTGCGGATGTTCAATTCACTACATGCCCGAAAAACACGGATTGCAATTTCTCCTCTGTTGGCAACGAGCACTTTATTAATTTTTCTTGTCAATTTTTAGCACCTCAATCTCCCTCATTTATTAAACGCACAGAAAAAGTAACTGCGCGCTAAGTACGAATCTGAAATACATTCCCTGAGTGTTTACTTGAATGTTTCTTCTGTTCCTGTGTATTATTTTTATATTTTTTTTCATAATTAACAAACATGGAAACATTAACTAGAATGCCAGTAGCAATTGCCAATTGGATCAAAGAGGAGCCACCATAGCTTATAAATGGAAGTGGTACTCCCGTCAGCGGGATCACACCTGATACTCCTGCAAGGTTAACAAATGATTGGATGCCGATCATACTCGATATACCAATAGCCAGCAGACTTCCAAACGGGTCCTTACATTGCAAGGAAATATAAATTCCTCTTAGCACTATGTAGCCCAATACTATAATGATAAAACCGACACCCCATACTCCAAGCTCTTCAGCTATTACAGCCATAATAAAATCCGTATGAGATTCCGGCAAATAACCCAATTTTTCGATACCTCGCCCTAATCCCAGTCCATTTACTCCACCAGAACCGATCGCAATATATGAATTAGCCAGATGATATCCGGAAGTTTGCTCAACAGCAAAGGGATCCTTTAAAACAGAGATACGATCGACACGTTTCGTTGAAAAAATCTGTCCCTGAAGAACCAAAAGTACAGGTAATAACACTATCATACCAATAATAACAAGTTTCGCAAAATTTTTAAAATTCATTCCTGAAGATAATATCATAGCTGCTGCTATTAGTGCAATAATCCCAGCAGTACCGAAGTCCGGCTGTATCGCAATTAAAGCACAGACTAAGAGTAAATAAGCTAATGGAGGTACGACTCCATTATTGAACTGATTAATATATGATTGCTTTTTAGCATAAACGGCAGCTAGGTAGATAATGACACAAAGTTTTACAAATTCGGAGGGCTGAAGACTAAATGATCCGATTCTAAACCAACTTTGAGCATTACCGGCAACATGTCCAAAAATAAAAAGAAATACTAAACCAATCAATGATAGAAACACCATTGGTCCTAATATTTTATTACTTTTCATTGCTTTATAAGGAAAAGCGGAAAAAAGTACAAAGAAAAATGCTGCGCCCAATAAAAATAGCTTTTGTTTTTGATAAAAATAATCACTACTAACACCATATCTTTGGACAGCTGAAGCCATACTTGCGCTATAAACCATTACCAGACCAAAAATAGACAACAGAATTATAGAGATTATCAAAGAATAATCATAGGATTTTAGTATTTTCTTTATCATCAATCTCTTCCTCATTTTTAGGATTTATTCATTAGTTTTTATTATAAAAGATTATTGCCTAGAATTCCTGAGGAAAAGGAACTTTTCTATTAATATAAACATATTTATAATTTTTATTAGATTATGAAAATAAGGTTTAATAAAAAACTCAAACAATAACCTGTTTGAGTTTTTTTTCATTATTTTTTTATCGAGGCTTCATGAAGAGCAGAAAGCTCTCTTTCTAATTTATCTAAAATTTCTTTCCCGGATAGCATATTAATTAGTCCAAGCCGCGCAGCAAAATCAATTTCCCTAGATAATCCGAACATTTGCGTATCCAATACCTCTTCATACAGAGGACATTGAGGCATCGTGAGGTTATCCATTTGAACTTTGATAAGCCTTAAAATTTTTTCAGCGTCAGCCTGTAATAGAGCAAAAGCTTTTTCTTGATGATCCACAATCGTACCAGACGCCAACATTGATCCCCCCATTCGAGAGCGATTGTTAAACTATCTATAAATTTTACCCTTAAATAATAAAAATTGCAAGAACATTTAAAGTACATTCCCTATTTGGTGAAGAATAACAGCGAAATGACAATTAACAGAAAAAAAGCTATACTTTAATAGTGTTAAGAACGGGGGAATTAGAAATGGCAGAAATTTTTTTATTAACAGGAAACGTAAAGTATCCCATTACTGTGGACGCAGGAGTATGGATTTTCGATGATCGCCGAATTGATTTAAATACCTATTTTCATGAAGAGCAACAAGAAATAGATGAATTGGAGGAATATACGAAAGCAGTCTCTAAGCATTGGGATCGAGAGATTACTGAAGGCGCAACATATCCTCCAACATTGAAAGCTGAAAAAAAGTTTGAAAAGGAAAAAGTATTAACCGGAACTTTTGGAATTGCCTTTAAACCTTTTCTAAAAAATGCGGAACCTAGTGAAGATGCAAAACTACTCATCATCCAAACAATAGATGGTGAAATTGAAGTACCGCTTTCGGTCGCTTATGACCTTATCTTCCAGTTTTCAGATAACGGAAAGCCATTGAAAGAGGATGGACCTATCCACATTTTATATAAAGATGGCTCGAATCGAAATAATCCAATTAAAAATGTAACAGCTTTAATCGTTAAATAACCAGACGGGTGCAATTTGCACCCGTTGTTTTTTACAATAAATCAGCAGCCAATCTTGCTAAACCAGATCTTTCCCCTTTTAACAGCTTTACGTGACCTGAAACGGTTTGGTCCTTAAATTTTTCAACAACATAAGTTAGTCCATTATTATAGGCATCTAAATAAGGATGGTCAATTTGTTCCGGATCACCCATTAATACAATCTTACTTCCCTCCCCAACCCGTGTTAAAATCGTTTTTACTTCATGTTTGGTTAGGTTTTGTGCCTCATCAATAATAATAAACTGCTCAGGGAGGCTTCTGCCGCGGATATAGGTTAAAGCTTCAACCTCGATTGAACTCATTCCAGCTAAAATAGCATCTAGTTCACCCGGTTTTTTTGTATTAAATAGAAACTCGAGATTATCATAGATTGGCTGCATCCACGGTCGCAGCTTTTCTTGTTTTTCTCCTGGCAAATAGCCCAAATCCTTCCCTACCGGAACGATTGGCCTTGCAACAAGCAACTTCTTATATACCCTAAAATCCTCCGTTTGCAATAACCCCGAAGCAAGTGCTAACAAGGTTTTTCCCGTACCAGCTTTTCCAATTAAAGTGACAAGCGGGATATCTCTGCGTAATAATAATTCAATTGCCATCGTTTGCTGGACATTTCTTGAATTGATCCCCCAAACATGCTCTTGATTGATTGATAATTTCTTAACCTTTTTACTGGATTTATCCACCATACCGAGTGCTGAAGCAGATCCCCCCAACGCATCTTTCATTATTAAATATTGATATGGATAAAACGGGTGATTGGCAATTTCTGAAAGGGAGAGCTCTCCTTTTTCATAAAAACGGTTCAAAAGATCCACTTGCAGATATACCTCTATAAAACCAGTATAAATATGATCGACCTCGACGACACGGTCGCTTAAAAAGTCCTCCGCATACAGACCTATTGCATCAGCTTTTACCCGAACGAGAGCATCTTTACTAACAAGAATAACTTTTTTCCCTTCTTCCTTCGTCTGTTCCTCTAAGTATAAATTCTTTGCAACTGCAAGAATTCGATTATCGTTCGTTTTTTCGATGAATATGTCCTGCAGTTCATGAAATGATCGGTGGTTTAATTCAATTCTTAAAGAACCACCATTTTCCAGCGGGATTTTTTCATGTAATTTTCCTGTTTCCCTTAAATTATCAATTAATCTGGATACATGCCTTGCATTTCTTCCAATCTCATCCATATATCTTTTTTTGGAGTCCACTTCTTCTAGGACAACTGCCGGAATCACAACCTCATTGTCTTCAAAAGAGAAAATGGAATACGGGTCTTGTAACAAGACGTTTGTATCTAAAACATAAATTTTACTCAATCCGATGCCTCCCGCTTCTCTTAATATAGATCCTACAGTGGAAGAACAAATCCTTTTGCTAGATAGGACTTTGGTAAAATATATGTTTATTGGAATAAAGATAGACGAAAATCCACACAATAAAGTCAATTAGTTGTGCTTCATTGCGGAGGTGTCTGAAATAATGAAAAAAATCTTGCTGACTGTGGTCGTTTTTCTGATTTTAAGCGGCTGCAATACAAATAAAAATATTCATAATAACGTAAATCAACAATCGGTTAACGTAAAAAACAGTAATATCCAAAACGTAGATCGAAAAACTGGGCAGGAGATTTCCAAGCATTTAGTAACGCTTGCTACAAGTATTCCTAATGTGCATGATGCATCAGCCGTGGTTTTAGGGAGATATGCACTTGTTGGGATTGATGTAAATGCCAAGATTGATCGTTCCCAGGTCGGAAGTATAAAGTATTCAGTGGCTGAAGCTTTAAGAAAAGATCCCAATGGTGCAAATGCAGTTGTAATAGCAGATCCTGATACATACCAACGGTTAAAAGATATTTCTACCGAAATTCAAAGAGGAAAACCTATTCAAGGAATCATGAATCAACTCGCAGAGGTTGCCGGAAGGCTTATGCCTGAGATTCCAGGGAATTTATTAAATCCTACACCTAAAACAGGAACAGAAGATCAAAAGAGTAAACTTACGGAAAATGAAAGAAAGAATTTAAACCAAAAGCAAGAAGAACAATCGAACCACCAGAAATCAAAGCAATAAAAAAAGCCCAGTTCCTAGGCTTTTTTTATTGCGTCCATTACTTGTTTGTCCAGACGAGCGGCTGCATTTTTGTCATAGGTTTTATCGTATGTTGGTTCTGTTACGATTTTCGAACCATAAAACATAACATCCCGTACTTCTTTGATCTTAATTTCAACCAATGCAAGCTTTAATGGAACTTCAGCCAATTTTTCTTGTTTTACCATTGCAGCTCCTTGAATGGAGTATGTAGATTCATTGGCAATTAAATTAAGAACAACCATGTTATTCTTTTGAATATTTTGAATAATCCTGGAACGATTATCAACTGCAAAATAAATTGTGTGTTCGTCTTTTGCCAACACCCATGAAATGGCGCTGACATTAGGTCCACCCGACTCAAAATCAACGGTTGCAATGGTCACAAATCTCTCCTTTTGCAATTTATCGAATAACGGCTGAATTAGTTTTTCTTCTACTTGATTTGCCATACTTTTACCCCTTCCATCATTTTATATTAACTGATAACTCTGTTAAATTTAGCTGTTGATTCCCACTCCTCTAACAGAGCATAACTGATAATTACTATCATTATATTACTACTATAGTCTAAATCGTTCAAATAAAACAGTTGGATCAGGAAAGGGAGTATTATATCATAACGTTTTACGAAACTTTCGAAATAAAGTAATGGTCATGATATACTATAATAAAGTTGTTCTCGTAAAAAGAAAGATTCGAGGTGTTTTATGAGAGTTAAGTGTGTAATTTGCGATAAAATCGAGTCAATCAACGATGAATCATTGTTGGCAAAACGGTTGAGAAACCGTCCGATTCATACATATATGTGTGATGCATGTAATAACAGAATTAGCGAAAAAACAAAAGAACGAATCAGTTCAGGAAATTTCCGTCTGTATCGATCTCGTCCAAATAATGATAATTGGTAAAAAAAAGCGGAGGCACATTTTAGTGCTTCCGCTTTTTAGTCTTCTTCAATTGGAAAGTTTTCATATCGATCTGGACTTTCATTTATTTGGTTAAGCATGATATCTATTAATTCAATTGGGTAGCGCTGTTTCTTTCGCTCTTCATTAACCGTATAGGAAACAAAATAGAATGGTTCTTCTTTTTGAACCTCTATATCGGTTACTTTATGCTCTTCCAATAAGCTCTTTTCAAACAGATCCATTGTTTCTTTTGCTGCTGTATCATCAGGGCGATCATCGCATACTACCTTGATTGTCAGCCAATTATATAGTGTATCCTGCAATGAGAACAAACTCCCCATCCCCCTTATTTCATATCTGCCTGTTGTTTTTTCGATTGATGGAGGCGGATTTTGTAAATAATTAAAATAAGCGCCGCAACGACCAGACCTTCAGCAACCGGTAAAAATATCCCAAAAAACGTTAATATCGTGCAGCCCAGAATTAAAAAGATATAAATAATGATCGATTGATAAAACGGGAGTTTCTTTGCAAATCCCAGTTTATAGACAATGATCGATAAAACAACAATCGTTAGATACAAAAGCCACATGCCAACCTTTGGCTGCTCATTCACTTTATAAAGAGCAGCGAAGAATGAAAGTCGTTCCGTAATATTCATGTCTCCAAAAAGCCTCCTCCTGATAGTTCCATCAGCTTTTTTCGTGTTGGGCTTGTGACCTCATAGCAGACAATCCATCACTGACGGGTTCTCTAAAGCCCAGAGATGAGCTATTTAGCTCATCTCTGCAAATTTTTTCTTTTTAGCCATTTTTTCACGTTCATTTTTATCAAGAATCTTTTTACGAAGACGTACTGACTCAGGAGTTACTTCACAATACTCATCATCATTTAAGTATTCTAAAGACTCTTCTAAAGTCATAACCCGTGGTCTTTTAATTACGTTTGTTTGATCTTTTGTAGCGGAACGAACGTTTGTTTGTTGTTTCATTTTTGTAATATTAACCGTGATATCACTTTCACGAGTGTTTTCGCCAACAATCATACCCTCGTAAATCTCTGTTCCCGGTTCAATAAAAATCGTTCCCCTGTCTTCCACTTGCATAATTCCATATGTTGTCGCCTTGCCTGTTTCCATTGACACAAGTACACCTTGATGTCTGCCGCCAACTTGCCCAGCAATCATTGGTTGATAGCTGTCAAATGTATGGTTAAGAATCCCGTAACCACGTGTTAGAGTCATGAATTCAGTTGTATAACCGATCAGTCCACGTGCAGGTACATTAAAGATTAAACGAACTTGACCATTTCCATTATTAATCATATCAAGTAGTTCACCTTTACGTGCTCCCATTGATTCCATGATCGCTCCTGTATTTTCTTCAGGAACATCAATTTGAACCCTTTCAATCGGCTCACAACGTACTCCATCAATTTCTCTAACAATAACTTCTGGTTTAGAAACCTGAAGTTCATATCCTTCTCGGCGCATATTTTCAATTAAAATTGATAAATGAAGCTCGCCACGGCCAGATACGATCCAAGCATCAGGAGAATCAGTATTGTCAACTCTTAAGCTGACATCTGTATGCAATTGTGCACGTAATCTCTCTTCAATTTTGCGTGAAGTTAAATATTTTCCTTCTTTTCCAGCAAACGGGCTGTTATTTACTAAGAAGGTCATTTGCAATGTTGGCTCATCAATTCTTAAAATTGGTAATGCTTCCTGATGTTCAATTGGACAAACAGTTTCTCCTACGTTAATGTCTTCCATTCCTGAAACAGCAATAAGATCACCGGCATAAGCCTCTTCGATTTCCTGACGTTTTAAACCAAAGAAACCGAATAGTTTTGTTACACGGAATTGTTTAACAGATCCGTCTAATTTCATTAAGGCTACTTGCTGGCCAACCTTCATTGTTCCCGGAACACACGGCCAATTCCAATTCTGCCAAGATAATCATTATAATCTAAAAGGGCAACCTGGAATTGCAGCGGTTCATCCCGATTATCAACTGGTGCAGGAATATGTTCAATAATCCCTTCATACAAGGACTTCATATTTTCATCCTGTTTTTCAGGGTCTGTGCTTGCTGTTCCATTAATAGCTGAAGCATAGAAAACTGGAAATTCAAGCTGATCTTCATTTGCTCCAAGTTCAATAAATAAATCGATTACTTCATCAACCACTTCTGCAGGACGAGCAAAATCCCGGTCAATTTTATTAACAACAACAATTGGTGTTAATTCTTGCTCTAATGCTTTTTTAAGCACAAATCGAGTTTGTGGCATACATCCCTCGTAAGCATCAACAATCAATAATACACCATCAACCATTTTCATGATCCGTTCTACTTCACCGCCAAAATCAGCGTGTCCTGGTGTATCGAGAATGTTGATCCTGGTGTTTTTATATTGTATTGCGGTATTTTTCGCTAAAATCGTGATTCCACGTTCTCTTTCCAAATCATTTGAATCCATGGCACGCTCTTCCACATGCTCGTTTGAACGGAATGTTCCAGATTGTTTTAACAACTGATCCACCAAGGTGGTTTTACCATGGTCAACGTGGGCAATGATGGCAATATTACGTATATCTTCTCTTAATTTCAAAAAATTTCACTCCTAATTAAATTTATATAAAAATAGAACTAATCTTAGTCTCCCATTCACAACTAAAATATTATACCACATTTTATTGTAGAAACCTAAAAGCATTTTATTGTAGAAACCTAAAAGCATTTTATTGTACAATGTATATTAACAGGATTCAAGTTGATTTATCAACAAAATATTACAAAACGAGTAACACAAAAAGGGGATTTTTGAATGAAACAGATCAAATGGGTTTTTCTCATCTATGCAATTCTTTCTGCCGCAAGTATTATCGGAATTGGTGTAGCTGTTGCGGAGCAAAGCATTATTGGCACTATTTCCTGCTTGATTGCACTCACACTTATTATGGGTCTAGGATTTAAAAGAAAGGCCCAAATGCGCCGAAATGGCGAGCTATAAAGAAAACTCGCCGATTGGCAAGCCCGAAAGGGCGAAGACAGAAGCGTAGTTGCACTTATGCGACATGGGAAAGGATAAATTTTGATAAAAATTTATCCTTTCCCATTAGCTAAAAAAAAGCCCAAAAAATTTTTTCGGGCTTTTTTTTATGGTTACCAATTTCCATCATTTAAATATTTTTTTAAGATTTTTTCATGAAGTCCTGGCTTTGCTACGAGCAGCGTATCTTTGGTCAGAAAGTCTAATTTTTCCCCTTTTAAATTGGTTACACTTCCACCAGCCTCTTCAACTAGGATAGAACCCCCGCCAAAATCCCATGGAGCAAGTCTTAATGCGACGTAGGCATCAATTCTCCCTGCTGCCACAAAAGCCATTTCCAGAGCAGCAGAGCCATATGAACGTAATCCTCTGGCATCCCTTGCAAGTGGAATGAGCAAATTATGGTCAATTCGACGATTTTCCATTAGCCATGTTGGATTGATGCCAATAATTGCTTTTTGAATATCTACTTGTGGTAATTCAGATAATTTCTTCTCATTCAGATAGGCCCCATTGCCCTTAACAGCATGATAAAGTTCGTCACGAACTACATCATAAATCATACCAACTTTCCCAACCCCATCCTCAAAAATACCTACTGATATGGCAAAATCGCGCTGTTGGTGAACAAAATTCATTGTACCGTCGATAGGGTCAAGCAGCCATACTACCCCATCTAAATTTTCGAGGTTATCTCCAAAGCCCTCTTCTCCTAAAATTTTATGATCAGGAAAGGTCTCCCTAACCTTTTTAATAAAAAACTGTTCAACTTCTCGATCCATATTCGTTACCAAATCATTAGCGTTTGATTTGGTTTGAATATCTAATTTCATTTCAAATGAAGTTCGAATTGTTTGACCAGCTTCCATTATCCATTGTTTAGCAATTGCTGCAATACTTTCCCAATTCATTTGTACCCCCCTAATCCGATGTTTCTTTCCATCATTATAGTTAATATGTATGTTAACGGCGACACGACATTAATAGTATAAGCTTATTAAAAAAGGTTCACACCTTCAACTATAAGACTGTGCCTTTCATTAATTTTTTATAAACAACAAAGTGTAAAAAATAAACGAACTCCTATTTTCATAGCCATAGGAGTTCGCTCTAATTCACAGAAAAAAGCAGTTCCATTTTTCAATGTTTCCCCTTAGTTGCAATCTTACAGAGCTTTTAAACGTAATAATTCTTGGCGGATTCTTTCCAGCTTTTGCTTGCAAATTTTCATTTTTTCTTCATTTTTTTCTGTCATTGCCTCAAATAGTGTGGCTAGTTCATAATCCATTTCCAATCTTAATACAGCAGATCTTTCTTTATCTCCAGTTTTTTTACGGGAAGTATTCATCACTTGTCTCATCGATCATAACCTCCTTAGTCATAAACTGATTTTTCTGATTATTTTTATTATTATAATATGAGGATAAATGAATGGTTGCAACAAATATGTGCTAACACCTAGTTGTGTTATAAAGCAGAAAAATTTCAGGTAATCCATAACTATGTTAAAATACTTAGAAAAAGAATCTTAGGATAAAGTTTTCTTGTTAGAAAATGGATAAGGAGATTTTGGAAATGCACTTCGAAGGTTTCGATCAATCAGATTTTGACACATTTAAAATAGAGGGTCTAGACAGACGGATGGGGGCAATTCAAGAGCGCATCCGTCCAAAGTTTCAAACCATTGGGCTGGAATTGACTACTGAACTCACTGAAGCTGCGGAAACTGAAATGTTTCTTCACATTGCAAAACACGCTCGGCGCACCGTTAATCCGCCACAGGATACATGGCTAGCAATTGCAGCGAATAAACGGGGATATAAACAGCACCCGCATTTTCAAGTTGGCTTATTTGACGACCATGTTTTTATTTGGCTGGCTTTCATTTACGAATTACCGAATAAGACGGAAATAGCGAAAAACTTTCTTGAGGAATTTGAAAACGTGTCAAAAACGATCCCAAATGATTTCTATATTTCCCTTGATCATATGAAAAAGGAAGCCAAAGCAATGGATAGTATGGGTAAACAAGGTTTGCTTGCGGCCCTTAAAAGATTTCGGGACGTAAAGAAAGCAGAATTTCTTGTAGGTCAGCAAATTCAAGCTAACGATCCAATCCTAACCGACGGTGATAAGTTTCTATCTGTCGTCAAAGATACATTTAAGACGCTGATGCCACTTTACAAAATTTCACTTTTACAAAAATAAACGTTTAGGCGCAGCCTAGACGTTTATTTTTTTCCTACCAAATTGAAAAGAGAGCAGGTTCCCCCTCTTTTATTTCATCATGATTTTGTCTCCTGAACCTGCCTCTTTGGCTTTTTTGATTGTTCGATAGGAAGAATATCCACTCATTTCTTCGAATTCGCCACAGAGCTTTTTTTCTTCGGCAATGCTTGGAACAATTTCTTTAAAACGACGATAGGCAGCCATCAATTCTTCTCGTTCAATTCCTTTTTCGTATGCTTTTTCAATTGCTTCAAAAAAATGAATAACAGTGATGGTTTCATCTGTTGTCCAATGATAATCGATGGGATACTGATATTCCATTATGTCACCTGCTTTAGCTTTTATCATATTTAATTTACCCTATTTGCGGTGAAGTTGAAAGTTTAACTCCTTGTGATTTGTTTTTAGTTCGTTCTCAAAGGTTAATTTCCTTTTTAATTGAAAAACTAAGATAAACTTAGGATGAAGTGATAATAACCAATGATTTTTTCTATGCAACGACAGTCTAAAATGCTATAATTCATTTGTTTTGAAATGTTTTCAACGAGTATCTTTTGAAATAGAGGTGTATAGATAAATTGTCCCAATATGAAACACCGTTATTTAGCGGTTTATTAGCGCACGCAAAGAAGAACCCAGTACAATTCCATATTCCAGGTCATAAAAAAGGAACTGGAATCGATCCTGAATTTAGAAGTTTTATCGGCGATAATGCTTTATCGATTGATTTAATCAATATTGGTCCTCTTGATGATCTTCATAGTCCAAAAGGAATTATCAAACAAGCACAAGACCTCGCTGCGGAGGCATTCGGTGCTGACCATACATTCTTTTCTGTACAAGGTACGAGCGGAGCAATCATGACGATGGTTATGGCAGTTTGCGGCCCTGACGATAAAATTATCGTCCCCCGAAATGTTCATAAATCAGTCATGTCAGCCATTGTTTTTTCAGGAGCAGTGCCTGTGTTTATTCATCCAGAAATAGATGAGAAACTTGGAATTTCCCATGGCATTACAAACGATGCTGTTGAAAAAGCACTGCAGCAGCACCCTGATGCCAAAGGTGTTCTTGTTATTAATCCAACCTATTTTGGTATTTCAGCAGATTTGAAGAAGATTGTAGAAATCGCTCATTCCCACAATGTTCCTGTATTAGTTGATGAAGCACATGGGGCACATATTCATTTCCATGACGGGCTCCCCCTATCTGCCATGCAGGCAGGCGCTGATATGGCGGCCACTAGCGTTCATAAGCTGGGTGGTTCCATGACCCAGAGTTCCATTCTTAACGTTAAGGAAGGCCGTGTTTCTGCTAAACGGGTCCAATCCATTATAAGCATGCTAACTACCACGTCTACTTCTTATTTGTTACTCGCTTCATTGGATGTTGCCCGTAAACGCTTAGCAACAGAAGGTAAGGAACTAATTGAACAAACGATTAACCTGGCCCAGATGATGCGCAAGCAAATAAATGAAGTTGAGCATTTGTATTGTGTCGGGGAGGAAATTTTAGGTTCAAAGGCTACTTTTGACTACGACCCAACAAAATTGATTATTTCTGTGAAAGATTTAGGAATTACAGGTTTTGAGGTAGAGAAATGGCTTAGAGAAAGACATAATATTGAAGTTGAATTGTCCGACCTTTATAACATCCTTTGCATAGTGACACCTGGGGATACAAAAAAAGAAGCAATGATTCTCGTCAATGCATTGAAGGAACTCGCAGATGAGTGTGAACACAGAGCTGAAAAAAGAGAACCATTGCAAGTTCTTTTACCTGATATCCCGCTTCTTGCATTGACACCAAGAGACGCTTTTTACGCCGAAACGGAAACCATTCTTTTTGAGGAATCTGAGGGTAGAATCATTGCCGAATTTGTTATGGTATACCCACCTGGAATCCCTATTTTTATTCCAGGCGAAATTATTACAAAAGAAAACCTGCATTATATTCATAAAAATCTTGAAGTTGGTCTGCCCGTTCAAGGACCTGAAGATGATGAGATTAAAACAATCCGTGTTATAAAAGAATATAAAGCAATTCAATGAAAAAAACAGGGTTCCACTTGGGAGCCCTGTTTACGTTTATAAAAAACTTTACATTAGTATAATTTTATTCCTGCTCTTTATGCTGACCGTCACAGCAGCAATCGCATTTGCCATATAGAACAGTTACTTTTTCATCTTCAAAATGAGTAATAGTTGACTCGCAATCCTGGCATACAATTGTACCCATCATTTCAATCCCCTTCTCATGAAAACGTTTTAACTTCCATATACTTATAATAATATAACACATTTAAGATTTCAAGCCTAATTTGTATATCACATTAAACTTTTTTCTAGTATTTTATTTTCTTTTACATGATAAAAAGTACATAATAATAGCAGGCTCAAATAAAGCCTGCTATATTACTGATTATCACCAAATCATTCATATTGTGTTGTAAATGGAATAGGAGGAAGGGTTTCAGCGAAAAAGTCAGCAAGGTCTGCTGCCTGCTGTCTATCAGGGATTCTAAATACCGTCTGCAAGTGGTCTAAATCTTCGAGATCTCTTGGATCGAGGAGTGTAGAGCGGCCCGTTTGCATACATACAACTAGAGGCTTCCCAAAAAACATATTCGTGTACACGATTCCAAAATCATAGCGGGTATGTTCCGTGGTAAATCCAACGAATCTTACTTTAACATTTTCTTGCTCATCATAGAGTTTTGAGAATAATTCCATATCGTTCCTCCCTTATTTTTGAATATTTAGAATTTTATTATAACTTGATTTTCTAACAAAAACAAGACATTTTTTTGTAAGTGTTGTCATTATATTTTAATCAGTGCTAAAATATATCGTATACATAATGGAGTCAAGGAGGAATATTGGATGGCGATAAATGCCTATATAAAGCTGGTGCCTTCATCCTTAAAACAAACAATTACAACAGACGAAGTAAAGGACCTTTTCTTATACTATCAGCAAATCACTGAAAAAACCGGCGAACAAGTAGAATGGGATTACGAGGATACTGCATTTCCTTACGATATAAAAGAAACAGCAGAGGGAAAAGGGAAATGGTTCTATCTTTCCAGTTCTCACGAGCGTTATAATGTTATTTTAATTGGCGTTGACCAAGAAGTTGTTAGCGAAGAAAATGGTGAGGAAAAAGAACAAACATACATACAAATCACGTTACCCGATCAATCTGTTTACGGTGACAAAAATAAGGCAAATGAATTTGGTAAATTCCTTGCAAAAAAATTACAGGGAGAACTTCACCTGTTTAATGGACGAGTAATGTATTATTATCCTAGAAAGTAATAGACGCTCCCTTTTGGGAGCTTTTTTTATTCGTTACTTGTGGCGCTAATGAGGAAGGTAATAACCAAGAGTAAAATGGAGGGAACTATATATACTTAAACTTAAGCAAGTTATGAAAAATGCTTTAGGCCCAGATTTTGTTACCAAACGGCCTAGTGAAAAAGCTAGATAATAAAAAATAAAAAACATAATAACCTTATAAACAAGTTGATCGTGTACTGATAGCCACTCAACAAATGTAAATCCACTCCAGATCATAAATTGCAAGATCATCACAACATAGACTCTCATACCTCCACCACCATGAATTTCCTTCTTACAAAATATATATGTTCCGATTTAATCAGTTATTTTCTAAAATCTATATTTAAAGCATAAAAGCGACTTTCCTTATTCAGGAAAATCGCTTTTATCATTATTTAAGCATATGAATTGGGTTTCCAAGGGCAGCTTCTGCTGCTTCCATGGTCATTTCTCCAAGGGTTGGATGCGCATGGATTGTCATGGCAATGTCTTCTGCAGTCATTCCTGCTTCAACAGCCAATCCTAACTCAGAAATAATGTCTGAAGCATTGGCACCTGCAACTTGGGCACCGATTACAAGTCCATCTTCTTTGCGAGTTACAAGTTTTACAAATCCGTCAGTGCTGTCAAGTGAAAGGGCACGGCCGTTAGCAGCGTAAGGGAACTTCGCTGTCTTAACTTCAATGCCTTCATCCTTTGCCTGCTGTTCTGTATAACCGACTGTTGCCAGCTCAGGATCCGAGAAAACAACCGCAGGAATCCCAATATAATCAATTTCAGAAGGCTCTCCAGCAATGGCCTCTGCAGCAATTTTTGCTTCATAAGATGCCTTATGCGCTAATTGTGGACCTGGAACAACATCACCGATCGCATAAATGTTAGGAACGTTCGTACGGCATTGTTTATCAATTTCAATAATGCCACGGTCTGACATTTTTACGCCAGCTTGTTCCAGACCCATTTCGTCTGTATTCGGACGGCGGCCAACCATTACAAACACGTAATCGGCGTCAATTTTCTTCTCTTCGCCTTTTACTTCAAATGTAACAGTAACACCATTTTCTGTTTCTTCGACACCTTTTGCCATTGCTTTAGTATAGAATTCCACGCCTTTTTTCTTCATGCTCTTCTTAACAATAGCAGACATTTGTTTCTCAAAGCCAACGCCTAAAATTTCGTCAGCACCCTCTAAAATGGTTACTTGGGTACCAAAGTTTGCATATGTTCCACCAAGTTCGATTCCAATAACACCGCCGCCAATAACAACAAGTTTTTCAGGAATTTCGTTTAGGCTCAATGCACCAGTAGAACTTAGGACACGTTTTGAAAATTTAAATGTTGGTAATTCAATTGGACGTGAACCTGTTGCGATAATGGCATTTTTGAAATTGTAAGTTTGCGCATTTTTTTCGCCCATGACACGAAGTGAATTACTATCAACAAAGAAAGCTTCACCGCGAACAATTTCCACTTTATTTCCTTTAAGTAATCCTTCAACACCGCCAGTTAATTTATTCACGACACTGGCTTTCCATTCTTGAACTTTTGTAAAATCAACTTTTACATTTTCTGCAGTAATGCCATAAGCATCAGAATGTTTTGCTGTCTCATAACGGTGACCAGCGGCAATAAGTGCTTTTGAAGGGATACAGCCGACATTTAAACAAACGCCGCCCATGTATTCTTTTTCAACAATCGTTACTTTTTGTCCTAATTGGGCAGCACGGATGGCGGCAACATATCCGCCAGGTCCTGCACCGATCACTATAGTATCTGTTTCAATTGGGAAATCTCCAACTACCATTTCCTTACGCCTCCATTAACAATAGTTCTGGGTCGTTTAATAATCGTTTGATGTGGTTCATTGCATTCTGTGCTGTAGCTCCATCGATCATTCGGTGGTCGAAGCTTAATGATAGGGCAAGGACAGGTGCTGCCACAATTTCTCCATCACGAACAATTGGTTTCTCAGCGATACGGCCAACTCCAAGGATAGCAACCTCTGGATGGTTAATAACCGGAGTGAACCATTGACCGCCAGCAGAACCAATGTTTGAAATGGTACATGATGCACCCTTCATTTCATTTGGAGCCAATTTACCATCACGAGCTTTTGTTGCAAGCTCATTAATTTCATTAGAAATATTGAAAACTGATTTACGGTCTGCATCTTTAACAACTGGAACTAAAAGACCTTTTTCAGTATCAGCAGCAATACCGATGTTATAGTAATGCTTATGGACGATTTCACTTGTTGCATCATCCAAAGATGTATTTAATACAGGGAATTCGCGTAATGCACTTGTTAATGCTTTTACAACGTATGGTAAGAAAGTAAGCTTAATACCTTTTGCTGCAGCAACTTCCTTGAATTTTTTACGGTGTTTCACTAATTTTGTTACATCCACTTCATCCATTAAAGTAACGTGTGGAGCAGTATGCTTCGAGTTAACCATTGCTTTTGCAATAGCTTTACGAATTCCGCTCATTTTTTCACGTGTTTCAGGGTATTCACCTTGTGGAATTGGCGTTGGTGCTGGTGCGGCTGCCTCAGCTGGTGCTTCCACTGCTGCTTGAGCTGCTGGCTGTGGAGCTGCTCCACCAAGGAACGAATCAATATCAGATTTTAGAACGCGTCCGTTATCACCAGTACCAGCAACTAAACGAATGTCTACACCTTTTTCACGGGCATATTTACGTACAGAAGGCATAGCAATAACACGGCGGTTTGGATCTACTTCAGCCTGAGCTGCCGGAGCTTGCGCTTCTGCTACAGCTTGTGGTGCTGCTTCCTGTGCTGGAGCAGCTTCAGTCTCTTCTTCATCGCCTTTAAATTTTAAATCCTCATATCCAGGTGCATCAAATGAAACAAGAACTTGTCCAACAGTTGCAACAGTTCCTTCTTCTACCATTACCTCTAAAACCGTACCTTCAACTGGAGAAGGAATCTCTACAACTGCTTTATCGTTTTGTACTTCGCATAATACATCATCTTCTTGTACTTTATCGCCTGGTTTAACAAACCACTTAACGATTTCACCTTCATGTATACCCTCACCAATGTCTGGCAACTTAAATTGAAACGCCACTAGGGTCAACCTCCTAAAATTTCTTTCTTCTACCATTTTATTCATGCGTAAGAGGGAAACAAACTATGCAGTCCCCCTCCTTATAATTAGAATGATAATACTTTTTTGGCAGTTTCCAAAACATCTTTATAATTTGGAAGCCAAATAGCTTCAGCCTGCGGGAATGCAAATACAGTGTCAGGAGCTGCAACGCGTAATACTGGAGCCTCTAAACTTAAAATTGCACGGTCATTAATTTCTGCAACAATATGTGCTGCAATACCTGCTTGTTTTTGTGCTTCTTGAACAACAATTGCTCGGCCAGTTTTTTCAACTGAACCAATAATTGTTTCAGTATCAAACGGACTGATCGTACGCAAATCGATTACTTCTGCAGAATAGCCTTCTTTTTCTAACTCTTCAGCAGCTTTTAACGCTTCGTGTACCATTGCACCATACGCAACGATTGTTATGTCTTTTCCTTCACGCTTAATATCTGCTTTTCCCAATGGAATAGCATACTCTTCTTCTGGCACATCTTGACGGAAAGAACGGTACAATTTCATGTGCTCTAAGAAAACAACTGGATCATTGTCACGAATAGATGAAATTAGTAATCCCTTTGCATCGTAAGGAGTAGACGGAATAACAACTTTCAATCCTGGTGATTGAGCCATTAATCCTTCTAAACTGTCAGCATGCATATCAGGGGTATGTACCCCGCCGCCAAATGGAGCACGAATGGTAACTGGTGCATTAAATTTACCGCCTGTACGATAACGTAAACGAGCCATCTGACCAGCAATTTGGTCAAATACTTCAAAGATAAAACCGAAGAATTGGATTTCTGGAACTGGGCGGAAACCTTGTAGAACTAGTCCTGAAGCCAATCCACCGATTCCTGATTCTGCTAGTGGTGTATCAAATACCCGATCTTCACCAAATTCTTTTTGTAAACCTTCAGTTGCACGGAACACGCCGCCATTAAGACCAACGTCTTCCCCAAAGATTAACACATTAGGATCATTGCGTAATTCTGTACGCAATGCATCAGTGATTGCTTGTATCATTGTCATCTGAGCCATGATTTACTTCGACTCCTTTGCTTGATAAATTTCATATTGTTCTTTTAGGTTTTGCGGCATTTCTTCATACATAATTGACATTAAGTCAGTTACTTTTTGTTTAGGAGCCGCATCAGCCTTTTTAATGGCTTCTTTGATATCTTCTTTTGCCTGTTCAATCACTTGATTTTCTTTTTCTTCATTCCATAATCCTTTGCTCTCTAAGAACTTACGGAAACGAACTAATGGGTCTTTCTTTTCCCACTCATTATCAAGATCAGCAGTACGATATCTGGTTGGGTCATCCCCCGCCATTGTATGTGGACCATAACGATATGTTAATGTTTCAATAAATGTAGGGCCTTCACCGTTTATTGCACGTTCACGCGCTTCTTTTACAGCAGCATAAACAGCAAGTGGATCCATTCCATCAACTTGGATTCCTGGAATTCCAGCTGCAATTGCTTTTTGAGCTAATGTTTTTGCTGCAGTTTGCTTTTCACGAGGTGTGGAAATAGCAAATTGGTTATTTTGTGCAATAAAGATGGCTGGAGCCTTAAGTGCACCGGCAAAGTTCATTCCTTCATAGAAATCCCCTTGTGAAGTTCCGCCGTCACCTGTGTACGTAATCGCAACTGCTTTCACACCGCGTTTTTTCAAACCAAGTGCAACACCAGCAGTTTGAACATACTGAGCACCGATAATAATTTGTGGAATGGCAACGTTGACTCCTTCTGGAATCTGTCCGCCTTGAAAATGTCCTCTTGACCATAAAAACGCTTGCCACAATGGAAGGCCATGCCAAACGATTTGTGGAACATCACGATATCCTGGCAGGATGAAATCTTCTTTTTCAAGTGCGAATTGGGAAGCTAATTGGGATGCTTCTTGACCTGCTGTAGGAGCATAGAAGCCTAATCTTCCTTGACGGTTAAGGGAGATTGAACGTTGGTCAAGGATACGAGTATAAACCATACGACGCATTAATTCTTGAAGCTGCTCATCGCTTATTTCAGGCATTGCACTTTCATTAACTACTTGCCCTTCTTCATTTAAAATTTGGAGGGTTTGAAATTGTTCTGCAACTAGGTCAAGCGTTTTTTTGGCATTAAGCTGGGCGTTCTTTGTATTAGAAGCCATATTTGCCACCTCTTCCTTTCTCAAAAAGATATTTGATATTTAATAAAAATAATGATTACTGGTATAGATTGCCCAAATTCTTTTTAAAAACGAGCATGATATCGATTTTTCGCATTTCTTAAAAAGAGATTTGTGCATTCTGTTGATACAGTAGGACAATAAAGGTTTTATAAAACAGTTTCCAAAAGGGACTTTCTGATCGATTATCTTTTATTCTGTATTAGTTATTTTTTCAAATAAATTGATACAATCCCCTCGTTCATTACTGAGTTTACATCAACATTTTTTGCACGTCAACCGATAAACACAAGTTTACACTATAAAAAACTTCTTTATGAAGAAAAGACAAATTTCGACCTGTATTAATAAATTTTTTCAATCTGTATTACAAACACATTCCGTTTTCACAAATTGTTATAGAAAAGTTCACTGAATGGTCAAAAGTCATCTTGACACAAACACCAAAAAAAGAACCGAGCATATGCTGATTCTTTTTTTGGTTATTTTTTTATAATGCCTGCATTTTTGTAAAATTGAAGTTTCTTTTCGTTATATTGCTGGGTTAGTCGATTAAATTGATTATTCGCTGCGTATATTTTTTTGTAAATGGAATTCAATTCTTTAATTTGCCCTTCCAAGTTTTCGACTGTAACATTCTGGTTCTTAAACATCTGATATAATTTTTGATCCTCTGATACCCCTGCGAGATATTCTTTGGATAAAACTTGATGGGCTTTATAGCGGTCCATCATTAGATCATAAAGCTGATTTGCTTCGTAATTTAATTTTTTATCATCCATTTTATTTTTTAAAGTGACCACTTTTTTAAATTCTTTTTCTGATTGCTGTAAACTTTTTGTTTCTGTTTCCATATATTTTTTTCGATCGTTTACCATTGTTAAAGCTTCATTAGAAAGTTTGACTTTGTCATCATATTGATTCGTATTTAGTTCAATGATCTTATCATAAAGCGTTTTTTCTTTTTTCTCTTTTTGTACAAGCGGGTCCTGTGCTTGTTCAAAGTCCTTTTCATTTACGGCAACTTTTTCAAGAACTGAGTACATTTTTTCAGCAGATTTTTCTTGTTGAAAGCATCCCGCTAGACTAGTGCTAAATACAATTATGATAAAAGGCAGAATTATTATCCCCCGACTAATCATATTTCCCTCCGATCATGATTATTATTTCAACTATATCCATACTTTAATTACGTGACAATAGGATTTTTCGATGATTTGGGATGGACTTTCTTTGTCTAATCAATTAATAACCTACTCATTATCTATTCATTTGTTAACTTTTCATGAATTATTTGATAGACTTAAAAGGAGAAGCGGGAGCGCCCGTTTAAAGTATTAAATTAAGGCCTTTAACACAGCCAAAATAAAAAGAAAACTGCAAAAATGTTGCTAGTACTGGAGTGAAATTGTCATGTTGACGATGGAGGATATTATTCGTGATGGCCATCCTACCTTAAGGCAAGTTGCGGCTGAGGTTCCTATGCCGCCATCAGATGAAGATAAAAGAGTCCTTAATGAGCTTTTAGAATATGTGATCAACAGCCAAATTGAAGAAATTGCAGCACAATATGGACTCCGTGGTGGAATCGGGCTGGCTGCCCCTCAAATTAATGTTTCTAAACGGATGATTGCTGTACATGTCCATGATGACAAAGGGAAATTGTATAGTTATGGGTTGTTTAATCCGAAAATCATAAGCCATTCTGTTGAAAAATCGTACCTTCTATCTGGTGAGGGGTGCCTTTCAGTAGACGAGTCGATTCCTGGTTATGTTCCTCGGCATGCCAGAGTAACCGTTAAGGGGTACGATGTCGATGGGAATGAAGTAAAACTTCGTCTTAAGGGAATGCCTGCTATTGTATTCCAGCATGAAATTGATCATTTAAATGGAATCATGTTTTACGATCATATTGATAAGGAAGATCCGCATAAGCCAATTCCTGATGCAATTGCCATTGAGAGGTAAGATTCTAAAGAAAAATCGCCGATTGGCGAGCCCTAAAGGGCGAAGACTTATACTTTCCTATTAGCCAAAGAAAAAGCCGGACCAAGTGGCCCGGCTTTTTATATTAACTTTAACTCTTTAAGACCATTCCAAATTCCATTATTATCGACATCAGTAGTAATGACATTAGCGTGCCTTTTCGCCTCATCGGTACCATTCCCCATGGCAACACCTGTTCCAACCGCTTTTAACATTTCAATATCATTTAAACCGTCACCAAATGCATAGACATCTTCAAGTTTAAAATCCAAGCGTTCGATCATTTTCTTTATTCCCTCTGCTTTTGAACCCCCGGATGGCAGCACGTCGACTGAATAGGGGTGCCAACGAACAAAGCTAAAACCTGGATATTCACTTCGGTAGTATTGTTCCTTTTGCTCTTCACAAAATACCAATGATTGATAGATGTTTCGGCTTTCATAAAAGTGCACATCCTCTTCAGGATGTGGAAATTTAAGGGTACCTAGGCTTTCTTCAATAAACGGATGATAGTCGACACTAGCTTTCATCGTTTTTTCTGTCAGAAAAACAAGCGGGTGATTATTTTTTCTAGTTTCTTTTAAAAACATACTAAGCTCATTTGTATCAAGTGGATTTTGATAAATGACCTGATTTTCAAATACGACGTACTGCCCGTTAAAGCTTACAAACGAATCGATCTCTAATTCCTCACGCAGGCTTTCAAACATAAAGGGAGCCCTGCCAGTCGCAATTGCCACAAACACCCCATTATTTTTCAACTCCTTTAATGCTCGCATCGTACTTAAAGGTAAGTTTTTATCATGATCCAGTAAAGTGCCGTCTATATCAAAAAAAACAATTTTTTTCATTTATTAAACTCCTTTTCTAAAGCAGTAATAATTAAATAAATTTCTAAAATTAAAGAGTAAACTTTTGTTTAAAATTTGTCAATTTGGTTAAAGATCGGCAATTCCATCTTTATCCATGAAAAAATCCGCAAACTAATCATATAATAATAACAAAAAGAAGCCGTTTTTTCACAAAAAAATCTACGAAATGGACCTGGCTTCTTTACATTGGACAAGGATCGTATAAAATAAGATATAAGGAGATGATCCACTATGTTGAAGAAGCTAAGAAGCAAGCTTTTAAAACAGTGGAAAGATTTATTACGAAAAAAATCTATTGCCTAAAAATTTTGAGCCCTTCAAAGTTGCGAAGGGCTCCTTCCTTATTGTACATTTGTCTAATAGCGATCTTTTTTACTCTTTTTTCACAAACATTCGGGTCCAACGATGGATTTGTTATGAAATAATATGAAAAAGATGTAAATTTTTTATATAATAGAAAAAGTTATTGCGGAGTTAGGAGCGATGAAAATGTTATTCAAAGTATTTTATCAAGAAAGTTTGCATCAGGTACCGGTCAGAGAAAATACAAAAACATTATTTATTAATGGAGAATCTGAAAGAGATGTTCGAAAAAAAATAGCAGATCGTGCGTATAACATCGAATATGTCAAACCTGTTACAGGAGCATACTTAGAATATGAAAAACAAAATGAACACTTTAAAGTATTGGAGATTTGATAATTTATGAAATTTGTTAAGAATGATCAAACTGCTGTTTTTGCCCTGGGGGGATTAGGCGAAATTGGCAAAAACACATATGCAGTACAATTCCAGGATGAGATAATTTTAATTGATGCCGGTATAAAATTTCCTGAGGACGAGCTTTTAGGCATAGATTATGTCATTCCGGATTATACCTATATCGTTAAAAATGCAGAGAAAATCAAAGGGTTATTTGTCACTCATGGTCACGAAGACCATATTGGTGGTATTCCCTATCTTTTAAAGCAAGTAAATGTACCTATTTATGGAGGAAAACTTGCACTTGGATTAATTAAGAACAAACTAGAAGAACATGGCCTTCTTCGAAATGCAAAGTTGATTGAAATTAAAGAAGACGATGTCATCAAATTCCGCAAAACATCCGTTACCTTCTTTCGGACAACCCATAGTATCCCTGATTCATATGGTATTGTTGTTAAAACGCCTCCAGGTCAAATTGTCCATACAGGTGATTTTAAATTCGATTTTACTCCCGTTGGTGAACCTGCAAACCTGACAAAAATAGCAGAGATCGGAAAAGAAGGCGTACTATGTTTGCTTTCTGATAGCACCAATAGCGAGGTCCCTGAGTTTACCATGTCAGAACGTCGGGTTGGAGAAAGTATTGATGATATTTTCCGTAAAGTTGAAGGACGTGTGATCTTTGCTACTTTTGCTTCCAATATCCATAGACTTCAGCAAGTGGTAGAAGCAGCAGTTGTTAACGGCCGAAAAGTTGCTGTTTTTGGAAGGAGCATGGAAGCTGCGATCAATATTGGTCTTGATTTAGGCTATGTTACAGCCCCAAAAGATACCTTTATTGAGGCCAATCAAATCAATCGGCTGCCAGCAAATAAAGTAACGATTCTCTGTACAGGAAGCCAGGGTGAACCAATGGCTGCCCTTTCGAGAATAGCTAATGGCACACACCGACAAATTCAAATAATTCCTGGCGATACAGTGGTATTTTCCTCTTCACCTATTCCAGGAAATACAATCAGTGTCAGCAGAACTATTAATATGCTTTTCCGTGCCGGAGCTGAAGTCATCCATGGTAAGTTAAATAATATTCATACCTCTGGGCATGGCGGTCAAGAAGAGCAAAAATTGATGCTTCGCTTAATCAAGCCTAAGTTTTTTATGCCAATTCATGGTGAATATCGGATGCAAAGAATGCATGCGAAACTTGCCGTTGATTGCGGTGTAAAAGAAGAAAACTGTTTCCTCATGGATAACGGGGAAGTCTTGGCACTCTCGAGTGATTCTGCTCAAGTGGCTGGTAAAGTTACTTCCGGCTCTGTCTACATAGATGGAAGCGGTATCGGAGATATTGGTAATATCGTTCTTCGTGACCGCAGAATTCTTTCTGAAGAAGGTTTAGTCGTCGTTGTTGTGAGTATAAACATGAAAGAATTTAAGGTTGCAGCAGGACCGGATATTATCTCACGCGGCTTTGTTTACATGCGTGAATCTGGCGACTTAATTAACGATGCCCAAAGTTTAATTACAAAGCATCTACAAAAAGTGATGGAAAGAAAAACAAGCCAATGGTCCGAAATCAAAAATGAGATCACCGATACGCTTGCTCCGTTCCTTTATGAAAAAACAAAACGCAGACCAATGATTTTACCAATCATTATGGAAGTTTAATCATCAAAAATAAAAAGGAAGAAATGCTGGATAGCATTTCTTCCTTTTTTATTTTATTCAACAACTTTCCTCTTAAATTTTTCTAGATTGTCTACATCTCCAATGGCTATAAGAACGTCTCCTTTATGGATGTTTTCTTTTGCCTGTGGAGAAACTATGATTTCTTTGTCCCTTTTGATTGCTACAATGGTAATCCCATATTTTCTGCGGATATCCAATTCTAGAAGCGTATGCTTACCCATGTTTTCATTAGCAATAAATTCAATAATGCTATATTGATCCGATAGCTCTAGGTAGTCCAGGACATTATTTGATGTCATTTTATTAGCGATTCGAATTCCCATATCCCTTTCAGGATGTACCACTTCATCTGCCCCAATTTTTCTAAGAACTTTCTCATGATAATCATTTTGTGCTTTTACTGTTAAATGTCTTACACCCAGCTCTTTCAAAATAAGCGTTGCCAAAATACTAGATTGGATATCCTCGCCAATTGCCACAACTACATGGTCAAAATTTCGTATTCCGATACCTTTTAACACGGTTTCATCGGTTGCATCGCCGACAATCGCATGAGAGGCAATCATCGAAAATTCATTGACTCTTTCTTCACTTTTATCAATGGCGAGAACTTCTTTCCCTTGTTCAGATAGCGTTCTGCAAATACTTCCACCAAAGCGGCCTAATCCAATCACCGCAAAGTCCTTTTTAACAGGGTCTCTTCGCATCATATCCCCCCATCTTTTCATTTTTGTACTTTTTATTCTAGCACATGAAAAAAAGAAAGAGGACTATTCGCTAATCAGAACAGTCCCTTAAATTTCCTTATTCTGTTTTTTCCATTTCATCTAATACTCTGTTTACACGTTTTTCAAGCATCTTCATGCCGCTTCCGCCTGCTTGGAAGTGGCGAAGTTTACCTTCACGGTCAAAGACGTAATAGGCTGGAACAAATTGATTTTCGAATTTATCGACTAACTTATGTTCACTATCTACAAAGATCGGCTGTGTAATTCCATGTTCGGCAGCAACCTGCTTGATTTCTTCTATATTCAAGTCGTTTTCGGATCTTGGCATATGGACAGCCACAACATTTAATTTATCTTTATATTGATCGCGGAACTGATTAACCTGCGGCATTGCTTCCTTACATAAATGGCAGCTAATCGACCAAAAATGAATTAATGTTGGTTTTTCACCTACTAATTCATCCCTTGATACCTCACCATTTAACCACTCAACTGCCCCAGTAAGTTTCGGCATTGGTTCACGAAGTTTCATTATTAGACCTCCTCTAGCTTGATTAAAAAAGACCTAACACTCGTTAGGTCTTCGTGTTTTATTTAGTGATTAAACATTTAGAGTAGCTTGTCCAGGCTTCCAGTTAGCTGGGCAAAGACCGCCAGTTTGCAGTGCTTGAAGAACACGTAGAACTTCATCTACATCACGGCCGATATTGTTATGGTGAACCACTTGGTACATTAATTCACCTTCTGGGTTAATGATAAATAAACCACGAAGTGCGATTCCGTTATCTTCAATTAAAACACCATAGTCACGAGTTACTGTGTGGTTGGTATCTGCAGCTAATGCATAGTTTAAATCACCAAGGCCATTTTCTTTACGGTCTGTTTTAATCCAAGCTAAGTGAGTATGGATTGTATCTGTTGAAGCACCGATCACGACTGCATCAAGATCATCGAATTCATCATGGCGATCAGAGATTGCTGTAATTTCAGTTGGACATACAAATGTAAAGTCCATTGGATAGAAGAATAATACAGTCCATTTTCCGTTTTTCATATTCTCTTCAAGACTTACTTTTCCAAATTCTTTGTTTGGCAATACAGCTTCCATTTCAAAACGTGGAGCTTGTTTACCTACCATGCGTTCTGCCATGTTTAATTCCCTCCATAATCTTTGTTATTAGGCTGTGTTAAATTTGTCTGTTGATATCCTTTAACACAGCCTATTATTAAAAATGAGATAACTTTTATAGCAAATCTCATTTGCTATCGTCTTAACATTTTTTATTATAAGCGACAGCTTATTTAGAGTCAATATTAAATTATAATTAATATAAATAAATATTTATTTTAAATATAATCAATATTTTTCCCTTAATAAGATTACCCCATTTTGGCTTGAATTAACCGAAGATGTTTTCCAAGATAAGTTATTAATTCAATATTTTATCATATATAGGACTTGAAAACTTTGGGACAAATTTACTGATTTCCTTTAAATGATATATATTTTGTAATGGTCTCAATCGCAAATTCGATCGCACCTTCATTTGGATTTAATTTTGCATGATGTAGACCGAATGGTGAATTTACGCCTAACCAAAACATGAACCCTGGAATTTCTTTTAGCATATATCCAAAGTCTTCACCTGTCATAGCTTCTCTACATTCAATCACATTTGCATTTGTTTCATGGCCTGCATATTCCATAAACTCTCTCGTTAGCTCTGGGTGATTAAAGACTTCATAGTAATTTGCGCCAAAATCAATCGATGCTTCACATTCAAAGCCTGTTTCAATACCCGAGATCAGTTTTTTAATACGATGCTTTACTTTCTCCATTGACTTCGGAGATAAAGTGCGAATAGTTCCCTCCAAACGGGCTTTTTCAGCAATTATATTTTGAACCGTTCCTCCTGTTATTTTTCCAATGGTAATAACAGCACTGTCCAGCGGGTCAACATTTCGGGAAACAATTGTCTGCAATTGAGTGACTAGGGAACAGGCAGCAATCACCATATCATTTGTATTGTGCGGATATGCAGCATGGCCGCCTTTTCCCTTAAGGTCAATAAATAATTCAGAGGTATTGGCAAATAAAAGACCCTCGCGAACGGCAATAGATCCAACAGGATACTCTGGAGCAATATGTAGGGCGATAAACATATCAGGGCGCCACTCTTGCATGATCTCTGATTCCAGCATTGGCTGTGCTCCGCCAGGGCCTTCTTCCGCTGGCTGAAAAATAAATAAGAGATTATCATTGATTTGATTTTCCACAAAATAGGTAAGAACACCAAGCGCAATACTCATATGTAAATCATGTCCACAGGCATGCATTTTATCAGGATGCGTTGAAGAAAAAGAAAACTGGGTTTCTTCTTCAATTGGCAAGCCATCAATATCCGTCCGATAGCCAATCGTCTTTTTTGGATTTGTTCCAGCAATCTTTACAAAAAGCCCGGTTTTCCATTTTCTTATCGTTAACCGTTCTTGAGAAAGTGTTTCTAAATAATTTAATAAATATGCCTGTGTTTTAAATTCCTGAAAGCCGAGTTCTGGAATTTGGTGAAGATCTCTGCGGATTTTCACAAACGGATTCATAAAAGCTATCTCCTTTAAGAAAAGCGTGGATCGCTCCACGCTTTTGCTGTTCATAATATAATAAACTTACAATTGTCTTAGCTCTTGTTTAATTTCTGTTTTTGACTTGGTTTTCTCATCAATTTCCTTTAATTTTCTTGCTGGTGTACCACCTACTACTGTATAAGGCGGAACATCGTCAATGACAACAGCTCCGGCAGCAACAATGGCTCCTTTACCGATTGTAATCCCTTCAAGAACAACTGCGTTTGCGCCAATGAGAACATCATCCTCAACAACGACTGGTTTTGCAGAAGGCGGCTCAATTACTCCTGCTAAAACAGTACCAGCGCCAATGTGGCAATTTTTCCCGACTGTTGCTCTTCCGCCAAGGATGGCGCCCATATCAATCATCGTACCTTCGCCAATGACAGCACCGATATTGATAACAGCCCCCATCATGATAACAGCATTATCACCGATTTCAACTTGGTCGCGGATAAAGGCACCTGGCTCAATCCGTGCTTTAATGTTTTTCGTATTTAATAATGGAATAGCAGAATTGCGACGATCATTTTCAACGACGTAATCTTCAATTTTTGCTTGATTGGACTCAATTGCAGTATTGATATCAGCCCAATCACCGAATACTACTCCGGTTGAGCCATTAATAAATACCTTTGAATCCTTTCCAAAATCAATATCATTTAGTTCACCTTTTAAATAAACTTTAACCGGTGTTGCCTTTTTACTATTTGCAATAAAAGAAATAATTTCATTTGCATCCATTTCGATAAATCCTCCTCAATAGTATTGCTAGAGATTACTTTAGCAAACAAAAGCAGTGAAAACAAGAAAAAAGCCGTTAGTGATTTTCAGTGATGTATTCCTTAACTAAATCTACAAATGCTTGGACCTGTTTTAATTGAAAGGCAGAGTCATATCCCAAAAGCCATGTATCACGTTTTAGTGGCTGCTCATTTTCATCGTAAAGCGGAACTTTTAAGATGTCTTTGTCTGCTGAACCTAAGGTGATTAAGGGCAAAATGGAATAGCCAATCCCATTAAAGGTCATTTGTTTACAGGTTTCAATTTGGTCAACAATAACCGTCTTTTTTGGAGATGTTTTAAAATGCCGCATCCACCAATCCTTGATTTCCTGATAATAATTCGAGTCACTTTTAAATTGAATAAATGGACGATTAGTTTCCAGTACTTGTTCTGGTTTGGTAATGTCCCGATCAACTAAATATAGTGGGTCACTGAATAGATGAATTTTTAATCCCTTCCAATCAGGTTCTCCCCTAATGATTCCAATATGAACTTGATCATCGTATAAACATTTTAAAATTTCACTACTCCAGCCCGTAATAAGAGATATTTTCACGTGCGGGTATCTTTCAATAAACCTTTTTAATACCTTGGGAAGCCAATTTTGGCCAACAATGGAAGCTACCGCTATTTTAAGTGTTCCCGATACATCTCCCTGAAGTGATTGGATTGTTTCTTTTACTTTCTCCTGTTTGGAGAGAACTTCATCGACAAATTGAATAACATGTTCCCCGGCAGGAGTTAAGGCAAGCCCCTTTTGTGAACGGATAAATAACCGAGTTCCCCATTCTTTTTCAATTGTTTGCAATCGTTGTGAAAGGGCTGGCTGTGAAACAAACAGCCTTTCAGCGGCCTTTCGCATATTCATTTCTTGAGCCAAAACAGATAATAATTGAAATTCGGATAAGGAGGACAATTTCATCCCTCTTTGCAAGTTTTCTTATATTATAAAGTGGATTTATATATGATGTCATTTAATATGATGAAGCTTCGATGATTGGGAGTTTTTGACCAAAGCAATGAAAGAAAAGCCCCCCATGATAAAAGGGAGACTAATCCATTTTTTTATTTAATGTTTTAATATGTTTACTTAATTGATTTAAAACAGTGCTTCTTGGTAAAATTCCTTCAAATACCCCATCCTCTGATTCAATACAAATAAATGGGTGATTGATTAGCAGTTCTAGAGCCGTATTCATGGAGTCGCTTGTCTTAAGACGCGGAACCGATTGATTCATTACTTCTTCGACCTTTTTTTCCTCAAGTTTTTCAAATTCAATTCGTTCAAGTCCAAGAATGGAATCCATGATGATTGGCATACTAATCAATCCATGGAGTATATAATGAGGATCTAAAACCGGAATCACGGTATAACCACTTTTTGTTAAAACTAACAAAGCATGTTCAAGATTATTTCCGATTTGTACATGGGCAACACGCTCGGACGGTATCATTAAATCCCGAATGTTATTTTCTAAAAATTCCCCACTATGAAGACTAATCATCGTCGAAAAACTCCCTATGTTTTTTTCTAATCTATATTCTAACACAGCCCTTTAAAAAATGTCCGTTTTGAAAGCACTTACCCTTTACTTGTCTCAATGTTTCTTACCGTGTAGTGACAGCGAGGGCAATGGAAAATAACATTTTGATTCGATTGTGCAGTTAGAACATGAGTCATTTCCGACTCATATTGGCATTTTGGGCATTTAACAATTGGCATCATGTTCTTTCACCTCAATATATATTGTACGTTTGAAATAGGTGAGGTAAACATGACTTAAAAAAGAAAGGAACCCATTTAAAGGTTCCTTACTGAATCAAATCAAAAATTTCAATTGTGATCATATCAATGTTGTCAAACTGATAACGCTTTGGTTTTTCTTTTTCGTTATAAATCTCTAATTCAAACGTTTCCGTTTTTGGATGAAACGTTACTTGACATTTTTTTTCACCATTTACCTCAAAAAAGCGTTGTGTCGGTTCACCTCCGCTGGCCTGCTCTTGAAGGTTTTTTAACCGTGTTATTATTCCTTGAAGCTGTGACAACTGCTCCCTCTCCTTTCAAACAGAAACAAAACTATACTGTTATGTTTCACCTTTGACATGTTTCTATCCTTATTGATTAAATTTAAAATTTTCCTAACGGAAAAAGAATTACATGCCAATATTAACAGAATAAGGCACGACCCACTATTTGTCCAAGCATTTCAGTAATATTTTTAAAAAAATTCTCCAAAAAAGTATGGGATTCGCTAAAAAACAACCTTTTTTACAGCAGCACAAAAAAATAGACCTCTTTATAGGAGGCCTATCGAAAGTTGATGGCAACAAATAAAATAATAAAAAGGACTAAAACAAAAAATAATCCATAAGAAAAAAAGATTGGGTTTTTTAAATAAACATGTTCTTGAATTGGTTTTGCCATTTTGGTATCAATATCCCCATCAACTACCTTTTGCTTTCTAGCAAGCATCCACGTAGCTACAAGTGAAAAAGCCAGGATTCCAAAAATAAGGATGGAGAGAACATTGATCAACGTATTCATGAGCAAATTCTCCTTGAGTATCGTTTTTGTTAATTTCCCACCCAAGGATCATATTATTCTTATAGTAAGTCCGCATGTTCAAATAAATAATGATACGAAAGATCAATAAACAAAAATTCATTTGTATTAATCGGGAAAGAAAAAGTACGAATGGTCTCCCCTGTTTCAATATCTGAATAAAGATCCGATAATATCCCTTTTCTTTCGTTGCGCATCTTGATAATATTTTCTAAAAAGTATGGACGCCAGCTCCAATTTTTATGGATATATTCTTTCTGAATACTCCACCCAGATTTTCCTTTGAAAATATTAGGAGATTGCTGAAAGCCGTCTTCGTCACAAACATACATTCGAAATGCAGTTTGATCCATTTCTTTAACGAGCAATTGGAATAAGTCTTCATAATTAGACTTTTTACTTTTCAACACAATTTCTTGAACTTTAGATTGAAAAACTTCTGCTGTGGTATATATAGACTCAAGCTTTCGTTTTTCAAGCATGATAAAATCATGGAATTTAACCTTTAAACGGTCTTTAAGCATGTCTGCATGGATAAAATCTTCAGCAGGCTTTTTTAGGTAAAAGCCTTGATAGTATCTTCCTCCATTTCGCCAAGCAAATTGCAACTGATGTTCCATTTCGATATTTTCAAATAGAAGAGTGGCACCAATTTTTCTGGCAAGCATCGATAAAGAAAATAAAACATCGTTAAACGTCGTTCCAATTGAAGTTGATTTTAAAGCCTGTAAGTTGATTTTGATAATGTTCGGTTCAAGCTCGCCAATACGATCAAAGTAGTTACTATCGCTATCGATTTTTGTAATCGCAATTTTTATGCCATATGTTCGATAATATTGAAGCAAGTGATCTAATTGGTCCAAATCACCCTTGTAGCTTTTTTCCGATATCTCAAGGACAATACGCCCCATAAATAATCCCTTTTTTTCAAAAGCAAGGAGTTCATTTAAAAATGGTTCACCATGACCATACATTAATAAATCTGCTGTTCGATTAAAAAATAGGCTAACATCTTCCTCAAGGTCCAGCGCTTTTTCAAGTGTTTTGACCAGCAGTACTTGATCAACTTCAAATTTGTATTCTTCTGGTATTTGATCATCTTGAAAAAAAGGACCTAAGCTAATGGGCTGGTTATTTGAAAGATATCTTCCTAAAACTTCGTACCCAATAACACGATGTTCATCAGCACTAAAAATCGGTTGAAAAAAAGGAATGACATTTTCAAGATCCGTTAGGATATCCAATGCATCCATTTATGTACCTCCATAAACGATTTCCCCCTATTATACCACATCAAATGTTAGAATACGTTTCACACCAAACGTATTTCCAATAATACATAAACCACCATTACATTTAATTCAAATAGTTTTTAGGAAAAATTGTATATTTTTTTATCCTATCATAATTTCTATTTTCGGGAAAAAGGTTGTATAATAAAGATAAAAGCAGGCTTGTTGATATTATTTTTGAATAGGTAGAAAGGAGTATCAATTTTGAACAGTGATCAAAATATCCCCTCGATGCAATCTAATATAACAATAGAAAACCTCTCTCAGGCCATCTTTATTGTTAATCGGCATGCAAAGACAGCCATTAATCCCGGATTTTTATATAAGCTTAAGCACGAATCGTTAAAGAAACTAATTGCAGAGGGAAAGGCAAAAAAAGTTGGTCTTCACTTTTCTGAACATCCTAAAAATAGCAGGCAGCAATCAGATGTTCTTGTTGAGTGCGGCCGATATACATTTCATATTCCTCCGACAAAACAGGATTTTACCGAACTCCCCCATTTAGGAAAATTAGATAGCAATGTCCATAACCCGAAGGCTTGCCTGTCACTTAAATTTGCTAAAGAAATCCTACAATCCTATACTGGAATAAAAGAATTCTCTGAAACGTCAACAAAACCCAAACACAATCATCGTATCTATGAAAAGCCAGTTTTTAAAAAATTAGGTGAACGCTACTAAATAAATTAATATTCTGAGATATTGATTTATTATTTTTGGCAAAAAAGTTGGGGAAACCCGACTTTTTACTTTTTGTAAATTTATTGATTTTTTGTGAACTTCCTCACAATAATATAGACGGAGAAAACAATATGGATTAAACTACAATCAAAAGATGATCTTGCAGATGTTCAGTCACCAATAATTTTTTAAGAGGTGCTAATTATGAAAGGGACGGCCATTCTTTTTCAAGATCAGAAGGTTCGATTTATTGAAAATATTGATCAAACAATTTTCGATGAAATGAAACAGCAATGTGGCTGCACTCATTGCAATTGTAAACTTGAAAACAAGGTCATTGACTTTGGTTTTGTTTCTCCAGTATTTTGGCATGAAAATGAAATTGACTGGGATTATGGCTATTAATCCTGCCATTAACCATACACTCTCTTTCCCTTTTAAACGACCTTGGACATCCTTGGTCGTTTTTTCTTGTATATGTTTTATCCATCTATTTGATTCGTACACCATTTTAGAAAAGTATAGTTAAAAATGGTAGAATAGATACAACGTTTGTCTACATATTAGTTGATTGGAAGGAAGAACATACAGTGGAACATTTAATCAATCAGAAGGTAAAGGACCTTGAAATTTCAGGAATCAGAAAATTTTTTAACATGGTGGCAAATACGGAGGGGATGATATCTTTAACAATTGGACAGCCTGACTTTCCAACGCCGGAACATGTTAAGCAAGCAGGGATCAAAGCAATTCAGGATAATTATACAAGCTATACCCATAACGCAGGATACTTAGAATTGCGAGAAGCAGCGTGTCAATTTATTGAGAAAAAATATGGCATCAGCTATAATCCCGAGAACGAAGTCATCGTCACAATCGGTGGGAGCGAAGCAATCGATATCAGCTTTAGAACCATTTTATCAGAGGGTTCTGAAGTTATCTTACCTGGTCCTGTATACCCCGGATATGAACCGCTTATTCGAACTTGCGGTGCAGTTCCAGTTTACGTGGATGTCAGGGACAATCAATTCCGTCTAACAGCAGACAAAATCAAACCCTATATTACTGAAAAAACGCGATGCATTGTTTTGCCATACCCATCAAATCCTACCGGTGTAAGTTTATCTGAGTCGGAACTTGCTGATATCGCCTCATTGCTTTCAGAATACGAAATATTTGTTCTGGCAGATGAGATCTACAGTGAACTTGTTTATGACAGGGCCCATACATCAATAGCATCATTTTTAAAAGAAAAAACAATTGTCATTAATGGTTTGTCAAAAAGCCATTCGATGACCGGCTGGAGAATTGGCTTGTTGTTTGCATCTGAATATTTAACAAAACATATTTTAAAAGTGCATCAATATAATGTTTCATGTGCCAATTCTATTGCCCAGAAGGCTGCCTATGAAGCATTAACAGCAGGTATAGATGATGCTCTATTCATGAAAAAGGAATACTTAATGAGACGTGAATATGTTCATCAACGTTTACAGAATATGGGGCTAAATGTTGTCAAACCAGATGGTGCTTTTTACTTTTTTGTGAAGATCCCAGAATCCATTTCAAAAAACAGCTTTGACTTTTGTCTCGAACTTGTCCGCGAAACAAAAGTTGCCGTTGTACCCGGCAGTGCATTTTCAGAATATGGCGAAGGCTATTTCCGTTTGTCCTATGCAGCCTCCATGGAAACATTAAAAGAAGGCTTAGATCGAATTGAGAAGTATTTACGAAAGCTGATTTAAGTAAAAAACCTCTGCTATTTAGCAGAGGTTTTTTAGCTTTAATGCATGCCTTTCCATGGACCTTGATTTTTTGAGGCTTTTTCTTTTTTAGCTTTCTCTTTATGAATTCTGTTCGCTTGAGCCGATCCCATCTCATGCGCAAACTCAGCATTTAAGACAGCAGAATCAAAGCCTTTTTTATTTTTTTGCTGTGGATCATTCTTTTTTGTTCTTTTTGCCATGAACACTCCTCCTAAAAAGTATGATCATATATAGTTTCTTGCATATTGGAGGAACTATCACAGCCATTTTCTGTTATAGATGTTAATCTTTCCAATATTTATAAATTGCTTGTGTTCCGTTATTCTCTTCCCCTTTTTCAGCCATCTGATCGTAAATGGATTTGGAGAGAGCGAGTCCTGGGGCTTCCATCCCCATTTGTTCTGCTTCATCTAAGGCTATCTTCATGTCTTTGATAAAATGTTTTATGTAAAATCCAGGATCAAAATCACCTTTTAGCATTCTTGGGACAAGGTTACTTAATGACCAGCTACCCGCTGCGCCACTAGTAATACTTTTTAGTACAGTGTCAGGATTAAGCCCCGCCTTTTCAGCGTAGATGATGGCTTCGGTTACCCCAATCATGTTAGAAGCAATGGCAATTTGGTTGGCCATTTTTGTATGTTGTCCAGAACCTGCTTTTCCTTGATAGACAATATTGGTGCCTAGTTTTTGAAGGAGCGGGAGAACATCAGTAAAAGCTTCCTCTTCACCGCCAACCATAATGGAAAGTTTTGCGTCTCTTGCCCCGATATCTCCGCCGGAAACAGGTGCATCAATTGTGTGAATCTGATGTTTCTTTGCTTCAGTAGAAATTTTAACTGCAAGGGATGGTGATGATGTAGTCATATCAATAAAATAACTACCTTGTTTTCCGTAAGCGATTAAGCCATTCTCCCCTAAATAGGTTTCTTCCACATCATAAGGATAGCCAACAATCGTAAAAACGACATTTGCTTTTTGTGCTACTTCTTTTGGAGAGTTTGCCCACTCTGCTCCAGACTCAAGTAAATCTGCTGCCTTTTCTTTTGTTCGAGTATAAACCACTAACGGAAAACCCGCCTTTTGTAAGTGGCCAGCCATACTTTTTCCCATAACACCGATCCCAATAAACCCGATAACTGTATTTTCCGGAGTTAACACATCCATCTTCCTTTCAAGCTTTTTTAATGACAGAATTTAGTCAATATATATTATACAAAAATAAAGACAGTTTTGTAGTGAAGTACTATCCATGAAATAGAAAACCGACTGCTCTTTAAGTAGAGACAGTCGGTTTTTCCTTTACAGATCAATTATTTAGTTGCATTTTTTACCGCTTCGATTACCTGGGAAGTTGTTTGCAAATTTAACACTTCTCCAGTCAGTTTTTCCATGTCAGCTTTACTCAAGTTACGAATTTGCGAGCGAGCTTTAAGGATTGATGTTGCACTCATGGAGAATTCATCTAAACCTAATCCGAGTAACAGCGGAATCGCTATTTCATCTCCAGCCATTTCCCCGCACATGCCAGCCCATTTTCCCTGGGAGTGTGCAGCATCAATAACCATCTTAACCAACCGTAAAATGGAAGGACTATAGGGCTGATATAAGTAAGAAACACGCTGGTTCATTCGGTCCGCAGCCATTGTATATTGAATAAGATCATTTGTACCAATACTGAAAAAGTCAACTTCTTTGGCAAATTGATCAGCTAACACAGCGGTAGATGGAATTTCCACCATGATTCCCAGCTCAATTTTTTCAGATACTTTTTGCCCTTGGCCAATAAGTTTTTGCTTTTCTTCTTCGAGAATTTTCTTGGCTGACCTGAATTCATCCAGCGTAGCAATCATCGGAAACATAATCTTCAAATTGCCGAAAAGGCTAGCACGAAGGAGCGCCCGCAGCTGTGTCCTGAAAATATCCTGTTCCTCCAAACAGAGACGAATTGCCCTAAACCCTAGAAATGGATTCATTTCCTTAGGGAGGTTCATATATGGAAGCTCTTTGTCACCGCCAATATCCAAAGTACGAACGACAACAGGTTTTCCTTCCATTCCTTCTAAAACTGCTTTGTAGGCTTCAAACTGTTCTTCCTCTGTTGGTAATTGATCTCTTCCCATGTAAAGGAATTCAGTTCGATAAAGACCAATAGCTTCACCGCCATTTAGTTTAACACCTTTTAAATCCTTTGGTGTCCCAATATTGGCAGCTAGTTCAACATGAAACCCATCGGCCGATACTGACTTTTCGTTAACAAGCTTAGCCCATTCAGCCTTTTGTGCCTCATATTGCAGATGAACTTGTTGATACTGTTGAACAGTCTCAGGTGTCGGATTAATATGTACTTCACCTTTCAGGCCATCAACAATAACTAAGTCCCCATTTTTAATTTCAGCAGTTGCTGTTTTGGTTCCGACAACCGCAGGAATTTCTAATGAACGAGCCATGATCGCAGAGTGTGAAGTCCGACCGCCTATATCTGTCGTGAACCCTTTCACAAATTGCTTGTTCAACTGTGCTGTATCAGATGGGGTTAGATCTTCAGCAATCACAATGACTTCTTCAGAAATCATGCTTGGATTAACAATTTGAACACCTAATAAATGAGAAAGAACACGTTTTGTCACATCACGGATGTCTGCTGCCCGTTCTTTCATATATTCATTTTCCATTTGTTCAAACATCTTCACAAACATATCGGCTGTTTCTTTTAGGGCAGCCTCCACATTTACCTTTTCATTGGTAATTTGCTCTTCAATTGGTGCAATTAATTCAGGATCGCTTAAAACGAGCAGATGTGCTTCAAAAATTGCTGCTTTGTCAGCACCCAGATTTTCTTCTGCATTTTTCCGAATCAATTCAAGCTCAGACTTTGACTTTTCCATACTTAAACGAAAACGTTCAATTTCTGCAGCAGGATTATCAATTGTTTTCTTATCAAATGACAGGTCAGGCTCAACTAGGCGATATGCTTTAGCAATTGCAATTCCATTTGAGGCAGCAATGCCTTTTAATGATGTCATTATTCAGCTAAACCTTCTTTAGATAATGTTTCTGTAAGGCTCGCTATTGCGTCATCTGCATCGCTTCCCTCTGCACTAATTTTAATCTCAGCGCCTTGACCAATACCCAAGGACATCACACCCATAATTGACTTTAAGTTTACTTTCTTACCTTTATATTCTAGATTTATGTCAGAATTAAATCTACTTGCTGTTTGCACAAGTAATGTTGCAGGTCTTGCATGAATTCCTGTATCCGAAATTACCTTAAATTGTTTCTCTGCCATAAAAATCAGTCTCCTTCATCTTAAAAAATTTGAAATAAAACCAATTAGCTGTTGCCAATTTATGAATGATTGGGCCTAAAATAAAGGCAATTAACCAAACGTAAGGAAAACACATTTGTTAACATACTTATTTTTCTCCCAAAAAGTTTTATCATGTACAAAGCATACAACTAATTTTTATCCGTTTTTAACTGGATCATGATAACACAGTACGAAGAATAACACGATTTGACAACGTCAGACAACTTTTAAACATTCATTTATGATAAAATGTAATTTTCTCTATTTTCTCGAAAATGGCAGCGCTATCTTTTTTTGCTACACCTTTCATTGCTAAAAAATAATATATATTCTTCAAGACTTTAGCTTCTTGGTGTATTGAGATATTGATAAATAACATCACCGCCTCTTTGACCAATCCCTCTAAAATGCTTAAAATCGTTCCTTTTTACTAGTTCTACACGAAAGTCTAAAAAATTTTCTTTTTCAACATAATATTCGGATAAAGATCCATCCTTTAATTTTTCTAATATTTCTTGAATCAACTCTTTTTGCATGCAAGAACTCTCCTTTTAAGTTCAGATTCTTGTCGAAATTCCCCTGGAAATAATTCTTTAAACCCATTAAAAGGTTATCTTACAAATGTATGATAGTAAAGTTTTCCCGTACTATTTTCAACATTTTATGAATTTAAAAATTAAGTCTTTACGAATTCGAAAAATTAGTGCAAACTGTTATTTAAATAGATTTTATAATGGTATTAGTTGGAAGGTAAAGGAGAGGGAACATTTGAAAAAGGCAGAAGTGGGAAATGTCATTGAGTTCCGTGAGGGATTGCAAGGGATCGTTGAAAAAGTGAATGAAAATTCTGTGATTGTGGACCTGACTTATATGGATAATTACCGAGACCTAGAATTAGACCAACGTACTGTCATCAATCATAAAAATTATACGGTTGTAAAAGAAAGCGCTTTTTAAATAGAGAGAATTTGTCTAGCGGCCATATGGCTGCTTTTTATTTGTTTAATTTTTTCTTTTGTATCATTATGCCCCACACCTTGAATGATGGGGGGCACAGTTTTTATTAAGCAGTAATTATTTTTCGTTTCCCATTTCTTTTGATATCTCTTTAAGTGATTTAATTTTGCCATGTGGGTTTTGATCCTGCTTTCGTACTGTCCATTCCCTCTCTTGCTGGCTTTTGGATTTGCTCATTTTCTTTCCTCCTTTCATTTCTTTCATTAGCATTTTCAATTAATAGCAGTCTTATTAATTACAAGTGATAAATTACATTTCCCAAGCTGTTATATTTTTGTTAAAATTATTTTTGGTTTTACTTTGAAAGGAGCGAAAGAAATGAAGTTGCGCACTGTCGATCTTCGACTGTTGCTTGCCATAATTTTTTCTCATCTGCTGCTCTTCTTTAGTTTTTCAGATGAGGGTATCTTCTGGTATATATACACGGGTTCCTTATTACTTTTAATCACTTATGCAATCCTTCAAGTAGATGTAGATGATCAGAAAGGATTGTTTTCTTATCTCGGATGGGGAGTCCTATCTGGTTTGCTTTTATATGGTCTTTTTTGGATTGGATATCACGGTGTCGGTTTCCTTCAACTAGGATTTCAGCGCGATATTCACAAGCTTTATTGGTGGTATGGTCCTTCATTATATTGGGAGTTCTTTGCCCTTATTTTAGTAGCTGGTCCGGGAGAAGAAATTTTTTGGCGTGGGTTTGTTCAAAAACGTTTGTTGAGCTTTTTTAAACCAAAGGTTGCAATTATATACGGTGCTATTCTTTATGCCTCTGTACACGTTTATTCCGGAAAGTTTTATGTTAATTTTAGGAGCCTTCCTTTCCGGTATTGTTTGGGGAAGCCTTTATTATTGGAAGAAAAGCATGCCGTTAGTGATTGTTTCTCACATCGTTTTTGATATCATGCTATTTATTATTCTTCCATTAAAGTAAAAAAAGTATCTGTTCAAACGAACAGGTACTTTTTTGTATACTTACCTTCTTTTATTTTCTGAGAGTGGTTTGATCCAAAGTAGCACAATAAACAATAAACTAACATTGCCGAACAACGGATATAAATAGGAAAGGAGTCTTCCATAATCAAAAAGGCTTAATAAATAGGAAAGAACAAAAATTGCAGTTATCGATGCTGCTGTAGGAATGTTTAGCATTTGTTTTAACTGCCGTTCAATTCCAAAGACATTTCCAATTACGGATGTAAAAATCTCCCCATAAATCACCATGACATAAAGCCAATGAAACCCAGGGGCCAAATTTTTCATAATAAAAGCCATCGGGATCTCATATTTTTCTAATTCGGGAAGCATGATTAAAGTAAAATGGCTTGAAATTAAGATAACCGTTAAGGCCGCACCCCCAAGAATTCCTCCCCATTTGATTGTCCAATCATCGTTAATTTCCGTTGCCACAGGAACGAGGACTGCCTGTGCAAGAGCAAGATTAAAGGCTGTATATGAAAAAGGCGACAATACCATTTTCCAGCTATGATTAACTTCAGGAATGATGAATAATTGATCGATAAAATGCGGAGATGTAACGGAAAGCCCCATTAGCATGAGACTAAAGGAAATCATTAATGGGACAACAAATGTATTAACTGCAAAAAGCCCCTTCATTCCGACAAGCATCACAAATATAGATAAAAATATGGTTAAAAACACTCCCATATTTTTCGATAATCCTAGTTGTTCTTTAAATACTGCACCTGCACCTGCCAGCATAACGGCGCTCACTCCTATCAGCATGATAAGCATTAAAATGTTGATCCCTTTACCTGCCCATTTACCAAATAAATATTCATTAAATTCTTGATAGGATCTTGCCTTTATTCTTGCTGCCATTCTCATTAATTTAGAACCCATATATACAAGGAGGTAGCCGCTCATTAAGATGCTGAAAAAGCCTAAAAGGCCAAATCTTGAAAAAAACTCGACGATCTCTTTTCCAGTAGCAAATCCAGCTCCAACTACTGTACCAACGTAGACCGCCGCAATTTGAAAAGCTGCAGCCCAATTCTTGTCCACCATTTTTCCCTCCTCCTTACCAATATATGAGACAAAGGACAAACAATGACGAGCATTTAAAAACATGTCTAATATTTTGGTATCTGGAAAAAATTTCGTTTGTAAAACCCTTGAAAGTCAAAAAAGGTCAGAGTATACTAATGGCATAAGGTCAAAGTTAGTCAAAGTCAAACTAACCTTAAATTTTATGTTACTTAAATAGAGGAGGTTTTCTTTATGCTCTGTCAAATGTGTAAACAAAACCATGCAAATCTTCACCTTAGAATGAATATAAATGGAAATCAACAAGAATTAGTTCTTTGTCATGAATGTTATGAAAAACAAAAGAAAGCAATTGGTGCTGGTTTTGGACCAGTAATGAGTTCCTTTTCAAAATTCCCATTTGAGGATTTATTCGCAGCTAAACAAGATCCGATCAGTCACGATGGATTTGCTCAACAAAGCCAAGTGACTCAAGGGAAAAATAATAGCGGCGGATTCCTCGATCACTTTGGAAGAAATTTAACTAATTTAGCCAAAACAGGTCTAATTGATCCTGTAATCGGCCGAGAAAAAGAAGTTAAACAGATAATCGAAATCTTAAATCGCAGAAATAAAAACAATCCTGTCTTAATCGGAGAACCTGGTGTTGGTAAAACAGCGATTGCCGAAGGGCTTGCTCTCCGTATTATAAATGGAGAGGTTCCTGGAAAACTACGAAATAAAGAAGTGTATTTACTTGATGTTGCATCGCTTGTAGCCAACACAGGAATACGAGGTCAATTTGAAGAAAGAATGAAACAGTTAATTGCAGAATTACAAAAGCGTAAAAACATCATTCTATTCATTGACGAAATTCACTTACTTGTAGGTGCAGGTTCTGCTGAAGGCTCAATGGATGCTGGTAACATTCTCAAACCGGCATTGGCTAGAGGAGAATTACAGTTAATTGGTGCTACAACTTTAAAAGAATATCGTCATATTGAAAAAGACGCAGCATTGGAACGCCGCTTCCAGCCTGTACATGTGCTAGAACCGACACCAGAAGCTGCGATCGAAATTCTAAAAGGAATTAGACCAAAGTACGAAGAATTCCATGAAGTAAAATATTCTGATGAAGCAGTTAAAGCTTGTGTGCAATTATCACACCGCTATATTCAAGACCGTTTCTTACCTGATAAAGCGATCGATTTACTTGATGAAGCAGGATCAAAGCTTAACCTTTCATCCGAATATAAAAATTCAGACCAAATCGAAGCACGACTCAAAGAAATTCAGAACGATAAAGATGCCGCTTTAAAAAATGAAGACTATGAAAAAGCAGCAGTGCTTCGCGATGAAGAGGCTAAACTTGAAAAAGCTCTCAATAAAACCTCTAAATCAGAAAGACCAGTTGTAGAAGTTTCCCATATTCAAGAAATCATCGAACAAAAAACTGGGATACCCGTTGGTAAGCTTCAAGATGAAGAGCAAAATAAAATGAAGCATTTAGAAGAAAACATGAATCAAAAAGTTATAGGCCAAGAAGATGCTGTTAAAAAAGTGGCTAAAGCCATTAGAAGGAGTCGCGCAGGGTTAAAATCAAAGCATCGTCCAATTGGTACCTTCTTATTTGTAGGACCTACAGGGGTAGGTAAAACGGAGTTAACGAAAACACTTGCAGAAGAGTTATTTGGCTCTAAGGATACAATGATTCGCTTAGATATGAGTGAATATATGGAAAAACACAGTGTCTCTAAATTAATTGGTTCACCTCCTGGCTATGTTGGTCACGAGGAAGCAGGCCAATTGACTGAAAAGGTACGTCACAATCCATATAGCATTATCCTATTGGATGAAATTGAAAAAGCCCATCCAGATGTACAGCATATGTTCTTACAGATAATGGAGGATGGCCGCCTAACAGACTCTCAGGGCAGGACTGTAAGCTTTAAAGACACCGTGATTATCATGACAAGTAATGCCGGTGTGGTACAAAAAGCAATTCATGTCGGTTTTGGACAAAGTGAAAATACTGCTGAAGCAAGCATTCTTGATTCACTTGGAAGTTTCTTTAAGCCTGAATTTTTAAATCGTTTTGATAGTATCATTGAATTTAAATCTCTTGAGAAATTGCATATCCTAAAAATTGTTGATTTGATGATTGCTGAATTGCAAGAAACAATAACAGAGCAGAACATCGAATTAACAATTACCCAGGAGGCAAAAGAACAATTGGCCGCACTTGGCTACAATCCAATGTTTGGAGCACGACCGCTTCGCAGAGTGATTCAAGAACAATTAGAAGATAAAATTGCTGATTTTATTCTTGATGAACCTGGCGTAAAGCAAATTTCAGCTGTCGTTGCTGATGGTGAATTGAAGGTAATAACAGAAACTATAACAGTTTGATAAGAAAAGCGAAGCCACTCGGCTTCGCTTTTCTTTTTTATAAGCTCTTATCCTCTACTGAATTTAACCAAGTTTCAATTTCACCAACAACTGATTCCACACAGCCATCTTCAAAGGGAGAAAGCAAATGGGCCGCCTCGACCAGCTTTAAAAATGACATACTGCCGCCTAACTTACATAAATCCATGTAATCTTTCCAGGCTTCGCGGTGGTTTTCTCTAGACCGCTTCCAAAATTGAAAAGCACATATTTGTGCCAGGGTATAATCGATATAATAAAACGGATCGTTAAAAATATGACCTTGTTTTTGCCAAAAACACCCATTCTCCAAATATTCATTTCCATCATAATCACGATGTGGCAAATACTTTTTCTCGATTTCCCGCCACTTAAGATTCCGCTCCTTAGGTGTTGCGCTCGGATTTTCATAGACCCAGTGCTGGAATTCATCCACTGAAACCCCGTATGGTAAAAATAATAACGCATCACTTAAATGGGCAAACCTGTATTTATCTGCCTCTTCCTTATAAAATAACTCCATCCAGGGCCATGTAAAAAACTCCATACTCATCGAGTGGATTTCACACGCCTCATAGGTCGGCCATAAATATTCAGGAATTTCAAAAGAACGACTGGAATAGACCTGAAAGGCATGGCCAGCTTCATGGGTCAATACATCAATATCCCCTGATGTCCCATTAAAGTTTGAAAAGATAAATGGAGATTTATAATTTTCTATATAGGTACAATACCCGCCGCCAGCTTTTCCTTTTTTAGCAATCAGATCCATTAAATGGTGATCCTGCATGTAGCGAAAAAACTCACCCGTTTCTTGTGAAAGTTCTTCATACATTCTTTGCCCATTTTCAATAATCCACTCTGGACTTCCCTTTGGAGCAGGATTTCCTGTTGAAAAATTAAAACCTTCATCATAATATTTTAACTGTGCAACACCAATTCTCACTTTTTGGCGTTCTTTTAGTTTTGTGGCAATTGGAACGATAAAGTCCTTTATTTGTTTTCTGTACTTGGCCACCATTTCAGCATTATAATCTGTCCTCATCATTCGATGATAACCAAGTTCAACGAAATTTTTAAACCCAAGTTTCTGAGCAATTTCTGTTCGAACTTTAACTAACTCATCATAAATTCGATCAAGCTCTCCTTGGTGTTCGGCTAAAAAGTTGAATTTTGCAACGCTTGCCCGCTTTCGCATTCCTCGATCATTTGCTTGAGTAAAAGGTTCTAATTGCGCAAGTGTCCTTTCCTCCCCTTCAAAGGCAATTTTGGCTGAGGCAATCAGTTTCGTATATTCGGTAGATAATCGATTTTCCTTTTGCAGTAATGGAATAACCTCAGGTTTGAATGTTTTCAATTGACTTTCCGCCAGGTCAAAAAGCTGCGTTCCCCATTTTTCCTCCAGTTCCTGGCGAAATCTAGATTGTACCAGTGCTTGATAATATTTTGTTGTCAGACCCTCTATTTCCGGATCTAACTCATCCATATAATCCTGTTCTGTTTTATAAAATTCGTCTTCGGTATTAATGGAATGACGGATTGAACAAAGATTAAACATTGTTCCAAGGTCGTTTTTAATCCTGTTAATTTCGTTCATCGCCTGACTTTGTTCTTCAATGGAATGTGCTCCATTAAATTTCTCAAGCATCGCTTCAAATTGTCTCTTTACTTCATCTAAGTTTGGTCTTGTATATGTATAATCCTCAAATCTCATCGTATATCTCCTCCTTTATGCTAAATTGGTTTATATACGGTTCTCTTCTATACTATATACTTTCTTATTAGCAAAAAAATACGGCTTACGCCGTATTAAAATTTCCCTGCAGGTAATCCCAATTTTTTTAACAACCTGATTGCTTCTTCTTTTTCACTTTCATCTAAGCTGGACATTAAATCATTAATCCTTTTGGCATGATCAGGAAAAATTCCCTCAATAAATTGTCTTCCTGCATCAGATATTTGGGCGTACGTAACCCTTCGATCATTTGGACAAGCGACTCTTTTTAAAAGTCCCTTTTGTTCTAACTTATCAACAACATAGGTTATACTTCCGCTGGCAATCAAAATTTTTCCGCCAATTTGCTGCAACGGAACGTCACCTTTATGATACAAAAGCTCTAAAACGGCAAACTCAGTTGGATTTAATCCATTTGCTTGAATCATTTTATTTACATGCTCATTGATAGCTTTATATGCTCTTGAAAGGACAATGAATAATTTTAATGATTGAGAAACAGAGTCATTTTCCATGCTAATCATCCTTTTAGAAAGTATCTATTCTTATACTCATATTTCATTCTTTAATATCTCGATTTCAAAATTATTATAAAAAATTTCTGTCCAACTGTCAATGAACCTTAAGTGAATAGCATAATAAATCACATTTTCACATTCTAATGCAATTAAAATTATTTCGTAATCAGAAACATTTTTAATTCTCATTTTGATGAAAATTATGTAAGATATTTATAGTTAACAAGAAAGGGAGAATGCTATGAGTCAACAGGCGATCATCTCTGCTAAGAAAGCAGGTACATCTGGGGCCACTATATACAAAATTCTTTTTATTATCGGCATATGCCATTTATTAAATGATGCACTTCAAGCAGTAGTTCCTGCTATGTTTCCAATTTTAGAAAAATCAATGGGACTATCTTATACCCAGTTAGGCGTTATTGCGTTTTCTTTAAACATGGTTTCTTCCGTCATGCAGCCACTGATCGGAGTCTTTACTGACCGCAAGCCAAAACCATTCGCTCTGCCGATTGGTCTCACTGCGACATTAATTGGAGTCCTGGGAATTGCCTTTGCTCCCAGCTTTGCATGGGTTGTCTTTTCGGTTGTCTTTATTGGAATTGGTTCTGCTGTGTTTCATCCCGAAGGCTCTCGTGTGGCCCATATGGCGTCTGGAACGCGGAGAGGACTGGCCCAATCCATCTACCAAGTAGGTGGAAATACTGGCCAGGCTTTAGCTCCTCTCATCACAGCCTTAATTCTTGTACCACTTGGGCAAAAAGGGGCTTCGTGGTTTTCAATTGTCGCTGCCTTGGCGGTTATTCTTCTAGTCTATATTGCCAATTGGTATAATCAAAAACTAAGATTATCTTCACATTCAGTAAAGGCTAAATCCGCCAGGCAAACAAATAATAAGGGGATTGGAAAACGGGTTAAGACTGCATTAATATTGATCCTCTTGTTGATTTTTGCCCGATCCTGGTATATCTCTGGAATGACTAATTTCTATGCTTTTTATGCTATTCATCAATATGGAATGACAATCAAAGAGTCGCAGCTTTTCCTGTTTGCCTTCCTTGTTGCAGGTGCTGTTGGAACCTTTTTTGGCGGCCCGCTTTCAGACAGATTTGGGAAAAAAAGAATTATTTCCTTTTCAATGCTTGCTGTCCTTCCATTTTCGTTACTTCTTCCATTTATGCCGAGTGTAGTTGCCTTTATTTTTTTACTCTTGACAGGATTTATCTTAATGACCAGTTTTTCAGTAACAGTTGTTTATGCACAGGAGCTTGTTCCGGGAAAAATAGGCTTAATGTCAGGTTTAACGGTTGGTCTTGCTTTTGGAATGGGTGCCGTGGGTTCAGTTGGATTGGGAACGATTGCCGATCTAATCGGATTGCCAACAATGATCTCGGCGATTGGAGTCTTGCCGCTGATTGGTTTAACAGCCTTCCTGCTTCCTTCAGATAAAACAATTAGTGAGTGGAATGAAGAATAAGCTAAAAGAGGATGGAAACTAATCCATCCTCTTTTAGCTTATATCTCTTGTATTCTTCGGAACAGTTCCTCTTTTTCTTCATCAGATAACATTCGCTCTGCCATTGTAAAAAGCACATTTTCTTCTTTAGTAAAATGCTCTGTTAAAATATTATGAGCATTTTTCACCAATTCCGCTAAATTTTTTATTTTTTCAGATGAAATAGTCTCTGTTTCTGCACCTTTAAGGAAAGCTTTAATAAACGATTTGGCTTGTTCATGTTCATATTCCATCACGGCAATGGGACCAGAGGTAGTTCCAATGTATTCGCCCAGCATAGGAAATAACACACTTTCCTCACGTTCTGAATGAGGATCGAGCTCCGCTTTAAAGGTAACAACTCCCTTTTTTAAAACAGCAAATGTTTGTTCAACATCAATGTCATTTTCAATCTTTTCTATCAAAGTATATAAATCGGCAAGCTTATCTCTTAATGAAACATGTTCCCTCTTTAATTGGGCAAGTCCTGGGGATATTTCACCGGACTGCATTCCTGGAAATCCATTCATTTTCATTCACCTCTCGTCATTACATATCTTTAGTATATAAGTGCTATACCATGAATGTTGTGAGTTTTATCACTAATATGATTTTCTTTCAATCCATCTAAGTTTTCCCATTTATTTAGAAAATATTTATTATTTCATGTAATAGACATATTTCAACACAATATCACTTTCATAATTTCATATAATATAAGTAGTATCATTTAAGGAGGGGTCTTATTGTCCTGCCCAATATACGAAGATTTCTATCCTAAAGCATTAATACCTATTGGTCGTAATGATCAGTCCCTGTTGCCTAAGTTAAAATTATGTTCAATCGCACTTCCTGAAACTGTAACCCATTGGCTGATTTCTTTGGAAGGGGAAGTAATTCCTAAACAGAATAAGTATTATCATTGGAAAGTATCGATTTATCCTTCAAATATAAATGGGTCTTTTGAGTGGGATCAAGCTTTCTATACTTCTCCATATGTTCAATCCATGGATGAAGCAATTGAACTGGCTCGGAAATTTGAAAATTGCAGTAAAAACGATGAAGTCCTCTCCACATACCTTCTAGAGAAAATCAGCTAAATCCTCTTCTAATATCCACCTTTGCTTTTCCTTTTTTTAAAATTCATTGTGAAAAAACATACATATAGTACAAACCAAAAAAATCCTTCCGTTCCATTCAACAGGGGTAAAAAATCAAGAATGATTTTTTACACAACCCAAAAAACAGATGCTGTTCAATTGAACAGCACCTGTTTTTTTATGCGAGGCGGAAGACGACACCGTGTCCGCCTTTAGGATATTCCCACTTAATATTCTGATATGGACAGCCGATCCGGCAGCTGCCGCATTCATGACAACCTTCATAACCTACTTGCATCCGAGATCCTTCCCATTTATATACTTCTCCTGGGCAGAATAATGTGCAGAGTTTATCAGGGCATTTTGTTGCACAAATATCTTGATCGAGTATAGTTAAATGTGATTTTGTATCACAACGAAACCGAATTAAAAATTGTTTTTCCTCTAATGTAGTAGTAGACATTATTTCACCGCCTTCCAAACACGATAAATATCTGTAAGAACCTTGAACGTACCTTTTTCGCCTGTAAAAATTTTCATAATTTGTTTTTGCTTATCGCGTTTTGGTGTTCCATCTACTGTGAAGAATTTACCCACCGCTTTTGTTACCATTGGAACGTATTCTTTGAAATATTGCGGATTTGCCTCAAGTGTATGTGGCGCATCTTTGTATTTCTCCAAATCCTTCATGATGAAACTGCTATTAAGAGCATCGCGATATGCGTTTAAGCTCGATTCGCTAAAGTCTCCTCGTTTTTTCGCTTGAACAATGGCCTCTGCAGCAAGCTGGCCGGAATGCATAGCAAGGTTTGAACCTTCACCATGGATGGCATTGACCATCGATGCAGCGTCCCCAATAACAACGACGCCATTTCCAACAACTTTTTGTACCGAGCGGTACCCCCCTTCAGGAATAAGGTGAGCAAGGTACTCTGCGGATGTTCCCCCTTCAATTAAAGGTGCAATGTTTGGGTGTGATTTTAATTGATCCAATAAATCATATGGTTTTAATTTATCTTTAACCATAGCAGCAACTGTAGTACCAACCCCGATATTGATGCTATCTTTATTGGTATAAAGGAAAGCGGCACCAAAGTTTCCTTTTGTTGATTCACCAAAAATTTCAATCGCTACACCTTGATTTTCTTTTACGTTAAAGCGGTCATTAATTTTATCTTTTGGTAAGTTAATAACCTCCATAACACACAGAGCAACATGATCTGGTGCATGTTCTTTCCGAAAGCCCAATTGTTTAGCTAACAAGGAGTTTACACCATCGGCTAACACAACAACATCAGCGTAAACGTCTCCATCTGGACGGTCTGTACGAACGCCAACGACCTTGCCATTTTCAACAATACATTCTTTGACAACCGTTTCATTAATAAGCAACGCTCCTGCTTCCACAGCTTTTTTCGCAAACCATTGGTCGAATTGGGCACGTTGAACGGTAAAACTGTTATATGGTTCTTCTCCCCATTCCATTCCCTTATAACCGATTTGAACGGCAGATTTTTCACCAAGCACCATATAGCGGTGATCGACTACAGGCCGCTCAAGCGGGGCTTCTTTCCAAAATTCAGGAACTAAATCCCTTAATTGTTTACTGAATAAAACTCCGCCCATAACGTTCTTGCTGCCTGGATATTCTCCTCGTTCAATGAGCAAAACATTCAAACCATTTCTTGCAGCAACAAGTGCACATGCTGAACCCGCTGGGCCTGCCCCAACGACAATCACATCAAATTTTTCAGGCATACGTTAAAACACCGCCTTTTTCGCTCTTGACTTGTTTAAATTGTTCAATTAGTTTAGGGAGAACCTCCATTGCGTCCCCTACTATCCCATATGTTGCGATATTAAAAATCGGTGCATTTGGGTCTTTATTAATCGCAATAATTGTTTCAGAGTTCTTCATTCCTTCAGTGTGCTGAATCGCACCTGATAGGGCAACGGCAATATAAAGTTTAGGTGTAACGGTTTCACCAGTTTGTCCAATTTGCAAATAATGTGGCAACCATCCTGCTTCAACTACGTCACGTGTTCCGCCAACAGCTGCATTGCCACCCATTGCTTCTGCAAGTTGATAAAGAAGCTGGAAGTTTTGCTCATCTCCCATTCCCTTACCGCCACAAATAATGACGTGAGCATCTGCAAGATTAGACTTTTTTGTTACGTCATTCACAATTTCAATCACTTTGGTACGCATTTCTTCTTCACGAAGATCGATGGTTTCTTCGATAACTTTTCCAGTTCTGCTCGGATCTGCTTCCAGCGCCTTCATAACCTTAGCGCGAACAGTTGCCATTTGCGGACGGTGTTTTTTACATAGAATGGTAGCCATTATATTTCCACCAAATGCCGGACGACTTGCTTCAAGGAGACGATTTTCTAAATCAATATCCAGCATGGTTGTATCAGCAGTTAAACCTGTATTTAAGTCAGTTGCTACAGCACTTGCTAAATCTTTGCCATTTGGTGTTGCCCCATAAAGAATAATTTCCGGCTTATATTTGTTTACAAGCAAGTGAACACCTTTCATATATGATTCTGTCCGATAATCCTTTAAAACAGGATGGTCAATCATGTAAACCTCATCAGCGCCATGGGCAATCACTTCATCTGCAAGACCTTTAACGCCTTCACCGAGCAAAAATCCTCCCAGCGGCACTTGTAATTTGTCGGCAAGTTTTCTTCCTGCACCAAGCAGTTCAAGGGAAACGCCCTCAATTTTTCCGTCATTTTGTTCAATAAATATCCAGACACCTTGGTAGTCCTCTATTTGCATTTACGCCCCTCCTCGAGAAAAGTTTTCCTATATTATACAAAGAGTTCTTTCATATCCATCAAAACATCCATTAACTGATTCACTTGTTCGCTCGATGAGCCCTCAAGTTTTTTCCCGCCTTCTGGATGCGGCGGACTGAACATTTTTCCAACTACAGTTGGGGAACCCTTTAATCCGAGGCAGGAACGATCCACATCGGCAAAATCATTGACTGTCCAGATTACTGATTCATAACGTGATGCTTTAATCATATTTGGCAGCGGAGAATACTCAATTTCATTAATCTCTTTTTCTACAGTCAATAAGCAAGGCAGCTGTGATTTAATTATTTCATATCCATTCGATAACTTTCTCTTAATTTGAACTGTTTTATCTTGTGGATCTACTTTTACAACTTCAAGTACACTTGTTACAGGTGGAATATCCATTCTTCTGGCAATACCAGGACCAACTTGTCCTGTATCTCCATCAATGGCATGTTTTCCACAAATAATCATATCAATAGGAAGCTCACTATTGATTTTTTCCAATGCTAATGCAAGCGCATAGCTTGTTGCAAGAGTATCTGCTCCTGCAAAGGCGCGGTCAGTGATTAGGTAACCTCTGTCAGCTCCTATTTCCACACTTTTCTTGATTACTTCTGTGGCCTGCGGTGGTCCCATCGAAACTACTGATACTGTTCCTCCAACTAATTTGGTAATCTTTACGGCCTCTTGAACAGCGTGGGCATCGTAAGGATTAAGGATCGCTGGCACACCACGTCGATCAAGTGTGTTTGTTTTCGGATTGATCTTGATAATTTTTGTGTCTGGAACTTGCTTAACACATACGACAATGTGCATGTAGGTCTTACCCTCCTCCGTAATGTCAAAGATTAGTATTGAAAGCGTTTGCCTCCTGTTTTTTCTTAAAAATGCCATTTTTGCGTTAAGAAATCGCAACAATAGCATAGTACCAACAAAGCATTTTTCTTTCTTTTTTGAATTTGACTTGATTTACTTGAAGCAAGGATGATAATAGCAGTAAAAAATAAGAAGCATTTTTTAACTTCGAAGTAGATCTGAGAGGAGTAAAAATGCTTATAGTTTAACTATAATAAATATTTAGAAATGAACAATGATAAAAATCACAACAAAACACTAATTGTTAACATTTTCACAAATAAAAAAATGGACCCCTAATGTTAGGGGTCCTATATCTCAACCGATTGAAGTAAGCAAGTTAAATTTCCACAAAAAATGATTTCACCCAAATCATGAATATTCGAATAAAAGCATTTCCAAAGTCGTCTTTCGGCTTTGATAAAGGGTGAAAGGTCCGTTGATATTCATTAATCAGTTCATCAAGCTCCTGACTCGCTTTAATGGTTTCTTCACCTGTAAAACCATGCTTATCAGCAAATTCTATCATTCTCTCTCTTTTGGCTTTGATCTCTTCCAACATTTCTTCGGCACGACTAATACTATAGGATTCCAACCTAATAATCCCCCTAATCATTACCCATATATAGGAAATCATTAATTAAAATAAATAGTCTACTTGAAGCATTATTGCAATAATTTAAAGAAAAGTAAATACATTCGCAAAATTAGTCAAAACAATCTATTTCTTTCATAAATAGACATTTTTTTGATATTTTTTTTGCTTTTTTTCGACATTTTTCCCTCTTTTTCTCGATACTTTGTTAGATGAATTTTTACAAATAAAGATAAAAAAAAACACTTGAGGTATTATACTTGATGCAGGTTTTTTGCAGGATAAATTAAAGAAGAAAGCAAAGCGGAAAACCGCTTTGCTTTCTGTTTATTCATTATAATAGTGGACTTTCATGTTTTGCTTTTAGACGTAGCCATCTCTTTTCAACTTCTGCTTCAAATTCTTCAAGCATTGGTTTGTTGTCTTCTTTTAGAAGGTGTTTTGTTTTACCCATGTATTTTAACCAGTCAGAAAGTGGTACACGTTTGTTTTTCTCTTCTGGGTTGTAGGTAATGGTTGTCACACCTTGCTCAATTTCATAAAGTGGGAAGAAGCAAGAGTTAACGGCATTTTCCATAATAACAGAACCATAACGGTCTTCTGATTTCCAGTTTAATGGACATGTGATAAGAATTTTTCCGTAAACAGTACCGACATTTTGAGCGTACCATTGCGCTTTAGCACCCTTTTTAACCAAATCCTGAGGGAATGCTTCAGAGCCTGTAAATACATAAGGAATATTCGTTGATGCCATGATTTGTGCAGTATCCTTATGGTGGAATGCTTTACCTTGTTGCGTTTTACCAACACCAGTTGTACTTGTCATATGACCAAATGGTGTAGAGTAAGACATTTGGGAACCTGTATTCATATAACCTTCGTTATCATATTCAAGCATAATTAGTTTATGGCCGCGAAGTGCAGTTCCGATTGCAGAACCCATACCAATATCCATACCGCCATCACCAGTGATCATAACGAATGTTGCATCATCAGAAACTTGAATTTCACCACGGCGTTTTAGTTCTAAGAATGCCTCTAATGTACCCGATAAGGTAGCGGCACCGTTTTGGAATAAGTTGTGCATCATTGTTTGTCGGTGTGAACTATGTGGATATGAAGTTGTAGTAACATATGCACAGCCTGTTTGGAATAAGGTTACAATATCGCCCTCAATTCCTTTAAAGAATAATTCAAGACCAGAGAAGATTCCGCAGCCTGGGCATGCACCATGACCGGAAGCTAATCTTTTTGGTTTATTTGTCAACGCACGAAGCGGTGGAATTTTTACTTTCAACTTGTTTGTTTCAGGATCCATTTGAACATCAATTAAACCTGTTTTGTATACATCACCATGTTGCGGCTCAATAACTGGTTTAAGAGCTTTTTCTGGGTTTCCTGGAACAATGCCAAAATAATCAAATGGCTTTTCTGCATAACCTTTTTCTTTTGCATCAATTGCCATTTGGAAGAAGGCTTCAGCATCTTGTGGATAGAAGTCTTTTCCGCCAAGACCGAATACCCTGCTTAATACAATTGTTTGATTGTCTTTATCATCTTGAAGGGCAGCTTTTACTTCATGAGTTAAGTTTGCACCATTTGCACCAAAGGAATCAGCGCGTTCGCCAACTAATAATGCTTTGACGTTTTTAAGCGCTTCAGCGATTTGTTTTGCTGGGAATGGACGAATAATATTAGGGCTGATGACACCAGCTTTAATTCCTTGGGCACGAAGTTTATCGACAACGTCTTTTGCTTGCTCTGCTGCAGAGTTTAGCAAGAAGACAGCAACTTCTGCATCTTCCATTCCATATAAGTCTAGAACAGGGTATTCTCTTCCTGAAATTTTCGCATATTCAGCAGCGATTTCCTGGAACACTTCTCCTGCGGCATACATTGCTTCAGATTGTTGGAAGTGATTATTGAGAAGACTATCTCCGTCCATATGAGCCCCAACAGTAACAGGCTTTTTAGGGTCTCTGACAAAGTTATAATCCCATGTATTTTGCTCTCCAACAAATTGTTGAACAACAGTACGATCTTTAAAGTATTCTACACGGCGTTTTTGGTGTGAAGTCCAGAAACCATCGTATGCAACAATAACTGGAAGGCGCACTTTAGAGTGTTCAGCAACTTTTAACGCCATAATATTCATATCATATACAGCTTGAGGTGTTCTTGCTGTTAAAATAACCCAGCCAGTGTTCAAACCATAATATAAATCAGAATGGTCACCGCGGATATCAAGCGGACCGCTTACTGCGCGTGTAACTAAGTTTAAAACCATTGGGAAACGAGTTCCTGATTGTACAGGAAGCTGTTCAATCATATAAAGGAAACCATTTGCACTGGTTGCATTAAATACCCGTGCTCCTGTAACAGCAGCACCGTAGCAAATACCAGCTGATCCATGTTCACCATCTGCAGCGATTAGTTTAATATCATGCTCGCCGCGAGTTTTCATCATGTCCAGGTATTGTGCAACTTCAGTAGAAGGTGTGATTGGGAAGTATCCCATAATATGATAGTTTATTTGAGCTGCAGCCATTGCTGCCATTTCGTTTCCTGATTCAAATACAGAAATTTGTTCTGCTTTTTGATTAGTTGGTATTTTTTCTTCAATTACAGACATTAAGAAATCCCTCCTGCCATATACGGAAAGTTTTGCTTCACGCGGTGTTCATCTGCATAACCGATCATTTCACGAAGATCGCTAAGTGCTTCGGTTGGACATGCTTCTACGCATTTTAAGCAACCCTTACAATATTGATAATCAATTCCTTTTAAGAACATTTGTTTTCTGCCGCGTTTGTCTTCGCCCTCTTCCCAAACAAAACACATATCTGGACAAACGTTATCGCATGCTGCACAGTTAATACATGCTTCTTGTTTAAATTCAGGCAAGAATCCTTGTCTTGAACCGCTCAAGTCTTTTTCAATACTGTTAGCCATAGCAGTAACGACTCCGCCAAGTTCTTGAGTTAAGTAGCCAAGTCGAGTCTGCGGGCGTGAAAAGCTTTTTCCTTCTGCACCTTCTGGTACTTTATATTCTTTAAATTGAACCTCACTATATCCGCGGTTAAATGTGCGAAGGTTTGGTTCAACAAGATGTGGATATTTTTTCTCAAATGTTTTCCGAATAACTGCTCTCATGTTATCAGGATTTAAGAAATCACAAATTCGGTATAATGCACCAAGCATAGCTGTGTTTACTTTTGTTTTTTCTTCAACGGCAATCGCTAGTGCATCAACAATAGCAAGTGTTCCGTATTCAAGTTTTAAATCTTTTTTTACTTCATCGAAATCCCTTGTTGTATTTACAAGAACGATTCCATCTGCATTTAAGCCAGCTACAACATCAATTGTTTTATATAATGCTTCGTGGAAAACACCTACAATATGTGGTTGTTCAATTGGACTGTGATCACGGATCGGTGTTCCTGGTTCGCAAAAACGAATAAAACTTTTTACAGGAGATCCTTTCTTTTCAGAGCCATAAGAAGAAAAGTTAGAACCATTTAAGCCAAGTCCTAAGACTGCAGCTTCAGCTAACATTTTCCCTGCTAAGTTTGCTCCAAGGCCCCCTATTGATTCTAAACGGATTTCAAAAAATCCAAGGTCATTTTTTTGCGGTAAGATTGACATGTTCTCCCTCCCTGTATTTCAACAAGCTTTTTTCTATGTTTATCTTCCTCACAAATTATTCTAAGACTTCTTTTTCATTTTAGCTGTGACAAAAGTCAAACATCTTAAAAAAATTTTCTATAACACTTTAAAAAGTTTCAAAAAAACATTGTATTACCAACACTTAATGCGTTTTCAAAGTTATATAACAGAAAAACAATTGTATTATAACAGAATGAAAATTAGCACTTTTTGGAGACTTTTATATTATTTTGTAGAATCACCAAAAGTTCCTATTTAGATTTTGATCCATTCAGAAACCTCAAAGAGATAAAAAAATATCCTGCCGAAGCTCGGCAGGATCAGCTTGTCGAGAAAGGGGTATTTTCTCGACAATTTTATTTTACCAGAATTTAAATACTAGATTATTTTGATGGTTCCTGAAAATGAGCCTGTTAATTTCCGCTTCGGGCACTCGCTTTCCGCGGGGAGGTCCTGGAGCCTCCTCGGCGCTTTGGCGCCTGTGGGGTCTCCAGTGACCTCTTGATCCCGCAGGAGTCGAGTGCCCTCCGCTCCAATTAACAGGGAGCAAATCAACCAATTGTATTTCACACACCCCTTTTTTCAAACCTTGCTAAAAGTGTTGAAATCTTCTTTATGTTTTGTCAGGCTACTTTTTGGAAATAAACCAGTAGTAGAGTGATATAGTCTATGAGCAATTACTCTGAAGATATTTCGGTCCGATATCTCCTTACAAATTGTACTCATTAGATAGGTTTCACCACTTTTTTGATTTATTAGTTGAGCTGAAAGACTTTATTGAAAACACTCGTTGATTGGTGCGGAAGGCACGAAGACTCCTGCGGGAGTACGGGGCTGGGGAGACTCGACAGGCGCTTTTCGCGCCGAGGAGGCTCCCCGGCACGCCCGCGGAAAGCGAAGTGCCTGGAGCGCCAATCAACAGACCTGTTCAACAGCCTATTCGCAATACAATTGTATTATATTAACGCAGTGAATTATTAAAGTAATTGAATAAAATGATAGGCTGCCGAGTTCGACAGCCTGTCCTGCCGAAGCTCGGCAGGATTTTTTTTATAAATCATTGATTAAAATATAAGAAGCTTTAATTGGTCCATGAACACCGACAACCAGATTTAGTTCGATGTCGGCTGAGTTACTTGGCCCTGTAATAAAGTTAATGCAGGATGGGACCTTTCCGCCCTTTTGTTCAATTTCTCTCATTTTCTTAGCTGCTTGCGTCATTCGGGGAACAATGGTGCTCTTTGGAATTAAGGCAATATACGTAGCTGGTAAAAAGTTTATTGATCTACCTCTATTTTCATTACTATATAGAACGACAGTACCTGATTCAGCAAGTGTAATTTCACTTATGGTAATACCAACATTGGCCTTTTCGGCAATTTTGACATTTTCTTCACCTTTTTTGTAGTCCCACTCATAGACATCCATTTTTTTGCTCGGCCACTCGTTATTAAATAGGTCACCAAGCCCCCACTCTTCAAAGCGCTTGTCTTTCCATGTCAGGATTGGGCCGCCGCCATACTCTGTTACTACTTGATTTAAAATTTCAGGTAAACTATTTTTGTCTGTTTTATAGAATTTTGTATGAATTACATCACACATATCCTCTAAAATATCGACTAATTCATCTTGTGTTGTATCTTTAAATACCTCGTATTGAGGTTGAAATTTCCACTTCGGAGGTTCAACGGCAGTAAGGCGTGGTCGGCCTAACCTTTTTGAAATTGTATTTAAAAACTGATCACGATTTTGAATAGTTCCCTCCATTATTTGTCCCCTCCTTTTTTACGGTTTTTAAACCAATCCCTAAATCTTTCTTTAGTTGGGCCAGAAACTTGCGAATTTCTGTCCAAGCTTTCATTGGTCCAGGTCCCTTAGAGATTTTTTCCCCTGCCGTGAATGGGCTCATAGCCGCTGGTGCCATTTTTGATGCCATCTTATATAATGCAGGCGATGCTGCACCTAATCCAAATGCCTTCATCAATAATTTTTCTGAAATTGGAGCTTTTCCTTCCTGTTCAACAATGACTTGGCGATGCTTTAGAAGAAGCTCATGCAGCGGGATTTTTACCGGACAAACCTCTGTACATGCGCCACAAAGAGTTGACATGTATGGGAGTTCCTTGAAATCATCATATCCGCCTAGTAGTGGAGTAAGAACAGCTCCTATTGGTCCTGGATAAATCGAATTGTATGAATGACCGCCAACGTGACGATACACCGGACAGACATTAATACATGCTCCGCAGCGAATACATTGCAGGATGGATTGGAAATCGCCGCCTAAAATATCGGATCTTCCATTATCGACAATGACAAGATGAAACTCCTCAGGTCCATCCACATCAAGTTCTTCTCTTGGACCTGTTAGAACGGTGATATAGCTTGTTAATTTTTGTCCAACCGCACTTCTTGTCAACATACTTACAAGGACTTCCATTTCTTCAAAAGAAGGAACAATCCTTTCCATTCCCATAACGGTAATTTGGGTTTTCGGCAGTGCTGTAACAAGGTCTGCGTTTCCTTCGTTGGTTACAAGACTAAAGGAACCGGCTTCAGCAACAGCAAAGTTACAGCCGGTAATTCCAACATCTGCCGTTAAGTATTCTTGCCGTAATACTTCACGAGCACATGCTGCCAATTCTTCAGGTTTTGAGGTTCCTTTATAACCTAATTTCCTCTCAAAAACATCGCGAATTTGTTCCTTGTTTTTATGTAATGCAGGTACGACAATGTGTGATGGTGGATCATGGTCATCAATTTGCAGAATATACTCGCCAAGGTCTGTTTCGACAACATCACAGCCTTCTTGCTCCAAAGCCTTGTTTAAGCTGATTTCCTCTGTGACCATGGACTTTGATTTTACTATTTTTTTGGCATTTTTCTTTTTAACAACACCTGCGATATAGTCTCTTGCTTCTTCGGCTGTTTTTGCAAAAAAGACATGACCACCGCGTTTTGCAACATTCTCACTTAATTGTTCTAAATAATAATCCAGGTTCTCGAGAACATGCTGGCGAATTTCTTCACCATGTTTCCGCCACTCTTCCCAATTTCCAAGTGCATCTACTTGTTTTCTTCTTTTTACTCCCATTCCATCTTGTGCACCCGCAACAGCACCACGCATAAAATCATTTTGAAGTTCATGGTCGAGACGCTCTTTTAGGTTTTCGGAGCTAATTTTTATTGCCATATCTTGTCCCTCCGTTCAGTGGTGATTTCCTTTGTTATAATCAACGGCTATTTAATACCTCTGCTATATGTAATACTTTAATTTTCTTGCCGAGTCTTTCCATACGGCCGCCAATATTCATTAAACAGCCTGCATCTGCACCGATTAAGTATTCTGCCCCTGTTTCTTCAACATGTTGAACCTTTTCATCAACCATTTGCTCTGAAATTTGCCCCATTTTAACGGAGAAAGTTCCGCCAAAGCCGCAGCACTGCTCTTTTCCAGGCAGCTCCGTAAACTCAAGACCTTTTACATTTTTGAGTAATCTCATTGGTGCTTCAACCACACCAAGTAATCTTGTCATGTGGCATGATGTATGATAGGTTACTTTTGCATTAAAGTTTGCGCCAACATCATCGACTTTAAGAACATCAACAATAAATTGCGTTAATTCATATACTTTTTCAGCTAATTTCTTTGCTTTTGGTTCCCAAACCAGATCACCGGCGAATATATGTGGATATTCTGTAAGCATATATGCACAGGAACCTGAAGGACATACAACATATTCAGCATCTATAAAAGTATCGATTGTCCGTTTCATTGCTTCTTTTGTATCTTTCACATAACCACTATTATAAGATGGCTGACCACAGCAGATTTGATTTTCTGGAAAATCAATTTCACAGCCAAGGCGTTCCAACAATTCAACCGTTGCTTTTCCAACGTTGCTTTGAAACATGTCTACTAAACATGTTGCAAAAAGAGTTACCTTCATATTCTTCACTCCTCCAATTACTACCACTCATCAGCTATTCATTCGATAAGATGATTAACAGGTCATCAGATGACTTGTGTAAAAAAAAGTAATATATTTATGTTGTTTATAGTGTGCATTTTTAATAATACTATAAATATTTAATTTAGAAAGGGGTTTCAAAAAATTTTTTTAATTTTTTAAATCATGCGGTTCCGTAAAAATATTCTGAAACCGCACTACATTGCTATTTTGCATAATTTGTTTCTTCATGATATTTTCGGATGACCGCTTCTATATTTTCCAGATGGATTTTCATAAAATGTCTTGCTTCCTCTTCATCTTGTTTTTGAATTGCCTTATAAATGGAATAATGTTCATACGCTAATTTTTCCATTGTCGTTTGCTTTGAATATAACCAAACCTTGCGGGTTTCTTTCATTGTTTCCCCCATTAAGCCGGATACATGATTCATCAGGCTCAGCAAGAGGGGATTCTGAGAAGCTTCAGAAATAGCAAGATGAAATTGTAAATCAGCCACTTCGCCAAGTTCTTCATCCCCGTTGGATGCTTCCATTTCTTCAAGGGCCTTCTCCATTGCCACCAGATGATCTTTTGATCTTCTTTTTGCGGCTGCCGCAGCAGTGCCAAGCTCGAGTATTTTCCGAACCTCTAAAAGATTAGCTATATCTTTCTTATTCATTAAAATCGCAGTTGAAAGTGGCAAAGTAATTTGACCCGTTTCAAATTCGTTGATAAATGTGCCTTCCCCTTGCCGCATTTCTACAAGTCCCATTGCTCTTAATGAGGTAAGTGCTTCCCTTATTGCGGATCGACCAACCTGGAAATTTTCAGCCAATTGCTGGACTGAATCCAGCCTTTCTCCCGGTTTTAGCTGCCCACTGCGAATCATTTCTTGAATGGCTTCTGTTACCTCTTCATAGATTTTTTTGGGCTTTATTTTTCTATAGTCCATATTTGCACCTACTATTACTAAATTAAGATTAACTACTACTATTATACATATATTTTTTCGATCTTCGTAAAATAACATTTGGAAATTTGAATAATATTTTCAAAAACAAAGATAAATAAGATAATTACAATTTTAATAGGTAAAATTCATTAAATTAAAAAAAATCTTGTATTTTTCTTTTCAGCTACCTATAATTCAATTTATCACCATATCATCAAGTCATCAGATGACTCTATCATCTAATGAAAGCGATTACTATTAGGTGATACATAAACATGGATTTGAAAAAATAGAAGGAAATATTTTAAAAGGGGGAATCAGCATTGTTCACACAAAACTTTACAGCAGTTGGCGGTAGCCTAGGTCTCACTGCACTAGTTGCACTTATTCCAATTCTTTACTTCTTCTGGGCCCTGGCAATTAAGAGAATGAAAGGTCATATCGCCGGCCTAACTACACTTCTTGTCGCATTAATCGTTGCGGTTGTTGCCTACAAGATGCCAGCAGGAATGGCAGTAATGTCCGCAACACAAGGAGCCATTTATGGGGTTTTACCAATTGGCTGGATTATTATCACATCAGTGTTTTTATATAAACTCACTGTTAAAACAGGTCAATTTGATATCATTCGTTATTCTGTTCTTTCCATCACAGAGGATCGTCGCTTGCAAGTACTTTTGGTAGCGTTCTCTTTCGGAGCTTTTCTTGAAGGTGCTGCTGGATTTGGAGCACCGGTTGCTATTGCCGCTGCTTTGTTAGTAGGATTGGGCTTTAATCCATTAATGGCTGCCGGCCTTGCCCTTGTAGCTAATACCGCACCAGTTGCTTTTGGTGCCATTGGGATCCCGGTTATCGGAATGTCAGGTCCAACTGCTCTACCTGCAGGTGAGATTTCAAAAGCCATTGCACGTCAACTTCCGGTCTTAGCGGTATTCGTTCCGTTTTACGTAATTTTTATTATGGCAGGCTTCAAAAAAATGATGGAAGTTCTACCAGCGATTTTGGTATCTGGTCTTTCTTTTGCCATAACCCAATATGTAGCTGCTTATTATTTAGGACCTGAGCTACCAGATATTTTTGCATCACTTGTTTCATTAATTGCACTTGCCGTCTTCTTGAAATTTTGGAAGCCAAAAAACATTTTCAAATTCTCTACTGAAGCACAAGCTGCAGTAACTGCGACCGCACCTAAAGCTGCTGTACAAGAAGAACACTATACTGGCGCTCAGATTTTTAGAGCTTGGTCGCCGTTTATTATCTTAACTGCAATGATTTCTATATGGGGAGTACCCGCAATTAAAACTGCTTTAGTTGGAGCCTATGCTGGAACAAATCCGATGTTAAAAGCATTAAATGCTCTTGGACACGCATTAACTTTTGCTCCTGGCGTTCCATTAATTAATGGGAAAATTCTTAATGGTGCACATCAGCCAATTGCTGCAACCTACAATCTCCAAATACTTGGTGCTGCTGGAACAGCGATTTTAATTTCAGCTATTATTTCCAAATTTGTTATCGGTATTTCATGGAAAAACTGGGGAGTTACATTTGGTGAAACGCTTAAAGAATTGGCATATCCAATCTTAACCATTGCTTCTGTTGTTGCATTTGCTTATGTGGCAAACTCTTCAGGTATGGTTACAGCAATGGGAATGACATTAGCAAAAACAGGAGCCATTTTATTCCCGTTCTTCTCACCATTCCTTGGCTGGCTTGGCGTATTCATTACCGGTTCTGATACATCAGCGAACCTATTGTTTGGAAATCTGCAAAAGGTAACGGCAACTTCTATTCATATGAATCCATTATTGGCCTTGGCAGCGAACGCATCTGGTGGCGGGGTTGGAAAGATGATTTCCCCACAATCCATTGCAGTAGCATGTGCTGCAGTAGGACTTACTGGAAAAGAATCAGATTTACTGCGATTCACCCTTAAACATAGCATACTCTTTGTAATCGCATTCGGTATTATAACCTTCTTACAAAACACAGTATTATCGTTTATGATTCCAATGCCTTAATAAACATGTTAAAAGACCATATCTCATTACGAGATATGGTTTTTTCTTCGTTTGTACCCTGCTTTTTTTGCCTACAATAAGATATAATAAACTATTGTGGAATTTTTTTAAAAAGGGAGATTTGAATATGAACGTTATTTGTTCTACCTTGAATGCAAAGTATATACATACCAATTTGGCAATCAGATATTTAAAGGCATATGCCTCTCCGGAGTTCTCAATCCAAATTAAAGAATATACAATTAAAGATCCGATCTTGAATATTGTATCTGACTTATATCAGCAGCATCCTTCCGTAATCGGCTTTAGTTGTTACATTTGGAATATTGAAGAAACGATAAAAGTCATTAGCTTTTTGAAAAAGATCGACCCTTCTCTCACTATTGTATTGGGCGGCCCAGAGGTTACATATGATACCGCAGAATGGATGAAAAGGATTCCTGAGGTTGATTTTATTGTAATGGGAGAAGGAGAGAAAACGTTTAAAGATCTCCTTACAGCCATCGAACAAAATGGAGACGTTTCACAAGTCTCTGGAATTGCTCTTCGCCAAGAGGGACAAGTGATCATTACCCCACAAACCAACAAACTTGATTTAAAGGATATTCCATCCCCCTACCGTTTTCCTGAGGATGTACCCCATTTAGGCAAGCGAATCACTTATGTTGAAACAAGCCGTGGCTGTCCATTTAGCTGCCAATTTTGCTTATCTTCGATAGAAGTTGGGGTCCGTTATTTTGATCGGGAAAAAATTAAAGATGATATCCGCTTTTTAATGGCAAATGGCGCAAAAACGATCAAGTTTGTCGATCGAACCTTTAATATTAGCAGAAGCTACGCAATGGAAATGTTTCGCTTTTTAATTGACGAGCATATCCCAGGTACTGTTTTTCAGTTTGAAATCACTGCTGATATCATGAGGCCAGAAGTAATTGAATTCCTTAACAATGAAGCTCCAAAAGGACTGTTCCGTTTTGAAATTGGAGTTCAATCGACGAATGAATATACGAATGAACTTGTTAAACGGAAACAAAATTATGTTAAATTAACCAGAACAGTCACAATGGTTAAAAATGGCGCAAAAATCAATCAGCATCTTGATTTAATTGCTGGATTACCTGAAGAAGATTACAATTCTTTCCGTAAAACCTTTAATGATGTCTTTGAACTGAGACCAGAAGAACTTCAATTAGGCTTTCTAAAAATGCTGCGCGGAACAGGACTTCGGCTTCAAGCTAAAGAATACGGTTATACCTTTATGGATTATTCTCCATACGAAATATTAGGAAATAATGTATTGCCGTTTTCCGATATCATTAAAATCAAGCAGGTGGAAGATGTATTAGAAAAATATTGGAACGACCATCGGATGGATACGACGATTGAATACATTGTAACCAATACCTTCTCTTCCCCATTTGATTTTTTCCAAGACTTTGGAACCTTTTGGGACCAAGAGGGCTGGTCGAGGATAGGGCATCAGCTTGAAGATTTGTTCAGAAGGCTTCATCATTTCTTAGAAGATTCCCAAGTAAAGGATTTAGATATCATAAATGGCATGATGAAGTATGATTATTTAGTAAAGCATAAATTTAAGCCACGAAAGCCTTGGTGGGAAGCAAGCTTCGAAAAGAAAACTCGAAATGAGCTTTATCAGCAGATCCTTGAAAAGCCTCTCTTATTAGGGGAAGAGTTTACAAATCTGAATTTGGATGAAAAGGAACTATTTAAGCACACGATGATCGAAGAATTGTCATTTAATTTATCTCAGTATTTACAAACAGGTACAATTGAAAAAGGCACTTTTTGTTTGTTGGCATATTTTGCTCCAAGCGGTAATGAGACCTTAATCTTTTCATTTGATGTTAGAAAAGCCGGTTTAATACGGCTTTGTTTTTATTTTCACTAGGTTTGTTTTTATGTTTTTTTTTGGAAGCGAGGGGAAAATCAAAAACTTTAGTCCCATTGATATCCCCAAATTCCACACTGAATTCTTCGCTTGTAGTGGATCTGGTTTTTTGTTCTTTCATTAGGATCGACCTTTTCTACCTAGTTTTGAATTTCGATTTGCCCCCTTAATTGCTTCCTCACCATGCGCAAATTCAGCTGAAAATTCTCCTTCTTGTCGATTTTTACGGGGCGTTTTTGAGTATTTTTCAACTGCATTAAATTCTGCTTTTCGCTTTGCCATATTGATTCCTCCCGTATTAGAAAGTGATGCAGTAATTAGTTTTTAACATATAGTCTTAAATGATTCTTTCCTAATATTGCTTTCATAAAAAACGGCTGATGATAAAAACTAAGAAAAAATAGGAGTGAGGACGTTTATGGAGCATAATAAAACAGAGAATAACTTAAGCATTAATGAAACCTTACCACATCAGATCAGCGCACCAAGCTTTAAAGGAACAGGGATTAAAATGGAACCTCCCTTTGTGAATCAGTATGGAGTGAAAATTGGAGACAGCTTATACGCTTCGAAAAATTCTCCTTTAGAAAATTGGTCTAAAGAAACAAATCCCGAGATTATGGCCGGGGATGAGTGGGTACACCCAACCAACGACATTGGCTGGAACACAGATGAAAACCGCGAACTTTTAGAAAGCAAAAGAAAACCTCAAGGCTCTCCATTCATGCATCCTACAAAAGATGTTTCAAAAAGTGCCGATTGATAGGACCTAAAACTCCTAAAAAACCAATCCAGAATAACTGGGTTGGTTTTTTTCATTTTTTACTACTGTTTTTAACATATCCATTCTTCTATATGTTGATAAAGTTCATAGCTGAAAAATGGAACCTTTTATATAATGAGGCAAATAAGCTTTTATCACAGTTTTTACAGTCGGAGGGACTCCTATGCTATCACCTAAGCTAGCTGAAAATATTGTTAAAGAAGTAAGAAAGCTCATAGGAGAAGACATTATCGTTGTAAACACAGAAGGCATTATTATTGCCAGCACAGATAAAAAACGAGTTGGTACCTTTCATGAGGGCGCCAAAATTGCCTCACAAGAAAAAAGAAAGTTGATTATCACAGAAGAAGATCAAAAACGTCTGCAGGGTGTAAAAGCCGGAATTAACTTTCCGATTTTCTTTCAATATGATGTGATCGGTGTAATCGGGATTACCGGTATCCCCGAAAAGGTTACACCATTTGGTGAGATTATCCGCAAAATGACTGAGCTGCTTATTAGTGAGAACTATTACGCGGAACAGTTTGATCAGCAATCCCGTGCAATGGAAACATTTATAATGGATTGGGTTCAATTATCAGAGTGGAACCGTAATTTTCTTAATCGCGCCAAAATTTTAGCGGTTAATGTAGCTGTTGACCGAATGGCCGCAGTTGTTGAGGTTTCAGGTCAAGATTACATTATTTCAAGGGATATATGGTCGTCCATTATTAATTGGTTTGTGAACAATCAAAATGATATTGTGATCCGCTGGGGAAATGAGAGAATCGTCATTTTGTTTGACAGCTCCCTTCGACTTAGCCGAGAGCAGATCCATAAAAGAATTTCAAAGTTCCTTTCGTTCTTAAACAGTAAAATAGGTATCCCTGCTCATTGTGGTATTGGGCAAGTTGTTCCAGCAACTGAATTAAAAAATTCTTTTCGTCAAGCTGAAAGAGCATTGAAAATTGCTAAACAAAAACACAAAATGATTATTTTTGATGAAGAATTAACCCTGGAAATGATCCTTGATGAGCTAAATCATATGACTAAAACGGAGTTTATAAAGCGGACAATCGCTCCATTGCTTTCAGAAAAAGAATTGCTCGAGACAATTAAAGTCTTTTTTCAGCAAAATAATTCTTTAAAAAACACGGCAAATGCCCTTCATGTCCATATTAATACCCTTCACTACCGATTAAAAAAGATAGAAGAATACACGAATTTGGATACTAAAAATATCCATGATTTATTAAATATGTATATTGCTGTACTGCTATTAGATGAAAACACAAAAAACAACCATTTATCACGAACACATTCGTATGTTCATCCATAGAAGATCGTTTTTATTTCTCTATAATGAAAGTATAAGTTCAACATATGAAATGTGATGTGCTTGAAATGAAAGCGCATCCAGACATGGAGGTCATCCTATGCTTTCTAATCAAGTAAAAGAGAAAATCATATCTATTGTCACAAAAGAAAACTTTTTCGATTCCAAAACTGAACTACTTTCTTATTCTTATGACTCCACTCCAAATATGCAATCCATGCCAGATGCAGTAGTAAGTCCTAGAAACACAAAAGAAATTTCTGAAGTCGTAAAAGTTTGTAATGACTTCAAAATCCCGCTTGTTCCACGAGGTTCAGGAACAAACCTTTGCGGCGGCACATGCCCAACAGAGGGAGGAATTGTTCTCCTTTTTAAACATATGAACCAAATTCTTGAAATAGATGAAGAAAACTTAACTGCAACTGTCCAGCCTGGAGTGGTAACAGTTGAGTTAGCAAAAGCTGTTGAAGCAAAAGGACTCTTTTATCCGCCAGATCCAGGATCAATGTCCATTTCGATGATTGGAGGCAATATTAATGAAAACTCTGGAGGTTTACGTGGATTAAAATACGGTGTAACCAGAGATTATGTTATTGCCCTTGAAATTGTACTTGCCAACGGTGATATTATCCGCACCGGCGGAAAGCTAGCAAAAGATGTTGCAGGATATGACCTTACCCGCCTTTTTGTTGGCTCTGAAGGAACACTTGGCGTTATTACCGAAGCTACATTAAAGCTTTTACCTATACCAGATACAAAGAAAACAATGCTTGCCCTATATCAAGATCTAGAAGCGGCAGCAAGATCCGTTTCAAAAATTATTGCAAATAAAATTATCCCTACAACACTTGAGTTTCTTGATCAGCCAACATTAAGGGTTGTAGAAGATTATGTGAAGATTGGTCTGCCAACCGATGTGCAAGCGGTTCTGTTAATTGAACAAGATGGTCCTGCTGAGGTAGTTAATCGGGACTTGAAAAAGATTGAAGAGGTTTGCAAACATGAAAACGCAGTTTCTGTACAAATTGCTGCAACGCCGGAAGAAGCAGAAGCACTAAGCATGGCAAGACGTACAGCATTATCTGCTTTAGCACGCTTAAAACCGACAACCATCCTTGAGGATGCAACTGTACCTCGTTCAGAAGTTGCTAACATGGTAAAAGCAATTAATGAAATCGCTAAAAAGTACAATCTTCACATTTGTACATTTGGACATGCCGGTGACGGAAATTTGCATCCAACCTGTCCAACTGATGCCAGAAACCATGATGAAATGGAACGAGTCGAACTAGCTTTTGCGGAAATTTTTGATAGAGCGATTGAATTAGGCGGAACCATCACAGGAGAGCATGGCGTTGGTGTGATGAAAGCCCCATACCTTGAATGGAAACTTGGAAAAGAAGGCATCGATGCAATGAAAGCCATCAAACAAGGCTTAGATCCAAATAACATCATGAACCCAGGTAAAGTTTTTGCTAAGGATAGCAGGAAACGGGTGGTGCTATCAAGATGACAACAACACAAGAAAAGAAAATCATCCAAGAGAAATTGAAAGAACGCTTGAATGAAGATGAATTATTAAACTGCATGCGCTGCGGATTTTGTTTACCGACATGTCCAACATATATCGAATCGGGTTACAAAGAATCACATGCACCAAGGGGCCGTATTGCTTTAATGAAAGCCGTTGTCGATGGGTTAATCGAACCTGACGAAGAATTTGAACGTTCCCTTGAGCTTTGCCTAGGCTGCAGAGCCTGTGAAACCGTTTGTCCTTCCGGCGTCAAGTATGGACATTTACTTGAAGATGCAAGAGATATTATCAACCAGAATAAAAAGTTCTCTTTGCCTGTAAGAGCAATCAGAAAAACAGTTTTTGATGGATTATTCCCACATCCAAATCGGATGCGCGGACTAACAAACTTAATTGGTTTTTATCAAAGATCAGGATTGCAAACAATTGCTAGAGGAATAGGCTTTATGAGTCTCCTGCCTGATACTTTATCAACGATGGAAAAAGTTCTTCCAAAAATGCCAACGATGAAAGAAATGAAGAATCGGCCTGAACATGTGGCTCCAATCGGAAAACAAACACATCGAGTTGCGTTCTTTACAGGATGCTTAATGGACACAATGTTCCTCAAAACAAATGATGCTACCATCAAGCTGCTACAGCTGGCTGGCTGCGAAATTGTTATTCCTAAGGACCAAACATGCTGCGGCGCTCTTCATGGTCACAGTGGTGAAAAAGCTGGGTCAAAAGATCTTGCCAGAAGAAATATTAAAGCTTTCGAAGATCTAAATGTTGACTTTATCATTACCAATGCCGGCGGCTGTGGCGCCTTCTTAATTGACTATGATCATTTATTAAAGGATGATCCAGATTTTAAAGATCGAGCCAAAGAGTTTACGAAGAAAATCAAAGACATCTCAGAAATCCTTGTTGCTGTTAAATTTAATGAAAAAGTCAAGCTTGAGCTGCCATCGCAGATTATTACTTATCAAGATTCATGTCACTTAAAAAATGTCATGAAAACAGCATCTGCTCCAAGGACATTGCTTAAAGCGATTACGGGCATTCAATACGAAGAAATGAAAGATGCTGGCCGCTGCTGTGGTTCTGCTGGTATTTATAATATTATTGAATCGGAAATGTCCATGAAGATGCTTGATTACAAAATGATTCAGGCTAAAAACACCCATGCGACAACCGTTGTTACAGCTAATCCTGGCTGCTTGCTGCAAATGAAGCTTGGAATTGAAAGAGAAGGTCTTTCAGGAAAAATGAGAGGAATCCATATTGTTGACCTCTTGCTGGAAGCAGTAAAAAAATAGTACAAGTAAAATAATCAAGAGCCGAGCTTTCGGCTCTTTTTTATTTTCACCTAATAAGGATAGCCAAATACGAAAATTATTACCATTAATAAAAGCTGCAAGAAATAAAAACAATACATATACAGAGTAAATAAACCTCTGGATGAAAAAAAGGAGTGAATAAAAATGGCCAGAAGCAGCAATAAATTGTTAGTACCTGGTATCGAACAATATTTAGATCAGGTAAAATACGAAATCGCCCAAGAATTTGGTGTAAATTTAGGTTCTGACACGGTTTCTCGTGCAAACGGTTCTGTTGGCGGAGAAATCACGAAGCGTCTTGTTCAGCAGGCACAAGCCCAATTATCGGGCAGAAATGAATAATCTATGGAAAAAAGTCCGGCTGACTGCCAACTTTTAATCCTTTTTATTTTGGTTTTCCTGAAGCTGCTTTTTTTCTTGACCTTTATTGATCGGTGGATTCTTTTTATTATTGCTTGCTCGTTCTATTACAGGTTGGTTCGATTTCGGAGCTTCCTCTGTCTTCTTTAATTGTCCAGGCGGAATTTTATTCTCATTTGCTTTGTTCTGGTCAATACTCCTGCTATTTTGGTTAGAAATAGGAGGATTAACTCCATGCGTTTCATCTTGATTAACAGCTTGATTAGGGCTGCCATTTTGAACAGCGTTCTCACTATTCCCGCTTACTTTGCTTTGTGGAGGCTGTTTCTGTTTTTTCTTAACAGATTGAATTTGTGCTTCCTTATATTTTCCCGTTGTAAGACCTAATTGATGAGCTTTTTCCATTTCTTTTTCTGTTCCGTCTATTTCTGTTACCTTTAGACTGTTTTCTTTGGCTATTTCTTTAATTTGATCTATTTTTTTATGTAACTGTTTGTCAGTTTGTTCCTCAGGATTTTCCGTGCGAACGGTTGAAATCACCATGGAATGATGGTCGTTTAAATATCCCTCATTTTTCATTTCTTTAAGGACATCTTGGGTAAATTCCGTAACACTCTTTTTTTCCCACTCTCCAATGTGAGAGATGACTTTCTGACCATCTGAATTAAAAGCCTTTAACTTAACCACTTGCATATTTTTATTGATCCCTAATTCAATACTAGGATTAACATCGATCGACATATATGCATATGCCTTATCATTTTCATAAACGGGAATCAAGCTTCCAATAATAACGAACATTGCGGCTGCAGCTATTGAAAGCTGTTTATATCCAAAAAAATGATGTGCCAGCCTTTTTGGAGAAATGGGTTTAAATAAAATCTCTTCCCCAAGTATATATGGATGCTCTGGCTTTCGTGCTTGTAAAAATTGACCGTCAGGGGTTAGTAATGTTAAACATGTATCATTTATTTCCATTATAATTCCTTTTTTCATGTTTCAAGCACCCCCTTAATATAATCCTTTAAATACATATAATCGCCTAATAGAATAAGGGAAATCGCAATAATATACTTTCGATTTCGTTCGATAGTCTTTCTGCTGACATCGACCATTTCTTCAAGCTGTTTAATCGGAAGCCTTTTTTTTTCAAGCAAGAGGTTTCGAAGATCCGTGTGTTCGACAAGGATCCTTGCTATTAAAATTGCATTTTTTCTCGCATCTGCATGCTTTGGCGAATTTTCAACTAAATCACTAAAGCTTAATTCAAAAGTCCTCAAGAGCTCACTAAAATGAACAATTTCATCTTTCCGAATATCTTCTTCTTTCTTTTTCTTATATTCTTCAAATGAAAGCTCATTCACAATTGCTGTTCCCGGTGATTCTTCGTCATTAACGGTACCATCAAAATCGTAGCTAATATGTTGACTTTTCGTTTGCTTCCGAATATAGTCAATGACTCTTCGCTTTATTAATACCTCTGCAAAACTTAACAATGACCTGCCGCGTTCAGGCATGTACTTTTCGATTGCTTCATTAAAAGCGATAAGACCAATGCTAAATTCATCGTCAGATTCATGTATATACCGCTTGCATACAGAAGATACGGTTTTAGCAATAAATGGCTTGTAGGAAGTAATCGTTTCGTTTAATAGAGCTTGATCACCTTGCTGGATTAAGATAACCGCTTCCTCTAATGTCCTTTTTTTCTTTTTAGTCATAAACAATAAACTTAGCATCATTCTCACCTCTCGAATCACAATTATATCATATGGAGGCAACCTAAAAATTTTAGGGAGAGATATGAAGCGAAAAAAGAAAGCACCAATAAAGGCGTTCTTTTCCTGTTTATTGTTTAAAACAGCCTAAAATCCTTTTCACGTTAACGAAAGTTTTTCGTGACCCATTCTGTTACAAACTCTTCATTTATAATAGTGACTGCAATTTCATTATAGATTTACGTTATTACGAACAACGTTATGGGGGTGATTATCATAAATATTTTTTTAATAAGACAAAACAGTGACAATCATTTCATTTATACATCATTTTTTACTTTTGTATAAAAGTAAATATTTCATTAAAAATCCGCAAATTAAACCAGGTAGTAAAAAAAGGATTGGCAGAAAAATAGGCCCAAGGTTCATTTTGAAAATAGTCATTTTAGTTGAATACATAATGCCTACAGTGACAAAATAGGCGCTGAAAACAAATGGCAAAAATGATAATTTTTCGTCTTCAGGCATAGCAAAGCGATAAGCATCCCAAATCGCAAACATATAAACGCATGGATAAAACATGATCCACTGAAAATTCAGTACAGAATATGCCCTCTCCATCTCGCCAATAAAACTATACATAATGGCAAGATTAAATTGACTCTTCGAATTAATTAGAAACTCCAAAAAAACAAATAAGACCCCTTTAATATATTGTCCGCTTAATAATTGGCTGAAGCCTGGAAAAGCAATATTCCAAAGAACTGCTTCCAATCTACCCATTTTTTTCATTATTTTGTTCTCGCTCATTCGATATATTTTATAAAGATAGATTGCCCAGTACAGGACAAAAGTAACGTAATTTAAGTATATTTTTCTTTAGGTATAAAAAAAGAAACGGTGGGAAATACCGTTTCTTAATCTTGTCGATCCATCGGGTTATATAGTTTAACAGTTGGATTTTTTTCCTGGAACCAACGTAGTGCAAAATCGTTTTCAAATAAAAAGACATAATGGTCAAACCGATCTTTCACAAGCAGGCTTCTTGAACTTGATAAGTTTTCATCAACCACATCATTTTCAATCCATCTGGCCATTTTGGAACCAAGACGTTCCATTAATACTTCTGCATTATATTCATTTTTCATCCGATGTTCAAAAACTTCAAATTGTAATTGACCAACAGCGCCTAAAAGATACTCATCTGATCTAACTGTTTTATATAACTGAATGGCACCTTCTTGAACAAGCTGCTGAATTCCTTTATAAAAAGACTTTTGCTTCATTACGTTTTTAGCAGAAACACGGACAAAAAGTTCAGGCGTAAATTGTGGAAGTCTTTCAAAATGAAAATCATCCTTGCCAGTTGTTATAGTGTCACCAATTTGGTACGTTCCTGTGTCGTAAAGGCCAATGATATCTCCGCTGACTGCTTCTTCTACTGTATTACGCTCTTCAGCCATAAATGATGTAGACTGTGAAAGCTTAAGCTGTTTCCCTAAACGAGGAAGATTGACTGTCATTCCACGTTCAAATTTTCCAGAACAGACACGTACAAAAGCAATTCGGTCACGATGTGCAGGATTCATATTTGCTTGAATTTTAAACACAAAACCAGAAAAGTTCTCAGAAAGTGGATTAATTTCTCCAATTGACGAATGACGCGGCTTTGGAGATGGTGCAAATTGCAGATACGTCTCTAAGAAGGTTTGAACCCCAAAATTCGTTAACGCACTTCCAAAAAAGACAGGTATTAATGTACCTTCTACAACCCTTTCTCGAGAAAATGTATTTCCTGCTTCATTTAAAAGCAAAACTTCCTCCAATGTTTGATCATAAAGTCCTGAAGTTTTTAATGGATGGTCTCCTTCAATCTCTCCATCTTCATTTAATGGGATAAATCGTTGATCCTCGTCTACTCTAAATTGCTCAATTCGGTTGTAGAAACGGTCATAAATTCCCAAAAATTCTTTACCCATCCCGATTGGCCAATTCATTGGATAAGATTCAATACCCAAAACCTCTTCGAGTTCTGCTAATAATTCCAATGGTGTTTTCCCTTGACGATCAAGCTTATTTATAAATGTAAAAATTGGAATTCCACGCATACGACATACTTTGAAAAGTTTTAACGTCTGTTCCTCGATCCCTTTTGCGGAATCGATAATCATGACAGCACTATCAACTGCCATTAATGTTCGATAAGTATCTTCACTAAAGTCTTGGTGTCCTGGGGTATCCAAGATATTTACCCGATACCCGTCATAATCGAATTGCATCACACTGGATGTAACGGAGATTCCCCGCTGCTTTTCAATCTCCATCCAGTCGCTTGTGGCAAATTTCCCTGTCTTTTTTGCTTTAACTGTCCCGGCATCCCGAATTGCTCCACCAAATAATAATAATTTTTCTGTTAACGTTGTTTTACCTGCATCCGGGTGAGAAATGATTGCAAAAGTACGGCGTGACAAAACTTCTTCTTTAAAATCGTTACTCATTTCTTTATCCTCTCTTTTTCTATAATGAAACTTCAAACAGTACTGTTTTCATTTACTGTTAGTTGAATTTAATCGTGAATGATTATTGTTTAGTTTATTAATTCTTCCTGCATTTACTTCATTTATTAATGAAAAATTTTTTGCCCATAACTTCAATCATATATGTCTCTTCACAACTTTGCAATCCTTGATTATAAGGTAAATCTATTTTCTTTTCAATGATGCAGTAAAGAATTCCAGTTAATTTCCATCCGTTCCCACAATCCAATTAGCAAAATACCTTTTATAATAAAAGTATACTCTGTTAAGGAGATGAATTTATTTGAATAAAAGTAGCAAAAAAGTAGTTTCAAAGTTTATCCCGCTTATTACAGCGTTTATTTTAGTTATTGCCGCCATTGTTTGGGTCATTCAAACAACGAACAAAGAAACAGCCCTTCCTTTTTCGGAAATGGAAAAGACTATTCAGGCACAAAACGGTAAAACGGTTTCCTTGACCGAAGAAGTTGACGGAAGTCTTCATTTAGTAACCGATCATGGCAAATATGTTTCCCATATTCCGCCTAATAGCCAAATGATTAATACTCTTGTTGAAAAGTACAACATTGATTACACATATTCAACCAGCAGCCCATATGGAAAATGGATTATGGGTGGAGTAATCATCGTTATAGCTGCAGCAGCCTTTGCACTCCAGAAAGCAAAAGGAGGCTTTGGCGTTTCAAATTCAATGAAAAACAGTGTTTCAAAGCCACGCCCCCTTCCTTCTATACGTTTAGATGATGTTGGCGGACTTGGTGAAGAAATGAAAGAAGAGATTTTGCAAACTCTTTCGATCCTAAAGGAACCTGAGCGTTCACTTAAACTTGGCATTAAACCGCCAAAGGGCATTCTTTTATATGGACCTCCAGGCACAGGAAAAACCTTGCTTGCCCAAGCGATTGCACGTGAGCTCAATGCATCCTTCTTTTCAACAAGCGGGTCTGCTTTTAATGAATTATTTGTGGGTATAGGTGCAAGCCGTGTCCGCTCGTTATTCCAAAGTGCAAGAAAAATGAGCCCTGCCGTAATTTTTATTGATGAGGTTGATGCCCTTGCTGGAAGAAGAAAAGCACATGGCGGTGAGGAAGCAGAAAAAACGTTAACAGAGCTACTTGTCCAGCTTGATGGCGGGCATGCAAATGACGGAATCCTGTTCATTGCCGCAACAAACAGAAAAGATATGCTTGATGAAGCCTTTCTTCGCCCAGGAAGAATTGACTTTTCCTTTAATGTTCCCTTGCCAGATACTAAAGGGAGAAGAGAAATAATTGAAATTCATACAAAAGACAAGGTTCTTGCTGCCGATGTTCGCTCTTCCTTAGACCTATTAGCGGAAAGTACATCGGGATTTTCTGGAGCGGATCTTCAATCATTGTTTGAAACAGCGAGCAGATACGCAATTCGGCACGGACAAGATGAAATCAAAAAACATGATCTTGATTATGCACTTGATCGAACGATTCTTGGAAGTACATCAAGGGCACTTCAAGATAACGAGACAAAACAACGTGTTGCAATTCATGAAGCAGGACACGCAATTGTATCCGCAGTTACCAAACCAGGTTCTGTAAGAAAAGCAACGATTATTCCTCGCGGTGAGGCCTTGGGATATGTGGCTCCAATACCGAAGGAGCTTCATCTTTCAACAACAAGCGATCTTTTAGATCGAATTGCCATGGTACTTGCCGGGGGTGTGGCTGAAAGGCTGTTCCTTGGCGAGCACAGCATCGGCGTTAGCGGCGATGTCCAGCAAGCGAAGACCATTATTGAACAGATGGTGGACACAGGAATGGTTGAAAGTGGCTTCACTTTAACCTTTAATAAACAAGATAAAGAGAGAAAAATGCAGGAATTATTCCAAAAAGGACTTGAAAAAGCCGAAAGACTAATTAAGACAAACCAGGCACAGTATACGCGTTTAGTTGATGCATTATTAGCCAAAGAAACGCTTGAAGGCTCTGAAGTAGAGCAAATTGTCAATGGATCGTCTTTCATAACAGGATGACATTAAAAAAGCGGGGAAATTCCCCGCTTTTTTCCTTTAATTAATAGAAGCAAGCTGCTCCTACAATGATTAACAGGATGAATAATACGACGATTAAAGCGAAGCCGCCACCCCAGCCAACTCCACCATAACCATATCCACAGCATCCGCCGCCAAATCCTCCAGCACCATATCCGTACATTCAATTTTCCTCCTTAAAATAATTTTTTTAATAGAAGCCTCCGCACCAGGAAGCTCCAATGATAATTAACAAAATAAATAAAACAACTAGTAGGGCGAATCCGCCGCCGTATCCAACTGCTGCACCCGACATATTTAATACCTCCCTTTCTTGAATTCTCTATATCCTATTCAGTTAGGTACAAATGTGCAATAGGCATTTATCTTATTTCCTGTTTTTTTGGTGTGGACAAATCTAATTAAAGATCCTAAAAAAACACCTTGAATTTAGTTATGATGCCTATACCCATCTTAAAAGTGTCCTCGTCCAAATTGCAGTCCTCCTTAGATTTTCACATGTAAAACTTCCACATCTTTTTTGTCCAAAAAGAAAAAACCCACATTTTTTGCAGGTTTTGAATAAAGTCATAAAATATAAAGTTAACGTTTTAATTCGTCAGATTGCATTAAATAGCCCATTTGGGAAAATACAGGCTAAAGGTTGTTCCCTCGTTTGGTGATGACTCAACTTCTACCCTGCCACCCATTGATTCAGCAATTTTATAGGTTGAAACAAGTCCTAAACCTGTTCCATTTTCTTTCGCTGTTGGAAGTGGCTTTCCCAGCTGAGGCAGTACACTATTCGGGAGCCCGACTCCATTATCCTCAATAACGATGTAGATTTCTTTTAGCATCTCGTGCAAACAAATATTTACCCGACCTTTAGAATCACATGCCTCGATAGCATTTTTTATAAGGTTTATGAGGGCAAAACGAACCATGATCCGATCACCTTTAAACGAAACATCTTCCTCTAACGTTGAACTATACTTAAGTTCAACCTGATGTACATTCGCATACAACTTCATTAACTCAACAATGTTTTCTAATTCATCAACAAAACTCCATACAATTTGTTTTTCTTTACTATCATCCAGAATAGACAAATATTGTTCTAACCCCTGTTCAGCTTGGTTTAATTCGGATTCGATTTTTCTTAAAGAAAACATTTGATGTGATGTTAATGGTTCCTCTTTTACAAGACTGATCATTTCTTTCGCATTACTTAATGGAGAAGATAATTGTTGAGAGATAAAAACAAGTAAATGGTTTAACGTATGGCTTTTCTCAAATTGAATCATTTTTTGCGAAACATCTTCTATTTCTTTCAATGTATTTTGAAGATACATAATCATCCAAAAGGTGATATAGTTAAAGATCGAAAACCAAGCCCAAAGAATGATTTCTTGTCGAGTAAATGAATAATCGTCTAAAAATTGGGTTCCTAAGGCAAAGAATATTAGCGTACAAGTTAACAAAACATATGGATAAAATTTCTTCCAAATTAGATTCCATTTTTCTGAACGCGGTAAAATATAGCCAAAGGCGACAACAAAAAAGGTTGTCATCGATAAACCTCCCAAATAAAAACCGGTGCCGCCAATGAAAAAGCGATAGGTGATCAATACTAGGGAGAGAAAAACCCCGACCCGATATCCTCCAAATATAAATGCGATAATTAAAGGAATAAAGCGAAAGTCTAAAATATAATTGCTATTAATGGATACCGGAAAGGTCATGCAAATGATAATCGAAATTCCACATAAAATACTTAAAATGACCTTTTGGTGGACTTTCTTCATTATTTTCTTTTGGAAAAAGGATTGGTATATAACCATTGGAAATAAAATACAAAATATTTGCAATAACCATAAACCAATATACGGGGGAATCATTAACAATGCAACTCCTCCTTTCTAAATATATTTAAAGTTTACATCTAAACAATAGAACCTTCTATTAAAAATGTCACATTTTCGTCAAATTTTTCAAAAAAAGTTTAATCCGATAGACCTATTTATCATAAATAAACTATTTGAACATTTTTAAATTATGTAAGGTCTTTTAAAGTAAATCGATTAAGAAGGGAATGGAGAGTTTTGAACTATTTGATCCATTTGTTGGACCAATATGGATACATTGTTCTATTCTTTTCCTTGATGCTTGAGCTAATCATTATTCCAATCCCCAACGAAATATTGATGAGTTATGTTGGGTATCTCGTTTTTCAAGGAAAATTAAATTTATACGCTACTATTATTTTTGGGGGATTAGGTGGAATCATTGGAGTAACGATATCGTATTGGATTGGTTATAAATTAGGAACGCCATTTTTTTATAAACATGGCAGCAAATTTCATATGGGACCTGACAAAATTGATAAAATTTCAAGATGGAATAAAAAGTATGGTAAAAGACTTTTGCTATTTTCCTACTTCATTCCTGGGGTTCGTCACCTAACAAGTTTATTCTCCGGAATCACAAGAGTATCATTTAAAGGATACGCATTCTTTGCATACATTGGAGTTTATCTATGGGTAGGAACATTCATTACGTTAGGAAAAATATTTGGTCCCAAATGGGAGCAATTTCACACGGAGTCAAAAAATTTCATCCTAATAGCATGTATTCTGATCGCGATTGTCTATTTGATTTACTTTCTGATTAAGACATACAGGGAGAAAATTGTTGATAATTTATTGCTTTTATTTGAACACACATTTAAAAGATTCCATAGCTTTCTCAAGATAAAAATTTTAATCTTTTTCATTGGTGTTATTTTTATAGGGTTATTTAGTCTCATGATTGGTCTTATTCAAGATTTTATTGCTAATGAATTCAACCAATTTAATACGATTACATCCATGATTATTTTTTATTTGTTTGATGATACATGGAAGATCTTGATGGGCAAGCTAAATTATTTAACCGTTTGGAAATCATTAATTGTCACAGGATGTATAACATTAATCTGGATCTTCACGATGGGAAAAAATAAACTCTTAGAGGTTCAATACTACTTAATTGGAATAATTGGGGCGCTGCTATTTGGAAAGGGACTTAATTTATTATTTGGTCAAATAACAGGTAATAAATTAGGAAACACATTTCCGAGCCAGCAAACGTTCATTTCCATTGTGATTTTTGTTTTTTTCATGTATGCAATTGTACGTCATTGCAAAAAGGCATGGATCAACATGATTGTCGTCACTTTAACGATTCTCTTACTAGTTTCCGTTGCTGCAGCAAGGGTTTATCTTCATTTGCAATCTCCTAGTGATGTAGTAGCAGGGTATGTTTTTGGAGGGGCCTGGGTAAGTTTTATTATCTTAATTGTTGAAGTTTCGAGATTGTTAAATTTAATTAAATTATCCCTTAGGAAATAAAGAGCATTAAAAAAAGGTCTATTCTCTATCATTGATAGGGAGCAGACCTTTTTTTCAATAAAATTCATCAATGCGTTTGTAGATGTATCCTCGTTTGGATAGTTCTCTAAAAACCGTTTTTAATGCCGCAATCGTATATTGGGGTGCATCCTTGTTTGCCCCCCATGTTTCTCCAGAGTCATGTAAAAGGATTATGTCACCGGGCTTTATACCATTGAGGATGCCCTCCTCTCTTTTTTTACTGCCTCCTTTGCTGCGCCAGTCCCCTACCATCAAAGACCAAAGAATAATTTTATAATCCTTATGTGTAAAAAAATCAAACAAATTTAACATTCCCCATGGCGGCCGGTAGAATTTTGGCTTCGTTCCTGTAACCCCTTTAATAATGTTTGCTGATTTTTCTAGATCTTGTTGTACCCTCCAAGGTGTCATCAGCCAATTCGATCGATGTACATAATTATGAATACCGATCAAATGGCCTTCCCTATGCATACGGAGAATAATTCCCGGGTACTTTTCCGCCTCCGACCCTACTACAAAAAAACTTGCTTTTACTTCATACTGCTGTAATAAATCAAGCAATTCATTGGTATATTTGGGACTTGGTCCATCGTCAAATGTAAAGGCAACATTGTTTTGACCAGCGGCCGCTTTTCCCGCCTTCTTTAATACTCCCAATCCTACCCATCGTGATAAAATAAAGGGAATAATCGTATAAATCACTGCGATGAAAATAATAAACATTAATAAATACACAAGTTTTTCGCCCCAATCAACAGTTAGGAAATCAAGCTATTGGAATAAACTAAAAAGAATCGTGTAAGCAATATACCTTAACTTTTTAAATTTTTGGATCGTATCCTGATCCTCAATAAAGATAAGATTCTTCAAAAGCCTGCTCTGGATTATATCTAAAACAGAAAAAGCTGCTCTTTTCGTTTGTAAGTTTTCGGCACGTATTTTCATTTGCTTTAGCATTTCTTGATTTTCTAGCATTTCCACTAACTTCTCCGCCAATTCAGAAGGATGACTAGCTTCAATAGCGATGCCTTCTTCGATTAAATATCTGGCATTATCTTCTTCCTGGCCAGGCAGTGCCCTAATCAGCAACATTGGTAATTCCATTGCAATGGCTTCAGATGTCGTCACACCCCCGGTTTAGTTACAATCACGTCAGAAACCGCCATTAACTCTTCAACGTTGTCTGTATAACCCTTTATGACAATATGATGTTTTGAATGAATTAAGTTTTTCTCCAAATGGCGGCGTAATCTATGATTGTTCCCACATAAGATGATCAATTGGAGGCGACAGGGAATTTTCTCAAGTGCTTTAGTTGTTAAAAATTCCTTCCCAATTAGACCTTCTCCACCTCCCATGATCAATACGGTTGGAAGATTTGATTCCAATTGATATTGATGAATCAGCTCAGTGCGGTTCGATTTTCTTAAGAATTTAGTTCGGATTGGAATTCCGGTAGAAGCAATTCTTTCGGCTGGAATCCCAAGTCGAATAAGTTCTTGCTTCGTTTCTAGAGAGCCGACAATGTATTGGTCGGTACAAGGATGCAGCCAATAACTATGATGGGTATGATCTGTAATCACAGTTACTAATGGAACATTCGTAAGCCCAGACTCTTTCAGCTTTGAAAAAATACTTGATGAAAACGGGTAGGTACTCACCACAACAGTTGGCTTTTCGGTCTGCAGAAGTTTAAGCATCTTTTTGATTCCTACCGAGAACATTCTATTTAACTTCTTTGAAAAATAAGTTGGCTGATAGGTTTTTTGATAGAAAAAGCCATACAATTGAGGGAATGCTTTTACCCCTTGGATATAAACAAAATGACTAATAGGAAACAGATTGGGATATGCCCATGCCATAAAGTCCACTACTGAGGTTTCGACATTCTGATATTTTATTTTAGCAGCCTCTTGAATGGCTTTTGCGGCCTGCTGATGACCTTCCCCAAAACTGCCTGTTAAAATGAGAATTTTTTCTCTTCGATTCATTACCATCTCTAATCCCCTCACAATGAGCGATTCATTGTAAAAATCAAGGAATCATATTCCTCTTACTCATACTCATGCCTTCAAGTAAATAGACGTAAAAACAAAGAAAAAGTTCATCAAAATATCGATTACCACTTTTTCCAAAGAAAAGAACCGAACTATTTCCACACATTAACTGTCTTTTCTTAAGTTAAATAAAAATTAAGCCAACTGGTTTATAATGTTTAAAAGACATTGACAGGAGGAATAAAAAGATGAAACTACCAGTACTCACAATCGTTGTACCGTCCTACAATGAGGAAGAAGTACTTGTTGAAACAACACAACAATTAACCAATGTACTATCATCGCTAATCGGCGAAAAGCTGGCTTCACCTGAAAGCAAAATTCTTTTTGTCGATGATGGCAGCAAGGACCAAACATGGACCCTGATTGAGGAACTTACTGAGAAAAACAAGTTTGTTACGGGCCTAAAGCTTTCCCGAAATTTCGGCCATCAAAAAGCCCTGCTTGCCGGAATGGAAACCGCAGGAAAACTATCGGATTGTGTCATCTCCATTGATGCTGATTTACAGGATGATATTTCAGTCATTCGCGACTTTATGATAAAATACAATGAAGGCTTTGATATTGTTTATGGGGTAAGAAATAGCAGGGATACAGATACCTTGTTTAAACGTGTAACAGCACAAGGATTTTACCGCCTTATGGATAAAATGGGTGTCAATACCGTTTATAATCACGCAGATTATCGTTTATTAAGCAAGCGTGCTTTAGAGGAATTGAGCCGTTTCAAAGAGCGGAACTTATTTTTACGTGGAATCGTTCCATTAATAGGCCTAAAGACAACAAAGGTTTATTATAATCGGAAAGAAAGATTTGCAGGAGTTTCAAAATATCCACTCAAAAAAATGCTTTCCTTTGCTTTTGATGGGATCACCTCGTTTAGTGTTGTACCAATTAGGTTTATTACAGTGATAGGAATTCTTTCATTTTTCCTTAGCAGCTTTGCAGGAGTCTATGCCTTAGTGGTTAAACTTTTTGGTCATACTGAATCAGGCTGGACCTCCATTATGATATCGATTTGGTTTATTGGAGGATTATTGTTAATAAGTGTCGGCCTAATTGGTGAGTATATAGGAAAAATCTATGAGGAGACAAAAAGCCGCCCGCGTTATTCAATCGAAACTGATTTATACTCAGCTCCAAAAAACAATACGAAGAAAACACCATATTATATAGGGAGAAGTTAAATTAATGAATCACTCCTTTGTACGCTTTCTATTAGTAGGGGTTGTTAACACAATTGTTGGATTATCATCCATGTATCTTTTTCTTCATGGGTTTTCCTTTTCATATTGGGTTTCAACCTTTCTCGGGAATGTAATTGGTGCTTGCGTCAGCTATATTCTTAATAGAAGCTTTACGTTTAAAAGTAATGCAGCAGTAGGTACGAGCATGCTGCGATTTGCCATTGTCATCTTAATTTGTTATTTTATTTCCTACTATCTTGGGGAAAAGATTGCTCTGTTTTTATTTGCAAAGATTTCGTTTTTGGGGACAAAGTATGCGGCTGATGCAGCAGTATTGTTTGGAACAGGCATTTACACCATTACGAACTATTTAGGACAACGACTATTTGTTTTCAAACAAAGACAGGCAATAGAACAAAATTAAGTACCAAAAGGGAGCATTCGTATAATCGGTGCTCCCCTTTTGTGTGCAGCTAATTTAATGTATGTTTGGAAAAAAATAAAGAGACCGATCAAGTTAGTCGGTCCCTCTTAATGAATCTATTAAATATTTATCTTACCCGAACAACAACACCCGCAAAATGTTGTGCCCAATATCCGCCTGACATATTAGCAACTGCTACTCCTGTTGAACTTTGTGAACCGATGAAGTTACCGCCGCCAATGTAAATTCCAACATGCCCATTGGTTTTATAAGTATTAAAGAATACAAGATCACCAGGCTGTATGTTACTTGCAGAGACTCGTGAACCGGCACCTAACAATGAGTCGGTACTTGAACCTACGCCGATGCCAGCTTGTGCAAATGCCCAATGAACAAATCCAGAACAATCAAAGTAGCCTCTAGCAATATCAGATGCTGTTCGGCCGCCGCCAAATACGTAAACTGAATGACCAATATATTTATAACCTGCTTGGATCACCGTACTTAAACTGCCGCTTGCTGCTGTGGTGGTCGGAGCGACGGAAAGAGCACTGACACTTGAAGTCTTATTACTTGATCCTGCATTTTGCTTTACTTCACTAACTCCAGCATTGATTTGTGCAGCAGCCGCTTGTTCTTGCTGTGCCATTAAAGCAGCTAGTTGGTTATTGCCATCTTGCTGTTGTTGTTGGAACGCCGCCTGTTGCGCTGCTTGCTGGGCTTTTTGGTCCGCAAGTTCTGCCTGCATTCCGTCTAAATCAGTTTTCATCGCATTTAAATCATCAAGCGTTTTCTGTACAGTTGCTTGTTTTTCTTCCAATGATTGCTTGTCTGCTTGTTGTTGAGTTAATAGGCTGTTATCGGCTTCAACCAATTGTGCTACTGCACCAACCCGATCAACTAAATCTCTAAAACTGGAAGCACCCATCACAACATCAATATAATTTACAGTTGTTCCAGCTTCTTGGAATGATTGAGCCCGCTTTTTTAAGATTTCGTTTCGTTTCTCCATTTTATCTTTAAGATCTGTAATTTGTCCTTGAAGCTGATTAATTTCATTATTTTTTTCAGAAATTTTATTCTGTGTATCTACGACTTTATTATTATTATCAGCAATAGCAGTGTTAACACGATTCATTTGTTCAATAGCCGCGGCTAACCCGTCTTTTGCTTGTGAAATATTTGTATTTGCTTTTGCTATATTTTGTTGTAATGTATCCGCTTTAACTGCTGGGATTGCAACAACGTTACCTAATCCAAGCATCACAGTTGTGCTTAATACAGCTAGTGTTTTCTTCACAAAATTTCCCTGCCTTCTCGTTGCCAAACTGGTACATCTTATGCGTTTCGCTTTCGACGTATTTTGACATTTTTATGTAATCTCAGCGGTAAACAGCTAGATTTTACGACATTTTCCTCTGTTTTCTGAAGTATAACATCGTAATTTGTCATTTAAGTAATAGGAATATTACATTTGCATTACAACGTACAAATTTCCTGTTTTTTTAACATTTTGTTCAATTTTTTCTGAAAGAAATAAAAAAAGACTAAATCAATTGATTTAGTCTTTTTCCATATTTTACATTATCGGACAATTTTACCAGGTTCATTTTTCATAAATGTTTCAATCTCGTCTGCAGAAAAAATATTGGCATCCCCTTCAACCGTATGCTTTAACACAGATGCTGCAGTTGCAAATGAAATTAGCTCTTGCGGCGGCATTTTTTCCATAATTCCGTGTAAAACGCCTGATGCAAATGCATCCCCGCCGCCTACACGATCAATGATAGAGTCAATTTGATAGACACTGGATTGATAAAGCTCACCATCTGTATAAAAATTGCCTTGCAGTGTATTATTTGAAGTTGAAATGACTTCTCTAAAAGTAGAACTCATATATTGAATATTTGGATACATTTCTTGTATTTTAGCATAATAATATTTAAGCTTTTCTGCTCTACTTAGGTAATCATCCGCCTTATCAATACCTAGTAAATAAATGGCATCTAATTCTCCGCAAGAGCAAATATCAGCGTAAGGAAGGAGTGTCTTTATCGCCTCTGATGCTTCTTTTTGGCTCCATAGCTTTGCACGATAATTAAAGTCAAAGCTTGTTAACACACCGTATTCTTTTGCCTTTTTTAAAGCAATCAATGTCAGCTCTTTTAATGCTGGAGATAGTGCAGCGGTAATCCCTGATACATGGAATAAACTCGCATTAGAAAAAATTTCATCAAAATTGAAATCCTTGATTGCTGCCTGTGAAAAGCTAGAATGCGCCCGATCATATACAACCTGTGAACTTCTTGGTCCAGCACCAGATTCTACATAATAGGTGCCTAATCGCTCTCCGCCTTTTAAAAGATAATTTGTATGAACACCATGTGATTTCAAATGACTTTCAACAGCGGTTCCCAGTTGGTTTTCAGGTACCTTGCTGACATAAAACACTTCATGTCCAAAGTGAGAAAGTGCAACGCCAACATTAGCTTCTGCTCCGCCGTAATGCATGTTTATAAGGCTTGCTTGTGAAAGTCTTTGACCAACATGGGTTGAAAATCGCAGCATAATTTCTCCAAAAGTAATAATTTTCCTCATCATTTGGGCTCCTCTATCTATAATTTCTGTTTATTCCACTCTAATTTCCAGTTGATTATTTCCTATTTAGAAATTATATTTATTATATAGAAAGTTATATTTCCATTATATATAGATAGGAATTAGAATACAATAGCCAAAATTTTTTCTATCTATCTATTCTTTGTTATAAAATTTTTCTCATTCATTAAGATGTTTAAACGTCATTCTTGGAGGTAATTAATTGATGGAGAAGGAAAAGCAGCCATATGGAACCGTCCTATTAAAAGCGGACCGAATTTTAGATTATCTTGCTTCCTGCAATCATCCACAAGCATTAAATCAAATTGCACAAGCTACTAATCTTACCAATCCTACTGCCTTAAAAATATTGGAAACCCTCCTTATGATTGGCTATGTTCAAAAAGACCTTGAAACGAAAAAGTTCAGATTAGGATCAGGGCTCATTAAATTTGCTAATAGTGCACTAAACCAATTAGATATAAAAATAATTGCACAGCCACATTTGGAAGAACTGCAAAAAATTACGGGTGAGACTGTTCATCTTGGCATTCTAGATAATGATAGTGTGGTATATGTTACAAAAATTGATAGTTCGAACCCAATTATGCTCTATTCGCAAATAGGAAAAAGGATTCCTCTGTATTGTTCAGCAATGGGTAAAGCGATTTTGGCAGATTCTTCAGATGATGAAATTAAAAACTATTTGACTAAAAATCTTCTTATAAAAAAAACGACTAAAACCATTACCACTAAAAGTGCATTCATGGAAGAAATCAATAAAGTTCGTAACCTGGGATATGCGTTTGATGATGGAGAACATGAGGAAGAAGTTTTCTGCGTTGGTGCTTCCTTAACGAGTGACGGGAAAAACTTTGGTGCTATTAGTGTCAGCACCCCAAAATACAGGCTTACCGATATAACGAAAGACAACACCATCAAAGCTGTTCAAAAATGTAAAGCAGCCATTTTAGCTGAACTGCTCTATCTATGAAAAAAACTATTCGGTATCTTCTGCCGAATAGTTTTTTTTGTCTATTAAAATACAATCGTTTTATTGCCATGGACGATGATACGGTCCTCTAAATGCCATTTAACTGCACGGCCCAGAACATTCCGTTCAACAGTACGGCCAATTTTCTTTAAGTCCTCAACATTGTCGCGATGATCGACCCGATGGATGTCTTGTTCAATAATCGGTCCTTCATCAAGATCATTCGTTACATAATGCGAAGTGGCTCCAATCAGTTTAACTCCCCGATGATAGGCGCGTTCATAAGGTTTTGCCCCCACAAACGCTGGAAGGAATGAATGGTGAATATTAATAATTCGATTCGGATACCTTTTTACAAAATCTGGTGTTAAAATTTGCATATATCGTGCCAAAACAATTACATCAATATCAAATTCCTCCAACAGAGCATAATGTTTTTGCTCCGCACTTGCCCTGTTATCTTTGCTAGCTGCAATATGGTAAAAAGGAATATTAAAAATTTTGGCTTCTGCCCTTGCATCCTCATGGTTACTAATAATAAGACCAATATCCGTCAGCAAATCACCACTTTGCCATGCCCATAATAGTTCTCTTAAACAATGAAGCTCTTTTGAAACAAAAATAGCAGTTTTCTTTATCTTAGAGACATATGTAAATCTCCATTCCATCGAAAAAGTGTGAGCAATTTCGAAAAAGCTATTCTCCATTTCTACTGCTTTAGCCTTTAAATTAGGGCACTCAAACTCAATACGAATAAAGAAATTCCCGCCCTGAGGATTGGTAGAATATTGACTTGATTCAATGATATTGGCCCCTTGTTCGAATAAAAATTTAGAAACGGCGGCAACAATTCCAGGTGCATCAGGACAATTAATCAACAGCCGGCCCCTATTTTGATAATGTTCCTGAAACTTTTCCAGCTGTTCCTCCATAAAACCGATCATAGTATTTCTCCTCTATTTATATTCTTTTGGTACATCCTGTTTGTAAAAAAAGCTAGCTATCTGTGAGTAGCTAGCTTAAAAGATCATGATCAACCTGTATTTCTAAGCCCTGCTGCAATACCGCTTATTGTTAACAAAACCTCTGTCAGTAAATCTTCATTTGGTTCTTCAAGTTCCCTAAGTTCTTTCATTAGTTCAACCTGAAGAAAATTTAATGGGTCCACATATGGGTTTCTGCGGAATACAGATTCCTTTATATTTGGTTTGTGATCGAGGAGTTCTTGATCACCAGATATGACTAAAAGAACCTCTTTCGTTTTTTGGTACTCCTCGGAAATATTAGCAAAAATCCGCTGAGCTATTTTTTCATCTTCAACAAGGGATGTATATTCTTTAGCAGTTGGTATATCTGCTTTCAATAACGCCATCTGCAGGTTATCAACGGTTGAACGGAAGAACGGCCATTTTGCATACATTTCCTGCAGGATTTTTAACTGTTGCTCTCCTTTTTCAGCAAAGCTTGAGAGACCTGTTCCCGCAGCATACCAGGCAGGGATAAGCTGACGGCTTTGTGTCCAAGCGAAAACCCATGGAATGGCCCTTAAATCTTCAAATCTTCCACGTTTTTTCCGGCTCATTGGTCTTGAACCAATGTTAAGATCGCCAAGTTCTTTTAATGGTGTGGCTTCATTAAAATAAGTCAAAAAGTCTGGATCTTCGAAAACAAGTGACTGATATTTTTTCAATGCGGCATTCGAAATTTCATCCAATGCCTTTTCCCATGATTCATCTAGTAAACTGCCTTGCTCCAATTCTGTTGAAACCTTTGTAGAAGTTTTTAACAATGTATAAGTAGCCTGCTCTAAGCTGCGATAAGCAATATCCTCAAGTAAATAACGGGAAGATAACACTTCACCCTGCTCAGTGATTTTTACACCATCACCAACTGTTTCAGCTGGTTGGGATAAAATACTTTGCCGCAGTGTCCCACCCCCGCGGCCTAGAGATCCACCGCGGCCATGGAAAAATTTGAGGCGAATTTGATATTTTTTAGCCATATCATGAATCTCAAGCTGCGCCTTATAAAGCTTCCAGTTGGCTGTAAGGGTACCGCCATCCTTGCTTCCATCGGAATAACCAAGCATAATTTCCTGCTGATCGCCCATATTTTTTAAATGGTTCCGATAAACAGGCATTTTAAACAAAATCTCCATAATTTTTGGGCCTGCAGTTAAATCATCAATTGTTTCCAGTAATGGGGCAATATTGATATTACTTTCGATTGTTCCATCGGCATGAAGTCGGTTAATCCCTGCTTCTTTTGCTAAAACTAGTACTTCCAAGAGGTCACTGACTGATTTCGTCATACTGATTAGATAAACCGAAATGGAGCGTTTGCCGAACTCATCATGTGCTTTTTTAATCATATGAAATACGTTAATGATTTTTTGGGTTTCAGCAGAATAATCCTCATTTAATAAAAGTACTGGACGAGGATCCTGTAAAATCTCCTGTAAGATTGCCACTTTCTCGTCTTCAGCAAGTTGTGCATAATTGTCAGCAATCCGAACCTTCCTTAAAATTTCAGCAATCGCCGTCTCATGCTCTCCACTGTGGTTTCTAATGTCTAATGTTGCTAAGTGGAAGCCAAAAAGCTGAACTTGGCGGATTAATTTTTTGATCGCTTTTAGTTCATGGGCTGTTCGATGATGTTTACTTAAACTTCTGTTAACCATCAATAAATCTTCTAATAATTCTTCAGCACTTTTGTACCCAACATCAGATTTTCCAACTTGTTTTAAACGTTCATTGATAATCGCAAATTTACGACGATAAACCTCGGTTACAACTGGCCATCTTTTGTCTTCAGGTAAAAACTTGGACTCTTCCTGCTCTAATGATTGAAGAAGCTCCTCACTAACATCCACCCTTGTCGTTGCATGGCTGTAGCGTCTCATCAATTCAACTAAAACATTCCGATATTTTTTCAATACCAGTCTGCGTTGTTTATCAAGAGTTTCCCATGTCACCTCTGGCGTCACATTTGGATTTCCATCCCGGTCACCGCCAATCCATGATCCGAAACGTAGGAAGTTTGGTACATTCCATTGAGTGTCAGGATAATAATAATCAAGACAATCCACAACTTCCTGATGGATTTCTGGCAAAACCTCAAAAAGTGTTTGATCAAAGTAATACAAACCATTTCGAACTTCATCAAGGACAGTCGGTTTATTGTGCCGCAATTCATCCGTCTGCCATAGAATGGTGATTTCGTTATATAAATCTTCCTGAAGATTTTTTCGTTCTACTTTCGTTAATATTGGATTATCAAGAACCTTCAAAATGTTAGCAATCCGTTTTTGAATTTCCAGGACAGAGCGTTTCGTTGCTTCTGTAGGATGCGCAGTAATAATAAGCTCAAGTGAAAGTGCATTTAAAACTTTTTGGATTACGTCCTCCGTTACATGGTTTTCTTTTAATGAAAGAACGGCACTTTCAATAGATCCCGGTTGACGAGAATTGTTTTCTTGAAGCTGATACTCTCGTCTGCGGCGGATCCGATGATTTAACTCTGCCACATTAATGAGATGAAAGTAGGTAGAAAATGCACGAATAACCTGTTTTCTCATTGGTGAACTCATACTTGCTATTTCTTCTTTTAAAGTCTTGTAAGTTTCATCTGTATACTGATTTCGAAGCGATATACACATGAGTCGAATCTTTTCTACTTTGTTAAAAAGGTCGATTCCACCTTGGTTGATAAGAATTTCACCAAGAATCTCGCCAAGCAATTTGACATCTCGGCGCAAAGGAAGACTGCTGTCATTTATTTTTGCCTCTACTGCCACTGTTACACCTTCCCTTCTAAATAATAATAAAATTTCTTATTAATATAACACATAATTCATAAAATTTAAAAAGAAAATGCTGAAAAATTATTATATTACAATATTTCTTCTCAGATAAACTGGTCATATAGAAAAAACCTGCGAATAGCAGGTTGCTTCCTTACTATAATATTAAATTACAACTTACTAAAAAATGAGCGGATACTATCGATCAAACTACTCCAAAACGAGGTAGAGCCATTATTATTATTATTGTTGTTATTGTTGTTATTGTTTCTACTAGTCCAATTATTTGTACCTGAAGTGACAGAAGTGTTTTTAATAGATGTATCTGTTGCAGTATTGTCAGTGCTGCTAACTGCTGGACTAGCCGCCGATGTTGCAATAGCATCCGGTACATCCTTATCAAAAACAAGAATGTATGTCTTGTGCTCACTACCATTTGTCACAACGATAGGAACAATGGTTTTCTTTTGATTTCCTAATGAAATCGTATTTGTTGAACCACCTTGAATGGTTACCGTAGCCCCGCTATAGGTAGCTGCTGGACTGATTGTGACTGAATCCGTTTCATTATCTACTGCGATATGGTACGTATAGGTATCCTTCGAAAATGTTTTATTCCATGTGCCTTTAGTAACTGACAGAGTTGATAATGTTGCCTTACTAGGTTGTTGAGCAGCAGTTCCTCCCTGCTGTGAGCCTTGCATTTGTGAACTGCTGGTATTCCTTAAACTGAAAGAACCAGCACTTCGATTAGAACTTTGTGAAAAACCAGCAGTTCGATTAGAACTTTGAGATAAACCAGCAGTGCTCAAATTAGATGGACGATTATTACCAGCAGATCCTGTTGATGAGTTTGACGAACTTGATCCAGCAGAAACAGCACTTGCTTTCGTAACCACCATTGAATAGGTTTTCTTATCACCATTTTCAGCAGTTACAACAATCGTAATTTCTGTTTTATCAGCGGAAAGCTGGACAGAAACTCCTTTATCCGTTGCAGGGGTATCATTTACAAGAATACTAGCCGTATTTTCAGCAGCAACTGGTGATACTGTAATTTCATTCACATTATTGGCAACTTGGACAGAATACGATGGCACAGCTGCATCAAATTTAGGTGAAAGCTCCCCATTAGACAACTGAAGGTCTTGGAGAAGGTTGTTACTGCTTTTCTTTCTCGTTATTGTTATTTTATAAGTATTAGCTGTATTTACCGAATCATCTACCTTAATGGCAATTTGATTATCCCCAGTTTGCAATGGAATCGGTTTCGAAGGATCTTCGACTGTTTGTCCATTAGTGATTGTGATTTTAGCATTTTCATCCACACTACTAGCAAGCAATGTTATACTTTGAACATTATTTTCAACTGTAGCTGTATAGTTATAAAGGTTTGGCAAAAATGTCTGGTCTAATGTGGTTCCCTCTATTTCCAGATTTGATAACACATTCACGGGTGCCATCTGTTCATTTTGGTCTGACACTTGAGCGGTATTATCAGAGGCATACACAGAAGGTAAGGAGGGCGCTCCCATTCCAAACATTGAAATAACTAAAACTATGCTGACGCCCTTGCCAATTGAAACTTTTTTTAGCATCACAACCTACCCCATTTCATATCAATCGAAATTGGTTATAGGATAACAAAACTTGCTTAACTTTTTCTTAAAATTTGTACCATCTAACATTTGAAATTTTTTTAATAAATTTTTAATAATTTTGTCGTTGTTTTTTTACTAAAAAAGGTTAAACTGTTAATCGTGTTAAAACACTCCCCTTTTAATCCGCTGGAGAGTTGTTTTCCTTCCATCAGCAAAATGCTGCTGGGTTAAAAGTTGTTTGGACTCATTCATTACTCTGGCTTTAAATTCAAAAATGTTGGATCTTTGGCCATGATTTGAGTCCGAACAACGTCAAAACATCTGCTCCCAGAACTATCTCCAAATCCCAACGATCGGTGAGCTGTTCCCAGCTGCACCTGCATGTGACAATCCGTAAATATCTTCAATGGTTCTTAATAAGTTAAAATGATTTAGGTTATCACTATATTGCCCCGATTTTACCATTGGTCCTACAAAAAGAGTTGGAATGGTATTATTTTGTGAGCCCTCATCTTCATCCCATGTAACAATTAACAAACTATTATGTGTGTTTGCCCATTGGACATATGGGTTTAAATGAGCTTTTAACCATTGGTCTGCTTCCTGAATGGTCCCATCATGCATATCATTTTGCAATGTAGGAATGACAAAAGAAACAGTCGGCAGTTTCTCAAAATCCTTCGGGAAATTGGTTAGTGGCTGATTAGCCTCTTTTGGTATATTCGTAAAATTGACCCATGGATTATGTTTACGTGCATAACCACTTTTTCCTGCTGATTCTCCATTAAAATCTACTGATGGCAGCCCTTCTGAATATCCCGTAAACGAATAATTTTTTTCGATTAATTCACCGGCTGAAATTAGCTGAAGAAAATTTTGATAGTGGCAGGCGGTCATTTGTTACACCCTGATTGGACCCAGAAAATAAATCTAAATAATTGGGCTGGCTTGGATGTTCAATCGCATGAAAATTGGTAAAATTTGCTCCTTCTTTCATAAGTAAATTCATATATGGAGCAGAAGGATGATTGGTAATTTGACTTTGAGAGTGATTCTCTTCAACAACAATGATAATATGGTCAATTTTCGGAAGACTTACCTTTTCTATTTGCCTTGTTACTGTTTTAACGGGAGAAGTCTGCTTTTTAGGCTCGGTTTGTGTACATGAGCCTAAAATGATCATCATTCCGATAAGTAAAAATAACCATTTAACTTTTTTCACGCTACTTCCTCCTCTTTAAACCTTTACAAAATAATACCATTATCAGGAAAAAAGAAAAAAGCACCAACATGGGCGCTTCTTATCTTACATAAGTTATTTTTTCTTTTTCCATTTAAAAAGGAGGTAAACGATTGTTAAGATGACAGCAACAACAATTGCTGGACGTACATATGGCTGTGCCGCCTGATTGATCATCTCATAATTTGACCCTAAGGTATATCCTAAATAAAGAAATAAAATTGACCAAGGAATAATGGCACAAATCGTATATAAGGTGAATTTAGAAAATGACATTTTAGCAATACCTGCAGGGATGGAAATGGCATGTCTCACGACAGGTATAAACCTTGCTGTAAATATAACACCTGCACCATATCGACTAAACCATTGTTGGGCAACATCAATATGATGCGGCTGAATAAGAATGTATTTTCCATACTTATCTAAAATCGGCCTGCCCCCATATCTTCCCAGCCAATATAAAAACCATTGGGCAATGATCCCCCCGATTGTTCCAGCAATTACGGCGCCTACCCAAGCGATTTCCCCCTTGGAAATTAAAAAACCTCCATAAGCTAAAACAATTTCACTTGGAATTACCTCTACCATTAATCCTAAAGCAATTCCCATATAACCAAGATGTGATAATAATGTAAAAACAGATTGAATGAAATGCGACATAGACTACCTTCCTAACCCATTTTTTCTTACCTAGGAATAGACCAATAACAATACAGAAAAGTTCATGACTATATTCATTACTTTCCTAAATGGTTTAGGAAAAACCATACACTTTTTGATAAACGTTCCGCAGGTCTTGTAATTACATTTGCTACAACTGGATATGGGGAATAGTCTCTCCAATAAAAAAGCTTTCCATTAGAGACTTCCAATTTGGCAGCTGATTCCAATACAACTCCATAACCGATACCTTCCATTACAAATTGTTTCACAGCCTCGGTCGAATCAAGTCTCATAATATCCAAATCCAGATCATCATTTAAGGGGATCAACACATCACCCGACAAGAGGATTGTCCTGCTATTAAATGAAGGTGATGGCTGGATACCGATGAGCCTTTCTTGGGAATATCCTGTAACTCGGAAAGCCAGTTGATCATCAGGTTCTTTTAGAGTCAGTCCTACATCAATACTCCCCATTCGAACGGATCTTTCAATTTCCACATCCGTGCTTGTTTCAATCTCCACTGTAATATCTGGGTAAGCCTTCGTAAAGGAAAGTAATAGTTTAGGAAGTAAATAAGTCCCGGCAACTGGCGAGGCTCCGACCACAATTCTGCCACGATTTCCAAGACGAAATTCTTCCATCGATCGAAAGATTTGCCCTTCTAGAGATAGAATGGATTCCACGTATTCTAAAAAGGTATGCCCGGCATCTGTGACGGAAATATTTCTGCCAACAATAGTAAACAACCGAACCCCTACCTCTTGTTCCAAACGTTTAAGCTGCATCGAAATGGCAGGCTGACTAACATGCAAATTTTTCGCTACTTGTGTAATGTTCCCTGTTTTTACGACCTGCTCAAATAAGGCTAAATGCTTTGTATTCATAGTGTTCCCCTCTATATATAATGAATTTGTTATGATTACATAACAATAGTTATATTTGAATTATACGTTAATTCATGTAAAAATAGAGACATCCCAAAAATATAAATTTTCTGATTAATATTATTGCTGAAAAATCCCTATTAATATTTTTTCTGAGTACCTATCAATAGAAAACCCTGTAAACACTTTGTATTCAGAATATATTTATTAAATAGTAAAATTTTAAATATTTAAAATGTGCTTTTTCTCTATAATGTAATATGATGTAAATAGAGTAAAGCGTAAATATAGGAGTGAATGAAATGAATTTACAAGTTAAACGTGCTTACAATTTTAATGCTGGACCATCCGCCCTTCCATTAGAAGTATTGGAAAAGGCACAACAAGAGCTAGTAGATTTTCGCGGTACCGGAATGTCTGTTATGGAATTAAGCCACCGCAGCAAAGATTATGAAGTAGTACACAATCAAGCAATTGCCAATTTAAAAGAATTGCTTTCTGTTCCTGATGATTATGAAGTTTTATTTGTTCAAGGGGGAGCAAGTTTACAGTTTTCGATGATTCCAATGAATTTCTTACAGCCTGAGCAAAAGGCTGGATATATCATGACCGGTTCTTGGTCAGAAAAGGCCTTTAAAGAGGCTAAGTTATTCGGAAATCCTTATCAATTGGTAAGCACAAAGGACAGCAATTACAGCAGAATTCCAAAGCTTAATGAAATCCAGCACAATGCAGATGATGCTTATTTACATTTAACTTCCAACAATACTATTTTTGGAACAGGATGGAAAGAGTTCCCTACTGTTGATGTACCATTATTTGCGGATATGTCTAGTGATATTCTTTCAAAACCAGTTGATGTCAGCAAGTTTGACTTGATCTATGCCGGTGCTCAGAAAAACCTTGGACCTTCTGGAGTGACGGTTGTCATTATTCGTAAGGATCTAATCGAAAAAGAAAATCAAAATGTTCCAACCATGTTAAAATACAGCACTTTTGCGAAAAATAATTCCTTATATAATACACCGCCAACCTTTGGTATTTATATGCTTGGTGAAGTATTAAATTGGGTAAAAGGCATCGGCGGAGTTACTGAAATTGCAAAACGGAACGAAGAAAAAGCTAAATTAATTTATGATGCAATTGATGAAAGCAATGGCTTCTATATTGGACATGCTGAAACGGATAGCCGTTCCCTTATGAATATCACTTTCCGCGTAAAAGGCGAAGAATTAGAGAAGAAATTCCTTGCAGAAGCTAAACAAGAAGGCTTCATCGGTGTGAATGGACATCGTTCTGTAGGGGGCTGCCGTGCATCGGTCTACAATGCAGTTCCATACGAAGCTTGTAAAGCATTCAGTGAATTTATGCTTCAATTCCAAAAGGTAAATGGCTAATAGTAGAAATAAGTAAGACCGCCAATCAGTGATTGGCGGTCTTACCTTTTTTGGCAGAACCCCCTCCATCTACACTCTATGTTACTTTGCTCTCTACTTTTGCTAACGTTCGGTCACATAGATCCTCTATGTTACTTTGCTCTCTGCTTTTTCTTCCGTTCGGTCACATAGAACCGCTCTATGTTACCTTGCTCTCTGCTTTTGCTCCTGTTCGGTCACATAGAACCGCTCTGTGTTACCTTGCTCTCTGCTTTTGCTCCTGTTCGGTCACATAGATCCTCAATGTTACCTTGCTCTCCGCTTTTGCTCCTGTTCGGTCACATAAACCATCCTTGTCCTTCCTTTTGTTGAAATATTCAAAAATCTGTCAAAAACAAGACCTTTAATTTTTGGATAAGGACATATAATTAAAGCAAAGGGAAGTAGTTAAAAGCTTCCTCTGAGGGGAGGTGACGGTCATGTCACTTGCTGATTTTGAAGATATTTATATGATCTGCAATGAGTGGGAGATGGAAAGTGTATTTGAGGATTTAATCATGTCACATTTAAACGGTCTTTCTAGTGATTTACTTACCTATCAACTAACCTCACGCGGTAATCGCTGGGAAGAGATTCCCGAAAAAGAAATACTAAACGTAAAAAGAGATGAAGTCCTGGTTTAAAAAAATTAGTTAATGGCAGGTTGATGAAATGATTCTACACCAAGTTCATAATTACTAATCCCCCTTGTTTTGAGAACACATCTTAACAAGGGGGATTTTATTTTAAAAGTTATATTTTGTTAAAAATTTTTCAATAGCCATAGTCATATTTTTTGCTTCAGCCGAGCCCTTATTGGAGCCTAGCAAATTGGTTACATCACTATGTGAGAGTGAACCGCATTCAAAGTAACTAACTTTATTGCCATCCTTTTTCGCTTTTTCCATAAAAGCAGTAATGGAGCTTTTCCTGCGGGTTACCAACAGCATCGGCGGTAAATTTTTATTTTCAGCATATGTTTCTGGAGATGCCTCTTCCCACACTTTTTTATTATTCCCAAATACTTTTTTATAGGTTCCCATTCTCTGAAGAAAATCCGTCAGATTAATAGGTCCCTCTAGGCTGACAACTGAACTGATCGAACTTGGTGAAAGCCCTACTGCATTCAAGTACTTTGGATTGGTAGCGATTAACATAACCAAGTGACCTCCTGAAGAGTGGCCCATCAAATTGATTCTATTAGTGTCAATTTGATAATCAGCAGCATGGCTATAAACCCATTTAACCGCTGATGAAATATCATCTGCCATCTGTTGATATTTAACATGTGGTGAAAAACGATGTTCAACAGAAACAAACACATAGCCTTTATTCACAAAAAAAGCAGGCTTATCATCTACATTACTCTTTGTCCCACCGGACCATCCACCACCATGTACATAAATGATAACCGGCATCTTTTTCCCATTCTGAAGCTTAGGTGTATATAGGTCTAATGCTTGATTTTTACTCTTGCCATATTTGATATTTAACTGTTCGCTCCCGCTTTGCTTGAGGTTAAAAGGTTTGAATGCTTGATTTGAAATAGAATGATAGAAATAGAATCCGCCTACAATAAGCAGAAAAATAATCAAAGATACCGTTATGTATACTCTTTTTTTTGACTTTATTTCTCCCATACACCCTTCCTCCCGAATATATTTTAAGCTATTATACTTTTTCTTCCAACATATCATATGTTCCTTAACATTTAATTAACGGCTTACAATTGAATAATAAAGCGTGCTAACCATTTTGTGGCGCACGCCTTTTTTATGTCTATTTTTACAACTATTAATGTTCCTTTAATCCTACAATTTTACTTTTTGGAGTCGTAAGGCGTTAAGAACAACGGATACAGAACTAAATGCCATTGCTGTCCCTGCAAGCCATGGTGCAAGGAATCCAAGGGCTGCAATTGGAATGCCGATCGTATTATAAGCAAGGGCCCAGAATAAATTTTGCTTGATATTGCTTATGGTTTTTTTACTCATGAAAATGGCATCGGCAATACTGTTTAAATCCCCGCGAATAAGGGTGATATCAGCTGCTTCCATCGCTACATCTGTACCAGTTCCAATTGCCATACCAATATCAGCAATTGCCAAGGCTGGTGCATCATTGATCCCATCTCCGACCATTGCTACTTTTTTCCCCTGCTCCTGCAGTTTCTTTATTTCATCGGCTTTCCCTTCAGGAAGAACCTCGGCAATGACCTGATCTATACCTGCCTGGGCAGCAATCGCCTCAGCAGTTTGCCTGTTATCACCCGTAATCATAATAACCTCAAGTCCCATATTTTTTAGACGGCTAATCGCGTTCTTCGAGGTTTCTTTCATTGTATCGGCAACAGCCACAATCCCGGCGAATTCGCCATTTATCGAAGCAAGCATTGCTGTTTTCCCCATCTTTTCGAGCTCTTCCATCCGTACAATAGCATCAGAAACAGCAATGTTATACTGATTCATTAATTTTCTTGTACCCACCAAAATTTCTTTCTCATAAACAGTGGCTTTAATTCCATAACCAGGAATGGCTTCAAATTCAGTTACTTCAACCAATGAAATTCCCTTATCTTTGACACCTTGAACAATGGCTTGTGCCAGTGGGTGTTCGGACCTGTTTTCCGCTGAACCGATTAAGGTTAAAAGCTCGTTCTCTTTCATTCCTTCTACAGTAAAAATATCTGTTAAAACAGGTGTCCCATTTGTTACAGTTCCAGTCTTATCTAAGACGACAGCGGAAATCTTATGAGTCATTTCCAAATGTTCTCCGCCCTTAAACAAAATTCCAAATTCGGCGGCACGGCCAGAACCAGCCATAATTGAAGTAGGTGTTGCCAAACCCAGCGCACATGGACAGGCGATAACAAGGACAGCGATCATCTTCCCTAGAGCACTTGAAAAATCACCAGGGACTGCCCAAAAATACCAAACAATAAAGGCAATTACTGCAAGGGTAACAACAATTGGTACGAATACACCAGAAATCTGATCGGCGAGCCGTTGAATGGGTGCTTTTGAGCCCTGCGCTTCTTCAACTACCTTGATAATTTGAGCAAGAGCGGTATCGCGGCCAACCTTAGTTGCTTCTATTTTGATAAACCCATTTTTATTGATAGTGGCCCCAATGACTTCAGCACCGATCCCTTTATCAACGGGAACACTTTCGCCTGTAAGCATTGACTCATCAATGGCTGAATATCCTTCTATAATTTTTCCATCTACGGGGATCTTTTCGCCTGGTTTGATAGAAAGAATATCCCCAACCACCACTTCTTCGATCGGAATCTCTTGTTCGGCCCCTGCCCTTTCAACTGTGGCAGTCTTGGCTTGAAGTCCCATCAATTTTTTGATTGCTTCGGATGAACGTCCTTTTGCTTTTGCTTCAAAAAGCTTTCCTAGAATAATTAACGTAATGAGGATCGAACTTGTTTCATAATATAGCTCGACTGTTGCATTGCTGGCTAAAGACATGAATGAAAGATAAACACTATAAAAATAGGCTGCAGATGTACCTAAAGCAACAAGCACATCCATATTGGCGCTTTTATTTTTTAAGGCTTTATAGGCGCCGACATAAAATTGCTTGCCTATAAAAAACTGAACGGGTGTTGCCAGAGCAAATTGCACCCATGGATTCATAAACATTTTCGGAACCCAAATAAAAGAAGTAAATGAAAAATGGCCAACCATTGCCCAAAGTAATGGCAAGGAAAGAATTCCGGAAAAAATAAATTTCTGCGTTTGTTTTTCAATTTCTTTTTGGCGATGGTCCACCGCTTCTTTTGCATCTTCTTTTACAGCTGCACCATAGCCAAGGTTCTCAACTTTTTTAATAATGTCGCTTTGAATGACCACTGCTCCGATATATTCAACTGTTGCTTTTTCAAGTGCTAAATTGACATTTGCCTTCATAATCCCATCAAGCTTATTCAAGCCTTTTTCAATTCGCGCCGAACAAGCTGCACAGGTCATCCCCGTAATATCAAGCTCTAATTTTTCTGTTACAACATCATATCCTAAATCCTGTATCTTTTTTTGAATATCAACGATGTTGATCTTTGCAGGATCAAACTTGATTGCGGATTTTTCTAAGGCCAGGTTGACATTTGCTGTCTCGACACCTTCTAATTTATTAAGACCTTTTTCAATACGGGTGGCACAAGCTGCACAAGTCATCCCGGATATTTGCAAATTGGTTTCTTTCAAGGTGTGACTCATTAAAACCGTCTCCTTATACCCTATATAGGTATATATTGTTTTTGAAAAGAACGTGCTAGGAGCTAGCACGTTTGTAGTCTCTATTATTGAACGTCGTAACCTTGGTCATCGATTGTGTCTTTAATTTTATCTAATGAAACTTCTTGCGGATTAAACTCAACATCTACTTTAGCTGCTTTTAAATCAACTTTTACTAAGCTAACACCACTAAGAGCACCAACACTGCCTTCAACAGCTTTAACACAGTGACCGCAAGACATTCCTTGAACGTTTAATGTTACTTTTTCCATCTTAAAATTCCCTCCTATTTGTAGCTTATTTTTTCATAAGCCTTTGAATGGTAGTAAGCAGCTCATCGACAACTTCATGGTCTCCCTCTTGAATTCGTTCAACCACACAGCTTTTCAAATGCCCTTCTAAAAGGATTTTGGCCACGCTGTTTAATGCTGCCTGGGTTGCTGCAATTTGTGTGATGACATCATCGCAATACGTATCTTTTTCAATCAGACCTTTTATGCCACGAATTTGCCCTTCAACACGATTTAATCTTGTAATAAGATTCTTTTTTGTATTTTCCGAATGGTGGCTTTTTCGCTCCGACGTGATCGAATCGCAATGATTCTCACATGGAGGATTAGGATTTGACGATTCGTGATTCTCCATCAATCTCCCTCCTTCAACTCTATTTAACCATACCCCCCTACCCTATGTAAAGCCCATTTCTTAAAGTTCACAAAATGTATAAAAAAAACAACGGGTATGCCGTTGTTTTAAATGAAGACCCCATTATTAAATTATCACCCAAACTGCCAAACACTATGACTTAGGCTTCCATATCGGAAACTGCGGTGAAGTAATGTTGCTGTTTGGTTGTCATCCGCTGCACCCATGGCATAAAAAAGTGGAATAAAGTGTTCTTTCCCATATGGCGGAACTGCATTGACAGCATTTGGTGCAAGTGTTTCATATTTAAATAATGATGGTAAATCCCAGTTTTGCACATGATGGGCTAACCAGTCATCAAATTCGAGTGCCCATTGATCGGTGGCCCCATTATCACGCCAATTCAATACCCTAAGATTATGAACGGTTCCTCCACTGCCAATGACCAGTACATCATTAGCCCTTAATGCTGATAAAGCTTTCCCAATTTTATAATGTTCTTCTGGCGGAAGGTCCTGATTCACCGACATAGCGATGACCGGAATATCGGCATTTGGATACAAGAGCCGAAGGACTACCCATGCACCGTGGTCTAACCCGCGCCGTGTTTCCACTTGAAATGGGATTCCGCTTTTTGAAAATAAAGCCTCTATTTCGCTGGCAATTTCTAGATTGCCCTTGGCTGGATATTGAATGCTGTTAAGCGCTTGATCAAATCCACCAAAATCATAAATCATACTATATTGATCGACTTCACTTACCTTTTGAGTATGCGACTCCCAATGAGCTGTGAATAAGACAATTGCTTTAGGACGAGGCAATGTTTGGCCGAGCTGATTTAAAAATTGTGTATACTCATTATTCTCTATGGCAAGCATCGGTGAGCCATGGGCAATAAATAAAGATGGAAGCATTGTTAAATCCCCCTTTTTAAATCATTTAAAATCCAAGTTCGGAAGTCTTGAAAGTTATCGAGAGACACTGTATGACCTTCTGGATATGTTTTAAATGTAACTGGAATACCTAATTTGGTAAAATACTCTGCATTTTCCTTGCCCCATTCAAATGGGAGAACTTGATCAAACTCACCATGAGAGATAAATACAGCTAAGTCGCCCCCAGGGTTTATCTCGTATTCTTCTTTTACAAACTGTGGTATATAGCCGCTTAAAGCCACAATCCCCTTAATTTTCCCAAGCGTTAGTGCTAATGTCATTGAAAGAATCGCACCCTGACTAAATCCTAATAAGTATAATTTACTTAAATCCAGCGAATAATTTTCACATGCATAATCAATAAAGTTTGATAAGCGTTGAATTCCATCATCGAATACTTCCCGATGAGGTTTGCCATAACCCTCAATTGTAAAAAATGCAAATCCTGGTCCTTGTGAGAGGTGTCCCCTGATACTAAAGATGTAAAAAGATTCTTCCAGCCCCTCTACCAACGAAAGCATATTTTCCTCATTGCTTCCTATACCATGCATCACAAACAATGCAGGATATTTCTTATCAGGTATGATATTCTTCGGACGTCGAAGCTCATAGATCATTGAAGTCTCCATATCGTAATCCTCCTTAACATTCAATTTATATTTTTAGCTAATTATTTTTTTATATTTAGAAACAAACCATGTGTTTTTTGATATGAATATTTGTTTCTTATATGATATCTCTAAAAGGGTTGGCGCGTCAATCGTTTTTTTGCTAATATGTAAATATGTTCTATATAAGAAAACATTTGAGGTGAAGAGCATGGATATCGGCTCTAAAATTCGTGCAATTAGAAATAGAAAACAAATAACCATTGCGCAAATGTGTGAAGGGACTGGCCTTTCCAAAGGATTTATCAGTAATGTTGAAAACAACAATACTTCCCCTTCCATTAGTACATTACAAACGATCGCCAATTTTTTAAAAGTTCCTTTACCATATTTACTATTAGAAAAAGATCAACAAATGAGTGTTATTCGAAAAAATGAGAGGGAATATACAATCTCAACAGGATCCGATTTAAAAGTAGAGCATTTAGCATCCCGAGCAGGATTAAGCTTGAGAACGGTTGATTTCCCGCCGGGTGCCTCTACAGGAGAAAAAAAGGCTCATGAAGGCGAGGAATGTCATTTAGTACTGAAAGGAAAAATCTTAGCAGAGCAAGGAGAAGATTCCATTATACTCGAAGAAGGCGATACCTTTAGCTGGTGTGCAAGCGTCCCCCATTTTGTGAAAAATATCGGGGATGAAACCGCAGTTGTTTTGATTGCTGTTTATACAGAAATGTAACGTTACGTTTCCCGTTACAACAAAAAACCCTTGATAAGCAATATTATCAAGGGCATTTTTATAATTACGATTCGGGTGAAATAATTTCTTTTCCCCTATTAAATTGCTTTACCAGCAGAACCAAATTCACGAATTTTTCCGATTACCGTTTGTTTAATAGCTTCTCTGCCTGGACCCATGTACTTGCGTGGATCATAAACGTCCGGATTAGCATTTAAGACTTCACGTACCGTTTTCGTAAACTCGATTTGGTTTTCAGTATTTACATTAATTTTTGCAGTTCCCAGTGAAATGGATTTTTTGATTTGATCGGTTGGGATACCAGTACCGCCATGTAATACTAATGGCATTTCAATAGTTTGGCAAATCTCTTCCATTTCCTTGAAGCCTAAGTTTGGCTCTCCTTTGTATGGACCATGAACTGAGCCTAATGCTGGAGCAAGACAGTCAATACCTGTACGTGTAACTAGTTCCTTACATTCATTTGGATCAGCATAGATGACACCATCAGCGATTACATCGTCTTCTTGTCCGCCTACTGTTCCTAATTCAGCTTCAACTGAGATACCACGTTCATGAGCGTATTCAACTACTTGTTTTGTAATATCTACGTTTTCTTCAAACGGATGATGAGAAGCATCAATCATAACAGAGGTAAATCCAGCATCGATAGCTGCTTTACATTTTTCGAAACTTGAACCATGATCCAAGTGAATCGCTACCGGAACAGTGATATTCATTTCGCCCATCAGCGCTTTTACCATTGCTGTAATCACGGAAAAGCCACCCATATGACGTGCTGCCCCTTCAGAAACTCCAAGGATTACTGGAGATTTTTCCTCCTCTGCAGCTGCTAAAATTGCTTGTGTCCATTCAAGGTTATTGATGTTAAACTGCCCAACTGCATACCCTTCTTTTAATCCCTTATTTAACATTTCTTTCATTGATACTAATGCCATGATATTACCTCCTCTAAAAAATAAGAAATTCTTTTTACACCGTTAAAAGATTTTTTTCTGTAGCTGCCTTAACTAGCTCGACGACTTGTGATGTTGTACTCATCTGCAATGCTTTTTCAGCTAAGTCTTCCATTTCCTTTTTAGAAAGTCTTAGTATTTGAGAGCGTGCTTTTAAGATGGATGTCGCACTCATTGAGAATTCATCTAAACCTAGTCCCAATAGCAATGGAATGGCTGTTTCATCTCCGGCCATTTCGCCGCACATTCCAGCCCATTTCCCCTCTTTATGTGCTGCATCAATCACCATCTTAACCAACCTCAAAATAGATGGGCTATATGGTTGATACAAATAGGACACACGTTGGTTCATACGATCTGCGGCCATTGTGTATTGGATTAAATCGTTTGTTCCAATGCTAAAGAAGTCAACTTCTTTTGCAAATTGGTCAGCTAAAACAGCTGTTGAAGGAATTTCAACCATGATTCCCAGTTCAATTTTATCTGAAACTGCAATTCCTTCACCCATTAACTTTTGCTTTTCTTCTTCTAACAAAGATTTTGCGGCACGGAATTCATCCAATGTAGCAATCATCGGGAACATAATTTTTAGATTTCCAAAAGAACTCGCACGCAATAATGCACGGAGCTGGGTTCTAAAGATCCCCTGTTCTTCAAGGCAAAGACGGATCGCACGGAATCCAAGAAATGGATTCATTTCCTTCGGTAAGTCTAAGTAAGGAAGTTCTTTATCTCCGCCGATATCCAGCGTTCTAACGACAACAGGTTTTCCATTCATGCCTTCAAGAACTGCTTTGTAGGATTCAAATTGTTCTTCTTCTGAAGGAAGTTCATTTCTTCCCATGTAGAGGAATTCAGTTCGATACAAACCTACTGCTTCTCCTCCATTATTGATAACTCCCTCTAAATCTTTAGGAGTTCCAATATTGGCGGCTAGTTCAACATGAAGACCATCAACTGAGACGGTCCTTTCATTTACAAGTTTTGCCCATTCAGCTTTTTGTTGTTCGTAACGTTTTTGTTCCTGCAAGTACTGTTCAATCACCTCTTGGGAAGGATTGATGTGAACTTCCCCTTTTAAGCCGTCAACAATGATGACATCACCATTTTTAATTTCGGCTGTAGCTGTCTTTGTTCCAACGACAGCAGGAATCTCCATTGAACGTGCCATTATAGCTGAGTGTGAAGTACGACCGCCAATATTAGTTGTGAAAGCTTTAACATATTTACGGTTTAATTGGGCTGTATCAGATGGAGTTAAATCCTCAGCCACAATGATTGTTTCTTCAGAAATCATACTAAGATTAACAATCTGGACACCAAGTAAATGAGAAAGAACACGTTTCGTTACATCGCGAATATCCGCAGCACGTTCCTTCATATATTCATTATCCATTTGTTCAAACATAGTGATAAACATATCTGCTGTATTGTTTAGGGCGAATTCTGCATTCACTTTTTCTGTTTTAATTTGATCTTCTATCGGGCTTACTAATTCAGGGTCACTTAAAACAAGCAGATGTGCCTCAAAAATAGCAGCCTTATCAGCACCTAATTCACTTTTTGCCCGATCACGAATTTCCTCAAGCTCTTGTTTTGCCCGTGAAAGGGCTGTTTGAAAACGGCCTATTTCTTTATCTGCATTATCAACATTTGTCTTACTAAATGAAAGATCTGGTTCTACTAAACGATAGGCTTTTGCAATAGCAATTCCACTTGATGCTGCAATACCGCTTAAAAAACTCATTACTCTGCTAAACCTTCCTTCGTTAAAGTTTCTTCAATTCCTTGCAATGCTTCTTGCTCATCACTGCCTTCGGCAATAATTTTAATATCTGACCCAAAGCTGATTCCAAGGGACATAACGCCCATGATTGATTTTAAATTGACTTTTTTTCCTTTATATTCGATTTGAATATCTGAATTAAATTTACCAGCCTTTTGTACGATTACTGTTGCCGGGCGGGCATGAATTCCTGTTTCTTCGATTACTTTAAATTGTTTTTCAACCATTATAATCCAACTCCTAATTTTTACTTAAATAGTATGTTCATATATAATTCCGCTTACAAACGGTTTTTCGCAGTAATAAATACACTTATTCAACATTGGAATATTGACTAAATAACCTCATAATTTCTTCAATTGATTCCATCTCTTTCAAAAACTCAAGCTTTTCATTCAGTAATGTAGTTAGCTGTGAAAGGGCCTTAAGATGGGTTGTATTATCAATTGCTGCAATGCAAAACAGCAATCGGACAGGATACATTTCATTATTCAAAAAATTCACAGGCTGCCTCAGTTTTAAAAAGCTTATCCCCACCTTTTTTGCTCCCTTTTCAGGGCGAGCATGGGGAATCGCCACTTCAGGACCAATTACTACATACGGACCTAATGTTTCGACATTTTCAATCATGGCATCAATATAGGAAGGTTCAATAATTTCTTTCATTAGAAGAGGTTCGGCTGCTATTTTTATAGCTTCCTTCCAATCATTAAACCCATCCATGACTTGGATTGTCTCTTCTTTTAATAAATCTTTTAACACGATATGTTTTTCACTCTGAACGTTTATATTTTGAAGAAACGTAAATTGACTTAATGTCTTCTTTAACCCTTCTTCATCATGGATGCTTGCAAACTTGCTAATGGTTTGAACTAATTCTTTTAAAGATACATCATGATATTGAATACCAAAAAGAAATGGGTAAACTTCATTCACAAGATTATGCTTTTCATTTGGCGTCATAATTGGCTTTACATAAAAACAGGGAAGACTGGTTTTTAGCCTTACTGTCGAAAATACTAAATCATAGTGATCGTATTCTCCCTCTTGAAATTCTCGTAACGACAATGTTTGATCGACAGTTATTTCAGAGAAAAGGGATTCCAATTGGTGCTTTACCATTAAGGATGAGCTTATGCCGCTGGGACAAACCACAATGGCTTTCTTCTTTTCAGGCATCACTTGTTTTGGTTTTTCTAGCAAGGCCCCAAAATGCATCGTGATAAAACCGATTTCCTCTTCTGGAATCGTTATTCTTAACAATGAGCCGATTGGATGAAGCAACTCCTTAACAATCATATAAAGCTCCTTATGCTCACTCTTAATTTGTTGCAGGAGCGGATTGATAATCGGAATCCGATATTTCATCCGAAAATAAGCAGGGTTCAAATGCTGGTACAATCGTTGGATTACCTCATCTTTTTTTTCAAAGACAATGCAAGCCTTAGCCTCGAAATCAAAGACAAGTTGTTCACATAGTTTAAACAGAAGGTCCTGGTCATTGTTTTGAATAACACTTTTCCCAAAAGACAAGCCAAGTAATTGTATCGTTATGTAGCATGTCTCAGATACCTCATCCTCAAGCTGAAGTAATTGGCGTAACTTTATAGCAGCCTCATTCATGGGGTCTTCTCTTAATAATGCCGCTTCATCCGAGTGAAATTGGACAAACTTTTTTTCTTGTTCCCGGTAATAATAGAAAATCAGAAAAAAGGCAAATTGATGTAAACGTTCCTCTACAAAATAAAGAGCAAACTGTCTTTCAATTTCTTTAAGCGCACGAAGGGTATCTTTATAGTAAATGCCCCCCTTTTTTTCCCTTAATAGATATTCAATTAATTTTTCAAAATAAGGAACATGAATCAGCCGGGATAGGTAGTCCATCACCAGCACTCTTTTGTCCAGCTCAGTTCCCTCGAGATGGTAGCCCTTCTGCCTGGAATATCGAATCTCTACCAAGAATGAGCTATTGACTTCATTTGCTTTTTTCAAATCGGAAATAACGGTGTTCTTACTGACTTGTAAAAGCTGTGTTAAATGATAGGAGGAAATCGATTCACTTCGAATAAACAAATAAAGATAGATAACTGCCAAGCGTTCCCCTTCGGTTAAAACAAAATCTCGTTCTTGCTGATTTGTTTGCTGGTCACGAAGATATGCTTCAACTTCTTGCGGGACTATAATATACGGAATACCCTTGTATTGTATGGCTGGAAGATTTTTTTCCTTCAACCATTGATTTACTTTATCCAGATCATACGATATTTGCCGTTTAGTTAATTGCATGATATCAATGAGCTGATTCATGGTGACATTTTTTACTTTAAGAAGGGAATCCAATAAAAGCGCAGGACGCTTTTCAATCATCATTTGCTAGTCCTCCTGTAAATATCATATATTAAACCGGTTTCATTAGGATTAGTAATTGGGAGCAAATCATGTACAAGTTAGGTTACAAAATTGGGCTGAACTCCAATTTGGACAAATATTGTTCTTTTAAAAAGTAACTTATTATACATACCTATACAAGCCCTCGACCTTCTGAATATACTATGACATGTTAATAGAAGGGAGGGATCTTAAATGTCTTACTACAGAAGTTCCAGCTCCAGAAGTTCCAGTTCCAGTTCCAGCTCCAGTTCTAGATCCAGATGTTCTAGTTCTAGCAGGTACAAGCCCACAACATCCAGCTCGAGACGACCTGTAATGACTAGTTGCCAGCAGCTTGCCAAAATCATAGGCGGCGAGGTAATCACCTCATCGCCTGTTTGTGTCGTTCAACGTCTGCGTGATATTAATGCTACGATCCTAGGCCGCAAAACACGTTCTCCTTTAGCACTTCCATTTGCTTTATCCTTCGAAAATAATATTAACGGCCGAACACTAAATCTTGGAGAAACGGTTATCCTTCAAAGTGAAATCAATCGTTTTTTGACTGCACTTCGAAAAAGAGGAATTACGGTTACTGCCATCCACAATCACTGGTTGTTTGACAATCCCCGTTTAATGTATATGCACTGGGAACAAGTCAGCAGCCCGACCAAATTCGCTCAAGACAGTTATGCTGCAGCACTAGAAGCCGGGTTATTTTAAAGCATGCACAAAGAAATGCACCTCTATATGAATAGAAGTGCATTTTTTTGATAGATTTATTCTCTTCCATCGTCAGAAGAACACTGTATTAACTTGAAAATTTGGGGCTGCTCTCAAAGCCAGCTTTTTTATGAGAGCCATCGCAAAATGGTTTGTTATTGGAGTGACCACAACGACAAAGGAAGATCTTTTCTCGTTTGCTAAATTCATTACCTTGAGAATCACTTAATTGAAAATCTCCACTAACTACAAGCGGGCCATTATTAATAATCTTAATTTGATTACCCATGTTTCCCCTCCATTTCATTTTTTACCTCTGTACACTATATTTGCCCTTATCCATTTACAGAAGGACTAATATTAATCGTAAGAATAAATTTGTGGAGGGTTGGTTGAATAATGTTCACCACTTGGATAGGTTTATGACCGCATCTCCTATCTTGTCATGAATCACGACATCAAAATAGCAGTCTTTGATTGTTTCTTCTTTGTTAATAATCGCAAGTTTTGTATTCCAGGATTGCTTTGCATATTCCGGAAAACTGTTTACTGGCGTTACATTCAGTGAGGACCCCATCACAATCAATAAATCACAAGTTTCAATAGCATCTATGGCTTCTTCGAAATGTTTGATTGCATCACCGAATAGGACAACATCAGTATCCAGAATAAAATCATCTTGTTCACAGCGGGGAACATCATTTCTTAACGTATATTCCAAATTATACACCCGTTTGCACTTAGGACAATGTGCTGTCCTAAGTGTTCCATGGAGTTCAAGGACATGTTTACTTCCTGCTTTTTGGTGGAGTCCGTCAATGTTTTGTGTCAGGACCGTCACCTCTTTCCCCATATCCTCCAACTCTTTGATAAATAGGTGTCCGTTATTTGGTTCATAATTGCCCAACATTTTCAACTGGAAAATTTCTTTGAAATGCTTCCAAAAATCCTTGGGACTTTTATTATAAAAATAGCGCGAGATATAGTGTTCAACATTACCATTTGCATAAATGCCGCCAGATGAACGAAAATCAGGAATGCCCGATTCCGTACTGATTCCGGCCCTGGTTAAAAACACAAGTTTTTGGGATGCCTGAATCATTTCCGCTAAGGCTCGATTTGTTTCCACTTTTCTTCCTCCTTTTTGCCTATTATACAACAAGCCAATAACACGAAAAAATTTAGGACCTGTTGACGAATGAAGGAAGGTATTAAACTACGAATATCTAATTCTATCGTTTTTATCGAAAACTGCTTTAAACTATTACCTCAATACCCTGGCAGCACTTGAGAATTTTGATGGATTGTAAATTGAAATTTTGACAACATCACCAGTTTCAGGAGCTTGTATCCATTTTCCGCCTCCGATGTACATACCTACATGGTAAGCAGGATCACCCTGAAATACTAGGTCTCCTGGTTGTACTGCACTAGTTGAAATTCTCGCACCGGCATTTTGCTGAGCTGAGGCAATCCTTGGAAGGCTCACGCCAACAGAATGGAACACATATTGCATTAATCCTGAACAATCAAATCCGCTTGGTGAGGATCCGCCCCAAACGTATGGAACACCCAAAAATTGTTCAGCATAGGCAATCACTTTACTTGCTTTATCAGAATTTGTCAGATTACTATTGTCAGTCGATGTAGTTGGTGCTGAAGTGTTGGTGCCAGATGAAGCCTGTTGAGCTTGTTGCTGTGTTGCTGCTTTTTGTGCAGCTTGTTGTGCTGCTTGTTGTGCTGCTTGTTGTGCTGCTTGTTGTCGTGCTAATTCCGCTGCTTGCTGCAGTGCCTTTTGTTGTGCCAGTTCTTCTGCTTGTTGTTGTGCCAATTGATCCTGTTGTAGGTGTAAATTGTTTTTCGAATCTGCTAGTTCTTTTTGAACTGTTTGTTTATCTTCTTCAATCTTCTTTTGCTCTGCAGCTAATTCATCCTGAACCGATTTTAATTTTTCTAACTCATTATGTAGTTGTGCTTGGGCATTTTCTAAATCTTGTTGTTTTTTAATTAACCCGTTTAGTAGGTCAGAATCGCTTTGAAGAAATTGTGAAATAGCAGTAGACCGAGTTAAAAACTCAGATATGTTATCAGATGAGAGCAAAATTTCGGCGTAGGTGATAAACGGCTGTTGTCCTTGAGATTGATAACCTCTTAATCTTTCGGAATAAATCTTTTTATGGGCATCTAAATCCTTTTTGGCCTTTTCGATTTCTGCTTTTGCTGCTTCAATTTTCCATTGTTGTATTTTGATATCATCGTTAAGTTTTTGACTTTTATCCATTCCAACTGATATTTGATTGTCTAATTGTTGCATCTTTGTTTCAAAGTCATTGATTTGTCCTTGTGTCTGATTAATTTGTGTTTGTGTCACTTTAGAATTTTCTGGGCTTGCAAAAGTAGGGGTTGCTAGAATCATAGTGGATAATACTGCAACCGATACTGAATATTTGAATTTTTTTCCATTCATTACAAAATCACCTTTTCATACCTTTAATTAATCACTATTATCTAGTTTAAATTCCAAGTCTACTAAATACAATGCGACTAGCACCAATGTAATATATTTGTAATATTATGTAGAAGAATTAAACAAATAGTCGAATGAAAAAAGTACTACTCCGGTTTTCTGTCGAAAACGTAATATATACTGAAAAAGGTAGTTAGTCCAGTTGACTAACTACCTTTTTCAATAGCTTAACAACAGTTGCTTTCGTTACCCACTAACATAAGCCCATTGTTTTCTTGATCATAATCAAGCGTAAGGCCTTCAGTGTATGGTTCTACATCAGGGTCGATTGCAACCTGTATTTCATTGATAGTTACTACTACATCATTTTTATCTGGCTCATCCAGAGCCAGTCCCATATTTGGACCGCCTCAGCCATAGCCTGCAAAATAAACGCGAATGTTTTTTGCAGCTTGTTCTTGGAACAATTGTTTTAATACATCACGTGCCTGATCGGTGATATTCATTTTCCTTACTCCCTTCCTATCGTTCACTTTTTATCTTACTTGGTTTTTACTATTAAGAAAATGAAAAAGCCCTATATACATGGAAAAGCCTTGATAACAAATGTTACCAAGACTTTTTTTCGAAGACTATATTATGCTGCTTTTGAATCTAGTTGAACCCTTGGGGAGTTCCACATTTTAATCCAAGTTCTTATTGCTGTAACCATGATCACCACACCAAGTACAAGCATGATAATCGATACTGAACCGTTTAATAGATTGTAACCTTTTGAAAGTGGGTTAAGATACACATTTTTAACCATCCAATATCCTGCCATGTTGACAGTCACATAGAGATAGGAAAGTGGAACTAAGCAAGTTAACATATAGCGACGTTTATCAGCTACACGAAGAATAACAGTCGCTCCGATAATCAAACCAATTGATGCCATAAGCTGGTTGGATACCCCGAAAAGGGCCCACACAGAGCTGATATTTCCGGTAAACAAGAGGTATCCCCACATAACACTAGAAAGAGCTGCTGCAAATAGTGAACCTGGCATCCAGTTTACATCTTTTAATGGCTTATAAAGATCGCCGAAGAAGTCTTGAATTAAATAACGTGCTGTACGAGTTCCTGCATCAATTGCTGTTAAGATAAACACAGCTTCAAACATAATCACGAACTGGAAGAAATATGGTGCTAATTTTGCAAACCAGCCAATATGTCTAAATACATAGGTCATACCTACTGCAAGTGTAACAGCACCGTCTGTTCTTCCTGCAAGGTTGAGGCCAATTTGTTTGGAAAGGGCCGGTAATTGATCCATATGCATTCCTAATGTTTTAAACACCTCAGGATTTGAATTAATCGCAAAATAGTCAGCAGGCTGAAGTGCGGTTGCAGCAATTAGTGCCATGACACCAACTACACATTCCATTAGCATCGAACCAAAGCCGACAGCTTTGATATCTGTCCAGCGGTCAAGCATTTTTGGTGTGGTTCCAGATCCAATGAAAGCATGGAAACCAGAGATCGCACCACAAGCAATCGTAATCGAAATAAACGGCCAAACTGGACCGGCAATAACTGGGCCGCCGCCATGAACAAATTTTGTAACCGTCGGCATATTAATATGCGGATTTACGATTAGCACTCCAACGATTAATACAGCAAATACTCCGACTTTCATAAAAGTACTTAAATAATCTCGTGGAGCTAATAACAGCCAAACCGGCAATGCTGCTGCGATAAAAGCGTAAGCTGGTAAAATAATCGATAATGTCTTTGGATCAAGCGTCAGCAAATGCCCAAGTGCAGAATCTTTAATAAATGGTCCGACAAAAACGCAAACCATAATCAGGATAAAACCGATTGTCGATGTTAGTTTTAAATTACCTGTTTTCTTATAAGCAATTCCTACTCCCATGGCAATCGGAATTGTCATTCCAACTGCAAATGTTCCCCATGGATTATTTGAGAGTGCATTGACTACAACGATACAAAGTCCAGCCATCGTAATCGTGATGATAAAGAGCATGGCTAGTCCTGTACAAAAACCTGCAATCGGGCCTAGTTCCTCTTTAGCAACTTCAGAGAGTGACTTTCCTTTTCTCAGCATCGAAGCATAAAGGACAACTGCATCATGAACAGCTCCTCCAATTACTGCACCAATCAAGAGCCATAATAATCCTGGTAAATACCCAAATTGTGCTGCCAGAATCGGTCCAACCAGTGGACCAGCTGCAGCAATTGCTGCGAAGTGATGCCCAAAGGTCACCCATTTATTTGTTGGAATATAATCTTTACCGTCGTTTAATTCGTGTGCCGGCGTAATCTTGGAGTCATCCAATTTCATGACCTTTGTAGCCATAAATGTTCCGTAAAGACGGTACGCAATAATTAAAATACATATTGTTCCTATTACAATTGTCATTGCATTCATGATCGATAAACCTCCTCATCAATGTTTGGTATGGTTTCATGATACAAGATGAAAGCGGCAACATAGGGTTTTCACGCTAAAATGCAAGAACAGGGAATTGAAATGCAAAAAAGTATAAATGAAATTCAAGGTTAATAAACAGCTCAGGGCTTTTATTCGTAAATAAAAAACAGCTACTTAAAGTCCAAGCAGCTGTTTGAGTTCTTTTATATAGGTCCGACTTAACGGGACCTTTTCTCCATTGGGCATTATAAGATTATAAGTAGAATTAAACCATGGCTCCAATTCTTCGATCGCATTCATATTCACTAAAAAAGAACGATGGACCCGAATGATCGAAGACCCCTGTAATTTCCGTTCAAAAGCTACTAATGATTCGGTTACCACATACTTTTGTTTTTTGGCAGCAATCGTCGTCTTTCCCTCGTTTGCTTCAATATAAAGAATATCATTTACCTTTACAAGAACAATTTTTTCATCAACTGTAATCGCAAGCTTTTCGGTACGGTCAGAAAGATATTTTTTTGAACCTAATGAGATCGTTGGTTCATGTGAATGACATAATTTTGTTAATTTTTCAACTGTATGCTGGACCCTGCTTTCCTCAAAAGGCTTTAATAAATAATCAGCTGCATTCAACTCAAAAGCCTTTAAAGCGTATTCATCATAAGCAGTTGCAAACACAATAAGAGGAGGATATTCAAGCCCATTAAGCTTATTAGCAATTTCCATTCCACATTCGTCCCCAAGCTGTATATCTAAAAAGACAGCATCGATATCAACACTTTGTAAGGTATACAACGCTGTTTCAATACTCTCTGCCTGACCAACAATATCCACCTGCTTACTTCGTCTTAATAGATAGGCTAATTCATCTCTTGCTAATGGTTCATCATCCACAATAAACGCTCTTAACATCCTCTTCCCCCCAATAGCTGTCTCTTAATGGCATTTCTATCAATACTTTGGTTCCGTTTTTCGGATTGCTAATGATTTGAAAAATAGCCTCTTGTCCATAAATTTCTTCGATTCTTGTTTTGATATTCCACAAAGCAGTGCCTGTCCCTTCAGACGATTCAACCGTTTGATTTCCTAATATCTCGAGCCGCTCAAGAGGAATTCCATTTCCATTATCCTCCGTTAATAGAATCATTTTGCCGTCCTTTTCAAATGCACTGATTTTAACAGTGCCTTTTTTATTTTTTGGAAAAGCATAACGGATCGCATTTTCGACGAGCGGCTGCAAGGTGAATGGCGGTATTAAAACCTTTTCCAGTGGCGGCAAAATGTTTATTTCCACATTATAGCGATCAGGAAAGCGCGCTTGTTCTAACGACAAATAGGCTTCAACATGCTCCAATTCTTTTTCCAGTGGAATCAGCATCTGACGGGCTCCCTGCAAATTGCTTCGAAAAAAAGTACTTAATTTGATTAACAGCTTCCGTGCACTATCGGCATCTGTTCGAATCAAACTTGATATCGTATTAATAGCGTTAAATAAGAAATGCGGATGGACTTGAGCTTGTAATGCTTTGATTTCAGCATCCTTTAATAATCTCCTTTGAGCCTCAGCTTCTGCCACTTCCAATTGGTCTGAAAAAAGCTTTCCAAGTCCTTCTGCCAACTCCTGCTCCACCTGATTAAGTCTACTTTCATTCCTAAAATAAAGTTTTAACACCCCTACGGTTTGTGAATGTACCTTTAACGGCAGAACAATGGCTGCATGGAGCGGGCAATGATCTTTCCAGCATTTAATTTCTTCAGCATTTTTTGCGATCACAACTCTACCTTGTTCCAAAACATTTTTTGTTAATTGAGTCGCCATATTTCCCAGCGGTACATGATGGTCTGAGCCTGCACCAACATGGGCAAGCACTTTATGCTTGTCCGTGATCGAAATGGCATCGGCATTCGTCCATTTCAAAATGATTTCTGCTGCTTTCGTGCAGGAGTCTACCTTTAGACCTTGACGAAAAAACGGCAACGTCTGTTGGGCAATATAAAGCGCCTTGTGGGTTTGTAGTGCTCGAGTCCGCTCTTCTTCTAAAAAAATCCCCTGGATAATCATTAAAAATATTAATGTACCAAATGCGTTAATCACAATCATTGGCACAGCAATGAGTTCAACAAGGTGAAGCGCTTCCTGATATGGTTTGGCTACTACTAAGATAATCCCCATCTGGGCACATTCCATCAGAATTCCAATCATAACGGCTTTCCAATGGGCATTTTCCTCTTGGATTTTAAACTTTCTTCCTAAAAATCCAGTCACAATTCCGGCCAAAATGGTAGAAAAAGCACACGCAGTTGCGGTAAATCCACCTAAATATAATCGGTGAAGACCGGCAATTAAGCCAACTCCGATTCCTACGATTGGACCGCCAAGAAGCCCGCCAATCGCAACACCCATAATCCTCGTATTCGCAATCGCATTCGTCCGATAAATATCTGTTACCCAGTTTTGAGATGTAATCACACCATGGCCAATTGCCACACCCGTATAGTTGCTTATAATGCCGAAAAGGCCAAAAATGACGATCATCGTCACTTTCGCTGTTAATCCATGTTCATTATGAATCACCAGACGAAATGACCTCATCCGTGATAGAAGAAATGCCACAATGATCAGAAGCCCCACTCGTTCAAGCATTAGAGGTAATAAAGCAAGCATTATTTTCCCTTCTTTCGGTTTTTTAGTTTATCCAACCTGAACTTGATTGATAGAAAGGTTTCGGTTATTCAATAGATTGATATCATACCTCTTTTCACTATAATAAAAATCTGCGGATTAGAATGTACATTTTCTAACAAATTTTCTAATTCTCACGTTACCAACTTATAATATTGTTGATTTATGTTAAGTTCTGTTTATTTTTATTTAGTTTTGTTGCAACTAGTAGAATAAAGTAAAAGTGAAAGGTTTTTTGTAGTTTATTATCGGAATATTTAGTTATTTTTATATTGAAATTATATTTTTCAAAGTGTTAACATTTTCTATGTAAGTTTTAATAGTTTTTTTTCAGCAAGACTATCAACACACCTGGACTTACATAGCCAACTTAAAATAGAGGAGGAATTGTATGAGTCAACTAACAGTCGTTTTAAAAGAAAAGGTAGAAATGTTTTTGAGTGGAAAGAAAAAGCTATTTATTAATGGAGAATTTGTAGAAAGCAAATCTCAAAAAACTTTTGAAACATACAATCCTGCCACAGGTGAAGTGTTGGCACATGTCTATGAAGCTGGTAAAGAAGATATTGATCTGGCTGTTAAAGCGGCTCGTAAGGCATTCGATGAAGGGCCATGGTCAAAAATGAGTGCTTCTGAACGAAGCCGACTTATGTACAAACTTGCTGACCTAATGGAAAAAAATAAGGAAGAATTAGCACAGTTAGAGACATTGGATAATGGTAAGCCAATTCGTGAGACAACTAGTGCTGACATTCCTTTAGCAATTGATCATATGCAGTATTATGCAGGGTGGTCTACGAAGATTGTTGGACAAACCATTCCTGTTAACGGGCCATTTTTCAACTATACTCGTCATGAAGCTGTAGGAGTAGTAGGACAAATTATCCCTTGGAACTTCCCTCTTCTTATGGCCATGTGGAAGCTGGGAGCTGCCCTGGCAACTGGTTGTACTGTCGTTTTAAAACCAGCTGAGCAGACGCCTCTTTCAGCGCTGTACTTAGCCGAGTTAATTCAAGAAGCAGGCTTCCCTGCTGGTGTTGTAAACATTGTTCCTGGTTTTGGCGAAACTGCTGGTCAGCCCCTTGTGGACCATCCTTTAGTTGATAAAATCGCCTTTACTGGTTCCACTGAGGTTGGAAAGATGATCATGTCAAAAGCCTCTAAAACATTGAAGCGCGTAACACTTGAGCTTGGCGGAAAATCACCGAACATCATCCTTCCAGATGCTGATTTAACAAAAGCGATTCCAGGTGCATTGAACGGTGTTATGTTCAACCAGGGACAGGTATGCTGTGCCGGTTTGCGCATTTATTCAAAAGAAGCAATTCGATAACGTTGTCGCTGATATGGTTGACCATGCTAAGAAGATTAAACAAGGAGCAGGTATATTTGCAGACACGGAAATCGGGCCACTTGTTTCCATTGAGCAGCAAAAGCGTGTCCTTGGGTATATTCAAAAAGGAATAAATGAGGGTGCTGAGCTTGTTGCAGGCGGCGATAAGCCTCAGGAACAAGGTTACTTTGTTTCTCCGACTATTTTTGCAGACGTACGGGATGAAATGACAATTGCCAAGGAAGAAATCTTTGGGCCTGTTATTTCTGCTATGCCATATGACGATTTGGATGAATTAATTAATCGTGCCAACAATAGTGAATACGGACTGGCAGCAGGTGTGTGGACACGTGATGTAGCGAAAGCGCATTATATTTCAAGTAAGCTTCGTGCTGGAACGGTATGGGTAAACTGCTACAATACATTCGATGCAGCTTCCCCATTTGGCGGATTTAAACAATCAGGTATGGGACGTGAAATGGGTTCCTATGCCCTAAATAACTATACTGAAGTAAAGAGCGTCTGGATTTCGATGCAGTAAAAGCAATGGGACGGTACCCAGTTTCCACTAAGGAAATGGGAGTACCGTCCCTCACTAATTTAGTAATGTATATAGTGTACTGATTCTACTTATTCAGTTAACCATTCATAGATTTCTGAAATATTCTTTTCGGTATTACTTTGCCCGTTTAAATAGTAAAGCGGAGTTTTACTATTGCTCAATTCCTTGATAATTTTCTTATAAAAAGCATGGGCAAATACGGTTGTATTGATAAACACCGCATCGACTCTTTGGATTTTTGAAATATCCCGATTCTTATCCTCAACATCAACAAATTCCACAGCAGGCAAGCATTCCTTTAATTTTTGCCGCCAATTCGGAGATCCGCCAAAAATGACAATCCGCTTCGACTGGATAAACTCTGCCATCGTGTTTATAGATGGAGCATTGTCAATATTACGATCATCCCGTTCCTCTTTATAGGCATAATTTCTGAGTGCATGCACCTCTTCAGCATAATCCTCCATATTCCTGATTTGCTGTTCAAGTTGCCGCATTTTTGTATTTGCCTCTCGAAGTTCTTCTGTTAAACCTTCAATTTCTTTCTGCTGTCTTTTATGGGTAAACTCCCATGTCTGCTTCCTTCTTAAAAGATCCGCTTCCTGCTTCCTTATTTGTGTCTCTTTGGATTTCATTTCTAGATAAAAATCTTGCTTCGTTGAGTCCAAATACAATTGTTTCGATTCCCGATAAAGAGAACTGAGGCATTTAAGATACAAGCATGCTATAAAAAACAAATCTTGGTCCGCTTTGCTTATGTAATTGTACTTTTGGACATACAAGATCTCTAAAAAAACAGTATCAAGATCCGTTTTTGTAAATGGTACTTTTTCGGTTGCATCCAGTTCATGAATCTTAAGAATTTTTAGCCAGCCGCCTAAAGCCCCAATATATTTTGAAGGTGATTCCTGGAATACCTTTTGTTCAATACTTTCCGTGTCAGCATAAAGGTTTGTTTGAGAGATTTGTTTAAAGTTTTCACTGATTATAAACTCAATAAAACTGCCTAACGAATCAAAACGAGGATTTTTTGGAATGTTGTATTCCCGATATAGATCAACAATTTCCTCCTGATGCTTTCTAAACATCTTTTTTGAGAAAAATTCCTTTTCTAATTGAATTTCGTTTATGGATGAGTATAATACATTTTGAAAAGACTTCCAGGCAATATTCATTGTATTAAATGGTTTGTCTTCGCGAACGCATAGATACCAGAGAACAATATTTTGGTAAAGCAACTCTATTTCTTTAACGATTTTGCTTTTTTGCCTTTGTGCGTAGCTGCGCATAAAATGGTCAAAATCAATTTGGGTACTTTGCTGTAAATATTGGTAAGCAAATTTGTACCCTTTTTTAATTAGTTGATCAAGTAATGCAAACTGTTGGTTTTGATTACACCACGCTATCATCCCAGCTACTTTCCTGATTTTGTCTTCACTATTTGTAGAGTACCTTAAAAATAGTGGATTTCCTTTCAACCCACTCTTTTGGTACGCTTCATGAAATTCCCACTCATTCTTCCGATAATAATCCTCAATATAAGGATGCAAAAATGAATTTCCACCTAATGCAATGCTTAAAAATTGATGTAATATTTTTTGCTGTTGCTCCTGCAATAGAGTATCTGTTTGAAGTGACACGAATCTCCTCACCACGTTTTTTATAATCAATCCCAAAATCTACTTTTTTATAAAATTATAATCTATTATTTACTCTTTCGCAGTAACATTCATTACTTATCGTACCGTTTTGTTAAGATTTATTTAGTTTTGGACAGAATTAGGAGGATTATTATGATGTGATCCACAAATTATATATGCTTAGAATACGTTCTCATTCATTCCTGGTTGGCTCCTCGGAAAAATAATAGGCTAATAAAATTTCATAAGCTTCTGGAGTATCCATATCTTTTAAAACTGCCTCATCAAAGGTTGGGTAAAATTCAGCATCATCTTTATATTTTTCTAGTATTCTCTTTAGTCCTCCGTCACCATTGCTGTCTAGTATTTCCTGTTTATATTTACAGTCAATAAGTGGAGGATGCCCCTTTCTACCACAGAAAGTTGGATAGATAATACCCTTATTAGAATGAATGTACTGACTTTTTAAAGACTTTATTGTATTTTCTTTTACTAGCGGGATATCAACAGGTTGCACCAAAAATGCTCCAGCTTCCCTTTCAATTGCTTGTAAACCGCTTACTACTGAAGAAAACATTCCCTGAGCATAGTTTTCATTTTTCACAAATTTGACTTTGTAGTCTTCTAGAGCTTCTCTTACTTCATCTCCTCGGTGCCCAATAACCACAACAATGTCATCAATCCCTGAATTTAAATGTGCTTTGATAATGGTTTCAATTGCTGTATAATCACCGAATTTCAAAAGCGGTTTAAAGCTCCCCATTCTTGAGGAAAAACCAGCAGACAATATAATAGAAGAAATTTTCTTATTTTTCATTTTGAACATCCCTCTAGAGTGAATGAATTCTCCCCTACATTAATTTTACTTCTTTTCCTTTGATCAAAGAAGTAAAGTACAGGGGCAAAAACAGATATTGTTTTTGCCCCTAGAAAATTACTTTTTTCTACGTCAGTTTAAAAAGAACGTTCATATAAACGATTAGATTAGGATTGGATTTTGCGTACACACATTAGCATAATGAGTGAAATGCCAATAATGCTTAATACCCATAACCAAGCCAATTCCATATTGCCCGCATCAAGTGCCATGTAAATAGCCGTTGGTATGGTTTGAGTTTTCCCCGTATGTTACCAGCAAACATCAATGTTGCTCCAAACTCCCCCAGGGCTCTTGCAAAGCTCAAAATGGACCCGGACATAATTGCTCCTCGTGCGAGTGGAATGGAAATAAGAATAAATACTTTGAATTCACTCGCTCCATCTATCCGAGCTGCACCCTCAATATCCGGATCAATTGCTTCAAATCCTGTCATAGCAGATTGATACATGAGAGGAAAAGCTACGACAGTAGCAGCAATGACAGCAGCCCACCAAGTAAAGATAACAGGCTGCTTAAAGAGCCATTCTATCAATTGACCGATTGGACTATTCCTTCCAAAAATAATAATTAACAAGAATCCTATTACTGTAGGAGGTAATACTAATGGCAGAAGAAACCCGGTTTCAATGATCGCTTTTCCGCTAAATTTTTTATTGGCCATTAACTTGCCAAAAAACAGGCCGAAAATGGATGCTAATATTCCCGAAACAAGTGCGATTTCTATCGATAACTTAACTGGTGACCAAAAATCTGCTGACATTTGAATTATTTCAGACCTTTAAATCCGTATTTTTTAAAAATCTTCATCGATTTTTGATTTTGAAGGTACTCATAAAAAAGCGCTGCTTCTTTTGGATGTGAACTGTTTTTTATTACACCAATCGGATAAATAATTGGTGTGTGTGTATTTTCTGCAGCCGTTGCCGCAATCTTTACTTTTGATGACGTTAAAGCATCTGTTTTATAAACAATTCCTGCATCAACATTCTCAGTTTCAACATATGTAAGCACTTGTCGTACATCCTTTGCATAAACGACTTTCCCTTCAACAGCAGACAAAATATTTAAATTCCCCAATGTTTCTTTCCCATATTGTCCCGCTGGTACAGACTCAGGAGAACCAAGTGCTATTTTGTCTGCCTTCGTTAGTTTTTCAAAGGATTTGATCCCTTTACTAGAATCTTTTGGAACGATCAAGACAAGATCATTTCCAAGTAAATCTGTTCCGTTTTTCTTTTCGATCAATCCTCCTTGTTCTAATTTCTGAAATTTATCCTCAGCAGCAGAAAAGAATATATCGACTGGTGCTCCCTGAGAGATTTGCTGCTGCAATGCACCTGAGGCTCCGAAATTATAGGTTATTTTTACATTTGAATGTTCCTTCTCAAAGGTTGTTTTTATGTCAGTTAAGGCATCCTGCAAACTTGCTGCAGCAGAAATTGTTAATTCTACACTTTTAACCTGATCACCTTGTTTTTTTTCTGAGTTAGTATTTTTTACATTCTCTGAGCAACCTGATACTACTAGTAGAAGAAGCAGCATTGAAAGCAATACATGAGTAAATTTATTCATTATCCAACGTCCCTTTAATTCAGATATTGTCAATTATAACTTATTATATTTATTTATAATGAAAAATTATGTGAATGAGGCCACATCCTGTATTATTTATTTGCAAATAAAGCCTCAAAGATTAGGTAATCTCTTTGAGGCTTATCGTAAATTCTCCTAACATGTACCATTTGTATATGAATTACATACTTTTATGTAATATTTCTAGAACGTTTCTTAATTCAGCAACAGGTATTTGACCAGGTGCGGATGCACTTTTACCTGCACCAAAAGTAAACGCTGATCCAAAGACCTCGCATGATAAACGGCTAATCACACCTGTGCCTCCCATTGACATGGTAATGATTGGACGATCTGCATATTGTTTCTTCATTGTATTTGTTGCATCGAGCAGTGTTAGAACGTCCTCAGCATTAGTTGGCATTACGGCGATTTTTGGAATATCAGCACCATACTCCTGCATTTTCCGCAGACGAGAAACAATTTCCTCTTTTGGCGGTGTTTTAAAGAAATCATGATTGGACATGATCACAAAGACTCCGTTTTCCTTGGCCTTTGAAACGATTGCCTGAACCTCATTATCCCCTGTAAATAACTCAACATCCACGAGGTCGATATTTTTGGTGAGAATAGCTGTCTGATTCAACTCAACATATGTTTCATTACTAATTTCCTTATTTCCGCCTTCTTTATGAGTGCGAAACGTAAACAGAAGCAATTCATCTGCAAATAAATTTCGTAAATCTACGAGTAACTCTTTTACAGCAGCTAAATTTTCTACTTCTTCATAAAAATCAACACGCCATTCCACTACATCAGGCCGAAGCTCCTTTACAAGTTCAGCTTCATCTATAATTTGTTCTTTTGTTTTTCCGATAAGTGGAACGATAATTTTCGGCGTTCCTTCCCCTACTATCAGGTTTTTAATTTTTAAAGTACTCATATACATCCTCCATTTTCAAAAGCATTTAATAAAAAATTTTTGCAAGGTTGAATATTATATAAATCCTTAAACATCTAAATTTATATTTCAAAATTTTTTCATTTTTCTATTAGATTTTATCACAACTCTATTAATTATTAGACATCCAATTGAAGGAGTTTCTCAACTTGCCATTAAAATTTTTCTCAAACATTTTTTATGTTTAAGCATATTGATCAAGGGAATAATAAAAATTGTTGTTTGATTAAACACAAGAAAGGAGAGTTTTACATGCCACAAGGAGCTACTGAAACAAGCACCTTAAAAGTTGGTGATCAGGCACCTGATTTCACCTTGGGAGCCCATGGCGATCGCAGAATTACATTAAGCGAATACCGCGGCACAAAAAATGTATTTCTTTGTTTTTATCCCCTAGATTGGACCCCAGTTTGAGGCGCGCAAATGCCTTCTTACGAGGATGATCTTTCTCGTTTTGAAGAGTTCGATACCCAGGTCTTGGGTATCTCAGTTGACAGCGTTCCAAGTCATGATGCATGGGCAAAATCAATCGGAGGAATATCCTATCCGCTTTGTTCTGATTTCTATCCGCATGGAGAAGTATCGGAAAAATATGGCGTCCTTCGCAAAAACAAAGGGGAAGCGGCATATGGAGCTTCAGAGCGAGCCCTGTTTATCATTGATAAACAAGGAATCGTTCAGTGGATTGATGTTCATCCAATTGGTAAGCAACCTGATAATGAAGAGTTGTTTGACGTATTGAGAAAACTTTAAGCAGATAATTTAGGTTGTAGAAAATAAGGAGGATGTGTATGGAACTCTCAAGAAAAGCTATCCCATATACACCTAGCAATAAGCCGTTGCATGAAATGACCATCATGATTGTTTCTACCTCTGGCGTTCACTTGAAGGATCAGGAGCCTTTTAACACGGACCCCTCACAAGGTGATGCCACCTTCCGTATCATTCCAGGAGAAGTGGATGCAAAAGATTTAACGGTCACCCATGCAGCCCCAAAGGAGCATTATAATACAGATGCACCCAAAGAGGATATTAACTGTGTGTTCCCCATCGACCGATTAAGAGAAATGGTGGATGATGGAGACCTCGGGGGAGTAGCAGAGAAGCATCTAACTATGATGGGCTATTCCATGAGATTGAACAAAATTAATAATGAAACGATTCCTGCACTTGTAAAAGAAGTGGTTCGTTCCAAAGCGGACGCAGTCATTTTAACTGCTGGCTGACCGCTCTGTCATCGCACTGTAGTTACAGTGCAGCGCGGCATTGAATCACAAGGAATTCCAACAACTTTAATTACGTTGGACGTTGAACAATCCAGCTTGATGAGGCCTCCACGGGCTATTCATCCAGTAGGGTTCGTTTTTGGCCATTCATTAGGAAAGCCACATGATAAAACAACACAAATGAATGTATTAAAGGCAGCACTAGCCGAGCTCAATGAACATCAGGAGCCGGGCACATTCATGATGTGGATTTTCCAACTTATTAATAGCTAGAGAAAGGGATGGCAGATTGCCATCCCTTCCCTTTAGATTTAATTAGTATTTGTATTCATTATTCCAAACTTATACTTTGTAACAGATGAATACTCCTCCCCTTTTTCTAAAACCCATGACGGGAAATGAGGATGGTGAATCGCATCTGGAAGTCCCTGTGTTTCCAGGCAAATCCCCAAGTATTTACGGGATGGAACACCTTGAATGTATCCACCATTTTCTATAAAGTTACCTGAATAAACAACAACCCCAACCTCATCCGTCTCCACTGTTAAAGTACGTCCACTCTCTTTTTCCATTAAAATGATCTCATTATCATGGTTTGTTTGTAAAAGAAACGGATGATCATATCCTTTACCAACAAGTATGTTATGTGGGTGTTCTGATTCAACCCCTGTTTTAATCATACTTTCGGAAGTAAAGTCAAAAGGAGTACCCGTCACATCCAGCAAATCCCCCGTTGGAATATTTTCTTCATTTAATTCCAAATACTTTTCACTTTTTATTTTTAAAGCGTGATTTAAAATATCTCTTTTAAAATTTCCACTTAAATTAAAATAGGAATGGCTTGTCATGTTCAACAATGTTTTTTTGTCAGTATGGCCAGTATATTGGATTGATAGCTCATTTTGTTGATTAAGAGAATAGATTACACTTATATCTAAATTGCCTGGGTATCCTTCTTCACCGTCAGGACTATGGTAGGAGAATTTAACAGCTACTTCTTGGTCATTTTCGATTACAGCAGCATCCCAAATGACTTTGTCAAACCCTGTCATTCCGCCATGCAGATGATTGTTATTTTCGTTTTTAACTAATTCGTATGTTTCTCCATCAAGCTCAAAAGCTGCCCCTTTAATTCTTCCTGCAACTCTGCCAACAATGGCTCCAAAATAATAATGATTAGTTATATAATCATTTATCGCGTCATAACCAAGAACAATATTTTCGAAGTTTCCCTCTTTATCTGGTGTTATGATTTTGGTAATAATACATCCATAATTAATGCAAGTCACTTCAATACCGTTATCATTAACCATTGTATATTGGTTTATCAATCGATTATTGACTTCTCCAAATGTTTTCTGGATTATTTTCATTATTAATCAGCCTTTCATCAGATAAATACATCATTTCTTACTACTCGGGAAAAAGTCTGGGAAGATCCTATTTAATCTATGCTTTCCAGCTCTGCATTTAGAGACTCTGTAATAAACTTCTTGAATGCTTTTTGCCCTTTTTCATCCCGCTTAAATACCCCTGCGTCTTCAAGTACGCGTAAAAATTTGATGCCTACTTCTTTATGGACAATTTCGTTTACATGAGAGCTTGAAAGTTGATTGTTATATTTTATTTTTAATTCATCTGCCCATGGAATGTGGTAAGATTCTATTCTATTTGGCTGTTCTAATAAATAGTTTTGTACCTCTTCGAGCTCTGTTTTGAGGCGTGCTGGTAAAACTGCAAGTCCCATCACTTCGATCAAGCCAATATTTTCTTTTTTAATATGATGTACATCAGCATGAGGATGGAAAATCCCCAAGGGGTGTTCATCACTCGTGCGATTATTTCGCAAAACAAGATCAACTTCAAATTCGTCGTTCCGCATTCGTGCTATCGGTGTAATTGTGTTGTGCCTGGTTTCTCCTGTATATGCTAAAATTTCTGCATTTTTATCAGTATAGTTCTTCCATTTCTCCAAAATATACGCACATGCATTGATTAACTCAGCCTTATGATTACCACGTAAACGAATAACCGACATCGGCCATTTTACAGTAGATGCTTTCAGGTTCGGAAAGCCATTTAGGTTAAAATTGATTTCATCCACCGCTTTTGCCATTGTAAACTCATAGTTTCCGCCTTGATAATGGTCATGTGTCAAAATGGAACCGCCGACAATTGGCAAATCTGCATTTGATCCTGCAAAATAATGTGGGAATTTCCCGACAAATTCTAATAATCTTTCAAACGTTCCTCGATCAATCAACATGTCCCGATGTTTAGCGGATAATACAATACAATGCTCGTTATAATATACATATGGGGAATATTGAAAAAACCAAGGCTCATCTGTTAACTCCAGCCTGATCATCCTGTGATTTGACCGCGCTGGATGGCCTATTCTGCCTGGCATACCCCTCATTTTCTATGCAAAGCAAACATTTCGGATATTCGGAAGAAACCGTTTTTCTTTCCTTTTCCCTGGCAATCTCTTTAGGGTCTTTCTCGGCTTTGACAAATTAATGGTAATATCTAATTCTCCATAAGGGGTTTCCGATTTATAGTTGATGTTTTTTCCAATTCTTTTCGTCTGAATGTAATTGCTATCCCTACTAAGTTTATAAAAATATTCTGTCGCCTTACCAGGGCTTTCTTTCCATTTTTCATAGAATGCCTGATTGACATCAGAAGGCTTTGGCATAAAAACATTCATGATTTTACTGCTTAAAATTTCTTTCTCATCAAGCAAATCTTCGATTATGCCCTCTTCAACAGCAAACTGCACTAATTCTTCTAATAGGTCAGGAATTTCCTGCTCAATTCCTTCTTCCATTACTAAACTATTAGGAAAATCAAGAAGCCCTAAGAGGGACATAACCTGATTTCTTGCATAGATACTATCTTCCGCTTGAATCATTTCTAACGTAGCAAGATGCTGAACCAGCCTTTCTAATGCAATGTATACGTTCATCGTTTTCGCTCCCTGCTTCGAATATACGTCTTCATTTGATTGGTGCAAATTCCACGCATCCTGAAAAACCTAATCGCTTGTTTATTTAATGACATGCATTCAATTCGATTTCCTTTGCTCCGTCCCCAATGCTGGCAACATAGAAAGACGCCTCATAGCCAATCTTCGTTAGATATTCTTTGCTTACTTCTGCCATAAATTTATTTACCGATTCTTCTTTGACAATCGCAATCGCACATCCGCCAAATCCAGCGCCTGTCATCCGCGCACCTATAGTCCCTTCCTGATTCCAGGCAGCTTCAACAAGGGTATCCAGTTCTGCCCCGGTTACTTCATAATCGTCCCTCAAAGAAATATGGGAGCTATTCATTAAAAGTCCAAACTCGTTCAAATCACCATTTCTTAAGGCAGCTAAAGCTTTTAATGTCCTTTGATTTTCATAGACTGCATGCTTTGCTCTTTTTGTTAAAACATCATTATGAATGTGACCTTTGATTGACTCAAACTCTTCCTCGGTTAAATCACCCAAACTGGAAATCTCTTTAACCTGTTGAAGCAGTTCCAGTGCTGTTTCACACTCACTTCTTCTTTCATTATATTTCGAATCCGCAAGCTCTCTTCTTTTGTTCGTGTTCATTATTATGATTTTATATCCGCTTAATTTTAAAGGTGCATATTCATATTTCAATGTATTGCAGTCAAGCAGAATCCCGCAGTTTTCTTTTCCCATCCCAACGGCAAATTGATCCATGATCCCACTGTTTACACCGATAAATTCATTTTCAACTTTCTTCCCGAGTTTCACTAAATCCAACCGCGCAATACGGAGATCAAGAAGTTCATTGACCATCACTCCTGTAAGCACTTCCAATGAGGCTGAAGAAGAAAGTCCCGCTCCATTTGGAATATTTCCGTAAATAAGGACATCCATACCGTACGGCAATAACCCCTCTTTTTCTTGAATATAACGAATCATCCCCTTCGGATAGTTCGCCCAATTATGGACTGGGTCATATTCTAGATGATCAAGGTGAAATTCAATGACTCCCTTGTCTTCAAAATTCAAAGAATACATCCTAATGGTTCGATCCTCTCTTTTTCTGACAACTCCATACGTTCCATATGTGATTGCACATGGGAAAACATGGCCTCCGTTGTAGTCGGTATGCTCACCAATTAAATTGATTCTTCCTGGAGAAAAAAACAAACGAATTTTTTGACTTTCGTTACTTGGAAATATTTCTTCAAATTTTGTTATCAGTAAGTTCGTTTCCATAGGGCCTCTCCAACTTTCTTTTAGTAATGATAATATTACTTCAAACCACTATAGTTTTATTTTAAAGATCAAGTAAAATCCAGTCAATTATTTTAGTAAAAACTTAAGTAAAAAAAACAAAAAAAAAGCACACTGTTAATTACTCCCTATTGATCATTATTCCATTCTTTCCCTACTGCTATTCCTAATTTCTAATTGTGTAGAAATAATGACCTTTTTTGCGATTTTTCGATCGGTCATTCTTTCAAGCAGCAGGTCCACTGCTGTTTCCCCCATAAATTCTGTATAAACTTTAACCGTACTTAAAGCAGGAAAAACATATTTTGAGACACTAATATCGTTAACCCCAATAATGCTAACCTTCTCAGGAACTGGAATATTTTCCTCGTGAAGTGCACGTAAACATCCGATGGCCATTGAATCATTCCCAACGAAAAAAGCTGTTGGTAGATTATCTCCATGATCTTTTATCGCTTGTTTCATTAATTTGTACCCATCATTTACCGAGAATGATCCCATATAGACGTAGGAAGGATCTAACAGCTGCTTTTGTTTAAGATAACTCTCAAAGGTGACCTGTCTCGGGTCGGCAATATCAACATGGTCATCTTTATAAGTTTCCTTTCCTCCGATAAACCCAATCTTGTGGTGCCCATGTTTAAGAAAGTAATCGATCACATTGATGGTTGCCCTTTCAAAATTACTAACGACAGAATCGTAAAAATCTTCATCTGGAGAGCAATCCACAAACACAATATTTTCTGTTACAGTTCGAAGTTCCTCTGCCTGCTTTTGGCTAAACTTCCCGATCGCAATAACTCCATTCATCTCTTCTCCCCGTATTGCTGCCATTTCATTAAGAGATACTTTTCTTGTTTTTAGCTTGTGGAATTCACATCGTTTTTCAACCCCCAAACGAATTGACATATAGTAAAGGTCATCCAATTCCTCTTCTTCCGTATACCAGTTCACTAAAGCAATTTGATAGGTTGATGTACGACGCTCAGATTTTTTTCGATAGGATAATTCTTCTGCTGTCTGAAAAATTTTCTTTTTCGTTTCGTCACTTACCGAAAGGGTGGAATCATAGTTTAGCACCCTCGACACAGTGGCAATCGATACACCTGCACGTTCGGCAATGTCCTTAATAGTAGCCATTTTTATTCCCCATTCTAATAACTGTTCTTGTTAAGAACATCTTAATATAACATGAAAGTACGGTCAATTTTTTACTAAAATTTTACTTAATTCCTTATTTAAAATGGGGATAGCAAAGACGTTCGTTCCTTCCTCCAAAAAAAATGAAGGTGCCAATTTTTGCACCCTCATTTCGAAAAAACATATCATTTCAGCTCTACCTTATCCATGCAGAATCTCTTCAATTAAATTTAATTCATCTTTTGTAAATTCACAGTTTTACAATGCATTTACATTTTCTTCGATTTGACTGACACGACTTGCACCAATCAGTGCCGAGGTCACTTTCCCTTCACGTAGTACCCAGGCTAAAGCCATTTGTGCAAGAGTTTGTCCTCGTTCAACTGCAATCCGATTCAATGCCTTCACTTTTTTTAATACATCAACTGTTACCCGATCTTTTGGCAAAAAGGTATTTGGCTTACCTGCTCTAGAATCAGTCGGAATTCCATCTAAATAGCGTTCGGTTAACATTCCCTGTGCCAGTGGTGAAAAAGCAATCGAACCTACGCCTGATTTTTCCAATACACCCTGCAATCCATCTTCAATCCATCGCTCAAACATACTGTATCTAGGTTGATGAATTAGAAGAGGCGTACCCAGCTTATTCAAAATTTCTAACGCTTGCGCCGTTTGTTCTGCAGAATAATTAGAGATCCCTACATACAACGCTTTCCCTTGCCGAACAATCAAGTCCAAAGCTGCCATTGTTTCTTCCAAAGGAGTTTCTGGGTCTGGACGATGATGATAAAAAATGTCTACATAGTCCAAACCCATTCGTTTTAAGCTTTGATCTAAACTGCTAACCAAATATTTTTTTGACCCCCAATCCCCATAGGGGCCCTCCCACATTTTATAACCAGCATTGGTAGAAATAATCATTTCATCACGGTAACTTTTCATTTCTTGTTGAAGGATTTTACCAAAATTCTCCTCGGCTGAACCTGGGACAGGGCCATAGTTATTGGCTAAGTCAAAGTGTGTAATTCCGAAATCAAAAGAATGAAAGATGAGGTTTTTCATATTTTCATAGGAATAAACACTTCCGAAATTATGCCATAAGCCTAAAGAAATCGCAGGAAGCTTCAATCCCGAATTCCCACAACGATTGTAATGCATATCTTGATAACGATTTTGTCTTGCCTGATAGCCCATAACTCATCCTCATTTCAGCTTAATTTTAAAACTCATTACCTATCTCAATATAAAAGAACAATCCTAAGTGCGCTTGCTTCTGAATATGTATTTATTTATTTTTGTTTTATTATAATATATTTTGCCTTCATCTGTTGAATTAAAAAATATCCTTCAGGGAAAATTAACAAAAAGAGAGGAAGGTGGAATTTTTGCCTGATCTTTTACAAGCCTTGAAAAGTGTGGTTCAATCTTTTATTAAGGATGAGAACGAAACCCCTCTTCACATTGGAGAGGCTATGGGATTCTGGATATTTTTAGCATTAGTTGGTGAGACACAAGTACAGACGGAAGTTGGAATTAACAGTACAACGGACCCTGAATTGAGAAAAGCCCTGCAAGAAGCAGTGAATATGCTCAAATCGGAAAAAGAGCGAATTTCAGCATTTATGCGTTCAGAAGGTATTCCATTGCCACCTCTTAGTGAATCGAAGCCAATCTCTGACCCGAATAGTGTTCCATTAGGTGTTAAGCTGACAGATAACGAGCTTGCAAATAGCCTTAAGAAAAAAATAACGATGGCAATTACAAAATGTTCGGACACGTCAGGTCAATCGATCCGCAGTGATGTTAGTCTGATTTGGGCCGAGTTTTTACAAGAACATATCACTTTTTTAACAACATTTAAATCATTGATGCGAAAACGGGGCTGGCTCAAAGTGCCGCCACCATATTATCCTCCGGGCTTGCAGCAAACAGAAAAGTGAGGTGTACATATGCCGGATGTGTTAAAGGCTGTTAATAAAGTAATTCAATCATTTGTTGATGATGAACCCAAACCACCCTTACATGTGGGTGAAGTCATGTCCTGCTGGACCTATCTTTCTGAATTAGCAGATGAACAAGTTCATTCCGAAGCAGGGGTTAATAGTACATCGGAGCCTGAATTAAGTAAAGCATTTCATGAAGCCGTAGAGATGTTCAAATCCCAGAAAGAACGAATGATTACCTTTATGTTATCAGAGGGAGTTCCCATTCCACCCGTAAGTGAGTCCAAACCACAGTCTAATCCAAGCGATGTTCCATTGGGTGTCAAGCTGACGGATGATGAACTTGCAAACAGCCTTAATATAAAAATAGTTGTTTTAATTTCCTTTTGTGCAAATGCAATCATTCAATCCAATCGCAATGATGTTACCTTGATTTGGCTAGAATATTTACAGGAATATATGACATTTGGAGCAACCATGAAAGAACTGGTGAAAAGACGGGGATGGTTAAAAGTGCCTCCATACTATTATGCTCCAGGAACACCGTTAAAATCTTAAAGAATATCACCCCCTATTTGACCAAGAAAGATAATGGATATAAAATAATATTAATGTTTTCTAGGGTTCCGTGATCATTGATCAGACTGGTCCGAGAGAAAACCACACTACGGTAAAACGCAGTGTCACACGGAGGGATAAAAGCCTGGGAGAGATATCACATTGATGTCTTTCTCAGGCTTTTTTTGTTAATAAAAACTTTTAATAAGGAGTTTCACCTTATGACATTTTTAGTGGAATATAAATGGTTTATTTTAATTGGCTTGGAAGTATTGGCTTGGACTTCCACATTCTTCTTATTTTATGCTAGATACAGGCTTCAATCGAAATTTTGGTTTAAAGTTGGGATGGTTTTATTTGCGATTACCGGCGTCATCCCTCAAGTGCTAATGGGTATCATAAATTTTATTATAAAAAGAGAATTAGATATATTTACATTGGTTATCATCCTGCTAATTCTTTACGGAGCCACAATTGGTAAAAAACAAGTAAAAAAATTAGACGTATGGGCACAAAAGAATTTTCAAAGGAAAAACGCTGGAAATATAGATAAATTTTCTTAACATTTTTCTTCAGCAAAAAGGCCCTTTAACAAAAATAGGCGCAATCATCTCTCGTCTTTTAAGGAAAGCAAGATAATAATCGAACGGCCACTATGGCATCCTTCTTATGTACAAATCAGTATGAAAAACAAGTGTTGAGAGGAAACTTCGCAGATGTGATATTATGTTAAGTATTAACAATTAATAATAAGCAGAAAATATGCATGTGTTTATTCATTTCATGCATGTTTTCTGCTTATTATGTTTCAAAAAAAACTGTAAAATTAAAACGGCAATTGGACATAGTTTTAATTTTTCACAGGAGGATAGGATCATGCTCTTGCTTTTAGTTGAACAATTTGAGCGTGTTGGCTTTTTAATTGCGATGGCGTTTTTATTTTCCAGGATGCAAAAGCTGCGCCATTTTATGCATTATCAGGAAGAAAATAAAAATATTTGGCTTTTTATATTATTGTTTAGTTTTTTTGCCATTTTAGGCACCTATTCTGGTTTACCAGTAACGGGCATCGGGTATCGGGAAACTCCCTTGATTTACAAAATTTCAGGCTGGGAAGCAATTGCTACAGCTAGGACAATTGGTATTGTCATTGCCGGTTTGTTCGGCGGGGTCCGAGCTGGGATATGTACAGGATTGATTGCCGGAATACATCGTTATTCTTTAGGAGGATTTGTTGCATTTCCCTGCTTAATTGCATCTATCCTTGAAGGTATTTTAGCTGGACTGATGAAAAATTCGCTTAAAAAGCGATATCGGCAAAAATCTTCCATACTTATGTCCTTTTTGGTAGGCTTTCTCTCTGAAACTGTACAAATGGCAGTCATTTTACTACTGGCCCACCCTTTTGATCGAGCACTATCCCTTGTTCAACTAATTGGAATTCCACAAATATTAGCAAATAGCTTAGGCGTTGCTTCCTTTTTTGTCATTCTCATCCAAGTAACGTTTGAAGAGGAGAGAATAGGAGCCTTTTATGCTCAAAAAGCACTAAAAATTGCTGAAAGCACCCTATCGTATTGGCGAAAGCCACTTAAAAATGCTGTAACGGAAATTGGGCAGGCATTGCTTCGTGAAACTGGAGCAATTGGCATAATCTTTCAACAAAAAGATAACATTCTTTTTCAACAAGGTGAGCTGACCTCATATAAAGCACAGTTGCCAATCGAGTATCGTTCATACAAAATAGGCGCCTTCCAGCTTTTTTACAAGAGGAAGCAAGATCTTCAAACCGCTGAAATGAAAGCTATTTTAAATGGATTAGGTCAATTGTTCAGCCAGCAGTATGCTTTGGCAGAAGCAGAGAGGCAGGCACATTTGGTGACGAATGCGGAAATTAAAGCACTGCAGGCGCAAATGGATCCTCATTTTTTATTTAATGTGCTAAACACCATTAAATCCTTGATTAGGACTTCACCTGAAGAATCAAGAAAGATGATTACCCAGTTGGCCAAATATTTACGAAAAAATATGCAGAGTGTACATCAAGATCTTATTACCATCAAAGAGGAATTAGAGCATGTAAAGATCTACTTAAGTTTGGTAAAGGCAAGAATGGGAGATCGTTTACAAGTTGAATGGATGTTAGATGAAAACTGCCTTGACTATACAATTCCCTCCTTAACCATCCAACCTCTTGTCGAAAATGCCATTGTACATGGAATTAAGGAACTTAGCAGTAATGGTTCGATTAAAATCAGCGTATTGAACATCACAAATGGGGTCAAAATTTCTGTTTTAGACAATGGAAAAGGAATGGAAACGAATATTGTTAAGGAAGATAGCGAAGAACATATGGGATTTGCATTAAAAAATATCCAGGAGCGCCTTTTTTATCATTTTGGTGATAAAGCTCATTTTACAATCGAGTCCCAAATCGGAAAAGGAACGTTAGTAGCATTTATTCGTCCTAATGACGAAGCTCTCCGTTAGGTTTTACAAAAAATATGTTAAGAGATGATAATGATGACAATTCGAGTATTGATTGTTGACGATGAAAAGCCTGCTCGTGAGGAGTTGGCCTATATGCTTGGTGAAATAAATGGCATTGAGCTGCTTGGTGAAGTAGCCACTGGGATGGAAGCTGTAAAGAAAGCGAAAGAACTAAAGCCGGAACTTCTGTTTCTTGATATTGGGCTCCCCGATTTATCTGGATTGCAGGTTGCTGAGCTTTTAAAAGAATTTGATTTTTCGATTCAGATTGTTTTCCTCACCGCATATGACCAATATGCAATTGAAGCATTTAAGCTTCGTGCCTTTCATTACCTATTAAAGCCTTACGATTTGGAAGACCTTGTCGAGGTACTCGATGCATTTAGAAATTTGTTACAGGAAAACCAACTAAAAACTGATCACTCAAGAAATAAATTAGCAATTGAAAGCGAAAATGGGATAACCTATTTATCACCAAAAGAAATTTATTTTATCGAGAAACAGGGGCGTGAAGTCATTATTCACACAAGAACGGAACAAATAAAGGCCACCTTTACCCTTAATGACCTTTTTGAGAAACTTGAAGTGTTTTCGTTTTTCCGAACGCATAAAAGCTACTTAGTCAATCTAGATCATATAAAAGAGTTACGAACATGGTTTAGCGGCTCTTATAATTTGATCATGGAGGACACAAAACAATCTGAAGTACCAGTGAGTCGAAATTATGTCAAAGACTTACGCAATAAGATTGAATTATGACATCTTAGTATACGTTTTCAACATGATAGGATGAGAAACCCCGATTTCAAAAAGTACTTGATATAATCAATTCGTAAAGTGAAAACGCATTCATAGGGGGTATTAACTTGAAGCCATTAATTTTTATATTGGTACTTATTCCTTTTCTTGCACAATTGGTAGCGTTGCCATTAGTGAATAAAATAAATCCGTTTATATTGGGATTTCCATTGTTTCACTTTTGGTTGCTCATTTGGATGATCCTTACACCAATATTTACATGGGCTGTATACAAAATTCAGAAGTCCAGGGGGGAAATTGAAGAATGAAAGGAAATTTAACCGCTCTCATTGTTACTTCAATCATTGTGCTAATTGTTATTGGAATTGGTTTCTATGCAGGCCGAAGCAAAGAGTCACGCAGTTCTGTTGAAGAATGGTCTGTTGGTGGTAGGCGACTAGGAAGCTTGTTTGTTTGGTTTCTGATCGGGGCTGACGTATATACTGCTTATACATTTTTAGGCCTGACCAGTTCTGCTTTTACAGGCGGAAGTGTTGCCTTTTTTGCAACGCCATATGTTGTATTGGCTTACCCGCTCGCATATTTCTTTTTACCAAAGATTTGGAAGGTCGGTAAGGAACATAATTTTACAACATTGGCCGATTATATTAAAGGCCGATTTGACAGTAAATTATTCTCTGTCTTAATTGCGATAAACGGTGTACTGATGTTGATTCCGTATATTGACTTACAATTAAGCGGAATCCAGGATACATTACGAGTAGCCGGAACAGGTTATATTAATATCACATTTGTTGTTGTTGTATCATTCTTACTTGTTGCGTTTTATACATTCTTTGCTGGAATTAAAGCACCAACCTATACTGCTATTTTTAAAGATATTTTAGTTTGGATTATCATGTTGTACATGGTTGTTTCCATTCCAATCATTCACTTTGGCAGCTGGGGCAATATGATGCATACAACTGTTGCAAAAGCACCACATATGCTTACATTGCCAACCTCTGGTCCGAAAGGGATGTTATGGTTCTCAACTGCTGCGTTGATCTCTGCGATGGCACTATTTATGTGGCCGCATACAGCTACAGGTGTATTTAGTTCAAAAAGCGGGAATTCTTTAAGAAAAAATGCGATTGTCTTGCCTTTTTATAACATTGTTTTAATGCTTGTTACTTTCTTAGGAATTACAGCATTCTTAGTTATTCCAAAAGGAACTGACCCGCGTTTTGCTTTCCTAGAATTAATCCATATGTCATATGGTGGTACAACGCAAGGATTTGCTTATGCTACCATTGCATTAGCATCATTGGTACCATGTTCCATCATGGCAATCGGAGCGTCAAGTCTGTTTGCAAACAATATCTTTCGTGATGTCATTAATCCAAAAGCATCAGGAGCTACAATGACAATGGTTACACGTTATATGGTATTTGTGGTTATCGGACTTGCACTATTGTTTGGTTTGCTTTTCCCTAACGCACTTATTTCATTACAGTTAATGGGTGTATCAGGTATCGTGCAAATCTTCCCGGCTGTTGTCTTCAGCCTTTTCTGGAGAAAACTTTCAAAAGAAGCAGCCCTATCTGGTTTTATTGCCGGGATGGCCGTAATCGCTTTCCTTTATGCAACCCATCAATCATTTGGTGCATATGAAGGATTCTGGGGGCTTTTAGTTAACATTGCGGTTCTTGTTGTTTTAAATCCTATGTTTGCCAAAAAAGCACAAGAAAGAACAAACCCAGTTATCGAAACATTGTTTGGCAAAAAAGGGTCTAAACAAAGTTCACAACAAAAAATCAGTTAATAATTATGATATTAAGGAAAGCACACGAGTTAAAATAATCTCGTGTGCTTTTTTTGTTGCTATCGGGATTCCAGTCGAGACCAAGGAATTGCATTTTCAAGAATGATAGCTAACAATATACCTACTAACAGTCCATTCGAAAGGATCGCGTGCATAAACCCGTGAATGCTCGAAAAGCTGCTACTCGGGGTTGCAAGAATAGCTAGTCCAACAAGTGTTGGCAGGGCTATTCGAAAAATGCTCTTAAAATTAAATTGCATACCCTCAATATTGCGCAACGCCGATCCGAATAACTGTAAATAGGCTACAAATAGTACTGCATCTCCGACACTTATTGGCAGTGTAGAAAAGAAACTCGCCAGCTGTGGTACACAACCAAGTACAATGAGTAAAACGGAACCGATGATAAAGGGTGCTCGATTAAACAATCTTGTTGTCTGCAGAAAACCAATGGATGATGTATAGGGCGCATAAGGAACAGTCGAAAATATTCCTGATAACACCGTATAAATTCCTGACAAAACAAATGATCTTCGATATGCCCCATCCTTCATTGAAATGCCTAACAGGGGTTCTGCTGCTCTAAATGTTGCGATAGCGTTGGATGTGTTGATCACGGCTGTGCATATACCTGCGATAATAATGCCTACATCAAAGGATGGTTTACCCCAAACAAATATTTCAGCGATATCGTGAAAATGCGGAACCACTACTCGTGTTGAGGTTCCAAATAAAAATGCATACAAGATCCAGCCAACAATAATTCCAATAAGAATCGAAAAGTTACTCAACATTCCCCTTCCTGCAATCGTTAAAACAGAGACCACAATAACAAGGACAATAGACAACAGTGCGACTGGACCTTGCACTTTACCGGTGCTCGTAATTCCCATCATTCCCGCAAAGAAAATATCAATTAATTGTGACGCTAACAAGAGTAATAGAACTGCCATTACAATTGGTGTAAATAATCGATTAAGAATTTTATGAAGTCCCGATACCCCGAATAGAATCACAACAGCCCCACCAATCATAATTCCGACAGAGAGACTACCTCCTACCTCACCAATTGACTTACCTGAAGATATTCCAATGGAAGCAATGCTTAGGATCATCCCCCACCATTGTCCTGTTTGCCCCTCCATTAGCGGGAGACGATGACCGATTAAAGCTTGGATAAGGCAAGCAATTCCCGTGAGAATAAAAGATCGGGCCATATTGCCGCTTATTTGTAAAGATGACAAATGGAAAGCTTCCCCTACCGATAACGGAATAACAACTGTATTCACAAATAAAAAACTTAGCCACTGGAAACCAGCAATCATGGTTGTTATGTAACCCTTGAGTTTAAACAAGATGCATTCTCCCCTTTTGAAACACTTTGCCGTTCAATTATACAATGTTTATCCAATCTTATTAAATAGTGACACCGCAAAAAGACACTTAGGTAATTAGTCTTGTGTTTATATGCCCTCAACTCACTAAAAAAATCATAACAGCTTAAACATATTTCCCTAATTGGACGCTATATATAATGTAAACAATCTTGGGGGAGTGTGTTAATGAATTATAATAATTTCAAAAAGGATTTAATCTGGTTTTGGTTAATTGGAGCTATAACTTTAATTGGGTTAGTTGTCTATATATCATTCCAATATAAAGCTACACTCGACACAATACCTTTAATTTTATTAGCAGGAAGCATAGGTGGGTTTGCACATGCTTTGTATTTTCATGACAATAAGATCATTTATCCACGGAAAGGTAACGATGAACAAAACAATTGGTTTTCGCTAGGTTTTCTATCTGATATTTTACTAGGATCCATTGCTGGTCTTGCTGGCGCCCTTCCTTTGAAAAGTAATGATCCATTAGAACTCCTATATGTTGCTTTAATAAGTGGATTTGGCGGGGGAGCATTTTTAAAAAGTGTACAAGGAAAAATTAACAGTGATAATGATAATTTTTCCGATACCGATTCAAGTACCATCAGCCTCAACATACCATCAGAAATAACACTTCCAAAAGGGCAGTCAACAAATGCATTCGTAAAACTGGGAAACATTGAATTGAAAGATTTCACTAAAGAAGTAACATGGTCATCAAGTGATCAATCAATTGCTTCTGTAACTGATGAAGGTGAAATTAATGCGTTAGGAATTGGGGATGCGACTATCTCAGCTACAATCCCAGGTGATGAAAGCCTTAAGGCAAACTGTAAAGTAACAGTCTATTAAAATAGTTAAAAGAGCCAAATACGCAAGTAGTGTATAAAGACTTGCATATTTTAGGCTCTTTCATTTTATTCTTTATTTCTCGTTTTCGTAAAACAAATCCGGCTTATTTTTCACCTCTGTGAGACCATATCACCACTAGAATCAGTAATAAGGACAAAATCCCTCCAACAATTGATAATGTTGAATAACTTGAGCCTGCCACAATCATTCCCGACAAAGCTCCGCCGGCAGCAAAACTCCGTTTAGTATATCCTGTTCCAACTGCCTTGCGAGTGCTTGATAAATAGGCTTTTTCGTTTTATCAATCGATGGCCTCCAGCTCATCGGGTAGTTTTCAAAAGAATTAATTGGCATGATTCGCATCCTTTTTTCAAACAATGATATGATTGTGACGTTTTAAATATTTTATCAGTTCTTAAACTAGAAAGCTTTTTAACTCATCAAACTGTTCCTTTGCGTCATTCCAACCCAATTCGTAAAGGTTTTCTAGTCGTTCCTTGTTCCGTTCGACCCTTCCAACCGGCATCTCAATGCTTGGTCTTAAAACAAATAAGTTTCCAAGTTCTTCTTGTCTATGAATATATTCCAGGGTTTCATTATAGTGCTTATACCGCACTTTTATCCGGTCATTTATTTTAGGATGCCGTTTATATTTGAAAATTGAAGACATTTTACTTGGCCGTTTAAAATAGCCCTTTGGTTTCGTTAAGATAATCACATTTTTTTCATAACCATCATTCTCCGCCTTTTTTACAGGTATCGGGTCCGAAATCCCGCCGTCTAAAAGGTATCGGTTATTGTATTCAACACTCGAGGCAACAAATGGCAGTGAGCTTGATGCTCTCAATAGTTTGACAATATGTTCACTGTGATCCTCTTTTTCAAAATAAACAGGCTCACCTGTTTCACAATCTGTTGCTACAATTACAAATTGCTCAGGACTTTGGATAAAGGTATCCATGTCAAAGGGTACTAATTTATTTGGAATTTCATCAAAAATAAAGTCCATTCCGAACAGTTCCCGTTTTTTTATGAAATTCGCTAATGATAAATAACGCTTATCCTCGATGTAGCCAAGGTTTACCCTCTTGTTTCGTCCTGATTGTCTTGAAAGATATGAAGCACCCATACAAGCTCCTGCAGATACCCCAATTATGTAGGGGAAATATAAATTTTGACTCATAAAATATTCAAGTACTCCCGCCGTATATAATCCGCGCATGCCGCCACCTTCAAGCACTAGTCCCGCATTTATCATCGTCTACTCCCTCGATTCAATCTTAATTTAAGGTCTTTTCTAAAATATTACCCATTCTATCAGAGATACTTTGGATACGTAAATTTTTTAACTTTCAAAGAAATTCCTGGGTATTGGAATATGGGACTAAAATCTAGTTCACCGTCTTTTTTTAATAACAAACCTACCTACATGAAAAAGGCACTGATATTAGTGCCTTTAATTATCTTATGGTGCTATAAGTAACTCTCATCATTAAAACATCCTGGGGAATTGTTTTATAATTGCATTTGTTATCGTATCCGCCATTTGTAAAGCTTCCTCTTCAATCTTATTAAACACAGCAATACTTGATTGAAATTTATTTTGGAGTATAAATAATGCTTCCTTTGTAGTAAGTGCCAGATGCTCGAGAAACATTTCTTGGAATTCAACTCTGGATATAATCGGATTTATCCTGCTTAAGAATTCAGCAATTTCTTCTCCATTTGCGTACCATCTTCTCTCTGCATCCGCTATAGCTTTTTGATTTCCCGCTTTTGCGGCTTTTACAAGATCCGCAGCAATTAATAGATGTTCTCTGATTAAATTGCTAAACTTTGCTGCTATTCTATTTCCATAGAAAGGCTTTAGTAAATTGCCCATATCCGTAGCGTTTTGGAGTAACCGTGCGGTAACTGCGTCTATATCAGGTAAATCAAAGGCAATGCTATTGATTGTCATTCTTGTCCAGTACACGTGTTGTTCCCAAACCATACGCATAGCATTACTTAATCGAATTTCTTGTTCCTTATTTAAAGATTGGTTTAACCATGGTTTATTCATGGGTTCACCTCCCTGCTCCCTTATCATATTCAGTTTATTCCCAATCTAAAAAGATGCATGTACTTATTAACTACCATAATTGAACATTTTAATCTCTGACTTACTCCACGGGGCAAGCCCATGTGGTTTTACGGGCAATTTCTATAACAAGGCACAACTTAATATCAATATATAAACATCATGGAGGCCATGAGAAATGCCCACCGATAATGTTGAAGCGTTTTTAATTTTTAGCCGTACTAATCCAAATACTAGTCCGATTAATGCTGTAAGAATCACTTGTAAGAAGTCTTGACTATTTGGAAAATGCCAAATACCAAACATAAGAGCAGGTATAACGACTGCCCCAATATCCGAATTAGTTAGAGTTCGATACCGTTCCATAAAATAACCGCGAAACAGCGTTTCCTCTCCCATACCTGCACAAATCATATCAAAAACTACAGAATATATAATGATTCCAATTCTATTCTCTTTTGCAGGCAATAGTATGCCTTTATTATCTCCTAATGCTAAAACAGCAATAGTTATAACTAAATCAAGCATCACGAAAACTCCTACACCTATGAATACCTGTTTTGCTAATTTCTTCTTCTTAAATCCTAATGTACCAATAGGATTTTTCATTACCTTACATAAGATAAACGGCATTCCCAAAAGTCAAACATATGCCAAAGGTCGTGTAATCATTTTCACTATTTCATTTGAAATGTGAACAAGGATCATTGGGGCAATAATAACTATCGCAAATGTAAAAAATGTAGACAGTACCACTTCTATTTTGAATTTTCCTTTCATACAAGGAATCATTCCTTTCGCTACCCACAAGGTAGAAAATATAATAAAAGATAAAACTGTACATGGGATGCCAGTGGTTTCTATTAGATGGGGTGTCTTAAACTTGGGGATTAGATAATATAGAAAAAATCACCTTAGGATCAATTTCTATTAATTCTCTATAAGAAATCGTTTAGTTTCCAAAACTAGGAACAAGCTCCTCCTCCTTTCTTCTTTAATAATACCTGTTTTTACCAAAATAAAATTTGAACCTTTATTGAATTAACCTAAATCGTCATTTTGTTGAAAACTCACAAAGTCCTCGTGCTATTACCGATTTTCTTTAAATGTTTTACGGTTACTTATTTCTGAGACGTTAGAGAAAAATAAAGATATGGAAAAGCGTCAAACCCTTTTCTCCAAAGGATCTGACGCTTTTAAGTTAATTCTTCATTAAAGCCTTCAATCTCTTTTACTATTTTTAATGAGCCCTTATCAAAAACATTAACCACTCTTAAAAAATTATAAAGTTTGGGTAATGGAATCAACCGTAATTTCAACTGCAGCTCTTGACCAAGGGAATTTCTGCTTGATTTCTTCGAATTCAGGTCCTGATTTTACAAAAGTAGCAGTTCCTTCAATTCGAAACCCAGTACCTGGACCATGGAAACCATCTACTTCTTTGCTTCCAACTGCCATTTGGATTTTATTATTTTTTTCAAGATTTCCTTCTGTTGAATTCATTCCTCCCGCAGGATATAGTAATTTTCCGTTATCTAAAACTTGAATATAACTATTCCAGGTACAAACCAAATGAGGTTCCCCACCCCCTTGGGTTACAATGGATGCTACTCCCTCATACCTTAATACCTCTAAAAGTTTTTCAGGTATCATAATAAATCCCTCCCAAAATCTTTACTAACAGATCAATTATATTAGAAAATGCATTCTGGTTTTTGTGATAAATTTCACGTATATGAAAAAAACTTCTAGAACCAATATATTAATATCTACTCAAAGTGGTGGGTGATCATTGAATCAACAACACTCAAAAAGGCCTCGTTACTTGCAAAAAAACCACGACGACTGTGGTGCACAAGCATCTTTAAGGGCAGTTACAGAAAAGACAGACCCCACTTTCTGCCTGCCTTATTGCCTAATTTATTTGTAACTTTTCAGTATTACTATTTAGAAAACTATTTTAGCTTTTTTAATACAATCCACGATTAATGTTTTGAACTTGAACATCTTAACATATACGCGGCAACATAGTACCAGATAGTCTCGTAAGCAATCGTTTTGATCCAAGCGGAGTTTCTAATAAAAGCTGACCTTTTTCTTTACCAATAATAGAACCAATTAAAGCAGCATCCCTGCCCTCAGGAAATTCTCGCAAAATATCGATTACTTTATTCTTTTCCTCGGAAGCAACAATGAGAATTGCTTTTCCTTCGTTTGCCAGATAAAGCGGATCAAAGCCTAGCAAATCACAAACACCCCGTACTTCCTCTTTAACTGGAAGATCTGACTCTATAATTTTTATTGTTAAGTGAAAATCCTCAGCAATTTCAACAAGAGTTGTGGCCAGACCTCCTCTTGTGGGATCTCTCATGATCCGTACCTTGCTTGTATTCTTTAATACTTTACCCAGCATTCCATTTAATGAAGCACAGTCACTCTTAACAGGACTTTGAATTCCTAATTCATTTCTTGCGGTAAGAATTGCGACCCCGTGGTCTCCAATTGAACCGGAAACAATAATCGCATCTCCTTCTTCAAATGCCAGGCTGCACCCATGATCACCATCATAAACGCCAATTCCTGTTGTATTGATAAATACACCGTCTGCACACCCACGTTCGACCACTTTAGTGTCCCCTGCGACAATACGTACTCCCGTCCTCTTTACTTCCGATGCCATATCGGTCACAATTTTTTCTAAATCAGAAACAGGAAACCCTTCTTCTATGACAAAGCCACAGGTTAAGTAAACAGGCGTTGCCCCACTAACAGTCAGATCATTGACTGTACCGGCAACAGCTAATTTCCCAATCGAACCTCCGGGAAAAAAAATGGGTTTAACCACAAACGAATCTGTTGTAACAGCTATTTTACCTGTTGGAATTGTTAATGTTGCTGCATCAAACAAGGCTGCCTCGTTATCACCAAACGCTTTAATAAACACATCACAAATAAGCTGGTGACTTAGTTCACCGCCATCACCATGTGCCAAGCTGATAAACTTCTCCATTAAAAACTCTCCCTCAAGTATTGATAATAAGCCGCACAGCTGCCCTCTGCTGAAACCATGCATGGTCCGATCGGATTCATTGGCTTGCATGCTTTGGCAAATAACGGACATTCAGCGGGGGATATAAGTCCGCGAATGACTTCCCCGCAGCGACATTTTGTTTTTCTCGGTTCACCAACCTCAACGGTAAATCTTTTTTTGGCATTATATTGATCATATTCCGGCTTCAAATCCAATCCGCTATTAGGGATCACACCAATTCCACGCCAGGCCTCATCGCATTCTACTAAATACTTCTTCATCCACTCCTGAATAACGAGGTTACCAGTTTTGCTAACAACAGAAGTATGATTATTCTCAATTGAAACTCGGCCTTTTAATCCCAAATCAATCAATTTGTAGATTCCCGAAAGTAATTCAGCTGTTTCAAAGCCGGTTATGACACCAGAAATTTGATATTCATCCACTAGATAATGGTATGATTTCTCCCCAAGTACAATCGAAACATGGCCAGGCAGTAAGAACCCATCTAAATGAACATCACCGCTCTCAAGCAAATAGCGGAGAACAGGCTCAACAAGCTTTGTTGCCATCCAGATCGAGAAGTTTTTCACGGCTCTTTTTTGGGCCTCACCAACCATAAGAGCCAATATTGGTATTGTAGTCTCAAAGCCAATACCAAGAAAAATAACTTCTTTATCGGGATTTTCCTCTGCCACCTTCACCGCATCAACCGGTGAATACAAAACACGAATATCCTTCCCGGCAATTTTCGAATCCATTAGTGTTTTATTCGAACCAGGAACCCTCATCATATCGCCGAATGTGCAAATAATTCGATGCTCTCCTTCTGCAAGGGCAATCATCGCATCAATGGACCTTTGATCTGTAACACAAACAGGACAGCCTGGCCCCGAAATCAAATCCACATACTCTCTCAGAGATTGCTTTACACCAGTTCGTGCTAAGGCCATCGTGTGTGAACCGCAAACCTCCATGAAGGCGGGTTTGCGGCCATATTTCAACTGAAACTCTTTGGCTTTCTCGATAACGGATTCAACAAGCAGCTTACAAATTTTCGGGTTGTTAGACTGTTTCAGAATGTCGAGCATCAATAAGTTTCCTCCATTCTTCCACACTTTCCCTTGCATAATCTTCGTCCACTATACTCATTGCTTGTCCAGCATGAACAATTACATAATCCCCAAGCTCAACTTCCGGCACAAAAATTGTTCCAACAGTTGTTTGGGATCCCATCACATCGACAACAGCGCTATATTCCATTTTTTCCACTACTTTTGCCGGTACTCCCACACACATTACTATTCCTCCTTTTTGCTGCCGCAACAACCAGCTGGCCGTACGATAAACCGCCATCATTACAGGGAACTCTTTCTGGCAAAAGCACTTTAAAGCCAAGTTCTGATAATCCTTGTCCTAGTCTAGTTCGAAAAAAACGGTTATGCATACTTCCTCCTGATAAAACAACGGTTTTTACAGTTTCCGGTTCTTTCTTCAATAATTGCGACATACCATCAACAAGAGCTTGAACAACCGTCTCATGAAACCTGCTGCTGATATAAGCAGCTTCTACTCCGGAAAGTACATCCAACGCAATTACTTTGAGCATTTTGGAAAAATCAAATGCTAACAATCCACCGTCATCGAAAAGCCTATAAGGATATGGCTCAAAGGATTTTTTTTCATCAGCAAGCTCAGCCAGCTTGATTGCCGCTTCACCATCATAGCTGGAAATCCTGGTAATTCCGCAGATTGCGCTAACCGCATCAAACAATCTTCCGCAAGTTCCTGCCTGCACGGTATTCACATTGTTTTCTATCATTCTTTTTAAAACATCAATTCCCATGACTTTGTCTTCGAAAATTCGTTTAGCTGAATCACGTCCTTCATCACCAAGTAGTGACATTAGCATTGCTGCCGCATTTCTCCATGGTTCCTGAATGCACTTTTCATTTCCTGGTAGAGGTGTATATCGTAAATGACCTATCCGCTGAAAATTCTCGGTATCCCCATAGAAGATTTCAAATCCCCAAATATTCCCATCGAGTCCAAAACCGGTTCCATCCAGGATAATCCCATAGGCCTTGCTTTTGACACCATGCTCGTCCAGGCATGCAGCCATATGGGCATGATGGTGTTGAACCTCTATCACTTTTTCAAATTCATATTCGTTTACAAGATTATGAGTATAATAACCAGGATGAGCATCTGTCACAGCAATGGACTTAGGAGTTTGAATCCATTTTAATAGATGCTCCAATTCATTTTTATAATGGTTGATTGTCTCGATATTTCCCAGATCACCAATATGAGGGCCAACAAAAATTTGCTTATTCCTTCCTATTGTAAAGGTGGTTTTCTGCTGCCCTCCAAAGGCAACAATTCCTGAAACATCTTGATTTGTTACAAACGGATCAGGTACGAATCCCCTTGCACGTCTCAAAAAATCAATTTTCCCGTCAGTGACTTGGATGACTGAATCATCTACCGGATGAAGAATCTCCCGATTATGAATTAAATAATAATCTGCGATCCCATTAAGATAGGGCAGAGCATCTCGATCCTGAAACAGCATCGGCAGCCCCGATGGATTTGCACTAGTCATGACGAGAAATGGCAGGTCATGATCCGCCAGCAGAAGATGGTGAAGCGGTGAATATGGAAGCATGATACCGATGGATTCCATACCTGGCGCTACTTCTTTTGAAAGATGATAAAATTCATTTTTTCGAAGAATCATGATTGGCGCTTCCGGACTTTTTAACAAATCCCGTTCCGTTTCCGATACTTCCGCTATTTCTTCAACCTTAGAAATGTCAGCAGCCATAATGGCGAGCGGCCGATTCGGGCGGTTTTTTCTTGCTCTTAAATTAGCAACTGCTTGATCATTTCCAGCATCACAGCAAAGATGGTAGCCGCCAATCCCTTTGACTGCGATAACTTTGCCTGCTTTTAAAAGAGCAATCGTCTCCTGAATTGGATTTTCTGCGGCCATTTCCTGTCCATTAGCATTTAACAGCCTCACTTTTGGCCCGCATTTCGGGCAGGCGATTGGCTGCGCATGATGACGGCGATTGGCGGGATCATGATATTCCTTCTCACAATCAGGGCACATCTTAAACTCTTTCATCGTTGTATACGGCCTGTCATATGGAAGCTCTTCAATAATCGTGTAACGCGGTCCGCATTGGGTGCAATTGATAAAAGGATACTGATAGCGAAAATTTGTTGGATCGTTCATTTCCCTTAAGCAGTCATCACAAACAGCCGAATCAATCGGAATGACAAGTTCTGATGTTCCCGTTCGTTCACTTTCAATGATCGTAAATCGCTCCATGTTTCGTAATTCAGTTTCTTCGACCACAATCTCAACAATTTTAGAAAGACTTGGTGCTTTTTCACGCAAATCATGGATAAACTCCTGCAATCTTTCTGACTTGCCTTCAATGTGGATCTTTACCCCATCCATATTGTTTTGGACGGTCCCATTTAATTGGTATTCCTGTGCCAATTGAAAAACAAACGGCCTAAAGCCAACACCCTGAACCCGCCCTTTTAAAGCGATATTTACTGCTGTACACATTGTTGATAAGCCCCTTCGATCCAGGAAAACCATTCCGTGAGACCCTCATAGGTTCTAGCGGAAAGCGGTATAACTTTAGACTGCGGGTTGATTTCCGATAGATCCTTTTGCGCCTCTTCCACACTAAAATCAAGGTATGGGAGCAAATCAATTTTATTTAAAAGTACCAACTCCGTGCGCATAAACATTTGGGGATATTTTGGAATTTTATCATTCCCTTCCGGTACACTCAGAACAGCAACTTTATGATGCTGTCCTAAATCATAGCCAGAAGGACACACTAGGTTGCCTACATTTTCGATGAAGAGCAAATCTACTTCATCCAGGTCAAATTCTCCCAAACAAGCAGCGATCATTCGCGCATCTAAGTGACAGCCTCCATGGGTGTTAATTTGAACAGCTTTTGCCCCCATCGCCCGAATTCTGTCAGCATCTCTTTCCGTCGCCAGGTCCCCTTCAATCACGGCAATCCGATATTTCCCGGACAATTCCTTGACCGTTTCTTCGAGCAGCGTTGTTTTTCCTGCGCCTGGTGAGCTCATCAGGTTAATCACAAGGGTTTTTGTACTCTCGAAAAGCTTCCTGTTAAAATCTGCTGCTATATTATTGTTTGTTAATACATCTGTTCTTAACGTTACTTTCATCAACTGCGCATGGAGACACGCGACTTCAGTCGTGTGAGGAAATGCGCTCGGCATGAGGGCTGCCATTGGCAGCTCGAAAGCCGTTATCTCCATGCTCCCTCCTTTTTTGTATATTTCCAATTTTACTAATAATGTAATAAACTATAATTAGTGAAAAGAGGTGAATGCATGTGTCTACTATTACTGCAAAAATCCAAATTTACGTTTCAGATACAGAGCAAGATAACTTGATTGTGACAGCACACTCCTATCGTCAAGCATGTAATTGGCTATCAATTTGGGTATATGAAACCAAAATTTTAAACCAAGGCAGACTCATTGACTTATATTATAGAAATTTGCGAGAACAATTCGGTCTAAAATCCCAAATGGCACAGTCTGTAATGAAAACTGTTATCGCTCGCTACAAGTCTGCTAAGTCTAATGGGCATGAATGGAGTTTAATCACCTTTAAACTTCCAGAGTATGATTTAGTCTGGAATAGGGATTATTCACTAACAGATAATTGTTTTTCCGTTAATACCCTAAATGGAAGATTAAAACTTCGCTTTGAAAAACAGGGAATGAAACAATATTTTGATGGCACTTGGAAATTCGGAACAGCCAAACTTGTTCACAAACACAAAAAATGGTTCTTGCACATTCCAATGACAAAAGAATTTCCCGCATTAGAGTTTGTACATGTAAATAATATTGTTGGTGTGGACTTGGGAATTAACTTTCTCGCCACGGCATACGACAGTCAACATGAAACTTTCTTTTACAAAGGACGTACCGTAAAACATAAACGAGGTCAATACAAAGCTCTTCGCAAACAACTTCAAATGAAACAAACATCTTCTTCCCGCAAAAAGCTAAAACAAATAGGCTCAAGAGAAAACCGTTATGTGACAGATATAAACCATCAAGTCACAAAGGCACTCGTTGACAAGTACCCGAAAGGCACAGTGTTTGTTTTAGAAGATTTAAGCGGTATCCGTTCAGCAACAGAAAGAATTCGTGTTCGCCATCGTTATATTTCCGTTTCTTGGGCCTTTTACCAATTTCGCCAGATATTAGAATATAAAGCTCGACTAAATGGACAGCGCGTGATTATAGTAGACCCTAAATACACCTCTCAAACCTGTCCAAAGTGTGGACACATTGAAAAAGTGAACCGAAACAAAAAGATGCACACCTTTGAATGTCAGAACTGTCACTATCGGTCTAATGATGACCGAATTGGTGCAATGAATCTGTACCGCAAAGGAATTGAGTACATCGGTACAGTTACCATAGGAGTATGACTCTTGTGGTAGGGGCGAAGTCAACCGTCCTTATATTCCAACATACTAAGGTAGGAGCACCAATAAGTGCGTTTGTACTACTGGTTCGGAATAAGTCTAAAAGGCTGGTGTGAAGCGCAAGCACTGCCTACGAAGTAGGCAGAGACAAGCTCGTGACTTCAGTCATGAGTTGTTGACGGTTGATTACTCCCTTCATAGGATAAAACCTGAAATGTTTCCCCTGCCAAAATCCTTCCTGAAGGAATTTGGCAATTCGGGCATAAAGCAATTTTTTGTGTAGGGTGGTATTCTGTCCCGCAAATCACACATTCCGCTTTTGCCTGTTCGATATGAATGATTAATTGTGCATCATCCGAAAAAAAATGCAAATTTTGCTCACGAAAAATGGCAAATGCCATTTGGAGGGCATCAGGCAATGCGTTAGAGATCTCACCGACAATGAGTTCAACTTTTTTAATTTTATCTATTCCGTGTTGGGCAGCATCCTCTTGGACAAGCTGGAGGATATCTCCCATTAAGGACATTTCATGCATAAATATCACCTGGCTTTTTGTTCCTTCAAAAACCATTATAATTTAAAACATTTCCCAGTTCGTTATAGTGTTGTGACAATAAAAAAACAATTGCCAGATTGTTTTTCAATCAGTCTGTACTTCTCCAATCCTTGACTTGATTGATAACGGCTGCTGCAAGCTTCGACAATTTTTCAGATATTGTTTCTGTAAGTTCAAGGCCCAGTTCAAGGGAAGAAGGCTGCAAGCCGAACATTGCAATTCGTTTTGGATAGCGTTCCCGCAGCTTTGCTGCCAACAAAACTTCCTGAAATCCCATCTGATGTATAGACATTTTCACTCCAAAGTAAGCAGGAATTTCGTCTCCCTTTAACGAGATGATCGTACCTGGGTCTTTTCCGGCATTGATAGCATCAATGATGATTAAATTTTCCGCATCCTCGACCGGACCCAAGAGCTTCATTCCATCTGTTAAACCTTCAATGATTTCGATATCCTCATCATTTTTGAATTTTTCCTCTAAAATTGGCAAAAGGTGAATGCCAACACCCTCATCTGTAAAGAGGGTGTTGCCAATTCCTAATATGGTAATTTTCCTATTCATTTTTCCACCAGCTTATCCCAAACGGATTTCAGTTGAATTTTTTGTCTCTAAATCTGTTAAGTGTACGGCACAAGCTAAACATGGATCAAAGGAGTGAATAATCCTCATGATTTCCAATGGCTGTTCTTTATTTAACAGCTTCGTACCTTTCAATGCTGCTTCATACGCACCCAATTTCTTTTGATAATCCCTTGGCGAAGCATTCCATGTTGAAGGAACGACAGCTTGATAATTTTTCGTTTTACCGTCTTCTATATCAATCCAATGACCTAGTGCCCCACGCGGCGCTTCCATCCAGCCGACACCTTGAGCCTTACTCGGCCAGTTTTCAGGATCCCAATTCGTCTGATTTAGCGTTCCTTGATCACCAAGCTTAATATTTTTGAAGAGTTCATCCATGTCCTTTCTCATCCAGTCGGTAATTAACACGGTTTCAAGGCCGCGCGCAATTGTCCGACCGATTGCAGATTGCAGTGCTGATAACGGCAGGGCAAGTCTTTTCAACGTGTCATCCACGATATCGACAATTTCCTGTTTTCCAGCAGCATAGCCAACCATCAATCGTGCTAACGGCCCCGTCTCCATCGGCTGTTCCCGCCAGCGTGGTGCTTTGATCCAACTGTATTCCTTGTCTGTATCCAATGTTTTATATGGAGCTTTCGGACCAGTATAATTGAATTCAGTTTCACCGTAAAATGGATGTTTTCCGTCTCCCTCAAACTTTTTACCATCATATGTGTACCAGGAGCGATCAATAAATTCCTGAATTTGTTCGGGATCTTTTAAATCAATATCATGAATTTCATTTAGATTGCCATTTAAGATAATGCCGCGGGGCATCCGATAGTTTTTCGTATCATAAATATCGGTTGTTGAAAAATCGCCGTAGCACAAATAGTTATTTAAGCCACCGCCATATGTCCAATCTTTATAAAAAGAACCAATGGCCAGCAAATCCGGAATGTATACTTGGTTAACGAACTCATTTGCTTGATCAATCAAATCAGAAACCTGATATAACCGCTCTGCATTCACACCGTTTTCTCCATCAATATTCAGCGGTGTTGCCATTCCCCCCACCACATAATTGGGATGCGGGTTTTTACCGCCAAAGATCGTATGAATTTTTACTATTTCCTTTTGCCAATCTAATGCCTCCAGATAATGGGCAACTGCAAGGAGATTGATTTCCGGAGGAAGTTTATATGCTTTATGGCCCCAGTAGCCATTTGCAAAAATTCCAAGCTGGCCGGAATCAACGAGCTTTTTAATTTTGTTTTGCACGTCAGTGAAATAACCGACAGATGATTTAGGCCAGTTTGAAATCGATTGGGCAATTCTCGATGTTTCAGCTGGGTCGGCTTTTAAGGAATTAACTACATCCACCCAATCCAATGCATGTAAATGATAGAAATGAACAACATGGTCGTGAACAAATAAAGCTTCATTCATAATGTCACGGATTAAATGCGCATTTCTAGGAATTTTGATCTGTAACGCATCTTCAACAGAGCGAATGGATGCAAGGGCATGGACAGTCGTGCACACACCGCAAATCCGTTGCACATATGCCCAAACTTCACGAGGGTCACGGTCGCGAACAATTAATTCCAGCCCTCTTACGGCTGTGCCGGAACTAAATGCATCATTAATAACTCCATTTTCATCAATATCTACTTCTACTCGAAGATGTCCTTCGATCCTTGTTATTGGATCGACAACAATCCTTTCACTCATTATTTCCACCTCTTTTATCGTCTTTCATTTCTTGTATTCCTTATCCAGTTGCTCAAACGGCGATTTTGGCAGTTGCTCTAGCACTATGAGATGGCTTATCTTCTTACAACCACAGGCTGCTTCTGTTCTGGTTTAACCCTTGCAGGTTTCTTTTTAGGGAGAAATCCTTTATCCCAAACGCCTTTTTCTGAACAGGCAATACAGCAAAATCCGGCAGCGATACAGCGGTCAATCCCCAATGTTTCACAGGAATTAAAGGCTGTAGGACCTTTGCAGCCCAATTTAAACAAGCAGTAGCCTTTTTTGGCATTTTCATCATCATAAGACTCTGCATACAGTTTTTGATCAAAAAATGGTTTTCTGTGGCAGGTCATATGTACAGTCATTTGATAAAACATTTTAGGGCGAAGCTTTTTATCCAGTTCTGGCAATTCGTCATGAAAGTGAACGTGCAGCAATGTCCCAATGATCACTTCTGGTATTGGCGGACATCCTGGTACAAGGGCAACAGGGATCCCCTCTGGAACAACGGTTCTTAGGTCCACTGAATTGGTTGGGTTTAACCCAGCCCCAGGAATTCCCCCCAGGCAGAGCAGCTTCCAACAGCAATAACGGTCTTTGCGTGTGCTGCCGCATGAATAATTTCTTCTCTGACAGATTTCCCTGCAATCATCAGAAAGTCATCACTTCCCGGGATTCCGCCCTCAACCACCAAAACATATTGACCCTTATACTTTTCGAAGATGGTTTCTTTATGCTCTTCCGCTTGGTATCCGCTGGCAGTTGAAAGAAGTTCACTGTACTCTAAAGAAATAAAATTAAGAATGGTATCCAGGGATGATGGCTCAGATGAACGGGTAAAAGCTTCTTTGCACCCTGTACAATCCAATGCGCTGATCCAGATCACAGGCAAGCGGGTGTCAGTTTGTTTTAGCATTTCTTCTGTTACATTAATTGCATCCAACCAATTGTATGACGACATATCATGATCTCCTTTTAGATTTGCTCAACATTTCACAATATTTTATATTATAGTTTTAATGGAGATATAGTTTAAAGGCTTTAATCAGAACTTCCACAAAAAATTCAAATATTAAGTCCATCGTTGGCCGAAAAAAAATGCATTTGAAACTACAACATAAAACCACATTAAAAAAGCTGAGGTGCAAATATTGACCCCAGCTTTTATCTTTATTTTATTTTGAATGGTTAAGCTGCATGTTCAGTGCCCTGTTTTTGTTCTACTTCTACAGTTTTTTTGAGGAATCCGATCAACAATGCGGATATGACAGACCCGATTAAAATTGCTAAAGCATATTTAAGGGCACCACCTTGCACTAGCGGTACAACAAATATTCCGCCGTGCGGTGCTCGGAGTCCAATTCCAAATGCCATTGTTAGTGCCCCGGTAATAGCAGCACCAATCATATTTGCCGGAATGACCCGGAAAGGATCTGCTGCTGCAAATGGAATAGCACCTTCGGTAATAAATGACAGCCCCATTACATAACACGCTTTTCCAGCATCTCTATCTTCATGGTTGAATTTATTTTTAAAGATCGTTGTTGCAATGGCAAGAGCTAAAGGCGGTACCATACCTGCGGCCATGATGGCAGCCATTGGCCCGTATACACCACTGGCTAACAAACCTGTACCAAATACATAGGCTGCTTTATTTACTGGACCTCCCATATCAAATGCCATCATTAAACCTAAAAGAATACCAAGAAAAATAGCGTTTGTAGATCCGAGACCTTTTAACAAAGTGCTTATTTCCGTATTTAGCCAAGCAACTGGATTGTCAACAACGTAATTCATAATAAAGCCAGTAAGCATAATTCCCAGTAATGGATAAATTAAAATACTTTTAATTCCCTCTAAAGACTTCGGCATGTTTGCAAATAACTTTTTAAGCATTACCACAATATACCCAGCAAGGAAACCGGCAATCAGCCCACCAAGGAAACCTGCTCCGGCATTTGCAGCCATCATACCGCCAACCATACCTGGTGCAAAGCCTGGACGGTCTGCTATACTGAGAGCGATGAAACCAGCAAGAACTGGAACCAGCAGCTTAAATGCTGTACCACCGCCAATGGTCATCAAGGTTGCAGCAATTGGGTTATACGACGGATCTTTTGGATCAAAGGATTTGTACCCAAACATAAAGCATAAGGCAATCAATATGCCTCCGCCGACTACAAACGGTAACATATTGGAAACACCATTCATTAAGTGCTTATAAAAGCCTCTTCTAGAGTCTTTTTCTTTAGTTTGTCCGCTGCTGCCATTCCCGCTGTAAATTGGGGCATCTTGTTTTATTGCTCTGTTAATTAATTGTTCCGACTTTCTGATACCATCTGCAACTGCTGCCTGAATGACATGTTTACCTTTAAAGCGCTCCATTTCCACATTTATGTCAGCAGCAATAATAACAGCTACAGCGTTTTCAATTTCATTTTTCGTCAGGACGTTTTTAGCCCCTCCTGAACCATTTGTTTCTACCTTAATATCTACACCCATTTCAGCAGCTTTAGCCTTTAATGAATCCGCTGCCATATAAGTGTGAGCAATTCCCGTTGGACAGCCTGTTACTGCAACAATGAAATTTTTCTTGCCAACAGATGTTGTTTCTTGTACTTCTTCTTTATCATATTGATTAATAATTTCTATGATTTCTTCAGCTGTTGTTGCTGTTAAAAGCTGATAACGAACCTCTGCTTTCATCAGCATTCCTGGAAAGGCGTGCCAATGCATCTAAATGAGTATTATTTGCTCCTTCAGGCGCAGCGATCATGAAAAATAAATGTGAAGGTTTATTATCTAATGCTTCATAATTTATACCAGATACGGATTTACCAAAAGCAATGGCAGCTTTCTTTACCGCTTTTGTTTTCGCATGCGGGATCGCAATTCCATCACCAATGCCGGTCGTGCTAAGTTGTTCACGCTTTACAATTTCTGCTTTAAATGCACCGCAATCAGATATTTTTTCAGCCTTGTAAAGGACATCAACAAGCTGGTTGATGGCTTCTTCTTTTTGACTACCATCCATATGAAGGAGAATCGTGTCTTTTGATAGCAATTCAGTAATTTTCATTCATTTCTCTCCCTTATTTATATTTCGTTTATTTGGACCTGCAGAAGGAGTTTATTTACCATTTCTGTTGTACATAGACCAATTGAAAATGCTTCTTCATTTAATCGACCGAAGGGTTCAAAGTTACCGTGTTAATCACATTGTCACTACCATTATATTTGTTCTATCTTTATAAATTTGCACACTATCATCATCTAATTCATTGGTTATAATAGCTGCCTGATGGATATCCACAATTTTCGCAAATGAGATTTCCGAAAACTTGGTACTGTCTGCCAAAACATAACTCTCTCTCGATAAGGAAATCGCCTTTTGCTTTACCATTGCTTCTTCCTGGTCAGGAGTGGTAAAGCCAAATTCTTGGTGAATTCCATTCACTCCTAAAAAGCATTTATCAAAGCGATATAGATCAAGACTTGTTAATGAACCCCGCCCAACAAAGGCATTCGTTTTCGCTTTTACAAATCCGCCAATTAAATAAGTAGCAATCCCTTTATTTAATAATGGTGCAGCATGCATTAGACCGTTCGTTACAACCACGATGTCTTTTGCAGTCAGAAACTCAATCATTTCAAAAATCGTTGAGCCTGCATCTAGGTAAATGCAATCCCCTTCTTCCACTAATCCTGCAGCATATTTAGCAATTAAACGTTTTTCCTGAAGGTTTTTGGAAGATTTCTCAATCATGCTTGGTTCTTGCAGCTTCCCCTGTAATCTTTGTGCACCGCCGTGAATCCGTTTTAAAAATTTTTGCTCCTCTAACAGAGATAGGTCCCGTCGAATTGTTGATTCCGATGAGTTCGTTAATTCCATAATTTCTTGAATCTTAACGGTATTTTGGTCTTTCAATAATTGAAGAATGATTTGATGACGTTCTGGCGTTAACAATTCATCACCACCTTGAATTTTCTATCTTGTTTTGATTATAATGAAATCGTTTACAAAAATCAATCATTTTCTTTCAAAAACATTCATATTTTGAAAGATTGTGAACGATTTTTAGAATTTCTAACTAGCATTTTTGAATAGATTAAAAAGAGGCAGGATTTTGATCCTAGCCTCTACTTTTTCTCTAATTTAAGGAAACAGTTTTCTTCCATCACTCTATAGCGTTAATTCCGAAGGGAACTCCCATCCCTAGGTAGTAATATGATATGTCATCCAACCTTAACAGTTTATTTTTTTAATATTCCTTCTAAGAAGTCTATTTTGCTTTTAGCATTTTCCCCTGTAATAATGTCGACGTCACTGTTAATCTTTTTTTCTACTCTTTGTCCTTTTACAGCCTTTAAGGCATTTTCCACACAAATATAGCCCATATCATATGGGTTCTGGGCGACCGTGCCTTTCAACGTCCCATTATCGATATATTTCAGCATATCGATAATTCCGTCTGCCCCTACAACTGGGATGTTTACCCCATTTTGATGTAAATACTTTAATACTTCTAGAGCCATCTCGTCACTAGGTGCAAAAACACCTTTGATATCTGGATTATTCCTCAGTAATATGGCGATGACTGGAATAACTTTGGCATTAGCATCATCAACCAGTATATTGCCTTCGACCGTGTTAATTCCAACTGCACGTAAAGCTGTTTCCGCTCCGTGAATCCGATCTGTATATACTGTATTTCTTGAAATTTTGCCAATAAGTGCTACTTTGTCATCGGGCTGCATCATTGAGGACAATAATTCTCCTGCTTTTTCACCTAATGAAACGTTATCGGTTCCAATAAATGAAGTTTGACCGGACCAATTGACTCCAGTATCAACAAGCAGCACTGGAATATGTTCCTTTTGAAATTCCTTTAATATCGGAATAGAGGCTGAAGGATTTTCCGGAGAGAAAATGAGTGCGTTCGGTTTTTCCTTTAGTACCTTTTCCAAAATAGAGAGCTGATTTTCATTGTTGTGGTCAGAGGAAAAAATTTCCCCCTTCATACCAAAGTTTTCTAATCCCTTTTCAATCCCCGAGACCATGATAGCCCAATACTCTGACTTTGTATTTTTCAAAACGACAGCAACTGTCGGCTTTTCTGATGCATAAACTTTGTAAAAAAAGCCCAAAACACTACAGACTAAGAATCCAAAAATAATTAAGATCAACCATCTTCTTTTCACTGTTTATCACCATTCAAACACTGCTTTTCATCTGAATATCGATTAAAGTAAATTGAAAAACAGGTTCCTTCATTCCCTGTCCGAATTTTGATTTTTGCATTATGCCGATCAGCAATACTATAACAAACTGCCAGTCCCAATCCGGTCCCATGCTCTTTTGTCGTAAAAAAAGGTGTTCCAATTTTGTCGAGAATGTTAGGTTTTATTCCTTCTCCACTATCCTTCACCTCTAAAACAACTCTCTCTTCTTCACTGTAAGTTCTTACTGTCAATGTGCCGCCATGTTTCATGGCTTCAAGTCCATTTAATGCAAGATTTAAGAAAAGCTGCCGAATCTCTTTTTCATCTAAAGACAGTTCAGGACATTGCTTCAATTGATGCTGAACACTTTTCCCTGCAAGATTAGCTTCAGCGTTAATTAGAGGCAAAATGGTTTCGATAATTCTATTTAAAGACTGATTTGTTTTATCACTTGCTTTGTTTTTGGCCAGAGTTAAAAATTCTTTAATGATGCTATTGGCTCTGTTTAATTCATCAAGCATAAGATCAATGTATTTCGGAGTTAGATGTGAATTGTCAACTTTTCCTAATTGTAAAAATCCATGGACCGTTGTCATCGGATTTCGGATTTCGTGTGCAATCCCGGCAGCCATCTCGCCAATTAAATTTAACCTATCTAAGCGTAACACTTCTTTTTCCAACCGTTCTGTTTCAGTAATATCATTTACCACTATGAGAACGCATGGCTTGTTTTCAACTTCAATAATTTCTGTCGATAACAATCCGCAACATACTTCCCCGTTTTTTGACTGGAAAGTCACCTTTAAATTGATTAACGGTTCTTTCAATAGGGGATCAGCTAAATCAACTTTATTCCCATCCATACACTTAAAAAAAGGCCAGTCAAAAACTTGATTCTTTACTTTTTCGAATTCGTAACCTGTAAAATGTAACCAAGCCTTGTTAACATCGATAAATCTTCCATCCTTTATGGAACGAATAGCCATTAAGCAAGGACTTGCTTCAAAAATCCTTTTAAATCGTTCATGTGAAACGAATAGATCCTCCGCTACTTTTTTTCGCTCCTGAATTTCTTCTTTAAGCTTCTCATTTGTAGACAACAAATCTAAGGTTCGCTCTTCAACTACCTTTTTAAGGAGATTGAATTGTTGGTTTTTAATTTTCTCCATTTCTTTCCGTTCCGTAACATCACGAATGGTACAAACAAAAAGAAGACTATTTTCGATTCTTGCTTCTCCAATTTGAATATCTACAGGAAAACGGTTTTTATCTTTCCGTAAAGCTACACCCTCCAATATTTTTCCTATTGAAGACTTGGTAATTGATTGAATGGATAAGGGACCCATCCTTTCACCATCTTGCTTAACCACAGGAAGAATGGTGGCTAAATGTTTCCCTATTAACTCCACATCGTAATAGTCAAACATTTTTCGAACGATTGGATTTGCCGATAAAATGGCACCAGATTCATCAAAGGTAACGATCGTATCCAGCAATGTTTCACCAATCACTTTTGATAAGGTTTCCGTTTTATATAAATCAACGGTTGTACGATTCAATTTTAAATTTATTTCTTCAAGCTCGATTGACTTTTTCCATTCGAATTGCTTCAAACTTACCGTGTGACTTTGATGAATTGCAACAAATTGTTCTACTTTTCTTTTTAATGTCTCAGGATTAAACGGTTTGAAAATATAATCAATTGCACCGACTGAATATCCATGGAGGACATGTTCCATATCTTGACTGATGGCGGTTATAAATATAATTGGGATATTTTTCGACCTTTTTCTGGCTTTAATAAGCTTGGCCGTTTCAAAGCCATTTAGTCCAGGCATTTGAACATCCAGCAAAATGACAGCGAAATCTTGTTTTAGAATACATTTTAACGCTTCTTCACCGGACCTCGCAGTAACCAAACGATAGCCGGATGATGAGAGTACGGCTTCCAATGCTACTAAATTTTCCTTGAGATCATCCACCATTAAAATATTAATTATTTCTGATTCTGCTTTATTTGGTTTTTCGGTAAAGTTTTTCTCCTGAATTGAGTACCTCATAGTATTCTGCATAATCGGTAAAACGTACCTCCTCTCTATTTCCAAGCCCTATATAACCTGAATGAAATAGGCTTTCGTATAATAAATGATGAACATAATTTTGCAATTTTTTATTAAAGTAAATCATAACATTTCGGCAAATAATAATATGAAACTCGTTAAATGATTGATCTGTAACCAAATTGTGTTGAAAAAAGACAATATTCTTTTTTAGGAAGGAATGAAACGCCGCTACTTCGTTTTTTACCGTATAATACTCCGAAAAAGCTTTTTCTCCCCCAGATTGAATGTAGTTTGTTGTGTAAAGTTTCATTTTTTCCAAGGGAAAAGAACCTTGTTTCGCTTTCTCTAAATTGATTTGATTGATATCGGTAGCATAAATTTTTGATTTTTCATATAATCCTTCTTCATGCAACAAAATAGCCATCGAATAAACTTCTTCTCCTGAACCACAGCCAACATGCCAGATCCTGATCACCGGATATTCTCTTAGAGCTGGGATTACCTTTTTTCGCAAAATCCTAAAAAAGGCGGGGTCCCGAAACATCTCAGTTACATTTATAGAAAAATCATTAAATAATCTCTCCATCACGCGAGGTTCGTGTAAAACTTGTTCCTGTAATCCCGATACAGTCTCTACATTTTCCGCAGCCATCCGATTAAAAATTCTCCTTTGGATAAATGGAGCGGCATAGTTGCGAAAATCATATCCATACTGGCGATAAATGGCTTCAAGTAATAAGTCAATTTCAATTTTCTGCAGCTGATGATCGTAATATTTCTTATCGATATGATTTGTTATGATCTTCGCCTCCCTATCTATACAGCCAAACCTGTATTAGTGAGAATAGCTGATCTAAATCAATCGGTTTGCTAATGTAATCGGATGCGCCGGCCTCAATACATTCTTCACGATTATGTTTCATCGCCTTGGCTGTTATTGCAATAATCGGTAAACCTTGAAACTGCGGTTTTTTTCGAATTTTACGCATTGCCTCAAATCCATCCATTTCTGGCATCATAATATCCATCAAAATGAGGTCAATGTCGGGATTTTCTTGTAAAACCTCTATACCTTCTATACCGCTTTCTGCGAACAAAACTTCTATTTCATATTCCTCCAGGGCAGAGGATAAGGCATAAATATTTCGCATATCGTCATCCACGATAAGAATTTTCTTCCCATTAATTAATGAGTATTCGCGATCGAGTTCTCCGTCATTTAAGTTTTGCTCTGAATGAAGCTCTTCCCAGCCGATTAAAGACCCTTCCTCTTCAAAAAGTGCAGTGGCCGTTTCTAATAATACAGAATCGTTCTTTCGACTTTCTTTCAGTTCATGGATCGGCAGATTAAGAGTGAAGGAACTACCAGCACCCTCTTCACTATTTAAATCAATAAAGCCTCCCAGCAAGTGAGCAAATTCGCGGCTAATTGATAATCCTAAACCTGTCCCTCCATATTTTCGGCTGGTCGTACCATCAGCTTGTACAAAAGCATGAAAGATTAATTCCTGCTTATCTTTTGAAATGCCAATTCCTGTATCCGCTACCGTAAAACTAATTATCTGTTTATTATCTGAAAATGACTTGTTCAGACCAATAATGAACGAGATACATCCATTTTCAGTGAATTTATAGGCATTAGAAATAAGATTACTTAAAATTTGATTAAGATAGTGTTCATCAGTGTAAATGGAATCCGGTAAATCCCCATCTGCAAAAATAGTAAACTCTAAATTTTTCTGACGAGCTAAAGGAGAAAAATTCCGGTCTACAAATGTAATGATTCTTTCCAGTGGAACTTCTCCAAGAATAATTTCAATTTTTCCAGCCTCAACCTTTGCCAAGTCCAAAATTTCATTAATCAAATGAAGTAAATCATTTCCTGATGAATGAATAGTTTGGATATACTGTAACTGTTTTTCTGTTAAGTTTTCATTCTTTTTTTCCATTAGCATTTGAGCAAGTATTAATAAACTGTTCAGAGGAGTACGAAGCTCGTGTGACATATTAGCAAGAAATTCGGATTTATATTGGGAAGTAAGAGCTAGTTCTTGTGCTTTCTCTTCAAGGGCCGCACTAATTTTCTCCAATTCCTCTTTCTTCATCTCAGAATTTTTATATTGTTTTTCGAGCTCTTCGTTAATCACTCTTAATTCCTCTTGCTGCTGTTGAAGCTCTTCCGATTGGCTTTGCAACTCTTCTGTTAAGGCCTGTGATTCTTGTAATAATTTTTTAACCTGCATTCGGTTTCCGATACTGTTAATGGTAATGCCGATATGGGCCATTACTTCATTGAGTAGAGCTTGTTGAACTTCGTTAAATGGTTTAAAGGAAGCTACCTCAAGAACTGCCAAAACCTCCCCTTCAAGTTCTGCAGGGAGAATTAGTATATTCCTTGGGGCTGCTTCACCGATTCCAGAATTAATTTTTACATAATTATCAGGAATATCTGAAATCATAATTGGCTTCTTTTCAGCAGCACATTGACCAACAAGTCCCTCACCAAGACGGAAACTTCTTGATAGAACCAGGTCGTGATTATAAGCATAAGAAGCCATACTTTTCAGCAGTTCTTCACCGTTCATTCTTTCGTTTATATAAAAAACCCCATAATGTGCTTCTACCATCGGTGTAATATTTTGGATAAATAGACGGGATAATGTCTTAAAGTCTTCAACAGAAGTATAGATAGAAGTAATCTGAGCCACTTTTGATTTAAGCCAGCTATGCTCCTCTGCTTTTTCGACTAAAGTTTTTTCATGTTCCACTTTTTCTTCCAATGCTTGAGCCATTTGATTATAGGCAATAGAGATTGCTCCAATCTCATCTTTAGTAGCCACCTTAATCCGCGGAAACTGTGTTCCCTGATAAAGCGCAACATTACTCATAACAGAAGTAACCCGCTGTAAATTTTTTGTTAAGCTTCTAATGATCAAAATAGCAATAACGAGACCGAATAGACAACCAATGACAACGACGATATAAATCATATCTAGCGCAAGATTATAAGTTTGTTTTGTTCTTAAAAGCTGATCCTTCATTTCTTGTTCCTGTAAGGAATATAACAAATCAGTAATCTGTTGCAGCCTTACCCTATCTCGCTTTACATCTCCCCAAATCAACTTTTCGTAATCATTAGAGTTTTTATCCGTTTTTTGCAAAATAATGATTTGTTCACCGACGTCTTCATATGTTTTGTAAATCGTATCAAATTTGGAAATAAGGTTCTGTGTTTCTTTTCGAGAATCCATCTTTTCAAGAGTTTCAAGAGAGGCCTTGATATTTAATCTTGATTGTTCCCATTCGTTCACCACTTGTGGAAGTACATGAGCAGGTGGAGTCGATGCAATATCACTAAGCTCCCTTCCCATGTTATTGATTTCAGACTGAACCGTGGAGGCCATCAACTTCCTCTGGTCTAAATCTGAAACTACTGAATTCATACTAACTGTCTGCTGATCGATCATTTTAATTAAAATTATTAGAAAGATAATGTTAAAAAGTAATATAAGTCCTAAGCCGCCATAAAGCTTTGTTCGAAATTTCATATAGCCTCCATTCTCCTGATTTCTGAAAAATTAATGAGTTTCAATTAAGACATTATTGGTTTGGTATTCAAATCCTGTCGTCTGAACTATAAAATGATCAAGTTTTATCTTTATTTCCAGCTATGCTTCCTTCTCAATCTATTGATGACTAGTAATTTTTATAAAGAGAATTGATATTCTGTTCATTTCGCAAAAATTATCAAGGGACATTATTTGTCCTTAAGTGACAAATAATGTCCCGCCTGTGCAGAAAAAATCATTTCAATACTTTTTTATTTTAGCAAAGCTAAATTCATTTTTCAAATTTCTAAATATTCCTTCTTATATATAAAAAATACTTAGGCATTCAGATTATCAATTGTAACTGAAGATATACCGTTATTGCTTTTATCGAAAAAAATAATGATTGTTCTACTATCGGAAATGACGTCTAGAATTGCTGGCACCCAATGCAATGCTAATATCTTTTAAAGCTTCAAAAGAAAAAACAAAGAAGGGCCAACAAGGCCCCCTTATTAGGAATTCAAGTTACAATTTTACAAATTTAGATTACTCAGCAAGATTTAATACAGTGACTTTTTCACGTGTCATTGATTCAATGCTCTTACGGATTCCTTGTGCTCCCATACCGGATCCCTTTACTCCAATAAATGGGAAATGATCAGGACCGCGTTCCGTACGGCCATTAATTTGAACAGAGCCTGTTTCCATTTTATTCGCAATCGCAAATGCTTTGTTAATGTCTTTCGTAAAGACGCTTGCCTGTAAGCCAAATTCAGATTCATTCGCAATATTGATCGCTTCTTCATCAGATGATACACGGATAATTGGCAGAACTGGCCCGAATGGTTCTTCCCAGGCTACGCGCATATCTTCTGTCACATGATCGAGAAGAGTAGGATAAATTAAATTACGTTCACGCTTATTTCCTGTTAAAAGGGTTGCCCCCTTATCGATGGCATCCTCAATTAACCCTTGTACAAAGTCAGCAGATTGTTCATCAATTAACGGAACGACCGTGCTTCCCTCTTCCGGAGAGCCGACCGCCAATTTATCAATTTCCTCTTTTAAAATAGAAGCAAGCTCGTCTGCCACGCTGTTATGAACTAATACACGTTTAATCGCTGTGCAGCGCTGACCGGAATAGGAAAATGCACCGCTGATAATATGTTTGGCCGCTTCGTTTAAGTCAGCATCTTCACGTACTATCCCGGGGTCTTTCCCGCCAAGCTCCAGGACCAGTGGGATCATGGCTGCTTTTTTCGCTAAGCGAGTTCCAGTATTTGTACCGCCAGTAAAGGAAATCATATTAATTCCTTCATGCTCAACCAAGTAATCACCAATAACGGAACCACGGCCTGTTACGATATTAACCAGTCCTTTTGGAAGATTTGTCTTATGAAGAGCCTCAATCATTTTAATACCACTAATTGCTCCTTGTGTGGCAGGTTTAAAGATGACTGCATTTCCTGAAATAAGAGCCGGTGCCAGTTTAGCTGCAGCTAAATTAACAGGATAGTTAAACGGAGGGATGGCCAGGACTACACCTAGCGGAACACGATCAACAATCGCAATCTTTGACTTTGAACCGCCTGGAAAGCTGTCTCCTTTCAAACTTTCACCATTCATATGCAATGCTTCTTCTACCGTGTATCGAATAAAAGTTGCTGTACGAACGACTTCACTCTTTGCATCCTTGTAGCTTTTTCCTACTTCTTTCATAATAATTTCAGCAATTTCATCCTGCATGTTTTCTAATTCATCTGCCCATTGATACAAAAACTTCGCCCGTTCCTGAAGTGAAGCTTCTGCCCAACTTTTTTGTGCATTATGGGCATGATAAATTGCCTCATCAACCTCTTCCGTTGTTATGGCTTGTACTTCTCCAATCACTTCATAAAGATATGGCGAAGTGATTTTAATTGTTTCACCAGACTTACTTACTCTCCATTCCCCATTTATATAAAAAGGATAAGCTGTTAAGGATAATACGTTTGTCGTCATAATAAATCCCCCTTGAATTTTGGAATAAATTTATTTAAAAATTTGAATAATTAACTATTTCAGTTCAATTCAAAAAAACAATTGCGTAAAAAGAGATCCTTTTTACCCTTTAATTTTCGGTGTAATAACCATCATATTGGAGTCTTTTGGGGTATGAATGGAAAAAACAGAATGAATCCTCGTTTATCGGGACATTTTTTATCCTTAAAGGACAAAAAACGTCCCATCGTTTTATAAAAAAATTTTTCCATCTTCATCCCTTTATTACAACCAAATCTATTTACTGACCTTGGTGCCTTTCCATATCTTTGGAAATACTAAATGTATTTATTATATTTTACGATAAATAGGTTGCCAACTAGGATTACAGTTGGTTTAAACTATTCGGTTACATTGTCTTCCTCATATGATTCGATTGTCTTATCTCTGCAATCCCAACATTCGCTTCTGTTTCTCTCCATTTTTGATAATTCATTTCCACAATAAATACAATTATCCATTTGTATGATTCCCCTTTCTGTTAGTTAGTTTTATAAATTGTTTTCACTAAAAAGTAATTTTTATTGAGTGGTAAATAATTTCACCATTTTGACTGCCTCCACAAAAATTACATTAGTGTGTCTTAAGGAAGTTTTCTCATTTTTTTACTTTTTCCCTACTAATAATTGAATCTTTCCGAAATTCAATAATTACCTAAAAAGAATAAATTTTCATAATATTTAGTAGGTAAATCCGATTCTATACATTGAAAACGGATTCAGTAAAGAATTTCTTTTCGATAAAACTCGACATTTTTCTAGGGTTTGTTGAGTAAATTTGTCGTTAGTTTAAAGAAAGTACTTAGTCGCCTACCGCAATCCTTAGATGGAATTAAGCCAGTTTTATTATACCCTTTACTTGGTGTATTACTGACAAGCCTTATCATGATGTATATCATTATTAATCCTGTAAAGGCTCTTAATGATGGATTAACAGGTTGGTTAAAAGGATAAGGATTAGGGACAACAAATCTATTGCTATTAGGATTAATTCTTGGTGGGATGATGTCAATTGATATGGGTGGCCCTGTTAATAAAGCTGCACTCACATTTGGGATAGCGATGATTAATGCAGGAAAATTTGCACCCCATGCTGCAATAATGGCGGGTGGGATGGTTGCACCATTAGGTCTTGCCCTTTCGACTACATTATTCCGTAACAAATTTACAGTCCAAGAACGGGAAGCAGGCAAAACAAGCTATATCATGGGGTTATAACTGAGGGTGCAATTCCATTCGCAGGTGCCTAAACCATGTTATTTAAAATTGGCTTACCTGCCTCGCACGGTGGAGTCTTTGTCATACCAATCGTCATCGGCAATCCATTCCTTTATGCTTTGGCAATTTTGATTGGTTCCATTGTCACTGCACTTATTGTTGGATTCTTGAAACCTATGAAAAAAGAAAACGATATTGAAAATGAAAAAGCTGCATAGAGTTAGACGGAAAGAGCAAAATACTTTAATTTATTTGTAACTATTTATTTAAAAAAGAACAGCGAAAATGTCGTTGTTCTTTTTTATTATTTATACATCATCTTAATATCTTAAACTTGTTATCATTGCTTCTCATAAATGTTGCACTTGCTCAATAGGTTGTTTTTGTGTTTTCACTTTTTCAATTGCCCCCATTGCTATTCTTTTTTCTTGTGCATAACGGATAAGAGCTAAATAACGATAAACGAAGTGGGCAAACTTGGTATATGGAGCTGTGAAGAATAGAGCCGCCACACTTCCTAGGTGGATTGCCAAAAAAATACCCATTGCCGCAGTTTCACGAGCTAGTAATAAGATCATCCCTGTCACGGCAACTGTTAATAATACAACTGCAAAAGAAGTTCCTGACTTTTTGGCACCTTCATCATGGACTTCAGGGTCACTTTTTGTTTTAAGAACTAAAAGTCCAACAACCCCAATTATGATTCCAAGTCCGCCCAGGATCCCTAGAATTACAACTGGATGATACACAGGATATGGAGCTGGAATGTGTAATACGTGTGCATAGAATGCTCCTAATGCTGTTGAAGCTAAATCAAGCATGAATCCATAAGATACAAAATGGTGAAATTTACGGCGAGTAGTAGAAGGCTCGTCTGTTGGATAAGTGCAACCGGATCCTTCTCCGCCAAGGTAACGCAGACTTAACGCATATTTTGTACCAGTAACAAAATCTTTACCGATAACCTTCTCTGATTTTGGTGACTTAATATCTTGCCAGAATCTGCTCATTCCGACAATCCAGCCGCCCACCATCCAAATTCCTAATGCCAAGAAAACAACAATCATTACAACCTCAGAAAGAGACTCATAAAATGACCCGGTTCCTACATGTGCTTTCAAAAGTCCAGAAGCTCCCGTGGTTCCCAAAATTAACGCTAACATTAAAATGATTCCAAAGAAAAATGTGATCCAGAAGCCGCTAGGCTTTTCTCCAAGTGCCTTAGCGAATAATCTCGGACTTGCATACTTTTGATACGTTTCTTCACGCAATTGAGCAAACAATTTTGGCGGATTAATGCCAAACTCGTGCGGTGTGGTAAATGGACATGCATAATAGCAGTCCCTGCAATCATGGCACAGATTGGCTAAATAAGTCATGTCATTATCAGTAAAATCTAATCGCCACTCAATCGATTGCCATACGGCACAGTATCCTTCACAGTAACGGCAGGCGTTGCACAATTTCATTTGACGTTTTCCATCATCTAGTAACTCTTTTGATTGCATTTGCTGCTTCCTCCCCTGCAATTCTTCCTAAAACTGCACCCATAGTGAGACCAAAACCAGCCAAATATCCACGGCGCAGTACATTACCTGCTGCCATTTCTCCTGCTGCAAACATATTGCCACATAGGCGTCCATCCTTCCACTTGATCCTTGCCTGTTCGTTAACTTCGACTGCGAGGTAGGTAAATGTAATGCCAGTCCTCAGTGGATATGCATAAAATGGAGGCTCATCAATCCGTACCGCCCAATGACTTTTCACAGGTCCTAATCCTTCTGTTTTACAGTTGTCTAATTCAGCTGGATTAAATGTTCCTGGGCGAACGGCCTTGTTAAAGTCATTAACGGTCTTAGCCACCACTTTAGGATTAAGACCAAGTTTTTCAGCCAATTCCTCGATTGACCCTGCAGAAATTGGTTTGAAAACCGAAGGCATGAATTTTCCAAGTGCCTTACTGTCAATAATTGAGTATGCAACTTGATCGGGCTGCCGGGCAATGAGTCCACCCCAAATAGCATATCGTTTTGGCCAGAAATCTTCTCCCTCGTCATAGAACCGCTCACCCTTTTTATTTACGACAATCCCAAATGGAACACTGTCAAGACGGGTAACAATTCCTCCGTCAAACTTTGGAGCCCTGCCATCAACTGCGACTGCGTGAAACGCATCTGGTTCTCCGACCTGGGCAGCCCCTTTATTAAGAAGCATTTCAAGAACATTCCCTTGATTATATGGGGTACCACGAATGATAAAATTCTCAGCAGCCTCTCCCCAGTAACGTTTGTGCCATTCTATATTTGCTTCAAAACCACCTGAAGCAAATATGATAGCTTTTGCATTGATGGTCTCGATTCTGTTGTTCCTGCGAACTTTTGCAGCCTTGAACTCAGTACCATTCATTTCTATATCTTCAAGCATTGAATCGTACCAGACTTCTACCCCTTTTTCCTTAGCCGTTTGATAGTAGGAATTCATCACCGCCTTGCCGCCGCCAAGTTGAAAGATATTCGTTCTTCCTAAATGAAGGGTTCCAGACAGTGCGGGCTGCCATTGAATCCCCTGCTTGTTAAGCCAGTCCGGAAGTTCTTCGGATTTACGCACAACTAATCTTGCAATGGATTCATTTATTTCCCCTCCTGCAACACGCCTTAAATCCTCCATGAATTCTTCCTCAGGATACGTGCCTGTCATATACTTGTTCTCACGTGTATTCATCACCCTATAATCCCGGGTTAGTCGGCTATTTCCGCCTCGATAAAATTTAGGAGCCCGTTCAATGACCAGCACCTTTGCCCCTTGGTCGCGGGCTGACAGTGCAGCAGAGAGAGCAGCGTTCCCTCCGCCGACTACTAAAACATCAGTCTCCATATTTTAAAACTCCTTTCAAATTAACCTTTTAGCTAACTAATTGGTTAAGCAATTACAAGAGAAATAGAGATTACGAATTTTACTTGTCAAAAAAAGAAAAGAAGTAATACTCCTTTTCTTAAATCCAATAAATCGAGAACTAGAAATATGAAAACTGCTCAAGCCATCATCGTGTCCTTTTTGCCAACGAAAATGGAGGCAGGTACATATGCGTAGCCTTCCATTAATCTCCTTGCAGTCCGGCCATTTCCTGCCTGTGCCACCAACCACTCTTCTCCGATTTTCTCTACGGTTGCATCAGCATATAACGTTCCCGATGGATGTCCCACATTAATACCAGCGTGGGTATTTGAAACAATATGATTTGGGATCGTTCCATTAATTTTGGCTGCTGCCGCAAGAGCCATCGCTCCGCTCACAGCATGTGCCCTATGAAGAGATCCCATCGTAATATAGCGCGAAAGAACATCGACATCTTCTTGTTTTACAAGCTGTTGATTGACTGTTGTATACTCTTTTGGCTTCGAAACCATGGCGATTTTCGGCAATGCATGGGTTGAAGGAGTGACATTTTCACCTTCTTGAATGAGGCCGATCTTAATCCCGACTTTAACACGAATTTGCTCTAGGGTATTAAGTAATTCAGTATTTCCGTTTACTTCATTGGGAAGCTCGGCTCCTGTTTGTCCAACATCTTCTGCCCGCACGAACACAAGTGTATTAACACAATCAACAATACTTACCTCATATTCCTTGCCATTGTCTAACTTGATGATATCTGTTGGGCTATTGGTAGGGAGTGTTTTTCCTGTAAAGGTTCCTCCCGCATCTAAAAAGTTAAGCATGATTCTGGACGATAAACCAGGAACGCCGGCAATAGAAAATCCCCCCTCATATTGAATTTGGCCATTTTTTACAGGTATTTCTGCAACAATGAGTTTTTTTGTATTTGTGTTGTATATTTTAACGGAAGTAATGGGTTCAGTTAATGGAACATAACCTTCTTCGATAGCATACAAGCCTACTGCAGTCACAAAATTTCCACAGGTAACATTATAGTCAACCACTTGGCGATCCAGGCTCACCTGACCAAAAGTATAATCAATATTTGCATCAGGATGGGAGGATGGACCAACAATTGCTAATTTACTAGTTGTTGAGGTTCCGCCACCCAAACCATCAATTTGGCTGTTGTCAGGACTGCCATAAATCCTTAAGATGACCCCATCCCTTAATACTTCATCTGCAGGGAGGTCGGATCTTCTTAGGATGAGTCCCTTACTTGTCCCCCCTCTCATAATAACAGTTGGAATCTTGTGTAATTGACCATAATCAAACATACTTTAACCTCCATTGTCTTTCTTTTGAAAAACTATAATTTTAAAAAAATATTATGTTTAAGTTCGACTAATTCATCTCTAACTACTCAAACGAAGAACTGAATCTGACCAGCAAGTCTACTGTTTTGTAAGTATTAGAGATTTTGTGCTGCCGAATAGGGATTATCTGACTTCATTCCATTGATTTCCTCCAAGCTCCTTTTAGAGGTTCGAGGTCCAAAGAATACGGCTAATCCTGATGCAACCCAAACAAGTGAAATCAAAATAAATACATGTAAATATCCAAAACCCGTGTAAACAAAACTAATAACAAATGGTCCCAAAACATTAGAAAATCTACCAATGCCGTATGTTATCCCCTGGCCAAAAGAACGTACGTCCGTTCCATAAAGTTCTGATGTATACGTGTAAAGATTGGAAGAGAAAGTTCTTTCGATAAAATTTATGAAGAAACCAAATACAACAATTAGTACAGGACTTAGTGTTGCCCCGAATAAAAATACCGCAATTGCAATGAAGAAACAGGTGAAAATGATATTTGTTTTTCTCTCAAAGCGATCAGAAATAAGTGCACCGGCTAACGATCCTATTGGAGCACCCAGAGTAATTAGTGTACTGTAAACCAAGGAATCAGTAAGTCCTATCCCCTGTTTTACCAGCAATGTTGGAACCCAGGAACCAAATCCGTAAAATGCGATTGTTTGAAAGACCCATACACTAATAAGAATGATTGTACGTTTAAGGTAAATTCCCTTAAAAACATCAGACATTTTCCCTTTTGTTACGGTATGATTGGATACCTCAAGCGCAGGCTTAGCTAAAGGCCCCTTTTCACTTGCGGCGACTTTTTCAAGTTTTTCCATTACTTCTTTTGCCTTATTTGCCTGCCCTTTCATTTCATACCATCGCGGTAACTCAAACAATTTTGCTATACTAAATATGGCGAAAATTCCTAATGCTCCCCAAACAAATACGAGTCTCCAACCCCAATCTCCAAGAGGGATCAAATATCTGGAAACCCAGCCTGTAACTGGAATACCCGTTGTACCAATAGCGATTGCCAGCCCTTGAAACTTACCGCGAGTTGCTTTCGGAAAGAATTCGATAATATACGTGTTTGCATTAACAATTAATGACGAGGTCGCCATTCCGGTAATAAATCTGGAAATGGCCAGTGACCAGGCATCCCACGAAAGCGCATTCACCGCCGAAAAAAAGATAACAATAGAAGAGAAATAATAATAGCTTTCTTTCTTCCTATCTTATCGCCAAGCCAACCGCCAACTGAGGCCCCTAAAAACATTCCAAAGAAGGCAATGGAGTTGATAGTTGCTATAACACTTAAAGGCAAGTGCCATTGTTTTACCAAAGCGGGAGATGCATATGAAAACGTATTTAAATCGGCGTACTCAAAAAAATAGGCAATAGATAAAGGAATAAGAACCTTTTTGTGAATCGAAGAAAAAGGCAACCGATCCATCCGATTTGCTATATTAAGGCCGCTGGATTTATTCATGAAAACCCCCCCTTTTTATGTTCTTCAACAGTTAATTCTTATCAAATTTGATAATTAAAAGTTATCATAATATAAAGAATAAAAAAAATATTGATTGTTTATTAACAATCATAAATACCTTTTATGATAAAGAAAAAAATTTATATACTGTTTAGATAAAAGGATTCTTGAATTACTAATTTAAAATAAAATAAAGAATAAATTAAATTTGGAAGATTGAAAATTTTTAATAAATATGCGTATGATTTAACGTAGGTAATAACATCATACTTTTTTATTTATACCACACAATTTCGCTGGATACTCGAACCAGAAAAAGGTAATCCCTGTAACAGAAGGTCCAACATAACGGTTACTGCCAAAAGATCTGCTGATCCTCCCGGACTGATGTTTCTTCGAATAAATTCCTTGTCCATTTCAAACACCATCTCCATACCTTTTGGTGTTAACATACCTCCTAGATCCAGTACCTGTTGGGCATAACATTGAACATATTCCAACGTTTTTAAATCATGTCTTGCAACGATATTGGTATCCTCGTTTACCGCCATTAGATGAAGGAGTATCTGCACCAGAATATCGTTGATATGAAAGGATTTTAAAGATTTTAATTTCCTTAGTACAGGAAGAGAGTAATTGCGCACGGTAGCAAAACCGCTTTCTACTTCTCCACGTATACCCCTCAGACCATATTTCAGAAATAGTTTTTCCCCGTAAGAAAGGCCTTCGGACTTGTTCATAAAAGTTAGTTCCCTTAAACACAACCCCTGCGTCATTAGAGAAACCTTTTCACAGATCATCTCGATCTCCACACCTTCGGATTCTTTTTCAATGATGGTGCAAGAAGCTGCGGCACAAATGACACCTAAAGAAAAAATCAGGCCCTTATGAGTATTTACACCATCCGTTGCCTCAAACATCTCTTTTTCAGCATTAATCCCAAGGCCTCTTAAGGTTTGAAACAGTTCTTCAGGATTTTTCCCCGAGTACTTTACGCCTTCCGCAACACAGTAAGTGAAATAGTTACTCAGTGTAGAACTACTATCTATAAACGTAAAGAAATCCATATCGGAATGTGCCCCTTGGTTGAATCTGTCTACAAGCCCGGGTTTGGGGCTTGCTGAAACCTCATAAAGTAAAGCACGCAGCGCTTTTTGCGAAATAGTTTGCATCCAAGATTCATCCATGTTTAATCTATTTCTCCTTTCAAGCTTGCAAACATACTATTAATATGACCAAACCCCATAATTTTCCTAGAGGATTATCGGAGTTTGGCCTTCATATCTAATTTAAGTGATAATTTTTATATAAGAATCAACCATACTATGGATCTTCTCAATGAGTGCCTCTGTTGTATGTCCTCCGTTCCGCCCGCAAATATGGGCATCCTGTTTACAGAGCAGGCATTTACGTTTTAAATTACCTAAGGTTTCCCTGGAAATAGGCATTCCATCAATCCCAATGACATCTAAATCAAACAGCCGGCCAAGTGAATGGTCATTCTCAATCTCAAGCATAAGTGCTTTTAAAGACAGTTCATCGGTTTTCACCACAAAGAACGCCTCAAATCCAGTATCTGGATCTTTAGAAACGTAATACTCCAATACGCAGTCGGTCTCCTTGAGTCTTTTCACCAGTGCATTGCAGCCCTCACGAAAAATAATGGAGCTGTCTGGCGTTTTCTTGCTCGCACCTGGCATATTCACTGTGAATGATACCAATGGCAATCTGTATTTCTCAATTAATTCCTTCTGATGGGCTGCCCTAAGCTCACGAGCCTCTAATAATTGCTCAAGCGTTATTTGATGGGTTGCAGTCATCTTCAATACTCCTTCTTTACCTGGTGAATCACATCAATCACTGAGCCATCCCGATACTTAACCACACCGACAATCTTATCTTCAACCTTGATTGGTTCTGGAATTCCGACTATTTGATTGGCTTTTGCCTTGAGTACTTCAATGGATATAACCGGCAGATTTGCTTTTTTTAGGTTATGATACAAATCCTGCCTTCGAGGATTCACAGCAATCCCTTGGTCGGTAACCAATACATCAATAGAGCAGCCCGGGGTGACTACCGTATGCACCCTATCGAGAATAGTTGGCATCCTGCCCCTAATGAGTGGAGCGACAATAATTGAGCAGGCTGCACCTGCAGCTGAATCACAGTGTCCGCCTGAAGCACCGCGAATGACACCGTCAGACCCAGTGATGACGTTCACATTAAAATCAAGATCGACTTCTAATGCGCTTAACACTGTTATGTCTAATTGATTTACTGCACTTCCCGGATTATCAGGACTTGCATAATACTCAGCATCAATCTGTTGGTGGAAGCGATTATTTTTTAGCGATTCGTCCGCTTTAAGGTCAAAGCCTTGTACATCTAGTAATCTTTTAATTAGTCCTTCCTCATGGAGAGCAACAATCTGACCTGTAATCCCGCCCAACGCAAAGCTCGCTTTAATATTTCTCTCAATCATCTTTTCTCTTAAAAATCTTGTTGCAGCCAGAGAAGCTCCGCCTGATCCTGTTTGCAGTGAAAATCCGTCTATGAAATAGCCTGAAGCAGCTATAACTTCGGCTACATTCTGAGCGATTAGCAAATCTTTGGGATTCTTGGTAAAACGGGTTGCTCCCGACATAATTCCTTTTGGATCACCGATTGAATCCACAACCACGATATAATCAACCTGAGACTCAGGTATAGCGAAAGGTGTATTAGGATATTCGACCAAATGATCCGTGATTAAAACTACTTTTTTAGCATGTTGGGCATCCACCTTGGCATATCCCAATGAACCGCACTCTGCTGCCGCTGAATTGTCCCTTGCATATCCATTTGCATTGCCGGCAGGGTCGCAGGATGGCACACCTAAAAAGGCAACATCAATTGGCAATTCTCCTGAGGTGATCGCCCTGGCTCTGCCGCCATGAGAATTGATCACAATGGGTATGTCCATCAAGCCGTTTGAAATAGCATCAGCCAATTCACCTCGCAGTCCGCTTGTCTCAATCCTCCGAATCACTCCTCTTTTGATATGATGAATCAATGGTGCATGGATGCCCGAAAGAGAGCTTGGTGCTAAAACAAGATCCTTAATTCCCATACGTGAAATGGCATTCAGAACCATATTAATGATATAATCACCATTTCGAAAATGATGATGGAAGGAAATCGTCATCCCATCTTTTAAGCCTGTTTCACGAATCGCTGTTTCAATAGAATCAAGGATTTTATTTCGATCAGGATTCTTAAGGCGGTCTTTAGAACGCTGTGTATTTTTCACCAATCCATTTGAATCAAACAGTGGCAATGCTCCGAGTCCAAAAATCTCTACCGGTTTATTCCGTCCAACTCTATTAAACATTATTGCCACACCTCCTCTATACTTTCTCTATATACAGCATCAGCCAGTTCAAGGACACGATATGCTCTTTCGATGATGGGCTTGTCAACCATTTTACCGTCCATGCTAATAACACCCGATCCTCTTTTCTCCGCTTCCTTCGCTGCTTCGATAACCCGAATGGATTTCTGAATTTCCTCTTCCGTTGGTGCATAGATATGATGCAAAATATTAATTTGGCGTGGATTAATAAGGGATTTCCCATCAAACCCCAGTTGTTTGATAAGTCTAACTTCGCGGATAAATCCTTCTTCATCATTCACATCGGAAAAAACAGTATCCAAGGCATCTATTCCTGCAGCCCGTGCCGCAAAGAGGATTTGACTCCTTGCAGCGAGTAATTCAATCCCATCTGGGGACCTTGTGGTTTTTAGGTCAGTTACAAAATCCTCAGCTCCTATTGCAATTCCAATAAGCCGCGAACTCGCCTTTGCAATTTTATAAGCATTAATAACTCCCAAAGCGCTTTCAACAGCCGCAATAAGTTTGATGGTCCCCAGTTCGATGCCATTTTCCTTTTCAATCTGTGTAATTAATTGATCAGCTTCCACTACATCTTCTGGTGTCTCGGTTTTAGGCAGTCGGATCACATCTGGCATTGCTCTGACCATAGCTTCAAAATCAGCTCTGCCATAAGGTGTATGTAAACCATTTACGCGGACCACAACTTCCGTTCGTCCAAAATCACAAGTTCTCAGCGCTTCATAGACTAAAAGTCTCGCTGCGTCTTTTTCATTAAGGGAAACTGAATCTTCCAAGTCAAACATGATGGCGTCCGATCCATAGATATGAGCGTCCCTAATCATCCCTGGATTGTTTCCTGGTACATACAACATACTCCTTCTCAGTCGGCCCACTTATTTCACCCCCCAGGGGAAACAATTTTGATGGGCGGCCCTGCTTACTGCCGTCCTAACTCTAGCCCGGATGGTGCAATCTAAAGCCCCTTTATCATTCGCCAGGACTAATGCATTCTCTACCCCTAACTCTAATAATGTCTCTAGAATCACCTTTTTAATTTGTTTACCAAACTGATTAGCGACAGTGCTTTTGAGTTCAAGTTCGATTCCTTTACCTTCATTTTTTTCAATATGAATGGTGATATCGCTTGACTCAAGCGTCCCTGCAATTCCTACATCCAAAACTTTTATTTTTTCTGGCAACATCAACATTTTTCTTCAACCTCCATTAATGTCGTTTATGGCCTTTCATAATCCGCTTGATAATCTCCTCTGCGTCAGGGGATAAAAGAAATTGATACGTTGTTTCGGGAACCAGCTTCTTCACTTCGTCAAGCTTCCCTGCATGGATCAGTTCCCTTACTCTTGAAGCGCTAATCGGTTCCTTTTCATATAACATCCTTGGAATAACCTGAACCTCAATATCATGGGCAGGGAGGATTTCTTGCATAATCGAGTTATACCTTGATGTAACCTTGCAGTAAGGTTCCTCACCAACAAACCTTTTTTTAATTCCAAGTGCCGGAGCAATACAGCGTCCAAATATGTCTATGTCCAGCCACGCATGGGTTTCGACCACATCATGGAACTCTTTGATAAAGTAGGATGGGAAAGTTGCATCCGATATGATATAATCCTTTCCAGAATGAAGAACAACATTATCCAAGTGTTTAACTCCTTCTTTTACAAGCCTGTATCTTACTGCTGAAGGAAAACTTGACTTGTCCTCGTCAAGAATAAAAATATGGAGCGTTTCGCATTTGGACGCTGCATACTCGATCAGGTACTGATGCCCTAAAGTAAACGGATTGCAATTTACTATGACAGCTCCTGCACGATTCTTGCTCCCTGCATCAGGGATAACTTCTTCTTTTTCTCGGATGATTTGTTTCAAGTAGTTTTTAATCCCCGCAGGGCGGTTTTCCAATAGAACGACCTTTGAAGGAACTTCGGCGACTGAATAAAACCCCAAGTGAGAGAATATTGTCTTGTTTTCCGGCATTGTATAGATAAAGAGGTGTGATTTTCCTCTTGAATAGGCCTCGTGGACAAGATGGGTGACAAGTTTTGCAGACAACCCCATGTTCTTATAGTCCTCATCGACAGCAATGCATTTTAGAATTCTTCCACCAAAGGAACCTGTAGCCACTATCTTTTGACCATCAAATATAGCAATTGTATATTCAACATCCCGATCCAGAGATAAATTCTGTTTCTCGATAAATTCCTCCAGCTGATCCATTTCTACATGCGATTGAAGGTTTACAATCTTTTCAGTTAAGTTGAAAGACCACATATCATGTTCACCATTGTTTGTTAGATTTTCGTTACTACTTTTGATTTAAACTCCTATAAAGCTGCAATACCTTTTCTTTAAGATTCAATATGCGTGCCTCCTTCTAGAATTCTCAGTTTTCTCCTAGCATGCTGGCATCGAGAGCAGCTGTCCCGTTTGCTGGTTACAAAATGATCATATTATAGTTTTTACAATAAAAAAAATATTGGAAATTTATATAAGTTCATTGAAAAATTTTATGATAACAAGGTCTTTAAAAACGACGCAAAAAAGCTTTAGGTTGATCCCTAAAGCTTGGTCCGTAAACCATTTGTTGAAAGCTCTATCCATCCACAAAAATATTAAACAGCTACCAAAGCTGGAGTTGGTTCATTTAAATAAATAATTTCTGAAAGAATTTTATAACCCTTAACATCCTTTAAGGCTTCTCTTGCTTCCTTTTCGGTGTCAAATTCATATATTGTAATGCCTTTATCGTTTGAATAAACAGTGATAATCCACATTGATATCCCCTCCATTTAATTGGTCCTTGTATGATGAAGATCCTTTAAAATAAGCATATTATAATTTTTATAATAAAAAAAATATCAATAATTTATATAAGTTCATTGAAAATTTTTATGATAAATGATGTGTCTTCTGATTTGAATTTCCAGAAAAAAAGAAGCTAATAACTGAATTAGCTTCTTTTTAAAGGTTCCATAATAGTAAACTATCAATATTAGAGATTAGATGATGCTGAGTAGGAATTCGAAGACTGGGTTCCATTGATTTCTTCCAGGCTTCGCTTAGAAGTTTTTGGTCCAAAGAATATTGCGACTGCTGTTGCAGCCCAAACAAGTGAAATCAAAATAAATACATTTAAATATCCGTAGCCTGTGTAAACAAAACTAATAATAAAAGGCCCGATTACATTGGAAGCTCTTCCGATCCCGTACGTTAACCCTTGTCCAAAGGAACGTACCTCTGTTCCATAAAGTTCTGATGTATACGTATAAAGGTTAGAAGAGAAGGTTCTTTCGATATAGTTAATAAGGAAGCCGAATACAACAATCATCACAGGATTTAACGAAGCTCCGAATAAAAATACTGCAATGGCAATGAAGAAACAGGAGGCAATAATATTTGTTTTCCTCTCAAAACGGTCAGAAATCATTGCACCGGTTAAGGACCCTAATGGTGCACCTAAAGTAATTAATGTACTGTAAAGCAAGGAGTGGGAAAGTCCAATCCCTTGTTTTACTAATAATGTTGGAACCCAGGATCCAAAGCCGTAGAAAGCAATAGTTTGAAGGATCCAGACACTAATAAGAATGACCGTGCGTTTAAGGTAAATTCCCTTGAAAATATCAGACATCTTTCCTGTTGTTATCGGAGCAGCCATTACTTCTGGTTCCGGTTTAGCTAGGGGCCCTTTTTCTCTTGCCACTATTCTTTCAATTTGTTCTAAAGTTTCTTTTGCTTTATTTACTTGTCCTCTCATTTCATACCAACGCGGCAATTCAAACATTTTAACAATACCGAATAATGCAAAGACCCCGAATGCTCCCCATACAAACACGAGGCGCCATCCATAGTCTGCCATTGGTATTACCCAACTGGAGACATAACCGGTAATCGGAATACCCGTGATCCCGATCGCAACAGCCAAGCCTTGATACTTACCGCGAACAGCTTTTGGAAAGAACTCGATAATATACGTATTCGCATTAACTAATAAAGCAGAAGTAGCCATCCCTGTTACAAAGCGGGAAATAGCTAGCGACCAAACATCCCAAGAAAGCGCATTCAAAGCGGAGAATACAGATAATAGAATAAGTGAAATAATGATTGATTTCTTTCTGCCGGCCTTATCACCAAGCCATCCCCCTACAGAGGCTCCTAAAAACATTCCGAAAAAGGCACTGGAGTTAATGGCTGCGATAATATTTAATGGTAAATGCCATTGTTTCACCAAGGCGGGTGAAGCGTATGAAAACGTATTCAAATCTGCGAATTCAAAGAAGTAAGCAACAGCTAAAGCAAAAATAATTTTCTTGTGAAGTGAAGAAATAGGCAGCCGATCCATACGATTTGCTATATTAAGGCCCAAATTATTCATGATAATTCCTCCATTTTGTTTTCATACTAGTTACATTCCTCCCCTTCTGATTTGTCAACTGCAGTCTTTTCAATAGCGCTATATAAAAGTTATCACAATATAAAGAATAGAAAAAATATTGAATATTTATTAATCTCCATAAAATCTTTTTATGTTTACATAAAAAGTTCTTATATTGGATATGCAAGATAAAACAATATCAGCATAACGATTATCAGAACTTTCATTACTTTGGAAAAGAACCTTTTACAAATTTCCGTATTTCTAATTAGTAGAAACTACTTAACAATTTGCTTTCAGAAACAATTTACTTTGTTGTTTCTGAAAAACATCAAAATAAACCACTACCTTTTTATAGCAAAGACCAAATAAATTGTATTTTTATATTGGAAAATAAATAATTTTAGTATAGTATGAATTATAGAAATAATTTGCCTATTTACTAAAATGAGATAAATACATCTTATAATAAGGGGGAACTGGTTCAATGGATGAGAAGGATTGGGTCATTCTCCAAACAATCTTTGAGGAGAGAAATATTACGAAGGCCGCAGAAAAACTTTACATTTCTCAACCTGCGTTGACCTATCGTTTACAGCAATTGGAAAAGGAATTCGGAACAATGATTGTTGCCAGAGGAAAAAGAGGAGTAGAATTCACAGCACAAGGCGAATATATAGCCCAATATGCTAGAAGCATGACCTTGCAGCTTCGGAATACAAAAGAATTCGTACAAAACATGGGCAAGGAAATTAGAGGAGCATTAAGAATCGGAGTTTCCGGCATTTTTGCGAGATACGAACTTCCTGCTATTTTAAATGAATTCATAAGTCAGTATCCTAATGTAGAAGTTAATGTCAAAACTGGGTGGAGCGCTGAAATTAACCACTTGCTTCATAAAGAAGAAGTTCACGTTGGTATAGTCAGAGGAAATCATATCTGGCCAGAAGAAAAATATTTATTTCGTCAAGAGCCTATGCTAATTGTATCGAAAAAACCAATACAAAATATAAGGGAATTACCAAGTCTGCCAAGAATTAATTATGAAACAGACCAAACCCAAAAGACATTAATCGATAATTGGTGGCAGGAAACGTTTGACCAGTCACCTATCGTGAGAATGGAGGTAGACAGAATTGATACTTGTAAAGAAATGGTTCTCATGGGTTTAGGTTATGCCATTCTTCCATCAATTTGTTTAAAAAAAGACGACGACGTTCACAAAATAAAATTACCCAAAAAGAATAATAAACCTTTGACAAGAAACACATGGATCCTTTATAGAGAAAGGTCGCTTTCATTGGCTGCAGTTAACGCATTTGTCGATTTTTTAAAACAATTTGACAATGAAATAGGTGATACCTCCCTAACAAGCTAAAAAAAATATACGCAATCATGCAAAAATAAAAGTGCAGCATTTGTACAAAAAATGTGCAATTTCACCTGATTAGGTGGATGAGTCCAAAAAAGGAACGAAATAAAAAAGCGTCAAACCCTTGTTCATTCCAAAGGTTTGACGCTTTTTTTATTTGATGACCTGTACAGGGCTTGAACCTGTGACCCCCACCCTGTCAATCTTATGAATCAAAATCAAACTAATTAAACTTAAATAAATAAGTAAATAAATGCTTACTTATTTAGGCTTTATGGGGTGGCAAAATAAACTGTGTTAAATAAATATAGCTCAAAAAAATAAGTACGTTAGCAAATGTGTTAACAAGATGGTGAGCAAGTGGTCTGTATTCATTTAAGTCTTTGCTAGCACGTTTTTTAGGATAAAATCCTCAACTACTTTAGCAACGCCGTCATTCATATTGGTATCTGTTACAAAATCAGCCTGGGCTTTTATCTCTTCAGATGCATTACCCATTGCAACCCCAAGACCTGCAAATTGTATCATTGACAGATCATTATTGCTGTCACCAATCGCAATGACTTCATCTCGGTTAATGCCAAGCCGTTGAATGAGGCTGTTTAAGCTTGTTCCCTTTGTTACACCCGCCTCAGTAAACTCCAAAAAGAACGGTTTTGATCGCATAATACTTAGGCTTCCTGCAAATTCCTTTTGTAGTTTATTTTCCACTTTTGCGAGAATCGAAGGTTCTTGAAGCATTAATACCTTGACAACAGGCACTGTCACTGTATCGATAAAACTGTCGACCACCTTTATTTCAAGCTTTGTTATTACTCCTTCAATATCTGTAAACTGATTTGATTCTTCCGTAATAATTGTCTCGCCGACATACGTATGAATCCACACATTTTCACGGCGGCTGATTTCGTATAATTGATGAACTGTCTCAATTGGCAATGTAGACTTAAACCATTCATCACCTGTTTGGCAACTGATAATTTTTCCTCCGTTAAATGAAAGAATGAAGCTGCCGTATTCTTTTAAACACAGTTCTTCGGCAATGGGCAGCATCGCGATTGTTGGGCGTCCAGAAGCCAGCACTACTTTTACACCCGCTTCCTGCGCTTCCATGAGAGATTGCTTTGTCCGCAGTGAGATTGTCAAATCATCACGCAGCAAGGTATCATCTAAATCCAGGACAATCATTTTATATGTCATTCTAGTTTGTTTCCTTCCTATAATATTTCTTATTAATTTACTATATTTAAGATGATAGTTTATAAAAAAATAGTGGGCGAATACAAAAAGCTTCCTCAAGAGGAGGAAGCAGTTTTTCAGAGCGCTTTACCCGATGAACCAAACTCTCGTATTTTCCCAATAACAGTTTCTTTAATCGCTTCACGTCCTGGACCTATATATTTCCTTGGATCATATACGTCGGAATTTGTATTTAATACCTCTCGAACAGTATTTGTAAAGGCGATTTGATTTTCTGTATTTACATTTATCTTTGCTGTTCCTAATGAGATGGATTTTTTGATTTGATCAGTAGGAATACCGGTACCTCCATGTAAAACTAACGGAAGTTCAATGGTTTTACAAATCTCTTCCATTTCCTTAAAGCCTAAATTTGGCTCCCCTTTGTATGGACCATGAACAGAGCCTAATGCTGGTGCCAAGCAATCAATACCTGTACGTCTAACAAGCTCCTTACATTCTTTCGGGTCTGCATAAATAACACCATCGGCAATCACATCGTCTTCTTGTCCGCCAACTGTTCCCAATTCAGCTTCTACAGAGATGCCGCGTTCATGTGCATATTCCACTACTTGCTGTGTTACTTTCACGTTTTCTTCAAATGTATGATGGGAAGCGTCGATCATCACTGAAGTAAATCCAGCATCAATGGCTGCTTTACATTTTTCAACGCTGGAGCCATGGTCCAAATGAATCGCTACTGGAACTATAATATTCATTTCTGCAATTAGTGCTTTTACCATTGCAGTTACTACGGAAAAACCGCCCATATGACGTGCTGCACCTTCAGAAACCCCAAGAATCACAGGTGCTTTTTCTTCCTCAGCAGCTGCTAGAATCGCTTGAGTCCATTCAAGGTTATTGATATTGAATTGCCCAACCGCATAACTTTCCTTTAAAGCTTTGTCTAACATCTCTTTCATTGAAACTAACGTCATATCATGAATCCTCCTAAATTCTGATTTATATAAAGTAATTAAAATGTGGATATTCTTAAAATCAACTTGTTTTATTGCGCTTTAAACCTGTCCGTTCAACAGCTTCAACCCAACTTAGTTTTAACCTGCGGCAAATAGTCGTACTTAAAACTTGGCCTTTTCTTCTTAACAAATCATACTGAACTTGGTTCGTTGAACCAATTCTAAGCAATTCTTTTTTTAAATCCTCAAGGATTTCTTCTTTTGATTTCAATTACACCACCTCTTTTAAAGTAAAATATCTTTTTCGCTATGTAATTTACTATTTGTTTTATTGCCCTTGAATGTTTGAAACTGTCACTTTTTCCTTTGTCATCGATCCGATACTTTTGCGAATTACATACCGATGGACTTTTTTTGACCACATATGACATTTTATGTCCCACTTGAGCAAAAAACTTCTCCGATACTTTTTTAATTCTAGCAAAGCTAATTCTTTTTCTCAATAACAATTTTAAAATTTCTAAATTTATTTATTATTCTATTATTTATCTAAAATACATTATCATGAGTGTTTATCTAACGATGCCGCTCCAATTACCCCGGCATCATTTCTTAACTGTACCAGTTTAATTTTCGTACTTGTTCTTACTTGAGGAAATGCAAACTTATTAAAGTATTCCTGTACTCCATTGATCAGCATTTCTCCAGCGGCTGATACTCCTCCACCAATAACAATTGTGTTGGGGTTTAAGATATTTGCAATATTCCCGCAAGCTAATCCCAAATAGAAATAAAATTTATCCACAACATTAAGATCCAGTCTATCCCTGATATCGGAGAAAAGATTACGGCAACAATCATCCATGGTCGAAAGCCCCATCACACCGGCTATTAGCGCCAGGTCTGTCCCATGGCCTTGATAGGTTTCGGCGAAGGACCCCATTAACGAAAACCTTACATATAATGGTTTTTCGTTTAACAACTGGTGTGCAATATTACCGATGCGGACAGCCTCCGCGGTATGAGAGCTAGATGGCCCAACCATGACAGGCCCGATAATTTCATAGGCGCTTTGGTATTTGAACGGAAAAAAGTGCCGCTTAAATCCATCGTATTTCCATAAAGTGTATTCCAATCTGCAATCCTTGAAATAGTTACGGACCCTTTCCATAAACACTATAAGAGGCATCAATTCTATAGCCAGAATGTTTGAAAGAATGGTAGAACCCTTATTGGGTATAGGCATATTTTCTTCGAATCACGCCAACAACCAACAATAGCAAGGGAATCCCAATCATGTTAACGGGGAATACAAATGGCAGCAAGAAAAACTTGTCATAATACTGGGAGAATATTTGGATATTTTTAATCGACACTGCCAAAATAAACACAATAGGAGAAAGAAACCACACAACCTTGCGCCAATCCTTTAAGTTAAACCATTGAGCCGTTCCATAACAAGCAAGAAACATATATAGCGACAGCTTAATAAAGATACTAAAAAACCAAATAATGACAATCAGAATATCCACATTTTGAATGAATTCCATGACGGAGATGAATCGGCTCATATCGTAAAACGGAAACAAAAGTCTTGAAGGCAGAACCGGCCGAATGTGAAAATTACCGCCAATGTTCCGATGGTCACCATGAAAACGGCCACCCCTATTCCCCACATCGCCTGTGATGATGCTTGTTCCGGTTTATCCATAAAAAAGACAAACATGGTCATCATGACAGATTCACCAAAAAAGGAGGCCATGGGGGTATAAGAACCTTTAAGGATTGGCAGCCATCCGGTATCTTGATAAACAGGCAGCATATAATGCCAATTCATATTGCCCAAATTTAAACTGATTAAGACTACGATCATCAAAAGCACCATTGGACCAACGATTTCACTTAAACGCCCTATGCCTTCTATCCCGCCTTGGTAGATGATAAAAATAAGCAGTAAAATGGTCATCAATACAATGATCCATATAGGGGTTTTATGAAACAATGCAGTAATAATGAAATCACCAAATTCACGAACGATTACCCCCATTGATGGGTACCAATAAAGGAGAAAAGGAATCATGAGCAGCTTTCCAAGCCATTTACCGAGAATCGTTTGACTAAATTCAATCATGGTTTGTTTCGGGTACAGCTTACTGAGTGTGGTTGCCAAAAAAGTAATGGCAACTCCAACCGTCCCCGCAACCATCATCGAGATCCATGCATCTTGTTTGGCAGCACGGATCGTAGATGATAGGGTAAGAAGAATAGAATTTCCCACTTCAAATGTATACATCATCCAAAAAATTTGTGACCCAGAGATTTTCATTGATTTTGCCACAATCCTCATATCTCCTTATTCGTTTAATTTTTCTTGAGCTGTAACGATGGTCCGGTCAGACCTACCCGACGAATGGTCAGGTTTGCTTGGACCGAGACCTCTGCCTTTCGGAAATGGCTGGCCCAGTTTTTCTTTAGCCCCTTCCATTGGGATGGATATTTTTGATGAATGACCTCTCCAAAGCCAAAGATATCGGTTCCATATTGTTTTTGAACCTTTCCAATCGTTTGAAGAGCTTGTTTTTCGGCCTTTTTTTCCAATATATGTTGTAAACGAGTGAGGCTTTTCGATTGTGTAAGATCTAAATTTGTATTGTTCTCCCGGATAGATCCTACACCAGAAAGAACAATGTTACACTTGACGGTTTTACCTTGAATAATGGGTTTGATTTTGCTGTTCATTTTTAATAATGATAAACTGGCAATTCCATTGCCTTGTGGCACATCTACCGTAATGGACTGTTTGGTTAAGCGATTGATCAGCCAAAGATAGTTTTTACTTTCATTTATATTTAAGGTCCCAATCAATTTAAGGTCTTTGTTAAAAATCGCAAGACCTGCCATTTGAAATCCTTTGATACTCTTTCGTTCTTGTTTTTTAGAACTAGGGATCAGTTCAATAACGGGCAAGACTGGAGTGATTCCTTCACTCATGGAGGCAATAATAAAATTTAATAAAGATGTATCTCCCAGCCCCCCCACTTGGTTGTGTTCTTTCAGTGCCCCGAGCGCCGGGATATCTTCTAAAGGATAGGATGCTTCAAGAAAATCCTTCGCTGTGCTCCCCTTTACGATAAGCATATCTGTTCGTAATCGAATATCAGGATCGCGGCTATACGTATCTAAAATGGAAGCGAGACCTCGCCTCGCCAACTTTTCTCCAATTACGATAACACGCCGATGCCCTCTAAAAACTTCTCTTGATAATTTTTTCTGCATATTCTCTACAGCTGAAAGAGTATCCTTTCCAGTTCCTGATTCTATAAAAACAGTCTTTCCTGATCCACTTCTTCCGGTCTGCCCTAATCCAATTTTCGAAGGGATGATAAATTGAGCACTGATTTGGACCTTGTTTTTCTTCGCTTGATCAAGTCCCCATCCCAATTCAATTGCAAGATCGTTTAATTCCATGCGGTCCCAGCAGCCTGTTAAGAAAAATAAAGAAAAGACCAGGATAAGACAAAACGACTTGTGTCGGATCATTCTGTCTGCTCCCCTCGTTTCGGGCCGGGTTGTCGACCGACTGGTGTGCGTATTTTCTCTTTCCCTGATATTAGCGAGGGACGATGGGTCATGTTCCATCGAGGTGCCCGAATCAATACATCCTTCAGTTCACGAGGAATCTGAGGGGCAACTGGACTTAGATATGGAATACCAAAGGAGCGTATGTTACTGAGATGTATGATCATAGTAAGGATTCCACATGCAATTCCAAACAACCCCACAATGCCAGCCAATAGCAGCATCGGGAATCGCAGCATCCGATAGGCTGTTCCCATGTTGTATCGCGGAAAAGAAAACGACGCAATTCCGGTGGTTGCGACAATAATGACCATAGGAGCCGAAATAATTCCGGCCTGCACGGCAGCTTGTCCAATGACAAGCGCTCCTACGATACTGACCGCAGATCCAATCGGTTTTGGCAAACGAATGCCCGCTTCCCTTAATCCTTCAAACAAAAATTCCATCATTAACGCTTCTACGAGCGCAGGGAAAGGAACTCCTTCCCGTGCTGCCGCAATGCTGATGAGCAACGTTGTCGGGATTAATTGCGGATGATAGGTTGTAATCGCAACGTAAAGAGATGGGAGAACTAATGAGATATTTATTAATACAAAACGTATCCATCGAACAAAGGTTGCGTAGATGGATCGTTCATAATAATCCTCTGCTGCTTGTACTCCTGCCCAGAACGTCATAGGAACGATCAGAACAAAAGGGGTGTTATCCACTAATATGGCGACTTTTCCCTCTAATAGGCTTGCACACACAACATCCGGACGCTCGGTATTCTGAACTTGAGGAAAGGGAGAAAAAGGAAGATCCTCGATAAACTCTTCAATGAAAGCTGAATCTAAAACCCCATCAATTTGAATTCGCTGAACCCTTTTGCGAACTTCTTCCAAAACTGAATTTGGAGCAATCCCCTCAATATAGGTAATGGCTATATCCGTCTGCGTTAATTCCCCAATCGTATAGGGTTCCATTTTTAGTCTCGGGCTCCGAATTCTGCGGCGCACAAGACTCGTATTGACCCTGAGTGTTTCCGTAAATCCTTCCCGGGACCCCGAACAGAAACTTCCGCACTGGGTTCTTCAATGCTGCGTTTTTCAAACCCTTTTAAATCAGCAACTAGCCCCTGATCATTCCCATCTGTTAGAACGGCAATATTCGCTTTCAATACCCCGTTTATCACCTCACGCATATTTGAAACCACTTTTACTTGAGCAAAAGCGATAAGCCGATCTTGGATGATTTCCCCTGTTGAACCAAAATTATCTAATCCATTAGCCATGTCTTCAAACAACATCGGTTTCAAAAACACCTGTTCTATTATTTTTGTATCCACTAATCCATCTATGTAAATCAAAAGAATTTTCGTTTTCCTATGAATCAGAATCGGACGAAAGATAATGTCAGAACAATTTTCAAAAACTTGTTTTAAGACTTGTTCATTTACGGATATATCCGGTACGAGTACCTCATTTTGAGCATTCTGGGGTAGTATGCTGGTACTCTCTAATTCCTGGATGGCTCTTTTTAAAGGCCTCGTCTTACGAACTTTTTTCATCATACTATTCCCCTTACCAAATAATTTTTATAAAATTATTTGGTTAAAGTTTCCCCCTTACTTTGGAAATTATTCGATTGTTTCCCAAATTTGGTTATCTAAAAAGTAACAAGTAGAAATTATTTCTGCGGATGTTCTTTTATTAATCCGGCAGGTATCCACAAAGGCTGCTACCAAACGCCAATCCCTGACGGTTCACCTTTAAATTTTGTTCCTGAAAGTTGGCAAAAACATGTTTTTGATGATGAAAGTAACATTAACCTTCAATATTATGAAATAGCTGCCTTAACAGGACTCAAAAACTATATCCGTTCTGGTGATATTTGGGTTAATAGTAGTCGATTACAAAAGGATTTTGAAGAATATTTAGTGTCAAAGGACGATTGGGAAAAGGCGAAGGTTCGAGGGACTAATATAGCTGTTAATGTAAGTATTGATCAGTATATACAGGAAAAATATGAAACTTTAAATATCTTCAATGGATTTCCAAAAATATTAAAATCAAACCAACAAACAATTAGCTTAAGGGGGAAAACACATCATGTCAGTCATCAAAACCGGAAAAACTTGGGCTTTTCGTACCGATATCGGAAAAAACCCAGTCACAGGGAAACGTAAGCAAGTTTACCGTGGCGGCTTTCTCACGAAAAAAGAAGCAGAACTGGAATGGCACCTGCTACTGTTCGCAAAATTCACGATGTCATATCTAAATCTTTGCAGAAGGCAGTTAAATGGGGATTAATCAAAAGTAATGCGCCGTGGAGAAATTCTTGCGCTAAGATGGAAAAACGTTGACTTAGAAAAAGGTGTCATCCATGTGGAGGAATCGTTAACCCGGACAAAGTCAAAAGGTTTGTTTATCAAGGATGGCAAAACTGCTAATTCAAACCGTGATGTCTTTCTCTCTCCCAGTGCTCTATATGTTTTAAAGAAATACAAGCAAGAGCAAAAGGAAAATAAGCTGGGTTTAGTGATCCCATCGAAAACGGGTGGTTATCTTGAACCGCGCAATCTACTGCGCAAATATAAAATATTAATGAAAAAAGCCAATGTCCCGGAGATTCCATTTCACAATTTGAGGCATACACACGCAAGGATGTTAATGCGGATGGGTGAAAATCCAAAAGTGGTCAGTGAACGATTAGGGCATTCAAGAGTTGGGATTACCCTTGATATTTACTCCCATACCAATGAAGAAATGCAGCGAAAAACAGCTGATCGCTTCGATAACCAATTCTGGACGTAATGGACAAAAAAATACAAAAACGAATGGATGGAAGTATTGACTAGGTAAGACAGGATGACCGTCTCGTGCAATTTTTGTGCAGTCATTGTGCAGTGTATAAAAATACAGAGGAAAAACAATAAAAAAGACCACTTCCGAAGAAGCAGTCTTTTATCAAAGAACCCTCTGTTCCGAAGGGTTCTGCGGGTTTGGCACCCAATGACCTGTACAGGGCTTGAACCTGTGACCCCCACCCTGTCAAAATCAGATTGCAAAAAATTATATTGACCATCTCTTCAAATGAGTGGCTATTCTAACCCGATCTTAATATTCGTTGAAGTACTCTTGGATCTTGTTCGGACCTTCGTTTTTGGTGAGTGCCAACATCAATAGGATACGAGCCTTTTGGGGGTTGGTGTTACCAGAATTGACGAAGTGGTTGTCTGCGTCGATTTGTTCGTGAGTAACCATTCCTTCTGGTACACGGGTGTCACGAACGACGACAACCCCCTTCTTCACAGCATCCTGAAGACCTGGAAGCGTCTTTTCATTGATAGAACCGTTACCTGTACCAGCATGGATAATTCCCTTCGCACCAGCAGCAACTGCAGCGTCAACCATCACACGATCATCATTGGCATGAGAATAAACAATATCAACACGAGGCAGATTGTCTTCGGCGATCTTGCGAATATCAAACTCGGACTCAGTAGTGTGCTTTTTAATTGGCACATTATAGAAGTAAGGTTTACCGCCTTGTATATAGCCGAGGGAGCCGAGATCCGGATTTTCGAAGGCATCAACATCGGTGGTATTCGTTTTAAATGTGTCTCGAGCGCTTCCGATCTTGTCATTCATGGAAATCAAGACTCCCTTGTCGCGAGCTTCCTTGGAACCAGCCAGTGTTACAGCGTTATACAAGTTCAACGGACCATCAGCAGAGAGTGACGTAGAAGGACGCATTGCGCCAACCAAGACGATCGGTTTGTCAGAATGAACAGTCTGGTTGAGAAAGTAAGCCGTTTCCTCCATTGTATCGGTTCCGTGGGTGATAACAACTCCGTCACACTCTGGATCGTCCAATGCTTTTTGAACCTCTTTCGCCAGTTTGACCATTAAAGCATCAGTATTAGATATACCAGAATCAATGTGTGCCACCTGCTCAGTTGAAATATTAGCAATATCTTTTAGCCCTGGAACCGCTTCTATTAGTTGATCTGGAGTTAGGACACCTGCCTGATAGCCGGTAGTTTGAACCGAAGTAGAGCCCGTTCCTGCAATGGTACCACCCGTTGCCAGAATTTTAATGTTAGGTAATTTTTTCTTAACTGGATTGGTTGTATTAGATGTTGTAATCTGTTTAGCCTCAACATGATGTGGTGCATCGGTGTAACTTGAAGAGATGATGATAATCCCTGGAGCCAGTAATGTTAGTGCGGTGAGAGCAACTTTTTTCTTTGTAGTTAGTTTCTTCATTATTCATTCCTCCAAATATGTATGATTAATTTAAAGTGAAACTTCCATCAGTTGAGTCTTACTGCCCATTAATGCAGGTTAAATCTTAGTTAGCGCTTACATGTATTTAATTTATAATAAATCCTACAGAATCTAACAAATAACTACAAAAGTTACAAAAAATATTTTGAAAATTTTAAAATAACTGTTTTTCATATCAGTTAGCTTTGGTTCAAAAATTTCAAGGAATCCAATTAATTTTAAACCTGCTTAAAGTGCAAATATTTCACAATACCGCAGTCAAAATAAAATCTCCCCTCGTATTATTTGGAAGAGAGTTTTTTCTGCTTTAATCCTTTCAACGAGGTAGAGGACATTTTGGAGGTTATTACAATAATGATTGGATATTACTGAATTGGTAAATGAAATGGAAAAATCCCCGCTCGATTGAGAAGGGCTAAAATTTTTTCAAACTGCTTTTGCTTAAGCAAAAAATAGAACCTTAAGGGGGGAATATTCTTAAAGTGTTGTTTTTTTTCAAAAGTATAAAAAGTTAATATTGATAGATTAAGATTTTTATATAATTACTCAATGCCTGGGGCACTCAAGGGTCGGGATTACGCTTGATATTTACTCCCAAACCCCAATGAAGAAATGCAGCGGAAAACAGCCGATTGTTTCGATAACCAATTCTGGACGTAATGGACAAAAAAAATACAAAATGGAATGTTTGGAGGCATTGACACGGTAAGACAGGATGACGGTCTCGTGCAATTTCTGTGCAGTCATTGTGCAGTGTATAAAAATACAGGAGAAAACAATAAAAAAGACCACTCCCGAAGAAGCAGTCTTTTATCAAAGAACCCTTTGTTCCGAAGGGTTCTACGGGTTTGGCACCCAATGACCTGTACAGGGCTTGAACCTGTGACCCCCACCCTGTCAAGGTCGGGTAGTAAATTATTTACTGTTACCTCTTGTTACCGATAATGCCCAAAAATCTTCATAATCAAGGATTCTTGGGCATTTTTTCATAAATAATCAATCGTTAATATTCCATAGTTATTTTTAGTTTGTTGCCAAAATGATGCCACAGATGCTTTGTAGCATCCCAAATGTTACCGCACTTCATAGATTTTGACTGCTAATAGTAGAATTTTAATAAATGATGTAGTTTTACTTACCTCATAAAACATATTAAAAAGTAAATTTATTCATCTTTTTCAATTATATGAGCCTAACATTTTTTTGTAAGTAAACCTAAAGAGTCTGGAAGTCGACTTTAAATCTCTTCTTAAGACTATTCCTGGCTCAACATATTTTAACAACCGTTTTTTATCCTACCTATCAACATTTTCCACTTCAATCTCTTGTTCCAAGTTATCAATTTCAACTTCAATTAGATTACGTATTTTTTCGTATATTTCTATATCTTGATTTATCGCTTCGAAACTAACTACTAAAGAATATTTAGCTGGCTCATTCGCATCCCAACCTTTATGTCCACGAACTGCAACACAAAAACCGTCAGTTAGCTGATTTGACCTAATAATTGTCCAATCTTTTTGGAGTGAGCTATAAGAACGTGAAAAATCTTTTGCTTGACCGTGATTACTTTGCTCACCAATGACCCAATTAAAGTTTCCATCGTCATCAACTGAGCTACCAGTAATTAAAATTCTTTCTGCAAAAGAATCAATACTTTCCCCTATTTTACTACATCTCCAGTCGAGCCAAGTAGATAAATATCTACTTATCGTTCTCCTTGTATTTCTTGGTTTCGCCGCATAAGATAATGTAATTTCTATAAGAATATCAAAATCTTCACCAACAGCAGACAATTCTTCTGGTATAGGTATTTTGAAAATATGAGCCTGTCCTTCAGATAAAAATAAAGTTTCCTCTGTAACCAAAGTAATACGATATTCATTATTTTGAGTTGCTCTGATAACATTGGGAAGACCATATCCAACATGTCTAATAATGTCCTGTGCATTTTCAAACTTTTTATTTACACTGATCGGCCATCTGGCAGATTGTGCTATCAAGGCTCTATATAATAATGCTGAAGATGTAGGAAATAATTTTTGAATTTCTGCAGCAATATATGCAACTTTAGGTGCAGCAAAAGATGTACCTATTGCATCTTTGGAAAATGCGGGACCTTCAGGAGAAGTTCTTAGCAGCTCAGGACAAACTTCTGGAGGTGTTGTGAGTTGTATTTCTTCACCTTCTTTGTTTTTCACCCATGTTCCACCATATTCTACTACATCAGGCTTAATAGAATTCCAAATCCCTGCACCTGTACGTGAAAATGCAGAAGGTTCATTTTCAAATCCAATGCTTATTGCATCTTCTGTTTCATAATTGGAATGTGAAATAGATCCAACTGTTAAGGCCTGCATACTCTGTGCCGGATTTGCTATTCTAGATTGTTCTTCAAACAAATACTTTGGATACGTAAACCCATCTTTGTAGAAATCTTTTATTGTATTATCATAAATATTACCAGTGGCTTGAATAAATAGAATGTCATTTTCATAACTTTGCACATCAATTTCTGCAGCCCATGGTGACATATGTTTTATTTCGCATGAACCAATTTCAGCGATAGAATGATTAAAAATCTTAGTCTTTCTTTGAGCTACTTTTGAAAACTCATCTACAACCTTTTTTATAATAAGTGGAGGAAAAATACTGCACTGTACCGAATGCTCGTTGTTTTCATTTAAAACACGGGCATTTCTAATGTAACAAGGTAATTTATATGTACCTTCCTGTGGTATTCCAGCTGGATACAGGATCGCCCCCGCTACTCTTGTACCATGCCCTCCATCTTTCACTTCATCTGAAACAGATGTTGTTCCCTGAACATAACATTTTGAATCAGCAACAAGTACTGCTGGTTCTATGTATTTATGTGCTTCCTCGATTCCACTATCAATAACTGCAACAATAGGAGCATCATCATCAGGAGGAAGTATTGTAACACTAGGATTTACCTCACCCAAAGGAGATTCCATTGATTTTCCAATGCATAAATCACCAACATATTCAATTTCAAATATGGGTGAAAAGTTATATACTAAATCCTTTAAGCATTTTCCATTTACATTTACTCTTACTGAGAAGCTATCACATAGCTCTAAAAAAATGGGATCATTATCAACATAAGATCCAATAAATTTACCATTATAATGGTGGATAAAACTTTCGAATTGATGCTCACGTTCAAATTTTAATTGATCCCACTCGTCGTAAGCCTGGTAATACTTTCTTTCCCAATTTCTATATCTTACACTAGCTTTATATTCTTGCTCATTCATTCCCTCTTCTTTTTGTGGTGGCTGTTCCAAATTAAATATATTTCCTGAACAACTAATACTGACATCTACGTCATATTTATAGTCATCTTTTATTGTTTCCCAGATTTTCATTAAGTTTTTTCCAAAGATTTTTTTTAACCTAGAATCATCTTCGTGTAAAGCATACACACGAGCAGGTGTATTACACCTTGTCGAAACTTCATTTATAAACTCATCTGTCTTTTGATTTAAAACTGCAAAATCAGTATCTCCATTTGAAACAATTACATAGCCATTTTCAAGTTCAGAAATAACTTCAAAACCCAAGCCCTTTAGAAAACTTACATCACTGTTAGGATCAATTTCTAATAGAATAGGAATACCAGTTTTTATTTCTGGTAAATGCTCTTTTATTCGCTCTTCTTGTTTTTCCTTCCAAAATTTTGATAACCGTGAAGTTTGCCCTTTAATATACCCTCCATGATTTTTTCTATTTGCCCTGTTTTCTAAAGTTCTTGGATCTGGTGGTACAACGGCTCTTATTTTTGGTTTGCCAGTTAAAATTAATGGTAAAGGAAGATGCGAAAAATCGTCTCTATTTGGCATGGTTCCACCTCACTAATATTTCATAGATATATCTTTAATTACTCCTAAAATATGCTCTTTTTTCACGATATTTGAGCCTTCCAAGATACAACTTTTAGCAGCATTTTGTGCAATTGAAACGATATTAGCTGCAGAATGTCCATTAAGTTGTTTAGCAAGAGAATCCCAATCTATATCCTTGCTAACATTCATTGCAGAAAATGTAGTATAAAGTAATTTTTTTATTTCATCAACAGATGGTTTAGGTATCTCAATGACAACATCAAATCTTCTAAATAGTGCTTCATCAAGAGATACTTTCAAATTTGTAGTAGCAACTACTAAACCCGGTGAATTATATTCATCCAATAGCATGAGCAGCATATTTACAATTCGAGGCACCTCTCCAACATCTTGGCTAGTTATTCTAGACTTTGCAATAAAATCGCATTCATCAAGTAACAAAACAACAGGTTCGTTTTTACAAAAATCAAAAACAGCTCGTAAATTTGAAGCTGATTCCCCAAAATACGATGACAATAATGAATCAAACCTAACCTTTAATAAAGGTAGCCCTAAATTCCATGCCAATCTCTCCGCTGCAAGAGTCTTCCCACATCCAGGTGCTCCATACAAAAGAACCTTTTTCTTTGGTGTTAGGTTAAACTTGGCAAGACGTTCTTTCGCCATATATTCCTTTTCAATACACAAAAGTTTATTTTCAATTTCATTATTTAGAATCATATGATGCTTTAATTGATTACGTGGAACATATGAAACCAACTGCATATTATTTCGTTTACTAGTTGGTAAAGCGCCCATACTACTACTACTACTACTGTTTTTTTCATTTATGAATTTAGCAAATCCGTTTTTCACCTTGGGTTTTTCATTGTACTTGATTTTTTCTAAAGAATTAGCTAAAACATTATGGTTGTTCTGCCGTTCACTTGAAATAATGACATCTGCTATTTTTTTTAAAGCAATTATATCCTCAGAGAAAATTGCTTTAAAAAGTCTTTTATACAAATCAGCATTCATAATCCATTAATCCTTTCAATTTTTGGATTTTTTATTACTCAATATACATTAAAAACCTCCCATTATTATTAATCAAAAGTCTTTTAGAAAATTTGTTTTTTTGTTTTTAAAAGTGCCCTATAAGAATTTGATTTTTGAAGAATAGCAATAACTGTTTCCTTGAAAATAATACTTTAATTATATCATTCGCATTAAAAATTTTTGTTAATGTTAAAAACCAAATTATTTTTTACTAAAAGCAAAATTACATAACGCTCGATAAAAGATATTGACCTGTTTGCTGAAAAAAACCATTAATTTATAACTGTAACAATATTATGAGTATTTTTGATACAATTCATCAATGTTAATTATCGTTCTACTTTACATTTCTGGTAACCACAATATAAATTAGATTTAAAATTTTTGTGTAAACAAAAAGGAGAAGATAAATCTCCTCCACTCTTATTTCATCATGATGCTCGGTATGCTGTATAAACAAATTCATATACTTTTTGTCGATAATAAGTAAGTGACGAGTCATCATAACTTTCAGGTAATTCACTCCATAATGTATCCCTTATTAGAACATCTACAGCAGCTTGTGTCTCTTCTTTATCTGTCCAGTGATCAAGTTCAGCAATTTTTACCTTAATTTTTTCCAGTAATATTTTTGATAACTGCTTTATTCTCTTAATTTCATTCGTAGTCAATGAATCTTTCAAGAGAAGATCATAAATTGCTAATTCCTCATCACTATCGAACCCTTCACGAGCATAGCGTTTTTCTTCATCATTGAGATCATTTACAAAATTGGTGAGATCAATAAAGGTCTTTTCAATTACTGCCTTATCCTGTTCGGCATTAAATTCCTCAATGATTTTCTGGTAACGTTCGTAATAATTGATTCGAGCAGGATTTCGATTCATCATTTCTGCAAGACGATCTTCAACTAGGTCTTTTAAGTCTTTCAGCAAAAGATTCTTGTTGCGTGCTTTAGCAAATTCTTGTTGCAAGCGTTCAAAATCAATGCGACTGATATCAAACCTCTTAGTTTCTTCAGATACTTTAAAATCGTCGAGAACAATTATATATTCGCTGACAATATTATGAAGTTGAATCATCAGATCACTAGTGTCGGAATGTTTTCGTTTCTCTTGCATCTGGTCATAAACTGCACTTATTGCATTCTTATACGCTCTATGGTCATCAGACACTTCATTGCGCTCAACATATTTAAATAGCTTGAATAGTTCTCTTGCCATGATTTCAAACCGTTTCTTAACTTCAGCAGACACACACATCACATTGGCCCCTTCTCTTACTAACGCGAGCTTCACAAAGTCAGATGAACGGACAAGATTTGACAAATTGAACTCTTTCTCAGCCATGTAATCCGTAATCTCTTTTAGTAATTCAAAAATTCGCAACAGTAACTTTTCTTTGTCAGGCGTTGGGTCAGAGGTATCTCCTCCCTTTTTAGCAGTATAATCAGCAAGTGCCTTTCTAAGGGCTTTGACAACTCCAACATAATCCACGATTAAACCATTACTCTTGCCTTCGTAGACGCGATTAGCGCGGGCAATGGTTTGCATCAGAGTATGGGCCTTCAATGGTTTGTCCATATAGATAGTAGATAATGATTTTACATCAAAACCAGTTAGCCACATTGCACAGACAAACACAATACGGAATGGATGATCAGGATTTTTAAAATCTTTATCCATTTCTCGTTTCTCCATCTTCTCGCGGTGTGGTTTTATATCCAATCCCCATTTCTGAAATGTGGCAATTTCATTCTGTTCTTGGCTAATGATGACAGCCATTTCTGTCTCTTTCATCCATTGTAGCTTACGACTGATTTCCATGTGCTCTTGCTGTGTGGCCCCTTCAAGTTCCTTTTCAACTTCTGCAATTTTCCGATCCCAGTATTCCTGAACAAGGTTGTACATTCGAACAGCAGTTATCTTATTAACACAAACGAACATTGCCTTGCCGGTTGTCCATAGTTCGGTATAGTGATTAACAAAATCTTGTGCAATTTCATCTAGACGTTTCTTACTAGTAAGAATATGAATATCTTTGGCCATTTCACGTTCCAATTTTGCCTGCTGGTTTACATCCAAATCTGCTGCTTCAATGGCATTTAATAACTCATCATTAATTTCAGGATTCTTAATATCTAGCATGTCTGCTCGATTCTCGTAATAAAGTGGTACAGTTGCGCCATCTTCGACTGCTCTTTTGAAATCGTAAATTGATATATAGCTTCCAAAAGTACGTTCAGTAATATTGTCATATGCGAAAAGAGGTGTGCCGGTAAATCCTATTCTTGATGCTGTTGGGAGTAATGCACACATATTATCAGCGAAAATACCATTTTGTGTCCGGTGTGCCTCATCAGACAAAACAATGATGTCATGATCTGGAATAATCGGTTCAACATCAGTTTGATTAAACTTGTGAATGAGCGTAAAAATAAAACTTGGATTGCCTTTAAGCATTTCTACTAACCTTGTACCACTTGAAGGAATAAACTGCTTAGCTTCTACATTACCTAGACATCCACAAGCCTCAAACGTATCACTAATCTGCTTATTAAGTTCATCTCGGTCAGTCAAGATAACGAAAGTAGGAGAACCTGTGAATTTCCTGCGAATTTTTTGTGAAAGAAAAACCATAGAATAGCTTTTTCCACTACCTTGAGTATGCCAAAATACCCCCAACTTTCCTTTTCTTATCTTGCGTGCTTTATATGACTCTATGGCATCGTTTACTCCAAGAAACTGGTGGTTGCGCGCCAATATCTTTGCTGTTCTACCACCTGAATTATCGAAGAGTATGAAATTTTCAAATAAGTCCATAAAATTTTTCTTTTGGCAAATACCGAGAAGCATGGTCTCTAAATCAACAGAACCGACATCTTCCTCATTTAAACGTTTCCATTCGTGAAAAAAGTCATACTTACTTCCGAGCGTACCAACCTTTGCTTCCAATCCATTTGAAAGCATCAGGAAGGCATTGAAATGAAATAATTGAGGAATTGTATCTTGATAATCTCTATAGTTACAGTCGTAGGCATCTCTTACATCTACATTTTGCTTCTTAAGCTCAATAAAGAGAAGTGGAATACCATTAACAAACCCGACAATATCTGTTCTTCGACGATAAAGATCACCATGAATTTTCATTTCCTTTACCGCTAGAAAATGATTTTTCTCCGGCTCTTTGAAGTTAAATACCTTAACACGCCGAATTTCAAATTCATTGTTAGTTTTTTTAAATTGAATAGGAATGCCATCTTTTAACATAGCATATTTCTCTTGGTTGATCTGTATCAGAGAATTGGAAGAAGAATATGCCATCAGGTTTTTAATGGCTTCTTCACATAATTCGTCCGTAAGCCAGTCGTTGTTCTCAAAAAGGGCTCTTTTGAGATAACGCACCAGGACAATTTCTTTATATGTTTTTCTGCCTACTGTTCCACCTTCACCCAATATCTCCTTATTGTATGCATAGACGACATCCCAACCCAAAGTATCATGTAGTAGATTACCAGAACTATTTTGAACTAACATGTTCTCGGAGTATTCCCAGCTCATTATAAGACCTTCTTTCTACACTTCTATTTCACCGCTCATAAGTCTAGGGAGTAGTTTGTCGCGAGCCTCGGTCAATTTTTTTATTTGTTGCTCTAGAATGTCAATTTTGCTTCGAATTGGGAAAATAAAACCATTAAATTCTATTAATAAATCATCTGAAGGAATTAACACTTTGAATCTACTCAAATTATCAATGGTTATTTGCGATTGTGCAGCCCCAGTGTCTAATTCTCTAAGATTTTTATGATTAAAACACTGAAAGAGGTAGTATTTATATGTTTCCTCATTTAATAAAAATGCTATTGATAAATTAGTTAAATAACAGTATTTTGGAGATAATTTTACATCTCCTGTTCCCCCTACACCTCTAGCGATAACAATAAGCATTTCATTTTCAAACATAAACTCATCATAATATCCAACGATTCTATAACCTGAATATACTGGAAACCCCTTATCTCTAATTTTTTCTTTTTTAGGCATTTTTCCATATTTAAATGACGATATTTCAGACAAAGGTAGTTTTTTCCATCCATCCGGTATTCCATCTTTAATAATGGTGGTCTCATATCCCGGAAATCTTAATTTTACAAACCATTCTTTATATAACCCCATGGCAGCTTCCTCTAGCAACTTAATTTGTTTTTGCTTGTTTTCAATTAAGTCATCGTAGGATGAGAGAATATCTGCAATACGGCACTGGGTACTAATGTCTGGAATTGTAATGTCAAGGGAATCAAAAATTTTATTATTTACTCTTTGTCGACCCGTTGCACCTGTCATTGATGCGATCATACTTTTTCGTATATAGTCAGTCTGCAAAAAGTAGTAGAGAAAACGATTATCCACATCCTCGGATTTAGGTCTAAAAACGAGAAATTCAGTTGAACCGAAACCACATGTCAACTCGTTTACAAAAAATCCTTTTCCGTTTTGAAGGCAAGGTTCAATCCTTGCTATTACTGTGTCTCCCTTTTGAAACTTGACCCCAGAAGAATATCTCTTAGTTTCAACAGCTTTTGGACTTCTTGAGTAAGTATCTACATTGGCCATTTCTATAAATGGGTATTCCTTCCCCTTTTCAAACGGAATTGTCGGGTTTAACTCAATTAAATCAGTAAAAATCATAAACCCAACCCCGCGAAGTTAGCTAAAATTTTATCCATTAACTCGTTTTCTTCTGTCTGAAGAGTTAGAAGTTCATTGTGAAGCTCAACCATTCTTTCCGCAAAATTATCTTCTGTCTCAACTACAGGGGCAACACCCACATACACACCGGGAGTAAAGGAATAATTTTTCTCTTCAATTTCAGAATGTGAAGCACTTTTACACAAACCGAGCACATCTTGATAAGTCCCGTCGCCAAATTTTTCAGTAAGCCATTTAGCATCCTTGATTATTTTACGACAGGTTTTAATTTCTTGAATTGTTGATTCAAAAGTAGCTGATGTACCCCTTTTAAATTGCGTCCATGTAGTTAAGACCTGACTAATTTTTTGCACATACGTTTTAACCTCATCTTTTTCCAAACCATCCCCATAAGAATAAAGAGCCTTTGACTGTTCATTCATGGCCGATATATATTTCTTAAGAAAGTCATTCAAAGTATATAAATTCTGCAATGTGAAAGCTTCTTTTAATACAGTTTGGATTTCCTTATATAATTCTTTAAGAGGATCAGCGAAACGTTCCAAAAGTGCAAGGTCATTTTCCATAGTTACTAAGAGTACCGTGAGTCGTCCCAAAATTTCTTGCTTATACTCTTTGAGTAAATTTAAATATTTCTCAGTTTCTCCACGATGCAGCCATACAATTGCATTGAGGTTTTTAAGCTGCCATGGACTCCATTCATTCAAAGTTCTATCAACAACGGTGTAATAATTTTTGGCATCGATAAACAACATTTTGTCAATAATATCGTCGTTCTTAGCCTTATCAAGGAACCATAAGGTGCACGGCAAAGATTTCGTATAAAAAAAGTTATTTCCTACTGAAAGCATCACATCTACCGAGCCATTTTCAAGCAATTGTTTGCGAATTTCCCTGTCTTTTCCTCCACTATCGGTAGCTGAAGCCGGCATTACAAAGCCAGCTCTGCCAGTTTCATTAAGATAGGCATAAAAATAGGATATCCAAAGATAATTGGCATTGGACACTTCCTTCTTGTCATTAACACTCGGTAAACCGAATGGCAATCTACCAGCATTGTATGCACTTTCTGATTTAACTTTGTCTACATTAAAAGGCGGATTTGCCATTACATAATCACATTTGCCTTCAAGATTATGCGCATCGCTATAAAAGGTATTGGCTTCGTCACCGGACTTGATGTTTCCGTTTAGTCCATGTACTGCCATGTTCATCAGACACAACTTTGAATTGTATTCAACTTTTTCCTGACCATAAAATGTCATAGCAGTGTTAGCACTAATTCCGTTCGCATTTACGAAATCACCAGTTTGTACAAACATACCGCCACTTCCGCAAGCAGGATCAAGGAGAATGCCTCGTTTTGGTTCGATTACGTTTACAATCATTTGTACCAATGATTTAGGAGTAAAGAACACACCATCATCTGAAGCGACAGCTGGAGCGAATTTGCTGAGGAAATATTCATAAATCCTTCCAATAATATCGCCGTCTACTTCATCTAGCGTTTTATTATTAAAGATGCGTAATAGTTCTCGCAAAAGTTCATCTCTAAAAGAAGTATATGTTTTTGGAAGAATACCGACCAGTTGAGGACTTTGCTGCTCTATTAACTCCATTGCATCATTGACAGCTTTCCCTATGTTTACATCATCCGAGAGAGTGACCAAGTAATTATATCTAGCTTCTTCCGGTAAATATAAGGCATTTTTGGTTTTAAAGTCTTTTGGTTCAACTGGAAGCACACGACCGCCGCGAACAGGACGATCTTTTAATATTTCTGTTTCTACCATCTTAAATCTGCTGTATGCATAACGAAGAAAAATTAATCCAAGAACAGGCATACAGTATTCATTTGAAGTTAGTTTTGAACCTTGTCGTAGCAAATCGGCTGATTCCCATAATTCGGTCTCAAGTTTTCTAATATTAATCATCACAGAGTCTCCCATTTATGCGTTTAAACTTTGTATATTTACTTCACAATTGATTATATAGACGCTTTTGCCCTAGTATTCAAAAGTCACTATCCCTTTCCGTAAACCAACAAAATAACATATTAAATTTCTATCATTATGTTCAATTTGAATAACATGAAAAGGTGTATTTCCAAAGTTTTTTACAATTACCCTTTTAATGTTAACAAAATATTTATGTAATGTAACATCTAAATTAAAAATACTTAAAACAAATAGTTTCTAAAAATAAATTATTTTACCACTTTACCTTTTTTTCTTTTATCATTCGATATATTAGGTACTATTTCCTGCTTTTACCTCTGCCACTTACGGGAAATTTAGGTATTTCAGCTAGGAAGATAAATTAAGAGAGGGAGTAAATGGAGGCATTAACCAAAATAGTTATACAAATTCTGTTTACGGCCGATTGAATCTAAAAAAGGATTCAAAATAATGTCTATGTAGTTAAAGCAATTTTCACTATATTTATAACGGTTTAATAACTCCCTTTATCATCCCTTGCATATTCCTTCCACGATATTTTAAATATACTTTGTCCACTTATTCAGTCGGATTGGTCGGTTTTTTAGTTCATAATGGCTTAGTATTTAGGATTTATAGCTAATACGAGCAATTCGTTAATAAATATAGCATCAATTCAATATATAAAGATACATCTACTATTTACACCTATATTAATCCTAATCCATTCATATTGCTTCAAGAGTAAACTTAAGAAATTTCCAAAACTAATACATAATATTACTAGGAAGTACTTCAATAAACACCGGTGTAACAAAAGAGCCATGTGGCAAAAAAATAACATGATATTTAGTGATTAATTTGACGAAAGTAACAGGAGGAAGATACATGAATAAATCTTATACAAAGGTAATATTAAGTGGGAGATTAATGGAAGTTTCGCAACAATCAACTCCACCTCTTGTATCAAGAAAATCATTAGGTGGGCGTAAACCTTATGGATCAGTTGACAAAATGATTCATGATACGAATAAAAAGATTAGTATTAATCGTGCTCGCGCTGAAATAAAGAGACTACTAGAATGCAATTTTCCCAAGCAATATGCATTTCTAACACTAACCTTCAGGCCATCAAAGGAGCATGACATTACCGATTTAGAAGCTTGTTACAAACAATTTTGCGACTTTAAGAAGCGGCTTAATTATTATCTTGAAAAGAAACAGTTACCACCATTCAAATATATTGGTGTAACTGAATTTCAAGGCTCTGGTGCAGTCCATTATCATTTTGTATGCGACCTAATAAAAATACCGTTGCATGATCTTGAAATGCTATGGGACTTTGGATGGATTAACCGAAAAGTCATTAAATCTAATCCAACCACTAATAAAAAAATAATCTATTACCTAAATAAAGGTATCATGGATGAAAGATTAACAGGCAAGAAGAAATATTTAAGATCACATGGATTAAAAAAGCCTTTAAGTATCATTATTAACAATTTGGAAGACTTTTACGAACACATAAATTCATGCAACATCAAAGAACTTGAAAGTGGTTCATACCACTCCAAACTGTACGGTGAAATACTGTATCACAATTACTATGTAGAGAACGTAAAGGAGATAATGGATTATGTACAAGGACTATGAGAATTATCCAGATGTGTTAAATGTATCTGACTTGCAGCAAATTTTAGGAATTGGCCGAAAACAAGCTTATGAGTTAGTTCATTCCGGAAAGTTTCATGTTATTACGATTGGAAAACGTATCAAGATATCAAAAAAGGTGCTTTTTAATTGGATTGAAGGAGAATTGAATCATGCCTGAATATACTAAGCTTGTTAACTGTGGCAATAATATTTATGTATATGACTATAAATCTTGCGAACCTATTAAACAATTAGGATTAGAACGTGAAGTGTCCGAAGAAGGATTGCTTGGTTTAAAATGGACCCTCAGAACCAACTTTGGTAATGGTGACGATTATACTCTATTCACCATGAAAATTACAGATTTTGATAGTATTGAGCATAAGGTTAACCAATTTGTGCATGCTTTGAAAAAATCCAGTGGTGTAAAGAAGCCTGTGTATTTTGCAGTTTTAGAACTTCCTAATAAGTACCATAAATTCGGTTATGTTCAGCTGGTTATAAATATTCCCATTTACATGCTAACGTGCAAATTGAATAAAAAGATATTGGATCCAAAATATTTATATGAGAACGATGATGAGTGGAGTAATGAAGAAGTACCTATATTAATTGATGATCTGTTGTATTTATCTGATATATGGAGAAATGATTTAGAAATCTTGTTTCCTTCCCAGAGCGAACTTATTCTATTATTGACATCCGCCTACTTGAATTCACTATTGAATCCGTTAAATTCACATGTTGGCCCGATATCGTTTAATAGTTCACTTTCTGATCCTACTATTTTATGGGATCATGAGGCCGAAGAATTCATTCGTGAAAACAAACTGATAGATTACCCGTACCATTATTCGGAAGAGTTCTTTGATTCACAAGCAGGATTTACTATTCTTAATAGATACTCTTTATCTTGATGACATCGGCATGAAAATAACATAAAAGAAGCTTGGAAAAACTCGGAACATGAGTTAACCAATGCTTCTTTTTTTGCTAAAATTTAATTGACCTTTGATCAACTTTATCTATCGCTACCGTTTCTTCAAAATGAAACTAATATGATTTGAGAGGTGGGATTATGTCAGGACAGACATCAAGATTTGGGTTTAGATTTCAAGATTTGTATTTATTGCGCCAGGTTTTTATGGATATTGCAAATCAAAAAAGAGATGAAATTGCAGGGAAGGTACATAAGGAAAAGCAATTTGGGGTTGAAGCTCGCACACCAGTTACTGGGACAACAGATTGGGACATTCTTGTCATTGGAGACGAAAAGCATACTGTTTTAGAGGTGAAAAGCGGGGCTGTTAGCCAAAAAGACCGCGTAAGTTTTTGGCTGCGGATTCGTGAAGAAATTTTTCACGTTGAACAAAAAGAAAGCATATATCCAGGGTTGGTCATAAATTCAGATAATTTACCTGCTGCATTTGAAGCTTTATCACAGCTTAGCGAGCGAGCAAATTTTGACGATTATAATAAATGGACGGTCCCTCTTGAACCTCCTAAACGTGTTGCAAAAGAAAAACAATTGATTGAAGAGGCTCTTTATTGGATTTGTTCAGCCAAAGCTTCTGGGGAAAGAAAATTAGTAAGTAAAGTTTCCAAAGAATTTGCTTTATCTGTACTGGCTCGTTTTAAGCTTTTTCTAGTTTCCGGTAAAGAATTGGAGCAGAAAGTTGAATCGATGATTGAAAGGCTGACATTTATAACAGAACCTTCCGTTTTACGGCATCAGCTTGAAGGCTGGGTAAACCACTGTGCTACAAGTGAGGTTGACAAAATTCATTTATTTACTGTTTCACAAATGATTCGTGAAATAAAATTATTAGAGAAATTTTTAGAACAAGATTCCGATGTCCTCCGTCTTGCACAGTTACTCAAGAATGAATATAACCATGGTTGCTTAAGCAACTGGAAAGGCAAATTCACGAAAGAAGTAGGTCTGCAACCTAAATCATTAAAAGAAGTACAATACAATATTTTTAAGATTGATTGGAACACACAACTACAGTCAATCGCTCTTTTAGCGGATGCTGGTTATGGAAAATCACGATCCTTATATGAGCTTAATAAACAATTAAAAAATACATCCTCTTCAAAATTTGAGATATTCTCGCTAATGAGCGAAGATGTTGTGAGTTATCTATCAGAGGAGAAAAAATCTGTTCTTTTAGGTTCGCTTCTTTTATTAGTAGATCTGGCAGTATTATGCGAAAAACGGTTGATTCTACTTGTCGATGGATTAGATCAAATTGCGAAACCACAACGAGCTATGCTATCTTCCCTTTTACACACAGTTAGTCAGCGAGAGGGATTTTTGGGAGTAGTCACATGTCGTAAAGTAGATTGGAACGAGCAAGGAAAGCTAAAGGAAAATTTGCAAACATGGCAGAAACTATTTTTGACTGAATGGCCAGAAACTGTCGTAAGGTCTGTATTAAAACAGCACGGTATAAGTCGAGATGTTAGCAAAGGTATCAAAACTCTGATTAGAATCCCTCTTTATCTAGATATTTTTATCCGTGTATTTGCAGGCTCTTCTATAACAGGGGAATATGTTCAGACAAGGCACGGGTTATTAAATGCTTATTGGGAACATGTTGTTCTAAATGAACAACATCTTCAAATTTGGAAGGTTCTTAAGGAAGCTTGCGAACAAATTTCTAATAAAAATTATTGGGTGCCCTCCGGGAAAATTGATGATGGAATTTTGGAATCATTAATATCGTCGGGGTTAATCACACGAGTAAACTCTCGGGCACGTTACGATTTTCGCCACTCTCTGTTACGAGACTTTGCCATTGCACAATGGATACTAGAAGAAAGTGAAGAAGATCCAGATATTATTGCTTCAAGATTAGATGCGGTTCAGTCTTCTGTGATTATTCGGTTTGGTGCGCAACGGGCATTATTAGAAGCTATTTCTGATGTTAATGAATTGTCCCATATAAACGGGTGCACAATTGAAGAATACGTTTTCCATGCAAGTGATCATGAAAAAGAACAAATTGCTCGTATCCTTGGAGGACTTTTCCCGAATATGGCAATGAATATCAAAGAATGGAATAAAAAACCTAAACCCAACTTCGTCGATTCATTAATCCGTTCAGCACAATATCATTTGAACAGTGACTGGGTATCTGTATTTTCAACTTGGTCCTCATCAAAAATTTGGGTGGAACAACAAACGTGGATTGGAGAAGGTACAATAGAACGGCTTGCTAATTATCTTGAAGTTATAGCTGGTTATCGACAAAATCATGCCAATGAAGGAAGGAACCATATCCAATTAATAGCAAATACCATTTTAGAATGGACAAAGGCAAGGAAATTTCAAACCGAATTGAGAAAAAATGATTCATGGGTGATGATGCACCTCATTCCCACTATATGCAGATGGGCAAATCTTGAACTGGTAATTGACTGGCTATCAAAAGAAATTCTTAGAATCACAGGGCGAACAAGGCACACAGCTCTTGAATATTTAGTATTACTTGCGGATCGAGTTCAAACCGAAAAAAAAGGCTATTCCAAACTGTTGGGAGAATTATATTGTAGATTAATAGGACTATCTCACGATGGGCATTTTCCTACTTTGGATAAAACAATAGCCTCTGAGAATATGTTAGAGTATTATGTCATTGATTGGTCATTATTAGGAACCAATAGTATCAAGGCTCCTCCTTTGATCGACCAATTGCCATGCACTTTTTTTCCCATTACGCTTGATCTTCTTTTAGCCATACACTTAAACGAAAACTATATTGCTTCTTATCGTCAAGGCTCAGAGGTGGAGGTACAATCAGGCAAAAAGCTACTTGACGATCAATCTGGCTATTATTATTGGAATAGTATCTATGAGAATGATATGGAGGTTAAACTTCTAAAAGGGGTTCATCGGCGTTTAAAAAATTGGCTGGCTACAAAACCTGAATTTTTCATAGACCAGATTATTCCATTCATTTTAAATTCACCTCTGGCTAGTATTCGAATCTTTTTAATTCAGCTGTTTTTAGAAGAGAAAAATGGTGAAAAACTCTTCTCAGTAGTAAAAGAAATGATTCTTGATGAACGAATATATCATGTAAGGGGAAGCCATTATTGGTTGGTTCGGACGTTTCAGACAATGTGGGATTCGGTCAAAGAAGAAGAAATAATGCAGATTTATAGCATTTTGATCAATGTTTCTCATTCTGACTACATAAATGGTGTGTATGTTGCAGGGATATTGTTGTCCAGTATATCTATCAGTGATAGTGAAGATTTAAAATCTATCTTGAAGAATTTTCATGAACAGGAGTATTCCACCATTCTTAGAGACCCAAGAGAAGAAATTGATGGTACCGTTTGGAAGAATGTATCTTCAAGTGATAATAAACGCTACATCTTAAGTGCAGTAGGAGAGTGGGACGATCCTATTGATAAAGAGTTAATGATTAAGTTTTATGAACGGATGAATGAGCTTGTGCATCCAAATAATTCACCTTCAGTGGACAAAATTAATAATGTTATCGTTCTACTTGAACATGTGTTACCAGGATTGGCCGCATCACTGAATCAGTTAAAAATTAATACGTGGCCAATTAGAGAGCTGCAGCATTTGCTAAAAAGTTATCATGAGAAACTTGAGACTGCTGCTAATCGTGCAGAATTACTGCCTATTCCAGCTGAAACCTCTACCATGATTGCACAAATTGCTACGGCATTACTGCAGCACAGCAGCCTTCCAGAAACACCTGAAAACTTTTCACAGGGACATAGTATGATGATTCCCACAGATTCTTGGACAGAAAGCTTGTTTTTACTTGAACAGGTGATGAGAGAAGATACTATTCGTAATAGGGATGATATATTCGATATTGTTTATACTGAAATAAAAAAAGTTTATAGCCAAACTCTTCCTTATCAACAATATCTTTGCGTATTGGCGATTCCTGAGTGGCACTGGTTTCGAACTGACAAGAAAAGAGTCGAATTATTGGAAGAACTCATTTTAGGAGATACTACAACTGGTAGTGCCCTCAGCTGGGGTATTCGGCTTTTAGAGTGTTTTACTGATACCCAATTAGACCAGGTGATAAGAAAATTATTGAGCAAAAAGTCGATTCCGTTTATTGATGAATTTTTAACTAAACTAGGAAAACTTGTCGGCTATCGGGCTTTGTTGACCAATCATAAAAATGAACGACTATTTGCAAGGAACTTGGTTGATGACATTATAACAAAACCTTCAGAGTTTCCATTACTCGATGATGATAAGAATCAAGTAGATTTCTTGACTGGAATCGTATTTGGCTTGAAAGAAGTGGCTTGTATTTCTGTTAGCAATAATCAACTTGCATATGAATATGGGGATTGGCTACTTCGTATTTGGGAAAAGCTCAAACAGAAGGAAAGTTATCGAGAAAAAGATTTAATACTTTTTGCCATGCATTGGATAGTTAACCCCGAGAAAGAAATGAAAATCACCGATCTCTTGAAATGGTGGCAATCAATTTATTCAATGGTGAAAAGAGTAATAATTGAAGGCGAGCGTCCAGAAGTTTTTACTGTTATCTTTGGAATAAGTAGAAACAAGATTGAAATGATTCATTCAATTGATGCTGTTGAATTAATTAATTTATTTATACTTCGGATCCTTGCTAACCCAGATGAGTTAGATGCAAGAAATCCCCAAAAACACGATTATCATTCATGGAGAGAAGTAGCAGATTATGCAGCTGAAGTTATTCATCAAATTTCAGGAAGAGTAGAATTGACGAGAACTGAAAGAGAACAATGCTACGTTCTTCTTAGCAAGTTGGCCAGCCAGCCAATTCAATCATCTGTAGCTGAAAGAATCCTAATTCGTTTACAAGTAGATATCGAGTAATTTAACAAGTTTTGTTGAAACTTAATTGAGCAGACCTTTACCATTTTTAAAGTAGCAGCAAAAAAAACGAACAGCAGATTGAATACTTGAATCAGAGGTATACCACATCTATCCAACTTATCTATATGGATACACTTATTAAGTAACCAGAAACTGAGTTCTTAGCTCTGTGAACGCACCAGTAATAGATATTCTTTATCACGATAAAATTACATCGATTAATTCCAATTTAACACTAGTAATATAACAAAAAAGAGCCAAGAATCTCAAAGGAAAGTGAGCAATTCTTGACTCTTTTTGTTTCATATCTCCTTTACCCACAGGACTTAATTTTAATATCATGGATTTAGAATCCTATGTAAGCTATAATTTGCTACTTTTATTCTCCGCGCTTTGCTTTTCTTCATATTCAATAATGGTGCTGAATTGCCCCAAGTTATAAAAAACTATTATTTGAATAAAATCTTATTGAAGACATGCCACAAGTCTTTCCTTGTAATTCAATTCTCATATCTACATTTCCAAATTTCTCTTGTATTACGAGCTAATCTTCAACCATTTTACATTCAAAAATAATGAAAAACTACAAATAAAATTTCCGTCATCAGCTCGTATCATTTCTTCACCTTCAAAGCCTTCATCATCGTTCTTTAATAATTCATATACTTTGCCAACTCTTACATTAACAAATTTATAATGTTTGGATTCATCTTCTAAAACTTTAACGTGTGTAGCCTCATTTTCATGGCACTCTTCAAAAATAAAATTCAATATAACACTCTCCTTTTATGTATCATCCTATATCTACAATACATTCTCTATTCATCTTCATCCTACACATTTACTTTAATTTATTTTTAGAATATCATGATTACTTCATCTGTCTCATTCACAAAGAGATTTATCTAATGAAGCCATTATCATTTGAGACGTTATATAAGCATCATTCAAGAGTTAAAGGATAAAAAGGTACGGACCCCTTCCATACTTCGCAATCAGCCAAAATGGACCTTGTATGATGCCATAGATCATTACCTTATTCACTCGGGGCCCAATTCGTGTATTACTCAGTAGTATAGAACATCTCAATAAGGATAATGAAAATGTAGCTATAATACAACGAAACCAACAACTAAAATTGACCAAGGAAAAGGATAAGTGAATAAGTACCATTAAACACTGACAAATGTTAATCAATGCCTGATGGCATAATTACGTTGATGATTTTGGAAATTCGCAAAAATTCATTGTATGTTGGATACCAATTGTAAGAGGCAAAACGCTAAAGTATCGTAGTTTGTCAGGGGAAATTTAGTCGAGGCAGTTCTATACAACTAATAAATGTGGTGAAGATCGAAAATATTAAGAGTATAAAACTTATATTTGCTGAAGGCAATCTGCAAAATATTTTTTTCATAGAAACAATCTGTTTTATTGCTAAACGATTGAATTATAATAATATTGATTGTGTCTCAGTTTGTTCTATTCAACAAGATGTAAAAAGGTGTCATTTACCTTTCTACTGGCGAGTTACAAATCTTGACGGAATGAATCCTTTTCCACTTTGTTCATTGATGACAATAAGATCCAAAAAAGGGATATAGATCAACACTTTATTTCTAATACCATAATATACCAAGTATTCAAATATGTGTAAAAACGCGCATTAAGAAAAATCACGAATATGTATCATGATTTTTTATTTAGAAATAGATACTGTGTTATGTTGAATCTTGATTCTCGTGCGCCTTTTAGTTCTTCTAAAATAAAGGTACCAACGCCTTGTATCCCGAATCTTGATTCTTGTCCACTTCGGTTACATGGACGACTCTTTTTTGGGCATAGTTCTCCCCTATGGACCCGTTAGGCACATGAATCTTTCATGTCTATGTATTCTGTTACATGTGTATGATCATGTAACAGGATTCCCTGTGGTTCATGTGAGACTTATTGTTTCAAGGTTATCTTGCTAATACTCTTTTTCCAATTCTAGAATTAGTTACCATGTTACTTATGATTCTTGTTGGTTCAAGGCCTTGTATCAAAAAGTGCCTCTATATATATAAATAACAGAAAAACTTGGGGTATTTGTACAACTCAAAAAAACGTTCATGAAATTGTCACAATACGTTCGTACTTTTGTTAATTCATTCGTATTTTTTAGTTCAAATTATACCAATAGACTTTTTTCATGGTTGGTAGAAGAAACGAATGTCCACGTAAATTCATTCAAATTTTACAACCACAAAGATAGTTCATGGTCAGCAACATTGGAAGAAGATTAAAGTGAATTTTGTATCTAGTTTTGTATTAACAACGGTTTTATGTTAAAAACCATGATGATTACATTAAACAAGAATATGAAATCATGTTTAATGAACCAATATAAAACCTGGTAATTGACTATTTAAGTAAATTATTCAAGTTGAAGCAATGCTTTTGTTGCTAAAGACTTTTTTGACGGCAATTTTGGGACCTTCAATGTCGACAATTAATCTTTACTGTCAAAGATGTTGTGAATTCATTCTCACCAATCATCTCAAAACTACCCTTGCAGCTCCTTCTAAAGTGTTACAACAATGCCAGTATCCTTGTGTGAGAGCTTGTGGCAGCACTTGGCTTTAACTGGGGTATAATAGGCTTCAAGGACGTCTAAGCTGCGTTTTCCACTGGTTCATTAATTTGTTTATCCATATTCGATTTATAACTCTGGATAATTCAGATTAGAATAGGACGTTTTTAAATTATCGATTCAGTTATGGTGTATTTGACAAAAATGTAAGCCTTTAACACTAAAATAAAGTCAGGCACCATCATTAATACATCTCGACAATCAAATGACCTTGATGGCTTAAAAACGTCCTTATAAGGGGTATTTAAATTTTGATAGTATTATTTTTCAGTCTGAGAATTGTTGTTATTTTCTTTTTCTGCTAGCATTTGTTCTAAAATATGTACTCTTTCCCTCAAATAATCAATCTCATAAAAAAATTTTTCTCTTTCCTGTTGGTAACGTATTATTTGCCTGTCTTTATTTTCCAATATCTTCTTAAACCTTTCCATACTACTAATCCCAAGACTTTGCCCATGTTCTATAAGCTCTTGTATCTTTTTTTCTTCTAGAGATTTGTTTTCATAACCTAGCATGCTTCTACCAAAAGGAATTTCTTTGGGATACATACCAGCTGCTAATAATTTTCCTCTTGCCCCCAGATTACTCATTTCTAGAAACCTATTAATTTTTTGAATTTCAATTTCAGTAAACAAAGATAATTGGTTATTTTCACTAATTTTATTAATGATTGTTTCCATTTCAGTTCTGGCTATAATTAGTAGCTCTAATTCCATTTGACCCTTGGGTCTGACTTTACCATTTAAAATAAGCATTTGATCAAAAAAGAGTTCCAAATTCCCAATAAAATCTTTTACCGATTTTCTATCTTGGAATCTACTCCATATTTGATTCTCTTGTTCTTCTGTTAACTTGTTGTATCCCCATTTAAGATATTTCATGGTAATACCTCCTATGTTTATTTTTCTTATTCTAAAGAACTTGGAGCCGTTAGGCGACTTTATATATCCTTATCAGTTCTTTTATGAATTAAAACTAATATTACTTAACTTCCTTTTGGATATTACCACCGTTTATAACTATTAACAATGTATTTTTAAAAAATTCAGTCTTTTACATTGGTATGTCATTGGTCATTGCCATTTCATAGCTCATAGCTCATTGCCATTTCATTGAACAAGTTGTTCATCATGGTATTAATTATGCTTATTCATTCGTAAATTAAAGTAAATAATAAACCAGCCACTTTGAATTATTAATGACATGAACTATTAGAAAATGCTTCTACCTGCTTCCCGAAGGGGATATCCCTAATTTTTTTGGTAGTCTGTCGCAATACCCTTGTAGGATTTAAATTACTTTATATTTCAAATGTAGGAGTCAAAAGATAAATATTAAATCTTGTTCATCATAAACTGTCTGTTGCACTGGTTTCGGTCGATACGTATTAACACTGCACAAAATTAATGGTCAAACCCTTTTTGATAAAGGGGGTGGGGCATAAAACGCTCAGATTAACAAATTTTATCAAACCTACATCCTCCCGCAATTTTTCCAAAAAAAATTTACCCCTTATAGGATTTTAAAGGAAGGTGGAAGTAAATTAGAAGCTTATAAACTGGTTCATTTAGTAGGTTATAACTATTGGTAAAAGTATAAAGATTTCAAAAAGATTCTTTCTACTATACGGAATGTATTTGGCATTTGAAGATGTTGTTTTTGGCAGTATGATTTTTGAATGTAAAAAAGCCGAGAATAAGCAAGAAATGAATAAAAACTTGCATATTCTCGGCTTTTACATAATGGGGGATATTGAACAAAAGCACCCTTTACTTTAAGTACAATTCTTCACAATTCAAAAAAATTTCAAGCTTATATCTCTTCTGTATACCACTTAGGTTTAAATTTGAATATGTTTCAAAAATCTTTTTTGATAATCCCACTAGAATCATGTTTATGAAACATCCTTTCCTAATATAATCGTTTACTTTTTCTCAATAGAATATTTATAGATTTAGAAATCTGATAATATTCTTTAACCCCCTCTATTTATAACTTATTTTATTATTTAGCGACGATACAAATGGAGACAAAAATACCTTATATACACCCAAAATTACATTTTTATCTTTATTTACTATTATTAGAAGGATTTCTTTATATTTGTCGAAATTGAGTGGTATTATGAGTAGTAAGGGAGTTGATATTGTTGAGTAAATTTTATGCAGTTAAAGTAGGTCGAAGGCCGGGTATTTATATGACTTGGGCTGAAACAGAAGAACAAGTTAAAGGGTTCTCAGGAGCTATTTATAAATCGTTTAAAACTAACAAAGAAGCTCAAAAATTCTTCGATAATAACAGTAAGTCTGTTTTAAACGAAGTACATACAGGCAACATACAGGCAGTTGTTGAGCAAGAAGAAATACATAAATCCCCAACCCAAACTTCTGAATTTTCCATTACAGAACAGCATAATAGTATAGAAATCTATGTTGATGGATCGTATTCACACACCCCTCCAATTTATGGTTCAGGTTGGGTTGCTGTTAAAGAAAACGACGTATTAAAGAAGAAATCATTTTCTGGTAACGATGAAAGATATATTGAATCACGTCAGGTTCCGGGAGAAGTGTTTGCATGTATTGATGCTATTAACTGGGCTAAAGAATCAGGTTACGAACATGTTATTATTTCTTATGATTATGAAGGAATTGAAAAATGGGCTAAGAGAGACTGGGCTGCCAAAAAAAATATTTCGAAAGATTATGTAACCTTATTTGACAATGCTTCTAGGGGGATTACTGTAACTTTTAATAAGGTAAAAGCTCATTCTAGCATTAATTTTAATGAAATAGCAGATAAATTAGCTAAAGGCGCCCTCTTAAAAAAAGGAATTCGTTCAAATAAAGATGGTGGTATAACTATTTACGGAATTGATCGAGAAGAATTAGAATTAATTTTTGATTTAATCCAATCTGAAAATCCTAATTTCAAATTGTATACCAATACAGAAAGACAGGGATGTATCAATTTTACGCTTACATCTGATGATTATAGGGTAGTAATTAACTGTTACGACACTGGAAGAACTGTAGTTCAAGGGAAAGATTCACCATTTATGCAATATACCTTAACATTATTACTTCAATTATGTGAAAATGAAGATGATGTTGTTGAAACCTTAAATGCATTCAATATGGTTACAATTAATCCTCAAATCGTAGAGGATAGATTTAATGAAGTACTTCCTAATTATAGACATACGTCCAATAAACTTGATATGTCTTTAAAGCAAGCAGCGTATAATTTAACTATATCTGGTGTAAGATATGATTATTCCGACTTACCAATGCCCATTTTAAGAGCAATTGATTACTATTTACATGGGATTTTCAAATCAATCGGGCTTATTACAGTAACTTCCAGTGGGAAAAATAACTTCGGCTTTTTCGTTGCAGATTCTGATGATAATTACTTGCTCCAAACAGCACATGCAGAAAAATTTGGTGATGAGAGAAAAGTCGCATTTGTAAATAAACTTTACAATTTTTATCATAAAAATAGACATACACTCTTCCATTGGGATGAGGAACCTGAAGATACTCGAGTTTTAAGCTCAATTGAAGAAGCTAGAGATATCATATTAGATGGTTTTACTTTGCTGGACGAATACTACATTATCTTTTAGTTAATATTTTACTTTTCAAATCAATTCGTGTATATTTAATATTTACTATTCATTTAATTTATAATAAACTAAGAAGGGGGTATTAACATGATGGCTCTTCAAGATAAACCTGTTTCTTCAACAGAACATTTTGATGTAATTCCATTGGAATCAATGTCAGATTTTTTATATTTACTTGTTTTAAAATCTCACACTGCTCCTAGTCATTGGTTAAAAACTGAAAAAGTCTTCGATGTTGATTTTTCAGGTAATGTAGTTCTTGATAGAATGCTTCATGTTGGTAACTCTAAAGACCGTTTTGTTATATATAAAGTTATTGACGGAGCTATTAACGATTATAAAGGAACAATACTAAAACTCGATCGTAAAGATCCTCTTAGGATTTTAAGCAATTCGATTTTTAGAAATTATCCCGAAATTGTCGCGAATTCTATCCTTAACAGCAGTCAAAAAAAACTTTTACTACATGGTTTATCAATTTAAAACCATTTTTTTTAAAATTAAACCTTCAAAAAACATAACGTTTCCCAAACGTTATGTTTTTTGTTTTTTAAATAAAAGTCAATTATTTTACCTTAATTTTAACATTAAGGTTTATTTTAATTATTTTAAATATGATTGAATCACTCCCATTGTATCGTTAACAACCATTTCAATTGTATTTTCACCGTTTATAACTTTTCACTTTATATAAACCTGACGCTATTCAACAATCTGGGCCTAAAATGGAAAAAGCACTTTCCTTATTACAGGAAAGCGCCCGTTTTGCGGAATATCGTTATTAAAGTAACCTGAAGATAATTGAATAAGAATTTTAGTATAGTGCTAAGAAATTATCATTTCATATGTGATTAATACTAAGTACATATTTACGGGTTTGATCCGATAACGACAGTAGCGTCCAGTTCTTCGTCTCTAGCCACTTTTGTGGTAAGACCCGCACCTAAAAAGATTTTAAAGGTCTGAGGTGCCTGCATTTCGCTGGTCTCTATCAAAAGATGTCCTCCCGGTGCTAGCCAGAGAAATGCTTCTTTTGCTATTCTTCGCTGAATGTCAAGTCCATCCTCTCCTCCGTCAAGGGCCACCTTCGGTTCATATAGGCGAGACTCGTGTGGGAGCAGCTTGATTGCCTCAGTAGGAACGGACTGCGACAGGGTCAATGTCAACAGAATACAATTCAGCTCGTCCTAAAGCTGCCGCCAGTGCTGCACCCACAGCACCTGAACCGCAACATAGGTCAACTACGATATCACCAGAACATGACAGGGCTTCTGCCTGGTGAACAAGAAACTCGGTACGTTTGCGAGGCACGAAAACGCCTTGTTCCACTTCTATCCGCAACTCACAGAACTCTGCGTATCCAACAACATATTCAAGAGGTAAACCTTCGGCTCGCATTTCCACCATTTTCTTGTGATCCTCTGGAGTTCGTGCCTCTGAGATAAGTAGCTGGGTCTCATCTTCTGCGAAAACACACCCCACGCTCCGAAGCCTGTTAATTATACATTTTTCCTTCTCATTGTCCAAAAAGAAATTGGATTTTTTTCCTATTTATCTCACCACTTTTGATAAACTTATTTATAACACTGTATTCGTAAAAAATTGGAGATATCACTCTTTAACGAAATAGCCCTTATATTGTAAAATGAGCGCCAATCCTCAAGAATGGCGCCCGATTGTGGAATATCAGTTTCTATTGAATAGTATTGTTGTACTGTGCAATAGTTGTTAAACAAAGAAGCACAGTCAATCAAATATTTGGGCATTAAAATACAATGAATTTACTTCTACCGAAATATGAACTTTATCTTATGATAGTTTTTAATTGCTATAAAAGAAGTTGCTACCTTTTCGTGGCATAGCAACCTCACTAGGAAACAAGTTTTTGAAATAATTACGATCTAAAGCATTCACAACTCGATAAATAATAATTATACACCCTGTTCATTGTCTTCGATTTCCAAAGAATTGAATGCTTGCCAGTTATCTTTGAAGATCTGATGAAATTCTCTTTGTGAAACAGGCTTTTTATTACTTGGCGTTAATTGCACATAGGCTGCATAAACTGCCGCTTGAATGCTCACGCGCTGATCAGTTATTATTGCATTAATTATTTCTTCATCTCTCGGGTTAAGATACATATTTTCTTCCTCCTGTCTCTTTTCTATTAAGTTTCTTAAGAATATATAAACTCTTAATTAACCCCATGTCTTTGCCCTAAGTCATTCAGCAAGCCCTGTGTTCTAGTCAGCTGCTCTGTCTCAAGGATTTGTGTCAAGTTAAATACTCTTGAGCCCACGCGCCCTTGGACTACAATGCCTTGAGTAGTGTTCTAGCCTTTATTTTTCAAAATGCTGTACATTTCATCTTGATGTTTACTTGCCTTTTCTTCTGTCCACTTCCCATCGCCGAGTCTTGTTATTTTTTCCATGATTTTTAATTTCAGACTTTGATTGATGATACTCGGATATGAATTGATTTTTCCAGCAGGAGGCAGGTTAGAAAACTTAGAGTTCCCCGAAACCGTTATTAAAGCTAGATTACCAAAGCCGTTCAAGTCAGCTTGTTCCCAACCTTCTCCTTCGACTGGATGTTGCGGCTGGAAATGTTCGATGGAACTTCTAAACTGAAATTGCCAATCATCTTGAAATGGTGATATGATTTCTTTTCCATCATATGAATAACCGTCTCGATAAATTAAATAATCAAGATAAGAAAATACAATTCGTTCGACTCCAAAACCATTCCTGTTTTGATAATCTGAATCAACAACCTTCTTCTTACAATAGTTTTCTAACAAAGTAATAATGTCAGCTGCCTCGTTTTCTAACAAATTAGATAAAACAACCGAAATCCAGTGCATAGTTTTTGGTGATGTATAAGTAATACGCAAACAAGATTGAAGTGTTCTTAGCTTCTTATTATCATTAGCTTCATCCCCCAATGTACCAACGTATTTGGGTTTATCGCTATTTTTCTTGTTATCACGATATTTTTCTAAACGTTGTAGGGACCATTTACCCGTTTCTTTGTAATCTCTAGCAAACTCACGTTTTAACACATACTTGTCAAATAGCACTCGACACTTCAATAAATGAAACAAGAAATCTTTTGCTTTTTCAGGTGTTGACCATGCCCAAGATAGATTATTAAGGAAGTGTTTATCATCAAGACTTACATCTTCTTCTCCGAGTTTTCTCATGACAGCATTGACTTGCAATAAAAAGTTTGGAAATGAAATAGTTGATTCAAAACGTTCATTCTCATTTTCGGATTGTGTGGTTGACACATTAAGCATTCTATTATCTCTCAAGATATCAATCAAAGATTTTTTATCTGCTAATTCATTCCCTGTCGATATTTTAATTTTTATCGAATCAAAATCCTTAATTGATTGACAAAGACTGCTCCAGTTCTCAGTAAAGATGCTTCTTCGCACATTCACATCACAATTCATCTGAATATACGAATTCATATCAGAACATTTTTCCCAAATCATCGCTGCTATATTTTTTTCTTGATCACTTTCAAGTACTTCTAACAACTTAGCTTTAGCAATTTCATGAAGTTCCAATTGTTCTCCACGGGTATTCATAATTTCAAAATAATGGTTCAAATCTATGTTCTGCGGGACTTGAACTCGAATAAGAAAAACTCGTTTCAACTTTTGAATAAAGCTGTTTTTGTCGATATTTTTATTCTTGAAGTAGTCATCAACGATTTGAAAACCATTCAAGATTTCTGGTGATGATAATTCTTCAATTAATTCCGGATTACTGCTGTCGCTAATATATGAAAGGGTACGATTTGATTTTTCACGAGCCTCAAATCGCAACGCTTCTTTCGCAAATACAACACCTAAATACTTCTCAAGAAGATATAAAGTCGTTAATCGCTGCTGACCATCAATTACTTCGTAAACATTGTTATCCGTTTGATTAACAATCAAATTACCTAAAAAGTAGTTTTTATTAGAATCGTCAATAGAGCTCTCAATATCTTCAATCAATTGTACTATTTGCGTTTCACTCCAAGCATAATTACGTTGATAAATCGGCACTAGGTAATTGATGTTGGCAAAAACGTCTGATACCGGTATTATTTTTAAATCGTCAGTCAACTTCTACCACCCATTCCATTTACAAAGCAATTCATATATTGCTTTATATTTCTCTTTATTATTATCATCAATGTCTGGCTGTGTAAGCACAAGTAAATTCAACCCTTCTGGATCAGTCATTTCGCTGATTGCAGAAAACATATCGATTCCATAGTTTGCTCGTTCATGCTGACCTTTTGCATATTTATTGATGGTCTGCGGATACACCGCATTCATTGTCAATCGCAATGAATAACTCCATGAATAAAGATGCTGCATCACAGATTGGGTTAAACTCTCAAGGCCAAACCTATCGGCAAAAAATAATAACGAACATTCATACAACTGCATAATGTAAATATCGCCAGAACGCTTGCTTGGAACTTGCTCATGGTCATGAAAGCGGTTAATTTTTTTTTGTATTTTTTCTAATAAATTTCCGTAATGAAGCGTGTAATTAAAGAATCGTTTTCCGGCTATCAAGGGTTGTGTCAATTGGAATTGATTCAAAAATTTTGAGGAAAGCAATTCATTACTACCATTATCATTGAATTGTTCTACAAACAGATTACTAGCTTTATGGTAAATTGCATAATTGTAGATATTTGCTCCTTTAATTCCTTTGAAAGAATCAATTTTACTTGAAGAATAACCTAAACCTTCTCTTCCTTTATACCATTGAGTCAGTGGGTACAAATAGTTTTTAAATAAATCGTCTAAATCGTCTTGATTCATGTTTTCCCAGCTATTTATGATTCTAACTTTCTGGTTTTCATCTTCACTATTCATTTCTCGCAAATGGTATGATTTCAACAAATCATGTGGTGCTAACTCTTTTCCACGAGAATTTTGTGAATCGAAGAACTGAAATGCTTCTTGCTCACTATCTGTGACAATTTGAACCGTGGTGCATTGATTCAAAAGATAATCTTTATATTTTTTACATTCATCATCGGTTAATTCGTTAATCCTTTTAGAAAGAACGCCAAAATTTGTGACAATAACATCATTCGATAGTTTGGTGTATTTTTCTTTCAACAGTTTTTGTTTGTAATCGCCTAAGCAATAAAGCAGAATTGATAATGTAGTAAGCCTTTGTTGCCCATCAACAATATTATATTTTTCAGAGCTTTCTTTGTGTAAGATTACCGATCCAAGACGATATTCATTGATTCCATCTTTAAACGCCTCATATGTATCAATAAATAGGGTATTGGTTGACTTCACGCTCCAACTATATGGTCGCTGATATGATGGCAAGGCCAAATTTATAGTAAGCAAGTCTTTTAATTTGGTTATTTTCAATTCATCTTGAACTAATGCCATTATACTTCTCCTCGTATTTTCTATTAACACCATTATGCCAGAATAAATAAGTCTGAGTTTAAAAACTAAATTACCAAAGGGATCTATCTGTTTTTAAAAGAGTACCAGTCAACATCGATAATACGAAAAAACCCTAATAAAACTCCCTGCCGCTAATATCCGAACTTTCACCTCTATATGATATGTAATGTCCTGGCAACTTTATATTTCCATAATTATACTATAAAACATATCTATTCCTATGATTTTATTAAATTTTGATCAATCCTTTAGTCAATTAAAAGCCTTATCACTAGTGCATATTAAACCCACACAAGCAATAAAGCTTTAATCATTTCCCTGCTCTGCATTCCAATCCTAAACTACCATCGTTTGCATTAACTTCATCACTTCACAAAGTCCTCTAAAATGAAGACCTTTACTGCACAGTATGTGTCTACTGCGTAATAAAAGTTACTCCGCAATCTGGCCCAATAAATGAAGGCGCCTTTTTATTCAAGAAAGGCGCCCTTTTCTGGAATAAAAGAATAAATATTTTTATACAAAAATTGAATACTTCACAGGATTTCCAAATCCTAATTTTTCAGCTAATCTTATAGATGACTTATTTAATATGTCGCAATCCCAGCGTGGTATTATATCATTTTCGAGACAGTGACCTATAAAGGTTTTTGCAATAATAGATGCTAATCCTAGTCCTCTATAATCTTCGTGAGTTGCAATATCAATTTCTGAGAATTGAAGTGAAGAAAAAATTGAAGTACATTCACTAACCACTTTTCCTTTATGAAGAATACAGTAACCGAAACCATTTTTAATAAAGTTAGAAACAGATCCCCAATATTCTTTATAGTAATCCTCATTAAATTCCGGGCTATTTGTTATTAATTCTTCGTTTATTCTCCTAATAAAATAATCACTAACCAATATGTTCTTATCATGAAATTGTTTCTTATTATCAAATACAAAAGAATACCTGCTCATCTGTTTTATATTATCTTTAAATTGTTCATTAATTAAACAATTCCAATATTCAGTTGAAGAAAATAAAGTGAATCGCAATTTCTTACTTTTTCTTTGACAATACAAATCAAAAAGAAAATCATTAAACTCTTGATTATCTTCTTTTCCAGCAACAAAATAAATACCGGATTCTGTTCCAATTAGTACCGTCTCAGGAGTGTTAGAATCCGTATAAACAATTCCCCTAATAAAATTATTCAACACTGAATAGGAGAAAGTTGGAACGGTCTTCGCTTTACCTTCTATTACATTTATTACTTTATCAAAATCAGTTTCATTAAGTTTTATCATAATAACTACACCCTTCAACCTAAGCGAATTGCATCTTCATCTTAATAACAATTATTTCAAATTTCGATACTTTGCTCAATCACTTTTTTCCAGAAAATGGCCCTTTCATGCGAAAAGGCGCATATCCATACTCTGGAAATGTGCCCTTTAATTGAATAAAGCTCAATGTGTTACATCATATTAACAAATAAATCGTAAAATGAGTGTAATAATACGACCGACCATAATGAGCCTGTTTTTTTATAAATAAAACCAAAGATTAAGCCAATAAGAAAAATATAAGGATGGTTCCAAAAGTTAAAAAATTCACCATGATGAATCCAAATCGGATAGTGTATTAATAAAAATAATAAGGATGTCATAACATTTGCTTTCCAAAAAGACATTCTGTTACTTATTTCTTTTAGGATAAGCCCTCTGAACACCATCTCCTCGGTAATTCCTACAACAAGGAACTCATCAAGATAGTCATCTAACGGCAATAAAAAATGAAATGTTCTATGATTAACAAGGTAAACTACAATGGTATAATACAAACCAACCAGTAAAGAAAGAATGACTCCCCAAATCAATCCTTTTTTTACATTGATGTTCATATTAAAGTAATTCATGGGGTTGATATTTAGATAATATTTTACATAAATCCAAATTGGAACGATCCAAACCAAAACCTTAGCCAACGCATTCAATAAAGCATAGGTTGTCCCACCAAATAACTGAAAGTAATTAATTATCCACAATTCTTTTAAAGCCCAAACAAAATAAAAACCAAGTAAATACAAAATAAGAGTTCTTACCCTGTAAATTTTGGCTTCACTTTCAACGCTTAACTTTGTTTCCACTTTCCTCTCCCTATATTTATTATATTTTGAAATTATTGTAAATTAATTTTACCACAATTTTTTGTCCAACTAAATCTATTTTTATTTAAGTGAAAACCCCTACATTCTCTTCAGCATTACCAAATTTTAATTAAACATGTTGTTCAACAATATGGCCCAAATAAAAAGAAAGAGCACAATTCATGCTGCTGAATTGCGCCCTATTGTGGAATAAGAGCTAATGCTTAAATTTTGTTAAGGTACGAGAATTTGTTAAAATTTAGTTTTTTTTCAAGGATTATACTTCACCAAATAAGAACGTATTACTTTTATGGAATCTCCTTTACATAGGAAATTTCCCATAATATATCAATCTGAAAAATTTAAAATACAAATTCAGTTGTATCTATCGAGTAAATATATTTTGTCGAATCATGCTCAATTAGTTTTAGTAATTCATGGCCAATAATTCTTGCTGCTAAATAACAAATTATTGCATCATCAGCAATGAAAAGTCTTTCTCTTTCTTCATCCATATTTACCTCATGCTTTGATAGATTATAGTTTTTCACAAAGTAAAACAATCCATCAATTAAAAACCTTGGTATGCTCTGTTCCTTGCTTAAAATATGTGCTGCCTTTCCTAAGGTTGAATTAAAATACCGAATCCCTAAAATTTTTTTCCTTTTTAATACAATTCGTACCACTTCCTCAAGATGCATTCCAGAATATATAACAGTGTATCTTGAATGAAAATGAACATTTATAATCTCTATTTCTGACCGAGCATATTGCAAAGGTCTAAATAACTTTCTATACTCTCCTGCTGGATAAGGATTTAGTTTAGGATCACATGGCAAACAATATCCACCTATTCCTCCGATTTCTTTGTCGAACCCCCACAAAAAATCAGTCTTATATTCATTAATATTTTCATTTATCTCTTTTAAGATATCCACAACTTGCTGTTTTTGTTTATGTGAAAAGATAGAATCAAAAAGATTTTTTGTATCCTGTAAAGGTGTTCCCATTATTTCACCCCAATATTTAATCTACCTTATTTATAATTTTATTCTAGTAATTGGGATAATTCCATATTTTTCTCAACCCTTCATCCTTTTCACGAGTATACTTAACTTGTACTACTCTGATCTACCAACCGTCTCAAATAATTGACTTTACGTTCAATCAGAGTACACTCTGCCAGAACAAGTAGAAATGTAGTAAAATCAATGTTTAAATTTATTCAAACAGACTTGTTCAGAATATTGTTGATAGCCTTCCTACTTAGCCCAATAATAAAAGGCCCTAAGGAATGTTCTCTAGAGCCGTTTTATAGATATGCGAACTATTATTTAACAGCTTCCTTTAATTCCTTGCCTGGTTTAAAAGCTGGAATTTTAGAAGCTTGGATCTGAATTTCCTCTCCTGTTTGTGGGTTACGACCGGTTCGAGCTGCACGTTCACGTACCTCAAATGTTCCAAATCCAATTAACTGGATTTTTTCTTCCTTTGCAAGTGTATTTGAGATCGTTTCAAATAATGCATCCACAGCTGCTGTGGCATCTTTCTTTGTTAGTTCTGCTTGTGTTGCAACAGCATTTACTAATTCCGTTTTATTCATATTCAAGTCTCCCTTTAATTGGCGTTCTTGTAATTATTCTCCATACGCGCAAAAAAGCCCTTTTTATCCACTAACTTTAAGATGGCGTTAAATCTTTTTTATTCAATTAATGCGCCCGATTGCTGAATATCGTTATTGAAGTAAATCTCCTTATCTGGATAACTTGTATGGCTTCTTGCCCATCATGTACTTTAATGACATTATATTCTTCTTTTTCTAGATGGATCGCATCAGCAATCTCCTCCTCATCATCAGCAATTAAAATCGATATACGTTTCATCTATTCCACTCCTATATCAAGTTACATTCAGTGTATTTTTTATTTATCATCAAAGCTTACAAAGCTGCCAACCATAAAATATTTGATGTTTTTGGTGGGTATACTTTATCAGCAGTATCTAAACTAACATGGTAAAATTTAATGCTTGTATTTTATTTTCTATTATTTCTTTTATTTATTCAAGAATGGTCCAAGCATGAAATAGGCGCGATTAAGTATTCCAGCATTCAGAGAAGACAAGTTTTTTCCTGATAAGTGATCCACAACGTTTCCAATTCATAAATTACCAAGTTGAATTCAGATATATACATTTTTAGGTAATTACACCACCCTCCAGTATGGCAATGATGGAATATGTCGATATTTGTTGAAATTCATTTTGCTAATTTCCATATTTTTGGAAAATATATCACTGAAGAATTATTTTGGACGATTGATAAATGCAAGAAGTACATAAAGTAGAATTAAAATCCTCAGAAGTTTCACAACTTTGGAGCCAATATAATCAAAATGGATGGATAGATATCCTCCGATTGCAGCAGAAAGAAAAGAATTAGCAAAGGAATTTAGGAAATGTAAAATGAATATCTTAAAACAAAATAAAGTGGAAAAATTACTTTGGAGTATTGCATTTCCGGGATTTGGTCAAATACTGAATGGAAAACTGATTAAAGGAATTCTGTTTATAATATTAGAATTTTTTATTAACGGAAAATCAAATTTTAACAAGATCATCCTTTTAAGTTTCCAAGGAAACATTAAAAAATCAATTGAACAAGCAGATTTTCATTGGTTGATGTTTTATCCTTGTTTATATTTTTTTGCAATGTGGGATGCTTGGAAAGATGCTGGAGGAGAAAAGGATCGATACTCCTTTTTACCGTTTGTATTTGCAGCTTATTTTGTTACTGTTGGATGTATTTTTTCCTCCAATTTTCAGATATTCGGAGTATTATTCGGCCCTGTTTGGCTTCCAATGATTTGTGTAATTCCTGGTTTAGCAATCGGTATTTTACTATCTAGTTTTTTGAAATACATCTTAAAAGTCTAAAAAGATAATCAAGTTCCCCTTACAAATTGAACCCCCTTCTTAATGAAAGAAAAAAGCAAACTTAGAAAGGTGCTTTTTCTTTTGAAACTTGCATTTTCTTATTGAACTAAACTGGGGGCGTTACTTCAATAAGAAAAATGCGTTTCCGCTTATTGTAGAAACGCCCCCGTTCGTTCAACAAGAAACTGCTCAATTATCAACTGAAAGGTTTAAGTCCAAGGAAACGCATAACTATTTCTGAGTCAGTAAAAAATACGGAAGAGGTGAGAACAAATGGAAAATGATAATTTAAAACTTACGTCTTCCGAAATTGGAACACTATGGGGGGAGTATATAAACGGAACGATGATCGAGATAGTAAATAAATATATGATTTATATTTTGGAAGACGAAGAGGTGAAAAATGTTTTTGAAATTGCCATTGAGACATGGGAAAAGCAAAAGAAGCAGCTTGTTTCCTTCATGGAGAAAGATGGTTTTCCAGTTCCGAATGGATTTACTGAGTCCGATCTTAATAAGGGTGCAAAGAGATTGTTTTCTGACACATTCTGCTTAAATTATTTACATATAATGACGATACATGGTTTGTTAGGTCATACCACTGCTTTAAGTGTTTCTGTTAGAAAGGACCTACGTGAATTTTACAATTCATGTGATAATGATGCAAAAAGGATGTACGATTTAACCATTGAGTTATTGCTTAAAAAAGGAAAATTCCAACGAGATCCCTATTTCTATCCTAAAGAGAACCCTGAATATATTTCCACCAAAGATTTTACTGATGGATTCTTCGGAAAAGGGAGACTTTTATCTGCTACAGAAATAATCAGTATTTCTCTTAATATTAAAAAAAGCATTATGGCAAAAACTCTTTCAATCGGGTTCAGTCAAGTCGCTGAATCGGAAGAAATAAGAACATTTTTAGAGGAAATAGGAAAAAAGGCAGATGAAAACATACAAGCCCTTGCAAGTATTTTACACAAGGATAATTTGCCCGTTCCAATGTCGTGGGAATCAGAGGTTACAACGTCACAGGACTCTCCTTTTTCAGATAAATTAATGTTGTATCATATGGGGTTCTTGGGTCAAACTGCACAAGTATATTACGGTACAGGTCTAGCAGGAGCCATGAGAACAGACCTAGCTGTCGTTTATGAAAAGACAATTCTAAAAACATTAACATTGACAAAAAATTGGTTCGATATTATGGTAGAAAACAAATGGTTAGAACAGCCACCACTTGCTCCCAATAGAAAAGAACTTGCACAAGATAATTAAAAGTATACCCCTCATTAGTGAGGGGTATACTTTTAATTAACTTTTTAATTTAAGGGATAATTTCAACATAAAGTAGTTATTTCCTTCTTAAGCTAATCTGCACCGTTACTTTAAGTGAAATGTTTCACAATATTTTCTCTTATACAAACACGAATCGTTTTTATGTTCTTTTCCTTTCGCCTCTATTTGCACGGGTGAAATGAACAAAGCAGCATAAGACATACATATTAGCGTAAACTTGGTAATCGCCTTTTTATAATTTATTCTCATTTTTCTTCTTTTATTTTGGATATTTCACCTGATTACATTCCTTGTAACAACAAGAATAAAAAGAGGGGCAGGGCACAAACTATGCTAAAAGGAGAGTGTATATCATGGATGAAAAGGACTTAAAACAGAACGCTAGTAATACTTTACGTACGAATAAAAAGAAACCTTCAGATATAATCGCAAGTATTGATGAGATGAAAAAAGAGCATGAACCAGAGTATGTCTTTTTATATTGGGATGAGTTGAGATGAGAATCCTATAGAAGAGAAAATGAAATGAATATTGGATAGGATTATACCAAAATAAAGCAATTCCCCTTAAAGAGAATTGCTTTCAATCTGCCAAAATTGGCAGCAGGATATTCAAGTAATGCACCCTTTACTTCAATAAGAAAGAGCTGCTAACACTGCAACTCCCTGTTCCGTTTAAGCTGCCCGTTCGTTATCTCCTACTGCTTTTTAAATCTACCAACCAACAGAATGACTATACTAACCAACAGAATAAGTAATGGAATCGCTTGTACAAACAAAAAACCACTCCAGAAAAGAGACTCATCGCCTGAGTCGGTTGCCATTCCACCAATAAAAAAAGAAAGAGGTAACACCAACAAATTAATCCCCAAAGAATTAGAGAAAAAGAACTGCTTTTTATTCTTCTGTTTTTTTCCAGCTTTGTAAAAGCAAAATAATGCACCACCAATAATTAATGCCAGAATCCCGTAACTAATTAATCCTTCCAACATATTGAGATTCCTCCTTGTAATGTAACTCTAAAAAGATAATTCTATATAAATACTCTTTTTTTGTAATTTGGGGTAATTTGCCCTTTTTATATTTATGAAACAATAAATAATGCGCCTAATAATAAATTTATCCTTTCTTCCACCAAACTGTATCTTTAGTTTAATAAAAAATGCCAACCTATAGAAAAGGTTGACTCAAGTATAATCATTTCAAAACCTTCACTCCGACTACACTATCGTATGGCACCCGCTCGATTTCTCCAGGCTTCACCTCAATCCGAAGTTCATGAGTTATCGGATCAACGTAATGAACACGACCAGTAATGTCGTGATTAAATCCTTCATCCCATACGGTTAGTTTCACTGCCTTATTATATTCTGTGGCATAAGCTATCCGCAGGTCGAACTCTTCCGTCTGATTTTCGTCTAATAACGGCTTAGGAGTCCGAGCCTGATCTTTGAACATTTCACTGGTCATTTCGAATACTAGCGGTATAAAAGAGGCAGACTGCCATTTCATTTTACCACGGTCATGTATTGTCATAGTGAATCATCTCCCTTTATACCATTATATACGAACTAACGTTCTGTATGTATAGAAATTTAAAGACCTACTATTCAGCGGTCTTTAGATTTCTTCTTTAATTAATGCCCCTTTTAGTACAACAAGAAATATATTTCAGTTATCAAATGGATACTCATAAAAGGTTCCAATTTGGGTCTTTAATATCTTCTTTATTTGGCTTTCTAACGAACCTAATGCTACCTTCGTCACAAGCTCCAAATTTAATAAAATTCTGCTGTGCTTGTCTTAATGAAATATCATTTGCCCCTCCTTCGTAATCAGGGTCTCGAAATTGAACACCATCATCTTCCCAAAAGCAAATACTGCAAATATCATATGTGCCTGGTGGTTCTTCATCTAATGTTTTATACCCACAGCAAGGACAAGTATATTTCACCATTACTCTCTCCTATACTCAAGAATTGCGCCCGATTGTTGAATAGTGGTAAAAATGAGAATAGGCTTTAAAAATAAAACTTAGTCTATTTTACTAAAAACCCCCGTAGTTTAAGTTCATTCCTTTCCAATATCGATGCTTATTATGTTTTTTCATAGCTAAAGCCGCATTTTATGTCAGCAGCCTTGTTTTAATCTATATTCCACCAAAAATAATTGGTTTAAAAAAATCAAAGAATAGCTAATCCTTGCGAACCAAGATAAGGAATGGCGGTCCAAGCTGCAACCTGCAATCTAACCAGACTACCATCATCTTGAATGCTAAATACGGAGACTGTACCCTGATTTCCGTTTAGGGTGTAAAAGTGTCGTCCATCTTTACTTACTCCAACATCCATCGGCAGACCTGGTGCTGTACCTGGCGATGTACTGGTAATATGCCTTACCACTGACAGTGCTCCATTAGATTCAATTCGATATGTTGAGATGATGCCGCTTAAAGTGTTGGTAATGTATGCAAAACGTTCATCTCTTGTTGTTACAACCCAGCATGCGGTTTTATATCCATTTGGTACAGAACCACTGATTACATTAAGGCTCCCATCGTTGCTCATTGAATAGGATGACAGGGCATTTGAATTTGCTTCAGTAACTAAGAGGATTCCAGAGGATAGAAAATAAGCACCCAATGGTCCTTGCCCATAAGAATCATTAACGATTGGTTCTGTAACTGTACCATTTTGTTTTACATGGAACACGCTGAGATGGTTTGAAGTAAGCTCGGATACCAGAATTTTACTACCATCTCGGGTGAAGAGAACCTGAGCAGGCTGCGCATTGAAGGTACTGAGTGAATGAGTCGACCCAGGAATAGAAGTAAGGCGACCATTATTATCAATGAAAAGCCCTGTGATATTCGAAGCAAAATTGTTAGCAGCATTACCTACATTTGCAACATAGACAAGATTGCCAAACACATCTACGCTATTGGGCTGGGCACCTCCTGATGGCTTAACATCCGCGAGAACAGGGATACCGTTTTCAGTAATGATGAAACTGCTAATACTATGGCTGCCTGCGTTTACGGCAAGGAGGAAACGTTGATCGTGTGACAAAGTTAGGGCTCCTTGTGATGCAAGGGGATCGACACCATCGTTTGCCGTTGCAGTGGAGACTTCCTTTGTACCAGTACCTTTACCATAAGTTTGATAGGAGCCCGCAAAGGAGAGCATTCCATTTATATCCCTGTAAAAGGCAATGATTTGATTCATTACTTCATTATTGGTCATAATATAAACCATACTCGCATTCGCACGGATATATTTGTTCATTATCTGCATTTTAAAACTTTCCTCCTTTCATAGTTTTATATGGTGCTTTTACATTTTAATTCCCAAAATTCAAAAAAGCACCCTTCTTATTAAAGAAGTGCGCCCGATTGCTGAATATCGTTATTGAAGTAAAGCACTTCGTTAGCACAACAAGCTATAGCATTAGGTGAATGTTTTTAAAATAATTCTTTTATTGATCGTCTCAACGCAGTACTATCGTTTTTTTCTAGGACCTACAATTAATTTGATTGCTGTTCTATTTTCATTATTGATTAAAACATCTGTAAATGCAGGAACAAAAACCAGATTAACATCGCTAGGAGCTACGAATCCTCTTGCAATCGCAATGGCTTTAATCGCTTGATTTAAAGCACCAGCTCCAATCGCTTGAATTTCTGTATTTCCTCTTTCACTTAATACGCCTGCGATTGCACCTGCAACTGAATTCGAATTTGATTTTGATGATACTTTTAATACATTATCCATATAAATTTTTCCCCCTGTTATTTAATCGATTGATATGATCACTGGAAAGAATGTAATTAACGTATCTTTAATAATATTCAAATTCAAATCAAACAGAACGATTGGACTTATTCCTTTGATACTTTCTATGTTATCCTTGCACCTTTACTCGAATAAAAAATTTTTGTATCCCTGGTTAAAGGAATGCCGCCGTTAGTCACCATGCAGCGCAAAATTGCGCTGCACCACATAGGATGAAAACAGATTAAAACCTTCAATACTGTTTCTATGACCCCTCGATAACACAACAGGAAAGGGATTGCAATCCCTTCTTGAAGATAAGCAAACGTTTGAATTACACCAAAAAAGAGTGACAATTTCAGCAATCTCTACAAAAGCACTTTAAAATTTTTATTCAAAGGTAATTGGGAGAATTCGTGATTATGTGATACACTTTGTTTACCATTTGATTTACTGTTTACATGTTCCCTACTCATTCGTGAGTGGGGTTCCTTGCTTTTAAGATAAATAAAAAACAGACTCTATAAAGAGCCTGCTTGAGTTTGGTTTTATTATTAAGCTTTACGCACGTTAGCTGCTTGAGCTCCACGTTGACCTTGCTCAACATCGAAAGTTACAGCTTGACCTTCTTCTAAAGATTTGAAACCTTCGCCTTGAATAGCTGAGAAATGAACGAATACGTCTTCTCCACCTTCACGTTCGATGAATCCGAAGCCTTTTTCGCTGTTAAACCATTTTACTTTACCATTTTCCATTTTTGTTGCCTCCTAGTGTGTAAAAACACACATTGTGTTACTATCCTTGCTCTCAGTGATCATCAAGACGAAAAGTTTTCCTAATACTATCCTTTACACCGAACAAAAATAATTCTTATGTAGATTAACATTTTTCACAAGTATTTGCAAGAAGACATACAAGCGATCATTTTTGCCACTCATGAATTTACATATCCGGTTTTGCATTCTTTTGTTGTTCTTATTCAAGTAGTCGAGTAGAAGGGAGCCTTTCTACCTTGCGGTAAATTGGACTCCGCCCCCCTCCCAGAACCGTGCTTGCACTATTGTCTGGATAGAATTCAGGCGCGCGCACTAATTAAAGCCATGTTTCCTGAAGCCCCCCTTGCGATCCCGGACGGTCGGATTTCCCGAGTTCCGGTTCTGACCTTGGATTTCTACTAAATGAGCCTTCCCTTATTATCCTAGGATTAAATGGCGACACCCATATTCCCCCATCAATAACAAGGTTTACTACATTATTAGCCAAATCGGGACGAATAACTTTTATTAATAAGGCTCTGTGTCCTATCTAACAATCCCTTGGCATCCAAGTGCCCAGAGGTCCTTTGCTCAACTTTGGTGTTACCATTGTTGAAATATGTTTCTACATATTTAGAAAAGAATTACCTTTTCCTCTTAGCTACTACGACCTCATCCGTCAGTCCTAAATCCTCCTGTCAATTTCGGTGGTACCTTATATGACGGGTCTTTGCTGGTTGTTGTCGCCCCAACTGGAAGTAGGACCTTCCCGTCGTTATCTCTGAAAATCATTCCCTAGATGCTAGAGCCCATATCCCGGCATCCCCTATAGTGCATGTAACCGTTTCTTCCTACAGGGCTTCGGCCTTCCCCAGTGCACCATTGGGTCGGCGAGTCGCAACATTCCCTTCAACAGCTTCTGAAGGGGGAGCCATTTCGAGACTGCAGTATTCGTTAAATCCTTCTGGCCTCTAGGTTTGCTTGCCGTACTGACTGTTCCTACCTTATATTCTCTGAGTAATATAGGCAGCTACGGCTTTTACGTCCGAGCAGAACGTGATTTGTTACCTCCTCACGCATCGGATATGCTAGTTGTCTGAATCGGTCAATTGACAACAGGAGACTTTCACTCCATAAGATTTTCAGCCTTGACGGCTGCTCCAATGCACACGGCTCCTCCTAGTCATCATTTACAGAATATAGCTAATCTCTTTTCTTAAATCATATATATTCACTTTGATTCTTGGTGAAGGTAGTGGATATTTATCAAGAAACAATCTGAATTTATCCCATGTAAATGATTTCCTTTGACTTCTTCTGTTGAGCCATTTAAACAGTAAGTCCTCGATTTTGCACTTGAAGTTGCTAACATTTAAGATATTATCAGTGATGCAATAATAGTTGTAATAACCAATAAGCGAGCGTCTAAATCTGTCCATGATTATATGAATATTTTTATTCCTATTCTTCTTCATCCATTCTTTCGTATCTTTTAATTTACCTTGGACTTTCTTCCTACTCGATTTCCGTTTTACCCGAAATTTCCCTTGTTTACTTTTCCCACAATAGTGTGTAAACCCAAGGAAGTCAAAAGTTGCTGGCTTACTCCTTCCCTGTTGTTTTGCATTTTGCTCCGCAAACCGTCCAAAGGGAATAATTTTGGTTTTATCCTCAGCTATTTCTAAATTAAATTTCTTTAATCTCAACTGTAATGAATGAAAGAATTGCTCGGCTTCACTTTTATATTGAAAACAACAAACAAGATCATCTGCATATCTCACTATGTATGCTTGGCCTTTGCACTGTTTCCTAACCCTTTTCTCAAACCATAGGTCGAGAACATAATGAAGGTATATATTGGCCAATATCGGAGATATTACTCCACCTTATGCGAAGTAAAATATTATGCAAAGTAAACTTCCTAAAGCTCTAAAAATAGAAGTTTATTTTCCATTTACTTTGCATAATTTCTGACCTATTTTAATTCGTTCAGCCAAGTAAGCAGAGCCTGATCCTGGTTCCAGTCAGGAAGATTACCATCAATTAAATCGGTATAAGCATTTTCAATTGCTTTTCTCTTCGTTTCAGTATCGGTTCGGGCATATATTTCTGTTGTTTTTATATCTTCATGTCCAAGGAAATCACGAATGTATATGAGATTTACTCCTGCTTGTAATAAATGCATGGCCTTCGAATGCCGAAACATATGAGGTTTTACTTTTGGAGGTACAATGGTTGATATTTTCCTTGATAGCTCAACATATTTTGAAATAATATAGGCGACCCCTTCCTTTGTTAGTTTGTTATTTTGGTTGTTTGAGAAGAGGGGATATTGATTTTTCCAAGGTTTATCCAGTTTATTCTCAGTAATATAGCGCTCCAATAATGATATGGTATTCTTCATAAGAGGAACACGTCTTGTTTTGTTTCCTTTTCCGGTTAATACAACCACTGCCGGTGATTCCAGGATTACATCACTGACTCTAAGATCAATTAATTCTTGTACTCTGGCTCCAGTATCATATAGAACACTCATTAATGTTAGATCTCGCCGTCCTTTCGGACAGCTCCTGTCGGGCTGTTCAAGAAGTAATTTCATAGCTTCTGGGGTTAGATGCTCTACTACAGTTTTGTTTGCCTTTTTAGTAGGAATTGCGATTACCTTTTGAAAATGGAATAAACCGGAAGGTTCCTCGGACTGTACATAACGAAAAAAGGAATGTATCGCTGAAAGTCTTTGGTTTCTAGTTGAAATACTGCAATTCCTAGCTGTTTCCAACCATCCTAAAAAGCCATTAAGCAGTTCGCATGAAAGCAATTCTAGTGTAATTCGTTCGGCCGAGATACTTTTTACTTCCTGACAGTACTTTATCAATAGTTTAAAAGTATCACGGTATGATTGGACGGTATTCTTACTGACATTTTTCTGTGATGGGAGATATACCGAAAGGAATTCTGTTAGATGCCTCGCAAAATTAGAAGGTTTCATCGGTGACACCTCCTAATAGAGGGATAATATCTGGGTATTGTATTTCTAGTTTTAATGTAATTTTTGGGAAAACATCTGCGGTAAGACGCAAATAATAAGCAGTTTCCTCAAAAGAATCGTGCCCCATATACGTTTTAAGTATTGGAAGATATGTCGTTAAATCCTTTTCTTGTTCCACCCATTTTTTGAGACAATGGACTGCAAAAGTATGGCGGAAATCATGAATACGAGGGCCCATTCCTCTTCCCCCGTGTGAAATTCTTGCACTCCATAAAAACCGACGGAAGTTTTTATATACATTTCCTAACGTCATCGGGTTGCCATCCAGTGCAGGAAAAAAATATTCTTCTCCTTTTGGAAATGGATGTACAATTTTTGCATAAAGCCCACAACGTTCCGTAAGGGACATGGACATGGGTACTAACCTACTATTATCCTTTTTAGAATTATTTATGGAGAGGATTCCGTTTTCAATGTCAACGTCAGCTACTTTGAGAAGTCTTGCTTCAGATACCCTCAACCCACACATATAAATCATTCTAAAGAAAACAGGCATTATCAGATGTCTGTGTGGACATTCATAACAATATTTGCATTTTTCCGTCTCGGCAAAGAACCTTGTTAATTCCTCGCTTGTATAAATATATGGTATATATTGTTCTTCAGTTGGAAAATATCCCTTGGGAATGATATATGCTTTAACTCCAATAGAATCAAGATATTTTCCAAATTGCCGAATAATTGAGCAGCGTGAACATTGGTTTGCCTGTGACTCGTAAGACTTTTTTCTACACCAGTCTAGAACGATTTCCTTAGTAAGCTCTGTGGCATGAGGGTATTTTTCTAATGTAAATCTGTCAAAACGTCTTAGGTGATGTGAATCAGTAATGTATTTGTATCCGATGGCTTGTTTAAGTTCCACATGATTTTTGAGATGGTCCTTAAATGGACCTTCATAAATAATTTCATTCATGATAAGAGCCCTCTTCAAAATCTATGGAACATTCCCTAAGCTTATTGATATCAACCTTTAGATAAACTGATGTTGAGTTGGTATCGACATGCCCAAGAATATCTGAAATAGTAGAAAGTGGGGTATCCTTTTCTAGAAGCTTACTGGCTATTGTATGCCTGAGAGAATGCATTCCTCTTCTTTTTTTTAGTGTTGGAATGTGCGCAAATTCCATGTACCTTTTGATTAACTGATTTAAATGGTCCTCTTCTGAAAACGGACCAAATGGTGCCATATGCTTTACGAATATATAAGGACAGCCTACTTTAGGACGACCGTATTTAAGATAATCAATTACCGCCCAGCCCACCTCCGGTGTCAATGGAAGAGATATGAGCTGTCTAGTTTTTGATTGTGTAAAAACAAGTCTCTTTTCTTCCCAATGGAAGTGCTCTATTTTAAGATTTTTAATATCCTTACATCGCAAACCGAGGCAGCAGGCCATTAAAATAATTGCATAGTCACGTTTGCCCTTCGGGCTCCCTCTGTCAATAGCTGCGATTAGTTTTTTTAACTCATCTTCTGTCCATACGGATGGAATACGGGTCTGTTTTCTTGCTTGAACCATTGGTGTTTTTCCAGCTAAATCTGTCTGTATTTCACCAGTTTCCAAAAGAAATCTAAGAAAAGCACGTATAGAACAAATATTTTGTTCAACAGTTTTATAGGTATAACCGGCCAAGGTTTTGATGTAGTTATTAATCAACGTGATGTTGATTTCTTTACATTCTGTAACTTTTTGAGAAGAGAGATAATCCATGAATCGAGATGATTGTTTTACATAATGGTCTATTGTGACCTTGGAGTAATCCTTATTTGAACAGTATTGCTTAAATCTGTTCCTAATTTGAATAAAATATTGATCCGTAAGGATCTCCTTATGTTTATAGTATCGACGTAAAATGGTACGGTGCAGTTGAAAATTACCAATCATTCTAATGACACGAAGCTCTTGAGTCTCAGATTGTGAAAGAGTTCCATTCAAATCTTTTTCAAGAATATGAAAGTATTTTTCTACATAATCAATTCCTAATTGTTCTGAATAAAATGTTTCGCCTCGTTCCTTTGCAAATTGAAGAAGGTTTTCCCAACGTCTTCTGTAAAAATTCATGGTGCCTATAGTGTAACCTAGTCGAATCATTTCCTGGTCTAGATCATTAATTAGTTGAGCTAGTGGGACGTTTTGCATAAGTATTCCCCCAAAAATGATAATTTTTGAGCATAGGCTCATATATCATTTTCGGATATTATGCAAAGTAAATCGAATAAAAGAGTTGATAAATTAGCTTTTTTATTAATTACTTTGCATAATTACTTTCTTTGCATAAGGAGGCTTATGCAAAGCTTAGCATAAGCCTCCTTGCGGTGTGCCATTATCTGTTTTATATTTCTTACCTTCTTCCATGTATCCACCTTTAAGAAACCTACCAATAATCCTTAATAGGTTAGGGTCAGCGATTCGCAGTTTTAAGAACTCCATCATCCATGTGTGGTCAACGTTGTCAAAGAATCCTTTTTTAGCGATATAAGATAGAACCATAATAAATTATTTATCCATAAGATCGTAAGATCTTGTAATCTATTTTAGAGGAGAAATTATTATGGATTCTATTATTGAAACATATCGTGAATATCAGACTATCATTCGGGGATATACTCCTCAAGTCGTTTTAGGTACATGGAGGGAATTAAAAAAGCTAATTAAATATCTTGAAGATCGTTCTCTTAACATTGAATCTGCCACTCTTGCAGATCTGGAAAACTACTGTATAGAACGGACAGAAGAAAAATCTCTTCAATACCGGAATCTTATAATAAGTCAAGTTCGTTCCTTTTTTACTTACTTGGAACAACAGGAATACCGCATGGACAATCCTGGTTCCCATTTGTCATATACTAATCTAGATGCTCATCAAGAACTACCGGAAATAGCTTCTTTAGCTGAAATCCAAGATTGCCTTAAAGAGTTAAGAAGACAAATCGATTCCTGTTTAAGTAGGCGTCAGTTTAACCCTATACGAAAACGAAATTTGGCATTGTTCGCTCTTATGTATGCCACCGGCATAAGAGCTGGTGAAGTTGCTAATCTTCTACTTCGTGATGTTCTTTGGGATGAACAGGTACTCTGTATCCGAGCGGGTAAGGGACGTAAAGATCGACGAGTTCCTCTTATTGGTGAAGTTCTGGAATTACTTCAGGAATATCTGGCATCACGAAAGAACCTGGATATGGATGCACCTCTGTTTCTTACTTGGAGAAAAGAAGCGATGAACAGTAATTTAATTGGAGTTACCTTTAAATCGTATTCTAAGATGTGGACCAAACCATTACGCCCTCATCAGTTACGGCATACTTGTGCCACACACCTCTTCCAACAAGGGGGAAACATTTTTCAGATAAAAGATTGGCTAGGTCATAAGAAAATTACCACCACACTACATTATGCAAGGATAGAAAATCCCGAGATCTCATCTACACTAGAATCTCATCCTATTAATGAAGTGACCGTTCCAAAGCGACCGAAGCTACAATTAACGAATAAAACTTCAAAGAAACTCATGTCTACCTTACGACGAAAATACACTGTCACGATGCCTATTGTTGAACCACTCCTTGGAAAGCTTGAGGAACAGATTGAGGAGTTCCTTCGAACGGCAAATGGGTTGAATAAATACACAAAAGGAACAATTAAGGAATTCCGCTTTAGCCTAACACGATTTGCTATTGGTTGTGCTAACTGTCTTGAAAACGGCATAGAAGCATTGCGAGGTGTGGACGTAATTCGCTGGCTGAGCTCACGTAGACAGGCTGGAATTTCTCAATGTACAATAGATAAAAACTTGTCCCACCTTCGTACTTTTATTTCCTATGCCATGGATCGAGGTTGGAGATCGGACAATCCACTGGAGGTGTTGAAAATAGTTCCAAAAAAAACAAAAGAACAAGCTTATCTTACCGAAAATGAAATGATGTCTTTACTATCCGCACCAGACCGTTCTTCACCAGAAGGCTTTACTGACTATATGACACTTCTTGTTCTATATTCCACTGGTCTTCGTGTGGGGGAACTAAGTAATCTGAACATCGAAGATGTAGACGTAAAAAAGGGGTGGGTTCATGTTCGTGAAGGCAAAGGACGTGACAGACAAGTTGCCATTCCAAAGGCTGCTTTGAATGATTTTAAACAATATCTTGGATTATACCGAAAAGAAAAATCCGGTCCATTCTTATTAAATCTTCAGGGTTCGCGAATAAAACCTTGGACCGTTGCGAGACGTATTCGACACTATGCTGAAGTCGTCAATATTCGAAAACCTGTGAGCCCTCATACAATTCGACACACTTTTACTACTCACCTTATTCAACGAGGCGGGCGAATTGAGGTAATCGCAAAAGCCTTGGGACATAAGACATTAGCGGAAACAACTCCCTATGCCCATGCAGATTTTGAAGATCTTAGAAAAGCAGTTAGCTTGTTACGAAAAAACATACCACCTTTGTCAGGAGCTCATAAAGATGATGAATGATTCTTCGATTCAAGAATTTCTAGAATATTCACAAATGGTACGAGGTTGCCGTCCAAAGACAGCTGAAGCTTATGCCATTGACCTAAAAGTATTTAATACTTTTTGCGCTGTTCATTATCCACATGTGGATAATCCATCAAAATCTAGATTAGTTGTGGATTACATTCGTTATCTTCGCGTTGAACGAAAGAATGCCTCAGCTGCGATCGGCCGGAAGTTGGCTACTCTTTCTGCTTTTATTGACTTTCTTATCTTGATGGAACTACTGGAATCAAAACAAGATCAACGTAAAAAGTGGCCGAAGTTACTGGATACACCAAAGCGCCTTCCGGACGTCCTTGAAAACAAGGAAATGCAAGACATTCTTTCACAACCAGATACCACTACGATTCTTGGACGGCGTGATCGGGTTATTCTTACGTTAATGTATTCTGCCGGCTTACGGGTTAGTGAAATCTGTTCTTTAAGATTAATAGATATCAGTTTCACTGAAAAACGAATTCTTATCTGTGGAAAAGGAGGCCGTGAACGGTACGTACCACTTGATTCCATCGTTGAGGAAGCCCTTGAAGAGTACTTGGTATCTAGAACTAGTGAAATACCAGAACTCTTTGTAAGCAAAAAAGGTGGGCCACTCACTCCACGCGCAATCCAATACATGGTCAAAAAATATGCAGAAACAGCTAAAATTCAGAAAAACGTAACTCCGCATAAATTGAGGCATACCTGTGCTACGCACCTTCTTCAAGAGGGGGCTCATTTGGTATCCATTCAGAAGTTACTTGGACATAAAAGTTTATCCACCACTCAAATTTATTTACATATTACAATTACGGATTTAAAAGAACTTTCAAAGCAACATCCAATGCGTAGAATGCGCACACTTATGGGGCTAAAGGGAAATTCAATCAGTTCTTTTCAGACACCTTACGGTGCTCGAACAGGAACATAACGAAATAAAGAGTAAAACTGCGAATAAGCTAGTATATAGAAGAATTTTAGCTATTAAAACATCTAAACGACTTTATTCCGTCCTAAATTAATGTCGCTAAATCTTTCAATATCTACATCTACTACATAATTTACTGACTTCTTTTCAATATAATAGTTCAGTATTTTCAACGCATCATGGCAATTACGATTTGGGCGGAATCCAAAAGAACAGTCTAGAAAGTCATTCTCATATATGGTATTTAGTATCTTCGTAATGCCCTTTTGAACAATCTTATCTTCATGTTCCGGTATTCCCAATGGTCTTTTCTTGTTTGATTTAAGTTTTGGAATATACATTCTCCTTACTGGAACAGGACGATAACTTTTGCTTTTAAGCCTACCTAGTAAATCCATTATGTTTTCTTCCAGATTTTCACCGTATTGCTCTTTAGTGGTACCGTTAATTCCAGTTGCCTTCTTATTGGGCAGTTCATGATGACATTGAACCAATGCTTCCTTGTTTAATAGATGTGCCAGAGATGTAAATTTCATTTTAGGATACGATTTTGCTATTTCTGCTATCCTTAGTAGTTTTGTTTCCATTTATTATTCCTACCTCTGTGTGTAGTAAATGTGTCCCTAGTAAGGGTGATAACTGGTAGCTAGCCTTTCCTCCATCGGCGTTACCCAACTTCATTGGTACTACGCTGCTATCCGACTCCCTACATCGGCATTTGGTTTCCTTGCTTTTTATCGCTTGTACACCATACTCTTCTAAAAAAAGAAAAGACCGGTAGGGTCTCCCAAGTTGCCGTATCATATCAATGTATAACGTGCCAAGGTCTATGACTCCAGAGAGGTTTTACCATTCTTGCCTTTAACGAAAGATAAAATGTAGCTTTCTGCAGCGCTTAAAGCATCAGCCCTCTCGATTTACAATCATTATGGAGCTCAATCCCTTCAACCAATTGGCTTTCGGCCCGCCACCTAACTGTCTACGCTTAAAGACTAAAGTTACCTTTAGTCCTCCAAGACTTGCTACGAGCGAATGGCTAGTTCTTACTCGACGGGAATCCCACCCGTTATATGATACGACCTAAGCTTGGCCGCACAAGCGCCCGATTGTGGAAGATCACTAAGCTTCTATTAGCTAGTTTCGTGCAAGAAAAAAGAGGATTGCAACCGCAACTTTATTGTTTAACTCAAACCCCTGTCAGAGCTTAAAAAGGTGTAGGGCATTTCACTGTATACAGAATATCTAGATTTATATTGGTAATAATTTTTATAAAACATAAAAATGATTTGACTTAGAGTTTACTCTAACCAGTATAATGAATTCGAATCACATCAATTACCAAATTAATGATAATTCTCTAACAATTTTAGGAGGGATTAACATGAAATATACCGTTATTACTGGTGCTAGTTCAGGAATTGGTTATGAAACCGCATTAGCTTTTGCCACTCGTGGAAAAAACTTAGTCCTTGTAGCACGTAGAAAAGAGGAGCTAGAGAGATTAAAATCAGAAATTGCAAAAATAAACTCAAATTTAGATGTAGTCATTACCAACACTGACTTATCCGTTACTAAAAATGTTTATGATCTTTACAAGGGTCTTCGAGATTACAAAATTGAGACGTGGATTAATAATGCAGGCTTTGGTAATTTTGCTGCTGTTGGAGATCAAAATTTAAATAAGATAGAGACCATGCTTCATTTAAATATCGAAGCACTAACCATCCTTTCCTCTCTTTACGTACGTGATTATTTAAACATTGAAGGGGCGCAATTGATTAATGTTTCTTCAGCAGGGGGATATCGGATTATTGAAGATTCCGTTACGTACTGTGCTACAAAGTTTTATGTAAGTGCATTTACAGAAGGGCTTGCTCAGGAACTAAAAGGACTTGGATCAAAAATGAAAGTAAAAGTTTTAGCGCCTGCTTCAACTGAAACAGAATTTGCAAAACACGCTTTAGGTCTTGATGAATTTAGTTTAGAGGGGGTTGTACCAAAGTATCATACCGCAAAAGAAATGGCTGGATTTATGCTTGAACTCTATGATAGTGAAAAAGTATTAGGATATGTGAGTGGTATTACATACGAGTTCGAACTGAAAGACCCTATTTTTCCTTATGCTGCAATAAAAAGGAACTAGTTTAGATTCATAAAAAAATGACTGTTAGATATATAATCAGGAACTGAATACACTTCAGTTCTTTTTTAATTTAGAAAAACGAAAAATCTTTATCATACGATTATATTTTTTCAGTTTCAACCATTAAACTAACCTTTAGTGCAATTAAAAAGGGATTGCCACTACAACCCCATTTTCAACTCTTGCGCCCGATTGTTGAAGATCATTCTCTTATTGGAAGAATCGGGATTTGCTTGTTTTACAAACGCCATCCAAATCATTATTTTGTTTCCCAAAAGATCTCTTAACGTGGATTCTCATTAAAAATTTTGCCATCCCCTTAACATAATTGATGTAGAAGGTGAGTATAATCCAATTGATGAAACCTTATAAGGACTGAATACAGAGATAATGCTTTTTCCCTTCATTCACTGGATGGAATCAGTTATACGTCTAGAGACATGGAAGAATCCATTATTTTAAAATTTGGATTCAGCTTTGATGATAAAAACTGATCCAAGAAGCTAAGAAATCTTCTGATTTATTTGGAAAAATTGAACCATATTAGTAGTTACTAACAGGAAAGGAGTGGGATTATGAGTTATACAGATAACTATGAAAGGGATGTCTATGGGATAATAGCTTTTTGGTTGCGAAACAATTATGACCATGGTCGATTTTTTGATAGGGAAATAAGCCATCATGAATTGGAATTAGCCCGTGCAAATCAGCATATGATTCAGCGCTTGGGAAGGATATGGAATAAGGCTGAGTCGAAACAGGGAGATCTCGGTGGTTTGATTAATGAAGCTGAACATGCTACAAGTGAATTTCGAAGTTCACTTATCCATACTATGGATAAGGCTTTGCACTGTGAAGTCATTATTTCAACGCCAATATCACTCCTTGATCACATGATACGGGAAGCTGAAGAATCCCAGAAGGTTTTTAAATTAATACAAAGTGGTGGTCATGTTTTAGCAGCGGATGCAGTCATACATGAAAGTACATTTTGGTTGAGGCAAATGGCAGATCATCTTGGTTACATACACCATTATTTAGATGTATCAAATTATGAACTTCATGATAGGGTAAGAAAAATGACGCAAAAGTTTGAGCGGTTATTTCTCCAAGCAAATGCACTCCGAACAATAATACGAAAACCGCGCAATGAAATGTTACCAGTTTTAAACACCTTTAAGCAAATGGTTATTAAAGAAGCTAAGGATCTAGAAGTATTTAAATTAGAATTAGATGATCTAATCAAGCATTGTGCCGCCATTACAACTTCACCACCAGATTTGTTAGAACATATTGCCAGGGAAGCCCATCACCTATGGAGAAACCTAGAAGATGGGGTTATATCATAATATATAACTGGGTTTAAATTCTCCGAACATATCGATGGGTATATTTGCATTTGGGGAACGTAGGTGTTAAAGGGGAGTAAGCGACAAATAATCCCCACCTACAAATTGAACTGCACCTCCAATTGTTACTTGTGTCTAACAATTGAGGTGCAGTTCAATTGTCATTATTGCAACCTGCTAGTAGCAAGAAAGATAAGGATAGAGCAAACATAGGGTTTATCGAATGATGCAGTTTTAACTTTAATCCATCCTTGGGTAGCGTCAGGAAAACACAAATTTACAACCTTACTGAAATTCCATAAATAAAAAGCCCAATCTCTCATTTGCTGAGTAATTGAGCTTTTTTTGTTGCTTCATAAAACTGCCAGTTGTTGCTTTGAAACAAAGTTTGATCAAAAACACCTCACAAACCCATATTTTACGTTAAATACAAAAATCCATTTTGAAAAAAAGATTGTTCAAAATGGATGCTTATCTAGCAGTTTTAAGTTTAGATTTTATAAAAAAGTTTGATCATTTATACCGGTGTTGCTCCACAATCGCGCCCTTATATGTAGTATGATTTTTCACCGTATTCAACGTAAGTAAAGATACGAAAAATGCCATATTTGTATCTTTGTAGAAGCATTATATATAGTAAGAAATTATAGTTTTTAACGTTAACAAACATAGGACTTTATTTGGAGGGGTGGGTATGATAGGCTTGTATGCCTGATGAAACAACGGCTTCAGCCTTTCAAGACCAATCATGCCCACAGAGGCTCCAAGTCAAGTCCTTAAAAGCTTTTCTATGGTTACATGTAATCATTGATAAAAGGTGCTTTCTATCAATCGTTTTAGGACTGATACTATATATAAGGGCCAGTTTGCGGAAGAACGATAATTTTATAAAGTTTGCTGAAATCGTGCCACACAAATTGAACTAGAATTTCTCAAACGATATAAAATTCCTAATTATTTGACCCACTCTAATATTTCTATACGGTTCCCAAAAGGATCTGAAATATAGAACCTTTTAGCTCCTGGGAGTTTATCATCTTCAATAACATTAACACCGTTTGTTATAAGATGTGTTTTTAATTCCTCTATATTTTCCACTTCAAATGCAGGATGTGCCTTTTTAGCTGGAGAAAACGGTTCTTCAATTCCAATATGTATTTGATAATTTCCAAATTTAAACCAAACTCCTCCACGTTTCTTTAAATCTTTAGGTTTTTCTATTTCATCAAAGCCCAAAATACCCTTGAAAAATTCCCTTGCAGTTTCTTCACTACCTATTGGAGCAGCTAGTTGAATATGGTCAATTGCTTTAAAAATAAAAGGCATTATTATCCTTCCTTTCTATTTTTCAATTGTTATTCCTTACAATTATCAATATTACGTCTATTCAAATAATAAGAAAATATCATATTAATTATAAATTAATATAAGTTAATCTTATGAACGTCTAAAAACTATTTCTTCTATAAAATGACCCATCCAAAAGAAAGAGCACAATTCTTATTAAAGAATTGCGCCCTATTGTGGAATACGTATGGAAAAGTTATAGCTATACTTATAAGGAATAGTCGAAATAGATTATCTATAAATAATACTACTAAAATTTTCTCGTTTTTTCTTCCACAATCCTGACCGTTCAATAGACGAAAAGGGATCCTTCGTTGTTGAAGCATCGCCCCTTTTAGCTTAAGTGTGTTGTTTTACAAACTCTCCGACATTTTTTTGAAGGATCAATGAGATTCAATATGATTATGAGAAATAAGCGACCTGCCCATAAGTATTTATTACCCTTTTTTCCTCCGTTCCATTGATCTAGAGTAACCAAAACATTCTCTAAATAATTTCCTGCCAACATAATGATGGAAATTTTTGTATCTATATCTATAGTATTCGTTCCAATAGCTAATCATTCTATTATAGCTTTTACAAAACTGAACAATATTTTCAAGACAAAATCTCTTTATCCGTTTTGTATCCTGTTCTTTTAAAATATCATAAGTCATTTCTAATATTTCTAAGACATATTCATCACATATTTTTACGATATAAGGGATAGCCCAATCTTCATAATCCATCAGAAGCAATGAATACAAATGCTTTTGGCGAACAAACCCGTCACAACTTCTTGAATAGATGCAATGCAAAATCATTTTTTGTCGTACACTTAAATTGTCTATAACTTCATCTGAAATATCATTGTAGTAGATACGATAAGGAAACCGTATCACGTTATTATCTTGATAATATTGAATATTATCCTTCGACACCCCATTATTATAAGTCTTATGAGGAATAAGTCTAACTGCTTTAGTTACATCATCTCTCATATAGTTTGGAAATCCATCTTGAAACATACAATCACAATCCTTGGAACACATAATGAAATAAAGTTGTTTACCCGAAAGGAACTTCTAAATAATAAAACTAGAACAATAAGTCATTGAATAATTAGGGCTAATCCAATTATAACTGAGGCGATCAGAAAACAACTTAAAAACACTATTAATACATCTCGAACCCTTTGTTTGTCAATATTGTCACCTTTTAAATATCCCAAAGCAAAACCGACTATTAATGTTAAGATAGAAATTATCCCACCAATCTTAATAATTGTAGTACCTAATGATTTTAAATTAATAAAACTAGCAATACTAAGACTGAATAAAAAGATAAAACATGAAAGTAACGACGTTCTATGCAGGATGTTTTTATGTCTTATTAATTCAAATAGAACGTAAATAGTTAATAAATATATAATTATTATTATTATATTAATGGGTAGCAACTTAAAAACCGACATATTTTACCTTCTTTTCTTAATCTTTCTCCCAGAATATTGCGAATAAATTTTACTTTATAAATAATATTACAAATATAGCAAATATTAAATACGCTAAAAAGATGGCTCCCATCCTTTTAAACGCCTTTTTCCATATATTTTTCCTTCTTTCATCTCCATGTCTATATGAAATAAATATACAGATAGGAAACAATGAAAAAAATAGTATCGCCCCATATAGAAACATACTGTTTCCAAAAGAATTATGATAATAAATCATAACCTCTCCAATAGCACATACATACATCCAAGTAACAAATAAAATAGCCCCCCACTTATGTGGGAATGGTAATTTTGTAGAATAAATAAGAACTACAGAACCTACTATAGAACAAATTAATGCAGCTACCAAGGGAGGTAATTGTGCTAAAATAAGCATCTTTTCACTTCCTAATCCTAATTAGTAATTCTCCTTCGTATTCCTGATAATTTCCAATCTTTAGGTAAACGGCAGAATATACCAAAGACAATCTAATAAATTTATTGAATTAGTGAATGGATTAATCTTTCTTAAAATTATGTATTCCTGTGTTCAAAAAGACTGGATTACCTTATGATTCAATATGTTTTAAGCATTGAATCGCTACAGTTTCAACCCAATCCCGAAATGTGTGGCAATTGTTAATTTTATAAAGGGTATATTCTGGATAGTTATCCAATGTGGAGACATAATCAAATAGATGGTCGTGAGCATACATAAGAACTTCCCGGATTCCTTATGGTACATTGTTAAATTTCCATTCGCTTCAAAAGCAAAGGATATGAAATCATCAGGGTTTATTTTTACTTCAATTCCATCATCCTCGCAGAACTTTTTAAACACATCCTCCCATCCATTAAAACCAAGTACTGCATCTTTGTAAGTTAAAGTGTTGTTCAAATTATTTAACCAAATATCTTCTGGCTCGTTTCATCTTTCAGTTATTCCACCAAAATTCTCAAGTAAAAGTATATGGTCAGGATGAAGCGGTTTATTTATGATGTTATTTTCTTCTCTCGGTTCTAAACAAAGCCAGCCAAATGACTGTGAAACCCTATTTGTCCAACCAAATAATTCATAGATTTGATTTTTATATTGAACTTTAGTAATCCTTGCTTTTTTAAGTAATAATGTCAAAAAGGGGAACTTATCTTCAAATTTTTTTGTACAAGTAAATGACCTTTTATCTATTACCCTTATATCATTAATGTCTCTGAGAAACCAAGTTACATCTTCCAAAAAGTCTTTCAAGTCCCTATTCATATCCCTCACCCTTTGATATTTTTCCAGAGATAGAACTTCTATTATTTTTTTCTGATCCTTATTCCCATTCTATTACACTTATGAATATTTCCTATATGTTTAATTGTCAAATTATTGAATAACCTTGTTCAACTGAACCGTTAATTTAAGTTCAACCTTCACAATCTTGTCTTTATTTCAAATATAAATATCCAATTTCCATTAAAGTAAGTTATTCATACAGATAGGTAAGGGTTTGAAGTTATCGCTCCCTTTTCCCCCCGTCCACACCAGTACGTGCGACTTTCACCGCATACGGCGTTCCAACTAATCCAATTCGATTTAATCATCAACACTTCTGAAATCGTAACATCATCAAGTGTCTCAATTCTTCCGTTTCAATAAGTCGGTGCCTCCCGTGGGAGGTAAACCTCTTTTAGTCTTACGAGAACCTTATTAACCGATAAAGATTTGCCTTGCATGATTAAATGATTCTTCATTAGTCTAGTGGCTATCCCTCCATGTTGATTAAACATTTCATTGGTACTGTGCCACCACTTTCACTGATACAAAGATAAGTTATACAGTAGCTATTCTCACTATTGCTTTCCTTACCAACGATTCATAGGAAGTAAGTCCTCCACGTTATCAGCTTACAACGTTGAATTATATCTATTATGGAATGAACTTAGGTGCTTCCTGTAAGCCTGTTAGCCATTCATATGCCTGTAACATATCATGGATTTTCATATTAATCAGTCTTACTCATCCATTGCTAACCTCACATTAAGTGATATACACATTTCTATGTATCGCCATTATAGACCCGTACATTCAGAAGTTCGTCAGCGTAACCTTTTTATTTTAGGTTCATTTGCATTCTCACCATATTCATTCAACTCAAGCATCATGATTTACGCCACCCCCGCGGGTAGGATTTCGTCAGCTTAACCCGTTACGGTAAATTCTCACGCCTTTTTGCCGAGCTTATAACACTATCATTCTTACTTAATCCAGTGCTATTCGACTTAGAGAGAGCCCTTCAGGGCGTTACCCCATCATTTGACTCTTCGATATAATCCTTCAGTTCCGTAAGGAACTGTCTAACTTTTATCTGGTAATGTGACCATTCCCAAGTTAGGTTAGAAACGTTTCGCACAATTAAATGGCCCGATTGTTGAATAAGAGCTAAAGACGATTCTTCAACTAAATGCTCCGTTAATACAATAAGCACTGCTTAAAAAACCGTGCATAAATATAAGTGTTTATACAGTTTTAGTTCTAGTATTCATTCGAAATGAATACAAAACATACTGCCAAAACCTACATCATTTAAATGCCAGAAATAAGGAAGAAGTATTGAATGATGACTAAACCATTGTTAGATTACGAATACTTTTGAATTCAAAAATTAGTGTTATGAAATTTTAAGTAATAACATCGTATTGACAATTACTGAGAATTGGCTAGAAGATTAATGTGGTGAAAAACATAAAATAGGTTCCAAATTAAAAGGGCAACATAGATATAGTTCCCCTTTTTGTTAACTGCAGTATCCGATGTTTTAAAGTAATGCTTTAATTGAATATTAAACTCTTTGCCTACTAGATTTCACTTCTTCCCGCGATGAGGCTTATATTGCTGGAAAGAGGCATTTTATTATTCTATTAATGATTTTTAATTTCTGACAAAAGGAATAATATCAATGTCTAAAAATCCTAGGAATCTTTTTTCATGATAATTATTCCAGGAGCTAAGAAAATTTTAATTGTCTGTCTTTGGAGACGAAATATAATCTTTCAGACCTTGTTAGCACGTCATCAAGAAACAAACTACTCCATATTTGTGGATCTTAAAACTTCGTTTTCCGAATGAATCTTCATCCATTTAACATTCAAAAATAATGAAAAACTACAAATAAAATTTCCATCTTCAGCTTGTATCATTTCTTTTCCTTCATAGGCCTCATCATCGTTCTTTAATAATCCATATACTTTGCCAACTCTTATATTAACAAATTTATAATGTTCAGCTTCATCTGATAAATGGCGACTTGACTTTGAAATATTGCTGATAAAAGGAAACACGGCTAGCACCTTCCACAGATTTCACATAATTTTCGTGGTAATTTGTATTCCATAATTACAAAAATTAAGGAATTTCATGATTAATTGAGGAAAACGTAGAAATAGTACAATAATTCGATTTTAAGTAGTATTCTTTCAATGAATTTCTTGTTAGCGATTGTCCAGCTATTATTATCGTATTGGTGAAAAGGTGACACCAAATGATAAGATATATACGAAATCAGCTGAATTCACATGAAAACAATAATAGTTACCAAAAGACATGAAACCAAACCAAGCTTATTAATATAAGAGGAGAAATTTAAATGAAAAAACTAACCAATCTTATTCATGATGCTATAAATAGAATACTTTATACACAAACAGTGTATCTTTACAATTTTGGTTCACAAGAATTTAATACACTTATAACACTAAAATTAACATCTGGAAACAATGTGCAAGAGGAACTTGATGAATTTATAAATTACTTTCAACGCAATTATGATATTAATAATTTAAAATACATTGCAGTTCTTGATCTTAATACAGCATATACCGAAGAAAACTCGTATTATATTCATCTGTCAACAAATATTAGTAGAGATAAAGCCAATTATACTATTGAAAAAGACAATGATTTATTTGCTATTAACATAATTCCAACATTCCAAATGCCAAATGTATTTTTTAGAATTTGGGCCAACTCTGTCAAAAATTCAAATGATATGAAAAGTATTTTATTTGGCATGAATCTTGAATATCCGGCTAACCACGAATTATCCTTTGTTTAGGATAGATTCGACAAAAAAGAGTTAAATGCTGTAGAAATAATCAAAGCACCCATTTGGGTGCTTTCAGACTGTCGACAATTCGAAAAAAATCGAGTTTGTCTATAGTCTTTTTGTATAATTGCTAAAGGTTTTTGATTTATCTATCCTCTCGTTAAAAATATATATTCATCAGAACAATGCCGTCCTAGTATTAACCCTGTCGTGTATTAATTAAGATGGCTTTCATCAGGTATACCTTCGATATAGCTCTATGTGTAAAAGCTTTGAAGAAATTGAAACTAATATAGCTTATCACTGGTTTCTAAGCTTTTGCTTTTTCCTTATCGGCTCCTGGCTGGATGCACCAGTGATCTCGCTGTGATTATATCCGGTGTTGATCTTTTGGACGACGGCTTTGCTAACACCTGCATAATCAGCAATTTGATCCTGGGTCCAAGTTGTACTCCGCAGTAATTCCACAATGGCAAGCACCAGCTGTTTCCCTTTCCGTTGGGGCGGGCGAATTGGAAGTTCAATTGATGCTCCAGAGTACTGCGTGTATCTTCTGCCGTCATTAATAGCTTTTGGCACTGACTCCGACACTCCCCTCTTTTTCCCGATTTCTCGGAATGAGAGCTCAGTTTCCTTTAAGTCCTTTACAATGCCCAAAACGGTACTTTCGTCAATCCGGGATCTTTTCATTTTCTTTAATGGTTCTTCTTTGGATGCATGTGTATGCTCGGAGTAAATTTCTCCAATGTTAATACGACGTATCACGGAATTTGACATCTTGGTAATCTGGGATATTTCCTTTATAGAATGCTTCGTATCCTTCAGAAGATAAGTGACTTCAGGTAAAATAGCACGGTTATATGCAGTCTTCGTCTGTTTGTCGGACAAGAAAAGTTTACGGATCAACTCGATATCGGTTAAATCACCGATCCGTTTACCTTCCATTACATATGACACCAGCTTCTTGATGGTTATCGAGTTCGCGTTCAGCTTTTGATACTCGAGTGTGATATAAAAGGCATATTCCGAAAAATCCTGGATGTTGGGGGTATCCGGAATCAATCCGTGGTCTATCAGCAATTGCGTAAATACAGACTGGAGCCGCCGCAGCTCCTTTTTGCTAGGAAAACGGTAGTCCATCTCCACTAGTTCCAGGTGATGTTCCCGGCAATAATCACGTTTGATTATATCCCGTTCTATGCGTTTTTGGAAATCCTCTTCTGATTCCGCAAAATGCTTCTCCGTGTGCAGACCTCCCTGGATTTCAACTATAAAGGATAAAGCTTCTACAAAAGTAAAAAATGCAAAATCAAACGCGAGCGGATTGCCTTCCCTACTTACAAGGCCCTCTCTTCCATATTGGAACTCATAAGCGAGCCCAAACTTCACGGAGCAATACTCCGATATCAGCAGCCCCAAAATCTCCCCTTTAGAAGTTCGAGACCGGCTTTTACACTCATCGCATAGCACCCACGAATGGCCGGTATTAGACTTATTGTTCATTATAGTTCGTAACGATCTTTCACATTCCCCTTCACATAGATAACAGTAGAGGTGGACTGATGTATACTGATAACGGCCTTCCTTTCCGGTCACGTCCTTTAACATAATTTCGTCTAGATTCAGGGTATTCTTTTCATAATCCCAGTACTCCCCCAGATCATCCAGTCTATCCACTAGACGCATAAAGCCCGTTTCTTTCCACCTTTTATTCGCCGCCAGCCTGCTCGTATGTACAAAGCTTTGATGTATGCAGGAGTCACAAAGAACGTAAGGCATTTTTTCTTTTTGCACCTTATAATAAATATGCAACACCTGGCGTTCCGTGTCCTCACCGCAGGATTCACACGTAAAGGTGCCTCGTAATTGATAATAAGGTTTCCCTATTGAATCAGCGTCCATCCGGTAAACCTCATCAAGATTCACGGACGCCTCCACTACTTGGTACTTAATGTTATGTTGTTTAAAAACAATGCCAATAGGTGTGGTATGATTCATTCGTTTCATGTTGGCGCCTTCCTTCCAAGATTCTTTACATGAATGTAACTTGGACAGATTCTTCCAATTTTATACGTACCCACTAACCAACTATTCCATTTTGTAAGCCATCAACAACTAAAATTGCATACATGTTTTTTAGAACACTACTAATATAGGGGGTAGGGCATCGAACTTCGACAACCGAAGGGTAATGGTAACCAACTACCTCCCAGAATTTTTTTTAGACTTTTTTTCCTATAAGGGTACTGAAAATTCCAAAAAAGAAGTAATTCAAAGATATTAGGAGCAATTCTATGGAAAAATCATTATTAACTATTTTTTATCCATGGACCAATCCAAGCTCGTTGTTTTATATTCTTATACTAGTTCGATTTCAATATATCTGATATGTAAAATAAAAGAATAAAAGATAACTAGAAGCTAACAAACTAACCATTTAACTATCTACAATTATTTTTAGGCACCCTAGATTACAAATAGATTGTTTCATTGTACTATGAAATTATCGGTAACAAATCTAAAAGGGGTGACGAATTTCAGGAGGAAAATAGAATGCCGGTTTACAGAGATGACGAACAGAAAACATGGTTTTACGTTTTTAATTATTACGATGATTATGGTAAGAGGAAACAAAAAAGGAAGCGTGGCTTTAAAACAAAAAAAGATGCAACCGATGCATTAAGAAAACTAGAAGTCCAATTTAGTGATGGCACATATGTTGAATCAAAAAAGATACCATTCAAACAATATATCAAAGATTGGTTTTCAATAAAGAAATTATCCTTGAGTAACAATACAATCTCACTATATACCGGAAGCATCAAGAATAACATCCTGCCAGTTTTAGGTAACATTGAATTATCCTATTTAAAGCCAATGCATATCCAAAAATTCATTTTAAAAATGCATGATAAAGGATTAGCTGAAGCTACCATTAAAAGAACATTTAACATTGTTAATGTTTGTCTCAATGATGCTGTCAAAATTGGTGATATACCAAGCAACCCAGCAAGCAAAATTGAAAAGCCTAAAGTATCACCAAAAGAGATGAAAATATGGACCGTCAATCAAATTCAACATTTCTTGAATTGTTCCAAGAATCACAGGTTATATTTTATCTTCCACCTGGCTATCATGACTGGTTTACGAAAAGGAGAGCTTCTTGGATTGCGTTGGAAGGATATTGACCTCGAAAAGCAAGTGCTCTACGTTACACAAACACTAGAGCAGGATGGAAAAACAATCAAAAAAGGAGCAAAAACGCGAAGCAGTGTACGCTCAGTTACGTTCTCGAAATCCACAAAACAGGTATTACTTGCCTACCAAGAACAACAAGACATTGAAAAAGAAGGCTATGAACCAGTATATAAGGATCTCGATTTGGTCTTTCGAGCTCGGAATGGTGCACCATACCACCACCGCAACCTCACCAGAGTCTTTGAATCATTAACAAAAAAAGCTGAACTTCCGCATATACGCTTTCATGATTTGCGGCATACACATGCTTCACTAATGATTGCACAAAATGAACCAATGAAATTAATTGCAGAAAGGCTTGGACATAACAAGATTAGTACGACAATGGATACTTACGGACATTTACTTCCAAACATGCAGCATGATGCATCTAATCGTCTTGATCAAACAATTTTTGGGGAATCGCAATAAATGTTGCCAAATGGATGCCACGAGAAAAATCCAGTAAAAAAGACCACTTCCGAAGAAGCAGTCTTTTTTCTAAGAACCCTTTGTTCCGAAGGGTTCTACGGGTTTGGCACCCAATGACCTGTACAGGGCTTGAACCTGTGACCCCCACCCTGTCAAGGTGATGCTCTCCCAACTGAGCTAACAGATCGTTTTATAAAGATTTATGTTTGTCTCACTTAACTCAAAATAGTGAGGACATTTATTAATATAATATGATTTTCATGTAATGTCAATATCAGATATTAAACCACACCTTTTTCAAAAAATAAATTCGCCAAAACAGAACATTTGTTTCCTTTTAACTTGAATAAAGAACGTACATTCGTATATAATAGGGATATAAAGAAAGGAGTGAAGAATCATGAACAACCTTTTTATGAGGTCAAAAAATGAAAATCTTCCTTTGGAAATTATCTATCTTTCTGAGGATCACCAGTTTTCACAGCGGAAGCTGATTGTAAAAGAAATTAATGATGAGTATATTCGGGCTTATTGTCTGCTTCGAAAACAAATGCGGACTTTTCGGGTAGATAACATCCTTTCCATCATGCCGGATTCATGCTCCAATCATCTTTTGCACTAATGACGGACACATCCATCCTCATCGTTCTGCCACTAAATCCTCCATACAAAGCCTTCCGTCAACTTTTGTGATAAAATCCAAATAAACGAAAGGTGCGTGGGACGAATGAATTATCCGAAAGGAACAGTCAAAGAACTTCTCTTTAAAAGCAAAGAACTAGGGGAAGAACTTGAAATTCTTATTTACCTGCCCGCTAACTATTCTCCTCTATATAAATACTCCCTGTTAATTGCCCAAGATGGGCAGGATTATTTTCAGCTCGGACGTATCGGACGCTTTGTCGATGAGCTTTTGCACAAACGAGAAATCGAGAATATCCTAGTTGTGGGAATTCCTTATAAAAATGTAGAAGATAGAAGAAAAAAATATCATCCAGATGGTGAGCAGCATCAGGCCTATACTCGCTTTTTAGCCCATGAATTAGTAGGTTTTTTAGATCATGAATTTCCAACATACCAAATGGGGTCAACACGGGCCTTAATTGGTGATTCACTTGGAGCATCGATTTCCTTATTAACCGCACTCCAATATCCATATACGTTTGGCAAAGTGCTGCTGCAATCCCCTTTTGTTAATGACGTTGTGCTTGAAAAAATAAAAAGTTTTTCAAAGCCCGAACTGCTAGATATTTATCATGTTGTTGGAAATAATGAAACAGAAGTGAATACAACTGACGGACGAATTCAAAATTTTCTCATCCCAAATCGGGAGATGTCTAAACTGTGTTTGGAAAGATCATTTACATACTTTTATGAAGAATTTTATGGGGATCATTCATGGACCTATTGGCAACCAGATTTAATGCGAGCCCTATCTTTGATGTTTCGCAGCTGACACTTGAATCTGTGGTATTTCTTAAACAAAGAAAACTTGGTATAATTAAAAACATTCAGAAGAAACTGCAATTTTTCATTTGGTCAGACTTAGAGCTTTCACTCAATTATTTAACAACTGGAGGTATATATATGAAATATGGTGTTGTAGTTTTTCCGTCTAAATCACTTCAAGATCTAGCAAATTCGTATCGTAAACGTTATGACCCGCATTATTCATTGATTCCCCCGCATATGACTTTAAAAAATCCGTTTGAAGCGACAGAAAGCGAGATTAAACCATTTACTGAAAAACTGCATGCACTGGCAAAAAACTACGAACCCTTTACATTGCAAACAACAAAAATTAGTTCATTTAAGCCAGTCAATAATGTAATTTATTTTAAGGTAAGCTCCACTCCCGAGCTGGATGGGCTTTATAATGAAATCAACCAATCATTTAGCGAGCAAAATTTAGAATATTCATTTGTCCCCCATATCACAATTGGTCAGAAGCTATCAGATGATGAGCATTCTGATGTCTACGGTTCATTGCGCATGTTGAAAGCAGAACATGAAGAAACAGTCGACCGCTTCCATCTTCTTTACCAGTTAGAAAATGGATCATGGACAGTATATGAAACATTCAGACTTGGAAAGGAAGCATAGAAAAGTGAACTTAAAGATTGTCGAAAATGAAAAAGAATTAAAAGAAGCATACTCGGTTCGAACAACCGTATTCGTGGATGAGCAAAATGTTCCAATGGAAGAAGAAATTGATCAGTACGAAAAAGAGGCAACCCATTTCGTTTTATATGATGAAAGTACACCTGTGGGTGCAGGCCGATTTAGAATTGTTGATGGTTACGGAAAAGTAGAAAGAATTTGTGTTTTAAAACAGTACCGAAAAACGGGTGCAGGTAAAATGATTATGACTGGAATTGAAAAATTTGCGACTGAAAAGGGCTTGAGAAAATTAAAGTTAAATGCGCAAACTCATGCGATTCCCTTTTACGCTGGACTTGGCTATGAAGTCGTTTCAGAAGAATTTTTGGATGCCGGCATTCCTCATAAAACAATGGTTAAACATACACTTATTGACGAACTTCAAAGTATAAAGGCAGAAGCCTAGAACGAAAAAAACACTTGTCCCATTAAGGTCAAGTGTTTTTTTAAATACTCTCGTCAAAATTCCTGCCTATCCCTGTCAAATCAGCATATACCTTTTCCGCTACCGCCATGTTCCTTGTAACCTTATTTTTTGGAAGATGTACCGCAAATTTATTTTTTTGTGCTAAATAAATTCTCTTCACTTGATCAACACTTTTGGTTCGAAACTCATTGGTTTTCACCCGTTTAATTCGATTTTGATATTCTTGATATTGGGTGTATTGAATCGGTAGCAAATATCCCATTCTAAACACTCCTTCCCATCTGCCAATATTTTTAATTCCTAAAAAGCAAACCTACTACTCTTTCAAATATGGTAAGATAGAATCTATCGGATTTCACAATCATAGATGAGGGAAAATATGAAAACAGCACATTATCAAAACCAGTTGATTTCAATTGAACAATTGGACCGAGAAGATTTTCAAAAAATATACAACGCGGGGAAAAACGGTGAACTTTCCTGTCCTGCTTGCCAGGAAAAGGTTCGTTTGTATCTAGGGATTAACAATTCCCCCCACTTTTTCCATATCAATTCTGTTGAAAAAGAATGCCAGGATGTCATGCCGATACTCCGCTCTGAGGAAGTAAAAGAGCACTTTATTGAGCAGAATGGTTTTCGAATGCCAAAAGGAAGAACGATCGTCGAGGAGCCAAAACCAAACACAGTTTTTATTAAGAAGAAAATGATTACTTCGGAAATACCCTTCTCCCTTAAAAATATGCCAGCCCTAAAAATTAATCAACCAATATACCTTAAAAATTTAGAAGAATTTGGTGTGCAGTTGGACGAAAGCCAATCTGCCGCCGTCATGCGAACAGAGGGAGCCCTTTTAGTTCTTGCGGGAGCTGGCAGTGGAAAAACGAGAGTATTAACCGCTAGGACGGCTTATATGCTTGAAAATAATAATATTGACCCGCGATCCATTATGCTTGTCACGTTTACTTCAAAAGCAGCGAATGAAATGAAAAGCCGCTTACTCACCTACCCTCAAATGAATAAAGCAAAGGTCAGTCAGCTTGTCACCGGAACCTTCCATAGCATTTTTTATCGGATTCTTTTATTCCACGCTCGTGATAAATGGAATACTGACAGATTATTGAAGAAAGAATGGCAGCGCGACAAGATTCTAAAAGAAGCCGGTAAAGAGATTGACTTGAGTGAAAAAGAATTTGCCTATGATTTGGCCTTACAGCAAATCGGATTTTGGAAAAACTCATTGATCTTGCCTCACGAAGTACAGCCTGCTTCTGATTGGGATGAAAAGGCAGCTTTTTTATACCGAAAATACGAAGAATATAAAGCCAATGCCGACATGTTTGATTTTGATGATATGTTAATTGGCTGCTATCAACTGTTTCTTGCTTCCCCACAATTACTTGAACAGTATCAAGAACGGTTTTGCTATTTTTTAATTGATGAATTTCAGGATGTTAATAAGGTACAGTATGAGTTGATCAAACTTTTATCAGGTAAACATCAAAATGTCTGTGCCGTTGGGGACGATGATCAGTCGATCTATTCGTTCCGCGGAAGTGATCCAGGCTATTTACTTTCATTTGAAGAGGATTTTCCAGATGCAAAAGTAATCACGCTTGACCAAAACTACCGCTCATCACATGAAATTGTCACGACAGCGAACCAAATTATCAGGTTAAATAAAACACGTAAAATCAAAAAAATGAAAGCTCAATTTTCAAATGGAGTTGCTCCTGTTTTGTTCTATCCTCATGATGAAGAGGAAGAAGCAACGATGATCGTAACCGATATCCAAGAAAAAATTTCAATGGGGGCATTACCCTCCGACTTTGCGATTTTATTTCGGACCCATGCCGGATCGAGAGCGATTTTTGAACGGCTTGCGAATTCGAATCTGCCGTTTATCATTGATTCGGATGCTGAATCCTTTTATGACAGACGCATTGTTAAAAGCATTCTAGCCTTTTTAAAATTAAGCCTAAATGAAGATGACACACATGCCTTTAGCGACATCCTCCCATCTTTATTTTTAAAGCAATCCGCAATAAATGATTGCAAGGCAAACAGCATTTTAAATGACTGCAGTATACTTGAGGCAATGGGCCACTTAAAATTAACTCATAAGTTTCAAGAAAAGAAAGTAAAGAAAGTCGTTGATTTGACCCGAAGATTAAAATATTCATCCCCTTCAGCAGCGATTGAAACAATCGAAAAAGAAATCGGTTTTCAAGACTTTTTGAAAAAACGAGGGGACGAGGCCAGCAAACTGGAAAAAGGCTCTGATGACATTAAGGATTTAAAGGTAGCCGCCAAGAATTTTGACAGCATCAATGCTTTATTAGACCATGCCTCCCATATGTCCTCGATGAATAAAGAAATCAAAAACATGCGGAAGCATTTTTCGGATGCCATTACTTTGAGTACCATACATCGGGCAAAAGGTCTTGAATACAATACCGTTTATATCATTGGTACAGTGGACGGCAGCATTCCGCATGATTATGCTCTAAACAATGCTGATTACGCAGCCATTGAGGAAGAAAGAAGACTTCTATATGTGGCGGTTACAAGAGCAAAAGAACAACTATATTTGTCCCTTCCTGAAAAAAGAAGAGGCAAAAAAGCGAAGTCTTCACGCTTTTTGGCACCATTGAAAAAAGAAGTTAAGTCATAAAGAAAACTCGCCGATTGGCGAGCCCCTAAGGGCGAAGACAGAGGCGTAGTTGCACCTTTATACTTTCCTGGCTGAAAAAAAAGACCTGTTTCCAAGTCGGAAACAAGTCTTATTTTTTGTTATTCATCATATTTGCAATCGTATTAAGATCAAGTTGTTTGCCATTATTAATGATCGTTTTTACAAGTTGATCTTCTACATCTTTGCTCACTGGTTTATTAGCCATTTTTGAAACTCTCCGAATTACATTTCTAACTGTTTTTTCATCTTTAAAATTGGCGTTTTGCAAGGAATTAGCTAAATCGAAAATTTCCTTCATGTTTACGCCTGTTTTCTTTTCTATATTTTTAAAGAAACCATTATCCATTTTGAGATTCACTCCCTTTTTTAGCTACTTTATTGTATGAAGGAAGTGAAGTTTGGTGATTTGATTCATAAAGAAAGGGCTGGCCAAAGTTGACCAACCCCTCTTGTTGATAGAAGCATCTATTAATAGAAGCTTGCTCCAACGATGATTAAAAGGATGAACAATACAACGATTAAAACGAATGTTGAACCGCCGTAGAAGCCTCCGCCGTAGCCGTAGCCGCAGCCACCACCATATCCGAATCCCCACATATATAAGTCACCTCACTTATCCATTCTCATAAATAACATATGAGAAAACTTGAAAAAGTGTATAGGCAACCAACAGGGCTTGATGAAAATTGGGGACTAAACTTTTTAACCTTTTGGTTTAAAAAGAAGTGCACCAATAAATCCAAAAATAATCGCTGCTGAAATACCGGAACTCGTCACTTCGAACATTCCTGTTAACACTCCAACAACACCATGCAAATCTGCTTCTTGCATAGCCCCATTCACAAGGGAGTTACCAAAGCTTGTAATCGGGATCGTAGCCCCTGCACCGGCAAAATCGATTAATGGCTCATAAAGACCTAATCCTCCTAAAACAGCCCCAATTGCAACGAGCAAGCTCAACGTATGTCCAGGCGTAAGCTTGGCAACATCAAATAGCAACTGACCAATCACACAGATGATTCCTCCAATGACAAAGGCCCAAAAAAACATCGCTAACATCGATTCACCCCTCTTCTCCATTAAATTCAATGGAAACAGCATGAGCTATACATGGAATACTTTCCTTTTGTTGAAAGGTTAATGGGGATAGCAAGGCTCCTGTAGCAACGACAAGGATTCGTCGATAAACCCCTTTTTTCAATTGATTTAACAAATGGCCATATAAAACGGTTGCTGAACAGCCTGCACCGCTAGCTCCCGCTTGAACGGGCTGGTCTTCTTTGTAGATTAATAAGCCGCAATCTTTAAAATGAGTTCTCTCGATATTTAGACCGCTTTGTTGAACAAGCTTATAAGCCACTTCGTTTCCGATTTTCCCAAGATCACCAGTGATAATTAAATCATAGTAGGAGGGATCAATCTGAAGATCACGAAAATGAGCCATAATCGTATCTGCTGCTGCAGGTGCCATTGCTCCACCCATATTAAAGGGGTCAGATAATCCCATATCAATTACTTTTCCAATTGTCGCAGATGTAACAACAGGCATGGATTTTGATGAATCATTGGGTATGATGAGCCCGATACCGGCACCTGTAACCGTCCATTGTGCTGTCGGCGGCTTTTGACCGCCATATTCAGTTGGATATCGGAATTGTTTTTCCACTGCAGCATTATGGCTTGCGGCCCCTGTCAGCACATATTTTGCCCCTTGATTATTTACAACAAAGGATGCTAACGCCAAACCCTCCATTGAGGTAGAACATGCCCCAAATAGTCCAAAATATGGTATTTGCATTGTTTTTGCTGCAAAACTTGAAGGTGTAATTTGATTAATCAAATCCCCTGCAAATAAAAATTGTACTTGTTCTTTTTGAACATTGGCTTTATCTAAGGCTGTTTTTATGGCTTCTTCAATTAAAACCCTGTGAGCTTTCTCGTAAGAATCCATCCCCATCCATAAGTCTTCATGTAAAATATCAAAATCATTAGCCAGGTTACCGTTCGCTTCAAATGGACCGCCTGATACACCTGTTGCCGCAATCATTGGCCTGTTATTGAAGACCCAGGATTGATGTCCCTTTAGCAATTACAAAACCCCCCACATCCCCAATAATGTTTTAATGAGTGCAACTGCAAATGCGGCAAATACACCAAATAAAATGACCGACCCTGCAAGCTTGAACATATTCCCGCCAACGCCAAGAACAAAACCTTCTGTCCGATGTTCAATCGCAGCAGAAATAACGGCGTTTCCAAAGCCCGTTACCGGAACAGCACTACCCGCTCCTCCAAATTGGCCGATACGGTCATATACTCCAAAACCTGTCAGCAGCATCGCAAAAAAGACCATCGTTGCCACTGTTGGGTTTCCCGCAGTCTGTTCAGTAAAGTTAAAAAAGTATATGTAAAAATAACTGATTGCCTGACCTATTGTGCAAATCAGCCCGCCTACAAAGAACGCCTTTATACAATTTTTAAGCACTGGGCGTTTTAATTCATACTTTTGTTGCAGCTGCTGATAATTTTGCTGCTGCGGGGTCAAATTTTTTTGTTTACTTGCCATCGCTAATCCCTTCCTTACGTTGTTTCATCCTTTAGTTTAATGATTTTTTGGAACTGTTTTTCCGCTTCTTTTTCTGAAAGATTATGCTTTTCCTCATCCTCTCTCAATCTGACTGCTTCTAAAAATATTTTATAGTCACTGGAAACCTTGAAGTTTTCCTTTGGATACCTTTTTTCAAGGAATTTGTTGAGCTTGGCTTCAATCCCCTTCATCTTAAATCGGTTCAAATGTTTCACTTTATAAACGACAAGCGTTTCTTTTTTTCCTTTAATGACGGCGACATCGTACACTTCTGGAAATGAACTAATATCTTTGCGAATTTTTTCAACATGGCTTGTCCTGCCATTTGCAATACTGAGCGGGGACGGATTGGTTGTTTTAAGAAGTGCTCCACGACTTTCATTTCCGTTATCTTGCCCGCAGGCGGGCAACAAAACAAAAGCTATCAAAACCATTCCCAGCTTCCAAAAACGTGAGGTCATTTTTCCACCTTCCATACATTCTTTTAATCCTTTATTTTTATATTTCAACAATCACTCCTATAATATGTACAGTTATTAACATCACCTTTCACGGGAATAAAAAAAAGCCTGCATAGTGCAGACTTTTTAATGCTTTTATAAAATATGGTACCCAGAATCAACGTGAATATTTTCACCGGTAATGCCACGTGATAAATCACTAAATAAGAAGACAGCAGTATCTCCTACTTCCTCTGGTGTGGTAGCGCGGCGAAGTGGAGCTTTCTCTTCGATTTCTTTTAGAATTGAATTAAAATCACTGATTCCTTTGGCCGATAATGTTCGAATTGGACCAGCTGAAATAGAGTTTACCCGAATTCCGTCTTTTCCAAGGTCTGAAGCAAGGTAACGGACACTAGCGTCAAGCGAAGCTTTTGCGACACCCATGACATTATAATTAGGAATTGCCCGCTCTCCCCCTAAATAAGTTAGAGTAACGATGCTTCCGCCTTCTGTCATTAACCCTCTTGCTTCTTTGGCAATAGCAGTTAGTGAATAAGAACTGATATTTTGTGCCATCAGGAATCCGTCTCTTGTTGTGTTCAAATATTCACCCGAGAGCTCTTCTTTATTGGCAAAAGCAATACAATGGGCAATTCCATGAATGACACCTGCTTCGTCTTTAATTTGAGCGAAGCATTTTGTGATTTCTTCATCATTTGTTACATCACATGGTAATACTAGTGTATTGTCAGCCTCCAAAGAAACTGCAAGCTCGCGAACACTGCTTTCCATTCTTTCGCCTGCATATGTAAAGATCAGTCGTGCACCTGCTTGATGAAGGGAACGTGCAATTCCCCAAGCAATACTACGTTTATTGGCTACGCCCATTACGACAAATGTTTTTCCAGCTAGTGATAGCATGAATAGACCTCCTATTATATCAACAAGTTATAGTACTTGGTACTAATTTTACACCATTAAACAAAAAATGAAAAGAAGCAGGATTTTACTAACTTCGTTTCCCCCTACGTTCGATTAATCACAAAACTCAAGATCTTTTTTTAATTCGTCAACATACTCTTTTGAACCTGTTACAATCAGCCTGTCATTCAACTCTAATTCAGTATCTCCATGCGGGACAATAGAATCATTTCCACGAAAAATCCTGACAAAAATAATATCCCCAATAAACGGAAAACGCCTTAAAAGCATCCCGTCAAATTCCTCATTTCGCATCCTAATTTCATATAATGCATTTTCTTGATTAGTTAAAATATCGATCACACTTGGTGATTCAATTAATGCCCTTAGCAATACTTTAGTAGAAATAAACGAAGAAAACACTTCAACATTGTGCTCAAGCAGGCTTTCTTCTAAATCTAGACTCTCGATACGAGTGATGACCCTTTGGATTCCCTTTTCTTTCACCCCAACTGCCAGGACAGCATTGACCTCCTCATCCCCAGTAGAAACGACAACAATATCCGCATGCACAGCCTCTGTTTTTTCAATCGTTTCTAATGAATAATCGGAAATCTCGTTCACATCAAATAAGGAATTTGATATTTTTGTATCTGACTCCTTATGGTAAATAACTGTTTCATACAATCCCGATTTTAACTCCAGAGAGATCGGCAGTGTTAATTGTGTTGCACCAATAAAAACAACCTTTAATTTTTTATTTGCAGCCCGTTCTCTTGGAAATAACTTTTTAAAGACAATGGGCGCTATAATGGATGTAATAACTGCGACCAGAATAAGGGTTCCACCCATTTTTGAACTAATAATTTTCATCTTTTCCCCAATTGTTGCTGCTGCAATGACCAGTGATAACGTGGAGGTTAACAAGAACCCTGAAGAAATAACGGTTTTGGTGTCATACCAAATTTTTAACAAATAAACAGGAACTAATTTCGAGATAAACAGTCCTAAAAGTAATAGCGGGATCAGCATTAATAGCTTAGGATCACTTAAAAGCGCCCATAGGTTAAGATTCACTCCTACCATAACAAAAAAGATGGGGATTAAAAAACCATAACCAAAGGAATCAAGCTTATGAAGCAGTTCCTGATTTGGTGATAACAAGGAAACAAGAACTCCAGCTAGAAATGCACCCAATATATTTTCTGCCCCTATTGATTCAGACAAACCCACTAAAACGATAATAAGAGTGAAAACGGCTCTTGTACTAATTTGAACGGTACTTGTTGATAAAGCTTCAAAAATGTTTCGATTTTTAAATCCTCTCCCAATAAAATAAAGGCAAATTCCTGCACCAAAAAGAACAAGCAACAGCCATGTGTTTCCTTTTCCACCTTCGTGGAGCGATACGAAAACGGCAAGTAAAATCATCGTAACCAAATCGGCAATAACCGCTGTTAACAAAATAATTTGGCCAATAGTTGTTTTCATAAGATGTGCTTCTTTTAAAGTTGGTACAACGACTCCAAGAGAAATAGTAGAAATAATCATCGTCATTAAAAAGGCATTATCAATAAATCCAGCCCATACAAATAAAAACGACAGGCCTAGTGAAATAATGAAAATACCTCCAAAAATAAGTCCGGAAGCTAGGAATGAATTAGGTTCTCTTTTAACTCCAGGGGACTTTTTACTTTTGGTAAAAGCAGAAAAATCAATTTCCAGACCACTTAAAAACATTAAAAAGATAAATCCTAACGTGGAGAGTGTCCCAAGCCACGTATCCGCATGGACGACGTTCAACCCAGTTTTTCCGATGACGAGCCCCATTAGAATTTCAGCTACAACAACGGGGATAAAAGATAATTTGAAGCGGTGTAGAATAATTGGCGTGATAAATGCGGCCGTGACCACAATTAATAGAGATATAACGGATGCATGCTGTCCCAGAGTGTCCAACTCTCCCTTCTTTTTTTACTTACTTAAAAAACTATTCATTAACATATAAAAAATGAAACAAACCAAAATTAATAATGATTCGTTCGAAGGAGGCCAGAAAGTTGAAAATTGATATTATCGGTGATATCCATGGGTGTTACAAGGAATTTCAAGAGTTAACAAAATTGTTGGGGTATGGGTGGGAGACAGGAATTCCCATCCATCCTGAGGGACGTCAACTTGGATTTGTCGGTGATCTTACCGACCGCGGCCCTGAATCCTTGAAAATAATCGATATTGTTTGGAATTTAGTTATCGAGCGGAAACAGGCTTATTATACCCCAGGAAATCATTGTAATAAATTATATCGTTATTTTCTTGGAAATAAGGTACAAACGACCCACGGACTTGAGACAACAGTTGCGGAATATTTGGCAATAGGCAAAAAAGACCAGCAAAAAGTTCGCCATCAATTTATAGAGCTTTATGAAAATGCACCGCTTTACCTTACTCTCGATGACGGGCAGCTGATTATTGCTCATGCCGGAATAAAGAAAAATACATCGGTCAAACTGGGGCTAAAGTTAAAACCTTTGTGCTTTATGGGGATATAACAGGTGAAAAAAATCCTGATGGAACCCCTATCAGGAGGGATTGGGCAAAAGAATACAAGGGAAAGCCCTGCATTGTTTATGGCCATACTCCTGTAAAAGAAGTTAGAAAGGTCAACAATACCTATAATATTGATACAGGAGCGGTATTTGGGGGCAAGCTTTCGGCATTACGTTATCCTGAGATGGAGATTGCTTCTGTTCCTGCTAGTATGCCATATGTTGCTGAAAAATTTAGGGAGTTTGATTAATTGGGGTAGCCCAAGGGTGTAGGGAGGCGGCGGGGGCGGCGCTTTAGTGCCCGCACTCTCACTTTTTCCTTGAGCACGGGCACTAGTCAGCCCCTTTACTTCCCCTCCTCGCTCTTATTCCTTTAACACAGGCACTAGTCAGCCTCATTTGTTCTTGGCCCGCTATCTTCCAAAGGATTCTACGTTTTTCTTGCCGCATTTAATAATAAAGCTGACCATCACAGGTCAGCTCATTTTTAATCTTTCCATATCTTCAGGAGGCTCGCAACTAAACTCCATTTCGTCCAGTAGAAAAGGATGAAAAAACCGCAGCCTCCTGCAATGCAAGGCCTGGCGCTGAATGAGCTTTGTGTCACCGCCATATAAATCATCACCTAATAAAGGGTGGCCCACAAAAGCCATATGCACCCGAATTTGATGGGTCCTCCCAGTTTCCAACTGTAATTCCAGATGGGTAAACTCATCGTACCTATCAAGCACCCGAAAGTTTGTACAAGCATATTGCCCGTCAGCCCGTACCTCCCTTTCAATGATACTGTCATCTTTTCTGCCAATCGGTTCCTCAATCTTTCCTTGAATATCAGAGACTACCCCACTCGCAAAAGCTTCATAGGTCCGTTTTACCTGTCCACGTTTTTGTGCTTCACTAAACAAATGATGGACATGCCGATGCTTAGCAATTAAAACGAGACCTGAGGTATTTCGATCCAGTCGTGTCACGATATGCGATGTGGCAGTTATACCGATCGTGTCATAATAACCAACAAGGGCATTGGCAAGACTTCCAGCAGGATGTTCACGAGATGGAATGGTATTCATCGCAGGAGGTTTATTGACTACAAGCAAATAATCATCCTCATAAATAATATCCAGAGGAATGCTCTCCCCACTAACTCCTTCACTCGGGACCTCTGGGGGAAAATATAAAACTAACTCATCTTCCAGCTTGAGCTTATAACGGACGTTTACTTCCTTTTCATTAACCAGGATACTGCCGCCCTTAAATTTAATATCCGTTAAGGCTGTCCGAGAAATCGCTTTTTCTTTAAGGAAGTCCTTAATCAGCTTTCCTTCATCTTTTTCATTAATTGACCAACTAAGCTGAAAACGTGATGACATTATGATTGCTCCATCATTAGTTAATTTGAATCTGAAATAAACGAATCGTGAACCCGTTTCCAGAATGGGAAAGGTCGAAAACGTGCAAACCTGACTCTTTCCTCAGCAACACGAAACTGGATTGATTTAACATCTTTATGCAACATGGTCAAGTGGTCGATTCCGACTTGAAAATCGTCACGGTTAACTGGCTTAAGTAAACATGTATGATGTGCTGGTAATATAAGCGGTGACCCGACTGTACGGAAGACCCGATTGTTTATGGAAGCCATTTCTGCTATTTGGAGAGCAGCTATTGATGGGTGGATAATCGCCCCGCCTAACGCCTTACTATAGGCTGTACTTCCTGAAGGGGTCGAAACACACAGCCCATCCCCGCGGAATCGCTCAAAATGATCACCACGAATTTCTACATCTATTACCAAGGTTCCCTCGACACTTTTTACAGTCGATTCGTTTAAGGCAAGATATCGTGCTTCCTTGCCTCCATTTTGATAGCGAACAATTACCTCGACTAGAGGATATTCAACAACCTGATATGGAGTCTTGGCAATCGCAATGACCAGCTTCTCCATTTCCTCTGGTGTCCAATCCGCATAAAACCCTAGATGCCCCGTATGGATTCCAACAAAAGAAGTTTTATCTAATCTGCTTGAATAGCGGTGAAAAGCATATAAAAGTGTTCCATCTCCGCCAACTGAAATCACAATATCCGGTTGGTCTTCATCATAAATGAGCTCAAAGTCCAATAAATAGGTTCTCATTCTATGCATTAAGGTATTCGATTTTTGGTCCCCTTTTGAAGTAATCGCAAACTTCATCCTAGTCTACTCCCTCTTTACAATTTACTTTTTCATCACTAACTTTTATCATCTGTTTTCAATTCTTTTTTTTGTGTGAAAAAGGCTTGTGCCTCTTGGATTTCCCCACGGATTAGCGACATTTCCTCATCTAATCTGAATGCAGCCTCTGCTGCACGCTGCAATCTCATTTTGATGTCCTCTGGAAATGCCCCTCTATATTTATAGTTCAATGAATGTTCAATTGTGGCCCAAAAATTCATTGCTAATGTTCGTATTTGAATTTCTACTAAAATCTTTTTCTCACCATGGATCGTTTGTACAGGATAACGGATCACAACATGATAAGATCGATAACCACTTATTTTTTCATGTGAAATATAGTCTCTTTCTTCCACGATCTCGAAATCATTTCGATTTCTTAGTAAATTTACAACGGAACGTATATCGTCCACAAACTGACACATCATCCTAAGCCCAGCAATATCTTGCATTTCCGATTCTAATCGATCCAAAGGAATCCCTTTTTGGTTCGCTTTATCGAGAATACTGGCAATAGGCTTTACTCTTCCAGTCACAAATTCAATTGGTGAATGGGATGAATCCAATTCAAATTGGCCCCGCATACCTTTTAATTTTACTTTTAGTTCTCCCACCGCTTGTTTATAGGGAGCTAAGAACTTTTCCCAATAGATCATTTACACCACAATCCTTAAGCTAGTTAAAATGTCTTTTCGACTTTTTCCACCATTTCTTCTCCGTAATTTCCATTCCCCTTAATATTGTTAATGATATATTCAATTTCGTCTTGGAATGAAGTTAATTCGATTTGGTCTTTATCTGAAATTAAATAGGCAGGTAACTTCTTTTCAATAGATTCTTTTAAAGTTGACCAGATAGATTCATCTAAAACAATATAAACATATTGGTCATTTTCTTCCATTAAATAAATAAAGGAAAAATTGTCTGAATCCACAAGAATATGTTCTCTTGGAATTAGACCAGTAATAGGTTCATTGGTAAGTAAATTTACTCGATTCGTTTCTATGATTGCTTGTTGTATTTTCATTAATTTATTCATGTGTTCTCCTCCAAAATTTCCTTTTTTATTTTAACATAATTCACTCAATTCTCCCAAGAATTCATTATAATTAAGGGGATACTAATCGAAATTAACCTAAAGGAATGAAGTTATTTGTCACAAAACCTCGAAATTGAATTTAAAAATATGTTAACAAAAGATGAATATCAAATGCTGATCGACTATTTCCATATTGGTGATGAACAAATCATTTCTCAGGAAAATCATTATTTTGATACCCCCTCCTTTCATTTAAAAGAAAACAGTTCTGCGTTACGAATCCGCCAAAAAGGAGGCAAATTTGAAATGACGCTAAAGCAACCCTATCAAGACGGACTTCTTGAAACCAATCAAAACTTATCACAAGAGGAAGCTACACTTGCGATTCATACTGGCAAACTTCCAGATGGAACGATAAAAGAATTGGTCTCAAAAATGAAGATTTTTTTTTCTGAAATAGAATATTTCGGGTCCCTGGTAACTAAAAGAGCTGAAATAAAGTATAGAGATGGTTTGTTGGTCTTTGATCATAGCTACTATTTAAATAAAGAAGATTTTGAGTTAGAATACGAAGTAGAAAATTATCATCAAGGCGAGCAAATTTTCATCGAGTTTCTTGAGCAGCATAACATTCCACAGCGAAAAACAGATAATAAAATAAAACGATTTTATCTCCAAAAATTAAAAGAAAAATGATAGGGGAATCCTGGTATGAACATCGATAAACTAAAAGCGACGATGGAATTAAAAGCTGTCCAAAATTTTAGCACTAGTAACTCTACAGCAAGTGAAAGTTCCACGTTTCAAGATATCCTTAATGAGATCCTGACAGACGACGAGACTTCAGCATTATCTGAGCCATTAACTAGTACTTCATCAACAGAAGTAAATTCGATACCATTAACATCAATGCCGCCACTTTCATTATTAAAAGCATCAAATAATATCGATCAAATCATTAATCAAGCTGCACAACAGTATAGTGTACCCGCAAAATTAATAAAAGCTGTTATTCAGCAAGAATCAAGCTTTAATACCAATGCTGTAAGCAAAACTGGTGCTGCCGGTTTAATGCAGTTAATGCCTGGAACCGCTAAATCTCTCGGGGTTAGTGATGTCTTCGACCCTGAACAAAATATCCTTGCTGGCAGTAAGTACATAAAACAGTTGCTTGATAAATACGATGGAAAAATAGATTTGGCACTCGCCGCCTACAATGCCGGCCCCGCTAACGTTGATAAGTACGGTGGAATTCCTCCTTTTGATGAGACCGCAAATTATGTTCGAAAAGTCAGCGATTTATATTATACATGAAAATCAACCATTCCCCTTGTGTAAAATACAAGGGGTTTTTTGCATCCATTAGGACAATATATTACAAAATGCCAATTTACAGGGCTATTTATTTGAGATATAAAAAGGGCGTTGTTAAAATAAACATACAGACTCATGAAAAAGGAGTAATCAACATGATCGAGAAAAATACCACACCATTTGATGCCATCGGTGAGAAAACATTACACCGTCTTATTGAAACATTTTACGGCTTGGTTGGACAACATCCTGATCTTTCTCCTATATTTCCAAACGATTTAACTGAAACTGCAAGAAAACAAAAGCAATTTCTCACACAATATTTAGGCGGTCCTGCCCTTTATTCTGAAGAACATGGTCACCCAATGCTTCGAGCGCGCCATCTGCCATTTCCGGTTACACCAAAACGGGCAAATGCATGGCTATCCTGTATGCGGCAGGCAATGGACAAGGTTGGCCTTAAAGGCCCCATCAGAGATGAATTTTATTCACGGTTATTTCTAACCGCACAGCATATGATTAATACTCCAGACGACGAAGGCTTACAAGGTGAAAATCTGTGAAAAATCAAGATCATTTGTTTTCTGTCCATCATTGCTTTGGCAGCGATAAAAAGCCGATCGAAATCTACCTTTTTATTGACCCTGTATGTGCAGAGTGCTGGGAGCTTGAGCCAATCTTAAAAAAACTGCAAATTGAATATGGACAATATTTTTCTCTTAAATATGTACTTAGCGGAAAATTAACAGATTTAAATATTAGGAAAAAAAGAAAATGTGCTGAGCCTTTCGAGAAAACGATTTCCCAATCAGGATTGTTCTGTGATCGGAACCTAAGGATCGGAAATCCTGCACACTCTCCCTTTATTGCATCGATTGCGATCAAGGCGGCAGAATTACAAGGACGGAAAGCAGGTAATCGTTTTATCCGTCTTTTTCATGAAGTACTTCTTTTAGAAAGGCAGGACATTACTAATTTTGAAGTGTTAAAGGAATGTGCTAAAAAGGCTGGGCTTGATGTTGAGGAATTTATTTCAGACATTCATTCCAAAAGTGCGGCGAAGGCTTTCCAATGTGATCTAAAAATAACTTCTGAAATGGAAGTACAGGAAATTCCGACTCTTGTATTCTTTAATGAAAATGCTGAAGAAGAAGGAATAAAAATTGCTGGTGTATACCCTTATGAGATTTATGTCCAAATTCTCGAGGAAATGCTTTCAGAGAAGCCGCACCAATCATCTCCACCGCCATTGGAAGCTTTCATGAAATTTTTTAGGATGGTAGCTTCCAATGATATTGCGATTGTCTATAATATGACGATCGCACAGGTTGATCGGGAGATGAAAAAGCTCTTGTTAAAGCAGAAAGTCGAACAAATACCAGCAAGGAACGGTAAATTTTGGAGATATATTGAGGAATAAGAGAACGGCTATCGGCCGTTAGTTTCCTATACGTAAAAAAGACCCCAGCAAACGGTGCTTGGGGTCTTTTTCGTCTATAAAATACGAACAAAGGGGATGGGAGAAATTTTTCACGGTCAAACAAAGGGGTATATGTTTGTTGTGATCAACTTCACGTACTAAATATACCATGGGATCAATACCGTTTCAATAAGCATGTGTTTTATTTCACAATATTGTCAAATTCATGAACTTCCCATCACTGAAGTGACGGGTTTCTAATGTATCATCTATTTGATGCTTAACATTAGTGGGCAGGACACGATGCCCTCTATCCCTTTTGCAAATGCATCAGGAACTACTTTTCGAACGATATTTCCTCCAGCGTTAACGTCTGCGTGGAGTATCGTTTTTTCTTTTGTTAGATATTGTCCTCTTGTAATTCGTTTGCCGCTAAAATTCTTTTTAATCTTTTCTCCCTGATTGAAAGTTGGTAAAAGATCCATATCGATTAGACTTGCTTGGGAAGTGTAACTTTCCTCTTGTTCAATTACTTCAATTCCTAACCTTTCGGCTTTATACGTAACCATTTTTATCAATAGAGAATACGGAAGAAATTTAAAATTTTGCTTATCGCTTTTCCTCATCTCTACGTTTTCTTTCCAGTCTTTATTTTTTCCAATGATGATTTTGCTTACCTTACGTTCAAAGGCCGTTTTCACAATATGAAAGCTAGTCTTATGAAAGTAATCCTTTACTTTTGAAAAGCGAATTCTATCCAAGCAGTTTAATCGTTTACTAGTATGTGTTCCTTCTTTAGAGGATTTCCCGCTCCGTAGAGCACTCACCAAAAAGGAGCGTCTTTTATTGTAATATTGATTAATGCTTTTTACTGTTTTGCCCTTAATAATGACAGGTCGAAGACCCGTATTATCTACCATGGTTGCAAGACAGTTGACACCTAAGTCAATACCCATTACATAATCAGAATTTAAATGGTGATTCTCTTCAGATTGCTTAACATCCATTACCAATTCAACCGTGTATTCGCCGTAATTTGGAATGATGCGGACCTGTTGCAGTTTTCCCGTTACTCCTAATTTCCCGATATTTAGACGTTCTTTAGTTAAAGGGAATTTTAAGTATTTATCATCTTTTATCACACATACTTGATTAGAAAATGTGCATTCTTTTCGTCCGTTTTTAGGTACATATTTTGGCAGATTAGGTTTTCCTTTGTATTTGATAGAATTCTTTTTGTAATCTTTTAAACTACTGAAAAAAGATTTCCAATTCTGGAAGACAACTCTCATGACTTGTTGGTTTACTTGTCCTGGTAATTCCATATAGTCGTTTTGTTTGCTTGTTTTAAAAAGGGCGTCCAAAAATCCGTAGGTAATTAGATTTTTCTTTTTGCTTGGCTTAGCAAACAAAGTTGCATCTTTTATTTCTTTTTGTCTTTCTAGGGGTTTTTTGAGTTCTTTTTCCCTTCTTTTCGCTATATATTCCATTTTTATTTGGTTCATTCTAGGCAAATGTAAATCGATTAAATCTACAATTTCTTTTTGCAATGGATGAATATTTTCTGAATTAAATGCTGTCAAAATTTGTCTAATAAAGAAATTTGTTGTGTTATACAAATTCTTGGCTTTGAAACAAATCTCATCACAATATGCGTATAGCCGATGCCCATTTTTTATCCTAATTTGATACGTCCTATACATTCTTTTCACCTCCTTTAGTAATAATTATACCTTAACCAAAGGTGTGAAATCTACCAAAACAGGAACATACATTCGAAATTAATCCCATGATTGAAATCACGGGTGTTCTTTCAAAATTCATAAAAAATCTTTACTAACTATATGATAGAAGAAGAAACCAATATTGAAGAAGGTGAAAGGTACTCATGAGTAAATTTAAAATATTAGCTATGTTACTTCTTATTGTATGTTCTTTCTTTCTTCATTTGCTTGCCTTAATGGATACTTTCCCATTGATTCTAAGCATCCCGCTTTTGTTTGGTTCATTCTTTCTGTTTTTTATGATGATCAATTACCGAAACAAGTTTAAAGGTTTTTAAAAGGCAGACTGCAATCGAGCAGTCTGCCTCTCTTTTTATGATAACAGTTGTTCCATTTCGTTTAGTTTTTCTTCAAATACTTTGCAGGCGTTGCTGATTGGTTCGGAGCTGTTCATATCAACTCCAGCTTTTTTCAGTACTTCGATCGGGTAGTCAGAACTTCCAGCACTTAAGAATTCCTTAATATAGCGATTTACGGCTGGCTCGCCTTCTTCTAAAATTTGTTTGCTTAATGCTGTTGCTGCACTAAAACCAGTCGCATACTGATACACATAATAATTGTAATAAAAGTGAGGAATTCTTGCCCATTCTAAGCCGATTTCTTCATCAATCACAATATCTTCTTCACCAAAATACTTTTTGTTCAGAGCATAATATTCATTTGTTAAAAGATCTGCCGTTAGGGCTTCATTATTTTGAGCTTTTTGATGAATCAAATGCTCATACTCCGCAAACATCGTTTGGCGGAACACAGTCCCCCTAAAACCTTCTAAATAATGATTTAACAAATAAATCCGCTTTTGCTCATCATCAATCGTTTTTAACAAATAATCATTTAATAATGCTTCATTACAGGTGGAAGCAACCTCCGCAACGAAGATCGAATAATCTCCATATGGGTATGGCTGCGTTTTCCGAGTGAAATAGCTATGAACGGAATGTCCTAATTCATGGGCTAATGTAAACAGATTATTCACATTGTCCTGCCAGTTTAAAAGAATATATGGATTTGTTCCATATGCTCCAGATGAATAGGCACCACTGCGCTTTCCTTTATTTTCATGAATATCAACCCAGCGGTTTTCAAACCCTTCTTTTAAAATCTGCTGGTATTGTTCACCTAATGGGGCAAGTCCTTTTAACACGATTTCTTTTGCTTCGTCGTATTTAATCTCCATTTTTACATCTTTAACAAGCGGTGTATATAAATCATACATATGAAGCTCTTTCAGGCCCAAAACTTTTTTGCGCAGCTTAATATAGCGTTGCAATAATGGAAGATTTTCATTGACGGTTTTAACAAGGTTATCATAAACACTTTCAGGAATATTGTTTCCGGCAAGTGCTGCTTGTCTTGCTGAGCTATACTTTCTCACTCTTGCATTAAAGTTGTCTTTCTTTACATTCCCGCTTATCGTACTTGCAAATGTATTGCGGAATTTCCCATAAGTATCATATACAGCTTTAAACGCATCATGACGAATGCTCTGGTCTGCACTTTCAAGGAAACGACTATATCTTCCATGGGTAACCTCGACGTCATTCCCATTTTCATCTTTAATCGTCGGGAACTGCAAATCAGCGTTATTTAACATGCCAAAAGTATTGCTAGAAGCATTCATTATTTCCCCTGCTTCTGCTAATAAGGCTTCCATTTCAGCGGAAAGAACATGCGGCCGTTGTAAATTAAGTTCTTCAAGGGCATGTTTATATAATTGTAGCTCTGATTTTTGCTTTAAAAATTCATTTATTTTCCCTTCATCAATGGAAAGGATTTCAGGTACAATATAGGCTAACTGACTGGCAGCTTGTGAATACAGGCTCTTCATCCTGTCATCGAGCCCTTGATAAAATGAATTCGTTGTGTCTTGATCGTATCTCATATGTGAATAAGCATAAAGTTTCCCAATTCTCTCAAGCAGTTGATTTTGCTCATCAAGAGCTTGATAGAGAGTATCAGCGCTCTCACCAAGTTTCCCTTCGAATTTCTTTACTTCTGGGATCATGTTTTTGACATCTTGAAATTCCTTTTCCCATTCTTGGTCACTTGGAAAAATATCCTCTAATCTCCACGTTTCCTCTACGGGTATTTCACTTCTGACTGGAAGTGACTTTACTGCTGCCTCATTAGCCATATACATCCTCCATTCATAGAAAAAATCTGCTCCTTTTCAAATATTCAAAAAGGAAAAAAACATATTCCTATATATTCTCCATTTGTTCATTGTTCCCCTTTAAAAGGGATAATATATCCCTTCTATTATTCCCATTCGCTTTTTTTCATTTATTCTTTTTTTAGGATTTGAGGATTTTGTCTAAAAAACGCTCGCATTCGTTCCTCTTTTTCACGATTGGTTTGCGGAATAATTATGGGCTTCTGTACTTGAAACATATGGGGGGTTTTTCTTCCCAACACGCCAAGTCTCACCAAGAGGCAGCTATATTCAAAAAAAGCTAATAGGGGTTTCATGTTTTCGATTTGGGGAAAGGATCTGAGTACAATTTGTTTTCTCGCTAATCTCTTATTAAAACTCATTTCCATTTGCTGAATACTAAATATATCGCCCGGACGCTTATTTTGCAGCAAATCGATATAATAATAAGTCTGCCAAATAAACGGAGGCGTTTGAATGAATAATCCATGGGGAATCGGGAGACCAATTTCAGCAGGAAGTAAAAAGAGGTTAAGATGATGGTTATAAATTTCAAGAAAAAATTTCTTTTGTTGATCACTAGGGTATATAGACCAGCTCAATTTATAGTTTTCAATGGATTTTTTCCAGTGTCCCATATTCACCATTGTCCCCATTTGGGGATCAATCAGCGCTGGCAGTTTAGTTTTATCTAACGAGAATGTACCTTTTCGAAGCAGGGCATTTTTTGTTGAGTACGGGAAAATGGAATAGAGGATTCGAAGGGTATTCCGATCAGGAGAATAGCTGGGGATATAAAGCTTGCCATCGCCCGCCTGCCTTAAAAATAAATATTGAAAACCTGTTATACCTGACAAACCCGAATATTTCTCTTTTAGCTGTTTACCCCCAAGGACCCAAAGAGGCTTATAACCATGGGTAAGGTAATTTTCTGTTCTTTGTTTAAAAATTTCTTCGGAAATAGTTGAACATTGAAATTCCAAGGCATATTTTTGATGATTATATTGAAAAAGTATATCTGGCCGCTGTTGAATTTCGCGGTCATAAAACTCGAGGATAGCTGGAATTTCCTGCTTCCTTAGCCATTGGTAGAGCTTAAGCTTGCCTTCTAAGTGATACTCTGTTTCATTTTCATAAAAGTCACGACAGTTACCAGCCTTCAAATGGGAAAAGTGAAATATTTTCCGATCTCCCAATTTAAGAATGACTTTCTCACCACACACTGGGCAAAAAAATTCCTCACGTTTCCGAAGCATGATCAGTGTTTCTTTTTGGAACGACTCACCAAGGCAAAACATTGTTCCATTTTTTGTTTTTGCCACTAACATTCACATCACCACCTATTCCTATAAATTCGTTTCACGTCAGTGATTATCCTTTTAAAAATAAAAAAGAGCGGTTCTAAATTTTCGAACCAGCTCTTTTAAACTATAGAAGCGGTGATAACAATCTGGCAGTTGATTCAAGCAGACGAATACCAAAATTCCGTTTTTTGAACTCCTCCAGATTTAATGGTTTTGAGAACTCAATATCATTTAGGTACTCGGCAACTAATTTTTGCGTGCTTTTTGTTCGGTAAAGGAAAGCATTCACTTCAAAATTCAAGTGAAAGCTGCGCATATCCATATTGGAAGTGCCAATCGATGCCAGTTCATCATCAACAATCACAATTTTGCTATGCATAAAGCCTCTTTGATACTCGTAAACCTTCACACCTGCTTCAAGAAGTTCAGGAAAATATGAACGTGAAGCATGAAAGACGATTCGTTTATCAGGACGATTGGGAACTAATATGCGGACATCGATACCACTAAGTGCAGCTATTTTAATCGCTGAAAAAATATCCTCATCAGGAATAAAATAAGGGGAAGCAATCCAAACAGACTTTTTTGCTGAAGTAACCATCGAAAAGAAAATATTTTTGATCACACTCCACTCATTATCTGGCCCTCCAGCTATTAGCTGAACACCGCCATGGCTATTATCACTTGGCTGAGGTGATAAATATTCAGCAGTTAAAAAGCTATAATTAGTCATATAATACCAATCCTGCAAAAATATCAGCTGGAGTGTTCGAACCGCTTCTCCTTTTAACATTAAATGAGTATCGCGCCAAAATCCGTAATGCTTGTCTCTTCCTAAATACTCATCCCCAATGTTTAAGCCGCCAACAAATCCCACATTTCCATCAATGACAATGATCTTTCGATGGTTACGGAAATTAAACTTACTATTTAAAAATGGCAATCTTACCGGACCAAATGGTACCGTCTCAATCCCTGCATTTCGCAGCTCAGCAATATACTTTTTAGAAAGCTTCCACGAGCCTACTGCATCAAACAAGAAGCGAATCTTAACCCCCTGTTTGGCTTTATCAATTAAGATATCCTTTATTTTCCTGCCAATCTGATCATGGCGGATTATGTAATATTCGAGATGTATATGATGCTTTGCCTTTTTCAATTCTTCGATAATATGTGTAAATGTTTCTTCGCCATTTGTTAAAGTTGTTGTTGCGGTATCAAATGAGACGGGGCTATTCCCAAGCTTTTGCGCCAGCTGAAATAATCTCCGTTGATGAACGGCAAACTGTACCGCTTTTTCCTCACTTCTTGGATCATTCTCACCCTCAACCGTTAAAAATGCCTGTTTGTCCAGGAAATATTTCTTTCTAAACATCCGTTCCTTCCGATAACTACGTCCAAACAAAAGATAAAAAATAAAGCCAACCAAAGGAAAACTTCCTAAAACAACTAGCCATGTTAATGTCTGAGTTGGATGGCGATTTTCAAGGAAAATAACGAAACCGATAAAAATAACTGATAAAGTAATCAATAAACTTAAGAAACTAAAGATTCCTCCCTGCAAATCATCTTTAAATGCAAATATGAGGAAACTCACTAACACTAAAAATAATACTACCCTGACTGTGTTTTTCAGAATTACTCACCTGCCTGTCATTCTATATCTTTAAGATAATGGTAAAAAAAACCGATTTCAATAAAGAAATCGGTTTTAAGACTAGTTAAAGTGCTTTCTTAACTCTGAAAAAACATTCTCAGAAATCAGTTCTTTTCCATATTCCTGAATCCGATGAATGGTTATAGGTGTTTCATTACCATATTCAAGAAGGATACTTAAAATATCATCAATTTCGTCTTCATCGATGAAATCCTCTGGAAATTCAACATATAAGTAATATTTCCCTTCGAAGCTAAAAAGTTTCGTTTGTAAATCATCAAGGTCAGACCGTTTTGACAACATGATAACATCCTCAAAATCCTGGAAGGAAAGTAAAAACTCCAAGACTTCTTCCTCATCAATCAGATCATCATCGAGAGAATTGCGAGGATTAAGGTGCTGGTCCAAAAGTTCTTCAATTCTTTCATCTACTGGTAAGTCCTTGTCCGTCGGAATAGGCAATTCAAACTTTTGTCCATCCTTAGAAATTTGGGCTCTTGTTACTAAAATTTCTAAGCCTTTTTCTAATGCTTGCACTTGAATCCAAAGTGGACCCTCTACTTGAAACTCTTCCTCTTGATGAACTTCCTCCATCATTTCCCAAAAAAGCTCTTCACTTCTTTCGCGATTATACCATATTTCCTCGCGATCGAAGCCTCTTTCCTCTATATCAATGTATGAAATATAAAACTTAACAGTGTTTTCATTAATACGTTCTATATCCATCCACCATTCTCCCTTCCGTTCCCAGATTGAAGGGACTAAATACCCCCATGCAGACGTTACTGGATATCATTTACCTTTTATGAAAGGTTTAAACAAGTTTTAATTGCAAAGTGAATGTATTCTTGTACTTATATTTTATGACAAAACCTGAAATAAGGGAAATAAAATATCAAGAAAATTTATTAAGTTCTCGACACTAATGGATTCCTTTTATAATAACAAAAATAGATATATATCACAAATTGAAAGCACTAAAAAATAAACCTATATAAAAAAGGCCTCCAAAAGAAGGCCTTTACTGTTTAATTAACCATTCGCTGTGCTTCGCGAAGCTGGAATGTACGAACTTTTCTTGGCAAAAAGCGGCGGATCTCATCCTCATTGTATCCTACCTGCAATCTTTTTTCATCAATAATAATTGGGCGGCGGAGCAAACCAGGATTTGCTTTAATCAATTCATATAGATCCTGAAGTGGCAAGTTTTCCAAGTTCACGTTTAACTTTTGAAATGTTTTTGAACGAGTTGAGATAATTTCATCTGTTCCATCTTCAGTCATTCTTAAGATTTCCTTAATCTCAGCAATTGATAATGGTTCAGAAAAGATATTTCTTTCTTTATATGAAATTTCATGTTCTTCGAGCCAGGATTTTGCTTTTCTACATGATGTACAACTAGGTGAAGTGTATAATGTTACCATCGGTCTCCACACTCCTTTATTTTAAGGGTTCCAATTATATATGAACATCGTTTAAGTTAAAAGTTTTCACTAGATTAAAATAAATTTAATTAAGTAATTTATATTATAATTATACAACACTACTTTGAAAAAAGGTATCCCTTTTAAAAATATTATTCAAACAAACTTATTTGTAAAGAAAAAAATACACATTTGCGAAATTAGTCGAAATTTCGCCTAAAAATATACAAATTAACTTTACATAAATATCTTGAAAGAAAAATATCTTATAAAATAGTACGAGAATTCAACTTTATTTTTGTCGGTACAAGGAACATATCGGTAGATAAATATAAGCTATTCTGATCCCGTATTTGAATAATAAACATTCTATCTTAATTTTACCTTAACATATTCTCAATTAAAATCATTGCGGTGAAAACGCATTCATCATTTATTGATATATTTCGCATATTTTTGATTTACCTCTTCCTTTCAGTTTAAAGTTCTTTTAAAATAAAGTTAGGAAGAGAAATACTCATATAGCTTAACGATCTTTGTTATTGAGAAACGGGAGGTTTTATTATGGCTGGGTATATAATCGATTTAGCCATTGTAACAGTCCTTACAGTTGGACTTACTGCAGTAATGGGCTCAATTTTAAATGGTGTAGGAGAAAGTATTTTCGGCGGTCGGAATAAGTCAGAATTTGTCGATCAAGCTGATAGAGTGATCGCTGGCTGGAAAAGTGTTGGCGGCAAGCAAAAATAAGCATCAGGTTAATTTATAATAAAGTTCGATTCATTAAAAGAATATATCTAAAAAAAACGATCTCACACTTGCGAGATCGTTTTTTATTATTTAACCTGTGCCTTATATTGATCAAATTCCTTTTCAGAACAGAGGGCAAAATGTCCTTGGGAAACTTCTCGGAATGATACTGTTTCATTTTCACCATATTGATGCATACTTGGATCATATGTTTTCCGAACTCTGCTTCGTTCCGAGATTGGATCGGGTAATGGAATCGCAGATAAGAGGGATTGTGTATAAGGATGCAGCGGATTTCTATATAATTCGTCCGCAGGAGCAAGCTCAACCATTTTTCCAAAATACATAACTCCAATTCGATCACTTATATATTTAACCATCGAAAGATCATGGGCAATAAAAAGATAGGTTAAACCTTTTTCTTTTTGAAGCTGTTTCATAAGATTGACAACCTGTGCCTGAATAGAAACGTCAAGAGCAGAAATCGGTTCATCCGCAATGATAAATTCAGGTTCAACAGCAAGGGCACGTGCAATGCCAATCCGCTGCCGCTGACCTCCGGAAAATTCATGCGGGTAGCGATTTGCATGCTCCTTATTCAAACCAACCGTTTCTAATAGACTGTACACCCTTTCCATACGCTCCTGTTTGGAATTGGCTAATCCATGAATATCGATACCCTCTGCAATGACATCAGCAATTTTAAGTCTTGGATTTAGGGAAGCATATGGGTCCTGGAAAATCATTTGCATTTTACGGTTAAATGCTTTTAATTCGTTTTTGGATTTCTTGCCATGTACATTTATTCCGTCGTATAATACCTCTCCGCCAGTCGCATCGTACAATCGAATAATGGTTCGTCCAGTAGTGGATTTACCACAGCCCGATTCACCAACGAGGCCCATTACTTCGCCCTGGTAAATATCAAATGAAACATTATCAACCGCTCTTACTTCATTTGCTTTACCTTCATTAAAATATTGTTTTAAGTTTTTAATTTCGAGCAGTTTTTTTCTCTCTGCCATCTATTTTCCCTCCTTACCACCAGGGAATTGACTTTGTCTTCTCTTAACCGCTTCAGGTGGTTCTACCTTCGGTGCATCCGGATGCAACAGCCATGTTGCAGCATAATGCGTTTCAGATACTTTAAAAAATGGAGGCTCCTGCTCCAGGTCGATCTTCATTGCATATGGATTCCGTGGGGCAAAGGCATCACCTTTTGGCGGTGCTAAAAGGTCTGGCGGTGTACCTGGAATAGAATATAATTCTTCGTCATTTGTTTCCAAATCAGGCATGGAGCTGATTAACCCCCATGTATATGGATGCTTTGGATTATAGAAAATTTCGTCAGCTGTGCCAATTTCAACAATTTTCCCGCCATACATAACCGCAACCCGATCAGCAACATTAGCCACAACACCAAGGTCATGGGTAATAAAAATGATCGATGTATCAATTTTCTTTTGTAAATCCTTCATTAATTCAAGGATCTGAGCCTGGATTGTTACATCCAATGCAGTTGTCGGTTCATCTGCGATTAAAATCTGGGGATTACATGCCAAAGCGATAGCAATAACAACCCTTTGTCTCATTCCTCCGGAGAATTGATGCGGATATTGGTCAACACGTAATTCCGCCTTCGGAATTCCTACAAGCTTTAGTAACTCTACTGCTCTCTCTTTAGCCGCAGACTTGCTCATTTTTTGATGTTTGATCAAAGGCTCCATAATTTGATTCCCGATTTTCATCGTTGGGTTCAACGATGTCATTGGATCTTGGAAAATCATTGAAATATCATGTCCACGAATTTTTTGCATTTGTTTATCAGAAAGCTTCGTAAGATCTGTATTATTAAATAAGATTTCTCCGCTTTTAATTTTTGAATTGTGTTCAGGAAGTAAACGCATAATCGACTTGGTTGTAACAGATTTACCTGATCCAGACTCTCCCACGATTGCTAATGTTTCACCTTTAAATAAATCAAAGCTGATACCTCGAATCGCTTTTACTTCCCCCGCAAAGGTATGAAACGATATATTTAAATCTTTTACTTGTAAAATTTTCTCCACTGCCATTCACCTGCCTTCTAATCGCGCATTTTTGGATCAAGGGCGTCCCGTAATCCATCTGCCACTAAATTGAAGCATATCATGATCAATGCAATCATAATTGATGGAGTAATCATTTGATATGGATAAGCGCGCATTGATTTATATCCTTCATTCACTAAAGTTCCTAATGATGCATTTGGTTCTTGCAGCCCAAGTCCAATAAAACTTAAAAACGCTTCAAAGAAAATAGCGTTTGGAATAGAAAACATCGTATTAATAATGATAATCCCAAACATATTTGGAATCATATGTTTAAAAATGATAGAGCCATTACTTGCTCCCAATGTTTTAGCCGCTAAAACAAATTCTTGATTTTTATATTTTAAAACTTGAGCCCGAACTACCCTGGCCATACTTGTCCAGCTGGTTAACGTAATCGCAATAATAATTGGGATAATCCCTGGTTTTAATACGAGAATCATTAAGACTACTACGATTAAGTTAGGAATACCAATAATAATTTCCATAATCCGCTGCATAATACTGTCTACCTTGCCCCCGACATAACCGGATATGGCACCATAAGCGACACCAATTACCATATCGACTAATGCAGCCATGAAGGCAATAAACAGTGAAACTTGGGTACCTTTCCATGTACGGGCAAAAATATCTCGGCCCAATTCATCTGTTCCGAACCAATAATATTGTTTTACATGGCGAATCTCGTAGGCGTTATATGATATCCCCGCTTTATTCGTTAAAGTACCGTCAAACGGAAGCCAATGAATGTTCTCCAAGCCTTGTACTCGAGGCGGCAAATCATGATTATCAGTATTCTGGTAATCAAATTTGTACGGTGTCATTAATGGTCCTACAAACGCTAGAATAAGCAAAAGGACAATAGCAACTAAGCTGATGACTGCCCCTTTATTTTTACGGACGCGCAGCCAGGAATCCTGCCAAAAGTTTAGACTTGGCTTGGCAATGACCTCACTTTTGGATGGATCAATATGGGCGGGTGCAAACATATCCTTCGAGATGACTTGTTCTTTGTTAAGCATTTACCCTTTCCCCCCTGAATACGAATACGTGGATCGATAATACCATAAAGGATATCAACAACTAAAATTATGAAAACAAATAATGCCGCAAATAAAATGGAAGTTCCCATAATAACGGGATAGTCATTTACCATGATGGATTGGACGAATTGATTCCCAATACCTGGTATTCCAAAAATATTTTCAATAACAAGCGATCCGGTCATTAAACTTACTGCTAACGGTCCCATAACAGTAATAACTGGAATTAAAGCATTTCTAAGAGCATGTTTGACACTAATTTGCCAGTAACTTGCACCTTTAGCTTTCGCAAGGGTAATATAATCTGACCCCAATACTTCCACCATTTCTGTCCGCATAAACCGAGCTGCAATCGAAATCGGGAACATGGCTAATGCAATGGTTGGCAGAATGGTATAGGATGGTCCATTCCAAAACATAACTGGGAGCCAACCTAATTTAACAGCAATATAAAATTGTAAAAGACCAGCAAATACAAAGCTTGGAACCGATTTTCCAATAACTGCAATAAATGTTGCGAAATAATCAACCCAAGTATTTTGTTTTAATGCAGCAACAACACCTAATAGAATCCCAAGCACAGCACCGATAATCATCGCCTGAGCGCCAAGTATCGCCGAAGGACCAAGCCGTTGCGCAATAAGTTCTGTTACCGGGGTATTATTAAACTGGAAGGAGACACCCAAATCGCCTTTAAACATGTTCATTATGTAGTGAGCATATTGAACAGGAACAGGTTGATCGAATCCATACTTAACTAACAATATGTGGCGCTGGGTCTCTGAAAGTTTTTCCCAGCTGTTAAAAGGGGTTCCTGGAATTAACTTCATGAGGAAAAAGGTTACAGATACAACTATGAATAATGTAATAATCATATAGACAAACCGTTGTAGAATATATTTTACCATGACGACACCTCCTAATTCACAAAATGTTAGACACTTTTCGACAATTCTGATACAGGTAAAAAGAGAGTATAACTTAATATACTCTCTCTTTATTTTGTTATAAATAACTTTTTTGTGTAAACTTTAACAAAAATTGTCTATTATTTGTAGACCTTGATATATTCGAAACTATAATCAGAATAAGGATTATGTTGCAGACCTTTTACTTTTGGATTTACTAATAGGTTCACAGAACGTTGATAAAGTGGTGCTAATGCAGCATCATCTTCTAACAAGATTTTCTCAGCCTGTTGAAGTGCTTTCCAACGCTCATCCGATTTAGCTGCCAAAGTAGTTTGGGCATCTTTAACCAGCTTATCATATTTTGGATCACTGTAGCTCATGTGGTTTTGACCGCCACCTGTTAAGAATAGATCCATGAATGTCATTGGGTCAGCGTAGTCTGGTCCCCAGCCGGCATGCAATAAATCATAATCTTGTTTGTCTTCACGGTCAATACGGATTTTGAACGGTACACTTTGAATATTAACCGTTAAGCCAGGAAGAGTCTTCTCCAATTGGTCTTTAATGAAAGCATCCTCTTTCTTAGCTGTTTCAGTATCCTGCCCAACCATAGTGAACGTTACAGATGTTTTTCCTAATTCTTTCAAACCTTGATCCCAAAGCTTTTTCGCTTTTGTTTTATCTGTTTTCAGATAATCACTAGCGCCGGCGCCACGGAAGTCTTTGCCGTTATTAAACGCAAATTGCTTCGGTACAATGAAGTTAGCAGGGATAGAACCATTGGATAAAACGTTATTTGTATATGCTTTCTTATCTACTGCTAAAGCAATCGCTTTACGAATATTGACATTTTTCAATACAGGATTATTCTCGTTCATCTTTAACCACCACATTGATGGCTCTAGATATTGTACTAAGTCTTTTGTACCCTGATATTGTGAAATGATCGCGGATGAAGCAAGTCTTCCAGTGATATCAGCTTGTTTTGCTTCATATGCGTTCACAGCTGCTTGTGGATCTTTTACAACGTTAAAATTAGCTGTTTGCAATGTAACATTTTTTGCATTCCAGTAATCTGCATTCTTTTCTAATGTCCATTGGTCAGCAGATGTGCCGTCCCATTTAGTCAATTTAAATGGACCACTGTAAAGCAGGTGGGCAGCATCTTTTGCATAGTCTGCGCCTTGTGATTCTACATATTTTTGATTTTGCGGATAGAATGCTGTAAATGTTAATAATGAATCAATATATGGAAGGGCTCTTTCTAACGTGATTTCCAATGTATAGTCGTCAATTGCTTTAACGCCTAGAGTGGAAACCGGTGCTTTACCTTCACTGATTGCAGTTGCGTTTTTGATTTTATCTGTCATCATATATGGACCATATGGTGATGCAGTTTTAGGATCAATTGCCCGCTGCCATGAATAGACGTAATCCTTTGCAGTTACAGGGTCTCCGTTAGACCATTTGACATTCTTCTTTAAACTAATAGTTAATACTGTCTTATCAGCATTAAATTTAGGTTGTCCTACAGCATCATCTGGAATTGCCTTAGTACCTGTCTGATCCAAGCGGTATAAACCTGAGGTTACCTGAGAAAGAATTTCGCTTCCAAGAACGTCTTGGTTCATAACACTGTCCATGGTTGGAATTTCGGCAGTTTCCAAAACATTGACAGCTTGTTTGTCTGCCAGTTGCCCAGTAGTGCTCTTACTAGTGTCCTTGCTTGTGTCTTTATTGGTACTTGATCCACCCGAACAAGCGCTTAAGAACATGCTAGCAGCTAGTCCCGATGCTAGAAGTAGTGAATATTTTGACTTTTTCAACTATGTAGACCTCCTTTTATTTTTCTGAAAAATTCTACAATGCTAATTATACATTTTTAGAAAAACTTTGTACATTAGTTTTTTAAAAAAAGTTTACATGTTAGAAACAATATTTACATTTTCATTCTTAACCTTTATGGTATAATTTTAAATACCATTTTCATTGTTCAAATCCCGTTTTATACACTCGGAATTGGAGGTTTTCACCATGAAAGTGCCTTTGAAAAAAATTGGGATTTTTTTTATTATACAACTTTCGATCTTTATCACATCACTACTTCACAATAGTAAAGTAACTTTGATGAATTATATCAATATAACGTTTTACTTTGCTTCTGCATTCCTTTTAAGTGCCTTGCTGATCTATGTGATTCATGCTGGTTTTTTTGATATTGTTACAAAAGGATTCACAAAGGCTTTCTCAAGGAACAACGAGGACATAAAATTAGCTGAAATCACCCCTTTATCCAAACTAGTAGCTATCAGTCAAAAAGCATTATTCATACATGGGCTTCTCCTATTTATATGTATGGTTGTTGCCCTGATTTTATATTATGTTTAGCATGCTTGATTACAAATATTCATTTCATTATAATAGTAACTAGTTAAATCATTACTACATAATGGAACAGAGTGACTCGAAGGCGAGTAATTTAGGGTGGTACCGCAACGACCATTCGTCCCTATAACAAGGATGGATGGTTTTTTATTTGACTTAGGAGGTTATATAATGGAAACGATTTTTTCTGGAATCCAGCCAAGTGGAATGCTGACGCTTGGAAATTATATCGGTGCATTAAAACAGTTCGTTGAACTTCAGGATGAATACAACTGCTTTTTCTGCATCGTCGATGAGCATGCCATCACGGTCCCGCAAGACCCAAAACAGCTTCGAAAAAATATTAAAAGCCTGGCAGCTTTATATCTGGCAGTAGGTATTGACCCTGAAAAGGCAACGTTATTTATTCAATCCGAAGTTCCTGCACATGCCCAAGCGGGATGGATGATGCAATGTGTTGCTTACATGGGGGAGCTTGAACGAATGACCCAATATAAAGATAAATCGGCCGGTAAAGAGTCTGTTCTTGCAAGTTTATTGACCTACCCGCCATTAATGGCAGCGGATATTTTATTATACAGTGCGAACGTTGTGCCTGTGGGCGAAGACCAGAAGCAGCATATGGAATTAACACGTGACTTGGCTGAAAGGTTTAACAAAAAATATAATGATATCCTCACAATCCCTGAAGCAAGGATTCCTAAGGTTGGGGCAAGAGTGATGTCTCTGCAGGAACCAACCAAAAAGATGAGTAAATCTGATACAAACAATAAAGGTTATATCTCTCTGCTTGATGATGCGAAACAAATTGAAAAGAAAATTAAAAGCGCTGTTACCGATTCTGATGGCATTGTAAAATTTGACAGAGATAAAAAACCAGGCGTATCAAATTTATTATCGATCTACTCCATTTTGGAGGGTAAATCCATTCCGGAACTTGAAGAGATGTATCACGGTAAAGGCTATGGTGAATTTAAAGCAGATTTAGCTGGCGTTGTTGTAAATGCTTTAGCTCCCATTCAAGAAAAATATTTTCTGTTAATAGATTCTAGCGAACTTGATGACATTCTCGATGAAGGTGCGGCAAAAGCAAACAGAGTAGCTGGCAAAATGCTTAAAAAGATGGAAAATGCAATGGGATTAGGAAGAAAAAGAAGATAAGCGCCTTTCGTTCCAATCAACAGACAAAGTTAAAAGTCAAAGCCTGACCGCTAATTTTCGGTCAGGCTTTTGTTAATTTACTTTTGAACCGTGTTCCATTTCCCATAATTTTTCGAAAAACGGCTGTCCTTTTATAATGTCTTCACAAAAGTTTTCATGCTTAGAAGACCAGCCAAACTTAATTTCATTAAATAAACAATCCCACGCATCCTCAAATTGTAATTCCTGAATTGCTGAATAACGCTCAGGGCACCACTCCGTGTACCAATAACGAACCTCTGCCTCATTTTTGGTCGTATGCAATTGATCAAGTGCCATAAACAATAACTGCTTAAGCTGGCGCTCTTTTCTGGTCAAACCATTCATTAAACTAGGTTCAGGAGATAAGATATGAAAGTCTTTTTGCATTTGCTTCTCATTAAATTTGTATTCCGATATTTCATGGTTTTCAATCATTTCATAGACTAATTGTTCCTGCCTTGGAATGAGCCTGCTTTTCCTAATTGGAATGGAATATCCGATCGTATCAATTGCCAAAATTCCAACTCCATCTGTTACAACAAAACAGTATTCCAATTGAACACGCTCATGATTTTTCCTTAAGTACGCTTTTTGAAAAACATCATTTAAAAGCTGCTGAGGTAATTCTGACAAATCATTTTCAATATAATGAAATAAAATCGGACTAATTTTTAAAAGAGGTACTTGGTCTAACAGCTCAACCCCGTCATCTTTCCGCCATTCGTGAAAGTGGCAAACATTGTAACCATTTTCTTCCCCTTCAAACCAATTGACCCAAACATCATGAAGATACAACATTACTCAATCCCTCACTTCAAGAAACTATTTGTATTTGTCAATCAGTATGGGCAGAGTTGAGTTAAATTATTCCTTTACAGATAGTTAAAACCATTTAGTATTAGCGGATACCAACGGCTCTTTTTCTAATATTATTCCATTTTATAGTTTGTTTCGTTAATCAGTTTTCTTGCGGAAAGTGAAAATGATTTTTTTGTTGAATAGGAATGTTTTTGATAATAATCTTGAACGATTGAAAATCCAGCCGCATATCCTGCCAAATGGGGGAAACGGCCATTCCCGTATAAAAGATCATCATGAAGTTTTTCCTTTTTCTTAATAGAAAGATGGTCTTTTAAAAATCTTCCCCATATCTGGTCTATTTGTTTCCCTGTGTACATCGTACACCAATCTGCTAAATAGTCTTTTCCGCAATTCTTTAACACTGCATATTCAGCCAGACCTTCTATTATTATGGAATCTAATAGTGAATATTCTTGTACATTTCCTTTTAATTGGTTTAATCGGCATACATGGTGGTACTCATGAACGAAAAGGGCTTCTAGTTCCTTTTCGTCCACTTCAGATGATAAAAATAAAAACATCTTATTAGTAAAAGATACCCCTGATTTAGACCGATCCGCTTTTCTAAACAAACCCCCACTCTGATCAATTGGAAATAAAAAGACGGGGATTTCGGGGCCTTCCCATTTGGCTTTATATGAATGATAAATTTTATCCATCTTTGACCATGTTTGGTCATCAAGCATTTGATTAAAGGCAACCCAGCTGGCCATTGAAGGTTTGTACATTCCAAATAGCATTAACTCACGATATACCTCATTTCCGTTTTGCTTCTTAAAATAGGGAGTCAACCGTTCACATAATTTTCTTGGCTGGTCAAACTCCTTCTGCATCCACTGATCAGTTGCAATGATCCCCATATTCCCACTCCATTTGTGCCATATTCTATGGATAGTTTATGAATGGGAAATTGATTCGGTTAACACGATAAAAAAACCTGACTCTTATCAAGCCAGGCTTAGTTTGAAAACATTATTGATATTTTTTCAATACGATTGTTGCGTTATGTCCGCCAAAACCAAGCGAGTTGCTCATCACTGTGTTGATGGCTTGTGGTCGGGCAGTATTTGGTACATAATCCAAATCACATTCCGGATCTGGAGTTTCATAATTAATTGTTGGAGGAAGAATGCTGTCACGGATTGCAAGCACTGAAAAAATAGCTTCGATTCCGCCAGCTGCTCCCAGCAGATGGCCGGTCATTGATTTTGTAGAGCTCATAGCTAATTTATAAGCATGATCTCCGAAAACTTCTTTCACAGCAGCCGTTTCAAATTTATCATTGTATTCTGTACTTGTTCCATGGGCATTGATATAGTCAATTCCTTCTGGAGCGATTCCAGCATCGTTTAATGCCATCTTCATCGCCCTAGCTCCACCTTCACCACCTGGAGCAGGTGCGGTAATATGATAAGCATCACCCGTTGCACCGTAGCCAACGATTTCTCCATAGATTTTTGCACCGCGTGCTAACGCATGCTCAAGCTCTTCAAGCACGACAATTCCCGAGCCTTCACCAATAATAAAACCATTACGATTTTTATCGAAAGGACGGCATGCTGTAGCTGGGTCAGGATTATTGGAAAGAGCAGTATTTGCACAGAATCCAGCAACAGACATTTTTGTGATTGGCGCTTCTGCCCCGCCGGTGATCATTGCATCTGCATCCCCGCGCTGGATCACTTTAAATGCATCCCCAATCGAATTAGTACCAGTTGCACAAGCTGTAACCGTACATGAATTAAATCCTCTGGCACCCAGCATGATCGACACCTGACCAGTTGCCATATCAGGAATTAACATAGGTACGAAAAACGGACTTACTCTTTTATATCCTCTGTTTTGAAATATTTCAAACTGTTGTTCAAAGGTTTCCATTCCGCCAATTCCAGAACCAATCCAAACCCCTACGCGATGGGAGTTCTCTTCATTAATAGTTAGGTTGGCGTCCTTTACCGCCATTTGTGCTGCTGCAACAGCAAATTGTGTAAAGCGATCCATTTTTCTGGCTTCTTTTCGCTCCATGTAGTCTTCTGGATTAAAATCTGTTGCTTCTGCTGAAACTTTAGCGGGATATTCATCTGCATTTACCCTTGTTAATGGTCCGATACCAGATTTCCCAGCAAGAATATTCTTCCATGTAGTCTCAATATCATTTCCAAGCGGAGTGACAGCACCTACTCCCGTCACCACTACTCTGCGCTTTTCCATTTTGTGCATCTCCTTATTTGCAAAATTTATGTTTTTTTCATAACCTTCGATTTGCACTTTGATTCTTTTTCCTTCGTGTTAAGCTCTATTATTTTCCCCAGCGAATCGCAATAGCTCCCCAGGTTAGTCCGCCGCCAAATCCAACCATGACGATGACATCATCATCTTTGATTTTTCCAGCCTCTATTTCTTCGACAATGGAAATGGGAATCGATGCCGAGGAAGTATTTCCATATTTATTAACAGTTTTGGACATTTTTTCCTCTGGTACCTCAAGTCTTTGTCTTGATGCCTCCATAATACGAATGTTAGCTTGATGTGGAATAAAGAAATCAACTTCATCCTTAGAAAGTCCTGATTTTTCCAGCACATTGATACAGCTTTCACCCATTTGCCTGACAGCGAACTTAAAGACTTCTCGTCCATTCATAATAATATATTCATCCTGATAGAGGTGTTTTCCTCCTGTTCCATCTGCTCCAAGATCAAAAGCAAGAATACCTCTATTTCCAGACACCGGTCCAATAATAGCAGCACCTGCCCCATCACCAAATAGAACGGCAGTATTACGGTCATTCCAATCCGTAATCTTTGAAAGCTTTTCAACACCCACTACCAACACATATTTATAAGCATTTGTTTCGATAAACTGTTTCGCAGTAATAATTCCATACATAAATCCGGCACACGCAGCACTAATATCCATTGCAGCCGCTTTTTTCGCCCCAAGTTTTTCTTGAAGCATACAAGAAACAGATGGAAATGGACGGTCAGGTGTTACCGTTGCAACAAGGATTAAATCAATATCTTCTGGTGCAATATTGGCATCTTTAATCGCTTTTTTAGCTGCTTCAAAAGCCATATCGGAGGTATTTATATCGTCTCCTGCAATTCGCCGTTCCTCTATACCAGTACGAGTTCGAATCCATTCATCTGATGTATCCACTCTTTTTTCAAGATCAGCATTAGTAACAACATTTTCTGGTACATATCTGCCAATTCCTACGATACCGGCGTTCATACACCCATCTCCTTTAAATATAAAAAATAGTAATGGTCTATTTCATTTAGTTTATTATCAATTATTATGACTTGGTACTAATTTTATCAATGATTTTATTTTTAAGCAACCATTATTCCTCTTTAATATCCGCATTTAACTATACGATTACTAAAATTGTACATATTCTATCTACAAGAAGACATTAATAAAGGAGGAAAGCTTTCAAATGGAGGAAGATGAAAAACGAGGGAACCATTTTTCAGAAGATCCATTTACGAGGATGATGTTTGGATCAAAAGCTATGGATACAAACAAGGAGAATCAGCCCGATCAAAATTCATCTAATGATTACGAAGAATTAATGAACAGCATTGATCAACTTGTCGAATCTGCAAAAGGTTTAAAACCATACTTCCAAAAATTTTACCCTATGATCGAACAATTATGGAAAAAGAAATGAAGAGGATGTTTTTTATCATCCTCTTTTAAATATTCCTTTATCCTCTAAATAAAAAACGGAGAAGTTTTTTGCAAAAATGGTAGAATTCAGGCGGTTTTTGTTCTTAATTGTGGATATTTATATAAGGTTACCCCCTTGAATATAGTATTTATAATATAATACACTTTAAATATACCCGTTATAAAGAACTATGAGGTGTGACCCTTTGTTCAATAAAAAAATGATTACATATGAGAACATTTTACCAATATACAGAATTCTTTCCTGGTTTTTTACCTCTCTCTTTTATTTGTTAGGTGACCCGTTCTGTAAACAATATTTACATTTAACCGTCATTATAGCGCTGCTTATTTCTGGTATCATCATCATCTGGCTATACAAGCTGGCCCATTCACACAAATTAATGACCATTTTATTACTAATCTTTGAAACAGTTGGGATATGCTTTCTCTTAATCCCCACAGGTACTCTTAACAGCCCATTTATTTGGTACGCAATTAATCCTGTCATTATTGCAGCTAGTTTTTTACCCATTTACTATGGTTGGATTATTTTACTCATCTATTCATTTACTTCGATTATTGCTTTCAGTCAGATTACTGGAATTTCGATTGGAACAGAAACATTTGAGGATAATGCTCATATATTTTTGCTTTTTATTCTCATCACTTTAGCTGTTCAACTGTTAACCTATGTGTCAAAGCAATTGAAAGAGAATAATACGCTGCTAAAAAAACAAAGTGCTGAACTTGAAGTAATGAACAGTAAATTAGTGGAGGCAAACAAAAAAAACGAAGAGTTTCTTGATCATTTTGTTTCGTTATACAAAGTTACTGAATCAATCACATCCCAGGAAAAACCCGAAAATGTCATAAAAACTTTTTCTGAAATTTTATGGCAGTTATTCCAGTGCAACTCAGCTTTTTATTGGTTGCCCCCGCTTAAGGGTGAAAAGCAATCACTCGTTATAGTGTCAGAGGCAAATGAAACAGACTGTCCAGAATTACTAAAAAATCAAATCTATTTCCATTGGCTTAATTCTAATTTTAATGACGCTCCAAATGAAATAAATATTGTAGATAAAGAATATTTAGTAGTGCAAGTTTCCTCTTCAACCGTCAATTATGGAGTCATGGGTTTTGAACTGGAAAATGCAAAAAACCCAACTGGATTTGACTTAAAAACGCAATTGAAGTTCTTGTCAAATCTATTTTCTATTTTTTTAGACCGATTTTTTTATGAAGAATTGAATGATAAACTTCTGCTTTTTGAAGAGCAGAATCGGATTGCCAATGAAATCCATGACAGTGTTTCGCAAAGACTCTTTAGTATCGTCTATGCTATCCATGCGATGAAACGAAATACTGACTCAGAAAATTTCAATGAGCAACTTAATCTCATTGAACAATGTTCCAGAACTGCTTCTCAAGAATTAAGAAAAGTTATTTATCGCTTAAGCTCTAAGAAAAATAAAGCCAATCAGTTCACAATGAGTCTACAAACGTACTTAGAGCAAATTTCAAAATTAAATAATGCAGATATTCGCCTTCATGCAGAGGAAGAAGTAGAAAATCTATCAATTGGCAAAAAGCAAATGGTTTTAAGAATTATTTCCGAATCCGTTGGAAACGCCTTGCGGCATGGAAATGCCAGTACAATTGAAGTGAAAATTAAAACCGTAAAGAATCAATTTTATTTAATTGTCCATGACAATGGGACTGGATTCGATTTAACAGATGAAGAGACAAACCCTGGATTAGGTTTAAGCAATATTAAGCATTTAGTGAACAATGTGAATGGCCATATTCAGTTGGAAAGTGCAGTGGGTAAAGGTACAAAAATTACCATCCACTGGTCCCACCAATCAGAAGAAAATGTTATGGAGGTATCTTAATGACGTCGATATTCATTGTTGATGACCACCCGCTTGTTAGAACGGGCTTGATTTCTTTGTTTTCATTCGAAGAGGATCTTTGCTTTATAGGTGAAGCAGCGTCAAATGAGGAAGCTTTGAAAGAAATAATTGAAAAAAAACCAGATATAGTCCTCGTTGATTTAAGACTTGGGAATGAGTCGGGGTTTGATTTAGTGAAAAAAGTATCCTCTAAAAATGTAGCCGAATGCAAATTCATTGTCTTAACATCCTCAGCCCATTTGGCAGATTTTCAAAAGGCAAAGGATGTTGGGGCACATGGATATATATTAAAAGAAGCTTTACCTGAAGAGTTGTTATTTGCTATACGTCTCGTATCCAGCGGAAGGAAATATTATGATCCTGGAATTATGGAGCTAGTGTTGGGTGATAGTGACGAAGATGATTTTATCAGTAGTCTGACTCCGAAAGAGATGGAGGTTTTAAAGGAACTGGGTTCAGGTCTATCGAACCGAGAGATTGCTTCGAAGCTGTTTATTTCGGAAAATACGGTTAAAAAGCATGTTAGTCAGGTTCTCGATAAACTTCAACTATCGGATCGCACGCAGGCGGCTTTGTTTGCTAATGTTAAGGGGTTGGCTGCATTCAAGGTTTGAAAACAAAAAAGTATAAATGTGACTGCTCTCTACTTTGCAGGCGGTCACCTTTATACTTTTTTTTTGCAGTTCAATAGAATTTAAATATGTATTCATTAAATATTACTTCTTTCGATCATGCATTTTCTAACCTTTTTATTCCATCAAGAAAGAGTCATTCATTATTTTAAAAAAACCCTTATGTAGGATCTGAAAAATGGATACATTAAATTAACCTTTATTCATTTATTTTATTTTTCACTTGATTTTCATTTATTTTTAAATTACCTTTAAATTAAATGGCATCAATTATGTTTCGAAAATATTGTTTAGGGTAGTTTCAATCTTACATGAATTTTGAATTCTGTATTCACGATAAATCGTTTTTAATGGGGAGGAAGTATGAAAAAAAAGAGACAGATCTTCCTAAAGAATGGGTAGAGTTAGTAAAGCAAGCAATGGAATCGAATATTACTAAAGAAGACTTTAAGATTTTTTTAGAAAATGAAAAAGAGAAAAGGAAAAACAAATAGGTCTGACAAGTTTAGACTTGACTTTTCGTAAATGTAGTTTTGGTAAATAAATATCACTTTTTGAAAGTTTAGATTCTTTGAAGAATAGATATGCCTTTATATAAAGCAAATTTTTGGTATATAAAGGCCTCTTGGTTCCTATGAACATACCATAAAAGCATCATTTTGTTAAATAAGCAATTTTTGAGGAGAAAAATTATAATAATTTTTAAAAATCCTAACATTACTTGCAGGATTTTTTTGTTTTTTAGATGGAATTATTGAGACTTACTTTTGTCGTGGTGTAATTATTGCTGCAGACTATATTAAGAAGTTGAATCTCTAAAGGTGGTTATAAGTGGTCAATTGTTTATTAAAAAACCAGTACTTTTGTTTAATAAATTTATAAGTGTTAGTTGCTTTCATTATGTTTGAACTAGGCTCAAAACATCTTAAGTGAAACAAGGCGTTCGTCCAATCCAGCACCACATAATCTGTATCCTCGAATACCATTTTGCATCTATTGCAAGGGATCTGTTCCATAAATATACCTTCTTATTTTTACATTTTCATTTTGAAGTCTTTTTCATACTTTTTAGTATTTAATGTGAATAATCTTGTTCAAATACAAAAGTCCTAAAGATACTCAATTAATAGATGAACTTTCAAAATATTAATTAAATAAAAACTAGGCCTTTTGACAATTTTTATTTAAAAATTCTTTAATTTCATCAATTGAGATTCCTAATTTTCGAGCCTCTATCATGAGGTCCAACCATTCTTTGTCTAGTTCTTTTTCATTAACATCTGTAGTCACAGTACTGCCTCCTAAAATAGATACTATTTTAGGCAACTCAGCCATCATAGTTAAAACCTTAGACCTGTAGCTTTGCGTCCCAATCTTTCAAATGGTTTGCCCTTTTCTAAATAATGTAAAAAATACTAGTTTAATAGTACTATAATCCTTTAATTAATTGAAGTGTATAAATTCCAAAAATTTCGACAATATGTACCGAGATTAGAGATTTTGTCGTACTTCGATGAAAGTATTTTAGTGTATATTAAGACATTACATAGTATATAATCAAAATATTCGAAAGAGAGGTAATTACTATCCAAACTGATAAGAAACAGATTAATCGTCGCACTTTTCTAAAGAATACCGCCAAGACGTATTTAGGCTTTGCTGCAGCCTGCATGCTCACCGGAACCTATTCATATAGGATCGAAAGGTTCTGGTATCAAATAAACGAAGTTCAGTTAAAAATTAATAACCTGCCTAGTGTTTTTAATGGATGGAAAATAGTTCAATTTAGTGATACTCACTTAGGCTTTCACTATGGTATTGAGGATTTAAAATCTGTTATAAAAATCATTAATAATTTAAATCCTGATATCATTTTCTTTACTGGAGACCTTATTCAAATTGGGAATAGCAATCCGGAGGTCTCTATTCCATTGCTTCAGGAATTGAAAGGACACCGTGGCGGAAAATGGGCAGTAATTGGAAATCATGATTTCTATACAAAGAATCAAATCATAAATGTCTTAGATTCAGCAGATTTTACTGTCCTACTTAATAATCACGATTTTATTGAATCCAACCACCAGCGACTTTATATAGCAGGAATTGATGATGTTATGTATGGTAATCCAAGTTTAAAAAAGTCGGTCGAGGGCCTTTTGGAGGAAGATTGTGTTTTATTACTCGCCCACGAACCTGACATCGCAGATGAAAGCAGTAAATTTCCCATCAGTGCACAGTTTTCTGGACACTCACATGGTGGTCAGATAAGAATACCTCTTTTTGGTCCAGTAATCCGTCAAGATTGGGCAAAAAACTACGTGAGCGGTATCTATTATGTTGGTGAAAGAAGAATGCCTTTGTATGTAAACAGGGGAATTGGCACTACAAAATTTCCTCTTCGCTTTTATTGTCGACCTGAAATAACTGTGTTTCATTTAACAAATTAACTTTCAAATATTCAGCATATTGCAGATTTTAAGTAGATTGGCGGAAACCTAGAATATAAATACAATTTTTATCTATTTTTGCAAAAATTTGTCTAATTGTATTTATTTAGTTTTTGGAATCTTTATAGTACTATAAACCTAGCAGAATATTATTTGAAAGTTTAGAATGTTTGGGATGAGTAAAACTAAACTACTATAGGTAATCTGCTAAGACCATACACAAGCGGAGGGCAAGGACGTGGATAATGAGGAATTATTAGACCAGGAATGGGTAGATCTAATTTTGGAAGCATTAAATTTAGGATTATCAGTGGATGAGATTAGGAATTTTCTAAAACAATCTCAATAGTTTATCTTTTTTATTAGGCTTGAGCCTGTATATTTTTTATATCAGTATAAACTATATTGTGAATACATTCACATTATTCTTTTTAGGTCAGGATCGTTCGCTTTATCAAAGTAAATAGCGGTTAGATATGGATGGAAGATTAACTCCGCTCATGTATAGTATGGCAAATGACTCCGCCCATCCTCTAAAAAAATTATTCCACCTATGAGAACTTGAACTAAGTAAGGTCTATTTGCTTTTATGCCTTTCCTGACCTGTTATTTTATTTGATAATAAAATTCAAATGGATTTAAAACGATCATTTTATTTTTGAACTGGGAAAGTAAGTAAGAAAGTTGTTCCAATCCCTAATTCACTGGTTACTTCAATAACACCCTCCATATTTTTCACAATACTGAAGGTTAACATTAAACCTAGCCCTGTGCCTTTCTCCCCTTTGGTCGTGAAAAATGGTTTCCCAAGTTGTAATAATTCTTCTTCACTCATCCCGGCCCCTGTATCTTTAATTTCCATATATAAATACTCATTGTCATCCCAGGTACGAATGGATAAAATTCCGCCTTTTTCCATAGCCTCAATCGCATTTTTGCATAAATTTATTAAAAATCGCTGAACTAAGGAACCTTCACCTTGTATAAATTGATCAGTATAACTACTGAAAAACATTTGAACCATGCTAAGATTCGCGAGTGGTTGAAGAGTACTTAACACTTTTGTTATTTCTTCACATAAATCAATATTTTTTAAATTATTAAAATGTGGTTTGGAACATGTTAAGAAATCTCTAAGAATGCTTTCTGCACGATCAATCTCAGAAATGGCGATTAAAGCATACTCTTTCTTTTTTTCTTCGTTAAAATCACTGGAAGTAATCAGTTGCAAAAAACCTTTTACAGCCGTCATTGGATTACGAATTTCATGTGCCAGGGCTGAGCTGATATATGGCATGCTTTCTATTTTTTCTAAATTCAAAACTCTTTGATTGATTGTTTTCAACTTTTTTCACCACCAAGGAAGCATTTTTTACTTTTCTTATAACAATATTCGACTAATTTATTGAATTTTCTGCCGTTTCTATATTGAATTTCTAGAACAGAAAAATTTTAAAAAGATTATGCTTTCTTAACTATTACTTAACTATTTGAAAATAAAGCGATATAAAATAGTATAATTATCCTACTATTTACGTATTTCGTCCCATCCTCTCGTCAAATATCTTCACTATAAAGAACAAAAATAGTTGTCTGTTCAATATACTAAACGGGTATGAATGTATATTTTACTTCCTTACGGAAAATTATAATCAAAATAACATTCTTTTTAAAGAACAATAATTCGACAAAATTCTTTTATCTTGTTTATTAAGAAAAAAATGTCACTTAAAAAAAATAATTGTTCGTTATAAAGGATTTTTTGTTCTTTTATAGAAATAATTATGTATCAATTAAGTGGGAAGTGATTTTTTGGGAGGAGAGAATATAAAGTTTAAGATAAAAAAATATGATGATTCAGAAGAAAAAATTGATATGGTGTACAGTTCCTTAAAATATTACGGAAGGCCGATAACCATTGAAGCAGAAAATAATCCTAAAGGATTATTGAAAGAGAAAAACATACTTTCTAATTTTTACATTCAATTAATTAAAGATCAAAAAGATATGATTAAAGAGCAGCAGGACCAAATTAAAACATTAAATGAAAGAGTCCAGATGTTTGAGAAATTACTTTTTAACTTAAAAATGAAAAGTCGGTATTAAACGATTGCTATAAAAGCGAATTTTAAGGCAAGCCAACTGGCCGCCTTTTTTTGTTTTTTTATATAAAATTGAATAATTCCTTAGTAAGTGTGTTTTACTCGTTGACTAAGGAAACAATCCATCTCGTATGTAAAATCATTAACCACATATATATAAGAATAGTAGATCCCAAGAAAAGTCTCCATTTTAATATGTTTTTGGGTTGTATCTTAAGAAACACTACAATGATTAGAAGTAAGAAACTAAAAAGCAGCTTTACTCCAATAAATAGAAGCGGATTTACTTGCCAAAGAAAATTCATGATCGGATTTGCTTCTCCAATAGCTTTTAATTTAATTCCCCCTGCTGTTGCTAGTGCATCTATTACATTTAGAAGCGCAATTACAATGAAATAACCTCTCATATTATCTTCATTTTCCTTCTTTAAGAATTTCGAGCCACGAATCTTCATTCAAACCTTTATTTACTAATATTGTTTACGATTCTTTTTAAAGTAAATGATATACGTATAAAGAACAATAAAAATCGCAACTTCTATTCTCTATTACATGCCAAAATTAATGTAAAAGAAGATTAGTGGATACCTAAAAAAATTAAGCAATAATTAAAAACTAATTTACTTTAGCAGTCTTCTTTTAGAGGTAAACTTTGTCGTTATTTCATGTCCCCATTGAGTGATCTCTATTAAACTATGACGGACTGAATCGAAGCTTAAAAATTGATAATCAAAAAAATCGGCATATAGTTTTAATCCTTTTACTGGGCGGTACTTCCATAAATTTTTTTTCTTTCTAATTGGAAGTTTATTCAAATCATTTAAAAACGGGAATTCTTGATAAACAATTGATAAGGTCCTAGCCATTCTTTTCCGTGTCTGATGAGAAACAGCAAGTGTAAATATTTCTTGATAATCAATCTCAAGATTATACTTTTGTAGAACTTGAATAATATCGATAAAATACTTCATTGAATCTAAATTATGCCGCCAACCATGCAGAACGATCATATAAAAAGTATGATTGGGTGATAACTCCAATACATGTGAAGAGCCAGCAACGGATTTTGCTTGCGCCCAAAGGTCATCAATTTTAAATTTGGAAGTGTTATCTCTCACTATACTCCAATGGATTTCCACCACTAATGGGAACTGAGAATAGGGTATTGGCTTACTAAAACTGCAATGGAAGTGTCCTGGAATTTGCTCTTCCTCGACAGTAAAGCCTAGCGTATGAATCAGTTGAATCACTTTTTCAAGGTCTCTACTTCTAATCAGCAAATCAATATCCGAAGTAACTCTTGCCCCGATATCACCAAAGAATTCCTTTGCAAAATAAACTCCTTTCAATGGAATGACATCTATCCCCAAATCCTCAAAAGCCCTTAAAATTTGATCCGTTTGATTTTTAATAAATAAGTTTTGATAGAGCCCTTTTTCGTATCTTTCTTTTAGCCAAGCCTGAAAGAAGGATGGGGTTTGTTCCAGCCTTCCCTGTTGCTTTAGTAAAAAATATATTTGTGATTCGATTCCATCAAGGTAAATATCATTTAAGGCTTTGTGATAGAAATCTTTATCCTTTGGCAAAGGTTTCGTTGAATTATAAATAGCACGTACGAAATCAATACTCATTTTTCCACTTCTCCTTCTTTATTTTAAAACTGCCGCCATATGCTTATTTTTTTTCGATGTAAAAGAGGTTGCATTAAGATTCTGATATAATCCTCTTTGTTTGATTAATTCCTTATGTGTACCCTGTTGAACAATTCTTCCGTGATCCATCACCATAATCAAGTCAGCGTTTTGGATGGTCGATAATCGATGAGCAATGACAATGGTCGTTCGCCCTCTCATCAATTCATCTAATGCTTCTTTTACGTAATATTCTGTTTCCCCATCCAGAGCAGAGGTCGCTTCGTCCAGCAAAAGAATCGGGGCATCTTTTAAGATTGCTCGGGCAATCGCCACACGTTGTTTTTGTCCGCCAGATAACTTGATCCCGTTTTCGCCGATTTCGGTATCATACCCTTTCGGAAGTGACAAGATGAAGTCATGAATTTCTGCACTGATGGCCGCTTCGACCATTTCTTTTTCCGTTATATTGGGACGGGCAATCAATAGATTTTCGCGGACCGTTCCCGAGAATAGAAATGTCTCCTGTGGAACATGGGCAATCGAGCTGCGCAATTCTGAAGCCGAATATTCCTGAATTGGCTTACCGCCAATCCATAATTGTCCTGATTGCGGCCGATAGAAGCCTTGTAATAAATTAAACAAGGTGCTCTTTCCCGCTCCGCTTGGACCAACTAAGGCTGTTACCTTTCCGGCAGGAATTTGTAAATTAAAGTTTTCGAGCACTGGCTGATCTTCTATATAGCTAAAATGAATATCTTGGAGCACGATTTCCCCTGTGTTATGTAATGGAGGTGTAAAAGTTGGCAACTCTTCGTGATCAGCCTGTTTTTCCAAAACATCCATCACTCTTTCAAGGGCAGCAACGGAACGTTGAAATCCGGCCCAGACATTTGCCATACCAGTGATCGGATAAAACAAATGATTCACCAGGTTGAGAAATGTTAACAAAGCACCGACGGATAAATTCCCTTTTGAAACAAATAGAGCACCAATGGTCAAGTTCAGAATAAAAGTAATCGTACCGACAATCGATTCTCCCGCCCCATACCAGCTTTGCAGTTTGGCATTTTGCAGCTCCAAGTCGAGTAATTCCTTATTTTGTTTGACATATTTACGATATTGCTGTTTTTCAAGGGTAAAAGACCGAATCACGGTAAAACCGTGGAAAGTCTCATTTAATAGACTATTAATCTGGCCTATTAAATGATGAATCCTTCGGCCATTTTTTCTTAGGAGCAATCCGAATAGGACCCCAGATAAGGCAGCAATCGGTGCAATCAACAAACTTATCAGACAAAGAGTCAAATTGACATGAACCAAATAAATAAAGACGACAATGTAGATAATTGGCAATCGAACGAGACTTATAAGGCTACTGCCAATCACTCCATCAATGCCATGTATATCATTGGAAAAATGGGACATTAATTCCCCAGAACGATAATTGGAGGTATATTTTGCCGGCAGTCGAAGGACATGGTGAAAGAAGTGGTTTTTGAGATCCATTTTTACGCCATTGGTGGCAATGATATTAAAGAAAGTATACATAACATTGGAAAGGATACTCATTCCAATTAGAAATGCACAATATGGAACGAATGATAATATTCTCTGATAGCCGCCATGTATAGCCGCATCGGTAATCTCTCCGTAGAACTTAGCAAAAGCAATGGTTAAATAGATATCCACCCCTAATAAAACGAGAATAAACACATAAGATTTCCAGTGCCTCAGTATAAATGGCAAAACGACTGAAAATGTTCTGCGTATATCGTTCATCGAAAAATATTGTTTTAATAGGGATTTAATCTGCTCCATAATTGACTCTCCAAAATATTAATATTGTAGGTTGAATCTACTATTTAAATATTTCCTTAGAATTTCTGAAATAATAGGGAAGGAAAGGATCATTTTCCCCCAGGCTGCTGCGAAAAAATGATCCGGGGTAATCGTTACTCGTTTTTTTTGCACTACGATTAATTTCCCAAGAATACGTTCTTCTGCAATTGGCTGATCGAAACCAAGGTTGGTATCCCCTTTTAAAAGAAACATCTTCTGTCCATTTTTCCATTGGTTCTCAATAAATCGATGGGCGATTAGCTGACCTTCTTCTCGAAGGTATAAAAGGATATCACCTTTTGCTAATGAGGAACAATCTAATGGTACAAACCGACAATGATCACCCTGTTTGATGAACGGAAACATGCTGTTTCCAAATGCCGGCAGCTCAAGCCATTTATTATTCTTAATAGATTGCTTGAGCAGAGTAAACGTTGAATCATCAATCAACATATTGAATCAGCTCGCAATTGACCAGACTATCTAAAAACTCTTCGATGTCTTTTTCGATTAGTTCCTTACTTTCAGGTGATGAAAACTTCTCCACCAAAAATTGGGTAAGCGTATCGGCTGTTTGCGGTTCGTTAAGTAATGACCAGCAATGCCCACCAACATCGTTTACCTTCGTAATCGTATATTGTTCCGTATTAAAGATTACCCATTCGCCATCCAGTTCCGTCGCCTCAACATTTTCTTTTCGAATATATTGTTTCATCATGATATTAACTCCCAAAATGTATTATTTTTTTGAAAATGGAGCTCATAAACAGGTACCTGTTTCACCATCATGGTTATTAGCCTTAAAATCTCTTTCGTTTCTTCTTGACTATGGGGCCAGAAAAACACTTTATCCATTAAATGAACAAGTGCATCGGATTTTGTAATTTTGATTCTTTTGTTTTGTAATGCATGATAAAGTATTTGAATGCTCGATAATTCGATTTCCTTATCGAATGGTCCTGCTTCCAATTCACTGCGGAAAGGAGAATTATAGATTGTGACCCCTTCTGGAGTAATTTTTACCAATGTCGCCTCATCAGAAAGGAGTTCTCTTGGATACGAAATCTTGGCCGCTGTTGATTTACCCGCACCAGAGTGTCCGGAAAAAATATGGGCTTTGCCTTTTTCAATGACACAAGATGAATGAATCAGCAATCCCCAATTGTGATAGACAATGAAGGAACTGTATAAATTGGTTAAGGCGTGCTTTAAGGCGAGTGCATCATGAACGGACACCGTTGCTGATTTAAATTCTCGGTCGACTTCAATTAGATAGTCTGCTCTGCGATAGCAAATCTTGTCTGATTGTTTTGTGATTTCTACTTCATAATCCTTGAAAGGAATACCATAACCATCTTCAATATTAATGATTAGATTAAGTTTCTGTTCTGCTTTACCTGTATAGGGAAGAAAGTTTTTTTGAAAAAAGTTTATTAGATCGTTTGACTTACAATCTATTTGAATCAAATGGTCGCCTATTTTAGTGATTATTTCTATCATAATGGACTCCTAAAATGAATTGATTGATTGATTGATTGGAGGGAAGTCAATGATTTTGTTTCATTGGTCTTCCCATTCCTGTTTAAAAAGTTATTCCTTTTCCTTTTCCTTTTCCATTTCCTGTATGGTCTTGGCATTGTCCTATTCCAGGTGCTCCAGCTCCATCCGGGGTTGGATTTGGATTCTTACCATTCGGAAAATTCTTCCCATCATTCCCATTCTGTTTTCCATCTGTACCACATCCAGGATTCCAACAATGAGCTGTTTCAAACCGGATCGGCTGATGGCTTAAGACAACTGGTCTTCTGTACACTTTTTCCGTAATCACCTTATCACCTCCTTTTCAAAATAAACGTTCACTATAAAGAACAAATTTTGTGAAAAAAATGACTTTTATTTTAGCCAATTTATACCTATCATCCTATTCTTTATTAAGAATTATAATTTAAAAATAGTTCTTTTTAAAGAACTATCCTTCGACAAAATTCTCTTTTTCATAAGGTAATACACGAATCTCCAAGGCTCTTCAGGCAATTACATATACTATATCGAACTAGATATTCTGACTGTGTTAAAGGAAGTAGGGGTTTGTCATTTCCCAACTCTTTTCCTTTGCTAGAATCGCACGTTCTTCCAATTATAAGTGGCTTCATCGCACTCCCTCCGAAAATGAAAAGTGGAATGAGGAAATGCTTTGTGGAGATAAAGAACCTAAATGAGAAAGTAGATGGTATTTACGAATATCGCCGAATGACAATGAATTTGAATCGATGAAATACCGAGCCTCACAGAAGGCTTATTTAAGTGCGATTTTGGATTTGCATGATGGGTCAATTGTCAGTTATTTGTTAGGTACATCTAATAATAATCCATTGGTATTTAATACCTTAGATTTAGCATTGAAAGCTAATCCAGGAGCCACTCCCATCCTCTCAAGTGACCGTGGGTTCCAATACCTTCCCAAGGGTTTAAAAGGAAAATTGAGAAAGCTAATATGGTGCAAAGTATGTCTAGAGTAGGAAGATGTATCGATAATGGACCAATGGAAGGATTTTGGGGATCATTGAATTGTGAGAAGTATTATCTAAACAAGTACAGAACGTTTGAAGAGCTGAAGAAGGATATTGAGGAATACATACATTTTTATAATCATAATCAATTACAAAAAAGACTAAACGGCCTTAGTCCCTTAGAATACAGCGCTAAAGCCGCCTAGTGTAGTTTTTTTATTTCTGCTGTCTCTTGACATGGGGCAGTTCACTTGTAACTCTTTGAAAATATATTTTAATCAACATTTATATTAATCTAAAATTTACAATACCATTCTTTCCAAACATCACTTGAGCTTAAACACCCGTTATCATTGCCCCAGTTGTAATCTTCCTTTTGACATTTTCCATCATCATCTTTCCCACCGCTATTATTTCCACTACAGAGCCATTTCCAAAAGCAATCAAACAAATCATTGCTCTCCATACTAGAGAAATTGGAACTATTAGTAGTGGTATTTTGAACGGATCCAGATGAAGTAGTTTTATTGAACACTGAAAAAAAGTCAGATATTACTTGTGAAATACCAGTAGTTGATGTTGATTGACCAGTATAGGTGGAAGCAAAAGCAGAAGTTGGGATAATTAATGAACCAAAAAGTATTGCTAGAAAAATTATACTTTTTACCTTTTTCAAATCCATCAATGACCTCCTTTTACGATATGTACGTTAATTAGTGCAGAAGTGTTCTTTATTAAGAATATATTATTATTATTTTTTCAACTTGTAAAGTTATTTTGACCCTTAAAGAAAATATTACAAATTCCAAAAATGGGGACGGTAGATTGTATGTTAATGATTAAAGGTAACGGGATCTAACAGGATGTTTATGTAAACTTGCCTTAACAAAACAATAAGTAAATTTATTCTCCATTAACACAAAATTAAGAACACCCCGGAGGATGTTTATAAAATAATACTTTTTACCAAGATCTCTAATGTACCAATATATTAGTCTATTTTTATATTTATTTTTTATGTCTGTGCTCTCGTGAGTATGACCCATAAGAATTCTAATCCATGTAAAATCAGTTTCTTTAACAATCATAACATTACCTTTTCTTAAGCTTTTCTCGTTGACACCTTTCAATTCCTGGCAAACGCCCTACAAAATAAAAAGCACCAAATAATTATTTGGATGCTTCAGCAAAATTACCTTCAACAGTATCAATTCCATTTATTGTCAATGTAATGTATGTGGTTACGCCTTGCTTTTCCATTTTGATAAACCCTTTTTCTTCTAAATATTGAAAAGCTAATTGTTTTTCCATGTCTAATTCATTTTGAAATAAACGAATTGGTCTACCATCATCATCAAAAAATCTGGTATAAATTTCAATGAGCAAATTTCTTCTGAATAATTTTCTTTCTTTAATACTCAACGTCATACTTCACTCATCTCCTTTAATAATATATTTTCTATAAAAAGGTTATTTTTTCCTGCTTGAAATACCACTATTTCCTTCTCATTGCTGCCCCTGCTAGACCTTTTCAATACTGATCTCGGTACATGTATTCTAAAAAAATAGTTAATAATTAATTTGTAAGGCTCTGTACTTTTATTTTGCAATACTCAACAAACCAGAAAATTAAATTTAACAGCAATTACTACAAAATCATTTCATAACCTAAAACAATTATCTGATGAATCGAATTTTAAACTAAGATTATTTTATAAAACACATTTTAAATGGGCTCTCTTAATATGAAGCCAGTAGCATTACTATATTTTCTATAATGAAACCGCTGATATTTTACTATTATTTGAACATTTAATAAGTGCCAGTCATAAACTATGATTAGTACAAGCTTTCTCCAATAACTAAAAGAATAACTAAAAGAGGTGTTTTTTTGACAGCAACTTATGGTTCCTATGTTTTAGAATTATCAAGATGGGGTGTTTCTACCACTGTTACAAATACCGCAGATGCCACCCTTGCAACCAATAACTCAAACGGTATTAATAATGCACTTACTTGGGCTTCCAATGAAGGATATACAGAATTTGTCCTTCCAAAAGGAACTTATTTAATTCATGAGACAATTCCAATCCAACCGAAGAGCAATATGACATTAGATTTGGGCGGTTCAACATTAAGAATTAGGGATAATGGTTTAGCAGGATACTCAATTATCTGCTTTAAACAAAATCAAGTATTCTCCAGAGTCACTAATGGAATTATTCAGGGAGAACCGGTATAACCACAACTATACTACCCCCGGTCAGGCTTCCACCCATGAATGGGGAATGGGAATCCTTTTTCCTAATACCGTCAACACTTCCAATGGTGAAGGGGTAAATTGCCGATATATTACAATTGATAATATTGAATTCCTTGACCTAACTGGTGATGGAGTCTCACTTTTTGCTACCCAAGGATTGGTTTTCGCCACCACAACACCTACAAAATCCTACGCCATCACTTTTGAACAAGGATCCATTAATCCATCAAATGGAGCTTTAGTTCCAGATACAACTAGAATACGATCAAACGTTTTTTTAGATTTAACGAATCCCGCTATCGTCCAATGGAAAACCTTTGGGATATACGGTGACGTAACATACCAGTCTGTAGGTTCAGAAATAGACAGCAATGAACCTTTTGATATTATTTTCTACAATGCTAATGGTTCCTTCAATTCCTCAATTACAAATGTAGAATTCTTTGATGAAATCCCCCTTCCTATAGGTGCAACCCAAGCAAAGATTGTCCTCCACCAAGCCAACATTCCTTCTGCTAGCGGTAACGGATTAACATTGAGATGTATGACAATACCAAAATATATTTTTATAGAGAAGTGCCATATTCACCATTGCCGAAGGCTTGGGTTAGCACTCCAAGGAGCAAAATTCGTCTGGCTTAGAGATAATGATGTTCATCATATTAGCGGGACAGGACCTGCTGCTTCACTTGACGTGGAAGATAACTTTTCCCTTAATCAAAACTTATGGATTGAAGATAACTTTTTACATGATTGTCCACTGCATATTATATTGGTTAAGGGTAAAAATTTCCATATTCAAAATAACAAGATTGAACGTGGAATCGGTATGGCTGCAAAACCGGGAGTGAAAAAACTTTTTATAGATGGTAATTACTTCAAGGATGCCAGCCTTACTATTGATGGTGAATGCGTAGTTTCCAATAATCAGTTTCATCGATCAGGATGCACTCTGGGAAGTGGAACAACAGACCCTGCTGTTGTTGATAACAATATCTTTACGAATGGATCTCTTAACGTTTATCGTCCTAAACCCTATTGTGTTGCAGTCTCGAATTGCTCTTTTACCTTCGATTTAGATTATTATAATTCCGTTCTACCAGCTGGGTTTAATGCTGGTACGTTCCCCCAAACCATGACAAATTGTTCATTTGACGGCTATTTAGGTTCGTCCTATGTCTGCTTTACTGGTGATAATAATGCAACAGAAGGATGGACCTATTCTAATGTATTATTTAATAATACTCGAAAGCCCAATGGAAACAGCAGTCTTGGTTTGGTAAGAGGAACATATATAGGATGCAAGTTTAATAACCCAGGTCGATTATGGCCAAATAAGAGAGTGGAATTAATTGACTGTACATTTAATTGGGATGGATATAATTTGTTTGAATACAGTGGTAATGAATTATCAAGATTTTTTAGTTGTACATTTAATGGAAGATCCAGCACTGCATTCTACTTCAGTGCACAAACACAAGGAAGAGTAGAGCTAATAAACAATATCTTTGAATATAATAACTCTTCATCAACAGCCCAAGGATTTATTGATGGCTACTGGGGGAACGTTACTGGGGGAACGTTATTGATGGATGGTAATCGATTTAAATCCAATCTAGCCATGAAAGTTATCAATGCTCCTAATATTACCCCAGATGCCTTCCAAATTATCTTTAAAAACAACATTATAGAAGGAAATCTTACCTACGTAGTTGATCAAACTCAAATGAGTGGATTTACAAACAATACGATAAATGGGACAGTCGATCCTTATGACTGGGTAACTGCTGCCCCAACATCTGGGTTTTATAAGTTAGGTAAGCAGCTTAAAAATCTTAATATGAATACAGATGGGTATATAGGGTGGATTTGTACAAAGGAAGGTTTTATAAATAGTTATAGTAACTGGACTCCTTATACCAACTATAGTCTATATAATCGCATCACTGTGAATGGGTATGTATACTATTGTACTAATCGTCTTGGCGGGAAATCCTCAAAAATATCGCCTAATTTTCCAACAGTACCTATTTATTCAACAGTTTCTGACAATGCAGGCATGATAGGCTGGTCTTCAAAAGCTTATGCTGTAGGTGATATCATACTACCTACTTCATCAAATGGGACCTATTACTATGAATGTACTAAAGCAGGTATAGCTGGTAACAGCGAACCCACATGGGGCGGAGCTACTGTATCTGATGGTACAGTAGTCTGGACGCAAAGATATGTGATTGTATGGAAACTTTTAGGACCAACTGGTGGAATGTTTAAACGTTTTGGAACATTAAATTAAAGGAAACTATAAATTATTTAAATAATGGGACACTCAACCGAATAAGAAGAGTCAGCTCTTTCTTATTCGGTTGAAAAATATTAACGATTAATTTAAATATTCTAACAAGGATGTTCCCGATAAATCTCCTGACTTATGGACCCGTGTATAGCAACATCTTTAGATTATGATTAAATGAGTAAAGCCGCAAAGTCTCACAAATCCACTTCTCGAATAACGAATTAACCCAAATATTGGGGCACCGCAAACTGGAGTAACAATAGTGATACTAATTTAGTATATGATTTTGTAAACAATAAGTTAGAAATTTGGTATTGATACATTATTTTAGTACTTATAAAGTTTTTAAAAAGAGTTACTTTCGGACAAATTGAGTACTTCTTACCGAAGAAGCAATGGTTTTGGTCAACAGACTTGCAGGAAATATAACTTGTAGGTCAAGATCTGTTACTCTCAGCATATGGAGGCCAAAAAGTATCAAATTTTGATTAAACCTTGTAAAACTACTTATCGTGTTGATGCCGACTCAAACATAAATAGAAAATGGGTTGAGTCAAATGCAAATTCTGCTAAAAAGTATTGCAAATAAAACTCCAAAGAAATAAAATTGTTCTTAATAAAGAACATTTATTTTGGAGGTTACAGAATATGCGCTATGAAGAATTGGATTCATTAAGAGGAATTGCTGCACTAATTGTACTATTTGGACACTTTCTTTTTATATTTCCAACAATCGGAAATGAAATAGATTCAAAATACGGTTTATTTTTTTCAATCTTATGGAGTGGTCACTCAGCGGTAATTATTTTCTTTGTGTTAAGTGGATTTGTTTTAACTATGCCTTTCATTGGAAGTCAAAAACAACTATATCGTAAGTATATAACAAAAAGAATTTGTAGAATCTATATTCCGTATTTGACCGTGGTAACAGTCGCAGTAGTAATGAAGATTTCATTATACTCAAAGATTGGTACTATCCCTGGTTTAATTCAATGGGGAAGGTGGGATATAGACGTAACTTTTTCCAGAATAATAGATCATATTATATTCCTTGGACATTTTAATTCTGATGCTTTTCTTATGGTTATTTGGTCATTAGTCCATGAAATGAGAATATCATTGATTTTCCCATTAATAGCGTTATTTGTTATTAAGTTTGGCTGGAAAAAAAGTATTGGACTAGCCCTGATCCTTTCTGTCGTTAGTTTTACGCTCATTCATACCTTTTCAACTGAGTTTAATACAACCGTATCTACTAATTATTTCATCACCCTGCATTATAGTTCAATGTTTGTTATTGGTTCACTCCTTGCGGTAAATAGAGAGTATCTTATTAGAAATTTTAATCGTGTAAAAGCCTTTTATTTTCTTATTCCTCTAAGTCTTTTTTTGTTAAGCTTTCCAGGAGTAACGGTAAGAATAGTAGCGAAGTTTTTCGGTAAAATGAATGATACATTAGCCTTTATAGTTACCGATTGGACAATATTATGTGGAGCTGTATTAATTATTTTATTGTCTTTAAGTTCAAAGGCGTTTTCTGGCTTATTATTACTTAAGCCAATTCATTTTTTGGGTAAAATATCTTATAGTCTTTATTTAGTGCATCCCGTTATTTTAATTACAATGGTTCATATTCTTTTCGGAACAATACCAAAGCAGTTAATACTATTTATTTCTTTTATAATATCCCTGTTAGTTTCTTGGCTTTGTTATAAGTTCATTGAAAAACCTGCAATAACACTTGGGAAATATTTAACTAAACAAAAAACATCTAAATCTATACAAAACAAAGAAGCTTCTGCCTAAAAGTAACGTGTTCAGTTACGGAGTGTTAAACAGGATGCGTTTTATTCTCTTTGCACCTCAAAACAGCCCCGTTAGCCTAACAGCCCAGGGGCTTTTTAATCTTTAAAATGATTAATCGTTTGGATAGAAAAGCAGTAGAAATTATTGATTATTCTTTAGAGTTTATGAATGTATTATAAGAAGGCCTGTAGTTGTTATAGAGTCCGATAAAAGAAGTTTAATATATATATTATTATTATTTGGTCATATACAGCTACAAATGAGAGTTATCTTTTATAACTGCTCCCTAGATTGGAAACATGAAAACATCATCAATGTGAAGATGAACAGGAGCCCGTATTTCCTTTTTCAATAAATTCAAAGGTTTTTACACATTGTATTAAAGGAAAAATTTTTATGACACTGTTATTTATTCAGATCGAAAAAAGTCAACAATCGACAATTGGAAGAAAAATGGTAGGTATATTATGTGACCTGAGATAAGGAAGCAGTTTAACTCGCAGCTAGACTAGAGTTTGCTCAATTGTATGAGAAACTCTAAAGTGAGATCATGATTTTGCATTTTAAATTTGGGTAAAAATTCAAACGTTAAGATAACAATGTTTTACAAGCCATTCGATTTGCATGTATTTCCGCCACAGTGTCTAGACAAACAAGTATGTTCCCCACCTCAAATAGTATCAAGGCTTTAGCAAATTTTATTTTGTATCAATATCCAAAGAACGAATTATTAGATTTTTAGTTTTTACAAATGTCTATCATTTTAAGAAAGGAGAATTTTTTTATTTAATTTTTTAACCTTTGTAATAAAATATAATATTAAACTTCACAACTTAAACTTGTTGCCTGTCCATTTTGATACAAGGGTAACTTAGATTTCTTGAAGAAATCTGTTACAAAAAATATTATGTTATTTTCCTGAAATAGCTTTTTCGAATAGTCTTATATTTTTTTCATAGCTGAAAAACACTTTTCTCTCTTGGCTTTTGTTACCATAGTATTCAATTAATTTTGGAGAATCTAACATATCTTTTATCCCTCTATAAATGCCACTTTCACTGTTTTCCACTAACATACCGTATTCTCCATTTTTTAAAATTTCTTTCGGTCCGTTACAATTCGTGCTAATAACAGGTAATCCTAGAATAACTGCTTCGACAATGGACAAAGAAAACCCTTCGGTATATGAAGGAGAAACGTATATATCACATTTATCCATATATTTATAAGGGTTTTTTTTAAAACCCAAGAGTGTAACTTTTTCACCAATATCATTACTTAAGATAGCATTTTCAATTTTTTCTCTTTCTGGGCCATCGCCAATAATAATTAGATTGAAATCATAATTTTCCTTTAATAACCTACTACAAGCATAGATTAACCTAAGAACTCCTTTTTCAACACTTAACCTACAAGAACAAATTATATTAATTCCTTTTTTAAATTCCAAATCTGTCAAGTTTTTTTGGGACAAGCTAATTATTTCATCATGATTAATAGGATTATACAAAACCCTTGTTTTTGTTGCTAAGTTATATTTATTATCGAATCTACTTTTTGCATCGTTTGTTAGTAATAATATATTATCGAATTTTCTATACTTTCCTCTTTGAATCCATCTTTTAAATCGAACAGCTATCGTAGGTAATTCAGTTTCGAGATGTTCTAAACCTCCATGGATCCACATAATTTTAAAACTTCTACTTTTACTTATAGGATAAGAAAAAACATCTTTAGTTGTTACAATGATGTCAAAATCCCCATTAAAAACTATCTTATTAACTATCTTGGGAAAAAGCATAAATATTCGATACAATATTTTTTGATATTTTCCTTTAACCGGGCGATCGAACAAATATTGTATACTTACTCTTTCCGGTATAGCTTTTAAATTAAAGTTTTCACCATTTAATTTATACATTATAAAAAGAGTTACTTCAAATTTCGAGTAATCAAGTCCTTTTAATGTATTTACAATTACTTTTTCAACTCCGCCAGTCGTCATTACATCTGTTACTATTAGTAGCTTTTTTTTCAATTATTGATCCCCTTTAAATATAAGATAGCTTTATCACAAATAATTCATAGTGATTCTCATTCGAAGAAATCTCTAAATAATTGATAACTTGCTTGCTACAATTAAAAAGATTTTCCTATGTAGAGACTTTTTATATAAGGCCTTACCCAGATTATAGAGATAATCTATATTTTTATTTCTTATTGCTTCTAAATAATCTGCAGGGAAATATTTAATTACCCCCTTGTTATCTAAGCATTCCAGAACTATTGGATTAGAAATATAGGTACATATTAATTCTTTAATTTGGCTTTGTCCGAGATTATTTTTAAATAGATTATTTAAGCAGGTCTTAAATGTATTTAATAACATTATGCTTATTCCATTATATTGTTTTTGTTTGGTTTCACTAAAATATTCATTAATTAGTTCCTTTTGAATAAGATAGCCATTGATCATATCTTCAAATAGATAAGGCATAAACTTACTTGTAAACCCTCCATGCCTGTAAAAATACAAAGGCTTATTAATTACTTTTACTCTGTTTGCTTTTAGTAAAATCTCAATATTATAAAAAAGATCATCCCCTAAGAACTTTATCCTATCAAGGTACTTCCCACTAGAATTTAAAAGCTCTTTCCTATACAGCTTTGCACATAGTGATGATGGGAAGGGATGTCCGTGAAAATATGCAGTTACTAAGTGGTTTTTTATTTCTTCTTCCTGATAAATTTTATTACCATTAAAATATTTATTTATATTTTCACGTTTTATGAATGCACTATTTCCAATTACCTTGTAAATATTGCATACAGTTACTTCTGCTTTACTTTCTAGTGCTTCATTGTATAAGATTTCTATGGTCCTTTCATCTATCCAATCATCAGCATCAACGAACATAATATAATTAGAGATTGCACTCTCAACGCCTTTTCTTCTAGTTAATATACTTCCTTCATTTTTCTTATTAATTACCTTAATTCTATTGTCTTTTCTTTCATACTTTTTACATATATCAAGGCTATTATCTGTAGAACCATCATTAACCAATATTAATTCAAATTCTCTGTAATTCTGATTAAGTATAGAGGTAATACATTTGTTTAGCCTTTTTCCAGCATTGTAAACTGGAACAACCACACTAACATTAGTCATAAGTAATTCCTTTCTCACATTTTTAATCCACAATATATTTCTTTAATGTGCACTTTACTTCAAAATTATCTTTTACACACTAAAAGATCAACACACAATTAAATTTGAAGCTTCTCTTAGCGTACTTTAACCGGATTATTTTCCACATTTACCCGATTAAGATTTTTGAGTTTTCCTAGTAATCTCAAATCGGATATTTTATTATTGCTTAAATCAATCTCCTTTAGATTAGTAAAATATTGAATTCCATCTATATTACTAATTTCTTTGTTACTTAAATCTAATTTATTCATTGAACTTAATTCAGATATTGATAGCCACTCCGAAGAAGCAATGTTTAATTCATCTCTTATACATTTTTCAAAATTTTGATCAATAAAAGTTGCTACTCCAGCAATTTCAGATGTTGTATAAAATTCCAGTCCTAATTTTCTTGCTTCAAATATAATTTTCTGAATAGTTTTAGGTGATATTCTCCATTCACCAGACTTTTCTGCTTCTTTTCCCCATCCGAAATCCTGCCAGTTAACCTCTTTAGGCAAAACTGAGTGGCATGTAAGAATTAAATTATCACCAGACTTTTTAACAAGTCTAAGTATCCTTTTTAAAAAAAATAAATTGCATCCGTAATAACCATCTAAACAAATTGAAGGTGCTAAACCTGAGTAATCAAAGGGGGTTAAATTAGTATTATTCAGGTGACATCTAACAACTTTATAATATTTTTGCTTTAATACTAAAAGATTATTATGATTAAATACAAAATGGGGAAATGCAAAAGAAACGGATTTTTTAAATCTTTCATTTGTAATCGAATGTTTTTGTTTATTCATCCACCTAAATAATGATTCAATTTCGTCTTCAACCCATTTTCTAAGCCCATACGCTTCTAAATAACTATCAGCTTTTTTATGCCTATAACCATGATGGGCAATTTCATGACCATCTGATTGCAATTCCAATAGCATATCAATTTCTTCCTGAGAATGTTCTCTTTGATTTTCAAAATGGTGAAAAGCATTAATGTTAAAGGTAACTTTTACATCATAAAAACCAAATAACTGTTTCCCATAAGTATGCCAATGTTTTATTCTAAAGCTATCATCAAAGGAAAAAGCAATTCCAGGAGTTTTAATAGTCGTTTTTTCTTTATTTAGCTCCATATTCAGATGCACTTTCATACCCCTATAGGTATTTGACCAATATCTCCACTGGAAATAGTTTTTTTTCAACAAATCATACAGATTTACAACTTTTTTCAAGCCCAATGCTATCACCCTAATAATTAAAAATTATTTTTTAATTCTCTTGATACATTAATTACTTCATAATTTATTATTACAAATTATATATTCATCCTAAATTTTTTATTTTATCATCGTTTTTCCTTGTTTTATCCCTTATCCCAAAAATAACAATTTTAAAAAGACTCTTTATATACTTAAACTCTTCACTTCTATAGAAAATAGCTGCATAAATAATACTTGGAATAATTATACAAATTAGCCCCTTTAAGATTAATAACATAAGACTACTTTCTACATTCAAACTTGATATATAAACACAAATTTCCGTTGTAAAATAACCAGAAATTAACGTTAAAATAGCATAAAATAGATACTTTTTAAAATAAAGCCAAACAGGTAATTTAAATATTTTTTTAAATACCAACCGTGGATTATTCCAAAATACTGTTAATATTGTGCTTATAGTGGTACCGAAAAATACACCTGCTAAACCAATGGTTTTTACTAAAATAATAGAAGCTACTAAATTTATAGTAGCTTCTATTAAAGGCATATATTTATCTTCAACAAATATTCCACCTTTTATTTTAAATGTAAAAATTGATATTCTTAAACCAGCAATGTAAAAATTAATTAGCAGTACAACAAATGTAAGTGAATCTAACAAATACCTTTTTCCCAGCCACCAATCTATAAAAGGCTCCAATAAATTATATAAAAAAATAACACAAACAGAATAAATCCAAAAATTTATCAAATAGGATACTTTGAACACCTTATAAGTATTTTCACTATTTTCCTTTACAATTAGATTTCCTACACTAGACCCAATTCCTGATAAAAACGGAGATACTAAAACAGCTAATTGACCTATTATCATTGAATAATTAGAGTAAAGACCAACTGTAGTAACCCCGACAAAGGCGGAAATTACTAAATTATCAGTTCCCATAACAGCATATGCTCCAATATTATGCAAGAATAAAGCCTTTACATTCTTGATTAAACTTTCTTTTTCCTCTTTCCTAAGATTATAGGATAGTTTTTCTTTTAAATAAGGATATCTTTTGTTTACTATTTTACCATTTACGATATTCTGTAAAATAAAAATAATTAATTCTATTATCAAGTAAAGTATGTAATTCTTTGTTAGAATTAGGACTATTATTTTAGTTATTGTTATTAACACTTGAAAAATAACATTAAGTCTGTCTAATACATATCCTTTTTGATCTGCATTAATTAAAGATACCTTATGAGCATTCAAGTAGTAGGTCATATTTTTGGCTACAAAAATAAAGTAAGCTGCGGTTAAATAAGGTACATGACCACTATCTTTCATTAAGTTTCCTAAAAATGGATATAAAATAAAACTTAAGATGAAAACAATAAAGGCAATAACTTTGTAGGCTTTTTTATATAAATTTACAAGAGCACTTATCTTTGGTCTATCATTTTCCGCTAAAGGTTTATAAAGACTGTATACAATTCCAGTTCCTATTCCACTTTCAACCAAAGCAAGTAGCGATAGTACATTATCCAGCAAACTGTTAATCCCTAGATATTGTGCCCCTAAACTATCTAAAAAAACCTTTCTTGATAAAAATCCCAATAATGCAATGACAACCTGTGTAAATATACCCATGGATATATTTTTTACCGAATTTTTTGCTCTCATATTTTTATAACCTTTTCAATTTAATTTTATACTTTTTGTTTATTGCAATAATACCAAAAGCTATTACATACACTTTTTAAAATCCTAATATAAAAAATTGGGACTTAGTAACTCTTACTATTTAAAGTTAGATGGTAAAGAATTATATTGTTGCTTATCTTCTTTTATTAAGTTGTAGGTTAATTTATGTCTTAGGTCTTTATTATTAATTAATCTTTTCAATGCTAAATATATTTCATTTTCATTGATATTTACAATTATTCCAGTCTCACCATCTTTAATTTGTTCCCTCACCCCATTTACATTAGTTGCTATAATGGGTTTATTAAAATATTTTGCTTCCAAAATAGTTAAACAGTAACCTTCATATCTAGATGGTTGAACATATATGTCACATTGTTCTATATAATGATATGGATTTGGATCTGCACCTAAAAAAATAAATTTATCCTCCAAGTTATTATAAGAGATTAATTTTTCATACTCTCTTCTCATGTTACCATCCCCAAGACAGTACCATTTAATGTCATAATCATCGTTAATTAGTGTTTTACATGCAAGTATTGCTAAATCTTGTCCTTTTTCTTGAGCTAATCTACCTACAGTTAAAATCCTTACACCATTAAATTCATCCTTAAACCCCTGCCCTTTTTTTGCTTGCTCATAAATTGTTTTTGGAGACACAATATTTAAAAATAGACCAGTTTTTGGTGCTATCGATGGTACAACCTTTGTTAATTTTTTTTTCGCCTCTTCTGATACTACAAAAATCCTATCAAATTTCTTATAATTACTTTTAGCAAAACTCTTATTAAAACCTATTTTTGTTATATCGAAATGGATCCATTGAATTTTCTCTTTAGCTTTTATCTTGTGCAAAACAAAATAGCTTATTAAATCCATTGGGCCTGCATAAGCTACAGCAATATCATAATCTTTTTTATCAAAATGGAAATCCTTCAAAACATATTTAAAAAGTGGACTTCTTTCATTCATAATTTTAGTAATTAAGTAAAAATACATGAAAGTTAAGGATTTAATTAAATTTCTTGATTTAAGGAAATTGAAGGCAATTGTATGAAGAGGTTCATTGATTATATTTTTTATTTGATTGTATCCTCGTAAATATTCAACATTAACATGATTTGGAATTGAGCCTCGGAACCCTCCGTAATCCTCCAACAGAAGAATAGTGATGTCAAATTTTTCTTTTGGCATTTCGGATATCATGTTAAGTAAAGCTTTTTCGGTACCACCAACATTCATATTAATTAACATAAAAATTATTTTAGTCTTCATATTTTTACTCACTTTCGTCTATCCTAACAATTCATAGACTTTGTCAATTTCCTCTATATTACCTTTTTTCTCTGCTTTCAAGTATTTAGTAATTTCATCTTTTAGAGAACTATCTTCTAGTAATTGTAGAATTCCATCAGTAATTGCTTCTGCGTTCATATCAACAATAAGGCCATTCTTCCCATGAACCATTTGATTATAAACGGCATCAAATCTAGTTGTTACAACAGGAATGTCGAGCATTCTTGCTTCAGCAATCGCTATTCCAAATCCTTCAAACCTTGAAGGCTGAACATAAATATCGGCCTGTTTAATGTACGGATATGGATTAGATTTAACTCCCAACAACACAAAATGTTCCGATAACCCATTTTGATTAATATAATCTTCAATTTCTTTTTGTAAAGGGCCTTTACCTAGAGCATACCATCTAAAATTAATATTTTTATCCTTTAACTTTTTGCATGCCTCTAAAGCAAAATCATAACCTTTCTGGTAAGCCAACCTGCCAATAGTTAAAATTCTAACCCCATTAAATTGGTCCTCATACCCATTACCCAAATAAGCCATGTCGATAATTAGCCTTGGATTGTTGATATCGTATATAACTTTCATTCTTTTATTATATTGGGGAAAGGACTCGAGAAAAATATTCCTTGTTGAATCGGACACAGCGACAATCTTATCATACTGATCATAGAATTGTCTTTGAAATTCGCGTTCAAATTGATCCAATCTATAACTAACGTTTACCCAAGCAATCTTTTTCTTAGATTTAACCTTTTCTGCCACATAGAATGTTGGTATACCCTGGGCATAACTAATTGCCACATCATAAGTTTTAGGATTCTTTTCAATAACTCTCGAAACACTTCTCCAGTAAATCCCTGCTTTTTGTGGATTACTACATTTATTTTTACGTATTCCTACTGAATAATGGATTCTTGAAGCGAACATCTTATAGTTTAAATGGCTTACTGAATATGTTAAAGCTCTGAGAAAACTTAGTTTAGCAAATTCAGCGTATTTTAAAGGTTTTAATATATTTACCTCTTTAGGAACTAATTCTTCAAGAACTCCACCATGTCCAAATAACATTAAGTCAACGGAATAACAGGAATAATCGATGAGAGAAAGTAAAGTTACCAAACTCTTCTCTGCACCAGCACATTCCAGTGAATCTATAACAAATAATACGCTTTTTTTCATTTCAGGCTACTCCATTAATTTAAGTTTTTGTTTAAAGATCAATTGTTAATTGGAAGAAAGTTTATCTCCTTGATGTCTTTTAAATTTATCTATTAACATTAATATTCTAATATTATACTGAATTATAAATATTAAATATTTATATTTTCTGGGATAATTTTTACAGTTAAGGATTTTTTTGTGATGTTTATTAACATAAAATTTAATACTTGTTAAATGCCTATGTTTTTCTTCTTTGTTTTCAATTTGATTTAAGATGTAATAAACATGATCAATACAGCTATAAACAAAACATGGTATGAAATCTCCAGATAAATTCGGATATTGATTATTCATAAATTGCAAAATTTCATCCCAGCCTAAAAATGCATCTAACCTCTTTTCATTGTATTTGGAAGTTAGAATACTGTATGCTCTTTTAACGTAAAAGTAACCAATATAATTTGTGTAGATCACTTTTTTTGCTTTTGAAAAAAGTTTATAAGTAGTTGATAAATCTTCGTGAATTCTACCTTCAGGAAATTCCACATATTCAAAGCAGCTTTTTTTAAACAGTTTATTACAGAGGGAAAAACGATATAAAACCCCTTTAAAAAGTTCCCTCATTCCCTCGATATTATCCATTTCTTTTAGAAACTCTATATCATCCTTGTTAATTATTTTCCCATCAACTTCTCTTCCTAATTTACAAATAGCTATATCACTATTTTTGTTTGTACATAGTGTATATAAATTTTTATACATGTCTTTATCAATTCGGTCATCCCCGTCGACAAAACCTATATAAGCACCTTGGGAAATGCAAACCCCAACATTCCGCGCTGAACTTACTCCACCATACTCCTGGTGAACAACTCTCACCCTTTTATCTTTTTGATCGTAAAAGTCACAGATATTCCCACTCTGATCAGTCGACCCATCATTCACTAGTATTACTTCAAAATTGTTATAAGATTGATCGAGAATACTATTAATACAGTCATCTAGATACTTTTCAACATTATGAACAGGCACAATAATACTTATTTCCGGTTTCACTTTATATGACCGTTTCCTTAGATTTGATTTTGTATTTTAATTCAGTTGTTGAGATCCCTTTTGTATACGGAAAGTAAACAATCTCAACACCAATCTTATTAAAATCTTTTTCTACTTCATTAAACAAAGGATTTCCTTTCCAATCATCACCTACGAACATAACGTCAAAACTAACCTTTTCCCAGGCTGAAAATTTATCTCTATTAGTTTGCGGGATAACCATATCAACATATCTAATTCCTTCAACAATAGCTTTTCTTTCCTCAAATGGAACCACAGGGCTCTTTTTTTTATAATTCATGACTAACTCATCTGTGCTTACCCCAACAATTAGAAAATTACATTGTTCCTTTGCTCTTTTCAAAATGTTCAAATGGCCAATATGGAACAAATCAAAAACCCCTGTTGTATAACCAATTTTATACGGCTTCATACACAATACTTCCTTTCTTACTAAAACAAATTTGATTGATTAAATTTAACAAACTTACACAAGCAGTTCCATCTTCAAATGTACCAATACTGTTTAAAAATTCTTCCAATCGATCCTTGTATCTTTTTTCATTGAAATTCTCTATTTTCGTACAAAAGTCATCATTAGAATAAGTAGAAACAAAGGGGAGTTCTTTAACATTGAAATATAATTCTCTATCGTTACTTATATATTCATTTAAATCCGGTACATAAAGAAAACATGGTCTTTTGGTTATTGCATAATCAAACATCAGGGAAGAATAATCTGAAATTAAAAAATCGGCAACTCCCAATAACTCCTGAATATCATCATATTGAGTGGCATCTATGACATGATTACCCTTCAATAATTGTCTTGATTTGGAAATTAAATGAGGATGCAACTTGACCAAAAATCTCCATTCACCACCAAATTTTCTATTTAAAGAATCTAGAAGTCTATCATAATCAAGATTATAAACATCCATGTTATTACCTTTTCTAAATGTAGGGGCATATAATGCAATCTTATAATGATCAGAAATTTTTAATTTCTTTAGAATTTCACGTCGTTGACTTTGGTCTATTTTGAAAAGAAAATCATTTCTTGGTGTTCCATGTTCAAAAATAGGGCCATCATACCAAAACGCACGTTTAAAAATATCGGTACTAAATTTGCAGCCCGATAATAATAGGTCACACTTTATTGAATCTTTTTGGGCCATTTGAACATAACTCTGTGGTAAAGCATCTTCCGCATCTTTTTCAATTTGCTTCAATCTTAACGAACTATGCCATGTTTGAATGTAATATTGGTCCTTCCTTTTAATGAATAAATCTGTTGTTCTAAAATTAGTTATAATAACTTTGGATGTACATAGCTTATAGAAGTACCGTAACGACATTGTCTTTACTTTCCTTACTCCTGTAAGATAATCCTTAGAATTAGGATCATTAAAAGTCCAGACTATATCAAATTGTTCTTTTGGACATTTTTTCACTATAAATTCTGTTATATATTTAGGATTGCAGCCATACTGACTTCCATAATAGCTAAACAAGAAAATCTTATTTTTCTTTATTGGCAGCAAGTTAAAAATATAGATTATTGCGCAACATACATATTTTTTTATGACCTGATTCATTTTAATCTCCGTTTCTTTGTTTCCATAATAAAAGCTCCCCTTTTCGGGAAGCTAATAGACTACCTATTAAAAACCGACGTTCAAAAGTCACTTTTCGCTCTATAGTCTACCTTTTCCAGTCCAATCGGTCGGGGAACTATATAAAACTTTCTTAATATTTTTTTCAGAAAGAGATATCCTATATTCAGAGAAGGATGTATGGTAAACAAAGTTAATTGGTTTCTAAGTGAATGCTCACTTTCTACAGCCATTTTCAAATTTTGATAGTTCTTATTAATATATTTCCATATCTCTCTTTTATATTTACCATCTAAATCCTGTTTTCGATTTAGCAACAGCAAATTGTAGTGAATCAAACTTGTCTCTAGGATAACTCTATAAGATTCATTCACTAGTTCTTTATAAAAGGTTTCAATAAATTGATGTCTTTCTTTAAGACCTTTTAGTATGTCTAAATTTCTTGGTGTATATGTAGCAACAATGCTGTCGGAGCGTTGAAAATAATAATATAATGGTTGTGTTAACAGCACCAATTTATTCACTTTATGCATCACCGTATGAGCCCAAAAAACATCTTCAAACAAGACTCCTTTTCTAAAAGGGATGTTCCGGATGATTGATGTCTTATAAAGTTTCCCCCATGCAAAGTTCTTTACTTTTTCGTTTTTTACTAATTCGCACATCAGTGTTTGATCGAGGACAATAGGGTAATCATCTTTTGCATAATAACGATTATCAAAAAGCAAATATTCATCGTAAGCATAATAAAATGCAGTTTGAACAATGTCCGCCTGATACTCTTCACTAACATTCATCATCTGCTCGACCATATTTGCTGCTAGCCAATCATCACTATCAACAAAAATTGTATAATCGCCAGTTACATATTTCATTCCGTAATTTCTTGCATCTGACAATCCTCCGTTTTCCTTATGGAAAACTTTTATACGGTTATCTTTTCTTGCAAATTCTTCAGCCATCTTTCCACAATCATCAGGAGATCCATCATCAACCAAAATAATCTCTAGTTGTTTATATGTTTGTTGAAGGATACTTTGTAAACAACGTCTTAGATATTTTTCCACCCTATAAATCGGAACAACAATACTTACTACTTTATTCAATGATATCGTCCTACCCTTATACAGAACCCAAAAATGCCAAGGACTTATTTACCTTCTGATTCTTTCAGATTCTGCCACTTAATAAATTCAAGCAACATTTTATAGTCTGGAATTTGTTCTTTTGCAATTCCTGAATTTTGTAATTCCTTGGCTAATTCTATCCATTCTTTATCAGGATTTTTTTGATTTTCTTCTAATACATCTGTGTTAATCAAGGCTTTTAAATCGCTATCTAAAACAATGGCAATTCTTTTAATTACTTCAATAGAAGGATTCTTATTTATATCTCGTTCAATATTACTTAAATAAGATTTTGAAATTTTCGCCCGTTCAGCAAGCTCTGTTAATGAAAAGCCTCTTTGCTTTCTAATTTTATATATATTTCTACCTAACATTTACTCGATACCTCGATTCCCCCTTTTTTATATCTTTAATTCTTTAATCTATTTTGTTTAAATAATTCCTTGATACAATTTAGCACTCTCAATTGATCCTCCTCATTCATATTGGATCCTGATGGTAAGCAAATTCCATTGGTAAATAGTTGTTCAGATATACTTTGCTTATTATGATGTGAATAATATTTCATCCCTGAAAATACTGGCTGTAAATGAAGCGGCTTCCAACCAGGACGCGCTTCTATATTATCAGCTATTAACGCTTCTAATAACTGCTGAACAGAAACACCAGCGGCTTTTTCATCAATGGTAAGTGCGGTTAACCAACGATTTGATCTGGTTTGTTCTAATTCAGGCATGAAGGTTATTCCAGGTAAATGTGCTAACTCTTCGTAATAGCGTTCGAAAATCCTTCTTCTTGCTACCACACGCTCCTCCAGTATTTCTAATTGGGCTCTTCCAATGCCAGCCAAGATATTACTCAATCGATAATTGTAACCGAGCTCGCTATGCTGATAATGAGGAGCCTGATCACGAGCTTGCGTTGCTAAAAAGCGGGCTTTATGCAGTGACTCAACTTCATTTGAAACAAGCATCCCACCGCCGGAAGTAGTAATGATTTTATTTCCATTAAAAGAATAAACCCCAAATTTTCCAAAAGTACCGCTTGGTTTCCCTTTATAAAGAGAACCCAACGATTCAGCAGCATCTTCAATAATTGGAACATCATAATGTGCGCAAATAGCCAGGATCTCATCCATTTTGGCGCTCTGACCATATAGATTGACCACAATCACAGCTTTAGGCAACTGCCCTTCTTTTACAGCATCTTGAAAGGCTCTTTCCAGTGCTTGCGGTGACATATTCCATGTTTCAGGCTCGGAATCAATAAAAATTGGTTCAGCTCCTTGATAGATGATTGGGTTGGCACTTGCGATAAACGTAAAGGACGAACAAAATACTTTATCCCCTTTGTTCACTTTTAATAAAGAAAGAGCCAAATGAATGGCAGCTGTTCCTGAGCTAACAGCTACGGCTTCATTGACTCCTACATAGCGGGCTAATTCTTTTTCAAACTGGTCTACATTAGGACCAAGCGGGGCAATCCAATTTGTTTCGAATGCATCATTAATATATTTTTGTTCATTCCCACTCATATGTGGGGAAGAGAGAAAAATCCTCGATTTATTCTCTATCTTTAACAAATTAGTTCACCTCCATTTTGTTTTTCACCTTTGCTGGAGTTCCAACAGCAGTAGAATGTGATGGTATATCGGATATTACAGTTGCTCCCGCTCCGATCACAGACCATTCTCCGACAATAGAGTTCGGTATAATAGCCGCACCGGAACCAACACTTGCCCCTTCTTTTATTTGTACTCCACCTGTCAGGGAGGCATGTGGAGAAATATGCACAAAGTCTTCTATTTTACAATCATGTTCCACTACTGAACCTGTATTAATAATGGCATGCTTGCCAATTTGGGCATCAGCATTCACCACAGCATGAGGCATGATTACCGTACCACTCCCAATTGAGGCACTAGGGCTGACTACAGCGGATGCATGGACCAATGTTCCATACATTTCTTCAGGTAAATTCAATTTTCGTACAATCCTTTTTCTTGTTAAATTGTTTCCAATTGCAATAATAATTTGCAAATCACTAAAATATTCAATCATTTTTTTCACTGACACAATTGGACCGTAAAATAGGTTTCCTTGCATTTTAAATTCTTTAAATTTATCATCCAAATACGCAACAATATCATTTTCCTTACTTGCTAACACCAAATCACTAATAACTTTACTATGACCCCCATGACCGATAATCACGAATTTCATCCATGTCCTCCCCGTGAAAGTTGACTATTCCCCTTAAAACTTTCGGTTGTTGCCTCTCCCGTTGATTGATTCCTTCTGATCTGACTACTTTAACGATAGTAAAAAACATAATCTTTAAATCTAGCAAAAAGGAATAATTGTCGACATACCAAACATCCAACTTAAATTTTTCCTCCCACAAGATCGCATTACGCCCATTAATCTGAGCCCAACCGGTAATCCCAGGTTTAACGTGATGCCGTCTAAATTGTTCCCTTGTGTAAAGTGGCAAATATTCCATTAATAACGGCCTTGGGCCAACCAAACTAATGTCTCCTTTTAGTACATTAAGAAGCTGCGGCAGTTCGTCTAAGCTATATTTTCTCAACTGTTTTCCAAAGTTAGTAAGCCGGATATGGTCTGGTAACAGATTCCCATTTTGATCCTTTTGATCCGTCATCGTCCTAAATTTATAAAGGTAAAAAGGCTTTCCATCTAATCCGGGCCGCTGCTGTTTAAAAAGTACCGGCGTCCCCAATTTTTTTCTTACTGCCAGTGCAACCAACAAAATAAGTGGAGAGGTACAGACTAATAAAATGAATGAAACAAATAAATCAAACATTCGTTTCATTGATTTGACACCAATACTTGTTGTTTTATTTCCTCTATTAATTCGGAAACTTTTATATTTTCTGATTTTTCACCTTTTAAAAAAGCATGAAGGAGAATCTCTTGAAATTTTTCTTGAGTCAGTGTTTCTGAAATCTTCATTTTTCATACCCCACTAAACATTAAATTTCTACTAAAAAATCCTCACTATCTGAATAGTGAGGACCTCTTATGTTCTTTTCATAACCATTTGGATTCTGTTTCTGCCATCGCCACGCATCTTCACACATTTCATCAATGTTCTTCTTTGCCTGCCAGCCTAATTTCTGTTTTGCCTTTAAAGGATCAGCATAACAGATTGCCGCATCACCCGCTCTAGCTTCTACTATTTTGTATGGAATATTTACCCTTGATGCCTTTTCAAACGCAGAAACCATTTCTAGTACACTGTATCCCTGTCCCGTACCGAGATTAAAAGCGTCAATGCCAGTTGAGGATGAAATCTTTTCAAGCGCACGTAAATGCCCCAGAGCCAAATCGACAACATGAATATAATCACGGACACCTGTGCCATCTTGTGTTGGGTAGTTATTCCCAAAGACATTAAGCTCCATTAATTTACCAACCGCCACCTGGGTAATGTAGGGCATAAGATTATTGGGAATTCCGTTTGGGTCTTCTCCAATTAATCCACTCTCGTGTGCCCCAACCGGATTAAAATAACGTAACAAAGCAATACTCCATGTCGGATCCGAAGCATAAAGGTCACGTAATATCTCTTCAATCATTAATTTCGTTCGTCCATAAGGATTCAAGGTATAAAGCGGAGCTTCTTCTGAAATCGGTACCTGTTCTGGCATACCATATACAGTCGCAGATGAACTAAAGACCATTTTTTTAACGTTGTGCGTTTTCATTACTTCACATAGAATGACCGTACTTGTAATGTTATTATAGTAATAATTTAACGGCATTCTCACTGATTCACCAACCGCTTTAAGGCCTGCGAAGTGTATTACCGCTTCTATCTCATTCTCAATAAATACTTGAATAACATTTTCCCTGTCTAACAAGTCAACTTCATAGAATTTAAAATTTCGACCGGTAATTGTTTCAATTCGATTTAGAGATTCCGGTTTACTATTTAGAAAATTGTCTAATACAACAATCTCATAACCTGCATTTAATAGTTCAACACAAGTATGACTTCCAATGTAGCCAGCCCCTCCAGTCACTAGTATTGCCATTTAGAAGCACCACCTTTCTTTAATTAAGCCTCAATTAAGCTGTATAATTTATTAATCTCGCTTTCATTCCCATAATCCTTTGAACATACATTTGAAATTAACCTCTCTCTGAGTCCAGGATTATCGATTACGTTTTGAATCCCCTTTACAATCCCCTCAATATTTTGAGGAGTGATAATCGCATCGAATCCATCAACCGCTTGACTTTTAGCAGTAGGAAAATTGGTTATAACTACTGGTTTTCCAAGAATTTGGGCTTCACGAATAGTTACCGCCTTACCCTCATATCTTGATGGCTGAACGTAAATATCACATTGCTTGATGAATGGATATGGGTTTGTTTTCTTTCCTAATAAAAAGAAATGACTTTGCATCCCCAATTCCTTTATTATTTTTTTCAAATCATTTTCAAGTGGACCGTATCCAACAACATACCAGGCAATATCATATCCCTTTTCCACCAGCTCTTTACAAGCTCTTACAGCATCATCTAGCCCCTTTGCTGGAGTTAGTCTTCCAACGGTTAACAGGATCGTCTTCCCAGAAGTTTTATTTAGATCAATTGGATTATCCATCATGGCTTGTTCTCTTATAAATTCGGGTGAAAGAATATTTTCAATAACCGTTGTTTTATTTCTAAAATCAGGAAAAATATTCAAAAATGTTTTTGAACAATCTTCAGAAACAGCTACGATTTTATCTACTTTTCCCCACATCTTTGCTTCCACTTTTTTGTTAATATCGATATTGGAGTAATCCGTATGAATCCAGCCGATTTTCTTCTTTGCCTTTACCTTCTCTCCAATAAAATAATGCGGCCACAGAAAACCGATGGCCGCATCGTACTCATTATTTAATTTTGGAAGAAAAGAATTTGTGAATTCCCATCCATATTGAATATTTAGGTATCCCGGCTCATTTATGTGTTTCATTCTTCCATGGAACAAGCTAATATACTTTGCCATGAGACGGAATAATCCGATACGATAATACCCTTCTCTTGCAATCTGCCCAATCGATTTCCTAAAGGTTGTGTACTCTGGTATTTCAGGCAGCAAATTTGGGCCAGATGGTAAATAAGGAAGGAACTCACCCTCGTGCTTAAATAATACTAAATCAACATCAAATCTTTGATAATCAATTTGGTTAAGCAAACCTATTAAACTTCTTTCCACCCCTCCAATTGCTAAATCAAAAGAGGTAATTAATATCTTCTTCTTCATCTTATAAACCCTCTTCTTTTTCAACTTGCTCCATATAACTCTAACCAATCGTTAATGGTACTTTTAATACTAAAGCCATTTTTAGAAATGGCTTCAAAAACTAATTGTTTATTTGGTCGTTCTACTTTAAATGCATCAAGCAATTTATTACCCCAAACATCAATACTTTCATCCAGGCTCAGATATGTTACTAATCCTAATCCCATATCGGTGCTTCTTGGAACCATATCTGACATAATACATGGAGTACCTGAGCTTTGAGCCTCTATTGTGACAATTCCAAATCCTTCAAATAATGATGGGAATAAAAAAACATCAAAATGTCTCATAAGCCTTGGAATATCACTTCTTACTCCTAAAAAGCGGATATGATCAACGATGCCAAGTTTCAAAGCTTCTTCTTCAATTTGTTGCTTTAATGGGCCATCTCCAACCAATAAAGCAAAAACTCGTTTATCTTTCTCTAAAAGCTTTTTAAGAACCTTTAAAATGAAGGTTTGATTCTTGGAAGTTGAAAATCTTCCAACGTGACCAATTATTTTTGCCCCTACAGGTATATCCAATTCTCTTAAAATTTCATTTCTATTTTCTTGGATATTTTCAAATTGCGTTAAATCAATACCATTGTTCAGAATTTTTACTTTAGAGGATTCGAAACTGCGCTTTCCAAATAAAAATTCTGCAGCCTCAGAACTGCAGCTACAAAATCTAGTGGAAGAAATTTTAATGAGTGTCTGAAAAATTTTTAGGGCAGTTCGATCCATAAATTGATTCCCACGAGGCCAGCTATTACTATGCGAATGACAAATTCTAATTTTAATTCCACTTAATTTTGCAGCTAAAGCAGGGAACCCACCTTGGAAATCAGTATGAATATGCACGGCTTCATAAGAATGTGCTGACATGATCTTCATTAAATCTCTTACATACGAAAAAGGGCCCAATTGTCCAAGACTCGGTATTTTAAAAATCCTACCGCCCAATGCGATGATTTCGTCTTCAAAATCACATTTCATAGGTGTATGAGTAATGAAATTGAATTGAATTTTCTTTCTATCTATATTTCTATAGATATTCATAATTAAAGTTTCCGCACCGCCTCGGTCCATTGTACTAACAATATGTAAAACCCTTTTCACCATGTCTTAATCACCCCTTTCCTATAATTTAAAATAAGCACTTTTATAGATGATACCTAAAGCAATAACGTCTTCGTAAAAGTAGTAACCAAGATAGCAAACTAGGATAAGATAATAAATTACTTTCTGATCCTTATCTCTAAAAACCTTAATAATCCACGATATTAATATTAATTGATAAAGGTTAAAATATATATCAAATCTTGCAAAAATCCAGTTCCTGGTAGATATAACCATGAAGACAAATCCAATAATGGACATATTCACAAATATATCACTAATTGGGAAAATTCTTCTAAGCTTTTCCCTTCCAAAATAAGAAATTGCAATCGGTATTCCATCTACAAGCACCCTGATTATATTTGCCCCACCCTCCTGCGAATTTTGATAAACACTATACTGTGTGTCTTTAATCGCTGAAAATAAGACTGAGGAAAACTTATCAAATCCTAAAGCAATGACAATGGATAAGAATAAAAGTAGAAAAGTGTTTTTAGACCAAGCTTTAGTTCGAACTAAAAAATAAATTGGTATTAAAATAAGTGCACTCTCATGAAAAGTCGAAGCAAACAGCACCACTAATATATAACCTTTACAATTACCATCAATGATAAACTTTGTAGCTGCAAAGATGATTGCTGCTGCCAAACATTGTCTCATGCCATTCATAGTAACTAGAAACTCTCCACCAGTAATATAAACATATATACTTAGTTCAAAAAGTCTCGAATATTTATATAAAACACTAATAATGAGTACATTCGTGATGATTGCAGTTGTTAGGATTAAAATTTGTGGATCACTTGAACAATATTTTTTCAAATACCTTTGAAAAATCCCAAACCCAATGTCTTTCTGGGAAAAAATAAATTGCCAGGAAAAATCATTCATTTCATATATATGTTTATAGAAATAGGTATCTCCAATACCTGACCTAAGGCCCGATACAGTTATAAAAGTTAACATAACAAGTAACACTAATAGTTTGTTAGGCCTTATTTTAGGATATGAGAACGTTCCTATCGCTGTAGCAGTGGCAAAGTATCTTGAAAAAAAAGATAAAATAAAAACTATGGCAAGATTGATCCATAGGACAGTCATCTGTTCATTCCTCTCAAAGAACTAATAATAAAAGTTTTTAAGCGGTCCTTGTTTTTGTAGTTATATAAAAATATAATAAAATGCCAAATGGAATAGCTAATATTGTGAGACCTTTATCAGGCGTTTCCTGTAAAAACCTTGGATTACTTATCATTAAACTACTGGAAACATAATGAATGGCTTGTCGATATTTAAATGAGAATTTTGCAAATGGCAATTTCATTAGTTCCTTACGATAGAATGCAAATCCCCTTGGATTTTTTCGGTATTGTTTTAACATATTTTGTGAAGAGCCATCAGGCAGGTAATCTACACAACAAAGTACCTCGTTCATCAACAGCATTTCATATTGTTGATCAAGCTTATAATATTTGTATGCTAAACCAACATACTTTTCATTTTTGAAAATAGGATAAGGAAATTGTTTCGTTAACTCTGTGCGATAGACAAGCTTCTTGTCTCCCGTAACACCATGTTTATAATAGAGATCAAATAATGTCGAACGTTTTAGGCCTTCAGGTAGCTCGGTTCCAATGATTTTATTATCAGTAAAAGAGTCAACACCTATAATTCCACTGACTCCATCACTGCCATATTTCTTCCAAAAAGCAATTATTTTATCGACAGCATCCTTTGGCATATAATCGTCGGAATCAATACATACATTTAACTCAGTATCAATCTGTTCATAAGCAGTATTATGTGCACCATGCATTCCCTGATTCTCTTGCCAAACATAGTTTATTTCGATTTTCTGTTCTTTCTTCCACTTTTCAACCAGTTCTTTTGTCTCATCAGTTGATCCATCATCAATAATGAGCCAAACAAATTCATGGCATGTTTGGTTAACTAAACTTTTATAGCATTTTTCCAAACAGTATGCACGGTTAAAAGTTGGAGTAAAAACCGTTAATAATTTCATGGCATTCACCCTGATATTTTTAAGTAGTAGTTTTCAATATATTTTGCAGTTTCCCTAATGTCATATCCAAGTATAGATAATGTTTCAGGAGTCAATGATCTTGTTTTCTGACTAGTAGCTATATCTGTTAAAAGATTGATCCAGTAGCTCTTATCACTAAGAGATAGGAAGTTAACTAAGTTAAGTTCTAGATCAACTTCTCTTGAAACTGTATCTGAAATAAGACAAGGTAGTCCTGCAGTTTGAGCTTCAATTAATGAGACGGGCAGACCTTCATGTAATGATGGAAAAACAAAAGTATCGAAAGCTTGGAGGACCCGATGAATATCTTCTCGAATACCCAAGAACTTCACCTTTGTACTTAAATTCAAATCGTTTACCTTTTTTTCTACCTCAGGTCTTAACACACCATCTCCGACTAGTAATAAAACAGCTTGGTTATTTTTTTGGCTATATTGCTTAAACACATCAATTAGAAAAGAATGATTTTTTTGATGATAAAACCTTCCAACATGTCCAAGCACAAATGAACCGTTATCAATTCCCAGTTCCTTTCTCACTTGGTTCCTTGTTTCTAAAGTAAAGATAAATTGATTGCTCTCAATCCCATTCTTCAAGATTTTTGTTGAGTTTGATTTTTTATCAAATAACCATTGGGCCGCCTCATTCGAGCAAGCAAATAAATTGGTTGCGTTAGGTATGATAAATCTACTCGCATACCATTTATATGAACGAGCAAGCATCCCTCCTTCACTGCTTGTATTATGGCTGTGAGAGATACGGACAGGAATACCAGCTTTTTTAGCTGCCCGAAGAACAAAGCCACTCATCTTATCCAAGTGTGAATGAACGATTTTATAATGGTTGTTTCGGAAGAAAAATTGTTCAAGTGTTTTTACATATTTGTAATGTCCAACATCTGATATGTATGGAATTCTATGAACAATACCACCCATCGTTTTTATTTCCTCATCAAACACGCCTTCTTTACATGTCAAAAAATCAAATTGAACCTTGCTTTTATCAACATTTCGGTACAAATTCATAATTAAAGTTTCTGCACCGCCGCGGTTCATATTGACGACAACATGCAATATTCTCAATGGGCTGTCCACAAAACACCCTCCATTTCATTCATATAGTTTAAATAGATCGTCGACTTTTCTCCTAAAACTTGCTGAACTCCATAGGTTGCTAGAATAATATTTCGGCTGTTTAAGCCCAACTCTACACCCAATTCACGGTTTTGGGCTAATGAAACAAGACGACCAGCAAACTCTAAAACGTTTTGGTTTGCAATCACCCACCCATTTTTTTGGTCCAAAACTAGTTCACGATGTCCTCTGTTATCAGTTGCAACCACCGGCAACCCGCAGGCCATCGCTTCCATAATATTAACTGGAAGTCCTTCGCGGATACTGGATCCAACAGCACAATCACACATTTTCAGTAAGGAGTCAATGTCATTTCGATAACCCAGAAAATCAATCATCTTATCTAATCCTAATTGAGCAGTAAGCTCCTGACACTCCCTTAAGAGTGGACCTTCACCAGCAAGCAGCAACTTCACATTTGGTACTTGAGCCTTCACCAATTCAAGTGAACGAATCAACAATTGCTGGTTCTTGTTCTTATTAAATTCTGCTGCGTAAAACATTAAAAATTCGTCATCCTTATATCCGTACTGTTTTCTTAACTGGTTCTTTTGAATAGCATTAACTGGATGAAATTTTTCAATATTTACCCCCACTCCATGAACATGTTCTATATTTTTAGCTTTGAAGTGATGATTTAACGCTAGTTTATAATCTTCTTTATTTATAGTTATTAACGTATCAGTATAATTGGACAATACTTTCTCAATAGGATAGTAAATCAGCCAGTTAGTAAACGGTACTCCTTTACAAAAGTGAAATCCGTGCGCCGTATAGATGACCTTCGTTCCATTTTTCCGCACTCTTTTTGCTGCTAACCTTGTCAGTACCCCGCCCATTGGTGTGTGGCAGTGAATGATTTTATACTGATTTTTATGAATAATTTCTTTCAGCTGTTTATACGCCGAAAGATTTGCTTTATGGAGAGGTGACCGTTGAATTGGAATATCATATTTCTTATCCACATAGGGCAGGTCAAGTTTTCCCGATGCAGCAATATGAACTTCCCAGCCTTGTTCTTTTAACCATTTTAAGTATGGTAAATGAAAGGCCCTAAAATGAAAATCAACAGTCGCACAAAAAAGGATCCTTTTGGTTATCATTATCATCCATCCATTTCTTGTTATACTGAAACGACTTGTTTTGAGTCAATAACTGCCTTTTTATTGCCTAGATTAATTAGTTTCTCCCTTAGCTCTTCTTTATTTAAGCTTTCATAGGTTTCAATAATATCTTCAATTTCTTTTAAAAAGAGAGATGCCGTTTTTCCAACGTAGATTTTAGGATAAATTTGCTGTTCGTGAACTTCATCTTTATTGAGTAATTCTTCAAACAATTTTTCTCCAGGCCTTATACCGCTAAACTCAATCCCTATATCTTCTACTGTATTCCCTGACAGTTTAATTAAATTTTCCGCCAAATCAACAATTTTAACTGGATCCCCCATGTCCAAAACGAAGATTTCTCCCCCTTTAGCAAGAGCTCCAGCTTGAATAACGAGCCTAGATGCCTCTGGAATTGTCATGAAATAGCGAATCATATCTGGATGAGTAACTGTAACAGGGCCTCCTTTTTCAATCTGTTTCTTAAATAGTGGGATGACACTGCCCCTGCTGCCAAGTACATTTCCAAATCTAACAGCAACAAATTTCGTTTCACTTTTCTGATCCATGTATTGAATCATCATTTCAGCAAGCCTTTTGGTTGCCCCCATTACACTTGTTGGATTAACCGCTTTATCGGTGGAAATCATGACAAACGTTTTCACCTTGCTCCAACTCGCTGCTTTCGCTACGTTCATTGTTCCAATCAAATTATTTTTCACAGCTTCTTCCGGATTCCCTTCCATTAAAGGAACATGTTTATGTGCTGCGGCATGGTAAACTACATCCGGATGATAACGATTCATTACTGCCATCATTTTATTTGCATCTTGTAAATCAGCAATAACAGCAACAAATTCAATTTCTTTATCCTTAAACTTTTCTTTCAACTCCATTTCGATCGTATAAATACTATTTTCTCCGTGCCCAACTAGAACTAATTTACTAGGCCTAAATGTAGAAATTTGCCTGCAAATTTCCGATCCAATTGAACCCCCTGCACCTGTAACTAAGACAACTTTATTTGTTACATATTCGGAAATACTATCAATATTTAAATTGATAGGTTCTCTTCCTAGTAAATCTTCAACTTGAACATCACGGAACTGTTTTATTGAAATTTTCCCAGTGACTAAGTCCTCTAGCATTGGCAAAATTTGCGTTTTGGCATTTGTTTTTGCACATTCTTGAAAAATATTATTTAATTCGCGTTTACTGAGCGATGGGATCGCAATAATGACATTGTCTATCTCTAATTCTTCCACAGCTTGCTTTATGTCTCTAACTCCACCAAATACCGGAATACCAAGAATATCAAGCTTATGCTTTTTTGGATCATCATCAATAAAAGCAACCGGTAGCAGGTCGGCTTCATTACTTTTTGATAATTGCCTCGCCACCATCATTCCTGCTGAACCGGCCCCAATAATCAGTGTTCGTTTTTTGTTGTTTGCCTTATCGAAAATAGCACCTCTAAGCATTCTCCAACAATAACGAGATCCTCCTATTAAAAAAATATGTAATAACCACGTTACGGCTAAGAGGCGAAAATAGGTATGATGGAAAATGATAGGCTGTATAATTCCTACCATTAAAATAGAAAAGGTGACGACTCTTAAAATAATCATTAATTCACCTATGCTTGCATATTCCCAAGCCTTTTGATAGAGTCGGAATTTGAAGGAAAAGGAATGGTGACTAAGTAAGAGAACAATGGAACTTACTACGATTGGTAAAGTAATGACATTGAATGATGCATTTACTAAAAATCGACTAAAGAAAATGGCCGTTAACACGATACAGGAATCAAGCAAAATAAATAATGATAATCTTTGTCGATAGCTCATAAATTCCCCTCCTTATCTTATTTAATTCAAAATACCTACTCCACCCTTAAAGACCTTATTTCGATCGCTCTTTCGATCAGCATTTGAATCTCTTTCAGCTCCTCCTTTTTTGCCTCTTGTTTGATATAGCGAATGGCTTTTTTAATCGATTTTGGATACTGGTCAATACTCTTCAAAATAATCTCTCCTTTAAAAAATTTTCTTACATGTTCTTTTTTAAGACCCACATAAGAAAGCTTTTTAATAAATCGGGCATCTAACCCGTCCTCACACCACACTCTTGACGACTGGCGTCTAAGGTGTCTCCACCCACAGCATGGCCGAGTGCCTCCATTGATAACGGTAAGGAGACATTACCAAATTTTCTTTTTAAAAGTCTAAACGGTTCTTAATAAAGAACATTTATCTTAAAAAAAATAATTTTAGCTCTCATTTAAAATAACACCCATAAGTTTTGCCTTTGCAAATTCCAACACTTTTTTTGCCTCAAAAGCTTTTTCAAGTCGGGTTTTGCCATTTTGCATAACCAAAATCACTCCATCACAAAGGGGGGCCAAAAGTTGTGTATCGGTTAAGCCGATAACTGAATATGAGTCAATTAAGACAACATCGTATTTTTTTAAAGCAAATTTTAATAATTCCTCCATCCTGCTTGATCCCAATAGCTCAACAGGATTTACTGAGGTCTTTCCACCTGATAAAACATCAAGTCTTCCTATTTCAGTATGATGAACAGTTTCTTCCAAATTGGCCAAACCTTTAAGTACGTCCGTAATTCCTTCTGTATTAGGTATATTGAAAATAGTATGAAGTACTGGATTTCTAAGATTGGCATCTATCAAAAGAACTTTTTTCTTTTGTTGCGCAACTGAAACCGCTAAATTTGCTGCTATAGTCGATTTTCCATCAGCTGTGGAAGGTGAGGTAATTAAAAAAATCTTTCCATTTTGTTCATCAACAGAAAATTTAATATTTGTATGGATCATCCGAAATTGTTCTGAAATAATGGATTCAGGATGTGAGCGAGTAATTAAATCTCTTTTGTTTCTAATTAGATTACTTATAATCAATTGTCTCACCTCTTACATTTACATTGAGTTTCGACTTTTTCTTTTTAACATTTCTTTTGTTCATTTTAGATACCTTCCCCAGCACATTAAGCCCTAGCAGCCTCTCAATTTCTATCTCAGATCTTAACGTGTTATCCAATGAGTCTAGTAAAAATGCTAATCCAATTCCTAGAACGAATCCAACAATCGTATACATATAAATTTTATTATTCTTTTTTGGGTTAATTGGAACTGGGTTTACTTTAGCATCTGATAAAAGACGAACATAATCTTTACCTACAATATTGGGTACCTCATCTTTGAAAACACTAGCAGTTGTATTTGCGATTTGAGCAGCTAATTTTGGATCCTTATTAACAACTGTTATACTTACAACCTGTGAACTTTCGATGCTTGCAACCGTAATCTCATTGGCCAAGGCATCTGAAGTCATTGGTAATTTTAATTGTTGAACAACTTTATCTAAAATGGTTGGGTCCTTCACAATAACCTGTAAGGTTGTTCTTGCTTGATCATCGGCACCAATTATGACTCTTGAAGATGTTTGATACAGTGGAGTAATAGTAACATGATCTTGTAGGTATCCTACGACAGCAGCTATAATGGTCAGAATGAATACAAGCCCAATTCGCTTTTTAATTACCTTATATATTTCGTTTAAATTAATTTCCTTGGCTTTTCTCTTTTCAAAATTTTGTTCAAATTGATTCATGAAACCACCTTTTCGTTAGACATTATTAGTACTTCTAATATGTTCTAAATAAAGAACGTGCGGTGAAAAAAAATAGCTTCCACTTTAACTTTCTGTCGTAAATTCACCTAATTTTTACAAATTTATCAATAAAACGATTATAACGTACACTATATCACTAATTTTAGTTCTTTATATAGAACATGTCAACGTTAAAAAGAAACTTAATAGATTAATTTTTCATTAAATTTTGGAAAGAGAGAAACTTAAACACTAACCTCCATTTGTTTTTTTAATAAATGGTTAAACATACCTTTTTGTTCATTAGCCAGCTGTTTAAAGCCGCCTTGTTGGATAATTTTACCTTGGTCTAATACAATGACCTGGTCTGCATTCCGAATAGTTGATAAACGGTGGGCGATCACAATAATTGTCATTTGCCCTTTTAACCTTTCAAGTGACTCTTGAATTTTAGACTCATTATCTGTATCAAGTGCACTTGTTGCCTCATCAAGGACTAGAATAGAGGGTTTTCTTAATATTGCGCGTGCAATTACAAGTCGCTGCCGTTCTCCTCCTGATAATCGGATTCCTCTGTCACCGACAATTGTATCAATTCCCATAGGAAGTTTTCTTACAAATTCTGCAGCTGATGAAAAATCTAATGCTTTCCATAATTCTTCTTCATTTGAATTTGGTTGGATCAAAAGTAGATTTTCTCGAATACTAGCATTGAATAAAAAGGGTTCTTGGGAAACATAGCTAACAGACCGTCTCAAAGATAATAAGTTTTCATTTGATAACAATATTCCATCAATTAGTACTTCACCATTTTCCGATTTATTTAACCCCATTAATAAATCAATTAATGTACTTTTACCTGCACCAGAAGGTCCAACTATCGCAGTCATTCTGTTTGCAGGTATTTTTAAATATATATTTTTCAGGGCATATATATTTTCGTTTTGAGTATAACGAAAATATACACCTCTGCATTCCAAACTATCTTCTATAGTAAGGGACTGAACATTTCCATTATTAAACTCTGAACTTTCTAATGCTTTATTTGTTTTGGAATTTAAATCAATCAAAGATTTAAATGCTGGAACGGAAGAAGCAATTTGCTCTAAACAAGATTGAATATCTGTAATTCTGGGCCACAGTCGGGAAAAAATAAGTAAAATAAGTAAAAACTGTTCTGGCTGAACCTTGAATATCGTGACATAAATAAAAATAAAAATGGCGATTAAACTAGCTGATGAAATTTTATAAAATATTTGAGATGACGATTTTAATTGGATGTACTCAATTTGTTCTTCAATCATCCCTTTAGTTACGGACTGCAGCCAATTTAATCGTGATTCTTCCAACATATTACTTTTAATATCCTTTATTCCATTAAGTTGATCCGTAATACCTGCAAGATACTCTTGTGCTAACAAAGACGTCTTGTTTCCTAATGTTTTTGATTGCTTAATAAATTTCTTAGAGAAAAACCCAAGTATACAACCAAAAAACAATACAAATATCGTTAGTTGAGCTGATAGACAAAAAGCAATAATGATTTGTATTAAAGTAAAAACTATTGAGGTTAAAAATACTAAGAACTGATTAATCCCACCTGCAACTCGTGCAAGTTCTAATGTCATTATATTTATCAGGTCTGCTTTTCTTTCTTTTGTGTAGAACCCCCAACTAGCTTTAAGTAAACCGCTATATGTCTCCAATCTTAGCTGGCGGACAAATCCATTTGTAATTTTCACATTTCTAATTGATAATTTTCTCTGTACCAAGTTTTGAACTGTAACTAGTAAAATATAAAATCCTAATATAAATATGAGGACAAATGTTTTTGGCAATAAATCAATATAATTGAGATATTTTATAAACCGATTTTCACCCGTCGCAACATGAAATATGCCACTGTAATTTAACATGGGGATCAATAAAAATATCCCCATACCTTCTATAAAACTAACTATTGCCATTCCTATTAAATTAAAATAAAGAATTTTCCCTGAATATGTATGCAGTCTTTTAATATAATAAAAAACTTGTTCCATCTGTTTACGCCCTCCTAGCTATTGCACGTTTTTTTAATTTTCGACTAATCAAAATAAAGGGACGTAAGGGAAAATATAACAAGTGTAGTGATTTTGGCAATGGTAAAAACTCCGCATCTTCTGGGTAAGGATAAAGAAAGCTAAGGATAAAGACAACTTTTTGTTCCATTGACATTAATGAAAATAAATGCCGTTTATGATAGTCTGATATTTCTTCTGGGACTGTTGGTGTGTGCAGGTTAACCATTTGCTTTATATAAAACACAGCTTCGAGTGCTAACTGCTGGTATTTCTTATTCTTGATCAAATTATTAAACTCAATAGGTATATTTGTACCTAATAATTGAGAAGCAAGAATACTTGCCTGACCCCCAATTTGTACTAATTGGCTCTTTTCTAGTAAATGTATTGACTTTATCCAATCAAATTCTTTATTGATTAGCTGGTTGATATCTACCAACCAACGTAGACGTGACCACCCATGCCGTGCACCGTGGGAAACTAGAAATAAAAACAAATCTTCTAATCCCAACATATAAACAGGTCGACTTGTTAAAGAGCTAACCCGTTTTCTATCCCACATTTCATTAAATTTTTGTTCCTTTCCAGGCCCTGGATTAAGTCGCCAATGCACTTCCACCTTAATCTTTCTTTCAGGATGAAAAAAAGTAATATGATGATGTCTCCATTTCCAATCATTTAACACTGTTTCGATATAATCATCTTTAATGTATCCGAGAGATAGCAGGATATTTTCGGCTTTATTCAAATCACTGATTGGTATTAAAAGATCCAAATCTGAAGACATGCGTAAGGAAATATCACCATAAAGATCAGAACCAAGTACTGGTCCTTTCAAAAAAAGGGTGCGTATCTGATTATCGCTAAAAGTATTAGCCAATATTTCTGCTTCACCACTTAAATGAAGCATGTTAAAAATATTTTTCTGGTAATCTTGGAATAATGTTTGAATAATGAATAGAGGAATAAAACTTTGATTAATACTTTTTAACTTTGTATAAATCAAGGGAGTGACTCGATGATGTTTCACAAGAACGAGGAATAAATTCCAATCAATGTTCTTATATTGCTCCTTACATAACCCGATAGAATGATCATCCATTTTGTTTTTTAGGATAAAAAGTAGTAATTGCAATTCATTAGGAAATTCGTCTAAATTAATATAAAGTTCATTATTCATGATTTACTCCTCTTACGATTTTTCATTTATTTGTTTCGCAAATTTCCCAACAATTACAAACCTATTCTTTTCTTCCCCACCTGTGATATAAAAGGGACCACTCCGTAACCATGCATGAGCAATTAAACTTCCATTTTCATCTTTTCCAGTACCTAAATAAAGGGTACTTTCAATTTTACGTCTTTCTAGCATTTTCATGGCTGCCATCGCTCTTACAAGACATTTGCTTTCCCACATAGTATGTTTACTTACTAGATCAATCGCATCTGATATATTCCACAAAATTGGACAATCAGTTTGTTTGTAATCTTTAGAAGTTTCCTCCATATATTTTCCTAAAAGAGGAGATACTCTCGAAAAAGGCAACGCCTTAAGAATTCTTGCCAATGCTAAATAGAATCCAGCTTCTATTAATAAAAGTTTTCTTTTGGTATCCAGAGTAAAAAAACTCATCATTTTCTTTACAACGAGCATTAAACATCCACCCTCTGAAAATACTAATCTTTAATCAATTCTTTTCACCAAATCTTCTTTATACAATTGATTTAGAAAAGATAGTACTTGAAGTTCACATATGTTCTTTTCCACCTCAAATTCAGCAACTACGACATCTACCAGTTTATTTACTTTGATTGGTGATTTAATTAACCCCCATATTTCTCCACCGGTTGTACCTAAGTTAAAATATTTTCCCTTTCGAACGTTGAGTAACACTTTTTCTCCATTCATATCACTCGCTATATTTCCTTCGCATTGTACGACCGTTGTTTTAAGTAAGATTTCAGATGATGTATGAATCATTTGCCTTCCTCCCTTTTCAAATTATCTAAAATGAGATCTACTAAATGATTTACCGTAAATCCCTGCTGAGTGCGCTGTAATTTGTACACGTTGATTTGATTCAAAATACGTGATGACTCCAAAAAATGCCAATCTTCTAACCCTAAACGTGAGATTAAAAAGTTTCGAAAAGTATGGTTATATAGTGTACGAAATCGTTCAAGGCCTTCAATTTTTTCAATAATCACATCTTCGTCATTTGAAATAACTAATTCAAACACACCCGCAAGTTGTAATGGTTCTGAAGAGAAATTAGCATTAACTGGTACTACAAATTTTGTTTCTCTTTCAAATAATGAACGAAACTGATCCGTATCTATCCCAAAATGATTTAGACTTTGTTGCCAGAGCTTTTGTTGAGGATAGGTAGAGGTCACAAAAGGTACATTTTCCTTCGATAAACTTACTGGAATCACATCGTCACTCATAAGGGCATAACCTTTTTTAATCAATGCTGCAGCAAGGGTTGATTTTCCCGCACCTGAATCACCAATAAAAGCATACGCCTTTCCATTGATAGCAAGTGCACTTCCATGTAGTGGCAGTATTCTCTTCTGTATTAATATTGCACCCATACATGTCCCTAGAATATAAAGCCGAATTTTGTCCTCCTCAGCCTCTATCATCGGAGAAACAACAATTTTTTGTCCTTCTGTTATTAAAAAAATCGCCGTATTAGGTACCTCAAACATAACTTTTCCTTTTTCTACTACAAATTTTTTTCGAGTTTCAGAATCAAATTTATACCAATCTTTGGTTAGGTCATTAATTTCAATCCTCACATCTGGGCTTTCAGATAAAAACCCAACTCGAGTTAATTCGGGTAGACGGATTTCACTGACTATATCCATTCCAAAACCAATGTAGGCGAAAGACTTTTTCGTTCGGATCATGTTCTCACTCCAAAAATGAAAAATTAATTAAGACCGCCCTTATACTTTATTGTATAAGGGAAGTCAACTTCATTTGGTTAATTAGCTATATTTAACTGGATCATCTGGATCTGGTTGAACAGAGTCCGGCATCTTATGACCTGGTCCAGCCATAGTCATATTAACATTAAGAACTTCTAGTTCTGGAGTATTCCAATCTTTCTTCATACTGTCACCTCCCTTCAAGCAAATTTTTTCATAAATCTATAAAAAATTAAGCTTCTCATTAAAATTTTAAAATCAGGATCATATATATATTCAGGAGAAGGTATCTCCCTAAACCTTGAAATTGCCTTCTTCAGTACATCTACATTAAGATAATCAGAAACTAGTGAATCATTGGTTAATCGGTCAAGCTCAGCAATAAATGTCTTCCAATTTGGAGCCATACGGTAAATTCCGTCTGCGCCTTGTGCACCTCTTGTCCTAAAGTTCAACCTTACCTTATCGGGCAAAAGATTTTTTGTTATTCTTCGAATCATTGCTCTATCCATGCCATTTTGAACAAATTGATCTTCAGGAATCGAAAGACATAACCGAACAACCCGAAGATCATTTGTTGGGTCTCTATCCCAGACTGAATAAGGTAGAGATAGTTTGGCACCATATGTACCAGTTATATTCCAATAAAATGGATCTTCAAATTGCTTTATTCTGGTTTCATACCAATTTGGCAGTTTACTTCCGGTAATATCCACCCCATATTCCTCTAACTTTTCATTAACTCTCATACTTCTAGAAAATTCAGGGTTGATTAGTAGTGGGAAATTGTTGGCATTATTAGATGCAAACAACTGAGTTAATGATGAAAAAGCCTTTTTCCTAACTACATCAATGATTCGCGATTTTTTAACTTCCAAGTTTTTGCTGTATAAACTTATTTCACGAAAGCATCGAATCAATTGCCATTTTTTCAACAGCATCACTTGATACTCAATTGCAGGACCCCATGATATGGTCCAATTGCCTCTTTGCCCATTTAATAGGACACCCACGCCTTGCTGATTAGCTTTTTCATAAATACCTTTTAGCCAAAAAGTATTCTCAAAAAACTTATAAGGCATTTCCAGAAATTCCAACCATTCATCAACTACTGAAAGTGGACTCATCCCTTCAAAATCTAAATATTCAGCATTTATATTCCCTACATATTTTACAGTTGATTCTATAAATGGTTTTTCGTTTGCAACCCTGCTTTGTGGAGTCCAATCCTCAAATCCTTCAACTGGTACATAACTATACGTATGTAATTTTTTATTTTCTTTTAGTAAAGCCCTTGATGCGAGACTTACAACAGACCCAGAATCTAGGCCACCACTGAGATGAGAACCCACTTGTCTGTGAGTACGCAATCTGGCATTAACTGCTGTCTGAAATACATCACGAAAAACTTCTTCATACTCCGAGTTAGACCTTAAACGTAAGGTGTCTCCTTCAGGAAGTTTACAATATCTTGATAAAGTTATATTTTTTCCCGCAACTGTTATAGAGTGGGAGGGGGGTAATTGTCGTATGTCTTTGTAAACAGTAGAAGATGTATCTACCGAATCAAACATTCCGGGATTAGCCAAAAATTCAGCAATCCATTGTTGATTTAACTTTTTTTCTATATATGGGAGTCTAAGAAGAGGCTCAATGGTTGTACAACAAACGTACTTTTGATTACTCTGAAAAAAGTAAATTGTCCTAGATCCAGAGAAGTCCCTGGCCCCAAACATCTTCTGCTTTCTCTCATCCCAAATCATAAACGCAAAATCTCCCACGAGATACTTCGGGCTATCCTCTCCCCATTTATGATAAGCTAGTAATATGAGCTCACTATCGGTTATCTTTTTTCGACGGTCTCGATCTATTTGCAATCTCTCAAACAATTCGTCTCGGTTATCTATGATCGCATCAGCGGTGATTGCCAACCGTCTTTCATGGTCATAATAAGGAAGCTTCTCGCCGAGTGACTCGGGTGTAATCCACTGAGCATGGCAGCCGAGGAAAACTTTATCATTATTCCAAATTTGAACATCGTCAGCAGGGAACTTTTCCAAAGCTTTCATTATTCGATTTCCGTGTTCAAGATTGATTGGTTCGTTATTTAAATGATAAATACCGGCTATTGCGCTCATGATTTTCCCCCGTAAAATATATAAAATGCATCACAACGAATGTTCTATAAATAGAACATTAAAGGTATAGTTAACAAAAGGAACCTGACATTTCCCATTCCTTATACAAAAATTTTCAAACTTACTTTCTATATCGACAAAACCTAATTACTATTTCAAATCTTTATTTTTTTAAAGTTCTTTATAAAGAACACCTTATAGATATAAATTATCATCTCTTGAACCAATCGTCAATAATATTCAGAATAATTTTCGGAAAATTTTTATTACTTTTTACCTATACTACTAATTAGTAATTATCTATACTACTTTTGTGGTATATAAATACTTTGAAACCTTATGAACCAAATTGATTAATGACCAAGATAAATTGATATTAGTAGCTCTTGAAATGTTGAGAGAATGGACTGCTGTGCCTCAGCATCCTTCAATGTTCTTCTATTGAATAAAGCTAAGTCACTAATTTTAAGAAATTGAAAAATAAAATGAAGTAATTGCGGATGTATATGGGTGATTCTTTCATTTATAACGGAAATAAAAAAATAGTTTATGAAGATTCATATCCTCGTAGAATTATATGGGGTCAAAACACTCCTAAAGCCATTCTAATAAACAGTCTACCTTCTCATTATGTATTTGGAATCCCTGGAGATGCATTCCCGAATGCACCTCCAGCGCTCCAACGGGCCAGACTTACAGCCAGCTAATCCTGTTTTACTTCTTTGAGTGCTTCTTCCCTGCCAAGTTCATATGCTTCTTGCATAACTTTTGTAAATAATTCCATGAACGGTTGAATCACATCAAATGATAATTCAACTCCTGCTTTGTCTAATTGTTCCTTAGCCTGTGGGAAGTACTTCATGGCAATTTGCATAAATTCCATGGATTTATCTGGTGTATTCATTACTTGATCTCCTTTTATTACGTAAATATTTTAGATTAGCACTTCTATTTTAAACTTATCACAGATAAATGGAAAGCTCCTATGAAAGGTCCATCATCTTATTCATAAACGATACATGTTCTTTCTGGGTCATCAATGCTTCCTGATAGGGAGTAACTTCCTTAAGCGTTATTTTCGATATCCCATCATCAACTTTAAACTTAACATCCTCAAAAACTTTTCCTAAGCTTTTATCCAGTTGTAAAATCTCCGTACAAAGTTCCCAGCTTTTAGGTATACCACTTTCCAATAGAAAGCTTCCTGGTTCAGCTGATTCAATTCTTTCAATCAGAGGAGTCAGAAGATCATCAATATAGATGGCATCAAACGGCCACTCTCTGATTTCCAATGATTCGTTCGTTTGATGAAACTGATTTAATAGCTCATTTTGAAATAGGAATGAACTTGGCTGCCACGGGCCAAAAATGGTTGGCAAATAAAAATATTGAATAGTCTGAGCCATATTTTTGGTTTGAGCAATAAAATTCCTGATCTCATCCATTCCTTCATCCTGACTATCGGTTAAAAGTTGAATCGGTAACAGGAATACAAAGTTTGTTTTTGGAGCATTTTGAATAATTCCCGAAAAGGGCCTTTTCAACTCTTTATATGTCATAAACCAATCATAAATTGGAATAATCGTAACCTCTGTCTCAATATTTTCCCCAACAACTGGAAATGATTTTTCATTAAAATTAGCATTGCGTCCCACTTCCAGTCTTTTTTCTTCCAAAAGCAAATCACCTTCGGTATCAAAATGAAATCCCTCAACAGAGAAACCATTTTCGAGAAACCTTTTACAAAGATGAAATCCGATAAATTGATAAACTCCCAAAATACAAACCTTGTCCAATTTAGTACCCCCCATTATATTTCCTAATGAATCCTATGCAGATTCATTAGGAATTATTTCAGCTGAGAAGTTTACAAAATCTTCTCATGGCGGTTAAAAAATTTAACAATCATTGCCCCAATCTGCTGTTTTTTTTCTGGAAGGATTAAACTGGATTCAATTTTATGACTTTCTACCTCATGCTTGATGAGAGATAGATTAAACTTGGTTTGGTTATAGGCTCTTCCTCCAGACAGAACATGAATCATTTTTATTGGTATATGGTGATCATACGGAAACTCTTCATTCTGAGTAAGAACTTTTTCTTCTAATTGTTTGAAGCTGCATTGATAGGCAGTCTCCAATTCTTTGGAAAGCTTTTTTAAAAAAAATTTATGCTCTTTTTCTTGTTCAAGATGAATTTTCAGTGAAAGTATAGGGTTTAGAAAAACCACTGATCTTATTTGCCCAGTCATTCTCTTCATTAACTGAATGGCCGTTAGTGCTCCCATACCTTCTGCAAAAATATGAATTTTAGTATTTAAAATTTCCGTTCTTATCACATATTGATACAATCTAGCTGCCAGGTCAAAAGCTTTATCACTACCCCAATTCCGTCCATAAAGATTAGAGGAAAATATTGTGTATCCTGATTCTTTAAATTTATTAATAATCGACAGCTTTCCCTCATTCTGTAACCAAAAGCTATTTTTAGCATCAACAAAATGTCGTTCATCACCTAATATCAAGATGCCAAACCCGGTTGGTTTTTCAGGGTAATGTATAATATTCCACTCATTATCAAGCTGAAAATTCCGGTTCTCCATGATTAAACTCCTTTTGCCAGTTTTCCTCAACTTATTTTATGTTGTTTTATCTAAAGTGAATGGGATTTGTGCCTAGATTCGAGTACAAATTCATTAAAATGTCAAAATTCTCATTTTTCGTTTCTATTTTTTGGGGGCATATGATAAGATTAAAATAGGATTATAATAGGTAAGAGGTGAAAAAAAGTGCGATATTTTTGGTCTTTGTTTTGGGGCTTCCTACTTGTGCAAATGTTGACTTACGTTGTTAGTTCCATGATTGGAACTACATATGATTTTAAAATGGGAACCATCTTAACTGTAGTACTTGTTGTGATGGTATATGCAATTTCAGCGCTTATTCCAAATGAACCTGCTGAGAAGCACTGATTTTTAGAAAGGTCGTCCTGCTTTATGGCAGGATGACCTTTTTTCATTTTATTCATAGCTATGTTAAATTCGGCTGTTGATTTCCGCTACAGTTTAAAGAAAACTTGCCGATTGGCGAGCCCCTAAGGGCGAAGACAGAGGCATAGTTGCACTTATGCGACATAGGAAATTATAAATTTTGATAAAAAATTTATAATTTCCTATTAGCTAAAAAATCAACAAACTCCTTTAACACAGCTTATTCAAAATTATAGCATTGAATGTATCTTCAATTCCCCATTTCCAATGGTAATATTGACTTTGGAATGATCATGAATGTTGCCAGCGATGATTTCCCGAGCAAGCTTTGTCTCGAGATTTCTTTGAATATATCGTTTTAACGGTCTTGCTCCATAGATCGGATCAAATCCATTAACCGCAATAAACTCATTCGCTTCTTCTGACAACGAGATTTCAATTTGCTGTTCATTAAGCCTTTGCTGTAATTCTTTGATCAGCTTAACCACGATATCTTTTATTTCCACAACTGTTAACGGCTTGAATAAAATCGTTTCATCGACTCGGTTTAAAAATTCCGGACGGAAATGGGCCCTTAGTTGATTTAACACACTGCTTCTTGTTTGTTCATCGATCTCACTTCCTGGGCCTTTCAAGCAATGTTTGCGAGCCAATATTAGAGGTCATGATAATGACGGTATTTTTAAAGTCGACTGTTCTTCCGTGTGAATCGGTAATACGGCCATCATCCAGCACCTGTAATAAAATATTAAACACTTCTGAATGGGCCTTTTCGATCTCATCCATGAGAATAACGGAGTATGGTCTTCTCCTTATCGCTTCCGTCAACTGCCCACCTTCTTCGTAACCCACATAACCGGGAGGAGCTCCAATTAGCCTAGATACTGTATGTTTCTCCATATATTCGGACATATCAATTCGAATCATTTGTTCCTCACTATCAAACAGTGCTTCTGCTAATGCCTTGGCTAATTCCGTTTTACCCACGCCGGTTGGTCCTAGGAAAAGAAATGAGCCAATTGGACGATTCGGATCTTTAATCCCTGCTCGTGCTCGTAATACGGCATCTGTTACCAATTCGACTGCCTCATCCTGTCCAATAACACGCTCATGCAAGAGACTTTCCAATTTCAGCAGTTTTTCACGTTCGCCCTCCACGAGTCTTGCCAGCGGTATGCCTGTCCATCTTGCTACGATATTGGAAATTTCCTCTTCGGTAACTTCTTCACGCAAGAGTCTATTTTCACTTTGCAACGCTGTTTTTTCTTCTAATTCCTTTAATTCCTTCTCCGCAAGAGGAATTTTGCCATGCCGTAATTCTGCCGCACGATTTAAATCATAATCATCTTCAGCCTTTTGTAAATCTCGGCGGAGTTTCTCAATTTCTTCCCGTTTTCCGCTTAATTTTTGGATGACTTCTTTTTCTTGCATCCATTGTGCCTTCATCTGATCTGCTTGTTCTTTTAGGTTTGCTAATTCTTTCGTCAGTACTAATAATCTTTGTTTACTTACTTCATCTTGTTCCTTTGTTAATGCAGCCTCTTCAATCTCTAGTTGCATCACTCTGCGGGTAACCTCATCGAGCTCAGTTGGCATGGAATCAATTTCCGTACGAATTAAGGCACAGGCTTCATCGACAAGATCGATTGCTTTATCCGGAAGAAATCGGTCGGTGATATAACGGTCAGAAAGTGTTGCAGCTGCCACCAGTGCCCGATCATGAATTTTGACACCATGATGGACTTCAAATCTTTCCTTTAAACCACGTAAAATCGAAATGGTATCCTCTACGTCCGGCTCTTGAACAAGAACATGCTGAAATCTTCGTTCAAGTGCAGGATCCTTTTCTATATACTTGCGATATTCATCCAATGTTGTGGCACCAATGCAATGAAGTTCGCCACGGGCCAGCATTGGTTTTAGCATATTCCCTGCATCCATTGCCCCTTCGGTTTTTCCTGCACCGACAATCGTATGAAGCTCATCAATGAAAAGTAAAATTCGGCCTTCACTTTTTTTCACTTCATTAAGAACTGCTTTTAATCGCTCTTCAAATTCACCACGGAACTTTGCCCCAGCAATCAGCGAGCCAATATCTAATGAAAAAACAGTTTTATCTTTCAATCCTTCTGGTACATCTTTTCTGACAATCCGCTGGGCCAGTCCTTCGACAATCGCCGTTTTCCCCACGCCAGGCTCGCCAATAAGTACAGGATTGTTTTTCGTTTTCCGCGATAAAATTCGAATCACATGCCTTATTTCCGTGTCTCTGCCAATGACAGGATCAACTTTACCTGCTTTTACCTCTGCTACTAAGTCTCTGCCATATTTTTTTAAAACTTCATATGTTGCCTCAGGGTTTTGGGATGTCACTTTTTGATTCCCCCTTATTTCTTTTATTACTTGTAAAAATTGCGCCTCACTTTTTTTGAAAGTGGTTAAAGCCTTAGAGAGAATAGAATCTTTCATGTACACAGCTGCTAACAGTACATGCTCAACAGATAAATATTCATCTGCGAAACTTTTTTCTATTTCTTCTGCTTTTACCATCATCCGTTGCAATCGCATACTTATATATAATGATCCTTGATCAGCTCCTGCACCGCTTACCTGAGGAATTTTAGCTAGTTCTTGTTTAAAATCATCCTCCATTTTTTGTAATGGGATGTCTATCCTAGTTAGTATGGTGTTAATCAAACTATCCTCTTGATTCATAAGCGACAGGAACAAATGTGGTTCATCAACTTGTTGATGATTTGACTTGACTGCCAGTGATTGCGCATCCACAAATCCGTTCTGCAATCGTTCTGTCATTTGATTTAAGTCCATCATTTTTTCACCTCTCATTTGACCATTTTTGACCTTTATCTTTATTATAAACCAATAAAAAATGAAAGAAAAGCCATCCGCAGGATGACTTTTCTCTTTCTATTTTAAGGCTTTCTCTTGTAAGTCCACTTACGATTATGGTTGGAGTTTTCAGGGAATGCTTCTCCTGCTTTAAGCTTGATTTTTTGCGGGTTGTTTATATTGCTTCCCGTCTCGCCAACTTCGATATAGATCCCATTGTTAGGTGCTTTTTTCCCTGCACCAAATTGCCGATTTTGTCCCATTCCTATTCCTCCTTTACCTTTACACGATTATTATTTCGTTTATGATGTGGTTTCATGAATGGAACTTTTCTAACCTTTTGTATGTATTTACCTAAAATGCATGTAAAAAGTATACAATTTATGACGAAAATATGAAATAATAGTGGATATGATTGAAATCTGTCCATTATAAACACTATAATTACAGTGTAATCATTTATTAATCACAATTTTCAAAAATTGAAGCACCGATCTCCTTTGAAGGTGGTTATAATATGCAGTCAATCGATAAAGTTCCAACCGCACTGCAAGAACTGTTTGAATTGGTTCATCATACAAAAAAAGTCGAAAAAGGTTCTTTCCTTTTTCAGGAAGGTTCCCTTGCAAATGAATTATATATACTCCATAGTGGAATGGTCCAAGTCAGCAAGATAATTCCCGATGGGAGAGAGCTTACAATCCGCATGTGTAAGGGCGGTGATATGATCTGTGAACTTGAATTATTTTGTCCAGCTAAAAAATATTTATTAAGTGGACGAGTAACAGAAAGCGGAGAAGTTTCCATCATCATGAAAGATCTCCTTGAAGAAAAACTCTCAAAAGATCATGTTCTTGCCGCAGAATTTATGAAATGGATGGGACTCGAATTCCGCAAAACACAGGCAAAATTTCGCGATTTAGTCCTCAATGGAAAAAAAGGGGCACTTTATTCAACATTAATTCGAATTGCCAATAGTTATGGAACAAAAACAAATGCTGGGATTTTAATTACCGTTCCATTAACGAATCAGGAATTGGCTAATTTTTGTGGGACATCACGGGAAGTGGTCAATCGCCTTCTTAGTGAATTGCGCAAAGAAGACATTATTTCTGTTGATAAAGGGACAATCACAATCCATGATCTCAATTACCTTCGCATCGAAATTGATTGTGAAAATTGTCCTGCTGAGATTTGTCAGATTAACTAAAAAAGCTCGAGCGATCTGCTCGAGCTTTTTTAGTTGACAACTAGTTGAATCGCAACAATTATAAAGAATATCGCTGCATTAACAATTTCATATATTCCCACTTGTTTGGTTGATAAAGGTTTTCCGTAAAAACCAATTGCTCGGAGGAGGCTTGGTACATAAGCGATCGCTGCAATCCAATATCCCAGGAAAAGCCAAAGTATGGGTACAGCAATGTGATAAATCCAGGAAAGCCATTTATATTGGACATTTTTCCTTTCTCTTATCATTGTTTTCACATAAAAGGTACATCCTACGAAGAATAGTACCGATGAAGAGAAAACAAAGAAAGCCATCGGGGTAACTTTTCCTACCCCCAGAAAACTACTTGCCAAGCTGGCAAAGGAAAAAGCAAAAATTGCGCTAAAATCATTCATCAGAGCTCGTTCTTTATTTTTTGCAGAATAAAATGCATTTATGATAAAAAAGGGAATCATTAATAAACCAAAATAGATAATGGCAAAATTTTTAAAAAGCGGAAATAGCAATAATAAAACTGCTGGGACCATATAATAGAATGTCCACTTTGTATAAAAAGGGATCTTTTTCTTTTTAAATAACAATAGCATCGGATATGTTGCTAAATATAGTAAAAGCCAGCCAATAAAAAATGGTATATGCTGCCAAACAAAACCACCTTCGATTGCCCCCAGCCAAAATGGAACAATAACCATTGCCCAAGCACCATGTTGTTTTGGTAAGAATAACTTCACTTTGATCACTTCCTCTCCAGCTACCCTAACTATAAGTCAGCATACTTGGAAGGAAAGTGAAACTTGTCACAGTAAAATAAAAAGAAGGCATCCGCCTTCTGAATTGTAACGTTTTATTCATAAATAGAATGGCCCAAGGAGTTGGAAATATTCGAGAATCTAACGGAGATTCGAGTATTTCCAATACTCACTTGTACCAAATATGTCAACAAACATAATATCCCCTAAAAACATTATATACCAATTTTTATAAAAAGGGAGTGATGATAGTCACATTTTTGTCAATTGTACCAATTTTGATGGAATTTTTTTATAATTGTTTTTTCAAGTAATCCTTCGTCCAATCAATTGCATTTGTATCGTTTAAATATAACGATGGGATTTTTTTAAAGGAATCTTCTTTGGGGATCTCCTCCCAAAGCATAATGATTTGAACATTACGCAATTGTAGTAATTCAAGATCCTCTTTTCCCCTTAATAACACTAATTTGGGATACTGCTCGTTTTTATGCCCTTCGATTAAAATTACATCGGGTTTAAAAAAGGAGGCTAATTGGATTTTTTCTTCCAATGTCCACAACGTCTTCTCTGCCTGTAATAAAAGACCGCCATCACCTTCTACTATTGAAGCAAGGGCACCCGATTCAAGATGATTCGTTGAATCTTTATTTTCAGGTGTCTTAGGTTTACCTCCATGGCCATGATGTTTAATAGCGACCACATTTAGATGATCAGCTTTTAACCTGTTAATTAGCTTTGACATGACGGTGGTTTTCCCACTATTTTTATAGCCAACAATTTGAAAAATTAATGGCTTTACCAAGGCCAAACACTACCCTCCTGGTCTTCAAGCAATAAAACGTCTACTTCTGTTCCCGATTCATACCCTCTTGTCCCTCCAGGAAGGATCATTAACGAGTTGGCACCTGAAAGGCTCATAATAATATTGGATTTATCCAATCCGCTCGGTGAAACTTGCAATTTTCCATCTGCAAATGTATATCTGCTTCTAACAAATCTGGTGAAAGGATTTGCCTTTGGAAAATTGGTATCCAAAATGGCTTTTTCCTTACGTAAATGAGGCTTTTCCGAACATAACATTCTCCTGATGATTGGCCTCGCAAATAATTCAAATCCTACATAACATGCAGAAGGATTTCCTGAAAGCCCAAACAAGAGTTTTCCTTTATATTCAGCTACCGTTGTCACACTTCCTGGACGCATCGCAACTTTATTAAATAAAACTTCCGCTCCAAGTTTTTCATAGATTTCAGGAAGGTAATCAAAATCGCCAACCGAAACTCCCCCAGTTGTCATTAATAAATCAACCGTTTCCAGGGCGTCTTTAACCGCATTAAAACATGTATCAAATTCATCAGGTAGCTTTCCTAGGTAGTTGACAATTCCTCCGGCACGCCCTATTTGTGCTGCAATCATATGTGAATTACTATTGCGAATTTTCCCGGGAACTATTGGTTCATTTACTTCTAAAAGTTCTGTTCCAGTAGCAAATAAACCAATAACAGGTTTTCTGGCAACAGGCACATGAGCATACCCAAAAGTAGCAAGCATGGCTTGTATTCCTGGATTAATCAAGGTTCCTTTTTTTACAAGTACTTCGCCTTCCTTGGCATCTTCACCGATAAAAGAAACATTTTCTCCTGCCTTAACACTGCGTTTTATCGTCATATAAGGTTTGCCGTTTTTTTCGGAGGATTGTGCGACTTCAAACATCACTACTGCATCAGAGCCTTCTGGCATCATAGCACCTGTCATGATGCGCACAGCCTCTTTGTCTTTCAGCACTTTTTTTGAAACCATTCCAGCCCCGATATGATCAATAACCTCAAATTCAACTGGATGATTTAACGATGCAGGACTGGAATCAATGGATCTTATCGCAAATCCATCATACGGAGCACGGTTAAAATGGGGAACATCACAAGTTGCCGTTAAATCTTCCGAAAGAAAACGTCCAAAACTTTCATCAATTGAAACCAATTCAGTTTCTCCACTGCATTGGTGCTCCATTATTTTTTGTACAGCTTCCGCTATTGAAATCGGTGTTCTTCTTTCAAACATTCTTATCAGCTCCTAAAACACGTAAGTACATATATGTATTTTCATAATTGCCATATATTTCGCTTAAAAATCATTGTAATATATTAACACTAATTATAAAGAAAAATCATAATAAGTGTGTGATGCTCGTCACCATTTTTTTCTCCTCCATCCTATATGCTATATGTAAACCTACTACTGAGGAGGAATTACAGGTGAATTATACAATTACAAATAATACCTTAGTTAAAGATATAGTAAATGAGTTTCCTAAGTCCAGCGATGTCTTTAAAAAACATCGAATTGATTTTTGCTGCGGAGGGAATATCCCTATCGAACAAGCTGCAACAGAAAGTGATGTGGAGCTGGATTTATTAATTTCAGAATTAAACGTAGTCATCGAAAAGATCAATTCCGGAAGAGACAAACGTTGAAGTATGGACTGATTCAGATTCAAATACAATCATTGATCACGTTATTTCGCACTACCACCGTCCGCTTATCGAGGAGCTTTCCCTCCTCAGCCCATATGTGACAAAGGTATCTCGGGTACATGGAGAACATCATCCGGAGCTCCTAAAAGTGAATGAACTATTTTATGAATTTAAAAAAGAAATGATTGAACATACAGCAAAAGAGGAAGAAATTGTTTTTCCATTAATCAAAAAATTAGCTGCAAATGAAGTTGAAAACACTGAAGAAGCCATTAACATGATCATTGAATTAGAAAAAGAGCACGATGCCGCAGGAGCTATTTTGAAGGAGCTTCGCATAATTACTTCTGATTTTGCTTTACCTTTTGATGCATGCGGAACGTATACTCTTGTCTATCAGCGTCTAGAAATGCTTGAAGCAGACACTTTTATGCATGTACACCTTGAAAATAACATTCTCTTCCCTCGATATATTAAATAAGGATTACTTAATGAAAAAACTCTCTAAATTAGAGAGTTTTTTTATTAGCCGCCTATATAAGACATTTCAATTTTCTTTCGATTTTTATTGGTTTCGGCCGTTCTCTCGTCAGAATACCGATCTGTTCTTCCCTTCCAAATATCAATGATCCTTTGGCGAAGCTGTTCATCAGATGCACCATTTCTCATGATATTACGGATATCGTGGCCATTTCCATTGAACAAACAAGTGAAAATTTGCCCGTTTGCAGATAAACGCGCTCGCGTACAACTGCTACAAAATGATTCAGACACAGAAGTAATAAAGCCGACATCGACTTTTGAATCTTTATAATGATATCTTTTTGCTACCTCTCCAAAATAAGCAGGGTCCACCGCTTCAAGTTCATAATGCTGATTTAGAATGTTAAAGATCTCTTTTTTGGTAACAACATCATCCATCTTCCAGCCATTTGTCGAGCCAACATCCATATATTCAATAAAGCGAAGCTGCAGGCCTTCATTCTTACAAAACTCAGCCATCGGTATGATTTCCGAATCATTTAAACCTTTTTTAACAACCATATTAATTTTTATGCCTAAGCCAGCCTTCTTTGCTGCTTCAATCCCATCAAGAACAGGTTTTGTACCAATCTTACGACCGTTAATTTTGCCAAACAGCTCATCATTTAAACTGTCTAGGCTTATATTGACTCTTTTTAATCCAGCGTTCTTCAAGTCCTCCGCAAGCTTCGGAAGAAGGACGCCGTTCGTCGTGAGTCCAATATCCTCCAAGTCTTCGATTGACGAAAGCATTTTCACAAGTAAAGGCAAATCAGTTCTAAGTAATGGCTCTCCCCCTGTTAGCCTGATCTTTCTTACTCCTAACCCAACAAAAATTTTAGCTGTGCGTTCGATTTCTTCGTAGGTTAATAGTGCAGTTTTCGGCAAGAATTGAAAATCTGACCCAAATTTATCAGCCGGCATACAATATTGGCAGCGAAAATTACAGCGATCAATAACGGAGATCCTTAAGTCGTGTAATGGTCGATTTAATGTATCTGTGATTATGGTACCGTTCAATCTGATCAACTCCATTATTTTAAAAGCGAATATAGTTCAATTTTACCAATAAGCTTACAAAAATACTGTTATTTATTTCACTTTCTGCCTGTAATTTTCACATTCACGAATACCCAATAGAACTGTTAATTTTAATTTATTTATCTTAGTTTAGATGTTAAGATTGTCACATTTCCAAAAGAGAATAACATTTTTTAGATAAGTTTTCACTATATTGTCATTGTTTACTTCTTTTATACATCCAATCTTGAGCTACAATAAAATAGTACATTAATCGTATCATAAAATATCACTCATTGGCAGATAACATAAATCATTTATGAACAAGGGGGAGACAAATGTTAACACCAATTAAACCAACCCAGTCAATTGAAATAAAAGAACTGCTGCAATTCGCAGATCGTACATTCAAATGTGAAAAAGGGACATTTTTATTTCAAGAAGGAATGGAAGCAAAAGAACTTTATATTATTCTATCCGGCAGAGTACAAATCAGTAAGATTACTGCTGATGGCCGTGAGCTTTCATTACGAATTTGCGGTGAAAATGACATTTGTGGTGAGTTAACATTATTTACCGATAACCCTAAATATTTATTAAGCGCTAAAGTTATTGAAGATGGAGAAATTGTAGCGATTCGTAAGGACCTACTTGAAAATGAAATCTTCCAAAATAGCACACTGGCTTTTGAATTTATGAAATGGATGAGTGACCATTTCCGTAAAACGCAAACAAAATTCCGTGATCTAGTTTTAAACGGGAAAAGAGGAGCATTATTTTCTACTCTTATACGTATGTCAAACAGTTATGGAGTACAACAAAAAAATGGGATTTTAATTGATTTACCGTTAACGAATCAAGAATTAGCGAATTTTTGTGGAACATCAAGGGAGAGTACGAACCGAATTTTAAGTGATCTGAAGAGAGATAATATTATTTCTGTTAAAAAGGGGAAAATTACGATTTTGGATTTACAATACTTAAAAACCGAAATAGGCTGTGAAAATTGTCCAGCTGTTTTCTGCAGCATTGAATAGGTGAACTTAAGTAAAGGGACGGCAACCGTCCCTTTTTGCTTACACCTCTTGTTTTCCTCTTAAAGCTTTTGGGATGTAGACACAGAATGGTTCACTTTCGAGATAATCCCCTGTCATTGCATATGCTCTTGATCGGGAACCGCCGCAGACATAGCGGAATTCGCAAACACCGCATTTGCCTTTAAATTCATCAGGGTTCCTTAATGCTGTGAAAATAGGAGAATTCCTGTAAATATCCGCAAGTGACGTTTCACGAACATTTCCAGCTTTAACTGGTAATAGACCGCTAGGATAAACATCACCTATATGAGAGATAAATACAAATCCATTTCCATCGTTTACACCCTTCGGTGCTCTGCCAAGCCCATCAATGGAGCCTGTTAATCCTTGCTCTGTTAAAGTATTTAAATAGTTAATTTCTTGAGTCTGGTCTTTTGCCTCCCGCATTTTCTGCTGAATGACAACGCGGCGGTAATGCTGTGCTTCTGTTGTTTTAATGTCAAAAGGCACTCGTTTACTTAGATCATAAAGCCATCTAAAAACTTGCTCATGCTGCATAGGTGAGATCATATCGGATTCCTGGCCGCGGCCTGTTGGAACTAGGAAAAATACACTCCATAAAACGCATTGTAAATCTTCTACCATTTTAGCCATTTCATCTAAATAATCGATATTATAACGAGAAATAACGGTATTGATTTGAACAGGAATCTCAAGTTCATGTAGGTATTTGATTCTTTCTAAAGTTAAATCAAACGAACCAGCTGTACCGCGGAAATGGTCATGAATTTCAGCACTTGGACCGTCAAGACTAAAAGCCCAGCGTGATAATCCAACATTTTTTGCTTTTTCCATTGCTTCTTTTGTTACATTAGGAGTTGCACTCGGTGTCATCGAAACACGAACACCTTTTTCAACAGCATATTTGGCGATATCAAATACATCCTCCCTCATTAGCGGGTCTCCCCCTGTAAATACGAGCATTGGATTATTCATATCGTACATTTGATCAATTAGATTTTTGCCTTCTTCAAATGTTAATTCGCGAGGATCACGAAGATATTGGGCATCTGCACGACAATGTAAACACTTCAATTGACATGCTCTTGTTAATTCCCAAATGACTATAAATGGATCTTTATTAAAATCACGGCTAAACACCATGTGAAACGCCTCCTAAAAACGGCCTTTTCATATCTACAGCCTTATTATCTGTATTATAATGGTGTTAATATTTTTAAAAAGTGAGCAAACTCACAAACCTTGAGGATCATTGTGACTAAAATGTGATGAAACAAAAAAACAGCAGATTTCTGCTGTTTTTCATTTGTGATTTGTATTATTTAATTCCAAGGGCAATTTTTGCATATCTTGACATCATGTCTTTGTTCCAAGGCGGATTCCACACAATGTTTACTTCGGTATCTTTAACTTCAGGAATATCTGCTAATGCTCTTTTGACTTGGTCAACGATCGTGCCGGCAAGCGGGCAACCCATTGCCGTCAAAGTCATATCGACTGTAAGATTTCCTTCGTCATCCATTTTAAGATCATAAATTAAACCTAAATTAACAATATCAATTCCTAGCTCCGGGTCAATTACAAGTTCAAGTGCACCCATGATACTCTCTTTTAGTTCTTCATTCATCGTGTATTTCACCCTTCTTTATTGTAAGTAATGGATAAACCAGTCAACAGTTGCCTCAACACCCTCAAGGCTGACATTATGACCTGCTCTTTGGTCTGTGATAAAGCGAATTTTTTCTGGATCATCTTGATAGTTGGGCTTTACCTTTTCAAAAAATTGATGGGTTAATGGGTAAGGGACAAGCGGGTCTTTTCTTCCATGCCAGAATAATAACGGCCTGTTATCAAGTTTTTCGGGCTGATGACTAAGATCATATTCCCGAAGAATTCTTAACTGCTCATCAATTTGTTCCGCAGTCAACGGAAGGGTAAGCCCCTGAGCTTTAAGCTGTTCCAACTGCCATAGTGAAAACTCCTCATACGATGGCATTCCCATTAAGCTAACGGCCGCCTTAATCCATTTATATTGGGTTAAAGCACCTAAAGTAACGATTCCGCCCATCGATGTACCGGCTAATCCAATCTTTTCCGAGTCAATCAGACCTTTTTTTAGATAAGATTCCTTTAGCCTCTTAATTTCATCTATGGTATTTAGTACCATTTCCCAAAAACGGATATAAAATTCTTTTTCATTCAAACCCTGATCCCTTTCTCCATGGTAAAGAACCTCAGGCATGACAACCCGAAACCCAGCCTCAGCCAAAAGGTAAGCATAATGCAGATTACGTTCCTTCACACTTTTGAAGCCATGAATAAAAATGACAAGCGGAAGCTTTTCAAGCTTTTCACTTTCTTTAACAACATGGAGGAGTGGAATATTTTCAACTTTATCTTTCTCAACAACAACCAAAGAATTTCCTCCTCAATTATATAAACTGTAAAAATTTCATGAAGTGAAATTTTTTACAGGATAGATATAAAATTGTTAACATAGTAATTATTATAGAAAGATTAAATGCCTTTTTCCACTTTTTATAAAACCCATAGAACAGTTTAACACTTACGGATACATTTTTCTAAAAAAACAACTTAAACTAAACGATGAAGAAGAAGGTGACTTGATGGCTGAACGACATTTAATCGCATTGGATTTAGATGGAACTTTGTTAAAGGATGATAAAACCATTTCACCGAAAACAAAGATGGTACTTAATAAAGCAAGAGAAATGGGACATGTTGTGATGATCGCAACTGGAAGACCATTTCGTTCAAGTGAATTGTATTATCGGGAGCTTGGACTCGATACCCCTATTGTTAATTTTAATGGTGCCTTTATTCACCATCCACTTGATCATAGCTGGGGAACGTACCATTACCCGCTTGATATTAAGGTAGCCAAGGACATTGTGGATGCCTGCAGGTCTTATCAATTTTATAATATTGTTGCCGAAGTTATGGATGACGTCTATTTTCATTATCATGATGAAAAACTTTTGGATATCTTTGGCTTTGGTAATCCAAGAATCACAACTGGCGACTTAGTTAATTACTTACATGATTCCCCAACCAGCCTGTTAATTCATACAGAAGAAGAACAACTAAAACCCCTTCGAAATCACTTATCCGAAACACACGCTGAAGTTATTGAACACCGCAGCTGGGCAGCTCCGTGGCATGTCATTGAAATTATCAGAAGGGGACTCAGTAAAGCGGTTGGTTTGAAAAAAGCAGCAGATTATTATGGTATCACTAAAGAAAGAATCATCGCGTTCGGTGATGAGGACAATGATTTAGAAATGCTTGAATATGCTGGTCACGGCATTGCAATGGGAAATGGAATTGAGCAAGTTAAAAATATCGCCAATGAAGTTACGCTTAGCAACGAAGAAGATGGAGTTGCTGTTTATTTGGCTGACTTTTTGAATCTTTCGTGAAGTGACATTGATTACCTAAATGGTTATGGTTCTCCTGGGCATACTATTATAGAAGCAGTAATGCTTCTTCAAACACAAAGGACCGAGGTGGCCCCTTGTGACTGAACAAGCTCAATATTGGAGGGATTCGAATGGGTAGATCAAACAAATCGAAGCGCTTTGTCCAACAAGGGAAAGATTCTGTTAGTAAGCATGCCGAGCGTATCCCCTATCACATGACATATGCAGAAGCAGAAGCCTATAAGATGGCCAATAAACCTGATTCTTCTTTTGGAGGATTATAAGATGGGTAACCAACTATTTCAAGAAGCCCGAAGATTTGTTGATATGGCCAAATCCGCCAGTACGAATGACAGACAATCTGCTATGGAAAAAGCTAAAAATGCGTTGAGTTCAGCTTATGCTAACTCAACCATAGCCGAACAAAGTCAGTTGCACGAAATGCAAGATGAGCTTGATCATCTTAACTCGTAAAATGGACTTCGCCCCTAAACCCTGTTTAGGGGCGAGCCCTGTTTCAATGGTAAAATTGTTCAAGAACAATCGGATAAGTGTCTGTTTTTTCTCCTTTTTTATAAAATGTTACGATAACAGAACCATTTTCAGGCAGTGCTGTTCTCGGAATGTTGATCATTATTTTAAAAGGATGCCACAAGGATGGTTTTCCTTTTAGGTTCACCTTTTTCTCCTGAATATACTGAACATGCCCATCCTCCACGCTGTAATAAAAGGAACTTTTTGCTTCACCCGTTATAACATAGTTACCCCTATATCCTAGTTTATATATTTTTCGATAAACCTGATCACTTTCTTTAATGGTTTGCATCGAGGCTGCCTTGCTGTCAATTAGAGGTGTAGCCATTAATAAAGCTAAAAGAATAAATATCACACGCACATATATTCCTCCAATGCTTAATCCCTACGAAAAAAGCCAACCACATTTGTTGTTTCAATGAGATTGGTAAATGCCTTTGGATCGACTTCTTTAATGATTCGTTCTAAATCGAATAGTTCGTAACGAGTAATAACGATCATTAACAAGTCCTTGGACTCATTTGTATAGGCACCTTTTGCCGGGATCGCCGTTATTCCTCTGACTAGCTTAGAATGGATTGCCTTCCTCAGTTCTTCGCCTTTTCTCGTAATAATAAGAGCTGTCAGCTTTTCATGCCTTGTATGAATAGCATCAATAACTCTAGTCGATGTATAGAGCGTAACAAGCGTGTACAGTGCTTTTTCCCAACCGTAAAGATATCCTGCTGTAAGGATAATAATTCCGTTAAGGATAAACATATAATTTCCAACCGGCTTATCCTTTTGCCGAGATAATACCATAGCAATGATATCTAATCCGCCTGTTGACGCACCCCATTTCAAGGTAAAGCCAACACCGATTGCTAAGATGACACCGCCAAATACTGCATTCAATAAAAGATCATGGGCCACATGTTTAATGGGGATGATTTCTAAAAAAAAAGTAGAAAAGACAACACTCAAAAAACTATACAGCGTAAAGGACTTCCCCACCTTCTTCCAACCGAGTATAGCCACAGGAATATTAAGCAATAAAAGTAAATATCCCATGGAAATATGTAATGGGGTATATTCAGATATAACCTTTGATAATAATTGGGCAACACCAGCAAAACCACTGGAATAGACGTTTGCGGGAATTAAAAATAAGTTCATTGAAATTGCAACTAAAAATGCCCCCATAATCACAACAAATGATTTTTTTGTCTGAAGCCAGATCATCCCTTCACCCCCAAAGTTTCGCATTATAGTCAATTGTTTTTTTAGTTTGAAACCGATAAACTTAATTAATAAGAAACATATTTGTTTGAAAGCAGGTGAGCTTGAATGCAAGTAAAAATACTGGCAGATAGCGCATGCGATTTACCTCTTGATTTTTATACAGAGCAAAATGCGACATTATTACCCTTAAAGGTTCAAGTAAACGGAAACGAATACGAAGATGTCAAAACAATCCAGCCTCAAATGGTTTATGAAGCCATTCGAAACGGAAATATCCCGAAAACATCCCAGCCCTCACCGGTTTTATTTGAAGAAGCATTTACAAACATGGCTAAAAATAATGAAGACGGAATCTATATTGCCTTTTCCTCAGCACTGTCAGGTACATATCAAACCGCTGTTATGATTCTTGACCAAGTGAAGGAAAATTATCCTAACTTTGATTTAACAATTGTCGATACGAAATGTGCTTCCCTTGGCCAAGGGCTAATTGTTAAGGAAGCAGCAAGGCTCGCAGCTAACAATGCGACAAAGGAAGAAATTTTAAAGGATGTTCTTTTTAGAGTGCAGCACATGGAACACCTTTTTACCGTTGAGGATCTAGAGTACCTTGCTAAAGGCGGACGCGTTTCCAAAGCCTCAGCATTTCTTGGAGGATTGTTAAATATCAAACCATTATTAAATGTTGAGGATGGAAAACTGGTTCCTTTAGAAAAAATTAGAGGGAAAAAGAAACTCCTTCATCGGGTCATTGAAGTTATGAAGGAACGCGGCAGCCAATTAAATGAACAAATAATTGGGATTAGTCATGCTGATAATGAAGAAACGGCGTTAGAAATGCGAAGGATGATTGAAGAAGAATTTCATCCTCAAGATGTCTATATTTCAGCGATTGGCTCTGCGATTGGCGCACATACCGGCCCAGGAACTATTGCCATCTTTTTTTTGAACCAACTTCCCAAAAAAAATGAGTGAGGACCCCCTCACTCATTTTTTATAAATGATCGGTTTTCTTGGAGTACTGATTTTTTCCCGCTTTTCGATTCTTTTCACGCATCATATTTTTTTCATGGCGTAGAGCGTTATTGTCCTGCGCTTTTTTATCATTATCTGACGTATGCGGCATTGTAAATCCCCTTTCTTTTACCTAGGTTACAAACAATAGTTTTTGTTAAACTGCAGAGAGTATGTAAAAAAAAAACAAGCATCCGTTTTATGCTTGTTTTTTAATCTTTCTTTAAATAGGTCCATACGCCTTCTTGATAAATTTTTCCTTCTTTCAATAGCTTTCCTAAAGCACGTTTAAATGCCCCTTTGCTTAGCTGGAAACGCTCTTGAATATCCTCAGGCATACTTTTATCATTAAATGGCATTGCGCCATTTCTGCTGACTAAATAATCGTAAACCATGTTAGCATCCCGATCGAGTGACTCTTCCTTACGGGCCAACAATGACACATTAATCGTTCCGTCTTCCTTAATATCAATTATCCGCCCTTCGATTTTTTCTCCCAGCCGCGGCTCAGTCAAGCGCTGTGACTCATGAATAAATCCTTTAAAACCTTCAATTGTATATACCCAGCTGCCAACCTTGGCTGTCCGATAAATGTGCCCTTGGACATTTTTATTAAAGTCCTCACGGGTTGCTATTGTCGAAATAGAATGTATCACCTGGTCACTTGCAAGTTTCGCATATAACCGATAATTTCGGTTCACTCGTAATGTAATATAAAGCATATCCCCGAGAGCCTGGCGAAACAGATTTATGGGCAGGCAAATCTTCCTCTCCAAGCAATAAATCTTTTTGGATCCCAATATCTAAGAACACACCGATACCAGGCTTAATATCTGTTACCTTCACCCAATTGTATTTACCGGCTAAAACTGTTGGGATTATGGTAGTAGCTGCGATTCTTCCATGCGAATCTGGATATAGAAAAACGTCTAGACTCTCCCCTTCTTCAAACTTGCGGTCCGTTTCATTTATATGCAACAATACGTCTTCATGTCCGTCAGTTAAAAAAAAGCCAAATGGTGCTTTACGGGCAACCGTTAAATTGGCAACCTGTCCAACTAATTCGATTAAAGGCAAATTGATTCTCCTCATTTCTTTTTAATGGTACTTTTTCCAAAAGGTTGTTTGGACTGCTATATTTTACTATAATGAAAACGTAAAGGGAAATGTAATTCAAAAAAATTTATCTATTTTATCATTAAAATGAAAGATATAAAAATTCGGAGGTTTTAACATGGCCAAAGATAGTTCATTTGATATTGTATCCAAAGTTGATTTTTCAGAAGTAACCAATGCGATAACGCAAACGATGAAGGAAATTCAAACCCGTTATGATTTCAAAGGAAGTAAAAGTGAAGTCTCGCTTGATAAAGAGGAGCTTGTATTAGTCTCGGATGATGAGTACAAATTAGATCAGCTTAAAGATGTATTGCTTGGAAAACTAATCAAAAGGGGCGTTCCCATCAAGAACCTTGATTATGCAAAAATTGAAAAGGCTTCAGGCGGCACTGTTCGTCAACGAGCTAAGCTTGTCCAAGGGATTGACAAGGAAAATGCGAAAAAGATTAATACGATTATTAAAAACAGTGGGATAAAAGTAAAAAGTCAGATTCAGGATGACCAAGTTCGGGTCAGCGGAAAAAGCCGCGATGAGCTCCAGCAAATCATTGCTGCCGTAAAAGCAGCGGATCTTACGATTGATGTTCAATTTATTAATTATCGGTAAATGCGAAAAGCTTTTTGCTTTTCGCATTTTTTTGGAAAATCACTTTCATCCATCTATTTCCACGTTTGTTCTCGGCAAATAAAGGAATTATGAAAATAGATGAACTGGAGGGTGATTGTATGAGTAACCAGCAAAAAAAGAAGGTATTCCCGCCGCAACATCAAAACCACCAGCCTGGGCTTGAAAGTGAAATGAATCCGAAACCAATCTCGGTTCAGCCCAATTACAAAGGAAGCGGAAAATTAGCGAACAAAACAGCCATCATCACTGGGGGTGACAGTGGAATCGGCAGAGCCGTTTCCATTTACTTTGCCAAAGAAGGGGCAGATGTGGCGATTGTGTATTTAGAGGAAACTTCTGATGCAGAGGAAACGAAGAAATTAATTGAAGCAGAAGGGCGAAAGTGCCTGCTTTTTCCAGGGGATATTGGTTCAGAACCATTTTGCCAAGATACCGTTCAGAAAATAAAAACAAACTTTGGAAAAATTGATATTCTCGTTAACAATGCAGCTGAACAGCATCCCCAAAAAAGCCTTATCGATATAACAGCAGAACAGTTGGAAAAAACGTTCCGAACCAATATCTTTTCCTTTTTTTATATGACAAAAGCGGTTCTTCCTCACTTGCAAAAAGGGGCATCGATCATTAACACAGCTTCGATTACCGCTTATGAAGGAAATGAACAATTATTGGATTATTCCTCAACTAAAGGAGCAATTGTTACGTTTACACGTTCTTTGGCAAAGTCTTTGGCACCGCAAGGGATACGCGTTAATGGTGTTGCACCTGGCCCAATTTGGACACCATTGATCCCATCAACCTTTACAGCAGATCAGGTAGAGACCTTTGGTTCCGATACACCTTTTGGGCGAGCTGGACAGCCCTGTGAGCTGGCACCAAGCTATGTCTACCTTGCCTCAGAAGATTCTTCCTATGTGAGTGGTCAAATGCTCCACGTAAATGGCGGGACTATTATAAATGGATAAAATTTGTTTAACTGCGATTTCAATTGAGATCGCAGTTTTTATTGGTGACAAACTTGGAAGGTTGGCTTTATTATGGAAGTATAGAGAGGAGTGGCTTTGGGATGGTTGTGCTCGTAAAAGTTTTTGCTAACCTTCGAAAAATTTGCGGAGGAGTTTCAGTAAACATTGAAGTAAACGGTAATCGAGTCATCGATATTCTCGAACAATTGGTTAAGAATTTTCCGGATTTGGAGGAAGAGATTTTTACACCTGAGAGAACATTAAAACCCTTTGTACATGTCTTCATCAATGGCAGAAATATAATTCATATTGACGGCTTTGAAACGAAAGTTACTGAAAAAGATCAGTTTGCTCTATTTCCGCCGGTGGCTGGCGGCTGAGATGGCAAATAAGGTACTTGAGTTTCGCGGAATAAACCTCTCACATCTTGGGATGTATTTTGAGGACCTGGGTGCTGAAAAGCTTTCTGATTCTTCCCCCTATCTGTTTGAGACTTTGACCTGGAAAGCAGAAATCTTAAGCGAAGAGGTAATCACCATAACATCCAGCTTTCACGTAAATGCAGTGAAGATTCGTTTTATCGCTGATAATGAGGAAATATTAGAACAAGTAATCAAAAACTATCGAAAGAAGACGACTAGAGTCGGCGGATAAAGAAAAATCGCCGATTGGCGAGCCCCTAAGTGCGATAACAGAGGGGTAGTTGTACTTATACTTTTTTATTAGCTAAAAAAAGACTTCTGCAACAGAATGCAGAAGTCTTTTCTTTATGAATTGGACTGCTTACTTAGATACTCCAGAATCAGCGATTCCAAGCTCGGCAAGCTTTTCTTCAGTAACAACCCCGTCTTTCCAGCCGCGTTCTTGGTAATATTCATCAAGCATAATATCCATGCGGCTGACCATACCAGCACTGTTTCCTGAAGCAGGTTCCTCAGTGAACCGCTTAGGAAGGAAGTCATCCTCGCGTTTATTAAAACCTGCAAGGTTATTATAATGGCGTTCCAAGTTATAAATCCGCTCGCCTGCCTTCATTACATCATCAGCCGTCAGCTGAATTCCTGTCATCCCGCTATATTGTTCAGCATAATTATCGGCGTTTTCTGAGAAGGAAGAGAACTTACAAATATCCATAGAATCAGAGAAAGCAAGTAAGTCTTGGAATATCTTCAACAATGCACCTTTGCCTTCTGGCACAGTGCGGTCAGTAGGCTCAGGAATACCGGCAATTTCACTGGCAATGGTATAACCGCGAACATGGCAAGCACCACGGTTACTAGTTGCATACCCCAAACCAATACCCTGAACACCGCGCGGGTCATAAGCTGGAATCGATTGTCCTTTAACGGACATCGAGATCTCAGGGGCACCCCAGACGTCAGCAGCACGTGCAGGTCCTTCTGCAAGAGTGTCGCCAATGCCTTCACGGAAAGCAATTTTTTGTGCTAAAGCAATCATTGCATCCGCATCGCCCCACTCAAGCTTGTCGGAAATGATGCCTTTTTCTGAAGCTTCCATAGTTATAGAGAAACAGTGGCCCAGTTCAATTGTGTCATAACCGTATTCATTAGATAAATCAACAAGTTTGGCAATTGCTTTGGCATCACTTAAGAGACAGTTCGAACCAAATGCCCATGCAGATTCATACTCAATACTTTCTACCTTTGTTTTATATGGGCCTTCTTTTACTTCTACTTCAATTTTACAAGCAACAGGACATGCATGGCAGGCATTGTTTGCAACGAGTAAATTCTCAACGAAAAATTCACCGCTCGTTTTATCAGCTTCATCCCAATGAGAAAGTTGGGAGTTTTTCGTAGGAAGTCCTCCCACTTCATTAAGAATATTCATTAAAACGTTTGTACCGTATACAGAAAGTCCGCCTTTTCTTGGAGCTGTCAGACCGCCTTCAAGGATCGCTTTCACCGCATTCTTGTTAGCTTTTTTATAGTCTTCTGGAAGTTTAGGTTCCTGCATATTGCCTTTTTGTGCTGCTTTAATGACAATTGCTTTTAGATTTTTATATCCAGCTACTGCTCCTGTTCCGCCCGGCCTGCAGAACGATCAAGTTCATTCATAATGCCGGCAAAGCGGACCAATTTTTCACCGGCAACGCCGATCGTCATGACACTTAGATCTTCTTCACCATATTTTTCTTTAAATGCTTTAACCGTTTCACGTGTACTTTTTCCCCAATACTCTGAAGCATCATGTAATTCCGCTTTTCCATCCTCAATGTAAAGATAAACTGGTCTATCGCTCTTTCCAGAAAAAATAATGTTATCGAATCCGGACCACTTTAACCTGGCTGCAGTCCAGCCGCCCATATGAGCATCTGTTACTGTTCCAGTCAAGGGTGATTTCGTAACCACGCATAATCTGCCGCTCATCGATGAACGGGATCCAGTTATCGGGCCTGTCATCACGCATAAAATATTCTCCGGTGAAAACGCTTCCACATCTGGCCCATTATCATACACGTATTTGACACCAAGTCCACGGCCGCCAATATACTTTTTAGCATCCTCTTCATTAATGGTTCTGTAGCTGATTGCACCAGTCGACAGATCCACCATAACTTCATTGTTGTTAAATCCCCCGATATTCAAAGCTTATACCTCCCTATATCTTTATATTGGAAAAAATAATATACTTTATTTAAATTGGATATTCATCTATAAAATCCCTCTACTAATTTGTTATAAAATAAGGACAAATTATGAACTTTTTATAATACTAAAATAATAAAAGAGGTGTTCCAAATGGATCCGCTCCACCGCTATTCAAGACAAGTATTATTTAAGCCAATTGGTCATGATGGGCAGGAGAAATTAATAAGCAGCAGGGCTGCAATTGTTGGTTTGGGCGCACTTGGTGCAGTTATTGCCAACCATCTTGTCCGTTCTGGTGTGGGTTTTGTTAGATTGATAGACAGAGACTTTGTCGAATTAACTAATTTACAACGTCAAACGCTTTATGATGAGGAAGATGCACGTTTGAACCTGCCCAAGGCCATGGCAGCTGCCCAAAAGCTGAAGGAAATTAATTCAACTGTTGAGATTGAACCTGTTATTGCTGATTTAAATATTGATAATGCCGAGGAATTATTATCTGATATCGATATCATTGTGGATGGCACCGATAATTTTATGACCCGCTATTTAATCAATGATGTGGCAGTAAAATATGACATTCCCTGGATTTATGGCGGAGCGGTTAGTTCACGAGGAATGTTTGCTGTTATTAAACCTGGTATTACACCTTGCTACCGCTGCTTATTTCCAACTGTCCCGTTAGGCCGAGGGGAAACATGCGATACTGTTGGTGTACTATCGCCTATTACGGATATTATCGGCTCTTTTGAAGCAATAGAAGCTATAAAACTATTGGTTGGAGCCGATCCAAACCCTAGCCTCACGCAATTAGATATTTGGGACAATTCGTTTATGGATATGAATATTAGCGAAGGTAGAAATCCTAAGTGTCCTACTTGTGCGAATCATGAATTTGAATTTCTTGACCGTTCTTCAAACGAGCAAGCTACATATACTACACTCTGTGGAAGAGAGACCGTTCAAATTAATTATCGAAAAAAGGCAAAAGTGGATTTAAAAAGCTTAGCCGGGCAGCTACAAAAAAGTGGCAAAGTTGCTGCCAACGACTTTTTACTTCGCTTCTCACCTGAGGATGATCAGCAAATAACCATCGTCGTCTTCACCGACTCACGTGTGTTAGTGCATGGTACAAATGATATCTCCAAAGCAAAAACAGTTTATTCCAAATATATTGGTAGCTAAACAAAGGGAATCCCTTCATTTTTAGGGATTCCCTTTGTTTAAGATATGAGTTTTTCAATAATTAACCGTTTTCCCGTATTTAAAGTGAATTCAAATCGGTCACTTACTTTTTCGAAATAACAAAAATGATGCTGCACATTGCAAATTTGTATTTGATTATCAAAAACAATAAAGTTAACTCCATCTTTACGCGTATCATCTGTTAAGAATGTCAAATGATTATAGCAGTAAAGACAATCATAGAGAGAAAAGTCTAAGGAGTTAAGCGTCGTCACAAATTGGAAAAAGGCATCATCATTCATGCTATCCAATAATCTTTCTAGAGAATAAATGATATGTTTCCGAACCCTTAAAAGATCATGATCACGTAACAGCAAGATTTCCTTTCCAATGGAAATTTTCCCTGCCTCAACCAACACTCCACTTTTCCAGCGGTTTAAGCGGAATATTTCAACGTCTTGCTGCAGGAAATCCTCCATTAATGATGCTTCCTCTGTCTCCGCATCAAAGAAAATCCATTGATCGTTGATTTGTTCAACGGTTCCTTCTGTATGAGCTCTTTCTTGATTATTATAGAGTTTTAATCGTTGCTGTCGATTCATCACTTAACCTCCGTGATTGATGCTTTCTTCTTCTTTGTAGACATCTTCCACTGTTTTTATACTTTTCCTTGAATGAGATGAGAAGTTCTGTTCATTTCATTTCAATTTTCGCAGGTAACGTTTTTTGGACAATTAACCATTTAAAATGGGCGGAATAGTATATAAAACATTCACCTTAGATTTGATTTTGATTGCTCCATTCATTGGAGGGAGGAGGCTGTAATATGTGCGGGATTTCAGGTTGGGTTGACTTTCATAGGGATTTGCGCAAAGAGTCAAAAACCATTGAAAAAATGGCTAATACATTAAGTAAAAGAGGACCAGATGAAACCAATATTTGGAATGATCTTCATGTCGGTTTTGGTCATAAAAGGTTAATTGTCGTTGATCCTTCAGGGGGGAGACAGCCGATGTCAAAGCCATCCATCAAAGGAAATACTTATACCATCTGTTATAATGGTGAGTTGTACAACACAGAAGATCTGCGAAAAACCCTTCTTACTAAAGGATATTCTTTTAAGGGTCATTCTGATACAGAAGTACTGTTAACAGCCTATATAGAATGGGCGGAAGAATGTGTTAATCATCTAAACGGAATATATGCGTTTGCGATTTGGGACCGTGAACAAGAAAAGCTATTCATTGCCCGCGATCGTTTAGGCGTCAAACCTTTATTTTTTTCGGAAAACAACAAGGGACTTATTTTTGGATCTGAAATAAAAGCGATTCTTGCCAATCCTGAAATCAGTACCGTGGTAGATCAATCGGGACTCTCAGAAGTATTTGGTCTTGGTCCTTCAAGGTCACCTGGAACAGGAATTTTTAAAGGAATTAATGAACTTAGACCGGCGCATGCTCTTACATTTACCAGAAATGGTCTCAAAATCTGGAGGTATTGGAACGTTAAAAGCAGTAAACATACGGAAACTGCCGATGAAACTGCTGACCATATCAAGTACTTGGTTACCGATGCAGTTACAAGACAGCTAGTTTCTGATGTACCATTATGTACATTCTTATCCGGCGGGCTGGATTCGAGTATCATTACTGCGATTGCCGCAACAGGTTTTAAGGACCAAGGAAAAGGTCAGCTTCATACCTATTCGATTGATTATGAAGGCAATGATGTTCATTTTAAAGCAAATGAATTCCAACCAAATTCGGATGAAGTTTATATTCAAATGGTTTCAAATGCCTATAAAACCCAGAGCCATAAAAAAATAATCTCACAGGAACAATTAGCTTATGACCTTATTGAAGCTGTATATGTCCGCGATTGCCCGGGAATGGCTGATGTTGATTCTTCCCTGCTTTGGTTCTGTAAAGAAATCAAAAAGGATTTTACTGTGAGTCTTTCCGGAGAATGTGCAGATGAAATTTTTGGCGGATATCCATGGTTTCACCGTAAAGCCGATTTGGAGCGCGACGGATTCCCATGGATGCGTTCCGTTAACGAAAGACAGAATCTTTTAAAAGAACATTGGCGGAATAAATTAAATATCCAGGATTATGTAATGGAAAAATATAATCAAACCATTGCTGAAACACCTGTTTTGGATGGCGAAAGCGGTGAGGCTGCACAACGCAGGCAGCTGTTTTATTTAAATATGATCTGGTTTATGACAACACTCCTTGACCGTAAAGACCGAATGAGCATGGGTGCAAGTTTAGAGGTGCGGGTGCCGTTTGCCGACCATCGTTTGGTTGAATATGTCTGGAATATCCCTTGGAATATAAAAATGTACGGCAACCGCGAAAAAGGAATCTTAAGGAAAGCTTTTGAAGGTGTTCTTCCTGAGGATGTGCTGTACCGCAAAAAAAGTCCATATCCGAAAACCCATAATCCTCAATATACATTGGCTGTTCAAACGATGCTGCAGGATATTTTAAAGGATAAATCTTCGGTATTACATGAGTTTTTTGATAAGGCTTATTTACAAAGTATTGTCGAAACAGGTGGAGACTCCTTTAAAGAACCATGGTTTGGTCAATTAATGACAGGTCCGCAATTATTGGCATACCTTGCCCAAATTCATATTTGGTTTAAAGCCTACAATATCAATATTGCTGAATAGAATAGATCCCAAACTCTGCCAACTCAAGGGCAGAGTTTTTTACAATTCAAGGAATGTTATATTATTGGACAATTCCGTCAATTACATTACAATGAAGATAAGGAAGGACTTCTCTTTCCTTTGATGAGGAGGGATTAATCATTTGAAAAAAGCTGCTTTCTTATTATTTGCCATCATCCTTTTTGTCTTTTCAACAGTACCTGCTTCTGCAGCTGTAAAAAAAACAGACAGAAAGTGGCAGGATGAGTCGATTTACTACATAATGGTGGACCGTTTTAATGATGGCGATTCGAATAATGCTCCTGATGTGGATACAAAAAATCCCCTCGCTTATAATGGAGGCGATTTTCAGGGGATTATCGATAAACTGGATTATATAAAAGCTATGGGCTTTACAGCCATTGATCTGACACCCATTTTAAATACTGCCGCAAAAGGTTACGATGGGTATTCAGTTCAAAATTATTACAAGACAGATGAGCATTTTGGTTCGATCAAAACATTTAAAAAACTAGTTAATGAAGCACATAAGCGTCAAATCAAGATCATGATTGATTTTGTTGCAAATAGTGTAGCCCCTACACACCCATGGGTAAATGACCCGACAAAGCAAAATTGGTTTCACCCCAAGCAAGAAGGAAATGTATCATCTGATAACCAACAGGTTCTTGAAAATAGTTGGATTGATGGACAGCCCGATTTAAATCAGGAAAATCCAGAAGTCACGAATTATTTAGTAGATGCCGCAAAGTGGTGGATCAAAGAAACAAATATTGACGGGTATCGATTAACAGGTGCCAATTTCGTTCCGCCAGCTTTCTGGGCAACTTTTTCCAAAGCTGTAAAAAGCGCAAAAAAAGACTTTTATTTACTTGGAGATGTCCAATCTGATGATCCAAATGTCGTAAATCTATACAAATCCACTGGTTTGGATGGCTTTACAGATTCAAAGTTAAACATGGACTTAAGAAAGGGGTTTGCTTCAACAGACCTATCATTAAATCATTTATTCTCTGATTGGGAAAAAACGAAGCAGAGCACCCCTAATCCCTATTTAATGGGAACCTATATGGATGACACGCAAACAACTAGATTTACAAAGGATATCGTTTCCAATAAACAGTATCCTGGATCTCGATGGGAGATGGCTTTAACTTATTTATACACAACTCCAGGAATTCCTGTTATCTATTACGGTTCAGAAATTGCTTTAAACGGCGGCAAGGCTCCAGATAACCACCGACAAATGAATTTCCGAGCAAATAAAGATTTAATTGACTATATCACTAAGCTGGGCCAATTAAGAAACCAGCTTCCGTCATTAAAAAGAGGTACATTTGAAAAACTTTATGAAAAAAATGGCATGATCGTCTATAAACGTGTCTATCAAAATGAGACCTCTGTCATTGCCATTAATAATACCAGTAAATCTCAACAGGTTACTCTATCAAACAAACAAATTGAAGATGGAAAAGAATTGCGCGGGTTATTAAACGGAGATGTCGCAAAAAGCAATCAACACCAGTATAAAATCATTCTTGACCGTGACAATGCAGAAATTTATGTACTGGCAAACAAATCAGGAATCAACCTCCCGCTCACCGCTGCAATTACAGCAGTCTATATTGCGTTTTTCACTTTCCTATATTTCATAATTAAGAGAAGAAAGCAAAAAAGATAAACAAAAAGGCTGCAGATCTGCAGCCTTTTTTCATTAGAAAATATGAATTCCTAGCGGTAGTTTAAAGCCTAAATACAACACTAGTAAAAACGCAATGATAAATTGAATCCACATACCCTTTGTTTCCTTTTTTTTGCCCGCTTTTATCAGAATCATTTCAAATAAAGAAATAATCCAAAGTCCAACAATTACTTTTAAAATATACAAAAAGCTAATTTGGTAAATCGAAAAAAGCAGCATCCCGCCAGTTAATATAATCAGTAAGTAAAAAACTCTGATAATCATATGAAGGATCTTAAAACCCTTCGCTTTTCCGCTTTTGTTTAAGCTTAGTGCAATCAAAAATAAAACCAATGTCAAAAACCATGTAGTTATATGGGCGTCAGTAATATGGCCGTTCATATAAATTTTCCTCCTTCTGGCAAGTCCATATATTATGAAATATCATATCATAGACAGTCCCCAAAAACTAAAAATACGTCTTGCATAGTGTTAACTCAAACTTTGCATTCCGAAATTGACAGACTTGATGTAGTTGGGAAGGCTAGCGATCCAATGCTGAAGTTAACTTTGTCAATCATGCGGGTCATCTCCAGATTAAACGGAAAGTGACAAAGAGGAGAATCTTTATGGCACTTATGCTTTATTTAGCTTCATTTTTCCAATAATTCCTAAGAGAGTGGAATTGTTGACATATGGGTGTGGCTTTCAATTGTAAATGTTTCTGTATACGAAAGCCTATAAGCCATCCCGAGCATGAACCAGAAAAATGGTGCTACAGGCACTACACTAATATTAAAAAATGCCTGAACGATATATCCAATCAAAATGGCGAAGAAGCCTGCCAATAATAATTGTTTTTCGCCGCTGCTCTTCCATATGGCTTTCCAAATTGACCTTAGAACGGTGCTTAAAAATCCTAAATAAAACAGGAGTGCGGGTATTCCCATGGTAATGGATATTTGTAAATACTCGTTATGTGCTTTATCAACGAGAGCGTCCTTTACATGAATGAAGTTGCGAAAAGCACCCTGATTAAATACATAGACTAATGTATCCGGTCCCGACCCAAACAAAGGGTATTTTCCTACTAATGGCAATGCAAGCTGCCATATTTTCCAGCGATAGCTTCCGGCGTCCCCATCGTTATGTAATGCCTGCTTTGCACTATCGGCAATACTAAACACTCTAAGTAAATAGACGTTGCCTTCCATCACATTCACAATCCCAAATATAATGAAAAAGGTAAAAAGAAGCCATATATATCGCTTTAACCTATTTGGGGAATTTTTTAAAATAAACACACTAAAAAATAACACCCCGGCAAGGATACCAATTAAGGCACTTCGCGTTCCTGTATACAATGTATTTAAAAAAAGCAAATCTGCAATCAAGATGAATAGAGTAATTTCTTTTCTGCTTTTTGCCAATAGCATCAATACTGTTGCCGTTAAAAGCATGATTACAAGATAACTTCCAAAAAAATTTGCGTTTTCAAAGAATGACTCCACTCGCCCCGGATCAGGAAGAAGAAAGTATAAAGGAAATTTCTGGAGAACTCCATATATTCCCGCAATAATAGACATACTAACGAGCCCTGTTAGCAAAGATTTATATTTTTCGATTGGAGCAAAACGTAAAGTTATAAAAAAGATTGTAAAATAAGAATACAATGCTAAAAGGCCCTCATGCCTTTTAATCATTCCAAATAGGGCAATATAAGGATGGTTCGATAAACAAGCGGATAATGCTGCCCAAACGGCAAACGCAATAAGAAAAAGCTCCGGAGGGTAAAGTTTTTTCTCAAAAGGAAGCATTTTTTGTCTGTACCATTTTAAAAACATCAGGATCCAAATGGATAATGAAAGATAGGCGAGGAGTCCCATCTTCATAACCGTTATATATTCATCATACGGGATAACTAAAAAAGGGAAGATGATTAAGAATAGATAAATAGCTCGAAACAAATGACCCCAACCTCCTTTGGAAAATTTCTCTATTTATGGAATTGGTGAAAAAGCTGAATAGCAACTGGACCAAGGATTACAATAAAAAGACTCGGAAAGATAAAGAATATTAATGGAAACAGGATTTTTATAGGAGCTTTCATAGCTGTTTCCTCAGCTTTTTGGCGCCTGTGCTCCCTGACATCACTACTTAAGATTCGCAGGACCTGTACCATTCCGACACCAAGCTTCTCTGCACGTAGCACACTATTGATAAATACCGAAATTTCTTCTACTTCCAAACGATCCCGTACGCCTATTAATGCCTCTTTGCGGCTTAAGCCGAGACGTAATTCCTCAAGGCAGCGCTGGAATTCCCGGCAAGAACACCCTCTTGTTTTCCAATTACTTTAGTTATTGCAGAATCAAAGCCTAAACCTGCTTCCAGACATACTAATAATAAATCTACGAAATCAGGTAATTCCTTTGCTGCAAGTTTTTTTCGCTTGGCCATTTTCATTTTCAAGTAATGGCGCGGCAAGACCATGCCTATCACTAATCCAACAAATAGAAAAATGAATAATGAAGCGCCTTGGACACCCAGTAACAATCCATAAAAAAAGGATAAGACAGTCATTCCAATCATAACGGCCAATTGTACCATTCGATAATCAGCTGCCTTCATATGAAACGGATTGCCTGCTTGTATTAATTGCTTATCCAGCTTTTCTACTTGTTTATTAGGCAATCGTTTGGAAAAGCTTTTTTTTGCTTCCATCCAAAGAGGTAGTAAGATTCGATTTCGAAAGGATTCTTTATTATTTTTATCTTCATGTTCACTTGGCAAAATTTTAAGATTTGATTTATTCTCACTCATTAACTGTTCAATTCGATGTTTTACTTGGTTTTTTTTGTTCAGTGGAATGAACAGCAGTCCAAAGATAAGGAGGAAAATGGCGAAAAAAAAGGCAGCATATAGCATAATTACACCTCGATTTTAGTTAACTTTTGAATCAATAAAAATCCTAGAATACCTGATAAAAGAGCGGCAGAAATTAGTATGATACCGATAGGATCTTTAAAAAAGATGCCGATATAGGAAGGCTGAATGATATACAATAATGCCCCTAAGGCAATTGGAAGGGCTCCAATCACAATGCCTGACATCCTCCCTTGAGCGGTGAGTGCCTTAATTTGGGCGTGAATTTTTTGCCTTTCACGAATCGTATCGACGATAATGCTTAAAACAGTTGCCAAATTTCCGCCAACCTGTCTCTGGATTAAGATCGCCTGGATCATGATATCCAAGTCCTTGCTGGGCACTCTTTCGTATAAACGATGAAGGGCATCTTCTGTACTAACTCCATATTTCATTTCCTTTAGCACTGTTTCAATTTCTTCCTTCAGTGGGAAAGAGGATTCCTCTGCCACTGCTATTAATGCTTGATTAAAGCTATATCCCGCTCGCATCGAACTGATAATTGTTGTAATCATATCCTGAAGCTGATCATTAAATTTGTTGATTCGTTTTTTTCTTTTTGAATGTAACAATAGCTTGGGATACAAAAAACCTGCTATAAATCCAATGAACACAATCAAGAGTTGCCCTGTCAGGGAATACAGAATACCTCCCAAAATAAAGGCAAAAATCCAACGAAAAGCCTCATATTCTCCGAAGGTCCAGGCAAATCCGGCACTTTTGAGTAACTGCTCCACCTTTACACTGGATTTTCTTTTATTCATTACTTTTTTTAGTTTTTCGTTGTATATCTTAATGTTGTTCTTAATACTAATGGTTTCTTGCTTTTGCCTTTTTTCCTGCGTACCCTCTTGTGCTGCTGCAGGATGATCTTGCAGCAAGTAAAATTTCAGACGTCTTTCTATTAACTGTTTTTTCGGCACAAATAGCTGAAGCAAAAAGAAAAAAAAGAAGAAAACAAATAAAAGAAATAATAAATAAACATACATACTGATTGTAAACAAGAAGCTTAACCCTCCTTTTCAAAGAAAACGGTTGGAGGAATATGAATTCCGCTACTTTCCAGCCGTTCATAAAAAGCGGGACGCACTCCTGTTGGTACAAGCTTCCCAATAATTTTTCCATTGGAATCCAGCCCCCGCTGCTCAAAAGCAAAAATGTCTTGGAGAACAATGATATCGCCCTCCATCCCTTGTACCTCGGTGATATTTACTATTTTACGTGAGCCGTCCTTTAATCGGGATTGCTGTACAATCAGGTCCAGTGCTCCGGCAATTTGTTCACGGATCGCTCTGAGTGGAAGATCTACTCCTGCCATCAATACCATTGTCTCTAACCGAGAGATCATATCACGTGGACTATTGGAGTGACCGGTAGCCAATGAACCGTCATGGCCCGTGTTCATTGCCTGCAGCATATCGAGTGCTTCTGCTCCACGAACTTCTCCGATGACGATGCGCTCTGGTCTCATCCGTAATGAGTTCCGAACTAAATCGCGAATCGTAATGGCACCTTTTCCTTCCATATTCGGAGGCCTTGTTTCAAGTGATACGACATGCTCCTGCCCAAGCTGCAGCTCTGCAGCATCCTCTATTGTAATAATCCGTTCATCATTTGGTATAAAGGAAGAAAATACATTCAAGGTTGTCGTTTTACCGGAGCCAGTACCACCACTGACAAAGATATTTAATCTTGCTTTTACACATGCATCGATAAATGCAGCCATTTCTTCTGTTAAAGTTCCAAAGCGTATTAAATCGGAAATTTTAAATGGATCTTTAGCAAATTTCCGAATGGTGACTGTCGGTCCATTTAAAGCTAAAGGGGGAATTATTGCATTAACCCGAGAGCCATCTGGCAAGCGGGCATCCACCATCGGGCTGCTCTCGTCAATCCGTCGGCCCAACGGAGCAACAATTTTTTCAATAATATTCATGACATGCTCATAATCTCTAAATCTGATATCCGTTAATTCCAGCTTTCCTTTTCTTTCTGCATATACTTGGTCAGGACCATTGACCATGATCTCACTAACGTCTGAATCAGCTAAAAGGGGGTTGATTGGGCCAAAGCCGGTAATGTCGTTAACCAACTCGTTTATGACTACTCGGCGGTCAACACTTCCTTTTAACGCATCATCATCCTGAATGATTTCGATAGCCATTTCTTCAAGTTTAGAAGTGATTTCTTCCTGGTTCTCATAGGTAAACCCTTCTAAAATCTTTTTCTGTAATTCTTCTTTTAACTTTTGGTTATTTTCATTTATTGGAGGAGAACTGCTGGTAGTCAGAATACTTTTCATTTTTGTCTTCAATGTTTTTTCTGTTGTCTTTTTATTTGGTTGTGGGGCTGCTATTTGTTCTTCCATACGTTTTTCATTTTTCTTTTGGTTTTCTTGTTCAGGCTCAAGGTCATTCTTATCTATTTGTTTTGATAAGGAAACTACTGCCTTATCAGAAACCACCTCTAATGGTACAGACTCTTTTTCTGTGATTATTTGGTGCAGTGCACCGTTGCTTTTCCCATAGGCTGCGGGGGAACCATTAGTCTTTTCTTTCATTTTTTCTAACAGTCCCATGGTTATTCTCTCCTTTTCTTTCTATTTCCTGAAAGCATCTTTTCCAGTAAGGTCTGCCTTTTTTGTAATGCCATAGGCTCATTGGAATCCAGATGCTGAGCAATTTTAAAGATTGCTTTAGCAAGATCACAGCTTGGCTGGTTGATAACAAAAGGAATCCCAAGATTTAATGATTTTGACGCTACTTGAAAATTATTGGGAATAGAATAGATATGGTCCATTTGTAAAATTTGCGGTACTTGATCGATTTGAATGATACTTTCCATTGTAGAACGATTTAAGACAATGCTAACCTTTTCATCCATTTCCAGGGTTTGAAGAATTTGCAGCATTCGTTTTGTGTTTTTGATAGCAATAAGCTCTAATGTTGTCATGAGAAGGATCACATCTGCTTTTTCAATCAACGCGAGTGTTTGGTCATTCAAACCAACCCCGGTATCGACAATAAGATAGTGATAGTCTTCTAAAATAAAATCTGTAACCTCATTGATAATTTCTGGTGTTATTAAATCAGCCAATTCCGGCCTTTCAGGGGCTTGTAAAATACGTACACCACTTGTATGTTTAAACAAGTAATTATTTAAACTAAATGAATCTAGTGTCTCAAACCTCTCAGCAACGTCACTGATGGAAAAAGAAGATTCAATATCCATGGCTACATTTACATCTCCGAATTGGAAGTCACCGTCCATTAAAGCGATTTGCAGCTTTTTTTTATGCAAAGCAATTGCAAGATTAACGGCTAAAGTTGTTTTACCGACTCCGCCTTTTGCGCTGCAAATGACAACCATTTTTCCTTTCCGGCTTTGCTTCTGTAAACCTGGATCTATCATTATGAACCCTCCACTAGTGTATCTGATGTTTTTCTTTTGCTATGCAGGATAAAATTAAGAGCACCTGTTTTTGAAGCCTTTATCAACTTTACTGCGTCAGTCTGTTTTACCTCAACAGTTATTGAATCATACTCCGCAAATGCATCCGTCGTTTTCATACGCCTTCCAACAGCCAAAACTCTAACGTTTTCCTGTAGAACTTCCGTATCGGCCGGTTTAGCAGCGTTGGGGTCCAGTGAAGGCCCGGTGTAAATAATATCGATCGTATCTTCAGGGTCAATCATATTGGCTACTGTTTCTATTTTTCCTCCCGGAAGGGTAACAGCACGATTATCTCCCTTAATTTTCCCAGTTAGAGTTGTGGCTTCCTCCAATGATTGAAGATGATGCTTTAAAATTACTTCATCTGTTGCAATATCGTCCGCAGAATATTGACCCATGATGCCGGCAACATCCTGGACTGCATTAGGATAAACACTTTTTACTGGTACTTTTATTTTCTTCAGCATGTTGGCTGTAATTTGCGTATCCTTTTTAATGGGCACAGCTGCAACGACAACCGATTTCATCTGGCCAGATGTTTGCTTTGATAATTGGTTCGTATATTGATAAAAAAGAAAAGTCGCCAATCCAGCCATCATAATCGAGAGCAAAAATATTGTCTTTTTTTTCATATTCCATTCTCCTACTCTACAAGCCTTGCCATGTAGGCTCCACTGTCCAAACTTGCAGCTCCATATGTTCCAATATCCACACGCTGGATAAATTTACCCGTAATCGTTGTATCCGTAGAGCTCATCGGATTAAGTAAGTAAAAAAAAGCAAAACCGGTTACAGTGATGCTACTAATTGTATTGTTACTGGAGATATTTGGTTTATATACAATAACGGGGAGTATGCGTGCACAATTTCGAACCGTCATATCTCCGCTAGGATTTGGGCATTGATTTATACGATAATTGACACCATCTTGCGTGGGGCCTGCGATATTTCCTGTTTGTGTTGGTACAACTTTGCCAACGGAAACAGGCTGATCAAATCCATATTTTAATGTATCTCCATAATTACGCGCACCTGGGCCTGACAGAGCCAAAATCCCAAAATTTCCGCTCGTAGAATCTCCAGCCCCAACTTTAAGTGACATGGTTTGGCCGTATGTGATGGCTATTGATTGGTCAATGCCAAGCGGTGTAGCCCCAAGGATTCCGCCAATTGGATAAAGTTTTGCCGTTGCACTTTCTTGAACCGTTATGCTGTCAAAGCCAAAGATTCTGGCAAATAGCAGTGGGACTGCTTTTTTTAGTGAAACCTTAACTTGCTGGTTCATATCGATTTGCATATTTTGCAGACTCGATTGTTCTTGATAAGATAACAAAATCGTGTTGACGACGTTTTGTACACGTGCTGGATCTCCGTTTGGGAGTTCCTGGGCACCGGACAAGACCGCCGTTGTTGCAACTTTTTTCAAATCACTTTTTTCCTTGTAAACCATACCGATATCAACAACGAGGCCAACCATACCAAATATCAATACCATCGAAAATGCAAAAAGGACCATTATATTTCCTTGCTCATTTCGCAATAAAGTAACCGTCTTTTTTTTTATTAGACCCACCTTTATCCTCCTATTCTCCATTTTTAATCTACACGTATCGTTGATTTCGCATTTAGGTTGTAAGGAGAGAGGAATTGATCAAATACGGGGGTAATGTCAGCCATCGGATAAGACAATGTTACGGTCGCATAGCTCCCGGATACACGGGAAGTTTGATTGGGAGATATGGTGATCGTAATATCAGAAGGGTGAGTTACCGTCGATTGATTTTGAACAAATTGGGTAATGTCCGCATCTGTTTTGCCGAGGCCTGCCAGGCGGGAGGCTTCTTGTGCCGTCAAGTTTAAGCTCAAATAATTATAGAGTATGAAACCAATATTAATCATACCGACTAGCATTAGTAAAAAGACGGGAACAATAAGGGCAAATTCAACAAGCGATTGACCCTCCTCCTGCATAGCAAGCTTTTTCACTTTTTTACCAAAATACCACTCTCCCTTCGAGGAAAAATGCGCAAATGGCACCAGCTGCAATGGCCACTCCATAAGGATAGGTCGTTTTCCTATTAAATAGATACGACATGTTTTGCATATATTTCGCTCCGTGGAGGAAAATCACTATTTTTTTTATCAAACCTTTTCCAAATAAGATGATGAATAACGCAATAACTCCGCCAAAGATGGCCATATAAATGCCAGTATAAAGGGCAAATACCCAGCCTTTAAAAGCTCCTGCTAAGGCAAGCAGTTTCACATCTCCGGCGCCGATGCCGCCAAGGAAAAAAGGGACGATCAAAATACCCATCCCTGTGAAAAAACCAATGATAGCTCCCGCTAGTCCATCTGTGCCATTTAAAACGAGGCGGGTAATCAGTATGATTAGAAGAACGGGGTAAAGGACCTTATTATATATTTTTCTGCTTTTTAGATCTGTATAAACCGATATCGTCAATGTAATGAAAAATAATAGATTAAGGAACATATCCATATCTCCTAACATAAAAAAATGACCTTTCTTTAAAAGAGCTCTGCAACACACGGTCGCAGAGCTCTTTATCATCTGATAGAAAAACTATATTATCCAGTAATTTGTTGGCCAGTAATACTGTCGAATATTCCTTTGATTTTGTCTCTCAATAGAATTAATGCTGCTATTGCTCCTACTGCAACCAATCCTAAAATCAATCCATACTCTGTCATACCTTGTCCTTCTTCTTCTACAAACAAAGCTTTAATTTTTTTCAACATGATAAAAACCCCTTTCAATTTATCGATAAATAATGGCCGATTCTTGTTTTTGTTTCCTGAATGGTTCCCGCTGGCAGCTCCAAAACAGAGAACGCCTTAGGCTGATACTTTCCAACTGCTGAAGGCTTCATTTCCACGTCCATGCCCACTACTTCCAGCTGTTCACTTAAATAGAGAACATCAATTGGATAGTTCATAAAAAATGTATGGATCGATCGGCAGGGTTTAATATGCAAGCCGTGTCCTGTAAGCAAACTTTTTGAAAACATCAGCCCTTTTAATCTTGTGAAAAAAGTTTCTGCTGTTGCAATCGTGTTTGCTACTTCCGTCCCAGTTGACAGGTTCACGACTCTCATCAGGTTTCACCTCCATACAACGTAAATAACCCCGCCTTTACCGAAAGGGGGGCATAACTAAACATACGTACGTCTAGGTGAAGTACCCTGATCCTTCGGTAACTGGCTGGCATAGTGCAAAAGCACCTTAGCCCCTGTAGCTTTGCGTCACTGATTTTCATCAGTTTTGCCTTTATCGAGACTCAGTTTTAATACTCCAACCGATCTCTTACCCATATAATAGAACGTTTTTCCCTTTCGAACATGCATCAAAAGGACCGTTTTATTTTAAAACACAATAGGTATTTAGACTCATTTTAATTTTTTCAATAGGATTATATGTGCGTTTATTAAGAATTATGAAAAAACAGGCTGAAATTCATATTTTTAGCTTTTAGTCAGGTAAATTTACCTGTTTTTTAGTTTAACGTTTCCACTTAAGAAACCTAAAATAAGTAAAACTGCGCCAAAGCCATTCAATTGGTCCATTGAAAGAATACTTGAGCCAGAAAGTACAGAATACTACTTGAACGCCATATATCGCCAAGACTAAAATACTTCCGCTAAGTAAGGAAACCCTGGCGAATAACTGCAGCCCGTAGCCATAAAATAGAATGGATGCCACTCCTGATTGCAGCAGGTAAATCGTTAGTGACATTTTGCCTGCAAACGAAAAAATCATAAAAAACTTAGCTGTTCTTTTTTTCTTAAGTAAAACGACAACTAAACATGCATAGGAAATTGCCTGGCAACATCCTCCAAAAACATCCTGGATATAGATCAGTGCCTTCATTTCTCCAAAAATGTAAGGGAGAAATTTAATCATTATACCAAGAAGAAGTGTCCACACAAAGACTCTTTTCCACTTGCTTCCATACTCTTCGATCCGTTCAAGCAATCTTAATTTAGAAAATCCCGCTCCAATTAAAAATAAGGGGAACACAGTAAAGAAAAGCAAAATAATGGCTTGCGGATTATACTCGACCATCCAATCCTGCACTCTTTGTCTGGTAATCTCTCTATATGTACCTTGTTGATATATGTGTACGATGGTGTTTATTAGTTTATAATTTCGAGCAGGTTCATTCGTTCCAAGGTGCAGGAAGCCTGACAAAGCTAGAAAAATAGCAAAAAAACTATTTGCAAGTAAGTATAGTACACATCCAAACATGAGCAAAAGTTTGGGGGGCATTTTTAAAAATGGCAGCGTAAAAAAACCGATTACAGCATAAACCATTAATATATCCCCATGCCAAATAAATAACACATGAATAAAGCCGGTCATAAATAGAAAGGAAAATCTTCTTAAGATCAGCCTGTTAAAGGGCAGTTCTTTTGCGAGGGCCCGTTCACGAAAGATCATTAGACTATAGCCAAATAGAAGTGAAAAGAGCGGATAAAAACTCGACCGAAAGAAAAGATCGATCATCAAATATGTAAGATGATCACCTGTCGATGTCCACCATTGCAATGGATTAATGTACAGAATCGGTGATAGAAAGGACATTATGTTAACCATCAGGATGCCAAATAAAGCAATCCCTCTGAGCACATCTAAAGCTAATATACGGTTTTGAGGAATCATAATTTTTCTCCTTATATGTTTAACCCTTCTGAAAGTAACCCACTTGTTAGAATATTTTTGGTGACACTAATTTTTTGGGCGAATGAATCACATTATATTCGCCTATACATACCATATAAGAAATAACATATACGAAAAGGGTGCAGAAAAATGCCAGCTATTGTCGGGGTTGCCCAAGTGATTACACTCGGGAGCAGTTCTATTTTTCATATTGGTGATGTCTACAAAATGATGCCATTATCTAATGCAAAAACTTTTTCCGGTGCTGGTTCATTTAACACGGGTGAAAGTTTGCGCCTGCAAAATACACAAAGCTCAACAAATACAAATGATCCTGATTCCTTAGACCAAGGAATCATTCTCAATGCTTAAGCCTAAGGGTGATTCTTAATGAATTTTTATATTCAACAGTGTATTAAGATCCATTTTATCAAAATCGGAGGAATTACCAATGCTTCAGTCTTACAAATTGGCAGTGCAGGCATCGTGAAACCAACCGCACATCTGTATAATACTGGAGGATTTACCCAAGCAGCTCCTCAAGCCCTTAAACCTGGTACACCACCAACTACTCCTCCACTATTGGCACCTGCCGTTCCGTTACAAGCACCAGTAAGGTAAGTCGGACCTTTTCGGGGGGGATGATATGTATCAGGACTATTCCCAATACATCCAATGGCTGCAGCAATGTGTGCAAGCACAAGAAAGACGGATCGCTCAATTAGAGCAACTGGTAAAACAAATGGCAGCTGATTTAAAGCAATTAAAAGATAAGCCGCCCATTCATGTTGGTACAATCGAGTACAAGTTTGATCAATTAAAGATTGAAACGGTTGAAGGTACATTAAATATCGGTTTGAATCCTTCTGATTTACAAGGAATTGAGGATTTAGCCATTAATCAAGCAGGCATGAATATGCCTGTTGATCCTAAAGCCCAAATGCAGCGATCAATGGAAATAGAAGATTCCATATACAACTATTTAGAAACAGATTTACCTAACATAATCACAGAAACACAAATGAAATTAAATATCCAGCCAAATGATGCTTATTTATCCTTTATCAAAGAGGATATTAAAAAGCAGCTTCCCAGCCGAATTGATTTTCATTTAAAAGCGGCTGCAGCACAAAATCGAACTGAGGAAAATGACAATGTCATCCATGAAAATATTTTACATGCCATTAAACAAGAAATCCAAAATGGAGTGCTCACCTTTTTTCAACACTTACCTGAAAATATGAAAGGAATGAACCAGCAATGATATTTGAAGTTTATAACCGAGATATTTGCGTTGACACGATCCGAGTCATTGGGGTGGCAAGCGCCTCGCTGCTCATGGTTGGTGATACGCAAACCATTCAGCTCGCTGCAACCTTTGATACCCCGCCTGAATCATTGATTATCGGTCCATTCGTCCCATTAACAGCGGAAGCGACCTGATCATGCTATCACGAAGCTCTTATGTAAATACAATAAATGTAAAGGTTGCTTCCTATTCTTCAGTCCTACAGCTTGGAGATTCCTGCATTATTAATGGATTATCACGTGCCTTGGCTGTACAGCGGGAGGAGGAGCAGGATTATGGGAATGAGGGAAACTTTGCAGCATATTCTGTATTTTCCGAGTCTATCCCATTTACACCTATTACTGAAAACTTCTGCTCTCAAACACATCATCTTAATCCAATCATCAAAGTAAATCATGTAAATGTGATCGGTTTTTCTTCATCTGCGGTCTTACATGTTGGAAACAGCCAAACCATTTCAATGGAAGCAAGAGTTAAACATATCCGTCAATTGCTTCCACGACAAAGATAGCAAAGCAGATAGGAGAAGCATGCTTTACCTTATGGCCCAAAGAATTTATAGAAAAGGATGTTTGTCATGCCTGCGATTATTGGACCAGTACAAATCATAAATGTAGGCGGAGGTGTCGTCCAATTTGGTGATACTGCTTGGATCTCCCCCAAAAGCAGCATGAAGACCTATGCTGGTTCTGGCGGCTTCAATACTGGCGGTTTCATTGTCACAAATAATGGAATAAATGGTACAAATGTGGTTGATACAAATCTGATCGACCAGCCAACGGTGGGAAATAACTAAAAAAGACATAAGCCAAGTGATGGTTTATGTCTTTTTAGTAGTTAATGTTCCTTTTCTAATTTTAAGAAGTGGGCTCCATCAAAGAAGAACAAATACCTTTCGTCCACTTTTCTTTTCCAAATTTTCTCAATAGCTTTTGTGTACAAATCAATTTGCAGTTTATAACGTTTCTCAAGTGTTGGTCTTGCTTGTTCAAATCCACCTTTAAAACGATCATTGATTCCATCTGATTTAAAATCAAGTAGAACAAGCCCACTTTCATCTTCGAAAATACAGTCAATCACACCTTGAACAAATACCTGCTCCTGTTCTTCTTTCCAATCCATATAAACTTCTTTCGCATCTAATGTTAACGTAAAAGGGATTTCACGTTGAACATTTTTTGATGAGACCAATCTTCTTCCTATTGGTGACTCAAAAAATTGGAAAATAAGTTCCGGGTTAGTGACCTGTGCTTGTTCTTCGGTCATGAGCTCCTGATTAATCATCCATTGGAGTTGCTCCTTAATCGTTTCCGTGCTAATCGGTTTGGACAAATCCACGTGTTGCATCACCAAATGCATCGCTGTTCCTCGCTCTGCAGGCGACAATGATTTTTCTTGCATAAATCGTGGACGAGCTAAAACTGATTTTTTAAATTTTCGGACCAATTCCGTTCCGCTGTATTCATCAGAAACTTCCCGCTGCCTTTTGATCTCTGTCACTGATTGTTTGGAGCGATGGCTGGAGGCATCCGAATATAAATATCTCCAGGACAGGCGTTGATTTACCTCTTCTGCAAATGGAGATTGGACAGGGACATCCTTCATTTCCATGACCAAGTTTAAAAAGTCATCATCGCCCGATTCTTCTATTATCTTTTGTTTCTTTAAATCTTCCCTTGTTAGTCGCTTGACCGTCCATTTTGAAGGATGTTCGCTTATACCGTTCCAAACTTGCTGGCCGTCTGACACTTTTTGAACTAAATCCTGCATATCTCGATGGCGGATAAGCGCAGGCCCAATCCAGTCAAGATAACCTTTTGCAGAAGCTCTTACATAATCCTTCAACAGCCATTCATGATTGGAGGCAGCTTCCATCCATTGATCGATCTGTTTAGCAGCATCCTTTACTGATCCAAGTAAATAGAGCTTCTCTTTTGCCCTTGTTAAAGCAACATAAAGAATTCTCATTTCTTCTGCAAGCATTTCCATTTTCTTTTTCCGTTTAAAAGCAAGCTGAGGCAATGAAGGATATGAAAATCTTTTTTCCACGTTTACATACTTTGCCGCAAATCCGTATTCTTTATCGAGCATATAGGATTTACGTATATCCTTCATGTTAAAGTCTTTCGCTAACCCAGCAATAAAAACGATCGGAAATTCAAGCCCTTTACTGCTGTGAATAGTCATGATGCGAACTACATCCTCTTGTTCCCCCAACGCACGGGCAGCACCGAGGTCACCGCCCCTTTCTGTCATTCTTTCAATAAAACGTAAAAAGCGAAACAATCCGCGGAAAGATGTTTCTTCATATTGTCTTGCACGATCATACAAAGCCCTTAAGTTCGCTTGCCGTTGTTTTCCTCCAGGGAGACCGCCGACAAAATCATAAAACTGTGTATCCCGATATAATTGCCAAATTAAATCAGCGAGAGACCCTTGCCGAGCCATCGTCCGCCACTTTCCTAACAGCTCATAAAAAGAACGGACTTTTTCATAAAATCCTTCTTCTTCTTCCAAGGGCGCCTGCCGACAAAATTTCGAGACAGCATCCCAAAATGCTCCGCTTTTTTGATAAATTCGGATTTTCGCTAATTCAGTTTCGTTTAAGCCAACAATAGGAGATCTTAATACCGCAGCTAATGGAATATCCTGCACAGGGTTATCAATAACCCGTAATAAAGACATCATAATCGAAACTTCTGTTGCTTCAAAATAGCCTGTTGATAAATTGGCATAAACAGGGATACCGCGCTGTTTAAATTCTTCGATGATCTGCGGTGCCCATGTCATTGAACGAAGGAGAATCACAACATCCCGGTACATTAGAGGACGCATTGATTTTGTTTTTGGATTATATACCTGCGAGCCCTCCTGGATTAGTTCTTTAATTTTCCCTGCCATCATCCTAGCTTCAAGCTGTGATTTCTCTAAATCTTCAGGATCAAATTCTTCATCTGCAGGAGACTCTTCCTCTGTTTTTTCAACGGCCTTCTCATTTCCTTCTTCAAGGTCCATCAGCAACAGTTCAACCGAATAGGCTTCATTTTCAGGATATGATGCACCAGGCTTTAATTCAGCCCTTTCATCATATTCGATTTCTCCTACTTTTTCTCCCATTATTTGCTTGAACAAAAAGTTCGTCGCATCTAATACTTCATGACGGCTTCTGAAATTCCGTGCAAGGTCAATCCTTAAGCCCGGTGAGGAACCATCATGTGTAAAGCTATTATATTTCCCTAAAAATAAATTAGGCTCCGCCAGTCGGAAACGATAAATACTTTGTTTTACATCTCCCACCATAAAAAGGTTGCCATTTTCTCCATCATCCTTTGAAACTAGCTTTAAAATAGTTTCCTGCACCATATTCGTATCTTGGTATTCATCAACAAATACCTCTTTAAAATGACTGCGATAAGCGATTGCAGCATCTGAAGGAAATAATTCTCCCTCCTCACTAGTCCCGCTCGTTAAAATTTCAAGGCAATAATGCTCCAAATCAGAATAATCTACAATTCCTTTCTCTTGTTTTTTTGCGGCAAAACGCTCCGAAAACGATTGAACCAGACTTACTAGTGTTTGAATGATGGGGAGCATATTGCTCATGTCCTGCAAAAAGCTTTCCGGCTTTTCTTGAAAAAAGCTGATCCTGAAGATCTTGAATTTTTTTCTTTGCCTTATCGCGAAGCTTCGTCGCTTTTTCTGAAAGAGCCTTATCGTATTGGTCACCTTTTACTGTTTTGGCCCTTCCAAATGCCCATGATTTTATTGCTTGATAAAGTGTTTCCCAAGAATCTTTTTGCGCAAAAATAAGAGTATCAATCACATTTAAATCATCCACAAAATTTTCTGCCTTTGGAGCAGGCCCTCCTGGAAGCTTCGTAATCTCAAGTGCCTGCCTAATCAATTCCTTCGCTGCTTCCAGTTGGAGTTCAACATCATAAAGCAGTGCTTCGATAAATGGAAGTTCTTCCAGCTTGGTGATACTCTCCACCTCATACATGGAAATAATCTTTTGTAAATATTGATTTGGCAAGGGGTTAGATCTCGCAAAATCATATATATCACGGACAATCTCCTGGAGGTCAACATCACTTCGATCATTTGTAAAGGTATCAACGAGAGTAAAAAATGCCTCATTACCTTCTTTGCCGTACTCATCCTCAAATAACTCATCAATTACTTCATCCCGTAATAGTTGTGCTTCTGTTTCGTCGGCAATCCGAAAACTCGGGTCCAAATCAATTAAATAATAGTATTTTCGGATTACCTCCATGCAAAAGGAATGAAGTGTCGAAATAGATGCTTTATTTAATAGACTGAGCTGTGTCCTTAGGTTTCTGGATTTCGGATTATGAATGATTGCAGCTTCTAAAGCTTCGCCAATTCGATGACGCATTTCTGCGGCAGAAGCACTTGTAAAAGTTACGACTAATAATTCATCGACATTGACTGGATCATCAGGAGAAAGGATTTTCTGAATGATCCGTTCGACAAGCACGGCTGTTTTCCCTGAGCCTGCAGCAGCGGCTACAAGGATGTTTCGATCCTTCGCCATAATTGCCTTCCATTGATCTTCCGTCCAAGTTGAATCTTGCGGCTTTGGAGGAATATTAAGCAGATTATCCATTTTCCTGCCCGTCCTTTCTAATTAACTCAAAAACGGTTTCGTTTGACTCTGGTTTAAGAATTCGGTAATGATTATTTTCAATGGCCTCATCAAAGTGGCAAACCGCTTTATAGGCACAGAATTTACATGGGGTTTTATCTTTTAATTTATATGGAGCAATTTCAACATTCCCATCGATAATTTCATTGCCTGTCTTTACATAGAGCTCCCTTACATACTGGCGTAAATCCTCAAATTCATTCATGCTTGCTACTTTTGAGTTCTTCATTAATGTGCCATCCTGTTTGATACCGGCAGCAACAATATGCGAATTACCTGATTCAAGGGATTGATCCATTAGTCTAATGACATTTTGGTCACTCAGCATTAATCCCTTCATCTTAAACTTTTTCAGCAGTTCGCTTTCAAGCTGTTCGAGCGTCAGGATCTTCGAAGAATTTATCATTGGATTGTGTACATGAAAATAAAGGACACCCGCAGGGGTTGCTTCCATCTCAACCAGCTCATTTGAATAGGTCATGATAATATCGAGATACGTCAGCATTTGCAGGGAAAGACCAAAGTATACCTCGCTTAAGTTTAAGTCCTTTTCACTGGATTTATAATCAACTACCCGCAAATAGACACTATTCTGTTCATCGACCGCTTTGTCAACGCGGTCAATCCGTCCAACAAGCTCCATCTTTTTACCGTTTTTCAAGGAAAAAGATAATGGTGGCAGTTTGCCATTAGGGCCAAAGGCCAGTTCCAATTCAATTGGTGAAAAACCGCTTAATTTGGCATGTTCACTTAAGACATAGGATGCTCTAGTTATGATTTGCTCCAGCTTCCGTTTAATATAATGGTGTCTGGCAGAACTTAATAAAATCTCATTTTGTAATTTGGGTGCTAACATGTTTACTGCTTGTTTGGCAAGGTTCTCACATTGTGCTTTGGTCAAATTTGCCCAGGAAATATTTTGTTCATTCACGATTTCGGCGATATGCTTCAGTGCACCATGGAACAATTCTCCAATATCAGGAGCTTCCAAACGGAAGATTTGCCTTTCATGAAGCTTTAAACCATGGCGGGCATAATGGGAAAACGGACAGCCATTATAAAGTTCCATCCTTGAAACGCTGGCTTGAATCGAGTCACCATATAATTCATCTGCAACCTCTTTTGTGATCCTCGTTGTTTGATTCTGGTAGAACAAACTTGAAAGGACTTTTTCTGCCTTTTTCTTCACTGATCCATTTATATAATAATGATAAACATCCCACCAAAAATCATTTACCGGATAGTTTCTCTTTTTCATTTGGAGCTGACTTGTCAAATAAGACAAAGTGATAGTTGGGTTAGTAATAAAATTTAGTTGTTCGATTTCTGACAACTCGGCAGGATCGTTTTCATAAAAATGCTCTTGATGATTTGGAAACAGATCCTCGATTCTTTTTATATAAGATGAAGGAATTAATGCTTTGCCTTCATCGTTTGCAAGCGGGTAGCTCACATAAAGGATGTCTGAACCTGTCGTAAATGCCTTATAGGCTAGAAAGTTTTCATCAAGCAAACGTGTTCGGCTAGCTGGTGCTACTTTCATCCCTGCTAAAAATAAGGCTTCACGGTCTTCATCCGCTAATATTCCATCATCCGACATTTTTGCAGGAAGAACCCCTTCATTCAAACCGATCACAAAGGCAGCCTTTATTTCTGAGAGTCTTGATTTTTCTAGATCTGCAATAATGACTTGATCCAATGATGGCGGGATGAGTGAGAAATTTAAAGAATCAAACCCGGCCTCCAGAATGGTCGTGAATTGTTTAACAGCAATTTTTTCTTCTCCAAGGATTTCAACATACTGATCTAAAAGATCAATAACGGCATTCCAAACTTGGTCATGCTCCCTAGCCTTTACGAGATTTCCATTTTTTTCAGCTTCAAACTTCCACTTTTCTAGTTTTGCGGGAATTTCCAATTCTTCTAAATAGAGATAGACAGCTTCACAAAGCTTTTGCCCTGAATCGGCCCGTTTCAAGCGCCGTGAAAGTCTTGAGATTGGTGCCGTAATCATAAGTCTTAATTCATTGATTTCCTGCTCCACTTTTTTTTCTGCATCTGTTTGAATGGCCTCGTCAATTTCCAGTCCTCTGACTCTTCGATATGTCCAACGGTCCTTTTTTGTCCATTTTTCTCCCTTAATACCATATGCCAATACGTAGTTTTCAAGCTTATCCATCTTTTCGCGTAAACGGACGGGGTCTTCCTGAAGCGGGAATAATAAATCTGTCTTGACCGCGCGAAAAATCGGTTCATACCGCCAATAGCCAGTAACAACCTCAAGGCTGGATCGAATAAATTCAATCAACGGGTGATTAAGCATCGTTCGTTTTTGGTCAATAAAATAAGGAATAGCATAGTCAGTAAAAACTGGTTCGACGATTTCATGATAGTCCCTGCCGTTACGGATTAATACCGCAATATCACGATAGCGGTACCCTTTTTTCCTGACTAATTCAAAAATCTCTCTTGCAATTCCTTCTACCTCTGCTCTTCGGTTTACAGCCTGACCAATATGAACCGCAGATTGTCCCCAAAAAGGAACAGCGGGGAGAGTATCAAATTTTGCTTCTAAATGTTCTAAAGATGGCTCATTAGTCCATTTTTTTGTTTCTTTTAAATGAATAGGGGCCTCAATCTGAATCCCTTCATTTAGTGCTAATTCGTGAATGGCATAGCAAGCCCCGCCTGATAAGCGAAACAAATCAAGTTCATCAGGAGCTGAATTAGAAAATAGTTTTTCTGTTGTGAAAGAGATGGTTACCCGTCTGCAATTCTTTAACAATTCGGAGATGACTCGATATTCCTGAGGCGTAAAGCTATAAAAACCATCTATATAGATTTCGGCATCTTTTAGATATTTTGAGGAAGATGCTTTTTCGGCCAAAAGGCGAAAATAATCCTCCGAATCAATGTACTTACCTAATAAAGCTTCTTCAAAGTTTTTATAGATCATTTCTAAATCATGCAGCTTATCTTGCAGTGCTTTTGAACTTACAACCATTAAACCTTCTTGAGTTAATTCCTCTGGACTAATACAATAGCGCTTAAATTCAACCATCATTTGTTCAACCTGCTGAATAAAACCACTTTTATCTGCTGCTTTTTGGAATAGCCTCAACTGTTCTTTTTGCTCTTCAATAATTTTGCGAATAAGCATACTAATGCCAACACTGCTTATATGATAACGGCTAATTCCGCCAGTTTCTTGTAAAATTCTCCATGCTAATCGGGAAAAACTATATACCTGTGCACGAATCATCCCTCCGAGAGCCGGGTCTGTTGAAAGCCGATATTCCGATAAGAATGTCATCTGTTCGGGAACAATATAAATAATTGGTGAACCTTCGGGATTTTCTGCAAGCATCTTTGAGATTTCCTCAAGAAACATCGAAGTTTTCCCGCTGCCCGATCGTCCTATTACCATTCGTAACGACATAGTTTAAACCTCACTCTCCTAATTCCTATCAGATTCTTTACCTCCTATTCTATCACAAAAGGGGCACAAACGTTTGTCACCATTCTTAATTTCCAATGATAATACAAAAGGAGCACAGTTTGGTTGTGCTCCTTTTGTATTTTCAAAAATGGACATTCACTTCATTTAATGGCCAGTATCTTAAATCTACTTTGCCTACGACCTCTTTAGTAGAGACAAAACCAAAATAGCGGCTATCCCAGCTTCCTGGACGATTATCGCCAAGGACAAATAACATCCCGCTTGGAACAGTACTTTTACCAGTTAACTCCTCTAACGTAAAGTCAGCAGTAAACTTTGCATTGGGATTCTTTTTCTTGTAAACATCTAAGAAAGTTTCCGGGACCTTTTTACCATTTATATATAGCTGATCGTTTTGGTAAGCAATTTTATCGCCAGGCATACCTATGATTCGTTTCACATAATCCTCTTTTTTATTTGCATGAAAAACGATGACATCAAAACGCTGGAGATCGCTAACCTGGTAACCAATTTTGTTGACAACTAATTTATTTCCCTCTTGCAAAGTGGGCATCATTGATTGTCCTTCAACTACGTAATTTGAAAAGAAAAACGTTCGAATAAACGCAAAAATAATAATACCAATTCCTATTGCTTTAACCCACTCGAGACCTTCCTTTTTCCATTCATTCCTCACAAGAAACTCCTCCCATTTTCTAACCGCTGCTTCTATCTATTTCTTCATTATGGACGTTTTCCAAACTCTTATTCAATCTTACTTCGATTCTCCTACCAAAATACCATAGAACGAAAATATTAATAGATACAATTACCGATCGTAAATGTTTTGTCACTAAGGAATGATGTTCAGGGGGACTCGCCCCCTTTTTTTACTGCGCCATAAATTGATTGAATGCCTGTTTATTTTTCTCAAGATCGATTGCTAGCACATCCCCCTCCCCTTTTATCTTCGGCTCGGTAAAACTGTTATCAACAGGTATTCTCATAGTTGCTACATTCCCTTTACTTTTTGTCAAAAAATCCTTCGCCATGAATAACATATCAGTTGTGTTCATATTCGTATTAATATAAGGTTTTACCACCCCTATTAACTTAGGAAGTTTCGGAATCGTTTCAAATCCAATTAATTGTTCCCCTATTAATTTTAGCGCCTTTTGCTGCCGTTCTACCCTTCCAAAATCTCCGACTGCGTCATGGCGAAATCGAACATAACTAAGCATTTGCTGGCCATTTAATCTCTGCAGTCCTGGCTGTAACGGGGTATCAACATATGCAGACATTTTTTTTTCGACATTTACTTCGACACCATTTGGAAAGGCTTCATCAATTAACTGAACAAATCCCTGGAAATCAACAATCGCATAGTACTGCAGATCCATTCCAAAGTTTTGTTTCAGTGTTTGCCGCATGAGTTCAGGGCCTCCATAGGCAAAGGCAGAATTGATTTTGTGTTTTCCATGTCCGGGAATCGGCACATAGCAATCCCGCATAATCGATGTTAGTTTAAACGTTTGGTTAGTCTCGTTATAAGAAGCAACCATAATGGTATCAGAGCGTGAATTTTGATAATCTTTCTCCCTTGAGTCACTGCCCAATAATAAAATATTGGTGTCTCCGTACACATCTTTTTTGCCCTCAAAGTTGTAGACCACTTGAGATTTTTTTTCTACCTTCTTTATTGATTGGGACACTCCTTCCTCATACTGGAAGTAGGCGTAAGCAATCGTTGCGAAAACAAGCAAGAGCAAAGTAAGCAGAACTGCTAACCATTTCTTCTTTTTCTTTTTTTGTTTCCGTTCGTGTCTCATACCGCAATCCATCCATTCAACAAGAATATTTGTATTTCAAGGTATTCTGATTTTACTATTAAAAATTAGTTTTCCCCTACATTTCACTTCTATAAAAAAACTTTCTCATACATGCCCTAATTTTTGCAACAAAAAACCGCTAACACATTTAAGTTTTGCGGCTTTTGTCCATTATTTTAACGAGGATAATACAATTTGTTAGAGGCAGTTGCATTTTATCTTTCTTTTTCGTATGATAAAAGCAAACGTACGTTCCCTAAAGGTTATGGAAGAAAGGAGCTGTCCAGAAGGTGACAAAGATTCCAGAGGAAGACCGCAATATCATGGAAAAAGCTATTTACCTGCCAATGCTTTTAATTGTCTTAAATCGTGATTTATCCGTAGTAAAAAACAGTCCATTTAAATTAAAGAAACCATACGAAGAATTAATTGAGGATACAATCAAAACCATTCAGAGGGAATTAGCTGAAGTGAAACAATATCTGAAAATAAATAACCTGAAAGTATTAGAAACGAATCGGGACGATGCTTTTACAATGTATATGTTTTTATACAAAGGTTATGAAGAGCATCATAATTACTTTAATCCAAGAATTCGAAACAAAGTTCAAGAATTAATGGGAATTTATTTTTCCCAAAAACATCCGTCCCGCCTAAAATAGGTAATTACTAGCTTTGATGAGGCCCAAATGAATTTTCAAAGCCATATTGCCGCATTGACTCTGAAGCTTCTACCACTTTTGCCCTGTTCATGATATAAAAGGATTGTCTCTCAGTCTGACCTGTTCGCTGCATAAGTTTCATTCTTAAATCAGCAGTTCTTAACATTTGGTTTTGAAAAGAAGAAAATGAGATTGGAAAATTAAAAGATTGTTTATTTCGAAAAATAACCATAGTTTGGCGGGAGTCCACTCTGCGATAATCCCAAACATGTTCATGGGAAAACCAAGTGCACTCAGAACGTGTGGGCGATGTAGTTGGGAAAAAATAAATGAAATTAGTCGGGTCAATAACAATTGGTACCTTGTGTGTGATCCCGATCAACTGTTTTGTACCGTCCTTTCTGCCTTCAAAGCTGCTGGAAAAATACTCACAACTCTTTTTAATGATATCAAGGGGCTTAAAAGGATATAGATATTTATCTTCCAATTCATATATTTCTGAATACACCTTACTTCCATATACAACTGGTTTAATAAACATTGTATATGGATTAACCTCATACTCTTCTATCTGTCTTTCCTTCATTTATTTCATCTCCTTTATTACATTTTTTTCATCATATCATTTTTAAGATTTAATTAATTGATTGGTTAAAATTGTTGCGAAATTATTCATAAAATTATACCAACTTTATTTTTTTCAGAATATTTAAATATTTATTGATTTTATTAAGAAAGCTCCATATAATATTAAAAAGCCACAGAGGTGATTTTCTTGAAGGATAAATCCTACACGGAATTAATGAAAATCAGTGCGATGAACCGCAGTCAGGCGAAAGAGAATTTTATTCAAAACCTGTACATCGAGATGCTTCTGGTAGAAATTCAACTAAACTCTGAAAAAGAAAAATTAGTTAAAAAAATTGACAATGCCATTGATAATAAGGATAAAGAAACATTTATGCTTTTATCTGAAAAATTCATCGAACTTACCAAACGATTTGGGTAATAAAACTACAGCAAAGGCCAGGCGCACTAAAGAGCTCCTGGCCTTTGTCATCTTCTTTAATTCCGATGTTTTACTTCGTATTCTTCAAGCATGGCAATTCGCTCAAGCATGGTTGGGTGGTCATAGCGAAAGATTTTAACCAAAAGCGGTGGATTTACCTGACTAAGCCCAGAACGAGTAAGCTTCTGAAAAGAACCTATGGCATCTGTCGGATCTTTTGTCATATTAATCGCATAACGGTCTGCCCTGGATTCTTCGTAACGTGAAGCAAGGTTTGTTAAAGGACTTGAAGCAAACAAAAGAACGGAAATAATTAATAAAAACAAGGGAAGTGAGCGGATATCCCTGACATCTGATATCTTTAATTCCCTGCCCCATCGCTTTACGGCCCAGTTCATGATTCGATAGGTTAAATATAAACCAATCAACGATAACAGCAAATATCCCGCAATTCCAAAATAAATATGCTTCTCAACATAATGGCACATTTCATGGGCCATTATAAATAAAATTTGATTATCAGACAGCCGGTCCAGGGTGGTGTCCCATAAAACAATCCTTGCATTTGAACCAATCCCTGTTACGTAGGCATTCATCGCGTTTGTTTTTTCAGCCATATTCACTTCATAAACATGGTTTGCTGGAATATGTGCTTTGTTGGCCATTGTAAGTATTTTCGTTTCAAGTTCCTTGTTTTTTAATGGATAAAAATCATTATATAAAGGGTCGATGACTACCGGCTGCAAAAACATCATGAAGATGGTAAATGGGATAGACAAGAGCCATGCATACAACCACCAACGTTTTTTACTTTTTTTCATCACCCAATATAAAATGGGGACAATAATCAGCATTGTTCCATAATTCACCCAAAAATCAATAAGCTCATCCTTCATCCAGGAGGGAAAAGTTTGCGTGGAAATATGGTACATCTTTGATAACGAATAACTAATATAGTTCAGTGGAAAGGTTGCGATAAAAGCAAAAAAGGAAAGCCAAATCACATAAATAGCGATTTGCAATATCTTATATTTCGATGAACTTTCTGCCCAGCGTTTAAAAGCTTTCGAGAGGCCAAATAGTAGAATGAATAAGTAAAAAAGCCATTCAAAAGGTGTAGATAAGAAAAATAATAAGTTTTTTATTTTGGAATATTCCTCACTCAGCATCAATTCTCTGCCATTCAAAAAGGTCGCCGGATCCGCTTGTGTTCCTTGATATTCAAATGGCAATTTTGTATGAGCAAAATAGAATAAATACCAATAAAAAAATAATCCATATAATACATAGGCTAAAACTGCATATACACCTATTTTTCTAGCCATAAGTTGTCCCCCTTTTTGTACAAGGTCTCTATATTTAGTTTAGTTAAAATGCCTCTGTTTAGAACAAGAAATAAAAAAAGCCGGTAATAAGCCGACGTAAAATATGTAGGAGTAAAGAGCAGCCAATACTACAATAGAACTTTATACAACAATCATAACATTTGCCTTTAAAAAGCGGTAATAAATACAACCGCCGCACCTAAAACACCGTACCATATAAAGAAAACTCGTGGGTTGGCGAGCCCCTAAGGGCGATGACAGAGGCGTAGTTGCACTTGCCTGACTAGGACATCCTGTCCTTCGTGCAACATAAAAAAGGCACGCTGATCAATCAGCAGTGCCTTTAAATGTTTCAATAGATTAGATCAAGAAATTCTTCATTGGTAACTTTTCCAAAATAATGTGTTGTATCCACATCGGCTAATGCTTTTTGCAATTCGTTTCTTTCATAGCGGACAGACCGGAGTGTGTTTTCAATATCACTTACATCCCCAACACCAAAGAAGTCCCCATATATTTTGCAATTTTCAATGATCCCTTTATTAACCTCCAGCCGCACGTCGATTTGTCCTACAGGAAAACGGTGCGAATGCTGTAAATTAAATTTAGGTGATTTCCCGTAATTCCATTCCCAATTCTGATAACGTTCCTTTGAAAGCTCATTGATTTTCTCCCAGTCTTCATCTGTAAGCAGATATTCAGGGATGTCATCTTGACCCTCAAAAATACTTTTTAATAACAATGAGCGAAATTCTTCAATGGTCATTTGCTCTGATAAAAATTCTGATATATTCGCAACCCGACTGCGAACAGACTTAATTCCTTTTGATTCAATTTTATCTTTTTTTACCTTTAATGCAGATACAACATTCTCCATTTCAGAGTTCAGTAGCAGAGTACCATGGCTAAACATTCGGCCGCCAGTTGAAAATTGGGCATTGCCAGAGATTTTTCGGCCTTCAACTTCAATATCATTCCTGCCGCTTAATTCGGCATTAACCCCCAGTTTTTTAAGCGCAGCAGTCACCGGTTCCGTGAATTTACGGAAATTATGAAAGCTTTCTCCATCATCCTTAGTAATAAAGCTAAAGTTCAAATTTCCAAGGTCGTGATAGACAGCACCGCCTCCAGAAAGACGACGGACAACACGGATTCCATTTTTTTCTACATACCCTGTATTTATTTCTTCAATAGTATTTTGGTTTCTTCCGATGATGATGGAAGGCTCATTTATGTAAAACAAAAGATAGGTTTCATTAATATCTAGATTTTTTAGGGCGTATTCCTCAATAGCTAAGTTAATTTGAGGATCTGTTATGCCCTTGTTATCAATAAACAGCATCGCATCTTTTCTCCTTTATAGTGAAATGGCTAGAAACTCCTCCGCCAATTTTATTATACCAGTATATTTACCTGATGCCTCATTTACTAGCTCTTGTGTATTGCCATAATGCGGCAGATGGGTTAGGCATAACTGTTTAACCACTGCTTTTTGAGCGAGTTCCCCCGTTTCAAGGCTCGTCATATGTCCTGCTTGTTTTCCGTTTTGATTTCCATAAAAATTACATTCACACAATAACAAATCGGCATTTTTACAAAAAGCAATTAGTTCATTTTTATACGATCCATCACCAGTATAGATAAGCACTTTTCCGTCCGCCTCGATTCTCATTGCATAGCAAGGCACAGGATGGTCCGTCTTTAAAAAGGTAATTTTAAATGGTCCGACTGCAAGACTTGCAGCAGGATCAAATGGCACTCCTTTTGTAATTTCTTTATAGGTAAGCTTCGTAAATTCACTTTGGTCATAATGATGCCCATAAATAGGCAATGTGTCCATCTTCTTACCGAGGAGACCTTGGATCAGTCTTGCATGCTGCAACACGCCAATATCGGCAATATGGTCAGGATGATAATGTGACAGGATTACTGCATCAAGTTCCTCTGGCTGCAGCACATTCTGCAGTTTGGCAAGAATGCCGCTGCCACAATCGAGTAACAGGTTAAAATCATTATGCTCGAGCAAATAGCCTGAACTGGCTCCATTTTTTTTCGGATAGCCGCCCCAAAATCCTATAACTGTAAGTTTCATCAAATTACCTCCCATATCAATAATATACTCACAATTTGTCATTTTTTCAGATTTTATGCAAGTGTACAACAACAAGGTGTTGACTCATCCAATCTGTTATATTACAATAAATATGTCAATGAAGAACATTTATTGTATGTAATAGCGGTAACTTCCCTTCCCTGTTATGACAGCTATTCATACAACCCTTCCTCAAAAGTTTTTTATATTGGGATACCAGCCTTCTTATGAGGCTGGTCTTTTTTTATTTTAATATCATTATTAACAAAATCGTTATAAATGCTTTCAAAAATTTCGCAATTTTATTTGTAAAATGAAGGTATCGTTCGTTAATGGAGAGGAAGTGGGTTATGGAAATAGTTAAGCAAAGGTCCGTTTCACATGAGTTAAGCGTTATGAGGTCATTAAACACTCGAGCAGATTTATCAGAAGAAGAAAAAAAGCACAATATAAATCTGGAAAAAGGCTATCAAGGCGAAGTAATGTTTGATCAATTAACTGCAGAACTTCATAATGATATCTTGGTTATCAACGATTTATGCCTTGAATTTAGCAATACCATTTTCCAAATTGATACATTAATCATTTCCCAAAAAGCCATTTACCTTTTTGAAGTAAAAAATTATAAAGATGATTATATTTATGAATCAGATAATTTCAAATTGGTTTTATCCAAGAAGGAAATTCTAAATCCACTAGGTCAATTAAACCGATGCCGAAACTTACTTCAAGATTTACTCCGAAGCTTACATATTCAACTGCCTCTTGAAGATTACCTTGTCTTCATTAACCCTGAATTCACCTTATACCAAGCTCCCTTGAACGAACAGATTATTTTCCCAACACAGCTAAAACGGTTAATGAACACACTGAATCAGAAACCGTCAAAACTAACTGACTGGCACAGAAAAATTGGTGCTCAGTTAGTGTCTATGCATCTACCTAAAAATCCGAATTCCAAAATACCACCATATGAGTATGATCTGTTGAAAAAACATATCCTCTGTTCTCGTTGCTTTTCATTTATGACGTATGATGGGGATTGGAAAGTATTTTGTGAAAAGTGCGATTGTGAAGAACATGTAGATTCAGCCATTTTACGGTCCGTGGAAGAATTGAAACTTCTTTTTCCTGATAAAAAGATTACTACGAATTTGGTTTATGATTGGTGTGGGGGGATTGGGTCTACGAAGAAGTATAGAAGAATATTAAAACAAAATTATCAAATGTTGGGGTTTGGTCAATGGACATATTATGAGTAATGGCCTATAGTTTCATTGGCTACTCGCCATCTGATTTTTTCTTCTTCTAAGTCGCCAATAAGCTCTATTGGCTACCCTGGTTGCTATTTTTTTATCTGCCTGGTCGTCAATAAGCTCTATTGGCGACCTTGACAGCTATTTTTTTCGTCTACTCGGTCGTCAATAAATTCTATTGGCTACCTTGCTAGCTGTTTTTTCATCTTCCAGGTCGTCAATAAATTCTATTGGCCGCATCCCGATGCTACCCCTGCCCCCTCCATCATCGAGCACCGACAAGCTTTCGCAACCTACTTTTTGCAAAAAATAAAAAAAGAAGCCGATACAATTGAACAGCTTCTCAAGCATTTAATTTTAAATAGTCTAATACATGTTGCACAGCTGCCTCGCCTTGGTCGATGCAATCAGGTACGCCAATCCCTTCATAGGAAGAGCCCGCTAAGAAAACTCCAGGCAATTCTTCGGCTACATGTTTCCGAATGGTGGCAATCCGTTCTTTATGTCCGACCGTGTACTGTGGCATGGCTTTGTTCCAACGAGAAACAACAGCAAAATCCGGATCCATCGAAATGTCCATCGTTTTACTCAAATCTTCAAGGACGATCTTAATAATTTGATCATCTGAAAGGTCCACGACCGTCTCATCCCCAGCACGTCCCACATAACAACGAAGCAATACTTTGCCCTCCGGAGCAGAGTGCTCCCATTTCTTATGTGTCCAGGTGCAGGCAGTAATTGTATAATCACTGTTTCGGGAGACAACGAATCCCGTTCCATTAATGTCCTTTTTAATCGCTTCTTTTGGAAAAGCCAGCGCAACGGTGGCAACAGAAGTAGCAGGTACATTTTTAAATGGATCAAAAAATGGATATTGTTTAAAAATTAACTGTGTGATTTTATGAGGAGTTGCGGCTATCACACTATCAGCCATAAGCGTTTCCCCATTATTTAAGAACACTTCATATTGATCGTTTATTTTATAAATCTTGCTGACACGATGCCCGCGTATTACAGAGCCAGGTTCTAATTTAGCTTCAATCGCATCCGCAAAAGATTGAAGACCACTCTTAAAGGTTAAGAAAGCACCTTTTGATGATCCAGTCGGTTCTTGCCTTTTCGGCTGCGAAGGGCCTTGTTTTTTCATCCCCAGGATTAGGCTGCGGTATTTTTGTTCCACTTGATAAAATTGCGGATAGGTTGCCAATAAGCTTAATTGATCAAGGTCACCAGCATAAATACCGGACAATAACGGCTCAATTAAGTTCTCAACCACTTCATTTCCTAATCTTCTTCGGAAAAATTCCCCCAGCGATTGATCCTTTCCACTTTCAGACTTTGGCAAGAAAAGATCCGCTGCGGCTCTTATTTTGCCGGGAATGGAAAATAGGCCCGTTGTGACAAACGGTCCAACCTCTGTTGGGATCCCCATAATTGAACCGCCAGGCATTGAATATAATTTGTTGTTTACAAGAACATAAGATTTTCCTGTTGAATTATGTACAAGCTGGTCTTCCATTCCTACTTCTTTGGCAAGCCTAACAATACTCGTTTTTCGAGCCAAAAATGAATCAGGTCCCCGCTCAATCGTAAATCCATCCCTTACCACAGTTTGCATTTTCCCGCCTAATCGATGTGATGCTTCAATCAGTTTCACATCAATGGGAAGATTTTTTTCCTGAGCAATTTTTTGAAGATAAAATGCTGAAGTTAGTCCAGTAATTCCACCCCCAACAATCGCAACTACGTATTTGCCTTCCTTCACGGAAGTCACCTCTTTCACATTTCTTGCTGTTTATTCTAACGATCAGCTACAGTCTTCAAAATGACAGTAGACAATGCATCAATAAAATTTTCTTTCGCATTCGGCATTTCAGGACGATAGTAGTTCGCTCCTACTTCATCTGTTACTCGTTTGCATTCAATATCATTATCATAAAGCACCTCAAGGTGTTCGCACACAAAGCCAACGGGCACATATACATATGCTTTATAGTTATGTTCTTTAGATAAGTCCCTTGTTAAATCTTGAACATCTGGTCCAAGCCATGGTTCAGGTGTTTTCCCGGCACTTTGCCAGCCAACCGTGTAGGTTTTGATCCCCGCCTGTTCAGCAATTAAATCAGCTGTTTCTTGAAGCTGATGGGGATAAGGATCACCAGATTGCAAGATTTTCTCAGGCAAACTGTGAGCAGAAAAAATGATCATGGAATCATTCTTCTCATCTTCCGACATTTGCTCATAAATTTGCTTAACTTTTTCTGCCCAATAGTCAATAAATTTAGGCTCATCATACCAACTTTCAACAGAGATAAATCTCGGGCCGCCTATCTTCTCTGCTTCTTCTTTGACTCTGTCATTATATGATTTAACGCTGAAGCTAGAAAAATGAGGAGCAAGCACGATACTAACGGCCTCTTCAATACCATCTTCATGCATCTGTTTTACTGTATCTTCAATAAACGGTTCAATATGTTTCAAACCTAGATACATTTTAAACTCTATCTCATTTTGGACCTTATTAAGCTGTTTCTCCAATTTTTCCGCTTGCTCAAGGGTTATTCGCGAAGAGGAGAAATACCGCCGATCGCCTCGTATCGATTCCTCAAGTCCTCAATCATTTCAGGAGAGGGCCTGCGTCCATGTCGAATATGTGTATAATAGCGGTCAAGATCTTCCAATTTATAAGGGGTTCCATATGCCATAACAAGCAAACCCATTTTCTTTTTTGTCAATTTGTTTAGCACCTCGTTTCAAGTCCTAGTGGGTCCACATAAAATTGACTATAAAAAGCCATTTTATCGATGACACCATAGAAAAGAGGGGAGCACGACAATAATCCCCTCTTTTAGTCATTGCTCCCTATATTGTGCCAAAAAAATGGTCAGTTTACCAATTTTATAAATGTCGAGATGAAAGAAACCCTACATTTTCTCACTTACTAGCGGAATAGTCATGAATAAATGCAGTTAATCTCTTCAGTACATCTGGATTAACCTGTGGGAATACACCATGTCCTAGGTTAAAAATATACCCATCTTGCGCCATGCCTTGGTCTAAGATGGCTTTTGTCTTCTCTTCAATCACTTCCCATGGGGCTAAAAGAATAGCTGGGTCTAAATTACCCTGCAAGTTTTTTTGAATTCCTAATTCTCTTGCCTCCCGAATCGGCATGCGCCAATCCAAACCAACGACATCAAGCGGAAGATCATTCCATTCTAACGCTAAATGACTTGCACCTACTCCAAACATGATAAGCGGGGCATTTTCTTCACGAAGTCTTGAAAAAATCTTGTCCATAATTGGTTTGATAAAAAAGCGATAATCTTCCACATTTAAGGCACCAACCCATGAATCAAAAATTTGTATGGCTTTTGCCCCTGCATGGATTTGAGCTTTTACATATGTGACAATCATATCAGCAAGTTTATCCATTAAAGCAAACCAGGCAACTGGTTCTGTATACATAAACGCTTTTGTTTTATTATAATTCCGAGAGGGACCACCCTCGAGCATATAACTCGCCAAGGTAAACGGAGCACCTGAAAAACCAATTAACGGAACAGATAATTGTTCTTCGACTAAAAGTTTAATGGTATCGAGTACATATGGAACATCTTGTTCAGGGTTTATTTCTCCTAGTTTTTCAACATCCGCTAAGGATTTGATTGGATTGGAGATGACGGGTCCTACACCGCCTTTAATTTCAACATCGACTCCTATGGCAGGAAGCGGTGTCATAATATCCTTATAAAGAATAGCAGCATCAACATTATAATTTTCAACAGGAAGCCTTGTCACATAAGCACATAGCTCAGGCTGGTGTGTAATTTCAAACAGCGAATATTTTTCTTTGATTTCTCTGTATTTCGGTTGGGAGCGCCCTGCCTGTCTCATATACCAAACAGGTACGTAATCGGTCTTTTCTCCTCTTGCTGCTTTTAGTAACGTATCGTTAATTGGTTTTGCCATTAAAAATATCCACCTTTCAAGACTTATCTGCTAACATTGTAATATATCTGATAATAAAGTAAAACTTGGTACAAGTAGCCTTTGCTTTTGCTAATAGTATTAAAATTAATCATATGCAGTTGTATTCACTATATCGATTATTCAAATCCTTGGGTAGATTCCATTCTTAACTGTCAAAAAAAAGTCGTTTTTAAGTTTACAAATTTGTTTAAATTAAAAGATAAGATTGTTACCTTTAAATAAAAGGAGGTGTTAATGATGAATGTTTATATTACAGTAGGAACCTTGGGATATTTAAAAACAATCAAAGCAAAGAACTCTCAAGAAAGTATTGCAATCATGGAAAATGATGATACTGCCTTGTTGTTGCACGAAACCGAAGGTGAAACAGTCTTCAAAGAACCCAGAAAATACGAAGTGCTTGATTCCTCAGGGAGTATCGGAATTGAGGGGTTTGTTATTTTTAATAATATTCCTGTTACTGACGAAGGTCGTCCAATCTTTGAATATCGTTTTAAAAACAGGTCAAAACAAATTGAAAATGAACCAGGATTTATTGCTATCAGGGTTCTTCGGCCGCTTTCTTCCAATACTTACATTGTTTTAACGGTTTGGGAAAACGAAACAGCATTCTCTAATTGGAAAAATTCATCTTCGTTTAAAGGCGCCCATAACAAACAAGCAGAGGAAATCGGAGCTCAGCCACAGCACCAAATATTCTCCAGCCCTTCTTACACGACAACATATACACTATTAGAAGTGTGATCAGATGGTGCCAAGGGATTCATCATTTTTTAAACACTTCGCAATGTTTCTTAATTTAAATAAAAAGGCTGAGGAAATCTCAGCCTTTTTGCTTTCCTAAATTTATAAACGCTTACGAATGCCTTCCGCCATTTCCTGCAGCTGATTTGGTGAATAATCACTTTGATTATTTTTCCAAACAGCACCAAAACCATCACCTTTCCCGTAACGAGGGATTAAATGCATATGGAAATGGAAAACAGTTTGGCCTGCTTGCTCTCCATTATTGTTAACAAGATTTAAGCCAACTGGTTCATACTCTGTTTTTAAAGCATTGGCAATCTTAGGAACCACTTCAAATATATTTTTTGCCATTTCAGGTGTTAGTTCAAATAAGTTTTCTTTATGTACTTTTGGAATTATGAGTGTATGCCCTTTAGTTACTTGACTGATGTCCAGAAAAGCAAGAACATGTTCATTTTCAAATACCTTTGAGGATGGAATTTCTCCATTTATAATTTTGCAAAAAATACAATCGCTCATTTTGCACAACCTTTCCAAATTATGTTTATTATTGATTTTATCAATCATAAGAAAAAAAGAAAGACAGGATCCGTAGAATCCTGCCTTCTTGAAGGGAAACTCTTTGCTTCTTAAGTTATCGTTCAATTAGGTCTCTTTCTTTGATAAACACCTCATTTATCATGTAGTGTTTCTTATAAAGAGCGATTACTGTTCAAGCTTACCATCCCCTAATCTTCTTCATATGTTTTCACAACGTATAAAGTGTTAAACGGTTGATGGTCTTTGATAAACACCTCATTTGAAGTTGTTTATTTCAAAAAGCTAAATGGTTCATCAAATGGTTACAATACACTTTGTGCAAAACAACCATCCCCTTTTTTGGAACGTTCTTGAAGCTAATGAATTGAAGGAAACTGGTCTGCGACCAACACCTCATTTCAATTTTTGCGATGAAGTTATCATCACTTTTTTTGTTCCCCTTCGAATATTATGATGTCCGTTTGGGAGAAGAATATACAAAAGAATTTCGATTTATTTCAATTTCTTTTTTACCTTATGATGATTTGTTAAAATAAAAGCATAAAGAATAGGAAGGACGTTGCGAATGTCTTTATTATCAATTGAAAATTTAACGGGTGGATATACAAGAAACCCCGTTTTAAAGGACATCTCATTTGAAATTAACAATAAGGAGATGGTCGGCCTCATTGGCTTGAACGGTGCCGGAAAAAGTACGACCATAAAACATATTATTGGTCTGATGGAACCCCATCATGGAGAAATTAAGATCAACGGACTCTCCTTTAACAAGGAAAAAGAAGCTTATCGAAAATTGATTACCTATATCCCTGAAACACCTGTTTTATACGATGAGCTCACTCTGGAGGAACATTTAAAATTGACGGCTATGGCATACGGATTAGATGAGGCCTCATATCGTGAAAGAATATCACCATTACTTAAAGAATTTCGAATGGAAAAACGTCTAAGCTGGTTTCCTGCTCATTTTTCAAAAGGAATGAAACAAAAAGTAATGATTATGTGTGCCTTTTTAGTGCAACCATCCCTTTATATAGTGGATGAGCCGTTTGTTGGGCTTGACCCGCTGGGTATTCAATCCCTCTTGGATTTAATGAAGAAAATGAAAGATGCGGGTGCCGGCATTTTAATTTCAACTCACATTTTGGCCACAGCAGAAAAATATTGTGATCGCTTTGTCATCCTCCATGAAGGGAAAATCCGTGCAAAGGGCACCCTTCAAGAATTAAGAGCGCAATTTTCAATGCCTGATGCTTCTTTAGATGATTTATATATCCAGCTGACAAAGGAAGAAAATTATGTTTGATGATCATAAACTTTGGAGAGACCGTTTTAGCCAGCGAACAAAAGATTTGGGGAAATATCTCCGTTATATCTTTAATGGCCATTTAATGATTGTATTAGTCTTTTTAATTGGGGCAGCTGCCTACTATTATCAAAACTGGGTAAAAGGGCTGCCAGAGCATTTTCCGGCAGAAATCATTATGGCAGTTTTCATTGGGCTTTTTCTCACCTACAGCCCCGTTTATAACTTTTTACTGGAAGCCGATCAAGTGTTTTTACTGCCGCTTGAAAACAAAATGAAACGGTATTTTTACCGTTCCGGGATCGTTAGTCTTATTTATCAAGGGTACATATTATTATTGGTTCTCGCAGTCTTCATGCCCATGTATGCCAGGGTAAGCACCAGTGGGTTCCGCCCTTTTTTCACTTTTTTAATTATGCTTCTGGCGCTTAAGGCTTGGAATTTGGCTAGCAGCTGGCGAATACAATATTTTATCCATCCTGCTGTTTACCGATGGGATGGGATCGTTCGCTACTTTATTAATACTACATTTGCCTTTTTATTATTTAAGCAGGCAAATCCACTAATTTTACTTTTGATTGCTGTTGTCATGGCTTTATACTATCGATTCTTTTATAAATCAACAAAAAACAGTAGTTTAAAATGGGATTTATTAATTAGCCAAGAAGAAAAACGGATGAATTCCTTTTATCGACTGGCTAATCTTTTTACAGATGTTCCAATGCTTAAAGATACAGTCAAACGGAGAAAATGGCTGGATTTGCTTGTAAAGCCAATGGGTTTTTCTCAGGAGAAAACCTTCCAATACTTATTCGTCAGAACCTTTCTTCGCTCTGGTGACTATCTTGGCCTATTTATCAGATTAACAATTATTGGAGGACTGGCGATTTATTTCCTTTCCTTTGGACCTGGACAAATATTGATAGCGGTTTTGTTTTTATACTTAACTGGTTTTCAACTATTGCCGCTTTGGAACCATCATCAAAGTAAAATTTGGGTCGAGTTGTATCCAGTCCAGGCAAGTTATAAAAAAACCGCCTTTTATTCCTTATTAATGGTGGTTTTAATTGTTCAAACCGTTCTCTTTACGGTCATTCTTTTGTTCAAAGGTCAATGGTCGAGTGCTTTAATTGAATTGCTTGCAGGAAGTGCATTCAGCTACATTTTTGTATTTATTTATAATAAAAACAGATTTAAGTCTGAATGAAATGTCGTTTTTCACCTCTTGTCTTGAGACCCAAAATACTCCGTAAAGGTTGGGGGATTATGAACGATTATGAGTTAAAAGTTTATGAGGAAATTCTATTATGGAAGCACAAGCTCGTGAAACGGTCGGGAATTATGGCTAGAATGTCCAAAAAGGCACAAGGGAAAATCACTGATCTGATCCCTGATAAGGTACACCAAGCTGTAACTGAGAGTATAAAGCAGATGGTCAAAGTTACTTTAGCCGGATCACAAATCACTACCCCCAGAAATCAGGCCCAGGGGTTATCACTTGCTGAAAAAGATGATTTAGCCAGAAAAAAAATAGCCCTTTATCAAAAAACGGCCTTGGTGGAGGGTGCCAGACCGGTGCGGGGGGATTCTCCTTGGTCTGGCTGATTTTCCTTTATTACTAACGATAAAAATGAAGTTCCTTTATGAACTGGCTTCAATATACGGGTTTGATACAAAGGAATATACAGAAAGATTATTTATTCTTCATGTATTTCAGCTTGCCTTTTCAAGCAATCTAACTCGAAAGGAAACGTTATCCATTATTGAAGATTGGGAGAACCAGAAAAGTCTCCTTGCTGATATGGATTGGCGCAAGTTTCAACAAGAATACAGGGATTATATCGACTTTGCCAAATTACTCCAGCTTGTGCCCGGTATCGGCGCATTTGTGGGTGCCTATGCCAATCATAATCTTCTCAATCAACTTGGAGAAACGGCAATGAACGCCTATCGGTTAAGGTTTTTAAAGACCCCTCCATCCATTTTGGAACAGTAAATTAACTGAAAATTTATTACTTTATCCTTTTAAAATAGTATGCTATAATACTATCAAGTTTTTCGCTGCAGGCAATGAGTGCACTGCAGGAGAAACCAAATAAAATTATTAGAATAGCTGAGGAGAGATGAGAAATGAATACGAAGAATTTAGTTGCTCTTGCACTTTTGGTGGGAATTGGGGCAGTGTTACATGCTGTAATACCTGGAATTTTTCTTGGAATGAAACCGGATATGATGTTGGCAATGATGTTTTTAGGAATTATTCTTTTTCCAGATTTTAAAAGTGTTCTGCTTTTAGGGATCGTTACTGGCTTAATTTCAGGGATTACAACAACATTCCCTGGCGGCTTAATTCCAAACATTATTGATAAATTTGTCACATCTTTTGTTTTCTTTGGATTATTCCTATCTTTGAACAAATTCCGCAACAACATTGTTAGTGTTGCAATCCTAACAGCGGTTGGAACGATTATTTCAGGGATAGCATTTTTAACATCTGCATATTTCATTGTTGGATTACCTGGTGCATTCACTGGATTATTTGCTGCTGTCGTATTACCAGCTGCAGTTATTAACACAATCGCAATGATAGTTATCTACCCAATTGCTCTTTCCATTGTGAAAAGAACAAAATTAACTTCACAATCACTTGCTCAAAAGTAAGTACACCAGTACGTAGCTGGCTGTAACAGAAAAAAGAACCTTTCTCAGGTTCTTTTTTTATATAAGCTTACCAAATGATAAAAATAAGGATTCCGATGATCAGCAAAATTCCTCCAGCACTCCCTGACGCCAGGGCTCTGCTCTTTAAAACTTGTTTTGGAGGATATACACCCGGTCTTAAAAATGCCAGCCCATAATATATGGTTGCCATAAATAATAACGCACTAACAATGAATAAAATGATTGCTGTAGTGACCATTGGCAAACCTCCCTTACTTAAAGAAGCTGTTCTCCCATTTATATGTGGTTTTGTGTCTTCATATGAGCCCAATATATTCTAAAAACATTTAACATTCAATATCTGAATATTAAATGTTAACAAAACTTTCAAAAAAAGTGGAAATATTCGAGAAAACTATTTATTATTAAATTGATAACTAATTATTTTTAAATACATCCATTTATATAACAACTTTTAAAAACGTAACATAGGATGTTTTAGTGACTAAAATAATTTCTAAAAATTTTGTAAATTAACATCTTTATTAATCTTTGTTTTATTGGCATAATATTAATAGAGAAATAAAAAAGTAGGTGAAATTGGGGATGGCTGAGAAACAATATTCCATGAAAGAAGCGATGCTATTTAGCCAGCGAATTGCACAATTAAGTAAAGCATTGTGGAAATCAATTGAGAAGGATTGGCAGCAGTGGATCAAACCTTTTGATCTAAACATTAATGAACATCATATTCTTTGGATTGCGTACCATTTACATGGTGCTTCAATCTCAGACGTTGCAAAATTTGGGGTTATGCATGTATCCACAGCATTCAATTTTTCGAAAAAATTAGAGGAAAGAGGTTTACTTAAATTTTCTAAAAAAGAAAATGACAAACGTAACACGTACATTGAACTTACTCCTGAAGGTGAAGACATCTTGTTGCGGTTAATGGAAAACTATAACCCGACGACTAATTCTGTGGTATCTGGGGCATTACCGCTAAAGGAACTTTATGGAAAGTTCCCTGATATTATTGAAATGATGGCAATCGTCCGCAATATTTACGGCGATGACTTCATGGAAATTTTCGAAAAGTCATTTAATAATGTTGAAAATGAATTTACAGAGGAAAATGGCAAGCTTGTAAAAATTCAGAACTCAGAACAAGAATTAGTGTAAAAGTTAAATGTATTTTTTGAAATCAAGCATGAGCGACTCAAATAGATTCTGGCTAAGGCAAGCTTGTATTACTTCTTCTGTTTGGAGAGTAAGTGGTAAGGAAGTAGAAAATTCATCAAAAAGCGGACTAAAATAGACAAAACCTTCCGCTTTTTGTGCTTCCATTTTTTTGCACATTTCTTCACACAATTTGAAGAAGTTTTTTACTTCCTGCTCTGAAATCCCTTTTTCAATAATTAGTTTATTAAATTCCAATTTTGGATTGTTTACTAGCTTTAACAATAGTTTTTGATGATATTCCAGCAGTTGGATTCGTTTTAAGAGCTCACGTTCATCCATAATACAACCTCATTTCAGACCTTTTCCATATTATAATTCATTATTCACCTAAACATCATAGAGGTAAACGATTTTTTTAAAGAGATGCTTTTTATTGATTTCTCTTTAACCGTGGGTGATTCCGCTTACCATTTTCTCACATTTACACCTTATAATTCTACTAATTTTACGTTTAAATCTTTTTAAGCTATCTTTTTTTAATTATTTTTGTTATCGTAGTATTCATGAAGAATATGGTGGGTCTTTTTTTATTTTAAAAGGTGCTCTCCCATTAAATAAAATATTTTACACAAGGGAGGGAATCTTTGATGATCTCCATTTTTATTGTGATGGCTGTTACCATACTATACTATGTGAACAAGATGACAAACTCTTTATGTATTCAAAAGGACATACCTGAAGAACGGCAAAATAAAGTGTTTAGAACAATTAATATCTTAATAACCATCCTTCTTGTATCCTCCTATATAGAAAATTTGTTCACATAAAAAGAAAAAGCGCTGAGATCGTCCTCACCGCTTTTCCCGTTTGGAAACTCAGATTAATAAACCCAAGAGGCTCCGATAATAATCAATAAGATAAAGAGGACAACAATTAATGCAAATCCTCCTCCAGCGTAACCACCAGACATAATTCCACCTCCTTATCTTTTTTTTATCATATGTATTTCCTAAAAAATTGGGATGGGTTAGTACCCAATTATCTCTAATCCGAGCATTTTTCCATAAAAAGTACTACATAAATATGGTATATCTTTTTGAAGTCACAAAGGTTTATGTTATAGTAAAAATTGTATTGTAATCGAATATATACTTTAGGAGAGATTTGTTGATGAAAAAATGGATGTTGGCTCTCACTTTAACAAGTGGAGTACTAGCCTTAAGTGCATGTAGTGCTTCTTCAAGCAACGTAGCTCAAAGTAGTGCAGGAAACGTTACGAAGGACGAGCTTTATACGATGATGAAAGATAAGATTGGGACTCAAGCCTTGCAGCAGCTTCTTTATGAAAAGGTTCTTTCAAAAAAGTATACTGTTACTGACAAGGAGCTTAACGCTAAGGTATCCCAGCTTAAAACCGATTTAGGGTCAAACTTCCAAATGGCCTTAGCTCAATATGGATATAAAAACGAGAGTGACCTTAAGGAAACTATGAAGGTTGGTATGCTCCAAGAAAAGGCTGCCATGCAGGATGTAAAGGTTACGGATAAAGAATTAAAGGATTACTACAATAACTATAAACCTGATATTAAAGCAAGACATATTCTTGTGGCTGATGAAGCTACTGCCAATGATGTGAAAAAACAACTTGATGCTGGGGCAAAATTTGAGGATTTGGCTAAAAAATACTCAACAGATACAGGTACGAAAGATAAAGGCGGCGATCTTGGCTGGTTTGGAACAGGCAAGATGGATCCTGACTTTGAAAAGGCTGCATTTGCTCTTAAAGTAAACGAAATCAGTGCACCAGTTAAATCACAATATGGCTATCATATTATTCAAAAAACTGGCGAGAAACCGAAGAAATCCTATAATGCAATGAAAAAGGATATCATCACCGCTGTTAAAGAGTCTAAGCTTACAAACGATATTATTAATGCAAGAATACAAAAAGAACTCAAAGCTGCCAACGTAAAAGTTGATGACTCAGCACTAAAAGATGCGCTTAATCCTGCTACATCCAGCGGCAATGCTGCTGGCGGAGCCGGTGGAGCTGGCGGAGCTGGCGGAGTAACAACAGGACAATAATATAAAACTTAGTCTGCAAAAAAATTAAGGATAAAAGCATTTGCTTTTATCCTTTTCATTTATTCAGTCCCCATTACTTTTTGGGTTTCACGTGTTTCTTTTTCATCCTCCAGGCGCTTCATATAGACCTCCCCTTCCTTTTCTATATTCTCAAGTTCAAAAACACGCTCTTCTCGGCCTGTTTTTATTGCCATGACTGCACTGATAATGATTCCTGCTACAACTGCATACACCCAAATCGGGATCATCTTTAATTGCTCCTTTCACTTGTGAATGGTTGTCCATTTTTTATCAACATATTCGAATTAATTCAAAAAAATGCGCATTTTTTTCATAATGGGCAAAAAAAATACCCCAATAAATGGGGCTGTCCAAGACTATTTATGAAAAACAGGCTTGTAAAATGAGCGGTTGTCCAGTGCAAAGATACGCTCCGAAAATTCTCCAGGCTTCACTCTCTCCAATGCTCGATCAAGCATATTCATTTTGGCATCGATATTATCAATATAGTGCAGAATTTCTGCTTCCTTAATTAAAGGTGGTTTAGGGCTTCCCCATTCTGCTTTGCCATGGTGGCTCAAAACTAGGTGTTGGAGAATCATAACCTCTTCCCCAGCAATATTTAATTCATCAGCGGCTTTACCAATTTCATTGACCATGATCGTAATATGACCCAGTAAGTTTCCTTCTATTGTATAAACCGTTGAAATTGGACCCGAAAGCTCCACCACTTTCCCTAAATCATGCAAAATAACTCCAGCATACAAGAGGTCCTTATCAAGACTTGGATAAAGAGAGGCGATTGACTTTGCCAAATCCAACATACTTATAACGTGAAAAGCCAGCCCTGATACAAACTCATGGTGGTTTTTAGTAGCAGCAGGATACTCTAAAAATTCATTTTGATATTTTTTGATTAAATGCCTAGTAATTCTTTGGATATTTGGATTTTTCATTTCAAAAATATACTGTGTAAGCTTACTAGTCATCTCTTCACGGCTTACTGGGGCTGTTTCAATAAAGTCAGCCAATTTTACTTGGTCAACCTGTGATGACGGTCGGATTTGCCGAATCTTAAGTTGACTTCTTCCCCTGTAATTTTGGATATCACCCATTACTTTAACGATATTCTGAGCTACATAGTTTTTTTCATCATCATTACTTGCATCCCAAAGCTTTGCTTCAATATCGCCGCTCTTATCCTGCAATATAAGTGTTAAAAAGGGCTTTCCGTTGCTTGCAATTCCCTTTGTCGCACTTTTTATTAAGAGAAATAATTCAACCTGCTCTCCAACATCATACTGAAGAACGCCTTTACTCATCCTATCCGCCCCTTCCCTTAGACAAAGTATATCATGTAATTGAATGCCGGGTAGCACCATTATTTAGGTAAAGTAATTCATCTTTAGTAAATAACTCTAATAAATGTTGATGACATGTAAAAAATAATATTTGATTTTGTTTTAACTGATGGAGAAGACTTATAACCTTTCTTGTTCGCTTCGCATCAAAATTAACAAAACTATCATCAATAATAATGGGCAAATGAAATTTTTCATATAACGTTGTCGCCAGAGCGATTCGGATCGCAACATAAACCTGTTCTGTAGTTGCCTGGCTTAATTCATACGCTTCAAAAATGGTACCATCCTTTCTTTCAATTAGAAAGCCTGGGCCAGATTGATGGAGTAGAATTTTTCGGTAATTTCCTTCGGTTAGGAATGATAAATATTCATCGGCCTTGGAAAGCATCCGAGGCAAATGAATATTTTTATACTTTTCAATCGTTTGCATGAGGATAGTTTGTGCTAAGGAAAAAACAGCCCACTCTTTTGCAGCTTCTTCCAATTCATATTTTTTCTGCTTAAAATCGTGCAGTAAAACGGAATACAAGCCGCCTTCTTCAAGTATTTGGATTTGATACTTAATCGAAGCCTGCATCTCTTGGAGATCCTTTAGACGTAATCTGAGTTCCTCCATCTCACGATTATGCTCAGCAATGTTTTCATCGCAATCATGAATTTGCAAATAGTTCTCTCTTTCTGCTTTGTTTAAAAAAGAATGATGCAATTGTTTCTCCAAGTCTTCCAGTCTTTCTAAATACTTTGCTTTTTTTTCAGCCTTCGCTCCAAGCTCGTAAAATGCTTCTTCATTTTCAACACTTGCATCCTTTAAAAGCAGTAAGAAATCGGATTCCAGTTGCTGCCCTTCCTGTCTTAATTGATTGAGGTCCCCCTCCAAGTCAGCGAGCTTTGTCTGCTTTTCCTTCCATTGGACGCTTTTCTCCTGTTCCATTTTCAAACTATTCCTAAGTAAATAGACTAATTCTTGTGTTTCCACGTTTTTTTCTTGTAAAAATTGCTCTCCCAATTGGTTGATTCTGGTGAGCATTTCTTCTTGCTCACTTTTGGCTGCATGTAAACTTTGGAGTACTTGCTGCCGTTCTCTTTCTATCGATTTATATTGCTCAATCATCTGAAACGCTTCAACTAAATATGATTCTGCCACTTCTTCAGATATCGAGAGCAGCCTGCTTATTTCTGTTATTTGCTTTTTGTATTGAGAAGTATCAAGTTCCCACTCTTCAAACATTTTAATGACTTTGTCATATTGATGCATCTGCTGATCATATTTTACCTGCATCACCTGCAGTTGTTCCCGAAAATTTTGATCCTGTGCCAATTTTTCTTGAAGGACAGCCATTTTCTTAAAATCAACACTTCTTGCCTGTTGCAATAATCGTTGTTCTTCCTCCAAAAGTTTTGTCAGAGTATTATCATTTGGCTTTCTTATAGGCTTTCGAAGATTCGCCGCCAAAAAAATCATGGATGCGATAAAACCAAGCCCGCCTATGATGGCAAGCAGGTTTTGATTGGATGCCCAGCCATAGATGCCAAGCCCCAGGAACAATGTGATAAGCACTAAAAAGAGTATATGCTTTTGTCTTTTTAGATTTATCTCTATTTTCTTTTCCTGTTGTGCTGCTTTTTTATAAAGTTCAATTTTATCCCGAACACTCTCTAATTTCATTTCAATTTTGTCACTGTTCAGACTATCATTTACTTTCTTCTCTAGTTCGCTTCTTTCCATGTCTGGAAGCAACTTCGTTTGCAGTGTTCGGATATTTTCCTCTATCAACTCAAGGGAACCTTTTTCTTCGTTAAACCTATGATCAAGCTGTATTTTTCTTTCTTTAAGCGATTGTCCTTTTCTTGAAAGCTGCTCTGCCTTATCTTTCATAAACATATTTGTATTGATAGAGGAAACTTCCTCAGCATCGCCACGCAAATGCAACTTTTCTCTAATACTTGAGAGTTTTTCTTCAAATTGGCTAAGCTTGATTTCAGTTTGTTTTTCCTGTAATTTTAACTGTTGATAAAGTGGATACTGCTCTAGTGCTCCCAGAATTTCGGATTCCTGTTCAAGCATTGAAAGATTCGGCTTTAGCTTCTCAATTTCTTCTTTTATATGTTCGATTCTTGTAGTTAAACTGACAATTTGTGCTTTATTTGAAGATAGCAGCGGTTTTAGAGCTTCTAACCTTTGTATCCCTCGGTTTGGAAAGTCAACGTTCTCTAACTTATTAATCTCGTTTAGCGTCCAATTTTCTTCTTTTACAAAGCTCTCTACTTTTTTCCACTCGTTTAGGTTTTCAACTTGTGTTTGAATGTCCTTTATCTTTTCCTGCATTTCAGTCATTTCATGATCTTGCCTATTTTTTTGTTGAACCAGCACTTCATATTCCTTATTTTTAGCTGCTGCTGCGTTTAACTCTTTGTTCAAGCTATGTAGTTCTTGTAATTTTTCATTTATCAGCGGCTTTTTTCCGCCAGGTTTAAATCGGGCATCCAACCCTTTTTGCAGCCCGCCTTCCGCCTGTGCCAAGCGATCTGTTCCTAACATACCGGCTGAAAATAAAAACTTCCCAATCTCTTCTCCTTTCATCTGATGGATATTTTGCAGTCCATTTAGATTAAACGAAAAGATGGCTTGGTATAATCCCTTGTCTACATGCAGCAACAGTTCTTGCAGAAGTTCTTCGCTGCCAATGACACCATTTTCACAGGTTACAGACACATCTCCGGCAGCTGTTTTTCCTTTCACCCGTTCAATAAGGACAAACCCCTTATCCTCAGAAAAAATTTTTATATTACCGCCATATTTGCTGCTGTGTTTTGGTTCGTAACGATATTCTGTTTGCTGCTTTGTTGGAAATCCGAATAAAATTCCATGAATGAATGCCATAATCGTCGATTTACCTGCTTCATTTTCCCCATAAAAGACTTGAAAGTCAGCTAAATTCTCAATTTTGACATTTTCCAATTGTCCAAAGCCATAAATATGCATACTTATGATCTTCAAGGTATAACCTCCTTTCTTTTATTGGTTAAGAAATCTAATTAGCATTTTCTCAGCTTTCTCCAATAAATGCTTCTTTTCCTCTTCAGTTAGGGAAGTAAGATACTTTCTCCCTAAAGGATGATCATATAACAATGTCAAAGAGCGTTCAGGATGACCAAGCTCCGCTGTTTCAAACAACTCTCGATAAAATTCGCTCTCATTCTTTAAACGATCTTTATCAATAAAAAGATTTTCACTAATCGATAGGTCCACAATCCATACAAACGAATCTTCTTGCCGTTCCTCTTCCTGAAGCAGCTCCAATAGTTCTCCCTCTAAAACATTCCTTTCGTTATCATCTTGTAAATGGACGTTTTTCAAAAATAGGGTTAATAATGTCCCTTTAGTTTTTTGTCGATATTGACTGATGGAGGTTTGGCATAATTGGTAAACCTCCTGGAAGCTCTGTGCTCCTTCGGCATCAATAACGGTTTCATCCCAAATAACATCCGAGGATTCGATAAACGTAAGGTCTGTACCAAATTCATTAAGTGATACATGGTAAAAACCCTTCATTCCAGTCTCTTTTTTATTCCGTCCCTGTGTATTGCCTGGATACAAAACAGGAGGATGTTCAGATAAAATGGTTCGCTTATGTATATGGCCAAGTGCCCAATAATCAAATTGTTTGTCCAGCAAGTCTTTCAAATAAAATGGAGCATAATTACTGTGTTCATTACTCCCAGCCTCATTTCCATGAAGAATTCCAATGTGGAAATCAGCATCATCTTGTTTAAAGTAGTTATCAATTTTCCGATCATAAATATGCCTTCTTGAGTAGCTAAAGCCATATAAGTTTACTGTAATACCGGTCTTTATTATTAGTGTTTTGACTTCCACATCATCTGAAAAAACATGAACATTATTTGGCATGTCCAGATTCACCCATGTGCCGCTTAAATGATCATGATTTCCATGTACAATATAAACGGGAATGTCGTTTTCCTTCAGCCTTTGCATTTCGGCCCGAAGCCTGCTTTGAGCCCTGAGGCTTCGATCCTCACCGTCAAATAAATCTCCTGCCAGGACCACAAAGTCAACTTTCTTTTCGAGCGCAGAATTTATCAGCTTTTTAAAAGCAACAAATGTACTCTCCCTTATTCTTTTAAAAATGTTCTCTGGTAAATGCTTCAGACCTACCATCGGACTATCTAAATGCAAATCAGCCCCATGAATAAACGTAACCTTTTTCATGATTATTCCTCTCAAGATCTTTTTCTTTATTTTAACATTTCAAAAAAGCGAATGCACGTTCTTAGAGAAATTATGTAAAAAAAGATCTAATTCTATTTTCAGAATTAGACCTTTTATGTTTATTTAAGCTGCAATGCTTTTTTTATATCATTAAAGGAGTTCGATTTTCCGTACATTAGGACACCGCCCCTGTATACCTTTGCACCAAATATTGCATGGACCATAATCGTAGGATTCAAATTATTGAAAAATATTAATGGTTATGTAAAAATATTGGTAACATTATGATGTAAAAGAGGGTAAAAATATGAAAACATATAAATTAACTGCTTTTGAAGCAAATGGAGAGAAACTTCTGGATGAAACCTTTCAAGCCAAAAATGATGAAGTTGCCAAAGAGGTTGGATTTAAACTGCTATCTGAGAAAAGTTTAACAGCAAAGACTCACCGTTGTACATCGTCAAGTGGAAAACTTCTCCTTTTTCACACATAAAAAGTGGACGCACCCACAAAAAGTAACCCCCTAGATATCGTCTAAGGGGGAGTTTGATTATTTACCATTGAACTTCGGTTTTCTTTTTTCAAGGAATGCTTGAATCCCTTCTTGATGGTCAAGTGTTTCCCTCATTTTAAATTGCCCATATTTCTCGAGTTCCAGAACCTTTAACAATTGCGGCCGATTCTTTTCCGCTAAGATCTTTTTCGTTCGGATCATGGCTTGCGTCGGACGACTCAACCAATCGGTTATAAGTGCATCTAAAGCCTCCTGAAGCCCGGATTCTGCTATTTCTTGTATCAAACCGATTTTAAGCGCTTCTTCCACCCCATATTTTCTGCCTTCCCAAATAAGTTGTTTTGCTTTCGTTTCCCCGATTCTTTTTTCTAAGAAGAAATGTCCTCCTCCATCAGGGATTAAACCGATTCCAATAAAGTTCATCGCAAATTTACTGGACTTATCAGCGATAATATAATCTGTTGCCAACGCTAAACTGAGTCCAAGTCCTGCCGCAGCACCAGAAATGGCACAAATGGTCAGTTTCGGCATGCCATATAGAGTCATGCTTAATTCATTAATACAGTCCATAAATGCAGTAAATTCATTTTCTGTTCTTTGTGAGTTCAGCCAGTTAATATCCCCGCCTGATGAGAAAGCCCTTCCATTTCCTGTTAACACTACAATATCAATGTCATCGGACTCGCTAATTTCTTTTAGCCTATAGACTAATACTTTAAGCATTTCCATATCCAGGGCATTAAGATTTTCCGGTCTGTTCATCTCTACGGTTGCAACGCGATTACTAACCTTAATAATCACTTTATCTGTTACACTGTTTATTAACAACAGAACCCCCTCCTTAAATCACACCTATTCTAATTATAAATGGAATTGGACAGAATCGAAACAATTATTAACGAAATATTGGAAATTATTTCACAAAAGAGGTCGTAAAAAACCCCCTTTTCACAAAGGGGATGATTGTTCTGAAAATAATTCATCAAGAATTTTGATTTTTTCATTTGTGTATGCCTCAAAACCATTATTATAGGATTTTGGATCCTTCGGGTTAGCAAAGTGGGTAATTTTCCCCGTTTCTGGATGAATGAACTTACTGGCTGCACCGCAGCCAAGCCCAATAATCGTTTGCATTTCTTCCATAATCATGATGTTGTAAATGCTCTCTTGGTTTGGCAGAGAATATCCTACGTTTTCAAGATTTCCAAGGATATTTTTTTGACGATATAGATAATATGGGTCATAACCATGGTCTCTTGTCCACACCTCAGCCAAATTCATCATTTCTTCCACTTGAGTGCGATCGGCAACCTTATACTTTTCCTTATTCTGCGTCATTTCTGAAGCCCGTTTAAACGATAACGTATGAACCGTCAACGATTCAGGCAGCAACTTTTCCGTTTCTGCCAGCGAATAGTCAAATTCAGGCACTCCTTCACCAGGTAAGCCAATAATTAAATCCATATTGATGTTATTCATCCCCATTGAACGGGCTAAATGATATTTATCAATTGTTTCGGTCACGGTGTGATGGCGCCCGATTGCCTTTAAGGTTTCCTGGATATAGGATTGCGGGTTTATGCTGATACGATCGATTTTCCACTTTTTCAATATCTCCAGTTTTTCTGGTGTTATCGTATCAGGGCGTCCTGCTTCAACGGTAATTTCACGGATTTTGTCCACATCGGGGAATGTTTGGTACATTTCTTCGTAAAGCATGTCCATCTCTTCTGCAGTTATACTGGTAGGCGTTCCGCCGCCATAGTACACCGTTGTGATGCGAACACCCTTTTCTTTTAACCACTGGCCAACTTTCCTCATCTCATAATGGAGTCCGCCGAGAAAAGAATCAACCGATCCTTGCCGCCCATTAATCGCATAGGCAGGGAAAGTACAATACGCACATTTTGTTGGGCAAAAAGGAATCCCAATATAAATGCTTACTTCCTTTTTTAGTGAGTAAAGATCTGGTACTACCGCAAGCTGCCGCTCGACAATTCGCTGCATTAAATCGATCTTTTCATCTGTAATTAAATAATCGGCCTTTAATTGCTGGTGGGCAGTTTCAACCGATACACCTTCACGGACTCTCTTATGAAGCAACTTCGTCGGACGAACTCCCGTTAGAATTCCCCACTTTTGAATCATTCCCGTCCAGTCCTGTAAAACTGTCAAATAAACATGCGATACGGCACTTTTAATTTCCTTAAATTTTTCCTTCTCGGAACCTGATGCAAGTATTTCTTTTTCGTATTCAGCTGAAAGGGTTTTTCCAGCTTTATCAGCAAGTTCGACTTTCACAAAAATTTTCTCATCTATAGACAACTTAAAATAAATTGTAAGTTCAGATTCAGGATCAATCGTTTTACAAATCTGAGTTTCTTCAAAAAACAAATTGGCAATCAATGTTAACGGACGCATAAAACGTTCATCCTCTAATCCTAAAACAGAAATTTTCAAAATTATCACCACACTAAAATAGACTTCTTTAAGTGTACAGAATCGCTTAATCAAGGTCAATACATGGTAATCATTACTGCTTTCCATTAACCCAAAAAAGATATCACAAGCAAAGCTCGTGATATCTCCTGTTCATTTCTTTATGATTTTCATTTTTCGTAAAAACTCAATAGGCTGCTGTTTTCGGAAATGCTCCTTCACCATGTAGGCTACTCCTTGTTCATTTTCGGATCTAGTGATCCAGTCCGCTGCTCTTTTTACAGGGTATTCGGCATTTCCCATCGCAACCCCAAGGCCGGCTGCTTCAATCATCGGAATATCATCCATTCCATCTCCAATTGCCACCATCTCATGTAGAGCAATTCCAAGCTGGCTTCCCAAGTAGGCTAACCCGTCTAACTTAGAACCGCCTGTTGGAACAATATCCAATCGTAATGGGTCCAATTCGATAATTTCAATTTCGGTAAACATTTTACCTAGTGCAATTTTGGTATCTTCCAGATCTTTCTTATCTTCAAAATAAACTTCGATTTTTGGCGGTGTTACAGGCTGGCCATGTAAATGATCGGTTAAGGAGCTGACAAACTGTTGTGAGTAGAGAACTGGATCTCCGGATGTAAAAACAGTACGTGCTAATAAATTATTATTCAACTTGAATTTATTTGCCAGGGAAAATTGCTCATGTACCAAACGGATTTGGCATGGTAATACTTCTAAGAAACTGACAATATCATAGGTTATTTCTTCATTTAATCTTTTTACATAAATAGGTTTCTCTTGTAAGCTGGCAATATAGGAACCTTGGTGTGTAACAATTGGTGTTTTTATTTTCAATGCTCGTGCTACCTTTTTAGCGGAAGGAAAGCTCCGAGAGGTTACGAGTGTTACAATTATCCCCTTTTGCTGGACATATTCCACGGCCTCTTTTGTTGATTTATGGAGTCTTCCGTTTGATTGAAGTGCGGTTCCATCAATATTTAACGCCAGTAAGCGATAAATCATCCTTTTGCCCCCTGTCTTGGTGAAATATCTTTATTCACTTTTATGAATGTATCTGTCGATATAGAACATTGCGTTCAGTTGGACAAAATAGAGAATTTGGAAAAATTTACTGAGAATATACACTTGTGAGCAGCTAAAATGGGGTAGACAGACAGGACGTAAGAAATAAAAGAAGCTTTCGGCCATGTTGCCGAAAGCTTCTTTTATTTCTTAAAATTGAGGAACTCCGTATAGGTCTTCTAGCGGTTTCATGATTACTTTGTTTAATTCTCCGATGACCATGCCCATTCGTTGTTCCGCTTGCATTAGTTTTGAGATTTTTGGATTCTGCTGTACAAGTGCGACTGTTTTTTGTGCCTGTTCCACTTCTTGTTGGGTAATCTCTTGCCCCATCATTTGTTTTTGCTGTAAGTTCATTTGAATTTGACGGAAATTATCAAACATACCTTTTGTAGTAGGGTCTGCATTTACTTCCGCATAGGCTTGTGCCAATTGTTTATACTCATCCGTTTGACGAAGCACTTTCTCAAGTTCATAAGCGGCATCATTTAAATTTACTGCCATTCTTACCACTCCTTTAAAATAACAATACAATACCATTAGACTATACCAAACTATGCGCACAATTGCGAGAAGGTTCTCGATTGCCTAGATTTCGTTAACTGTACTCACACCCACCCATCCCTTGACATACGATACTATACCAGCAAATGCCTATTTATATTCATATTAGCCAAGAAAATGAGGGAGTGGTTATGTCAGATAATTTGGCCTCAATTAAACTCGTTCCCATTGGGATAGAAGACATTTCTGAGAGACAAATTTGTATGTCCAATCGTTTAATCAAACGTTTAGGGATAAATCCAAAACAAAAATTACACGTTTGTTTTGGAAAAAGAATATCAAAAGTAAAAGTTACTGAGATTGCAAATGTGCCCCACGATGAAATTCATCTCAACGAAAAGTTCCTAAACGAATTATCAAGAGTTTTTCAGCATCACAAATTTTTGGTTAAGTATATTCAAGCAACCGAAATGCTATACATCGGACCAATTATTGGATTGGTCACCGAGATTCCAGCTATTCATGAAGATCAAGAACCGAATTTTGGCTCGATTCACACCTTCTGCAAAGAACTGAATCAGTTCGTAACGAACGCTGGCGGATTTTTTTATGTTTTTCATTATCAGGATTTTTCAGCCGAAAGTGTGAATGGGTATTATTTTGATGATAATAAATGGGTTTCCGCAAATCTTCCTCTTCCTGATGTCGTTTATAATCGCATCCACTCCCGACGAAGTGAACAAACACGATTATTTACAACCTTTAGGAATGTCCTTGAACAATTTTCCATTCCGATGTTTAATGATCGTTTTTTGTCTAAATGGGAAGTGTATCAGCAATTAATGCAGGAAGACAGTATTCACCCTTTTATGCCTGAGACCCGCTTACTTTCTCAGGAAAATTTTTATGAGTTTATCGAACAATACGAATCTATTTTTATTAAACCTGTACATGGCAGTCAAGGGCGAAACATTATGAAGTTAGTGAAAGAGGACGAACACATTATTATTCAGACCTCCAAGACTCCCCAACAAAATCATCCAATCAAGGAATATTTTAAAAACGATGTGTTTTATCGATTAAAACCTTATCTTCATAATAGAATTTATATTATCCAGCAAGGAATTCCACTCATCAATTTTGTGGATAAAACGATGGACTTTCGCATACTTGTTCATAAAAATCAACGAAACTTATGGGACGTAACTTCTCTTGTGGCACGTATTTCTGCGGAACAGCAATTTGTCTCCAACCTTGCAAAGGGTGGAAAAATAATGAAGCCCTTGGTAGTACTTACTTCATTTTTCAAAAAGGATACAGCAGTTCAATTAATTGCCCTGATGAAAGAACTTGCCATTCATGCAGCCGAAATTATCAGTCGTAATACAAATGGTATTACCGGAGAACTTGGAATAGATATTGGCATCGACAATTCAGGCATGCCTTGGATTATTGAGGTTAATTCAAAACCCTCGAAAAACTTCGAAGACAGCCTGACAAAAATTAGACCTTCAGCAAAGGCCATTATTCAATTTTGCACGAAACTGGCTCTTGATGGGGTATTGGAAATGGAGGAATGATCCTATGATTACATTTGGGATTATGTCCCTGAACATGGAAAGTGAACATGGGTATATAACCGAAATAGCAAAGCGCGCTGATGCCTATGGGATGGAATGTTTTCGTTTTCTCCCTTCGAATATTAACCCAATTACACACATGGTAAAGGGAAAAAAATATCATCCTGGCAAAGGTATATGGGAAGAAGATGAACGTCCGCTTCCAGCTCTCCTTTATGACCGCTGTTTTTACGGTGAAGATGAACACTCAAAGCAATGTATGCCAATTGTCTCTTGGCTTAAAAGCAGGGATGACATTACATTCCTCGGGTATGGGTTACCAAATAAACTTGAACTCTACGAATCACTAAAAACTTCAATCTTATCTCCTTATTTGCCGGTTTCCCAATTGGTCACCAATGAAGGGATTGTGCTATCGGAATTAGAAAAACATAAAAAACTTATTCTTAAACCCATTAATGGTTCCCAAGGCTATGGCATTTATTATTTAAAAAAACAACAAAAAAATTATCATGTCAAAACGGAAAAACAAAAACAGATCATATCACGCATCTTTCCAAACGAAAAAAAATTGCTGCAATGGTTAAAGCTTCTGATCAAGCAGCGGAAATATCTAGTTCAACCGTATCTAGAATTATCAAATAATGAATTGCAGCCTTTCGATATCAGAATATTACTACAAAAAAATGAAACCGGTAAATGGACAGATCGTGGAAAAGGAATTCGAACAGGCACAACTGGCGGGCTTTTATCCAATTTAAGTGCAGGAGGAACTGTCAGTGATTTTGATTCTTGGGTTTTAACCCTAACTGCTCAAACAAAAGATTTTTTATTCAATGAACTTAACTACATTATAACGAACTTGACTGATGTATTAGAAAAAATGTTTATGCCTTTATTTGAGATCGGCCTTGATATTGGTTTAGCGAAAAATGGCTCCCTATGGATCCTTGATGTAAATTCAAAGCCTGGGAGAAAAGTGGTCTTAAGTACGAAACCAGAATTAGCAGAAACGTTATACTTAGCACCACTACTTTATGGGAAGCTTAGAACCGAATCCGATGTTAATGAAAGGAAGGTCTTTTATGCGAAAACGTTATCTCATTGAAGTTACCAAAGACGATCGATTAGTTGTTGCTTGTCCGTCACATCTCATTGAAGGCCGTTCATTAAAAAGGATTGCGTTTGGTTCCAAGTCAATGGAGGTAGAATTTATCAGCATTCCAGAAGGAAAGTCTCGGATTACCATTAGTAAAAAGATTAGCGAGGTTATCCATTTTCCTAATTTCAATTTTCCTTTACATTTATTTTTTGAAAACCAAACCATGTATATTGGACCATTAATTGGGATTTTTACTTCAGGGTTTACCACTTTTCCCTTTCGGCCAATCGGAGAACGTTCTAGATTTTTCTCAAAACTACTTTCGGTAAAAAGAACAGTGGGAGTCCTCCCATTTGTTTTTGGTGAGCAGCATATTGATTGGGAACAGGGACTTATAAGAGGTTTTTTCTATCACGAAAATGAATGGAAGGTGTTTGATGTTCCATTCCCAAATGTCATCTATGATCGGCTTCCCAATCGAAAAAGTGAGCGTAATCCTTCCTTAATAACAGTAAAAGAACGCCTGCAAAAAGATTATTTAATACCATGGTACAACCCAGGTTTTTTCAATAAGCTTGATATCTATGAAAGATTGCTGCAAGAACCAGCAGTAACAAGGTATTTGCCCGAGACGCACCCATTTTCCTCTTTTTCATTAATCGAACGAATGTTGTCCGATTATGGCCACACCATTTTAAAGCCGATTAATGGCAGTCTTGGTCTCGGGGTTCACCAAATTATTTTCGATAAACACAATAATGATTATTTTTGCCGATATAGAGATGTTGAAAGCGTTAATCGACTCCGCAAATTCACAAGTCTTGAGAACTTATTCAAGACTGTCTTTTCCAAACACAAATTAGATAAAATCATCGTTCAACAGGGAATCCATTTACTACGATATGATCAGCGCATTATGGATTTTCGAGTTCATACCAATAAAGATGACAAAGGCGAATGGAAAGTAACAGCAATCGCTGCAAAAATTGCCAGGGGCTGGCAGTGTGACAACACATATTCGCAGCGGCGGCGAAATCAAAACAGTTGAAGAGATTTTCTCCAACGAGGAAAGTGCGCAATATAAAGAAAAACTTAATGCAGCTGCACTTGATCTTAGTAAAGCATTAGAAAAAAATATGGAAGGGGTTATCGGCGAAATTGGCTTTGATTTAGGGATCGACCGAAACGGTGATATCTGGCTGTTTGAAGCAAACTCTAAACCAGGAAGATCCATTTTTAAGCATCCTGAATTGAAGGAATTCGATCTATTAACTCGAAAACTGTCAATGGCTTTTGCGATTTTTCTTACAGAACAGTCGATTATGTACCCTGAGGAATTATTTAAATGAAGCTCTTCTATAACGATGCCGATGGATCTTGGTACCATACGAGTATGAAACGAGATGTAACTTTTGGCGGGGATAACAGGTCTCTTCCCTTTCAAGAGACGATAAGCGATTCTTCTTCGGCCTTTCATGTAAATTTAGAAAACCAACATGCGGGTCCGTTCATTGGTATCATTACAGCAAGAAAAGCAGATGGAACAATAGCGGGTAATAGTGCTTTGTTTATCAAGCTGCAAAAACAAATACTTTTGCAAGGCGGGATCAGCTACATTTTTACCCCTGATGATGCTCATAAAGATTTTATCAGTGGGTACATGTATTTACCTGATCAACAGCAATGGAAAAAAATAAAAGCACCTTACCCTGATATTGTCTATAATCGGATTCCGTTTCGAAAAGTGGAAGAAGAAGACCGATATCAAACGTTTTTTTCGATTTTAAAACTAAAAAAAATTCCATTTTTTAATCCCTGTTTTCTTCATAAATTTGAACTTTATAAGGTTTTGCAGAATAACCAAGATCTAAAACACTCCATACCTAAAACAGAGCTTATCACTGATCCACAGACTTTTTATTACTTCTTACAACTATATCCATCTGTTTATTTAAAACCTTCTCAATCAGCAAAAGGAAAAGGTATTTTACGTCTTTCTTTTCTTGACCCACAGATACGTATAGAAGGTATGAAAACAAAAGAAACATATCCTGCATTTGCAGACTTTTGGAAGCAGTGGGAGAATGATCTTCTTAGTAAACAATACCTTGTCCAAGAAGAAGTACAATCCTTAATGCATGAAGGAAAAAAATTTGATTTCAGGATTTTAGCACATGCCGGGAAAGATCGATATATCGTCACAGGAGTGGGAGTCAGGCAAGCAGGTATTCAGGACATCACCACACACATCCCAAATGGAGGCAAGTTGCTCCCCTATCAGCTTTTTCATACGGATGAACTAGATCGGTTTATTGATCGTGCAGTCAATATAATTGGGGATTCATTAACGAGTAAGTATGGTTTTTTCGGGGAGTTTTCCATTGATGCTGGGATTAGTACAAACGGAGATTATTTTATCTATGAAGTAAACTCAAAACCAATGAGTTTTGATGAAGCCGAAATAGAGCAAAAGAAAATTGAACAGCTCTGCAAATTATTCTTTCAACTCACGAATTTTCCTCCTGCGCATGAAAAACAAGCAAATACCACAGAATAAATTTAAATCAGGAGAAAAGGAGTGGCAGGATGGAGAAGAACAAGGCAAAGATCCTAAATGATTCATTATACGAAGGCAGGGATAAAGCCTTTATGGATATCGACAGAATGATGAATGAAGGCTTATCCGGAGGTTCTGTTCATAATCGTGAGGGCGCAAAAAATATTGAAGAAGCACATGATTTCCATGCGGAGCTTCCTCCAAAAAAACTGGATTAAAATTCGTTTACGAATTGGCTGAACCAGTAAGGTGTAAAACCTTCGATGGTTCAGCTTTTTTTATTCTTTTTTGCTATAATATAAGGAATAATTGTTTATGGAGAAATGTTTATGTTGACAAAATTACTTACTTTGTTTCCCAACGCTGTTGTTTTTCAAGACAAACCATCACAAGCTTTATCCCAATCGCATTTAGCTTTTTTCTGTGACCGAGCTAATAATCAGTGGATCGGTATTCCAAAAACTGATTTAAGTGAACGGGAATTAGAACTGCTAAAAACAATCTACGAATATTATGAACCTTATTCCAACAGGATGGAATCTACCCCATTGTCCCCACAGGAATTAGTTTGGTACGATTTTTTATTTTTGAATGGGATGCCACCTGTGGATGGACCCGGGGCAAACATTCGGATGATCCAATTCCAACTAAATGGTAAACAGGTCGAAACAGTAGAATTTGAATCAGCCTTAAGGGGCTTTTTTTCAGATGATGTGCTGATTATTTGGGAAAGTGCCAACAACGGAATTGTTATTGAAAAATCTCAGCGAAAATCCATTTCTCTGACAGAAAAGGAGTTTATTTCATTAGTTCAAACGTTAGAAAGCGACTTTTTTTTAAAAGTAACCTTTTACTATGGCAAACAATACCTTTTTAATAATCATTTATCTAAGGTCTTTCAAGAGGAAAAAGAATTTTTTATATTCGCTCAAAACCTCCTTGGAACAGGAACCGTATTTTCTTTTGAACGAGTATTTCCTTTTTTTGCAGCTCATTATATCCCAGATCAAGTCAAACAAAAGTTATCCAAAACTTTTGCTGATGTATTTCAGGAAGACAGCGAAATATTTGCTACGATTAAATCGTTCCTTGAAAATAATTTAAATGCCAGTTTAACAGCTAAGAAGTTATATGTTCATCGAAATACGCTGCAATATCGTATTGATAAATTCACTGATAAAACAGGAATTCAATTGAAGGATTTTTACAGTGCCTTTACTGTTTTTTTAGCTTGTCTGATATTCGAATTAGAGGATTCTCATTAACAATGTGCCCAAAAATGGGACTGGAATATTTGTGCACTCTGTCCATATTGTAAAACGCTTTCAACTGATAAACTTAAACTAATAAATAAACGTAATGGAGGCAGCAAAAATGGCAGAATTGGCACTGGAACATATTTATAAAATCTATGATAACAAAGTAACTGCTGTAGAAGATTTTAACTTGCATATTGAGGATAAAGAATTCATCGTGTTTGTCGGACCTTCTGGCTGTGGAAAATCAACGACATTACGGATGATTGCAGGACTTGAAGATATCTCTAAAGGTGATTTTTTTATTGATGGAAAAAGGGTCAACGATGTTGCACCTAAAGATCGCGATATCGCAATGGTTTTCCAGAACTATGCTCTCTATCCACATATGACTGTCTACGATAACATGGCATTTGGACTTAAGCTTCGCAAGTTTCCAAAGGATGAAATTGATCGTCGGGTAAAAGAAGCAGCAAAAATCCTTGGCCTTGAGGCTTACCTAAGCCGTAAGCCAAAAGCATTATCAGGCGGACAGCGGCAGCGTGTTGCATTAGGACGTGCCATTGTCCGAGATGCAAAGGTATTCTTAATGGATGAACCGCTTTCCAATCTTGACGCAAAACTTCGTGTAGCGATGCGTGCAGAAATTGCCAAACTTCATCGTCGACTGCAAACAACGACCATTTACGTAACACATGACCAAACGGAAGCAATGACAATGGCCACCCGCCTTGTCGTTATGAAGGACGGAATCATTCAGCAAATTGGTGCTCCTAAAGAAGTTTATGAAAAACCTGAAAATATCTTTGTTGGCGGCTTTATTGGTTCACCAGCTATGAACTTCTTTAAAGGAAAACTTGCTGATGGCAAATTTACAATTGGAAATGTCTCCATTGCAGTTCCTGAAGGAAAAATGAAATACCTTCGTGATCAAGGTTACGTTGGAAAAGAAATCGTAATGGGTGTACGTCCAGAAGACATTCATGATGAGCCAATCTTTATTGAGTCATCTGAAGGTACAAAAATTTCAGCTAAGGTTGATGTTTCTGAATTATTAGGTGCAGAAACAATGGTTTATTCAAGTGTTGACGGCCAAGATTTTGTCGCTCGCCTGGATGCCCGCACACATATTAACCCTGGTGAAATACTCGCCCTTGCTTTTGATATGAATAAGTCGCATTTCTTTGATCCTGAAACAGAATTTCGAATTCGCCCAGCTAACGAAAAATAATCTATTCACGGTAGGAATAACCTCGTCACGAAACGAGGTTATTCTTTTATTAAAATAATTTCATCCTTTAAACAGTTTAAACAGCTATATAAGTGGGGACACTGATGCTGGGAATATGAATCAGGGTATCCATCCTCCATTTTCATTAGATCAATATCCATATAAGGACTATAATCATCGTAATAATCCATTACTTTTCCACGATCATTCATTTCATTCCCACAACGCTCACATATAATCTTAATTGCTCTTAGACCGTTACATAATGGACATATTGACATAGGTTCTCACCCTTTTTCAAAGATTGATTATAGTTTATGTTAATCCTTTTCCTGTATGTAAATCGGATCCTAAGGTATAAATTACCAAGTTCAAAAAAGAATAAGCCTTTTTGTTTGTTACATAATAGACATTACAAAGCAAGTTAAAGTTTCACCACAAGAAATCAACCTGAGTTTTGAGCTATAGCCATACTTTTAAAAAATTGTTTCTCTCATAATTAAAGATTTATCAAAGTTATTTTTAAACATTGATAATATGGGTTAGGCCATGGTGGCAATGGGTGTATTATTCCATACGTGGTTCAATTCCATACTAACCCCAAAATTATAAAGAGGAGTGTTATTCAATTATGGCAAGTAACAACAACTCTAATCAACTTTTAGTACCAGGCGTTCAACAAGCACTTGATCAAATGAAGTATGAAATTGCTTCAGAATTCGGAGTTCAATTAGGTGGAGACACTACTTCTCGTGCAAACGGATCTGTTGGAGGAGAAATTACTAAGCGCCTTGTTTCAATGGCTGAATCTCAACTTGGCGGATTCCAACGTTAATTATTTAAATCTCAACTGAATAAAATGGCTGAGCCCCTTCCATTAAAGAAGGGGCTCTCATCATTTATTTTAAATTGCTGTGTTAAACTTGACTGTTGATTTCCTTTCACACAGCCTTTTATTCTAAAGCTATGCTTTCGCGATCATATATACGGTATAATAAGCAAGAATCAAAAGACTTCCAATGGCTAGTACAACTGAAATATCCATTATCCCCACCTCATTTTAGAGTACTTACATATAAATTAGCATAAATTTACAATTTTTTCAGATAGAAAAAATTCCAATATCGTGACAATGGAGTGACCTTTTTGTGAATATATCCCTTTTAGGAGCCACTGGCAGAGTTGGTTCCATTATACTGGAAAATGCATTATCCAATAACCATTTTGTTCAGATACTCGTTCGAGACAAAAGTAAAGTAAGTATTACACATCCAAACCTTAAAATTATGGAAGGAAATGTTTTAAATGAGAAAGATTTGTCAAAAGCAATCAATGGTTCTAATGCCGTCATTAGTGCATTAAATACCGATGGCACAGCTACACTTTCAGAATCGATGCCAATGATTATTCATCATATGAAGATTAATGCCATTTCAAGAATTATTACCATAGGTACTGCCGGCATTTTGCAGGCCCGCTCCAATCCCGCTCTTTATCGGTTTCAATCTGCCGAGTCAAAACGAAAAACAACAAAAGATGCCGAGGAGCATTTAAAAGCTTATTTGCATTTAAAAAGTTCAGGCCTTGATTGGACGGTTGTCTGTCCAACCTATTTACCTACAGGAGAAAGAATGGGAACTTATCGATACGAGAAAAATTTTCTGCCTGAAAGACCTTCTTCCATTTCTGTTTATGACACTGCCGACTTTACCTATTTACAACTTGAAAATCAAGAATTTATCGGATCACGTGTTGGCATAACCTATTGAGGCAGACTTTTTGTTAATCCTCAAATGTTCCCTTTACAATGGCAGTTCCGTTTTCAACCATTACCTTTCCAAGGGCAATAACCGTGTCGATCGTAAAATCAACTTTATTTAATAAAACCAAGTCCGCATCTTTTCCCTCTTTTACCATTCCCTTTTGGGATAATTTTAAGATAGAGGCAGGATTTTGGGTAATCACTCTTAAAGCAATTTCGGGAGGGATGCCTTCTGACATGATCGCATCATACACTTCTTGATACAAAGTCGAGACTTTACCGATTTTCAATCCGACTAATTCACCAAACTCATTAAAGTCAGGTAGACTTGCTTGACCATCAGAGGTAAAGGTTATTTGCGATATATCAACACCTTGATCAAGCATTGATTTTAACGCAATGCTGCACTTTACCTCCCCTTCCTCTAAAAATTTCGGAATGGTGCTGGTTGTAAAATCGACATACCCGCCTCTCTTAGCAAATTTAATCCCTTGTTCAAACAGATGTGGATTTCGATTAATGTGAGTCGGATAAAACTGCCTAATAGGGATGTCTGTTTCTGCTACGACTTTTTCAATGATTTTCAAATGGTCATAGCTATCGCCAACGTGAATATTCACAATCCCTGCTTTCCCCGATAGAAGACCGCCAATTCTGGAGGCTGAAGCGATTTTTGCCATTTCTTCAGCAGTTGGCTGTGACGAGCGATGATCGGCAATCGCCACTTCTCCCGCACCAATAATCTTATCAATCAAGATGATGTCATCCTCAATTGTACCTGTTAACGTTTTTAGTGGAACCTGATAAGAACCAGTATGAACATAACAAGTAATTCCTTCTTCCTCAAGTGCTCGTGCCTTGGCAATAAGATTGGACATGGTTCGGGTTGTTCCATCTGTTCCGATTACACCCACAATTGTTGTGACTCCTGCAAGTGTCGCATCGGTTAGTTTTAGTTCCGGTGTTCTAGTTCGGTAGCTTCCTTCCCCACCTCCGCCAGTAATATGTACATGTGAGTCAATAAATCCAGGCACAATATATTTACCTTCAGCATTGATTACTTTCATATCAACAAACTGATCGGGTTTATTTATTTCGTCAGCTATGTATCCAATTTTAGAATCAACAATTAACAAATCCTTTTTCCCTAAATATTGGGGAGCACAAATTTCTCCATTTTTAATTAAAGTCAACAATTATATATCCCCCTTGAGGTCTTTTAAAGAGCATAATTATCATAATCTATTTCACACAAAAAAACACTGCTGCCCGATTAGACAACAGTGTTTTTTGATTTATTATGATTCGAGCTACAACATGGACTTGAAAATGATTCATGATCTGAACATGCAGCACATTTTCCTTTTTTAGATTTATTGATATATCGGACAAGGGCATATGCAGCATAACCGAAAATTACTGCGCCAATCACAATGTTAGCAATCATGGGACCCACCTCGATTTGTTTTATACCAGTCCAATTAAATGGCCACCTTGATAAATAACAATGGCTAATAGGTAAGCTATAGCAAGGGCGTAGATAATTGAAAAGGCTGTCCATTTTTTAGATAAAGTTTCCTTATAAATCGTTGCTGTTGTCGCTAGACATGGGATATATAACAAGATAAAGACCATGAAGCTATAGGCCGCAAGCGGAGTATAGTAATGGGAAAGAATTCCTTGTAAGCTCCCGCCCTTAGGGACAAAATAAATAATATTCATTGTCGAAATGATGGATTCCTTTGCTAAAAAGCGGTAATTAATGAAGCTGCAGCCTGCCATGTTCCAAATCCAATCGGTTTTAGCAGCGGGGCAATTACATTTCCGATTGCAGCTAAATAGCTGTGGTCCATGTCAACCTTTAAACCACCCAGACCCGCATAGGCTAAAAGCCAAATGAATACAGAACCTGCAAAAATAAAGGTACCTGCTTTTCGGATGAAGCCTTTCCCCTTATCCCAAGTACTTCTCCATAATGACTGAACTTGCGGCAGGCGATATGGCGGCAGTTCAATCACAAATAATGAGGTTTCTGACTTAAACAAAGTTGAAGAAAAAACTTTAGCTAAAATTAATGCTACAACAATTCCCAATACATAAAGGCTTAAAACGATCAATGCCTTATTTCCAACAAAAAAGCCTCCAACAAATAAAGCATAAACTGGCAGCCTTGCGGAACAAGACATAAGCGGTGTCAATAAAATCGTCAATAGCCTTTCTCTTGAGGTTTCAATTGTACGGGCTGCCATAATACCTGGCACATTACAGCCAAACCCAATAATCATTGGTATAAAAGCCTTCCCATTAAGTCCGACTGATTCCATTAAACGATCCATGACCAAGGCAACGCGTGCCATATAACCGGAATCCTCTAACAAGGAGATAAAGAAAAATAATATGAAAATTTGTGGGATGAACACGAGGACACCGCCAACACCAGCGATTAGACCATTAACAATCAGGTCATGGATAAATGCTGATGAATGGGCCACACTAAGCACCTTCTCCACTCCGTTTGTCAGAGGGCCTGTAAAAAACTTGTCCAATACATCAGAAAGTGGTGTCCCAAGCCAATCGAAAGTTAACATAAACATAAAGTACATAAGCAATAAGAAGATTGGCATCCCCAAATATTTATTGGTTACAATCATATCAATCTTTTCAGTTAATGGAACTTTTGCATGATTTCTATTGACTGTCTCCAAAACGATTTGATCAATCTTTTCTTTTCTTTTCAGGTAAACATATTGCGAAACCGTTTTCCCTTTTAACTGCTGACTTAGCCTCGCTTCTAAATTTAAGTAGAGATCGTCTAGCCTTTTAGCTTCTACTAATTGAAGGAGATATTGTTTTACATACTGATTACCCTCCAGCCATTGAACAGCAAGCCATCTTGATGAATGATTTGTTTTTTCGTTAATTTCTCTCGATAATTGATCAATTGTTTCTTCAACTTCCGCTCCATAATGAATTAAACTTTTATCAATTACCTGACCCTTTTTGTTTGAAATAACTTGGATTAGTTGGTCGCACCCTTTCCCATTACGAGCAACTACAGGGACAACAGGAACTCCCAAAATTCGAGAAAGTTTTGGAACATCAATATTGATTCCTCGGCTGCGGGCAACATCAATCATATTCAATCCAATCAGCACAGGTCTTTGGAATTCAAGCAGTTGTAGGGTTAAATGTAGATTACGTTCTAATTGCGATGCATCCAAGATATTAAGCAGTTGATCAATGGGATCATTCAAAAAGAAAGAAGTTACAACACTTTCATCCTTTGACAATGGATTGAGTGTATATACCCCTGGTAGATCTATTAATCTTCCTATATTGTTTTTAAAGACCCCAACCTTTTTTTCAACAGTAACGCCGCTCCAATTTCCTACATACTCATAGGAACCAGTTAAATTATTAAACAATGAGGTTTTCCCAGTATTGGGGTTGCCGATTAGAGCAATCTCCATTATAACCTCTCCACTTCAATTTGATTTGCTTCTTTGCGGCGAATTCCAATACATTGTCCACATGACTCAATCATAATCGGACCGCCAAATGGCATTGCAGATTTGATGGATACTTCTGATCCTTCAGTAAAGCCAAGATCCAGTAAGCGTCTTTGTACAAGGCGACTAACATGTGATAAGTCAATTATCTTGGCTTTTTCTCCTGTTTTTAATTTAGCAATCATGTATCTATCACCCTTTAATTTTTAATTGATAACAATTATCATTTGTAAGTGAATTATTTTCACTCTCAATTCCTCAATTGAGAATGATTATCTTTTATAACGATATTTTACCATTAAATCTTATTGTTCGACACTCTAATATTGTGACAATAATTTGAAATAGATGCTTAATTATTGTATAAACAAGGAAAACGCTGTATTTTAAACAATCTTTTTCGCTGGAATTGTCGGAATTTTTTTGTAAAAAAATATAAAAACAATGTAATTAGTGTAAATTTCTCTTATAATTAAAGGATATTGAAACTTGTCAGCGAATTATTTGATTTAATGCAGCTTTTTATTTTAATGGGAGGAAGAAATATGCAGACAGATACAAAATCACAAATCATGTTTTTTTTACAAAAACATCGAGATGATTTATTACGAGAGTGGCATAAGACAGTTATTATTTCAGATCTTGACCCATATAAAGAAGAAGTGCAAAAAAACGGAGAAGAATTATTTGATGTTATCATTGATAGTTTTACGATCTCCAACACGGAATTATTAAAAATTGTCCATAAAATTGCAATTCATATCGCAGAAGAAAGAGTAAAAGCGGATATTAATATGGGGGAATTTGTTTATAATGTTAATTTAGGTCGGACTATCTTTTTCAGTTCCTTAAGTAAAGTCGGCTTAGAGTGGGATGACTTGCAAGAGGCGATAAACAAAATTAATTGCATTTTTGATAAGTTTCTGTTCTATGCCATTTCTCATTATGCTGAATCCCAAAATAAAATTATAGAAGAAAAAACAAAGTTTATTGATTCAACACACCAGGATCGATTAACACTTCTCGGCCAAATGACATCCAGCTTTATCCACGAATTCCGTAATCCACTTACATCAATAAATGGATTTATCCAATTACTAAAAGCTGATCATCCTGACATGAAATACCTGGATATTATTTCAAGCGAATTAGATCAATTAAACTTTCGCATCTCCCAATTCCTGCTCCTTTCAAAAAAAGAATTAATCGGCAAGGAGAAAATGTTCTTTGGTCTTAATCAATTAATTGAAGAGGTATTAAACTTCCTTTATCCAAGTATCCTGGACGGGAAAGTAAAAATCCTTAAGGAGTTATGTGACGATACTCCCCTATACGGATATGCTGACGAAATACGGCAGGTTTTGATTAATATTATTTTTAATGCGATCGATGAATTGGGACATCACCCAAATTTAAATCCGATCGTTGACATAAAAAGTTATTGTGAAAATGAAAATTATATATATATTGATATCTCAAATAATGGTCCAATGATACCGGAAGAATTACGAAAGACCATTTTTGAACCATTCTTTACCACTAAGAAACTTGGTACAGGCCTTGGGTTATTTGTCTGCAAAGAAATCATTGAAAAACATAAAGGTGAACTAACCTGTGATTCCAATCCTAAGAAAACAACATTTACGATCAAACTTCCAATAGCTGTTAAACCAGAAGAATTAGTTTAAAGATAAAACCGCACATCTGTATTGTTCGGTTTTATCTTTTTTTATTTGACCAATCTTCCAAATACATCTGTTTAAACATAAATTAAACTAAAAAGCAGTGAAAATCATTATTTGGGAGTAAAAACCATGTTAAAATTAAAAGTCGATCCCGAAATAGAACTTCGTTTATTTAAACCAAAGGATTCCCATAAGTTTTTTCAATTAGTAGAAGAAAACCGTGTCCATTTGCGAAAATGGCTTCCTTGGGTTGAAAATATTAGAACGCCTATTGATTCCCAATCCCTCATCTCGCTTTGGCAGCAACAGTTTTCTGAAAATCACAGTTGTAATCTTGGCATTTTTTATCGTGGAGAGCTAGTTGGCTCAATTGGATTACACCAAATTGATTGGTTTAATAAGTTTACAAATGTAGGGTATTTCCTTGCAAAAAAGGCCGAGGGACATGGGATTATGTCAAGAACAGTACAATCCATTTTAAACTACACATTTTCATACCTTGGGTTAAATCGGGTAGAAATCCGCTGCGGAGTGAATAATCTAAAGAGCCGTGCCATTCCCGAGAAACTTGGCTTTGTTTTAGAGGGGAAAATTAGAGATGGAGAATACTTATTAGGTCATTACCACGATTTGTTTTTGTATAGTATGCTTGCCCGCAATTGGCCCCAGGTACAGGGCCCACATAACAAAATTTTTGATTTTTCCAATGTAAAGCGATAAAATTAAGTTGTATTGATATCAAATATTCAAAAACTTGCTGGCCTCTTGGCGGCTTTTTTCGTGTTTATTTGTACTTTTCAATAAAATCCTATAGTTAAGTAGGAAATATAATTTAGGGAATAATAAAAATAGGGAAACTGTCTGTGGAGGTGACAGCCTTACATTAGTAAGGAGTAAAATGGTCCTAATGAATTTATTTATTATCGCAATTCTTATCGCCTTTACTGCATTTTTTGTTACATCTGAATTTGCTATGATTAGGGTTCGAACAACTAGAATTGATCAATTACTTTCAGAGGGTAATACTCAAGCGGAAGCAGCAAAAAAGGTTTTATCCAATCTAGACGGATACTTATCGGCTACACAAGTAGGGATTACGATTATATCTTTAATTCTAGGATGGCTGGGTGAGCCTACCATTCGAGAAATATTGGACCCGCTATTCGAAAAAACTGATATGCCATTGTCAATCGAACAAGTTGTTTCTTTTATTCTGGCCTTTTTATTAATCACTTTTTTTAATGTTGTTCTTGGGGAACTAGCACCAAAAACATTTGCCATTCAAAAGGCAGAAAACATTATTCTTATTGTTGCACCACCGCTTATTTTGTTTCATCGCGTGATGTACCCGTTTATTTGGGTGCTAAATCGATCTGCAAGACTGGTCACGGGACTTTTTGGACTAAAGCCTGTCTCAGACCAAGAAATCGTCCTCTCAGAGGAAGAACTGCGTTTGATTCTCTCTGAAAGTTATAAAAGCGGGGAGATCAATCAGTCCGAATACCGCTACGTAAATAAAATTTTTGAATTTGATAATCGCATTGCCAAGGAAATAATGGTGCCTCGTACAGAAATTGTGACATTTGCAAAGGATGCAACCATGAAAGAAATTTTGGAAACGATCAGAGAAGAAGGATATACGAGGTATCCGGTGATTGATGGGGATAAAGATAATATTTTAGGTATTGTAAACATTAAAGAGGTCTTAAGAGATTGTATTGAACAAAAATGTGTTGAAGATGCTCCATTGGTCCCTTACTTAAAGCCAGTGATGCATGTCATTGAAACCATTCCTATTCAAGAATTATTATTAAAGCTTCAAAAAAGCAGATCCCACCTGGCTGTATTATCGGATGAATACGGAGGCACAGCTGGTATTGTAACAGTTGAAGACATTCTTGAGGAAATTGTCGGTGAAATTCGAGATGAGTTTGATACGGATGAACTCCCACTTATTCAAAAAAAGGGAGAAGGACATTACATACTTGATGGAAAAGTACTTATTGAAGAGGTAAATGATCTGTTGGGAACGACGATTGAAGAGGATGAACTTGATACAATCGGCGGATGGTTTTTAGCTAAGAAATTCGATGTACAAAAAGGAGACATCATTGAAAGCGAAGGTTTTTCCTTTGAAATTAAGGAAAACGAAGGGCATCATATCATGTATATCGAAGTTAGAAAAATAACGGAAGTAAATAACAGCGTCTCCTAAAACGGGAGACGTTTTTTGTTGAACATTTAGGAATAATACTGATAAATACCCATAAAATGTTGGTAATAACCTGTAACAAAACTACAACGTTTGACTGTATGCTTTACATTCTTTATAATTATTGTTAATTTTAAATTGTTGAGGTGGTATAATAAAACAGTTTATCGATGCGGTGAACCTTATATTATCCATTTACGAGATTAAGAGAAAACTAGATGATTGTTTTACCGGGAGGTGGACTCCTTTCTCGCATCAAGCGGGATAAGGGACTTATTTGGACATATTTAACTTGGTTTATATAGCCATTTTAATTGCTTTGACAGCCTTTTTTGTCGCATCTGAGTTTGCGATTATTAGGATAAGAAGTTCAAGGGTTGACCAGTTAATTGAAGAAGGAAGCTCTAAAGCAGTTTCTGCTAAAAAAGTAATTTCTAACTTGGATGAATACCTTTCAGCCTGTCAACTTGGAATTACGATAACTGCTCTTGGATTAGGATGGTTAGGAGAATCAACACTCGAGCGAATTTTTCGCCCACTGTTTGAATTTATCAATCTTCCAGAAAGCATGGCACATGTTCTGGCAATTGCTATTGCCTTTGCTGCTATTACATTTATCCATGTTGTTATTGGGGAATTAACTCCCAAAACATTTGCGATTCAAAAAGCCGAGAGGATCACACTGGTTGTAGTTCGGCCGCTCATTCTTTTCTATAAAGTTATGTATCCGTTTATCTGGGTGCTTAACGGTTCTGCAAGAATTACTACCAGTATTTTTGGTTTAAAACCTGTTTCTGAAAATGAAATTGCCCATACGGAAGAAGAACTTCGCATTATCCTGTCAGAAAGCTTTAAAAGTGGCGAGATAAACCAATCTGAGTTTAAGTATGTAAATAAAATTTTTGAATTTGACAACAGGATTGCTAAAGAAATTATGGTACCGAGAACGGAAATTGTCTCCTTATCAAAAGATGATACTTTAGATACATTTTTAAAAGTGCTGCAAGAGGAAAAATTCACAAGATATCCGATAATTGATGGTGATAAGGACCATATTATCGGTCTTGTTAATATTAAGGAAATTATGACTGCCCTTATCGGGAACGAAAAGTTACCTTATCAAACCTTAGAAAAATTCACTCGTCCAATTATTAGAGTGATCGAAACCATTCCAATCCATGACTTGCTAGTTAAAATGCAAAAGGATCGTGTCCATATGGCCGTTCTAATGGACGAATATGGAGGAACATCGGGGCTTGTAACAGTTGAAGATATCTTGGAAGAAATAGTCGGTGAAATCCGCGATGAATTTGATATGGATGAGATTCCAATGATTCGAAAAATAAAAGAAAATCATTATATTGTTGATTCGAAATTACTCGTTAGTGAAGTAAATGACTTACTTGGAACAGAAATTAATGATGAAGATATCGATACAATTGGTGGCTGGATCTTGACGGAAGAATACGAAGCAAAAGAAGGCGACACCATTTCCAACGGGGCATATACATTTAAAATCATTGAGATGGAAGAACACCATATTAAATATATTGAAATTATAAAAAAAAGTAATGTAGAAGAAGAAGCAATCCCTAACATTCCAATTTCTGAGTCAGAAGTACTTTCTTAATCGAAGAACATGCAAAACAATAATAACAAAGACCATTTCTTTAGCTAGAAATGGTCTTTTTTTGTTCCCTATTTTGATTTTAATATAATAATTTCTTCTTCAGCTTTGGCTAATTTGACCAGGTGTGAATCAAGGCGGCGATTGATTTGCTGGATCTCCTGATTGTTACCCTGCCCTTTTACCTGTTGAATTTCTTTAACAATGGAAGATTGAACACCTTCAATCCAATCAAGAGCTTCTTTAATATCAGACAAGTCAATTTGATTCACCGCAACACGATGTTCAATGCTGTCAACCTTCTCCAATTGAGCGAGTCTGTTTTCGATATTTTCTAATGTTTTGTTAAATGTATGAATTAAATTTTTTATGTCATTTACATTGTCTGTTAGTTTTTCAAGCTTCTGTTCCATTGCAAAAACTCCTTTTGGTTAGTTATTTCATTTTAACACTATTAAGAGAGCGAATATGTTACAAATTAAGAAGATTTATAAAATAGGGCAATTTTTAATCAAATTTTTGAAAATTTTTTTACAAATCTTTTTTTGGTGGCTTGGTGTGAGGATTATCACTATGAATAATAAATAAAAACGTTTACCCTATTTGTAACAGGGATATTATTTATACTTTATCCCTACTCCATTCCATTTATTAATAACCATAAAAAAGGTTGGTGTAAATATGATGATTTCAATTGATGAAAAAGCTTATTCCTGGTTTGCAAAAGAATTTGAGTTTGAGAAGCCATACAGTATTCGAATGTTTCCACAATACGCTGGTTTTGGAGAAAAGCATAAAGGATACAGTCTTGGTTTTTCAATAGAAGCGCCAACAAACGCAAAATATTTAAAAGAAATAAATGGAGTTACCTTTTATTACGAAGAAAACGATACTTGGTTTTTCAATGATATTGAAACATGTTTATCTATAGATAAAGCAAATGAATTGCAAATTTCATTTAAGGAACCGATTATGAATTAAAATAGGATAAGCCCCCCGCTGCTGTATGCTGCGGGGTTTTTTTCGGGAACATATAATCCGAATATTTAAAGTAATATAATAAGTATATGTTATAATAATATAGGACGAGTATTAAGAATTACTTCATGGATTTGTTTAGCTAGTACATAGAATGGAGGTTAAACTTTAAACATGAAGACTTTTAATTTTTTCAAGCACCAGAAAATCAAAACAAATCAACCCCATAACTATCCAATTATTGATTTAACAGTAGAGCAAGTCCGTAAGGCGATACGAACCTTTACAGATCAATTACCAAAAGGGGTTTATCGGACAATCCTTGTTAAGGAAGACAATGAGATTGATTTCAATCAACTTGCACATATTCTTGGAGGGCTGCCATCCGAAAAATTTTATATGTCAAAAGAGACATATGATTTATTTACTGAAAATGAAAAATTGATTGCCTATGAAGTGGATGTAGTTCAAAAGGCCGTAGATCAATATGTGAAAGAGAATAAAGCGTTCCCAGTTCTTCCCTACGATCCGCTAAAGAGAATTAACTACTTTGAATTAATGCAAAAAAATCTATGTAAGACCGAACCCCAAACACAATTTTACTTGACTGATTTAGATGGAATGATATCACATGTTAAACCCGATATCAAAACGACCAAAAAGTGAAGAACCAATCCCGTTCTTCACTTTTTTCGATTGCGCTTCTTTAGAATTTACAACTTACTTTAGCGATGAGACCAATAATGTAAACCTCCTCATGATTTGATATCCTAAAGTTTGGCCAAAATATAGTTCAGTTTTTTATATAATTGTTAATGAAAACTATATGGACTTTTTTTCTTTTATTGTTTATAATTACCTGTTACTATTTTTAGAAAATCTTACTACCTTGAAACTTAACTCCAGATAATAACTTTAGAATTACATTTAAAGGATGAGAAAAGAGCATGTCAAAGCGTTCAAAAAGTACAAAGCACTTAGCCACAATATCTCTTACTGTTATGGCAGTTGGTTTTATTGGTACCATGGCTTTTCAAGATTCATTATGGGGAATCATTTTGCAGGGTGGATTTGAGGCAGGTCTAGTTGGTGGTCTAGCTGACTGGTTTGCCGTCACCGCTTTATTTCGGCATCCCATGGGTATACCAATTCCACATACTGCCCTTTTGCCAAAAAATCGATCCAAAATTACACAAAAAATCATCTCTATGCTTGAGAATGATTGGCTGACGAAAGAAAGTATAAAAGAGAAAATCAGCACTGTAAAATTCACACAAGTTTTACTTCCTATAGTTGAAAAGGAGGTAAACTTAGTGGGTGTTAAAAAAACCTGTATTCGATTGGTCCAAAGTGCCATTGAATACATTAATCTTAACCAGCTTGCAGCCCTGATTGAAAAAGAACTAAAAAACCTAATACAAAAAATAGATTTAAGATCGATACTGCCAAATCTTATTGATCAAATCTCAGAACGAGGATATGACGCAAGAGCTTTAGACTACATTTTAGATCAAATCCACCACTGGGCAAACCAAGAATCTACCAAAAATAGATTAGGCAGAATGGCTGTAGATTCGATTGAGAACATAAAAGCGGACGGTTTCATGCAATTTGCTTTGAAATCATTCAGCAATCTTGTAAACGAAGAAAAGCTTGGAAATATAATTCAATCTCTCATTCAAAAAGGCGTAGACAGTTTCCGTGATCCTTCCAACCAAAACAGACTTACACTCTTGTGGAATATTCAAACGAAACTCCAAAGTTTAAAAACGGATGAAAAATTCATTGGGGAATTAGAAGGCTGGATTTCAGAGGCGGTTGCAAAGTGGCAGCCGGAACAAAAAATACTTGAATTTCTTACTAACATGAAGCATAAGGCTTTAGACTTTGTACAAGCACCAGACTTTTTTGATAACTATGTCCTTCCTTTTCTAACGAATACATTGGATCGTCTAAAAAAAGATACTGACAAAATCAATCAAATTGAGAATTGGCTGCAAATGCAAGCTTATAACTTAGTTGAAGAGAACCATTCGAAGATTGGAAAATTAGTCGGAGAAAATCTTGAAAAGCTTGATGATAAAACGCTAATTGAAATGCTTGAAACGAATGTTGGTAAAGATCTTCAGTGGATTCGAGTAAATGGAGCGATTTGCGGCTTTTTAATTGGGCTTATATTGGTTAGTATAAGAATCATTTTTTAACAGACCAGGCTGTCTTCGGACAGCTTTTTTATTTAAAATTTGCTAGCCTGTCCCCTTTAAAACGGGGTTCTTTTTTCATCCATCTCCTCATATTTAGTACTGTAAGTACTTTTTTTATTAAAAAGGAGGTCTTTTGATGGGTGCTAGGTTAATTAAGATTTCATCTGTGTATTTCGTCATTGGTGTTTTACTTGGAATGTATATGTCTATGACGGAAAACCCGATGCTTTCTCCAGTCCATGCTCACGTTAATCTTTTAGGCTGGGCTTCATTGGCACTTGCCGGTTTGGTATATGCCGTTTATCCAGCTGCAGCAGAAACTACTTTGGCAAAGTTTCACTTTTGGCTGCATAATATTGGGCTCCCTGTAATGATGATTTCCCTTGCATTCTTTTTAACCGGATCCAGTTGGGCAACTCCCATTATTGCCACAGGTGGAGTCTTGACAGTCCTTGGTGTCATTCTGTTTGCTATCAATATTTTTAGAAATGTAAAATAGCTTAATGATCTTATTTGAATTTATATTTTCTTTCCCTGTTAAAAAAGCTATCTTCTCAAATTGGAAGATAGCTTTTGAATTTATAAAGATACTATGCTTAATTTAAACTGTTTCTGTAAACATAAGGGTCATTCGGCTTTGGAATGGTTTTGTAACTCGTCACTTTTAAAACAGGTATTTTAGTTTTCATTTGTGGATAATAAACTGTATCCAATGTTCCTGTGACCTGATACCATTGGTCATTCGGGATATGAATATTGTTTGGGAATTGAATCATCAAGCCAAAAGCTCCCGAGTCTGCAACACAGTGAATAATCCCAAATCGTAGTAAAAATAGTTGGTTAGATTGTTCTCCTGGGCCATTGTAAGTAAAGCCTTTCATGGTAAGAGTTTTTCCAGCATAAGCCCCAGCAAAATTATAAAGCACTTCTAACCCGACTAAATAATCTTCATCTGTTAAAGTAATATTATTTTTTGGAATATATGCCTTAGACTCTTTTCTGACCAAATCTTCAAAATCAGCTTGGTTCATGAATTTACTCATATCAGGATTTAGAACTTGGTGTGTTCCGTACTGGTCACTGCCGTCTTCTAACGTTGGAAATGAAAATCCCTTTGCATCCACTAACTGTGAATCCAGCGTTGCTACGGGCAAAACAACCCCTGTTACAGCGGGAATTAACACGACAGTGTAAGCCAAGAATTTTTTTATCTTTTTCCCGGTAGATTGCTTCTTTTTTCCATGATCATGATGGTGTTCATGTTCATGCTCATGATGTTCGTGATTACAATCGCAATCGTGATGTTCCTCTTTCTTTCCTCCCGAAAACCATAATTTAATTCCCTCGACAATGGTAAGTAAGAGTAAAATCACGATCATGCTCGCAGATAAGAAACTATATTTCATGTTTATATATTTTGAAATGTTTCCTGTAGCGTGCAGCATAAAAAACAAGTTTGTAGTAAGTAATAAAATAAGGACTTTATACATCATCACACATCCTTTACAAAAGAAGTGAACCAATGAATACAAATGAAGAAATTAGGGAAACTAAAAGAACAACAAATTTTGGTTTAAAAGACCCAAACATCATCAATAAGTTTTTAATGTCTACCATATTACCAAACACCAAGAAGGATACGATTGATGTTTGAGGAAAAAAATTACGAAAAGATGCTGCTACAAATGCATCTGCTTCCGAACAAACGGATAAGATAAAAGCTAAAGCCATCATAACCAAAACAGCAGTTGCATGCGTACCGCCCAGTGTTGTTAATATCCGTGTTGGTACATAAACTTGCATGGCAGACGCAATAATTGAACCCAGCACAACGTATTTTCCCATGCTGAAAAATTCGTCAATAGTATGGTTAAGAACGCTCATTAATTTTTGTCTATTATTCTGGTGAGAATGGTCATGAACATGTATTTCATTATTTTCTTTTAGTTGATTATCCTTTATCACAAAAGATAGTACGATCCCAACTAAAATTGATACGCCGATTGCTAATCCTGCTCTGTACCAAACCATCTTCCAGCTGTCACCGAATGCAATAAATGTAGCAAATAAAACAATAGGATTGATAATCGGACCTGAAAGCATAAAGGAAATTGCCGCATGAGGGGCGAGTCCTTTTTTTATTAAGCGTGATGCGATAGGAACAATTCCACATTCACATCCGGGAAATAATACACCCATTAAGCTGGCTGCGATAACAGATAAAAATCTATTTTTTGGCAGTATACGAAGCAGGGTATTTTCGGAAACGAAAACTTCAATTAGCGCAGAAATAAAAGCCCCTAATACAATAAAAGGGAATGCTTCGATAACAATACTTATAAAAATCGTATTTAATTGTAATAAGCGATCCATGAAAGTCCCTCCTGTGATGAACACAATTGGTTTTTATAAAAACAACTTCTATCATATCAAAAGTTATATGAATTTGGTATGTTTTCATTTTCCATAAGTGGCAGATGCAAATAGAAAACACATTCTCTATCATACGCCATGTTTGTGACAAAACTATTAACAAACTTCCAAAGCAAAAAACAAAAAGCTGCATCTGCAGCTCAGTGTCGAGAAAGGGGTATTTTCTCAGCACTTTTTTATTTTACCAGAATTTAAATACTAAATTTTTTGGATATTTCCTGTAAATGGGTCTGTTGATTTCCTCTCCGGGCACTCGCTTTCCGCGGGGAGGTCCTGGAGCCTCCTCGGCGCTTTGGCGCCTGTGGGGTCTCCAGTGACCTCTTCATCCCGCAGGAGTCGAATGCCCTCCGCTCCAAATCAACAGGGAGGCAAATCAACCAATTGTATTGCAACACACTTTTTTATCTAACTTTGCTACGTGTGCTGCAATCTTTTTTATGTTTTAGCAAGGTGTAGTAAGAAGAGCCTGTTCACTTGCAATCCTTAATCCCCGTAATCGGCAGGGCGTAAATTATCATCGCTGTAATAAAAAAGGAGCTTTTCAAGAAGAAACGAAAAATCAATATATTTATCAAACTTGAAAGATGGTCAACTATAAATAGATTTAAATTCATATTCAATTTGGTTATAATCTTTTGGCTTAAATACTGTTTTCACCACTTTTTTGATTTATTAGTTGAGCTGAAGGACTTTATTGAAAACACTCGTTGATTGGCGCGGAAGGCACGAAGACTCCTGCGGGAGTACGGGGCTGGGGAGACCCCACAGACGCTTTTCGCGCCGAGGAGGCTCCCCGGCACGCCCGCGGAAAGCGAAGTGCCTGGAGCGCCCATCAACAGACTTAGCCTATACGCAATACTGTTATATCATATTAACGCAGTAAATCATTAAAATAATTGAATAAAATGATAGGCTGCTGATTTTTCGACAGCCTGAGCTCCATTTGCAGCTTTCTGTTCGTTTTTTATGGTTGAAATGGTTGTAAACTTTCTTTTCTTAACTTTGCTTTTTGGGCATCTGTTTTATTTACATCATAATGATAGATGGCCCCTTCCCAATCACCATACATAGGGTTTGGAAAAACAATTAGTTTCTTCCCAAAATCTTCTTTCCGTTTTTCTACAGCTTGGACTCTTTGAGAAGGAGTCAAATGATCAAAACCACTGAAATCTCCAAGGTTATCGCCAAATAATAAGATAATATCATTTGTTCTGGCTACCTTCATCCTCCTTGTTTCTTTTCCTTTTTCGTCTATTTGCTGCAATAGAACATGTTTTGAATCTGCCATTGGTGCTCCAACTTGTTTCAAGTTACGGATTGTTGCTTTCTTCTGATTCTCATTTCGATTCGATATATAGTAGATCTCGATGCCCTTTGAGTTTGCATACTTTAAGAACTTAATTGCACCTGGAACAGGTTTTGCTATTGCTTGATTGACCCATTCATTCCAATTTGCAGGGAAGGCTTTACCAGTTTTTACGTTTAACGCTAAACATGGACTGTTATCAAGAATAGTTTCATCAATATCAAGTACAATTGCAGGCTTTAAGACCATATTTTGAGGTCTCTTTGCCAAGATCTCATCTAGTCTCCATTTCCCAATTGTATAGCCTTGGTAGTATAATGCTTTAGCCTCACCCGATGTTTGATACCATAAAACCGACATCGTATTTGGATCCTGCTGCTTTTCTGCAGGCGCAAAAATTGGACTTGCCGCTGCGTGATAATTAAAAATGGAAAACGACAGGAAAGATATCAATAGCGTTACTGATAATTTTTTCATCCCTTGGTACTCCCTTCATTCATCTAAAGGTTAGTATGCTACATCTACATTTTTTTATAGCTAAGGTTCTAACCGCTTAACTATTTTCTGTAAATACAAAAATTTGTTAAAATAAAGTTGAATCCATTTAGGTGGTGAACAATGATGGATAGGGCCAAAGAAATTAAACTTGCTGAAAGAGGCGCACTGCTTAGTATCTTTGCATATGTTATTCTTTCCCTGATAAAACTATTTGTGGCATACAAAGGGGATTCCGAGGCATTAAAGGCAGATGGTTTTAATAATGTAACGGACGTTGTTTCATCAATTGCGGTCCTAATTGGTTTGAAAATATCGAGAAAACCGCCAGACGAGGATCATTTGTACGGACACTCTCGTGCTGAGTATATTTCCTCAATGATTGCCTCATTTATCATGGCAGCTGTGGGCATTCAAATTATTTATGAAGCAGGGCTGGACATCGTTATTTCCAAGAAAACACATCCTGATATGCTAACCGCCTGGACAGCACTATTTTGTGCAACTGTTATGTACTTTGTTTACCGCTATAACCGAAAGTTAGCCAAAGCCCTTTCAAGCTCTGCACTTTCTGCCGCTGCACAGGACAATAAATCTGATGCGCTTGTTAGTGTGGGTACCTTTATCGGGATTATTGGTTCAAAAATGGGTGTTTATTGGTTAGATACATTTACAGCAATTATTGTTGGTATGATAATTTGTAAAACAGCTTTTGATATTTTCAAAGAAACATCGCTTACTTTAACAGATGGTTTTAAGATTGAAAAACTAGAGCCTATTCGGAAAACGATCGAAGATACAAAAGGAGTTATTAAGGTAACGGATCTGAAGGCGCGAACTTTTGGGAATAAAACCTTTGTTGAAACTACAGTTGTTGTTGACCCCTATTTAAATGTAATTGAGAGCCATCATATTAGTGAAGAAATTGAAAAAAATACAATAAAAGAACACAAAAATACAATCGTGCATGTTCACGTTGAACCGTATTAACACAGCCTAAATTAAAAGGGCCTCCCGCAAGTGGTCGGCCCTTTTGCAGCAATCCTTATTTGGTTTTCGAAGCCAATTCTTTCAGTGCATCTGTTAGTTTATTATTTAACGAACTTAAAGCCTCTTTATCAAGAGGTGAAGCTTCCATTCCCGCAATCGTCGGATCCAAATATTTTTCTACTTTATCATAAAGTGGTTTATTATCTTTCTTCACTTCATCTTCAAAAGATGACCACTGATCTTCTAATTTTGGTCCAATTTCTTTTACTTTAGCTTGGTCGCCACTATCAATTGCTTTTGACAGCTGTCCTGTTGTATCAAGCATTTTATTAACTCCGTCCGAAACTTTATTATTCGCCCCACAGCCGGATAGTATAAAAACACTAATAAGAGCAAAAGAGAAAAACAATGCTGCTATTTTTTTCATAAATGTATATCCTTCCTTCTATTTGTTTTAATGGTTTAAAATTTTTTTGCTATTCACATTTTTAATGAACACGATCGTAACTGCTGCAATAATTAATAACAGCTGCGGTATTACACTTTCCCACGATGGATAAAGAGCGAAAAAGTCTATACTTGGTACCTTGTCTGCACTGGTAGTTGGGATTAAGCCTGCCAACTGTAAACTGTGGATTCCCATTCCAGTAAACTTAATACAAAGATAAAAAACAATAATACTTGATACCATAAAGAAAGGCCGCATTGGTAATTTTAGTCCTACAAAAATCATTAAATAGGCCAAAATCCCAAGGAGCCCTGCTCCAATTAAAAAGCCGATTAATAATGATTGAATTTTAATTTGACTGGCCATACCGATATAAAATAAAACTGTTTCTGTCCCTTCGCGAAATACAGCCAGAAAAGCAAGGGCACCCAATGAAACTAGTTTGCCAGTTGATAAGGCATTTTGACTTTTCTCCCGAATATATCGATTCCAATCGGCAATATTGGATTGACTATGAAGCCAGTAGCTCATATACAATAGCATCGCTGCTGCAAAAACTCAGGTCCAACCGGCAATAAGCGTATTGTTATTTCCAAAGGCTCCGGAGGAAATAACAAATTTAACGATGAAGGCAAGAATAATACTAACCCCAAGTCCGCTTAAAACCCCTGACCAAATCCAACCATTCCCTTTTCTTCCAGATTTTTTTACAAATGATAAGAGTGCAATAACAACTAACAAAGCTTCCAAACCCTCGCGAATGAGGATCATTGCCGCATCCCAGAAGGTGTATTCAGATTTACCCGCCAAAGGGGTTAAATAATTTATCATATTATTAATAGTCTTTTCAGCCTTCTCATAATTTGGGGGATTTGCCGCAAGCATCGCCTGCACTGTAACTAAGTCTCTTTCAGAATCACTATAAACGACCGACGATTGTGCCACGACCGTCCCTTCTACACTTAGCCAGCTATCGCTCGCTTGTTTTATACCTTGAAGTGCTTGAGCCTGTTCATGCAAGGCAATCTTCTTTTTCGTTTGCTGAAGTAAGAGGATAAAATCATCTAACGAAATGTCCTCTTGTTTCATCTCTACCTCTTTAGGATAACCTCCATTCATAAACTTTTTGTTTACTGCTTTTAAATTGTTTAGAGCATCTAGTACTAGATCAGGTTTTTTTAGAGTAAAAGCATAGACAACCTTCCCCATGTTTAACTCAATATCCCGATAGGCGGCAACGGAATCACCTTTGATGCCGCCCTCAATTTCCCGCCAGGTTTTGTCGTATTGGTCATAAGCTTTCTTTGCATCTGTTAAATTTCCATTCGAAGTGTATTCGATTGCTTTATCTATGGATTCCTCTGCTTTCTTCAAATCACCCTTGGAATTACTGGCAGCAAATGCAGAACTATGTACAATACATCCTATGGTTAATAGAACAATAGTTAGTGTAATAAATAAGGTTTTCACCATAAGATCATTCCTTTTCATCCCATTTTAATTGATAATGATTTTCAATATCATTTATAAATTTATTTTAATTTGCAATGATAATGATTGTCAATTAGATTTTTTTTAACTTTTGCCATACATTTTCCTCTTAAGTAATGCCCCTTATACGAACTGATCTATACATATATAACTAAAGACTGAGCATCCTATAAAAAAAGGTTTTTGGAGGTTTAAGATGAAAAATGAAGATGAAAATACAAGCCAAGGATTAAATCAAATTTTTGAAATTATTAATGCCAAAGGTGACGAAGGTGAGATCAAAAAAATTTTAGAGCAATCAGAAAAGACGGACTCTAATAAGCTGAATGAATGATTAAAATTTATGTTTTCACTCTTTCAATCAAATTAAACTTTGTTACAATTAATTCAATAAATAAACTCATTTAAGCAAAATTTAGTTTATAAAAATGGAACTTCTATTCTTAGGGATGTAAAATACATAAGAACGTTATTTTTTTGGAGGATGCTTTTTATGATTGTTAATCCCGCTTCGTTGGGAATTTGGCTTCTACAAATGGTATGTATTTTATTTCCCATGCTCTTATACCAATCTTTTTTTCGAAAAAAATTTGGGCAAAAAAAAATCCAAAAACAAATTTTGGGTCTTCTTTGCGGACTTTCCATTATAATTTGTATGACCTTTCCTTTAACATTTGCAAAGGAATTACATTTAGATTTTCGTTTCATTCCTTTAATTGTTAGCTTTTTTTATGGGGGTTTTTCCACAGGCTTAATTTTAACCGCCGTAATGATGGTTTATCGGTTTCTGCTTGGCGGTCAAGGAGTGTATGTAGAAGGTCTAGGTATACCTTTCTTTACGCTGTTAATCTTTGCCTTAATTCTTCCTCGTTACGATAAGTGGAGGAAAAATAAGCAAGTGTTCTTTACTTATTTATGTCTGACCCTCTCCTTTTTCTTTTTCGTATTTGAAACGCATTTGCTGGATGGATATACTTTTACAAAACATGAGCTTTTTCTTTGGATCATTTTCTGTATTTTTAATTATATAACTTTTTGGATGGTATTGTATTTGCAAACCTCCCTTAAAGAGATGGAAGAAATGAGTACAAAAGTAATTCAATTTGAAAAAAGCCATGCCATTAATCACTTATTGGTTTATATTTCGCAACAAATATTTTCGCCAATTTTATCATCAAAACAATCATTAAATCAGATGAAGGATGACTCCAGCCTCTCCCCTGGCCAATCCTTTTATATTACCCAGGCTTTGAATGAATTAAATCAGGCAGAGCATTCGTTAAAAGATTATATGACGGTTATGGATCCAATGCACAATGACCAGAATTCCATTCAATTAACAAAAATGATCCAAGAGACAGTCCAAATGATCAATCCTTTTGCATCACTAAATAATGTGGAACTGCAGTTTTTATCAACGGCGGAAAATGATATCATGATTAAAGATTATACCCTATTAAGATTTGCTCTTTTGAATCTTATTAAGAATGGTGTAGAAGCATGTGGACCTGGCGGAAGAGTAGGTGTTTTTCTGCACGAATTAATTGATCAATTTTATATTCTAATAGAGGATAATGGGCCAGGGCTTTCAGCGGAAGTATCATCCCATTTAGGACAGCCGCTTCATTCAGGAAAAGACAATGGCACTGGATTAGGAATTGCTGTTGCCTATAAAATAACCGAATCACTGGGCGGAAAGATTGAAGTCGAGTCCAAAAAAGGCATAGGTACAACCTTTAGCTTATATTTTCCCAAAAAGAACTTTATACTAAGGTCTTAAGATCACTCGCCGATTGGCAACCCCTTTAAGACGAAAACGGATGCATAGTTTAGATAAAGAAAACTCGCCGAGCCCCTAAGGGTGAAGACAGAGGCGTAGTTGCATTTTCCTATTAGCTAAAGAAACAAGTCTTCTTAGGTAGACTTGTTTCTTTTACATTCTTATTTGTTTGGTTTAGGAAAATTCCCCTTTAATTGCTTTTTAATATAAGAAGTTTTTTCTTCTGAAATGAAACGACCACTCGTAAGAATATTTTTATCCTTCAGTTTAACTTGCAGATTGTTTAAGATTTTTATTAAACTTTCTCTGCGTATTTCATCAATGTTAAATTTCACACCATATTGAAAAACATTATCATCCAATTCACTGGACCAAACGATATGACCGTTGATTTGGAAGGTGCCTAAAAAAATTTCAGTGGTAAAACGAAGAATAATGTCCTCTTTTTTAGGCAGGTTGATGGAGGAAATAAATCGTAATCCCCCTGGTCCAATATCTTCAATTAGCACCTTCGTGCTTCCAATATTCAGCGCTTTCATTCCAATCCGTTCAATTGTCATATCAGCTTCTAATGGATAGGTTAAAGGAACACGAAAATATTGCCTTTTATTTTCATAAGTGGAAATTAATTTATTTTCAGGAACCCATTTTCCTTGTTTTAAATATTGAGCAAATTTCTGTTCTCTCACTGGTCTGCTAAACAAATAGCCTTGAATTTCTTCGCAAGCTAATTCTTTTAACAATTCTAACTGTTCATTGGTTTCAACCCCTTCAGCTACAACTTTTTTCTTTAACTTTTTGCATAAGGTAATGATTGCTGCGACCACTTCATAGCTTGCACTTTTGACCTGCATTTCTTTAATCAAGCTTTTATCGATTTTGATGATATCACAAGGAAGTTTCCATAAGTAATTGATAGCCGAGTACCCGGTTCCAAAGTCATCAAGTGCAAGAGAAATACCTAATTTTTTTAGGTTGGTTATTGTTTTTAGTGCCTTTTCCTCTTTATCAATAATCATTCTTTCAGTGATTTCAAATTCAATCCACTTAGGATCAAGATTATTTTTCTTTAAGACGGATGAAACCATTTCAATAAAATTTGATTGCAGCAATTCTAAGGAGGATAAATTTATCGAAACTTTTCTGATTGGTAACCCTTCCATTTGCCAATTTTCCAATTGCTGACAAACCTTGTTGAGCATCCACGCTCCAATTTGAACAATCAACCCGGATTCTTCAGCCATAGAAATAAATTCATCTGGTGACACCAGTCCCCATCTGGGATGGTTCCAACGAATGAGCGCTTCCGCCCAGGTAAGATCATTTGTGATCGGGTTAAAACGAGGCTGATAAAAGATGTTGAATTCATTATTTGTAAGTGCTTTTTTTGAATCATTTCTTAACGTAAATTGCTTGTATGTAAATAAATTCATCGTAGGTGAGAAAACCTGATATTGGTTCTTACCATTGCCTTTGGCACGGTACATTGCCATATCAGCATTTTTCAATAATAGGTCCATACTTTCCCCAGAATATGGGTAAACACTTACTCCAACACTTATCGTAATAAAAAAATCATTCCCTCTAACGTTAAAGGGCTTATCGTTAATCAGAGTAATTAAATTGCTCGCATGTTTATTTATTTCTTCAAGACTAAAAACATTGGATAAAAGAATAATAAATTCATCTCCGCCAAGTCTGCAAAGTATAACATCATCTTGTGTATACGTTTCTTGCAGTCTTGCAGAAAAATCCTCTAAAAGTTTATCTCCAACACTGTGCCCAAAAGAGTTGTTTACATATCTAAATTCATCAAGATCGACTAACAATAAAGCAAAGGATGTTTTATTCCCCTTTGCACGAAGAACTTCTTTTCGTAGTTGATTTTCTAAATATCTTCGATTTGGCAGGCCGGTTAAATTATCAAAGTAAGCCATCCGCTTCATTTCTTCGGCAATTTTTTTAGACCTTGTGATGTCTTTTGATGTAAAAATAATTCCATTTAGTAAGGGGTCTTTTAAATAATTGGTGGCAAAAAACTCAAGCCAAATATAATTTCCTCTTTTATTTTTTACTTTTATTTCTGTACGGATGGATTTACCAGGGCTCTTTACAAGGGCCTCAAAAGTATTTCTTGTTTTTAGTAAATGTTCTTCAGCAATATAGTCAAAAATATTCTTACCGATACTCTCCTGCAGTGAGTATCCTAAATGTTTTTCAAAACCAGTATTCAAAAATGTAATCTGACCGTTTTCATCCATACTGCCAATCGCATCGTTTGTATTTTGAATAATAGCATTTAATTGTTTGTCCCTTCGCGCGACTCTAGTTTCCATTTGTTTTTGTTTCGTTATGTCTGTCCGCAGTGTTAGAAATTGATAGGGTTGATTGTCGTTATCAAAAAGAGGGAAAATGGTTAGAAAGTTCCAAACGATTGAGCCGTCTTTCCTTTTAGCAGTCATTTCACCCTTCCATATTTCACCAGCTAGCAATGTCTCCCATAAATCATGATAAAACTTATTGGAGTGTAATCCTGTTTTAAATATTCTTGTATGTTTTCCAATGATCTCTTCATGTTTATAACCAATATTTTTACAACAATTGTCATTTAGATAGATAATAGATCCTTCTTTATCTGTTATTAACAAAATTGCTTCACTGTTTATTGCTGAATTAATTCTTTCAAAATCAAAAATAGCTGTTGCAGATTGTTGATCAATGGCTGTTACTAATGTTTGATAATAAGGATAATCAAGCATATCAGTTTTGCCTAGGGGTTCATTTTCTCTATTAGGCCAAATTTCTACACTTTTGCTTTCTATATCATTAAAAAGGGTAAATTTACTCCTATTCAATATTTGAGAATCTTCCATAGTCCACCCCCGTAGTGTTCTCTTCTTTATTTTAATGGGGTTTAGGTTTTAAATCTAGGTCTAAAGTTACACATTTTTTAAATTGTCAAAATCCCCTTTGTACTAAAAATCACCTTACTTTTGCAACCCCTAAAGCATATTGTTCCCAAAGGATGTTTTGTACCATTCCCGCTTCCTTTTCATCGCATTCAATAATAAGAATGACTTCTGCTTGTTTTCCTCGTGAATGTCTTTTTCCTTTTTTTACAATTTTGTAGATAAATACTTTGATTCCCATGCCTAACAAGAGTCCAATACTCGCTCCGATTATTCCCCAATAAATCGGGCCCCATGCTAACATAAACCCGATGCTTGCCCCGATGACCGCAAACGCAGTTGCTAGTGCTGCCCCGAGATCCATGAGGGAAATACCATCGGAATGATGAATCGTATCATTTAAACTTCTTTCATCTGTCCGATTATCAAGGGGTACAGCAAAGATATTTTCTTTTGATATTCCACTTTTTTCCAAAATCGATATGGCTATTTCTATAAAACCTGTATTTTCAAAAGTTGAAAATACCTGCATCAATTCTCACTCTACTTTCGTACCCTTTTTCACTCTGAAATGAGGGGATTGATAGTTTTCCATTAAAAAGATATTTTGTTCCTTTTTAAATAGCTTATTGTTTTCAATTGTATTTTCGTATGCATCAAATACCGCAAATCCATAAATCGAAGGAAAAAATAATAACCACTCACTGTTCAAAACTGCTGTTGCTTGTTGAATTTTCCCAAGAAAAAGGAGAGAAATAGCTTCTAAACCACGTGAGTAATACGCAAACACCATTACCCAGATAATAATGAAAAAAGCAGTAATAATTCTGTGAAGGTAGAGTTGTCCTAAACCAGGAACAAATAATGACCAGATAGTCGCAAGTGAAGGTTTTCTTCGATCCAAATAGTTAATTTCCATTGCACCTAAACTAAAGGAATTAATACGATGATTTTCATGGTTTGCGAGAATAGAAATTTTATTTATATCAACGGTTGTCCGATAACTGTCCCAAATCGCAAAGATATAGACTGGAATATAAATCAACAACCATCTAGTGTTTAAAACATCTTTAGCTAATTCAATTTTTCCTTGAAAGGAATAAACCATTGCTAAATTAATATGGGCATTCATATTTACTATCACTTCCCAGCCAAATAAAACAAATCCACGAAGATGTTTCGACAAGAGCCAATGCCCAAAACCGGGGAATGCAGCAGACCACCAAGCGATAATAAAGGGATTCCTTAAATGAAGCTGAGTGGTGCCAAGTATACTGACGTGTGCAGAATATCTTCTTGCCGTATTATCATTCGAATAGTTTTCCATTATGAAGAAAAATCCCCCATTAGGTGTAATAAAGATTTACTTTAGTTTCCCCAACTACCTGGAAAAGTTTCTAAATAATAACAGAAAAAAATAAAAAGTGACCAATTTAACTTTGTTTTTTTGATGTATAAAATTTGTCCTTTTAGAAGTTTTAATGCGAAAAAAAAAAGCCGGATAATCCGGCTTTTCCTTAAAGATTTGTATTTTTTGTCCCCATCATTCCTTGTCCATTAGCATTGCTGCAGGCACCATTCGGACCGTGCATTTGTTCATAAAGAGCCTTTAATTGTTCATCGCTTAAATTCGGGTGCATCTTCTTCATATATGGGAGCATTTGCTCAAAGCCGTTACTTGAATCTTGCTCAAGCTGCTTGGTATTGGTTGTCTTCATCATTTGTGTCATATTGCCTTGCCCCATATTCTGCTGCATGAAATATACAGGATCTTGAGTTTGTTCCTGTGCCTTTGCCATTACGAACCCAGTTCCGCCAGCTGTAATGAGACCAACTGCTATTAACCCTGTCAGCAAATTCTTCTTCATTTTTCTCACTCCGTTTCTCATCGATATTCTATTCTACAGTTTTACTATAGAATGAAACTATGTAGAAAATATGGAGGATCATGTATTAATTAAAACGTCATATTTTCTTCAAATTTTCTTTTATCCAGGTATCGATTTTTACCTATTTGTTTGAAGGTTTATTCATGTTTGTTCGAATAAGCCAAATAAGGATCATGACGCCTGCAAGCAAGATGGACAGCCAAAAAGTTTGACTAAACCAATAATACATGTGACGATACATCATTTGCCGCCCCATCATCATTCCCATCATACTTGAGGGAAACCACATCATTTTGATTACAAACAAAAGAAATGAGAGCCCATGGAAAATTAATATCATAAAAAAAATGGCAGCTAATAACCGTTTCATTGTTTTCACCTATTCCACTTTATATCCAATACCCCAGATCGTTTTGATGAATGTTTTTTCAATTCCATAAGCATTTAATTTTTCCCTAAGATTTTTAATATGGGAATCAATTGTGCGATCCTCACCCATGAAATCAATCCCCCAAATTAAGTCGACCAAATGATCTCTGGTTAATGCATTCCCTTTATGCTCGATCAGTACCTCAAGTAGGTCAAATTCTGTCTGTGTTAAATTTATAACGAATTCTTGGTACATTACGCTCCGAGCTATTTTATTCAAAATGATCCCTTTATATTTTAAAACATCATTATTCGTGCTAGCTTTTTGAGTCCTCCTTAGCAGTGCTTTCACTCGGGCCAGCAATTCCGCATCATCGAAAGGTTTCACAAGATAATCATCTGCACCTGTTGTCAATCCAAGTACCTTATCTTCTACTGCTGATTTGGCAGTTAATAAAATAATCGGAACGCTTGAAACCTTTCTGACTCGTTCGATTGTTTCCCACCCATCCATAATCGGCATCATTACATCGAGAATCACTAAATCAAAATCATTATTTAAGATCTGTTCGTAGGCTTCTTTACCATTTTGTGCTTCTTCGATTAGGTAATTTTCTTGCTGCAGATAAATCCGTAATAGCTGTCTCATTTCCCTTTCATCATCTACGATTAAAATCTTGTTCATTCTTTCAACTCCCTTGGCAAATAAATCAAAAATGTGGATCCCTGGTTTTCTACACTACTAATCTTGATCTGACCATGATGGGATTCAATAATTTGTTTGGCTATATATAAGCCCAGCCCTGTTCCACCTGTTTTTCGGGCTCTGGACTTTTCAATTCGATAAAACCGATCCCAAATTTTTGATATTTCTTCCTTTGGAATTCCCATACCAGTATCACAAATTTCAATAACAACAAACTCATTTTCTAAAAAAGAACGAATCTTAATAAAACCATTGTCTGTATATTTAATCGCATTTTCCACAAGGTTATAGACAACCTGTTCCATTCTTTGTACATCTATCAGGATAGGAGGCACTTTTTCAGAAAAAGTTAGGATTAACTCCAGTCCTTTTTTTACAAGTGCAGGTCTAAGACTGGAAGCAACTTTTTCGGCAATCAAATTAACATTTGCCAACTCTTTTTGCAGCTGAAACTTCCCCGCTTGAAGTTTGCTCATTTCAAATAAATCATTTACCAAAAATGAAATTCGTTTCGTTTCTCTATTAATGATGGCTAGATATTCTGTTTGTTCTTCTTTACTCTTAATGATTCCTTTACTAAGGACATCGCTATAGCCTTTTATGTAGGTTAATGGTGTCCGCAGTTCATGTGAAACTGCAGACAAAAATTCATTCCTCGTATCCTCAAAGTATTGCAATTGTTCACCCAATTGCTGAATAGAACTGGCTAATTGAGCAATTTCATCATTACCTTTAGAAGGGATTTCCTGCCTGTACTGACCCTTTGCTAATTGATTTGTCGCTTCCTTCATGATTACAAGCGGTTGAGTAATTTTTCTTGAAAGGAAACCAATGGTGCCGAAACCTATAAATACTGTTCCAATGCCAGTAACAAGAATAAGGCTTTTTAATACGGACACCGTTTCTCTTAAAACATTTGTCCGATAAAACATATAAACATACCCCTTGTTAGGAATCGTTGTAATTGTACTAATGTATTTATCCTTTTTCCAGTCACTAATGACAATCTCTTTTTTACTTTTCAAAAGATGTTTTTTCATCTCGGCATCCAGGGGAACCGTAGAACCAAGAATTTTTTGATTTTCATCGGTTATTACGATTTGGGTCGATCCGTTTTGATCCATCGACACCACATGGCCAATCATTTTTTTGCTAAAATCATTATCCAGGACCTTAGAGTGATTACTTCCCTGATCGATGAGATCGCTGCTTACAAAATCAACAAATAAATTGGTAAATACCCCATATAAAATAGTACCTAAAATCAAAAGTAGTATTAGAAAAACACCGCTGAACAATAATCCAAGCTTAATCGAAATACGGTTTAAGATGTTAATTCCCTTCATATTGCTGCTCCTTAATTCCGATAAATTCTAATTTCATTCTATCAGGAAAGTATGGAGAAAGTTTGGAAAGTATTGAAAACATTATTTTAAGTACCCTTTGGGAATGATTAGTTCTAAGTTCCCTGTTTCCAACTTTCCGAATATGTGCTTTAATGTGCTTCACTCACTTTTTTCTTACTTGAGAGTATCATTCCCCCCATAACAATAACTGGTGCAATATTAATAGCAGCTATAACTGGACCAGAAAAGTCAGAACCACTCATTAAACCATGGAATGTTACACAGATATAGAGAAGCGGATTAAGGGCGTGAAGTTTTTGCCACCTTTGATAGCCAATTTTCTTACGGAATTTTGATGTAACGATCGTCATAATTAAGAAGTAAGTGGCAATTGTCCCTAGTGCCATTGAAACAGTCTCATAGCTGCTGCTAAATGGAATCAGGATTTGGGATAGTTTAAATGGGAAGTAGGAATCTATCAACAAAACTCCTAAGTGTCCGCAGGTAAGAATTAATGCCCAATCTGAAAGTGATTCATGAAGATTTAGGATATTGTTGATTTTCTTTTTTTGTTTCTTCTGAACTGCTGAAAAAAGTCCAGATAATACTGCCATATATAATAATAAATATGCTACTGTTCCTGTTGCTCGAATTGCATACCATTCAAATGTTTCCATCTTATTCGCTTCCTCTCCAAATTTCTTTCCCTTCATTTATGATAACTGCTTTAATTCTTTTGCTAGATAACCAGAATTTTCCATCCTCTTCTCCCAATAAAAGAGTGACTTTTGCCAGTACATCCGCTTCAACGGCTGTGGGAGCTGTAACAGTTGAAGAAAGAATCGAGCTTGTAGACGGTTCTCCCGTTGTAGTATCGATTAGATGATGCTTATTCTTTCCATTCATCTTCCATCTTCTTTTCATCGATGTGGAAGTTGCCACTGCTCCTTGGGAAACTTGTATGGAAGATAGCATGTTTGATGGATCGAATGGGTCTTCAATCCCGATATTTAACGGTCTTGGTAAAATTCCAAAAATCCGGATATCACCGCCGACATTAATAAAACCATAGCCTTGTTTTGATAATAGATCCGCTGCGCAGTCTATCACCCAGCCCTTTGCGATCCCACCTAAATCAATTCTAGTTTGCAGGATAACTGTCTGTTTTTCTTCGTTCAATTGATAAGGCTGAATCTTACTAATCTCCGGGGCTGAATGGGAGGATGCTCCCAATTCTTTCCCTTTGATATATTCAATGGATTTGGTATAACCACTGTCTTCAATTGCCGACAAGATTCCAGGATTAAAAATTCCATTCGTTTCTTTATAAAATCTCAGTGCTTCTTTTAGAATGTTAAATAGATCATCAGATACTTCGACTTCTTTCCCAACTCGTTGATTTAACCTGGATAATTCACTTTCCTCTTTAAAGCGGCTGCATGTATCTTCAACAGCTGCAAATAGTTTATAGACAGGCATGAGATCATTCGCAAACATTTCTTGATTGATTGATATTTGTACCATCGTGCTCATTGAATTGAAATTATATTTATACATCATCAGGTCCCCCCTGTAGTTGTGTCAAATCCACCGTGATGGCCAAAGCCGCCACCTGAAAACTGATTATTGTCCTGTCCCGAACTTCCATTATCAAAGGTTGATTGATTGTTATCAAAGCTAAAAGCTCCTCCATTATCATCAGCTGAGCTCCCTGAGGTATTCTGGTTACCTCCATTTTGGCTAGGTGTTTGTTGATTTGACTTTTGAGTTGATGCGATCGTTTGATTGGATTTACTCAAACTAGTTTTATTTGTAAATCCAAGGTATCCCACCATACCAGCAACAAGTGCTAGGCTGGCAAAACTTACTCCCCAAGGGGTAAAACTCTTTTTCTCCATTATAAGGACTCCTTTCGATTCTAATTTGTAAATTATCGTAAATATATACTTTTTTTCATTATCCTTCGGTTCTAAACCTCATGCCTGTATTCTGCACCTCCAACCTGAATTAAGTTTGAAGGTAAGCTGAAAGTTTCCTGAGAGTTACTATTGGTTTCATTTTATATGCTCCTTTCAGTTGATCAATCAAACTGATTATTTTTCAACTTGTTCTTTCTATATTCATGAGTATAATGATGAATTTCCGAAGAATTATCGTGGAAATGTGTGAAAAAAATGTGTTAACCAGTTTTTTTAAATGATATTTATAAATAAAATTGTGTAGGCGCATGAAAATTTCATGCGCCTCTAAAGTGAATTTTTTATTTTGAATCTTGAAGTTGTACATGGTTCGTTTTTCGCTTATTCCTTAAGATTCTTTTTTCCAGAAAATAGGTAGGAATGATGATCACTGCCCAGATGCCAAAATAGTTCAGAATGACAAGAAATGGACTGCTGCTACCGCCATGATCTTCATGTCCACCTCTTCCATCAAATTTTCCTTCACGAAAATCGCCGTTAGGTGGACCTTGTTGAGTACTATTTGTTACATTCCCGGTATTCACATTATTAGTTGACTGCCCGAATTGCTGCATTTGTTTTGGATTGAAATCGCCTTTACTAGGAGTAGATGTGGAAGCAAACCATTGAATTCCGCCTACTAATATGGCAAGAGAAAGAACTACGGATGCAATTACACCTTTCCTAAGTTTACCTTCCCTCGATTTAAATGCTCTTTTATGAATACTCACGATCCATTGCCAATGTACCCCAATATGCAAACCAACTAATGCAAGTGTTGCGTCAGCAGAAAAACTGTGGAGACCACGAATTGAATGATTTCCTTGGACAGCAAGACTTGGAAGAACCACCCTCGAAATCAATATTCCAGTTACAATTACGGTAGCCATTGAAATTAACAGTAGTATATTTAATAGAAAACTGAATCGTGTTTTATTAGGTAGTTTGGAATCAAAAATCTTTTTGGTAGTATTGATCACCCATCGGAAGTTCAATCCGATGTGTACAAGAATCGCTACTCCAATAATCAAACCTGCTATTTCATGAAACGGTAAGCCATCCAATACTCTAGGGTTCATTAGTAACACAAATGTGATTGCCATCACCAAATCTAGTACAATTTTTGTATAATTCTTTTTCACTTAAATTCCTCCTTGTTGCTTTCTATTTGGAAGTATAGCGAGCAATTTCCGAGGAATTATCGTAGAAATGTGTGAAAAGTATGTGATAGATAAACCCATATTTTTCACATAATTCAACGATAATTCCACGGTATTTCTTCTTTATACTCTTGCATAGAAAGATTAGGAGGAGTTCAAATGTCCAAAACCTTTTGTACAATTGACTCCACGTATTATACTGATTATTGGAACTAATGAGTCTGATTGTATTTTCAAGATTAATTATATATGGTGGTGTGAACATGGCGACAATCTATTTGGTTGAAGATGAAGAACATCTTAATCAATTACTTAAAAAATATTTAGAAAAGGAAGGCTACAAAGTTGTATCCTTCCTTGAAGGTGAACCTGCTCTTCAGAAAGTTCAAGACTTGCCTGACCTTTGGATATTAGATATTATGCTACCGGATATTGATGGGTATCAATTAATTAAAGCAATAAAAGAGTATAACCAAGAAACGCCCGTCATTTTTATGTCAGCAAGGAACCAAGAACTGGATCGGGTAGTAGGGCTGGAATTAGGCAGTGATGATTATTTATCAAAACCCTTTTTGCCAAGAGAGTTAGTCATTCGAACAAATAAAATCATCCAACGTTTGCACAACAATAAAGAAGAACCTTCCGCTGATTTCCATTTAGAAGACTATCTTGTTGACCGAAAGCAGCGAACAGTTTTTGATGATGGCCAGGAAATTATTCTAACCAATAAAGAATTTACCCTGCTGCTTTATTTTATTGAAAACGGTAATACGGTCGTGTCAAGGGAGCAAATCCTCGAAAAAGTATGGGGCGATAATTATTTCGGATCTGACCGAGTTGTAGATGACACGATAAGAAGATTAAGAAAGAAATTAGCCAGGATAAACCTTGAAACCGTCTACGGGTTTGGCTATAAATTGGTCGTAAAATGATGAAATTTAAATCACTTACAATGAGAATTTGGTTCATCATATCGGTGATCATTACCATCATTGTACTGGTTGTTTCCCTTGCATTCACGTTTATTATTAATCGTATGAATGAAGATAAAGCCGTGCATGGTCTGCAGCTTACGCATCAGCTTGTATTGAATTCTGTCAAAGGAAAGCAGATTGATACAGACATAATCGGATTTGCTAAACACCAGCATACGTTTAATTTTGTTTTTGATAAAAAGACTGGGCAAATCGGTTTTATTAGTCATGACGATGAACATGAGGATACGTCTTTAATGATCACAATGAGTAGTTTCATAACAGGTAAAACTGATCAAAGTCTTAAGAAAAACATTAATAATATGACTTATTTGATTGAAATTAGTAAAGTAACTGGTCAATCATATTTAATTTCCTATCAAATCATGGATAAAAATGAAAGTTTACCTCAAATTCTCCTGATTGGAGTCTTGGTCATTCTTTTAAGTTTACCTTTGTCTAAGGTTATTGCAAATAATATTGCTAAACCACTAAAACAGTTAGAGGGCTATACAAAACGAATCGCTAATAAAGAGTGGGATCACGACCTTGATTTAAAAAGTGAGGATGAAATTGGACGATTAGCGATAGCGATGAAAGAAATGAAAGAATCATTAAAATTAGCTGATGAAGAAGAAAAAAAATTCCTTCAAAGTATCTCTCATGATCTAAAAACACCAGTAATGGTCATCATGAGCTACGCCCAAGCAATTATTGATGGAATGTATGAAGATTCTGCCGAAGAACCTGCAGCGGTTATTAAAAATGAAGCTGTCCGTCTTGAGAAAAAGATTAAACAAGTTTTGTATTTAAATACGCTTGATTATGTTTTAGATAATGACAAAGAAAAAGAAGATGTCTATCTCAATAAATTATTACCTTATCTAATCGCTAATTTTCAGGCAGTGAATGCAGATATTTCATGGGACTTAAATATTGAATCAAAACAAGCCGTAATATTAGGAAACTCGGATCGTATCCGGGTTTCTATTGAAAATATTTTAGAAAATCAGCTTAGATATGCAAAGAATCTAATTCAAGTTTCCCTAAAAGATACTGGGTCATCCTGGATGATCGAAATAAAGAATGATGGCCCATTAATTTCTAAAAAAGATTTAAATCAAATCTTCAAATCCCTTTATAAAGGAGATAAAGGAAATTTCGGGCTCGGTTTAAGTATCTCTCAAAAAATTGTTCATTTTTATCATGGAAGTATTAAGGTAGAAAATCAAAATGGGCAGGTCTGCTTTACCATTTGTTACCCAAAGAAATAAGTTTAATCCTAAAAATAAATCCCTCCGATGCAGTAGGTTCTTTCATACCTTCTGCACAAGAGGGATTCTATTTATGTTGTTTTATTTTATCACCAGCTATATGCACTGGGACATTCTTTCGGCTCATAATAACAATGCTGTTTATATTGCCCTGAAGCTGGCTGATCGTACCATGTTGGCGGGCATGGAGCATGAGGATTGAAATACCATAAGGAATGTTTAGCTGGAGAATGCCTCCAGTAGTCGAGAGTTTGTTTTGCTAATCTTTTCTCAACACCTCTCGCAGCTTGGTAAAACACATTACCCTTTTGAACAGCTTCAAATGAATAATTCCCACCTTGTACTTGAAAAATTACTTGCGGAATTGTCCGTAGTCCTTTAAAGTCTAAACAATCGGCTTTAACACGATTAACGATTACATTCCCTACAAGCAACATTCCCATCTGTCCTTCACCTTCGGCTTCCGCTCTCATCATCCTTGCCATCAGCGCGACATCCGATGATCTATACTTTGCTCTCGGCATCCATTTCACCTCCGCTTTAAATGTTATGTTAAAAAGCCTACATTATGTTAAACGGTTCGGTTTTGGAATAAAAAAGTTAATCCCAGAATTAATCAAAAAAATAGGAAGCTTACTCAAACTGCCAAGTTCATTTTGATTCCGAAGATAGGATGGCTAAGGATGCTGCACCTATTACACCTGCATCATTTCCTAATTGGGCAAGCTTTATTTTTGTGCTTGTTCTTACTTGTGGAAAGGCAAACTTATTTAAGTATTTTCCTACTCCTTTTAACAGCATATCTCCTGCGGCTGATACTCCCCCGCCAATAACAATAGCTTCGGGGTTTAAGATATTCGCAATATTTCCACAAGCTAATCCTAAATAGAAGTAAAACTTATCAACTACCGCTAGGGCCAATTGATCCCCCTGCTTTGCATGATCAAATACAATTTTAGAAGTTACCTCTTGCCCGCCATCAATTAGCTGCTTTAATTGAGAGTCACCTGTAAATTCTACTGCAATATCCTGGGCCAATCGGACAACACCGGTTGCACTGGCCACCGTCTCGAGACAGCCATGATTTCCACATGTACACGGATATCCATTAGGTTCTACTACGATATGACCAATTTCTCCCGCCGCTCCAGACTTGCCATGTATTAATTTTCCTTCTGCAATAACACCACCGCCAACACCAGTTCCAAGTGTGACAAAGACAACATTTGCTCCGCCTTCCCCCGCACCCTTCCAACCTTCTCCTAGTGCAGCCACATTTGCATCATTATCAATATAAAACGGGAGATTTGTCCCGGCTTCAATTAGTTGTTTTACTGGCTGCAATGTCCGCCAATTTAGATTATATGCTCCGATGACAGTCCCTTTTTGGCGGTCCACAATTCCAGGTGAACCCATTCCAATACCCCAAAAATTTTTAGCTGTAAATCCATATAAGTCCAGGTGGTGATTAATCGAATCAATAATATTGGGAACGATTTTCTCACCATCATTTTGAATATCAGTATCGATACTCCACTTTTGCAGAATCTCCCCATCAGGAGTCAATATCGCAAATTTCACAGAAGTACCGCCTAAATCAATGCCAATTAGTTTTTTCATTCTTTTTTCCACCTTCAATCAATATGCTTTCAGTTCTTACTATTCTATTTTACAAAATGCTGGTTATTTCAAAAAAGGAAAAGGCATGTCCTTGGTATCTATTGTACCAGGCTCATGCCTTTTCGTTAGCCCTAATTTGTTTGAGAGGTAAGCTTTACATTGATATTCATTTGCTTACCATTTCGATAAATACCGAATTTTACTGTGTCACCATTTTTTACTTTTGTATATAAATATTTTCTTAAATCGGTCGAACTGCCAATTGATGTTCCATTCATGGAAACAATCACATCTTTTTGCTCTAATCCACTATTTGCTGCTGCTGATTGTTGCTGAACTTGAGTGATCATGACTCCACTTTGAACATTGTTGGGCAGGTCAGCCAAATATGCCTGAGGAACTTCACTTAAATCCGCCAAACCCACACCCAAGTATGGGCGCTCTACTTTTCCACTTTTAATTAACTGGTTTACGATTGGAATAAAATCATTACTAGGGATTGCAAATCCTAACCCTTCAACCCCACTCTCAGAAATCTTTAAGCTATTGATCCCAATAACCTGTCCCTGCGTATTAATCAATGCACCACCGCTATTTCCAGGGTTGATCGCAGCATCTGTTTGAATTACATTTGTTTCCCAATCTCCTGCTGAAGTATTAACAGCAATCGATCGATTAGTAGCACTCACGATTCCCTGCGTAACCGTTCTTGATAAATCCAGCCCTAGCGGATTTCCGATTGCATATACTTGATCTCCGGAACGTAATGTGGAAGAGTCCCCGAACTCCGCTGTATCAGTTACATATTTTGGATCAATCTTTAAAACGGCAAGATCTGTTAATGCATCTGTGCCAACTACTGTTGCTGTTGTTTTTTGGCCATCATAAAGTGAGATTTCTAGTTTTGTTGCACCCTCGACAACGTGGTTATTTGTTACAATATAGGCTCCATCAGAATTTTTCTGGAAAATAACCCCTGATCCTGAGCCTGTTTCCACTGACTGCGAGCTATTCCCGAAACTATAATCACCATTGTTTCCATAGCTGCCAAAGCTGTTCGAACCACTCGAATTATCAGAACTCCCATTGTTTCCAAAAAAGTTATTTGAACTTTTATTTTGCTGTTGATAATTTTCAATGCCTACAATGGTTTTTGAGACTTTATCCACCGTATCCGCAATGGAATCTGTTCCAGAGGAAGTAGATGGTTTTGCAGACACTGTTTTTACGACCGAGGCTGTCGTAGATTGCTGGGTAGCTGTTCCGTTATTTCCATTTGAAATATTGTTAAAATAATCTGTATGTGGGAGAACGGCTAATGTTATGGCTGAACCAACCACTCCTGCGGTGATCGTTGAGAGAATGACTCTTAGCCCGCCTCTTCCTCCGCTCTTCTGTTTTCCCGCACTATTCTCATAACGTGAGAAATTAACATCCTCATTCTGGCTGCCTTGGTTAATTAATGCGCCTTCCTCTGTATTTTCCGATGTATATGGTGAATTTTGGTTTTCTGAATCGTTATTAAAGTCCATCAGGTTCACTCCTCGTCTATTATAAAGTTCTTAGGTAAATTGTTTTCTATGACATAACTATATCGAATAAATATTAAGAGTTTCTTAACAAACTATAAACGGACAAAGAAATTTCATCCTTTCCTCCAGCTTTAAGCTCCTCCCGGTCCTCAAATAAATCTTTTTCTGTTAGAAAAAGAACCAGTATCTTTGACCTATCGACGGAAGCTTGGGCATCATCAAGTTCATCTGCCAAAAGCTGAATGATCGAATCCCACAAAGGAAGATTTTCTTCGATCAATAATAAACGCATTCTTAACGCTCCTTTATGAATAATAATTCCTGCTAGGTTTAATTTTAAAAAAAGCGGCCGCAAGAGCGAACCGCTTTATTCATAGCGTAACGCTTGAATTGGATTTAATTTTGATGCTTTATTGGCTGGGAATACCCCAAACACAACCCCAACAATAAGCGAGAACAAGAATGAGGATATCACGACAGTGTTTGAAAAAGTGACTGTCATACTCAAAGTAGAGCCTAAAATCTTCCCTAGGCCTAGTCCTAGTAAAATACCAATTATACCGCCCATTGCGCTTAAAACAACCGATTCAATGAGGAATTGCCACAATATATCACGCCTTTTTGCACCAATCGCTTTTCGGATCCCAATTTCTTTCGTACGTTCAGATACGGACACAAGCATTATATTCATGATCCCAATACCGCCCACTAATAGAGAGATACTGGCAATTCCCCCAAGCATCATTGTCATCGTATTAGAAACGGAACTCATAGTACTCATTAAATCCTGCTGATTGTTTACACTGTAGTTATCCGTTTGATTAGGATACATACTGGCCATTGCATTTTCGACTTCAGCCATGACAAAATCCATATTCTGTCCACTTTTTCCTTGCAGATAAACTTGATTGATACTTGTTGTTTTCGTTAAACGTTCAGCTGTACTTAATGGAACGATGACAACATCATCACCACTTTGCCCCATTGAACTTCCTTTCGAGGCAAGAACGCCAACCACTTTAAAAGAATTGCCATCAAGTTGAATGTATTGTCCGACAGGACTTTCTGTTCCAAAAAGAGTTTCAGCTGTTGTTGCTCCAATGACGGCTATTTTTTGGCGATATTCCACATCTAGATCCGTTAGAAAACGCCCGCTTGTGACCTTCGTATTTCGGACAGTCTCATAGGCAGCATTGGTCCCAGTCAGGGTAGTCTGTGAAGAGGTTTTATCTTTTTTAACGGTTACCCTCCCGGAAACAACAGGTGAGATTGCTTTAACACCATCTTTGTCTTCAAGCTTATTAATTTTATCTTCGGTCAAGGAAAGATCTGTACCAAATGTATTAATGGTAATTAGATTCGTTCCTAGATTATTGATTTGGCTGGTTACATTGGAGGTTGAACCTTGTGCAATCGAAACAAGTACAATAACAGAGGAAACACCAATGATTATTCCCAGCATCGTCAGGACAGATCGCAGTTTATTCCCCTTTATACTGCGCATGCCCATTTTAATTGATTGTAAGATTGCCAATTCGTTCACCCTCATTCTCAAACAGTTGTCCGTCTTGGATACGAACCATTCTCTTCGCTTGTTTTGCAATGGATAAATCATGTGTGATGACGATGATCGTGTGGCCTAATTCATTTAAACCTTTCATTAGCTGCATAATTTCCGTACTTGTTTTTGTATCCAGTGCTCCTGTTGGCTCATCGGCTAACAGGATGGCAGGGTTTCCAACAAGGGCCCGTGCAATTGCCACCCTTTGCTGCTGTCCGCCTGAAAGCTGGGTTGGTATATGGCCGGCCCGTTCCTTTAATCCTACTTTTGTCAGTGATTCAAGTGCTAATTCCTTACGCTCTTTTGCAGATATCCCACTATATATAAGCGGCAATTCAACGTTTTCCTGTGCGGTAAGTTTCGTGAGTAAATTAAAGTTTTGAAAAATAAAGCCAATCTTTTGATTACGAATGGTTGCTAAGTGATTGTCATTCATCTTGCCAATTTCTTTTCCGTCAAGAAGATACTCCCCAGCATCCGGCCGATCGAGGCAGCCAAGCATATTCATTAATGTAGACTTTCCCGAACCCGACGGTCCAATAATGGCTAAAAATTCACCTTTGTCAATGTCGAGGGAGACATCGTTCAACGCGTGAACGGTATCACCTCCAAGTTCATAGGACTTCATTAAATTCGAAATTTGAATCATCGGTGTGCTCATTACTTACTAGCACCTCCGCTGGCATTTGAACTTGCGGAGTTGCTGCGTCCCATGCCTCCAGACATTCCGCCGCCTATTGGAGCGCCACCCATCCCGCCAAACATGCCTTTGTTGTTTCCATTTGTACTAGTTGAGCTGCTTGAAGTAAGGTTTGGCAAGTTTACTACTTGCCCTTCTGTTAAACCTTCAGTGATTTCTACATAATCATCATTCGCAAGTCCTGTTTTGACCGTAACTCTATTGGATGGCTGGCCTTGTCCTTGGCTTTGCGATTGTGTTTGGCTTGCATTAGCCGAAGATACTAGAACGAATTTTTCTCCATTCATCGTATGGACAGCATTAAGCGGGACATAAAGAGCATTATCCTTACTTGCAGTCAAAATGCTTGTTTCCGTACTCATACCTACTTTTAAATTTTGCGGATTATCGATCGAAATATCTACATCAAACGATGATACTCCATTTGTTGAAGTTCCTTCATTAGCAATCCCAGTTACTTTTCCTGTAAAAGTCAGATCTGAAAGGGCACTAACCTTGATTGTTGCAGTTTGTCCAACTTGAATTTTTGGAATATCCAGTTCATCGATAGAGGCAACTGTTTTAAACGTACTGTAGTTTGTTAAATGTGCGACCACTTCACCAGTTTGAACTTTTTCACCAGCCGAAACTGCAAGTGTTGTAATAATTCCATCAGCAGGTGCCGTAATTGGATCACTGCCATCAGTAAAAGTGATTAATTTTTCCCCACTTGTGACCGATTCTCCAGCTGAGACTAATACTTCATCAATTTCATTATTGTTAATGGTTGACTTAATATCCTCAGAGGTTACAGGCTGAACGGTACCGGTTCCGCTCACATTCACTTCAAATTTCCCTTTTTGAACAGTGGCTGTTCGATTCTGGATAACAGACTGTTGATTATTGTTGTTCGTTTTTGTAGCATAAACTTCGAAACCGCCGATTCCAATAACAAGAACACCAATTATAATAAAAATCCACTTTTTCATTTTTCCTTCTCCTTATTTATTAGTAGTAAAAGCTCTTATAATTTCCATGTCCTTATCTTGCATCTGCAACCTGAATTGAGCTTGAAAGAAAGCTGAAAGTTTCCTGAAAATAATAATGTACACAAAGAAAGAGCAGCCGAATGGCTGCTTTTATCTATATGAAATGGCTTGGTTTCCCATTTGTTCCCAACCCCTTTTAAAACTAGAAATGGGAACTTTTCTATTTTTTATATTCGCTAACGGGTCATTAAAATAGATATAGTTTGGGTCATATCCTGTAACAAGGACGCTATGCTCTTTCATTGTAATTCTAATCGGGCCGATGGGGGTTTGCCAGGAGAGCCAAAACTGCGAAGGAACTGCATCAAACATGACATTATTGATCACCCATACAGGCTTCCCATTGTTCAAATATTGATAAATTGTTTCAAATGAACAACCTGATAAATCTACTACTCTACCAGTTAAATATTGGTCTGCTAATGCTTTAATGGGTCCATGATAAACACCGTATCCTGGGCGGTTAAAAGAATACATATCCCCAACAAATCCAGTGTTTGGATTACCGAAATGAACTGTTCCATTCATATATCTATGTGATGTTGTGTCTTTTCGAACCTGGGAAGCAAGAGTCATTTTCTCAGCGTTAACCCCTGCATACTGCAACATCATCGCTAATGAAGTCACTTCGCATCCCCTTCGTAACTCAGGGTTTTGATTGATAAGGGGTGCGTTTAGAATCTTGCCAGACGTATCAGCTTTAACTTGTTTCATTTTGAATGAAATTTCAACAGTTAAAACTAAAACGACGATAATACCGATTACGGATAATTTTTTCAAATTTATCTCCTCCGTATCATCAGTAATTATATTTTTTCCGAATCCGAATGAAAAATGAAATGTAATAAATGGCATACTAAATCAAGTACTAGCTAATTTACATTTGAAACAAATTAAAATTATTGGGGAAACTATTCTAAATGGATTTTAAGGAGAGATCGTGAATTGAAGCCACAGAAAAAGTCAGTAAATATCGAACTGACATGTACGGAAATTGGCGGACTTTGGGGGACTTTTATGCAAGAGAGTATGAATATTTGCTTTCTTTCGTATTTTTTGCATCACCTTCAAGATGAAGAAATTATTCCACTGGCAAAAGAAGCTTTGGAAATTTCTAAAGGGAGAATAGATAAAATAAATGAAGTGTTTCTTAAAGAGAATTTTCCCGTTCCTAAAGGTTTTACCAATAGTGATATCAATTTAGCGGCTCCACAGCTATTTCATGATGTGTTTTCCCTTAGTTATCTTTATATGATGAATCGACTTGGCATGATTAATTTTGGCTTCGTTGCCTCTAACAACGTTCGACTGGACGTTCTGGATTTTTTTACCGAATGCAGTCATAAAACAACAGAAATGTTTGGTAAAGCAGTAAAGTTGATGCTATCCAAAGGCATTTATGACCGTCCACCCAAAATGAACTATCCCAAAGAAATTGAATTTGTCCAAAAGAATTCATTTATCAATGATGTTTTTGGAAAGAAACGCCCATTGAATGCAATTGAACTTTCAGAAGTTTTTTTTAACATTGAGCGAAATTACTTTTCTGTTCTATTAATGCTCGGATTTGCTCAAGTGGTAAAAAATAAAAAACTAAAAAACCATGTTCTTGCAGGAAAAACAATAAGCGAAAAACAAATCAGCTTTTTCAATAATTTACTTATGGAGGAAGACCTTCTAGGTACCGTCCCTGTAGGAATGGAGGTTACTGCTTCCACTATTTCTCCTTTTTCTGATAAGTTGATTTTTTCCATGATTAATGCACTGAATGCTATTGATATCAGCTTAATTTCACACGCAATGTCATTGTCAATGAGAGTTGACCTTACTGCACAATATTGCAAAGTCTTATTAGAAGTCATGCAATATGCAAAGGATACATTTGATATCGTGGTTGAAAATAAATGGCTTGAACAGCCACCACTTGCAACAAATAGAAATGAATTGTTAAGCTAGGACTAACTTAGAACAAAGCCCCACGATTCACTAAAAGTGGGGCCCTTTTCGGTGCCGAAAGCAGTTTACTAATATCAAACCTTGTTGCCTTTTTTTATATATTTGAATAAAACTATACGATATTCTCTTCTTCTATTTTAGTAACCTTTACATCTTCATTTTTAAATTTAAAGATGGAAATAATAAATAATAAAGCTAAAACAACAAGACAAGTAATAATGCTCACTCTATTCTGTTCATTTAACATAAATATTACTACTAAAATAGTTAATGCAGCAGCAGCAGTTGCTGTAACATAGGGGAATCCTCGCAATTTAAAGCTTGGCTCTATTGGATAGGCTTTACGAAGCTTTAATTGTGCTAAACAAATACTGATCCAAACCACTGATACAACAAAACCAGGAACTGCCATTAACAAGAGAAAGACCTTATCCTGTGCAACAAAAGCGACCAATGATCCCCCTAATATAACAACTGCAGTTAAAATTAAACTATATATTGGAACACCTTTTTTCGTTACATATGAGAAAGATTTTGGAGCTTCTCCTTCTACCGCTAAAGAATGTAGCATTCGTGTACAACCATATATACCAGAGTTGGCTGCAGATAAAACAGCTGTAATTAATATAAAGTTCATGATATGAGCTGCGCCCTGAAGGCCGGACATTGATAATACCTGGACAAAGGGGCTTGCTTGGTGACTAACTTCATTCCAGGGAATTAAGCCACAAATAATAATAATTGGCAATGTGTAAAATAAAACGATTCTCAAAATAAAACTTTTAATGACTTTTGGTAAAATACGCTCTGCATCTTTTACTTCTGGTACAGTTAGTCCTATTAGTTCGGAACCTCCATACGAAAACATCACGATGATCAATGCTGAAAATATCGACATCCACCCATTCGGCAAAAAGCCTCCATGACGTGTAAAATTTTGCAGGTAGTTGGATTTATCGCTTGGGATGATTCCAAATAAAATACATGCCCCCAACACAATAAACACCATAATCATGACAATTTTAATTCCGGCAAACCAAAATTCAAACTCCCCATAATTTTTTACATTCATCAGGTTAATACCAATGACCAATGCTGCACAGCCTAAACTTAATTCCCAAAGCGGAATAGCTGGAAGCCAATATTGTAAGAAACTTCCTGCTACGACAATCTCAATGACACATACAGCCAGCCACATGAAACAATAATACCAGCCTACAACGAATGAGACCCTCTTACCGAATGCTTTCTGAACAAAACCTTTCATATTAGTGCCCGGATAAACAATTGCCATTTCTGCTATAGCTCCCATAACAACAAGAAGCAATAGTCCTGCAAACAAATAAGTGAAGATAATTCCTGGTCCTGCTATCGATACTGTTTCAGCACTTCCTTTAAAGATTCCTGTGCCTATTGCCCCTCCCATTGCCATCAAACTAATATGTCTAGGCAATAATTTTTTTTGCAGTGATGCAGATTTCATACCCTTTTCCTCCTTCATTCTACGAACTGGTCCACGAGAAAGCCGAGATAAAAATGAACTATTACTAGTTATTTTGCAGAATACGAACATTGTTCAACTAAGATAACCCCAAATAGAAAACGCTTACAAATCACATCACTTCATTGTTATAGGAGTTTAATGGCATTATAGGTTGTCATACTAGTTCGATTGGCCATAAACTTGGGTTCTCAATTAATTGTTTAAAGCGGTTCGTAAAAGAAACTGCCGTGGCACCGTCCGCCACGCGATGGTCAAAAGCCATCGATAATGTCATTATCGATCGAATCGCAATTTCATCGTTTTCCACGACAACTGGCATTTTTTTTGTCTTATGAAATGCGATTAACCCTGTTTCCGGATGATTAATAATTGGTGTAGCTCCGATACTTCCTAAAGGACCCACGTTACTTATTGTAAATGTACCTCCTTTCAAATCAGTTGACGTCAGTTTGTCCTCTTGAGATTTTTTCGTTAATTCTTTTAATTTATCATTAATTTGGCGAACAGTTAATTGATCAGCATGATGAATGATAGGCACAATTAAACCCTGTTCTGTATCAGTAGCAATTCCAATGTTATATTCTTTTTCTAAACGAATTACTTCGTTTACTTCATCAAGTTTTGCATTGAATACAGGAAATTGTTTCAATGCCACGACGATTGCTTTAATAAAGAAGGCAACAGCGGAAATATTGATATCCATTCCTTTTAACTCGCTTCGATATGCCAGCAGCTCGGTTAAATCTACCTCTTCAAAATGGGTCACATGCGGAATCGTATAAAGTGATTGGGTCATTTTCTTTGCAATTTGCTTCCGGCGCCCTCTAAACGGAACAATTTCTACATTTGTTTCATTCACATTCGGTACTTCTTGCTTTAGAATCTCTTGCTTTGGTTCTGTTTCTTCTACGATCATTTTTGCAGCAATCCCCTTTGTTTCCTCAGAAGATGGAAACCCATCACGTTTTTTAACGAATTCGTATATATCTTTTACTGTGATGCGTCCGTTTGTACCCGTACCTGTAATTTCATTAATATCAACTTGAAATTCACGTGCAATTTTTCTCGTATAAGGTGCTGCAATGATGAATTTTTTTTCATTTTTTTGCTCGGCAATAGCTGTTTGTTGGTGCTGTGTTGTTGTTGAAACTGCCTGTTTAAAATCGACCTTTTCCATTTGTTTTTCCACCGCTAGTTCTACGACCTTTTCCTTTTCTGTTTCCAATACTAGAAGCGTTGTACCAACAGATACTGTGGTACCATGGTCAACAACAATTTCCTTCACCTTGCCTGAGGATGGAGAAGGGAGCTCTGCTACCATTTTATCTGTTTGCACTTCTAATAGAGGCTGATCCACCTTGACCACATCCCCCACCTTGACAAAATAGTGGATGATTTCTCCCTCAGTCATTCCTTCACCAATATCATGTAGTTTTACTTCAACCAATGTCTTTCCCTCCTAAAAATGCACAACTTTTTCGATGGCTTTCAATACACGCTGAGGTGTTGGCAAATAATGTTCTTCTAGTGCAAAGAATGGAACCGGTACATCAAATCCTGTAACACGCTCAATCGGTGATTTCATATACAGAAAGGATGTATCATTAATAATTGAAACAATGTCATTTCCCACACCGCCTGTTTCATGGGCTTCATGAACAATAACCGCACGTCCTGTTTTTTGAACGGATTCGCTGAGAATGTCTTTATCGATTGGATAAAGGGTACGCAAATCAATAACATCACAAGTAATGCCTTGCATTTCTGCCTGTTCTACCGCTTTCATGGCTACCGAAACCATCGCTCCCCATGCAATTACTGTAACGTCATTCCCCTCTTTAAGCTTTTTCCCTTTTCCGATTTCAACGATGTATTTTCCTTCTGGTACCTCATCACGATTCGCACGATAAATTCTCATGGACTCTAAAAATAAGACGGGGTCCGGGTCTTCGATTGCTGCTATTAACAGACCTTTTGCATCGTAGGCAGAAGAAGGGCATACAACCTTAATCCCAGGCATATGTGTAAACAACGCTTCGACACTATCTGAGTGAACTTCTGGAGAACGTATCCCAGCACCGTATGGTGCACGGATTACCATTGGAACCGTATAGCTCCCCATCGTCCGCATACGAATGCGTGATACATGTGTCATGATCTGTTCATATGCCGGATAGATAAAACCGAGAAACTGTATTTCCGCTACAGGTTTAAATCCATTGACCGCCATTCCGACAGATGTTCCGATAATCCCCGCTTCACTCAGCGGCGTATCAATAACTCGATCCTCCCCAAATTGTTCTTGCAGCCCTTCTGTAGCCCTGAATACTCCCCCGTTTCTACCGATATCTTCTCCAAGCAAAATGACTCGTTCATCCTCTTTTAACATCGTTCGCAAACCATCATTTATAGCTTGAATAAGTGTTAACTGGTTTGTCTTTGTGGTATAGTCATCTAACGGTTTTTCCATAGTTATCATCATTAAGAATCCCTCCCGATTAATTGAAGATACTGTTCTTTTTGTTTGGCTATGGTCCAAGTTGGCGTTTCAAATACATAATCGAATAAATCATTGACATTCGGTTTTGGAAAGCTTTCCATGTCTTTAACTGCCTGTTCCACTTCACTTGCGGTTTCTTCTTTGATTTTCGTTACCCATTCCTCGTCCCAGTAGCCGTTTAACTTCATATAACGCTCCACACGAAGAAGCGGATCCCGTTTTTCTCGAATGATGTCGCTGTCTGACTGATTTCGGTATTTAGTCGGGTCATCTGCCGTTGTATGGGCACCATATCTCCATGTTAGTGCTTCAATCAGAGTGGGGCCTTCTCCATTACGTGCACGTCCAAGCGCTTCTTTTGTTTGAAAATAAACAGCAAATATATCGTTTCCATCAACACGGACACCTGGCATATCATAAGCTAGTGCCTTTTGTGCGATGGTTTTGGAATTCATTTGCTTTTCAATCGGCAGTGAAATGGCAAAGCCGTTATTTTGGTTAAAGAAGATCAGCCGGTGCTTGAAACACACTGGCAAAGTTCAGTCCTTCATGAAAATCGCCCTCTGATGTAGCTCCGTCGCCAAAATAAGCAATCGCGGCGTTTTTTGTTCCTTTTCTTTTTTCCGCCAAGGCAGCCCCTGCTGCATGAGGGATTTGAGTTGCAATGGGAACGGCAGGAGGAAATATCTTTTTCCCATTTTCAGGAACACATCCCTCTACACGTCCTTTCCAATATAAATACGTACGAGCCATGCTGGCACCAAATGTTAATGTGGCACCGTGGTCTCGGTAGGTTGGAAACACCCAATCATCTTTTTCGAGCGCTAGTGCGCTCCCCACTTGAGAAGCTTCCTGCCCCTCAAACGGGGCGTATGTCCCCAGCCTTCCTTGACGCTGCAAACTAATGGCCTTGCGATCAAAAGTACGAATACGAACCATGTTATTATAGAAACTTTTTACAAGATCTTCTGTTATTTCCTCTTTGTACTGTTCATTTATTAATTGACCATTTTCATCGACGATTTGATATATTGGAAATTTTGTTTCCATCTAATCACCCCATACTCTTAGAAATTTCATTATTATTTACGAATATCCCATTTAGGACGCTTTGCATGAGTGAAAAAGCTATTTTGCCTCTTGCGGTCTTCCATACGTTTTTCACAAAGACGGTTAGCAGCTTGAATTGTTGTAATGTCATCCAACTCTGCCTGTCTGTATACTTCCAATAAAGAAGTGTAAATGGATCTTGTTTTTGATAACACACGTTCTTTATTGTAGCCATACAGTTCATCTGCTACTTGAATTAAACCGCCTGCGTTTACAATATAATCTGGAGCATATAAAATTTCTTTTTGTTTCAGTGATTCACCATGTTTTTCCAAAAAAAGCTGATTGTTAGCCGATCCAACCACTGCTTTTACTTTTAACTGTTCGATTGTTTCATCGTTAATAATTCCTCCAAAGGCACATGGAACAAATACGTCTGCCACCACGGAATAAACTTCATTACCGCTTATTACCCTTGCAATACTGCCTAATTGTTTTGCTCTTTCTTGAATGGCCGCAACGGCCTCTTCATTGATATCACTTACATATAAATCTGCACCAGCTTCCAGCAATTGCTCTGCTACTTTGAAACCTACTTTTCCAAGACCTTGAATGGTGAAGGTTTTACCTGAAAAATCTTCTGTGCCAAAAACGACTTTATTCGTAGCTTTTAAACCGTAAATGACTCCAAGCGCAGTCGGGATGGATGAGTCACCGCCACCTCCGAAGCTTTCTGGAATTCCTACAATACAATTGGACTCTTTTGAGGCATGGATAAAGTCATCCATTGACGTCCCCATATCAGTTCCTGTATAAAAACGACCGTTTAAAGATTCTACAAACTGGCCGAAGGCTCTAAACATTGCGGGTGTTTTATCCGTCAAAGGATCACCAATGATCACCGCTTTTCCTCCACCAAAGTCAACATCTGCAGCGGCACATTTATATGCCATGCCTTTTGATAAACGAAGTACATCTTCCAAAGCCTCATCCATTGTGCGATACGGCCGCATGCGGCAGCCTCCCAATGCCGGACCCAATGTTGTACTATGAATGGCGATAATTGCTTTTAACCCTGTTGCAGGATCATTGCAAAAAACAAGTTGCTCATGTTCATGCATTTTATCCATAATTGATTCTGTATTTTGCTCAGATTGCTTCATCAAATTCATTTTAATTCCTCCATCATCACTGTGAATATAGTGGTAACCGCTTACAAAAAAGCCTTTCTTACCCTTTTTGAAACGCATCAAGAAGTATGCATTCATTTTACTGAAATAATAATGACGTATTTGTCTTTGCTCCTATGACACTTTCTTAATCGCGGACTTCATTTTCGGTAAAGGCGTCAATAGTAACCCGTTACCCTCATTTTTTTACATCATAATTTTTGATTTGTTTGATAATTTCAAAAATTATGTTTTCGTTAATACTATGATAAGATATAATAAAATAAAAAAAAATATCAAAATGTATAAGTTTTAAGGGTTAAGCATTCTATTTTGCATAAGTTTTTCGGAATTTACCTTCATTTTAAAAGGAGAACATTTAATGGATCAAATAGATATTCATCTTCTTGAACTTCTTCAATTGGACGGGCGTATTACCTTAAGTGAGTTATCAAAGAAATTATCACTTAGTCGTCCAAGTATTACTGAACGTCTAAAACGTCTGCAGGAGAAGGGAATTATTGAAGGATTCAGTGCACGAATATGTCCAAAAGCAATTGGCAGAAATGTAATCGTTTTCATTCAACTGAGTGAAATCAAGATAATTTCCTATACTGAGTTTGAGCAATGGATTATGAAGGATCCTGATATTATCGAGTGTCATCGATTAACAGGTTCTGTTAGCTATTTACTTAAGGCTGCCGTAACAGGAATGAGTCATTTGAGTAATCTTATCGATAAGCTAACTCCTTACGGAAATGTTAATACATCTATTGTTTTATCATCACCTGTCCCTTTTCGATGCATTACGCCTCATCCCAATGAGAAAGGATAAACGCAAAGACTTAATATAAAAGGGCAAGCATAGATTTTCCAATGCTTGGCTGTCTTTCAAGATTCATTTTGTGGCGGCATTAAAAATGGATCATGCCTATACATGATCCATTTTTTTCGTCTCATCATTTAATCATTCAGAATCATAACTGAAGAAACAACACTGGCCGCCTTTTTCTTATTTTGATATAAATCTGCGATTACATATGCTGTTTTCTTTCCCATCCTTTCAACCTTAGCCTCTACCATAGCTTCTCCAAGCATAACCGGCCGATGAAAAGTCGTGTGTAAATCAATCGAAGTAAATGTTTGTCTAGCTTCTAGCTTAGAAGCAATTGCATATGCCATCATAATGTCAGCTGCCGAGGAAACAAATCCTCCCATCGCAACACCAATTCCATTTATGAATTTTTCGTCAACTCTCCATATACCGCGCGCTAAGCCATTGTGAGCATAGGTTGCTTTTATCTGTAAAGTTTCATCGCAATTTGGCGGCTGCTCTCCGTGTGTAATGATTCTCATTAGATTAAATTTTTCATTTTTACTCTCCATTTACCCAAATCCCCTCAAAAAATTTATCTACATATTACAAGAAAAAATTCTTCTAACCACCAATGATTATATAACAAAATTTTTATAACGATATCCACACGGCTGAGTAAATAATGTTATATAGAAATAGAATAATATCAGCTTAACACTATGTCAATATCTTTATACAAAAATCTTAATGTAGTTTCCAAAAGTGGAGGGAGAATGGAGGGAAAGCTGTTTATACTACTTGTCATAAAAAATTCAATATCACTTTTCTCCACAACTGTATTTGAATCGTTATGTGGAAATGTAACTATTATCATTTAGTCCTACATACTTTGTGAAATAAATCACAGATAAAATTATGATACAGAATATAATTGATGAATGCAGAAACATCATAGGAGGACTAACCATGTCGAGATACGTTCAGCAAAGAAATTTTTTAAAGTCCAATTTTCTTGAATTTAAAAATATTAAAACAGATAAAATCAAGGGGCTTCCAAAGCCTCCAATTGTTAAACCATATACCTCTATATCGCCAATTATTAACCTTCCAAAAGTTAGTGAGGACGTTGTAAAAAGACAAAACATTTATGAATGCATTAAGGATAGGAGAAGCACAAGGTTCTACTCCGAAGAATGTTTAAGTCTTACGGAGTTATCCTATCTTTTATGGGCTACTCAAGGGATTACTGGTACTAATAAGGCTGGACTTACATTAAGAACTGTACCTTGCAGTGGTGCAACACATACGTTTGAAACATATTTATTTATTACGCGAGTGGATGGCATACAAAAAGGAGTATACAGGTATCTGCCAGTAGATCACCAGCTTTTATTTATGCTTGATTTGGATGACATTGATCAACACATAGATGCCATTACGTTAGACCAGCCTTTTGTTCCTAATTTTGCGAAAAAGGCGGCCGTGGTTTTTGCTTGGAGTACCGTTCCATACCGCTCCGAATGGAAATATGATATTTCAGCACATAAAAAAATCCTCATCGATGTTGGCCATGTATGCCAAAACCTTTATTTAGCAAGTGAATCTATCGGAGCAGGAGCTTGTGCTATTGGTATTTATGATCAAAAGTTAATCGATGAGGTATTAGATTTAGACGGAGAGGAAGAGTTTGTGCTATACCTTGGCGCCGTTGGAAAAAAACGAAAATGATAAAATCAAAAAAAATACAAAGCAGACCTCAGTCTGTTTTGTATTTTTTAATCATTATTTATTTTTCAATTTACATACAGGACGAAGTGCGATCCCGATGTAACTTCCAATCATAGCTCCTACAAACCATTCCCAGCCATGTAAGCTAAAGGAGGATATACCGGAAAAATACGCTCCAATATTACATCCAAATGCGATCCGGGCACCGTAGCCCATCAATACTCCCCCTACTAACACACCGATAATCATTTGAATTGGGATGTTTTGAAAATAGCGTTTAGGAAACTTACCTGCCAATGCTGCAGCAAGCAGTGCTCCTACCATAAGTGCAATATTATCAGTTGTTTCGAGGTTATGAAACAAACTCGCATGCAAATCAGCTGCTTTAGCAGGCGCTTGCCAATAACCCCAGTTTTCTACATGAACCCCAAATGTTTGAGCAGCTTTAGCGCCCCATAAGGCAAATGCGGATGTTACTCCCCATGGCTTGCCTGAGACAAGCAATAGAATAAAGTTTCCTACAGCAAGTACGAATCCTCCAGCAACCCAGGACCATGGTCCTTTAATGACAGTTTCCCATTTAAACTGACCTTTTCCAAACAAAGGTTCAACTTTGCCATAGCGACGTTTTTCAACGGTATATACAATGAAAAATAAGATTGCTATTAAAATGAAACTTACAAGAACACCGCCAAATGCACCAAAGGATTGGATGAACGAAACTGGCCCGATATTTGGTGTAGACATCCACCATGAAAAATCTTTCGATCCAATAACAGAGCCCACAATGAAACCTATTATGGTTAAAATTCCGCGAATGTCTCCTCCGCCTGCGTGATATAAAGTACCAGACGCACAGCCATCCCCTAACTGCATTCCAATACCAAATATAATTGAACCGGCAAGGACCGATAGTCCCACTTGGCTTACATTCCCAGTAACTTGATGTCCGAGAATACTTCCCTGCAGCAATACTGGTAAAAATAATAGATTAGCAATAATAAACATAATCATTTGTGCACGAATACCGATCCCCCGACCTGAAACAATCAGATGGCGGAAAGAGCTTGTAAAACCAAAATGCGCATGATAAAGCGTTAAGCCCATAACACCTGTTACCAAGAATAGAAAAGCTTGCGTATATGACACAGTCTGACCTAAGAAAAAGAAACCTAACACAAAGATTGCTAATGAGATAACGGTTAAAGGAAGGTTTGTTTTTCGTTTTTTTGCATCCTTGCCTGCATCGATATGTGTGTCTAAATTTCTTATTTGAGATTCTGTCATTGCCATGAAAACCACCCCTTTTGTTTAAATCCTTACGAGATATACAAAATTATACTATTATTCCGATTGGCATACAAGGATTTATTTTTTTCATTATTCTCAATCCATGAGGCTGATTATTGTCATTTTCCCCACTGTAAACGTAAAAAAAGCTACCAAAGTAGCTTTTTTACCATTACCTTTTTACATTGGAAATAAATCAGATGATAAATAACGTTCACCGGTGTCTGGTGCCAATCCTAAGACCTTTGCATGCGGAGGCAGTTTCTTGGCAATTTCTAAAGCATAATAGATGGATGCTGCACCAGAAGCACCAACTAAAATCCCTTCTTCTGCTGCAAGGCGGCGAGCTATGTTCTGCGCATCTTGATCTTGAATCAATAAAATCTCATCATAAATAGATTGATTTAATAATTTAGGAATAAATCCAGGACCCGTACCTGGAATTTTATGAGGACCAGGACGACCTCCGGATAAAACAGGCGAGCCCGCCGGCTCAACAACATAAATCTTTAGGTCTGGAATTTTTTCTTTTAACACTTCTCCAGTACCAGTTACAGTACCGCCTGTACCTGCCGTACAAATAAAAGCAGCTAAATCCCCTTGAAATGATTCATAAATTTCGATTGCGGTAGTATCACGATGCGCATCTGCATTGGCTGGATTTTCAAATTGCATTGGGATAAAGTTATCAGGAATCTTTTCGGCAATTTGATAGGCTTTTTCAATGGCTCCAGACATGCCATCCTTCGCTGGAGTTAAATAAACTTCTGCACCATATGCTTTTAATATTTTCACTCTTTCTTCTGTTGCATTATTAGGCATTGTAATAATACAACGATAGTTCTTGCTGGCACAAACCATGGCTAAACCAATTCCCGTGTTGCCCGAAGTTGGTTCAATAATAACAGTTTTACCAGGAGTAATTTTCCCAGTTTCTTCTGCTTGCTTAATCATGTTAAAAGCAGCACGATCTTTAACACTTCCTCCAGGATTAAAGGATTCCAATTTAATATAGACAGAAGCCCCATTAGGGTCTGGCAAATGATTTAACTTTACTATAGGAGTATGACCAATAAGGTCCAAAATTGAATGGTATAATTTCATGCTAATTCTCCGTTCTAATCAATTTATTACTATATGAATTATAAGTTATGATTTCTGGGGTTTCAAATTCTTGGTCTCAAGGAGGAAATATAACCATAATAAAATTAAAGCAGCATTTTAAAATACAGCCCAAAAAAAACGCCTATTCCTGTTGAATAGACATATTTTTAACCTCTTCTTTTTTATCTATTCAGTCCCACTTCATTAGACGAATAGTCATCCATGTTTTTAAGCTCATTTTTATAATTTTTCGAAGTAATAATAAGGGTGAGGAAAGAAAAAACAGCTACTAAAAAATAAGCGGATCTAAACGTATACACTAAATGATTGAAATGAATATTTCCGTAAAGCTGTAAAAAGAATTGGTAAGATAATCCTCCAAGTGTAATCCCTAAGCTCATACCTAACGTTCGAGACATATTAAGTATTCCGCCAGCAACTCCCAAAGCACGTTTTGGTACATTCCCCATCACATGGCTATTATTTGGCGGAGTAAACATACCTATCCCGGCCCAATAAGCAAAAGTCCTACACAAGTTAGAATGTACGTCCCTGTAAAATCAATAAATGACAATATTAGAGCGCCTGCAGTTGCCATGGAAAGACCTATAATGGATGGAATGGCAGGACCGCGATGGTCTGACATTATTCCGGAAATAGGTGTTGATATCGTCATTCCTATTGGTACAGCTGTAATAACAATACCTGCTTGTAAAACTTGAAGATGCTTTACTTGATCTAAATAATAAGGAGTGAGCAGAAGTACAGCATACATAACAATGAAAGACATAATACCGGTTATATTCCCCATGGTAAAAGGCTGATGTTTAAATAGAGATAAATCCACTAATGGCTCAGTTTTCTTGCTTTCATATTTAATAAACAAAAAGGAAGATGCTATTGCGATAACATAACATATGATCATTAGGTTAGATCCCCAGCCTAATTTTAAACCCATATTTAATACATAAATAATTGTAATAATGGAAGGTATAAGCAGAAGAACACCAACATAGTCAAATTTCTTCCGTTTATCTACAACAGGGTCTTTTGGTAAGAATATGATTCCTAAAACAGTACCAATGACCCCCACTGGCAGATTAATAAAAAACAGCCATTTCCAGCTAACAAAGGATAGCAATACGCCACCGACTACTGGCCCCAAACTTAGACCAATTCCTTGTGCACTCGCTTGAAATCCAATCGCTTTCCCAAGATCGTTTTTTGGAGAAGCAAAAGTGATAATCGAGACACTGTTCGCCTGCAGCAAAGCTGCCCCAATACCTTGGAGGATTCGGCATACAATTAAGATGGAAAGTGTTGGAGCTAGTCCGCAGAATAATGAACTAAAGGAAAATATGATGAAGCCAATTGTATAAAGCCAGCGGCGGCCAAACATATCGGCAAGTCTTCCGAATATCAAAATAGTTGACGCAAGTGATAACAAATAAGCTAAGCTCACCCACTCTATTTCATTCATTTGGGTGTGAAATTGCTGTTCCAAATTCGGCAAAGCAACATTGATAATGCTTGCATCTAGTGCTGCCATAAAAGCACCTATACAGACAGTAGCTACGGCGTACCAATGATTTCTGGTTATTAATTTAGTCGAACCTGAAGAGTTCAAGTTAATCCCCCTTCATATCTATTGAAAGATTTAATTTTTTATCGCTCTTTTAGCTTTATTATACTACATTGGGTATATATATATAAAGCCAACTGATAATTTACAGAATTTTACTATAAAATCATTTTTGATTTCTCCCTCATTAATCCTACTTTTAATATTGCCACATCAATATTAAGTTTCGGTTAAGCAAAAGCGGAGTTTCCAACTTTTTCGTGCTCTTTATGTGTTTCTATTAACGTATCTTATGACCAAATAAATTCATACCAATGTCATAATCAATGCGTTTAAAGTAGAAACTAAAGAAAAGGCGATGGGATTTGATTATCCCCTATTATATTCGTCTTTACAATGGAACATCTTTAAAAATCGCTGAGGTGAAAAAGTAATGAAAACAATCTTTGGTTTAATTACTTTTAGCATAACTTCTTTATGGCTATTGGTCTGGATTTTGGTTTTAGGTTTCCAAACACGATCACTAGTTGATGTGTTTACGCTAAACGGCACGCTCTTCCGTTGATATTTATGGTGTGAAATCACATCATGGGATTCAGTTTCAAGGAAAAATAGGTGGATCTGTTGGCGAGGGAACTGAAAAAAGCCCTTAAATGTAGATTGTGTGTCTAAAATTTGCTGTTGATTTACCGCTTCAATTAACAGAGTTTTTTACCTAGGATGAAGGTATAAGTTCTCATCGTTATGAGGGCTATACCTTTTTCGCTGAGTAATTGTGGGATAAGATATCCAGTTTATAAAAATAGATTGTTGAAATATAATCAACAATCTACTTTTAGCATTATTTTGAACCATTTTTTTACTCTTTCATCATTTTACCAACCATAACGAAAGATACAATCATTGCAGCCACAAACAAACCAACTATTGAATAAAGTCCAAAGTTCATTTTTCCACTCCCTTATTATTTTTATGGTTTATATTCCTTGCTATGTGGTATTGAATTCGTAGCCTACCAGTTTGCTAGCTTCTTATTAGACAAAGTTATTTCAGAATCCTTTTGCTTTTCCCCCGACTTAATTAAGCTTTGGATACAGATAATACTTAGCGTACCAACAAGCAAGGATAGGATTGAAACATGCATTAAAACGGCACCCAAACTTAAATGGGTATAAATCAAAAGTGCTCCGCTTAACCCCTGAAGCAGAATGAATAGAAAACCAATTTGACTTAAACGGTACAGGTCCTTCCTGACATTCTGCATTTTCTTAGTCACTAAAATCAGAATACCAAAAAGGATAATTAAAATGAGGGCAAACGAACGGTGAATCACATCTACCCAAAAGGAAGCCCCAGCTTCAGATAATGTTTCTGTAGGAATAGGAAATCCCCGAAAAGCTCCACCTGACCCAGTTTTGGCTACATATCCTCCAAAATAAGTGGCAGCATATAAGAATATAAACGTAAACCAGGAAAAAATAGAGAAAGAAGCAGGCAGTTTTTGTTCAAATCGAATATTCTTTTCTTCCTGATAGATTACATAGGCAATATTGACTAAAGCTGAAAAAGAAATAAGAGCCAATCCAAGATGAGCTGCTAAAAGCAATGGCGAAAGTGAAATGATCACTGTCAACGCGCCAAGAGTCGATTCACCAAGAATTCCTAAAACTGCAAAAGCAACAAGCCATTTCACTTTGGGTGACCTATATCGAACCCATGCCAGGGCAGAAACAGTAAATAATAAAACACTTGCAAGGCCTACTACCATTCGATGGGTATATTCAATTACAGAATGGTAATCCGAGAAGTTAGGAAATATACTTCCATTACAAAGAGGATACCCAGGACCACACCCCATGGCTGAATTGGTCATTGTATCAATAAACCCAAGAATATTCACCAAAAAAATCGTGGTTGCCGCAACAATAGAAAGCTTAAAAAGTCGCATATTCACACACCCTCTAAAAGGTTCCTGCTACCATGGCAGAAAACATTCCTAAAATATAAAATAAAGAACAAATGAACGTTCGTTTTGCCCAAATAAATTGTTGATCATCCTCTTTCCACATTTTCCATGTGCAGTAAAAAAGGCTGCTATTAAATATCAGGGCACCACCCAGATAAAAATAATTAAAATCTCCATTTACAGATAGAATTAGAGAACAGATAAATAATAGTATCATATAAAAAAGACTTTGAATTTTGGTTGAGTGAGGACCTTTTACCACTGGCATCATCGGAATTCCAGCCTTCGTATATTCATCATTCTTATACAAAGCTAGTGCCCATGAATGTGGTGGGGTCCATAAAAAAACCACCATAAACATTAGCCATGCAGTAGCACTCAAGCCACCCGTAACGGAAGCCCAGCCGATCAAAATTGGGAAAGCACCTGCTCCACCGCCAATCACAATATTTAAAGGTGTTCGACGTTTTAACCACATCGTATAAACGACAGCATAATAGAAATACCCAATGGCATTTAACCAACCCGTTAGAGGATTTACAAAGGTAAATGCAACAGTCACAGATAGAATGCCTAAAAAGATACCAAACCATAAAACTGCGGAGGGTTCAATCAGTCCTGCAGGAATCGGGCGCTTTGCTGTTCGTTCCATCATGACGTCAATGTCCCGATCATACCACATGTTTATGGCAGCTGATCCTCCTGCGGATAATGACGCACTTAAAAGCATGGCAAACATCACGGATACAGAAGGAATTCCCTTGGCTGCAACAAATGCAGCACAAAGGGAAGTAAAAGTAAGCATAATCAAAATTTTTGGTTTTGTAACCTCTATATAGGCTGAAACTGTTTGGGTCAAGCGATTTAATCGGGAGGGGGAAACCTGCCGAATTTCATGAATAGCTGACATACAACCCACACTCCTTTTTTACGTCAACGTCACCTGGACGCTCCGAATTTACTTATTTTTATTGAACAGTTGAATTAAACGACATAATCCAAATGGCTCCAACAACAATTGTTAAAACAAAAACAAGTCCTAATATTAAAGCGGCAACATTATATCTAGGTCCTTCCCCGTCACGAATATGCATAAAGAAGAAGAGCTGGATGACAAATTGCAGCACAGCCGCGAGCAAAATACTAACAAGTAGTGCTGTTTTTGCTAACATATGATTTAATACTAAAACGAGCGGGATGATTGTCAAAACAATCGAGAAAATAAAACCTGTTACATAAGCTTTGATTGAACCATGTTGTTGTTCGTGCATGTTACATCACCCCCATAAGATAAACGACTGTAAAGATGAAAATCCAAACAGCATCTAAGAAGTGCCAGTATAAACTGATAATCGAAATTTTACGTTTGGTAACGGAAGTAATTCCTTTTTTAGAAAGCTGAACAACCAATCCGATCATCCACAGGATCCCAAAGGAAACGTGAAGTCCGTGTGTACCAACAAGAGTGAAAAATGCTGTAAGAAAGGCACTGCTTTGAAGGGTAGCACCTTCAGCAGCCATATCTTTAAATTCGTTAATTTCCAGCCCGACAAACGCCGCACCTAAAATAAGAGTAATAATCAACCAGCCTATCAGGCCTTTTTTGTTCCCTCTATGCATTTGTAAAACGGCGAGGCCGCTTGTAAATGAACTAATTAATAGTAAAAATGTTTCTGTGATAAAACCAGGGACATTGAACTCCTTGCCAGTAAATCCACCATTTGTGTGTGAATGCAAAACAGCATACGTAGCAAACAATGTAGCAAATAAAAGACAGTCGGTTACAAGGAAAATCCAAAAGCCGAGAATTTTTAACCCTTCCTGGTCAACATGACCATGATCGTGGTCAGAAACATGTGCAGAAACGCCTTGTTGCATGTTTACAACCTCCTTAATTTGCAGTTTGTTAAATCGCAGTACGATTTCTTAATGCCTTTTCAGTTCGTTCGATTTCGTCCACAGGAATATAATAATCCGTGTCATATTGGAATGAACGAACGAATAATGTAACTGCAACACCAATTAATCCAACAATCCCCATCCAATTCCATTCAAATGTAAAGCCAAACCCGGCGATAAACCAGAAGATGGACATGATAAAAGGTATACCAGTATTTTTTGGCATGTGAATCGGCTCGTACTGAACTGGTTCTTCTTTATATTCACCGTTAGCGATTGCTTGTTTTTGATACCACCATGCATCACGGTCATTTACAACAGGTAAAATAGCAAAGTTGTATACCGGTGGAGGGGATGGAATTGACCACTCTAATGTACGTGCATCCCAAGCATCACCGGTTACATCACGTTCACCGTGTTTAATGCTATAAATAATTTGCCATGCTTGGAAAATAAAGCCGATACCCATTAAGAAGGCACCAATTGTTGAGATAAAGTTAAGCGGGGCCCAACCCATATCCCATCCCATTGTGTCGTTATAGGTATAAATGCGTCGAGTCATTCCCATGAAACCAAGGGCATATTGCGGCATAAAGCATACATAGAAACCAATTTGCCATAACCAGAATGCCCATTTTCCTAAACGGTCATTTAACTTAAATCCGAAAAGCTTTGGCCACCAATAATACAAACCTGCTAAATAACCAAACACAACACCACCGATTAATACTTGGTGGAAGTGGGCGATAAGAAAATAACTATTATGGTATTGATAGTCTGCAGGTGCTGCAGCAAGCATGACACCAGTTGCTCCACCAACAAGGAAGATCGGAACAAATGCATAGAACCATAACATTGGCTGTGTAACCCTAATTCGGCCACGGTACATCGTAAACAACCAGTTAAATACCTTTGCACCTGTCGGAATAGCGATAATCATTGTACAAATGGCAAAGACGATATTTACATCCGCACCGGCACCCATGGTAAAGAAGTGGTGCACCCATGTGAAATAAGAAACGACACTAATGGCAATCATCGAGAATACCATTGAGGTATAACCAAAGATGCGCTTTTTCGAGAAGGTTGCAACAACCTCAGAGAAAGCACCAAATGCTGGTAATACAACAATATAAACTTCAGGGTGACCCCACATCCATATCAAGTTCACCCACATCATTGGGTTACCACCGGCATCCATAGTGAAGAAGTGACCACCAAGTAAACGGTCAATTGTCAACATTGCCAAGGTAGCTGTCAAGATTGGGAAAACACCTAAAATCGCGATAGAAGAAGATAATACAGACCATGAAAATAAAGGCATATCTTTTAAGCGCATCGAAGGTGTGCGCATTTTTAAAATCGTGACAACAAAGTTGATTCCGGTTGCTAAACTACCAATCCCGGAAATCTGAATTCCCCAAATCCAGAAGTTTTGACCTGGACCCGGACTAAATTGATTTTCTGAAAGAGGGGGATAAGAAAGCCAGCCAGCGCTTGCTGATCCGCCAATAACAAATGATATATTAAAGAGCATGGCTCCAATGAAGAACAGCCAGAAACTAACAGCATTCAACATTGGATAAGCAACATCCCGTGCTCCAATTTGCAATGGAACAACCATGTTAAATAAAGCAAACATAAACGGCATGGCCATAAACAAGATCATAATGGTTCCATGTGTTGTGAAAATTTCATTATAGTGTTCAGATGCTAAAAAATGATTGTTTGGCACAGCAAGCTGGAGTCGCATCAAGATTGCGTCTACTCCACCGCGAAAAAGCATAACTAATGAAGATAGAAGATACATAATTCCAATTTTCTTATGATCAACAGTTGTAATCCATTCGCGCCATAGCCAACCCCACTTTTTAAAATAGGTGAGGGCAAAGATAATGGCAACAGTTGCCAAAACGATGGAAACATCTGCGCCATAAATCATTGGATCGCCTGTGACAAAAAAGCTCGTATGTGACATCGATTATTTCCTCCTGTTTATTTATTTTGATTATCCATACTCATGCCAGTCATTTTCATACCTGACATTGATTTGCTGTCACCCATGTGATTCATGTGGTTATAATAGTTACCGCCATTTTTATTTACAATGCTTTCAAACAATCCATTTGGGTAAGAAGAAAAGCTTAACTCTTTTTCAAGACCAGGCTTAGATAAATCTTTATAACCAGCAGATGTTAACTGTGGCGCATTTTTCTTAACGCTCTCGGCCCATTTATTAAAATCAGATTGTTTCACTGCTTTTACTCGGAAATTCATATGTGCAAATCCTTTACCAGTGAAGTTTGCTCCAGCACCAAAATATTGGCCAACTTTATCGGCTTGAAGCCATAACCCCATTGACATACCTGGCATGGTGTATTCCATACCTCCTAGTTGCGGAACCCAGAAGGAGTTCATTGGTGCATCAGAGGTTAAAATAAATTGAACTGGTACACCTGCAGGGATTTCTGCATAGTTAACAGTTGCAATGTTTTTGTCTGGATATGTAAACATCCATTTCCAATCCATTGAAGTTACTTGAACTACAATCGGTTTTACATCCTTTACAGGTGGTTTTGTTAGATTAATAGTGGTTTTAGCGGTGAAAACCCCAAGGATTGCAACGATAACAATCGGAATTCCCCACCAAATGATCTCTAGTACATTGCTATGATCCCATTCAGGTTTATATGGAGCTTTGTTGTCGGGCTTATCACGATAACGTACAGCCATATAAACAAAGATACCTAATACAGGAATAATAACAATTGCACACAAAACCACAGAAATAATAATTAAATCTAATTCTTGTTTTCCAACAGGTCCTTTTGGGCTTAAAACAATATACTTGCTACTGTCACAGCCAGCTAAAAGCACCATACCCAATAAAGCTAAGACAGAAAATTTAACATACCGAATCCAATTTCCCACCTTAAATTCCCCCCTTTGTTCTAAAATGTTTTTTCATTATAAACAACATGATAATAGTGAAAAACGAATATATATGCTACCCTTGTAGGTATCATTATTATACTTAAATACTACAATTGTGAGAATGATTTTCACACGATTGTCACAAAGTGTTCATTATTTCATTCGTGATTTTATCATTCAATTGATTTTAGTCATTGAAATAGAAGATTTTTCTCACAAAAAAACCGATAATTTACCGTAATGAATAATTTTCATACGGAAACTATCGGTAGCGATATCCAATGTCTGTATTTCCTGAAATTAATACAAAGTTTTTAATTTATTTTAGAGACAGTTTTTTAATTATCTCTTCACTCATTGGACCTACAAATTTTTGTTGTACAATACCTTTTGTATTAATAATATAGCTGGTTGGAATTGTAAAAGTTTGATACATATTCCCTACCTTCCCTTGTTCATCTAATAGAACAGGAAATGTTAAACCTTGGTCTTTTATAAATTGCTGGACATCATTCTTATTTTTCTCTGCTGTTGTTAAATTTACGGCGAGTACAATGACATCTTGATCTTTATTTTCTTTATAAAACTTCTCTATATTTGGCATTTCTGCTTTACAAGGTGGGCACCATGATGCCCACAAGTTTAATATAACCTTTTTTCCTCTATAATTAGATAGTTTAGTCTGTTCTCCATTTATTGTTGCCAAATCAAAATCAGGAGCCACATTTCCTTTTTGGATACCAAACTTTTTCTCCGCATCCTTTGCAATTGCTGATATAGAAGGCTTTTCAAGTTGACTTTTTGTTTCAGTTTTAGATTGATTTTCATATATAGCCCAACTGACTAGACCAATTAATAACACAAATGGAAAGATGATTAATATAACAATTGGATTAACTTTTTTCACTTCAAGTGCCCTTTCTTCATTGCGCAAATATCATTTCTTATCCTATTATTAAAAACCAATGTTAAGGTACGATTAAGAAAAGTGAACATATTATGATAGAAAAAAAGAGAACCTGAATCGGTTCCCCTATTTGCCAGTCGAGCTTTTGGTGCCTAATCGACTTGCAATTAAAAATTTTATTAAAAAGTTAAAGTGACATCTGCATCTTTTGCAAAGTCTAAAAAGGTTACAGCTCCACCAACTTCAATTCCATCTACAAAGTCTTCTTTTTCTAAGCCCATTACGTCCATTGTCATTTGGCATCCGATAAATTTAACGCCCATTTCTTGTGCCATTTCCAATAATTCCGGAATTGAAGGCACATTTGCTTTTGCAAATCCTTCTGCAAAGTGCTCTTTTCCTTCTGGCATAGAAAGTTGTTTGTTTGCTTCCTTATGAATTAAATTTAACCCTTCGAAAGTAAAGAAAATAGCTACTTCTTGATCTGTTGCTGCAGCAGCCGTTGCGATATTAAATACCTTATATGCATCAAATAATCCACCATTACTTGCAATAATTGCTACCTTTTTATTCATTGTTAATTCCCCCTGATTTTTAGTTATTAATTCCAATTGCTTTTCCTGTCCATTGACTCATTCCCGGCATAACATTTACGACATTTGTAAATCCGTTATCAGCTAACTTTTGTGCAGCCAGGTCGCTGCGGTTACCAGTACGGCAAACAACAAAGATTTGATTTTCTTTGCTTAGTTCGCCCATTCTCCTCTCCAAGTCGCCTAAAGGAATCGAGATCGCATTTGGAATATGGTTAAAGGCATATTCTGCAGCTTCTCTTACGTCAAGTAAAACGATGTTTTCATTACCTTCCAGCTTTTTTTCCAATTCTTCATTATTAATGATATTAGGATGCTTGTTTTCTTTTATCTCATCATTAGAAGATTTACGAAGGTAATGCTTCAGCACTCCATCTTCTTCAAGTGTTCCTATATATTGATGCCCTGTGCTTTCAGCCCACGCTTTTATATCTGCTTTTGAGCCTTTATCTGTTGCTTGAACTTCCAATACTTGTCCAGCCTCAAGATTATTCATCGCCTTTTTTGTTTTCACAATAGGCATTGGGCATGCTAAACCTTTTGCATCTAAAATTACATTTGCTTCCATGATGATTGTTAAAAACCTCCTATTTCTAAATACCTTTACGGGTATTCTTAAAGTCAATCAAAATTATTCCACTTTGCCTTCCCAAGCAAGCATTCCACCGGTCATGTTAATCTCATTAAACCCATAGCTTTCAAGGAATTGAGTTGCACGGCCGCTTCTGCCTCCGGAACGGCATTTTTTAGTCTCCTTATACATTTGTTGTTTTTATAATACACATACACGTACAGGTATACAATAACCTAAAAAAATTACCCTTTTTTAATCCAAAATTTCAAAAGACCTTCTTCTTCTTCGAAATATACTAACTCATGGCCTCCTGATTTTGCCCAAGCAGGAAGATCATTTTTTGCACCTTTATCTGTTGTATGGATTTCTAGAATTTGACCAGATTCAAGTTCATTCATTGCTTTTTTTGTCTTCACAATTGGCATTGGGCATGTTAAACCTTTTGCATCTAAAACTTTAGCAATATTCATCGTTGTATTCCTCCTTTTTTACCTTTACCCCTACAGGTATAATGTTAATCAAAATAAAAGAGGGTGTCAACCCTTTTTTATCGGCTTTTAACTAACAAATCTACAGCACCTTTTACTAATTCTTCCATGCTCTTTTCTTTTTGGTCGTCATTTGCTTTTTGAACACACTCCACTAAATTAGAACTAACGATAACCCCAATAGTGCGATCAATGGCAGTTCTTGCTGCAGATAACTGGGTAATGACTTCTTTACAGTCTTTATTTTCTTCCATCATTCTTAAGATCCCTCTAACCTGTCCTTCAATACGTTTTACTCTGTTTTTAATTTGATCATTATAATTCATAAATTACCTCCTTAATATTGTTTTAGTTCATTATGGTATATCCCTTAACATAAAAACCTTTTTGTCTTAAAAAGCGAATCGCAACATTTTTATCAATTTTGTTAGATCCAATAACATGTACTTTACGAGCCGAAATTTCATTTAAATTTCTTTTAAGATAGACAAGAGGAATATTTACAGCACCTTTAATCGGATTTTTATAAGATTCGTTAAAATCTCTAACATCGATGACTTTTATGACATCCAATTCAATGTCAGTTAAAGTATAATTTTGCACTCCACAAACAGGAAAATATCTTTTATACAAACTATATATTATAAGTATTATACTTAATATTACTAATGTCATTCAAGCCTCCAACAATGCATCTAATCATTTTGATAAGCTCTATATTATACCCTATATGGTATAGTGTCAAATGGTTATTTTTACACTATCTTCGGTTTTTAAAAAAGTAAAATGAGCATCATTTTCCTGATGCTCATTTTACTTTTAAAGATTTAATTCATTTTTTGTTTCATATACTACTTTCTATACAACTTATTAATCGGTCTTCGATATCCTTGGCAAATTGTTTTAACTTTTCATCATTTAAAAGACTAATAAGCGCTGTTGGTCTAGGCATTCCGATTTTCGTTTCTCCGTTACTTTCGTAAACAACGATCTTACAAGGCAAGAAATATCCCGCCATTTCGTTTTCATTTAAAACCCTTTGAGCTTCATCAGGGTTACATACCTCTAGCACTTTAAACTCTTTACGAAAATCTAAACCTTTTTCCTGCAGTTTTTCTTTTATATCGAATTGCCACAAAACGCCAAATCCCTCTTTTTTTAAACTGCCCTCAAGCCTTTGGATCGCATCTGCTATATTTTGATTCGTAACAACCGTATAATCAAACATAATCATCCATTCCTTCCCACATTCATTTTACTCAAAAAATTTTCCATTCTATAACTCATTCAGTATCCCATTCATAATCTAATTTCCGAATTCGGTCCATCATATCTTCCTTATTTTTTTTGAAACAATTTCTTTACATTTTTATCCGACTGTTTTTGAATACTATGAATAACTTCCGAATCAATATTCTTATTTACTTAGTCGTAGTCGGAAATAAAAGTCTAATTTTCACCATTATTTCTTATCCTCCATAATATGAAAATGACTGATAGCTATTGCGAATTTATAATATTCATGTATAATTCATAGTACAACTATAGGAATTAATGGAATAGGAGACTGGGTATGAATATTTTAAAAAAACTATTTATTGAACATTGTCCTATATGCAATAAAATATTAGAAACACACCGTTCAAATGCTTTAAAAGGCATCGTCATTAAGTCATGTCCGGATGATCATTATCAAAAAGAATTTCATCCAGCTTTTGAGGCATATATTGAAAGCAATACTCGTTTATAAATTAGAAGGTAGCCGAAACAGCTACCTTTATTTTTATCTCCTCCTTTCAGAACTATTATTTTTCTAATTCATTTTTCCATGCCAATACAGTACCGACAATATTTTTCCTTTTATAAATCCTTATTGACCCTGGAATACTTAAAATCAGTTGTGTTCAATTTGGCTGTTGATTTCCGCTCCAATCAACAGTCTTGAAAAATCAACAATGTCCTTTAACATATCCCAAAAATAAAAAAGCATGACCTAGATCATGCTTTTTTTAAATAAAACAAACTTATATTCCTTTGACTTAATCTTCAACTGCAGCATATTTCTAGACATTCAACTAGAAGAAGGAGCAGGCTATATTGTGTCAAGATGCGAAAAACATGAATAGCGTAAGAGCATGATCAAAATGATCATGCTCCTTTTGAAAATCTTTTATTTAACTTTCAACCGATGACCTGGGGTGTTAACAGCCGCCATTATTTCCTAACAGGACTAAACCTTCTCTATATTTATCATACTCAAGTGTAAAATCCTTTGTATAGTCTTCAAGATCAGGATCAAACGAAACTTGAATTTTGTTAATAAAAACTACTTTATCTTCTGATTGCGGCTCATCCAGAGCCAGTCCAATATTTGGACCACCTCAGCCAAAGCCGGCAAAATAAATACGAATTCCACTTTTATTGTTTTCCTTAAGCACTTCAAATAATACATCGCGTGCTTCATCAGTAATCTTCATTCTTATTCTCCTTTATTTATCTACTGTTGGTTATTATTCCTTTTAATTCCTTATCGCCAGGCGCTCATACCGCCTTTTACATTTGTTATGTTTTTAAAGTCTAAGCCTTTAAGAATCTTTGCGGCCCGAGCACTTCTCATTCCGCTTTGGCAAATAACAACAACTGCCTTTTCTTTTGATAAAGAAGATGCTTTGCTAGACAATTGATCAAGAGGAATATTTTTAAATCCTTTAATGGAATTGCCTTTAAATTCTCCTGGTGTACGAACATCAATATATTGTACGTCCTTGTTGCCAAGTTCACCTTTCAATTCAGCTGTCGAGATGTTTCGTACCCCTTTAACAGGGAGGAATCGCCATATCAAAAATCCAAGCAAAAGTATAATAATTACTATATTTGCTGTACTCACTATAAAACACCATCCTTAAATATAAGTAAATTTTATTTACTTTCAACTTTTTTATTTATATTACTTCCGCACACAGAAGAATACGTTTTCCAGCCACCATCAACGTTTTTTACGTTATATCCATTGTTTTTTAGAATTCGGCTGGCTAAATATCCTCGCAGCCCCACTTGGCAGCTTACATAAATGGTTTGATCCTTTGGAAGTTCTTCTAATCGATTTCTTAGCTGATTTAAGGAGATATTGATTGAGCCTTCGATAAAACCGAATTCACGTTCCACTTGTTCGCGAACGTCAATTAATAATCCGCCTTCTTCAATGATTTTATCAATTTCATGCCATTGGACATGCTCTAATTCACCTTCCAAAATATTTGTGGCCACATACCCTGCCATATTGACTGGATCTTTAGCTGATGAATATGGAGGTGCATACGATAATTCCAAATTAGTTAAATCTTCTACTGTTAATCCGCCTTTAATAGCTGTGGCGATTACGTCAATGCGCTTATCGGCACCGTCAGCCCCGACTGCTTGTGCTCCGTAGATTTTTCCAGTTTCTTTATCAAAAATTAGTTTCAATGAAATTGGTGCAGCACCAGGATAGTATCCTGCATGTGAACTTGGATGAATATGGACTACCTCATATTTCACACCTAAACGTTTTAATGTTTTTTCATTATTTCCTGTAGCTGCAACAGTTAAATTAAATACTTTGGCGATTGAAGTACCCATTGTTCCCTGGTACTTTTCTTTTTTACCCATCATATTATTAGCGGCAATACGACCTTGGCGGTTAGCTGGTCCGGCAAGCGGGATCATCGCTTTTGTACCGTTAATATAATCAACAACTTCAACCGCATCTCCTACAGCATAAATATCTTCGTTGGATGTTTGTAGATATTCATTCACAATAATCCCGCCACGTTCACCCAATTTAAGTCCTGCCGTTTTGGCTAATTCGTTTTCCGGTCTAACTCCGATTGAAAGAATCGTCATGTCTGTTTCTATCTCTTTTCCATCAGAAAGGATTATCTTTTTACCTTGGTTAGCAAATGCTTCAACACCATTTTCTAATAATAACTTCACACCTTTTTCTTTTAGATGGGTGTGGAGGATGCTTGCCATTTCAATATCGATAGGCGCCATGATCTGATTTCCCTTTTCAATGAGTGTCACTTCAATTCCACGATCCACTAAGTTTTCAGCCATTTCAATCCCAATAAACCCCCCGCCAATGACAACAGCTTTCTTAGGATTTTTCGTATCCACATAGTTTTTAATTTTATCCGTATCTGGAATATTTCTTAACGTAAATAATGACTGGCTTTCAATTAAACCTGGAATCGGAGGAACAATGGGTCTTGCTCCAGGTGATAATAATAATTTGTCATATGTCTCTTTGTACACTTCTCCATTTTTTAAATTCTTGATTGTGATCGTTTTATTTTCCGAATTAATACTTAATACTTCACTTAAATTGCGAATATCAAGGTTAAACCGTTCTGACATGCCTTTAACCGTTTGAACTAATAGTTTGCTTCTATCCTTAATTGTTTCTCCGATATAGTAAGGCAGTCCACAATTGGCAAATGAAATATTTTCTCCACGTTCTACAAGGATAATTTCTACATCTTCACTAATTCTTCTTAATCTTGCTGCAGCTGTTGCTCCGCCTGCTACGCCACCTACAATGATTATTTTCTGTGTCATGTTTTTCCCTCCAGATTTGTTTTATTTATATGAGTCATTAACCTTTATACTTTTCATCACCATGTGTATACCCTAGTGGGTTTAATACCTATATGGGTATTATAGAATATTTTTAAAAAATGTAAAGCCTCTTTTTGTTAGGTTCACATTTTATTCACAATTGAAGCATAATAAGAGGCAGCAAAAACCAATACGTCTCACTGCCGTTCTATGCTAAATGTATTTTTTCTATAATTTTGCAACAGCATTTAAGTTCTTGTTAAGCAAAAGAAAAAACTCTGGTTTTTCATTGTGTTCAAAATATATTTCTAAATATGTTTTATCAGCAGGAAATAAAAAAGTAGATTGTTGCAAAAACCCAACAATCTACATTAGCATTTTAAGACATTTAAGTTATAAAATGGTCATCCATGTTTTCACTGCCGTTACTAAAATTAACATTCCCATAATGACTTGTAACACTTTGGTATTCACTTTTTTACCGGCATTTGCTCCTATTGGTGAAGCAATTAAACTGGCAACGACCATAATGAGTGAAGGCAAAATTGATACTTGCCCTGTTGCAATTTTTCCAGAAACAGCTCCGATCGATGAAATAAGTGTTATGGCCAAAGATGAAGCAATCGTCATCCTTGTTGGAATTTTTAACACAACCAGCATGATTGGAACCAATAAGAATGCCCCTCCTGCCCCGACAATACCTGCTCCGATTCCTACAATGAAGGCGAATAACGCTGCCAGCCATTTGTTAAACTTAACTTGTTCCAAAGGAACATCATCAATTCCTTTTCTTGGAACAAACATCATAATAACGGCTATTAACGCAAGAATTCCATAAACAATATTAATTCCGCTTTCCGACATATGAGTAGAGCCAAATCCTCCAATGAAACTTCCAATTAAAATACTGACACCCATGTAGGCAATAAGGGTTTTGTTTAAAAATCCGCCTTTACGGTAAGCCAGAACACCGCCAATGGTTGCAAAGAAAACCTGAATGGCGGTTATACCAGATACTTCATGTGCTGTAAAATGTCCTACTCCCAGCATCACTGGAATATATAACAACATAGGGAAGTTAATGATTGCTCCCCCAATACCTAACATTCCTGAAATAAATGAGCCTATAAAACCAATGAGGAGAATTGTAATAACAAAATGAATGTCCATATTGCCCCCTTTTTAGAAAAGGGAACCTAGATCAGTTCCCCTATTTGTCAGTCAAGCTTTTAGTACTTAACACCTAACCGATTTTTCTTTTGCTTTTCTCTATTATTCAGCATGATGAACGGCACAACGGTTTGGACCTATTTCCAGTTCTTGCATTTTATCCGTATCTGCTTTTTGAGTTCCACGGTTAATGCCAACAATTTCTTCAAAATTAGGCGGTTTAACAGAGCTTGCCGATTTTTCAACCCGATTTAAAAATTCATCTTTTGGAGTTGTAAACATCTTTTCATTCCGTTTTCTGATATTTCCAAGAGAATCACCAATAAAACGGTCAGCGTTTATTTCACTATCCAAATCAGCGTAATGTCCAGGCAGAACAATCACATCATCTGCGATATCTGAAATTTTACTATGAACAGTATGATATAAATCATTAGCCCATTCACGTACCTTATTTCCAAGGTCAGGCCGTCCTAAGCCGCTTATAAAAATTGTATCCCCTGAAAATAATAGCTTATCATTTACAAGGAATGACACACTGCCTGGGGTATGCCCAGGAGTTTTTACTGCTAAGACTTCCAGTTGAACTTGATTGTACTCAATCTTTTTGTAGTTTTCCAAAGGCTCGAAGTCGAATACAGCACCTTCACTCTTCATTAAATAGTATTTAGCACCTGTTTTTTCCGCAAGCATTTTACCACCTGAGATGTGATCAGCATGCAAATGAGAATCTACAATGTGAGTGATTTTTGCGCCTTCTTGTTGAGCCGCTTCGATGTAAACATCAAGAAAACGAGCAGCATCAACAATTAATGCTTCATCTTCCGATACGACCATATAGGAGAGGCAACCTTTACCTACACGGATAAATTGGAATACTTTTATCTGATCATCCTCATAAATTTTAACTTTTTCTAAGTGCTCACTCCATGCCTTCATTCCGTCTTCTAAGGTGTAAATGTTATTAAATCCAGCTTCAACAAGTTGTTCTCCAACAAAAACGGAAGAGCCGCCTTTTGCACAAATGATCACCACATCTTGATTTTGTGGAACCTGATCAGCAATAGGTTCAATTCCATCAATTAATTCAAAATAGGGAACATTCAAGTAAGTAAAGTTTTCCCCTTCTACTTTCCAATCATTAAAATCACTTTCATTCCGTACATCCAAAATAAACAAGCTATCTTTATTCACTACTTTTTCTGCTAATTGCTCTGCAGTTATTACTTTTAAATCCATGAATTTACCCCCGATAGTATAATTTTACTTAAAAAAATATGTTTGATAATTCCCCTAAGAAAATTCTTTAATTGATTAATAGTTTGGTATTTGTTGAATCAGAAAATTTATATTACTTTACCTTCCCATGCAAGCATTCCGCCTGTCATGTTAATCACGTTAAACCCATAGCTTTCAAGGAATTGAGTTGCACGGCCGCTTCTGCCTCCGGAACGGCAAACCATGATATACTCTTTTGATTTATCTAATTCATTCATGCGATATTCCACTAATCCTAATGGAATATTTACAGCACCTGGGATTTTACCGGCTGCTACTTCAGCTACTTCACGAACATCGATGATATTTAATTTTTTTCCTTCATTTAATAAATCTTCTACTTCTTTTGCAGTTATTGCTCTCATTGTATTTTCCTCCCAATACTTTTCATTAAGACCAAGCACTCATGCCGCCTTTTACGTTTGTTACTTTATAGCCTAAGTACATTACCCTATAGGGTATAATATAAATAAAAATAAAAGAGGGTGTCAACCCTTTTATCGACTTTTAATCAACAAAATTGCATTATTTCTTCTACGTGCTTTTCCCTGATTCATTCATTTCGCCCTCCCTTTAAATAAAAGGAATAACACTGACAAGCAATATATTATACCCATACGGGTATAATGTCAACTATTTTTTATCTCTTTCGGCAAGAAGACATTCTCCCATTCTTTATCAACAATTTTATAATCCCTGCCCTTTTTTTTGGAACAGATAAATATCTTTTCTCATCACAAGATCCTTAGTTAAATAATTGCGCAAGAACGGAATATCCGACTATGGATTGATACCAATCCTCGAAGGCTGCATCACCCCGGCATTTAATTTCGCAAATTCAATCGCTTCGCTGCTTGTTAAATCCAACTCCCTTAAAATCCGTTGATGCCAATACGAACAGCCTTCGTTCTGCTGAGGCGGTCCATTGAAATAGTTTTAAAATTTAACGGCATAAAATATGATCAGCTGTATTTTTTAAGAAAAAGTGTTAAAATAAGGATAACTTAGGAGGTGCCTCATATGAGTATTAATCAACCTCATCCTAAGAAAGTAACATATACTGAATATCTAACATGGCCTGATGAGCCACGCTATGAGATTATTGATGGTATACCCTATATGCAAGCTACACCATCACGACAACATCAACGAATTGTGACCCAACTTACGGGTGAGCTATATACATTTTTTAAAGGGAAAACATGCGAGGTATATACTGCTCCTTTTGACGTTAGATTATCTGCTGCAGAAGATGATGAGGAATACCAGGTCGTACAGCCTGATATCAGCGTAGTATGCGACGAAAGGAAATTAGTTGATAGAGGATGCAAAGGCGCTCCAGATCTTATCGTAGAAGTCCTTTCTCCTTCCACTTGGCGAAGAGACCGTATTGAGAAAATGAACCAATATCAAAGACATGGAGTAAAAGAGTATTTATTAATTTACCCTAATGAGAAAATTGTGGAGCAATATATCCTTGATAAAAACGGTATTTATGAGACCCCAAGTATTTTCAATGAAGAGGATGTATTTCACTCTCATATTTTCCCCGAATTTGAAATTATGATGAGCGCTATTTTTTCCTAATCTTTCTTTATTCATCATGTATTGCATAAAAGAAGCAGTAAAACCCAAATAGGTTTCACTGCCATTTTTTTATTAATATTTCCGATACACCCCCTGCCATCATACGTAAACACCATTTTCCTCCTATAACAGCCTTTTTCCTACAGTTAATATTCCTACGTCATCCATACATTCAGGATTTAAAAAATCTTATGCTAACAAAAACCGTCGAATTGCTAATGCCATTCCTCGATTGTTATTAGTATCTGTTACTATATCTGCGATTTCCTTAACCTTTACCGGAGCATTGCCCATTGCTATTCCTAAGCCCGCATAAGAAAGCATTAGATAATCATTAAAGTTATCTCCTATTGCTGCAGCTTGTGTTAATAAAATCCCTTGTTTTTCCAGTAGCTTCATTAATGCGGATGCCTTTGTTACACCTTTTGGGGCTATTTCCAAATTGCGATAATCAGAACTGCTGCTTATTTCCAAATGTTTCATCCGTTTGCTTAGTTTTTCTGAAAAATTATAAAGTGCATTTCCTTCATGGAATACCGCTATCTTTGAGATTTTAGGAAGCCTGTTTTGAAAAAAATCATAAAAATCCTCAACAAGCTTCACTTCGCATTGTTTTCGATACCAATTATAACTTTCAATTTTCCATCCTGAATTTTCAAAGAGAGGTATATTATTTTTCACCCAATTGTTATTCCACTTATTTTCCTCAGGAACCAATAGAGTGTCCCCTTCATAAAAATGGGCATAACAGCCTGCTTCCTTACATATTTTCCAAAATTGTAGGAGTGTTTCAACGGAAAAAATATTTCTTTCAACTACCTGACCATTTTCCCCGAGGATGATCGCACCATTGTAAGCAATAATTGGTTCATCCTTTAACCCAATTGTTTTTGCAATCCATGTAGCGGACAGAGGGGAACGTCCCGTGCACACTATGACTTTTCCTCCTTTCCGCGAAATTCCTGAATTGCTTCCATCGTTTCTAAGTCAATTTGTTTTTCATCATTCAATAAAGTGCCATCTAAATCAGTTGCTAATAGCAAATATTTCATTCTTATCCTCCCTTCATCTGTCGAGTTATGAAAACTATTGTAAAAGAAATTTTTTTAAAAGGGCTTGTGGTTGGACCCTTATTAGACAAAATAATTTCCAACGTTTTGTGGCGTACCAATCAACACCATTTGATTCTATAAAACAGATGTATGCCCAGGTAGCTTAATGTTATAATTTTCCCGAACTATAGCTTTTTTTCGTAGTCTTAAAAGAAAAAAGTAACCATGCGGTCAAAATACTCGTAATCTAGTAACCATGGTCATGTTCATTGGCAGTTGTCATAACGGCATAAAAAGGACCGGGCGGTTTTTTGCCCGGTTTTCTATCTCCCACTGAAAGAAACACTATTTTACTTCACCAATGATTTCGCCTCTCTCAAAGTCATCCGCTTGTTTATCAATACTTAACCCTTTGAGGCGGTCGGAATTTGTGAAGACAACGATAACAGTATTTTCCTTTTTTGCTAATTCTAATTGGGTTAGGTCCATTTTGGCTAATTTTTCGCCGCCTTTAATGGTTTGTCCCTCTTTTGCGTATACCTCAAAGGGTGCTCCTTTCAGTTCTACAGTATCAATTCCTAAGTGAACCAATACTTCAAGACCGTTCACCATCTTTATGCCCATGGCATGCTTTGTTTCAAAAATACTTATGATTTTTCCCGAAACAGGGCTCACAATATTGCCATTCGTCGGGTTTACGGCAAAACCTTCGCCCATCATTTTAGTGGAAAATACTTGATCATTCACGTCAGATAGTTCGATCAGCTTTCCTGTAACCGGCATATATAAATGATAATCTGGAACAGCCACTTCTTTATTTTGAAAAAGATGAAACATTCGATAACCCCTTTCATTAAAAATATTATTAAGCCCAATTAGCACATATTTGGCCTAAAACATTCCCACTTTTAATCGTTTTTAAAGGACCCTTAACCGTTCTCTTTATGGAAAAAGGTATGGATATTGATTTTTGACTCTTTTAACATGTTTAATATTTCTTTAGCATGTTTATTGACATAAGCATAATATAAGACATCAATGGTAAATAATTGCGAAATCAAGGAGGTTGTTGCCGCACTTCTCAGCATAACCGCCTCACCGCCATGATGAATGACCGGAAAATCAACCAATTTGGCTAAAGTACTGTTCTCATTTTGCGTAATGCCAACCGTATAGACCCTTTTCTGTTTAGCAATTTGTGCCAATTTAATGGCTTCATTCGTTTCACCTGAATTCGATATGGCAAAAAACATACAATGTTCTTCTGCACTAATTAATGAAGAACTTAATAGGTGATGGTCTAACGTATTGATCACAAGTTTGCCAATTCGTGTAAACTTTTGTGTAAAGTCATCTGCAACAACATGTGAAGCACCTAATCCGTATACATAAATCGTTGAGCAATGTTCCATGATATCAGCAATTTCTTCAATACGTTTGGTATCCAAAATATGAACAGTTTGTGAAATAGATTGATTGAACCGAAGTGCCAGTTTTTCAGCAATCAATGCCACATCTTCATCTGGATTGATATCGGTAAATAGTTTCTCATCCACACTGGAAGCATCTGCATACAATCGGACTTTTAGCTGGGAAAAGCCGGATAGCCCAATTGAACGGCAAAACCGAACAATTGTAGCAGGGCTTACCCCTGCTTTTTTAGCTAATTCACTAGTATTGTCATTAACTATTTCTACAGAATGGTTGAGAATAAATTCGCCGATCTTTTTTTCTGTTTTTGAAAGATTATTTAATTTTGATTTAATGCCAAGAATGATATTTTCTTCCACAACGATCACCAACTAGTTTGCATTAGTTTCTTTTTGAACATCCTTTGGAATACCAAAGAAGAATGTCGCAATAAATCCCCCGACATATGCGGCAAGTAAGCCGAAGACGTATCCCAGCCAATGTCCATTTGCAATCAGTGGAATTAATGGAATTCCACTTGGACCAATCGCGATAGCACCGATATTTCCAATCCCACCTATGACTGCACCGCCAATCCCACCGCCGACGCATGCAGTAATGAAAGGACGTCCTAATGGCAGTGTAACACCATAGATCAATGGTTCACCAATTCCAAGAATCCCAACAGGTAAGGCACCTTTAATTAATTGCACTAACTTTTTATTTTTTCTGCACTTTACCCATAACGCAAAAGCTGCACCAACTTGACCTGCACCCGCCATTGCCAAAATAGGTAGAAGAGGCGTATAACCCATTTTATTAATCATTTCAATATGAATCGGTGTCAAAATTTGGTGTAAACCGAACATGACCATTGGCAGGAAGAAAAGCCCCAGGATGAATCCTGAAAAAGCACCGCCTACATTTAATACCCATGTAATCGACCCTACCAGTGCACCTGACACAACACCAGCAATAGGCATGACAATAAAGATGGTAAATAGTCCAACAACCAATAATGCGATGGTTGGTGTAACGATAATATCTATTGCATTCGGAATAATCTTGTGCAATCTTTTTTCAACAAGTGCTAAAATCCATACGGCAAAAATAACCCCAATAATACCACCCTGACCAGCCGATAATGCAGTTCCGTTAAAAATATTCATAATCGGAGCCTTAGGGTCCATTCCTGTTAAAAGTGTGGCAGCACCAATAATACCGCCTAAACCCGGAGTTGCACCGAACTCGTTCGCACTGTTAATTCCAACATAAATCACTAAGTAAGCAAAAATCCCGTTTTTAATAATATTTAGTGTTGTAATAATTGAAGCCCATTCATGGCCGATACTTCCAGCTGTCAACAGATTGGAAAAAATAGCGGCAATCCCGCCAATAATCCCTGCTCCCACAAAGGCTGGAATGAGTGGAACAAAGATATTTGAAATTGATTTCAAAACTCGTTTGAAGGCGGTACTGTTATTATGTTTTGCCTTTTCTTTTGCTTTTACTTCAGCTGCTTTTGCTTCAACAATTTCTCGGTCCGTCAAAGTTCTTCCGCTTTTATCAGATTGCTCCGGAAAGGCTTCTCCCAACTTAACGCCGACTTCCGAAACCATGATATTCGCCACTTTATTTACAATACCAGGTCCAACAATAACCTGTAATGTTTCATCTTCAACGACACCTAAAACACCATCAACCGCTTTCAGCGCATCCACGTTGACTTTGTGATCATCTTTAATCGTCATACGAACCCTGGTCATGCAGTGAATAATCTTTTTGACATTACTCAATCCGCCGACATTCTCATAGATTTCTCTAGCCAACCTTTGTTCTTTAGTTTCAGACATTTTGATCTTTCCCCCTAAAGTGAAATGATATTTCTGATGAAACCCTTTGCTAAATCTAATTTCTGCTGTGCTTCTTCTTTGGAAAGATTGGTTAAAACCATCACGATTGCTAATTTAACGTTTTTATTAGCTTCATGAAAGGCTTGATCAGCCTTTTCATAGCTGCATTCAGTAGCCTGCATGATAATGGATTTTGAACGTTCTACTAATTTATCATTTGTTGGCTTTACATCCACCATTAAATTCTTATAAACTTTCCCAATCCCTATCATGGACGCAGTAGAAATCATGTTCAACACTAATTTTTGAGCAGTTCCTGACTTGAGTCTTGTTGACCCTGTTAAAATTTCAGGGCCTACTGGTACTTCAATAGGGATATCTGCGTGCTTGCTAATTTCCGAATCCTTATTGCAGGAAAGACTCGCTGTAGTAGCGCCTATTTTTTTTGCATAATCTAAAGCACCAATCACATATGGCGTTCTGCCACTGGCCGCAATCCCAAGTATGGTGTCCTTTTCAGTTAATTGAATCCTTTTCAAGTCCTCTTCACCTAATTGAATGGAATCCTCAGCGCCTTCAACAGCTACAGTCATTGCCTTTTCTCCTCCTGCAATTAATCCCTGTACCATTGAAGGATCGGCACTAAATGTCGGAACACACTCAGCAGCATCCAAAACGCCCAGGCGCCCACTCGTACCGGCCCCAATATAAATCAAGTGCCCGCCGCATTGAAATGATCGTTTCACCGCTTCAACAACTTTCTCTATTTGAGGCAATTCTTTTCTTACAATAGATGGTACGCTCTGATCCTCGTCATTCATTAATTTTAAGACTTCAATTGTTGGCAAAGTGTCTAAATTCATTGTTCTTTCGTTGCGCTGTTCTGTCGTAAGCTTATTTAATTTCATCATTTCTCTCCTCAGATTCTATCAATCTTAAATTTTGTACCTGCTTCAATATAATGAAGTAACGGCACATCTTTTTCAGCTATCTCCCCAATCACATTCACTTTTTCGTCAGATGGCAGTTCATCCTTAACAAGGTGCAGTTCACCTTTATACCTTGGGTAACGATTGTTATCGATTGTTATGCTTCCTCTCTTTCTAATCACCGTGTTATCAGGCTGAATATCTTGAGTCTGATTGAACATCCTAGATTTTTCACTACGAACAACATCTCTCGAGACATCTTTCCGATTTTGATGATCATTATAGATATAAGAATCATACTTTTCATTTATGGATGCTGCATGCAGCAGGATAGTTTGATGACAAAGATATTCAAAAAATTGATCAAAAGTTTGGTTGGTTATTCCCAAATCACCGATGTAAACATCATCGACCATAAAGTCTCTTAAAAGGGACAAAGATGAAAATAACGGGTTTTGATAGCGATGAATTTCCAGCGTCGGAAGCGTTTCAAATAAAGGCAAGCGCAACTTTCCATCACCAGGCACAAAAGCACCGATCCTCATTTTCTTACTTTTTAACCAGCGATTTTTTTTAAGAAACCACATTTCATCTAACCCAGTGTTCGGTCTTGGATAATAGTTATGCAAAGCCTGAATATGTTCAAAATCCGCTTGATTTTTTGCGAGCTCAGCGTAATCATCTTCTGTTAGTGTACTCGCATTCAAACCGACGGTTATATAGTTGGAAAGGTTTGCGATTGTCTTCATTTCAACACCGTAGTCCATTCTCAAGCCGGAAATACCGCTTTCAACAATCTGTTGAGGATAATCCAATGATAGTCCAATATTCTTTAAAGCATTTCCTGAAATATCTATCATTAGTTTTAATTGGCTTTTTTTCACAACGTCTAGCAACGATTTTAAACGTTCACTGTACTTTGAAGGATCATCCTCTGGAATGTGCAAAGAACTAAACACACCTTCAAACCCAATCCCCGCCATTTTCTCAACATAATCCTCTTTTTCCTGTGCCCATTCATCATTAAGGAATATAGAAAAACCAAGCAATTGTCATCACCTCTTTCAACACATTCATTATATTATTTATGAAATGGTTTTTCAATAATTTAAATAAAAAATATTAAATAAAGAAATTCCATTTCATTATTAGCAAGAAAAATAAATGATCCTAGAAGGAACATAACCTACCCTGGTTATGTCTCTTTTTTCTTGATATAGGATCCTCGAATGACAAAAAAACAGCAAAACCAAAACTGGTTCTACTGCCTTTCAATTTATAAATATTTCCGATGCACACTCTTCCCATCATAAGTAAACAGCATTTTCCTCTCTTCAATCATTGTCTCCATATGAACAGGCCGGCCCCACATCTGATGAATATATGGCAATACCTTTTCCAAGTATTTCACATCCAATTCCCAGCCTTCGTTCTGCCAAGGTGGTTATTGTTCAATTAACTTTTTTTAATTTATCTTTTATTTCTCAAGTGTTTTACCAACGATGCTGCTCCAATTACTCCTGCTACATTTCCTAATTGGGCCAGTTTTACTTTCGTGCTTGTTCTTATTTGTGGAAAAGTAAACTTATGAAAGTATTTTTCTACTCCTTTTAACAGCATATCACCGGCAGCTGACACTCCACCACCAATGACAATGGCTTCCGGGTTTAAAACATTGGCGATATTTCCGCAAGCCAATCCCAAATAAAAATAAACTTTATCTACAACAATACCAGCCAGCCGATCTCCTCGTTTTGCGTGGTCAAACACAATTTTCGAAGTAACTTCTTGCCCATCGTCAATTAACCATTTTAATTCTGATTCATCTGCAAATTGTTCAGATATATCCCTGGCTAGGCGGACAACGCCTGTTGCACTGGCGACTGTCTCAAGGCAACCATGATTTCCACAAGTACATTGATATCCATTCGGATCAACAACAATATGTCCAATTTCCCCTGCTGCTCCTATCACTCCATGGAGTAAATTTCCTTCGGCAATTACCCCGCCGCCAACACCTGTTCCAAGTGTAACAAAGACTACATTAGCCCCTCCTTCCCCGCACCTTTCCATGCTTCTCCCAAAGCTGCTACATTGGCATCATTATCCATGTAAAATGGTATACCCGTTCCGGCTTCAATCAGTTCTTTTACCGGCTGTAAGGTTCTCCAATTTAAATTATACGCTCCGATAACAGTCCCTTTTTCACGATCAACCGATCCAGGAGAACCCATACCGATTCCTAAAATATCATTTCGTGACAGACTATATAAGTTTATGTGATGATTGATCGATTCAATTATGTTTGGAACGATATGTTTCCCTTCATTTTGAGTATTTGTCTCAATGCTCCACTTTTGTTGAATCTCACCCTCTTCTGTTAAAGTGGCAAATTTCACCGTGGTACCGCCTAAATCTATTCCAATTAATTTTTTCATTACGCTCACTCCAATTTTTAAAAATACAAGAAAGACCTTTCTTTCCCTTTTAATTATTAAAAATAATATTTCTTCTATGTATAGAAAAAGGGCAATATGCCCCTTTATCTCAATAAATATACCCTTGTTTCATAAGGCTTAAGCGTAAATTCCTTTCGCAACTTCTGTTCTGCTGTATCATAATTATTTAGAACAAGTTCTGAAGCAGAATAGGACACACTGACCGGAACTCTAAATCTAGTTAGTTTTTCACTGAAGTTATTAATGACAATCGCTGTTTTCCTGCCTAATTTTCTAGAATAAACAAATAGTCTAGGATGGTTGGCCAGTAACAATTCATAAGTGCCGTAAACAAACACAGGATTGTCTTTTCTTAAGTGAATCATTTTTTTATAAAAATGGTAAATAGAAGCAGAATCGTTCAATTGGTTTTTTACATTTATTTCGGTATAATTTGGATTTACACTAAGCCATGTTTGGTCTGCCGTTGTAAAGCCTCCCATGTTTGTTGAATCCCATTGCATGGGTGTGCGGGAATTGTCCCGACCCTGGTTCCAAATCACTTCCATAATCTCTTCATGGGGGCGTCCTTTTGCCTTTTCAATATGATAGTAATTTATCATTCCCACATCATTGTAATCTTCAATAGATGGGAATTTAACATTTGTCATGCCAATTTCCTGGCCTTGATAAATAAATGGTGTGCCCTTCATGAAGAAATACAAAGCTCCCAGCATTTTTGCGCTTTCCTTCCAATATTCCTGGTCATTTCCCCAACTTGAAACTCTCCGCGGCTGGTCATGGTTTTCAATAAATAAAGCATTCCATCCTTTGCCCTCTAAACCTTTTTGCCATTTTGTTAAATTCTTCTTTAACGCAGGGACATCAATGGTTCCTTCCCCGTCCTTTTCCCAAAGACCCAAAAATTCAAATTGAAAAATCATATTGAAATACCCGTTTTCTTCACCAACCCACTTATCCGCATCATCAAGTCCGACGCCATTTGCTTCCCCAACCGTCATAATATCATAGTTCTTAATCGTTTTTTGGGAGAATTCAGACAAGAATTCATCAATGCCCTCAACATTCATCATTTTCGGGAAACACGGGACATAATCTAAATTCTCAGGGTTTGGCATATCTGGGAATCCCGGTTCCTTTTTGATATGGGAAATAGCATCCACACGAAAACCATCAATCCCCTTTTCAAGCCACCAATTCACCATTTCATATAAAGCATTTCTTACATTAGGATTTTCCCAATTCAAATCAGGCTGACGCTCCGAAAATAAGTGCATAAAATATTGGTCTGTTTCTTCATCGTATTTCCAAGCTGAACCACTAAAAATCGATTCCCAGTTGTTTGGTTCCTTTCCATCTTTACCGTTGCGCCAAATATACCAATCCCGTTTTGGATGATCTTTAGAGGAACGAGATTCAATAAACCAAGCATGTTCATCGCTTGTATGGTTGATGACCAAATCCAATATTAACTTCATACCGCGCTTATGGACTTCTACTAGTAATTCATCAAAGTCCTTCATTGTCCCAAATTCGTCCATGATATCCTGATAATCCGAAATATCATAGCCATTATCATCATTTGGGGATTTGTACGTCGGACAAATCCAAATAACATCGATTCCCAATTCTTTTAAGTAATCTAGTTTTGAAGTAATGCCTTTTAAGTCCCCGATTCCGTCTCCGTTGCTATCCATGAAACTGCGTGGATAGACTTGATAGACGACACTTTCTTTCCACCACTTTTTATTCATAATAATCTCCTTGTTTATTTTTATCAAAGAGAAGAATTGACTCTCTCCACAATAATCGTTGGGATAATAATACTCTTATTGAAAGCAGATGGATCTTTTATTTCCTCAATTAGACATCTTGCTGATTCATATCCTAACTGAAATATTTGTGTATTAACCGATGTCAATGAGAATTAGAAAATTTAGCTACCATTGTATTGTTAAAACTGAAATACCTCCTAATGGTTGATCAATGCAACAGCCTATTGTAGAAGCACTATATGACGTTTTTCCTTAGATCCACCACATTTGTAAAGGTGATTCTTCAATCAATACAGTCTTTAGGTTGGTTACTGCCCGATTAAAGCCTTCATTGATAGACATTAAAGGATCCTCATGTTCAATGCTTACTACATAATCATACCCGTAGGTGCGTAAGGCACTCATCATATCCGACCATTCTTGTACACTATGCCCACACCCTACGGAGCGGAATGTCCACGCACGCGTACGCACTTCACCATATGGCTGCATATCGGTTAATCCATACATATTCACATTTTCCTGATCAATATAAGTATCTTTTGCATGGAAATGATGGATAGCATTTTCTTTCGCTAAAATTTTGATGGCTGCCACTGGATTAATTCCTTGCCACCATAGATGACTTGGGTCGAGGTTTGCCCCAATTGCATCACATGTTTCCGTTCGAAGTTTCAATAGCGTATAAGGCGTGTGAACCAAGAATCCTCCATGCAGTTCCAGCCCAATTTTTACGTTATTTTCTTTTGCAAATTGACCGACTTCTTTCCAATATGGAATCAACTTTTGCTCCCATTGCCATTTCAGAACATCACCGTATTCATTTGGCCATGGTGTTACAGGCCAGTTTGGATACTTTGCTCCTTCATGATCTCCTGCAGTTCCAGGAAAAGCAATTAACAACTGGGACATTCATTAATGAAGCCAATTGAATCGTTTTTAACAGGGTTTCGTGAGATTGTTTTGCAAATGCTGCATTAGGTGAAATCGGGTTGCCGTGACAGCTGAATGCGCTAATCATTAAATCCCGTTCCTCAATTTTTTGCAGATATTCTTTACGTAAGCCTTCATTTTCTAAAAGCGCATCCAGGTCACAATGATTGTTTCCCGGATATCCGCCTGTTCCGATTTCAACCGCATGAAGACCTGCTGCTTTCACTGAATCAAGCATTTCTTCAAATGATTTGTCTGCAAATAAAACGGTAAAAACGCCTAGTTTCATCAAAATATCTCCTCTCTTTGTATGGATTACCTATTTAGTCATTAAAATAAACAGCTTCGCCCGTTTGAGCCGACTTATAGATTGCCTCCAAAATTTCAGTAACCACTAAAGCTTCCTCCGGTTTAACTACTGGTTCCGTATTGTTTAAAATGGATTCAATCCATAATCTCGCTTCTAAATCTGCTGCACTTTCTGTTTCTCCATCATAAAAATCGACACCCTTTGCGTCCAGGTCAATGTGATTCGTGTATAATTTACTGAAATTCTCTCCATTGACACGGAGGCCATCCCACATATCGGCTCCGCCTTCTGTCCCGCACAACGTACATTTTGCTTCGCCCGTTTGAAGCATATTGATAGCCCAACTGGATTCAAGAATGATGGTTGCACCGTTTTGCATCGTAATATAGCCAAATGCAGAATCCTCTACCTTAAACTTTTCTGGATCCCAAGGTCCCCAAGCATTTGCGGCATCCTTCTTTTTCCCGAGTTTATGGAATGTACTCCCCAGCACGGCTTTTGGCTTGTAATTATTCATCATCCAGAGTGTTAAATCTAATGCATGCGTTCCGATATCAATTAACGGACCTCCACCTTGCTTTTCTTCGTCAAGGAATACGCCCCAAGTAGGAACGGCACGGCGGCGAATGGCATGGGCTTTGGCTAAATAGATGTCTCCAAGGTCACCAAGTTCACAAACTTTATGTAAATACTGGCTGTCTGTACGAAAACGGTTTTGATAACCAATGGTTAGCTTCTTTCCTGTCCGTTTCGCAGCTTCTACCATTCTTTTTGCGTCTTCAGCCGTTTTGGCCATTGGCTTTTCACACATCACATGCTTGTCTGCTTCCAAAGCTGCGACCGTAATATCTGCATGGGAATCATTTGGGGTACAAACATGAACGACATCAATTGTTTTGTCTTTTAAGAGTTCTTTGTAATCCGCATGAATTGTCGCACCCTCTGTACCATATTTCAATGCTGCCTCTTCTGCCCGCTCCACTTCAATATCACAGAAAGCTACCATTTCAACCTGTGTTAACTTTGCCAGACTTGGCATATGCTTACCATTTGCAATTCCTCCACACCCAATGATTCCTACACGTAATTTCTTTGCCATCTAATACTCCTCCCAACTTTAACTTTTATTTGTGTTATATACTTCTTACCCCATCAAAGTCTTTTATCACTTCATTCATTTCTGCTGATTTAAAAATGGTTTCAATCAATTCCAAGACACGTAAGACTTCATCATTTTTTACGATTGGTTCTGCTTTTCCTTCAACTACTGAAACTACATTTTCATAGAAGCTTTCTTTCATTTCTTCGGCCTTTGGTAAAGAGGACTCAGTGACAGCATTTTCAGATGGTGGAGCCATCGTCTTCGTCAGTCCCTGCCCGGCTCGAATTGCCTTAGGTGCTTCTATATTCTCGCCCAGATTTTGAGTCACGACTTTTCCGTTGATTTCCCAATCATTGATTACTGCTGTTCCTCTTGTTCCTTTTACATACCATCTTGGAAGTTGAATAAAATTTGTTGTTCCTACTTCAATTAAAGAAGTGCAGCCATTTTCAAACGAAATGTTTACCTGGAAGCCATCATCTACTTCATCACCCAATATATAACTTAAATTGGCATAAACACTCGTAATCTTGCTATCAACCATAAATAAGAGTTGGTCCAATAAATGAACACCCCAGTCCAACAGCATCCCCCCGCCCGGAGCTTTCAGATGACGCCAGTCCCCGGGAATACCATTTGCACCTTGGACTCGTGATTCAATATGAAAAACATCTCCGATCATGCGTTCATTATATATTCTTTTTATTGTCAGAAAGTCCTCATCCCATCTGCGGTTTTGGTGCACAATAAACTTTCGGTCATTTAATTTTGCTGTCTTCATGATATCGATTAACTCTTCGCTGTAGATGGTAACCGGTTTTCACAAACCACATGTTTTTTTGCTTGTAACGCAGCGATTGCAATTTCTTTATGCACATCGTTAGGGGTGGCAATGAGAACAAAATCAACATCGTCATCGGATAAAACATCGGACAAACTTTCATATGCCTGGTATCCATCTGCCAATGAAGCTGCTCTTCTTTCTTCTAAAATATCAAACGTACCTGTTACATTAATATTTTCGTTTTCTTTTAGCAGCTTCGCATGATAGCTCCCCATGCCCCCGTAACCAACAATGACTAAGTTATATGTTTTAGTGTCCATTTTCTGTCTCCTTCCGAACTTTCCTTTATAACCCTTTAATCGTTTCTAACGGTTGGGAATTCCCATAAACAGGACGTTCACGTTTGACGGGCTCAGCCCATTTCACTGCATTGATAATCACCTGCTGAATTTGCTTGTTATGGTAAGTTGGATAGGTTTCATGCCCCGGGCGGAAATAAAATACTTTTCCATTTCCTCGTTTATATGTACAGCCGCTTCTGAATACATCTCCGCCTTCAAACCAGCTGGTAAAAATAAGCTCATCAGGCTGAGGAATATCGAAGTGCTCCCCGTACATTTCCTCATTTTCTAGTTCAATATATTCAGAGATTCCTTCGACGATCGGATGGCTTGGACTAACTACCCAAAGCCGTTCTTTTTCACCTGCTTCCCGCCATTTTAAATCACAGCTTGTACCCATCAATGTCTTAAAGATTTTTGAAAAATGTCCCGAGTGAAGAACAATCAATCCCATTCCATCCAATACACGCTTTTGAACCTTTTTGACGATTTCATCTTTTACCTCACCGTGGGCAAGATGCCCCCACCATATTAATACATCCGAATGATCCAGTACCTCATCCGTTAATCCATGCTCCGGTTCGTCCAATGTGGCGGTTCTTGTTTCAATTCCTTCTAGGTTAAGGAACTCAGCAATCGTACCGTGAATTCCCTTCGGATAGATCTCTCTGACTACCGGACTTTTTTGTTCATGACGATTTTCATTCCATACAGTTACTTTTAACATTAACCATTCACTCCTTTTATTTATTTAAGATCGTATATATGGTCGATTTGATCGTTATAAAAATAGGGGCAATTGCCCCTATAATTTTATTTAGTAAATTTACTCTTGATTCCTAGGGTTTGAGTGAAAAACCTTGATCTTAATTATTTTATGGAACCCTGCATCACACCATTAATGATCGATTTCTGACCAATCATGTACATAATCAAAATTGGAATGACGGTTAAAAGAATGGCAGGAATCAACAGTTCCCAGTTGTTCATATAAGTTCCGTTAAATACTTTCATTTTAACCGGCATTGTATAGACGTTTTCATTATTTAACACAAGTGAAGGAAGCAAGTAATCATTCCAGATCCATAAAACATTTAGGATTGTAATCGTTACTGTAATCGGCTTTAGCATAGGAAAAACGATTAAGAAAAAAGTCTGGATGGTATTACAGCCGTCAATTCTGGCCGCCTCTTCAATCTCAGCAGGCACTGTTTTCATAAATCCATGATACATAAAGATCGAAAGGGCACTTCCAAAACCGATATAAAACATAATCAATAGAGGAATGGGAATCGTATCAATCAAATGAAGTTTTCCTCCATAAATGGAGATTAGAGGAATCATCAAAGATTGAAATGGAATAACCATGGAAGCTACCAAAATAGTAAAGAATATTTTATTGTATTTAGATGGTTTTCTGACCATATGATAAGCGGCCATTGCAGAGAAAAACACAATCAAAAGGCTGCTTATCATCGTAATAAGAAACGAGTTTCTAAATGTAACCATGAAATTCATTTTATTAATAACGTCGGCAAAATGGGAGAAATTCCAATGCTGCGGCAATGAAAACGGACTTGTTAGGATCTCCCCATTGCTTTTGAATGAATTGATGATAAGAAGAAGAAAGGGGAATACAAAACAAATCAATGCAATAATGGAAATGACATATGCAAGAGTGGAAGCAGCCATTCTTCGTGTACTCATTATGCTTCAACCTCCATTTTCTTACTGGTATAAACCTGAAATCCGGTGACGATCGCAACAATGACAAATAAAATAATTGCCTCAGCTTGTCCTGTACCATAATTAGCCTCGACAAAAGCTTTATTTACTACATGCATAGAAACCATTTGTGTGCTGTTGTATGGGCCTCCGTTTGTAAGTGAGAAATTCAAGTCATATACCATAAAGGCATTTTTTAAAGACAAGAAGACAGTTACGACAAAAGAAGGTACCATTAAAGGAAGAGTCACATTGATCAGTCTGCGAAAAGGACCTGCGCCATCAATTGTTGCGGCTTCGATAATATCTTTTGGAATACTGATTAATCCTGCAATAAAAATAATCATCATATAACCGGATGTTTGCCAGATCGTAACGAGAACCAATGCCCAAAAGGCCATATGCGGATCCCCCAGCCAACCGAGCTTCAGCCATGAAATCCCCAACTTTGCTCCAATCGCTGGCAACGATTGCACAAACACAAATTGCCAAATATACCCAAGTACTAATCCACCGATCAAATTCGGGGTAAAATAGGCTGTTCTCATAGAGTTTTGAATCTTAATACCCGAAGTGACCAGATAAGCTAACCCAAATCCAACAAGATTGACAAAGAATACAGTTGCCAGTACAAACTTAAGTGTTAACCAAAGTGAGCTCCAGAATTGAGTATCTTGGACTGCACTTACGTAATTCGAAATTCCTGCAAACACCATAGGGTCTGCCGGGGTATCCATTTTATTCAGTGTTAAATAAATGCCGTATATAAATGGGATCAGAATGGTAATCGCAAAAAATATGGTGGTAGGCCCCATAAATAAAATTGAATTTCCCATTTTGGAAAGGTCTATTTTTCTTTTCTTTATCACTTCTTTGGCGGATTCAGCATTTAAGCTAATCCCATCAATCTTTTGGGGAATCATTTTTTTCACATCCTATCTTATGATAAGGTTAACTTGCGGAAGGCAAGGTCCTAGGGACCAATAAGAGGCCGGTTGTACTTTATTTGTTAAAAACAAGTGGGCGAGATACCACAACTCGCCCACATCAGTGGTTTCCCAGTGATTCTATTAATTTTTATGACTTGTATAGTAAGATTCAAATGCTTTTGCTAAGTCAGCTTTTGTTGATTGTTTTGCAATATACTTTTGAACCTCAGGTCCAAGAATAGTAGTCCAATCTCCGGTATTGACATAGTTGGTGCTAAATGGCATTGTCTTACCTGCTGTAATTGCATTACTGATGGCAACTCCAAGCGGATTCGTTACCTTGTTTGGATTATTTTTGAAAGCAGAAATGATTTGCGCTTTATTTACAACAAAGTCTTGTCCTGCTTTTTCATATACAAGCCAATTGAAGAATTTTTCTGCTGCTTTCTGCTGCTCTGCAGTGGCTTTTTTATTGACTACAAATACCTGTGTTGGACCAACTGCAATTTTATTATTTAGCGGGTTATTGGCATTGTTATCGACTGGAACTGGCATAAATCCGAAGTTAGCGCCAGCAACTGCATGTAATGAATCATAAGCCCAGTCACCATTGAACAGGATGGCTGAATCCCCTTTACCAACTGCTACGTGTGCTGCATCATAGTATTGGCCAAGCGGGCGATCACCGAACTTGTTGTAATCTTTTGAAGCCAATATTTCCATCGTATTATAATAACCATTCCAATCGGCATTTTTTGTAAGATCCAATTTTCCAGCCTTTAGTTTATTCAGAATAGAATCAGGGTTTTTGGTCTGATCTAAGAATAGTGAGCTGTAGTGATTGGCAACTGACCAAGTTTCTGTCTGGTAAGCAACCGGATACTGAACGCCAGATGCTTTAATCTTGTCAAGAAGGCCCTTTAATTTATCCTGTGTGTTGATAGAGAATGGGTCAAAGTTTCCTCCTGTTGCTTTTTCTACTACACTTTGGTTATATACTAACCCCATACCTTCGACCGCAAATGGAAAACCAATAACTTGACCGCTTGAGTTTTTAAGTGCGTCTGTTGTTTCTGAATTCCATTTTTCTTTAGAAAGATCTATTCCAACATCTTTGTACTTATGCAAGGCATCATATGGAGAAAACATTGCTAATGTAGGCGTTTTTCCAGAGGCTGTAAGTTTATCAAAAATATTCAAGGAATCCCCAACAGCAATGGAATCAACCTCAACTTGAATCTTTGGGTTTGCTTTCATAAAGTCTTTGGCAGCTTGTTTAAACTGGCTGTCAATTTCACCTTTACCATTCGTAATAATGATTTTTAGGGGTGAATTAGAACTTGATGCACTTTTCGTTGAACTTCCTCCACTACATGCAGCTAGCGATAACGTTAAAGCGGTTGCAATTCCGGCAACAGTTGATTTTTTTGCCAAATTCTTAAAGTTAGCCATTTGTTTATCTCCCTTTTTATAATAGTTTTCTGAGTGACTACACCTTTATTTTAAAGAATAGTAGAAATTTTGAAACTGCTTACATTGACATATAGGGTGGAAAATATTGAACAGTGTAAGCGTTTTAAAATTACTCTGGTAATGTCCGTTTGGTTAGAACATGTTGATAAAAAAATAAAAGGCCGGTGTTGTCCGGTCGATTTCTAAGATTTTATATTGTTATTTTGATAGCTTGATCGGAATTCATTTGGGGTAATCCCTTCGACTTTTTTAAATACTTTACGAAAATACTTATCATCTTGATATCCAATCATGTTGGCAATCTCATAAATTTTTAACTCACTGTTTTTTAACAGGGATTTTGCTTTTTGCATTCGAATTTTCACTATATAATCTGAAATATTTTCTCCAAATTCCTGCTTGAATTTCCTGGATATATATTCTCTGCTCAAGAAAAAGACGTCTGCAATTTCCTGCAGCTTAACTTCTCGGTCATAATGATCTTGAAGGTATTTTTCTATATCAGCTATTGAGTGGTATACAGGCGTCATTTCATCGTTTGATTGTGGGCTGCTTTTGGTTGTTATTCTCCTTGCTTCTTCTGTTTCCCACTCTTTTACTGCCTTTGCCAATGTTTGATTTAAACTCTCGGGATCAACAGGCTTTAAGAGATAGTCAAAACTTCCAAAATTAATCGCTTTTCGCATGTAATGGTAGTCATCGTAACCGGTGACTACCACTGTTTTACTGTCCGGGTAATTTTCTTTAATCCACTCTAAAAGCTGGGTACCGTCCATTTTTGGCATTTTCATATCTGAAAAGATGATTTCCGGCCTATATTGTTGAATAAGCTGAATAGCTTCTTCGCCATTTCCTGCCTCATATATTTGTTCAATGCCAAATCGATCCCATTCACCGAGCAATCTAATTCCTTCCCGTACATGCCGTTCATCATCAACAATGACTGCTTTCATGATTGCTCATCCTCCTTGCTTACGGCCATTGGCAGATTGATGATAACCGTAAACCCGCCATTTTCCGTGCTATTTACGATCATTTCCGCTTTATGATGGTAGTAAATTTGCAGGCGGTCATAAATATTTTTCAATCCGATGGTTTTTCTTTCCGTCACGTTTTTAGTACTCCCTCCCAATAGTTCTTCTTGAATCCTTCTTAACTGTTGATCGTTAACCCCTATTCCATTATCACTTACTTCTATACAGACCATATTACTCTCAAGTAAATGAGCTTTTATAAGAATATGGGATTTCTCCTCTTTTTGATCAAACCCATGCTTAAAACAATTTTCTACTAGCGGCTGTAAAATCATTTTAGGTACCTGAATATTTTCTGCTTCAGCGTTGATATTCAGTTCATACTCAAAGTTCTCTGAAAACCGCTGTTTTTGTAAGGCTAAATAAGATTTTACATGCTCAACTTCTTTTGATAACGGTACAATGTCTTCATTCATATTCATGCTGTAACGCATCATTCTCGATAAAGAAGTTAACAAAGAATAGACTTGAACTGCTTTATGCTTTAATGCCAAAGTCCCGATCGATTGGAACGCATTATAAAGGAAATGCGGATTAACTTGTGATTGCAATACTTTTAATTGTGTTGATTTATTTTCAATTTCCAGTTTATACTCTTTCTCGATCAATTCATTGATTTTTGCAATCATTAATTGAAAGTGCCTGCCCAACATTCCGAATTCATCGTTCCCTAATGTTTCAAAGTCCGCCTGAAACTCTCCTTTTTCTACCCTTTTCATATTTGCAATCAATATTTTAATTGGTGCGGTTAACTTTAAAGAAACAAACATGGTGGCAAAAACAACAATAACAATTGTGACAAGACCAATTAAAATATTAATAAAAGCGGTTTTTCTTGCACTTTGGTAGAGAACATTATAAGGAATTCGTTCAACTATATACCAACCCTTAAGAGGATCTGAGTCAGAGAATTTTTCATGAATAATCACACCGGAGAATTTATTATCCTTCCAAGTTAAGCTTTTGTTTAAAGAAGATTGTTGTTTCACTTTTTGCAACCACTTATCTTTATTCTTCGTACCAATTAGTTTCTTGTTAGATGAATAGACAATAACTCCATTTTGATTCATAATGTAAAAATCTTCTTCATTTTTCGTATACAATCGTTCAGCAATACCTTTTAATCTTGAAAGGTTTATATCAATAGAAAAAAAACCTAAAAATTGATCTGAAGGAATATCCCGGATGATATTATGAAAGCTCAGCACATCTGTCTTCTCTGATTCGGGAATAAAGGACAAATGATTATAGCTGTATATTTCATGAGGCGGTTCGATTGCCGTCAAGTTTTTGGAATGTATTAATTTTGCATAATAAGGTTGTGACAAGACATTATCGTACGTTCCACGTCCGCTTAATGTAGAATGATAGTTGGTAAAAGAATCATGACCATAGTCAATATATAGATGCAATTGTTCTATTTCAGGCCGTGTATTATATAAGTAAATCAACATTCTTCGTATTTCTTCCTGATTATTGATTAAATCTTGGGATACACCTTTACTCATGACATTCATAAAGGGTGTGTACCGATAAAGTCCCGTCGTCATCATTGCAACACTTTGTAAATAAGCAGTGATATCATCTTTTCCTTTTACAATTAAGTCATAGTTTTTTGAAACAAATTGCTCATTAAGTGACTTCGTCGTTTGATAATAAGTAATGGCGATGGAAAAGCCAAAAGGGAGAATAGTTACAAGCATTAAAAAGATAATTAATTTTTTACGGATACTCCATCCCATAATCATCCTGGTTAGTTTAATTAAACTAACCATCCCCCTTATCTCTATTAATAGATTCGCAATCCAGTTTTCATTGTAACATAATCTGAATCCCTCCTTTTACTAAGATTTTTTTACCGCTTTCCCAATGATGCCAAGGTAAATAAAATACACCTTTGCAAATGTTGCCACTGTTTTCAGGATCATTTTTTTAGTACCATTCTATTAGGCACGATCTTTAAAACTTGTCCTCATAACCTTTCTGTTACGAATATCCATTTGGAGGGAAACAGATGACTTTAAATATAAAAAGGCTTTCTATCCTATCGAGTGTTTTCATTACATCACTTTTACTTGCTACAGCTTGTTCAAACAATGGCAACACTTCCGATACCGTCAAAAGCACGAGTAAAAAAATTAAGAAAGTTGTCGTCAGCATCTTTCAAGGGAAAGTTGAAATTGCTGACCAGTTAAAAAAATTGACAGATACATATACAAAAGAACACCCTAATGTCACATTTGATCTTCAAACAGTTGGCGGAGGGGCTGATTTTGCTGCCGCACTAAAAGCCAAGTTTGCTTCAGGAACTGCTCCAGATATCTTCACAAGTGAGGGATATCAAAATGTTGCAATGTGGAAAAATAAATTGGAAGACTTGTCCGATCAGCCATGGGTAAAGAATGCCTATCCAAATGCCTTAAAACCAATGACTATTAATGGAAAAGTATACGGACAGCCTGTAAATCTTGAGGGATACGGTTTTATTTACAATAAAGACTTATTTAAAAAAGCAGGTATTAGCGAATTGCCAAAAACATTCTCTCAATTAGAAGAAACGGCTAAAAAGCTGCAAACCGCTGGTATTACAGCTTTTTCAACAGGATATGCGGAATGGTGGGTCTTGGCGAATCATGGCCTGAATATTCCAGTTGGAATGCAAAAGGATCCTGATGTCTTTATAAAAGGATTAAACGACGGGACCCAAAAATTTGAAGGAAATCCGCAATTTGAACAATTCTTCAAGCTTTTAGACTTAACTATTCAATATGGTATCAACAGTCCGCTAACAACTGATTATAATACTGAAATTACTCAATTTGCCCAAGGAAAAACAGCAATGATCCAGCAAGGAGACTGGATTCAACCAATGCTCGATAATCTTGCACCAAATATGGACGTTGGTATCCTTCCAATCCCTCTTAGTAATGATCCAGCTGTTTCCGATAAATTACCTGTAGATGTACCAAGCAGCTGGGTGATTTATAATAAAGCTCCGAAAGAAGAAAAGTCAGCAGCTAAAGACTTTTTAAATTGGATGGTCTCTTCTAATGAAGGAAAAGCAGCTATGGTAAAGGACTTTAAATATATTCCCGCTTTCAAAACGGTGCCGATCAAAGAAGAGGATATTGGTCCATTAGGTGCTGAAATTATCAAATACTTAAAAGAAGGTAAAACATTTCCTTGGCAATTCATGAAATACCCGGATGGCGCATCTCAAGAATTTGCTGCAGAACTACAAACCTATATTGCTGGAAAAGCTACGAAAGAAGCAACGATGAGAGCAATGGATGATAGCTGGGCAAAATTGAAAAAATAAGACTATGACAATAAAACTCTTAGACCATTGATTACAGTAGTGCGATCAGTACAGAAAAAGGGCAGTAAACCATTAAGGTCTTACTGCCCATTCCTGTCCTATAAATATTTCCGATGCACACTCTTCCCATCATACGTAAACAGCATTTTCCTCTCCTCGATCATTGTCTCCATATGAACAGGCCGGCCCCACAGCTGATGAATATACGGCAATACTTTTTCTAAATATTTTACATCTAGTTCGACGCCTTCATACCAATGCTTCAAGTAAAGCTCACCGTTTTTCAAATAGTCTCCGTCATTGACGGTAATATACGGGAACCCCCCGTTGACACGCATATTCACCAACTGGTCTCGGACATTCTCCCACTCTTTATCCACAACCTTATAGTCCCTGCCCTGTTTTTGGAAAAGATACATATCTTCCCGCATGACAAGGTCTTTTGTTAAATAATTGCGTAGGAATGAAATATCCGACTCAATTTCACGAACCTCAAAGATTTTTTCTCGGCCAGGAGCCATGCTGAACACCTCTCCGCTTCATTTCTTCATCAGGATTATTGTATCGTTCTTCAATATCCTCATAAATTTTAATTCCAGGATAATAAGGATTAATTCCCGTTTTTGATGGCTGCACAACTCCGGCATTTAATTTGGCAAATTCAATCGCTTCACCACTGGTTAAATCCATTTCCCGTAAGATGCGCTGATGCCAATAGGATGCCCAGCCTTCGTTTCACCAAGGCGGTTCACATTTACAAACGTTATCCCATTGCCTTAATGTTTATAAATATTTAAATGTATACTCTTCCCATCACACTTAACAGCAATTTCTGCTTGACGCAAAAATAAAAGTATAAAATTTATTTTACATATTCTTGATCAGCTGTTTCTTGTAAACTGGAAACCTTCTTTTTCCAAAAGGAAATAAGCGGATTCCAGCTGCCTGATGATTGTCCGTCTGCATAATACACAGGAGTACAATCTTCGTCTATTACCCCTAAAAGCATTGCTACATGCCGTCCGCCTGATTCCACTTTAGCTACACTTGAAAATTGAGGAAGCATTTGGTATGCAGCTTTATAATTTTTATTCATAATGAAATCTACAAACTGTTTATTTAGGGCATGTTCAGAAAGAGTTGGCATATTGTGTCTTCCACGGACTAAGTTATGGGATAAAGCCCCGCTTGAAACGAAAACTGCCTTCTTCTCTGTTTCTTGTAGGACCTTAGCGATAACTTGGCCCCATTTATAGGTTTCTTCAATATTAGCAGCTAACGTAACAGATAGGTTGATAACAGGTATATCTTCATTTGGGACGAGGTACCGTAAAGGTACAACTGTACCATAATCCCACTCGAAATGACCGCCATATACCCCTTCTACAGGAATATTGGCCGCTTTTCCAGCTTCGACTAATTTCTTTGCCAAATCTTCATCGCCAGGATAATAATATGGAACATCTGTAATCATATCTGGAGCTTCCTGTGCAGTCAGCAGACCTTTGTGAATGGGATTACAATCAACGTAATGGGCAAAAGTAGACGGCCAATGACAAGAAACTAGTACAATCACATCTGGTTTTATTTCAGCTATTTCCTTAGTAACTTCTTTATACCCGGCAACGATGTCTTGTTGAAAATCCGGTACTTGATCCTTATGGCAAAGACTTGGAGCGTGAGGTACGAGCATGCTTAATTCAATCGACATAAAAGATTCCTCCGTTTTTTGAGATTCATAATTTTTTTATTAAATTAGTCTTTTCTTTTTCCATTTATAGGATTGGTTTTCTTCCAAGTGATGAAAATTGACTTTTTTCATAATTACCTCAATGCATAATCCAGTAAAGAATGAGCCCCTTGCTTATTTATCTCTTTTGGAGGCCATACACATAAATCAAATGGATAATCCGACCCTGCAACGACACGATCTTCACCGACAGTTTTTATTAGAAAGTCTACACTATCCTGATTCCAGAGAACGGTATCATACCAAAAGCGTCTTAAATATTCGGAAGGCGGGGCTTGTAAATTGGAAGAAACCAGGTTCCATTGCTCATGTCCCTTATCTAACCGACCGATTTGATATGGTAGGAATCCTCCTCCATGAGCAAATAAAATTTTGACATATGGATATTTGTCAATCATCCCACTTAATAGGATATCTGTTGCACAAACAGTTGTTTCCCAAGGAACACCAATCAAATTAGGCATCATTCTCCTTTTCAAGCGGCGATCTTCACATAATAACGGGTGTATAAAAATAATTGCCTTTAACCTGTTTGCCTCTTCGAAAAATGGTTGGAAAAAGCTGTCTGACAGCATATGTTGACCTATTCCAGGGCCGATTATCGCCCCTTTTAATCCTAAATTCATTGCACGGTTTAACTCATTTGCAGCTTGACTAGGAGTTTGTAATGAAATCGTAGCTAATGCTGATAATCTAGCTCCATTTTCTTCAACCCAATTTGCTATTGAACGATTGTAGACTTCTGTAAGCTCACTTGTAACTTCTTCTGGGAAGTCATACATGAAGAGCTGAGGAATTGGTGAGACCAGAGAATGTGAGACACCTGCTTTCTCTTGTTCTTCCAGATATAATCCTGTATTGATAAAGGTCTCCTTCAGCTCAAAACCCCATTTGTTATTAATTGTCAGAAACTCTGCCTTGTCTGGAGCTTTTCTTTCCCATTTTGCATGAACAAAATGTTGATTATCCTTAACCCAAAGTAACACTTCTGGTGGAATAAAGTGTGTATGTAAATCAAACAATACAAACGCTCTCCTTTTAAATATTCTGGTTCACTATGGAATTACGAATTTTTAAAGTTTAGGCTTTGAATTTCCAATGTCATTTAACAGAATATTCCCATAATTATTCTTATAAAAAATTATACTTTTATCAAAAATATTTTACTAATATGAATTTGTTGATAAACCTATATATAATCATATATATCATGCATTCCCAATTGATCTCCGTTTCCAGCCTAACTCCACACGATGACAAATAAATTTAAAGAATAATAAAACAAATACCAAGAAGTACTAAAATAATCCCAATTATCGTGCGGATGGAAATCCCTTCTTGATTTTTAAAGAGGAAAAAACTGACGGGAGTTACAATAACCGGTGTAGACATGGTAATCAAATTTGCTATCGAAATTGGCATATATCTCATTGACGCAATCACGGAGATTTGCGCTGAAATAGAAGCGATCCCGCATGCAGCGTAAAATAATACACCTTTTTTATCCGAATTTTTAACGTGAGCCAAAAAATGATGAGAACTTTTATTTGTTATTGTAAAAAGCACTAAACCCAACGCTGCCCCAAAGATTCCTCCTAAAATAGGTTCATTCCAGTCTTTAATGGCTGCTCCTCTTAGAACATTCCCAATGGCATAGGAAAGTGAACTTAAAAAGGCGAGAAGTATTCCTGACTTTATCAGCCAATTAACTGGCATTCCTCTTGAAGGTTCTGTTATTAAGTTCTCTTCACTTGATGCAATTTCTTTTTCTACGGAACTCTGTCCACGAAAAGAAACTAAGAATAAGCCAAGTAGAATAAATGCAACTGAAACTAAATCCATCCAACTTAATTTTTCCCCCATAAACATCCATGCAATAATAGTTGTAAACATAGGATTACTTACCTGAAATGCGCTTGCACGTGCTGGTCCTAACTTATCAATGGTTTCAAAGAAAAACCAGCGTCCCATAAAGGTACTAAAAAAACCAGCTATTAAAAACAACAAAAATCCCTTGGTGTGCCACTGAAAGTGTTCATCTTTAATAAAAATCATTTGTATTAGAAATAGTACTAGTGCAAAAAGAACATTCACCCACACAGAAATTAAAAAACCTACATTCATATTCAATCTGGCTGAAGCTAACTTGGTCAATATTGTATTAGAAGAAAATAACAATAAAGCAACTATAGCCAGCGTTACTCCCATTCTTACTCCCTCCTTTCCTTGAAATATTTTTGAATAACCATTTTTCTAATTCTTTATAATAGCAAATCCCCTCCAAAGTCTCGAAACCGGTCCTTTAAGAGGGGATTGTGGATTCTTCTTAACTTAAATAAGATTTCATTTTATCTCCAATGAAAACTTTCGCCGATAGGTACAATTCATTAATACCCTCGCTTCTTAAGAATGACTCCACATACTGCAGAAATCAGGAATACAATGATCAAAAATGCAAACGAATAAATGTAAGTTCCATGGCCAACGGTTATTAATGCTCCCATTATAGTTGGGCCAAATGCAGCAATGATATTAGAAAATCCGCTCATTACCCCAGTATCCATACCGATATTATCAGTTTTTGAGATACTATGAATTAATCCTTGGCCAATAGGGGTTGTAAAACCTTGTATTAGAGCAACAGCTGCACCCACCATTATAGCGTCTGCTACAGCTGAAAGACCGAAAAGTGTTAAAACAAGGACGATTGCGGCACCTGTAAAACCAACGATATTCCAAACTGCTTTCTTTTTTGTTTTATCTATTCGAGAACCTACCCAAAATGTTAAGAGCATCGCTGCACCCCATGCAAATAACATAATAACACTGGTACTGCCTGGGCTGAAATGCATGAATTTATTTAAATAACTTGGGAACCATGTTCCTAATCCATAAACACCAAGAGTAGTGGCAGTAAATGAAACAACAATTAACCAATAGCTATTCGTTAGTAATGCCGGCTTATCATTCGATTCTTTTCCGTTTATGTGTACAGGCTCACTCTTTATATGTTTTAACTCTTCTTCAGAAACTCTGCTATCCTTTTCAGGATCATCCTTTACCAAAATAAGAATCATAGGTAAACAAACCAATATAGCAAGTCCTGTTAAAACCCAGAAAATACCTCTCCATGTAGTCAATTGAAGCAATCCCAAAACCACAAACCCTGAAATTCCTGCTCCAATACTTACTCCGTTTATCCAAATTGACTTCGCCCGACCACGCTCACTTTGAGGGAACCACCTGGCAGTTAAAGAATTCGAAACTGGCCATAAGAATGCTTCGGATAATCCTAATATACAGCGCGAGATGAACAATGCCGTAAAATTTGGAGAAATGGCAGCCAATCCCGTACTAATTGCCCAAAGGATTAAGCCGACTACACCACAGCGTTTAGGTCCGAAACGGTCTGTTAACCATCCCCAGAAAAAGTAACCGACCCCATAAGAGAAAAGCAATGCTGTTACAAGACTGCCTATTAAAGCGTTTTGACCAATAAGATGCATATCGGTTAAAAACTTTTGGTTAGTTGCGATAACCGCAACTCCAATTTTATCCAGCATACCGATAATCCAAATAACCAGCAATGGTATCGGTATACTTTTCCATCTAATATTTGCTCGACCCAATGAAAGATTTTGCACACTTTGAACGCTTGTATAACGGCTTTCCATATCCCATCCCCCTTAAAAATATTAAAATTGTTATTTTTAATTCATATCTTCTAACTTTTTCAATTAGAAAGACTCCCCTCCGAGAATTAATAATTTTCTCACTATGATAATAGTGTTAAAACTGTAGACTACTACGACAGTTTGATCAAACATATTGTTAGCGCTTTCTTTAATTAGTATAAGATAATTCTGAATCTTGAACAAATTAGTATTTTTCAACCTACTCATATATAATTGTTTATAACCTCTTGTCCATCATTCAACAATGTTTTAGGAAATAACCTAGAATTGGAAGACTCACGAAATTGAATTAAAAAGACCGAATTTTATATAATTTAATAGAAGCTTATTTATATTTGTTTATATATCTTCATAAATAAGGTATGGAAAGGAATACAACCATGGAAACACCCGTAAATCTTCACCAATTACAATTGTTTTGTTGTATTGTAGAATCCGGCAGTTACACTCAAGCAGCTCAAAATCTCTATATTACACAGCCTGCGTTGAGCTTACAAATCAAATCTTTGGAAAATAAACTGGGTGCTAAGCTTTTTATACGGAAAGGAAATAACATAGAACTTACAGAAGCCGGTCAACTATTAAAGAAGTATGCCTATGAACTCCTTGACCTTGATAAACAATTACGTTCATCAATGAAGGAATTACTTGAGGGTGAAACTGGACAAATTTCAATTGGAAGCAACCGTCCAATCGGCAGATATTTACTGCCCAAGTTCATCTTATCATTTGTAAAAGAATATCCTAAACTTGAATTAAAAACTTCTTATACGCATACAAAACAGATTTTCCAATATGTACTAAACGAAAAAGTAAATGTTGGTTTTATTGCTTTCTCCAATGAACAAACCTTTCCTACTAAAATTAAGAAATATCTTATCAAAAGGGATCATTGGCTATTAGTTTGCAGTCCAGATTTACCGTGGGTAAATTGGGGAGGAACGATCCGTGAACTCCTGCTCAAAGCGCCATTAATAGGTTCTATGGCTGATACTTCTCAAGGAGAGCTAATAGATATAGAACTTCGGAAAATGGGTTTAGATATTAATGAATACAATATCAATCTGCGTATGGATGACATCGAATCCCTTAAAATGGCTATTATCTCCAAGTTAGGAATTGGTTTTCTTCCTAGAACCACTATTGAAAAGGAACTGGCAAGTGGGGAATTAATTCAAGTTCCATTGGCTGATGCATACAACCCACAAATCGACTATTATTTGATCATAAAAGAAGATACACACATTCCACCATCAGTAAAAACATTTATCGATTTTGTCTTAGAAACCGTTAAAATCAATGAAGATATAAGTCGGGAGAATCAAGAGGAGATAATAGAGTAAAAGAAGCAACGGAAGATTAATTAAGAATACAATGAAACGGCCTTTCTGCAAAAAAGGCGGTTTCATTGTATGAGCATGAAATCGAGCAAAACATACCTGTTGTTATTTAACAAACTCTTTCTTATTTACAAGAGGCACCTGAAATTCTAGTAACAATTCTCTTCTTTCTATCGAGGATTCTATCGATTTAATACACACTTCTAAATTAGCTTTTGCCCAGCGTCCATCGTGAACAGGCTCTTTGTTCTGGACAACTGCTCTATAAAGTTCATCAAGAACATTGTATCTGCCAGTTTCTTCTTTTGAAATGGGTAAAATGTATTTTTCATCTTCGCCATATACAACAAGTCCTTCAGGATGCTGGCGAATATCTCCTTTTTCACAACTAACAATGGTTAGACCAAAGAATGGATGATCCTTTCTTTCATCCGTCCCTTTTTTCCCGCCATACCCCGCGGCAACTTTTAAAGCTACTTCATCGTTTTGTGAGCTCGTTGCTTTTATTCTTCTGCGCGATGAAGCATAAGTATTTGATTTTTTCACTGGACCGCCTTCGCCAATGCCGAAGGTTAATTCTGTTGTATGAAAATGGTCATAACCATTGTATACAGCAGTAGCAGCTGTTCCATCCTCAAATTCGAGGAAAATAGTATGATTCCCTTCGGTCGGACGAGAGCGATCCCAGGATCCGGTAACTGCCCGAACACTTCTTACCTTTCCGCCCCCCAAAAGCCGAATAATATCAAACTGATGGGATCCCTGTCGATACGTGACACCCCCGCCTAATTCAGTTTGTAATTCCTCCGGTGTTCTTGGACGATACAACCAATCATTGTAATACCAATTATGAATCATTAAAACTCTCCCAAGCTGTCCGCTTTCAATGATTTCTCTCATTTTTTGGATGGACGGCTCAAAGCTGTGGGAATGCCCAACTATTAGCTGGACACCATTTTTTTCAGCAGTTTCAATCATCTCGTCTGCTTCCTCTAAAGAAACAGCTAAGGGCTTTTCCACAATGATATGTTTTTTGGCTTCAGCTGCAATTCTTACATGTTCACTGTGAAGTTCGGTAGGTGTAGCGATGTAGACTGCATCAATTGTTGAACTTTGACAAAGCTCTTGAATTGTTGGATACGTTTCCACCTGATAATCTTTGGCAAATTGTTCTCGCCTATCTTTATTTCTTGTGGCGGCACCTGCCAGCCGAATGTTTGGATGACTCAACATTGCAGAAATCATAGATGCACCCGCAATTCCTAAGCCGACAATTCCTATATTAAGGATTTTATTTTGAGAAAACATTCGATCTCTCCTCAGCATCTTGTAATTTTCGAACATAGTAGCGCCATACCCATTTCGCATTAAACTTTGTTCCCAAATCTGGAAGTTCGGCAATATCTTCTTCGGATATTGGGTCGACTTTCCTACCTGTCTTTGCAACTTCTAATGTCATTTTTGCTAAAGTATTGAAGTTTAAAGCATTGATGGTTGCTTCTTCAATCGTTGCACCTGTAACTGTAATTCCATGACCCTTCATTAAACAAATGTCCTTAGAACCCATTTCTTGTATTAATGGCGCTGCCAACTCAGGGCGCGTTACTAAGTAGGACCTTGGAAAAATAGGGACTCCTTCTAAGGCCATCCGCATTGCCGGAATATTAAATGATCCAAAAATAGGACGTAAAGGCAGATTGGATATCCCACAAATCAAAGCATGCGGAGGATGTGCATGAATAACGCACCCTACTTCCGGTCTTGCTTTCATGATTTCTCCATGAATGGGTAACTCCTTTGGAATATGGTATTGACCTTCAAGGTCTTCACTGTTTCCATCAAAATCAACTCTTCTTATTGCGTCCATCGTAGTGTACCTTACACCGTTTTCTTCTTCCCCACGGCAGCGAATAAACATCTCATTTGTATTTGGTATCCGAACACTGACATGTCCCAGAATTTCATCAACAAGACCTTCCATGGCAAGAATTCTACAGGAAATCGCCACTTTTTCTCTAAGCTCATCTAGTAAATTTGTCATCTTTATACCCTGCTTTCTTCATACTTGTTAAGCTAACTCAGGTGCAGTTACACGGTGTATCTCATGTATTTCACCTTTCCAAGAACATTCACTGCAGTAACAAAAATAGGCAATATCATTTGCTATCCAATATTCATTTAATAAACTCCTAGAGTTCAAGAGTGATTGCCCACAATTAGGACAGTATTTCAACTTAATTTCATATTTTTCTTTGTTTTTCAAAGTAAGCCCTCCTAAGAAGAAAGTTCCTTCTCACCAGAAGGAACTTCTTCATTCTTATAGGTTAGAAGTAACCTTCCCACCTTTACAGATTTCAATAATTTCATCAAGGTTAGGGGCATATCGCGTATTCCAGTCCTTTGCTACTCCTGATAATAACCCACCCTCACTGAACTTATCCTCTTCCTGCGGTAACTGGATATTGTTATTCACTTCAGGATCACGGATCACACATTTCGGATCTTCTCCATTTTCGATCTTTTTCAATTCCCTTTGAAGCATTTGTCGGTACATGATAATTCCTCTGTCAGAGGTTCCAAGACGTTCCGTAGTTCTGTCTGCAACACTCCCCTGGGTAATCCAAGCCATCATATCCTGACCATCAATATAATCAACGACGAATTTTCCGTTTTCATCCTTAATTGGACATTCATATACGCTAATTGGATATTTTTCTGGTGCTTGTACACCTTCTTTTGGAACAAAGCATGTGTACCAAAAATGTAAAGTATTTTCATCATCTATCGGTACTCGAATTTGGAATGAGTGAGCTCCACTATCGCCAACACGAAGCATGCTTGGGAAGACAATTGGATGACCAACAGCCCAATCCTCATTTTCTTCTGTTTGTCCTTCTAACACACGCCTTTTAATGATCCCCCACTCAAATTCGTCAAATCCAATTTTTAAATGATGCTTTGTAATTTTCCATTCATCTTGTGGTCTTCCCTGCTGTTCGAAAACGTGTTCAAAATAGTGGCCATGTAGCCATTCCAAATGGGTTGGATCCAGTGAGTTCTCCATGATTTGCACCCAATTACAAGGGATAACAGCGTAACCAATCGTGCGAACCACATTGTCTCTGACAAATAAATCCCATTTCGGTAATTCAGGAGCAGGTGCCGGACCAAGGTAAGCAAATACAAGTCCTCCCAATTCTTTAACCGGATATCCACCAATATTGATCTTATTTTTAAAAGTGCTATTTTCAGGCTCATTAGGCTGTTCCACACATTGACCTGTTTGATCGTATAACCAACCATGATACTGACAACGGATTCCGCATTCAGTCGGAAAACCGTATTCAAGCGATACTCCCCTATGAGCACACCGGTCTCCAACTAACCCCAGATTATTTGATTTATCACGGTATAAAACCAGATTTTCTCCCAATAGTTTTACTCTTTTTGTTGTTCCAATTTTTTCAACCTCGCTGCTGGCTGCAATTGGATGCCAATATCTTCTTAAAAGTTTCCCCATTGGTTTATTGGGACCCACTTGGGTCAAGGTTTCGTTTTGTTCTTTGCTTAACATAATGATCCTCCTCAAATTCTTTAATTATTTATCAAAGTGATTCTTCAACATCGTGAAAGTGTTTGTTTAACACAATTAAAGTTTATATTTAAATTATATTTAAAATTATTTGAAAATTCTAATTAGAAAATAACCGTATAGTTATTTACAAATATAAATAACTTAATAACCTTACTTTCATGATTTAACATGTGGAGGACATTCTTAACCTGGGCTTATGGTTGATCTATCCACTCTCATACGAATTTTCACCGTCTAGCGAATTGCGACCAAAGATAAAGAAAAAAAGATTCCTAGAACTTACGGGTACACAAAAAGGCAGTAAAACCAAAATAGGTTTCACTGCTTTTTATTTATAAATACTTCCGATGCACACTCTTCCCATCATACGTAAACAGCATTTTCCTCTCCTCGATCATTGTCTCCATATGAACAGGCCGGCCCCACAGCTGATGAATATATGGCAATACTTTTTCCAAATATTTTACATCCAGTTCGACGCCTTCATACCAATGCTTCAAGTAGAGTTCGCCATTTTTCAAATAGTCTCCGTCATTGACGGTAATATACGGGAACCCCCCGTTGACACGCATATTCACCAACTGGTCTCGGACATTCTCCCACTCTTTATCCACAACCTTATAGTCCCTGCCCTGTTTTTGGAAAAGATACATATCTTCCCGCATGACAAGGTCTTTTGTTAAATAATTGCGTAGGAATGAAATATCCGACTCAATTTCACGAACCTCAAAGATTTTTTCTCGGCCAGGAGCCATGCTGAACACCTCTCCGCTTCATTTCTTCATCAGGATTATTGTATCGTTCTTCAATATCCTCATAAATCTTAATCCCTAAGTAATAAGGATTGATGCCCGTTTTCGAAGGCTGCACAACCCCGGCATTTAGTTTCGCAAATTCAATCGCTTCGCCACTGGTTAAATCCATTTCCCTTAAGATGCGCTGATGCCAGTAAGACGCCCAGCCTTCGTTCATTATTTTAGTTTCAAGCTGCGGCCAAAAATAAAGCATTTCTTCACGCATCATCGTCAGTATATCCCGCTGCCAATCAGAAAGTTCCCTGCTATAGGATTCGATGAACAATAGGAGATCCTTTTCTGGCTTAGGCGGGAATTTTTTCTTGTGGACCTTTTTATCTTCGTTCTTGTCTTTTTCATCCAACTTCCAAAGATCATCATACGGAGTTGGCATTGGGTGATCTTCTGATGATTCCACAGCATCCTCCATTGTCCAAGATAATTTTGGACGCATGAGTGAAGGATCAATGTGTTCATCAATCGCTAAAACGGCATCTAGGAATGTTTCGACTTCTTTTTTTCCATATTTGATTTCATATTGACGGACTCGATCAGCTGTCGCCGCCATACTTTCAACCATGTCTCTCTTTGTATTGGCAAAACGGATATTGTTTTTAAAAAAATCACAATGGGCGAGAACATGGGCAACAATTAGTTTATTTTGAATAAGCGAATTGGAATCGAGTAAAAAGGCATAACAAGGATTAGAATTAATAACGAGTTCATAAATTTTACTTAATCCAAGGTCATAATGAAGCTTCATTTTGTAGAATTGTTTTCCGAAACTCCAGTGTGAAAAACGAGTTGGCATTCCATAAGCACCAAATGTATAAATGATATCTGCAGGGCAAATTTCATATCGCATCGGATAATAATCTAACCCAAAACCGTTGGCTATTTCCGTGATTTCACTAATGGCATATTCAAGCTCTCTACGGCCTTCTACTTCCATCGAGCCATTCCCCCTTTTTCCTCTTACCACAATGTATGAAGCTAAAACGGGAATGATGAGACGAGAATAAAGAAAAAACGGTATAAAACCAGACAATTGACCAAAAATTTTAGGTAAATTAATCTTTTCTCACAAACTTTTTCGCTTCTTCTGCCATTTTTATGCCAACGTACTTATTACGTTTCCACTCTTCTTTAAAGACGGAAAGGGGAGGATGGCGATCCCCAACAAGATAACTAATTTCAATCGTCATTGCAGGGTGATGATAGGTGGGAATAAACCAATCGGTAAATCCGCCTCCTGTTGCTTTTTTCGGAGGCTTTGCTAATTTATACCCTGTTAGTTTTGCCACCTTTTTCGCAAGTATGTAATCACGAACTAGATGTATTCCATTCTTATATCGCCAATAAATTTCTCTCCCAGCAGTATGATAGGTAAGTGCCATACTAGGTTGAATATCCTGTATAAAATTCGTTAAGGCCACAACTTCTGCAGCTTCAAGTGGAGCTTTTCCTTTATAAAATTGGAACGAAGGCCGCTTTGGCTTCCTAGCTATACTTCTCCAATCCATTGGATATTGTCTGTTTAAATCTACTCCCATGCCATTAGCTTTCCAACGGATAAAATCGTTTTTGCCTTTATTCATGAATAATAACCGAGTTTGCTGTTCTGGCGGAAATTCACCAATATGATTTTGCTGAATATCAACCCCATCGGGATTTACCATCGGAACAAACCAGATAGAAACGTCATTTAGAATATTTGTTGGATTGGTCCCAATTGGCAGCTGGTTTTGATAGGCATTTGCGTATGTTTCAAGCATTTTCATCAATAACATGCTTGTTAACCATTCCCTGCCATGATGTGAACCAATGAGTAAAATATTTTTCTTTCCAGTTCCCAAGTGAATGGCATAAATATCTCTTCCAAAATGGGAACGTCCAATTGATTTTATTTGGATGCTGTCATTGTATGTGCTTTTTAGTGTGGTTAGATCATTTTGAAGGACCTCGTAGGAATAAGGTTTAGTTGTGTGAACAACAGCATGAGCTTTATCGGCCATAAAAAAGGAAAACAGTGCGATTAACCATAGACAACGAACCATTTAACCCCTCCAATTATTAACCCATGTAAATGTTACTAGCCCATAAAACCGCATTGCCCAACATTTTCTGTGAAAGTTCTTTGCAGAAACTCATACACTATACTCAACTCCTATATTTAAGGAGGAGAATTTAATAATGAATAAAATGGATTATGATCAAGCGTTGTATTATACGCACCGATCGGAATGGGATAACTTATTAATATTGATGGTAAGAACAAAAGACCAATTCTTATCTAAAAAAATTGAGCATTTCCTGCATGCTTATAATTTTGAAAAAGACTACTCCGTTATTGAGAAAAAGCTTAATTCACTTTTACGTTACATCGACCACGCAAATGAAAATATTGAACAGGATATGGACCCTATAACGTTGTATAGTCTTTCCTAGATTAACGAGTTGATACACTTTATTGTGCTGTGAATCTTTTACAACCGGACAAAAGAATTCCACCACCAAATAAAAACACGGCTTCCAATTGGAAACCGTGTTTTTTCTTGTATTTAATTCGCTTCTTTAACCTTTTTCATTTTTTGGTCAACTAGGTCCATAAAGTTCTGACAAACTTCATTTAATTTTTGTTTGCTTTCCTCAAGACTTTTACTGTCGACTCCAAAATAGAATTTCACTTTTGGCTCTGTTCCGGATGGACGCAGGCATACCCATGATCCGTCCTCAAATATATACTTTAATACATTTGATTTAGGCAGGTCGATTGGTTCTTCTTTTCCGTCACTTGTTAATCGAAGACTGGTTTGGTAGTCTTCACTTGCCTGAACAGTTAAGCTGCCAAGCGACTTTAATGGCTCTGAACGGAAAGAGGCTAAAATTTGCTGGATCATTTCAGCTCCTTCTTTTCCTTTTAAGGTAAGCGAACGGAGACCTTCTTGGTAATAACCGTATTTTTCAAATACTTGCATTAAACCTTCATAAAGGGAAATCCCTTGTTTTTTGTAATAGGCGCATACTTCAGTGGCTAAGATTGCTGCTTGAACAGCATCTTTGTCGCGAACAAAATCACCGATCAGATAGCCGTAACTTTCTTCATAACCAAACAAAAAGTTATGGTCGCCTGTTGTTTTATACTCATTAATTTTTTCAGCAATATATTTAAAGCCTGTTAAAACATCAACGGTCGGCAAATCATAACTCGTTGCTATCGCTCTTCCAATTTCAGATGTTACAATTGTCTTTAGAACAACACCATTTTTCGGAAGTATGCCTTTTGCTTGTTTTTGGCTTAGAAGATAATCCAGTAATAAGGCCCCAGTTTGGTTCCCTGTTAAAACCTGGTACTCCCCTTCATTGTTTAAAACAGCAATTCCTAAACGGTCTGCATCAGGATCTGTGGCAATTAATAAATCTGCACCAATCTCTTTCCCATCCCGAATAGCCAATTCAAAAGCAGCATGTTCTTCTGGATTTGGGCTTTTGACCGTCGTAAATTCCGCATCTGGAAGCTCCTGTTCTTTCACAACATAAACATTTTTAAATCCTAACGCTGTTAACGCATTTCGCACAGGTTTATTTCCTGTGCCATGAAGCGGCGTATAGACGATTTTGATATCAGACTCTTGCGCAAGGTCCGGATTCTCAGAAATGGTCCGTAACTTTTCGATATAAGCTTGGTCAATCTCAGCACCTATCGTGATAATTAAACCAGCATCACGTAACGGCTTTTCTTGATCTACTTCAATGACCAATTCATTTTCGATTTCATTAACTTTTGCCACAAGTTGATCAGCAGGTTCAAGCGCTAATTGTCCTCCGTCAGATCCGTATACTTTATAGCCATTATATTCAGGCGGGTTATGGCTTGCTGTAATTACAATTCCTGAAAAGGCATTGAAATACCTAACAGCAAAAGATAATTCAGGTGTTGGACGTAATTCATCAAAAACGTAGGTTTGAATACCACGAGTTGCCAAGGTCTTTGCTGCTTCAAGTGCAAACTCTGGTGATTTGTGACGGGAATCATAAGCAATAACAACGCCACGTTTTTTTGCCTCTTCCCCATGTTCTTCTATGTATGCTGCCAAACCGGCTGAAGCCTTACGAACGGTATAGACATTCATACGGTTCGTTCCAGCACCAATTTCTCCCGCATACCCCCAGTACCGAATTCCAGATTTTTATAAAAAGCTTCTTCTAGTTGTTTTTCATCTTTTGCGAGATCTTCTAACTGACTTTTTAATTCTGGATCCAGATTTTTATACTCCATCCATCTATTCGCATTTTCTTTCCAGTCCATTTGGTATCCTCCTAATAAATAAACATTCCCGCTGTAAGATTATCCTACACTTCTTATTTTACAGCCAAATTATTCTATACCATCCTTTATTTTATATTTTGACATTCTGAAAGTACAACGGTTTTTATTCCAAACTGAAAATAAACGCCTGGGTCACAGGCGTTTTGTCTATTTTATATTAGCATTTCATTAGCGGCTTTAGTATAAACACTAAATATACATTTTTTCATATTTTTTGCTACTATAAATTGCTCATAATGAAACGGAAAAGACAATCCAAACTTCTCTAGATATTCTACATTTTTGTTAAATAGGCTGGTATATTCACGATCCAGATTTGGCAGTTCAAGTACAGAAATGACTGTCTGAAGGCTAGCCATTACCTGAAATGCATCTTTTAATGTGCTAAAATCTTCGCTATGATCGTAATAAGTGTTTAAAATTCCTAAACGTTCGAATTCTCTAATTTCCTCATCAGCAAAATAAAGTGGAAATACATTTGAATAAATGTATTGTACAAGCTCGCTGATTTCTTCCTCCTGATTCGGTGTGGAGGCAAAAACTATCTTCACTATTAACCCACCTTTGCCATCATAAGTTTTTATCGTAAAATATAAGTAAAGAATAACATAAAATAACCCTTCAAATGCGTGGTAATTATAACCACGGAGTAAGAGTTACTATAGCTTTTAAAAAGCCTTGCCCCTGGGCGAAAGGAGTTCGAATGTTAAAGACAGAACGTAAGGGAAAGTGGCTCGAAATCATTGTTCCTCCTGAATGGAATGACATGACCATTGATGATCTTTTTCGTAAGCTTTGGGAAGCCCCAAAAAAATTAATTTATCACTTTCAAATGGAAAACAAGGTTTTACTAAACGGAAATAAGCCAAACTGGAATTTGCCATTGGTTCAAGGAAATAAACTAATGGTTCTTTTATTTGAAGATTATTTCGGTGAAGTTTCTCCCACTTACCATGAAATTCCGATCCTTTATGAGGATGATCATTTAATGGTATTTAATAAACCTGCTTTTATTTCGACACACCCAAACAATATTGAATTAGAAACAGATACACTATTGAATGCAGCATTGTACTATTTACAGGCTAAGGGTGAATTTTGTAACATTCGCCATATACACCGCTTGGACCGTGATACAACTGGGGCCATTCTTTTTGCAAAACATTCTTTTGCGGGGGCCATCCTCGACCGTATGCTTGAGCAGCGAAAAATCAAACGCACCTATATCGCCATTGTTAATGGAACTTTATCATCAAAAAGAGGAACGATTCAAGAACCTATAGGTCGTGACCGCCATCATGCAACCAAAAGGCGTGTATCTTCTACCGGACAGGAAGCCATCACCCATTTTCAAGTGCTTCGGGTTGATAAAGCAGCAAAACATACATATATAAAATGCTGGCTTGATACAGGAAGAACACATCAAATTCGGGTGCATTTCAGTCATTTGGGTCACCCGCTAGCAGGGGATGTTCTTTATGGTGGTGGCTCTCTATTTAAGCGGCAGGCATTACATGCAGCAAAGCTTGAATTTTTGCATCCCATCACAGATGAAAAAATTATCTGCCATGCTCCATTTATTGATAAACCACCTATATTTAAAGGAATTAACATAGATGAAATCTAAAGAAAACTCGCCGATTGGCGAGCCCCTAAGGGCGAAGACAGAGGCGTAGTTGCACTTGCCAGGCTCGTAGAGTGCCACGTCCTGTGGCACTCGCCTGACTAGGACATCCTGTCCGTCGTGCGACATAGGAAATTTTTAAATTTTTGATAAAAATTTATAATTTCCTATTAGCTAAAAAAAATGGAGCATCCAAATAGATGGATGCTCCATTTTATTATCCATTAGCTGGCTTTCCTGAATCCTCTTAAGATCAGACTTAACAAGAGGACAAGGACAATCGAACCAATAACTGCCGGTATGATGGCAAAGTTGGCTATATGCGGACCCCAGTTTCCTAATATTAGGTTTCCTAACCATGCACCTACAAATCCAGCAATTATATTTCCAATTATACCCCCAGGTACATCTTTACCAACAACCATACCTGCTAACCAGCCAATTATTCCTCCGACTATTAAGGACCACAGAAATCCCATTTTAACACTCCTTCAGCATTGACTAATTATTTCATAATGTTAACTTTTTTTCGTTCCAAGCATTTAAATGGTAAAAAACCAATTGAGCCAATTGGTCTTTTCCTTGTTACTGCTTGTACAGTTAAATTACCCTTTTTCCTCGAAAATAATCAAAAAAAAACAGATTGCATTCATCAGTAATTCGCTCCTTTTTTATCCATCTTCTTAGGGCAAATCAATTACCATGGATCTAGGTTGTTGTTTAGGAAAAAATGAATGGTAATCACGATACATTTATATATAATTCCGAATTTTCTTTTGTTAAGTTTTTGTAAATCTAATTAATTTTGTTTCTATTTCTACTCTATTTCATATAAAATTATTCTCGTTTGGTACAATATTACGTTGGATGAAAATGAAATACGGGGGTTAGACTATGGCTTTTAAAAAAGATGATAAATTTAATGTTTTGCTCAACAAAATTTCCTCTAATTTACAGGAAAGTGCAAATTTTTTTACAGAATATAAAATAAAAAATGTTAGTGACTTAAAGATTTTTTCTGAAAAAATGAAGGAATATGAAACGACAGGTGATATTTTTGTCCATGAAGTCATCACACAGTTAAATGATGCCTTTATTACACCAATTGAACGTGAAGACATCCTGCAACTTACCATGAGTATGGACGATGTATTAGATGGACTTGAGGCTTGTGCCGCCCTATTTGAAATGTACTCCATGACACAAGCAGATGAGTTCATGCTTAATTTCGTGGAATCCATCCAAGGCAGTGTCCATGAAATTGATAAAGCAATCGGATTATTATCCAATAAAAAATTACTTCAAATCAGAGAACATGCGATTAAAATAAAGGATTATGAATCAAGATGTGACAATATTTTAAGACAATCCATTAAACATCTGTTCACCGTTGAAAAAGATCCAATCCGAATTATTCAATATAAAGAAATTTACGAGACACTAGAAGACATCGCAGATTATTGCCAAACCGTGGCCAATACTCTAGAAACCATTATTATGAAAAATGCATAAGGAGTCTTAAAATGAGTAGTTTATTAATTGTAACAGTTTTGATTGTTATTGGTGCTCTTCTTTTTGACTTTATTAATGGTTTCCATGATACAGCCAATGCAATTGCTACATCTGTTTCTACAAAAGCGTTAAAGCCGCGACATGCCATTCTTTTAGCGGCTACCATGAACTTTGTAGGTGCCCTAACCTTTACTGGAGTTGCTAAAACCATTACGTCTGATATTATTGATCCTTTTAAAATGCACAATGGACATGCAGTGATCTTCGCCGCTCTACTTTCCGCCATTGCATGGAACTTAATTACTTGGTATTTCGGGATTCCAAGTAGTTCTTCACATGCGATTATCGGCTCCATTGCCGGAGCTGCCATTGCCGCTTCTGGATTTGCAGCCTTAAAATATGCAGGATTTTTAAAAATTATTGAAGGTTTAGTGATCTCTCCTATCTTGGCATTTATCGTAGGCTTTATCATATACAGTATCTTTAAGGTAATCTTTAGAAACTATAATTTAACAAAAACGAATCGCATTTTTCGGATTATTCAAATCCTGACTGCCGCCTTGCAATCATACTCACATGGTACGAACGATGCCCAGAAATCAATGGGGATCATTACCATGGCCCTAATTGCCAATGGCTTTGTAACTTCAACGGATATTCCATTATGGGTCCAGGTTGCCTGTGCGTGTGCAATGGGGCTTGGAACATCCATTGGAGGATGGAAAATTATTAAAACAGTTGGCGGAAAAATCATGAAAATCCGCCCAATCAATGGAGTCGCTGCAGACTTAACGGGAGCATTTATTATATTTGGAGCTACGTATGTTCATTTGCCTGTAAGTACGACACATGTTATTTCCTCAGGAATTTTAGGTGTAGGGTCTTCTCACCGTCTTAAAGGAGTCAAATGGGGGACCGCTCAGCGGATGTTGATTACTTGGGTCATTACCCTTCCAATCTCAGCATTACTAGCAGGAATTATTTATCACATCATTAATCTCATTTTCTAAAAAACAGGGACAATTCCCTGTTTTTTTGCTTGTCAAAAAAGGCCCATTCGAAAGAACCTTTTTTGATTTATAAGAGCTTATTTTATTCGATAAATGAGCCGTTCCATTCTGGCCTGAAGTTCAGAAATATTAAAAGGCTTTGTAATATAATCATCAGCGCCATATTTTAATGCCTGGGCAACATCTTCTTGGTTTTTTCTGCCAGTGAGCATTAATACCAGAATGTTATGTTCATAATGGCTACCCTTTACTTTCTGTAAGATTTCGAGGCCATCCATTTCCGGCATAATTCCATCAAGTATTAAGAAATGCTGCCCCTGCTCTAAAAGCCTGTTGGATTGAAAAAAGGTTAAGCCATTCGCAAACGCCTGTACATTTACTTCATAATGGTCAATTTTCATCGATTGTAAGATTTTTTCTAGCATCTGACGTATGATCGCATCATCATCAATGACAGAAATAAACAGTTTTCTTTTAGGGACATCCTTTACAAGCTGATTGTTACTTTCTACTCTGGCTCTTCCAGATTGTTTTGCTTTGTATAATGCCTGATCAGCCACGTCGAGGGCAGTCTCTAAAGTCTCTCCATTTGTCAAAATCGTATGAACCCCAGCAGAAAAAGTAACCCTAAAATTTTTTCCGTTAACTTGAAAACTCTTTTCAGAAAATTCTTCTAAAAGTCTTGATACAATCTCGAATGCCTGAGAAAGATTTGTATTGGAAAACAAGATGACAAATTCTTCGCCGCCAAATCGAAATACTGTATCAGAATTTCTTGTTGTTTCTTTTAGAAATGCAGCAAAATTGGAAAGTACATGATCCCCGACTAGATGGCCAAATTGATCATTTATTTTTTTAAAATGATCAATATCCAGGATGGCTAAACTGAATGATTGATCATTTCGTTTAAGCTCATTTATATTACTTTGAAATACATCCTTAAGAAATTTACGATTATACAATTGTGTCAGTTCATCCATCAAAACAGATTGCTCATAGATTTGTTTACGTTTTAAATGACTCTCAATTCTGACCACCAGCTCTTCTACATCAATGGGCTTAGATATAAAGTCATCTGCCCCTTTCCGAAAAGCATTTAATCTCGTTTCTTTGTCATCCACCGCACTAATCATAATTTTTGGTATAAACATTTTTCTAGTATTTTGAAGGTCCTCTAATATTTTGAATCCGCTTGTCTTCGATAAATGAACATCAATTATGACACAATCCGGATTCACATCAAAATACTGTGAGACGGCATTGTCTAATGAAGTATTGGCAATAACAATCCATCCTTTTTCTTCAAGAGCATCCTTTAAGAAAATTAGCATGGTAATGTCGTCATCAATTATTTGGATAAGCGGGATTTTTTCATCACGAGATTTGACTTTTTGAAACAGTGAATTTTCATTATCTTCAGTGCCCATTTTCTACACTCCAAAAGTTGGATTTATTAAAAAACACTCCAAAAATAATCCAATAGACCTATATGATTTCAGTTTATTATGAAAAAGGAAATGATTCAATCATAAAGGAATGAAATATGAAAAGATATATGGGAGGGGATTTTAAAAAAACTTTAGTAACATAATTATATTCTTTACATAAGTATTTTTTATGGAGGAAGAAAAAAGATCCAATCTGGACCTTTTTCATAGTTTTTTGATTTTATCCGTACATTCTTTCATTGCTGAAAGGACTGCTCCTCTAAACTGATTTTTTTCAAGACTTGCCACAGCTTCTATTGTTACTCCCCCTGGAGTGCAGACATCGTCTTTTAACTGGCCAGGATGTTTTCCTGTTTCTAAAACCATTTGGGCTGCACCAAGAACAGCCTGTGCTGCTAATCGGTAGGCCTGGCTCCTTGGTATTCCCTGTTGAACACCTCCATCTGCCATTGCTTCAATGAACATATATACATAGGCAGGAGAAGAACCACTAATCGCAGGAACGGCATCCATTAATGACTCCGTAAGGCATTCAGTTTTTCCAAAAGAATTGAATAATTGTACAACTTGTTCTAAGTCTTCCGAGTCAACGTTCTCATTAGGACAAAGAACACTCATTCCTTCTCCGACCAATGATGGAGTATTGGGCATGGTACGAATAAATTTAAGTTTACGTCCGAATGCTTTATTTAAATCTTCAAGTGTAACTCCAGCAGCAATGGTAATGATAATGGAGTCTGGTTTGACTAATCCTTTAATTTCATTGATTACCTTTGTATGAACATTGGGATTTACTGCTAAAATGAGAATATCAGCAAATTTGGCAACCTCTTGATTAATCTTTGTTATTCTTATTTGGTATTTTTGTTTGATTGTCATTAGCGTTTTTTCCGTAAAAGCACTTGCTATGATATTTTCTGGAGATAGTAAGTCTGTGTGTAGGATACCCGAAATCATCGCCTGAGCCATTTTTCCAGCTCCGATAAATCCAATTGTTTTCATTGATGTTTCTCCTTTTAAAAAGATGTATTCTGGAGGTTTTAAATGTGAAGCTAAATCAATCCAAGCCTGCCATAAATGAAATAGTACCTGTTTCCAGTAGTTTCTTTCAAAAGTCTACGATTGATTTAGCCCAATCTTTGCTAGGCTGTGTATTGGTCAAAGAAACGCCTGAGGGGATGGCAGCAGGGTTTATTGTCGAAACAGAAGCCTATAGAGGACCAATCGATCGTGCGGCGCACAGTTATCAAAATCGCAGGACAAAGCGAACCGAAATTATGTTTGCTAAGGCAGGGCATGTTTATACATACCAAATGCATACCCATTGCTTAATTAATGTTGTCAGCGCAGGTGTGGATGAACCTGAAGCTGTCTTAATCAGAGCCTTGGAGCCATTATTCGGCATCGAATTAATATCAGCCAGAAGAAAAATGACAACCGAGCGAAATCTTACAAACGGACCAGGAAAGCTGACAAAAGCATTAGGGATTACCATGGGTGATTATGGACGCGTTTTTTGGGAGCCACCCTTATTTATTAGTAAGGGAATAACTCCAGTACCCATTTCTCATGGGAAAAGAATCGGGATTGAAAATACCGGAGAAGCAAAGGATTATCCATGGCGCTTTTGGGTAAGCGGAAACCCGTTTGTTTCACGGCATCAAAAGGAAAGCTGATAGTATGGGCACGATATGTAAAAAAGAAGCGAGCGGGATTTTTCCCGCTCGTTATTTTAAGTCCTTTGGCGAAAAAGCGCCCGGAAGAAGTTTAGCAACCGTCGTTTTCTGAATATCCCCTTTTAAATTGGTCAAAATGACTTCCATATTTGCATCACAAAGCTCGGAAATGACTTGTCGGCATGCCCCGCACGGAGAAACCGGTCCATCCGTGTCAGCTACAACAACAAGAGTTTCAAATGATGTCACTCCATCAGAATATGCTTTGAATAATGCCGTTCTTTCTGCACAATTGGTTACACTAAACGCTGCATTTTCGATATTGCAGCCATGAAAGACCTGTCCGTCCTTTGATACCAATGCTGCTCCTACTTTGAACTTTGAATAGGGGACATAAGCTAATTCCCTTGCCTTCATTGCTTCGCCTATCAGCTCTTTTTCTTCCATTCTCATCACTCCCACCCATTGGTCCATCTTTCTTATCCATCTTTAATGTATAAGCTTTCCAATCCAGTCAGCGATAATGCCGCCAAAATAAACGCCAAAAATCCCAATGACTCCCGTTAAAACTGGGGGAGCAGGAATCGGAAGCTTTAGGAACTTAAAAATAATTCCAACTAGCAAACCAGCTACTAAAGCTAAGAAAACCTCTTTCATGACCAGCCCTCTTTTTCTCTAATTAATAATTTGCGGTCGATGTTTCTCCTTTAACGATGGAAATGCCAGCACTTGCACCAATTCTTGTTGCCCCTGCATCGATCATCGCTAGAGCATCCTCGCGGCTGCGAACCCCGCCAGAAGCTTTTACACCTAGGTTTGGACCAACTGTTTTTCGCATTAATTGGATATCAGCCACGGTGGCGCCCCCTGTTGAGAAACCAGTTGAAGTTTTTACAAAATCGGCTCCTGCCTTAACAGCAAGTTCACAAGCCCTTATCTTTTCCTCCTCAGATAACAAGCAGGTTTCAATAATAACCTTGGTTAATGCTTTTCCCTTCGCTGCTTCAACCACTGCACGGATATCTTGTTCCACAAAATCGTCTCGTTTGTCCTTAAGTGCACCGATATTAACAACCATATCAACCTCTGTTGCACCATTTTCAATGGCATTTTTTGTTTCGAACACTTTTGTTTCTGTTGTTGTGGCTCCTAATGGAAAACCAATCACGGTACAAACCTTTACATCTGGAGTATCAACAAGCAAATCGGCTGCCGTTTTTACCCATGCAGGATTTATACAAACAGAAGCAAACAAATATTGTTTGGCTTCATTTACCAACTTAACGATTTCAGCTTCTGTCGCATCTGGTTTTAATAATGTATGGTCAATCATACGAGCTACATTTTGAGTCATTATGATTACTTCCTTTCCTTTTATTTTTACCTAAAAAAATCATAATAAATTTCCCAATTTTAACTATAACAAATTATCTTAAACTGATATGCCTTTTTTAAAAAATTTTAATTGTCCTTACTATTTCCTTATTGCAGAAAAAAAGTGTTGTATAAATTATTATTTTTCTAAAATTTTTGCCAAGAATTCAATTAGATATTTAGGGTATGATTCAATTAAAGGGGGGAAACTGTTGCTGCAAAAACTAGGAGAAACTGTATTTCGAAAACGGAAATGGGTACTCTTTATTTGGGTATTCCTAATTGTAGGATTTGGATTTTTCGCCTTAAAGCTGCCGACCGTTCTCAGTGGAAATGGCTTCGAGTATCAAGGTGAATACAAACAGACAAACAGTCTTTTAGAAAAGGACTTCGGTCAGCCAAAATCCTCCATTATCCTCCTCTTTCATCATGATAAACAAATAAAAGATCAAGAATGGATAAAATTTATTGAAGATACATTCAATAACATCAAAGGTTTAAATAGTATTAAAATCACTACCATGCCTTTTGGTCATGCAGAAATGATGAAAGATCGATATGCCTATGGTATTTTAGCCTTTGATAAGAGTTCGGAAGACCTTGGTAAAGAAATAAATTGGTTACGCTCAAAGTTAAAAAATAAACCAGGTCTTACTGTCACAATGACCGGAGAGCCTGTCATCGTTCAAGATTTAAATAAGGCAAGCCAGGAGGATTTAGCAAAAGCAGAAATGATTGGGCTGCCTATCGCCTTATTTGTATTGATTCTGGCCTTTGGCGGGGTTGTGGCAGCAGCGATTCCACTTATTATCGGGGTTGTATCGATCCTTTCAACAATGGGAATTGTCTATTTTTATAGTCTCAGCACCCATTTATCTATTTTTATCTTGAATATTGTGCCCATGATTGGTTTAGCACTTAGTATTGATTTTGCCCTTCTCTTTATTAATCGCTTTAAAGAAGAGATAAATAAAAATGCACTTAATGAAGCAATTCAAATAACAGTATCGACCGCTGGCCGTTCAATTATTTTTTCTGGACTTTGCGTCTTTATTGGCTTATCGGGTTTGTTATTTATCAAAATTGATATTTTTCAAAATGTTGCTTTAGGCGGGATGACGGTCGTTTTTGTTTCTGCTCTCACAGCCATTACTTTTCTTCCAGCACTGTTATCATTTATGGGACACGGCATTAATAAATTTAGCTTGTTTCGAATCAAGGATACACCTTCATCCTTTTGGCATTCATTTGCCATGTATGTGATGAAAAGGCCAGTTCTAATGACGATAACAGCCTTGATCATTCTCCTGGCAGGTCTTATTCCGGCTAGGGAGATGAATTTAAAAATCCCCGGCATTGATTCTTTACCGGAAACTTATTCTTCAAGAATTGCTTATGAAACGTTTAAGGACAAGTTTATTCCGAAGGAAAAGGTTGATGAGAAAAAAATAATGATTGTGCTGCAATCCAGAGGAAAAATGCTGGATACTGCCAATCTAGAAAAGGCTTTTCAGTTGATTAATAAACTAAAAAAAGATCATCTTATTCATCAGGTTGATTCCCTTTTTTCGGTGACAAAAGCAAAAAGCGCAAGCCAACTTTCACAGTTTCTCTCATATGGGAACAAACAACAACTAACGCCATTATTAGCTTATTATGTCAGGGATAACAAAATGATGGTTGAAACCTATTTAAAAACAGAAAATAGCTCACAGAACCGCACTTGGGTAAGGAATTGGGCAAACAAGGATCTGCCCTTAAAAACCTATTTTGGCGGTCAAATAAAGTTTGAACAAGAAATCTTTGATGAAATTTTTAATAAGGCTCCTTATGGACTTTTACTCATATTTGGGACTACCTTCATCATTTTAATGGCAGCCTTTCGTTCCTTGTTAATTCCGCTAAAGGCAATCTTGATGAATGTGTTGAGCCTTAGCTGTACATTTGGAATTGTCGTTTGGGTTTACCAACAGGGCCACTTTGGAATGAAGCCGGTGGATATCGCACTCATTCTGCCAGTATTTGTATTTAGCCTTGTGTTTGGCTTGTCAATGGATTATGAAGTTTTCTTGATATCCAGGATCCAAGAATTTTATTTAAATACAGGTGACAATAGTTTTGCCACAGTGTCAGGATTGACCTATACAAGTAAAATTATCACTTCAGCTGCGGCAATCATGATTGTTGTAACTGGGGCCTTTGCTTTTACCGGTGTGATGCCAGTTAAACAACTTGGCGTTGGCATTGCGACCGCTATCTTCATAGATGCTTCCATTGTTCGAATGGTGCTGGTCCCTGCATTAATGAAACTGCTGGGTGATTGGAATTGGTGGTTTTTCGGGATTAAAGCCAAACAAAAAGAGAAAAAGCCAGCTTAATCGCTGGCTTTAAATATCTTTTGCATATTCTTGATTTGGCACTTTGCTGATTACAACATACAAGCTGACAGGCTCACTTCCGCTGTTTGTAAATGCCAGTTCTTCTTTATCACTTGTGTGAGTTAAATCCGATGCTGTCACTTCTGTCTCTTTTCCATCAATGATGATCGTTCCATTTCCGTTTAAAACGAAAAGATAAACCTCTGCCCCTGGATGCTTATGAGCGGGAAGTTTTTGTCCAGGCATAAAGTTCAGAACAAATGCTGTGCTTTCTCCATTATTAAAAATGACTCTTTTTGTAAATTTTTCCTCATTATATTCTTGGTAGGCTTTAACGGATTGCATTTGCATGATGAATTTCCTCCTAATTACTTGATTGACTTCATTGTAATTGAAAATGATTATCAATTAAGTGCATTGAATCACACTTTATTTATTTTGTGTTAACTATTTAGGAGTATGTACAACAAAAGGCCTAAGCCAAACGCAGCAGCATAAAAAAAATTCCTGCAAAAAATCGTCAATGGCTTAGGCCTATTAGTTTAAGATATATGTTCAAGGACAAATGTAGCGCCTTTCTCGAGAGCTTTAATGTTTAATTCTATTAAATGATTTTTTTCTGGTGATAATACTTTATTTAAAGACTGAACCACGGAATGTAATGAAATAAATGGTACGTTAGCTAAGTATGTTCCAAGTAAAATCATATTGGCTACTTTTGAATTTCCTAACTCATTTGCCACATGAGTGGCCTGTACTTCAATGACCTTAATATCTTCTCGTGTGGTTATTCGGGTAACCAATGATGAATTAAGAATGAGTAATCCTCCTGGCCGAATATGCGGTTCAAATTTTTCAAATGAAGGATTATTCAAGATAATAGCTGTCGATGGTCTTGAAACAACGGGTGAGCCTACTGGCTCATCACTCACCACAATCGAACAGTTTGCGGTTCCCCCTCTTTGTTCCGGGCCATATGAAGGAAGCCAGGAAACATGTTTTCCTTCCAGCATTCCCGCATAAGCAAGAAGTTGTCCCATTGACATAACCCCTTGACCGCCAAAGCCAGCGATAATGATTTCTTCCAGCATCCCTAATCGCTCCTTTTACTCTTGACCTGCGTTTTTGTTTTTGTAAACACCTAGTGGAAAAACTGGCATCATCTGATCCTTAACCCATTGGAGTGCTTCTTGAGGGGAAAGACCCCAGTTCGTCGGACATGTTGCCAACACTTCAATCAACGAAAATCCGAGTCGGTTTTTCTGCGTTTCAAAAGCTGTTCGAATCGCTTTTTTCGCTTTCATAATATGCGGTACGTCATGGAGAGACACTCTTTCAATGTATGCTGCTCCATCCAATGTGGCTAGCATTTCACAAACCCTGATCGGGAACCCTTGGACGCTTTCGTCACGACCATATGGTGATGTTGCTGTTTTTTGTCCAATTAATGTAGTGGGAGCCATTTGCCCGCCGGTCATTCCGTATATCGCATTGTTAACAAAAATAACAGTAATCTTCTCTCCTCTTGCCGCCGCATGAATCACTTCACTCATTCCAATCGAAGCGAGGTCGCCATCTCCTTGATAAGTAAAGACAAATCGATCTGGCAAGGCCCGCTTTACTCCAGTTGCAACAGCGGGAGCCCGTCCATGGGCTGCCTGGGTCATATCACAATTAAAATACTCATAGGCCAAGACGGAACATCCTACTGAAGCAACACCGATCGTATCTTCTAAAATATCCATCTCTTCTAAAACTTCGCCGACAAGGCGGTGAATCACTCCATGTGTACAGCCTGGGCAATAGTGGGTAGGCTTTTCCGTCAATCCTGTTGTTTTTTTAAATAAGGTTTTGGAACTCATGCTAACACACCCCGGCAACCGTCATCAGTTTAAGGTAGATTTCTTCTTGAGTCGGAACCACTCCACCGGTTCGTCCGAAAAACTCTACTGGTGCATATCCATTTACTGCAAGTTTGATATCATCAATCATCTGTCCTGCGCTCATTTCAATGGAGATATAAACCTTAGCATTCTCTCTGGTTTCGACGAATGGTTTTTCCGGGAATGGCCAGAGAGAAATCGGTCTGATCAGCCCCACCTTCATTCCCGCCTGCCTTGCATGTTTAATGGCATTCAGGGCAATTCGAGCAATGGTTCCATAGGCTACAATAATGATTTCTGCATCCTCCGTTTTGTAAGTTTCATAACGCACTTCTCTTTTCTTCATTTCAGCAAACTTTTGCTGCAATGCAACGTTTCTCTTCTCTAAGCTTTCTGCATCCAACTCTAAGGAAGTGATGATTTTTGGATCCCCATCGCCGCGTGTTCCAGTGGTAGCCCAATTTTTTTCAGTTGGCTGTCTTTTTTCAAGCGGAAAGAACTCAACTGGTTCCATCATTTGGCCCAGCAGTCCGTCACCCGCTAAAATGACAGGATTGCGGTAACAGTCCGCAATATCAAATGCTTCCTGGGTGAGTTCAACAATTTCCTGAAGGCTGGATGGTGCTAAAACAACGGTATTATAATCACCATGACCTCCTCCTCTTGTTACCTGATAATAATCGGCTTGGGAAGGCTGAATATTTCCAAGACCGGGACCGCCACGCATGATGTTGACGATTACAGCGGAAGCTCGGCACCTACCAGGTAAGAGATTCCTTCCTGCTTTAAACTAAAGCCTGGGCTGGAAGAAGAGGTCATTACTCGTGCCCCAGTCCCCGCTGCCCCGTATACCATATTAATCGCTGCAATTTCACTTTCTGCCTGTAAAAATACCCCATCCACCTCTGGAAGCCTTTTTGCCATATAAGCAATTAATTCACTTTGCGGTGTGATTGGATAACCGAAGAAAAATCGGCAGTCTGCGTTAATTGCTGCTTCTGCAATCACTTCATTTCCCTTCATCAATACTTTTTCCATGCGTTTCTTCTCCCTTCGCAGTTTAGCCTTAAACTGTTTGTCTTTGCTTTTCGGGTTTGTAAACGGTAATAACGGAGTCTGGGCATACTTGGCCACATTTTGCACAACTGATACAATGTTCCTGGTCAACTACTGTTGCCGAACGATAGCCATTTGCATTAATGTAAGAGGCTAAAGAAATAACATTGGTTGGGCATATTTGAATACACAATCCACATGATTTACAAAAAATTTCATTAAAGGCGACTTTGGTTTCCATGAGGTTCCCTACCCTTCCCACGGCAATTTCAAATATCTTTTAATAAACTTTACATGATGGTCTGATGCAAAATCCTCTGCTTCCTTTCTAAGATGAGAGGAAATACATGTACAAATAACTGGAACGTTAAGCTTTTCAGCTAAAGATAAACTTTGATCAGAGCCTTTACAAACTTCGGCCATTGTTGTTGCTTGGCCAATATTTGCATTATTGATGATTCCTGATACTTTTAAGCGGGAGGCATTTTCAATTCTTTTAATTACCTCTAATGCTCCCTCCAAGGTACTTACCTCGGGACGAAAACAATTTAAAACAAATAGCATCACAGGCTTTAAATCCTGCCATTCGTGATAATATTGCCCAAGGACTAACGCCCCTTCCTTATCTCCTCCGACATCAATAATGATCCGATAGTCAGGGTCGTGCAATACACGAAAGAATTCGCCGGACACAATCGGTAAATCGCTTTTCGAAAGGCGGCCTTTAGGAGAAATTAGGTCAATACTGTATAGTTGAAAAAGATCTGCGAGATCTCTTGACCGAAAATATGGATTCACAACATCTAGATCATTAATAGCCACCTTTTTGTAATTTAAGGTTTCTTGCAATGCCAGATTAATAGCAATTTCAGTTTTTCCACTGCCAAAATATCCTGTTATGATTGTAATCCTTCGCAAAGAGCCGCCTCCTTTTTCATTATGTAAGCGTTTTCATTTATATACCTGTAGAAAAAAATTTCTTGATGTTCATCTACATTATAAATTATGAGTTAAAATTTTACTTTATCCAACACCTCTGTTCACAAGATTGTAAAAGGTTATAATCTTGTTGAAAGTAAAGAAAACTCGCCGATTGGCGAGCCCCTAAGGGCGAAGACAGAGGCGTAGTTGCACTTATGCGACATATGGAAGGATAAATTTTGATAAAAAATTTATCCTTCCATATTAGCCAAAAAAAAGAAGCTCACTGAACTTCTTCTTAGCTGATAAAAGAGAGAATAACTTTTTGTGGTATATCATATTCACTTTGTGTTTTCTTTCTTAATTGTCCGCAAGAAGGCATTTCGAATGAAAAGTCTTCTACCTGCTGTGGTACAACACCTTCTTGTTTAAGTTGATCAAATACCACTTGTATTGCAGCTTCTGGAGTAAGAATTTCCTTTGAATCATCTGCTTGTAAGTAATCTACACATGTCTCAATGATATGTTCATCGATTTGTTCTTGCGCAAAAACCAGCTTGGCTCCCGCCATTTTTTCAAATTCTTCATTTTCTAATTCGATAATGGTTGTAATGTTCATTTGATTATTCCACCTTTCACAGACATCATTATAAAAAACTTTATCTAATTTGTTTATTGAAAGCGGTTTTTTTCACGGATTTTACATATATTTTTGACAAATTTCTGTCCTTTAGCAGAGCATATAGCTTTTTTCATTTTCCCCATCATCGGCATTTAGAAACCCTGCATATTTACACCTGGCAAATATTCCGATATAGTTAAAAGAAAAAATATCGGTGTTATTTTAGGGGGAGTCTGCCATTGCAGGCTCCCCCTGTCTTTTTTTAGGAAATGGCTGTGTTAAATTAGGCTGTTGATTTCCGCTCCAGGCACTCGCTTTCCGCGGGGAGGTCCTGGAGCCTCCTCGGCGCCATAGGCGCCTGTGGGGTCTCCAGAGACCTCTATATCTCGCAGGAGTCGAGTGCCCTCCGCTCCAATCAACAGGGCTAAAAAATCAACAATGTCCTTTAACATAGCCTAGGAAATAATACCTTTTAACACCATAATTGAAGAGGAGATGAAAAATGACTAATCAAGCTATTATTGCTATTGGGGTATTTTTAGTCACTTATGCCTTTATCGTAACAGAAAAAATTCACCGAACAATTATCAGTATGGCTGGTGGTATTTTGATGGTGATCCTTGGAATTATTGATCAAGAAACAGCACTGCACCATATTGACTTTAATACAATTGGTCTCTTGACAGGTATGATGATTATTGTCTCGATTACAGCCGAAACAGGATTGTTTAATTATTTAGCCATATGGGCAGCAAAAAAAGTACACGGTGATCCTTTAAAAATTCTGCTTGTCCTTGGTCTTATTACAGCAGTGGGTTCCGCATTTTTAGATAATGTAACCACCGTTCTCTTAATGGTGCCAGTTACGTTTAGCATTACAAGACAGTTAAGGGTGAACCCAATTCCTTATTTAATAACGGAAATAATCGCATCCAATGCTGGCGGAACTTCAACACTTATTGGCGATCCGCCAAATATCATGATTGGCAGTGCTGTAAAGGAACTAACATTTCTTCAATTTATAAATAATCTAGCAGCTATTTCGTTTATCGTATTAGTAATTAACATGGGAATCTTGGCCTTTATTTATCGAAAGTCCCTTAAGACTTCGAAGGAACTAAAAGAAAACTTAATGGACTTAGATGAAAAGGAAGAAATAACAGATTCAGCATTATTGATAAAATCACTCATTACACTTGGCCTCACCATTATCGGCTTTTTCCTTCATCAGCTTTTTCATTTAGAATCAGCGACAGTTTCACTTGCGGGAGCGTTTCTTTTGTTATTACTAACAGGAGAAAAATTTCTCGAAAAAGCGTTCCATAAAGTCGAATGGACAACTATTTTCTTTTTTATCGGTTTATTTGTCCTTGTCTCGGGATTAATTGAAACGGGTGTTATATCCCTATTAGCGGATTATTCGGTGCATTTGACTGGAGGGAACTTAAAATCCACCTCCATTTTAATTTTATGGGTTAGCGCAATTGCTTCGGCTTTCATCGATAACATTCCATTTGTGGCAACCATGATTCCCATGATAAAGGATATGGGGGAATTGGGCATTCATCATTTAGAACCACTATGGTGGAGCCTTGCCCTAGGTGCATGTCTTGGAGGAAACGGAACGCTTATAGGAGCAAGCGCAAATGTCATTGTCGCTGGTCTAGCCGCAAAAGAAGGCTATCCAATCTCATTTGGAAAATTCCTTTTAGTGGCTTTTCCGATAATGGTTTTATCCATTATTATTTGTACTGCTTACATTTATTTCCGCTATCTGGTATAGAACTCAAGGGTATCACCAAAAATGTTGACACTCTTTTTTTAAAATGTAAAAAGTATGTTAACGTTAACATACTTTTTACTAATTAACTTTTATATATTTCTCTTTAATAAGATTCATCACCATATCCATTTCAACTGGTTTACTGATCAGATAACCTTGGCCAAAATCACACCCATGATTTCTAAAAAATGTTAATTGCTCCTCATTTTCAATTCCTTCTGCAACAACCTCTAGTTTTAAACTATGAGCAAGTGAAATAACAGCAGTAGAAATCGAAGCGTTTGTCTCGTCCCATTCTAGATTTGTTACAAATGACTTATCAATTTTTAATATATCAATTGGAAATTGCTTCAAATAACCCAATGATGAGAAGCCTGTTCCAAAATCATCGATCGAAATTTTTATCCCCAATGCTTTTAGATTTGAAATAATAAAGGATGCATTACCAGGATCCTGCATAATAATACCTTCCGTCAATTCAAGCTCCAATGCCGATGGAGGCAAGCCTGTTTCCTGAAGAATAGAACTTACTAATTCTTCGATATTTTGGCGTTTAAACTGTTGCGGAGAAATATTTACACTAACAGATAAATGGGATAATCCTTGATCATGCCATGACTTACAATCGGTGCAGGCCTGACGTAGAACCCACTCGCCAATTGTAATGATTAACCCTGTTTCTTCTGCCAACGGGATAAAAGAATCTGGAGAAATAATTTGATCATCATTCCTCCAGCGAATTAATGCCTCCATGCCATAGATTTTATTCGTCGCTATTTCAATTTTCGGCTGGTAAAATAAAACAAACTCATTGGTCTCTAATGCCTGTCTTAAGAGTATTTCCTTATCCATTCGTTCAATTGCGCAGTCTCTCATTGTAGATGAAAATAAGGTATAACAATTTCTCCCTTTATCCTTAGATTGATACATGGCAAGGTCGGCACCTTTTACCAATGTATTAAGATCATTCCCGTGCTTAGGATATAAACTAATCCCAATACTTGTTGTCACATTCAATTTTTGACCATAAATCTCAAAGTCGTCTTCCATGCTTCTCATTATTTTTTCACAAACATACATCGCTTCATCTCGATGTTGCATATTTGGAATTAAGATAATAAATTCATCGCCGCCGATTCTGGCGGTAATTTCCTTCTCCCCAACAGAATTGATTAACCGATTTGAGACAGCTTGTAAAAGCATATCACCAGCATGATGCCCCAGACTATCATTTATCACTTTAAATCGATCAAGATCAAGTAATACAATCCCCAGCATATTTTGTTTATTTATATTGTTATGCTTCGTATAATCAGCCAGAAAGGTTTCGACAAAACGCCGATTTGGAAGATCGGTTAATGTATCGTGGTAGGCCATATGCTTAATCAATCTTTCTGCTATTATTCGATCCGTTATATCTAGGCCAAATCCAAGCATATAATCATTGTTCGATTCTTTTAAATGAATGATTGTTTTTCCGGTAAGCATATGTTTTTCTTCCCCTGAAAAATTAACCTTTACTTCCTTGGTGATTAAATTCCGTTGCTTCCAGACTTCAAGATCCATAGCTCGTTGATTTTCAGCAATTTTTTTAGGGAAAAAATCAAAAACAGTCTTTCCAATGAGCTCTTCTAAACTTTTGCCGTTCATATCGCACGTAGTATCATTAGCAAAAATGGTCCTGCCCTCACGATCTTCCAAAAATATATTAATTGGCAGGGCATTTAAAATTCCTAAGTGCAATGCCTCATGAATTCTGAGAACTTTCAAGAGCTCTTCCTCTCTGTTCTCTAACTCTTTTATTCTTAAATGTAAATTTTCTATGTCTTCATTTAATGGGGAGAGTTTACTCAATTTTTTCCCGCCTTTAAGTCACGAACTATATTTATATACATATTTTAGCGGTGTTTTTCGGATTCATTTTCATGATATTTAACAAATTAGTGAAGACTAAATATTCCATTCGTAAACATTGTATATAAAAATTACATTTCCCTATCAATCCGCAATGTCTCACCAATTTTAAGGGCAGCTAATTGCCCAGAGTCCAGTTCTAATCGTTTCCATTCTTTCATCAACCTCTCTAAAGCCTCTGGGCCCGTATCATCTGCCAGTCGATAGGCACCATAATGCATCGGAATAAAAATTCTTCCCTTTAGCTCCAAAAATGCTTTAATCGCATCTTCCGGATTAATATGGGAGATATTCATAAACCACTCTGGTTCATATGCTCCAATTGGCATTAAGACAATATCAACTGGAAAACGCTCGCCAATTTCTTTAAACCCTCTAAAATAGCCGTAATCCCCAGCAAAATAAACATTGTGATTCATTTCCGTTGCCTCTATTATCCAGCCGCCCCAATGAGAAGTATTCGTATCTGTTAAGGTTCTTTTCGTCCAATGCTGGGCTGGGACAAATGTTAGTTTTAAGTTATCATGAGAGAACGTTTCCCACCAATTTGCCTCGATTACATTAAGATATCCTTTTTTTATAAACTTCGTTCTTAACCCGATTGGTACATAAAAGGTAATATCCCCATTTAATTTCTTCAATGTGGGAAAATCAAGATGATCATAGTGTCCATGGGAAATCAAGACAACGTCAATTTCAGGGAGTTGTTCAATCGTTAAACCAGGTTTAGTTAAACGTTTTTGGAGCCCCATCCTACTAGCCCACACTGGGTCTGTTAAAATATTTATCCCCTCAAACTGAATCAAAAATGTGGAGTGGCCAATCCATGTTATTGAAAGATCTTGTTTATTTTTCTGCAAGAATTCAATCTCTTTACTATCTGAATGTGGTATTTGTGTTGTTAAATCTTTTATCTTGTTCTTCCGCTCTTTTGACCACCTTAACATATCCGAAAAAGTGTTTTTGTTCTCCACTTTATCATAATTTTGATATCTTTTTCTTCCCATGTTGGCACCTCTTTAGATCTAAAAAAATTTTTCTCAAGTATATTATAATTTCATTTTTCTTGGAATCAACGTAACTTCAATATTAACCCATTTATATTTATCATAACGTTTTCATGTTTTGGAAAATCATGAGATAATTAAAATCGGTTCTTACATAAAAAGGAGGAATGAATATGCCAACAAGCTTAAAGGACACCACAACATTACATAATGGCGTTAAAATGCCATGGTTTGGTCTTGGCGTATACAAAGTCCAAGAAGGTGAAGAAGTCATTCAAGCTGTAAAAGCAGCTATAAAAAATGGCTACATCGGTATTGATACAGCAGCTTTATATCAAAATGAAGCTGGTGTTGGACAAGCAATTAGAGAAGCTGGTGTTCCTCGTGAAGAGCTTTTTATCACGACAAAGGTCTGGAACAACGATCAGGGCTATGATTCAACTCTAAAAGCGTTTGAAACAAGTCTTGATAAACTACAGCTGGATTACCTTGATCTTTATTTGATCCACTGGCCTGGCCCAGATAAAAATAAGTATCGTGAAACTTGGAAAGCACTTGAAAAATTATATAAAGATGGACGTGTTCGCGCCATCGGTGTATCTAATTTCCAAATCCACCATTTAGAGGATTTAATCGCACATTCCGAAATCAAGCCAATGGTAAACCAGGTTGAACTTCACCCATCCTTTAACCAAGCAGCACTTCGTGAATTCTGTAAAAAAGAAGGAATTCAAATTGAAGCATGGGCACCTTTAAAACAAGGCCAATTATTTAACGACCCATCCCTTATCGAAATTGGCCAAAAGTATAACAAATCAGTAGCACAGGTAATCCTTCGCTGGGATTTACAAAATGAAGTAGTTATAATTCCTAAATCTATTAAGGAAGAACGAATCATTGCAAATGCAGATATTTTTGATTTTGAACTGTCTGCTGAAGATATGGAAAGAATCAATAGCTTAAACAAAGATGAACGTGTAGGACCAGATCCTGATACATTTACAAGAGATTTTTAGACAATTGGCTTCCATTGCCTTGTGCGCATGGGAGCCTTATTTAATTCGCCTAAAACTCCAAATTACACTATTGAAATCACTCTTCAATTGGGGAATGGCAATTCCTGCATACATTAATTCATCTCCGCCATAGACTTCTCCTGTTTTAGTGTCCCGATAAAGGAAGTTTGGATTTAACCCCTTTAACCTTAGACTGCAAAGCGGCGGATTGGGTTGTGATAAAATTTGCGAATATAAAACAACCACTTCAGTTTTGTCCTCAGAAATAAACAACCATGCTGCTTGATTCCCGATAAATGGGTTCAACAAGCGATAGAATTTCCCAAATTGAACGATATGGCGAATATCCTTATAAAATGTAATTTGACTTTTGATTTCTTCTTTTTCTTTTTTCGTTAATTTCGTTAAGTCCAGCTCATACCCGAAGTTGCCAGACATCGCTACATTTCCACGCATGTCTAATGAGGTCACCCGCTTTACCTGATGGTTGGGCACTGCAGATACATGTGCCCCCATCGTAACTAGAGGGTACACAATACTTGTGCCATATTGAATTTTCAATCTGGAGACAGCATCGGTATTATCACTCGTCCAGACTTGCGGCATGTAATAAAGCATACCAGGGTCGAAGCGGCCGCCGCCGCCCGAACAGCTTTCGAATAATATATCAGGAAACCTGGATGTGATTTCGTCCATGATACGGTAAAGGCCTAAGATATATCGGTGGGCAGTCTCACGTTGTTGTTCAGCGGACAGTGTTTCTGAACCAATTTCTGTTAGATGACGATTCATATCCCATTTCACATAGGTAATTGGTGCACTTTGCAAAACATTGGAGACAGCAGCAATAATATAATCACAGACTTCTGTTCTGGACAAATCAAGCACAAGCTGATTTCTGCCTTCTGACCTTCTGCGATTCGGAACATGTAAACACCAATCAGGATGTTTTCTATAAAGATCACTATCAACTGATACCATTTCAGGTTCAAACCATAAACCAAATTCCAATCCCATTTTTCGGATTCTTTTTGCTAGATCAGCTAACCCCTTCGGGAGTTTCTGTTTATTTACTACCCAATCACCCAGTGAGCTTTTTGCATTATCTCTTTTACCAAACCAGCCATCATCGAGCACAAATAATTCAATCCCTACTTCCTGGGCAGCCTTGGCAATTTCGATGATTTTTTCTGCTGTAAATTTCATATAAGTTGCTTCCCAATTATTGATGAGAGTTGGGCGGATTAGGTCCCGATATGTACCTCTGCACAAACGTGTCCGATAAAGTTCATGGTAAGTACGGGACATCCCCCCTAATCCTTCATCAGAATAAACCATGACAACTTCGGGGAGTTGAAATGATTCATTTTGTTTTAAAAGCCAGGTAAAGTCAAAAGGATTTATTCCTATTGACGCTCTGGCTGTATGAAATTGGTCAACTTCCACCTGCGCTAAAAAATTCCCACTATATACAAGACTGAACCCGTATACTTCCCCCTTTTCCTCATCAGTATTTTTCCTAAGCAAGGCAAAAAAAGGGTTTTGCTGGTGGCTGCTTGCTCCTCGCCTACTTTCAATTAGTTGACTTCCAGGGACAATCGGTCTTCTGACTATATTTCGTTCATTGATATGCGATCCATATAAGGTTAATAAATCAAACTGATCATCCCGAAAATCCACATTGGCGCTTAATGCACGCAGAATTTTGAGCTTTTCTTCACCTTGATTTTGAAAGTGAACAGAGCGTGTTATCGCATTATATTCTGAAAAAATTGTATAAGTCAGTTTTACTTGGAGATGAATAAGTGAATCTTCTAAGATAATTTCCAATGTTTCAGCTTCTTGCTCCTCCTCAACGTATACAGAAGGCAAACCGCTTAATTTTGGTTTTCCCTTAAAAATAGAATGGTTTTTATATCGCAGGTCTGTGATGGTTGATCCATTTTCTAATTGAATTTGATAGGCTGGTGTTCTGAAATCTGTATTTCCGTAGGCAGGGTATTCCTGTGGCAGGGTATCTAGAGAAAAAGACTGATCGGATGGTTCAGGGTTAGGGGAAAATCCCCTTTTAACAAATCTTATAGGGTTCTTGCTATAGAAATGATTTAATCGTTTTCCCCAGTATAGATGCGCTAAGTATCCATCTCTAATAATTTGTATCACGTAACTCGTATCTTTTCCTCTTAAATGGAAAATTCTTTCCTTTGGATCATAATGGACACTCAAAACAATCCCCCCTTGAGAAAAAACGAAAGTACAAAAAACCATCATAAAACACAGGTAAAGCACCCATTAGTGTTTTATGATGGTGAATGATGATTATTCCTAAAAAATCATTACACTTCTTTGGCAAGATTAGTATAAGCTTTTGCCAATTTGGTAATTTCCTCAAAATTACCTTGTTTAATCAAACTGTTGTTAACCAAATTTCCACCTAAGCCGACTGCGATGGCTCCATAGCCCAATACCTCTTTCATATTATCAAGGTTGACTCCGCCAGTTACCATCATTGGGATATGGTTTAGCGGTCCGCGTATATCTTTAATATATTTCATTCCCATTGAACCGATTGGGAAAACCTTAACAGCAGTGGCCCCAAGTTCGTAAGCACGAACAATCTCCGTAGGTGTCAATGTTCCCGGCCATACATCCACACCTTGTTCTAAGCCATAAGCTAAAACTGATTCATCTAAATTTGGAGAAATTAAGTACTCTGCCCCTGCTTGTACCGCTTCCTTAGCCATCTTAAGATTTAGGACAGTACCTGCTCCAACTCGCATTTGACTCCCTAGTTTCCCTTTTAATTCATCGATCATGTTCAATGCGCCATTTGTATTAAGTGTAATTTCCAAAAATGAAATTCCGCCTGCTAACAATGCCTTTGCCGTTTGTTCCCCGCTGCCATCGGGAATTCCTCTAATAATCGCAACAACCTTTTCTATTTCTAATAATGAAAGTAAGTCCTTTTTCAACACTAAACACCCCCAAATTTTTCTAATAAAAATGCACATAATAATTAGCTGGGGACTATGTCCCCAACTAATTGGTTCACATTATAAAGTTACACCAGTTTTAAAAATCGCAATTTCTCTGAAGTCATTCTTTTCGTTATTCACTTGTTCACCACTAGCTACTTGAATGACATAATCAATGAAGTTACGCAATACTGTATCTGCTGATTCTTCTAGTAATACTCCTGCATTAAAGTCAATCCAATGTGGCTTTGCTTCAAATAATGGAGTATTCGTTGAAACCTTCATCGTTGGAACATAGGTGCCAAATGGAGTTCCGCGGCCAGTTGTAAATAGAACTAGCTGACAGCCTGCTGATGCTAACGCAGATGCAGCAACAAGGTCATTTCCTGGGGCACTTAAAAGATTTAAACCTTTTGTCTTCAATCTTTCTCCATATTTTAGGACGTCTGTAACAACTGATGTTCCAGCTTTTTGCGTACAACCAAGAGATTTATCCTCTAATGTTGTAATACCTCCTGCTTTATTTCCTGGAGAAGGATTTTCATAAACAGGCTGGTTGCTTGCCATGAAGTATTCTTTGAAGTCATTGATTAAATCAACTGTCTTAGAAAATACTGCTTTGTCTTCAGCACGTTCCATAAGGATCGTTTCAGCACCAAACATTTCAGGTACTTCTGTTAAAACTGTTGTTCCGCCTTGGGCTACTAGGAAATCAGATAATTTTCCAAGTAATGGGTTTGCCGTAATACCTGATAAGCCATCAGAACCGCCACATTTTAACCCGATTTTCAATTCGGATAATGGCACTTCTTGGCGCTGATCACTTTTGGCTGCCTCATAGATTTCTTTTAAAAGGTTAACACCAGCCTCAATTTCATTGCCAACCTCTTGGGAAACAAGAAACCTCACTCGGTCTTCATCATATTCACCAAGACCTTCTTTAAATTCGTACAGGTTATTATTTTCACATCCAAGGCCTAGGACAAGGACCCCGCCAGCATTTGGATGAAGTACGGCATCGCGTAAAATACTTCTAGTATTGCCATGGTCTTCCCCAAGCTGTGAACAGCCATAGTTATGCTTCAGGACGAGGACATTCTCAAACGGACTGATATCGCCAACTTCCTTTTGAAAACGTTTAATGATTGTTTCAGCAACACCATTGACACAGCCAACAGTTGGTACAATCCAAAGTTCATTGCGGATTCCAACATTGCCGTTCTTACGTTTAAAACCTTTAAATGTAAGGTTCTCATTTTTAAATGGGTTGCTTGTTAATTTCTGATTAAATTGGTAGTCCACAATGCCATCAAGATTAGTTTTTGTATTATGAGTATGAACATGCTCACCCGCACCGATAGGCTGTGTTGCATGGCCAATTGGATAACCATACTTAATCACATATTCATTTTCCTGAATTTCATCTATAGCAACCTTATGGCCACGCTTTACATCATCTTTTAACTCAACCTCTTTTCCATTCACTTGAATGGTTTGACCTTTAGCTAAATCCTGTAACGCTACCACAACATTATCGATTTCATTGATTCTAATAAAATCTAACATGAATGATTCTCCCCTTATTGTTTGGCTTTCTCCCCTAAAACAGCCTCAACTGCTTTCTCCATTCCATTTGATACAATTTCAAAAAGATAATTAGTTACTGCGTCAGTTAAACCTGGAACCTCATTTAGATTCATTTTCCAGTTCTTTTCATATCCTAAAACGTTCGTAACAATTGATCTTACACTCTCAATGCTGCCATCAAATGTAGCCCATTGCTCTTTATATAATTCAAGAATATCTTGATCATCTGCCAAATTAATATCTTCTTCTCCTCTTTTTCCCTTATAGAAAGCCATAAGAGCTGCTAGAGAGAAGACAAGTTTTTTAGGTAATTCATTTTTGCGGTTAATGTATTCCAATAAAGATGGCAAGTCTCTTGTTTCATATTTAGACATTGAATTTAATGAAATGCTCATTAAGAAATGTTTTACATACGGATTCATGAATCTTTCAATTACTGCATTTGCAAAGAAGTTTAATTCTTCAATTGGCAGATCCAATGTTGGGATAATCTCTTCAAAAATAATTTCTTTAATAAATTTTCCGATTACTGGATGCTCAACTGCTTCTGCAACAGTGTCTAATCCATATAGATAAGAAACCGGAGTCATCGCTGTATGTGCTCCATTTAAAATGCGAACCTTTCTTGTTCTATATGGTGTTTGGTCATCTACAAAAATTGTATTTAATCCAGCTAAATGAACTGGGAACTCATCCTTAATCCACGCTGGACCTTCAATCACCCAAAAGTGGAACACTTCGCCAACTACTACTAGATTATCTTGGTAACCAAGCTCTTGAGTGATTTCCCCAATTGTATCTCTTGGATAACCAGGTACGATTCGGTCAACCAGGGTGCAGCAGAAAGTATTGGCGTCGTTAATCCATTGAACAAATTCCTCACCAAGGTTCCAAAGAGCTGCATACTTAAGAACGATTTCTTTTAATTTTTCTCCGTTACGGTCAATTAATTCACAAGGGATAATGATAAATCCTTTGCTGTTATCTCCATTAAAGGCCTGGAAGCGATGATAGAGGAATGCAGTTAGCTTACCAGGAAAGCTTTTTTGCGGCTGGTCTTCTAATCGGTCTGTTTCGTCGTATGCAATGCCAGCTTCTGTCGTATTAGAAAAAATAAAGCGAAGTTCAGGATTTTTAGCTAGTTCAACATATTGATCATATTGAGAATATAAATTGATTCCTCTGCTGATAGAATCGATCAGTGTATGTTCTCTAACAGCTTTTCCATCCTGAATACCTTGTAAATAAAGGGTATACAAGCCATCTTGTTCATTTAACATTTCAACCATTCCCTGGCCTAGAGGCTGAACAACCACCACACTACCATTAAAATCAGTTGTTTTGTTAAGAACATCGATTTGCCAATCAACGAACGCCCTTAAGAAGTTCCCTTCGCCAAATTGAAGTACCTTTTCCGGATAGTTTTTATGAGGTTCTACAGTACTTTTGCTCAGTCTTTGCATTTTTCATTCCTCCATTTTGGTTATGCACACGTTAACATTTTACTTTATTAATAATCCCGTTTACAAGTCCCTTTTTATTGTAAACGGGATCATTTATTTCCTGGATGCAACGGTTTTTCTTTTTATTAACTCTGTTTCAACAAATATCTTTTCACCTTTTTGTTCCGTATTTTCAACAATTTCTAAGATCTTTTCTGCGCCAAGTCTGCTAATTTTTTCAATTGGTTTTTTAACCGTTGTTAGTGATGGATTCGTGTATTGTGCTATTTGAATATCATCGAAACCGATCACAGAGATATCCTTTGGTACATTTAATCCTTTTGCAAATGCGGCATTGAGGGCTCCTACTGCCATGTCATCGTTGGAACAAAAGACAGCTGTTGGAGGATTTTTCAAGGAAAGCAGTTTTTCCATTGCCCTATATCCGCTTTGCATATCATAATTCCCCTGAACGATATATTCATTTCGGATTGGAATTTTCTGCTGAATTAATGCTTGTAAATAACCTTCCCTACGTTCCAATGTCGATTTAAAGCCTTTGATCCCTTCAATGATCGCAATATCCCTATGGCCTTTTTTGACTAAATACTTAACAGCCTGACAAGAACCTTCACGGTCGTTAGATAAAATATTGATAATAGATTGGTCATCGACTTCTCTATTAATAACGACAATTGGAATTTTTTGATTAAGCACATGATAGATAAAGGCATTGTCAACTTCCCGCTGGCTCATCAAGATAATTCCATCAAATCTTTTATGGTGGATGGTTGAAAAGTCTTTATAATCGTCAATTCCTCTAACAAATAAATTGTAGTTCTCATTAATAATACTATTAACACCTGTTACAGTATCTGCAAAAAAGCTAGGTGACGTACCATTGGATATGCTCGTAAAGAAAAGGCCAATGGTATGAGATTTTTGCATCACGAGACTCTTTGCATTAAAGTTAGGCGTATAGTTTAATTGAGACGCTATTTCTAAAATTTTTTTCTTCGTTCCTGGCTTAATTAACGGGCTGTCATTTAATGCTCGTGATACCGTCGTATGGGAAACGTTGGCCAGCTTTGCAATATCTTTAATTGTAACCACTTTTATTCACCCTTTGTCTTACGCCTACATGAATCTTACCAGGAAGTATAGTTCTATTGTAAACGTTAACAGTATCTCAGGACAATCATAATTTTAAACTCTTGCAAAAATATTTATCTAAAAGACGGGAGATTACAAAGTAATCTCTCGCCTTTTATTATTAATCATATTAATTCCTGATTAGAAAGTTCCTTTTTCCCAACGTCCGTTATTTAAGTCGTTAGCAATATTTTTGAACTTATCATCGGACAAATTGTATAAAACGCCGATAATGATCGCTGCAAGCAATAATGCAACCGCTGGATAAAGGGTCATTGTACCTTTAATTCCTAGAAGCGTACCTGCAGTTTGATGTGCGTTAGCAATATATCCAGTTGCCGCAAGAACACCGGCAGAAACAATAGCAGCAAGTGATTGTGCGATTTTACGAGAGAAGTTGAACGCAGCATAGGTAACGCCTTCTTTACGAACACCAGTATGCCAATGACCATAATCAATCGCATCTGAAACAAACGCCCATGTTACACCATTTGAAATAGCTAAAGCTGCATAACCGATTGATACTAATACGATAAAAGAATAAATATTTGTTGGAATCACGAAGTTTAAACCATCAGCAACGACCCCAATTAGTAATCCAGCCATTGCTGTTTTCTTTTTGCCAAAACGACGAACTAAAAATGGAATTAAAGTGATACCTACAACCGAACTACCCATTTGGATAAAGTTAATAATTGGCTGCAGGCCAACATGTCCAAGATTGTATTGGCAGAAATAGATCATCATTGCATTATTCGTATTCATTGCTGAAATGGTGAACAATGTCATTAATACCAAGCACCATAATGGACGGTTCGTGAATACAACTTTGAAATAGTCTTTTGCTGATGCTTTTTCTTTTCCTTTAGCATTTTCAACTTTAATATGTTCTTTCGTACCTTTGTAACAGATAAAGAAACCGATAATACCGATAAATGCCATAATGGCAGCAGTAACAGGATAACCAATTTTCGGACTTGAGAACATTGCTAAAATCGGTACAAATGCCACGCCTGTAACCAATTGTGCCCCGATAGAACCAGCCTGACGGGTTGAAGCCATAAATGATCGTTCACCGACATCCCTCGTCATAACAGATGCCAAAGATCCATAAGGTACATTTGTAAATGAATAGACAAGACCCCAAGCCATGTAGGTTCCGTACGCCCAAGCGATTTTTCCGCCCATTGAAAGGTTTGGCATCGTAAATGTAACAACCGTCAAAACGGCAAGGATAATAGCAGAAAGCATCATGACAGGACGGAATTTACCTCGTGGTCCAGCTGCCCTTGAGTCAATAAGTGATCCTGCCAAAGGATCCATAAACGCATCGAAGATTTTAGTTAGAGAGAAAACACCAGCTGCTGCAACGGCACTAATGCCTGCAACGTCGGTATAAAAGTGCATTAAATAAGACTGACCTAAGTCAAACATAAATCCATTACCAAAGTCACCAAATCCATACAGAGCTTTCTCTTTTGTAGGAATTGTTTTTATTTCTTGGTTCGTTTCTGTATTTAATTTACGAGCAAGATTTTCTGCCATAAATTAGCCTCCTTGTATACTACTGTACTTGAAATGATTAACAATTTACTGATATAATGAAAACGATATAAATTTTTCTAGAATCTCCTCCTTCATGCTGGTCTTATCCGCAAAGTAAACCTGCATAAAGAGATGGGATTCCTTTTTTTATTTTTAGCTATTTTAAATGTTAACAGAGCCTTTTATTTTATAGATCAAAACCAAAATATTCTTTGGCATTATTGTAAGAAATACCTTGAACAATCTTACCTAAAAATTCGATGTTATTTGGTACTTCTCCATTTTCAACCCACTCAGCAATTAAGCCACAAACAATTCTTCTGAAATACTCATGTCTTGTATAAGATAGGAAACTTCTTGAATCAGTCAGCATTCCAATAAAACGACTGAATAGTCCAAGATTGGATAATGACTTCATTTGAGCAAGCATGCCTTCTTTGTTATCGTTAAACCACCATGCTGTACCAAATTGAATTTTTCCAGCGATGCCTCCGCCTTGGAAATTACCAATCATGGTAGCAATGATATCGTTATCGTTTGCATTTAATGAGTAAATGATTGTTCTTGGAAGTCCCTTGCTCTGTTCGATTGAACTCAATAATTTTGATAACGGCTTAGCAATTGGCTCATCATTGATCGAATCCCAGCCTGTATCTGGGCCCATTAATTCAAACATTCTTGCGTTGTTGTTGCGTAATGCATTAATGTGGAATTGCATTGCCCAGCCTAATTCGTGATAAAGTCCGCCTAAGAATGTCATCGTGAATGCTTTGTATTTCTTTTCATCCTCAATGGATACTTTATTACCTTGTAATGCATTGGCGAAAATGGCAGCAGCTTCTTCTTTTGAAGTCTCTGCATACATCATTTGATCAATTGCATGGTCAGAAACTTTACATCCAACTGAATCAAAAAATCTTACTCTTGATTCAAGTGCTTTTAGGAAGTCATCAAAAGTTTGAATGGAAATTTCTGATACCGATTGGAGCTTTTCAACCCATGGCAAGTAAGTCTCACGATTAATTTCTAAGCCTTTATCAGGTCTAAAACTTGGTAAAACCTGTACATCGAAATCAGTTTCTTCTTTTAACTTGAAGTGATATTCAAGGCTGTCAGTAGGGTCGTCAGTTGTACAAACAACCTTTACATTTGATTTTTTAATAAAATCTCTTGCCCCGAATCCCTCACTATTTAATTGAGCATTAATCTTTTCCCAAATTTGTGGAGCTGTTTCTTCATCTAGTACTTCATAAATTCCAAAAAATCTTTGTAGCTCTAAGTGTGTCCAATGATAAAGCGGGTTACCAATCAACATTGGAACTGTTTTTGCCCAAGCCATGAATTTATCATAGTCACTGGCGCTACCGGTAATGTACTCTTCTTCGACACCATTACTTCTCATCTGACGCCATTTGTAGTGATCACCATATAGCCAAATTTCAGTAACATTTTTAAATGTTTTATTTTCATAAATTTCCTTTGGACTTAAATGGCAGTGATAATCAATAATTGGCATTTGTTTTGCATAATCATGATACAATCGCACTGCTGTTTCATTTTTCAACAGAAAATTTTCGTCCATAAAACCGGACATATGATCACCATCTTTCTATTCTTATAAGTTTCGAATGCGTTTTCATATTTTGCGATTTTTTTGTTCACGTTAACAAATTGACTGAAAAAAAATTATCCGCTAATACATGATGTATTTCCTTAATTTCCAGATTAAAACTAATAATTTGTTAACGTGAACATTTCTCTTGCTTGATTACATAATAACGTGTACGAGATTATTTTTCAATCGTTTTTGAGAAATTTGTAATCGTTTTCGATTTTTGTTCATAATTTCACATACTTAAGTACTATTTACAGGAAAAATGTAACATCATTCTCTTGCCTTTAAAGTTATTTAAAAGTACATAGAATATCATTAAATACATTTTATTGGAGTGTTTATTCCATGAAAAAAACTCTTATGCTTGTTTTCGTACTTTTAATAAGTTATATGTGGAGTGATCAATACTTATATGCATCCAGCAGGAAAGCGGAGTACAGGAAAAATGGGCTTGCGATTTGGGAAATAAACACAAAGGAAAAATTAGTGGCTCTCACTTTTGATGATGGCCCAAACCCTGTATACACAAATCAAATACTTGATTTATTAGCCAAGTACCATGCAAAGGCAACTTTTTTTGTGATCGGTGAACGTGCAAAAGAGTTTCCCGACATTATTAAACGCGAAGCAAAAGAAGGACATGAGGTGGCTAACCATACATATTCGCATATATACGATTTTGATAATAGTCCAGCAAAGCTACGGAAAGAGTTAGAACGCTCTAGTACGATTATTAAAAATATAACTGGATTTAAACCGACTTTGTACCGCCCCGTTGCGGGTTATTATAATGATCTTATATTGAATACTGCGATTAAAAATGGTTATCGCGTTGTGCTTTGGTCATGGACTCAGGATACTCGGGATTGGAGCTGCCCTGGGATAAACAAAATCACAAATAATGTTGTTTCCGATATAAAGCCTGGTGACATTACTATCTTCCACGATTCCGGAGGTGACCGCTCACAAACCGTTTGTGCTTTGGAAAACATCTTGAGATATTTAAACAAAGAAGGCTTTAAATGCGTTACCGTTTCTGAAATGATTTATCGCTCAGAATCGATTACCCCAAAGATTTTGGATTAAACTACTGCCACTTGATGGGTTATCGTTACCATTAAAATTTTGAAATTCGTTCCAAGGTAACAAGATGTTCGGGCTCGTTACCTTCAGTGCCCTGAAATGCACTTCATAGTCACAAGATTGCGAATCTCGTTACCATTAGAGCCCAGAAATCTGCCCCATGGTAACAATATGCCGAGTTTCGTTACCAATCAAAGCACAAAAAACCACCCCTGGTAACAAAAGCAATTTTAGTTTAAACAAATTCAATATATGGCAGGTGAGATTATTGAAAACTCTTGTTTTTATTCGTCATGGTCAAAGCAAATTTAATTTAGAGAATCGATTTACGGGTTGGATGGATGTTGATTTAACGGACGAAGGATACAATGAGGCAAGAGAAGCTGGCAAGATTCTTAAAAAACACGGTTTTGTTTTTGATGCAGCACACACTTCTGTGCTTAAACGTGCAATCAGAACATTGTGGATTATCCTTCACGAAATGGATCTGGTTTGGATTCCTGTCCATAAGTCCTGGAGATTGAACGAAAGACATTATGGAGCATTACAGGGGCTTAATAAGGATGATGTTAAGGAAAAATACGGCGAAGAGCAGGTAAATGAATGGAGACGGTCCGCCAGCGTTCGGCCACCTGCTGTTTCAGAAGAGGCTCATTTGTGTGACTTGCAGGACCCTAAATATGCTGGTATTGGGAAAGAGATCATTCCGTATATGGAAAGTCTTCTTGATACAGAAGAACGTTCATTGGTGTATTGGCACGAAAAGATTGTCCCAAGCTTGAAAGAAAACCAACGGATCATTATTTCTGCACACGGAAATACGCTTCGAGCACTTGTCAAATATCTAGACAACATTCCTGATGACGGGGTGGTCAGCCTTAACATCCCGAACAGTCTTCCACTTGTCTATGAATTAGACGATGACCTAAAACCAATCCGACATTATTATCTATGTGATGAAGGAGAAATGGAGGAAGGAAAAATTCCAAAGCATATGGATTTAGATGATGCTGAGAACTGTGATTGGATTGGTTAAAATCAAAAGGCAAAAAAAAGATTGGCGTTTCAGCGCCAATCAAATATTATGGGAAGTTTTAAGAAAAGAGCAGGTGAACCTTACTCTTCAATTAAGTTATTTATAATATAAATAAAAGTTTTGTAGAAGTTATAGAGAAGTTGTGTGGAATTTGTGAAGATATAGAAAAACAGAAAAAGTTAAATCGACAGTCTTTCGGTCTGTCGATTTAACTTTTTTTAATTTCTTAACCGCATCGTTTTTAATTTCCGTGGCAAATAAAGGTAGATATTGTGAACTTTTTAGAATCTTGATATACAGAAAAGTTGCTATTTTTGTATAATAACGTTGTATTTGTATAAATAAGTTGTTTTTATTTTTTACCAAGTCATCAGATGACCTTACTATCAGGTGATGGAATGAAGATAGTTATTAAATCAACAAGAGGAGATTTGATATGAAAGTAACACTATTTACAACCTGTATTGTCGATTTTATGGCAATGAATGTCGGTAAAGCTACTGTTGAATTGCTTGAAGGTCTGGGGCATGAGATTGATTATCCTAAGAACCAAACATGCTGCGGTCAGCCTACTTACAACACTGGATACGTAGAGAAAACAAAAAACACAATTAAACACTTTATCGAAACGTTTGAACATGCTGAAGTGATTGTTTCACCTTCAGGTTCTTGTGTTTCATTTGTAAAAGAATATCCGCATATTTTTGCAGATGATAAAGAATGGAAAGAAAGAGCGGAAAAAGTTGCAGCAAGAACATATGAATTATCTCAATTTTTAATTGAAGTTATTAATGTAGAAGACTTTTCTGCGAAACTTCCAGGAAGAGCTGTTTACCACCACAACTGCCATACACAAAGATTTTTAAAAGTGAAAGAACAGCCATTAAAACTTCTTTCGAAAGTAGAAGGTCTAGAATTAGTAGATTTCCACAATTCGAACAAGTGTTGCGGATTTGGTGGTACCTTCTCTGTTAAAATGGGGGATATTTCAGCTGAAGTTGCTGATGAAAAAGCAAGGTACATCCAAGAAGCTAACCCTGATTATTTGATAGGTGCAGACTATGCTTGTCTAATGAATATTGGCGGACGTTTAAGCAGACTTGGATCAAATATCAAAGTAATGCATCTTGCAGAAGTGCTAAATTCAAAATAGTAAGGAGAGCCAAAATGGGGATTAAGATTAATGACCAAAGTTTTAAGGAAAATCTTGAAAAGAATCTAAACGATGATTTCATGCGTGCTGCAATGGTAAAAGCTCAAGATTCAATTAATAAAAATAGAGAGAACGTCTTGTCACAATTGGGAGATGGTAATTTCCGTGAGTGGCAAAAACTATCTGGAGAAATTCGGGCCCACGTTCTTGAAAATTTAGATTTCTACTTACATCAATTTTCTGAAAACGTTATCAAAAATGGAGGTAACGTATTTTTTGCAAAGGATGCTAAGGAAGCCTCTCAGTATGTTACTAATCTAGCAATCGAGCGAGGCGTTAAAAAAGTTGTAAAAGCTAAATCGATGGTTACAGAGGAAATTGGACTTAACCACGAATTGATGGATGCTGGGATAGATGTAAAAGAAACCGACTTGGCTGAATACATGTTGCAATTAGATGACTGGAATCCACCTTCACATATGGTGGTGCCATCTTTACATTTAAACAGGACCCAAATTCGTGATGTTTTTGCCAAGCATGGATATACAGGCGAAGATATTCCTGAAGACTTAGCTGCATTCGCTCGTGCTTCATTGCGCAATGAGTTTGTAACGGCTGATATGGGAGTTTACGGATGTAACTTCGCTATTGCTGAATCGGGAGCGATTACATTAATCAGTAATGAAGGAAATATCGATCTTTGTACATCAGCACCCCCATTACAGGTATCTGTAATGGGGATGGAACGTATTGTCGCTACCTATGAAGATGCAGATATCTGTATTAGCTTATTAGGTAGAAGTGCAGTAGGGGCAAAAAATACAAGCTATACGACATTTGTAAACGGAATTACTGAAGAAGGTGCTGCCGATGGTGCCAAAGAATTTCATGTGGTGATCGTTGATAATGGACGTTCTAAAGTATTAAACTCTCAATTCAAACAAGTATTACAATGTATGCGCTGTGCTGCATGTTTAAATATCTGCCCAGTATATCGACAAGTGGGCGGTCACTCTTATAATGCTATCTATTCTGGACCACTTGGAGTAGTACTAACGCCGCTTCTTGCCGGCTGATGATGACTTCAAAGAACTTCCGTATATGTGTTCACTTTGTGGTGCGTGTTCAGAAGTTTGTCCATCTAATATCAAGTTGCATTCATTGATTCTTGAGCACAAGCGTGTATTAGCTGAAGAAAAGAAGGTTTCTGCATTCTGGGGTGCAAGTATGTCTGGAGCAGGTATGGTTCTAAGCCGTCCTTGGATGTACAAGCTAGGTACGAGTGTTGCGCCATTACTGACAAAACCAATGATGGAAGATGGAAAAATTAAAAAAGGTGTTAGTGTTCTTAAAGGTTGGACAGACAAACGTGACTTGCCAGCAGTGGAAAAAGTACGTTTCAGAGATTGGTATGAATCAAGAAGTAAAGGAGGAAAGAAATAATGCAAAAAGGACAAATTTTAAATAGAGAGTCATTTATTTCTAACCTTTCAAACATACTTGGGCGGGAAATGCCGAAAGAGGTTGTGCATCCTGAATTCTCAAGCAAACCTCAGCTTGAAATTTATAAAGGCTTTACTCAAGCACAATTAACTGAAGAATTTCATAAGAATGCTCAAGTTAACAAAGCTGGATCGGGCGGTAAGATTGATTCCTTAATTATTGAGAAAAAAGATCTTGCAAAAACGGTAGCTGAGAAACTAGTTCAACATGGATCAGGCCCAATTATCGCTTGGAACGATGAGCGTTTTGCCCAATGGGGTCTAAGTGATGTTTTGAAAGATGCATATGTTTGGACTGATGAAAAAGGCCGTGAAAATGTAGATAAGGCATTGAATGCGTCTTATGGCGTGTGTATTAGTGACCTTTCCATTGCTGAAACAGCTTCTTACACTGTCATTGATAAACTGGGAAAAGGAAGAACGTCAAATTTCCTGCCTTTAAATTATGTTTGTATTGTCCCGCAAAGTACCATTGTTCCTCGTTTAACACAAGGAATGCAGAAGCTTCATGAAATGTCAAAACAGGGAATAAATCCAGCTGCCATTAACTTTATTTGTGGTTCAAGCAGTTCCTCTGACATTGAGTTAAACAAGGTATGGGGCGTACATGGACCTATTCGTTTAACTTATCTTATTGTTTCTGATCTATAAATTGTACGCTAAACCGTTCCTAAAAATATAGACATTTATATACACATATGTCCATATGTTCTATAAAGAATTAATTCTTTACTAGCACGCAAAACGAACAGAGCTTTTTGCGAATCGCGTTAGGGAATCACGCCCTAATTCCAGAATGGAAACATCCGTACAATTCGAGTTTTCCAACCAAAATTGACTTGATCGTCTCCATCGCAGTTTTGTGAATTTGTTCCTTCTAACTCCTTCACGACACTGGATATCTCTCGACACTCTGGATCGGCTGTTAGCCGCGCTGGTTATGAAAAACATGGAATCAAATTGGAGTACGTGGTCCTTTTCTTCCTTGCAGGTAAAAAGGAAGCGTTGCTCCAATTTTATAGTTCAAGCTATTTATCGATCAGCTTTTAATAGTTCAATTTTATCTTGGAATGCATACTCTTTTTTGTAATAGTTTGTAAGAGTTCGCCACTTACTGAAATTTGATTGTTTCCTATCAAGTCCTTTGGGGAAAGTGAGAACGGTATCATATTTTATTTTTTCTGGTTTTAAAAAATATCCTCTTCTGGCAATCACACATGCTGCTGCTTCGTGAGAACTTAATCCATAACGTGCCATAAATTTCATATGTCCAATTTGGCTTGTGTAAGCGGGATTGATTCTCCTTATCTTCACCCCTGCCTTTTTCGCTTTTGCTTCGATTAATGCTTGAAAGGATGAATAGGCAAAACCCGAAAGCATGCGGGCATAGCTAGCACCCATCTCCTTTAATTGTGTTTTCTTTCTGGTAAAATTCAACTTCTCAATCACGATATCTTTTTGAACCAGAACAGCATCGTTCAATACTTCTTTTATTGCATCACTTAAAGAGGCTTTGACCTGTTCTTTCCTTCTGCCGTACATCGGAACTTTGATCGTGTATCGATGAATTGGATTTCCATAACGGTCCACCTCACAGACTGCCAAGAATCCTGCATTGAGGTCCATTCCGATTAATCCATTTCGATTGGATGTCCCGATTGGGGAAGTTTCTCTTTCGACTGTTGCGTATACATACCAGCCTTTTTCCTTCTTGATAAAACGGTAAGTGATGGAAGTAAAATATTTTTGTGGTTTCCCATTGCGAGTAAAACCCATATAGGGAATTTTGGCCTTGTCCAACCATTCTTGTCCGTAAGGGAACATGACGGATGGAAATTCGAAGTACTTCCCGTATTTCCCAATGAAGCAATCGGCAACTCGTAACCTGAGCGTATTCTCTACATTATACGTGGCAGACTGGTTTCCGAAGGTTTCATCTTTAGAACCGATCACAAGAAATTGGGAGCTTCTTGCCTCGACCCAATCGTTCTTCCACTGTTGATGATCTTTGTGTTCATTTTCAATTAAATGGAATTGCTTATGAAAGAGTTTCTTTGAACCAAAGCAGATACGGATTCTCTTTGTGTCACGGTCGACCTTTAGCTTTTCAAGCTTTTGTTGCAGGTTTCTCAATCTTCGTTTCTTTTGGTGAAGAAAATGTTTAAGGTTTTTATACTTTTTTACATGTTGACGAAATAACGGATTTGTTTGTGGAATTAGAAGAAGTTTCTGGTGAAGTTTTGCTGTTTGATTTGTTTTCTGATGAATGGTTTTTTGCAGGTGAACGGTTTTAGCTTCTAAATCTTGAAGATCCAAATCCCTTTTTTCCAAAAAAGAAGAGACCTTTCCATCCAACTGCATTCGTATGGAGTTAAACTGACGAGACGTAATGCCATATTGCTTTAGAAAGGTCTTTTTAAGATTGGAAGGGGGAATTCCCTTGATATGAGATTGAACAAATAGTTTGCGTTCTAGTTTTCCAAAAAACTTTCCATACTCTATGAGGTACTGATCAGATGTAGATCCACGATTCAGTTGGATGTTGCAGAGTTTCGTCTGGTACGTTTGAAACATCTTTTATCACACCCCAATCAAATTTGTTTTTGGTTTTAAACTATATTTTAAATAGGTATAGGTGTAGGTGTAAGTATAAAAAGGTATTTTCAAAATAGTATTTAATAATTCTGATTCTAAAATAGGAATGTATGTTCTACGCTATGATAATTATAGTATAAAAAGACATGTTTGTCTATTATTTACTATATTTTTAGAAACTGCTAATAACCCTACATCTTAATATAAAAAGTAAAATCGACAGGCTTTCTGCCTGTCGATTTTACTTATATGCATACTGCTTGCTGTTTTCTTCATTCTTAAAAAAGCTCGAATTATTTTTATGTTATTACTACTCTAGTATTGTATTTAATGTTTTCAAAAATCCATTTAGCATCTGGAACTGCTAAACGGATACATCCATGTGAAGCTTTTTGCCCAAGCTTTGCCGCTTCACTTGGAATTATATTACCGTTTTTGTCCGTTGCAACGGAATGAAACAAAAATTCCCCGTGATTTTTCCAAGAAACCCAATACATAGCCCCTTCTTTTTCGTTGGGATTATAAAAGCTTGTCCCTCTCTCTTTTTGGATGTGAAATGTTCCTACAGGAGTTGAAGTGTCCGAACTTATATCTAACCCTGTTGAGCATATCATCGTATAGATAATCTCGTTGCCCTTCAAAATGTATACTCTTTGTTTTTCCTTTGAAACTTGTACCCATATCGGATCATTCGAGCCAATTTTCGGATAGGTCCCTCCAGTTGGCGTTAACCAGTTTACTGGTGTCGGTCTTTTTTCCTGTAACGGTGGCTTACCTGAAAGATTATGTTTATTTATCCGATTTGTATCGGTGCTTGCTGTAAAAGACGACACCGAATAATTATTAATTTGTGTGTATAAGTAAGCGATGATGCAAACTAGAAATACTCCTAACCCAATTGTTAAGAATCTAGGAATTTTAAACATTATTTCTCTTCCTTGGTATTTTTATATAATATCAATTGCTACTTCAACTAATGAACTTTTTTAAAACAAAAATAATTAAGACCCTTATATCTCAGCCTTCATTTTTATATTCTTTTCTTTCACTGTATCTGAATTGTTTCCAGACAGAACGATTCGCATCGTTCTCCATTTTATCATCAAGAGGTTCTAACTTCTTCCCTGTTTTACGTTCATATGCTTTCTCAATCAAATAGTCAGCAATTTTCGGGTTTTTCGGGAGGATGGGTCCATGAAGGTAGGTACCTATAAGATTGCAGTAATGAAGCCCCTCTTCGCCACTTTCTTGATTGTTCCCATAACCAACAATGACTTTTCCAAGTGTTGGGAAGTCATGATAGGTTCTTCCCCCATGGTTCTCAAAACCAACTACTTGCCCAAATTGTTCTGATTCGACTAATAGATTAGTCATAAGTCTCGTATCACCCGAGATTGTGTAGAATGGAAGAATTCCCATGCCTTTTATTTTTGTACCGCTTTTTGTTTGGTAATAATCCCCTAAAAATTGATAACCTCCACAAATAGTTAAACCGGAGACTCCATCTTCTATCCACGCTTTAATTTCATTAACAAGCGGTGTAAGCCTGTTTGTCGCTATGGCTTGTTCGCGATCGCTTCCGCCCCCAATCATGAAAATATCGCATCCCTGGCTATCTGCATCATCAGGGTTCTTTATTTCCTTTATTTCCAGATTAATGCCTCTCCATTCGCACCTTTTTTTAATGGATATGACGTTTCCTCTGTCCCCGTACAGGTTTAGCGTGTCCGGGCAAAAATGGTAGAGTACTAGATTCAATGATCTTCGCCCCCTTTATTGAATTTTCTTCCTCAAAAGACAGTAACGATATCATTGGAGATAGACAAGTGTATGTTGCCATAATATATGTCGGTAAATCTTTTGATTTTGCCAAAGCTACAGCATCCTTCATATCAGGCAAGATGCTGATCTTTTCTTCAGGAATTCCAGCATATTTCATCCTGAGTGCAGCATCGTATGCCCTTTTTCCGCTTGCGATAAATGACTGGACATCTTCCCTGTTTGCTGCTTCCATGTCAATATCCCATATCCAGGAGATATCTTCACCGTCTGCAAGATTATCGTTCAAACAGAACATGAACTGTTTCTTTTCTGGAGACTGGAAAAATTCAAAAAGAGTTACGTTTCCACCAGCAGGGTTTTTTACCAGGTTGAGCTTCCATGCATTAAGACCCACTCTAAACACTTGCATCCTTCCTTCTGTTTTAGAGTATGAATTTAAGCCTTTTTGGATTTTTTTTCGGTCCATTCCCATTAGTTTGCACACAGAAATGGCTAGAAGAGCATTATAGGAATTATACAATCCCTTTAAGTTGGTTTGATAACTTTCACCATTAACGATGAGTTGAATCCCATTTTTCCTTTGTTTGACCAGTTCTGCTGAAAAGGTTGGCTGCGGCCGAGAAAAACCACAACTGCACTCATAATCACCTAACTGACCATAATGTGTCACATGATAAGTCAGCTCTTTTTGACACAGCGGACAATATCTCGATTCACTCATCTGGTAAGATGGAAACTTACAGGCTTCAGCATCTATACCTATATAGACATTATCTTTCATAAGATCAGAAAAGCGGTGGACAAAGGGATCATCGGCATTTAAAATAAGTTTTACATCTAAAGCTGTCAAACTGTCTTTCATTTTCTGAATAAGCGTATCCACTTCCCCATATCTGTCCAATTGATCCCGAAAAAAATTGGTCACAATCAGATAATCTGGGGGACATTCTGTTACAGTTTTCGGTAGACTTGCTTCATCTACCTCCAATACTGCCACATCGTTTTCTTTCCAACCAAATAACGTTGCATTTCGGACTATAACGGTCGAAAGGCCTGTTATCAAATTCGAACCCTCTAAATTAGCAATGACGCTTTTTCCTGATGCCTTAAGAAGATGTGCGAGCAGATTCGTAGTTGTGGTTTTACCATTTGTTCCCGTGACATAAACTATCGTTTTAGCATTTTTTCGTAAATGCCGTAAAAAATGATGATCTAATTTTCTTGCCATCACGCCAGGGATGGAACTTCCACTTTTACCAAACACTCGGCTAAACGCACCAGATGCTTTCCCTGCCCAGATGGCTAATCTAGTTCTCATTACATAAACCCCCGTTGTTTATATATCCCTTTTGCTATTATTTTTCTTATTAGGTCCATAATTATTATCGTAGTTTATTATAATTGTGAATCTATAAAAAATTATTAAATTTTATCGTTTTTACCTTACTTACTTGCGAACAATCCAATAAGACCTTTGCCAATAATTCAATCACAATTTTAACAACAATAGCGTCATCCAAGTATCCTATCGGAAAAATGAAATCTGGGATAACATCTACCGGGGATATGAAGTACATTAACGCACCACCAATTATAGCTAATTCACACGCAGTTCCCTGTATTGTCTTAAATCTTAGAAACATATCCTTTAATTGCTCAATAAACGGACCGATACTTCCTACCTTTTGAAGCTTTTCTTCAAATCTATTAATAATTGTTTCTTTTCCATCTTCAGTTTGAGCAAATTGTTGATATATATCTAATTGTTGTTCAATACTCTTTATCGTAAATTTTTTATCGTATACTTCCGATGCTTTTAGAATGGTTTGGATACTATCAATAGAAGAATGTATATCATCCGAGTACTGCTTGTCCTCATCCATTTCTTTAGAATATCCAGCAGCTAGTAATAAATCCGAAATAGGAACTCCCAGACAATCTGCAAACTTTTGTAAGTGTTGCAAATTGGCCCTCCGCTTACCGCTTATAATCCGTGAAATGGTGGCTGTATCGATATCAGTAAGTTTACTAAGTTTCCTCATCGACATAGATTGTTCATTTAATAATTGTTTTAGCAGCAAACCAATACCGCTTTTTGTTTTGGTATCAGTCATATTCTTCTCCTCTCTATTTAGTTGAGTTTTATACATTAGTACTCTCATAGAAGTTTTTACACAAATCAAATTGCTAATTGTATTGAAACCTTTACCTCAAAAATATATCTATATGTTGACATTCGGTCAACTCTTTTTTATTCATTAGTATAATCATATAACTTTTTTATAGTAAATAATAGGTCAATAAAAATTTAACAATCAAAAATTCCGTTGACGAAATATCAACATTAAGTTTAAAGAAATAACAAAGGATAAGCAGGATCATTCGGTTTCAATTTCCCTTTTTGACATACGGAGGTAGTTCCTTATTTTCATATGATATTAATTGGATTCGTACTTTCAATAAGGAAATCATTTAATGCATACATTTTTCCAAAGAATAGTGAAGAAGCTGCAAATGAATGAATCTTTAAATTGTTGAAGGTAGCCAAAGTCTGGTCCACCTTTTTTTAAATTGTTGACCAATTAAAACATAAAACCCAGTATAACTGAGCAAATTATTAATAATTTAACTCTTTTTAAGAAATGGAGGTATTTAAAGGGTATGAAACTAATATGTTTACTAATTGTATTATTTAGTTCCTTTACTCCCTATACATATGCCTCATCAGACATGATAAAGAGAAAAGAAGTTGAGCCCAATGGGCAAGTGGTTTGGGAGGCACATACATCGAAAAAGTTAATTGCTTTGACGTTTGATGATGGGCCTAACCCCAAATATACACCACAAGTGCTAGAACTCTTAAAACAATATGATGCACATGCAACCTTTTTTGAAATTGGTTACCGAATGGAACAATATCCTCAAATTGTGCAACAAGTGGTACAAGCAGGCCATGAATTGGGAAATCATTCGATGACACACCAAAACGAAAAGAAAGTTGGAGCTCAAAGTATGAGCCTAGACATTATTATGGCTGATAAAGTTATACAAAAGTATCAGCCTAATCATCTTAAGTTATTTCGACCACCTGGAGGGTATATAGATAATGCTCTACTACAAAAAGCAAATCAGCTCGGTTATAAAATAATACTATGGTCATATCATCAGGATACTAAAGATTGGTCCTTACCAGGAGCACAAGTAATAGCTGACCACACCATTCGTAATGCAAGAAGTGGTGATATTGTACTTCTTCATGATGGTGGTGGTGACAGAAGTCGAACAGTTCAAGCCCTAAAATTAATTCTACCTGCCCTTAAACAACAGGGATATCAATTTGTGACTGTATCAGAATTGCTTCAGTATCAACAAACAAAAGTGAATTTACCATAAATTACAATTACTTAGGGAGATGTCATGTCTTGTTCTTTTCCTTAGCAAGAGTAATTATTTGTACAGTCTTTATTCTTTTCAGTTTTTAAGATTAGGTACGATTTGTCTTGAAAGGCTGAAGCAGTTGTTTCATCAGGCAAAAGAGCTTTATCATACCCACCGCTCCAAGTAAAGTCCTATTGTTGTTTACGTTGAAAACTATATTTACTTACTGAATATAATAAGTAAGCAAAGTTAGAAAAATGGATGGTTTTGTTTCATTATACGGTCAAAAATCATACTGTATATATGCCCCTTTTAGTTTAAGAACAATAGTTTCACAAACTTTGTGATTGGAAAATGTATCAATAATTGTTCAAAAAGGTTTGAACTATATGTGAATTTGTGAACAAGTTAATTCCAATCCAAAATTACCGGTTTATAATTACAGTGTAATCAAGTTATTAACCTTATTTTTATTGTTTATTGGAACTGTATAACATTATTTAGGTGATACAGGAGAAAAATTTATTGGTTAAGACAACTGGGGGGACTATAGTTGGAAAAATTAGTAGAAGATATTAAATTGTTTGATTGGATTATTGTCAATGAAGATGTTCAGAAGAGGTTAGATGGATTTGTATTATTAGAAACTCCATTACTTGTAGTAGGATTTAATGAAGCGAATGGGGAGGGTAAAGGGTTTATCGTAATGGATGGTGAAAACCAGTATCGGTTTGCACGCACATGTGGAACCAATTTAAGAGTTATGTAAGTGGGATAATGTGATAGTTTCATCACCTTATTTTTTTAAAATGAGGAATATGGGAACGCCACCTATTTATATGGCATAGTGTTTAAAGTAAAAAACACAGCGAGGATGGTTTATTAGATAAAGGATGTTTCTCTTCAAATCACTTACATTTCAAATGAGAACACAGTGACTCAAGGCGGTTCATTTCCATTAAAAAACTTAATAAGTTGTGTGATGAAATAACCTTTTTTATTGATTATTCAGTTCATATTTTCATGATAAAAAGACGGCCCAAATAACTTTTAGGCCGCCTTCGATAATTTACTCAAAGCTGGCATGTTATATTATATCATTAGCTCGGATCTCAATGCTGGAAATATTGTAAACGCAAGTATAATGGTAATCACTGCAGCTGTAATCATTGCCAAACTCGCAAAAGTTCCTTCTAATTCTCCAAATTCAAAAGCCTTTGATGTTCCTGCCCCATGTGCGCTCATCCCTAGCATTAGCCCTTTGGCAGTTGATTTCTCTATTTTAAGCAGACGAATAAGTGTGGGACCAATTATTGTTCCTGTAATTCCAGTAATAATAACAAACACAGCTGTTAATGTAGGAACTCCTCCAATGGTCTTTGAAATGTCCATTGCCACAGGTGTTGTAATGGACCGTGGGACTAAACTATTTGTAAGTGATATACCAAGGTGCATCCAAACAGCGTAAAGAAACGAAGAGACAATAGCTACCGCAGAACCGACCGTAATGCTAGCAATTATTTCGAAGAGATGCCTTTTTAGCAATTTGAAGTGTTTATGCATCGGTACGGCAAAAGCTACAGTGGCTGGCCCCAATAAATAACTTAACCATTTTGCTCCGTTATAATAGTCATTGTAGGAAGTATGAGAAAAAACCAATAATAAAATAATAACAATAGGACTAATCAAAATAGGAGAAAGTACCACTAATTTCCAGCGACCATAAGATTTCTTACTAACCCAGTAGATTAAGTAAGTAATAAAAATACTAACGATTTTTAGAAAAATACCCAGAACAACCACCCTTTCTTCGTTTTGCTATAAACTGAGCAGTCAGTCCAGTAAATGCCATTACGGTAAGCGTACTTAAAAAAATCAAAACAAGGAGCTTGCCCAACTGCGGACCAATTGATTGTTGGTAGTTAATAACTCCTACTGCAGCAGGTATAAAGAATAAGAGCAACTCCGCAAGCAGCCATGAAGCCCCTTTTTCAATCCACTCAACTTTTATTACCTTAAATTGAAGCAGCAAAAATAAAATAATTAATCCCACAATACTCCCTGGGATCGGAATATGCAGGTATTTCGTTATCAGTTTGCAAACTGAGTATAGGAACACGAGCAAAGCAATTTGTAAAATGATTCTAAATAAATTCATCGGTGCTATTCCTCTCTTCCTACCAATGGTAAATCCAATGCCCTGTGTTGCCCCCGTAGCGATTGAGGGATTCATGCACTCTGTGCTTATTGTGGCATTGCCGCTGACAAAACGATCAGTAAATGAGTTAAAAATAGACCTATCCGCATTTGGAATAGGTCAAATGTTTTTGAATTTTATCTTTTAACTCCAGCTGCTGCCTTTTCTTCTGCCAAGTAATCATAAACGACGCTTGGTGCTGCAAGTATAAGATCAGTAAGAATGTGAGAAGCATGGACGATTTCACGAACCGGAAGGTCTGCCATTGGTGCAAGGACATGTTCAAATAATTGCAAACGGGCAGGCCCTGTCCAAGCTCCGTGGATTGTTAGGTCCGAGATTTCAGTTTTCACCAGTTCACAAACCTTTTGTTTCCCATTAAAGTCAGGAACGATTTTGAGCATAAATGTTGGGCGAGTTAGCTCTTCTCTGGCGATCCTTATATCTAGCGGCTCATGTTTAAAGCCCATTGTGGCATTTGCTACACGAAGGCTGCCATAATCTAGTGTGCCTACTAGGGTATCTGAGTCAATAAACAGCTTTGGAGCACCTAGTTTTTTCGGATATGCACTCGCTTCCCGACCGACAGCAATAGCGGGGTGATTGTCCACATACATGGCATGGAGATACTCCCCTTTTTCACCATTGAAACTAACAGGTATAACCTGACCACACTCTGTATAAGCTCCAAGACCTGTAACATCAGGCATGTACATTACTTCAAATTTAACCAAAGGTTCCTCAATCTCTAGTGGCTCAGGAACAATTTTTCTTAATGAATCCAAATCGGTACGATAAACAATATTTAAGTATTCCCTGTTATGGAAGAAATAAGGTCCTTTTGGATATGCTGGTGCACCAAGTGGTGTTGTCATTTGTTTTTTTACATCCTCGATTAACATTTGATCCATCCTTTCCTTTGTACACCGAAAAGTTTAATGCTAATTTACATACAGGTAAAATACATATAATGAATACGATTTATTCAAAAAATGAATATGTATTACTCGTAAGGAAAGTTAAACTTGATAAATTGCAGCAATTCTTTGGTTGCATAGGAAAGATACTTATTTTTCTTCCAAATAACGGCAAGATCCCATGGTATTTTGGGCTCAATGATCGAAATCGCTTTAATCACGGATGGATCGAGTTTACGGCAAAGGGGCTCTGGCAAAATGGCCACTCCATTACCGTTTGCGACCATTTCAGTAATAAAGTCCCACTGGGAGCTTTCATAGATGACGTTAGGGTTAAATCCTGCCTGAATACAGTGTTCACGAATACGGTCGTGCAATGCAAAGCCTTCCCGCATGAAAAGAAACGATTCATTTTTTAATCTTTTAAGAGGGATTGTATCGACTTCTGCTAAGGGATGCCCATCATAGACGATCAGTTTTAACTCGCTCTTTACAAATGGGTTCGAATCAAACAGTTCCTGATTGACAGGCAGTACTGCAACACCGAAGTCCACTGTCCCTTCTTCTATCATTTTTTCTACTTTCTTGGCTCCCTCCTCCTCCAAACCTATTTGGATATTCGGATAATACTGGCGAAAGTCCCTAATTAAATTTGGAAAAAAGAGAGAACCTATAACGGGAGGAAGTCCAATTTTTACATGACCTTTTTTAATTTTCATCCTATCAGCAAGCTTGTCTGACAGATTATTCATCATCCTCATTATTTCCTGTGCTTCTTCAAAAACGATCTCCCCTGCATCCGTCAATTCCATATGTTTTGTGGTCCTGTCAAATAAAAGGACATCCAATTCTTCCTCTAAATTTTTAACCATTTTGCTTAAGGTAGGCTGCGTTACATTAAGCTTTTCTGCTGCTTTCGAAAAACTAAGTTGTTTAGCCACCTCGATAAAATATCCAAGCTGTCGGCTTTCCATAAGAAAAGACCCCTTTTATAATTATTTTTCATAAATACTATTCGATATATGTATTTTACCGATATATTCAACTGGTTTATAATAAAAACCGCTTTTAACAACCATTATCAAAAAAAGGTTGTCAATTTAAACAAAGGGGAGAACATCATGGGGGAACATACTAACAGAACTGTTATTGTTACGGGAGCAGCTAGAGGAATTGGCTATGCCATTGCCGAAGCGTTCGTTAAAAACGGTGACTTTGTTGCGATCGGGGATTTAAACCTGGAAAATGCCGAAAAAAGTGCTGCTGTGTTAGGAAGCCAAGCTAAAGGTTATCAGGTAAACGTAGCGGACGAGGAATCCGTAAAAGGCTTTATAGATCAAGTAGTAGCAGATAGAGGTACTGTCCATGCATTGGTTAATAATGCCGGACTGCAGCATATCGATAAAGTAGAAGATTTTCCAACAGAAAAGTGGAACCTATTAATAGGTGTAATGTTGACAGGACCATTCCTGTTAACAAAACATGTTGTACCACTAATGAAAAAGCAGAAATACGGAAGAATTATAAATATTTCTTCGGTTCACGGCAAGATGGCTTCTCCATTTAAAAGCGCCTATGTTTCTGCGAAACATGGTGTCGTTGGCTTAACTAGAACGATTGCGATTGAAACGGCGAATGAAGGTATTACCGTTAATGCGATTATGCCTGGAGCAGTAAAAACGGAATTAGTTATGAACCAGTTGGCAGCCTTGGCACAGGAGGATGGAACTTCCGAAGATGAAGCATTGCACAAACATCTTTTAAACAAGCAGGCTTTAAAACGTTTTGTCGAGCCATCTGAAATCGCAGCGGCGGCTATTTATCTAGCATCTGATGGTGCAGCATCGGTTACTGGCGAGACTCTTAGTGTTTCTGGTGGAATGTAAGAACTATACATGTAACAAAAAAAGGAGCTGCTATTGTAAGCGGCTCCTCTTTTTGGGTGGATGTAAATCATCCATACTTGTAAAAAAAGTCCTGAAAGTAGTAAATTATCAATTTCGTGATAGTAAACGACATGCCCTGGATAATGACCAGGTGTTAGATAATAATGTATAGTCCAGTGTTCAAGTGTTTGCTCTGTTATCGCTAAACAATATTCGCTGCTCCTGTTTTTTCAAGGTTATTTTTATTCGGATATGGTGTTTTTATTTTATTTTTGCTACAATTTTCCCCTTCACATGTCGTTCTGAAAGACGGGATAAAGCGTCTGGAACTTCCTCAAGGCTTATTATTTCTTTTAACATAGAAGAAATTTTCCGTTCACTCACTAACTTAAGCATTTCACCGCCCATTATCCCCAGATCTTGTTGAGCCTTATGATTACCGGATTGGTGTGCTGCACCGAGGGCAATTTCATGATACGAAACCGATTTTGTAAAAGGCTTTACTTTTGTAAAATCAGGTGCACCTGATATAAAAACAATGTGTCCCAAAAAGGCAAGGGTGTCTAATGAATCCGTTGCACTTTGTCTACTTACTGCATCTACCACAGCATCCACACCATGTCCATTTGTAATCTCCATTACTCTTGCAGTCACATCTTCCAGATGGTAATCAATTGCATAATCTGCACCAAGTGATTTTACATAGTTATGGTTATGACTTGAAGCAGTGGAAATCACCTTTTTGCCTGCATGTTTGGCTAATTGAACAGCAAATCCTCCTACTCCGCCAGCACCGCCATGTATTAAAATGGTTTCAACACGATCCAATGGCAGTTTACGGAATAACGATTGGTATGCTGTGTACCCAGCTGTTGGCAAAGCTGCCGCATCTTCAAACGTTACCTCGCCTGGAATACGAGAAACAGTATGTGCCGTGGTAACAGTGTATTCAGCATAGCCCCCTTTCTTAGTAAGATCTCCATGATAGACTACTCGATCACCTTTTTTCCACTGAGTGACCCCTTCACCAATCCCTGCCACTATACCTGCTACGTCTAAACCCAGAATATGAGGATAAGACCAATTGGAATTGCCACCAGTAGCTGTTTTATAATCAACAGGATTTAACCCAACCGCATATACCTCAACTAATATCTCCCCTGGATCGAGATTTGGTGTTTCAACTTCTTCTACCTTCATGTCTTTCCATTGACCTTTTTCACGCAATAGCAATGCTTTCATTTATTCCATCCTTTTCATGTAATCTTAATAAGTTTTAGAACAAAGTTTATAATATATACTGATTCTGATGGAAACAAGAAAAAAATGATTTAGTTGACCTTAACGTAATTTCGTGTTAATTTGTATATGCAAATGAATAAAAGGATCTGATTAAATGAATGAAGAAGAACAGGTATTAATTCATTGTCTTTACTTTACAGCTAGCCGCTTGCTCGTACCATTACAAAATTAGCCGAAAAGACATTTGATTTTGGTGACCTTGCTCCTTCCTATCTTTACATGATTATGATTGTGAAGTTCCATCCAGAAATCACACAGAAGGAACTATGCCACAAGTTATCCATTGCGCCTTCGACCAGTACGCGGTTTATTGATAAACTTGAAAAATTAAAACTGGTTACCAGAAAAGCGGATGGAAAACAAACTCTTATCTCTTTAACAGAAGAAGGAGAAAATATATACCGGCAGTTTCGGGTCTCTTTAAAAGAATTGTTTACCAGCTATTCAGAAGTCTTAGGACGTGAGTTCAGTAAAGATTTAAGTCTTATGCTTCACGAAGCGAGCAATAAGCTAGAAAGAGATCTATAATTTTTTTCCTTTCATTTGCATATACAAATATATTAGGAGGTAGTTGTTATGTCAGAAAAGATATTGCTAATTGTCGGTGCAGGACCAGGGATTAGCTTAAATACAGCAAAGAAATTCGGAAAAGAAGGCTTTAATGTTGCTTTGATTTCCCGCAGTATGGATTCATTACAGAAATATGAAAGTGAACTTAAAGATGATGGGATTGCAGCAAAAGGATTTCCTGGGGATGTCTCTTCAGTAGAATCTTTAAAAACAGCCATTGATGCGGTAATTAAAACTTATGGAAAAATTGATGTACTCTTATACAATGCTGCTGCAGGAAGACCAGGCAAACCAACAACATTAAGTATGGATCAATTAGTGGAAGATTTTAAAATCAATGTAGCTGGAGCTCTTACCAGTGTAAAAGAAGTGATACCCCATATGGAAAATGGAACAATTTTATTAACGGGCGGAGGATTAGCTCTTCACCCCTATGCTGATTATGCTTCATTAGCGATTGGAAAAGCAGGTATTCGCAATTTAGCAAACAGCTTGCACCAAGAATTGAGCCCTAAAGGAATTTATGTTGGAACATTAACGATTAACGGTTTTGTACAAGAAGGAACCTATTATTCAGCTGAAAATATAGCGAAGGCATTTTATAGCATGTATGAAAAACAAACGGAAACAGAAATTATATTTGAAGAAAAGTAAAATTTTTTAAAATTACATTTGTATGTACAAATATAAAATTTTCTCTGAGAGTAACAATAAGTGAAATCAAAATAGAAAAGAAAAAAACAAAAGGAGACTTACTAAATGAAAACTCTTGTCATTATCACCCACCCTACTTTGGAACAATCTCGTATTAACCGCACTTGGATGCAGGAATTGAAGAAACACAAAGAAATAACGATTCATACGCTTTATCAAGCGTATCCAGATGGGAAAATAAACGTAGCACACGAACAAAGCCTATTAGAATCACATGATCGTATTATTCTTCAATTTCCATTCTACTGGTACAGCACGCCTTCTTTGTTAAAACAATGGCAGGATGAAGTGCTCTCGTACGGCTGGGCATATGGCGAAGGCGGTGACAAGCTTCACGGTAAAGAACTTGGTCTTGCGATTTCAACCTTTGGACCGGAAGAGTCATATCAGACTTCTGGCTATAATCATTTTACCATGGAGACCTTAACAACTCCTTTACAGCAAACAAGCAATCTCATTGGCACGAAGTTTTTACCCTTGTTTGTGTTGAATGGTGTGATGCATGTTTCAGATCAAGAACTTGCTGAAAATGCTAAAGCATATGTTGAACACGTTCTTCAGCCCTCAAAGATAGAAGCATAATTTATCCACACACAACGGGAAAGTAACACTAAATACCCAATTTGTTCACGTTAATTTCTCAGTTGAAATGAATAAAGGTATTTCTTCCACTGAAATACCTTTTAATTTTTTTATTTGAATGTACTACTAATTGAAAGGTGATTATGATGAAAACATTAGTTATTGTAACCCATCCAAACCTGGAACAGTCGAAAATAAATAGAACGTGGATGAACCGTCTTCAACAAGAAGAAAATGTTACGGTCCATAATCTATATGCACATTACCCAACATTTGAGATTGATGTGAAAAAAGAACAGCAGCTTCTATTGGAGCATGATCGTATCGTTTTGCAATTCCCATTCTACTGGTACAGTTCACCCGCTTTGTTAAAACAATGGCAGGATTTGGTTCTTACTTACGGTTGGGCATATGGGTCAGAAGGAACGAAATTATGCGGCAAAGAGTTTATGTTAGTAATTTCAACAGGCGGACCTGAAGAAGCTTATCAAGCTGGCGGATACAATCACTTTAGCATAAGCGAGTTAACCAAACCATTTCAGGCAACAGCTAACTTGACCGGAATGCGGTTCTTGCCTACTTTTACGAAACAGGGAGTACGCCTCTTAACGAACGAACAAGTCCTCGAAAGTGCTGAAGAACTGGTACGTCGTCTGAAAAATAACTATTAGAAAAGAGGAGGAAATATAAATGCTGGCCCCCTTAATATATTAGGCTATAATTCATCAAAAACCGCTGTAAATTCTTTAACATTAGCTTTTGGTAAAGAATTTGGTACAAAAGGTCCTGAAATATTAGGTGTGACACCTGGTTTTACCTCTACCGACCTTAATGGCAATGCTCCAGGTGGAAAAACAACTGCTGAAGGTGCACAAATCATTGTTAAATACGCCTTAAGCGAAACAAATTATAATGGTAAAATTCTGAACAAAAATGGGATTATTCCTTGGTAAGGGAAATCCTATGAATTATACGATTGGACAAGTTGTAAAAATCAATCATTTATCCATTTCTCAATTACGCTACTATGATAATCAAGGACTGTTCCCCTTTATTCAAGGTTGAAATGCGCTATGCTCTCCAGCTTTTCATAAACAAGAAATCGACAGGTCCTTTACCTGTCGATCAGCCTTATGCGTATTGTTTACTGTCTTCATTCTTAAAAAAGCTTTTCATTGAGTGGAACACGTCAGCTTTTTGTTTTAGTACATAATAGCGGAAATTCTCATTTTTTATGTTCTTATAGGCAGACATTAGCGTTGAATGGCGATTATACTGGTTAACCTATATACCCTATACACAATAAAAAATCCAGCCATTAGCAAAGATCACAAATTGAAGAACAAACATCCTTTACAATTATCCATACCACAGCATTACGCCGGTAAGGAAAGTTAAAAATACTTGCGTACCAAGTTTAACTGTCGGCTGTACATGAAAATCCCTTAATGGATCCAGACAGACAATGTCCATTGCATTTACCTTGTTAGTATCCCTTCCAGCAGTTCTGCTGTAGTCATGCCTCCCGGCGTTGAGGCTGGCACTCCTGGAGCGTAAGCAATATCAAGGACATCCATATCAAAAGTTAAATAGATCGTATCAACTTTTGAAGCTAATTCTTCTAAACTTTGGAGAACAGTTTCTTCAATACCATTCTTTCAATTTTTACTCATTATACACAAAAAAACCCAATAGGGCAGACCTTTTTTTAGTGTCCACTCTATAGGGTACAGTTCATTTTTCTTGCTTGACCTTTTCTATTTGGTCTTGGCTAATAATGAGTGGCGAATCGACATGAATCACAATACTTCTATTTAGATGACATCTCTTCAAAAGAACATTCTTTCAGTGAAAGGACCTTTGTTTTATGAACAAGCTTATAACCAAGCCATAATACCAAAAAGATCGGTAAACCAATATAGGTAACAGCCACCCCATACCAATCAATTTTATTGGAAATAAAAGCTTGATAATTTTGGCCGAACATGACAATGACACACATTAGAAAAGCGAGAATCGGACCGAACGGGAACCATTTTGCTTTAAATTTTAAATCATCAATATTCCTTCCCTGGGCTATATATGCTTTTCTAAAACGGTAGTGGCTGACTGCAATTCCAAGCCATGCAATAAATCCGGTTAAGCCTGATGCATTTAATAACCATGTATACACTTGATCCCCAAAAATAGACGTTAAAAATCCCAAGCCACCGACTAAGGTCGTTATAACAAGGGCATTCATCGGAATCCCGCGATCATTTACATTTTGTAAAAATTTAGGTGCCTGACCGTCCTTTGCCATCGACCAAAGCATGCGTGTCGATGCATACAAACCGGAATTACCTGCCGATAAAACTGATGTCAAAATGACTGCATTCATCACAGACGCTGCAAACGCAATGCCTACCTTCTTAAAAACAAGGGTAAAAGGACTAACAGCAATGCCATCGACATCCCTGCCTAAAAGGTTAGGACTTGTATATGGGATTATAAGGCCGATCACGGCAATCGCTACAATATAGAATAGAAGAATACGCCAAAAAACTTGGCGAATCGCCTTTGGAACATTTTTCTCCGGCTCTTCACTTTCTCCTGCAGCAATCCCGACGAGTTCCGTTCCTTGAAATGAAAAACCTGCAATCAAAAAAATACTTAAAATGGACAAAAGGCCGCCGTGAATGGGAGCATCTCCTATAGTAAAGTTTTTAAAGCCGATAAACTGTCCGCCCAGAATACCGAAAATAGTAAGCAAACCGACTCCAATGAAGACAATGATGGTTGCGACTTTTATTAAGGAGAACCAATACTCCGATTCTCCGTAACTTTTAACCGACAATGCATTCAATAAAAAGATTAACCCTAAAAAGAGTCCGCTCCACACGATGCTCGGTACACTCGGAAACCAAAACTTCATAATAATAGCTGATGCAACGATTTCAACCGCCAGTGTAATAGCCCAGTTAAACCAATAATTCCAGCCAAGCGCAAAACCAAATGCAGGATCGACAAAACGGCTTGCATAAGTTGAGAAGGATCCCGAAACCGGCATAAATGTTGCCATTTCTCCGAGACTTGTCATTAAAAAGTAGACCATGATGCCGATCGCTCCATAAGCGATTATCGCTCCACCGGGTCCAGCTGTTTGTATGGACGCACCTGTCGCTAAAAATAACCCTGTCCCGATTGACCCTCCAATCGCAATCATCGTCATGTGACGTGCCTTTAGGTTGCGTTTAATATGTTTCCGTTCATCGTTTAAATTCTGAACTATCTGACTATTTTCGTTATTAGCATCCTTATTAATTGCTTCCATTCTTGTCCTCCTCAATTTTTAAACGATAAGCATCTATCAAGCTTTTTGGAAACATCCGACCGTAACCATCTATTTTTCAATATATTTACCAGCCGATAGGAAAACGCTTACAAATGATATTAAAAATTCTTTGGGGCCTAGTTCTCTCTTGCTAATTGGTGTTAAACCTTGGTTCTTAAGGGCAAATACCTCCCTGGTCTGGGTAACCGGGATAATTTGCCCTTAAGAAGTAATTTTATCTCTTGGTTATTTTTCAAAAGAACTGCTAATTATTTTGAGAAATCAAAGTAATTTCGCTTCAATAAGCGAGGAGCTGTCATAAGGTTTTCAAACGTAATACTTTTTTCAAACTTTGAGGTATCAATTAAAAATAGTTGATCCTCAATTTCTTGAACTGTATGATCCGTTTGATAGATTATTCCGCATTCCAAACAATGAATGGATGGTGTGGCCTGAATTTCAATTACTTTTGTTCCATCTGGAAGTTCCCAATAAACAGTGATGCTCGTTTCGCATGCTGTGTCAGATTCGCACCATTGACAAACCAAAATTATTCCTCCTTTGCTCCTACTGTCTCGTACCTGCTCAATTGGGCCTGGAATTTTTTCTCTTTCAACTCATCACGCTTATCACGTTTATCCTTTAAAGAGCTGTGCTCAGGATTTGCCTTATATGTTTTTCGACGGTCCAACCGTTTTAAGCCTTCAGGAATAAGGTTAAATTTCGTATCATCAATAAGCGATAGAACACCATTACTTTCAAACTTTTCAAACACTTCAGGATAAACCTGTTTATAATAATCCTCCGCACTCCCCTGCACATAATTTTGCGGTTCTGGATAAGATGTAATGACACCTTCAAAGTTACGTAATACGACTTTATTCGAGCTTTGAGAAATGATATAGTTCGGCTGCAACGGAATTTTGCCACCGCCGCCAGGAGCATCAACAATAAATGTTGGAACGGCATAACCCGATGTATGGCCCCGCAGTCCTTCCATGATTTCCAACCCTTTACTGATAGGAGCACGGAAATGGCCAATCCCCTCTGATAAATCACATTGGTAAATGTAATATGGGCGAACGCGAATTTTAACAAGATCATGCATAAGCTGTTTCATAATTGGTACACTGTCGTTAATACCAGCTAAAATTACCGACTGGTTACCAACAGGTACACCAACATTTGCAAGCATTTCACATGCACGCTTTGATTCTTCGGTAATTTCAATCGATGTATTGAAATGTGTATTCAGCCAAACTGGATGATACTTTTTCAAGATATTACAAAGATTTTCGGTAATCCGCTGCGGGAATACGACAGGTGCTCTTGTACCGATTCGAATAATTTCTACATGCGGAATTTCCCGTAAATTCTTTAAAATATATTCTAAAATATTATCGTTAATAAGCAGCCCGTCTCCTCCGGAAATTAACACATCCCGAATTTGCGGGTTTGAGGCAATATAATTTATCGCTGTGTCTAATTGTTTCTTAGGTACGCCCATTCCGATTTGACCGGAGAAACGCCGCCTTGTGCAATAACGGCAATACATGGAACATTGGTTTGTTACGAGGAACAGCACTCGATCGGGATAACGATGTGTTAACCCTGGTACTGGTGAATCTTCATCTTCGTGAAGAGGATCTTCTAAATCATATTTTGTTTTATGCAATTCCTGAGAAATCGGAACTGACTGCATTCGAATCGGACATCTTGGATCATCCTGATCCATAAGAGATGCATAGTATGGCGTGATGTTTAACGGGATTGTTTTTGTGGAAATTCTGACTCCTTCTTCTTCCTCTGGTGTTAAGTTAACTACTTTCTTTAAGTCTTCTAAATTTTTGATTGTATTCGTCAGCTGCCAAACCCAATCGTTCCATTGCTCATCCGTTACATCCTTCCAAAGTTCGATTTCTTTCCAATGTCTTTTCGGTTTGAATAAAGTGTTTCTCATTTAAATCCTCCTATACTATTTTTTTTATTAACCCTTTTTGATAGATTTCCTCTGACAGGTAACCTCATTAAGAAATGAGGTATTCCATATAGTAGCGGTTTTCCCCTTCACCAAATTCATCGAATCTCGTCTCATTTACCGTAAATCCCACTTTTTCATATAACTTAACGGCTGCCTTATTTTCAATGTTGACCGTAAGGCAAACCTTTTGAAATCCATCTTGTTTAAGAATCGGATAAATCTCCTGAAGAAATAATTTTCCTATTCCTTTCCCTTGCTGGTCAGAGCGGACATAAAATCCAAAAATGTAGGCTTTATGAATGTCATTGTAAGCTCTCATCACTTCGCAAATCGCTATTGGCCTTGGATCATTTTGCTGCCGATACTGTATAAGTTTTCCATAACGTGCAAGTGGAACAAGGGTTTGTTCATCAACTGCTCCCATTCCCGGAAAAGCATCTTTCTCAAGATCCATCATCATTGTCAGCTCTTCTGGTTTTAAAGAAGCTGGTACTTCGACATAATAGGTTTTGTTTAACGTTTCCATTTTCTTTCCCCCTTAAGTTCCATTTCAAATTGAACATCATCCAGCGGCCAAATCGGTCTGGGAATATAACGATACGTAAAAGTTGTCAAACGATTGGAAGCAACGCCGGGTGCATCCACATAGATGATCCGTCCTACAAGCGGTTCAAATGCTGCACGAAAATGATTTTTAGCCTTGAGCGCAAGAATTTTCTTCGTCGATGGCTCAAGACCAATATGCCGAAACATTTCGGGGTCATTGGCTGACATCGGCCGGCCAATGAGAAGTATATCCATCCTGCCAACACGAATATGAGCTGCTCCTTTTAAATCTACTTTTAAATGCTGATTGAAGGGGCCCGAATTATGAAATATTCCGTCTGATATCGCCACTACCGTTGCTTCCACCTGAACCGGCTCCCCAAATTCAGGTGATACTTTGCCTCCAAGGGACAACCATACCTTTTTTCCTGCTCCCGCTTTACGGCAAGCCTCAATAGATTCGGGATCGTAGAGTCCGCCAAACAACGTGTCAGGAATGTTCAACTTCACCATCTCCCGAAGCAGCTCTGTTGTATCCCCGCTCCCGCAGCTTAAAGGATTATCCGAGATGTCCGCCAGTACGACCGGTTTGACATCTTCAATAGACAACGCCAAATCAAGTCCTTCCTTTACACTGGGCAAATGGATAATAAATTCTTCTCTTAGACTCCAAAACAAGGAAGCCATCTTTTTAGCAATCTCTTTTCCTTTTTGCGGAGCTAGTGAAACAACAAGGATACTTGCTCCGGCTATGGGGATATCCGAATAGGGAAAACCGCCAAATACGGAAACATTATAAACTCCTTCGTCCTCTTCGGCTTGTTTCGCCCGCTCGATCATTTTGTGCATTGGCCCTTCTGCCGTTCTCATATTGATAGAGGGTGGCATCATTGGTAATTTTTCAAAAGAAGCATAATAAGTTACACCTTCCTTTAATTGCTTCATCAAAGCCTTTGATGCCCGAACGCCTTGGTCATACATATCAACATGTGGATATGTTTTAAATCCAAAATGGAGTGGTGTGTGATGAATCATTTTTTCACTTAAATTGGCGTGCATATCCAGTGTTGTAGCAATTGGAACATTCGGTCCTATTAGCTTGCGAATGTTCCCCAGCAGATGCTCTTCCGGGTCAAAGATGTCCTCCACGACCATTGCTCCATGCAATGCCAGCAATAAACCATCCAACCTTCCCGCCTGTTTAATGGACTCGAGCATTTGGTTTTCGATGATGGAGTACGCTTCTGTTGATACCACCCCCGAAGGAATCGCAGCCGCACAAATTAGGGGTACTATCTCCACATCCTTTTCTTGTTTCAATACATCCAAAAACCCGCTCACTTCCGTTTTCGTCCCCAAATAGGCATCATAAATTTCATTGCCGATAAAGTAGCCCTCATTTCGAAACTGTTCAATTTCCGTTTTCATCGGGCTAAAGCTGTGGGATTCATGATAAAAGAATGCAATACCGACACGATAATTTCTCATCCTCTCCCCCCTTTATGTTTATAAACTTCGAAAAAATCGATCACTTTTAAATACAGACATGGGCTGTTCATTAATAGTTCGTATAAATTGACTTCCACTCTGTCATGACATCAAATGCATGATGGGAAACTTCACGGTGGCCGTTTCCGGACATTTTCATCCCACCAAATGCCACACCCATCTCAGCATTTGATGTGCCGTTATTAATATAGACAAGTCCGGTTACCGCTTCCTTTGCAGCACGGTTTGCATAATGAAGGCTCTCAGTGTATATGGAAGTTGATAATCCATAAATGGTCCCGTTATTTACCTCCATGGCTTCCTCATATGAATCTACTTCAATGATGGCAAGAACAGGGCCAAATATTTCTTCCTGTGCAATGGAGTGGTTTGGTTTCACATTCTCAATGATCGTAGGCTCATAATAATAACCGCCTAAGTCTTTGACACGCTGCCCGCCTGACACGATTTTCCCGCCTTCTTCAATCGCAGTGTTTACATATTTTTCAACCGTATGAAGCTGTTCTTCATTGACGAGCGGACCGATTTGATTCCCCTCTTCAAGTCCATTTCCTATTTTCATAGACTTTGTTAAATCTGCTAATTTTTGTACGAGCGGTTCCTTTACGGGACGCTCGACGATTACCCGGCTTGCCGCTGTACAGCGCTGGCCGGTTGTCGTAAACGCTGATTTTATGATTCCGTCTGCGGCCTTGTCCAAGTCGGCATCCTTCAAGACGATCACCGCATTTTTTCCGCCCAGTTCCAAAGAAATCCGTTTTAGTGTTTTACTGCCCATTTCCGCCAACTTTTGTCCAACTTCTGTTGAACCCGTAAACGAAATAACTTTCACATCGGGATGCTCTGCAAGTGTTTGTCCTACAATTCTTCCAGACCCGGTTATTAAGTTGACAACCCCCGCCGGAAGCCGGCTTCATCTAAAATTTCCATGAAAATCTTTGCCGATAGGGCAACTTCTGATGCAGGCTTCCACACAACGGTATTACCGGCAATCAGAGCTGAAAAGATTTTGTAGGAAGCAAGCGCCACAGGGAAATTCCAGGGAGTAATGCATGCCGCAACACCAAGGGGCTCACGAATCATTCTTACATTTCTGTCCGGGAAGCTGGCAGGAACTGTTTCTCCAAAGAGGCGTCGTCCCTCGCCCGCCATATATTGAGCCGTCGCGATGACTACTCCAACTTCGCCTAAAGACTCGGGCAAGACTTTGCCCATTTCCATTGTCATAACACTTGCAATTTCCTGTTTTCGCTGTTCAAATAAGTGGGCAGCTTTTAGTAAATAAGCGGATCGTTCTGGAATCGGAGTATTCTTCCATATTGAATATGCTTCATTCGCATGTTCGACTGCCTCATTTACTTGTCCCAGTGTGGCAGCTGCGCACATTCCGACAAGTTCGCCCGTTGCCGGATTCAAGCTTTTAAAGTAGGACTGATCAGGGGCATTGACCCATTCTCCGTTTATATAAAGATCTCCCTGAAGAATATCTTTTTTCATTTGACTAGGCATAAATTTGACCTCCTTTGTGGTATTTCTCCAAAATTAAGTTCCTGAAATGGTTTCGATTATTACATCTTCCAAAATGGTTAATCCTTTATCCAATACATCATCTTGAATATTAAGAGGCAGCATTAAGCGGATCGTTTGCCCACTTACACCGCAGTTCATAATGAGCAGGCCATTTTCCAATGCTTTCGATTTAATTTTAGGTACAAAGTAAGCAGCCGATTGTGAATCAAATTCTATTCCGATCATCATGCCAACTCCTCGGACTTCAACAATGCCAGGTAAATGTCCCACGGAGTTTTGAAGCCTGTTTACAATCTCGGCGCCGAGTTTGGCACTGCGTTCGACTAACTTCTCTTCCTCGATGACCTCAATGTTTGCCAATGCCGCTGCACAAGAAACCGGATTTCCTCCAAAAGTCGAACCATGGCCGGCTGTAGGCCATTTTTCATGAAGCGCGCGGCTTGCCACAATTGCACCAAGAGGCATACCGCCGGAAAGGGCTTTTGCTAATACCAAAATATCCGGTGTGACATTTGCATGCTCTGCCGCGAACATTTTGCCGGGACGGCCAAACCCTGTTTGCACTTCGTCAAAGATAAGCAAAATGCCGTGTTCCTCTGTAATCTTTCTTAACGCCTGTAAAAAGCTTGGCGGCGCCGGATAATAGCCGCCTTCACCCATTACAGGTTCAATGATGATGGCCGCTACACGGGAAGGATCCATGCGTAAATCGAACAGTTTCTGGAGCTGATTCAAGCAATACTCTTCAGCTTCTTCCGCTTTAATGTTTTTCAATTGGCCAGGATACGGATAGGGTGCATGGTAGACTTCGCCAAGAATCGGTTCATAATAACGGCGGTATTTAGAACTTGAAGCAGTGATGGCTGTTGCACCTAATGTACGCCCGTGAAACGATCCTTCAAATGCAATAATTGCCGGTCTTCCTGTTGCCGCCTTTGCCAGTTTCAGCGCACCGTCAATCGCTTCAGCTCCGGAATTGGAGAAAAAGACTGTGTCTAAATTTCCCGGTGTGATTTGTGCTAGCTTTTCCGCTAAATTTGCTGCAGTTTCATAGTAGCCATAATTCAATCCAAGGTGAATCAAGGCTTCAGCTTGCTTTTTAATGGCTTCCACCATTTTTTCGTTTGTATGCCCAACTGCATTGACAGCCACTCCTGAAACGAAATCGATATATTCCTTTCCATCTGTCGTCCAAAATTTGGCGCCATGTGCTTTTTCAATGACAAGCTCGGTTACCCTTGTCATAACCGGTGATAAATGTTTTTTGGCTTTTTCTTGGATTTCTTCTGTTTTATTTTGTACTTTCATAAAGCTCATCCTTTCTTAATTGGTGATGGAATATAGTAAATGATTCATCTAAAATTCTTACAATCTCATCGATTTCTGATTTCGTGACATTTAAAGGAGGGCTGACGATAAGGTGCTCTCCCTTTACACCATCAATTGAACCTGAACCGGGATAAAAAACAGCACCGAGTTCCATCGCAATCCCATTCAATTTTTCAGCAGCTTTTTCAGCTGGATCAAATAACAAATCTTGGTCATGATCCTTCACAAGCTCCATTCCGATTAAAAGCCCTTTGCCACGAACATCTGATATATTTGAATGTTTTTGCTTCAGCTCCAAAAGGCGCTTGAAAAGGTAGGGACCTTGTTTTTTGACATTTTCCAGCACCATATCCCGTTCATATACGTCCAGTGCAGCAAGACCGGCTGCAACCGCTACAGGATGTCCGCTATAGGTGTAACCGTGGATAAATTTTCCATCGCTGTTTTGGATGAGGCCGTCGATTAACCTGTCATGAACAATCATTCCGGCAAGCGGAGCATATCCCGCTGATACCCCTTTTCCAAAAGTAATAATATCCGGTGTGATTCCAATCTGCTCTGTCGCAAAGTTGGTACCGGTACGACCGAATCCAGTCATCACTTCATCAATGATTAAGAGGATTTCGTAACGGTCACACAACTCTCTAACCTTCCCAAAATAACCCGGCGGCGGCGGAACAGCACCTTGCTGACTTCCGACAATCGGCTCGGCTATAAATGCCGAAACGTTCTCTGGCCCAAGCTCTAAAATGGTTCTTTCAATATCCGTTACGCACGCCCAGTTTTGTTTGGAAAGGCAATCATCTTTTTGTCGATCATATGGACATCGATGACAATAAGGAGAATAGACATGGGCGTAGTTTAAAAGATTGGGAGTGTATGCATGCCTTCTTTTAACATCTCCTCCTGCTGATAAAGAACCGATTGTGTTACCGTGATACGATTGCCATCTCCCAATCACGATATGTTTTTGGGGTACTGCCGGCATCCCTATGGTATTGCCTTGCTAATTTTAAAGCGCCTTCATTTGCTTCGGAGCCACCAGTTGTAAAATACACCTTATTTAAATTGTCCGGGGCCATTTTCCCAATTGTTTCAGCCAATTCATGCAACACTTTCGTCTCGAAACGCATTGTATGAACAAAAGCCGCTTTCTTTGCTTGTTCTGCCATGGCCTCTCCTATATACTTAATCCCATGGCCCAAGTTGGCTGCAACCGCTCCCGAACAAGCATCTAAATATTTTTTCCGGTTTCATCGATGAGATAGGCCCCTTCACCGCGGGTAATAATCGGGTACTCCTTTTTTAAATCACGATGAAACACGTAGTCTTTTTTTATCCGACCCATCTTTCCACCACCATTGCCATTCCTAATCCCCCAGCTACACAAATTGTTGCAAGGCCATATTGCCGTTTTTGTTTTTCAAGCTCATGACACAATGTAGTGATGATTCTTGCACCGGAGCACCCAAGTGGATGTCCTAAAGCAATCGCCCCTCCATTTACATTCACGTTGTCTCCTTTTATGCCCCATTCTTTTAAACAAGCAAGACTCTGAGCAGCGAATGCCTCATTTAATTCAATCAAATCGATATCTGCCAGACGGAGACCCGCTTTTTTCAACGCCATTTGGGATGCAGGAACAGGAGCAATTCCCATTTCTTTTGGCGATACACCAACTGCAGCAAAGGAACAAACCCTTGCTAACGGGACCACTCCCAGTTGTTTCGCTTTTTCTTCAGACATCAACAGCAGCATCGAGCCTCCATCATTTCTTCCGGATGCGTTTCCTGCTGTTACCGTACCATTCTCTTGAAACACAGGCCTTAGTGTTCCTAACTTTTCAAGTTCAGTCAATCTTGGGTGCTCATCGATCGCAAAGTGTCTGACTCCCTTTTTCCCTTCCTTTACAGGAACAGGAATGACTTCTTCTTCAAAACGGCCCAGTTCAATGGCACGTTTCGTTTTCTGCTGGCTGCTATAGGCAAATTCGTCTTGCTCACGCCGGCTAATGTTATATTTTTCAGCCAGCCATTCGGCTGTCTGCCCCATCGTGAAGCGACCGTATATCTCTTTCGGCTGGGATTTTGGCTGACTCTCCGTATTCGAATCATATAGCGTCACATCTCCCATCTTTAGGCCGAAGCGAGAACCGACTGTATAATGTGGGGCTTGAGACATACTTTCGACCCCTCCTGCTAAAACAACGTTAGCCTGACCTGCCAGAATGGACATCGCCCCGTTCATGACGGCCTGCATACCTGAACCGCACTGACGGTGAACGGTATAAGCAGGAATCGATTCCAGAAAATGGGCAAGTAACGCAGCAACCCTTGCAATATTAGGAGCATGCGCACTCTGTTTGGTTTGTCCGACGATCACTTCATCGACAATATTGGCACCGTAACCGGAAGCAGAAAGGTTATTTTTCATAATGAGAGATACCAGCTCTTCTGGACTTGTATTGGCCAGTGATCCTCCATAGCTTCCGATAGCAGTCCGAAACGCATTTACAATTACAACCACTACGTAGTCACCTCTTTGCTTTTATTTAAAGATTCAGCAATATGGAAGGGGGCATCCGTTTTCTGTTGCACTTCCTCAAGGGAAACTCCAGGGGACAGCTCGATAAGGTGAAGTCCATCTGCCTTTACAGCGAACACGGCCAAATCAGTAATAATTAAATCCACTATTCGTTCCGATGTGAGCGGATAGGTTAAATCCTCAACAATTTTTGACTCCCCCTTGGTGTTCATATGCATGGTGGTTACGATTACCTTTTTGGAGCCTTCCAATAAATCCATTGCCCCGCCTACTCCAAGAACACTTTTTCCTGGGACAGCCCAATTGGCGATCCTCCCAATCGCATCGATTTGCAGCACCCCAAGGATAGAAACACTTACATGACCTCCGCGAATCATCGCAAAGGAGGAAGCACTATCAAAAAAGGAGGACCCTGTCAAAACAGTGACAGGAAGTTTCCCTGCATTGACAAGATTTAGGTCAATTTGCTCCGGGGCAGGTGTAGGGCCTACGCCAAGAATTCCGTTTTCCGAGTGTAAAAAAACGTTAACATCTGCCGGAATATAGTCAGCAACCAGCGTTGGAATCCCGATCCCCAAATTGACGATATCCCCATTCTTTAATTCTTTCGCTGCTCTTGCAGCAATGTATTGTTTTGCGTTCAAGCTAGTTCCCTTCTTTCACAACGATATAATCAACGTATAAATGAGGGGTGACAATTTCTTCAGGAGAAAGCTGGCCTGCCTCCACCATCTCATCTACCTCTGCAATCACAACATCCGCAGCTGTTGCCATCATCGGATTAAAATTTCTTGCGGATTTGTTGTATATGAGATTTCCTAATTGGTCCGCTTTTTTCGCTTTAATGAAAGCAAAGTCGGCTTTAATGGGCTCCTGGAAAACATATTTTTTACCGTTAAGGGTGCGCTCTTCTTTGTTTTCCGCGATTTTTGTTCCTACGCTGACCGGTGTATAAAACCCTCCTATTCCCGCACCGCCTGCCCGAATCGCTTCAGACATCGTTCCCTGCGGGAGAACTTCCACTTCTAATTCTTTATCCTGATAGGCTTTAACCACCTCCGGGTTGGAGGTAAAATACGAACCTATCGCTTTTTTTACTTGTTTTTGCCGTACTAAAAACCCAAGACCTCTTCCTGGTTCTCCTAGGTTATTACTAATAATCTCTAAGTCTCTAACTTCCGCCTTAGCCAAAGCAGCTATTAAACTTAGCGGACTTCCTACTAGCCCAAATCCCCCTACCATAATCCGTGAGCCACTTTTAACTTTTTTTACAGCTTCTTCGCATGTAATCAGCTTGCTCATCTTATTTCCCTTCCTTTCCATCAAATATAAAAAGCGGGCAAAAACATAGTTCCTCCATAAAGAATGTTTTCTAACGAACATTCCTTACAAAGTGTCCATGTTTGCCCGGTTTTAATAAGACCATGGAAAGAGGTCATCTTCCCACTTTATTATAACCAAACGTTATTTATTCTTTTGCTTCACGTTATCCCAGTAGCGTTGAACTGCAGCTTGAAGAGCTACAATGATTGCTTGCTGGGAGGGAGCAAAATAAAAGCTTTGAATTCGTTCAATCAGCTGTTCAATCCCGTCTTGGAGACAGTAGCCGATCAGCAGTTTTTGAAAATAATTTTTCGTTAATTCTGCTACGAATGTAAATTCGGCATTGATAATTTTATGTTCTTTCAAATCCACTTCTAGTACAATTCCCGCATGCTTGTACATTTCATACATGGAAGTTCCCTGTGGTGCTTTAGCATATCCTGTAACAATCACTGTTTCCAGTGTTTGCATGCTCCTAAACCACCTTTCTAAAAAGAGTATACAAGTCAGAAAAAACAATGTCAATATAAATATTTTTAATTTTCTGAAATACGAAAGCGATTTCATTAACGAGCAAGCGCTTATGAATATTTTTTTAAAACTAGTACTCTTTCATAAAAACTCCTTACCAACCGCGCTCCTGCATACGTTCTTCAGGAGACAGTGACGAAATTTCAATACCTTTCATTGCAATTCCAAGATTCTTTGAAATCTCTGCAATTAGTTGATAGTCCTGGAAGTGGGTTGTTGCTTCAACAATCGCCCTGGCAAATCTTGCCGGATTATCAGATTTGAAGATTCCTGAACCCACGAATACTCCATCAGCACCTAACTGCATCATAAGTGCTGCATCAGCAGGCGTTGCTACTCCTCCGGCTGCAAAGTTTACAACCGGCAAACGTCCATTACGCTTAATCTCAAGAAGAATTTCATATGGAGCTCCCAACTGCTTTGCCTCTGTCATCAATTCATCTTCACACATTGCAACGACTTTACTTACTTGTGCATTTACCTTGCGGATATGACGAACAGCTTCCACGATATTACCTGTTCCCGGCTCTCCTTTTGTTCGAAGCATGGCTGCACCTTCACCAATACGGCGGGCTGCTTCGCCAAGATCACGGCAGCCGCAAACAAATGGAACAGTGTAAACTTTTTTATTTAGATGGTATTCTTCATCTGCCGGGGTTAAAACTTCGCTCTCATCAATATAGTCCACGCCCATTGCTTCAAGAACCCGGGCTTCTGTGATGTGGCCAATACGTGTTTTAGCCATAACTGGAATGGAAACCGCATTCATCACTTCTTCTATAATTCGTGGATCTGCCATCCTTGCTACTCCGCCGGCTGCACGAATATCAGAAGGAACGCGCTCCAATGCCATAACAGCTACCGCTCCCGCTTCCTCTGCTATCTTTGCTTGCTCAGCATTCACAACGTCCATAATGACGCCGCCCTTTTGCATTTCAGCCATGCCTCTTTTTACACGATCCGTACCCGTTTTCATAGTTATCCTCCTTTGATGATTATGAACGTATCTATTTATTTTTAAGGAAATTCTCTTTCTCTTTAGTGCAAGGGACTTTGCCCATCTATGATGAACAAACATCCCCTTTCACCAATCCTTACCGCAGCATTACGCCGGTAAGGAACGTTAAAAATACATGCGTACCAAGTTTAACTGTAGGCTGTACATGGGAATCTCTTAATGGATCCAGACAGACGATGTCCATTGCATTTACCTTTGGATGGCGGCCCGCTGCCAGTACCGCTTCCAGCAGTTCTGCTGTTGTCATGCCTCCGGGCGTTGAGGCTGGCACTCCCGGAGCATGAGCAATATCAAGGACATCCATATCTACAGTTAAATAGATTGTGTCAACTTTTGCAGCTAATGCTTCTAAACTTTGGAGAACCGTTTCTTTAATACCTTTCTTTCTGGCCTTCCCCAGTGTTATATAGTTAACAGCTTGTTCATCGGCATATTTTTTTAGATCCTTTGTATTAAAAAATCCGTGAAGGCCGATATTGTACATATTGCTACCACGGACGACGCCACTTTCAATCAAATTCCGCATCGGCGTGCCGTTGGAAGGGCCGTTATCTGTCATATCCCTTAAATCAAAGTGTGTATCAAACTGCAGGATGCCAATTTTTTCATTTGGCTTTGCTTGATGAAGCCCTTTTACCATCATTGCCGTAATCGAATGGTCTCCGCCAATACCGCAAATGGTCGATGTTTGGAAATGGGTATGCAGAGCCGCAGATGCCTCGACGATATTCTGATGACATTTTTTAATATCTGTTACACGCATCGGAACATCGCCAACATCAAGTGCTGTCCGATCAGATAAGTCAATATCCTCATCAAGGTTATACGTTGAAAAGCCTTTCCATGCACGCCTGAAAAAATCTGGAAATTCAGACGCACCTGATGCACTGATGGATGACCGTGAAAGCGGGACACCGACTACAACGAAGTCAGCGGCTTTACTTTTCTCGGTGTCACTTTCTTTTGTAATTGGCTGAATCCATTCATGAACCTTTGAAACCACGCCGGCTTCCGGCCTTACCCATGTAAAACTGGGCGGATTAATTTTTGGAAATAGAAAGCTCTTCAATTAATTTCCCACCTCTCACGACGACCTGACCGTTTTTCACAACGGTATCCGTATGATTCACGCCATAGGAATATTGCAGCTTCATATAATTTTCAACATTAAAAATGGTTATGTCACCATTTTTACCAACTTCTAAACTACCAATCTCTTTACTGCGGTTGATTGCATGTGCTGCATTAATTGTTGCGGCCGTGATCACCTCCGCCGGAGTCATGCCCATCTTCATACAGCCTAGATTCATAATAAACGGCAAAGATACCGTTGGGGATGAACCTGGGTTACAATCGGTGGAAAGTGAGACTGGTACCCCTAAATCAATCATTTTTCTTCCATTTGCAGACTCAGCCATTAAGAAGTAGGCGGTTCCAGGGAGTAATACAGCGACAACGCCTTTTTCAGCCATTGCCTTCATACCTTTTTCAGAAGCTTTCAAGAGGTGATCAGCTGAAATGGCGCCAATTTCTGCAGCCAGTTCAGCTCCTTCATATGGCTCAATTTCATCGGCATGGATTTTTGGAATCAAACCGTTACATTTTCCAGCTTCAAGAATCCGTTTGGATTGCTCCGGGGTAAACACTCCATGTTCACAGAAGACATCGTTAAATTCCGCCAAGCCGAGTTCCGCTACCTTTGGAATCATTTCATTAATGAGTAGATTGACGAACGCCTCCGGATTTTCTTTATATTCTTTTGGTACAGCATGAGCGCCCATGAACGTTGGCACGACATCCATTACATGCCTTTCATTTAGTTCCTTTGCTACCTGAAGCTGTTTTAACTCCGTTTCCCACTCCATTCCGTAGCCGCTTTTCGCTTCAACGGTTGTCACACCATGAAGGAGAAATTGATTTAATCGTTCAAAGCTTTCATTAAAAAGTTCAGCTTTCGTTGCGGCCTTGGTTGCTCTTGTTGTGGCATGGATTCCGCCGCCGCTATTCATGATTTCCATATAGGTGGCACCTTCGAGCCGCATATTAAACTCATTTTCCCTGCTGCCTGCAAAGACGAGATGAGTATGTGGGTCAACAAGTCCTGGTGTCACGAGTTTTCCGCTTGCATCGATTACTTGCGCTTCATGAAGACGCTCTTTATACTTTGCAACAAGATCTTCATCTTTGCCAACAGCATGGATGACACCGTTTTCGATCCAAACACTACCATTCTCAATGATGGCAAGCTCAGACATCGCTTCCTTCACACGGGGAGCATGAGAGCTCCCCTGTAAAGTAACGAGCTGAGAAGCATTTCTGATAAAAAGTGCAGTCATTTGCTTCTCATCCTCTCCATTTTACTCTTGTGGCAGCATTGGCATTTTGATGCCTTTTTCTTTTGCGGTTTTGATTGCTGACTCATAGCCTGCATCTGCGTGACGAACAACACCCATTCCCGGGTCAGTCGTTAATACTCTTTGCAAGCGAATTTCGGCTTCTTTCGTGCCATCTGCTACAATAACCATGCCGGAATGTTGAGAATATCCCATCCCTACGCCCCCGCCGTGGTGAAGAGAAACCCAGCTGGCACCGCCGACAGCATTAATCATTGCATTGAGGATTGGCCAGTCAGAAACTGCATCACTGCCATCTTTCATTGCTTCGGTTTCGCGGTTTGGTGAGGCAACAGAACCTGCATCCAAGTGGTCACGTCCGATGACAATTGGCGCAGAAACCTCTCCTGAAGCAACCATATCGTTAATCACTTTGCCGAAGCGGGCACGATCTCCATATCCTAACCAGCAGATACGGGCAGGAAGTCCTTGGAACGCGATTCTTTCCTGTGCCATTTTGACCCATTTGCAAAGATGCTCATCATCTTTAAATTCCCGAAGTAATGCCTCATCGATTTTACGGATATCTTCCGGATCTCCTGATAAGGCAGCCCAACGGAATGGACCTTTCCCTTCACAGAACAATGGACGAATGTACGCTGGAACGAAGCCAGGGAAATCAAATGCATTTTCAACCCCTTCATCCTTAGCGACTTGGCGGATGTTGTTACCGTAGTCAAAGGTTACCGCACCTTTATGCTGCATCATTAACATTGCTTTTACATGTATTGCCATGCTTTGTTTTGAAAGTTGGACGTATTTAGCAGGATCTGCATTTCTTAATACTGAGGCTTCCTCTAAAGAATAGCCTGCTGGTATATATCCATTCAATGGATCGTGTGCGGAAGTCTGGTCTGTTAATACATCAGGGTTAAAGCCCCTTTCGATCATGAGTGGTAAAAGTTCGGCTGCGTTCCCTAATAAGCCAATAGATAAACCTTTCCCCTCTTTTTTGGCATCGAATGCCCATTTAAGTGCTTCTTCTAAATCGTTTGTTTTTACATCAAGATAGCGGGTTTCAATTCTACGATCGATTCTTGTTTCGTCTACATCAATTGCAATACATACACCATCATTCATGGTTACTGCTAAAGGTTGGGCGCCGCCCATTCCACCCAGCCCCGCTGTTAATGTAATGGTATGTTTTAATGAGCCGCCAAATTCCTGTCGGGCAAGCTCAGCAAATGTTTCGTACGTCCCTTGAACAATCCCTTGGCTTCCGATATAAATCCAGCTTCCGGCAGTCATTTGTCCATACATAATCAGGCCTTTTTTATCAAGCTCGTGGAAATGCTCCCAATTTGCCCATGCAGGAACTAAGTTTGAGTTAGCAAGTAATACGCGTGGTGCATCCTTATGAGATTTCCAAATAACAACTGGTTTACCAGATTGAATTAACAGGGTTTCATCTTCTTCTAATTCTAAAAGCGATTTGACAATTGCATCGAAAGATTCCCAGTTTCGAGCTGCCTTCCCAATTCCACCGTAAACCACTAAGTCTTCCGGCCTTTCGGCAACTTCCTGATCAAGGTTGTTTAACAGCATGCGAAGTGCAGCCTCTTGAATCCAGCCCTTTGCGTGTAACTCAGTGCCTTTATAATTTGTAATTACTCTTTTGCCTGCTGTATTCGTTTTAGTTTCCATACATTCCACTCTCCTAGAATATGTTTTCTATACTTGCTATTCTAAATTGTCAGTCTCTTTTAAAAAATCATCCAGTGAATAGAAAAGTGAAAATATCTTTTGAAAATGTTACTTGTCCTATAAATAAGAATAGTAAAAAGGAAGATTTTATTAGAAAAATAGCACTTTTTTTAGTTTTTATGATTAAAAAAGACTCAGTCCAGTGACTGAATCTTTTCTCCTTTTATTTATCTTCGTTTTTTAATCTGAATTCTTTTGGAGATATCCCGTTTATTTCTTTAAAGCTCCTGCTAAAATAGTTGGCATTTTGGTAGCCAACGAGCAGTGAAATTGCTTTAATTGGCTTGCTTGTTTCTGTTAATAACCGTTTCGCTTCTTTCATCCTTATTCCCGATAGGATCTCAGTAAACCCTTTGCCCGTCTTTGAAATCAGCATATGACTAAAATAAGATGGATTCCGATCCACGTATTGTGCAACATCATCAAGCTTCAAATTAACTTGAGCAAAATTTGTTTCCATAAACGATATCCCCCGCTCAATCGGATCCTGTTTATAATTTCTGGAATTTACCTCTGCCCCGCAAACGATCTTTTGTATAAATAAAATAAGATTTTGGACTGTGCGGTAAAGAACGGCATCATACAAAATCGAATTGAAAATATACCGATATTCCCGGTCATACTCCTCAATCAAATGATACGTTCTCATAAATCGTCTTATTTGAGCAAGGATACTTGTAAGCCGAATCCTAACTAATCCCAGGATCGGGGAACGGATCCTTAAGCTGTAAAAATTCATCATAAAGCCATTTTTTAATATTATCTAACTCCAGGCTTGAAAGCATGTCAATCCAATCCCTTTGTTCCGGAGGTGTTAAAAACGGATCAATATGTGCCCAATCCGATGAATAATCAAACTCAAAGACCTGCCGGTACCCTTTATAATAAGTGAATTCCAGCATTTTTCTTGTTTGGAGATACTTCTCATGGAGTGTCATGCCTAAGGATTTTCCCGTATCAATCACGATTGCCAGTGACTCAGAAAAATCCTCTTCCCATTTTCTAATTGCTTTTTGGCATTGTTCTTTTAAATCATGGCATTTTTCCTTGAACAAAAGAATGACCAAATCGCTTAAAGCGAAAACGCCGTGTAAGTCTTTAAATGAGTATTCAGCCAAAAAGGAATGGAGTATCCCAACCTGATCTTTATTTTCAGATTGAAATGCAGCTAGTTTATAATTCTCGGAACTGCTTGAATGAGAATGGATAAATAAAGATTCATAGGTTATGTCTTTATTTGAATTTGTGTGTAAACTTCCATGTTCATGTCTTTTTTTGCCCAATTGCCTTGCTGCCGATTGATAAGCAGTTTTAACCTTGGTTGTTGAAAAGGGCTTAATCATTAAATCCAATGCCTGCAGGTCAATGGCTAATCTGGCTTTTTCAAATGTTGCTTCTGCACTGGTCAGCAGCAATATCGGGCCATAAATCTGTATCAATTCACGGAAGGCTGACCATTCCTCTTTTGCAATCATATCGAGTTCCATTAAGACAATATCAGGGCTTTTTTGTTCAAACAACATAATAAAGTCCTGAAAATTAGAGGCTGAAAATATGTTCGCAACAGGAATGGAAGTTGTTTTTAACAGCCATTTTAATCCTTCTCGCTCGTTTAAATCCCGGTCAGCAATCAGCCATTTTCCTTCCACGTTTTTGTCACCCCTCTTCCCCCGAGTATACACCAAAATATTGATTGTCTGAATCAGAATTATATGGGTAGGTAGATTTATTATTTCTTTCATTTATTATTGTGCTAAAGCAATATTGTACTAAAATTCAGAAAAATGTGTTGACAAACATGGCTGCCACAAAATAGAATTGTTATCATATCAATAGAGCTAACAAAAAACGGAAGGGGTGAAAACAATGAAGAAGAGGTTGCGTAAAAAAACACACCAAATTATAAGCAATGAAATGAAAGAGGCTGGACTCCAATTCTAAAAAGAATGGAATCCAGCCTCTTTCTTTATTCTACTAAAGCGATAGAGGAGAGATGGATAATGATTACATTAACAGGACAAAGTTTAACACTTAACCAAATGAAGAAAGTTTTATACAGAAAGCAAAAGGTCTGCGCTTCAGCAATAAGTATGGAGGCTGCAGCAAAAAGCCGGGATGCAGTTGAAAGAATCGTTTCAGAATCCAGAGTTGTTTATGGGATTACTACCGGGTTTGGAAAATTTAGTGATGTTCTCATTAATAAAGAATATGCACAGGAGCTCCAGCTTAATTTAATTCGCTCGCACGCATGTGGAGTCGGTGATCCGTTCCCAGAAGTTGTCGCAAAAGCAATGGTTCTGCTCCGTGCGAATGCACTTTTAAAAGGCTATTCAGGAATTAGGCCGCTTGTTATTGAAAAATTACTAGAATTGGTAAACAAAGATATCATCCCAGTTATTCCGCAGCAAGGATCTCTTGGAGCAAGCGGAGATTTGGCACCGCTTTCACATTTAGCATTAGTCCTAATCGGCGAAGGCGAAGTCTTCTACAAAGGAAATCGAGTACCTTCACTTGAAGCTTTTCAGGAAGAAGGAATTTTCCCGGTTACGCTTGAAGCAAAGGAAGGCCTTGCTCTGATTAATGGAACCCAGGCAATGACAGCCATGGGAGTTGTCGGCTATCTTGAGGCGGAACAACTTGCATTCCAAAGTGAATTAATTTCTTCCATGACGATTGAAGGTTTAAATGGGATTATTGATGCCTTTGCTGAAGAGGTACATACAGCAAGGGGCTATCAACAGCAAATTGATACAGCGGCACGGATCCGCGGATACTTAAGCGATAGTAAATTGACAACGCAGCAAGGGGAATTGCGAGTACAAGATCCATATTCTCTCCGCTGCATCCCGCAAGTTCATGGTGCTACATGGCAAGCACTTGATTATGTTAAAGAAAAACTGGAAATCGAAATGAACGCGGCAACAGATAATCCATTAATTTTTGATAACGGTGAAAAAGTAATATCTGGCGGTAACTTCCATGGCCAGCCAATCGCATTTGCGATGGACTTCATGAAGATAGCTGTTGCTGAAATGGCAAATATTTCCGAAAGGCGGATTGAACGCTTAGTCAATCCTCAGTTAAATGATTTACCGCCATTTTTAAGCCCAGAGCCAGGCCTGCAATCAGGTGCTATGATTATGCAATATGTTGCGGCTTCTCTTGTATCAGAAAACAAAACGTTGGCGCATCCAGCAAGTGTTGATTCAATTCCCTCCTCTGCCAATCAAGAAGATCATGTGAGCATGGGAACAATCGCTTCAAGGCATGCACATCAAATTATTCAGAATACAAGAAGAGTCTTGGCTATTGAGTTGATTTGTGCGATGCAAGCGGTAGAATACCGTGGTGTTGAAAAAATGGCGAGCCAAACAAAACTGCTTTATGAAAAAGGAAGAGAAATGGTTCCTTCTATTAAAAAGGACCGCATATTCTCAAAAGATATTGAAAAAGCTTCTGAAGGCTTAAAAACAATGGATCTGAAAGCCCTCCAGAAATTGGAGTTTATAAAATAACTAATACTTAACAAATCCCTGAATGATTGGATACATTCTTAAAATTCATAAGGAACCAGCCTCGGGAATAGTGATGAAACTATTCCCGAGTAAACAGTTCTATTAAAAGCACTCTCACTTGTGTCTATTTGTATTTTAAAAATTGGTTTAAGTAGAATGATTGAACAAATAAATGACTAAAAAAGAGGTGTTTTATGCAAAATACGGCACTAAAACAAAAAACTCAGAAGACAAACCCTGGAGAAAACCACGAGCACTTAGAGAGAAAATTAAAGACAAGACATCTTTCGATGATCGCCATTGGTGGAACGATTGGAACGGGGCTTTTTTTGGCGAGCGGTACTACCATTCATGATGCAGGTCCAGGGGGTGCGATTGCCTCCTATCTTATTGCAGGGATCATGGTTTATTTTATCATGACCAGCCTCGCGGAAATGGCCGCATTTATCCCAATTTCAGGTTCATTCAGTACGTATACATCAAGATTTGTTGACCCCGCATTAGGGTTCGCAGTCGGCTGGAATTATTGGTATAACAATGCCATTATTCTTGCTCTTGAATTATCATCTGCTTCCTTGATTATGAAATACTGGCTGCCAACTATTCCAAGTATTGTCTGGAGTGCAACTTTTTTGGTGATTATATTCGGTCTAAATGTACTATCTGTAAAGGGTTATGGTGAATCTGAATTTTGGTTTTCGATTATCAAGGTTGCCACCATCATAATATTTATTGTTGTAGGATTACTGATGATTTTTGAAATTATGAGAGGTCATACTGGTGGATTTGGAAATTTAAAATTAGGAGAAGCACCATTTAAGGGCGGGCTTTTATCCATTTTCAGTGTATTTATGGTGGTCGGTTTTGCCTTTCAAGGAACTGAATACGTTGGGGTGGCCGCAGGTGAAAGTGAAAACCCTGAAAAAAATATCCCTAAAGCGATAAAGCAAATTTTCTGGCGAATTCTTTTATTCTATGTTTTAGCTATATTCATCATCGGATGCTTAATTAGCTATAAAGATCCAAATTTATTAAGTTCCGATCTTACAAACATTGCCGTTAGCCCATTTACTCTTGTTTTTAAACATGCCGGGCTGGCATTTGCCGCATCTGCTATGAATGCTGTCATTCTTACCTCTGTTTTGTCAGCAGGAAACTCCGCTTTATATGTTGGTTCACGAACCCTATGGGTTCTCGGAAAAGAAGGTAAAGCACCGTCATTCTTAAAAAGAGTAAATAATGGGAGCGTTCCTGTAAGCGCTTTAGTTGTTACTACAATTGTAGGAATGCTTTGTTTCCTCACCTCTCTCTTTGGAGACGGAACCGTTTATTCATGGTTACTAAATGCAGCCGGTTTATCAGGCTATCTCTCTTGGTTAAGTATTTCTGTTGCACACTTCCGATTCCGAAAAGCATATATTGCTCAAGGCAGAGACATACATGCACTTCCTTATATTGCGAAATTGTTTCCAATAGGACCCATTCTAGCGGCCATATTATGTTTAATAGCAATGCTAGGAACGAATTATGGGGCATTTACCGGTGGAAAAATTGACTGGTATGGAATTCTCGTTTCTTATATTGGACTGCCTTTATTTATAATTGGATATTTTGGCTATAAAATTGTTAAAAAGTCAAAAATGGTTCCATTACAAGAGGCTGATTTCAGCCGGGAATAGGTTTAATTTTACCGAAGATTAAAAAAATAATATTTTAAGAGGTGTCATTATGGCCATTAATTCCGTTATTAGTGAGATATCTAAACAACAACAAGAGGAACAAGAATCAATAAAAATGCTCCTATCAACGCAAACAGTCATTCATGAAGCATTACATAAGTTAGGTTTTCAGGATGATATGTTTGAATTATTAAAAGAACCCTTACGCTTATTAAAGGTTCGCTTTCCAGTAAGAATGGATGATGGCTCGGTTAAAATTTTCACAGGCTATCGTTCCCAGCATAATGATTCGGTCGGTCCTACAAAGGGAGGAGTTCGTTTCCATCCTGAAGTAGATGAAAATGAGGTTAACGCATTGTCCATTTGGATGAGCTTAAAGTGCGGAATTACCGACCTTCCATTTGGCGGCGGTAAAGGTGGTATCAATTGTGACCCGCGAAGCATGTCACTAAGAGAACTAGAAAGATTAAGTCGGGGATATGTCAGGGCAATCAGCCAAATAGTTGGACCAAGTAAAGATATCCCTGCACCTGATGTTTATACGAACTCGCAAATTATGGCATGGATGATGGATGAATACAGCCGTCTGCGCGAATTTGACTCCCCCGCTTTTATTACAGGTAAGCCGATTGTATTGGGTGGATCGCAAGGCCGCGAAACCGCAACGGCTCGTGGTGTAGCCATTATTATTGAGGAAGCGGCTAAGAAAAAAGGAATTGATTTGCAGGGTGCTCGCGTAGTGATTCAAGGCTTTGGAAATGCAGGCAGCTACTTGGCAAAATTCATGCACGATGCAGGTGCAAAGGTTATAGGTGTTTCCGATGTATACGGTGCGATTGCGGATCCAAATGGATTAGATATCGACTATTTAATTGAAAGAAGAGACAGCTTTGGAGCCTTCTCTAAACTATTTACGAATACAATCACAAACAAAGAACTACTCGAACTTGATTGTGATATCCTGGTTCCTGCAGCTATTGCAAACCAAATTACGGTCCATAATGCTCTCGACATTAAGGCATCGATTGTTGTGGAAGCGGCGAATGGACCAACAACTATTGAAGCAACAAAACTTTTAACGGAACGTGGTGTTTTCCTTGTTCCAGACATTCTCTCAAATGCCGGAGGCGTCACTGTTTCCTATTTTGAGTGGGTGCAAAATAATCAAGGCTATTATTGGACAGAAGAAGAAGTGGATCAAAAACTTCAAAAGATCATGGTTGATGCGTTTGATAACATTTATAGAGTATCAAAAACATATAAGGTAGATATGAGGTTGGCTGCATATATGATAGGAATTAGAAAATTAGCAGAAGCTTCAACCTTTAGAGGCTGGATTTAAAAAAGTTTTTCTCAGGAAGGACTTTCACACTATATTGTTGCGTTCTGCCACACGTACAAACGAAATCGACAGGCTTTCTACCTGTCGATTTCACTTATGCATATTGCTTGTTGCTTTCTTCATTCTTGAAAAAGCTCTTCATCGAATGGAACACATCTGCTTTTTGCTTCAAAACATAGTAGCGGAATTTATCATTTTTAATGTTTTTATAGGCAGACATTAGTGTACTGTGGCGATTATACTGATTCACTTCACCATACCCAAACATATTGGAAACCTTCATGAGTTCCTCGACAAGCTTGACGCAACGAGCATTGTCCGATGTTAAATTATCACCATCAGAGAAATGGAACGGATAGATATTGTACCTGCTTGGATTATACTTTTCCTCGATTAATTCCAAGGCCTTTCGATAGGCAGATGAACAAATGGTACCTCCGCTTTCACCTTTAGAGAAAAAGTCGTCCTCTGATACTACCCTGGCCTCTGTGTGATGAGCAATAAATTCAATTTCCACCGTTTCATATTTCGTCCTTAAAAATCGCGTCATCCAGAAGAAAAAGCTCCGCGCCATATATTTTTCCCAAATTCCCATACTTCCACTGGTGTCCATCATCGCTAATACAACTGCTTTTGAATCAGGCTTTAGCACTTCATTCCAGGTTTTAAACTTTAGATCATCTTTATAAATAGGATGAAAGGCTGGCTTCCCACTCATAGCATTTCGTTTAAATGCCGACATCATTGTCCGTTTTTTATCAATATTTCCCATTAACCCTGTTTTTCGAATATCATTGAATTCAATGTCCTCAACGATATTTTCATCCTGCTCTTTTCTTTGTAAATTCGGTAGTTCTAATTCCTTAAATAGTGCTTCCTCAAGCTCCATTAAAGATACTTCCGCTTCGAAGTAATCTTCTCCTGCCTGGTCCCCAGCACCTTGACCTTTGCCTGGTCCCTGCTGCGGGGATCCATCCCGTGCGATTACATCTCCAACTTGGCTCTCACCGTCACCTTGGCCCACGTGTTTGTTTTTATCATAATTATAACGAATTTTATATTCGTCCAAAGAACGAATCGGAATTTTTACCACATCTCGACCGTTTGACATAATAATGCTCTCTTCTGTTATGAGGTCTGGCAGATTATTTCGAATCGCTTCCTGAACTTTTTCCTGATGGCGCTTCTGGTCATCGTGGCCTTTGCGGTGGAGGGACCAATCTTCACGTGAGATGGCATATTGATGTTTGTTTTCAGTCATAGTAACCCCTCCTTATTAAATTTTTTTAATTTTTTGATGCACATTTTATTCTATAAATCATAGAATATCCCGAGTGTAAAAAGGTTGCTATAAGAAGTATTAATTACTTTATCCTATGCAGAAACGGTAAATAATTTACAAATAATTTTGGCAATTAATAGAAATGGACAAGTATCCTTTAGTTTTAAACCTAGGAATAGGAATCCATATGAATTAGAAAATAAAGGACCAGCGGAGTTTGTTCCACTAGTCCACTATTCTTTATCTGTTTAATAAACTACCAACATATCGTAATAATTCATTCGCTGAAGTAGAATTATAGCCATGTTCATCAATTAAACGAGCAACGACATTATTGATTTTTTTCAATTGCTGTTCATCTGGTGTTTTGGCAGAAGTGGTAATTTTGACAACATCTTTAAGATCGGCAAACAGTTTCTTTTGGATTGCTTCACGAAGGCGGTCGTGGGAATTATAATCAAACCGCTTTCCTTTCCGAGCGTAAGCCGAAATTCGGATAAGTATTTCTTCTCTAAATGCTTTTTTCGCATTTTCCGAGATACCGATTTGTTCTTCAATCGAACGCATCAATTTCTCATCCGGGTTGATTTCTTCACCTGTCAACTGATCACGAAGCTTCGATTTATTGCAATATGCCTCAACATTGTCTAAGTAATTATCCATTAATGTTTTGGCAGACTCTTCATAAGAGTAAACAAACGCTTTTTGAACTTCGTTCTTTGCGATCGTATCATACTCTTTCCGAGCTAAAGCGATATAGTTCATATACTTTTCACGCAGCTCAGTTGTAATCGACGGATGCTGATCAAGCCCATCCTTTAAAGACCTTAAAACATCAAGGGCATTAATGGATGGCACTTCCTTACGGATGATGGTAGACGAGATTCGGTTAATGACATAGCGAGGGTCAATACCGCTCATTCCCTCATCTGTATACTCTTTTTTGAGCTCTTCAATATCGGCGGAATTAAATCCTTCTACACTCTCACCATCATAGAGACGCATTTTTTTCACTAAGTCGATATCACCTTTTTTCGGTTCTTTTAACCTGGTAAGAATAGTAAACATCGCTGCCACCTTTAATGTGTGTGGAGCAATGTGGACATTGGATACATCACTTTCCCGAATCATTTTTTCATAAATTTTCTCTTCTTGTGTCACTTTCAAATTATAAGGAATTGGCATTACAATAATTCTGGAATGGAGGGCCTCGTTCTTTTTATTGGAAATAAATGATCTGTATTCCGTCTCATTGGTATGGGCAACAATTAGCTCGTCAGCTGATATTAACGCGAATCTTCCTGCTTTAAAATTTCCTTCTTGTGTTAATGATAGTAAATGCCAAAGAAACTTTTCATCACATTTTAACATTTCCTGGAACTCCATCATTCCCCGATTGGCCTTATTTAATTCCCCGTCAAATCGATAGGCTCTTGGGTCCGATTCGGATCCAAATTCGGCTATCGTGGAAAAGTCAATGCTTCCTGTTAAATCAGCAATATCTTGTGATTTAGGATCTGATGGACTAAACGTTCCAATCCCTGTACGCCTGTCTTCGGAGAAAAAGATCCTTTCCACCAGTACATCTTCAATTCTTCCCCCATAATCTTGCTCGAGGCGCATCATATTTAATGGTGAAAGATTTCCTTCGATTCTGATACCATACTCTTCCTGGAAGTCTTCCCTTAAATGGTGCGGGATTAAATGGAGCGCATCTTCGTGCATCGGACATCCTTTTATGGCAAAAATAGAACCACGATCCGTCCGTGAATATGCCTCTAATCCCCGTTTTAACATTGTGACTAATGTTGATTTTCCTCCGCTGACTGGTCCCATTAATAATAAGATACGCTTTCTTACATCGAGTCTTTTTGCTGCTGGGTGAAAGTATTCCTCAACCAGACGCTCTAGCGCTTCTTCCAGCCCGAATAATTGATGGCTGAAGAAGTTATACCTTTTGGTCCCTTTTTCTTCTTCAATCCCGGCATCCTTGATCATATTATAAACTCGAGAATGTGCAGATTGGGCTACCCATGGCTTTTCCTTCAACAATTCTAAATAATCCGCAAATGTACCTTCCCAACGAAGCTTTTCCTCTTCCTCACGGTATCGTTCAATTTTCTTTAAAATATCCATATAGTCCTCCCCCTGTCGCGTTATCAGAGACGATTAATATACTCTATGCTTATCTTCATTTGAACATGCACTTAATCTAATCTTTTTCATTACTTCTATTTAAATCTTCCTCTTTTCATTTTTTAAACTTTGGATATAATAAAAATTAGAATTGGAAAAATATGCGGAGTTAAATCGTAAAGGGGCTGACATAGGAATGAATACATTTTTTGTAATTTTAGTTATGCTTGCATTCTTGACGGCTATATTCACTGCAGGATATAATGACAAACCAGGCTCATAAAAGCGAAGAGGCTGTCCAAATGGACAGCCTCTTCGCTTTTATTGAAGGTCAAGTTTGTTTTTTTGAACAAACTCTCTCATGTACATTCTGCTTTGTTTTTCAAGCATGTTAGTAATTTGTTCTGACCAGCGGTCTTTTCGCTTACCTTTAGTTCTGTTATTATAATAATCTGAAATGACTTGATCATAACCCCGGATCTGATCTAAATAAACTTCGGTATCTTGTTGATATACTTCTTCATGATAAATATGCTCAAAAGGTAATCTAGGTTTTTGATCCGTTATTTTGCTTGGATAGCCAATAGCCATCCCAAATAGTGGAATAACCCGTTCAGGTGTTTTTAACAGCTTTTGAACTTCATTAAGATTATTACGAATGCCGCCTATGTAACAAATTCCAAGACCCATTGATTCTGCAGCTATTGCTGTATTCTGAGCAGCAAGTGCAGCGTCAATTAAGGCAACCATAAATTTTTCTGTACTTTCAATGGAGGAGAGAACATTTTTTCCTTCTTCTTCACCAATTAACATATGTCTGTAGAGGTCCGCACAAAAGACAAAAAAGTGGCCATTGTTTTCTACATAAGGTTGGCTGCCAACTAACTCCGCAAGCTTTTTCTTCGTTTCCTGATCCTTTACCCCAATAATGGAGTATGCCTGAATATAACTAGAAGTAGCCGCTGATTGGGCACAGCTTACAAGTGTTTTGATTTGTTCCTCAGACAAAGGCTTGTCCTCAAAATGTCGAATCGAACGGTGATTAAGAATTGTAGATATTACATCATTCACTGGTATCATCCCTTTCATTCTCTCAATTTCTATTTAAACAAAAAAAAGATGAAAATACAAAAGACCCCTAGGAGCCTTTTGTAAATTATTTTAAATATAAATAGTTTTGCTGACGCAGTGCTTCATAAACAAGAATCGCCGCTGTATTGGAAAGATTCAAGTAACGAACATTCTCTGTCATTGGTATCCTTAGACAATGATCCAGATTTTTGTCACGAATTTCTTTCGGGAGCCCTGTGGTTTCCCTCCCAAAAACAAAGTAATAATCCTTGTTTTGATCGCTATAATCAAAGTAAGTATGATTCTTTTCCCCAAACTTTGTTAAGAAGAAGAATTCACCGCCCTGATTTTTTTCAAAAAATTCATCAATGGAATCGTAATAAACAATATTAACGAATTCCCAATAATCTAAACCAGCCCTTTTTAACAATTTATCATCTGTTGAAAAGCCTAAGGGACGAATTAAATGTAATGTGGTGTCTGTTGCCGCACATGTACGAGCGATATTTCCTGTATTTGAAGGAATCTCTGGTTGATATAAGACTACATGGTTTGCCATGGAATATTCCACCTCTAATAAAAACTCTAAAAGCTATTATACCACTCAAATAGACATGTTCAATGTTACCTGCCCCGGCAATGGTAAAAAACTTGTATTTGATATTAGGTGTGTAAGCGGATGAATCTTCATATGCCCAATATCTCTGCCGGCTATTATAGGTATGTGCATTAACCAGCGGCATTCCATATGCGTCTCTGCCTGTTACAAATGTATTGTGATCAAATCGTCCATCACCTTGAAAATCATAACAGATTACATCACCCAAAAGCAGCTGATCCGGACTGCTTACTTCTTGTGCCATTATGGCATTATTAGGATTAGCAAGGTACAGTCTCAAGGAGTTTGCAACAGCCCAGCTATAGCTATAATTATTTCCTCTTAACCACCAGCCCTTGCCTCGGTTAGGATATCCGCTCATTGGTGCGCCGCCCTCATGCATACATTGAGAAACAAAGCTTGTGCAATCTACTTCAAACTTTTTATAAGCGGGATTATAGCTATTCCACCAAGTTTCCGCATATTGGACAGCTTTCAATCGGTTATATTGAAAACTCAACCGCTCTCCATCCTCTTCAAATGAAACACTCTCGGCTTCCATGGGCTGTCGGTGTGTTGCTTCAAATGGGTTCAACTCATCATCGAAAACTAATTCACCCCTGTAAAACCGTCCCACTCTTGTTTCTACTTCTTCCTCTATATAAAGATTGCCTTTTTGTTTTATTAGATATTGATAATGAACTAAATACTTTGCATTCTGAAAATCGCCTTCAGCTACCTCCTCAATCATTTTTCCAGCAGCTTTCACTTTAACAATTTCCGCATTCCGTTTAGCCAGTGTTTCCCGTTTTCTTTCAGCTTTAGGGTAAATTGAACCTTTTTCTCTAGAATTGGAAACATAATGATTGACCCTGCTTTCAAATAATTCCTGTAGCTGTCTATGCAATTTCATCGCCCCTTTCTTTTCCATACATATGAAAAAAAAAGGCTTATATTAATAAAAGAACGTTACTCCTCATAATAAAGGTTTAATCCTTTTTCGATTTCAGCAAGCACATCCAAATCTTCTTCCTTTTCTTTTGCTTCAAGAAGAGCGTGCAATGCAGTTTCATTTTTCATTTTTCCCAGGGCCCAAGCGGAAGTCCCTCTTAGTACCGGTCTAGAATCCTTTTTCATTATCTCGATCAAGTCCGGAATAGCTGTTTCATCTTTAAAGTGGGCAATGGCTAATATCGCATTCCTTTGAATCGGCTTTTTCCCGCGCCACGATCCAGCCAGATGGCCAAACTGCTCTTTAAATTCTCGATTGCTCATTTTCAATATCGGCCTTAACAAAGGTTTATTTATCTCTATGTTAGAATCCATTTCTTCATGAAAATGAAAGTCTTTTCCTTTATTCATCGGGCAGGAGGTTTGACAAGAATCGCATCCATAGATTCGATTTCCGATTTTTTCCCTAAATTCATCTGGCACAAAGTCTTTCGTTTGGGTTAAAAAACCGATACAACGCTGGGCATTGATTTGACCACCTTGAACAAGGGCTCCGGTAGGACAGGCCTCCAAACACTTGTTACATGTTCCACATTGATCTTCAATCGGTTGATCGGGTTCAAACGGAATACTCGTAAGCAATTCTCCTAAATAAACATAAGAGCCAAATTCAGGAGTAATAATCGCACAGTTTTTCCCACTCCAGCCTATCCCTGCACGTTCCGCTACCGCTCTGTCAGAAAGCTCACCTGTATCCACCATTGACTTTACCCGTGCATCAGGCACTTTACTTAAGATAAACGCTTCTAATTTTTTTAAGCGGTCCCTTAGGATATGGTGATAGTCTACTCCCCATGAGGCCCTGCAAAAAATTCCCCTGCGCTCACCCTTCTTGCTTTGAAAACGAACTTTCATTTTTGCAGGATATGCCAAGGCAATCGAAATAATCGAGTGCGGCTCGTCTAATAGCAACGCTGGGGTCACACGTTTTTCAATATCTGGTTCTTCAAAACCAGATTGATAATTTAATTGCTGTTGCCGAATCAGTCTGTTTTTTAATTCCATAAATGGCTCTGCGGTCGTAAAACCGATTTTATCTATTCCAATTTGCTTACTATATTCAATGACTTCTTGTTTTAGTTGGGTAATGTCCATGTGGAGATCCCCCTTCCTTGATTGGTATATATATGTTTAGTTATTATCATTATTGGTCATATAACTAACTATGTTAAACTAAGTAAAACAAATTTTGGAGGTGAAATCATTGGAAATTCAGGTTTCTTCACAGATTACAACACTTATTCCTCATTTTAAACTAGGAATCATTGAATACAACGGAATTACGGTCGGAGACTCCCCCTGATGCTGAAAGGGCGGCTCCAATTATTCCAAGAATCGATTTTCTTTGATTTAGAAGGGAAAAATGTTACCGATTTGCCTGGCATCCAAGAATGGCGGCAAATTTTCAAGAAAACGGGGAAGGACCCAAACCGCTACCGTCATTCTGCTGAAGCACTATATCGAAGAATACAAAAACAAAACTATCTTCCTTCAACCCAAAGTGCTATTGATGTGAACAACTTTTTTTCTTTGCAATATCAAGTACCGATTGGTATTTATGATGTGGAAAAAATACAAGGTTCTGTATCAGTAAGAATTGGGGAAGAAAACGAGGAATACCTCGGATTAAATGGACGGATGAACTCTCTCAATCATTTGATTGTCTCCTCAGATGAACTTGGACCATTTGGAAGTCCATATGTTGATTCCAATAGGAGTCCTGTTACCGAATCAACGAAAAATGCACTGCAAATTATCTATTTACAGCCGTCAACCGATTTAGAAAATGCCAATCGCTTAACAGAGTCATTAATGAAGATGTTTCTTCAAATTCACGGTGGAGATGCTACAAATCAAATCAAAGGATGCCAATAAGGCATCTTTTTTAAAATAATAAAACGCAATGCAACGTTCTATCTGAAACGGTACACTGCGTTAGTTAACGTATGTATGGAGCGGGTGATGGGAATCGAACCCACGACATCAGCTTGGAAGGCTGGAGTTTTACCATTAAACTACACCCGCAAATTGAGCTTTTTCAACAACAAAATCTATATTAACAGATAATTCGACAAACGTCAACCTACATACTGTTGGATTTTCGCTTATTGTTGAAAGGGCTTCGCTTTCCGCGGGTGGTTCGGGAAGCCGCTCGGCCTATTGTTTGATACCTGATCTCTTGCAAAAAAAATGAGAAGCGGCATCATAGAGCCCGTTTGTTGCCGCTTCTCTTGAAAATAGAATAAGATGCGGCACTAAAGAGCCCGTTTAATGTCGGATCTCATGAAAAATGAATGAGATCCGACATTATTGAGGGTACTCCTGCAATGCCCCAAACTCCCCCGAGTATTTTCGCCAATCGACATGTTAAAAAATCACTTTCCTTTATAACACAGCCAAAACAAAAAAGCCGAACATGATTGCTCCGCTTTTTAACTTTTACATTTACGATTTAAAAGTTTTGCTTAATGTAATCCTTTTCCTCGCTTGCAGTCAACAAACGGGAGGCTTTACCTATTGTCCCCTTCTGATATTCCCAAATCATATTATGTGCTGACACCGCATTGCTGAAGTCTCCCTGTGTCCAAGGTTTAAGTATCTCCAAAAGCATATCTTTGGCATTCTGGTCTTTAAAATCCTTATTTTTTACGACATCATATAATTTTAGAACCTTATCTTTGGTAATTTGGGAGGAGCCCCATTTTTGCTCTGCCTTCACCTTTTGATGTGTCATCCCATGTACCTCTTGGATCAGCTCATTATCACTCATATTTGTATAATCCGGCATTTTTCCTTTTGGCGTTGCTGTTTCGAATTCCTTCTTCATTTCTGTTTTTGCCGCTGCTTCCTCGGTTTTGTTAACGGTGACATGGCTAGTCGCTCTAGTCGTTCCAAGTAAATTACCCTTATTGATAACAAAATAAACAGCACCTATCATGACTATTAAAAGTGCGGTTGTTGTTAAAATATACTTTTTCAAACTCCTTCTCCTCTCGCCTTTTCTAAAGAGTTCTAGACAAGAAAATATTTTTCCTTCTTTCTTCTAAAAAAAGAACTAATAATGTAGCGGCAGGATCATATTGAAAAAGAAAAGACCTCCAACCTGAAAGGTTGAAGGTCTTAATCAATGATACCGGTGGTCGGGGTCGAACCGACACTCCAGAAGGAACACGATTTTGAGTCGTGCGCGTCTGCCAATTCCGCCACACCGGCGTATCATTATGGAGGCGGCAACCGGATTCGAACCGGTGGTAAAGGTTTTGCAGACCTCTGCCTTACCACTTGGCTATGCCGCCATAATAATGGAGCGGAAGACGGGATTCGAACCCGCGACCCCCACCTTGGCAAGGTGATGTTCTACCACTGAACTACTTCCGCAAACAAAATGGCTGGGCTAGCTGGATTTGAACCAACGCATGTCGCAGTCAAAGTGCGATGCCTTACCGCTTGGCTATAGCCCAATAAAAATATTTTTTTAGATTAGATGATTATTTATGGGGCGGCTGATGGGAATCGAACCCACGAATGTCGGAACCACAATCCGATGCGTTAACCACTTCGCCACAGCCGCCATAATATAATCTTTTGGCAGGGGCAGCAGGAATCGAACCCACACTGGAGGTTTTGGAGACCTCTGTTCTACCTTTAAACTATGCCCCTAAATGGTGGAGGGGGACGGATTCGAACCGCCGAACCCTGAGGGAGCGGATTTACAGTCCGCCGCGTTTAGCCACTTCGCTACCCCTCCACATATTATATTTTAATTGTCAGCAATAGTGCCGACGAGAGGAATCGAACCCCCAACCTACTGATTACGATTCAGTTGCTCTACCTATTGAGCTACATCGGCAGAAGGATAGATGGTGGCTCGGGACGGAATCGAACCGCCGACACAAGGATTTTCAGTCCTTTGCTCTACCGACTGAGCTACCGAGCCATTTTAGAATAATTCACTAATCTCTTATTAAGCCAACTTATTTAAAAGTGGCGGTCTGGACGGGACTCGAACCCGCGACCTCCTGCGTGACAGGCAGGCATTCTAACCAGCTGAACTACCAGACCGAATTGCGGGGGCAGGATTTGAACCTGCGACCTTCGGGTTATGAGCCCGACGAGCTACCGGACTGCTCCACCCCGCGACAATAAAAATAATTATGGTGGAGGATGACGGGATCGAACCGCCGACCCTCTGCTTGTAAGGCAGATGCTCTCCCAGCTGAGCTAATCCTCCATATATGGTGACCCCTACGAGATTCGAACTCGTGTTACCTCCGTGAAAGGGAGGTGTCTTAACCGCTTGACCAAGGGGCCATATTTAATATTAAGAATGGCGGAGAGCAAGGGATTTGAACCCTTGAGACAGGGGTACCCGTCTACACGATTTCCAATCGTGCTCCTTCGGCCACTCGGACAGCTCTCCATAATGGCTCCGCAGGTAGGACTCGAACCTACGACCGATCGGTTAACAGCCGATAGCTCTACCACTGAGCTACTGCGGAATATTACAAGCCTGGCAATGTCCTACTCTCACAGGGACTTTCGTCCCAACTACCATCGGCGCTGAGAAGCTTAACTTCCGTGTTCGGTATGGGAACGGGTGTGACCTTCTCGCCATAATTACCAGACTAGTTATTAGACACTATTTTATTATAATGTCTTTTTGATATTTTTCAAGAGGAAATTTGTATTTTCATTCCCTCAAAACTAGATAATCTAGAAGAAGTAGATAAGAACAAGTAATCATTTTTATATTGGTTAAGTCCTCGATCGATTAGTATCAGTCAGCTCCACACGTCACCGTGCTTCCACCTCTGACCTATCAACCTGATCATCTTTCAGGGATCTTACTAGCTTGACGCTATGGGAAATCTCATCTCGAGGGGGGCTTCATGCTTAGATGCTTTCAGCACTTATCCCGTCCGCACATAGCTACCCAGCGATGCCTTTGGCAAGACAACTGGTACACCAGCGGTGCGTCCATCCCGGTCCTCTCGTACTAAGGACAGCTCCTCTCAAATTTCCTGCGCCCACGACGGATAGGGACCGAACTGTCTCACGACGTTCTGAACCCAGCTCGCGTACCGCTTTAATGGGCGAACAGCCCAACCCTTGGGACCGACTACAGCCCCAGGATGCGATGAGCCGACATCGAGGTGCCAAACCTCCCCGTCGATGTGGACTCTTGGGGGAGATAAGCCTGTTATCCCCAGGGTAGCTTTTATCCGTTGAGCGATGGCCCTTCCATGCGGAACCACCGGATCACTAAGCCCGACTTTCGTCCCTGCTCGACTTGTAGGTCTCGCAGTCAAGCTCCCTTGTGCCTTTACACTCTGCGAATGATTTCCAACCATTCTGAGGGAACCTTTGGGCGCCTCCGTTACTCTTTAGGAGGCGACCGCCCCAGTCAAACTGCCCACCTGACACTGTCTCCCACCCCGATAAGGGGTGCGGGTTAGAATTTCAATACAGCCAGGGTAGTATCCCACCAATGCCTCCACCGAAGCTGGCGCTCCGGCTTCAAAGGCTCCTACCTATCCTGTACAAGCTGTACCAAAATTCAATATCAGGCTACAGTAAAGCTCCATGGGGTCTTTCCGTCCTGTCGCGGGTAACCTGCATCTTCACAGGTACTATAATTTCACCGAGTCTCTCGTTGAGACAGTGTCCAGATCGTTACGCCTTTCGTGCGGGTCGGAACTTACCCGACAAGGAATTTCGCTACCTTAGGACCGTTATAGTTACGGCCGCCGTTTACTGGGGCTTCGATTCAGAGCTTCGCTTGCGCTAACCCCTCCTCTTAACCTTCCAGCACCGGGCAGGCGTCAGCCCCTATACTTCGCCTTGCGGCTTCGCAGAGACCTGTGTTTTTGCTAAACAGTCGCCTGGACCTATTCACTGCGGCTCTTCAGGGCGATTAACCCCAAAGAGCACCCCTTCTCCCGAAGTTACGGGGTCATTTTGCCGAGTTCCTTAACGAGAGTTCTCTCGCTCACCTTAGGATTCTCTCCTCGCCTACCTGTGTCGGTTTGCGGTACGGGCACCTTTTATCTCGCTAGAGGCTTTTCTTGGCAGTGTGGAATCAGGAACTTCGGTACTATATTTCCCTCGGCATCACAGCTCAGCCTTTGCGGTGAACGGATTTTCCTATTCACCAGCCTAACTGCTTACACGCACATATCCAGCAGTGCGCTTACCCTATCCTCCTGCGTCCCCCCGTTGCTCAAACGATAAAGAGGTGGTACAGGAATATCAACCTGTTATCCATCGCCTACGCCTTTCGGCCTCGGCTTAGGTCCCGACTAACCCTGAGCGGACGAGCCTTCCTCAGGAAACCTTAGGCATTCGGTGGATGAGATTCTCACTCATCTTTCGCTACTCATACCGGCATTCTCACTTCTAAGCGCTCCACCAGTCCTTACGGTCTAGCTTCAACGCCCTTAGAACGCTCTCCTACCGCGGACACCTAATGGTGTCCACCCACAGCTTCGGTGATACGTTTAGCCCAGGTACATTTTCGGCGCAGAGTCACTCGACCAGTGAGCTATTACGCACTCTTTAAATGGTGGCTGCTTCTGAGCCAACATCCTGGTTGTCTAAGCAACTCCACATCCTTTTCCACTTAACGTATACTTTGGGACCTTAGCTGGTGGTCTGGGCTGTTTCCCTTTTGACTACGGATCTTATCACTCGCAGTCTGACTCCCACGGATAAGTCTTTGGCATTCGGAGTTTGTCTGAATTCGGTAACCCGATGAGGGCCCCTAGTCCAAACAGTGCTCTACCTCCAAGACTCTTACAACGTGAGGCTAGCCCTAAAGCTATTTCGGAGAGAACCAGCTATCTCCAAGTTCGATTGGAATTTCTCCGCTACCCACACCTCATCCGCGCACTTTTCAACGTGCGTCGGTTCGGGCCTCCAGTAGGTGTTACCCTACCTTCACCCTGGACATGGGTAGATCACCTGGTTTCGGGTCTACGACCACATACTCATTCGCCCTATTCAGACTCGCTTTCGCTGCGGCTCCGTTTCATCAACTTAACCTTGCATGGGATCGTAACTCGCCGGTTCATTCTACAAAAGGCACGCCATTACCCATAAAAGGGCTTTGACTACTTGTAGGCACACGGTTTCAGGAACTGTTTCACTCCCCTTCCGGGTGCTTTTCACCTTTCCCTCACGGTACTGGTTCACTATCGGTCACTAGGGAGTATTTAGCCTTGGGAGATGGTCCTCCCAGCTTCCGACCGGATTTCACGTGTCCGGCCGTACTCAGGATCCACTCAGGAGGGAACGAAGTTTCAACTACAGGGTTTTTACCTTCTATGACGGACCTTTCCAGATCGCTTCATTTACCCCGTTCCTTTGTAACTCCATGTAGAGTGTCCTACAACCCCGAAAGGCAAGCCTTTCGGTTTGGGCTGTTCCCATTTCGCTCGCCGCTACTTAGGGAATCGCAATTGCTTTCTCTTCCTCCGGGTACTTAGATGTTTCAGTTCCCCGGGTCTGCCTTCATTATCCTATGTATTCAGATAAAGATACTGCTCCATTACGAGCAGTGGGTTCCCCCATTCGGAAATCTCCGGATCAAAGCTTACTTACAGCTCCACGAAGCATATCGGTGTTAGTACCGTCCTTCATCGGCTCCTAGTGCCAAGGCATCCACCGTGCGCCCTTTCTAACTTAACCTAAAAGGTTTTTTCTTCTTAACTAAATAAGAGAGAAAACTAAAATGGCGATTACTCGGTTCTTTCTTGACTTCTTCTTATAAGATTATCTAGTTTTCAAAGAACGAATTGAGAGATTGTTCTCTCAAAACTAAACAAACAAAATCCATCGAACAATCTGTGATGTCCGTAAGGACATTTTCCTTGAGAAAGGAGGTGATCCAGCCGCACCTTCCGATACGGCTACCTTGTTACGACTTCACCCCAATCATCTGTCCCACCTTAGGCGGCTGGCTCCTTACGGTTACCCCACCGACTTCGGGTGTTACAAACTCTCGTGGTGTGACGGGCGGTGTGTACAAGGCCCGGGAACGTATTCACCGCGGCATGCTGATCCGCGATTACTAGCGATTCCGGCTTCATGTAGGCGAGTTGCAGCCTACAATCCGAACTGAGAATGGTTTTATGGGATTGGCTCCACCTCGCGGTTTCGCTGCCCTTTGTACCATCCATTGTAGCACGTGTGTAGCCCAGGTCATAAGGGGCATGATGATTTGACGTCATCCCCACCTTCCTCCGGTTTGTCACCGGCAGTCACCTTAGAGTGCCCAACTAAATGCTGGCAACTAAGATCAAGGGTTGCGCTCGTTGCGGGACTTAACCCAACATCTCACGACACGAGCTGACGACAACCATGCACCACCTGTCACTCTGTCCCCCGAAGGGGAACGTCCTATCTCTAGGAGTGTCAGAGGATGTCAAGACCTGGTAAGGTTCTTCGCGTTGCTTCGAATTAAACCACATGCTCCACCGCTTGTGCGGGCCCCCGTCAATTCCTTTGAGTTTCAGCCTTGCGGCCGTACTCCCCAGGCGGAGTGCTTAATGCGTTAGCTGCAGCACTAAAGGGCGGAAACCCTCTAACACTTAGCACTCATCGTTTACGGCGTGGACTACCAGGGTATCTAATCCTGTTTGCTCCCCACGCTTTCGCGCCTCAGCGTCAGTTACAGACCAGAAAGCCGCCTTCGCCACTGGTGTTCCTCCACATCTCTACGCATTTCACCGCTACACGTGGAATTCCGCTTTCCTCTTCTGCACTCAAGTCCCCCAGTTTCCAATGACCCTCCACGGTTGAGCCGTGGGCTTTCACATCAGACTTAAAGGACCGCCTGCGCGCGCTTTACGCCCAATAATTCCGGACAACGCTTGCCACCTACGTATTACCGCGGCTGCTGGCACGTAGTTAGCCGTGGCTTTCTGGTTAGGTACCGTCAAGGTACCGGCAGTTACTCCGATACTTGTTCTTCCCTAACAACAGAGTTTTACGACCCGAAGGCCTTCATCACTCACGCGGCGTTGCTCCGTCAGACTTTCGTCCATTGCGGAAGATTCCCTACTGCTGCCTCCCGTAGGAGTCTGGGCCGTGTCTCAGTCCCAGTGTGGCCGATCACCCTCTCAGGTCGGCTACGCATCGTCGCCTTGGTGAGCCGTTACCTCACCAACTAGCTAATGCGCCGCGGGCCCATCTGTAAGTGTCAGCCGAAACCGACTTTCAGCTTCACCTCATGAGAGGTGAAGAATTATCCGGTATTAGCACCGGTTTCCCGATGTTATCCCAGTCTTACAGGCAGGTTGCCCACGTGTTACTCACCCGTCCGCCGCTAACCATCAGGAGCAAGCTCCTAATGATTCGCTCGACTTGCATGTATTAGGCACGCCGCCAGCGTTCGTCCTGAGCCAGGATCAAACTCTCCATTAAAGAGTTATGAGTTAGCTCATAAATGTTACGTTGGCTAGTGAAGACTTGCTTCACTATTATTTATTGTTGACGTTTTTGTTTGTTTAGTTTTCAAAGAACAATTTTTAGCCACTCTTTAAAAGCGACCAACTTATCTTAACATATTAAAGTTGTCTTTGTCAACAACTTTTTAAAAAGTATAATCCGTCACTTACGAAAGCATTTATTAATGTTCCGCAGCGACGTTTATAACTATAACAAGTATTTTAACCTAGGTCAACATGTTTTTAATATTTTTTCACGATAATTTTTCTGCCACTCGATAATACCTATGAAATATACCTTGCCCTTTAGTTTCAAGCTGCATCACTTCAACTAGATGGCGATCAATTAAATATTCTAAGAGCACACCTAAATCAATCGAATATGGTATTAGTTCTCTTTCATTCATCATTTCATTTATTGACCAATATTCCTTTCCCTGAAGCACATCTAAAATATGCGCTGCACCTTCATGGGTTCTTGAATGAATCAAGAACTCACTTGCTAAAAACAATAACTCCAATCTTTTTTCAAGAGTCTCCTCACTATTAACAAGTTCTTTGTATAGCTTAAAAATCTCAGGCTCAATCTGCTTTACCTGATTCCAGACTGTTAATTCCGGATGTAGTCCGTTATCAATAACGGCAAGCCTGGCTAAATGATGTAACGAATGGACAATATGATTATATGCATCTAAAAACTGATGACCTTCGAATAACGCTTTACCATCTGTATACCTTCGAATTAATTTGGCAAACTCTAAACCCATTTTAAGTTTTCGCCCATAAAAAGGAAATTCGTGTAGTTCTTTTTTCAAATTAACGATATACTCATTTCGATCAAATAGAGTTAATGAATTATCGAGCCATTCAAAAATTTTCCTATTTGTCCCGAATAAGAGCCATTCCTTTATCTGTTCCTCAGTAATGACATATAATGCAGCTTTCTTATCGTCGTATAGATAATGCTTAATAAACACAGGCTGTTCAGCGTCTTTGACAAGGATGATTAAAATCGCATCAAAAGTATCTGTTAATTGATTTGAATTTTGTTTTTTCTCTACCACTAGAACGCCCAGTGTATTTGCTTGGCTTGCTCTTTCTTGATATATTGGTCGAAGAATATCTTCCATATACGTTCCTCCATTTTTTTCGATAGCACTATAATTTCGACATTAATAATAAATCTCCTTCTTTATTTTAAGACAAATTTCGACATTTGCTTTATACCTTCCTAATTTTTCTATTATTATAAATATGTTATAGTTTTTCTAGGAGGGAGAAATGAAGATGCCAAAATACTCGAGTAAAATAAATAAAATCCGCACATTTGCCTTATCCCTTATTTTCATTGGATTTTTTGTTATGTATGGAGGGATATATTTCCATAACCACCCTATTATTATGGCAGTCCTTATGTTATTTGGGTTTATTTTTATTATAGCTAGTACAATTGTTTATTTTTGGATTGGAATGCTATCTACTAAGACAATACAAGTAGTATGCCCTTCTTGTGGGAAGCCTACAAAAATACTCGGTAAGGTTGATATGTGCATACATTGTCGGGAGCCTTTAACACTAGACAAGGGCCTTGAAGGTAAAGAATTTGATGAAAAATATAATAAAAAGTCAACAAAATAAGCTACCTCGAATGAGATAGCTTTTTTTATGTGAGAAAATCCATTAATGAACCTCTTTACTGGCACAATCAGGACAAACACCGTAAATTTCCATACGATGGTGACCTACTTTAAAACCTGTAACATGTGATGCTAAGTGTTCCACCTCATTAAGTCCAGGATAGTAAAAGTCAACAATTTTTCCGCACTCTTCGCAAATGATGTGATAATGATCAGTTGTGACAAAATCAAAACGAGCAGATGCATCACCATATGTTAATTCTTTTACCAACCCTACTTCACGAAATACTCGTAAATTATTGTAAACCGTTGCCACACTCATGTTTGGAAATTTACCTTCAAGTGATTTGTAAATTTCATCCGCTGTTGGATGTGACATTGAATTTATTAAATATTCAAGTATCGCATGACGTTGCGGGGTTATCCTTACACCGGTTTCCTTCAAGGTTTCCAACGCTTCTTTTAAGTGATTTTGCGTCACCGCCATGCACCTCTTTTCCAAAAAAAATTATTAGATTATAATTGTTACAATTAGTTTACTAACTCAATTATACTTTTGTCAATATTGCAATATCACATATGGTTACTGTCTTGTTAATCCTTAGCTTCCATGCAGTGTCTGCTCCTGAAAACTAAGTTGGAAGTTAACCAAACGGGCAGTTACAAACAACAAATCAGATAATCTGTTTAAATAAGCTAATACAAGGGGATTTACCTCTTCTCCTAATGCAACAGCACACCGTTCTGCCCTCCTTGCAGTCGTACGTGCAACATGGAACGCTGCACCTGCCGAGTGACCTCCAGGTAAAATAAAATTGCTGAGCTTTGGTAGGACCGCATCCCATTCATCAATTTTTTTCTCCAACTGTTCTACATCCGAGGAAGTAACCGACCACTTCACTTCTTTCCCTTTGGGCGTTGCAAGCTCAGCACCAACATGAAAAAGGGTTGTTTGTATTTTATGATATTCCACTTCCAAATCTTCCTTACCAGGAAACTTTTCACTGTTCAAATAACTTAATGCTAAGCCGATCAATGAATTGGTCTCATCACAGGTACCATATGCCTCAACCCGATCATCATTTTTAGGAACTCTTACCCCATATACAAGGGAAGTTGTCCCTTTATCTCCAGTTTTCGTGTATATTTTCATAACGAACCCCCTCGTTTCAAAAACGGTACAATGGCCGTTTAATATAATAACATTAAATAATTCTTATTATATTATAACAGCTATTGTTTATTTTATAAAAAGTAAAGTCTAAAAATTCTGTAATCAGTGAATAATGGCAAAAAAAATAAGGGTCACTTGGACCCTTAAAATTTTCATCTGAGGAGGTATGCCCTAATAAAATGATATTCAAAACTTGTTTTGTTGCATTGGACAAAAGCCTTGATTGATGAAAATAGGCTGAAAAATACCGCCTATTATTGATTATCACGAATATAGTCTAACGCTTCCTCTACATGGCCCTTTACTTTTACTTTACGCCACTCCTTAGCAATTTTGCCTTCTTTATCAATCACAAATGTTGATCTTTCTATCCCCATGTACTCTTTTCCATAATTCTTTTTAAGCTGCCAAACACCATAGGCCTCAGCCACTTGGTGATCTGGGTCAGCAAGCAATAAAAATGGCAAACCATACTTTTCTACAAATTTCACATGCTTATTAACTGGATCCGGACTAACTCCAAGAATAACAGCATTAAGCGCTTCAAAATTTTCATATTGATCACGAAAATCACAGGCTTCGGTTGTACAGCCAGGAGTCATGTCCTTTGGATAAAAATAAAGTACGATATTTTTCCCTTGAAAGTCAGATAAACTAACTTTTTCACCATTATTTGCTTCTAAAGTAAAATTCGGTGCAGCCATCCCTGCTTCAACTGTCATTACGATCACTCCTATTCCGATTTCTATCACTAGACTAGCCAAAATCTCCCAACAATACAACTATTTTGCTATTTGTCCTTATCAAAAACAGCCCTAGCAACAAATGCTGCCGGAAGAGTATAACCAATTAAAGCTTCAATTACCGTAATGATGCGACCAAGCCCTTGTGGAATGACATCACCATGTCCTACTGAAAATAATGTCATGGCACTAAAGTAAAAACAGGTCTCAAAAATATTTTCATTTCTCGCCATACCCGTTTCAATCAATAACGGTCTTCCTATAAACGCAAATATCATATATATGACTGCAAATCCCACAACCACAGTTGCATAAACATAACCAATCGAAAGAAAACTTTCAAGTGATACAAACTTTCCTTTCATTCTATATGGAAGAAATAATGTTCTTAGGCTCATAAAAATACAAAAAACAACAAGAAAAAGCAATACATAGAACATAGACACGCCACCTTTTTTGAAAATGACCCGATTAGTCTATATCTATGCATACTTGTACGATTAAATATCAATTTCCTGCACCGCGGTATTTCTTAATCCCCCTATTCCAAACCAGGATGGAAATAACAAAAAAAACAATTCCTATTACTGGTGTCAAAAAAGCATAACCAAACCACTCTTTTTTCCCAAGGAAATAAGCAGCAGGATAAACACCAACAAATGCAAATGGCAAAATCCAAGTCAAAACAAAACGAATGATTTGATTATAAATATCAACAGGATACCGTCCATAATTGCTAATATTGTACATCATCGGCATAATTGATGTTCTAGCGTCTGTCCAAAAGCTAATGCATGCGATCATCACAAAAACTCCGCCATAAACAAGCGCTCCACCAACGACAAAAATAATAAATAAAATAGGATCATACCAAGTAATTCTTAAGCCTAAATGGCTTCCCGAATAAAACATAACAGCAAGACCGGTCACAACACCTAAGGCAGACTCTAATTCCATCCTTTCAAGGATAATTTGAAATAAACTGTGAATGGGTCTTGTTAAAATTCGATCAAGTTCTCCTTTTACAATATAACGATCATTAAAATCCCATATATTAAAGAACGCTGAAAATAGTGCAAAGGGGACAAGAAAAAAGCCATAAATAAAAATGATTTCATCTCTGCTCCAGCCATGGAGCAAACTTGTATGTCCAAAAACAACCAAAATAAAAATAAAATTGACCGCTTGCGATAATAAGTCCGAAAAAAATTCTACAAATAAATCAGCCCGATACTGAAATCTGGTCTTTAAATATTGACCCATATAATGAAAAAACATGGAAATATAAAACATTCATTATCCCCCCTGAATCACCAATTGCTTTTTCGCTAAAAACCAAAGTAAATAAATCGGCAACAACAAAACAACCACCCAAATTAATTGCTGCCAAATAGCTAAAATGGCCTGGTGATGCGAAAATCCATTGGTAAAAATCATGCTGGGTATGTAACTGATTCCTTGAAATGGGAGATAATTCATTATATGTTGCGCCCATATCGGAAAAAAACTAATCGGCAAAAGCAAACCTGAAAATAAATCAATGACAACCCGCTTTGCTCTAATCAACCCAGAATTATTAAATAAGAAGAAAGTAGTAATACCCGTTAAAATATTAAGCTCTGTGTTGATAAAAAAACTTAGAAGTGTCGCTACTCCAAACAAACTCCATATGCTAGGATCCCATGTGAATTTCACAGGAAAAATGATCGAGACAATAATTAATCCCGGAACAGAAAAAAGCAGTAATCGAAAAATCCCCTCTCCCAGGGCTTGCATCGTTTTCATCCCCAGATAGCTGTACGGTCTAATTAATTCAACAGCTACTTTTCCTTCTATTATTTCAAGCGCCATTTCCCGATCAATATTATTAAAATAAAATGCCCTTGCCATCCATGCTATTGCTACATAAGTTGTCATTTGTACCACAGATAACCCTTGAATATGCTCCTTGGCTCCATAAATAGCGGACCACAAGAAATAATACGCTCCAATATTAATACTATAAATAAGAATCCCTGTATAATAATCAGAACGATAGGCGAGCATCATTAAAAACCGAATCCTCATCATCTCCAGATATTTTGCCAACCTCTATTCCCCTTCCTTAAACTGCACCTTTTTCATAGATATTACGAATAATTTCTTCCGTTGAAATTTCATTCATTTTAATATCTTTAATTTTAAAACAAGCTACTACTTTCGCCGTTAATTGAGATATAAGCTCATCATTATTTTCAACAAGTGCTGTAAAAATTGGTTCCTTTTCATCCATCACCCATTTAATTGGCATCTCCGAAGTGATCCCCTTCAATTGGCGTAAATCAACATTTTCTAAGAACTGAAACTGCAGTTCTTTTCCAGCAGCCCATTGATCCTTTAAGTGTCCAAGTGAGCCATCATAAATGATTTTACCCTCATCAAGCATAATGACTCTCTCGCACAATGCCTCAATATCAGAAAGATCATGGGTTGTTAGTAAAATGGTCGTATTATACTTTTCATTAATCTCTTTTAAGAATTCCCGGATTTTCAATTTCACTAGTACGTCCAAGCCAATGGTTGGTTCATCTAAAAACAATAATGGCGGATTATGAATTAACGCAGCTGCAAGTTCACACCGCATCCTTTGGCCGAGCGAAAGCTTTCGGACAGGTTTGTCCAAAAGAGGATCAATATCAAGTGTTTTAATCACATGATCCATGTGGTCGTTATATTGTGCATCCGAAACTTTATAGACCTTTTTTAAAAGCCGAAACGATTCTTGTACAGCAATATCCCACCACAATTGCGATCGTTGTCCAAATACAACACCAATGGTTTGAACAAATTTTTCTCTTTCCTTATGAGGATTCATTCCATTAACTACAATCTTTCCTGAAGTTGGCGTCAGAATCCCTGTAAGCATTTTAATGGTAGTGGATTTACCAGCACCATTTTCACCTATATAACCAACCATTTCCCCCTGCCTTACCGAAAAATTAATATCATTAACAGCAGGAACAATTTTATAATTACGAGTTAACAGGTCGCGAAATGCTCCTTTTAACCCAGAGCGACTCGAATAAGCCTTAAACTCTTTTCTCAAGTGTTGTACATCAATTGCATTTTCCATTGTTACTCCCCCTAAAACTTCACCTAAAAAGTTAGTTTAGCCAAATTATGAAACGAAAACAACTATCATCTGTAATTCATTAATAAAACAGCATAAAAACAAATAAGAATGTTAAAATGGGAAAGGATTGAAAAAAGGAGGATACATACACTATGAATTTTACAAACTCTGAGGAGTTATACGCTGAAGCGCTCGAACATATTGTCGGAGGAGTTAACAGTCCATCAAGATCATATAAAGCTGTTGGCGGCGGCGCTCCTGTTGTCATGGAACGTGGACAGGGAGCCTATTTCTGGGATGTTGACGGAAACCGCTATATCGATTATTTGGCGGCATACGGACCAATCATTACAGGGTTTGCACATCCACATATTACAGAAGCCATTAAACATGCTGCGGAAACAGGCGTCCTTTATGGTACACCCACAAGGCATGAGATTAAACTGGCGAAAATGTTAAAAGAGGCCATCCCCTCATTGGATAAGGTTCGGTTTGTCAATTCAGGAACAGAAGCCGTCATGACAACCATTCGGGTTGCCCGCGCCTATACAGGACGGGACAAGATTATCAAGTTCCCGGTTGTTATCATGGTCATTCTGATCTGGTACTTGTTGCAGCTGGTTCGGGCCCATCTACATTAGGCACACCGGATTCAGCAGGTGTGCCTAAAAGTATTGCCCAAGAGGTGATTACGGTTCCATTTAATGATATAGAGCCATTTAAAGAAGCACTGGAAAAATGGGGCGATCAGGTTGCTGGAGTACTCGTTGAACCAATTGTAGGGAATTTTGGAATTGTTGAACCAAAACCTGGGTTTCTACAGCAAGTAAATGAACTGACGCACGCTGCTGGTGCACTTGTGATTTACGATGAAGTGATTACAGCCTTCCGGTTTATGTATGGCGGCGCACAGGATTTCTTGGGCGTAAAGCCAGATTTAACAGCCTTAGGAAAAATTATTGGCGGTGGACTACCAATTGGTGCGTATGGCGGACGCAAAGAAATTATGGAAAAAGTAGCCCCGCTTGGACCAGCGTATCAAGCTGGAACAATGGCAGGTAATCCAGCATCCATGCTCTCCGGAATCGCTTGCTTAGAAGTTTTAAAACAAGACGGCGTTTACAATTATTTAGATCGGTTAGGTTCCATGCTTGAGGAAGGAATATTAGCCGCGGCAAAAGAAAACGGAATTAGCATCACGATCAATCGACTAAAGGGAGCTTTTACCGTTTATTTTACAAATGAAAAAATTGAGAACTACGAACAAGCCGAAAAAACAAATGGTGAATTGTTTGGTAAGTTTTTCAAACTAATGCTAAACCAAGGTATTAATCTTGCACCATCTAAGTACGAAGCATGGTTCCTAACAATTGCTCATACAGAAGAAGATATTGCTGCAACAATTAAGGCTGTAAATAATGCATTTTCCACACTAAAAAACGAATAAATATTCATTTTTTATGCAAAGGAGGATTTTGATTAATCCTCCTTTTATTTCCTTCTACATTTGAAAACGTTTTCATAATCATATTTTTTTCCTATATTTATTAATTTTGTCGAATTTTAATATCCACAAAATTGTATATTTATTTGATTTCTGAAAATTTATATGATACTATTAATTTACTATTTTGTTTTTACTCTATATTATTTTACTACCAATATATAATATAAAATTTTTGCAAATTTAAATCATAAATTGTTTAGGAGGTGGAGCGGCTTTACAGGAATATCCTATGAAGCCATTGCCTAATGAATCAAACTTGGAACCCTTCTTTATTTGAAAATTTCCACAATGACGAACATGATGCGTGTGGAATAGTCGCTTGCCTTGAAAAAAGCAAAATACCAACCAGACAAAATATCTTTGATTGTATCAATGCGCTCGTAAGCATGAATCACCGCGCAGGTTTTATTAATGGTGAAGGTGATGGAGTTGGAATTCATATTGATATTCCAAGAGAACTCTGGAAAGAGAAATTGCGGAATGCAGAAGTAGATGAAACTTTAGTAGATAAAGAAGAATTTGCTGTTGGTCATATTTTTGTCAGCCGTAAAGCAGATTGGACATCTGTAAAGAACGACCTAATTCAAAAATTAGAAAAGGCGGAGCTAACACTTGTGTATGAAAATGACCAAGTGACAAATTTATCTGCTCTAGGCCCGATCGCCTCACAAGAGAATCCAGTGTTCTGGCAGTTTGCTTGTGTTGCAAATAAGAAAGGGACGGAATTAAACAAAATTCTCTTTAATACGCTTATTGACTTTGAAGAGAACGATGATGTTCATGTAGCATCATTCAGCCAAAACCATGCTGTTTACAAAGTAATGGGTGCAGGTGACATTCTGCCGCGTTATTATCAAGATTTAGCGAATCCAATTGTTGCTTCAACTATGACACTTGGTCATAATCGATATTCAACGAATACTCTTTCAAGCTTTTTCCGTGTACAGCCTTTTAGCGTACTCGGTCATAATGGAGAAATTAATACAATTGAAAAGCTTCGTGATGAAGCCAGAATGATTGGGATTCCATTAGTTAAAGGCGGAAGTGATTCACAAGATTTAAGCAGAACAATGGAATCATTGATCTGCAGGGATGAATACACCTTATTTGAGGTAATGGACCTTTTATTCCCGCCAATCGTAAATGAAATCAAGGCATATCCAGAGCACCTTCAAGATCTTTATACGTATATTCGTGAAGCATGGGGCCACTATGCTCAAGGTCCTGCCGGGATTATCTCAAGATATGGTGATGAAGCTGTTTTTAGTGTTGATGCACTTGGCTTGCGCCCTCTTTGGATGCTTGAAAAAGAAACTTCATATATGTTTTCCTCAGAGCCTGGTATTTTTCCTTCCTCTGAATATGTAAATGAGCCAAAACCTTTAGCACCAGGGGAAAAGGTTGGTTTTAAATGGAATGGCGATACACTACAATTATTTGAACAAAAAGAATATCAAGAAGAAGTTTTCAATCGTTACTATAAACGTTTAAGCTTTCAGAACTCTCGGAAGCGCCTGACACACCCGCCAATGGAAAAAACAATTACGATGAATTATCCTGATAAGATCCATAATGGGCAATTTAAAGCTTTTGGCTGGGAAAAAGATCATATTCAGCTTATTGAGCAAATGGCTGAAAAAGGAGTAGAGCCAATCCGTTCACTCGGACATGACGCACCACTTGCTGCTCTTAATCCAGAACGAAAGAATATTGCGGATTATATTAAGGAGAGCGTAGCTGTTGTTACAAACCCTGCTATCGACCGTGATCGTGAAACAGAGCACTTTTCAACTCGCGTGATTGTTGGTAAACGACCTTCATTAACAACACATGAAGATATTGGATCTGTAATTGAGCTTGCAACCCCAATCCTTTTAGAAGGTAAAATGGGCTTTACTTGCTCCGAGGAATTAGATCAGCCTAGCTTCGACCAGGTTGTAAACTATTATCAGAATCAAAAGCAAGCAGTCTTTATTTCTACTACTTTTACAAAAGATGAAAAATTAGAAGATGCTTTAAAAAGATTAGCTAATGAAACCGTTCAAGCAGTTGTCAGCGGAAAAACCCTTATTGTTTTGGATGATGCCAATGCACACCAAGAAGGTACTTATTGGATTGACCCGCACTTAGCTGTTTCTGCCATCGATCAAGCATTGGTTAAAGCAGAGTTAAGAAGAAATTGTTCCTTAGTATTACGCTCTGCAGCGATTCGTTCATTGCATGATATTATTACCGTTATTGGTTTAGGCGCTGATTTAGTAAGCCCATATTATATGTTTATGACGGTTATGAATGATGAAAACACAAAACCGCTTCTAAATCTTTACAGTGCTTTGATTAAAGGACTTGAAAAAGTAATTTCAACAATTGGAATCCATGAATTACGCGGATACGGCCGTTTATTCTCTTCTATCGGATTAAATGACCAAGTTGCTGATATTTTAAACATTGTAAACTTTTTCGGATCAAATGAACTGGAATCTGATTTTGATTCCCTAGAAAAAGATGCAATCGCAAGAGCAGAAGATTATCAAATTGAAGGATCTCGGGTTGGTAAGACCTTCCACCTGTTTCCTCGTATTTGGAAATCGATCGGTGAAGTGGCCGCAACTGGTGATTACAGTGTTTACCGTGACAAGATTACTGAACAAGAAATGGAAAATCCAACAACAATCCGTCATCTTGCTGGATTAAAAGCCACTGGAAAATCAGTTTCTCCAGAAGATGTTGATATTACTGTTGGCGAGCATAGTCTGCCATTCCTAATTTCTTCAATGTCGTTTGGTTCACAAAACGAAACAGCCTTCCGTGCTTATGCTGAAGGTGCTAACCGCTTAAATATGGTTAGCTTAAATGGTGAAGGCGGAGAAATTAAGGATATGTTAGGTAAATATCCTAGAACACGTGGACAGCAGGTTGCATCTGGACGATTTGGGGTTAATGCTGAACTTTTAAACTCTTCAAATCTGTTGGAGATTAAGATTGGGCAAGGTGCAAAGCCTGGAGAAGGCGGACACTTGCCCGGTTCAAAAGTAACGGCTAAGGTTGCTGCTGCACGTAATGCAACACTTGGTTCTGACTTAATATCACCTTCCAACAACCATGATATTTATTCAATTGAGGATCTTGCCCAAATGATTCTTGAATTAAAAACAGCAAACGACCAAGCTAAAATTGCTGTAAAAGTGCCTGTTGTTCCAAATATTGGAACAATCGCGGTTGGAATTGCAAAAGCTGGTGCAGACATTATCACACTAAGCGGATTCGATGGCGGTACTGGAGCAGCAAGGATTCATGCCCTTCAACACGTTGGTCTTCCTGTTGAAATTGGGGTTAAGGCGGCACATAATGCCCTTCTTGAAAGCGGCCTGCGCCATAAAGTAGAAATTTGGGCAGACGGCGGTATAAAGAGTGCTCTAGATGTAATCAAGGTTATGCTTCTTGGAGCAAACCGCGTTGGCTTCGGTACATTAGCTATGCTTTCAATTGGCTGTACTACCTGCCGCGGCTGTCATTTAGATACATGCCATGTCGGAATTGCAACGCAAATTGAAACAGAAGCACAAGCGAAAGATCACGGATTAAGACGTTTTGTCCCTCGTCAATTGGATTTAGCTGTCAATGGAATTACGAACCTATTCACAGCATTCGGAAATGAATTGAAAGAACTTGCCGCATCCATTGGTATCAACAGATTGCAAGATGCAGTTGGACGTTCTGATTTATTAGAGCAAGTAGGAGGAAATCGTAAACTTGACCTTTCCTACCTTCTTAAACCAATTGATATGGGTAAAGTGACTTCCATGGAGAAGAATGAGTCTCTTGAACAGGTTCAAATGCAGGTTGCTGCAGGTGCAGAATACCTTGATGCTAGTGTTGAACAGTTAAACTCTTCAAGGGAGTTTGTCAGCGTGACATCTGATCAAAGGGTTCTTGGAAGCCGTGTATCCTGCCACAGAGTAAGAGGCCGATTGGATGGCTCATATCGCCAGCTTCCAAACGTCCACTTAGATTACAAAGAGGGTTCTATTCCTGGAAATGGCTTAGGAGCATACAATAGTGAAGGAATTACGATTACTGTTAATGGCGGCGGCCAGGATGGTGTTGGTAAAACTTCATTTGGCGGCAGCATTCAAATCCTTAAGTCTAAAGGAAAAAATGGCAAATACTATAATGGTTCAGTAGGAAAAGGTTTTGGTTATGGTGCACAGAAAGGATTGTTAGTTGCTCAAGGAAACGCTGATGCACGTGCGGGAATCCGACTTTCTGGAGCTGATATCGTTATCGGCGGCTTAGTAACTAAACCAATTCCTAACAAGGAACATGGAAATATTGGAGCAAATGCAAACATTAAAGGTTTTGCATTTGAGTATATGACAAATGGCCGCGGTCTTGTTTTGGGAGACCCAGGGCCATGGATCTGTGCTGGTATGACCGGAGGCGCTGTTTACATTCGCCATCAGCCGGAAATGGGCTTAACGAAAGATGCGATTGGCCGCAGGATTGCAAAAGGCGCTAAAGTCTTTGTTTCAGAGTTAAATACCCGTGGTAAGCAAGATATTCAAGAGTTATTAAATCAATACATTGAACTGCTTGAAAAAGATGGGCAAACAGAAGAAGCAACAAATCTAAAAAGGTTATTAGACAACCCAGAAGAACACTTTGTTCAAATCTCTCCTGTTAAAGAACAAGCAGATCCATCTGTATCAACAGAATGATTTTTTAAAGCAAAAAGAACGTCCGTAAAAAATTCACGGACGTTCTTTTTTTGATCGTTTAAAAGATAAATCAACAGCCAATTTTAATACAGCCTTAAAAAAAATATCTTGATTCCCTAGTTTAAAAGATGTTATAGTACATTATCGTTCTCAAAATATCTTATTATACTGAAAGGACAAACAAAGAATGAAACTAGGTGCCCGCATCTTTAAAACGGGAATCGCAATTGTTTTATCACTATATCTGGCACAACTTTTACATTCACCCTCACCAATTTTTGCAGCCATTGCCGCGATATTTGCAATTCAGCCAACCATTTACCGATCATATTTATCTATCATTGAGCAAGTTCAAGGAAATATTATTGGTGCATTGGTTTCCATCTTAGCAGTACTTGTGCTCGGAAACTCCTTTATTGTCATTGGCTTTGCTGCGATCATCGTTATTATCATTAACTTAAAACTTAAAATTGAGAATACAATTGGGCTTTCTCTTGTTACTTTATTAGCTATTATGGAATCCACTGGGGGGAACTTTCTTCAATTTTCTTTCATTCGATTCTCAACGATTATGCTTGGTGTTTTATCTGCCTTTATTGTCAATCTTATATTCATGCCTCCTAAATATGAACAAAAACTGTACACCGCGATTTCAAGTACAACAGAGGAAATGATCAGATGGATTCGCTTAAGCTCTAGGCATGCTTTTGATCATAATCACTTAAAGCTTGATATTGAGAAGCTTAAAGAAAATAGAATACAAACAGAGCAATTTTATTTAATGTATAAAGAAGAACGTGGTTATTTTAAAAAGTACCATCTGGAAAAGTCACGTAAGCTAGTCATTTACCGCCAAATGATTAACGCTGTTAAAAAGGGGCTGGATACCTTAAAACGATTGCATCGATATGAAAATGAACTGCTTCATTTACCCTTAACTTTTCAGCAATCTATTCAAGCCCATTTGGATATCCTCATCTATCATCATGAACAGATCATGTTGAGATATATAGGAAAGGTTCCTACACCTTCCAGTTTGGAACAAGATCAAGTAAATTTAGATAAAAAAGAACTGCTTGATTTCTTTTTGGATTATCAAAAAGAAGCAAATGACAAGAGTGATCAAGGTCTATATCATACAATCCAAATCATTACGGGAATTTTTGAATATGGAGAGCATGTCGAACACTTAGATCGGTTGATCACTAGTTTTATTTCCCATCATGAAAATGAAGTTTCTATTAAAAAGTAGAAAAAAGTAACAAAAAGAACCCAGTTCAGTTCATACTGCACCGGGTTCTTTTTGTTCCAATTGCTGGATTTGAAATAATTTAAAGTAACTACCTTGTCTTTCCATCAACTCATCATGTGTTCCTACTTCTTTTATTTTTCCATTTTCCATCAGAACAATACGATTAGCATGGGTTATGGTCGATAATCGGTGAGCAACAATAAAAGTCGTACGATTATGTGCCAAAATATTCAATGATTCCTGAATGGAATGTTCGCTTTCAAGATCAAGCGCAGAAGTGGCTTCATCCAAAATCAGTAGTGGAGGATTTTTTAAAAATACTCTGGCGATGGCAATCCGTTGTTTTTGTCCGCCTGAAAGCTTTACCCCTCTCTCTCCCACTTTTGTCTCATATCCTTCCGTTAAGCCCAAAATAAATTCGTGAGCATTAGCCGCTTTAGCTGCCTCGATAACCTCTTCATCCGTTGCATCAGGCTTTCCAAGCAGAATATTAGCTTTTACGGAATCACTAAATAAGACATTATCTTGAAAAACGACACCGATTTTGTCTCGCAGTGTTTGCACGTTAAATCGGCGAATATCGATCCCATCTAAAAGGATTCTTCCTGAGGTTACATCATAAAAACGGGGAATTAAACTCACAAATGTTGATTTTCCTCCGCCGCTCATTCCCACAAGGGCAATCGTTTCCCCTTTTTTTACATTCAAGGAAATATCCTTTAAAACCGACTCTCCCTTTTCTTCATAGGCAAATTGTACATTTTCAAAAGTAATGTCACCTTTTACTTCCTTGCAATCAATGGAATCTGGCGAATCGACAATATCATATTTTTCATCCAATAATTGAAAAACACGGTCCATTGATGCAAAAGATTGAGTGAGCGTTGTCGATGAATTAACCAACCTTCTTAACGGATCATAAAGTTTATCTATATATGCAAAGAAGGCAACCATTGTTCCTAACGTAAGACTATGGTTAATGACAAGATAAGCGGAATAACCGATGACAAGCAATGGCGCAATATCTGTTATTGTATTAACTGCAGCAAATGACTTAGCATTCCAACTTGTATGCTGGAGAGCCTTATTTAAGAAGTTATTATTTTGTTTGGCAAATTGGGACTGCTCATATTTTTCAATCGCAAAGCTTTTAATAACTGGCATTCCCTGTACCCGTTCATGGAGATATCCTTGTACCTCTGCAAGCGCTTGGGAGCGGACCCTTGTCAGTTTTCTAAGCCTCCCAAAAAAGTACTTCACTGAAAAAGCGTAGAGCGGGAAAAGCAAAATGGAGATAATCGTTAACTTTATGCTCATCGAAGCCATCATGGCAATAGCGATAATAATGGTCGACATATCCAGCCAAAGGTTCATTAACCCCGTGATAACAAAGTCCTTTGTTTGTTCTACGTCATTAATCATTCGTGAAATAATTTCGCCAGACCGATTATTTGCATAAAATTTAAAACTAAGCTTTTGAATGTGTGAATATAACTTGTCACGAATCTCATAAAGGATTTTATTTGCTGTCCACTGTGCGTAATATTGGCGGAAATATTCTATTGGGGGTCTTAAAATCACAAATATAACCACCATAGATATCATTATATAGAGCAATTTTGTAATTTTTTCATGCTGGATTAAATGACTATTCCCGACGATGTCATCAACAACATACTTAATAAGTAGAGGTATGATAAGAGGAATGGAAAATTTAATAAGTCCGATGATGATTGTTAAATAAATTTGCCTTCGATAAGGTTTTACAAATTGTAGATACCTGCGAATGCTGCCCAAATTGACTTTCCCTCTCTTTCTAAGCAAACTAACCAAGTGGCATGTCTTTATTGCATTAAAGCCAAATAAAAACCTGTTGATCAAAATCAACAGGAGCCATAATCAATGTTCGGCCTTTTGATTAACCTCTGTAAGTTAAATACCGCTCGTACCAAATATCGATAAAGTCTGGTGAAAAAGGTCCCTTGCGCTGACGAATCCAACGAATTAGCTTTTCAACATTTTTCTTAAGAATTTGATCAATAACATCAGGGTATTTCATTTCTTTGCGATGCCGCTCATACTCATCCTCATCCAGCAAGTTAAAAGTCATATCGGGAAAAACTTTAATATCAAGGTCATAATCGATATATTTAATTGAATCCCCGTCAAATATATAAGGGGAGCTAATATTGCAATAATAATAAATTCCATCTTCACGGATCATTCCGATTACGTTGAACCAATATTGAGAATGAAAATAACATATTGCAGGTTCCCGTGTAACCCATGTTCTGCCATCTGATTCCGTAACAAGTGTCCGATCATTTGCACCAATGATTAAAGTTTGAGTTCCCTTTAAAACTGTTGTTTCATCCCAGATACGATGGATGTGCCCATTGTGTTTATAGCTGTGTATTTGTATTGGTGCTCCTTCTATGGGTACGCCCATGTTTTCCCCTACTTTCATTCCCGAACGCTTTGTAACCAATCGATTCTTTCATTTTATTATAACAATAGGAAACAAAGTACAATTCTAAAATTTTGATATTTATTATTATTATAACGGTTTGGCCAAGAATTTAAAACAAAAGAGCCATTGTTTTCAATGACTCTTACCGAAAAGTTGAAGATTTTTTAGTTTTATTTTAAAGATAACTCGCCGATTGGCGAGCCCTAAAGGGCGAAGACAGAGGGTAGTTGCACTAATGCGATATAGGAAAGAGTAAATTTTTAGAAATTCACTCTTTCCTATTAGCTAAAAAATTTCGAAAAGACATCCTCACCTACAGGAAGTTGTTTCCATCCGATGGTACGATTGGATGACTTCTTCTGTTTGCTTTTCAAACATTTGCTGGATTTCTGCGAGCTCTTTTTTCATTCGTTCAATCTCAAATTGAATACTTTCCACCTTTGTTTGATTTTGCAGGTTATGTAGTTCCTCCTCAATTTCTTGGCATCTTTCAAGTTCTCCTTGGATCCACAATAACTTTTCCATCGTAAGCATTTGCTCATATACTAAACGGTTAAAATCACTCATTCAACCACCGCCTGTTATTAAAATTCTTCTATATGTATTCTTGAATCATAGCTAAATTCCTTTGACTTCTTCTGTAGATTAACAGGAGGTTTTGTCGACAAAAAAAGAATGTGTCCGCTTAACAATGTGTAAGTTCATAAAGAAAGGCACTCCATCCCTATGATGAAGTGCCTTTTTCGCTTAGTTTAATTAGCTTTGGCCAAATTGACCAGAGTTTTGCGATTTGTTCGCTTGAGACTGCTGATTTTGTTTTCTTACTTCAGCAGCATCGGTTTGGCTAGCGAACTCAGTACCAAATGCTCCTGTAGATCCAGCAGCTCCTGCTGCACCTGCAGATTTGCTTCTAGCAGATTGAGCATTTTGCTGTCTCACTTGTTGAGCATTTGTTTCGCTCGCAAACTCAGTACCAAATGCTCCAGCACTGCCTTGAGAGGACGATGCATTCTGTTGTCTTACTTGTTGAATGTTTGTTCCAGCTGATGTTCTGTTTGGCTGATTATTGAAATTTGCCATTTGTAAATCACCTCCACGATAATAATGTATCCTTGCACCGTGGAGGTTATCCAACTAAAATTTGGAAATTTTAAACCAGTAAAGAAATACCGCCATCAACAATAATGGTTTGGCCCCTGATCATACTTGATTGGTCGGATAATAAAAACATGACGCAATTAACCATGTCTTCTTCCTCGACCATTCTTCCGGCAGGTGTTTTTTCCTTAGCCTCTTGCAAAAGCTCCTCACGATTCGGAAAATGTTTTAAAGCATCCGTGTCAACAGCGCCTCCAGAAACGGCATTAACAATAATTCCTTTTGGAGCTAGCTCAACTGCCAAATACCGAGTTAATGCCTCAAGAGCTGCTTTTGAAACCCCAACAACTGTATAATTTTTTAAATACCTGATCGAGCCAAGGGAACTAATGCTTACAATCTTTCCTCCCCCGTTTTTCTCCATCAATTTTGCAGCTTCTTGTGCACAAAACAGTAAGGCCTTGCTGTTTATATTTAAGGTCCAATCCCAATGATTTTCCTCTAGCTCCATAATTGGACGTTGAACTCCAGATGCTGCATTGTTTACAAATACATCTAAGCGGCCAAATTCTTCGTTAATTTGTGAAAACATATCCTTAATTTTACTAACATCACCAACATTCGCTTTTACTACAAAGGCCTTTCTTCCTAAGGCCTCGATTTCTTCTGCTGTTTCTAAGGCTGCCTTTTTGCTTCTCGCATAATTAATAACGATGTCATATCCTTCTTTGGCTAAACGCAGTGCAGTTGCTTTACCGATTCCTCTGCTGCTGCCTGTTACAAGTGCTACTTTTTGTGACATGATTTCTATTCCTTTCTTATTCCTTTTGAATTCATTTTAGCATGCATAGAAGTTAATTTTAAACAAAACAATAATCTATATACTTTTTCGAGAGGAAGATTGACATGTATGTAGGGCGTGATATGACCGAATTATCAATGATACCAAAATCAGAATGGAACAAAAGTGAACTTGCTTTTTTCCACCATTCGCTTCAGCAAATGGCCCCTTACTTAAATAGTGAAGGGGTTAGTATTCACTGCGCAATAATTGAAGAGATAGAAAATCGCGGCGGTTTGGGCCGCGATGGTGCTGACTATACTCATGGAACTAAAATGGTTTATGATTAATGATTTTTTAATGAAAGAAATTTTACATGATTTAACTATGATCTTGTCCTTCATAACCTTTATGAAGGACATTTTGCCTGTTCTTTACCATGATTTTGTCCTTCATACCTAATAATTACGATCCAGATAAAGCTTTTTCATTTTTTGATAAGGTACAGGGAAAGCATAGTCTTCTAATTCCTCAATCGTAACAAGCTTCCAATCTTGCTCCTCTTTCGGAAAAGCTGATACCGTTCCTGTATATGCATCAATATTCCAAATCAAATGGGAAAACACATGTTGAATTTGGCCCATTCGCTTAAATGATTCGATTATGACACCTAATGTATCTTCACTAAGCCCAGCCAATTGTCTTCTTTCATTTTGAAGAGGAAAATCAATTTCAACATTTGGAAACTCCCATAAATTTGCTAGTAATCCCACACTGGAGCGTTTATGGATAAGGACCTTCCCTTCTTGATTGGTTAGAAAAAAAGCTGCCATTTGAACCTGTTTCTGTTTAACTTTTTTCGTTTTTATTGGCAGTTCGTTTTGAATCCCTTCATAAAAACCCTGGCAATGTTCGCGAACAGGACATAATAAACAAGAAGGCGATGTTGGTGTACATACTAATGCCCCTAGTTCCATTAGCGCCTGATTAAAACTAGATGGATCCTCTTTAGAGATCATCAATCTAACAGCTTGTTCAAAAACTTTCCGTGTTGACGGTTTTGCAATATCTTCCCAAATGGACAGGATTCTTGCTAAAACTCTCATCACGTTTCCATCCACTGCAGGCTCAGGAACACCATATGCAATACTCAAAATGGCTCCTGCAGTATAAGGGCCAACTCCCTTTAAGGAAGAAATATCCTGCGGGTTATTGGGAACTACACCGTTATATTTTTCACGTACCTCTTTAACTGCTGATTGAAGATTTCGGACTCTGGAGTAATACCCTAACCCTTCCCAAGCTTTTAAGACCTTTTCTTCTTCAGCTTCTGCCAGATCATCTAATGTAGGAAACCACTCAAGAAAACGATTAAAGTAGGGAATAACCGTGTCCACTCTTGTTTGTTGCAGCATAATCTCCGACACCCAAACTTTATAGGGATCCTGATCTTTTCTCCACGGCAAATCCCTCTGTTCATTTTTAAACCACGAAATTAAATCATTTTGAAAAGTTTCAATATCTATTTTTTCAAGATTACTTAATTGATTTTCCATTTCTTTTTGGGCCTCCAAGTTGTTAAACACTAAAGTTTGTGGGAATATAATATTGAGGACATTAGTTTTTATTTTAAATTAAAAAGGAGGTCCTTTCCTTTTGGATACGGGAACTCATGTTGTGATGGGAATTGCCTTAGGTGGACTTGCATCACTAGATCCTGCCGTCGTAAGCAATCATATGACGGAAAGCGTTCTTATAGGAACAATCGTTGGTTCACAAATTCCAGATATTGATACCGTTTTAAAGCTTAGAAATAACGCGGTATATATTCGAAATCATCGAGGAATTACTCATTCCATTCCGGCTGTTATTTTATGGCCTCTCGTTATTTTAGCAGTTGTCTATCCATTTTTCCCAGACGCCAATTTATTACATTTGTGGTTGTGGACTTTTTTCGCCGTCTTCCTCCATGTGTTTGTAGATATTTTCAATGCCTATGGAACTCAAGCACTTAGACCATTTTCGTCAAAATGGGTTGCTCTAGGAATTATCAATACATTTGATCCTTTCATATTTGCAATCCATGTCGTTGGTATTATTCTCTGGATTGCAGGGGCAAATCCTGGATACACTTTCCTTGCTGTCTATGCAGTGGTCGCTTCCTATTATATCTTTAGAACACTTGCACAGCGGAGTATCCGACAAAAGGTACTTAAACTTGTACCAAATGCAACAGAGATAATTATTGCTCCTACACTTAGATTCAATCAATGGAGAATAGCCATCACGAATCCTCAACAATTTTTTGTTGGTCGGGGAGTGAATAATCAAATCATTATTTTAGATCAATTTAATCGAGTACCTGTACCTGACACACCCGTTCTTGATGCAGCCAAAAAGGATAAAAACTTATCCGCCTTCCTCTCTTTTTCACCTGTGTACCGATGGGAAGTGGATGAATTTGACGATGCCTATGAAGTGCGTTTTATCGATTTACGGTATAGAAGCAACAACCGCTACCCTTTCGTTGCAGTTGTTCAATTAGATCAGGACCTTAATATTATCAATTCCTATACAGGATGGATATTTAGCGAAGAAAAGCTCCGTAAAAAACTAGATGTCATTCCTGGCTGAAAGCATTAAAAAGCGGTGACCATAGTCATCGCTTTTTAATGTAATGTATTTTTATCCAATAAAAAATAATCTTTATATTTAGGATTTTGAGCTACAAATTCATGCAGCTTTTCTCCATATTGCTGAATCCATTGTTTGACAACTCTTTCTGTCATTTCAATCCCCTGATAAGGACGGCCCGCTTTTGCGTAAGTCGCTTCAAAGTCTTCCCAAAGTAATTCAACCCATATCTTAGCCTGCGCTGATGATAAGTAGTCATTTTTATCTAATAAAAACTTTGTAAGTCGTTCGTGATAATCGGTCATCCAATACACCCCATTGGTAATTTGTTTCAACATATTTAATAGCACTAAGCCAAATACTAAACTTACGTGAAAAGCACTGCTCTTCACAGTTTCTCATTCCGATTAAATGGAGGTATTCCAATGGTGAGAAATAAAGCAAGCAAATTCCCAAATCAGCCGCATAATAAATTTGAGGGAGAACCTCGGGCCAATGATGAGTATGCTTCAAAGAGGGCTGATGGAACCACCAATACTCATCCACAAGAGCGTATGCGTGCCTCCGGTGAACGTGAGAATGATTCGATTGGTTTAACGTAAGCAATCCTTTTTAACCAGAGATCCTATTCTCTGGTTTTTCAGTTAATTTCTATATCTATTTTTAACATTGATATTGGCAATGCCTCATCTTTTCCATCACCGTTCAATCGGTATCCCCAAGCAAACACACCGTTAAGATAATCTATTTTGAAAAACGTTCCAGGGGCCCCATCTAATTCATAGATCTGGCCTGGTTTAAACCAGTCCGGGTCAAGTAAATATGCTTTAGCCATCACTGCCTTTCTTTCAAGAACAGCAAATTCATTAACCATACCCATCTGCTCCGCTTTGCGTGCTTTTTCCTGTAACTTCGATATTTCCTGTCGGAGTTCATGCTCTGTCATTAGACTATAACGTTTATCTTGCTGCATACATTCATCCCCATTAATAATATGTTAACTTTAGTATAGTGAATATTGTCAAAATATGAAAGAAATTAAGTTCACGAATTTAAGAAGTCCTTAATCCAGTTCCTTTAATTCTAAAAGATATCTTTCAATGCCTTCGATTGAAAAGCCTTTTCGAAATAAAAATTGTTTCATTTTCTGCTCATATTCAAAACCTGTATAATGGGAAAACTTACGATGTGCCTTATTTCCCTGATATTTAATTGCCTCGAGCTCGTTATTGGCTTGTTTGTCCATATCAATTGTACTTTGAGCCATATTGATTACCTCAAAGCTATATCCTTTCCTTACTAACAAATTCTCAAGCTTTTGTTTTAAAACTCGTTTTGAGTCTTTCGAGTATTTTTGAAAAAACTTTTCGCTTAAGATTGTTGTTTTTTCTACTTGGAGCTCAAAAGTATACTGTTCAAGAGCGTGTTCAATGTACTTTTGGTCAATACCACGTTCTTTTAATTCAATTCCAATTAATCCCGGTCCTTTGTCGGTAGTATTGATTTGAGTTCTAACGTAAGCAAACGCGTACTCTCGATCATCTATGTATTTTTGTTCGATTAACTTGTGGATCACTTCCTGTATAACTGGCTCTTCCATTTCTTTTTTCAGTAAATAATCCTTTATTTCCTTTTCAGACCTAATTCTCCTTGCTAAGTAGGAAATGGCTGAATTGTATGCTTTTTGAATATCATCATGATAGTGTATTTCCATTAAAGAGAATTCATCAAGCTCTAATCCCTTTTTTAATTGATGCTTGATGAGAACATTTTCATCGACACTAAAAGCAAATTCTTCCCCTTTGCCATAATCCATAAAAATATTATATCGGTCCTGATTTTTTTGCTGAGTGGTGATCTTCGTAATAATAGCCATCTTCCTCACCTCATGTACTAATGTACCATATTTAACAGGAAATTTATGATAAGACGGTATCTTTCTTTCTCCGAAAGGTAAAAATGGAAATAAGTACATAAAGTGCTGAAGTTCTTTGTTTAAGGCTGTGTGAAAGGAAATTTTTGATTTTTTACCCCTGTTGATTGAAGCGGAAGGCAATTGACTCCTGCGGGAGTGCGGGTTAGGGGAGACCCCACAGGCGCCTAAGCGCCGAGGAGGCTCCCCGACACGCCCGCGGAAAGCAAGTGCCTGTAGCGGAAATCAACAGGCAAATTTAACACAGCCATTTCAAAAAATCATTCGAAAGGATTGAGGATCATGGTGGAGAAAAAGAAAAAGGAAAAACCAAAATTTACTTTAACAAGTGCACAGGAAGTTGGTTATCAACGAGATTTTAAATTAGCTGACCGTGCTGGCGGCTTTAATGAGCGAAGAACGAAGCATTAATTTCCATTTATGAAAGACAACCGTTAGGCAAAGATATTAAAGGAGGCAAATCCGCTTCCCACTAACTTAACGGTGAAAGGGGTTTTTTGCAATGGGTCGTTCTCATGGACATAAAACTCGTGATAAAAATAAAGCATCACTTCCACAAGTACCTAAGAACCTTAAATCAGATGGGATTGACGTAGAATATTCTCAGGAACTCGCTGATCAATCGGATTTGGAAGCACAAGCACGTTCAAACGCAGCGAATCAGCGCGTGAAAGTAAAAAGGAAGTAACCCCTTAGAATGTTATGCAAAAAAAGAGAAGCAGGTTAATCCTGCTTCTTTCCATATTAAAAGATATGAGGGGGATATTAAAAAAATCAGATTCTATTGAGAGATTTCATGATCGTAAAGCCGTGATAGAATCTTTTCATTAACAAGATGAGAAAGTTTGTGAATTTATTCACTACCCTCTCTACACTTTTAATATACTGGGTTTTTCACTATGCTTCAATGGTTTTCACAGTTTTTTAACATATTCATGTTGGAAAGTTGAATAGAATGTGAACAATGGTTATTTATTCCCGAATCTGTGGATATTGTGGATTATGTGGATATTGTCTTGCAATGGTTATCCTAAAAAGTTTTTATAGGCACATAAATGTTGATAACATTCTGTGGATATCTTCTGGCCTATCTGTGAATAGTGTGTGTAAGTCTGTGGAATACTCAAAAAACAAGGATTTGATTGTGGATAACATTCTTAATAACACAGTCTTAGAGGATTTGATCTTCCTAATAAGCTTATAATAAGCTCCAAAGTCTTGTTGATAAGCTTCATTACTCCCCTGCTTACTTTTACTGGCAGAGGAGATTAGATACTTAATATTCTATACTGTTTTAGCAAGAGACTGTTGCTGCAGCTCAGCCTTATACTGAGAAACATATACTAAATCTTCGATCATTGCACTTGCCGTTGGAAACATTCCTGCTCCTGGTCCTTGCAACGTAATACTGCCTACAATATCTGATTGCACATTAACCGCATTTTCCACCCCTTCAATATTATAAAAAGGATGAAATTTCTCGATTAAAACAGGTTTAATAGAACCGAATATTTCATCCCCTTTTTTACTGATGGATGCAATATGTTTAAACCTTAGCCCACATTTTTCAGCTTCTTGAATTTTCTCATAGGAAATGTCACTTATTCCCTGAATTTCGACGGATTTCCAATCTGGCTCTTTGCCAAATGCTATTTTACTCAAAATCATTAATTTATAAAAAGCATCTATACCTTCAATATCATTAGTCGGATCCGCTTCTGCAAACCCCTTTTGTTGTGCCAGCGTTAAGGCATCAGCAAAGGACTCTTTATTTTCCCGCATTTCAGTCAGAATAAAGTTTGATGTCCCATTAAGAATTCCTTGTACAGATTGAACCTGATTCACTTTTAGTAAATGACGAAGTGTTTGAATAATCGGAATGCCACCAGCAACAGTTGCCTCAAACCCCACTGAGACAGCATTTTCCTCTGCCAGTTTCATTAACTCTTTTCCATGGTGCGCAAACATCTGTTTATTGGCAGTTATGACATGACAGCCTTTTTGAATGGCTTTTTTCAAACAGGTAAAACTAGGTTCACTGCCAACAATGGCTTCCATAACGATATCAAGTTTGGGAAGTTGGATAATTTCATTAAAATCACTTGTTACAAGGATTTTATCAGAAATTTTTCTTGCCTTTTGCTTATTCCTAACTAGGACAGCAACAACTTTCACCTTTTTCCCCAAAATAGCAGTAAGCTCCTCTTGGTGTGATTCGATCGTCTTATAAACACCCTCCCCAACTGTTCCAAAGCCTAAAATCGCTACATTTAATACCGTCATGCTGCTGCACCCTTTCAATTAGTTATCAGAAAGAAAAGACCCTCTTCATAAGAAGAGGGTCTTTTCCTCCCCTTATCTTTCAGGTTAAAAACCTGCAGGAATTAGCACCTTTTCAAGGAATACCTTGAAGGTTGCCGGGCTTCATCGGGCCATGTCCCTCCGCCGCTCTGGATAAGAGTATTATTAGAATATTTCGTTCAAAGTTTATAGTTTGAATTTTAAGTGTTTTTTTGGATTGTGTCAATATTTTAAATTTTATTTTTTCACAAACTTGCTTGTCTTTCGCCCTTCTAATTGACAACGTTTGAATAATCTAAATTGCCCAAAATCCCAGGAGTGACAAAAGAAAAACAAGTATATTTTCCTGAATGAATTTCCTGAAAAATAGGTTAAAAGTCTTATTTTTCAAAAAAATCAAAATTTGTGTTGAACCTAAAAAAAGAGATAGTAAAATTAATAGTGAGATTAAATGTTAACGTTAACATTTATTATTGAAAAAGAAACTTTATCTTACCCTGAATAAAATTTATCAGGGAATTATTACTTATTTTTATATAATGTTAACGTTAATAATTTGAGAGAAGGAAGGTGCAGCAAGAATTTTAGCCAGAAAGTGTTCACAGGTAACACGACTCGAACAAATTTAGATTTTTTACATGTTTTTACTCTTTTTAGGACAGCAAGACTTTTTTACATCATGGAGATGTAAATATTCAATCCTAGTTGTTATCAAAAAAGAAAACGTTGTTATCGTTAAGTCCAAAAGATTTGTAACAGCAATGCCCAATCAAAGCAACAAGTACTTTGTTACACCTAATAATGTAAGCATTTCCATCGCACTCAAATTAGGAGGGTATTTAATGAAACTACGTAAAAAAGCTTTATCAACTATTGCTCTAACTTTAGCTCTCAGCAGTTCAGCCGTTGTGCCTTACGCTGTTTTTGCTGCACCACCAACTAGTGCTCCACAAGTATCAGTAGACAAATCAGCTCCAACATCACCACTTAATCTCAATGCCTATGCGACAACCTATAAATCTGTCAGTCTTATCTGGGATAAGTCAACTGATAACAAAGCTATAACAGCCTATGATGTTTATGCAGATGGTAAATTGGTAGGAAGTTCAACGCCAAATTCATATGGTGTCGCTGAAACAAACTTTACCGTAAAAGACTTAAAACCAAATACGATGTATAGTTTTAAAGTAGTTGCAAGAGATGTAGCTGGTAACCACTCGAATGAAAGCGCCCACATTATTGTAAGAACAGATGTAAAAGGACAAGTATTCAATGTAAAAGATTTCGGAGCAACAGGTGATGGCGTAACAAAGGATACAGCATTCCTTCAGGCTGCTATTGATGCCGCTTCAGCTTCGACAGCTGTTAATAATATTGTTGTTGTTCCAGCAGGTACATATTACACTGCTCCTTTAAATCTAAAAAGCAATATCACTTTCGAAATTGAAAAAGACGCAACTATTCTTGGAAGCCGCGATAAAGGAGATTATCCAGTTATCGAAAGCCGCTGGGAAGGTACTACATTCCCTTCTTACGAAGCTCTTATCACTTCACAAGGTGCTAAAAACCTTAAAGTGATCGGTGAAGGTACTATTGACGGAAATGCCGGCCCAATCAAAGAAGCGGATGCACAAGAACTAGCGTCTGGAGTAGATGCCTATGGATATCCTCTTAATAAGGTAAATGTCAGCGGCAACTATAACTATAATCAAGGAACATACGATCCAAATACAGGTGGCTCTGTTCAATTTGATATGGGATTATGGTGGGATAATCCCAAAGCTCCGACCCCTGCAAATAAAATTGCTCGTCCAAGAATGATAAACTTTATTCATTCTGACAATGTTCTTTTACAAGGTGTAAAAATCCAAAATTCACCATCATGGACCATTCAGCCATTGTACACCAACAATATGGTTATCGATAGTGTAAACGTTCAGAATCCATCCAGCCCTGTAGATGCACCAAATACAGACGGGGTTGACCCAGACTCAGTTAACGGATTAAAGATTATTGGCTCAACCTTCAACGTTGGTGATGACTGTATCGCTATTAAATCTGGTAAAGATGCACAAGGCCGACAAATTGGCGTTCCAAGCCAAAACATCGAAATCAGAAACAACATCATGAAGCATGGACATGGCGGCGTTACCATTGGCAGTGAAATGTCAGGGGGCGTTAAAAACGTTATCGCCAGAGACGACATCTTTGATGGAACCAACATCGGTATTCGAATGAAAACCCTTCGCGGACGTGGCGGTACGATTGAAAATCTTACATTTGACAATATCATGATGAAGGATATTGGCGGCGATGCATTCAATATTAACTCGAACTACACATCAAACGGTGTTCCACTGCCGTTCAATGGCACAATTGATGAAACAACTCCTCATATTAAAAATATTACGATTGAAAATATCAACTGTGTAGGTGCCAAAGAAGCGTCCTTTTTCCAAGGACTTCAAGAAAGCCCTGTTGATGGTCTAACTTTAAAGAACGTTAACATCCAAGCTGATAAACCATTGTATTTCCAATACGTAAAGAATATTACGATGGAAAATGTGAACATTAACAACGGTAATATGTTCCAGGATGGCAGCATATACAAGAATCTTACTCTTGACGGACAATCTCTTCCTGATAACGGTGATTGGACAGAAATTCAACCAACAAAATAGGTCTTTTATAAAAAACAGCATTAGTAGAAACTGATGCTGTTTTTTACTTTCTTTTTCGTTATTTACTGATTCGGCATTTTGTTTGCACTCAAGCATCATGTCGGCATTCTGATTACCTTCGTCCCCCTTTCCAATCGCTGATGGGCATCAGACCCCCGTATAAACAAAAAACCACCAATTTGGTGGCTTTCAGGAAAACTTCTTATTTGTAATTTATTTACTTATTTTGCATTCGGCAAGCTCAATTTGTTTTTTAACCTGCTCAGGTGATGTTCCGCCAAAGCTATTCCTTACGGCAACCACATGCTCAGGTGACAAGACTTCATAAATGTCGTCTTCAAATAATGAACTGAACTGCTGGTACTCTTCAAAGGACAAATCCAATAAAAACTTTTGATTCTGGATGGCATAAAGGACAATTTTTCCGATAATTTCATGGGCCTCACGGAATGGCAAGCCTTTAGTTACCAAATAATCGGCAATATCGGTAGCATTTGAAAAATCGTTATTAATTGCTTTACGCATAACATCTTTTTTCACCGTCATCGTTTCAATCATTGGTGCCAATAATTTAAGTGATCCTTCTAGTGTTTCAACCGTGTCAAACATACCCTCTTTATCTTCCTGCAAATCTTTATTATATGCGAGCGGCAAACCTTTTAATACAGTAAGCAAACCAATTAAGTTACCATAGGCACGGCCTGTTTTTCCTCTTAATAGCTCTGGAACATCAGGATTTTTCTTTTGCGGCATGATGCTTGAGCCTGTACAGAATGAATCGTCTAATTCAACAAATTGAAATTCCTGGGAGGACCAAATCACAAGTTCCTCAGAAATTCTAGAAATATGTGTCATGATGATAGATCCAATGGATAGAAATTCAAGAATAAAATCACGGTCGCTGACAGCATCCATGCTATTTGGATAAATGGTATCAAAGCCTAAAATTTCTGCAACGCGTTCGCGGTTAATTGGGAAGGTTGTCCCTGCTAAAGCACCGGAACCAAGCGGCATCCAGTTGATTCGTTTTAAACTATCCACTAATCTTTCTTTGTCACGTTCAAACATCCAAAAATAGGCCATTAAATGGTGGGCAAAGAAACCGGCTGTGCACGTTGTAAATGTGTATATCCAGGGATTAATGTTTCAATATTGGCTTTTGCCTGCTCAATAAGTGATGATTGAACATCCTCAACCAATTTAATGATTTCAGTTGTTTTTGTTCTTAAATAAAGGTGCATATCAACAGCAACTTGGTCGTTTCGGCTGCGTCCTGTATGCAATTTGCCTCCTACTTGGCCAATTTTTTCTGTTAATAATCTTTCAATATTCATATGAATATCTTCATCTTCGATTAAAAACTCTACCTCATTATTATCAAGCATTTTTTTAATCGTTAAGAGACCATTTTTTATTTGCTCCGCATCCTCTTGCGGAATAATGCCGCATTCACCTAGCATTTGAACATGTGCCATACTTCCCGCAATATCTTCTTTAGCCAGTTTTTGGTCAAATGGAATCGAAGCAGTAAATTCTTCGACAAGTTTATTTGTTTCTTTTGTGAAGCGGCCACCCCATAACTTCGCCACGCCGATTTCCTCCTTATTATCATCATCAAGCAGATTGCCCCCGAAAATGAATTTCGAGGGCACCCCTTAAGTAATAGTATACTATTTTGATTCAACCATTATTTCTTTTTTTTTGTTAACTTCTGAATAAACCTTTGTTGGTAATCCAAAAATCTTAATGAATCCTTCTGCAGCCTGATGATCAAACGCATCGCCTTTAGAGTAAGTAGCCAATTCTTCATTGTAAAGGCTGTTATCTGACTTACGTGCAACCACTGTATGGCTTCCTTTGAAAAGTTTAATACGGATTGTTCCAGAAACAGTTTTTTGTGTTTCTTCAACAAATGCATCCAAGGCTGTTCTTAATGGTGAATACCATAAACCTTCATAGATCAGTTTTGTCATTTGCTGCTCAACTTGTGTTTTAAATTGCGTAATCTCACGAGGAAGTGTTAAAAATTCTAATTCTTTATGTGCATTAATTAATATTAAGGCAGCTGGATTTTCATACACTTCACGAGATTTAATCCCTACTAATCTATTTTCAATATGGTCAATACGTCCGACTCCATGTTTACCGCCTAGTAGGTTTAAAGTTTCGATTAATTGGACCAATGGCAGCTGTTCGCCGTTAAGAGCAACTGGAACACCTTGTTCAAATTCAATTTCGATATACTCTGGAGCATCTGGTGTTAACTCAACGGGAGTGGTCCACGCAAACGCACCTTCAGGAGCTTCATTCCAAGGATTTTCAAGAACACCAGCTTCGCAGGCACGGCCCCAAATGTTGGCATCAATTGAATAAGGATTTTCTAAATTAGCAGGCACTGGTATCCCATGCTTATCTGCATATTCAATTTCTTCATCGCGGTTCATTCCCCATTCACGAACAGGTGCAACCACCTTTAAGCTTGGGTTTAATGCTTGAATCGAAACTTCAAAACGAACTTGGTCATTACCTTTACCTGTGCAGCCATGTGCTACTGCTGTTGCCCCTTCTTTTTCCGCAACATCAACTAATAGTTTCGAAATTAACGGACGAGACAAGGCAGATGATAATGGATATTTACCTTCATACAGGCAATTTGCTTTCAATGCAGGTAAAATATACTCTTTTGCGAGCATTTCCTTCGCATCGATCATATAGGCTTTAATAGCACCAACGTTTAAAGCTTTATTCTTGATCGCTTCAAGATCTTTTCCTTCACCAACATCCAATCCTAAAGCAATAACATCATAACCATATTTTTCTTGAATCCATTTAACTGAAACGGATGTATCTAAACCACCTGAGTATGCTAAGACAATTTTTTCTTTCGCCACTTTATATTCTCCTCACATTCCATTGCATTAAAATTCAATCGATAGAATTATTATACAATAAGCAACAAAAAAATTGCCACTATTTTTTTAAAAAAAACTTGCCTTTTATTGGTTTTTTATAAAATGACAGCTTTTAAAATGGCTTTTTGTGCATGCAAACGGTTCTCTGCTTCGTCAAAAACGACTGAATGTGGACCATCAATAATGTCAGCTGTCACTTCTTCACCACGGTGGGCAGGTAAACAATGCATAAAGATGTAATCGCTTTTTGCATAACTGCAAAGTTCCTCATTTACTTGGTAAGCTTGAAAAGCCTGCAGCCTTTCTTGCGCTTCTGCTTCCATACCCATGCTGGTCCAGACATCTGTTACAACGACATCCGCATCTTTCATCGCTTCAATTGGATCCGTTATAATCGAAATTGTACTTCCTGTTAGTTTCGCATCTTCCAATGCCTTTGCAACGATTTCCTGATTTGGTCTGTATTTTTCAGGGCTGGCAACACTAATATGCATGCCAACCTTCGCAGCAGCTTCAATTAATGAGTGTGTTACGTTATTATTTCCATCGCCAACATAGCATAGTTTTAGTCCGTCTAATTTTCCTTTATATTCAATAATCGTTTGCAAATCAGCCATTACCTGTACAGGGTGATGGGGATCCGTTAATCCATTGATAATCGGCACATCAGCGTGATGAGCAAATTCCTGGATGGATTCATGTGAAAAAGTACGAATCATTAGCGCATCAAGATATCTTGATAAAACGATTGCCGTGTCGTGAATACTTTCGCCTCTTCCTAATTGAATATCCCTTGGGCTTAGGAAAATCGCATGCCCTCCGAGCTGGAGCATACCAACTTCAAACGAAACACGGGTGCGCGTGGATGATTTTTCAAAAAGCATTCCTAATACTTTCCCGGCAAGATATGGATGAGGGATTCCAGATTTTTGGAGTTTTTTTAGTTCCTTTGCTTCTTCGAGTAAATATAAAATCTCAGCAGTTGAAAAATCAGCAATACTTAAGAAATCTTTTCCCTTCAATTTTGCCTGCATGACATCACTGCTTTCGGTTGTTTTTATTGCCTGAACCATTATAGCGTCCCTCCTATTTTACTTTCTTCGATTTTAAAATATTCGCCTACCGTATAGACACCCGTTTCTAAAGGCTTATTTTTTCTCAATTCAATAATTGCTTTAACCGTATCAAAATGGGTATAACACGGGACATTGTATTTTACGGATTGTTCTCGTAGGTAAAAACCAAATTTGCTATCGTTACGGCCTTCATTCGGAATGTTAATAACCGCTCTGATTTTTTGATTTCGATAAAATTTATTTAATTGATCCGAATTCTTTATAATCTCTTCAACTATTATACCATTTCTTTGAAGGAACTCTGCTGTTCCTTCTGTTGCTGCAAACTTGAATTGATTACTAGCTAATTCTTTGACCGTTGGCAAGCTTTCTTCTTTTGCTCGATCAGAAATGGAGCATAAGACATATTCTTCATCATTTGTTTGCTCTTGCATAAATGGAAGGGCTTTTCTTAATGCCTCATCAAGTGTAACGCCTAACCCAAGAATCTCTCCTGTTGACTTCATTTCAGGTCCTAGTACAGGATCGACTCCTTTTAATTTTCCTGATGAAAATACAGGTGATTTAACAGCATAATAATGTGGTTCAGGAAGTAATCCAATCTTTAAACTTAAGTCTTTTAACGCCTCGCCCAGTTGAACACGTATGGCCCATTCAATCATTGGAGTTCCTGTCACTTTACTGATAATCGGAACGGTTCTTGAGGAACGAGGATTCACCTCTAACACATAAACTACATTTTCATAAATTACGAATTGGATATTCATAATTCCGACAATCGGCATTGATTTAGCAATTCTAGCGGCATAATCAATTAATATTTCTTTCATCTCATTGGATAAAGATACAGGAGGGAACACAGAAATGCTATCCCCGAGTGAACGCCGGCTCTTTCAATATGCTCAAATATCCCTGGTACGACAAGATCCTGGCCATCACTTATTACATCTACTTCACACTCAAGTCCAGGCATATAGCGGTCTACAAGCAAAGGCCACATTTGATCCTGAGAATTCTCCGCTAATTGATGGATATATCGTTTTAATTCTTCCTCATTATAAATCGTAAACATCGATTGACCGCCGATTACATATGACGGACGAACTAAAACCGGGTAACCCAATTTTGCAGCAGCAGCCAGTAATTCTTCTGCATGATTTGCTATTTCCCCATTAATATGCGGTATTTTTAATTCTTCCAGCAACTGATAAAACTCTTTGCGGTCTTCGAGTTTATCCACATCTGAAACGGTAGTTCCTAAAATCTTGACACCCTCTTCTTCTAAGGCGTGTGCAATATTGATGGCAGTCTGGCCGCCAAATTGAATAAGGACTCCTTCTACCTTTTCTTTTTCAATAACACGCAAAACATCTTCTACAGCTAACGGTTCAAAATAAAGTTTGTCTGCAACTGAGTAATCTGTGCTGACTGTCTCAGGATTATTATTAATAACGACTGCTTCATACCCTTTTTTCTTAAGTGCCTTTGCTGCATGAACAGAACAATAATCAAATTCGATCCCTTGCCCAATTCGAATAGGGCCAGAACCAATAACTAAAATTTTTCTTCCTGTTGTTACTTCTACTTCATCAAAACCTAGCCATGTAGAATAATAGTATGGAGTGACGGCATCAAATTCAGCTGAACAGGTATCAACCATTTTATAACCAGGCTTCCAATTTAATTCCTTCCACTTGTCTCTAATTTCTTTTTCGGGTAATGAATAGATTTTTGCTAAATGTTTATCAGAAATATTGTTTCGTTTAGCTGTTTTAAGCAGCGATGTTGGAACACTAGTCCACGTAAAAGCTGATAAATCTTTTTCCAACTCGACGATTGCATTAATTTTGTGTAAAAACCATGGATCAATCTGGGTAAGCTGCTGAATTTTTTCAAATGGCATATCTCGTCTCATTGCTTCAGCGATTACGAATAAGCGCTGATCATTTGCCTTTTCCAGCATTTTAACCAAAGTATCCATACCCCATGAATGGTTAGCAGCATTTGTTAAGCTGTAAACATTCAATTCGAGAGAACGAATGGCTTTATTTAATGCACCTTCAAATGTACGGTCAATCGCCATTACTTCCCCTGTAGCCTTCATTTGGGTTCCCAGCGAACGATCTGCCTCAGGGAACTTATCAAATGGAAAACGCGGCAGTTTTACCACAATATAATCAATCGCAGGTTCAAACGAAGCAAATGTATTTCCAGTAATTGGATTTAGAATTTCATCCAAATGATAGCCAACCGAACATTTTGCAGCCATACGAGCAATTGGATAGCCCGTTGCCTTTGAAGCTAATGCAGATGAACGGCTTACCCTTGGATTTACTTCAATAATGCAATACTCGTTTGAATTGGGATTAAGAGCAAACTGAATGTTACAGCCGCCAATAATTTTTAATTCTCTAATAACTTTTATGGATGCATCACGAAGCATTTGATATTGAACATCTGTTAATGTTTGTGATGGAGCAACGACGATGGAATCTCCGGTATGAACGCCTACAGGATCCATATTTTCCATGTTGCAAACAATAATGCACGTATCATTGGCATCGCGCATGACTTCATACTCGATTTCCTTCCAGCCCTTTATACTCCTCTCCACCAACACTTGATGAATCGGACTGGCTGTTAACCCTTTTTTAAGGAAGGTCTCAAGATCTGTATCATTATAGGCAAATCCTCCGCCTTCTCCTCCGAGCGTGTAAGCAGGGCGGATAATGACAGGATAACCAATTTCTTTAACGAATTTTACTCCATCATCATAGGAGGTAATGATGCTTGATTCAGGGATTGGCTCACCAATTTTAATCATTAGGTTTCTGAATCTTTCGCGATCCTCGCCATTTTTAATGGATTCAACAGAGGTCCCTAGCAGTTCAACGTTATACTTTTGCAAGATTTTTTGCTCGTATAGTTCTACAGTTAAGTTTAACCCCGTTTGTCCTCCGAGCGTTCCGATAATTCCGTCTGGTTTTTCTTTCTTAATAATTTTTTCAATTGTAGCGATATTTAGCGGCTCAATATATACTTTATCTGCCACAGTCTCATCAGTCATAATCGTAGCCGGATTATTATTAATGAGAACAACCTCAATGCCCTCTTCTTTTAAGGCAATGCATGCCTGTGTTCCTGCATAATCAAATTCGGCTGCCTGGCCAATGACAATGGGACCTGATCCAATTACTAGTACCTTTTTCAAATTTTTACGTAATGGCATATCGTGTCTCTCCCATTGAAGTAATTTGGCTGACAAACTCCGTTAAAATATGGGCTGTATCACTTGGGCCCGGATGTGCTTCTGGATGAAATTGCACGGTTTGGATTGGATATTTAACGTGTTTTAATCCCTCAATCGAATGATCATTTACATTTCGGTAGGTGATTTTAAATACGTTTGTGTCAATACTTTCATCGACGACAACATAGCCATGGTTCTGCGCGGTAATTTTCACTTTGCCGGTCATCAGTTCCTTTACAGGGTGATTACCGCCTCGATGTCCATAAGCTAATTTTGTTGTTTTTGCTCCATATGCCAGGGCAATCAATTGATGTCCCAAGCAAATTCCCAGTGTAGGATAATGCTGCGTAATCCTTTTAATTTCTGGAAACCATTGTTTCAGTTCCATTGGATCACTGGGTCCATTTGATAACAATACTCCATCAGGAGCTAGAGCCTTCACTTTTTCAAATGGGGTATTATATGGCACAACCGTAACGGAGCAATTCTCCGCTAAAAGCGCCGTTAAAATCGATTTTTTATAACCAAAATCCATTAGGACAACATGCGGGCCATTATTTTTATAATTAGTAATCTTATTCGTTGATACTTTGTTAACCCAAAAAGGATTTTCTTCAAAAGAATCAAAAGCAGTTTGTTCGATTGTTTCAGCGCTTATAATCCCCTTCACTGTCCCTCTTGAGCGAATCGTTTTTACAAGCATTCTTGTATCTACTTCGGCAAGTCCTGATACTCCAGCCTGAGTTAATTTTTCAGAAAACCTTTGCATTGATTGATAGTGGCTTGGGGTCTCACATAAATCTCCGATAATGACACCTGATAAAGCCGGATTAATGCTCTCATCATCCAATGAATTTACTCCATAATTCCCAATTATCGGATAACAAAAAGTAATAATTTGCCCAGCATATGAAGGGTCTGTGATTATTTCTTGGTAGCCGGTCATACTTGTATTAAAAACAACTTCCCCGAAAGAATCCTTACTTGCACCAATTAGAACTCCCTCAAATATCTCTCCGGTTTCCAAAGTAAGATATCCTTGTTTCACAATTTCACTGCCTTTCTCTATATACTTTGGAAAACTTTCTCCAATATCTTTACGAATTGCAATATTTCCTCTTTTGTTGCCGTTAGCGGCGGCAAAATACGTACTACGTTCGGACCTGCGGTTAAAATTAGCAGCTGATTTGTAATCGCCTTTTGAACAATTTCAGCAGCGTTTACTTCAACAATAATTCCTTTTAAGAGCCCTTTTCCGCGAATGTCCTTAATAAAGCTAAACTTGGTTTTCAAATCTGCTAACTCGGCATCTAAATATTCTGCGATCTCGTTTACATGAGTTAGTAAATTGCTGGTAACAATATGTTGAACAGTCGCAACTCCGGCAGCGGTTACTAGCGGATTCCCGCCAAATGTGCTGCCATGGCTTCCCGGGTCAAATGCTTTTGCAACTCTCTCCTTAGCGATTATTGCTCCGATTGGTAATCCTGATCCAAGACCTTTTGCAAGACTGATTACATCAGGCTCAATATCATAATGCTCATAGGAAAACAATTTACCTGTTCTCCCCATTCCTGTTTGAATTTCATCTACCATCAAGAGAATATCATTCTCTTTGCAAATGGCTTCAAGCTTTTTCACCCATTCTGGTTCAGCTGGAATCACTCCACCTTCACCTTGGATCAGTTCAAGAAGCACTGCGGCGGGCTTTAGGTCAGCCAGTAGATCTAGGGAGGCAAAATCATTATAAGCAAGATACTGGAATCCTGATACCAATGGATAAAAACCTTTTTGAATTTTTTCCTGACCTGTTGCAGACAAGGTCGCCATTGTTCTTCCGTGAAATGATTGTTTAAAGGTAATCACTAAATGTTGATCCGTGCCTTTTACCTTTTGAGCATACCTTCTTGCTATTTTAATTGCAGCCTCATTGGCTTCTGCACCGCTGTTACAAAAAAATACTTGATCACCACAGCTATTTGCAACGAGCAATCCTGCAAGTTTTTCTTGGTTAGGTATATGATAAAGGTTTGAGCAATGCCATAAATTTTGTAATTGTTCTTCCAGTTTTTCTTTCACAACATCAGGAACGTGACCTAAGTTACAAGTAGCGATCCCTGATGTAAAATCCAAATATTTTTTCCCTTGATCATCCCATACATAGCTCCCTTTCCCTTTTACAATCGTAACAGGAAAGCGGGCATAAGTTGCCATAAGTGGTGAGACCGTTGAGACTTCAGGATTATTTGCCATTACTAAACACCTCGTCTAGAACAATTTTAGTTCCAACTTCATTTCCATTCGTATAATCGATTAAACTATTTTCCTCCAGCCCATTTATGATCCCAACTTCAGGAATGTTATGGACAAGACCATCGATTGCAGCTTTTACTTTTGGAATCATTCCGCCCCAAATCGTTTGATTATCAATCAGCTCTTCAACTTCCTTTTTCGTAGCCTTCGTGAGCTTTATCTTTTGTCCATCTTTTTCCACAAGGATTCCAGGTATATCACTGATAAAGCAAAGATTCGCTCCTAAGCTTTTCGCAATCGCCGATGCAGCAACGTCGCCATTAATGTTATACCGCTGACCATCCTCACCAATCCCTACTGGTGAAATAACAGGAATATAACCTTGGTTAATGACTCCCTCAATCAGTTTATGGTTAACATTCACAACCTCACCAACAAACCCTAAGGTGTCAGATGCCTCCGTTGGCTTTGCTTGTAATAAACCTCCATCTACACCACTGATTCCGAAAGCATTGCCCCCAGCTTCCAGGATCTTTCTAACCACCTGCTTATTGACCGCTCCGCTTAAAACCATTTCAACAATGTCTAATACAGGTTGACTTGTAACTCTCAGTCCATTTATAAAAGTGGTTTCAACATTTAACTTTTGCAATAGTTCAGTGATAAGTGGTCCGCCTCCATGAACAATGATCGGGGTCCACTCACCTGATTGGTGGAGTGAAACGACATCTTGATAAAAACTTTTCGGTAATTTTTCAAGGACGCTGCCGCCCCATTTAATCACAATATATTTCATCATTTCACCTCATGAACGGTATGATGCATTGATTTTAATATAGTCATAAGTTAAATCGCATCCCCAAGCCGCCGCACTATAGTTACCTTGATTTAGCTCAACAAAGATTTGGATAGTATCTTGTTCTAAATATTGCTTAACTTCCTCTTCATTAATCGGACATGGTAAGCCATCTTCAAAAACGACAAAAGACCCAATCGAAACTTTAACTAAATTTGGCTCAACAGGAACACCGCTATAGCCAATTGCTGTAACAATTCTTCCCCAATTGGGATCCGTTCCATAAATAGCGGTTTTAACTAGGTTAGATGAAATAATCGATTTACCAACAGCACCTGCATCAGATTGACAACTTGCGCTATTTACCTGAACTTCGATTAATTTTGTAGCTCCTTCACCGTCTTTAGCAATTTTTTTTGCTAACTCTTGGCACACAAGCTTCAGCCCATTTAAGAAAATGTTCCATTCTGGATGGTCAACGGTTAACGTGTTATTACCCGCCATTCCATTAGCCATGACTAATACCATATCATTTGTACTTGTATCACCATCGACGGTAATCATATTAAAAGTTTGGTTGGTAACTTCTTTTAAGGCTGCTAATAAACTCTCCTGCTCAATATTGGCATCTGTTGTAACAAAACCAAGCATGGTTGCCATATTGGGGTGGATCATTCCAGAACCCTTTGCGGCCCCGCCGATACTAATAATCTTTCCGTCTACTTTAATTTGCACACCGATATTTTTAGGAGCCAAGTCTGTTGTTAAAATAGCTGCTTGAAATTTACTTTCGGCTTCATTTTCTTCTTTTAGAATTTGTTTAATACCAGAGATCACTTTGTCCATTGGCATTTTTTCACCAATGACTCCTGTCGAAGTAACGGCAACGTAATGTTCTTTTATTCCGAGCTCCGCTGCAAATTGCTTTTGCATTTCATAAGCATCTTTCAACCCTTGATCTCCTGTACAGGAATTGGCGTTTCCAGAGTTTACAATGATCGCCTGGATTTTCTTTTCCTTGGAAATACTTTCTTGTGTGACCAATAATGGAGCTGCTTGAAAAATATTTGTTGTATAAACTCCTGCAGCAGTCGCAGGCACTTCAGAAACAATATATCCCAAGTCAAGTTTGCCGTTCTTTTTTAACCCGCAATGAACTCCACCTGCATTAAAACCTTTTGGTAATGTTACACTTTCATTTTCAAGAATAACCATGTCGTTATTCATCATTGTCGGAATCAAATTAACCTCTCCTTCATCATTCGTATTTATGGATAAACCGGAATATCCAAAAGACCCGTACGAATATCCCAACCGTTTATTAAATTTGCATTTTGAATTGCCTGACCAGAAGCACCCTTTACTAAGTTATCAATTACAGAAACAATTGTGAGTCGTCCTGTACGGTTATCAACGTGCAATCCAATATCACAATAATTGCTGCCTAATACCTCTTTTGTTGAAGGGTATGTTCCCTCAGGTCTAATGCGAACAAATGGCTTACCATTATAAAACTGCTTATACTGTTCAGTAATATCTTCGGTTGATATTTGTTCATTTAGATTGACGTACATTGTACACATAATTCCTCTAGTCATCGGTACAAGATGTGTCGTGAAAGTTACTGTAAAAGGAACCCCACTTTCATCTTGAAGAACCTGCTCAATTTCTGGAATATGTTGATGGCCTCCTAATTTATAGGCTCTAATATTTTCATTAATTTCAGCATAATGGGATGTTAATGAAAGACCCCGTCCTGCTCCAGATACACCTGACTTCGCATCAATAATAATAGATTTATAGTCTGCAATATTCATTTTCAATAGGGGCAGCAATCCTAATAATGTAGCAGTTGGATAACAACCCGGATTTGCAATTAGTGAAGCACTTTTTATATCATCTTCGTATATCTCACTTAAACCATAAACTGCTTGATTGATATATTGCTCTTTTGCTGGTTCTTTTTTATACCATTTTTTATATTCACTTCCCGACCGAATACGTAAATCCCCGGAAAGGTCGATGCATATTATCCCCGTCTCAACTAATAAAGGAATTAGTTTACTGCTTACCCCTGAAGGAGTAGCCAGAAACACAATTTCATTTTCCTCACTTATTTTCTTTGCATCAAAAGACTCCATAGGTTTTTCATTAATATTTGTAAGGTGAGGGTATACGTCACTAAACCGAGTACCTGCTTGCGAGTTAGAAATTACTGTACCAACTTCAAGAATTGGATGTTTATTGATCAAGCGAATCAGTTCAGCCGACCCGTAACCTGTTCCGCCAATAATGGCTGCTTTCATTATATTCATCTCCCTGTATCCCTCTTAATGAATTATTATACTGATTTATTGATAATTATACAATAATTTTAATACCCAATTTTCAATTAAACTAGAAAATTATTAATATTTCCACTTGCAATCGCTTACAATTCTAGGCATGTCTTAATGTAAAACTTTTATGCAAAAAAAAGCGGGGCAGCAAATGGGGCGCCCCGCTTCATTCTATTATTATTATTTTACAACATTGAAAGTACCCATCATATAATCGTTGTGCATCATAGACCAATCCTGATTATCACCATCACAAGGAAGTGTACAATTCCATGTAAACTTACCTGTTTTTTCTGGTGTAAACTGTACAGTCGTTACACTTGGATTTCCATCTGCAATTCTTGGTATTTCGTTAACAGTCACGCCAAGTTCTTGAATTGCAATTGGATGCGCAGCTTTCCCTAAACCATAAACAGTTAATGCAACTGGTTGACCTGCTTTAACGGTAAGATTTCCTGGAGTATAGGCATCATGCAGTTTACCATCTGATCCTAGTTTGTAACTTGGATTCATAACCATTGAAACGTATTGTACTTTGTTATCTGCAGGTAATACTGTGATCTTCCCTTGCATGTAACCTTGTTGTGCCATTGCCCACTGCCCGTTATCTCCATCACATTTGTCGGCGCAGAACCATGAGAAATCACCTGTTTTCTTAGGTGTAAATGTATAAGTTGTTTCTGCAGGCTGTCCTTTTTTCATTGAACCTTTGATTTTTACGTTTAATCCTAAGTCAGCGGAAGTATAGGTGTGTGTGCCGCCATCATAGTTCAGGAAATGCAATGTTACAGGTTGTCCTTCTGTAATTTTGATATCTCCGTTTATGAATGCATCATGCATTTTTCCATCGGGACCAACTTTTGAACCTGGCTCAATGACAATATATTGATTAAACGCTGTTGTTTGTTTGACATCAGCTTTTGCAGCTGCTTTAGTCTTAGAAGCTGTGGAAGCAGTCTTTTGTGCACTCGTCGTACCACAGCCTGCTAAGGAAAAGGAAAGAGCAGATACTAACGCTATTGCTAACGTACCTTTTTTGATGATTTTATTCATTTGAATTTCCTCCAAGCAAAATTGATTTTGTTTATGGAACAAAATATACTCTTGTTTTTACCGTGTTTATGTGATAATTATCACGGATCATGTGAACACTTTTCTAACACTCTTCTTTCGATGAATGTATTGATCAATAAATAAACCCTTGAAGCGCTGTATACTTCAAGGGTCTTTAATCATTTTAATAAATATTATGCTCGTCGCTTTGTTGGAAAAATCCTTTATTTAGACACCAGTTTCCGACTTGAGTAAAAATTGCAAAAACAAAAAAGAAATTCATAGCCCAAACATTAATAAAAGGAGTCATTTCGCCGAATTCAATTGTAGACATACCTTTAAGCTTCATTACAATAAGAGACTCTATGTACAACAAAATAAAACTAACTACTCCCGATAAGCCAATTCTGAGCATTTTTACCCATCCTCCACCGTATTTATGCATTTTTGACAATTTCGTGAACATCATTTAAATTTATTATATTCCTTTTGAAAACAAGATGGAAACAAAAAAATTCGATATCCCTTATAAAAGCCTGAAAAAAATTGTTATTATTGATTACGGAAGTTAAGTTCAAAACTATTCATGATATCCAGCCTTTAGGAGTGAAAATATGAGTGTACATAAAGAAATTACCGCACATGTTAATCAAGCAAATAAAAGAATAACTGATTTTTTAGCTCTCGATCAAAAAAGGGAGTCTTATATTGAAGAGGCAGTTGAATTATGTAAGCAAGGCAAAGCATTCTCAACCGAAAAGATCAATGAAGTAACAAATCAGATCAATGAATTAGCCAAACAAGGTATTGTTCCTGCTCGAAAAAATGTGACAGTTGATATGGTTAGAGAATACGTTAATAGGATTAATTAAAGGAAAATGTGCGCCCATAATAAGGGAGGCTTCAGATTGTCGAGGAACTTTTCTCGGCAATTTTTTATTTTACCAGAATTTAAATAATAATTTTTTGGATGTTTCCTGCAAATGGGCCTGTTGATTTCCTCTCCGGGCACTCGCTTTCCGCGGGGAGGTCCTGGAGCCTCCTCGGCGCTTCTGCGCCTGTGGGGTCTCCAGTGACCTCTTGATCCCGCAGGAGTCGAGTGCCCTCCGCTCCAATCAACAGGGAGGCAAATCTACCAATTATATTGCAACACACTTTTTTATCTAACTTTGCTAAATGTGTTGATATCATTTTTATGTTTTGTTAGGCTGCAGTAAGAAGAGTCTGTTCACTTGCATTTCTCAATCCTCGTAACCTACAGTATCGAAGCCCATGCACCTCATTTGAGTCTGCGGAGCTTCGCTCAATTTTTTCCTTTCTAAATTTATTGCTTTGTTATAAACGGTTTGTTGATTTCACTGTGTTAAAAAATAAACGGTAAAATTCCGTTTATATTATCCAAATCTTTGAATTCTGTCTTATTTAGAGCAGTTAATCGGAATATCTCCGCTTATATCTGCTTCTTAGGCCTCCACTATATACATACTCGGAAATTCTCCGCCTATCTCATACATATCTACACCATGGAAATAAATGGGTATCAGAGCGATAAGGTAATGGGTCCTTCAGTTTCACCATTTTTTTGTTTTATTAGTTGAGCTGAAGGTCTTTATTGAATACACTCGTTGATTGGCGCGGAAGGCACGAAGACTCCTGCGGGAGTACGGGGCTGGGGAGACCCCACAGGCGCTTTTCGCGCCGAGGAGGCTCCCCGGCACGCCCGCGGAAAGCGAAGTGCCTGGAGCGCCAATCAACAGACTTGTTTAACAGCCTATACACAATATTATTATACTATATTAACGCAGTGAATTATTAAAGTGGTTGAATAAAATGATTGGTTGCCGAGTTTTCCGACAGCATGCGGCCCCTATAAAAGGGGCTTTTTTGTGTTCAATTATTATTTGATAAGTTTGTACTTTGTTTGAAAACTATTAATATTTCGTGAACACAATACTTTTATAATGGTATAATATACCTATCTATGTACGGAGGTAAAACATTATGAGAAAAAGCGTCCTAATTAGTTTTCTCATCTCTATCGTCCTGCTAGCAAGTTGTAATTCCAGACCATCAGTTACCACCAAGAGCACCCCATCAAAAAAACTGCCTGTCATTTCCATCATCGCTGATTCCAAACAAGCTTTAGCACTATTTCAACAACAAGAAAAGAAAATTGAAAAAAAGTATGGTGTTCGTTTAGAGTTTCATTATCCAAGTAGATTAAACGATAATCTTGAAGATTTTTTGTTTGCTAGTAAAAAGCGTTATGATATTTATGTTTTGTTTCCTGCAAAAATACCTCAATATGTCGAAAGAAACATGCTTCTTCCAGTAGATAACTATATTCAAAAAACAAAGGATATCGATGACATCCTGCCTGTTTACCGCAATCTTTATATGAAATATCAAGGTCATGATTACGGAATGGTCTATGATGGTGATACCCATCTATTGTTTTATCGAAAAGACCTCTTTAAAAAATACAACGATGAATACAAAAAAACTTATGGAAAAGATTTGACACCACCACAAACTTGGGAGGAATATGATCAAATTGCGAAGTTCCTTACAAGAGATACAAATAATGATGGGAAAATTGACATTTATGGAACGGCCATTTTTGGCGGGGATGCCAAGAGATACGTCTGGTTTGCCGAAAGATACTTATCAATGGGAGATCAATATTTTGATGATAATATGAACCCATTGATCCAAGGAAAAGATGGAGTAAAGGCATTGCAGGATTTAGTCCTGCTTAATGATAGCGGGGCTACCCCGCCCCATTCCATGTATGATTGGATTGATTTAAATAATTCTTTTCTTCATGGGGATACGGCCATGGTTGTTCAATGGAGTGACACATCCAGATTTCAATTTGACCAAAAAACTTGGAAGTCAACTGTGGCGGGAAAAGTAGATTGGACATTGGTGCCTGCAGAAGACCCAAAAAATCCTCGTGGTGGAGTTTGGATTGGACGCGTCTTAGGGATATCAAGTCAATCCTCCCACCCAGACAAGGCTTGGCAGGTCATTTCTTATATTACATCAAAGAAAATGTCTAAAAACGCCGTAACATCTTTGAGCACCATTAATGATCCTTTTCGTTCCAGCCATTTTTCTGTAACTGGCAAAGGGGCCTTTCCAACCAAGGAATTAAATGAACATTTTTTAAAAACCGTCCAAAAAAGCTTAGAGCATCCAAATGCCGATTTAATGATACCAGGCGGCTGGGATTATATGCAGGCACTTGATAAAAACATCTATTTGGCTTTAATTCATAAATTAACAGCTCAAGATGCACTTTTGAAAACAGCAGATGACTGGAACAAAATTACTGATCGCTATGGCCGGGACGGTCAAGCAAAAGAATATAAACAATGGCTGCAGCTTTTAGAGGGAGTGAGAACGAATGAATTGGCTCAATAGTTTAGCTTTCCGTTTTTGGTTAGCAATCAATAGCCTTGTTCTTACAGGAGTTCTCTTGTTAAGCGGGATTTATTATCAAAGAGAGTCAGCCAATTTAGAGAATTCATTAAGGAACCAAGGATATGCGGCCGCCAAGACGTTAAACTCAGCTATTGGCTTGTATATGTTAGAAGGAGATTATTCACATATTTCTCCGCTCACCTATTCCTTATTGTCTGAGCCAAATATTGCCTTCGTTATTGTAAAGGATAAAGGAGGAATAACGGTAGACCAAAAAGGCGAAACCACAATTGATAAAGATCTTATTATTATTGAAAAAGAATCACTTGAATATTTTCAAGAAAAAGTAGGAACAATTGAGATCGCCCTAAAGACAAACTCCCTTGTTGAACAAAGAAAGGACCTATTTTCAGATACCTTACTAACTGCACTTATTATTTCATTTATATCGCTGCTCTTCTCCTTTATTATCAGTAAAGGAATGAGTGCGCCAATACGTAAGTTAATTACTGCCACAAAAAAATTAACAGTAGGTGAACGAAATGTTCAGGTGGTAGAAAAAGGGATTATCGAAATTCAGGAATTGTCGATTGCATTTAACAAAATGACTCAAACGATCAACAGTCATGAAAAAATCCTTGTAAGTGAAATTAACAAAGCGACCAAGGACTTATCAGAAAAAGTGGCAATTCTTGAAGCATTAGCAAATATTTCAAGCTCTGTTTTAGAAGATAAAATTCAACGATTCCAAGTAATGAAAAGTACATTAGAAAGTTTAAAAAAGCATAGTAAAGCGAACCATATTTCACTAGCTTTTTTAGGTAATAAAGATGAACTTGACATATATGAACTTGACTTAAACGGGAATCTCCATCAGCTTGAACTTACTGCAACTGATTCTGTTATTCATGCCGTTATCAAAAACAAAGAACCTATTATCCATAATAATTTATCGATTAGTTTCCATTCCATTTATGAAGAAATTCTGATTAATCAGGGTATGCACTCTTTATTAATTCTTCCAATCATCGCCAATAATAAAGTCATTGGAACATTAAATGTTGCGAGCATTATTCCTAATTATTTTTCAAAGCAAAGTTCGGATGATCTTTCAGTATTTATTAACCAAATTGCCTTAGCTATCGATCGTGTTGCAGCATATGAATCTTTGCAGTATTCAGCGTATCATGATTTTTTAACAAACCTTCCTAATTACCGATTATTTAAGATTAGAATAAATGAAGCAATAGATGAGCTAACAAACCAGCCCCATTCACTAGCTGCTGTTTTATTTTTAGATATTGACCGTTTTAAAGCTGTTAATGATACATTAGGGCATGCTACCGGAGATCTTTTATTAATTCATGTCGGTGAAAAACTATTAAGTTGCATATCAAATCGAGAGACGGTGACACGAATTGGTGGGGATGAATTTTCAATTTTACTGCCAAAATTAGCAGATCCTAATCATGCAGTTAAGATAGCACGGAAAGTGATGAAAAAGCTGGAAGAACCAGTTATTATTAAAGGTTATGAAATTACTATATCTGTAAGTATTGGAATTGCCTATTATCCGAATGATGGCCTCGATGCAGACAGCTTAATTAAGCATGCCGATCAGGCGATGTACCGAGTAAAAGAACATGGCAAGAAAAATTATGCAATTTACACGCAGCCAATTGATGATAATTCCATCGACCAGCTTAGCCTGGAAAGTGATCTTCGTAAGGCTTTAGAAAAAAATGAAATCGTTGTTTTTTATCAGCCAAAAATCAACATTCTGACTGGTTCTCTTGCAGGGTTGGAAGCCTTGATTCGCTGGAATCACCCGACAAAAGGACTCATTACACCTGGTTACTTTATTCCGCAGGCAGAAGAGACAGGATTAATTGTTCCTATTGGTGAATTTGTTTTACGAGAAGCAACGAAACAATGCGTGGTTTGGCAATCCATGGGCTTACCCCCTATACCAATTTCAGTGAATCTATCATCCCGACAATTATTACAAACGAATCTTGTAAGCAGTATTGAAAAAATATTAATAGAAACCAACATAAATCCTAATCTCTTGGAATTGGAGATAACAGAAAGTATGTCAATGGATATTGACCGCTCACTTGAAATTTTAGACGAACTTAAACAATTAGGAGTTCAAATAAGTGTAGATGACTTTGGAACCGGCTACAGCTCATTAAGCTATCTAAGAAGATTGCCCATTAACCGTGTTAAAATTGATCAATCTTTTATTAGAGATATGACTTTAAACCCTAGTAATCAAACACTTGTCTCCACTATTATTAATATGGCACATAATTTAAATTTAGTCGTGACTGCTGAAGGTGTAGAAACATTTGAACAAGCACGGCATTTACAAGGAAATAACTGTGATGAAATTCAGGGCTTCTACTTTAGTAAACCGATTCCAGCAGAGGATTTTTTCAAGCAATATCATGATATTATGATAGAAGCAGAAAAATGGCGCCTTATTCAAGTATAAAATTTCGTATGAACTAGATAATTTCCATTATAATTATGAATTTTCAATATTATGAAAAATAATAAGCAAAATTATGTCATATTATGCTAAAATGAACTTGAAAATATACCTGTTAACGGGAAAAGGATTGGAGAAATTTTGTATAGGATTGTAATTGAACGAGAAGATGATGTATACATGGCTAGTACAATTGGAAAAAGAGTTGGAGAAGATTATGGTTTAAATAAAAGTCAGCAGACCAAGTTAATTGTATCGATTATGGAATTAACACGCAACATTGTCTTTTATGCAAAAAAAGGGGAACTGTTTATAAAACCGATTCCCTCCTATGGTATAGAAATAACCGCCATTGACCAAGGTCCAGGCATTCCGAACCTTGATCAGATTTTAAATAATACGATCCGATCGAAAACTGGTTTAGGTTTGGGTTTATCAGGGGTGAAACGCTTAATGGATGAATTTGAAATTACGAGCACAGTTAACTTTGGTACGAAGGTTAGGGCAGTAAAATGGTTAAATGAAGGGCAGGCTAGTCGCTTTGGTTAATTTACCTACCGCTCAGGGAATCTCTTATGGTTTAATTGAAATTAATCCCGATGGCTCCATACAAAAGGTTAACAATGAAGGAAAAAAACTGTTACTTTCAGATGATAATGATACGAACTATCTTTTTCACCGCATTAAAAATAATGAAATTAAGACCAAACTGCACGAATGTTTTATGGGCCGAACGAATGACTTTATCGTAACCATAGATAGTCAGCCTTACTTTTTCTTGTTCCACCGAACATTTAAAGAACAAAAGCTAGAAAAAATACATGTATATATGTTCAACATCGCCTATCTTCAGAACTCACATGAACATAATAATTGGAATAACCACTTATTGTCCTCAATTGGTGAAATGGCTGCCGGCATCGCTCATGAGGTTCGAAATCCATTGACCGCAGTAAAAGGGTTTCTTCAATTGTTAGATCAGACATATAACCAGGAGTATACGCAAATAGCCCAAAGTGAATTAGATCGGGCAATTCATATCTTAAATGATTTAATGAGTGTTTCAAAACCTGAATTTGTTCAGGAAAAACAAACCACCTTTAACCTTTGTTCAGAAATCGAATCTATCTTACTTTTATTCCAAAACCAGCTCTATGAGATTACCGTAATCAAAAAGTTTGATAATGAAAGCTCAGTTATCTTAGGCAGAAGAGATCAAATCAAGAAAGCTTTATTCAATTTAATTAAAAATGCAATTGAAGCCATGTCTCCTGGCGGAACATTAATGATTGAGCAATATGAAGACTTTCAAGATATTCATATCAATATCACTGATTCAGGGATCGGTATCCCAAAAGACAAGCTCCGATTACTCGGCACCCCATTTTTTACATTAAAACAGGATGGAAAAGGAATGGGGTTGGCACAAGTCTTTAATGCCATCCAGACGAATGACGGCAAAATACATGTCACAAGTGAAGAAGGAAAAGGAACTACCTTTTTCCTATCATTTCCAAAGGTAATAACACATTCTAACCAATTTTTAGGGGGCAATGCAATGATTCAAGCAGTTGATTCAAAAGTTGAACTTGAAAATTTCCTAACGAATAATATCCACTTTTATACAGAAGAATGGATGCAATATCTTCATAAAAATAAAAGCTATATTACCACATTACTAAAAGAAAATGGTGAGTTGGAAAACTATAAAGTAAACGGTAATCCAATTATGAATCTTGTTGCAGATAATATCAGCCAAATAAAAATGGAAGACATTATGGATGTTGCCCGGGAACGTGGTGTGAGAAGTGCGAAAACAGAATTTCCAATCCATTTGGCTTGGGAGCTGTTTCAATCATCACGAGGAATTATCTGGAATGCCATTAAAGCTTTTTATGTCGAGTCCAACAATACTCTATCAGTGGATGAGTTTTTCACATTAGAGCGTCATGTAAATGACATTATTGATTTTTACATTGATTCATACACCGCTTATTTTGCCAACTACAAGGAAGAATTGCTAAAAAGCCATCGTGAAACAGTAGACGAGCTTTCCGTTCCAATTATTCCGATCGCTGAGAGAGTATGTATCCTTCCAATCGTTGGAACTGTGGATACCTATCGTGCCAAAAAAATTCGCAAAAAACTCTCCAACGTGTTAAAGAGTTAAATGCCCAGCAATTAATTATCGATATATCTGGTGTTCCATTTGTCGATACCGCTGTTGTAAATCATTTATTTAAAATTGTAAAAGGTATTAAACTACTTGGATGTTCAACCATATTAACCAGAATTAGCCCGGAAATTGCTGATACAATGATTGAATTGGGAATTGAAATCGATAATGAATTAAAAACAAGATCTGATTTGCAACAAGCTCTACAAGATATTCGCCCATTTTTTAACGGAAATAAGTAAAAGAAAAAGGTCTGCAAAGCTCGCCCTTATATGATAGGGCGAGCTTTTTAACTGGAACAAGTTTAAATACTTTATTGCCCCTTAAAAAAGACATCATTTAATGCTAATTGCAATGTTCCTTTGAACTCTACTTTATGCATCAAATCTACTCCGGAGTTAATCAAACTTTTTACAATCTCCGCCCTAAATCCAGTTAGAATCGTTTTACAACCCATCATATAAATACCATCTATGATTCTGATAAATTCATAAGCTGTTTCTTGGTCTAATGGTGCAACCCCAGAAAGATCAATAATCAATGTTTGGATATGATGATTTTCGATCTCTATAAGTACTTTATCAAGAATGGTAGATATCCGCAGACGGTCAATTGTTCCAATTAAAGGGAGAATACATATTTCTCTATTAATTGGAATAATTGGGACTGAGATATTTTCTACCAGCTTTCGCTGCTCCTCCAATAATTCATCCTTGTATTTTGAATAACTGATAAAAAAGTAGGTGAGAAACTGATCAATCAATTCGTTTATACTTTTTTCCAGCGTATAAAATTTATTTCGATCCACCTCTGTATTTCTTAGTTGGTCAAAATTATAAAGGAAATCCCACAAAGTTCTTCGTATCGCTTGTACCCATTCTAGTTTAAATGCAAGAGTCCATGAAAATTTCGCCCAAGTTATTCCTTCCTGTTTTGCAAACGAAATTAATTCATGCTCTCGTTTTTCAACTACAAACAATACAAGTTTATGAGCGTTATTTACCAAATTAATATTTCCAATACTATGTATTTCCTTGATCTTATCCTTTACATTAATGGCCTCAGCCAGTAATCTTTCTTCAAAAGCCTTACGATTTTCAAAAAAGAAATCTCTTATAGAATAATGTTCCTCAAAATCTAATTTTATATTTTTTACCTCTCTTGGGCTTACTTGCAACAGCGGCTGCAGCGGAATCTTAATGGTAAACATGGTTCCTTTTTGTTCTTTACTATCTACATTAATTTTTCCTCCATGCTGATAAACAACAGAAAATACTTGAGTTAACCCCATTCCTGTACCTTGAGCCTTTGTTGAAAAAAATGGCGTTCCCAGCAATGATAATTGATTTGCAGGAATCCCAATCCCTGTATCTCTAATGGTAACAACCACTTCATCATCGACCAAATCATGAGTGATCGTTAACTTCCCCTCGTTCTCCATGGATTCAATGGCATTTTTGATCAAATTGAAGAATGCCTTTTTAAATTGGTTTTTCTTTCCGACAATGGATACATCCACATCATTAAATTCTGTTATTGTATGAATTTTATATAATTTGTCTTGAAATAAATTTAGGATTGATTCTAACTCTACTGACAAATAGATTGTTTGATACTCTTCATCCTCTAAATCAGGCTTAGAGACCTGTAGAAGATTTTGTAATGTTGTCAGGGCATTTTCTAGCTCTGACTGGGCAATATCAAGGTATTCGTTTTTTTCTTCCTTCTGCAACAACTGTAAAAAACCTTTTACTGCAGTTAACGGGTTCTTGACTTCATGTGCGATCCCAGCAGCAATTTGTCCTACCGACGCAAGTTGACTTAAATGACTATTATCCCAAGACTCTTCAACTATCCACTCATCTGACTTCACTTGTATTGCTCCTTTCCATTTCCACACTTTAATGTGTAAATATTTAGAATTATTTTACTATTGTTGCTATCCTACTATAAATTAATAATTGGTACATCTGTAAATCTATTCATTTTTATTCCATTTTTTTGGATAAATAATTTACAAATCTTTTCATTTCAAAGTAAATTTTTGTCGCATAAAATGTTAAAATCGTACTATACTGTCAAAATTAGCTCATTAATTTTCACAAGCGTATTTTCTTGCTTGATAAAATATACTTTATAAGAAGAATGCAGGAAAGACAGTTTGAAACTAATGAATATTTTTGCTTTACTCTTAAACCATAGGGGGATATAGAAGGATGGCTTTATATAAAGAATTAATCATGGCGATGCTTCGTACTGGGATATTAGGATTTGGCGGTGGGCCATCAGTTATTCCATTAATTCGTTACGAGGCAGTTACCCGCTATCATTGGCTTGATGACGAGGAATTTGGAGAAACTTGGGCTGTAGCCAATGCATTACCTGGACCGATCGCTCCTAAAATGGCGGCCTATCTGGGCTATAGAGGAAAAGGGGCAATGGGAGCCATTGTTGCAGTTTTAGCCCATATCTCTCCTACCTGTATTGCAACGGTTGTTCTCTTGTCACTTGTAAGTGAATTTCAATTCTCCAAATCTTTTACTGATATGATCAATGCGATTATGCCTGTAATTGCAGTCATGCTTGGCCAAATGGCCTATGAATTTGCTTTTAAAGCATTAAAGGGGTTAGGAAAAATACTAGGGGTTCTTTTTTTAGTACTCTCATTTATTCTGCTGTATGTGCTCCCCATTCATCCGGCAATAGTCATTTTAATCTTCCTCATTTACGGGGCTTTTCATTATAGGATTAAAGCTAGAGTAAGGCAAACTTCAAAATAAGGGGCATTTACAATGATGACATTGATCCATATTTTTTTAGGATTCTTTATGGCCAATCTTTTTGGATATGGTGGAGGACCTGCGTCGATTCCATTAATGTATAACGAGATTGTCACACACTATGGATGGTTAAACAATACTGAATTCTCACAGATGCTTGCAATCGGGAATGCTTTACCAGGCCCAATTGCCACTAATATTGCTACATATGTTGGTTATGATGTAATGGGATGGTGGGGTGTAGTTATTGCATTGTTTGCAACCATCTTTCCTTCTGCATTGGCACTCATTTTACTTTTAAAAGTGCTTCATCGGCATCGACAATCACCTGTCGTTAAGGGAATGACTCTTTTAGTGCAACCCGTAATTGCGATCATGATGCTTGCACTAACTTGGAAAATATCTGCAAATTCAATCCACTCAATTGGGATTGTCCAATCTTTAATAATCGGCATTGTCACTATAATTGCTCTAATTAAATATAAAATCCATCCAGCTTTTATGATTTGTGCTGCTCTTCTATATGGCGGCCTCATCCTTCCTCATTTTTAATTTTTCTAAAAGAAAAGAGTCATTTCAAAGTCGAAATGACTCAGGCTGTCAAAACTCGGCAGCCTATCATTTTATCCATTAACTTTAATGGTTCACCGTATTAATATAGTGTAATAGTATTGGTGTATAGGCTGTTAAACAGGTCTGTTGATTGGCGCTCCAGGCACTTCGCTTTCCGCGGGCGTGCCAGGGAGCCTCCTCGGCGCAAAAAGCGCCTGTGGGGTCTCCCCAGCCCCGTACTCCCGCAGGAGTCTTTGTGCCTTCCACGCCAATCAACGAGTGTTACAATAAAGTCCTTCAGCTCAACTTATAAATCAAAAAGTGGTGAAACCAATGTTTAAGCCAAAAGATTATAGCCAAAGTGAATATGAATTTGTACCTATTACTTTTATGTAGAGGCTGTCAGCTTGATTCTGGTTATCTCACGAGCCCAATTTGTAAGTGGCTACTTAGCAAAGTTAGCTAAAAAAGTGTGTTGCAATACAATAGGTTGATTCGCCTTCCTGTTGATTGGATCGGAGGGCACTCGACTCCTGCGGGATCAGAGGTCCTGGAGACCCCACAGGCGCCAAAGCGCCGAGGAGGCTCCAGGACCTCCCCGCGGAAAGCGAATGCCCGGAGAGGAAATCAACAGGCCCATTTGCATGAAATATCCAAAAAGGTTTAGTATATAAATTCTAGTAAAATAAAATTGCCGAGAAAAGAGTCATTTCAAAGTCGAAATGACTCTTTGAAGTATTCTTTGAAAACAGAAAATTTATTTTAGTGGTATAATAAAATGAAAACACTTACAAAATCTCTAATTTATGATATCATAATATATTATAAAAATTTTCATTTTTTTGATTATATGAATATCACAAATTAACATTTTCAGGCACATATAGAAATCGGGAGGAGTATCAGATTGGATGATGAACAGCTTTTAACATTCATTACTGTTTATGAATTAAATAATTATTCTCGTACTGCCGACCACTTAAACTTAACACAGCCAGCTGTTACGGCAAGAATTCAAAAATTAGAAATAGAATTAGGATGCAAATTATTTTATCGCGATGGCAAAAAAATACTTTTAACACAAGAAGGAAAAGCCTTACTTCCATTTGCACGAAAAATTCTTAGTTATATAAACGAGGCAAGGCAAACAATTGAACTATTAAAAACTCCAACCATAACCATTGGTTTATCACCTGCAATCTCTGTTTCCCTTGTCTTAGATGCCTTAACATTGCTGCGCGAAAGTGAGGAACAATCGTTTGATATGCTGGAAGCAGCAGATTCCGTTGAAGTTTCAAAAATGGTAGAATCGGGGCTGGTCGATATCGGCTTAGTTCGAGACGTGATCCCTTTCCCAAATCTGGAGTCTAAGAAAATTTTTCACGAAAAGCTGTTTTTTATCGTTGGAAAAGGGCATCCATTAGCAGCAAAAACGGAAATTAAGAAAGAAGATTTAATGAACCAAACCATGATTTGCTACAGAAGGGAATCTGCTTTATGGCAAAAGATTGATGAAAAATTGGTAGGAGTAAAGGATTTAAAGCGGATTGAAGTCGGTGGTTTTGAAATGCTCCTGTCTATGGTCAAAAATAACTGGGGTTTTTGTATAGTACCCGAACTAATTCTTTCCAAAAATATCAAGAATGATTTTTATATCATTCCTTTTCCAGATTTTGAAGATCTCACCTATAATATCACCGGAGTTTATAAAAAGGATTTCCCCAAATTTGAAAAACTGCTTCTGCTTCTTCAATCTTTTGAATCAACATTAAAAGAATTACAAAACCATTTGAATGTATAAACTGTTCATATCGCTTTCTAAAAAAAAGAACTTTCCTTCGTGGAAAGTTCTTTTTTTGACCTCTACTTAACTGTTTCCTTAATATAATTTGATTTGCTTAATCCTAGAAAATCGATGGCATTTTCACCGAGCATCTGTTTAACTTCTTCTTCCGTAACTGATTCTAACAGTTCAACTACTTTTCCTGGCGGAACTTCACGAAGCAGGAATGGGTAGTCTGTACCCATGATAATGTGATCCGCTCCAAATTTTTCAAGCATGAATTGTAAATTACGAGGATCGTAGACTAATGTATCAAAATAGAGTTTCTTCGCATAATAGCTTGGCGGTTGTTCGGTAGTTCGAATATGCGGCCATACATCCCATGCTTGATCGATTCTCGGCAATAAATATGGAAGGGATCCTCCGCCATGTGAGAAGCAGATTTTAAAGTTTGGATATTTATCCAGAATGCCGCTAAAGATTAAACTGGCTGCAGCAAGTGCAGTCTCTGAAGGCATTCCGATCGAATACATAAAGTTATGCTTTGGCATTCTTTCGACACCAATAGTAGCCCATGGATGTACAAAAATAGGCACATCCATTTTTGCTGCTGCTTCGATGAATCGGAGAATTTCAGGATCATCGAGTGTTTTACCATTTGCATTGCTGCCGATCTCAATTCCTTTTAGTCCTAATTCATTTATCGCTCTTTCCATTTCGGCAATGGCTAAATCAGCATCTTGCAGGGGCACTGTACCTAAGCCTACAAAACGGTCAGGGTATTTTCCTACACAAGAAGCAATGAAATCGTTTTGAGCCTTTGAAAGCTCTAAGCATTTTTCAGGATCTGCCCAATACGTAAATGTAACGGGAATTGGAGACAAGACTTGTACATCTACTCCTTCTTCGTCCATTTGAGCAATTCGTTTTTCCGGATCCCAGGCATTATCCTCAATTTTTCTAAATACCTTGCTATCCTTGTAAATTTCAGCCCCGCAGCTGCAGGTATGCTTTAATGTAGGAAAACGATCATCCCCATATTTTGCTTCAAGATCGGGAAAATTATCAGGAATAATATGTGTATGAAAGTCTACCCGAAACTTCTTTTCTTTTGACATATCTACGCCACCTTAATTAATTTATTGATTAACCTTTTCTTGCTCCTCAGTAATTAATTTACCGACTTTACCCCAGCCAGGCTGCGGTCTTCCGCCCCATTCATCAAGAGTTGCCATCGTAGGTTCTAAACGGCGTGCTTCCCTTGGGTTTTCTTCGGGGAACTCTTCCATTCCTTGGCTGTACTCAATGGTCAAGCCGTCTGGATCAGCAAAATAAAGGAAAATACTGCCTGATGGATGGTGTTTGCCCGGTCCAAATAAGATTGGAACATTATTATCTCTTAATTTGTTTACTTGAATGCCGACATCATCTACTCTTTCTGCTTGAAAAGCAAGATGATTCAATTTGTTTTCTTTTCCTCTTGTCAAAGCGAAGTCATGATGGAACGGTGAAGGGAACGCTCTTAGCCAAGCCCATCCTGTTTCCCTGCCTTGAATATCAGAAACTCTGAAGTTTAATGTATTCGTAAAGAAGTCGAAAAGCTCTTCAAATTTATTTGTTTCATATACTACATGAAGTAATCTCGTAATTCTCGCACGCTTAGGAACAAACGGTTCTCCTAATTCCATGATTTCAACGTAAAATTCATACGTTACACCTAAATATGGGTCTTTAAAGCGCAATGTTCTGCCCTGAGCCAGGCTTTGGCATTCTTTTGCACTTAATTCAACAGGATTTAAGCCCTGTTCTGTTAAGTAATCAAAAACTCCTTGAAATTGGTCTGTTTTTTCAAGTTCATAAGCAACTCTTTTTAATCCAGGCTCTTTGCCTTGTTCAAGAATTAAGTTATGATGATCGCCGCTGCATCGAAGATAAGCGGTATCCTCAACCCGTTCAACAAACTCCATGCCAACAATATTTTCATAAAAATCAACAGATTTATTAACATCGGTTACACTAAAAACAACATATCCTAATTTCTTATAGCGAATCATTAGATGACCTCCTATTTTTTCAAATAATCATATAACGACTCAAATCACTGACATATGTAAAATTTTCCATTCACACATTTCAGTGACCTGAGCGCTTTCAAATATGTTCAACTCTATAAAATGATACTCACTTTTCCGTGCGGGCGAAGGCTATCAAGTTTAAGAACAACCTTCTTATCTTGGATTTTTAACTCTCCATTTTCATTCACTAATGTGTATTCGTTAACACCAACATAACAATCAAGCGTTTCGCGCTTTGTACGATAGGTGGCAAAGTTACATTTTACCTTTACTAAATTCTCATCATTGCTGACAATTCTTACATTGTTCACATTGTGAAGAGTGGTTGAGTGCGGGTATTCAACATGAGCCTCTTTTTTTAATAATCTTAAAGCTCTTTGCTCTAAACGGTCACGATCATCATGTACTAAGAATAGAGACTTTGTAAAGTCGGCATCAGGATTTCCGATTGGCGGGATTACATATGTTCCATTACTCGAGAATAATGCCGCCCATTCCTTCATCTTCCAGCTATCCAGAAGTTCTGCTTCCTGGTATAAAAAGTCCTCAATTTCCTGACGTGTTATATTCACACCTCAACCCTCCCAGCTTCTTCTTCTTTTTTAGCTTCAAGAAATGTAACTCGGTCGTTCCACTCACGCCAGAATGCACGCATTTGTGCTTCGTCTGTCGCTTGAGGAACTTCTCTGTTCATTCCCCTTGAAATGTCATTCCATTCTACTTCCTTGTTATTTAAGAAGCCTTCCTGACAAAGTTCAAGTGCTTCATTGTCATCTGGAGTAGCGAAACCGCCTGGTCCTAAGAACTCTAGGAAGCTATCATTACGAACTTGTCTAAAGTTTTCATTTTCCTCTGCAGCTGCCAAAGCATATCCAGTAACTTCAATATAGTTTGGTGCAGTTGGATAGAATGTTCTGATTGTAATCGCCATAATATCGTTAATAATGAGATTAGGGAAGATCCAGATGTTACGGTTCTTTTTGGCAATCCGTTCTGCTCTTTCTTCACCAAACTTTTCTGTTAATCTCTCAATGTTCTTTTCTATGATTCCTTTTGCTTCTTCTCCATATCCTGGAATCCACTTTCCAACTGGTCTTGGCCAAGCAGAAGTATACTCCATTACAGCATGTCCATTGCCCAGGTCACGACCTACACCTATAAGATTATCTTTGTCTGCCAAACCACCGCGAGTAGCAACAATATCAAAATATGTTTTATGTGTTGGCATTCCATGATACAAGTCAACACTATTTTCACCTAATAGCTTCCAGTTAGCACGCACACTGTATTCTTGCGGATCCATTAAGACTTCCATCCCCATCTCTGGATGTGCCCCTGCTTCAGCCTGATCAGCAACTAGATCAATATATTCTTTCGCATTTCCTAGGTAGTCTTCTAAAGAAATGGCATTATCATCGAAATTTACAAATACAAATCCGCGATAGCTTTCAAGTCGTTTTACTTCAACAAGATTTTTAGAACCATCACAATTGTGGTCTTCCGGGAAACCTGCTTTATCTGGCATTCCAACTAGGTCCCCTTGGTTATTAAAGCTCCATGCATGATAGAAGCAGCGGAAAACTTTAGTGTTTCCATGTCCTTCACGGCAAACCAAGGCACCCCGGTGTGGACAAGTGTTATACAATGCTCTGATAACTCCATCACTGCCGCGAGTAAAGATAAGGTTACGGCCGCCAACTTTTCTTCGATGGAAATCACCATTATTCCGTAATTCTGATTCATGGCCGATAAATAGCCAGCATTTACTAAAAATTGCTTCTCGTTCTAATTCTAAAATTCCTTGATCAGTAAAAGACTTACGATTAACCCTAAATATGCACTTTTCTTGATCTTCCTGAACATACTTACCCATCAAATTCCCTCCTGATAGTGATTTTATTGTTCTTAGCTAAACTTACGCTTTTGCCCTTTTGGCTACGCTTTTCATGTAACCGTATACAAATCTGTTAAAAAAATTGTTACATAATAAGCCCTTTTATCTTTGAACCAACATAAAATCCAAAGAAACTATATTAGAACTAAAATCTCCTGTAATATGGAATATTTAAATATATGACTAATTTAAATATCCCATCGGATACATTTATAATAATACTAATTTTCTAAAAATTCTAATTGAAATAATCTTCGTTTTTTGCCTAAAATACAAGATTTTATTTATACTATTTACACTATGAATATATTTTTAACGAATGATTTTCAGTTAATAAAAACTCCCAATCCTTCTTGGATTGGGAGTTTTGTTTACATTATACTAACCTATGGGCATACCATTTTTTTCCTTTGAATCGCCATCCAAAGATCAATCCACGCATACCCCACTCTATAATCATTGCGACCCATACACCAATGATCCCATATCCGAAGGTGATTCCTAAAACATAGCCAAGTACCACCCTCAAAAGCCACATTGATAATAAAGAAGCGACCGAGGTAAAGTTCGAATCCCCTGCAGCACGTAATGCTGAAGGCATAATAAAACTTGATGACCATAAAATCGGATGTGCAACGGCCGATATGATCGTCATTGCAAATATTGTTGGAATTATTTTTTCAGGCGGATGGAACAGTTTCATCATCAATGAAAAAAAAGGCAGCAATATTGCTGGTGCAATCAAAAAGAGAATAGTAGAAAGTCCGATTAACGACTTAATGAATTTCTTTGCATCAGTTATATTCCTTCTTCCGATACATTGACCAACCACCGGTACAATCGCAATACTCAAGGCATTAGGTCCAATCTGAAATAAAAGAGCGATCGAATTGACGATTGCATACGCCGTCATCGCTAATGTCCCTAATTGCACAATAAAAGTTTGGGTAAGAAGCTTTCCTCCATTAAAAAAGATTTGTTCCGCAGCAAAAGGAATCCCGATAAACATCACTTTCTTTAAAATAGCAAAATCTATTTTTAATGTAGACTTTAGTTGAAAACGAATCGTTTCATTATATTTTATGATATAGATTAATGAAGAGATCATACCCAGTACTCTTGCTACAATAGTAGCAATCACGAGCCCTTTCACACTCATACTCATAAACGTAATCAACAATACATTAAGCAAAGTGTTCGTTACATTCATTACTAACGATAAATTTAAGCATGGCTTAGTCTCTCCCACGCCTCTTAAAGAACCACAAACAGCTTGAAAAATCGCAATGAAAGGATAAGAGATACAACTTCCGATTAAATATATCTTTGCATTTTGAAATACATCTGCATCAGCTCTGCCAAATAGGAGGTTTAAGACAGGCATATTAAAAATAATCATAAGTGCACTGACCAACACAGACAAGATCGTAACGGCTGTAATTGCCTGTGTTGCTGTTTTGGATACCATTGCGGTGTTCCCGCTGCCTTTAAATTGGGCCACAATAACGGTACCGCCTGTTGCTAAAGCAATAAATACGTTGATTAAGAATATATTCAATGAATCTACCATACTTACAGCACTAACGGCTGCAACCCCGGAAGAACTAATCATTGCTGTATTTAAAAAACTCATTAAGATTAAAAATGCCTGATCTACGAATACCGGTAAAATAATCCCAATAATTTCCCTATAGTCTATTGATTCTCCTGTAAAATACTTATCTAATAGAGAAACAGTCCGATGCTTAATATTTAGTTCTAATTTATACATTACAGCCACCCTTCTCCGAAGGATTTTGTCAAAAATAAACAGTCCTTTTAAATTTCATGGAACATTATACCACGATTATGCAGTGAAAACATTTCGAGGTTATTGGTATTCATCTCCATATTTGTGCATAACAAATTCCTTAATGGTCGCGGTTAACAATATAGTTCAATAAATGTTTGAGAAAGGTGGTATTTTGTTCGATCTCTAATAATGTTTCTATTGCAAGACAATAATGTTCCCACATTACTTTACTCGCCCTTTCACGCCCTAAGATGGATACAAATGTTGAGTTATTATTTTTCCCATCTATGCCAATAGGTTTTCCAAGTAAGGCTGGGTCCCCTTCAACATCCAAGAGGTCATCTTTTATCTGAAAGGCAATGCCAGCATGACGAGCGAATTTTTTCAAAGCTTCGATTTCAATCTCTGTTGCCTGAGCAAGTATGGCAGGCATAATAAGAGAAGCTTCAAAGGCAATGCCCGTTTTATAAAAGGACAATGTATTCAATTGCTCCAGTGTTAATTTTTTCCCTTTTGATTCTAAGTCCATTGCCTGCCCTTTACACATCATTTCAGTCGTTTTCGATGAATATTGAATCAGTTTTAGCACTGTTTTCGGATCAAACCCACTCAGTGATGCTTGTTCCTCCGTTGCCTTTTGTGTCAGAAAAAGACCAGTTAATTCGGCAATCGCAATATTATAAGTCTGATGGAGGGTTGGACGACCCCTTCGGGTAGAAGCATTATCCTGGGATGGCAAATCATCAAAAATCAGGGATGCTGTATGCATAAATTCTAGCGATCTTAGCAAGGGCACAATGGCAGAACTTTTTAACCCATATACATTAACGCCCATAACCCAAGTGATAATTGGGCGGAGTCGCTTTCCATCACCATTAAGACTATAGTTAGCAGCAGCAATGATGGGACTTTCCACCAAAGCTTCATTCTCGTTTTTGGGAATGATCAATAGACGGTTGATCTGATTTCGAACTGTTTCGACCGTATGTAAAAAGTCTTCTTGCTCCATACGTTCATTTTTCAAAATGGTAATAATATGATCACGAAGAAGCTTGTCAAAAAAATCAACATCATCCGCTTTATCGACCAGATTTTGAATAACCTGCTTAAAATTCGGACTTTCAGAAAAGAAAAGTTTCATCACTTGATTGTACTTTTCTGTTCCCATTCTTGCTTTAAATCGTTTCAAACCGTTAATCGCACGATCGAGAATCACTTCACAGGCTTTGGGATCAGAGCGGTACACGTTATGGATCAAATAGCTGATAACCGTCCAATACAATTCAAAAGGGTTTATAAGATCCTTACGTTTTTCATGATATTTTAGATAATAGGTATAGGGTGTTACGGCCCCATCCCTCATGTCATCAAACATATCTGCAAAGTCATCCGCCAGTTGGTTATAGATCCCATAATAAAATGTTCGGTCATCAAAACCTTCATCCTCCTCCGCACTAATAACGGAACGGACAATCAATCGGGATGAAGAGGATTTTAAAATAATCGGGATATAAAGTTCTTCGTTGGTGTAATGTTCATTGGATAGTTCCTTTATGCGGTCAATTTCTTGAGAATTAAAAAACACATAGGCTTGCTCAAGGAATGATTTCACTGTTTCCGGCCTCTGATGGGACTTAATATATTCAAAGGCTTCTCGGAGTTCCGAATGAACAAACCTTAGCAGGTCTGTTGTTTGTGGTTCCCAATTCCCCAATTTAGGAACAAAACCTGTCGTAAGGGTGTTACGAATCAAATTTGAATATTTTCTTTTCTCTTCATCAGACAAAACTTTAGCATCAAGTAGATCATCTATAAAAGGATATGTCAGTCCATAGGAATAACCTAGTCTAATCGCTTCATCCAGCAGTCGGGTACGTTCTTTTTGTGATATCCCATCTTCCAGCCCTTCTAGGACATGCATCAGTACTCCACCGATAATTTTAATCAGTTTCCTCTGAGCGTGCACTGCATCCATCCCCTCTGGAATATGAGAGGATACAATCTTTAGCTTTTTTATCAACCAGATCATGGTGGATTCTATATGTTCCTTTTGCGCCATTCGGTATAATCCAGCCAAACTATATGGGTCCGAATTGTTCCCCTTGTCTGTTTTCAAGTAACTTTTTAAACTGGCAACAACACGTTGAACCCTTGCTCGTACAGCAGGTGAGTGTAAGTCTTTGCCTAGATCCCGCATAAAAATATAGGAAATACTTCGATCAAGGTAATGATCCAATTTCCCTGTATAATCTAGCCAATGGATATAATTTTGGTACCCTTGTGGACTAGTTTTTCCTTTTCTGCGAAAAAAAAAGGTTATCCATGGATGGTTATGAATATGGTTTTGTTTCCAGGATTGTACATCTATTGTTAGGGTAGGGACATAACTCTTTTGCATGACTTCGTTATATAGTGCTTGAAAATAATGTTCAGCCTTTTGCTCCGACAGCTTGTAGCATGCGTCGGCATTAATAACCAGCTCCTTATTCATACAATACATTACCCCTGACATCGATATTTGCAGCCATTTCTTATCTTTAACGTGACTTTACTAATATTATATTCTATATCATTCTTATTTTAAAAAAATACAAAAATTCTATGTAATTAAAAAGTATAGAAAAAAGCCCACTATATACAAGTTATTACAAGAAATCTGTATATAGCCGACTTTTTAAGTTAAAAAACTGAAACGAATTCTCTGCCATTACATTGTGATGACCACTTTTCCTTGAGCGTGGCCATTTTCAAAATACCTAAAAGCTTCTTGAATTTCACTTAACTGATATTGTCGGTCAATAACCGGCTTTATTTTGCCTGTTTCAAGAAGTTCCCTTATAAAAAACAGATCTTTTTGATTTGGTCTTTGCAAAAAACTCCCTATCTTCTTTTTTCCAGTCATTGAAATCCAAGGCCCAAGGACCATTGCTTGAAACATTTGCGTACCTGAACCTCCGACATGAACAAAAATTCCATTAGGACTTAATGCACGTTTGTAAACAGATATGGGCTGATACCCGTTAGCACCAATAATTAGGTCATAAACATCGGCTTTTTTCGAAAAATCTTCCTTCGTATAATCGATAGCATGGTCCGCACCAATTGATCGTATAATCTCAACATTTCTCGTACTGCACACTCCAGTTACCTCAGCCCCGAATGCTTTAGCAATCTGTACGGCAAAAGTTCCCACACCGCCGGAAGCTCCATAAATCAAAACCTTTTGCTCGGACTTTACCCTACCCTTATTTCGGAGACTCTGCAGGGCTGTGACTGCGGCCATTGGAACTGCTGCCGCTTCCTCAAACGACAAATGGGATGGTTTTGGTGCTAATACATTTTCAGGAACAGATACATATTCGGCAAACCCGCCCCAGCCGCAGCCAGATAGGTCTCCAAACACCTCATCTCCTGGTTGAAACTGCTTAACATTTCTGCCAACCGCTTCTACCAGGCCTGCTATGTCACCTCCGGGGATTGAGTATTTTGGCTTTATGGGTCCGAAAAATAGACGGGCTAAGAATGGTTCTCCTTTCAAAAGAACCAAATTACCATAATTCACAGATGAAGCATAAACCTTTACAAGTACTTGATTATCCTCAGGAATCGGTTTTTCAATCTCTTTTAATTCAAGGACATCAGGCGGGCCATATTTGTCATAGACGATTGCCTTCATAACGTGCCTCCTTTAACCATGATTTGATCGTTTGGTTTCCTAAATCAATAGTTAAAAGATATTCAAATTAAATGGTATTCAGGACCGATTCTGCCAAAGTTTTTATGTGTTTACCTTTCAAAGGATCCCTAAGACAATAAATATTCTTTCAAAGCTGCTTCGTTTAGTATTTGAATATTTCGGTAGGCCAATGAAATCCATCCCAGTTTTTCAAACCTCTTTAACTCTTTTGTGGTGGTCACTCGTGCAATACCAATTAATTCTGCTATATCTTGATGGGTATAATCAATAGAATAAGAGGGATCAGTTTCTTTGTTTTTAAAATAGGATCCAAGTTGAACTAAGATATGGGCAACCTTTTTATCAGCTGATAAAAATGCCATACTGTACACCTGGATGGAAAAAAGACGGATCGTTTGAGCCATCATATCCAAGAGCTCAGCAATTAAACTTGGATGCTCTGTTATGAACGGCAGAATACTCTGCAAATCGACTTCAAGCAGTTCTACATCAGTAAGGGCGCTTGCCGATGTTACTCTTGGTGTTTTGCTAAAATAAGAAGCTTCTCCAAAAATTTTATTGGCTCCCAAAATCTTCACGGTTAATTCATTGCCATTTTCCGATGTAAAAAACTGTCGGACTCTGCCTGATTTAAGCAGGTAAAATGTATTTGCACTATCATCCTGTAAGTAGATGACTTCATTTTTATTGTATCGTCTTAATGTTCCGATTTTTTCAATTGCACTATATAAATTGGATTCGTTTGAAACAAAATCTTGATTGTTCATTTGCCCCATCTCCTTACTAAGATTGTAACCTAGGTTACAATCTTTTCAAAATAGATATGCTATTATGAAAATAACAATAATAAATTGCTAGATGGCACTTAGCTTTACGCTAAAAGAGTCATGAATATAAAGGGGTAATGGAAATGAAGAATTTTACAGTCCTTGGCGCAGGTATTATGGGGCATGGTGCCGCTCAATTATTTGCCCAAGCAGGAAAGAATGTACGCATACAAGCCAGACGCGAGTCTTCACTGGAAAAAGCAAGAGAACTTATTACGAACAGCTTAAAAATTATGGTAGAAAAAGAAATGCTGACCGGGAACGATATGGATCAGGCATTAGCTCGTATCACTTATACCACTGATTTACGTGAAGCTATTCAAGATACCGACTTCATTCTTGAATCCATTCCGGAAAAACTCGAGTTAAAGTTGGACACTTATGAAATTATTGAAAGCGTTGTCTCTGACAAAACGATCATTGCATCGAATACTTCTACTTTCCCATTAAAAGAATTAACGCAAAGAGCAAAGAATCCGGAAAGATTTATCATTACACACTTCTTTAACCCGCCACAGCTTGTGCCAATTGTGGAAATTGCAAGATTTGAGAAGACTGCTGAAAATGTTGTACAAACAACTTATGAATTAATGAAAGAAATCGGAAAATCTCCGGTAGTATTAAAAAAAGAAATTACAGGATTTATCGTGAACCGTGTTCAGGTAGCTTTCTTGCGTGAATGCTTCAACTTAATTGAACAAGGAGTATGTACAGCTGAAGATATCGATATTGCTGTAAAAGGAAGCATGGGCTTTAAATGGGCTTTCTGCGGACCATTGGAAAGTCAGGATTTGGCCGGGCTGGAAACAACAAAAGCGATGGTTCACAACATCGAACAAGAGCTGTCTAATACAAGAGAAGTTCCTTCATTCTTAAAAGAGATGGTAGAAAACGAGGAATTTGGTATTCGTTCAAACAAAGGATTCTACGAATATGATGATTTTGGAGCAAAAGCCATCCATACACGTGATGATCATTTCTTAGATCTTTTAAAGTTACAGCAACAAAAAGCAAAAAAGGAAAATGCAGTACCAGCTGTTAAATAATATTCATAAGCTAGAAAAAGCAGCAGAATGGATCTCTGCTGCTTTTTTAAAATAAATCTAATTGTTTCGGGGAAAGTCCGTCGTATTCTATCCCTAAAATTTCTTGAAATGCTTTTGCGTTCCCTGATGCATCCCCGCCTGAGTTGTTGTTGAATAATACATAGATATCTTTTGTATGCGTTGAGAGTTCCTGAATGATCTTCTTCCATTCCAAAAGCTCTTCTGTGCTATAGCTATATAAAAAGCGAACTTCCCGCCAGTCAACACCCTCTTGTTTATTCCACCCCTGAACATTTCTGCCGTGCATCCGAACAATTGTCATGTTCGAATCCGTCGCAACTAGAACCAGCGGAACAGAGCCTTCCCCTGCCTGGGGTTCGTCCGCAATCGAATGAATCCATCCTTCCTGCTGCATGAACGATAATGTTCCCTCACGATAGTCACTGCGAAACCATGATTGGTGTCTAAATTCCAGTGCTACAGGAAAAGCACCCATCATTTTCTTACAATACCTAATATAAGCCACATTCTCTTTCCGGCAATCAAACCATGGAGGAAATTGAAATAAAACGGCGGCTAACTTTTTACTATTAAGATACGGTGTTAATGAGTCCTTAAATGCTTGAAACATTTCTTTACTAGTCTGAAATGGGATATGATCTTTTCGCAGATGTTTTGTCATCCCTTGATAAGCTTTAACTACAAAACGGAATCCTTTCGGAGTTTCACTTACCCATTTTTCAGCATTACGGACGGGTTGAATCGCATAAAACGATGTATCTACTTCAACAACAAGAAAGTGACTGCCATATTCGGCTAATTTATCCTTTGCCTTTATTCCATCAAGATAAAGAGAATCATGATCCCCCCACCCTGCAAGACCTACGTAAATCATGAACTCCCTCCTTTTTAAGGATTAAATAATACCATCCTATTTTTCTTAAAGAAAAAACTCAAGCTTTTTAACTTGAGTTTGGCAGGGGTCCATCTATGTATTGATTTTATTTGGCGTTTACATCTGGCTGGTGAATTCCAAATATATTTCCTTCGGTATCCAGATAGTAACCCTGCCACGCCATTCCAGGAAGAGCATACTTAGGCATGGCAACCTTGCCTCCGTTTTCTATTATTTTCCTTTCCGTCGAATCATAATCTTCTACTCCCATAGTACATGCAAATGCATTTAGACTTTGACCTTCCTCCGGAGGTGCACTTTGACGCTGCATTAAAGCACCATTGATTCCAGGTTCATCTTCACTTCCAGTTACTGCCCCAAAATAAGGCATCCCTGCATATTCACTCCAATCTTGAAACGACCATCCAAATACCTCTCCATAAAACTTCTTCGCCCTTTCCATATCATTCACATGAATTTCAAAATGAACTAATCTACCCATTTATACCCTCCTCAATAATTTAATAGAAATTTCAATTGAAAAATCCTTATATTTTCTTTCTATTATAGAGTGTTAACTGGAAATATATTCAATTTTCACAAAAATATATTTTTCCAGAAGCAAATTTAATGGGATCGTTGCCTTTCTTACATTTTCTCAAACTTATTTACAAAGTAGGTTTTAAAATCTTCTAAATGAGGAAGGAAAATGATACTATAGTGACATATTAGTATGCAAATTTATTTTTCCTTTAAGAGTGGAGTAATATAACAAATAAAAAAGTATTTAAATAAAGGGGAGCTATTGTATGGCTATAAATAGGGGAGTAAATGCAAAAGAGTTCGCCTACAATGAAATCAAGGAGCAAATATTAACACTAAAATTAATCCCGGGAACCAAACTATCTGAAAAGTCAATGTCAGACCAATTACAGATTAGCCGTACACCCATAAGAGAAGCGTTTTTAAAATTAGCACAGGAAGAATTGCTCGAAATCATTCCTCAAAGTGGGACATTCGTTTCACTTATTAACTCGGATTATGCTGAAGAAGCTAGGTTTGTCCGAGAAAAACTTGAAACCGCTGTCATCTTGTTAGCATGTGACATTGGTACAAGAGAATCTTTATTTAATTTAGAAGCAAATTTAAAGATCCAAGAACTATTAGCCTGTGATAAAAATGGTATAGCCCAGAAGGGGAATTTTTTCGATTTAGATGAAAAATTCCATAAAGAGTTCTTTGAAATGACTGGAAAAAGACGCACATGGCAAATGATGCAAAATATTAATGGACACTTAAATCGTTATAGAATACTAAGATTGAAATCTACCGAAAGTTTTGATTGGGATATTTTAATTGACCAGCATAAATCCATTTTTACCGCCATACAGGAAAAAGATAAATTGAAGGCAGAGAAAAACATAATCGAGCACTTACAGCTAATGTTATCGGAAGAAAGTATTTTAATTAAACAGTATCCTGATTACTTTGAAAGCAAAAATAAATATGTTTTTCAAAAGTAATCGAAGGAACAGGAGTTAGAAAATGTCCTCTTATCCGCCTTACTAGACGGACAAGAGGGCATTTTCTTTTCCTTTACCTCACAAGTTCTTCCCTCATACAACCTTCGATGTTCTTATTTTTTCAGGACTTTTGGGATTAACTGCGTCGTTTAACTGAACCTCAAGTTCCTCGATATGCTTACTCTTTTCTTTTATTGTCCATTCAAAGTAGTCTGCCATCATGTCTGTTACTGCCTGCTTCCACTTTTTAGTCCACTGAATATCAAAAAGTAATGCTCCAGTTCTTCGAATAAAAAAGTCTACAGGTTTCATGACCATCTCGTCTTCAAGACTATAAACCAGCTCTACGAAAACATCCAAAGGCAAACCATATTGGTTTGTTGGAATATACCTTTTAGCAAGTTCAAAAATTCGGTTTATGTTAGAGCCGTAACGTTTTACTAATTTCAAATATTGTTCCTTTGTAAAACCAATTTCTAGAGCCTCTGTCATATTTTTTTCAATGAAGGAAGTAAATTGACTAGATCCTCCTAAATGGCCTCCGGAAATAGGCAAATGCTTGGTTTGGCATGGCTTAATGTTGAGACCTTCTTCTTCTTTTAACTGCTTTGTGGTCAAATCAACCACTGTTTCTGCCATTTTTCTATATCCGGTAAGCTTGCCTCCTGCAATCGTGATTAAACCAGAATTGGATACCCAAATTTCATCCTTGCGAGAGATTTCCGATGCATCCTTGCCTTCTTCATAAATAAGTGGTCTGACACCTGCCCAGCTTGATTCAATGTCCTTTTCATTAATTTTGACAGAAGGAAACATAAAATGAATGGCCTTAATAATATAGCTCCGATCTTCAGCTGTCATTTTAGGATGTGTCGGATCACCCTCAAAGAAAGTATCTGTAGTACCAACATATGTTTTTCCTGCTCTTGGAATTGCAAACACCATTCGGCCGTCAGGAGTATCAAAATAGACCGACTGCTTAAGCGGAAACTTTGATTGGTCAATGACTAAATGAACTCCTTTAGTAAGTCTCAATCTTTTTCCGGACAATGAATGGTCTTTGTCACGTAGTGTATCTACCCAGGGACCTGTTGCATTTATTATTTTTTTCGCATATATATCGTAAACTTCACCATTTAACTGGTTAACTACCTTTGCGCCGACAACTTTGCCGTTTTTGTACAGAAGTTCGCTAACTTTTGTGTAGTTAACTGCTTTTACTCCTCTGGAGACAGCCTCCTTGATTACTTCAATTGTTAAGCGTGCATCGTCTGTACGGTACTCAACATAATACCCGCCGCCTAGTAATCCATCTCTTTTAAGAAGTGGCTCTTTTGTGCTGGTTAGTTCAGATGAAAGCATTGATCGTCTTTCTGCTTTTTTTACCCCAGCCAAAAAGTCATAAACCCGTAAGCCAATTGATGTACTAAATTTTCCAAATGTGCCGCCTTTATGGATTGGCAAAAGCATCCACTCAGGTGTTGTAACGTGCGGCCCATTTTCATACACAATCGCACGTTCTTTACCAACTTCCGCTACCATTTTCACTTCAAATTGTTTTAAATAACGGAGGCCGCCATGGACCAGCTTCGTTGACCTGCTGGATGTTCCTGCAGCAAAATCCTGCATTTCTACCAAAGCAGTTTTCAAACCCCTTGTGGCAGCATCCAGCGCAATTCCACAGCCGGTAATTCCTCCTCCAATCACTAAAACATCAAACTCTTCTGCAGCCATTTCCTTTAATAATGATTTTTTATTTAAACTTGAAAAATTCAACTTATTCACTATGATTACCCCCTTTTTTGTCGACAAAAAAGAGACCACAACAAATACAATGGCATACGTCCACTGTTTTGCTATGGTCTCTCTCATTCTCCTGACAAATATTAACTTGTAGTTATTATAACATAAAGTACGGTTATTTAAAAGCCATTGTTGCATTTACCGCTTTTTTCCACCCTTTATAAAGACTCTGTCTTTCCTCTTCACTCATATTTGCTGTAAAATCACCGTTTGTCTTCCATTGAGCAGTAATCTCTTCCTGACTTTTCCAAAAGCCAACGGCCAATCCTGCCAAGTACGCTGCCCCCAATGCCGTTGTTTCTTTTACTAATGGCCTTTCTACCGGCACATTTAAGAGATCGCTTTGGAATTGCATCAAGAAGTTATTAGCTACAGCCCCTCCATCAACGCGAAGTGATTTTAGCGCTATTCCTGAATCAGCTTCCATCGCCATCAGTACATCCTTTGTCTGATACGCAAGCGCCTCCAATGTTGCACGGATGAAATGTTCTTTTTTCGTCCCGCGTGTCAAACCAAACACAGCACCGCGGACATCACTATCCCAATATGGAGTACCAAGTCCTACAAATGCCGGTACCAAATAGACACCTTCCGATGATGTAACCCTTGAGGCATATGCTTCACTTTCCGCGGCATCTTTGACCATTCTCAGGCCATCCCGAAGCCATTGGATTGCTGACCCAGCTACAAAGATGCTGCCTTCTAAGGCATATGTTACTTTCCCATTAATCCCCCAGGCAATAGTGGTTAATAATCCATGTTCCGATTTAACTGCCTGCTCACCAGTATTTTCCAGCATAAAGCAACCGGTTCCATAAGTGTTTTTAGCCATCCCTTTTTCGAAGCAAGTTTGACCAAATAACGCTGCCTGTTGGTCACCGGCCACTCCTGCGATAGGAACATTACAGCCAAAGAAATGATAGTCAATGGTCTCCGCATATACTTCTGATGATTGACGAACTTCAGGAAGCATTACTTTAGGGATCGACAAAATATCTAATAACTCTTGATCCCATTTAAGCTCATGGATATTATACATTAACGTTCTGGAAGCATTGGAATAGTCGGTGACATGTGCATTTCCCCCGAAAGTTTCCAAACCAGCCAGGTATCAATTGTCCCGAATAACAATTCACCTCGTTCGGCTCTGTCCCTTGCTCCTTCTACATGATCCAAAATCCATTTTAATTTTGTTCCTGAAAAATAGGCATCGATCAACAATCCTGTTTTATCACGGAAAAGTTTTTCGTGCCCCTTTGCTTTTAATTCCTCACAGATCTCCACAGTTTGCCTGGATTGCCAAACAATCGCATTGTAAATAGGCTTACCAGTTTCCTTCTCCCAGACAACCGTTGTTTCCCTTTGGTTGGTAATCCCGATTCCCGCTATTTGCGTAGGTTTTATATTGGACTCCACCAAGCATTCGGCAATCACGGATAAAATGGAACCCCAAATTTCATTAGGATTATGCTCTACCCAGCCTGGTTTGGGAAAATGCTGTGTAAATTCCCTTTGGACAATGTGAGCAATTTCTCCTTTTTTATTAAAAAGGATCGCACGTGAACTTGTGGTGCCTTGGTCCAAAGCTAAAATATATGTTTCCATTAAATAATCCCCCAATAAATGAAACTAAAAACTTACTTGTATTTTTATTTAGGTTAATACTTTTCTATAGATCTTCCTGTCAACAAAAAAAGAGACCATAACACGTACAAATGGATGAAATCCACTGTTTTGCTTTGGTCTCTCTAGTTTCTCCTGACAATATTATTAACTTGGTAATACTATATCATAAAATACATTTATTTAAAAGAGCCTGCTCTTACTTCGTGCTTAGCTGTTACTCCACAATTCCCTTCTCGAAGTGGTAACTGCTTCCGCACCTGCATTCAGGGCATTTTGTACTTCTTCCTTTGTCCTGATTAATCCCCCTGCAAATATAGGAATTGTGAGGTGTGCTTTTACTTCTGTAATCATTTGCGGAATTGCACCTGGCAGGACCTCAATATAATCTGGTTTCGTTTTCTCGATCAACTTATAGCTTTTTTCTAAAGCGTAGCTATCAATAAGAAACATTCTTTGGATTGCCGTCACACCTTTTTGTTTTGCCTTTAATATGACACTGGACTTTGTGGATATTATGCCAAAAGGTTTCAGCTCCTGGCATACAAATTCGGTGGCATATTCATCACTTTTCAATCCGTGCACCAAGTCCATATGGAGAATTAGCTTTTTGTTATGAGCCTGTGCCATTTGAAAAATGGGCTTTAATCTGGAAACATGAATCTCAAGAACTATAATATATGTATAATGACTTGCCATTAGTTTTTCAAGGTCTTCCATTCTCTGCATCGCCGGTATAATCTCTTGACCATAAAAACTCATATATCTTATTCACCCTTCTTATAGGTTGTTATCCCCTATTTTATTATGTGCAAATTGAATTGAAAAGGTGAATTTAAAAACGGCAAAGATTAATTTTCTTTGCCGTTAGAAAAATGTTTATGCAAGAATTTTTGCCCGTTCATAGGATTCGGCTAAAATTTGCATCGGATGTTTGACCGTTTTGTCTGTTAATTGATCCAATTGATTTTTGCACATGCCGCATTCGGTAACCGTGTAGTCTGCTTCTGTGGCCTTAACTGCTTCAGCCATCGAACGGCCAATTTTCATCGATACATCAAACTTCTCCGTTTTAAATCCAAAGGTACCGCATTGCCCGCAGCAGTCTGCTCCAACATCCTGAATTTGATATCCCGGAATTAGCTCAAGAATATCCATGGCAGGATTTCCAATTCCCTGGGCTTTCATATGACATGGAGCATAATAGCCTGCTTTTTCCTTCATAGTAGCCAGGTCCATATTAAGCTCACCATTTTCCTTTAGCATCCGTAAGTACTCGTCAGCGTCATATACAGAGTGTGCAAGCTCTTTTACATCCTCTGTTTGTACAAAAGAAACATACTCCTTTTTTAAGGCAAGTGTACAGCTTGTACATGTGAGAACTACATCATACCCTTGTCTGACATATTCTAGCAAGCTGTTAATATTGTAGTTGGCATTTTTTAAACCCTGTTTCATTTGTCCATTTGCAAACATCGGTACACCACAGCACTTTTGCGCAGGAATCGCCACTTCTATTCCATTGTTCGCCATGACCTTAACAAAACTGTCAGCAACTTCAGGGGCATTATATGTCGCATAGCAGCCAACAAAATAGGCAACTTTTCGTTTCGTGGCGGCATGCCTCTTTTTATAATACTGTTTAAAATTTTTAAAACGGTATGCAGGAAATTGACGCTCTGCTGGAATGCCCATCACCATCTCCATCACTTGACGGACTGGTTTCATGCCCATGGCGAGATTAGTTACTGGGGCAAAGGCCGAAGCAAGTTTTCCCACCCATTCTGCGTTGCTTAGCACGAAATCACGGAATTTCGTTCCACTGTGCTCAGAGTGAATCGCTTTTGCAAAAGCAGTTAATGTGGATACATGGACATTTTCCGGGCAGGACATGTCACAATTACCGCAAAGTGTGCACCATTCAATCCGTTTATCATCAATCGTCACTTGATTTTCGACTAGCCTCTTTAATTCAGGCCCCATGTGCTTTGGTCCCCCAAAGTCAAGAGTTGTATTGGAAATCGGGCAACTGGCAACGCAAGAATTACATTTCAGGCATTTTTCAAACGTAGTTTCAAGCAAGTTTAATTCGAGCATTTCGGCTTCCTCCTATCGTTGACTGCTGCAGCTTGTGTATCGTTTCACTGCTGGAATAAATCGAATAAATTCCTCCGGTTATTCCAAATCGGGTTACTTTCGTTCCACGGCTTGCTCCTATTGAGTAAAGGTTATCCGGGGAGCACAGAATTTCCCCAAATTCATTTACGGCAAGCTTTAATGCCGTTTCCTTGATGCCTGCTTCTGTTACTTCAAGTCCGCCTCCTAAAATCCCCCCAGTTGAAAGAATAAATTGATACCCCTCCAAGGTCGATACTCGGTTGGAAGTTTTAATCCTTAGTGATTTAATTACCTTTCCTTCTAACTCACAGCCGATAACAGTAGTGTCAGTGTAAAAACGGACACCCCGTTTGACGGCCTCTTTTTTCAAAAGGTTTTGTAAACGAATGGCAGTCGTATTAGGCGGAAGACCCGGAGCCTCTGTCACTGCCGCACCAAGGTAAGTGGAAAACTCTTTTATCGTTTCTTTCCAGTTTTCTACTCCAAGAGAAGCAGGGAATATTACCAGATTAGGCTTATTTATATTTTTCTCTTCCATGTAACTTTTAATTTGCTTGATGCAATGTCTCCGTAACTCGGGCTGATCCAAGAGGCGTGCGGCGTCAAGTTGAGTTAAAGGTCGCTGCGATTTCCGCCCGAGCTGAATTGTAAAGGTGTCAATGGTTAGACTTGGCCTTTCTTTTTGTAAATTTGCTTTGACATATTCAGGCTGGAAGTCAACTACCTCCTGAAACCCTACTACGACCACCTGACCATGATCTGGTATAGGATTAATCGTTTCCGGATACAAGGTGGTACTTTTAAGATGACCGGAACCGGTAACAATTGAAATCGGATGATCCACATCTCCCCGATAAGGATATCCCAATTTAACGGTGAGTTCTTTAAACTTTTCCAAAGTATTGGAAAACTGAGATTTTTTTAAAGAGTTTAATTGGTAAAAGTCCTTCCATGCCTTCCAATCTCCATTTGAACCAGGAATGAAGTCGAATACACCTGTAGATTGAATGATTTTCCCAGTGCCCGATGCAACTACGGCGGTATGGTATCCTTGTTCTTTTGCCCATATAGCAGATAGCATTCCCGATAAACCCTGACCGATAATCACCACATCATACATATTGCGACTCCTCCTTTTTCATTCCCAGTGACACACCGTAAATTGCTTCCATCAGCTGCAGCTGCTTGGCTGTTTCTCCTGTTGCGACAACCTTTATTCCTTTTTGTCTTTCGAAAATAGCCTCTTGCAGTGCCCACTCTGCTTCTTCAATGCTTGCTTTTCCTTTTTGAACCGCAAGTGCTGCAGCCCGATGACTGCAAAACGTCCCCTGACACGGTCCCATTCCCAAGCGAGTTCTTCTCCTGATATCCCCAAGATGGAAGTGGCCATTTTCAGGAATAACGGATTCAATCTCTCCCCATGTAACTTGCTCGCATTCACAGACAACCATTCTAGAGTCATCTTCTTTTAAAGACGTATTAATCTTACTAGCTTTTGTTCCTGCCCAATGAATCAATTTATGTTTAGCCACAGGTGCCAAATCTATTTCTTTAAAATAGCCGCTCACTTTACGGTCAGGGACAATTTCTTCCGCCGTCGTACACTTTACGCTGACCCCGAGCTTTTCACTAACCAGGTCCACTGTCATTTCCGCCATCAAACGAAATGTGGTTAATTTCCCCCCGTTATCGTAATCAGACCCTCAAGGCCGTCCCGTTTTCCATGGTCCAATAATGCAATCCCGCGGGTAACCCTTCTACCGCTCGAATCTGAGACTGATGATTCTTGATACAACGGGCGACTCCCGCTAAATGCACGGATCAGGCGCATTTCATTTATCGAAGGAATAAGGGCTTTTCCTTCATTCATCATTTCCTCAAGTTCCAGTCTGTCCAATGAAAAATCATTTGGATCTTCTACGTTGATTCCAGTTGTTCCAAAGATTGTTACATTATGGGCTGGTACAAAGATGTCGGCATCTTCGGGCATACGGAGTCGATTAATCACATTTTTATTAAAACGGTGGTTAAAAATGGCCAACATTCCTTTATTGTTGATGATCTTTAAAGGAATTCCGACAAATTGGGCAATTTTCATTCCCCATGGGCCTGATGCATTCACGATCAACTTCGAATAGATCTCTTTTTCTTCACCGGTAAAAACATCACGGACCCTAACACCTGCAACATGGCTTTCTCTCGTTATGATTCCAGTTGCTTCGTGGTAGGTAAGTGCCTTTGCACCATGGGCCACAGCGTCCGCTACAACATCGACAACCAAGGTAAAGCCATCCACTGCACCATCCGGTACCCTGTAAACTGCTTGTACATATGGATTAAGGAAAGGCTCTTCGTTTAAAGCCTTGCCGATGGAAACTTCCTCAACAGGTATACCTACCTTTTTACACCCATCGATCCACTTTTTGACGTAGGCATCTTCATCTTCCACTACTTTTGCAAAAAATCCGCCTGTTGGTTCAATAGATCCCGGGATGGTTTTTTTTAAGATCAAGTTTTCGCAGTAGCTTTCGCTCGCCGCTTCTTCGTCCCTTACAGCATATCTGGCACCGGAATGAAGCAATCCATGGTTACGTGTCGAAGTTCCATGCCCAAGGTCCTGTTGTTCAATCAATATCGCCTTAATGCCTCTTAGTGCCAAATCCCGGAGCACACCCGCACCAGTGGCCCCACCGCCAATTACGATTACTTCGGTTTCAATCATTTTTACCATTTTGTTTCCCTCCAAGGGATTTTTTTCTTTTTAGGCAAACAAAAAAGCCATAAAAACTGACAGGAAGGTTTCTTATCATTCCTGTTCATTTTTATGGCTTTCTCCGAGACTCTAAGCCCGCTATTAATTTATGTTATTAGATTAACATATTTCTCCTATCAAATTTATGGCTATTTTATGAAGAATTGATTTTCTTATTAGCTAAAAAATCCCTCTCCAAAAGAGAGGGATTTTACCATTAAATAGATATTAAGTCTTTCACATCAAAGTTAACTTTAAGGTCGTAGCTTTTATTTATATTTGCATACTTAATCTTTGCAGTTTTTTGCTCGATATCAAAATACCATCCTTCTTGGCTTGCTTCCCATTGCTTTTTATCCAGGAACATAGGTATTTGTCTACCGCTTAAACTTACATTGACAGGTGCGATTTCCCTGCAGATCAAATCGATCGCTACATCCTTAGCCTGTTGGTCATATTTTCCTTCTTTTTCAAATGAAATGGTAACCCCGCTGTCTTTCTTAACGGTTATAGCTGTTTTTAGATATTCACCATTTTTATAGTTATTGGTGGTACCATCATCTTCATACAGAACAAAGCTTGAATCTTCTGATGGCTCGATAAGAAACTTGAGTGTTTCGATTGAATCATTGTGAATATTCATCAAATCTTCACTCAATGGAATAATGGCACCACTTCTGAAGAACATTGGAATAGAGTCCAATGTAACATCTAAATCAACGGTCTGCCCGCCTTGATATTCCTGTTTTGTATTCCAATCAAACCATGTTGCTCCTTTTGGAAGGTAAACTTGTCTTGTTTTTTGGCCTTTTTCCAGAACATTTGCCACTAGGATATAGTTTCCAAGCATAAAATCAAAGCTTTCTTCCAGCACCTTTTGATCATTTTGGAATTCATAGACTAAAGGTCGCATCACTGGTGAACCCACAGTAGAAGCTTCAAACAGCAAGGAATACAAATATGGCACTAATTTATATCTGAGTTTGATTGCATCTTTAATATATTTTGTGTAGGAAGGATACATCCATGGTTCTGTAACGGTATTATCCGTATTACAGGAGTGGATCGAAAACCTTGGCTGGAAAATTCCATTCTGAACCCATCTCACAAAAAGTTCCGGCTCTGGTGCAGGTCCAAAAAATCCTCCGATATCACATCCTTGGTTGGCAACTCCTGAAAGTCCCATTCCAAGAATGACAGGAACATTAAATTTCAAACTTTTCCAGCTCGTGTTATTATCTCCTGCCCATGTTTGAGCGTAACGTTGAATTCCTGCAAATCCTGCTCTGTTTGTAATATAAGGTCTGACATTCGGAGCCACTTCAGCAATTGTTTCTTTAGCCATAAACGCCATTAGATTTGGCAGAAGCGGCCTTAAAGCACCCACTTCTTTCTTTAGACCTTCAAAATAACAAATGGCTTCCGGATTATTGATTTCAAATTCATTGTTATCATTCCAAATGGAGGTAATTCCATTAGAAACTAACGCTTCTGTTAAATGCTTTTTCCATAATTCCCGGCCCTTTGGATTCGTAAAGTCGACAAATGATGCCGGTCCGCCCCAATATCGGTCAGTTATTGATTTATCTTCATTTTCATCCTTTATATATGCTCCTGCTTCATCGAACTCCTTATATAATGGGTGGGTGGTTAACATACCCGGTTAATATTAGGAGCAAGTGAAGCACCCTTATTTTTCATTTCCTGCACAAATTTCTTAGGGTCTTTGAAGCGGTCATAATTCCAGTTAAATACATATCGTTTTCCATTTTCTCCAGTCGTATATCCAGACGATAAAAAGAAACCATCACAAGGAATTCCTTCTTCTTTACATTTATCCAAGAAGTTAAGGATCGCCTCATCCGAATCCTTGTCCAGTTCAGTATAATACATGGTTGAGCCCATATATCCCAAGGAATATTTTGTAGGCAGCGCCGTTTTTCCTGTCAGTTCGGTGTAATTTTTGATTACATCTTTAATTTCTGGCCCGTTAATAAAGAATACATCCATTTCTCCTCCTTCAGCAGAAAAATAACTGAATTTGTCAAAGTATCCGCTTCTTTCGCAGCCCATATCAAAAACAGAATCATAAGAATTGTGGTAAAAGATTCCGCTTGCAATGTTATTCTGATTGTTAAATTTTACATAAAATGGAATGTGTTTATAAAGTGGATCCGTATATTCTGAATCATAGCCAATCGTATCCACATTATGCATTCTCATTCTGCGTTTCTTCTTATTTAAATAGCCAGCTTTTTCACCAAATCCGTAGAAATAATCTTCATCTTTCATGAAGGAATAATGATAAATCCTTCCCTGCTTGTCTTGCACATACCCTCTTTCTTTCAAATCAGAATGCAGGATGTTTCCTTCTTTATCGGTAATTACAATCGCAAAAGGTTCTTTATAAAGATTGATTATTAAGTTTTGTGTTGTTAATTGAAAATGAGTGCCTAAGTCCTCATAGTTCGGGGTGATTGCGGCTACTCTTTTTCTTTCCCCTTTTAACAAATCATCCATTTTGTCTTCCCAAGCGGTCAGAACTAAAGAATAAGAAGCTTCTTGTTCAAATTCTTCATCGAAAGTACAGCGAATTCTGACAATATCATCATTTAATAGAAAAATTCTATATTTAGCCGCATTTGTATCAAGTTCTAAGTATTGATCGTAATTTTTTATAGCTAAAATCTTAGTGCTTACTTTCATTCTGTTTTCTCCTTTGAAAAATAAGTTTCTTTAAAATCATAAATTGATTTGGCTGTTTATTGTTGTTCTTACTGCGCCTGGTCCTGTGATAAGCAGTTTGAAGAATCCTTCTATTTTCGAGCCTAAACCGGCCTCGTATAAGTCAATACCAAAGATCTTTTGATTTGACAAAATTGGTTGTAAGTTTGTACCCACTGAATCAGTGTTTCCTAATTCGATTTTATTAATATATTGCTGTACTTCATCTAAAAGTGGGTCTGGGCTAATATTCATTTCTTTACCCTCATCATTAATGCCCATCAGGTAACGACACCAAGCAGCAATTGTTAATGGGATAAATGTTAAATCTGCAACGTTCAAATCTTCTCTTTCAACGTACAGTTTGATAGTTTCTCCAAAGCGAATGCCAAGTTTCTGTGACGTATCTGTCGCAATCCGCTGTGGTGTATCCGGATTATTTGGATTCGGGAAACGAACTTCAATGACTTCTTTAATAAATTGCATTGGGTCGATGATAACAGGATCTGTCACAGTTTTCATGCCTTCAACATAGCCGATCTTTTCAACTAGTGCTTTTAAGTCTTCATCATTCATTTCATCAGCAATTGAAGTATAATCCAGCAAGCAGCCAAAGATTGCTAATGCAGTATGAAGTGGATTTAAGCAGGTACAAACTTTCATTCTTTCGACTTGATCAACAACTTCTCTTTCGGTAAAGTATACGCCTACTTTTTCTAAAGCTGGTCTTCCATTTGGAAAACGATCCTCGATAACTAGATATTCAGATTCTTCCGTATTAACAAATGGAGCGATAGCTGGGCCATTTGGACGAGTGTAAATCATTCCAGCACTTCCAAAGCCAAGTTCTGTTAGTTTATCCGATACAATTTTCGAAGATTGAGGCGTAATTTTATCAATCATGCTCCATGGGAACGTAATTTTTGCTTCATCATTGATATAATTGATAAAATCATTGTCGACAATGTCCATTTCCTTCCACATCGAAGCTACTGTGAATACTGCTTCTTTCAGCTTGTCGCCATTATGGGAAAAGTTATCTGTACTAACGAGTGCAAGCGGTGCTTGTCCTGCCTGATATCTTTCATATAAAAGTGCAGCTACCATAATCATGGTATGGTTTGGCTGCTTGAGACCTCTCGCAATTTCATCACGGAAAGACTGACGAATTTCACCATTTAAATCACGTAAATCGTAGCCTTTTTCTGTAATAGAAAAAGTCACAAATTGCAATGATGGGTTGCGGAAAATTTCCTTTAAACGGTCCCAAGATTCGGGACCGCTATATGTAGCAATACTTTCAGCAACACTGGCAATCACTTCCATGTCCAAGCTGCCATCTGCCTTCATGACAACATCCAAGCTTAAGTTATTATATGGATGATAGATATTTTGAATTAAACCATCATCAAAGGTTGATACAACAATAATTCCCTTATCTATTTCACTTTTTTCAATTAAATGCTGCTGTAAAACGGAATGGAAGGCTCTGAATAAATTACCGCCGCCGAAATGCAGCCAGATCGGCTCTTTTTTCGTTCCATCCCACATATTTTCAAAATCATATTCAGGTGTTTTAATACCTAGGTCAGAAAATTGTTCTTTTTTCGTTTTGAGTTCTTCAATGCTTAGTTTTAACATTTTTATTCTCCCTTTGCTGTGTAAAGATTATGTTTAAGAAAATAACCGTTTACTTTAGTTGAAAATCAAAAATACTGTAAAGCATTGTTATATAGGATATCCTGCACACAATTACCATAGTAGCAGTACAATACTATACTAGTATGGCAGTTGTAGGCTCATTATAGTATTGGTTGTCCAAATTTTCAATCGCTTTTAATAATTTGCATTTTATTTTGTTGTGTGATCTTGGAAACAAAAAGGTAATCAATTGGAATTTAGTCGGTATTAGCTCTTATCCTTAATTCTGGATAAGAGCCCCTATACAAAACCATAGTATCCTTATAATTATTTTACTGGATACGCTAATTTTTCATTTTTACATCTTTTTGCAGTTTGGAAGATTCACAAATAGTAGCAATCATTTCAAGTGATGTCAGAGCATCCCTTACGTGAACATAATTGGTATCATTATTGATAATACAAGAATAGAATTGATTAATTAATTTTGCATGGCTTGCGCCATAATAGAACTTTGCACCTGGAAGTTTTTGATCTTCGATTATTTCTTCCTTTTTTCCATTTTCATTCAATCTGGTCAGAATGCTGTCTTTGATCGTGAATTTTCCATTTTCAAAAAGTACCTGAAGCTCAACACTAGAATCACCAGAGTTGGCAACGGTCGCAAAAAATAAACCCAATGCACCGTTATCAAATTGAATGTTGGCAGATGCTGTATCTTCCACTTCAATATCATAGTTTAATAGATTAGTAATAGAACCTTTGATTGTCTTGATTTTGCCGCCAATAAGCTGCATTAAGTCAAGTGTATGAATCGATTGATTCATCATCACACCACCGCCAGCATACTTCATTTGGCCACGCCACGGCTTCGTTTGATAGTATTCTATCGGACGATACCATGTGACTAATCCTTTTATACCAACTACTTTTCCATATTCTCCACTGCTGGCGATCTCCTGCAGTTCTTCAAAGGTTTCATTAAAGCGATTTTGAAGACAAATGCCAATTTTCACATTCTTGTTTTCTTCCTCAAGTCTTGCCAGAGCTGCTCCCTCATCCACATTTAGCGCTAATGGTTTTTCTTGAAGTACATGAATCCCCTTTTCAACACATGCCATTGTTATCGGATAATGGAGGTAGTGCGGTAAACAAACATGAACGCAATCAAGCACTTCCTTTTCTAGCATCTCCTGATAATCTGTATAAAAGTTAACATTTGGAACAGTATCCTTTAAGGTTTCGTCAATATCGCATACTGCTGTTAACTCGGCATTGGGGTTTACCTGTACTGCCTGCAGATGAACTTTAGATACATCTCCAAGACCAATAACCGCCACTTTTAGCATGAGAACATCTCCCTATAATAGCGCAACCCATATCTATAGTAGAAATGGGTGCGCTTCTATTAATTAATTTACTTTTTTCAAGTCTGATTGGACAGGCTTCTGGGGTGACACATTGTTATTTCCCCAAAGTTGTTCATATTTCCAGCCAGTTAGCATTTCAACTACATCACGTGTTTCTGCATTTACTGATTTCATAGAACCGCTATTTTTTAATCTATTAACTTCAGCAAGTAAAATGGTGTGGTTTTTCTTAGAAAGTTTAAATACAGTTGCAACAATAAAACTAATGACTAGAAGACCGATATTTCCAACAACCAGAACTCCGATAAGTGTATGGATTGCTTCAGGAGATTGCGTTGTTGCCTTGGAAACGAATCCGCCTGATGATAAAACAACACCTACTATAAATGTTGCTAGAGCTGTTGTACTTTTACGAACAAAGGTCATGATTCCAGCAAAGATCCCTTCTCTTCTTTGGCGGGTTACCATCTCGTCCACATCTGGAATAAATGGATAAATATTCCATGGAATATAATACAAGCCGCTTCTACCTAATCCAATTATGAAGGCTAATGCATATAGAGCTGTTACCATTGAAGATGGCTGTATGAAATATAATGATATAATTACGGGCTACACCGGCTACAACAAACGTATAAGCTACTTTCATTGAATTTGATGGACCTATTTTGAGAACCAACCAACCATATAATGGTGTACAAATCATCTGAAGCAACGCACAAATCGTCAATAAGTTAGCTGCAAGAATGGCATCTTTATTCAGTGCAAAAACAATGAAATAAACAAATACAGCACTTAACATATCCATTGCGGTAAAGGAACAAATATAAATCAACAGATGCTGGCGAAAACTTTTAATTCTAAAGGTTGATGCCAAGCTAACAAAAGGCTTTGTGATAGACTGTAGAAAAGGAACTTTCTCTGGTTCTTGTTCACTTTCTGTTTCCTTACGATCCCATGTTGTTCTATGTGTAACGAATAATGCAACGAAGAAAATGGCAGCGAAAATTAATCCGTTAAAAAAGAATACTGATGGTGAATTTTTTCCGAAATGTCCAAATAATAAACTAGGTACATAAGTTGCTAAAGTTGATGCCAGTCCTGAATAGATCAGTCTGATTGCAGATAACTTTGTACGTTCATCAAAGTTGTCTGTCATTTCGCTTGCAAGGGTTTCATATGGAATTAAGATCATTGCTGCAATAAATTCCATGCAAAGATAGGTAACTAAGTAATACCAGTAACCCATGCCGGCAATCCACATTAGAGCATAAAGTGCCATTAAAGGCATTCCCAGTAATAAGAAAAACCTCCGTTTTCCAAACTTTTTACCAAGTTTCGTCCTGCCGAAAGTATCTGTAATATAACCCATAGTCGGACTAGCTATTGCATCTACAATACGAGCGATCGCAATAATCGATCCTGCTGCAATCGGGCTGATTCCACAAAATGTGGTGTAAAAATATAACATCCAAGCACTCATTACAGCAAGAAAACCACCGCCAAATAAATCCGTTGCACCATAACCAATAAAGTTCTTCCATGTTAACTTTCTTTTTGCAGATTCCATTCGTTTCTCTCCTTAAAGAAAATAGTTTTTTTACTTTTAATAACACAAAAACAAGGGAAACGTTTTCAATATTTGCATATAAGAAAAGGAACAAATATTATTCCTTTTCTATCATCTTTTTTCAAGCATGGTGGGGGACAATCAGGGATTAAAGTGCGCCCACCGATTCTTTCTTTTTCAACAACACATTTGTATCCCAGGCACCTATTAAATACATAGCACCTAATGCACGGTCATATAAGCCATAACCTGGGCGGCATACTTCATCCCAAATATGTCGGCCATGGTCGGGACGAATATAGCCGTCGAAACCGTTTTCGTAGAAAGTATTAACGATTTCAGTTATTGGTAATGAACCATCTTCTACTCGGTGAGATGATTCAATAAAGCTGCCATCTTCAAAGTGCTTAACATTTCGAATATGTGCGAAAGGAATGCGATCAGTAAAAGTTTTAACAATATCAACTAAATCGTTGTTTGGATTGCCTCCTAAGGAACCAGAGCAAAATGTCAAACCATTCGATGGACTGTCAACAGCGTTTAAAAGTCGCGCAATGTCTTCTTTGTTTTTGACAATCCGTGGTAACCCGAAGATTGAGAACGGCGGGTCATCTGGGTGAATCGCCATTTTAATACCACATTGTTCGGCAACCGGACAAATTTCTTTTAAGAAGTAAGTTAAGTTTTCCAAAAGATCTGCTTCTGATACATCTTTATATTGAGAGAATACGAGTTTCAAATCTTTTAATCTTTCAGGTTCCCAGCCAGGAAGTGTAAAGTCTTTTGCGTTTTCTTCCATATTTTTAACGACTTGTTCTGGTGTTAGTGCGAGAACTTTTTTGGCATCGAAAAATAATGCTGTGCTGCCATCCTCTGTTTCTTTAAACAAGTCTGTTCGGAACCAATCAAATACTGGCATAAAGTTATAGCAGACAACTTTTACGCCAAATTGGCTTAAATTTTTCAACGTTTCTTTATAGGCTTCGATGTATTTGTCTCTTGTTGGCAGCCCCAGTTTGATGTCCTCATGGATGTTAACGCTTTCTACGACCTCAGTATTTAAACCGCATTCATTTGTTTGGTTGACTACTTCTTCGATTTTTTCAGCAGGCCATACTTCACCAACTGGTACATCATGAAGTGCCCAGACAACCCCTTTGACGCCAGGGATTTGGCGGATTTGTTTTAACGTAATGGAGTCATTGCCTACTCCATACCAACGAAATGTCATTTGCATGTTCCGTACCTCCTGTTAGTTTTGTGTAAAGTAATCTGGATACCTAGCTTTAATTTCGTCTTTTTCGAAATTTACCAGCTTAAGGTGTTTTTCCATAAGTTCTACTGCCAAATTGTCATTTTTCTCAACAATCGCCTCAAATATTTCTCGATGCTGAGACACGAGGACATTCCAATCTGTTTTAGCTAAAAGTCTAAGAACTCGCAATCTATCAAAATGGCTATTCATTTGGCGAATCATTTTCCATATCCTGCTTTTCCCAACTGACTCGAAAAAGATCTTATGATATTCTTTGTCTAACAGAAAAAGTTGTTGGTATGTCCCTTTCCTTAGGCACAATTCCTGTAGAGCTAAATTTTTTTCAAACAAGAATAAAGTGCTTTCATTTAATTGTTCACAAGCAAGTCTGACGATTACTTTTTCCATGTTTTCTCTTACAAACCTTGCTTCTTCAACAAGGTCTAAATCAATTTTTGAAACAACCGTTCCACTTTGCGGATAGATTTCGATCAGTTCCTCTTTTGCTAATTTAAGAAAGGCTTCTCTCACAGGAGTTCTGCTGACGGCTAATTTTTCAGCCATTTCTTTTTCCGATATTCTTACGCCAGGCTTTAATTCTAGATTAATAATTTGATTTTTAATCACCTGATAAGCATAATCTCTTGTTGACCCTTTTATTCGAGATTTTACATGAATGATAGGAATCATCTCTTTTCAGAGCAAATATATTTGTTTTTTAATATTCTAATCATACTAGTATGGTAGTTATATTACCATTCTAGTATGAACTCTGAAAAATAACAATAGATTAATAATATTTTTTATTTGGGCTGTATTAAATTTAAACACAGCCCTTTTATTTTAAAAACACATATATTTACGATTTTTTTTGAATGATGATTAGCTAACCGGTAACTCTGCACCTTCAATTAAAACTGCTTTTTCTTGGGCATCAATACATAATTCAGCTGCTTTAAAGGTATGTTCCTGTGTCATCGCATTTTCAGTGCCATTTAAACAATCTAAAATAAAGTCACCAAAGAATGGGAAACCAACCTTTCCTGCTACCTCAAAATGTTTTTCACCTTCATGATTTACCAGGTAAACATGATCGCCGTTTCCATTGCGGGCAATATCAATATACTTCCTTACTTCAATATAGCCGTCTGTCCCCAAAATAGTTACTCGTCCATCTCCCCATGTACCAAGCCCATCCGGTGTAAACCAATCGACTCGGAAGTAGAATGTTGCTCCGTTATCAGCAACAAGAGTAGCATCACCAAAATCTTGAAACTTCGGATATTGTTTAAAATGATAGTTGGCAATTTTACTATGCACTACCTTTGCATCTTTTGCCCCAGCAAAGTGTAAAAACTGTTCAATTTGGTGGCTTCCAATATCGCACAGGATTCCGCCATAATATTCCGGGTCGAAGAACCAATCTGGTCTCTGGTCAGCAGAAATCCGATGTGGACCTACTCCGATTACTTGCACAACCCGTCCAATTGCTCCTTCTTCAATTAATTGGCCGGCAAATACCGCACCTTCCACATGGATACGTTCACTGTAAGAAATTCCCCATTTTAAACCTGTTTCTGCAACCTTTTGCCTTGCCTGCTCAATTTGTTCTTTTTTTGTAAAACCAGGTTTATCGGAAAAATAGTGCTTTCCATGATCTAATACTCTAAGACCAAGAGGTCCACGATTATTTGGAATGCAGGCACTAGCAACAAGCTTAATATCAGGATTATCCAGAATTTCCTCTTCAGAAGAAGCCGCTTTAGCTTGAGGATACTTTTCGATAAAGGCCTGTACTTTCTTTGGATCTGGATCATACACAGCAACCAATTGTGCCCCCGCCTCCGTTAAGCCGTTTGACATTGCATAAATATGTCCATGATCCAAACCTATTGCAGCAAATTGAAATTCACCTGGTTCGACGACAACACGTTCTACTGAAGATTTTGGTGCATAATTCATTCCATCATTTCGATCCATATTAATCGCTCCTTTTTGTTAGAATTAAGACGAAAAGTGGTCATATCAGAGCTACGATTATTCGTATTTCCCGCCTGTTGTAATTGTATTATCTGAGAAATTTTCAATATTACCTGTCTTTTCATAAAAGTGAGTGGCGTTTTTAAGGGCACCTGCTCTTGTATAGAACGGACTGTTTTCATCTAATGGAAGCTTTACTGATTGACCTGTACTTGAAGCTTGGTAAATTGCTGTAATCATTTCAATCGTTTGCTTTCCTGTTTTACCGTCGACAAGCACTTTTTCTTTCTTCCCTTCAAGTACCGATAAGACATCATCGATTTGTCCTGTATGGAAAGTATATTCAAGATCTGCTAGCTGCTCATAGGCTGCTTGCAATTTTGCTTCCAATTCTTCGTCTTTCTCTGGGAAACCATTTGGTTTTGATTTGGATGCCGTAACCTTCCAAGGAACAGAGACACGAGCGTTTTTACCCTGGAATATCAATTGCTGTTCTTCTCCATGATGGACAACCGAACTAGTAATTTGAGCTAAACTTCCATTTGGGTAACGGCAGATTGCTACCGATAAGTCCTCAACCTCTGCATTGTCATGCGATGTATTGGTTGCGATTGCTGTTATTTCGGAAGGCATACCATTCATCCAGTGGAAAATGTCAATATGATGGACAGCATGATTTAATGTGCAACCGCCGCCCTCTTTCTCATATGTTCCTCTCCACCAAAGATCATAATAACAATGGCCTCTCCACCAAAACGAATCTACTTGAGTGTGAACAATAGGACCCATTAATTTGGTATCAAGAATGGATTTTAATTTCATCATTGGATTGGTCCAGCGGTTTTGAGAAATGATCGATAATACTTTTCCGCTTTGTTCTTGTGCACGGATCATGGCATCACATTCTTCTAAAGATGAAGCCATTGGTTTTTCAACCAAGACATTTTTCCCGGCATTTAAAAAGTTAATCGCAATTTCAGCATGTGTATACGGTGGTGTACATACTGATACTAAATCTATATCTGAACGGTCTAACATTAATTTGTGATCATCATAGATATCTACATTTAGATTAAAGTCCTTTGCAGCCTTTTCTGCCTTTTCTGCCTTTTCTGGATAGATATCGCATAATGCTACAATCTCACATCTTTCCGATAATTCCTGATACGCTTTTATATGGTTAGGTGCTATTGCTCCTGTACCAATGATCGCTACCTTTATCATTCGAGTAACATCCTTTCAAATTTCTTTTTTAGGATTACCTACTGCCAAAGCTTGATATGTTTGAATAAGTCTTTGACTAGAGAACGGTTACAATTCAATAGAAATATTAGCGTCTTCTAATATCCTAATCATACTAGAATGGTAGTTTCGGGTTCATACTAGTACAATCATTGTCTATTATAGATAGAATGATTCTTTAAACACTTATATTTGCTAATATTTATGCTTTTCCAACATTAAAAACAGACAAGTTACAAATATAGGAGAATACAAAAAGAGACACACTAATATTGAATAGTTCAAATATTAGTGTGTCTCTGGGTTCTCTCACAAGTTATTAACTTAAATCTACTATATTTCAAATTACAAAGGTTGTCAATAGAAAAATAAACTCTTTAAAAGAAGTATTGCTTTACTTCTAATTACCTCTCCAACATTTGATTAGAAGCAGGCAAAAGCTATTATTGTGGAAAATAAATTATATATATATTGACAAAAAAATTTACTTATGCTATAATTTACTATTAAAACATTAGCGTGTATAATAAGATTCTCCTGGCCAGGGGAATCTTATTTTTGTTTTACAGGAGGATAAATGGATGAAAAAAAATGAATCAAGTTTAACTTCCTTAGTATCAGCCTTTGGGCGAGCATACCATAGTAAATATGACACACCCAAAATTTTTGATGATTTTATTGCAAAAGATTTAATTACCCAACAGGAGTATACAGATATTCGTGAAAACATGATTAAAGGAATTCAATTCTTTAATCATGAAATTGCAAAGACGTTTCAAGATCAACCAGATGAAATTTTAAAATGGATTACACAAGTCCAACTTTCTCCAACTCCTTTAGCACGTGCTGCCTATTGTGAAAATGTATTATTTCATGAAATGTGGCTGGGGGCTAAACAATATGTAATTCTGGGAGCAGGATTAGATACCTTTTGTTTTCGGCACCCGGAATTAAACGACAGCTTAGAAATATTTGAACTTGATTATCCAGCCACACAAGACTTAAAAAAGGTAAGGTTAGCAAATGCTAATTTTCAAATTCCTGTGAATCTTCATTTTATCCCAATGGATTTCACTAAAGAATTTACTGTTCAAAATCTTGTTGATAAAGGGTTTATGCCTAACAAAAAAACTTTCTTTAGTCTATTAGGGGTTTCTTATTATTTAACAAAAGAGGAAATTGCCAATTTGATTAATGAGATATTTACTAAAGTTCCATCAGGAAGTTCTATCGTTTTTGATTATGCAGGCGACAAACTTTTTGAAGAAAAAGGAATGTCCAATAGAGTTCAAAATATGCTTCACATGGCTTCTGTCAGTGGTGAGCCAATGAAATCAAGTTTTACTTATGATGAAATGGAGAAAATGTTAGAAAGATCAGGTTTACTGATTTATGAGCATTTATCCCCTGACACGATCAATAATCAATTCTTTCGTAATCGTACAGACTATTTGTCTGCATTCGAAACGATTCATTATATCCATGCTGTAAAAGAATAATATTTCGATTAATTACAGACTTCCTCCCAATCTTCCCTATGAGTGGGAGGTTGTACATACTTTTATCTAAGATTTTAAACATATTTTAAAGAGCCTCTCTTTCAAAAAAGCGAGAGGCTCTTTTTTAGAAACTATTTATGGTACGGTTCATCACTATTAATACAAATTATTACCCCGCCCAGTAAATTAGTTGATTTCATTTTTGTACAACACAAAAAAACTCTTCCGAAATCCCCCTCCTCCAACCCGCATTCGACCGTCGGAGTGAAAATAAAGTTTTCCTACCCGGACCCCCATTTTGAAGGTTTTTTGATTCAAAAATGGCCGTTTTTTCGCCTGTTTTTTTGCATTTTTTTCACGTTTTTTTCGGTTTTAAAATAAAGTCTTCCGAAAGTTGGTCAAGGGCAAATAAGGGAAAAAGCCAGTCAGGACAAGGGATGGAGCATGGAACAGCCCTGAAATCGGAAAAGTATTTTTTCACAAAATCAGGGCTGCAATCGGAAGTGTTTATTTGGGTAAGGAAATTTCTATTTTTGGGCTACATAGGAAGAAGGAAGAATTAAGAGATAAGAAAAAAGCAGAGTAAACTATATATACAATTAATTAATCACACCTGTTCTCTGAATATTAACATTTCCTCGTATAAGACTGGCTCCATTTTCTTTTTGATAAAAAAGTTTATGATATGTGATCAACTAGCTCTTTTATTGCTGATGCCTTCCAAACAATTCCTAAATCAGATTCATTGTTTATTCTCCCGCTATATATTCCATGGAACCTACTAACTGGACCATTAAAAATAGCTGATCCTCCCTCTTCCATAGCAACCATTCCACCTGGACGGTAAGAAATTACTGCTGAACCGGACTGCCCTTGTCTTGAACGGCAATCTATTAAGAAAATAGGAAGATTGGAATAATTCACCTCTGTCTCTGTTGCAACAAAGCCCGTAGCCCGAATCGCTAATGAACCCCCTCCTCGCTTTGATATATTATTAAAAACCTAAGTAATACAAGATTAAGCCAAAATATTATTTTAATGCTTAAATGCAGTAAAATCGGGTTCCTAACTCACAAAACCCTAGTGAACATTTTCCACTCAACGGAAAAGAAGGTTTTGTTTTTTTTATGAGGACGACCGCCAGCCAAAATGAGGTTGAATTATATGTATAGGGTTATGTTTCGGTCATCCTGATTTTTTAATAGAAACTACAGAATAAACCTTTTTTAAGTTGGCAGAAACATATCATCTTTTGATTAAGTATTAGAAGATAAGTTACGAATAAAACAGATTAAATTGACTTTGGGCAAAATACTGATTACTTTTTCCATTCTAACCTGCGATTTTCTCTTTATTTTGGTCTGAATTTTTATTAACTGTTACTGCTATTTACTAGAACCACCTCAAACTCATTTCAGTTATGATAGGAATTTCAATTCGATATGATGATAATGTACTAAAACTGAAAGGGTTGATGTGGTTATGACAACTTCTTATCGAATCAATGTATTCGAAGACGAATTCCATTCGAAAGTAGTAGCAAGGGTCAAGTACAATGCAGATCTTGATTATTGGGATGGTCGCAATTGGACAAATGGCGGAGTAGGAAGGCATTTGGGGATCACCAAGCTCAAAGATGGCAGCTATGTACTTATATACGGTACTCAATGGCAAGGTGAAAAAGATTATGGGGTGATTGTACCACCAGAGGAAGGGTTAAACGAGATTCTAAAGTCTAACAATACCGAGCTTTTGAATCAAAAAAGGCTTGAGGATTTGAAGGCTTTATCTGAAGAAATGCAAATTCTCAGTGACACCGAATACGAAATGGAGTAGAAATCTCAATAAAGGAGAGATTGTTCTCCTTTTTATTAAGCAATAGAAAAACGGGAAGTAAAAAGAATTTACAGGTATTTTCCTATCCTAGCATATTTACGCTATAACATTAAATATATACATAAAGAGTCGATGTGCTGTCATACATCGCCAGGCAACAATTGCTTCGAGTGTAGTTTTAGAAGGGCCCCCCTTGCTTTTGCCAGAGCAATTTCGAGTGGCTTTTCGTTTGAAATCAATTCCCTGAGAACACTCACAGTTCTATAAATTTTATCCTCCCTCTATTCAACAAAAATCCAAGGCTAAACCAATAGAGAATTCAATCCTTTTTCTCATCCAATAGATACAATATAGTTCCTGATTTTTTTATAGCTTTTATGCTCTTGCTTTTATGCAATAATTATTATTCTGTTTTACCGGAACTAGAAAGTAGGAAAGAAATTATTGATTTTTTCCCCATGCTTAATGGCAAAAAAATAGGAGTTAGTCCCCCACAAAATTAATATACTTCACGTACTTTATAATGTAAGCAATTTTGAACATCACTTGAATTTAATTGTTATCTATAAGTATATTGCTAATGGGTAATATCACTTCAACTGTAGTTCCTTGATTAATTTTACTTTTGATGTTAATTGTCCCTGCATGTTCTTGGATAATTTTATGACAAACCATTAAGCCAAAGCCTGATCCCTTTTCTTTTAAATTATAAACGGGTTCACCAATATTCTTTATTCGATCTTCTGACATACCAACGCCATTATCAATGAATTTTATTTTTATGTTGCTAGCATCTTGGCTAAGAGTCTGAATTTTAATAGTTCCTCCATTAGGCATTGCCTCTGTAGCATTATGAAGAATATGAATAAACACTTGTTTAATTTGGCTTTCGTCACAATGAATAGTTGGTAAATCTGATTGGCAGTCCTGAATAAGCTCGATATTTTTCATTACTGTTTGAGAACAAAGTAAGTTAAGTACCTGTTTTAAAAGTTCATTAATATTTAACTCTATAATTTTATGGTTTTGGTGCTTAGCAAATGCTATAAATTCTTCTAAAATTTCCTCAATTCTATGAATTTCAGATAACGTTGTTTGAATATAAAGGGGCTTCTTAACTTCTTTTTTCAATAGTTGAACAAATCCTTTTATAGTTGTTAGAGGATTTCTAATTTCATGGGCAATACTTGAAGCCAATCGCCCCACTAAAGATAACTTTTCCGATTTCCGGAATTGTTCTTCCGTTTTCTTTCGCTCTGAAATATCTCTACCTACAACAACAAGATATTCAACCTCACCATTTTCATTTAATACAGGTGTAACATGCGCTTCCACATCTACCCAATCACTTTTAATATGTTTATTGCGATATTCAACTTGGAAAGGCTTTTTCGTATATAACGATTGAGAATAGTGAAGCCGTACTTTTTGGACATCATCAGGATGAATAAAGTCAAAAATAACATTGCCTTGAAAACACTTTGGTGAATATCCCAAAATGAATTTATGAGAAGGCGAAGCATATTTTATAATGAAACTTGTTTTTAATACTCGAATTAAATCTTGGGTATTTTCTGCAATAAGTCGATAATTATACTCACTTTCCCTTAGTCTTTTCTCCATCACTTTTTGATGAGTTATATCTACACCTGAACCTATTACCTCAATTACCTGTCCACCTCTTCGAATTGGGCGTAAAGTGGCTAAATACCAAATTCCATTCACTTTTGCTTCGTACTTTACATTTTCTTCACCATTCCACGCTCTACAAAAATACTCAGTTTTTTCCTTTGCTATAGACGGGGGTAAAAAATCATTTAGTTCCTTCCCAATCACACTCTCTGGAGTAAACCCCATACGGTACAACAATTCTCCATCACATAACGTATGAATAAATCTCCCATCTTTTTCTTTAAATTTGAATATCATCGCTTGCTGCTGTCTAACAGTATCTCGCAATTCTTGACGTGCATTAGCTAATTCTTCTTCTAGCCATTTTTGTTTACTAAGCTCCTGAGAAATTCCCTCTTTTATAAGGATTTTTTCAAAATCAACCAAATATCGAATAAATTCTGTCGGAGGTAAAGGTTTGCTAAAAAAATAGCCTTGTCCATGATTACAAAGGTTTTGTTGAAGAAATATTAACTGATCTTTATACTCTATGCCTTCAGCAATCACTTCTAACTGTAATTGGTGAGACATGGCAATGATCGCTTTCACAATAGTGGCATCTTTTGTATCTACCATACAATTACGTACAAAACTTTGGTCTATCTTAACTTTATCAATGGGAAACTCCCTTAAATAATAAAGGGAGCTATACCCTGTCCCAAAGTCATCCAAACTAATTTGTAAACCAATTCGTTTTAAATCTTGTAATATATAGAGAACTTCTGGGGCATTCATCATGATACTTTCCGTAATTTCAAGTTCCAAATATTCAGGAGAAAATCCGGTTTCTTCTATAATTTTCTGTACGACTTCTACCAAATTTGGTTGAAAAAATTGACGGGCTGAAAGATTAACCGACATAACCATAGGAGTTATCCCAATATTCAGCCATTCCTTTCCTTGTTCACATGCAGTACGTAAAACCCATTCGCCAATAGGTATAATTTGTCCCGTTTCCTCTGCAATAGGAATAAATTCCAATGGGGATATAAGTCCTTTTTTTGGATGATTCCAGCGTAATAACGCTTCTGCCCCCTGTAACTTTCCCGTTTTCAAATCAAGTTTTGGTTGATAGTGAAGTAGGAATTGATTTCTCTCAAGTGCCTTCCCAAGATTATTTTCCGTTTGTAAAATGTCATCTGAATTTATATGATCCACTTTCAAGTTTCACACCACCAATATCTAACGTGTAATAAAAGAGATTATATAACAAAACATTGTTAATTTATGTCGAAATATGTAATTGAAAATATCTAAATACTTCAAATAGAGTTCTGGCTTAGCACTTTAACTCTATCTACCTGTAACAATCACCTAATTTGGGAAATATCTAAATTCCATTTTTTCTACAAATATCGACAGTTTTTGATACAATATAGACATAGGCAAATTTTACGAAAGTAAAAGACGCAAAGCCAAGGACCTAAAACGTATAATCGTCATGGTAGCCTGGTTGCCAGGAATATTCCTGTTTATAAATTAATCACTTTCCTAAATTGCCTAAATTTAGTGAAAAGGTGTTTCTCGTTGAAAAGTATTTTACTTGCAGACGATTCCCGTTTTATGCGGAATCATTTAAAAGCCATTCTAAATAATTCAAACTATACAGAAATAATTGAAGCCGACAATGGTGTAAATGCTGTTGAAATGTATAAAAAGTATTCACCCAATATTGTGTTAATGGATATTACAATGCCTCTCCTAAATGGAGTAGATGCCTTAAAAGAAATAATAAAGATTGATCCACTGGCAAAGGTTGTTATGTGTACTTCATTAGGAGGACATCACTTCATCAAGGAAGCATTAAGTGTGGGGGCAAAAGATTTTGTAGTTAAACCCTATTTTCAAAATTTAGTTTTAATAGTAAATAAACATGTTTAAAGGATAAAAAGGATTCAAGTATTAAAATCTAAAACATCTTTTACTTTAGATTTTCCTGTATCCATGTTTTGCAGTTATATTTCTAATGCAAAACACCACAATTTTTCCCATCCTACTTGGTCCATAAGAAAAAGAGTTCAAAGGTTAGGACAGGCACCAATATATAAACACTTTTGGTCGATGTTTTTATTAAAAGGGAAAATTTATAAATGTGATATTGATTGCGGGGTAAATTTCAAATACAAAAATAACTCCTTCTGTAAAATCACCAAAGAGGTTGTATTTTACATCTCAATAAGTAAATACTATAAGTTGCAAACATATCGAATACAATGTTGTCGTTACAACTGATCTTAGACATCCGTTTAGATATAAAGAACGCCACTTAAATAAAATCTTCTTATCCTTTCTTTTTTGGACTGCTCTAATACGAAATAAAGTACTGCCTTATTCATTTTTAAAGTAAATTAAGTTCCAGATTTTTTTACTATATCCGACAACATTAGGTATGCTACTATTTATCTATGGGCAAATTTTACGAAAGTAGAAGACGCAAAGCCACGGGCCTAAAACAAATACTTGTCATGGTAGCCGGGTTGCCAGGAATGCTTGAGAAATTATCATAATTTTCCTTTCTTGATTTGCCTTGTCTTAGGAGGGAAAAGAGTAATGCTATTATTAGAACTAATGTCTTCTTGTGAACTAAAAGAATCAATCGAAACACTAAAAAAACAATTATTTGAGATTGCAGCAGTTAGAGGTTTTAATAATGAAAGAGCAGTGGAAATAAGCCAAAGAATTAATTTATATCAAAAATATTTACGTTAATAAATTCAAATCTCAATCTGATAAAGAATTAATCTCAGCAATTTTAAATGCCACACTTAAAATCGAAACTCTTTTTTTGGAAACAATGTTAAAAGAAATAATTCAAGAAATATATACGATTTATGATTTGAGACACTTCAAGAACTTACTCTCTTTTTACTTCGTCTTTTCCTCCCTCCCGCACTGTTCAGAATATCTCTTTTCTCATATATTTTTTCTTCTCTCTTTGGATCTGCCCTATTTGACCCAATAGAAAAAAGAATAAAGAAGTACAATTTGCAACCAAAAGGTATACTGCCAATGGCTATTGTCAATATGTGAATTGGTTGCTAATTCAATTGTTATTTGTGATGTCAACTCTGGTTTGTTTAGAACAAAACAATAATTTTATTTTATGATAAAATGTAGTTAAGGGTTTTGAGTATTATTTACTTCAACTATGCTGCAGTTTAAGATAGCAGAAAACTCATACCTCTCAAGAATAATTCCCCCCCAAAAAAAAAGAGATTCTCTAATTTTATTTGAATAAGGTAGAGGTAGAATAATGAAACTTTTTAAGTTTGTCGTACCAATTTTGTTGAATGAGGTGACTAAAAATTCAGTTACTAAAGTTAATAGAGTTATCGAAAAACAAGCTAGAAAGATACATCCAAAGCTGGGACAAACCGTAAGAAAATTTAACGAGACAACTGAAAATGTACATATCACTCTAAATAACTTTTTTGATGCAAACGACCCCATAAACGCAACAGTAAGGGCTTTGTCAAATACAAAAGATATAAATTTGGGCGACCACTTATACGTTCAACGAGTAGGTTATACACACCATGGAGTTTTTATTGGAAATAATTCAGTTATTCACTACCTTGGGAAGGAAGGAGTAACAATTGATTCACTTGAGGTGTTTACTCAGGGGGCAAAAATCCATAAAAAAGAAAGTAAAAAGATATACTCTAATGCGGAGATAATAGTTCGAGCCAGAAGTAGATTGAGAGAAAAAAATTATAACTTGTTCGGAAATAATTGTGAAAATTTTGTTATATGGTGTAGAAGTGGAAGACTCTATTAAAAGGGGTATAACTAAAGAATCAGAAGCGGTTGGGTTTTAAGAAAACCCAACCGCTTTTTGTGTACTAATTATATTGTGATTTATGAGGCTAAACCTTATGTAATTTGAGATGTGACTTTGCGTTTTCTCCACGTTAGGAACAACATACTTTCATTTCTTGTTTCTTCCTTTTTTCGTAAGCGTCAAATAGCTCCCACCTATTAACAGAAGAACCTCTATGAGATAATCTCCTCAAATAATAATTTGGGGAGGTTTTTAATTGGATAAGTTAAATTTACGTAAGGAATGGGAGCTTCGAATTACTGATTTTAAAGCTAGTGGTCAAACCCAAACTAAGTGGTGTGCAGATCACGAACTAAATATCCACCAGTTTAGGTACTGGTTAAGAAAATTTAACCCATCTGAATTAAATAAAGCTAGGGTATCATCAAATTCAAACTGGCTATCAATTGATGATATTGATGATCAAACAGGAACTGGGAACTCCTTATCTGTAAAGGTGGCGGGAGTTACAATTGAAGTGAAGCCAGGTTATGACCCGATGCTTTTTCTTGATGTAGTAATGAAGCTGAAATCTTTATGTTAAATGAAGCAACTGTAGATCGAGTCTACCTCGCACGAGGTAGTACAGATTTACGGAAATCTATTGATGGATTGGCTGTTCTTGTTAAGGAAGAATTTGATTTAGATCCCTTTTCTTCAAGTCTATTTGTATTTTGTAATCGTGGGAGAGATAAATTGAAAATCCTTCATTGGGAACACAATGGTTTTTGGCTATATTATCGCCGACTGGAACGAGGAAAATTTCATTGGCCATCCGACAGTAGTACAGTTCCTTTGAAAATTAGCCCACGACAACTACGATGGCTTCTTGATGGATTATCATTAGATCAAAAACAAGCACACCCTGTAGTAACAGCAAGAACTGTTATTTAAATAATGAAAAATCGTAGAATTAGCCTGTTTTGTCGTATAATAAAATTATGAAAAAGTCAGCGAATTCAACTACCACAACCCCTACAATTGAAGATCTTCTACAACGCTTGGAAATGCTGGAGAAGCATAATGCAGAATTAGAGGCGAAGCTAAAAAAGCAGAACGAATTAGAGGCAAAAGTAAAATGGTTTGAAGAACAGTTTCGCCTTCTGCAGCAAAAAAGATTCAGCTTTTCCAGTGAAAAAACCAACCCCGATCAATTGGAACTTTTCAATGAAATTGAAAAAGAAGCAAATCCTGAATTGCCAGAACCTACTTTAGAATCTATCACCTATCAACGACGCCGTAAAAAACGCGGACATCGTGAAACGATGTTAGAAAACTTGCCTGTAGAGACGATTGAATATCGTTTATCCTCTAGTGAGCAAGTTTGTTCGTGTTGCGGTGGAAAATTACATGAGATGAGCACGCAAATGCGCCAAGAACTAAAATTCATTCCTGCGGAATTGAAAGTGGTTAAGCATGTTCAGTATATTTACTCTTGTCGTCATTGTGAGCGTGAAGAAATTGAAACGCCCATTGTCACAGCACCAATGCCTAAACCTGTCCAGTCTGGGAGTTTAGCATCTCCTTCTTTAATGGCTCATATTATGAACCAAAAATATGTAGATGGGTTGCCATTATATCGACAAGAACGGCAGTTTACCAGACTTGGAGTGATATTATCACGCCAAACCCTTGCCAACTGGATGATTCACGGAGCAAACCAATGGCTGATTTTGCTTTACGATCGTATGCATCAAATTCTTTTGGAAAATGATGTATTACATGCGGATGAAACAACCTTACAGGTGCTTCATGAACCTGAACGACCAGCCACATCAAAATCTTATCTCTGGCTTTACCGATCTGGAAAAGAAGGACCGCCAACCATCCTTTATGATTATCAGGAAACTAGATCCGGCAAAAACGCAGAGAAATTCCTATCAGGATTTAAAGGATATTTACAGGTAGACGGATACGCTGGGTACCATAAGGTACCTGATGTAAAACTTGTCGGTTGTTGGGCACATGCACGTCGTAAGTTCGATGAGGCATTAAAAGTATTGCCTTCTTCGAAGCGAATGACATCTGGGGCAGCAGCAAACGAAGGTCTCCATTACTGTAACCAACTATTTCGCATTGAGCGCAACCTAAAAGAGGTATCTCCTAAAGAACGTTATGAACAACGTATAGAACGCAGCAAGCCAGTCTTGAATGCTTTTTTGGCATGGCTAAAAATACAGGAGCAAAAAGTGTTACCAAAAAGTGCTTTAGGTCAGGCAATAACCTACTGTCTCAATCAATGGGATAAATTAGTGGTATTTCTCGAGGATGGGCGTTTAGAGATTGACAATAATCGCAGTGAACGCTCAATCAAGCCCTTTGTGATTGGAAGGAAAAACTGGCTATTCTCAAATACACCACGAGGTGCAAAGGCCAGTGCAATCATCTATAGTATCGTGGAGACAGCTAAGGAAAATGGTTTAAATCCATATTATTATCTTCGTTATCTGTTTGAGAAGTTACCCAACATTGATCTGACAGATAAAAATGACCTAGATAAAGTACTTCCTTGGTCAAAAACACTCCCAACCGTTTGTATAGATTTTAAAAACTTACCTAAATAATAACGCGATCCCCACCTGTCAACCAGGTGGGGATTATTTTACGCTTACCTTTTTTCTGTAATTAAGTTCTTCCCATAATGGGCAAAGAATTAGGATCAAAGAAGGGATCAAGAGAAAAAATTCTATTGAAAAACACACGAAAAAGAACTGAAACCCTACGGGTTTATAAAGTGAGGAAAACAACGGAATAGAAAGAAGATAATGGAGAAAAAACAGGATGAGCCTTTACGGGACAAGGAATTGGATAGGCTTCAAAAAAGGAAAAAGACTGGACCACTATTGGATCCAGCTCGAATTGCCATAGATTTAGATCAGAGAATAATCTCGAAAGACTCCTTGCCATGCTTGTCTGCATCTGGGTCATGTTTAAATCACACGGCATGACTAAAAAAATGCTATTATATATATATCCTTCTACGGCCTTCCCTTTATGCTGCCTTGAATGATAGGCAATATAACATTCACTGTTGTTCCTAGATGAGGTGTACTCCTAATGTCAATCCAACCGCCATGTTCTTGATCAATTTTATAACTTAGCATTAATCCCAATCCAGTTCCCTTTTCGTTTATACTATAAAACGGTTCCCTAATTTATCCAACCTATCCTTAGTTATTCCAATCCCCCGATCAATAAACTTTATTTTTACAAAGTTTGTACCTTTATAAAGGATTTGTATCTTGAGAGTTCCTCCATCTTGCATTGCTTCAGCAGCATTTTTCATAATCTGAATGAATAATTATTTAATTTGATTACTATCACACTGAATAAGCGGCAAATTAGAATTTCGGACATCATGGTATTCACATAAAGTGGCTTATCAACTTCCTTTTGTAAAAGCTGAACAAATCTCTGTATAGTAGTAAGTGGATTACGTATTTCATGAGCAATACCTGATTCCAAATGTCCAACGACCGAAAGTTTTTCCTACTTTCGCATTAATTTTTCTCTAATCTTTCGTTCAGAAATGTCACGGGCCACTATCACAAAATGTTTTACCTCTCCATTGTTGTCAGATAAAACAGGTGTAACCTTTGCTTCAAAATCCACCCAGTCTCTATTCACCTTTTTTAAACGAAACTCTGCTTGAATAGGCTTTTTAGATAGAGACGCATCAGCATATTGTTTTTTAATACGAGGATAATCTTCCTTGTGCATCATTTCGAAAATCGGACGGCCAATATACGCCTTTGGTGAATATCCCAATATCTTTTCATGTGAAGGAGAAGCATATTCAATAAAGTTATTTATGTCTACTACTCTAATTAAATCCTGGGTGTTTTCTGCTATAATACGATACTTGGATTCACTTACCTTTAACGCCTCTTCTGTCTGTTTCAGTTTGGTGATGTCGATACTTGACCCATAAACATCAACTACTTCCCCACCTTTTCTAATCGGACTTAAATTAGTAATATAGAATATTCCATTAAATTCTTTCTCGTAGGTTACATCTTCATCTCCATCCCATGCCCGTTGATAATGGGTCTCCAGCTCTTTAGCAAGGGAACTGGGTACGAACTCTCTTAATTCCTTTCCAATCACACATTCTGGTGAAAGCCCCATTCGATATAATAATTTGCCATCACATAAGGTGTGGATAAATTTTCCTTTCACCTTTTTAAATCTAAAAATCAGTCCTTGCTGCATTCCCATCCTATCAAGTAATTCTTCACGATTATTTTTGATACTCTCTCTTATCAACTTTTGATTGCTCGCTTCAGGTGGAATACCTTCACGAACGATTACTTGCTCAATTGTATAAAAATTCCTCTCTAACACTTTTGGTGGTAACGGCTTACTAAATAGAAAGCCTTGACCAATGTTACATAGATTTTGCTGAAGAAAACTTAATTGTTCTTTCGTCTCGATTCCTTCCGCAATAACCCCAAATTTTAACCGATGGGCCATTTCAATAATTGACTTTACAATCGTTGAAGAGTTCAAGTCTGAGGTACAATTTTGTACAAAAGATTGATCTATTTTGATTTTATCGATTGGAATTTCTTGTAAGTAATAAAGAGAATTAAAACCAGTGCCAAAATCATCTAAACTAATTTGTACACCAATATTTTTTAGTTCCCTTATCACTTTAGGGGCATTAAAGGCATCAAGCATAATTCCTTCAGTGATTTCAAACGTGAGGTATTCAGGAAGAAGTTTTGTTTCATTTATAATGTATTTTACACTTTCGGCGAAATTCGGCTGATACAATTGCCGTGCTGATAAATTGACAGACATAAGTAAGGGGTGGTGCCCGGCAGCCATCCATTTCATATTTTGTAAACAGGCTGTTCGTAAAATCCATTCTCCCATAGGAATAATAAGTCCTGTCTCTTCGGCGATGGGTATAAAATCTAATGGCGAAATTATTCCTTTTTCAGGATGTTGCCATCGGATCAAAGCCTCAACCCCCATAATTTTTCCTGAAACTAAATCGACCTTTGGCTGATAATATAATCGAAACTCCCCCTGTTTCAGTGCCTTTTTTAAATCCTCCTCTAATTTGAAGACTTCGAATGTTTCTTTCATTTTCAAAACTTCGCCACCTTATCGCAGTAAAACTTCCGAACCATAAAAGAGACCAACTAATAAGGCTGGTTAGTCTCCGCTCTAATTTATGAACAAGTTGATGTTTTCCTCTGTAGCTTATTTTCGGTAATTTTTTAATCTTTCTTTTCAAATATAGGTATTTAGTTCTATTTCTATTATACTAAAGTTTTTTTGCTTATTTACCATTTAATTAAATTTCACTTTTTCGACAAATTCATGAAACTCTTTCATTCTATAAGGAAATACCCTTAATACCCTACAACTTCAATTTGGAAGGGGCACAAGCCATTTCTAAGAAATATTTCCGGTATAACATGCAACCACACAGACACGTAATATATCACTATTCCACAGCCAGCCTTCAGATGTCTCCTTAGTCTCTTTCATTGGTAATATCGTCACTTTTTAATTGCAGTTTCATGCGAATTACCTTTTATTGATAATTACTCTTTGCTAAGTAATCCCCTTCCCTCCTTTAATCTGTATCTATTACCAAAATAAAAAGCCCACATTCTATTTAATTAGGATATGAGCTTATGAAATATTATTAATTTATATTAAAATTTATTTAGGCCATTTTGATTTCTTATTAAATTTAGTGTTTTACAGTAGGCAAGAAAATAGTGAATACGCTGATAGTCTCCATCCACTCCACAATAACTCCATCAAACGCATTTTACATTGAACGAAATAGACTGACGTTGTTCTATACAGTGAGGTTAGTAACAGATTAGAAAAGGAAACTTAGAAAGTTTTCTACTATTCTCAGATCACTTTTATTTTTTCGTGTGCTAGTGATACGATTGCTTTTGTTAGGGATATACTAAATCTTAAACTTTGCAACAATCTCTTGCATTTCTTGAGCCAGTTCGCTTAATGATTCTGTTGCAGAAGTAATTTCCTCCACGGAGGCTAATTGCTCTTGTGATGCAGCTGCAACATTTTGTGATTTTGCAGAGGCTTCTTTTGCAATAGATGATAATTGCGATACAGAGGCCGCCACTTGTTGCGTACTGGCTGAAATTTGTTCAGATGCGGCAGATACTTCTTGTATTTGTTCATTTACATCTGAAACAGCTATTAATATTTCTTTAAAATCCACACCAGTTTCAAAAATGATTGTTTTGCCCTGTACTACTTCTTTTGAATTTTCAGTAATACTTTGATTTACCTTTTCCGTATCTTTTTGAATATATTCAATAAGTTCTACTATTTGAGAAGCAGAGGTACGAGATTGGTCTGCTAATTTTCGAACCTCATCAGCTACAACAGCAAATCCTTTTCCATGCTCGCCAGCTCGTGCCGCCTCAATTGCTGCATTTAAGGCAAGTAAATTTGTTTGTTCTGTAATATTGGTTATAACTTCAATAATTTTCCCTATTTCAAGTGATCGATCTTTCAAGTGTTGAATTGCAGTTACCATATTTTCTGTTTCTTTTTCAATCGTAGTCATCTGTAGAATGGCTTTGTTTATAGATGTTTGTCCATGCTCCGATAAAGTACTAGTTTTTTCTGCTGATTCTTTCACGGTTAAAGCAGATTCTGCAATTCTTTGTGTACCCATTGCAACTTCTTCCATCGCAATGGCACTTTCCTCAGAGCTCTCTACCTGTACTTCAGAACCGCTTGCAACTTCTTGAATGGCAGAAGTAATTTGCTCTGTTACTTGTGTGGATTGTTCCGTTGTGGCAAACAGTTCTTCCGATGCAGCCGCCATTTGTTCTGCACTTATATTAATTTTTTTAATAACGTTTCGAAGGTTTTGTGTCATATCATTGAAAGAAATACCAAGATCACCGATTTCATCGTTTGCCCTTATTTTTATCTTCTCTTGACTTAAATCACCATCAGCAATTTTTCTGGCAGCATTAGAGAATATTTTAATGCGTTTCGATAAAGAGTTTCCAATATAAAAGGCAATGATTCCACTAATAAGTAAGGCAAAAACGCTGAATAGCAAAAGGATAATTTGAATGGTCGCCACTTTTGAATTGGCCTCATTGCGGATTTGGGCAGTCTGTTTATCCTGAATCTGAATCATCTCATTTGCTTTTGCCCTAAAACCAGTTACAAGAGGATAGCCATCTTTGGAAAGCACGCTTACATAGCTCGGGTCATTTTTCTTCTTCAAGGCAATCATTTTATCAGAAACCAGTGCATATTGCTCACTAAACTTCTGCAATTGGGAAAACACATTTCCTTCATTCGTACTTTTATCCATTGTGGATACTTTTTTATTTAATATGTTATATTTACTTTCAGAATCAGCTAGAACAGTTAATGAATTTTGGTTTCCTAGAAGTAGATAACCACGTGTGGCAAGTTCAATCTCCTTTTCAGATTCCACAAGTTGATGAATAAGATTGGCTTTTTTTATAGAGTTATTTAATAAATTCTCGTATGTATTTTTTATGGAATTCATTTCATAATAAGCAAACCCTACCATGATAAACATTAGAAATAAAGCGGAACCAAAACCTAAAGATAGTTTTTTCCCTATTGTTAATCTCAATTTTCTCCCCCGGATTTCTTTAAGTATTTTTTAACGTTATGAGAAAGCTCTTTACACTTTATCAATTATTTTATCACTATAAAAATGAGATTTATGAGAAGAAAGTCACACTTTCAAATATTAAATTATAGTTTAATGTTATATAAGAGGTTCAAAAGTCACATTTTAACAAAACTAAGATATCAATCGTTTGGGGGTTAAAAATGTTATTATCCAGAAAGAAATATCAAAGTTTGATAGAAGAAAAAGATTGCATGAAAAAAAGCTAGAGTTTGTTATTGAAGAAGCAAAAAAAAGTAACCAGTCTTCAAAGGAGTTTATAGAATCTTTTAGTATAGAGTTATCAAGAACTATTGAACAACATGAATTGGTCAATAGTCAGCACCATTTGATGGGGGATTTGATTGAAAAAATAAAGGGACGTTTTCTTAAAGTCAATATCCACAGTGAGCATTCATATGAGAATTCAGCTATCCTTTCCCAAAAAGGAGAAGCATTGCTTAAATCGGCAGAAGACATGGTGATAAAAACAGAAGAAGGCCGGCAATCTGTTGAAAAGGTTGAACAATTAATCTTACTGTTAGGTAAACAACTAGAAGAAACGTATTCTAAAATGAATCAGCTTAATGAACGCTCAAAGGAAATCGAATTAATTGTTAAAGTCATTAAGGAGATTGCAGACCAAACAAATTTATTAGCACTAAACGCTTCCATTGAAGCAGCAAGAGCTGGAGAACAAGGAAAAGGATTTGCTGTTGTGGCAGAAGAAGTCCGAAAGTTAGCAGAAAGTACTGCGGATAGTACGAATAGCATTAGTGAATTAACAAGAAGCATTCGGTTAGATATTCAAGAAACATTAAAATCAACCACTGCAAGTACGGAACTTGTTCTAAATGGGGTTCATTTAAGTGCAGATACATCACAGAAAATAGACTACATATCGAAAATAATCAATAGTGTTAAAACTGAAGTAGATAGTGTTAATAAAAAAATCGAGGAACAAAAGGAATCCTCCCAAAATGTGATGAGTGAAATCAGTGATACAAAACATCTTTTTGAACAAGCTAATGGAGTGATTATAAAACATATCGAGGATGCAAGTGTAGTTGACGATAAATTAAAAGAGGCAATGGAACAAGTGAAACTTTTAGAACATAGAAAGCTAGAATTTACGGAGGTATAACAAGTGAAGGAAAAAGGTATCTTGCTTGAAAGTGGAACAAATGAACTTGAAATCGTTGAATTTACTGTAGCAAATTCTAAATTTGGTATCAATGTTATAAAGGTAAGAGAAATCATTAATCCTATTCCAATTGTAAAAGTCCCCCATTCTCATGAAAGCATGGAAGGAATTATGGAAATCAGAGGCGAGGTTCTACCAGTTGTTAATATTGCCAAAGCGTTGGGATATCCCGAATCTGAACAGCCAATACACGATAAATATATTGTTACTGAATTTAATCAGCAAAAGGTTATTCTTCATGTTCACGGCGTTGATAAAATTAATCGAATTTCATGGAGTGAAATTGAAAAACCAACAAATTTACTTCAAAGTGCAGATAATCTTATTACTGGAATTGTCCGCAAAGAGGATAATTTGATCTTACTTTTAGACTTTGAAAAAATTGTTGTTGATATTAATCCGTTTGTAGGAATAAACACTGAAAGATTAAAAAAGGTAAAGAAACAAGACCGCTCACAATATAAAATTGTTGTGGCTGAGGATTCCAGTTTACTAAGAAGTCTAATCTCAAATACATTATTAGAAGCGGGCTTCCAAAAAATAGATATTTTTGAAAATGGGAAAGATGCCTTAAACTATTTAAGTACAGGTATTACAAATAAAACAGATATAGAAAAAACGGTTGATTTAATTATTACGGACATTGAAATGCCTGTTATGGATGGCCTATTTTTTACAAAGCAGGTCAAGGAAAACCCGTTATTATCCAATATTCCGGTTGTAATTTTCTCTTCCCTTATTACTGATGATTTACGTCATAAAGGGGAAAATGTTGGAGCAGACGCACAAGTAAGTAAACCTGAAATTGGGGAATTGATCAATGTAATCGATCAGTTGATTGGGAAATAACCACCTTTTATCAAAATTTAGGAATACAAACCTGATATACAATCAAAAATACAAAAGAAGCCTACAAAGGATTTACCCAATGTAGGCTTCTTTGTTTTAAAATTGTAAGCGTCAATATCCATATTCTGCACTTTCTCATTGATCTTGTGTTTGGCTTTCTGATTGCCATATGTTGTAAAGTGTTGAAGTTGGATAATCTAACCAAACATCATCACTGGTAATTTGTCGGAAAGGTAATTTTGTATCTGGATCTCTATAACAACAAATACGGTTCCAATGCTGAATCTACCAACGGGTTAATACAGTGAGGAAAACAACAGAATAGATACAGCGGTAACGAAGAAAAAATGGTCGAAACACTTACAGGGCAAGAAATCGGGATAATATTGAACAAAGAAAAAGGACTGGACCACTTTTAGATCCAGCCTGAATTTCAATTGAGACCACTACGATTACATACATATCGCTGTGGTTACTCGTTCTTACAAGTATCCATTCCTTCGGGCATCAACTATTTGCAGTTGGTAAGAACTTTGTAGCACAAAAACCGAGATAATATCAGCTATACATAATCCTTGATTTATCCTGCCTTTTCCAACCTTCAATCAAACCTTTGATCAAATAAAAAGAACCAAGAAGCCGTACCCGTCGATATGCTTCCCGACTTTTATATTAATTCCTATTCATTTCCTGTTTTCCCTGCATCGGTACCAACATAGTTACAGTAGGGAAGAATTAAGTTTCACGGAAATAAAAAAGTGTTCTTTAAAGGTAGCTATCCAACATGATGACAACTAAAGAGCTTCTCAAATCCTTGCGGTTCTTGTTTAAGTAACCCTGCTATATCTCTAATTCTCTTCTTAGAATTCACCTTTCGAAGAATACACTTTAATATTATTTTTTCCGTTCTCCTTTGCTTCATATAAGGCGGTATCAGCATGTTTCATCAATTCATGTCTGGAAATTCCATCTTTGGGGTAAAAAGCAATACCTATACTGGAAGTCGTTAAAAAGACATGCTTTCCAATTTGCCAAGGCTCACGAAGAGATGTAAGAATTCGGTCAGCAATTTTTATTGCATCCTGTTTCTCTTGTATTTCTAAAAGAAGGATCGTAAATTCATCTCCACCTTGTCGAGTGATTATGTCGCCTTCTCTGAGCTGATTACCTACCCTCTTTGAAAATTGTTTGAGGAGTTCATCGCCCACATCATGACCATACCTATCATTGACTTGTTTAAAGTCATCAATATCCATAAACATTACAGTAAGTTTTCTTCCATATTGCTTCGCTTCTTTAAGTGACTGTTCCAGTTTTTCTTTGAAAAATCTTCGATTCGAAATTCCAGTTAAACTATCGTGGTAACTCAAATATTCCAAATGACGTTGGAGTTTCTTTCGCTCTGTAATTTCACGACCAGCAAATAAAATATGTTGAAGTTCCCCGTTCCTATCAAATACAGGCGTTCCCTTCACTTCCAACCAAACGTCATATCCCATATTATGCTTCTGAATGATTTCGCAAGTTTTGGATTTTGAAATGTGCTCCGAATCATTAGAAGTATCTGTAAAGGTCTCATCCAGTAGCTGGCAAAGTCCTCTCTTCCCTATATATTCTTCTGGTTCATAACCCAATATTATTTTATGAGATGGTGAGGCATAGGAAATTATGCCATCGGGGTTCACGAGTTGAACTAAATCAAGAGAGTTTTCTGTTAAGAGGCGATACTTATTTTCGCTTTCCTTTAAGGCATTTTCAATTTTTTTCTTTTCTGTAACATCATTAAATATAGTTAAAATTGTAGGAATCCCATTAAAGGAAATCCAAATTCCCACCATCTCAACAATAATCACTTCCCCATCCCGCCGCATCATCTTTATTTCAGTAAGTGGCAGCTCCTTCCCAATATCTGTTTCAGAAATCCTTTGTTTGTACATTTCATGTTCGTTAGGATGAATATAGGAAAAAATTAGTTTATCCATCAAATTCTCCTCGTTTAACATACTTAATGCTGATGGATTGGCATAAAGAATGGTTCCTTTTCGATGAACCAGAATCCCTTTTGGCGAATACTCCACCAACTTCCGATACCGCTCTTCACTTTCCTTTAATGATGCCTCTAATTGTTTCTGCCTCGTCATATCTTTCGCAACGCAAAAAATACCAACAATTTTGTTTTGAATCATTAAAGGTATGCTCTTCACATGCAAATGGAGGATATCTCCGCTTCTATGAAAAACATCTATACTATCCTCACACGAAGTCCCTTGTAACACTTGTCCAAAGTAATTGTTTACCTTTTCTACTTGTTCAGGAACGATAAATTCTTGATAATGGATTCCTTTGACCTCTTCTTGGGAGTAGCCAAAAATTTTTGTTACTACTGGATTAACCTCCTCAACTTTCCCATCTTTAGAAAAAACGAATATAGCATCAGGATTATGTTCAATAATAGATCGGTATATCTCAGCAAATGATTCTTTTAACATGTCATTCATAAATAAAGCCCTCCAAAAAAGTTACCTATTACGGACTTTAGAGTTTTTAATCGTAATATGTGGGTTCCTGATTTCATGTGCAATGCTGTACTCTTCTACTTTCTTTCTGAAATATCTCTGCCTACTGCAAGTATATATTTAAAATTATTGCTTTCATCGTAGATAGGGGTAACTTTAGCCTCAATATAAACCCAACCTCCCTGAGAATGTTGATGTCGAAATTCAACTTGACAAGACTCTTTTGTTTCGATCATAGAAGAAAATTGTAATTGAATAGCGGGAACATCATCTGGATGAACCAAATCAAAAGCCCAGTGTGTTTCATATTCTTTGGGAGTATACCCCAACACCTTTTTATGAGAAGGAGATGCATAGAGTACCGCGCCATCTATGTCAAATGTTGCAATTAAATCAAGTATATTCTCTTCAATAAGGCGGTATTTGGATTCACTTAATCTTAACGCTTCTACCACCCACTTCTGTTCAGAAATGTCGTAGCAGGAACCAATTACCTCAACCACTTGTCCACCCCTATAAATAGGGCTTAACGAAGCACTATAATAAATGCCATTTAATTCTCCTTCATATGTTACATCCTCTTCGCCTTCCCATGCTTTTTGGTAAAATAAAGAAATCTCATCGACAACTTTCATTGGCAGAAAGTCTCTTAGCTCTTTTCCGACAACTTTTTCAGGGGTAAGTCCCATTTTATACATCAACTTGCCATCAGATAGTAAATGGATAAATTTACCATTTTCTTTTTTTATCTTAAAGATCAAACCTTGTTGTAATCTTACGGTATCATATAAATCTTGACGTGCGGTTTCTAACATTTCTTCCAAACGTTTTTGCTTATTAACCTTTTGAGGAATTCCCTCACGAGGTATAATTTGTTCAATCTGATTAAAACGTTGGATTAATTCCTCTTGAGGAACGGGCTTACTAAACAGGTAGCCCTGCCCTATATTGCAATGATTTTGCTGCAGAAAAACCAATTGATCCTTTGATTCAATTCCTTCAGCAATAACATTTAGTTTTAATTGATGTGCCATTGCAATAATTGATTTTACAATCTTTGCATCGTTTAAATCAGTGGGACAATTTCGAACAAAAGATTGGTCAATCTTAATTTTATCAATTGGAAATTCACGTAAATAACGAAGAGAGCTAAAACCTGTTCCAAAGTCATCCAAGCTAATTTGTACCCCAAGTCGTTTCAATCCCATTAGAGTGTGAAAAACTTGATTTTTGTCCATCATCATACTTTCTGTAATTTCCAAAGCTAGATATTCAGGATTAAATCTCGTTTCTTCTAAAATATCTTGGACTCTTTCGACAAAGTTTGGCTGATAAAGTTGACGTACGGAAAGATTAACGGACAAAATAATAGGGGGTAGACCTGCTTCCCTCCAAGAATAAGTTTCTAAACAAGCCGTTCGTAATACCCACTCACCAATTGGGACAATTAGTCCTGTTTTTTCTGCAAGAGGAATAAATTCCGCCGGTAAGACTAATCCCTTATTTGGATGTTCCCATCTAATCAATGCCTCAACACCAATAATTCTTCCTGAAACTAAATCTGGTTTTGGTTGGTAATATACTCTAAATTCATTTCTTTCAAGTGCCTCTCGAAGATCCGTTTCTAATTGATCCTCTTTTGCAAGAATCATTTTCCCTTCCCCCAGCATTTTATTATTAACCTATAGTTTTTATTATCATCAAAAGCCATCCATTTCGGAAACAATTATATTTATATACCTTATTAATTCTAATCATGGTGAAGTTAATCATAGTTTTTAAGTTATTTTATGTCTAAAATTTGAATATTAAATACCACCTTTTACTTTGTTAATAATTTATCCTTTCAGAATAAAAACCGAAGATAGCTGAATTGCTTCAGAAAGTCTTCGGCTTTGCAGTATGCACGACTCTATTTATGTTTATGGTAGAAAATCTGTCATAAAAACAATCTGGTGGGCTTCTTATAATTAATACTTTAAATCATTCAAAACTCTAAATTAAATCCTCCGACATCACATTTATTGTTAAAGTTCCTACTCCTTGAAGCTCAATTGGGATAACAATAGTAGGAACCTTGTTTGATATTTCAATTTTTTCCCCGATCAATAAAGAGGGAGGGGTAATATCAATGTTTATATCTTTACTTGCAAAAATACTGCCAGTGTTACCCATAATCATGTTTCCCATTTCTGAAATTGCACTCTTACTCATTTCATCTAGTTCTTCTACAGGAGGAGTCTCCTGATAATAGGTCAATATACTCAAAAATATTTTTCCCGTTTTTTTACTGTATTAAAATGAGTGGCTTTTACTTTTTAAGTTTAGAAAACTACTTTGGCTTTAAATAGATGTGGAATGACCTAAAGTTTTTTAGTAAAGACAAAAATTTGATGGATAAATATAGTATCCCCTTTTCCTCAATCCCTTGCCATTCCTGCCTTTGTCCTATTTTCTGATTTCTGCAGGTATTTGCTGTTATTTAGTCAGGATTTTCCCTTCTCTCTCCATCAAGCCTTTGCAATTGTAAGCTCCATGCCCTCTTTTTCTTCTATTTTTTCTGTTATTAGGTTCTTCCCTCAAAGGGCTTTCTTTTCTCCATTATCCCCTCTACTCGGCTTGCATCGAATATTCTGACTATGCAATATAGTTTTTCCCTGAACGGGAACTGAATAAAGAGGTAAACATGAGAAAAGAAACAGAATTCCCCTCTTTTCTCATGGCTCTTTTTCTTCTTTTCCGTGTTTTCTTTCGAACTGTATAGAAACGATGTTGAGGCAACATTCAAACACGTTATGAACCCTTACGGGGCAAGGAATTGGATCGGTATTGGAACACGAAAAAAAGATTAACCACTATTGGATCCACCCGAACTTGTATTATTTTTTTATTGATCAAACGTTTGATTAAAGGTTGAATAACGGTTCCTTGGCTGCTCGTTCCACCTGGATTCCCTAGCGGTCCTGTACCGACTATGTGACAGTAGGAAAAACTTTGTAGCAGAGGGCAGAGGAAAATAACAGCTATATAAAAATAGAGACAACTTTGTGGAAAACCATACTCTACCATTACTAATTTTATGAAATTCCATGGCGTATCTACATTCAAACTTTTAATTCGAAAATTAACTTCATTGTTTACTCTTTTCTCTATTTTCCATCTTATGGATTAAATATTACAAACTAAATTAGAATCTTCTTTCCTACTATGTTCAACAAATTTTTAAATTTCCGAAATCCCCCGCCTCCAATCCGCATTCCACCGTCGCTATGAAAATAAAGTTTTCCGATGGAACCCCCATTTTGAAGGTTTTTTGATTCAAAAATGGCCGTTTTTTCGCCTGTTTTTCCGCATTTTTTTCACGTTTTTTTCGGTTTTAAAATAAAGTCTTCCGAAAGTTGGTCAAGAGCAACTAACGGGAAAAGCCAGTCAGGACAAGGGATGGAGCATGGAACAGCCCTGAAATCGGAAAAGTATTTTTTCACAAAATCAGGGCTGCAATCGGAATTTTCTATTTTGGTTCGGAAGAGTTCATTTTTGGGCTACAATTTTAAAATGAGTTGCGAGATACATTCCACATGTGCAGTCTGCGGGAACATATCGACTGACTGGATGTACTTCACTTCATATTTCTTACTTAACGTTTGTATATTCTTAGCTAAGGTAGACGGATTACATGAAACATAGATAAGTTTTTTCGGTTCCACATGGAGGATGGTTTGGAGCAGCTGGTCGTCCAAACCTGTTCTAGGTGGATCTACAACGATAACATCTGGCTTCCAGCCTTTTTTCACCCATTTTGGGAGAACCTCTTCTGCTTTACCTGGTACGTATTTGGTATTAGTGAAGCCATGACGTTTTGCATTTTTCTTGGCATCCTCAATCGACTCCGAGATGACGTCCATTCCACGAACCTCTTTTGCCTGGTCTGCCAGCCACAAGCCAATTGTACCGACACCGCAATAAGCATCCACCACTTTTTCAGTACCTGTCAAATCTGCTGCCTTTTTTACTTCATTATAAAGGACCACTGTTTGGACTGGATTCAACTGAAAGAAGGTGCGGGCAGACAATTCAAATTGGAGATCGCCCAGCGTTTCTTGGATAAATTCCTCGCCAGCTAATGCCCTTGTCTCATCTCCAAAAATTAGGGAAGTTTTTTGTCCATTAATATTCTGGATAACTGATTTCACATTTGGTAAACGTTTTTGAATTTCTTCTATTAAAGTGTTCGCCTGTGGAATTTCCTTTTGCGAAGTAATTAAAACGACCTGAAGCTCACCAGTTTGGATCCCCACCCGAGTAACAATTGTCCGAACAATTCCCTTTTTTGTTTTTTCATTATAAATCGGAATATGTAAATCCTCTAGAATTTGCTTCACCTTTACGGTAGCTTCAGTGGTATGAGCATGCTGAACCGCACAATGGTCAATATCAATCAGCTTATGTGAGTTCAATCCATACAATCCAGCCAGGACTTTACCGTCTTTTTCTCCAACTTGAAAGCTACTTTTATTACGGTACCCCCATGGCTCTTCCATTCCGAGCGTATCGCGGATATCTAAGCTATCAATATTGAGCTTTGTATGCCGCTCAAGTGATTGAATCACGATATCACGTTTTTCTTTCAATTGCTGGTCATATCGCAAATGCTGCAGCTGACAGCCTCCGCAAATATCATAAACAGGACAAAGCGGTTTAACTCGATAGGGAGATTGAATACGAATCTTTTTTATTTTTGCTTCTGCAAACTTGGGCTGTACTTTTGTGGCTTCAACGACCACTTCTTCGCCTGGCAGCGCACCTGGAACAAACACCACTTGCTTTTTAAAATAACCGACGCCTTCTCCATTAATTCCAAGACGTTTGATCGTGAGCGGAAAGGTTTGTGTTGGCTTAATTCTTACTATTTGTTCATTTTTCATTCTCTTCACTCCAAATTATTCAATGCTTCTCCATAAATACAAAGAAGCATAGCTCAAGTATGGCTCCCACTCTTTTTTGTATTGCTCCATTTGCTCCAGGGTTGGCTTTTGCTCAAGCTTATATAGTTTTTTCAATGCATTTTGAATCCCGATATCAGCTGTTGGAAAAAGATTTTGACGCCCAAGACCAAACAGCAGAAGATTTTGGATTGTCCAATTCCCCACACCGCGGAGTTTAATTAAACGATTAAATATTTCTTCCTCACTTGCATGCTTAAGCGATTCTAAATTAAGTTCACCTTCTGCAACCGCTTTGCCTACGCCAATCACATATTCTGCTTTTCTTTGGCTAAATTGAAGTTCCCGCAATTGGCTCACTTCAAGGCCTGCAACAGTTTCTGGGCTTGGATAAAACCAAACTCCTTCTTGTTCAAAACCGAAAGTTTTTACAAACCGTTCCGTTAAGGTGTAAGCAAATTTTAAATTTAATTGCTGATGAATAATACATTTTAATAAACAACCAAACACATCAAAATCGAGAACAAGCGGAGTCCCGATATGTTCATTAAAAAGCTCACTCAGATCTGTTTTTTGAAAATGTTCGAGAATAGGATTTAGGGGGACATTCCATTGGAAAATTTCCGACACTCTTTCCATCAAAGTGGATTGTAACGTCTGATTTATCCCTCTTAATATAAAAATAGGGTTATCGACTGTTCCAGCTGCCTTAATTTCAACAACATGCGGTTCATCGTTTAACACAACCGGCACTTTTATGAAACGATTATTTTTATCAATATTGTTTAGCGGGTCAAGCGAATGCCTTTCCAAGACCCGATCAAAATTATAAGGCCCTTCAATTTGAATTTTTTCCTGCCACACGTACTTTTCCATCCTTTTCGTATTTCCCGTTATTATAGCATGTTTTCAAGGATAGAGGAAAAGCCGAATTCCATATGGATCGGCTTTGTGTAGGCATTATTTTTTCTTTGGAAAATCATCAAGACTTTTGAATTTATAACCTTTCTTCTTTAAATCTTTAATAACTTTATCCAATGCATCGGCGTTATCCTTTGAGACGGTATGTAAAAGGATGACTGCACCAGGATGAACCTGTCTCATAATATTGTCATAGGAATACTTCCAGCCTCTTTGGTGGTTGATATTCCAATCGACAAAAGCCAGTGACCACATAACATGTGTATAACCTGCATCTTTTGCCACTTTCAAAGTTCTTTCACTTAAAACCCCCCTTGGAGGCCGAACATATTTCATTTTCTTTTGACCTGTCAATTTTTTCGTAGCAACTTTTACTTTATCTAACTCTTCTCTGATTCTGTCATCACTTTTTGTTGTTAAATCAGGATGAAACCACGAATGATTTCCAACGATATGACCCTCTTTTACCATTTGTTTTACTAACTTCGGCTGCGATTCCAAGTAATGTCCTGTTACAAAAAATGTAGCTGGAACCTTTTCTTTTTTTAGTACCGCCAGGATTTTAGGCGTATAGCCATTTTCATAGCCGTTATCGAAAGTGAGATATAAAGTCTTCGAGTTTGGGTCACCCTTATAAAAGCCGCCATACTTTTCTAAAACAGCATCAAGCTGCGGTCCTGCTTCTGCTTGCTGTTCATTTACACCTTTCTTAAAGCCCCAATGAATGGGCTGATTGGATAAGGCATGTGCATAAGAAGGTCCAATTACCATTGCAAAAAAAATGACAAGATAGCTTAATACCCGCATTTCCATGTTCCCCCTATTTTTGCTTTTTCTTATTGTTTGTTATATTTGGAAAAACATGATTGGAATTATAAGGGATTCATGCGTGACTGTTTATTTGCAAAAAAAGATAGACCCCTTTCGGAGCCTACCTTTTGTAAAATCATTATCTTAGTTAAATACGCGCTCTTTAAATTGTGCTAATTTTTCTAATGAAGATTTGTCCACATCTGCATGGAGGCTGTTTCCATGTGAGTCCATCGTCACGACAGCAGTGAAGCCTTCAACTGATAAATGCCACATTGATTCAGGAATACCGAATTGGGTAAGGTCGACACCATCAACAGATTTAATACATTCTGCATAATATTGAGCCGCACCACCAATGGCATTTAAATATACGCCGCCATGCTCTTGAAGAGCAGCTAGAGTTTTAGGTCCCATACCGCCTTTACCGATCACTGCGCGAATGCCGAATTTTTTCATGATGTCGCCTTGGTATGGCTCCTCACGAATACTGGTTGTAGGGCCTGCAGCTTTCACATGCCATACGCCTTCTTCATCTTTTAACATAACCGGGCCGCAATGGTAAATAATTTGACCATTTAAATCGATTGGAGCATCATGTGTCATCAGGTAGTGATGGATTGCGTCACGTCCTGTATGCATAACTCCGTTAATTTGAACAACATCGCCAACTTTTAAGCTGCGGATTTGTTCTTCTGTCACCGGTGCTTGAAGAGTGATCACATCTTCAGATGACGCAGCAGCTGTTTCTTTTTCCGCTTCTGTTTGTGAAAAATCAACGTTTTCTCCTTCTTGATACATCCAATCCTGAATATCGCCAGTTTCAGGATTCACCGCTACGCCTAAACGGCGGAACGCCCAGCAGTTATAAGCAACAGAAACATAGAAGCTTGCTGGAATCCGGTTCATAACGCCAACTTTACAGCCTAATAATGTAGCTTCACCGCCAAATCCCATGGTACCAATCCCAAGCTTGTTGGCATTTTCCATAACATATTCTTCTAACTTGCGAAGATCTTCATTTGGATTTACATCCTCTACAGAACGGAATAACTGTTCTTTCGCTAAATCGTAGCCTGAAGAACGGTCCCCCCCGATTCCGACTCCAATAAATCCGGCACTACATCCTTGTCCTTGAGCTTGGTATACAGAGTGAAGGACACATTTGCGGATACCGTCAAGGTCGCGGCCTGCACGGCCAAGTCCTTCAAGTTCACAAGGAAGGCTGTATTGAATGTTCTTGTTCTCGCAGCCTCCGCCTTTTAATATAAGCTTTACTTGAATATAGTCTTCTTCCCATTGATCAAACTTAATGACAGGTGTTCCTCCGCCAAGGTTATTGCCGCTGTTTTCACCTGTTAGGGAATCTACGGAGTTTGGACGCAGTTTTCCTTCTTTTGTTGCAAGGGCAATTGCATTATAAATCGCTTGTTTTAATTGAATTTGGTTTACGCCAACAGGTGTTTTTATTTTAAAGGTTGGCAGTCCTGTATCCTGACAAATCGGTGATACATTATCGTCAGCCATTTTGATATTATTCGTGATGGTAGCAAGACTCATTGCTGCTCTTGTACCTGCGTTTTCTTGTTCCTTTGCTGCTTTTACAGCACGACGTACATCTTTAGGAAGCTTTGTTGATGTTTCAACAACTAATTTGTACATGCTTTCTTCAAACTTGGCTAAATTCATTCTTGTACCCCTCTCCCTTTGTTGAATCCTATCATCCCAGTATGGATTTATTTATAATTTTACAACTATTTTCGCTACAATTATACTCCTAACGACTCGGGATTAAAAGAATAAGCTCGAAACCGGTTACATTTTCATGTTTTTTGCCATAAAATCCACCGCCCGAAATTATTTCAGAACAAAAAAAGAGCCTGTTCATACAGACTCTTCGCATTCACGGTTTTGAAATTCTCGGCATTTTGATTCTAACTCATCAATGATGGCAATTAAACGATCCACATCATCGAGATCCGTCTCTTCAGGATCAATTGCATCAAGAACATCGAGAAACATATTTAAACGTTGCTTTAAGAACGTAACCTGCGAATTTTTATCATTTACTGGACTGCCCAAACCTATCGCTCCTTTCTATACCCGTTAACATCCTATCGAACTATTGCACCATATGCAATCCTTTCTTTTAAAAGATGGAAAAAGCTCCTGAGACAAGTCAGGAGCCATTATCCATTACCTTGGCCTCTCAGCCGCAACGAATCCGAAGGAAACATAGTCCTGAACCGGAATCCAAGCTCCAATTCCTTGCGAAGTTACATTCTTTATGACAATAAATTTCCTATTTCCTTTTAACATCAAATAAACTTCTCCATACGTAACCTTCCCTTTTTCGTTTACTGCAGGAGCATACGCATATAAATAGCCTAAACGATTGATTGGGATATTATAAATATGTTCATTTTTCGTTCCCCCGCCAATCACGGTTTCAAATGCAAGTGGCAGCTTGGTCTTTTCGGTTGCTTTTAATAACATCATTTTCTTTACATCTTCTGCATTAGGAATCTTTGCAGTTAAACCACCTTTAATAACTTTTTGTGTTTCCTGTACGTAATGAATCTGATAAGGGGCATTCCCGCCGCGGTTATCCCAATAGTTGGTATTAATTTTTTGGAACTCCCAATTCGGTGATGTTTCGGTGGACTCATAGTTTAACGGCCATTGCCCCAAATAAACAATTGCCCGATATCCAATAGCAAAGGGAGTGCTATTAATACTTGATTCATTTAACATTCTGATTAAATCTGGATTCTCAATCTTTATTCTTGAAGAATTAAGAAGCTTTTTGGTTAAATCGCTTGGCTGTAGTAAAGGCAAATCTTGGGTCGGATTGGGATACGTATTTTCCTTCGTTATATTTTTCACCGACACAGGTACCTGATATTTCACTTTGTCTGCAGGATTATTAGCAGCAAATGCGGCTGGTAGTAATGTAAACATAAAAATAAGCAGCATGAATACAGAGGAATATTTTTTCACCGTGAGTTCTCCCTTCAAAGATGGCATCCTTTTTCTAGTTTTTTCGGAGAATCATGATATTATCCATTTCAAAAAAAAAATTACCCAAAATACGTTAAAATAAATAATCAAAATATTTACATTATTTTAACTTTACATTATAATAAAGATATCCAAATACAAAGGAGGGTAGTTATCAATTCGCTCTATTTCAACTTTAAGGAGGTTGGGATTTCCGTCATTCATGGTATTCAACACTCGTGTTTTTCGATTTTAAAATTAACATGAAGGTTGGTGGTTGATGTCCCAAAAAAAGAAAGCGGTTGATCTTCCCTAAATAAATCATTTCGAAAAAATACTTACTAAATACAAAGAAAAGGCTCTGAACCACTTGTGGCTCAGAGCCTTTTCTTGACTTTTCTATAACAAGAAAAAACCAATTCCCATGATGAAATATGCAGCAATTAAAGTAAGCCCTTCAAACCAGTTGCTCTCCCCATCGTTAGAAATGACCACCATAAGGAGTACGGAAGAGGCCATGGCGATTAATTCCGGCCAACTGAATACAAGAGGCATGTGCTGATCGAAGAAAAGGGATGCTATCACAAGGACAGGAGCAACAAACATGGCCACTTGCAGCGTGGATCCTATCGCAATTTCCATAGCGACATCCATTTTGTTTTTGAAGGCCATTAATACCGCTGAAGCGTGTTCTGCAGCATTACCGACAATCGCAACAATAATGACGCCAATAAATAACTCTGTCCAGCCAAAAGATTTTGCGACAAATTCAAAAGTATGGACCAGATGCTCAGAAATATAAGCAACGATGAGCGTTGCAATAAATAAAATAGCGATCGCTTTCCCTTTCCCCCATTCCGGCTCCTCTTCGTGATGACCTTCTGTTTCTTTATCGTGTTGATAAACGCCTCGATGGGTAACCAGTTTAAAGAAAAGTGCAGCAAGATATAGAAAGATAAGAATAATGGAAATTCCCGTGCTTAACGTAATCGTGTCTGCTTTTTTCAACTCCATCGAAAAAACTTCTGGTATCAAAAAAGCGATGACCACTGCAAACATTAAGAGTCCTGAATTATGCCTCGCATCATAAACATTAAATTCCTGACGTTTATATTTTAAACCGCCAATAAAAAAGGAAAATCCTGCAACAAGCAATAAGTTTCCTAGAACTGACCCCGTTAATGAAGCTAATACAACCCCTACAAGGCCTGCCTTCAGGGCGAAAATTGAGATAATCAGTTCAACTGCGTTTCCAAAGGTTGCATTTAACAATCCTCCTATCTGGGGGCCTGCAACAATCGCCAGACTTTCAGTTGCCCTACCCATAAAACTGGCTAATGCAATAATGGTTAAACAGTAGATGACAAATAAAATCAAACTTGACCAGTGCATCAATGTTCCAATAATGGAAAGCGGCACACCCACTGCCATTACAAATGCAAATATTTTATTTAACAACTTTTTCCCACCACCAATTGTAATTTTTAGAATAAAAGTTCATTATTTTTCCATCTATCCCTAAGTCTTCCTATATTTTCCCTAATTAGAGATTGAAACGCAAGAATTTTCATTAAAAGGTTTGTCGATGAAATCATTTTGCAAAATGAACAAATTTGTTATAAACCAAGCCAAGACTTAATAACATTATTCTAGTTGCTGCTGTCATCAATTTGATGGCAGCTTTCGTGCTTTTATAAGGGTTGTGAGAGTGATTATTTTTCTCAATACCAAAAAAGGAAGTGTTAAAAATGAGCTCCGAGGCTCAAACCATTCAAAAAGAGGAAGCTGGGAACCTGGGATTTATTAAAAAAGTCAAACCCCATATTGAATTAATTGCAGCAATCCTTAGCGGGATTTTCATTGCAGTCGGATGGCTTTTAGAAAAGAATAATTTCATTAGCCTTTATGTCATGTCTTATTTATTAGCTTTTTTTATTGGCGGTTTTGCCAAGGCAAAACAGGGTATTGTAGCATCAATTGAAAACAAAGATTTAAATGTTGAAATGCTTATGTTGTTTGCTGCGATTGGCTCAGCGATTATCGGTTATTGGACTGAAGGAGCAATCCTTATTTTTATCTTCTCTCTAAGTGGGGCATTAGAAACATATACAATGAACAAAAGCCGTAAGGAAATCTCAGCACTTATGAACATACAGCCAGAAGAGGCATTATTGGTTAACAATGGAGTTGAAAAAAGGATTGCTGTTGCCGAGCTGGAAGTTGGGGACCATATTCTTGTCAAACCTGGAGAAAGGATCCCATCGGATGGAACGATTTTAAGAGGACAATCGAATATAGATGAATCAATGATTACTGGCGAATCCATTCCAGTTTCGAAAAATAGGCAAGAAGAGGTGTTTGCCGGAACGGTTAACTTATCTGGTTCCATTACCATTCTTGTAACAAAGAAAAATAATGAGACCTTATTCCATAAAATTATTGAGCTTGTTCAATCGGCCCAAAGTGAAAAATCACCATCACAGCTTTTCATTGAAAAGTTTGAAGGAAGATATGTAAAATCCGTTTTATTTGCCACATTCTTTATGATGTTCCTTCCCCATTTTTTACTTGGCTGGAACTGGACGGAAGACTTTTATCGGTCAATGATTTTGTTAGTTGTCGCTTCACCATGTGCTTTAGCCGCCTCGATCATGCCAGCAACCTTATCTGCCATATCAAAGGGTGCACGACATGGCATTTTATTTAAAGGCGGGATACATTTGGAGAATTTAGGAAACGTGGATGCCATTGCCTTTGACAAGACTGGGACACTTACAAAAGGGAAACCAGAAGTAACAGAGGTTATTGTCAAAGATGGAATAGATAAAGAAACACTAATTTGGAAAGCTGCATCAATAGAAAATTATTCTACCCACCCGCTCGCACAGGCGATTGTAAGCTTCGCCAAAAGCCAAATGGAGATAGACTTACTAACACCGGAAGAACTGGAAGATATACCTGGATGGGGAATCAAAGCAAAACTGAATGGAAAACAGTGGAAGATTGGCAAGGCAGACTTTATTGAGGACCAAACCGCTACCTTCGCAAATGGAAAAGCTGAAATATTGGCAAACCAAGGAAACACGCTTGTTTTTGTGAAAATGAATCATGAATTAGTCGGTCTTTTTGCTTTAAAAGATGTTGTTCGAGAAGAAACAAAGACGGCCATTGATGAACTTAGGAAAATTGGCATTTTTACCATTATGCTTACCGGGGATAGCAAACCTACAGCAAAAGTAATCGCCGCCGAAAGCCACGTCGATCAATCTATTGCTGAATGTTTACCGGAAGGAAAAGTTGCGCAGCTTAAAGAATTAAAAAATAAATTTAAAACGGTTGCTATGGTTGGTGATGGAATAAACGATGCACCTGCATTAGCAGTCGCAAATGTCGGGATTGCCATGGGGGGAGGAACAGATGTTGCTCTAGAAACAGCTGATGTTGTGTTAATGAAAAACGACCTGCTGCGGATTGCTGAGGCAATTAAACTCTCCAAGCGAATGAACCACATCATCAAACAAAATATTATTTTTTCAATTATCGTCATTGTCATCTTAATTTCCTCAAACTTCTTTAAAATACTCGATTTGCCTCTTGGAGTTATTGGTCATGAGGGGAGTACGATTCTTGTTATATTAAACGGTTTAAGACTATTAAAATGATATTAAGGACCGGAAATATTCCGGTCCCTTACCGATATTTAATCCTATTTAGTGATAGCCGTTCGAACCGTTTGCAGAACCGGAAGTCTTGTTTCCCTTACTGCCTTTTCCTTTTTGTTTCGTACCGCCGTCTTTTTTTGTATGTTTGGTCATTGTATAAACCTCCCTTACGATTGTGGGTTTTTGCTCCCGATTATAGTTTCAGCGAAAAAGCAAAATTTCAAAGAAGGAAACTAAAGGGAAATCAACAGTTTTTTTTATTTCTTTCACTGTAAAAAGCATTTACCTCCCCACCGAGAACAATGATAAAGGCTGTTATATATAACCAAAGCATTAACACAATTATGGCGCCTATGCTTCCATAGGTAATCGAAAAGTTGCTGAAATTATCCACATAAAAGGAAAGGGCAACCGATGAAACGATCCAACCTACAGTCGAAAAGGCTGCACCAGCAAAAGCACTTCTGCATCGCAGCTTTGTATTTGGCGCAATCCAATACAATCCTGTAAAGAGCAGAAATAACATGACTGCACTGATAAACCACCGTAATGCAGCCCAAAACTTTAAAAACTGTACCTTAAATCCCATATTCGAAAATATATATACTCCAATTTCTTTCCCAAAGATAGGAAGAATGATAACAATGACAAATACAAAAATCATTCCTATATTGAGCAGGATTGCCATGCCGCTGGATACAATAAATGATCTTGTTTCTTTTACGTCATAGGCTTTATTGAATGCTTTAACGACTGCACTTATGCCATTTGATGAGGACCAAATTGTACCGATAATACTAAATGACAAGAGCCCCCCATGGCGATGGTTCATGATATCATGTAAAGTTTTTTCAATTAAGTCCATTACCTCTACTGGGGCAAACCCCTTTATGACATCAAGCAGGTCTTGATGGGGGATTGGCAAATAGGGGAGGAGTGAGAACACAAAGATTAAAAGCGGGAACATTGAGAGCAGGAAGTAATAGGCCATTTGGGCAGATAATCCTGGCAGGTCATCCTCATCAATTCGATGCCAAAGCATCTTTAATAAGGAATGTTTCATTTTATTTCCTCGCTTCTCCACCTCTTCACCTCTTTCTATTTTAGATTTTCATCATTATCCAAACCGTTCATATTCTTTGTTTCTTTAGTAAATGTATCCTTTGTTTCCTTGAGCATTTTTGTTACCTGTGGGGTTGTTTCCTTCAGTTCTTCCACTTTACTTGCAATAAAAGAAATATCTTCCCCAATTTCTTCAACTGTTGTTTTCAATTTTAGAGCGGTATCTTTTACTTGATTGGTAAATTCACCAGGATTTTTTATGAGATGGGAAACACTTTTAGTAGCTTTTTGGCAATTTTCCTTCATTGCATCCCTGGTTTCTTTATCCAACAAGGTTATGGCTCCTCCTGCCAAAGCCCCCCAAAGCATTCCTTTCCAAAACTTTTTCAAATTTGACATGGTGACCTCTCCTTAATCAATATGTATAATTCGGTTATTTTTTATGCTCTCATCCTTGCCCCATTCAATTTCTTAGCAAACATTTTTCATTGACTTTTGAAATAGAACATGGAAAGATTATTTTAAAGACGAATAATCTTCTAAAAGAGCGTGAAACTTTATAAAAACAGAAAGGATGAACACGTTGAACTTATCACAGAAATCTACAGAGAATGTTGAATATATGATTGAAAAGATAAAAGAAAAATTAAGAGTGTTAAACCTTGGTGCAATCAAACCCTCACATTTTGATGAAGAAATGTATGAGGATTTAAAGGAAATTTATGAACTGGTTATGAAGAAAAACTCTTTTAGTCCGAATGAAATGCAGGCCATTGTTGAAGAACTTGGAAGTCTTCGAAAACAATAGATGTGACTGAATTCATCAAATAGACTTTTTGAAAAAGGCTGACTAAAAAGTCAGCCTTTTTTTACTCTTCTACTTGTTCAGTTAAAATAATTGGTCCCTCACTGGTGATGGCAAGTGTATGTTCATTTTGAGCAGAATTTTTGCCATCAATTGTACGCGCGGTCCATCCATTGTCTTCCATTCTGGTTTGATACCTTCCGATATTTACCATAGGTTCAATTGTAAAGACCATTCCTTCTTTTATCCTAGGCCCTTTTCCTGGTAAGCCATAATGGGGAACATCCGGTTTTTCATGCATAACGGCTCCAATTCCATGCCCAATAAAATCACGTACAACAGACAATCCTTCACTCTCAACATATTGTTGGATGGCATGCCCAATATCACCAATCCGATTCCCGACAACTGCCTGTTCAATACCGATATAAAGTGCTTTTTTTGTAACATCCAATAAATGTTGGTTTTCCTCTGAAATATTCCCAACAGCATAACTCCATGCGGAATCTGCTAATGCCCCATTGTGTCTTACAACCATATCAATTGTAACGATATCCCCTTCTTTTAAGGGCTCTTTACGAGGAAAGCCATGGCAGATTTCATCATTGATGCTGGCACAGGTGGCATACTGGAATCCATGATATCCTTTTTGCTCTGGTGTGGCATCATGCTTTTTCAAAAACTCTTCAACAAATTGATCAATTTCCCAAGTTGTAATCCCCGGCTGAATTAACTTTGCTATTTCTTTGTGACATGAAGCAAGAATTTCACCTGCTTTTTTCATTGCCTCTATTTCCCGTTTTGATTTTAATACAATCATTTTCTTCCCTGCCTTTTATCTTTTTGGCTAATAGGAAAGTATAAATTTTTTATCAAAATTTATACTTTCCTATGTTGCATAAGTGTAACTACGCCTCTGTCTTCACCCTTAGTGGCTCGCCAATCGGCGAGTTTTCTTTATCTATCCATATATATTTACGAACAAATAATGATCTAATTGATTTGTCTGCTCTTTTATATTATCGCTAACCATTACTTTTTTCAAAGTGCTAAGCACCTTTATCTTGAAAAATTCGTTATCGGTTTTTATGATATTTTATTTTCAATTTAAAGGTTTATTCTTAACAAAAAATTCATATTATTGTAACATAGAAATGTTCTTAATATGGAACAACTGTATTTAATTTGATAAAATAAATCTAATACAGAATGTAAGGGTGTGAACAACAATGATTGGTGACCGTGTAAAAAGTTTGCGCTTGGGAAAAAAGATGTCCTTATCCGAGCTTGCAGAACAAGCTTGCGTAGCTAAATCTTATTTAAGCTCCTTAGAGAGAAACCTCCAACGAAATCCTTCCATTCAGTTTCTCGAAAAGATAGCCTCTGTTTTAAATGTCCCAGTTGACTATTTAATTCATGAACACATTGATTCTGATACTTTAGATAACGATTGGATGCTCATTGTAAAGGAAGCAATGAACTCGGGTATTTCAAAAGAGCAATTCCGAGAATTCCTTGAATTTAATAAATGGCGAATGAATCAAAAGAGAGAATGAGGTCAAATGTTTGATCTCCTTCTCTTTTTTTATACAGTTCGATTAAAAAATCACCAAGCAGTAAGTTTTTTAGCATATATTGACGATATCCATAATATATTGTAGAAATATATGTATTGGCAAAATGTTTTGAATTGACAAAAAACTACAACCTAATAGAATAGAACTAATTATAATATACATATAGATATACCTAAGTATCTAGTCCTAAACCATTTAGAAAGAAAGGTATACTTTAAGGTATTTTTTCACAGAAAAAGGCAAACCTTCTGAAAGGTTGGGACGCAAAACCACGGGTCTAAAGCAGCGTATATTTGTGCCAAGATAGCCGAGTTACCTGAATACTATAAGTATTTTAGGGGTGAGACAGTGTTAGAAGCCAATACAATTGTTAAAGAAATTGATTCAGAATGGTTAGAACTTATTATTGAGGCAAAAAAAATGGGAATGACAATCGAAGAAATTCGTGAATTTCTTTACCATACTCATTGAGCAAAATTAGTATACCGCTATTTCAATTAGTTAGGCTAATTATTCCGTTCTCTCTCTTCAAAAGATTTTCCAAGGTACATCCACTTTGACAATCATCCTAGAATGAATCCTGCAACCATAAATCACCATTTAATTAAAAAAAGAAGCATTCCTTTTCCTATAAGGATGCTTCTTTTTAAACAATTCACTATATTATTGTTGTTTCTCCACCCTCGGTGAGATTAATAATTCAACCCTTCGGTTTTTGGATCTTCCATCGGGATTATCATTCGAGGTAACTGGCTGATATTCTCCAAACCCCTTTGCACTAAACCATTTAGGATCTAAACTGCTATTTTGCAAAAGTATCCTCATAAAATTTACTGCACGCATGACGCTTAACTCCCAATTTGATGCATATTTGGAGTTATTAATCGGAACGTTATCCGTGTGCCCGCTGATAATAATGCTTCTTGGCGGGTCCATCACCAGCAATGCTGAAATTTCCTGAGCCATTTGGATGTCTTGAGGCCGAACCTCTGCACTGCCGGAGTCAAACAAAACATTATCCCTAATTGTTACTAACAGTCCTTCCGATGTTAATGATGTTTGTAGTTTATCTGTAAGGCTATTATTTTGAATGTATGTGTTTACCTTAGTTTGTATAGCATACAATTCTTGTTGGTCTTTCTTATATGCTTCCGCGTTTGCCTCAATTTGCTTTTCTAATTCACTATCTGTTTTTTGGGCCTGATTTTGCTGCATCTCCACTTTGGCATCATTTTTCATGTCTGTCGGGCCTGTAGGAACCATAGAACTAAAATTCATAATTCCCGTTCCCCCCGTAAACATCTGATTAAAAGCTCTTGAAAGAACATTGAATTTTTGAGCATCAACTGAGCTCATCGCAAACAAAATTACAAATAAAGCTAATAATAACGTTAAAATGTCAGAATAAGGAACAAGCCATGTTTCATCCATATGCTCCTCTTCATGCTTTTTTCTCTTACGTTTGCTCATCCTTTTTCACAACTCTTTCCTCAAGGAATTTCTTCCGATCTCCTGCAGGTAAGTATGACGCAAGTTTTTGCTCAATAATCCGAGGGGCTTCCCCTTCAAGTATGGATAATATTCCTTCAATCATCATTTGCCTCAGTCTAATTTCTTGTTTTGACTTTCGTTTAAGCTTGTTTGCAAAAGGGTGCCATAAAACATAACCTGTGAAAATCCCCAGTAGTGTGGCCACAAACGCTGCTGAAATTGCCCTCCCAAGCTCATCCGTGTTATTCATATTTCCCAAGGCAGCAATTAAACCCAGTACAGCTCCCAAAACTCCAAGTGTTGGTGCGTATGTTCCTGCTTGAGAAAAGATAGCAGCTCCAGCTAAATGTCTTTCCTCCATCGCATCAATTTCTTCTGTTAAAACATCCCTTATGTAATCGGCACTTTGTCCATCAACTGCCAGTGACAAGCCATTCCTTAAAAAGGCATCGTCTACTTCACTTGTTTTTGCTTCAAGAGCTAATAAGCCTTCTTTCCTAGCAAGCTGTGCCCATTCAGAAAACATTCTAATTAATTCGGCAGAGTCCAAAAGCTTTTGCTCTGTAAAGATAATTTTAAAAAGCTTGGGAACTCTTTTAATCTCATTGGATGGAAAAGCAATTGTAACGGCAGCAATGGTTCCAAAAATAATAATTAAAATGGCTGCCGGATTTTCCAAAGCAGTAAGCTTTACTCCTTTTAAAACCATCCCGACTCCAATGGCTAAGACGCCTACGATAATTCCAATAATTGATGTTTTGTCCATCCCTATCACCTATCTCACGGATCTACTATTCTTCCATTTTCCTGTGTTTGGCTTTTTAGCCTATTCTTTATTTCGGCAGAATTCTACAATTCTTTATAGTCCATGTGAATTTTCATTTAAGGTAAATTAAGGAATTTCATTCCAGATAGGGATTATTTTTTAAAATTATTTGTTAATTTTCTTTCGTATTCTTTAAACATTGCTGAATTGGTTTGAACTCCTCTTTTTGACATCAACCGATTAAATCTTAGTAGCTTTTCATTTAATTGTTTTTGAAGACTTTGTTTTTCATCTTCGTTATCACATTTTTTGATTAAATCTTCAATGGTCATTAGTTCTTTTCTTAAATCGGTTTCTTCCTCTGTGTAACCTGCGTTTTTCATGATTCTATATGCCATGCGTAATTCTTCGGGAATAGAGGATAGGTCATCCAGCTTTAATGGTTTTCCCATTCCCGGTAGGCGATCGAGTTCACCGTCTTTAATGGCTTGTTTAATTTTTTCCTCGGCAATAATGTGAAATAAATCCATTTTTGATACCCCTTTTTAAGGCTTTTTTTATATTATATATTTTAAAAAAATAAAAAAGGGAATTTACTCCCTTTTTAGATCTTGCCAATTTTTTTAGGATCGCGTTTAATTCCTGCTTCACCAGGTTTCCAGTTGGCAGGTATCCCTTCGCCTGTTTGTTTTGCATATTGAAGTCCTTTTAACAAGCGAATATGCTCATCAAGATTACGTCCTACTTCGCGTGGATAAATAAATTTTGCGCGAATGATTTGATTGGGACAAATAAAGAAAGAAGCCCGATATGCTGCACCTGATTTTTCATCCAGCACCCGATAGGCCTTTGAAATTTCTTGGTTCCGATCACTTAATAATGGATAGTGGACATTTTTAAGTGAAGGTGATGTTTCTAAAAATACCTTGTGAGAAAATACACTATCCGTGCTTATGGCAAGAACTTGGGTATTAAGTGAATTTAATTCATTATGAACAGCGGCGACCGCCGCGAGCTCTGTTGGTCAAACAAATGTGAAATCACTTGGGTAAAAGAACAAGAGCACCCACTTCCCGAGATAATCATTCAAATTAACTTTCGAAATTTTTCCATCAATAACTGCATCTGTTGTAAATAGTGGTGCTTGATCATCCCTGGTCGCATAAAAAAGTCCAGGACCTGCTGCTAGATCACTAACATGGATGTTGCTGGGCATTTCTATCCCTCCCCTAAGGCTTTATTTTTTCCCTATATTCATATGCTCTTATTAGATAAAAGGCTCGTAATAATTTCCAAAGATTTGGAGATGCTACATTCGAAGAAGAAAGGAGTGTTGACATTGGGTCGTGGTGAACATTTTAACCATAAAAAGAAGAATCACCCTGGAGATTTTCCAAGTGACAGTTTAACGGAAAGACATACAACGGAAGCTCAAGAAGATGAGGAATTAATTGTCACACAAGAAGCTTTCAAAAATAGAGTTGAAGAGGATTAAATTATGGGCGTGGATCTTCACGCCTTTTTTCTAGATTTCATTTATCCCACCATTTTCACCAATATTTCCACGGAAATTTCATTTATCCCACCATTTTTTCCAGTATTTCACAAAAATCGACTTATTCCGCCAAACCTGTTTTTAATCGAATGGGTGCAAAACCTTTAACTCTTCAGACATTCTCTCAATATCTTTAGAAAACATGCGGTCTTTTTTTATCGAGGGGACTATTTTCCTTCCTTTTTCAAATAGCTCTCTTGTTTTACTTGCCATTTTTTCCACACCCAGAAACTCAACGGCCTGCATCGCACAAATGAGCTCAATACTAAGTACCTTTTGGGTATTTTGAATGATTTGATACGCATGTCTAGCTGCGATCGTTCCCATGCTGACATGGTCTTCCTGATTGGCAGACGAGGGAATTGAGTCCACACTTGCCGGGTGTGCTAATGTTTTATTTTCAGAAACGAGTGCAGCGGCAACATATTGCATAATCATTGCCCCCGATTGCAGACCTGGTTCAGGGCTTAAAAATGGTGGCAAATTGTTCAATTGCGGATTCACTAATCTTTCGATCCGCCGTTCTGAAATATTAGCTAATTCGGAGACAGCAATTTTCATAAAATCCATGGCAAAAGCAATTGGCTGCCCATGAAAGTTCCCGCCAGAAATCACCTTTTTCCCACCGTCAAAAATTAATGGATTATCGGTTGCCGCGTTGATCTCAATTTCCAATTTATCTTTAATAAAATCAAGTGCTTGCCAGGATGCCCCATGGACCTGAGGAATACATCTTAGGGAGTAGGCATCCTGCACTCTTAACTCTCCCTGTACAGTGGTTAGCTTACTGTCAAACAAATAGTTCCGAATTCTTTCCGCAGTTTTTATTTGTTGGGAATAACCGCGGGCCAGATGGATTTCTTCTGCAAATGCATCCATGATCCCATTCAAACCTTCCATCGTCATCGCCGCAATCCATTCACTCAGATAAGCGATCTGTTCTGCCTCTAAATAAGCAATCCCCCCCAAAGCCGTCATTGCCTGTGTTCCATTAATCAAGGCCAGTCCTTCCTTTGCTTCCAGTGTGATGGGCACCATTCCCTCTTTTTTAAGTGCATCAAGTGAGATCATTCTTTGACCTTTGTAGATAACCTCCCCTTCCCCAATTAATACTAATGCAAGGTGTGACAAGGGGGCTAAATCCCCGCTGGCACCGAGAGAGCCCTGAGAGGGTACTACCGGAATGATTTCCCTATTTAAGAGTTCCATTAACATTTCGATGACCAAGGGTCTTACTCCCGAGAATCCTTTTAGTAATGCATTTGCCCGCAGCAAAAGCATGGCTTTACAGACCGTTTCAGGAAATGGTTCACCCACCCCGCAAGCATGAGAGCGGATTAAGTTTAATTGCAGGTCCCGTACATGGGCCTCCCCAATTCGAACATCGCTAAATTTTCCAAACCCGGTATTAATCCCATAAACGATTTTTTGTTGCGCTACAATTTTTTCAACTGCTTCCCTGCTCTTTTTTACTGCATCCATACTTTCGGGGGCGGCTATGACAGTTTCTCTATTAAATAGGACTCTTTTCATATCTTCTAAAGTTAGGCTGTTCCCAGTTAAAGTAATCATCTTTCCCACCCCACTGCCGCATTAGTTAAATAAAGAAAAAGGCCAGAACCCCAATATCTCAATTGGATTCCAGCCTTTATTTTTGTTATGAAATTCATTGGAATTTTCATGCTGCCCATTCCTTTTCAAGGTTTATCTTCTATTGTATGAAGGTGGAATGGAAAAGAATACATAGGGAAATTTTAACAGGCTAATATTTTATCTAAGGCTTAATACCTTACTCCAAATTTAACTTCTTTAAGGCATCTGCCAACGCTGTGTTTATTGGCTCTTCTTCCTTGTTTTGGTTTTTCAGATACTTTTGCACCGTACGTTTATCCACTTTACCAGAAGATTCTTTTTTACGTCGCGCTTCGAATGCAGAAAGTTTCTCACGGTATCCACATTTACAAGTGAAAATTTGTCCATCACCTTCGCCGCGAAGCTCCAGTTTTTTATGACACTGCGGACAGCGCGCATTTGTGACTCGCGAAACATTTTTCCGATGTCCGCATTCACGGTCTTGGCAAACAAGCATTTTCCCTTTCTTGCCGTTTACTTCGAGCATTGGTTTTCCACAGTCCGGGCAATTTTTCGTAGAAATATTGTCGTGCTTGTATTTTTTACTGCTTGCCTTAATTTCAGCTACAATTTCTTTGGTATAATTCTTCATCTCACCGATAAACACTTCTTTTTTTAACTTGCCATGAGCAATTTGATCCAGCTTTTGCTCCCACTCTGCTGTCAATACTGGAGATTTTAGCTCTTCGGGAACTAAATCCAGCAATTGACGTCCTTTAGAAGTTAGATAAATATCTTTACCGCGCTTTTCAATTAAAAATGAATTGAATAGCTTGTCAATGATATCAGCACGTGTTGCAACTGTCCCTAAACCGCCCGTTGATTTTAGGGTATCGGCTAGCTGTTTATCCTGGGTCTCCATATACTTCACGGGATTTTCCATTGCTGATAAAAGGCTCGCTTCTGTAAAGCGGGCTGGCGGCTTTGTTTGACCTGATGTTTGTGCGATTAGCTTAACGTTTAGTGTATCGCCTTTTTCAATCCGAGGTAGAATCTGTTCTTTCAGGTCATCACTTTCATCGTCATCTTCCAAGTGATTATTGTAAACTTCTTTCCAACCAACCGATAAAATCGTTTTTCCTCTAGCAACAAAGTTTTCCTCACCAATTTTTGCCCGAAGCGTTAATTGTTCATATTCAAATGCTGGGAGTAAGACAGCCAGGAATCGTTTAATAACTAAGTCATAAATTTTCCGTTCCTTATCTGTAAAAGCTGAATAATTCACGTATCCTTCTGTTGGAATGATGGCATGGTGATCGGACACTTTGCTATCATCGACAAACGATTTAGAAGCCTTAATTGGCTTTTTTAAAATCTTGTTTGTCAGTAAACGATATTCACCCACTCCACACGCTTTAAGACGTTCTGGAATTGTCGGAACAATATCCGATGAGATAAAGCGTGAATCTGTACGGGGATACGTTAATACTTTATGTTGTTCATACAGCTTTTGCATAATATTCAGTGTCTCCTTAGCCGAGTAACCGAATATTTTATTGGCATCACGCTGTAATTCTGTTAAATCATAAAGGCCTGGAGAGAATGACTTCTTCGGCTTTCTTTCAATCTCCGTTACATTAGCATTTTTTGATCCCAATTTTTTCACAATCGCATCAGTAATATCTTTATTAAAGCTGCGGCTGTTCCCTTTTGCATCCTGCCAGGTCAACTTCAATTTATCGGTTGTCTGTGCCTCAATGCCATAATAAGTTTGTGGTTTAAAGTTTTTAATCTCCTCCTCACGTGCTGCAATGATTGCCACAGTAGGAGTTTGGACACGGCCACAGTTGAGTTGTGCGTTAAATCGGGTTGTTAGAGCACGAGTAGCATTGAGCCCGATATACCAGTCAGCTTCTGAGCGGGCAACAGCTGAAAAATAAAGGTCTTCATACGCTTTTCCCGACTTCAAATGATTGAAACCATCTTTAATGGCCTTATCTGTAACAGAAGAAATCCAGAGACGTTTTATCGATTTATTTATTTTTGCTTTTGCAATGATCCAGCGTGCAACTAATTCACCTTCTCGACCGGCATCAGTTGCGATAATAATTTCCCCTACATCGGATCGAAGTAATTGGGTTTTTACTGCATTAAACTGCTTGCCCGTTTGCTTAATAACAACAAGTTTTAACTCATGAGGCAACATTGGTAAGTCTTCTAGTTTCCACGTTTTAAACTTATCATCATAAGCTTCAGGATCGGCAAGGGTAACTAAATGCCCAAGTGCCCATGTAACGATATACTTATCTCCTTCTATAAAACCATTTCCTTTTTTATTACAATTTAATACTCGTGCAATATCCCGAGCAACAGAAGGTTTTTCAGCTAATACAACACTTTTTTTCACTTTATTTAAACACCCTTTCAAAACCACACTTATCCTTAAATATAGCATACATTTTCACAAATTTCAGAGGGGTGAGGATTCAGATACAGAGAATCAGATTTCTATATATTTCCAGCTATAATGTTTCGGCAGAAGTTTATACATAACCTTCCTTCCAATATCACACATTAACTTCTAGCAGATAGAAATGAGGAGAGAAAATGAAGCTTAAAAATTGGGATCAAAACTTAAAGGTCCGCTTAGTTGGGGAATCGATTATGAACATTTCCTACTGGATGTTTTTTCCCTTTCTCACCATTTACTTTTCAGATGAATTTGGAAAAAATAAAGCCGGTTTCTTATTGATTTTCTCTCAAGTATTTTCCGTCCTTGCCAATTTATTGGGCGGGTATTGTGCCGACCGGTTTGGCCGCAAACGAATGCTGGTTCTCTCCTCCATTGGGCAGGGCCTTTCCTTTTTCACCTTTTCTATAGCTGCATCACCTTGGTTTCATTCTCCATGGCTTGGATTTATTGCTTTTACAATAGCCGGCGTATTCGGCTCACTTTATTGGCCGGCAAGTCAAGCAATGGTGGCCGATGTTGTTCCAGAAAAGGATCGAAGTGAAGTATTTGCCGTTTTTTATACCTCTCTTAACATTGCAGTTGTAGTTGGTCCTATAATAGGAGCAATTTTCTTTGAAAGTTACCCATTTGAGCTTTTATTTTTAGCTGCAATCATCTGTCTGATATTAGGCTGGGTTCTTGCAAAAATGCTGCGAGAAACAAAACCTGCTCTGAGGGGTGTTTCTAACCATCAACATGAACATTGGTATTACTTTTTACAAAGACAGCTTAAGGATTATCGGGTCATTATTAAAGATAAGGCTTTCCTTCTCTATATTCTTGCAGGTATTTTAGCAGGTCAGACATTTGTACAGCTTGATTTACTATTTCCTGTTTATATCAAAGATGTTGTTACAACGGAAACCATTTTATCGGCTATTACACTGACGGGTGAGCAAATCTATGGCATCGTTTTAACAGAAAACGGCTTGCTTGTCGCCTTGCTTACTGTTATCGTGACAAAATGGATGGATAAATTATATGAGCGAAACGTATTTATCCTTTCGTCAGGCATCTACGCCGCATCGATTGTTCTCTTTAGTATGGTAAGTTCATTCTGGGGGTTTTTCTGGGCAATGTTCGTTTATACATTCGGGGAATTAACAAGTACAGGTATTCAGCAAAGCTTTGTATCCAAGCTGGCCCCGGTACAAATGAGAGGTCAATACTTTGCTGCCTCTTCCTTGCGCTGGACCTTTAGTAGAATGGTCGCTCCCGTTTTTATTCCGTTGAGTGCCTGGGTAGGTTATAGCTGGACATTTTTTGTTCTAGCATTTCTTTCCATATTGAGTGCTTTATTATATTGGCTTTTGTTTTCTCTATTTGAAAGGAGAAATCTAAGCATGGACCCCGTATAGCACACAAAACCAAGTGCTATTTCAGGCATTTCATTTAGTTTCTTTTTCCAATTAAAAAGGATAAAATATACATTAGTCAGAAAAAAAGGAGGCTTAAGCAATGAGTGATTTTCAAAAGAACTTAGAAAAGTACGCTGAACTTGCCGTCAAGGTGGGCGTTAACGTTCAAAAGGGACAAAAATTAGTCGTTAACGCTACCCTTGACGCTGCTGAATTAGTCCGTCTTGTGGTCAAACAGGCGTATGAGGTTGGCGCAAAGGACGTTGTTGTGAATTGGAATGATGATACTGTATCGCGAACAAAGTATGATCTGGCTCCAGATGAAACGTTTGCTGAATATCCAGAATGGCGTGCAAAGGAAACTGAGGATCTGGCTAGTAAAGGTGCTGCGTTTATGTCCATTATTTCTACAAGCCCCGACCTTTTAAAAGGCGTAAATCCTGAGCGAATTGCTACATATCAAAAAGCTGCGGGAAAGGCATTGGCCAATTACCGCAAAATGATTCAATCCGATAAAGTCAGCTGGACCGTAATTGCTGCAGCGTCACCCTCTTGGGCTGCTAAAGTTTTTCCGAATGAACCTGCTGAAAACCAAGTGTCAAAGCTTTGGAATGCAATTTTTAAAGCAACTCGGGTAGATACTGAGAACCCTGTAGAAGCATGGAAAAAGCACGATGAGAGCCTTCATGAAAAGGTTAATTATTTGAATGAAAAGCATTATGCAAAACTTCATTATAAAGCACCTGGAACCGATTTAACGATTGAGCTGCCTAAAAATCATCTTTGGGTTGGTGCCGGCAGTATTAATGAGCAAGGCAATGAATTCATGGCCAACATGCCAACAGAAGAAGTGTTCACTGTTCCTTTCAAAACCGGAATCAACGGAACAGTCTCAAGCACAAAACCACTTAGTTATGGCGGGAATATTATCGACCGTTTTAGCTTAAAGTTTGAAAATGGCAAAATTGTTGATGTAAAAGCAGAAGAAGGCGAAGAGATTTTACGTCACTTAGTTGAAACGGATGAGGGTTCACATTACCTAGGCGAGGTTGCGCTTGTTCCTTATAACTCACCAATCTCGAGGTCCAATATTCTTTTCTTTAATACATTATTTGATGAAAATGCCTCTAATCATTTGGCTATTGGCAGTGCGTATGCATTTTGTATTGAAGGCGGCAAAAAAATGTCTTCGGATGAATTAAAAGAGAACGGCCTAAATGAAAGCATCACCCATGTTGATTTCATGATAGGTTCTGAACAAATGGACATTGATGGAATCACCGCTGACGGCAAAACAGAAGCGATCTTCAGAGGTGGAAACTGGGCATTTTAAAAAAAATGAGAGGATGAACCTGAACGGTTGCATCCTCTTATTTTTTTACCTGTTATCAATTTTCTCTGGGTATAAATCATGGTTCATTAAACGATATTCCGCCATTTGCTCAAACTTTGTTCCTGGTCTGCCGTAGTTGCAATATGGATCGATTGAAATCCCGCCGCGCGGTGTGAATTTTCCCCAAACTTCAATATATCTTGGGTCCATCAATTTAATAAGGTCATTCATGATAATGTTGACACAGTCTTCGTGAAAATCACCATGGTTTCTAAAGCTAAAAAGGTATAGCTTTAACGACTTGCTCTCCACCATTTTTTGATCAGGAATGTAGCTGATATAAATGGTGGCAAAATCAGGCTGGCCGCTTTTGGACAAAGGCTTGTAAACTCAGGAAAGTTGAATTTAACAAAATAGTCTCGGTTTGGATGCTTATTATCAAAAGCCTCTAATACATCTGGAGTATATTCAAAAAGATACTTTGTTCCTTGATTTCCTAATAAGGTAACGCCATTTAATTCTTCATCTGTTCGTCCTGCCATATTAATAAATCCTCCTTTTATGATCCCTATTTTAATACAGAAATAAAAAACCATATCCTAAGGATATGGTTGAGTATGCCATTTCCATAGTTTTTTATAGAGGGTGTTCGCTATGAACCTCTGTTTACATAACAGTAACTATAGAAAAAATACGAATAACTGTCAACTAGCACTTTTTTCAAAAAGTTGAATTTGCCTTTATAACAAGATAAAATAATCTTTTAGAGATAGATAGGAGGAGAATTCATGTGGAATGAATTTAAACAGTTCGCTTTAAAGGGAAATGTACTCGATCTTGCTATTGGTGTTATTATCGGCGGTGCGTTTGGAAAAATTGTTACTTCCCTCGTACAAGATGTACTAATGCCGCTGATCGGTTTGCTGCTGGGCGGAGTTAAATTCACCAATCTTAGTATTAAATTTGGAAATGAAGCATTAAAATATGGCCTTTTTCTCCAGTCAGTCGTTGATTTCTTTATCATCTCTTTTTCCATTTTCTTATTTGTAAAACTTATCAATCGTTTTAAACGAAAAGAAGAAATAAAGGAAGAAATAACAAAAACAGAAACGCAAGAAGCACTCTTAATGGAAATCAGAGATTTACTTAAAGAAGATATTTTAAGAAAAAATGAAACATCCTGACAAGTCTTTCGTATATATCAGGTAAGAACTTTAAATGAGGTGACTAAAATTGTATACACAAACTTCCAGTGAGTACATGCCTTCCGTTTTACGGGTCTTTGCACTTTCGCTTGGTTTTTCATTCATAGGAACATTAGCTGGTGCATATGTACCTGCGAGCCTTTTTTTACCATTGTCGATTTTAGAGCTGGTCATGCTGGTGGCAGCGTTCTTTCTAAGACGGAGAAAGGCCGTCTCCTATTCTTTCCTTTATATTTTTACCTTTATTTCCGGGATTACCCTTTACCCGATAGTAGCCCATTATTTAGCTACTGCAGGCGCAAATACGGTAATTATGGCATTTGGTACGACGACAACAGTTTTTACTGGAATTTCCATTTACGCTTCTAAAACCAAAAGAAACTTTTCATATTTAGGCGGATTTTTAATGGCTGCCCTGCTCGCAATGGTGGCTATTTCAATTTTTAATATCTTTTGGCCTTTAAGTTCAATGGGAATGCTGGCGTATTCTTTTATCGGTGTTATGGTCTTTAGCGGATATATCTTATTTGACATTAATCAAATGAAGCGCTATGGAGTAAGCGCCGAAAATGTACCACTCATGGCTTTAAGCCTCTATTTGGATTTCATCAACCTATTTATTAGTATCCTTCGTATTTTTGGAATTCTTTCTAAAAATGACTAAAAGGACCGATTCGGTCCTTTTTTCATTGTGTTTTATGAACAAAGCCTTTCATAAACATCGAAACCCTAATCTTTTTACAAACGGTTAAATAGTTCATGAACGCAAGCAGTACTGCCTCCACATTCATGCCCACAATAACCCCGTTCATCCTCCATTCTGGAATAGCTCCAAGCCAAAGAATGACTGAATAGGATACAATGGTTGCCCACACTGTTTGGATAAATATATCCTTAAATAATCCTAGTCCGATTAAAAAGGCCTGCATCGGTATGATGAAAAAGTAAAATAAAAAGCATGGCCATAACATTTGCAAATATCCCGCTGCCGTTGAGGAATGAAAGAACAACGAGGTTAACGGCCGGGCTAGAACATAAAATACAGCTACTGCTGGTACACCATAAAGAAAGGTAAATTTCATAACCTGATTCAGCATTTTTTGCAGCGTTCCATAATCTTTAGAAGAATAGGCTTTCGAAACCGCCGGTATCAGGACGGTCATTAAAGAGTGTGCAAGAAAGGCGGGGAAAAAGCCGATTGTTAACGCCACCCCGGCAAGCATTCCATATTGCTCCGTAGCAATTGTTGAAGACATTCCTGAACGGATCAAGGCCTGTTTAATCATAAACGGTTGAATCGCATTGGTGATCGCTGAAAATAAGCGCATCATGGTCGTCGGAATGGATATAGCCATCAGGCTTTTTCGTACTACCTGACGATTTATGTTTGAAAATGGCTGCCGTTTGATCTGCTGAAATTGTGTAATAAAGGTAAAGATTAAATAAGCAAAAACAACAATTTCACTTCCGATAAATGTCGCAATTGCGATTAAAACAGACGATTTCACATCAAATTGGAAAAGGCGGAACACAAAGAATAATATCGCCAATTGAAATATTTTTCGAAAAAAATTGGAAATGGCGATCTTCCCCATCTGTTGTTTCCCCATAAAATATCCTCTTGCCACCGCAGTAAAACAAATGACTGGAATCAACAGGATCACAAGCCATCTTGTATAAGGATGGTAGGCATCAAATACAGGAACAAATGGGATCACTCCTGTCGTCATGATAAAGAGAACAGATGTAAATACAATCGCAATCATAATTGCATGATGAAGGATGCTTCGGTGATACCTTCCATCTTTTTCAGCAATAAATTTGGAGATGGAAACCTGAAGTTCAAAGCTCGAAAGCAGGACGATTAGATAAATGGAAGGGAGGATTGACATATAAAGCCCTAGCCCATGCTTACCTAACTCCCTTGCAAGAATCATGTTAATTATGAACTCAATACTTTCTCCTAAAAAAGCTGAAACCGCTAGAAAGAATACACCCTTATATAATGTAGCCACTTGTCTTTAGTCTCCTTTGTAAAGAACTTACTTTATAAAGGTATGAGACAAGCCAGACGATTATTAGTGAAAAGTTTATTAGCAAAATAAAAAAGAGCTCCAAAGCTCTTTTTAAAAAAAGATAGCTATTCTATCAGGGAATGCTTAAACGCATAAATAACAGCCTGTGTACGGTCTTGAACCTGCAGTTTACTTAAGATATTGCTGACATGAGTTTTCACTGTTTTTAGCGCGATAAACAGCTGATCAGCAATTTCTTGATTTGATTTCCCTTCGGCCATTAAAAGTAAAATTTCCATCTCTCGGCTCGTGAGTTCATCATGAAGGAAATGCTGATTTCTTTGACGCATTTTCATCATCATTTTTCCGGTGACTTCAGGCTCAAGGACTGATTGGCCATGGTATGTATTGCGAACAGCATCAGCAATCTCGCTTGCCTTAGAGGTCTTTAACATATAACTTGTCGCTCCCGCTTCAAGTGCAGGATAAACCTTTTCATCATCCAAGAAACTTGTGACAATGATAATCTTTGCCTCCGGCCATTTTTCGATGATTCTTCTTGTTGTCTCAATTCCATCCATTTCCTTCATCACAAGATCCATGAGAATAATATCAGGTTTAAGGTCCAAAGCTAACTCCACACCTGTCTTTCCATCTCCTGCTTCCCCAACAACTTCAATATCCGGCTGCGCAGACAGATAGGCAGAAACACCAATTCTCACCATTTCATGGTCATCCACGAATACAACTCTAATCATTTGCAACATCCCCGTTCTTTACTAATGGAACTTTTACTTCTAACCTTGTTCCGTTCTCTTTCACACTAACAATCTTTAAGGTACCGCCTATTTCAAGGGCGCGCTCCTGCATATTTTGCATTCCATATGAACCGGCTTTTGTTTCATCTGTTTGAAACCCGATCCCATCATCAACAATACGCATGATAACCAGATCATTTCGTTTGATTAATAAAACGTCAAGACTCGTTGCTTTAGCATGTCTGAGCGTATTCGATACAGATTCTTGCAGGATTCTAAATAGGTGATCTTCAACACCTTTTTCCAATGGAAAGTCTTCTATTTTCCAACTTATGTTCATTGATACTTTTTGAGACAATTCAGTAAGCAATTCTTCAATTCCTTCCTGCAGCGACTTATTTTTTAAGGCGACAGGTCGTAAATGCAGAAGAAGTGCCCGCATCTCAAGCTGTGACTGGTGGATCATTGCTTCAACCATTTTTAGTTGTTTCGACTCACGGTCATCAGATTGTGCTTTTGTTTCATTAATGGCTGACATCATCATCGAAGCCGCAAAGAGCTGTTGACTTACCGAGTCATGTAATTCGCGAGCAAGTCGATTTCTTTCCTGTGAGATGATTTCTTGAATTCTTGGCTCCTGTTTTTCTACCTTTTCTGTTGCCAGACGCTGCGTGCGCTTTGCTTGTTCCGAAATTTGTTTACTAATTTTTGTAATTCGTGCAGCGATCGATTGAATTTCATCTAATGCCGGTATATCTTCCCTTTCCAATAGCTTGCCTTCTTCAAGCCCGTGCAGTGCTTCATCAACAAACTGCAATTGTCTTTTCCAAAAGAGGCCCGATATAACACCAATAATAAGACCAATGACAATACTGAAAGCTGGTATAAATATAACAATAGGGATATCCATAAAATGCCGATTCCACAAATCGGCCCAATTTGATAGCGGAAAGACAATAAAATAAGCAACCGATAATAGACATGAAATTAAAAAGGAAAAACCGGCGCACCATACCATTTGACGTTGGATCGTATTCATATCCGGCTCACCTCGATATTTCCGACGATCAGTGATGTAAAGATTTTTACTTTTCGCTCTGCCTTTTCGTATTCAAGTGTTTTTAAATGGTATACTTTATTAAAAATTTTTGGATCCTTAAAGTCAAAAATAGTTGTCGACCCGGCAAGAACGGAATGATGGATACTAACCTCCATCTCATATGGAACTAATATATGAATATTTCCAATAATATTCCGTATGAAGATCACCGTTTCCCCTTTTGGAAAAACAGTATAGCTAAGGTCAATCATCGTATCACCAACACCTGCCTGGATGTTAATATCATCCCACTCATAGACTTCTGCAGGAGTTTTTTGCTGCCCGAAAAGCACATTTTCCAGTAATGGTTTGGACTGAACAGTCGTTTCTTCTTCAAGGAGCTTTTTGAGTTCACTCAAAACGGGTGAAACTTTTTTGGGCTTCTTCTTTGATGTGACATATTGAATAAATAAGTGAAGTAAAACTGCCAGTAGAAGAAATTTGAAGGTTATCATATTAAAGATGCTGGCACATAAAAAGAAAATACCAAACCAAAATAGGAATCTCCCTTTCTTTTTGGCTCTTCTCTTCCGTCCTGCATAAATCATAACTGAGGATAAAATAAGTGAGAAAATAAGCCCCCGATTGAAGAATAGGATTTCGAGCAGAAGGACAATACCGCCGATAAAAATGATCCAGCCAACATAATCACTTTTCATATTTTTCAACATTCGGGAACCCTCCTTTTTTTAAAAATGGCCAAAAGGCGTAGAGATTACGCCCTTTTTTAGCATACCATTTTTCATTGTTAAATGGACTTGGTTTCTGCGATTTTCATTTCTTTTTCTAGTTCTGCAATCCGACCATCGATTGTGCTGTGGTAATAAGAGCGGTTTACTTGATCCTCAAGACGGTCAAGATAGATTTCAATCTCCTGGAAACGAGAGAATGGTTTATTTGTAGCAGTGTTAGTCTCTAACACCTGGTTCATTCGGTGCTGGGCCCTGGTAACATTTTCACGTCCCATTAATTCCAACCGACGGATGTGCATATCTTTTAATTTATGTTTCATTTCTGTATATTTTCTTTCCAGCTCCTCAAGCTGATTCTTTGTTTGCTCCAAAGCTTTACTCAAATGCTCGGCACGTTCTGCATACTGTCTGTGCTCTGCTTCTGCAAATTCATGAAGAGCTGTTTCTTCTGCTTTTGCTGCAATCTCCGCTTGATATTTTCTTTTTGCGGCTAATTCAATAGCTTCTTGGTGTTCCTTTGAAAATTGTTCCTGCAACGCATATTGGCGTTCTATTAATGTTTTTACCTTTTCTGTTTCCTTCTCGCACTGGCGAAGATAGTGATTAAGCATTGAGATTGGATTTTGTTTTTCCTTTTGGTCAAGTGCTTGATGTAAATCAGCAGAAATCATATCCTTTAATCTTGTCAAAAAGTTTGTCATTGTTATCCCTCTCCTTTTTTACTACTCTTTAGGTTATTAATGTTTTAATTCATTCCATTGTTTTTCAAAATTAATAAATGGATCATTATCATCTTTTTTGAAAGTGGTTTTCGAGCCATTCCATTTTTTATAGACCAAATAGAGAACAACTGCAGCAGCAACGCCAATTAGGGCAGGTAGATTATGAAGGGTACCTAGCAGAACGAATATTCCAAGGAATGCAAACCCAACCTTTGCCTTTTTTGTTTCTGCTTTTAGGAACTGTTTTACGATAAAATAAAGAACTACCGAACATACTGCAAGCCCCACTAGTGGTCCAATTGTAGCCAACAGCACGATGCTTGCAATACCTCCTGCTAAAAGCAAACCAAATTTTTTCATTTTCGTTTCCTCCTTTCATGGTTTCATTTTATCCTTCTCCGCTTTCTTTCTTAACGAGCTTAAGCTTGATTTTCCTATCGGTCCTAAGACGTAGAAAAGGTCAGCCTCTTTGGGAGGCCGACCTATTTGTTAAAAAGTTATCTTCTAATGAACATCTGACTCCAATACGTTTTATAGCTGCCGCCTTGTGCATAGCCAACTCCAATTTCGGTGTAGGTTGCATTCAGTATATTGGCCCGGTGCCCCGCACTATTCATCCATGCTTGAACAACAGCCTGCGGTGTAGCTTGACCTGCGGCGATATTCTCAGCAGCAGCAGTAAAAGCAATCCCAAAGTTCTTCATCATCGTAAATGGATCACCATAAGTAGGACTTGTGTGCGAGAAGTAATTTTTATCTCTCATGTCTATTGCTTTGTAACGGGCCACCCGTGAGAGCTCCCAGTTTGCAGTAAGGGGCTTTAATCCATTTTTGGCACGTTCCTGATTCGTTAATGTAATGACCTGACTCTCAATGGATTTTGTTCCACTTAGATCCGGTATGTTTACTTTTTGTCCCGGATAAATCAAGTTAGGATTTTTGAATTGGGGGTTGGCTTGAATAATTTCTGAAATTCCAACCTGATAGCGAACAGCGATCTTCCAAAGTGAATCACCATGCTGAACAGTATAGACCTGCTGGGCAAATGAAATATTTGGAATACCGGTGAGCGCTAGGAAAAACAGTAAACAAGTGAGTAATAATTTTTTCACTTTTTCGCCTCCTCCGAATATATATTTTTGATTTCTTGCTCAAAATATACAGAAATTATTTTTTGGGGGATGCTCCCATTGGAGGACTTTAAAAATGACCCAAATTTCGTGGATTACATATATTATGCTCATTTTAGCAAGTTATCGATTAACCCACCTGATTGTTTTTGACAAGATTACTGAATTCATCCGCAAGCCTTTTGTTAAAAAAGTAAAAATCGAGACAAAAGATGGAACTAAAACCAAAGAAGTTCCCACCTCGTTATTTGGCTATCTTCTCAAATGCTATTGGTGTGCAGGAATTTGGTGTGCCATCTTTCTTGGAGGAGGGTATTTACTTTTCCCAAAAGCTTTTATGGTTATCATCCTTATTCTCTCCATTGCCGGTGGTCAATCGATCCTTGAAACCTTTGTTGGTGTAAATCTAAAAAAAGTGGATTATTATGCTGATTTAAATAAGAAGAAATGAATGTTTTACATCAGTTAGGAAAAGTTAAAATGACAATATCTTGATCGGGGAGGACTAGTATGAGCTATTCTGAAAAAATCCCTCAATTTCCAAAACCATATTGGCGGGAAATCGAGCTGCCATCGTTCCCAAAGCTACAGGAAAACATTTCTGTCGATGTTGCCATTGTCGGCGCTGGGATTACCGGGATTACGGCTGCCTATTTACTATCAAAAGAGGGATTGAAGGTCGCCATCATTGAAGCCGGAGACGTTTTAAATGGAACAACCGGCCATACCACAGCAAAAATTACTGCTCAACACGGACTCATTTATGATGAATTAATCAATCATTTTGGTGAGGAAAAAGCAAAATTGTATTACGAATCACATAACAGCGCAATCCATTTTATTAAGGATACCTCAAGGGAAAAAGGAATTGATTGTGATTTTGGCATTGAGGATGCCTGCATTTATGCTGTATCGGAACAATATGCAAATAAAATCAATACGGAATGGGAGGCGTACCAAAAGCTAGGGATTGATGGGGAAGTTACTTATCGGATTCCGTTTGATATTTCGATTCAAAATGCCTTAATCATGAAAAATCAGGCAAGATTCCACCCGCTTAAATTTTTAAAGGGTTTACTCAATGAGGCACTTCAATCAGGCTGCACTGTTTATGGGAATTCAACTGCAATGGACGTAGATGATAACGACACACAACCTAAAGTCATAACTAGAGACGGTTATACGGTTACATGCAGGAAATTAATCGTGGCCTCCCATTTTCCTTATTGTGACAAGCTAGGCTTTTATTTTGCAAAAATGTATTCCGATCGGTCTTATGCCATTGGGATTAAAACGAACAAAAAATATCCTGGTGGAATGTACATTAGCGTTGATAGCCCAACGCGCTCTATTCGTGAGACCCCTATTAATGGAGAGTCATTGATTATTATTGGCGGAGAAAACCATAAAACAGGACAAGGCATTGATACAATGAAGCACTTTCAGGAACTCGAAAGGTTTACTGAAGAGGTATTTGGCATTTCCGAGTACCTTTACCGCTGGTCCGCACAGGATATGGTAACCTTAGACAAAGTTCCATATATTGGTCCGATGACAAAGGAGAAAGAGAATATCCTTGTCGCAACTGGTTATAAAAAATGGGGAATGACGACGGGAATTATGGCTGCTCACTTATTAACTGACTATGTTTTGGAAAGGGATAATTCTTATAAGGAGCTGTACTCGCCATCACGTTTTACAGCCGATCCAAGCCTGCGCAGCTTGATCACTGCAAACGCCGATGTAGCCAAGCATCTATTAAAAGGGAAACTGGAATTTGTACCTAAAGATCCTGGTGATCTTAAAAATGATGAAGGTTCTGTCGTGATGCATAATGGAAAAAGAGCGGGTGCCTACCGCGATGAGAATGGCAAGCTCTATCTTGTCGATACCTCATGTACACATCTTGGCTGTGAGACAGAATGGAACCATGCCGAGAAAACTTGGGATTGCCCGTGTCATGGATCGCGTTACAGCATTACAGGTGAGGTTATGGATGGGCCTGCGGTAATGCCATTAACGAATCTTTCGGAAGAAGTGAACTAGAAATTAAGGTCTGGTCCGGGTGGGAGTCTTACGGACATTTCTTCTCATTTTAGGATTCACTTTGTCCGCAATCGGCCTTCTTACGGACATCTCTTCTTATTTTGCCATTCATTTTGTCCGTAATTCCAGTGTTTTCCTTAAATTATAAAAGGTCCCTGAAAAAAGGGACCTTTTTAGCTTAATTATCTTTCGGACGATTTCTTACAAATCCTTCACCTGTTGTAAACTCAACAAGTTCAGAGCTGGTTTTTCCTTTTTTTCGATTATTGTTACGCTGGGCATTTTGATTGCCTAGTTTCGTTCTTCCCATAGCTAGCATCTCCTTTTTAAAAGGTTCAAGGATAGTATGGATGAATCGGACATTGGTTATTCTGCCAATTACCCCCGACCTTTTCTGACCTGCTCCTGATCTTCGGAGATTTGTCCTTTATAGAAAATTCGTTTATCAACAGGGACCTTTAGATCTCGGCAGAACCGTTTTATATCTCTTTCTTCCCTTTCCGTCACTAATGACAGCACCATTCCGCTTGCCCCCATCCTTGCCGTTCTGCCGGCACGATGGACGTATTGGGTAATATCCCTTGGCAAATCAATGTTTACAACATGGGTCACTCCTGGAATATCAAGTCCTCTTGCTGCAACATCTGTTGCAATCAGCATACTGAGTTTTCCACTTCGAAATTCTCTTAAGGCCTTTTCCCGTTCTATTTTCGATAATTCACTATGAAGGAGCCCGACAGATAATTCCTTGAAATTTAATTTTGCTGCTGCAACTGAAACCTCAGAAATATCATTTATAAAGGCTAGAGCCTTGATCTCAGATAAACGAGCTATTTTTTCAAGCAGTTTGATTTTTTCTCTTTGTTCACAGACAAAGTAAAAATGTTCCACCTTCCCTGCGGAGGCTTTTTCATCTTTGCCAATTCGAACAACTTCAGCATCTTTTGTTAGTTCTTTCCCCAGCTGCTCTGTTTCTGGTTTAAGGGTTGCTGAAAAAAGCACAACTTGCCTGTCTTGAAGTGTCGACTTTACTATATTTTGAACCGTACCTCGATGTTCTGCAACGAGCAGCTGATCTGCTTCATCCAGGACAATCATTTTGACTTCATGCATTTTGATCTTTTTTTGTTTCATTAATTCTAATAAACGCCCAGGCGTTGCAAAAATTACTTGTGGCCGTTTTTTAAGTTTTTCCAACTGCCTCTTCATATTTGCTCCGCCGATAATCGAAGTTCCCCTAATGCCGCTACCTTCAGACCATTTTTGAAATTCCTGGTAAACCTGCATGACCAGTTCCTGTGAAGAAGCGAGTACAACTACCTGTAATGATGGTAAAGCAGGATCGATTCTATTCAACAATGGAAGCAAATAAGCTAGTGTTTTCCCTGTTCCCGTTGGAGATTCCGCAATCAAATCTTTCCCCTCAATCAAAAGAGGGATTGTCGTATCTTGGATGGCGGTAGGTGTTTCAAACCCTGCCTTTTGCCATGTCTGTTGCAAAAACGGCGCTAATTTTTCTAATAATTTATTCATAACAAACTCCTTTATTTACAATGTCCCTATTTAAGATTATTACCAATTCAGCTAAATAATGCTCGTTCTGATACTAACTTAATGACAATAAACTGTCCAGCTTAATTACATTTACTTCCTAACTAGTATCCATTGTTCCTTGTACATCCTATGCTGATACCTTTGGAATATTAAAAAGATGTACAAAAAACCTCTTCTAATGCAGAAGAGGCCTGTTTACATATCGTCCATGTTTTGGAAGGGCGATTTCATTAAAATTCTCAACTAATTTCCTTAAGCTCTCCGATAATTCATTTCCTTTCATCGGGACACCGTGACCAGTTACTGCTGTTATTGGCTGTAGGGCTTCCAGCTTTTTAACAGACTCAAAGGCAGCTTGCCAATCTGTCGTGTAATATTTAGGTGGACCGCTTATTTCCTTTTGCTGTGTCATTACTTTATAAAGTGATTCCTGCTTTACAGTTACAAAAGCATCACCAACGATCAAGGTACGGTCCTGCTTGCGGAAAAGGGATATATGACCTGGAGTATGTCCGGGAGTGTGAATCCACTTCCACCCCTCCATGTTTGGTACAGAGCCATCATTTGGGAGTGGTTGAACATGGCCGCTGATATTAATCCCGTGGTTTGGAAACATTGGTGATAACTCAGAAACGATCCCGCCATCAACTGTTGGATCACCTTGCGGATAGTCCTTATCCCCCGTTAGGTAAGGAAGCTCTAATTCATGAGCAAAAACGGGAACATCCCAATCTTCTAATAAGGTAACCAATGAACCAACATGATCAAAATGAGCATGAGTTAACACAATTGCCTTAGGTAAACTATTCTCACCAAAACGTTCCACTACAGCCGTTTTTATTTTATCTGCAGATTTTGGCATTCCTGCATCTACTATCACAAATTCATTAGTTTTGGACGGGTCACCGATAAAGAAAAGATTTACAATCTGATTCGTATAACAATAAACATCAGGCAATACGGCAATGCCCATACCACTGCCAATCGAAGTCATTGGTAAAAAGGTATCTTCGAATTTATTATCTTCGATTTGCAAAAAAATTCCTCCCTTGAGTTTCTTTTATTATTCAACAGGGAGGAATTTTTATAACAATAATACTAGCGCATTTCCGTTAACTTCACCGTGGTTAGCTGAAAATGTCCTGGTTCAATTTCTTTCGTAATAACATTAAGTCCCATTGCTTGAAAACCGGCAACTAGCGGCTCCCCACGATGCGGGATATGAATTTCAAAAACGGTTCCAACCGGAGCTGCTTTAATATAGTCAAGGATCTCTTTACGAGGGTGCTCACCTTTTAATATTCTGTCACGTACATCGATGATTGCTTTTTTTCCATCCATTTGAAAACTGCCCATTTATGCCAACTCCTTTATCTATACATTTATTCCTTTTTCACTAGTGCTTCCTATATTATTTTAAAAGTTTTTTGCATTTATAACTTTGATTTATATCACGTTTTTGAAAATTATTCTCAATCCTCCATACTATTGTGAAAGTATTGTGAACATTCTTGTCAGAATGATACGTACTGCCCTGCTCGATGATAAAATAAGGTTAATTACATTAACACCTTTTTGGAGTTGGATATAATGTTTAAAAAGGTTTTACTCATCTTTTCCCTTTTGTTAATACTCATTGGGAATCAGGCAATCGCACCTTCGAATGATCATTCCTTAATAAATGGCAGTACCCTTCTACAGATCCATCCTAATAATATTGCTTTTGCAGCAGAAAATCGGCAATCAACAGCACAAAAACAAGATAAAGCAGAGACCTCTTCATGGGTATCCTACATTGTGCCAGGGGTCGTAGGAATTGTATTAATCTTTAGCATAGGAAGCTACTGGTTAGTACTTAGAAAAAGGAAATCAAAAAAGAAGCGTAACTTTAAAGAGTTATGCTTCTTTTTTTGATTCAGTGAAATGAATGCCAAAAGCTTCCACTTCGATCAATGATGTCTTTCAACTCTTCAAAAGGGATTGTAAACGTAGGAAATCCAGCTGCATATGGAGCAATTTCATATGGTATAAAGTATACATTTAAACCTTCTTCAGATATAAAAAATGGCTGATCCACTTGTATTCCTTTATAACTTCCTGGAAAAACGTAAGTATATTGGGGATTATTTTTAATTTGATTCCCAATTTGTTCACTCAAAACCTTTACATAGGGACTGCCTGGTTTAAATAAATCCTTAAGCTGGAAAGTTTCGCCCGTTTTAAGATCAAGATGGACATATTTCTTCACTGGCATACCATGAGCAGCTCCAAACGGATAATTGTAGCCTGTAATCTCAATGACAACTAGTTCTTTTCTATAAAAGGGGACATCAAAATCACCCATATAATTGGATTCGAGCTGAAGATACGCCGGTGTTTCCTTGATTCCAGCTATATCCTTTAACAATTGATTAATTCCTTCTTGGTTTTTTCGATTTGCCATCCCGGATATCTGTGGATAATAAATCAAAAAGTCTTTATTTGGTTTGTATTTTTTTTCAATTACTGAATATGGTTCATGCAGGGGAATAACTGAATTTTGTTTCCAGACTAGTTCACTATTCTTATTAAAATACAAAAGACGAAAATCGATTTCACCCTTAATTAGCGTTTTATCAAGCTGTAACTCCCCGTTTCCAGTTACAATCGGAAGAGTATCCATTCTTCTGCCTTTTTTATCAATAAAAAAGGTAGATTGATCATTTGTAGCAGATGCTGCCCCATTTTCGAATTTCCCAATACGATTGAAAATAAATCCTGTAAGAATATGTCCATTTGTGTCACCAAGCGCATACATTGATCCAAGAAATGGCTTTTCAGGGTCAATCGCTTTGCCAATTGCTACCCTCTCGTCACCAAGATAAATTATCTGTTGATAATTGGGTTTTAAGATATATTGCCCCTTTTTATCGATCAGTCCGGAATAGTCATGGTTACCTTCGGAAATTGTAACAATTGTACAACCATCCTGAAACGATTGCGCCCATCTAAATCTTGATTCAATGATGACTTTTCCTTGCTCATTCATAAATCCAAACTTGCCTTCTAGACTTTTTTGAAACGCAAGTAAACCTTCGCCATAGTCACCCACGAAAGCAAAATTGTACATTTGCAGTACTTTTCCTGTTAGGTTGATCAGTGCATAGCCGCCATTCTTTAATTCCACAACTGATTTTCCGTCTTTAAAATCAGTTGCTGATTGGTATGATGCTGGGATTACTTCCTTCCCCCATCTATTTAAAAACCCATACAAATTTTTACCCTTTTCATCTGTTATCGAGAATAACACTCTGCCCTCTTTGTAATCTCCTATATAGGAGTAAGCTCTGGAAGTCAGTTCTTTTCCGCTTTCATCTATTACTTTATAGCCTTGATGATCTATAACCGTCGCTCGGCCTTCTGAAAAAGGATGAATGGTTTCATATTTGGGTTTTACAATATAATACCCGCTAAAATCAATAACACCGGAAAGTCCCTTCAAACGAACAATGGCAACCCCATCCTGAAAATCTCCCGCCTGCTCATAAATCGGCTTTAAAACAAATATCCCTTTACTATTGATATAGCCCCACTTGCTTCCACCTGCTTCCTTTAATGAAACAGGAAAAAGATAAGCAGTTCTTTCATTGACAAAATCCTTTCCCAGCTTTAATAATTGCAAGTCATCTGTGTCCCTTGTTTGAAAGGGAAGTTCATAACGTTCCTCAGATAGCTGTGGGCGTTTCACTTTTCTTTTCCATTTAAATCTTTTAAACATCATAATTTCCCCATTTTAGCTTTTTACTTTATATATATGGGAAAACTGGGTCCTTGTGCGAAAAGAAAAGGTTGCCATCGTGGCACCTTTTCCTTAATGTCCAATCTGATTAATTTGGGGAATCAATATCTTCCATTCACTGTTTGTTATGACTGTATCCCAATGCCCCGTTATTTTAGCAATGCCGACAACAAGAATAAATAAGGCAATAAATGCGACAGGGATCACCCATTTGTTGACCTTTTTATTGGCCACCGTCATGTTTAACGTATCCTTTATTGGACAAGCCTCAACGCAAGCCATGCAAGCAGTACAATTGGGGCTGTTTACAGCCTTTTTCTTTGAAACCTTTATTCTCTGCGGACATACTTTCGTACACATCTCACAATTTGTGCAGGTATCTTCATTTCTGCGAACTTTCGTAATTCTAAAAATGGAGCCAAGACCAATTAATGCACCATATGGACAAAGGAAACGGCACCAAAAGTTCTTAAAGAAAATAGAGAGAAGGATTAAAACAATAATTACTTTTAAAGAAAATCCGCTGATATTTAAGAAAAACAAGAGCATTTTAACATCAGAAATTTTATTATAAGGATCGTCTAGAAAATATTTCGCACTGTATGTTGACATCCCGATAATCATGTTTAAGAAAAAGAGCAACAACAAATATTTTAACGGAGTCAAGATCCATGCTAAGATCTCTGGAATTTCAAAGTTCCGTTTAAACAGCTTTTTACCGAGCATTCCGAGCCATTCGCTAAATGTTCCTACCGGACAGAGCCAACTGCAAAAAGTTTTACGAAATATAATACCAGAAGCTATAAAAAATGTGAATAAAACTAGACCTGCGGATGAATTTTATCAAATTCCCCACTAGTTAACCATACCTTTAAAGCAACTAATGCACTGATTGGCAAGAACCCTTCAACCGCCGATGGTCTTGCCACGAATGGTTCTTTCCCAAGCGTTTCAAAATGTAAATAAAATTGATAAAAACGCAGGCCCACATATAGTAAAAATAAAAGAAACACAGCCTGAACTACATACCTTGTAAGTTGCACTGGTTTCCGTTTTATTTGCTTAAGATACCACTGCTTTGATTTCATAACGAACCCTCCAATTCTCGATATCCTAACTATAAAGAATGGTACAGGTCCAAAATGTGATTTACATCATCTGCTGAATTGTTTTCATAAAGATGTCACATCCATTTTCGCAAAGAATTCAAAATTAAAATTCTCCAAAAACACTTTGGTAGATATTTCAGAAAAATTTTTATAAAAAAACTCTTGCAAAATTATCTAAAAATAATATACTTGTTTTATCAAACTTTTTAGAAAAGTCTTTGTATAAAGTCAATGACGAGAATAGTAGCATGCAAAATCTTGAACTTTAGAGAGCCGGCGGTTGGTGCAAGTCCGGTGTCAGGATGCCTGTGAAAATCATCTCTGAGATGCAAGGCTGAACCCTTAGTAAGCCTTAGCCGGAACTGTCCGCCGTTAACATGGACCGCGTATGATGGTACGTTGATCGAGAGCCGCAAATTATTTTTTATTTGCGGAAGTAGGGTGGTAACGCGAGCACGCTCGTCCCTATCCATTAGGGGCGGGCTTTTTTATATGCTTTTTTCCCTTTAACGACGTAACGACTGACCGACAGCTAGTACAAAGATATATTTCTATACTCAGAAAAGCGAAAGCGCCCGTTTAGCGACGTATGGCCTGGAGCACACCGACTGAGATAAAGGAAACACGAAGAGCGTTAGCGATTCGATGTTGACTTATCGTAGGGAGGTGGGCGAAGGACACTAGTCGCTGGGCGCTGGAGCTGGACATCTAATAAAGAGGAGCGAGAATAATGAAAAGGAAAGATACTTTTTTTGTCGGTTTAATGCTATTTTCAATGTTTTTTGGAGCTGGTAACTTAATCTTCCCTCCTTTTTTAGGAATGGGCGCAGGAACTTCATTTTGGCCGGCCATTATTGGGTTTGTCTTAACTGGTGTTGGATTGCCACTGCTCGTACTAACTGCTATTGCACTTGTAAAAGATGGAGTTAATACTTTGGGGAGTCGGGTTCACCCATTATTTGGGGTTATTTTTACAGTTGTAGTTTACTTGTCAATCGGACCTTTCTTTGGAATCCCAAGAAACGCAAACGTAGCCTTTGAAATGGGATTTAAACCATTCCTTGGTCATGTTTCAATCAATAACTCTTTCCTATTGTTAGGATTTACGGTTGTATTTTTTGCCTTGGTTTACTTATTAAGCTTAAATCCTTCTAAAATGGTTGATTATATGGGGCAGATCATTACTCCAATCTTGCTTGTTTCGATTGTCGTCCTCTGTGTGACTGGTTTTATGAAGCTGAATCATCCATTAACTGCACCAAATAAAACATACGAAACAGCTTCTTTATTTAAAGGTTTTATCGATGGCTACCAAACAATGGACGCACTCGCTGCACTTGCCTTCGGAATTGTCATTTTAACAACCTTAAAACAAAAAGGTGTGCATGAAAGAAAACAGTTAACGAAATATACGGTTAAAACAGGTTTTGTTGCCGGTGCAGCTCTCGCTCTTGTATATGTAGCAATCGGATATTTAGGAGCTAAAATGGGTGGATACGGAACATTTGATAATGGGACATCGTTATTGTCTGCTGCATCAACCATGCTTTTAGGAACGGGCGGAAAGGTTCTGCTTGGGTTAATCTTCACACTCGCTTGCTTTACAACTTGTGTCGGCCTAACAATTGCTTGCGGAGAGTATTTTTCAAAGGTGCTGCCAAAACTCAGCTACCGTTTTGTTATTACAACGATTACATTAGTAAGTTTCTTAATCGCTAATCTTGGTTTAAATCAAATTATTTCAATTTCGATTCCATTCCTTGTGATGGCATATCCATTAACGATTGTCCTTGTTACGTTTTCATTTTTCCATCGTTACTATCGCGGTTCCCGAAAGGTATACGTTGGAGCTATACTCTTGACCGGACTTGTAAGCTTAAATGATGGATTGAAATCATTTAGCCTCAGTCTCCATTTTGTTCAAACATTCATGGATGCACTGCCATTGGCATCAGTTGGTTTAGGCTGGGTGGTTCCTGCACTTGTTGGAGGCGCAGTTGGACTTATTTGGGATCGATTAAGAGATCATTCTCCAAAAACCTCAGATCAGTATGGTGTAAACAAAGCCTCTTAATCATAGGAAAGACCCGGGTTTATGTTCACCCGGGTCTTTTCTTTATTTTTCAGAATCAAAAATAATGTTATTTTGTTTTCTTGATGCTTCTGTGATTTTAAGGACAATTTCGCTCAACCTTTTTAACTCCTGATATTCCTTTTGGTTATTTGTATTGATAATTCCTGCGATATTCTTACATTCATAAACCATATTTTTTTCCTCGAGAGGAACACTTAAGGTTTTACTGTCTTTCGAATGACTGTCATAGAATTCGATTTGTGATATTGGTGCAGCATCTTCCAAGACAAATGTTCCTTCTTCACCATGAATTTCACAGAGGATGGTTGAATGGGATAACTTCGAGCAGAGAATGGTACATACAAATTCTTCATATTCCAATACAAGCGTCCCGCTTCCATCAACGCCACTCCGTAATATGACAGGAATGTAGGTTGACTTTTTAGGAGCACCGAACAAACCAACCGCTAAATAAAGCGGATATACGCCTAAATCAACTAATGCCCCACCTGAATAGGTGGAGGAAAAAATATTGGGCTCTTCCCCTTGCAAAAATAAATCGTAACGAGAAGAATACTTAATGTATGGCAAAATGGCACTTCTAATTTCTCCAGCCATTGGGAGTTTTTCTTTTAGGGTTTTAAAGTTAGGCGTATGAATATTCCGAATTGCCTCGAATAAATAAACGCCGTTTGCTTCTGCCGTTTTAAATGCTTCCTCTAACTCCCCTGTATTTGAAAAAATAGGTTTTTCACAAATCACATGCTTTTTATTTTTCAGAAAAAGCAGTGCTTGTTCAAAATGTACTGAATTTGGTGAGGCTATGTATACTACATCAATTTTTTCACTTTTAGCCATTTCCTCCAAATCGGAGAAAACTTCTGATGCATTGTATGTATCTGCAAGAATTTCTGCTTTTTCCACTGTTCGTGAATATACACCAACCAATTTAAACTCTTTACTTAACTGTGCTGCTTCAATAAAGGAGGATGTAATCCATCCTGTACCAACTGTGCCTAAGTTAATCATGATTCATTCTCCCTTCGTGATTGTTCTTCAATTTACTATTTTACACTATTATTCCCTTTTAAATAGATAACTACTTGAGTTTCCTTTCCGGATTCTCGGGAATAATGGAAAAATATCAATATTTATGTTATATAAGAAGTAGATATGATGAAAGAGGTTGAAAAAAGTGGACAATAATACGTCTAATTTTATTAAGGACATTATGATTCAAGATTTGGAAACAGGTAAGCGTAGCAATATCGTTACCCGATTTCCGCCTGAACCTAATGGTTATTTACATATTGGTCATGCTAAATCAATCATCATTAATTTTGGCTTAGCAGATGCATTTAACGGTAAAACTAATTTGCGCTTTGATGATACCAATCCGTTGAAAGAAGATGTCGAGTTTGTCAATTCGATCAAAGAAGATGTCGAGTGGCTTGGTTATGAATGGGACGGATTATTTTTTGCCTCCAATTATTTTGAGGAAATGTATAATCGTGCGTTGCTTCTCATTAAAAAGGGACTTGCTTATGTGGATGACTTGTCTGCTGATCAGATTCGAGAATATCGTGGTACATTAACCGAGCCTGGAAAAGAGAGCCCGTATCGCAATCGTTCAATGGAAGAAAACCTTGATCTGTTTGAGCGGATGCGTAATGGGGAGTTTGGGAATGGTGAAAAAGTGCTCCGGGCTAAAATTGATATGAGCTCACCAAATATTAACCTGCGTGACCCTGTAATTTATCGAATAGCCCATGCTTCGCACCACAATACAGGCGACAAATGGTGCATCTATCCAATGTATGCCTTTGCCCATCCACTTGAAGATGCGATTGAAGGGGTTACCCATTCGATTTGTACGATTGAATTTGAGGATCAACGTCCATTATACAACTGGGTGGTTGAGCAATGTGAAATGGAAGCAAAGCCACAGCAAATTGAGTTTGGCCGTTTAAATATCACCAACACGGTAATGAGTAAACGAAAGCTAAAGCAATTAGTGGAAGAAGGCTTTGTGGATGGATGGGATGATCCCCGCATGCCAACTCTTTCTGGAATGCGCAGAAAAGGCTTCACACCGGAGTCGATTCGCGAGTTTGTTCGTGAGACTGGGGTTTCAAAGGGTTCCGGAGTGGTCGATTCACAAATGCTCGAGCATTTTGTCCGCGAGGATTTAAAATTAAAAGCCCTTCGCACAATGGGTATTATCAAACCGCTTAAGGTCGTTATTACAAACTATCCTGAAGGACAGATGGAATGGCTGGATGCGGAAAACAATCCGGAAAATCCAGAAATGGGCATGAGGAAAATTCCGTTTTCTCGTGAAATTTACATTGAACAGGACGACTTTATGGAGGAGCCTCCTAAAAAGTATTTTCGCTTGTTCCCTGGAAATGAAGTCCGTTTAAAACATGCCTATTTTATTAAGTGTGAAGAGTTTATTAAAAATGAAAACGGTGAAGTGATTGAGCTCCGCTGCACCTATGATCCTGAAACAAAGAGCGGAACAGGCTTTACTGGAAGAAAAGTAAAAGGTACGATTCATTGGGTTGAAGCAAGCCAAGCTGTACCCGTAGAGTTCCGTTTATATGAGCCGCTCATCTTGGATGAAACTGAAAACGAAACAGATGGTGAAGGAAAAACGTTCCTTGATCATGTAAACCCTAACTCACTTGAAGTACTGCAAGGCTTTGTCGAGCCAAATATGAAGGAAGCACAAGCACAGGACAAGTTCCAATTTTTTCGCCATGGGTATTTTAACGTAGACCCTAAACATACTACCGTTGATAAGTTGGTTTTTAACAGAATAGTTTCTTTGAAAAGTTCGTTTAAAATATAATAAAAAAGGCCCAGGCAAACGCTTGGGTCTTCTTGTTTAAAATCATGCTAACTTTCGGTATTTCTTAATCCATGAGTAAACGAGCAGAACTGCCCCAATTAGGATCTGAAAAACAAATAGTGCTGAATCCCAAAAAGTTAAACTGACTGTTGAGGCTTGAAGCCCTGGGAGAATTCTTTTTAGGGCAAGAATCAATTGAGGAATATAAAAGAATAGGTGGGTTCACCAATATTAAGAATATTTTTATCCTCAATTCCGCAGCCTTCATCTTCAACAGATATTAACATCAGTTTATCTTTTAGTACTTTAATGTGAATTCTTATTTTCCCACCATCAGGCATGGCATCTGTCGCATTTTTAATTAAATTAATAAACACTTGTTTTAGCTGTTTATCGTCACATTCAATTAGCGGAAGCGGCCCTTCCATGACTGTCTCAATATTTACTTTTTGCCTTCCAGCTTGTTGTTGTGTAATCGATAACGTATAAGCAATGATCTCTTCAATGTTTGCTTTTTCAAATTGTAATGATTTGGGTTTTCCAAGATACATTAAATCATTTACAATCGAATTGATTCGGTCAATTTCCTGAATCATAATCGGATAAAAGTTATTGGAATTAGGACTACGTTCCTGCTGAAGTTGAGTAAATCCTTTTAAGGATGCTAATGGATTACGAATTTCATGCCCAATCGCTGCAGCCATTTGACCAATTACAGCAAGCTTTTCTTTTTGGCGAAGTTCTTCATTGATTGAATTGATCGCTTTAAGATAAGAAATAAAGCGAATTAATAGCACGAATGCAATGACCGCCATAAGAATTAACATCCAAACCGCTACTGCAGCTCTTGAATCCATAAGAATAATCCCAAGTAATCCGTATTTAACGATCATTCCTATAGAAACAAGAAAAAAGTAAGTTCTATTTATAAATAATGGAGAAAACAATACAAAAAATACTTCTACTAAATTTCCTGAAGCAAATGGTTTATTAGTCCCCCAGTAAATTAAGATATTATTTACTAAGTCCAAAACCGTATACACCACAAAAAAGATATATTTTATCTGGTATGGATTGCCTCTTTTTAAAAGATAAATTCCTATTGGTGTAAGCAATACAATCAGTACATAGTACCAATACCCAAGCCCGCCCTCGGGTAAACCAGGCTTTTGATGAATAGAATGTGGATAAACATAATAATAGAAAAAGTCGTACGTTAAGAAAATAAGATTAAACAGCCAGATAAATAATTTTATAGCTTTTTTCTCTTCTAAGACCAGTTTAGGATTATTAATTCCTTCTTTCCTTGATGTCGACTCTCCAAATAAAGATTTTTCCCCCTTATTCTACCACCTTTAAAGCAACTAATTTATATTAAATATGTAAACTCGATGATATTCGACATTTTACGCATAAAAATGAATGTAAAAATAGGGCTTACTCTATGGTTAAGCCCATTTTAGTAAATTATTCAAATTCAGAAGTTTCATCCTTTGATTCGATAAATTTACTTATATGAAATTGTAGTATCTTTAAAAGCCCCCTCCCCTCATGATGAAAATGGTTTGGTTCTGATCACCTGGACCGATAAAATCTAATTTCGCAGGAGAAAACAGTGCAACTTTTCTTTTAACTTCCTCCAAACGTATTCGGATTAGCTCAAAAACCTCATCATCCTGAAAGACATGGCCTCCAGAGAATCTCCTCTTTTTGGCCCTCCTTCTGAATACATCCATAAATTCCCTATTATTCTTTTTAACTGCGACAACCGCTTTACCTTCCTCTTGGTGCCGCAAAAGTCCTTTTTCCATTCTTTGGACCTCTTCTTCAATCGTAGCGATTATTCCGATTTCACGGTCATTTAACACTAAGACGAAGGTATACCCTGTTTCGGTTTTCTTTTGTTTAATCGCCACTTTACTTGTTACATACGTGACGAAATCCTCGGATTCGTTCGTGGATGAGTCTTGCGAGGCTTCTTTTTTCTTAATGATCCGGTAAAATGCCTTTGCTCCAATCCCTTCATCTGTGAAGTCAAAAGGTTTGATACCTTGTGTACGTACAAGGAACACATCCGTAACCTTATCTTTCTTGTTTAATTGGACACATAAAGCAACATCTTCATTCACCACCTTTCCCTCTTCTTTGGAAAGCATGGGGACATTCATTTTCATTCCCGGAAATTGAACGAAGATGTAGCTGAAGTTTCTCTTAGGCTGCAGATCCAGAAGTCTCATAAACTCACAACCTTTCCGATTTTCTCCAAGGTTATTTTCCTTGTAGGGAAATAATTCAATATATCTCTTTACTTTCCTGTGTGAGTATGAAGACTTTTCATCGTCACTTTCTTATGAAATGTGCTAGTTCTTCTGTTTTATTGAGTAATTATGAGCAAATCTACTATCGAAAAACAAAGATTAGGAAATATATCTTGCCGTTTCTTTCAAATTAGACATAAATAAAAAACATCGACATAGATCCAATGTTTTATACTGTATTACTTTGAAAGGCTTTGTTCATTTTTGGGAACCAATGGAATCTTGTTGTAAATATTGATGATCATTCGACCAATTGGTTCAAATACCGATTTAAATTTATATATTAGTGCGCTCGTAATTAGTGATACCACAATACTTGCAAGCACATCAAAAGGATAATGGTGCCCAACATAAACACGCGAAATCCCAGTCAAGATAGCAAGTAACAGCATTCCGAGGCCAATTTTGCGATGGCGATACAGTACAGCAAGTGCTAATGAAAATGCACCAGTTGTATGATCGCTTGGAAACGCTGAATCTTTAGCATGCTGAATCAATAAATGAACATGGTGTGTTACAAATGGACGAGGTTCGTAATAAATATGACCTAAGATCACATTAATAACCAACCCAATTCCACCAGTAATGACAGCATACACCACCGTATATTTAAATTTTTCTTTTCCTAAAATCCATACCAAAAGCAAAACTAGTGCATATAGAACCAATGCATATTGGGTAACAAACACCATCAATCCATCTAAAAAAGGCTGGTGGCCAGCATGTTGGTTGATAGCTTGAAATAATTGATAATTCATTCAATCCCCTCATTTTCTTTCGTCATTTTTCTTCTATTTTTCAAAATACAAAATCCAAATCCTTTGGCAGCTGATTGGATTCTATCTTCAATATGGCTAAATATTACTGCACCCAAAAGTGGGCAAAGTAAGTATATAAAATGAACCTTTTCGTTCTCTTAATAGAAGATTAAAAAATCATTAAGATGAGAAATTATTTTTAAATAGTGCTACATTGTGGATAGAAAGGTTTTTCCTGGGAGATTAACTCTATGAACGGCATTGATTTCAATTTAATTATGTACGTAAATATCTTTAGAGTGGAGAGGTGAAGGGAAAGTGAAAACAAATATTCTTGTAATAGAAGATGAAACGAAAATTGCACGTGTCTTACAAATGGAATTGGAATTTGAAGGTTACCAGGTAACAGTCGAACATAACGGAAAAACTGGATTAGATACCGCCTTACAAACCGAAATGGACTTGATTTTATTGGATGTAATGCTGCCTGGATTAAGCGGAATTGAAGTATTAAGAAGATTAAGAAAGGAAAACAAGAGCACCCCTGTTATTCTTTTAACAGCTCGAAACACGACATGGGACAAAGTTTCAGGCTTGGATCATGGGGCAAATGATTATGTGACAAAACCGTTTGAAATTGAAGAGCTATTAGCGCGGATTCGTGCTTGTTTACGTACCTCTCCGATATCAAAAGAAAAACAGCCTTTCCTAAAGGTTGAGGATTTAATCATTGATAAGGACGCCAGGGAAGTAAAGAGGTCGGGAAAAACCATTTCTTTAACCCCCAAGGAATATGATTTTCTTGTTTATTTAGTAGTGAATAAAAATAAGGTAGTAACACGAGATAACATTCTGCAGAATGTATGGGGATTTGATTACGAAGGTGAAACCAACATAATTGATGTTACGGTAACACATCTAAGAAAAAAAATTGATGAAGGATTTTCTTCCCCATTAATTACTACCGTACGAGGTGTTGGGTATACCATAAAGGAGAAAACAGATGAGGATCACAACAAAAATTAATCTTTTAACAACTGCATGGATGTTGTGCATTATGATACTCATTAATATGGTTGTCTACTTTTTATTTATGAAGTCAACAGTGAATATGGAAGAGGATTTACAATATCAAAAAGCTGGAGATATTATAAAAGACATTCAGTCACTTTCTCCTTCTAATAGTAATATCAATAGGGAATTAAAAGATTATTTAACTGCCCATTCTTATATCAGAATTTTGCAGCCGCAAAACAAGGTCACACATGAAGCAACAAATGATTCCTTACTATCCAAAAAAATAAAAGGAAAATACGTTGAAACAAAGCAAGCTCAGACACATTTGTTATCACTGAAAAATGGCGAAGAGGAAGTATTGATTGTTCGTGTGCCAATAAATAGTGGGACAAGTGTCAATGAAAGCTTGGAAATTGGAGAACAATTAATCGGGCTCGAAACAAGAAAAGAGATTCTTCGAGCGATATTGGGATTTTCCACGATATTAGCAGCCTTGTTATCTTTACTTGGAGGAAGATGGCTGGCTAATATAATTATGAGGCCGATTTCAAGTATGATCAAAACCATGGAGGAAATTGAAAAAAGCGGTGTTCCCAAGACCATCACCATTCAAAACAAGACGAAAGATGAACTACAGACATTGGCAAAAACGTTTAATCGAATGATTCACCGCCTCCAAGAAAGTATGGAAAAACAAAAGCAGTTTGTTTCCGATGCATCCCATGAATTAAAAACGCCTTTAACAGTCATTAAAAGCTATGCAAATTTTCTCAGAAGGCATGGATTACAAGATAAACAAATGGCTGACGAAGCAATCGAAGCCATTCATTCAGAGGCAACTCGAATCCAAAAAATGACTGAAACTTTTCTGGATATCGCCAACTTGGAAAAAGAGAATGTTCTGGAAATCAATAAACTGGATTTGGTGTCTTTATGCAAAGGTATTTTTAAACAACTAAAAGATGCCTATCATCGAGAAATAACCTTACATTATGAAAAATACCCTATCGTAATCCATGCAGACGAATTAAAAATTAAACAGGTCATTATTATTTTACTTGATAATGCAATGAAATATAGCAAGGATAAAATTGATGTATTTATAGAAAAGAACGAACAATATGCCATCGTACAGGTAAGAGACTATGGGATAGGAATCCCCTCTGATGAGATCAATAATATTTTCGAACGGTTTTACCGAGTGGACAAAGCACGGAGCAGAGAAACTGGAGGCTCAGGCTTAGGACTGCACATTGCTAAAAGTATTGTAAAGTTACACAAAGGAGAAATTAAAATTTCGAGTAAAGAAGGTTCAGGAACAAAAGTCGAATTATTCCTTCCACTTCATTAACAATGAATAAGGTATCCATTGCATTCGTGAATTAAAAAAATACGCTTGGGTTTCCAAGCGTATTTTGCTGTTTTTATACTATTTTCTTTAGGTTTTCATTCTTTTCATTTAGTGTAGAGTGTTTCACTCCATATCCAAAGTAAACGAATAAGCCGATTACTAACCATACAACGAAACTTATCCAAGTTATTGCAGGTAATTGTAATGCTAAGTATCCGCAGAATATGAAAGCAAGAATTGGGATCCACGGAACAAAGGGAACACGGAAGCCACCAGTTGGAACCCCTTTTGTTTTTCGAAGATACAAAATCCCTGTTGAAACTGTCATGAAAGCAAATAACGTTCCAATGTTTGTTAGTTCAGCCAATCTGCCAAGTGGAACAAGTCCAGAAAAAATGGAAACAAGCACACATGTAATCCATGTATTTACCATTGGAATTTGTTTCTTTTTATCCACACTTGAAAATACCTTTGGCAATAATCCATCACGGCTGATTGCATAGAACAAACGAGTTTGTCCATAGATCATAACAAGTAATACCGTTGTAATCCCGCAAATTGCACCAATAGAGATAAAGCCTGCTGCCCAATCCTGATGAATATAATTAAGAGCAAAAGCAACCGGATTTTTAACATCTAAATGTGTGTAAGGTACAATTCCCGTTAAAATTCCTGAGACAATGATATAAAGAACGGTACAAACAAGCAAAGATGCAATGATCCCTATAGGCATATTCTTCTGTGGATTTTTCACTTCCTCGGCGGCAGTCGAAACAGCATCAAACCCAATATAAGCAAAGAACACAGTTGCCGCACCAGTTGCTACACCAGAAAATCCAAATGGCATAAACGGAGTCCAGTTTGCCGGCTTCACATACCAAGCACCCACCGCAATAAATAAAACAACTACAGCCAGTTTAATCATTACAACCGTTGAGTTAAAGCGAGCTGATTTTTTAACGCCTTGTGTTAAAAGGAATGTAATAATTAGGGTAATTAAGATTGCTGGTACATCGACGAACGTTCCATGGGCCGGATCGTATGCGCTAGTAATAGCTTTTGGAAAATGGATCCCAAAACCTGCAAGTAGGCCTTGAAAATATCCGGACCATCCACTTGCAACTGCTGATGAAGCTAGTCCGTACTCAAGAATTAAATCCCACCCTAGTATCCAAGCAATTAATTCTCCAAAGGTTGCATAGCTATACGTATAAGCACTGCCTGATACAGGCGCAGCTGAGGCAAATTCTGCGTAACAAAGAGCTGCAAATACACAAGCTAATCCTGATAAAATAAATGAAAGAATAAGTGCTGGTCCTGCATGCTCCGCTGCAGCTACCCCTGTAAGAACGAAAATCCCCGTACCGATAATTGCACCAATACCAAGCATAGATAAATCAAAGGCACCTAATTCCTTTTTTAAGGTGACCCCTTTATTTTCCGTTTCTGAAATTAATTCTTGTAAAGACTTTTTCCTAAATAAATTCATGAAATCAACCTCCATGAGTTGTGTGCTGTTTTCGAAATATTCTGACAAAAATAATCGAACGATTAATTTGAAAAATGTCGAATGATTGCATATTGAAATAATATAATTATTTTTTCAAAAAAGCAATATTTTCGAAAAATAAATTTATTTGAAATAAGTCCCAAGTAAATAACAACCATATTTTTGACAATTTACAGATAGATGAATTTACTATCTCCATATAACTTAAATATTATTAATATTAACCTTTTCAATTATCGTCCATTTTATTTAAAATTCAGTGTGCAAAATTGAATATAGGGAAACATAATTGAAAGCCTCTCGAAAGGAGCAGATTTGTTATGACAAACGACCATGTTGTTAAGCAGAAAGTCCGCTATAAAAAAGCCGAGAACCGCGTACAAGGAAAATCACCAGGACTTTCTTGGTGGCAGCTTTCACTAATAGGAATTGGTTCTATTATTGGTGCAGGATTTTTTTTAGGAACAAGTCTTTCAATTCAAACCGCCGGGCCAGCCATTCTGATCAATTATTTAGTCGCTGGAATCACTGCTTTCTTTGTCTTTAGTGCCTTGGCTGAGATGACGGTCCGTGACCCCGCCCCAGGTTCATTTCGAACCTACGCTAGAAAGGCATTTGGGAATAGAATGGGATTTCTTTCAGGCTGGATGTATTGGCTGGCAGGAGTCTTAATTATGTCCAGCGAGGTTGTGGCTCTTGCGACTTTCACTAAGTTTTGGTTCCCGCATGTTCCACTTTGGCTTTTTTCAGTTTTATATGCAGCGGTCGCTTTTGGAATAAATCTTTTAGGTGTAAAAAATTTCGGTAAAATTGAATCACTCTTTGCAATTGTTAAACTCACAACATTAATCGTTTTTATCGTCTTTGGGGCCCTTTTATTTTTCCATATCATTTCACCACATGCTGTCTCATTGTCTGAAAAAAATGCCTTCCATAACTTTGCGCCAAATGGAATTACAGGAATGTGGTCAGCACTCATCTTTGTCTTCTTCTCTTTTGGAGGTATTGAAGTAATTGGGATTGCTTCCTCCGAATTGAAAAACAAGGATGATGTTCCAAAAGCCGGCATAGGTATGCTTTTCGCCCTTGTTGCTGTTTATATCCTATCAATTCTGCTAGTTTTAACCATGGTATCCTGGACAAAAATAGATGCTTCTAAGAGTCCGTTTGTTACGGCATTATCCGTCTTTAATATCCCTTACATGGATTCCATTTTTAACATCATTATTATCAGTGCAGCATTTTCGACCATGGTTGGGGCTCTTTTTTCAGTAACAAATATCCTGCTTTCCTTAGCTGAAGACGGTGACGCTCCAAAATTTTTTGCTGAAAAGAACCAAAAAGGCACACCTATAAAAGCACTTTTGCTTACCGGCCTGGCCCTTGGAGCATTTCTCATCTTTTCTTATGTATTGCCAGGTACGATTTATGAATATGTAACTACGTCAGCTGGTGTTATGTTAATTCTTAATTGGATTATTATCCTTTCTTCTCAAGTCAAGCTTAGAAGACATTCAAAGCAAGATAACTTGTTTCACATGGCGGGATATCCGATTACCTCTTATATTGGTATAGCTTTAATTCTCATAACAGTATCTGGCGGACTTTTGCATCCCACACAAAGAATGGGAGTGATCATTAGTCTAGGATTTATTGTCTTGATTATCATTAGTCAACGATTAATTTTTAGGCAGCCTCGACAGATGATTGGAATGCGAAAAATTCGTGAGGAATAAACAGACTTATTTTTATTGACAAATAAAGTTAACTAATATATCATTAGTTATTGTGCTTTCAAATACATCTTTTGAATAACAGACTACCGTAATGTAAAAAATGAACTGGCATTCTACTTTTGTTGTTAAGAATGACTTATTCACACTGGATCGGCTTCGGAGCCGTAAGGATGTAAGAGAGGTAGGGCTTACATCGTTTAGGTTAAAAACCACCGGGTGGAATTTAAAACCGCGGCAGCAGTTATTGTACAGAATACTTTAACTTTAAATATAAATATTTTTTACTTACGAATACAAAAGAAAAGCAAAAAAGGCAGGGGATTATCCTCTGCCTTTGTCCATTTTTCATTGATTTTTTAGCCAGGAAAGTATAAATTTTTATCAAAAATTTATACTTTCCTATGTCGCATAAGTGCAACTACGCCTCTGTCTTCGCCCTTAGGGGCTCGCCAATCGGCGAGTTTTCTTTATAAAAATGCCTTGGCTTCCCAGTTGTTCCCAAGCCCTTTCAAAATTTGCCCGATTGATTTTTCGATTCTTAAATCCGTATGGATCATTAATATAGATATAATTGCTGTCATATCCCGTAATGACAACACTATGTTCACTGAACGTTACATCCACTGAACCTTGCGGTGTCTGCCATTTTACAAAATCAGAAACAGGCGCAAAGCTGGAAGTTGTAATTACCCAAACGGGCTGGCCGTTACTTACTGTTTTTAGTAAGTCTATAAATGTACTGCTGGTTAGATTTACGACCTTATCACCCGCATATTGTTTAGCTAAATCATAAATGGGGCCATTGTAAGCCGCATAACCAGGACCATCATCGATATCACCAACAAACCCCATATTAGGGTTACCTTTTAGCCCATTAGAATAAGTAAGGGGGACTGTTTTAATTTTTTCCGCTAATTCATTTTTCGTTACAAGATACCCGTTATAATTTAAAATCATGGCAAGACTCGTTACCTCACACCCATTATAAAGTTTAGGGGCAGACATCTGAGCAATTAATGGAACATTAAGTAGTTTATGATCTAGCATAATCCCCTGTTTCTCTGCTAATGCGGTTTCATGCTGATTTAAGGAAACAGTATTTAAGGCCGGAGAAGAAACCTTCACTTGTTTTTGCACATTTTGGAACATCCTTGTGGAAAAAAGTATAGCTGCAGCAATACTCATTGCTATAAGTATATTTTTTATAGTAAAGCCCCCTATTTTTCCATCTAATATTTATTATTTTGGCTTCCTCAAGATTTCTTTAAATAGGTTCGTTTGTCTGATAGTTTTCGAACGACTTGGTTAATGACCTCTGAAAAAACGAGGCCAAAGGCGATCGAGCCTGATAACATAAAGGCTTTTGCAGCTAAATTAAGGGCAGCGTTATAATCATTCTCAACAAAGTTTCTCATAGCATCATACGCAAGCCCCCCTGGGACAAGCGGTATAATTCCTGCAACACTGTATATAATGACTGGAGTTTTAAAAACCTTTGCTAATACATGACTTACAACACCTACAAAGATGGATGCTGCTACCGTTGCCAAAACTGCATTATGGTTATTATGATCCAAGTAATAATAGATAATCCAGCCGCCCGTTCCGATTAATCCACACTTGATTAGCGTTTGTTTAGGCGCATTAAAAAGAATGCCAAATGCACCTGTTGCAATGAAACTTGTTAATAATTGTGCAAATATGGCAGACACCTTCCTTCTAAAAATCTTATCTTTTCATTTACCTATAAAGGTGAGTACAACTGCAATTCCGGACCCGATCGCAAAAGCAGTTAGAAATGCCTCGGCTCCCTTTGATAACCCTGAAACAAGATGACCCGCCATTAAATCTCTGACTGCATTGGTAATTAATAATCCCTGGAACTAATGCCATCACTGATCCAATTACAATTTTATCGAGTTGATGCCCTGCACCTATTTTTACAAAAAACAATGAGAGCAAACCGATAAGAAAAGATGCAAGGAACTCAGAAAAAAATTTAATTGGGACAAACCGATGGAACCTAACATAACTTAGATACCCAACCCCGCCTGAGATCATGGCAGGAATAAAATCATTCCAATTGCCATCAAACATAATTAAAAAACAACCGCTGGCAATTGAAGCAGCTGCTGCCTGCAGTTTCATTGGAAACGTCATATTTTGAGTTTCTATTTCTTTTAATTGGCTCAGTGCTTCCTGAAGAGATAGGGCTCCACTGCTAATTTCCCTCGAAACCTCATTGACCATAGCAACCTTCTTTAAATCAGTAGAGCGTTCTAGTATTCGTATAAGTTTTGTTTTTGTTGGCGTGAAACCTTCAGCTGAGAAAATAATCCCCGTAGGAGTTACATAGCTGTGAGTCTCCATTATGCCAAATGTTGCAGCCATCCTCATCATTGTATCCTCTACACGATAGGTCTCTGCTCCGCTTTGAAGCATGATTTTTCCTGCCAGTAAGCAGAGTTCCATAATTTCGTATGTTTCAACTTCTAGGTTCATCTTGATCTCTCTCCACTATTATTTCAACATTAGATTCTCTAACAGTTTAAAGAAAATAATTCTGTGAATCAATTGACATTCATTTTAAATTGTTAAAAATAAGTATTTTTTTAAAATAATTCTACATAATAGTTCAAACATTCCGAATTAAGGAATATAATATTGTTGTATAACAGAAAGGTGGCGAGTAATGTGAAAGCACTAAAATCCATACTATTATGGGGGGTCATTTCAGCGCTAGGTGCCGCAGGTTTTGCAGTTATGGCACTAAACAGCGGTGAAACGATCAATGCAATTTGGCTGTTAACTGCAGCAGTCTGTACTTATGCAGTAGGCTATCGGTTTTACAGCAAATTTATTGCACAAAGAGTTTTTCAACTAGATGATACTCGAAAGACACCTGCCGAAATTCACAATGATGGAAAGGACTATGTTCCAACAAACAGAGTTGTTCTGTTTGGCCACCACTTTGCGGCGATTGCTGGTGCTGGCCCGCTAGTCGGACCAATCCTTGCAGCGCAAATGGGTTACCTTCCGGGAACAATCTGGATCATAGTCGGGGTTGTTTTAGCTGGAGCTGTCCAGGATTTTATTATCCTTTGGGGTTCCATGCGCAGAAATGGGAAGTCACTTGGAGAAATGATCAAAGAGGAAATGGGCCCTGTGACAGGCTTCATTTCAATGGTTGGAATTTTAGGTATTATGATTATTTTATTAGCAGTATTAGCATTAGTTGTCGTGAAAGCGTTAACTGGAAGCCCATGGGGAATGTTTACGATTGCCTGCACGATCCCAATTGCTATCTTAATGGGTATTTATATGCGCTTTATTCGGCCAGGCCGTGTCGGTGAGGCTTCCATCATTGGGATTATCCTGTTGCTTTTGGCCCTTTATTTTGGACAATATGTGTCACAAGATCCTGCTTTAGCAAAAATGTTTACATTTAAAGGCGAAACAATTGCTATCATGATGATTATTTATGGATTTATTGCATCTGTTCTCCCAGTTTGGCTCTTGTTGGCACCACGGGATTATTTAAGTACATTCTTAAAAGTCGGAACCATTTTAGCTCTTGCCCTTGGAATTATCATCGTCGCTCCAGAGCTTAAAATGCCTGGACTTACTAAGTTTATTGATGGGACAGGTCCTGTTTTTTCAGGAAACCTCTTCCCCTTCATATTTATTACAATTGCTTGTGGTTCTGTTTCTGGTTTCCACTCGCTTATTTCTTCAGGAACAACACCTAAAATGATCGAATTAGAATCACATGCCCGTCCAATCGGTTATGGTGCCATGCTGACAGAATCATTTGTTGCAGCAATGGCGATGATTGCTGCGTGTGTACTGAGCCCTGGCGTTTACTTTGCTATTAATAGTCCTCCTGCCGTTATTGGTGCGGATGCCGTTACAGCGGCACACACGATCAGCAGTTGGGGATATACCGTCTCACCAAGTGATATCACCACCATTGCCAAACATGTAGGTGAGCAATCGATTCTCTCAAGGACCGGTGGTGCTCCAACACTCGCAATTGGAATGGCAACTATTTTCTCTAATATTGTTGGTGGAAAAGCATTAATGGCATTCTGGTACCATTTTGCCATTCTATTTGAAGCATTATTTATTCTAACAACCATAGATGCCGGAACTCGTGTCGGCCGTTTCATGATTCAGGATCTTGTAGGAACTGTTTACAAGCCATTCAAAAGAACAGATGCCTTAGTTCCAAACATCATTGCAACAACCCTTTGTGTCGCTTGCTGGGGTTATTTCTTGTATCAGGGTGTTATTGACCCTCTTGGCGGAATCAATACTCTTTGGCCTTTATTTGGTATCGCCAACCAAATGCTGGCTGGTATCGCCTTGCTCCTTGGAACAACATTGCTCTTCAAAATGGGCAAAAAAGCTTACACATGGATTACCTTGCTTCCTACCACATGGCTGTTAATCGTAACATTGACTGCTGGCTGGCAGAAGCTCTTTGATCCTAATCCTAAGATTGGATTCTTATCACATGCCAAAAATTTTAAAGCTGCCTATGATAACGGAAAAGTAGTTGCACCGGCAACAAATATGGCACAAATGAAGCAGGTACTCGTTAATGACTATGTGGATGCTACCTTAACAGGTATCTTTATGGCCGTGGTTGTCATCGTACTCATATCAGCTTTGGCTATTTGGTTTAAGGTAATTTCCAATCATAAACTGCCTACTCACGAAGAACCATATGTACCTCGAGACAACAATGGAGATGTGAAAACATATGCTTAATAAAATGAAAAAGATATTGGAGTATCGGAAACAATTCTTTAGCCTGCTTGTCGGGGTTCCCAGCTATGAAAAATATGTTGAACATATGGAAATCCATCATCCCGGGAAACCGATTCAGTCAAGAAAAGAATTTTTCTGTGAAGCTCAAAATGCGCGCTATAACGGGAAAGATGGAAAAGTTTCCAGATGCTGCTAAGATAAGAAGAAAACACTTGGAGTATTTTCCAAGTGTTTTTTTACTGTTTCCAGATATGCATTAAAATTAAATCTTGGATTTGTTGTTTTTATTGGCTTGGGATGACTGCCGTAACAATAATGAGTCCACAAATCGAAAAAGTACGAGGACAATGATAAGAATGATACCAGCTGCGTAAATGGAAAGTGCCCATGACTTTGACGAATCTGTTCCGATTGCCAAACCATGAACAACCATCATCACCCAAGCAGGAATCACAGCCATGTGAATTTTCTTCCACCTTTCACGGCCCAATTTTGTTATAAAAAAATCTGAGGTGCCAATCACTAATAAGAATAAATAAAACGCAATAGTGCCAAATGCCGACAAGAAAGGTGCATTTTTTGCGAAGAAAGGGATGAAAAGTTCAGTTAAGGAATAGGGGACATACGTGTCCTTCCAAATCAGTGTCATATGAAAAACAATGGTCAATAACCCAAACCAGCTGCTTGTCTGGTGATAGATTAGCAGCACTGCTTTCTTTTTCTTCATGATCGAAAGTGAATTTAGCAGTCCAAAGGCAAGGGAGAGGGTCATAAAGAAGTATGCTAAAAATCCAGATGCCCGGATAAGGCTCCATACTGAAAAGAAATCAATCATCAGCTTAATTCTCCTTTTTGAGTCCAATCAATTCTGTATTCAGTGTAATCGGGCAATCTGAAATAAAGCTGAAAAGGAGAAAAATTAAAAGGCCTTAAATACTTAAGGGCCCTTTTGACTCACTAAATAGTGCAAATATAATATTTAAAGCTGTTCCTGATAAATTTTTAAATTTGCATAAACAGCTTCGAGAACCTGCACATCAATCTTTTCTCTTTGTGCGATCTCCAGCAAATACCCATGTAAATGCTCGACTTCTACTTGGGCTAGCTTCTCCATGTCTCTTTGCATCGAAGATTTCATCGTATAGCCTAATCCTGTTATTTGCTTCATTTGCATGCTTTCAATCTCTTCCGCAATCGGAGCATCCACACTTTTCATGATTTTAAATATTTCAGATTGCAGACGTTTGATTGTATGATTTCCAGATTCAGTTTCACGGATAGGACCAATCGGCTGCCTCATTAAAGTGGTAATCCCCGACATGGTTGAAATAAACATATATTTATGCCACAAGTCTTGGCTTATGTTTTCGCTTAAACGGAAATTGGCTTTTGTTCCGCTAAATACTTCTGCGATCTTCATGATCCGCTCTGTCTTTTCTCCAGATCGCTCTCCAAAAACAAAGTCATGCCCTGGGCTGGTTTGAATAATTCTTCCTTTACTATCAAGAGTTGATTCAACGAAACAAAGTCCGCCAATTACCTTATTTGCGCCAAATTCTTTATCTAATGTTTCAAAATGTAAAATTCCATTCAATAATGGTAATATGACCGTTTCTTCCGTTACATATGGGCGTATGTCTTTTATTGCACCATCTAGGTGATAAGATTTTGTGGTCAATAAAATCACATCAAACGGGCCTGCTTCTTCGCCTGCAAGAATTGTTTTTGGATGCAGCAAGGCATTCCCATGGATACTTTCAATATCAAGACCAAGATCTTGCAGTTGTTTTTGTCTGCCTTCTCTCACTAAATATGTAACATCTTCACCCTTTTCGAGCAATCGCCCGCCAAAATAACCTCCAACAGCCCCGGCACCAATTACTAAGATCTTCATTTTAAGGCCTCCTATGTAAAATCTCCCTTTTATTATAAATCCTAGAGAAAAATAAATTAGTACTTTATTGGAATATTTATTTACAAATTTTAGCCATCAATTTTTATAGAAATTGAAAAGGCATGAATTCGATTCTAAACCGAATTCATGCCCTGAAGATTTAGTCTTTAGATATTAGCTCGTTTTAGTTCTCTGCAAGCTTGTTGATGACCTTGTTTCCGGATATTTTTAGATCGGAATCTGTAGGATCTTCTGCTTGTTTAGCTCGTTTAATAAAGAAGGCAAGAACTAATGCAATGCAGGCAATGCCCACTGAAACAAGAAATGAGTCGTTGATCCCTTCGAGCATGGCCTTCATGGCTATTTGTTGCTTCATGGTTGCGAACATTTCCGGAGTTGGCTGACCAGTCAAATGTTTCATAGCAGATGCTGCCAGGTCGGTTGCATGTGTTTTTGTCCGGTTTGACATAATTGTTACTAAGAGAGCTGAACCAATGGCACCAGAAACCTGCTGTAACGTATTGTTCATCGCTGTTCCATGCGGATAGAAACGAGCAGGAAGCTGATTTAAACCGTTCGTCATAACCGGCATCATCACCATGGACATTCCAAACATTCGTGCGGAATATAAGAGAATTAAATTAGTATAAGAAGTATCTAATGTTAATTTACTAAACATATAGGTTGTAAAGGTAGTAATTGCTAATCCTATGATAGCGAGGACCCTGCCGCCAAATTTATCAAATAATTTCCCGGTAATTGGACTCATGATCCCCATTAATATGGAACCAGGGAGCATAAGTAAACCTGACTTCAGTGGTGAAATGCCGCGAATGGTTTGTAAATAAATTGGCATAAGCAGCATTGCTGAGAACATTGCCATCGCAATTACGATCGAAATCGCAGATGATAAGGCGAACATCGGATATTTATAGACCTTGAAGTTAAGCATCGGTTTTTCCAGTTTGTTCTGGCGAAGAATAAACCACACCAAACTAATTGCTCCTGCAATAATCGTTACATAAACTTGCGGGCTATCCCAGCCTTTCTCACCAGCGGAACTAAATCCATAAAGTAATCCGCCAAAGCCAATGCTCGACAACACTAATGAGAAGAAATCTAGACGAATGTCTACTTTTTCTCTTTTGTCTTTTAGAAGGAAAAAAGCAATTAGCAGAACAATAATCGCAATTGGCGATACAAGGTGGAACAAAACTCTCCAGCTATTATGTTCAATTAAATAACCTGATAATGTTGGTCCAACCGCTGGGGCAAAAATAAATACTAATCCAAAGAGCCCCATTGCTCCGCCCCTTTTTTCAGGAGGGAAGCTTGTTAACATGACATTCATTAATAACGGCATCATGATTGCCGAACCGGATGCTTGAATCATTCTGGCAACTAGTAATAGCGGGAAGACATGAGCGAATCCAGCCAGGATCGTCCCTGCCGTGAATAAACACATAGCAGTTATGAATAATCCTCTTACTGTATATTTTTGAATTAAAAATGCTGTTGCTGGGATCATGACCCCATTTACAAGCATATATCCTGTTGACAGCCATTGAACTGTTGACGCATTAACATCTAAATCCTTCATGATAGATGGCAATGCCACATTCAATAACGTCTCATTTAACATCGAAATAAAAGCTCCTATCATCAAGATTGCAATAATCCCGTATGGAGAGCTTTTATGTTTAATGGATGTTTCCATTTGTATTCCCCCAATTGAACTTGCTGTTCATTTTTTTATACTGTTGTTATGCACAAAACATATCATATACCGTCGGTTCATTTTTTGCAACAAAAAAATACCGCAGAAAAACAGTAATTGTTTACAAACGGGAAATAAAGTATAATAATTTTTGTACAGGTAGTCTAATGAGAATCAAAGGTGAATAATATGAATGATAGAAAACAGCATGTCATTAATAAGGCACATCAGTTGTTTATTGAAAAAGGCTTTCAAGCTACTTCGATTCAAGATATTATTGATTTCAGCGGTATCTCAAAAGGTACCTTCTATAATTATTTTTCCTCAAAAAACGAATTGCTAATTGCCATCTTTACTTCCTTGAATCAGAAAATTAATGATGAACGAAATCAGCTTTTAGTTGGGCAGTCCCCTTCTGATATTGAAATATTTATTCGTCAAGTGGAACTCCATATGGAATTTAATCGGAGGAATAAGCTTTTAGTTCTTTTTGAAGAGGTATTTGTCTCTAATGATCCGATTCTAAAGCAATTTTTAAAACGTACTCAAATCATGTATGTCAATTGGATATTTAACCGTTTTGTGGATCTATTCGGAAAAAGCAAACAACCTTATTTACTCGATTGTGCCATCATGTTTATCGGAATGCTTCACCAAAATATTCATTTTCATTTCTTAGCTAATGAAAAAGATAGCAGTATAAAGCATGTCATTCGTTATACTGTCGGGCGGTTAGAGATTATGGTAGATGAGATTGATAAAAACGGGATTCAATTATTGAACCCGAGAATATTGGAAAAATGGCTGCCAGATTGCCAGAATTCTGACCATTCTTTTCAGAAAAAAATATCTACCTGCATTTCAGCATTAAAAAGATGTTTAAGTGAGGACAAAGAGCAAACTAAATATCATGAGCTTTTGGACTTTATTCAAGAAGAAACGAATCAGTACAACACACCGAGGAAATATCTCATCAAAAGTGCTCTTTCTTCTTTAGAAGAGAAAGCAGGATCTGCCTGGAAAGTGGAACTGCAAAATCTCAAATATATTATAGAAGAACTTTTCAGTTATAAATAGTATTTATAACTGAACTGTAAAAAAAGCCCGAACTATTGTTTTCGGGCTTTTCATTTTGCTTCTTTATCGTTGTCAGTAAATTTTGATGCAAAAGAAAAACACTCCTCTTGCGTTTGAGTGTTAAACTCTAAATGTTTTTGAATTTTGTCCAATCATACATTCTTTCTTTTTGTTTTCTTCCCCGTTCTTGTTTTTTACTTTCCACTCGTTTTTCCTTATTAAAACTCATGATAAATCCACATTCTTCACAAATATAAGAATATACATTTGACTGTTCCGGTATTCTTGTCAATGGATTTTCTTCTTCAGATTCCAAAAAGAATTTTATTTCTGCTTCAGAATTCTCATTCATTCGGACATATTCATCATATCTTTCATATTGCGCTTTGAAATTCCCTTTTCTAAAATGAATCCCGTTGCAAACAAGACATTCAATTTCACTGATCTTCTTTCCCATTTCAACACCTCCATTAAACTTTATGAAGGTTTTTCTAAATGAATGAATATTAGAGCGTGACAATTGAATTAGAATAAACTAATCTTTAAGAGGACCCAGATAAGGGGTTGAAGAAGTTTGTCGAAAATTGCTTTACACGAGGAGGTGCCAACAAATGGCAACTAATTCTCAATCACTGGTTAAAGAGAAAGGGCAAGAGCCCCTTTACCGCCGAGCAATTTTTACCTTCAGCGGTTCTCATTTTTTAAATGACTTGGTAACTACAGGAATGGTTCCTGCATTAGTAGTGCTTTATAAAGACCACTTTCATCTAAACTATACCCAGGCTACATTGGTGGTTTTAATTTCCTATTTAACTTCTTCAGTTTCTCAGCCGCTTTTTGGTATGTTTGCAGATCGCAAGCCACAAGTATGGCTGTTTTCAGCAGGGGTGTTTTGCTCCATCATAGGACTCGTATTAACAGCACTCGCACCATCACTGCCATGGCTGCTGCTTTTTATTTCGATTTCAGGACTGGGCTCTGGCGCATTTCACCCGGAAGCCTCACGGGGTACTCATCTTGCTTCTGGTTCTAAAAAAGGACTCGCCCAGGCCATTTTTCAAGTAGGCGGAAATTCAGGGCAAGCCTTCGGTCCATTAGTAGTTTCACTCTTTGTAACACGCTCAGGGATCCATGGACTACTTTGGCTCCTTCCAGTTGCACTTTTGTCCCTTTTATTAACTAGTCAGATTCTCCCTTGGTTAGCTAAAAAATTAGAGGCATCTAACCTGAAAAGAGTAAAGGAATTAAAAGGAACAAATAATTTTCTCGGAGCAAGCCTCTTGTCTTGTGTCATCATCCTAAGGTCATGGTGCCAAATTGGAGTCGTAGTCTTTTTGCCTTTTTACATGCACAACCTAACTATTCAACAATCAGAAATCCTTAGCTTCGTCTTTGTAGGAGCCGGCGCCTGGGGACTTTCTTTGGCGGGGTTTGGTCAGACAAACTCGGCATGAAACGTTTACTTGTCATCTCCATGCTAATTGCAACGCCTTTTGCTTTAGCATTTCCATATTTACATGGAGTGCTATCAGTTCTCGATTTACTGTTCTTTGGATTTAGTGTTCTTTCCTCTTTCTCAGTCAGCGTGGTTTATATGCAAATGATGCTGCCTAAGAACATTGGGATGGCCTCTGGACTTTCCATTGGTTTTGGCGTTGGGGCTGGGGGAATCGGCTCGGTCTTCATGGGGGGTATCTCTGACATCTTTGGTGTTGCGACCGTCTTTACGATTCTCTCCCTTCTGCCATTGGCCGGCTCAATTATTGCTCTCTTTTTGCCGAACGACCGGTTAGAGAAGGAGAAGGTATAACAAAAGAATATAAAAAAGCTAATACAATGCGGATTAGCTTTTTTATCATTTTATGAAATGTTTCTCTATGTGACCTTAAGTCTGGTTCTATTCAACTTTCGGTCATATAGAACGCTTCTAAGTTACCTTAAGCCTCGTTTTATTCCTCTCTCGGTCACATAGAACGCTTCTATGTGACCCAAAACTCCGATTAATAGAATTTTAGGTAACATAAAAAGTTTTCAAACATCATCTTCGGTGCCCCTTGGTTTCCGTTAAAAACAGACTATTGGGGACACCTCTTTTATTAGCTGCTGGCGCTCGTGTAATTGGCAAGTGCAAACTTCCAAAATCGGCGTGCCAGCCAAAAGAAAACAGCAGCAACAATGACTGACATAAGGGTTGTCCCGCCATCCCACTTACCAATTAAAGAACTTGCCGGAGTAAAGGTAAGAAATGCTGCAGGTAAAACATACGTCAAAGCGATTCGCAGCCACCCTTTATACATAGTGATCGGGAACCGAGTTGTCTCAAAAAAGGAGTTAAAAAGAAAGGACAAATCATCCATCCGAATCACCCAAAAGGCAGTGGTCATCAGCAACATCCATAAAGAATAGATGATTAAAAGAGCAGCAAGTATGCTAATGAAAAAGAACCCAACATCAAGCAAAGAAGGCATGAAATGCTTTTGGATCAGACCATAAATAAGTAATCCAATCCCTAACAAGACATCAATCAAACGCCAAAAAACAAGATGCCTCAGGCTCACAAAAAACATACTATCAACCGGTTTTGTTAGTACATAATCCAAGGTTCCCATCCTAATATGTAAAAGAAGTCTTGGCATATTCGGCCGAAGAGCAAAATCAATCAACCCTTGCAAGGTATTATAAATACCAAGAAGAATCAGAACATCGGAATATGCCCAACCGCCCAACTGATCTGTTTGATAGAAAAAGATTTGTACCATTAAAATCGAGACTACAATTCCAAATAGACTTGAGAAGAGGTTTCCGATAAATTCACTGCGATATTCAAGCTCTTCTACAAGACAAGTTCGAAAAAATTCTTTAAATATTCTCCAATAGCGCCTCATGTATTATCCTCCCATCGCCTGGTTTTTCTTTAAACCGGCCTTCCATAACCACCCTATTGCCCCGATAAGAACGAAAGCCCAAATGAAAGACCCCATAAATCCAACCATAAGTGTTTGAGGATCGTCGGCCTTTGTTAAAATTTCTAAAGGAAAGCCAATCATATAGCGATACGGTAAGAAGGTACTGATTTGTTTGACGACAGGCGGCAGGAGAGAAAACGGGGCGATCCTTCCTGAAATAAATAACGAAACCGTTTCAATCATGGCATAGATTGCGGTGACTTTCGTCATCCAAAAACACAAAATCCCGAACATAAAACTAACAGCAAAGCGAATTATCGCTCCAAGTAACAGTGCAGCTAAAAATAGTCCCCACTCGCTTACCGATAGATGTAACTGAAGAGCAGGAATAAAGAAAGACAAAATGATCCAACAAGGTAATAGAACAACTAAAAACAATCCTTTATAAACAATATTTTCGGCGATCGCCCAATGAATCGGATGAAATGGTCGAACAATTTGATATGAGAATGTGCCTTCCCTTATCTGCCGATCCATTTCCCATATGTCCCAAGCACTTGTAAGACGCTCGACCATAATCAGGGACGTAAAATACAAAATGAACGAGTCCCCTTGATTCGGATAGATATTCATCCACACCATCATCGTAATCAAAGGCTGGACCATCGTGCCAAACATCCAAACCATCGTAGAAAGCTGATATGAAAACATCTCTACATATTTCATCCGTATAATTGCTCGGTATTTAGTTAGCATGGGATGCCTCCTGGAAAGCTAACGTAATAACCTCTTCCATCGGGGGATCCTGAATATTTAAATCATTAATTTCAAACTTTGCAAGCAATTCGGATGAGACTGACGGTACACGGTCCCTTGCAACTCGAAGCGTCAGTTTCCCATCTTCGAAAGTAACCACTTCACCGAAGTTTTCCCAAGGACCCTTTGAACTGGAAGGTAGACGAACCTCCAATAGTTTATAAGGAGTCAATCTTTCCGATAAAACTTGCAGCTCACCGTCGTATAGAAGTTTCCCGTGATTTATGATCAATACCCTGTCACAAAGAGCAGTTACATCCCCCATATAATGAGAGGTTAAAAGTATCGTTGTTTTGTGTTCACGATTATATTTGGCAATGAACTGACGCACTTTTTCTTGCGTATTTACATCCAATCCAATCGTCGGCTCATCTAAAAAAAGAATGGAGGGTCGATGCAATAACGATGCCGCTAATTCACACTTCATCCGCTGACCCAAACTCAAATTGCGAACTGGTTTTCCAAGTAAGGGTGATAATTCTAGCAATTCAACCAACTCATCTAAGGTTTGGCGAAAGATTTTTTCGTCTATTTCGTAGACGCTTTTATTCACCAGAAAAGTCTCCATCGGAGGAATATCCCATATCAATTGACTCTTTTGCCCCATTACCAAACTCATGATTTTTTTAAACTCATTCTTCTGCTCCTGCGGCTTAAAACCGTTCACTTCAATTTTCCCAGAAGATGGATGCATCAAACCAGCTAACATCTTAATCGTGGTGGTTTTTCCAGCTCCATTTGGTCCTAAAAACCCAACAATTTCTCCTGTATTTATGGTGAATGACACGTCCTTCACCGCATCAACGGTTTCGTATTCCCGTTTAAATAAACTGCGTAATGCTTCTGTCCAGCCTTCCTTTCTTACATGGACACGAAAGGATTTATTTAAATCTTGAACTTTAATAGACATGTATCCTCCAGCAAAAAAAGTATTATATTCTAAAAGTTTAGTGTAAAAGTTTTAAGAGGACAATAATAAAGACATGTTAATATGAATAACGCTCTTAAAATTTAGGATTGAAAATAAAAAATTGGCCATAAAAATCTATTTTAATAAATAGACCTTAGTTTCATAGGGTTTCAGCATGAACTCCTTCCGTAATTTCCACTCCGTTGTATCATGATTATTAAGAAACAAAAACGCAAAAAGCTTTAATAATTTGATTAAATTGACCTCCTCCCGAAATTGGGAGGAGGTTTTCCACTTTTTTATTCACTCCTTCACTAATCCCTCTCTTAATTTATTAACACCAAATTCTAGGTATCCCTTTAAACAGCTCAACATAAAAACCCAGCCTTCTTTATTATCTAACAATTGATCTACATCATCTTCTTTAAACCCTTCTTCGATCACTTCAATAATTGTGCTTTCATGATCCAAGTTATTTAACGAAATCCTTACAATATGTCCCTCCCCATTTGCCCCCCACTTAAACACAATTTTTCTATTCTCCTCGATTTCTACTATTTCTATATTCAGTTGAGCATCAAATAGATCATATTCCAATGTAATGACCTTTCCCTGTTCCCATCTTTCAGAACTTGAAGAAAACCAAAAATTTTTAATTTTATAAGGGTCTACGAAAGCTTCATATACTTCATTTGCTGGCTTTAATATTTTAAATTTCGTTATATTGTTCATAACTGCATCAGTCCCTTTCATTTCGATTTTTTAAGAGTGGAACTATAAATCAATAATGTTAATTATATTTTTTTCTGTGAGCTCTATAACTCGTACTTTCCTGGCAAGGCAGCCATTAAGAAAAATCTCAACCGTTTTATGGTAAGTGTCACGAATAATGTGATTAATAATCCAAGTGTCCCCCAATACTGGAGGACAGTACATATTTTCCAGTCCGGATTTTCTCTCCTCTCTAATAAAAATCTGAGCGGAAAAAGGATCCGTAAGATACGTTATCGTTCCAGGATAATAACCGACAATTGTTGCTTCATCATATGGTGTGGGAGTCTGACCAAAAAGTCTAACAGTTAATAAACCGTCTGTTCTAGTCGCATTTGCCTCGGTAAGCATACAATTTCTCCTCTTTATACTTTTATATTTTGCCTAATGTTATTATATTTTTTCACCGATGGCATCGTGCTTCACAATAAAAATAGCTGTTTGTTCGATGACAAACAGCTATTTTTATTCATTTATTTTGTACTAAATGTCTTTAACTCAGCACGCGTACTAGGAACTTTCAAAGCTCCAGACTTAATTTTATTTGTCCAGTCACTTACTGCCGTTTCAATTGCGGCTTTATTTGGAACAGCTGAGTTAATTGGCGCTAAACCAACACCATTTTCTTTTAATCCATAAATTACTGTTTTTCCACCTGGAAAGTTGCCATTTTTGGCTTTAGTTGAAACATCCACTACAGCATTATCTACGCGTTTCATAGCAGATGTAATGATTGTATCCTGTTCTTTCCCATTTACTGTTACTTTTCCGATACCTGTTGCAGCCTGGTCCGTGTCTACACCAATGGTCCATATTGCCTGGGTTGGATCTTTTGCCAAACGGTCGTGTGCTTCTTTAAACAAACCGTTACCAGTAGCACCTGCTGCCGCAAAAATGACATCATCTCCAGTGGAATACATTCTTGAAGCAATTGCCTGTCCTTTTGAAGCGTCAGAGAAGCTTGCAGCATATTGAATATCAACAGTTGCGTTCGGATTGGAAGCTTTAACTCCAGCAACAAATCCCGATTCAAACCGTTCAATAACAGCACTTTCCATACCGCCAATAAATCCAATTTTATTTGATTTTGTCACCATACCAGCAACAACCCCGGCAAGAAAGGATGATTCATTTTCTTTAAACAAGATACTTGCAACATTCGGTTCTTTTACCTCAGCATCAATAATACCAAAATGAGCATTCTTTTGTTGCTTGGCCACTTTATCAACATCATCCTGCATTAAAAAGCCAATTCCGTAAATTAAATTAAAGCCTTGATGTACAAGGGTATTTAAATTTGTAGAATAATCAGCATCAGATTTGGATTGAAGGTATGTGTAGCCGCCAGCACCTTGTTTCAAATTATTCTTTTTTCCAAAATCCTGAAGCCCTTTCCAACATGTTTGGTTAAATGATTTGTCATCAATACCGCCAATATCTGTAACCATCCCGACAGTGAACGCTTTTTTTCCGCCTGCATTTTTATTCCCCGCGTTGTTATTATTAGCGCAAGCACCTAACAGTGTTCCAGCAGCTAAGACAAGTGAAAGAACGATTCCCGTTTTGTTCTTTTTCAATATTATGTCCTCCTAATTTTAGCATAAAAATCATTTCCGATTTTTTTAATCAATATATAAAATGCTCAGAAACTAAATTAATATGCAAAAAGATCATTCATCTAATTTACCTATGTTATAGTTGAATTTGAATAAAAAAACAGCGGTCATTTTTATCCGCTGTTTAGAAAAATCCTAGCCATTTGTTTGATAATCTTTACATTTCAACACCCAATTTTCAACCATTTCAGGGCATGACCCAAAATGAAAATGAGTATAACCTGCGATTAAATTTCCTTTTAGAAAGCCCTCTTTTTTTAGCCCTCCCATACCTTTTGTTTGATAAGCATGCTGAGTTTCCTTTTTTGGAATAAAGACTGAATAATGGAATTCATGGCCTTTCGCTATTAGGTTGGGAGATAATAAATAATTTTCTTCTGCTGCTGATATTTCGCGATAACCTAGTGCAGCAAGCCGGTTTTGCATTTTCACTTTTCCAGGAATGATCCCGGCCATTTCATAGCTCGTTCCATCTGTCGTTTCAAGAACGTCGGTTAAATACATAAAACCGCCACATTCAGCCAAAGTGGGTAAGCCATTTTCAATCGCTGCCCGAATAGAGTCTTTTACCTTCCTTTGCTCGGAAAGCTCTGTTGCAAATTCTTCTGGAAAACCTCCGCCAATATATAAACCATCTACACGTTCAGGAAGTACTTCCCCTTTTAACGGAGAAAACTCAACAAGCTCAGCCCCGAAGGCTTCTAACATGTCCAGGTTTTCCTGATAATAAAAGTTAAAAGCAGCATCTCTGGCAACAGCAATTCGCACCTCCAGCTTTTCTCTTCTCATAAACTGGGATTCCTTAATCTCCAGGGCTGGAGCTTTTGCAAGTGTATAGATGGATGCAACATCTATAGTTTCCAGTACTAAATCACCCAGACTTTCAAAAAATGGTTTAAGTTCTCCTCTTTCAATCGATGGAATCAACCCCAAGTGCCGTTCCGGAAATGCAAAGTTCATCATCCATTTTTAAATATCCAACAACGGGTATGCCGCATTCTTGTTCAATCGCTGTTTTGACAATTTGAAAATGCCCTTCACTGCCAACTTGATTGGCAATCACACCAACAATATTCGTTTCTTTGAGAAATTCTTGAAATCCTTTTACAATCGCTGCTGCACTTCGTGCCATACTCCCACAATTAACGACAAGAATTACCGGGCTTTCGGTAATGATGCTGATTTCTGCAGTTGAACCTTGATTATTCGTTGGGTCTTTTCCATCATAAAATCCCATTACCCCTTCGATAATGGAAATATCCGCCCCGACACTTGCACGGCTGACAATCTCTTTTACCATTTCGTGACTCAGCATCCAACTGTCAATGTTTCTTGAAACCCTGCCAGTCACGGAGGTATGATATGTGGGGTCAATATAATCCGGACCACATTTAAAACCTTGAACAATATAGCCCTTTTTCATCAGGGCGGACATGAGTCCAATCGTCAAGGTTGTTTTTCCAACGCCGCTTCCTGTACCTGCAATCACAAGTCGGCGATTCGCCATATTTTTTCCCCCTTTCATTTAATTCATGATTTGGACGGAATGAAAATAACATTCTGCTATTTTTTTAACTTCTGTTTCTAAGCTTTCTTGAAAAAGAACGATAAAACATGTAGCTGGGCCAGAGGATTTTTCAATATCCACATCTGTGATCACTTGTTCCTTCATAAACTCTTTATCTTTAAACATCTTGTTCCATTCAGATAAAATTCCTTTTGAACCCACCGGCCAAACCGTGATTCCTTCTAACCTGCTAAATTTTTGAAAAATGGGTAATGGAACAATTTGATCGTTCTGATTGATTACCTCATTTCCAACCAACGGCAGCCCGATAATCGCAATCTTCGACTGTTCGTTAAACAGGGGCTCCGTTTTTCCAATTGTTTTTTTGCCAAGGACGATGATTCCAATTGCTGATTGCTGCATGTCAAAATTACTTTCTGTACTGCCAGTAATCGGAACTTTCAAATCTAGCTCGTTAAGTCCTTTTTGGATTCCCCTTGTCAGTTGCTCCCATGCTTCATCGCCGCAAAAATTAGTAAGGACAACAGAAATAGGTTCTCCGCCTGCTGCGATACATTCCATCACCGCTACTCGAAATGAGTAATACGCAGTCGTTTCATATGGCACAATGATCAAGTCATTCTTTTTCATTCCTATTGCACCACTGTTATCGGTCGCAATTATAAGAGAGTCCTTTCCTTGGAATGGGAAGGTTAAAACGTTTCTCATAGATGGACATCTCTCTTTTTCGGCCTATGCTGTGTTAATGATGAAAGTCTCGGAATTATAATTAATGCGAGCACAGTATTAATGACCGAACCGATTAACAATGATGGAACAATGGCGGCATAAAAGCCTTTATTCATTAGAAAAATAAACGGTATTGGAGCCACAAACGCATTCCCCGTGATAAAAACGATACCCGACAGGATCTTTTTGCCTTTTTTATATAAAATCCCAAATATCCATACAAGCACAGCCATTTCAAGTGCAATGAGGATATGCATCGGGCCTAATGGAAAACCACCGATTAACGCTGAAAGTAAATGTCCTAACGCTCCCGTAATTGCCCCGGCTCTCACACCAAATAGTGCAGCAGCAAGCAATGCTGGTAATGCATCCAATGCTACACTATCTACTACGGCGGGAATTTTAATGCTTGCTCCGACTGCTGACAGGGCAATCATTAATGCGATCAAGCATAATTTTTTAATGTTCATCTACTTTTCTTCCTTTCGTTTTCCATCCCGGAACACCTTTGCACTGCGCACATATTCAACGTCTTTAACGTGCAGCCGATAGTTAATCACCCTTGCCAATGCAAAAAAGTAGTCTGATAGACGATTTAAATATTTTTGTGCGATTGGCGGTGTCTTTAAATCAGTCTTTGCCAATTTTACTACTAATCTTTCTGCCCTTCTTGTAATTGTTCGGGCAATATGAATGGAAGCAGCAGGCTTTGTTCCTCCAGGTAAAATAAAGCGTTCAAGTTCAGGTGACTCGTCCGTAAATTCATCGATCCTTGCTTCCAAATAGGCAATCGACTCTTCTTGAAGTTTGTTTTCCCATTTTTTAGTTACATTTGCAAGGTCTCCCCCGCAATCAAATAGTTCATGCTGTATTTTTTCAAGATCGGCAAGCACGTCTTCAAATATTTGCGGGTCGAGTTCGACGATTGCCTGTCCGACAAAACAATTCACTTCATCTACTGTTCCGTAAGCCTCAACACGGGTATCATCCTTATCTACCCGACCACCGATGATGCTTGTTTTTCCCTCGTCTCCAGTTCGTGTGTAAATTCTCATATTTAATTCCCCCTTATTTTATGGTTTGATTAATCCCATACCAAATAACATCCACTTTTTCAGCCTTTTCAGCTGTATCCTGATACACCCAGCCGGTTAAATCACGCCAAATACGATTTTCTTTTTCAAGCGGGACAATCCCCTTTGATATATCTGTTCCGATCAAGATTAAATTTCTGTCATTGGCGTTTTTCTCCCAGCACAGCCAATCATTTAAACAAGAATTCCATATAATTCGGGAATGCTCGATGTCGTAATCCTCTGTTAAAACCCTCAACCAGGTTTCAATTCCTTCTAAAATAACTAAATTTTGATTGAAATCCGCGAGATTATGAGGAAGTTTCTGGCTTTCATAGGCTGATACCCAGCCATCATGATGATCAACCTGGTACGTCTTCTTCACCCATGCTCTTTTTCCGTTAAAGGTACCTCCCGTAATAAAATGCATCGCTCACCCCTCCTTAGTGCATCACGCTCAAAAATAAGTTCAATTCCAGTTCCATGCAGTACCTTCCAGCTCCAAAATTCCTTTTCCTCTGGAGCAAACTTCGCTAAAAGATACTTTACCACTCCCCCATGGGTGACCACAGCACAGCGCTGAATGCCCATACTAAAAATCTCTTGGGTAACACGGCTCCAACCGCTTAGAACTCTTTCACTGAATTGAGGAAAAGTTTCTCCATTCGGAGGACAATGATGGACAGGGTCATCGATCCACTGCCGATAACATATATCTTCTTTCAGCTCTTCATATGTCTTTCCTTGCCATTTGCCAAAATCCATTTCTCTTAGTTCTTTTAATAGAAGATATTCTTCGTTTGGAAATAAAAGATTGGCTGTTTGGATACAACGCCCAAGGTCACTTGAAAAATAGCATTCGTAAGTGCTTTTGGTTGCTAGATTTTTCGATTCTAGACATAAGGGAGAATCATTCCAACCCAAATAGGCTTTTCGTTTATTTTCTTCGGTTAACCCATGACGAAATAATGCAATAACCACACGGTCAGCCATAAAATACATTCAGTCCCTTCTACTGTAGCTCCTAATACGTCACCCGTAATTCCTCCAAACCACATGAGAGCATTTCTACGGGAAATGAGGTAACAAATCATTGCTGCAATAAGCAAAATCCAAATTGGAATAAATAATATCCTTAAAAAAAATAAGATTAAAAGAAAAATAAAGATATAAAAAGGATAAATCCATAGTACTTTTACTGTTGCTGCTTGTTGAAATAGACGGCCAAGACCATCATCTTTAGCCGCCTGGACCGTTAACAGGATAGCACCCATCACATTTTTACCTAAAAACGGGATAGCTGCGATCAAAAAATATGTAACAAAATGAATGTTCATAGTTAACTCATAGATAAAGAAAAAGCGGCAGCTTAGCAAGACAAGGACCGAGATAACACCAAATGCTCCTGTTCGCGGATCCTTCATAATCTCAAGCCTTTTTACCTGATCCTGATAGGAAAAATAAGCATCGCTTACATCCATCCAACCATCTAAATGAATACCACCCGTAAGCAAAATCGTTACCAGCCACAAAAGAAAAGCAGCAGCTAAATGAGAAAATGGTGTCCAGTTTATCAATGCATACAAAAGGTATGAATACAAGAATCCCTGGAATACTCCCAATAATGGAAAAGCTTGAACTGCTCCTCTTAGATGTTCTCGATCCATCGGCAATTCTAGCTTAATTGGGATTGCTGTGAAAAATTGCAGGTTTATCAACAACCCTTTTAATAACTTCATACTCTTGAACTCCATCGGTTGATGATATTTGTCAGGAGCTCCCAATTTATATGTTCTTTCATTTGTCGGGCAAGGTCATCAAACCGTTGATCTTTGAAGGCTTTAATATGGACCATATCTTTTTCGGGAAGTCCTTTGGACTTTCGAATCTCGTTCAGCCATTGATTTCTCCACACGTCATTTTGAAAAAGATGATGGAGATAGGTTCCAATTACTTTCCCATTTTTACCATAGTAACCATCTGATTTCCCATCCACTGTTTGGAGAAAGGAACTTCCTTCCCTTGCCAGAATCGTCCTTCCTAAGTGAATCTCATATCCTTCTATCCTATCAAGACATGAAAGACCAGTATCTTCATGAAAATGGGCGGCTGTTCTGACCGTTTCTTTTTCCTGCTGAAAAAATGTTCTTGCAGGAATAATCTCTAACCCCTGCACTCTAATATTAGCGATTCCTGTGTCCGTACCGGCTTCATCGATCATCTCATCACCAAGCATTTGATAGCCTCCGCAGATTCCGACTAAAAATCCGCCCTCTTCCATATGTTTTTGAATGGAATCATCCAGATGTTTTACTCTTATAAAATTTAAATCATTCATTGTGCTCTTGGTTCCGGGAATGATTACTGCATCGGGCCGTCCCATTTCCGAAGAATCTTTCACCCAGCGTAATGAAACATCTTTTTCGTATAAAAACGGCTCCAAATCGCTGTAGTTCGAAATAAATGGCAGCTGAATCACAGCAATATCAAGGTCAGCTTTTTTCCTACCCCTAAATTGCTGACTAATTGACAAAGAGTCTTCCCCATCAATCATATGATTTTCCACATAGGGTAAAACACCTAAAACCGGAATCCCTGTTTTCTCTTCTAGCCAGTGAACACCATCCGAAAATAATGAAAGATCGCCGCGGAATTTATTGATAATTAAGCCGGCAACTCTTTTTCTTTCCTCAGGTTCCATAAGTTCAAGCGTGCCAACAATACTGGCAAAAACGCCCCCGCGATCAATATCGGAAACAAGGATAACAGGAACATCGGCCATTTCTGCCACTTTCATATTCACAATCTCTCTATCTTTTAAATTGATTTCTACAGGACTGCCCGCCCCTTCGACAACTAAAAGATCATATTCTTTTTCCAAATGGGCAAGTGATTCTTTGATCACCTCAAGCCCTTTTTCATAAAAACTTTCCCGATACTCACGTCCTGATAAGGATTCTATAGCCTTCCCCAGGAAAACTACTTCCGAATGCAAATGAGATCTTGGTTTTAATAATATCGGATTCATCCAGACACTCGCTTCCACCTTGGCTGCTTCTGCCTGTATTCCCTGTGCTCTGCCAATCTCCTTACCATCAACCGTGACGTAAGAATTATTGGACATGTTTTGTGATTTAAACGGTGCAACCTTAATACCTTCATTAGCAAACATTCTGCAAAGAGCCGTCACGATTAAACTTTTGCCCACATCGGAAGCAGTTCCCTGAATCATTACGCCTTTCATTCCAACACCTTCTTCCATTCAATTGGAATTCCCGCTTCCACATAAAAGGCGAGGTCAGATTCTCTGACTATTCTTTGATGAATATGCCCAAGCAATTTTTTATAGGTAAAAACAAGGATGTTTGGAGATATTGGTTCGTTCAATACTTCATTACTTACAACGATCAAGGTTTCCGCCTTCCCTTTTAGTTCCAAAATTCCAGTTATGATCTTTTCATACACTGAATCCAGGAAAAGCTGGTCCCACTTATTTACCGCTGAATAGAGTTCATTGTTTAATAGGGTAGTCACACAATCAAGCAAAAGAATATCCCGATCTTTAATATTGGGAGCAAGTTCACCAATATTTACAGACTGCTCCACTGTATTCCAGTGATGCTTCGTATTCTCACGGTCCTGCTGATGCCTTTTAATTCTTTCATTCATTTCGGAATCAAATGGAACACCCGTTGCGATATAATGCAGATTTCCTCCTGAACGTGCGGCTATTTCCACAGCGGTTCTTTCTGCAAAACTGCTCTTGCCGCTTCTGACACCGCCAGATATAAAAATTAACGATGGAGCTTTCGCCATTCTTTCAGAACCTCCATGAGCTGCTGATTTTCTTGACTGCTTCTGATAGCAAAGCGCAGCCATTTCCCCTCCAAACCAGGAAAATTAAAAGTATGGCGCGGAATGACTCCTTTTTTCAGTAGGAATTCAAATAACGAAAATTGATCCTTTAGATAGGGATCCTTTAATAAGTAAAAATTCACCTCAGAGGCTGAAATGGTAAATTCCTGTTGTCGGTAATAGGTGAAAAGTTTATTCCGTTCGTTGGCGATAAGATTTTGAGTCTGTTTAATAAATGCTTTCTCATCCATACATAATTCACCCGCTGCTAAAGCAATTGCATTGATACTCCAATGGGACTGTATCGATTGGAGGTTTGCAATCATTTCGGGATGTCCAACTAAATAACCAAGCCGAATCCCAGGGATGGCAAACATTTTCGTCATTGAACGAATAATGATTAGATTGGAGAATCTCTTTATGTATGGAATATAAGATTGATAGTCTAGCAGAAAATCATAAAAGGCTTCATCCAGTATAAATAAACAATCGTTTTTTTCACATTCTTCCAGCAGCATAAGGATGTCAGATTTCAAGTAACGTATTCCTGTTGGATTATTTGGATTACAGAAAAACATCGCATCTGCGTCTCTCAATTTCGGACGTATTCGTTCAAGAGAAAGTTCAAAATCCGGCGCTTCTAATTGGTAGGTCATGATCTCACAGCGATTGACCCTGCATGCTTGCTCATACTCCGAAAATGTGGGCTGAATCAACAAAACCTTTTTACCCTCCAGCATTCTCGCAAGTAGTGTAATTAGCTCCGCTCCACCGTTTCCAACCAGCAGAGAATCAATTGGAATCTGTTCCTTTTTCGATAGTTTTCCCTTCAAAGCTAAGGCATATGGGTCAGGATATACCGTGACCTTTTTATAGATTTCATTCCAGCTCTTTTTCAATGCTTCAGGCGGACCGAGCGGATTAATGTTCGCACTAAAATCAAGGTAATTTTCTGGAAGCATCATGCCCATTGCTTCATAGAGATATTGAGGATTGGATCCATGTGATGGCCATTTCAAGGGTCATCCCTCCTGCCCATAGTAAAAGTAAAAATAAAAAAACAGTCTTTCTTAAAATGGCATTAGCTTCACGGATATGTTCAAACCGTATCCGCTGAATCGGGTCTCCCATTTTTGCTCGATTTGAAATCATCCCATTGTAGTAATTAATCCCCCCGAGCTGGATTCCCAAAATAGAAGCAACCGCCGCTTCACCCCAGCCGCTGTTTGGGCTTGGATGCTTTTTGGCATCGCGGAACAAAATGGTCCACGCCTCCTGAAAACTCGTCTTTTTCGGCCTGTTTCCAAACAGCATAAGGATTCCCGTCAAGCGGCTTGGAATCCAATTAAGCACATCATCCCATTTCGCTGAAGCCCAGCCGAATTCTTTGTACTTCTCATTGATGTAACCAACCATTGAATCACAAGTATTGGTGGCCCGATAAACCATTGCCAGCGGTGCGCCCCCCACTAATGCCCAAAACAAAGGCGCTGTTACTCCATCGCTGGTGTTTTCTGCAACTGTCTCAATCGCGCCGCGGGAAATCTCCCCTTCATCCAACATGTCCGTATCCCTGCCTACAATATAGGATAATTTTAATCTTGCAGTCTTTAGGTCCCTCTCTTTTAACGGATGATAGACCTCAAGCGAAGCTTGTTTCAGGTTTTTTTGAGCAATCGTCGCTGATATTATGAGGCTCTCGATCAAAATTCCTACTAGTGGATGAATTTTATAACCTATTAAAACAATAAGAGTAACGCTCAATAAAACAGCCAATAAAACGACTAGGAGCATGAAAGTACCCTTCAGCTGTTTTTTATTTCCCTTATTCCAGCGCTTTTCTAAATAAGCGATCATCCTGCCAATCCATTTGACTGGATGCGGCCAATTAGGCGGGTCTCCGATCACCATATCAATGAAATAGGCGATTGTAATTGAGATTAAATGATAAACCATCATCATCTCATCCTTTTCCGTGATTTTTGGATCGCTATTGTTGTACACTCATATACCGCTTTACTAATAAGCTTTCCCAAGGGTGTTATTGTACCGGAAAATTCTATACTATTCCCTTGCTGTGTGGCTGCAATTAAAATGCTATCGGTTGAAGTTCCAGTGGCTATCGTTCCTGTGACCTTGTCGATGACCTTTTGACTCTCCATAACCTTACATTTTGCTTCTGTTGCGGTCATAATGCTTTGAATGAATGCCTCTTCGGTTAGTTCACCATTTACAAAAATCCATGTGTTTATGGTTCCTGGCAAATTTTCAAAGGAATGCAAATCGCTTTTCGAAGCATCAACGGCATTGCTAACACCAGCGGTCACGACAACAAAGATGGAAAAACTATCAAGTTCGCATAAAGTATAGGCTACATCCTCAGGGAAAACGGCTGTCATCATCCCGACAGTCTCCGCCGGTTCAAACCCATTTACTTTTAGAAAATCAGCCATTTCCAGACGATGATCACTGCAGTTATAGTTTTTATCAACGTGGCGATTGACAAATTTTTGGTACCAGCCTACACCCGAACCTATAACACCAGAAGACATTGTCCGCAATGCTATTGGCGAGGATAATGCAATGTATTCTTCAGAAATAGCCAGGAGATCTTTGTCAATTCTCACAGTTTTTTCAACTCGTTCATGATTTGGAAGCAGGACCATTTGCGGGGCAGCTACTTTTGGATGCGGCTGCTTCTTAATATCAGTGTGAAATACATTTTGAATTCGCTCTTCTTTAAGTACTTCATTCGGAACATGCACGATATTAATCGATCCATTTTCTAGCAAGAGCATTCGATCACAATAAAGTCCAGCAAGATTTAAATCATGAAAAATAGAAAGAACCGTTAAGTCGTTTTCCACCGACCAAGTTTTGAGCAGATCCAATAATTCCTTTTGATAGGAAAGGTCCAGATGGTTGGTCGGTTCATCTAAAAGCAGAATTTCAGGCTCCTGGGCGAGTGCCTGGGCTAAAAAGACACGCTGCTTCTCCCCGCCCGATAGTTCCTGAATATTTTTATTTTGTAATGTCGATACACCTGTTTGCGACATAACTCTTTGGATGATTTCTTCATCTTCCTTGTTCCACGATTGAAACCAACCATGTTGGTGGGCGTAGCGTCCTAATGAAACAGTTTCTTTAACTGTATAGGAGAAAGATTGCCAGGAATGCTGGGATAAAACAGCAACCATTCTCGCTATCTCTTTAGTGGAATACTCTTGAAGCCTTTTTCCTTTTATAAAAACTTCACCTTCTTGAACTGGCAAGATCCCGCTTAGGATTTTTAAAAGGGTTGTCTTTCCGCTCCCATTTGGTCCCAAGACTCCAAACAATTCCCCAGTACCGACTTCAAAAGAAACGTTTCTAAGGACGGATTCATTTGTATATCCACCCGAAGCATGCTGAACTTTTATCATTTCTTACCCACTTCTTTCCGTCCTTTTTCTTTGTAAAAGAATGATGGAAAATACCGGTGCACCAATAAGAGCTGTAAGCACTCCGATCGGTAACTCGGTCGGAGAAATTATCGTTCTTGAAATAAGATCCGCTAAAATTAAAAATCCACTTCCGATTAAAATCGATATTGGTAAGAGGTGTATATGGTTCGGCCCCCATAACAATCTTGCCAAATGTGGAATCACAAGTCCCACAAATCCAATTGTTCCTGAAACCGCGACTGCCGCACCCGTTAAGATGGAACCAGCGGTAAGGATGATCAGTTTTCTTTTTTGAACATTGACGCCTAAATGCTGCGCCCTTTCTTCCCCGAACGACATCGCATTTAATTCTTTTGCATTCATAATGAGAATGAATGATCCAATGGTAAAAAAAGGAATAACGATCTTAACATATTCCCAGCCCCGCATTGAAACACTACCCAAAAGCCAGGCGATAATCTGCCTTAGTTCATCACCCGTCAGAGCAATCATGAGGGAAATAAGTGCCCCAAGAAAAGAGCTGAAAATAATTCCCGTTAAAATAATCGTTTCCACTCTCATCGAGCGTTCAATTTTTCTGGCGAACGCAAGAACCAAAAAGACCGTAGCAAGTGAAAACAAGATACTTAAAAATGGCAGGGTAAAGGAACCAACAAACGGAATTGAAATTTGAAAAAATAATGTGATAACCGCCCCGACTGATGCACCCGATGAAACTCCCAGTGTGTAAGGGTCTGCCAACGGGTTTCTTAATAAGCCTTGAAAGGCCGCTCCAGCAATTGCAAGAGATGCACCAACAAGACCGGATAAGATCACTCTGGGTAGTCGGATATCCAAAACAATATTTGTAAACATTGGGTCGATTCGCTCTAGAGATAATCCAAAAAGTTTAGCTTCGATAATTCTTCCAATGGTTACCATTGGAACATATACTGTTCCAATGGATGTACCCAATAGAACTGACAGGAGCAGGAAGGTTCCCGCCGCCAGATAGGCTATGGTTTTGTTATTTAAAAACTTCCGGATAGACTGCCTTTGCAAGCGCCTCTACTCCTTCAACAACCCTTGGGCCCGGGCGGTCGACAAGGTCAGAATTTACATCAATTACTTGTTTATTTTTAACGGCGTTCACATTCTCCCAGCCTTTTCTTGATAACACTTGTTCGGCAGGATTTTTCACATAATATCCGTATGTGGTAATAATGACATCGGGACTTTTTTGAATGATAGATTCCTGATCGACCTTAATCCAGCCTTGTTGATCTCCTGCAACATTGTCAGCATTAATGGCTGTAAGCATTTCATTCATAAAGGTATTTTTTCCCGTCGTATATATATCAGGTGCAGGAGCAACCTCCATATATACTTTTTTCTTTTCTTTTATCGATGCTGCTTTTTCCTTGATAACAGCCAATTTATCCTTCATGCCTTTAACTACTTCATCCGCTTGTTTTGTTGTGCCCGTTGCTTTTCCGATCATACCAATCGAGTTATACACCTGCTCAAAGTTTGTTGCATTAGCGATAACGAGAACTGGAATGCCTGCATCCCGCAGCTGCTTTAGGGCATCCTTCGCAATAGAAGCAGAAGAAGCATGTGCCAGAACTAGATTTGGTTTTAATCCAATGATTTTCTCTGTATTAAATTGCTGCCCGCCAATTTTTTCTTTTTTAAGAGTATCTTTTGGATAATTATCATAATCTGAAACCCCTACAATTTTCTTTTCTAACCCTAATGCGTAGGCGATTTCTGTATTACTCGGCATAAGAGATACAATTTTTGTCGGCCTTTGCTTAATAACCACTTTATTTCCTAAAGCATCCTTGATTGTCACCGGAAAGGCTGCCGCTGTCTTTGTTGAATCAGCCTGATTTCCTCCAGTAGATTTTTCTGTTGTTCCTGCACAACCTGCCAGCATACCTATTGTTAACAATGCAATCAACAATAGCGAATACAATTTCTTCATTTTATTCCTCCTGATTTTGATTTTGCAGCATAAGGAAAATAAAGACTTGCCAAAAAAACTAGGTAGCTAAAACGCAAAAAAACATCTCCATGAAGACATGGAGATGTTGGTATGTGTAGATTCAAATACGTAATGTAAAGAGTCCAGCATGCCACACATTCCTATCCGCGTAGGTTTTGGCGCAACAAACAGGCAGGTCTCCTGGCTCATGATCATCACTTCCTATCCCTTCCCATCATTAAGACAGTGGATACTATAGGCAGCTCCCATTTACAGTGGCGGGACCGCGTTGGATTTCAACCAACTTCCCTTTTAAGCTAAAAATCTTTTGATTTTAGCACCTGTTTTTAAAATCTATTTTTTTATGCTACAGCTATTATTATATAAATTTATCCATTTGTACATGATTTCTCGAAAAATTTAACCATATTGCTAGAGTGCAGTATGAATTAAAGGATTAATTCCTGCAGAAAATCCGCATTCTCCTTAATACATTAGCTTATACATTGGGAAGTTTGTTCACATATTGTATTATAAAAATTACTAAGGAGAGGCTGACTTTGTCAGGAGATTGTAGTGTTATTTTTATTAATACGATATCTGGCGGTATTGTAAATTTTGGAGGTACAAATAAAATTGCACCAGTTTCGATTTCTAAAACAACAACAGGTTCCCGTCCGTCCACCTCAGGGCAGATGACCTCAGAGTCGAACATACCAAGTAATCTCTCTGGTGCAATAGAAGGGACAGTATGAGTTTCTTCTTCTTGATTCTGACCAAATCTCAGGCATGGAAATTAAGTAAATATCAAACAGGGCCGGCATTTGCCAGCCCTTTCAATTTAGTACAAGCTTGTTATCGGATGTTGACGTATACCTGTGTCCCTTTGCTAGGAACAATGCAGCTAGTTATCCAGGATTACTGGCTGAGCAGCAACATTCGTGTCGATTGTATTCGTTGAACTCGGGGCACTAATGCCGAAACCTATAACATTGGTGTGTCCGCCGCCGGCTCCAGCGGCAGTCTTCGAAATATTTTTTGGAGAAAGATAGAGTGTACCGCCAAAATTTACGTTTGCTTGGCCTCCAACAGTATCAATGATGAGAGGACCGCCGATAAATCCTTCCATTTTCTACATCCTTTCGTTTTATCCTCAACCTAAAACTAATTATCAAGTACAACCGGCTGGTCAAGTATATCCGAATCGATCGTATTCGTTGAACTTGGACCAGTAAAATTAAAACTTACTACAGATGTGTGTCCGCCACCAGAACCTAAAAAGTTCTTAGAGACATTTTTAGGAGTAATAAAAAGGGCCCCGCCAAAATTTAAGTTTGCCGATCCTGCAATTGTTTTAATATGAAGAGGGCCTCCGATAAACGCTACCATTTTCAACACCCTTTCGGTATATACCCTAATTTATGTCAACAATTTTAATATGTTCCTTATCAAGATTTGAAAATAACCGTTAGTTATTTCCAGCAACAGCTTGATCAATTAAACTTGTATCCAATACACCCGTACTGCTCAAACCATTAGTTGATAAGACCCATGCCCCAGTACTAGAACCTCCGCAACCAGAGAATGTTTTTGATGCAGACATTGGAGAAACAGCAGCGGAAGCCCCGAAATTTACCACCCCTGTTCCCCCAATGTTAACAATGTTTAATGGACCGCCTATCATTACAGGCATTAGAATCACCCTTTCTTTATATTTGTTCTGTGCTTTACCAATAACTTATGTTTCTATCGCTGTCCTTGTTCTCTTAAGCAGAATTGGCACTATACATTGAGATTAGATAGCTTGGACTTTTCATTTGACATAAAAAAAACATTAGCAATTTTAATGCTAACGCTTTTGATGATGTTTTATTTTACATAGTTACATAGTTTTCCGATCTTCTCTACTTCGACAGTAACAACATCGCCCGATTCCATCGGGCAGCTTCCTGATGGTGAACCAGTGGCTAAAATATCTCCTGGTTCGAGTGTCATAACCTGTGAAATCCAACTGATAAGATATGGTATAGATAGTGACATCTGATTCGTATTTCCGTCCTGAACAACATGACCATTTAAAGTTGTAACGATACGTAAATTTGTTGGATCTATACCCGTTACAATCCACGGCCCCAATGGACCAAATGTGTCGAACCCTTTTCCGCGTGTAAACTGAGGGTCTTTTTTAGTAAGATCTCTTGCCGTAACATCATTAAAAACGGTACAGCCGAAAACATAATCCATTGCTTCTTCTTCTTTTATATTTTTTCCGCGCTTCCCGATAACGAGAGCCACTTCCCCTTCCATTTCTACCTGTTTGGTTAAATCACTAGAAGGAAGAATGATCTCTCCCTCGTTTGGTATCAAGGAAGATTTCGGCTTTAAAAACAAAAATGGTTCCTTAAGATTGGCCTTTCCTCCAGTCTCCTTAGCATGTCCAGCATATGTCCAGCCGAAATTAACCACTTTTGAAGGTGATACTGGTTCTAAAATTTTCACATCGCTATATTTAAGTCTTACACCATCATACTTGAATTCATTGTTTACAATTTCAGTAAAATCACTGGTCAATTGTAGAATTTCATTATCCTCAACAATTCCATAATATATTTTATTGTTATCATTTTGGTATCGAACGATTGTCTGTGTTTTTTGCAGTACTTGCATTACCATACATATCAACTCCATCTACATAATAAATAATTTCATTTCTCCACGAATCATCTGAAATAAAGGAATAATCATCAGGGTCGCCAAGCTAATCGCAGTTTTAAATTTGTAGCTTCAAATACTATTGAGGTTTAAAAATTACGTTGACATTTATTCAAGGTATTTATGATGAATTTTATATAAATAAGGATAAGCCAATAATTGAAATAAATAAAATGTTAAAAAGTTATACTTTCATATAAAAAATTTTTATATGGCACTTTTTGTGGAAATATCGATTATCTTATATTTTGTAAATTATTTAAAATAGGTTAACCTGCCTAATGGTGTCGAAGACTATCGACAATTGTTAATTTCAATCTGGGATTTGTTTGTAATGGAAAAGCAAAAGCCGCCTTTTGGCGACTTTTGCTTTTAATGTTGAACTTGTTTTTGCTGTTCCATTACCTTCTTGTGTGAAGGAAGGAAAAGAGTAACGACAAGGTTTGCGGCCCCAAGGAAAAATACCAGAATAAACACAAGGTGAAGGCCGTGGGCAAGCGCTTGATGAATCATATCAATGACATTTGCAGGCAACTTATTGATGGCACCTGAATTTAAGACATTACTTATAGTGCCACCCCCGCTCCATGCTCCATTTGAATGTTCTTTACCATAAGTGATGAGCGAGTTGTTAAAAATTGTTCCAAAAATAGCCACCCCAACTGTTTGACCAATAGATCGGGTAAAGGTGTTAGAAGCTGTTGCTGCACCGCGCATTTGCCAGCCTACCGCCGATTGGACAAGGACTGTCGTTGGAGTTGTAGCGTAACCCATACCAAGACCAATAACGATCATAATTCCAACAAAATACCAATACGGTGATCCAAGTTCTAGGGACAACAGCCATGTCCCTCCAAGTGCAATTAATATAGCTCCGATAACAGCCGTAAACTTAGAGCCGATTTTATACATATAACGTTCGGCAAAAGTTGCACCTAAAGGCCAGGCAATAGACATAGGCATTAGCGTTAGACCAGAGCTCGTTGCACTGTGGCCAAGAATAGTTTGGATCCACATTGGTAAATAAACATTAACCCCAATTAGAACAGCGCTTGAGAGTACACCAATAAAATTAGAAACCAAAATCACTGGTATCCGAAATAACGACGGTGGAAGCATAGGTTCTTTCACTTTTGTTTCAATATAACCAAAGAGTAAAATAAAAATAAATGCTACAGCAAAAAGCATATAAATTTGTGCTGAATTCCAAGCATATTTCTGACCAGGACCAGCATTTAGAAGAGCGTATAATAGAGTTGAAATCCCAATTGTAAAAGTGATTGCTCCAAGATAGTCAATTTTGCGATCTTTTTTCAAGTCAACTATCTCATGGAAGAAAATAGAGAGTAATACAATAGAGACTAACCCAACAGGCAAATTAATATAGAAAATCCAGCGCCAGCTGACATGGTCCACAAAGAAGCCGCCGACTAACGGACCTAAAAGACCTGCGATTCCCCAGACCGAACTGAACACACCTTGCATTTTTGCCCGTTGTTCCCCAGGATAGAGGTCGCCGATAATCGTAAAAGTTAACGGCATCACCGCACCAGCCCCTATCCCCTGAAATGCACGGAACCAAATTAATTGGGTCATCGTATGTGCAGCACCCGATAGCATCGAGCCGAGAACAAACAAAATGACCCCAGTCATAAAAATTTTCTTTCTACCAAATAAATCAGCCAATTTCCCATAAATTGGCGTTGTCACAGATGTTGTAAGCGTATAGATGGCAAAGACCCAGCTGATTAATTCCAGACCGCTAAGGTCACTGACAATCCGCGGCATAGCCGTACTGACAACAGTAACATCAATGGCAACTAAAAGAATGGCCACCAGCATTGCAACTGTTACCATTTTTCGGTTTGTAGCTGTATTCGACATGTTTCTTATCTCCTTAAAATTAGTAATTCGGTCAATTTGTTGACTAAATCATTTTAATTCATCATACTATTTTTAGTCAACAACTTGACTAAATTCGTTAATCTTTTTTATATTGTTATTAATAGAAATAATGACCAAAGATAAATTGACCGCTTTGGAGGTTTAAATGGAAAATTTAAAAACAAACATAACATTGGATTTCATTAGGATATCCAATCTTTTAAGCAGATATGGATCAAAGATGGTTGCAGATGTTGGACTGAATAGTATACAGCAATGGGTTATTCTCAGAACCATCATTGAAAAGGGAGAAATTTCAATTGGAGAATTAAAAGAAGAGACACTCGTAACCAAACAAAATATGACAGGGATGATCAATCGTTTACAGCAGTCAAATTTAGTCGCTTTATTTCCAGACCCTGAAGATAAAAGACGGACTCGTGTGAAAATAACAGAAGAAGGAAATCGTGTATATGAGAAATTGAAAGCCTCCAGAAATGACTTTAATGCCAATACCTATCATATTTACAATGACCATGAAATAATGGTATTAAGCGATTTACTTAGTCGACTCATAGACCATTTGAAAGAGGAATAATACATTTTCCAAGTATTTATCATAATATCGCGGGATAAAGGGAGGGGTTATTTATGCATATTGAGATAACAGAAATTGCGTTGGAAACCTTAAAACAATTATTAGCCAAAGACAAAAGTAAACAAGCCGTATATATCTATTTGGCAGGGATCGGTTGCGGAGGCGGAGGAAAAGCTAGCTTTTCACTTACACCTGTAAATCAAAAAGAAGATGAAAATGTACTAGAAGTTGAGGGTATAACATTTATTTACGATCGTTTAATTTTATTCCACACGAGACATATACTAATTGACTACACCCCTTCTGCCTATGATCAAGAGATACGAATTGATAGATTTACATTAAAAGATGCCAAATAGGCATCTTTTTATTAGAGTGTTGAGAATCATTTTTGCAAAAAAATTCCAAATTTGACTTTGTGACATAATCATCTTGGTCCGCTTTATAGACTAACTTAAATTTTTCCTTCTTTTGTCCGAAGGTGTCCCTTTCTCAAAAACCAGAAAAAACAGCGGACTGTAGAAAGTCCGCTGTTTTTTTATGTACTATTACCAGTTCGAATCAGATTCTAGCCTTCTCATAAACTCTTCTGCAGCACTGTACCCTTCCTTCTTCAGAAGCCAGTTATTTGCCGCAGCCTCAATTAGCCCCGCCACATCACGGCCAGGCTGGAGCTGTATCTCTATATGTGGAATACGAACGCCCATAAACTCTGTAAATTTAAGTTCGTGATCCAATTCATTATTAAGGGAATTTTTTTGCCATTTTGTCAGTTCAATATCGAGCTCGATCCTCGATTCATCTTGAAAAGCTTTTCTCCCATATAAGCGGACTACATTTAAAAGACCAACGCTCCTTAGGGCAAGAAATTCCTTCGTTTTCCCATCATGAGTTGCTAAAATGGTCCGTGGACTAAGCTTTTTTAATACAACGATATCATCAGCCACTAGCCGGTGTCCTCTGCCAATCATCGTGTGTGCCGTCTCACTTTTGCCGACACCAGATTTTCCTCGAAGTAATATGCCCATTCCATACACATTAATACAAACTCCGTGCACTGCGATCTCAGGAGCTAATGTTTTTACCATATAATCATCAAGCTTCATAATAAATTCAGAAGTTATCTGAGGCTCGGTTGTACATAATAACGGGATCCCTTCTTCTTCACAATACTGAGTTAAATACGTTAATCCTTTCTGCTCAGCAGTAACGATAAAGCACGGCGGGTGGTATTTAACAATATTCCCGATTCTCAACTGCCGCTCTTCTATACTTAATTTATGCAAATAAGTAATTTCTTTTCTTCCAAGTATTTGAACACGTTCCGTTGGAAAAAAATCAAAGTGACCAACGAATTCCAAACCCGGACGATGGGACCTTGATTGCTTAATAGATTGGTGTAATTGATTTTCCCGGTCAATACTTTCAATGAAAATTTTCGAACTAAATGTTCAACCGTTAATACATTCACTTCTATGGCACTCTCCATCTTTAAAAACTTTTATATTCTACACTTTACTTGTAAAAGGGTATTTAACTCAATATTTTTCTATAAAAATAATCCTTAATAAAAAACGCTACTAGATTATAACAGCAATTTGTGTCTCTTTAATATATTTTAAAACTCAAAAAAAGACGATTCCTAAAGTAAGGAATCGCCTTTTTTTGGATAATATGATGGACTATAAATCAGCGGGCTGATAATACTAAAGGTTGAATAGTTTCAAATTCTCCTGCAGCTGGCTTAAGTTTTAACACTTGCTCAAAAAGCATGCCCTTCTTCGATTCTAAACTTGCACAATTCGGCTTTTTGCAGCAAGGACATGTCCCATTCATTACAGCAACATAAAATGGATACATTTTCTTTGTGTCTATATTTTCTTTACAAAACAAGCGCGCTTTTTCCCCGCCCAAAAAGGTTAATATACATTGATATGAACGCTGTCCGTCATCAAAATCTTCAAAAGATACATCTTTTACAATCAAGCAATTTTCCACTTTAATCTCTCCAATGTAAGTTATTGATTTAACTTTTTCCCTCGTCTAAAAATCACTTTCTTATTTTACCATCTTATCTCAAAAGTTAATATGGTAAAAGCTCTTATAGATGTTTTTCTTATCTATTTGTACGTTGGCAGCCTTTATTAGCATTAGCTTTTATATCTTAATAGGAATTTATACTTTAAACTCTTTCTTCAACTTTTCATTTAGCAATACATTTACATTTTTCTCTACTGCGTTAACCATCCAAATACCGATACATACTAATATAAGTGCGACAATATTTTTTAGTTCAAATATGGTTTCTCCTAAAAATATGGCGGAGAGGACAGAGCCGAAAATTGGTGTTAGAAAATTATATACAGAAACTAGGCCTACATTATTATATTTTAGTAAAAGATTCCATAATGAAAATGCGATTGAAGACAATAATGCCAGATAAATTAAAAGGAAAGAAGACTTCAGCGTAAAATGATCAACTTGTCCGCCAGACACCTCTCCCAAAAGGACTAGGATAATCCCCCCTATAAAAAGGCTATATCCTGTTATGACCATAACATCCATGCTTTCTGTAAGTTTTTTTGAATATATTACTGCCACTGAAAAAATAAGGGCAGCAATAATAACAAAACCATCTCCAATAAAATTAAAAGAAAATCGCAATAGTTCGGAATTAAAATTTACTGCAATAACTCCAATAAATCCTATCATGCATCCGATTGCCTTCGTTTTCGTTAACTTATCATCCTTATATATATAATGAGCTAATATAACACCAAAAAATACAGCTGTAGAATTCATTACTGACCCTTTAACTCCAGTAGTGTTTGCTACACCTATATAAAAGAATATATATTGTAAAGTGGTTTGAATAACACCTAAAGTAAATAATCTTGAAAAATTTCTCTTTGAAAAACTAAATATTCTCTTTCCAGATAATTGTGCAAGTGTTAGTAAAATTACACCAGCAATAACAAACCGATACCCTGCAAATAAAAATTTTGAGGCTATATCATTAGTATTAATATTAAATAATATATATCCTATTTTTATCGCTGGATAAGCACTCCCCCATAATAAACAGCATAATGTTGCAATCGCTGCAACGAATTTTGCATTTGTAAACTTTTTATGATCAAACAAATAATCTGCTCCCTCGGACAATAAAATTATGCTATTTCCCATATGCATTTTTAGTATAGCATGAAGTATTTTTAATTTTTATGGAAAAATGTTGACAAGTTACTAGCTTTCTTTAATGAATGATCTTTACATGGAAAATCTATAGAAAAAAGGGGCATATCGAAATATTAATTCAGATATAAAAAAGCCAGACACCATAAATAGACAAATGTATAAGTGTCTTTATATGCGCCTGGCACTAGTATTGTTGATAAAATTTTCATTTAGATTCTTAATTTCGTAGCACAGTAATAAAACCATCCAAAATTTCATGGCTTACAACAAATCCTTTTCGTTTATAAAACTCCAAGGCATCGTTATTACCATTCGAAACAAAAATAAAATAATCCTCGACATCAGTGAATTGCTTCAACCAATTCATCGATCTATCAAAAAGCTCCGATCCAATCCCGTATTTTCTATAGGCTTCCCTAAGATAAAACTGAGATAAACAACCGACATTCTTTCTACTAACAGAAGTAATGTCAAAAAAAGGGGCAAAATCATTGGAATATGTTTCTTTGGGAGAAATGTTTGAGTATGCATATCCAACTATCTTCTCATCGTCTTTAGCAACTACAATTTGATTGTAAATTGCATTCTTTATAGAAGGAATCATTCGTGTTTCAAAATTCATGCTGTCAAACAATTCAGGTTTAATTTTTGCTTTTGACTTTTGAAAGACCATGAGTTCATTGCATAACTCTCTACAATATTCAGCTTTATCGTCAGCTATGACTTCATATTTTATATTCATTTTGACTCCTTTATTTATAAACATTGATTGAACCATTGTCATTCTACCATTTGTTAAATCCTTTAGGAAATGTATCTGGTTTTACATTTATTTAACATTCCGCCACTTCTGTTTCACCTTTAATGTTATTCCATATTCTAACGGAAACAATTGCAATTAATAGCAACGATAAGATAACTAAAGTGATACCATCTGCTTACGTTATTAATACCTTTAGTGTTGAATAGTATCAATCACAAAAAAATAATGAAAAGATTAGAGCGATTGCGCAACAGTGAGCAATCTATCTGTTGCATCGCTTACATGGCGAATGTTTCCGCTTTCATCCACTTTGTTCATTTATCAGTTAAGGTAGATAATACAAATAACCACTCAATGAAAAGAGATTTTACTCAATGGAAAAATTCAAAAAGAAAATTATTTATGCTCTTGAAGTTATTGGAAGAAGAAGCCCGTATTACACTTTTTCTCAACACATGAAATAGGTTTCTAACAAAGCTTAATAAAACATTTATAAACAAGAAGGTGCAGGAATAAAATCCCTGCACCTTCTTTTAAAACATAATTAATGTTTAAATTAAATAGATCTTTTTTACAGACCAATATTTATTTTTTCGGCTCAGGTGTTGGAGTGCCTTCACCAAGATTTCCATATTTCTCAGTCACTAAATCATAAATTTCCTTTGGACTCTTTCCATCTTGATTCATTTGAATCGCGTCACGCGCGATATTTACACAAGTATCTCACGATATACCATGCTGGTCCCATGATTCAACAGTATTATTTGGTCCCATTTTACCAATAAAACAATTAAGGTTACTCTTATGACCATCTGCTGTACATCCGCAAAAACATGGAACTTGGGATAAAACCTTCGGATAATTTGATGCCATAATATACGTTTCTTGAACCTTTGATGATGAATTCAAAACATAACTCGGCAATGGCTGATTTTTCTTATTAAAAGTTGTATTGGCTTTTTGCGTCCCACATCCAGCTGCAATGACCGCTAAAGCAATTATTATAATTAGTATCGATGTAAACCGTTTCATATTTCACCTCGTTCCTCTCTCAGATGATTTATAATCCATTTTACAAAACACATTAGGTGAATGATTACACCTCTAAATTAAAGGAAGAATGTGCAGAAAGTTAGCAAAAACTATGGACATTTGATGAAATAAAAAGATGAGTATGACGAAAAATATATTCAGGAATTAATCAATTTCCTTAATTTAACCACTCTTTTTTACTGTTTAATCCTTTTTATTGGGCTAGCATAAATGCGATTTTTTGTATTCTGCTCCCTTTTTCCATCCTGGAATTTTCGATGATTTGGTACTCATTGACTAAATGATTGTATTCCTCATCCGTTAATTTGTTTTGTTTTTTTGTCTTAAGATGCAATTCAAAAACAATTCGTGTTAATTTTTCACTTGAGGAATGAAATAATAGGGCATATTCCTTGATTCCTCCATAAATGAATGGGTTCATATTTAATTCCTTTTTGTTTTCATGCATTCTTCTGATAGTTTGATAAAGCTCTTCTTGAATCTTTTTGTTTGTTTCGTATAGATTTTCATAATAATTTTTCTTTGATAGAAATGCGATCCTTACTTTTATCGTGGGATTAAAAACGCTTTTTTGAACTTTTAAATGTTCGGTAACTAGCCGATTTATTTCTACCAAAATTGCGATTAATTCTTCTTTGTAACTCCTTTTAGTTTCCAATATCAACAGCTCCATTCTTGTGTGAAAAGATACCATTGTTACACCAAACGGTTCAAAATTAGTTAGCATCTATACCAAAAGAAACTATAAACCTGAATAACGAATAAAAGCTGAAGGAGATATTGATCTCTTCAGCCTTTTATATCATGCAATCAAAAAAAAGATTACTTATTACTGCTTTTTTTCATATTTTTCATTTGATCATCAGTCATGTTCATTTTTTTACCGTCTGATTGTTGTGTTTGCTTATCACTCATTTTTTTGTCACTGCTTTGAGAATTTGAACATCCAACTACTCCGGCTAATAATAAAGAAGCCATTAATCCTAACAGAATTTTTTTATTCATATGAATCAACTCCGCTGAAAAAAGAACAGTTTGTATGAGGAGAATATAGCTGATAAATATGCAGAAATTATGCATTTTAGTAGGGTTCATAAAATTGTAAATGTTAATTTGACAAATAAGAAAACGACCAGATGTTTTAAACCTGGTCGTTTTGCAAAAAATATTGAAATTAAACCCTGTGCATCATTGGCATTGAGAACAGATAAATATTTGCTACTGCAAGCAATACCATTAAAGTATAGTAAGGTACTAATGCTTTAAATGAACCTTTATTTCCAATTCGGTAAGCAGTATAGATGGAACCAATTGTTCCAATGACGATAATGATATACTGCAGCATTTGTACAGTTGAAGCAGGCGCGAAAGCAAGGTCACCTCTAGTGACGTTAACACCAATTACTGATGCTGAGTTATACCAGATCGCTTTTCCTTCAGTGATAATATGGAACAAGTTATGAGCGAGGTGCCCTGCTAAATCTAAAGGAATAATAGCATAACCAAATTTAATAAAGTTTTGTTTCACCTTTTCTACAGAACCGCCTGTAATGGTAGCAATTTTTGCAGTTCCAAATAAAAGACCTACTGGGATTGCCATTGCAATAATAAATGCAACGGTAAAGTTTATATTATAATTGCTGGTACCAGTTACAGAACTAATTGCTTTTAGAATGTCCTGCCAAATGGCAATCATCGTAATGTTTTGTACAAACACAATCCCCATGATGACAGCTGCTAAAAATGTATGTTCAATCATAGGTTTTTTAATTACCCATAATTCGGATGTAGGCACACGTGGTGATATCCTGATTGAATCATTTGGACAGTTTTTCACACAGTTTCCGCAAAGGTTACAATCTGCTGCTGAATCCATTGTGCGAACAAATTGGAACATTGGGCAGCCTTCTGCCTTTTCGCTTCCTTTATAACAAGCTTGTACTTTACAAGATTTACACACTTCAGGCGTTCCACGAAGTTCCAGGGAACCTGACCGAGAATAGTTTCCTGACAATCCCCCTAGGAAACATAAAGTTTTGCAAAATGTTCTTCTTTCATAAAAGACCGATGTTCCAACTACCATGGTTACAAGTAATAAAAGTAAGTAACCTGAACCTCTTGGGTTTTCTACAATTCCCCAAATATGATCACTATAGGTAATGGCAATAAAGAATAGATCAATAAACCACAGACCGTATTTTCTTAAAAACTTTGGTGCGGGGCGTTCACTCCCAATTGTTTTACGAATAATGTCACTAACTTTACCAAAAGGACAGATCGCACACCAAAACCGGCCGATTAATACGAAGAACAGCGGGATTAAAGGCCACCACAAGACCCAAGTCAACGAAGTACCCAAGTTTTTTGACGGGTCAACGGTCCCAGCCACTAATTCATATACAATTCCTGAAAAAACAATTAGTACAATCCATTGAAAAAGACCAGGATACCATTTGCTTTGGATGAACTTTTTAATGAAAGGAACCTTTAATAAATTAACTGGTTGTTTTTCTAGTTTATTTTTCTCTTGGTCTAGTTTATTATTTGGAATTGCCATCGGTACCATCCTTCCGTCTAAACCATTTATTCCAAACACCAATCATAATAAAGGCAGCATTTACGACTCCATAAGTTCCCAAAATCTTTGCATTTGGAGGTGTTTCTTTTATTGGCTTATCTCCCATATCCATGCCTGGCATATTGTCCATATTAGAACCACTCATATCCGTTTTTTTGTCTTTCCCACCCATATCCATGTTGCTCATGTCCATGTTTTTGTCCTTGCCGCTCATGTCCATATTGCTCATATCCATGTTTTTGTCCTTACCGCTCATGTCCATATTGCTCATATCCATGTTTTTGTCCTTACCGCTCATGTCCATGCCTTGCATGTTGTTACTAGAATTCCCGTTTCCATTTGAGGCCAGCGCCATTCCACCACCTGTAAGTATAAAAACTAGTAAAGCTAAAACTATTATTTTAACCTTCAAAGCATTCACCTCATTCCTAATATGTTTAAATTAATTTAGTTGGTTAACCTATGTAAAATACAATAATGGAAAAGTGTGCAGAAACTTTGAGTTTTTTTTGTACAAAGTTTGTCTTTTATTACTTTGAAAGTAAATGGACATAAATTTGAAACTAGACAATTTGCTTTTGATACTATTTAAAACTTTTGCTAGTTTTTCTTTTTCAAAGACCAATAGGTTATTGTATTAAAAATATCAACATCAGAAGAACCGTTCTAATTCCCTCCCCCATAAAAATCAAAAAAATGTGTAGAAATCCTTATTTTCTGCACATTTTTATACTATTGTAAACTTATTAACTTAATTAAATGTTTTTGGGAGGAAAACGATGAAAAGAAAGTTATTTGTCATTCCGATTATTTTGATGATCGTATCGGTCTTTTTAGCTGCATGTTCAAGTAATAAAAATACAACCACAACCCAAAGTAAACCAAGCACGGATAAAAATTCTTCATCAAACTACTTCACTTTAGAGGCAAAAGAAACCAAAATAAAATATAACAACAAATTGGTCGAAACTGCCCTGACATACAACGGAAGTGTGCCAGGTCAGGAAATTCGGGTTAAGGAAGGACAAAAGGTAACCATTCATTTCAAAAATTCATTAAAAGAAGCAACTACACTGCATCTTCATGGATTAACCGATCTGAATAAAATGGACGGTGTCCCAGATGTAACGCAAATGCCAATCAAGCCGGAAAAAGTTTCGATTACACATTTACTGCACCAAAGCCCGGTACTTATTGGTTTCATTCTCATCTAAATGAATCTACCCAGATTGGCAATGGATTATATGGTGTTTTGATTGTAGAGCCAAAAAATGGCGAAAAAGTAAATGTAGACAAGGCAGTTACCATTAGCGAACGTTCATCTATGGGTTCAATGGACGGCATGGGTAATATGAACATGGGCGCTATGAGTAATATGGGTAATATGAATATGGGAAGCACAGATCATTCCCAATCCACCATGTCCAATCACTCGGACATGATGATGAATATGTATGACATGCCAATTATTAATGGAAAAGCTGCACCTAGCATTCAGCCAATTACAATAAAAAAAGGCGATAATGTAAAATTGAGATTTGTGAATTTCGGCTTATTTACGCAGAACATTCAAATCCCAGTTCATAAATTTATGGTAACGGGTTATGACGGTGTCAGGGTTAATAAACCAACTTTAACCAGTAATCAACTGATCCAAATTGCCCCTGGAGAGCGTTATGATGTTGAATTTAAGGCCGATCAACCAGGCAATTGGGGAATTAAAATATACGCAGACAACAATAAAAGTTTAAAAGCCGTTATCCCTTTAACCTATAAAGGATATGAAAAACAAAAGGTTAAAACGGAAGGAACGATTAACAAATTCTTTGATTTTTCTACTTACGGAGAAAATAGTAAAACGGCAATTCAATCGCCAACAAAAGCATATCAAATGGTTTTGAGCTCGAGTGATGGAGGGAATACATTTACCATCAATGGCAAGAAAATGCCTAATTCGGAAGTGTATAATGTAAACAAGGATGACGTAGTTAGATTTACAATCAAAAATGAAACAAATGTAGACCATCCAATGCATCTGCACGGACATCATTTCCAAGTGTTATCTAGGAATGGAGTGACCTTTACTGGTTCTGAAGTAGTAAAGGATACTCTAAATGTTAAACCAAACGAAACATATATAATTCAATTTGTTGCCGATAACCCAGGTACCTGGTTGTTCCATTGCCATGAACTACATCATGCCGAAAGCGGGATGGTAAGTTTAGTGAAATATAATTAAATAAAAAAGAGGTTCAAATTTAATTAATTTGAGCCTCTTTTTTATTTAATTTCTCTCTTAATTGATCTAGTTTTTGAATTTCTAATTCATAAGAAAAGTAAAACCAACCAGAAATAAATAATTTTTTAAAAATATTGATTGAAAAACTGAATAAAAACGAATATTATTATTAAGTGTTTTTTTAATGTTCGTTTTTTTGGAGGTCATCATTTTGTTTAAACTTAGAGAAAATCAAACAAATATTAAAACAGAGGTAATAGCAGGAATTACTACCTTTTTAACAATGGTCTATATTGTTGTTGTTAACCCTGTTGTTTTATCCAGTGCAGGAGTTCCGTTCCCACAAGTGTTTTCTGCTACCATTATTGCTGCTGCCCTTGGCACCTTATGGATGGCGTTTTTTGCTAATTATCCGATTGCCATTGCACCTGGAATGGGGTTGAATGCTTATTTTGCTTACTCCGTTGTGGGTCATCATGGAAATATAAACTATGAAACAGCTTTTGCCGCAGTTTTTGTCGCTGGTATTATTTTTCTCATTCTTTCTTTAACACCTTTTAGAGAAAAATTAATTCAGGCTATCCCTGAAAATTTAAAGCATGGAATCTCAGCCGGAATCGGTTTATTTATTGCCTTTATCGGCCTTAAAATGTCTGGAATTATTGTAAAGAACCCGGAAAATCTCGTTGGACTTGGTAACCTGCACAGTACTTCTGTCCTTCTCACACTAGCTGGACTTTTTATAACTCTAATTCTCATGAGTTTCAGGGTTAGTGGCGCCATGTTTTTCGGAATGATTTTTACTGGGATTATCGCCGCTTTATCTGGTCAACTTTCCTTCCACAAAGGGGTTATTTCACTGCCTTCACTACCTGATGGTCTTATTATCACAAATCCGTTTCATGCATTTGGTCAAGTTATAAGCCATAGTCTTTATTCTGTTGTGTTTTCCTTTTTATTAGTAACTATTTTTGATACAACCGGAACTATGATTGGTGTGGCAGAACAGGCGGGGCTGATGAAAGGGAATACCCTGCCAAGAGCAAATAGGGCACTTCTTTCCGATTCATTTGCGACCACCATTGGTGCTATTTTTGGGACAAGTCCAACTACTGCTTTTATCGAATCAACTAGCGGGGTTGCTGCAGGGGGAAGAACAGGACTGACATCGCTCGTCGTCGCGATTCTTTTTTGGTTTCTGCATTCTTCAGTCCTTTGGTTGGTGCTGTTTCGGGCGTTTCAGCTATAACTGCTCCTTCATTAATCATTGTCGGAAGTCTTATGATGGGGACGATCGCACGTGTCCAATGGGACCAGCTAGATGAAGCTTTTCCGGCATTTTTAGTAATCTTGAGTATGCCATTGACCTCCAGCATCTCAACTGGAATTGCGCTTGGGTTTATTTCCTGGCCTATTTTAAAAATCGTAAAGGGAAAGTGGCGGGAAGTTCATCCACTTGTATATGTGTTTGCTATATTATTTTTCTGCCAGTTGGCCTTTTTACAAGGTTAAAGCTTTTGTCTTGTCTTACGTACACTACAACTCTAAGATAGCAACAAAACAAGCGGGGAAAAACCCTCGCTTGTTTTTTATTGCTTTGAGAAATGGGTATCTTTGGACAGAGGATAGCAAATTTGCGTTAGCTGTGTCCTAAGTTAAGGCAGCTTCGGACAAGGTGTCCCAAAATTGGTCTTGTGTTGTCCGAATTCAGGGCAGCTTCGGACAAAGAGTCCCAAAATGACCGCAGCGTTGTCCGAAGTCAGAGCATCTTTTCTTAGAAATAGGTTTCTCGACAATCTAAAAACAAGCGGGGCAAAACCCCGCTTGTTTTCATTTATTTATATTGATCATCATTTAAATACGAAATAAAATCATTAAGAGTGCAGCGATAATTGCAATAATACTGCTTGTGCTAAACGCAACAAAAGGTCCAAAATTCTGCCATAAGAATCCCGCTATAATACTAGCCGGTAAAGCAGCGATTCCGGTCATTGCGTTATATGTCCCCATCGCAGTTCCTCGTTGACCTTCTGGGACAATGTCAGCGATATATGCTTTTTGAATCCCTTCGGTAAACGCATAGTAAAGGCCATAAAATATAAATAACACCCAAATCCAAATAACGTTTTTGGCCATTCCAAATCCAAAATAAATCAATGCAAAGATAATAAATCCAGAAATTAGGACTGGCCGCCGACCAATACGGTCAGATAACATACCTACTGGAATGGAAAAAATACTACTGACTATATTTAGAGTAAAAAAGGCAAGCGGGATTAATGCTGGGCGCATCCCAGTGTCTAGTGCACGAAGAGAAAGAAACGCATCAGAAAAATTCCCGATAGTAAACAGCGTTGCAACTAAAGAAAACCAAATAAAACGTTTATTTACATTTTTAAAACCAATCTTGAGAGGTTTTGCTTGTTTTCCAGTTCCAGCTGCCTCCTTATAATTCAAGAAAAAGATAATAAGGATAATGGCCAAAACACCTGGAATAACCGATAACCAGAACACGAGGCGATAATTATTCATTGACCAAGCAAGTATACCAAAAGCGACCAGAGGTCCCAGAGCCGCCCCTAAAGCATCCATCGCTCGGCGAAACCCAAACGCCTTGCCCCGTTCTTCTTTTGTAGTGGAATTAGCAACTAATACATCTCTTGGTGACGTACGAATACCTTTACCAATACGATCAGAAAATCGAACGAGAAGCACCTGTCCCCATGATCCACTTAATGCAAATAGTGGTTTGGTTAAATTTGATAACCCATAACCAACCAGCATCAAAGGTTTATATTTACCGACCCGATCAGTAATCCAACCCGAAAATAATTTTAAAATACTTGCTGTACTTTCCGCGATCCCTTCGATAATTCCAATGGAACTTGTCTGAACATGTAATACACTCGAAAGATACAACGGCAAAATTGGAACAATCATATTACTGGAGAGATCGGTAAATAAACTAATAAAACCAAGTGCAACAATAATCGGATTCATTGTAAAAATCCTTTTAATTTTGGTTTTAGAATTGGGAGCCATTTCCTCACCTCTTATTCATTTAAATCCAAATATGCCCATCTATTAATATCATATGGTTTTTATTCTCCTATAATGTTCATCATTATTTTTTCAGGAGACCTTCCTTTGTTAAGAAATCTCTGGCAACAGCCTCAGCACTCTTTCCTTTAACACCGACCTCATAATTCATTCTTTGCATTTGGCTGTCTGTAATCTTCCCAGCCAGCTTGTTTAATGCTGCTGCAAGCTCAGGATATTTTTGGATGGTTTCATTTCGCAATAAAGGAGCCCCTTGATATGGCGGGAAGAAATGTTGATCATCTTCAAGAGCAACGAGATGGTACTTTTGCAGTTCACCATCTGTTGAATAAGCATCCATTAGATTAACTTTGCCTGTTTGAATGGCATGATACCGAACAGACGGGTCCATGGTCACAATGTTGAAATGCAATCCATATTTTTCCGCCAGCCCAGGATATCCATCTTTTCGATCTGCAAACTCAGGATCGAATCCAGCTGTTACATATTGCTCAACTTTAACAAGATCTGATATTTTTTTCAGATGATATTGTTTGGCAAAACTTTCCGGAACAGCTAATGCGTATGTATCATTAAATTGCATAGGTTTTAATAGAGCCATGTTCAATTTTTTCGCTGCGCCCACCTTTGCCTGTGAAAATACATCCTTGCTATTTGTATTTATCGGGTTTTCTTTGAGTAAATCGGTAATGACGGTTCCCGAAAATTCCGGATACATATCAATATCCTTCGATTTTAATGCATTAAAAACAAAGGTTGTATCGCCTAATCCCGTTCTCAACTTCACCTTTAAGTCTGTGTTTTCTTCGATAAGCAATTTATACATATTGTCGAGAATTTCCGTTCTGGCCCCAGCTTACCAGCGATCACAATCGTCTTTTGTCCGCCTTTATGAAGAAATGCTGGAGCAATCATCGAACCAATGATTAGAACGATAATAAGAGCAAATGCACCCGATGATACGATTATTTTTTTAAAAGAAATGCTTTCAAGTCTTCGGAGAAGAAGGTCAAAAATAATCGCTAAAAGTGCAGATGGTACGGCTCCTAGCACCACAAGAGAATAATCATTTCTGTCAATCCCCAACAGAATAATATCCCCTAAACCGCCGGCACCAATCAATGCTGCAATGGTTGCAGTTCCAATAATGAAAATGGTCGCTGTTCGGATACCTGCCATGATGACAGGCATTGCTAAAGGAAGCTCGACTTTTATTAGCCTTTTTGTTCTGTTCATTCCCATCGCACTTGCAGCTTCTAAAAGGGAAGGATTGATCTCTTTAATTCCTGTATAGGTATTACGCAAAAGGGGAAGCAGCGCATAAGCGACCAAAGCAATAACAGCAGGAACGGTTCCTATTCCAAAAAGTGGAATCAACAGACCCAACAGGGCTAAAGAAGGAATGGTTTGCAATACTCCAGTAATCCCAATGATATATTCCGCCATTCTTTGTTTTCGGGTTAAATAAATCCCTAATGGGATCGCGATAATTAATGAGAAAAAGAGAGCGATTAGTGATATTTCAATATGTTGCATGAGGGCCGTGAGAAGCTGACCCTTCCTGGCTGAAAATACACTTAAGAAATTATTCATGTATTTGCCCTCCTTCCCTCATATATTGAGTCATAACCTTAAGAGCGTTTTGCCGGCTGATGAATCCTAGTAGTTTTCCATTGTCCTCGACCGCAATTTGTTCCAATAATGCTAATTGCTCTAATGCTTCAACTACTGGAGTTGATAAGGAAATGGTTTTCGTATCAGATAATACTTGTCCTGCTGGAACCTGTGTGATCAGTTCATTCAAATGAATCGGTATTTTCCGCCCTCCAACAAATTCACGCACAAAATCATTAGCAGGATTGGTTAAGAATTCGTGTGGAGTTCCTACCTGAACGATTTCTCCATCTTTCATCAAACAAATACGATCTCCCAGCTTTAAGGCTTCCTTCATATCATGTGTGACAAAAACAATCGTTTTTTTCAGTTTCCGTTGAATTTCAAGCATGTCATCCTGCAATTTTTCTCGGCTAAATGGATCAAGTGCACTAAATGGTTCATCCATCAATAGAATTTCGGGGTCCGCTGCTAAGGCTCTTGTTACACCTACTCGCTGCTGTTGTCCACCCGAAAGTTCGTTAGGTTTACGATTTCGGTATTCTTTTGGGTCAAGTCCAACCATATTAAGTAAATCGTCAACACGCACAGATATCTTTTCTTTATCCCAATTTTTCAGTTCCGGTACAACTGCAATATTTTCGGCAATTGTCATGTGTGGAAAAAGTGCAATTTGCTGCAGGACATACCCTATATTCCAACGGAGTTCATTAATGTCATAGTCGCTTATTTTCCGCTCATTAATCCAAACCCAGCCATTAGACAATTCAATGAGGCGATTAATCATTTTTAATGTGGTTGTCTTTCCAGATCCACTGGGACCGATTAACACGAAAAATTCGCCTTTTTTTATCTCTAAATCTAATGATTTTACGGCAAAGGTCCCATTAGGAAACTGTTTCGATACTTGTTCAAATCGAATCATTTTACCTCTCCATTTCATTCTTGTTTGCAATATTTTTTATAGTAAGCTGTGTTAAATTTGGCTGTTGATTTCCGCTCCAGGCACTTGCTTTCCGCGGGCGTGTCGGGGAGCCACCTCGGCGCCATAGGCGCCTGTGGGGTCTCCCCTGACCCGTACTCCCGCAGGAGTCAAGTACCTTCCGCTCCAATCAACAGCGTTAAAAAATCAACAAATTCCTTTAACACAGCCTTATAGTAAAAAAGAAAAACCCCAACGAATATCATCGGGGCTTTGTATCCTTGTCCTAGCTTTACGTGTCATTATGAGTTCACGTAACGATAGTTTTCCCCACTAGAATTGTAATTATTAATGTTTTAATACTTTCTCTTACAATTTAGACTTTAAAGCTTTATCTGAGGATTTGCCAGTTTAATGGTTTACCGAAGAACGTAAGGAACTATTCATTTTCTTTCATGCTCAAACATATTTTGTAAAGTGTCATTTAACATCCATAATAAAGGAGGGAAAAGCGCATCATGAGTCATTTGACATCCGACCCGCCACAAACGATCCTTTCCAAAAATTATTCTTTACGTAGACGAGTCGTATGGGTCATAGTATCCCTTGCTTTAGGAATCTTAATTGCTGGTTTTTGGAACTACAAAATCGTGGACAATTTTGGAAGAAATATCATTGCGAACCGTACGATTGGAGAAACAGCTCAATTAGCAGGAAGTTTTCAAGAAAATGGGTTTGGCTTTGGGATGATCTTTGCTCTGATTGCAGGGGTTGCAGCCACTTTTACAGCATGCAATTGTGTCATTTATACGATGATTCCAGGCCTTGTTTGTCCTGCAAATAAAGGGAACTCCTCAACCAAGGCTACGGCACTATGGGCTTTTTTTATTTTTGTATTGGCAGTTATCCTTGTTGGAGCTATTTATGGTTTTTATGTAGGGATGCTTGGTGTGAAGGGTGCACATGCCTACAATGACCCTGTAATTCGTATCCATCAGGCTCAGGTTGTTTTTTCAATCATCGGTTTCATTATGCTAATCTGGGGAGCTATCACTTTTGGTTTATTTGACAGGTTCACAAAAAAATTTCCTTTGTCGATTCGAGAAAATATATCCAAACCAACAACTAAGGCTGGGATGTTGGGGGTTTTGGTTGGATTTTTTGCCATTGGCAGACCTTATCCGTGTTTCGGGATTTTCTGGGTTATGCAGCTGAGTCAAACAATCCGCTATATGGTGCTCTGGTTATGAGTATACAAGGATTGGGGCAAATTGCGTTAATGGCTATTTTGTTTCTCCTGATGTTAGGAGTTTTTCGTAATAGACTTGGAAGATGGGCAAATGAAAAACCGTATCAAGCCGAATTAGTGAGTGCAATAGCATTAATAATCGGAGGCGCTTTTTTTCTTTTTTATTGGGGGATAGGAATGTCCTTAAATATCAGTAATTGGGGCTTTAAAATGGGATGGTATCACTAAGGAAGCCGGTCCTTCAATTGGAAGGACCGCTTCTACCCGTAACTTCAGCCCTATATGATATGAAATTATTAAACTTTTACTTTTTTTAATCTTAACGAGTTTAAGATAACGGACACAGAGCTGAAAGCCATGGCTGCTCCTGCCACCCAAGGAGCCAATAGACCAAACATGGCAAACGGGATCATAAAAATATTATATAAAAATGCCCAGAGGAAATTTTGCTTTATATTGATGATGGTTTTTTTACTGATTTTGATCGCATCAACAACTCGATTTAAATCACCGGTAATAACTGTTACATCTGCTGATTCAATAGCAATGTCAGACCCAGTCCCGATCGCAATTCCCACATCCGCAACTGTTAATGCTGGTGCATCATTAATACCATCCCCTACCATCACCACCCTATTTCCTTCTTTTTGCAATTGTTGAACAATGGCAGCCTTTTCTTGCGGCGTAACCTCTGCATACAAACTTTTTATTCCTGCCTGCTTCGCCACATCTAGTGCTGTGCTTTTATTATCCCCCGTCAGCATCACTACTTCTAACCCCAAACCTTTCAAACGGGAAATCGCCCTTTTAGAAGTGGGTTTAATTTCATCGGCAACTGCAACAATTCCGGCAAAACGAGCGTCAACCGTTACAATCATCACTGTTTTCCCCTCTTCTTCAAGCTCTTCTACAAGAAGTGATGCTTTACCAGGAATGCTAGAATAATTGTTTTTATAATATCGAGGGTTCGAAATCACCACTTTTTTTCCGTTTACTGTTGCTTTGACACCGTATCCCGGAAAAAATTCCACCTCTGTTGGATTTGGAAGGTTATGAATCTTGCTTTCTGCCCTCGTGACAATCGCTTTTGCTACAGGATGCGTAGAAACACTTTCAACTGCACCGATTAATTCCAAAAAAGCATTTTCACTAAACTGTTCAACATAAAGATGGGTTACTTGCAGTTCCCCTTTCGTAATGGTTCCTGTTTTATCAAACATTACGATGTTATTTTTCCCAAGCAATTCAAGGAATTTCCCTTCTTTAAAAAGAATTCCCAATTGGGCAGCCCTTCCGCTTGCTACCATAACCGATGTAGGCGTAGCAAGCCCCAGGGCGCATGGACAGGCAATGATTAATACTGCAATCACTTTTTCGATTGCTTCGTAAAAGTTTCCGGCAAAAAAATGAAATACCAGACGATAAATGTGACGACTGAAAATAAAAAAACCCCAGGTACAAAAATAGCTGTAATTTTATCTGCTATGTATTGAATCGGTGCCTTAGAAGCTTGTGCCTCTTCTACAATACGAATAATTTGTGACAAAGTCGTTTCCGAATCTTTTTTTGTCACTTGAACTTTCATTAAACCATTCTGATTGATGGTCCCGGCATAGACATTATCCCCAATCCTTTTTTCAACTGAAATACTTTCGCCTGTTAATAAAGATTCATCAATCATGGAATTCCCTGTGACCACTTGTCCATCAACCGGGATTCTTTCACCAGGCTTTACCCAAATAACATCTCCCGGCAAAATTTGATCAATTGCTACTTTCGACTGTTTCCCATTCAAATCCAAAGTTGCCGTTTTTGGCTGTAATTGGTAAAGTTTTTTGATTGACTCAGTTGTTCGCATTTTTGTTTTTGTTTCCAGCAGCTTTCCTAATAAAATAAAGGTCATAATAAAGGCACTAGTTTCGAAGAACATCCCGATGGCATGCGTATGATTTCCTGTTTTTAAAGCTGTAATCGTAAGATAATGGCTGTAGAAAAAAGCCGCAGACGTGCTTAACACTACTAAAACATCCATGTTTGCACTTCCATTTTTCAGTGCCTTCCAGGCGCTCTCGTAAAATTGAAAGCCAATGACAAACTGAATGGGAATGGTAATAGCCAATTGAAACAATGGATTCAAAAATAATTCCGGCACTTTTATAAAAGAAGTCACCGAAAAATGAGCAAACATCGCCCATGCCAGAGGAAAAGTGAGTAAGGCGGACAAAATAAATTTCGTTTGGAGAATTCTCATTTCTTTTCGTTTTAGTTGGTCTGATTCGGGATTATTATGAATGAATTCGTTTGCGGCAAATCCAATATTATTAATTTTTTTTATGATATCTTGAATGTTTGTCCGATTTTTATTAAACGTAAATCTTCCTTTTTCCGTCGTTAAACTAACGTTAACGTCAATTACACCTTCCATTTTGGAAACAGCCTTTTCGATTCTCACTGCACAAGCAGCGCAATGCATCCCCTTTATCTCTAAAAAGTTAGTCTCTTCCATAAACCTTTACCACCACACTACTTTTTTGAACTATTTTATTAATGAAAAATTCCATTTATTCAAATTTCCTGCAGATTAATTATAAAAGAATGGACAACTCCTAAAATCAAATTCAAATGACTAACATGAATAAAGCTGTCATTAACATATATATCAAGAGGGAATATTTAGGAAGGATGTGAAGGACAATATGCTTTTTACGATAAGTATGATGTTGATTGTTCTGATCTCGCTTATTGTGGTTTATACCACCCACATGAAAAGAAAACAAATTTCTTCCATGGCAGGTACGATCATTAGTATGACAAATTCAATGATGGCGAGCATTGCTTTGGGGATTATTTTAGGTATCAATGCTAAAGATATGGATTTAACATCTCCTATCATTGTTTCTGTTTCAATCGGCATGATTGCGGGATATGTAACCGGAAGACCAATTTCTCTATTGGCTTCTCTTGAGGGGATCATGGCAGGTATTATGGGCGGAATGATGGGTGCAATGTTAGGAGTCATGTTACAGCCAAATTCCGCACAATTGATGATAGCCTTTTTAGATGTGATCTACATATTAGTGACAGCTCTACTGCTTCGTGTAATTGACCAGGAAATAAAGACTAAGAAAAATGATCACTCAAAGAAAACTTTTATCGGTTAATCTTTTCAATAATCTTTCGAAATCTAATTATCAAACTTAAAATAAATCCTTGCCAATTAGCGGTTATTAACAAAAGCGATTTTCAATGTACCAATTTGCGAAATCAGTAATTCTTCATACTTTTTATTGGCAAGGAAATATATTTCCTTCTCCTCGGCTTTCGGATTTGCCTTCTTTACCTGATTCATAACATCCAGTTGAACCTTCTTGGACAAAACAATTAATTGGTATTGCGAGAGTTCTTTATTCCAAAAGCGTTTCTCACCATACGCTTTTATCATTTTTAAAGCATTCGGCTCTTTGCGGTATATTTGCTTTACGTCATCCATTTCCTTTTTTACTTCCGCTTCAGAAGCAGTATAGCCTTTTTCTTTTGCGAGTAAGGCTGCGGCGTGTAACCTGATCATTTGGGTAAGCAAGGTATTTCTGTCTATGGCAGCTTTTTCCTGGTTATTCCAAAAGCTAATCGATTCCTCTAACTCTTTACCTTGAAGTCGATTCCTGTCCGCTTCTCGGTTCATCTCAACCTGAATTCGATTAATTACTTTATAAAAATCTAAATCTTCTTCCGTAATTGTATCGCTATTTATTTTTGCAACTATTTTTTTGTTTGCTTCTGATGCCATTATTCTGTTCGAGTGTTTTTCATAGGCAATAACACAGCCCATAACCAGCAGCAATATCGTAATTCCTATTCTAATCGTCCGTTTCATTCCTTGTTTGTCCTTTCGACCTTAAATGAAAGTGCACTTTCCATCTTTTGCTTTCCATTCGTAATGTTAACATCCGCAATCCAATCTCCATCCATTGGCAGCTGGACATTTTCTTTATAAATCCCATTTCCATTATCATGGAGGACCACCTCAATTTGTCCATGGTCCATTGTTTTCATCTCCAGAATAGCTTTCACTACCAAACCGGCAACAGGTTTGCCATGGTCTTTTATTTCCAGAACCAATGGAATTTTTTCTCCTTCTTTAAAATTAACTTTTTCCTTGATAGCGGTTTGCCAGTGTCCAGATGAACTACATCCAGTAAGAATCAGCCCAACAATCCCCATTAGAATCAAGCTGTTCTTCATGATACAATTTCTCCTTCCTCCAATTTGCTTAAAAAATCCGCAACCGTGTATTTTGTGATAAAACCATTTTCAAGATAGGCAACATGTGTGCAAATTTGTTGTATTTCCTCCATATGGTGGGAAGAAAAAAGAATGGTTTTATTCGTCAGTGTCTGAAGGATTGATAAGATTTCCCTTCTTCCAATTGGATCGAGTCCGCTTGTCGGCTCATCAAGAATTTGAATCTCGGAGTCATAATACAGCATGATGGCTAGCCCAAGCCGCTGCAGCATTCCTTTTGAATAACTCTTTACCCTCGCATGACGATCATCCCAGAGGCGTACGTCCTTTAGGGTTTTTTCAATTTTATTTTCATCTATTCCGTTCTCTGCAAATGACGCAAAGAATTCGATATTCTCCCATCCCGTTAACAGAGGGTATAAAGTAAATTTTTCAGGCAAATAAGAAACAAATGGTTTCCATTGTTCTTTTCTAACAGGAATTCCATTTAGAACAACGGAACCTTTTTTGACAGGCAACAGGCCAAGCATCGAGTGGATTAAAGTGGACTTGCCCGCACCATTTTTTCCAACAAGCGCACATCTTTCATGCTTATCAACAACTAAATTAACTTCCGCTAAAATTTGTTTTTTTCCGTAAGATTGTGACAGCCCTTCCACTACAATCATTCAACCTCCCCCTTTCTGTTAAACCATACTGCCAATTCAAATGGAATGACCGTCCAAATCAATAGAATGATAAACAGATAATAAGTTGGTGACATCCAAACCATCTGTTGAACGATTTTCGATAGATGGTCGAGTGATAACAAACCTAATGCGTTCTCCAGGAAGAAATAAATCGTGTGCAACGGATCGAGAAAATAAAAAGCTGAAAAAAATTCAATCGTATTTTTCGTTTCGGAAGGCAATAAATAAAGAAAAATAAGATCAAGTAAATACAGAAAGCCAAACCAACTAAAAATAACTGCCCCTGTAAGCTGTAAACGATTTTTGCAAAAACTGCCCAAAAAAATCCCGATCTGATTAAAAATAAAAAGCAGCACTACAATAGCCAGGAGGTATGCCAGAAAGCTTTTTAAATGAAACGGCTGAATGAATTTCATTGGGAGTGCAAGAACAAAATTCCACACAATAAAAATACCAATTAGAACAGTTTGTACGGCGATACTTTTTCGTAAAAGAAAACCGCGGTACGACTCCTTTTTTGTAAGGAAAATCATTAATGTCTTTTGTTCCTTCTCTGAAACAATAGACAGTGATGAGATAAATAAACTTAACAGTGGAATGAGATAAAGATTCATTTCGTAAAGGGATAAAAGCATCGCTTCAAACCCTTGTTCCGAGGGAAATGAACGGGATTGAACAAGAATAAACATAGATGCTGCGCATGAAATAGCAAGCGCAATCCAAATGCCGATACTGCGTGATTCTTCTTTCCATTCTTTTAATATGTACATTTAACTTTCCTCCTTCGCCTAATCAGCACATAGCAGGCACCAATTGCCAAGATAAACGGGGACATCCACGTCCAAGGGAAACTTGCCTTTTGTTCAACCAGCGGATATGCATCTTCAAACATAATGTCCTGGCCGTTCATCAGCTGTCCCAATTTTTCATAAAGGGAAATTGCGGGACTTTTCATGAATAAATAGGCTAGCTCATGCTCATTCAATAGTTTGTATAACGAAGATTTATAGGCTATTGGGAAATCCCCAACCCCATCCTGATTTAAATCTGATAAAGGAAATCCATTGCCCCAATAGTTTCCTCTTCCCTTGTCGCTCCAGCTATTATAAGAACGGACACCATCCGTGATAACCGGTGACGTGTTATCGAAAAAGCGATTACCCGCAAATATTTGATTATTTGAACTGGATAAAACTTCGATTCCAACCTGATTTAGAGAAAATTTATTATCCTTGATTTTGTTTTTAAATGAGTTATCGATATAAATCCCCCGTACATTATGAAAGAATTGATTGTTAACAACTTGAACATCCTCACTTTCCAGCATCAGGATTCCAAATGCCTTTGGTCCTTCATGGAAAGAAAACTCATTGTCTTTTAGTTGAATGTGCCTGGAAACCATAATGGCTGCACCTGCACTATTAAGTGTAAAACGATTATGATAAAACTGATTACCATCGGAATACATATAATGAAGTCCGTATCGGGTTTTTTCGACTAAATTATCGCCCACTTTATTTCCTTCCGATTTATAGAAATAAATTCCATCACGTGTTTCTTTAATCTTGCTATGAAAAAGACGGTTGTGATTGGAGAAATTTAAATGGATGCCATTTCCCTGTTCGCCAATTTTATTTCCTCCTAATCCCGTAACCTTTATGTTTTCAATTAAATTATTATTTGCATAATCCAAGTACACCCCGTGATAGGAATCAGAAATTCCAATATTTTTAAGGACATTTCCATTTGCATGGGTGATTTTTATACCTGCATATTCCTCCAATGTATTGCGATTTATGCTTCCATGCATGATTTTCAAGCTTTCCAGTTTTACGTTCGAAGCTTGAATCGTTACTACATTATCCTTTCCATCTCCACGTATCACTGTATTTTGGGCGCCAACGATGGTAAGAGGTTTTTTAATCACAATATTTCCCGAATACACCTTATTATCTAAATGAATAATCCCATTTCCAGGTGTGCTGTCAATTTTCTGCTGTAAAGAAACTTCTGCACTAGCAAAAGGAGAATAAAAGATCCAGATCCCCATTAATACGAAAAATAACGTAATAACTTTCTTCATCAATGTCCCTCCATTCCAAAAGTATTATTAGCAAATTTTTCTTTTTTATCAGCCAGTTCCCCAAAAAATTTTGCAAAAAAATATTCTATGTAATGTTTAACTTTTCAGGAAAAACGCAAAATAACTGAGAAAATATACAACTTGGATAGGAGGGATTTTTATTGGGATACGGAAGGTTAATTATGATTTTTCTCTGCAGTTTTGCCATCACATTCAGCGTTGGATATGAGTACTTTACCAATACTCCAAAAAAGAACGTGAGTCAGCCAAAAACAACTGCACCGAACACTGCACCAGCCACTCAAAGTACCGACAAAACAGAAACAACCACGGCAACGGCTGGAGAGGGACGGATTTTTGTTCAGCGGGGATGCGTACAATGCCATAGTGTTAAAGCATTGAATATTCAGGGCGGCGCCGTTGGTCCCGATCTTTCAAAAGCCTACACAGAAGTTGAGGCGAAACACGGAATTCCCATCCAACAATTCCTGAGAAAGCCCAATTCGGCAGTCATGTCAGGCGTTTTGGGGAATAAACCTCTCACCGATGAAGAATATAATGCTGTTCTTACGGCATTAAAAGCTGCTTCGGAAAAGCCATAACATCACTGGAGGAAAATCTATGCAAAAAAAGGATCTGATTGCAATTATCAGCGGGCTGGTCGGGGGACTTTTAGTTTCTACCGTAGCCTTTGGCGATATTGGTATACCTTCCCGACAGGGGCAGCAGCAAACACAATCAGCCGAGGCTTCTGCTGCTGAAAAAGTTTATGTTCCGTTTGGTAAAAAAGATGAATATTATCTGATGGCTTCTGGTGGACATTCAGGCCAGCTTTTTGTCTACGGAATCCCTTCCATGCGCCGTATTCGAACAATTCCCATTTTCTCTCCTGATTCAGCAACGGGTTATGGATATGATCAAGAATCAAAAAAACTGATGGGAGATTATTCTTGGGGAGATTTTCACCATCCTGCCCTTTCCGAAACCAATGGAGACTATGATGGAAAGTATTTGTTTGCTACAGATGTCGCCAATAACAGGGCAGCAGTTGTTGACTTAAAAGACTTTTCAACAACAGATATTCTCCATGTTCCCAATACAGGGGGACCTCACTGTGCAGCTTTTGTGACGCCTAATACTGAATATTTATTTTTACCAACACGGTTTGCAGTTCCGCTAGGCTTTGCTTATTCACCTTTGGAGCAATATAAGACTACGTACAAGGGAGTCACCTCAGCTGTAAAGTTTAATACGGATACTAAGAAATTAGAATTAGCTTATCAACTCATGCTCCCTCCCTGGTCCTTTGATTTATCTGATTCCGGGAAAAAAATGTCTGATGGCTGGGCTGTTATGACTACATACAATACCGAAGATGCCACAACGGAAATGGAAATCAATGCTTCCCAAAAAGATCGCGATTATGTTGTTTTGTTTAACTGGAAGGAACTCGAAAAAATGGCGAACAGCGGTCAATATGATCTTGTAAATGGAGTAAAGATGATTGATCCAACCAAACATAAGGGTGCCGTCTATTTAGTTCCATGTGCGAAATCACCGCATGGTGTAGATGTTACCCCTGATGGGACACGCTTCGTCGCATCAGGAAAATTGGCCCCGGCAATGACAGTCTTTTCTTTTCAAAAGGCGTTTGATGCCATCAAAAACAAAAAGTTTTCCGGGAAGCTGGGGGAATCCCCGTGTTAGATTACAAATCCGTGATGGAAAGAGAAGTGAACCCACCTAATGCACTGGGACCTCTGCACACACAATTTGATGATAAAGGCAATGCATTTACGAGTATGTTTATTTCCTCTGAAGTCGTGAAGTGGAATGTGGGTAGCGGGAAGGTGCTCGATCGCGTTTCCGTTCAGTATTCTCCTGGGCATATTGCTGCTGCAGAAGGGGATACTGTCAGCCCTGACGGAAAATATTTAGTTTCACTTAACAAATTAGCAAAAGATACCTACCTACAGGTTGGACCATCCCATCCTGAGTCGTTGCAATTGATTGATTTAACTACTCCTAAGATGCAGATTATTCAAACGATGCCAGCCGATCCAGAACCGCATTATGCTCAAATTGTAAAAGCAGATAAACTAAAACCTGAGCTTATTTTTGATAAAGATACAAAGAGACCTTTTAGTATATGGGATCAAAAGGATGCCCATATTGAACGGAAAGGCAATGAAGTGCATGTATATGGTGTGGCACTAAGGTCCCATTTCGTCTTTGATAACAGTGCTCAAAACAAAGATTCGGTAACCCTAAACCAGGGAGACCATGTTTTCTTCCATCTAACAAATATCGATCTTGATGAAGATATAACCCATGGTTTCGGGATAAATTCCTATGATCTCGATATGGAAGTACAGCCAGGACAGACAAAAACAATGGAGTTTATTGCAGACAAAGCAGGAACATTCCCTGTTTATTGCACGAATTTCTGTTCAGCTCTACATCAGGAAATGAATGGTTATTTATTAGTGAAGCCAAGTGGAACTTAAAGAAAACTCGCCGATTGGCGAGCCCCTAAGGGCGAAGACAGAGGCGTAGTTGCCCTTATACTTGCCTATTAGCTAAGAAAACGAGTGAGGAAAACCTCACTCGTTTAGATTATCATTCATGTTCGTTGTTCCCTGATTTTACTACATCTCGGAACTGTATTTACTCATCCTCCCAGGGAAAGATACAAATAACTTTTTCATTGGGAGTGTAGGCAATGAAACTCACCCGTTTGTCAACGATCATGTTAAGCCTTGGTGCAGTGCTGATCATTATTTCCATTTTTCTTCCGTGGTGGGGAATGAAATTTTATGCCCCTCAGTATCCAGAAGGGTTGGACATCATTGTTTATCCCTATAAGATGACAGGACAATTAGATATTATCAACGGATTAAATCACTATATCGGAATGAAAAATTTCAGCGAAGAAAGTTTTCCTGAACTTAAATTTTTACCATATCTCCTTGCAGGAATGGCTTTGCTTACATTAATTGTTGGAGTTCTCAGAAATAGAACCTTTCTATATGTATTAATCATCATTTTTATCATGGGCGGAGGGTTAGGACTATATGATATCCATCGCTGGCTTGCGGATTATGGAACCAATTTGGACCCTACTGCTCCGATAAAGATGAAACCATTTGTTCCACCGATTATCGGAACAAACAAAATCGCCAATTTTACAACTATTAGTTATTTCACTTATGGATCTTATTTACTTGGACTTTCGTTTCTCCTTATCCTGTTTGCACTTTGGAGAGATCGAAAACAAAATAAAAAACCCGAATAAATTGACCAACCAGGAGGCTGTGTCTATGCTTAGTAAGCTTGGAAAAAATATGGCAGCTGTATTATTAATTCCATCCTTAATATTAACAGGGTTATCGGCCTGTGCAACAACGAAAAATCAGCTTCAAACCAGTGATAATCACGAAGGGACGATGACGACTGAAACAAATCTTTCCAACTATCCGAATGCTGGAAAAGTTAAATCTGTTCAAAACCCTTATAATCAAAATTACAGTGCTGCAGTAGACGGAAATAGGCCCTTGGCTTATACCGAAGCTGATGTACGCTCGGCAATTATCACAGCAAAAAGAATAGCGGGGGTTGCCAGTAAAGTGCCGGGAGTAACAAGAGCCTCCGCTGTTGCCCAAGGAATTGATGTGGTGATCGGCATTGATGGTAATGGTAAAGTCCCAGCCCAACAATTGGAAAAACAAGTTCAACAAGCAGCCCAAAAAGCAGACAGTGGCTATAATATCTATGTTACGGCTGACCCAACTCTTCATAATAAGATTCGATACATGAATACAAGCATGACCAATGTAAGAAGCAGTCAAGTTACCAAAGGAATCAGTAATGTGATTTATGAAATTGGCCGCCAAAGTGCGACTAAGTAAAAGCTTCTTCTTTTTAAGATCTCCTAAAAATGGGGCTGTCCTGACGTAACAGCCCCATTTTTTATTTACTTTGATAAAACCTGCTTAAATGAAAGAAATTTAAGGGAAAAGATTGGTTCCAATCGGATATACCATATTGCCATTTCTGATAAAGCCCAGCTCTCAACAAGAACGGTCAGTGGAAATTTCCAAACTGGAAGTTCCCCGATAATTAAAGGCAAGAGAGATATGGCAAAAGCCGGAGGAAGTTTGACCCCCAATAAAAGCATGAATTGGAGGGAAGTCAATACTGATATCAATCCAACCAAAAGAGTTAAATGCGGGAAAATTTGATGGCATCCTGCCCCTATTAATGCACACAATGTTAGTAAAGTAATTTGCTTACTCACAAATAAACGATTAATCTCGGTTTTGCTAAACCATTCATAGGTAACAACTAATAGCGGAGGGATAATTCCTATTTCAAGCTTCAATACCCAGCAAAATAGAATAAATAGCACGATTAAAAAAGAATAAGCTACTTTCCTCGTGGATTGTTTGTCTATAGGATGCTTATTACTTGTCCTATTTTTTATTGCTCCAAGCATAATCACGAATGTTAATACGAAAACAGATAATACATAATCCCATGAATGAATTCCCAACACGAGAGGCAATATTGCTGCAGAAATGGATGGTCCGATCAATGATTTCAAGAAATGAAGGGCAGCAACCACCAATATCAAAGCGAGGCTTTCTTTCATAAATATAGATATTGGGCAATTGTTCAAAATAATAGCTAAGCTTGCTGATAGCGTAGGCATCAAACAAATATGCTGAAAATTACGATTCCAGCGTTCTTCTTTAAATACCCAACAGCCAACAGCTAATGCTGATGCTTCTGGAAAAAGGATCTCAGAATTATTAATAATTGATGCTATAGATAACATCAATTCGACGAATAAAAATACTACTATCATTGGTATCCACGCTTTTTTCCAAGAAAAATCCATCGAAATCTCCTCACTCAGGCAGTAAAGTTTCTATTAATATTCGTCGATTCTAAACAAATTATTTACCCTTACTTACTCCACAGGGCAAGCCCACGTGGTTTTACGGGCAAATTCTATAATAGAAATCCTTAGGTCTGCACAACATTATGCTATAATTTTGAGGGGAAAATAAAGATAGAGGTGACCATTCTTGGCAATACATGTTGTACTATATCAACCAGAAATTCCAGCTAATACTGCAAATATTGCTCGTACTTGTGCCGCGACCGATACAAGGTTGCATTTAATACGGCCACTTGGCTTTTCAACTGATGAAAAAATGATAAAACAAGCAGGTTTAGATTTCTGGCATTCTGTAAACATAACGTATTATGACTCATTGGATGACTTTTTTTCAAAAAATCAAGGTGAGTTTTACTATATTGAGACGTTTGGTGAAGAACCACATTCAACTTTTGATTTCAGTGATGTATCAAAGGAACATTATTTTATGTTTGGAAAAGAATCCACGGGATTACCAAAGGATTTACTAGAAACAAATAAAGATCACTTTTTGAGGATACCAATGAATGAGCATGTACGTTCACTGAACCTTTCGAATACAGCTGCGATATTGGTGTATGAGGCTTTGCGCCAGCAAGGATATCCCAATTTAAAATAAAAAAATCTTCCTAGCCTTGGAAGATTTTTTGTTTTTCCATAAAAGCATATTGTGCTGAACTACTATTTCGTTTAATAAATATTTCCTGTTAAGTGAACAATAATAAAACTAAATGTCAAAAAGTAAAATGGTGTAATGAATGAGAAAAAGGAAAAAATTTTTTAATAAGAATTCAATGCCTTTTTTATTGTTAGCAGTTATACACTTAGGTTTGTTTTTGATATTGTTAAAACGTAAAAATCGAAAGGATATTTGGATTTTACTATTATCAAATATAGGTTTTGCTTATCTATTCGAGTACCCCATCCTTAACTTATTTCACGGTTATAAATACAAACCTTCAATTTTGAAAGAACGTGTTTTTGATTCATTATTAGGAGCTATTTTCTCTCAGGCGGTATACGTACCAATTACATCTACCTTTTTAACTCTTTTCAACAAGAACTGGAAGTGGAAAATCAGTTTTAGCATTTTTTATTATTGTATTGAGAAACTATTTTTACGATTAAATATTTATAAAGTATATTGGTGGAGGCCTATATACACTCTAGTTTTTCTAAATGTATATTTTTATATAAGTGATGGGTTTTATAAGGCACTATCAATCAAAAAAAGATGGGCAATGGTAATGGCTCATTACTTTGCTACTGAAGTAGTCTGGATTACTTTAATGTATATTTTTGCAATGAAACATTATATTCGATTTGGGCGTGGATATTTCTTTTCGTGGTATGAACATTTTAAAATAATTCCTTTATACAGTTTAATACTTTCTTTTATCGCTACCATTACTTCCTCAAAGACAGGGGTGTTTTATAGGATATTACCTCCACTAAGCCATATTATTATTGATATAGCTTTGGTAAAAATGGATATCTTAAAAGTGAAAATCAAACAATTTTTCGTTACTAGTTCTCGATACCTACTAATGACGTTTATTTCAAGATTTTTTTATAAAACAATTTACAAACGTTAAAAGCCTTGAAGGTAACTGTTAACAGTTACTTCCGGGCTTTTTTGTATTTCGGCTAAGGCTGAATCTAAAAAATATATTATTTTTTCTGTTTAAAATACACAACCATATGCTTTAATAAAAGTAAGTAAATATTTAGAAAAAAAGGAGTATTTATGAAATTCCCAGTCTATCTTTTTGGAATTCATCCCCATCTGCTATTTGAATCCCTTTCCTATTTCATCGGGTTTCGGGTGTATTTGTATACTCGGAACAAAGAACGAATTCCGATGGAAAAAGCATTATGGATTGTGGTCGGTGCCATATTCGGTGCGTTTCTCGGCTCCAAAATCGTCTACTGGATGGAAAACCCTGTGAAAACCTTACATCAATGGAATAGCCTCACATACATGATGGAAGGAAAAACGATTGTTGGCGGACTGCTTGGAGGTCTGATTGGAGTCGAAACGACGAAAAAAATCATAGGATGGACGCGCTCGACGGGTGATGACTTTGTCCTCCCTCTTGCAGTGGGCCAGATGATTGGAAGAATCGGCTGTTTTTTAACGGGACTCGACGACCATACTTACGGCACATCGACTAATTGGATTACAGGTGTCGATTTCGGAGATGGAGTAAAACGGCACCCGACGCAGCTATATGAAATTGCTTTTTTATTGGTGTTAATCCTCTTTCTAACTTTCATCAAGAAGAGACGTAAATTATACGAAGGATATTTATTTCAAATTTATATGTTTTCGTATTTGATGTTCCGTTTTTGGATTGATTTTATCAAACCGACACCGCACCCCTACTTTTATCTTAATAATATACAAGTCGTAAGCCTATTAGGTCTCGTTTATTATGTATGGCTCATGCGTAAAAAAAGGAGAGAATTATATGCCGAACCGTCCTTATACCTATTATGATTTCACTGTTAGTATCTGCTCAACCTGTCTAAGAAAAGTGGAGGCAAAAATCATTTTTGAAAATAACTGTGTTTACATGGTAAAAACGTGTATGAAGCACGGCCGAGAGAAAGTCTTGATTTCCACCGACATTGATTACTATAAACTTTGCAGGGAGTTCATCAAACCATCTGAGATGCCTCATCGTTGGAACACGCAGGTCCAATATGGCTGCCCTTATGACTGCGGATTATGCCCTGACCATGAGCAGCATAGTTGCCTAACCCTCCTCGAGATTACCGAAAAATGCAATTTGCAATGTCCCATCTGTTTTGCGGAGTCGTCACCAAATAAGGGCGGCTTTCGCTCATTAGAACAAATTAGGCTAATGCTCGAAAGCATAATCGCCAACGAAAAAGAACCTGATATTATCCAAATCAGCGGGGGCGAGCCAACAATCCACCCCCAATTTTTTGAAATCTTGGATATGGTGAAAAAAAGCCCAGTCAGACACATTATGCTTAATACAAATGGACTTAAGATTGCTACTGATAGAGATTTCGTGAAGCGTCTTGCCAAATATAAACCAGGATTCGAGATTTACCTGCAGTTTGATAGTTTCGAAAAAGAGGCGCTTGAGGAACTTCGTGGCGTTGATTTGCAAGATATTCGCCAAAAAGCAATCGATCATTTAAATGAATTTAATATTTCCACAACATTAGTGGTTGTCCTGAAAAAAGGCTTGAACGACCATGAAGTCGGGAAAATCATTCAATATGGTCTTAAACAAAGCTGCGTTCGCGGAGTAACGTTTCAGCCCGTTCAGGAAGCAGGAAGACTGGAACGATTCAATCCGGAGGCTGACCGCTTGACCCTTAGCGAGGTTCGCCAGATGATCATCGATCAGTCAGGGGTCTTCGGTGAAAAAGATATGGTACCAGTGCCTTGCCACCCCGATGCCCTTGCGATGGGATACGCATTCAAGAAAGACGGTGTCGTGACACCACTGACGGGAATGATTGATAAAAATATTTTGCTTGAAGGTAGCAGAAATACAATTGTATTCGAGCAAGATGAAGATATCCGAAAACAGATTTTTAAGCTCTTTTCTTTAAATCATTCTCCTCAATCGTCAGCCCTATCACTGAAAGATTTGCTTTGCTGTCTTCCGAAGGTCAATCTGCCAGGGACGATAAGCTACGCCAATGTGTTTCGAGTAATTATTATGCAATTTCAGGATGCCCACAACTTCGATGTTCGTTCTGTGAAAAAATCATGTGTCCATATCGCACACCCTGATGGAAGAATCATTCCTTTCGACACCTATAATTTATTTTATCGGAATGATAAGGAGCAGCAGCTTTTGAAAATAAGGGAGGAAATTGAGGTGATCTAATGAACAATAGCAATAAAGACAATCAGTCCAAAGGGAATTTAGGTATCGGGATTGGCATTGGGATTGTTTTTTGCATTATAGAGATTGGAATACTAATCAGTTTACCTACAGTATCGTCATATTTAGTATGGATTCTACTGCTTGTTTATCTTGGTTTGATCATTTATTTCTTTAAAAGCGGGAAAAAGTTCACTGGCATCGGGATGCTGATTATTTTTGGGTTTGCTCTTTTTCTAACCGCCGCCTGTTTTGGGCTGTTTTTGTCTAATAATTAATATGGCGTGCAGCCAAAAAATCAGTTGACCGCATTAAAAGAATTACGGAAACGTTAAATATTTTATGTATTTCATCCACTAAGCACCAAATCTTTGGTGCTTTTTTGTTGCAATTTTATCCAATGAACTCCATCTAAGCTTTAATATGCTCAACAACCAATGAACCGATAAATCGTCGTAATTCTGACAACTTATCGGCCGAATGAGCCAAATTTTCGGCTAAAATAACAGGATTATTTATTAAAAAGCATGTTTGAAAGCGTTTTTATAGTTGGCACGGTTTTTGCAATAGAATGAATGAATCAAAAATTGAGGGGAGAGATTTTTTTATGTGTGAAAACAGAATGATGAAAGCTGCAGTAGTAAATGAATTTAAACAACAACTAGAAATTAAGGAAGTGCCCGTGCCTGAATTAGAATATGGTGAAATTTTGGTTAAGATAAAAGCTTGCGGAGTTTGTCACACTGACTTACATGCTGCACACGGAGACTGGCCGGTAAAACCAAAACTTCCACTTATTCCAGGGCATGAAGGGGTTGGGATCGTTGAAAAAGTTGGGGACGGTGTCTCTTCGATTAAAGTAGGCGATCGTGTTGGTGTTCCATGGTTATATTCTGCCTGTGGAGAATGTGAATACTGCTTAACAGGCCGTGAAACATTGTGTCCAAATCAATTAAACGCAGGTTACTCAGTGGATGGGGGATATGCAGAATATTGTAAAGCTCCCGCCAACTATGTGGTCAAAATTCCAGAAAATCTTGACTTTGAAGAAGTAGCACCAATTTTCTGTGCCGGAGTTACCACTTATAAAGCCTTAAAAGTGTCAGAATCTAAGCCCGGAGATTGGGTGGCCATTTATGGTATCGGCGGTCTCGGACATGTTGCACTTCAGTATGCCAAAGCGATGGGTTTCAATGTCATTGCAGTAGACATTCAGGATGACAAACTTGAATTAGCAAAAGAATTAGGTGCTGATCTTACCATTAATGGATTAAAAGTAGATCCTGTTCAGGAAATCAAAGACAAAGTAGGCGGAGTTCAATCAGCTGTGAGCGTTGCGGTAACAAGAAAAGCGTTTGAACAAGCTTACGGTTCGGTAAAAAGAGGCGGCACACTTGTCGTTGTCGGTCTGCCAAATGATGAACTGCCAATTCCGATTTTTGATACGGTGTTAAATGGGGTCACAGTAAAAGGTTCAATCGTAGGAACAAGAAAGGATTTACAGGAATCCATTGAGTTTGCGGCACAAGGGAAGGTCCGCACAAACATCGAAGTTCAGCCGCTTGATCAAATTAACAATATATTTGACCGGATGGAAAGTGGAAAAATCAATGGACGTGTTGTTTTATCCATTTCTTAAAAAACTATAAGTGTCTTATATAACTCTATGAATTTATTAAATAATGCGGGATGGAGTGATGTTGATGCAAAACTTAAGTACAAAAGGAACAGGAGTAAGTCCAAGATTAGAAAATTTTTTAAAGGGGTTAAAGAAACTCTATATAAACGGACAATGGGTTGAAGCCCTTACCTGTAGAACATTCCTAACTGTTAACCCGGCAACGGGAGAAAAGCTGGCCGATGTGGCAGAGGCCTGCCCTGGAGATATTGATGCAGCTGTAAAAGCAGCCCGAGAAGCGTTCGACCATGGACCTTGGTCTAAAATGGGAACAGCTGAGAGAAGCCGTCTCATCTATAAATTAGCTGACTTAATGGAAGAACATAAGCAAGAACTGGCGGAGCTTGAGACATTGGATAATGGGAAGCCACTTCGTGAAACCATGAATGCAGATGTTCCTTTAGCAATTGAACATTTTCGTTATTTTGCGGGCTGGGCAACAAAAATTGTGGGACAAACCATCCCTGTACAAGGAAATTATTTTAACTATACTCGTCATGAGGCATTGGGAGTAGTCGGACAAATCATCCCTTGGAACTTCCCATTGTTAATGGCTGCATGGAAACTGGGTGCTTCGCTGGCAGCGGGTTGTACGATTGTATTGAAACCAGCTGAACAAACACCACTTTCAGCTTTATATTTGGCCAAATTAATAGAAGAAGCAGGATTTCCAAATGGAGTTGTCAACGTTGTACCTGGTTTTGGGCAAATAGCCGGCGCACCACTGGTGGACCATCCATTAGTGGATAAGATCGCTTTTACTGGTTCAACGCCTGTAGGAAAAGCAATTATGAGAAAAGCAAGTGATTCATTGAAACGGGTAACCCTTGAGCTTGGCGGGAAATCACCTAACATTATTTTGCCGGATGCCGACCTTTCAAAAGCAGTGCCTGGTGCATTGATGGGCATTATGTTTAACCAAGGCCAAGTTTGCTGTGCGGGAAGCCGTTTGTATGTTCAGAAGAAATTGTACGACAATGTCGTAGCTGATTTAGTATCTCTTACAAAGGATATTAAACAAGGTAATGGACTGCTCCAGGAAACGACAATGGGGCCGCTGATCTCTAAACAACAGCAAAATCGTGTAAAAGGATACATTGATAAAGGTATCGAAGAAGGAGCAGAAGTATTGGCAGGGGGTAGCATTCCATTCGATAAAGGTTATTTTGTTTCTCCGACGATTTTTGCAGATGTCGATCATTCGATGACGATTGCGAAAGAAGAAATTTTTGGTCCGGTTGTGTCAGCAATGCCATTTGCTGATTTGGATGATCTCATTGAAAAAGCAAATGACTCCGATTTCGGGCTGGCTGCAGGTGTTTGGACGCAGGATATCAAAAAGGCTCATTATCTTGCCAACCGAGTAAAAGCAGGCACAGTTTGGGTGAATTGCTACAATGTATTTGATGCAGCAAGTCCATTTGGAGGCTACAAGCAATCCGGTATCGGCCGTGAAATGGGCAGCTATGCATTGGAAAATTATACTGAAGTAAAAAGCGTTTGGGTGAATATGGATTAAAGTATTCTACTTATTCGAAGATGAAAGCACCTCATTAGACAGGTGCTTTCATCTTTTTTAGTATCTCATTCGATATTTTGAAATTCCGGGCTGCCTTTTTTTTCGTTTAAGAGGTAACGAAGCTTTCTCATCGTAATTTGTAATCTTTTTGCGGCTTCTTTTCGATTCCCATGTGCATCTTTTAAGCTTTGTAAAATGAAGGCCTTTCCTACTTGTGACTCCAGTGTTTTAATCTGTAAAAGAACATCCTCAAGACCGAATCCCTCTTTTTGTTTGAAAACGGCAAGAATTTCATTGGTCCACTTTTGCAAGTAACTTTCCAGATGATTTTCCTGCTTTGCTGAATCTGCTGGTTTCATTACTTTTTCAGGGAAAGACGATCTTGCAGCTTGATTGGAAAAAGATAAATCGTCTGCAGTAATCACACTGCGGGTTGAATCAGCGAATGTAACGATCCTTGTAATAAAGTTGGATAATTCGCAGATATTCCCGGGCCATTCATAGTTCTGCAGTACCTCCATTGCATCATGGGAAAAAGTGATATCAATATTTGGATGCCGCTCTAGGCAGTGGTCGATCAATAAAGGGATATCTTCCTTTCGTTCACGAAGTGCCGGTATCTTTAAATGCACGACATTTAAACGATAGAATAAATCTTCCCTGAACTTCTTTTGTTGAACAGCTTCTTGGAGGTTTTCATTTGTGGCAGCAATCAAACGTGTATTTGTACGTAAGATACCTTCACTGCCAACACGAAAAAATTCACGGGTTTCTAGAACCCGAAGCAATTTCACCTGGATGGCTGAGGATGCTTCCGCAATTTCATCAAGGAACAGAGTCCCCTTACTGGCAATTTCAAATAGACCTTTTCGAAGCTGCGTTGCTCCCGTAAATGCACCTTTTTCGTGGCCAAACAGTTCACTCTCTAATAGGGATTCGGAAATGGCCCCACAATTTACCCCGATAAATGATTCATGACTGCGCCCGCTTGCTTGATGAATATAACGGGACAGAACTTCTTTCCCGGTTCCAGTTTCACCCTCAATAAGGACATTGACATTCTTCCCCGCAACTTTATAGGCAGTCTCCAGCAGCAGATTCATTGCTTCGTTTCGGCCAAAGATAAGCCCTGCTTCACTGGCAACGTTTTTAATTTGTTCGTAAGTGGAGGTATCATTGGAAACTAATAATTGATCCACTTGTTTCTCCAATAAATCAATATCATCAAACGGCTTTTCAATATAGTCACTTGCACCAAGTTTTATAGCATCAACTGCTGTTTGAATGGTACTGTAGCCAGTCATGATAATTACCTTGCACCGCGGCTGAAATTTCTTTAACTGTTGCAATAAGGACAGTCCGTCTGCATCAGGCAGTTTTAAATCAACCATCGCAGCATGGAAAATTTGCTTTGTAAAATCAATGGAAGTAAATTCTTTGCCGCTGTTCGCCACTTGCACATGATACCCTTTAGACTGAAAAAGATGGGACAGAAAATTGCCGATTTCTTTTTCGTCGTCTATGATTAATAAATTTGTCATGTGGTCACCTCCATTCCTTTCGATTGTTGAATGGGCAATTTTAAAATGAATGTACTGCCCCTATGGAGTTTGCTTTTCACTTCAATGGTTCCCTCATGTGTTCTGGCAATACCAATACTTACGGATAAGCCTAATCCAGTTCCCTTTTCTGATTCCTTTGTGGTGTGAAAGGGGTGAAAGATTTCAGATAATCTGTTTTCCTCAATTCCAATCCCGTTATCAATCACAGATAAGTGGACCTCGTTTGATTGACACTCCGTTTTAATAAGGATTTCCTTATTTTTTTCAGATGAAAGCTCCATGGCATCTTTGGCATTCAGCAGTAAATTAATAATGATTTGTTCAATCTGCGGCTGGCTCCCTTCAATTACGGGCAAATCTTTTTGAAGGAGGAGTGATATCTTGATCTTGTTTTTTTCTAATTGATATTTTAAAAGATTGAGCACTTGTTCTACCGCTTCATTGAGAGAAAAGGAGTCAAAAAAATATTCATCCTGCCGAGAAAAAGTCAAGAGACTTTTAATAATTCGTTTACAGCGATCTCCGCAATTTTTTATATCGTTAAGAAGAGAAAACGAAGAATCTTCCTTTGATGTCGTACGTAATAACAATTGAGAATTTCCCAATATTGCCGTTAAAGGACTATTTAATTCATGAGCGATACCTGCTGCCATTTCCCCGATGGCAGCCAATTTTCCTGAATGGAGAAGTTGGACTTCCATCCTCCGCTTTTCTGTTACATCCTTTATATAGGCGATCACACCATAAACCTGCTGTTCATTGTTGAAGACAGGATATGTATATAATTCACAGGTAGATTGATTTGGCAGATGTATTTCATTGTAGCCGGCCTTTTTTGATTGGAATGTTTCTCTCACCAGCGTTTTACATCCTTCTTCCAATAAGGCAAAGTTTGCCTTTTCGGATAGTTTGAAAAAATTCTTTACTGAATCATTTAACTGAATCATGTTTAAATCTTTATCAAAAACAATAATCATATCATCAACAGCTTTAAATGTATCCTCCCATTCCTGCTTTGCCCGTAATACTTCGTTGTATAATTGAGCATTTTCAATACTGACTGCCAGATGGTCTGTAAGTTGCTCCAAAAATGCAAGATCGTCAATGCTCCAATCAGAATCATCATGGCGCCCTATGCTTAAAATACCTATCCTTTTGTTTTTACTATATATAGGCAATACCAATACAGTTTTTAACTGTAGAATGGTTAGAAATTTCTTTTCGTAAAAATTCACCTCAGTGTCATGCAATCGCTGAAAAATGATTTTCCTGTTATTTAAGGCAGACCAATAAAGGGAATGTTCATTGTGAATTGCTGTTCCCATTTCCATACTATGACTTTCTGCTGGATAAACATTTGTTAGCGTTAGGTCATTGTTCCGCAGCAATAATATACCTAGACGATCAAAGTGGATAAGGACTCTTAATTTTTCGATCATATTTTTCAATATTTCCTGCAGCGGCATATCCACTTTAATATTTTTCATCACTTCATTCATGATTTCCAGTTGCATATTTTTCTTTTTTAATTGATCGACCGTTTTCTTTAGTTCAGTATAGTAACTTTTCTTGGAGGATTTAACGCCAGTCAATTGGGCAATCATTTCATGTTTGTCCTCGAGCAAGATGATTCACCGCCTTATAATACTTTTTTCAGTAAATTTTTAACCTGTTCGAGGTCCATATCACGGGGGTTGGTAATCATACACGCATCTTCAAGCGCTGTTTGACTTAAACTATCAATTATTTCTTCTGTCATTCCTACTTCCTTTAATTGCTTCGGTATCCCGATATCAATCGATAACTCTTTTACAAAATTAATAGCTGCATTACCGGCTTCTCTTTGTGTCATTCCTCTTGTGTCTACTCCCATTAATTCAGCTATTTCTGTAAACCTTTTAGGAGCAGAAATAAAGTTAAAATCCATTACATATGGGAGCAGTATGGCATTGATTTCTCCATGCGGAAGAGGAAACCTTCCGCCAACCGCATGGGAAATCGCATGTGCAGCACCTAATATTGCATTCGAAAACGCAAGTCCGGCTTGCAAACTGGCCATTGCCATTGCCTCTTTTGCTTCCTCATTTGTTTTTGAAGCTACCGAAGGACGCAAGTAAGTGGAAACAAGCGAAAGTGCATTTTTAGCCTGAACGTCAGTAAGCGGTGTTGCCGCGATGCTCACGTAAGATTCAATTGCATGTGTTAGAACATCCATACCGGTTGCGGCTGTTAGAGCACTACTTTTTGTAACAAGTGTGTATGGATCAATGATCGCAATATCCGGCACTAGTGTCTTTGAAATAATCGTCATTTTCTTTTTTCTATTAGAGTCAACAATAATTGAAAATTGAGATACCTCCGACCCTGAACCAGCAGTCGTCATAATCATGATCATTGGCGGGAGGGGTTTTTCAATTCTATCTACCCCTTCATAATCACTGATTTTTCCGCCGTTCGTAACAAGAATCGCAATGGCTTTTGCTGCGTCTAATGCACTTCCTCCGCCAATTCCGATAATTGCATCACATTCATTGTCAATAAACGCTCGGCAGCCGTTAACCACTTCCACATCTTTTGGGTTGGCTGAAACATCAATGAATGCAGCAAATTTAAGGCAGGAGTCTTGGCATATATCTATAATTCTTTCCAGCCATCCGGCGTTTGCAACGCCCCTATCACTTACAATCAATACATTCCTTGCGCCCAGCCTTAGGCAAGCATCCCCCGTCTGTTTAATTGCATTTTTTCCAAAAATAATTTCGGGTGTAACAAATTTATTGATGTGCATAAGGATCACCTATAGTCAATTAATCTTTAAATCATATATTCCCGTTTTTTGATGAAGAAATAACCTATCTGATTCTCATTTTAATAGATAAATTCAATTAATGTCAGATTATTTATAATTATAATACAATTTGTTGATGCTCCCAAACTTATTTGATAAATCATTTTCTTAACGTATGTTGTTTATTCAGGATTATAGAATTAAATAGGATAAAAATTTTGTCATATTCATACCAAAAATTACAATATGGAAAGATCTATAATAAGGATATGAAATCTCAACAATTGTTAGAAAGGGAGAAAAAAATTGAAACATGTTGTGATAACTGGAAGTACGAGAGGAATCGGTTTTGGTTTGGCAACGGAATTTTTAAAAGCAGGTTGTAAGGTAACCATTAACGGCACAACACAAGAAAGCGTGGATAAGGCTTTAATTAATCTTCAAGAATACATTCCTGATAATGTTATAGGATTCCCAGCAAGGGTCGAGGAATTAGATGATGTAGAAAAGCTGTGGGATTATTCCCAAAAGCACTTTGGGAAGGTAGATATTTGGATTAATAATGCAGGAATTGACCAGGATCGAAAGCTATTTTGGGAAATGGGACAAGCAGAATATGAAAAGGTTATTCGCACAAATTTATTGGGGGTACTAAATGGGAGCAACGTTGCTTTCAGACACATGCTGGAGTATGGGGATGGTCAAATTTTTAACATGGAGGGTTTTGGCAGCAATGGAATGATGCGAGAAAAGATGACTATTTACGGTACGTCCAAAAGCGCAATCAGTTACTTCACCCGCTCACTAGCTCTCGAAGCAAAGAATACGAATGTGAAGGTTGGCACCTTAAGCCCTGGTATGGTGGCAACGGACTTTCTAAGAAAATCGCTTGATGAGCAAAATAGAAAAATCTATAACATCCTTGGTGATAAAGTGGAACCTGTTACCCAATTTCTAGCAAAAAGGATTTTGAATAATCAAAAAAATGGAGCCAATATTCAATGGTTAACAAAACCAAAAGTGATGTGGCGTTTTATGAGTTCCCCATTTGTAAAACGTGATATTTTTAATTAGAAAAGCCAGCTTCAATTTACTTTCACTCTGATTTGTTTTGTGAACATCGAGTGTAAAGTATCTCATGTCGTTTGGCAACAAAAGAGCGTTAGTACTTTATATACTAACGCTTTTTGTTTTAAATAATTTAGTTTATAACAGCATTTTGTTTTAGCTCCTTGCGATGTATACGCAAATGGATCAATTCATATACCAACGGAACGATGCACAAGGTTAAGATGGTTGAAGTGAAAAGTCCACCGATAACGACAACTGCAAGCCCCTGCGAGATTAATACACCTTCCGATGCACCAAACGCTAATGGCAATAACGCACAAATCGTTGCTATGGCAGTCATTAAGATCGGTCGAAGTCTTGTCGTTCCCGCTTCTAGCAAGGCCTCCCTGACACTCATTCCGAGTGTTCTTTGTTGTTCAACTCGCTGGATAAGCACGATCGCATTGGTAACAACAATTCCCATTAACATCAAAATACCAATTAGTGACGAAACGCTAAGCGGCTGATGGGCGATATAGGTTCCGAAGAACGCACCTATTAACGCCACTGGCATTGAGAAAAGAATGGCAAATGGTGCTGCCCATCCTCCAAACAAAACTAGCATCACAATGTAGACAATGCCGATTGCTACAAGAATTGCTTCAATAAGTTGGGTAAAACTCTGATTTTGCTGCATGACGGAGGACGATTGTCCTACCTGAACACCTGAAGGCAGTTTTAATGCATCAATCGCCTTCAATACGCTCTTCAGCGTTTTGCTAGTGTTCTGTGTTGTATAGTCACCTGAAATCTCCGCATATGAATCACCATTTTCGTGAAATACAGATGTCGGTGTTTGAACACTGCTAACACTTGCAACATCGCCAACTGTAACGGTTTGACCGGTCGATGTACTGATCGGAAGCCCCTGAATGGCAGTCAAATTATTCAAAGCTGTGGAACTATTCAACACAACATTCATGTTATATGTTTGTCCGTTAATATTGACAGTGCCAATGTTTTGCTGAGAAAGATAGTTTCTGACAGCACCTGCTATTTGCTGAGCGGTTAAACCATACTTTGCTGCTGATTCCATATTTGGTACCACACTAATTTCAGGCTGTGTGTCTGCCAAATTGCTTTTTACATTAGCCAAGCCTGAGAAGCTTTGCAGGCGTTTCGTAATTTGGGTTGCTGCTTTCGAAATGGAAGCCTCATTTGAACCGTTAACAACGATATCAAACGATGTACCGCCACCGCCCGTCATTTGACCCTTAACCTGAATCGTTGCTCCATTTGTTGCCAAGTTTGCGGTTTGCTTTCTTGCTTTTGCTAAAAATTGGTTCACATTAGCAGAGGCCTTTAAAGCAACATTTAATGAAGCAGTATTCGTTGCTTGCGTTCCTCCGCCGCCTCTCATACCCATTCCGCCGCCACCGCCTACGGAAGTGTTGATACGAGAAATCTCTGAAGAATCCTGTTTCAGTGTCTGTTCAACTTGCTTTGCCTTCGCATCTGTAACATCTAACGTTGTCCCTGCAGGCATTGCAATCGAGATCGTTGCAGTTTGCTGCATAGAGTTTGGAATGAAGGTGCTTCCTACTAAAGGCAACACCATCAGTGATGCGACAAAAGCAATGACTGTACCGAATATCACCCAGCCTTTATGGTTCAAACACCAACTCAAAATGGACTGGTAGCGTTTTTGCCATGGACGCTGTTCCGTTGTTGCTGCTACATAAGGGTTATGGCTTTTCGTATTTTCCCCCTTCTTCAAATCAGGATGAATGCTTCCATTTCGATGTTCTTTCACATCTAGCCAGTTATATGCAACATTTTTATTAGGCTTACGTACTACAAATAACCATGCAAGAATTGGAACAATCGTTAAAGCAACGATTAATGAAGATGCTAATGAACATACAACCGTAAGTGAAAACGGGAAAAATATTTTCCCAACCATCCCTCCAACCATGGCAAGTGGAAGGAAAACAGCGATGGTTGCTAAAGTAGATGACAAAATTGCATTTCCTACTTCTTTTGTTGCGTACAATACAAGTTTTTTTCCATATCCTAAACCGTTTTTCCACGTTCGATAGATATTTTCTATGACAACAATACTGTCATCAACAACACGCCCTGTCGCTACCGCAAGTCCACCGAGCGTCATAATGTTAAGTGTGACACCATAGCGGGCGAGCAAAATGATCGCTGTAAGAATGGAAACTGGGATAGACACAACAGCAACAACGGTCGTTAGCCAGTTTCTAAGGAACAATAGTATGACAAGGACTGCGAATAAGGCGCCTAAAACAGCCTCCTTCACTAGGCCATTAACAGAATCTGTAATCATTTTCGAAGAATCAAACAGTGGTACGATTTTAACACCGTTTGGCAGCTGCTTATTTAATGTTTTGAATTGAGCATTGACGGCTTTCACAACCGTTACGGTGTTAGCATCTTCAGTTTTGGAAACAGTCACCAAAATACTCTGCTGTCCATTCGTCCTATTTATTGAACTTCCGACAGGGGGCTGCATGGACACAGTCGCAATACTAGAAAGTGGGATAGTGTCCAGCGTTGTCGATTGCGAACTTGAAGTATCCGTGATTGCCGAAGGCTGTTTTAACTGTGATTGCTGTTTTGCAGCAGGTTTATTCTTAGTATTGGAAGTACCGCCTGTTGCATTAGAAGCACTGGATGCTGCACTCATTTTTGACTGAATTTGCGTCAATTGCTGCTGAAGCTGTGATTGTGCATTCTCCAGGGCAGAAATCTGCCCTTGCAGTTTAGCAATTGTTTGCGGGTCTTGGCTTTCCTTTGGCATTGCCATTTGTTGATTAAGCGATATTTCAGCACCAAAGATCTGACCTTGAATTTGTTGTAGCGACGTGAGCATTTGGTTTTCTGCCTGCAAAAGCCCTACGCCCTGACCCAACTGGCCAACACTTTGACCCAGCTGACCAACGCCTTGCGCCACTTGACCAACACTTTGGGCAACCTGTCCGATCGATTGTCCCATTTGACTCAAACTATTTCCAAGCGCTTTTTGCATATTCGCTGCTTGATTAGCCGGAATTCCAATCTGCAAGTTTTCAATGTCAGCCAGAGATTTAAATGTTGAGTTTAATTGTACCGGTTGAACTTTTCCATCTGCAGTGGCAGTCCCAAGCGGTACAGAAGAATTGTCACCTTGTAAATCTTGAAGAACCTGCTGAAGCGTTAGGTTATATTGGCTCAGTTTTGCAGGATCAAACTGAATCATCACATTGTCTGCATCCGCACCTGCAGCACTAACAGTTGCCACTCCACCTACACCTTGCAGTGAAGGCACTACAGAATTATTGACAACACTTTTAAGCTCTTCGCTAGACAATTTGTTGGATGCAACCGTAAATGTCAGTACAGGAGTATTGCTAAATGAGAATGATCTTACATTTGGTTTAGCTGCTGTGGATGGCAACTGAACCTGGTTGACAATCTGCTCGACATTTTGTATGTCGGATTTAAGATCTGCATTCATATTTAATTGAAGCTCAATTTGTGAAACATTTGCTACAGATGTTGAAGTAATGGTGAGTACATCTTGTGCACCATTAAGGGCCTTTTCAATTGGCTTTGTCACATCTGTCGCTACCTGGCTGGGAGATGTGCCTGGGTAGGTCGTCATGATTGAAATTATTGGAACAGACATATTCGGCATAAGGTCTTCCTGTAATCCAAATGCTGATAATATGCCCCCAATTGCAATCAATAGCACAAGAATAACAATTGCAACCGGGTTTCTAAGAGAAAACTTAGTCAGAAAATGCATTTTTTGAAATCCTGCCTTTCTAGTTTTATTTAAACAAAAAAACTTCCTATGTTTTTTAAGCATACATGTATCAGAATATAATAGTTTTGTGTCCTCAATGTGACCTTTTCATATTTAAAAAATTCCATAAAAAAAACAGTCCGCATCAGGACTGCTTTCTTAACGTTTTATTCATTTATTCAAACAAATTCTAAAAGTGATTTCTTGACCTTCTCCACTGTCGACTGAGATACTCCCATTGTGCAAATCGATGATTCTCTTAACAACAGCCAGTCCCAACCCATAGCTTTCTGTTGTCCGAGTATGTGCTTTTTCACCTCGATAAAACCTTTCAAAAATATGAGGAATATCTTTGTCAGGAATGCCATAACCAGTATTGCTAATCAGTATCTCAACCTGATTATTGCGGTCAAATCCTCGAACTGAAATTTTACCATAATCGAAATTATACTTAATGGCATTTGAATATAAATTTGTCCACACTTGATTCATTAACGATTCATCTGCAAAAACTTCGAGCTTTGGAAGATCAAAATCAATTTCAAGGTTTCGTTCCATCCAGAGAGATTGCATGGCAACAAGCTGATTTCTTAGTTGTCGATCCAACGGGTAGTGTTTTGGCTTAAAAGGTGATTTGTTCGCCTCAAGTATAGAAAGATTTAATAGTTGTTTCGTCAAACCCGATAGGCGTTCACTCTCAAGCAGAATTTGTTCCAAATAAAGTTTTCCTTCCTCCGGTTTCACAGCTTCATCCTTTAACGCAATTGTCATTCCTTTGATGGCTGCAAGCGGTGACTGAAGCTCGTGAGATACATTGGCAACGAAGTCCTTGCGCATTTGCTCCGTATTATTTAATTCTTTTACCATATAATTAAAACTTTTTGCTAATTGGCCAATTTCATCTTTGCTTTTGACATCTAAATGAATGTGAAAATTACCTCTTGCCAGCTCATTAGTAGCATTTGTGATTTGGAAAAGGGGTCTTATTAGAAAACGAGTTGTAATTAGAACAAGCGATACTCCAATAAGAAGTACAATCAATAACGAGGTTAATATTATATTTCTAATCTGTCTGAATGATTCTTTTAAACTGGGTTTAATAAATAAAGCAAATTTATCATTTTTCCTGTCTAATGGCAGTCCGATCATCATATTGTGTGGGCCGTTTTCCAGTTGCCGATATACATGGCCTGTAATAACATCCATGATTGTTTTTTTACCTAAACCACTTGATTTTGAAGCGTTTGGAGTCTTTAATACTAATCCATTCTTATTATAAACATAGACATCATAAGGCAAATTGGTATTTTTCAAATACTCATTAAAACCTTTATTTCCCAAGGCTTGATATAAATAAATCAATCCTTTTCCTTGGTCCATTACTTCATTTTCGCGAATCTTTATAATTTGATTTTGAAAAATAAGCGAAGTAATTAAAAAAGAAACGATCAATGACACGATCATGACCATGAAATAATTTAAACAATTTTTTATGTATATAGATTGAATCATGACAATACCTCTAATTTATAACCAAGCCCTCTTATCGTACATATATGGAGGATGTCCTCATAATTTTTAAATTGTTTCCGAAGCTTTTTAATATGGGTATCTACAGTTCTTTCATCTCCTTCGTAGTCGAGACCCCAGATGCTTTCAATTAATTGATCTCTGGTGAAAATTTTTCCAGGTTGACTTGCTAACATATACAACAGTTCAAACTGCTTTGTTGGCAATAGAAATTCCTCATCTTTAATTTGAACTTTATAACTATCTCTATTGATCAGCACTTTATTAAAATTTATGCTGTGTTCCAAAGCAACCCTATACCTTTTTAGCAAGGATTTCACCCTCATAACAAGCTCAGCTGGGTGAAAAGGTTTCGTCAGATAATCATCCGTCCCCAGTTTAAAACCTTTAATCGTATCATCCAATTCAGCTCTGGCTGTTAACATCAACACCGGAATTTCATAATAGGCTTTAATTTTCTCACAAAGCTCCCAGCCATCCACATACGGCATCATGATATCAATGACTGCACAATCAATTTTTTCTTGTTCTAAAAGGTCAAGTGCCTCTTTACCATCACAAGCAATTTTTATCCGAAACCCCTCGTTCTCTAAATAGAGCTGGGTCACTCTCCGAATATTAACATCATCATCTGCAATTAAGATCGTCGTATTCATGATCTATTACTCCTTATTAAGATACGTATATATTAACCAAGAATGAGGTAGATGACAAAGGGGGAAGTGGTATAATTTTTTGTCATCAAAAAACGGCGTACTTTACTAGTACTACCGTTTTAAAGTTTACTAATACCTCAAAGTCAAATCTTGATATTATCCTTCCTATTTCTTTGAGATTTACGATTTTTCCTGTAATTAGCCCTACTGCTATTGTTTGATTCATCTTTTTTATCCTTCATCGCCCTGGTGAAGTTCATTTTCTTTAGCAGATTCAATTTTCCCTTCCACCATTTTATCCTTATCTTCAAGATAAAGTAGCCAATGAGGTATGAAATTATGCAGAAAGATACTACGTACAAGATTGTATTCAACAGCTGTTCATTATTAATGCTTATCCATAGTGATCCTAAAAGAATAGCCAGGATAAAAGCTCCTGTAGCCAATCGCTTAAGATGTAATCTCATTATTTTTGTCCCTCCAGAATTTTTCCAAAAGCAGTTTTAACTGCTGAAATGTCTTGCTATTAAAAAATAATACTAAAAAAACCTTTAAATTAGCTTTATTTTATAAAAATTGTATTTATATATTGATAGAAATAAGCAAAAAACATGTTAGATGTTTAATATGCATGTTTTAAAAATGAATGTCTGAGGGCTTTTGAGTCTATGTAACAAGGAATATTTATAAATGTATTGGGAGAGGCGGACATGATGGCTAGTTATGGTCGAATCGGGAATATTTAATATCTCTGGCTTCATAGTTGATAATCATGCCCGCAGAGGCTCCTTGATAGGGTCTATTTTTACATCAACTTATACTTTGCACGTACCTAAATTGATATTTGGCGCTCCTAGGGCATACAGGTATACTTCAATATGATGGTAACAAAAAATATCTTTTTTTATTTGAGGATGGTTTAGTGAATTAATCAGGATTGGGGCAGTAACGTGCTGATACCCAAAGAACCCACCAGGCAACTTGGGTATGATGTCTGGGACATTGACAATGAAGTAAGAATTGTGAATGAAAGTTCTGTACCTCTTAACGAATTCAACATTTCCGACCATTGGGGAGGCAAAAGTGTATACTTCAACCTGGATATTTTGATAAGCCAGGACCACAGCATGTAAAGTTGCCAATGCCCCACCCATGCTATACCCTGCCACTGTGAATGAAACAGTCTTGGGCAAATCTTTTAAATACTTTTCCAGACTTACTGAAACGCCGCTTGTTGGATCAACAAAACTGAAAGATTTGTAAAACCTTGTGAATCCATGCTCTGTTTTTCCGCCATTTGGAATCAAATCAAAATTGACCATGTCAAAGTCGAAATCCTCTAAAACATCCAAGATTCCCTGGACTCCACGTAAAACAACAGCAAACTTATTAGGATCATCCAGTGATTGGGCAACAACCCCCATGAATTCTTTTCGATCAATCGACCCTACTGCTACATCGGCATTAATATTTTTGACCAATTTCCATCCTTTTGGAAATTTTGCTGGCTGCGTCGGATTTAGCACCCCAGGTGAATACATAAACTGGATAGTTTTAAGAAATTCCCCCCAAAAGATCACCTTTTGTTTATCGAATGAAATGGACATTAAAGATCACCTCCTTTATGTATTCTATATTATTAAATGCATAAAAGTTGAAGATGTATGGACAAGGAAAGCTGCATATTAAATGGGCTAAATGAATAAATTGCAGCATTAAATATCGTTCCATACATACATTCATTTCTCCTTTTAAACATGTTATATTTTAAAAAAATAAACCCTCTAGTAACTAGAGGGTTAAGTGGTGAGATTCCTATTTTCCCTAAAAAAAATTTCCCCACCCATTCCAAAACTATTCCTTAATTCAGTAATACCCTCCTATTCTTCCTGAAAAATGGTAACACCTTTCATTGCAAACCAATGAAAGGTGTTTATAGTTTTCAACAAAAATTATTCGTTTTGGACGGTCACATTACCTGTCATATAATTAGTGTGCGTCATTGCCCACTGTCCATTTTGTCCATCACAAGGATCAGCACACAACCATTTAAAAGTACCGGTTTTCGATGGGGTAAAAGTTCCTTTTGTCAGGCTTGGAGTTCCTTTTTGTTTCGTTCCAGGGACGGCAATATTCACGCCAAGGTCATTAGATGTAAAAGTATGTGAACCATCGTCAAAGTTATAAATGGTTAATTCTACAGGACTTCCCGCACTAACAGTGATGTTTCCAGGGGTATAGGCATCATGCAGCTTTCCATCTGACCCAAGCTTGTATCCGGCATTAATTACAGTGGATACATGCTGTGTATTGTCATTATTAACAGTAATCGTTCCCCGCATATACCCATCATTTGTCATTGCCCATTGGTTATTTTCACCATCACACTTGTCTGCACAGTACCAGTTAAAGGTTCCGGTTTTATCCGGTGTAAATGTATAGGCTGTTTCCATTGGTGTACCTTTTTTGGTTGAACCTTTAATTTTCACATTTAACCCTAAATCAGCTGATGTATAGGTATGGGTTCCCCCGTCGTAGTTTAAGAAGTGAAGTGTGACTGGTTTGCCTTCGGTTAAGGTAATATCACCGTTAATAAAAGCATCGTGCATTTTTCCATCCGGACCTAACTTGCCTGACGGTTCAACAACGAGATACAAATTTCGAGCTGTGTTGCTCTTTGGATTTCCAGCTTTCGCTGTATCTTTGTTTTTGGTAGTGGTAGGCTTCGTTTTAGGTGCTGCTGTTTTCGGCTGATTGTTGTTACATCCTACCAAAAAAGTTGAAAAAACAAATACAAATAGAACAAAAATGATGCTTTTTTTCATTGTTGTAATCATTTACATGTTTCCTCCTGTATCCGAACTGCCGACTTTTAACCGACTACTTTTAGAGTCTCCAAAAAGTGCCGAAATGTGTCAAAGTAGTTTTAACTTTTTTTAATTTTACCCATGAACGCAATCTGTATTGGCCAAAGTGAATTTCTCCCAGCAAGACACCAATTTCGGTGGAAAACAAACTGCATCCACTTGTCTTTTTTGTCACGAAGTATTCAAATCTTTTCGACTTGTTTGTGAACAGATTCATAAAGAACTCCAAATTTACAATTAATGAATTTATAATACCGACATAAACAAGCTGATTATATTAATAATCACTTTAGATACTTATTCAATAATTCACACTACATAAAAGAAAGTGTTTATTGTAGAAGAATTAGAAATTGAAAATGATTCACTGGAGGAAATTTTAAATGAGTATGTTTTGTTATCAATGTCAAGAAACCTCAAAAGGAACTGGTTGTACAATTGCAGGAGTTTGTGGAAAAAAAGATGATTTGGCAAATATGCAAGATTTATTAATTTATACGATTAAGGGATTAGCGATTGTGAATACATTGGCTCGTGAAATCGGGATTAATCAAAAGAAAACAGATCAGTTTATCGTAAATGGCCTTTTTATGACGATTACAAATGCAAATTGGGATAAAAGTGAATTTTTTAATACAGTAAGAGAAGGATTAAAGCTACGAGAAGAAATTAAAGCAGCAATCATAAATGCAGGGTACACTTTAGCCAACAATAGCGATTTTGTCACTTGGCATGGTGAATCAAATGATCAGCTTGAAATAAAATCTGCTTCTCAAGAAGTTAGTGTATTAGCTACAAGAGATGAAGATATTCGTTCATTAAGAGAGTTAGTGGCCTACGGTTTGAAAGGAATGGCTGCCTATTTAGAGCATGCAGCAAATCTTAACTATGAAAATGAAGAGCTATATTCGTTTATGCAAAAAGCACTTACAATGATCACAGATGATTCAGTAAGTATGGAACAACTGATTGATCTTTCAATGGAATGTGGAAAGTATGGCGTTTCTGCCATGGAGCTTTTAGATACAGCCAATACATCAACATATGGCCATCCTGAAATGACGAAAGTAAACATTGGTGTACGTCAAAATCCTGGTATCTTAATCAGCGGCCATGACCTAAAAGACATGGAAGAGTTATTAAAACAAACCGAAGGCACGGGAGTAGATGTGTATACACATAGTGAAATGCTTCCAGCGAATTATTATCCAGCCTTCAAAAAATATGATCACTTTGTTGGTAACTACGGAAATGCATGGTGGGAACAAACTCGTGAATTCGAGAGCTTTAACGGACCAATTTTAATGACAACAAACTGTATTGTACCACCAAAGGCATCTTATAAGGAAAGAATGTATACAACTGGGGCAACCGCTATTGAGGGTGTAACCTATATTCCTAAAAATGAAGATGGTTCAAAAGATTTCTCTGTTATTATTGAGCATGCAAAGAAATGCCAGCCACCAGTAGAAATTGAAAAAGGTGAAATTGTTGGTGGATTTGCGCATAATCAAGTGGCTCAAGTAGCTGACCAAGTTGTAGAAGCTGTGAAAAACGGTGATATTAAAAGATTCTTTGTAATGGCTGGCTGTGATGGTCGCCATAAGAGCAGAACGTATTATAAAGATTTTGCCGAAGAGCTTCCTAAAGATACGATCATTTTAACAGCCGGTTGTGCAAAGTATCGATATAATAAGCTGGATTTAGGTGATATCAACGGAATTCCACGTGTACTTGATGCTGGTCAATGTAACGATTCCTACTCTTTAGTCATGACTGCATTGAAGCTGAAAGAGGCATTCGGGTTAGAGAGTGTCAATGAATTACCGTTATCTTACAATATCGCATGGTATGAACAAAAAGCGGTTATCGTTTTCTTATCTTTACTTTATTTAGGTGTGAAAAATATTCACGTTGGACCAACATTACCAGCTTTCTTATCACCAAACGTAACAAACTTCTTAATTGAAAATTTTGGTGTAGGCGGCATTTCAAATACAAAAGACGACATGGACATGTTCATGAACAGCTCAATTGAAGTTCAAGAAAGTACATTAGTCCAATAATAGGCCCGGTCCCGACTGGACGAAGGATAAAATCCAAGGAGAGTCAGTGGCTTTCCCTGGATTTTATCTTTTATATTTATAAGAAAACTCATCTACTGACACTTAATTTACAATTCCTAATTTTTATATACGAATGTTGAATTTAATGATTCTTTGGAACAGAAGTTGTTGCGCGCTCAATATATTTCATTTTAAAAACTACATCTTTTTTTCTAATTTGTTTTCCTTGAAGCAAATCCATTAGAATCGAAGTAGCTCTTTTTCCAATTCCAAGTAAATCTACATGAACAGTTGATAAGGACGGTGTCATAAAATCTGAAAGAGGGACATCGTCGGCACCAACTACCGATAAGTCTTCAGGTACCCTCATCCCAGCGATAGTAGCTGCTTTAATCACTCCCATCGCTAAATAATCCGATGAACATACCACTCCAGTAATTCTTCTGTGTTCATTTAAAAATTCTGCCATCTCTTTTGTCGCTTTGAACACATCAAATTCTTCCATCTCAAAGATATTTTCTTCCATATAGTTCATTCCAAGTTCCAACATCGCACTTTTGTATCCATTCAAACACCTTACACTATGCATAGAACTAATCGGTCCATTCATGATTCCAATGTTTCGATGCCCAAGTTGATAAAGAGCCTCTACTGCCTGTTTTATCCCACGTTCATCATCAGGACGTACACAAGGAAATGGAGATTCTTCTAAATAACTTCCAACAACGACGATTGGCAATCCTATACCTTTTAACCATTCCAAACTCAGTTCCTCATTTCGAGGCGAAAAAAGAATAACTCCATCTACAGATTGGGTTTCTAGTAATCGTTTTTGTTGTGAAGAAGTAAAGGACATTAACATGTTGTAGTCTGTTTGATCAATTCCTTGTACAACACCTTCTAAGATCGTCGAGAAAAACGGGTTATTTAAAGTAAAAGAACCCCTCGGAACCACAACGGCAATATTTCCTGTTGATCGTTTAACTAGCCCCCTTGCACCTAAATTGGGGCGATAATCCATTTCTTCAATCACTTTACGAATTCGCTCTGCAGTCTCGGCTCCAACTCCGGGTTTGCCGCTTAATACCCGAGATACAGAAGCTATTGAAACACCAGCTGCACGTGCCACATCCTTTATACTTACAGTCACAATGCATACCTCCGTGGGTCTTCTAAAAATATTTATAATTATAATCTAGATTTAATTAATATTATAAACAAGCCCCACCTAAATGCTATAAAAATGTGGTTACGGAAATCACCGTAACCACTGCAAACTTTCTATGCTTTTACTTCATCTTTAATTAATCCAACTTTTATTAAACCTTGACGGATTTCCTCTACTTCACTTTCTTTTAAAGGTAAAACTGGACGTCTAGCCAACGAGCTGCTGATTAATCCACGTTGATACATTGCTTCTTTCATGCGTAAATGAGATGTGGAAGAAGGCTCGTCCATTTTATAAATAGCATGTTTTAATTCAAAAATACGATCATACACTTCGTTAGCTGCTTTTAAATCTTGATTTTTAACATGTTTTACTAACTCTGCAATTAAATCCGGTACGAAACAACCAAAGCCAACAAGTGCACCATCGATACCTTGCACTAAAGTAGGCAGCAGGTATTCGTCATGGCAAGTTAATAGTGCAACATCTGGGGCATGCTTTTTCAATGCCCTTACATCAACTTCATATTGTGCCATATCCCTTTGACCGACTTTAACGGCAACTACATTTGGAATTTCAGTCATTTCTAACAACTGACTTGTTGTATAGGAAGCCTTTGTCCAAGTTGGGTACTCATGTACAACAATACCAATGTTAATCGCAGCTGCAACATCTTTAAAAAACTCAACTGTTGATTCAGGCTGCATGCCAAAACGTAACCAAGAGTGCGGCGGCATTAACAGGATTCCTTCTCCACCTGCTTTTTCAACTGCTTGAGCATGTTGGACCGCTTCGATTGTTCCTTCAGCAGATACACCGGAAATTACAGGAATCCGGCCTTGTAATTCATCAGCAGCGATTCGTACTGCTTCAGCGCGATCTTCAGGAAGTAAAGTCATGATTTCTCCAGTATGACCGTTTACAACAATACCGTTAACACCTTCATGGCTAGCTACCCAGCGAACTAATTTACGAAATCCTTCTTCATCAATTGAGTAATCATCCTTAAAAGGTATAAGAACTGCTGGAAATACTCCGCTCCATTTTAGTTTGTTTTTCATGATATATTCCTCCTTGGTTGATTGTTTAGTTATAGTAAACGTTTACGTAATTAAGTTTATAACGTAAACGTTTACTAGTCAATTCTTTTTTTTAAAAATTAAAAAATTTATACTTTTAAAATCAAAAAATATCAAAATTTCACTTATTTTTATGCAAACTATAAATTGAATCAGCTAATTATGTGCCTTTATTTTAAAAATTAATAGTAAACGTTTACTATTAAAACTCAGTTACTGATCAAACGTCTCTAAATGAATATAGCTACAATTTTTCACGTTCTACAAGTTGTAATAATTCACGATTGGGACCATAAAAGAATATTGTTTTTGTCCCGTCATTTGCAATGTTATAAGTTTCAGAATTAAAGGATATCCCTTTTTCGTTATAAAAATGAACAGCATCTTCGATATTATCAACAGTAAAAGCAAGATGATTAACAATTCCCCTTTCAAAATATTCATCTTGCAAAACAAGATCTCGAATTAATTCAATTTCAAATCCAGGTTGTTGGTCAAGTTTTAAAAATGCCATTTCTCTACTATTATTCTGCCTGCGTGTTCGAAGGGTAAAACCGAACATATTGGAATAGTAAGAAATCGCTTTCTCCATATCAGTCACGATTATTGCTACATGTTCAACTTTTTTAATCACTATTAGTACCTCCATAGCATTCATATTAGTGAGCAAATTAAATAAAAAAAACGTGTAATTCATCTCACTATGTTGAATTACACGTTTTTTTTCAATATTTAAGGTGCAATCTCTTCTAAAACCTTTTCACGTGTTTCAATCATTCGTAATGCTAACACCGCTCCGATAACAGCCACACCTGCAAAAAGAATAAATACAAAATTAATACCTTTGGCACCTAGAACAAAACCAACTACTGCCGGAGCTATGGCAGAAGCAAGACGTAACCAAGCAGTAGCAAAGGCAGTACCGATCGCTCTCATCCGTGTTGGATAAATTTCAGGTGTATAGAGGTAAAGCAGGACGGTGATGGTGCCCATTGCTCCATAGGCCGTTGACCCTAAATAGATGACACTCGATGGAGTCTTGGCGCCGACAGCCCAAAGAGTTGTAAGCAGAAGTCCAGCCACGATAAAGGCAATTGTTGCCCATCTTTTACGTCCAATTTTATCAACAAAAAGAGCACATGCGAATACGGCTATTACCTGGACTACATTCGTAACGGATGCTGCACGTAAAGACTCCTGTAATGGAAGATGATAAACTGTCTTGTACAAGCTTGGCAACCAGTTGTTAAGTCCGTTAGAGACAAAATAAGCCGAGAACCACAGTGTCCACACAATTAAAGTTCTGCCGCGGTAAAAAAGTGAGAACAACTCTTTCCAATTTCCTTTCACTTCTTTTTGAGGTGCACTCACGGTAACTGGCATACGTTCGTCAGTACTTGCTTCAATTTCTTTGATCACGCGATCCGCTTCATCAAACCTACCTTTTGAAATCAACCAACGAGGTGATTCCCGCAAAGTAAATAGCATTGAGAAAACAACAAATCCACCAATACCACCTAATAGGAACATCCACTTCCATCCAAAGCTTGGTACAACTAAAGTTCCAATTTGTGCCGACAACATCAATCCCAGAGGGAAGATCATTTCATATAACATGAAAAAACGTCCACGGCCGTGTGCGCGTGAGAGCTCGTTGATATAAGCCGCTGCAACAGGAACTTCACCGCCCACCCCAATGCCTTGTATAAAACGAAAAAGTAATAATGTGTTAAAATTTCCGGCAAACACACAAGCAATACACATCACGGACATCAAAAGAATTGTCCATTTAGCACTAAAAACTCGTCCAAACCGTTCAGCCATCCATCCAAAAATGATGGCCCCCACAGCTTGTCCAAGATATCCCATACTAATGAGAATACCAATTTGGCCAGGGTTTAATTTCCATAGGCCAATCAATACCGGCAAAATGAATGCAAGGGATAATGAGTCAAAAGCATCGAAAAATGTTGCGCTTCCCATAATCACACGTGGTTTTATATGCCAACGAGAAAATGGAATACTTTCAATACGAGCAATTAGGTTTGAAGATTGAGTAGATAGATTAATTTCATTGTTATACTCTTTAACCTGCTTTGTAATTTCCGGCATATTTCTTAAATCCTCCTTATTAGGGGGTTACAATAATTAATGAAAATCATCGCAAGACATTATAAAATACTAGTCCAAGGGCAATTTATCTTTTTAAAGTATTTCGAGTAATATAATGTTTGTAAGTGCTTTCAAATTAATAAAACGACTCATGCAGCTATTTTTTATTTTGGATTTACGCCGAAGCTGCGCCTACTGTTTCTTTGGAGTTGTGGTTGATGAACGATTAATGTATTCCATTTTAAATACTACATCTTTTTTTCTAATTTGTTTTCCTTGAAGTATATCTAACAGGATCGCTAAAGCTCTTTTCCCAATACCGACCAAATCTACATGGACTGTGGACAAAGATGGAGTCATAAAATCTAAAATTGGAACATCATCTGCACCAACTACCGATAAGTCTCTTGGCACCGTTAACCCCATTGTTGTAGCTGCTTTTATAACTCCCATTGCCAAAAAGTCTGAGGAGCAAACTACGCCCGTAATTTTTCTGTAGTCATTTAGAAATTCAGCGATCCCTTTTGTTGCTTTAAGTACATCAAATTCTTCCATTTCATAGATATTTTTATCTGAATAGTTTAATCCAAGTTCTAGCATTGCACTTTTATAACCATTCAAACACCTTACACTATGCATTGAACTCATCGGTCCGTTTATGATCCCGATATTTTGATGTCCAAGTTGATAGAGTGCATTTACTGCTTGTTTTATTCCATCCTCATCATCAGGACGAACACAAGGAAATGGAGACTCTTCTAAATAACTACCGATTACAACAATTGGTAAACCAATACTTTTTAACCATTCTAAACTTAATTCTTCATTACGGGGTGAAAAAAGAATAGCTCCATCTACAGATTGGGTTTCTAGTAATCTTTTTTGTTGTGAGGAAGTAAAGGACATTAACATATTATAATCTGTTTGATCAATGACTTTTGCTATACCTTCTAAGATTGTTGAGAAAAACGGATTATTCAGTATAAATGATCCCCTTGGAACCACAACTGCAATATTTCCTGTTTTTCGTTTGACTAGCCCTCTCGCACCTAAATTGGGGCGATAATCCATATCCTCAATCACTTTACGAATTCGATCTGCTGTAGCTGCACCAACACCCGGCTTATCACTCAATACTCTTGATACAGAAGCAGTTGAAACACCTGCTATACGTGCAACATCTTTTATATTTACGGTCACGATACATAACCTCCGATGGTCATCTATACATATCAAGAGTCCCCATCTAAATGCATTAAAGGAGTAGTTACGGGGAACCCGTAACCGCTGCCAAAATAACTATGCTTTTACTTCATCTTTAATTAAGCCAACTTTTATTAAACCTTGACGGATTTCCTCTACTTCATGTTCCTTTAAAGGTAATACTGGACGTCTAGCCAAAGAGCTGCTGATTAATCCACGTTGATACATTGCTTCTTTCATGCGTAAATGAGATGTGGAAGAAGGCTCGTCCATTTTATAAATAGCATGTTTTAATTCAAAGATACGATCATAAACTTCGTTAGCTGCTTTTAAATCTTGATTTTTGACATGTTTTACTAGCTCTGCAATTAAATCTGGTACAAAACAACCAAAGCCAACAAGTGCACCATCGATACCTTGTACTAAAGTAGGCAGTAAGTATTCATCATGACAAGTTAATAGTGCTACATCTGGAGCATTCTTTTTCAATGCCCTTACATCAACTTCATATTGTGCCATATCTCTTTGACCCACTTTAACGGCAACTACATTTGGAATTTCAGTCATTTCTAACAATTGACTTGTTGTATAGGAAGCTTTTGTCCAAGTTGGGTACTCATGTACAACAATACCAATGTTAATCGCTGCTGCAACATCTTTAAAAAACTCAACAGTGGATTCAGGCTGCATACCAAAACGTAACCAAGAGTGCGGCGGCATTAACAGAATTCCTTCTCCACCTGCTTTTTCAACTGCTTGCGCATGTTGGATAGCTTCGATTGTTCCTTCAGCAGATACGCCGGAAATAACAGGAATCCGACCTTGTAATTCGTCAGCAGCGATTCGTACAGCTTCAGCACGATCTTCAGGAAGTAAAGTCATAATTTCTCCAGTGTGACCGTTTACAACAATACCGTTAACACCTTCATGGCTAGCTACCCAGCGAACTAATTTACGAAATCCTTCTTCATCAATTGAGTAATCATCCTTAAAAGGTATAAGAACTGCTGGAAATACTCCGCTCCATTTTAGTTTGTTTTTCATGACATATTCCTCCTTGGTTGATTGATGAATTAGTTGATTTGTTTAGGTAAACGTTTACGTAGATAATAATATAACGTAAACGTTTACTTGTCAATGAATTTATTCTTTTCTGAAAATTAAATGCATTATTAAGTTATTAATATGCTTTTATTCTCTTTATTAAAGGGATACATTTTAAAAAATTTAATTAAATTTTTTAGTAAACGTTTAAGTATTTTAGTAAATATATAAATATAAAAAAAGACGAACTATTTTAGCCCGTCATACGTTCAATTGTAAAGAATCTCATGTCATTTATATGCTTGAAAATACGCTTAGCATTGTAATTCGCATTTTCCTGACGTCAATCCTATTAGTCTTACATATCGTTAACCTACTCTATTTCACTTTCACAGGAACCGCCAGTTCAACAACCGCCTCCATTGGGTTTCCGTTTAATAAGGCTTCAATGACATAGGTATCTTTATACTCAAGTTCAGGATGGTTTGGTAAAATTTCTCCAAAAAACTGACGAATTAATTGGTCAAATAATTTTCGACTTGGTGCTCCTTGAGCGGTAAGCACGACATAATCATTAGCTGGCAGGACTAATTGTTCCGTATCTTCAGCAGCGGTTGTTGTATTTGCGCCTGCAAAATAGGACAAGCTCTCATTACGAGTAGTCCCGACTGCATAACCAATTTTATCTCTACTCCCAGCCATTAGTGCGCCGAATTTGCCACTTTGTGCAAGTATCACGAAGTGAGCTGATTTTTGTTTCGATACCTCATCCACATTCTCCATTGTTGGCAGTGAAACGAAGGTGCTATAGCCAGTCAATGTTATTTCATCCATGTGTTTCATTGTCAATTCAGTCATTTTATTTCCTCTTTTCTCATTTTGTAACTATACTATAACCAACAAACCCTGACATATGTATGTCTTATATTTGGAGAAACTTATGAAAATCGAACGATTAATTAGTATGATAATGATTTTATTGCAGCGAGAATTAGTCTCGGCAACAGAACTAGCAAAAATTTTTGAGGTAACGACACGGACAATTTATCGTGATGTCGAAACACTAGGCATGGCGAATATCCCAATTTATACCGTTCTGGGACGAGATGGCGGAATTGGACTTATGCCGACCTATAAAGTTGATAAAAAGCTGTTAACCTCTAAGGATTTACAAAATATTTTAACTGCGTTACATGGTGTGGAACAGCTGATTCAAAGTCCAGAAATCAAATCAACTATGACAAAAATCCGTGCAATGCAAACAGAACAACGGAACGCTGAGATGGACTTTTCTTTGCATTTTACTGGTTGGCAAGGAACAGGAGAATTAAAGGCCGTAGCTGAGTCTTTACAAGAAGCAATCCGTGTGCATTTAATTGTCAGATTTGACTATTACGATGCCAATGGCACACACTCATCTCGAAAAATAGAACCATATCACTTAATGTATAAAGGCGAACGCTGGTACTTACAAGGCTATAGCTATGAACGAGAGGATTTTCGTACCTTTCGCTTGGCACGCATGTCGAATTTGACATTTACAAACGAAATATTTATTGCACGCGATTATATCGTAAAAGATATAATACCGAAAGAAAAACTTCCCCAGTTTTACCCAGTTCGTTTGAAAGCAAATATGCGGGTTTGCGATATCATTATCGAACGCTTTGGCACCTCTGTGATTACATCGTGTGATGAAACAACCTACTATGCAGATCTGCAACTTCCGAATGTTGAGAATGCCTATCGTTTTATTCTACAACTAGGAGCGAATGCCGAAATTATTGACGGTGGTCTTTTTGAAAAGGATTTTCGCAAGTATTTAGCAAAAATCATCAACATCTATGCAACTAATCTTTAAAGCTAAAAAGGCGCATTTTTTAATCAAATGCGTCCTTTAATGAAATAACTAAAATATTGTTTTATCAGAAAATTTTTAATAGAATAACCATTCTTTTTGTGCAATAGTAGAAAGCGATTTACTATTATTGTTTTTTTAATCAAAAGAAACCCAGACAATGTCAATAACTATCATAAATCATCAAGAGATTTCGCCACTGTGTGCGCAATGGGTTTCCATTCAACATCTTTAATGAGCGCTAGGATTGAAATAGGCAAATAGGTAAGCATAAAAATCGGAAAAGTGATTGTATATGCGATTTTTTTCCAGTCCGAGGCATTGATTTTTTTCCACTCTGTAAGAGTTGTAATAAGCCCAATTAAAAACATTAAAATATAATTCCATCCAAATGATTTTAATATGGGGATAACAACAACATCAAGGGACATTTTCCCATTTATTAATTCAAATAAGCAGGATATATAGAATATTGCATTTACCAAAATACAAAAACCGGATACCAACATCGATGGCATGATTGTCATTGTCATATCATAGCAAGAAAACTTATGATTTTTCCTACTAGAAATACCTTTAATCAGCATCCATCCATATTTAGAAAATACTTGGTAAAATCCTTTTGCCCATCGTAATCTTTGATGCCACGACTGCTCGAATGTGATAGGCTGCTCGTCATAAAAGATGGCATTTCTACAGTATCCAATTTTTTCACCTTTAATGATCTGAGAAACGGAAAATTCAATGTCCTCTGTAAGAAGATGGTGAATCCATCCTCCATTCTCTTTGATGATATCAGCATGTACCAAAAATCCAGTACCTGAGATGGCACAACTGGTGTTAAGGGTCATTCTTGGCAGGTTGATATATTCAGCTTCGTGTAAGAACCAGAGCCCATACCCTGCAGTAATCCAATTCTGATCGTAGTTTTTGGAGTTTCTATAACTGGTGATTACTCTGTACCCTTGATTAAAGGTTTTGTTCATCTCCAAAATATAGTTTTCATCAAGAAGATTGTCGGCATCAAAAACAAAATATCCATCATACTTTCTCATTGAATATTCCCCTTTGATAATTTTGAACATATAATCAAGAGCATATCCTTTACCAATTAGAGTCTTATTGAACCGCTCTCTAACAATAGCCCCTTCTTCAGCCGCAACCCTCGCCGTATTGTCGGTACAATTGTCTGCTACAACGAAAATATCAATTAAATCCTTAGGATAATTCTGGTTGTTTATAGTATTGATAAGTTTTCCAATTACCAGTTCTTCATTTCTTGCTGCAATGATCACAGCAAATTTGCAAAGATTGTCATTCTCCGTAACAGCTTTTTTTTTCTGTTGGAGTTTGATCTTAAATGCTGTAATCATATAAACAATCTTATATGAATACAGCAGTGCAAATAACAGGCATATAAATAAATTAAAGTCATTAATTAATGTTGAAATGTTCGTGCCCACACTACACCTCTATAATCATATTGGATAATACCTTTTCAGGGCAATTCAAAGATAAGTGTATACTATTTCGATTAAAATATGAAATTTAAATTCCTCTGGAAGGAACCAAGTTCTTTAAAAGATAACATTAAATTGATAATATATACATTATATCTCAACTTTCGCTTTGAGGAGAAAAAAATGAAGAAGACATCTAATAGCTATTTAATTTTTTTTGTTGTTTCTGTTGTGTTGTTTTGGATGAAAACATATCTTTCTTATCAACTTAATTTTAAACTGGGAGCAGATAATAATCTTCAAAAATTTTTATTATTTGTTAACCCATTGAGCTCTACCCTTTTCTTTTTAGGCTTTGCACTCCTTTCTAAAAAATACTTTAAACTTATTTTGATAGGAATCCAATTTCTCTTGTCCTTTTTATTGTATGCCAATATTGTTTATTATCGTTTTTTTAACGACTTTATTACTTTTCAGGTTTTACTTCAGGCTAAATCAAACGGTAGCCAGTTGGGGGATAGCGCAGCAGGGCTGATGCATTTTTCTGATATTTTTTATTTCACCGATACCCTCCTATTGATTGTTCTTGCCTGCACTCTATTTAAACAGGCTAAAATTAAAACCCGGAAAAACCTATAAATTCGTGTTTTTGTTTTCCATCGTCATTTTTTTACTTAATTTAAGTCTCGCAGAAAAAGACCGCCCTAACCTTTTATCCCTTAACTTTGATCGTAGTTATATTGTTAAATATTTGGGCGCTTATAATTATACAATCTTTGATATCATTCAAAATATTGAAACATCAAGTCAACGTGTTTTTGCATCAAGCAACAATCTTACAAATGTCGAAAACTATCGTAAGGCAACCTACACTCCTTCTAATCCTGCTCTTTTTGGAAAAGCAAAGGGAATGAACGTCATATTTGTTTCAATGGAGTCATTCCAAAATTTTATGATTGATTTAAGGATGCCAAATGGACAACTTGTCACACCATTTTTGGATTCATTGGCCCATGATGGCAGTACTTTTTATTTTGATCATTTTTATCATCAAACCGGACAAGGGAAAACGTCAGATGCAGAGTTCTTAATGGAAAATTCACTTTATCCTTTAAATCAAGGCTCTGTGTTCATCAGTAAAGCTCAGAACACGTATCAAGCCACTCCTGCGATTTTAAAAGGACATGGTTACAATTCGGCGGTTTTTCACGGAAACTATAAAACCTTTTGGAACCGAAATGTTATGTACAAAGAGTTAGGTTACGACCAGTTTTTTGATGCTTCCTATTACAATCTGACGCCTCCAAATATAAAGAACTTTGGAATGAAGGATAAGCCGTTTTTTGCTGAAAGTATGCCGATGCTCGAAAGTTTTAAACAACCATTTTATATGAAATTCATTACACTGTCTAACCATTTTCCCTTTGAAATAGACCCTGGCGATACTAATTTTCCAAAAGACAGTACTGGTGACTGGGCAGTGGATCAATATATGCAATCTGCACACTATATGGATGAGGCGCTGCAGCAATTCTTTGATTCCCTTAAAAAGGATGGCTTGTATGACAAATCCGTGATTATTCTTTATGGAGACCATTATGGCCTTTCCAGAAACAACTATCCTGCAATGGCAAAAGTGCTGGGTGTGAAACAAATTACTCCTGTAATGGACTCCAATTTTCAGCAGGTGCCACTATTCATCCATGTTCCGGGTGTTAAAGGCGGAGTACAACATCAAGTAGGAGGGGAAGTTGACGTTCGTCCAACTCTTCTTCATCTGCTGGGAATTGATACAAAAGATTATATTGAATTTGGTTCAGATCTGCTCTCACCACAGCACCGGAATTGGGTTGCTTTTAGAAATGGAGATTTTGTTTCAACCGATATCATTCCATCAGGAGACAAATGTTATAGTGTGGCTACAGGAACCCTTGCTGCTGATCAAAAATCATGCAGCAGCATCAGCAACAAAGTGAAAAATGAATTGCAAATGTCTGATATGATTGTGAACCAGGATTTGCTTCGGTTTTATCATCCAAATGGTTTTAAACCGATCAATCCAAACGACTATCAATATTTAGGACCTAAAGTAAAAAAGTAAGCTTGCTAACACAATAAAACAATTAAAAAAACCTGAGTCTACCATGTCAATACAGGACTCAGGTTTTTTAAGTTTAATTACTTGGATGTGATGTTACTGCTGTCACCTTTTGTTATCCAGGGCTTCCAAATTCCTTGCGTTAAAAAAATTAAAGCAGAAGCAATACAAAATCCGGCTTTATTTTAACATAAATACGCATATTCTTCCGAGTTAATTCATTTTCAAAAAATTGTAATGAAACGCCTGTGTTAAAACAACCTCGGATGGGGGCACCTTCCTTAAAAGGATTGTTTTCTCATATTTTTTAAGAAAAAACAAAAAGAAAATAAAGGGGAAGTACATCGAAAGGATGATTATCGTTTTTCCAATTTTAAAAAAACAATATTGTTCAAGAGTAGAAAAAAAGCGCATGCAAATATACATGCATATAAATCCTCAATCGGCAAAAGGCATCCCCCTCATCCTTTTGAAAAATGATAACGTTGTTCATCGACTGATATTTCATTCTTTTTTTTAACCATATTCCAGTAAATTCTTAAAAAAAATCTCATCTAAAAAAAATACTCTCGCATGCAATTAATAATAGGATTACACCGCTTATAATTGTTCCAAAATTCACCAATGAAAAGGAACCAATTCGAACATTGGCGGCTTTACGTCCAAGAGCAACACCTGTCCATACCATTAAGAAACTTCCTACTGCAGCTGTCAGAGATATAGCTAATGGCGACAATCCAAACAAACCGGCACTTAAACCATTTGTGATAGCATTTGCAGACAGGGCTACGCCAAGAACACAAGCTTCCTTAAATCCGATTTCTCCGGATTGGTCCAGATCTGCACGTTCGGGATTCTTCAAAATAATTTTAACTTTGTTCATATCTTTGGGGATTTCTTTTTCTGAACGAGTTTTACGTGGTACTGCCAATAAAATAATTCGAATCCCAATTATAATCAGCAGAAAAGCTCCAATCAAAATTGGGAAGATGCCGGGGACCACTGAAGATATCCATTTACCAAATACGATACCAAATTCACTAAATAGAAAACATATGACGGCGATTATGAGGTTTGCCCACATACCAATTCGAATCCCTTGTATACCATAGGAAATACCCACACCCAGATTATCTATACTTGAAGATAGGGCAAAGGCAAGAATGACTAGCCAAATCATTTATTACACTTCCCTTCTTTTGCCAACATGTTATGAGAAGGAGAAGTAAAAGTTCCTTTTCTATAGAAAATTATAAAATTCTGTTTTAAGGAGGAAGATTACCTTTATTCTCTTACATCGATTTTTCCATTCTACCTAATCAATGACCGAAGCTTTTGCGCTTATTGAACAAAGGGTATTTTTTCATTATTTATTTTAAGCTGGGAATCATTAACGAAACGGTTTAACATTTAATAACTGAGGGACCGTGGCAAAGTGATAGCCTTCTTTGTGTAGTGTTTGAATCGTGTATGGCAATGACTGAACCGTATCAAGTAGACTTTCTCCCTTTCCCCCTGCGCTATGTTGTAAAACAATAGATTCCGGACCAACATGAGCCAGTATATTTATTGAAACTTGCCGCGCTGTAAGCCCAGCCCAATCCAGGCTATCGACGTTCCAATAAATAATCTTATCCCCAAGTGACATAATTTCATGGATAACATCCAAGTTTAATGCCCCATATGGAGGTCGAAAAAGTACAGGTCTTACTCCAGCCAACCGATGAATTTCGTTCGATGTACTTTGAATCTGATTTCGCACTTCTTCCAGCGAAATTTTGGTTAAATTCGGATGGTTCCATGTGTGATTGCCTACCACATGTCCTTCTCTTATTATTCTTCTAAGCACTTCAGGATTTTGTTGTATTCGCCGCCCAACACACATAAACGTTCCTTTTACATTGAACCGCTTCAAAACATCAAGAACTTGAGGAGTCCAAACATCATCCGGTCCATCATCAAAGGTTAAAGATACTACCTTTCGATTTGTTGGTCCATGCAAAATGACTTCATTTGGAAACATAGAAGCCCAATCAACATGTTGAGTATGCGGAGGTCTTTCTTGAGGGCGTTCCGGTCCATGTTGAAGTGGAGCAAGTTGTCTGATAAAACTTTTCTCCACTCCTAAAGGAATTTGGCTTGGATTACTTATTACATTTTGAAACGCACTTGCATATGTCAAAGGTGGATTGACAATTCCTATAGACGGATCGTAATGGTAAAATGGTTGCTACAAATAAGGATTTGAATTATTTTCAGGCTTAAACATATTTTCTCCCCCATAAGTTTAATCAACTTTAATATATGAAGAATTAATAAAGTTGTTTTACCCATTAGGAAAGTAGGACGTATAGTAAGATAGAGTACAGAGTAATTTCAATGGTTCGTCGATGGAAAATGTTTATTCATATTTCATTTAATAATAGGCAGGTACCCATCATCATCATGCACAGCATCATACACAACACCATACTCATCATCATCACCATTACACAGGCACCCCCGGACATGCTACACATACAACACATACCGGACACAGAGAATATTAAGTTAAAAGTAAACAAAAAATAAAGCAGCTGAACTCTAAAAAATTAAGTTCAGCTACTTTATTTTTTTCCTTATGGGAGAAAGTTTCTTTTCATAAGTTCATTTTTCAATAACTCAGAGACGAAGACCAATTTAATCTGCCGTTTTTCAAACTCTTGCATCGATTCAAAAACCCCGTTCGAGCATACATTCCCCGTTACCCCCACATGACCGATAGCAATACCCTGCCCTTTTATTTCAACTATTTTTGCTAATTTTTTCATTTGATTATTTACATGAGAAACCGTGCAAATATCATCAAGAAATACATCTTCTTTAATAATGGGCCCCCATCTCCTGAGCTATTTTAGAGAATTTAGAATTAGGACTAGTTGCACTATCAACAATATACAGATTCCGCTCTTTTGCTACTTCTATAACCGACCTTACAATCTTTTCATTCTCCACAGCGAGAGATCCCATGTGATTATTAAGTCCTTTTGCATATGGTACGGTTTCAATGGCTTCGTAAACCCGTTGTTTTACTTCTTCTGGGGTTAAATCAACGGTAATTGGTTTTGGGCCAAGCCAAGACCTTTTTCCTTTTTTGGCCTGCATGGGCAAATGAATGATTACTTCAATGCCATTGCGATGAGCCCATTTTGCATGCTCCTTTGATTTTGCTGTATAAGGCATAACAGCAGCTGTTATTGGAATACCTCCTCCAAGAAATCTTTCTACACCACCTTTCCCTCCACCGCCAAAATCATCTATAATTATTGCAGCTTTATACTGCTTGGTCTCTTTTCCATAGGAAATATGAGGAGGGATTAAAATTACCAGTAAAAGGATAATAAGAATAGGGATAGGGATAGATGTGTATTTTTTCATTTTTATCACCGATTTTAACTTTTAAAGTTAACTTACCCCAGTGAATGAAATAAATACAATTATAGTTTTACACATTCATTATTATTGATAGCTGCTTTCTGTAATTTGACGGATATCGGACATGATCGATTTAATATTGATGGAATTCCCGCGTTCATTCAACAGAACTGCAATGGATGTTTTATCCGCAGGATAATACGCATGCATTGTAAACCATCCACCTAAAACCCCAACGCTGTATACAAAAGTGGTATCGTTATAAAGACCCAGCCCATATGTAGACTTGCCTGAAGGAGTAAGAATCTGCTTAAGACTAGCCTGTGAAGTGAGACGTCCATTCATTAATGCTTGATCGTACTGAGCTAAATCCAAGGCGGTGGAATAAATGCTCCCACATCCAAAAAGCGCGTAGGTATTCAGGTACTTTGTCGGTGTGTAGTTATCTCCATTTAGTAAATAACCAACAGAAGTATAGGGAACAGGATGCTCCGGGGTAATAAATCCACTGTCCTTCATTGGAACTTTATCAAATATATTTGTTTGAATAAAATGATTAAGATCCATTCCCGTCACTTTTTCCAACACATATCCAAGAACAATGTAATTTGTATCTAAATAATCCCATCTGCTACCTGGGGGATATTTTAATCCTGCTTTTTCAATTTCCTGTACTAATTTTAATGGTGTAGTATCTCCTTGATGCCAACGTAATCTTTGAATACCTGATGTATGTGTCAAAAATTGATACAGTTTAATGTTGTTTCCATCTGGAAATGTTGGTATATATTTTGAAATTGGGTCTTGAATGTTTAATTTTCCTTGTCCCTGCAGCTTCATTATGCTCGTTGCGACAAAGGTTTTTGTAATGGAACCAATGGGAAACGTAGTGGATGGTTGATTTAAGACTTTTTTATCGATATCCGTATAACCAACACCATCATTAAACAAAATGTAGTTATCCTTGACAATCGCAACTGCTCCGCTTAATTTATTTTTTTGCAAATAATCCTTTACTTCTTGTCGAAGCTTCGCTTCCTTTTGATGTTCTTTTTTTAGTTTATTATTTTTTTTTACGACTTTTACGTATTTTTTCGTATCAGTTGTATTCTTACCTAGATTGGACCATCCACATCCACCAAGTGTGCAAACAATCAATAAGGAGATGAACAGGACCCAACAATTCTTAAAGTTCATATGATGTCACACATCTTTCTTTTTGATCTTATTATTTGAAAAAGAATTAATAAAAATATGCATATTGTATTTTAATCTTGATAAACTATAGCCAAAACATTTTATCTGAAAGTATTATAAACATTAATCTTAAAAATACTCAATACAGGAGTTGGTGATAATAATGATCGTGTCCATGGCAAGAGTAATTATTTGTACTCTCCTTTTACTTTTCAATTTTTAATATTTAAATTTAGCAAATTGCATTAAAAAACCCTTTAAAACCATATTTAGTCTAAAGAGTTTTATTTTAAATGACTTTATCTTAATGAGTTCCAAGGGCGAGTTGTACCACCTTTACTACAATCAATATTACTGCTATTAGCAGATAACCGCGCAGTAAGAGCATTCCAAGTTTCCGCGTTTTTGACCATTCTGGTTTTTGTAGTTCGTTTAAGGGCTTCATTCTCCACAAATGCCGGTCAATAGCAGGCTGTACTTTTTCTATTTTTTCAATTTCCGTTTTACTTTTTTGGCTGTAATATAGAAATCCAGCTATTGTAAGTCCAAAAATCAGTGCTCCTGATAGAACTTCAGTTAACAACTTTATATCAAAATGAGGATATAGCGTTGTTACCGCAAGAATTAATGAAAGGATGACAAGAACACCGACAATAATGGAATTTACCACATTTAACCACATTTTATTTACCCATGGACCTAAAACATCTTTGTCATTGCAAAGCAGTAAGAGAAATACAGTAGCACTTGGCAGAAGAATCCCGGCAAGCGCCTGTACAGCCGTTGTAATGAGTCCTAGCGGCGCATGCGGAATCAGCACAATACCTGCTGCAATGAAGATCAGTACCCCGTAGCTGAGATAAAACCCTCTTGCTTCTTTTACACTCCGATGCAAGGAATGATTGACTCCAAACACATCACCGAAAGCATAAGATGTAGAGAGTGTTACAGCTGCTGCACCAATCAATGAAGCATTTAACAAGATAAATGCGAAAAATGCTCTGGCTAATGGGCTGATTTTTGCAGCCAATCCTTTTGAAATAGTACCGGCATCGACGAAATGCCCCATCAGGTTTGTGCCATGAAAAGCAAAAGCTGTTGTCATGATTAAAGCGGCAGCGCCAATAACCACTATAAAAGCGCCAATTATCGTATCAGCCCGTTCATACGCCATCCATCTCAGTGTAAGACGTTTGTCGATTACGTTAGACTGTTGGAAAAACAATTGCCATGGAGCAACGGTAGTCCCAACCATACTGATAATCAAGAGCATGACATCTGAATTCAACCCGCCTTGAATATGGGGAACAACAAAATCATGAATCACAGATCCTGCGTTTGGACGACTCATAAATGCAAGCGGAAATGTAAGCAAGTTAGAAACGATAAACAAATACATAATGGATTCCCATTTTCTAAAGCTGCCAGTCATCGTGCAAGCAATTAATAAAACTGCTGCAACTGGGACAGAAATATAGGGAGGAACCTCAAAATAACTCATTGCCAAGTCAATTCCAATAAATTCCGTTACCAGGGTTAAACAATTGACGAGAAACAAGTCCCCAACTGAAAAAGCTCCCCAGAAACGTCCGAAACGTTCAAAAATTAATTTTGCATGCCCTACACCTGTGACTAAGCCAAGCCGCACAACCATTTCCTGGTTTACAATCAGTATCGGGATCAGCAAAAGAAGTACCCATAATAAGCTGGTTCCATAATTTTGCTCAGCTTGAGCATAAGTAGCAACACCGCCCGCATCATTGTCCCCTACCATCACAATAAGACCCGGACCCATGATCGCCAGCAATGTGCGGAAGCGCGCCCACCATGTTTTACGAGGGGCAAAATCCTGTTCTTTTATGGTGCCGAATGTACCGCGAATGTCACCAACATGTGCTTTGTCCAAAACAGCAGATGATAGGTTGGTCGAAAGATTTTTTGCCATAGTATATGACCTCCTTAAATTCGGATATGAACTTGTTGTAAAAATTGAATAAGCACATACTACTCGGGTCTTCTCCCATAACCTATCACCTCCTGTTGGTATATAAATTTGAGTTAATATACATTATGCATATTTCGAAAATATGTCCAGGCTCCCCCCTCGGAAAAAAAGAAAATAATAAAAAGACCCCCACTCAACAAGAGTAAGGGTCTGAAATCGCAGCAAAAAAACGTAACAAATAAGCGAGTATACCTCTCCCTAGTTGAGCTTTAGCACTGTATAGCATAGGTTTGTTACATACACCAGCTACGTTAAAAAAGACCTTCATTCCGATCTTTCCTGTTGACCCATTGGCGTCTTTCGACGTTTCCGGGCAGCAGCATTTCTCTATACAGGAGCCTCACCTAACAGAGACCAATATTAAATTCCCATGTATTATACTAATCTTGGTTTTTATAAGTATCAATAAATTTTTTAAGAATAAACATTTAATAGTAAGGTAGCAAGCAGAATCAATCATTTCTTTTCGAAAACATATATCCACTAGTTGATTTTCTTATGGAAAGAACTATGCCGATTAAGATCATATTTGAAAACAATGAACTACCCCCAAAAGTTAAGAAGGGAAGTGATATCCCTTTAACAGGCATTAACCCTACAACCATTCCAATATTTTGAAAGATCTGCACAGCCATGCTCAATGCTATTCCTGCACATATAGATGCATCGAAAATTGACTTAGAAGAATATCCTATTGCAACAATCTTATATATGAGCAGCATGAACATGGTGATGACCATGGAAGCCCCTAAAAATCCACCTTCTTCTGCCACAGTTGAAAAAACGAAATCAGTCGTTTTTTCGGGAACATACAAGGTACCTTTTCCTAAACCAGCTCCTATAGCTTCCCCGCTCCCAACAGCCAAAAGAGACTGCTCCGTTTGATAAGCTTGATCACTGTTTCCATTTGGATTCAACCAGCCTATAATTCGATCCTGCTGATGGGGAGATAATAAAGGAATTAAGTCTTTAAAAATAATGTTTGGCTGAAAAAAATATAAATAGACAAGGGCTCCTGCGATCAGTACAGGGACGATAATACAAACAGCAATTACTCCTTTTTTGAGACCCGATAAATAAAGCATGGCCGCAATTGCAATAAAATAGAGAAGAACCATTCCTGTATCCGGCTGAATATAAACCATAATTGAAGGAGGAATGGTTATTAACATAATTTTGCCGATGATCAGTAAATCGGTTACCCATGTTCTTGCAACATAAAGCTCATTATGTTTTTTAATTAAATGTGCAGTTAAAAGAATTAAGGAAATTTTAAAATACTCCGATGGCTGAATCGAACCAATTAAAGGAATATTAAACCATCTTTTTGCTCCCAGAATAGTTGGGGCAATGGATGCTGGACAGAATTTTAAAATAACGATCAGGAAAAATGTAAAGGCGTAAGAAATCCAAGCTAACCGCTCAATTTGATCTACATCAAGTTTAGCAACAAAAAATAACAGGACAAATCCAATTATATAATTGATCCCCTGCTTTACTACGAAATCTTGTGTCCCATAAAAACCCGTTTTTTGACTGCTATAAATGAATGTTAAACTTATAATAAAAAAAGCAAATAAGGTGAATATTACACCTCGATCTAGTTTCTTTAAAAAACTGGTTGTTTGCATTTATTATCACCATAATCATATTTTTATAGTTTTTCACAATAACATTATAAAATATATGTTAATGTTGACATTTAATCAATAGCATTTCATAAATAATTTGACAAAATGTCAACAAAATCGTTGACGTTTTGTCAAACACAAGATATATTTTGATAGATATTACTTGTTAAATTAGAAGTATTCTAAAAGGTATGCAAGATTAATGCTTTTTTTAGCACCAATTAGTAAAAGAAAGAGACGTAATATGACTGAGGAAAATACAAATAACAGTATTGGTTTGCTTTTAAAAGCGGTATTAAAGCAACGATCATTATCAATGAAGAAATTCAGTGAACTTACTGACATCGATATTGCAACAATCTCGCGAATTATAAACGGAAAGCGGAAAGCTAACCCGAACCATTTACAAAAATTTGCGGATTGCCTTGATGTTCCTATTTCTGAATTATTTGCAGCTGCGGGTTATCCCATAGAAACAAATAAGGATATGCAATTAGACGACATGCATTCAACCATTAACAGTATACAAGAAATACTAAAAACATCAAATATGAACATTGAAACATTTACAATTAATAGTGTTAAACAAAAGTTAGACTCCTACACCAAATATACGTTAACAAAGGATGGAAAGGGAGTCATCTTAAGGAACTTTGAGAAAAAGGTTCAACAAGTTGGAAGTATCGGTCCATTTATTGACCATCTAAAGGATATGTTTTTGAAATTCAGCAAAATGAAAGGCTCTCCACATGAGTTAGCTTTAATAGGCGGTGCATTACTATATTTCATTTCACCAATAGATGTTATTCCTGATTACCTTTTTCCGATAGGTTATTTAGATGATGCTCTTGTTATTAAATTAGTCTTAGATTTACTATCAAAAGAAGTTTGATAGTATAAAGAAGTTTTTAAAGAACTTATAGAGGATTTAAAATTATCTGTAGCTAAAACTACTGTTTAGAAAGGAACAGTTTTTATGAACGATTCTAGGGTCAATCAAAAAATCAGAAAAAGGAAGAAGATCCGGTGGTTCCGAATCAGTTTGTTAGTCCTTTTCGTCTTATTATTTGGCGGAGGTGCCTATTTTTACAATGTTTACAGCAATGTGGCACAAGCTGTAAACAAAATGAATAAACCAGTTTTAGGAGGCCTTTCTACCAATCAAGCATCAAAAAAATTAAATAGTTTAGATCCGATTTCTATCTTGTTGGTCGGCGATGACCATCGCTCCGACGAACAAGGCAGCAACACTGATACTATGATAGTCATTACAATTAATGCTAAAACTAAAACAACGAAAATGCTAAGTATTCCACGTGATACCCGTACTGAACTAATTGATAAGAAAGATCCAACTAAGAACAGGGTGGATAAAATTAACGCTGCATATGCGTACGGCGGACCAGAAATGCTAATCGATACGGTTGGAAACTTTTTAAATATACCAATCGATTATTTGGTTGAAGTGAATTTTCAAGGCTTTCAAGATATCGTAAATACAGTGGGTGGCATTGACGTAAATAACCAATATCCATTTGAACTGAATGGAGTTACACTGAAAGCTGGTCCACAACACTTAAATGGTTATCAGGCACTTCAATATGCCCGTATGAGACACCAAGACCCAAGAGGTGACTTTGGACGTCAGGAAAGACAACATGAAGTTATTACGAAAGTTGTCGATAAAGCTAAGTCAATGTCAACTTTGGTAAACTATGATAAAATGCTAAAAGCACTGTCCAATAACATTACAACTAACCTAACCTTGGATGATATGATCAGTTTAGCTAAGTCTTACAAACCTGCAACTAAAAACATTGAAAATGTGTCCCAAGTTGAAGGGCAAGGAGCAACAATTGGCTACAGTTGGTATTTATTAGTTGGTGACCAAGAAAGACAAACCTTGTCCGATGAACTTTGCGCATCATTAAATTTAGCTCCAAGCCCTGTTACAAAATTTTATAAAGGTACAGGGATTATAAATAATTTTAGCACGACCAGAATGACCGTCAGCGAGTTGCACGAGCATAAAATATAGGTACATGGCAATATCTTGCCATCATCATACATCAATAAACCATAACATCAATTAAAATAACCCCTGTTTACATGTGAACTGCACCCCTATTGTTAGAGACTGCTAACAATAGGGGTGCAGTTTTTTATGGGGAAGTTTTCACCGGAATTGCTTAATTCTATTAAACAGAAAAACAATCGAGTAGAGGGAAAATAAGTTGATTATTTTCGCCCCTCTCACACCACCGTACATACGGTTCCGTATACGGCGGTTCAATTTATATTACAGTGTGTACTTTTAGATAATGTTCTAAAGCGGAGGTAAGTCCCCTCTGCTTTAGTCTTTTGTTTGAGATTGCTCTTTGGACAACTTTTGATAGTCCAATATACCGATAACCTCTTCGGCAAAAGGTTAATCCTTTCGCTTCTTCCTCAGGAATCCCTAATTGAGTAAGCGATTTTATTTGTTTCTTCGGTACCTTCCATTGCTTCCAAATGATTACCCTGATTCTGGAACGCAGTTTCATATCTGTTCGTTCCATAGCTTTTTTCATATTTGCGGTTCTAAAGTAGTTGACCCACCCGAATATGACTTGTTTCAGTTTCAATATTCGGTAGTCTAACGGAACACTCCAGTTTCGCTTTGTCAGTTGTCGAAGCTTTCTTTGAAATTTCTGCACTGAAGTTGGGTGAGGTTTCACTATGGTATCTCTTGTTTTTAGTGTCATAATAATACCCAAATCCCAAGAATTTTAACTCTTTTGGGCGAGAGATTTTACTCTTTTCGGTATTTACGATCAATCCTAATTTCTCTTCTATAAATCTCACGATTGATTTCATCACTCTGTCCGCTGATTTTTCGCTTTTAACAAAGATGAGGGCATCATCAGCGTATCTCACGAATCGTAATCCTCTACTTTCTAGTTCCTTATCGAGTTCATTCAACATAATATTACTCAATAGTGGACTGAGGTTGCCTCCTTATGCAAAGAAAGTAATTATGCAAAGTAATTAATAAAAAAGCTAATTTATCAACTCTTTTATTCGATTTACTTTGCATAATATCCGAAAATGATATATGAGCCTATGCTCAAAAATTATCATTTTTGGGGGAATACTTATGCAAAACGTCCCACTAGCTCAACTAATTAATGATCTAGACCAGGAAATGATTCGACTAGGTTACACTATAGGCACCATGAATTTTTACAGAAGACGTTGGGAAAACCTTCTTCAATTTGCAAAGGAACGAGGCGAAACATTTTATTCAGAACAATTAGGAATTGATTATGTAGAAAAATACTTTCATATTCTTGAAAAAGATTTGAATGGAACTCTTTCACAATCTGAGACTCAAGAGCTTCGTGTCATTAGAATGATTGGTAATTTTCAACTGCACCGTACCATTTTACGTCGATACTATAAACATAAGGAGATCCTTACGGATCAATATTTTATTCAAATTAGGAACAGATTTAAGCAATACTGTTCAAATAAGGATTACTCCAAGGTCACAATAGACCATTATGTAAAACAATCATCTCGATTCATGGATTATCTCTCTTCTCAAAAAGTTACAGAATGTAAAGAAATCAACATCACGTTGATTAATAACTACATCAAAACCTTGGCCGGTTATACCTATAAAACTGTTGAACAAAATATTTGTTCTATACGTGCTTTTCTTAGATTTCTTTTGGAAACTGGTGAAATACAGACAGATTTAGCTGGAAAAACACCAATGGTTCAAGCAAGAAAACAGACCCGTATTCCATCCGTATGGACAGAAGATGAGTTAAAAAAACTAATCGCAGCTATTGACAGAGGGAGCCCGAAGGGCAAACGTGACTATGCAATTATTTTAATGGCCTGCTGCCTCGGTTTGCGATGTAAGGATATTAAAAATCTTAAAATAGAGCACTTCCATTGGGAAGAAAAGAGACTTGTTTTTACACAATCAAAAACTAGACAGCTCATATCTCTTCCATTGACACCGGAGGTGGGCTGGGCGGTAATTGATTATCTTAAATACGGTCGTCCTAAAGTAGGCTGTCCTTATATATTCGTAAAGCATATGGCACCATTTGGTCCGTTTTCAGAAGAGGACCATTTAAATCAGTTAATCAAAAGGTACATGGAATTTGCGCACATTCCAACACTAAAAAAAAGAAGAGGAATGCATTCTCTCAGGCATACAATAGCCAGTAAGCTTCTAGAAAAGGATACCCCACTTTCTACTATTTCAGATATTCTTGGGCATGTCGATACCAACTCAACATCAGTTTATCTAAAGGTTGATATCAATAAGCTTAGGGAATGTTCCATAGATTTTGAAGAGGGCTCTTATCATGAATGAAATTATTTATGAAGGTCCATTTAAGGACCATCTCAAAAATCATGTGGAACTTAAACAAGCCATCGGATACAAATACATTACTGATTCACATCACCTAAGACGTTTTGACAGATTTACATTAGAAAAATACCCTCATGCCACAGAGCTTACTAAGGAAATCGTTCTAGACTGGTGTAGAAAAAAGTCTTACGAGTCACAGGCAAACCAATGTTCACGCTGCTCAATTATTCGGCAATTTGGAAAATATCTTGATTCTATTGGAGTTAAAGCATATATCATTCCCAAGGGATATTTTCCAACTGAAGAACAATATATACCATATATTTATACAAGCGAGGAATTAACAAGGTTCTTTGCCGAGACGGAAAAATGCAAATATTGTTATGAATGTCCACACAGACATCTGATAATGCCTGTTTTCTTTAGAATGATTTATATGTGTGGGTTGAGGGTATCTGAAGCAAGACTTCTCAAAGTAGCTGACGTTGACATTGAAAACGGAATCCTCTCCATAAATAATTCTAAAAAGGATAATAGTAGGTTAGTACCCATGTCCATGTCCCTTACGGAACGTTGTGGGCTTTATGCAAAAATTGTACATCCATTTCCAAAAGGAGAAGAATATTTTTTTCCTGCACTGGATGGCAACCCGATGACGTTAGGAAATGTATATAAAAACTTCCGTCGGTTTTTATGGAGTGCAAGAATTTCACACGGGGGAAGAGGAATGGGCCCTCGTATTCATGATTTCCGCCATACTTTTGCAGTCCATTGTCTCAAAAAATGGGTGGAACAAGAAAAGGATTTAACGACATATCTTCCAATACTTAAAACGTATATGGGGCACGATTCTTTTGAGGAAACTGCTTATTATTTGCGTCTTACCGCAGATGTTTTCCCAAAAATTACATTAAAACTAGAAATACAATACCCAGATATTATCCCTCTATTAGGAGGTGTCACCGATGAAACCTTCTAATTTTGCGAGGCATCTAACAGAATTCCTTTCGGTATATCTCCCATCACAGAAAAATGTCAGTAAGAATACCGTCCAATCATACCGTGATACTTTTAAACTATTGATAAAGTACTGTCAGGAAGTAAAAAGTATCTCGGCCGAACGAATTACACTAGAATTGCTTTCATGCGAACTGCTTAATGGCTTTTTAGGATGGTTGGAAACAGCTAGGAATTGCAGTATTTCAACTAGAAACCAAAGACTTTCAGCGATACATTCCTTTTTTCGTTATGTACAGTCCGAGGAACCTTCCGGTTTATTCCATTTTCAAAAGGTAATCGCAATTCCTACTAAAAAGGCAAACAAAACTGTAGTAGAGCATCTAACCCCAGAAGCTATGAAATTACTTCTTGAACAGCCCGACAGGAGCTGTCCGAAAGGACGGCGAGATCTAACATTAATGAGTGTTCTATATGATACTGGAGCCAGAGTACAAGAATTAATTGATCTTAGAGTCAGTGATGTAATCCTGGAATCACCGGCAGTGGTTGTATTAACCGGAAAAGGAAACAAAACAAGACGTGTTCCTCTTATGAAGAATACCATATCATTATTGGAGCGCTATATTACTGAGAATAAACTGGATAAACCTTGGAAAAATCAATATCCCCTCTTCTCAAACAACCAAAATAACAAACTAACAAAGGAAGGGGTCGCCTATATTATTTCAAAATATGTTGAGCTATCAAGGAAAATATCAACCATTGTACCTCCAAAAGTAAAACCTCATATGTTTCGGCATTCGAAGGCCATGCATTTATTACAAGCAGGAGTAAATCTCATATACATTCGTGATTTCCTTGGACATGAAGATATAAAAACAACAGAAATATATGCCCGAACCGATACTGAAACGAAGAGAAAAGCAATTGAAAATGCTTATACCGATTTAATTGATGGTAATCTTCCTGACTGGAACCAGGATCAGGCTCTGCTTACTTGGCTGAACGAATTAAAATAGGTCAGAAATTATGCAAAGTAAATGGAAAATAAACTTCTATTTTTAGAGCTTTAGGAAGTTTACTTTGCATAATATTTTACTTCGCATAAGGAGGCTTATGCTAAGCTTTGCATAAGCCTCCTTGCGGAGTCCCGATTGGTGTTTCTTCGTATTTCCCATTCACCATGACTCCACTGACAAGGTATTTTCTTATTAGAGAGATAACGTCTCCATCATCTATTGTGTTGGCTATAATTCTCATGAGTTTATCGTGGTGGACTGTATCGAAGAATCTTTCAAGGTCAATGTCCACTACCCAATCATGCCCGTCATTCAGAAATTCCAAGCTCTTTATAATTGCCATCTCACAACTTCTTTTTGGTCTAAAGCCGTAACTGTATTCACTGAATTGCTTTTCAAATATCGGACTGAGTACTTGATGAATGGCTTGTTGAACTACTCTATCCACTACTGTTGGTATTCCCAATTTGCGCATCTTGCCATTTTCTTTTGGAATCTCCACTCGTAAGGCAGCTTGTGGTTGGTATTTTCTTGTTCTGATGCGCATACGTAGTTCATCTTTGTTCTCTTTCAGATATTGTTTTAGTTCGCCGACTGTTACTCCATCGACTCCACTTGCGCCTTTATTTTTATAGACACGTAAGTAGGCCGCGTTCATATTTTGATTACTTAAAATCTGTTCTAAAAGTTTCACACTCGTTTCTCCTTTCCTCTCACGTAGTAAGTAATATCTCCTTTTTTTGGTTATCCTTTGAGATACGCTCATACTTTCACCATTAATACATTCGGAGTTCGTCACTTACGCATTTGTGGCGTTGAAACACTATAAATTGTTCAGCCCTTCATGAGCTTACTCATTACTATGGCTTCTGCTGACTTCTTGCGGCTAACCTTTTTCGACTGTACTTACGTACATCCGCAAGACCTCCCAGGGTAAGACAACTATCTTTCCTCTTTTACTCGCCTGATTTACTCTACGAAGTTACGCACATCTTTTGGACTTTGACTTGTCATGGAGTCTCATCCCCTTATAATAGAGCCTTAGTATCAGATTTCTGTTCGTCGAGCCAAGATTTTATTCCACGCTTCCTCCACCCCTTACCTCAGGTAAGTACCTTGCGCTTCCTTAGTGGTTGGTCGATGTGTACCCCCACAGTGGACTTTCACCACCTAGATAGTTGCCATGCCTGGCACACATAAAAAAGACCCTTTTAGGGTCTAGGAAATAAGCGACTAAAAATAGGGGCATCCGCCCAATGTGCGGAGGATAAACTCAATGGTTTTAACGGATTGATTCCTTTACTCTTTCTGCCATACTTCTAATATGCAAATCCATTTGTGGATAAGGTATATCAATGTGATTCTCAGAAAATATCCTATTGATTCGAAAGTTGAGATTACTTTTTATCAAACCTAATTTATTTGGGTCCTGAATCCAAACATTCAATTCAAATTTCATTGCGAAATCACCAAAACCCACAAAACTTACAGATGGTTCTGGTGAGGTTAGAACTACTGGCGAAACCACATGCTCTTCCATTGCAGCTTCAATCAGCAAGTCACGTACATTTTCCACGTCGGATCCGTAAGCAACGCCAATAGGAATGACAAGGCACATCCTCGGGTCACCAAATGACCTATTGACGACTTTTTGTTGTAAAAAATAGGAGTTTGGTACAATAATATGTTCATTCAGTCCTGTTTTGATAATGGTTGCTCTCATATTAATTTTTTCAACATCACCGGTAATATTCTCAATAACGACACGGTCTCCCACTTTAATGGGTCTTTCAAAAAGTAAAATAATCCCGGATATGAAATTAGAGGCAATATTTTGAAGTCCGAACCCGATACCGACACTGAGTATGCCTGCAAACATCGTTAATGCACTAAGATTAATTCCAACTGTGCTTAAACTTATTATGATTGCTACAATCATAATCGAATAATGGATAATTCGGTCAAAGGTAAATCGGGTACCTTTATCTAGGCTGTACCTGTGATAGAACCCTGGTAGTATTACATTCGTTAATAACTTCGACAATCGGCTTGCTAGGGAAATAATCAGGATGGCAACAATGATCAGAAAAAGAGTAACATCAACACTACCAATTTTTAAAATTTTTGCAAACATCCATTTTGCTTTTGAAAAGTACAGAAGTAAAAAAATGAGAGTTCCATAGAATGTGAGCCAATTCACCATACTCTTCATCGCATCATAGTATTTCGGAAATTTCCGTGCACTCCTCAGAAGAAACATTCGTATAAAATAAATTCCAATGATTACACCAGCGATAATAAATAAACTGCTATAATCAAAAGTTCGAAACCATGTTGTATTTATGGAAAACTTCAACTACTTACATCCCCTTACGACCTTTTAAATTGTAAAAACAGCCGCTTCATATTATAACATTTATACTTCTCCCATACCTGAGGTATTTTAGCCCATTTTTTAGTGATTTACGTTGGTGAATATTAAGTACTAAAATGCTCGTAGTTTTTTTAGGATATAAAGAAAACTCGCTGATTGGCGAGCCTCTAAGGGCGAAGACAGAGGCGTAGTTGCACTTATGCGACATAGGAAAGTATAAATTTTGAAAAAAATTTATACTTTTAGCTATTAGCTAAGAAAAACCGGGCAAAAACCGCCCGGTCCTTTTTGCTAGTAAATCTGTCCGTTAATTTTCACTTGCACCTTGATTGTTTGGCCAAAGGGTGTTATATGGATGCCCGGTCAATTCCTCCACCACTTTTTGTGTTTCTTCTTTCACCTCAGTTTTCGAACCTCCATCTTCTAAACGGTCTAATTCTTTTTTAAGAAGAGTATGTGTATGTTTATTCAATTTAAATGACCAAGAGAAGAATAGAGCTAGGGCAATAAGAACCACTGGTCCAACAAAGAAAATCAAAGCTATTCCTGTTTGAACAGAATGTGGAGTATTCGTTACATTTGTCATCGCTTTGGAATTAAACCCGATTGACGCTAACAAAATTCCAGCAATCCATGAAGCAAGTGCACCTGTTGATTTTCTGAAGAAAGTCATCACAGAAGCATAAATTCCGGCTCGGCTTTCACGAGTCATAATGCGATCGACATCAGGAATAAACGGAAAAACATTCCATGGAGTAAACTCCAAAATGGCACGCCCCGCTTGATAAAATACGGAAATCGTAATTAGTATCCATATTGGATTTTGAATATGCAATGCCCATGTCACAAAATACCCAATCATTGTGATAATAATAGTAATATAGCTTAGTGAGAACAAAAATTTTGGCCCATGAGTAATCATTAATTTAGCTGCAATTAGTGTTACTAAAATCCCAACAATTGAAAGGGCTTGAAGCGTCCATGGAAAATCTGCTTTTACACCATAAATACAACAAATAATAAACGTTGGAAGCAAAGTTGAATAGAAATCTTTACCGGTAAAAGATAAAATATATACAGCTAAATGTTTACGGAAAGCTTTGTTTTTGAAAGTTGAAAAATAATCTTTAATCGTTTTTGAAACAAATTCGCCTATACTTAATCTTGGCTGTGCGTTCAACTCCTGAATAAATTCAGGTGTCAAAGGTTTTTCCCAAGTAGTTCGATAAGAAACAAAGATTGCTACAACAAATATAACCGTCCAAATAACTCCAGTTATTATATAGGCATTAGGATTTTTCATATGCTGCAATACTGCTAGAACAATAAAAACAAGTGCTGTTCCTGTTGCAGAAATAAACATTCGAGAACTAGACAAGACTGTACGAAGAGTGTAATCCTCAGTCATTTCAGTTGGCAATGTTTCCCATGGAATCAAGATCATCGCAATAACCAACTCAATTGCCACATAAATGATTAAATAGTATCGCCAATCATCAGATTTCACCCAAAATAAGGGGAATACTATTGCAAATAGAATTCCACCCAATAAAATAAAGAAATGGCGTCGGCCAAAGCGCTGTCCAAGCTTTGTTCGATAAAATCCATCTGTAATGGCACCAAAGAACAATGAGAAAATAGCATCGATAATCCGGCCAATTCCCGTGATTGCACCTGCGAAAGCTGGACTAATTCCTTGACTTAGTACAAAAGCAAAAATGACACCAGAAACAATATTATTCCAACCGCCACCCATTAAATCAGTTAATCCGAATCCTATTCCACGAGCAACAGTAATAGGCTTGGACTTATAAACCCAATTATTTACTTTTGACATATTGTTATCCTTCTTCCTTACGACGATTATAGAAAAATAAAGATTATTTCCCGCGTTTTTCTAATGACTCCCAAATACCTGTCAAATACATTGCACCTAATGCACGATCGTATAGACCGTAGCCTGGACGACCAGTTTCTCCCCAAATCATCCGTCCGTGATCAGGGCGAATATAGCCATCAAATCCATTGTCATATAGCGCTTCCATTATTCGGAACATATCATGTGATCCGCATGGTGTGTAATGTGCAGATTCGTAACAATCCTTTCCATTTCCGATGAATTTTACATTACGAATATGTGCAAACGGAATCCGATCTCGCTTTGCAAACTCTGCAACAATAGCTACTAGATCATTATCGGGATCTTCACCGATTGACCCTGTGCAAAAAGTGATGCCATTATACGGTGAATCCACTGCGTTACAGATAAAGTCTAAATCGTCACGATTTTTCACAATACGTGGTAAGCCAAAAATGGAATAAGGCGGATCATCAGGATGAATTCCCATTTTTATGTCTACTTCTTCACATACTGGAATAATCTTTTCTAAGAAATATTTTAAATTTTCCCTCAGGTCATTTTCAGTAACTCCTTGATATTGCTGGATAAGTTGTGTTACATGAGCCAATCGTTCTGGTTCCCACCCTGGCAAAACAGTCCCTTTATTTTTAGAGAGAACTTCTTGTGCGACCTCTTCCGGAGATTTTTCAACCCCGGCTTTAAAGAAGGCCATCGTTGTTGATCCATCTTCTAATGGGTAGGCCATTTCTGTTTTCATCCAATCAAATACAGGCATAAAGTTGTAACAGATCACTTTTACACCAATTTTTGCTAAGCGGCGGATCGTCTCTTTATAATTTTCAATATATTTATCTCGAGTAGGTAATCCTAGTTTGATATCCTCATGAATATTCACGGATTCGATCACTTCTAACTCCAGTCCGTGTTCTGTTACATCTCTTTTCATTTCTTCAATTTTTTCCATCGGCCACACTTCGCCGACTGGAACATCGAATAGTGCACCAACTACACCAGTCATTCCAGGAACTTGGCGGATATACTCTATTTTTACAGGATCATCATTTTTTCCAAAATAACGCATTGTCATTTTCATAATACTTATTCTCCTAATTTGTTTATTATTTGTTTACTTCAATTGCATGAGCAGCTAGTTCTTGTTGTAGGACTGTTCGCACTGCATTAGGTCCAGTAATCATTCGGACAAAATAATTCTCAATCTTTTCACCCAAACCTATTTCTTCAAGATTTACGGAGAAGATCTCTTTATTGCTTAAAATCGGATGAAGTGCTGAATGAACATCTGCAGTTTCCCCTAATGTGATTGTTGAAACATAAGAGTGTAATTCCTCATAGAGCGGATCCGGACTTGGCGTAAATAGCTGACCTTTATCGTCTATCGCCATTAAGTAACGACACCATGCAGCAATCGTCAAGGGGATGAAACGTAATGTCTTAACATCTTTGTTTTTAGTTGATACATATGCTTTTATTGTCTCACCAAAACGAATGCCCACTTTTTGTGATGTATCTGATGCAATACGCTGTGGCGTATCTGGAATATTAGGATTCATAAACCGTTTATAGATAACTTCTTTAATAAAGGAATCAGGATTGATAATTTCCGGGTTTTTTACTACAGGAAGTCCTTCCACAAACCCAATCTGCTCAATTAATTTCAATAAATCTTTGTCTTGTACTTCTTTGTAAATACGATCAAATCCAAGCAAACAACCATATATAGCAAGTGTTGTGTGAAGTGGATTTAGACACGTACATACCTTCATAAGATCAGCATTATTCACAGTCTCCCGATTGCCCAGCAATACTCCATTTGCTTTCTCAAATGCTGGACGACCATTTGGAAAATCATCTTCAATGACAAGATAATGAACTTCTTCGGTATTGACGAAAGCTGCTAATTCGCTTCCCCGATCACCTGTCTTATACGGCATCATTTCCTCAATGCCTTCTTCTTCCAATTTTTTTGCAATATCTACATTTGGAAGTGGCGTAATACGATCAATCATTGTAAATGGAAAACTCACTCGATTGTCTTTATCTAAATACTCAATGAAGGAGTTTGAAACAAAGCCTTGTTTTAACCATCCATTTGCAATTTCAAGAACTGCCGCTTTTAATCGATCCCCATTATGCGAAAAATTATCTGTAGATACAACGGCAAGCGGTAATGCTCCAGCATTAAAACGTTCAACTAAAAGATACGCCAGTTTCGCCATTGTATTTTGAAGTTTGTCAAAGGTTGGACCTGCTTGAATATCTTGAGTAACTTGTTTAAGTAAATTTCCGGCAGAATCTTTTACGGCATAACCTTTTTCAGTAATTGTCAGGGTCACTAATTTGAGACTTTTATTTTTGAAAATGTTTACCAAACTTTGTACATCGTGTTTATTTGATGGATGAAAATACAAAGCCTCAGCTGTAGATGCAACTAATTCTTTATCAAAACTACCATCGGCTTTCATAGTGACTGTAAGTGACCGATTGTCAAAACGATGATAGAGGTCCTTTACCAAATTTTCCCCAAACGTTTCTACAACAACGATACCCGTGTCTAATTCACCTGCATTGATTAAATCTTGAGCAACTTTTGCATGGAAGCAACGGTAAAGATTTCCGCCACCAAAATGAACCCACTCAGGATTAATTTTTGTTTTCTCTCGTACAATTTTTATATCAAAACTGGGAACAATAACTTTTACAGCATCAAATGTCGCACGCTTTAAAAGATAGTCTTCAGTGATCTTCATCGTAATTCTCCTTTTCTGATGATTTTCCCTTATATCAAACAGGATAGTAAAAGCTGCAACAATTTTTTAAAAGAAGCAAGTTTCCATATTGGAAACAAAGTTTCTTGATTACGTGATAATTATATTACTTCACAAACAGTCTTGCAAGCGTTTTATTTTTACTATTTTCCAAAAGGATATATTAGATTTGAAAAGGATTTTATTTTTAAATAAACAATTTCTTTCAAAAAAAAGAGATGTCCCTCTAATAGTCATTATTCAACGACCATTAGAGGGACATCTCCATTGTTCACAACTTTTTCTCAATTTTTTCTTTAACCTCCAAAAGTGCAGAACAGATTTTTTGGCTAAGCTCTTCTGTTAAGCGATATTTGGGGACACTGATACTTATCGCTCCATATGTTTTGCCCAGCTTTGTAAAAGCTACTGCTGCACTTCTAACACCCAATTCACATTCTTCACGATCGAGTGCATAGCCTCTTAAACGAATACGTTGTATATCAGCCATAAAATCATCAAAGTTTGTTAATGTATTATTTGTAATTTGTATAACATCAGCAAGATGATAGTAATCATAAATTTCTTTATCAGACTTTGCCGCAAGTGTTGCTTTTCCCGTTGCTGAAGCATACATTGGAACAGTTTGTCCTATGCGAGAACGCAAATTGACTGTTGCGATTGCTTCATATTTTTTTAGATACATCATTTGTCCATTTTCTTCTATACTTAAATGGATAGTTTCTCCAATCTTGGAATGAAGTTCATCCATAAATGGTGTTGCGATTGATTCGATGTTGAATTGTCGAACAGCCGCCGTTCCATACCCAATCAATCGACTCCCGAGCGTAAATCGGTTAGTCATCTCATCTCTGGTAACCAAGTTTAAATCAAGCATGGAATTCAATATTTTTGAGAGTGTTCCTTTATTCATATTAAATTCCATACAAAGCTCTGTTAATCTAACAGGATTTTCCACATCACGTAGATAGTCCAAAATTTCAATTGATTTATATAAAACACTGCCATATCTCTTTTCTTCTGACATGATTGTTTTCCCCCTGTGATAACAAAGAAACTCTCCTATTAATCTCAACTTTTTTATCGTATTCAACATTCAGCTCGATGTCAAATTTTCGAACAAAAAAATAAATTACTCAGACTTGTTTTAAGAAAAAAGCCGTTTCCAACTGGAAGAGACTCTAAATTTTTGTAGTTCCATTTAGCATGAAAACTTCCAATTTTTATAGGTTTTTCAAAAGTTCTTGTAAAGAATATGTAACATTCTTTTAAAGCTCTATTAAAGTGCCATTGTTAGAATAGACGAGGAAATCGGCATCCTTTCATTAATATACAAAAAGGACCGTGGAAAAGGGGAAAAGGAAAAACGATGGCAATGAAGACACTGACGTATCTCGCCATGAATACAACATTTGAACTCAGGTTGGATTCCAAACATGAAATTTCAACCGATTTTTTCACTAAGATCATTTCAGAGACGGAACGTCTCGAACAAATCATGTCCCGCTTTCGGGAAACGAGCGAGCTGACATACTTGAACCGCAATCTGAACCATTGGAATCACATTTCCGAAACGATGTATAACGTTTTAAAAAAGACGGAAAAGAAATGGGCGGAGACGAATGGCGCTTTCGATCCAAGGGTTCTTGCATATTTGGATCGATTGGGTTACTCAGGTGCAGAAGTCGCACCCGCATTTTCGTGCGAGGGTGCGCTTTTCGACTGGAAAGCTGATGGGAAAGTGAAATTCTTCGCTCCGATCGACCTTGGCGGCATCGGGAAAGGCTATACGGCGGACTACTTATCCACCTTGATCGAACAGGAATGCAAAGATGAATTGACGGGGTATATCATAAACGCCGGCGGTGATATGATCGTTTGCGGAACACAAGCAGATGGCAGCGCTTGGAATGTGGGAGTGGAAGATCCCATTCATGCTTCGAATGATTTGGCGATGGTTTTGAGCATATCCGGTGAAAAAACTGCCATTTGCACAAGTTCCACATGGAAAAGGAGATGGGAACGTGAAGATCGGACTTTCCATCACTTGATCAATCCATGGACGAAACTGCCGTATCAAGGGAACGTAGTGAGCGTGACTGGATTTGCGGAAAGCTGTGTGGATGCGGAAGTTTATACAAAAGCCTTGTTCATACAAGATGAACAGAAAGACATACACTTGCCATACTTGCCTTACATTTCGATCAATGCCAAAAAAGAGATTGTCTGTTCGAACGAAATCGCTTCGAATATTATTTGGACTTTTTCCGATTTTCATAGAGAGGGGAATATGTTTCATGTCGTTTATGACTAAAAAACGTACCATTTTACTATTGTTTACGTTTGTTTTCTTTGTCAGCACTTACGTAACAGTCCATTCCTATTTGAAAAACAATCAACCAACTACTTATCCAACTATTTCTGAAGTAAAAATACAAAAACAAGCTAATTCTGTGGCAGGACAAATTCAAAAACTACAAAGCAATTTGGTGGCAGCAGCAAAAGCGAAGAATGCAATCGATCATCAATACTCCAACCTAGTTGATCAAAAAAATGCATTATTACAAAAAGAAGGTGGAAATAATGAATAAATTATGGAAGAAATCTGTCATTGGAACTCTATGTGCTGGGGGGTTATACGCAGGCGTCCTTTATAATGTCCAGGACCAGGTAAGTGCTGCCAATGTTCAAAAAAATGCATATTTACAAAAAATTCAAGAGCGAAACCATTTAATCAAAAAATTAAATAACTATAATCAAAAATTATATCAATTACAACTCACTTACAATCAAACAGTAAATGATACAAATCAGAAAAGCCAACAAATAAATACGCTTAATTCAGAAATAGCTCAAATTAAAAACCAGATTGCTGCGATGTCAGTTCATTCGTCTTCGGCGAGTTCAGCGAATACCAGTAGTAGCACAAGTTCTACAACAACTCAGGCACCAACAGCTGTTAAGCCTTCAACTCCCGCTCCCGTTGTAACTCCAAAGCCGACGCCGGCACCACCACCTCCCGTACATTCGGTGACAAAGGCATCTTGAAAACAAAAAAAATACCGCTGTTTAAGTTTAAACAGCGGTATTTTTTTGTTTTAACGGAGCTGTCATTCTCTTTTTTGGCTGTTTCTTTATTGCCCAGTGACGGTAAAAGAACGTACCAAAAGTAAGTAACGTCGACAACCCATACATTGCCGTGAACGCTAGTGTGTCGGATCCACCAAAGAATCCATGAAAGGTAACCAAAAACCAAATGACGATAGAAATCCGGTGAATATCAATCCATTGTTTAAAGTGCTTCCTGATGGAAGCGGTGAACCCAATCAGGATAAGGAAATAAAGTCCAATCGTCCCTGCCAAATATGGATAGGGATGTACCGCGGCATGTATTGGGAACCACATTTGTTTGAAGGTTACCCCGGATTTTGGGTCAATCACTGTAAAGATGAGGTGCATGGCAACTAACGTATAAGTTGCAGCTATCAATGCTTGGTGCCATGGCAATAGATATTTCGACAGTTTCCATCTATCCTTATTCCTTGGGTTACTGAGCAGGTTCCCGAGTATAATCACGAAAGTCAAGACGATGTAGGAAACAATGGCGGATGATCGGCTAATGATCCAATATCTTTGGTTTTGAACATTCGGATTATGCCCAAGGATTAGCAAACCGACAAGTGTGAATGCAATGACGGAAGCCACGACAAAAAGTAAAAATTTCACTGAAATATTTTTTTCCTGATTCACTCATTTATCACTCCCTTTTACCGAACTTCGCTTCATTGTATCAGTGCTTTTTTAATTCTCCCTTAGAATTGTGTTACATTTATGTTACCAAGAGGTTTTTACCCGCCATTTAGAAATAATCTATAACTTTGTAAAACTTTGTTTTTAGTAAGTTTTAAACCCTTTACTTCCCATGGGACCGTGTTGGAGCATATGAGAAAATGGCAAGGCATAAGCGATGAGAATCAATGCAACAACGATCCCGATCCACAGCCACCAATTCTCAAAGATTCTTGGAGTTATACCGGCATTCTCTTCAGGCTCCCCGATCGGGAATTCAGTCTTACCCTTTGGCGCAAGGAACAGCATATGAATGATGATATAGATGATCAAGATAATCCCAATAAAAAGGATGGTTCCGCCGACAGCTTGTGCGATCTGATAAGGAATCCAACTCATTACCTGGTCGCTTCCGTTATAAGTGGAATAAGCAGATCGTCTAGGTGCTCCCAGCAGCCCTTCCAGGTGCATGGAACCGGACATGATGATCATTCCAAGACCCCATAGAACCGTTTGGATTATTCCCAAACGATTGATTTCCTTTGTCAATACCCTTCCTGTGATGGAGGGGATTAGCCAATAACAAATTCCAAAGAATGTCAAGAGGACCGTTGTTGCGATTGTCAAATGGAAGTGACCTGTTATCCATATCGTATTGTGAACGACCTGGTCCATCTGGTTGGAAGCGTTGATGAGCCCGCCTGCTCCACCTGGGATAAACGAAAGCATCCCGACAAAAGGAGCCAAGAAGCGAACATCCCCCCATGGCAAAGCTTTATACCAACCAAACAAACCCTTAAACCCTTTTCTCCTTCCGGCTAATTCAAAGGTGGCAAACATTGCAAAGGCAGTTATAAGGGATGGGATTACCACCATAAACGTGAGGATAACCTGAAAAAACTTCCATTTTTCATCAATCCCTGGTTCCGTCAATTGGTGGTGAAATCCAACAGGGATAGAAAAGATCAAAAACAGGATAAAAGCAAGACGTGCCAACGAATCAGAAAAAATCTTTCCGCCAATGATTTTAGGAATATTAACATACCAGACGATATAGGCAGGTAGAAGCCAAAAATAAACAAGCGGGTGGCCAAAATACCAGAAAAGCGTGCGGCTGACTAGCACATCGATCCGTTCGTTCCATCCCAAAGACCATGGAATGAACTGAACTAGAACGGTTGCGGCAACCCCCAATGTACAAATAAGCCATAACGACATCGTGATTACGGACATAAAGCTCATGATATGGGGTGTTTGCCCTTTGTTGTTTTTCTTCCACTTTGCATAATGGAAAAACATGGCGAATCCGCTTATCCAACTGCCGACGACGACGAGCGCAAGCCCTATATAAAAAGTGGGATGAGCCTTCATTGGGGCATAAAAGGTATACAACACGGATGCCTGACCAGTCAGAATAGCAGCAGATGTCATCACGGTCCCGACCGTCATCACCCAAAATCCGATCCATCCTGCCGTTCTTCCGCCATGAGTGAATGCTCCGCTTGTCATGCTCATACAGGCAAATAGGAATCCGACGATAAAGAATGTGGTCAACACAAGAGCGAGAAGAACTCCATGGACTGTCAACAGCTGATAATAACCGATTCCGGCAGGAAGGTTGAATTCCCCTGAGCGGACCAATGTTTGGAGCAGACCGGAAAAACCACCTAGTAAAAGGGCCGCAAAAGCTACATAAATATGGGCCAATGTCAATCTTGCATCTTTTTTATTTTCCATTATCCACTACCTCCACTGTCGCATACATCATTTGATGACCGGAACCACAATACTCATTACAAACCATGGTAAACGTGCCTGCATTTTTAAGTTTAACGGTCAAATCACTGATATAGCCGGGCTCCACCATCATATTGACGTTTGTACCTGCAAGTGACAGTCCATGAATCACATCCGTCGTTGCCGCCCTGAAAGTAACAGTTGCCCCTTTGGGGATTTTTATCACTTTGTCAGAAGTTCCGACGTCATAGCTGAAAGCAGAAGAAACGATATCTAGCTCATAGCGATTATCTCCAATCTTATGCAAGCCTGGATGATTAAAAGGGACTGTTTCCCGCACATGATCCGGATCAATTTCATTCAAACCGCTGGGAGGATTTCGCCCCATCATAAAGGCATTCACCCCAACAATAGTTAAAAAGACGATAAGCATCGCTATTCCGAAAGTAAGCCAGATCCTTTCATATTTATGAATATGCATCAATCTACCACCCCTTATCTAGATAAAAACAAAAGATAAATACTCAACCACGATCCGATAAGGAAAAATCCAAGTAACATAACAGATGTTAAAGCGCCTTTTAGACTTTCATCTTCTTTTTCCATTTTTTTATTTCGGGCTTTTTCCATACAGTTGACACCTCCGATTAAAATATATTCAATGTGTAATAGGTATAATGACGTATATTATTAATGCAAAACGACACTTTTGTGACAAAAAAAAGAGCAATCCATCGATTTGCTCTTAAATACTTTACTTTGATAATATTTATTTTTTACTAATATATTGGCCCCAAGCAGGCAGCCCCCGGACAATGACAGCTGACCTCTTTAATAAACGGATTGGGATAAGGGTTGAAGTAACCTGCCACACCTACTTTAAGTGGATTTTATTTTAACCGCTTCACATGGTGTAGAGCAGCTAATTGAACAAATTACTATTTGTTTAAAGAGGTATATCTTCTTTTACTCTTTTTAATACAAAGAAATAACATTTATCAGTAGGTATGTTTTTAATATCCATAATTCCCAATAATGTATTTTCATTCACTTTCCTAAATATATCAATGATTCCCTTTTGATCATAGATCATAGCTGAACTTATTTTGCCTCTAAATTCCACCTTACGTAATCTTGCAGAACTTTTATTGGTCTTGATAAGAGGACGAAAGACCTTCAAAGATACGGATAAAATATTCTTTGGCACCTTAGTCAGGGGTATAGCTATTGGAATCATTCCAGGATTCACTGAAAATAAATTGCCGTTTTCTCTTTCACAAAGGAGAGGGTGGACGTGTTCTTCATCTATAAACTTTTTTCCATACCAATTTGCAGTCTTTAGTAAACCTTCAAGTGGATGTCCAGTTTGTAGTTCATCACCTTTCCATAATCCCCATATTTCCTGTGGCTCGACACCTTCTAAATGATCAAAGAATTCAAAAGCTTCATTTTGTGAAACTTTTCTTTTAAGCATTTCATCTAACACCTGAGGAACCAAACTCACGTATTTTCCCAATAACGGTTTCTTTAATTGCTTCACGCCCTGGACCCATGTATTTCCGAGGGTCGTATACATCGGGATTTGTATTTAGCACTTCTCGAACAGCGCTTGTAAACGCAATTTGATTTTCTGTATTTACATTTATTTTTGCTGTTCCTAATGAGATGGATTTTTTGATTTGATCAGTAGGAATGCCCGTACCACCATGTAAGACTAATGGCAGCTCAATCGTTTTACAAATCTGTTCCATTTCTCTGAAGCCTAAGTTTGGTTCCCCTTTATAAGGACCATGAACAGAGCCTAATGCTGGAGCCAAACAGTCAATACCTGAAAGGTTAACTAGCTCCAGACATTCATTCGGATCTGCATAGATAACACCATCGGCTATAACATCGTCCTCTTGCCCGCCAACGGTTCCCAACTCAGCTTCTACAGAAATACCTCGGTCATGTGCATATTGAACGACTTGTCTTGTTATTTTCACATTTTCTTCAAATGCATGATGGGATGCGTCAATCATAACCGATGTAAATCCAGCATCAATTGCATCCTTACACTTTACAAAGCTGGAGCCATGGTCCAAATGAATCGCAACTGGTACTGAAATAGTCATTTCCTCCATAAGTGCTTTTACCATGGCTGTTACTACCTTAAATCCTCCCATATGACGAGCTGCTCCTTCGGAAACGCCAAGAATCACTGGTGACTTCTCTTGCTCAGCAGCTGCTAAGATAGCTTGTGTCCATTCGAGGTTATTGATATTAAACTGCCCAACTGCATATCCTTCCTTTAATGCCTTATTTAGCATTTCCTTAATTGAAACAAGTCCCATGATTATTCCTCCTAATAATTAATTTATATAAAACTATTATTCTTCTAACCTTTCATATAACAGCTAATTCCCATTAAAAATAGATATTATTTATTTTAGTTAACTGTCCAACAAATATAAATTACAGGTAAAATACGACACTTTATCCATTATCCATCCCCTGAGGATACAGATTGTGAAAATAATTATCTCTTTAACCTTCGGATACAATCCCACTTTCTTTTAACCTGATTAATATTTTTTGAAGTTAACTTACCATAATTTATAGCCTGCTTCTGTTATGATTTTATACCATTGTTCTCTTGTCATTTGCACACCCTGTAGTGAATGTAAAGCTCGCTTTATGCGATCTCTATTTCCAGTCCCTAATACAATAACAGGATCTGAAGAATGTTTTAAAAGCCACTTATATATCACTTCATCAACTTCCCTTAAGTGAAGTTCTTGCTTAATACCTTCTAATACATTTTTCATGTTTTCTTCAAAGGCATTAGTAGGATTAAAAATTCTCCCCCCTGCTAATGGTGACCAAAACATCGGATGAATTCCCTCCTTTAAGCAATGGGTCATGGTTCCATTCTTATAATTTTCAATTCCCAAAGGATGCAACATGAATTGATGAGTAACAAATTTTACATCCGTATATTTTTGTAGTGTATCGAATTCCAAGGGATTATGGTTTGATAATCCAAAGTATTTAACCTTTCCTTCCTCTATCAATTGATTCAGAGTATCATTTAATTCTTTCGGATTAACCAGTAAGTCGTGCATATGAATGAGGAGTAAATCAATATAGTCACACTTTAGTTTTTCTATTGATTTATTTACTTGTTTTATAATGTACTTGCTATCTGAATTGAAAAATCTCGTTTTTATATTTGGATTTGCATCATTAGGAACGCATATAGAACACTTTGTAATAATTTCTATTTTTTCTCTCAATTGAGGTTTCATTTGAAGAACTTCTCCGAATAGTTCTTCGTTACGATGATTGCCACCGTAAATGTCTGCATGGTCAAAGGTTGTAATTCCTTGTTTTATACACCATTCAACAAATTCAATTCTTTGTTTAACATTTAAATTCCAATCATTCAATCGCATACATCCGATAACTAATTTTGATATTGAGAAATTGTCCTGTAAATTTACTCTCACAATAACGTCCCTCCAAGTATAGTTAAATTATATGTATCAACTCGATTGTGGCTTTGTCCTCTGATATGAAACTACAAATAAAGAATATAGTTACTCTTAAAATCATTGAGTTACTTTTTATTTCCGGTGTTTCTCCCGTTGTTTAACTGCTAGGTCGGGATGTTAATTCTAGCAATCTTCCCTCCTATTCAATAAAAAATTGAATTATTTATCATTTGCAGGGCGGATCCTTATTTGTGTTTCGGTATCAAAGAAATGTGATTTATTCATATCAAAAGCAACCACAATTTTTTCTCCTGGCGTTATATTGGTACGAGAATCAAGGCGTGCGACAAAATCTTGACCGTCAATACTTGAATAGACCATGGTTTCAGCACCTAATAATTCAGATACATCAATTTGGACTGAAATCTTTGTGCCTACAGATGATTCAATAAACACGGGTTCATCATGAATATCCTCAGGACGTACACCCATTACAATTTCCTTCCCTACATATCCTTGGGAACGAAGATATTTCATTTTCACTTCAGGAACTGAAATCGATTTGTTTCCAATTGTAAATTTGCCATCTTCAAGTTTGCCGTTAAAAAAGTTCATAGCTGGTGAACCGATAAACCCTCCAACAAAAATATTTTCTGGTTTTTCATATACTTCTTTAGGTACACCAATCTGCTGAACAATACCATCTTTCATTACAACTAAACGAGTAGCCATTGTCATTGCTTCCGTTTGGTCGTGGGTAACATAGATTGTCGTTGTCTGTAATCGGCGGTGAAGCTTTGCAATCTCAGCACGCATAGCTACACGAAGCTTTGCATCTAAGTTAGAAAGAGGCTCATCCATTAAGAATACCTTCGCATCACGGACTATAGCACGTCCTAAAGCAACACGCTGTCTCTGCCCACCTGAAAGTGCCTTAGGTTTTCTGTTTAAATAGGTCTCAAGGCCAAGGATTTTTGCTGCTTCTTTAACCCTGCGGTCAATTTCATCTTTTGGAAATTTGCGCAGCTTTAATCCAAATGCCATGTTATCGTATACAGACATATGTGGGTATAAAGCATAGTTTTGGAAAACCATGGCGATATCACGGTCTTTTGGTGCAACATCGTTAACTCTTTTTCCATCAATATAAAAATCACCTTTAGAGATTTCTTCAAGACCGGCAATCATCCTTAGTGTTGTTGATTTTCCGCATCCAGAAGGTCCGACGAATACGATAAACTCTTTATCATCTATTTTTAAGTTGAAATCTTCTACTGCTGTTACTTTATTATCATAGAGTTTATAAATGTGTTCTAATTTCAATTCTGCCATTTTGATAGCCTCCCTATAATTTTTTCTAGGTTTAACAAATGAAAATGTTCCATATCATCCAACCGCTGAGGATATAAATTGTGAAATATATAGCTTCCAATAATGCCCCTTCTTATTGAGTAACACTTGGTGAGCTCCTTCTTCTATGATTCTACCCTTATCAATCACTAGAATTCGGGTTGCATTTTGAATGGTCGAAAGCCGGTGAGCAATAATAAAGGAGGTTCTGCCTAAAAGCAGCCTCTCAAGCCCTTTTTGTAACGCAAGCTCCGTTTCTGAATCAATTGATGAGGTTGCCTCATCCAGAATTAATATTTTGGGATCTGCCAATAACGCTCTGGCAAAAGAGATCAGCTGCCTTTGTCCATTGGAAAGTCTGGTTCCTCTTTCGTTCACTTCCGTTAAATATCCATCCTTCAATCTGCTGATAAACTGATGCGCCTGCACTGATTTTGCAGCTTCAATCACTTCTTCATCTGTTGCATCCAAGCGTCCATAGCGGATATTATCCATAATGGTCCCAGAAAAAATGAATGGATCCTGAAGCATGACACCCATTTGCTTACGAAGAGACGGGATGGTTACAGTTTTTATATCAATACCGTCGATTTCTATTTTTCCTGCATTGATATTATAGAAACGGCTAATCAAGCTGACAATTGTAGTCTTACCTGAACCTGTTGCACCTACAAGGGCTATCGTTTCTCCAGGCTTAACGCAAAAATTAATATTGTCAAGGACTTTTTCCTCCCCCTCATAACCAAATACTACATTTTTAAATTCAACATTCCCTTTAATGTCCGGAAGACCAACAGCTTTGGGATCACTAAGAATGGCAGGCTCTTCATCCATCGTCTCAAAAATCCTTTCCAAATAGGCGGTTGCATTAATGATCGCATTATAAAAGTTTCCGATATTCGTTAAAGGAGTCCAAAACATTCCGATGTATCCAACAAAAGCAATTAAAGCTCCAACCGTCACTCCATGGCTAATCAGAGAGATACCCATAATATAGATAAATGAAACGGTAAGGGTTGAAAGATTCTCAATGGATGGCCATAGAAGAAATTGAATTTTGACCGCTTTCATCCACGCAGTACGATAGCTTTCCGATACATCTCGGAATATTCGCTTATTTTCATCCTCCCTAGAAAAAGCCTGGGTTACTTTGATCCCATTAATACTTTCATGAATATAAGCATTCATATTTGATTGCTTGTTGCTCAAATTTTGCCACGCTTTCCGCTGGGCATTTTTAATAAAAAAGATAACGATAGCAAGGAACGGAAAACCCGCCATCGACAGCAATGTCAGCCTAACATTAATTGAAAACATGAAACCTAAAATGACAAAAAGACTAAAAAGATCGGTAATTAAATTAATTAAGCCATTTGAAAGCAAATCACTTAGAGAATTAACGTAGTTGACAACCCGGACCAAGATTTTCCCATGCGGTTTACTGTCATAAAAAGAAAAAGATAGTTTTTGCAGGTGTGTGAACAAATTTTTTCTTATATTTAAAATGACGCTTTGCCCAATTTCTGTCATCATACGAATCTTATATTTTAAACAGAGTCCGGTAATCACTAGGGAGATGAGATAAATTCCCGCTAAAATCCCTAACCCTCCTACGTCTTTTCCAGGAATCTTTACATCAATAGCTTGCTTAATTAAATATGGTCCAATCAAATTCGCAGCGCTGGAAACCAGCATGATAAGAGTTGTAAAAAGAATCGACTTTTTATAAGGTTTTAAATAAACGTACAACCGCTTAAAATGAATAAAACGAAAAGGAGATTCTAACTCCTCGTCTACATCAAATTTATTGCGTCCCATTTAGATGGATCACCTCCTTACCTTGATCAGGATTATCAAAATTCCCAAATTGGTTTTTAAACACATGAGAATAATAGCCTTTTTTCTTTAGAAGTTCCGTGTGTTTTCCTTTTTCAATAATCCTTCCATTCTCCATTACAAGGATTAAATCGGCTTCCATGACAGAGGAAATTCGATGAGCAATAATAAAACAAGTTTTTTCTTGAAGTATGGACTTCAACGTATGTTGGATTCTGAGCTCAGTTTCCATATCCACTGCTGAAGTTGTGTCATCAAGGATTAGGATAGCTGGATCTTTAAGAATGGCACGCGCAAGTGCAATCCGCTGTCTTTGTCCTCCAGATAGTCCGACACCGCGTTCACCGACAACCGTATTGTAACCATTGGAAAGCTCACAAATAAACCCATGGGCTTCTGCAACCTTTGCCGCTAATTGAACTTCTTCAATCGTCGCTTCGGGATTCCCGTAAGCAATATTTCCCTCTATGGTATCTGAGTAGAGAAAAATATCCTGCATCACCATGGCAATATTCCATCTTAATTGGTGAAGGTCCCAATCCCTTACATTGACTCCATCCACTCTTACCTCACCGCCGGTAGTATCGTAAAACCTGCTTAGCAGATTTACTAATGTTGATTTTCCAGCACCGGTTGGACCAATAATTCCTACTGTCTGCCCCGGAATCACTTTAAAATTGATGTCTTCTAAAACAGGTTCATCACCATAGTTAAAAGAGACATGATCAAACTCCACGATACCCTTGAAATTTTTTACGTTATACCGAATATTTTGATTCTTTATTTTAGACTCAGTGTTTAATAATTCTTCCACTTTTTCTGCTGAAGCAATGAACCGTTGGACATCATTAATCAACCAGCCCGCCATTCGCATCGGGTTGTTTAATGCCCATAGCAAGGAGTTAAATGTGACCAACTTTCCTATGGTAATAGAGCCTTTAATCACCATAAATCCCCCTACAAATATCATGGCAACAGAAAATACCCGGCAAGTGAATCGAGTACAGGTAAATATTTTTCCCAAACTTGCGCGGAGTTAATGTTCTTCTCTTTGAATTCTTTATTTTGAACGGAAAATTTTTCAGTTTCATAGTCTTCTTTAGCAAAGGCTTTAACCACTCTGTTTCCGCTAATGTTTTCCTGTACAACGGAATTTAACCTTGCAAACTGTTCTCTTATTTCTGAAAAAGTCGGTTTAACTGAGAAGGTTAACTTGTATGCAAAAAAGCCGCTAATTGGGGTAATGATCAGCATGGTTAAGGCTAACGGCGGATGAATAGAAAACATGAACACAATCGCAAAAATCAAAATTGTAAAGTTTTCAAAAATCATATAAATGACCCAAGAAATAAAATGTCGGACCGCTTCCAAGTCACCTGTCATCCGGGACATAATGTCTCCCGTTTTGGTTCGATCATAAAAGCTAAAATCTAACTGGTGAAGCCGATCATACAACTGTTCTCTAATTCTAAAAATGACACCTTGCGAAATACGCTCGAACGATAATTGATAATTATAACGAATAACAGTTTTAACGATCGTAACTCCAATCATGGTCGTTAAAAGGGGTAATAATAAATGTTCTTGATGTTCAAAAATAACTTTATCCACAATTTTTCCTGCAACATAAGGATTAACCATATTAAGTGCTGAAATAAATAATGACAATGAAAGACTTAAGAATAATCTAACCCGATAATTTCGTATATAGCCCCACGCCCATCGCATACTATGCATGATCCTCTCCCCCTTCCTTATGTGCTATAAGCCTATATACAAAAAATTGATCAGAGTTCTAAAGCAAGATTCATGATTACTTGGGAACATCATTTTCTATATATGTCCCTCTTAAACTTTTACGAATGACGCTCCCTGAAATAGAATCATGAGCTTTAACACAAGTGACTTTGACAACTTCTGGCCAGCTTAATTTCAAGCGACGGCAAATGGTCGTGCTGTAAACTTGTCCCTTCTTCTTTAACGAATCATAATCTTTTTGAGTAGTTGAACCAATGCGAAGTAATTCTCTTGTTAAATCTTCAAGGATCTCTTTATTTGATTTCAAACAATTCACCTCAATTGTTGGATTTCAACTCAATGCGAGTTAGAAAAAATGACTTAGAAACATAAAACAATTAATCTCTCCATTAAGGAAAAGTCACAACAATATGACGATATTAACGTTAAAGATGAGTAAATAAAGCAGTCTTTCATTTCAAGACTGCTTTATTTCGGTTGGAATTAATTTGAACTTTCCAAAATTTTAAAGTAAATCAATATATCGAAAGGTTGAAAATTAAGATGTGAAAATTATATAGTTGATTCTAATTGGAAAATTAATAAGGAGACTAATTTCACATTTCCATTTTTTGTATATAACTCTAACCCTTTACTTGCAGGATCAGGGAAAATTTGATCCGTAATAACCATTTCTCCATCATTTCCAAATATCTCCACTGAAGACCAGTCTACATAAATTCTCAGTCTTACCCGTTTATTCTTAATTGACAATGGTGCACTGTGTGTACAAGGGAAATACTCATTAAAATCCGTCAAACCAGAGGTAGTTCGATTAACAAATAATGATTCCTCAGCGACATCATATTCAATAATCGTTTCCTCAGAATCTGATTTTCGAAGTTTAAATCCAAATTCTGTTGCTGAATCAAGTTCAAATTCAGCAATAATTTCTAACTGATCCCCGGATACATCCGACAATATGTTTTGATTGGGTTGAAGCACGAATTCATGCAAGGAGTATATTTCCTGTCTAATTTTTTCGAGTTCGGATACTGGAGTTTGTTTTAGTCTTACTCCTTCGGAACTTTCAGTTAAGGTTAACTCACGTGGCAATGTCATGGCGCTTCTCCAAGAATCGGTTGGCGTTTCATTCGCATATTTCCAATTGCTCATCCAGCCAAGAAAAAGACGTCTTCCGTCTTCACTTGGGATATCGGACCAGGTAACACCGGCATAATTATCTCTCCCGTGATCCAGCCAAAGGATTGTGTCGTCACAATGATCATTTGCAAATGTTAAGCCATCAAAATCACCAATGAAATACTGTGTCCTCGATCCTTCTACGTAGGCGGATTCATTCCCAATACTAACGATCATTACCCACTTGTTATGATTTGGATTTCCGTTAACCGATAATTTGAATAAGTCCGGACATTCCCAAACACCGGCATGGGACCCCACCTCTTTACCAAATTCACTTGCAAAAGCCCATGTTTTTAAATCTTGGGAAGTATAGAAACGGACATGATTTCCCGCCGCAAGAATCATAACCCATTTATTTGATTCTTCATGCCAAAATACTTTTGGATCTCGAAAATCAGTTATACTTTCATCTTCTAATACTGGATTTCCGTCATATTTAGTCCAAGTACGACCATTGTCGGTGCTATAGGCCAGACTTTGTCTCTGTCTAGAACGATCAGAGTCTGGAAAATTATCTGCATGAGTAAATACCGCAACAAGTCCGGATTCGCCATTAAAAAAACCTGTTGTATCATTCCAATCTACAACAGCACTCCCGGAAAAATTGCCCCATTCTCATCAGGAGCCAGCGCTATCGGAAGGTGGTCCCAATGAATCAAATCTTTACTAACCGCATGTCCCCAATGCATTGGTCCCCATGTCGTACCGAAAGGATGGTACTGGTAGAATAAATGGTACTCTCCATCATAATAGACCATTCCATTTGGATCATTCATCCAGTTGGATTCAGGTGAAAAGTGAAACTGCGGACGAAATTTTTCTTTAACTACTATTCTATTCATTAAGATTCAATCCCCTCTTTAACACAAATTGTCTTCTTATATAATGAAAGAATTTCTTCCAATGTAGGCATGGCAGGTATAGCACCTTTTTTTGTTGTGGCAAGGGCTCCTACTGCATTAGCAAATGAAACCATTTGTTCTACATCTTTTAAAGACAAATCAGTAATGACTTTATTTTTTTCAATAATTTGATATAAAACACCAGCCAAAAAAGCATCTCCCGCGCCGGTTGTATCGATTGACTCTATCTCATATCCGCTGCATTTACCGGTTTCATGACCTAACCGGTAAAAACAGCCCTTTGACCCTAACGTAACAAAAATTAGTTTTGTAGAAAAATGGCTAAAAATATATTCAGAGCCTTTAGTAAGGTCTTTTGTTCCTGTAATAAATTCAAGTTCTTCCTCCGATATTTTTAAAATATCTGCGTATTTCAATCCCATTTCAATCATGTTCTTTGCGTGGTTCAAATCACTCCAAAGATTCACTCTCAGGTTAGGATCGTAAGAAATAAGGAGACCATTTTCCTTTGCAAAAGATACTGCTTTTAATGTGGCAGATGCCGATGGCTCATGAGTCATCGAAATGGATCCGAAATGGAAAATACGAGAATTTCCAATCATCGCCAAGTCTAATTCGCTTTCATGCAACAACATATCTGCTCCGGGGTTGCGGTAAAAACTAAAAGAGCGATCCCCTTGATCGTTTAGGTGGACAAAAGCTAAAGTTGTATTTATGTCTTCAGTGAAAACGACGCCATCAGTGTTGACTTTATTTTTTTGTAAAACAGAATTTAAATAATGCCCAAACTGATCATTACCTACTTTACCGATAAAAGCTGTTCTTTTGCCTAACTTAGCTAATGCACAAAGCACATTTGCAGGGGCACCTCCTGGATTTTGTTCAAATCGGACTTCCCCAGTTTCGGATTTCCCTGCTGGTGTAAAATCGATTAAAACTTCGCCTAATGCTATACAATCAAACATTATGTTCATCACCTAACATTCTCAGATATTAAAAACAAGCCGAACAGAAATTTTATTCTGTTCGAACTTGTTTGTCCTTCAATAGATTTGCCACTAACAGCTTATTTTCCTGAATTATATTTATCATAAGCTTGTTGTTTAATAGTAAGAATCTTGGAAAGACCGTCTTTGTCCAAAGTTTTTAAATAGTCATTCCATTGTGATTCAATGCCGCCTTTTAAAATCCATTCCGCTTTCATTCTTTCTACATAAGGCTTCACTACTGTCTCAAGTTGTGTTAATTGATCTTGACTATCCTTGTCCAGGAATATCGGAGGATAATTATACGTTGATTTCATTGCTGGTACATAGATGTTATGCAAAATATCCAATCTCCACGCAGCATCATCCGGCTTCGTCGTTACTGTTCCATAGTATTCATTCAATACAGCCAAAGGACCGTCTACGCTTGTTTTCTGTCTTAATTCTACAGGTGCTGTGCCGTTAAGTGGTAAATGTTTTAAAGTACCTGCACTTGTAAGCTCGAAAATATTTTGTTGCGTTTTATCGCCATAAGTACCCCAGTTATTTTGTACGGATTGAATTGGTTCATAGACTTTATCAATCCACTTAGCTGTTAAATCCAGATTCTTGTTTGCACTTGTAATGACCATTCTGCCTCTGTCAAAACCATACCCATTTGATCTAGGTACATTGACAGTTCCGTCTGGACCTTTTAATGGCGGCAGTGGAACATAGTCTTCATTATTCCCTGAAATATTTGCTCTGTCCCAAGTAAAGTATAATCCGTAACGTTGGTTTTTCCCCTTTGCAACATAGGTATTCCAATCTTGGGTAAAGGCTTCTTTGTCGATTAAACCTTCTGTCTGCAGTTTGTGAAGCCATTCAATTCCCTTTTCATATCCAGGTTGGCTTGCAGAATAGACAACTTTTTGGTCTTCATTTACCATATAGTGGTCATCATTATCACCCATTCCAAATGCTCCCAATAACATGGCTGGATCTTCGCCGCCATGGTTGATCATGAAGGACATTGGAACAGTATTGGTACCTGCTGGAGCTTTTTCTTTAAAAGCAAGTAGTACTTTTTCTAACTCATCTGTAGTGGTTGGCATTTTCAACCCTAATTCATCCAGCCATTTCTTATTGATCCATGGAATGTCATCTAGAGCTTGAATGGCTTCTTTACCCGTTCCCAGCTCCTCAATCCACGGGAAGGAATAAATATGACCATCAGAAGCTGTAATTAATTTTTTATATTGTGGATGGGTATCAAGAATTTTCTTCAGATTTGGCATATCTTTGTTAATTAAACCCTCTACTGGAATAATCACGCCTTGCTTTGCATATCTCAGGATATCATTATCACTTAAACCAGCATGAAAGATAGCGTCTGGTAAGTCACCACTGGCCAGCTCCAAATTTCTTTTATCCGGAAATTGATCCGAAGTATAATTCGTCCAATCAATATGAATATTTGTATCCTTTTCAAACCTTTGCCAGATTAATTTTTTATTAGGATCTTTAGGTGCTAAAGGCGAACTTTGGGTAAGGAATTTTAAAGTAACTTGCTTTTTTAATGGTAATGTTATATTTTTAAGACCATAATTTGGTGACGAATTCTGCCCTTTTGCACCGTTACTTGAAGTTGAACTTGAACATCCTGCTATCATTAAGCAGGCAGCTAATGCAGTGGATGTTAAAAGACTGATTTTTTTCGTTCTTTTCATTGGAAAACCACCCTTTAAAATAGTTTATTTAACTCTATTGATTTAACCTTTAATAGAGCCTACCATTACTCCTTTTTCAAAGTACTTTTGGAAGAAAGGATAGATTAAAATTAATGGCAAACTTGAAATAACAATACAAGCATACTTGACCATTTCTGCTAACTGTTGCAGCTGTGCAGTATTTTGTGCATCTTCAAACATTCCAGGTCTTGGCTGCATTTGAACGAGAATAGATCGAAGTACAATCTGTAATGGCTGTAAATTATCACTTTTAAGATAGATCATGGCATCAAAATAGGAGTTCCATTGACCAACAAATTGATATAATACTAGAACGGCAATAATAGGTTTGCTTAAAGGAAGTAAAATTCGAAAGAAATATTGCATTTCTGATGTACCATCGATGACCGCTGCTTCCCTTAATTCATTTGGTATCCCCTGAAAATAAGCTCTTGCTAATATAATGTTCCAAACGTTTACAGCTCCAGGTAATAAAATCGCCCAAATGGTATCCAGCATATTCAAATTTTTCACTAATAGATATGTTGGTATTAACCCCCCGCCGAAGAACATGGTAATAATAAATATGGTCATAATAACTTTTCTTCCAACAAAATCCTTTCTTGATAAAGGATAAGCTGCAAGTACAGTTATAGAAACCGAAATGATTGAAAATGCAGTTGAATAAAACAATGAATTTCTAAATCCCGTTAAAATAGACCCATCTTTAAATACTCTCAAATAACCCTGGAAGGTCCATTTAGCTGGATTTAAGGTTAACCCGCTGTTCAATAAAGTATTTGGGTTTGTAAACGATGCCATTACAACATAGATTAATGGTCCTAAAACAGCTAGAACGATTAATGTCATGATGATCCCGTTTGTTGTTAAGATGATCTTATCTGTCTTCGTTTGTTGTTTAAACATGAAATTCACCCCGTTTCTTTTATTTATAAACCTTCTCCTTCGTTTAACCGTTTCACTATTTTGTTAACCGTTAATAGTAAGATGACATTAATAACAGAGTTAAATAATCCAATTGCTGTTGAATATCCATAGTCACCCATTTGCAACCCTATTTTAAAAACATAGGTTGGCAATATCTCCGAAGAAGGAATATTCATTGAAGTTTGCAATAGATATGCCTTTTCAAATCCAATGCTCATAATATTTCCGGCAGCCAATATAAACTGAATCACCATAATCGGTTTAATTGTAGGCAAATCGATATGAATAATCTGTTTAAAGATATTTGCTCCATCCATTTTTGCCGCGTCAATTAAATCTTGGCTTACGTTTGCAAGTGCTGCCAGATATACAACAGAAGCCCAGCCGGCGAATTGCCAAATATCACTTATAATGTAAATGGACCTAAAGAAACCAGGTTCGGTCATAAAATCGATCGACTTACCGCCGAATAAATTAATAATATGATTGATCGGTCCAACTGGAGATAACATGATAAAGACAATCCCTACAACAACTACAACGGATATAAAGTTAGGTGCATATAGTATTAGTTGAATGTTTTTCTTCAGGACAACACTTCTAATTCTATGGAGCATAAGTGCTAAAATAACGGGGACAGGAAAGCCAAAAAGCAATCCAAATGCACTTAATTTTAATGTATTGCCTAATAGATTCATAAAATCGGGAGTACTCATGAATTTCTCAAAATTCTTTACCCCAATCCAAGGGCTCCCCATTATACCTTGTAAAGGATTAAAATCTTTAAATGCTATTAAAGCACCATACATTGGTACGTATTTAAAAATAATGACAAGTACCAATGCAGGTAAAACAAATAGGTATAATTGATAATTTTCTTTCATATATCTTAATTTTTTTGAAGTCTTTGTACCCGCTTTTTCTTTTATTAACTTGCTTTCACTGCTTTCTAACTTTTGGTACACTTGCTCCACAACGGTTCCTCCTTTTCAAACTAATTAGGCCTTTTTCTTAGTTACTTACCCCCTATACTCATGTTCTCTTTCATATTTTTAATTTATCAAAATAACGAAAGACTAGATTTCAATATCTTTGGATTTAGACGTTGAATATTTTCGGTATTTGAAACCGATTTCAGTGGAATAAAAAAATCCCCTAGTTTTATTCACTAGAGGATTAACTATTTACTACTTTTCTATTTGTTTAATACCTATATTGATTTTTTCCATAGCTTCCAACGCAGAAAGGCTTACATCCTTCCCACCAATTCCAACTTCCTCAAATAATACCCTTATAGCATCACTCACAACTGGATAGGCAGGAGTAATTGGGCGGTGCATAGAATACTTTTGCACCTGCTGGAAAAATATATTTTTTGGATATTGGTTGAATTCAGATAAGTCCTTGGCTACTGAAGATCTTGCAGGGATATCACCTGTTTCTTTTACATACTTTTTAATTCCTTCATAACTAGAAACATATTTGATAAACTCCCAAGCTTCCTTTGGATATTGAGTCCCTGAAGAGATCCCGAGCGCCCATCCTCCATTTGGAACAATATGTTGCTTTTCTATTGGCAAGGGGGCAATACCAAAATCTACTCCAAGCTTAAAATTCGGATTACTTTTTTCCAAATCAGCTAATGTCCAAGAACCAAGCACTGTCATGGCAAGCTTTCCTTTTTCAAAAGCACCAGGTGGTAATTCGACCGAAGCAACCCCATATTTATGGTATAAATCTTGATAAAATTGGAGGGCCGATAATGCTTCTTTGGAGTTAAGATAACCACTCGCTGTTGTTCCATCAGGACTCAATACTTGAGAACCAAACTGCCATAAAAGTGGAATTTTAAAATAAGCAGGAGATTCCCCATCCCCAAATCCCTGTGCAGGATCAATCCCATAAACCCCCATTTTAGGATTATTTATCTTTTGGGCAATCTTCACTACCTCATCCCATGTCAAAGGTTTATTGGGATCTTCTGAAGGAAGAGGGAGGCCAGCCTCTTTGAATAAATGGATATTGTAAAAAAGGGCGATACTTGACTCAACAACAGGTGAAAGATAAATCTTCCCTTTAAAAGTTAATCCATCCAATGTAGCTTGAGGGATATCTCCAAGCTGTCCTTCCTTTCTCATGTATTGGTCAATGGATAAAAGTGAACCTGCATTTGCGTAAAGAGCCAAGTTAGGACTATCGATTGTCATAATATCAGGTGGGTTCCCGGAAGCGATTTGTGTTCGCAGCCGTAATTCATAATCGCTGTATGGGATTGATTGCATTTTAATTAATATATTGGGATGAGCGGCCTCAAAAGAAGTAACTAAATCTTTATATGCCTGATTTTCTGCCTGGTTTCCATTATTTCTCCAGAACGTCAGTTTCACCTGGTTTAACACTTTTCTTTTGTTTCCTTTGTTTATATTATGAGCCGAGAGTGAATTATAAAAAGAAGCCGTATATGTAAAAACACCTAACAGAAAAATAACAAGTATACTGATAGATAACCATTTTTTCATCTAGATTCCTCTCTTTTAAACATTTCGTTTTATCTCCAAAGACTGACGAAATTCAGCAGGTGTTTGTCCGAAGTGTTTTTTAAATACTGTACTAAAATATCCAGAGCTTGAAAAACCTACTAAGTTAGCTACATCAATGATTTTGAGCTGCTTATCTTTTAAGAAATATTGTGCTTTCTCCATACGTAAATTAACCAGATAATCGCTAAAATTCTGCCCCACGTGATTTTTAAAGGTTTCGGATAAATAGGTACTATTGATATGAAATATTTCAGATAATAAGGTAAGAGAAATTTCATTTGCGTAATGCTCGTCCAAATACTGCCTAACACTATCTATAATTAACTTTCCGTTTGAGTAACGAGCCAAACGAACATTTTCAATGATCAAATGGGCTAACTGAACTAGCTGCTCTATTACTTTTCGATGAGAATTAAGCTCCCAAATACTCTGCTGAGAATCCCACATCAATTTTTGAATATCCTTTGTTTTAATATTATATTTTCTTGACATTGAGTCTAATAAGAATAACACCCGATTAGCATCAAATGAAAAGGACATGATAGATTGGTTCTCTTTCCTGCTAAGCAACTGATATATATTATCTTTAAATGCTTCAAAATTTACGTTTTCAATTGTGTTTGTTATCCTTCTTTCCAAATCAGGTGAAATCCCAAACTCCTCTTCATTTGTTTCTCTCCAATCAATCACCTGTGAGCCTGAATGAATTTGACTTTGACTCCAAGAAAGTAAACTTGAAATATACCCGGTCTTAAATTCAGCAGAACTTTTTACGATATTCCCCAATCCTATAACCGTCTCTAAGCCTAAGAAGTTTTTTACGTTTTTTTGAATTTCATCAATTAGGATAGAGGTGCTATTTGGCTTTTCTAGATCAAGTTTATGGATAAAGTGAACCATATTGGCATAGCTTGGGTCGTAAAATGTATATGTTCCTGCATGCCCTTTCGCTATTTCCTTACACAGCATCTGAAAAGGGAGCCAAAGTTCTTTAATTCTATTCTGGTTTCCTGCTTCTCCTCTAATTTCCACTGTTACAAATTGTACTCTGGAATTTTCCTTAGCTAAATCTTCTAACTGAAGCTGGCGTAACCTTTCTGTTACCATATAAGACTCCAAAGATTCCTCTTTTACTATATGAAGCAAATATTGCTCCTGCACTTCTTGCAACTGAGTGTAAACAAGTTGATGCAACCGGGCTAATTCGCCTTGTTTCTTCCTTTCATTTTCAATGTCTTTACGAATGACTCTTAAAATTTCAATCAATTCATCAGGAGCTACCGGTTTTAACAGATAATCTTTAACCCCTTCCTTCATTGACCCTCTTACATATTCAAAATCCGAGTACCCCGATAAAACAATAACTCTTACTTTTGGAAACCTCTGGTGACAATGTTTTGCCAATTCAATCCCATCCATGATGGGCATTCTCATATCTGTTATAAGCACATCTATATCAAGAGTTTCGAGAAGTAGTAATGCTTCTTGTCCATTTGAAGCCTCACCAATAATTTGGAAGCCTTCCTCCTCCCAATCTACTTTTAAACGCAGTCCTTTACGAATTTGAATCTCATCATCCGTTATTAACACTCTCATCATTTACATCACCTCTCTCAAAATGGATATATAATGTAATCCTTGTTCCAATATCCTTTTCTGATTCGATATGATATGAAAATCTTTGGCCATAGTATAGTTTCAACCGTCCAATTACATTCTTCAGCCCGATACTGCTTCCTTTTGACTCTAAAACGCTTATGGCCTCATTATTTTTGTCTTGTTGTAATAGGTTAGCTATAGCTTCTTCAGAAATTCCAATTCCTTTATCTTCTACAACCATGGATAAATGATCCCCGACCATTTGAGTTTGAATATAGATATCAGCATAATTCTTTTCAATAAAACTATATTTCACTGCGTTTTCTACAAGTGGCTGTAGAATAAATTTGATAATAGGCAGAGATTTCGTTAAAGGGTCCTCTTCAATGGTAATTTTGAGAGAGTCTTCGTATCTTATTTTAAGGATTTCAGTATAACTTCGGATATAGTTTATTTCATCTCCTAATTTCACCACATCGCTTTGTGTATTCAAGGAATATCTCATCATCCGTCCTAAGTATATACTTACATTCATGACATCTTTATTTTTCCCTTGAAGAGCTAATCCTCCGATGATTTCTAAAGTATTGTTCAAAAAGTGCGGATTAATCTGCAATAACAAGGCTTTGTATTCTGCGTCTTTTCGACGTATATTTGCTTCATATTCATTCTCAATTAAGTTTTTTAATCGATCGATCGTTTGTCCGAACACTTTTATAACATATCCAACCTCATTGTTATGCGATTTAATGGTGGGTATAAACTGTTTAGCACCGAAAAATCCCCATGTTCCATAAACCCCATAGCCTTAGCAAGCTTTCCTAAAGGACTTACAATATTAGTAGAAAGCATGTATGAGGCAACAATTGTTAGTAAAAAAACGATAGCGCTCCACCATAATAGATTATGCTGCAATTGGATAGCCTTGGAGAACAATTCGGTTTTCTTCACTTCGCTGATTAAAATCCATTTTTCCGCAGTCAATTTTTGAAAAAATACCAGATAATCCTCTCCATGATCATTTACTTCCACTAGACCTTTTTGATTTTTTCCCTTTGCTATTTTGATCAAACTTTGACTTAATACGTTTTTAGAAATATGGGTTTTCCCTTTTAAAACATTTGTTCCTTGTTTATCTAACAAATACGGGTGTCCATTTTTTCCTATTTTAATTTTATTTAATGCTGTTTCTAATAAAGAGGAAGGAAAATTAACCTTAATAATTCCGTATCGAATAAGCGTATTTATATCAAACAGGGGTAGAATATAGCTATTTATATTCCCTCCCGTTGGTTGGTAAGGGTCAATATGCGATTTTACAAACGGTTGGTCTAATTCGGAAAAGTCCTTATACCACTCTGCTTTCTGAAGCGATGGAGTATTTCCCCAAATACCGGTACCATCATTAAGAATCACAGAAACAGACATAGCATTCGAATTGTTTATCATCATTGACGAGAGAAGCATCTTTAGTTGATTTTTCATTAACATCCTTTGCTCTATAGGGATATTCGAATACTCTTTTTCTAATCTAACCCAATCTTGGGTGGTCTGATTTACGAGCACCTGTTTCCCCAAGTCTTCTGCCTGTGTAGTAATTGAATTAATATACAAGGAATACTGATCCATTGCGCTTACTGTTAAGGCTTGAGTTTGCTCCTCTATAACAGATGTAAACCAGCTTGGGATAATAATGGATAAAAGAATGAAAGGAATAGTTAACAAACAAGTAAAAATCATAAATAAACGATTACGTAAGGAAAAAAACATTTAATCACCTCTACACAGAAAGAAAACCCTTACAATTTATTTTATTAATTCTAGAAAAATTAGCAGATTATATAATACCTTTTCAAGGCGTTTATCAAGTTTTCATCTTTCTTCTGCTAAGGTTGATAAAGAATAATTTTATAAGTTTCTTGATAGCCTCTTCCAAATCTATTATTTTTGTGAAAAAATACTCATAATTTAATGTAGCATATCCTTTGCAACTGACCAATAGGTAATCTAATGAAATTGGATATTATAAGGCTTTGGTTATAACTAAAACACTAACTCTATTATTTCAATAATGTTACTTTAAGTGGAAGTTTTCACAATCGTTATTTGAATTTAATAACAAAGCATAAAAAAGGCGATAATTAAATCCGCCTCTAGATTTCCAATAGTCCTTTGAAAAATTTCGCTTTCAAATTAGAAAAGTCTTTGTTTTTATAATAACTATTTTTCACTAAAAGCTTAAAGTCTTTCGGATTGCTGCTGCAGGCATAAAACGGCAAAAAAAGATAGCTTAGAGAAGAGACAATCTCTGAAAACAAACTAGAGACGAGCAAATATTTAGACTCAATGATCTCAAATCAAATTATTTTAATTAAGTAGTTAGATGTATCATTATAAATAATAAATGGGTTAAGGAATCTGAATCCTTAACCCATTTATTACCGTAATACACCGAATAGAGTGGTTTATCTATTCGGTTCTATTTCAAGTCTTTTCCCTAAACTCAAAAAAAGATAGGCATATTTTTATTTAAGGTTATGTTCGACAAATTTGATATACTTGTTGTATAATGCGCTTTCAAAGTTGGAGAAAAGCTGATGAAACTACCACATATAAAATTGAAATTATTTACCCAGATGGTCTTGCTCATATCGTTTGTCATATGCACAACTTCTATCCTGGCAGCTATTTTTTTTACAAAAATTATGGATGATCTCTCAACACAATACCTTGGTGATGAGGCGATGTCAGTTGCCAAATTGGCAGCACAGGATCCTAGAATTATTCGTGCTTTTAAAAGCGAAAACCCGTCAAAAGAAATCCAACCGATTGTTGAAAAAATGAGAAAGCAAACGGGTGCCAGTTATATTGTTATCGGTAACAAACAAGGAATTCGTTATTCACATCCCAATCCAAAATATATTGGCAAGTCCATGGGCACAAGTAATGCCCCCATTTTTAAGCAGCATATTTCTGTTGTTTATTTTGGTGAAGGAATTTCAGGACCGGCACTCAAAGCAAAAACGCCGATTAAAAATAAGCAAGGTGAGATCATCGGAGTATCCTCTGTCGGATTCTTAATGATTGATGTAAAAAAAAGGATATTCACGTATAAAGAAGAAATCATGGGACTTGCTTTATTGCTGTTATTGATTGGGGTTATTGCGGCATTTCTCATAGCACGGAGGATAAAACAAAAATTGTTTGGTCTCGAACCAGAAGAGATATCCTATGTATTTAAAGAAAAAGAAGCAATCCTTGAATCGATTCGTGATGGAATTATTGCGGTGGATAAACATTTCTGTGTGCTCTCTACGAATAAAAGAGCACGTGAATTATTAATGGATAATCTGCCACTGGATGATTCGATCATTCAAAATACCCGTTTAAGGGATATGATTCAGGAAGTTATATCATCGAAAAAAGGAAGAAACAATCAGAAGGTTTTTATTGGTGATCAATTGTACGTGATTGATTTTTCATTGGTCATGCAAATGAACCAAATAGCCGGAGTTGTTTTGACGATACGTACCGAGTTCGAAATTGAGCAATTGTTTAATGAAGTATCAAAAATCAAATCCTATTCTGAAAACATGAGAGCACTCAACCATGAATTTTTAAACAAATTAAACACAATTTACGGATTATTAAGCATAGAAGAGTATGACAAGGCAAGAGAACTCATCTCAAGTGAAGTAAAGGAACGCCAAAGTACAATTGTATTTCTAATGACTGCAGTTAAAGACCCTTTACTGGTTGCTTGTTTGCTGGGTAAGATTAATCGATCGAAAGAGTTAAAAGTAAACTTAACAATTGATGAGGAAAGCAGTTTATCAGAAATTCCTGATTCGGTTGATACGAAGCTGCTAGTAACCATTCTCGGCAATATTCTTGATAATGCAATGGAAGCAGCAAAAGAAAAAAATGATAAGGGCGCAGTTGTGACCGTTTCCTTTACTGACATCGGCAGAGATATTATATTTGATATTCAAGATAACGGATCAGGAATTTCAGAAAAGGAACAGCACGCTATTTTTACAGAGGGATATACAACGAAAATCGGAAAAAATCGTGGCATCGGCCTTAGCATTGTCAGAAATTCACTTACCCAATTAAATGGACAAGTCTATATTACTCATAGTTTTTTAGGCGGGGCAAAGTTTACCCTCGTTGTTCCTAAAAAATAAGCAAGGAGAATGGATATGGTAGAAAACCTCATTCAGGTAATGATCGTTGAAGATGATCCCATAGCATCTAAGGTTTACAGACAATTCACTGAAAAAATAGAGGGCTTTGATGTTTCCTCTGTTGCTCATTCAGCGAATGAGGCGCTTGCGTATCTTCAGACATTTAAACCGCAATTAATTTTATTGGATATCTATCTCCCAGATATGAATGGAATCGATTTATTACGAGACATAAGAATGAATTATCGTGGGATTGATGTTATTCCCATCACTGCCGCCAATGATGCAGAAACAGTGACCGAAGCGATTCGAGGCGGAGTTTTTAGTTATTTAATTAAACCTATTGATGTTAAAAAATTCACAGATGAACTAACCAGGTACAAACAGACATTAAAGCAGCTTCGAATGAAGAAAAAAATGGACCAACATGAGATTGACTCCTTTTTCTCATTGGCTGGTCATTCCAGTCCCAATCTGACTTCCGAAAATCTACTTCCAAAAGGGATTGACAAATTTACGTTACTAAGAGTACGTGATAAACTTCGGTTTGAAAAAGAGATTGTAAGTGCAGAGGAATTAGCTGTTCTTCTTGGAATTACGGATTCCACTTCACGAAAATATTTAGAATATCTCTCCTCCATTGAAGAGGTGGAAGTAGAAATTCAATACGGAATGGTCGGCAGACCGGAACGTAAATATAAATGGCAAAAGTAGAGGTTGGTAAATTCCAATCTCTTTTTATTTTTACAATTAATGTAAATATTGATTTAATTTCGTTAATTCCTTTAACTTAGATAATATTCACATAATTTTAAAAAAACTGTACATTTACCTTAACGGTTTTCAAACGACGGTTTGAAAGCGCTATCTAGTAAATTTTTATTTTTGAGGAGAATGGAGAGCGCTCTCTTGCTCAAAACAATTTTCACGATTTTTTAAAGGGGTGTTTCATTTGACAGGACATGATATATCTTTGCTTATTATTGCGGTATGCAGTATTTTATTGCTGATCTTTCTCATCGTTTCAAAATTACGTTTACATCCTTTGCTGGCCCTTTTGGTGGTGTCAATTGCGGTAGGACTTGCATCCGGTTTGGACATTAAAACGGTTGTAAGTTCAGTGGAAGAAGGAGCCGGAGGAACATTAGGCGGGGTTGGACTTCAGGTAGCACTTGGAGCGATGCTGGGAAAAATTTTAGCCGATTCAGGTGCTAGTGACCGAATTGCTTCTGCCATTTTAAGTCGTTCAACCAATCGAACATTACCATGGCTAATGGGAGCAGCAGCATTTATTATCGGGATCCCGATGTTCTTTGAAATTGGACTTATTATGCTTTTACCACTTGTATTCTCTGTTGCCAAAAAACTCGAAAGACAAGGAAATTTCAACGGTTCGGCCTATGTTTATATCGGGGTTCCAGTGATTGCAGCGCTTGCCACCATGCACGGTATGGTTCCTCCACACCCTGGTCCCCTTACCGCTATTGCGGGATTTAAATCAGACTTAGGTATTACAATGATTTATGGTCTTATCTGTGCTATTCCCGCTGCCATCTTGGCCAGACCGTTTATGGTAAATTTATTGCACCGCGGATGACTGTTCGTCCTGATCAGCAACTGCTTGATCAATATACAGGTTCAACTGAAAAACCTGAAACTAAGCTTCCTGGTTCAACAACAGAGCATTATATGGCTGCTACTCTGGAAAATGCAGGCAAGCCTCCTGTCTCACTTGGAACTTCTTTGCTAGTTATCTTACTGCCAATGCTAATGATGTTAAGCCGTGCATTAGCTGAAACAGTGTTTAAGAATTCAGCCAGTTTTAATAAAATAACAGAGTTTGTCGGTGACCCTGTCATTGCCTTGTTAATCGGATTATTAGTAGGAGTCATTTTATTAGGATATGCCCGAGGAACAGATACAAAGAAACTTCGTGATTCGTTAGGTGCAAGTCTTAAACCAATTGCAGGTATTCTATTAATTATTGCCGGTGGCGGTGCTTTTGCAAAAGTCCTAGTAAACTCGCATGTTGGCAATGCTATTATTCATCTTACACATGGACTTTCTCTTTCTGCAATTGCAATCGGTTGGCTCATTGCTGCCCTGTTATCTGTAACAACAGGTTCTGCAACAGTTGGTATTGTGGGTGCAACGGGCTTATTAGCACCACTAGTTGGATCTAACCCAAGCATTAATAAAGAATTGTTAGTAGTAGCGATTGGTTCGGGGTCCTTATTCTTTAACTATGCAAACCATGCAGGTTTCTGGTTAGTGAAGGAATCTTTCAGTATGTCAATGGGTGAAACTTTTAAAACCATTACGATCATCCAATCAATCATTGGTATCGTTGGATTGGTTATGGCATTATTACTGGATTTTCTGCCTCATTTCTAAAAAACTAAAGATAAAAAGAAACAATAAAGGGAATTTCATAAGAAATTCCCTTTATTGTTTGCTCGGCATGGGTCTACATTAAAAATTGCGGTCAATATTGATCTGCCACTTTGAAATCTACTATAACTTAGAAATTTTCGCCTTTTGATTGGTAAAATCCTTATTTTGATAATAACTTTTTTCACTAAAATATTGGGTCCTAGATAGGCGGCACCAGGGCAATGGATATACGTTTTGTGGGTGTTTAAAACGGATGTTTAAGCTTTAATAATCCGTGAAGTTCCTATGACTTTTAAAGCTGAGTTTAATGCATGGACTTGAAAGTAAGGACCGACAGAATCAACATGAATTTCTGTCTCAAATCCAGTACGAGGTGTGCTCTTTACAAGCACGGACAATTTATTTGGCTTTGGACCAGCTAGAACTTCCCAAGCAACGGTTTCAGTTGAACCGTTCCATGAAACATAAACGACCGCGTCCTTACGTAATACCTTTACTGCAAGACTGGGGTGATCAAGCGGTATACCTACCCATCTATTTTTATATGACCTATATGAAATGTTTTGGTTAGGAAACTGCATGTCATATAAGAAATTTCTAGAAGGGTCTTTTACGGTATTTCCAGCAGAAGAAAATTCGGAAAGATACGGTTCCTGTCCCCATCCAACAAATCGATTTTTATTAAAAAGCGTTTGGAGGTTTCCTTGGGTTGGAACAATTAGCGCTGGATCATGATAATAAGTTCGATCGACAGTTGCAATAGCCTTTTCAAAATCAAGCGTCAGTATTAAACCACGTGCTTGACCTTGCGGAGGAGAAGTAGGGGAAGCACAGCAAGAGTTATCAAAAATACTTATTCTATTTTTGGATAAGTAACGTGCATCATGCTGCCAAGAAAAAGAAGCGTTTGGACCAAAAGTAAAGTCACTTTTTTTTCCCCCAAGCTGCCAAAGGACTTTTCCGGTTTTTTTATCAATATGATAGAGGGCTGACATGTTTCGCATGCTAACAAGAAGCGTATTGTTTGGTCCTTCCTCCACTGAATTCATGTGGTAACAATCCCAAATATTATTCATGTTTGCTGCAGATGAAGCAGGAATCATTGAGTGGACTGGATTTACATGAGTCAGTGTATTCCAATAGAATAGTAGCTCCCCAGTCTTGATATCTACTTCTTGAATAGAGTAATTATTAATATATCCATCTTTTGGTCCCCCAAACGTTGTTAAATCTGCCGGCACTTGTTTCACAGCAGTAAATAAGGCCGTATTCCGCTGTGTAATAATAAATTCGTGTAAATCAGCAATATAGCCTTTTTTTGCCTTAATTTTTTTTATCACCTCATAATGCTGATCTATGATTAGATAAAAAGCTCCTGGCTCAGGGGTTCCTTGAGGTAGGATAGGGGTTGCCATCTGAGTACCAGAAATGGTTCCTTGCCACATAGTAAGCACCGGTTTTCTTTTGTAACATTGTACTTTAAAGTCCGTGTTTTGGATAAATCTATTATCAAGTGGTCTAAACCAGACCGGGTTACCTGCTTGATCCATGATTAATGAGCCTGTTTGCCCAATCATCGATGCCTCGAATGTCGTATATGGTGCAACGAAAATAAATCCTGGAGCTGCCCCTGGTTTATTTACATTTATCCTAACCTTCATTGGGTGCAAGTCAGGAGCTGAAACAAAATCCCATACTTGTAAACTTGAATGAGTTGTGAAGGATTTTGAGGGTATTAGTGATTGAAAGTGATCCTTATCCTTATCCTTAACCATGGTTGTCTTTTCTCATCCTTTCTTATAAATATTTAAAAGATAGGCCCTGTTAGACTTGAATGTTGATTTTCGCTGAAGGCACTCGCTTTCCGAGGGCAGTCAGGGAGCCTTCTCGGTGCATTCGCTCTTAATCATTTTCCAAACCATTTCGTCAAAAACGGCAGCTGTACCTTAAACACTTGCACCGAGTTACTTGAATAGGAAGAACTTATATACTTAATATTATTGAGTAAACAAATAATAATGCCATAACAATAAGCGACTGCCCTTTTCAATATTTAAAAAAACAAAAATACGACACAAAAATGTGATAAGAAATAGGTACTGCAGGTACTAATCTGGAAATAGTGGGAGGAGTTTATACAGATTCTTATTCCGTGAGAGTTTGAAGACGGTACCATCTCTACGGTGTGTGATGTAAATGAAGCGGTGATTCAAGCGGGAGTCATACTTGGAGGAGCTTTTTATCATGTATTTATTTTGGCCAATCGGGATGGAACAGTAACAGCAACCTTTGAGGAGCATCTACCTTTACAAGCACACTAGCTGGAGCCAATGTTGTGGATCTATAAAAATTAAAATGGCAGATTATTTTTATCCGCCATTTAGAAATATATTATAACTTTGTAATTTTCGACTTTTTAATAGTAAAGTCTTCATTTTGATAATAACTGTTCTTAACTAATATATTGGGTCCTAAGCAAGCAGCAGCCGAACAATGACAGCTGATTTCTTTTGCTATCTTTGAGCTTTTCCATTTTTCATATGCCCCTTGCAGGCTAGTAGTTTGAATATTTCCAAGCTCAGGGATATCACCAAAATCAGTAACGATAATATCTCCGGTAAAAATATTTACATTTAGACGAGATCGACCATCCGGATCATTCCGCACCGTTACATTTTTACTTTTATACAACCGCTCCAATAGCTTTAAGTCCTCAGGATTACTGCTGCAAGCATAAAACGGCAATGTCCCAAACAGCATCCAAACATTCTCATCCCGAATATCCAGCAAATGGTGGATTGCCTCTCTTATTTCCTCCAGTGATAATGTTTCAAGATTACTAGCGAAATCGCTCGGGTACATCGGATGCACTTCATGTCTTTGACAGAGCATATCCTTGAAAACTTCTCGATGGATTTTTTCAAGATGCGGCAGCGTTCGTTTGTTTAGCATTGTTTCAGCCGAAATCATGACACCGGCCCTAACAAGTGCCCTGCTATTTTCTATCATTCTTTCAAAATACTTTACCCGTTGATGATAGTCCGGCAAACGCTCCATTCGAGCGAAGCCAGCTGTCGCAAATTCTTCTTCAGTACCCCAATTGTGGGAAATATGTAAAACATCTAAATAAGGCACGATTAATTCGTAACGATCTAAATCCAGAGTCAAATTCGAATTAATCTGCGTCCGTATCCCCCGCTCATGCGCATATTTTAAAATAGGTAGGACATAATTTTTTAACGATGTTAATGAGAGCATAGGCTCTCCACCAGTTATACTTAATGCCCTTAGAGTTGAGACTTCATCCAATCTCTTTAAAATTAAGTCAATTGGCAATGCTTCAGGATCTTTTGCCTGAAGCGTATACCCTACCGCACAGTGCTCACATCGCATATTACAAAGAGTCGTTGTTGTAAATTCAATATTGCTTAATTGCATTTTTCCGTGCTCTTCCATGTCCATATATGCTTCCCAAGGATCATACAAAGGGCTGATTTTTTTTAAAATCTTCATTCTTCTCTCCTTTATAAATCAATCAATTCATTATATTCGTTCCTGTTTCCAAATATCTCAACCTCATTTTTTACTCATCATTAAAAATCCTCTAATCATAAAATAACTAACTTCTTCAGGAAGCAGCTCCTTAATTGGTTTTAATTTTTCTCTTCCAGCCTCTTCAACTGCCTTTTCTAATTTTGGTACAAATTCTGCCGTAATTATTTTTGAAAAATCCACATCCATTTTCTGTTGGGCACACTGGAGCAAATGATTTTCAATTGTGCTTACCGAAAGTCCTCTTTTTTCAGAAATCTCCTCGATCCCATAGCCGCTCTGGTGCATACTAAGTGTCTCTAAATGCGAATCACCTGTCGCTTTTTTTGCTGCTTTTTTAGGCGCTTCTTCAGTTACCATTTCACTTTGATAGTCAACATTCGATTCACAAAATGCCTGTATTGCAGATAAAAACTCTTCCCCATACTTTTGCAGTTTATTCTGGCCAACACCACTGACCTGCAAAAATGCTTCACTTGTTTTTGGCACTTTGACACACATATCTTTTAAAGCTGCGTCGGAAAAAATGACAAATGGCGGGACTTTTTCCAAATCCGCAATTCTTTTTCTTACAGCCCTAAGCTCTTCAAACAATGGATCTTCCTTCGAAACCTGCTTAACTTCCACTGCTTCCTTCCTAAATACAGACTGCTTTCCAAATAGAACATCTTTACCATTTGCCGTTACAAACAAAGTTGGATATGTCCCATGCTTAACCCCTATCAGTTCTTGTGAAATCAGAAACTCAATAAAATCACTTACATCCTTGGCACTTTTTTCTTTCATAATTCCATAGGTTGTCAGCTTACTAAAACCAAGTTCTATGATTTTTTTATTTTTTGAACCAGTTAATACTTGTGCGATCATTGATTTGCCAAATCGCTGCTCCATTCGAATGATACATGACAACACCATTTGCGCTTCTTTTGATACATCCATACTCGTTCTCGAATCGATACAATTCCCACACCTGCCACAAGGCTCTGTATCCGACTCTCCAAAATAGTGTAAAATGAATTCCTGTAAACAATTTTCGGTGTGGCAGTAATCAACCATTTGCTGCAGCTTTTCTAATTCGTGTGAAATCCGTCCCCGCTCGCTTGATTGATCAATTAAAAAGCGCTGAATTTGAACATCCTGCGAGGAATAAAGGAGAACACATTCGCTATCCAGCCCGTCTCTACCGGCGCGGCCTGCCTCCTGGTAATAGCTTTCCATATTTTTAGGCATCTGAAAGTGTATAACATAACGAATGTTTGACTTATCAATCCCCATTCCAAAAGCAGAAGTCGCTACCATCACCGTTGCTTGGTCCTCTAAAAAACGCTCCTGCTCATGGTTCCTCTCCTTATCATTCATTCCAGCATGATATCGTGCAACATTAATATGCGCTTTCTGCAATCGGTCATATAGCTGATCAACTGTCTTTCTGGTTGCAGCATAAATAATGCCTGCCTCTTTTTCATTCTTTTTAATATAGTCTTTTAAAAACGAAAGCCGATCTTGACCCTTTATAACAGAGAATGAAAGATTTTGACGTTCAAATCCTGTAATAATGGTATTGTCTTGATTTATGTTAAGGGAGAGGCAAATGTCTTCACGGACCTTTGGAGTTGCAGTTGCGGTGAGGGCAAGAACAATCGGGCGGTTTGGAAGGCTATCAACTAAGTTTTTAATATGGCGATAGCTTGGACGAAAATCATGTCCCCACTGGGAAATACAATGGGCTTCATCAACCGCTACCAACGGGATATCCATTCTTTTTAAGCTCTCCATAAATTCATAGGATTCCAATCTTTCAGGGGCGATGTATAGAAGCTTGTATTTTCCATGGATTGCATCCTGTATTCTTTGATAAGCTTCTGATGCAGTTAACGAGCTATTGATAAATGCTGCAGGGACCCCAACCTGGATAAGTGTATCAACCTGGTCTTTCATTAACGAAATGAGGGGGGAAATAACGATTGTTGTTCCTGGTAGTACAAGGGCAGGAACTTGGTAACAGATAGATTTCCCTCCACCTGTTGGCATGACACAAATGGTATTTTTTTTAGAAATAACAGACTGAATTGCCTGCTCCTGCCCTTTACGGAAGGATGAATAACCAAAATAGGTTTGGAGAATTTGCCTTGCCTGATCAACCAAAGTATTTGCTCCTTTCTGTGTATTCTGCTTTGGAATGAATACTATTTTACGTTGTTAGAATTCGCCAAGTTTTTCTTTCTATATTATAGCATTATTGCCATTCTATGAATGTAGATACCTATTGTATTTTCATTCATTACTGCTTCTTCCTAGAGAATGGGTGATTAACCTTTATTCGTTCCCTTGCTCCTTCTTTTTCCTAGAGCATGGGCACGATTAACCTCTTTTCGTTCCCTTCCTCTTGCTTTTTCCTCTAGCATGGGCACGATTAACCTCTTTTCGTTCCCTTCCTCTTGCTTTTTCCTCTAGCATGGGCACGATTAACCTACTTCTAATCAAACACGCAGAATTTGTAGATTGATAACGATTGAATATTCTGAAATTAATCGATTATAATTTGACTTGCTAGACAGATTTTCCTATAAGGAGGCGTTTATTTGAAATTAAAGCGGTTATCAGTATTACTTATCGTTGTTTTAGCTCTAAGTACCATTTTCTCATCGATTGCATCCGCAGAAAAAAAGGAACAACCAAACCTTGTTTCCCTTGGTGACTCGATTACTTTTGGCTATCACCTGCCTGACCAAATCGGTGTGCAGCCATCGCCACATGCATTTCCAAGTTTAATAGGCGAAAGACATTTCAATGTAACAAACCTAGGGGTACCAAGTTGGACATCTTCTGATTTACTCACTGGTTTAAGCACAGATCCATTTAAAAACTCATTAAAATCAGCTGATGTTGTAACATTGGACATTGGCGGCGATGATTTATTAAAAGCTGCGGGCTTAACGGGTTCACCAACTACACTACCTGATTTAACATCACCTGAGGCTCAACTAAAGTTATTTAATGCGGAGCAGGATTTAGCCAAAAACTTAAAAGCGATTATTTTGGCAATAAAAATGCAAACAAACGCTCCTATCATCCTTTACAATATGTATAATCCTTTTGGAGCAAATGACCCAATCTTTGGTTCTCTACATATGATCGGAGAACAAATTATTAATGATGTTAATTCGCAGATCATTGCACCAATTGCGTTCCAATCTGGTTCTCTTTTAGCTGATGCTTATACAGCCTTTAATGGGAAGCAGGCAAAGTTCATTATCCCTGGGGATGTTCACCCAACTCTTGCCGGACATAAAGCTCTCGCAAAACTAGGGGACCAGGCATTGAAGACTCTTAAACGCACTGAAAAAGAAGACCATATAAAGTGCCTTCCCTTAAAAAGGTAAAGCATACCAGTTAATTTTGAATGAAAAGGAAGATGGGCTCGCTCTGAATGCTATGCAGTTAGAGCAGCTTTTTTTATTTTCCACTAAATATGTATGTTGTTTTGAAACAACATTCCGTCACAGAAATTTAAATCAATTTGGCTTCTTTTTACATTGAATTTACAATATGTTTGTAGTAATATAATCTCATAAGCTGCGTTGTTCGTAATCATAATAAAGTTTTAACCTTTAAGCTGTAAAAGGGAGTTTTAATTGAAACAGGAATGACAAGCCTCTGTCTACAAGACATGGAGGACATGCAGGATAGTTTCTGCGAACACCCACTTTGAGGAGTGGTGGTTTAAAACTTTCTTATATTATCTACGGCAAATGCGGCTCCTTAAAAAGCATTAAAGACCAGTTCCAAATGGGACTGGTTTTTTTTTGAACCTCCCACGACTGAAGTCACGGGTGTGCGGGCAGGAAACCATCAAGCAAATAGTTAAACTATTCCTAAAATTTCCATTATGATAACTGTATAAGATATGATTGGGGGAGCAAAAATGCCAAAGAGAAAATTAGTCATTACGCATGAGGTTGAGCAGAAACATCTTGAACAAATAAAAACAATCATTCCCGATTGGGACCTTATTACAGGAAAGGACAGAGATATTTGGGAGGAGCATCTAAAGGATGCTGAAGTAGTCGCCGGGTGGAAAAAGGGAATGGAAAAGGATTGTCTGCAGGATGGCTCGAAGCTTAAATGGCTGCAAACATGGAGTGCTGGGGTTGATTCCTATCCCCTGGAAAAATTAGCAGCGAAAAACATTCTATTAACAAGTGCCAATGGTGTCCACACCTTTCCGATTTCGGAGACAATATTTGCACTGATGCTCTCTTTAACCCGAAAAATCCATACATATGTGAAAAATCAACAAGAGAAGACTTGGAATCATTCTAATTTAAAAAGTGAAATTCACAAAAAAGCAATTGGTATTATAGGCGTTGGAACGATTGGAAAAGAAACAGCTAAAATCGCCAAAGCATTTGGAATGACGGTTTTAGGGGTCCGCCGTTCAGGGGAACCTGAGGACTATGTCGATCAAATGTATACGATTGACCAATTAAATACAATTTTGCCACAGTGTGATTATGTTGTCATAACCCTTCCATTAACTAAAGAAACAAGTCATTTATTTACGAAAGAGCAATTTAATCAAATGAAGCCTGAGTCTTTCTTTATCAATATTGGCCGTGGTGAAATTGTCGTTGAAAAGGATTTAATTGCTGCCTTACAAAATGGAGTGATTGCCGGAGCCGGGCTGGATGTTTTTGAAAAAGAACCATTAAGTGAAGATAACCCCCTGTGGGAAATGGATAATGTTATTATCACTCCACATTCGGCAGGATCTACCGAGTATTATAATCAGAGAGTATTAGAAAACATTTTTATTCCTAATTTAAAAACTTATGTTGCTGGGATTACACCAGGTATTAATTTAATTTCTTACTCCAAAGGATATTAGTGTAAAAAAGGAAGATGCTTCTAACATCTTCCTTTTTTTACTATTCCTATGAAATTGAGCTAACTCCTCTTCCGGAAACGGTCATCCACTCGAATTGACGAAGCTTCACTTCAAACAATGTTAACGGGTCACGGTACAGTTCTGGATTCGTATTCATTTTTCGAAGGCCTTCTTTGTTTGTTTCAATTTCGGAACGAGAATCTTCAGCCGCCTGCCTTAGTTCACTTTGCGGATCTCTAAAGAACATCGTAATATCCCGTTCAAGTGATTTTTCAAATAACTCAAACTGCTGGAAAAACTGCTTAATTACAAGTTCAGTAGCTTCAGAATAATCCTCTGTTTCAATAAACGTTTTATATCTGTTAAACAGCATTGATTTATTTTGTATGGCACCAAATAATTTACCTGCACTTTTTATTAAAAGCTGTGAAGGCGTTCGGCGCAGAAGAATATTTACATTTTCCAATTGAAGCCTGCTTGTCATTCGATCCATATCACGGCGCCAATCATCCAGGACTTTAAAGTCACAGGTGAATTTAATTCTCTCTTCACCATACAAGGTATTAAAACCCTCTGCCATTTCATCCAAGAATAATTGCCCTTGTTCAAACTCATTCCTTGAAGCTGCGATCCAGCCATTAAGTGATTGATAAAATTTAGGAAGAACTGTTTTCTCCAAGTAATCTTGTATTCTCTTATTCATCTCATCATTCAGTTCAAGATGAATTCTGCTAAAATTGCTATCTTCCTTAACTAGTTTGGCACATTCCCGAAGCAGCTTAGGAATGGATTCGGAGATTTCCTTTTGAACCGACTCCTTGATCAAACGATAAGACCTTGTGATGACTTTTGTTTTTTGCACTTCTACATCACTTAATTGATTTAATGCGCCGTTTAATTTTATGACAATCTCTTCATTCCATTGAACAGATTCCATCATTTGATTTTCAACATCAATTCGTTTTTGTAAAAGCGTAGTGATCGTCGAACGTATAAACGTCAGTAATTTGGATAATCGTTGATCTTCTCGATTTTTTGTATTTCGGATTGACCTCATGAATTCATTCAAATCACTAAGCTGCTGATTGCGATCGTAATGAGAGGAAAAGGCAAAGATTTTTGCATTCGGCAAATAAGAATGAATCGTTGCACTTGTTTCTTCAAATATCCTTATCGCTTCATCTTCATTACTGATCGAGTCCATTTTATTTAACAAGAAGTGTACAGGAACTTCTGGTGCATAGTTATGCAGCTTTGAAAGAATCGTTTGTTCCTTTTCTGTAAATGGTGCAGTTGCATCTAATACAAAAAGAATGGCATCCGCAATGGTTAAATATTTTAGCACTTCGTTTTGTTCATATGGATTACCGCTTAATGCCGGAGTATCCATAACTGCCAGGTGATTTTCGTTTAAAAATTGGTTTTCCTCTTTGTACTCAAGAATCGATTCTAATGCATTTCGACGACGTTGTAATCTTTCTTGAAAATCAGAAATGTCACTTAGTCCAGCTATTTCCCAATCTGTTATTTCATTGATTTTTAAATCCTCATCGTCTTTAAACACGACCAGAGAGGATGTGGACACTTCAGGTAAGAGATCCTGACCAAGAACAAAATTGACAAAGGAGGACTTCCCGCTTCCACTAAGTCCGGCAATAAACAGATAATCCGTTTCAAAATTAAGGATTTGCGATAGAGTCCATTTTAACCTTAAGTTAGCACCCATATCATGGAACTCAGCCCAATCCATAATGGATTCAAATAAGTGAATGCATTCATTAAATTCATTCACCGTCTTTTTAGAATGGCTGAAAAGATTCTCAGCATCACTCATTGTCGATGATGCGATACTAGCAGGAAAAAGTTCAGCCCAGGACATGACAGCTGTTGCTGCTAGTACAGCCTGTGTGGAATCTGTGATCCTGACCCAATTGGTTAATAATCCCGGCACAAGGTCTTGCAGCTGGTTGATTAGATATTTTCCATCAATTAAAGCAAAATACGTATTTTTTAAAATTCTTGAAAGTTCAGGCCATGAATCGCTCCGGCTCAAATCCAATCCCAATAACAATTGATTCAATTCTTGCAGCCATGAAAAATAAGTCTCCTCTTCCTTATAGCTATTCCAAATTGTCAGCACTAAGGTCTCAAACCTTATATGATCTAATCCGTATAACACTCGGAGCGTTTCGCTAAAATAGCTTGGTGCCAACATGTTTGTTACACCTTGATCGATATAGGTTTTAAGGATATCAAACCATTGAACCGATTCAGTTCGAACCGCTTCACTTACCGCCAATTCTATCGCACTGGCATAATCCTGGTGTTCTTCAAAAAAAGCACGTGCAAGCTCCGTTACGTCAGGATAATCCGGATTTTCCACGATTGTTTTTTTGATAATCTGTGAAGCTGCATCTGTTTTGCCCCGTTCAATGTACAATGAAAATAGTTGTAAGGCTGTTTCTGTCATTAAGGTGAGATTATCGGATTGAATAGATTTGTAAAGATCTTCTGCAGTAGGAAGAAGTCCAAGAGCATAGTAGGCATCCCCCATATTTTTCTTTGCCCATGGCTCCAATTCATTCGTGATGTTGCCCCACTTGAATATAGCTGATTCAAAATCCTTATGATGAAAGTAAACTTCACCCTGTGCAAAACGAATATACGATAAATCAGGCACATCCTTTTGCTGTTCTTCTTGAAAAAGTTCACCTAACACACGAACTGGATGAAGATCCTCATGTTCATTTATGAACATTTCATAATAAGCTTTTTTTATTAACTGACTGTCTAAAGTCATTGTTTCCCCCTCCAATAGCAGCACTTTTCTGTCATTCATATGGAAAATACGCACAATTATTCCATATACTATTCGCAGGATGATCGCAAAATAAGTCCTAATTATCTGATTCTAACAAACCATTCTTTTAAAGACATTTCAGTTGTATTTCATTTTAAAGACAAAACAATCAACCTTTTACTTATTCATCAACCATCCCTTTCGATAGAACCATACACTCATTGCAATTGCGATGAAGACCATTAATCCCCAAACATAGAAGTATCCATATTTCCAATGTAATTCAGGAATATACTCAAAATTCATCCCATAGACGCCAACGATAAATGTCAGCGGCATAAAGATCGTTGTAAACACAGTAAGAGTCATCATAATTGCATTCATTTTATATGACTGCACGGACATAAAATTTTCTCGCATATCAGCGGTTACTTCTTGATTTTCATTTAACATGTCCGACAGTTTCTGCAGATGATCATATATATCTGCAAAGTATTGCTGATATTGCCCTGTTTCTCGAATCTTATCGGAATTCATAATTCGATACAATAAATCTCTCATTGGAAAAATTGTTTTTCTCAGCCGAATCAAGTCACCACGGATATCATAAATCTCATCAATAATTTTTCTGCTTCTTGCCTCATTCTCTTCAAACGCAGTAAGCTTATCTTCAATTTGATGCATGATTGGAAAATAATGATCGACTAGCTCATCAATAATCGTATGCAGGATGAACAGCGGTCCGACTTTATTTATGTCTTTTTGTGAAGTTACCTTTTTGCTTATTTCTTTAAACGCTGGCTCATTTTGGAGATGAAAGGAAACGACAAATTTATCGCCAACAAAGACATCTACTTCCTCACATTTTAACGAGCTTTGATTTAGAGAATGCAAGACAAAGAACAAGACATTATCATAAAAATTCATATTTGGCCTTTGAATAAAATGTAAACAATCCTCAACGGCTAATGGATGAAAATGAAAAAAATCCGTAAGTAAGCGAATTTCTTGTTCAGTCGGCTGGTCAAAGTCAACCCAAAAAAACTTATATTCAGGGGAGTATACTTGGTTGATTTCAATATCTTGTTTTAAGATATTATCTTGAGTTAAAGCATAAGTATGGATCATTTTGAGTTCCCCTCTTTCTGTTCGAAGCATTTTAAGTAAGTCTTTTATTCATGATAACAAAAATTAATCCTTACAAAAAGGAAATTGAATTCACCAATGAAAGAATTAAACAACGACAACTAATTGCTAAAGTGGAGCATTTTTCCTATACTTAACGTTAATAACCAATTGAGAGGAGTTTTAACAATGGACAAGTCTTTCAAAGCATTAATGGTAAATAAATTGGATGAGGATTTTTCTGTAGAAATTAAAGATATTAACCTTAATGACCTGCCAGACGGGGATGTTGTCATCAAAGTTGCTTACTCAAGTGTTAATTTTAAAGATGGATTAGCAAGCATCCCAAACGGTAAAATTGTTCGCTCATATCCCTTCATACCAGGTATAGATATGGCTGGGATTGTGGTTGAATCAAAGGACCCCCGCTTCAAAGAAGGAGATGAGGTCATTGCTACAAGTTATGAAATTGGTGTTTCCCATTATGGCGGCTATAGTCAATACGCTCGGATCCCTTCTAATTGGATTGTTCCGCTGCCAAGTGGTCTAAGCTTAAAAGAAGCAATGATCTACGGTACTGCTGGATTTACAGCAGCATTATCCGTACATCGTTTAGAAGAAAACGGTTTGAACCCGAAAAAAGGAAAAGTTCTGGTAACCGGTGCTACTGGCGGTGTGGGCAGCTTGGCGGTTTCAATTCTAGCAAAACGCGGCTATGAGGTTATTGCCAGTACTGGCAAGGAAACGGAACACCCTTATCTTAAGGAATTAGGCGCAAAGGAAGTTCTATCTCGCCAAGAGGTAACAGAAGAAAAAATTAAAGTGTTAGATAAGCAGTTATGGGCTGGAGCAGTAGATCCTGTTGGCGGGAAAACTCTTGCATCCATTCTAAGCAAGATCGTCTATAATGGCTCTGTTGCGGTGAGTGGTCTAACAGGCGGTACAGACGTACCAACAACTGTATTTCCCTTCATCCTTCGCGGGGTTAACCTATTAGGCATCGATTCTGTCTATTGTCCAATGGAGGTGAGAAAAACAATTTGGGAACGGATGGCTTCTGACTTTAAACCAGCTAACCTAGAAGTTAACATCAATAAAGAGGTCTCTCTTGAAGAACTTCCATCTTCCTTATCCTCGATTCTTAAAGGGGAAGCCCGAGGAAGAACAATCGTTCGACTTTAGTTTTTTTAATGTTCCACAGTTCAACAAAATCTTAGATTTAGAGTTCGAATGACAAATTTTCCAGGAAATATTTTGTGTTTTTTCTACAATTTATTTTTATATTTACTATGTATAAATTGTAATATGTCATAAGAAAAAACAAAGCATACGTTCATAGCGTGTGCTTTGTCTGACTGTTGAGAAAGTATATAGTTAGAAATCTGGTTTTCGGACACAAAAATCGAAAACTATTGCGGTTGTGTCCGAAGTCAGGGTATCTTCGGACACAAGAAGCCGAATTTAGCACAGGTGTGTCTAAAGTCAGGACATCTTCGGACAAAGGGAAGCAAAATTTCCATAGTTGTGTCCGAACCCTGGGCTTACTCGTGCCATTGGGTTTCTCGACAATCTGACAAAAGCATATGTTCATAGCACATGCTTTTGTTTTTTCATATTTAAATATTCATCAAGCCGTCAGACTCCGCTTCTGAGTCTGACGTTTAAAATATCGATCCAATGCTGCACCGTTTAAGGATGCCAATACTTGCTGGAACAGCATCCCCACTACAACCGGCACCGCTACTGCAGGTGGAAAATAGGAAACTGCGATTACAGCACCTGCACTTATATTTCTCATTCCACACGTAAAAAGTAGCGAAACAACGGTTCCCCTATCTTTCTTAAGAAGCTTCCCTGCTAAGAAGGAAAACAAATAACCTGTACAAGCTACAAAAAACACAACCAGCACAATTGCTGCCAACTTTAAGTTAACATTCCTCAAATAAGGAGCAACAACAGCACCATTCAGCATGACGGTAACTCCTACACCTATTTTTGAAAAAGGTGCTAACGGAGTACCTAAAACCTCTTTTGACTTCCCTTTCGTTAGTTGATTTAACAACATTGCTATAAGCGAAGGAATAACCACCATTCCAAACAATCCCTTCATCATTCCCCAAACATCCATCTCAATTTTTTGACCGACAATCAATGATAGTGTAAACGGAACAATAAATGGCGATAGCATGGTATCGATTAGAATGATTGATAATGTCAGAGCGATATTTCCTTTATATATGGATGCCCATATAAAACTAGTAATTCCCGTTGGAATCAGCATTACCATAACCAACCCAGTTATGGTATAGGAATCACCATTAAAAGTCAGATGCCCAACTCCAAGTGCCCAGAGTGGCATAACAACATGAAGCATAATAAGGGCAACAAAAATAGGAACCGGATGACTGACGGCTTCCTTAAACGATGTGAAGTTTGAGCCTAAGCTTCCTGCAAACGTCATAAATGCAAAAATATATGGAATCAAATAAGCAAAATCTTTTAGATAGGATGCAAGTAATACCCCAAGCACTACACCAGTAGGAGTAATCAACGGCATTATTTTTTCAAGACTCTTGTTGAGTGTTTGCAGCATATTTGTTCTCTCCAAGTGTTTATTTATCATATTCCTTCAATTGTATCTTTTTTACTTAAAAAATCAATTTATATTAGTCCCAATAGGGCAGCAAAAAAACTGTTAGTTTTTCTAACAACATCTCTGACAGATGTCAGAAAATACATTATTCTAAATAAAAAATACGATACCAAATTTGGAAGGAATGGTTAAATATGTATCGAAAAAATGAAGTAAATTTAGCCAAAAAAATTGTTCATCTCGATTTATTACGAGAGGAATTATATGAAGAATTATTAAAAGCACTCGGCTCACGTGCACCTGAGCTATTACGCAGAATACAAAATTCTTAAAATTGGGGTGTATTCCATGTCAAATTATTTACGTACTGCTATCGAGCAAGTAAAGCAGTTTTATATAACAAAAATTATTGATGCCAACCTCCAAAGAGAGACCCCACAAGAATTAACAGAACTTACTGTCAGTGAACTGGCAGTGATCTATAAACGAGCAGTTAAACCTCAAGAGATAGACCAAAAAATGTACCTAAATCGAAAAGAAATAAGTCAAAATATTTTCAAAAACATGAATTATGTGAGAAAATGTAACATATCAAGTTAATTTAATATAACATGAATACAATCGTAAACTTGGTGGTGATTGCTAAAAATGGGAAGTGAAGCATCTTACAAGGACAAAAAAGTAATTACAATAGGAATTGTTAGAGAACTTACCGGCCTATCCGAAAGGCAAATACGTTATTACGAAGAAAGGAAACTCATTTTCCCCGAGAGATCCCCAGCGGCAGCCGAAAATACTCCTTTACAGACGTCGAATTACTAATGGATATCGCCAATAAAATCGAAGATGGAATACAAACACATGAAATTAGACTTGAAATGGTACGTGAAAAGAAAAAACGTGACGAGCAAGAGGTTCGCCGCCAAATGATTCAAGGCCAGATAAACGCCCAATTCGGGGTGCGCAAAAGATAACTCCCCTAAACTCTTACACTCCAAAACTCTAAAACACCTTCACCCTTCATGTGTGAGGGTGTTTTTTCGCCCACCTATTCCAAAAACCATGTCAGGTAATCTCACACACTTATAGAATCAAAATGATAAAAATGTAAAAATACAACTATCAATAATGTAATAAAAATTGACATAGCTTTTTGAAGGGGGAGTAAGAATGAATACTACATTTCTAATGAATAGTCTCTGGACAATGGTAGGTGCAGTTCTTGTCATTTTAATGATTGGTGGTTTTATCCTACTTGAAACCGGATCAACAAGAATGAAAAATGCCGGGCATATTGCCGGTAAAACAATTCTTACATTTTCGATTAGTTCGCTCATCTTTTGGGCCGTAGGATTCGCTTTAGCTTTTGGTAACGGAAATTCATTAAATTCAATAATTGGATTATCTCATTTCGTTTATTCAGGCTATGATATTAAAGGACTATCACTCTCAGGATCCGTATTCTTTATGTTCCAGCTCGCTTTTGCTGGTATCTCTTTAACAATCGCTTTTGGCGGTTTTGCAGAACGCGCTAAATTAAGTGCATACCTAGTATTTGCGGTATTATTTTCTATCATCGTTTATCCTCCAATCGCACATTGGATTTGGGGCGGCGGCTGGCTGGCCCAACACGGAAAACAAGATTTTGCCGGTTAACAGTTGTCCATTTAACGGGGGCAGCAGCGGCACTTGCGGCAACGATTCTGTTGAAACCTCGTATCGGTAAGTTTAATAAAGACGGTTCAGCAAACAGTATCGAAGGGCACAACCAGGTTTTTACAGCTTTAAGTGTACTCTTGTTATGGGTAGGCTGGTTTGGATTTAATGCAGGGAGCACATTAGGCGTTGACAAAGGCTTTTTTGGATACGTTGCTCTCAATACTAATCTAGGTGCTGCTGCCGGTACAGTTGCAGCAATGATTATTTCTTGGATCGTCTTAGGAAAAGCAGATGTACCAATGATGTTAAACGGCGCACTTGCAGGATTAGTTGCTATTACCGCATCTTGTGGTTTTGTTGCTCCATGGGCAGCCGTTGTAATTGGTTTCATTGCTGGAATTCTAGTATTCTATAGCATTCGCTTCTTTGAAAAAATCAAAATTGATGACCCGATTGCAGCTTTGTCTGTACACGGTACTGCAGGAGTTTGGGGAACATTATCAAATGGATTTTTTGCAACAAAAGAATTAGCAACTGTTGGCCGTCCTGGTTTATTCTACGGAGGCGGCTGGCACCAACTTGGCGTTCAAGCAATGGGAGTTATTGCGTGTGGTCTCTTCGCATTCATTGCTTCATTCATCCTCCTCTATGCAATGAAAGCTGCCATGAAAGGACTTCGTGTTTCAGAAGAAGAAGAAATTATCGGCTTGGATATGAGTGAACACGGAAGCTACGGTTATCCAGAATTATTAAAGCATAAAGAAAACTCGCCGATTGGCGAGCCCTTAAGGGCGAAGACAGAGGCGTAATCTTATAAATGGCGGTCACCCGCGAACAGGTGACCGCTATCCACTTTTTTATTTATTGAAGGGCGGGAACCGGATGGGCATTGGCTCCTACGAAGACATTAAAAAATATCGAGATCTCAAAATGAATGATTATCTTCATGATCATTTCCTGCTAAATCAATTCCACGATGAAATCATGATGCAAGTAATATGGATCTCTCTTAGAAAATTAGAAACAGAAATTGGACCGATCCCTTCCCCCTTCTCTTTTTTTGTCATGGGAAGTGCAGGTCGCTTTGAACAAGGTATTTGGAGCGATCAAGACCACGGAATTATATATGAAGAAAAGGACCAGCGTGCCAAAAAATATTTTTTACATTTAGGAAGCGCAATCTCTAAAGGACTAAATCAGGCAGGTTATCAATATTGTCATGGTGATGTAATGGCAAATAATCCCTCATGGTGTAAGTCCCGTTTGGAATGGCAGCAGCAAATCAGCGACTGGGCCGAAGAGAAGAGCTGGGAATCGATTCGCAATTTACTGATCCTTACAGACAGCCGAACCTTATATGGTGAAAAGCAATATATACACAAATTGAAACAATTTTCCTTTATGACGATTCAAATCTACAAACTTCTCCCACAAATCTACAATAATACGCTTTATTTCAAAAAAGGAATCGGCGTTTTGGGGCAACTTTTAGCTGAAACACATGGCAACTTTAGTGGACAGCTTAATTTGAAGGAAACAACCCTAATCCCGTTTGTCAATTCAGTTCGTTTTTTAGCAATAAAAGAAAATATTTTCGAAACCTCTACTCTATCAAGAATCAACCAGCTTTCAGATAAAATTTTTTCAAAAGAAGAAAAAGAAACATACAAGCTTCATTTTTCAACACTATTAAAGTATCGCCTATTATATGGTAATCATTCAGATTATGAAGCAAGTCATTATGTAGATATTACAAAATTACCCAAAGCGCAGAAGAAGGAATTAAAAGAAATTCTTAAAGCGGTTATTACACTTGGTAATCATCTAAGAAGATTAATAGAAAAGGAAGGATTTTATGGGGGCGAATGAGTTGTTCCAATTTTTCAGAGACATGTCAGGTAAATTCAATTCAAAAATTTATGCAGGAATTCGCGGTCAATCAAGCCCCCAGCATATATCATTCCTTCGGCAGCTTCAAAAAGAATTAAGAGAAAAAAACAGCCTCGACACTCCCCTCGAAACATTAAAGGTAGTTATTTTTGATATGGAAACAACAGGCTTCTTTCCAGAAAAAGGTGATCAAGCCATCTCAATTGGGGCAATCAAGATGTGCGGGTCAGCAATTGAGGAGGAATACACCTCTTCCTTCTATTCTTTAATAAAAGCGGATAAACCGATACCTCCAGAGATATCCACCCTGACTAATATTCACGATGACGAGTTGGCCTCAGCCCCCACGGCATCCGATGTCTTGATGAAGTTTTACAAGTTTATTGATGGCAGAGTTCTTGTGGCCCATCATTCCAATCACGAAAAAGCCTTTATGCAAAAAATGACATGGGATATATGGCGAACTCGATTTGAGCACCGTTTGATTGATACTTCTTTTCTAGTAGGGTTATTCACTCCTGTCATTAAGCCATTAACTTTAGATGAAATATGTATGAAGTACGAAGTGGCAATAAAAGACCGACATCATGCGCTTGGAGATGCAAAAATGACGGCAAAAGTATGGAGCATCTTATTAAAAATGGCACAGGAAATGGGAATCGAAAATTTAAGAGAAGTGTATGAAAGAATTGCTAAGAAGTAATATACAAACTAAAAAAAGCTATATAAAAAAAGTAAAATATCGTTCTTTTTACTTTTGATAATTTTAAAAGGCATGATTAATTTGTTGATATATAGAGAGTTTGTCCCACCTTTTTCCAGACTACAAAAAAAGAATATATATGATTTTGAAAAATTTTTTTATTTTTTTATTTTAGAATATTCCTTGTTATAGCAATATTGTAAACGCTATCAATGAATTTGAGTGTTTTGAATTGTCAGATATTAATATTGACCACATTACTGAATAGAGTTATGATATCGCTAATAAAACCTTTATTTTTGAAGACTTTCTATATCAAGGGCCTTCAATTAATCGAAAAAGAAAAAAGAGTATCCGCACGGGTGATTGTGGTTCTATTATCACAGCAACCACCCTTTTGAAATAGGAGGCAGCCATAAATGAGAAGCGATATGATTAAAAAGGGGTTCGATCGCGCCCCGCATCGCAGTCTATTATATGCAACAGGGGTTAAAACAAGTGATTTAGATAAACCGTTTATCGGTGTATGTAATTCATATATTGATATCATCCCCGGGCACAAACATCTTAATATTTTCGGAGAAATAGTTAAAGAAGCAATCCGTGAAGCCGGAGGGGTTCCGTTTGAATTCAATACAATTGGTGTTGACGATGGAATTGCCATGGGACATATCGGAATGCGCTATTCCCTTCCAAGCAGGGAAATTATTGCTGATAGTGCTGAAACAGTTATTAATGCCCATTGGTTTGATGGTGTATTTTACATCCCAAATTGTGACAAGATTACTCCAGGGATGTTAATGGCAGCAGCCAGAACCAATGTCCCTTCCGTATTTGTATCTGGAGGTCCAATGGAGGCAGGTGTTTCCTCAAGCGGAAAAAACCTTTCTCTAACATCTGTATTTGAAGGCGTCGGAGCTTTCCATAACGGAACCATTAATGAGCAAGAGCTATTCGAACTTGAATCAAAAGCATGTCCTACTTGCGGATCATGTTCAGGTATGTTTACTGCAAACTCCATGAACTGTCTAATGGAAGTTTTGGGAATGACTGTTCCAGGCAACGGAACAATCGTTGCTACTTCTGAAGAAAGACATCAATTAATTCGCCAAGCAGTCAAACATTTAATGGATCTTATCAAAAATGATATAAAACCTCGCGATATCCTGACAAGAGAGGCATTCGATAATGCATTTGCTCTTGATATGGCAATGGGCGGTTCAACGAATACAGTATTGCATACATTAGCCGTTGCACACGAAGCGGGAATTGAGTACGATTTGCACGAAATTAATAAAATTGCTGAAAAGGTTCCATATTTGGCTAAAATTATGCCTGCATCCGACGTTTCTATGAATGATGTTCACAATGCCGGAGGAGTCAGCGCTATTCTTAATGAATTATGCCAAATTGAGGGCTTAATGAATAAAGATTGCATTACAATCACAGGCAAAACCCTTGCCGAAAACGTAAAAGATGCAAAAATTTTAAATGAAAAAGTCATACGACCAAGAACAAACCCATATAGTCCTGTAGGCGGGTTATCAATTCTTTACGGTAATATTGCACCTGATGGCGGTGTCATTAAAGTTGGAGCTGTTGACCCATCGATTAAAAAGTTTCTTGGTGAGGCCATTGTGTTTGAATCACAGGATGAGGCACAAGAAGCCATTAATAACGGAACAGTTCAGAGTGGCCATGTTGTTGTAATCCGCTATGAAGGTCCTAAAGGCGGTCCTGGTATGCCGGAAATGCTTGCACCTACCTCTGCCATCGCTGGCCGTGGCTTAGATAAGGAAGTTGCCTTAATAACAGACGGACGTTTTTCTGGAGCTAGCCGTGGTATTTCAATTGGACATATCTCACCTGAAGCAGCAGAAGGCGGTCCTATTGCCCTCGTTCAAAACGGTGATCAAATTCTAATCGATCTACAGGAACGTTCAATTGAACTCTTGGTTGATGAAGAAGTCCTTAATGAACGCCGCAGTTTTTGGGTAAAGCCTGCACCAAAAATTACATCTGGGTACCTTGCAAAATATGCAAAACTTGTAACTTCAGCCAACACTGGCGGGGTCATGAAAATATAATTAAAAATAGCTGTTTACAAATTCACAATAAACTGATAACATTGAAAAATAAATTTTCAAAAAAAATAAAATTATCAATAAATCGATGACGGGAATAAAGGAATAAGAATATGTATTCACAGAGAGCCGGGGTTGCTGGAAGCCTGGTATTACATCTTATTCTGACATCATCCCTGAGTGTTGGGCTGAACGGATTTTATCCTAATAGGTTCAATCGGGTGTACTCATGCGGCACCTGTTACAAAAAGAAGCGGTTTTGATGTTGAGATCGCTTCATAAGGCAGTATTCGTGAGGATACTGTAAAAATCGGGTGGTACCGTGAAAAGCAAAGGCCTTTTCTCCCCGCTTAATCTGCTAAGAGGCAGTTTATTCGGATGGGAATTGGTCTTTTTCTTTTGCTAAAAAGTCAGCTTACTCATTTTAGGATAAATGCCAGTATTTTGTTAAAAGACGCAGCCGCCAGCTGAGTTTTTCAAATATTTAAACATATTAAGGAGGGATCACTTCGTGAAAGTAGAAGCTAAACCGGATTACAAGACTAACGCAGCTCCAAAGACAGGTGCAGATCTTCTCATTGATTTATTAATAAATGAAGGTGTAGACATGTTATTTGGGTATCCAGGGGGTGCGGTTCTACCAATCTATGATGCTATCTATAAAGCAAAAGGTAAAATCGAACACGTTCTCTTCCGCCACGAGCAGGGTTCCATACATGCAGCTGAAGGATATGCACGTATTACCGGAAAACCTGGGGTCGTTATCGCTACCTCCGGACCTGGTGCTACCAATCTGGTAACTGGAATCGCTGATGCAATGATGGATTCTTTACCACTTGTCATTTTTACTGGCCAAGTTGGCCAAAGCGTAATTGGAACAGATGCCTTCCAAGAAGCAGATATCGTTGGAATCACAACTCCAATTACAAAGCACAATTACCAGGTTCAATCGATTGCTGATTTACCTAGAATTGTAAAAGAGGCTTTTCACATTGCTTCTACCGGCCGCCCAGGACCTGTATTGGTGGATGTTCCAAAAAATATTTCAGCGGGCGTATTACCTGGTGAACCAGCTGACGGCAAATTTAGTCTTCCTGGCTACCAGCCAACAACAAAACCAAATCCGCTCCAAATTAAGAAGCTTGCAGAGGCTCTTGGAAATGCAAGAAAGCCCGTCATTCTTGCTGGAGCTGGAATCTTGCACGCTAAAGCTTCAACAGAACTACTGGAATTAGTAGAAAAGCATAAACTTCCAGTAGCAACGACTCTTTTAGGATTAGGAAGTTTCCCTGGCAACCACTCTCTTTCTTTAGGGATGGCCGGCATGCACGGAACCTACGCTGCAAATATGGCAATGTATGAATCCGATCTGTTGATTAACATCGGGGCCAGGTTTGATGACCGCTTGACTGGAAATCTACAGCATTTTGCGCCAAATGCAAAAGTAGCACATATTGACATTGATCCTGCGGAAATCGGGAAAAACGTTGCTACCCAAATCCCGATTGTAGCCGATGCCAAAGAAGCGTTAAAAGAACTGAATAAATACGCTGACAAGTCACCAGATCATCTTGATTGGCTGGAAGCTCTTGATAAGAAAAAGGAACAATTCCCTCTATGGTATCAAGAACAGCAGGAAGCGATTTGTCCACAATGGTTAATTCAAGCAGTCCACAAGGTTACAGATGGCAATGCAATCGTAACGACGGACGTTGGCCAGCATCAAATGTGGGCAGCCCAATACTACTCTTTCACCAAACCAAATCGTTGGGTAACTTCTGGCGGACTAGGAACAATGGGATTTGGCTTCCCTGCAGCCATTGGGGCACAATTTGCTGCACCAGATAGTCAAGTAATTGCCATTGTTGGTGATGCAGGATTTCAAATGACCCTGCAGGAACTATCGGTAGTTCAGGAAAGAAACCTGCCAATTAAAATTGTTATTGTCAATAACGGTGCTCTTGGAATGGTTCGTCAATGGCAGGAAAAATTCCATGGTGAACGCTATTCTGAATCCATCCTATGCTCACAGCCTGATTTTGTGAAGCTTGCTGAAAGCTACTCAATTAAGGGATACAAGATTGATAATAAGGAAGATCTTATTACCACTCTTCCTGAAATCTTTGCTTATGATGGCCCTGTATTAGTAGATTGCCGTGTTCTTCCTATGGAAAATGTCTATCCGATGATTGCCCCTGGAGCAGGGCATCATGAAATGATTGGGGTGAAACCATGAAACGCATCATAACTCTTACTGTTGAGGATCGAAGTGGTGTTTTAAATCGGGTTACCGGCCTTTTGCTAAGGAGGCAATTTAACATTGAGAGTATCTCCGTTGGTCCGACAGAGATTGTCGGAGTCTCAAAAATGACCTTAGCCGTTGAAGTGGAAGATGAACAAAAACTTGAACAAGTAACAAAGCAATTGAATAAACAAATTGATGTTTTAAAGGTTTCAGACATTACCGATAAAGCAATTGTAGTTAGAGAGCTTGCTCTCATTAAAGTTTCCAGCAATCCACAGCTTCACAGAGAAATTAACGCTATCATTGAACCATTCCGTGCTTCCATTATCGATGTGAGCAAAGACAGCCTGTCAATCGAGGTTACTGGAAAGCCGGATAAAATTGAGGCGGTACTTGAGCTTCTCCGCCCTTATGGTATTAAAGAGATTTCAAGAACTGGCTTAACCGCATTTTTACGCGGCCAGCAGCCACAATCAAGTGAGTTACAAACCTTTTCTATATTAAAATAATCGAATTCGAGAGGATGGAATTTAATCATGGCAAAAGTACTTTATAATAGCGATATTCAAGAACAGGTTTTAGAAGGAAAGAAAATTGCAATCATTGGTTATGGCTCTCAAGGTCATGCACACGCACTTAACTTAAAAGAAAGCGGCTTTGATGTTGTCGTTGGTTTAAGAGAAGGAAAATCATGGAACAAGGCTGTAGAAGATGGCGTAGAAGTTGTTTCTGTAGCTGAAGCTACTGCTGCTGCAGACGTAATCATGATCCTTACTCCAGATGAACTTCAACCAAAAGTTTACAAAGAAAGCATTGAACCAAACCTAAAAGCTGGCAATGCCCTAGTATTTGCCCATGGCTTCAACATTCATTTTAATCAAATCGTACCTCCAGCTGACGTTGACGTTTTCTTAGTTGCACCAAAAGGCCCAGGACATCTTGTTCGCAGAACTTATACAGAAGGCGGAGGAGTTCCAGCTTTATACGCTATTTATCAAGATTACACTGGTCAAGCAAAAGATATTGCTCTTGCTTATGCAAAAGGTATTGGCGCAGGCCGTGCCGGTATTCTTCAAACTAGCTTCCAAGAAGAAACAGAAACAGACCTTTTCGGAGAGCAAGCAGTTCTTTGCGGCGGTTTAACCAGCCTTATTAAAGCAGGTTTTGAAACATTAGTTGAAGCTGGCTACCAGCCTGAAATTGCTTACTTCGAGTGTTTGCATGAAATTAAGTTGATCGTTGACCTTATTTACGAAGGTGGATTTGAAAACATGCGTTATTCGATCTCTGATACTGCACAATGGGGCGATTTCGTATCAGGACCACGCGTTGTGAACGAAGATACAAAAGCACGCATGAAGGATGTTTTAACAGATATCCAAACAGGCGTATTTGCTAAAGGCTGGATTTTAGAAAACCAAGTTGGACGTCCACAGTTTACAGCAGTTAACCGTAGTGAAAATAACCACCAAATCGAAGTAGTTGGCCGTGAGCTTCGTAAATTAATGCCATTTATCAAGCAATCTGTATCGTCCAAGAAAGAAGTGGTGGTTAATGGGTCAAAAAATTAACATTTTTGATACAACGCTTCGCGATGGTGAACAATCACCCGGAGTGAATTTGAACCAACTAGAAAAACTTGAAATAGCTAAACAATTAGAACGCTTTGGGGTAGATATACTGGAAGCCGGTTTTCCGGCTTCCTCCCAAGGTGATTTTAAAGCAGTACGAGCGATTGCTCGTTCAATAAAAAATACTTCGGTAGCAGGCATGGCCCGTGCGTTACAGTCCGAAATTGATATTACTTGGGATGCCTTAAAAGAAGCACAAGAACCCAGGCTTCACATTGTTCTTGCAACCTCCCCTATTCATATGCAATACAAGCTGAATAAAACACCGGAGGAAGTTATCGAACTCGCCGTTAATATGGTGTCATATGCTGCAAAGAAATTTCCTAATATACAGTGGACGGCAGAAGATGCCTCCCGATCCGACCTTGATTTTCTTGTTAGAATTATTGAAAAAGTGATTGACGCTGGAGCAACTGTCATCATGCTTCCTGATACAGTCGGGTACTCTACACCAGAAGAATATGGCCATATGTTCCATTATGTTAAAGAAAATGTTCGGAATATTCACAAAGTAGATTTATCTGCCCATTGCCATAATGATTTGGGTTTGGCGGTAGCCAATACACTTTCCGCAATCCATAACGGTGCAACTCAAGTAGAAGGCACGATAAATGGAATTGGCGAACGAGCCGGCAATATGTCACTTGAGGAATTTGCCGTTGCATTAAACATCCGTAAGGATAAGTTCCCGTTTACAAACAATCTTGTATTAAGTGAAATTAAACGTACAAGTGACCTTGTCAGCAAATTTACCGGAATGGCTGTTGCCCCTAACAAAGCCATTGTTCGCAGGAACGCTTTTTCACATGAATCCGGAATCCACCAGGATGGTATTTTGAAACATGCTGCAACCTATGAAATTATCACTCCCGAACTGGTAGGAATTAAATCCAATCAATTATATTTGGGAAAACACTCTGGCCGCCATGCTTTTAAAGATAAAATCGAGCAAATGGGCTTTACTCTTTCAGATGAACAGCTGCAAGAAGCTTTCACCTCCTTCAAAAAGCTGACCGACCATAAGAAAGAAGTAACAGATGAAGATATCTTCACCATCTTAACTGACATTCAAACGAATGTTGTTGATGTTAAAAAATATGAGCTTGTTGCCTTCCAGGTTCACTCCGGATCTGGCAATGGCAACCTACCTACTGCAACGGTTGCTCTAACCAATCCTGAAGGTGAACGGATTGAAACTGCCCGCACTGGCCGCAAAGGCAGTGTCGAGGCTCTGTTCAACACAATGGAAGCATTAGTTAAGGAAGAAATTCATGTTACCAACTTTAATTTAAGATCAATTGGCCAGGGGCGTGATGCGCTAGTTGAGAACCACGTAGAAATGACTGTTAACGGGATTGCAGTAAGCGGTCGTGCTACATCTCAAGACCTGCTGGAGGCATCAGCTAAAGCATTCCTTAACGCAGTGAATCGTTTCTTTTTTAATCAAAGTCAGATAAAAAAAGCAGATGTATTATATTAAACAACCAAAAAGGAGGTTAATTTAAATGGAAAAACATATTGTTTTACTTCCAGGTGATGGTATCGGCCAAGAAGTTATTAATTCTGCAAAGGAAGTATTAGAAGCAATTGCTGAAGAATTTCATCATTCTTTCAGCTTTGAACAGCAGGAAATTGGAGGAACTGCTATTGACCTATATGGCACTCCCCTTCCGGAAGCTACAGTAGAAGCTACTAAAAAGGCAGATGCTGTATTATTAGGTGCTGTTGGAGGACCAAAATGGGATAACAATCCTTCCCATTTACGACCTGAACGGGGACTGCTAGGAATTCGGAAAGCACTTGATTTATTTGCAAACTTAAGACCTGTTACAGGGTTTAAGCAATTGCTCCATGCTTCACCGTTAAAAGAGGAAATCGTTGCTGGCAGTGATCTCTTGATTGTTCGTGAATTAACAGGAGGACTTTACTTTGGCCAGCCAAGTGAACGCCGAGACAATGGAAATGCGGTTGTAGATACCCTTTCCTATACTCGGCATGAGATTGAAAGAATCGTAGATAAAGCTTTCAAAGCAGCACGTGTCCGCCGTGGATTCCTTACTTCTGTTGATAAGGCGAATGTAATTGAATCAAGTAAACTATGGCGTGAAATTGTGGAGGAAAAGAAAGCTGAGTATCCAGATGTAACCGTTGAGCATGCATTGGTAGACTCCACTGCCATGAAATTAATCACGAATCCAACCCATTTTGATGTTATTGTAACAGAAAATCTGTTTGGCGATATTTTAAGTGATGAGGCTTCTGTCTTAACAGGTTCTCTAGGCATGCTTCCTTCTGCCAGCCTTCGTGAAGATGATATGGGATTATATGAGCCTGTACATGGTTCTGCACCTGATATTGCTGGCAAAGGAATAGCTAATCCATGTGCGATGATTTTATCTTCTGCCCTTATGCTTCGATACTCCTTCCATTTAGAAGAGGAAGCTAAATTAGTGGAAGAAGCAGTTCAATCCGTTCTAGAATCAGGCGCCCACACTGGCGATCTTCAAATTAAAGGCGGCCGTCTTGTTGGAACCGCCGAAATGACAAAGCTGATCGTTGACTATATCAAAACACAGCATCCAGCAAAATGCATTCAGGATTGCTACAGATAAGAAATGACATCCGACGTTTGCCGCATTTGGTGCGGTAGACGTCCATTTTCACACATTGCAAAAAAATTGAGGGATTTAAATTCTATTAGGTGAGGTAGGAAATTATGACGACACCAAAAAATATTATTGAAAAAATTTGGGAACAGCATGTTGTTCACCGCGAAGAAGGAAAACCTGATTTACTTTATATTGATTTGCACCTTGTTCATGAAGTTACATCACCACAAGCTTTTGAAGGACTTCGGTTGAGCGGACGTAAAGTACGTCAGCCGAATCGTACATTTGCTACCATGGACCACAACGTTCCAACGAAAGATCGCAGTGTCATTAAAGATGAAGTTTCTAGAAAGCAAATTGAAACATTACAAACTAACTGTGAGGAATTCGGTGTTCCTCTTGCTGGTATCAATTCCCCTGATAATGGAATTGTCCATGTTATTGGACCTGAGCTTGGTCTTACACAGCCTGGTAAAACGATCGTTTGCGGTGACAGCCATACTTCCACACATGGAGCATTTGGCGCATTAGCATTTGGAATTGGGACAAGTGAAGTGGAACATGTTCTTGCAACCCAAACACTTTGGCAAGCAAGTCCAAAAACACTTAATTTAAAAGTGAATGGACAACTTGGAACAGGCGTTACAGCTAAAGACTTGATCCTTTATATCATTGGTAAGTTTGGTGTTAAATTTGGAACAGGCTATGTTGTTGAATACACTGGTGAAGTAATTCGTTCCCTATCTATGGAAGAGCGCATGACAGTATGTAATATGTCTATTGAAGCTGGTGCGAGAGCAGGCTTGATTACTCCAGACGAAAAAACTTTTGAATTCTTGAGAGGCAAACGTCATGTACCACAAGGTCCTGCATTTGATGAGGCTGTAGAAAAGTGGAAAGCTCTTGCTTCTGATGAAGGCGCAACATATGATACCGTAATTGAAATTGATGCCGCTGATATCGAGCCACAAGTAACTTGGGGAACAAACCCTGGCATGTGTCTTCCTGTCTCTGCTTCCGTTCCTAGTCCGGAAGATGGTGAAACAGTAAGCGATCAAGATGAAATTAAACGTGCTCTTGAATACATGGGTCTTGAAGCTAACCAACCGATCACTGATGTAAAAATCAGCCATGTATTCATCGGTTCTTGTACAAACTCAAGATTAAGCGACCTTCGTAAAGCTGCTTCCGTGATCCAAGGACGTAAAGTGGATCCATCTGTAACAGCAATCGTTGTTCCAGGATCTTTTACCATCAAATTAGCTGCTGAAGCAGAAGGTTTAGATAAAATCTTTTCGGAAGCTGGTTTTGAATGGCGCGAAGCTGGATGCAGTATGTGCTTAGCGATGAATGATGATATCTTATCACCTGGAGACCGCTGTGCATCTACATCCAACCGTAACTTTGAAGGACGCCAAGGAAACGGGTCCCGCACACATCTTGTAAGCCCAGAAATGGCAGCTGCTGCAGCGATTGCAGGTCATTTCGTTGATGTACGCAAATTTGCTGCTGAAGTACTTAATTAGGAGGAATTTGAATAATGGAACCACTACGCATTCATGAAGGCCTTGTATATCCTTTATATCGGGCTAATATCGATACAGACCAAATTATCCCAAAACAATTCTTAAAGCGTATTGAACGCAGTGGATTTGGACAATTCTTGTTCTATCACTGGCGCTTTGACAATGATGGTAATCCACGCGAGGATTTCTCATTAAATGATCCAAAATACAAAGGGGCATCTATCATCGTTGCAGGCGATAACTTTGGCTGCGGTTCATCCCGCGAGCATGCTCCATGGGCAGTGCAGGACTATGGGTTTAGAGTAATTATTGCCCCAAGTTTTGCAGATATCTTTAAGAATAACTGTGTAAAAAATGGTATCCTTGCTATACCTGCAAGTGAAGAACAAGTTCAGCAAATTGTTAAAAAGGCTGAAGCCGGAAATTATAACTTAACGGTTAACCTTGAAGAGCAAGTTGTTACAGATAATGAAGGCTTTGAACTTCATTTCGATATCCCTGCTTATCCAAAAGAAATGCTGCTAAATGGCTGGGATGAGATTGGTGTTACTCTTAAATATGAAGATAAAATTACTGAATACGAATTAGCGCAAAAATAATACAAATAAATCCCAGTCAAATCGACTGGGATTTTTATTTGTATTATTTTTTAGCAAAAGCCAATATTTTTCTAAACGGGATGTGTGCCCGATTGGCTGCCTTTTCCCTTATTGCTGATATGCCAATGGAGCTTCCAAGCCACATGACCAATCCTAGTAAAATACTCAAAGCCCAATTATTTGTAAAACGCAAAGTCGTTAAGACAGTAATGACACATACAACGCCGCCCATTTGTCCAAAAACAGATCCTTTGGCAATCTTGGAGGCTTTATGTGACCCTGAAGCAAGTCCGACCATCAATATAGCTGTAATCATTACAGCAGGGAAAGCCGCGAAACACGGCTAAAAGTTTCCAAGGAGAAAAGATTGTGATTAGATAACTGAGCATTACAGCAGTGCCGCCTAATAAGAACCGAACGAATAAATCCATCATTGCTCCTCCTCTATTAATGTGATGTAATTATGACTACAACAAATGAAAGAAATAACCAGCAAACTAAAGAATTAACCAAACCGCGTTTCCAGCCTTTTTTCAACAGGTATCCAGCCAGAATTGCGATCAATATATTGATTGACATCCCCATTATTGCACCTTTGGATAAAGTGATAGAATGAGAAATGAGATCATTCCCTGTAAAGCTAAGCCGATTCGTTAATAATGCCGCAAGATAAACAGCTGGAAAAGCCGCGAATATCCCACCTGCTTTTTCTCCTAACTTCCTTGAAATAATCGTTGATAGGACTACTGCTGCTCCGCCTAAGAGAAATCGAATGAATAACCCTGCAGTGATTCCAGTCATCATGTATGCGCCTCTTTTTTAGTGTGATAGTATATATGAATTAAAGTTTTTCTTACTTGTGAATTGTTTCACATTTATTATTACAAACTTATTTTAACCCATTTTATCACTATAGGTTGTGAACTTTTTTAAAAGGTTTTCGAAGCGTTTTCAACCTTTTAGTTCGCTGAAAATTTATTTGTTAAAATCTTCACATAACCATATTTATGGTATAATTTACTTATAAGGAGGCGATTTTGATGGAACCAACTGAAACTAGGGTTTGGTTTTACATCAAAGGCCGTCAGCAATATGGGCCAGTGGGGTTTTTTGAATTAGGCAAGTTATTCGAACAAGGTGTCCTAAATGGAGAAACGTACCTTTGGACAACAGGTGCAGAGTGCTGGAAAGCGGCAAAGAGGATTGAGAGATTTAAAGGCTTCAGATCGAAAAACCTTCCCCCAGAGTTTTCACCGTCAGAGAAAATAATACACCCCAGAAACAAACCCTTTTTGAGATTTATGGCAGAACTATTTGATATCTCTTTATTTACCGTACTTTTTTCTACTTTTATCTCTATATTTTCATTAGACATCATTCTCAAAACCTCTAAATTAACTTTATTTATCATATACCTTCTACTTTGGACTTTATTGGAGCCTATTATGTTATCGATCTTTGGAACCACCATAGGTAAATCACTTTTTAAAATCAAAATTAAATGTGTAAATGGCCAGCTGCTTGATTTAATAACTGCCTTTAAACGTGATCTTTTTATTATTACTTTTGGTAAAGGCATCAAGTTTCCAATAATTAACTTAATTCTTAACATACGGAAAAAAGCGAGATTGATTTGGGATGTAAAAGCTGGGACTATCGTATTATACGATCATGTTAGCTTACCAAGGATTCTCTTAGGGACCTGTTTTCCGATCATTGTTTTTATTACTGGAATCATCATTTCGTCAACAACCCATAACTGAAGTCACAGGCTTGTAAGAGAAAGCCCTAACAGGCTAACCCTTCGGTCATATACAGCCTGATTCACTTTTCTTAGCTGACTCATTTAAGTCTAGTCTTTGCTAGACGCTGTGGGCGACCGAGCGAACCCTTTATTTTTAATCGCTAGCACGCTAGCGGTTACTTCTCACGAATATGTTTTTCGCCATATTGTTTTAAATTTATTCCAGAATTAACGTCGCGGTCGTGATGACATTTGCACTTTGGACAGTCCCACTCCCTTATATCAATGTTCTCAATCCCTTTAAGTTTAGTATTTTTAAACCCACAATTAGAACATAGTTGAGTTGATGGGAATGTCTTTGGTGCTTTCAAGAATATTTTCCCTTGTTGTTCCAACTTGAACTTCAAATATAACCGAAAGTTTCCAAATCCATAATCTTGTTGTTTTTTTGCGTAGTCTGGATTTTGGCTAAGGAAACGCAAATCAAGGTCTTCTAGAATCACCATGTCGTATCTTTTAGCAAGAGTAAAGGCTTTTTTATGTAGCCAATCTTTTCGTTGGTTTGCGACTTTTATGTGTATTTTTGCAACTTTTTTACGCTGTTTGTTCCAACGGTTTGAACCTTTAACCATACGCGAAAGTTTCTTCTGTTCTTTTTTTAACCATGCCTCTGCTTTTCTCATAAATAATGGGTAATTGGCTTTCTTACCTTCACTATCGACGAAAAATGCTGATTGTGAATAATCGAGTCCAAGAAGACGAGTTGGGTTTTCAATGTTTGTAATCTCCAATGCAAATTCTACGCACAAAGAGATAAAAAATTCACCATTGGCATTCATAGAAACAGTAACGTTTTTGATCGAACTTTCCTTTGGCATTTCTCGATGCATTCGAAGTTCTACTTTGACTTCTTTTAACTCAGACTTCTGAGCAGCGGGCAAAGTAAGGATATTTCCATTGACTTGAATATTTCCATTTTGATTGAAAGTTGTATAGCTAAAATCATTATTCTTTTTGGAATGGAACTTAGGTAAGCCTTTCAAATCACGGAATAAAAGTTCCTTACCTATCGTTTCTTTTTGTTCGAGTGCTGATTTTTTATATTGCTTTTGAAAAGCGATTTTATTGAACTCATTTAGTGCTTTGTAAAAATGTTGCTTCGCTTCATTACAAGCAAATGCGTCCACATTGTAAAGATACAGGTTCCCATCGCTATCAGCGAACATCTTTTTGAATTCGGCCACAGTTGGCATTTTATTTTTTAGTTTTTTCGTGTCAATCCTGTTACCAACCTGGTAGTCGATACTCTCCATGTACTGATATAATCTATCGACATGAAGATTGTACATTTTGCGGTCTGCACCAAAACATTGTAAGAAATATTTCTTCACTTCATCTGTAGGATAAGCTCGATAAACATAACCGCGTTGAGCTGCAGCAAACATTGATTTCACCACACATTCACTAAGGTTATTATTAATTATAAGAACAAGTGTTTCTATAAATAAAATATATCACAAAAGTGATATATTTGACTAGAAGAAAGTGGGTATATCAAGAATGTTTGTATACTTTTGATTCTTCAAATCAAAGGGAAGTTCATCACATGACTGAAGTCACGTGATGAATTGCCTAATTCCTAAAAGAAAAAATCCCAACCTAAGCTGGGATTTTTTCTGATCTAGAATTCTGGCAGATGATCCAGATTATTTTCCTTGATACCATCTGGTTCACTTCTAATAATATCTCTTCCATACTTATGAAAGACATCAATATGTGCGATATTACCAGCCTTGGCCTCATCCAGTGCGGTGATATAATCTAATTCCCTGCCAGAGTTGGTTTTAAAGGCAATAATATCACCATCATCGTTTTTTCGGACTGCAACAAATTCTTCTTTCCCGCTTGAACTGGATTGATTCGTTTTCGCCTCCATCCTAGCTTGTTGTTCACTCTGCTGTTTATATTCCTGATAAACTTTTTCAAAATCCTCTGAAGCCATAAAAGGCGCCTCCTCAATCGTTCATTAGTCTCTTCCAGAAAGAAGAATTTATGCTCTTATTGCTTGAGCAAAACTGTCTATTTTTGCATCTGAAAGTTCAGAGTAGTTACTTTTATGTCCGAGAATGGCACCAACGACTTTTTTTTCGATAAAATTCATATCGTCGTAATGGATTTCATATCCAAAAATCTCTTTACAAACAGCATGTTCAAATAGCTTTTCCGGAAAGGATTCAATCAGCTCTTTTTCCCGAATTCCCTCCTCTTGTGCAGCACAAATAAACAGTCCAATTCGTTTTGTTAACAATTCTGAAAGATGTTTCTCTATATATTTTGACAGCCGCTTTTGAATTTTCCCAACGTAAATGGAACCACCTAGAATGACATTTTCATATTCATTCAGTTCTGGTGGGTCTTCATTCATAATATTGATTACCGTTACTTTCCCCTCAAGTTTTTCCGTCAACAGCTTTACGGCATTTTCTACACTTCCATGTTTGGTTGCATAAATAATCATTGTCATACTCATACTGTTCCTCCCCTTTCATCTACATTTTTCATCAGTACAGCCAAACAAAATATCACTAACAAGTTAATAAGAACAATAACTGCTAATAAACCAACACTTACTTTAATACCTGCAATCATTTGTAAAATGATCATCATTGTTAAAGCTGTAATCAGGGTGATATCCTTAATAATCATAATGGCCGATAGGAGATAACCAAATGCTGTGTGCTTGATAACGAGTATACCTGCCAGAATTCCGACGGGGATGACAAATCCCAGGTCAAGTGCCTGGATAACAAGTGTTGTATAATGCTCTAATCCTGCTGGAGGGGCATCGCTGAGTAATGACGGGACAATTTTTCCAAGCCACATCATTGCGAATGTGAATGAAACGAATAACAAAAATCCTCCGATCCATTTTACAGGTAACTGTTGCCGAAAATAGCCCTGTAATGTACCCATATCAAAGGAGATCATCATCATGGTGAAGGCAAAGAAACTTGCGGACATAAGCAGGACGTATACGAGGAACATCTTGCTATACATCGAAAGAAAGGAATACGAGGTGTAGGTGTACAAAAAGTATCCTAATGTGCCGGTTAGCAACAGCCTTCCTTTCATCAGGCCCTTTTTTGCAAAGTAAAATGAAAGAAGAAGTAAGGGAATTCCTAAAAACAATGTCACATAATCCTGGGCAATCGCCTGAGATGCCATTGCTACAGAATCATTTTTATATAAACCTTTGCCATAAATAGAGATGGTTTGTCCAAAAACAGATTTAAGTTCACTTTGGCCATGGTCTTGATTTGAAAAAATGCCAAAGGTGGTCGCCGTAAGAGAAGAGACTACAATTAGGAAAACGAGAAAACCGATTGACTTTTTCATCCTAATTCCCCCAAATCATATTTCTAACCCCTTTATAACTCAAACGTGACGATAAGCCTATTAATATCATATTTGTTCACAGAAAGTTCAGTTTTTTTTAATAGAAAAAGCACCCGTTCTTACAGATGCTTTTCGTCTTGTTCACTTATTTCGTCAACTAACTTTTCTGCTGCTCTTCTATACAAGTTACTCATATGAGCGAGGGAAGTAATCAATAACACAGTCTCAAGATTCTCTTTATCTTTAAAGTTACTAGCGACCTCGGATTGTTTTTTGATACTTTCTTTAAAATTCTCAACATTTTTTGTTATCAACTTGAGATAGTTATTATAGAATGTTTCTAACTGGAAATTTTCTGAAATGATTTTCTCGTTAACACCATCTAGCGTTATCTTAATATCATTAATCGATAATGCCCCTTTTAATTGGTAAATCAAAGAGATTAAGATAAGATGTTCTCGTGAATACTTTTTATTTTTGATCGGAAAAAGTAGTTTGCCTTTCGCATAATTGTTGATCATGGTTTTAGTCAGAATCTTATCCTGTTCATTGCGTTTTCCTGCATCAAACTTGCTTTCAAATAGTTGGATTACCTGATCCATATATAAATCGATCTTTGGGATTTCCTCTAATGTAAGTTGTTGCTCCAGACCTAATGCTTCTATCAGTTGATCTATATTTTTCATTAAAAGACCTCTGTCTTCATAGTATTTGACATCACTATTATAGCGAAGAAAAAAGATTCAGTAAACATTGACTAGATGATGAATTGCTAGTATTATTATACGTAGTATTAAAAACTATATGTTGTCGCAGGAGGGCAAAAAAATGACTAGTTACATTCGAGAGCCAATCAATGGATTAACACACTTGGCTGGAGCAGTTTTATCTTTTATCGGTTTGCTTGCCATGGTAATAAAAGCAACAAATACAAGTTACTCAACATTAACATTAACATCGGTTGTAATATTTGGAATTAGCATGATCCTTCTTTACTCAGCGTCAGCGACCTACCATATGGTGATTGCGAAAGACCATGTCATTGCTTTTTTACGCAGACTTGACCATTCCATGATTTTTATTTTAATTGCTGGCACCTATACCCCTTTTTGCCTTGTCAGCCTACATGGGAAAACAGGTTATGTTCTATTTTCAATTATTGCCACAGTTGCAGTTCTTGGTGTTATTTTTAAAATGACTTGGTTTCATTGCCCTAGATGGCTATCTACAGCAATCTATATTGCAATGGGCTGGATGATCGTTTTTGTTGCAGGACCACTTGCTGGTTCGATTAGCACAATGGGATTATACCTCCTTGCCCTAGGTGGAATTTTCTACACAATCGGCGGAGTCATTTACGGTCTTAAACCTAAGTTTTTAGAATTTAAATATATGGGCTTTCATGAAATTTTTCACATCTTTATCCTGCTTGGCACATTGGCCCACTTTTTATCGATTTTCTTATATGTTATATAAAAAGGTGCGCTAGCGCACCTTTTATTGTATTCTTTTTTCAATTTCTTCACTTAATACCACAGCTTGATTATGCTCCCGATCCTTTGCTCCATATAAAAGCGTTAACTTACCTTTTTGAGCCAATTCAACCAGTTGCCTCATTAATTCTAGTTTTTTTTCATCTTCCCGCAGTTCCGCCACATACCGCTGCCGAAACTCCTCAAACAGTTCTGGTTTATGGCAAAACCATTTACGTAGTTCACTGCTTGGAGCTATCTCTTTCATCCAGGATGTTAACTTTGCGTTTTCCTTTGTTATCCCTCGCGGCCAAACGCGATCAACCAAAATACGAAAACCATCCTTCTCATTGGCGGGCTCATAAATTCTTTTTATAAAAATGGATGTCATAAGCTAATCCTCATCCTTTACATCCAAGTCCTCTGGAATGGGTTCGTGAGCTAGTTCCTCTACTAGTTTTTTATACTTCTCAAGTTGTTCAAAATGGGACTTGAACTGATCCTTGTAGATTAGAACTTCGCCATCATGATCACGCAGCACTCGTATTTTGCCTTGTAAAATTAAACTTTCCACGTATGGTACTGTTACTGATAAAAAATCTGCAGTTTCTTCAATTGTTAAATACATTGCTCAACACTCCCTATAGATTTTATTATAGCTAAAAAATTAGTGTTTCTAAAACAACAAAAAGAGTAAAGAATTTATCTCTTTACTCTTTTTGTGTTAAAAAGATTATTTTTTTGCGGTTCTAGCTTTCTTAGGTCCTAAATACTGATAATCATTTGGATTGATTGGCGTAAATCCTTTTGGTTTATAGAAACGCAGTAAATCCTTATTGACGATATCATCGGACATTTGCAGCTCTTGTCTCAATTGACTATCAATCGGTTTACAAGCACTGTTATTGGCTTCCACTTGCCCTGTTTGTGTTGAATAACATTTACCGCCAATTTCATCGACAGTTGGTGATACGAAATCACCATTTCTAAATAACGCCCAATTGCGATGCTGTGGTGATAACATGTCAGATCCAAATTCAATATAATCTTTCGTATCAATTCCTAATAAATGAAGTAATGTTGGACGTACATCTACCTCACCAGCATATTGGTGCTGTACACCGCCTTGCACGCCTGGTACGTGAATAAACAATGGTGTCTCTTGCAGCGATGCATTGATAGTTGGTGTAATTTCTGGTACGCCTAATACTTTTGCCATCGCTTTATTATGGTTTTCAGAAAGACCATAATGATCTCCATACAACACAATAACAGATTTATCATACAATCCATCTGCTTTTAAAGAATCAAAGAATTGTTGTAGTGCTTCATCCATGTAATGAGCCGATTGGAAATAGTCATTTACAACCGGATCACCAAAGTCTCCAGCAGGGAATGTCGTATCTCCTGGATCTATCTCAAACGGATAATGGTTGGATAAAGTAATAAATTTGGTATAGAACGGCTGCTTCAAGCTTTCAAGCATTGGCATTGACTCTTTAAAATACGGGATATCCTTCATCCCATAGTTTTTAATATTTCCAGCACTCATGTCATAGTAGGATGCATCAAAGAACTGATCGTATCCTAACGCTTTATACATGACATTTCGGTTCCAGAATGTCTTATAGTTACCATGGAAAACAGCTGAATTATAGCCATAACCTTTCAAAATAGCGGGTGTAGCTTGATAGGTGTTTTGTGCTTTATTGACGAAAACGGCACCTTGGTTTAATGGATATAAAGAGTTTTCCATTAAAAATTCGGCATCAGAGGTTTTACCCTGTCCAGTTTGGTGATAAAAATTATCAAAATAAAAAGTATTGTTATCGTGTGCCAAAGAATTTAAAAATGGTGTTACCTCTTGTCCATTCAACTTGTAATCGATCATAAAGTTTTGGAATGACTCTAGAGAAACATAAATAACATTCATGCCTTTTGCTTTACCAAATAAAGCAGGATTTGGCTGTGTATAATTTGCTTTGTGATAGTTCTCTGCATTCGTAATATCACTGCCATTTGCCATAACGCGCTCACTGGAGGTTCTAATGTTTTGAACAATATCATAGATGGTAAAGTTATAAGCTCCTAAATATTTGACTAAATAATTTCGGTCAAAAGTACGTGTTAATAAATCCGAACGGTCTTTTTCTGCTAAGTTAAGGTTAAATAAAAAGACCATAACTGAAAATAACAATACAACCTGAAAAGGTCTTCTGCTTGTTAGTTGTTTTACTTTCTTAAACGCAAATAATGCAAGCAAGATTAATAGAATCGTATCTGTAAAATAAAAAACATCGGTTGGGGCCATCAATGCTCCAGCACTGTCTCCTAGCTGACCGGCATTGGACTTTGCCTGTAATAAAACTGGGATTGTTATAAAGTCATTAAAAAATCTGTAGTATACGATATTGGCATATAACAAGAATGACAAAAGAAAGTTTATAATAATCATCACGAGTTTCGTTCTCTTTTTAGATAAGAAAGCAAGTCCTAAAAAGAATAAAGCGGAACTGAGGGGATTAAGCGCTAATAAGAATTTTTGCATACTATTATCGATTCCCAGTTTGAACTCCACTCGGTAAGCAACATATGTTTTAATCCAAAAAAGGACAACAGCTATGCCAAAAAAAGTAAGGTTCGTTTGATTTAGACGTTGCCATATCTTCATTTTCCCCATTTTTGTTCTCCTTCTACTTTTTTTTACTCTCGATAAGGATGCGGATGCTTCCCATTTTTATCATATAAGGTTCCTTTAAACATAAGACCATTTCTAAAGACACCGTCAAAAGTTACCTTGCCGGTTTTTGGATCGAATAGTTTTCCCTTCTCTCGTACTCCATTTTGGTCGACTGTTCCTTCAAAAACCACTTTTCCATGATCATATTGCTTTACTTCTTGCTGGCATCCTGTCAATGCAAACAAACTTATAATGACAAGTAATACCACTATTCTCATAAACGATCAATACCTTTCCCATTAATAAATAATCTAATTTCAAACGTAAGTAGGTTATTTATCAATCAGTACATTAAGCAGTAAAAAGGATACCACGATATTTAGGATTTGTTAACAATTTCGGCGTAATTTCCTATTAATTACCTAGAAACCCATTACACAACCCTCATAATATTAAAATAGGACACAAGATTATATTTTGCATCAAGTTGCTTAATTTTTTCTTAATTTTTTTAAGTAAATCCATTTTAAGTATTTAAAAAGAACACATATTAATATGTGCTCTCCATTAATAATCACTAGATTAGTTTGTTTTCGATATGTTCTAAGAAGTTCTCACTGGCAAAACCCTTAACAGCGTCTTCACTGTAATACTTTAAAAGCTCATTTATTAAATTCTTAACTTTCCCGGCATCCTCCAACCCTGGAATAAGTTCTGAGATCCCATCAAAATCTGAACCTAATCCAATTTGCTTCAGCCCGCCTAATGAACAAAAATGGTCAATATGCTCGACAAGGTCGGTGATGGTTGCATTTCCATCTTCCTTTACAAATGGAGGATTGTAAACCACATGAATCAAACCTCCTTTTTGAAACATCGCAACGGCCTGTTCATCCGTTAAATTTCTCGGGTGATTGCATAGGGTTTTGGAATTGGAATGGCTGGCAATAGGATAGTCAGCGAGCTCGAGTACATCCCAAAATGCTTTATCACTTAAATGGGAAACATCTGTTAGTATATGATGCTGATTGTTAAATGCAACAATTTCTTTACCAAAGAGAGTAAGACCGCCGCCACGCGGTTCACCAGCGCCATCCGCAGCTAAATTAGCATTGTTCCAAGTGAGACCGACAGAATGAACACCTAACTGATGGAGAATGCGAAGCTTTGTTAAATCATTGCCGATAGCGTCCACTCCTTCAAGCGTCAGCATCGCGCCAATTTCTCCATCCTGTAATTTAATAAAATCAGACCATTCCTTGATATGCTTCATTTCTGGATTTTTTCCCAGCACTTCTTTATAAAAATAATCAACTTGTTCAAGTGCTGCTTGGAACTTTTGATCAGAGACGATCTCTGGTTCAAGAAAGATGGCAAAGCATTGTACCATTACTTTTCCCTGTTGCAATCGCAATAGATTTGTTTGTAATTCTTGCGCATCCCTAAAGCGTAATCTTCCTTTTCCTTCCCAAAGCTTTAATAATGCATCACAATGAAGGTCGATAATATTCATCTGCCTGATCTCCTCACAAAATGGCATTTTTGGTTATTTTATCATATTTAATTAACGGCTTTATGCAACTTACATGTTTAATTTTTGGTCTGCATCTTTTCAGGAAATATGAGATGTTCAAGCAGTAAGCAGAGAATTAACCCCATCAATAAACCATTAGCAATAATATTTCGAAGCCATGGGACAACATTTTCAAGAGCGGATGGCGGTACAAACATCATCCCTACCCCAACAATTAATGAAATGCCGATCACAAGTAAATTTCTTGAGGTAGGCTCCAGTCCCATCAAATCTCGTATCCCAAATCCTAACATTTGTGAAAAGGGAATAAACAACGAGGCATATGCTACTTCCAAGGGCAAAGTTGCAAAAAATTCTCCGATGTATGGAAAAAATCCTGTTATTAAGATTATGATAGCCCCAATTATAAGTGGTCTTTTTTGTTTAATTCCGGTTGTACTGATAAATCCTCCAGCAACAGATAATGGTACCACGCCGACAACCGAAAACAACCCCGACAAAACTAAATTTACGCCATTTCCAAAAATCCCTTTTTTGTGCTCAGTTTCCTGGATTTTTTTTTCTAAAGCCATTCCTATAACAAGAATACTTGCAATCACATTCGAGATTAAAACAATGCCAGTAAGAATAGAAGTCAACACAATACCGAAGTCAAAGTGAGGCATTCCCCAGCTAAATAATTTTGGCACTTGAAACCAGCTTGATGGTTTATATGTTTTTGTTTGTATTAACCCGAATAAGTGAAACAGCAGCCAGCCAACGATAATTCCAATAAGCGGTCCTAAACTTCTCCAAATTCCAGATGCCTTTAATGAAATAAGTAGAATGATTAGCACCTCTATGAAGCAAATACCAGTTATTGCTCCATCTAAATGATTGGTCGCTGTAATACCAAGCATACTTTTAAGAAAAGAACCGCTCATCTGACATACAAGTAAAATTAAATATACACCCGTTACAATCGGTGTAAACATCTTGCGAATTCTCGATATGATCGGCAAAAAGCTGAGTAGGATCAAAAAGGCTCCAGCCAGAATTAACCCCAACTCTAACTGCTGCAACAGCTGTCCCCTTGCTCCAGGGGCGGTCATCGTTCCCAACAGAATAAATAGAGCCCACCACATACCGGCCCCGCCTTCAACAATTGGAAGACGATGACCGAGAAAGATTTGAATTAAAGTGGCTGAACCCGTTACAAACAGCATCCGCAGCATAAATGTTGAAATTTCCGAAGGGGACATCTCAAATGCCCCGCCAACCACAACAGGAACAGCCACAACATTGGTAAGCATAAATACCGCCCACTGTATCCCTTGAATGCCGGCTAAAATACCGTTGCTCCCTTTATTATTTGTTTCTTTCATAAAAATTGCTCCTTATATAAATAGTGCGAAATTCATCCATAACATACTACTATGGCAGACTTTTTCCAAAATCTAGCTATAAAAAAACAGGAACAACCCACTGTTCCCGTTTTTGGAATGAATTATCTTCCAATTACTTTATTTAGAAATTGAGCCATTCTTGGATTTTGTGAACCTCCAAAAATTTCATCTGGCGTCCCTTTTTCAACAACAATCCCCTGGTCCATGAAAATAACTTGGTCCGCAACATTCCTGGCAAACGACATTTCATGTGTGACGACAACCATTGTCATCCCTTCATCGGCGAGGTTTTTCATAACCTTTAATACCTCACCAACAAGTTCAGGATCAAGTGCAGAAGTCGGCTCATCAAATAATAATACCGCCGGGTCCATCGCCATGGCACGTGCAATCCCTACACGCTGCTGCTGACCGCCTGATAACTGATGCGGATACATATCTGCGCGATCCTTCAAACCAACCTTTTCAAGAAGGGTTAGAGCTTTTTCACGGGCAGCTGACTTTTCCCGTTTCAGAACAACAACCTGTCCTTCCATTACATTCTCAAGCGCTGTTAAATGCGGAAATAAATTGTAGCTTTGAAAAACCATGCCTGTCTGCTGACGAAACGAAGTGATGGCCGAAGAAGACAGTTTTGTTTTTCCTAAAAACTCTACTGACTTTTCGCCTAAGGTTATTTTACCTTGATCAGGTGTTTCTAATAAATTTAAACAGCGGAGGAATGTCGTTTTCCCTGAACCGGATGGACCAATAACAACGGCTGTTTTTCCTTTATCGATGGATAAACTAATCCCTTTTAAAACCTCTAATTCTCCAAACCGCTTATGCAAATTCTCAACCGAAATCATATTCTTTCCTCCATTCATCATTTGGCAACGCCTCTTTCATATCGCTGTTCAAGCTTTGCTTGGAGGTAAGATAAGAAGGTGCTGAAAATCAGGTAAATGAAGGCAACCTCAATATATAACCATAGTGGTTCATAAGTAACCGACGCAATCTGTTGTCCTTTTTGAAACATCTCGGTAACGGTAATCGTTGCAGCCAGAGAGGTATCTTTTACAAGACTAATAAAGGAGTTCCCAAGTGGAGGAAGTGACACCCTTACAGCCTGCGGCAAAATAATTCTTCGCATCGCTTGAGACTTTGTCATCCCAATGGAAAAAGCGGCTTCCCATTGTCCCTTAGGTATTGACTGAATAGCAGCGCGAATAATTTCCGAGCTATATGCACCCACATTGAGGGTAAATCCAATAACAGCCGCTGGAAATGGGTTTAATGTAAGTCCAATGCTTGGGAATCCGTAAAATAAAATAAATAATTGGACCAATAATGGCGTACCGCGAAAAATCCATACATAAAAGTTGGCAATCGCCTTTAGCGGTTTTACACTTGATAAACGCGCCAATGCTGTAAAAAAAGCTAATAATATACCTAGTACAAAAGAAATCAAGGTTAACGGGATTGTAAAATACAATCCCGCCTGTAAAATAGGAAAAAAGGAATCACTAAGGATTCCTGCAATTCTGTGGAAACGATCATCGGTCATATTGAATCAATCCTTTACTTAGAAACGTCTTCACCAAAGTATTTTTTCGAGATTTTTAAATATGTGCCGTCTTTCTTCATAGCTGCAAGTTCTTTATTCACAGCCTTGACTAAATCCGAATTGTTTTTGCGGAATAAGAAACCATTGTTCGTTGCATTTGGTTCTGTATAAACCACTTTAATTGGAAGCTCCGGACGCTGTTTTTTAAGGTCTAAATATGAAAGACTATCATTAAGCGTTGCATCAACCCGATTGGATGTAATCAGATCAATAGATTGGTTAAAACCATCAACAACGGTATTTGTTGCACCATGTTGCTCGGCAACAACACGATAATTACTATCTAGCGATTGTCCAACCTTTTTCCCTTTTAAATCATCTAACGTTTTAATGGTTGTGTTATCTGACTTAACAATTAAAACGGCTTTTGAAGCAATATAAGGGTCTGACATGTCATATTTTTGAAGACGATCAGGACGAATGGCCACTTCGTTGGCAACCATATCATAGCGTTTGGCATCTAAGCCCGCGATTATACCGTCCCATTTTGTTTCAATAAATTTTGGTTTAATGTTAAGACGCTTAAAGACTTCTTGAGCAACCTCAATATCAAAACCAGTTAGCTTACCGCTTTTATCATGAAAAGTAAATGGAGCATAAGTGCCTTCTGTCCCAATTGTCACTTCGCCTTTAGCTTTAATTTGATCATAAAGCGTTTTAGCAGCTGTTGTCTTATTGTCTGTATTTTTACTAGTTCCGCTGCAAGCTGCTAGTGCAAGCACTAAAAATAAACTAAGAAAAAGTAATAATGACTTCTTCATATTTTAATCCCCCGTATTCTTATAGGTTTTATTTAACAACGTTTTTAGATTAATACACCAAATTTACTATGTCAATATATTATTATCATACTTAAGAATATTCTTCGTGATAAAGAATCATTTCATACATAATTAAAAATTAATGCCTATTTGCACAAACCCAAAATGGACCTCTCTTCTACATGAGGGAGAAGCCCATTGGGAAAAATTCAATCTACTCCTGGAAACCAGCCTGGAGAATTCACAATTGCCTTCCAAAGAGGATCTGGAACAACTAATCGCTGTTGGGCATTTTTATCAATCTTTGTGACAATCTCTCCTTCACGACCGCTCTCAATTTTCTCGACCCAATCTGGATCAATAATCAACTCACGCCCCAGCGCCAAAAGCTGGACACCCATTTTAATTGCATCAAGGGCATCCTCAGCCTGATAAATGGAACCCACGCCAATAATCGGAATTCGATCGCCGACTCTTTCTTGAATAATCTCAAGCCTAGTTCGCTTATCCTCTATTCCCCTTCTTGGTACGGCTTTATAATCCGTTTGCGATACATGAAGATAATCTAAGCCTCTGTCCGCTAATACATCCATTAATCTTAAAGTATCTGCCATTGTTATACCTGGGGTTTCTGGTTCCTCTGGAGAAAAGCGGTAGCCGATAATAAAAGGTGCTTTTGCATGTTCTTTCACAACCTTCTTCACTTCATCAACGATCGCAAGCGGAAAGGTTAAGCGTTTTTCAAGGGTGCCTCCCCATTTATCCTCTCTTCGGTTGGAGTGTGGCGAAAAGAATTGCTGAATCAGATATCCGTTTGCTCCATGAATCTCAATTCCGTCGTAATTGGCGTTAATTGCACGGCGGGTTGTTTCACCAAATGCATGAATAATGTCTTCAATTTCTTCCTCACTTAATTCTCTTGGAGTGACAGAACCCGCACGTTCAGAAGCTACAGCACTTGCACTGACTGTTTCCCCATTCGGAACTAGATTTGGCGGGCACTCTCTGCCGCCATGAAAAATTTGCAAAAGCGCTTTTGCTCCTTCTTCCTTAATCGCAGAAGCCAGCCGATTGAGACTCGGGATCATCTCATCACGATCCCCGGCAAACTCTCCCGGGAATCCTTTTCCATTGGGTGTTACATATGTGCAGGCAGTAATCACCATACTGACTCCTTTTGAGCGGCGGGCGTAGTAATTGACTTCCGCATCAGATACCGTCCCATCTGAGTTTGATGAAAAATTGGTCATTGGTGCCATAATAATTCGATTTTTTAAACTTACTCCATTTTTAAATTGAAAAGGCTCAAACAAGCCCTTATATTTATCATTCATAGAAAAATCCCCCTTTAAAAAGCAAAAAGTTTGTTTAGCGGTTTTATTTTTCCCCAAAAAAGAATAAACACATTTACTGATTATGGACAAGCAATAAAAAAATATAGGAGATATGCTGACACGGAAATAGATTTTAGAATTCCAATCATGAATAATTTTAACAAACAAATCATACCGCAGACTATATAGGCAAATGAAAACATATTAGTAATTAACTATTATTCAAATGGGGTGATTTTTTGGATGAAAGGCATTATATAAATAAGGCGATTGAAGTCGCATTGGAGAATGTTGAAAGTAATCAAGGGGGCCCCTTTGGAGCTATTGTGATAAAGAACGGAAAAATTATTGGAATTGGCAAAAATCAAGTGACCGCCCAACATGACCCTACTGCCCATGCAGAAATACAGGCAATTCGAGCAGCCTGTGAGTATCTAAAGGATTTTCAGTTAAAGGATTGTGATATTTACACAAGTTGCGAACCTTGTCCTATGTGTCTCGGAGCCATTTACTGGGCAAGACCAAGGGCTGTTTACTATGCATATACAAAAGACGAGGCAGCTATGGCAGGCTTTGATGATCATTTTATTTATGAACAAATTGCACTGCCAATAGAAAAAAGATCAATTAAAATGAAACAACTTAATCCCCAAAATATTAACTCTCCATTCACAGCCTGGAAATCCTCCAACTCGAAGATTTCCTATTAAACAGAAGAGGAGCAAAGGAGATGAACAAAAACCAACTAATACGAAGAATTGATGTTGCAGCAGGAAGATCTCCAGCAGACCTTGTGATTAAAAATGGACAAATTCTTGATGTCTTTAACGGTGAAATTATTAGTGGCGATATTGCAATTGCGGACGGATATATCGTTGGAATAGGAGAATACATTGGCGAAACGATGATAGATGCAAAGGGTTGTTTTATAGCTCCTGCTTTTATTGATGGCCATGTTCATATAGAATCCTCTATGGTCCTCCCGAATGAATTTGCCAAAGTCCTCCTTTTACACGGAGTTACCACCGCCATTACGGATCCACATGAGATTGCGAACGTATTAGGGGCAAAAGGGATTCAATTCATGCTTGACACAGCCAAAAACCTTCCAGTGGATCTTTATACGATGCTGCCTTCATGTGTTCCTGCCACAACGTTTGAGCATTCAGGGGCGACCCTAAGTATAGATGATTTAAAACCTTTTTATCAGCATCCCATGGTCCTCGGATTAGCCGAAGTTATGAATTTCCCTGCGGTTCTTCATTGCGAAAATTCCATGATTGAAAAAATCGTGGAAACCAAAAAAGCGGGAAAAAAAATTGATGGGCACGCGGCTGGACTATCTTCACATGACTTAAATATTTATATGGCTGCTGGTATCCGAACAGATCATGAAAGTGTCACAGCAAAAGAGGCAAAGGAAAGATTAAAAAAGGGAATGTATTTGATGATAAGGGAAGGTACGGTTGCAAAGGATTTACGCCAATTGCTTCCAACTGTTAATGAACGGAATTCACGCCGCTGCTTGTTTGTAACTGATGATAAACACTTAGATGATTTAATCAACGAAGGCAGTATCGATCATAACGTGAGGTTAGCCATCACAGAAGGCTTGGATCCAATTACTGCTTACCAAATGGCATCTTTAAACACTGCTGAATGCTTTGGACTTACAGAAAAAGGTGCCATCGCTCCTGGTTATAAGGCTGACTTACTCATTCTAAGCAATTTCGAAACTGTAGCCATTTCCAAAGTTGTTAAAAGTGGAAAACTCGTTATGGAAAATGGGCGTTTGGTGGATGTACCCGTTAATGTCACTTCGTTTATTTCGGAGCAATTAACAAATACTGTTCACTTTCGTGACTTATCCCAAGAGGATTTCTATATTTATTTTAAAAACCCAAAAGCAAACATCATCGAAATTATCCCAAACAGCTTGCTCACCCGCCACATTGTAGAGGAAGTTGCAATAGATACAAACCATTTATTTCAACCTTCGATTGAAAAAGATCAGCTAAAACTCGCTGTGATAGAACGCCATCACATGACCAAGCATATTGGCTTAGGCATCGTTAAAGGCTTAGGTTTGAAATCTGGAGCAATCGCCACTACCGTTGCCCATGACTCTCATAATCTTATTCTTGCGGGTACAAATGATGCTGACCTCTTATTTGCGGCTGAAGAAATACGAAAAATAAAAGGCGGATTAATGGTCGTCCAAAATGGAAAAATTCTAGCATCTCTTCCCTTACCTATTGCCGGATTACTCTCCGATCAGCCATACAAGAAGGTCTATTCAAGCCTTGCTTCCATACATCAGGCACTAAATAAAATAGGTGCTAGCCATGATTTCAATCCTTTTTTAACATTATCGTTTTTGGCTCTCCCGGTGATACCAGAATTAAAGTTAACAGATATGGGACTATTTCAAGTATCACGCTTTAAACACATTCCTATTGAGTATTAGATTCTACAACTTTGCTCTGAAATTCTACATTTGCCGGAGATTCTACATCTTTGCAAAGCGATTCTACATCCTTGCCCGGCGATTCTACATCTTTACAAAACGATTCTACATCTTTCCTCTCAAGCTCCTCTCCCATGTCCAAAAGACTGGGAGCTTTTTGGTTAATGGCAGTTGGGTACTCGCCGTGCCAACCCACATTAAACTACATATCTTATAGGGAATTAGCCCGTACTTTAAAAGGAGCGTTGCCCAATGAATCCATATTATTATGTACCTCAGCCGTACTACCACGAGCACCATTTTGACCCATTCAGAGAGCCACCACAAGCACAAACGATCGAAAAAAGAGTCAGCAGTTTAGAACGTCAGAATGCTCATCAAGTTAAAGAACTTAGTCGACTAAGCGAGGAATTGTCCCGACAAAACAAAGAAATTCATCGTCTAAATGGAGAAATCAATCGGATTAATCATGAGCTGACAAGACTAAATGACATGAATGTGAAGCAAACACGTCAACTAAATCGCTTAAACACCAGACTTCGTGTCGTTGAGAACAGACTTACCATTCCATTTACTCCTACTGAGGGAGGATTTTAATTTATTATCAAAGGAGAGTCTATATGTTCCCATACATGAGATACGATCCTCCATTCCCTTTTTACTTCCCAGCAACACAAGCCAATTTCCGTTTTGCTTATCCAGCCATTGATACAAAGATTTTTTCCAAATCCGTAAAGGCCTTTTCACCATTAATGTATCAGGGAAATAAATTGTTAAGTCATCTAAACAATCCTTCCTTTGCTCATAAATTAATGGATGCTGCCCAGCATGGGAGAAAAGCCCAGGTTGAAGCTTTAGTAAAATCAATCGGCCTCACTGTTCCCGTTACAACGCATTTTTCCCCAACAGGGATTGTTTTCACATTACATTCACGGGAAACACTGGACCCATTTGAAAACTGTTGTTCACTGTCCTTTGCCATAAAGTGGGGACATTAATACCTTCAAGCCTGTCAAAGGTTCACTTTACAGGCTTTTTATTTATGGCTGTGTTAAAAATTCAACACAGCCTTATTTATTAATCAATCGTTTGTTTAAATTGTCCAAGCACTTCAATTTTATCCTTACTTTGGAATTTGTTATGATTAATTTAAAGTGAGGAGGATGAGTTTATGGTAAAGAAAAATCAATTAGGCAAAACAGATCTTTATGTTTCCCCCATCGGACTTGGAACAAATGCTGTTGGTGGACACAATCTTTTTCCAAATCTTAATGATGAAACTGGTAAAGAGATGGTTCGAACTGCCATCAACAATGGTATTAACTTTTTAGATACGGCCTACATATACGGTCCTGAGCATTCAGAACGATTAATTGGCGAAGTATTAAAAGAAACAGGCAACCGTAAAGAAATGGTCATTGCCACAAAAGGTGCCCACAAATTCGTTGATGGAAAAGTAGTCTTTGACAATTCCCCAGCATTTTTAAAAGAATCTGTAGAGAGCAGCCTTAAACGATTACAAACAGATTATATTGATTTGTTTTATATCCACTTCCCTGACAATGATACACCTAAGAATGAAGCCGTCGGAGCCTTAAAGGAATTAAAAGAGGCAGGAAAAATTAGAGCCATAGGTGTTTCTAATTTTTCGATTGAGCAATTAAAGGAAGCAAATAAAGACGGTTATGTGGATGTCATCCAGTCCGAATACAATCTTTTTAAACGTTGGGCTGAAAAAGATTTATTACCATACACAGCCGAAAATAATATCTCCTTTATTCCATATTTTCCACTAGCCTCTGGATTATTAGGTGGAAAATATCATAAGGATTCCACCTTTATTGACGGCAGGGCGAAAAACCCTCTCTTCCAAGGGGAGACGTATTTAAAAAATCTTGAGAAGGTTGAGAAAATCCGAGAAATCGCTCAGGCTAAAGATGCTGAAACAGCCCATGTTGTTCTTGCCTGGTACCTGACAAGAGATTCGATTGATGCGTTAATTCCAGGGGCAAAACAGCCAGATCAAGTGATGGAAAACCTGAAAACCTTAGAAATTAGCTTATCCCAAGAGGAAATTGAAAAAATTGACCATATCTTCCATAATTAAATCATATCTTAACTAAGACCTGGTCCCTCATATGGGTCAGGTTTTTTTATTTTTAGTTGTAAAATGGAAACTATGTAATTTTTAAATGAAGGGGAAAACTGTTTTGGACGTTCAAACAAATCGCTATCAAGAACAGACACTATTTAGTATTTCATGGCCGCTTTTTATCGAACTCGCCCTTCATATGGGCATGGGGATTATTGCAACCTTGGTGCTGAGCCATTACTCAGATGATGCCGCTGCCGGGTGGGGAGTCGCAGTAGGATTCAGTTATTTACTTGGTGTTTACTATGGTTTGGGAATTCTGGGAGTTTGGCTTGCACAAGGTGCCGATGAATGGCTGCGCGGCTGCTTTGCTTATCGCCGCTGGATGGGTAAGCCTTGGGAACGTGCGACCAATATGTTTGTAGGCAAGGCTGATTCAAAGAAAGCATTTTAGAGGGTGTCTCCAGGAGACACCCTCTATTCTGAGTTTCGAAAAAAGCCTACTTTCACTTAAATCTATCAAAAAAAAGAGTGATAACAATCGTAACTTTTTCCAAAAAATTTACAAATTAAGAGAAACAGCCGAAAGAAAAAAGGACTCCGATAAAATGAAATCCTTTTGGGTACTTTAAATATCTTGATAGGCAGGTATACCCGCAATACCTTCTGCTGATTGGATCGCATTTAAAATGGCCAATTCCATGACCTTTGCCGCCAAGGCTCCAGCCATGTCGACTGGAATTCGGATTCCACCAGTTGCTGCTGCAAAAATGGTATCACCGTCGTTCATGGTATGTACTGGATAAATGGTCCTTGCATATCCATCCTGCGCCATTTGCGCAACTTTGTTAGCCTCACTCTTTGTTAAATTAGCATTTAAGGCTACAACGCCAATCGTGGTATTGGTGCCCGCCGGAATGACCGCTTGGTAGTTTTTCTCAAGTAATGCCATACTATCAATCATTGTGTTCCTTTTTCGATCATAGGCACCAGCCATTATTTTTCCAGCAGCCAGATCACGGACCTCGCCCACTGCATTTACAGCCACAATAGCTCCAATGACAATCCCGCTTTCTAAACGGATCGAAGCACTGCCTAGTCCTCCTTTCATACAGTAGTCAGGTCCAGCCAGTTTGCCGACTGTTGCCCCGCATCCTGCTCCAGCATTACCTATTTTGAATTTTTCTGAGGAAGCTAATTGTGCCGCTTCATAACCCATTTCTTTATTGGGACGCACCTTTGAATCGCCCACAGCAAGGTCAAACAGAACTGCCCCCGAACAATGGGGACCTTGGCGACACCTACATCAAGACCAATTCCCTTTTCCTCTAAGTACTGCATCACACCAGACGCAGCATCCAAGCCAAATGCACTGCCGCCGCTCAAAAGAATACCATGAACCTTTTCAACGAGGTTGATTGGGTTCAACAAATCGGTTTCTCTCGTGCCGGGAGCAGACCCTCTTACATCTACTCCCCCAACAGCTCCATCTTCAAAAAGAACAACTGTACAGCCCGTTAAGGCGTCCATATTCTCTTTTTGTCCGACCTTTACACCAGGTACATCTGTAATTTGTCCCATCATTCAACATCATCAGATATCTTTGACTTTTTGCTTTTCCCAATTTGTTTCCATGACAAAACAACTGCTAATGTCACGATCATTCCCACAATTGCCTCAGGAATTCCATTTGTTATCGCTACAGTCCAAGCTACCTTTGCATCCATGTAATGACGGACTACCGCCATACCCAGCACCAGCGCCGTATTTGTTAATGTCCCTAAAAATGATGAAATAGCAATAGCCAGGAACTCACTCTTGCGGTGAATGCCTGCATAGACAAGCCATGCCACGATTCCAATAAACAAGCGCGGTACAATCGCTACAAGGGGATCTTTAAACAGTGGTACTGTTGCATTTAAAAACGAAGACACTCCAAAGATTGCACCGACAATTAGACCCACAGCGGGTCCTTGCATAATACCACCGATAATCGCTGGTATATGCATAATCGTTGCATTACCAGCTGCAGTTGGAACTGGAATATACCCCAGCCTCGTAACACCTAATAAAATCGCAACTGCCCCCAAAACACCAGCAATAACGATATCCCGTACCGTTAATGACTTTTTCACTGCATGCTCCTCCTTTTAAACACCCTTAATTTTTTCTCCAAGAACTTAATAAGGAAAGCTATATAAAAACAAAAACAAGGCAATTATTATTCCAATAACAAGAATGATGTAATCCTTCATCCCAGCTTTATAAACTAGAAAGGATGTCCGCTCACCGCCTGGAGTATAGCAGCGTGACTCCATCGCTAAAATAAGATCTTCAGCCCTGGATAAGGCTGTATTAAATAAAGGAATGATAATCGGGAACATATCCTTCGTTCTTTGGATGATCCTCCACCAGCTCCCGGAATCCAAAATCAGCGCCTCTTGATGCCTGCGCCTTCATCATTTTTTCCATTTCCATTGCAAAGGTGGGAACAAAGCGAATCGCAATCGTGGTGATTAATGAAATTTCATGGACTGGAAATTTAATTTTATGAAGTGGACTTAATAAACTTTGGATCGAATGTGTTAACTCTGTGATCGATGTGGATAGAGTTAACACACTACTTAAAAAGATAATTTCTATAAACCGAACAGTTGAAACAATAACTAAACGAATGCTTTCACTCGTAATCAGAATAAATCCGTAATGTACAAATACCCTTCCGTGTGAAAAAACCTCACCCTGAAAAAGCAGCTGCAAGATTGCTAAGATAACAATAAAAGGAATCGCCGGCTTTACACCTGACAGACCATAGCTAATAGGAATTCTTGATGCCCAAAATAAATAAAAAGATAAGATAAGGCCAATAAGGTTTCCGATATAACTCGTATTAAAGGCAATCGCTAATACAAGAATGATAAATAAGAATAACTTAATTCTTGGGTCTAATCGATGGATGTAAGAATCCGTTGGCACATACTGCCCGATGGTAATATTCCGGGTCAGTTCAAATTCACTAGCCATTGTGCCCCCCCTCTGCACTGGTAAGAACCTTCATAATTTCGGTGGATGCTTCTGAGATTGTAAAGGCCGATGTATTAACCTTGTATCCAAGGCCGGCAAGTCGATAAAGAACCTGGACGGTTTCAGGTGTTCCGATTTGGAAACGCTCAAGTTTTTCTTTATCTGAAAAAATTTCTTTAGGTGTTCCATTTAATACGTCCGTTCCATTTGCCATTACATAAACTCGATCAGCTAAAAAGGCCACTTCCTCCATATTGTGTGAAACAAATAACACCGTTAACTTTTCTTCCTTATTCAGATACTTAATTTTATCTAACAATTCATTTCTGGACCTTGGGTCTAACCCTGCAGTTGGCTCGTCAAGAACCAAAATTTTTGGTTTTAACGCCAATATGCCGGCAAGTGCAACTTTTCGTTTTTGCCCGCCGCTTAGGGCAAAAGTTTGACGGTCCTTCATTTCTTCAAAATCCAGTCCAACTACACCCATTGCCCATTTAACCCGCTCCCTCACTTCTTTCAGTGGCAATCCAAGCTTAAATGGCCCATAGGCGATGTCATCACCAATAATTTTCTCAAAAATTTGATCTTCTGGATTTTGAAAAACAAGGCCAACTGTTCGCCGCAGTTTTTTCAGGTCGACAGTTCTTTTTGATAAATCATGCCCATCGATTACAACCTTTCCTGCTTCGGGTCTCATTAACCCATTAAAATGCTGAATTAACGTCGATTTTCCCGAACCAGTATGCCCAATGATGGCAATACATTCTCCTGCTTCCGCATACATATTTACGCCTTTTAGCGCAACATGTTCCATTGGAGTGTTTTTCATATATGTATGCGATAAATTATCTACCTCAATGAGAGGTTGCTTGGGACTGTTCAGCTTTATTCCCCCCTGTATTCCTACCTAGCCTTACTACTTCAGAGACGAGCTCATCTTCTTGAATCAAATCATTTGAAAAGTTTGGAAATTGTTTGTGAATGATTTCAGCTATTTGGCTAACAGATGGTACATCCAATTGAAGCTCAGTTAATTGATCTTTATGTTGAAAAATTTCGCGTGGTGATCCATCCATCACAACTTGTCCGCCCTCGACCACAATTATGCGGTCTGCTTCGGCTGCCTCGGACATTCGGTGAGTGACCGTAACAATCGTCATTCCCATATCATTCATGTTTTTCATAACTTGAAGAACTTCTTTACGGCCAAAGCTATCGAGCATACTTGTTGCTTCATCAAACACGATACAATCGGGATGCATTGCTAACACTCCTGCGATAGCAACCCTTTGTTTTTGTCCTCCCGATAGATGATGTGGCGGCCTTTTGCGAAAATCAGACATCTTCACAACACTTAATGCCTCATCAATTCGCTTCTTCATTTCTTCCCTGGGAACTCCAATGTTTTCAAGACCAAATGCCACATCTTCTTCTACAATTGTCGCAACAATTTGATTATCTGGATGCTGAAAAACCATGCCAACTGCTTGGCGGATTTCCCTCTTTTTACTTTCGTCGTTCGTATTCAGTCCATGAACCCACACATCACCCGAATTTGGTTTCAATAAGCCGTTTAAATGCTTGGATAATGTTGACTTGCCAGAGCCATTGTGTCCAATAATGGCGACGTATTCTCCAGGGAAAATCTTAAAAGATACATCTTTTAAGACTGGAACGGAAGTTTGTTCATTGATTTTATAAGAAAAAAAGACATGTTCCAGGCGTATAATCGGTTCCACTTTTTCCCCTCCCTATCTTATTATTATTCCAAAAAAATATCGATACACATATATCGATTTTATTAAAAGTTTAAGTTTTGTAAAGATGTTTATTGTCATTATACAAATGTCGATAAATTATCGCCAATTTCAAGTCTAAATCGCCGAAAACTTTGTAAATTTCTCATTGCTTTTGTCAAAACTTCGTTAAAAAGAAGAATGAAATTCACTTGGTGAATTTCGTTTTCTCCACTTTCTTGGGTAATTTTCAACAATGGATTTTACTACAAGTCCAATTTCAAAAATAACTAATGTAAAAATCACCCATATCCCTGAGATAATAATTAATCTTTGAACATAAAAAGGAAAGGAAGATGAATTCGATTGACTTAAATACGTAAAAGTATAGAACATTGCAAACGTGAATACTCGGCTCCATTGACTGACATCATAAACGAACATAGCCTGCTTCCATCCATCATATTTAATTCGGATAAAAAGCCTCACAAGCTCAACTATTTCGATCACCAGAAATACAATGGCGGCACAAATCCAAAGGATCATCACACTTTGCTTTGTTAACAAATGCGAAACAAGACAGGCGAGCCCTGTTATGGACAATGCTCCATGTAGAATACAGTTGGTATTATTCCAATCCATTCGGATCGACCATGACCCGAGCTTACTATACCGCTTAATAATCAATAAAGCACTAACGATATAGAAACTAATCCCAAATATTGTGAAAAAAAGAGCAATTGATTCTGGTACACCTTTGTAAACTGTACTAGCCAATAGCACGATGGATTGCGTACTTACCGTTGTAAGTAAAAGGACACCATGAACGCGGTGGGTAAGACGTTTTTTTATTACATCTACTAGTGCTCGTAACGAAATCCATATATATAAAGCCCATAGACCTATATTCATGCATAAAAGGATTTTCACGAACACGCCCCATTCGTTAAACTGCTTGTCAAGCAAGATTCCACATATTGAAGTTCCAGCAACCCATGTCCCGATCCCAAAACGATTAATGGGATTCGAATAATGCAATTCATTAAATTTTTTATTGAGGCAAGCTAACAAAAAGGAAAATACAAAAGAGCTCCATAAGACCAAATCAACAATACTAAGGATTCTTCCAGGTATGCTATAAAAAAATCGGGTTCCAAAGAAATTTAAAAGAACACCCTGTGTCGTGATCCCTAATGACATAACGACGGCCATTGCAGCTGTACTGACATATATTTTTTTTAAAAAGATAAACAGGCTGATGCTAAATGTAAAAAATAGGTATAGGTAAAAAAACTCCACTGTAATCACCATATAAATGTAAATTTTGTTCACTTAATTGTAACATTTATATGTTGCTTTTTTATATATTTTCTTTTTAAAACAAAAAAGGACTAGGTAAGGTAAGCCTAGCCCTGTCTATCATTCGTTTTAGCCCATTTTTGCCTGTCCGGCTGATTGGTATTTTCTCATCGGTCCTTTTTCAAGAACCTCACGAAGGTAAAGGTTACCATTCGGACTAGTCTTTTTGAGGAGCTCCAGGAGGTATGTAATATCATCCATTGCTCGGTGTGTTTGAAATTCTGTTATCTGATGAGATTGTAAAAGGGTCAAGAGCTTTCCGTTAGGAAATCCGTATTTTTTCCATGGAACCCCCCGCATTGTACAATACCATTTTAAATCATTTACCTCAGGATAAAGCCGGTACAAAAAACTACGGTCAAAAGAAGCATTGTGAGCAAACACAGAATCGGCCCGGTGGAAATAAGTTTTAATCTTCATATCTGAAAAACTTTTTCCTCGTACCGATTCAAAGGGAATACCATGAACCTTAAATGCCTGATTATAATTTTTAAGTGCTGAGCTCGATTTAGGCTCCCTTAAAAAGGAATCTTCCTCAAGAATCTCAATCACTTCACCGGTTTCATTCCGATAAGAAAATAACTTTAAAGCAAGCTCAATGACTTCATCTGAATCCGGACCCAATCCCGTTGTTTCAACATCCACTACCAAACCTAGCTTATTCTGTTTACTCAAGTTAACCATCCTTTTACTAATCTTCTTATCATAATCATAATATAGCTAGGTTTGCATTACTATCCTGTAGATCAAGATCTATTTTTTTAATTCCCCAATCCCAGCAAGGAAAGCTTTTATGATTAACCTTAGGCTGACATCCAAGTCAAGTGCAAGCTCAAGTCCGCCTTTTTGCTCCAATGAGGAAAAGCCATGCAAAATGCTGCGAAGCCCTCTTACAGCATGCAAGGCACTATCCCCTTCTAAATCATATTCCCGTAAAACATTAATGGTTAAGTCGATAATTTTTCCGCCAGATAATTGAACATCCTGGTCCTTTGGGTCAGGGGCAAGTAAGGTTGCTTCATATAGCCCTGGATGTTTCCTTGCAAAGTTAATATAGGTTTTACTTAATTCTATGATGGCATTTTCCCCTGTAAGTCCAACTGCCGTTGCTGATAATTCCGCATACAATTTATTTAAACCGAGGATGGCTAATTCTTTTCGTAACCCAGGTAAACCCTCTACATGATTATATAAGGATGGCGGGCGAATATTTAATCTTTTAGCAAGGTTCGCTAAGGTAACTTCCTGTACACCAAATTGATCGGCTATATCTGCTGCAGCTTCGATTACGGTTTCTAGATCAAGTGCTACTTTTGGTCTTGGTGACATCTTTCTTTCCCCTTTATTCCATTATTTTTCCAGATGTAAAATTGCCGTCTCTATTGCATGAACTGGTTTTTTGATAATCTCCCCATGGCCAACTGCAAGAACTTCTGGTTGATAGCTAACAATTTTTTTTGCGCTTACCAAAGCGGTTTTTTTACTCCAGGTGCCGAATGCTGGAAACGGAAATAACAGTTTCAAATCTCCCGCTACGGCAATCCCCCCTCTTGATTGTAACGCATCACCGGCAATAATGGTGTTTGTTCTTTTATCTAAAAATGACATTGAACCTGGAGTATGACCAGGAGTTTCAATGGCAATAAGGGAACCGATTGTATCTCCGTCTTCTAATAAGCCGTCAGCCCGCGTTTTTAGACTTTTAGGAACACCGCCCTTAATTGGACTTTGGTCTTCATGCAGATCAAGAGATAAATCTCCTTCCATCAACCGTGAATCCCGTTTTGAAATATAGACCGGTATATTGGGGAGTTCTTCTTTCAAACGGTCTAATGCGCCAACATGGTCCCCGTGCGCATGTGTAAGAATAATTTTTGAAATGGGCTTTCCAATTCTTTGTGCACTGTTTAAAATCCCCTTCGAACTAAAGGAAAGCGCTGCATCTATTAATGTTAAACTATCCTCTTCTTCAACAAAATAACAATTAACCGGGAAAAAACTTGGCATAAACGTTAATTGGTACAAAAAACCATCCTTTATCACTCTCATATCCCAATCCCCTTTAACTAATATCATTAGTTTTATTTTAACTAACGTCATTAGTTTTCACAACTATTTTATTAAAAATAAAAAAACCTATAGCGGGAATGAGCTAAGGTTTTAACTGTATTATCTATTAAAAAGAATTGCTTTTGCTTTGGCGATCAGATTTTCCTGGTCATCATAAATCATGCAATCTGCATGGGTAAGACTTCTTCCTCCCTTTGAAACTTGTGCGTCTGCTACTAAGTATTTCGCCTTTGTGCCCTTTAAAAAGGTAACATTCAGATCTACCGTCACCACTTTTTGGACATTATTCTCATCAGCACCAACTGTATTGCACATGGCAACATCTGCAAGTGAAGAGATAATGCCTCCATGTACTACATCTGCACTATTGATATATAGAGGTTTCACAGGCAATGTTACTTTTACACGACCTTCACTAATTTTCACACATTCTAATCCTAAAAACTCGTCAAATGGCTGAATGATAAACATGATATCCCCCTTATTTATATTCATGTTATTTTCAATTCGATTTAAGCAGTCATTGTTCCTGCTTTACAATCTTCGTACTTTACTAAAGTAAGAAATTAACCATCAAAAAACCTGCCCCCAAGGGAACAGGTTTTATTCGACTTATTTACTTTTACGCAGCTATTTTTTCTGGACGGTCTTTTAACTTGTGACCTTCCCATTTTGAAATAACTATCGCTGCTAAAGAGTTTCCAACAACGTTTACGGCTGTACGAGCCATATCCAAGAGACGGTCAACTCCTAAGATAAACGCTAAACCTTCAACTGGAATGCCAACACTACCTAATGTAGAAAGAAGGACCACGATGGAAACACCAGGAACTCCGGCAATACCTTTAGAAGTTACCATTAAAATTAAAACCAATGTAATTTGATGTCCAATGCTCAAATGAATTCCATACATTTGTGCAATAAACAATGCTGCAATTGCTTGATAAAGGGTCGAACCATCAAGATTAAAAGAGTAGCCTGTAGGAATAACGAAAGAAGTGATTCCTTTTGGACAACCGATTCTCTCCATTTTTTCCATTATTCTTGGTAGAACCGTTTCCGAGCTGGCTGTTGAATAACCTAAAATTAACTCGTCCTTTAGGTAACCTAAAAGCTTAAAGATATTATATCCTGCCATTTTGGCAACAATTCCAAGGACAACGATCACAAAGAAGATCATAGCGCCATAAACAGTGATAACAAGTTTTCCGAGCGGAATAAGAGATGATAAACCAAATTTAGAAACGGTAACACCGATTAAGGCAAAAACACCGATTGGGGCAACCTTCATGATTTGGTTAGTAACATAAAACATGGCATCTGCCGTTCCCCTAAAGAATTTCAAAATCGGCTCACCTTTTTCACCGATTGCGGCAACACCAAGTCCGAACATAACAGAGAAGAAAATAATCGATAACATATCGCCATTTGCAAATGCTTGAACAACGTTAGTCGGTACGATATTTACAAATGTATCAATTTTCGAATGTGACTCTGTTGCTTTTTCAGTTGTTACATAAGCGGTCATATCTGATTTAATAAGCTGTGAACGGTCAACACCTGTACCTGGATGAACCATATTCGCTACCAGCAGTCCGACAACAATTGCAATGGTAGTGATGACTTCAAAGTAAATCAGCGTTTTTCCACCAAGTTTTCCTAATGACTTCATGTCACCTGCACCTGCAACCCCAACGACTAGACATGAAATAACGATCGGAACAACAATCATTTTAATTAATCGTAAGAATATAGCACCAAATGGTGTAAGAATTTGCTCAACATGTGGATTACCATAAAAAATCGCACCAACAATGATTCCGAGTATTAAACCAATGAAAATTTGCCACGCCAAACTGATCTTTTTCACTAATGTCTCTCCCCCATCTATATAGTATTTAGACAGACAAAGATATATCTCCCTACATAAAAGTATTTTAAAATAGGAAGTTCTTTATCCAAAACTTTCTTAAAATAACATAAACTCATTTTAACTCATTTGATTCATATTAACAATATATAATTTAGATAAGAATAATCGCATATTGATATATAAACGGTCATTAAATTATTTTTTAAATATAGTGATTATTATACAAAATTATTTATTTTCAAATAATAAAAAGACCCTGCGATAATTTACAGGATCCATTTTATATTCTTTGGGCTGCTATTAATTGAATAACCGATTAACTTCAATTTCTAATTCCTCAAGCAAGTTAAATGAAGATTGCAATCCCAGACTTGCCAGTACATTTTGGTAGTACCATTTTTGTTGATCCTTTCCTCGCTTAAACTTCGTCCATACATCTTCTCCCATTTGTTCATAATCATCACTGATCGATCGAATATTATGCAGTTTATCAGCACATACAACAACGCGGATCTCAAGGGGTGCTGTCTTTAAATACTCAATTGTATGCTTTTTTCTGTCTTCCCAACCTAGTGTCTTATCAGGTTCCGAACATCCCTCAACAATCCTGGCAATCTTTAGCCCAAAAGTTTCCTCTATATTTTTCAAGGTAAGCGGTGTGTCTTCAACCGTATCATGTAAAATACCAGCAGCAATAAGTTCATCATCATAACCTGCTTTCATTAAGATCATCCCTACCGCTACTGGGTGAGTGATATACGGAATCTTGGTCTTTTTACGGTATTGATGATCATGAGCCATAGCTGCAACCTGCAATGCTTTTTCAATTAAATCCATTCAAAATCAACCTCCTTCGTTGAAGCCAAAAACCATTTTTCTCCATATTATCATTTCTCTAAAAAAAACGGCCATACGAACAATTTTCAAGGTACTTGCACAAATTTTGTCTTATTGCATAAAAATATACAGACATTTAGATCAGAAATCGAAAAATGGAAGAGCTCTGTCGATTGCATATTTTTCGGAATGCAACATTTTCCCCATTTGTCTCAAATTTTGCTTACGCTTACAACCGGCCTTTTGGGGATGAATAACTATCATCTTTCGTTTTAAGGCAAGAATATGGGTTGGTCGGTAATTTAACAGTTGCAGCGGTTTGCTTTAAACAACTTTTGTTCATACTGTTTTTAATAAATTATTTCCCTCCTACACATTAGTGCCTAGAAATATCAACGTTTTGTAGTTGCTTTTTGAGGGAATGAAATGAGGGGTAGTGAAAATGTTAAAGTTCGACGATCTAGGGAAAGGAAAGCCTATTGTACTGATTCATGGTCTTGGCAGTAAAAAAGAGGCTTGGGCTCCACAGCATGAACTCGCCAATCATTATCGATTAATTATTCCTGATTTAAGAGGCCACGGGGAAACAGATTTAAACGAAGACCTAACCGTTAAGAACTTTGCTTCAGACGTCATTGAATTGTTGGAACATCTAAAAATCCGCTCAGCCTTCTTTTGTGGATTATCGTTAGGCGGAATTGTTGCTCAGGAATTGTACCGGCAACGACCTGAAATGGTAAGAGGATTAATTCTTTCTAACACCACTTCTTATGTTCCTTCAATATTAGGTCAACGAATCCTCACCGAGTCACGCAAATTGCTGCAAGAAGGCGAAGAAACATTGGTAGACCACATTGTGACAAGAGGGTTGTACGATTCTAAATACAAGGAAGAGGCAAAAAAGGCCTTTCATATTCGAGACACATATCTTGAGTCCGCAAAAGCATCATTAGGAATTAACTACTTTTTTATCCTTCCAACGATAAAAAAACCTGTCCTGCTGATCGGAAGTACCCATGATAAGGTTACACCTTCAATAAACCTATATATGATGGGTATATTTTTAAGACGGGCACGAACCGCCTTATTAAAGAACACTGGACACCTTAGTAATATTGAGAAAAAGGATCTCTTTAACAAATATGTCAGCGATTTTGTCGCAACGAGCGCTTAAAAATGTAAGCGCTCGTTTGTTTGTTAGATTCCTTACTACTAAAACCTACTAATTGTAACAGGAGTTACTTTAAACTCTGGCATTTTGGAACTTGGGTCTAGATTTGGGTTTACCACCCGATTTATGCTTTGTAGATCCCCCCAATGAAAAGCAACAAAAAGAGTATCCTCCCGTATTCCAGCTGTATAACAAATCCTTAATACAGCACTGCCCCATTTTGATTGCACTTTGGCTAATACTTGATCATCCAATTGATACTTTTTGGCGGTTTCAGGATGAATGGATAAAAGCGGCTCATCACAAAGCTGCTTTAGCTTTGGACTTTTTCTTGTTTGCACTCCAGTTAAGTAGTGATGCATGACCCGGCCTGTCGTCAGCAATAATGGGAATTCCACGTTAACAGGCTCCTTTAGGTCACGATTTATCACTGTCGAAATTACTGCCTTTCCGTCCTCATGGGCAAAGCTCTTTTCAAAAAGAAGAACACTCCTGCGATGCCCCTCCAATGGCGATGGCCAAAATACTCCTTGCTCCTCCTTTAACCGCTGGTAGGTGATCCCGGAATAATCCGCAATACCGTCTTTACTTGCCAGCCGAAGCTCATCAAATATTTCCTGGGCGTTGGAATATGAGAAGTACTGCCCTTTTCCTAACCCAAAAGCTAGATCTCTGAGAATTTCCCAATCATGCTTTGTTTCGCCTGGATTCCTGCGGTTCCCTTCCCTTAGGACTACCCTTCCCTCCAAATTTGTCAGTGTTCCGGTATCCTCTAAGTATGACGTCGTCGGTAAAATAACATCCGCCATCCTTGCTGTTTCGGATAAAAATAAGTCGACTACCACTAAAAAATCGAGTTGTTTTAGGGCTTTTTCAACAAAAAGAGCATTTGGATTCGATACGACAGGGTTGGATCCCATTATCAAAAGTCCGTTTATTTCCTTTTCCGCCATTTTTTCAATCATCTCATAGGCAGAGACACCTTTTGCCGGAAGATCATGTTCCTCAATCCCCCAAACACCAGCGACATAACGCCGATGTTCAGGATTCATAATCGATCGATACCCTGGAAGCTGATCGGCTTTTTGCCCATGTTCCCTGCCTCCCTGGCCGTTTGCTTGACCAGTAATTGCTCCATACCCGCAGCTGGGTTTGCCAATTTTACCTGTAACTAAAACAAGATTAATATAATTTTTCACCGTTTCCACACCGGTCGAATGCTGCTCTGCTCCTCTTGCCGTTAGTACGATCCCTGTCTTCGCTTTTCCAAATTTTTCTGCAGCAAGCTTAATTTCATTTTCCGACACATCTGTCATCAACGTTATTTCTGCTAAATTAATAGATTGAAGATAAGTATTCAGTTCTTGGAAGCCCTTTGTCCGCTCCCCGATAAAGTCCTTGTGGGTATAGCCCTCTTCCATTAAAACCTTTAGGATTCCATTTACTAGTATCCTGTCTGTGCCAGGCTTTATTTTAATATGAAGATCAGCCAGTTTCGTTGTCGGTGTTTCCCTTGGGTCAATCACAATGATAAAGCTGCCGTTTTTCTTTGCTTTTAAAAAATAGGGCATTAATGTTGGCTGACATTCAGCAATGTTTGTTCCCGCGAGAATAATACACTCGGCTTGAGGGATATCGTTTAATTCGAAAGTTAGACCACGATCCATTCCAAAAGCGAAGTTAGCTGCTGTTGCTGCTGAAGACATACAAAACCGCCCATTATAATCAATGTATTTGGATTTTAAGCCCACTCTTGCAAATTTGCCCAGCAGATAGGCCTCTTCGTTCGTTAATGAACCGCCGCCATAAACCCCAATTGTATCTGCCCCGTGTTCGGACTGCAGCTGCTGAAATTTTTCACAAATATAGCGAATGGCAAAATCCCATGATGACCGCTGAAATTCACCGTCCACTTTGACCATTGGATAATAAAGACGCTCATGATTGACGGCATGTTCATGAGCGTTGATCCCTTTTATGCATAACCTGCCTTCAGATGTTGGATCCTCTTTATTTGGTTTCACTTTATACCTTTTCCTGTTGACTATTCTTTCTTCTATGACCTGCATCGTGCATTGAACACTGCAGTACGGGCATCTCGCATCATAAATTTTTTCACTATTAAATTCCTTGGATTTAGCTTGAAAGTTTGAAAGAAAGTTATTCATACCCGATCAAATCCCCTTGCTGCTGATCCGACCTTAATTTCTTTTTTATCAGCAATAAGACGGTTTTCTTGAAGAACAGGTTCTTTAAGGAAAATCGCAATCGCAAAGCAGGAAATTGCAACAATGCCAATCACCCGAAAAAAGATGGAAGGGCTCACGAAGCTCAAGACTGTTAAAAAAGCTACGCCGCCAATATTCCCAAAGGCCCCCACCATGCCGCTTATTTGACCCGTTATCCGCTTTTTGATCAGAGGCACAAACGAAAACACAGATCCTGCACCTGCCTGAACAAAAATCGAACAACCTACGGTTAACACCAAAGCGAGAATTAATGGCCATTTGGCAGAAATCATGGACATACCAAAGTAGCAAATACTTAAGCAGAGTAAAACGAATAATAAGGTTTTCTTCCTGCCAAATCGGTCACTCACGAATCCGCCAAGAGGCCTGGCAACCAGGTTCATAAAAGCAAAACTGGAACCGATCATGCCTGCGTGAATCACGGATAAGTTAAAGGTATTCTGAAAAAACATCGGAAGCATGGATACAACCGCAAGCTCTGAGCCGAAAGTAATCAAATAAGCAAAATTAAGAATGGCCACTTGTGCGAATGAATATTTTTCACTTTCAGGGATTTCCTTGTCGAAGATCTCATTGTTATCTGTCCATATTTTAGTAAGATTAACAAGGTAAAAAATAGCGAGCAGGCCATAAATGATAGCAGCAACATTGTTTGTGATCAGCGATGTTGTGGCTAGTTTCCAGATAAGAACACCTAAAATACCATACATAGGAAACGTCATCATCATTAATCCAAACATATCCTTCAGAGATGTGACTTCCAGTGTACCTCCCCGTTTGGCCCGTTTATAGCTTTTTCCTTTTGGTGTATCCTGAACAGAAAAATAATAGAAAACACCATAAATAAGTGATGCCGCTCCGGTTAGCAGGATGGAGTAGCGCCAGCCGTTCTCTCCCCCATCCAAAGCGCAAGAAGGGGCAAGGTAAAAGCGGCTGCTGCAGAACCGAAATTTCCCCAGCCTCCATAGACTCCTTCTGCCAAACCAATTTGTTTTTCAGGAAACCATTCTGAAACCATTCGAATCCCAATCACAAACCCTGCTCCGATTACTCCTAGAAAAAGTCTAGAGATAAACAGCTGCCAAAAAGAAGTGCCTAGTGCAAAGCAAAAACAGGGGATGCTCATGCTTATCAACAATGCAGAGTAAACCTTTCTTGGTCCAAATCGGTCCACTAACAAACCAACGATCATTCGGGCAGGAATGGTTAAGGCAACGTTAAAGCTCATTAAAATTCCCATTTCCTCTTTTGATAAGTGAAGTACCTTTATAATCGTTGTGGCGAACGGAGCCATATTAAACCACACTACAAATGTAAGAAAAAAGGCGAATGTCGTTAAAAAAAGAATTTTTTTGTTTCCCTTATAAATCGTTTCGTTTTTCATGCTCTTACCTCCAATGTTGTCGCAAAAAAAATAACAGAAATCAAATATTGTTCCTGTTATTTTTTTATAGTGAGTAATCACTCATATAAGCATTATAACCGAGCTGATTTCTCTCTAGATTTGACCTCCAAGTCATGTTTTTCTTTCTACAAAATCACAATTACATCCTCATTTACAATTTCAGTTTCATAGATTTTGACACAGCCGAAGTCGGGCTCTTGGACCTTCCCATCGACAACACTGATTTTCCAATCATGCATTGGACAGAAAACATGCTCTCCGCTAAGGATTCCTTCCGCTAATACACCGCCTTTATGCGGGCAGCGGTTCTCAATTGCCCGAACATCTCCATTTGCCAGACGGAACAAGGCAATTTCCAGAGCCCCAATTTTTACCGTTTTTCCAAGATTCATCGGTAAATCAGTTATTTTTGCCACTTTGATGCGATATTGGGTAACCTCCATCATTTTTCCCCCCTTAATTCATTTCAACTGGCACATTAACACTCTCATAAAGCTCCTGCTGAATTTTTTTACTATGAATGGCTTCCTCCCATGGATCGTTCAATACGCTTAATGCTAAATCTAAACGCTCATTCAGCTCTTGTCGGGTCTGTTTGTTTTCAAGCACCGTTTTAATCGTTTCGAGTCCCTTGCGTTCCACCCATTTGGAGGTACGCTCTAAATAATGAGCTGTCTCCCGATAATATTGGAGATACGCTCCAGTGACTTCGAGTACTTCTTCCTCGTGTTTCACTTTGCAAAGAAGATCACCTGCTCGAAGATGTGTTCCTCCATTACCGCCGACATAAATTTCCCATGCTCCATCAACACCAACCACGCCTAGATCTTTTATGCCCGATTCAGCGCAGTTCCGTGGACAGGCAGATACCGCCATTTTTACTTTATGTGGTGTACTTAACCTCTCAAATTTCTTTTCCATTCTAATACCCATTCCAATCGAGTCCTGTGTCCCAAATCGGCAAAAGTTTTGCCCTACACAAGTTTTTACCGTCCTCAATGATTTTCCATAAGCATAGCCTGAGGGCATTTCAAGATCGGCCCACATACTTGGAAGGTCTTCCTTTTTGACCCCAAGCAAATCAATTCGTTGTCCGCCTGTCAGTTTAATTAATGGGACATTGTATTTCTCAGCGACATTGGCAATTTTCCGAAGCTCCTCAGCATTCGTTACCCCGCCATACATTCTTGGGACAACGGAATAGGTCCCATCCTTTTGAATATTGGCATGGAGCCTTTCATTAACAAATCGCGATTCTCGCTCATCTTCATAATGAAGAGGATCGAGCATTCCTAAATAGTAATTGAGGGCAGGCCTGCATTTGGAGCAGCCATCATCTGTTCCCCAGCCAAGAACATTCATGACTTCTTTTATATGGGTAAGACCCTTATTACGGATTTCCTCAACGACCTCATCCCTTGATAACGTTGTACAACTGCAAATCGGCTCTTTTTGTTCCGCTTTGTTAAATTGATCACCTAAGGTGTACGCTAGTATATCGGCAACTAACGATTTGCAGCCGCCGCATGATCTAGATGCATTCGTGCATCCTTTCACTTGTTCGACTGTCGTCAATCCTTGTGATTGAATTGCATTCACAATAGCTCCCTTTGTTACCCCATTGCAGCCGCAAATGATTTCTTCATCAGCGATTGCCGCTACCAAACTAACACCTTCTTGTTCCTTGTGTTCCGCTGTTATATAGGCTGAAATATCTGCTTCTTTTTTTATAAGATTTAATAACCGATTCCCTTCACTTGTATCACCAAACAAAACAGCGCCAACGATCATGCCTTCTTTAATGAGAATTTTTTTATATGTCCCATGATAATCATTGAAAGACTTCATTGTTTTCGTACCTTGATCTTCCACTATTTGTCCTGCTGAAAAAACATCTACGCCTGAAACCTTTAATTGGGTTGATACCGTCGAGCCAGTGTAGGGTGTTTCTTGCATACCACAAATCCTTTGGGCCAATACCTTACCTTGCTCATATAGTGGTGCAACTAACCCATAGATCATGCTCCTGTGTTCCGCACATTCTCCGACTGCATATATATTGGAATGGCTCGTTTCCATGTAGTCATTGACAAGAATGCCGCGATGAATGGAAATACCGCTATCTTGAGCCAACTTGGCATTGGGCACGATTCCCACTGCCATGACAACTAAGTCTGCTTGTATTTCCTGACCATCACTAAAGCTTAATCCTTCAACATGTTCACCGCCAAGAATCTCTTTTGTATGCTTTTCCAGCAGGAAATTCATCCCTTGTTTTTCCAACTCTGTTTGTAGCAGTTTCCCTGCAATGGAATCAAGCTGCCTTTCCATTAAGTGGCTGCCTATATGAATGACATCTACTTCCATTCCTAGGTTTAGAAGCCCCCTTGCTGCCTCAAGACCCAATAAACCTCCGCCAATGACAGCTGCCTTCTTATATTTCTTCGAATACTCGATCATCTTTTCGCAATCACTTATATCTCGAAAAGCCGTTACTCCTTTTTTATTAGCCCCAGAGATTGGCAGAATAAAAGGAACAGAGCCGGTTGCCAGAATTAATTTGTCATATTCGACCATGCGGCCTTTATTTGAAATGACGATTTGATTGGCTGGGTCAATTTTGACAACTGTTTCCCCAGGATATAAATGAATTTTATTTTCTTCATACCAGCTCCAATCGTTAATCGTGATGTCCTTTATGGATGTATCACCTTGTAACACCTTCGAAAGCTGGATGCGATTGTAATTAGGATGTGGTTCACTTCCAAAGATAAAAATTTCGAAGCGGTTAGGCTCGAGTTTTAAAATTTCCTCAATGCAGCGAACACCTGCCATTCCATTCCCGACTAAGACTAACTTTTCCTTTACCAAGATGAATCCCCCTCAAGTTACTAGTTGTTAATATACATAACATCGTAATGTTATTATTCAAAAGATTCTATAAACCTGTTATAAAATCTGACACGGATTTTTAAAACGTAACACAGCCCAAATTTTTTAATGTAAACTAAATTAAAATTTAAGTTGACATATAGCGTGTTTGAAAATAAAATGAAAATTAGAAAAAATACTATTCTTTTTAAACATGGAGGTAAATTATGAAGGTCTTAGATCTTACATACATAGCTTTTTTGCAGCTATTATGGGGGCAATGGGTTTTGTCCCGCCGATTATGCTGTCGTTCACACCTGTTCCTATCGTATTGCAAACATTAGGGGTTCTTCTTGCCGGTACCGTATTAGGTGCGAAACGTGGTTTTCTTTCAATGGTTGTCTTTTTATTAGTGGTTGCTGCCGGGATGCCGCTTTTATCTGGCGGCCGAGGTGGGGTTAGCGTTTTTGTCGGACCTACGGCTGGATTCCTGCTCTCTTATCCGATTACTGCAGGCTTGGTCGGATTGTTGGTCCACCGTTTTCACAGTATAAAGTTATGGAAAATTTTACTCGTTAATCTCACTGTAGGGATATTCTTAATCTATTTAATCGGTGTCCCTGTTCAAGCATTCGTGATGCATATTTCGGTTCTAACAGCTGCGAAATTCTGTTTAGTGTATATACCAGGAGATATTTTAAAAGCAATCCTAGCATCCTATTTAGCTTACAGACTATTAAAATCACCGATTTCTCTCCAAAAAGTTACCAAAGTTACCGAGACACATTAACGTGTCTCTTTTTTATTAATCAAACGTTTGATTAATAAAAAAAGGCTTAAATCTGTTGTATCTCTCCTATTTTTTGCTATATTTTAAATTATAGAAAAACGAGATAGAGAGGGATAGTTTATGATTCAAAATGTATTCTCAACGTTGTTTGGTGTAATTGTTCCACTTTCTATACCAGTTATAATCGGGGCTTTGCTTGCACGCTATAAAAACCTTGAAACGAGAGCCTTATTAACCGTCTCATTATATTATTTAAGCCCCGCCCTTATTCTCGATACATTACTGAAAGCCCAAGTCTCTCACAACGATATCTATATGACGCTAGCATTTTCTATTTTAGATCTTATATTATTATGGGCAGTTGCAAATGGTATTGGCAGACTCTTGAGGTTACCAACCCCAGAAGTATCAGGGCTTACGCTAGTTTCATCCTTCACAAACAGTGTAAATTATGGTCTCCCGCTGGTTTTACTGGCTTTTGGTAAGCTTGGCTTAGATAAAGCATCGGTTTACGTCATTTCGCAAATGGTAATCGTGAATACGATTGGCGTGTATTTTGCAGCTCGCTCCCAATTTTCTGTAAAAAATGCTATTAAATCGGTTTTTTCACTCCCATCCATTTATGCTGCGATCTTGGCCCTTGTTCTCCGCAGCTTTGATCTCCACTTGCCCAGTGGCGTTGCAAAGGGCGTTGCTATGATCGCAAACGCTTATTCACCGATTGTTCTAGCAATCTTAGGTGCACAAATGGTAAGCGTTAAAGTTGCCAAGTTAGACCCTAAGGTACAATTATCTTTCTGGGCTGGAATGTTTGTACGAATGCTATTATCACCCTTTGTTGCGTTACTTTGCCTTTCGATCTTACATGTCAAAGGAATCTTGCATTCCGTTTTGTTTATATTGGCGTGTATGCCCGTTGCCGTCAATGCCGTCATCTTAGCTGAAAAATTTAATGCCTCGCCTAAATTTGTTTCAAAATGTATCCTCTGGACCACACTTATCTCTTTTATTGCTTTGCCATTTATGATCGGTTTTGTTAAATAATCCACCGTAATAATTTATAGTATATCTGCTTTCAACATGTCTGTTGATTGGCGCTCCAGGCACTTCGCTTTCTGCGGGCGTGCCAGGAAGCCTCCTCGTCGCTTCGCTCCTGCGGGGTCTCCCCTGCCCCGTACTCCCGCAGGAGTCTTCGTGCCTTCCGCACCAGTCAACAGAGTGTTTTCAAAAAAGACCTTCAGCTCAACTAATAAATAATAAAAATATGTGGTGAATGTTTAAACCAGAGATTCTAGCCAAAATGAAAATTAATTTGTATCTATTGATTAATTGATAATAATCCCCATATTCTTCGTTTGATTGATAAACATATTGATTTTTCATTACAAACTCTTATTTCTTCAGCCTACAAAAATATAAAGAAGATTCCAACACACATGGCAAGGTTAGAAAAAGTGTGTTGCAATACTTTAGGTTGATTTGCCACCCTGTTGATTGGAGCGGAGGGCACTCGACTCCTGCGGGATCAGAGGTCACTGGAGACCCCACAGGCGCCAAAGCGAGGCTCCAGGACCCCCTCCCCGCGGAAAGCGAGTGCCCGGAGTGGAAATCAACAGGCCCACTAGCAGGGACAGTAGTTTGATATATTACTACAAAACAACAATTACAGAGAAGATACTCTTTCTCGTCATTATGAAAAACAGGCGCCAAAAGACGCCTGTTTTCGTTTTTATTCCCGATTAAATACTTTTTCACCTTCATAATGTTACTAAATTCCCTATTTTTTGAAAAAAATCTAAAAAATTGTATTATAACAGACAACTTTCGACATAAACCTGTGTTATATAATGTTAATATTAGGTATATTCTGATATTTTTACTATTTTAGGGGGAATGAGAATAAGATGAATGTACCTTTAGTTTTAACTCACTTTTTGGATCGAGCTGTATCACTTTATGGAACAAAAAAAGCCATTTTTTGTGATGAAAGAGCCCTTACCTACCAAGAGTTAAACACCAGAGTGAATCAATTATCACATGGACTTCGCAACTTAGGGATAACAAAAGGAGACAGGGTAGCCTACCTTGCCCCAAATTCAGTTGAAATGCTCGAAGGATTCTATGGAATCTTTCAATTAGGCGCTATAATGGTGCCGTTAAATATCCGATTAAAGCCCGATGATTATCTCTTCATTCTAAACCACAGCGAAGCGAAGGTACTATTTGTCGACCAAGACCTCTATCACTTAATCATTCCCATCAAAGACAAACTAGTAACAGTAGAAAAAATTATCGTTCATTATAAGGATGAGCTCACAGAAGAGACAAGCTACGACCAGTGGCTTGCTACTCAAAGCATTCTCCTGTTTGACCGTGAAGAACTTGACGAAAATGACGTTTGCAGTCTTTTATATACCAGCGGTACAACCGGAAATCCTAAAGGCGTTATGCTTACACATCGAAATAACTACATGCACGCCATGAGCTGCATGCACCATTTACGTGTATCTGATCAAGATGTTTTAGTGCATGTACTGCCAATGTTCCATGTTAACGGATGGGGTTCACCATTTTATTATACGGCTAACGGTGCTGCACAGGTTTGCTTAAGAAAGGCTACACCTGAAACTATTTTTCAAGCATTAGAACAACACAAAGCTACCGTTATGCATATGGCACCTACCGTACTCAATTCATTAATGCAATTCTATGAAAAAAATGTTCCTGAAATTCAGCAGAATGTAAGGGTTGTCATTGCTGGCTCCGCCCCTCCTCCTGCGTTCGTAACACGTGTGGAAAAAGAACTTGGCTGGGAGTTCATTCAGGTTTACGGAATGACTGAGTCTTCCCCGTTGAACACCATTTCAACAATCCGCTCGCATCTTGATGTGCCTGTAAAAGAGCAATATCGATTAAAGGCCAAAGCCGAATATTCCATGATCGGGTGTGATGTAAGGGTTGTAAATGAGTTTGGTGAAGATGTTGCACATAACGGAAAAGAGATCGGCGAAGTTGTGATGAGAAGTAATGGTGTTATGTTGGGTTATTGGAAAAATGAAACCGCCACAATGGAAGCAATCCGTGACGGGTTCCTTTATACCGGTGACATGGGTACTGTTGATGAATATGGCTACATTGATATTGTTGACCGCAAGAAAGATGTTATTATCAGCGGTGGAGAAAACATCTCCTCGATTGAAGTAGAAGGTGTCCTGTATGATCATCCATCCATTCTTGAAGCAGCTGTAGTCGCTGCACCACATGAAAAGTGGGGAGAAACTCCACATGCCTTTGTTGTATTAAAAGAAGGACAACAGTTAACGGAAGAAGAAGTCATTGCTTTTTCAAGGGAAAAACTAGCCCATTTCAAAGCCGTTACCGGAGTAACCTTTGTAAAAGAATTACCGAAAACGGCCTCAGGAAAAATTCAAAAGGTTCATCTAAGAAATGAATACTGGGAAACGCATGGTAAAGCAGGAAGATTTGTAAACTAGTAAGAAAGTGAAAGTGTTCGCAAGTAATTGGCCGTTTCTACGACGAGAAACGGCTTTTTCATTTGGCTCTGACTCATGATTCTACGAGGAAATTAGCGGATTTTACACTACCGGCCAATGATTCTACACATTCAAGGGCAGATTCTCCATTTCTTCGGGTGTACTCGCCAATTCCATTTAATTCAAAAAACAATAGTTCCAATAGTACAGGAATTACTGTAATATAACATTAAAGGTTAAGAATCTTCAGTATTATTTTTCAAACGCAAGAAATTACATACTATTATGGCTTTTAAGCTGGCGGAAAATTTCCAATGACCAATCAAAAGCAGGTGTAAGCTCGTGGATATCAAACATTTGCAATATTTTATTGAAGTGACAAATTTTAATAGTTTTTCCCGTGCTGCTGATCATCTTTTTATTACGCAGCCTACTATTAGTAAAATGATTAAAAATCTGGAGGAAGAGCTTGGCGTTGCCCTGTTTGACCGATCCCGAAAGCAAGTAACCTTAACGGATACCGGACAGGTTATTTTAGAGCAGGCAAAATTAATTAACAGAGCTTTTAATAATCTAGAAATGGAATTAGATAATCTATTAGGACTTAAAAAAGGACATATTCGGATTGGCTTGCCTCCCATTTTTGATGCTCGTCTTTTCCTCAAAATAATGGGGATTTTTCATGAAAAGTATCCAGGAATTACTTTTCAAATTGTCGAAGACGGCTCAAAAAAAATTGAGGATGATGTAAGTAAAAATTTACTTGATGTAGGCGTTGTTGTTCTTCCCACTAAGGATGAGATGTTTGATCATTTTTCATTTTTAGAAGAAGACCTCAATCTCATTCTTCATGCTTCACATCCTTTAGCGAACAAGAAAGAGGTCAATTTAACCGAATTGGAAAATGAATCTTTTATTTTATTAAATAAAGATTTTGTTCTTAACGATCTCATTATTTCAGCCTGTAGTAGTGTGGGGTTCATTCCTCGAACGATATCAGAATGCTCACAACGGTCTTTTATCGAGGAAATGGTTTCAAGTAAACTGGGAATTTCGCTTTTACCAGAAAGCATTTGTCAGCAATTACCCACCACTGTGAAATCCATAAAAGTCGTAAACCCTTCAATCAGCTGGAGGCTCGCCATTATTTGGGGGAAAAATCAGTACCTTTCTTTTGCCGCAAAAGAGTTGCTGCAATTCACGAAAAAAGAGTTTACATGCCAAATGCACAAGGTCTAACAAACAAATAATTACATATTTCGGAAACATTTGTCGAAAACGGTTCTTAATCAAGAACCGTTTTTGTCGAAATAAAAGATCCTTATTTCATATGAATGAAAGCGGATACATAGATTGTATCTATATAAAAAATAAAATATAACCATTTTACTTTCGATAAAAGCGGTCATAAACTTGGGTTAGATAGTGAAAGACATATAGAACTTGGTATTCATGATTCTAAAATGAAAGGAAGTAAACAAAGTTCTATGATGGAATACAGGTAACTGGAGTCAAATCCAAATAAATGATTATGTCGTCAATTGTCGGAATATTGGTGAAAAAGAAGAAAAACCCTTTGCATAGCGATTAATATCACTCGATAAAGTAAGTCGAAAATTATAATGAAAAATCTTAAAAGATTTTTTAGGAGGAAAAATTAAAATGGTTACATTTACAAGTCTTAATGAATTAGAAACTACGAACATAGCCCTGGTGGATCTTAAAAAAGCTTATCCGGATCTTTTTGTAAAATTCTTAGATGCTGTAAATCTTACTCGTGCGTTTCAATTTAAATATCATTATTTAGTCTCATTAATTTTGAATGAGGATCCTAGACAAGATACACCAAACTTTGTCTATGGCTCCGTACTCCGCCTATATAAGAGAGAAGTGCAAAAGCTTAAAGATGATGTTGACTTTCATGTTTTAGAACAATTTTTTATTGAAAACAAAAATATGGATTCTACAAAGATTTGTCTTTTAGCTTTAGGCATGGCTCCTGATTCACTTGTCGGAACTACCTTCTTTAAGTAAACAATTCACAAAGTAAACGTGTGCAACATCTTTACAGATGTTCCAATAACATCATGCTTATTTCATTTTATTACTCATCCTCTTTTGAGCCTGACCCCATTACAGGGGTTAGGTATTTTTTTTGCTGGAGAATCTTTGGTACCAATAATTTTTATAAAATTCATTTAATTATTTTACATTTTCTTAAAACTGGCTCAAAATAGAGTTAAGATACATGTATTAAAATGAGGGATGGCGATAAAGTTTTCATATTCATGAGAAAGGGGAAGAGACTGATGAAAGTTTTTCATGCCTTTTCTAAATTTGAAGTCCATATCTTTAAATATGTGAATCAGCATTTTGATAAAAAAAAGTTAAATTTCTTTTTTCGCACGATAACGCATTTAGGCAGTGCTGTCTTTACAATTGGGATTATGCTTATTTTACTGATCTTCACCTCTAAAGAGACAAGACTGGCTGCTTTCGCAAGTGCCCTTGCTTTAGCACTTAGTCATTTACCTGTACAAATTGCTAAAAAACTTTTTCCACGAAAAAGACCGTATTTGACCTTGGAAGAAACAAGGTTCCCTGCAAACCCGCTTCAAGACCATTCTTTTCCTTCCGGACACACAACGGCGTTTTTTTCAGTAGTAATTCCATTTGTCTTTCTAACTCCAATCCTTGCTCTCCTCCTTATTCCTTTAGGGATTTGTGTTGGGATCTCAAGAATATATTTAGGGCTGCATTATCCTTCAGATGTCTTGGCTGGCGCCCTATTAGGAACATTATTTGGGTATCTAAGCTTTTTTCTATTGATCATTCATTAAACTATTTAAAACATCAACTGAACTTCTTTGATAAAAAAATAGACAGCTTGCCCAGCAAAGATAATCCCCCAAATGAAAGTTGGGATAAAGACAGTAGAGCGTGATAAATGGGTAGCATCGCCGGAATCATCAGGACGTGTAAAACTTAAATATAAAATCGTAAGTGCTGATAACACGGACTGCACAACGACAACAGCGGTAATAAAATAGACAAATGGCTCTTTGAACGATATATTTTGAAACATCACATAATAAGTAATGGCCCCAAAACTGATGGCCCAAAAAAAGCCGTAAAGATTGCGAATCCATAGAAAAAAGGCAACGACTAAGAGACTGCACCATCCTAAAAGAACGTAACTGCTATAGCCATTCTTCAAGGCCCAAACCATAATAAAGCTGCAAATAGATGAAAACGGATAACCTGCAAAGGCTGTAAAATTTTGCGCAATCCGCCCTGAATGTGCTGTAACGGCAGTTCCTTCCGTATTTGCAAACAAAGAGATCGAACGAACCTGACCTCCGAGTATAAGGGCCATTAAAGCGTGGCCGACTTCATGAATAAATGTATTAATCACAGTGACATACTTCCCAACAACAGGGATAATCCCTAATAAAAAGGCTCCTATTAAATAATAAAAAAATATATGCATGCACATTCACTTTCCTTCAACATAGTAAAAAGCAGAAACCAGTTTAATCGGTTTCTGCTTTTATATTCTAGTCTTCTTGTTTCTCATCGTCAAAAAATTCCTCTAGCCTAATAAATTCAGGCGAGGTGTGTGTCGCCATAATTCCGTGATAACTGATATCCAATCCAAGTTCTTCTTCTTCGGAAGTTGCACGAATTGGCACCCATAATTTAATCATCTTCAAACCAACCCATGTTAATAAAAATCCCCAAATACATAAAATCGCTAAACCAAGAATTTGAATTCCAAGTAAATGGAAGCCCCCGCCAGTGAACAGACCGCCTTTTGTTGAAAATAATCCCACGGCAATGGTCCCCCACACTCCTGATGCAGCATGGACTGGAAACGCCCCAACAGGGTCATCGATTTTTCTGGCCTCAAGCCAATTGGTTGCTGCCATCATCAACAAACCTGATACAATCCCGATCAAAATGGATGATTGATCACTTACAAATGCACAGCCTGCTGTAATCCCAACTAGGCCGGCTAACGAACCATTAATAACAGAAGGCGCATCTGAACGCCCATAACGAAATAAAGTATAGATCAACATCGTCGCACCGCCTGCAGCAGCTGAAAGCATGGTCACGATGGCAATATGCCCAATCCGTACATCGGTAGCTTGCAAGGTGCTTCCTGCATTAAACCCAAACCAGCCGAACCATAGCAAAAACGCACCTACAGATGCTAACGGCAGGTTACTTGGCAGTGCGATCGTACTTGAACCTTCTTTCGTGAATTTCCCTTTCCTAGCCCCAACAAGTATCGCTGCTGCCAATGCTGAAAAGCCGCCTAAAGCATGAATGACCGCCGAGCCGGCGAAATCTTCAAAACCTAACTTCTCTAACCAGCCGCCGCCCCATACCCAGTGACCTGCAATTGGATAGATCAACATGGTCATCAATACAACATAAAGGAGGTAGGCCCGAAAATTTATTCTCTCCGCAACCGCACCGGAAACAATGGAAATAACCGCTATTACGAACGCACCTTGGAACAACCAAAAGGTATCTTTTGAAACGGAGAGATGTAAATAAGAAAAATCACCTTGAAGCATAAATCCACTTTTCCCGATAACACCTAAAAGGTCACCGCCATACATTAGCGCAAACCCGACAAGGTAATAACATAGCGTCCCAATGGTGATATCAGCAAAAACCTTCATGATGATATTGACACTATTTTTGGAACGGACAAAGCCTGCTTCTAACAAAGCGAAGCCGCCTTCCATTAATAGGATCATCGCAGCCGTAAGAACCACCCAAATTGTATTTAAACCGAAATTTAAGGCTTGCATGCTCATACTTGGCGGTCCTCCTTTTCCTTCCATGTTTTTATATCATCAATCATAAAAGTCGGTAAGACAATCTGTTCCATTTTAGGGTCTTTCTCGATCAAGGAAATAACTCGATCCAGTTGAGAAACCAGAATTTTAATCTTTTCAATATTATTAAATCTTTCCTTTACGTTTACAATATATTCTACTGCTTGATGGTGGCTGGGCGGACGTCCTGTGAAAAATTTACGTACAGGAGATAACGACTGATACCAAACTTCATGTGCCCTTCTCGTGTGCTCAAACTTTTTAATTTTTTCTTTAAGATCATTGATTTCTTTTTCTTTATGAATCTTAATATCTTGTAAAATCTTGACTAATTGTTCTGAAGAAAACTGAAAAACAATTTGATTATAAACTTCGTCCACAACAACCATGTCATATCTCCTCACATAATTTGTTACTTAGTCTGATTATATGTGTTATTTTTTCTTACGTCAATAATGATAGAAATGGAATTATCGGATTATTTATTACCAATCATACGATAAAAAGAGGATGTCAAATAACACCCTCTTTCTTCGCTTTCATTTTCACATCCATTTTCTCGCTGACAAAAGTTGAACCAAGGATTAGTATTCCTCCAATGATTTGAATGATACTCATGCTCTCCCCTAAAAAGATTGCAGCCATTAATACCGCTGATATCGGATCGATATAACTTAAAACAGCAATAGTTTGTCCCGATAATTCTTTTACAGAGCCAAAATACATAAAATAAGCAATACCGGTATGGACAATCCCCACGATCAAGATCAGTACAATGGATTTGGAATCCACCCCTGAAAAATCAAAATGATCTCTTATCAACACATATGGCAAAAGTACCAAGGCAGAAACCAATAATTGTATCAATGTTGTTTCAAATCCAGATAAGTTTTTAATAAATTTATTCATTAAAATTACACTTGAATAAAGGGCTGCTGCTAAAAACCCATATAAAATACCAAGAGGATGATTATAGGAAGTACCTGCGGAAGAGCCACCAATGTTCACGACCAGAAACAAACCCGCCATTGCTGCTAAAATGCATCCTGTCTTCACTGGTGTAAGTTTTTCTTTCAGTACAAACTGTGCCAGGATCATCACAAATACTGGTGCAAAGTAATAACTTAATGTAGCGTTCGATATGGTTGTATATCGATATGCTTCAAACAACAATATCCAATTAAACCCGATCGCCGCCCCTGAAAAAATGAGCAGAACCAGGTTTTTTTTAATTGATTGAAAGGAAAGCTTTTGTTTAGCAAAAAGACTTGCTAGTATAAGGAATACACTACCTATAACCCCTCTAAGTAATGCAATTTCACTTGAGGAAAGATGGATTCCTTTGATAAAAATTCCAATACTTCCGAAGATCAGCATGGCTGTAATAATTTTATATTTACTCTTCACATCTAACCTCTCCCATTAAATCTGGCACCGCTTCACAAAACGATGCATCTCTAAAAGATTGTTTACTAATATAGTATCCTATTTTTGAAGTGATTTTAAATATATCTCTATAGAAAGAAAAAAATCCCTCCAGATTTGAAGGAATTTTTATTTAAAAATATAACTTCTAATTAACGCCAGTGTAAATTAGAATGGCATCTCTTAAAAATTCAGCGGTACCTGGCTGTTCTTTATCATAATTTGCTTTGAATCTTTCGTCATCGACATACATTTGGGCTAGACCTGCGTGAGCTTCCTTACTATATTGACTCCAAAAATAGCAGAGCCATTCCTTGTGTAATTGGGCAGCTTTTTGTGCTAGCGGACCTGCGGGATCACCAGTTGCAAAAGCTTGCGCCAACGTTTCCTTCAGCTGCTTTTCTAATCCAGTCACTTCCTTGTATTGTTCTTCCGTCATATTCATTAGTTTGGCATTTGATTGATCAACCGATTCGTTTCCATACTTTTCACGGGCTTCATTACCGTACTGTTTCTCATTATCTTCGATCATCTTTTTCTTAAAGCCTTCAAACTTCTCTTTATTTGACATAGAGATTCTCCCTTCTGAATGATTAATCGTTTTTTCTACATTGGCAATTAGCAAATCTAATTGCGCTCTTTTTTCCAGGAGTTTCTCACGATGCTCTTTCAGTGCGCTTGCCCCATCAAAGGAAGGATCTGTTACGACTTTTTGTATATCCTCCAAGCTAACACCTAATTCTCTATAAAAAAGAATCTGCTGCAGACGGTCAACTTCCTTTTGACCATAGATCCGATATCCTGATGAATTGATTCTTGCCGGCTTAAGAATACCAATTTCATCGTAATACCGCAGCGTCCTTGTGCTGACTCCTGCTAATTTCCCAAGTTTTTGCACTGTATATTCCATCTTTGATAACCCCCTATTCACACGATACACCTTTACGTAACGTGAAGGTCAATTCCTTTTTGTAAAAATTTATCTGAAATAAAATGTATTCAAAACCCTATTAACCTTCTAAAAATTTTCCTACAACTGTTTATAAATGGTAAAATATACTTACACTTCCATCCACTTCAAGGGGGAATATCACTTTGTTAAGACCGCCTTTTAGCCTGTTGAGTTTAACCAGGATTTTCACGTTTATCATTTTAGGGGCTATTTATTATTCCCTATGCGGGGACGGTGATCTTTGGCGAAAAATCTTTGTGATTATGGCCATGATTTTATTAATCGGTAATCACTTTCTGCAGTTTTCTTCCCAATTGGTCCCCTATCATAAGTGGTTACTCGCTATCGATTTAGTATTAATTGCCTGTTATGGGGTACTGTTTGCCGGCCAAGCTGATTTGTACTTAATTATGTTTGGAATCCTTGCTGTTACTCTATTTATTATGACAGACCAAAAATCAGTCCATTATACATATACCTTCTTATTTTTCCTGATTTGGAGTTTCATCTTGTATTTCACTTATACAAAAACCCATCACTTTGATCTACCTAGTAACATAGTGAATTTTATGTTTATTGTATTCTGTGCTGGAGTAGGCAGTCTAATAAGAAAGCTTCATTCAGCAAGGGAAACAGTAGCCAACCAATATCAACTCTTAAGTAAATCCCATCAAGAATTATCCAGCGTTCATGATCAGCTCAGACTCTACTCAGAACAAGTTGAAGAATTGACCGTTATTCGGGAGCGAAACGAAATCGCAAGAGAAATCCACGATACGGTTGGACATAAGATGACTGCTCTAATTGTCCAACTGCAGCTGGCACGTGAAATCATGGCACTCAATGCTGATAAAAGCAAGGAAACAATTCAAGTATGCGAGAAACTCACAAGAGAAGCCTTAGAGGAAATTCGGACCTCCGTCAGGACTTTACGTGAGGATGACGGAATCAATACAACCTTTTTAGCACGCATTCAAAATATATTAGAAGAGTTTTCCGAAATGACCAAGGTTCAGGTGTCGCTAGACATAACCGGTGATCTTGCGAAAACCCCTACTTCCCTGCAGCCGACCATTATTCGCATCATCCAGGAATCACTCACTAACTCTAAACGTCATGGGGATGCATCCCAATGCCACGCTCGTATTGATTGCCAGCCTGATTTTATCGGGATATCAATAGATGATAATGGAATTGGTGTTAAAAAGGTACAACCAGGCTTTGGTCTCGTTAATATGCGCGAAAGAGTGTTAGAGCATGGCGGGTCCATCCAATATGAAAGTAATGCAGGAAAAGGATTTAAGGTAAAAGTGGAGTTGCCGATCAAAACATTTCACTGGAGTTTAAGGGGGACACAATGATCAATATTCTTATCGCAGATGACCAAGAATTAATGAGAGACGGACTGGCCACTATTTTAAACTTACGCTCAGAAATCAATGTGGCGGGGACTGCAAAAAATGGCCAGGAAGCATTTGAAAAAGCCAAAGAACTTGGTGTCGACTTAGTATTAATGGACATACGCATGCCAAACATAAATGGCGTTGAAGGAACAAAGTTGATCAGTAAGCACCTGCCAAATGTTAAGGTATTAATGTTAACGACATTTAAAGATAGCGAGCTGATTTTTGAAGCTTTGGAAGAAGGAGCAAGTGGGTATCTTCTCAAGGATATGCCAACAGATACCATTGTCCAAGCAATCATGACGGTTTATGCAGGTGGAGTGGTACTGCCACCTGAATTAACAACACAAGTATTAAAAGAGTTAAAAAGAACAAATGAACTTGAAACCCAGAAGAATTCACTTCAAGCACCAAACAGTATTAAAGAATTAACGGAACGGGAACGGGAAGTGTTAGTTCAATTAGGTCATGGCTGCAGCAATAAAGAAATGGCTGATAAACTATTTATCACTGAAGGAACAGTAAAAAATCATGTATCCAATATCATAAGTAAATTGGAGTTAAGAGATCGCACACAGGCCGCTATATTTGCCGTCCGTTATGGGATCACTACTTTTGAGACATGACTTTTAGCATATGGATCGACAACGGGACAACTCAAATATGGTTGTCCCGTTTTTTTAGATTCTATCGCAAGACAGATGGAATAAAAAGGGATTCATTATAAGATATGACTATAAACAAAGAGCAAGGAGTTGGGCAAATATGCTTCATGTAAATAGAGTAAGAAAAAGCTTTGGGAAAACAGAAGTAGTAAAGGGCGTTACCTTTTCAGTTGAAAAAGGAGAAGCCTTTGGGCTCTTGGGGCCAAATGGGGCTGGCAAATCAACAACGATTTCAATGATTTGCGGTCTCCTCCCCTACAATGAGGGCGAGATTACCGTTGGTGGATTTTCCGTGAAGGATCGTCCATTAGAGATTAAAAGAAAGATTGGGGTCGTTCCCCAGGATATCGCCTTATATCCAACCATGTCTGCCAGAGATAATTTGCTTTTTTGGGGAAAAATGTACGGATTATCAGGCCGCAATGTGAAAAAAAGGGCCGATGAAGTATTGGATTTCGTCGGGCTTCATGACCGGGCAAAAGACAAGATTGAAACATTTTCAGGCGGCATGAAACGCAGGATTAATATCGGGGCTGCCCTCATGCATAAACCAGAATTATTAATTATGGACGAACCGACAGTCGGGATTGACCCTCAATCAAGAAATCATATATTAGAGACTGTAAAAGAGCTAAATAAAGAGGGAATGACCATTATCTATACGAGCCATTATATGGAGGAAGTTGAATTTCTGTGCGAACGCATCGGTATCATTGACCATGGAGAAGTCATTGCCATTGGAACGAAAGACGATTTATGCAATCGCCTTTCCGGCGGAACCATTATCAAAATGGAAGTCAATGTTTTCAAATCTAGTTTATTAGATGAAATAAATTCCCTGCCAATTACAGAAAAGGTGATAGGGAATGAAGAAGAAAAGACTATAGAAATTTTCGTAAACTCAGGCCATCAAGCTTTAGGTGAATTAGTAACTGCTGCTGTTAAAAACAACGTGGTGGTCTCCTCTATTCAAGTACAGGAGCCTAACCTGGAATCATTGTTTTTACAATTAACCTGGCCTTTTACGGGATTAGGGGGAATGAACTTATGAAAAGTTTAATTATCGCTTGGAAAGATTTCAAGATCCGCTTTACTGACCGAAAGGGATTTTTCATGATGATCTTTTTCCCGATTATTTTAACCGCAATTTTGGGTACTGCCTTGAGCGGAATAATGGCAGAAACAAGTCTCCCGAAAACCACTGTAGGGATCGTGCAGCCGGATAACGATGCCATTGCCAAAATTTTCGTTGATGACGTTTTAAAAGGAAAAGACTTAAAAAAACTAGTATCAGTGAAGAAAGTTAAGTCAGAGAATGAGCTTAAGAGTTTACTGCGGGATGAAAAAATAGATGCAGGCATTAGTATCCCTAAAGAATGGAGCGGGAATCTACAGGATGGGCAGTTAAAGCAGGTTAAGCTATTAACCGACCCTGGTAAAGAACTTAATGGCTCGATTATTGAATCAGTGTTACAAACCTTTGTTAACCGAGTTGAGATTACATCTTCTTCTACCAAAACAGTCCTGACAGCATCTGCACAAACCTTAACACCTGTTGGAATGCAAAACTTAGCTAGTGAATTAACCTCCTCGCTAAATCAGCTGGCTAAACAGAATCAAGGTTATGTTCAAGCAAGCTCGATTGGAAAAAAACAAGTCAGCGGGATGCAGTATTATGCAGCAGCCATGGCGGCGATGTTCCTATTATTTAATGTTATAAATGGGGCTAAATCAATTATCAATGAGCGCGAGACGGAAACATTAGCCCGTTTAATGAGCTCACCAACTAGCAAGCTTTCGATCTTAGCAGGGAAATTTTTAGGCAATCTGTATTTTGTTGTCGCACAATTTACTATATTCCTAGTTGTAACAAATTTGCTTTTTCACGTGAATTGGGGCGGAAATATACTGCAAACAGGATTAATTGGTTTGGCATACTCGATTGCAGTTTCAGGTCTTGCCATGCTGTTTGCAGCTATCATGAAAAGTTCAAAAACAGCAGATACAGTTGGCGGAGTGGGTGTTCAAGTATTCTCAATCCTCGGCGGTTCAATGATTCCATTGACCATTTTTCCAAAAACAATGCAAATGGTAGCCAATATTGCTCCAAACAAATGGGCATTATCCAGCTTTATCGATATTATGGCAGGCACTACCTGGAATACATTAACCACACCAATGATTGTATTGCTTTTGATCGGCATTGTTTCAATCATGCTGGGAACATGGCGATTGCAGGTTAAATAAGGGGGCTTAATGATGAAAAGAATCTGGGCAATTTGCTCATTTGAGTTAAAAAAACTATTAAAGAAGCCGCAGTCATATATTCTGATGTTTGGTATGCCCTTGCTCTTCACGCTTCTGTTTGGCGGCCTAATCGGAGATTCTTCAACAGCAAAAATGACAATTGGATTTGTTGACGGAGACAACACAACGATGTCTAAAAGTTTCCATGATTCGCTAAGCGATAACAATCTTTTTACCCTAAAAAAAATGAGTCATGACGAAGCAGTGCAACAAGTAAAAGATAAAAAACTGACCGGATTTTTGGAAATACCAAAAGGATTTCAAAATAAACTGGTTGCCGATAGCCAGCCAAAAGTGGATTTTAAGCATAGTGCTGATTTTACAAGCACAAGTATGGTAGACCAAATTGTTTCAAATGCCCTTTCAAAAATTGCGATTGAAACAAAGGCTTCCACTGTATGGAGCAGCTATTCACATCAGCCATGGGATGGGATGTATAAGAAATTGGATCATCAGAGTTCTGGCTCCACTTCAGCTATTCAAAAAGTTTCGGTTACAAAAAATACACAGAAACAGGAAATGGGAGGCAATTCAGCTCGTTCTGCTGGTTTTTCGATAATGTTTGTGATGATTGTCATGATGAGTGTGACGGGGGTTTTGTTAGAAGCAAGAAAAGCGGGGTGTGGGCGCGCTTGTTATCGACACCAACAGCCAGATATGAAATAATGGCTGGATATTTCTTATCATTCTTTCTAATTGGCTGGATTCAATTTGGCGTATTAATGGCCGCCTCAAGCCTCCTTTTTGGAGTACAATGGGGCAATGCAGCAGGGATCGCCGTTCTCGTGTCCGCCTTGTTATTATGTGTTGTTGGTTTAGGTTTGTTTATTTCCGGATTTGTCAAAACAGCCGAACAGCAGAGCGCCCTTGGAAGTGTGATTATTACGGCTACATGTATGCTCGGCGGTGTTTACTGGCCGCTTGATATTGTACCAACCTTTATGCAAAAAATTGCTGACTTTATCCCTCAAACATGGGCGATGAGAGGGTTTACGGAGTTAATTGCACGGGGCGGAACCATCTCCGATATCATTGGACCTGTATGTGTGCTGCTTGCCTTTGCTGTAACATTCCTTGTTGTTGGGATGACGAGAATTCGGTATGAATAATGGGTTCGTGTGCCGAGTCATATTCATTCCGCTTCTAACGCTTTTTCACTGAGAAGTGAAATGATTAGCTCCTATTCGTTCCACTTCTCTCACTTTTCCACTAAGAAGTGGAACGATTAGCTCTTATTCGCTTCTTTCTCAACCCCCAAGTTTACATAACAATTCCTTCACCCCATCAATAATATCCAATGGTGCTACACCGTAATGGGATAAGGTTTTTGCTTTCGCTTCCCCTGCCCTGGCATGCAAGTAACTGGCGGATATTAGTGCAGCTAGCGGAGTTGCACCTTGGGCAAGGAATGATGCTGTCAATCCTGTCAGTACATCACCACTTCCCCCTTTACCCAACGCATCATGACCATATGGATTGATGTAAATCTCTCCATCGGGAGTCGCAATAATCGAGCGGTGTCCTTTCAAAAGCAAATACACATGATAATTTTTTGCAAATGTACTAGCGATTTCAAGACGGTTCTCTTCAACGTCCTTAACTGTTTCATTTAACAATCTAGCCATTTCACCAGGATGTGGAGTAAAAATGACATTCCTCTGATACTGGTGTACCAAATCCAGATTGTTTCGCAGTAAAAAGAGCGCATCTGCATCAACAACAACCGATTGATCTGTAAGGGTAGAGAACAAGGATTTTAGCATCTCTTCTCCCCCAGGAAATCGGCCCATTCCAGGACCAACTGCGATACAGTCAAATTGGGCAAGCTGCGAAGAAATGGTTTCAATTGCCTCTGCCCCAAAAAATCCATCTTCTTCTGGTAATGGCAAATAGAGCGATTCTGGATTTTGCGCTGCAGCCATTGGATAAATCCCTTCTGGAACAGCCAAGGTTACCAGGCCTGCACCTGCATATAAGGCAGCTTTTGCTGCAAAGATAGGAGCACCGACAAAATTACGCGATCCCCCAAAGACAAGAACATGTCCAAAAGTTCCCTTATGACCATGCTTAGGCCTTACAGGAATGGATGCAGACCCAAGTTCTTCCGTAATCAACTTAGGTAAATCCAGTCCTATTGTTTTGACAACGGATGGCGGCACCGAAATATCAACAGCTTTCCATTCCCCAACGTATTGAGGACCATCTAGCAAGAAAAAACCCTTTTTAGGAAAAACAAAGGTAATGGTCCTATCCGCTTTGACAGCACAACCTTCGACTTTTCCAGTATCACTGCTTACCCCTGAAGGAATATCGACAGAGATAATTGTTTTCTTCCCTGCAAATTCATTTATTAATGAAATTACTTTATCAAAAGGATCTCTCACGGGGCCATTGACACCGGTTCCCAAAATGGCATCAACAATGATATCTCCATGGTTAATTTCGTCTCGAAGTGCCTCAAAAGTATTTTCATGAAGATAAAAAGTCGGCAGCTTTCGATTTATGTATACATCAAAATGGACCTTTGCATCCCCCTTAATCCGAACAGGGTCCACCAATAAACAAAGAAGCGTCTCAATTCCCAAATCATACAATCTGCGGGCAATCACAAACCCGTCGCCACCATTATTTCCTCCTTCGGCAATGACGACAACCCGTGGATTTTTTAATGAAGAGTTCGCTAGTACTTCTTCCACTACCTTCGCCCCGGCATTTTCCATTAAGACAATCCCAGGCAAACCGAGCTTTTCCATTGTATACTGGTCCATCTTTTGCATTTCCTTCTGACCTGCAGCAAGCAATTGAAGCCCTCCCTTTTCAGCCCATTTCTTTCATTATACATCTTTTCATTCTGACGATTCATCTGCCTTTTATTTTTGTATAATCTATGAAAAAGTTGTCTATCCTTTAACTATATAGATAGCTTGGGAGAGTGGAGGAGTTTCCTTATGAGTATGGATAGAAATGAATTGAACAAGACAATTGCAGTAAAAAAGATGGATTTAGAAGAATGTGAACAAGAACTTTACAATCGCTATTATCCTACTATTGTAAGAATGGCCATGATGCATTACATAGAAGTTCTCCAGCAACAATTAGAAAGCTTTCAAGACGAGCTTATTAACCTCTAAGTATTAAAAAAGGGCATAACCAACTAATATCAGCTGGTTGTGCCCTTGTTTGCGACTACCTTTTTGTGCAAAATTTATTTGCACTTTACTTGAGATTTTTTGCACCTAACTGCAAAATATGTTTGCACATATTGCTATTTTCATATATTTTAGTAACATAATGACATTGGTATGAAAATTGCATCTAATATCAATATTCAGAAATGATCGAATTACATAATAACTTTCTATCTTTATCATTTCTACTTACAATATTTTTCTTAGTTAAAACATTGTAAGCGCTTTACTGTTTACTTTTCAACCATTCAAAGATAAGAAAGGGGACAAAGGGAGAATGGCTATACAAAAACAGGAAATTATTGTCTCGGAAAGTTCAGGACAAGAAGAAAGAACGCTTAAAAGAGGGTTGAAGTCTCGGCATTTAACGATGATCTCGATTGGAGGGGCAATTGGGACAGGACTTTTCCTTGGAAGCGGGGCAGCGATTCACACCGCCGGACCTGGTGGTGCTTTATTCGCATATGCATTCGTAGGAGCAATGGTGTATTTCGTCATGACTAGTTTAGGAGAACTTTCAGCTTTTATGCCTACTAGTGGAGCTTTTAGCACGTACGGAACAAAGTTTATTGACCCCGCATTTGGTTTCGCACTCGGATGGACGTATTGGTTTAACTGGGCAATGACCATTGCTGCAGAATTAACGGCATCGACAATGATTATGAAATTTTGGTTTCCACACAGTCCCTCATTATTATGGAGTCTATCATTCTTAGTTCTTATTTTCCTGTTAAATTATCTATCTGTCAGAGGCTATGGTGAAGGAGAATATTGGTTTTCTTTTATAAAAGTGGCAGCCATTACGATCTTTATCGTCGTTGGTATCCTGATGATTTTTGGAATTATGGGCGGAGAGATGATCGGCTTTAAAAACTTTACCGTCGGTAAGGCACCATTCCCTGGAGGAATGTTAGGTACTTTTATCATTTTCATAGCAGCTGGATTTTCATTCCAAGGGACTGAGATCGTTGGTGTCGCAGCAGGAGAAAGTGAAGATCCTGGTAAAAATATACCAAAGGCTATAAAAAGTGTTTTTTGGAGAATCCTTCTTTTTTACGTTCTCGCCATACTCGTTGTCGGCCTTATTGTCCCGTACACCAATCATAATTTACAAAGCGATAGTGTAATGGTTAGTCCATTTACGCTTGTATTCAAAAAAGCAGGTCTTGCATTTGCAGCATCCCTAATGAACGCCGTCATCTTAACAGCTGTGTTATCTGCGGGCAACTCAAGCTTATATGCATCCACTCGGATGTTATACGCGATGGCAAAAGAAGGACAGGCACCTCGTATCTTTGCAAGATTAAATAAGCGCGGCGTGCCAGTAGCAGCCGTCATTTTAACAACAGTCGTGGGTATGCTTGCTTTCTTTTCCTCTATTTTCGGAGATGGCGTTGTTTATATGTGGTTAATGAATTCGATTGGGATTACTGGTTTTATTTTCTGGCTTGGAATTTCATTGAGCCATTATCGCTTCCGAAAAGCATTTCTGGCACAAGGCCACAGCTTGAGTGAATTGCCATACCATGCAAAATGGTATCCTTTTGGACCTATATTTGCGATTGCAGTTTGTTTAATCGTAACTATAGCTCAAGATTATCAGGCATTTCTCGCTCCTCACATTGATTGGGGCAATGTCATAGCAGCTTATTTAGGAATTCCGTTCTTCCTTGTTTTATGGCTTGGCTATAAATTCATTAGGAAAACCAAAGTGGTTCCGCTGGAAGAATGCGAGTTTGAGTTTGATTTTACAAGGAATGATTAATATATGGGTAATACATGGGGACGGTTCTCGAACCGTCCCTATTGGATTTTGCCATTAATAATGGTCATTTCAATTTTCGTTTGCAAAAGTTCATCTGGGTCCTTCATCGCTATTAGATTATTTGAAAAAACCGTCATATCTGCCAGCTTACCTCTACTTAGCGTACCCTTTATCTTTTCTTCGTTTGTTGCCTGAGCACCGCCAATGGTAAACAACTTTAGTGCTTCAAGCATCCCCAGCTTTTCTTTTTCATTCCAGCCTTTATCCGTTTTGCCAGGGAATTTGCGGGTGACAGCAGCATGAATACCCAATAACGGATCAAGAGGTTCAACCGGGGCATCAGAGCCGCCTGCACATAATACACCTGATGATAACAGGGTTTTCCAAGCATATAAGTCCTGCTCTCTCTTTAAGCCAATCCTCTCCAATACCCATGGATAATCACTAACCACAAAACGCGGCTGAATGTCAGCTATCCTGTTTGGGACTGCCAAACGGGGAAGCAATTCCGTTCGGATCATTGACGTATGAACGAGCCGATCACGATAGTTCACGCTTGGAAACTGATCAAGAATATCTAACACATTTTCTAAAGCTTGATCCCCGATTGTATGGATAGCAACAGGCATTCCTGCCCCTCTTACTTCTTTTACCATTTCATAGAGTTCTTCTGTTGTCTTTATTGCTTCACCGTACTGGCCGGGCTGGTCATGATAGGGTTCAGAAAGTAATGCTGTTCTTCTTCCAAATGCTCCATCGGCAAAAAGCTTTACTGCGCCAATTTGCAGTTTTTCACTGCCAAATCCCGTAACAAGTCCAGTTTCTTTCATTCTTTTTAGAAAAGAGAAATCAATAAGCAAATTACAGCGTAATCCAATTTGTTCTTTATTAATTAATTCGTCATATAGGCTGTACGTTTGTTCAAGACCGCCCAAATAAGCAGGATCATTGGTGTGCGCACCTGTTAAGCCCTTTTTCACAGCAAACCCCATGGCTGCTTTCAAACCGCTTTTTAACTCTTCATATGTTTTTTCAGGAATGTGATCAGTAATAAGCATAGAGGCGGATTCCAGCAGCATTCCAGTTGGTTTATTGGTAATCGGATCTAGCACGATAGTGCCACCCTTCGGAACTGGGTTGCCGGGTTGGTATCCTGACATTTCCAGAGCTTTGCTGTTCACTAAAAAAGCATGGTGGCAAATCCGTTTAAGATAGATGGGACAATGCGGGGCAACATGATCCAACTCATCGATAGTTGGGATGGCCCCGTCTTCAAATAGATTTTCATCCCAGCCCATTCCAACTAGCCACTGCCCGGGTGCCGTTGTATTCGCTCTTTCCTTGATTCTATCCAGCATTTTGCTTTTGGAAGTAACCCCTGTTAGGTCCAAATCCAAGAAATGAAAGGCAATACCTGAAAGGTGCAAGTGACTGTCAATTAATCCGGGTGTGACCATTTTTCCGTTTAAATCAATTGTTGTTGAATGGTATCTTCCCCATTGAAGAGCCATATCATGATGGGAACCCAAGTCGATAATTTTTCCATCTTCGACGACGACTGTTTCAACGATTGGGTGGTTTTCATCAAGGGTATAAATAATTCCATTTGTAAAAATTGTTTTTGACAAGATGGTTCCCCCTAATTAATTAAGTTATATTAATAAAACCATTCTATTATTTAATGTTCCAATTTAAAAGGAAAAGGGGACTGCTCTTTTTTTGAAGAGCAATCCCCATGTCTTTATACCCAGCCCCGAAAACTTGAGGCTTCTGCCAATTTTCTAACCCCTACCATATATGCAGCCAGACGCATATTAACTTTATGTGTGTTTGCAACACGGTAAATATTTTCAAAAGAATCTACCATGATCTTCTTAAGTTTTTCATCAATTTCTTCACTGGTCCAGTAATAGCCTTGATTATTTTGAACCCATTCAAAGTAGGAAACGGTTACGCCTCCGGCATTGGACAAAATGTCTGGAACAAGGAAAACGCCACGTTCTGTCAGGATTTTCGTTGCTTCGAGAGTAGTTGGCCCATTCGCTGCCTCTACGACAATCGATGCTTTAATATCGTAAGCATTTTTTTCTGTAATTTGATTTGATATCGCAGCCGGAACAAGAATATCACAATCTAACTCAAACAATTCTTTATTTGAAATCGTATTTGTAAATAACTTTGAAAAAGTTCCAAAACTGTCTCTTCGATCTAGTAAGTAATCGATATCAAGTCCATCAGGGTCTGCAATGGCTCCGTATACATCGGATACCCCAACCACTTTAGCTCCCGCATCATGCATGAATTTAGCTAAATAACTGCCGGCATTCCCAAACCCTTGAATAACGACACGAGCACCCTTTAGATCAATTCCTTTTTCTTTGCGGCTTCTTCAATCACGATGGCTACCCCACGGGCAGTTGCCGTTTCACGTCCTTGGGATCCGCCTAATACGATTGGTTTCCCGGTGATAAACCCTGGTGAATCGTATTCGCGTAAATGGCTGTATTCATCCATCATCCACGCCATAATTTGAGAATTGGTATAAACATCTGGTGCTGGAATATCTTTATTAGGACCCACAATTTGACTGATCGCGCGAACATAAGCCCTGCTCAATCTCTCTAATTCTCGCAATGACATTTGGCGCGGGTCGCAGATAATGCCACCCTTTCCTCCACCAAATGGCAGGTTGGTAATACCACATTTTAAACTCATCCAAATCGACAATGCTTTAACCTCAGCTGCATCTACTTCAGGATGGAAGCGAATGCCGCCTTTTGTCGGACCAACCGAATCATTATGCTGTGAACGGTACCCGGTAAATACTTTAACAGAGCCGTCATCCATTCTGATCGGAAAGCGGACTGTTAGCAGCCTTAACGGTTCTTTTAATAATTCAAACATTTCATCCTTATAGCCCAATTTCGTTAAGGCCTCATGGATTACGGATTGTGTGGACTGAAGCATAGTTAACGACTCCTGATCTTCTTGCTCTTGCTTCAATATCTTTTCTATTACAGCCATGGTTGCCACCTCTAATAGGATAATTTTTTATAGGGCCTATGATAATACCTTTTTAATCCGCTCCAATGCCCAATCAATTTCATCTTTCGTGATAATCAGAGGCGGTGCAAATCTGATAACAAAATCATGGGTTTCCTTACACAATAGACCTTCCTCTTTTAACTTCTCACAATAAGGTCTTGCTGCTTCAGTCAGCTCAACCCCGATAAATAAACCTTTTCCTCTAATTTCTTTAATAATAGGGTTTTCAATCGTTTTTAATTCGTCAATGAAGTATTTCCCTAATTCAAGTGATCTTTGGGCAAGGCTTTCTTCCTCAATTACCTCCAAAGCTGCTAGGGAAACGGCACAAGCAAGTGGATTGCCTCCAAATGTGGACCCATGTGAACCCGGGTTAAAGACGCCAAGAATATCAGAATTTGCAGCAACACAGGAGATTGGCATCACTCCGCCGCCTAGTGCTTTTCCTAAAATATAGACATCAGGTATCAAATCTTCCCAATCACATGCAAACATTTTTCCAGTACGAGCAAGGCCTGTTTGGATTTCATCAGCAATAAACAATACATTGTTTTCTTTACACAAATGTGATGCTGCTTTTAAGAATCCATGCGGCGGAATCACAATCCCAGCCTCTCCTTGAATTGGCTCAACTAAAAATGCTGCGGTATTCGGTGTGATGGCTGCCTTTAATGCTTCAATGTCACCATATGGAACTAATTTTATTCCTGATAAAAGCGGACCAAAGCCCCGTTTGTACTCTGGATCAGATGACAATGAAACAGCTCCCATAGTACGACCGTGGAAATTTCCGACACAAGCAATAACTTCTGCTTGGTTGCCAGGAATTCCTTTCACATCATAGCCCCAGCGTCTTACTGTTTTGAGAGCGGTTTCAACCGCTTCCGCTCCTGTGTTCATTGGCAGCACCATATTCTTATTGGTTAGTTGACAAATTTTTTCATACCAGAAACCTAGCTGGTCATTATGGAAAGCCCTTGATGTTAACGTTACTTTGTCTGCTTGGTCTTTTAAGGCTTGAATGATTTTTGGATGACGATGCCCTTGGTTCAATGCAGAATAGGAGCTAAGCATGTCCATATAGCGAGTTTCTTCAGGATTTTCTACCCATACTCCCTCGGCTTTTGAAATCACAATTGGCAGCGGATGATAGTTATGTGCCCCAAACTTGTCTGTTTTCTCAATAATTTCAGATGAATTTGTTTTTGTTGCCATCATTTTATTATCCCCCTTGTAAATTGGCCCGAAAGATGAAGAGAGAGCACCCTCCACATTTCGGACTTACTTCGATCGATTAAAGTTTTTCAGATGTTGATTTTGCTTGCATATGAAGAACTAAGTAATCTGGTCCACCCGCTTTTGAATCGGTACCAGACATGTTAAATCCGCCAAACGGCTGATGCCCAACAACCGCACCTGTACATTTCGTGTTAAAATACAGGTTTCCAACGTGGAACTCTTCACGTGCCCGTTCAATATGCTCTCGGTTTTTGGAAAGGAATGCGCCTGTTAAACCATAATCTGTGTTATTGGCAATTACCATCATATGGTCAAAATCACGTGCTTTACAGAAAGCTACAACAGGGCCAAAAATTTCTTCCTGCATTAAACGTGCTTTTTCATCTAAATCGGCAAAAATAGTTGGCTGGATGAAGTAGCCATTCGAATCATCGCCTTCACCGCCAGTCATCAGTCTACCTTCTTGTTTTCCAATTTCAATGTAGTTCATAATTTTCTTAAATGAGCGACCATCAATAACAGGTCCCATGTATAAGCCCTCTGCCGGATTCCCAACTGTAAGTGTTTTTGTAAGAGCGACTGCTTTCTCCAGGACTTCATCATAAATATCCTGATGAACAACTGCACGGGAACCTGCAGAACATTTTTGCCCAGCGAATCCAAAAGCTGAATAGACGATGCTTTGAACCGCTAAATCGATATCTGCATCTTGGTCGACAACAACGGTGTCTTTTCCGCCCATTTCCGCAATCACACGTTTGAGCCATTTTTGTCCCTGGTGTACTTTAGCAGCCCGTTCATAAATGCGGCAGCCAACTTCACGGGAACCTGTAAACGAAACAAAGCGTGTCAGTGGATGGTCTACAAGATAATCGCCAATCTCGGCACCGCTGCCAGGAACAAAGTTAAGTACTCCTTTTGGAAGCCCCGCCTCTTCCATTAACTCTACAAACTTTGCTGCGATAATTGGTGTACTGTTTGCTGGTTTAAGAAGAACGGTGTTACCTGTTACAATGGCTGCTACCGTTGTTCCGGCCATAATTGCTAATGGGAAGTTAAATGGTGAAATAATAATTCCAACTCCCAGTGGAATATAGTTATATTGGTTGAACTCGCCTTCGCGGTTTACGACAGGGAATCCATCTTTAAGGCGCAGCATTTGCCGGCCATAATATTCTAAGAAATCTGTTGCTTCTGCTGTATCTGCGTCAGCTTCCACCCATGGCTTCCCTGCTTCTTTAACCATCCATGAGGAAAATTCATGTTTACGGCGTTTTAAAATCGCAGCAGCCTTAAATAAAATGTTGGCACGATGTTCTGGGCGCCATTTTTTCCAGGTTTCAAATGTAGTTAATGCAGCTTGCATCGCCTTTTCAGCTAATTCTTGATCGACTTTTGATACTCTCCCGATTACTTCTTTTTTATTTGCTGGATTAGTAGAGATAATTTTTTCTTCAGTGAAGATCTTCTCTCCTCCAATGACAACTGGATAATCTTTTCCAAGCTGAGCTTCAACGTTTGAGAGTGCTTCTTGAAAGCATAGTTTATTTTTTTCAATAGAAAAATCAGTTAATAGTTCTTGTGAATAAGGTTTCATCATTTTTCCCCCTGTTGTTTGGTTACTATATATTATGCAAGTTCCGTGCCAAAAAGGATTTGGCGAAAATAAAGGACTTTAGCCTATCTTCTGCCAAATAATTTTGCGCAAAATTTATAAAAAATCATTTAGTGCAAAAATATTTTGCATTCGTCATCATTATTTGCTTAAATGATGGTATAAAGTCTCGTATAAAGGAATGAATCACCATGGAAAATTCAGACTATAAAATACACTATTTAGAATTTGTTAATCAAATGTATAAACAAATATTAGATGAAATTGACGTTGGTGTTCATGCGGTGGATAAAACCGGAACGACCATTGTTTATAACAAGAAAATGATGAAAATGGAATCGATGGATATTCGGGATGTGATGCATAAAAACTTATTGGACGTTTTTATGTTTAAGGAGGATCAATCTAGTACTCTTGTAAAAGCATTACAAGAAGGCAAAGAAACAACCAATGTAAAACAGACTTATTTTAATAACAAGGGTCGGGAAATCACTACAATTAACAACACGATTCCGCTTAAACAGGATGGCCAAATTCAAGGTGCTGTTGAAATTGCCCATGACGTTACGAAGCTGGAACGCTTAATCAAGGGTAATATAAATCAAAGGGTTTCACCAAGGTTTACCTTTGATACGATCATCGGAAATAGTCCTGTTTTTAAACAAGTGATTGAAAGTGCGAAACGAGCAACCCGTACTTCCTCCTATGTATTAATTGTGGGGGAAACGGGAACTGGGAAGGAGCTTTTTGCACAAAGCATTCACAATGCCAGCAATCGCTTCTCGGCACCATTTATTTCCCAAAATTGCGCGGCGTTACCCGATAACCTAATTGAAAGTCTTCTTTTTGGGACAAAACGAGGGGCATTTACCGGGGCCATTGATCAACCCGGATTATTTGAACAGGCAAATGGCGGGACTCTGCTGCTCGATGAGATTAACTCGCTTAATTTAAATCTTCAGGCTAAGCTGCTCAGGGTTCTTCAAGAAAAAACAATTCGTCGTGTTGGGGATACGAAGGATATTCCTGTTGATGTACGTGTCATTGCCAACATAAACGAGGAACCGCTTGAGGCAGTGAGGAACAATCATCTTCGTGAAGACTTATATTATCGTCTTGGAGTCGTAACCGTCTTTATCCCTCCATTAAGAGAGCGAAAGGAAGACTTGCCTTCACTTGTGCAGCATTTTATTGAAAAATACAATGAACGCTTTCAAATGAATGTAAAAGGGTTATCGAACGAAGTCATCCATTCTTTCCAAGAATATGATTGGCATGGGAATGTCAGGGAGCTCGAGCATATTATTGAAGCGGCGATGAATATTATGATGGATGATGAAGAAATCATTCTATATGCTCATTTGCCATATCAATATCGAAGCAAAATGCACATGAAGGAAAAATTAGACCCCATTTCTACCATTGATCCTTATATGAATGACATGAAAGACATGTCAGCACCGCTCAAGGACCAAATGGAACTGTTTGAGAAAGCATATATCAAACAAGTTTTGAGTAAAAATGGGTTTAATATTTCACGCACGGCAGCTATTTTAGGTCTAAGCAGGCAAAGCTTACAATATCGAATGAAAAAATTAAATTTAAAAATGGACTAACAGAAAGCCCTGGCCTATCAGGGCTTTTTTGCCTGAATTACAGATAATACCAAGTTTAATTTACTTTACTAAAATGTGTTATAGTTAAAGTAAAGTAAATTAATTGTTTAATGAAAGGTTGTTATATGGTGTCAATGCAAATTGAAACGATCTACTATTTAGAGAATCCTGAGGATGGAGTAAAAAGATGGGTTACAGAATCCCAAATAAAATACGAAAATATCATAAAGGATGTTTTTGGTGTTGCTCTCGTGAGTGACCTTCCCATTATGATTCAATATAATAAAAAATTTCAAGAATCCATCTGCGATGCAAACCAGGTCGCCATTAGCCAAATTAGCTTGAATATGATTTTTCGTATTGCTTCGAAAAATGATTTACTTGAATACAAGAAAGAGTACCTATCAGATAAAATAAGCGAGGCAGAAATCACTCCCCCTCCCTTTGATCCTGTAATCAAATTAAACGAAGGGATTTTTGAATGGAATAAAATGAATTCTTCTTATACTCAGGTAAAAACGAAATAATTTCTTTAACCCCTTTCCTTATAAAATACAGCAGTCACTTTTTATACGTTATAATAATAAAATGAACTTTTGACCAGAAAAGTGAATTAACGCATGAAGCCTTCTCTCAATCGAAGGTTTTTTTATATTCTTAAATAATATTAGTGATGTTAACAAAATGGTCACAAATTGTTCTTAAATTAATATTCGATAAATTTTATTTTTCAAATATATTGATTTTTTTCAAAATACATTATATGATATATCTCGTTGTTGATAAATTTCGACAAAATTCGTCGGATTGTTTTATCAGAATATTATGATGATTTCATTTTATATTTACGTAGGAGGATATTATTATGGATTTGTTTAGAAAAAAATCCATTCAAGATTTAATAAAGGGAACAGGCAAAAAGGACGTTTCGTTAAAGAAAGAATTGGGCGCCTTTGATTTAGCTATGCTAGGGATTGGTGCCATCGTTGGAACTGGGATTTTTGTTCTTACAGGAGTGGCAGCTGCTGAACATGCAGGCCCTGCACTCATTCTTTCCTTTATTCTATCTGGAATCGTTTGTGTCTTTGCTGCCCTTTGTTACGCTGAATTCGCATCAACTGTACCTGTGTCAGGCAGTGCATACACATATAGTTATGCAACATTTGGCGAAATCATTGCATGGATATTAGGCTGGGATTTAATCCTGGAATACGGTTTTGCCAGCGCTTCTGTTGCCAGTGGCTGGTCAGGTTATTTTCAAGGCTTAATTGCTGGTTTTGGCATCCATTTCCCTAAAGCCTTATCAAGTGCCTATGACCCAGCACATGGAACATTTATTGATCTACCTGCTATCCTAATTACTCTCGTTATTACTTTCCTATTAACTCGCGGAGCAAAACAATCTGCTAGATTTAACGCAATCATGGTTATTATTAAAATTGCAGTCGTTCTTCTATTCCTTGGTGTCGGAGCCTGGTATGTGAAACCAGCAAACTGGACTCCATTCATGCCATTCGGTTTTTCCGGTGTAACCGCTGGTGCGGCAACAGCCTTTTATGCCTATATTGGTTTTGATGCAGTTTCAACGGCGGCGGAAGAGGTTAAGAACCCGCAGCGCAATATGCCAATTGGGATTATTGCTTCACTTCTTGTCTGTACAATCCTATATGTAGCCGTTTCAGCTGTGTTAACAGGAATTGTCCCTTATCACCTTCTTGATGTTAAAAACCCTGTTGCATTTGGACTTAATTATATCCACCAAGATTGGGTGGCAGGATTTATTTCCCTTGGAGCCATCGCTGGGATTACAACCGTTCTAACAGTTATGGTTTATGGACAAACCAGGCTTTTTTATTCTATTAGCCGTGACGGTTTACTTCCTAAGGTTTTTTCAAAAATAGATAAGAAAACACAAACTCCTGTCGTAAATACATGGATTACATTCGTTCTTGTTTCGATTTTTTCTGGCCTAATCCCACTTGGTAAGCTTGCTGAGTTAACGAATATTGGTACATTATTCGCATTTATGTCGGTGTCAATTGGGATTTTATATCTTCGAAAAAAACAAGGCCCGCCAAAACAAGGATTTCGTGTTCCCTTTGTTCCGGTGATTCCAATTTTAGCCTTTTTATCCTGCGGATATCTCGTACTGCAGCTTCCATCGATCACATGGGTAAGCTTCTTCGTTTGGCTTGTGATCGGTTTAGTGATTTATTTCAGTTACGGACAGAAACATTCAACATTGAATAAAGCAAAAGAAAAACTAACAAAAGCAAGTTGATAAAAAAACACGTTTGGAAGTCTCCAAGCGTGCTTTTTTTTGCACCTAAATTCAAGTATCTTCTATTATATAGTAAAAAATTCCTTTTATTTTTTTGGAACTTTTTTCTGGAATAACGAAACAACCTAGTGTAGGCTACATATTGGAATATTTTCATTACAATCAGGCACTACTAATGAAAAAGAATATACTCCATCTTCAACTGTTTAGGCTTCAAAGAAAGGGAGTTTTTTAAATGTCATTTACTAGTTTAACTGAGCTAATTGAACGAGCGGAGAAGGAACACACTTCAATTGCTCAAATTATGTTAGATACAGAAAGAGATCAAAAAGGCATTTCAAAGGAAATGCTAATCAAAAATATGGCACTTCAATTCGATGTGATGGAAGAAGCCGTGCGCAAGGGGACAGCCAGTCCTGTTAAATCTCGGACTGGCTTAACCGGCGGAGATGGCTACCGTGTACATCAGTACGCATTAAAGGGGGAATCTTACGTACACCCTTATACATTAAACGTCTTAGCATATGCACTCAGTGTTTCGGAGGTCAATGCTGCAATGGGCCGAATTGTCGCCACGCCCACAGCGGGGTCAGCGGGCATTTTACCTGCCGTTCTTATTCATGCCCTTGATAGTGGGAAATATAAACGAGAGGATATCGTGCTTTCGATGTTTACCGCTTCTGCACTCGGTTTAGTCATTGCTAATAAAGCGTCAATATCCGGAGCCGCTGGAGGCTGCCAAGCTGAGATTGGATCAGCGACAGCCATGGCAGCAGGCACCCTTGTTGAATTAGGAGAAGGAACTCCTGCTCAGGTTGGAAATGCCATATCCATCGCCTTAAAAAACTCGTTAGGACTTGTATGTGATCCTGTTGCAGGTCTTGTAGAGATCCCCTGCATATTCAGAAATGGGTTACATGCATTAACAGCTCAGGCTGCAGCTGACATGGCCTTGGCGGGAGTAAATAGTGTCATCCCTCCTGACGAAGTAATACATGTCATGCATGAGGTAGGACAGCAAATGCCTGAAGCATTAAGAGAGACAGGGATAGGCGGATTGGCAGGAACTCCAACTGGTAAAAAGATTAGGGAACAGATTTTTGGCAAAAAAACTGGAAGTGAACCTGCAAAATACCAAAGTGCCTATGAAATCATCGGCCCTATTATGGTAGGACCTTCAAGTTCCCATACTGCAGGGGCGGTACGAATCGGTAATATTGCCCACCAACTATTAAACGAAAAACCACTGCATGTCAGGTTCTCCTTGATGGGTTCATTCGCCGAAACCTATGAAGGGCACGGAACAGACTTAGCCCTGCTTGCAGGTGTACTTGGTTTATCGACGATGGATGAAAGAATTCCGAATGCCAAGCAGGTAGCGGATGAAAACGGCTTGCAATATGAATTCACTAAACGAATTCTTGGTAGTTACCACCCTAATACGGTTCTCATAGAAGTAGAAGGAAAAGGTCGGAAGGTAAAGGTCCTGGCTAGTTCGCTTGGCGGGGGTAAAGTAGAGGTTCAGGAATTTGATGATTACCCGTTAAAATTTTCGGGGGAACGGCCAACACTCGTCATCCGCCATATTGATAAAAAGGGATTTCTTGCTGAATTATCGGGAATTCTTAATAAAAATGGTTGTAACATTGCCAGACTGGCTCTCGAACGATCGAAAAAAAATGGCGATGCGATTACCATTTGTGAGGTTGATGGTGAAGAGTTTAATCCCCAGCTTATTCCTGTCTTAAAACAAGAACTTGAGGTATTAGACGATATCATTCTGGTTAGTATTGCGTAGATATACTAACCATATTACAGTCTAACAAGAAGAGGATGAGAATGATGGAAAAAAACAAAGATTGTATGTATTGCATGGAAGATGAAAGACGTGACAACCTAATGATTGAAATTGGGAAACTTAGTGTATCCACCGTCTTTCTTTTTAAGGAGCAAACCTATAGAGGCAGATGTAATGTGGTCTATAAGGATCATGTAAAAGAACTGTTTGATCTTAACGAACAAGATTTGGCAGCGTTTATGAATGATGTCAAAAAGGTTGCAGCAGCAATAGACAAGGCCTTCCAACCAAATAAGATTAATTATGGTGCTTACGGAGATACATTGCATCATTTACATATGCATGCCGTTCCCAAATATGAAGGAAAAGAAAATTGGGGGTCAACTTTCGAAATGAATCCTGGAAAAACCTACTTATCCGATGAAGAATATGCGGTTGTGATTGAAAAAATAAAAGCTCATCTATAAGTTTTAATTTACTAAGGGGACAAATAGTCCCCTTACTTTTTTATCCAGCTTCAATATCTTTTTTTAATTATTTTAAAAAAATAACTTATTCATACATTCCTCCAAAAATTACCTCCTTTTTTTGATTAGAAAGAATATTGACTAGGTTTTAAATTCAAAGTATTATAGTAAAATAGCAATAAGGAGGTTGTACGATGTCAGACTTTAATAGACAGAAAATTGTGGATAGTGTTCCGCAAAAAGGTTTCTTTGGACATCCTAAAGGATTGTTTACACTGTTCTTTACGGAATTCTGGGAGCGATTTTCCTACTATGGTATGAAAGCAATCCTTGTATATTATATGTATTACCAAGTTTCTAAGGGAGGCTTAGGAATTGATCAGCAGACAGCACTTGCTATTGCATCTGTTTATGGATCATTAGTATATATGTCAGGTATTATCGGCGGCTGGATTTCTGACCGAATGCTAGGTTCTTCAAAATCCGTTTTTTATGGCGGAATTTTAATCATGTTTGGACACATTGCTCTTGCCATACCAGGCAGCATGACGATGTTCTTTGTTTCAATGATCTTGATTGTTCTAGGGACAGGATTGTTAAAACCAAATATCTCCACTATTCTTGGTGAAATGTATGATATTAAAGACGCAAGACGTGATGCTGGTTTTAGTATTTTTTACATGGGTGTAAACCTTGGTGCCTTTATTTCGCCTTTAATTGTCGGAACAGTTGGAATGAACTATAATTTCCACCTTGGCTTTGGCCTTGCTGCAATTGGTATGTTTTTAGCAATAGTAATTTATGTTTTTACTCGGAAAAAGACTCTCGGACTCGCTGGAACATTTGTGTTAAATCCCCTATCACCTGTTGAAAAGAAAAAAGCATTTACTAGAATCGGTGCAGGCGTCGTGGTTATTGCAATCCTGCTAATTATTGCGATTACAGCAGGACTGTTAACTATTCAATCCTTTATTGGTTTAGTTGGATTCTTAGGATTTATCATTCCTACCATTTACTTCATTGTTATGTATCGCAGTAAGCATACAGCAAAGGAAGAACGCTCAAGAATCATTGCTTATATCCCTCTTTTTATTGCATCCGTAATGTTTTGGGCAATTGAAGAACAGGGTTCAACGATTTTGGCTAACTTTGCCGATAAACGTACACAATTAAATTTTGCTGGAATGCATATTAATCCTTCATGGTTCCAGTCACTAAACCCATTATTTATTGTTGTTTTTGCACCAATTGTAGGCTGGCTTTGGGTAAAATTACGTGACAGGCAGCCAACCATTTCGCAAAAATTTGCGGTTGGTTTATTGTTTGCCGGTTTATCATTTGTCGTGATCCTCGTTCCAGCATGGATCGGCGGAACACATGCACTTGTAAATCCATTATGGCTTGTACTTAGCTACTTCATTGTCGTTATTGGCGAATTGTGCTTATCTCCTGTTGGATTATCAGCAACAACTAAGCTTGCGCCTGCTGCCTTCTCAGCTCAAATGATGAGTTTATGGTTCTTATCTAACGCCGCAGCTCAAGCACTTAATGCACAGCTGGTTAAGTTTTATACACCTGCATCTGAAATGACCTATTTTGGTGTAATTGGTGGAGCATCAATCGTTCTATCGCTCATATTGTTTGCTCTATCACCAAAAATTCAGGGCTTTATGAAAGGTATTCGATAAGTCGTAAAAAAGCTGCGGAGCATTTTGCTTCGCAGCTTTTTTATTAAGCAAGATTTAAGACTGTTACTTTTTCGCGAGTCATTGATTCGATGCTCTTACGTATACCTTGTACTCCGATGCCAGAGTTTTTGACACCGATGAACGGAAAATGATCTGGTCCACGCTCTGTACGTCCATTAATTTGGACAGAACCAGCTTCAATTTTATTGGCAATGCTAAATGCTTTGTTCACGTCTTTTGTAAAAATACTTGCCTGCAAGCCATATTCTGATTCATTGGCGATCTTAATCGCTTCTTCCTCAGATGACACACGGATCACCGGAAGTACAGGTCCAAACGGTTCCTCCCACGCTACACGCATATCCCCTGTCACATTGTCAAGAAGAGTCGGATGAATCAAGTTATGCTCCCGTTTGTTCCCGATTACTACTTCTGCACCTTTTCCAAGTGCATCTGCAACTAAAATTTGCACAAAATCGGCCGACTTATTATCAATTAGAGGAACGACGGTACATCCATCTTCCGGAGAACCAACTGACAGCTTTTCAATTTCAGCTTTTAATAATGCCACGAGCTCATCTGCTACGTTTTCATGGACTAGTACACGCTTAATGGCTGTGCAGCGTTGGCCGGAATAGGAGAAACCGCCGCTTATAATTTGTTTGGCCGCTTCATTCAAGTTCGCATCTTCACAAACGATGCCAGGATCTTTTCCGCCGAGTTCAAGAACCAGAGGAATCATGGCTGCTTTTTTCGCTAATGCAACACCAGTATTCGTACCGCCTGTAAAAGAAATCATATTTATTCCCTTGTGCTCTACTAAGTAATCACCAATTACAGAGCCTTTACCAGTTACGAGACCGACAAGACCTTTTGGCAGACCTGCTTCGTCAAGTGCTTCAATCATTTTTGTACCGCTGATGGAACCTTGTGTAGCAGGTTTAAAAACAACAGCGTTTCCTGCCATTAGTGCAGGTGCTATTTTTGCTGCTGCAAGGTTGACGGGGTAGTTAAACGGAGAGATCGCTAATACTACTCCTAATGGCACCCGATCAACAATCGCCACTTTCTGTTTAGAACCACCTGGGAAACTATCTCCCCTCATGCTTTCACCATGCATATGCAGGGCCTCTTCGATTGTGTAACGGATAAAATCTGCTGTACGTACTACTTCATTTTTTGCATCTTTAAAGCTTTTGCCGACTTCTCTCATGATCACGTCAGCAATTTCTTCTTGCCTACTGACTAATTCATCTGCCCATTTATATAAATAACTCGCCCGTTCTTGGAGGGATGTCTTCGCCCATTCTTTTTGTGCTGTATGAGCAAAGCCAATGATTTCATCAACCTCTTCTTTTGTAAGAGCCTGTACTTTTCCGATTACTTCATAAAGGTAGGGTGACATGATGTCTATTGTTTGGCCTGACTGACTTTCTTTCCACTCACCATTAATGTAATACTGATAGGTTGATACAGTTATTGCGTTGATTGCCATAAAAACTCCTCCTCTGATGATTGTAGAATAAGAGCGAAAATTGAATACTTTGTAATTCCAACATGCACATAATGGACATTTTTTGACCCACTATAACAAATTATGTCCCACATGTTGCGAAAAAATATTCTTCGTTTGTTTCCCCTATTTCTGTAGGTAAAATCATTATTACTCATTTTCGCTAAAATAAAAATAGCTTCTACAAAACTTGTCACAATATTACAAAAATCTACGATAATCATCATTGTAAATTTTACCAAATAGTTGTTATATTTTTCATAGAAAAAGCCACGGTGCCCCGCAGCCTTTCCCCTCAGGTTTAATCTATTTTACTTTATATCTTAAAAATTCATCTTCGACTGCCCGCCATCAACATTGATACTTGCCCCAACAATCCAGGATGATTTATCGGATGCTAGAAAGGCTGCAACATTGGCTATTTCTTCCGGCGTACCAAAACGACCTGCTGGAATATCACGCTCGACAAACTCTTGAATTCCCTTCGGGTCCGCCTTGAGGCGTTTAATCCAATTTCCTGTTTCATGCAAAATACTTCCTGGTGCGATGCTGTTTACTCTTATACCATAGGAAATAACTTCATCCGCTAACGACTTGGTAAAACTAATGAGGGCTGACTTTGCATTGTTATAAGTTACTTTTCCTCCACTTTCTCTTCCAAAAACAGAGGTAATATTGATAATCGACCCACTGCCAAACTCTTTCATATGCTCAACTGCTAATTTACTTAAATGAACGGCTGAAAAATAATTTAATTCCATTGCTTGATAATACAGATTCATTTCTGTTTCTGTCGCTTTTCCTCCATTGCTGCCTCCAGCATTATTGACTAGGACATCTATTCGGCCTTTTTCCTTGATAAATGATCGGATCAACTTTTCCCTCTCGTCAGCATCTGTAATATCTGCTGGAAAAATCGGCAGGTTACCACCGAGGTCCTCCTTGGCTTTTTCTAATGCTTCTAACCCTCGGGCAGAAATCGCAACATTAGCTCCTTCCGAAACAAACACTTCTGCAATGGCTTTGCCAATTCCCTTTGAGCCTCCTGTAATAAGTACGTTTTTACCTTTTAATTGTAGATCCATTATAAAGACTCCTATTTTTTGTTATTTTTAAATTAAAGATGCTAAAGTATGTAGTATAAGGCGGAGAATACCAACGCCACCTTATACTATTTACTAAATGTTTAATAAACATTATATCAGGAATTATTTGTAGCCACTTTTTAAAGTATAGGTTAATCCACTTCTATTTTACCCGAATACAGTCAGGAGTGATTATATGCTCGTAGAAGATATTCTTAAGCTTGATTTTGCTTTTATAGAAACCTTTACAAATCGGATCGATACAACGTGGGGCGCGATTTTTTGTAATGAAAATCAGCCCGTTCATTATGATTCTAACCACGCCCATATTAGCGAGCCAGCTGTTGATCCAAGACTGGTCATTGATGAAGTGATCAACTATTACAAGGCTAAAAATATAATCCCAAGATTCTATATTTATCATGTAGAACAACAGCAGCATCTGCTTTCAGAGTTGAAGAACAAAGGATTCAACTACGAGGAATTCCTTAATTCCGTACAATTATGGAATAACAGAATCATTGAGATCGAACAAAATCCAAACACGGTGATTGAAAAAGTCACAGAAGAAAATGTTCAAGAGGCTTTAGAGATTGAGTGTAGTATTAAAGAATTCGGAGGGAAGAATGCGGTTGAAAAGGTATTTTTAGAACAATTTCACCATCCTGCCTTTACCCACTATTTACTCAGATATAACAATAAAGCCTGCAGCACAGCTTGCATTTTTGAGCATGGCAATCAATCTAGAATGGAAAGTGTCGCAACACTGGAAGAATATCGAGGAAAACGATTAATCGGTGAACTCATACAATTTATTCAAAATGAAGTGAAGAATAGAGGAATTGAGCAATTCTGGGTTTTTCCCATCAATGAATCTGTTGAAAAAGTATACCAAAGATATGGCTTTCAAACCATCACTACCTTAAAAACAGGGCACGCCTATATAGGGGGAAAAGGGATTAAAGAAATTCAAACAAGATAGAAGATTAGAAAAAGCCTTTCCCGTTTGAAAGGCCTTTTCTATTTAAAAATGGCTCAGTTAGACCCAAGATAGCCTTTCTACTTCAGTTGCATTGCAAACTCGGTTTCTCCCATTGTTCTTTGCATGATACAATGCCATGTCTGCTTGGTCTATAAGGTGATCGATATCAATATCTTCTTTACCATTGCCTTTTACTGTCGAGACCCCAATACTAACAGTTACTTTTATCCTGTGGGCTGTTGATGAACACAATCACCTTTAAGAGATATCGGGGGGCTACCGAGCTTCCAAAACAGAATACGATTTTTCAACAAAGGACCGCCCAAATTGAATACACTGTTCCTGTTCTTCCTTTGACGGGGAGAGGTCGATTTTTAATTCATCGAGAACGATATCTGCACCAAGTTCTCTTAATTTTTCCATTAAATGATCTACTGCTCCTCCTCTATGCTCATAGGAAGAATCACATGAGCCGAAAACTGCGGCTCTTTTCCCTGTTAAATTTAACGTATTCATTTCTTCATAAAAATCAAGAAACTCATCAGGAAGATCTCCATCCCCCCATGTATACGTTCCTAAAAGAATTCCATCATAATGTTGAAGCTCTGCTGCATCTATCTCTAGAATGTCTTTTTGTACAAAAGTTGCACCTGCCTGATGAATCCCTTCTGCTATCAGATCAGCGATTTCTTCTGTATTTCCTGTCATACTGGCATATACAATTAAAGTGGATCCCATACCTATCACCTTCCTTGCTATATTTTATGGTACTCGTAAAATTCTTAAATAAGGAGTAGTCCGTCCAAATCTATTATTTCAATCTTTTTACCAGTCTTTTGTTTAATATAACCAGACGTTTCCAGATATGATAACTTACGACTGAGCGTTTCAGGAGTGGTCCCTAAAAAAGAGGCCAAGTCTTTTCTGCTCATTGGTAATATAATCTCTTTCATTCCACTCTCAAGATCCAAACATTCGGCTAAAAAAAGGGCAAGTCGTGTTTCCACCTTTTCTGTTGCAAAACGAGTAATTTGTTTTTCCGACTGCTCTAGTCTATTCGAAAATTCCTCTAGAATCTTTATCGAGATGGATGGATATTTTAAGAGAAATTGCTGTAGGTCAGAGCGTTTGATGGTACAAACTTGAGATTCTACCATTGCTTCCGCATACGATTCGTGAATTTTCTGGCTAAACAATGCAAGTTCTCCCGTAAAATCCCCGGGACTCAAAATCCGAACAAGCTGATCCTTTCCTGCCTCAGATAGCCGGTAGATTCTGATTTTACCTTTGTTTACAATATATAAAGAGTCCGATTGATCACCGGCATTATAAATAATTTCCCCTTTTTTATACGTAATTGACTGAATTGCTCCCATAATTTCATTCATTTGATCCTCTTCCAAATGATTAAAAATGGGAACCAGAGAAATACACGCATTTTGACTTCCATGATGACAATGATGGACAGAGCAGGATGTACCCTTTGACTCCATTATTTTCCCTCCTTCATTCAAAGTTTTTTCTAACATTATTAAGAGCGTTATCCTTATGATATATTTTTGATAAGTTTGTTATTATGTTTTTCCGGCTTAATTGATTCCATTATTATTGTTCCATTCTTGAGCTTAAATTTAATTAACCGCATCGCATTTAAGATAACGAATAACACACTACCCTCGTGAATGAACATACCTGAAGCCAAATGAACGGAGCCAAGTAGGACACCAAGTAATAGAATCATGGCGGTAGCAATAGCAAAGTAGGTGTTTTGTTTCATATTATTTATCGTTGCTTTAGATAAAGCATAGGCATGAGAAAATTGCAGCAGTTGATCTGACATTAAGACAATATCGGCCGTTTCCATAGAAATTTCTGTTCCACCTTTACCCATCGCCAATCCTATGTCTGCTGCCGCAATGGCTGGGGCATCATTAATACCATCGCCCGCCATTGCCACTACATGGCCATCTTCCTTTAGTTTCTGAACGTAATCCACCTTTTGTTTCGGCAATAATTCAGCATGGTATTCATCTAATCCCAAATCCTGAGCCACTAATTTTGCTGTATGTTTATTATCACCTGTTAACATAACCATTCTTTTAATACCATTTTTTCTTAATTCATCTAAAGCCTTATGTGCATCTTCGCGAAGTTTATCAGCAACTGAGATGATTCCGGCTAAACTTCCATCTACTGCAACAAAAATTGCGGTACTTCCTTTTTTTGCTTGGTTGACTGCATAATAAGCAGCTTCTTCCGAAATCTCGATGTGTTCACTGCTTAATAACTTTTGGTTTCCAACCACCAACTCCTGCTCATTCATTTTCACTCGGATACCATTACCCTTAATGATTTCGGCAGATTCAAGCTCGCCATCGAGATTTAATTTCCTACTTTTTGCTTCTTTAACAATTGTTTGTCCCAAAGGATGTTCCGAAATGGTTTCTGCGATAGCCGCTAATCTCAATAATTCATTATCATCAAGGTGATCAAACACTTTCATAGCAATAACCTGCGGTTTACCTTCTGTAAGGGTGCCCGTTTTATCGAAAACGATTGTATCTACCTTAGAGAATTTGTCCATGATTTCTCCGCCTTTTACAATCACTCCCTTTTTAGCACCATTGCCTATACCAGCAATGGCTGAGACTGGCGCTCCAATTACCAAAGCACCCGGACATGCAACAACTAGGAATGTGATACTTTGATTAAGATTCTTGGTGATTGCAAATACGATAATGGATAAAAGCACAACAGCAGGCGTATAGTAACTTGCAAATTTATCAAGAAACCTTTCTATTTTCGTTTTTGATTCCTGCGCTTCTTCAACCAATTGAATGATTCTTGCAAAAGTGGTGTCATCTCCGACCTTTTCAGCAATTACTTCAAGATAACCATTATCCAAAATGGTGCCGCAGTAGACTTTCTCCTCTTCTTTCTTCCATACAGGAACCGATTCACCTGTGATCGCAGCTTCAATTAACAAAGCATGACCAGTCGCAATTATTCCATCTACTGGAACTTTACTTCCGGAGCGAATCCTAACACGATCTCCTTTTTCCACATCCTCAATGGGAATCGATATATATTCTCCATTTCGAAAAACAATTGCCTCTTGTGGTGTTTTTTCTACTAGCTCTTTTAATGATGAGCGTGTTTTTTCTAATGTACGTACTTCTAAATAATTCCCAAACAAAAATAAGAAAGAGACAATCGCTGTTTCACTATATTCTTGAATGGATAATCCGCCAACAATAGCAATGCTTACTAATAACTCGATACTAAAGGCTTTCATTCTCAGCGCTTGAATTGCTTTAAGAAATATGGGGACAGCAGCGATCCCGGTGGCTAGAATGAGCGCAAGGTTTTTTATAAATATATCACCGAATTGCCCAAAAATAAAACCAACTAAAATCAAGGCAATTGAAATGAAGGTAATAATATCTTTTGGTTTTGATATGATTTTAGCCATAGTTTCTCCTGTTCATCAGGTTAATTTTTTCAATTCAACTTGGTAACCGGAATTTACAATTATTGTCTCCAATTGTTTTGGACTAACCTCTTTTTCCTTAAATTCAATTCGAATTCTCCCTAATTGGGGAAAAGCATTAACAGAAGTAATTCCGATCACGCGAGTGAATTGTTCTTCCATTTTTTTAAAACATCCTGCACAGTCAAACGGTTCCAATGCGACTTGAAATACTACCTTCGCCATTCGCTTTTTCCTTCCCTTCTTCAAAGTTCTTAATTAGGAGACTTTTGTCGATAATACTGCGTACCCTAACCTTTTAATAGTTTCAATGAGCTGATCTGCTTCAATTTGTGATTCATCAAATTGTGTTTTTACTTTGCTGGTGTTGAATAAAACTTTCACCGAATCAACACCAGTCACTTTATGAAGCGTCGTTTCTATTTTTTTAATACATGATGGACATGTTAATGGTTCTAATTGAAATACCCCGTTTTTCATTTTGCTTTCCTCCCTCGCTTTTATACTCATATCTTAATACCGATCATCTATAAATAAATTGATTACCATCAAACTTTTCTACTATTAAAATAGAAAAAGGCAGCCCCTGTAAAAGGGACTGCCCATAATATGAAAAGATCGTTCCATCGCAGTCAATAGGGACAAAACTTCAAAGTATTAAGTTTAAGATACCATAATAGACACATATTCACTTTATAAACATGTAAAAAGGCAACAACCTAAGGTTCGTTGCCTTCTTTGAATCATCTATCCGATCTATGATGGCAACACATGAGATGTTGGTAATCAGATATTTATGACTCTAGCAAAAATCCTTTTAGAATCCTAAGCCCTTTTTCCAGTTCATCGGAGTCCTTAGGAGATGTAAGTGAAATACGAATAAATTGGGGAGATTCATCTTTTTTGACCAAGAAACGATGAGAATGATAAACGTGGATCCCCCGAGTTAAAGCAATATGCTCAAACTGGTTAAGCTGCCATTCTTTATGCAATGGTAACCAGCGAAAAAAACTAATGGGGTTTTCGCTCGGATGATTGATTTGAAAATATTTCTGGTAAATCCGATTCCGTTCTTTTGAAATTTCTCGCTTTTTCTTAATGATTTGTTCTGCAGCTCCTGTATTTATTAGTTCTGTTATAACTTCTGCATTTAAGGCCGATGTTTTTACATTTAGATTGAAAATTCCATATGTAATTTTATCAACAAACTGATTGGCGTAAGCGATAAAGGCAACTCGAATACCAGAGCTAAGTGATTTGGCAACACTCAGGATATAAACAAACCTCTCCGGTACAAAATGTGAGATAGGGAAATAACCATGAGGAGCCAGGAAAGAGTATACGTCATCCTCTATTAAAATAAGCCCGTGTTTATTGATGATCGTTGCTATTTCCCTTCTACGATTCATATTCATTGTGACAGCTGTAGGATTATTGCAAGATGGACTCAAATAAATACCCTGCAATGAATTTGTTCTACAAACGGCATCTAATCTCTCCGGCTTCATGCCTAACTCATCTCCCTCAATAGGGGCTAATTGGATATTCAATGTTTTAGCCAGTTCAATGAAATTAGGATACGTATAAATATCAACCGCTATTTTATCTCCCGGATGAAACAAGGCCATTAGAATCAGCGAAAATGAATTCTGCCCTCCTGAAGTGATTGCAATATTTTCAATGTGTACATCCATGTTAAAGCGCTGCATCCACTTTTTAGCTGCCATTCGATGATAAGGCATTCCCAACGGGTGTCTGTAATCTAATAAATTTTCCAGGTAATCTTTGGCGGCAATGCTTCTAATTGCCTGTGCGACGATAGAGTTTGCGCTATCAAGAGGCTTGATGATCCCCATCTCTATATAACTCTTATTCTCATCACTATCTGCCATGAAAATTGCATTTTTTATATTCGGAGTAACAAAGGTTCCCCTTCCGGTAACGGCATAGATTAAACCTTTCACCTCGCATATTTTAAACGCCCTTGTGACAGTGCTAAGGTTAATATCAAGATAATCCGCTAATTCCCGTTGCGGAGGAAGTTTTGTATTGGGTGCGAGAAAGCCATTGAGAATATCATATTCCAGTAAACTGGCAATCGATCGATACATTGGAGTGACCAGCTTTTTTTTATCCTGGCCTCCACGACATAGGATAATTTTCAAATGAATTAACTGGCATCCTTAATCCCCCTGGAAAATTGTATTGCATACAATTATATCATTGAACCCATACAATACGGATGATAAAGTTAGAATATATGCAAAATTGGTTAAAAGTTGGTGAAAAAAATGAACATAAGCCAAAACGTTCTGCCGCAAGAAGAAAGCAGCTTCTTTGCAGGTGCACGGGATTGCCTTCCCACCGTTTTAGGGTACTTAAGCATTGGATTTGCGGCCGGTGTTGTGGAAAAGACAGCAGGACTTTCGATTGTTGAAATTGGATTGATATCCTTGCTTTTATATGCAGGCTCTGGTCAATTTATTGCTGCAGCGATGATTGGGGCAAATAGTCCCGCTCTAGCAATTATCTTTACTATTTTCTTTATAAACCTCCGCCATCTTTTAATGAGCGCAGCTATATCGCCCTATTTCCGTCATCTTACACCCTTCAAGAATATATTAATCGGTTCTTTACTTACTGATGAAACATTTGGTGTGGCAATGAATGAAGCAGCAAGTAAGAAATGGCTCAGCGAAAAATGGATGTATGGTCTCAATGTAACGGCTTATTTAAATTGGTTCCTTGCCAATATTGCAGGAGCATTTTTTGGAGCATGGATTTCGAGCCCGGAAAAATTCGGTCTTGATTTTGCATTGCCGGGAATGTTTATTGGCCTTCTTGTCCTGCAAATGGTCAGCCGAAGAAAATTGCTGAGAGATGTGATTGTTGCTCTAAGTGCGGTTGCCATTGTTGTCGGAGTAAGTTTAGTAGCATCTGGAAGCGTAGGTGTCATTGTGGCGACAATCATTGCCTCCACCATAGGAATGGCGGTGGAAAAATGGAAGTAAGATGGTCAATCTTTTTAATTATTTTTGGCTCAGCCCTTGTAACTTTTATTCCAAGAGTGCTTCCAATTGCGATTCTGAGTCGTGTTGAACTGCCAAAATGGGCCATGCGCTGGTTGAGCTACGTTCCCATTGCTGTAATGGCAGCCTTAGTGGGGCAAGAGTTGCTAATGCCCAACGGAAAACTGGAACCTTTGCAAAAAAACCTTGAACTAATTGCCGCGTTGCCTGCTTTTACTATCGCCATTGTAACACGCAGTTTATTAGGAACAGTTGTAGCGGGAATCATCTCGATAATGGTATTACGTTTTGTGTTTTAAATTATTAAAATCAAACAAACAACAGGCAAAAAAGAAGAAAAGAAAAAAATTAAACAATACCAGCCCCCTGAAAGACCAAATCCTTTGTCTATCAGGGGCTGGTTCTTTCAGCAGTATTCAATCTCTACAGAAACTGCAATCTATTTCGATCACCTATAGTATTTCAACAACATTAGATAAACAAATTAAGTCCAGATTGTTCAGCGTCTCCAAGGTATGTGGCAACTCCCCCAATATCGACACCATCTATTAATTCCTCTTTTTTAATTCCCATAATATCCATGGACATGGAGCAAGCCACTAACTTAACGCCTGCATCAAGGGCATTTTTCATTAAAGTCTCTAAATTATCCACGTGTTTCTTTTCCATGACATGATTGATCATTTTTGCCCCCATTCCTCCCATATTCATTTTGGAAAGAGGCAGTTTTTCAATACCCTTCGGCATCATCATTCCAAACATTTTTTCCATAAAATCTTTTTCAACTGGCGGAGCGTCTTTTTTACGCAATACATTGAGACCCCAAAAAGTGAAAAACATGGTTACCTTTTTCCCCATTGCTGCAGCACCAGAAGCAATAATAAACGAGGCAATCGTTTTATCCAGATCACCACTAAATACAACCATGGTAGTTCCATCTTTCTCTGGAAGAGTTGATGTATCCTTTGTGGCAGCAACTTCATTTTGGATTCCTTTTTGGATTATTGCCTTAAATTTCTTATCTTCGAAAGCAGTCTTTAATAAGGTATTTCCAGTTTTATTTGTCCATGCTTTGATATCCTTTGTAAACCCCGGATCTGTAGCATGAACTTCCAATATTTCTCCTGAATTCATTTTATTCATGGTTTGATAAACTTTCATAATTGGTCCAGGACATTGTAATCCGCAGGCGTCAACTAAAATTGTCTGTTTTAAAACGGCTGATTTTGTTTCCATGACCCCTGAATCATTGATAGAAGTCCCGCAATTCTCTATTGCATTAGGTTCGAATACACAGGAATAAGTTTTGATACCACCGTCAAGATTTTTCACCTTAAATCCATGCTGCATTAAAATTCTTGCACCCAGGTATCCTCTTAACCCTACCTGACAAGTCAAATAAATTGTTTGATCCTTTGGTAATTCAGAAAGATGGTCCCGCAATTGACCCAAGGGAATGTTGATGGATCCTTCAATATATCCCATTTCCCTTTCAATTGGTTCTCTAACATCAATTAACAAACCGCCATTTTGAATAATTTCATTCATTTCATGCCATTGAACAGTTTCAACTAATCCATTTGCGATATTGGATGCAGCGTATCCAGCCATATTAACCGGATCTTTTGCAGAGGAATATGGAGGTGCATAAGCTAATTCTAAATCCGGCAAATCAAAGATAGTCAATCCACCTTTTATGGCTGTTGCAATGACGTCAATTCGTTTATCCACCCCATCATAAGAAACTGCCTGAGCACCAAAAATTTTCCCAGTTTCCTTATCAAAAATTAATTTTAAGGAAATAGGAAATGATCCTGGATAATATCCGGCATGTGAACCAGGGTGAACGTGAACTACTTCAAAAGGTGTTCCAAGACGTTTTAATGTTTTTTCATTATTACCAGTTGCAGCTACAGTCATATCAAAAACTTTAGCAATCGACGTCCCTAACGTTCCGTTATATTTAGCTTGTATTCCATTTATATGATCTGCAACGATTCTCCCTTGACGATTGGCTGGCCATGCAAGTGGGATTTGAGTTGGCTGACCATTAATATAATCTTTCACCTCAATAGCGTCTCCTATGGCATAAATATCAGGATCTTCCGTTTGTAGGTGTTCGTTTACTTTTATGCCTCCCCGAGCCCCAACTTCCAGGCCTGCCCCAATGGCTAATTGGTTTTCCGGTTTGACTCCAATTGCTAATATAATCATATCCGTTTCAATTTGTTTACCGCTTTTTAAGCTTACGATCTTCCCGTTTTCTCTAAACTCCGCAACTCCGTCCTCTAGCACCAAATTTATTCCTTTTTCACGGAGGTGTGAATGTAAAATAGCTGCCATTTCGTAATCAATCGGTGCCATGATTTGATTGGACATTTCAACAAGGGTTACTTGAATTCCTAAATCGAAAAGATTCTCGGCCATTTCAATCCCAATAAAACCTCCACCAATAACTGCAGCTCTTTTAGGTTTCCTAGTTACTACATATGATTTAATTTTATCGGTATCTGGAATATTTCTTAAAGTAAATAAGGATTCTGCTTTTTCAATTCCTGGGATAGGTGGTTTTATTGGACTTGCACCAGGAGATAACACAAGTTTATCGTATGACTCCTCGTAAATTTGACCTGTCTTAACACTTTTTACTTCAACCGTTTTTTTCTCACGATTAATTTTTGTCACTTCTGATAAATTACGAATGTCTAAATGAAACTTCTCTGACATACCTTCCACTGTTTGAACTAAAAGTTGATCACGTTCCGATATAGTTCCACCGATATAATAAGGTAACCCGCAGTTTGCAAAAGAAATATATTCGCCTCTTTCAAAAAGGATAATCTCAGCTTGTTCATCTAATCTTCTTAATCGAGCTGCTGTAGTGGCTCCCCCCGCAACTCCGCCAATAATAATGATCTTTTTTTTCATCTGTAAATCCCTCCTAGGAGCTTATATGTGAATTGTATCACGATATACTTTTACTAGTATGGGTATATGAAAAACTTCACAAAATCGTCAAAAACTAAACACTATGGAAATTAAGAACGGATAAATAAATTAAATAAAGGAGTGAGTTACAATTCTCACTCCGCCAAGTATGACCACTCTCATTCAGTTTTAAGCTTATTCGATTTCTCAGTAGCTACTTTTGTTTTTTCTTGAACATCCTTATGAGTTACAGATAAATATCCAACAAATATAACAATGATAATAGTCAAAATCACACTAACTATTCCCGTTCCATATCCTAATCCACTAGTACTTGGCTCCTTACCAATCCAATCTGCAAACGATGCACCTAATGGGCGAGTAAAAATATAGGCAATCCAAAACATTGCAATTTCATTTGCTCCCAATAACCAAAAACATAATCCAGGAATCGCAAACAAAATTGCGAACATGATCCCGGAGGCTAAAAATCCCATATGAAATGTTTCAGCAGTTAAATCTCCTGTTGCTGTTCCCATTGCAAATGTTGCGAGTACGGCTGCCCAATAAAATAATTCACGGCGTTTTGTATAGATGCTGTGAATGGACAAGGTGTTTTCTAATTTAAACCACATCCGAAAAATAATCATTAAAGCAAGGAAAAACACTACTGCAGACAACCAATATGGAATAAGAAGAACAATATGTGCTACATCTGCTGCCATTGTTCCAAAAATACTAACCATACAGATTGTAAACCAATAAACCCACGGTATATAATGTTTAACTTTAAATTGTAGGATTAATGCTGCAATAAATCCTACCGTGCCTAATATAACAGCAAGATATTGATTTATATGAAAAACGAGATAATCTGATGTTGCTTCCCCCATTGCTGTTGATAATAACTTTATGATCCAGAAATAGATTGTGATTTCAGGGACTTTGGTGAGTAATTGTTTTGTGTTTTCTGGATATATTCCTTTATTCATATCTAATAACTCCTCTAGGTTGATAATCATTTCCTATTATTTTGTTTTCCTTCTTATTTACCTTGAAATGGTCCTCAACTTTATCTATAAGCCATGTAACCCCATTGATTAGAGGCAATAACCTTCAATCGATAAGATTTAAATAAAGAGACAAAGTTCCCTTCTTTCGGTATTAAATCAGTTACTACAGCTGTTAATTGATTTGATGTCTTTATAAATACCTCTTCCTCATTGAAACATGGAACAACAATCGTTAAAAAAGGCTTAATCATTGAAAAAACTCCTTTAAGAAGTAGCACTTAAGCAAACATGACCGTGGCTTAACTACTTTACAAACTTTTATTTAGTTACTTTGCAAAAACACCTTGAGTCATTTATAGTATCTTCCAAGAAATAACGAATTTCTTTCATGATATATTGATCAAAGTTGTTGAGACTTTGCCCTTGTTTTAACTTTTCTGCTACTGCAAATATAAACTCATGGTTTCCTGAATCTTTTATCTCACTCTCAAGTAAGCTTGTTAAAAAAGTAATAAAAACGGATATTTGTTTTGACTTTAACTCGTTATTAAGAGAGCACTCTCGATCCGAGTTAGGGAAAAACGTACTTGAATAAGAAGGAATAAGATTGAATTCATCTGAGACATCTACATCATTATTATCACTGGTTAGCAAGATACCAGATGTTCCCGTGAGTATGGTAAACTTCCCTGTAATTTCAGCCTCATTCTCAGTTAGAATCCTTACTCGTTCTTTAAAAAATCCAGATACATTCACAAAGTTTACCACTGTTGGATGGACATTCAGTTCTACCTCTACAGACATCTTATCTCCAAAATTTAACCTTCGAACTATTCCATCTTTTATTGGGACCTCTATATCCCGAATTAAAACTTTATTAACCCTCATATGAACTCCCTCCTTTTTTTGCATATTGATTTTCTCTATCCCTTAAATCTGTAGCCTGCCCCCCAAACAGTTTCAATATATTGAGGATCTGAAGATTCAGTTTCGATTTTTTCACGAATTTTACGAATATGAACAGTTACGGTAGAAATATCTCCCAATGAATCAATTCCCCATATTTTTTCAAATAATTGCTCTTTACTAAAAACATGATTTGGATGGAGGGCCAAAAATGTTAAAATATCAAACTCCTTTGCCGTAAGGATCACTTCAATGTTGTTAACAAATACTTTTCTTGAACCTTGGTCAATTCTTAAACCACGGATCATAATCTCTTCATTCCCAATTTCCTTGCCAATGAGCCGATCATATCGCGAAAGATGTGCCTTTACTCTTGCAACGAGCTCGGATGGACTAAATGGTTTCACTACGTAATCATCTGCACCTAATCCCAAACCTCGAATTTTATCAATATCCTCTTTTTTGGCAGAAACCATCAGAATAGGGATATCTTTCTTAGTTCTTATTTCCTTACAGATCTGATATCCATCTGTACCGGGAAGCATAAGGTCAAGTAATACTAAGTCTATTTTTTCGTTGAACAATGCCTTTTTCAATCCATCCTGTCCTGTAAATGCAATGTCAACAGAAAAACCCTCTATTTCTAAATAGTCTCTCTCCAACTCAGCAATGCTTTTGTCATCTTCTATAATTAATATGGTTTTCATTTATATCACCTGCTTTTTCCAAAGTAAATAGAATAGTAGTGCCTTGTCCTTTCTTACTTTCTGCCCATATATTACCTTGGTGTTCTTCAATAATTCTTTTTGTAATGGACAATCCAAGTCCGCTTCCGCCTTTCTCAGTTCCTCTCGCCATGTCTGCACGATAAAAGCGGTCAAAGATGAACGGCAGGTTTTCTTCTGCAATACCAGGGCCATTGTCTGCCATTTTAAAAAGAATTTTTGAATCTATAGTAGAAAGATGAAATGAAAGCTTTTTATTATCTTTTTCTATATATTTTAAAGAATTATTGACAATATTCATGATGACCCGTTTTAAATGTTCCCTGTCACCGTATATTTCGTAGTTATTATTTTTTTCTATTGTTAATTCTACCTCTACCTTTTGTCCTTCTACATCTAAACGAAGTTCTTCTACAAAATCCTGTAAATATTGGTCAAAAAGAATTTTTTCAAAATGAAATGGAAGACGGTGTAAGTCCAATTTTGAATATAAGAACAGCTCATCAATCATATGATCCAAGTCGATGGACTTCGAATAAACTGTTTGAATATAACGATTTATTTTTTCCGCGTGTTTGCAACCCCATCTCGAATTCCTTCAATATATCCTTTTATAGTAGTAATTGGCGTTTTTAGATCATGTGATATATTTGCTACCAGCTCTTTTCTGTTTTCTTCATAGGCTAATTGTTGCTCAATAGATTCTTTTAATCTTATTCTCATTTCATCAAAACCTAGAGCAAGTTGACCTAATTCGTCATTTGAATGAGGCTTGATTGGAACATTGAGATTTCCTTCCTTTATTTCTTTCGCTGCCTTTTGTAATTCTTTAATAGGAACAATGATTCTTTTTGATACAAAGTAAGTAAGTGTCCCATTGGTGATAACTAAGATTAGAATGAGACTAATAAATAATAGCGGGAAAAACGAGTGAACATATTTGGTAAGATTGCTTGCCTCCGTAATTAAAAAAATGGTTCCCTCTTCATGATTTGGAAATAAAAAATCAATTTTTTGTATAGAAATAACTTGATTGTTTATATCATCAACTGGATTTACATCACCAAATACTCCAAATAGAGGAAGCTCATCTTTGTCTACTTTCTTTAGCGATGACGAATTAAATATAATATTATTTCCCTTTCTAATAATGAGTCCAGCCTCATCTTCTTTCTTTAATTGATTACTTATCTTCTTTAAATAGACTTGATTAGAAAATTCACCTGGTTTCTTCAATGTTTGAATACGTAAGTTGATAAGTAACTTATCACTTTTGGATATTTCATGTTTGTGTTCAGGCGGCAAGTAGATGTTTTTTATTTCTTTAAGATCCCCTCTGAAAAGCAGTGCCACTAGGAAGGCGGAACAAATAATAAAAACAATAGGAACAAGAATCATGGTTAAATAAGAAATAACGAGCCTAAAACGAATTGACATCTACTCACTGCTTCCTTTAATGAAATTAATTTCCATATGTTAATTGATCACACATATATACAAAATAATGAATGTGTCTTGAACTCAATAAATATATTGCTATAAACAAGTTTAGATATGTGGGATAAACACTATATTAAGAAATCATTAAATATTTATTAATTATCAAAATGTTGAAGAAAAAAGACTAAAGTTTTGTACTAAAGTCTTTAAAGTCTATAATTCATCAATTCTTACACCAGACATTCCTCGGCTTGATATTTCCTCCTTTTTTATTGATTAACCACACGTAAACAATTGATCCTGTAAATTGTTATGAACCTTCATTGTCCTGATAATTACTTCTGCTGATGCAAAGGCAGATTCTTTAGGATGAAAGTTTTTCGCATTTTCACTCATTTGTTGAAGTAATTCTGCATTGCTCAATATTTTGGATATGTGATCAATTAAATCCCGTTCCTTCATAGCTTGAATCGCTACCCCTGATTGAACCAGAAATTTGGCGTTATCCTGCTCTTGACCTGGAATCGGTTTATATAAAAGCATTGGTAATTCCATGGCTATCGCCTCAAACGTTGAGACTCCTCCTGGCTTCGTGACCATGAGATTTGAAACAGCCATTAACTCGTGAACGTTATTGATATAACCAGTGAGATGGATGTGATGTTTCGAATTTTGAAGCTTATCCTTTAATTTCATTTGAAGCTTCTCGTTACGTCCACACACAATGATAAATTGAACAGTCTGCGGTAATTTTTCAAACTCCTTAATAGTGGAACTACCATCGCCAATTAATCCGCAACCGCCTCCCATTATTAATACGGTAAGCAAATTTGGATCTAAATTGTGTTTCTTAAAAATTGTTTCTTTTTGAAGCGATTGTAAAAAAAGCTGACGAATAGGAATACCTGTAACAGAGATTCTCTCTTCTCCTACTCCTAAATTAATCAGAGAGTCACGGACAACTCCAGAGCCAACGATATATTTATTTGTATACGGATAAATCCAGCAGCTATGATCGGTATGGTCCGTAATGACTGTAATGGCAGGAATATCTGTTAATCCTAAAGACTTTAATTTTGACAGAACAGCTGCTGCTAAAGGAAACGTACTGACAACAACTGTCGGATGGACTTCCTCAATCAACTTTAACATTCGTCCCATACCTGTAGAGAATATCTTCTTCATCATTTTAGAGATCGTGTTCATTCTCCGTGTTTTTTGGTATACATAACCATACACTTTAGGAAATTTTTTAATTCCTTGGAAGTAAAGAGAACGGCTTACATGTTTGGAATACGGATGTGTGTATTCCATAAAATCAATAATCACTGGTTCTAATGTTGGAAATCTAAGTTGTATGGCTTCATATATAGCTTGGGCAACTTGAACATGACCATCACCATAATTTCCTGTAAGTATAAGGATTTTTTCTTTATTTATAGACATTATTCTCCCCCACTTATTTAGATGCTCTTACTTTTTTTATGTGTCTTGTGTCCCTGCTTTTACCAGCCTGTTATTCAAATCATATTGGTATACTGAGTATGATTTCTCCGCAGCTTGCTTCAATGTCGGTTTTGATAAAGTTATCCAAGTATACACGACCTCTACTATCTTAAATAAACACTCAACCAATAAAATTGCTGCCATATCATCCACAATAGCATGTTCATTCTTAAGAATTTCTTAAGAGTAAAAATAGAACTTCAGAAAAACGTTGATTATAAAAGAAAAATAATAAGACTAACGATTTCATTGACTTTTCTTTGATAATAGAAAAAGCCGCCAATTATGACAGCTTTATTTCATACATTGAATCCTAGTCTTATTCCTCCCTCTTTCATGAAAGGGGCTTTTAAGATTTCTATTTATTTACACCATTTATAATACTGAGCGATTTGGTAAGTGCAGATTTGGATTTGCTCACATCAGGGCTTGATGAACGAACAGCTGCTAACACAACGTCAATCGTACCATCAATTTTTGTCCATGTGGTGCCATCGATTTTCCTAAGTTTAGGCTCTGATGTATCCCATTGATGTTCCAGATCATCCGCACTTTTCTTCGCCAAAATAAAGTTGTTGGAGTTAACATCTTTTAGCATACTATTCTCAATGGTCGTGAAATCTGTTAATTGACCAACTAATGTTGTTGAAGATGCAGTATTTGCGGCTGATTTATTAGCTGTGTTTAGCACACTGAGTGAATTATTTAATGCCGCTTGACACTTGCTGGCATCAGGATTGGCCGAACGAGCAGCTGCTAACACAATGTCAATTGTGCCATCGATTTTCGTCCATGTGGTGCCATCGATTTTTCTAAGCTTCGCTTCGGATGTGTCCCATTGATGTTCCAAATCGTCAGCACTTTTTTTAGCTGAAGTGTAGTTTTTGGAGTTTACATCTGTTAACATGTCATTTTCGATTTTAATAAAGCCAGATAATTCTCCACCTAATGTAGCTTGTGAAGAAACATTTTTAGATACTATATTATTACTCCTCCACACATAACCCCCAATACCAACAACTAAGAAAACACACAGTGCCACTATGGTTTGGGTTATTACATTTTTCTTATTTCCATTTGTTTGGTCAGTTTGTGCTGTTTTACTCTTTGCATTTATATCAATTTTTGAAACCGCAAGAAAAACAATTATCGCTAAAATAGCTAGTAGGAAAATGACACTAGTCAAGGTTGTACCCAAACCAATCCCACCGTTAACCTTTGGTTGAGAAAGGAAATCTCCTAAAGATGCTCCAAGCGGGCGAGTCAAAATATAGGCAATCCAAAATGCTAGTACCCCATCAAGTTTTAATTTCCATGCAAAGAATATACAAGCTATGATAATAATGACTGTAATTCCTGTGTTAAGATACCCAAGACCAAGTTGTTCGGAATATAAATCTCCTACCGCAGTACCCAGTGCAAATGTGAAAAGAATGGTGAGCCAATAGAAAACTTCTCTTTTTCTTGTGAAAATCGAGTGAATCGACAGTGTTTTTTCACTAAGGTACCAAAACAAAAAAGTTAATCCTAGCAGCACGGAGAAAACAGCTGTACTAAGTTCAAGAGGTACACCCATACCATCTGTTAAATTATCAGTTACCAAAGTTCCAAAAACGCTTATAAGTACAACCGTTGTCCAATAGATGCCTGGAACGTATTTCGTGGCTCTAATTTGAAAAAATAATAGAATAAAAAATGCTACTCCCATAATGATGGTAGTGTTAGTTAATCCAAATCCAAGGTTGAAATTCAAAAAATCGGCAAATGTTTCACCCACTGTGGTGCATAAAATTTTGATGATCCAGAAAAAAATAGTCACTTCTGGTACCTTGTTAAGTAATATTTTCAATTTATTTTGATCTGCTTGTTGCATTCATAACTTCCTTTCTGTTTTACTCAATAAAATCAACAAATTTAACTATAATATAATATTTATCTTTATTTATTAAGAATTAATTAAATGTATCTTAAGTGTCTATTAAGTTCTAAATTTTGATATTAATAGGCTTATCGTACATTTTAGTTATAAATTTTCAGTAATTAAGCAAATGAAAATATTGGTACTTACCCTAAAAAGGAACTATAATGTTGCCCCCCAATGTAAAACCCTGAATTGGGGTTTTTTCTATTTAAGTTAATAAATTAAGAAAAACTTAATAAATTACTAAGTTGCAAAATGCATTTATTATGGCAAACTGTTATATAGTATTGTCAAAGATTTTTACAAAAAAGTATATAAGGGTGAGTTTAAAGTGAGTATCTTACATCAATTGGGAGACATAGCAATAAACTGGATCAATTCCATTGGATATTGGGGGATCCTTTTAGGAATGGTTTTGGAAAGTGCCTGTATCCCCATTCCCAGTGAAGTGATTATGCCTTTTGGTGGCTATTTAGTTTCAACAGGCCATTTAAATATTATTGGAGTTATTGTAATTGGAACTCTTGGTAATATCATCGGATCTTTAATTGCATATGTGGTTGGGCTTTGGGGTGGAAAAAGATTCATCGACCGCTTTGGAAAATATGTATTCCTATCAAAAAAACATTTAGAATCTGCTGAAAAATGGTTTGATAAACGTGGTGAAATCACGGTTTTTGTTTCACGTATTTTACCAGCTATTCGTACTTTTATTTCTTTACCTGCCGGAATTGCACGAATGTCTCTCAGTAAATTTTTAATCTACACTGCCATTGGTAGTGTAATTTGGTCTTCAATCCTAACTTACGTAGGATATGTACTAGGCAACAATTGGGATCATATACAAAACTTCTTACACCCTATCGCATACGTTGTTGCAGCTATTGTGTTCTTTATATTAGTATTTTTAGCTGTAAAAGTACTTAAAAGCAGGAAGAAATCAGCGTAGTATTATTAAAGCTTGGAAGCAATACATTTTCCGTCTTAAGAAATTCTTAAGATTTTTCTTAGTGAACAATAAGATTTATTTTGCTATACTTATTTTTGTCATTTTTATGGCAAGAGCCTTGATTAAATAGATGATAGACATCAAAAGTTCAAATAGAAGTGAGGGGTCGAAATGAATTACGAAATATTTCAAGCAATTAATCATAATGCAGGCCATCAGCCTTTTTTAGACGGATTAATGGTTTTCTTTACCCAATTTGCATTTCCGTTTTTTGCACTGGTTTTGCTTTTAATGTGGTTTTTGGGCAAAGAAAAAGAAAAATATACAGTTGTAAATGCAGTCATAACTGCTGTGATAGGTTTGGTTATTAATTTTATTTTAGGTCATATCTTTTATGAGAATCGTCCATTTGTGACCCACCATGTGAATCTTCTGGTTCAGCACGTAAAGGATTCTTCGTTTCCTAGTGATCATGCAACGGGGACATTTTCAATTGCTTTAGCGATATTATGGCGAAAGCATCGTAAGATTGGAATTGGTATGCTTTTGTTTGCGCTATGTACAGGGATTTCCCGTGTATATGTAGGAAACCATTATCCATTTGATGTACTAGCAAGTATCATCGTATCACTGGTAGTAAGTGGACTTGTTTTTGCAATGCAATCAGTTTTTGCACCAATTGGTCGTGTTGTTATCACCATCTACAATCGAATTCCATTGGTACCCAAAAACGAACAAGGTATTTCAAAATAAAAGGAATTCAAATACAAAAACACCTTTTGGTAGTTAGTTCAGTTTTGGAGTACAAATATTAAAAGAAGCAGGAACCCTTATTGGGTTCCTGCTTCTTCTTCGTCTCTTTTCATTCTCCCAGCTCTTGAATTAACTTTTTGAATATAAAATAAGCCGGTTAGGAGAGTAATCATCCCGCATAATTCCATATTGATGGAATAAGTCCTCTTTATTACTATCTGCATCTCGGAGACCAAATAGTTCATAATGTGAGATAGTAAGTTCCGAACGCAATTTATAAATCGTTTGAATAATGACTTCAAGAATTTTTGATTGGTCCTCATAGGATCTCTGTCTATTAGTAATAGGATTCTTTCCAGTTGGCCATCCATTTTCTGTAACTCGTATAGGAACTGATGAAGGGATCCCAGCAGTGCGAAGATGTATTTCTCTTAGATTCCGAAGCGTACGTTCAACTGAGGTCGGTATGTCCTTTAAATCTATTGGCTGTTCATCGAATACATCCACATAAAAATTATGTCCAACAAAATCAACGGAATCTAAAAATAATTCCCCACCTGCCTTAGCAAGGTTTTCCCAAAAATGAGGAACCGCCGCCTGACTTTCAGGAACCGAACCGAACCCAATCTTTAATGGTAGATTGAGCTTCTTGGCTTCTTGTTTTGCTGTAATAACTCCTTCCACAAGGGCTTGCATGATATACGGTTTTGAACCTTCCATAAAGGATAGATTAGGTTCGTTTGTTATTTGCAGAGAGGTCAAACGAGAGCCGTGTATAGTAATAACATTTCGAATAAATTCAAGCCAATTAAAAATATCTATTTCTGTTTCCTGTTCGTCCGTCCAATCACCAACCCCCAAGGTCACATCTTCTAATAAACCAGCATCAAGATACTGCTCTGCACGTGCTAACATTTTTTCTTCCCATTTCTTTGAATAAATGAGATAGTTTCTTGAAAATAGCTTTTTTGAATCACCTTTAAGATCACGTATTGCTATTTGAATCTTTTCATAATTATCCTCTGGGCCTTGAGCCAGCCCAAAAGGTGTTCCTGCCACACTTAATGGATAAATTCCAAAGGTTAATCCAGATAGTTCTCTTTGGCTCATATTATCCCTCCATCTTTTTTAATAGAACGTTTACTTTATGAAGAGAAAAGGCTATATCCAGTTTCTCTTCATCCGTTAATTTCGATAAGTTACTTGTGAATTTTTGATAGATCTCAGTCCATTTTTTTTGTTGGATTTCTTTACCTTTTGGTGTGATCAAAACTTGCACTGCACGTTTGTCTTTAGTATCAGGCACTTTAACCAAGTACCCACCCAATTGCAAATCACTAATAACATTTGTTAGCTGTTGCTTTGTAATACCCAACCCTTTGCTGATTTCCTTGATATTCAATGCTCTTTGTTGCATATATAAAAACTCTATTACGTGATTCTGAATATGAGTTAATTCGGAAGCATCTTTGTTTAACTCCTTAAAGCTAATAAATAAATTTGGTATTAACGCAATGTACTCTTTAGCAATTTCCTCATTTATCATTACTACATCCCCTTTGATAACAGTAATAATATTATTACTATATTCAAAACAAATCAATATAAATTCAACATTATAATAAATATTTATTTACTATGTACATTTTATACTAACAGTGAGGTTTCTACTCCCAGTTCATTAATAAACAAAAAAGAAACCGTTCATACTAAGTAGTTTGAACGGTTTCTCACTTGGTAGCTTTTACTTTTAATAAAAGCCTCTTCACTTTATTCAATTAAAATCACAAAGAGTTAGTTGCCTTTCTTCGAACCATGCTCAGTTAAATTTCATTCAAAAATGATTGAACAAATGGTATAGCGGCGCCTATAGGTACTACTCCATTTACCGGTGAACGGCTGATATAAATAAATGGATCATTGCTAGGAAATGCCGTTTTTTCATTGACCTTTTCATGAAGAGTTTTAATATCTTCTTCCGTTAAGTAGGGAGATAGATGGCCACCAAGAATAAATTCTCTGTTCAGGACAAGATGGATGTTGTTGATCGAAATGGCTAAATGGTCTAAAAAGGAATTCCACCTCTTCACATAAGAAGAGATACCGGAACGTAACTGTTGGAAGAAGAAATCTAGGGATTCATCTTCCTCTAGAAGCGCATTCAAAGAGCTATATGTCTCCATGCATCCTTTCTTCCCGCAGTAACAAGTAGGACCATCAGTATTAATCGTCATATGTTCGACCGTTCCACCATGACCTTCTTTTCCCATATAAATTTGATTATTTATGATAATCGCACCCCCAAGGTGCGGACCAATCGATAGATAGACCGCATCGCCAATATCATTTCTTACCCACAACTCTGTTGTTGCCGCACACTTGGCATCATGTAAAAACATACATCTATAAGGAAGATACTGTGAAAACATTTCAATATCTAACCCTGTAGAGATCAATATTTTTCCGTAAGTGATTTTTTTTCCGTCATTGGATGTTAATCCTTGTACGGCAAAGCCAATACCTAGAACCTGCTCTTGTGTCACATCAAGAGATGTTATAAAAGACTTGACAACCTCACTTAACGCTTTGAAATAACGCTCTTCATATGCATAATTCATCATTAGTCTCTCTTGCTGAAAGGCCTGACCAAGCAAATCTATGGCTAGAATTTGGACAGTCTTTTTCTGAATCTCTACCCCAATGCTGATACGAGCCCGAGGGCAGATAGAATAAGCAGCTGCTCTCCTGCCAACGGAAGATTCAAACTGTCCACTCTTCTCTATCAGCTTTTCTTTTTCCAAGCGAACTAGATTCTGAGTTACAGTTGGTAAACTCAATTGAAGTTGATTGGCAATCTCTTGTTTAGAAAGCTTCTCATTTTTATAAATGAGATGGTAGATCGATGAGTAGTTGCCTTTTTTTATATCTTTAAATGTGATGCTATTTTCCATGAAAATACCTCATTTTATAAAATAGTTTTATAAAATCATTTAATTTAATCTTTTTTTAATATATCACAAAAACTGATACAAACACAGTTGTTCCGAAGGTATCTGTCAATTTCGAATTTATCTTATTGACTATCAAAGAAAAACGTTTTATTATGTAAATATATTTTATAAAATCGTTTTACAAAATATATTTACAAAAAGGATGGTAAATATGGGCATTATTGAAAAAATGAGACTAGACGGAAAGAAAATTTTTGTAACAGGTGGGGCAAGGGGAATTGGTAAAAGTGTTGCAACCGCTTTCGCTGAAGCTGGAGCGGACGTAGCGATTGTTGACTTGGATATCGAGGAAGCCACAAAGACTTCAAAAGAGCTTGAAGAAAATAATGGGATTAAGTCAATTGCGATTAAAGCAGATGTTACCAACCCAGAAGATGTTGATACCATGATTGAAAAGGTACTCGAGGTTTTTGGACGTTTAGATGTTGCGTTCTGTAATGCTGGAATCTGCCTGAATGTTTCGGCAGAGGAAATGACCTTTGAACAGTGGAAAAAAGTCATTGATATTAATCTTACAGGTGTATTTCTAACGGCCCAAGCAGCTGGAAAAGTCATGTTAAAACAAGGTGGCGGTTCGATTATTAATACTGCTTCGATGTCAGGACATATTGTGAATGTGCCGCAGCCGCAGTGTTCGTACAATGCCTCCAAAGCAGGAGTCATCCAGTTAACCAAATCGCTGGCAGTAGAATGGGCATCAAGAAGTGTTCGGGTAAATTGTATCAGTCCAGGATATATTGGAACAGAACTTACCTTAAATTCTCCAAGCTTACAGCCATTGATCAAACAGTGGAATGAAATGGCACCGCTTCACCGAATGGGTAGACCAGAAGAACTTCAGTCCATTTGCGTTTATTTAGCAGGAGATACTAGCAGCTTTACTACAGGATCTGACTTTGTCATCGATGGTGCTTTCACTTGTATTTAATAGACTAATAGATTAATAAAATTCTTTAGGAGGAAGCTTCTATGAATTACTTACTCGGTACAGATATCGGAACATCCGGAACCAAAACGGTCCTAATGGATACAGAAGGCAATCTGATTGCTCAAGATCTTCAAGAATACGATGTGTTAACACCAAAGCCATTATGGGCAGAGCAGTGGCCAGATGTATGGCTTGATGCAACGAAAACATCGATTAAAAACACGGTACAAAAGTCAGAAATTCCTATCGAAAAAATCCGTGGAATCGCCATTAGCGGGCTATATGGGGGTTCGGGAATTCCATTGGACGAAAAAATGGAACCTGTTAGGCCTTGCATGATTTGGATGGACCGAAGAGCAGAAGCCGAAACACAATGGGTCTTAAATCATATTGGAAAAGAAAAACTTCAGGAAATTACCCATAATGGTGCCGACCCTTATTACGGTTATACCAAAATGTTATGGATGAAAAATCACGAACCGGAAAATTGGCAGAGGACCAAGCTCTTTCTCCCGCCGAATGATTATGTGATTTATAAACTGACCGGAGAAATTGCGATTGATTATTCTTCTGCAGGAAATATCGGCGGAGTTTTCGATATGAATAGACGAACCTGGTCTAAAGAAATGATGGATGCAATGGGAATTCCTCTGTCCTTGATGCCAGATAAAATTGTGGAATCAACGGATATTGTTGGAGGATTGACAAAAGAAGTCTCGTTGGAGCTGGGCCTTTCGGAAGGAATGCCTGTAATCGCCAGTGGTATTGACTGCGGTGCTGCCAATATCGGCCTTGGTGTATTTGAATCTGGTATTTATGCGGCGGCTATTGGAACTTCGATGTGCGCAGCCTTAATTTCCGATAAACCAGTGAAAGGCAAGGATCTAATTGTTTGGCCTTATTTATATGATGCAAAAAAACTTTCCTATTATTTTGCCGGCGGAGCGACAGCTGGAGCGATTGTGAAATGGTTCCGTCAAACAATGTGTCAATTTGAATTGGAAGCAGAAAAAGCGGGCGGGAAAAATGCTTATGATGTTTTAAATGAACTGGCTGCGGACATTCCAGTTGGAAGCGAGGGGTTGGTTGTCCTTCCTTACTTTATGGGAGAAAGAAGTCCGATTTGGGATTCTGACGCAAAAGGAACCATCGTGGGGCTTTCTTTGGCACACACAAAAGCGCATATTTATCGTGCCTTTCTGGAAGCGGTAGCATTTTCTTTAAGAGATGCGATGGAAACAACTGGAGAAAGATTCGGAGAATATATCCTGCTTGCTGGCGGGGTCACCAAGTCAAAATTGTGGAGACAAATCTTTGCCGATGTCACAGGCTATCCAGTGGTCTGTCCAATTCATGATGTCGAAGCGAATATGGGGGATGTAATGCTTGCAGGAATAGGAACCGGTCTTCTATCTTATGAAGACGTGAAGAAGTGGCAGGTGTTAGATCAAAAGATTTTGCCAAATCAACAGAATCATGAAAAATATAATGACTATTACAAAGTTTATAAATCGATCTATCAAAATTTAAAGTCTGATATGAAAGCGTTGACAAGACTCGCTACAATATAATTTGGGCTTTTGCTTTAAACAAATATTCCAATATTAAAAGGAGGATACGTGATGCAGATGGATAAATGGAAAAAAAGAATTGGATACGGGGCTGGTGATTTCGCCTGCAACCTCGTATTTAGTACAATGGCATCATACCTGCTGTTTTTTTATACGGATGTCTTTGGAATCACCGCAACCGTTGCCGGTACTTTAATGTTAGTAACCAAAGTCATAGATGCTTTTGCCGATACAGGTATGGGATTATTGGTTGATAGAACTCATACTAGATGGGGGCAAGGAAGGCCCTATATTCTGATTGGAGCAATTCCATTTGCTGTCTTTACAATCATGACCTTTATTGTTCCCGATTTCAGTATGTCAGGTAAAATTCTATGGGCTTATATCACTTATTGCTTATTGAATATTGCTTATTCGGTGGTAAATATACCATTAAATACACTTGTACCAAGGTTAACCTCTGATAACCATGAACGAAACTGGTTAGTATCGACCAGAATGATTTGTGCATTAATTGGAACCGCTTTAGTCATGTCGGTTACGACACCGCTAGTTAACTTCTTTGGTCACGGAGATAACCATAAAGGTTATTTAATTACGATGACATTATACGGCATCGCAGCTGTGTTTGTATTTGTGTTTACCTTTATGAATACAAAAGAGGTGGTTCCACCGTCCGTTCAAACCGGGAAATCCTCTTTTAAACAGGATTTTAAAGGATTGACTGGCCAGGCACTAATTTTCTTTGTCTTGAATTTTCTCTATTTTGCTCTTTTTGTAATTAGAAATTCAACTGTAATCTACTATTTCACTTATAATCTGGGACATACGGATTGGCTCACGTTTGTAGGTCTATTTGGAATTCTATCTGGTCTGCCAATGCTGCTAATTTTACCTTGGCTTCAAAAGAAAATGCCGAAGAAAAATGTATTGCTTTTAAGCACGGTCATTTATATTGTTGGAGATTTAGTAATATATTTCGGAAAGACATCACCAGTTGTACTGATTTCAGGTTTGGCGATTACCGGGCTTGGCATTTATGGCATCTTCGGGACAACCTTTGCGATTCAGCCAGATATTATTGATTATTCAGAGTACAAAAATAATCGAAGTATCGCAGGGATGGTTGCAGCTTTTCAAGGCTTTTCTGTAAAAGTCAGCTTGGGCCTTGGGAGTGCACTTGTAGGAGCTCTTCTGAAAATGGGGGGGTATATTCCGAATGTTAAACAAACTGCAACCGCTTTAAATTATATTGAAATAAGTTTTATCTGGGTACCACTAGTCCTCTGTGTACTGATCGGAATCACCATAATTCCCTACAAACTCGATGGTAAACGGGCAGAAATGGATGTAGAACTCGAGCGCCGTCGTTCAGGTGCAACGTCAATCGAAAGTGTTGGGTAAGCGTGTGACGGTTCTTTTACATAAAGTCTTGATTTGAGATGAATGTTATAAACTGCCCCCGACTAATATGGTAAAGTGTGAAGGAAAGTGAAGAGCAAAGTCTCTCTGCTTCTTCATTTTTTAGTAGAACTGTTTTTATGATTTCAAGAAATAACCTTTTCGATACACAGTATTTTTGTATCTACAAAAAACGACCCTTGCGGTTAATCTGTTCAGTTTTGTTTTCTACGTCATGCATTAATCAAAAGAGCCCTCTGCCATCAGAGAGCTCTTTTAAACACGTCAACATTTCTATCATTTTAATACGAGTAGTGAATAGCACTCCACATGTGTTGAGTGGTGATCGCAGAAATATTTTGATGTAGTAGCGTTTACCTTTAAATTTTTTTGTGATGTCCGAGTCTTCCCCTGAATAATAAATAAAATACTCTTTTAGAGAAATAAACAGTAACAAGGAAACTTCTTCAACCCCTGTAGAAGCCTCCTTTTGTTATTATTTTACAGTTGGGTTTTATCGATTTTTACCCATTCACCCTTTTGAGCTGATTTAAGGATGCCATCTGCGATTACCTCAATACGATAGCCGTCACCGAAGTTTGGTGAAGCTTGTGTATCTTCAACAATGGCTTTAAAGAAATCATAGGTTTCAATAATTTTTGTTTCACCGTAGCCAATACCTAGTGCAGGAATAGGCCATAATCCTTCACCATATGGCGTGGCCGGTCCTGTATACACTGTCCTGAAGCCTTTTGCATCGCTTGGGTCATCTGCAAAACAAACTTGAAGCTCATCACGCCGCTCATAGTTAAAAAATAAAGAACCTTTTTCACCATGAATTTCAAAGGTTATGAAGTTGTTGCGTCCCCAAGCATTACGAGTTGCTTCAATACTTCCAATAGCTCCATTTTCAAACTTAACCATTGTCATAACTTCATCATCAACATCAACTGCACCTTTTGGTACATCTGCTCCACTGCTTCTAACTGTCCCTAGATTGTCGATACTGCCTGTTTGAAGGGGTCTTTCTGGAATCCATGTTTTTGTAACAGCATTTACATCTGTAATTTCACCCACCAGATAACGCGCTAAATCAACTACATGTGTTCCAATATCCCCTAATGTACCTGACCCGGCAATTTTCTTTTGGAAACGCCATGATAATGGTGAATTCGGATCAGCAGACCAGTCCTGGAGGTAGGTACCACGGAAATTAAGAATTTTACCAATTCGGCCTTCTTTGATATATTTTTTCGCAAGTGCAACGGCAGGTGTTCTTCTATAGTTGAAAGCTACCGCATGCTTAACACCTGCTGACTCTACTGCTTCCAGCATTTCCTTAGATTGCTCCGCCCCTAATGCCAGCGGCTTTTCACAGATTATATGCTTACCGGCTTTTGCTGCTGCAATAGCAATTTCAGCATGCGTATTATTTGGAGTTACAATATCAATAACATCAATTTCGGGATCATTGACGACTGCTCTCCAGTCGGTTGAATAATTTTCAAAACCTAATTTTGCTGCAGCTTCTTTTGCTAATGCTTCATTGACATCTACAATGGTATGGCGATGTGGAATCGCTGGTGCCGGCCAAAAGAACATTGGCATTGCTGCATATGCAAGTGCATGTGCTTTCCCCATAAAGCCTCCGCCGATCATTCCAACATTTAATTTTCTCATTTTATTTTCCACCTACTTGTTATTTTTCTTATATTGTTCAGAATCGTTACTTCTCAAAATTAACTTACCCTAAAACTTCTGCAGCCTCTCTTCATAAAACCATCATTCCAGATTCATTTTATTTCATTTTTTTAAGAGAGTTCTGATACATTCCAAAAATTTTCCATTTATCCTTTAGCAACTATTGTTTTACGGTTGCATTATATAATTCTGCCTTAATGGGGGCGATTAAAAATTTCGAAACTTCTTTCACAAAGCTTTTAAAGTGAGAAGTTCCTTCATGCTCCTGGATTGCTGATTCATCGTTCCACTTTTCTAAAAATAGAAAGTGATTAGCCCGTACTGGATCTTTATAGCAATGATAACTTATGTTTCCCTCTTCAGCTCGAGAAGGATATGTTACATGTTCAGCCAGCTCAAGAAATTCTTTACGGTACTGCGGATTTACCTTGAAGTATGCGTGTATAATAATCACTTTTATTTCCTTCCGAGATAAAGACCTTTTAATTTTTGTCAGTCCACATAGTCTTAACCTACTTGTTTCTCCAAATGAATATCGTTTTGATTTTTTTTGTCTTCAGATGGCAGTTTCATAAAGTGCATTAAAACTGTACCAAGGAAGTACATACCCGCAAACACCCAAATAACCCCATGTACACCAATAAGTCCAATGAAAGCCCCAACAATTGCCGGTGCGATAAAGTAAGACATTCCCGCACCAAAGCTTACAATCGCCATCGCAGACCCTTTTTTCTCAGGAGCCATTGATGCAACAAGAGCAGAAAGAGGAACGAAACCGCAGAGAACAATACCCATGATAATCCCGACAATATTTAAGACCAAGAAATTGCTTCCAAAGACCTGTGGCGTGTAAAGCAAAACCAGCAGCATCACACCCATTCCGAAGCTGCCCAGCCACATAATTGTTTTGCGCCAGCCCAGCCATTTATCGCTAATATAAGGTATGATCAGGTTAAATATGATATTCGCAAACCACATTGTGCCCCAAACTTGCAGCCATTGTTCAGTCGTGAATCCATATTTAGAATGCAAGTACAACGGGAAAAAGATTGGCAATGAACCGATGCCTGTGGAATTGATAATCCGGACCACGCCGCCTATTGCGACTTTCGGTTCTTCAATACAAATCGTTAATCCACTTAATAAGCTCTTCAACTTTTCTTTTGGATTGCCGCCTTGTGACCTTGCATCGTCATTAACCACAAGCACACCAACTAAACCGCCAACAAATACCCAAACCACTGCACTCCACAACAGCCCGATGTATCCGATTTTTGGAAGCATAAAGGCAGGGAAGAAACTTCCAACAACATAGAGTCCGCCGCTCCAGGCAGCCCAAAACAATCCTACAGCTGTAGCCAAGATGCGATCTGGACTGCGGTAAGTAACCCACACTAAGAATGAATAACAAAATAAAGGATAACCTAAGCCTCTTATTCCATACGTTGGTAACATTAGGGCGTAATTGTTTGGCTTTAAACCATATTCAATAAATAAAACCTGGCCAATGAGCCAAGCGGCTAATCCAATAATCATTACTTTCCTCGGTCCCCACATTTCGGTGAGTACCCCAGAAAAGTAAGATGCAACAGCTAACACGGCTCCATACACTGCAAAAAGAGTGGCAGACTGCTGCACAGTCAATCCTTTTTCAATAAGATATGGAGATAACCATGCGTGCTCGAGGCCGTCCCCGGCCATGAAAATTAATGTTGCAACAAATCCCCAAACCACTCCCATCGGAAGACCGCCTATAGTACGTTGTTCGCCTACAACCGTTTTCATTTTTAACACCTCGAATTTTATTATGCTTTTTTGTCAGGAGGAGAATTCTCTCCTATCTGTGAAGTTCACTACATTTTCCATTAATTCAACTTTAAATAATATCCTGCCAAAATGAGTAAATACCGGATTAAGCCTTCATCCTCCTATTTTTTATAATCGGAAATAAAAATGTAATCGATTACACAGGTAACAAAAAATAAAAAGCTTGGACTAAGGGAAAATTTAACTCCTATTGACTTTGATGGAGTAACGGATAATGTAATGGATTACATTTATAAAAAATATTAATCTATATTCAGCATTCAAATTCCTTTGATAGCCGTAAGTGTACTAATTTTTACTAAACTGTTTTCTACAACAATATTTGCGTAAATTTTCCCTTGAACATATGATAGCACTTTCAAAATTGGCAGTCAATATACATTTTTTTATTTTTCTTATGATTTTTTCTTATATTTTTCTGTAATTTTATTTCGTTTTTTTTACATTACCCTACCTTTCAGCAAAATGGATCCTTCATTGCATTTGAACCTAAACAAATAAAAAGGGAAGTATAAAGAACATTCCCCCTTTAGATTGATAAATCCTGATGCCAATCGCTTTAAATTCTTTCTCTGCATAAGTCACGTACAATGAGTTCATCAGCAAGTATTATTTGATTTTTTCCCAATTCTTTATTATTGATTAATTTTAAAAGCAGTTCCATTGCTTTTTTTCCCATGTCGAACGTTGGCTGCGCAATCGTCGTAAGGGCCGGTTAAAGATGGAAGCAAATTTAATATCATCAAAACCGACAACCGATAAATCTTCCGGGACCTTAAATCCTTTAGACTTGGCGGCTTTAATAGCTCCCATAGCCATCTCATCGTTTGCTGCAAAAACTGCTGTAGGAGGAACTTCCAATGTCAATAATTTCTTCATCAAATTAAAGCCGCTCGCATAGGAGAAATCACCTTCCTGAACCAAAAGCGGATCAACAAATAGGCCATGCTGTGCCATCGCTTGATTAAATCCTTTTAAACGATCACGGCCGACCACCACCTTAAGGGGCCCTGAAATATGTCCTATTCTCTTATGGTTCAAGCTGATTAAATGTTCAGTTGCCTTTCTGGCACTGCTGATATTATCGATGGAAACAGTGGGCAAATTGGAACCTTCAAAGTATTCGCAAGCCAGTACAACAGGAAACTCTTTTGATATCTCCTCCAATGCCCTTTGATCCGTCCTCGCAGTTAATAGTATGACACCGTCCGCTTTTTTCTCTCCTAAAACAGCCAAATAACTGCTCTCACGTTCTACGATGTTTTGAGCATCACCCAGGAGCACCTGGTATGCATATTCAGTTGCCACCGATTCAATCCCTCTTAAGACATTTGAAAAAAATGTATTGGTTATGTCTGGAATGATGACAATAATGGTTTTCGTTTCTAATCTTCGCAATTGCCTTGCCAGCATGTTTGGTTTGTAATTTAATTTGTTTATGGCTTCCAATACTTTATCGGCTGTCTCTTGTTTCACAGTTCCCGCATTGCTTATGACCCGGGAGACAGTAGCAGTTGAGACATTTGCCATTTTTGCAACGTCAGCAATTCTTACCATAATTTTTTCTCCCTTTCAGTTTATCTTTATAAGAATATCGTAATGGATTACATAAAGGAATTCAATTTTTCTTTATGAGTTTTAATAGAAAGCCCTTTTACCACTTTTTTGCCTATTTTCCTAACGACAGGGGTTTTACATAGTATTGGTGATTTTTATAGATCGTTCAATAAAATCTAATAAATTTGAAATTTGTTTAAGAATAAGTATACAAAGCAGCTTATAGGTATAATCTTGATTTCATTAAAAATTGTCTTTTACCAGGATTTTTGGTATCAACTATAAATAAAATAATTTATTGTAAGTAAAAAGACCGAGCTTTCGGCACGGTCTTTAAAGTAATGAACCCAAAGAATATATTTTCATAACTACATTCTTGGTACTAAGTTTATTTGTGCAGTCTTGATGGCTAACCTGACGCTTACTGCTGCTAAAGCACCCATTGCAGGAACATCCCAGCAGGCATACATTCATTTTAATTTAGGAAATCTGGTCAATAAAGCATCTACTACTTCTTGGGATTTGTTCGGATCCTGGAATCCTTGGACTACTACAAGATTAATATCGGGATATTTTGCTTTTTACCGAGCAACAAATCCTTCATATCGCTGATTTGTTACATAAATGTATCTGGACCTATTATGATTTAGCTCCTGATTTTTTACCGAAAGCTACAGCAAGAATAATGATTAAACCTCTAATCATCATTTGCTGACTGACATCCAGCCCCATAATAATGAGTCCATTATTAATAACTCCAATCATTAATGAACCGATAACAGTTCCGATTACGGTCCCCATTCCACCTGTCAGCGCAGTACCTCCAAGGATAACTGCAGCAATAACGGAAAGTTCATCCCCGTCTCCGAAAGTATAACGTCCGGCATGCATTCGGCCTGCATACAGAACACCAGCAAACCCGGCCATCAATCCAGTACCTAAAAATACAAATAATTTAATCTTCCACGTTTTTACACCGGAAAATTTCGCTGCACTTTCATTTCCGCCTGTAGCCAATGTTTGTCGGCCAAAAGCTGTTTTTTTCAAAAGGATATGCCCAATGACAGTAAAGATTAATGTCCAAACTAATAGAATTGGGATCAAGCCGATATCCCCTGAACCGAACAGCCAGTTAAAATTATTATCAATAATAGGAACTGGAGCAGTATTTGTCATCCACATAGCTGCCCCTCTGACGATTCCCATTGTTCCAAGAGTTACAAGGAAAGAAGGAATGGCAACTTTCGTAATTAATAATCCGTTTATTAAACCGACCAAAAGACCTGAACCAACTCCGGCAACTAAACCACCGACAAGGCCAAATCCAGCCTGTAAAGCTAATGCAGCAACTAAAGATGAAAGCGCTGTAATTGATCCAACCGATAAGTCGATTTCGCCTGTAGAGATTACAAACGTCATCGCTATACCCATAATCGAAATCATGGCAGTCTGACGAACAATATTTAATAGATTGTCGGTGGAAACAAATCCCTGATCTCCTAATGTAATAGAGAAGTAGATGATGACGCCAATAAAGGCGATGTATACAATATAATTGCGCCAATCAAACTTTTTAACAACTTTTAATTTTGTACCAACTGCTTGGTTATCCACTTTAATTTCATAGTCCTTGGATGGCATGTTGCAGGTCCTCCTCTGCACTAATTTCTTTTCTCTTTAATTCCTTCGTGACTTTTCCATCGTGCAACACAATGACCCTGTCACTTACAGCCAAAAGCTCCGGGAGTTCCGAAGAAATCACGATAATCGCCTTGCCGCTGTCTGCCAATTCGCGAATAATTTCAATAATCTCCGTCTTTGCCCCGATATCAACACCAATGGTTGGTTCATCCAAAATTAACACATCCGGGTTATTGGAGAGCCATTTGGCCAAAACGATTTTTTGCTGATTGCCTCCGGATAACAGTTTCGTCATTTTAAAAATATCATCCGTTTTGATATTTAACTTTTTTACAAGTGAATTAGAAAGTTCATCAGCCTTGCGGTCATCCAGCAAAAATCCTTTTTTCAGATTTTTGAGGAAAGGCAGAATTAAATTATCTTTTACGGAATGTTCGAGAACCAGACCTTGCACGCGACGATCCTCAGGTATAAGGGCCAAGCCGGCTTTAATTCCATCTGAAGGGCTCTTGATCGTCTGTTTCTTGCCTTTTACAATAATTTCGCCGCTATCCCTTGCGTCAATACCAAAAACCGCTCGTGCCATTTCCGACCGACCGCTGCCCATAAGGCCGGCGATGCCTAAAATCTCTCCGGGGTAAAGTTTAAAACTCACATTTTGCACTTTGTTCCCAACAGTCAGATGATTTACTTCTAAAACTGGTGTGGCATCATTGGAATATATGCGTTCCTTCCATTCAAATGCCTTATCCATTTGCGAGCCGACAATATGTTGAATCACGGTTTCCATACTAATATCTTTACAATTCTCTGTCACAACGTTCTTACCATCTCTTAAAACGGTAATTCTGTCGCAGACCTCAAATATTTCATCCATACGATGGGATATATATATTATGGAAATCCCTTTATTTTTTAGCTTATTGATAAATGAGAATAGGACTTCCGTTTCTTTCTTGGTTAAGGAAGAAGTCGGTTCATCCATTATTAATATTTTTGCTTCCTGGGATAAGACTTTTGCGATTTCAGTCATTTGCCAATAGCCCACTCCAAGATTCTGAACGACATCGTTCGGATTTATATCCACTTCCAATTCATTTAATAAGTCCTTGGTACGTTCGATACATTCTCTGTCATTTAGCAAGCCGATGGCTGTTTTTGATTCTCTGGTTAAAAAAATATTTTGGGCAACTGTTAAAGTGGGTATGAGACTAAACTCCTGATAAATCATTGATATTTTACTTGCTCTTGCATCGTTGGTATCTTTTATTTCCACTTGTTTATCTTCAATATAAATACTTCCGCTATCTGCTGTATACACACCCGTAAGTATTTTCATCAATGTGGATTTTCCGGCTCCGTTTCCCCCCATTAAGGCATGAACTTCACCCTTTTTCAAAGAGAAATCAACTGAGTCTAAAACGGTGACTCCATTAAAGGATTTTGAAATATTTTTCATTGAAAGAATTGCCTGTTCCAAGTGTTTTCACCTTCTTTTTTACTAGAGGCCGCTCTTCAACGAGCAGCCTCTATAAAAATTATTTTGCCTATTGGTTGCGTTTTAGTAATTTGAGTAAAGTAGAGTCAAAAAGGCATTTAAATATAAGTTCTTAGCGAAATATCTTTCAATCAATTACTTCGCTGCATTTTGGATCGTGTCCGGAGCATTCGTATGGTAAACTAGTTTCCAAGATTTTAAAATATTATCTCTGGTTACACTTAAAGGAGGAACAGCTACATATGCGGGTGCTTGTTTTCCAAGTAATGAATAGCCGGCTAAAATGGCTTCTGAAATACCTTGGTCATATGGAAGCTGAGCCCCTAAACCTTTAATAAGTCCATTTTGGGCAATATCAAGAGCAACGTTTGTTCCCAAGTCACAAGTTGTGATGACTAGTTTTTGTTTTCCAGCTGTGCGGGCTGCAGCAAGAACGCCTTCTGCCGGAACATCCCATACTGCGAAAATTCCATCTAAATTTGGGTTTTTGGTTAACATACCAGATGCCACCTTTTCACCATCATTAGGACTTGAGATTCCGCCACGTGCTACAATTTTAATATTCGGGTATTTCTCCTTTATAGTCTGTTCAAACGCATCTGTTCTTTGTTTTGTTACAAAGAAATCAGCGTCATGGTAGACAACTCCCACATTTCCTTTTCCACCAAGCTGTTTTGCCATAATATCAGCCGCTGCAACACCATTTCCGTAGTTGTCCGCAGAGACAACACTTACATAGTCTTTTCCAGCCTGCAATCCATTAGGGGCGTTATCCATGAAAACAAGTTTCACACCTGCTTCAGCCGCTTTTTTATAGGCATCTGCCGTTGAAACAGCATCAACAGGGATACTGACAATAATATCCGGCTTTTTGGCAAGAACAGTTTCTATATCAGAAACCTGCTTTTCAGCCTTAAACTGAGCGTCCGTAACAGCGATTACGTCAATGCCCATCCGCTTGAATGTTGCCTTTAATCCGGCGATTTGTGCCGTGGCCCAGTCATTTCCTGCATAGTGCATGACAAGTGCTGCTTTATAATGGCCTTTTTTGATTTTAGCAATATCAGCTTCAGTTAATTTCAACGTACTAGCCGGAACTGCAGTTTCTCCGTGGGGGCCTTTACTTAGAATCTGTCCGCCAGTCGGCAATGCTGGGTTAATCGTAATCGAACCGGTAGTTGGATCATCAGCTGCAGCATTTGTCGATACAGCACTTGAGGTTTTGGAATTGCTCTTGCCACACCCCATTAGTGCTATACTGCTAAATAACAAAACGACGAAAAATACTGAAAATAATCTTTTCATAATTTCCTCCATTAAAATGATTATTTGGGTACAATTTTAGTCTCAAAGTTTTTTGGATCTATTTTTCTAATTTCGGAGCGCCTTCCAGTAGATTACTGAATCTCTTCGTTTATTTTATATACAGTGAGAATCAGATCGAGCCAATGGCATGCATCACCTCCCCAAATGTAATGGATTTCATTTTAAGGTAAACATCGAGTTGATATTGAATGTGTAAACCTTTTCATTTTCTTTTATAAAATACTTCGGCATGACTCTCTTACAATCAAGTGATCAGCTAAAATGATTTGGTCCCGCCGGACATCCTCTTTATTCATGAGCCTTATCAATAATTCCATCGCGTTTTTTCCAATTTCGAACGCCGGTGGGCAATCGTTGTGAGCGCCGGTTCGATAATCGAGGAAAATTCCAAATCGTCAAACCCAATAATAGAAAGATCCTCAGGCACCCTTATTCCCTTCACTTTCCCTGCTTTTACTACCCCCATCGCCATCTCATCGTTTGCTACAAATATCGCGGTTGGAAGTTGATCTAGCGCGAAAAATTTCATCATAAGATTAAAACCGCTTTCAAAAGAAAAGTCTCCCTCTTGAACCAAAACGGGATCAACCCGAAGATTCTTCCGCGCCATGGCTTGATAAAATCCTTTTAGACGGCATGTGTTCAATACAACATTGAGAGGTCCCGTGATACAGCCAATTCGTTCGTGCCCCATTTCGATTAAATATTCCGTTGCCTTTCTGGCAGCGCTGATATTATCAATGGATACTGTCGGGATTCTTAGACCTTCAATATACTCACATGCAAGAACAACCGGGAAACTTCGGGCCACTTTCTCCACAAGATCGGAATCGATTCTAGCGGTTAACAACACCATTCCATCTGCCTTTTTTTGTTGAAGGATATTTAGATACCTTTTTTCATGTTCCACATTATTTTCTGTATCTCCAAGTAATACCTGATATCCATTCGCAGCAGCAATAGACTCAATTCCCCTTAGCACCTTCGAAAAAAATGGATTAGTAATGTCAGGCACAACAACCAGTATGGTTTTGGTTTCAAGTCTTCTGAGATGCCGGGCTAAGGCATTAGGCTGATAATTCATTTCTTTTATCGCCTTTAATACTTTTTCGGTGGTTTCTTGCTTTACCGCTTCAGGCTTGGTTAGTACTCTTGATACTGTGGCAGTTGAAACATTTGCCCTTTTTGCAACATCCACAATCCCAACCATTTTTCCCCTTTTCCTTTCCCTAACTCTATAAGGAAATTGTAATCGATTACAAAAATGATGTCTAATTGGCTTAAAACGATGATTTCGTCCGTTTGAAACCATTTTCATTTCATTCGGACACTCTATTTTTCCATTCGAGCAAAACCTACACAATTTTTAAATAATGATGGTTTAGGGTAAGTCTTGTCAGGTTATGCTAGAGTGTCCTTAGCATCAGGAATTGGGGCGGCTTTTTATTATTTCAGCTAAAAAAATAGAGGCAGTGAAACCGGACCTCACAACGATTTATTTTTCTGCAATTCTGCTAATCTAGTCTTAGAAACTTTTGCTGTATCATTGTAATTTTTAAAATGAGCTACATAGGCTTGACCTGACACTTCTATCTTGTATAAATATTGCAAGTTAATAATATATGACCTGTGGGATGATACAAACCGTGAATCAAGGATTTCTTCAAGATTGGTTAAAGCTTCATTGAACTCTATTTTTTCATTCATAGTGTGAATGACAGATTTGCGGTCTGCCTTTTTAATAAAAATGATGTCATCTAAAGGTATAAAAAAGTATTGATTATTCTGTTTAATCATTAAATCCTTTTTAATTGGCGGCTGCTGCATCAAAACAGTCCGATTCTGAAAGGCAGACGCGCGCTCTAAAGCTGCGATCAGCCTGTTCCGTTCAATAGGTTTAATAATGTAATCGATTGCTTGCACCCCGAAAGCTTCCAAAGCATATTCATCATTACCGGCGATGATGATTACTTGTAAAGAAGGCACAATTTTTTTGCAAGATTTCACCGCATCTATTCCAACCAATAACGGTATACTGATATCTACTAAAACAACGTCCGGTTTTTCCATAAATACTTTGTTGATTAAATCCTCACCATTTACTGCTTCTCCGATAATTTGATAGTTAGGCATGTATTTAACCATTTGCCTCAGCAATTTTCTAGAAGCCGCATTATCATCTGCAATCAAAATTCTCATCGTCATCCCTCATGTAGTTCGTTTGATGTAATGCTTTACATCTAATTGAAAAAATGATTGGTCTAATTAACATCTACCATAAAATACTCGCACGCTATTTACTTACGGTATATAGAGTTGTACAGCTTTAAGAATAGATGTAAAAACGTTTTTCCTAAATAATCTATTAAATTACTTTAATCTAATATCTCTTTCTGGCATGGCTCACTAATGATGCAGCTCCGATTACTCCTGCATCATTTCCTAACTGGGCTAGTTTTATTTCCGTACTTGTTTTGACTTGTGGAAAGGCAAATTTATGGAAGTTTTCTTCTACGCCTTTTAGTAGCATTTCCCCTGCAGCCGACACTCCCCCACCAATAACAATAGCTTCAGGGTTTAAAATATTAGCAATGTTGGCGCAAGCTAGTCCTAAATAAAAATAAAATTTATCCACTACGATAGCAGCCAGTCTATCTTCCTGTTTTGCCAGCTCAAATACCGTTTTAGAGGTTACTTCTTGGCCATCATCAATGAACCATTTCAATTCCGATTCGCCAGCAAATTTCTCAGACAAGTCGCGAGCTAATCGGACAATACCTGTTGCACTGGCAACTGTCTCGAGACAGCCGTGATTGCCGCAAGTACACCGATATCCATTTGGATCTACAATAATATGGCCAATTTCTCCCGCTGATCCTCTACCATGAATTAAATTCCCTTCTGCAATAACGCCACCGCCAACCCCTGTCCCAAGTGTGATAAAGACAACATCGGCACCGCCTTCTCCGGCACCCTTCCAACTCTCGCCTAAAGCTGCTGCATTGGCATCATTATCAATGTAAAAGGGAATGCCAGTTCCAGCTTCAATTAATTCTTTCACTGGCTTTAATGTGCTCCAATTTAAATTGTACGCCCCTATAACTGTCCCATTTTCACGATCAACGGTTCCAGGGGAACCCATCCCAATCCCCAGAAAATCATTAGCTGATAATCCATATATATTTAGACGATGATTAATCGATTCGACAATGCTGGGAATGATATTGTTGCCTTCATTTCGAATATCTGTCTCGATGCTCCACTTTTGCTGGATTTCCCCTTTTTCAGTCAAAATGGCGAATTTAACAGTTGTTCCACCTAAATCTATACCTATTAATTTTCTCATTTTACCCCCGCCTTATAAACTAATTGCAGGCATGAAGCGCCTTGTATCATAAAAACTGTTATATCTAAAAAAAGGAACATTCGTTGCTTCAAGCAAGCTCCGAAAATCCCTCAGTTGGTCTTTAATCATTCGCATCATGAACAGAGACTAGAAACAGTGATTAAATGATAAATTGTCTCATATAACGATAGCTTAATTCCATGGAATTTTTTATCTTTTCTGCCGTTCCTTCAAATGCTTTATCTTCAATTTCAATGCACGTATACCCATCGTAACCGATATCTGTCAAAGCAGAAACATATTTACCCCAATCTACATCGCCCAGTCCAGGAAGTTTAGGTGACATATATTCCAGCGGGTAAGCCATAATGCCCACTTCATTAAGTTTTTCAGGGTAAAGCTTGATATCTTTATAATGTACATGAAAAATTTTATCCTTAAATTCGTAAAGTGGACGGATATAATCAATATGCTGCCAGACAAAATGGGATGGGTCATAGTTTAAGCCGAGATTGTCACTTGGGATAATCTCAAACATTTTTCTCCAAATGGCTGGTGTTGTGGCTAAGTTTTGTCCCCCTGGCCACTGGTCAACAGTGAATAACATTGGGCAGTTTTCAATGGCAATCCGTACACTGTATTCTTCAGCGAGGGCCACAATCGGTTGCCACACTTCTGCAAATATTTTAAGGTTTTCCTCAACCGTCTTATCCTGCACCCTTCCTATAAAAGTGGTTACAGTATATACACCTAATTTTGGTGCGGTTCGGATCATGTTTTTTAAATGCTCGACATATTTTGTCCGTTTTTCAAGATCAGGGTCGAGAGTATTAGGATAATAAGCGAGGGCTGAGATTTCAACACCCTTCTGTTTACAATAATCTTTAATATATTCAATTTGGTCATCAGAAAGTTCTTCAATATCAATATGCGTAATACCCGCATAACGCCGGGCGGCCTTTTCTTTTGGCCAACAGGCAACCTCTACACACTCATATCCAAGTTCTGCTGCTGTATCAATAACTTCTTCAAACGTAGAATCCCCAAGAATAGCGCTTACAAATCCCAGTTTCATAGATAGATTATCTCCTTTACGGTAATGGTTTTAATATATTTGCGCAAATTTTTCTCTATGTTGCTATTGTAGCGCTTTCCTATTAAAATAGTCAATACTTTAACTTTACTTTTAGTAAATTACTTATTGTCCTAACTACTCATTTAATGGGATAATATATAATAAGGAAAATTGTAATACTATACTGTTAAGAAAATTTTTCTATATTTTTTTATACGGATATCAAGTAAGGATGGTAATAGAAATGGCAACGATTAATGATATCGCAAAAATGGCAGGTGTTTCTGCTGCAACCGTATCCCATGTTGTCAACAAAACAAGATACGTTAGCCCAGAATTGGTCAAACGAGTAGAAGATGCCATTAACTCATTAGAATTCCCGCCAAACTTTGTTGTAAAGAAAGGCAAGGCTTCGGCACCCGTTACCACAGAACAGCAATATGTTGTGCTGATTGCCGGTGACACACATACCCCTTTTCACTTGGAGGCAGAGGAGCAAATTGAAAAAAAGATCAATGCGGCTGGCTATTCTTTGATTACTGTTAGTCCAACAAACGAAAAACAAAAGCTTGATTTATATTCACAACTTCTTTTATCTCAGCCCAACGCCCTGGGCGTTATTGTTTTTGTAGATAAATTGGATGACCCAATCATAAAATTACTTAAACGTACGAAGATTCCTATTGTTCTTGTCGGAAAAATGCTGGATGGAGTTGGAGCCGATGTCATTCTATCCGATAATGTAAAAGGCGCCTACATGGCTGCCAACCATTTGATTAAGAGCGGCCACGAGAACATTGCACTCCTATGCGAAGATCCAAACTCTTATGCTATTACAGAACGAATTAACGGTTTTAAACAGGCACTTGAGGATAATAGCATTCGTTCTAACCCAGAATATATTATAAGTGGTTTAGCTGACGAGAACTCCATATTCTCTAAAATAAAGGAGCTGCTCTTAGGCCAAAATCCTCCGACTGCGATTTTCGCAGCCAATTACAATACCCTTCTGGCGGTATTTAAATTTATCAAGGAAAATAATATCCATTGTCCTAAAGACCTTTCGGTTGTCGGTTTTAATGATTTCGAGTGGGCTTCCTTACATACCCCTGCGATCACCACGGTCGCCCAAAACACCGAAAAAATCGCCATCGAGGCAGCAGAATCTCTCCTTGCCCGTATTAACACGGCCGAAGACAGTGATGAGCCAAATTTAAAATTAACTCCCTATGGTGAACATAAAAAAATCGTTGTTCCTACCGAACTTCGCGTCAGGGAATCAACGATTGGCATTGGCAGGGGGCCTTTTGGAGAAAAAGCTGCCTCTTCCGAACTTTTACATCTAACTGATACAGAAAAGAAATTAATTCGGGATGGAAATTACACCGCAGCCGTATCCTTTCATTATACAGGAAAGGCATGGATGAATTTGCATGAGCAAGGCATCAAAGATGTATTTAATTCTTTGGGAATATCCCTGATCGCCATTACAGATGCCCATTTCGATCCTGTACTGCAAAGCAAACAGCTCGAGAGTCTGCTTTCATTGGAACCTGATATACTTATTAGCATTCCAACAGATAACACGAAGACTTCAAATGCTTTTAAAAAAGTGGCTAAAAGCAAGACAAAACTTGTGTTAATTACAAATGTTCCGAATGGATTAACCCCAAAGGACTATGTTACCTGTGTTTCTGTCAATGAGCGAAACCATGGGCGCCTTTTGGGCAGAGGCTTAGGGGAATACATGACAAAACATAATAAAACAAACATCGGCATAATGAAGTATGGTGCAGAGTTTTATGCCACAAATCAGCGCGATAACGCTGCAGAGCAAATTCTTACAGAAGAATACCCCGAACTTAAAGTACGCGGTAAAGTTACTTTCGATTCTGAAGAAGATGCTTACAAAAAAACCATTGAATTGATGAATCTGTACCCAGAGATAGAAGGCATTTATACCTCTTGGGAAGGCCCTGCAGTAAAATCGATGCAGGCTCTCGCTGATATTGACCGTTCCGATGTGGCAATCGTAACCTCTGATTTGGAGTTTCCCATTGCTTTAAATATGGCCAAAGGCGGGATGGTAAAAATGATTGGTGCTCAATGCCCTTACAAGCAGGGGCAAACACTGGCTTTGGCAGCAGCAAATGCACTGATCGGAAAAAATGTACCGTCTTTCATTGGTTTAGATCCGCTCTTTGTGACCACAGAAAATCTGCCCAAATCATGGGTGGAAGTATATCGAGAAGAGCCGCCGGCCGAATTAAAGGAAGCATTAAAAGATCATCCAAGATATATCGGGTTAAGTTAATGGGGTTTTCTAAAAAACCAAAAGCTTGCAGTGGATTCTTACCCTGCAAGCTTTTTTAAATTCATGTTAACTCTATTTACATTAGAACAATAATCTTATGGCGGAAATAGCTGTTACTCCGATAATTAATAATCGAAAAGGCTTTTCATTGATTTTTTTAATAATGAAAGCACCCAATATAGCACCAATCGCAATTGCCGGAATCATCAAAACAGCAAGTAAAACTGTTTTATAATAAATATTATGCCAGAACATTGTTTGCAACGGCACCTTTATTAAATTGATGATAAAGAAGAACTAGGCTGTTGTGCCCAGATATTTATTTTTATTAAACCCTTTTGCAAGCAGAAACACACTAAAAATGGGTCCTGCAGCATTACCAATCATCGTTGCAAAACCACTGAGAGCCCCTGTTAAAATATAAAACCAAGCACCAATTGGAACTTTGGCTTCCTCTCCCTTTTTTTCCATGTATATTAAAATAATTAAACATAGAATAACACAAATGGAAATAATCCATTTAAATTGTTGATCATTCGTATAATCGCCAACTACAAGCCCCAAAACTAAACCAACAACTACCCATGGCAACAGATTTTTTATGTTTTTCCAGTCAGCATGTCTGTGATAAAAAATGATGGCAAAAATATCCCCTGCAATTAAGATTAGTAATAAAATTCCTGTAGCCTCTTTCCCTCCGAAAATCACCGCAACCATGGGAATAACTGGCATCAAGAAAGCACTAATCCCCGTTTTCGAAAATCCGATTAATGCCGTAGCTATCATTAACCATATCCATTCCGATATATTTAAATGAAATAGATCTAACATCTTTTTCCCCTTTCATCCCTGTTCTCTGTTTGGTGGAATTATTTTCCTAAAGAAGTGTACCCTATGCAAGTTCTATATAAAAATATAAAAAGGAACAGGATTTAATTTTCCCGTTCCTTTTTATTAATTCGATTATCCCGTAATTCCCAGGAGGTCTTATTAAACTAATACGCTGTTGTTAACCTTTTCCCATTGGCGGGATTCAGAAGATTTCAACACTGCCTCACAAACCCGATCCACTTTATATCCTTCTGCAAAGCAAGTGGAAGGCTGTTCACCTGTTACAACTGATTTGATAAATTCGTACGCTTCGATTGTTTTTAATTCACCATAACCAATGTTCATTCCTGGAATATTCCATGTAACTTCTCCATAGAAGTGTGCAGGACCTGTATAAATTGTTTTGAAGCCTCTTCTATCATCCGGATCTTTCGCAAAGCAGACTTGAAGTTCGTTTAAACGTTCGTAGTTAAAGTAAATCGAACCTTCTGTTCCGTGAACCTCAACAGTAATGAAGTTGTTTCTTCCCCAAGCATTACGAGTAGCTTCAATGCTTCCTACTGCTCCATCTTTAAACTTAACTAAGAAGGAAGCTTCATCATCTACATCGACAGCTTCTCTTTTTGCATCTGTTCCAAGCTTCACTGTACCTAAGAGGTCAACTCCTCCTTCTTAACCGGTCTTTCATTAATATATGTTTTTACAGTGGATACAACCTCTTCAATATCACCAGCTAAATATTGAGAAATATCAATGACGTGTGTAGCAATATCACCTAGTGTACCGGCGCCAGCAATTTTCTTTTGGAATCTCCAAGAAAGCGGTGAATCTGGATCAGCGCTCCAGCTTTGTAAGTAGGTAGCACGTACATTCAGGATTTTACCAATAGAACCTTCATCAATGAATTTTTTTGCCAATACAAGAGCTGGGACTCTTCTGTACTGGTAAGCATTCATACTGATAACACCATTTGCTTTCGCTGCTTCAGCCGCATCAGCCATTGCTTTCGCTGCTTCAGTTGTATTTGCAATTGGTTTTTCACAATAAACATGTTTTCCAGCATTTAGCGCAGCGATGGCAATCTCTGCATGTGCGTCATTTGGTGTGCAAATACTGACTACATCAATATCCGGATCATTAATGATATCTCTCCAATCAGTGGTCCATTGTTGGAAGCCGAACCGATCTTTTGCGTCTTCTGCAATTTCAGGAACAATATCACATACCGTTTTCAATACTGGCACCGCAGGAGCTGGCCAGAAGAATTTTGGCATATTTGAATACGCAACAACGTGAGCTTTTCCCATAAATCCTGCACCAACAAGACCAACATTTAGTTTTTTCATGAAAAATACCTCCAAGAGTTTATTTATTTCGAAAAAATATATTCGGCATTCAAAATTCCTTCGGAAGCCGTAAGTGGACTAATTTCTATTAAACTGTTTTCTGTAAAAATATTTGCGTAAATTTTCCCTTTAACACATGATAGCACTTTCAAAATAGGCAGTCAATATACATATTTTATTTTTCTTGTGATTTTTTCTTATATTTTTCTATAATTTTATTTAAGTTTTTTTACATTACCGTACCTTTCAGCAAAATGGATCCCTCATTGCATTCGAACCTATTGTTACGGTCGATACTCCACTTACATAATTTATTTGAAAGAAAGAAAAAAACCGCTAAAAGAAGCGGTCTTTCATGACATTTTTACTGAAAATTATAGAAGAATTCCTTCCAAAAAGTTACGGGATGTTTCACACGCTTCAATCGGAGATCCTGAATATCCATCAATTTCAACAAGCCAATCTCCAGCATAATTTTGTTCTTTTAAGAAGGAAATAATTGACTTCAGTTCGATTTTCCCTTTCCCAAGCGGCAGAAACTCTCCGTCTTTTAAGTCTTTGAGGTGCACATAATGAATTCGGTCATAGTATTTTTTAATTAATTCCAGGGCATCTCCCCCGCCGGCAACAAGATGGGCGATATCCGGGCAGAAAGGAATATCCGTTAAGGCAAAAAGCTTATCAATTTGTTTCGGTGTTTCAGCCATCGAGCCTAGATGCGGATGATAGCTGGCAGTTAGACCATATTTTTTTATGGTCTCATTGGCTTTATCCAATCCTTTTGCAAGCAAACTATAATCTGTTTCCAAAATCCCTTTGGCCCGGACAGCGCCGCCCCCAAGAACGATGTGCTTTGCTCCAAGTTTAGAGGCCAAAGCGCTTACTTTTTCAATTCGATAAAGCTCATCTTCCAAGGCATCTTCATATATAAAGTTCGCTCCAATATAAACACCAAGCAGAGAAACATTATATTTTTCTAACAACTTCGTAAATTTTTCTGGTTCATTTTCATATAATGAAAGATTCCCGTCAAAAATTTCGATGCAATTAAACCCCTTTGAAGCAATCTCTTTGACCGCTTCTTCATCGTCGCACATCGTGACATAGCGTATATCCTTCGCTGAGGTAACTCCTCCACCTGATCCAACAAGTGGTCCAAAAGCATTGGTCATGTAACCTACATTCATTTTAACTGCTCCTTCCGTCCAGAAAAATTTTACTGATTTTTTCTTCGTTCTTATTAAACCCAAAGTTTAAAGGGAAAATTTACGGGTTTAACGTTTCATCGTTTACTATATTTACGTAAAACGTTTACAAACACAGTTTAGCACCGGTCAAATTTAGAGTCAATATTGAATTTCCCTCTATTAAAATATATTTTTTTCCAAAAAATATAATAATCTAACGTTTTTTAAAAGGAATGATAACAAATTTTTTCTTTACCATATTTGACACACATATTTTCTTAATCGTATTGACACGCTTATTTTGATATCACATAATATGGACAAACCTATTTAATTTTGCGCAAATATATAAAATTAATAAACCTTACCTTTTAAATGAAAGCGAGATCATATTTGAGGAGGATTTTTTGCGTAAAGGCGGGACAATTCAAGTTACTGACGTTTACGGCGGCAGATATAATGGTTTCCCTCTTGGAGATATTATGCAGCGAAATATCAATATCCGCTCCGGTCAAGCACCTGTCATCCACTATATGCCATATATGTTTGAATTAGTTTCAGACCGGAAAAATTGATCCAGGAGATGTCGTAAGTCATGTACTTCCACTTAGTGAAGCAAAGCGTGGCTATGAGATTTTTGACACAAAAATGGATGATTGTATAAAAGTCGTGTTGAAACCTTGAGGAAGGAGATAAAAAAAATGAACTACGCCTTACATGAAATTCTTGAGGTCCATGAGATAGCTGCATTTAAAACCACTTGTTTAACTAAATCCAAAACGATGAAAGCGTTAGTTACAGATCAGCTATTAAAAGATATTATGCAGCAAGACATTGATGTGTCTACGAGACAATTACAAGAATATGCTTCTATCCTTTCCAACGCTAAGCAGTAAATTAGGAGATGAATGAACATGAATCCAATCATTGAAACTTTAACGGGCATGGACCGACTATCGGATCAAGTCGTTGCAATGGATCTACTCATTTCAGCTAAAAGTGGAATTAGAAATTATGCCATGGCAGCTACGGAGGCAGGAACACCGGAAATTAAAGAAATGCTCACTCGCCATTTAGTGGAAGCTCTTGATATGCATGAACAAATATCCGCATATATGGTAGAAAAAGGATGGTACCATGCTTGGGATACAAACGAACAGATCACTTTGGATTTAAATAATATCAATATAGCATTGAACTTACCGACATTATAAAAATTTCCAGGAACAGTTTAACACTCACCAAATAAACTGTTCCAATTAAACCATTTTGAGTTTATTTTGCAGAAGTAAATAAAGTTAATACTTCTTGCTTACTCGAGTTTGTTTTACACTATATAATTGAAAACAATTAATTGACTATTTTTATTATGAAAAGTTCGGAGCAGGAAATTCATCAATTTTGATACGAAGTAAACTAAAAGGTTTCTGTCGCAAGTCTTTTCCATAATGAAATCTAGGCTGTCGATGTAATTGGTTCACAATGACATACAAATATTGATCCGGACCAATTGAAAAAGTATCCGGCCACAAAATTTTCGGATCATGTGCGATAGTTTCCATTATGCCATTTGGCAATATCTTACGGATACTGTTGTTTTCATAATCTCCAGCATAAACAGTTCCCTTTGCATCGGTGATCATTCCATCAGACGCACCTTTTTCTCCCCAATACTCCACATGATAAGGTAAATCCATGTTCGGTATCAATCTGTCTCTCAGGGTTTCTGTTGAGATCGAGAACAAATGACGACTGGTTAGTGGAGCAAAAAATAATATCTTTCCATCGGGAGAAATCGCAAGACTATCAGATGCCAATCTAAATGGAGAAGTTGAACCGTCTTTATTTCGATTCATTAAAATTTGACCTTCTACTTTCGGTAAAAAATAGGGATCGGGTGAAGTTGAATTTGCCCCATTTAACCGTCTAAACGCATTTCCATTTGATAAATCTACGACGATAATAGCTCCTGGTCCTTTAGAAGAAGAATCGGTTATATAGGCATAACCAGCTTTTCCAACACGAAAATCAAAACGGACATCATTCAGATAAGTTGTAGGCAGGACAACATCTTCTGTAAAAGTATATACTTTTCTTATTGTATTGGTTTCTAAATCAACAGCGACTAATTTTGCCCCCCCTTTAATAGGTTCAGAAAAATTGGGTGCCGCTGTATCTAATATCCAAAGCGTTCCCCTTCCATCAGCAACTACACTTTGGACACTGATGAAAGTCATTGTGATATTCTCGGGGTTAACCAAATTGGTTTGTAAATTAGGATAAGGCTGCAATTTATCCTCAACAATTTCCGCCACCGTAAATTTAACATCGTCTCCCCATTTCGGAAAACAAATGAAAATACGACCGGTTTCTGAAACAGTAACACCTGTAGGCATAGCCCCATAAAATGCATAAACTAGTTCTAAATTACCGAAATATTTTTCACTAGGTAACATAGGTTTCATAATATCCTCCTCAAGCATTCAAACGGATATCTCCTATATATGATTGATATTTTTTCTAGTGCATGTTTCTTAATAAGTTTTTATATACGAAAAGATGATGGAATTGGTTGTTTTCGAAATTTAAAAAGTCTGTCAGGTGAAACTGTTTATGCTTTAAAAAGCAAATGACAAGATGAAGAAATTCAGGTATTAAACGGCATCATCATCTGGGTTCCCAGCTTGGCACTATAGGTTATACCCTTTTGATAAGGGGACAATCGTATAACCCTAGTTTTTAAACTAGAGACTAAATCGGCAATTTGTCCTTTTTGTGGTCATATTTCACACCTTCCTCACAGTTCTTACACGCGGGTGGTCCATGATCTACCAATCTATGACCTGGAAGCCACTCTAATCATTCATTTGCATAATTGGTTCTGTGATAATGGAGAGTTTCTAAGAAGGTTTTGACTGAACGTATGTTTTATGAATGTTTAAAAGGCCCAAAATATACAAGAGCGCATAAAAGCATGCATATTTTAGGCTTTTCAATTATATTCCTTATTATATTAAAGCGCCCAATTGCCGGAGATCCTATACTACAAACTGTCAAAGACATATGAAAAAAAGAGTTAAGACACCTAAAAGATGATTCCTATATTGAATTGGGGTCATCTTTTTTAAATTCTATTGACAACGATAATTGTTATAGTAAACCATATAATGATTTATTTTCACCTTTAGTTCTTTTAATGTTTTTACGATTGATAGTCTACATCATAGCCTTGATTTTCTATGCTGTTTACAACAACAGACCCGCCATGCTAATTGATTATTTTAAACGTAAAATTGTTCCATCTCTTCCAAAGGATTGAAATTACATACCCAAGTGAGGTTACTCACTTGGGTTTTTATGAAAAAAATTAATCTTTGAAGTGTTAAGAAGAATATCTCACCACTACATGTAAAACGGCCTCTTCATCACCGATATTCTTATAAAGATGTTTGCTCGCAGCTTCAAACTTAATGGAATCAAACTGTTTGAGTTGGTATACCTTCTCCTCTACTTTAAAGCTGATATTTCCCCTCATTATCGTCACAAATTCCATTGCTCCTTTATGATGCCGCTCCGGAGAGTACATGGCTTGCGGTTCAAGAAATGCTCGATATATTTCCATTGTTGGTCCATCTGTATTCCGAAAAACTGTCTCTACTCTCCATGTTTGGTCTGGCCCATAAATCATAAAGCCCTCTCCACATCTCGAAAGATCGACATGATCGTCCATTACTAAAATTCTTGTTAAAGGGATCGATAACCCTTCTGTAATTTTCCATACAACTCCTAATGTGGGATTCGTTTCTCCTCTTTCAATTTTTCCTAACGTGAGCTTGCTAACACCTGTTTTTTCTGCAAGCTCCTCGAGGCTCAATTTTTGTTCGCTTCTAATTTTCCGAAGCAGCCCGCCCATTTGTTGAATTAATTTTCTTGTTTGTTCATCTTCTAATCCCTTCATTCGGCCCTCCATATTTTTAGTATATTTTTATATACATTTTATCTATTTTAATATAGTATACTATACTATAGCTTATTTTAGGAGTGAGTACTTTGTGGAAGAAGAATATTGTTGAATTTCCCCGATTATTATCGATTGGAAATATTTCAAATGGTTTTGTGGCCTGGCTATTCGGCGCAACTGGACCATTACTGATTGTTTTACAAGCAGCTTCGAAAGGCCACCTATCTGATTCAGCGATTACATCCTGGATCTTTACTATTTATGGAATTGGGGGATTGCTATCGATTGGTCTCTCCTTTTATTATCGCCAGCCGATTGGATATGCTTTTTCGATTCCTGGTGCAATTCTTGTTGGAGCATCCTTATCTCATTACACATTTAGCCAGGTAGTTGGTGCCTATCTCGTGACAGGCATCCTCATTTTTCTTTTAGGAATATCTGGAATGATCGATAAATTAATGAAGGTCCTTCCTATGCCAGTCATGATGGGAATGGTTTCCGGCGTACTTCTTCCTTTTGGTAAAGATATGTTTCGTTCTGTTCTTGACAATCCCTTGTTAAATGGAATTCCTTTTCTAGTATTTCTTGTTCTTTCTTTTTTCGGAAAGCTGTCAAAAAAATTCCCTCCCATTGTTGGGGCTATTCTCACATCTATTGTTTTAATAAAAGTATTACCAGGAATTCAAGTTCATGGTGTATCATTTTCTTTGGCTATACCGCACGTGGTCTTTCCTTCATTTAAGCTATCTGTGATGGGAGAACTGGTTATTCCGTTAGTGCTTACGGTCATCGCAATACAAAATGCTCAAGGAATTGCTGTTCTGGAGAGTGCGAATTATCTCCCGCCTATTAATTCTATGACGAGTTGGAGCGGGATTGGATCGATTCTAAATGGATTTATGGGCGGCCATTCTGCTTGTATTGCCGGTCCAATGACTGCCTTATTAGCAAGTAAAGAATCTGGATTGAAAGAAAATCGTTATGCCGCTGCAATCGTATTAGGAATTTTATCATGTTTATTAGCTGTTTTTGCACCAATGGCGGCAGCCGTTCCCCATTTGATTCCCTCCTCATTAATTAAAATGCTGGGCGGGCTGGCCATGATTAATGTCCTGATTGACTCTTTGAAGGCGAGCTTTTCAGGGCGTTTTAAAACAGGTGCTTTATTTTCATTTTTGATTACAATTTCTGGAATTTCTCTCTTTCATATCGGGGCACCTTTTTGGGGATTGGTTGGAGGAACCTTAGCTTCCTTCTTCTTAGATCGAACAGATTTAAAACCTTCTGCTTCACAGGATCAAACAATCCAATCGGTTTAATAGTCACAAAAAATGGCTTGGAGTTTCCTCCAAGCCATTTACCATTATTCCCCTTTTTTAATATCTGCCAAAATTTCATGAGAATGAAGGCGTGCTTGGTGATCATACACCTGGGCAATCGCCATAATTTCATCAGCCCCTCTTCTCTCTATAAAGTTCTGAAGCTTTTCTTTCACTGTTTTAGGGCTGCCCACAAAAGAGAAACCTAATGAATTTTGAAGACCCTCTATTTCATAGTTGCTTGCCATTTCATGAATGTTATCAACTGGTGGTTGAGCGGCACATCCTTACCACGCATTAAATTCAAAAACTGTTGCTGGGGAGTAGTTGCAATAAGCTGTTCTTCTTTATCCGTTTCTGCTGCAATCACGTTTAGCCCGACCATTGCATACGGCTTGTCCAGTACTTTAGAAGGTTTAAATGAACGTCGATATAAGTTTAGAGAAGGCAATGTGCTATGTGGTGAGAAATGGCCGGCAAAAGCCAATGGCAAACCAAGTTCTCCGGTCAACTAGACACTAAATCCGCTTGAACCTAACAACCAAATTTTGATAATTTTGGTTAACCTCGTTAACATAATAGCCTATGCTCCCGATTGAAGCATAGGCTATTTTTACGAGTTTCTTCTATAATATTAGAGTATCTTGCCCTTATAAAATCCCAGCTGATCCACAATCCGGATTACTTGTTTCAATCTTAGATTTACCTTACTTGTAACTCAAAAGCCCAATCATAATCCATTGTTTTCAATGCCAAATCTATCAAAAAGGAACGATTGAACTCATTTACTACAGGTAAGACTGTATGTTCTGCATCCTCCGGGCGTTCACCTAAATATAATAATTCGGAAATTTAGGAATAATACAATCTCATACTCTTCATCCCCTGCACTCTGCATAACTCCGAGTTTAACATTACTATCAGGGTAAATTCGTTTGAAATCAATTCCTTCCTAGGTGTAAGGTAAATCTTCCTCATAGGGTTCGATTATGGAACAATACAGAAATAAATGATCAAATTCTTTTATATCGCTTGCCCTCTGGAAACTAATACAATTCGGCAATTGCCCCGCCTATGTATAAACGCTTTCAGCCGACTTTATCATCGTGAAGTAATAAGTATTATCACTTTGCTATCTTTTTACATAATTCGTTAATACGCCTATACCTGATATCTCTATCTCAATTCGATCACCGTCTTCCAATGTGAACTCATTTGGAGGAACAATACATGTTCCAGTTAATAAAACGGTTCCCTCAAAAATAAGATTATCCCGTAAAAGATAAGAGATTAACTCTTCATATCTTCTTTTTAACTGTCTGGTATTTGCTGAACCTTCTACCACAATTTGATCATTTCTGTATATCTTACAAATTACCCCAAATGAATATGGATCATCAACCGTTTCCGACAATCGAATAGCTGGGCCAATAGAGCATGAATTTCTCCATATTTTGGCTTGTGGAAGATAAAGTGGATTATCACCTTCAATATCTCGACAACTCATATCATTCCCGATCGTAAAACCTAATATTTCTCCATCTTTATTTAGTACTAGGCCCAATTCTGGTTCTGGAATTTGCCAATTGGAATCACTGCGAATATAGATGTCGTCTTTTGGTCCAACAGTACGAGCTGCTGTTGATTTAAAGAAAATCTCTGGCCGGTCTGCGTCATAAACTTTATCGTAGAAAGTATCTGTTTTCACTTCTCCTACAGTCGATTCATAATTTCTCGCATCTCTACTTTTCTCGTAGGTTACGCCACATGCCCAAACTTCAGGGGCAGAAATTGGAACCAACAATGTCAATTCCTCAAAAGATCTATGAATTGGTTCATTCCTTTTAATAATGTCCTGAACTACAGTTAGTGGTGAACTCTCTTTCTGTTTTGCAAGCTCAACCAATTCTAAAAAGTCTTGTTGTGGCAGCGCATAAATTTTCCCATCATCTGTTAGAGCAGCGAGAGTTGATTTTTTATCGTCATTTAAAAAACGAATAACTCGCATAAATTACCTCCCCATATTATTTAAAAGTACAGCCAATTATCCACGGAAAAAAATACGGACAAGGAATACACCTTGTCCGTATTCTCTTTACTTGATAATCATTTCTGTATAACCATAATTTTCAGCTTTTTTATCCTCTTTCTCAATATTGCGGTCCTTTGTTTCACGGACACTGAAAATGGAGATAAGAGAAATTACTCCGATAAACATCATGTAGATTGCAACAGGAACCCATGAATTGTGAAAACCATTCATTAAAGCAGTTGCAATCAATGGAGCTGTACCTCCTGCCAGTGCGGCTCCAATTTGATAGCCAATTGTTACACCTGTGTAACGAACGTTCGTAGGAAATATTTCAGAAAACAATGTACCCAATACAGCGGTTACAGGTGCCCAGAGAATACCTAGACCAATAATTGTCGCGATCGTTAACCATACAGTTGATCCAAGAGAGAGAATATAGAAATATGGAAACGCATACAAAATTATAGCAATAGTTCCGATGATAAAGAGAGGCTTTCTTCCTACTCTATCAGATAGGGAACCCATGTATGGTATAACTAAGGTTGTAACAAGAGTTCCTATTGTAATTGCATTTAGTACGGGTGTAGAAGAGAAACCAAGCTTCCCTGTTGCATAGGCAATAATAAACGTTGAAAAAATGTAAAATGGAGCAGTTTCTCCAGCTTTTAATCCCACGGCAATAACTACTGATCTCCAGTTGTTACGGAAAGTATCAAATAGTGGAACCTTAGCAATATTGTTTTTCTGTTTTGCCTCCTGAAATGCCGGTGTCTCTTTAATTCCTTTACGAATCCATAAACCAATGAACACGAGCACTGCACTTAGAATAAACGGAAGACGCCAGCCCCATGCCATAAATTGATTGGCAGATAAGGCTTTCATAGCTGTAATAGCAAGTGTGCCAAGAAGCACTCCGATGGTTACACCCATTTGTGGAACACTTCCAAAGAAACCTCTCCGCCCTTTAGGAGCGTACTCTACTGCTAATAACAAGGCACCACCCCATTCTCCTCCGATACCAAGCCCTTGAATAAGCCTTAGTAAAATGAGCAAGATAGGAGCCCAAATACCAATAGTTTTATAGGTAGGTAGCAATCCGATTAACACTGTTGCGCTTCCCATTAATGATAATGTCAAGACAAGCGTTTTCTTTCTTCCTATTTTATCCCCAATATGGCTAAAGATAATGCCACCTAACGGGCGAATAAAATACGGAAGTGCAAACGATGCATAGGCAATAAGCAATCCCACTGTTGGATCGGAAGCAGGAAAAAATACTTTATTGAATACAAGTGCAGCAAGGGTACCGTAGAGAAAGAAATCGAACCATTCGATCGAGCTTCCTATTAAACTCGCTACAAGTGCTTTGCTCGAAATTTTTTTTGATTGTTCCTGTGTTTCCATGAATAAAATCCCTCCTTTTACTACTTCTTCGAATTGGAGCCCAGTAAAAGCTTCGAGGCAAAAAAATATATATGGTCTTTTTTTATATTTTTTCTATAAACCCTATATAAAACTCAAAAATTATTAAATATGGACATATATCCCTTTGTCTTCAACCGAAACATCGAATCGTTCTACTGTTACTTCATAGCTCTTCGTTCTTTTTTTCGGATCGACTATCATACACCCTGTTTTAATGTCGAATTCCCATTGATGCCAAGGGCAACGGGCGATTTCTCCTTCACGTTGGTAAGTAAAATTTCCAGGACCGGAAGAGTCGATAAATGCGGTTGTAATACCCGAACAAAGAGCTGCTCCCTGATGTGGGCATGTGTTTCGGATAGCAAAAAATTCTCCACCAATGTTATAAACACCAATACTCTTGCCATTGGCAGTAATAATTTTTTTTTCTCCTTCTGGAATCTCAGAAGTTTTTCCTACAAGAACACCGTTCATTAATGGATCTCCTCCTTGAAATCTTTTCTCGCTGGTAATTTATATAAATCAGCGGCATTTTGATAAAAGATTCGCTCCCATAACGAATCTTCAAGCTTTGGAAAAGTATTGGATGGAGAATCAAAATCCCAATGCGGATAATCACTGCAATATAGTAAAGTATCCTCAGCGTAAATAGCCTTCATCATTTGATTAAACATTTCTTGATTTGGCGTCGGTTCAAGTGGCTGTGAGGATACTTTAATGTTACTTCGGAAATATTCACTAGGCCGCTTTTTTACCCATGGCGTCTGAAACCGGAGAGCTTTCCAATCCTCATCCATCTTCCATAAATAAGGTGCAACCCAAAACGCACCCGCCTCCTGGAGTACGACCTGTAAGGTAGGGAATTTTTCAAAGACCCCTTCATAGATAAAGCTTGCTAGATGGGCTGCCATTACTTGTGGACGGGTGGCCCGATACTCAGGGTAATAAGAAACCCAACCAGCACCAGTCGTAGGCGGATTTACACCAACCCCTTCCATAAGCACGTGTATAGTAAAAGGTAAATTATGTTCAACACAAGCCTCATAAATCGGATGATAGAATCGATTTCCATAAGGCTTTTCCGCACCACTTGCAACAATGACTTGTACCATGTCATTGTGTGAACCAAAACGATGAATCTCTTTTACAGCAAGTTCCGGATCCTGTTTTGGGATCAATATGGATCCTTTCAACCTGTTGTCCTTCTCAACCCATTGCTCCAATGTATATTCATTAATCGCTGTACTGATTGCTGCGGCATAGTCCACATCAGGTGTTGCCTGACAAGAATAGTCACTGCCGGTTAAAATACCATACTCTACATTGAATGGATCCAAATATTGCTTTCTAATGAAGTCCAGGTCGCTGCCAGGAAAACCTCCACTAGGTGGAATTGAATCGGCTCTTTGTCCACCTTTAATTCCTCCGTTTAAATATAAAGAACCAGGAAGCCTCCATCCCCACAAATCGATTTGATCACGATAAACTCGAGGCAAATATTTTTTTATTTCATCAAGTGAAGTGTAATTGTGGATGTCACTGTCAATAAAAGAACGTTTTACTTTATTTTTTGTTCCAGTTTGTTTCACTTCAATTCCTTCCATTGGGATCACTCCTTCGGCTGAACTTTTTTAAAATCCTCTTTGGTCTTTTATTGTTCTAAAGATAATTCAATAAAAAACTTAAATTACATATTGGAGTTTTGGCATATGTAATTATTTTTTGTGGAAACGAATTGTATTTCTTTCATTTTGATCTAACTGCACGAATGAATTTTTAATATTCTGACTAGTTAAATGATTCCACACCTTAATTCTGGATCGTAATTTTCTTGTTCCTAGCGTCTTGTATTTCAGCTAAAGCATCTGTTGAGAACGATGAATTTAATTTTTTTGATCTATTATTTTCACCTCCTGGCCGTCGATTCAAATTTTGAAAATAATCATATTTAGTGAATGATATTCACTAATGATATTGTATTTAAATCTATTTAAAAAGTCAATATATTTTTAATATTCTTAATATTATATACAAATAAACAAAAATAATAGCAATTAATGTCAAAATTTACTCTATTTTTATATAAAAGAAGCTAATTTTATTGGGATAAGAAAAAAGAAAGCAGGTAGTAGTGTGTGATTGATTAATATATTGGTATATTACGTTTACCAAATTATTATGTGTAGAGTTTATTTTTTACCTTCCAGACGGAAAGGATGGAATTTCCAATCCTCCAGAAGGTTAAAAAGATTTTATATTTTAACTTTCAGATGCAAATGGAACATCTAATTTAATGAAACGTATTGGTTTTTTCCCGCACCAAGACCAAAAATTAAAAGGAAAACTGCAGCTACAACCAATATGATCAGTGGAAGCGTCCAATTATGGGTTATATCATGCATCCAGCCAAAAAGGGTTGGTCCTATTGAGGCAAGAAGATATCCTATCGCCTGGGCCATCCCGGACAATTCTGCTGCTTGGCGAGAATTTTGGGTTTTAAGAGTAAAGAACATCATGCTTAAGCTAAATGCAGACCCCACCCCAATGCCAATCAAAATAGCCCAAACCGGGATCAGTGAGTTTCCTCCAATCAAAAGACCCGAGTAACCAACAACCAACAAAAGAAATATAAAAATGACTAATAATCGTTGACTGGTCATACGTACCGAAATAACTGGAATGATAAAAGTAAACGGAAGCAAGGAGAACTGAAGTAATGAAAGCATCCAGCCACTGGAGCTAGAATTTAATCCCCGTTCAAAAAGGATTTCGGGCAACCAAGCGACAATTGTATAAAACATTAAAGATTGCAGGCCCATAAAAAAAGTGACTTTCCAAGCTAATTCGGAACGCCATATATTTACTGACTCCTCTCTACTATCTAATATACCGATTGATATCTGTTTCTGCCCATAACGGGTTTGAGGCAACCAAACAAATAGCGAAATGAAAGCAAGAACAGCCCAGCAGCCTATAGCCCCCTTCCATCCAAGTCCCAAATCGGAAGCAAGAGGGATACTTATTCCTGAGGCAACCGCTCCGCACAAATTCATAGATACTGAGTAAATACCAGTTAAAAATCCAATTTTTTTCGGAAATTCTTTTTTAATTAAACTTGGCAATAGAACATTACAAATTGAAATAGCAAACCCTAGTACAGTTGTACCTAAAAGTAAGGTACCAATCCCGGATACAGAACGTAAAATGATACCGATTATTAATAATGGCAATGTTGCAAGTAACACCTTATTAATCTCAAACCTCCGAACCAACTTTGGCGCAAATGGAGATACCAAAGCAAATGCGAGTAAAGGAAAGGTAGTTAATACACCCGCCAAAGTATTTGATATTCCTAAATCATCACGGATCATACCTACTAAAGGACCGACTGAAGTCAGCGGTGCCCGAAGGTTCATTCCGATAAAGATAATTCCAAATATAAGCAGGTTAAGTCTGGCAGACGGTTCTGAGGGATTATCATTTTCTTGAATTTGCGATTGATTTACCTGTTGGCGTGAACTCATTTCTCTACCTCCATAATTCCTTGAAGTTCACCTTAATTTCTTTACATTCTTTATCTACTCAACGCGTTGATGACGGCTCAGCACACTGTTGAAAATGAAAAGAACAAAAAGAAAGTCTCATTCTCTATAACGAGTACGAGACCCAATAAGGCGGATACATTTATTTTTATAAACTTTTATATAAACAGAAATCTATGCTTTTAAAAATACAGTTTTAATAGAAGTAAAAAATTCGATTGCTGCTTGTCCTTGTTCGCGTGAGTGTGAGCTGGATTGCTTCATTCCACCAAATGGTGCCTGAAGCTCGACACCTGCTGTTTCCGCATTCACTCTTACAAGGCCGGCTTCTATTTCGTTAATGAACGAAAGAATGTTTTGGATGTCTTTTGTATAGATCGATGCGCTCAAGCCGAACTCAGTATCATTGGCAAGTTCTAATGCTTCTTCGATTGTCTCGACTTTGATTAAGGCAAGAACAGGGCCAAAAATTTCTTCCTTAGCTATAGCCATATCAATTGTTACATTTTCAAAGACAGTTGGCTGTACATAGAACCCATTATCTAAACCATTTTCACTTGGTCTCTCGCCGCCATATAGAAGGGTTGCTCCTTCCTCTTTTCCTTTTTCAATATAATATAGAACCGTATTTAGTTGACTTTCACTCGCGCAAGGACCCATCCAGGTTTCCCCTTCCATTCCGCTTCCAACTTTCAGTTCCTTTACTTTTGCCAGCAGTTTTTCCTTAAACTCGTCGTATACAGCACTTTGAACAAAAACACGGCTTGTTGCAGTACATTTCTGTCCTGTTGAACGCAGACCGCCGCTAATCGTCCCATCAACCGCAAGATCGAGATCTGCATCTTTAGAAATAATCACCGGATTCTTTCCGCCCATTTCAAGCTGATATTTTGCTCCACGGTTAAGTGCTCCCTTTCCAACCTGTTTTCCTACTGTATTCGATCCTGTAAAAGTAATACCGTTTATATCCGGATGGTCGATAATTCCCTGTCCAATTACACTTCCCTTGCCTGTCACCACATTGACAACACCCGCCGGGATACCCGCTTCATCGAAGCATTCCATAATTTTAGCTGCTGTAACTGCTACTTCACTGGCAGGCTTTAGTACAACTGCGTTTCCATAAATAAGTGCAGGGGCCATCTTCCAAATAGGGATCGCTACCGGAAAATTCCATGGCGCAATGACTCCAACCACACCAAGTGGAACTCGCGTTGTAAACAACAATGCATCACTTTCCTGTGAAGGTATGACGTCACCGACTTTACGCATCCCCTCACCTGCATAATAACGAAGAATCGCTACTCCACGGGCGGTTTCCCCTTTTGATTCCATAAATGTTTTTCCCATTTCTCTAGTCATCGACTCGGCAATTTCCTCCAGACGGCTTTCCATAATAGCAGCTGCTTTATATAAAAAGTCACCTCTTGCCGCTCCCGACAGCTTCCTCCACGCTTTTTGCGCCTCTTTTGCTGCAGCAACGGCTGTATCCAAATCTTCACGAGAAGAAGATTGCACATACCCGACAATTTCATCTTTATTTGCAGGGTTGATACTGCTTAGTACTTCCTTTGTTGATGAAGTACTCCACTCTCCATTTATATAATTCAAATAAGTCTTTACACCTTTTTCAATTGTGTTTTGCATTTCATTTTCCTTCCTTTCATACGAATCAATTTCCACACATTTGTTGCTCCAGCCTATTATTCTTCGTGTTTATCAAAATTTCTTTTTGTAGATTCCTAACCCTATATTAGGGAAGGGATCTTCGGCTGTGGAATATCACCTGCTTCGGTTTCTTCTAAATTTCCATAATATGCTTTTTCAATAATTGATTGAATATCTCCAGCTTTTGTAAGTCTAGGATTGATCAACACATTTCCGCTTCTCATAGAATCCTGTACTAATTTTGGCAAATACTCCAATGAAACGCCTAACTCCTGGATGTTGAGTGGAATGTTCATGGATTTGTTCATTTCTATGACCGTGTCAATTGCTTTTTTAGCTGCCTCTATCGTTGATAAACCGCTAACATCATTCCCTAGGGCCACCGCAATATCTTTGTATTGTTCCGCACAAGCTGGCAAATTAAATTTCATAACAAAAGGCAACAAAGCTGCGTTTGCAAATCCATGCGGAATATTAAAGACCCCTCCAAGTGTATGAGAAATGGCATGCACATTTCCTAAGCGTGACTGTGCAAATGCTGCTCCAGCCATCAAAGAAGCGACAAGCGTATTTTCCCTTGCTTCGATGTCTGTTCCAACAAAGTAGCATTTCGTTAAATTCTCACCGATCATTTTAACAGCTTGAATCGCAAGAGCCTGACTGATAGGGCTGGCAGCTTTAGAAGTATAAGACTCAATCGCATGGGTCAATGCATCCATACCGGTTGAGGCTGTTATCCCCTGAGGTAAATTTAGAGTTAGTGCCGGATCTAGAATAGCTAGTTTTGGATAAACATAAGAACTAAGTACTGCTAACTTAAAGGAAGTTTCTTTATTTGTAATAACAGTGGAATTCGTTACCTCACTGCCTGTTCCTGCCGTTGTTGGAATGGCAATCAAAGGAAGTGGAGGATTGATGATCTTTCCTACACCTTCGTAATCTAAAATATCGCCGGGATTTTTTGCCATTAAGGCTATTGCCTTTGCGGTATCGATACTGCTCCCACCGCCTACCGCTAATACAGCATCACTATTATGTTCCTTCAGATAATCAATAGCTCTTCGAATTGTTTCAGCGGAAGGGTTTGGCTCTACATCATCAAAAATTTCATAATCTAAGCTTACCGCCTGAAGAGATTTCTCAATTCCTTCTAATAGATTAGCTGCCCGTACCCCTTTATCCGTTACGATGAGTACTCTTGCAGCTCCCAATTCTTTAATCAATTCCCCTGTTTTATTGGAGATACCATTACCGCTTTCCACTTGTGTTGGCATAAAATATTTAAAAGACATGGCTGATAACTTCCTTTCTACAGTAACCTCTTTGGATTTATGATTTTTTTAAATAAAAAACGATTTAATTTAACCTAGATTTGTACCATAACTCTGTTGTTTTCAACAGATACTTCATATGTTTTGACCTTGTATTTTGGATCCCCTATGCACTCGCCATTATTAATATTGAACTCCCAACCATGCCAAGGACAAAGTAGCACTTCACCTTCCATACCGTAAATATATTCATGTGGTTTTGAGGGCATAGTTGTTCCTGAAAATGTACCTTTGCACAATTCGGCCTGTTCATGGGGGCATACATTACGAATAGCGTAAAATTTCTTGCCGTCATTATATATACCAATGCTACGTCCATTCACTGTGACAATTTTGCAACAGCCAACTTCTATCTCTCCGACCTCTGCTACCTCGTATTTAGGTTTTTCTTTTTTTAGAACTTCCTTCATATCTATCCTCCTCTTTAACTATGAATGTCATTCAATTGATACAACTCAGCTGCGTTTTCATAGGCTACGCGTCTTCGCATCTCTTCTGGTAGTTTATGAAGTACAAATTTTGGGTCATCAAAATCCCAATGTGGATAATCTGATGCAAATAAGACTGTTTTTTCTGCTTTCATAAATTTAAGCATTTGGATCATCTCATCAAAGTTTTCAGGTTCTTCAATTGGTTGTGTAGTAAAACGATAATGATCAATGATATATTCACTTGGTTTACGCTTTAACCAAGGTACTTCTTTTCTCATCGCAATATAGTTCTTATCCATCCTCCACATTAAATGTGGCAACCATGCTAAACCACCTTCTACACATACCACTTTGAGCGTTGGAAACCTTTCAAAGACACCTTCGCAAACAATACTATTTAGCTGTGACATTTGGTGTATTGGTAAAATATTATGGCGCTCTAAGTTTGTTGTTGGTTGTCCTACAGCTGAGATTGGAGGAGTGTTTATTCCCTCTCCCTCCCCTCCACTGTGAAGAGCAATCGGTAAATTATTTCGAACGCATGCCTCAAAAATTGGATAGAACCATCTTTGTCCATATGGCTGACTGGATGATGGCGTAACTACCACTTGACAAGCTTTAGGATGAGAGCCCAGACGATCTATTTCTTTTGCCGCCAATAGCGGATCTTGAGTTGCAACAACAATGGATGCCCGCCATCTGTCATCACTGGAAATCCATTTGTCAAAGGTGTAATCATTAAATGCAGTTGCAATAGCAGCGGCGTAATCAGGATTAGGATGAGTAGAGAGGGTAAGTAAACTTCCTGTTAGAATCGCCTTACTTATGTTATGTTTGTCTAAAAAGTGCTTTTTTGCAAATTCAGGGTCAGAACCTGGGATTTTCCCCTCTTCTGGTGATGCATCTCGACGAGTTAATGGAATAGAACGCCAAACGAGAGAGGGAAACGTTCCATTATATTCTTTAAGTCGATCCCACCATACTCTAGGCATATATGGTTTTAACTCCTCGTAACTATTTAAATGTTGATGTACATCACAATCAATTATTCCATAACCAGTACTGGGTTTTGATGATGCTCTTTGTACAGCAGTTTCCATGTATTTCACTCCAATTTTGATTCTTTTAGATTTACCATATTTCGTCCGTCTATTAATCTGGCAACTCAGTATTTTTTGGAATTGACAACTTCTTAGCAGAAACTATCAATTCCCTTTTTTACTTTAGTGAATGAAATTCACTAAAAAAATTACGCATAAAAAATCTTTCAATTTTTCAATCTCATTACCTATAATTCATCATTTCTCTTTTCTTTTATTGCCACTAGGGCAATAAGAGAAATTGTGCCTGCAAGGACAATATAGCTAGCCACAGGTACCCATGAGTTATGAAAAGCACTAAGCAATGCAAGAGCGACCATCGGTGCTGTACCTCCGAATACAGCAGCACCTATTTGATTTCCTACTGAAATACCTGTATAACGGATATTCGTGCTAAAGATTTCTGAGAACATAGTTCCCATTACGGCCTCTATTGGTGCCCAGATAATTCCGACTGCTATAATGGTCGCTATTGTTAACCAAAGATCTGATTTTAGCGATAACAGATAAAAATAAGGGTAAGCAAACAAAATCGTTCCAATTGTTCCGCCTATGTATAAAGGCTTTCTGCCAACTTTATCAGACAGTTTCCCCATCGTTGGGATCATGATAATGGTTACGACATTAGCAATTGTGACTGCATTAAGCACAGTAGAAGTTTTATAACCAAGATAGTTCGTCGCGTACGCGATTAAAAATGTTGCAAAGATGTAATATGGTCCTGTTTCAACGAATTTAGCACATGCAGCGATTAACACAGATTTCCAGTGATGACGGAAGGTTTCAACAAGCGGAACCTTGGCGATGTTACCAGTTTCTTTTGCTTCTTTGAAGGCCGGTGTTTCTTCTATGCCACTTCGTATCCAAAGACCGAATATAATCAGCACAGCGCTTAGAATAAAAGGTATGCGCCAGCCAAATGATAGAAATTGTGATTCTGGTAAATTATTGATTAATGAAATGGCAACCGTTCCGAGCACCATTCCGACTGGTACACCCAACTGGGGAATACTACCAAAAAAGCCACGGTTTTTTGGATTTGAATATTCTACTGCTAATAGTACGGAGCCACCCCACTCCCCACCGATGCCAAGACCTTGGAGCAAGCGCATCGTGATTAGTAAAATAGGTGCCCATATTCCAATGGCATTATAATCAGGCAATAAGCCTATTAGAAAAGTTGCTCCACCCATCAGGGATAATGTCAACACCAATGTTCTCTTTCTTCCAATCTTATCGCCAATATGGCTGAAAATGACTCCGCCTAAAGGACGAATGAAAAAGGAAAGTCCAAATGATAGATATGAAAGCAGTAAGCCAACTACCGGATCATGAGTCGGAAAAAACAGTTTATTAAACACTAATGCTGCCAATGATCCATAAAGAAAGAAATCGAACCACTCAATTGAGCTCCCGATCATACTTGCTAATAATGCCCTGTTTGTAACTTTCTTTGAAACTTCATGTTGGACTACAGTTCTTACTTGAGCTTGTTGAGACATATTACACTTCCTCTCAATAAATTTTCTTTTTAATAATAATTTTGAATGTAAGGTAATCTGTTAATCTACTACTTTTAGGAGGTCAATTCATGTTGTAAACAAGAATACAAGTGTCATTGCAATTTTTTGATCATGTTAGTAATTCATAGAAGGAAAGATAAATCAAAACGAAATTACATTACAATAGCTGCTGCTATACATGATTAAGAAATAGCATTCTCATTTTAAACTCAAGAGGAATATCATGATGATGCACTTAATATAAAGCGTTTTCATTGTTTTGAAAGATTGCCAGGCGGCCTTTGCTATGGTACATTAAACGCAAAAAGCCACCCTTTTTACTGCGATCAATTATTATAGGCCACCTTTAATAATTGAGAGTCATATCCTAATTTCTCGGATACCTTGGAAGTTGTATCGAGTAAAAGTTTTACTAACTCATCTTTTTTGGACATAATTCGAATTGTAGGTGCACAAATGCTAATAGCAGCCCTGATTATTCCATTTTTTGCAAATACAGGAGCGGAAACGCAGGAAATTCCACTTTCAAAGGTTTCATATGATAGATAGTAGCCATCCTTTCGAATTTGTGTTAATTCGAGACGGAAAATTTCAGGATCGACTGTTGTGTGCATTGTACATGGCACCAGGTTCGTTGTAGAAAGATATTGATTCACTTTGCCTTCTTCACTAAAGGCCAGTAACACCTTCCCTAGTGCCGTTGAATATAGAGGAGAGGTTAATGATAAGTGAAACTGTAAGCCCAAGTTTGAATCATTCACCGAAACCCGTTCTAATAAAACGACTACATTAGCATCCATCACACCTAAGTGTACAAGTTCATTCGTGGCAGTCGATAATTCTACAAGTGAAGGACTGGCCACTTTTCGGATATCCAAACGCTTTTCAAACGCATTTCCCAATTCTAAACAAGCCAGACCTAGTTGGTATTTTCCCGTTTCGGAATCCTGCATAATAAATCGTTTTTCTTGCAGATTATCCAGGATTTTCAATAAATAACTTTTTCTTATATTTAATGTTTCGGACATCTCAGCTAGAGTAAATCCCCTTTTCGTTTTAAAAGCTAGTAAAATATCTAAAGCATGGGCAACGTTTCCATATGAAGTTGAACTACCTTTTTTAGTTTCCAATTGTTTTTTCACCTCTCTTTACTATATTGAGAATGTAACAACAAAAATCTATCTTATTTTTAGTGAATGTCATTCACTAGATTTATTATATTCGTAAAAATTAGAAAATTCAACCTATTTTTTAACAATATTTCCACATTAACAGCCTTTGCCGAGCTGATAGGAGTTAGTAAAACTATGCTAGGTCTAATCGAACGTGAAGAATCACCTTTTATTAAACAAACATTTAATATACAATTCACCATAAAAATCCAGTCCAAATATTAAACTGTCCATTTGCTCAATAAAAAAAGGTTGCAACCTAACTTTCTTTTATTCAAGTATCGTTACATACAATTTAAAGTGGTGGATTTTCCACTCTCTAAATGAATCCAATCTTCTTTTGGTGGTACATAAACCCCAAAAGGCTTGATCCCTGCTTGGCGAATAAGTTGATATGTAACCCTTAAAAAATGTGCAGCCATTAACAAAGCTGCACTTTTTTATAACCAAAATTTTGCTTTTTAGATACTGCCTTTGTGATTCTAAAAATGGATACCAAATACTTTGAATATTTTTCAGCTTTTTCAATGTATTACTTGGTTGTTCAAACTGAGGTTTGACGATCAACTTTAAATTCTTTTAACGCGACCATTGAATTTTTCTTTCCAATAGCCTTTCGCTATAACCTGATTGTTTTTGAATTAGCGGGTATTCATTATGCACTTCTGCTACGGTTTACCCAGATTGCTCTACTTCGAATGTCTATAGAAACTAGCCCATCCAACTTTCTGTCCTCTACGGCGAGCGATAACAGCCTGCCATCGACGGTATTCGTCATTCGTCAACTGTCGACGGTTGACGAATTTCAACTTTCTTATAGTTGAAATTGCTGTGTTATTCCTGTAAATAATCGAAAATGTTAACAAAACAAGGGTTAATATTGGTAATGTAAAAAAAGGCGAATTTACAACGTTAAGGAAATTCCAATATAAAAATCCCAATTTCTCAGCATTAAAATTGAGAAATTAGGATTTCTTCATTACCCTATAAACGCACTCCGATTGTTGATGATCATTACTTATACTTTATTCAAGATAAGCGCTCTCTAATTGAATAAGAAAATAAATTCTACTATTATTGCAAGAGGATACTGAAAAGTTATTTTACTTTAAACCAGTATGTTCACAACTGTTCTGCCTCTTACTTTACCTTGTAAGATGTCAGGTAAAGTTTGGGGTAACTCTCTTAATGATACTTCATTTATTATTGTCCCTAAACCTTCTGGCTTTAAGTCAGTTGCCATTCTGTTCCATAAAGTTTCTCTTAAATCTTTTGGACAATAAACCGAATCTATTCCTAATAAATTGACACCTCTAAGGATAAAAGGAAAAACGGTTGTTGGCACTTCTGCTCCTCCAGTTAATCCACTTACAGCAACGGATCCTCCATATTTAGTGTTGCATAAAATAGATGCTAATGTCTTACCACCTACCGGGTCAACTGCACCTGCCCAGCGCTCCTTTCCTAGAGGACGAATTTTTTCTGGTGTAACATCTTCGCGCGAAATAACTTCTTTTGCTCCTAATTTCTTTAAGTAGTCATATTCGGATTCTTTTCCTGTACTTGCTGTTACCTGATAATTTCGTTTGGAAAGCATTAAAACTGCCATACTCCCTACGCCACCAGTTGCCCCAGTTACTAAAATAGGACCTTTTTCTGGCGTTAGTCCATTTTTTTCTAATTGATGAATTGAAAGAGCTGCTGTAAAGCCCGCAGTCCCAAAGATCATTGCTTCTTTTAATGTCAAATTATCTGGCAGAGGTACTACCCAATCCCCGGAACTCTTGCATATTCACTGTATCCGCCATAATGAGAAACACCTAATTCATAGCTTGTCACAATAACCTTGTCACCCTCTTTATAGCGAGAATCGTTTGATGAAGTAACCGTTCCTGCAAGGTCAATTCCGGGAACAAAGGGGTATTTTTGAACAATCTTTCCGTTTGGAATACTTGCTAAACCATCTTTATAATTTACACTTGAGTAATGAACTCGTATCGTCACATCTCCATCTGGTAAGTCATTAAAAGATAATGATTCAATATTTACTGAAAAATCTTCCTCCGTTTTATTTACGACAAGAGCGCTAAATTCCTTTGGCATCTAAAGATTTCCCCTTTCAAACTAGTTATTTAATCTTAAATCTAAATTTATCGTAATGCATTTTATACTGACTGGTCAATATATTTTATCCGGTCAGTATAAAATTACTCGTACAAGTTGATAATATTTTGTATAATATTTTTAGGTTTCAAATGGAGGTTCGATTGAATGGTTAAAAAAGCTGAACAAAGACGCAAACAAATATTAAAAGCTGCCTTTCAAGCTGCATCTGAAAAAGGTTATGAATCTGTGACATTGCAGGATATTGCAGATTATGCAGAGGTAAGTAAAGGAGTAACAAACTATTATTTTGAAAATAAAGCAGATGTATTTGCTCACTTATTTGAATGGATTACGACAAGAATTTATGAAAAAGAAGCTAAATCTATTGATGAAAAGGAAACAGCAATTGAAAAGCTAGAAGCATATATAAATCAGGTCTTCATCAGTCCTAAAGAAAATAAAATTTTTTATCGTGTATACTTAGACTTTTTAGCACAGGTGAAAAATAATAATCGGTATAAAGAAGTTAACCAACAATTTTACGAAAACTGTTGGTCTATCGGTAAAAATATTATCACACTAGGAATCGAAGAGAATGTGTTTAAAGTAGATAATATCGAGCAATCTGCCATTAGTATTCGGTGTATGATTGATGGTAGCTTAATTCAGTGGTTAATGAGGGATGATGATAGCTTACATAATTATTATCGAACTGTATGTTACGAATCAATTCTCCAGATCCTAAATTTTAAAAAATGAAAGCAGTTCGATAAAGAAAAGCAACCGAACATGGTGTTTTTCTTTAAACCATTTATTCCACTATATGGCCCTTTTGTTGAAAAAATAAAGACTTAACCTAATCTTCCCAAAACTTGCTTCAGTGCATATAAAAAAATTTTTTATTCCCATTATAAATAGTCTTTGCCCCCCTTTCCTTTTCGGAAAACAGCTGCTACATGTATATAAAGATGAGGTTAGAAAACTAAAAGATGATAGAGATTTTCCAGTATTATTTCAAGCTTTCGCTAAATTAAGAAATACGGGTTTCTCCAAAATCTCTCTTATAATATTAGGAATACCACTTGAATCCTTAATAGGACCATCTAGTATTATTTAAATATTAAGGATTAAAAGCTACTTAAAACTTAAATGAAGCTACATCATAAACTCCTATCATTATTAGAACAAAAAAACTGGGTCCATGACTGGTTTGCAAAGAACTTCTACCCAATAAAAGGAGCCATCTTTTTTTTGAGACAATAAGTGCTTCTCCCACTTCGTCGCTCCAATAAAACCCATTTAAAGTCTTGAAGAGCCTCTTCTATATCATCTTTATGAAATAGAATCGAGAAGTGTTTGTCATTGAATTCATCAGGAGAAAACCCTAAAACACTTTTACAAGATGGTGAGATATATTGGATTTGTCCAAGAACATTAACGCCTTACTATTATATCAAGTACATTGGATTATTATTAATGGAATAAGAAAAAGGCTATACCATTCTTTTAGTATAGCCTCAATAAAATAATTATTATAACTTTCTTTTATACCAAGTGGGCCCCGCCCTCAATTAGAAGTACAGTACCAGTTGTAAATCCATTTTTCGCTAAGTACACGTATGCTTCAGCTATGTCTTCCGGCTGTGCAACGTGTTTAACAGGCAAATGTTGTGCAATGCTGCTGTATAAATTTTGTCGTTGCTCATCAGACATACCTCCGTAGAGTGGGGTGTCTACGATACCAGGTGAAACAACATTTACTCGTATAGGGGCCAAATCTACTGAAAGCCCTCTAACCAATCCATCGATCGCTGAATTTATCGAAGCAAGAGTAGTTGCCCCCTGTGGTGGACGGACCCCATAAACACCTGAGGTCAATGTGATTGAACTGTTATCATTTAAGTACGGAATAGCAGCGCGAACCGATAAGTATTGTCCCCAAAACTTACTATCAAACGCTTCTCTAACATCTGCAACAGGTAAGTCACTAAAATGACCCATTGAGCCTTCACCTGCGGTAACGACAAGGTGATCAAATTTACCTACCATTTTAAAAAAGTCAGCTAATTATTCTTCACTGCGAAAATCAATATTGTATGCTTCTACATTACCACCAAGCACTTTCTTTGCCTCAGATAATTTTGCCTCAGAACGGCTCGCAATAATGACTTGAGCCAATTCATCAAGAAATGCCTTTGCCGCAGATAATCCGATACCAGAAGTACCTCCTATTACGACAACACGTTTTCCTTTTAATGGCATTGTAAGAACACTCCTTAAAAAATTGTTTTTAGGTTGTACCTGAAAACTTTATTCCATTCAACTTTAGCAAGTGTAGCAATCTTTTTGCCATTACTTAAAAAATTCTTGTACCGTTAAAAACGTATTCTTAACTTCCACTGGTCGTAATTTCCGCCAAAATTTCATAAGAGTAGAGACGGGCCTTTTGGTCAAAAACTTGGGCTATGGCCATGATTTCATCAGCCTGGCTTTCCTCTAAAAATTTCTGCAGCTTTTGTTTCACTGTCTGTGGGGAGCCAACGATAGATGAGCTTAACTGTTCCTGTAATGCTTCCATTTCGTATTTGCTCGCCACTTCACTAATGTCGTCAACCGGCGGCTGCAACGGGGCTTCGTTACCACGTCTTAAATTCAAAAACTGCTGTTGTAAAGTAGTCGCTAAACGCCGTGCCTGTTTATCCGTTTCAGCTGCAATGATATTTAGACCGACCATTGCATAGGGTTTATCCAATACTTCAGAAGGCTTAAAGGCACGACGATATAACTCAAGAGCAGGCAGCGTATTACGCGGTGAAAAATGGCCAGCAAAGGCAAATGGCAAACCAAGCTCTCCGGCAAGTTTGGCACTAAAACCACTCGAACCTAACAACCATATTGGAATATTCAATCCTTCACCAGGAACTGCTTTAACGTGTTGATTTCCCGGTGCTAAATCAGGATTAAAATAGCTGCGCAATTCTGCTAATTGTTCTGGGAAGTCATCACCAGTACTTCTCAAGTCACGTCTCAGAGCACGGGCAGTCAGTTGATCTGTACCAGGTGCTCGGCCAATTCCGAGGTCAATTCGTCCTGGATATAAAGATTCAAGTGTCCCAAATTGCTCTGCGATAACAAGTGGAGCGTGATTTGGCAACATAATTCCACCCGATCCTACCCGAATTTTTGATGTGCCAGCTGCTACATGTCCGATCACTACCGAAGTGGCAGAGCTTGCAATAAACGGCATATTATGATGTTCAGCCAGCCAGTAACGTTTATATCCTAATTTTTCAGCAAGCTGTGCAAGTTCCAGTGTATGGCGAAAAGCATCAGCTGGAGTACTTCCAACAGCAATCGGTGAAAGATCTAAGACGGAAAACGGTATATCAAATACTTTTTTTGTATTTTTAGACATAGCTTTATCTTCTTTCTAAAATAATTTCTGTTTTACACGTGCTTTGAAATTAATTCAGTCAAAGCTTCTTTTGGTTGGAAACCGATAACCTGGTCTACAACTTCTCCGTCTTTAAAAAGCATCAACGTTGGAATGCTCATGACGTCAAATTTTCTTACGGTTTCAGAGTTTTCATCTACATTAAGCTTGATAATCCTAACTTTATCAACAATTTCTCCATCGATTTCCTCCAATACAGGTGCAATCATTTTACAAGGACCGCACCATGGTGCCCAAAAATCCACTAATACTAATCCCTCTTTAATTTCAGCATTAAACGTTTCATCTGTTACGTGTGAGATAGCCATTATTTATTCCTCCAATATCATTCTTATCACTTTTATAAAAACAATTTTGATTCTCACAGAAAAATATACAGTATCCCCCCTAATGTAATAGAAAAAGCTACAGTTCGTTTTAAAAAAGAGTCTACTAGCCATTTTATACTGTAATAAAATAAATTACAGTATTGATAGAAAAAGCCATGGCTCTATAGTGAGCCATATAATCTGGTAAATATGCTAAATAGACTGAATTGCGTAAAGTGTCACTATTTCATTAGATTGCTTCCTCTTCAAGAGGAATTACTGTAATTTTAATATTTACAGTTAATAAAGTCAAGAAAAATTAATTCGTTATGAACTGTACATTGCTCTCGCGATTTTTATCACCTGATGCGGATTATTCATTATTGTTTATCGTAATATATTAAAGTATAGAACTTTGCCAATGCATTTCATTTCAGCAACGGCTGCACTTTAAAATGAAAGAAGTGAAGGTTTTGATTAAATATAAATGTCTCCATCATGTAAGTCTTAATGTTACAGATTTGGAAAAAGCAAAAGAATTTTACGGGAAAATTTTATGGTTAAAAGAATTACCCCGTCCTGATTTTGATTTTCCAGGTGCATGGTACGAAATAGAGGGACAGCACCTCCATTTGATCGTCGAGCCCGCTACACAAACGATTCGTCAGAATAAAAGCTTATCCAGCAGAGAAGGTCATTTTGCCCTTAGAGTTGAGAACTATTATGAGACTCTTAAATGGCTAAAGCAGAATCAAGTTGAATTCCTGGAACAACCATACGGAAAAAGTGGATTCGCTCAAATTTTCTGTGCAGACCCAGATGGAAATTTGATTGAACTAAACGTTGATCAAAAAGATCTATAAGTAAAAGTTATGAAAAGATATAGACCTATAAAATAAACTTTCCTAATTATTAAAGGCAGCGGAATTGCTGCCTTTGTTTTCAGCAATGTCTTCAGGCTGTGCAACGCGTCTAACAGGCAATTGCTGAGCAATGCTGTTGTACAAATTTTCCGGTCTTCGTCAGGCATCCCTCCGTAGAGTGGGGTGTCTACGATACCTGGCGAAACAACGTTTACCCTAATTGGGGATAAGTCTACTGAAAGCCCTCTAACCAATCCATCAAAATCGCTGAATTAATGGAAGCAAGAGTAGTTGCTCCCTTTGGTGGATGTATTCCCAAAAATGCTTATATCTAATGGAAGCGGTGGTTCGAAATTTACTTTCGAACCACACTCTATCCAACTAAAATGTAGAACTAACGTAATGCTTTAACAAGGGCTTTTCCAAATTCTTTCGCACCTTGTGGACCATCGCCAGTAATAATATCATCATGGGCAACAACATGTTGTTCAACATATTTAACGTCAACAGCTATCAATTCGTTCTTTTGAACATCTACTGGATAGCAAGTTGCTTCTCTTCCAGAAAGCAAGCCGGTTTTAGCAACCGTAACAGCTCCTGCACAAATTCCTGTTACAAGAACTTTCTCATTATAAGCTTCCTTCAAAAAGCCTTGTAATTCTCGATTTTCCCATAGATGATCATTTGTACCAGATCCTCCAATTACCGATACAACATCAAAATCAGTAGGGGATACCTCTGAAAAGATAACTGAAGCAGTTGCTTTACCTTCATAGTCCCCCATAATTTCACCTGTTACGGTGCTTGCAATGGTTACTTCGACTCCAGCATTTTCTAGCTCTTCTTTTGGATGGAATAATTCATCCTCATTAAATCGTTCTGGCGGTATAATTAAGAGTGCTTTTTTACTCATTATATTTTCCTCCTCAAAATAAAAAAGATTTATGTTTAAGACTATTTCATATTACTGCTTACTTTTCTTGCCGTGAAGAATGCACTTTTTTGTAAGAAGGTTACAAATAAGTTACTATATAAAAGGGAGGAAAAGTCATGTCTGATACATTACGGGAAGAAATCAAAGAAAAGATTATAAACGGCGATTTTAATTGTGAAAAAGAACTGACCTTATCGATTATTAGTGGAAAATGGAAGATTGTCATTTTATGGCACCTTGGTGTGGAAGGTCCACATCGGTTTAGTGACCTCCAAAGGCTATTTCCTAAAATTTCCCATAAAATTCTAGCCAACCAGCTGCACGAACTAATGGAAGATGGAATTGTTCATAGAGAGGTTTATCCTGAAGTTCCACCAAAAGTCGAATACTCGATGACGGAACTTGGAATGACTTTACTTCCAATCGTGGAAATGATGTATGAATGGGGAAAAAAACGGATTGAAGATTTCAAAAAAGAAATGAATTTATCACAAGGATAATTATTCAAATTATCAATATTTCCATCACAATGTGAAAAGGGAACCCCAAGAGTTCCATACAGTGAAGACAGCGGAACCGCTACCTTTGTCTATGTATGAAATTTTAATTGCTAATATGAATGTACTTCCTTACCTAATTTCGGCATCCTCAAGCGAACGCCAGGAATTTGAAATATACTATGGAGCAAATCCAAAAGAGGTACTTGTTTCGTCTGTGACAACTTGTTATACAACGACTCTTGTGTTTGTGCTCGAAAGTAGAAAGCTACCTGTAGTGGAACTTACGGTGGATTCTGGAGCAAACATTTCTGAAAATGAGTTTAAAATTACCCATCATCCACATATTGTTTTATCTTCTGATGCAACACAAGAACAGATAGAATCAGCACATTGAGCTGCAGAAGCGGCAGTTAAGGGATGTGAAGTGGGAAATTTATTGAAAAAAGCAGATGTTAAAATTGAGGTTCAAGGAAAAGTTTCCACTAAGTAGTGTATTCACCCAAAAGTAGATAATTTGTAAGCGTAAAGGATAGCAAATTGCTATCCTTTTTTATTTCTTTTTGCACGCTAATGATATTAAATGATTTAAATGAAGACCTGGAATGACGCTTGGGATCATTGGAATTCTGGCTCATCTGAATGCACTTACTTCATTGAAACAACCTTATTTAGCACCACTAACCCCATTTTACGGGAAGGATTGGTTGGATCTTTTCATTCGGGGTCCATTAATTTGGACGAAAGAGCGACCTGAATCCTTACATCCCCTAAAGAAATGGCGAGTCAATCGTAGGAGATGGTAGCGTGAAAGCATTTTCGTTATTTGAAAAAACGTCTACCACCCTAGGCGGTATTTATGTTATGTTGATGGTGAACCGAATGCAAATACTTTACTTTACCTTAATTATGCCCATGTATTTGGTACATTCCTACATGATTTGGGGAATTGTCGCGATAGGAATGTTATCGCAGATTAATCTCATGATATTATCCAGAGTGTTCGCTTCAGGGTATCCTGCAAAAGGTTACCAAGGATTCAGGCAGCTTTTTGGTGAACCGATGATTCGTTTTTTTGCTTTTATCGGTTTATTTTTGATTGTATTCAAAATGACCATCATCACACTGGGTTACGCGGATATCATTCACCAATTTTTATTCGCAACTATGCATTCAAATTGGCTGTTATTTTTTATTTTTCTGATTAGTGTTATTGTAGCCAGTCATGGAATGGAGAACACAATTCGTTTTATTGTGATTGCATTTTTAAGTAGTATGCTGATTATTACAATATTTGTTTTCTTTTTCTTTATGAAGATTGGATCACTTCAAGATTTATATCCCTTGATACCGACAGATTGGTCGATGCATTCTTTGAAAGGGTTGTTATTGATTGGGTCATCTTTTTCAGGACCAGAATATTTGATATGTTTAGGTCCTTGGTTAAACCTGAAACAAAAGATGTCAAAATATTGGGCCGTTGGGAATGCCCTGACTATCCTAGAATATTTGTTATTCTTTGTTACATCGTTACTGTTTTTCGGTTCCAATTACTTAAGCAAAACCAGTTTTCCAGTTGTTAATATGGTTCGGTACCTGCAGTCTCCTATTTTTGAGCGAATTGATATCATTTTGATTTGTATAGAATTGTTTAATTACATTTTTTTTATTGCCATCCTCTTGTTATTCTTTTATGGGGCTTTCCGAATCATCGGTGGAAGGATACATGAACAGACCACCAGAATAGGGTTCATGTCCAGTTGTATTACCATTTTTGTATGTATGATGGCTATATATACGTGGTTCTGGGAATCAGAACCAGAACAGAACATTTGGTTCAATATTCAAATATGGTTGGGGGCATTCACCTACTTCTTGGTTCCAGCATTCCTGTTGGTTTCCATCAATCCAAAGGAGCGTGTTGACGACAGGATGTTCTTCCCCATTTTCGGAGAACAATATAATTGAAGAAATCGCCCCTGTGGTGTTCTGGTATATGGATGAGGGAAGAGAAGGAAAGTTAAAAATCAGCACGATGGCGCCGCCACTGATTAAAGAAAAGAAGTATCTGCTGACTCGAGAAGTTGACTTGCTGAATGAGGGGACAAAGCGCTTTAATTTAGCTTATTACCGTGAATTGAAACCCGGACAACTTCGAATGTTGTTAATCAATGAAAGGCTTGCAAAAAAAGGAATTCTATCGCTGCTAAATACCGTAGCTACAGACCCTGATGTTTCCCAACGTCTTTATCTCGTCATTGTGGATGGGAATTTTGACACTTACATAAAAAAACAACTCGTTAAGCAAACAAACCTTGATTATTTCCTTTATCGCATGCTCAGACACTACGAGGAAAGTAATCAGGGGGAGATTACTGTCGTTAATTTACATCAATTTATGAAGACGTTCTATTCCCCATTTTCGTATCCAATTCTGCCAGTCTTTAAGGTTGACAAAGAAAATTTCACATATAAAGGAACGGCTTTGTTCCATCACGACAAACTAATAGCGACCGTCAAAAACACAGACGATCAAATTATCCAACTCATGAACAACAATCACTACCTTAAATATCTTCCTATACCGACATCATCCGTCATGTTAGGTCATGTTCGCTCAAATGTCCATATGAAATTAGATCAAAACTATTCGTCCCTGTCAATCAAAGTCAATCTGAACAGTAGAATCGAGGAGTATAGAGGAAATAAAAATATACTTGATCATGATGAACTAGCGAGTCTTAATAAAGAGATCGAGTCCTATTTGGATAAACAATCAATGGATTTTTTTAAAAATATGCAAAATTGGAACGTGGACCCATTACAGATTGGAACACTCTCCCTTAACCCCTGGGAGAAACCACTAAGTGAAAAACAATGGTCGCATTACTGGAAACGAATGAAGATTAACGTGGACTATCATCTTCACCCTAAACCTTTAACGAATGTAAAATAAGTTCGAAGCAACTAGCATGACGTTCTTTTCCTTTGGATAGGAAATAAAAGACCACAGTTACACCGAGAATAATGTTTGTTATCTCAATGCTATAAGCAATAAAAAGAAAGGTTTACTACCCTGTTCTCTTTTTATTACGTTTACAATTTGGCAGGATGATTTGGGTCTGGATAATTTATTATGAAATTCGTAACTGTTTCAGGTCCTCCTTGTTGAAGACGGTTGCGGTTGACGGTAATTTATTTTTCGGTCAGGCATGGCCTGAAGTTCCCATGCTCATGAAGGAATTCATCAAAAAACTGAATGGTTAATAAATATAATCCGCGGGGGATCATCTCGCGGATTTTGTAATAACTTAGAAGAACTACGCGAATCAATGAAGGTATAAAAACGACATGAGGCAATGACAGAAACTGTGAAAAGTCAGATTACAATCTATACCAGGGAATAGATACAGAAAAAAAATTATGTATTCTCTCCTAGTTCTAAAGGGATACATATATTTTCATTAAACTGGATCGTTTATTTTTTCACTTAAAATCCTTTTTAGACAAAATCATATAAAGATTCCAGGAATAACACTACATTGGAAACCAAACTGCTCCCAACAAAAGTCCGAACAATGTAATTTTTGCTGAGTATATAATACCTACTGTAACAGAATAGGCAGGAAAGAATATGGTTTTTTTCCTCCGCCTGCATCCTTGAATTCATCTCATATTGAAAAAAAGTATACACATTGATAAAACATAAGCCATTGGTAATTTGTATGTGAAAATAGCCTTTTCGATCTCTCCATTAATACTAAGGTAAATAACCTCGTTAAAATTGGATTTCATACTAATAATTAACTCTAATAGTATGAAAAATTTCTCTTTGATGTATTTTTCATTAAACAATTGTCCAAATTCAGGAAAAGCGTTGTACCAAAATAACCTTTCTTTTGCATCTACATTCTTCTAATCCTTTGCCAAGCTTTCGTGGTCTGCAGCAGTGGGAGGTTGTTCCATCCAGCCCCTTTCTATTAAAAGATTCATTCCATCTTCTGCAATTAGGGCAATTTCTATATTCATTCGTGTGTAGTCGGCGGACATGTCTCTTCGATGAGACATTGATAACGCCTCACCATAATAACCAAGTGCGGCAGAAAGCAGTGTTGCTATATGGAATAGCATAAGCTTATCCGAAAAGGGTGCGACTGTTGAATCGGTTACTTCTGTTTCAAATATCCTTGGAATATGAAGATTCTCCTCTTCTAAAATTGAACCAAGAATATGAAAGTGTCTTTTACAAAGCTTTCGAGCACGTTCCATAAAGACTCGTACTTCTTTAGAGTGGCATACTTGACTGAATCCTAACTCTAACACCATTTTCACCATTGTTTTCTGCATATTAAGGTGTACTCCACTGATTTCTATTGCATTGATGGGTCTACGTTTTCCGAACCAGCCTGTTAAATAGTTTTGCTTCCTTACAAAATCAATGTTTTGTTGATTGTTTAAAGTAGGAGGTTTACTAAGAATCCCCTTGTATAAAGCGACGTTTGTAACCCTATCATATAATTCCAACGTTTGAGAAGTACAATCAATAAAGTATTTTCTGACATCCTCTCGTATACAGACACTAGTGGCACCTGCATATCTCGTCAAACCGTGAATCGTCATAATTTGCAAATAAACAATTTTAAATGTATCAGTAAATAAACTAGGGGCGTCTAATGTGACATCTTTATCTGTGAACCCGATTGGAATAGGATAGTTTTCTTGTGTTAAAATTTGTTTCGTTTTCACTAAATGAGTTTCTGATAGTTCCAGGGCAAATTGAAGTAAATCACGAGTATTTTCATCCTTAGCATCATTTAATAAATATCGAAGAACACAACGTGACATACTGTCATTGACATATTGAGACCAAATAACACCATATTCTGAAGCATTAATCCTATCTTGGTGATTAACCTGTTCCATTTTTATCACCCTCCCTAACTTTTCAGAAATAGGTTAACCAATAACAATCATTTTATTTGTAAAAACTTCTAATAAGATAAAATTTGTTTTCTTCTTCACACGAAGCTTTCGGTAGTACTTATCAAATAAAAATGGATCAAGTAAAGCTTTACATGTATAAAATTTTATTTTATATATTTAGCGGAACAAGTATTGGAATTATAACATTCCAAATATCCTAAAATATATATAATATTGGATACCCAGCTGACTTTGTCGGCGATAATGGAATCAGAATGTAGTTTTTCATGATGAAACCCTTGTCCAACATAAAGAACATTACGTTTTAAATCTTTGCCGATCGCAAACCAGGGTTCACCTGAACCGCCAATTCCCAGTCCATGGAGCTGGCCAATAGTATAGTACATTAATCCATCATGCGTACCCTTAACTTCACCATCAAAGGTTTCCATCTTTCCATTTTTAGCAGGAAGATAATTACTTAAGAAATCTTTAAAATTCCGCTCGCCAATGAAGCAAATTCTGGTACTGTCTTTTTTCGTTGCAGTCGCAAGGCCTGCTTCCATGACAATTTCACGAACTTTTGATTTCTCAAGTTCACCTATCGGGAACAGTACTCTGCTGAGCTGTTCCTGTGATAATTGGTTAAGAAAATAGGTCTGGTCCTTATTTTGATCAATCCCCCGAAGCATTTTATATTCCCCATCACGATAAACAACCCGAGCATAATGACCTGTTGCCACATATTCAGCTCCAAGGTTAATCGCATGTTCTAAAAAGGCTTTAAATTTAATTTCTTTGTTACACATGACGTCTGGATTAGGTGTTCGGCCAGCTTTATATTCCTCTAAAAAATGAGTAAAAACCTGGTCCCAATATTGTTTTTCAAAATTAACAGAGGATACCACTTCTAAATACAGCTAAACCTTTTACTAAAATTTTCAAGCAATCATAATTTAATAAATTGTTCTGCGATTAATCGATATGATTGATGCTTATCCTTTGATGAATAAGTGATAGTTACAATCATGATTTCATCTGCTAATACATGAGATTGAATTTCTAATATTTTACTTTTCACCTCATTAGGAGTACCTATAATCATTTTCTTTTTTATTCTTTCAATAGACTTTTGATTACGTAGATTTAATAGAATTTTTTTTGCCTCATCAACAGAAGGAACTCCTTTGTTTCCTTCCATACTCTCATTTTGTAGTTCCCAAACAATTGAACTTAAAGCAATTTCTTCTGCTTTTTGAGTAGTTTCTGCACATATTACTGATAAAGCCATAATGACGTATGGTTTTTGGCCTTTTTTTCTTGGTTGAAATGACTGACGATATTGTTGGACGATTTCTGCTCCGTTTTCATCACTCATAAATTGTCCGAAACTATAGGCTAAACCGTTTTCCGCCGCAAAATTTCCACTTTTTCTACTTGTACCTAACATCCATAGATCAGGACTAATTTGCGGTAACGGAGAAGCCTCTAATACGGTCCCTTCATTATCTATGTATTTAATTAATTCATTTACTAAATCAGGCATTTTATAGACATTTTGTAAATAGTTATCCGATAATGCATTTGATGCTTCAGCAGGACCACCCGGTGCCCTTCCAATCCCTACATCAATTCGATTAGGAAATAGAGTGGATAACATGTGATAGGTTTCTGCTACTTTATACGGCTTATAGTATGGCAATAAAACTGCTCCAGAGCCAATTCGTATATTTTTTGTATTTGCCCCAATATAACCTAACATTACCTCGGGCGCGGAGCATGCAAGCCCTGGCATTGCATGATGTTCAGCAATCCAATAACGTGAATATCCTAATGTCTCCCCTATGCGTGCGAGATTCATTGATTCCTGTAATGCTTCATTTGCCGTTTGATTAGTTGAAATGGGAGACTGATCTAAAATGCTTAATTTCATAAGATGAAAATCCCCTTTTCTATTATTCCGCTTCTTTCAAAGTCAGTTTATATTCACCAATTTGCCCTTTTTCGTATAGATTCGTAATTGATGTTGAATATTCTTGAATCGTTCCGCGGAACTCAAGATGTCTCTCGAGTACGATTACATCAAATGTTCCTTTGTAAAATAACGTTGCTATGTCATGGTAGTCGTCACTTGTAACATAAAAAGTTACCGATATCTGAGTTTTACCTTCTATCTTTTTTTCATCATATTGTGTGATTCTAATTTTAGTATCATTTAGTTGGATTTCTGTAACCATTTCATCATCGTCCCTTTCTAAAAGATAACACATTCCTTATACATTTAACGTACTCTAACTTAGAAATAACGCCGTATGATATGATTTTTCTAGAATATCGTGACGAACGTAAACTTTCTACGTTCGTCACAACCATGTAAAAAGTTGATCAACTAGTACTCTTCTGATCGTATCTTCTTTTCCCTCCAGCACTTTACTTATCCAATGAGGGTCATTATCTTAAAAGTTACTAATGAACATACTCAAGGTCTCTCTCAACATTGGTACTTAAAATGTCTTCTGTTTTGATCTCGAGTAATTTCTCTAGGAATCTTATAGTTCCTAGTACTACTTGAATATCCCCCTCTGTTTGAACGTTTTCCATTTTCTTTTGAACAATCAGTTCATTGATAACTTGTTTGAAAGCATGGGTCTTTATAAGCCATTCTCCAACCAGTTCCTTTGTTGTGTCTCTCTCGCCTTCATTTTTGACAGCAAATAAACTTTCCATTTTTGTTTCTACGAGCGTTACTGAACCGAAATCGGAATCCATACGGATACGAAAATAATTCTTTCTACTGTCATAATATCTTTCTTCCTTTAATAGAAAATACTCTATCCCTACTGTGATTTCATAAAAGAGTTCTGTCTCTGTAGGATAATGAAGATCTCTTACATCAACATTTTTTACAACGTCTAAATAGGTCTCCAAACCATATTGGGTACTAATGATTTTTGCATCCATTACATTCATGATTTCACTCCCTTTTTCACTTTGCGGATTGTTTTGATATTTTAAGTAGCTTGTTTACTAAAATCCACTCAATATTAGGCTAATTGCTTTTTTCGACTTCATGTCCACCAAACTCGTTCCGAAGAGCAGCGACCACTTTCCCGGTAAAGGTGTCATGATCTAAGGAGCGATAGCGCATCAAAAGAGACATGGCAATCACAGGGATGGCTGCCTACAAATCCAAAGCCGTTTCCACTGTCCACTTTCCTTCTCCTGAAGAATGCATGGTTCCTTTGATTTGTTCTAAGTTGGCATCTTTTGAAACTGTATCGTCCCAGTTTTTCATAAAAATACCGATAACATCATAGCCTTGTTGTTTTAAAAGAAGGGCTGCAACTGATGAGTCCACACCACCAGACATTCCAACAACAACTCTTATATTTTTTGGATCCTTTGTTGCCAATTCTTTCACTTCGACTTTCCGTGAAACATACTTTAAAAGATTTATTTTCTTAAGCGCTTCACAATTTTTGCAGTTTCATGGGCAGCTTCTACAATCTGTTCATCTGTCGTGTTGAAACCAAAACTAAACCGAATGGAATTGATCAAACGCTCTGAATTTTCCCCAAACATTGCTACAAGCACATGTGAAGGTTCAACTGATCCTGCTGTACAAGCTGAACCGCCGGATACTGCGATCCTGGCCATGTCCAAATTGACAAGCATTGTTTCGACATTAGTACCCGGAAAGCTCAAGTTTAATACTTGTGGCAGAGAATCTTGAAGCGATCCGTTTAAGGAAAATTCTACATCCTCTTGTTTGAGGACATTAATAAACGTTTCTTTAAATTGTTTAAATTTTTCTCTTTTATCCGCGCTGTCCTCTTGTGAGATGAGGACAGCTTCACGAAAGCCGATAAGGGATGGCACATTTTCTGTCCCTGCTCTCCTTTCCTTTTCTTGATCACCACCAAAGGAACGCGGAGCCAGCTTTACATTTTCCCTGGCAAATAAGAAGCCGGTTCCTTTTGGGCCATTAATTTTATGAGCAGAAACCGCTAAGAGATCAATGGAGCTTTTATTCACATCAATATCTTCAATACCATAGGCCTGAACCGCATCCGTATGAAAAAAGGCCTGATGTTCTGCCAGTATCTGGCCAATCTCTGCAATTGGCTGTAGTGTTCCGACTTCATTGTTGCTATACATGACAGAAACGAGAATCGTATCATCTCTTAAAGCAGCCTTAAAATCATCTAAACGAATTCTGCCTGTTTTATCTACTGGCAAATAGGTAACTTCAAAGCCCATTTTCTCTAATTTTTGACACGCATGCAGAACAGCATGGTGTTCGATTTGAGTTGTGATAATATGCTTTCCATTTTTTTGATAGCTTTCGGCAACGCCAAAAAGTGCCATATTATCTGCTTCAGTTCCGCCGCTGGTAAAAATAATTTCATTTTGCTTTGCCCCAATGCTAGCAGCTATCGTCTCACGAGCCTGATCTAACAGGTGACGTGCTTCCCGCCCAAATGAGTGGATACTTGATGCATTGCCAAAATTCACATTATGTGCTTCATTTGCCTGCCCCTCTACGCTAACAAATTATTTAAATATTCAGGTCAATGCTTTACTTAGCGGAAACTTTGGCTTGAACCTCAATTTTTACATCTGCTTTTTTCAATAGATTTCCCACTTCGCATCCCTTTTCTGCCGCTTCTGCAGCTCTTTGTGCGGATTCGATCTGTTCTTGAGTTGCATCAGAGGATAAAACAATATGTGGATAATGCGTAATTTTAAACTCATTATCAGCTATGTTGGCCTCAGAACCCACCGTAAGCTCCACTACAGGTAACTTTCTACTTTCGAGCACAAACACAAGAGTTGCTATATAACAAGTTGTCACAGATGAAACAAGTACCTCTTTTGGATTTGCTCCATCCCCGCTTCCTCCTATGGATGCAGGTATTGCAATTTTTGTTTCAAGGAAGTTTGCATTAAGCGTTCCATTCCCTTTTACTCCGTCATTCCAAACAGCGTTCACATTTACTTTCATATTAGCCATGTTTAACACTCCTCAAAAAATAAAAATATATTGGATAATCGCAAATTTTTCACAAAAAATGAATATTTCCAAACACATTGTAATTTAATTTAAAAATCTATATATAATTTGTATAAGTTTTAATGTACTCCATCAACAAGCTGATTGATTGAGTTTAACTTGGAAGAAAGCTCAATAAACCATGCTTCATCCCCCGTTGATAATGCCAAGTCTATTAGAAATAGAATTTGTTCCTTGTTTACCGCCTTAGAAAGTGGCAGTTTCCTAACATTTTTACTTAAAATCGGAATTGTTTTGCCAAGCGTTTCACGATTGTCACTCATTGCAACCGTTACTTTAACAACTCCATCCAGAATACTCTGTGACTCAATATAACCAATTATTAATTCCCCATCCCCTGATTTTCCCTTAATCCAATCACCTGTTTTCAAAACGGAATTACCATTCGTCAACATCCTTTTTCACCTTCTTAAGTTATTTTTGTATTTTATGAATGTAATCAAGAAAGTACCTTTTTTTAAGCTACAGCCATCGGGGATATATCACCTAGATAAATCTGTAATATTTTTTATTACATTTTAAAAAAAGAAGTCTACGGCCATCAGTCACAGCCGCTATTTTGTTCTTGATTTACAAGATCGACAACTTCTTTAATTGTATAGTTCTTTAAATATTCGCCCAAATGTTCTTCCGCACCTAAGAAAATTGTAAATAATACTCTTTTCATATTAGCGCCCACAATACACTTTTCATTTGAATCAGGACACTTAGGCTGCAAAGCACCTTCAGAGGTTATCATATATATATCCCAAAGATTAACTTCACTCAGCTCTAGAGTAAAAATAAATCCGCCGCCGGTTCCTTCTTTTGATTTTATAAATCCATGTTTTTTTAACAAGCTTAGCACTTTACGAATGCGTACTGGGTGGACACCAGCACTCTCTGAGATATCATCACTTGTTGACATACGGTCCGACTGCAACGCAAGATAAGTTAAACTATGAATGGCAAGTGTAAAATCACTATTCATGGCCTGCCTCCTTAGAAATCAACACAGCTAATCACCTTTTTGCTTTACATATAGCTTCTGCATCTTTTTTTAAAATCAATCAACATAATGTAATAATAAATATTACAGTTTTTCTTGTCAAGTATCTAATTAGAAGTGTTGTATCAACCCTTAACCATGAATAAGGAATTCCAAGCGTCCTGTAAAGCTTTACGCATCACGTTCTCTTCCTTAAAGGTGCGTAAACAAATTTGCGTGTTTTGAAATTTTTGTATAAGTAGGTTTAAAAATCCCATTGTTTTTTTACTTGTTCTTCTGCTAACTGTTTAATTTTTTCCCATGTCATTTTTTTATTTACAATGACATTGGTTTGATAATTTTTATCTTTATAATTAACTGTAACGAATACTTCAATCATCACTTTCTTCCTCCTTCCGAAATAATATTAATTGGCCACTTTTTGCCATTCGACATTCGAAAATATGCGAAGTCTACGAGGCAAAAAACTGCGGATCTCTTCCTCGTTATATCCAACTTGTAATCTTTTTTCGTCTTGGATAATTGGCCGGTGCAACATTTGAGGGTACTTGATTATTAATTTATAAAATTCATTAAGCGGAAGAGATTCAATATTTACATTTAATTCCTGAAATGTTTTTGATTTAGTTGAAACAATGTCATTAGTCCCATCTTCAGTCAAGCGAAGAATTGATTTAATCTCATCGACTGTAAGGGGATTGGATAATATGTTTCTTTCAATATACTCAATATGATGTTCTTCAAGCCATGCTTTTGCTTTTCGGCAAGAAGTACAACTTGGTGTTATATACAGATTTACCATACTTACACACACTCCTTCATATTATTAAGCCCATTTCCTACCGACTATACTGTAAATTTAAACATTACAGTTTGTGAAGTCAACTGTAAATTTATGGATTAGATATCAGAACGCATTAGAGTTTGTAACTTTTAAAAATTACTGTACTTAAACTAGCCTCTTGAATGAGATATTGGATAATAATGAAAGAGATGGAAAACATAATTAAATAGTAAGTTTGATCCTGAAGAAGGAGAAGTGACGTTAATGAATGAAAAAGGAAAAAATAAAATCCTTTTCCTCGTAGAAGTGTTCATTCTTGTTCTATTATCAGGGTGTGGTAATGACCGAATTATCGATAAAATTCAAATCATTGATACACTAGCTTATGATAAGAAAGGAGACAAAATCGAAGGAATGGTGATCTATCCTCTCTTCACGGAAAAAGGGAAAACCGTATTAAAAGATTTTAAAACCGTTACCGGTACGTTTGAGGACATCCTTCCAAGATTGGATACAAAAGCCGCTTACCCGATCGGAATAGGAAAATTGGACATGGTTTTGTTTGGTAAAGAGTTTGCAAAAAGAGGAGTCGCTGAAGCTTTAATAAGTCTCAGTAAAGACCCGACTGCTGGGAGTCGTATGCAGATCGCTATAGCCGATCCTTCGGCTGAAGAGATTTTAACGTCAAGTGAAAAAGTCCAGCTTCCATTTCATATAAGTGAAAAAATCAATCACAATATCGAAAAAGGAAATCTACCCAAAATGAACCTGCATGTATTTTTAAGCGATTATTATACGGAAGGAAAGGACGCATGCTTACCTTATATCATCATTGAAAAAGGTCAATTGAAGATTAACGGTTTAGCTTTGTTAAGACATGGGCAGTATGTCCAAAAAATTAATATGAGACAGGCTTTTATTTTAAAAATGCTATTGCAGCAACATTTCGGAAATGGAAACTATAAAGCCAAAATAAAAGTTAATAATCAAGAGATTAGCTTATTGTTGAGAAATCTTGCTTCCAAAACAACCTACACCGTTGAAACCAACAAGCCTATTCCTCGTATCCTAATTGATTTAACGCTTAATGCTCAGGTTAGATATGAACCGCAATCATCAATAATATCTGAAAAGAATAACTATACAGAAAAGTTATTACAAAACTATTTTAATGATGAAGTGTCGGACTTAGTTTCATTGTTTCAAAAGTACAGCGTAGACCCGATTGGGCTTGGGGATAAGGTAAGAGCTCACTCCAGGAATTGGAACTATCAAAAATTTAGGCAAAATTATCCTAAACTCAAACCAACAGTACATACACATATCCATATTGTAAACTCTGGAATTGTACAGTAATTTAGAGTGCGAGACATTTAATATAATGTTAAAGCGTTGTAACATAGTGTGAATCCTTGATCAGCTAAACTCCAATAGTTGAAGAAGAAAAAAGCCTTACTCCATATTGAAGCAAACGGCAGGATAAATCCCGATAATAGTAATCAAGGACCCCCAACGAACACCTTTCATAAGTAACCATACCAATCTAGTTTTTAGTCCAAATAGATGTCCACTATCATGAATACATTATGAAGTAATTTTCCTATTCCCAAAGCTTAAATTGGGATATTCATGATAGGGCTGGAAATAATAAAGTAGTTAAGAAAAATCCCTGAATTTAAAAGAAAATATAATGCAACAGAATGATTGTAGGGAATGCTGAGTGTGAGGTGTTTGGATGTTCTTCAAACAAAAGCTTTTAAGGAATAAAAATCAGAAAAAGAAAAGAATTTCTCAAAATATCGAGCAATTATTTACGAAGGCTAGTAAATCAAATGATTTCGGTCAGTTTTCACTTATGAATAAAAAAGGACATTTCATCCTTTCTTACTATAATACCTTAATTGATCGCCAACTGCTTCAGCGCAGAGTCTTGCTTATTTTTCAGGAACCATCTTTTAATATCAGTCATATTAAGAAAATTGAGGATATTAAGCTACTAATCCCAATTGAGGATGTTTTGGTTACTGAAGACATTGAGATAATCGAATCAAAACTGCTTAAAGGCTATGCGATTCTGCAAATTAAAGAAAATGATCAAAAGGTTGCGTTAATTAATTTATCTAACGAAAAAGTCGGTCTTCGTGAGCAAAATAATGTAGAAAATGAGTTCAGTGTGGTAGGCCCGCAAATCGGTTTTGTTGAAAACGTAAATATTAATATCCATTTATTAAGACAGCAGATTAATACACCTGATTTAATTACGGAAGAAATCAACATAGGGTCTATGTCCCAAACCAAAGTCATCGTGGCTTATATTGAGGGGGTTACTAATAAAAAGTACATTGAAACCATGACCCAACGCTTAAAGAAGATTGATTTTGATGTCGTTTTTGATTCTTCTCAATTACATCAAATGATTTCTGATAATGGTTTTACGCCGTTTCCCCTTCTGTTATCAACCGAACGAATAGACCGGACAGTTTTTAGTTTAATTAGGGGACAGGTAGCTGTGTTTAGTAATGGATCAGGATATGCGATTATTGGACCCGCTACATTGTCGGATTTTTTTATTTCTCCAGAAGATTACTACTTACCGTGGGTGCTTGGCTCCTTCTTCCGTTTGATACGAATATTTAGTGTTCTATTTTCTATATTCTCTGCTTCTATCTATATAGCGGTTTTAACGTATCATTATGAAATGATTCCTAAAGTTTTACTTGGCCCGCTTAGTTTCTCTCGGCATAACGTTCCGTTTCCACCGGTTTTGGAAGTGCTTTTTTTAGAGTTTACAATTGAATTACTGCGTGAAGCAGGAGCACGTTTACCAACCAAAGTAGGACAAACTCTCGGTATCGTAGGTGGTATTGTTATCGGTCAAGCATCAGTAGAGGCTGCGTTTACAAGCAACGTATTATTGATCATTGTGGCTCTATCGGCTTTAGCTTCGTTTACAACACCCATCTATCAGATGTCTAACACGATTCGTTTCCTACGATTTCCTTTAATTATTATTTCCTCGATCTGGGGGGGATTTGGTATCGTACTAGGTTTATGCTTTTTAATCGTGCATCTTACTCGTTTAGAATCCTTAGAATCGCCTTATACCGTTCCGTTATATCCACTAAGACCTGGTGATTTAAATGATAGCTTAATACGTGCGTCATATAGTATAACAACTAAAAGACCAGGCTTCTTGCGTCCTAACTCTCTTTGGAGATATAATCCTAGCCGCCCAGACAAAAAAGGAAGTGAGTTTGATGAATGACAAAGGAAAAAGCAAACATCTTTTTCACTTAGCTACTTTCTTGTCTTTTTAACAGGATCTCTAAATGATCGGACTTTCGATAAATTTCAAATAATTGAAACACTGCAAACTCAAAACAAGAGTACAGACAGATGCCATGAAACTCTGGAATCAATCGTACATTAATTATAGAGGTGATGCCATTTGAAAAATTTAATTAGAGAGCAATATACTGTATCACCTTATTTAGTCTTCTTTTTAATTTTCCCTAATATTATTGGTGTAGGTATTATGGGTTTCCAGAGGAACATTATTAAGAATGCCGGCTATGATGCATGGATTTCCATTATAATATCTGGGATAAGTATCCATATATTAATTTGGATGATGTATCGAATACTGGCGATTGCCGATAACGACATTATTTATATTCAAAGATTTTTATTTGGGAAATGGATTGGCGGCATCATCAACCTGTTTATTATTTTTTATTTTCTTGTACTGGCCCTTATTGTTTTCCGTGTTTATATTGAAGTGGTTCAGGTGTGGATTTTCCCCTTAATGAAGACATGGCAAATCAGCATCCCATTTCTAATGCTTATCTATTATACGGTTTCAAGCGGATTCCGAGTAATTACTGGTATTTGTTTTTGGGGAACGATCATTCCTTTTATTATTTTAACTCCCCTTATTTTCTTTGCCTTAGAATTTGCCCAATGGGAACATTTATTGCCGCTTTTTAATCATTCAGCTATGGACATCTTGTTATCTTCAAAAGAGATGTTGTTTCAATACTTGGGTTTTGAACCATTATTTATGTTTTACCCATTTGTTAAGAACTCTGGTAAATCACAAAAATGGGCCCACTTTGGACTGCTGTTTTCAACCTTACTTTATTTGGTTGTAGCGCTGATTTCATTTGCATTCTTTAGCCAAGAGCATTTAAAAAATACTTTATGGCCTACATTAAATTTGATGAAAATTGCGCAATTTCCACTTATAGAAAGGGTCGAATATATTGTTGTCTCTATCTGGCTGCTGCTTATCTTGCCTAATGTCAGTTTAAAAATATGGGCAGCCTGCCGCGGCCTTAAGAAATTAGTAAATTTGAAGCACCGATTAAGCTTATTAATTGTCTTGGTATTATTCTTTTTTCTAGCTAATTTACTGATTGAGAATAGTCTAATCGTACGATTAGGTGAAATTTATTCAAAAATTGCTTTTTATTTTGTTTATTTATACATTCCGTTTTTATTTGTGTTTATTTATATAAAGCAAAAAATGTTCATTAGGAAGAATATCTAGATGTTGATACAAAAAGATTGCAATTAATATTGTGGCAATATACTGACTAGTCTCTCTGGGTTTATGACGAAAGATTAAAAAAGCGAACCATACTTTGACTTGAAAGCCATTTAAGAGTGTCGTAATAGTTCTCAACTTTAAATGAAAAGTGACCTTCTATGTCGGATACACTTTCATATTGACGAATCGTCTGTGAATCTGGCTCGACTATCAAGTGGAGTAGCTGTCCCCCTATTTCATGCACCTTGAAAATCAAAATTAGGACGAGGTATTTCTTTTAAACATAAAATTTTCCCGTAAACTTCTATTAAGACTTACACAATGGAGACATTTATATCTAAACAAAACCTTCACTTCTTTCTTTTTAAATAGTTTATTTTTACCTTAGTCGTTTTCGAACCTAAGATCACTAATCCTCTACTCCACCAGATCTATCGGAAATAGCACAACACAAAAATACCGTTGTAGGTGAAATAGGAGGCATTAGCAAAGTCAGATACTTTCGAGTATTATCATAAACAAAATAAACAAAAATCTGCTTCAGGCGAAAAACGCAACATGCGATGAGAACTTTTCATCGGTGTATACCCACTATAATGGAATTTGAAAATATCGAGTTAATTTTTCTTGACTTCATAAACTGTAAATATTAAAATTACAGTAATTCCTTTTGAACAGGAAGCAATCAATTTGAAAAGTGGCTATTAAAATTAGTTTGTTAGGGACATTTACCAGACCATTGCTTTGTAATGTCTATACTGTAACTTATTTTATTACAGTTCGTTTTATAAAAACAAACTGTAACTTTTTTTGTTACATTAAAAAGGGGGGTAATTTTGTATTTTTTGTAAGCATTAAAAAATAATTTTATTAAAATTATAACAATGAATTGGAGGATATAATAATGGCTATCTCACACGTAACAGATCAAACATTTAGCACTGAAATCACAGAGGGATTGGTTTTAGTGGATTTTTGGGCACCATGGTGTGGTCCTTGTAAAATGATTGCACCTGTATTGGAGGAAATCGATGGTGAAATGGGTGACAAAGTTAGAATTATCAAGCTCAATGTAGATGAAAACGCAGGAACAGTAGGAAAATTTGGAGTCATGAGCATTCCAACCTTGATTCTTTTCAAAGACGGAGTGGCTGTAGATAAGCTTATCGGGTTCTATCCAAAAGAAGCTTTGACAGAAATAATTTCAAAGCATATGTAATACAGACTTTTTAGAAAGAGGATGAATCTATATCTGAACATACAAAAAAAGTATTTGATATACTATTCTCATTGCTAGACCTTTCACCGATTGCACGTTGGAAGTTCTCCAGCTGATGCTTTTCGAAATACACTAGAACTTGCACAGCTCGCTGAAATTGTTAACAGTAACAGGTAAAAATACGAATATATGAAAAAGTGTTATCAACAAATCTTTTTCTTTTTGAGGAGGAAAAAATAATGAGTAAAAAAGCACTCTTAATTATACCGCCAGAACGTTTTAATGAAGATGAGTTATTCCATCCAAAAGAAGAGCTTGAAAATGCAGGAGTCGAAGTAACCATTGCTAGCACCGTGGCAGGTGAAATTACTGGTGACTATGATGGGAAAGCAACTTCTTCGGTTATCTTTTCAGACGTATCGCCCACAGAATTTGATGTTGTTTCGGTAATTGGAGGATCTGGTACAAATGATCATCTATGGGGAAATCAAGAATTACAAGGCTTTTTGAAGCGAGCTTACAATGAGAAAGTTCTTGTAACGGGAATTTGTGCAGGGGCTGTTACAGTTGCTAAAACTGGTTTGCTTTCTGGAAGAGAAGCAACTTGCTATCCAGTAGATGTTCAAAAGAACGAATTGATAGCTGTTGACGTTAAATATGTTGAACAACATGTTGTTGCCCATGATGATATTATTACTGGCGATGGTCCACAAGGTGCGAAAGAATTTGGAAAAGCCCTTGTTAAAGCATTACGTTAGTTCTACATTTTAGTTGGATAGAGTGTGGTTCGGATGTAAATTTCGAACCCACCGCTTCCATTAAATATAAGCATTTTTTGTGAGAATAATAAGTTTTTTCGATTACAAGGAGGGTTTTTAGTTTGGGCAAAAAAATTGCTACACTTATCACCAATTTATTTGAGGATGTTGAATTTACAGAACCTGCAGAAGCATTCAAAGAAGCTGGTCATCAAGTGATTACAATTGATAAACATGCAGGAAATGAAGTAACTGGAAAAAAAGGCGCAACCGTAAAAATTGATAAAGCCATTGATGAAGTTAATTCTGCAGACTTTGATGCTTTGCTTATTCCAGGTGGTTTCTCCCCTGATTTACTACGTGAAGATGACCGCTTTGGTCAATTCGCAAAAGAATTTATTCAAAAAGACAAACCTGTTTTTGCCATTTGCCATGGACCACAAGTATTGATCGATACTGACCTATTAAAAGGCGTCGACATAACTGGTTTCAAATCTATTCGTAATGATTTAAAAAATGCAGGGGCTAACTACAAAGATGAAGAAGTTGTGGTAAGCAATAATATTGTGACTAGCCGTTTTCCAGATGATATCCCGGCATTCAATCGTGAAGCGCTAAAACTATTAGAAAAATAAAATAATGAAGCGTTGGTTTATATTATTTTCACTAAAAGTAGTATGTAATATTGTTTTCAGATACAACCTAAAAAGAATTTTTTAAGGAGGGTTCATACAATGTCATTAAAAGGAAAACGTGTGGTTGTAATAGGAGGTACTTCTGGTATCGGATTATCAGCATCAAAGGCATTTCTTGATGAATCTGCTCAAGTCATTATTGCAAGTCGTTCTGATGCAAAACTATCGGAGGCAAAGAATGTACTTGGTGGTAATGTGGAAGCATACAATATTGATTTTCGCAGTGAAGAAAAACTAGCTGACTTTTTTAAAATGGTAGGGAATTTTGATCACCTTGTCGTTACGGCAGGTGAAGGTGCAATGGGTCATTTTAGTGACTTACCTGTTGCGGATGTTAGAGAAGCGTTTGATAGTAAGTTTTGGGGGCAATACTTAACCGTTCGTGCTGCTATTCCGTACTTAAATGATACCAGTTCTATCACATTGACCTCTGGTGTTTATGGAATCCGTCCACCACAGGGGGCAACTACACTTGCTTCGATCAATTCAGCGATCGATGGATTGGTTAGAGGGCTTTCAGTAGACCTGGCTCCTATACGGGTAAATGTTGTTTCACCTGGTATCGTAGACACCCCACTCTACGGAGGAATGCCTGACGAGCAAAGACAAAATTTATACAGCAACATTGCACAGCAGCTACCTGTTAATCGCGTGGCACAGCCTGAAGACATTGCTGAGGCCTACGTGTACTTAGTGAAAAATGGTTTTACAACTGGTACTGTTCTTCTTATTGATGGCGGGGCTCACTTGGTGTAAGTGAGCATTATAATGTTATTTTTGTGGCTATACTACAACAATGTATAGCCACATTTATTTTTTAAATAATAATCTAATTTTTTAATAAATGGTAATGATTGAAGAATTGCAGTTCAAGAAAAACAAGGTGAGATATGAAAGGAATGATGAAAATGAGTATACGTGACCATGAAAAAATATTGAGAATTAAGAATTCACTTGAAAAACGTGTAGTAACTTTACCTGACGGAACCTTTCTTCCAAGTATTGGTCAAGGAACATGGTACATGGGTGAAAATCCTCAATCGAAAAACAAAGAAATCAAAGCTTTGCAACTTGGCATAGAACTAGGCATGAAGCTAATCGATACGGCTGAAATGTACGGAAATGGCGATTCCGAATGTTTAGTTGGTGAGGTAATCAAGGGGCGTAGAGATAAAGTTTTTTTAGTATCGAAAGTATATCCTCATCATTCCGGGTTAGATTTGATTGAAAGAGCATGTGAAAATAGTCTAAAACGACTAGGAACAGATCATCTTGATTTGTATCTTTTACACTGGAGAGGTCGTGTTCCTTTGGAAGAAACGATTGAAGGAATGGAGAGACTGCGCAAGGATGGTAAAATTGTAAGATGGGGAGTTTCTAATTTTGATACGGATGATATGATAGAGTTGTGGGATACCGCTAACGGAAAAAAATGTGTGACAAATCAAGTGTTATATCATCTAGGTTCTAGAGGAATTGATTATGATCTCCTACCATGGCATCATGAACATAACATGCCAATCATGGCCTATAGTCCCCTGGCCCAGGGAGGGAGCTTAAGAGGACAATTACTAAGCGATCCAACCATCATTGAGATTGCAGAAAAATATAATGTGCAACCATTACAAATTGCTCTTGCGTGGACCATTCGTTCGAACAACGTAATTGCTATCCCAAAAGCTGTTAAGGAAGAACATGTTTTAGCCAATGCTCAAGCTGCTTCTATTCAATTGACCATAGAAGATCTGAACAGACTTGACGAGGTATTTCCAAAACCAACAAGAAAAATACCTTTGGATATTATATAAAATGAATGGGGACAAAGGATCTGTACTCTTTGCCTAGGAGAACCTGTCAATGTCCCTTCTCAAACTCTGATTTGTCAACAGAGTCCTAAAGTAACATTTCTTCACAATGGAAAATAGCACTATATTAAGTTAAAAAACAATGGTATATTTAAATTTAAAATATAACGAAAATTACTAATTCCTGGTTAGACCTTGACAAGTTAAACTGTAACATTTATTATTACATTATGTTCAAACTGAAAAAATGCAGAAGCTAGATGTAATAGTAATAAGTAGCTTTTTTAATTTCTTAGGAGGCACGTCATGAATAGTGATTTTACCCTTGCGGTTCATAGTTTAACTTATCTTGCGTTGCAGCCGACTGGATGTCAACAAGTGATGCTATTTCAGAGAGTGCCTGTGTCCACCAGGTACGTATTCGTAAAGTACTAAGCTTGTTAAAAAAACATGGATTTATAACATCAAAAGAGGGAACTGGCGGCGGATTCATTTTTACTCTAGACCCCAGCGAAGTTAATCTCTGGGATATATATAAGATCACCTCTGAAGGTGCTTTGCAGCCAAAGTGTCCTGATTCAAATGAAAAGTGTATTGTGGGCGCAAATATGCATAGAGTACTATTTACAATTTTCTTAGGTGCGGAAGAACATTTGGGCGAATATTTAAGAAACTATACAATTAAAGAAGTTGTCGATCTTGTCAACCAAGAACAATAAGCAGCTTTCACAGATTTATTGTCGCAGACTTCTTTTTAATTAAAATGTAATAAAAAAAATTACAGATTTATCAAGTTAGCCTATCCCGATGGCTTTAGCTCAAAAAAGAGTTTCTTAAGATTACATTCATAAAATAAAAAAATAATTTAAGAAGGTGAAAAGAGATGTTGACCCATGATAATTCCGTTTTAAAAACAGGTGATTGGATTAAGGGAAAATCAGTGGATGGGCAATTAATAATTGGTTATATTGAATCACTGAGTATTCTGGATGGAGTTGTTAAAGTAACTGTTGTTACAAGTGACAATCGGGAAACGATTGGCAAAACAATTCCGATCTTAAGCAAAAGTGTTAAGAAACTGCCACCTTCTAAGGCGGTAAACAAGGAACAAATTATATTTCTCATAGACTTGGCATTATCAACAGGTGATGAAGATTGGTTTCTTGAGCTTTCTTCCAAGTTAAACTCAATGAAGCAGCTTGTTGATGGAGCACATTAAAACTAATACAAATTATATAGCTTGTAGTGCTCCACCATTAAAGAGAACTTTCTCAAAGATACGATTTTGTCCGATATAAAAACGCTCCTTAAACAAATCGATAAAGAACATTATTTAAAGGAATTGGAGACAAAATCAAAAAAGTCAAAGAAAGATCTTCAACAAAAGCTCTATAAACTAAATAAGCAAATTGATGTATTAAAAAGGCTGTAAAAAGAAGTACATCAATTTGCTAGCTGACAAAGCAATCACTCAAGATGACTATTTAGAAATTATCGAAGACAATAACAATGAATTAGCCCAATTAGTAAAGAAGAAAAATGAAATGTTATCTGTCTTAGAAAGTGAAGAAGTTATTAATAACCTTGACAAGCTTAAACAAGAACTTCTTCATTTTCTAAATTTTGATGAGTTAACACCTGAGATTTTACATCGTTTAATTAATCGAATTGAAGTAGTGGATGATGGAACCCCCCCATCATCCACTATCGATTCTCGGCCCCAACATTTGAATAGAAGCAGGTTTAAACCCTTATTGGGCTCCTGCTTCTTCTTTTAAAGCTATCTTCGAGACGCACTCAACGTGTGTCGTCTGCGGAAACATATCAACTGGCTGAACTTCAACCGTTTTGTAGCCTCCGTCCTCTAAAATCCGTAAATCCCGAGCCAATGTCGCCGGGTTGCAGGAAACATAGACAACCTTTTTAGGTCTCATCTCAATAATTGTTTGAAGCAATGCTTCATCACAGCCTTTACGAGGCGGGTCTACCACCATAACATCGGCTGCATTCCCTTCCTTATACCATTTTGGAATCACAACCTCTGCTTCCCCTGCGGCAAACTCGGCATTATTGATGCCATTTAACTTGGCATTTCGTTTTGCATCCTCAATCGCTTCCGATACAACTTCAACTCCAAAGACCTTTCGTGCTTTCTGGGCTAAAAATAACGAGATCGTGCCAATGCCGCAATAAGCATCGATTACTGTCTCTTTCTCGTTTAAATCCGCATACTCCAGAGCTTTCTCGTATAGGACCCTTGTTTGATCCGGGTTTACTTGGTAGAAGGATAATGCTGATATGGCAAATTTCACATTACCAATATAGTCATAGATCACTTCATTTCCCCAAAGAACAGTAGTTTTTTCTCCTAAAATGACATTAGTTCGTTTCGAATTCACATTGTGTACAATCGATTTCACATGTGGAAGACGTGCAACGATTTCATCCACCAATTTATTTTTATGAGGCAACTCCGCAGTTCTGGTAATCAGAACGACCATAAGTTCTCCAGTCTGTTTTCCGTAACGAGCCATAATATGGCGGAGCACACCTTTATGTGTTTCTTCTTGATAGGCAGGAATACTATGCTGGCTGCAAATCTCTTTTACAGCATTCACAGCTTCATTAACTTCTTTAATCTGAATCAAACTCTCATTCGTGTCGACTATTTCATGACTTCTTGGTTTAAAAAACCCGGCAATCAGCTTCCCATCTTTCTCACCAACAGGAACCTGTGCCTTGTTCCGATAACGCCAAGGGCTGTCCATTCCTAAAATAGGATGAATAACAACATCCTCCAGTTTGCCAATCCTGGTTAGTACCTGGCGAACTTGATTTTCTTTGTATTTTAGCTGACCCTCATAGCTGATATGTTCAAGCTGGCAGCCTCCATATTTATGTAAGTCCTGTTGTTCAATTTCAACTCGATATGGACTTTTTTCATAGAGCTCAATTAACCGCCCAATCCCGTAGCTTTTGTTTACTTTAATGACCTTTACCTTTGCCTTTTCACCTGGCAGCCCATTTGGAACGAAGAGCGGATAACCATCGACCTTTGCCACTCCCGCACCATCGTGGGTCAAATCCTCAAAAACCACATCTATATAATCATTTTTCGTTACAGGTAATGTTCTGTTCATTTTTTTCTTCCTTTGCAAGATAATCGCTAGCAAAATTGTATCACAAAGCACCAGACAATGCGAAAAGAGCTAGGAGCTGGATAATTGTTAACGAACTATCCATTTATTTCTGATAAATAGCGCCGGATATTTTTATAAAATAGAGATGAAAGGAAGTGACATATGTTAAAAAAAATCCGTACTAAACCTGCAAAATTAGCAATTCTTGAATCACTAGACACTAGAATGTATTTACTTACTGAGGACAAACAGAACTATTTTAACCTAAAAAAAGGTTATGATGGTGAGGTCATGTTTGATTCATTAACTGAAAAACTTAATTGTGATTGCTATATTTTAAATGACCTGAGGCTAATGTTTAATAACAGTGTATTTCAAATCGATACACTCATAATTTTTCAAAAAATCATTCGGGTTTTTGAGGTAAAAAATTATGAAGGTGACTTTTTTTACGAAGAGGATAAATTGTACATCAAAAACAAAACAGAAATTAAAGATCCCTTACTTCAGTTAAGGCGAAGTGAATCACTATTGCGCCAATTATTCCAAAGCCTTGGATATTCTATCCAAATTGAAGGATCGGTTGTCTTTATCAATTCGGAATTTACTCTTTACCAAGCTCCTCTAAACGCTCCAATCATTTTTCCTACACAGCTTAACCGTTACATGAAAAGACTTAGTACAACACCTTCCAAACTAAATGGAATGCACGAGAGACTTACAGACAAATTAGTTTCGCTGCATATCGATGAATCCCCTTATGAAAGGCTACCAGCTTATGATTATCCTAGATTGAAAAAGGGACTCATATGTAAGGTGTGCCATTCCTTTTTCATCTATGTTGTGGGAAACAAATGTGTATGTGGACAATGTTATCACGTAGAGGATGTTGAATCAGCAGTGTTACGTCACGTGCGTGAATTCAAACTCCTGTTTCCAGAAAAAAAGATTACAACCAATGAGATTTTTGAGTGGTGCGAGGGCATTGATTCCAAGAAGAGAATTAGTAGGATATTAGGGAAGCATTATAAAATTATGGGGGTTCATCAATGGACTTATTACGAATAGAATACTTTTTCTACACCAATTTTATGAAGGACATTTCCTGTATTTCCTAACCTGGTTTTGTCTTTCATCGTACTCATGAAGGATATTTCCTGTATTTCCTAGCCTGATTTTGTCTTTCATGGTCCGCATGAAGGATCCCAAGCCTTGTTTTGGCTTCATCATCATTTTAAAAAAGTTCCACCACAAAAAGTTTCTAGGGACTGCCCCCGAAAAAGTAATAAAGTGGTCCGCATAGTGGAGCTGCCCCCATTAAAAAAAGCCCTCATTGGAAATGTACTTGTTGTACATGCCATGGGGCTTTTTCTATCTTTAGTGTATACCTCATTCAGCCGAAATTCAATTAATTCCCTTTTATCTCCAATAGTTTTTGCTTGAGGTCATTTTCCATTGAAGCAAGCTCCTGCTCGGCCTGACGGCGTTTATGGCGCCCTTCTTCCTGAATCCTTAGCGTTTCTTCTAGGGTGGTGATTAAGCTTTCTTGGGTTTTCTTTAAGGTTTCAATATCAACGAGGCCGCGCTCGTTTTCTTTTGCCGTTTCAATGGTGTTGGTTTTTAACATTTCTGCATTTTTAAGTAACAGCTCATTGGTTGTTTTCGATACTTGCTTTTGCGCCTCGACTGCATGGTGCTGCCTCATTAATGTTAATGCAATGGCAACTTGATTTTTCCATAATGGAATGGCTGTCATGATCGAAGATTGAATTTTTTCCACGAGCGTTTGGTTGGTATTTTGAATTAAACGTATTTGCGGTGCACTTTGAATCGTAATCTCGCGGCTCAGCTTCAAATCATAGAGGCGCTTATCCAAGCGGTCCGCGAATTGCAGCATATCGTTTACTTCTTGAAATTTCATTTGGTCATCTGTTGCTTCTGCAGCCTTCTTCAGTTCGGGGATCGTTTTCTGATAAAGCTCATCAAGCTTCACTTCTCCTGCAGCGATATAGACATTTAATGCCTGGAAATACTCTTTATTGTTTTCATAGAGCTTTTCCATCATATTTATATCTGAAATCAAGGCACCTTTGCTCCGCTCCAGTTGTACGCTGATCCGATCAATTTGTGCTCCAGTTTTTTGATATTTCGATAGCACTTCTTGGACTGAACTGGAAAATTTGTTAAACATGCGTGAAAAAAGTGATTTTCGTTCAGAACTTAGCTCATCTGGATTAACATCATTTAACTTTTTCATTAAGTCGCTGATAATCTCACCGACTTCACCTACATCCTTCTTTTGTACATGCTCAAGCATGACGTGTGAAAATGACAACAGCTTGGACTGTGCAGGTGTTCCAAAGGAAATGATGGCCTCGTGGTTTTTCGGATCAATCTGTTGTGCAAGCTGATAAGCTCGAGCCCGATTTTCTTCAGGAAGCCGATCAATGAGTTTAAGCTCTTTTTTCTCTTCTGGCTGCAGACTCGGCAATGGCTGGCTGCTTCCAAACGGATTTGATAATAACTCATCCATTAAATTTGGACTCTTTTCTTCCATAAAATCTCCCGCTTTCCATCCAATTAAGATTGTTCATGTTTTTTTAACGAATGCTTGGCAACATCAATTTCAAAGTCCAGCTTTTCAATATCATTTGAAATGACCTTATATAAATCTTCTTCGACCGTTTTATTCAGCTTCTCCAGTGTCCAAAGTGCCTCATGTAGAGACTGATCGAGTTCCGGTGTCCTTTTTGGTTGTTTGGAAAGAAATACATACTTTTCAGCAAGCTCGACAGCGGAATCCAAATGGGAAAAATAAAATTCTTCAGCTTGGAAAAAACGCTTTGGTTCTTTTTTTGTTAAACTGTAAATTTTCTTCGAGACTTTTATTAATTCAACTCGTTGCTTGATGGAAGGAATATGACGAATCGATAATAAGGATTTATGCAGGCGAATCACTTTTCCTCTCGCCTCATCCAAATTTCCTTTTATATAGCGGTATTCTCTTCTTGTTAATCCCTGCTTTTTTAAAAAGCGATGATTTAAAGAAAGGGAAGTAAACCAGTAGCTGAGTATTCCTCCCACTACGGAAATGCCAATCGACAGCCATCCTTGATGAAATCCAAAAAGACTTACCAAACCTATGACAGCCATAATCGGAACAGCGATCGATATTTTGATTAAAAAAGCTAAAAATGGGTTCATGGTAAAGACCCTCCTGATAACATAATACGAACAAAGTCGCATACAGGTTTCAATTTTTCAAATCTCTTTCTCACTCCATCATACACCAACTGTCCGTTTATTCCATAGACCTTCAATCTGAAAAGATTCTAAGTCTTAAGACGTATATTTATCTATTCAGCTTTGTCCATGGAAAAATATTTACGGTAAATAAAAAATACGGGTGACCCCACCGGGGCCACCCTAATAAAACATTTACTCCTCAGCTTCTAGTACATTGGATAATACCAGATTGCTTATAGGCTGATTCATCTTTTTTCTCATAGGAAAGTAATAAAACGCTAAAGGTACAATAAGCCCCATTATCCAAGCAATATCTGTTCCGTGTAAAGCTTTAGATATAGGTCCAACATACATGGTCGTATTTACGAATGGAATTTCCAGGATAACTGAAATAAGGTATGCAGTAATGGCAACCCAATTATATTTCCCATATTGCCCGTTTACATCAAAAACATCCCATATTTGATAATCTCCACGACGCAAGAGATAATAGTCAATCAAGTTAATAGCCGTCCAAGGAACCATAAAATAGGAAAGCAGCAGAATAAAATTTTCAAAATTACCCAAGAAATTACCATTACCCCAGATGGCTAAAAATGTTCCGATAATGAGAGTAAATAAGACCAGCCAAAAGCGGGCTTTCGTTGTTGCTTTTAATTTTGTAAAAGCCTCCAAAGTTGTTGTAATCGACATAAAAGCCCCGTAAAGATTAAGCACATTGACTGCTAGAACACCTAGAACAATTACCACATACATAACAACAGCAAATTGAGGACCGACAAGTTTTGCAAGAGCTGCGCTGGAATTGCTCAAGAATTTAGGAATAAGTGCCTTTAAGATAACACCTAAACACATCATCCATACAGTACCAATAACCGTTCCAGCATAAGTATAAGCAAATGTTTTTGAAGAAGGCGTATTACTTGGCAAGTATCTTGAGTAATCAGCTACATAAGGGGCATACGTTAGTTGCCATGTTGCAGCAATACTTACCGTTAATAAAAATGGTCCTATCGCAAGATGACCTGGTGCCCAAGCATGAGCTGACATCGGAAGACGAAAAGCTTCTACCGTTACAAAAATAAATACGATGGCAAAAATAATAGCAAAAAGTTTCTCCATCTTATGAATTAAGTCATAACCAAAAAGAGTAATAACAAATGCGATTAAACTAACCAAGATAATACCCCAGTTTACCGGGAGTGAAAAAGCACTGCTGATCGCTTGAGCACCGAGTACGTCGCTGCTTGCAAAAAAACCAATATACATAAGGATGACGATAAAGAGAGGTAAAACCGTTAATTTATTTTGATAATATGGATTTATCTTTGATATTCTGGATTATTTTTATTAAAGATGCGAATCTACCCTGGTTTGAATACCTCAAAATCATTATTGATTTTTTTCCACGATGATAGCTAGTAATAGTTCTAATTAAACCGTAAGCGCTTATTGATAAAAAAAACCATGGGCGACGAAATCTGCCATGGTTTTTTTTTATCATCCCTTACACGGTTTGAACCAAAAGAATTTCTTCTATAGTCGGAATCTCTCTTCTTAGTAGAGTTAAAAGACTCTCGTCAACGGGATTATCAACTTCGCAAATCGTAATCGCAGGACCTTTGATTTTCGAACGTTCATTTGCCATACGGGCGATGTTGAACCCTTTTTCCTGCAGAATCTTCGATAGTTCCGCAATTACTCCTTTTCGATCAGAATGACGGATCACAAGGGTTGGGCGTTCACCGCTAAATTTTAACGGATAATCTTCAAATTCCTGAACTTCCACTTTACCTCCGCCCAATGAGCTGGCTAATACCTTTACCTCATGCGATTCTCCCGCTAATTCAATCAAAACGGTATTCGGATGGTAGCTCCCAAGAACTCGTTTTGTAAATTCATATTTTAGTCCATTTTTTTCAGCTACTTCTTTCGCATTCGGAATGTCATCATCCATTGTTGTTAACCCCAGGACGCCTCCTATCAGAGCTAAATCTGTCCCGTGTCCTTGATAAGTTTCAGCAAAAGAGCCCATCAGTGTAAACTTTGCAAATAGAGGTTTTTCTTTTAAAAGCTGGTAAGCAATATTACCAATCCGAACAGCCCCCGCAGTATGAGAACTCGAAGGTCCTACCATTACAGGACCGATGATCTCATATGCGCTTTTGTATTTTGCTGGTGCGCCGTCACTAGATTTTCCCCCTAGAATCTTCTCTTTTAATTTTTGCCCTGTTAGAGTTCCAGCCAAACCTCCTATTCCCGTTTCTCTTAACGATTCGGGCATTTGCTGTCCGACTTCATGCATCACTTGAATGACTTCGTCTGGAGGAATGATGCTAACCACCCCAGCTAACGCCATATCTGCCGCAGCTTGAGCGGTAATGGCATGTAATCCGTTGCGATAGATGCACGGAATTTCCACCAGCCCGGCAACAGGATCACAAACCAATCCCAATGAATTTTTCAACGCAATCCCGACCGCGTTTCCCACCTGCTTCGGTGTTCCGCCAGCTAGTTCCACTAATGCACCTGCAGCCATTGCAGTTGCTGACCCAATCTCGGCCTGGCAACCTCCTTCAGCCCCTGATATCGAGGCTTTATTAGCAATCACTAAGCCAAGTGCAGAAGCAGTGAAAATTGACTGTACAATCAGGTCACGGGTAAATCTTCCGCTGTCTAGAGCCTGAACAAGTACAGCTGGCAAAATCCCCGCCGCACCGGCCGTAGGTGTCGCGACAATTCTCCCCATTGCCGCATTAACTTCTGATACGGCCAGAGCATTGGCTGCGACATGTAAGGTAGTGGAATTAACAAAGGAGTTCCCTTTATTGGCATACTCATAAAGACGGTTTCCATCTCCCCCAGTTAAACCAGTACGAGACATTACTGGATTCTGAGTTCCTTTGCGGACAGCCTCCTCCATGACCTTAAATTGTTCTGACATTTTTTCAATAATTGTCGCTCTAGATAAACCATTCTGTACCGCTTCTGTTTTTATCATTAATTCTGAAATGGTTGTGTTCTCCTGCTCTGCCATTCCAATTAGTTCCTGCAAGTTTGTAAAAGACATGGTGTCACTCCTTGATAGCAGCCATTCCTGCGCAAATAATAAATTAAGAACTTTTATTATACCCTTTAAATGAGCAGAAAAGGGCATCCAATAGTCGAGCACACGAATGATTGGAAAACCCTGTTCATTTGTTTTACTTTGTTCAAAATACTGTTGAAATAGTCAAGCTTTCCTCACTGGTCACAAAATTCAGAGGATGGTACGGACATGCCGTACCACCCTCAGATTTGGTGCGAATTTAATTAGAAAAATCCTTTAATACTTGCTATGATAGTTAGCAAACCGATAATAAGGACAAACACGTTGCTAAGTTTTCCTCTGTATTTAGCTAGTGCAGGAATTTTACGGATCGCAATCATTGGTAAAATACATAAGATAGCAGCAACTAATGGCGCGCTGAGGCTATCGATAATTCCAAGAATGCTCGGATTTGCATAAGCAACATACCAACATGTTAATACTGCAAAGACAAGAATTGAATACTTAATTGTTTTTTCTGAAGGGTTTTTCCCACGTGCTCTGCTAGTTTCAAGAATTATGTCACGCATTACCTCGTATACTCCTACATAATGGCCAAGGAAGGACTTGGTGATAGCAACCAATGCAATGATAGGAGCTGCAATCGTGATTAATGGCGAATTAAGACGATTTGCAAGATATGAAAGGATTGACAGATTCTGTTCCTTTGCAATTTGTAGATCATGTGGAGTTAAGCTCAAGCAGCTGCTCCAAACAAAGAACATAACGACACTGAATGTTAAAATATAAGTGAATTTTTGTATTTGGGCACATTTAGCGTCAGTACCTTCTATACCATACGTTGCCCTCTGCTTAATAACAAATGGCGATATAATAGGCGAATGGTTAAATGAAAATACGATAATTGGTAAAACCAAGAAGATCATTCCAATATACCCTGTTCCTGTTGAACCAGCAGAAACACTTGAAAAACTAAGCATTGACGTATTCCAATTTGGAATCAAAGATATTGCGATATAAAGCAGTGAAGCGATAAAAGGATATACAAGCGTGCTCATTACCTTTACAGTAATTTCTTGGCCAAAATTCAATATAGTTATAAGACCGAGTACTAATACAAGCGATAAAATAGCTCTTGGCGGTGCCGGCATGTGTAATTGATTCACGATAAAACTATTTGCAGTATTTGTTAGCGCAACCGAGTACAACAGGACGATCGTATAGATTGAAAGGAAAAATACAATGTTAAAAACTTTACTTGCAGTATTTCCGAAATAACTTCTTACCGTACCTGTAATTCCCTCCTCAGCATTTTCGGAAGAGTAAATCATTTTAGCAAGCGCTCTATGCGAGAAGAACATAACAGGAAATGCCAGTATGGTAATGAGCAGTAATGAAAATAAACCTCCTGCTCCTGCATTAATAGGTAAAAAGAGTACTCCTGCTCCAATTGCTGTTCCAAAAAGGCTCAATGCCCAGGTGGTATCTTGTTTATGCCATTTTTTAGGATCTGGAAATTGCTTACTGTTTTCTACAATACTTTCATCTATTAGATCAAGTTTTCTAGCTGTATTTCCATTCATACTCTAATTCCTCCTCGTTAACCTATTATTTTTTTTCACCAAAAATTTTATTTTTAATAGCAACTCCTGTAGGTGTCGCTGCTATACCGCCTAAACCTGTCTCTCTTAACTCGCGAGGCATCTGTCTCCCTACTTTTAACATCGCTTCAATGACTTCATCAGCATTGATGATATTGCCTACGCCGGCTAATGCAATGTCCGCTGCTACTAAAGCATTTGCTGTTCCAACGGCATTTCTCTTTACACACGGAACTTCTACCAAACCCGCCACCGGATCACAAACTAAACCGAGTAAATTTTGCAGCGCAGTTGAGAATGCTTCAGAAGATTGCTGTGGTGTTCCTCCAGCAGCTTCTACTGCTGCTGCTGCCGCCATTGCTGAAGCACTGCCTACTTCAGCTTGACAGCCGCCGAATGCTCCGGAAATACAAGCGTTATTTGCTACAATCATTCCAAATAAAGCTGAAGTGAATAGAAAATGGACCATATCTTCATGACTTAACTGTAGCGAATCTTTAATACTAAATAGTACTCCCGGGATCGTTCCACTCGCACCTGCTGTTGGGGTTGCACAAATAACCCCTATCGCAGCATTTACTTCATTAACACCGACAGCACTTTGGACCCCTAACATCATCAAATCTCCGGAAAGAGTGTTCCCTCTTTCACGATATTTTTTTATTTTAACAGCATCTCCTCCGGTTAACCAGTCGGAGAAACTACTCCGTTGCCCTCAATACCTTTATTTGCGGAATTTTCCATGACCGCTAAATTCTTTTCCATTTTACGCCAAACTTCTTCATAAGAACTTTTTGTTTGCTTGATTTCCTGCTCGATTGCTAATTCATAGATTGGCTTTTGTCTTTTATTAGCCGCATCTATAATTTCTTTTATGGTCATGTACATAAAATTTTCCACCTCCCTAATATAATTAAAGAATAATGATATTAGCTGTATTGCTAAAAATCTCTAATTCCTTCTGAACATCACTAGGTAATTGAGATTCCAAAGCAAATTCATATAAATATTTTCCGTTTTTCTCCAAACTATTAAAATTATTAATTTCCACATTATATTGTTTAAAGATCCTGCGTAAGATCATTTCAAGGTCATCTCTTTCGGAAATTGCTATAATAATCGGCAATGGTCCTTGAAGATTTAAGCTAAAACCCTCAATTTCAATATGTTTGACTTCAATTAATCCCCCACCTACCGAAATACCCATCGTTCTAATACTTCGACTTTCATCCTCCAAATAAACATCTACTGTATTTGGATGACCTGCAGGACTATCATCTACTTCTTCAATAAAGGTAATATCAATTCCATTAGATTCTGCTATTTTAATAGCATCAGGCACTCTACTGTCATCAGTAGAAAATCCGATGATCCCAGAAATAATGGCATAATCCGTTCCGTGTCCTTTATGGGTTTCAGCAAATGATTCATAATACTTTACCACCACTTTTTTTGGAAGACCTTGAAATAATTTATTGGCAACTGTTCCAATAGCTAAGGCACCTGCAGTATGTGAACTGGAGGGACCTATCATAATCGGTCCTATCACATCAAAACAGCTTTTGTAATTAACTACCTTTTTTTCTTTAATAGGTACTACATTCATATTCATATAAGATTCCTCCCAAAGTTGCCATACCAGTTATTGGAATTACCAATCCGAAATATGTAGTTGCTTTTTCTGCTATTATTCTTGCATTATATGTTCCAAAAATCGGGACAGGATTAGCTAGATAATATCGACTTATCTAAGAGGTTCAATAGCAACTGATATCGTATTAGAATTATCACTAAACATCAATGGCACTCATCGCGTAAGGGTTTTCATTATTATCAATTAAAATTGATTCACCCGAGGACTCCCGTGATTGCGAAAACCCCTATATGGATTGTTATAAAACTTTAAATTTTTAACCCAATCCTTTCTCAAATTTTCGGAATAATTTATTGCAATAATTATTTTTTATTACTACATGTAAAAAGTATCACATAAAAGAACGTGATGTCAACGAAATAATAATAATAAATTATTTTTATAGAAATTTATTATTACTCCTTGGAATGTTGCCAAAGTCTGTTATAATTTTTAGTATTATATATAATTTTCTTCGTTTAATTAGTTAAAAACTCTAAAGATTGACGTTGCTCCCCATGAAAAAGAAAGCGTTTCGTAGAAGGAGGAATAATTAATTGGATAATGAGCTATTTCGACACTATAAAAATATAATGAATTATTTCGGTGAAATTTTGGGATCTAATTATGAATTTGTTTTACATGTTTTAAATCCTAATGGAGGTTCTCAAATCGGTCACATAGTCAATGGAGAATTAAGTGGAAGATCTTTAAGCGGCCCATTAACTAACTATGCAAAAAAGCTAATTGATGAGAAAGTATATTTAAATAATGATCATGTTGTAAATTATGTTGGTGAAGGACCAAGAGGTAAAAAATTTCGTTCATCAACTTTGTTTATAAAAGATGGTCAAGGTCAATTACAGGGCCTTTTATGTATAAACTTTGATGCAGATACCTATTGGAAAGTCGCAAAGGATGTATTAAAGCTGGCTAATCTAAGCTTAGATATAAAGCGTATTGAAAATAACAATGATCAGGAACACCCAGTTGAAAAACTTACCGGTAATGTTCGTGATATCATTTATACAGTAATAGATAAAGATATATTAGAATCTGGTGCTCAATTATCACCTGAACAAAAGAAACTTGCTATTTCCAAATTAAAGGAATATGGGGTATTTGATATTAAAGGTACAATAAATGAAGTTGCTGAGATAATGGGAATGTCGGAATCAAGTGTTTATCGTTATCTTCAAATGATATCACGCAACGAAAAATCTGATGCTATCTAAACTAAAAAGTAGACACAGATATTATATGAAAAATATCCACTGTAAGAGGGTGTGCCTGTATGGCAAGTGGCAGCTGTCTACCTAAAAACTAAGTTTTGGGCCGCTTCTCCTCTCCCTTCTTTCCCCAAACCGTCATTTACCAAGCTTTTCCCCACTTTTATTCAAACGTTTTATCAAATAAAAAAAACGCCCCAAAAATAGGGCGTCCTTAATCTTAGCTTCGCATCGCTTCGACTTTTTCTTTCACTTCTTCAATATTTTTCAGCTTGTTATCCCAGCATTTTTTGCTTAGGTCAACCGGGTATTCGGCTGGATTCAAAATCCGCTTGTATTCATCCCATAGGAATGCAAGGTTTTGCTTTAAATACTCGCGAGATTCCTCGATTGGAGGCAATTCGTAAACTAATTCACCATTCACAAAAATTTCTTCGTGCAGTTCACGGGCAGAAAAATTGGTCACAACTTTGTTAATATAGGTATGCGTTGGATGGAACATTCTTAGCCGTTTTTCTGGCAGTTTTTCTTCCTCCATTGCAATATAATCTCCTTCTGCATGGTGGTTCACGTTATTAATAATTCGATAAACCTTCTTTAACCCTGGAGTTGTTACTTTTTCCGGGTTTGATGAAATTTTAATCGTGTCCTCCATGTTTCCATTCTCATCTTCAATGGCGACAATTTTGTATACTGCTCCAAGTGCAGGCTGATCAAACGCCGTTATTAGCTTAGTCCCAACTCCCCAGCTATCAATTTGTGCACCTTGAGCCTTCAGGTTAATAATTGTATATTCATCTAAATCGCTTGAGGCAAAAATTTTAGTACTCTTGTACCCAGCCTCATCGAGCATTTTGCGTGCTTCTTTTGATAAATAGGCCAAGTCACCGCTATCAATGCGGATGCCAATAAAATTGATCTTATCGCCGAGTTCATTTGCTACTTTGATGGCATTTGGTACACCGAGTCGGAGTGTATCGTATGTATCCACTAAAAATACACAGTCCTTATGTGTTGCTGCGTACTTATGGAACGCAATGTATTCATCTTTATAGGCCTGGACCATCGAGTGTGCATGGGTGCCTGCAACTGGAATTCCAAATAATTTACCTGCCCGTACATTACTTGTTGCGTCAAAACCTGCAAGGTAGGTTGCCCTTGTCCCCCAGATTGCTGCATCCATTTCCTGGGCACGTCTTGAACCAAATTCCATTGCTACCTCATTGCCCACTACCTGCTTGATTCGTGATGCTTTAGTGGCAATTAATGTTTGATAATTCACAATGTTAAGCAGAGCTGTTTCAATCAGTTGAGCTTCACCAAGAGGGGCATCAATTCTCATGATCGGCTCATTTCCATAAACCAATTCTCCCTCTCTCATGGATCGAATGGTTCCCGTGAAACGCAGATCTTTAAGAAAAGCCAAAAAGTCATCTTTGTAACCCACTTCGTTTTTCAAATACTTTATGTCTTCATCAGTAAAACGAAAATCTTGAATGAATTGGATTACCTTCTCTAAACCTGCAAAAACCGCATATCCGTTTCCAAATGGGAGCTTTCGGAAAAACAATTCAAAGACCGCCCGTTTATTATGTATCCCATCTCTCCAATATGTCTCTGTCATATTAATTTGATAAAGATCTGTGTGAAGAGTTAAACTATCATCCTGATAAATATGTTTCATATTGACCTCCGACATGTGTGAGTGTTATACAGCAAACCATCTATTGTTTATTTAACTATTATCCCCATTGCCTGCTCAAAGTGCCCCAGCGCCCATTCATGACCCATTTGGTTAAAGGAAGCAACCGCATCTTTATAAACAACAATCTTAAATCCCCTGTTATACGCATCAACTGCTGTGTGGAGGACACAAATATCCGTACAAACTCCAACAAGATGCACTTCCGTTATTCTGCGCTCCCTTAATTTCAGCTCTAGATCTGTACCCGCAAAGGCTGAGTAACGTGTTTTATCCATATAAATAACATTCTCAAGCTCTTTATTTTTTTCATAAACGTTTTTTAATTCCCCAAATAACTCTCTGCCCTTTGTTCCTCTAATATTATGTGGTGGAAATAATTGAGTTTCAGGATGATAGGAATCATCTTGATCATGCAAATCTATTGCAAACACAACAATATCTCCATTCCGAATGAAGGCTTCTGTTCGTTCAACAATTTTATTTTCGATTTTTTGTCCAGGTTCCCCACATGTTAATGCCCCATCATCCGCTACAAAATCATATGTATAATCGATGTTGATTAACGCTTTGCCTGCCATTCCCCCTCAGCCCCCTTGAATAGTGTCTGGAATCCTGTCTTTTCTTATGTCATTATAACACTATTTGCAAAATTGCAGAAATACCTATTAGGTAAAAAGCGCCAGTTAAGCAAAATCCGTCGGCTTTATCGCAAGTTTAACAGTTTATTAAATAAAGAAAAAGTTCGTCCCTGTTGGAAACGAACTTGTTTTAACTGTATCTTGTTCCAGATATCCAATCGGTTGGTTTATCAAGGGGTCGTATATCTTCGATCGGAACAAACACCTCTAAATGACGATAAAGGTTTTCAAACTCGGCAGGAAGCAACCCGCCGAATTCACCATCCAAATTTAATTGAGCAACCTTTTCAGTTGAATCCACTTTTATATGATTTGCCTGAGTGTAGATCACATTTGGATCATTTACATGTTCACCTCTTAAAGCTAATGTTGCAATTCGAATAAAATCAGCAAGATTAATTTTCTTCAAAATTAACAACGAAAACAATCCATCATTTATAGAAGAATCAGGAGCCAATTTTTCAAATCCGCCAATTGAGTTGGTCAAACCGACAAGGAAGAGCATAGCTTCTCCCTCAAAAAGCTTGCCATCATATTCGATTCTTAAATCGGTAGCTTTAATAGAAGGTAGCATTTCCATTCCTTTTAAATAGTAAGCAAGCTGGCCAAGCATTGTTTTTAATTTGCTGGGCACCTCATAGGTAAGCTCAGTAATCCTTCCTCCGCCAGCAATGTTGATAAAATACTTATCATTAATCCTGCCAATATCAACAGGAATGGTATCCCCTTTTGTAATGATCTCAACCGCAGCCCCGATATCACGCGGTATCTGCAATGCACGGGCAAAATCATTGGTTGTCCCCCAGGAATAATCCCTAGCTTCGGACGAAACTTCTGCTCGGCAATTCCGTTTACTACCTCATGGATGGTTCCATCTCCGCCTGCAGCAATTACCACATCGTACTCACGTTCAACCGCAATCTTTGCTGCATTTGTAGCATCTCCAGCACCTGTTGTTGCATGACAGGAAGCCTCATATCCTGCTACTTCCAGCTTTTGAAGAATATCCGGCAGATTACGCTTAAGAATCTCCCTCCCAGATGTAGGATTATATATAAGTCTTGCTCTTTTCATCGTCATCATCCTATTACTAAAATTCGCTCATTTTATGAAAGGTCTGCATTTGTATAAAAATAGAATAAAACGTACCAATCTCCCTTGGAAACGTCCGACTATTATCATAACTCATTTTTCCTTTTTTGCAAAAAAACTCGGAAATATTTCTCAAAAAGTTAATACATCATACCGATAGCAGCGGCAGCTAATTTATGAAGCCACTTGAAAGAATGGTAAAATATTTTTCTATATTAATAAAGTAATCATATTGACTAAGCATGAAAAATTGTATTATAAATAAAGTTAATAGAATTTTTATTCAATATAAAATATTAGTAAAAATAATATTTTATGATAAAGTAAACTCGTTTGTGGTCCTGGGCAATATAGTGGCGATGTTTTACTTTTTACATTTAGAATTTTATAAATATGAATTCTAATTCAAGAATAAAAAAATAATTTTAATGGAGGGTAATGAATGTCAAAGGAAACTCTACAGCTTGTTTCCATTGGAATTTACTTCAGCCGGTATGCTTTTAATTGGCTGGTATGCCTACCGGAAAACGAGCAATCTTACTGATTACATGCTGGGAGGACGATCGTTAGGTCCAGCAGTTACCGCCTTAAGTGCAGGCGCAGCCGATATGAGCGGCTGGCTCTTGATGGGATTGCCTGGAGGTGTGTATGTCACCGGATTGGCGGACGCATGGATTGCCATTGGATTAACAATCGGTTGCTATCTTAACTGGTTATTAGTGGCCCCCCGATTACGTACCTACACACAAGTAGCAAATGATTCTATTACGATTCCAAGCTACTTAGAAAACCGCTTTAAAGACAATACGAAAATGCTTCGGATTGTTTCAGGAATTGTTATTTTAGCGTTCTTTACTTTTTATGTTTCTGCAGGATTGGTTTCAGGTGCTGTATTCTTTCAAAGCTCATTCCATACAAGCTATCATACTGGTCTTTATATTGTAGGCGGCGTCTGTATTGCCTATACTCTTTTTGGCGGCTTTCTTGCCGTTAGTTACACAGACTTTATCCAAGGTTTGATGATGGTCATCGCACTATTGCTCGTACCGGCAATTGGAATTTTCCATACCGGTGGACCAGTTAAAACATTTGAGACCATTCACTCGATTAATCCAACCATTTTAGACTTATTTAAGGGAACATCTTTATTAGGAATTATCTCGGCTATGGCATGGGGTCTTGGTTACTTTGGCCAGCCTCATATCATTGTACGGTTTATGGCAATTACGACTGTCAAAGAAATTAAGAATGCACGTAGAATTGGTATGAGCTGGATGATCTTCTCTTTACTTGGTACAATCTTTACTGCTCTTATTGGTTTAGCCTTTTTCCATCAGAATCACCAGTACTCATTGAAAAACCCCGAAGCGGTGTTTATTCAACTTGGACAAATTCTATTCCACCCACTGTTTGCAGGCTTCGTATTAGCAGCAATTTTAGCAGCCATTATGAGCACCGTTTCTTCGCAATTAATAGTAACATCAAGTGCTCTAGTTGAGGACTTGTACAAAATGGTTGTCCGTAAAGATGCAAAGGACAAGGAACTAGTTTTCCTTGGAAGAATGGCTGTTCTAATCGTTTCCATTGTAGCAGCAGCACTTGCTTTTAAGCAAAACAATACGATTCTAAACCTTGTAGCCTATGCATAGGCAGGTTTTGGTGCTTCCTTTGGCCCAACTATTCTCTTAAGCTTATTTTGGAAGAAGATGACCAACTGGGGAGCCTTGTTCGGAATGATTGTTGGTGCTGTTACTGTTATTGTTTGGAAAAATGTTGGTCTTGGTGATACTCTCTATGAAATAGTGCCTGGATTTGTCTTTAACTTAGTAGTTTCTGTAGTAGTCAGTTACATGACATATCGGAAAAACAACGAGATTGAAGAAGATTTTCAGGAAAGCGTCAAATTGTTAAAGCATGGCTAATAGAATGGTCCCTTCTAATAACGAAGGGACCTTTTTTAGTTTGGATAACTGGAATTGACCCTTCCGCCCCTTCCAAGTGCTCTACCCAACTGAGCTACATCCCGTCCTATTATTTATATTCTTCTATTTAGCGCTTCATCCCTGCTGCTATTTTAACCCCTGACTCATTACGACAGATATTATTTCAATCAATCGTTTGATTAAATTCATAAAATACTTTATTGTTAAGGCTTTTTTAGAAAAATGATATAAAAAAGTTGTCTATATTTTTGTTTTCTTCCATATAAAACTTTTACATTCATCTACAAGTTTTTCTAGCCGATTTTTAAACAAACGTTTGATTAAAAATCTATAAATCGTTGTTATATAAAGAAAGTTTCCCCAGGAAATATAAAAAGAAAGTCGAAAAAAGCTGACAGAGTGTTCTCTGCCAGCTTCAATACATTACCTCTTCTGTATTTCTTCTTCAATAAGCTTATTTACCATTTGCGGGTTAGCCTGTCCTTTTGTGGCTTTCATGATTTGACCTACAAAGAAACCTGCTGCTTTCTTTTTGCCATTCTTATAATCTTCAATGATATTCGGATTAGCATCAAGTACTTCGGTTACGATTTTAAGCAATGCGCCCTCATCAGAAATCTGCACTAGTCCTTTTTCTTTTACAATCTGTTCCGCATCTCCGCCATTTTCAATCAGTTCTTTAAATACAGTTTTTGCTATCTTCGAGGAGATAGTCCCATTTTCAATTAGCTTAATCATACCTGCAAGACCTTCTGGTGTTAACGGAACATCAGCCAATTCTTTTTGTTCTGCATTTAAATATCCTGAAACATCGCCCATGATCCAGTTGGACGCTAATTTTGGATCTGCACCGCCCTTAATCGTTGCTTCAAAGAAGTCAGCCATCTCTTTTGTTACCGTTAAAACCTCGGCATCATAAACGGGAAGACCAAGTTCTTCTACATAACGTTTCCTGCGGGAATCTGGAAGCTCAGGAATTTCGGCGCGAATTCTTGCCTTCCATTCCTCATCAATATACAAATCAGGAAGGTCTGGTTCTGGGAAGTAGCGATAATCATCAGATCCTTCTTTGACACGCATCAAAATTGTTGTATTCGATGATTCGTCAAAACGGCGTGTTTCTTGATCAATCGTTCCGCCTGACTTTACTACTTCTCTTTGCCGCCATTCTTCGTATTCCAGCCCTTTGCGGACAAAGTTAAAAGAGTTCAAGTTCTTTAACTCTGTTTTCGTTCCAAATTCTTCTTGTCCAACAGGGCGAATGGAAATATTCGCATCACAACGCAGTGAGCCTTCCTCCATTTTACAATCTGAAACACCCGTATATTGGACAATTGATTTTAATTTTTCAAGATAAGCATAAGCTTCGTCTGGTGTCCGAATATCTGGTTCAGATACAATCTCGATCAGCGGCGTTCCCTGACGGTTTAAATCCACCAGCGAGTAGCCGCGGCCATGGTTCAGTTTTCCAGCGTCCTCTTCAAGATGAATTCTTGTAATACCAATCCTTTTCTTATAACCGTTAACTTCAATATCGATCCAGCCATGTTCTCCAATTGGTTTATCAAACTGGGAAATCTGATAGGCTTTAGGATTATCCGGGTAAAAATAGTTTTTACGGTCAAACTTCGTATCGGTTGCAATCTGGCAATTCAATGCCATTGCTGCTTTCATGCCAAAGTCAACTACCTTTTTATTTAAGACTGGCAGTACCCCAGGATAGCCTAAATCAATGACGTGTGTATTGGTATTCGGCTCAGCTCCAAAGCGGTTTGGACTGGACGAAAAGATTTTTGATTCTGTTTTTAATTCTACGTGGACCTCAAGTCCGATCACTGTTTCAAATTCCATTTCTTTCACCCCCTACAGTTGTGGCTTTTGCTTATGATATTCTGTTGCTTGTTCAAATGCGTGCGCTGTGCGATAAACGGTTGCTTCGTCAAAATGCTTGCTAATAATTTGCAAACCTAATGGAAGACCCCCATCGAATCCGCACGGAATAGAGATTCCTGGAACCCCTGCAAGGTTTACAGGAATCGTTAAGATATCATTTACATACATCGTTAAAGGATCAGCAATTTTCTCACCAATTTTAAAAGCTGGAGTAGGCGTTGTTGGTCCTACAATCACATCATATTTTTCAAAAACGTCCTCAAAATCCTTTTTAATAAGGGTACGGGCTTTTTGTGCTTTTTTATAGTAAGCATCATAATAGCCAGAGCTAAGTGCAAATGTGCCTAACATAATCCGACGTTTCACTTCATCACCAAAGCCCTCTGCTCTGGTATTTTTATATAAATCCATTAAATTCTCAGCATTTGGCGTTCTGTATCCATAGCGAACTCCATCAAAACGGGAAAGGTTAGCCGAAGCCTCTGATGAAGACAAGAGATAATAGGTTGCCAGTGCATACTTAGAATGTGGTAATGACACTTCTTCCCAAACGGCTCCCTGTTTTTCTAACACCTTAAGGGCATCCAGTACAGATTGACGCACGGTTTCACTGACACCTTCGCCAAGATATTCTTTCGGCACCGCAATTTTAAGACCCTTTATATCGCCTGTCAGTGACTCTACAAAATTAGGAACATCAATATTTGCAGAGGTAGAATCCATTGGGTCAACACCGGAAATAGCCTGAAGGAGATAAGCATTATCCTCAACCGTTCTAGTAACTGGTCCAATTTGGTCTAGTGATGAAGCAAACGCTACAAGCCCAAAGCGGGATACACGGCCATATGTTGGTTTCATGCCTACAACTCCACAAAAAGCGGCTGGCTGGCGAATGGATCCACCCGTGTCTGAACCAAGAGCAAATAATACTTCCCCTGCTGCTACTGCTGCGGCTGAGCCACCTGATGAGCCGCCAGGTACGGTTTCAAGATTCCAAGGGTTCTTCGTTTTTTGGTAAGCTGAATTTTCATTGGATGAGCCCATTGCAAACTCGTCCATGTTTAATTTTCCGATTGTAATCGTTTCTGCTTTTTGCAGTTTCTGAACAACAGTTGCATCATAAATCGGATTAAAGTTTTCTAAAATTTTACTTGCGCAGGTTGTCCGTAAACCATTTGTAACAATATTATCTTTAACGCCGATTGGCATTCCAAACAACAGGCCTTTTTGGTCGTCAGTAGACAAACGATCATCAAACTTTTTCGCCGATTCCCTTGCCTGTTCTTCATCTAATGTTAAAAATGCTTGAACTTTACCGTCCACTTCGCCAATACGCTTATACGATTCAGCTACGAGGTCGGATACACTTAGTTCTTTTTTATGTAAAAGTTGATGAAGCTCAGCAACTTTATGATCAAATACACTCACTGTTTCTCCTCCTTAATCCCCCAGAATAGATGGTACTTTGAATTGGCCATCCTTTTCTTCAGGTGCATTTTTGAGTACTTCCTCTTGTGGCAGCCCCTTTTGTGGAACATCTTCACGTAAGACATTTTTAATGTCCAATACATGTGAGGTTGGTTCTACATTTTCAGTATCCAATTCATTCAGCTGCTCAGCAAATGTAATAATGGCATCAAGCTGTTTTGTGAATTTTTCTGCTTCTTCTTCAGTTATGGCCAATCTTGCTAAATTGGCTACATGTTTAACCTGATCTATTGAGATTTGCGACATTTTCTTTACCTCCTATCGGTTCAATCCTCATTATTTGATCATACCAAATAATTTAGTCACCTCGCAACGATCGAAAGCGATCATTAACAGTTAGAAAACGTTTACATTAGATTTTTTTCTGAAAAATAAAAAACTATCGGCAAAATTTCTTCGCCGATAGTTGAGTTTGAGTAGATCTTAGCTTGGGATTGATTCTACATCTTTTCATGTCGTTTCTACATATTTACATTCGAATTCTACATCTTTACAGAATGATTCTACATTTCAGTTTGGGATTCTACATCTTTTCATAACGATTCTACATCCCCGAACCTGGATTCTACATCTTACAGATCAGGTAATATTAATGTTTCCCTACATGCCCAGTTTGGTTGATCATCCTTGCAACAGCACTGTTTTTCATGAAGACAGCCAAAACAAGAAGGCCAATTAAGGCTCCGCCAAGAGCACTAAAAATAAACAGCGGAATAAAACCAAATAAGGTTGCTTGTTTTCCAAGTAACAATGTAGAAATTGGATAGCAGGCGATCGCTCCGATAATTCCTGTACCAACTACTTCTCCAAAGAAAGCCATAAATAATTTGTTTGTTTTTTTGAATAATACTGCTGCCAACAAGGCTCCAATGATACTTCCAGGAAAAGCAAAAATTGAACCCGTTCCAAGGATATTTCTTAATACTGAAATACAGAAAGCTTCTGCTAAAGCATAGTACGGTCCAAGCATGACAGCCGTTAGAACATTAATAAAACTCTGCATTGGAAAAAGTTTCGTTAGACCAAGCGGAATAAATAAAACATTGCTCGTTAGCGTACCAATGGCAATTAGCATGGCCGTTAATGTTAGTTTTTGTGTCTTTTTCATCGTGATTTCCCCTTATCTTGTAGAAAGCACCAGGGGAACAGAAAAAGGACTCCAACTCAATAGGAATCCGCATGTACGTATGTGCATACACTTCCCTACGCTGGCATAATCCAGATCAGGTAATAGGGTCAAAGATTTGGGTCTTTTTCTCAGCCTGCCATTCCCAGGCTCCCCTAGTGCTATCCTTTATTTTTCCTTTTCATTATATATCAAAAATTAAAAGTATGGGGAAATTTTAACTTTAAGGAGTATTTTCACACTTTGTTGCGTCTAAATAACTTAGCAAAAAATGAAGACTTTTTCTTTTTTACATTCGAGGTTTGATTTGACTGTTCCTCTGGATTCTCTACATATATGTCTTCTTTATCGATTGCATAAGCCATTGCCAGCACAAGACCAATTTCCGTCTCATGCTCTTTGTTGGTCACAATTGTATTTTCAATTTTGTACTTATTTGCCAGTTTTACATATTTGGATAATTGCTCATAACTGATATTGCCATTTAAAAATAGATGCGAGGTTGGGTGCTCTTTCATAGTTTGCTCCACCTGCGGGTATACCTTTTGTTCCACTACTTGGCCTACCTTCAGTGCAATGATTACTCTTTCCCTGTAGGTACCTAAAAATTGGCGCTTTTCCTCAGGCTTGATTTTCTTTGGCCCATACATTCCTTCTTTTAGCACATCATCAACAGACGGCTTATTCAAATAGACCAACTCCAATCATGAATAACATCTTATTCTCCTTTAATACATATGTTTCCCTAAAAAAAACGTTCCTTTCCATTAATCTGTAAAAATAAAATAAGCGGCCCTTTACCCATCAAAGAATAAAAAGCCGCTTATACCTTATTATTTACATTCACTCTGTCCTTTTCCTCCATGTGGTCTAAATATTTTCTTATTTTCCACTTTAGGGTCCTGTAATTTGTTAAATAAATACGTTAAATAGGAGTTTAAGTCAAATTGATCTTTTTGAATAAATCCTGACATTTCCATTCTCATTTTGATTTCCTCCTTTGGTAAGATTTCGTTATCTACTTTCTTCCCAAATTATGAATCTTTTATACATAAAAGTTAGAAAAATAGTTTTTATTATATTGATAAAGTGTATTGGCCCCGCCTTCGCCAAATACAATGATAGCCACGCATGCTATCCAACCTATTTATAGATTAGCAGTTTTTTGTTAACAACATGATTCAATAGATTAAAAATTATGTTACGCAAATATTAAGATTCTGTGATTTATACAAAAATTAGTTCCCCTTACATTTCACATCTTAATGGACTTGGTTCACAAAGCTAAAAGCCCTTCCCTTAATGCCGGGAAGGACTAGATCTTTTATCATTTTGAAGTGAATTGAGCTTCTTCTGTAGACCCTTTTAATGCTGTTGTAGATGAAGTTCCCCCAGTGATGACCATGGAAACCTGATCAAAGTACCCTGTTCCAACTTCCCGTTGATGTCTTGTTGCTGTATATCCATGTTTTTCACTTGCAAACTCTGCTTGCTGTAATTCAGAATATGCTGCCATTCCACGGTCCTTGTAGCCTCGTGCAAGCTCAAACATGCTGTGGTTCAGAGCATGGAAACCAGCAAGTGTAACGAATTGGAACTTGTAACCCATTTTTCCAAGCTCTTCTTGGAAGTTTGCAATAGTATTCTTATCAAGTTTTGCTTCCCAGTTGAATGATGGCGAACAGTTATAAGCTAATAGTTTACCAGGGAATTTTTCATGGATTGCTTCAGCAAACCTTCTTGCTTCCTCAATGTTTGGTTCTGACGTTTCACACCAGATTAGATCGGCATATGGAGCATATGCTAAGCCACGAGCGATTGCTTGGTCAATCCCGGCCTTCGTTCTAAAGAATCCTTCTGATGTCCGCTCACCAGTAATAAATGGAGCATCAGTTGGGTCAACATCACTTGTAATTAAATCAGCGGCATTCGCATCGGTACGAGCAACAAGTACAGTCGGAACACCCATTACGTCTGCAGCAAGGCGGGCTGCAATCAGATTCCGAATAGCTGTTTGCGTAGGGAGCAGAACTTTACCGCCAAGATGGCCGCATTTTTTCTCTGAAGAAAGCTGGTCTTCAAAATGGACGCCTGAAGCACCGGCTTCAATCATTCCTTTCATTAACTCAAAGCAGTTTAGCTGTCCACCAAAGCCTGCCTCGGCATCGGCCACAATTGGCGCAAACCAATCAATGGAGTGGTCTCCCTCGCCATGTGTAATTTGGTCAGCACGCTGCAATGCTTGGTTAATTCTTTTTACAACACTTGGAACACTGTTTGCTGGGTACAAGCTTTGGTCAGGATACATATGTCCTGAGAGGTTTGCATCTGCGGCAACCTGCCAGCCGCTAAGATAGATGGCTTTTAGTCCTGCTTTTACTTGTTGGACAGCTTGATTTCCAGTAAGAGCACCAAGGGCATTAATATAACTTTCTTCGTTCAATAATTTCCAAAGCTTTTCTGATCCTTTTCTTGCTAGCGTATGTTCGATGTCAATGGATCCGCGAAGTCTGATAACATCTTCAGCTGTATATGGTCTTTGGATTCCTTTCCACCGATTATCGAGTTCCCATGATTCTTGTAATTGTTTTGCTCTTTGATCTGCCATTATAAATTCCTCCTTAAAAATAAAAGTCTATTAATATTGTTTTTTAGCGCATTTAAACTTTGATAACAGGAAAATCTAATTAAAAAATATTTCTAAAGAATCTCATCCCACATTGTTAAATATAATGGGCGTAGAGCTTAAAACCTTCGCTAGTCTAATAAAACCACCCCTTTGTTATAATACAGTAACACCTCATGTTTTGTATTATATAACACAGATTCTAAAAATGGAACTGTTTTTTCTGAATTTTTTATTTAAAAGTTATTTTTGGTAAAAATTAACTAGGTTTTAAATATAAAAAATGCAGGTCCCCGTTCTTAGGGACCTGCATTTGTTCAGTGATGGATCAATTCCTTATATAACGCTTGAAAATCTGCTAGTCTATTTTTACTATTTAAAAATTGCGGGGTAACAATTTGGTTTAACAGCTTGCTTTTTAGTGAGGGATCCTTCACTTCTTGCAGGATCTGCTGTCTTGCTGCTAAAAGGAAATTCAAATAGTCCTCATACCGTTCATCAAATTCTTGTTCAAGCTGACTACGTATTTTTCGAGCTAAGGTAGGGCTTGCCCCTCCAGTAGAAACTGCAACTGTCAGCCTGCCGCGCTGAACTTTTGCAGGAACGTGAAAATCAGATTCCTCAGGATCATCAGCAATTGTGATTAGAGAGTTTGCTTCCGTAGCATCTTTAATCTTTTGATTAAGTTCTCTGTCATTTGTTGCTGCGAAAACCAGAAAGGCCCCTTCGATGTCTTCATCCGAAAAAATCTTGGCCAGCCATTCAATTTTCCCAGTCTTTACAAACAATTGGAGCTCCAAACTGATCTCCGGAGCAATAACCGTAATATTGGCTTTTGTAGCGATTAAACCAGAAATTTTTCTTTCCGCTACCCTTCCACCGCCAACCACGACAACCTTTTTTCCAGCAAGTTTCAGCATGATAGGGTAATAAGATTCCATGAAATCACCTCAGAGGTTGTTCATTTGTATTAAATACTCAATTAATACTTCCCTTGTCGCTTTAGAAGGCATTCCCTTCGGTGCAAAATCCATTTCTTCTAATTTGTTCCATGTTTGCTGTCCCATGCTGATGATGGCAGTGTCTTTTAAAAGTTCATATGGGTTTAGACCGCATTCATTGACTCCCGCCACAAAGGGTGCAACTGCTGCTTTACAAGGAAAAACTACTGTATTAATATCGGCTTCCCCAAGCATTCTTTTAAAAATCGGGAAAAATTGCGGGTCAAGTTCTTTTTTGCTTGTTACCATAATATCAACTGCTCTAGAATCTAACCGCTCATCCCCAACTAGAAGCAGATTTTCAGTTTCCGCTATTTCCTCAGCAAGACTGGCTGTAAGCCCCCGTTCATTCAAAGCCTTAATGGTTTTGACAGAGCCCCCAAAAAGATCAGCTTTGATTTTGCGAATATCAATTCCGTTTTCAATGAGAGTGATAAAAAATTCACTGACATGTTCAGGTGCAGTAAATAGGATTTTTTCATAAGTTGGTAATTTGGCTAAGATTTTTTGCTCCACTGGTAACTTAGTCTTTTTCCATTTTGGGAATTCAATCACATCTGCACCGAGATTCATCAATTCCTTTGCCAATTCACTTTTACTTTCACCTGTACGAGCAAGTAAAATTTGGCGGCCATATAATGGCTTTTTCTCAAACCAACTAATTTTTTCGCGTAAGGAAATAACTGGCCCGACAAGGATAATCGATGGATTGCTGAATTTAGCTTCCTGGACCTTCACAACAATGTCTGCTAATGTTCCTTCCAATGTTTTTTGGCGGCCAAAGGTACCCCATTGAATTAAAATAACAGGCGTATGGGCCGATTTGCCAAACTTAATTAAGTTTTCACAAATAAACGGCAAATTTCCAACACCCATGTAAAAAGCAATGGTATCCACACCCTTTGCAAGTCCTTCCCAATTAAGGAGCGGCTTACCGTCCTGTGATTTATCATGTGCAGTAACGACAGCAAACGATTCAGCATGTGCCCGGTGCGTAACAGGGATCCCGGCATAAAGCGGGGCAGCAATACCCGATGAAATACCTGGAACCATCTCAAACGGAATTCCAGCTTCAGCAAGGGACTCGGCTTCTTCTCCCACTCTGCCAAAAACACCGGGTCTCCTCCTTTAAGTCGAACAACCCGTTTTCCTTCGAGTGCCTTTGCCACTAGCAATTCATTGATATGTTCCTGTCTTAGAAAATGGCGGTCAGGTAGCTTGCCGCCGTAGATTAACTCACAATCACTAGGTGCAAAATCCAATAATTTTGGATTCGCAAGCCGATCATAAAGAATCACTTCTGCTTGTTGGATCGCTTCCAAACCTTTTACTGTAATCAGTCCAATGTCCCCGGCCCTGCACCTACTAAAATAACCTTCCCCTTGTTCATGTTAAGCCCCTTTCTAAGCTATAAAAAAGGCAAGCTTCCTTTGGGTGCTTGCGCTAAGTACTCCACATCGTTATTTTTATTATGCATGATTTACTGTTTAAATAGTAATTTTTTAAAATGAATACTCAGATTTGATAAACACATACATATCCAATCTGTTTACTGTGAATTAAATTATAACCTCATTGCTTAAAAAATACCACTTTTATATTATTAAAAAGAGGGAGGCCTTTATATAGCTGCCCCCTCCTCTAGATTTTTTTCTCTTTGTTACCCTATTATCATTTTTCTAGTTCATTAGGTAACATAGATGCTCTCTATGTTACCCTTGCTTTCCTTTTCACGCTCGTTTGGTCACATAGACGCTCTCTCTGTTACCTTTGCCTTCCTTTTTACACTCGTTTGGTCACATTGAACCTCTATGTGACCTTAACCGTCCTTTTTACGCCCGATCGGTCACATTGAACCTCTATGTTACTTTTAACTTTCTTTTTGCGCTCTTTCGGTCACATTGAACCTCCCTATGTTACCCTTGCTTTTCCTTTCACGCTCGTTGGGTCACATAGACGCTCTCTCTGTTACCTTTGCTTTCCTTTTCACGCTCGTTCGGTCACATAAAGGCTACTTCAGTAGATATACGATATCTTCCTCGATCTCAACGGGATAAATCCTTACTTGTCCTTCATCAGGTGCTTGAACCTTACCGTCTATTAAAGAAATTTTCCAATCATAAATAGCATCAAAGATATATTCACCGCTAACCATACCATCTGATAAGACCCCTCCCCTTGGGTTGGGGCTGCGGTTTTCGATCGCCCGCACTGAGCCATCGGTTAGTTTAAATAAAGCTAATTTAGTATCTTCGGTTTTCACTGCATATCCAGCTTTTAAAGGTAGTTCAGAATAACGAGCCACAGCTACACGTGTAATAGTTTGATTCATTTAGATTCACTCCCTACTAAAATCTCATGCTTGGCATAATATTTATGTTGAATTTCCTCACTTTGGATGGCTTCATTCCAAGGTTCAATATATTTACTTAAAGTTTTGTCCATACGCTCATTTAACGCTTTTCTTGTTTCTTCGTTTGCCAGAACTTCCTGAACGTGGCTGAGTCCTACTCGTTCAAGCCATTTTGAAGTTCTTTCTAAATAGTTGGCTGTTTCCCGATAATATTGGAGGTAAGCACCAGCGATTTCCATAACCTCATCCTGAGTTTTTACCGTCATCAGATGATCACCAGGACGAAGATCAACTCCGCCGTTTCCGCCGACGTAAATCTCCCAGCCTCCATCAATTCCTACAAAACCTAAGTCTTTAATTCCTGCCTCAGAACAGTTTCTTGGGCAGGCAGATACGCCCATTTTTACTTTATGTGGTGTATCCAGACGTTCAAACTTCTTCTCAAGTTCAATGCCTAATGCCATTGAATCCTGCGTTCCGTAGCGGCAGAATTTTGCACCAACGCAAGTTTTCACCGTTCTCAGTGTTTTACCGTAGGCATATCCTGATGGCATATCAAGATCAGCCCAGATGTCAGGTAAATCTTCTTTTTTAACACCGAATAAACCAATTCGCTGACCGCCGGTTAACTTTACCAGTGGTACATTGTATTTTTCAGCTACTTCACCGATTGTTTTCAAATCCTGAGCCGTTGTGACACCGCCATACATTCTTGGGATAACGGTATATGTTCCGTCTTTTTGAATGTTAGCGTGCATTTTTTCATTGACGAGACGGGAATCACGGTCATCCTTGTATTCATCCATATAGATCATGCCAAGTAAATAGTTAAGAGCAGGGCGGCATTTTGTACAACCTTCTTCATTTTTCCATTCAAGTACATTCATGACTTCTTTAATTGTTGTTAAGCCTTTTTCCTTAATTTCCGCAACTACTTCATCGCGGCTTAAAGTAGTGCAGCCGCAAAGGCTTGTCTTTTGAGCTGATGCATCAAATTTATCACCAAGGGTATGAGCTAAAATTTGACTCACCATTGGTTTGCAGCGGCCGCATGAACGGCCGGCATTAGTGCATTGACTCACTTGATCAAGGGTAGTTAATCCCTGGGAGTTAATGGCTTCCACAATCGCACCTTTTGTAACGCCGTTGCAGCCGCAAATTAATTCATCATTCGGCATTGACGCCACATCATTACTGTCACCGGCGCCATCTTGCGCTTGTAGAATCGAAGTACTTGTCATGCCGCTAATGTCTTCTTTTTTGGTCAGCATCCGGAATAACTTGGTGCTGTCTTTTGTATCACCATAAAGAACAACACCGACGATATTGTTATCCCTGATAAGGATTTTTTTATAAACTCCATCAAAATCATTATGAATTTTAATCGCTTTTGTTGTGTTATCTTCAAAAATTTCTCCTGCTGAGAACAGGTCTACTCCAGCAACCTTTAATTGCGTACCAGTAATAGAGCCTTCATATGGATTTGTTTCTTTGCCGCAGATTTTGCTTGCCAGCACTTTTCCTTGCTCATAAAGCGGTGCAACAAGACCGTAGACAATCTCACGGTGTTCAGCACATTCACCAACCGCATAAACATTTTCACTGGTTGTTTCCATAAAATCGTTAACCATAATTCCTCGGTTAACACAAATGCCGCTGTTTTTAGCCATTTGAGTATTTGGTTTTATTCCAATCGCCATGACAACTAAATCGGCTTTGGTTTCTGTTCCATCTTTAAAGCGGAGGCCTGTAACCCGATCATCACCTAGAATTTCAACGGTTGCTTTTTCCATTAAGAATTTCATACCCTGTTGCTCGAGTTCCTTTTTCAACATGGATGATGCAACAGGATCCAGCTGGCGCTCCATTAAATCCGCCATTAAATGGACTACCTCAACCTCCATGCCTAAGTTCAGCAAGCCTCTAGCCGCTTCAAGTCCAAGCAGTCCGCCGCCAATGACGACTGCTTTTTTAAAATTGCGAGCTTGATTGATCATCATTTCACAATCATTTATATCACGAAAACCGGTTACACCCTCTTGATCCGCACCTGGGATTGGTAAAATAAACGACTCTGAACCTGTTGCGATAATCAGTTCGTCGTACGCTGCAACAAGTCCGTTTGCAGTCACGACCTGCTTAGCTTGTACATCAATTTTTTCAACAGTTTCGCCTGTATATAATTGAATTTGGTTTTCTTCATACCATTCTAATGAGTTAATGATAATTTCATCAAAACTTGTATCCCCTTGGAGGATGTTGGATAACTTTATCCGATTATAGTTTGGGTATGGCTCTTTTCCGAAAATCGTAATTTCAAATTTTTCAGGTGCAATCTTGATAATTTCTTCAATTGTTCTTACCCCGGCCATTCCATTCCCGATCATGACTAGCTTTTTCTTATGCATCGTTGACCTCTCCTCTTGTGATTAATGATTTATATTAAAATATGGCTGATTGACGTTTTCTCTATGCTAATATTGTAAACTCAAGTAGCACTAAAAATTTGTGAAGTACGTCACATTTTGCTTATTTATGTGAAATCTTTCACATTTTTGTCACTATCTAAATTTACAAGAAAAGATGAACAATAAAAAAGCGCAGGTACCATTTTTTGGTACTTGCGCGAAGGATAAACTAATAGATATGAACATATGGTTCACTTTGATTTGCTTTACGCTCAATCAAGGCTTCTGGACCATCTACGGAACTTACATTTACTGTGACAGTGATATATTTTGGAAAATGCTCCATCACCAATCCTGTTACATATTGGGTGAATCCAATGGCTTCAGTTTTTCCATAGAACTGAATCGGAATATTAATATCAAGATTTTGAAGCTGGTCATCTACATAAAACGCCTTCCCAATAACTCCATTGAAATTAGGGAAATATTGTTCCACATCTTGCTTGAAGTTCAAGAAAGCCGTTAAGTCATCACGATGATCGTTTTGAGCTTCAGTTGATGGAAATAAAGAATATTTCTCATTAATACTGCTCCAGCTTCCTAGGCTTGAACTGCTGTTATCAACTTCATTATAAGAGAAAAAGTTTCCCGGGACGACAGATGACTTGCTTTGTGCTTTAAATAAAGCAAAAGTGATCGGAACATCTTTAAGATCCTTCATATCTCTTAATCTGGTCAAGATTGTTTGTGCCATTTGTTTTCCTTGTGCCGTTAGGTCTTGATCTGAAATGGCTTTTTCATAGGTAGGACCATACTGGACCGTTTGATAATAATAGGTTGAATTTAGTGCGAGACCAATAACGACCCCGCCAAGTTTTACTGTATTATTGCTATCTTTGACCATATAGTCATGCTCCAGGATTTGCGACAAATACATTGGTGTTGAATTATCTCCTGCAGTATCAGTCGGATTTAGTCCATTACTGTTTTGGTCCGTTTTTCTGCCAAGCCAAGCTTGGGCATCGGCCCTTTTAATTTCCTGGCCTTCACGGAAAAAATATTTACTTGGATTAAATTTATTTTGTGCTACTCGCATTAATCCAGTTTCAAATTCATCGATATCATATCTTGTATTCAAATTACTTACGACCATACCTCGTGTTTCTCCTGGCACAAACGGCAGAATAGTCTGGTAGTAATCCCCTGAAATTTTATACTTCGGAATAATGGATTTTCCACTTGACTTTTTATTCGTTTGAACCACATCATTTTGCTTTTGAAAATTTGGTGCACTGCACGCACTTAGCAAAAAGATCAGAGAAAAGGCGAGTAATGAGAGTTTTCTCACGCCGTTAACACCTCTTATTTTTCTAATTCTTCCAACAGTTTATCCTCATCCCAAACTTCAATGCCAAGCTGCTCTGCCTTTGTTAGTTTTGAACCAGCATCTTCTCCAGCAATGACCAGATCTGTTTTCTTGCTGACACTCCCTGCAACATTGCCACCCAAGCTTTCAATTCTATCCTTAGCTTCGCCTCGAGTGAGACGCTCAAGTTTCCCGGTTAAAACAACTGTTTTGCCAGCAAAGAAGCTGTCGGATTGCTCCACTGAAATCGGCATCGGACCTTTATATTCCATATTTACTCCGGCTATCACCAGCTCTTTAAGCAGCTCTTGTGCTTCCTCTTTTGTAAAAAAAGCAGCAATCGAATCAGCCATCTTATCGCCGATTTCATTAATAGATTTGAGCTCATCCTCGGTGGCTTCGGCTAACTTGTCCATTGTTCCAAAGACCTGCGCTAGCGTTTTGGCAGCTTTGGCTCCTACATGGCGAATTCCAAGCCCAAATAACAATTTTTCAAGCGAGTTGGATTTCGAAGCTTCGATCGCAGTAATGAGGTTGGAGACAGATTTCTCTCCCATTCTTTCAAGTCCGAGCAACTGCTCACTTGTCAGCTTATAAATATCAGCGACATCTTTAATAAGCTTTTCAGAAAATAACTGACTGATTACTTTTTCACCCAAGCCCTCAATGTTCATCGCATCTCGTGAAACAAAATGGATCAAGCCTTCGCGTATTTGCGCAGGACATTTCGGATTGATGCATCGTAAGGCCACTTCACCCTCAAGCCGAACAAGCTCACTCTCACATTCAGGACAATGCGTCGGCATCTGGAAATCAACTTCTTCGCCTGTTCGTTGTTCCGCAATCACGTTTACGACCTCTGGAATGATATCCCCAGCTTTTTTAACAACAACCTTGTCGCCAATTTTGATGTCCTTTTCACGGATTAAATCCTCATTATGTAAAGAAGCCCGCTGAACCGTCGATCCGGCAACCTTTACAGGTGCTAATACAGCAGTAGGTGTTACTACACCCGTTCTTCCTACGTTTAATTCAATCGCTAAAAGCGTCGTCACAACTTCTTCAGCCGGAAATTTGAATGCAATCGCCCAACGCGGACTTTTAGCAGTGGTCCCTAAGTCACTTTGCTGTGCCAGAGAATCCACCTTAATCACAATACCATCAATTTCATATGGAAGGTTCGGACGCCGTTCCACCCAGCTATTCACAAATTCAATCACAGCATCGACGTTGGCACACTTTCTTCGCTCTTTATTTGTTTTAAATCCCAAGTGATCGAGGTAATCAAGCCCCTCACTGTGTGATACGACTCCGCTTTCCCCAACATCTCCAATTCCATATAAAAAGACATCAAGATTGCGTGTTGCGGCAATTTTAGGATCCAGCTGACGGAGGGAACCTGCTGCCGCATTCCTTGGATTGGCAAACGGTTCTTCTCCCCGTTCCTCTTTCACCTTATTCAATGCTTCAAAAGAACGCTTTGGCATAAAGGCCTCACCGCGCACTTCAATTGAAACATTTTCGCGAAGACGGAGCGGGAGTGATTTGATCGTCCTAAGATTTGAAGTAATATCTTCCCCAATCGTACCATCCCCGCGAGTGGAACCTTGGACAAATAATCCATTCTCATAGCGCAATGATACTGCCAAGCCATCAATCTTTAATTCACATACATAGGAATAATCTTCACCAACAACTTGGCGGATGCGACGGTCAAAATCCCGCAAGTCCTGTTCATTAAAGGCATTTCCTAAACTAAGCAAAGGAATCTCGTGAACGACTTTTTCGAACATATCTAAAACAGTGCCACCAATGCGTACTGTCGGCGAATCCGCTGATTTTAGTTCAGGAAACTTTTCTTCGAGATCCATTAATTCTCTCATCAAACGGTCATACTCTGCATCTGGAACTGTTGGTTTATCTAAAACATAATATTCATGACCATATTGATTTAATAAATCCCGCAGTTCGTTAACTTTTTGTTGTGCTGCATTAAGGTCCATATATCCAACCCTTTCATACATTAAGCTTTTTTAATTGGCGCAAATTTGGCCAGCAAACGTTTAATACCTGTTGGACTTGGGAAAGCAATATCAAGTTCAGTAGATTCACCCTCACCTCTAACACTTACAACGGTTCCAGTCCCCCACTTGCCATGTGCTGCTTTGTCGCCTACCTTCCAGGAAAGTTCATCCCCACCTGTCGATGAGGCTGACCTAACAGGAAGCATGACAGACTTCCTTGCCACTGTTGACCCCAACGAAGCACCAGAAGCACCAAATGCCTTCCCTTTTAAGCCAAACGGCGAGCCAGCTTTTGAGACAGGTTCAACACCTTCTATAAGATCCACAGGAATTTCCTTAATAAATCGGGATGCAGGGTTCATGTTGGTCCTACCGAACAATGTTCGCATTTGGGCATTCGTAAGAAACAGGGTTTGTTCTGCCCTTGTGATCCCAACATAGGCAAGACGACGTTCCTCTTCCATTTCCGCTTCTTCCATTAAGGAACGGCTATGCGGGAATACTCCTTCTTCCAAACCAATAAGAAAAACAACAGGAAACTCTAAACCCTTAGCTGAATGCAGCGTCATGAGAACAACCGCATCACTTTTTTCACCATCGTCATCCATCGAATCAATATCAGCTACAAGAGCTAAATCTGTTAAAAAAGCAACCAAGGTTTTATCTTCACTTGACTCTTCAAAGCTTTTTGTAACAGATAATAATTCGTCAAGGTTTTCAAGGCGGCTTTGGGCTTCAAGTGATTTTTCAGCCTTTAGCATTTCACGGTAACCTGACTTTTCCAAAACTTCCTCAACCAGCTCTGTAACGGAAAGAAACTCCTGCATACGGGTATAATTGCCGATTAAATCACGAAACTCAATAGCTGCTTTAGTTGTTTTTGGGCTTAAGCCAACTAATTCTATCGATTCAAGAGCCTGATAGAGGGATAGATCATGCATTGCTGCAAAATTAGCGATTTTATCAACGGATGTTGAACCAATTCCCCTTTTTGGAACATTAATAACACGCCGCAAACTAATATCATCATCCGGATTGGAGACTAATCGTAAATAAGACAACATATCCTTGATTTCTTTTCTGTCATAGAACTTAGTTCCGCCAACAATGGAGTATTCAATATTTGATTTTAGAAGTACTTCCTCCATTACACGGGATTGGGCGTTGGTACGGTAAAGAACGGCAATGTCGGAATACTTGTACTTGTCCCTTGTTAATTCTTTGATTTTACCTGCAACAAATTGGGCTTCACCCTGTTCGCTATCAGCTCTGTAATAAACCAGCTTGTTGCCTTCGGGGTTTTCCGTCCAAAGATTTTTAGCTTTTCGATTAGCATTGTTTTCAATCACTTTATTGGCTGCTAAAAGAATCCGTTTTGTCGAGCGATAATTTTGCTCCAGCAGTATCACTTTTGCATTGGGATAATCTTTTTCAAAGGAAAGAATATTGGCAATATCCGCTCCCCGCCATCTGTAAATCGACTGATCAGAGTCACCGACCACACAAAGATTTTTAAAGCGGTTCGCTAATTGCTTTACAAGCAAATATTGTGCCTTGTTTGTATCTTGATACTCATCGACATGAATATATTGAAATTTACGTTGATAATATTCAAGAACATCAGGGACCCGTTTAAATAATTGAATCGTCGTCATAATCAAATCATCAAAATCCAGTGCCTGATTTTTCCGGAGGCGCTTTTGATATTCCGTGTAAACATCACTTACCACCTGATCAAAATAACCGCCCGCAAGCTTTGCGTATTCTTCAGGATCAATCATTTCATTTTTTGCGGAGCTAATCGAACCTAAAATGGCACGCGGGTCAAATTTTTTCGGATCAATATTTTTATCCTTGAGAATTCCTTTAACGACAGATTGCTGATCGGTGGTATCAAGGATTGTAAAGTTACGGTTAAATCCAAGTCTGTCGATATCGCGCCTTAGTATTCGAACGCACATGGAGTGGAATGTGGAGATCCATATTTCATCAGCTGTACCGCCCATCATTTTTCCGATCCGTTCGCGCATTTCGCGGGCTGCTTTGTTCGTAAATGTAAGCGCCAAGATGTTATATGGATTAACCCCTTTTTCAACAATTAAATAACCAATTCTGTGGGTTAATACTCTTGTTTTTCCACTTCCGGCGCCAGCCATGATTAATAACGGGCCGTCAGTAGCTTTAACTGCATTTTGCTGTTCAGGATTTAAGCCATTTAGGAGCTTATCCGTCAAATATTGCATTTATATTTCACCCTTTATACAAACATTTGTTCTCTAAAGTTTAACTTATTTTCGAAAAATTAACAATGGCTAAGAAAGCACAGATTTTACTGCTTTAACTGTACCTATGGCTGCATTCAGATTTTCATAAACCGCATTTCCTACAACTGTAACATCAGCAAACTCGGACATTTCATGCGCCTGCTCAGAGCTGGAAATACCGCCGCCATAAAATAGAATGGTATTTTCTCCGAGGATTTTCTTCACCTCAGCAACCAGGTTTACATCACCATACATACCGCTATATTCAAGATAAAAGATCGGCAGATGGAACATTTTTTCTGCCATCATGGCATAGGCTTTAACTTCCTCAACACCCAAATTTGTATTGGCACTTGTAAGCTTTGCTGCCTTGCATTCTTCATTTAAGATGCAATAGCCTTCGATGACGATTTCTTCCCAATTCATAATTTCACCAAATTCTGTTACTGCCTGATGGTGCAGTCCGGTAATCCATTTAGCATCACTAGTGTTTAAAATGGTGGGAATAAAGTATAGATCAAAACCTGGTGTTACGGTCTCGGCACTTGAAACCTCAAGTACGCATGGAACGGTATAACGCCGGATTCTTGCCATTAAGTCCAGGACATTTTCGAGGGTGACGTTATCTGTTCCACCAACAATGACTGCATCAGTTCCTGATTCGCAGATTTTTTCCAGATCCTGATCAGAAAGTTCTTTATTAGGGTCAAGTTTAAACACGTGGCGCCATTCTCGAAAGTTATACATCCTTTAAATCCTCCAATTCACTATTCCATTACAACATTATAGCATTAGCTGAAACGATTCAAAAAGAAAACAGTAGTTGTAATGATAGAAATGATATCCAGTAAAAGAAAAAACCGAAGTTTGTTTTCACTTCGGCTTTTTAGGATTCGTCTATTGGGGTTTCTTTTTTCTCTTTAATCCGTTCAAGGGCTAATTCATAAGCATCATTTCCATAATTTAAACACCGTTTCACACGTGAAATTGTGGCTGTACTTGCCCCTGTCTCTGTTTCAATTTTATGATAGGTGTTTCCTTCGCGCAACATTCTTGCTACTTCAAGTCGTTGTGCTAACGATTGGATTTCATTAATTGTGCATAAATCATCAAAAAAACGATAACATTCCTCTAAATCCTTTAAAGAAAGAACGGCTTTAAACAATTGATCAAGTTCTTTTCCTCGTAATTTATCTATTTGCATCCATTATGCCCCTTTTAGTCTTATTTTACATTAAATGATACACTCTTTAGCAGGCCTGGGGTTGTTGGGACAACATTCACCCACGTTTTCCCCTGAACAAAAGGGACTTCCTTACCATCTTTAAATGGAACAATTCGATTGTTCACATTTTTCCATTCAACTTGGTTCACCTTACCCTTTTGGAGTAAATAACCTTTTCCGCCAGACTGTAAATTGATATTACGATGACCCGCAGAATCGATTACTTGATGTACCGCCTCGACAATAAAAATATTATCCAGCAGAATGGGCTCCTTAGTTTCTAGGTCAACCGTTTGTGCCCCGCCTGAAAAACGCTTATATCGACCAAGTTCGGAATCATATTGATACAAGCAATCAAACATTTTGTTTGATGAATAGGTAATGAGTGCAGATGTGGCTGTGTCACTTGTTATGTTTTTACTCTCCTCATCGGTTAAGAATGAAAAAGCTGGCGGCGCACCTGTCATCGAATATTTTTTCAGCTGAGCACCCTTTAGCACATTTTCATATGTAATATATGAATTATGCGGTGCTTTCCGAAAACTTGCTCTTTGAAAAAGAGTACCGTCATAAACCATCCCATTTAAATTATCAAGATAGCCATTGTCTAACATTTGTTTTGCCTCTGGACTATAACCATGTGCAATATATAAAGCACTTAGCCCTTTTGCCAATTCTAGATAGTACGCTCTTGCACTGCGGATAGGTCCAATATTTTCAGGTTTTTCACTTTGAAAAACGGCAAGAAAGCGAGTAATATCTCCTTCCGCTAACAACTCATAAACAAGATCGGCTTTATTCAATCCAGATTGAGGTCTTGCATCCGGGTGATTATTAATCATAACGGCAACAGCCCTGCCGTCAGTGCTTGTTTTTGAGCCCTTACCTGTTAGTGGAAAGGTATATGGGTCTTTTGGTTCAGTAATGACATCGCTTACTTTCTTTTCACTTTTTTCTGGCTTTTTAACTTCTTTTTGGCTGCTATTATTAGCTTGTTTTTGACCACAGCCAGCAAGGAGTAACAGAAATGCCAGCAGCAAAATCGCCCATTTTTTCATTACCTTAACACATCCCTATTTTCCTCCGCCCGTACTTAAGTCTTTATATTAACACTATTTACTTTTACATTTTAACGCATTATTGACGGAAAGAGTACTGTTTTGTTCATAACATCATACATTCCTCTTGGTGTAATACGAATATATGGCAAATGAGTTGCGGAAAAGAACTGTAAACTATGAATAGGATCGCTAAATGAGTAGCCGCGTTTTTTTAATTCTTCCTGTAAATTTTGCTCCTGACCCATTAATTCCTCAACAGATAGATCGGACATAATCCCATGAAGCGGCAATGGCAGTTCGGAAACAATTTGTCCATTTTCAGCTAAGACAATCCCCCCGCCCAGTTCTTTCATGCGATTGAAAGCACAAATGATATCAGCCTTGCTTTTTCCAATTAATATAATGTCTCCCGTGCTTGAGAATGAACTGGCCAATGCTGATAACTTGTTCGCAAATCCTTTTAAGAATGTGTTTATCCGCCAATTACCATTTTTATCAATAAGGACAAAAAAGCACTCATCATGGTCAAAGGAAAGCATATCATCTAAGGAATCAATCGAAATTGAATAAGGCTTAGTGATAACGGAATCCTCCATTTTAATCCCAAATGGCATGGAAAATTGTAAATCATCATACGTTAAATCCCAATCAAGCTTTAGTGGTTTTAAATTATATTCATCCCAATTTAATGGCGTAAAAGCTTGGTATTCTTTTCCTTCCTTCTTAATCCACTTTCCTTTTGCAAGTACAGCTGTTGGCGTTGGGTTTTTAATATCCGAAAGAAAATTGAGATTAGCAACTCTGCCTGTTGCAATACTTCCATGTAAATGTTCAATATGATAATACCGTGCAACATTTATGGTTCCCATATTGTATGCATCAATTGGCGGTATATCCTTGTCAATCGCAATTTTAATCATTCGGTCGATCATGCCATCTTTATAAAAGCTGGCCGAAGATCCATCATTTGTAAGCATCAATTTGTCATAGGCTTGAACGCCTAACCGTTTTAATTCATCTAATATATTAGGCAGATCAGGACGAATTGATGAATGACGCAATGTTGCCATATACCCCTGCATTAAACGGTCATATACTTCCTCACCTGATGTTGCTTCATGATCACAATCTGCCCCAAACAGCATCATTTTTGCGAGCGTCTTTTCGGATGCACCCGGAAAATGGCCTTCAATCTGTTTACGCATCCTTTTTGCTTCTTGGATCCAATGAAGCATCATATCATCGCCGTCCAATAGCTTTGGCCAGCCGGATAGTTCACCGCCCTGTAAGACGGCATCATGTTCTAACCATGATTTAACATTACTATGTGAAAAAATTTCTTCCTCATGCATGATCTCTGACTGTGCATCAAAACGGCACCACCAAAACATCGCTGAGGGAATCGACCGCAAATCCCTCATCAATGAAAACGCTTCCTTTTTATTTAAGTGCAAAATAATGGCCATGTTGTCATTGATTAAGGCTGTTGTTCCTGTTTTTGCTGCATATTCTGCAATAGAATGGGGATTATATAACTGAAACGGATGGCTGTGTGGCTCAATATATCCGGGTACAATGATTTCATTTGTACAATCAACAATTTCGCAGTCCTCCACACATTCCGGTAATTGGTTACCAACATAAACGATCCGATCTTGGTAAATCCAAATATTCCCGCGTATCCATTGACGTAGAGCTTGATTTAAATATAATGCATTTTTTAATAAAATGGTGGGAGAAGTTTTGCCTTCCAGTACCGATACATGTTCACGTATTTGCCTGTTTTTCCATCGATAACGCTGTTCAAGCATGTCCATCCCTCCTTTTGGGATAATAGTTTATTCTAGTTAAGTAAAGCTTTTCGTTTTATTAAAATAACAATTTATAATAAAATTTCAGTTTAAATTACAAAATATTCGGATAGTAATATTATATCTCTATAAAAGAAAGCCCTTACAAAAACTTGTAAGTTAATACTACCATATATATGGTAGTAACGCATTAAAGAAGTTTGAACATTTTTTGAAACCTTGTGAAGGAGTGAACAATTATGATTGTAAAACAAAATATAAATATCGTTAACGCCTTAATTCGAATTACCCTAGGACTGACCGTAGTGGCTTGGAGTACAGCAAAAATTGTAAAGCGCCCATGGCGTGATTCTTATTTAATCTTGACCATGCTTGGTGCCATGAAGGTTGCTGAAGGCATTCTTCGTTTCTGCCCGTTAACTCTCCTATACGAAAAAAATAAGCAAAATGAAAGCAAACAAAGCCATGCGGATAGCTGTAATGCATCAAGAGACTCCATGGAAGGGATTTTTGAAGAGCAAATGATTTAACCATAATAGTAAAGTTGTCTCCTCTGCCTTCTTTAGGCAGAGGAGACTCTGAAATTTCTAATAAGTGAGGTGCCCGATAGCTTTATATCCAATATCTTTTCGGTAGAAAACTCCGTCACAGTTTAATTTCTCTAATTCCTTGTAAACCTTTTTACTTGCTTCCCCTAAATTTTCTGCCTTTGCACCCACAAGGAGAACTCGGCCTCCGGCCGTTACAAATTCTCCTGACTCATTTTTTACAGTTCCTGCATGGAAAGTAAAAATCTCATCTGAAAAAGTTTCTATTCCCTTAAGGACCGCACCTTTTTCGTAGTTTTCAGGGTACCCACTTGAAGCAACAACAACACCAATCATCTTCTTTTGGTCCCAAGAAAGCTTAGGTGTACCACCTTCAAGGATTTCTAAAATCGTTCCAACCAAATCTGATGTTAACCTTGGTAAAATCACCTGCGTCTCTGGATCACCAAGGCGGGCATTAAATTCAATAACCTTTGGACCATCAGCCGTTTTGATAAGCCCTGCATATAAAATACCGCAAAAACTTCTTCCCTCTTGAATCATTGCACGTGCTGCAGGTTTTAAAACCGTTTCAATGGCGACTTTAACCGTGTCATCACCAATGTGTGGCACAGGTGAATATGCTCCCATGCCCCCTGTATTGGGACCTTGGTCACCATCAAAAGCCCGTTTATGGTCCTGTGCAATTTCAAGCGGAATCACGTTTTCACCATTAACAAAAGCCATTAATGAAAACTCTTCCCCGCTTAAAAATTCTTCGATGACAACCTGGCTTGAGGCTTCACCAAATTTTTTGCCAAGTAACATCTCTTCTAAGCTTTTTAAAGCCTCATCTTTCGTCATAGCAACAGTAACACCTTTTCCAGCAGCAAGACCATCGGCCTTAATGACAATTGGTGCCCCTTTTTCTTCCACATATTTACTTGCTTCTTCATAAGAAGTAAAAACCTCGTATGCAGCGGTTGGGATCTTGTATTTTTTCATTAGTTCTTTGGCAAAAGACTTGCTTCCTTCTATTTCAGCAGCAGCCTTACTTGGCCCAAATACCTTCAATCCTTCCGCTTGAAATTGGTCTGCAAGACCATCAAGAAGGGGAATTTCTGGTCCGATAATGGTCAAACCGATCTGTTGTTCCTTGGCAAATTGGATCAGCTGTTCTCCAGACTTTTCATCAATTGGAACTAGTTCAGCAACATCCACCATTCCGTCATTTCCAGGTGCAACAAATACTTTTTCAACCAAGGCACTTTCGCTAACTTTTCGGCAGATGGCATGCTCTCTTCCGCCGCGTCCAATCACTAATACGTTCACCTGCACCACTCCATCCATTAATGTTTAAAATGTCTTACTCCCGTAAATACCATGGCAATTCCGTATTCATCACATTTTTTAATCGAATCTGCGTCTTTAATAGATCCGCCAGGTTGGATAATCGCTGTAATACCTGCTTTAGCTGCTGCTTCCACAGTATCGTCCATAGGGAAGAAAGCATCTGAAGCGAGTCCTGCACCTGTTGCTTTGTCACCGGCTTGTTTAAGAGCAATTTCCGCAGAGCCAACCCTATTCATTTGTCCGGCACCAATTCCAAGTGTCATATCTTTATCTGCAACAACAATGGCGTTTGATTTAACATGCTTCACAACAGCCCATCCAAGTTTTAATGCTTTCCATTCTTCTTCTGTCGGTTGGCGCTTTGTTGGAATTGTAATGGTCGCATCATCTAATGTATAGCGGTCCTGATCTTGTACCAATAAGCCACCTTCAATGGTTACCATCTTCGACTCTGGTTTTTCCTGCTGGTCAAAAGGAATTGTTAATAAGCGAATATTCTTTTTCCCCGTTAAAATAGTCATAGCTTCATCTGAGAATGAGGGAGCAATTACGATTTCAAGGAATATTTCATGAAGCTTTGTGGCTGTTTGCGCATCTACTTCACGGTTAAAGGCAACAATCCCGCCAAAAATCGAAACAGGGTCAGCCGCAAATGCTTTTGTAAATGCATCAAACGCAGTACTTCCAATTCCAACTCCGCATGGATTCATATGTTTAACTGCTACTGCAGCTGGCTCATTGAAATCTCTGACAATTTCAAGTGCTGCATTTGCATCATTGATATTATTATAAGAAAGTTCTTTCCCATGAAGCTGCTCAGCACTGGCAATTGAAAACTTAGATCCCAGCGGTTTACGATAAAAAGCAGCTTTTTGATGCGGGTTTTCCCCATAACGAAGTGTCTGCTTTAATTCATATGTAACCGTTAGTTTTTCTGGTGTTTCCTCATGTGCCAAGTTGGTCATATAATCTGCAATAATGGCGTCGTATGCTGCTGTATGACGGAATACTTTTGCTGCAAGCTTTCTTCTTGTTTCAAGCGTAGTTTCACCATTTTCTTTGAATTCAGCGATTACCTTTTCATAATCGATTGGATCAACAACAACCGTAACATACTGATGATTTTTTGCAGAAGAACGAAGCATTGAAGGTCCGCCAATATCGATGTTTTCAATGGCATCCGGAACTGTTACATCTGGTTTTTCAATGGTTTGTTGGAATGGATAGAGGTTAACACACACTAAATGAATAGGCTTGATTTGATGTTCATTCATTTGTTTTAAATGGTCTTCATCGTCCTGTTTTCCAAGCAAGCCGCCATGTACCATTGGATGAAGGGTTTTTACACGGCCTTCCAAAATTTCAGGAAATCCAGTAACTTCACTGATTCCGATAACTGGAACTCCATTTTCTTGAAGAGCTTTACTCGTACCGCCTGTTGAAACAATTTCAAAGCCGAGCTCAATTAATTCTTTAGCAAAATCAATCACACCTGTTTTATCTGAAACACTAATAAGTGCGCGCTTTTTCGTCATTTTTATTTCCTCCTTGGGAAAATAGTCTTTGGAGCACAGCTGGATACAGCTTATGTTCAATCGCATGAATTTTTGGTTGCAAGCTCTCGCTTGTATCATTTACATCAATGGAAACAGCCTCCTGGGCGATCATTGGACCAGTATCCATGCCTTCATCGACAAAGTGAACGGTTACGCCGCTTTCCTTTACCCCTGCCCTGATCGCTTGACCAATTGCATCCTTGCCCGGAAAAGCAGGCAACAAGGATGGATGAATATTTACAATACGGCCTTGATATTCATTCAAGAACCCAGGACCAATTAAGCGCATATAACCAGCTAATACTACAAATTCAACATCCCGTTTATTTAATTCCTCGATTATTTCCGTTTCGTATGCTTCCTTACTCTTGTATTGTTTTGCTTGAAAAACAAAACTTGGAATGCCAGCATTTTTAGCACGTTCGATCACAAAGGCATTCGGTTGATCACAAACAAGAAGATTCACCTGCGCATCAAGTTTACCCTCTTGAATGGCATCAATAATCGCTTGAAAATTGCTTCCACTTCCAGAGGCAAAAATGGCGATACTTTTCATTTTTACACCTCGTAATCGTTAATTAATTTCAACGCCCTCTTGATTCGTTACCTCGCCAATTTCAAAGGCTTTTTCACCAGATTGAGCTAATAGTTCAAGTAAGCCTGGAGCTTCCTCTTTACTTACAGCAATAACCATACCGATGCCCATGTTAAAGACATTGTACATTTCTTTTGGCTCAATTTGGCCAAGCTTAGAAATCAGATCAAAAACAGGTGGAACCGGCCAGCTGTTTTCCTTAATTTTTACCCCTAAACCCTCTGGCAGCATTCTTGGAATATTTTCAATAAATCCGCCGCCAGTAATATGAGCAATCCCTTTAAGATTAAACTTCTTTAGTGCTGCAAGAATTGGTTTTACATATATTTTTGTAGGCTTCAGCAACTCCTCGCCAAGTGTACAGCCTAGTTCTTCTACATATTTTGTTAACGACCATTTTGCATCATTGAAAAATACCTTTCGAACAAGGGAGTAACCATTGCTATGGATACCGCTTGAAGAAAGTCCGATCAACACGTCTCCAGGCTGAATCGTTTCGCCTGTAATCAATTTTGATTTTTCCGCTGCACCAACGGCAAATCCAGCAAGATCGTATTCATTCTGGTCATACAAGCCGGGCATCTCAGCTGTCTCGCCGCCAATTAAGGCACAGCCTGCCTGCTCACAGCCGTCTGCCACACCTTTGACAATGGCTTCAATTTTAGCCGGATCGGCTGCACCGCAAGCAATATAATCAAGAAAATAAAGTGGCTCGGCTCCTTGAACGACAATATCGTTCACACACATAGCTACTGCATCGATCCCGATTGTATCATGACGGTCCATCATAAAGGCGATCATCAGTTTAGTGCCAACTCCATCCGTTCCGGATACTAACACTGGCTCTTTTAGGTTTAGAACTGAAAGATCAAACATGCCTCCAAATCCGCCCAAGCCGCCTAATACTCGGCCCTAACTGTTTTTTGGACATGTTTTTTCATTCTTGTAACAGCCTCATATCCGGCCTCGATATTTACACCTGCTTGTTTATAAGCATTTGACATATTGTTGGCACCCCCAAATTGTCTAGCTCCAGCTCCCAGCGACTAGTGTACTTCGCCCACCTCCCTACGATAAGTCAACATCGAATCGCTTACGCTCTTCGTGTTTCCTTTATCTCAGTCGGTTGGCTCCAGTCCATACGTCGCTAAACGGTCGCTTCCGCTTTTTAATTTATTTACTCTGGTAATAGTATTGCAATGTATCTGGATAAATTTCTGTCGGATAGTTCCCAGTAAAGCAGCCAAGGCAAAAGCCTGATGACTCTCCATCATCAAGTTTTCCAATTGACTCAATCATACCCTCTAAAGAAATGAACGTAAGGGAATCCGCACCGATTATTTCCCTGATTTGTTCAACAGACTTATCAGAGGCAATTAATTCTTCCTTCGATGAAGTATCAATGCCATAGAAGCAAGGATTTTTAATCGGTGGAGAGCTAATCACGACATGAACCTCCAACGCACCTGCATCCTTTAACATTTTTACAATCCGTCTGCTTGTGGTCCCCCGAACAATTGAATCATCAACCATGATGACACGCTTTCCTTCAACAACCCCGCGAACAGGAGACAGCTTCATTTTTACGCCTTGCTCCCTTAACGACTGAGATGGTTGAATGAAAGTCCTGCCCACATAGCGGTTCTTTATTAATCCCATTTCATAAGGAATACCTGAGGCTTCCGCATAACCAATTGCTGCCGAGATACTTGAATCGGGAACACCTGTAACCACATCTGCTTCAATTGGTACTTCCGCTGCAAGGCGTTTACCCATTCTTTTACGTGCAGAATGTACATTGATTCCTAAAATATCACTGTCTGGTCTTGAAAAATAAATATATTCCATCGCACACATGGATCTTTTAGTATTAACAGCAAAGCGTTCTGATGTCATTCCATTATCGTTGATGATCAACAATTCCCCAGGCATAATGTCACGGATAAACTCTGCGCCAACGACATCAAGTGCGCATGTTTCAGAAGCAACAACAAATGCATTCCCCAGGCTGCCAAGTGAAAGCGGCCTTAATCCTTGAGGGTCAAGGGCGACCATCATTTCCGTTTCTGTCATGATTAAATAAGCATAAGCCCCTTTTAACATCGTTAAAGCATTTTTAACCTGGTCCTTTACTGCCTGATAACCGCTCCGTTTCATTAAATGCGCTAAAACCTCGGTATCTGAACTCGTTTGGAAGATACTTCCCTGTCCTTCAAGCTGATGTTTCAATGACCTAACATTCACAAGATTTCCATTGTGGGCAAGTGCAAGGCTGCCAGTTTGAGAATGGAACAAGAGCGGCTGGACGTTTTCATATCCGCCTCCGCCCGCTGTTGCATACCGAACATGACCAATTGCTGCTGTTCCTGTTAATTTTTGAATCACATCAGAGGAAAACACTTCGGTAACAAGCCCTTCACCTTTTGCACCCTTCAGTGTTTTTCCATCGGAAACCACGATCCCTGTACCTTCCTGACCGCGGTGTTGAAGGGCATGCAGCGCATAATACGTGATTTGTGCTGCATCAATATGTCCCCAAATTCCAAAAACACCGCACTCTTCATTTAATCCCTTGATTTCAGCAGGCATGGAATCGCCCCTTTCCAGGCTTCTTTCAACTCAACAACAGAGGCTTCTAAAACAGGAGCTTCTTCAGCTAAAATTTGTAAGTTTTCTGATGATGTTACTTCCCCAATAAGTTCTGCTTCTACTAATTTTTCAAACTCACTTTGGTTTTCCTTTTTCACAGAAATAAGGAAACGGGATTGTGTTTCACTGAATAAAGCGGAAATTGGGTTCCCAGAAATTTTTACAGTCGCTCCAAGATTTTTTGCTCCAAAGAGACATTCTGATAAGGCCACAGACAGTCCACCTTCGGAAAGATCGTGGGCAGATTCAACTACTCCAGCCTGAATAGCTTTCAAAATCTGGTCTTGTCTTTCTTTTTCAACTTCAATGTTTAATTCCGGAGCTTTACCAAAGATCTTGCCATTTAATATCTTTTGCAGTTCACTGCCGCCAAACTCATCCTTCGTTTCCCCTACTATATAGATCAAATCACCGGCATTTTTAAACTGCTGGGTTGTAATATCGTTAAGATCCTTCACTAGTCCAACCATTCCAACAACTGGTGTTGGGTAAATCGCCGTACCGCTTGTTTCATTGTATAATGATACGTTTCCGCCGATAACAGGTGTGTTTAATGCGCGGCATGCTTCACTCATTCCATCTGCAGCCTGTTCAATCTGCCAGAATACTTCAGGTTTTTCCGGATTTCCGAAATTTAAGTTATCGGTGATTGCTAATGGCTCTGCACCAGAACAAATGATATTGCGCGCTGCTTCAGCTACAGCAATCGCTCCGCCCACTTTTGGATCCAAGTAGGCATAGCGGGCATTACAGTCTGTTGTCATCGCTAACGCTTTACGTGTTCCGCGGATTCTTAGAACTGCGGCATCAGAACCTGGAGCAACAACTGTGTTTGTCCGTACCATATAGTCATATTGGTCATATACCCATTCTTTACTTGCAATGGTAGGCTGGCTTAAAAGTTTTAAAAGTGTTTCTTTATTATTATCTACTTGAGGTACTGTATTTTCGATTGCTTGGAATTCCTGGTAGTAGGCAGGTTCTTGTGATGGCATCTGATAAACAGGTGCATCTGCTACTAAAGCATCAACTGGAACATCTGCAACCAATTCCCCTTTATGGTATAAATGCAGCATTTTATCATCTGTAACTTTTCCGATTGAGACAGCTTCTAAGCCATACTTTGCAAACAGATCAACAATTTCCTGCTCCTGACCTTTTTTAACCACGATCAACATGCGTTCCTGAGATTCCGAAAGCATCATTTCATATGGGGTCATTTCTGTTTCACGCTGCGGTACAAGATCCAGGTTCATTTCAAGACCCATTCCCGCTTTACTTGCCATTTCAGATGAAGAGCTGATTAAACCGGCTGCTCCCATATCCTGAATACCAACAAGGGATTCATAATGAACAAGTTCCAGGCATGCTTCAAGCAAGAGCTTTTCCATGAACGGATCGCCCACTTGAACAGCGGAACGTTTTTCATCCGATTCAGCGGATAATTCCTCGGAGGCAAAAGTGGCACCATGAATTCCGTCACGGCCTGTCTTCGCTCCAACATACATCACTGTGTTGCCTGCACCATGGGCCTGCCCTTTTTTAATATCTTTATGATTGATTAAGCCGACACACATCGCATTTACGAGCGGATTGCCATCATAAGATGGATCAAACTGGATTTCCCCACCTACAGTCGGAATACCGATGCAATTTCCATAACCCGCGATCCCTGCAACGATCTCTTTAAATAAATATCGGACCCTTGCTGAATCTAATTCACCAAAGCGAAGTGAATTAAGCATGGCAATTGGTCTTGCACCCATTGAAAAAACATCACGGATAATTCCGCCTACGCCTGTTGCTGCTCCTTGATAGGGCTCAATGGCAGATGGATGGTTGTGACTTTCGATTTTAAAAACAACCGCTTGCTCATCGCCAATGTCAACAATACCCGCCCCTTCTCCAGGACCTTGAAGAACTCGTTCCCCGGTTGTTGGGAATCTCTTAAGAACTGGTTTTGATGTTTTATAACTACAATGCTCAGACCACATAACAGAGAAAAGACCTGTTTCTGTATAGTTTGGAGTACGTCCAAGAATTTTTTCAATCAATGTAAATTCTTCATCGGATAATCCCATCTGTTTGTATACTTTTTCTGCCTTAATTTGCTGTGGATTTGGTTCAAGCGTTGATAACATTTGCTTCCCTCCAATGCTTTACAATTGATCGAAATAATTTTAAGCCAGCAGCGAAGCCTAAAAGCTCATCAACCGCTCTTTCTGGATGTGGCATCATTCCAAGAACATTTCCTTTTTCATTTACGATTCCTGCAATATTTGCCAAACTTCCATTAGGATTATTTTCATAAGTAAATACGATTTGGTTATTCTCTTTTAACTTTTGAAAGGTTTCTTCATCACAATAGTAGTTTCCCTCACCATGTGCGACTGGAATCGTAATAATTTCACCTTCATTATATTCACCTGTAAACATCGTTTTATTATTTTCAACCTTTAATTCGACCGGCCGACAAATAAAATGAAGACTCTCGTTTCGTTTCATTGCCCCTGGAAGAAGCCCTGCTTCAAGAAGAATCTGAAATCCGTTGCAGACACCTAAAACTGGTTTGCCAGCTTCTGCAGCTTTGATTACTTCGTTCATGACATTACTAAAACGGGCAATCGCACCAGTCCTTAAGTAATCGCCATATGAAAATCCACCTGGCAGCAAGATTCCATCAAATTCAGCAAGATTTTCTGCGTCATGCCATACATACTCGACTTGTTCACCAAGTTCATCCTTAATTGCGTGATACATATCAATGTCACAATTGGAGCCTGGGAAGACGATTACCGCAAATTTCACTTAGTAACGACCTCCTCTACTTCATACCGATAGTTCTCAATAATCGGATTTGCTAAGAGCTTGTCGCAAACTTCATTGACAACTTCATCAAGATTACGATCAGATTTATCCACGATTAATTCCATATATTTCCCAATTCTTACATCAGCAATTTCTTTATAATTTAAAGAATTCAATGAATTCTTTACAGCCGTTCCTTGTGGATCCAATACACTTTCCTTTAACGTTACAAATACCTTAACTTTATACATTTTGTGTTCCTCCCAATCTTGCTAGAATAGTTTCATAGGCATCTGTCAAACTGCCTAAATCGCGGCGGAATACATCCTTATCGAGCTTTTCATTTGTTTGTTTATCCCATAATCTGCATGTATCAGGGGAAATTTCATCGGCAAGCAGAATTTTGCCTGTCTGGTCTTTACCAAACTCTAATTTAAAATCAATCAGGCGAATTCCAAGTCCATCAAAAAAGCTTGATAAAACTGCATTAACTTGTAGTGCCTTTTCTTTAAGAACTTCAATTTCTTCGAGTGTCGCTGCTTCCAATTCAAGAATGTGATCGTTTGTAATCAGCGGGTCACCCAATTCATCATCTTTATAGTAAAACTCTACGATCGGTTTCTTTAGCGGTCTTCCTTCTTCAATTCCCAATCTTTTAGAAAAGCTTCCGGCTGCAAAATTTCGAACGACTGTTTCAAGAGGGATAATTGATACTTTTTTAACAAGTTGCTCCGTCTCAGACAGTTGCTCGATAAAATGGGAGTCAATTCCTTGTTCTTTTAGCTTCAAAAAGAGCAAACTAGTAATTTGATTATTTAAACGGCCTTTACCAGTAATCTCCGCTTTTTTTACCCCATTAAAAGCTGTAGCAGAATCCTTATATTCAACCAAAACTACATTTTTATCGTCCGTGCTATAAATTTTCTTTGCCTTTCCTTCATAGAGAAGTTCTTTCATGGGAATGCCTCCTGATTTTTCAATATTGGGAATCTTTGCGTTGCGAAGTTTGGGAAGGAGGAGTATACCCCCCTCCCTTATTCGCCTAAACCTAAACGGTCAAAAATGGTATCGACATTTTTCAAATGGTAATGGTAATCAAAGCAGTCGGCAATTTCTTCTGGAGACAGCAATGATGTAATTTTCGCTTCACCTTCAACTAACTGGCGGAATGGCACCTGCGTTTCCCATGCCTCCATAGCCTTTGGCTGTACAGTGTCATATGCCTCTTCGCGGGAGAGACCTTTATCAATGAGAGCAAGTAAAACGCGCTGTGAATAAATCAATCCAAGCGTACGATCCATATTCCGTTTCATATTTTCAGGGAAAACAGTCAGGTTCTTAATGATATTGGCAAAACGATTAAGCATATAGTTTAAAGCAATTGTGGCATCTGGCAGAATGACGCGTTCTGCTGATGAATGGGAGATATCACGCTCATGCCATAATGCTACATTTTCATAAGCAGTAAGCATATAACCGCGGATGACCCTTGCCATTCCTGTCATATTTTCAGAACCAATTGGATTTCGTTTATGTGGCATAGCCGAAGAACCCTTTTGACCTTTAGCAAAGAATTCCTCAACCTCACGTGTTTCACTCTTTTGCAGCCCACGTACTTCTGTCGCAAACTTCTCAATAGAAGTGGCAATTAATGCTAAGGTTCCCATGTAATGGGCATGACGGTCACGCTGCAGGGTTTGCGTAGAGATTGGTGCTGGCTGAATCCCAAGCTTTTCGCAAACATATTTTTCAACAAACGGGTCGATATTTGCATATGTGCCGACTGCTCCAGAAATCTTTCCAAACTCAATTCCTGTTGCTGCCTGCTTGAAGCGTTCCAGGTTTCGTTTCATTTCTTCATACCAAAGGCCAAGCTTTAAGCCAAATGTTGTTGGTTCTGCATGAACACCGTGTGTACGGCCCATCATAACCGTGTACTTATGCTCTTTTGCTTTGTTTTTCAAAATCTCAATGAAATTTTCAATATCTTTTAATAAAATTTGATTCGCTTGTTTTAATAGATAAGAAAGGGCAGTGTCTACCACATCTGTTGAAGTTAATCCGTAATGAACCCATTTTCGTTCTTCGCCAAGAGTTTCGGAAACGGCTCTTGTAAATGCAACAACATCATGTCTTGTTTCTTCTTCAATTTCTTTAATCCGCTCTACATTGAAGGATGCATTTTTACGAATTTTTTGAACATCTTCCTTTGGAATATCCCCAAGAACAGACCATGCTTCACAAGCTAAAATTTCAACTTCCAACCATGCTTTGAAACGATTTTCCTCTGTCCAAATTGCTCCCATTTCCGGGCGAGTATAACGATCGATCATAACTTTGCCTCCAAACTTTTTTCTTAATTAGTTACCCAAATATTGCTCTTGCTTGCTTCTTCAATGGCAGTCTCAACGGACTCCCTTAGAATGGTAACATGGCCCATTTTTCTTTTTACCTTAGGATCTTTTTTTCCGTAAAAGTGTACCTTCCAATCCTTCATCTCAGGCATTCTTTCTAATACCATTGCTTGATGCTCTCCTAATATATTGACCATTAAGGCTGGTTTTAATAGATCAGTCGATGCAAGCGGCAAATTACAAACTGCTCTGATCTGCTGTTCGAATTGCGAAGTTTCACAAGCCTCAATCGTATAATGACCTGAATTATGAGGCCTAGGAGCAAGCTCATTTATGTAAATCTCATCATCATCGGTCAAAAACATCTCTACTGCCAAGGTACCGACAAGATGAAATTGTTGAGCAAGCTTTTTAGCATATTGAATTGCTTTATCTTTTGCACGTTCACTAATTCTTGCCGGTACAATGGTTTGATGTAAAATATTGTTAAAGTGAGTATTTTCCGCAACGGGGAACACTGCGATTTCACCGCTTATGCTACCTGTTAAGATGACCGATATTTCTTTTTTAAAAGGAACCCATTTTTCAAGGACACATGGACCATGCTCAAGAAGGGCTGAAGCCTTTACGATATCTTGACTTTCCTTTATTACTAGCTGGCCCTTCCCATCATAACCTCCACGAGAAGTCTTCAACACTGCCGGATAGCTAAGCCTTTCCATATTATCATATATTTCTGCTAACGAGTGAATGACTGCAAAAGGAGCTACCTGTACACCAGCGCTTTGAATGACTCTCTTTTCCTTGATCCGATCCTGTGATATGTCAAGCAGCTTCGTTCCTTGTGGCACATAAGCATTTTCACAAAGCCATGCAAGTGCGGCTGCATCGATGTTTTCAAATTCATATGTTATAACATCACTTAATTCTGCTAACTTTTTAATAGCTGACAGGTCGTCGTATGCACCTACCACTTTTTCATCAGACACTTGACCACAAGGAGAATCTGGCTCTGGGTCAAGTACGGCGACTCTGTATCCCATTGCTTTTGCAGCAAGAGCCATCATTCTGCCAAGTTGTCCCCCACCAATAATGCCAATAGTTTGTCCTGGCAGTATATGCCTTTTAGACAAGTTCATCACTACTTTCCAATACTGCAATTTTCGCTGTTTCTCGTCTCTTTTCTATCCTTTTTTCTAATTCTTTGTCAGTAATCGACAAAATCTGGGCAGCAAGCAACCCAGCGTTGGCTGCTCCGGACCTACCAATCGCAACAGTTGCTACCGGGACTCCAGCAGGCATTTGAACAATCGATAAAAGCGAGTCAAGACCATTTAGGGCCTTTGATTGAACGGGAACACCGATGACGGGAAGGGTTGTTTTCGCAGCAACCATACCAGGAAGATGTGCGGCTCCTCCGGCTCCTGCAATAATCACCTGAATTCCTCTATGTCTGGCTGTTTCAGTGTACTCAAACATCAAATCTGGCGTACGATGTGCTGATACTACCTTTTTTTCATATGGAATCTCTAATGCTTCTAAAACGTCACAGGTATGCTTCATGGTTTCCCAATCTGATTTACTACCCATAATGACGGCTACTTTCATTTCCAAGTTATACCACCTCAAAATGATCAAAATAAAAAGCCCGAAAACAGATTCTTCTCCATATTTCTTGGTGAGAGAAAGCAGTCTGTCCGGGCTTATAAATCGCTCAGAAAAAGTACCATGAAATGACCGAAAAAAGCTAATCATTTCTGATACAATCCACTTTCCCTCATAGTCCAATTATTTACGGTAATTGGGTAGAAACTTACGGGCCATATTCCCATTATTATACGAGGGTTATTCGTCTATTAACTTATCGCACATTCATTTTAACAACTAATGTTAAGAACGGTCAACAAAAACGAACAATATTTTTCTGTTAATATTTAACGTTCGTATTTTTAACCGTTTTCTTTTGCTTCAAAAATAATTTGTCTGCCGATCGGTTCATAGGTTGTTTGATCATTATTTATGACTTCTTGAAAAATTGGTTTCTCTATCCTTCGTGTTGGTGAATACCCTAGCTTTTTCATTCGCTCGATACATTCACCAATAGACTCATTTTCTTGAACCTCAAATGTCAGTTTACTTTTTCCCATTTGTTGTTTCCTTTCTATATATATATATTAAGTTTATTATATATTTATTTGATGGAATTTATCTTGGGGAATCACAATTATTCCGAATTGGTAAAATATAGGATAAGGTGAATTCGAGTTTTTGCGACTAATGCCTCTACTCGCTTGGTTTTTCTTGAGCACGGGAACTAGTAGGACTCTTTAGTTCCCGTGCTACCTCTTTTTCTTTAACCATGGGCACTATCTCTTTAACACAATCCCTCTCCATACTTTTTGCTGGCAGATATAGGAATTTCTTTCTAACGAAAAAAAGCTGAAACATGAATGTTTCAGCTTTAACACATTTTTCCTGAAAATATACTCCGCAGGTAGGACTCGAACCTACGACCGATCGGTTAACAGCCGATAGCTCTACCACTGAGCTACTGCGGAAAATTATGGTGGGCCTAAATGGACTCGAACCATCGACCTCACGCTTATCAGGCGTGCGCTCTAACCAGCTGAGCTATAGGCCCATTTTGGAGCGGGTGATGGGAATCGAACCCACGACATCAGCTTGGAAGGCTGGAGTTTTACCATTAAACTACACCCGCAAAATTTTTTGGAGGCGGCACCAGATTCGAACCGGGGATAAAGGTTTTGCAGACCTCTGCCTTACCACTTGGCTATGCTGCCATAAGCTGGGCTAGCTGGATTTGAACCAACGCATGTCGCAGTCAAAGTGCGATGCCTTACCGCTTGGCTATAGCCCAAAAATTTTTTTAGATTATTATGGGGCGGCTGATGGGAATCGAACCCACGAATGTCGGAACCACAATCCGATGCGTTAACCACTTCGCCACAGCCGCCATTACGCTATTGGCAGGGGTAGCAGGAATTGAACCCACACCAAAGGTTTTGGAGACCTTCGTTCTACCTTTAAACTATACCCCTAAATGGTGGAGGGGGACGGATTCGAACCGCCGAACCCTGAGGGAGCGGATTTACAGTCCGCCGCGTTTAGCCACTTCGCTACCCCTCCATTTTTCTTCTTAAAAAATAGTGGCGGTCCAGGACGGGACTCGAACCCGCGACCTCCTGCGTGACAGGCAGGCATTCTAACCAGCTGAACTACCGGACCATATTGCGGGGGCAGGATTTGAACCTGCGACCTTCGGGTTATGAGCCCGACGAGCTACCGAACTGCTCCACCCCGCGATAATAGAAAATTATTTAGATTAATCATGCTCTTAGTTGGGTAACCGCCCCGATTTCAGAAAGCTTACTCAAGCAGCAGCTCAATCGGTGCGCTGTAGACATTCGAAGAAGCATATTCGAACGTGCTCCACCCCGCGACAATAGAAACTATTAAGCTAAATATAAAAAAAAATAACATGGCGGAGGAAGAGGGATTCGAACCCCCGCGCGGTTTAACCCGCCTGTCGGTTTTCAAGACCGATCCCTTCAGCCGGACTTGGGTATTCCTCCGTATGATATTATTTGGTGGAGCTTAGCGGGATCGAACCGCTGACCTCCTGCGTGCAAAGCAGGCGCTCTCCCAGCTGAGCTAAAGCCCCAAATGATTATATTAAATATGGTCGGGAAGACAGGATTCGAACCTGCGACCCCTTGGTCCCAAACCAAGTGCTCTACCAAGCTGAGCTACTTCCCGTAAAAAAATGGCGCGCCAGAAAGGAGTCGAACCCATAACCTTCTGATCCGTAGTCAGACGCTCTATCCAATTGAGCTACTGGCGCATATCTTTTAAAATGGTGCCGAGGACCGGAATCGAACCGGTACGGTAGTCACCTACCGCAGGATTTTAAGTCCTGTGCGTCTGCCAGTTCCGCCACCCCGGCAACATTGGAGCGGAAGACGGGATTCGAACCCGCGACCCCCACCTTGGCAAGGTGATGTTCTACCACTGAACTACTTCCGCAATTTATTTAAATGTAAATGGTGCGGGTGAAGGGAGTCGAACCCCCACGCCTTGCGGCGCCAGATCCTAAGTCTGGTGCGTCTGCCAATTCCGCCACACCCGCATTATTAAAAAAATGGTGCCGGCCAGAGGACTTGAACCCCCAACCTACTGATTACAAGTCAGTTGCTCTACCAATTGAGCTAGGCCGGCATTTTTTAGATGGTAATATTAGTTTTTCAGCACGACGGCAAAAAAATATGGTGGAGGATGACGGGATCGAACCGCCGACCCTCTGCTTGTAAGGCAGATGCTCTCCCAGCTGAGCTAATCCTCCAAAATAAAAGCCTGGCAACGTCCTACTCTCACGGGGACTTTCGTCCCAACTACCATCGGCGCTGAGAAGCTTAACTTCCGTGTTCGGTATGGGAACGGGTGTGACCTTCTCGCCATTATTACCAGACTTATTGAATTGAGGTTCATTCCCTCAAAACTAGATAATCAAAAAGAAGTGTAAAGAACGAATAATCATTACTATTGGTTAAGTCCTCGATCGATTAGTATCAGTCAGCTCCACACGTCACCGTGCTTCCACCTCTGACCTATCAACCTGATCATCTTTCAGGGATCTTACTAGCTTGACGCTATGGGAAATCTCATCTCGAGGGGGGCTTCATGCTTAGATGCTTTCAGCACTTATCCCGTCCGCACATAGCTACCCAGCGATGCCTTTGGCAAGACAACTGGTACACCAGCGGTGCGTCCATCCCGGTCCTCTCGTACTAAGGACAGCTCCTCTCAAATTTCCTGCGCCCACGACGGATAGGGACCGAACTGTCTCACGACGTTCTGAACCCAGCTCGCGTACCGCTTTAATGGGCGAACAGCCCAACCCTTGGGACCGACTACAGCCCCAGGATGCGATGAGCCGACATCGAGGTGCCAAACCTCCCCGTCGATGTGGACTCTTGGGGGAGATAAGCCTGTTATCCCCAGGGTAGCTTTTATCCGTTGAGCGATGGCCCTTCCATGCGGAACCACCGGATCACTAAGCCCGACTTTCGTCCCTGCTCGACTTGTAGGTCTCGCAGTCAAGCTCCCTTGTGCCTTTACACTCTGCGAATGATTTCCAACCATTCTGAGGGAACCTTTGGGCGCCTCCGTTACTCTTTAGGAGGCGACCGCCCCAGTCAAACTGCCCACCTGACACTGTCTCCCACCCCGATAAGGGGTGCGGGTTAGAATTTCAATACAGCCAGGGTAGTATCCCACCAATGCCTCCACCGAAGCTGGCGCTCCGGCTTCAAAGGCTCCTACCTATCCTGTACAAGCTGTACCAAAATTCAATATCAGGCTACAGTAAAGCTCCATGGGGTCTTTCCGTCCTGTCGCGGGTAACCTGCATCTTCACAGGTACTATAATTTCACCGAGTCTCTCGTTGAGACAGTGTCCAGATCGTTACGCCTTTCGTGCGGGTCGGAACTTACCCGACAAGGAATTTCGCTACCTTAGGACCGTTATAGTTACGGCCGCCGTTTACTGGGGCTTCGATTCAGAGCTTCGCTTGCGCTAACCCCTCCTCTTAACCTTCCAGCACCGGGCAGGCGTCAGCCCCTATACTTCGCCTTGCGGCTTCGCAGAGACCTGTGTTTTTGCTAAACAGTCGCCTGGACCTATTCACTGCGGCTCTTCAGGGCGATTAACCCCAAAGAGCACCCCTTCTCCCGAAGTTACGGGGTCATTTTGCCGAGTTCCTTAACGAGAGTTCTCTCGCTCACCTTAGGATTCTCTCCTCGCCTACCTGTGTCGGTTTGCGGTACGGGCACCTTTTATCTCGCTAGAGGCTTTTCTTGGCAGTGTGGAATCAGGAACTTCGGTACTATATTTCCCTCGGCATCACAGCTCAGCCTTCACGGTGAACGGATTTTCCTATTCACCAGCCTAACTGCTTACACGCACATATCCAGCAGTGCGCTTACCCTATCCTCCTGCGTCCCCCCGTTGCTCAAACGATAAAGAGGTGGTACAGGAATATCAACCTGTTATCCATCGCCTACGCCTTTCGGCCTCGGCTTAGGTCCCGACTAACCCTGAGCGGACGAGCCTTCCTCAGGAAACCTTAGGCATTCGGTGGATGAGATTCTCACTCATCTTTCGCTACTCATACCGGCATTCTCACTTCTAAGCGCTCCACCAGTCCTTACGGTCTAGCTTCAACGCCCTTAGAACGCTCTCCTACCGCGGACACCTAATGGTGTCCACCCACAGCTTCGGTGATACGTTTAGCCCAGGTACATTTTCGGCGCAGAGTCACTCGACCAGTGAGCTATTACGCACTCTTTAAATGGTGGCTGCTTCTGAGCCAACATCCTGGTTGTCTAAGCAACTCCACATCCTTTTCCACTTAACGTATACTTTGGGACCTTAGCTGGTGGTCTGGGCTGTTTCCCTTTTGACTACGGATCTTATCACTCGCAGTCTGACTCCCACGGATAAGTCTTTGGCATTCGGAGTTTGTCTGAATTCGGTAACCCGATGAGGGCCCCTAGTCCAAACAGTGCTCTACCTCCAAGACTCTTACAACGTGAGGCTAGCCCTAAAGCTATTTCGGAGAGAACCAGCTATCTCCAAGTTCGATTGGAATTTCTCCGCTACCCACACCTCATCCGCGCACTTTTCAACGTGCGTCGGTTCGGGCCTCCAGTAGGTGTTACCCTACCTTCACCCTGGACATGGGTAGATCACCTGGTTTCGGGTCTACGACCACATACTAAAATCGCCCTATTCAGACTCGCTTTCGCTGCGGCTCCGTTTCATCAACTTAACCTTGCATGGGATCGTAACTCGCCGGTTCATTCTACAAAAGGCACGCCATTACCCATAAAAGGGCTTTGACTACTTGTAGGCACACGGTTTCAGGAACTGTTTCACTCCCCTTCCGGGTGCTTTTCACCTTTCCCTCACGGTACTGGTTCACTATCGGTCACTAGGGAGTATTTAGCCTTGGGAGATGGTCCTCCCAGCTTCCAACCGGATTTCACGTGTCCGGCCGTACTCAGGATCCACTCAGGAGGGAACGAAGTTTCAACTACAGGGTTTTTACCTTCTATGACGGACCTTTCCAGATCGCTTCATTTACCCCGTTCCTTTGTAACTCCATGTAGAGTGTCCTACAACCCCGAAAGGCAAGCCTTTCGGTTTGGGCTGTTCCCATTTCGCTCGCCGCTACTTAGGGAATCGCAATTGCTTTCTCTTCCTCCGGGTACTTAGATGTTTCAGTTCCCCGGGTCTGCCTTCATTATCCTATGTATTCAGATAAAGATACTGCTCCATTACGAGCAGTGGGTTCCCCCATTCGGAAATCTCCGGATCAAAGCTTACTTACAGCTCCCCGAAGCATATCGGTGTTAGTACCGTCCTTCATCGGCTCCTAGTGCCAAGGCATCCACCGTGCGCCCTTTCTAACTTAACCTAAAAGGTTTTTTCTTCTTAATTAAATAAGAGAGAAAACTAAAATGGCGATTACTCGGTTCTTTCTTGACTTCTTCTTATACGATTATCTAGTTTTCAAGGAACAAGGTTTTGAGAGATTGTTCTCTCAAAACTAAACAAACAAAATCCGTCGAACAATCTGTGATGTCCGTTAGGACATTTTCCTTAGAAAGGAGGTGATCCAGCCGCACCTTCCGATACGGCTACCTTGTTACGACTTCACCCCAATCATCTGTCCCACCTTAGGCGGCTGGCTCCTTACGGTTACCCCACCGACTTCGGGTGTTACAAACTCTCGTGGTGTGACGGGCGGTGTGTACAAGGCCCGGGAACGTATTCACCGCGGCATGCTGATCCGCGATTACTAGCGATTCCGGCTTCATGTAGGCGAGTTGCAGCCTACAATCCGAACTGAGAATGGTTTTATGGGATTGGCTCCACCTCGCGGTTTCGCTACCCTTTGTACCATCCATTGTAGCACGTGTGTAGCCCAGGTCATAAGGGGCATGATGATTTGACGTCATCCCCACCTTCCTCCGGTTTGTCACCGGCAGTCACCTTAGAGTGCCCAACTAAATGCTGGCAACTAAGATCAAGGGTTGCGCTCGTTGCGGGACTTAACCCAACATCTCACGACACGAGCTGACGACAACCATGCACCACCTGTCACTCTGTCCCCCGAAGGGGAAAGTCCTATCTCTAGGAGTGTCAGAGGATGTCAAGACCTGGTAAGGTTCTTCGCGTTGCTTCGAATTAAACCACATGCTCCACCGCTTGTGCGGGCCCCCGTCAATTCCTTTGAGTTTCAGCCTTGCGGCCGTACTCCCCAGGCGGAGTGCTTAATGCGTTAGCTGCAGCACTAAAGGGCGGAAACCCTCTAACACTTAGCACTCATCGTTTACGGCGTGGACTACCAGGGTATCTAATCCTGTTTGCTCCCCACGCTTTCGCGCCTCAGCGTCAGTTACAGACCAGAAAGCCGCCTTCGCCACTGGTGTTCCTCCACATCTCTACGCATTTCACCGCTACACGTGGAATTCCGCTTTCCTCTTCTGCACTCAAGTCCCCCAGTTTCCAATGACCCTCCACGGTTGAGCCGTGGGCTTTCACATCAGACTTAAAGGACCGCCTGCGCGCGCTTTACGCCCAATAATTCCGGACAACGCTTGCCACCTACGTATTACCGCGGCTGCTGGCACGTAGTTAGCCGTGGCTTTCTGGTTAGGTACCGTCAAGGTACCGGCAGTTACTCCGATACTTGTTCTTCCCTAACAACAGAGTTTTACGACCCGAAGGCCTTCATCACTCACGCGGCGTTGCTCCGTCAGACTTTCGTCCATTGCGGAAGATTCCCTACTGCTGCCTCCCGTAGGAGTCTGGGCCGTGTCTCAGTCCCAGTGTGGCCGATCACCCTCTCAGGTCGGCTACGCATCGTCGCCTTGGTGAGCCGTTACCTCACCAACTAGCTAATGCGCCGCGGGCCCATCTGTAAGTGTCAGCCGAAACCGACTTTCAGCTTCACCTCATGAGAGGTGAAGAATTATCCGGTATTAGCACCAGACTTCCGGTGTTATCCCAGTCTTACAGGTAGGTTGCCCACGTGTTACTCACCCGTCCGCCGCTAATCTTGAGGGGCAAGCCCCTCAAGATTCGCTCGACTTGCATGTATTAGGCACGCCGCCAGCGTTCGTCCTGAGCCAGGATCAAACTCTCCATTAAAGAGTATGAGTTAGCTCATAAATGTTACGTTGGCTAGTGAATACTAGATTCACTATATTTTTATTGTTGACGTTTTTGTTTGTTTAGTTTTCAAAGAACAATTAATTATCTTAGCGACAAAAATTATCTTACCATAACGATTCGTTATTGTCAACTTCTACGAAAGATTTTCTTTCGAAAAAAGTTTTATACCGATAACAAATCTACACTAGTATTTTAACACCATCGGAGTCAAAATACTATAGTAAAATAATGTCACCCTTACAATAGGGATTAAAAAAGACAGAGAATAAATTCTTTGTCTTTCCGCCTGGCAACGTCCTACTCTCACAGGGACTTTCGTCCCAACTACCATCGGCGCTGAGAAGCTTAACTTCCGTGTTCGGTATGGGAACGGGTGTGACCTTCTCGCCATTATTACCAGACTTATTGAATTGAGGTTCATTCCCTCAAAACTAGATAATCAAAAAGAAGTGTAAAGAACGAATAATCATTTTTGGTTAAGTCCTCGATCGATTAGTATCAGTCAGCTCCACACGTCACCGTGCTTCCACCTCTGACCTATCAACCTGATCATCTTTCAGGGATCTTACTAGCTTGACGCTATGGGAAATCTCATCTCGAGGGGGGCTTCATGCTTAGATGCTTTCAGCACTTATCCCGTCCGCACATAGCTACCCAGCGATGCCTTTGGCAAGACAACTGGTACACCAGTGGTGCGTCCATCCCGGTCCTCTCGTACTAAGGACAGCTCCTCTCAAATTTCCTGCGCCCACGACGGATAGGGACCGAACTGTCTCACGACGTTCTGAACCCAGCTCGCGTACCGCTTTAATGGGCGAACAGCCCAACCCTTGGGACCGACTACAGCCCCAGGATGCGATGAGCCGACATCGAGGTGCCAAACCTCCCCGTCGATGTGGACTCTTGGGGGAGATAAGCCTGTTATCCCCAGGGTAGCTTTTATCCGTTGAGCGATGGCCCTTCCATGCGGAACCACCGGATCACTAAGCCCGACTTTCGTCCCTGCTCGACTTGTAGGTCTCGCAGTCAAGCTCCCTTGTGCCTTTACACTCTGCGAATGATTTCCAACCATTCTGAGGGAACCTTTGGGCGCCTCCGTTACTCTTTAGGAGGCGACCGCCCCAGTCAAACTGCCCACCTGACACTGTCTCCCACCCCGATAAGGGGTGCGGGTTAGAATTTCAATACAGCCAGGGTAGTATCCCACCAATGCCTCCACCGAAGCTGGCGCTCCGGCTTCAAAGGCTCCTACCTATCCTGTACAAGCTGTACCAAAATTCAATATCAGGCTACAGTAAAGCTCCATGGGGTCTTTCCGTCCTGTCGCGGGTAACCTGCATCTTCACAGGTACTATAATTTCACCGAGTCTCTCGTTGAGACAGTGTCCAGATCGTTACGCCTTTCGTGCGGGTCGGAACTTACCCGACAAGGAATTTCGCTACCTTAGGACCGTTATAGTTACGGCCGCCGTTTACTGGGGCTTCGATTCAGAGCTTCGCTTGCGCTAACCCCTCCTCTTAACCTTCCAGCACCGGGCAGGCGTCAGCCCCTATACTTCGCCTTGCGGCTTCGCAGAGACCTGTGTTTTTGCTAAACAGTCGCCTGGACCTATTCACTGCGGCTCTTCAGGGCGATTAACCCCAAAGAGCACCCCTTCTCCCGAAGTTACGGGGTCATTTTGCCGAGTTCCTTAACGAGAGTTCTCTCGCTCACCTTAGGATTCTCTCCTCGCCTACCTGTGTCGGTTTGCGGTACGGGCACCTTTTATCTCGCTAGAGGCTTTTCTTGGCAGTGTGGAATCAGGAACTTCGGTACTATATTTCCCTCGGCATCACAGCTCAGCCTTCACGGTGAACGGATTTTCCTATTCACCAGCCTAACTGCTTACACGCACATATCCAGCAGTGCGCTTACCCTATCCTCCTGCGTCCCCCCGTTGCTCAAACGATAAAGAGGTGGTACAGGAATATCAACCTGTTATCCATCGCCTACGCCTTTCGGCCTCGGCTTAGGTCCCGACTAACCCTGAGCGGACGAGCCTTCCTCAGGAAACCTTAGGCATTCGGTGGATGAGATTCTCACTCATCTTTCGCTACTCATACCGGCATTCTCACTTCTAAGCGCTCCACCAGTCCTTACGGTCTAGCTTCAACGCCCTTAGAACGCTCTCCTACCGCGGACACCTAATGGTGTCCACCCACAGCTTCGGTGATACGTTTAGCCCCGGTACATTTTCGGCGCAGAGTCACTCGACCAGTGAGCTATTACGCACTCTTTAAATGGTGGCTGCTTCTGAGCCAACATCCTGGTTGTCTAAGCAACTCCACATCCTTTTCCACTTAACGTATACTTTGGGACCTTAGCTGGTGGTCTGGGCTGTTTCCCTTTTGACTACGGATCTTATCACTCGCAGTCTGACTCCCACGGATAAGTCTTTGGCATTCGGAGTTTGTCTGAATTCGGTAACCCGATGAGGGCCCCTAGTCCAAACAGTGCTCTACCTCCAAGACTCTTACAACGTGAGGCTAGCCCTAAAGCTATTTCGGAGAGAACCAGCTATCTCCAAGTTCGATTGGAATTTCTCCGCTACCCACACCTCATCCGCGCACTTTTCAACGTGCGTCGGTTCGGGCCTCCAGTAGGTGTTACCCTACCTTCACCCTGGACATGGGTAGATCACCTGGTTTCGGGTCTACGACCACATACTAAAATCGCCCTATTCAGACTCGCTTTCGCTGCGGCTCCGTTTCATCAACTTAACCTTGCATGGGATCGTAACTCGCCGGTTCATTCTACAAAAGGCACGCCATTACCCATAAAAGGGCTTTGACTACTTGTAGGCACACGGTTTCAGGAACTGTTTCACTCCCCTTCCGGGTGCTTTTCACCTTTCCCTCACGGTACTGGTTCACTATCGGTCACTAGGGAGTATTTAGCCTTGGGAGATGGTCCTCCCAGCTTCCGACCGGATTTCACGTGTCCGGCCGTACTCAGGATCCACTCAGGAGGGAACGAAGTTTCAACTACAGGGTTTTTACCTTCTATGACGGACCTTTCCAGATCGCTTCATTTACCCCGTTCCTTTGTAACTCCATGTAGAGTGTCCTACAACCCCGAAAGGCAAGCCTTTCGGTTTGGGCTGTTCCCATTTCGCTCGCCGCTACTTAGGGAATCGCAATTGCTTTCTCTTCCTCCGGGTACTTAGATGTTTCAGTTCCCCGGGTCTGCCTTCATTATCCTATGTATTCAGATAAAGATACTGCTCCATTACGAGCAGTGGGTTCCCCCATTCGGAAATCTCCGGATCAAAGCTTACTTACAGCTCCCCGAAGCATATCGGTGTTAGTACCGTCCTTCATCGGCTCCTAGTGCCAAGGCATCCACCGTGCGCCCTTTCTAACTTAACCTAAAAGGTTTTTTCTTCTTAATTAAATAAGAGAGAAAACTAAAATGGCGATTACTCGGTTCTTTCTTGACTTCTTCTTATACGATTATCTAGTTTTCAAGGAACAAGGTTTTGAGAGATTGTTCTCTCAAAACTAAACAAACAAAATCCGTCGAACAATCTGTGATGTCCGTTAGGACATTTTCCTTAGAAAGGAGGTGATCCAGCCGCACCTTCCGATACGGCTACCTTGTTACGACTTCACCCCAATCATCTGTCCCACCTTAGGCGGCTGGCTCCTTACGGTTACCCCACCGACTTCGGGTGTTACAAACTCTCGTGGTGTGACGGGCGGTGTGTACAAGGCCCGGGAACGTATTCACCGCGGCATGCTGATCCGCGATTACTAGCGATTCCGGCTTCATGTAGGCGAGTTGCAGCCTACAATCCGAACTGAGAATGGTTTTATGGGATTGGCTCCACCTCGCGGTTTCGCTACCCTTTGTACCATCCATTGTAGCACGTGTGTAGCCCAGGTCATAAGGGGCATGATGATTTGACGTCATCCCCACCTTCCTCCGGTTTGTCACCGGCAGTCACCTTAGAGTGCCCAACTAAATGCTGGCAACTAAGATCAAGGGTTGCGCTCGTTGCGGGACTTAACCCAACATCTCACGACACGAGCTGACGACAACCATGCACCACCTGTCACTCTGTCCCCCGAAGGGGAAAGTCCTATCTCTAGGAGTGTCAGAGGATGTCAAGACCTGGTAAGGTTCTTCGCGTTGCTTCGAATTAAACCACATGCTCCACCGCTTGTGCGGGCCCCCGTCAATTCCTTTGAGTTTCAGCCTTGCGGCCGTACTCCCCAGGCGGAGTGCTTAATGCGTTAGCTGCAGCACTAAAGGGCGGAAACCCTCTAACACTTAGCACTCATCGTTTACGGCGTGGACTACCAGGGTATCTAATCCTGTTTGCTCCCCACGCTTTCGCGCCTCAGCGTCAGTTACAGACCAGAAAGCCGCCTTCGCCACTGGTGTTCCTCCACATCTCTACGCATTTCACCGCTACACGTGGAATTCCGCTTTCCTCTTCTGCACTCAAGTCCCCCAGTTTCCAATGACCCTCCACGGTTGAGCCGTGGGCTTTCACATCAGACTTAAAGGACCGCCTGCGCGCGCTTTACGCCCAATAATTCCGGACAACGCTTGCCACCTACGTATTACCGCGGCTGCTGGCACGTAGTTAGCCGTGGCTTTCTGGTTAGGTACCGTCAAGGTACCGGCAGTTACTCCGATACTTGTTCTTCCCTAACAACAGAGTTTTACGACCCGAAGGCCTTCATCACTCACGCGGCGTTGCTCCGTCAGACTTTCGTCCATTGCGGAAGATTCCCTACTGCTGCCTCCCGTAGGAGTCTGGGCCGTGTCTCAGTCCCAGTGTGGCCGATCACCCTCTCAGGTCGGCTACGCATCGCCGCCTTGGTGAGCCGTTACCTCACCAACTAGCTAATGCGCCGCGGGCCCATCTGTAAGCGTCAGCCGAAACCGACTTTCAGCTTCACCTCATGAGAGGTGAAGAATTATCCGGTATTAGCGCCGACTTCCGGTGTTATCCCAGTCTTACAGGCAGGTTGCCCACGTGTTACTCACCCGTCCGCCGCTAATCTTGAGGGGCAAGCCCCTCAAGATTCGCTCGACTTGCATGTATTAGGCACGCCGCCAGCGTTCGTCCTGAGCCAGGATCAAACTCTCCATTAAAGAGTATGAGTTAGCTCATAAATGTTACGTTGGCTAGTGAATACTAGATTCACTATATTTTTATTGTTGACGTTTTTGTTTGTTTAGTTTTCAAAGAACAATTTTTTAAAACAGCTTTATCATAGTAACACTTCACTAAGTTATTGTCAATAACTTTTTAAATACTTTTTCAATGAGTGTTGCTATCAACGACTGCTTGAATATAATAACACCCCATTTTAGAATCGTCAACACTTTTTCATATATTTTTTCTCATGCGTTCTGTTTATTTTGGTTGAACATGGAAGGTATGAAAGTTCTTCGAGCAGGGAATCCGATTAATGTAGGTGGGAATCATCATGAAACTCGGTCTAACTACCTTAAGTCTAACATTATCAGGAGGATGTAAATGTTTCGTTCATACTTTACATCAAAAATAATTTATACCCTGATCGCTACTATTTTATTAATCCTTGCTTTTTATAATATTTTCTATGGTTTATCCGATTTTCCAATTTTCAGTTGGGATGAAGCAAGACACGGAGCAAGTGCCTATGAAATGTTAAAAAAGAACAATCTTATTGTTAATACATATAAAAATAAAATTGATTATTGGAACTTAAAACCTCCACTTAGTTTTTTAATAACAATAGCCGGGTACAAATTAGTCGGGTTTAATACACTCGGTTTAAGACTCCTTTCAGCTGCATCAGCTTTGCTTACAATTTTGATCATATTCCTTTTTGTTTTAAAGAAGCATGGCATCCTAGCATCATTCATAGCTACTCTATCATTAGCTACCAGTACACAATTTTTAATTAATCATAGTGCAAGAACAGCTGATGCGGATTCTCTTTTTGTATTATTATTCACTTCCTCTATACTTTCTTTAGTACTAAGCGCGCATTCGTCTAAATGGTTTTATGTATCTGCCATCTCATTCTCTTTAGCCTTCTTAACTAAGAGCTGGCATGCTTGTAATCTTTTTATTATAATTTTTCTCTATCTTATTTTTACAGGTGTTTATAAACGCCTTACCTTAAAAAATTGGGTTCTATTGTTAAGCTTTATGTTCGGCCCCATTATCATATGGGGATTACTCAGATATCAATATGATGGGATAGAATTTTTTAAAAATATGATTACATATGATTTGTTAAAAAGATCATCAACCACCATTGAAGGGCATTTTGGTTCAAGACTCTATTATTTAGAGATAATCTGGAGATTTTCAAAGGATTGGATCATGTTGTTGATCGGTTTAACATTAGCTAATTTATATAAAGCTTCCAATAGAATAAAGCCCAGTTTGAATGGCTATGCAATCGGGCTTTATTTATGGCTTTTCATTCCGCTCATCCTTTATTCAATGGCGGAGACGAAAATTAGGTGGTATATACTCCCTATTTATCCTGCCTTATCTATCATTATTGGGGTCCTTTGTGCGAATGTTTTTCAAAAGGCAAAGGTCGGAATGAAAGTTACCATCTTAGCACTCATTGTATGGATCTCAGCAAACTATGAACAACAAATTTTTACTTATATACACCATCCCATTCCAAAATTACACCTTAGCTTAGTTCAAAGCTTACAAAACATAAATGAAGTAAAGGGTTATAATTTATATATTTACCGTCATACCAAGAATGTGTGGGCACAAAATACCGTACTGGCAGCGGAATTATATGGTGATTTAAGGGTACGAGATGGCGGGTTAAAAACATTTTTGAAAAATGATCGGGCATTACTTTTGTTAAAGAAAACAGAAAAGACAAAACAGCTGATCAAATCGAACCATCTAGCGATTATAACCTCTAATAAATGGGGCTATATCGTCAGTAAGTCTACTCCATAAAGGGCTTGGTCTTTTTTACAAGCCCTTTAGAAATACTTTTCATAAAACCAAAAACGTTTACCGAGGCAGATGGACGCCAATTCTCGTGCCAATGCTCCCGAATTCCAAGTTCCGTTATTATTAGAAAGGACTATGACCGTAACTCTATCATCGACAAATTCAACAAACTCTGATTTGAATCCTGGCAAGCTACCATTATGTTCGATCATAGGTCTTCCAAAACTAATCAAATTATCCGCCACATTCCAGCCATAACCATATTTAAAAACACCCCATCGGGCACTGTTTATATAACCTGTCTCCATTTTCTTTATTTCCTTAGAAGGAAGAAGGCGTCCATTATGAATGGCATTATCATATTTTTGCAAGTCACCAACGGTTGATATAATATCACCTGACCCTGCAAGCTGGCTTTCATCATCTTTCATTTCAAGCTTCTTCATATTCTGAAAGCCGTCCGCCAGCATTTCCGCATCATCTTCATTTAGATAGGTATGGTTCATTCCCACAATCCGAAAAATATGTGTTCTAAGGTAATTCCCATAACTTTCACCGCTCACTTTTTCAATGATCCCAGCAAGAATGGTATATCCAGTGTTCGAGTAAACATATTTTGTCCCGGGGAAAATGATAGAGGCTCTTGGCTCATTAAATCGATGACACCAGAGATCGTGATCGGCTTTGTTGTATCAGTGATTTTAAAGTGATCTTTCACTCCCGAACTATGCGTTAACAAGTCATGTATCGTAATTTTCTCCCCATTTCGAAAGCCTGGAAAGTAATTTGAGATAAGGTCAGAAGTTTTTAATTTACCTGCTGCTTCAAGCTGCAAGATCGATAAAGCTGTAAATGATTTCGTCAGTGAAGCAATTCGATACTCTGTATCAACTTGATTCAGGACTTTTTCGCTGTAATCAGAAAAACCATATCCTTTCTGAAATAGAATCTTACCGTCTTTAGCAACAAGCACTGTCCCATTAAACTGAATTTCAGCAGCTTCCTTATTCATATAGGCTGTAACTTTTTGCTGGAGGGTTCCTTTTAATTCCGAATGCGAAGTACTTCCATAAGTTATTAAAAGCATAACGAGAATGAGCAAGAGACTACCGCTCAAAAATAACAACCACCTTACTATTTTTTTCAATCTTGCTACTCCCTCCTTTGAAGAAAAAGTAAAACCCTCATCATTATAGTACAAACCCTCAAAAAAAATGCCAGCCTTGTTTAAGGCTGGCACTACGGCATCTAATTATTTTGTTATTTTTACAATACCTTCTTCATTCGCATCAACTTGTCCGTGTTTTTCTATGACAACCTTTTCACCATCTGTAAGGTTGGTGAAAACAATCGGAGTAATAATCGATGTCGCATGTTCTTTTACATAGGCAAGATCCACTTTCATAAGCGGCTGGCCTTTTTTTACTGTTTCATTTTCTTCCACAAGTGTTTCAAAACCTTGGCCTTGTAGGTTTACAGTATCAATACCTACGTGGATAAGGATTTCTCTGCCGCTATTGGACATGATCCCGATCGCATGCTCCGTTGGGAACAGGTGAACAATTTTTCCATCAACAGGTGATACGATTGTTCCTTCACTTGGAATAATCGCAAAACCGTCTCCCATCATTTTTTCAGCAAATACTTGATCTGGAACTTCAGATATGGCTTTGATTTCGCCCTTTAATGGAGAAGCAAAAACTTCATTTATTGTTGTTCTTACTTGAAGTGCCGCTGGGTTTCCTTCTTCAATTTGCTGCTCTACCCCTTTTTCAAGAGATTTTATAATAGATAAGCGAGATTTCTTTCCATCCATAATATCTTTCATTTGACCCTTAATCGTTTCAGAACGTGGTCCAAAGACAGCTTGAATATTGTTGCCAACTTCAAGTACACCAGCTGCACCCAGTCTTCTTAACTCATTTTTATCAACGCTCTTACTATCATTAACCAAAACACGAAGACGTGTAATACACGCATCAAGATGAGCAATGTTTTGTTTTCCACCCATTGCTTCTAGGATATTGTAGGGAAGTTCAGTTACTTGCCCTTTTGTACCCTCATTATTTTCGGTATTTTCTTCGTCCGTTTCGCGTCCAGGTGTCATTATGTTAAATTTTTGAATAATAAATCTGAAAGTAAAGTAATAAATAATAGCAAAAACAAGACCTAGCAAGATCGCAATCCACCAGCGCTCTTTTCCTGGCAGTATGCCAAACAATACAAAGTCAATTGCTCCGCCAGAAAATGTGTAACCAAGATGTACTTTAAAAAATGCCATTAATACAAATGCAAGGCCATCTAATACCGCATGGATAAAGAATAATAACGGTGATACAAATAAAAAGGAAAATTCCAATGGTTCAGTTATACCAGTTAGGAATGATGTTAAAGCAGCCGACCCAAGTAAGCCTGCAACAATCTTTTTATTTTCAGGACGAGCTGTATGATACATAGCAAGTGCAGCAGCTGGTAAACCAAACATCATGATTGGGAATTCCCCCTGCATAAAGTAACCAGCGGTAAGTTTCACGTTATCTTTTAATTGTGCAAAGAAAATCGTCATATCACCATGTACAATTTGACCGGAGTGTGTCTTATATGAACCAAACTCATACCAGAATGGAGCATACCAAATATGATGCAATCCAAAAGGTATAAGCAATCTTTTAATAAATCCAAACATAAATACTGAAAAATAAGTTCCGCTTCCTAACATCCAGTTTGACATAGCATTCATACCATGCTGAATTGGCGGCCAAATAACTAATAACAACAATCCAGCAATAAGGGAAAAAGCTGCAGTGACAATTGGGACAAACCGTTTACCAGCAAAAAAACCAAGGAAAGAAGGCATTTCAATGTTGTGGTATCGATTATAAGCAAATGCAGCAATCAAACCAACAATAATGCCCCCAAATACTCCCGTTTGTAACGTTGGGATCCCTAATACAGTCGCAAAAGATGGGTCCTTGGCTACCATGCTCGCTGTCACACCAAGCCATGAACTCATTACTTGGTTTAAGACTAAATAGCCTACAATAGCTGCAAGAGCAGCGGCACCATCTCCAGCTAAACCAAGGGCAACACCAGTGGAAAAAATTAGTGGCAAGTTACCAAAGATAATATTGCCGGAATTCTCCAGTATATTTGAGACCATCTGAATCCAATGTACATGTAAAAACGGAAGATAGTATAGAGTTGTTGGCTGTTGAAGAGCATTTCCAATCCCCAACAAGAGGCCTGCTGCCGGTAAAATAGCAACTGGAAGCATTAAAGCTCTACCTACTTTTTGCAAAACGCCAAATGCGTTTTTAAGCATAGAAAAAAACCTCCTAATCACGAATAAAACACATTAAGCGTTTCCAAACAAAAAGGGCATGAGTAAAAAATCAATGAAGGAAGGTATATGGGTGTATTTTTCCCAAAACTTCACTCTCATAAAAAATTTACTCATGCCTGATCGAATCAGTAACACGTAAATAAATAATGGCTATTTTATTTTCTTTTGAAGCCGTTGGAGATGCATGGTTAAATACACTGCTTCAGCATCAAAAACCTTTATTTTCAAAGCTTGTTGCATAATCTTAATGATCTTCCAAGCGAGATTATAGCACACAGGATATTCTTGTTTTAATAGGGAGGAAATTTTATCTGGTTCCTCAACTTGCTCTCCTTTGACAACCCTTTCAATTGTATAGCGAAGATGGCGAACAAGCCTCATATAATCAATACTCTCTTTATCTATTTCAATCCCCATTTGTTCTTCAATCATTCTAATTAACCTGCTGACAAGCTGAGAATGCTGATTTACATCCGATAGTGTTTTATTGGTAATCGCACTATGAATATGTAAGGCGATAAACCCGATCTCTCCAACTGGAAGAGACACACTTGTTTTCTTTTTAATTAATTCAACCACATCTGATGCGACTTCATATTCGAATCTGTATAAAGTTTTTGTCTCAATTAAAAAGGGGTTGGTGATTCCCATCCCTTGTCTTACTCGAGTTATGGCAAACATTAAATGATCTGTTAAAGCAACATGAATATGCTCATTTAATTGTGAATTTGTCCTTTGCTTGATTAATTGTATAGCGGAAATAATTACCTCTAACAACTCATTATCAATAAACGGAAGAAGCTTAATATAATTTTCTTGCTCTTTTTCATTTTTAAGTACAAAAAACTTCTCTGCTAAATCCGTATCTATAGTATCCCCTTGTTTCCTGTTAAATCCTATCCCTTTACCAATTAATACAACTTCTTGATAAGAGGGATGATCAGCAATGAGTACATTATTATTTAAAACCCTTTCAATTTGTAAGGTTGCCATTCCTTCTCCTCTTTTCAGCATAACGCTAGTATAAATATGTTACCTGAGTCAAAGCGGAAAATCAACGACATTAATCGACAGCATCATAAAAAAAGGAATCATGCAGATCGCATGATTCCTTTTTTTATACTAAGAAAATAAAGTAACAAATGAAGATGACTAAGAAGAAATACATAATTGGATTAATTTCTTTTCTACGTCCTGCTACGATCATGGTAATTGGATAAAAGATAAAGCCTAGGGCAATACCAGTTGAAATACTGTAGGATAAAGGCATTGTTACCATTGTTAAGAATGCCAGGTACCGCAATTTCAAACTTATCCCATTCAATATGACGTAATGATGAAACCATCAATACCCCGACTATAATAAGTGCAGGTGCTGTTACAGACGATGTAATAACTGATAATAACGGGAAGAAGAACAATGACAAAATAAAGAATCCTGCTGTAACTAATGAAGCAAAACCTGTTTTTGCACCAGAAGCAACTCCAGCAGATGACTCGATATAAGAAGTCGTCGTTGAAGTTCCTAACACTGCACCAACCATTGTAGCAATTGAATCTGAAACAAGAGCTCTTCCTGCATTAGGCAGTTTATTATCTTTCATTAAACCAGCTTGACTTGCAACTGCAACAAGTGTCCCAGCGTTATCAAAGAAGTCAACAAACAAGAACGTTAAAATGATCCCGATCATGCCTGTAGACCAGAAAGAATGATCACCAAAGGATGAGAAAACAGCGCCAAATGTTGGCTTCACACTTGGTACAGCACTTACAACAGCTGTAGGTACTTTGATTAAATGGAAGATCATTCCCACAATTGTTGTAATAATCATTCCGTAAAAAACGGCACCTTTAATTTTTCTTGCCATTAAAATAACCGAAATGATAATTCCAAAGATAGCAAGCAATGTTGGACCTTTTGTTAAATCCCCTAAGCCAACTAAAGTTGCATCATTTTTAACAATGATTCCTGCATCCTGGAAGCCGATAAAAGTAATAAATAAGCCAATACCAGCACCGACTGCATGTTTTAATTGAACAGGAATCGCATTGATAAGCTTTTCCCGAAGACCTGTTAGTGTTAATAAAAAGAAGAATACACGGAAATTAATACTGCACCAAGTGCATGCTGCCAAGGAACCTTACTGCCTAAAACAACTGAATATGCAAAAAATGCGTTTAGTCCCATTCCTGGAGCCAATGCAAGTGGATATTTACCAAGAAGCCCCATAACAATTGAACCAATCGCTGAAGCAATCGCTGTTGCTACAAACACTGAACCATAATCCATTCTCATTGCATCTGGAAGACCTTTAATACTAGAAAGTGACAATGTAATTGGGTTTACCGCTAAAATATAAGCCATTGCCAAAAAGGTTGTCAAACCACCAAGAAACTCTTGACGATAACTCGTTCCCAGCTCTTTGAACTGAAAATACTTTTGCATTTTTGTTTTCCCCCTATAATGATTATCTAATATATTGACCAAAAAAACGCTTCGGTATCCACCGAAGCGTTGACTATAGGCATATGTACAAAAGAAAGGAAATTACTCCTATCTAACACTTACCTCGTAGTCAAGCTATTTACGGTAGCCTGGTAGAAACTTTTGGGCCATATTCCCAATATTATACGAAAACAATATGAAATTATTAGTACCTTTGTATCATACCAACCTCCCCCTTCTTCTGTCAACAAAAAATACGAACGTTTTTCACTTATTTAATAAGTACGTTCGTATTTTCCGAAATATTCCTCTATATTATTTTATTCCCATTCAATGGTTGCCGGTGGCTTACTGGTTATATCATAGACAACACGGTTAACATGGGCAACTTCGTTTACAATTCTGACTGATATTTTCTCAAGAACATCCCATGGGATTCTTGCCCAGTCAGATGTCATTCCATCAATGGAAGTGACCGCTCGGATTCCGATTGTATAATCATACGTTCTGGCATCACCCATTACCCCAACACTGCGGATATCAGGTAGTACCGTGAAATATTGCCAAATATCGCGATCTAATCCTGCACTTTTAATTTCTTCGCGAAGGATCCAATCTGATTCCCTTACAATTTCAAGCTTATCATCTGAAATGGCTCCAAGAACCCGAATACCAAGACCAGGTCCTGGGAATGGCTGTCTCCACACGATTTCATCAGGAATTCCAAGCTCAGTTCCAAGTGCACGAACTTCATCCTTGAACAATGTATTTAATGGTTCAATCAATTTAAATTGCATATCTTCTGGCAGGCCACCAACGTTATGGTGTGATTTAATCGTTTGAGCTGTTGCTGTGCCGCTTTCAATAATATCTGTATAAAGGGTCCCTTGAGCTAGGAATTCAATTCCCTCAAGCTTCGTTGCTTCATCATCAAAAACATAGATAAATTCATTTCCGATAATTTTCCGCTTTTTCTCAGGATCTGAGACACCTTCAAGCTTACTTAAGAAACGGTCTTGGGCATCAACCTTAATGACATTCATATGGAAGCCCTCTGCAAAGGTCTTCATTACACTATCAGCTTCATATTTACGAAGTAAGCCATGGTCAACAAAGATACAAGTCAGCTGGTCCCCTATTGCTTTATGAATAAGTACTGCTACAACCGAAGAATCAACACCGCCGCTTAAGGCGCACAATACTTTTTTATCGCCAACGGTTTGCCTGATTTTCTCCATTTCCATTTCGATAAAGTTTTCCATGGACCAGTCACCTTTAGCCCCGCAAACCCGGAAAACAAAGTTTTTCAAAAGATCGTTACCGTAAACGGTGTGGCGTACCTCTGGATGAAACTGAACGGCATAAAGATTTCGTTCTTTATCACTCATCGCAGCAATTGGGCATGATGGGTTGGTACCATCGACCACAAAGCCCGCAGGTGCTTCAACAACCAAATCTCCATGGCTCATCCACACAGTTTGTTCAGTTGGAAGGCCTTCAAATAATGCGGATTGATTTTGAATGCTTAAAACTGCTTTTCCATATTCCCGATTCTTTGCCTTCTCTACCTTTCCGCCATAGTAAAGGGTCATTAGCTGCATGCCGTAGCAAATACCGAAGATCGGAAGTCCCATTTCAAAAATCTTTTCATCACAGCGAAATGAATTTTCATCATATACACTGTTTGGTCCACCAGAGAAGATAATTCCCTTTGGATTTAACTTTTTAATTTCCTCAGCTGTAATGGTATGGGGGTGAAGTTCACTATACACACCAAACTCACGAATTCTCCGTGTGATCAGTTGGTTATATTGACTGCCAAAATCTAGGACAACAATCATTTCTTGCTTACCCGTCAAGGTTAGCCACCTCTTTCTAAAATGTTCATTCATTTAGTTTTCCGCCGAAATCCGAAAACATAACAAAAAAAGAAAACTAGAACCCGTCCCTCTTTCCAAAAAATAAAGAAGGCAGAAATCTAGTTTTCTCGTAAAAAACATAGATGTAAAATTTCTGCCTTCATAGTCAGGTTATTTATGGTAACCCGGTAGATACTCTCGAACCGTATTATCGAGGATATATGAAGGAAAACGTTCGTAAATTTCCACCATATTGTAACAATAGGATGTTTTATCGGTCAAGCAGTTGCCTATTTAATAGAATATTCCCATAATTTTTAATACATACATATTGGTTATTCGCCGTTACCAATCGCAAGAAATTCACAAATAATATAGAGACAGGCTAGAAAGGGGTGATCGGTTTCTAAATGAACAACTTTTTCAACCTAAAGATGATCGTGTTGGATTTATTTTCACCTATTAACATGATAAAAAGACACAAAGAAAGCAAATTTCATTATTGGGGTCTTGGGGTAGATTGCTGCACCTACCATAGTTCCCGCTTTTCAGTTCGTAATCATTGTGTCACTCTCGAAGGTTTTCAAGAGGCATTAGCTGAGAATGCTGCTATTCGTTACTCCATTGTCAAAAAAAAATGGTGGGGAAAAAAAGAAGTATATGGTGAAATAGAAATGTTGGGGAATTACCAAGAACCTCATTGCTTCCAAATCACGGTAAAGGATATACCTAACGGAGAACATTTTCAGATAGAGGTTTTTAATAGCTTTCATATAGCATGTGGACATTTTAAGGTAGAGGAAGGGTATATTTAGCTGCTAATCCAGTATCCCAGCCCAGCTAATAGGAATCCCAGAAAATAGCTGCTAAACAAATAAAGAATAAAGAGAAACTGCTGCTGATTTTTCTTTAATAAAAAGAGTTCAAAAGTAAAGGTCGAAAAGGTCGTGTATGCCCCTAAAAATCCTGTGCCAGCTAACAAAGTGACCGAAACAGGAATCCACTCATTTCCGATCAATATCCCCATTAAAAATGATCCAGTTATATTTACGATAAACGTTCCAAGTGGAAACAATCTATTTTTAGTAAAAGTAAGATTTACCCAATATCTAGTTATTGCCCCCAAAACCCCCCCTAATCCTACTAACCATATTTGGCTGTCCATAATTTGTCTTTACACCCCTTTGCTTTCCCATCTTGTTAGTGAAAAACCTAAATATACAAATAAGTAGCCTCCAATGGAACTTACCAGAAGATACATAATAGGAAGTAGAAAGATTCCATGCTTAAAATAAGTAATGACCTCCACACTGAAGGTTGAAAAAGTTGTATAGGCACCAATTACCCCTGTGCCAATACCGACAACAATCCAATTTGGGAGATGATAGGTTCTTGCCAGCCCCTGCAAGCACCCCAAGAAAAAGCAGCCGGATAGATTAACGAACAAGGTTCCCATAATCGGAATATTCTCTGCTAGTAAAAACCATTTATAAATTAAAAATCGAAGAATCGCTCCAATGGCTCCTCCCATCCCAACAGCAAAATACATGTTCCCCATCCCCCTTTCCTTCCCTATTTTATGCCGGACAAGCAAAAAAAGAATCAGAGCATGAACTCTAATTCTTTAATCATTGTCATTGTTATACCATTCTTCTTCCCATTCATCGGCTTCGTGCTCAGAGCACCACCTATAGTTTCTTTGGTAGAAGGTTTTAATATAATTATTCAACATAAGATGCCTGATCCTTGTTTGTTCAGGGGGTAATGCGCCTGCACGAGAGTAAACTTGGATTAAGTCGCTATAATCCCGATAAATCCGCTTATAAGCTTGATCAAGCTGTTTCCTCTGTGCCCAGGTGTATTTAATATTCTTGGTACAATTCATTTCAGGGTCATACAATTCTTTTTTAGGATAGGCTACCTTCTCCGTACCCTTAGCATACGTATCAGCAGATGTTAGAAAAAATGAACACAGAAGCATGAAAGCAATAAGTAGTTTTTCCATCCTCCTAAACCTCTTTAGCCGAAAGTCGCAAATTAGTCATCATACCGATCATCTTCACCTTCGTGATGATCATCATCGGTGCCATGCCCATGGCCAGCCCCTTCTTTTTCCACCTCTAATACTTTACCTGAAGATTTCTCAATTTCAATCTCATACTTACCATCTTTTGCTTGGACAATAATTTCGTATTTTTCCATTCCGTCATCTTTTTCAACTTTGGCGCTTAAGATTTTCCCTTTAACTTTACTAAGGGCAATTTGCTTTGCCTTTTCCATCGTAATTGCCTCTTTTGGGCTAACCTCTGCTGCCTTAGCTGCTAAAGCATTAAGGCTGAAAACTAAGTTGAGGGATAAAAGCAATCCGATGATTAATGTCTTTTTCATCATAAACACTCCTATTCTTTTTTCTTAGTTTTCGAGTTCCTGATGAAAATATACAGACTGCTGCTTATTTTTTAAAAAAGAGAGGATCAGCTAGTTAAGATTAGTTGCAATATCTGAAAAAGATAGGCCTGTCGCCTATTACGGTTGTCCCTTTTTGCGCATACGTTATTGTAGTAGAAATCGGAGGGATTGGAATGTATGTTTAGTTTACAGGGATCAGAGATCAGTCATTTTCTATTTGCGATGGGATTTCTTTTGGCCACAGCACATTTATTAGGCTTTTTAGCTGAACGGTTATTAATCCCGCGGGTAATTGGGGAAGTTGCTGCTGGGTTATTATTAGGTCCAACACTTTTGGGTCACTTTTTTCCAACTCTATTCCATTGGGTTTTTTTAGGGTTTCCAGCAGAGGAAAAACTCTTTGCGCTTCTTTATCAGTTTGGTTTGCTTATGTTGATGTTCAGCTCAGGGCTTAAATTTCAAACAAGCTTTACCAAGGAGGATATGAAAGTTACATCCTTACTAGTTGCTGGAGCAACGATTCCCGCCTTTATTATCGGCTGGCTCTCCGCAGATACGCTAAATATCACTCCTTACTTGGGTGCGGTAAATAACGTTCTTGCATTAAAGATTGTCATCGCTATTTCGATAGCAGTCACGTCCATTCCCGTCATTTCAAAGATCTTCAATGACCTTGGAATTATGCAAACTCGCTTTGCAAAAATTGTGATCTCTTGTGCAGGTATTCATGATATTTTGCTCTGGATTGCCTTAGGATTTGCTACGTCACTCGCTGCCAACCATGGATCTTATACAATCGGCACCGCTTTCACAAGTATAGCGATTAGTGTAGGGTTTATCGTCGGAGTATTATTACTCGGGTACTGGCTCTTTAATCGGGTGACTTTTTTAAAAATGAATCTCCTCTTCAGGTCCTCGAATCTTGGCTATTTTTTGTTTATTATGTTCATGCTAGCCGCTTTAGCAGGTTCGATTGGAGTAGAAACGATCTTCGGGGCTTTATTGGCTGGTCTCATTGTAAAAATAGCCATGCCAAAGGCTGTGTCTGATCGAATAGAGCAAGGTGTTGCCAATATTTCCTTCTCTTGGTTCATACCGATCTATTTTGCTACGGTTGGTTTACAGCTGAACCTTGTTAACCATTTTAACTTCTTATTTTTCCTCGGCTACTTGCTCCTTGCTACACTCACGCAAACTTTAGCTGTCTACCTCTCCTCAAGGTTAATGAAATTTGATCGGCTCACAAGTTTCAACCTGGGGATTGCGATTAATAATCGGGGCGGACCTGGGATTGTTCTTTCATCGGTTGCCTATGCAGCGGGAATTATTAATCAAGACTTTTTTGCGATTCTTGTTATGTTAGCTCTAGTGACCTCTTGGTTCCCAGGAACATGGCTAAGTTTTGTTCTTCAGAAGGGATGGAAATTAATGCCTGGTGATGAAAAAATAAACGAAGTTCATGAAGAGAACAAAAAAAATATAAAATCATTACACTAATAAAGAGGCATGGGTAAGCCCCATACCTCTTTCCATTTGGAAAATCACTCAGGATTTCGGTTTAAATGTTTTACAGCATGTATTGGCAGAATGATTTGCCTCTTCTGTCCGATTTTTAAAATCATCAAAGTCCTGTGAAAATTCAGTATCATACTTTGATTGATGATCCATATCTATTTTAATTCGATCAGCTCCGCATATATTCCCTTCGGCATGAAAAAAACAATTTGCTACCGAACAGTTAACCTCTACATTAGGCATAAATATCCTCCCAACTAAAGCCAAAAGTTTAAGACCAATGAGTAGATCACGTACACGACCCCTCATTATCATTATTTTGTCTTGCTTTCGCTCTCAATATAATTGGGAAAAAAAGTGAGGTTAGGATTGGACTTGCGGTTGATACTAAGGATCAAACAATTATTTTAAAAAGTCTTCCCTAATTGGGGTAAAAACGTCTAAAAGCATTGAATTTTCTTCAAGTGCTTTTACCCCATGCAGCGTATTGGATGGTATGTCTTTACCTTGCTAACCAGCCGCCATCAACGGCTAAAACATGACCATTTATATAATCAGATGCTGGACTTGCTAAGAAAACAACTGCCCCCATTAAATCAGCTGGTGTTGCCCAGCGGCCTGTCGGAATACGAGAGGTAATTTCCTTTTTACGCTCTTGGTCCTCAAGAATCGGTGCTGTATTGGCTGTTTCTACATAACCTGGTGCAATTGCATTGATTTGAACCCCATATTGTGCTAATTCATTGGCAAATGCCTTTGTAACCCCTGCAACCGCATGCTTGCTGGCAGTATAGGGGGGAACAAATTTTCCACCCTGGAAGGAAAGCATGGAAGCAATATTAATGATCTTTCCACTTTTTTGTTCCACCATTACTTTTGCTGCTTCTTGGCTTAAGAAGTATAGAGAATTTAAATTAAGCTCCATTACGGCATCCCAATCTTCAGCCTTGTACTCCAGAAGTGGTGCGCGGCGAATCGTACCTGCATTATTGACTAAAATATCAACTTTTCCATATACTTCTAGACATTTAGCAATAATTTCCTTGTGAGCTTCGCGGTTTGCTAAATCTGCTTGAAAAAATTCTGCACGACAGCCTTCTTTTTCGATCAGGCCTCTTGTTTCTTCCCAGCTTGTTCCATGCGTAACAACAAAAAGATCAGCACCTGCTTTGGCTAACGCAACTGCATAAGCTTGTCCCAGCCCAGTAGCTCCCCCAGTAACAATTGCAACCTTTCCGGTAAGCGAGAACATATCTAACGAGAAATTGCTTAACGGCGATGTCATAAAATCTCCTCCTGATCTAATCTAAATGCTTATCTCAAATCTCCCATTTTCACATGGTCCATATCGTCATAAGTGATGTTTTCTCCACACATTCCCCAAATAAAGGTGTAGTTGCTTGTAGCTGTCCCTGTGTGGATTGACCAGCTAGGAGAAATAACCGCCTGCTCATTTTTCATGACAAGATGTCTCGTTTCATTCGGCTGACCCATAAAATGGAAAACACGTGTATCCGATTCCATATCAAAATATAGGTATACTTCCATGCGTCTTTCATGGGTATGGCATGGCATTGTATTCCATACGCTGCCCGGTGACAGCATTGTTAACCCCATTTGCAGCTGACAGCTTTCACAAACATTCGGATGAACATACTGATAAATTCTTCTTTGATTTAATGTTCCTTGTTCACCTGCTTCAAGTGGCTTAATGGTTTTAATATCGATCTTTACAGTTGGATATGTATGATGGGCTGGAGTAGAGTTGATATAGAATTTAGCAGGATTAGCTGCATCCTTTGAGCGAAAGAGTACCTGTTCAGTCCCTCTCCCTACATAAAGGCCATCGCGTCGTTTCATATCATACTCCACACCGTCCAGGATCACACTGCCGTCTCCGCCAATGTTGATAATCCCTAATTCACGGCGTTCCAGGAAGTAAGAAACCCCTAGCTCTTTATCAAGCTTAATCTTCAGTTCCTCTTGGGCTGGAGTTACTCCCCCAAAAATCATGCGGTCAACATGCGTATATGTTAGATGAACCTTCCCAGGCTCGAAAAGAGTTTCAACAAGAAAGTTTTCTCTCAGTTCGTCTGTATTCATTTTTTTTACTTCTGCTGGATGATTTGCATAACGAGTTTCCATTAAACCATTCCTCCCAAAAATATGTTAATCACTAAGAAGTTCCATACAAGCAATTCTACCTTATTATCCTCCGTTCCATAAGAAATTCATAAAATGTTAGTTTAATTTATATGAAAAAAGGTCTTTCAGTAGTTGAGTAAACTCCTGAAAGACCTTTTTCTTTATTTGGTACTTTAATGTGGACGACCTAACTAAATTGAATGAATGAACTATTGACTTTGATACTGTTCGTTCTCAGAAAACAATTTTCGTTTTAATGAATCTTTATCAATAAAATAATAGCCATCCTGATTTAAAGAAACATAATTTTTCTGTTTTAATTCAGTTATTGTTCGACATACTGTTTCTCGTGAGGTGCCAATCATTTTCGCTAAATCACTGCTTGTAAACTTTGTCTTCAATTTATAACCTTTTTCTGTTTTTTCACCATTTGATTGACAAAGCCTGATCAAGAGTAAAATGATTTTTTCATAAGTATCATGAAAAAGGTGTCCCTCTAATCTTCTTTCCAAATCAGTAATTCTTTCGCCTAAGAAATTAAAGATTTTCATACAAACTTTAGGAAAAAAAACAAGGATTTCTAAAAAGTACTTAATGGGAATGGATATTAAATGAGCATCCTCTAGAGCTTTAGCATCAGTAACGTGGTATCCTGTTCTCTTAAATCCGATATACGGAAACATCTCCCCGGGCTCCAAGACATAAATAATATACTCCTTGCCAGTGAGATTCTTTTTATATATTTTTACCTTTCCATTACAAATAAAATAAATGTGGTCAAGTTGGTCACCTTCCTTATAAATGTGCCTTTTTTGCTTATAAGGACGGATTTGAGCAGCATCTGCAAATAAAGAAAGCTCCTCTTTAGTCAAGTCTTTAAATAAAGGAATTACAGCTAACCATTTTGCAATTTTCTCTTTTTGCCACACGGAATTGTCACCTCCACCACTTACTGATTTTCACATCATTTGATGCCTGTTACATGACAGGTATCACAAGATGTCGAAACTTTACGCACCTTGTGGCATTTAATACAATCATCCATCTTCGGCCTAATAAAACTATCATTATAGACAACCTGTTTGGCCTGTGCTGAATTCCACTTACCATACGTTGTTTTTGAAGTTTCTTTCCCTTCTGAAATGCCGCCATGAACCACATTATAATGACACTGCACACATAGGACGCCTTTTTCTAAGTGCTTTTCATGCGGAATGATGACTATGCCATCCACAGTTTGCTCTTGTGTTTTATTTTTCATATTGTGGCATTTTTCGCATACTGAGTTTGGTATTGGATCTTTTATTTTGATTGGGGCTGTGTAACTGTCTGTAACCTTTTGATAGACTTGGTCAAGCCCGTTTATCTTTGCTTTTGCCTCATTGATTATTCCAGGTTGTATGTGACATTCTTTACAAGCTACTTGACTATGCGATGATACTTTCCACGTTTCGGCCTCTGGATTCATTTCATGACAGCTGTTGCAGAATTTCGAACTTGAGGTTGCTTGAGCAGTGCCATACACAGCAAAGCCGAAGACGATCAGGATACCTAATGAGATTAGTAGAATTTTATACAGCTTTAACCTTGGACGGTTAGAGCTCTGTAGTTTTTCTTGTTCTTCTTCCACTTCAATATTCCTCCTGTTTTATGAATTGTTTTATACATTTTGAGATAGTAGCAACACTAGTCGCAATTAACTGATACACGAACTATGTATGACATTAAACACTATTAATTTGGATCGTCATTGCTTTTACATCTGGTTGAACAATCAAATGGCCTGTCATTTCTTTTATTGATGCAATGTTGAACGGTTGTTGCAGAGTTTTGACTAATGGTACTAGTACTTTGCTCACTGGATTTTTCAATATCTTTGGAAGTGTGCTAGGCTGCAGTTACTGCAGAGGTTTCGGCCGAACTATTTATTACATCAATTGGTACATCTTGGCAACTAAGGATTATGACAAAGAAAACAGCTCTAATACCAAGACCTAACCTGCACTGACAATGAAATGAATGATCGCTTTAACCATTTTCCCCCTCCTTTTTATTCAAAAATCACAATTAAATCCTAATAGCTAAAAGTTGCTAGTCCTGTGATGGCTATCACAACTTTTTGCTGTTATGTGAAGGTTTTGTGAAGGTGTCTATAGAAATAGGGGTTTGAAAAAATGAGAGTTTTGTGAATGTAAATACCGTTTCAAAGTTGGGCATATAAAGAAAGAAAAAGAGGCTTCTCAAAAATTTGGACAATTAATGAGAAGCCTGCCATAACACTTATGTTGTTAGCAATTCACCAAAAGCTAACATTTATTTGATCAATCCCTCTTTAGAAAGCCAATCTCTTGCTACTTTCGTAACATCCTCGTGTTTAACATCTACTTCATAGTTTAATTCCTTCATTGTATCTGCATTTAATTTATCAGCCATTTGATTTAAAAGCTTTCCTACTTCTGGGTATTGTTTTAATGTTTTTTCACGAATAACGGGTGCACCGTTATATGGCGGGAAGAATTGTTTATTATCCTTTAACTCTACCAAATCAAAGCCTTTAATGCGCCCGTCTGTAGCAAATCCCATTGTAACATCCACTTGTTTCTCATGTACGGCATTATAGACAAGACCTGAATCCATTTTCACAATATTACTGTCTGGAAAATTGAATCCATATTTATTCTCTAGCCCCTTAAGACCATCTGCCCGCGCAAAGAACTCAGCGTTCGTTGCAAATTTTAACTTATTTGGATTTTCCTTCACATACTTAGCAAGATCCGATAAGGACGTAATTCCTAATTCTTTTGCACGGTTTGCTTGCATCAGGATGGCATACGTATTGTTGAACTCAGATCGATTTAACCAATCAAGCCCTTTTTTCTTGTCCAATTCTTTTACTTTTTCATAGGCTTTAACAGGGTCTGTTACTAACGGCTGTTTTAAATAGACAAGCAAAGCAGTTCCGGTATATTCCCAGTACAAATCAATCTGCCCATTTTCCAGTGCAGTCCTAGCAACAGTACTCCCCATACTATCTGCTTCATCCACTTTATATCCCTTTTCTTTTAACAGGATAGAGGTCATTTTTGTTAAAATATGCTGCTCCGTAAAGTCCTTTCCCCCTACTGTAATTTTACCCTTATCTCCACTACCAGATGTTGTACTTGAGCCGCATGCTGCAAGGAAAGTTGCAAAAATCATCGTACAGATTAACAGAATTATTTTCTTCATATCATTTCCCCCTTATTTTTGGGCTGTGTCAAATTTGGCTGTTGATTTCCACTCCAGGCACTTGCTTTCCGCGGGCGTGCCGTGGAGCCTCCTCGGCGCCATAGGCGCCTGTGGGGTCTCCACAGCCCCGTACTCCCGCAGGAGTCAGGTGCCTTCCACTCCAATCAACAGGTTCAAAAAATCAACAATGGCCTTTAACACAGCCTATTTTTTATATTAGTTCTGCTTTACGTTGTAATCCCTTTGGTATGACTGCTTTTTCAAAGATTCCTAATCCTGCATCTATTAAAATAGCTAATAAAACGACCGGCAATGCACCTGCGAGCATGATTCCAGTGTCATATAAAGATATTCCTGTAAAAATCAAGTCGCCGAGTCCTCCTCCGCCAATTAAAAAGGCAAGAGCGGCAGTACCTACATTAATAACAATGGAGGTGCGGATTCCTGCTAAAATGGCAAAGGCAGCATTGGGAATTTCAAGCTTCCATAGAATAAGCTTTTGTGTCATACCCATACCTTTCCCAGCATCAATGATGGCGGGATGAACGGAGTTGATGCCTGCCATGGTATTGCGAAGAATTGGCAGCAATGAACTGAACCATAAGGCAAAAACAGCTGTCTTCCATCCTAATCCGAGATAGGACATAACAAGTGCCAAAATAGCGATACTTGGTACGGTTTGACCAATATTAGCAATGTTCATGACAATAAATTCAAATTTTTTAAACTTGGGTCTGGTGATAAAAATTCCAAGCGGGACGGCACAAACGACTGCTGCAAGCGATGAAATCGCTACTAGTTTCAGATGCTGCCCAAGCTGGTTAACTACTTCATTCGTATTCTTAAAAATATACGAAAAGGCACCGATTTTTAAGGCATATAAAAACAATGCCAACAGCAGTATGTAAAGCCCGATGCGAATGACCTTTTCTGTTTTACTTTTCCCCTTCATATATTCACCGCCTTATTGAATCACTGTTTTTAATGTTGTTGGATGGACGCCTGTAAAGAGGTCGAAATCAGAAAAGCTTATTACTCCCAGTGGATGATGGTTCTGGTCAACAATAACAACTTCCCCTGATGGTGAGGATAATAATTCGGATAAAGCGGTGCGTAAATCCGTATCAGGTGTTACGAAAGAGTCATCTGCCTCAAATTGGATATTTGATTTTCGTATTGCCTTTTTCCCTTTATTAAGTAGATCCTTAACAGTTAAAAGAGTCAGGCGTTTAATTTCCCGATCACTGCCAATGAAGTCTTGTACAAAATCATTTTTTGGATTTGCTAGAATGTCATCTGGTGTTCCAAATTGCATTAATTGACCCTTGTTGAAGATGGCAATTTTATCACCTAAGCGAATCGCTTCATCAATATCGTGGCTGACAAAGAGAATCGTTTTCTTTACATCTTTTTGGATTCTCAAAAATTCATTTTGCAGATGCTCACGAATAATTGGATCAAGAGCACCAAAGGGCTCATCCATTAACATGACGGGAGGGTCTGCCGCCATGGCGCGTGCAACGCCAATTCGCTGCTGCTGTCCTCCTGATAATTCCCACGGAAAGCGCTTACGATATTCTTCAGGATTTAGTCCCATCGTTTCCATTAATTCACTATATCGTTTTTTCATTTTTGCCTGGTCCCAGCCAAGCATTTTTGGTACGACGTTAATATTTTCTTCGATGGTCATATTGGGAAACAAGCCATTTTGTTGAATAACATAACCGATGGATCGTCTTAATTCAATAGCATCTAAAGAATAAATGTCCTTTCCCCCGATATCAATCGTACCATCGCTGATTTGGACAAGTCTGTTAACCATCCGAAGAAGCGTTGTTTTTCCACATCCGGAAGGACCTAAAAAAACACAAATTTCTCCTTTTTCAATGGTCATGTTCACATTATCTACTGCCTTCACCTGTTTGCCGCTGCTATTATAAATCTTTGAAACATTTTTAAACGTAATCACGGACAACATCCCCTTTCCTATTTTATTTGTGCTGTCTTTGGCGAAACCCGCTTTTGAACAAGGCCAAGCAGATAATCAACAGCGACGGCTAATACTGAAACGGAAACCGCACCTACCTGAACCATTGTCGAGTAGCTTGTAGAAATACCTCTTGAAATGTATTCACCTAACCCGCCTGCACCAATATAAGCGGCAATGGCGCCAATTCCAATCGTTAATACAACAGCTGTTCGAATTCCTGCCATAATAACAGGCAATGCGATGGGTATTTCCACTTTCCTTAGCCGCTGCCAGGTTGTCATTCCCATTCCGATTGCTGCATCACGCATATTTGGATCGACATTTTTAACAGCGATATACGTATTGCGGATAATTGGAAGCTGTGAATACAAAACTAGTGCAATAAATGCAGGTAAAAAACCGATCCCCTGGTTAATGATTGATAAGAGCGGGATCATAATCCCAAAGAGGGCGATACTTGGAATCGTCATCAAAACTCCGGCAACAGCTAAAACTAAATTGGCAAGAGTTTCATTCTGAGTAATAAAGATCCCAAATGGAACGCCAATGATGATGGCTACAATAACAGCAAGACCGACCAGGCGAATGTGTTCCCACGTCAAAAAGAGAATGTCGCTTCCATTAGAGGCAAAAAAGTTAAAAAAATCTGCCAAATACCTCTTCCTCCTTCTACTTTTTAGAATATCTATGATTCTATTAATGTTAGATGCAAGTATTGTGCCAAAAAAATTCAGTATTAATCGTGTATATTTTTAAGACTTTTATGACTTTTCTGATTATTCGTTAAAATATTTTAAAATGGTGTTAAAATTTTTTGCATTGTCACTTTTTATTCGATCCCGCACGCTTCTGCTAGTACTTCTACAATATGCAGCGCTTGAACCTGATCTCCTATGCCACTTCTTTCGACTCCAAGTCTCATTTGAAGTAAACAGCCTGGATTTGTCGTGACAATGGTAGTTGCATTTGTTTTTTTCGCATTTTTCATCTTCTTGTCCAGAATCTCCATGGATTCATCAAAATGGAGCAGGTTATAAATTCCACCCGATGCACAGCAGCGGTCACTTCCTTCCATTTCTATAAAGCTTGCACCTGGAATGGATCTAAGGAGTTTTCGAGGCTGTTCGATCACTCCTTGTACATTCCGTAAATGGCAGGAATCCTGATAGGTGATAATCCCATCCCAGTCTTTCTTAAAAGGAAGAGGACCCAACTCGACAAGCAATTCAGTAATATCTTTCGATTTATTTACAAACGCTTTTGCTCTTACGATCCAATCAGGTTCATCTTTTAGAAGGTGATCATACTCTCGTAACATCGCACCGCAACCGCCCGCATTATTGATATAATAATCGGCACCTGAAGCCTCAAATGCTTCAATATTTGCTTTTGCCAGTTTCCTAGCTTCTTCTATTTGCCCCTGGTGGGCATGGAGTGCACCACAGCAACTCTGCTGTTTTGGAATTACGACCTCGCACCCGATTGCTTGAAGCAGTTCAATGGTAAGTCTATTCGTTTTATATAAAACGGCATCCATAATACAACCAGGGAAAAAGGCAATCTTCGCTTTTTGCTCTCCACTTGCCGAATATTTACCGCCAAATTTATACCGCTTAAGCGGTGATTCCAGTTTGGGAAGGACTTTTTCAAACTGTCCCATTGGCTCGGAAATCTTATTGAGTATCTTCGTTTTTTGAACAAGCTTTCTCAGCCCGCTTTTTGATAGACCCATACCATGTTCCCTACTGCACGAAGTCGTTTATGTTTTGGAAATAAATGGTTCATAGTAATATCCCGAAATTTCGTTTTATTTTTTGAATCATTCCGTTCTACTTTTTGTTGTTCTGCAATAACTTCCTTTGCCGCTTCATAAATAGACCCGTATGGAACATTTACAGGACATGCTACTTCACAGGCCCTGCAGCCAAGGCAAAGATCAATTGGTTCAGCAAGATCTTGTAAAATATCTACTTTCCCTTCAGCAGCCATTTTGACAAGATTAATTCGCCCTCTTGGTGACTGGGATTCCTTCCCCATAGATTCGTATGTCGGGCACACCGGGAGGCAATATCCGCACTGAACACATTTATTGGCATCATCATAAGAAAGCCGGCGAAGTTTTTGACTTAATTCACTTTCTTGTATGGTTTCTTTTTGTGCCGGTACTCCACTCATGTTAATACCACCTTTGTTTGACCTGGTTGAGGAAAAATCTTTCCAGGATTTAAAATGTTATTGGGATCCCATGCCTCTTTAATTTTTTTCATCATAAATAGTCCATCTTTTCCAAGTTCCTTTTCCATGTACGGTGCTTTTAACATACCTATGCCATGTTCGCCTGATAGCGTACCGCCCAGCTCGATTGCTGATTCAAATATCTCACTGACAGCTGATTCTACCCTTTTCATTTCCTCGATGTTCCGCTTATCAGTGATGATGTTTGGATGCAGGTTTCCATCCCCAGCATGTCCGAATACTACGAGATTTAAATTGTATTTTTTGCGAATTCGTTCAAGTTTTTCCACCATTGCTGGAATTTGACTTCTCGGTACCGTAGCATCCTCAGAAATCTTGGTAGGCCCCATTTGAGTGATCGCAGGTGAAACCATTTTTCTCGCCTTCCAAATATCATTTCTCTCCGTTTCTGTACTCGCCACTTTTACATTGGACGCTCCCTGTTCCCAGCAAATTTGCTCACATTTTGTGATCTCTTCAGCAATTGCAGAGGGATGTCCATCCACCTCGATAATCACAATGGCTTCTGCATCAATCGGAAGTCCGCTCGGCTGATAGTTTTCAACCGCACGGATACAGGCATTATCCATTAGCTCCATCGCACATGGTAGGATCCCTGATGATAGAATCTTGGTTATGGCATGACCGGAGTCATTGAGATGGGTAAAAGAAGCTAACAAGGTTTTCCTGGCCAGCGGTTTTGGAATCAGTCGCAAGATCGCTTCTGTTACGATTCCAAGTGTTCCTTCCGATCCAACAATGAGCCTGGTTAAATCATACCCTGTCACATTTTTTACCGTTCGTCCGCCCGTTCGAATAATCTCGCCCGTTGGAGTAACTACTTCTAATCCAATGACATATTCCTTCGTTGTTCCGTATTTTAATCCTTTAGGTCCGCTTGAGTTTTCAAGCAGATTTCCGCCAATTGTTGAAACATGAGAACTGCTTGGATCAGGCGGATAGAATAACCCTGCTTCTTCTGCCTTTTTATGGATTTCACCCGTAATGACACTCGGAGTGGTGATTGCCAGCATATTTTCAGTATCAATCGTGAGCCTTTTTTCAAATTGAGACATATCTAGCGTCATGCCCCCTTTAACAGCCAGTGAACCTCCGCTTAAGGATGTTGCAGCTCCTCTCGGATAGACGGGAATTTTATACTGGTTCGCCAGCTTTATAAGTGCTGCCACTTCTTTTGTGTTCTTTGGCTGAATAACAATATCCGGCAAATATTCTCCGAAAGAGGCATCATAGCTATAAGAATATCTTTCTGATAAATCGGTTAAGATTCGTTCAGATGGAACTATGTCGTGAATTTCCTTTAACAGCTGTTTATCGATCATTTTTTTCACCTCGTTATTAAATACCAAGAAGTTTCCGTGGATTTTGAACAATCATTTTTTCAACTTCCTGGCTTGATATACCCGCTTTCACCATTTCATGGACAAAATTACTTAGCGCTTCAATTGGAGGAATATTATGATCCTGACCGTAATCTGTTACAAGAACACAAGAATCAGCCCCAATTCCCTTAATACTTTGCGCCATTTGTACTGTGGAAAGGTCCTGGAAATCCTCGCTGCACGCCAAATAACATTTCTCAAGAATGGCACCTTTTCTGGCAAACTCTTTTTGCATTTCTATTGAAACAGGTGCGATGCCAAGGTCAACATGTTGTATAAGGATTTTCTCGATATGATGCTCCTTTGCTACATCTAGTAAAACGGCTACTTCTTCCTCGGACAGGTGGCCTGTAGCCAAGGCAATGTTCGCTTCACCGATAAGAGCAAGAATTTCATGAACTTCCGGCTTAATCTTTTTGTTATCATCCAGAACAGTTAGACCTTTTTCCTCATTTTCTAAAGGCTTTTCACTGTTAAAAAACCGAGTCTTCTTTTTACCAAAGTGACAACAGTGCTGATTCGCTGAAATGGTCGGCATCCAGATTATTTTAGCCCCTTGCTGAATTGCCGCATCCACTGTCTTAGGCGACAGCCCTCCAGTAAACTCATTTAATACCAGCCCGCCATACACATGGAGGCCCGGCTCCTTCAATCGGATTAAGGTAGCACGATCCACCGTGTTGGCTTCATGTGCTTTTAGCACTACACCCGCCATTTTGGCCTGCTTAACATCTTCAATAAGCTCCCAATCGTTTTGCTTTCTTCGAAAAATACTTGGATAACTATGGCAATGTAATTCAATGGCGCCTTCTAATAAAGAATGATAGTTCATCTCTCCATCTCCTTATCTAGCTATTCTTTATATTTACTTAATATGCAAGAACTGTGCCATTTTCATAGAATGTGTAATTTGTACTTTTGTAAGGAGAACGTGTAAAAAATTTTTTCTGATTCCTAAAATAAAAAATACCATTCCGTTGGAGAATGGTATTTTCATTGTTCAAGATATTTATTCATTTTATAAAAAAGCCGCTGTCGGGAGATTCCTAACTCTCTGGCGGCAGAAGCTATCTGACCATGATGTTCTTCAATTGCATTTAAAATAATCTGCCGCTCGATTTCTTCGAGCTGCTCTGGAAGTGTTTTCGAATTGTCAAACGAAAACTGCCCCTCGGAGACCAAGTCCATTTTGCTAAAACCTTGGATTTCTTGAGGGAAATCCTGGATCGATAATTCCTCCCCACCACATAAAACCGCTGCCCTTTCTACTGCGTTTTGCAGTTCCCTTACGTTACCAGGCCAAGTATAGGCGGTCAAAACCGTTAACAGCTTCGGAGATATATGAAAGTTTTTCTTAAATTTCCTCCGATGTTTTTCTAAAAACTCTTCTACTAACAGCGGTATATCGTCCTTTCGCTCACGAAGTGCCGGTATGTGCATATCGACAATATTTAATCGGTAATACAAGTCTTCACGAAAGGTACCATCCTGAACCATTTGTTTTAAGTTTCGATTGGTTGCAGTCACTATACGAACGTCAACCTGCTTTACCTGGTTACTTCCAAGGCGAATAAAGGATTTATCCTGGACAGCTTGAAGAAGCTTTGCCTGTACAGACAAAGGCACTTCACCAATCTCATCCAGGAAAATAGTGCCGTTTTGTGCTGCCTCAAACTTCCCTGCTCGGCTGGCTGAAGCACCAGTAAATGCTCCTTTTTCGTAACCAAATAGTTCACTTTCCAGCAACTGCTCCGGAATGGCGGCACAGTTTACCGCAATAAAAGGCCCTTGGCTTCGCTGACCTAAATTGTGAATCAATTTTGCAATTAGACTCTTCCCTGTCCCACTCTCGCCATGAAGTAAGATTGTAGCATCTGAAGGTGAAACCCGTTCGATCAATTCATAAATGCGTTTCATTTGCAGACTCGTACTAATAAAACCATTCGCTGCCTCATGTTGTTTCAGTTGCTCTTTTAAATAAAGGTTCTCCTGCTTCATTTCCGCCCAGCTGTGGGCCTTTTTAATGATGAGCTCAATTTCATCCAACTTTGCAGGCTTAACAATGTAATCAAATGCCCCCGCCTTCATGGCTGATACCGCACTTTCAATTTCTCCGTAAGCGGTCATAATAATAAAAACCTTATTAGAATACAGAGAGCTAAATTCCTGTAACAGTTCCAAACCATTTACATCTGGAAGATTTAAATCAAGAAAAACCAAATCAATTTCATTTTCTTGTAATTTTCTCCTTGCTTCCTGCCCGTTCGCAGCAATAATAACTTCATATCCCTTTTTTCGAAAAGACAATGATAGTGCACGTAAAAGTCTGATTTCATCATCAACAAACAAGATGCTCTTTTTCATATTCTTCTCCCTTCGGTAATTGAAAATGAAAAGTTGTTCCTTGTTGGATTTCACTTTCAGCCCAAATCTTGCCCCCATGCTGGACCATTATTTCTCGCACAATGGATAAACCCAAACCAGTACCCTCGGGTTTTGTGGAGAAAAACGGGTTGAAAATCCACTTTAACGTTTCTTCCAGGGATCCCTTCACCTGAGTCAGTCACTGAAAAATTCCACCAATCAGAGTCCCCTTTAAATTCAACAGTGATTATTCCTCCATTTTTCATTGCCTGAAGGCTGTTCAGGAAAACATTTAACAACATTTGTGTCAGCCGATACTTATCGCCGATTACGATTGCCACCTTTGTTTCATAGACTGTCTTCACTGTGACGTTGTGGTCATTGAACTTTTTCCTTAATAAATTTAGCAGCTCATCCACAATCGAAATCAAATCAGTTGGAACAGCATCATTATTCTTATCTTCTTTTTTGGATAGTTTCAAGAAGTCCGTTAACAGTTTGTTCATTCGCTCAGAAGATACTAATATATCATCCGTCATTTCCTCGATAATCTCGAAATCCTCAAGATGATCCTCTAATTGAAGAAGAATCGTTTCAGCTGCAACTTGAATAATGCTTAATGGATTTTTTATTTCGTGAGCGATTCCTGCAGTCAGCTGTCCCAACGAGGCAAGTCGGTCGCTTTGCTTTAAATATTCTTCGAGCTTCTTTAATTCGCTTACATCTCGTATGACTAGGATGGAGCCAAGATGTTCATCCTGTTCCCCTTTAAAAAGAGAAGCATAAACACGAACATCGTGAACTTTGTTTTGTTTGTCCACAATCTTGCTTTCTAATTCTTCAAATGCTTTGCCTTCTTGTAAGGTTTTGAAGAGAACCGATTCCTGGACGTCCTGTTTGATTGGCAAATGAATAATATTTTTCCCCACTAATTCTTTGCGATTGAGCAGCATCAAGTGCTCTGCACCTTTATTAAAGGTTTTAATGTTTCCATTTTGATCCGTTGTTATGACACCATATGGAATGGATTCCAAAATATAAAACATGCTCCGTTCCTTTTCCCGAAGTTCGGTTGCCATTTCAGACAATACAAGGGACAGATCTTCAATTTCATCTTTTGTATGCAGGATCTTAAACCTCTTCCGATCGCCTTTTCTGTATTCTTGTACCTGCTTAATCAAAGACATAACAGGTCTAACAACTCTGGATGCTCCAATAATAGCAAGTGCTAGGGCAATAATAAATACAGCTAAAAATCCTTGAATTAATAGAGTATTAACCGATCTGGCAGGTGTGAGTGCTTGTTTAATAGGTTCACCCGCTATAAGGCTGATTTTGCCCATCATCAGGGGCCGATAGGAGACCACCATTTTTTCATTAAAAATCTTCCCATCCAATATGCCAAATCGTTCTTTTTCTAACTCATTACCAACCTTGTTATTTTTTATGGATGTTCCAATATATCGTTTATTTGTATGAGCAATAATCGTTCCGTTACTGTCAGCAATGGCATTCATCCCTTCATTGCCGATAGAAAATTTCTGTAATTGATCTGAAAGAACATTTACATTTAAATAAGTGATGATCGCACCTGTATAGTCACCTTGATCATTTAATGTGGGGTAGGCAATCGCAATTGTCTTGCGTCCATCGGGAAGTTTCATCAAATTAGATATATACATTGTTTTGGTCCATGACAGACGCTTTAATATGGAATTAACTTGTACTGGACTGGTAAGGGGTACGTCAGGAATCCTAAGTATTTGTTCATTTTTTTCATATACTTGAAAAAATAGATAAAGAGAATCCTGTGAAATAATGGTTTCAATTTCATGCTGATATGTACTTCTGTTACTGCTTTCAGTTATGGGTGAAATTTGTCGCATATTATCAATGATATTATTAAATATACTCTCAATCTGATTTCCAAGAGATTTTGCGATGAGGTCGTCACGATATTCCATTTGTGACCGAACAGAGGCATTCATAACATTTACAGTCACCAAATAAATAGATGTAAGTACAAATACAACCACTATTAATACGGTGGTGACAAACCGTTTTGTTAACTTTGAATGGAATAATTTCATCGCATTACCTCGGGTTTCAAATTAAATTTCTATGAAAGTATAGATGTTTTACTACTATTATATATTTGCCAAAAAGCCGCAGAATCCTTTAAAAAATGACAATTCTAAATTTTTACATATTTTTAACAAGTGGTTTATAAAATTGTATTCTCCGGGATAATAGAAGTTTTTGCTGATCGAACCACCAGTCTTTGGGGGAATTGTTAAGTGGAACAACAAGAGCTTCTTCCTCATCAGGCGATGCCACAATAGGACTTTCCCCTCCATAAATTGGGTCAAGAGTATATAATGCGCTTCCTCCCATGCAGCCAAGGCTTGTGCCTGTAAAGTTGGCGATAAGCGTTTGGGCTTGTGAGAATCTTGCGATGGCATCCCAGGTGGTCATGGTATTGGCAGGGAACTTATTTTCCATCATTTTCGTATGAAGTGCCATCGTTTCTCCAAATTCTCCATACCAGCAAGACGGTATAATAATAAAATCGACCCTTTTTACGGCTAATACCCCCGCCATTTCCGGATATGCCGCATCGTATCCAACCATTAAACCTGCTGTACCGATGCCTTTTAATTCAGCTGTTACTATCTCTTTACCTGGAGCTGCCCAGCGTTCATCAACGGTTGTTAAGTGCATTTTTCGGGTTTTACCAACAATATCACCATTAGGTGCAACTGCGTAAATGGTGTTATAAAAGAGATGTTGATCCTTTTCGATCATGCCGAATACCAGATGAGTATGATACATCTGTGCCAGTTTTTTCATTTCACACATTGTTTCACCATCATCAGCTTCACCAAGCCGATGAATCATTTCAATATTAAGAGAATGAACAGGACCTGTAAGGGAAAGCTCTGGACAAACGGCTAGTGAAAGCAAACTTCCTCCATCCCTTGCCTTTACAACTGCAGCTGAAACCAGACTTCTTATTTTGTTCAGATTTGCAATTTTCTCCCCAACCTGCGGTATATATTGCAATAGAGCCGCACATTGTTTTTTTCCCATTTCAACTTCATGATTTGGTATGTCCCATGGACCTGAATATAGCAAGAGGTCACGATAAAGTTACGGCCTTCTCTGGGTAAGCCTTTTTTTGGAGGAATTCCTAAATTCCAGAGGATCTACATTTGCATATAAAATCGTTGCTTGAGCTCTTTCATTTTTCTCATCCGAATAAGGAGTTTCTGCAAGCTTTTTCCCCTTTGGCGACCATATAGTGCTTGCCCCAACCATGTGATAGCCAATTTCAGTATTCGAGCGGTTCGCCCCCAGTACATATAGTCCATTCATCTCCGCCCAAGCCTGAAGCATAGAAAGAGTTCCGCCAGTGGAGTTTGTTGGAAAACATAGAATATCAGCACCGTTTATGGCAGCCATCCTTGCAGATTCAAAATAGGTAGCATCCATACAAATAATCATGGCGATATTGCCAATCTCCGTTTTATATACAGGGACACCCATATCCCCCCAGCTTGCCCACGAATCTTCGGCTGCCCACTGATGGATTTTACGGTATTTCCCTATATAGCCATTTGGGCCAATTAAAGCCGCGGAATTATAGAAAAGGCCATCTTCTTCATCTACTTCTGCCATGCCAATGACAATATATGTACTATACTCCCTTGCCACACTTTCAAAAGCTTTCGTTGTTTTTCCAGGAATCGTATCAACATAGGGCTCAATCGCCTGGCGATTTTCATAATGATAGCCCGTTGTTGCCATTTCAGGGGTAACGATTAACTTTGCTCCGCACTCTGCTGCCTCCGTTACCTCATCCAGTAAATTAGATATATTTATATCCAAATTGTTTAAGCATGGATTAAATTCGATAACGGCTGCTTTAAATGGCTTACGAATATGCACAGAAGAATCCTCCTTTCGAAAAAACAGATGGCAATTTACGCCATCTGTTTTCGCTCATTTTTAAGATTGTAATTGTGCCAGTTTCGCAGTTTCTACCTTTCCGGCAACATTAATGTTAAAAAAGTTCTTCACTCTGGAAATCAAATCTTGAAAGACTTCGTGTTCATGATACATAAAGTCATTGTGTTTACCATCGATAATAAAGAGCTGTTTTGGTTCATTTGCTGCTTCATATAAACCATATGCCTCATCAACCGGATGCAATAAATTATCTTTTCCATGTGCGATAAAGAGCGGTACCTTTACATCTTGTGCTGCCTTTTCAGCGTCTAAACCAATAATCGAATCTGTAAACTGAAGAACAGTTTGACGTCCAAATGGTGCCAGAATAGCCAACTCTTTATCTACATAATCAGCAGTAGCTGGATCAAGTGGGTAATGGATAAAAGGATCCGCAAGCTGTGACTTTCCAGTTAAAACACGCTGTTTTCGATCTTCTTCTACCATTTTCAAGATTTCATTCCATTCTACATAGGAATGAATGGAACGCAACCATCTTTCTCCGTTATAGAACCCGTTTAGTGCTGCTACAGCTTTCACGCGCTTGTCTTTTGCTGCCACACGAACAACATTGGAAGCACCCATTCCCCAGCCAAGGATTCCAATTCTGTCAGGATCTACTTCCTCCTGAAGGGATAGGAATGTAATGGCGTTTTGAATATCTTCGACTTGCTCGTCGAGAATAACTCTTCCTTCTTCACCTTCACTATTAGCAAAGCTGCGGTAATCGAAGCCTAAGCATACATAACCGGCAGCCGTTAAATTCCTTGCAAACAATTTTGGATAAAATTCATTGAATCCGTTATATCCTGAATTCGGAATAATCGCAGGGCGTTTTTCACCTTGCTTGTAGTCATCCGGAAGATAAATAGTCCCCTCTAATTTAAATCCTTCACTATAAAAAGAAATCTGACGTTCTATCATGTTTTTCCCTCCACTTAATTAAATAATGAATACACTTAAGTTATTGCAAGTTGTGTGCCAACCTAAAAAAATAAATGAAATATCCTTTTTATGGTCAAAGAAGCCAAAACGATGAGTAGTTTTCTGAATATTTGTAAATATTTTTTTACATGATTAATCAATTTATTGACAAACTTTATATTATTGAAATATTCGGGAAGGGAATCTCTTTCTATTAAAATATTGGGGCTAACTTTTTTCTTCTAGTTTTCATCCTGGTATTAAAGCTTTGTTAAAATTTTTAAACATGATTGAGGTGTGGGGAGCTAAAGTAGAAAAGAAAAAAAGTGGAATTTCAAGAATCAAGGACTGTGGAGTAATAAAATTTTATACTTATCTTTTAAAGAAAGAGGCTTCTCAAAAGTTGGCCAACTAATGAGAAGCCTGCAATAATACATGTTAAATTCTATCCTAAGTTTATTTTGGCAGCTTTAATTTAATTATTTTTAAATGAAACAGAAAACTCTCCAAGTGTATTTTCTCCCCATTTGAGGGCAAAATGATCACCCTCTGCAGCAGGCCCAACCCCCTCAGGCGTTCCTGTAAAAATGATATCTCCTTTCCCAAGACCAAAATGTAATGCGCTAAAATCAATTATGGTCTGTAAGTCGAAAATCATATTTTGAATATTCCCTCGCTGCACTTGCTCACCATTCTTCCAAAGAGCAAAATCGAATTGCTTACAATTTTCTATACCAGGGAACTCAATGAATTGGGACAATATTGCAGAGTTTGGAAAGCCTTTTGCAAGCAGCCAAGGATATCCCTTTTTCTTCAACTCGCTTTGTACATCCCGTAGTGTAAAATCAATCCCCAGAGCCATACAATCAACGAGTTCGTCAACTTTCATTCCCTTTTCATAAGACTTAGCGATATGTATAACTAATTCCACTTCATAGTGAATATCCCCACGGTCACCTGGCAAATTAATCTCTTGTCCGCCTGCCTCTACCAAAGCGTGCGTCGGCTTAGAGAACAAAAAAGGCGAGGTTGGAATATCATTTTTCAACTCTTTTGCATGTGATGCATAATTTCTGCCTACACAGTAGATATTTCGAATCGTTTCCATTAGTAAACCCCTTTCACTTAACAGTTAGACAGTACGATATGACATGGAAAGAAAAGGCCTTTCATTAGTTTAAGTTAACTGATGAAAGACCTTTTCTTTATATTATCAGATGAAATTACGGATAATTCAATCAAACGTTTGATTAAAATTAGTTATATCTTATTCAGCTTTCACTTTATCTTTATCAGCCTTCCACAGATGTACGTTTACAAAAGCTGCATATAACAACTGCCAAACTTTCCAGTCATGTGCACCAGGAACCTCTAGATAAGCGTGGTCAATTCCCTTTTCAGTTAGAGCCTTAGCTAAATCTTACTCAGGGTGAAGCCCAAAATCCCAAATACCAGCGCCTAACAGCATCATGCATTTGGAGAAAGCTTTTTTTAATTCTTTCCTACTCTTTATGTGTATTAAAAACTAAGCCTCAATCTCTATTAACGCTTCTGCACATTTTATGCCGTCAACAGCACTGGACGTGATCCCTCCAGCATAACCTGCACCTTCACCACAAGGGTATAACCCTTTGATGTTCGACTCAAATGTCAGAGGATTTCGCTTAATTGTAACTGGTGATGAACTTCGACTTTCTACAGCTGATAAAACGGCATCATGTTTAATAAAGCCCGCAAGTTTCTTATCCATTACTCGCAGCCCGTCTTTTAAACTTTCAACGATAAACTCATCAAGACATTCCCTTAAATCCGTTGGGGTTACACCCGGGGTATATGTTGGGATAATATCGCCAAGTTGTTTACTACCCTTATTTTCTAAGAAATCGCCGACCAATTGGACTGGTGCAAAATAATTTCTGCCTCCAAGTTCAAATGCTTTTCGCTCAAGTTTTCTTTGAAACTCTACAGCCGCCAAAACATCTCCATTAAAGTCATTTGGTGTGACAGAAACAAGCAATGCACTGTTAGCATTTTCACCGCTTCTTGCGCTATAGCTCATTCCATTTGTAACTACAGAATTTTTTTCTGATGCGGCAGCTACAACATGACCTCCAGGGCACATACAAAACGTGAAAACACCTCGTCCATTAAGAAGATGTGCATTCAACTTATAGTCAGATGCACCAAGCAGAGGATTATTTGCAAAACTGCCGAATTGCTGTAAATCGATGTCTTTTTGGTGATGTTCAATGCGCACACCTACAGCAAAAGGCTTCGGTATCATGTCTACACCTAAATCCTTTAACATATAAAAAGTATCTCGAGCACTATGCCCGATCGCTAATACCACAGCATCGGTTTCCATTGCCTCTGTTTTCCCTTGTCTTTCTAGCAGCACGCCTCTAACTTTACCATTTTCGATCATAAGCTCCTGCATTTTCGTTTTGAAACGTACTTCCCCGCCTAGTCGTTCTATTTTTTTTCGTATATTTCTAACAACCGTTATCAAAATGTCAGTTCCAATATGGGGCTTTGATAAATAAGCAATCTCCTTTGGTGCACCAGCTGCTACGAATTCCTTTAATACTTTGGGAATTCTAGTATTTTTTATGCCTGTTGTTAATTTACCATCTGAAAATGTTCCTGCTCCACCTTCACCAAATTGGACATTACTATTCGTTTCAAGAACACCGTATTTCCAAAACTTTTCAACAGCCATTTTTCTTTGATCAACGTCCATTCCCTGTTCAACAACAATTGGGTTTAAACCACTTTCTGCTAAAACCAGGGCACAGAAAAGTCCAGCAGGTCCACTGCCTACTACAACAGGACGGGTGGTTTTTTTGGTTTTCTTGGTCACATATTCTATTGGTTCAATGGAAGAAACATTTTTTATTCCTAAAAATGATTTCTCACTTTCAATTTCAACATCAACAGAATAAACCAAGAGGATATTATGTTTTTCCCTTGCGTCAATCGACTTCTTAGAAATCTTAAAAGACAATATTTTATCTTGCTTGACCCTTAATAGTTTCTGGACTTTCTGAGCTAAAAGTTCATTTTCCTTACTTGGTTCAAAATCAGCACGAAGCTTAATATTACTTATTCTTAACATGTTAAATTCCATCCTAAATTTATTTTCATAACAAATTCAGACATATCCGTATCCGTGATTTATTTGCGTTAGCAAAAATTGTTCTCAGACGTTCTAATTATGATTACTCCAAAACAATCGGTCAAGATGCTTCTATGTCAAAAGAAATAAAGAAAAAGACTTCTCACAGGTTTAGTTAACTCATGAGAAGCCTTCAATCCGCCCCTCCCCCCTTGATATGACTGGGTTTTTAAGTAAGATGAGCGTGAAAAGAATAACGTTTTTAGCCACTCTCTACAAAAATGACTTAAAATTGTTTATTTCAATGTAATTAGGAGAATTTGCGATTATGTGATACACTTTGTTTACCATTTGATTTACCTGTTTACATGTGCCCTACTCATTCGTGAGTGGGGTTCCTTGCTTTAAAGATAAATAAAAAACAGACTCTATAAAGAGTCTGCTTGAGTTTGGTTTTGTTATTAAGCTTTACGAACGTTAGCTGCTTGAGCTCCACGTTGACCTTGCTCAACATCGAAAGTCACAGCTTGGCCTTCTTCTAAAGATTTGAAACCTTCGCCTTGAATAGCTGAGAAATGAACGAATACGTCTTCTCCACCTTCACGCTCGATGAATCCGAAGCCTTTTTCGCTGTTAAACCATTTTACTTTACCATTTTCCATTTTTGTTGCCTCCTAGTGTGAAAAACACACATTGTGTTACTATCCTTGCTCTCAGTGATCATCAAGACGAAAAGTTTTACTAATACTATCCTTTACACCGAACAAAAATAATTCTTAATTAGAATAACATTTTTCACAAGTATTTGCAAGAGAATATACAAGCTGCCATTTATATAACTCATGAATTGACTCTAATAGCGAATAGAAGTAACTTCTTTCACTAACTCATCATCCATCAAATTTCTCCTATTAAAGTAGAAATCGGTATTTCGTTTATTCGCTACACCTTTTAGCGTGACACTTTTGGCGGTTGGCACACGTCACATTTACGTTGGTGATTATTTTTAAATTTTGTAAATGTTTTTTCAAAATTGCTACCACATGAACATTTAAATAGTAACTTTTGAGAAAAACCTTGATATTCCGTCGTTAGCAACGTACTTTCCGAATTTTTCTCAACAAATTCTTTAATTTTACCGATTGTCCATCGTTTATTCATTCTCTTACACCTCGATATTTTATTGCTTGGCGGAGGCTTCTTGGCATCCGTTCAATTATGAGCAAAAGTCGCAATTACCCTAAGTTTCTTATCATTATAACATCAATTAAATCATTGTATGGATTCAGCATTCACTATATTTCGGATATATCACTATAACTATTGTTAGTTGTCATTTTCAGCATCCGCTTTTTTTGTACCTTTGCTTACATATGGTTTGGCGCTCTTAAATTTTTTGGCACTAGCTTGCCAACGATTCCATCCCTTCTTGCCTGTTCCTCTACCCGTTCCGCCTTTACTCTTAGCTTTACTCATATAATCACCCCAATATTATTCTCGGTTGAGTAACCTATCTGTTTAGTTTTAGTCATTTTACACGGTTATTAACCAATCGATTGCAATAAATAAAATCATACCAGTCCCATAGAGTAGAAACAATACACTATTATCGACTACATGGAATTTCCTTTTTTATTATTCCCCAGATAGTTGTTTAACAAAATAGAATCACACTCGTAGCATGTAACAAAAAATAGTTAAAAGATAAACCCCATTCTTTTGAGTTTAAGTTTGATTTTCGATTGAGCAAAAGTACGTTCTCATTGAGTCTCTTTCTTTTTAGATCAACGAATGATTGGAAACAAGCAATGGATAATAAACTCCTAATTTATAGACAAAATAATATAAAAGCTTATGGTATTTAGAGGTGTTCTTTGATGAATTTCTTCCAAGCCCATGAAACAATATCGACAATGGATTGGGTTTTAAGAGCAGTAGTGGCTTTTTTCATTATGCTGATAACCGTAAGAGTAATGGGGCTTAGGACTATATCTCAATTAAGGGCAATTGACTTTGTAATAGCCTTTATGTTAGGAAATATAATTGCCCATCCATTATCAGATCAAACGATAGGAATGAAAGGGTCGATTATTTCAACCATCGTTTTAGCGTTTTTGTATGTAGTAGGTATTTTCCTTACCCAAAAATGGAGGGGGTTAAGAAAAGTCCTTGATTCAGAACCAGTGCCTTTGATTAACAAAGGAGAAATTAGTTATAGCGCTCTAAAAAAGGCTAGGATATCAATCGATTATTTATTGTCGGAACTTCGAAAGGAAAAAGTAGAGGATGTAAGAAAAGTAGCTTTGGCATTATGGGAAACCGATGGCACCATTTCCATCTTTTTAGATCCTAAATATCAGCCCTTAACTCCAGAAACTTACCAGGTTATGCCGGAACCTTTTGAGCTGCCCAAAGTTATCATTTCAGATGGAAAGATTAATTATCATGAGCTCGACCAAATTAAAATGGAGGAAAGCTGGCTAATTAAAAGCTTGAAAGAGTCTCACCAAACTGTAGTAAATCAAGTTTTACTTGCAACCATTGATAAGAAGAACAATTTGCAAGTATTCCTATATAAATAATTCTCTAAGACACACGCACACTTCATTGTTGGCAGAAGCTGAGGCTGTGCTGAAGATATTATGGTAGGGCTCGGATACAAGGAATACGATACAACACGGATCCTTTATCGTCCTGTGACAAAAGAAATAAAGAAAAAGGCTTCTCACAAGTTTGCTCAACTTATGAGAAGTCTTCATAAAAAATCTTCTATGAGAGCAAAATGTTGGCATTCTGTTGCATTACTTCCTGTTAATTGCTAATCCTTAAAATCGTATTTGGAGGTTTAATACAAACTTAAGTTCACTTGTTAAAGGGTCAACTATAATTTCTCCAATACCATATCTTGAACTACTTGGAGTATCAAATGCAGTGTGCGTATATAAGTATTTACTCAGCTTATTTCGGTCATAGATGTGGTAACACAAAACGTCAGCATCATCTTTAACTACGATATATCCCCCAGTAGCTTCGTCTAATCCATGCCACGGTGTTTGGGGAACCATTCCTAAAGCGCAAGCTATTAATAACTGTTTTACTTTATATTCAATGATTTCTTTGTCTTCACCAGTTTTTCTTATGAATGAATCTACAACATCAGGTATCTTTTTCCCTCTAACAAAATAAGATTCTTCAAAAAGAAGTGATAATAATTCTGGCATACGGTAATCTATCATTTGAAGATTTTTAGTAAACGTATCCGAGGAAATACTTTCAAATTTGAGTTCAGCACCTTTTTGATAGATTTTAGCGATTCTATCCTTAATTTTTGAACTACCCCCGATATTGTTTATTTCATCTATATCACTACTAGTTAATGGAGCAGTTGGCGTTAACACGCTATAGGTGATATTAGTTCCTCCTGAAGCATTTAGTAAAGTAGCTCGACCACCAATATACGATTTTACACTAAAACTTAATATAGGATTTGTTGAAGTCATAGCATCATGAACTTTGATAACTAAATCTCCCTTTAATCTACTTCCTGCTTTTAGAGAATGAATTTTCAGACGTTTAATAAAAGGCTCGATATCAGGTATTTCAAAAGTTCGACCGCTACCATTTTTTATTCCTTGAAATAATTTATCAGCTTCAAACTTAAAATCACTGAATGGAACTGTATACGTCACTCCTCCAATAACAAAATCAACGTTTGAAGTTGGCATACTTCGTAAATATTCGTTGTCACTTTGGAAAGCTGAAATGATATCGTACTTTATATTTGGGTCTTTATCGAGATTTTCATCAGCACCGTACATTTCTCCATTAGCCAACGAAAAAAGGAAAGCGTATAATTCTGACCATTCACCTTTATTATATCTATGAGCCATTAAAGCACCCCCGTATTCCTATGATAGATATTTCATTTAAGTAAGGAAATCTTCAAAAACCTTTTCCATGATCATTACGTCAACAAAGCGACCTTCTAATTTTCCTTGATTCTTGAAAACTCCGACTTCCCTATACCCATTTTTTCTGTAAAGACCCTGCCCTAATGTATTAAAAGGGAACGTAAAAAGAACAATTTTATTAAATTGATTCTTGACTGCAGTTCGTTCGATTTCTTTTAGTAATAACGAGCCAACTCCTTTTCCTCGATGATCCCGCCTTATATAAATTGATAAATCAGCCACTCCGGCATATGCGCACCGATTGGAATATGGATTTAATGATGCCCATCCAACAATTTCATCGCTATTCTCGACTACCATAACTGCAAAACGTCCGTTATGGTTGTTAAACCAGTCTGTCATATATCCAATATCTTTCTCATCTTCCTCCAACGTTGCAATCCTGTCTTCAATTCCTTGGTTATAGATGTTTAAAATCGACTCCAAATCATCGGTCGAAGCACTCCTTGTTTTAAACTCTGTTTTCAGATTAATCCCCCCAGTTCTATCAGGCTTACACCCATTATATAAAGAATTTTCCATTTTACAAAGGGATTTAGTTGCAGATTGCAAATAATTAGTATATAAATAAATCAGAGGTGGAAAATATGGAAGACTTTCGAGAGTTGTTCCAAATCATGACAAGACGATTCGGTCTTTTGAATAAAAATTGCTGTCAAATCGGTGGTACGGATATATCCCTTGTTCAAAGCCATATCCTTTATGAAATCCTTCGTAAAGATCGACCATCGATGCAACAGGTCGCTGATGCACTGGGGATGGATATAACCACTTTTAGCAGGCAGATACAAACGTTAATTAAGTTGGAACTGGTGAAAAAGTCCCCACTTCCTGATGATAGACGTGTTTCTGTACTATCCTTAACGACACAAGGGAACTTTATTGCAGCTTCAATTGATGCACAAATGAACCAATATCTTAATGAAGTATTTTCACATATGAGTGATTTTGAAAAAGATATGGTAATTAACTCGATCAAGCTTCTCAACGATGCAATGTCAAAATCATCTGTTTGTTGTAAACCTTTAATTTGAGCAAGAATAATCTTGCTCTTTTAATAAAGAATAATACTTGCAATATGCAAATATTTAAAGGAGATAATCCACTATGTTCTTTAACGAGTATGCAGTGTATCAAACCATGAAACATCACCAGGAGGAAACAGAAAAGAATGCAAGAAACGCAAGTGGAAATCAAGTTGGGCATTTTGGTTTTCAAGTTGAAAGCACAGAAGAGGTGATCGCCCACAAGCAGAGACTTGCTGAAAACGGCATCCTTTCCCAATTGGACGAAATAAACACTACATGCTGTTACGCCCTCCGAGACAAATTCTGGGTTCATGATCCTGATGGAAACGAATGGGAGTTTTTCTACACTAAGAGGATGTTGAGGAGAAGAGTACCAATGCAACATCTTGCTGCCTTCCTACCGGAATTTCTCAATCAACGAATACCAACAACTGCTGTTCTTAATATTCATATTCAAAAAGGGTCTCCAGCTTTTGAGACCCTTTTTGCTTATCTACCATAATAAATATGGTCTATTATAAATTCATTGTAGTCCCTGATAGCTTAGTAAAATAGTCCACCTTTTTAATTGTTTTCTTCCAATCAGACCATGATAAATTTTTTTAATTGCCCATATCCCTTATTCACTTCACCCATTAAAGGAACAATTGCACATTTATCTGCCAATTCTGTAGATACCTTTTGTATCCATTCTTCTTCAGCTTGTGCTCTTCCTTTTAAAATAGGATCCTTTGTTTCCGTAGCATAAAGACTCTGGTTTATGATCCACCATTTAGGAAAAATGTCAGCACGCTTTAAATCATCCTGTAGTCGACTAGCTTCCAACACAGGAGTTGCTTCACCCAATGTTACAATGACCACGCTTGTCTCCTTTGGATTTCTTAATCGAGGAAGTAGCATTTTTACACTTTCAGGAACTTCTCCCGTTGAGCGAGTCAATTCTTTATGATAGGACTGCGCAGCATCTAAAAGCAGTAAGGTGTGTCCGGTTGGGGCAGTATCAATCACAACGAATTCATCTTTTGCTCTTGCTACTACTTCCGCAAATGCGCGAAATACCGCAATTTCCTCTGTGCATGGAGAATTTAAATCTTCCTTGATATAGGCTAATGCTTCATCATCCAGTTCATTGCTGACTTTTGATAGCACTTCTTTTTTATAAGCCTCAACTTCTGCTTTCGGATCGATACGGCTGATGGTTAAATTCTCATTCAACTCACCAGTTTGAAAAACAAATTCCAAATGTGCTGCAGGGTCTGTTGTGGTTAAATGAACTTTATGTCCTTTTTCGACTAATCCAACAGCAATAGCTGAAGCCATTGTTGTCTTGCCGACCCCACCTTTGCCCATCGTAAAAATCACTCTTGTATTGTTAGCAGAAAAGTCTTCAATCATTTCATTTAAACCTGGTAATGATATGGTTTGCGTTTCAACATACGATTGTGTCGCAGGCATTGTATATTGTTTAAATAAATACCGAAGGTTTTTAACACCTGTTAAGGAATACGAAACAAATGGTAATGAATAAGTGCCCACTTGTTTTAAATCGTCAGGTATTTGTTTAAGGGCATTCCGTTGTCGTTGATAAAAAGATGACGATATTTTATCTTCTGGTAAATACGATTGCATTAATCCGTTAACAATTAATATTTGGTTCGAAATGCCGATTTCTTTTAACTCCTTTGAAGCCCGATTCGCTTCAAATAAAGATGATTCATCAGGTCTTGCTACAAGGATTAATGTTGTTTTTGTGCGGTCGGAAAGTGCATCCATTGTTAATGAATATATCTGTTTTTTTTCAGATAACCCGGAAAGAGGACCAAGGCAAGAAGCACCATGTGTGCTTTCCTCTAAGAATCCACTCCAGGCAGTCGGCAATTGAAGAAGCCGAAGGGTATGACCGGTAGGAGCTGTATCAAAAATGATATGTTCATATGCGTCAACAACAGCAGTATTTGCCAGTAAGTTTGTAAATTCATCAAATGCTGCAATTTCAACAGTACAAGCACCGGATAATTGTTCTTCTATAGTTCCTACTATACTATCAGGAAGCATGCCACGATAAGGTCCAATCACTCGATCTCGGTAAGCCCTTGCCGCTTCTTCCGGGTCAAGATTACAAGCATATAGATTTGGGACATTTGGAATCTCTACCGGCGTATTTGATAGCTCAACTTCCAATACATCCTGTAAGTTAGAGGCAGGATCGGTGCTGACCAATAACACCTTTTTTCCTTCACCGGCTAAAGTAACAGCTGTAGCGCAGGCAGTGGATGTTTTCCCTACCCCGCCTTTTCCTGTGAAAAATAAAAATTTTGTGTTCACGATCCGTTTCGTATCGAAAGATTGAAACATGGTTTTCACTTCTTTCTTATTTCAATGGATTAAGATCAATTTTGTGTGTTGCAGGTTTTGTGATAAGTTCCTCAGCGTTCACGCCAAACCAATTTGCAAATTCTTCGTTCGTTGGGTAGGTTTCGATTTTAACTATTTTGCCATCAACTAATGTTACAGGAAGCGAATTTGGTCCCTTTTCATTTAGAACTTTGTTTACATCTTGGTTCTCTACAAAAACTGCTGGTTCAATTCCAAGGTTATATCGTTTAATATCGCATCCTTTTTTCTCTAATAAAAAGATGGCTGTCGCTACTCTTACAAGTTCTGGGTCAATACTTGGTCCACAAACTCCCGTAGAACAACATAACGCTGGATCAAAAATTTCTACTTTACTCATTGAAACACCCTCCTAAAGGAAATAAGAAATATAAGTAATTACTTATACTAGTGATAAAGGCAAAGCCAAGAGTAATCATCTTGGCTTTTTAACTTTTACTCACCAGTTTCAGCAAAAAGCTTAATGCGATCCCCGATTTCATCACGAACGCGTTGGAAGAACGCCCATTTTTCTTCATCAGTTCCTTGAGCTTTTGCCGGGTCGTCAAATCCCCAATGTACCCGTTTTACGCTTGGTGGTGTAACCGGGCACTTGTCAGCTGCGTCTCCGCACAATGTGACGACTAAATCTGCGCTGTTTAAATACTCAGGGTCGATAAGATCTGATGTATGGTTTGAAATATCAATTTCAGTTTCTTTCATCGCTTTAACAGCGTTCGGGTTCAAACCGTGTTTTTCAATACCAGCGCTTCTTACTTCCCACTTGTCACCTAAATATTTTTTTGCCCATCCTTCAGCCATTTGGCTACGGCAAGAGTTTCCTGTACATAAGAAGTAAATTTTCTTTTTGTTTTCCATGTTGAGTTCCACCTTTACTATTATTTTTAGGCTACATTTTCTTTAAAGTATTTTCGTTTTAACCAAAATGCTACGTTAACCAACCCAATCATCACAGGCACCTCTACAAGTGGTCCTATTACCGCTGCAAAGGCTGCACCAGAATGGATCCCAAATACCCCAACTGCAACCGCAATCGCAAGTTCAAAGTTATTGCTACCAGCTGTAAAAGAAAGGGTTGTGGTAACAGCGTATCCTGCACCGATTTTTTTTCCCATGAAAAAGGAAACAAAGAACATAAGTACAAAGTAGACCAATAACGGGATGGCGATACGAACGACATCCAGCGGTAAACTTACAATCATGTTTCCTTTTAAAGAGAACATGAAAATGATTGTAAATAAGAGTGCAATTAAAGTAATAGGGCTAATCTTTGGTACAAACACTTTTTCATACCACTGTCTGCCCTTTGCCTTTACCATTATAAAGCGCGTTATCATACCTGCTATAAATGGTATGCCCAAATAGATGAAAACGGATTTTGCTACTTCTGCCATTGTAATATTGACGACTGCTCCATGAATTCCGAACCACCCTGGTACGATGGTTACAAACACGTAAGCATATACAGAAAAGAATATTACTTGGAAAATAGCATTGAACGCTACAAGTCCTGCAGCATATTCGGTATCTCCTTTAGCAAGGTCATTCCATACAATAACCATTGCGATACAACGAGCAAGACCAATCATAATTAGACCGATCATGTACTCCGGTTTATCTGGTAAAAAGATAATGGCCAATAAAAACATAAGAATAGGTCCAATAATCCAGTTTTGAACTAGCGATAAAGCAAGTACCTTTACATCTTTAAATACTCGACCAATCTCTTCATAACGAACTTTTGCAAGAGGTGGATACATCATTAAGATTAAGCCTATTGCAAGTGGAATAGATGTTGTTCCTACTTGAAATTTGTTCATTCCGTTGGCGAACCCTGGAAAGACAAATCCTAATGCTATTCCAACTGCCATAGCTAGAAAAATCCAAAGTGTCAGGTACCGATCCAGGAACGATAAACGTTTTTTTTCTGAATTGCTCATCTTCTTACTCCCCCTTAACAACCACACCGAAGGGTTGGGTTGTTTTTATCAATCATTTTGATTTTGTCTGTCTGGTCGGGGACGTGTTCCAAAATATCTTGTATAAGTCCATAAATCTCACTTTGTTGATTCAGGGAATAATAAATCCACTGACCCCGTCGTTCTTCCTTAACCATCCCTGCATCCTTTAACTTACGTAGATGCTGGCTGATTGATGGTTGACTCGTATCAAATACTTCGAGAAATTCACATACACAACACTCTCGTTGTTTTAATATCCCAACGATGGTTAATCGTGTTTTATCACCTAATAATTTTAAAATGTTAGCAGCCTTATCCAAGTCAACCTTTGATTCTAACAAATCAACACCTCCTCCTTTAGAAGTATAAGCAAATAACTATTTCCTTATTTATCTTTTATATAAACATCCGCTTATATAATAAATCACTTATATAAACAATTCAAGGGAAACATCAGGAGGGTTCTCACGTATCAACAGGAAACATTGGGGAAACATCAACATCGGGACGGTTCTCACGTATCAATCTGGGGAGGTAAATTTAACCTATCAAAGTATTGGGGTTAACTTTTCCCTCCCGATTTTCCCCTAGTATTACAGCTTTGGTAAAATTTTTAAACATAATTGTGTTGCAAGCATCTAAAGTAGAAAAGAAAACCTGTGGAATTTTAAGTTTCAAGGAAGGTAATTAATATTTGGGATTCATGGAATGGATGCGATGTATTGAATTACCGAGGAAATGGGAACGGAGCACCCGGATTTGTACCAGCTTCATACTATGTTAAAGAATTATTTTCCAACTTTTATTATAAGAAAACTGTTACGAAAAAATAAGATCAAATGGGTCACGAAGCAATTTGCAAAATTGTACATTAGGAACTATTTCAGATTTGTATTACTCACATTTCATTTCTGGAAGAAGCGGAGGTTGAATTAGAAGATATTATGGAATGGAAAGGCTCGGGCACACGGATCATCTATCGTCATGTGACCAAAGAAATAAAGAAAAAGGCTTCTCACAAGTTTGGTCAACTAGAGAGAAGCCTTTTTTTAAATCCTCTATGATAGCGAAACGTTAGCATTTCACTCTCACCTTACTCAAAAACCCAGTTATTTCAAGGGTTGAGGGACGTTATTACACCATGCCGCCCAGGTGAGAGGGTGTAATATCTTACATGTTATGTCTTGAAAGTGCGATATATCAAGGTATTTACATTTTCTAACTGTAACATCTTTAACGGAAATTTACTGTTTTTACTTCATTGCGTTAGCAAAATATGAGCAAGTGACTCACAGTAGGAACAAAATTTTTCAAAATATTTATTGGTAAGAATCGCAGATAAATACAGATGTAGCAGTATTTACCTAAATCTAGTTTTTTCTTATTTCAATATTCTAAAAAGATTATGAGAGAAGATAACCCAAATTGTGAATGTTATTTCTCTACCTTGCATATTTTTTATCTGTAATCATAATGTGTCTAATTAACCAATCTTTCAAAAAATCTATCACTTCAAACGGAACATCGGTTTCTCCTGCTAAGAATGCTTTTTGGAATTTGGATACCTTATCCACGAACGCTTCATGCTGTGCCTTATGTGCTTTATACTCCGCTTCCGAAACAATTTTCCGCATATGTTGTTCTTCGTGGCTGAAATGAGTGACGGTGTATTTTACGAGCTCTTCAATGGTAGTTTTTAATACTGCCTTCGACTTCTGGTTTTTTACTCCACTATACAACTGGTTAACTAAGTCCACTAAGGTTTTATGTTGGGAGTCAATGGTTCTATCATGGACACTGAACTTACTATTATCCCATTCCATAATTTTATCATTCCCATAGTTTTCGTCTTCAATTAAGGATTGGGCTAACTTCGACAAGTGAATCGCCATCGCTGATAGTTCTTGGGCTTCCCCCGCTTGGGCTTCAGATGCTTTACTTTCGGATTGCATGGTCTGTAAGACCCCACTCATGGTTTTCGTAATTTGATTTACCGTGTCCTTAATGGATTTTGCACTCCCTTTGCTCTTATCTGCAAGTTTTCGTACTTCTTCTGCAACAATGGCAAAACCTCTTCCTGCATCCCCCACTCTGGCCGCTTCGATGGCCGCATTCAAGCCCAACAAATTCGATTGACTAGATATTTCAGTGATAATTTCTGTCACTTTCCCAATCTCTGCAATTTGTTGATTTAACTGCAAAATCTGTTGATACGACTTTTGGCTGTCGGTATTCAAGCTGGAAGCGTTGGTAACAAATTGCTCACTCGTAGACGCTAGTTCCTCAGAAAGTGAATACAATTCTCGTCCTGTTTTTCGCATTAGATTATTTTCATTCTGGTGAATCCACGTCAAGGCTCCAATCAATTCGTTCTCGTGATTAAAGACAGGAACACTCGATGCCCAATACCCTTTCTTATACTTGGTGGAATCCTTATCGAACGAAGAAACATAGGGTTGTTGGGAGGCTATAGCTGTATGGGTGGCACTCCCCTCTTTCACCGTGTCTCCTTCTCGGATTCCCAATCCAAATTCATCCCTTACGTAGACAAAACGGGTCAAATTACTAACCAATAAAGTAGACGTTTCATATCCATTTAACAAACGTAAATAAGTATCGCCCGATTCTATCAAACTGTCTAAACTTTTTACTCTCATAGGTTATCAGCCTCTCTCATGACGACTTTGTCGTTCAATCCATTGTTCTTGTTTGTTCAAAGCACTGTCCATCTTCCCTTTGATGCCATTCTGAAAAAGGGATACAGGTCTATTGTATAAAGAAAACATCCTAAAAGATATGATGTTTGTACTGCATTGCATATTTTTTAAAATCGTTAAATACCTCAGTCTGTTTATGCTTCTCCAATTGAGACATCCGGGTTACCCCATCTTAATTAAGACGGTCGAAAATAGAATGGCACGCTTGCTGAAATTAGCGGGATTAAATGAAGCTCTAACCCCTCACTCACTTAGACACATGCACACGTCATTGCTAGCAGAAGCAGAAGTTGTGTTAGAAGATATTATGGAAAGGCTTGGGCACACTGATGACAATACAACACGGATCATCTATCGTCATGTGACAAAAGAAATAAAGAAAAAGGCCTCTATGATAGCAAAATGTTAGCATTTTTTTATCAAACATTTCTTAATTCTAAATGATGCTCAACACCATCCATAATTGTAGAGTAGAAAACAGGAATTAGATGATGCCTTCTTGCCCTCGGGGTTCAGGGTATTCCACCTTACTGAGCCAGACAAGAGGGCAATTCCTTCTCCTGCTCCCCCTCATCAAACCGTAGACTCTCGTAAGAAAGTGTCGAGGAGGGCATCCCCAGTTCCATTAACTACTTTTCTGACATTTCGCTCCCCATATTCCAAGAGATTCATCGGTGCTGCAGTTCCTTTCCTTGGTAAGGTCCCCGTTACGAATCGAAATAAGGTTTACCAAAGGATAAGATTACTTTGGACGTTCATTTAAAACATTATCTTCCAAAACTGCAAATTTATCACCATATACTTTTGTAATATGTTTTTCTCCCCAGGCACATAAAGAATCCAAAATACTTTTCAAACTCCATCCATATTCACTGAGCTCATATTCCACTTTTGGGGGAATTTCAAACGAATAGATAGCTTGAATCAGAATCATCGAGTCGGTCCAGATCCTGACAAATTTGATTTCTAATGAAATTTCTTAATAAACTTACCAAATGAAATATAAAACGTGCCCCTACCTACCATAATTTTAATAAGAGAAAGTCACCTTTATAGGTGGCTTTCACTATTAACCATATAACTATCCAAGATACTTTTGAGATATTTCACTTGTCTTTTCTTTAGAAACTCAAAAAACTTAAAATGATTATTTTCCTTAAGTTTTTTGTGGATTTATTGATATTAACCTTATATAATTGGTTTCAAGATTTCCATTTTAGTTGCAGGATTGATAAAGGAGCTTTAAGCAATGTATCAAGAACAACGGCTAACATTGATAAAAACGTATTTGTCTTCTCATAAAAGTATTACGTTAGAAGAAATATGTGAAACACTTAGTGTTTCAAAGGATACCGCAAGAAGAGATCTCATAAAACTCGAAGAACGAGGGGAAATTATAAGAATTAAGGGAGGAGCGACACTTCCATCATCCAATCGCAATTTAATCGATTACAAAGAACGAATTGCAACAGCAGGTAAAGAACGAATTGCACAGATTGCGTCATCACTTATCCAGGATCATTATGATTTGTTGATGGATACATCTTCCACTTGCGCTCTTATGGCTAAATTCATGGGAAACAAACAAGTGAATGTAGTTACAAACTCCATAGATATAGTTGAATTATTAAGCGAGTATACAGATATTCAAACCTTTGTACTACCCGAAAAATTCAATAGAAAAAACAGAAATCTAACAGGTCCAAAAACAATGGAGACACTGAGCGACTACAACGTTGACCAACTATTTCTTGGTGCTTGTGGAATCAGTTCCGAAGGCATAACTTCTCCCGACGAGGAAGAGGCATACTTAAAGAAAAAAATGATCAACTGTGCACGACAAGTTATACTGCTGGCCGATCATACTAAGTTTGAAAAGGAGTTTCTACACAGGGTTTGTACTATTACGGACGTTGATGTGATCGTTACAGATAAAAATCCGGACGATGCTGTAAAGGAAAAAATAATAGAAAATAATATTCATTTAATCGTTACAGAAGATGAAGAAAGCGAGAGGAAAAAGAATGAGGAAAATTAAGGTTGGTTTAGTTGGGTATGGCTTTTCAGGTGCTACATTTCACGCACCCTTGCTAAGTGTTTTAGAAGAATTTGAAATTACGAAAGTTGTTAGTTCTAAAAAGGAAAAAGTTCAACAGGATTTGGGGGACGTGGAAGTAGTAAGTAACCTAGAAGAGGTTCTTGAGGATGTAATGATTGATTTGGTGGTTATTTCCACACCGAGCGGTATGCATCACGAAATGGCCAAACAAAGTTTAATGGCTGGAAAACATGTGATCTTGGAAAAGCCAATGGTGGTAGAAACATGGGAGGCAGAGGACCTCATTAAGATTGCAGAAGAAAAAAAGCTGCTTTTAAGTGTTTATCATAACAGAAGATGGGATAATGACTATCTGACGGTTAAGAAGCTTGTGAATGATGGCGTACTAGGTGAAATTAATACCTATCAGGTCCATTATGATCGTTTCAGGCCAGTTGTAAGAGATAGATGGAGAGAAAAGCAAGGTCCTGGATCTGGCATATTATATGATTTAGGTTCGCATCTAATTGATCAAGCCTTAGATTTATTTGGCTGGCCACAATTCATATTAGCAGATATTTTTGCGCAAAGAGAGAATGCAGAAACGGATGATTATTTCCATGTAATTCTAGGATACGATAAGCTGAGAGTCATTTTACATTCTGGTTCAATCATTCCGAGTAATGGACCACGTTTTCAAATTCACGGAAGCAAAGGAAGCTTTATTAAGTACGGGCTTGATGGACAGGAAGCTGCGCTTAAGGAAGGAAAAAAGCCTGTTAATCACTCATGGGGAGCAGATGATCCACAATTTTACGGTAAGCTTGTTACTATAGATGGGGAAAAAGAGAAGCAGGAAACAATCGAAACATTACGTGGCTCTTATATAACCTACTATAAAAAAATTGCTGAAAGCATACTTGAAGGAAAAAGTGCTCCTGTTACCGCACATGAAGGATTATTAGTTATTAAAGTCATTGAGGCTGCCCTTAAAAGCAGTACAGAAAAGCAAGCAATATATTTGTTACCCCATCTTGATCAAAACGCTTGAAAACAGAATGAAGAGATTACTGAAATTAGCGGGATTAAATGAACCCTAACTCCTCACTCACTTATACACACGCACACTTCATTGCTGGCAGAAGCGGAGGTTGTGTTACAACGCGGATCATCTATCGTCATGTGACAAAAGAAATGAAGAAAAAGGCTTCTCACAAGTTTGGTCAACTCATGAGAAGCCTTCATTAAAATCCTCTATGATAACAAAATGTTAGCATTTCACTCACATCTTACTCAAAAACCCAGTCATTTCAAGGGTTTGAGGGGCAGATTACATCATGCCGCCCACAAGGTGAGAGTGTGTAATATCTTACACGTTATGTTTTGAAAGTGCGATATATCAAGGCTTTTACATTTTTTAACTGTAACATCTTTAACGCAAATTTACCGTTTTTACTTCATTGCGTTAGCAAAATGTTAGCATTTTGTTTATAAAACATTTCTTAAGACTAAGTGATGCTTGACACCAATCCATAGTTGACCAAGTAAAGCGATGCTATTTAAGGCATCGCTTTTTGTAATAAAGACATAAGTATATTTTCAAGTCCTACACACTACATATGGCTTAAGTGTAGACCGCAAAATATTAAAAAGGATAAAAAGCGTTCATGTTTACCGAACAGTTTATAAAAAGACCAGGTCTCATTATTTTTAGTTTTTAGACTCATTATAATACATGTAGAGGAGTGGTATAAGGAGAACTCAGAATAAAGTAGAAGAAACTGTAGCACATCGATTCTAGCTTATTGCCCTGCTATAAAGTTTTTGTTCAAAAAGATTGAGCATGCAAAACATTCTTGTAACATCGACGCTTTTTTGTAGTTATTGAAGCAATAAGTCATTATGCCAAAAGAAAAAGGTGCTGTGTTATGGATTAGCACCTTTAACCCATTTTTATATTCCCTGTTTCATTGCGGACATGTACACTTCTTGAAACGTTACCTGATACTCTTTTGCCGCTCTGGCCACGTCTTCGTATTCAGGTGCTTGGTGCAGCATTTTATTCCCCATAAATGCTTGCTTCACCTTTATCTGTCCATACGGTGTATCAGCATTAATAAATCTTCTATCAAGAATATTACGGCTCCAGATACTTCTCCGTACCCCAAGAGTAGTCGTTTCAGTCAGCAAAACGGTCTCACACCGATCTGCTGTTTCTAGGGATGCCAAAACGGTTACAAGCGTACCTGGCCGGTTTTTCTTCATGTAGACAGGTGTATAAAATACATCAAGGGCACCCGTTGAAAGAAGAACCTCCATGGTATACCCAAGTCCTTCCCCTGTCATATCATCCAGTTGGGCTTCCAATACAAAAACTGATTCACGTTCCAGGGGAGCTTTATCTTCAAAAGGGTTTTTTTTTAAGTCAGAAGGCCTAATGAGCAGTGTTCTTAAAACATTAGGATGCACAAAGTCCTTCTCTCCTGCACCATATCCAATCTGTTCAACGGTAAAACCGCCTGGCATGATAAAATTTTTCACAAGTGCTCGTAAAATCCCTGCTCCGGTCGGGGTAGTCAATTCACCCATGACGTTTAATTCAGCAAGTGGAATCCCCTTTAGCAGTTCTAACGTTGCTGGAGCTGGAATGGGGTAAAGTCCATGTGCCATTCGCTTTTTTCCAAAGCCCGTAGGCACAGCTGATGCATAAATTTCATCAATTCCGAGGTTTTCAAGTGCTAAACAAACCCCGATTGTGTCAATAATTGAGTCCATTGCTCCCACCTCATGGAAATGAACCTCCATAGGGTCGACTCCATGAATCTTTCCCTCGGCAATCGCGATTTCAATTCCGCTTTATCAATAGATATTTCTCCATTTTGGACACGATGTAATATTTTCCGTAAACTCATGTTGCCGCCTCCTTTGTTGATTAAAAAACTCACACTCTCCTTTATCCCGTAATGCCATATAATTTTTCGCTGGTGCATGTAAAGCTCTGCTGTTCAGCAATTTTAGCTGCATCAGCAACACCTACAAAAATATTGTTTTTATCTATTTTTTTCATCCATTTATTTATACGATTAAACGTAACTGTAAGGAATTCATTTATTATACCATTGCTAATTGGGGAGCTTCTAATGATTCATTTAAACTGCAGGTTCGGTAACCTTGCAAATCAATGGTTACATACTTATATCCAATACTCTTCAGTTTGCTTACAATCATCTCATTAAATCCGCTAGTTTTTGGATATCTACTGGAAGAACTTCAATACGTGCTAATAGATCATGCTGACGTACCCGGACTTGACGAAAACCGATATCCATTAAGAATTGTTCAGCCTTATCAATCATCGTTAATTTCTCTCGGGTAATCTCTTCACCATAAGGAATTCGAGAGGAAAGACAGGCAAACGATGGTTTATCCCAGGTTCGTAACTCTAACTGTTGGGACAAGGTGCGAATTTCAGCTTTGGTTAGCCCAACCTCCAGGAGGGGGCGCGAACTCCTTTATCAACTGCTGCCTTAAAACCTGGACGATAATCACTTAAATCGTCAGCAATTGCTCCAAAAACAACGTGATCAAACCCTCGTTCTTGTGCAACCGGAATCAAATGGCTAAAAAGCTCCTGTTTACAAAAGTAGCAGCGATTGATTGGGTTTTCTGCATATCCGGGAATACTTAACTCGCTCGTCTGAACGATCAAGTGTTCGCTACCGATTTCTTCTGCTAAGTCCATGGCTTCTTTTAGCTCTCGCTCTGGATAGGTCTCTGCATCAGAAGTTACAGCCAAAACATTCTCTGCCCCCAGTGCTTTAACTGCTGCTTTAAGCAGAAAAGTGCTGTCAACCCCACCTGAAAATGCAACCACAACACTTCCAAGCCCTTTAAGATTCTCTAGTAATTGTTCATATTTATTTTGAAATGGCATGCAAAACCGCTCCCCTTAAAATAACCTTTTCCTTTTTTAGTTTAAGAGCCGTCATCTCTAATGACCGTTATAAAATGGTATTAGAGATGACGGCTCTTTCTTATAATTTCCTCCAGGCCACCCATCTCTACATAGCGAGCTAGGGCTGACTGCGAACATCAAATACATCTTGTGTTTTATATTTCTCTTCAAGCATAATCTTTTCTCTCATTTGAATTAATCAATTCCAACTGCTTCGGCAAGGTATTCAACAAGGTGGAGTGCTCTTACTTTTCCGGATAAACCTTCCCTTTCAACACCTAATTTCATCTGCAATAAACAGCCAGGATTCGTGGTAATAATCGTAGTTGCCTTTGTGTCTTTAACATTCTTCATTTTCCTATCAAGGATTTCCATTGAGTCATCATAATGAACAATATTATAAACCCCTGCAGATCCACAGCACATTCCAGCTTCGTTCATTTCAATAAGCTCTACATTTTGGATACTATTAAGAAGCTGTACAGGTTCTTTCGTTACTTTTTCAACATTTGTCATATGGCATGACCGTTGATAGGTGATCCGTTCCGGGGTATGAACCATTCCTGGGATTCCCCCGCACAAAACTAATACCTGAGAGATATCTTTTGACTTTTCGACAAATTTTTTCGCGCGTTCTTTCCACTCGGGCTCATCCGCTAGAAGATGGTCATATTCCTTTAACATCGCTCCACAACCGCCGGCATTATTTACTAAAAAGTCTGCATCCTCTTTTTCAAGGGCAATAATATTTTGTTTTGCAAGCTCTTTACTCTTTTTAGAATCGCCTGTATGTGCATGAAGTGCGCCACAGCAGGTTTGGTTTTCAAGGATGACCACTTCACAGCCCACCTCTGATAACAGTTGAGCGGTCAAGTGGTTGATGCGCCTAAACATTGCATCCATGATGCAGCCAGTAAAAAGGGCAACAGTATACTTTTTCGTCATATTTTCATACTCTCCCCATTGTTATGTTTGCTAGTATTAATACTGCTTTCAGGTAAACGAGATTCTTTTATCTTTAGCCTTTTAGGCAGCGAAGCTCGTTCTTTTGGTGAAATTGCATATGGGATAATCCTTTCAAAAGTTCCGAGATGGGCAGGAAATATGTTTAAAATTTTTGATTTACGAACTACTTTTTGTAAACCACTTTTTTCATAAAACCATAAGGCATTGCCAATCTGGGACATCGCTTTTGGGTTAGGAATGATTTTATTCAATAGCGTATTTTTTAATATTCTTTCAGGAAGAGAAGCCTCTTTATTTCTCGAAATTACCGACCTGGCTGCTTCCAAAATCTCTCCGTATTGTACACCGGTGGGACAGGCTGTTTCACAAGCACGGCAAGCAAGGCATATATTTAACGGTTCTTCAAGAACAGACAAATCTGTAATTCTTCCCTCTCCAACCATTTTGATTAAATTTATTCTTCCTCTGGGTGAATGCGTCTCTTTTCTCTTTGTTGCATATGTTGGACAAACAGGTAAACAATAGCCGCATTGAACACAACTGGTGGTTTTTTCGTACTTTAAATCTTTTTTCAATTGTTCAAGATCTTGTATCATTCGCTCAACACCAGCTTTTGTCCTGGCTCAGAAAATATTTTCCCAGGATTAAGGATGTTATTGGGATCCCATGCCTCTTTAATTCGTTTCATCATATCCAAACCAGCTTTGCCAAGCTCCATTTCCATGAATGGCGCCTTCATCGTGCCAATACCATGCTCCCCAGACAGCGTCCCGCCTAATTCAACGGCAGCTTGAAAGATTTCTGTTACCGCTTGTTCAACGCGTTTCATTTCTTCCTTATCTTTTTTATCTGCAATAATATTAGGGTGCAAATTGCCGTCACCAGCATGACCAAAGACTACTAAATGAATATTATATTTTTTCTTAATTTCTTGAAGCCTTTGGCACATTTCAGGAATCTTGCTGCGTGGAACCGTTGCATCTTCGGAAATTTTCGTCGGTTTAATTCTGACGATGGCAGGGGAAACCAGTTTTCTTGCTTTCCAAACCTCAGCTTTTTCACTTTGTGTCTGTGGAACTTTGACAGCTCTGGCTCCTACCTTTTTGCACAAATCAGCTACTTGCATAGCTTCATCACGAACAGCAGCCAAATGTCCATCCAGTTCAATCAATAGCAACGCTTCCGCATCCGTGGGCAGCCCCATAGGTTCATAGTTTTCAACAGCTCGTATCGAAGCCTGATCCATTATCTCCAATTTGGATGGCAGGATCCCGGATGTTAAAATTTTGGATATGGCCGCTCCGGCGGTAACTAAACTATCGAAAATAACCATTACTGTTTCGGAGGCAGGTGGTTTGGGAATCAGCCGCAGAATGGCCTTAGTGATAATTCCCAGAGTTCCCTCTGAACCAACAATTAACTTGGTTAGATCATACCCAGTAACATTTTTGACCGTTCTTCCACCGGTTTGAATAATTTCCCCTTGAGGAGTAACAACCTCCAGTCCAATGACATAATCTTTGGTCACTCCATACTTTAATCCGCGGGGACCACCAGAGTTCTCTGCTAGATTTCCCCCAATCGTTGACACATGGGAACTGCTAGGATCTGGGGCATACATTAAGCCATGTTTTTCAGCTTCTTTATGGATATTGGCTGTTAGCACACCTGGAGAAACAATCGCAACCAAATCTTCCGCGTTAATCTCCAATTGTTCATTCATAGCTGTCATATCAAGGATAATCCCTCCTTTAACAGGTAGAGGACCTCCGCTAAGACATGTGGCTTGTCCCCTTGGCGTAATTGGGATAAGCTCACGATTTGCAAATTTAACTAATGCTGCTATCTCCTGTACATCTTTTGCCTGAACCACTACTTCAGGAACAAACGTACCAAATGATCCATCAAAAGAATAACTATAAAGGTCACTCGGCTCTGATAGCACTCTGCCCTTAGTAATGATCTTCTTTATTTCTTGAATATGTCTTTTATCCATTATTAATTTACACCCCTTTTCTCTATATCCAGTTTCCATCTGCGTCAAACGGAATCGTTGGTAATTTTTCGACAAGTTCAATTTCCTCTTTATCTTTAAGCTCATCATAGATCGCTTTCGATACCCATAATTCATTGATATATAATGTATTTTTGATAAATAACAACCTAATACCACCACTGCCATCGTATTTTAAGGCTTGCAATGCACCCTGAACCAATTCTTTATCCGTGTTAAAGGTCATTGGGACTGCCGAACGAATCACAAACCCACTCGTCAAACAATTTAAATATGTAGCTTTTGAATCAATCTCTTGAACCAATTTTTGAGTAGTGAAATCTGCAAGACCAATGCCTGTTGCATTACCATGTGATGGTTCTGACAATCTGAGAACACCAAGGTAGGTAAAATAAGGTGTTGTTGGTTCCGGTATTCCTTGAATTCGGAGGCGCCCAATAATATTTGTATCCATCCCTGTTCCACTAAAATTTTTTCCCATTTCTCCAACAATACAGAGATCTGCGTGTTCCAGCGGCAGCTTTGGCATTAGTCTTTTTGCTTCTAGTAAAAGGCTTTTCTCTTCATAAACAATCTGTTCAAATGGTATGCCTTTAATAATAGCCGTTTTTTCATGTTCATTTTCAACAATCCCGATCCCTCCAACAATCGGAGCCCGTTCCAGGACTTGACCAGCGATTAATGGGATAGCATCGGCAAGATGTGTTGCCCCCAAACTGTGGAATCTGTCAGCACCTTTAGCACGTCCCATGCCGACTGTCATCATTTTCAGCAATCCGCTTTCATAATTCCCATGAAATGAAGTATGTGGTTTAATTCGGTTAACAACTAAGACACCATCAGCATTGATCGCTTCCGCTGCACAATATACAGGAATTTTTTGGCCAAGCCATTCAATTTCCTCCAGTATTTTCACTTCACTGGAACAATAAACAGGGCACCCTACTGTTTCGGGATTAATATTTAAACTTTGAAGGATTTCTTGCTGGCCCTCTGCCGTTCCTCCACCATGACTACCCATTGCCGAAAATAGAAATGGTTCATATCCCCATTCCTTTAATGTCTTAACGATTGTTTTTAAGATTAGAGTATAATTCGAGATTCCTCTGCTTCCTGCCGTTATAGCGATTGAAGCACCAGGTTTTAAATTTCGAAACCGCTTACTAAATTTAAGTTGATCAAGCTCCTTTTTTAGCGCTAAGGGAATGTCTGCTATTGCAGACGACTTGTGGTGAACTTTGATATGATATATTGGAAATTCTTTTTCTCCTGTTAACAACGCATTTCGCCTTCTTTACATTTTATTTGAGTTCTTAACATTTTCAAGATGCTCGAACATTAGCTTTTTTGCCAGGTCCGCATCTCTATTGGAAATTGCTTCAACAATTCTTTTATGTTCCTTAAGAACATCTTCAATCCGCTGTGGTTGTTTCAGCGAATTACTGCGGCTTTCCAGGATACCCACTAGCAACCGATCAGATAATAAACGGAGCATTTCCATAAGAATTTCATTTTTGCTGGCTTTAATAATGGCCTCATGAAAAATAAAGTCCTCTTTGGCACCAACACTTTCCTTTTTCACAGCTTCCAGAAGAGAATGATAAGCTGCCTCAAGTCTCTCTATATCCTTTGGTGTGGCTCTATGTGCTGCCAAATAGGCAGCCTGTGATTCTAACCCCTGTCTTACTTCTAGTAACTCTTGTAAACTAACATTCCCCTTTTTTAGCGCCCGGTCCATCCTCTGAATTAATGTAGATTCTTCGTCATCGACAATGAAAACCCCAATTCCAGGCCGTATATCGAGCACTCCGCCAGCATTGAGAACGCTCATCGCTTCCCGAATGACACTCCGTGAAACATTAAACATTCCGGCCATTTCACGTTCAGATGGCAGCTTATCTCCTCCTTTTAGTTTACCAAGTTCCATGAGTCCTTTAATCTGCTCAATCACTTGTTCATATACTCTTGTTTTTTTAATTTCATTAAAATTCATATAAAAGTACCTTTCTATACTTCGTTCAGGTGTTCAGGTGTTCAGGTGGTCTGGACAGTTCCTTATTAATTTAAATTTAGGCTAATGTCAACAGTTTCAAAAAGAAAATTTATAAGAATTGTAGGAGGCCAATTCTAAGGACATATCTACTGTTGTCCTATTCCTATTAGAGATCAATTTTTTATACTGCATCCTTTCCCTCAAATCCACTTGAGTCTTTAAAAAAATCATTTTTTCTCTTATATCTGAAGTAATAAGGAACTTCGTAGGCTAACATTAATATCCAGCCGATAAGGCTTGCGTAAGCTACACCTTCCATTCCAAACTGAGGGACTAATGCAAATACAAATAGTACTCTAAAGGATATTTGAATAATGGTAGAAACTAATGTTATTCTCATATTTCCCATACCTCTGAAGAATCCTTGTACACCATTTGTGAATGAAGGAAGCAAATAGAAAAATGCCATAAGGCTTAAATAGTGAACACCCAAACTAATCATTCCTGTTTCTTTTGAAGAAAGAAACAGTTTCATAATTGGTTGTTTGAATAACAAAGTAACAATACAAATGAAGATCCAGTAACAAACCTCTACTTGTAATCCAATTTTAAATCCATCTATAACACGCTTTTTATTTTTTGCTCCACGATTCTGTGCTGTAAAGGTCATCATTGCATGAGATATGCCTTGCTGTGGTGTAAATGCAAAATCATCTACTCTGCTGACAGCATTAAATGCTGCAATTGCATCGACACCTAATGGATTAATAACACCTTGTATTAATAGTTTACCAATTGGCTGAGCGGACTGCTGCAAAGCCGTGACCGAACCATATTGAAGTGTCTTTTTCAAGAGATTTTTATCTAATTTTATATCACTTTTGCGGAGCCTTAATAATGGAACCTTTTTATAAATGTAAAGGATACAGAAAATAGCTGAACAAGCTTCTGCAATATCTGTTGCCAATGCTGCTCCTACCACGCCCATTCTTAAACCTGCTACAAAAACGATATCAAGGCATCCGTTTAAAATAGAGGCAATGGCTAGAAATCTTATTGGAGTTTTGGAATCACCAACACTTCTCATTGCTGCTGATGCTGCATTATACAAATAGGTAAAAGGCATTGCACAAAATATTATTCTTAGATATAGTGTTGCTGAATCGAGAATCTCCTTTGGCACACCAAGCAGATTCAATATTCCTTTTGAAAAAATCAAACCAAGTAACACAATAAACAAGGAAAAAAAGCAGCCAAATTGTAACGTAGTAGATATTTCCTTTTTTAATTCATTGTACTTTCCAGCACCAAATAATTCACTCATGAGCACCGATGCTCCAATACATATACCTGTTATCCCTAAAATGACAATATTCATTACCGGATTAGCCGTACCAACTGCTGCTAAAGCCTCTTTTCCTGAAAACCACCCCACAACAATAGAATCGACTGCATTATAAGTTAGTTGAAGCAGATTTCCTAATATTAATGGTATAGTAAAACTGACCAAATGTTTGGGTATATTGCCTTGTGTCATATCTTTAATCATCGGTTTTTACTTCCTTAGTCGTCTTTTACTGTAATATGGTAAAATTTCGAGTGAAATTTTTACATTATAATTAACTTTGACATTCACCATATTGAAGATGAATGCCAAAGTTTTATTATAGGTTAGAAAATTTCTTTTAGTTTTGACATAATCCCTTCCTAAATACCTAAAGAAATAAACTTATACTCCAGATAATCGTCAAGGCCCTGATGACCGCCTTCTCTTCCTTGCCCGCTCTCTTTTATACCGCCAAACGGAGCCTGGGCCACAGTAGGAATTGAATCATTTATTCCCATAATACCGAACTCCAGCGCTTCTGCGACCCTAACAGCACGACTAATATTTTGTGTATAAAAATAGGACGCTAATCCATATTCTGTTCCATTTGCTTGTTGGATCACTTCTTCTTCTGATTCAAAAGGAATTATTGGTGCTACAGGTCCAAATGTTTCCTGATAAGTAATAAGCATAGTTGGAGTAACATCTCCCAGAACGGTAGGTTCATAGAATAATCCTTCTGTCAACTCTCCACCTACTCGTTTACCGCCACAAAGAATGCGTGCTCCTTTATCCAAGGCATCCTTTACCTGTTCCTCAACCTTTAATAATCCTTCCCTGTTAACAAGTGGTCCAACTTGAACAGTTGGATCTATACTATTCCCGACTTTTAATTCCTTGACTTTTTTTACTAAAATTTCTGAGAATTCCTCAATAACTGATTGATGTACATAAATTCTGTTTGCACAGACACATGTTTGTCCGGTATTTCTATATTTACTGGCAATTGCACCAGTGGCTGCTGCCTCTAAATCGGCATCTTCAAATACAATGAAAGGTGCATGCCCACCAAGCTCTAATGAAAGTTTCTTTAACTGATGTGCTGATTTGGTAACCAATAATTTCCCAACTTCGGTTGAACCAGTAAAAGTAACTTTCTTAACAATTGGGTTTTCAAAAATTTCATCTGAAATTGGACCAGAACTACCTGTAATAACACTAATTACACCATTTGGAATCCCTGCTAATTCTACTAATCTACCAAATGCAATTGCACTGATTGGCGATTGGCTGGCAGGTTTCACAATGGCTGTACACCCTGCAGCCAATGCCGCTCCAACTTTACGGGTCATCATAGCTAACGGAAAGTTCCAAGGCGTGATAGCAGCAACTACCCCTACTGGTTGGCGAATAACCATTAATCTTTTATTTGGAGAATTAGAAGGAATGGTTTCACCATAGATTCGACGTCCTTCTTCTGCAAACCATTCAAAATAACTAGCAGCAAAATCAACTTCACCTTTGGCTTCAGTAAACGGTTTACCCATTTCTAAACTCATGATTTCGGCTAATTGGTCTTTATATTGATGCATTAGCGCATATAATCTCATTAGATATTTGGCTCGCTCAACTGCCGTCAATTTTGACCAAGACTTAAAGGCTTGATCTGCGGCATCGATGGCTTGCTTTGTTTCATTGCGTCCCCCATTAGGAACATTCGCTACAACTTTTCCCGTTGATGGATTTATCACCGAATAAGTTTTTTCGCTTTGTGCTGTTACCCATTCTCCATTGATATACATCTTTAAATTATCAAAATCGACAATCTCCCTCATTAACAACAATGTTTATTCTCCTTTCAATAATCCCTATTTTTTTTGTGGGATTTTTAACGCCCAGTAATTTGTATAAAACTATATCCCTGTAGAAACTTTCTTATCAGTAATCGCCTCATTTTCAATTGATATTCTTTCGTTTTTAAGAATAAAAGTATAACTAAAAGCTGCAATAAGACAAATAACAGCCGGGATGATCAAAGCAATGGTGAAATTATGGAACGTTGCAACTAATACACCTGTTAAAACAGGAGCTAGCCAACCAGCCAGGTTTCCTACAAAATTTTGCAACCCAGCAAGTTTTCCTTCCGCACCCTTTGGTGCTACATCTGCAACTGTTGCCCATAAAATACCGGCAGCCACACCTTCACCACCGATGGCTAATGAAATCAATAAAATAGCCGCTACAGAATTTTCTACATAAATGGTTGGGATAAGCGCAAATGGAAATAACATTCCGATAGCTAAAGTTGTCTTCCGAGCTTTAATAGAATTCCAACCTCGTCTAATTAAAGCATCCGAGATGATACCCCCAAGTATATTACCCAAGAATGCCATGATCCAAGGAAGCATCGTGAAAAATCCAGCTTTCATCAGTGTCATGTGCCGTTGTGTTACTAAATAAGTTGGTAGCCAAGTCATCATTAAATAGGAAAGGTAATTATGGGCAAACAATCCATACAGTAATGGGTAAGCATTTCTGTATTTTAAGAATTTAAATGGAGAAATATTTATTTTTGTAACTTCCCCATCCTCTGCCAACCCAGCCTCAATATATTCCACCTCAGCTTTATTAGCAATGAAGCTGTCTTTAGGTTTGTTTCGATAATAGAAAAGCCAGAATATCAACCAGATAAACCCTAGAGATCCAATAATAATAAATGCGCTATGCCAACCCCATTTTCCAATAATCCAAGCTATTATAGGTGTAGTTAACCCAATTCCAACTGCAGTTCCCGAGTTAAAGAGTCCGTTTGCCACACCTCGTTCTTTTGAAGGCAGCCAATCTGAAATAACACGGGTATTAGTTGGGAATGCAGGAGCTTCCCCTACTCCCATTAATACACGAATTCCAATTAACGCACCTAGTGATTTGCCAAAACCAGTTAGTACAGTCATTAATGACCACCAAACAATAGCGATCGAATAAGTTAACCTTGCCCCTAATTTATCCACAATCATACCAACTGGAATCTGCATCAGTGCATATGACCAGAAAAATGCTGTCCCCAATAAACCAAATTCTACAACTGAAATCGAAAGATCCTTCATCATAGATGGTCCTGCAATACCCAGAATAGCCCTATCCATGTAGTTCACAGTTGTAGCAACAAATAGGAGTAAAACAATTAACCATCGACCCTTTGATTTTTTCATATATCCACCCCATTATTGATATTTGCTGAGGATTCCACATATGTAAACGCTCTTATTTTTTAATAATGTGAAATCTTTTTCATTGAACATAATAAGATAAAGTAATACTTGTTCGTATTTAAAGTTTTTTTTACTCTAAGATTAGCAAAACTATTACCGACCTAATAGATTATTCTTATAAATTTAACATACTTTTATTTATTAAGAATGCTTTAATGTAAACGCTTTTATTTGTATTTATCAAAATATTCCCAAGTCCCCATAATACGCTCTTTTAATAATACTTTCGATATCCGAAGCTTTTGTAAGTCTAGGATTAACAAAAACATTTCCGCTCCTCATGGAGTCTTCGACTAATTTTGGCAATAAATCCAATGAAACTCCCAAGTCCTTTATATTCAGCGGGATATTCATAGATTGATTCATTTCAATCACAGTCTCAATTGCTTTTTTTCCTGCTTCCATATTCGTTAATCCGCTAACATCTTTTCCTAAAGCAATCGCAATTTCTTTATATTTTTCTGCACATGCAGGAAGATTAAATGTCATTACGAACGGTAAAAGTGCTGCGTTTGCAAATCCATGTGGAATATTAAAGACCCCGCCAAATGTATGAGAAATTGCATGTACATTTCCTAAACGGGATTGCGAGAACGCTACTCCAGCCATCATTGAAGCTACCAGCATTTGCTCCCTACTTTCAATATCAGTTCCAACAAAGTAGGTTTTAATTAAATTTTCACCTATCATTTTAATAGCTTGCATTGCAAACCCCTTGCTTACAGGGCTAGCATCTTTTGATGTATAAGATTCAATGGCATGTGTAAGCGCATCCATACCTGTCGATGCAGTAATTCCTTGTGGCAGTCCCAAAGTTAGAGCAGGATCCAAAATTGCTAAGGTTGAAAATAAATGTGAACTTAATACTCCTAATTTAAAAGACGTTTGTTTATTTGTAATAACAGTTGAATTAGTAGTTTCGCTTCCAGTCCCAGCAGTAGTTGGTATAGAAATAATTGGGATTGGAGGATTTTTAATTTTCCCCACTCCTTCGTAATCCAATATATTTCCAGGATTAGTCGCCAATATTGCTATTCCTTTGGCAGTGTCGATACTGCTTCCACCACCTACAGCAAGTACAGCATCACAATGATTTTGATAAAAATATATACTTCCTCTATTTATAATTTCAACCGATGGGTTAGGCTCAACCTCATCGTAAATTTCATAAGCTAAGTCAACCTCATGGATGGACCTCTCAATTCCTTCCAAAAGATTCGCTCCTCTTACCCCTTTGTCAGTTACAATAAGAATTTTAGTTACGCCAAGTTCTTTAACCATTTCTCCTGTTCTGTTCGATATTCCATTTCCACATTCGACTCTGGCAGGCATAAAATATTTAAATTGTGTTGATGACATTTGCTGACCTCCCCTTTTCTAGATCATTTCAGTTTTTTTCTTTTTATAGCAGTAAATAAAGCGCTTACTTTTTTTAGCTACCTTACTTCTCTTTTCATATTTCCTTAATATTTTTCCTCACTCTCCCCTTATATTTTTGAAATAACACTTTAAATAATATATTATTTCAAAAAATAATATATCATATTTATAATCTTTCTGTAAATACTAAAAAGTCAATAAAATAAAATAATGAATTAAACGTTGATATAATCGCTTATTTTTAATGTCCCCCTAATGAAATTATTGTTTTTAAAAACCAAATTTTTATATATTATAATTTTAAATAATATATTATTTTTATCACAACGATATTGTTTAATATTTAATTTATTGGTAGATAGGCATCAAAAAATATAAATGATATTATTAGTTGTGTAAAATCAAACGTTAAGTTTTTAGATAAATTTGGAAGAATAGAAATGAGGAAACATTAGATGGAAAAAGAAAGAGGAGAAACTACAGAGTATGTCTACTCTTTACTAAAAGAAAGAATTTTTGAATGGAGTTTAGCTCCAGGCCAAAAGATAAATATTAGAACTTTATCACAAGAACTTAATATAAGCCCAATACCACTAAGAGAAGCTCTATCCCGACTTAATTCTGAAAGGTTGGTAATCCTGGAGCCAAACAAAGGTTATCATGTAAGCGATATTTTAGACGATGGGAATATCAAAAAAATGTTAGATGCACGTATTCTAATGGAAACTTATGCGGTGCAAACTATTATTCGGAATAATGATTTAGAAATTATAGAAAACCTGTCAAGACTTAACGAACAAATGATTTCTATAAACTATGGATCAACAAATAAAAATGCACTTTTTTTCACTAATTTAGATGAACAATTTCACAGTTCCATTATGAAAGCATGTGGGAATGATTTTCTTTATGAAGCATATAAAGGGATGCATTGTCATTTACACATTGCCCGTTTATATCATATAAAAAATAAAGTTGACCAAGAAGAGGCACCATCAGAGCACCAAGAAATAATTGAATCGATTCAAACACGTGATATATACCGAGCAGAAAGGGCGATTTTTAAACACATAAAAGATTCCTTATACCGCTTGTTAAACTAATTAGAATGAACAAACTTTTAATAAAAGTGCCCAATCATTTGGGAAGAGGACTACGCAGTAATATGGGGTGGAGAGAAAAAAAGTGAGTGAGGGACGTCCAGCACCAGGTTATTCCTTCAAAGAGGACGGAAAAAAAGTTTCAGATGAAGAGATTAAATAATTTCTGCTAGAAGAAATTGCGGGCGACGGCTTTAACTACGGATGCCGCAAGTTAACCAAGGTACTCGGAAGGAAACACAGACTGGTTATCAATAAGAAAAAAGTCTATCACTAATGTAAGGAACTCGGGGGCTTACGACCATAACGACAAAAGAAAGTCTCTTATCCTAGGATAACTAGCACGAAATGAGCCAAAACTATGGAGTTATTAAAAAAGAAAAAAAGAAACAGAGGCTATTTAATACCCAACGGAACCCTTCTTTGATATATCCCTTTGCTCTTCTTACTGCATCATGGGCACTCCTGTTAGGTCGGAAGCCAAAGCTCTTTTCAGAAAAGGTTGGGTCAAAGATTGGGGTTAATACTTGGGCAATTGCCTGTTGGATGAAACGGTCTGTCACAGTTGGTATGCCTAAAAGCCTTATCCCTCCGCTTGGTTTCGGGATTTCGACACGGCGAACAGGAAAAGGTTGATAGTTACCTGTTCTCAAAGCTTCCTGAAGGGAATCCCAGTTTTCATAGAGATGCCGTCGTAGGAATTTTACGGACATTCCATCTATGCCGTGACTTCCTTTGTTCTGCTCTACCCGTTTAAGGGCAGTTAAGAGATTTTCTCGTGACAAGATTCGTTCCATTAACATGATGCTATTCCTTTCCACGTGAATGAAGGTTCTGTTTATGCCGATTCTTGCTCCACCCTCCTAAAGTCCCCAGCGGATTCACCGCTTCCTCTTTTAGGTAAGTCCTTTCGGATTGTCTGTGTTCAATGCAATCACCGAATGTGCAGATTTCATTCTTTCTTAATAGTTCGGTCCTTCCCATTCTTTCTCGAGTTAGAATAGTACTATGACCTCTGCTGACTTCTGATCATTCAGCTATCCATTGCTGGGTAGGTTACCAAGTGTACTTGGCTTATTAATCAGACCTCCCCGAGTAAGAGTACAGTCTTTCCCTCCATCTATCTGCTTCATTTACTCTGTACCACCTTCGGCAGTAAGGATTTTGTTTTGTTGTGCAAACTCATCCAATGATACCTAGCCTTATATGAAGTTCGTGTTCCTCAGACCAGAGGTTTGCCGCTCGCTTCCTTCAGATTCCGCGTCACCACAGACACCCTTGCGTTAAGCTAACCATTACTACTGCCTTCATGGCTCGGGACTTTCACCCTAGAGACTGCACCCATGTCGGGCGCACACAAGTAAAGCGATGCTGTTTTAGGCATCGCTTTGTTTAAAACATTATAATAATATAGTGTCCTTAACTTTTTAAATTAGCTACGTATCAATACATATAAAGCAGAAGGATTTAAAGTATTTTCTTTTATCGATGACCTTTGGCTTGCAGTAAATGAAGAAACAGATAAAGGGACATTACTATCCTCAGAAATGCTAGTAGCGGCCAAAGGCAGTGAAGACCAAAATTGGGATCAATTTTTAAACCAGGATGAATCCGGGATATCATTAGATTTTATAGATCCAAACTTTAGTATTCTGCAGCTCCCAATTGATACTCGAAGTATCGCCTATGTAAATACCGAAAATAGGATCTGTAAAATTATCCGTTTTTTAATAGTAGAGAAAAATAATAGAAATCTAACCTTCTGCACACTTTCGCAACCCACAATCACTTTGGAACTAGCTCTTACATTAAATAATGAACGGGATAATTTCTTATTGTTTTCTGAAAATGAAGAAGATCTACGCCAGGCATTTATGCTATCGCTATTGGATAAGATTAGACAAACAGAAGAAAAAGAAAAAGCTAAAAAAGAGGCTTTTGAATCACTGCAGCGAAATGATGAAATAAAATTTGAAACTAGTGAAAAAACACCATATGAATATAAAGAAGATACGCCCAATAATCATGATTTTAGAAGTAAGCAAATATCAGACGAACAAATAGAAAAGGAAATGCTGGCTAGAACAAAAGTCGCCAATGAACGACCTATTAGTATGTCCCCAGAGGAATGGGAATGGTATAAAAAAACAGGTAGAACATTCTCTAAAAAGACTAATTGGCCCATTCACCCACAGTATGTTCCTGCTAACGAAGCCAAAGATGAAAAAGTACGTGAAAAGTTAAAAGATAAATTATTTTCTCGTCCAATTAGAGGAGATTATTTTATAGATGGACCCTCAGCAAATTGGCGCAAATTCATTTTAAAATGGATCAGTATACATCAGCTAGGGGAAAATCTCACAGTTTCAATGAAAAAGCTAATTAAGGACATGAAAGATTCCGGGATTACCTTTAATCAAAAAGATCCAATCGTTCAATATCCAATAAAAGAATTTTTTTTGTTCTACCAGAGAGAGCTAAAAAAGGATTTAAAAGACAAAATAAACATTACTTTCATCGAATAATCTAAATAGGTATAGGAGTTAGTGAGCCTGAACTGATTATCAATAAAGCGGCACGATAGCGGGAATAAATGAAACCCAAACCCCTCAGAGGCTGGGACACACTTAAATGAAGAAAAAGGCTTCTCAAAAGTTTGGTCAACTCATGAGAAGCCTTCAAATGTTAGCATTTTGTTAGCAAAACCTTTAAAAATCCTTATATATCAAGGGGTTGAGCAGCTATTACATCATGCCGCCCATTCCACCCATGCCGCCCATTCCACCCATGCCGCCCATTCCGCCCATATCAGGCATTCCGGCACCAGCAGGTTCTGGTTTGTCAGCAACAACTGCTTCAGTTGTTAAGAACATAGCAGCAACAGATGCAGCGTTTTGAAGAGCTGAACGTGTTACTTTAGTTGGGTCAACGATACCAGCTTCGATCATGTTTACCCACTCGCCAGTAGCAGCGTTGAAGCCAGTTCCAATTGCTTCACGTTTTAGGCGCTCAACGATTACAGAGCCTTCAAGACCAGCGTTAGCAGCGATTGTGCGAACTGGTTCTTCGATGGCACGAAGAACGATGTTAACACCTGTTGCTTCGTCGCCTTCAGCTTGAATTCCTGCAACTTTGTTGTATACGTTTAGAAGGGCAACGCCACCGCCTGATACAATACCTTCTTCAACTGCAGCACGAGTTGAGTTCAAGGCATCTTCAATACGAAGCTTGCGCTCTTTTAATTCTGTTTCAGTAGCAGCACCAACTTTGATAACGGCTACACCGCCTGCTAATTTAGCAAGACGCTCTTGTAATTTTTCCCGATCAAATTCAGAAGTAGTTTCTTCTAATTGAGCACGGATTTGGTTTACACGGCCTCCGATTGCAGCTGTATCTCCAGCACCCTCAACGATTGTAGTGTTTTCTTTCGTTACCACAACTTTACCAGCGCGGCCTAAAGAAGCGATTGTAGCTGATTTAAGATCACGGCCAAGTTCTTCTGTGATTACTTCTGCACCAGTTAGAGCAGCGATATCTTCAAGCATTGCTTTACGACGATCACCAAATCCAGGAGCTTTAACAGCTACAGCATTGAATGTTCCGCGAAGTTTGTTTACTACTAAAGTAGCAAGTGCTTCACCTTCAACATCTTCAGCAATCATTAATAATGGTTTGCCTTGTTGTACGACTTGCTCAAGAACAGGTAGGATTTCTTGAATGCTGGCAATTTTCTTGTCAGTAATTAAGATATATGGATTATCTAAAACAGCTTCCATTTTATCAGTATTGGTAACCATGTATGGAGAAGCATAGCCACGGTCAAATTGCATACCTTCAACTACATCCAATTCAGTTGTGAAGCCTTTAGATTCTTCAATGGTGATAACACCATCGTTACCAACGCGCTCCATAGCTTCAGCAATCAATTGCCCTACTTCTTCATCACCAGAAGATATAGCAGCTACTTGAGCGATAGATGCTTTGTTTTCAATTGGTTTAGAAATAGCTTTTAATTCCTCAATTGCTGTTCCAACAGCCTTTTCAATACCTTTACGGATACCCATTGGGTTAGCGCCCGCTGTAACGTTCTTTAAGCCTTCACGAATGATTGCTTGAGCAAGAACAGTTGCTGTTGTTGTACCGTCACCGGCAACATCATTTGTTTTGCTGGCTACTTCAGCGACAAGCTTAGCACCCATGTTTTCGAATGCATCTTCTAATTCAATTTCTTTTGCAATTGTTACACCGTCATTTGTAATAAGCGGTGAACCAAACTTTTTCTCAAGTACCACGTTACGTCCTTTTGGTCCAAGAGTTACTTTAACAGCATTTGCTAACGCATCTACCCCGCGTAACATTGCACGACGAGCGTCTTCACTAAATTTAATATCTTTAGCCATTATATAGAAACCTCCTCGAATTTTTTAATTATGTTTGTTCCGTCAATTACTCTCCAATTACAGCAAGAATATCGTTTTCACGGACGATTAAGTATTCAGTACCTTCATATTTTACTTCAGTACCAGAGTATTTTGAGAAGATAATGCGGTCACCTACAGAAACTTCAAGTGCTACACGCTCACCACTATCAAGAACACGTCCTGTGCCAACGGCAACAACTTTTCCTTCCTGAGGCTTTTCCTTTGCAGTGTCTGGCAATACAATACCGCTTGAAGTTTTTTCTTCTGAAGCAACAAGCTCAATGACAATGCGATCACCTAATGGTCTTAACAAATTAAACAACCTCCTCAAATATTTATGATATTTTCTGTCATTATTAGCACTCCCTTGTCTTGAGTGCTAACACAATTATTATAATAAATAATCTAATTATTTTTTGCAAGCGGGAAGCAGAAAAATTTACAAGAAATTGATAATCCCTATTTGCAACCTTAAAAGTATGTAACATCAAATTCTAAATCATACATAATAAATGTTCTCATTTGATACAAACTCAACATTAGGAGTAAAATGGATATTAGTATCTTGAAAAATTTAAAGGAGATTACAACTTGAAACGGGAGTATTGGTTGATCCTAATTATCTATATTGCTATGCAGCTATCCAGCTTTATCGGAGTTCCCCTCATAATGGGTTTACTTCATAAGATGGGAAAGGACCCCGCTCTTGCCATTCCATACTGGCTGATTTTTAGCTTTTCTATCACCCTTATTATCATCCTGTTTATTCTTAGAAAAGAATTCCAAACATCTAACTTTGAACGAAAGGGAAGTTCTATTGGCGGATCCTTGGCATGGGCTATATCCGGAGTATTTATCGCCCTGTTTGCACAATCTGTAGCAGCCAATATTGAACAAATTTTTGGAGTCCCTCTTGGGTCAAATAACACAAAGGAAATACTAAAAATTATTCAAACATTCCCATTAGCGGTTCTAGTAAGTTCAATCATTGGACCAATTTTAGAAGAGATTGTTTTTCGAAAAATTATTTTCGGGGGACTTTACGGACGTTTTAACTTCTTTATTTCCGCTCTTATCAGTTCAGTCATTTTTGCTTTGGCCCATCAAGAGCCGCAGCATATCCTTTTGTATTCGTCCATGGGATTTACCTTTGCCTTTTTGTACGTGAAAACAAAGCATATTATTGTACCGATGTTTGCTCACATAGCAATGAATACCTTTGTCGTATTAATCCAGTTCGTTTATAAAGGGGATATCGATAAACTTAGCAAAACTGTACATGGGATTCAAAACTTTATCGGAGGATTCTTATGAGAACGTCACCTTTGTTTTCCGGCATCATCTATCTATTTCTCGGGCTGTTATTTATTTACTTTGCGATCCAAAATGTACAAGAAAGCGGCTGGGGGATTTTCACTATCTTACTTGTTGTCCTTGCAACGTTTGATTGCGGTTCAGGCTTAAAGATGATTCTTTCATCGGTATTTTTTAAGAAAAAAGGTTGAATAAAGGCCGTTTCACTATCTCGTGAAACAGCCTTTTCATTTTTTATTGTAATTTAGTCTTTATTTTTACTGTGGAGTCTTTATCCTGGTTAAAGCTGTCAGTGTACTCTACCTGTCCAATCGTGCAGCCGGGACCTATCTCTACCTTATTCCCTCTAACAATTTGAGCTTCTGTGTTTTCAAGATAAATATGATCGCCTTCAATCACCTTAGCTGCGAGATGCCCTTCATCTTTGATAAACGGAATCAATAACGATTTTCTTTTTACGATAATTTTTCCGCCGCCAATTTCTTCAGCTGTACTATGACTGTGTCTCAGCCTGACATGAATGGTATCGGCACTTAGCAATCCTTTGATTTCAAAGCTGCCAACCGAGCTAAATGAATCAAACTCGACATCGCCATCTGCCGATAGACTACCCTTAATATCCGCTTTTTTCCCATTTAGGCATGTGCCTGCATCCATCATTCCACGGATTTTTAAGTCATTTATTTTGGACTTCCCTTTAATCGACATCGTTCCCATGACAAGGCATTTCCTTGAAGACAAACTTCCTTGAATTTCTGCTTCACCGAAGACTCGCATCGAATCAGCCTTTACATTTGCAGCCATCTCGCTTGTTCCATATGTTTTAAAAACGGAACCCTCGATATCATTTACAATCGTCCCCTCTCCTCGAATGACGATTTTATCGTAACGGCCTCCAGAATAACTTCCTGATCCATTAATAACCAGATTTTGTGTATTCGCCATCAATAATCCCCACCCTTTACAGCCTCATTGACAACCGCTTTTTTATGTTTAGTTAAACTGCCAGTATATTCAACCAAGCCAATATTGCAATTAGGGCCAATGGTAATATGGTTGCCGCGAACAATTTTTGCATTGGTATTTTCAATTTCAATATGGTCTCCTTCGATTAAACGAACATCCAACGAGTTTTGAAAAAAAGACTTAAATAAATTACCCATTAACGATGTTTTCTGTTTAATCATGATCGTTTGCCCGCCAATCTCTTCTGCCTTACATTCCCCATATATTCGTACATCTACCTCATCAGCATTCAATAAACCGCCAATAGAAAAATGACATTCCGCTTTGAAAATTTCTGCTTCACAATCTTCGCCAACAGTCAGCCTACCCCTTACTTTTATTTCTTCGCTTTTTAAAGAACCGCCAACGGTGGCACTCCCAGAAATTTTCACCTTTTTGACAACCGCGTTTTTTTCAATTTTCCCTCTGCCTTCAATACTTAAAATTTCGCCCTCAATATTCCCGGCAACTTTTCCATTTCCACTTATTCTTGCCGATCTAGCGTTTAGATTTCCATTAACTAACCCATTTCCATGGCATTCAAAATCGACACAGGCAACATCAGTGTTAACTGTCCCCTTTCCATTCAAAACGACCCGATTGAACTCTCCGCCATTTGATGCCCCAAAACCATTTATCGTTAAATCGCCCCTATTTTTCGTTTCCATTCTTTTCACCTCTACCCTAGTTTCGTTTTTATTTCCTCCAGAAGCTGGAGCAATGGAACTCGCGCAATCACCTTCGTGCCTTTTTCAACGTGAAAGTCTTCTGCGTTAATGAGTAATAGACAACTAGAAACTCCCAGCTTACGAGTCATGACTATTTCACAACTTTTTTGTTTAATGACTTCTTCATTATCTTTTAAGACATGAAAGATCATTTTACCTTCTTCAAGATTGATATCACCGGATTGCAGTAATTTTTCGAGAATATACACCTCTACGACTCGTGATAAATCAAATTGGCTGCCACGCAGATCATTCTCCAGGTAAAACTGAAGTACAGTTTCCGAAACAATGTTACGTTTTATTAATTCATCTATATTTAAATTTAAATCAGATATGTTTGGAGAAAACATCTCCGCTAGTTCATCTAAGGACAGATTTTCTTTCATCTCTTGAATTTTGCTAATTCTGTCTAGAATCTTTTCTTTTGGAAAAAATGTTTCCTGTTCGGTAAAGGTCGATTTCCTAACAAACCATTCTTCTGGAATTAAATCTTTCCGTTTCCACCGATACAACTGTCCATAGGAGATTCCGGTCAACTCTAACAAATCTTTTTTGGAAATTAACTCTTCACTCATTTTAGAAAACCCCCTTCTGTTATTAATGTAACATAACACTGTTACGTTGTAAACTTGGTTTGTTTTGTTCACAGAATGAACATTGGCTCTATATTACCTTTTCTTTGATTTTGTATCTGTAAGGGCACATAGAAGCTCTCTATGTTACTTTGCACCCTGTTTCTTCTCCTGTACGGGTACATTGAATCCGAATTTATTAAAAAAGACCCATTTACGAATGTAAACAGGTCTCTTCATTTACTATTTAGATTTCTTCTTCCAGTTCAACTTCTTTTTCGGCTTCATCTTCCACTACAGTGTCATTGGAATAATGCTTTAAGAAATATACAAGTGACTGAAGCTCCACAGCCAAATCAATGTGATGTACCCTTATTGATGAAGGGACATTTAATCTTGCTGGCGTAAAGTTTAAAATACCTTTAACATTTGCCCTTACCAAACTGTCAGTAATTGGTTGTGCTACAGGGGCAGGCACTGTTAAAATCGCAACCGAAATATTCTCCTCTAGTAAGCGTTTCTCGATGTCATCCATATGGAAAACGGTAACATCCCCTATTTTGGTTCCAACCTTTTCAGGAGCTACATCAAACGCACAGTCAATTTTGGTATTATTATTTTTCATAAAATTATAATTAAGGAATGCTGTACCTAAGTTACCGACCCCAATGAGGGCGACTCTTGTTAATTCATCCTGGTCCAGTGTTTTTCTAAAAAAGGATAACAAGTAGTTTACATTGTAGCCGTAACCTTTCTTTCCTAAAGCTCCAAAATAAGAAAAGTCTCTGCGGATTGTTGCAGAATCCACTTTTACTGCTTCACTCAATTCTGCTGACGAAACCCTCTGCTTGCCAGAAGAATGCAGGGCATTTAAAAAACGATAATATAAGGGCAGCCGTTTTGCTGTTGCCTGTGGTATTTTTACAGTATCATTACTCATACGTCTTCCTCACCTCACTTGAACTCATTAAACTTGTTGGGTTCTCTTGAAGTCCCCACTTTTTCCGCCTGTTTTTTCTATCAAGTATGTTGGTCCAATTACCATCCCTTTGTCAACGGCTTTACACATATCATATACGGTCAATGCACAAACGGAGGCAGCTGTTAGCGCTTCCATTTCCACTCCCGTACTCCCTTTTGTTTTAACCGATGTAGCAATCAATAAGGTGTATTGTTCTTTATCAGTTTTTTCCCAAGTAAATGAAACATTGATCCCTTGTAGTGGAATGGGGTGACACATTGGAATAATATCCCACGTCTTCTTTGCTGCCATAACCGCTGCAACTTGGGCAACAGCTAATACATCACCCTTTTTTATTTCGTTATTTGTTATCTTTTCGAATATTTCTTTGTTAACAGTTATACTTGAATGAGCAAGGGCAGTCCTTATGGTTTCTAATTTCTCACTTACATCCACCATCTTTGCTCTGCCTTCATCATTGAAATGTGTAAAATCCGCCATAAATATAGTCCTCCCTGTAAATAATACACTATTTTATCATTTATGTCTGTGAAACTTTGAACGATTATCTATAAAAATAGTTCCGGAGCCTTATTTACATCTATATATATCGGGTTTATTGCCGACTTATCAGGAATACGGTAAACTATTTCTAGTATTGAGGTGAAAAAATATGATTTTATTACAAGTGAATCAACTCTCAAAGTATTATGGTGCTGATCTTATTTTATCGAATATAAAGCTTGAATTACAATCCCGTGATCGTGTTGCCCTTGTTGGACGGAATGGTGCTGGGAAATCGACCTTGCTGAAGATTATTGCCGGTCACCTCTCGTTCGATGATGGTGAAATTATCAAACCAAAAGAAGTAAACATTGGCTACTTGGCCCAAAACACCGGTTTAGAATCCAGCTTATCAATTTGGGATGAAATGCTGACTGTATTTGAGCATGTTCAGAATATGGAAAAGTCCTTGAGGAAATTAGAAACGGAAATGGCGGATCCTGCTGTTTATAACAATCAAAGCAAATATGAAAGTATTCTTAAAGAATACGATCAATTGCAGATAAAGTTTAAAGAACAAGGCGGCTATCAATATGAAGCCGATATTCGTTCGGTCTTGCACGGTTTAAACTTTCATGATCAATCTTCCCTGATTGCCAGCATGAGCGGAGGGCAAAAAACACGCCTTGCCCTTGGAAAGCTATTACTGACAAAGCCTGATATCTTAATCTTAGACGAGCCTACCAACCATTTAGACATTGACACCCTTTCTTGGCTTGAGCAATACCTTCAAGGTTATGACGGTGCCATTTTAATTGTCTCACATGACCGCTACTTTCTCGATAAGGTGGTAACTCAAGTTTCTGAGGTATCCCGCCATCAGATTAGGAAATACACTGGCAATTACAGTTCTTATTTGGATCAAAAAGCAGTAAATTATGAACGTGAAATGAAGCTTTATGAAAAACAGCAGCAGGAAATCTCTGACCTGCAAGATTTTATCCAACGAAATTTAGCTCGGGCCTCTACAACCAAAAGAGCACAGAGCCGCCGAAAACAGCTTGAAAAAATTGATCGTATGGATAGACCTCTTGGCGATGAGAAGTCTGCCTACTTCTCTTTTGAAATTGAAAAACAAAGTGGAAATGATGTACTGAAGGTAGATTCTCTTTCTGTTGGGTATAACGATAAAAAAGTTTCTGAGGGGATTTCGTTTCGTATTTCCCGAGGAGATAGCATTGCACTTGTGGGGCCAAATGGTATTGGTAAATCCACGCTGCTTAAAACAATCATTAAAAAGCAGCCAGCACTTCGCGGCACTTTTTCATACGGGTCAAACCTTTCAATTGGATACTATGACCAGGAACAGGCTGAATTAACTTCTAACAAACGGGTATTAAACGAGCTTTGGGATGACTATCCACTTAAACCAGAAAAAGAAATCCGAACTACTCTTGGGAACTTTTTATTTTCCGGTGATGATGTCCTCAAAATTGTTTCTACCTTAAGCGGCGGCGAGAAAGCACGGCTGGCACTAGCAAAATTAATGTTAGAAAAGGCTAATTTGTTAATTCTGGATGAGCCGACCAACCACCTTGATCTCGACAGCAAGGAAGTTCTTGAAAATGCCTTAATCGACTATCCTGGAACTATTTTGTTTGTTTCACATGATCGCTATTTTATCAATCGAATCGCTACTAAGATCTTAGAATTAAGCAGTGAGGGCAGTACAGAGTATCTTGGCGACTATGATTATTACGTTGAAAAGAAAACGGAAATGGAAGAGCTGGAGCAGCTTGAAAAATTAACATCCAAAACAGTCGTCCCTCAGGAATCGCAAGATAAAACCAGTTATCAACAAGACAAAGAAGTCAAAAAACAAGAAAGACAGAAAAAGCGGAAGTTAGAAGAGCTTGAATTAAAGATTGAAGAACTTGAAGAATTGATTGGCAGCTATGAACAGCAGCTCTGTGATCCTGATATTTTTCAGAATCACGAAAAAGTACTAGAAATTACGCAAAAAAATGACAAGGCCAAGTCGGATCTCGAGCAGCTAATGGATGAATGGGCTGCATTGGCAGAATGACTATAAAGGGGTGGGAATTTTTCCCACCCATTTTTCCACAAACTTATTCACAATTAAAAGGCTAACATTTAAACCTTCCAAAAGGTTTTCCACAATATCCACAGAAGTTATCCCACTTATCCACATCATCCACTGAATAACTCCAAGTTATTAACAATTTTTAATTCTTTCAGTGAATTTTTTAAAAAGTTATCCACAAAAAAGAACCAACTCCACTTTCGGTTACTATATAAAGCATAAGGTCAATTTTTCCATGCCATATATAGTATCGAATTGGAATGGTTCTTCAGATGTCATTAGTCGTTATATTTTTCAATTTCAAGCCCTGGATTCGCATTTAAGGTTAATTCAGCACGTTTTCCTTTTTCAAACATGACACTTCCGGCAGCAGCAATCATAGCAGCATTGTCTGTACAGAAAGATAACGGCGGAATAACCAATTCAATATCCTCTTTATTAGCAAAAGCCTCGCTTAATGCTGCTCGCAGTCCTTTATTTGCAGCAACGCCGCCAGCTAACAATATTTGCTTTACCCCATATTCAGCCACAGCTCTTTCTGCTTTTTTCACAAGCACCTCGACCACACTTGCTTGAAAGCTCGCTGCTAAATCTTCAGGTATTATCGTTTCGCCGCGTTGTTCGGCGTTATGAACCGTATTAATCACGGCTGATTTTAAACCACTAAAGCTAAAGTCATAGGAATCTTCCTCAAGCCACGCACGCGGAAGGTCAATCGTTGCTTTTCCTTCTTGTGCCAACCGATCAATTTGCGGGCCGCCAGGATAGGTTAAATTCAAGGTCCTGGCCACTTTATCATAGGCCTCACCGGCAGCGTCGTCTCTTGTTTCCCCAATTACTTCAAAGTGCCCATGCTCCTTCATATAAACCAGTTCAGTATGTCCGCCTGAAACGACAAGGGCAATAAGTGGAAACTTCATTTCCGCTACTAAACGATTGGCATAAATATGCCCGGCAATATGATGAACAGGAACAAGGGGAAGACCATGAGCAAAAGCTAGTGCTTTTGCCGCATTCACTCCGATTAACAAAGCCCCCACCAGCCCAGGTCCTTCTGTTACAGCTATCGCATCAAGATCAGAAAAGTCAAGACCCGCTTGATTCATCGCTTCCTCTAATACAATTGTAATTTGCTCGACATGGTGACGGGAGGCGATTTCAGGTACAACTCCACCAAAGCGTTTATGGCTCTCAATCTGAGAAGCCACAACATTAGCTGCTATCTCTCTTCCGTTTTTTATAATCGCTACGGCAGTCTCATCACAGCTGGACTCGACTCCCATCACCCATTGGTCTTTTTTCATAATTTCACCCACATTACTAGTGCATCTTCCTGATTATCAGTATAATAATTTTTACGTAAGCCGCCCTTTTGAAAACCAAACTTGCGATACAAGGCTTGGGCAACATAATTTGTAACCCGAACTTCAAGCGTCATGCTTTTTGCCCCCATCGTTTTAGCTACATCAAATAGGTTTTGCATTAATGCTTCACCAAATTTTCTTCCTCTATATTCTGGAAGGATTGCAATATTGGTTACATGTGCCTCATCAATAACCACCCACACGCCACAATATCCTACGACCTTTTGATCTACTTCAAGTACGATATAAACCGCAAATTTATTCATGTTAAGCTCATTATAGAAGGCCTCTCGGCTCCATGGCGTTGCAAAGGACGCATGCTCAATTTCTAAAACCTGATCAATATCCTCTTCCCTCATAAACCGAAAAACGATTGATTCATCCATTCTCTCTATTCCTATCCCTATTTATTTTTGACCCCTGGCCTCTAACCACTTTGCTTCCGCTTCTGCCAACCTAATATAATTGGGAACAAACGAGTGAATGTCCTCAGCAGGTTTATCTTTTCCCAATAATGCAAGCTCAGAAGGCCGTGGATTATTTTCTGTTACTTCCGCAAAAATCGCTTGGTCCCCAAGAATTTCTTCAATCGTCGGGCGATGAATGTTTAAATCATTTCCTATAAAAAGAATCTGCTTTTCCGTAGGCTTTAGTTTTTCTGCCCATTCTGCCATCATGACCAATGCATCGTTTTGAACAGTTACAAGTTCATTATTTTGAAACCGATATAGGCCAGAATAAACTTGTCCTCTACGTGCATCAAATATTGGTGCAACGGCTCCATTAAAATAACGGCCTGCTCCTGCAGCAAGAATTTCAAGACTAGAAATACCGACTAGCGGCAGATGTAACGACCAAGCCAACGTTTTGGCAATCGTGACCCCAATGCGTACACCTGTATAAGAGCCAGGCCCTTGTGCAACAACGATTTTGGTTAAATCTCTAGGGCTCCGTTCACAGTCCTTCATTAACAGTTGAATCGCAGGCATAATTCGAACCGAATGGTTTTTTTTCAAATTCGTTATATACTCGCCAATGACTTTATCTTCATCATAAAGCGCCACCCCTAATGCTTGATTAGATGTGTCGATCGCTAAAACAGTCATGAGATAATCTCCTTACATAATTGCTCATATCTTTTTCCGAGAGGCTTTAATACAATTTTTCGATTATCATTGTCCTCATGGTAAAGATAGATCGTTAATCGCTCTTTAGGCAGCTGGTCTTCAATTAAATGAGCCCATTCCACTACCGTTACGCCGTCACCTTCAAAGTATTCATCAAACCCCAAATCCTCGAAGGCATTTTCAACCCGGTAAACATCCATATGATACAGCGGGAGTCTGCCATGGTATTCTTTTATAATTGTAAATGTTGGGCTGTTAACCGTTCTTTTAATTTCAAGCCCCTTTGCAAGCCCTTTTGTAAAGGTCGTTTTACCAGCACCGAGATCCCCTTCAAGGGCAATGACATCTCCCGGGCTAAGTTGGGACGCTAATCTTTCAGCAAATTGCGCTGTCTGCTCGGCATTATTTGTTTGGATTGTATATTGATTCATTTGATCACCTTTTAATTATAACCTATCCGCATTTATTTCAAAATTGAGGTTTTTTTAAACGTACAAAAAAACCCTTGGTCAAATACCTAAGGATTCTGTTCATAACTGTAGTTTACATGATTTTTGGCTTATGAGCAAAAACACTTTGCACAAAACGCATTATTTTTGGTCGTGGACTTTAATGAAGTGCCGTGATCAATTTTCAATTATAAAGTTTCTTCAATAATACCTTAAGGAGAGGAATCACTTCCCCTCAACACTAATCTTTGAATTTGCAACAGCGGCCTCATCTGCAATGATAGTAACATGAGGATGGCATTTTAACACCGATGCTGGTAATCTATCACCTCAATAATTTCCATTAGTTTTCCTCCTTTTGAAAGGCAACTTGTCCTCGGCAGAATGTCATAAAAACTTCCAAATTCTCATCAAGAATTACGATATCAGCATCTTTTCCATTTGAGATGCTGCCTTTACGATCATAGATATTCAGCTGTTTGGCTGGGTTCACAGAGGCCATTTGAATAGCATCTTCCAAAGAACAGCCTGTAAAGGTTACAATATTTTTTACTGCCTGTCCCAATTTCAAAATGCTTCCAGCAAGGGTTCCGTCACTAAGAAACGCTTTTCCATCTTCAACAGTTACATCCTGATTTCCCAAATCATAATGACCATTTTTTAAACATTTTGCCCGCATAGAGTCCGTTATTAAAATTAATCCGTCTCTTTGTTTTAGTTTATATGCAAGCTCAACCATTTCCGGTCTTACATGGATGCCATCAACAATCATTTCTGCCATCAGCTCACTGCGCAACAATGCTGCCCCTGCTGCTCCCGGCTCACGATGATGCAGCCCTCTCATCTGATTATACAGATGGGTTACATGGCTTGCACCGACTTCGATTGCTTCGTTTACCTCTTCAAATGTGGCATCAGTATGACCAATGGATGCAATAATTCCACGCTCTTTTAAATAGCTGATCATTTCTAGTCCACAGGGCCGTTCAGGTGCAAGCGTGATTAACCTAATAGTATTTTTTGAGAGATCCTCCCATCTTTTCAGAAGGTCAAGATTCGGATCAATAATATATTGACCAGGTTGAGCTCCAGCTCTTTTTGCATTTACAAATGGGCCTTCAAGATGAATCCCCAGTATTTCTGTTTTGCCCGGAGATTGTTCTATTTGAATATAATCCCCTACATTCCTTAATGCTTTTTCAATTTGCGTTATCTCTTGGGTCATGGTCGTTGCTAAAAAGCTAGTTGTTCCTTCTTTTGGAAGAGCCGTTACCATTGTCTCGAGTGCTTCTTTTGTAGCATCCATCGTATCTGCGCCACTAACACCATGAATATGAACATCAATGAAGCCGGGAACCGCCTTACATTTCGGTGAAAGTTCTACGATGGCAAAATCATCTTCATTAACGAGTTCGTTTAAAGATCCATGTTCTATTATTTTTTGGTTTTTAATTTTTATATAACCGTTTTCGATCCTATTACTCTCAGAAAATACTTGAACATTCTTTAACAATAGATTATTTACTTTTTGGATCACTGCTATCACCCTTTCTGATTCAACATTTCTTATCATCCATTCTTTATTGTTCAATTGGTTTAGGAGTCTATATATTTTCAGAAGAAATTAGGGGGAGATTTTTTCAAACAATTGCCGACTTACTTTTCGGAGGGAAATTGGAAAGAAAAAACTATTTCGGAAGTGTACAAATATTCTGCAAGATTGCATTTTTTCAACGCAATCCCGCAGGTATGTTCACCTTAAGCTGGATATTTCCAAAGATCAAACTTTATAACATTTTCTCAATTACTGACTTGGCAGTACTTTCTTTATTGAGGGTAGATTCTTTTTGTGTTCTTCTAAAGTACTCGGCATAAAGAATATCCAGCAGGTACAGTTGGGATATCTTTGCAGAAAGGCTACCCCCCTGAAGCGGACCTTCGTTTGAACCGCACAATAAAGTAATATCGGAATAACTTGTGAGTGGGGATTTTGCAAACCTTGTAATACAAATAAGCTTTGCTCCATTTTCTTTTGCCAACTTTGCCACATCAATGGTATCTTTCGTTGATCCTGAATAAGAAATAAGAATCGCAACATCTTCTTCCGTCAATAAAGCTGCTGTCATAATCTGAAGGTGAGAATCAAAGGAACACTCTGTTTTATTGGTGATCCGCATAAACTTATTCTTCGCTTCCATTGCCGTCATAAGCGACGCACCAACACCAAAAAAGTGAATTCTTTTCGCTTTGACCATTACATCAATTGCTTTTGAGATTTCATTTTCATTAATTAAGTTAAACGTTTCTGTGAGTGCATTTACGTTTGTTGTTAGGATCTTCGACGATAAATCACCAATCGTATCTTGTTTGGTGATCTCACTTGAAAGGACTGGAGCATCTTCATCAAGTGACTGGCTATGAGCCAAAGCAATTTTAAATTCCTGGTAACCCTTTAGGTCCATGGTTTTACAAAATCGGAACACGCTTGACTCGCCAACATTACAAGCATCAGCCAAGTCAGTAATCGACATATAGATCACACCTACTATATTTTCTAGAATGTAATCCGCAATTTTTTTTTCTGTATTTGTAAACGAATTATAGCTTGCACGGATGAGTGATAAAATATCTACCTTCGCCATTTTGCACCTGCTTCTTTTAATCCTTGGTTAAATAAAGGGATACAGCGCCGAGAATCCCAGCTTTATTTCCTAATGAAGCTTTAAGTATTTCTACATTAGAAAAGCTTTTCATCGTTAATGTTTTAACTTGGTGTGAAACCATTTCAACGAGGCCCTCCTGCTCCATTATACCACCACCGATTATCATTGCCGGCGGATTGAATACATGAATGAGTGACACTAAACCTAATGAGATTTCGGTGATCCAATCTTTAATTAAGCTTTCGAAACGCTGGTCGCCCTGCTGCACTCTCTTAAAAATTTCCCTGCCATTTAGGCATTGTTGATCAATTTCCAGTGCATTTTTCACCAATGCGGTTGTAGAGGCATATGTTTCATAGCAGCCAAAGTTTCCACAATTACATGGACGACCAAAAGGATGAGTAATGATGTGTCCAAATTCCGCTGCAATGCCATTAGACCCTTTATATATGGTTGAAGCGATCATAATAGCCCCACCAACCCCGGTCCCATAGGTTAAACAAAGAAAGTCATCGAACCTTTTTCCGGCTCCAAAATACTTCTCACCTAAAGCCGCCGCATTCACGTCATTTTCAACCTTCACAGGAACCTTAAATCTATCTTCCAAAATCTCCTTAAGTCTTGTACCTGTGTAGCCAGGAATATTCTCATTCGCATAAATAATGGTCCCCGTACTACAGTCTACCTGACCGGCAGTACTTATTCCAATAGCATCGAAGCTTCCATAACTGGTAATTATCTGAATTAGTTTTTCAACTAAATACTTTCCGCCTTTTTTACTTTCTGTATCATATTCTTTGAAGTTTTCAATATTTCCTTCAAGATCCGAAACGCAAACCTTAATTGATGTTCCACCAATATCGGCTGCTAAAATTTTCACTTTCTTCACCCCACCCAAAAGTATACCTTAAAAAGCCAGTTTCATGAATCTCCCAATGAAAATTTATTGCTTAATTGCCTGCATGAATCTCTTTGTAATCTCAAAAGGCCTCGTAATGGCGGAGCCAACAACTGCAGCATGAACTCCTAAATCAAAGACACTTCTTAATTCCTCCGGAGTTGAAATTCCACCTTCGGCAATAATTGGGACAGGAAAATCTTTGACCAATCTTTCAATTAATTCAAGATCAGGTAATTTTTTACCTTTTGTATAGGGGGTATAGCCGGATAAAGTAGTCCCTAAGCAATCAAATCCTAACCGATAAGCCTCTCTTGCTTCTTCGTAGGTGGAGCAATCAGCCATAAAGATTTGATCTTCGTATTTTTCTCGAATCATTGGGAATAGAGTACTGATCGTTGTTCCATCGGGTCTGATCCGATTTGTTGCATCAAGGGCGATTATATCAACGCCCTCATTGTACAGAAGGTCAATTTCTTTCATTGTAGGCGTGATAAATACCTCTGAACCTTCACTTACACTTTTAATAATTCCAATAATCGGTAAGTCTACGGCCTTTTTTATTTCCTTTATATCTTCAACAGTATTAGCCCGAATTCCACTCGCACCGCCCTGCATTGCTGCATAAGCCATCCTGCTCATAATAAAGGAACTATGCAGCGGCTCCTCAGGTAGGGCCTGGCAAGAAACGATCAGCTTTCCTTTTATTTTATTAAACATTTCTTTATTCCTCATCTGTAACATCTCCAGTTATTATTTATCCTTTTTCTGCACCGATTGCCAATCCCTTTGTAAAGTATTTCTGGAAGAAAAGGAAGATTAACAACATCGGAACTGCAGCAACTGTGGCTCCTGCCATCTTATAGGCAAAGTTAGGATTTAAGTCCTGCATTAATGAGGCGATCCCCACCATCAACGTTTTGGAGGATGCATCCTGACCGACAATCAGCTGCCAGAGATAATCATTCCAAACCTGAACAAAGTTAAGAATAAATAATGCTCCAATACCTGGTTTTACAATTGGCATGATGATTTTATAAAAAATATAAAATTCTCCCGCTCCGTCGATCTTTGCTGCTTCTCTTAGCGAATCCGGGATTGAGTCAAAAAATCCTTTAAGTAAAAATACCCCAAATGCTGTGGCAACGTTTGGCCATATCATGCCTTGAAGCGTGTTTACCATGTGGAAGTTTTGAATAATTCTAAATAAAGGTACAATCATAACCTCTTTTGGGATCATCAAACTCGAAATAAAAATGATATAAATGATGTTTTTCCCTTTGAAATTAAGCTTTGAAAATGCATATGCTGCAAGAGAGCTTACAATAATAACAGCAATTGTCGTTACTAGAGATACAACAATACTATTAAATGCCCATCTTATTGCCGGCTGATTTTGAAAGACATCCACATAATTACTAAGCGATATCGTTTTTGGAAACCAATCAGGAGGCATTTTTAACACATCAGAGCTATTCTTAAGTGAACTTGTCAAAAGCCAATAAAGAGGAAATAAGTTTAATATTGCAAAAAAGATAATGATTACATTAGCGACAACATCAATTGTTTCTCTCTTTTTTTTAGGTTTATTTTTCTGCATGGTCTGCCACCTCTAATCCTTCTTAAACATAGATCTTAATTGTGGAATTGATAAAACCAATGTAATTAAAAACATAATTACACCTACAGCGGATGCAATGCCTAGCTGATTATACTTAAAGGCATTATTATATAAGAAATACATTAGAGTTGTAGATGCATTATTTGGTCCTCCACCGGTTAATAACTGGATGACAACGAAGATTTTTAAAACAGCAATAATGTTCATGATCGTAATATAAACGGTCGTTGGTTTAACCAGTGGAATCAGGATTTTAAAGATAATTGTTAATCTACTTGCGCCATCCACTTCGGCAGCTTCAAAAAGATCCTTCGGTACACCGATCATTGAAGCAATATAAAGAATGATCGCCTGCCCCACATTTGTTGCAAATGTAACAAAAATAATGACAGGCAATACAGTTTTAGGATTACCTAAAAAGTTAACATTTGTATGGGACACTTGTTGAACGACATATGAAATTAGTCCATTGGCGGGATTTAATAGGAAGCTCCACACCATACTCATAACAACCATTGAAACCATTACTGGAATATAATAGCTACCTCTGATAAAAGAAACGTATTTTGCATTTTTATCAAAAACGGCTGCAGATACAAATAAGGCAAAGGCAACAGTCAGGGCAACTATAAAGATAACGAAAACGATGGTATTCACTGTGGATTTAACAAAAACAGGATCTGAAAATAAGGTACGGTAGTTATCCAATCCAACAAAAACCTGATCTAAATAATTAATTCGGAATAAGCTTAACCTTATACCCTCTATGATTGGATAGACGAGAAATACGAGAAAGAGTATAAGCTGTGGTGCGATAAACAAGTATCCAGTCATATTCTCTTTTAAAGAATTATTTTTCATAGGGACCCATTACCTTTCTAAAAACTTAAGCCCCTTTGGGGGCTTAAGTTTTTTTGTCATTCTTAGCAGCAAATGATTATTTAATTACCGAACTTGCTTTTGCATCGGAAATAATTTTATTACCCTGCGTTTGATAATCTTTTGCAGCTTGTGCAGGTGTTTTTTGACCGGTATATACAGCTTGAAGTTCTGGGAAAAGTACTTGTCTTAGCTGGCTATAGCCTGGTACGCCACCGGTAAAGTTAAACATATATTGTGCATTTTTATCATAAGCGGCAAATAACGGATTCGTATCTTTCAGTTCCTTAGCAACTGAAGATCTTACAGGTACGCCATTTTTTGAAGCCTTAACCAATTCTGAATCTGTTGAGAAGAATTTAACAAAGTCCTTACTTACCTTGATTCTCGTTTCGTCTTTTGTATTAAACACAGCAGCACCGGAAACATATGTGAATGATAATGGTTTTCCACTTACAGATGGTATATTGGCAAGCCTTACGTCAAATTTTGGAGCTTTACCTGCATCCATATCTGCTAGTGTATTGTTATATAAAACGGGGTTAGTGAACGAAATTGCAAGCTTCTGGTTCTTAAACATCGAAAGAACATCATTTGAAGAAACTGACTCCGCACCCGGGTTTGTTAAGCCATCATCATGTATTTTCTTTAACCAGCTTAACGCCTTCACACCTTTGGTATCATCTAATGCAATATTTCCTTTTTTATCAAAGAATTGATTTCCAAACATTCTTAAATAAGCAAGATTCCAAGTATCAGCCTGATTATTTACAGCAAATAATCCCATCGGATATGCATTTGGATACTTATCTTTTGGCAAGTTTGTCTTAAGCGCATTCAGAATTTTTTCGTAATCAGACATACTCCATGTTTTAATTTCATCTTTTCCGCCAATGTACTGATCAAGTCCGGCAGCCTTAAACATATCTGCGTTATATGTTAAAGTACCCGGCATATGGGAGAATGGATAAAAATAAATATCCTTCCCAAAAGTAACGCTCTTCCAGTAGTTAGCATCAATATCCTTCTTAGCTTTAGCATCAACAATGTCATTTAAAGGAACTAATGCACCGCGGTGTGCATAATCCCCCATCGCAAATGTATTTTCAAAGAAGATATCTGGTGGGGTACCTCCATTTAGCTTAACATTTAATAGTTCGTCCCGTTGATCGCTGGCTATTACTTGGACATTAATTTTCACATTATAATCTTTTTCCTTTTTGGAGAACTCTTTCGCTGCATATTTAAAGAAACTGTCATAGTCTGCACCAGGTTCGGTCGGTCCTTGGACACCCTTCCATTGCGGCGTTAGCATCACCGTTAATGTTACATCTTTCTTCACTTTGTCTTTACTAGCAGTTCCTGTATCTTTGGACTGGGCACACCCTGCAAGGGCCGACATTACCAACAAACCGGACACAGCTGTTGTTATGAAACGTTTTTTGAACATTCAGCTTTCCCCCTTTATAGAATCTCTTTTATTTTATTGAAAATAATTTTTGAAAATATCCTATGTCCTTCTTCATCGAGATGCATAAAATCAGTATGATTCATTGTAATTAATCCCTTTGTATCAAGGAACTCAATATCTTGCGTACTAAGTAGCCCGACCAAATATAATGACAGTTCCTCGGATTTCGCATCACACCCTTTCCCCATGGATGTTCCCACTCCGGTTTGATAGTACTCTTTGCCTATTGGTGGTGGACTAATAACTAGCACTTTGGGAGAAGCACCTTTTAGACCAGCGGGAGTATTCTTTGCTTTTAAGGAAAGTCTTACAATTCCTTGAGCAATATTATAAGCAGTTAGATTAAATCTTTGCTTAGTGTCGTTTGTGCCAAGCATGATGATAACCAGCTCGAGTGGTGCATGACTCATTAAACACGGATGGATATATTGAAAACCGCTTAATCCTTCAAATAAAGGATCATCGACTACGGCTGTGCGACCAGAAAGTCCTTCTTCAACAACTTGAAAGTCTGTTCCTAACATGTCGGCTAGAAGGCTGGTCCATCTTGCTCCCTCAGGGAATCTTTCAAGCGTCTCAGCGTTATATCCCCATGTATTCGAATCGCCAAAGCAAACAATTCTTCTTTTCATTTTTCTTTACCTAACATATTTAAGGATGGCGTTATCAATTATTGCTTTTATATCCTTAACCTTATTTAAATCCTCTCCGGTTACAGGTTCCAATGGTCCTCTAACGCCTCCGACATTTACGCCGTTTAATTTAAGTATTTCTTTTGCAACGGAGTACATGTTTCCATTCAGAGAGCAAAGAGCAATAATGATGTCATTAATATCTCTTTGTACTTTTCTTGCATCAGCAAAATTGCCTGTAGATACAAATTCATTTGCTTTTAAAAGCAATTCTGGCATGGTTGCATAAGTTCCGCCAATTCCACTGTCTGCTCCAATTAATCTTCCTGAAACATACTGCTCATCAGGTCCATTAAATACAAGAAACTCGTCTCCCCCAGCTGCCTTAAATCTCTCAATATCCATTACAGGCATGGATGAATTTTTTACACCAATGACTTTTTTATTTTCAATTAGTTTCTTAAACAAATTCAAAGAAAGACTGTAGCCAGTTGTTTGTGGAATATTGTAAATAATAAATGGCAAGTCTGTTGAATCCATGATATCGGTCCAGTATTTATAGATTGAGCTTTCTGGAAGCTTAAAATAAATCGGCGGGATAGCAGATAAAGCGTCATATCCTAATTCTTCAGCATACTTAGCTAAAATAACACTATCTCTTGTCGAGGGTGCACCAACATGAGCAATCAGCGTCAGTTTGCCGCGAACTGCCTCCGCAACATATTTTAACGTTGCCTTTCTCTCATCAATGTTTTGATAAATGCACTCTCCTGAACTTCCACCGACATAAAGACCTTTTACTCCTTTGTTATATAAGTAGTGACAAAGATTAGCGGTCCGTTCTTCTGATACTTCCCCCTGGTCATCATAGCAAGCATAAAAAGCAGGAATAATACCTTTAAACTTTTCTAATTCCATTTTTTCTTCCCACCCAATAATAATTTTTGTTACCGTTTACAAATAGAATATACCACATAAAAAAAATATTGTAAATAATTTTCTCCAGATCTCATATTTTTGAAAAAAATATCCACTATCAATTCATTATTCTTGAAACCTTTTATTGGCTTAGATTTCCCGATATATGCCTGAATATGAAAGTAAGACAAAAAACACCTCATTACTGAACGTAATGAGGCGTCTTAAACTAGTGAAAAGATAATGTTGGAACATTTCCTTCCATTGAGATAAACAATCTTTTATTATAATTTTCATTTTCTGCAGGGTAATCTTCACGATAATGAGCGCCTCTGCTTTCTCTTCTTTCCAGCATCGCCATCAGTAAAAGTTTGGAGAGATTAAGAAAATTTCTTGCCTTAAAAGCCTTTTTTGGTTCTGAATCTCGTTTGAAGTAACAGCCCATGTTATAGGATGATTGTAAATCATCTATCTTATTGATTGCGCATAAAAGATTTTTTTCATCCCTTATAACATTACCGTAGTACCACATAATTTCCCTAATTGCTTCAATAATTTCACTAGGGGCTAACATTTTTTTGTTTTCTGCGGAAAAACGTTGGATCGATTCGTTTAATTGTAAAAGGGCCCATTCTTCCTTAACCTCTGAAAAATGACAGCTTTTTAGATAGTCAGAACAAGCTTTTGCAGCTCTTTGTCCAAAAACCATACAGGCGCCGGTAGAATTTCCTCCCAACCGATTTGCTCCTTCAATACCTCCTGCCAGTTCCCCTACTGCATAAAGCCCTTCTACCCTAGTCCTCCCAAAGCTGTCTATTTTTACACCGCCGTTGCTTGCGTGGGCAAATGGAGCAATTTTCACATGATCTTTTAAGAGATTAATTCCACGTTCGCTTAACCAATTTAAATAGATGGAATAAAAATCCCTTTTATCCTCATATATCCTTTCATCGTAAATAAGCTCAAACCCTGCTTCACTTTTCGTTTTGAAAATTTCCTTCATCATTGCAATGTCAAAGTATTTAGAAATTAGGGAATTTGTAAAAGGCCCATGTGTACTTCTAACATCCAAACATTCTTGTTTCGAAACCCCTTTTGGAAGGTATTTCTCTAAAATACTATTTCCATGGTCATCAACAAAATCCTTGCAATATGTTAACGTGTGTTCTCCAAACAACGTCTTGTATTTTGGAGATGTAAAGCCGGGAATAAACTGAATGAACTCCATGTTAACAAGGCTGGCCCCCGCTTCAAGTGCCAATATATGCCCTGCCCCATCCACATCATTGGGGTTTAAATTATGCTTATAAATATTCCCAAATCCTCCTGTTGCCAAGATAACAGCCTTACATTGCACCAAAATCAGGTTATCATTTTTATCTAATAGAAATGCTCCAACAATTTTTTCGTTTTCCTTAATTAGTGAAATCACTTCTGATTTTTCCATTATTGTGAGATTCTGCTTGTCTTCCAGAATTTGTTTTACATTTTCTCTAATCTGATTCCAGTCTTTTAGCATATAAATCTTTCGGCCATGATTGGCAAAGCATGCCTTTCGATTATCGGAAAGCTTTGTTGGTTTAATCCCAATTTCTTCAAACTTATTGATTTGCTCCGTAATTTCCTTTGCATAAATCTTGGCCATTTCCTTATCATGCATGCCATGGCTTACATCTTCGATATCTTGTAGAAAAACACTTTCATCATCATGATCCTTTGTAACCTGTGTCCCCAAAGAGGCTTTTAACGGGTAAAAGCTTGACCCTGAGCAAAGCTGGGTTTTCGTAACCATTAGAACTTTATGTCCATCTTTGGAAAGTTCAAGGCTTGTCTTCAAACCAGCTATTCCACTGCCCACAATTAAGACATCTGCAGATACTCTTTCTGAAATCTTCATAATATCCCTTTCATATTTTGACTTTAAATACGATTTTTCGTATTTTTTTCGGTTCGTTCACCTTAATAGCAGTCATATGAACATCATTTGGAAAACAGATCATAAAATCCCCTTTTTGTAGACAGACCTTTGAATGTAAGCTACCATCCATGATCCAATAATCGTCAGCTTCATTGTAGTTTTCCTTAACGCTCAATCTTTCAAACTGTTCATATCCGATAAATTCCGTTCCTTCGAGAATATAGTGGAGGTCAATATATCTGTTGTGTGATTCCCAAAACCGCTCTTCAGCTTTTTTTGTTTCATATTCCATTAGATTAAAATAAAGTTCGTCTCCATCCACTTTATATGTGTTTATTCTTAACTTTTCAAAGTCTGTATTCCTAATATACTCAATTGCTTGATCAAGCCTTTTGTTTATTCCTTCATACAATTCGTAATTACTGATTTTATCTATTATCATTGTTTGCTTATTCCCCTTTAACAAGATTTTTAGATGAAACTGAAATAAAGCTGTTTACGGTTTCAAGCGAAATATAGCATATTTAAAATTTATTGTAAATAATTTTCACCTATTATTATTTTTTCGGAAAAAATTTATTTCAATTTTAGCTATAAATTTCTTTTTTGACCCATTACGCCTGTAAAAACTAGAATAAAAAAAAACCACAGCAATTATACCGTGGTTTTCTTTTATTACATGATGGATTATTGCGGGGGCAGGATTTGAACCTGCGACCTTCGGGTTATGAGCCCGACGAGCTACCGGACTGCTCCACCCCGCGACAATAGAAAACTATGTAGTATTTAATACTAATAGTAAAGCCTGGCAACGTCCTACTCTCACAGGGACTTTCGTCCCAACTACCATCGGCGCTGAGAAGCTTAACTTCCGTGTTCGGTATGGGAACGGGTGTGACCTTCTCGCCATTATTACCAGACTTATTGAATTGAGGTTCATTCCCTCAAAACTAGATAATCAGAAGAAGTGTAAAGAACGAATAATCATTACTATTGGTTAAGTCCTCGATTCGATTAGTATCAGTCAGCTCCACACGTCACCGTGCTTCCACCTCTGACCTATCAACCTGATCATCTTTCAGGGATCTTACTAGCTTGACGCTATGGGAAATCTCATCTCGAGGGGGGCTTCATGCTTAGATGCTTTCAGCACTTATCCCGTCCGCACATAGCTACCCAGCGATGCCTTTGGCAAGACAACTGGTACACCAGCGGTGCGTCCATCCCGGTCCTCTCGTACTAAGGACAGCTCCTCTCAAATTTCCTGCGCCCACGACGGATAGGGACCGAACTGTCTCACGACGTTCTGAACCCAGCTCGCGTACCGCTTTAATGGGCGAACAGCCCAACCCTTGGGACCGACTACAGCCCCAGGATGCGATGAGCCGACATCGAGGTGCCAAACCTCCCCGTCGATGTGGACTCTTGGGGGAGATAAGCCTGTTATCCCCAGGGTAGCTTTTATCCGTTGAGCGATGGCCCTTCCATGCGGAACCACCGGATCACTAAGCCCGACTTTCGTCCCTGCTCGACTTGTAGGTCTCGCAGTCAAGCTCCCTTGTGCCTTTACACTCTGCGAATGATTTCCAACCATTCTGAGGGAACCTTTGGGCGCCTCCGTTACTCTTTAGGAGGCGACCGCCCCAGTCAAACTGCCCACCTGACACTGTCTCCCACCCCGATAAGGGGTGCGGGTTAGAATTTCAATACAGCCAGGGTAGTATCCCACCAATGCCTCCACCGAAGCTGGCGCTCCGGCTTCAAAGGCTCCTACCTATCCTGTACAAGCTGTACCAAAATTCAATATCAGGCTACAGTAAAGCTCCATGGGGTCTTTCCGTCCTGTCGCGGGTAACCTGCATCTTCACAGGTACTATAATTTCACCGAGTCTCTCGTTGAGACAGTGTCCAGATCGTTACGCCTTTCGTGCGGGTCGGAACTTACCCGACAAGGAATTTCGCTACCTTAGGACCGTTATAGTTACGGCCGCCGTTTACTGGGGCTTCGATTCAGAGCTTCGCTTGCGCTAACCCCTCCTCTTAACCTTCCAGCACCGGGCAGGCGTCAGCCCCTATACTTCGCCTTGCGGCTTTGCAGAGACCTGTGTTTTTGCTAAACAGTCGCCTGGACCTATTCACTGCGGCTCTTCAGGGCGATTAACCCCAAAGAGCACCCCTTCTCCCGAAGTTACGGGGTCATTTTGCCGAGTTCCTTAACGAGAGTTCTCTCGCTCACCTTAGGATTCTCTCCTCGCCTACCTGTGTCGGTTTGCGGTACGGGCACCTTTTATCTCGCTAGAGGCTTTTCTTGGCAGTGTGGAATCAGGAACTTCGGTACTATATTTCCCTCGGCATCACAGCTCAGCCTTTGCGGTGAACGGATTTTCCTATTCACCAGCCTAACTGCTTACACGCACATATCCAGCAGTGCGCTTACCCTATCCTCCTGCGTCCCCCCGTTGCTCAAACGATAAAGAGGTGGTACAGGAATATCAACCTGTTATCCATCGCCTACGCCTTTCGGCCTCGGCTTAGGTCCCGACTAACCCTGAGCGGACGAGCCTTCCTCAGGAAACCTTAGGCATTCGGTGGATGAGATTCTCACTCATCTTTCGCTACTCATACCGGCATTCTCACTTCTAAGCGCTCCACCAGTCCTTACGGTCTAGCTTCAACGCCCTTAGAACGCTCTCCTACCGCGGACACCTAATGGTGTCCACCCACAGCTTCGGTGATACGTTTAGCCCCGGTACATTTTCGGCGCAGAGTCACTCGACCAGTGAGCTATTACGCACTCTTTAAATGGTGGCTGCTTCTGAGCCAACATCCTGGTTGTCTAAGCAACTCCACATCCTTTTCCACTTAACGTATACTTTGGGACCTTAGCTGGTGGTCTGGGCTGTTTCCCTTTTGACTACGGATCTTATCACTCGCAGTCTGACTCCCACGGATAAGTCTTTGGCATTCGGAGTTTGTCTGAATTCGGTAACCCGATGAGGGCCCCTAGTCCAAACAGTGCTCTACCTCCAAGACTCTTACAACGTGAGGCTAGCCCTAAAGCTATTTCGGAGAGAACCAGCTATCTCCAAGTTCGATTGGAATTTCTCCGCTACCCACACCTCATCCGCGCACTTTTCAACGTGCGTCGGTTCGGGCCTCCAGTAGGTGTTACCCTACCTTCACCCTGGACATGGGTAGATCACCTGGTTTCGGGTCTACGACCACATACTAAAATCGCCCTATTCAGACTCGCTTTCGCTGCGGCTCCGTTTCATCAACTTAACCTTGCATGGGATCGTAACTCGCCGGTTCATTCTACAAAAGGCACGCCATTACCCATAAAAGGGCTTTGACTACTTGTAGGCACACGGTTTCAGGAACTGTTTCACTCCCCTTCCGGGTGCTTTTCACCTTTCCCTCACGGTACTGGTTCACTATCGGTCACTAGGGAGTATTTAGCCTTGGGAGATGGTCCTCCCAGCTTCCGACCGGATTTCACGTGTCCGGCCGTACTCAGGATCCACTCAGGAGGGAACGAAGTTTCAACTACAGGGTTTTTACCTTCTATGACGGACCTTTCCAGATCGCTTCATTTACCCCGTTCCTTTGTAACTCCATGTAGAGTGTCCTACAACCCCGAAAGGCAAGCCTTTCGGTTTGGGCTGTTCCCATTTCGCTCGCCGCTACTTAGGGAATCGCAATTGCTTTCTCTTCCTCCGGGTACTTAGATGTTTCAGTTCCCCGGGTCTGCCTTCATTATCCTATGTATTCAGATAAAGATACTGCTCCATTACGAGCAGTGGGTTCCCCCATTCGGAAATCTCCGGATCAAAGCTTACTTACAGCTCCCCGAAGCATATCGGTGTTAGTACCGTCCTTCATCGGCTCCTAGTGCCAAGGCATTCACCGTGCGCCCTTTCTAACTTAACCTAAAAGGTTTTTTCTTCTTAACTAAATAAGAGAGAAAACTAAAATGGCGATTACTCGGTTCTTTCTTGACTTCTTCTTATACGATTATCTAGTTTTCAAGGAACAAAAATAAACTTTGAGAGAATTATTCCCTCAAAACTAAACAAACAAAATCCGTCGAACAATCTGTGATGTCCGTTAGGACATTTTCCTTAGAAAGGAGGTGATCCAGCCGCACCTTCCGATACGGCTACCTTGTTACGACTTCACCCCAATCATCTGTCCCACCTTAGGCGGCTGGCTCCTTACGGTTACCCCACCGACTTCGGGTGTTACAAACTCTCGTGGTGTGACGGGCGGTGTGTACAAGGCCCGGGAACGTATTCACCGCGGCATGCTGATCCGCGATTACTAGCGATTCCGGCTTCATGTAGGCGAGTTGCAGCCTACAATCCGAACTGAGAATAGTTTTATGGGATTGGCTCCACCTCGCGGCTTCGCTGCCCTTTGTACCATCCATTGTAGCACGTGTGTAGCCCAGGTCATAAGGGGCATGATGATTTGACGTCATCCCCACCTTCCTCCGGTTTGTCACCGGCAGTCACCTTAGAGTGCCCAACTAAATGCTGGCAACTAAGATCAAGGGTTGCGCTCGTTGCGGGACTTAACCCAACATCTCACGACACGAGCTGACGACAACCATGCACCACCTGTCACTCTGTCCCCCGAAGGGGAACGTCCTATCTCTAGGAGTGTCAGAGGATGTCAAGACCTGGTAAGGTTCTTCGCGTTGCTTCGAATTAAACCACATGCTCCACCGCTTGTGCGGGCCCCCGTCAATTCCTTTGAGTTTCAGCCTTGCGGCCGTACTCCCCAGGCGGAGTGCTTAATGCGTTAGCTGCAGCACTAAAGGGTGGAAACCCTCTAACACTTAGCACTCATCGTTTACGGCGTGGACTACCAGGGTATCTAATCCTGTTTGCTCCCCACGCTTTCGCGCCTCAGCGTCAGTTACAGACCAGAAAGCCGCCTTCGCCACTGGTGTTCCTCCACATCTCTACGCATTTCACCGCTACACGTGGAATTCCGCTTTCCTCTTCTGCACTCAAGTCCCCCAGTTTCCAATGACCCTCCACGGTTGAGCCGTGGGCTTTCACATCAGACTTAAAGGACCGCCTGCGCGCGCTTTACGCCCAATAATTCCGGACAACGCTTGCCACCTACGTATTACCGCGGCTGCTGGCACGTAGTTAGCCGTGGCTTTCTGGTTAGGTACCGTCAAGGTACCGGCAGTTACTCCGATACTTGTTCTTCCCTAACAACAGAGTTTTACGACCCGAAGGCCTTCATCACTCACGCGGCGTTGCTCCGTCAGACTTTCGTCCATTGCGGAAGATTCCCTACTGCTGCCTCCCGTAGGAGTCTGGGCCGTGTCTCAGTCCCAGTGTGGCCGATCACCCTCTCAGGTCGGCTACGCATCGTCGCCTTGGTGAGCCGTTACCTCACCAACTAGCTAATGCGCCGCGGGCCCATCTGTAAGTGTCAGCCGAAACCGACTTTCAGCTTCGCCTCATGAGAGGTGAAGAATTATCCGGTATTAGCACCGACTTCCGGTGTTATCCCAGTCTTACAGGCAGGTTGCCCACGTGTTACTCACCCGTCCGCCGCTAATCTTGAGGGGCAAGCCCCTCAAGATTCGCTCGACTTGCATGTATTAGGCACGCCGCCAGCGTTCGTCCTGAGCCAGGATCAAACTCTCCATTAAAGAGTATGAGTTAGCTCATAAATGTTACGTTGGCTAGTGAATACTAGATTCACTATATTTTTATTGTTGACGTTTTTGTTTGTTTAGTTTTCAAAGAACAATTTTTGGAGCGGGTGATGGGAATCGAACCCACTACATCAGCTTGGAAGGCTGAGGTTTTACCAGTAAACTACACCCGCATATTAAGTTAAATATCGTCTGGTCGGGAAGACAGGATTCGAACCTGCGACCCCTTGGTCCCAAACCAAGTGCTCTACCAAGCTGAGCTACTTCCCGGAAAATTATGGCGCGCCAGAAAGGAGTCGAACCCATAACCTTCTGATCCGTAGTCAGACGCTCTATCCAATTGAGCTACTGGCGCATTGTTTAAAAGCAACTTTATAAGTATATCAGAAGCAAATCGCTTTGTCAATCTTTTTTTGGTGCGGCCGAGAGGACTTGAACCTCCACGGGGTTGCCCCCACTAGGCCCTCAACCTAGCGCGTCTGCCATTCCGCCACGACCGCAATGTAAATTGCGACAGAAGTAATCATATCACAATAACCAAGGTGATGCAAGTGGTAAAAAATGGTGCGGGTGAAGGGAGTCGAACCCCCACGCCTTGCGGCGCCAGATCCTAAGTCTGGTGCGTCTGCCAATTCCGCCACACCCGCGCACTAAATAAAAATGGTGAGCCATGAAGGACTCGAACCTTCGACCCTCTGATTAAAAGTCAGATGCTCTACCAACTGAGCTAATGGCTCATACTTAAAATAACATTATGAACATAGGAATGAAAAATGGCTGGGCTAGCTGGATTTGAACCAACGCATGACGGAGTCAAAGTCCGTTGCCTTACCGCTTGGCTATAGCCCAATAATCCAATAATATAAAAATGGCGGTCCGGACGGGACTCGAACCCGCGACCTCCTGCGTGACAGGCAGGCATTCTAACCAGCTGAACTACCGGACCAATTATAGTTAAGAAACGGGAAATGATTCTCTGATCATTCCCCATCCCTGATGACCCCTACGAGATTCGAACTCGTGTTACCTCCGTGAAAGGGAGGTGTCTTAACCGCTTGACCAAGGGGCCGAAATTTATAACAGAGAAGAAGGGATTCGAACCCTCGCACCGATTACTCGATCTACACCCTTAGCAGGGGCGCCCCTTGAGCCACTTGGGTACTTCTCTAAATGGCTCCGCAGGTAGGACTCGAACCTACGACCGATCGGTTAACAGCCGATAGCTCTACCACTGAGCTACTGCGGAATAAAAAAATAAAATTAAGCTTGTCTTAATAGGCGTTTACCTTATCGACTCTTACCATTATAATGACGACACAATACAAAGTCAAGCCATTTTCTTTTTTAATTTCATGAGAATCTATTCTAAAATCATTTCTTTTGTTTTAACCAGCTTACCACGGCACTTTCCGCATACATACTTACTTGTATTAATACTGCGTTTTCGATTGTATTGTAGATGACATTGTGTGCACTCATATATAAGTACCTTTTTAAATGTCCTTTTTTTGGGGGCTTCCGGAAGCCGACTACAATGTCTTGGTGCACCAACCTTTATTAGCAGAAGCTTAAAATCGTTGTCCCGATGCTGGTATCCTTTCCCTTCTAAATGAAGGTGATAATGGCATAGTTCATGCTTAATAATCCCTATAAGCTCGACCTCGCCTAGCTGCTCTAAATATTTTTTATTTATTTCAATATTGTGGGTACCTAAAAGGTATCTGCCTCCAGTAGAACGTAGTTTTGGATTGAAATAGGCTTGATGGCGAAATGGTTTCCCGAATAAGGACGCTGAGATCTTTTTTACTAAATCTTGAAGTTCATGATCTTTCATTCTTCCCCTCAATTCTTATGCGAACATGACAACCTATTATAGCATATATTAAATATACACTTTTAAGTACTTTTCGGGAGGTTTTTTGCTATGCCAATCTGGTTCCAAAACCAAATGAAAAGAGCTTTTTACGAAAAAAACCGCCATCAAATCAAACTATTAAACCAATGTTGGTTTTTTTATAGAAAAAAACATTGTTCTTAGAGTGGCGGTAGCCTTATAAAATAAATTCATAATCAGTCTGGATTCACTTTTTCCTATAAAAAGGACGCTTGGAAACTATCCAAGCGTTCTGTTTACCATGTTATTCTGCAGGTGAAATCATTGTCAGCGCAACCCGTCCCTTATTGGTATCTACCGAATCGACCCATACTGTTACCACATCGCCAACTGATACCACGTCCATTGGATGTTTAACAAATTGTTTGCGCAGCTTTGAGATATGCACAAGCCCATCTTGTTTTACTCCGATATCAACAAATGCGCCAAAATCCACAACATTTCGAACCGTGCCTTGCAGTTCCATTCCTGGTTTTAAATCTTCCAATTTAAGTACATCCTTTTTTAGCAGCGGAGTAGGAAGATCATCCCGAGGGTCTCGCTCCGGCCTTACGAGGGCATCAATAATATCTTTTAATGTTAATTCCCCGATCGATAGCTGTTCAGAAACTGCCTTAAGGTCCAATCCTTGTAACGCATCTATGAGTTGGTCTGTCCCTAAATCATCTGTTGAATATCCGACAGATGCTAATAACTTCTTAACTTCTTGATAATTTTCAGGATGGATGCCTGTACGGTCCAGTGGGTTGCTTCCATCTAATACACGCAAAAAGCCTATTGCTTGCTCATATGTTTTCGTTCCAAGGCGCGGTACCTTCTTTAATTGTGCCCTGTCCGTAAATTTGCCTTCTTCGTCGCGCTTCTTAACGATATTGTTCGCGGCTGTTTTTGTTAAACCAGCAACATATTGTAGCAATGATGGTGAGGCAGTATTAACGTTAACCCCTACTTGGTTAACAGCTGTCTCTACAACAAAATGAAGTGATTCCGAAAGCTTCTTTTGGGAAACATCGTGCTGGTATTGACCAACGCCAACAGATTTAGGGTCAATTTTCACCAATTCTGCAAGTGGGTCTTGAAGGCGGCGTGCGATCGAAACTGCACTTCTTTCTTCTACATGAAAATCAGGAAACTCTTCTCTAGCGATGTCAGATGCTGAGTAAACACTCGCTCCGGCTTCATTTACAATTAGATAAAAAATTTCTCTGTCCATTTCCTTTAAGATGTCCGCTACAAACTGCTCTGACTCCCTTGAAGCAGTGCCGTTGCCAATCGCCACCATTTCCACAGTAAATTCACGTAATATCGAAATAAACTTTTTCTTTGCTTCCTCTTTTTTAGCAACAGGCGGATGAGGATAAATCACATCTATTTTTAAAACTTTTCCCGTCTCGTCCACAACCGCAAGTTTGCAACCTGTTCTATACGCCGGATCCACGCCAAGTACCATTTTTCCTTTTAATGGCGGCTGCAAGAGTAAGTTGCGAAGATTTTCAGAAAAAATATGTATGGCTTGTTCCTCACCCTTTTCGGTTAGCTCGTTACGAATTTCCCGTTCTATTGATGGTTGGATCAATCTTTTATAGGCATCCTCAACTGCTTCCAGGGCAACGGAAGCAGCTGGTGCGCTTTGATTACGGAGCCACTTTTTCGAAAGGTAGCTAATCATTGCATCTGTGTTTGATTTTATTGAAACTCTTAAAATTTCTTCTTTTTCACCACGGTTCAATGCCAATGTCCTGTGCGGTACAATCTTACTTACAGGCTCTTCGTATTCGTAATACATTTCATAGACTTTCTTCTCGTCTTTTTCTTGGTCTTTTGCTGCCGAAACAACTGTACCAGTCCTTGTCATTTCTTTGCGAATCCATTTTCTGCTTTCTGCATCATCTGAAACCATTTCGGCGATTATATCTTTCGCTCCTGTTATTGCATCTTCTACTGATAAAACTTGTTTTTCCTCTGATAAAAATTCGGCAGCTTTCTTTTCAACACTTTCTTTCGGGAAGGTCATAAGCCATTGGGCAAATGGTTCTAATCCCTTTTCTTTAGCAACAGTTGCTTTCGTACGCCTTTTTTGCTTATACGGTCTATACAAATCTTCAACTTCCTGGAGTTTTTCAGCGTGCTGAATTTGCTTGCTTAATTCATCTGTTAGTTTCCCTTGTTCATCAATGATCCGAATGACTTCTTCTTTTCTTTGCTCAAGGTTTTGGAGATATTGCCAACGCTCTAAAACATCTCGGATTTGAACTTCATCGAGCGCCCCTGTCATTTCTTTTCGGTAACGAGCAATAAATGGAACGGTATTTCCATCCTCCGTTAAGGCGATTACACTCTTTACTTGTTTTAAGGATAAAGATTGCTCAGAGACAATTTTACCTAATAGCTGTTCTTTCTTTTCGATTGTTTCAATCACGAATCAATTCCTCCAAATCTTTAGTCTCACTTATAACGTATTGTACCAAATCTACTCTTACGTTTCACTTTGCTGGATTTATTATGTCGGCTACTGCCATGTTAATACGCAACTATTCATTTCACTTCTTCCGACTTTCCTGCAAGAAGAGGAACAATTAACCTCTATTCCTTCCACTTTTCCTAATTGTTCTCCATGAAGTGGAACGATTAACCTTTATTTATTCCACTTCTATTGATTTCCCAACAAGAAGTGAAACGATTAGCTTCCAACCAACCAGTCACTCTCCCAAAAGATTTCCATATACTCCAAATTCGGCTCGAACAAGCACAAAAAAAGCAAGCGTTTTCAGCTTGCTTGAGAGCAGATCCTTATGAGGTAGTCAGGATTATGTAAAAAAAACGCCCTAAAGAAAGAGCGTGCTTTTATGTTAGAATTCGATGAGACCTAGGCTTATTTGCAAGGCATCATCCACTTTTTCCATCATTTCGTCATCGAGATGGGTTATTTTATCGGTTAGGCGCTGTTTATCAATTGTTCGAATTTGCTCTAAGAGAATTACTGAATCTCGTTCAAAGCCATAACGTTTCGCATCAATTTCTACATGTGTTGGCAGCTTTGCTTTTTGAATTTGAGCTGTAATCGCTGCAATAATGACTGTGGGACTAAACCGATTCCCGATGTCGTTTTGGATGACAAGTACAGGACGGACGCCGCCTTGTTCAGAACCAACAACTGGGGATAGGTCCGCGAAATAAACGTCACCACGTTTAACAATCAAAGGATTACCCTCCGCTTACTAGACGTTCTACTGTATGTTCTGCCTCATATTCTGCCTGAAAGCTTTCAGATGCAATGGTTAAATTTATTTTAGCCATTTCCATGTAACCGCGTCTCATGCCTTCGCGAATCTGTCTCTTTTTTCGTTCGCGCAAATACATTTTTGTCGCTTGATAAATAAATTCGCTGCGATTCACATTGTCTTGCTTAATATAGCCATCTAATTCGGTTAAAAGATGTTGCGGTAATTCAACTTTGATTTCTGTAGTTGCGCCGGATTCAGACACAAACATACACCTCCACCATCACTACACACCATTTTATCTTTACCATTTTTAATAATAACACTAATAATGCCCAATGAATAGACCAAATAGCAATTCTTCTGTATTATAAGCCAAAAAAATAGGCTTTTATGCATACAATACAGACAATATTAAATTTATATTTGACTTTTTTATCTAGTCAACTTAAAAACCTTAAAGAAGATAGTTTTTCGAATCAACAATTTGGCCTGCTTTTTTGTAAAGACGCGGTACCCTACTAGCAATGATACATGGGATTTCGTAATTAATTGTTTCAAGTTTTTTAGCAATTTCATTAATTGAGATGAACTGTTCCCCGTCTCTTCCTATCAAGGTAACTGTAGTACCAATTGGGATATTAGAAGGAAGCCGCACCATACATTGGTCCATACAAATTCTTCCGACAATAGGGGCACGTTTTCCGTCAACTAATACTTCTTGTCCTTGAAGTCTTCGAATCCAGCCATCAGCATAACCGATTGGAATTGTCCCAATCCATTCTTCATCACTTGTTTCATAGGTTGCACCATAGCTTACCTTTTGCCCTTTTGGCAGCTTTTTCACATGAATCAGGCGTGAGCGAAGTGTAAATGCTTCCTTTAACGGAACAGGGATTTCCGGCTCCATTTCCGGTGAAGGTGTTAAACCATACATGGCAATACCTAAGCGGACTGCATTAAAGTAGGTACGTGGAAAGCGTAATGTTGCAGCACTATTGCTGCAGTGAACGTATTTAGGCTTCTTGCTTAGAATGCTCAACATATCCTGAAATATATCAAATTGTTTTTGAAAATATAATTCATCCAATTCATCTGCAGTTGAAAAGTGAGTGAAAATACCTTCAAAATTAAAACGCTCTTCATTTTGAAAAAATTGTTCGATTTCCCTTAACTCTTCCTTACTACGGATTCCAATCCGTCCCATCCCTGTATCTAACTTTACGTGAACAGTTAAGCTTTCATTCTCACTCAAATAACTTTTTGCTTCCTGAAGCCATTCCATTTGAAAAACGGTTAACGTAATTTGTCTTTCAGCAGCAATTGGAACATCTTTAGCACGAGTTGCCCCTAACACTAGAATCGGGGCTTTTATTCCTTTATTTCTTAACGCAATTGCTTCATCGAGAAAGGCAACGGCTAAATGGGTAGCACCTGCTTTAAGCGCCGCTTCCGAGACTTTAATGTCACCATGCCCATAAGCATTTGCTTTTACCACAGCAATGATCTCAACTTCTTCTGGCAGCAGGGACTTTATTGAAGTTATATTTTCCGATATACAATCCAAATCCACTTCTGCCCATGAATCCCGATAGAAATACTCCATTTTTACACTTCCTACATTCAATCGAAAAGATTGTATTTAATTTATCCTATTCGATTATTAAACTCACTTAAAAGAAAGTCAAATGATTCACTAAAAAAAGCGGGCCCATTTTTTGGAACCCGCTTTTACTTCTTTATTTCCCCATATCACCTTGAACAGAACCGGCCACTTCGATCAATTCTTCTTTCGTTAATTTTTTCGAAGCAAGCATATAATCAACCCCATCTTGGGACCAGCTAATGGAGTGGTCCGTAAGTGCACCAATTGTGAAGCCTAGATCAATCGGCTGTCCTTCTACAGGGGTAGAAGTAGTAGGTGTTGCTGAGGCTTGCTTGACCGATAATTTTTCTTGAACGAGTGTAAACGGTTTTTTGCCATCATAGGTAAGGACTACTCGCTTTCCGTCTTCGATTTTCACATTCTTTTCTTCTTTTAATTTGTCACCAGGAATTGCAGCAGTTGGATATTTAACTGTAAAGGAATTATCTTTCACCTTTGCCATAGCTGGAAGATTAAGCTGGGCGCGAGTCATATTTTTATTCATGTCAAAATCATTCTTGTCAAAGCTTGCATTAAATTTTGTTTTTGAAAATTCAACCGTTACAAGAGCATTTCGATCAGGGTCCATCACCTTTACTTCTGCAGGTGATAAGTCGTTTTTATTCAGCTTAATTTCTTGGAATGGAAGCATTTTATTATTTTGATAGCGTGTTTTGGTTTCAAAGACATAATAACTTTTCGTTGAGGAAAACTTTGCGCCTTTATCTTCTAGTATATCCTTTATTAATGATTCGTATAAATAAGCCTGACTGCTATTTTGCGGCCAATCGCTCTGGAAGCGGAAGCTCTTGTTAAGGGCTGGGGTTAATACAAATACCCCTTCATCATTCCTCAGGATCATTTGACTTTGGTCTTTTGCTGCATTTTTCAAATTAACGCGATAATAGGTAGGGTCTTTATGCCAGATTTCAACGTTATACACCTGCGAATCCTGACCCATTTTCAACGTCATTTTTGCGTTCACTTTATAACCCGAGAGATTATCGAGCCTATTATTTAACTCTTTCACCACATCATCCTGTGATTTCGTTCCACATGCAGTTAAAACAAAAATGACCATCAGTTCGGTAAAGATCAGCATTACTTTTTTCCTCAATCATTTCAACCCCTTCTTGTCTCATTTCGGTTAATTTTGAGAAGAGCAAAGGCAGGGTTCAGGCTTTGATGAAGTCAGATTATTTGCTGTGATTAGAAATGTAAAAGGTTTATTTTCCATGAGTTCATAGCTGACCTTGTCTCTCCTAGTTCCCTATGAATATATGAGACAAGTTTTTGGAATATGACATGAGGTTGGCAAGCTTTAGTTTTCCTCAATGATTACTTGAGCAACGGCATATTCTCTGCTGTGGGAGATCGACAGATACGTCTGACCTTCGGGTTTAATAATGAAAGGCTTTCCCATGCTATCGGTACTAATTTCAATATCCTGGAACGATAATTCTTTCCCAATTCCCGTTCCATTTGCTTTAGAGAATGCTTCCTTGGCAGCAAACCTTCCAGCCAAAAATTCCGTTTTTCTGGCGGCAGTTAAAGTTTCAAACACCTTAGCTTCACTCGGGCATAAAACCCGTTCAATAAACTTCGGCTGCCGCTGGATTATTTCTTCAACCCGTGAAAGTTCAATAATATCAATTCCAATTCCTTTTATCATCAGATTACATCCTTCTATTTATATTCCCATTTGCATAATAGTGTATAAGACAACCATTCGGTAAAGCTGATTTAAAAAGGCTGTGTAATAAGTAAGTTATTGATTTTTTAACTGTTGATTGGAGCGAAGGGCACTTGACTCCTGCGGGAGTACGGGGCAGGGGAGACCCCACAGGCGCCTAAAGCGCCGAGGAGGCTCCCCGCAACGCCCGCGGAAAGCAAGTGCCTGGAGCTGAAATCAACAATCATCTTAACACAGCCCCTAAAAGTAAGGAGGACCTTATGTTTACAAGGACAGAAAGCTTTCGAGAGTTTCTTCGCTTATATCCTATCGTTAGTTTCATTATTACCATCCATATTATATTATATCTCTTGTCCATATTACCCTTTTTCCCGAATCAATGGTTTTATGAAACATTTTCGGGAGTTAATTTATATATTATGGAAGGTCAGATATGGCGACTGATCACACCTACTTTTATGCATAGCGGCTTTTCACATATGCTTTTTAATAGTTTTTCTCTCGTCTTATTTGGCCCTCCACTTGAACGGATGCTTGGGAAAGGCAGGTTCTTGTTCGTTTACTTGGTTTCTGGATTAATTGCAAATATCGCAACTTTACTCCTCGAGCCGTTGACGTTTATCCATGTTGGCTCAAGCGGCGCCATTTTTGGTCTATTCGGTTATTATATTTCCATCCTTATTTTTCGAAAAAGGTGGATGACAAAAGAATCTTCCCAAATTATCTTAACACTATGTGCTGTCAGTCTTATTATGACGTTTATACAGCCTAATATAAATATAACAGCCCATCTATTCGGCCTGATTGGAGGTTTTTTATTAGGCTGCATTCCCTATTTTAATAAAAGAGATTGGAATGACTCGATGCGGGATGTCCGAATCTGGACAGGAAGGAATACCAGGAGGTTTTCTACCGAGTCCCCTTTAAGGATTATTATTTGGGGTGTGATTATCTTGTTTTTCCTTATAGGATTTTGGGCACAACGATAAGAGGATGATTCAGACTTAGCGAATCATCCTGAATAAAAAATTATCTGATTTCAAAACTAGATTTATCAATTATGGTTACCCCTTCTCTCCCTTGCATATCATCCATCAGCTGAAAAAGGGCCGCATCTTTTTGTTTTGCCTCGATCATGCAATAAATTTCAGGTATTGACCCTTTTATCCTGTCAAGAAAACCAAGAAACAAATCAGGGTCAACATAATTAGCATGTGCTCTAAATTCCTTCTCTGAGCGCGGACTTGAGATATGCATCTTAATGGGAAGCTTGGATTGACTCCAGGTGGAGATGACCCGCTCCCAATGCTTTTCCCAGTCTTCTTCTTCATGATTTGCTAAATGATGGTGGTAATCGAACACCATTGGAATTCCTAATTTTTCACAAAGATATAATGTTTCATTCATGGTAAAGGTGGTATCATCATTTTCCAGCATGATCATTTGCTGAATACTTTGGGGAATGTAGGCCCAATTGTAAATAAAGGATTCTAATGCCTTTTCTTTATCCTCATACCCACCGCCAACATGGATCACACAACGATGCTCAGGATCAATGTCCATTCCCTTCAGAAGTCCTTTATGCATGGACAATGTTTGGATAGAATTCTTCAATGTATCCTTTTGGTGAGTATTAAGCACAACGAAATGGTCGGGGTGAAAATCAATACGTGAAGGATGGGCATGGATATAGTCCGCCAACTTATTTAATGGCTTTTTTAACGGTGTAAAGTAATCCCAATCAGACAGTTCCTCATGATTGGCAAGCGGAATAAGCCTTGAGCTCAGCCGAAAAAAATGAATTTCGTTTGCCGTGTTATGCTTTAAAAGCCGCAAGCAGTTTTCTAAATTTGTGGTTGCAATTCGTTCAAGCTTCCTTATTGCCGCTTCCCGATCCTTCAACTGTTCAAATTGGGTAAATGTCATTGTTTTAGATGGGGAACAGTTTTGCAGCTCAACACTCATGGCCACATAGCCCAGCCGCACAATCGTCATCGCAAATTCCTCCTCAAGGTTACTTATGTTTAATGTTCCCTCTGAAGAAAAAGATACCCCGCTGACTTACTCCACGGGGCAAGCCCACGTGGGTTCTCACATATAGTTTCTCGCAAGCGTACATGGAGTCAAACTCCCATCGGCGTTATGCACTTGCTATAAGGGTGAAAACCAACAAACAAGCAGTCCGATAACAAAAAAGAGCATGGATTCATCTCCATGCTCTGCTTATTAATGATTATAGGTTCTTGGTTTTTGCTTGCCTGCTCCGCGTTTTTCACCTGAGCGTGGCTTCATTTGACCCTTGTTCCGTCTTGAATCGTGGTTTCTCGAGTCATTGCTTCTTCTGCTGCGATCCTGTGGTTTACGATCTCTTCTCGATGGAAGAGGCTGCTCTTCAGTTAGCTTTACAGGTGTTGTATCTGGTTCTTTGGTTAGCATTTTCAAAACTGCTGCAGCGATAACGGATGAATCGTAATTTTCGAGAAGTTCCTCAGCTGCTGCCTTGTAATACTCCAAATTATTCTCTTCAATTGTTTGGACAATCTTATCCACAACTGCTTTTTGCTGACCTTCCAATGCTTCTGCCAAGGTTGGCGGCGTCATTCGCTCCATTTTGGCTTTCGTTGTTTTTTCTACAACCGCAAGATAGGACTTTTCACGTGGAGTAATAAAGGTTAAGGCTACCCCAGCATTACCTGCACGTCCTGTACGGCCAATACGGTGAACATAACTTTCAGGATCCTGTGGAATGTCAAAATTATAAACATGGGTAACACCGGAAATATCCAAGCCCCTTGCCGCAACATCGGTAGCTACAAGCACATCTATCGAGCCTTCTTTAAACTTACGAAGAACAGATAAACGTTTTGCTTGGCTTAAATCACCATGAATACCTTCTGCAGTATAACCCCTAAGGTTTAACGCTTCAGCCAGCTCATCAACACGACGTTTTGTCCGTCCAAAAATAATAGCCAATTCTGGCGCTTGTATATCAAGTAGTCTTGTCAAAACATCAAACTTATTCTTTTCCTGAACTTCCAAATAGTACTGATCGATGAGAGGAACTGTCATTTCCTTTGTTTTCACACGGACAATTTGAGGGTCCTTCATAAATCTTTCTGCCATTCTCTGGATCGGCGCAGGCATCGTCGCAGAGAAAAGTAATGTTTGCCGGTCAGTTGGAATTTGAGCAAGGATGGCTTCAATATCTTCAATAAAGCCCATATTCAACATTTCATCTGCTTCATCTAGGATCGCAGTATGAACATGGTCAAAACGGATTGTTCTTCGATTAATATGATCAAGAACACGTCCTGGTGTTCCCACAATAATATGTGGATGTTTTTTTAATGACCGAATTTGCCGCTGAATGTCCTGACCACCGTAGATCGGAAGAACACGCACTTTTTTACCCGCTCCAATTTTATAGAGCTCCTCTGAAACTTGGATCGCAAGTTCACGAGTCGGGGCGATAATAATTCCTTGAATAGCATCCACGTTCAAATCAACTTTTTCAACTAATGGAATACCAAACGCTGCAGTTTTACCTGTACCAGTTTGAGCTTGCCCAATTAAATCTTTGTTTTGCAGGCTTAACGGAATTGTTTCTGCCTGAATCGGAGTTGCTTCCTCAAAGCCCATTCGAAGGACGGCCTTTAACGTCGCTGAACTAATACCTAACTCTTGAAACTTTGTCAATTTTTTCATTCTCCTTCATCTATATACAAATATATTTTACTTCGTGTAGAAAATTCTGTTCCATAAAATTACTACTTTTAAGTACTCATCACTATTTTAGCAAAAAAAAGACATTCCTCCATAGGAGTATGCCCTAAATTTCCCACACTTTAGACATGCTGAATACAATCTTAGCATTATACCTTCTAAAAAGCAATAAACCATAAAGCATTAGGATTCTAAGCTTTAGGAAAAAGGGCTACTTTCTCCGAAAAAACAGATATGAGGTTGTTTCTATTATTTTTCTTTAATAATGTTTAATTCATACATATGTTGCGAAGATCAACATTATTTTTGTAAAGAAGCAACAATTTCCTCAAGCTTCATCCCACGAGATGCTTTTACAAGAACTAACGTATTTTGGTCAACATGTCGTACTAATTCCTTAACCAGTTCCTGCTTATCTGTAAAAACAAACACCTTACCATCGCCTAATCGGTTACGTGCTCCATTTGCAATCTCAATCCCTAATTGCCCATACGTAAACAGCACATCGATTTTTTCAGGATTTAGCCCTTCACCAATTTGACGATGATATTGCTTTTCCTGCGGTCCCAATTCAAGCATATCTCCAAGAACAAGGATTTTTTTCTCATATCCTTGGAGGTTTGATACTAATTCAATTGCTGCCATCATTGAAGTAGGGCTGGCATTATAGGCATCATTGATTACTTTTTCCCCATGTTTGCCTTCAACAATTTCCATCCTCATATTGGTCAACTTTACCTTTTTTAAACCTTCCGCCATTTTTTCAAATGGTATTGAAAAATAATGGGCAATTAACATGGCAGCCAGTGCATTCATAATGTTATGGGTTCCTAAAACAGGCAAATCAAAGCTTTGTTTTGACAGATTTATATTGAATACACTGCCTTCATTTGTTTGGGTCATTTCAGTCGGAAAGATGGTATTCGTGTCACTACGTCCAAATGTTTGTAATTGGACATTCGGTTTGAATTGGTGAATTCTCTCCATTAGCAATGGTTCATCCCCATGTAAGACAGCCAACCCTCCCGGCTTAAGTCCTTGCATAATTTCCAGCTTGGCCTCTGCAATCCCTTCCCTTGAGCCAAGATCAAGTAGATGTGATTCACCAATATTAGTAATGACAACTGCATCGGGACGTGCAAGCTTTGTTAAAAATTCAATTTCCCCTCTGCCGCTCATTCCCATTTCCAACACAGCAATTTCTGTCTCTTCCTTCAAACCTAATACAGTTAAAGGAAGACCCAAATGATTGTTTAAATTCCCTTCTGTTTTTTGGACTTTATATTGGAGGGACAAAAGATTCGTTGTCATATCTTTTGTTGTCGTTTTTCCATTACTGCCGGTAATACCCACCACTTTTACAGCCAATTGTTCTCTGTACTTTCTTGCAAGTTCCTGTAATGCCGTTAAGCAATCGTCCACGATCAAAACAGGCAGATCAAGCGGAGGATTTGGAACGTCCTTTTGCCAAAGAGCAGCAGCTGCACCTTTTTGAATCGATTCCGCAACATACTTGTGTCCATCTGCATGCTCTCCTTTAAAAGGAACAAACAGATTTCCTTTTTCAATCTTGCGCGAATCAATGGATACTCCTGTAATGTTTACGTCAAAAAATGAAGTAAGGTTGTTTTGCACAGGGATCATTTCCACTATCTGTTTTATCGTTCGCTTTATCATGTTTTCTCCTCCAAAGTATGGAATGAATAAAGTGACACGGCTTTAAGCCGTGTCCTAAGTTGTTTAAACCGTATACTTAATCCGTTGTTTTTCTGCATGCCGTTCAATGGCAAGAGAAACAAGACGTTCAATTAAACTTGGATAATCAAGACCGGTTTCTTTCCACAAAAGAGGGAACATGCTGACAGGTGTAAAGCCAGGCATTGTATTTACTTCGTTAATCAACGCCTTTCCATCCTTCGTCAGGAAGAAGTCGGCACGAACGAGTCCGGAGCAGTCTAATGCTTTAAATGCTTTAATGGCCGTCTCTTGAATCTGAGCATACTCTTCTTTTTTGATATCAGCTGGAATAATTAAAACCGTACTTTCATCTTCATATTTCGCTTTATAGTCATAAAAATCCTTTTTAGGAACAATTTCTCCTGCAACCGAACATTGCGGTTCGTCATTGCCAAGGACAGCCACTTCGACCTCACGGGCAATAACACCCTCTTCAATAATCACTTTACGGTCAAACTGGAATGCTTCAGCAAATGCCGCTTCTAACTCTGCACGGTTCGTACATTTACTAATGCCGACACTTGAACCAAGGTTTGCGGGTTTCACAAAGCAAGGATAACCAAGTTCATTTTCAACAGTTTGATAAGCGTCTGTTTTTGCTTTTTCCCATTCGCTGCGAATAAAAGCAACATAATTTACTTGCGCCAAGCCTGCTTGGGCAAAAATATTTTTCATTACAACTTTATCCATTCCAGCAGCAGAAGCAAGCACTCCATTTCCTACATATGGAAGGTTAAGTAATTCTAGTAAACCCTGAACCGTTCCATCTTCTCCGTTTGGCCCATGCAATAGCGGGAAAATAACATCAAGCTGAGCATCATTTTTTTCAGATTGAAAAAGAGTTGATGCGAGCGCCATCGGTGATAACTCATTTCCATTTGAAAACTCAAGCTCTTTCACATCTTTTGCCGGCTCCACTAATTGCGGCCCTTTAATCCATTGTCCCTGAGTGTTTATGTAAATAGGATAAACTTCAAATTTTTCCAGATTTAATGCTTTTATAACAGCGAAGGCAGTTTGTAATGATACCTTATGCTCTGCGGATTTTCCCCCGTATAATAAACCGAGTTTTGTTTTCATTGTATACCCTCCAATTTTTCATTCGCCTTTTATTTTATCACTATCTATAAATAAAGAAAGAAAATCTCATTCCTAGTTTTTTACATATTTTCTTATTATTTTATGTCTTGAACAGCTTGATTAAAAACTAGTTTTTTATGTACCCCGTTTAAAGAAAAAAGTGAAAAACCTCTCCGCATGGCCAGAGAGATTTTTCATGAAACCTATACGATATACAGCTTCCACTCTTTTGTTTTTTTATCAAAAATGATTTTAGCGTGGCACTCTTCGTTTGAGATTGTTTCGTATTCTTCGTACATGTCATCCATATTAGCAAAGTCACCAATCACCCAAATCGGTATTTCAATCCGACCGCGCTGGTTATCAGCATCCTTGATGGAAATAACGATTCCCTCTTTAATGAATGGTGTTAATGATAGGAGAATTTCTTTATTGACGTTAGGATACATCCTTTTTTTGCGAATACCTAATAAATTTTTTTCTTGTTTAAGCTTGCCTAACTTACTCGCAATGCTAATGCTTAATAATTGAAAGAAATCTTTAAAACTGCGGTAATAGGTTTTGTTAAACCAGCCATCATCATGTGCGAGGTAGACAAACCGATTATTTAACTTGCTGTAAAATGGCAATTTCAAATGATGCTTTAGATGTCCCAGATATAGTATTTCAGCTATTTCTTGGCCAGTAAGTTCATTTAAGCCTTCCTCTTCAAAAAAATCAATCCAACAAAAGTCCCCGAATCGGTAAACATCTTCTTCTGCTAATTTGGAAACCCGATCCTCAGGACAATATTCGAGTAATGCGTGCATGTTAAAATCAGTATCATCAAAACGATGCTTTAATAAGAGCAAGTTATTGAGTGAATCTGAAAAAGTGTAGGCAAACTCCTCAAATTCAATACCATACGAAAGAACATACTGATCAGCTTGGTTGAGATGGACATAGATGAGATCCCGTACGTCTTGATGATGTTTTTTCAAAGCGAAACTCCTCCGATCATTAAAGAAGGCACAAAAAGCCAATAGCTGCTATATGTTGAAGCTGACGTTATCAAGAATAACCCTTGATATCTGATAACTTTAAGTGGTTCTACAATTATGTACCTAATTTTATCAAAGAATAGGCCAAATAGCTTATTTCATTTATTTTACAAATTAAATATAATTCGAAACTATATTTCATATTATTTGAAATAATACTGTTAGTCCAAAAATCTTTTTGTACCTTTGTTATTTTAACCACTTTAGCCGCTCCCAATTGCGATAAAATATTTATTGTTTTATTTCATTATGGTTAAATTTGTTATAAACTTAAGAAGAATTTTTAATTAAGCGAAGGTGAAGTATGTCAAATTTTATCTATTCGGTTTTAATGGCATTATCGTCCTTAGGCTATTTTGGAATTGCCTTAGGGCTCATGATTGAAATTATTCCAAGTGAAATTGTATTAGGCTATGGCGGCTACCTTATTTCTAAAGGAGCCTTAAATTATCCCTTGGCTGTTATTTCTGGCGTCATTGGCGGAACAATTGCTCAATTATTTTTATACTGGGCTGGATACTATGGGGGCCGTCCGTTTTTAGAGAGATACGGAAAATATGTATTAATCAAAAAGAAACACATCGATGTTGCTGAACAATGGTTTGAAAAATTCGGCGCCGGTGTTATTTTTTCAGCACGTTTCATTCCAGTGGTAAGACATGCTATTTCGATCCCAGCTGGAATCGCCAAGATGCCGATAAGCAAATTCGTTCTCTATACAGTAGCAGCCATTTTACCATGGACCATTTTGTTCCTTTACTTAGGAGAAGTCCTCGGGAAAAACTGGGCCAACATTAAAACATATGCCGAGCCATATGTGCTGCCATTCATCATTGCCGCTGTCATAATCGGAGTCATCTATTATTTAATTAAACGCAAAAAATAAAACCGCCGATTGGCGGTTTTATTTTTTAAAATGGTATGGAAGCGTGGATATAATTACATTCTTTTTAAAAATGAGATAGGTTCGTATCAAAAGGCTAGATTGATTGTGCAAGATATTATGCCAGCTCTTTTTCGTAATAAATTGCGGGATTAACACAGTAACTCGATAATTATTTTCACTCGCTCTATGTTCAACAGTATCAATAAACTTTGAGAGCGGATGAAGAATACTCCGATAACGAGAATGTAAGGTAACCAGGCGAACGTCTGGCTGCCACTTTTCCCATTTCTCCACAAAACGCTTTTCATCCTCACGATCAAAAGAAATATAAACAGCAAAAATTTGATCTGTTAACGACTTTGCATAATTAATTGAGTTCTCAACAACTTTGGTAATCCCTGCTACAGGAACAATAATGACATTTCCTGCAATCGGAAGTGCAGGTGAGTCCACTTGTATCCTTAACTGCTCACCAACTGCTTCATAGTGTTGATTAACCCTATGAAAAATATAAACCATTACTGGCAAAAAGATAAAAACAAACCACACCTGGGAAAATTTTGTTACAAAGAATATGATTAACACCGTTAAAGTGATTAAAGCCCCAATTAGATTGGCTGTTAATTTCCCAATCCATCCAGGTGATCTTTCCCTTACCCATTTTAAAATCATCCCTGTTTGCGATAAGGTGAAAGGAATAAATACCCCAACTGCGTAGAGTGGAATTAAATGCTCTGTTCGGCCATGGAAAGTAATAATTAACAGAATGGAGGCAACGCCAAGCGAAACAATTCCATTTGAATACCCCAGACGGTCCCCTCTAATCGTAAACATTCTCGGCATATATTTATCGCTGGCAAGGTTAAAGGCTAATAAAGGAAAGGCCGAAAAGCCCGTATTGGCTGCCAGCACTAAAATAAGAGCAGTTGTACATTGGACAAAGAAATACAGAAAGTTACGACCAAACGTTGTTTTAGCGATTTGTGAAACAACCGTTTCTTCTGGTTTAGGTGATATCCCATAATAATAGGCTAGAAAGGTAATACCCGAAAATAAAAGTGCTAATAATGAGCCCATCAAAATTAATGTTTTGGCAGCATTTTGCGGTGCCGGTTCTTTAAAGTTCGGAATGGCATTAGAAATGGCTTCAACACCGGTTAAAGCAGAACACCCAGATGCAAAAGCTCTTAATAATAGAAATAATGAAATACCTGCCACCGGGGTTCCAATGTTTGTATGCATCACAGCAGGGACACTACCGGTCAAGATTTTATAGATTCCTGCCCCACTTAAGACAAAAAGAGCAAAGACAAACAAATAAACAGGATAAGCTAAAATGGTTGCAGACTCGGTAATACCACGAAGGTTTAACAGTGTAATACATACAACTAATATACATGCAATTAAAACCGTATGAGGATGGAGGCTTGGAAATGCCGAAGTGATCGCATCTGTACCAGCTGATACACTAACCGCAACGGTTAAAATATAATCAACAAGCAAAGATCCTCCGGCAATCAAACCAGCATTTACGCCGAGGTTTTCCTTAGAAACGACATATGCCCCTCCACCATGAGGATAAGAGAAGATTATTTGTCGATAAGACAAAATTAAGGCTGCTAATAGAAACAGAACCCCGACTGCAATTGGAACAGAGTACCAATAGGCAATGGCCCCTACTGTTGCCAGTACGATTAGGATCTGCTCTGTTCCATATGCTACTGACGACAGTGCATCCGAGGATAAAACAGCCAAAGCTTTAAGTATATTCAACTTTTGATGACCAAGCTCTGTCGACTTTAATGGACGACCTATTAAAAAACGTTTAATCGCAGAGAGCATAACGTTCACCCGCCACATTTATAATTAAATCCCGCTTGATTTTATCACAACTAACTTAAGGACATGTTGTTTTTATTTCGACAAGAATGACCATTTTACGACATTCTCCAAAAGAAAAAGCTGTTTGGACCGATCTTTGGCAGATCTCCAAACAGCTTATCATCAGTTTTGTAGAAATCCTTCTGCTTCTAGCAGCTTTTCTTTAAAAGATGTCCGATTTCCTGCGTATCCAACTAAATCCCCGCTTTTTCCAATAACCCGATGGCATGGAATAATGATTGGGATCTGATTCGCTTTGTTTGCTTGTCCAACCGCTCTGACAGCCTTCGGATTACCAATCAGTTCAGCCACTTCAGCATAGCTTCTCACTTCTCCGTATGGAATTGTCAGCAATGCCTTCCAGACTTTTTTTCGAAAATCAGTTCCTTCAATTGAAAGAGGTAAATCAAATTGTTTTCGTTTTCCATTGAAGTATTCATCTAATTGACGAATCGCCTCACCACAAAGTTCCTGGTTCTCCACAATCTCGGGATTATTTTTGAGATACTCCTCCCATTGGTCATCGAAGATTTCAATTCTTTTGATGCCCGATTCATCTGCGATAACACGAATGGTACCAATTGGTGATTGATATTGGCCATAACCTATTTTCATAAGTTTCCCCTCTTTATATACGATTAATTTAATCCTTGGGACCTTACCGTGCGATTTTTAAAAAGCAAGAAAAAATAAAGAATCATTGAAACAAGTACAGACAGACTTGCAATGATATAGATAAATCGGTATCCAAGCAGTTGAGCAATTTGCCCAAATACCATTGCTCCAACTCCAATCCCCAGGTCAAAAAAGGAGAAAAATGTTGCGTTTGCCATTCCTTTTCGATTCATTGGAGCTTGATCAACGGCCCATGCCTGCAATGCTGGCTGTACACTTCCGAAGCCTAAGCCGTAGAGAATTGCCGCTAGGAATAGAATAGTGGAATTTGGCAGCCAAGCCAAGAGAATCATTGCAGCTAAAATCATGATTTCCCCTGGAATGACAACAGCCTGATGCCCTCTTTTGTCATAGATTTTACCAGCAAACATTCTGGTTATTAATACACCTATAGCATACAGTAAAAAGTACCATTGAATTCCTGCAATATGCTTCTCTGCTGTATATAAAGGAAGGAAGGAGGCGATTCCTCCAAAGGTGGTGGTAATAAAAAATAAAAGGAACGACGGCTGTAACGCCGTTTTTTCGTAAAAATCAAACCTTCTATGTTCCGATTTGCTTGGTTTCTTTTCTGCCTTTTTATATTTAATTTGCGATGCCAGGATTAATGAAACTAACCCGCATCCTGCACAAATGAAGAAAAAGACAGGAAAAGAAAGTTTGGATGTTAAAATAAGACCAAGCGCAGGTCCGAATGCCATTGCAATATTTCCCGATAAACCAAAAAAGCCCATACCCTCTCCTCGTCTTTTTGGAGGAATTAAGTCGGTGGCAATCGTTCCAGATGCAGTGGTAGAATAACCCCAGCCTACACCTTGGACTACACGCATTACAAAAAGGAACAGGATACTCATAGCAAATGCATACGACCCAACCGACAAAACAAAGATAGTAAGTCCAAATATATAAACAAAGCCCCTTCCTCTTGATTCAAGGGCATGCCCTGCAAAAGGTCTGAGCAATAATGCAGAAAAAGTAAAGATTCCCACAACGAAACCAATCAATTGGTCATTGCCGCCCAGCTTTTCAACAAAAAGAGGAATCGTCGGCAATGTCATCTGGAAGCCCAGGAATATAAAAAAGTTAGCAAAGAGGATGAAGATGAAATCTCTCGTCCAAATTTTTTCCTTACCTATTTGGTCTTGATTTTTTTGTTCTTTATGTAATCGTTCTTCCATCTTACGCTGATTTCTCCTCTCCTTTATGAATTATTTTTATTACATCGCTAGAGTATTTTACCATACCTATTATATTTTAACCTCTTCTGAAATTGGTATTTCTACATAGGTTGCTTTTTAAAAATAAGTAAAACGCTTCTCCCTTGTGGTAAACGGTTCCGTTTCGAGCTGCCTTTCTTAAAAAACGTGCCGAAATGACAGCCGTATTGGCATCGTTATTGGTATATAAAAAAGTAAAACTCGCCATAGGAGTTGGCAAGTTTTACTTTTCTATATAAGACCTCACTTGCTTGTGATACGGTTCACCCTATCGTATCTAAATTAGATTTTTCTAAAGGAGATAATGGTGACTGTTTGGTTATAAATCTTTGACGTTTTCAAAGAATTGGCTCTTTTCTCGACTTCATCATAATCAATTGTTTGACGTTCAGCCGTATATTTTATTTAACCCATTTTTTCTGAAAGTCAGACATTTTCTCATACTCTTTTTCCAATGATCTTGAAACACGGATATAAATGTTGACAAGATCCTGATAAATTTCAATATTCTCGTCAATGGGCTCATGCTCAAAAGTAGAACCCACTAATTTAGACATGATTGAGAAGTCTCCAATTTCCCCGAGTGCATACATTCCCAATACCACGGCACCCAGACAAGAGCTTTCAAAACTCTCAGGTACAATCACTTTTTGGTTAAAAATATCTGCCATCATTTGGCGCCAAAGTTCCGACCTTGCAAATCCTCCTGTTGCTTGAATCTTCGTCGGTACGCCAATCATTTCTTGCAAGGCAAGAAAAACGGTATAAAGATTTAAGATTACTCCTTCTAATACAGCCCTAATCAGATGTTCCCGTTTGTGATGGAGTCCAAGACCGAAGAATGAACCTCTGGCGTTGGCATTCCAAAGCGGCGCCCGCTCTCCGGCAAGATAAGGATGGAAAATCAGGCCATCAGCACCAGGTGAGACACGGGAGGCGATTTTCGTCAATAATTCATATGGATCGACTCCGAGGCGCCTTGCTGTCTCCACTTCGGCAGAGGCAAGTTCATCCCGTATCCACCTAAAGGTCATGCCCCCATTATTGACAGGTCCGCCAATAACCCAATGCTTTTCTGTCAATGCATAACAGAAGATCCTGCCCCTAGGGTCCGTAACCGGTTTATCCGTAACTGTTCGAATTGCACCGCTTGTCCCAATCGTGACAGCGACAACACCGGGATCAATTGCATTAACCCCAAGGTTCGATAACACCCCGTCACTCGCTCCTACAACAAATGGTATTTCTGTTGAAATCCCCATTTCAACAGCATACTCTTCTTTTATTCCCTTTAAGTAAAAGGTGGTTGGAACGGGTTCAGATAGTTGTTCATTTGAGATCCCCGCTACCCTTAATGCTTCTTCGTCCCATGTCAGATTCTTCAAATTGAACATCCCCATCGCTGAGGCTATAGAGTGGTCGACTACATATTGGCCAAAGAATTTATGGAAAATATATTCCTTTATACCTATAAATCTACTAGCTCGATTGAACACATCAGGATGTTCTGTCCGTAGCCAGGCCATTTTCGCCAGTGGTGACATAGGATGGATAGGGGTCCCTGTCCTCCTATAGATTTCCAGTCCATTCATTTCATTTTTTATCTTCTCTGCCCATTCTGTAGCCCTGGTGTCAGCCCAAGTAATACATTGAGTTAGCGGTTTGCCGCTTTCATCAACAGCAATAACACTATGCATAGCTGAACTAAATGAGACAAGTGCGAGATCTCCAGATGTAATCCCGCCTTTTTGCATTGCAACTTTCATTGTTTCTACCACAGCAGCTACTATTTCGTCCGGATTTTGTTCTGCTACTGTAGGAGAGGGACTATTGAGCGAATATCCTACATGATGCATACTCACCACGGTTCCATCCTTTTTAAATAGAACCGCTTTTGTACTTGTTGTGCCAATATCTACTCCTAAATAGTGGCTCTGTCCCATTTAATCGCCTGCTTTCAGAGGTTTCCCTCATTTTCTATTACTATATAAAATCTAAAAACTTAGGTCTTCTCCATTAGTCGCTATCACTTTCTTGTACCAATCAAATGACTTTTTCTTTGTTCTTTTTAATGTTCCATTTCCTTCGTCGTCCATATCTACATGAATAAAGCCATAACGTTTTTTCATCTCTCCAGTTCCTGCTGAAACTAAATCAATGCAACCCCATGGTGTATAGCCCATTAAGTCAACACCATCTAAAGTAACCGCCTTTTTCATTTCTGCAATATGATCCCGAAAATATCGGATCCGATAATCATCCTCTACAGGACCATTTCCATCCGGTTTATCAATGCTTCCCATTCCGTTTTCAACTATAAAGAGAGGTTTTTGATAGCGGTCATAAAGTTCAGATAAGGTGTATCTTAACCCAATAGGGTCAATCGCCCAGCCCCACTCTGTTTTTTCTAGGAAGGGATTTACATCCCCCATTTGTCCCCCGGTATCGGTATTCTGAACGATTTCAGTATGATATACACTGCTGCGGTAATAACTAAAGGATAAAAAATCCGATGGATTCGCCTTGATTATTTCGTCATCCCCCGATTCTTTTTTTATTGTTACCCCCATCTCTTCAAAAAAGCGGCCGGAGTAAGATGGATAATATCCCCTCATCATAATATCTGAATAAAGCAAAGCTGCTCTTCGATAATCCAGAGCCCCAAATACATTTTCCGGCTTACAATCTTTCGGGTAAATGCAGCTTAACGCAACCATACAGCCAATCTTTGCATCTGGAATGATCTCATGACAAAGTTTATTGGCAAGGGCACTCGCAACAAACATATGATGCTTTGCTTGATAACGTACCTGTGCGGAAGCCTCTCTGGTTCCCATAAAAGCGTAACCATTTAATACATTAATTTCGTTAATAGTAATCCAATATTTTACCAAATCTCTATATCTCGCAAATACCTCTTTGCACATTCTTAAAAAACAATCAATCGTCTGACGGCCGCCCCAGCCATTATAATGTTCAGCCAAATAGGCAGGAGTTTCGAAATGATAGAGAGTAACTAATGGTTCGATATTATATTTTTTGCACTCTTTAAAAACATCTTCGTAAAATTTTAACCCTTCCTCATTCGGCTGTTCCCCTTCAATCCCACCTTTTGGGAAAATGCGGGACCAACTAAGCGATAGACGAAAACACTTCAAACCCATTTCTCCAAAAAGGGCAATATCTTCTTTGTAGTGGTGGTAAAAATCAACCGCTTTATGACTTGGATAATAAACAGTTTCATCAATATAGCCTGTTGCACCTTCTGGTATGGTATCAATTTTGGGATCCCCAACAGGACGTCGGTTTACCTTGGTTTTTGTGCCATCTGCTAACTTGATTGTAATTTTCCTTGGACGGTCAGCGGAACCATTTGTTATGAAATCGCTTGTTGCCAGACCTCTTCCGCCTTCACTGTATCCACCTTCATATTGGTTTGCAGCTGTAGCTCCACCCCATAAAAAATTTTCTGGGAATGTTTTTTTCATGAAATTTCATTCCTTTCTAATCTAATAAATCGTATATAATACACAGTTTATATTTCCTTTGATTAAAAAAAGCCCAAAGTAGGTTGGGCTTTTTTATAATGACAATAACCTTTTCAATTACATTTTTGATGACTTCCAACAAACCCCTTGAAATATAATTCAACCAATGCTGAATTTGCTTTATTAGCCATGCGTTTTGCCTGGTTTAGCTTTGCTTTAAGCTTTTTTGATCAGTTTGTGCAAATCGATGATCTCTCTAGCCAATTCTTTAAACGTCATGGAAGTCATCAAGTGGTCCTGTGCATGAACCATAATGAGTGGAAGATCAAATTCTGTTCCGCCTGCTTCCTTTTGAATTACATCGGTTTGAAAATGATGTGCTTCATTAAAAGCAGAATCTGATTCGGTAAGTTTTGCTTCTGCCTCATCAAACTTACCTTCTTTAGCTGCATAAATAGCTTCCATCGCAAAGCTTTTTGCATTCCCTGCATGAAGGATTAATTGAAATGCAAGATTGTATAGTTCTTCTTTATTCATCGTAAACAGCCTTTCATTGATTTTCTAGGAAATGTAAAGAGACTGGCACTAGCCAAACTAATTCTCGGTCATTTTCTTACACTATTAATTCTTTTTTTTCACCAACATTCATTTCATCTTCTTCTCTCTTCTTCGCTTTATCATAGATTTTGAAGAATGGAAGATAAATGACGAATGAAATCACAATGTTAACGATATTCATGACTGCACCTGAAATATGTCCGCCAGAAGCAAGATATCCTGAGATAATTGGCGGCATTGTCCAAGGTACTGCAATACCTACAGGTTTTGCAACCAATCCCATATCCATTCCAAGGAAAGTTACAATCACCGTAACGATTGATGTAAGGATGAATGGGATGATCATAATTGGATTTAACACGATTGGTAAACCAAAGATGACTGGCTCATTAATGTTAAAGATTCCAGGAGCCAATGCCAATCGACCAAGTTGTTTCATTTGTTGGGATTTAGCGAATAATACCATTGCAAGAACTAAACCAAATGTTACTCCCGTACCACCAATGTGGATGAAGTTATCAAAGAATTGTTGTGTAACAATGTGTGGTAGTGGTTGATGTGCTTGATAGGCTGTCATATTATCACCCATAGCCCCTACCCAAATTGGTTCCATTACACCTTTAACAATGTTTGTTCCGTGTAACCCGCATGCCCATAGGACCGTTACAAATAATTCAGCAACAATCGTTCCTCCAAGGGTAAGACCGACTAATTTTAGCGGTTCACCTAAGATCGTCATGAACATGTTGTTAATGCTTCCATATGGTGTTAATTCAACAAGTAGACGAATTACCCATACTACAAATATAACAAGAAATCCTGGAATTAAAGCTGCAAAGGATTTACCAACACTTGGCGGTACGCTTGATGGTAATTTAATAACAATATTCTTTTTGACAACCCAGCGGTATATTTCTGTTGCTAATATACCAATTAGCAACGCAATGAATAAACCTTTACTACTTAAGAAAGCTTTTGAAATCGCACCAGTTACCAAAATTCCTGCCTTAGCTCCCACTGGCATAAATTGAAAACTAAATGGTGTTGATAACATGAACGCTGCGACTGAAATAGTACCCGCACTCATTGCGTCAAGCTTATAGGTTTCTGCTAATCGATAAGCCACCGCGAAAGCAGCGATAAGTGACATGATATTGAAAGTTGCATCAACAGGATAGCTTAATTTTGCAGCCCAGTTTGGGCCAAAAATAGACGTCATCCAATCTGCGTAACCTGGAATTGGCAAGTTTGCTAGTATCATGAAAAATGAACCAATAACAATGAATGGCATAGTCGCTATGATACCATCACGAAGAGCCAATAAGTGTCTTTGAGCACCAATTTTTGCTGCAACAGGCATTACTTTCTCTTCTAGAAAGCCGTTGAATTTACTCATTATCTTTTTCCCCTTTTTTTATTTGTTATTTACTAGATTGATAGCTGATTTTAAAACTTCTGGACCATTACACATACCGTAGTGGACTGGATTGATCATTTCCACTGGAATACCTTTCTCTTCACCTAACTTTTTCATATTTGAAAGTAGAAATCTTACCTGCGGTCCTAAAAGAACGACATCAGCATTGTCAATGTGTTGATTGACTGTATTGGCTGGAACAGCCCAGATTTTTCCTTCTACACCTTGCTCTTTTGCGGCTTTTTCCATTTTTGTCACCAACAAACTTGTACTCATCCCTGCTGCACAACATAATAAAATATTCATCGATCTATTCCTCCTATTAACAATAAATGTTATTTTTTAAAAATAATTAGCCAATAATCTAAATGATTTATTTTGGCAACCTTTTTAAAAGTGTAATCATCACTTCATATTTACATCGTATATTGAAAACGCTTCATTTTGGAGAAAGGATTTTTCCGTTACGCAACGGAAATAAGTTTGGGAACAAATAGTTAGGTAAATGAATTATTCTCTGATAGTATTCCCGGAACGTAAAAGAGGGTATCCATTTTGGAATACCCTCATCCATTTAAAATCTTAATCATTTCTTCAGCTGTTTCGCTCTTTAGTAGTTTTTTGACCGTTGCACTGTTTTCAATTAAAGCAATAAGCCTTTGATACATTCTTTCCAGATCATCCTCAGGTACTTTTCTTATATTTAACAAACAGATAAATTGAACCAAATGTTTATCAGTCCATTCAACGGGCTTCTTTAACGTGCACATAGTCCAAAATGTTTCCTCTGTTACCGGTGAAAGTGGATGGGGGATGGCCACGAGATTACCAAAGCTAGTTGGAGCGAGCGCCTCCCTTTCCAACACTAAATTTACGTAATCCTTTGAAACAAGCTTTTGTTTAAATAATTCTTCACATAAAAAACGGATAACGCTTTCTTTATCCTCAAAGTCCTTATGAATAAAAACTCTTGATTCATCTAAATAGCTATGTTCCTCATTCTTTTTTACAGGTGATAAACCTTCCCTGATATTTTCAATATCTTCTTCTCCTAAAAATGTGTTGACCACTTGTACTGGAACGCCTATTTCTTCTTTTATTGGAATTGTACTAATAATAAAATCAATAGAAGATAGGTCGTATTCTTTTAACTGATAATAATTAGTTGAAGTCACGATCTCCATTTCATCTTTAAATACATTTTTCAGACGGTAAAACAATAGCCTTGCACTCCCAACACCAGAAGCACACACCACAATCACCCGTTTTGGCTTTTTCTTTATTGTCTTTATTCTTTCTAATGCTACGCCTATATGTAAAGCTATATAAGCAATTTCGTGTTCTCCTACTTCAACCTCCAAATATTCTTCTATGCACTTGCTCGCAATAGCAGCTCCTTCAAAGGCACTAGGGTATTTCCTTTTAATATCGTTTAATAATGGATTGCGAATGTTCATGTTATAGCGCAACCGATTCATTGCTGGCCGAATATGCAAAGTCATCGCTTGAATGAATTCTTGGTCCCCATGAAAATCCCAATTTAATTCGGATTTCAATCTTTCCATCATGCATTGAATGATGTTGTTTACTTCATCAAATTCACTAAATTCTTTCAATGTACTCTTGTGTATTAATTTTGTCCCCAGTAAATGGACAATAATATAATTGGTTTCAGATTGGGGGAATTTTAAGCCGATAAGCACCTCAACTCTTTTTACAATTTCATTCGCAACTATTCTTTCAAAGGGGTATTTTCCTGTTAAATCATGCTCGAGGTTCTCAATGACAAAGCCTTCCTCGATTCTCTTACATCCAATTGTAATATGCGTCGCCAAATTTTCGAGTGCAATGTCTGATATCTCAACTTTGTATTCGTTCACTTTTTTTATGATGATTTCTTTAATCTTTTCAAACAGTTTTTTATCCAAAACTTGAAAGGAATTACTTTCAATAATTAAGTTGCTATTACGACTTAAAATATAATTTGATAAACATAGCCGTTTCATATATTCTTCGCCTTCAACTTGCGTACCATAATGGGGTCTAGTAACTAACTTCAATTTATAACTTTCCAATATTTCACGGACAATTTTTAAGTCATTTTGAACCTTGGGTTTGGAAACGAATAGCTCCTCCTCAAGACTTTCTATTTTGATTGGTTCCTTTTCTAATAAAAATCGTTTTAATATATACAAGACCCGATTTTCCTGTTCGGAAAAATCAGATTTACTTTTATCTATCGCTTCATTCAAATTAGAACTATACTCCTTTTCAAACACTTCATAATCCTTTATTTCTAATAGATAACCTTTTCCTCGAACCGACTCAATGATGACTCCTAAAGAAGAGCATTGTGATTGAAGCTCTTTAATCTCGTTGCGAATGGTTCTATCGCTGACCCCAAGTTCTCTTGCCATCCATTCCGCTGTAACAGGTTCTTTTGCATTCATTAAGGACAAGATGATGTCTTTTTGTCGTTTCGAAACCACTTTTCTATCCTCCCTTTTTATGCACTTTTCATAATTGATTTATCCTGCTTTATTTTTTCTTCACAAGGGAAGTTCCGTAAAGGTCAAGGGGACTTTTTAGTTATTACCCCCAGACAAATGAAATAATATACAAAGCCAAAAACTCTTAAACAAATGATAGAATCTTGACTCTCTTTTTTAATTGTACAATACTTATTGTCCATCATAATAATGATGTCAATTGCTTTGTTAAAGTTAATGAAGTTTCTTAGAGACCTTGATAAAAAAAGAAAAAGACGTATGCCAATTCCATACGTCAATTCTTGTGTTTTTTAATTAAGAAAGCGCCCGAAAATGTAAATCTTTATCCTTGTGGAGAAACGTTTTGTTGGTTTTAGGCTTGGATTAGGCGTGCTAGTGTTTGGATTTGTCCTAAATGCATGGCTTCATGAAAAATGCCAAAGGCGGCAAGTTCGCCGAAGGTATCGCATCCTAAAAAAGGTTTTTCTAATTTTTCAGCGAGTTGGCTTGGAGGAATTTTGGTGACTCGCTCGAATTGCTCCTCTAACTGCTTGACTAAAACGGAATAGGATGGAACATCATCGGTCCAATCCTGAGGCTTCGTGCCACCGCCAAAGAATTCTTTATAGTTTGCGGGAATGTTCGTTGATTTTGTTGGATAGCCAAAGAAGAATTGTTCTGCAACCGTTAAGACGTGACCAACCTGCCAATGAATATTGTTATTAAATCCTTTAGGTTGAATTTCTACGATTTCAGGATTAAGGTCTTGGACCCTTTTAATGAATCTGCTCCTTGCCATATCAAACTGCTTATAGAATACTTCACTCATATTTCGGCCCCCTAAAAATATTTTAGTTAAGATTAATTTTAGTATTAACGACCAGGTTAAATCAACTTTTTAATTCGATGATTTCGCTTTTCTTGTTTAGGAAATCCTATTTTTAAAAGGAGGTTTTGAGTATGGCCCGAAGAAGAAGGATCCTTGTACCGGAGGCAAGAAGTCAGTTAGATCAGTTGAAAGCCAAGGTTGTGAATTCCCCAAATCCTGAACAAGCAAAATTTGAAGCAGCAGAAGAGGTCGGCGTTCCACTTAAGCAGGGCTATAACGGTCGGCTTACATCACATGAAGCAGGAAAAGTCGGCGGCCGTTTAGGTGGAAGTATGGTACGCGAACTGGTGAAAATGGCGCAGGAAAATCTAAAAAGCAACAGCAGGGACCAGTAAATTTTCTGGCCCCCATCAGATAGTCGATTTACAGGTTCGGACACAACTGCGGTAATTTTGTTTACTTCTGTCCGAAGATGACCTTACTTCGGACAGACCTTTGATAATTTTGCTTTCCTCTGTCCGAATACGCCCTGACTTCGGACAGAGTCGGGCCAATTTTACACTCTTATGTCCGAAGATCAGATTACAAACTAAATACTTTTCCTACAATCAGTCAGGGACCAGTATAAACAGACCCCTGACTTTTTAGTCGAAATTTATCACAAAAATAAATTTGACAATTTTGTGGCAATTGTTAGAATATTCTGTATAAGGAGGGGTTATAATGTTGCATAAAAAACATACTTATGATTTGTACATTTTTAAGAAAACTACCTATCTCGGGATGTGCATCGGGTTAGCAATTTTTTTATTCAGTATTTTTGAAAGCGGCTTTAACAACAATTTTATTCTTTCCTTTATCGGATTAGGCATTATGGTCGCTTCGATGTTCACCTTTGGGTTTGGAATGTGCATGAATCTTATGGATGAAACTGCAGATAAAAGTAAAGGGAATAATACATCCCCCTCCAGTGAAAACCTATATTACTTTTTAGAAAAGCGGAGTTATTTTTATTAAACTCATAAAAAGAGGATAACCAGCGAAGGTTATCCTCTTTTGTTAAAACTGTGGCTGAACTTTCTTTTTAAACCTTGTCAGGAAGAATGTTAGCGTTAAAACTAAGAAACCAATAAAGAAAATTGATTCAAAGCCGATGTTTCTCCACATAAAGTTAAAGTCACCTGTTGAAATAATTGCACGGAAGCCTGCAACAGCGTAAGTCATAGGCATGAAATGATTTATCGTCTGTAAAAGGCTTGGTGACAATTCAATTGGATATGTGCCTGCACTACTTGTTAGCTGCAACACTAAAATAATGATGGCTAAGAAGCGGCCGGGATTCTCCAAGACAGTCACCAGGAACTGAATGATTGCGAAAAATGTCCAGCTTGTAAAAATGCTCAACATAATAAAAAACGGAACACTTTTTACTTCTAATCCTAATACTTTTAACAGAATAACATCGGCCAGAAGTGCTTGAGCCAATCCAACTATCAGAATAACCCCCAATTTTCCTGCAAACCAGCCAAAGCTGCTTTTTGGTTCCCCAGCAGGTACAAACATTGGAAAAATAACGGAAAGAACCAGAGCACCGACAAATAAGCTCAATGATAAGAAGTATGGAGCAAATCCTGTTCCATAATCAGGGACCTGGTTAAGACGTGATGTTTTTAGGCTGACTGGTTTTGAGAACATATCATAAACGCTATTGTTGGCTTTAACACCACTTGCATCCTTAGCCCCGCTTTGCAGCTGATCCTTTAATTCCATTGAACCTGCTGACAACTTATTGACTCCACTCTCTAAATCGCTTGACCCATTAGCAAGCTGACTCGTTCCACTTTGAAATTGTGCAGAACCTGCTGCCAATTGATTTAATCCAGAAGTTAAGCTGCTGCTTCCACTTGTGATCCCGCTAAAGCCATTCATCGCTAAACCAATCTTGTCATTTAACGTTGATAGGCCTGTTGTAAGCTTAGTCTGTCCCACTGCAAGATCTTTTGCACCACTAGCTAGTTGATTAATGCCACCAGCTAACTGGTCCTGACCTGCATTCAATTGGCTAGCACCTGCGGAAAGTTTTTCAGAGGACTGCTCTAATACATCTGCAGTTCCTGATAATTTCCCTACGCCATCTGCTACAGCTTTACTTCCTGTAGTAAGCCTGTCTAATGTTTTTTGTAAAGCTTCAAGTTGTGCCTTTTGAGTTTCATCTGTTGTAGCTGCAGCCATTTGGCTTACTTGATCAGCCGTTTGCTGTAAACCTTGGTTTAAGCTTTCTGCCCCGCTCTTCGTCACAGCAGCACCTTGCTTCCATTGCTCCATTCCCGAAGTGAGCTGAGCTGTACCATCTGTCAGCTGTTTTGACCCGTTTTGTAGGTCAGGCATTTTGGCTTCTGCATCGGCAAGTCCATTGGATAGCTGCGTTGCACCTTCTTTTGACTTCTGTGCCCCTGTTAGCAACTCGGAAGTGCCATCTTTCATTTGTCCTAGGCCAGTCCCAAATTGATTGAGTCCATCTTGAAGCTGTTTTGACCCTGTTTGTGCTGACACCGTACCTTCTGAAAAGGCAACTGATTTCGTTGCGAGTGTTTTTAAGTTTTCCTCCAGTTTTTTTGCACCTGAATCAACTTGAACTGTTCCATCGTTCAAACTTGCTGCACCGTCACCGGCTTTTGCCAAGCCATTCGCAACATCCTTTATGTTTTGTAACATAGACTTAGCATAGGTTTTGGTCACCGAACTCGAGACCTCTTCTTTTATCTTTTCAATTGCGGAATCCCCAATTTTGGAGGATAGGTAATTATATCCTTCATTTGGTGTGTAGATAAGCGTTAATTTCTTAGGGTTTTCACTTTGCAATGTTGTAGCATCTTCGGAAAAATCCTTTGGAATTTCTATCTTTATATAGTAGTTTTGATTTTTGAGACCCTTATCCGCTTCTTTTTCACTTACAAATTTCCATTGAAAGCTTTCCTTTTTCTTCAGCTCTTTTACTAAGTCCTTGCCAATTTCCAGTTTTGAGCCATCATAGACGGCTCCTTGGTCATTATTTACTACTGCAACCGGCAATCGGTCGAGATGACCGTAAGGATCCCAAAAAGCCCAAAGGTATGTGCCGCTGTATAATAACGGAACTGTCATTACCCCAATAACCGCAATGAGAAGTTTACGATTATGGAGAATTCCTAATAGTTCATTTTTAAGTGATGTAAAAATCCCCATTTTTATTCCCCTCTCATGTTTAACTTTAGACGAAAACCAACCTGACCGCTTTCCTCATTTGGTCATTTTTAATCAAAAAAGAATCATCATTCCGATAATCCTTTTAATAAAAAAATCTTCATGACATCGGCGATCTGCTCTGAATTTAAAGGCTCGTGCTTTCGTTCCCAATCTGAAACAAGTGAAATATATAATTTCAACAGTAGGAAACTGGTAAGCTCTGTATTAGTGGGAGGAATCGCTCCCTTTGCAACAGCAATATCCATTTTTTTCTTAAGGTAGCCAATAATCTCCTCTTCCACATGTACTAACATTTCTGAAACAGCAAGTGTCCCCATTTCCTTTTCTTCTTGGACCAGTTTAATCATTAATTGGTGCTTAGAACGGAATTCCAACAATCGATACAGGGCATGGTGTACATTCTCAGCAAACGGTAACCCCGGCACAATGACTGCTTCCGCTTCAGCAATCATTTCCTTCACTAAGGAAGATACAATTTCGTTAAATAATTCTTCTTTATTTTTAAAGAATGTATAGATGGTTCCTTTGCCAACATTAGCGAGCCGCGCAACTTGGTCCATAGTGGTTGCCTTATAACCAAATAACGAAAAGGATTTTGCCGCTGCCTCGATGATCATCCCCCGTCGATCCACAAAAACTCCTCCTAATTGACCAATTTAGTTTTTTGGTCACTTGAAACATAAATTAATATATCATAATTGTTTTTCCTGTTCAACAGCTTTATTCCATTGAAAAATGCGATTCTCAAAAATAGGAATCGCATTTTCATGGTATTTTATTTTACTTTCTCTGCCCAGCCAATAAAATTATTCATCACCGAGTCTAAAAATTGAATCGTTGGTTCGTGTGTTAATTCCCCTGATGCATCTAATTTTTCATTAATATTTCCGATAAATACTTCATTTCCAGGTAAGGTCAAGGCCCCTATTCCTGGAGAATTTAATATTTGACGAAGATGGACCTGTGCACGGACAGTTCCTAGTACCCCGGTGTTGCTCCCACAATCATAACAGGTTTTTCCACCATTACTTTATCCACACGTGAAAACCAATCAAGCGCATTTTTTAAAAAACCAGGAATGGAATGATTGTATTCTGGTGTAGCAATCAAAATGGCATCACTTTGGAGAACCTTAGTTTTGATTTCGGTTACGATGGACGGAGGTGTTAACTCATCGTTCTGGTTATACATAGGCAGCTTTTCAATTGGCAAAAGTTCAATTTCTGCCTGATCCTTGTACCTTTTTTGAATAAATAAGGTTAGTTTTTTATTAAAAGATTCTTTGCGGTTACTACCGACAATCGCTACTATTTTCATTAGAAAATCCCCTTCATCATTTACTTTTATATTTACTTTTTAAAGTTTAGGGGAATTTCATTCATGATTGCAATTATTTCGACTTACTAAATTTATTTTTAGATAATAAGCAGGATGGTTCCTTATTTGAATAGAGACAATATAACTATAATTATTTTTCTGCCAGATTGTTCAGAAAGGATGAGTACTGTTGAAAATCGACCGTGTTTGTACAATTGGGCCAGCTAGCAGCAGCAAGGATATTCTGCCAAAATTAATCTCAAATGGCATGAATATCATTCGCCTAAATATGTCCCATGGGACACATGAAAGTCATAAGGAAATTATAGAATTAGTCCGTTCCATTGACCGCTCTGTTAAAATCTTAGGAGACCTTCAAGGTCCTAAAATCAGACTGGGCGAAATAGAGGAGAAAGAAATCAATCTCCAAAAAGGAGCTGCATTTACACTTTCCGTAAAACCCATGAAAGGAAATCAAAATGAAGCATCTGTTGATTATTCAGGGCTGAGTCGGGATGTAAAAGCAGGAAGCCAAATTCTAATAAATGACGGTCAAGTAGTGTTGACTGTTGAAAATGTTGATTCTGATAAAATACAAACGACCGTGAAAACCGAAGGGCCGATTTCCTCTCATAAAGGAGTAAATGTTCCAGGCACTGAGGTTCACTTGCCTGCAATAACAGAAAAAGATAAAAAGGATATTGAATTTCTATTAGAAGAAAAAGTAGATTATATGGCTTGTTCATTCATCCGAAAACCTAACCATTTAAAAGAAATTCATGCCTATATTAAGGAGCGGTCTTCTCATTCTCCTAGCATTATTGCCAAGGTTGAAACAGTTGAAGCAATTACAAACTTCCCAGCCATTTGTCAGGAGGCAAATGGAATTATGATTGCCAGAGGAGACCTTGGTGTTGAAGTGCCCTACCATTGGATTCCATTATTACAAAAAGCGATGATTCATGAGTGCAGGCGAACAAATACATATGTAATCGTCGCAACACAGATGTTGCAATCCATGGTTGAAAGTGCGATTCCAACTCGTGCGGAGGTAACCGATGTTTTTCAAGCTGTACTTGATGGGGCAAATGCAGTTATGCTCTCTGCAGAAAGTGCAGCTGGTCAGCATCCGATAGAAAGTGTTGAAACCCTTACACGTGTTTCCGATTTTGCTGAAAAAATGAAACAGGAAGAGCCATTTGATTTTGCGGATATTTTGCATTTAATTAGCGGCCACCATTAGTCTCTATATTCAAAAATTTTATTAATCAAACGTTTGATTAATAAAAAACCGAGGATCATACCATTGGTACGAATCCTCGGTTCAAACAGTCATTGCAATTTTTTGATCATGTTGTACCAAACTACCCCGCCATGCTGGGAATCTGACATACCAGCATTCAAGTAACCAGCTCTTTCATAAAAGGAAATTAATTCCTCTTTGCAAGTAAGTGTAATGGACATACGTTCTTTTAATCTTGCCTCGTTTTTTAAATGAGCAAGCAGCATGGACGCTATACCTTCCCCTTGATAACCAGGCTTCACCGCTAATCCTAATATACTTTGATGACCGCCAGAAGCTGGATTCTCTTTTATTTCATCAAATAAATCATCGGTTATAAATTCATTTTCAATAACAGGTCCATTGACTAAACCTTTAATCACGCCTTCTTCTTCAGCTACAAAAAAACTATCCGAAATAAATTGGATCCGCTTTTTAAACGCTTCTTCTGTCGCAGCCTCTTCTTTTGTAAAGCAAGAATTTTCTATAGATGCGAGTTCAGGCAAATCGGCCAATTGAACATTTCTTATTTTCAACACGCATAACTCCCCCAAATTCTAATAAAGAACAGCGCAAAATATTCATTTTAATCGTTTAATATCTGAAACAACTCTTCAAGTGTTTGGATTTGATAGGTTGGCTGGATTTCCGTGTTGTTTGGCTTCACTTTTGGATTGAACCAGCAAGTATCAAGTCCTGCTAACATGCCACCTTTGATATCAGAACTTAAGGAATCACCAATAATTAATCCATGTTCCAAAGAAAAATTAGGAATTCGTGCGAAGACATAATCAAAATATTCCTTCATTGGTTTCTGGTAACCTGTGTCCTCCGAAACAAAAACATCTTTAAAGAATGGATGTAAACCTGAATCACGTAAACGTCTGTCCTGCGTTTTTGAAACACCATTCGTAACAATGTATAGGTCATACTTTTTTTGCAGTTCGTTCATTAACTCCAAAGCACCATTAACAAGCTGGTGACCCTCTTCTAAATACATACGATAGTTCTCTTCCAATAAAACTCCATCAACCTCTTTGTCGTACTCCTTAAAAAGGAGCGAAAATCTGGTATTAAGTAATTCATCACGTTCGATTTTTCCCTCTTCGTGAGCTCGCCAAAGTCCTTGATTGATTTCTTTATAATGGGCTTCGAGTTCAGCCGTTAAATTAATCTTTTGTTCCCTAAATAATAATCTTAACGCAAGGCTTTCCGCTGCGCCAAAATCCAACAGTGTATCATCTGCATCAAAAAATAAAGTCTTGTACTTTTTCAATGTAATCCTTCACTTTCTTACGAGTATTAAAGTTTTATAACTAAATTATAGATGAAGATACGATATTTTTGGTGTTAAACTGATTACATCCACTAACTTCCAAAAAGTTAATTGAAATACATGGAGGAATGATTGTGTTAAATATTTATATTACCCGGCACGGGGAAACCCAATGGAATAGTGAGAACCGATTACAAGGCTGGAAGGATTCAGAACTAACGGATAACGGAAAAAGAAATGCTGTGGCGTTGGGGGAAAGATTGTATCAAATCAATTTTAATACCATCTACACCAGCCCGATTGATAGAGCAGTAAAAACCGCCAGTCTCGTTTGTTCGGATAGAAATATACCTATTCTATTTGAGGACGGTCTAAAGGAAATTAATTTAGGCGATTGGGAAGGCAAAGTGAAAGAAGAAATCGAACAGACCTCCAAGCAGGAGTTCTTTAACTTTTGGAATGCTCCGCACCTGTATAACCATGAGATGCATAATGGCGAAAGCTTCGCAGCTTTAAAAAGTCGTGTAGAAAATGTAATAAACAGAATTATTGCTGACAACAAGGAAGGGAATATATTGATCGTTACTCACGGTGTTACTATTAGAGCAATTTTGTCTTATTTAATGAATATTCCTACCGAAAAATGGTGGGAGGGCCCTTTTATCGAAGGTACTAGTCTTACATTGGCTCAATATGACGAAGGTACCTTTCAAGTAAAGATGATTGGTGACACTCTCCATATAAAAAAGACAACATCGGTTTAATCAAACGTTTGATTAAAAAAGAGGGGTGCAGTTTTCATACTGCACACCCTCTGTTTCTAATAATCCTTATTCAGCTTCCTTAGATGATACGATCATTCCGATTGCTGCACCGCCTAATATCAATACGAATAATAACCGAACAACGAACGTGAAGAAAGTTTCGTATGCTGACTCACTGTAACCGAATAATGCCGCCTAGCTTGAACACATCTACAAGTGATTGAGATTGTATTTTTGGCTAAGGGATATCCCTTAACTTAACAAAGTTTTTGATAAAGCTCAGGTCTGCGGTCGGCTAGATAGTTAAATTCAGCCGGAGAACCATGGAACTTTTCGATTGGCAAATCAATTACTTGTACCACTTCATTTTCTAAACCCGCATCTGCAATGATTAAACCATCCGGTCCAATAGCAGCACTTTGTCCACGATACTCAAACCATTTATTTGCCCCAAGTCGATTACAATACACGACAAAAATCTGATTTTCCAACGCCCTCATTTGAATCGACAATCGGTGGATATATTCGTATGGAGCCATATTAGCAGAATTAACGATCAATAGATTTACTCCCTGTAATGCCAACGCTCTGGCAGGTTCCGGAAGTTCAATATCGTAACAAGTAAGCAGCCCAATCCTGAAATCTTCCTGCTCCACAACCGTCCAATCATCACCACGATTAAAGAGCTGTTTTTCATCACCAAACAAGTGCGTTTTACGGTAATACCCCAGAGCCTCGCCGTTGTGATCAATCAAACAGGTCGTAATATAGATTTCCCCTCCAGCGCCTAGTTCCAAAAAAGAATAGACAACTGAAATGGGATGCTCTTTTATCATCGTTTGAATCTGTTTAAAAGATTGGCCGTCACGAATCTCGGCCAATGCCTTTATTTCGTCTTTTTCCACAAGGCCCGTAAGCATTAATTCGGGAAATACAATTATTTTCACACTCTTTTCACAGGCTTCCTTTATGGCGTCTTTCATTTTTTTCAGATTTGCATTTTTATCACCATCAACAATGGCCAGCTGGGCAATGGCAATTTTAGTGTCCCTCATGATTGTATCGTCCTCCCACTTAAGAAGAGACCCCAAACCAAATGGAGCCTCTGCCTTTATAAAGAAATTATGCTGATTCTTCTTCCAAACCGTCAAATTTCATTTCTGGCGGTTGGCGTTTAAACATTCTAGTCAAAACAAGTAAATAAACAAAACCGGCCACAGCCCAGCTTCCCCCTAAAATTAACGCATTGCGGTCGAGATTGACTAATAGCCATAAGTCAAACAGAGTCCCAATCAGCGGGAAGACTAAGTAGAAAACATTGGCTTTGGAGCCTCGATGCTTGCCTTTTACATAGAAGTGAGAAATAACCGAAACGTTCACTAACGTAAACGCAATAAAGGCACCAAAGTTAATAAAAGAAGTAGAGGTCGATACGCTCAGCCTTAAGGCAAGCATCCCAATAACCGCGACGAGCAGAATATTGAGAACAGGCGTTTTAAATTTTGGATGAAGATAACCAAAGAACTTCTTTGGAAGTACTGAATCGCGGCCCATTGCATACAGAAGCCTTGATGCACTTGCCTGGGCTGAAATTCCCGATGCAAACTGGGCAATAATAATACCAGCAAGGAAAATTGCACTAAACAAATTGCCGCCAATCTGCTTGGCAATTTCAAAACCAGCAGAATCGACACTTTTATATTGAAAGCCTGGATGGACCAAATGGGTAAAATAGGAGGAAGCAATAAAGATAACCCCGCCAATTACAGTTGTTAAAATAATAGCTCTTGGAATATTTTTTTCCGGCTTGAATGCCTCTTCCGTAAACGTTGTAATTGCATCAAATCCCAAGAATGAATAACAGGCAATAGAAGCACCAGCAAGTACAAATGAAAAGGAAGTACCGTTGTGTACAAACGGGTTGACAGAAAGCAGACTACCACTTCCATGTCCCGTTAACACAGTCTTAACATCTAAAATGATAAACAGTGCAATGACGAGGAATTGGAAGACCATCATGAGAAAGTTTACTTTTGTTCCTAATTTAATCCCTAATATATTAATTCCTGTTGTGATTACTATAAATAATAACACCCAAAGCCATTGCGGCACTTGCGGAAATGCAGCATTAAAATAGGCGGCCCCAATCAGCCAAATGGCCATTGGAATAAATACATAATCCAATAGGGTTGCCCAGCCGACCATAAATCCCAAATGGGGATTCAGTGATTTCCGTGTATAGGTATATGCTGAACCTGCAACTGGAAATGCTCTTACCATCTGTGTATAGCTCAAAGCGGTAAAAAACATGGCAACTAATGCGACAAGATAGGCACTCGCCTCAGTTGCATGTGTTTCTGTAGAAATTGTGCCATAAATTCCAAATACGATCATTGGCGCCAAATAGGCCAGTCCAAATAAAACCAGGTGTGGCAATGTAAGTGAACGTTCTAACTTAACTTCCCGATTGTTCATAATAGATCCCCCTTGTGAATAAAAAAAATAACCATAATGATACCGCTTACATATCTGTGTAAGTCGTGAAGCTATTACATGAATCTTTCACAGTTTGTTCAATATGTCTTTTAAATTCAAATAGTCCGAATTTTTAGCTCGTAATTTCCCAATCTGTGCCCTTTTCCCCCTTGTTCAGTTCATTCCTCCCTCGGAAATACTTACTTTTTACATAAAAGAATAAAGCATTTAATCTAGTAAAATATTTTAATGCAAGTTTCGTGCCAACTTGTTATTATGAGAGGAAATGCAGGTTTTCTAAAGTTCATCAAGACAAGTTCATTCATAATTGAATAACGATTATTCAATTATGAATGAACGGTAATGTACCTTTAAGAATTACCCAGCTTCAATGAACGGGACGACGGCAGATTTTAGCCGACATCCCTTACTTAGGGCGCTTTTCCCTTTTCTAGTCCATCCCAATAATCTGGCGGAGGTTGTTGTAGTGCCTGCTGATCGTCGGCTGGCTTACCTCCAGGACTTCAGCCACTTTTGTCAGTGTCTTGTATTTTTTTAACGCCATCCGAATTAACTGCTGTTCCGTATATTGAATGGCCTGATTTAGCGGAACAATTGAATGGACCTCAACCGGCCTTTGCTGCACTTTCCGTGTTTCTAAAATGGATGCAAGGTCATTAGCGGTTATCACCTGATTTCTTGAAACCACCATCGCTCGTTCAATAATATTTTGCAATTGCCTTATATTACCCGGCCATGGATAGGAGCGGAGTATTTCCAAGGCATCCTCGGAAAAGTGCTTTTTCGTGGAAAACTGTTTGTTATAATACTCAAGAAAATGATACACAAGTGGTTCAATATCCTCCGTCCGCTCACTGAGCGACGGTACAAATAACGGAATGACATGAATCCGGTAAAATAAATCTTCACGAAATGATCCATCAGCGACCATTTCCTCCAGGTTTTTATTTGTTGCGGTGATCACTCGGATATTAATCGGAATTGCTCTTGAACCGCCAACTTTCAAAATTTCCCGTTCCTGGAGTGCCCTCAGCAGCTTTACTTGCAAATTCAGCGGCATCTCGCCAATTTCATCAAGAAATAATGTCCCCTCATTGGCTAATTCAAATAACCCTTTTTTCCCCTGGCTGAGTGCTCCGGTAAAGGCACCATTCTCATAGCCAAACAACTCGCTTTCCAATAAACTTTCTGGAATGGAACCGCAATTTATTTTGATAAATGGCTTCTCAGCCCGAGCACTCAGCTGGTGAATCGCAAAGGAAATTAATTCCTTTCCGACGCCGGAATCCCCGTAAATCGTCACAGTTGAATCAACCTTTGCCACCTGTTCAACGGAAAACATTAATTCCTTCATCCGCTCTGACTGATAAATGATCGTTTTGTCTTTCCCCTGGTGTACCTTTTTTAAGATATCAACTTCTTTCCGATATTGCTCTTTCAGGTTTTGCGCTTCCTCAAGCTGTTCTTCCAATTTGGTCACTTCGGTAATATCCCGGGAGGCAATCACAATTCGCTCCAGCTCTTGCTTTTTGTTAAAAATAGGATTGCCGACAGCCAATATCCTCCGCCCAAAACGGTTATACTGGACAATCGAAGTTTTCTTTTTTTCCTCGATCACTTTTCTAGACACAGATGGTTTAAACCAGCCCTTTTTCTCAAGTTCCAGAATATTTTCACCAATCACTGATGAAGGTTCGACCCCCCAGAGATTGTGGATGCTTCGGTTGGAAACCCTGAGGATCGTTCCATTCGCATCGACAACAAGGACTTCATCATAAATCGAATCAACAATGGCTTCCAAATCTGTCGTTATGGCCCTTACATCTTCAGAATAGGCTTGTTTGAGGAAATTGATTTCTACAGACTTCCGATCAAGCCATCCTGCAATCATGCCTTTTGCATCGACCACAATCAAATAAGCGTAGTCCGTGGATAGCGAATCAGGAATCTCCTTTTCTTGTAAAAGAATAAAATCAGTCCTATAGTCTACTGCTTGGTTTAGTTTCCCAGCCTGCATCAGAAGTGATTGGCTGTCACAAATACCGACAATCCTATCTCCTGCCTTTACAATTAGGATTTGCCCTTGCACTTGAATCACACGCTCGATTGCATCCTTTACAACCGTGATTTCATCAATGACGACGAAGGTTTTATGAAGGTTTAAAGGCATTTCTCCCACTCCCATATTTAAAAAGTCGACTTTTTCTCTCATTTATTTTTATTATAGAAAAATATTAATATCTTTTAATTATCATATAACGATATATAAGCGATTTAAAGTTTGAATTTTTACAATATCGTTTATTTTCCCTTTATTCCGTATATACCATTGTAAAGAAATGCTTCTCAGTTGCGTTGCGAAAGTATTATTTTAATATTTTCGGCCTGGTAATGTACGTGAATTAGAAAATTCAATTGAGCGATTGTTCAGTTTTGTCCTGAAATTTTTTAATGAAAAACTCGGTATAGCCGCTCAACGGCCTCCGATATGTTTTCTTCTTTTAAATTAGCAAATCCAATAACCAAATCCTTTTGATTTGATTCGTCCACATCCTTTTTTAACATAAAACGTCTCAAGGTATAAATCTCCAGCTTTTGCTTGGCAACCAGTTCTTCGATTTCCTGATAGCTTATATCGGTTTGAAAGTGAGCGAGAAAATGAAGGCCGGCGGGTATGTCTGGAATCCGAATCCGATCCTGGAACCGATTTGTAAGTTCCTTGATTAAGATTTTTCTTTTTGATTCATATTTATGATTCATCATTTTTACATGCTTTGCATATTCACCGCTCTTAATAAAATAATGTAAGCTATATAACATGGTAGAATTTCCACTCTGCATCGAATCAGCATGAACACTAAGATACTCTCTTAATAGTTCGGGTGGCAGCACCATATAACTGATCCGTAATCCTGGCAGCATCGTTTTGGAAAAGGTCCCCATATAAATGACACGGTGGTTCCGATCTAAACTTTGTAAAGACGGAATACTTCCTGTTTCATATTTAAATTCACTATCGTAATCATCCTCGATAATATATCTATCATCACCCTGCGCTGCCCAATTCAAAAGCTCGATTCGCCTTGATATCGGCATGATTCTTCCAGTGGGAAATTGGTGTGAGGGTGTAACATACACAAAATTAGCCCTGGAAGCTTTAATTTCCTCCATATTAATTCCCTGTTCATCTAAAGAAATGGGCAGCACTTCAAATTTCATCTTTCTCACTAAATTATGAATTCTTGCATATCCGGGGTTTTCCATGGCAAATACAGTGCCATATGTTTGCAGCATCATTAGCTGCTGCACTAATAGTTGGGTTCCTGCACTGATAACTATTTGTTCCGGCTCACATACAACGCCCCGCGTAAAACCGATCATTTGGCAAATCGTTTTCCGTAAAATATAGGGACCTTGGGGATGCATCATATCCGATAAATTACTTTGATAGGATTCGATCGCTGTTTGCTCACACTTCAACCATTTCTTGAACGGAAAAGTGGAGATATCCGAGGTCATATGTGACAAGGAAAGCCACCCATTTTTGTCCGTAAATGTTTCTTTTAAATCACTTGGTAGATTATTGTGTGTTAGGTTATTGTTTTCAATAAACTTGGTAATCGTCTCTACGAAGTACCCTTTTCTTTCAATCGTATATATATACCCCTCAGCAAGCAGCTGTTCATAGGCATTGGTAACCGAATTTAAACTAATATCCAATTGTTCAGCTAGTATTCTTTTTGAAGGTAATTTCTCATTCGCTTTGAGCTGCCCTTCCAAGATAATTTCTTTTAATCTCTCATAAAGCTGATGGTAAAGAAAGTTGGCGTCTTTGTTCTTATCAATTGTTAATAGCATGATCAACCACCCTCAGTAATCTGGTACCATAATTTTTCGATTATTGGTACTATTCATTATATCAGAATATGACATAATGAATAAAAATAAAACTATACAAAAGGGTGATGGATGATGATAACTACCTATGAAGAAGTATCAACTAAAGAACTTCAGGAAATGAGACAAAAATATGTAGCAAAAGGCGTAAGCAATGGAAATCTAAACATTGCGAAATATGCTCATGGGGCTACAGTAGTTGACATAGATGGCAAGGAGTGGATTGATTTTGCTGGCGCGATTGGTACATTAAATGTTGGCCATACACACCCAAAAGTAACTGAAGCTGTTAAAGACCAAGTTGAGAGATTTTTACATCCTGGTTTTAACGTCATGATGTATGAAGGATATATTCGTTTGGCTAAAAAATTATGTGAAATTACCCCTGGAGATTTTGATAAACAAGCTATTTTATTAAATTCAGGTGCGGAGGCTGTTGAAAACGCTATTAAAATCGCTCGCCGCTATACAGGAAGGCCTGCTGTTGTTTCTTTTGTTCGCGGTTATCATGGAAGAACAAACCTAACAATGGGAATGACAAGTAAAGTAAAACCATATAAATTTGGATTTGGACCATTTGCGCCTGAAATCTATCAAGCTCCATATCCATATGTCTATCGTAAAACAGCTGGAATGACAGAAGAAGAATACGTTGACCAAGTTATTCAGGAATTTAAAGATTTCTTTCTTGCTACAGTAGCTCCTGAAATGGTTGCCTGTGTCGTAATGGAGCCGATTCAAGGAGAAGGCGGGTTTGTCATTCCTCCGAAAAAATTTGTTCAGGCTGTCAGCGAATTCTGTAAGGAAAATGGCATTGTCTTTGTTTCAGATGAAATTCAAACAGGTTTTGGCCGTACAGGGAAAATGTTTGCGATTGAACATTTCGATGTTGTGCCGGATTTAGTCACGGTTTCAAAATCATTAGCTGCCGGTTTACCATTAAGCGGCGTCGTTGGCAGAAAAGAGATCATGGAGGTAACTGGTCCTGGCGAACTGGGAGGCACTTATGGCGGAAGTCCGGTAGGATGTGCTGCAGCCTTAGCGGTTATCGATATTTTTGAAGAAGAAAATCTATTGGAAAAATCCGAATTACTCGGGCAAAAGCTAGAAGCAAAACTAAAAGAGTTGGCAGAAAAGCATGAATATATTGGCGATATTCGCCGCCTTGGTGCAATGGTAGGTTGTGAAATTGTTGAAGATCGTTCTTCGAAAAAGCCTAACAAAGCAAAAACAGCTGAAATTACCAAATACGCAAATGAAAATGGACTTCTTCTCCTCTCCGCTGGAATTAAAGGCAATATCATTCGCTTTTTAACTCCACTGGTCATTACGGATGAAGAATTAGCTAAAGGCTTGGCAATCTTAGAAAAGGCTTTTTCATAATAAGGGGGAACCTAAATGGCAAATGTATTAAGAGTAAACAATCCTGCTACGGGTGAATTAATTCAGGAAGTAAAGATCCATTCGGAAGAAGAAATCAACCAAGCACTTAAAAATGGCCATGATAGCTTTAAAAGATGGCGCAAAGTAAATGCACATGAACGCTCACGGCTTTTGCAAAGATGGTCGCAACTTGTGCAGGAGCATAAAGAAGAAATTGCAAAAATTATGACGCTTGAAAATGGCAAGCCATTAAAAGAGTCGTTGGGTGAAGTTGATTATGCAACCAGTTACATTGATTGGTATGCTGAAGAAGCAAAGCGGATTTACGGACGTACCATTCCGGCAAGCACTGAATCGAAAAGAATCATTGTCAGTCGGCAGCCGATTGGGTTAGTGGCAGCCATTACGCCATGGAATTTCCCGGCTGCGATGATGACGAGGAAAGCAGCACCTGCGCTGGCTGCAGGGTGTCCATTTATCGTAAAACCAGCAGTGGAAACTCCTTTGACAACAATGAGACTAGTTGAACTCGCACATGAAGCAGGGATCCCAACAGATGTGATTCAGTATGTGAATGGAAGAGGTTCAGTTGTTGGTGATCTTTTTACACAAAGTGAATATGTTCGGAAAATATCATTTACCGGTTCTACTCCTATCGGGAAACAATTAATTAAAAACAGTGCTGATACGGTTAAACATATGACCATGGAATTAGGCGGCCATGCCCCGCTCATCATTGCGGAGGATGCAGACCTAGATCTTGCCGTCCAGCAAACACTTATCACGAAATACAGAAATGCCGGGCAAACATGTGTCTGCGCCAATCGGATTATTGTCCATGAAAATATTGTTGACCAATTCGCAGAAAAATTAGCTGAAGAGGTTAAAAAATTAAAAGTGGGCAACGGGCTTGATTCTGATACCCAAATTGGACCAATTATCAATGAAAAGGGCTATGAGAAAATTGTCTCCCAAATTGAGGATGCGATCGATAAAGGTGCAGAGGTTTTAGCCGGAAATCAATACGATGTCAACAAGGATCAAGGCTACTACTTTGTTTACCCTACTGTATTAAAAAATGTTAGTGCTGATATGGTTATTATGCAAGAAGAAACATTTGGCCCTGTAGCCCCAATCGTTTCCTTTAAAACACTGGAGGAAGCTATCGAAATTGCGAATAGTACACCATACGGGCTAGCAGCATATTTCTTCACAAATGATTACAAAACGGGAACCTACATCCATGACAACTTGGATTTTGGTATTATCGGCTGGAATGATGGTGCTCCTTCGGGTGCGCATGTCCCATTTGGCGGCATGAAAGAAAGCGGTCTAGGCCGTGAAGGAAGCATCGAAGGAATTGAGCCTTATTTAGAAACAAAATATTTATCGATTGGCAATCTCTAAAAAAGCAAATCTGGGTTAAAAGGTATTAGGCTAATAAGTTTGTCTATAAATATACGATAAAAACCTATAGAGGTGTCAAACATGTCTGTCAAGGAAGAGATTTTGGAGCAGCAAGCGGAAGAGTCTGAATCATTAAATATGTACCATTCTACACAGGCAGTCATTCATGAAGCCTTAAGAAAATTAGGATACGGCGAAGCAATGTATGAACTCTTAAAAGAGCCATTACGATTATTAACGGTCCGCTTCCCAGTAAGAATGGATGACGGCTCTGTTAAAGTATTTACCGGCTATCGTTCACAGCATAATGATTCTGTCGGTCCAACAAAAGGCGGAATTCGCTACCATCCTGAAGTAGATGAAGCAGAAGTTAAATCACTGTCCGTTTGGATGAGTTTAAAATGCGGTATTACCAACCTGCCGTTTGGAGGCGGTAAGGGCGGAATCATTTGTGAGCCGCGGCAAATGTCGCTTGGAGAGTTGGAAAGAATGAGCCGTGCCTATGTTCGCGCCATCAGCCAGATTGTCGGCCCAAATAAAGATATTCCAGCACCAGACGTATATACCAATGCACAAATCATGGCATGGATGATGGATGAATACAGCCACTTACGCGAATTTGACTCACCTGGATTCATTACCGGCAAGCCGATCGTTTTAGGCGGTTCACAAGGCCGTGAAACAGCGACAGCCCGCGGTGTTGCGATCGTTATTGAAGAAGCTGCAAGAAAAAAAGGTATCGATATTAAAGGTGCTCGTGTTGTGATTCAAGGCTTCGGTAATGCCGGAAGCTACCTGGCAAAATTCATGCATGATGCTGGAGCAAAAGTAGTCGGCGTTTCCGATGTCTATGGTGCCATTGCTGATCCAAATGGCGTGGATATTGACTATTTACTCGACCGCAGAGACAGCTTTGGAACGTTTTCTAAACTATTTACTAATACGATTACCAATAAAGAACTCTTTGAACTTGATTGTGATATTTTGGTACCTGCTGCTATTTCGAACCAAATTACTGAGAAAAATGCTTATGATATTAAAGCATCGATCGTTGTCGAAGCAGCAAATGGACCAACCACTATGGAGGCAACGGAAATTTTGGATGAACGCGGCATTTTCCTTGTACCGGATATTCTCTCCAACGCCGGTGGTGTCACCGTTTCTTACTTCGAGTGGGTGCAAAACAACCAAGGCTACTACTGGACTGATGAAGAAGTCGAACAAAAGCTCAAAAAGATCATGGTTGATTCGTTCGAAAATGTCTACAAAGTAGCAAAAAATCATAAAGTTAACATGCGTTTAGCTGCCTATATGGTAGGTATCCGCAAACTTGCAGAAGCCTCCTCCTTCAGAGGATGGGTATAAGTTAAATCATTTACCAATGCCACAGTATCCTTACACTGTGGCACTTTTTATTTTTTGAAGGGTTTTTAGTAAATTAAGAGCTCTACAATATAAGTACAACTTCAAAGTTTATCAAGCTTTTCCCGCTTTTAATCAAACGTTTGATCAAATAAAAAAGAACCGAGAGGGCGTACCAACAGTACGCTTCTCGATTCTTTCACCCCAAGCAAACTCCTATTCCACCGTAACTGATTTTGCCAGATTACGCGGTTTATCAACGTCACAATCACGGTGTAAGGCTGCGTAGTAAGCAAGTAATTGCAATGGAATAACAGAGACAAGTGGTGTTAGTAACTCATGAACTTGTGGAATAACGAAGCTGTCTTCGTCCATTTCCAAACCTTTCATGGAAATAATACAAGGGTTTGCTCCGCGGGCAACTACCTCTTTTACATTACCACGAATACTTAAATTAACACCCTCTTGGGTTGCAAGGGCAATAACAGGAGTTCCTTCCTCAATTAAAGCAATCGTCCCGTGCTTTAATTCACCGCCTGCAAAACCTTCTGCTTGAATATAGGAGATCTCTTTTAACTTTAAGGCCCCTTCTAAGCCAACATAAAAGTCAAGAGAACGGCCGATAAAGAAGCAATTGCGTGTAACCGTTAAAAACTCCCTTGCAACTTGTTCAATGATCTCTTTGGAATCACAAAGAACCTCCATGGCATTTGCGATAATTCCGAGTTCACGAACAAGATCAAAACCAACCTCTAACTCACGGCTTTTCGCTGTAACCTCTGCCAAGATTGCCAGAACTGCCAACTGTGCTGTATAGGCTTTCGTTGATGCAACAGCAATTTCCGGTCCTGCGTGCAAGAGCAGTGTATAATCTGCCTCACGAGAAAGTGTTGATCCTGGCACATTTGTAATCGTTAAAGCAGGATGACCTAACTCTTTTACTGATACTAGTACTGCACGGCTGTCAGCAGTTTCTCCGCTTTGAGAAATGAAAATAAACAATGGCTTTTCAGATAAAAGCGGCATGTTATAAACAAATTCACTCGAAACATGTACTTCAACTGGAATTTTCGCCATTTTTTCAATAAACTGCTTACCAACCAAACCAGCATGATAGGAAGTCCCTGCTGCAATAATATAAATGCGATCAGATTGTTTCATTGCATCGATAATTTTTGAGTCAATCGTCAACTCACCATTTTTCCCTTGATACTTTTGGATAATTTTACGCATCACTAACGGCTGTTCATCAACTTCTTTTAGCATATAGTGAGGGTATGTTCCCTTTTCAATGTCACTAGCATCAAGTTCTGCTGTATATGGGTTCCTGCTGATGGTTTCACCCTGCAGATTTTGAATTGTAACTTTATCTTTTGTGATAATCACAATCTCTTTGTCCATAAGTTCAACAAATTGGTCTGTTACTTGAAGCATGGCCATAGCATCACTTGCAATAACATTAAATCCAGTCCCAAGACCTACTAAAAGCGGGCTCTTGTTTTTAGCTACATAGATAGTATCTTTATCTCGCTCATCTAAAAAGGCTATCGCATATGATCCGCGCAATAAAGAGAGCGTTTTGCGGAATGATTCAAGAACCTCAAGACCTTCTTTAACAAATAACTCGATTAACTGTACAATTACTTCCGTATCCGTATCACTTACAAATGAAACATCTTTTAAATACTCTCGCTTCAAAAGATCAAAGTTTTCAATCACACCGTTATGAACAAGGGTAAAGCGGCCATTAGTACTTTGATGTGGATGGGCATTGGTTTTACTTGGAACGCCATGCGTTGCCCAACGTGTATGACCAATTCCAGTATTAGCTGAAACTCGCTCATCAACGATTCTGCGAAGGTCTGCAATTCTTCCTTTTTCTTTAAAAATCGTTACTCCGTTTTCGTTCACAATTGCAATACCTGCAGAGTCATATCCTCTATATTCAAGCTTTTCAAGACCCTTTAATAAAACTTCTTTTGAATCTTTATTTCCAATGAAACCAACGATTCCGCACATTTTGTTTCCTCCCTGAGAGGGGGGCAAGATAGCATGGGGCGATACTTGCCCCCTTGTCTTTTTTGTTGTATGAATATACGCAATATCCCCTCTTTGTGCATTAAGTTGCCTTAATGTTTTAAAGCAGGATTTTCGGTTGTGCGTTTCAACCGGGAGGTATCCGCCGAACTTTCGATACTCCTCCTCCTCGTCAACTAGTCCAATCACGTACGGCTAGTTCAGGCGCTTTTTAAAAAATAAACACCACGGCCCACCTTTCTTTAAAAAAATACGCTTTGTGTAATACAAAGCAAACTTAGCATACATGAAATTGTTAATTTCCGTCAATAGCTTCGACAAAGAAATAGGATAATGGAAGTAATTTCTCATAGAAATTAACTATAAAATAAAATATGCATAAGGGCTGCCAACGGTTCCCTTATGCATATCGTATCCTTAATATTATTCGGCTAATCCCATTTCAGCTTTTACAACAGCCACAATTCGATTAACGTATTGTTCACATAGTTCTTCGCTTGGTGCCTCTGCCATGACACGTACAAGTGGTTCGGTTCCAGATGGGCGAACAAGAATCCGTCCATCCCCATTCATTTCATTTTCAACTATTTCAATAATCTCTTTGACCTTTTGGTTGTCCGTTACATGATATTTATCTGTCACTCTTACATTGACAAGTTTTTGCGGGAACTTTTTCATCTCCGCGGCTAGTTCCGATAATGGCTTTTTCGTAATCTTCAAGATGTTAACCAATTGAAGGCCAGTTAAAAGACCGTCACCAGTAGTATTGTAGTCTAAGAAAATAATGTGGCCTGATTGTTCTCCGCCTAGATTATATCCGCCTTTTTTCATTTCTTCAACAACATAGCGGTCGCCTACTGCGGTTTGGGCACTATGAATTCCAAGACTTTCTAGCCCTTTATAGAAACCTAAGTTACTCATAACAGTCGAAACAACGGTTCCATGCTTCAAGCGGCCCTGTTCCTTTAAATACTTCGCACAGATATACATAATTTGGTCGCCATCAACGATATTTCCTTTTTCATCAATAGCAATCAAACGATCACCATCACCATCAAATGAAAGCCCTACATCCGCACCTTTTTCGAGTAAGAAAGAGGCAAGTGTTTCCGGATGTGTTGACCCTACACCAGCATTAATATTCAAGCCATTGGGTGAAGCTCCCATCGTTGAAAGGTCAGCATCAAGGTCTGCAAATAAATGAGTGGCAAGCGCTGAAGTTGAGCCATGTGCACAGTCTAAAGCAATGTGTATTCCTGAAAAGTCCTCATCCACAGTATTTTTTAAATACTGAAGATACTTTTGCCCGCCTTCAAAATAATCCATTTCTTGACCAAGGTCAGCACCGATAGGTCGTGGCAATTCGTCAACAGGTAAATCAATCAATTCCTCAATTTCTAATTCCTGTTCATCGGATAGCTTGAAACCATCAGGACCAAAAAATTTAATTCCATTATCTTGTACTGGATTATGTGATGCAGAAATCATGACTCCAGCCTGTGCTCCCATTGCTTTTGTCAAATAAGAAACGCCAGGGGTAGATATCACTCCAAGCCTCATTACCTCTGCTCCTATAGAGAGTAAACCTGCTACAAGTGCTCCTTCAAGCATATGACCGGATATGCGTGTATCCCTACCTATAAGGACTTTAGGACGTTCCTTATCTTTTGTTAAAACAAAACCGCCAAACCGGCCTAATTTGAATGCAAATTCAGGAGTTAATTCACTATTTGCAATTCCGCGAACCCCATCGGTGCCGAAATATTTACCCATTTTAAAAATCGCTCCTTATCAAATATATTGCTCCATTTTATACTGCTTTTGATATCGTAATTTTGGCTGTAGGATTATCAAGATTCCAACTCAAACCCAAAGGACCATCCACCTGAATTTGTACGTCATGGTCTCCTTCAGTTAAATTGGTTAGGTCAACATATGCGTTAAAATCCCCAACCGCCACTGCATTTACTTGGTCACTCGGTCCATTCACCGATAGGTTGACAGTCTGTCCTAACGGGTCTGTAAAAACTGCTTTATACTGCGATGTTAAACCACGTGTGCCTATTGGAATTCCCGATATTTTTTTTGCACCATTTGCGCCAACTTTTACTGTAGCCTTTACCAGCTCTGGCGTAACCTTTGTAATACCGTTCGGAATGATAACTGGAAGTGTAAGGGTTGTATTATCAGTAATTTTGCTGACGTCCACCTCGACCCGTACATGATCAGTATCCTTAAGAACAGTCTCATCTCCTGTAATCGTTGCTTGGGATGTATCAAGATCAATCGAACTTATTGTAACCCCACCCGGTGGAGTTCCCTTTTGAACCACATTAATAGGTACCGTCTTACTGGTATTTTTGATTGGCAATGTTACTTTTACTGATTGTGGTTCTACGACGACATCTAATTTATTTAAATCTTTGTCCAGAACCCTTACCGGGGCATCATCTGTTACAGTTGCATTTGCAGATTGCCCTAAGCCCAGTGTAGCTTTGACGTAAGTAATTCGGTCAATTACATTTTTGGCACCAGAAATAGTAACCTTATTTGGCTCAACAGTAGGAGCCCCAGCAGTATATCCATCTGCAATATTGCCTTTGTTAAATTCAGCTGTAACCTTAAATACTTTTGTTACTTTCTCCTGCACAGATACATTCGCATAAGAAGGTTTTATAGATACCTTTAATTTATCAGACATATTCCTCACTTTTAGCTTTACCGTTTGGTTCCCAATCTTTGCTTTGGTGAGGTCTACGTATACTTCAAAGTTTTTAAGTGCCTTAGCTGATTGGACAAGACTGAGCGGACCATCAACTGTAACACTTACATTAGTAGGAAGACCTGATACAACTAAATTACTCGTATCATAGTAGGCCTTTACAGGAATACCCGTAATTGTAGCCTCTGTTTGATCACCAGGAACATCTACACTAAGCTTGCTTCCAGACTGTGGCGGCACAGAAGAATAAAGAAGTAGAGCAAGCAATAAGGCAATGACCTTTATAAACCAAGGATTATCCATGAGTTTATCCATTTTTCTTCCCCCTCCAATTCCAACGTGCTGAGGAAGCTTGTTTGCTTGGATTTAATAATTCATTAGAAAGCAGTTCCTTAAATACATCCGCACTTAAATCACGGTGAAGCTCACCGTTTTTTGTTAACGAAATACCACCTGTCTCCTCTGAAACCACTACTGTTACACTGTCTGTTACCTCACTAATCCCTAAGGCTGCCCTATGCCTTGTACCAAGTTCCTTTGAAATAAACGGACTTTCTGATAATGGCAGATAGCATGCCGCTGCTGCTACAGAGGTTTTTTGAATAATGACAGCCCCATCATGAAGCGGGGTGTTTGGTATAAAAATATTTATGAGCAATTCAGCAGAGATTTTAGAATTCAAGGGTATACCTGTTTCTATGTAATCACTCATTCCTGTTTCTCTTTCAATTGAAATTAATGCCCCAATTCTGCGTTTTGCCATATAATCTGTCGCTTTAATAATCGCATTAACTGTTTTCTCTGGGTCATCATCTTCCTGGCTTGAGCTTCTCGAAAAGAATTTACCCCTTCCTAATTGTTCAAGGGCTCTGCGGAGCTCAGGTTGAAAAATGATTATGATCGTTAAGAATCCCCAAGTTATGGCCTGTTCCATAATCCAGCTCAAAGTTTTTAAGCCAAAAAAGTCACTGATAACGCGAACAATAAGAATGACAAAGATCCCCTTCAATAATTGGACGGCCTTTGTACCCCTTATCACCATTATCAATTTATATATCACATACCAAACAAGGAGAATATCAACAACACTAGCTAAATATTTCATAAACGTGAAATCTGCAAACGGCATTGTTCTTCCTCCGTAAGTTTACTAAAGTAACCAGTATATTATATCATAAATTTCTCCATAGCTAATATTTGTGGATATGTAAAAAAAGAAATCACCCAAAAGGTGATTTTCATCCGTTTAACCCCTAATGATGCGGACCACATCCTTACCGGTTTTTTGATATAATACCAAATCCAATCAAACACTTCATTGATCTCTTCAATGTCACCCGTTACATGGCCAGCCGACGCCATATACTTTTCTCCATTAATGACCGTTACATTCCCCTGAACTTCTCCTTCTATTTTCAACTTCCCATTTTTGACTACTACGTCCCCTTTCACTACCTTCCCTTTTGGAACAATAACGGTATGATTTTTCACAATGAGATTATGTTGGTTTGAAACTGAAAATTCTCGATTTTCGCTCCATGTCGATAGAAAGCTTCCCATCATTAAGATGATAAATAAGGAAGCCGCAGCAATAAAGGGATGTCTTTGCAGCCATCGCTGAATCGTAAGCTTTTTCTTTTCTTTTGGCAGGTGCGCCATAATTCTTGCTGTAAAATCATCAGGTGCTTGTATATTTGAAGTGCTTTGGACAAGTGCAACTGTCTTTTTTAGTTCATTAAATAATGATGTACACTCCTGACACTTTTGAAGGTGCACTCTTAATTGTATCTCTTTTTCCTTATCAAGCTCGTCATCTAAAAACTCGTGCATCATTTCTATAATTTCTTCAGGACATTTCAACTTTCTCACCTCTCATCATACATGTCTCAACTGTTGTCTTAAGGCTTCTCGTCCGCGGTGGAGCCTTGTTTTCACCGTGCCTAAAGGTAAATCAAGAATTTCACTAATTTCATTTAAAGATAATTCCTCAATATATTTTAAGATAATGACAGATCGGTATTTTTCAGGCAACTTTAGAATTTCTTTTTGAATCGTTTCTTGTAATTCCAAGCTTTCAACCTCTACATCTGGCGACTCAACATCAGATGGAATTTGAGAATATAACGTTAATCCCTCTGTGCCGAACACTTCTGCATCTAAATAGTAATCGGGTTTCTTTTTCCGTATTCGGTCAATACACAGATTCGTAGCAATCCGAAAAAGCCAGGTTGAAAATTTGAGTTCAGTTTTAAAGGTATCTATATTTACATACGCCCTAATAAAGGTCTCCTGAGCAACATCTTCTGACTCATGACGATTACCGAGCATCCTGAAACATATTTGATAGACCTTATTTTTATATATCTCAACAATTTCACCAAAAGCATTCTGATCGCCTTTTTTGACCTGTTTGATCCTCTTTTTGACGATGGCTTCCATTCCTTTACCTCCGCGCGAGTATGCGGCTATACGATATTACGAATCGATAGCGAAAAAGTTTCATTTACAAAAAAACTTTTCAATACTTCCTATTTTAACAAAAATTAGGGGTAACCGCTGTATTAACAATATAAAAGACTGACCATAACTGGTCAGCCAGTTTTATTCTATAAAAGTTTTTCTCCAAAAAGTGAGCCCATTAAACTTACTGCCAGTCGAGCAGTTTTATTTCTTTCATCCAAGATTGGATTTACCTCAACAAACTCCGCTGATGTAATAAGCAGGGACTCCGCAAGCATTTCCATTGCTAAACAGCTTTCTCTAAAAGTGATGCCGCCATGGACCGGGTCCCGACACCAGGTGCTTCCATTGGGTCTAATCCGTCTAAGTCGAATGACAAATGAACACCATCCGTTTTTTCTTTAAGATAGGCAATCGTATCTTCGATAACCTTTGTCATCCCGATACGGTCAATTTCATGCATCGTAAATACCTTTATACCTTTTTCCTTGATTAATGCTTTTTCACCTGTGTCGAGTGATCTCGCTCCAATAATTACCACATTTTCCGATTTAATTTTTGGTGAGTATCCTGCAATCTCAGTTAAGGATTTATGGCCCATACCTAAACTGACAGCCAAGGGCATTCCGTGTATATTGCCAGATGGAGATGTTTCCGCAGTATTTAGATCACCGTGCGCATCATACCAGATGACTCCAAGATTTTGATAATGATGAGAAATGCCAGCCAATGTGCCAATTGCAGTGCTATGATCGCCGCCAAGTACGAGTGGAAATGAACCTGATTGAACTATTTCATTTACCTTTTCAGCTAATAAGACACTTTTTTCTGCAACCAATTCCAAGTTCCTTAGCCTTGATTCCAGGATCGACAACAACTTCTGGTCGCCCAATCGGAATATCCCCCATATCATGAATATCATCAAAAAGTAGTTTTAACCGTTCGTTGATCCCCGCGTACCTTATGGCACTTGGTCCCATATCTACTCCACGCCTTAATTGCCCTAAATCCATAGGCATTCCAATAATGGATAACTTTTTCACGATTCTCCCCCTAGTTCTCTCTCCCCTCCATTGTAACCGTCTTCATTCCAATGACTCAACTCGACAAAATTGCGAATAATTATACAAACATTCATAAGATTTAAATTGGAATTTAATAGTCATTTTTCCACTCTCTTTTTGTTGTTGGATCGATCTATTTAACAGTTCAACCTCTTTTTACTCTTACGCAGTCACATAGGAGACTTCTTTATGACTTTTGCTCTTCTTTTCACTCTCTTAAGGTCACATAGAGCCTTCCTATGTGACGATTTCTCTTCTCATTACTTCTCAACGGTCACATAGACGGTCTTTATTGCTTACTTTCTTTTTCACATAAAAAAAGACCCAAGGAGAATTTCCCTGAGTCTTTTTCATTTATTGTATGAGCCATGAAGGACTCGAACCTTCGACCCTCTGATTAAAAGTCAGATGCTCTACCGACTGAGCTAATGGCTCATGGCTGGGCTAGCTGGATTTGAACCAACGCATGTCGCAGTCAAAGTGCGATGCCTTACCGCTTGGCTATAGCCCAATATATTAAAAGCGGTGTACTAGTAGTATACCCATTTTTAAAAAATATATAAATGGAGGGGGACGGATTCGAACCGCCGAACCCGGAGGGAGCGGATTTACAGTCCGCCGCGTTTAGCCACTTCGCTACCCCTCCATAAAAAAATGGTGCCGGCCAGAGGACTTGAACCCCCAACCTACTGATTACAAGTCAGTTGCTCTACCAATTGAGCTAGGCCGGCATAACAAATATATAAATGGTGGAGGATGACGGGATCGAACCGCCGACCCTCTGCTTGTAAGGCAGATGCTCTCCCAGCTGAGCTAATCCTCCAAATGGTGACCCCTACGAGATTCGAACTCGTGTTACCTCCGTGAAAGGGAGGTGTCTTAACCACTTGACCAAGGGGCCATAAAATATTTTTAAGCTCCCAAGCGGGCTCGAACCGCTGACCTCTTCCTTACCATGGAAGTGCTCTACCTACTGAGCTATGGAAGCATATCTACCGCTTGTCTGCAAAAAAAAATAAAGCAATTATATTAAAATGGCTCCGCAGGTAGGACTCGAACCTACGACCGATCGGTTAACAGCCGATAGCTCTACCACTGAGCTACTGCGGAATAATCCTAGCCTGGCAACGTCCTACTCTCACAGGGACTTTCGTCCCAACTACCATCGGCGCTGAGAAGCTTAACTTCCGTGTTCGGTATGGGAACGGGTGTGACCTTCTCGCCATTATTACCAGACTAGTTTTCATCAAAGACATTTATTATTATAATGCCTTTTTTAATTTTTTCAAGAGGAAAAAATATTTTTTTATTCCCTCAAAACTAGATAATCAGAAGAAGTGTAAAGAACGAATAATCATTACTATTGGTTAAGTCCTCGATTCGATTAGTATCAGTCAGCTCCACACGTCACCGCGCTTCCACCTCTGACCTATCAACCTGATCATCTTTCAGGGATCTTACTAGCTTGACGCTATGGGAAATCTCATCTCGAGGGGGGCTTCATGCTTAGATGCTTTCAGCACTTATCCCGTCCGCACATAGCTACCCAGCGATGCCTTTGGCAAGACAACTGGTACACCAGCGGTGCGTCCATCCCGGTCCTCTCGTACTAAGGACAGCTCCTCTCAAATTTCCTGCGCCCACGACGGATAGGGACCGAACTGTCTCACGACGTTCTGAACCCAGCTCGCGTACCGCTTTAATGGGCGAACAGCCCAACCCTTGGGACCGACTACAGCCCCAGGATGCGATGAGCCGACATCGAGGTGCCAAACCTCCCCGTCGATGTGGACTCTTGGGGGAGATAAGCCTGTTATCCCCAGGGTAGCTTTTATCCGTTGAGCGATGGCCCTTCCATGCGGAACCACCGGATCACTAAGCCCGACTTTCGTCCCTGCTCGACTTGTAGGTCTCGCAGTCAAGCTCCCTTGTGCCTTTACACTCTGCGAATGATTTCCAACCATTCTGAGGGAACCTTTGGGCGCCTCCGTTACTCTTTAGGAGGCGACCGCCCCAGTCAAACTGCCCACCTGACACTGTCTCCCACCCCGATAAGGGGTGCGGGTTAGAATTTCAATACAGCCAGGGTAGTATCCCACCAATGCCTCCACCGAAGCTGGCGCTCCGGCTTCAAAGGCTCCTACCTATCCTGTACAAGCTGTACCAAAATTCAATATCAGGCTACAGTAAAGCTCCATGGGGTCTTTCCGTCCTGTCGCGGGTAACCTGCATCTTCACAGGTACTATAATTTCACCGAGTCTCTCGTTGAGACAGTGTCCAGATCGTTACGCCTTTCGTGCGGGTCGGAACTTACCCGACAAGGAATTTCGCTACCTTAGGACCGTTATAGTTACGGCCGCCGTTTACTGGGGCTTCGATTCAGAGCTTCGCTTGCGCTAACCCCTCCTCTTAACCTTCCAGCACCGGGCAGGCGTCAGCCCCTATACTTCGCCTTGCGGCTTCGCAGAGACCTGTGTTTTTGCTAAACAGTCGCCTGGACCTATTCACTGCGGCTCTTCAGGGCGATTAACCCCAAAGAGCACCCCTTCTCCCGAAGTTACGGGGTCATTTTGCCGAGTTCCTTAACGAGAGTTCTCTCGCTCACCTTAGGATTCTCTCCTCGCCTACCTGTGTCGGTTTGCGGTACGGGCACCTTTTATCTCGCTAGAGGCTTTTCTTGGCAGTGTGGAATCAGGAACTTCGGTACTATATTTCCCTCGGCATCACAGCTCAGCCTTTACGGTGAACGGATTTTCCTATTCACCAGCCTAACTGCTTACACGCACATATCCAGCAGTGCGCTTACCCTATCCTCCTGCGTCCCCCCGTTGCTCAAACGATAAAGAGGTGGTACAGGAATATCAACCTGTTATCCATCGCCTACGCCTTTCGGCCTCGGCTTAGGTCCCGACTAACCCTGAGCGGACGAGCCTTCCTCAGGAAACCTTAGGCATTCGGTGGATGAGATTCTCACTCATCTTTCGCTACTCATACCGGCATTCTCACTTCTAAGCGCTCCACCAGTCCTTACGGTCTAGCTTCAACGCCCTTAGAACGCTCTCCTACCGCGGACACCTAATGGTGTCCACCCACAGCTTCGGTGATACGTTTAGCCCCGGTACATTTTCGGCGCAGAGTCACTCGACCAGTGAGCTATTACGCACTCTTTAAATGGTGGCTGCTTCTGAGCCAACATCCTGGTTGTCTAAGCAACTCCACATCCTTTTCCACTTAACGTATACTTTGGGACCTTAGCTGGTGGTCTGGGCTGTTTCCCTTTTGACTACGGATCTTATCACTCGCAGTCTGACTCCCACGGATAAGTCTTTGGCATTCGGAGTTTGTCTGAATTCGGTAACCCGATGAGGGCCCCTAGTCCAAACAGTGCTCTACCTCCAAGACTCTTACAACGTGAGGCTAGCCCTAAAGCTATTTCGGAGAGAACCAGCTATCTCCAAGTTCGATTGGAATTTCTCCGCTACCCACACCTCATCCGCGCACTTTTCAACGTGCGTCGGTTCGGGCCTCCAGTAGGTGTTACCCTACCTTCACCCTGGACATGGGTAGATCACCTGGTTTCGGGTCTACGACCACATACTAAAATCGCCCTATTCAGACTCGCTTTCGCTGCGGCTCCGTTTCATCAACTTAACCTTGCATGGGATCGTAACTCGCCGGTTATTCTACAAAAGGCACGCCATTACCCATAAAAGGGCTTTGACTACTTGTAGGCACACGGTTTCAGGAACTGTTTCACTCCCCTTCCGGGTGCTTTTCACCTTTCCCTCACGGTACTGGTTCACTATCGGTCACTAGGGAGTATTTAGCCTTGGGAGATGGTCCTCCCAGCTTCCGACCGGATTTCACGTGTCCGGCCGTACTCAGGATCCACTCAGGAGGGAACGAAGTTTCAACTACAGGGTTTTTACCTTCTATGACGGACCTTTCCAGATCGCTTCATTTACCCCGTTCCTTTGTAACTCCATGTAGAGTGTCCTACAACCCCGAAAGGCAAGCCTTTCGGTTTGGGCTGTTCCCATTTCGCTCGCCGCTACTTAGGGAATCGCAATTGCTTTCTCTTCCTCCGGGTACTTAGATGTTTCAGTTCCCCGGGTCTGCCTTCATTATCCTATGTATTCAGATAAAGATACTGCTCCATTACGAGCAGTGGGTTCCCCCATTCGGAAATCTCCGGATCAAAGCTTACTTACAGCTCCCCGAAGCATATCGGTGTTAGTACCGTCCTTCATCGGCTCCTAGTGCCAAGGCATCCACCGTGCGCCCTTTCTAACTTAACCTAAAAGGTTTTTTTCTTCTTAATTAAATAAGAGAGAAAACTAAAATGGCGATTACTCGGTTCTTTCTTGACTTCTTCTTATACGATTATCTAGTTTTCAAGGAACAAAAATAAACTTTGAGAGAATTATTCCCTCAAAACTAAACAAACAAAATCCGTCAAACAATCTGTGATGTCCGTTAGGACATTTTCCTTAGAAAGGAGGTGATCCAGCCGCACCTTCCGATACGGCTACCTTGTTACGACTTCACCCCAATCATCTGTCCCACCTTAGGCGGCTGGCTCCTTACGGTTACCCCACCGACTTCGGGTGTTACAAACTCTCGTGGTGTGACGGGCGGTGTGTACAAGGCCCGGGAACGTATTCACCGCGGCATGCTGATCCGCGATTACTAGCGATTCCGGCTTCATGTAGGCGAGTTGCAGCCTACAATCCGAACTGAGAATGGTTTTATGGGATTGGCTCCACCTCGCGGCTTCGCTGCCCTTTGTACCATCCATTGTAGCACGTGTGTAGCCCAGGTCATAAGGGGCATGATGATTTGACGTCATCCCCACCTTCCTCCGGCTTGTCACCGGCAGTCACCTTAGAGTGCCCAACTAAATGCTGGCAACTAAGATCAAGGGTTGCGCTCGTTGCGGGACTTAACCCAACATCTCACGACACGAGCTGACGACAACCATGCACCACCTGTCACTCTGTCCCCCGAAGGGGAACGTCCTATCTCTAGGAGTGTCAGAGGATGTCAAGACCTGGTAAGGTTCTTCGCGTTGCTTCGAATTAAACCACATGCTCCACCGCTTGTGCGGGCCCCCGTCAATTCCTTTGAGTTTCAGCCTTGCGGCCGTACTCCCCAGGCGGAGTGCTTAATGCGTTAGCTGCAGCACTAAAGGGCGGAAACCCTCTAACACTTAGCACTCATCGTTTACGGCGTGGACTACCAGGGTATCTAATCCTGTTTGCTCCCCACGCTTTCGCGCCTCAGCGTCAGTTACAGACCAGAAAGCCGCCTTCGCCACTGGTGTTCCTCCACATCTCTACGCATTTCACCGCTACACGTGGAATTCCGCTTTCCTCTTCTGCACTCAAGTCCCCCAGTTTCCAATGACCCTCCACGGTTGAGCCGTGGGCTTTCACATCAGACTTAAAGGACCGCCTGCGCGCGCTTTACGCCCAATAATTCCGGACAACGCTTGCCACCTACGTATTACCGCGGCTGCTGGCACGTAGTTAGCCGTGGCTTTCTGGTTAGGTACCGTCAAGGTACCGGCAGTTACTCCGATACTTGTTCTTCCCTAACAACAGAGTTTTACGACCCGAAGGCCTTCATCACTCACGCGGCGTTGCTCCGTCAGACTTTCGTCCATTGCGGAAGATTCCCTACTGCTGCCTCCCGTAGGAGTCTGGGCCGTGTCTCAGTCCCAGTGTGGCCGATCACCCTCTCAGGTCGGCTACGCATCGTCGCCTTGGTGAGCCGTTACCTCACCAACTAGCTAATGCGCCGCGGGCCCATCTGTAAGTGTCAGCCGAAACCGACTTTCAGCTTCACCTCATGAGAGGTGAAGAATTATCCGGTATTAGCACCGACTTCCGGTGTTATCCCAGTCTTACAGGCAGGTTGCCCACGTGTTACTCACCCGTCCGCCGCTAACCATCAGGAGCAAGCTCCTAATGATTCGCTCGACTTGCATGTATTAGGCACGCCGCCAGCGTTCGTCCTGAGCCAGGATCAAACTCTCCATTAAAGAGTATGAGTTAGCTCATAAATGTTACGTTGGCTAGTGAAGACTTGCTTCACTATATTTTTATTGTTGACGTTTTTGTTTGTTTAGTTTTCAAAGAACAATTCCGCTCAATAAGCGGCTTTAATAATATATCATCCTTGAACTTTAATGTCAACAACTTTTTTTAGATGTTCAATTAACGTTCGCAGCGACGTTTATTAATATACCAAGTTAATAACAAAATGTCAAACCAATTTTGAAAAAAGATTTTATTTATTAGAAGATCTTCTTACTTCCCCTTTTCCTTATGTACTTTAAACATTCTTTTGGAGGAGCTACCCGCTTATACAATGTAAACAATGTAGAATATCGTTCACTCATTGCCCCCTTAACAACTTGGTCAAATCGATCATCACGTAAATCAAATAATAGTTCATCCAATTCCCGTCTAATTAAGTATTCCATTTCACTTGCTTCTTTTTGATTAACTAAAAATCCAAGCATCTAATCACTCCTATATAGTGCGTAATTGTATTCTTTTCTAATTTAATTATTTTTATGTTTCTAATCCTTTAATCATATTTTTCATAATTTTTCATAGAAATGTGACAAGGATGAATTGGACGAGGTGGTTAGGGTGAATTTTTATGTATTGAACAGTAAATTACTTAAACAGATCTCATTAGTAGTCATTGCAGCATTTTTTACAGCTTGGCTTTTGTATATGGAAAATATTGTTAATCTCCCTGCGTTTTCAACGAGTAATGGACCAAAAGCAGTTTTTAAAGGGGAAAAAGATATTGCTTTGACATTTGACATTGGCTGGGGCGATGAAAAAGCAGGACCTATCCTGGATGAATTAACGAAAGAAAACGTGAAGTCTGCTACATTCTTTCTGGCTGGTTCATGGGCGGAGAGGCATCCTGACCTTGTAGAAAGAATTAATAAAAGCGGCTATGAAATTGGAATACTAGGGTTTAACTATCTGGATTATACCGAGCTGGAAGACAGTAAAATCAGAAAAGATATTTTAAATGCGCAAGTTGCATTTGGAAAATTAAATATTAAAGATATTAAACTTCTCCGAGCCCCAACGGGACATTTCGATCAACGAACCTTAAAAATTGCCGAACGATATGGGTATACGGTTGTCCATTGGAGCATTGATTCCCAAGATTGGACGAATCCTGGCGTAGAAAAAATTGTTAAAAATGTAAAAGGCGCCGATAAAGGGGATATCATCCTTCTTCACGCTTCCGATTCGGCCAAACAAACAGTTAAAGCCCTGCCGCAAATTATTGGGGATATAAGAGCAAAAGGTCTAAAAATGGTAACAGTTTCTGAAATGATCGCTAATGGGAATGCACAATCAGAAGAAATAAAATAGGAAAAATAAAAACCGTCCATTATGACTTAAGGGACGGTTTTTTGCTTGTTTTATTTTTTGGAGGATTATTGTCGGTGAACTTTTTCCGCTCTTGTTCTGATCTGGCATTCAATTTATGCAATATTAAAAGCTGGTATGCATTACAGGCAAGTAAAGCGGACATCATTAAAAACAGCCAGCTTCTTTCATTTACCCTTAAAACAGGCACCCACTCCACGATGGTGGCAACAATCATGAAAAATAGGGCAGGTATAAATGCACCTTTGTTTGTCTGCTTCATCTTAAAAAAAGCCACTGCCAAACTGATTACTAAAATTAAAAGAGCTAGTCCAATATAGGGTAAGAGACTGTCACCGGACTTTGCAAAAGATACATACCTTAAATAAACAAAATCAATCAAGACAAATACAGTCAGGATCAGTTGTACACCATTCCATAACCAAGCGGATTTAAAAATCCCAAGGCCAAAGCGATGGACCGTTAAGTATGCAAAAAAGCCCATTTGGCTTACAACGCTAAAGAGAAAACCCATTACAATCAGCCAAATTGTTGTAGATAAAATATCGATAATTTTTAAATCAGTAAAATATGGTTGAAACTCGGACCAACGAACAATGAAACCCACTATAGCCGTTGTTAATCCACCAATTGCTAAAGTTGTTAAAAATAATTTTACCCAGTTACGGCTTGTCACACTATTCGCCTCCAATAAATAAGTTTCATTTTTTTGATTGTATCAAACCAACGTTTGAAAAATCTACAATTTGCATATCCTAAAATGAATAATCTTCCCTACACTTCATCATTCTAAGATTATGGATTGATATGAGAAAGGAGCTTTTTATGATAATGATTAGAGCATTGCTCCTCCTAGTGATCTTAGCAGGCCTTACCAGCTGTTCTTCTAATGATACAAGTGGAGGACAAATGGATTATGACCAGACCAAAAAAATGGTGGTCGATATTTTAAAAACCGATGATGGTAAAAAAGCGATTCAAGATGTAATGACCGACCCTAAAATGAAAGAAAAACTGGTCATGGACCAAAAGGTGGTCGCAGATACCATTGAGCAAACACTCACTTCAGATAAAGCAACAGAATTTTGGAAAAAGACTTTTAGTGATCCTAAATTCGCTACATCTGTTGCCAAAAATATGAAAGCAGAGAACCAGAATCTTCTCAAAGCTTTGATGAATGATCCTGAATATCGGACCATGATGACTGAGGTTTTTAAAGAGCCGGAAATTCAAAAACAGATGACAGATGCCCTAAAAAGTAAAGACTATCGAGCCCATTTACAATCAGTCATAACTGAGACCATGCAAACTCCCTTGTTTCAATCAAAATTAGAGGATATTGTCATTAAAGCAGCGAATGATATGACGAAAAAATCAAGCAGCAGCGGGAGCAGCGGTGGTAGCTCTGGAGGAGGCTCTGGAGGAGGCTCCCAAAGTTCGTCTGGTGCTTAAAACTCACAGTAGCTGGTTACCTGAAAAAAGAGGAAGCTTCTCTATTAAGAAGACTTCCTCTTTTTTCATTTCAGTTTATCTACCACTTTTTCAGCAATTTCTAAATAAATTTGTCCAAGCATATGATCTTCTTGATAAACGGACGGTGCAAATTCTTCTTCGTCCCAATATGGTTGTGCCAACGGCAGTCGGCCAAGAACTTCTGTACGTAATTCTTCCGCTAATTTATCTCCGCCGCCTTTGCCAAACACATATTCTTTTTCTCCTGTTACTTTACTCTCAAAATAAGACATGTTTTCGATTATACCCACAACTTCATGCTCTGTTTTTAAAGCCATTGCTCCTGCACGTGCCGCTACAAATGCTGCAGTTGCATGTGGAGTGGTAACAATAATTTCTTTACATGATGGAAGCATCGTATGGACGTCTAAAGCGATATCCCCAGTTCCAGGAGGTAAGTCTAAAAGTAAGTAGTCAAGCTCTCCCCACTCCACTTCCTTGAAGAAACTATTTAACATTTTTCCGAGCATAGGGCCTCGCCAAATAATCGGTGCATTATCTTCCACGAAGAAGCCCATGGAAATAACTTTTACTCCAAATCGATCAACCGGGATAATTTTTTCGCCTCTAACAACAGGCCGATCCGTAATTCCCATCATATCAGGAACACTGAATCCATAAATATCCGCATCGACAAGACCGACTTTTTTGCCTAGACGGGCTAATGATACGGCAAGGTTAACGGAGACGGTTGACTTTCCAACTCCGCCTTTTCCGCTGGCAATGGCAACAAATGTTGTTTTGCTGTTTGGCGATAATAATCCTTTATCTTGGTTCTCACTTGCACTGTCACGATATTTCTCCACTACTTCGTCTGGAAGCTGACCGAAACGCATTCCGACAGTTTCAGCACCTGCTTCTTTTAAAAGGTTTACGATTTGTGTTTGAAGCTGCAGCTGCTCGGCAGTACCAGTTTTAGCAATATCCACCTTTACGCTGACATGATTTTTCTCTTCTTTAACTTTAATTTCTTCAATGGCATTAAGCTCTGCCAATGTTTTATGTAAAAATGGTTCAAATAGTCCTCCGACTAATTCACGTACTTTTGCTTCTGTTAACATCAATACACCCACCTTTTGAAGTCGTTTCCAAACATAGTATAACACATCCAAAAGTAGAAACAGTTATTTGCATCACAGGTTTTCCACTTATTAATAGGAAAAAGTCAAGAAATATATACCAGCTTGCACAAAAATAGAAGGTTCAGCACCTTCTAAACGTCAAAACTGCTTCACTTTTCATTAATCCCACGTTTGCTTAAGTTCCTTTTCATTTGTAAAGTAACGGGAAACTCCTCTGTATATTGATTCTGCCACCTTATTCTGATAAGTATTCGTTTTTAATAGGGTCTTCTCTCTTGGATTTGAAAGGAAACCAATCTCGACCAAAACTCCTGGCTTCTTGGCATTTTTTAAAATGTAGACTGAGTTTAATGGTTTTGCGTTCCTGTTCGTATTGCCCAAATTTTTCCGCAGCTCGTCCTGAATAAACTTGGCTGCTTTTGCATTTTCCATGTACTGTGATGCGTAAAATGTTTGGGCCCCACTCCATCTCTCTGATGGAATTGCATTTAAGTGGATACTCACATAGAGGTCAATATCGTTTTGATTAATCATGTTTAATCTTTCTTTTAAATCTTCAACTTTACGTCTGCTATAACCTTTTGTGCCCGGATTTGCTAAATCCTTATCTGAATCCCGTGTCATAATAACAAGCGCACCTTGTTCCTGTAAATAATCTCTTATCTTTAAAGAAACAGGTAGTGAGATATCTTTTTCTAGCGTATTCTTATCTCCTGCTCCTCCATCTGGTCCCCCATGGCCTGGATCGATCAAAATGATTTTCCCAGTCAGAGGCAGATTCCAAGACTTCCAAGAATTATGTTCTGCAAACTCGTACTGTAGGATAAAAAACAGTAAAATAAGGCCTGCGGCAAAACCGATTAATTTTATCCTTTTCTTAACCACCGAATCATTCCTTCCCGCCCTAGTCCAAGTTCAATTTATCTATATGGGACAAGAACTTATTTTAGAACAGGAAGTATGTTTTGCACTCAGTGGAGGCGTAATTTATGACGTCTTTCTCCTTTTTCAAACCCCTCTCTCCACCATACATTGATATATTGTTCACACATATAATAAAGCGATTCACTCATTGTCCCTTCCTCACCATTTCCCCAATAAAGTAAAAAGTTATATAAGGTGTCGATTAAATGTTTCTCTTCAAAATAGCAACGGTCTTTAACTTCTTCGATACCTTCTCCATAATAGCCAAATTTACTAAATTTTGCTCCTAGTAAATAGGCCTCCAATGCAACATCATAGCATGCTTCCTCTATCCCTGTATTCATAACAAAACTGGAAGCAATTCTTGAGGAACCAAAGTATTGCTTTACTCGTTCTTTTAATTTATTAATGGAAAGATCCTTTAAAACGGAACGTTCATATTTGATTTGTTTTTCACGTTGTTTATCTTTAAAGGTTGTTATCACATTCACTCATTCTTCACCTCTTAGAACTATTCTTCATAATTCACAGATAAGACATGCAGTTTATAGTACGAATTCCATTTCCAATTTTTCTAAGGTTTTTTATTCCTCGAATCGTTTTATAGGCTGGGTGCATGATAGTAACTGAGGAATTAGTGAAAGAGGGTATTGAGCATGTATAAAACTTTAAAAACTGGGATTATTCTCCCCCGCGGCGAAAAGCCAGTTGAAGTGCATCATGGCGGGTTAAATGGATATAGTTTAGCTGGGCTGGGAATTGGCGGTGTCATTGGTGCTGGTTTCTTCCTCGGCTCCGGTTTAGCTGTACGTCAAGCAGGGCCATCAGTTTCACTGGCGTTTTTAATTGGAGGACTTATTATGATGCAGGTATTGGGGGCGATGACCAGCGTCAATGTTAACCGACTTGAGCATGGTTCATTTCGCGTTTATGTCGAGGAATTTCTAGGTTCCTATGCAGGCTTTTTAATTGGCTGGGCTGTTTTCATTTCCAGCATCCTAGGGGTTGGTTCAGAAGCGATAGCGATGGGGGTTTTTGCCCATTACTGGCTGCCGCACATCCCGCTGCCCGTGTTTGCTATGACCTTTATGGTCATCATTATCCTCTTGAATGCCATGAATATGCAAAACTTTGGCAGAATTGAATCTGGAATGGCCGCAGTGAAGGTCTTGGCACTAATTGCCTTTATAGTACTTGGAGGCTATGCGCTGATGACCCATGGCTTTTACGCAAAATCAAATCCTTTTACCGTTCAAGGATTCTTCCCTAAAGGAGCACCAGGCTTGCTTCAATCGATGCTTGTTGTCATTTTTTCCTTTTCAGGAATTAGTGCTCTTGCCATGGCTTCTACAGAAGTCTCGAAGCCAAAAGTGGACATTCCAAAAGCAGCCAAACTTATGACCTTCGGTTCAATTGGGCTTTATGTCCTTTCAATGTTGGTATTAGTGGCAATCAGTTCCTGGAACACAGTGTCAACCAGTAAGTCCCCGTTTGTACATGCCTTTAACGTTATTGGTATGAATTGGGCCGCCTCAGGCTTGAACGTCATTGTTTTACTTGCGGCATTTTCAGTAATGGCTGCAAGTTACTATGCTTCCATTCAATTGATTGTGTCATTGTCTGTCGCCAAAAAAGGACCACGGCTGTTTCTTCAACATTCAAGACGAGGATTTTATCGAAATGCTTGGCTTGCAGTAGCTGCAGGAACCTTAATCATAGTGGGAATGTCATTTTTACTGCCATCCACATTATATAACTATTTAGTTTCCGCTTCATCGTATTTTACTTTTCTAAACTGGACCCTTAATATTGTTACTTATCTGATTTGGCTAAAAAAACGCCGAGAAAACGAAACGTTTAAATCAAATCTAATTTGGGGCCGCCCAGGGGCATATAGCACTATTGCTGCTATTTTGGTGTTATTTATCATGAGTTTACGGGTCCATGATTTTCTGATGGGCTTTTATGCAGCCTTTAGTTTTATTGCTGTTATAAGTATAGCTTATTTTATTTGGTCGCGAAGACAGCCAAAACCTATTCAGCATTAGAAACTAATTATAGGCGGAATACTATTTAAAGAGGCTCCCAAAACAGGTTTAGGAGCCTATTTATCATTTATTTGAATGGTTTAAACGTTTTGTGTTATTAATGTTTACCCTTTTCGTTATTATCTTTTCCTGCGTTTGATTTCGCAACTTGGGATACCACTTGGCCGTAATTTTGTGTTGTTGCTTGTTTGGCTACTTGGGATACTTCTTTTCCATGATTGGAAGGAGTGGTTGTTCCGCCAGCAGCTGGTGTGACGGATGCAGTTGTTGCTGCTGCAGGTGCTGATACAGTTGTTTCTTCTGAATTTGTATTTGAGGTTTCTGTTGCTGGTGTTGTTGTGTCACTAGTAACGGAACCTGTTGATGTCGTATCGGTAGCAGTCGCATTTGTATCGGTTGATGTTGTATCAGATGCAGACTGGTCTGTATTCGTTACTGACTGCGTTGATTGATTATCATTTGTAGAAACGGAATTTTTACCGGCTGAACTTCGCTTTAAATTTCATGATATTCTTTTCAAGTGCTTTCTTCGCTGCTACGCTTTTAATTCCCTTCTCTAATGCAGCTTGGAGTGCCTTGATATTTTGCGTAAGCTGGTCTTTCACATCTTTAATTTCTGGTGAATCTTCAGTGGTCGATGAATCTTTAGTAGTAGCTGATTCTTTAGTGGCCGATGAATCTTTATTTGTAGATAAATCTTCGGTGGTAGAGGATGTTGATTTGGCAGAATCCTCAGTTTGTTCGTCTTCTTTCTCCACAATTTTTTGTGCACTGTTCATGTCATCTAATGCTGATTTAAGGGTATCAACCGCTTTTTGTTGATCGCCGGAAGCATACAATGCCTGTGCTTCAGCTAATCTTTCTGATGCATTGCTGGCTAAAAGCTTTGCTTCTTTCGTTTGATCGAATGTAAGCGCTACAATGTACGAGGATTCGCCAAGCTTTATGAGGGTCCACAGAAAAATTACAGTTAGTTGCAGCAATACTATACAAGTTGGACAAATAAATGTTTATATAATAAAAAAGACCCCCAACCAAATCGGTTGAGAGCCTTCGAAACGTTGATAATTAACGTTTTGAGAACTGAGGCGCACGACGAGCACCTTTAAGACCGTATTTTTTACGTTCTTTCATACGAGGGTCACGAGTTAATAAACCTGCGCGCTTTAATGTTGGACGGAATTCTGGGTCAGCTTGAAGTAACGCACGAGCGATACCATGACGGATTGCGCCAGCTTGACCAGTGTAGCCACCACCGCTTACGTTTACAAGAACATCATAGCTGCCTAGAGTTTCTGTAGCTACTAATGGTTGTTTAACAACTGAACGTAAAGCTTCAAATGGAATATAGTTTTCGATATCACGATCATTAATAATAATTTTACCGCTGCCTGGAACTAAGCGCACACGTGCGACAGAGCTCTTACGACGGCCAGTACCAATATATTGAACCTGTGCCAAGTTAATAACCTCCTTAAAAATTATCCGCGAAGTTCGTAAACTTCTGGTTTTTGAGCTTGATGTTGATGTTCACTGCCAGCATAAACATGTAATTTTTTAAATATTTGACGTCCAAGAGAATTCTTTGGAAGCATACCGCGAACAGCAGTTTCGATCATTCTCTCAGGATAGTTATTACGCATTTCAAGCGCAGTTCTTGTTTTTAAACCGCCTGGGTGTAAGCTGTGACGAATGTAAAGCTTGTCAGTTAACTTCTTACCAGTTAAGTGAATTTTAGAAGCATTAAGAATGATTACATGATCACCAGTGTCAACATGTGGTGTAAAAGTTGGTTTATGTTTACCACGTAGAATTGATGCAACTTCAGAAGCTAAACGACCTAAAGTTTGTCCTTCTGCATCAATCACGTACCATTTACGTTCAATATTTTGAGCATTTGCCATAAACGTTGTACGCATGATTTTTTCCCTCCTAGATTTAAATCCATTTCAAGATCAATATTTTTCCGCGTTTTCATGAAGCAAAGAATTTCAAACTGTTCCGAGAATGAAAATCCAATGCCTTTTTTACGCCTAAGTTTTAAGTTCATATATTTCAATCACGATGAAGACTTTCCGGGGCTTTATCGTGGGATTAAAACACGCACATATGATATGATAATACCTTACCGCCAAAATGTCAAGAAAATGTTACACCAGGAAAAGTTGTTTTATTCGTAAAATACTTGCCACAAATAAAGCCCGTTTGCAGGGGCTGTTTTCCCTGCGAGGCGGCGGTCTTTTGCTTCTAAGATCTTTGGGATCTCCGTCGGCTTTCTCTCACCAGAACCAATTTCCAATAAAGTACCAACCAAAATTCTAACCATATTATATAAAAACCCATCCCCCGTGAATTTAAGGGTTAACAGCTCATGATCCTTTGAAAAATCAATCCCTTTTATTGAACGGATTTTATCTTCCACTTCCGTTTTCGCCGAGCAGAAGCTTGTAAAGTCATGAGTGCCCAGTAAAAAGCTGGCCCCTTCTTTCATTGCTTGAAGATTTAATGGGTATGGGTAATGATAGGCGTAATTCCGCATCAATGGATCACGCTTCGGAGACAATCGTAAAACATAACGATACTCTTTCCCGCTCGCACAAAAGCGTGCATGGAACGACGGGATGGCATATTCAGCAGAAAGTACGGCAATATCATCTGGCAAGAGTGAATTTAGGGCTATTGGCCATCTATCCTCAGGGATCGAAAGCGGGGTGTCAAAGTGAATCACCTGACCCTTGGCATGTACCCCGGCATCCGTACGGCCAGAGGCAAAGATTTTTACATCTTTCCCTTTATGAAGCTTGGCTAAGCATGCCTCAAATTCACTTTGTACAGTTCGCTTGTTTGGCTGGACCTGGTATCCGGAAAAATTTGTTCCATCATATGAGATAATACATTTCAACCGTTGCATTTGAGTTCTCCATTATGACTTTAATACATATAAAAGGACCGTTAAAATAATCAGCAGCAATATTTGTAATGAATCCATAATCTTCCAGGACAGTAGTCTGTATTTCGTTCTACCTTCCCCGCCACGATATCCCCGTGCTTCCATCGCAATGGCCAATTCCTCTGCACGTTTAAATGAACTTACAAACAATGGAATGAGAAGCGGTACAACAGCCTTGACCCGCTCTTTGATTGGACCTCCAGAAAATTCTACCCCCCGCGCCATTTGTGCTTTCATGATTTTATCGGTTTCGCTCATTAAGGTTGGGATAAACCTTAATGAAATCGACATCATTAAAGCAAGTTCATGGACAGGAAAGCGAACCTTCTTCAAGGGATTCAGGATGGTTTCAAGTCCATCTGTTATTTCAATCGGAGAAGTCGTCAGCGTTAACAGTGACGTCATCAAAATTAAAAAGAAAAAGCGCAGCGAAATAAAAAGCCCTTGTCTGACCCCTTCATCATAAATTTTAATCGGCCCCAGATGGAACAATAAATGTCCCTCTTTCGTGAAAAATAATTGCAGCACCAAAGTAAAAAGAACAATCCACAGAATTGGTTTTAGACCTGTGTATAAAAAACGAAATGGGATTCTTGAAAGTCCCAGCATTAAAAATGTATAAATACCAATAAGTGCGTAGGTGATCCAATTATTTGCAAGAAAAATTATACAGACAAACAAAAATATAATGGTAAGTTTGGAACGAGGGTCCATCCGATGGACAACTGAATCAACTGGAACATAACGGCCAAAGATCATTTTTTCCATCATGATTGAACACCCCTTGCATAAGACTTAGCGACAGCAGAAGATAAATCTTCAATGGATAAAAAGACTTTATCCATTTTGGCGCCGATTCTTTCTTCAAGCTTAAGCTGGAAACGAACGACTTCTGGAACATCTAGTCCTAGCTTGATCAGCTCAGCTGGAGATGAAAAAATCTGTTCCGCTGTACCTTGTTTAACAACTTTGCCTTGATGCATAATCACGATTTGGTCTGCATACTTTGCGGCATCCTCCATACTGTGTGTGACCAATATGGTTGAAAGGTTTCTTTCCTTGTGCAGTTGATAAAACATATCCATGATTTCCTTACGGCCACGAGGGTCTAAGCCGGCAGTAGGTTCATCCAGAACGATAACATCAGGATCCATTGCTAGTACACCTGCAATAGCAACACGTCGCATTTGACCTCCTGAAAGATCAAATGGAGACTTCTGCAAGATCTCTTCTGTCAATCCCACATGGACAATCGCAGCTCTTGCTCTTCGCTTTGCTTCCTGCTCCGATACACCGAAATTCATCGGTCCAAAAATGATATCTTTTTCAACTGTTTCTTCGAATAATTGATGCTCCGGAAATTGAAAAACAATCCCTACCTTTTGCCGCACATCCTTTAAATTTTTATTTTTTTGATGTGCTTTAATTTCTCTGTTTCCAATAACAACCATTCCCTCTGTAGGCTGCAAAAGCGCATTTAGGTGCTGAAGAATCGTTGACTTTCCAGACCCGGTGTGACCGATAATGGCCATATAAGTACCCGAAGGAATATCAATAGATACATCTTGAATAGCAAGATGTTCGAAAGGAGTATTTGCTTGATACCGGTACTCTACTTGCTTAAGCGATATGTCCATAGCTCTGTCACCAACTCTTCTTCCGATAAATAATGCTTCGATAACGGGAACCCCTTTTGCCTGAATGCATTGCTCATTTTTACCGCAAAAGGAATATCTAGTCCCAATTCGATTAGCTCTTCTTCCATTGAAAAAATTTCTTCTGGTGTACCTTCACGATAAACCATACCTTTATTCATTACGATCATTCTGTCGGCTTTAGCGGCTTCATCCAAATCGTGAGTAATCGAAATAACAGTTAAATTTTTTTCACCCTTTAGTTCACGAACTGTTTCTAATACTTCTTCTCTTCCTCTTGGGTCAAGCATGGAAGTTGCTTCATCCAATATAATAATCTCTGGTCTTAATGCAAGAACCCCGGCAATTGCAACACGTTGTTTTTGACCACCAGATAGATGGTGAGGCTCTTGATTAAGAAACTGATCCATTTTCACTTTCTTTAAAGAATCCAAGACTCTTTGGACCATTTCATCTCTCGGGATACCGTTATTTTCTAAACCAAAAGCCACATCATCTTCAACTGTTGTACCGACGAACTGATTATCTGGATTCTGAAAAACCATGCCAATTTGCTTGCGGATATCCCAAACAGTCGCTTCACTAAGTTTGGTTCCTGTTACGGTAATGTCACCCTGACCAGGAAATTGAAGTCCATTTAACAGCTTTGCCATTGTAGACTTCCCTGAACCATTATGACCCACTATTGCAAGCCATTCACCTTCATATATCTCAAAGGAAACGTCCTTTAATGCGAGTGTTTGGCTATTATCATACTGAAAGGAAACGTTATTTAGTGATACGATTGGCTTTTTCAATGTGTATTCATCCCTTACGTCACCAAGATTCTCGTGAGCAATTTTTCCTTAAAATGCAAAAAAAGCCTGCACCTCAACCCTAAACAAATCAAATCAATTTGTTATTGAAAAGGGAATTCCGATAAAGAAATGGGAGGAGGTGCATGAGCTAGACGAGACGCAAAATAGGGAAAACTCCCTACTGCAAGTAAAAAAGGATATCTTTACTTTTTCTCGGGAACATGGCCCCGAGTTACGCTCATCGTAACGCTCTTTTTGGCTTGGGTCGAAACTATTCGGTTCGTATGAAGAAAAAGGGCAAAGAACAAGTTTGATATAAAAAACTGTCCAGCGCCCTTGTTGTTTTGTTTTGCGTATTAAACTAATTCAATGATAACCATTGGAGCAGCGTCGCCGCGACGAGGTCCAAGTTTCATGATACGAGTGTATCCACCTTGACGCTCTTGGTAACGAGGAGCAATATCAGAGAAAAGTTTTTGCAAAGCGTCTGTACCATTTTCAGCATCAGCTACTTCGTTACGTACATATGCAGCAGCTAAACGACGTGCATGTAAATCACCGCGTTTGCCTAGAGTGATCATTTTCTCAACAGTTGAACGAAGCTCTTTCGCACGAGTTTCTGTTGTTTGAATACGTTCGTTGATAATTAAATCTGTAGTTAAATCACGTAGCATCGCTTTACGTTGAGCGCTAGTGCGTCCTAACTTTCTGTAACCCATGAAGGATTCCCTCCTTTTTGAAGTTGTTAAGCGGATTAGCAAGTAAACAAGAAAACAGCTAGTTAATGGATGTTAACTAGTCGTCTCTGCGCAAGCCTAATCCAAGCTCTTCTAGTTTCGCCTTCACTTCTTCAAGTGATTTACGTCCTAAGTTACGTACCTTCATCATATCTTCTTCAGTTTTATTCGCTAATTCCTGAACAGTGTTAATTCCAGCACGCTTTAAGCAGTTATAAGAACGAACCGATAGATCAAGTTCTTCAATTGTCATTTCTAGAACCTTTTCTTTTTGGTCTTCTTCTTTTTCAATCATAATCTCTGCATTTTGAGCTTCGTCAGTTAAACCAACGAAAATATTTAAATGCTCTGTCAAGATCTTAGAACCTAGTGCGATTGCTTCCTTCGGCCCCGTGCTTCCATCTGTCCAAACGTCTAACGTTAATTTATCAAAGTTTGACATTTGGCCTACGCGTGTATTTTCTACTTGATAAGAAACTCGTGAAACTGGTGTAAAAATTGAATCAATTGGAATCACACCAATTGGCTGGTCCTCACGCTTATTTTGTTCAGCAAGAGTATAACCACGACCTCTTTTGGCTGTTAAACGCATACGTAGATGGCCATTCGCACCTAGAGTTGCAATATGAAGATCAGGGTTTAAGACTTCAACATCACTATCATGAGTAATGTCGCCTGCTTTCACAGGACCTTCACTTTGAACATCAATTTCGAGTGTTTTCTCTTCTTCAGAGTAGATTTTTAACGCTAGTTTCTTAATGTTTAGGATGATGGACGTTACATCCTCTACGACGCCTTCAATTGTTGAGAACTCATGAAGTACCCCATCGACTTGAATCGATGTAACAGCGGCACCAGGGAGTGAGGATAATAGGATACGACGTAAGGAGTTACCCAAAGTGGTACCATATCCACGCTCAAGTGGTTCTACGACGAACTTACCGTACTTGGCATCATCGCTGATCTCAACCGTTTCGATTTTTGGTTTTTCTATTTCGATCATCAAATAACCCTCCTTCAAAACGTCGAAAACCCGGCTAGTTTGTTCTAACCGAAATTCCCCCATGTATACGTTCCCGTTTTGTGCACAACAACTGGAATAATGAATCTGTATGAACGGAAATTAGTACATATCCCATTATTGACAAGGATACTAATTTTATACAGAAAAATTAAACACGACGACGTTTTGGTGGGCGGCAGCCATTATGAGGAACAGGCGTAACGTCTTTAATTGCTGTTACTTCAAGTCCTGCTGCTTGAAGAGCACGAATTGCTGCTTCACGGCCTGCACCAGGTCCTTTTACAGTAACTTCTAGTGTTTTCATACCATGTTCCATAGAAGTTTTAGCCGCAGTTTCTGCTGCCATTTGTGCTGCAAATGGAGTGGATTTACGAGAACCCCTAAATCCAAGTGCACCTGCACTAGACCAAGAAATTGCATTACCATGAATATCTGTAATTGTTACGATTGTGTTATTAAATGTTGAACGGATATGTGCAATACCTGCTTCAATATTCTTTTTAACACGGCGTTTACGTGTGTTTGTTTTACGAGCCATTTAAATGAGTACCTCCTTTACCGATTATTTTTTCTTGTTCGCTACAGTCTTACGAGGACCTTTGCGTGTACGAGCATTGTTTTTCGTATTTTGTCCGCAAGCGGTAAACCACGGCGATGACGTAAACCGCGATAGCTGCCGATTTCCATTAAACGTTTAATGTTTAAAGAAATTTCACGACGAAGGTCACCTTCAACCTTTAATTTATCAATAATATCACGGATTTTATTTAATTCTTCTTCTGTTAAATCACGTACACGTGTTTCTTCAGAAACACCAGCTTCTGCTAGAACTTTTTGTGCAGTAGATTTACCAATACCATAGATGTAAGTTAAAGAGATTACTACACGTTTTTCACGTGGAATATCTACACCAGCAATACGTGCCATAAAATTTGCGCACCTCCTTCAAATTAACCTTGTTTTTGTTTATGTTTAGGGTTTTCACAGATAACCATAACTTTTCCGCGTCTACGGATAACTTTGCACTTTTCGCAGATCGGTTTTACAGATGGTCTTACTTTCATTATCCTAACCTCCTTAATAGTTCGGAGTGCAAGTAGATTATTTAAAGCGATACGTAATACGTCCGCGTGTTAAGTCATATGGAGAAAGCTCAACAGTCACTTTGTCACCAGGTAAAATTCGAATAAAATGCATGCGGATTTTTCCTGAGACATGAGCCAACACAGTATGACCATTTTCTAATTCTACCTTAAACATGGCATTTGGCAAAGTTTCAATGACTTTACCCTCAATTTCAATAACATCATCTTTCGCCATCAAAATCGTCTCCCTTCTCTTTACAGATTTGCGTTCATTCAAAAACATAGTAAGTGTAAGCAGGTCTAACGTCGTTACACGTCCGTTTCCTCAGGTACAATTCTGAAGTTCAGGAGATACTTGATCAAATAATTGAAGATGTAGAGGATTTTTACTTTGCTGTACCAAACTTGCGAGTTTCTCCGTCTGCAACAAATAATAACTTATAATCCAGCAACCTTACAATTATATCATACTGACCTGCATCTCGTCTGCTAGTAACTATTACAAAATTGTCCTTTTTGCGGAATATGATCGTTTTAGTCCAATAATATCCAGGTCTTTTGAGTGGAACGTTGTCAAAGAACTAACATGAGGAATATTTGATTCTTCATGTAAGTCTTTCCCTAAGACTACGTTCTACATACTCGCGTACAATCGAAAAACCATTTGCCTCAACATACTTTGAATCGCAAGGGAGATTTTGAAAGACGTTCACCTGGTTTTACTTCATTCAAGCCTTCGCAGAGTAGTTTCACTGTGATCTCGATTTCTTTATGGGTCTTGCAAACGATCATTCAGCTAATCCCCTAAGTAACTGCTTGATTTCCGCAAAAACAACAGAAATATCACGCTGGCCATCCAATGTACGCAAATAGCCTTTTTCTTCATAAAAATCCAATAAAGGTTGGGCTTGCTTAATATTAACTTCTAAACGATTTTGAACTGTTTCTGCATTATCATCTGCGCGTTGATACAGATCACCGCCACAACGGTCACAAACACCTTCCTGTGCTGGTGGGTTGAAAATGAGATGGTATGTTGCACCACAGCTCTTACAAATACGACGTCCTGTTAAACGTTCCATTAGGATATTCTTATCAACATCGATATTGATTACATAATCAATTTTTCTTTCTAAGTCAGCAAGAATATTTTCTAACGCTTCTGCTTGAGGAACTGTTCTAGGAAAACCATCTAGTAAAAAGCCTTTTTTGCAATCATCCTTACTTAGACGCTCACGTACAATCCCGATTGTTACTTCATCAGGAACAAGTTCGCCTTTGTCCATGAATGATTTAGCTTTTAAACCTAGTTCTGTTCCTTCTTTCATAGCTGCACGGAACATATCTCCAGTAGAGATATGAGGGATGCCGTATTCCTCGACAACTTTTTCAGCTTGGGTGCCCTTACCTGCACCTGGAAGCCCCATTAATACTAAATTCACACGTATTCCCCCTTCGTGCTAATTGGGTTTCAGGGAACTAATGTCCCCAAAACCAGTTATTTTATAAACCCTTTATAATGGCGTTTTACCAACTGCGCCTCTAGCTGTCTCATTGTTTCAAGTGCTACACCGACTACGATAAGCAAACTTGTTCCGCCAATTTGTGCCGACTGTGGAAGATTGGCAATCTGAATAAAGATAACTGGAAGTACAGCAACAACTGCTAAGAAAATCGAACCAACAAATGTCAACCGATATAATACACGTGTTAAGTATTCGTGTGTACTTTTTCCAGGACGAATTCCTGGAATATAGGCACTTTGCTTTTGCAGATTTTCTGCTGCTTGTTCAGGGTTAACCTGAATAAAGGCATAGAAATACGTAAACGCAATAATTAACGCGGCATAAATCACCATTCCAATTGGGTGTGAATAATCAAATATTTTTCCTATCCAAATCGTTACTTGGTTGGTTGGGAAAAACGAAGCAATTGTTCTTGGTGTAACAATAAACGAAATAGCAAAGATAACAGGAATAACCCCTGCAGCATTCACTTTTAACGGCATGTGGGTAGATTGTCCTCCAACAGGAGTACGTCCAGCAACCACACGTTTTGCATACTGAATTGGAATTTTACGTTTAGCCTGGTCAAAGAAAATAACCCCAACTACTACAGCTATAACAGCAAGAGCAAGAACTACAACAGTGACAATCTTTATGAATAACTGACTGCCAACATTTTCGAATTGCTGGATGTAAATTTGATTCAATGTTGTCGGAATTTGAGCAACAATACCAGCAAAGATAATGATAGAAATCCCATTACCTACACCATGTGAAGTAATTTGTTCACCAAGCCACATCAAAAATGCAGTCCCAGCTGTTAAAACAGTAGCAATTAAGAGGTAAGTTCCAATACTAGGATTTGAAATCAGTTGACCGCCGGCTGAAGTTATTAAAACCATAGGACATTCCGATCCCCTCAATAAAACCAAGAACAACTGTAAAATAACGTGTGAATTGAGCTAATTTACGTCGTCCGGCATCTCCTTGTTTGGACCACTCTGTAAACTTTGGTACAACATCCATCTGCAATAATTGAACTATGATGGAAGCAGTGATATATGGCATAATACCCATGGCAAAGATGGAGAATTTCTTTAATGCTCCTCCACCAAAGGTATTTAGAATTCCAAATATATTTGCACCGCTTGTAGTATCAAGTGCTGAGGCATTTACATTTGGTACAGGAATAAACGTTCCAAGTCGAAACACAACTAACATTAAAAGGGTGAATATGATCTTTCGTCTTATATCACCCACGCGCATAAAATTGGAGATGGTTGAAAACATTAGATCACCTCAGTATTTCCACCGGCAGCTTCGATTGCTTCCTTGGCAGCAGAGGAGAATTTATGAGCTTTTACAGTCAATTTTTTCTCTAATGTTCCGTTTGCAAGAACTTTAATTCCTGCCTTTTCGTTTTTAACCACACCAGATTCGATAAGAAGTTCTGGAGTAACTTCTGTACCGTCCTCAAAGCGGTTTAAAACGTCAAGATTAACTACTGCATATTCTTTACGATTGATGTTTGTAAATCCACGTTTTGGTAAACGACGGAATAGAGGTGTTTGACCACCTTCGAAACCGATGCGGACACCGCCGCCGGAACGGGCATTTTGACCTTTATGACCTTTACCAGCAGTTTTACCCTGGCCAGAACCGATACCGCGTCCTAAACGTTTACGCTCTTTACGAGAACCCTCCGCAGGCTTTAACTCATGAAGTTTCATATTGGCACCTCCTTATTGAAAGAGAAAAATCAATTATTGTTCTTTAACCGTTACAAGATGAGACACTTTATTGACCATGCCGCGAATCGCAACATTATCTTCATGCTCAACTGTTTGATTAAGTTTGCGTAATCCTAATGCTTTTACTGTTTCACGTTGGTCTTCTGGACGACCAATTAGGCTGCGTGTGAGGGTGATTGCTAATTTTGCCATTATGTTTCCCCCTTATCCTAATAGTTCTTCTACTGATTTCCCACGTAATCTAGCTACGTCTTCAGCACGTTTTAATTGTTTTAGTCCTTCTATCGTTGCACGAACCATATTAATAGGTGTGTTTGTTCCTAATGATTTAGAAAGAATATCAGCAACACCTGCTAATTCGAGCACGGCACGAACTGGACCACCAGCGATAACTCCTGTACCTTCTGAAGCAGGCTTAAGAAGAATTTCACCAGCGCCAAAGCGGCCAATTACTTGGTGAGGAACTGTTGTTCCAACCATTGGTACTTCGACTAAGTTTTTCTTTGCATCCTCAATGGCTTTACGAATTGCATCAGGTACCTCTTGAGCTTTACCTGTACCGAAACCGACATGACCGTTTTTATCTCCTACTACGACAAGAGCAGAGAAACGGAAACGACGTCCACCTTTAACAACTTTCGCAACACGGTTAACTGTAACAACGCGTTCTTCAAGTTCAAGTTTGTTTGGATCAATACGACGCATCTTTTTGTGTCCCTCCTTTGACTATTAAAATTGTAGGCCGTTTTCGCGGGCTGCATCAGCCAATGCTTGAATACGTCCATGGTATAAGTATCCTCCACGATCAAATACAACCGCTTCAATACCTTTTTCAAGCGCACGTTTTGCGACTAATTCTCCAACCTTTTGTGCAGCTTCAAGATTGCTAGTAGATTCAAGGTTTAAATCTTTCTCTATTGTAGAAGCACTTGCTAAAGTTACTCCGTTCATATCATCGATCACTTGAGCATAAATGTGCTGATTAGAGCGGAACACATTTAGACGCGGACGAGCTGGAGTTCCGCTAAGTTTCGCACGAACACGGGCATGTCTTTTCTTGCGAGTAGCGTTTTTATCAAGCTTCGTAATCATTTACGTCACTCCTTTCATTTACCTAAGCGGCATTACTTACCAGTTTTACCTTCTTTACGACGAACAAATTCGCCTTCATAACGGATCCCTTTACCTTTGTAAGGCTCTGGACGACGAACGTCACGAATGTTAGCTGCTAATGCGCCAACGCGTTCTTTGCTTGTTCCTTTTACAATAATTTTTGTATTGGCAGGAACTTCAACTTCAAGACCAGCTTCTGGTGTGATTTCAACTGGATGGGAATATCCTACGTTTAACACAAGCTTGTTACCTTGTTTTTGCGCACGATATCCGACCCCGATTAATTCTAATGCTTTTTCAAATCCTTTGGAAACACCTTCAACCATGTTTGAAAGTAACGCGCGAGTTGTGCCGTGCAATGCGCGGTGCTCCTTAGATTCAGACGGGCGAGAAACATTAATGATGTTCTCTTCTACTTTGATCTCAATATCAGGATTAAAAGTACGTGTTAGTTCGCCTTTAGGTCCTTTTACTGTAACAACATTCCCATTTAACGTTACCGTAACTCCTGTTGGAATTTCGATAGGCTTTTTTCCTACGCGAGACATTTAGTGCACCTCCATTCATTCAAAAAATCTATTACCAAACGTATGCTAGAACTTCTCCGCCGATTTGTTTTGCACGAGCTTCTTTGTCTGTTACAACACCTGTTGATGTTGAAACTAACGCAATACCAAGTCCGTTAAGTACACGTGGTACCTCATCAGATTTTGCGTAAACGCGAAGGCCAGGCTTGCTTATACGTTTTAAACCAGTGATTACACGTTGGTTGTTTGCACCGTATTTTAAGAAGATACGGATAATACCTTGTTTATTGTCTTCAATATATTCAACGTCACGCACGAAACCTTCACGCTTTAGAATTTCAGCGATTTGTTTTTTAATATTAGAAGCAGGCACTTCTAACTTTTCGTGACGCACCATATTCGCATTTCTAATGCGAGTAAGCATATCAGCAATTGGATCTGTCATGACCATTATTTTTACCTCCTTCCACAGCTTTGGGTTTTACCAGCTAGCTTTTTTAACACCAGGAATTTGTCCTTTATACGCTAATTCACGGAAACAAATACGGCAAAGCTTAAATTTGCGGTATACAGAGTGTGGACGGCCGCAGCGTTCGCAGCGAGTATACTCTTGTACTTTATATTTAGGCGTGCGCTTTTGTTTCACAATCATTGACTTTTTAGCCACGTTTTCGCCTCCCTTATTTCGTGATTACTTTTGGAACGGCATTCCAATTTGAGTTAAAAGCTCACGAGCTTCTTCATCAGTGTTGGCAGTTGTAACAATAACAATATCCATTCCACGAACTTTGGTTACTTTATCGTAATCAATTTCAGGGAAGATTAATTGTTCTTTAACACCCAAAGTGTAGTTGCCGCGGCCATCAAATGCTTTCTTCGAAATACCACGGAAGTCACGTACACGAGGTAAAGACACAGAAATTAATTTATCCAAGAATTCATACATACGCTCTCCACGAAGAGTAACCTTCGCACCGATCGGCATACCTTCACGAAGACGGAAACCAGCGATCGATTTTTTCGCACGAGTTACAACAGGTTTTTGTCCTGTAATAATAGATAGCTCTTCTACTGCATTATCAAGTGCTTTTGCATTTTGAACAGCGTCACCAACACCCATGTTCAAAACGATTTTTTCGATTTTTGGTACTTGCATTACTGATTTATAGTTGAACTTGCTCACTAGAGCAGGCGAGATCTCTTTATTATATCTTTCCTTTAGGCGGTTCATTGAGTGTACCTCCCTTCTTTAATTAACTATTTATCTAAAACTTCACCGGATTTTGCTACGCGAACTTTCTTGCCATCAACTGTTTGGTACCCTACACGAGTTGGGTTGCCAGACTTAGGATCGATTGGCATCACGTTTGACACATGAATCGGTGCTTCTTGGTTAATGATTCCACCTTGTGGGTTAACTTGAGAAGGTTTAGCGTGTTTCTTTACGATATTAATACCCTCTACAAGCACACGGCTTTCTTTAGGATAGGCAGCAAGGATTACTCCTGTTTTACCTTTATCCTTACCAGAGATGACTCTGACTTTATCACCTTTTTTTACATGCATCTGGTCGCACCTCCTTAAAGGCAATGTATTTAAAAAATTATAGTACTTCTGGAGCTAGGGAAACGATTTTCATAAAGTTGTTATCACGAAGTTCGCGAGCAACTGGTCCGAAAATACGAGTTCCACGTGGGCTCTTATCATCGCGGATAATTACACATGCGTTTTCATCGAAACGAATGTATGAACCATCTTGGCGGCGAGCACCACTCTTTGTACGTACAACAACAGCTTTAACAACGTCACCTTTTTTAACAACGCCACCTGGTGTTGCTTGTTTCACTGTACAAACAATAACATCGCCAATACCAGCAAATTTACGGCCAGAACCACCCAAAACTTTGATTGTAAGTACTTCACGTGCACCAGAGTTGTCAGCAACTTTTAAACGTGTTTCTTGTTGAATCATGCGTGTAACCTCCTTTCGGAATTAAGCTAATCCGAACAATTATATAATAACTGCTTTTTCTACTACTTCTACTAAACGGAAGCGTTTTGTAGCTGAAAGTGGGCGAGTTTCCATGATGCGTACGATATCGCCAATTTTAGCTTCATTTTGCTCATCATGAGCTTTGAACTTTTTAGAGTACTTAACGCGTTTACCGTAAAGAGGATGCTTTTTATATGTTTCAACTAGAACAGTAATGGTTTTATCCATTTTGTCTGAAACAACGCGTCCACTGTAAACTTTGCGTTGGTTGCGTTCACTCATTGGGCGAACCTCCTCTCGTGTTTTACTTATTAACGCTGATTTCTCTTTCACGAATCACAGTTTTCATACGAGCGATCGCTTTGCGTACTTCACGAATGCGAGCTGTGTTTTCAAGTTGTCCAGTCGCCAATTGAAAGCGAAGGTTGAAAAGCTCTTCTTTTAAGGATTTAACTTTTTGTTCAATTTCGGCAGTGGTAAGGTCACGAATTTCATTAGCTTTCATTTGATTCACCACCAATTTCTTCACGTTTTACAAACTTACATTTTATAGGTAGTTTGTGCATTGCAAGGCGAAGTGCTTCACGTGCGACTTCTTCAGGAACACCTGCGATTTCAAACATAATTCTTCCTGGTTTAACAACAGCAACCCATCCTTCAGGTGCCCCTTTACCAGAACCCATCCGAACCTCTAAAGGCTTTGCAGTAAATGCTTTATGTGGGAATATTTTAATCCAAACTTTACCGCCACGTTTCATGTAACGTGTCATTGCAATACGGGCAGCCTCAATTTGGCGGTTAGTAATCCAAGAAGCTTCTAATGCTTGTAAGCCATATTCGCCGAAAGTAACTTCAGTACCACCTTTTGATGGACCTTTCATACTTCCACGGTGTGGACGGCGATATTTTACGCGCTTTGGCAATAACATATTATTTGCCTCCTTCCGCAGTTTTCTTCTTAGTAGGAAGGACTTCTCCACGATAGATCCATACTTTTACGCCAAGCTTTCCATAAGTTGTATCTGCTTCGGCTGTAGCATAGTCGATGTCAGCGCGAAGTGTGTGAAGTGGAACAGTTCCTTCGCTGTAATGTTCTGAACGAGCAATATCTGCTCCGCCTAAACGACCAGAAACTTGTGTTTTAATTCCTTTTGCACCCGAACGCATAGCACGTTGGATAACTTGCTTTTGGGCACGACGGAAAGAAACACGGTTTTCTAATTGACGAGCGATATTTTCAGCAACTAATTTTGCATCCATATCAGCTTTTTTAATTTCAAGAATGTTAATGTGAACACGTTTGCCAGTAAGTTGGTTTAATGCTTTACGTAAAGCCTCAACTTCTGTACCGCCTTTACCGATAACCATTCCAGGCTTCGCTGTATGAATAGTAACGTTCACGCGGTTTGCAGCACGTTCGATTTCAACTTTAGAAACAGAAGCATCTTTTAATCGTTTCGTGATGTATTCACGAACTTTGATGTCTTCGTGTAAAAGAACAGCAAAATCTTTGCCTGCGTACCATTTAGATTCCCAATCACGAATGATTCCGATACGCAAACCAACTGGATTTACTTTTTGACCCACTAGTTATCCCTCCTTCTTTTCTGATAAAACGATTGTAATATGGCTAGTACGTTTGTTAATTGCGCTAGCACGGCCCATTGCACGAGGACGGAAACGTTTTAAAGTTGGTCCTTCATCTACAAACGCTTGTGCTATAACTAAATTATTAACGTCCATTTCATAATTATGCTCGGCATTTGCCATAGCAGATTTTAATACTTTTTCTATGATTGGAGAAGCTGCCCTTGGAGTAAGGTTTAAGATAGCTACCGCTTCACCAACTTGCTTACCTCGAATTAAATCGACGACTAAACGTGCTTTACGAGGAGCAATTCGAACTGTTCTTGCAACAGCTTTAGCTTGCATTAGGATGTCCTCCTCTCATTAACGTCTTGTTTTCTTGTCATCATTTCCATGGCCTTTGTATGCACGTGTTGGAGCAAATTCTCCAAGCTTGTGACCAACCATGTCTTCAGTAACATATACAGGTACATGTTTACGACCATCATAAACAGCGACTGTATGACCGATGAATTGCGGGAAGATCGTAGAACGGCGTGACCAAGTTTTAATTACTTGTTTTCCTTCCGTTTCGTTTAACTTTTCGATCTTTGTCATTAAGTGCTCATCAACAAAAGGTCCTTTTTTTAAGCTGCGACCCATAAGTGAACCTCCCTTCGCGACTGATCTACGGTTCGTTTTATGAACCGTAGCTTAGTCCCGTTATTTTTTACGACGACGGACAATAAATTTGTCAGATTTGTTCTTTTTCTTACGTGTTTTGTATCCAAGAGTTGGTTTACCCCATGGAGACATTGGTGATTTACGTCCGATAGGAGCACGTCCTTCACCACCACCGTGTGGGTGATCGTTAGGGTTCATTACAGAACCACGAACAGTTGGGCGCTTGCCTAACCAGCGAGAACGTCCTGCTTTACCGATGTTGATAAGCTCGTGTTGTTCATTACCTACTTGACCGATCGTTGCACGGCATTCAGCAAGAATCATGCGAACCTCACCAGAATTCAAGCGAACTAGAACGTATTTTCCTTCTTTACCAAGCACTTGTGCAGATGTTCCTGCAGAACGAACTAATTGTCCGCCTTTACCTGGTTTTAATTCAATGTTATGAACAACTGTACCAACTGGGATATTTGCAAGTGGAAGTGCATTACCCACTTTAATATCAGCTTCTGGTCCAGACATCACTTCGGCACCAACTTGTAGGTTTTTAGGAGCAATGATATAACGCTTTTCTCCATCAACATAATTAATTAGTGCAATATTTGCGGAACGGTTTGGATCGTATTCGACAGTGGCAACGCGTCCTGGAATGCCATCTTTATCACGTTTAAAATCGATGATCCGATATTGACGCTTATGGCCGCCACCTTGATGACGAACAGTTAACTTACCTTGGTTATTACGGCCGCCTTTGCTCTTTAATGGAGCTAATAGAGACTTTTCGGGAGTATCTGTTGTGATTTCAGCAAAATCAGATACTGTCATACCACGACGACCGTTAGAGGTAGGTTTGTACTTTTTAATCGCCATTTCTTTTCCCTCCTCTTCTTGAGTTTTTACGCTTCAAAGATTTCGATTTCTTTGCTGTCAGCAGTTAATTTAACAATTGCTTTGCGGCGTTTGTTTGTGTAACCGCCAAATTTACCCATGCGTTTGAATTTACCTTTGTAGTTCATGATGTTTACTTTTTCAACATCAACACCAAAGATTTCTTCAACAGCATCTTTCACTTGAGTTTTGTTAGCTCTAACATCAACTTCAAATGTATATTTTTTCTCAGACATTAAGTCAGTTGAACGTTCAGTAATAACGGGGCGCTTAATGATATCGCGTGCATCCATTATGCAAGCACCTCCTCTACTTTTTCAACAGCTGCTTTAGTCATGATCAATTTATCATGGCTTACAACGTCTAATACGCTGATTCCATTAGCAGTTACAACTGTTACACCAGGAATATTACGTGCAGATAATGCTACGTTTTCATCCAAGTCTGCAGTAACAACTAGTGCCTTTTTATCAACAGAAAGACCAGTTAAAACAGCTTTGAAGTCTTTTGTTTTTGGTGTTTCTAATGCAAGGCTTTCTAGTACTAAAATGTTTTCTTCTAATACTTTTGATGAAAGCGCAGATTTAATTGCTAAACGACGAACCTTTTTAGGTAATTTGTAGCTGTAGCTTCGTGGAGTAGGTCCGAATACAGTACCACCTCCGCGCCATTGTGGAGAACGGATTGAACCTTGACGCGCACGGCCAGTACCTTTTTGTCGCCATGGTTTACGTCCACCGCCGCTCACTTCTGAACGTCCTTTTACTTTATGTGTTCCTTGACGTAATGAAGCACGTTGCATAACAATCGCTTCGAATAATACGTGTTGGTTAGGCTCGATTCCAAATACCGATTCATTAAGTTCGATCTCACCGACTTGAGAACCGCTTTGGTTTAATAATGTTACCTTTGGCATTCTTTAGCCCCTCCTTTCTTATGAATTAATTATCCTTTAATTGCACCTTTAATTTTTACTAGTGATTTTTTAGCTCCTGGCACATTACCTTTTACCAATAAAAGATTACGTTCAACGTCAACTTTTACGATTTCTAGGTTTTGTACAGTAACTTGTTCTCCACCCATACGTCCAGGTAATGCTTTACCTTTAAATACACGGTTTGGAGCAACTGGTCCCATTGAACCAGGACGACGATGATAACGGGAACCGTGAGCCATAGGTCCACGAGATTGTCCGTGGCGTTTGATTGAGCCTTGGAAACCTTTACCTTTTGATACTCCTGTTACATCTACAATATCGCCTGCAGCGAAAATATCAACTTTGACTTCTTGACCAACCTCATATCCTGTTAAGTCAACTCCGCGGAATTCGCGAATGAAGCGCTTAGGATTAGTGTTTGCTTTTGCAACATGCCCTTTTTCAGGTTTGTTTGCTAACTTTTCACGCTTATCTTCAAAACCTACTTGAATAGCTTCGTAACCGTCGCTTTCAACTGATTTCTTTTGAAGAACCACGTTATCAGCAGCTTCAATTACTGTAACAGGGATTAGGTTACCATTTTCAGCAAATACTTGAGTCATACCAATTTTTCTTCCTAAGATTCCTTTGGTCATAGAGTCACACCTCCTAATTTTTTTAATCATTTATTGTCATTAAAGTTTGATTTCAATATCAACACCAGATGGTAAGTCTAAACGCATTAACGAATCAACTGTTTGTGGAGTTGGATTTACTATGTCGATTAGACGCTTGTGTGTACGCATCTCGAATTGCTCACGAGAATCTTTGTACTTATGCACCGCACGAAGGATCGTGTAAATAGACTTTTCAGTCGGAAGCGGAATCGGTCCAGAAACGGCTGCACCTGAACGTTTAGCTGTTTCAACGATTTTCTCAGCTGATTGATCAAGGATTCTGTGATCATAAGCTTTTAAACGGATACGAATTTTTTGTTTTGCCATTATTTTCCCTCCTTTATCGCCTATTTTTAAAATAGACATTCTCCGTGGAAATTTTCCTGTCACACGCGCCATGGCAAAGCGGCCGGGTGTGTCAGCAACCTCCCACTTCATCGCAGTCAAAGACCAACATTGTCTATTATACATAAAACATAAAGCAAACGCAAGACATTCTTTTTATTTGTTTATGTTTCACAACACTTTTATTATTATAGCGGGCATATGTCGGTTTTTCAAGGAGAATATAATTGGTAGATAATGATGGTCTTGCATGATACTATCCATAAATCCAAAACTCTCTACATTATTAAAAGAATATAAAGGGAGAAGCTTGGTAACACAGCTTCTCCCTTTATTCATATCCACTTTTCTTCTATATATATACAACTCTTTTTATATATCCATCAATAGCATCTCTGCTTTTTCAACTAAAATCTCCTCAATTGCGGAGTGATATCCCAAATAATTGCATAAATAAAACTTGCTGCTAAACGGATGCGTTTCAATAACCTTATTAATATGCTTCAATAAAACACCAGTAAACAATAGATAAGGTATGACAAATATTTTCTCAAAGTTACTTTCACTGGCTGATTGCAGCGCATCCTCCAAATTTGGAGTTGCCGCTGTTAAGAAGCAGGTATCAACCTTCCCAATGTCGGTCTTTTCCTTTAGTAAGGAAGCAACATTATTCAAATCCCTCTTCACATCCGGATCACTGCTCCCCCTGCCTACAAGGAGTACCATAGAGTTTTCGGTTATATCTTCTCCTATTTCCTTTATTCGATCTATTAATGGTTCAACCATCTTTGGATTTACTCCTATTGGTGAGCCGTACTTAACATGAACATTGGGATATAGGGATGATAAGCGATCCAATTCATTTGGAATATCCTTTTTTGCATGGGCTGCAGTAAGCAGCAGTACTGGGATAACTGCTATTTTAGTTGCTCCTTTATTAATACAGCTAATAAATGCATCTTCTATGGTTGGTGAAGACAATTCCAGAAAACAATATTCTTGTATTGGCACCTTCACTCTATTCATACATTTTTTTATGAAGGTAGCAGCTTGCTCTCTTCCGGTAGCCACCCTGCTTCCATGACAAATATAAATCACTGCATTCATCTTAAAATCCTCGCTTGCTGAATATGATCATTAAGTATATTCTAAAAGTTCTTAAAAGCAAAGCGCCCTACTCCGTAAGGCGCTTTAGGTCTATTATTAAATTAAATGAATTGTCTCGATTTTAAATAAGCAATAACCTGATCTACACATTCCTCAACGGAATAGAGGTTTGTTTCAACAACTAATTCAGGATTTTCGGGCTCTTCGTAAGGAGATGAGATTCCTGTGAAGTCCGAAATAATTCCTTGTCTGGCTTTGACATAGAGTCCTTTCGGATCCCTTTTTTCACATTCCTCGATTGGGCATTTAACGAATACTTCCACAAATTCATCTTCTTTAAGTAAATCACGTACAACTTGGCGGTCAAGCAAGAAAGGTGAGATAAATGCTGTTAAGACAACCTGTCCGCCATCGACGAATAACTTAGAAACCTCACCAATTCTTCGGATGTTCTCTTTTCGGTCTTCCTCAGAAAAGCCAAGATCTTTGTTTAAACCATGGCGAATATTATCTCCATCTAACACATAGTTGCGAACACCGTTCTCGTATAAACGTGTTGCCACTGCATTGGCAACAGTTGATTTTCCTGAACCTGAAAGTCCTGTAAACCAAATCACAAAGCTATGATGGCCATTTTGTTTTCTTCGGGCATCCTTTGATAAGGATGCTTCATGCCAGACAACATTTGTACTCTTTTCCAACATTATTCACTCCGATTCCTTAAGCTTTTACCGTTTCTTCTTCTTCTTGCATGCCTCTGATCAAGACTTCTACTACTTCTTTACGGCTGAATGTACTTGGAGGAAGCTGACCGCTGCGAAGCATTTCTCTAACCTTTGTACCGGAGAGAATAACACGATCCTCTTTGCCATGTGGGCAAGTTTTCGTTGATGCCATGTTACCGCACTTATTGCAATAGAAACTATGTTCAAAGAAAAATAAAGTAATACCTAACTCCTCTTGAGTAAAATTACTAAAGATCTTTTGCGCATCATATGTTCCGTAATATTCGCCTACACCTGCATGATCACGCCCGACAATAAAGTGTGTGCAGCCAAAGTTTTTTCTCACCATTGCATGGAAAATGGCTTCTCTTGGCCCGGCATAGCGCATTGCTGCAGGGAAAACAGCTAAAAAGACACGATCAGCAGGATAATAGTTTTTCAAAAGAACTTGATAGCTTTCCATTCTGACATCAGCAGGAATATCATCAGATTTAGTTTCACCAACTAGTGGATTTAAAAATAAACCATCAACAGACTCAAGTGCTGTTTTTTGAATATATTCATGTGCTCTATGAACAGGATTTCTTGTTTGGAAACCAACCACGGTTTCCCAGCCCTTTTCTGCGAATATCTTTCTAGTATCTGCAGGGTCCAAGTGGAATTCTTGGAATTTATCACGAACGATACGTTTGATAAGTTTAATTTTCCCACCAATATAGACATTTCCACGACTATACAATTTCTTAACGCCAGGGTGAGCTTCCTCAGCGGTGCGATATACGTTCTCTGCTTCGAATGTCTTATCGGGACGATAAATATCGGATACAGTAATAACTCCATATGTTTCGTGATCAAATACTAGTCTTGCTTCATCGCCAACTTTGATGTTTTGTGCTGTTTCTTCTGAAATTGGTAGAGCAATCGGAATGCTCCATACCGTTCCATCTGCAAGACGCATCGTTTTAACAACAGACTCATAATCTTTCTGTTCCATAAATCCCTCAATTGGACTGTAGGCGCCCACACCAATTAGCTCAAGGTCACTTAATGCCATAAAGTCTATTTCAATTTCTTTTTCAATATTTTTATAGTCATAAGAAGGTTCCCAACGATTGATTAACGTGCCTCCATGTGGCTTACTAACTGTCATGTTCCATTCCTCCAAATTTTATTGTCAATTAAATGTCTATTATTCTTATTATTTTACTAGGATTATGTCCGAAAGTCCATTATTCATATTAATTTACTAGGAATAAATTTTATATTCCGCCTCCGCCTTCAAAGGTAGTCCGGCTTTCTTCCTTAATGGTTTTGACAAGGCTTATTATTCCCAATGTTGCAGCACATACGCTAAATAATACAACGACTGCGTACATATCAGAGTCTACAAACATTTTAATAAATCCATACGAAATGACAAGGGCCAAGAACGGGGATACAATCCATACTTTAACAATTTTACTGATAACCTTTGTTTTAAAAATTTCCTTGCCCTTTTGAGCAACGCCTAATCCCATAATCGCTGTACTTGTCACTTGTGTCAATGGAACCGGCAATCCAAAAAGTGAAGATAAGATTACAAGAACAGCTCCAGTTCCTGAAATAGCTCCACCTTCAAGCAAAGAAAATTTTGTGATCCTCTTAGCATTTGTTTGCAGGACACCTTTTCCAAGGAGAACAACGCCTATAGCAATAATAAAACCACCAATTAAAATTCCTGTATGTGTGGAGACAATTCCCGCACCAACAATTGGACCAGCTGCATTAGCCACATTATTCATTCCAGCTGAAAATGATTCAAAAAAGCCAACTATAATGACAAAAATGGATAGGATCTTTTTACATTTGCCTCTCTTTACTTGAGGAAATTTCTGTTCAATCCTTTTAATGACTTTACCGAACAGAAATCCGAATGAAAAACCAATAGCAGGAATCAGAAACCAAAACCCTACAATCACCAGTATATTATTAATAAAGAGTGCATGTTTAGCAACCCCTACACCAACCACTGCTCCAACGGTAATTTCACTGGTTGAAAGAGGTATACTTAAAATATTGGCAATAAACAGGGCGACTGCTGCAGATGATAAGATAATCAGAACAACCTTTACCGTCAAAAACTGATGGGGGATAATATTACTCCCAATTGTTTTAACAACTTCAGACCCCCCTAAAACAGCGCCTGCAAAAATAGCAATCCCGCAAAGCAGTAAGGCTAATTTCCGATTGGGGAGTGCACCGGATCCGTAGGGGATGCTTATGGAGGCAGCTGCCCCACTAGCCCCAATGTTTAATGCAAAAAACAAGGCGACGGCACAAGCCGCATAAGTTAATATCATTTAGATTCCCTCTTATAAGTGTAGTCCGCACTCTGTTTTACCGCTACCACTCCATCTTCCTGCACGAAGATCTTCTTCGTTCCAAACAGGATTTGTACAAGGTTTGCAGCCGATGCTTGGGTAACCTTTGTCATGAAGGATATTATATGGAAGCTGATTTTTATGTGCGTAGCGCCAGATATCCTTCCAAGTCCAGTGAATTAATGGACAGATTTTAATTGCTTTAAATTTATTATCTTTATTTAGGAACAGCGTATTTTTTCTTGTTTCGGATTGCTCTCTGCGCAAACCTGAAAGCCATGCTGTTGTACCGCTCAGTACCTCATTTAATGGAATGACCTTTCTAATTTCACAGCATTTATTAGGCTCTCGCTCCCAAAGCTTATCACCATATTGTTCAGCTTGTTGTTCGAGAGTAATTGCCGGCTTCTTCATTTCAATTCTTAAGTTTGGATACTTTTGTTTTACTTGGTCAATTAATTGGTATGTCTCTTCAAAGTGAAGATCAGTGTCTAGAAAAACTATTTTTGCACTGTCATTTACTTTTGAAATTAGATCGATAAGAACAATACCCTCGATACCAAAACTGCAGGCATAGATTAATTCATCATCGGAATAATTTTGATATGCCCACTGCAATACATTTAGTGCTCCCTTTGTATCATTATCAATCGGAAATTCCGGTAAAGAACTGTTATCGATTGATTCATAGGTAAGAAGCTCTGACATTTTTCTTCCTCCATTCATAAAGAAAACTCGCCGACTGGCAAGCCCAAAAGGGCGAAGACAGAGGCATAGTTGCACTCGCCAAAAAAACTTTCCATTTTGGAAAGCTTTCAAAGGTAATATATTTACCTTATCTTCCAAAATGGTCTCACATTTTGTTGGATTTAGCACCTTGCTTGCTGCAGGTTGCCGGACATCATGGGGCCAAGTCCCTCAGTCACTCTTGATAAGATGGATAAATGATTTTCAAAAACCAAAACGGAATATCGAAAAGCAAGCTTTTAATTCCAAGTTATTATATCGGTTTAATTTAATTTAACAGTATTCAAGGTAATTGTCAATGGAAAACTTAGAAGTTGTCAAAAAAATCAGGAATTAGATAAGAGGAATTTGAGGATGCAAAAAAGCAGATGGATCGTCACCCATCTGCTTCTTCTATTATTAATTAAAATTATCCTTCGATTACTGTAACAGATCCAGCGCCAACTGTACGTCCGCCTTCGCGAATAGAGAACTTAGTTCCATCTTCGATCGCAATAGGAGCGATAAGTTCAACTGTCATTTCGATGTTATCGCCAGGCATTACCATTTCAGTTCCTTCAGGAAGATGAACTACTCCTGTTACATCAGATGTACGGAAGAAGAACTGTGGGCGATAGTTTGAGAAGAATGGAGTATGACGTCCACCTTCTTCTTTAGAAAGAACATATACTTGTGCTTTAAATTTTGTGTGTGGCTTGATTGTACCTGGTTTTGCAAGTACTTGACCACGTTGGATTTCTTCACGAGCAACCCCACGAAGAAGCGCACCAATGTTATCACCAGCTTCTGCATAGTCAAGAAGCTTACGGAACATTTCAACACCAGTTACAGTTGTAGATTTTGGCTCTTCAGTTAAACCAACGATTTCAATAACGTCACCAACTTTAACTTGTCCACGCTCTACACGACCAGTTGCAACAGTTCCACGACCAGTGATTGAGAATACATCCTCAACAGGCATCATGAAAGGTTTTGCGTTGTCACGCTCTGGAGTTGGGATATAGCTGTCAACTGCATCCATAAGTTCGTTGATTTTTGCTTCCCATGCAGCGTCGCCTTCTAATGCTTTAAGAGCAGAACCTTTGATTACAGGAATATCATCACCAGGGAATTCATATTCAGTAAGAAGGTCACGAACTTCCATTTCTACTAACTCTAATAATTCTTCGTCATCAACCATATCACACTTGTTCATGAATACAACAAGGTAAGGTACGCCTACCTGACGAGAAAGAAGAATGTGCTCACGAGTTTGTGGCATTGGACCATCAGCTGCAGAAACAACTAGGATACCGCCGTCCATTTGAGCAGCACCAGTGATCATGTTTTTAACATAGTCAGCGTGTCCTGGGCAGTCAACGTGTGCATAGTGACGAGCATCAGTTTCATATTCAACGTGGGCAGTAGAGATTGTGATTCCACGCTCTCTTTCTTCTGGAGCACCATCGATTTGATCATATGCACGAGCTTCAGCTTTACCTTGCTTAGCAAGAACAGAAGTGATAGCAGCAGTTAAAGTAGTTTTACCATGGTCAACGTGTCCGATTGTACCAATGTTAACGTGTGGCTTTGAACGATCATATTTAGCTTTTCCCATTAGAAAAATCCTCCTTTGGATTAAAAAATTAATTTTAAGTATATTGGTATGAAAACTGCAAAATGAGCGCTCATCCTACAGTTTCCAGACTTACAAAAATAGTTATACTTTATAGTTTGGTGAAAATCAATTATTCACCTTTATTTTTTTTGATAATTTCTTCAGAAATTGACTTTGGTACATCTTCGTAGTGATCAAAGTGCATAGAGAATACTCCACGTCCTTGTGTACTAGAACGAAGTGCAGTTGCATAACCAAACATTTCTGAAAGTGGAACCATAGAACGAACTACTTGTGCATTACCGCGTGCTTCCATTCCTTCTACACGACCACGGCGAGAAGTTATTTGTCCCATAATATCCCCAAGGTATTCTTCAGGAATAACAACTTCTACTCTCATTATCGGTTCAAGGATAACTGGAGTACACTTCGAAGCAGCATTTTTAAGTGCTAAAGATGCAGCAATTTTAAATGCCATTTCAGAGGAGTCAACATCATGGTATGAACCATCAAAAAGTCTTGCTTTAATGTCAACTAAAGGATAACCAGCAAGTACACCTCTTTGAAGGGCATCTTTTAAACCAGCTTCAACAGCAGGAATATATTCACGTGGTACAACACCACCAACAATACCATTTTCAAATTCAAATCCTTTACCTTCTTCATTAGGTGAGAATTCGATCCAAACATCTCCGTATTGTCCGCGTCCACCAGATTGACGAGCAAACTTACCTTGAACTGATGCCGATGAACGGAAAGTTTCACGATAAGCAACCTGTGGTGCACCTACATTTGCTTCAACCTTAAATTCACGGCGCATACGGTCAACGATGATATCAAGGTGGAGTTCACCCATACCAGCGATGATTGTTTGTCCAGTTTCCTGGTCAGTATGTGCACGGAATGTAGGGTCTTCTTCTTGAAGCTTTTGCAAAGCAGTTGTCATTTTATCTTGGTCTGCTTTTGATTTTGGTTCAACTGAAAGTTGAATTACTGGCTCAGGGAATTGCATTGACTCTAAGATAACAAGATTTTTGTCATCACACAAAGTGTCGCCAGTTGTTGTATCTTTTAAACCTACTGCAGCAGCAATGTCACCGGCATAAACCTTATCAATTTCTTTACGGGAGTTTGCATGCATTTGCAGGATACGACCAATACGTTCGCGTTTACCTTTTGTTGAGTTTTGAACATATGAACCAGACTCAAGTGTACCAGAATAAACACGGAAGAACGTTAACTTACCAACATATGGGTCTGTCATTACTTTAAATGCAAGAGCAGAGAATGGCTCTTCATCACTTGAATGACGTTCGATTATTTCATCTTCATCATCAATATTATGACCTTTGATTGAAGGTACATCTAATGGAGAAGGAAGATAATCGATAACAGCGTCCAACATCAACTGAACACCTTTGTTTTTAAATGCAGAACCGCAAATAACAGGATAGAATTCAACATTAACAGTACCTTTACGAATAGCAGCTTTTAGCTCTTCAACAGAGATTTCTTCTCCACCAAGGTATTTTTCCATTAACACTTCATCAAGTTCTGCAACTGCTTCTACTAATTTTTCATGGTATTCGTCAGCTTGAGCTTTGTACTCTTCTGGAATCTCTCTGACTTCGATATCAGTTCCAAGATCATTGGTATAGAAATGAGCTTTCATTTCTACCAAATCAATGATTGCTTCAAACTGATCCTCTGCACCAATCGGTAATTGAATTGGGTGGGCATTTGCCTGCAGACGGTCATGTATAGTTCCAACAGAATACAAGAAATCCGCACCAATTTTATCCATTTTATTAACAAATACTACACGTGGTACTCCGTAAGTCGTTGCTTGACGCCAAACTGTTTCAGTTTGAGGCTCAACACCAGACTGTGCATCAAGTACTGCTACCGCACCATCAAGTACACGTAAAGAACGTTCAACCTCAACTGTGAAGTCTACGTGTCCTGGAGTGTCAATGATGTTAACGCGGTGGCCTTTCCATTGTGCAGTAGTTGCAGCGGAAGTGATTGTGATTCCGCGCTCTTGCTCTTGCTCCATCCAGTCCATCTGGGACGCACCTTCATGTGTTTCACCAATCTTATGGATCCGACCAGTGTAATAAAGAACACGTTCAGTGGTAGTCGTTTTACCAGCATCAATGTGAGCCATGATCCCGATATTACGAGTATTATACAAGGAGAACTCTCTTGCCATAATGTCTTTCTCCTTCCTTTTTTAAGTATTTTATTTACTAGTATTTCCTGATTGTGCATATGTAAAACAACGCCGGCTTGTAGAAACTAAACAAGCGGCGTGTTTCAATATGACGGTTAGATTACCAACGATAGTGTGCAAAAGCTTTGTTGGCTTCGGCCATTTTATGTGTATCTTCACGCTTCTTAACAGATGCGCCAGTGTTGTTAGCTGCATCTAAGATTTCGTTAGCTAAACGCTCTTCCATTGTTTTTTCTCCGCGAAGACGCGCATAGTTAACTAACCAGCGAAGACCTAAAGTAGTACGGCGATCAGGACGTACCTCAACTGGTACTTGATAGTTTGCACCACCTACACGGCGTGCTCTTACTTCTAATACAGGCATGATATTTTTCATTGCTGCATCAAAAACTTCCATTGGTTCTTTACCAGAACGTTCACGAATGGTGTTAAATGCAGAATAAAGGATTTCTTGTGACTTACCTCTTTTACCATCGATCATCATTTTGTTGATTAGACGAGTAACTAATTTTGAATTGTAAAGTGGATCAGGTAACACGTCTCTTTTTGCTACAGGACCTTTACGTGGCATTTTATTTCCTCCTTTCAAACAAGCTCTATTTATTTAATAAATTTATTTTTTAGCTGCTTTTGGTCTCTTAGTACCGTATTTAGAACGGCCTTGCATACGGTTGTTTACACCAGCAGTATCAAGAGCTCCACGTACGATATGATAACGTACCCCTGGTAAGTCTTTTACACGTCCTCCACGAATAAGAACAACACTGTGCTCTTGAAGGTTGTGGCCGATACCAGGAATGTATGCTGTCACCTCAATACCATTTGTCAAACGTACACGAGCATATTTACGTAACGCTGAGTTTGGTTTCTTTGGAGTCATTGTACCAACACGAGTACATACACCGCGTTTTTGTGGTGAAGACACATTAGTTTGTGACTTTTTGAAGCTGTTGTAACCTTTATTTAGCGCAGGTGATTTTGACTTTTCCTCTTTTGATTGACGAGGCTTGCGCACTAATTGATTAATAGTAGGCATTACTTTTTCCTCCCTTCATTTTTTCTAAGCCCACACATCCAGGTGGTTCATTTTTTTACAAAAAACAACGTCTTTGTAGTATGGTTGATCTACAAAAACAGTTTTTAATGAATAATAGCCACAGCTGCTGCACCAACTTCTATTCCACATGTTTTTCCAAGTTTCTTCTTTGAATCCACATGTACAACCGGAATGTTTGCATCGTTAGCTTGCTTGATCAGCAAATCTGTTACATTAGGATCTGCATCCTCTGCAACCACTAGCTCACTTACATTTCCTTCTTTCAGTGCCCTGACTGTTTGTTTTGTTCCAATAATAACTTTATTTGCCTGTAATACTTTTTCATAAGACATTTTCATATCCTCCAAAGTATCAGGTGAATGAAGCACCTTTGATATAGTATCATTTTTATACAGCCATGTCAAATAAATAATTGATTTTTTTCTTTAAAATGCGGTGCTTGCAAAAGTAGCAAGCACCGCTGGAATGAAGTTTACTCAATTGTTACTGTTTCTTCAGAAGTTGTATCTCTTAAAACAGGTTCAGCTTTACGGTAGCGTTGCATACCTGTACCAGCTGGAACAAGTTTTCCGATGATAACATTTTCTTTCAAGCCCAAGAGCTCATCACGTTTACCTTTGATTGCTGCATCTGTAAGAACCCTTGTGGTTTCTTGGAAGGAAGCAGCAGACAAGAAGGAATCCGTTTCAAGCGATGCTTTTGTAATTCCGAGCAATACTGGACGTCCAGTTGCTGGCATGTTACCAGATAACAATGCTTTTTCGTTGGCATCAGTGAATTGGTGAATATCTAGCAAGGTGCCAGGGAGTACATCTGTTTCACCTGCATCAATAACGCGAACTTTACGAAGCATTTGTCGTACCATTACTTCGATATGTTTGTCGCCAATTTCAACACCTTGCATGCGGTAAACTTTTTGCACTTCACGCAGCAGGTATTCTTGAACGGAGTTAACATCTCTAACTTTGATTAATTCTTTAGGGTCAATCGAACCTTCAGTTAATTCCTGACCATGCTCAATCTTATCGTTAATTGCTACTTTTAATCTTGATGTGTATGGAGCAGTATAGGTGCGTGATTCCACTTCACCCTGAATTACGACTTCATGCTGGCGGTCACGGCCTTCATTGATACCAACCACAACCCCATCAATTTCAGAAATAACGGCAACCCCTTTTGGATTACGCGCTTCAAAAATTTCCTGAATCCGCGGTAAACCTTGAGTGATATCGGCTCCGGCAACCCCACCAGTGTGGAATGTACGCATTGTTAACTGTGTACCTGGTTCACCAATGGATTGGGCTGCAATGATTCCAACCGCTTCACCGACTTCAACCTCTTGGCCAGTTGCAAGGTTACGGCCATAACATTTCTTACAAACACCATGACGCGTATTACAAGTAAAGGCAGTACGAATCGAAACTTCCTCAATACCTGCTGCGACAATAACCTCAGAAAGATCTTCTGTTATTAATTCATTTTCTGCAACAATAACTTCTTTTGTTTCAGGGTGTTTGATTGCTCGGCGAGCATAGCGGCCAATTAGACGCTCATCTAAAGCTTCAATGATTTCATTTCCGTCTTTTAGAGCTTTAATTATTAAACCACGGTCTGTGCCGCAATCATCTTCACGAATGATAACATCCTGAGCAACGTCCACGAGACGACGTGTTAAGTAACCTGAGTCTGCTGTCTTAAGGGCTGTATCAGCAAGACCTTTACGGGCACCATGGGTAGAGATAAAGTACTCTAATACCGTTAAACCTTCACGGAAACTTGACTTGATTGGCAACTCAATAATCCGTCCAGCCGGGTTGGCCATCAATCCGCGCATACCAGCAAGCTGAGTAAAGTTCGATGCATTACCACGGGCACCAGAGTCACTCATCATAAAGATTGGGTTTGTTTTATTCAAGGATTTCATTAGTTTTCCTTGAATCGTATCCTTCGACTGACTCCAAATAGAAATAACACGGTCATAACGCTCATCCTCTGTAATCAAACCACGTCTGAATTGCTTCATAACGTTATCTACTTTGATTTGAGCTTCATGAAGAATTTCCTGTTTCTCACCTAATACGACGATGTCAGCGACCCCAACAGTAATACCAGCTTTTGTTGAATAAGCAAATCCAAGGTCCTTCATACGGTCAAGCATTTTAGACGTTTCTGTTATTTTGAAACGTTTGAATACCTCTGCAATGATATTTCCAAGAATTTTCTTTTTAAACGGATCAACTAGTGGCATCGATTTAATTCGCGCAACTACATCTTCACCTTTTTCAACAAAATACTTTTCTGGTGTTTTGACTTCTAAGTTGTCTCTTGTTGGCTCATTAATATATGGGAATGACTTCGGCAGAATTTCATTAAAAATAAGTTTTCCAACTGTCGTAATTAACAGCTTCTCATTTTGTTCTTCCGTAAATGTCTCATTGTTCAATGAACCTGCATGTACAGCGACCCTTGTATGGAAGTGTACATATCCATTTTGATATGCAATCAATGCCTCATTTATATCTTTAAAAATCATACCTTCACCGACTGAGCCTTCTCGTTCTAGGGTGAGGTAATAGTTACCAAGTACCATATCCTGTGAAGGTGTAACAACCGGTTTACCATCTTTAGGGTTCAAGATGTTTTGGGCAGCGAGCATAAGTAACCGTGCTTCTGCTTGCGCTTCCGAAGATAACGGTACGTGTACAGCCATCTGGTCTCCATCAAAGTCTGCATTATAAGCAGTACATACAAGCGGATGCAGACGGATCGCACGACCTTCTACAATGGTTGGCTCAAATGCCTGAATTCCCAATCTGTGAAGAGTTGGGGCACGGTTTAAAAGTACAGGGTGCTCCTTAATAACATCTTCAAGCACATCCCAAACTTCTGGTGACACTCGTTCAATTTTGCGTTTTGCAGATTTAATATTATGTGCTAAGCCTTTTTCAACTAATTCCTTCATGACAAAAGGCTTGAATAATTCAATTGCCATTTCTTTTGGCAGTCCGCATTGATACATTTTTAAATTTGGACCAACGACAATAACGGAACGTCCTGAATAGTCAACACGTTTTCCTAGCAAGTTCTGACGGAAACGGCCTTGTTTCCCTTTTAACATATGGGAAAGTGATTTTAATGGTCTGTTACCAGGACCTGTTACAGGACGACCACGGCGTCCATTGTCGATTAATGCATCAACAGCTTCTTGGAGCATCCGCTTTTCGTTTTGTACGATAATGCTTGGTGCACCAAGGTCTAATAAACGTTTTAAACGGTTATTACGGTTAATAACACGACGATAAAGGTCATTCAAATCAGATGTTGCAAATCTTCCGCCATCTAATTGAACCATAGGACGAAGTTCCGGCGGAATAACTGGAAGTACGTCAAGGATCATCCATGAAGGTTCATTTCCTGAACTGCGAAATGCCTCAATCACTTCAAGGCGTTTAATGGCACGTGTACGACGCTGGCCTTGAGCCGTTTTTAACTCTTCCTTTAAGAAATCGGCTTCTTTATCTAAGTCGATATCAAAAAGCAACTTTTTAATTGCTTCAGCACCCATTGATGCCTGGAACTTATTACCATACTTATCGCGGTATGCGCGGTATTCTTTTTCGGATAATAGCTGTTTCTTTTCCAGAGCAGTATCGCCGGATTCTGTTACAACATAGGAGGCAAAATAAATGACTTCTTCTAAAGCACGAGGTGACATGTCCAAGACAAGTCCCATCCTGCTAGGGATCCCTTTAAAGTACCAGATATGGGAAACAGGTGCTGCTAATTCAATATGTCCCATGCGTTCACGACGAACTTTTGCCCTCGTTACTTCAACACCGCATCGGTCACAAACTACGCCTTTATAACGAACACGCTTATATTTTCCGCAGTGGCACTCCCAGTCCTTTGTTGGACCGAAAATTCTTTCACAGAATAAGCCATCCTTTTCAGGCTTTAATGTACGATAGTTAATGGTTTCTGGCTTTTTCACTTCACCGAAAGACCAAGAACGGATTTTATCCGGTGATGCAAGGCCGATTTTCATATATTCAAAATTATTAACGTCCAGCAAGGGGCCTACCTCCCTTTTGATCTCAGGTTTTACCCTATTTGCGAAAAAAGTGGCAGCGCACGCCCCAACCCCTTGAGACAAAAGCCAAGAGCCATTGAAGACTGTTTGTCTTCAAGCTGATTTTAACGATCGTCTTAAGGGGCTTGTGCGCTCCTGAAAAAGCTTATGCTTTTCGATTGAATAGGCAGCAGCCTATTCATGTGCAGCTAATTTATTCTTTTATACCAACCTTTTCTGATTCAAGGTTTTCTGGCGCAATATTTAAAGTGTCGACTTGTTGCAAGTCTTCTTCATCATCTAAGTCCCGCATTTCAATTTCTTCCTCATCGCCGGACAAGATCTTCACATCCATACCAAGACTCTGAAGTTCTTTGATTAAGACCTTGAATGATTCAGGAACACCTGGCTCCGGAACATTCTCACCTTTAACAATTGCTTCATATGTCTTCACACGACCAACCACGTCGTCTGATTTTACAGTTAGGATTTCTTGAAGTGTATAGGCAGCGCCATATGCTTCAAGGGCCCAAACCTCCATCTCACCGAAACGCTGACCGCCAAATTGTGCTTTACCGCCAAGTGGTTGCTGCGTAACAAGTGAATAAGGTCCTGTCGAACGAGCATGAAGTTTATCATCAACCATGTGTGCGAGCTTAATCATGTACATGACACCAACAGAGATACGATTATCGAATGGTTCTCCAGATCGGCCGTCATATAGGATTGTTTTCGCATCACGCGCCATGCCAGCTTCTTCAATCGTTGACCAAACATCTTCCTCACGCGCACCGTCAAATACAGGCGTTGCAACATGAATGCCAAGTGCTCTAGCTGCCATACCAAGATGAAGCTCAAGTACCTGACCGATGTTCATCCGTGATGGCACCCCTAGTGGATTTAACATGATATCTACAGGTGTACCGTCTGGAAGGAATGGCATATCCTCTTCAGGCAAGATTCGGGAAATAACCCCTTTATTACCATGGCGTCCTGCCATTTTGTCACCTTGATGGATTTTACGCTTTTGGACGATGTACACACGTACTAATTGATTAACTCCTGGTGGCAGTTCGTCACCATCTTCACGATTAAACACTTTCACATCATGAACAATTCCGCCGCCGCCATGTGGTACTCTTAGTGACGTATCACGTACCTCTCTGGCTTTTTCACCAAAGATCGCATGGAGCAAGCGTTCTTCCGCAGTAAGCTCTGTCACACCTTTAGGCGTAACCTTACCAACAAGCAAATCACCGTCTTTTACTTCTGCTCCAATTCGGATAATTCCACGCTCATCAAGGTTACGAAGCGCATCTTCACCTACATTTGGAATATCACGTGTGATTTCTTCTGGTCCAAGCTTTGTATCACGAGATTCTGATTCATATTCTTCAATATGGATTGATGTATAAACATCGTCTTTAACGAGACGCTCACTCATGATGATGGCATCCTCGTAGTTGTAACCATTCCATGTCATGAAGGCAACCAGCACATTTCGTCCCAGTGCAAGCTCACCTTTTTCCATTGAAGGTCCATCACCTAGAACTTCACCTTTTACAACTCGGTCGCCGACGCTTACAATCGGACGTTGGTTATAACAAGTTCCTTGGTTAGAGCGGACAAATTTTAGCATTTTATATTTATCAAGGTCACCCTTGACTTCTTGACCATCAATTTCAACAATTCGGCGGACCCAAACTTCACGGGCCTCAACGTGTTCAACAATACCCGGATGCTTACAAATAACAGCAGCACCTGAGTCTTTTGCAGATACATATTCCATACCTGTACCAACGCGTGGTGCTTCTGGCTCCATTAGAGGAACAGCTTGACGCTGCATGTTTGCTCCCATCAACGCACGGTTTGAGTCGTCATTTTCAAGGAACGGAATACAAGCAGTTGCAGCCGAAACAACCTGTTTAGGTGATACATCCATGTAATCAATACGATCACGATTGATAACAGTGTTTTCACCACGGAAACGGGCAACGATATCTTCATCAAGGAATGAACCATCGTCGCCAAGACGAGAGTTTGCCTGTGCTACTACATAGTTATCTTCTTCGTCTGCTGTTAAATAATCAATTCGGCCTGTTACTTTACCAGTATCAGGGTCGATACGGCGGTAAGGTGTTTCAATAAAACCGAAACGATTCACTTTGGCATAAGATGATAACGAGTTAATTAAACCAATGTTTGGACCCTCTGGTGTCTCAATCGGACACATACGGCCATAGTGTGAATAGTGAACGTCACGAACTTCCATTCCGGCACGTTCACGTGTCAATCCACCAGGTCCCAGCGCTGATAAACGACGCTTATGTGTTAACTCAGCCAAGGGATTCGTTTGATCCATGAACTGAGACAACTGTGAGCTTCCAAAGAACTCTTTGATCGAAGCTATAACAGGGCGAATATTGATTAATTGCTGTGGTGTAATGGTTGCTGTATCTTGAATCGACATTCTTTCACGAACAACACGTTCCATCCGAGATAAACCGATACGGAATTGGTTTTGCAAAAGCTCACCCACAGAACGTAAACGTCTGTTTCCTAAATGATCGATATCATCGGTATCTCCTACACCATGCAGTAAGTCAAAGAAGTAACTGATGGATGCAATGATATCAGCATGAGTTATATTTTTAATTGGCTCAGGAACATAGGCGTTCCCAATTACATTAATGGCTTTCTCGTTTTCATCATTTGGAGCGTAGATTTTGATCGATTGTAAAACAATATCCTCATCTACAACACTTCCAGCAGGATGATAACTGCTGAAATTGATATTTTTTTCAAGTGCAGGCAAGACCCGATCCAAGTTACGACGATCAAGAATTGTGCCCTTTTCAGCAATAATCTCACCTGTTTCAGGGTCAACAAGAGATTCTGCTAACCGCTGATTAAACAAGCGATTTTTAATATGAAGTTTCTTATTGATCTTATAACGGCCAACACTAGCTAAATCATAGCGTTTTGGGTCAAAAAATCTAGAAACCAATAAACTCTTTGCATTATCTACAGTTGGCGGTTCACCTGGACGCAGACGCTCATAAATTTCAAGAAGCGCTTTTTCTACACTTTCGGTGTTATCCTTTTCCAATGTGTTACGAAGATACTCATTGTCTCCAATCAATTCAATGATTTCTTGATCAGAGCCGAATCCAAGAGCACGCAAAAGAACCGTAACGGGCAGCTTCCGAGTACGATCGATTCTGACATATACGACGTCTTTGGCGTCTGTTTCATATTCAAGCCAAGCGCCGCGGTTCGGAATCACAGTAGCCGTAAATCCTTTTTTTCCGTTTTTATCAACTTTTCCACTGAAATAGACACTCGGAGAGCGTACTAGCTGGGAAACAATAACACGTTCTGCACCATTGATGACAAATGTTCCTGTTTCCGTCATAAGTGGAAAATCGCCCATAAAAACATCCTGGTCTTTTACTTCACCTGTTTCCTTGTTTACAAGACGTACTTTTACTCTTAATGGTGCTGAATATGTAACGTCCCGTTCTTTCGATTCCTCAACAGAATACTTTGGTTCGCCAAGGCTGTAATCAATAAATTCTAGAGATAGGTTACCAGTAAAGTCTTCAATTGGAGAAATGTCTTGGAACATTTCACGCAATCCCTCATCAAGAAACCATTGATATGAAGAGGTTTGGATTTCAATTAAATTTGGTAATTCTAAAACTTCACTGATTCGCGCGTAACTCCTACGTTGGCGGTGCCGTCCATACTGAACAAGTTGACCTGTCAACTGATTCACCCCTCAAATCAAGCGTATTAAGTAATAAATGTATTGCATCCCGTGAAAGCTAAAGAAACCTTTCATAGGACAAAAAGAAAAAGGGTTTTTTAACTCAAAAACCACATTTTTACATTTTTTGATTATTATTTTGTCATTTTTCCCTTATTAATCCTTTTTTATACCTTAAATGTAGATTAAAAGGAATAATTCGGAAAATGGTATCTTGGCATTTTATAATAATAACACAGTGATATTCTCGAGTCAAACTTTTTTTGATTTTATGATAAAATATCCTTTTTCTTTGTCAACTGTTTCAACTTCCGAAAAAAGTTCTTTTAGTTTTTCAATGGCTGAAGGCGCCCCTTGCTTCTTTTGAATCACGACCCACAACTCACCATTTTCTTTAAGATGGTCATAGCTTTGCTCAAAAATCTCATGGACGACCTTTTTCCCCGCCCTAATTGGTGGGTTTGTTAGAATGGCAGCAAAATTGTCCTCTGTCACATTTTGAAGCCGATCACTCTCATAAATCTTCACATTTGAAATCTGATTTAGCTCAGCATTTTCTTTTGCCAGCAGAAGTGCACGTTCATTCACATCTACCATATGGACAAGGCGTTGTTGATCCAACTTTGCGGCAGATAAGCCTATCGGCCCATAGCCGCAGCCTACATCTAAAATCGGCCCTTCCACCTCAGGGAGAGTAAAGGTTTCAATTAATAATTGCGAACCAAAATCAACCTCTCTTTTGGAAAAAACACCATTATCGGTTTTAAAACGAAAACGAAAATCTCTTAGGGTAAAATCCCAGTATTTTGGATCACTTTCCACCTTTTGCGTTCGGGAATAATAGTGTTCTGACATAGATTCACCTCCGAAGAAATAGAATATGAAGGAGTTTGAGGATTGTCATTACATGTTGCCACACTCTTCATAGCTACTTTTAATATAGCCAAAAAAAGCCCGCCTAAGCAGCGAGCTTTTTCAAATTGCAATTACTTAACTTCGACGTTTGCTCCAACTTCTGCAAGCTTAGCTTTAACTTCTTCAGCTTCTTCTTTAGAAACGCCTTCTTTAACAGCCTTAGGAGTGTTGTCAACAAGGTCTTTTGCTTCTTTAAGTCCAAGACCAGTGATTTCACGTACCACTTTGATAACTTTAATTTTTTGATCTCCAGCGCCAGCTAGGATAACATCAAATTCAGTTTGCTCTTCAACAGCTGCAACAGCTACGCCGCCCATTGCTACAGGAGCTGCAGCAGTTACGCCGAATTCTTCTTCGATAGCTTTTACTAGATCGTTAAGTTCTAAAACAGTCATATTTTTAACTGCTTCAATGATTTGTTCTTTAGTCATGATTAATTTTCCTCCTTAATTTCGGTTCGATTTATTCGATAAACGTGTAATGACAGATTAACTTACGCGCCTTGTTCTTCTTTTTGGTCTGCAACAGCTTTTGCAGCAAGAGCAAGATTGCGAATTGGTGCTTGTAGTACGCTGAGTAACATAGAAAGTAAGCCTTCGCGTGAAGGTAGTTCAGCAAGAGCTTTAACATCTTCAACTGTTGCGATATTCCCTTCGATTACACCTGCTTTTAATTCAAGTGCCTCGTGTTTTTTCGCAAAGTCGTTTAAGATTTTAGCTGGTGCTACAACATCCTCAGTACTAAACGCAATAGCGTTTGGACCTGTTAATGCAGTATTTAAGCCTGCAAGATCTGCAGCTTCTGCAGCACGGCGAGCCATTGAGTTTTTGTAAACTTTGAATTCAACGCCTGCTTCACGAAGAGTTTTACGAAGTTCAGTTACTTCAGCAACTGTTAGACCACGATAGTCAACGACGATTGTAGATTTGCTTGCTTTCATTTTCTCTGCAATCTCATCTACGATTTGTTTCTTTTGTTCGATTACGCTGCTCATTCTTACACCTCCTGTAGATTTTTTACATTTATACCAGGTAAGTAAAAACCTCCATACCCTTACAGACATGGAGGTGGAATGCGGTTCATACTAAAAAGCAATTCTATCGCATTACCTCGGCAGGAAATTAAGCATTTTAGCGCCTGCTGTCTACGGTACAAATGAGTATTTATTTAAACAACAAAATATATTTTATAAGATATATTTATGTTTGTCAACAATCCATTATTTTACAGTTACAGTAGAAGGATCAACCTTTACGCCAGGTCCCATCGTTGAAGCAACAGTAACGTTCTTCATGTAAGTTCCTTTAGCTGCAGCAGGTTTTGCTTTTACCATTGTATCAAAAATAGTGTTGAAGTTTTCAACGAGCTTTTGATCTTCAAATGATGCTTTACCGATTGGTACATGGATATTTCCAGCTTTATCAACACGGTATTCTACTTTACCTGCTTTGATTTCATTTACAGCTCTTGTTACATCAAATGTAACAGTACCTGTTTTAGGGTTTGGCATTAAGCCTTTAGGTCCTAAAGTACGTCCTAATTTACCAACTTCACCCATCATGTCAGGTGTTGCTACGATTACATCAAATTCAAACCAGCCTTGTTGGATTTTGTTGATGTATTCTGAATCGCCTACATAATCTGCACCAGCAGCTTCAGCTTCCTTCACTTTTTCACCCTTAGCGAATACTAGCACGCGTTGAGTTTTACCAGTTCCGTTAGGAAGAACGACAGCACCGCGGATTTGTTGGTCAGCTTTCTTAGGATCTACCCCAAGACGGAAAGCAACTTCTAATGTAGCATCAAATTTTGCAAAGTTTGTTTTTTTCACAAGCTCGATTGCTTCTACAATTGGATAAGCTTTTGTGTGGTCGATAAGCTTTGCAGCCTCTACATACTTCTTACCTTTTTTAGCCATTTTAAAATTTCCTCCTTGATTGTGGTTTTAGCGAATTAATCTCCCACGAAAAAGGTTGCGATTAGTTTAATTAACATCGCAACCCCTCATCTTACAAAAAAAACAGTTTTACATGGATTAATCTTCGATAACGATTCCCATGCTGCGTGCAGTACCTTCAACCATGCGCATTGCTGCTTCAACGCTTGCTGCGTTAAGGTCAGGCATCTTTTGTTCCGCAATCTCGCGTACTTTATCACGCTTTACTGTTGCTACTTTATTACGGTTAGGCTGGCCTGAACCAGACTGGATTCCAGCTGCTACTTTTAAAAGAACGGCAGCAGGAGGAGTTTTCGTAATAAATGTAAATGAACGGTCTTCAAAAACCGTGATTTCAACAGGAATGATTAAACCAGCTTGATCTGCTGTACGTGCGTTGAATTCTTTACAGAAACCCATGATATTAACACCGGCTTGACCTAGTGCAGGACCAACTGGTGGTGCTGGATTAGCTTTACCAGCAGGAATTTGTAATTTAACAACCTTAATTACTTTTTTAGCCACGAGACACACCTCCTTAAAGTCCGTGATGTGGTAATAGGGGTTAACCCTCCCACTCATTCATTAGTCTTTATATAAAGATAAAGAGCTTGACAAAATGTCTTGTCAGAATATCGAGACATACTGACCTATGAAATATTAACATTTTTTAAGATTCATTTCAAGTTTTTTCGGAATGATAGTTTATATTTGTTTACATTTATGGTTTGGTTAGCTCTTTTTTTAAGATAATTTCTCTATTTGCGTGAAATCGAGCTCCACTGGTGTATCCCGACCGAACATATTAACCAAAACTTTGAGCTTAGCTTTATCTTTGTCCATTTCTTCAATTACTCCGGTAAAGTTGGCAAAAGGACCAGCTTTAACTTTCACTGTTTCACCAATCTCAAAATTGGCATCAAATCGTTTTTCCTCAACACCCATTCTTTTCAGAATAAAATTCACTTCTTCCGGTAGAAGCGGTGTTGGTTTAGAACCAGATCCAGCCGAGCCAACAAATCCCGTTACACCTGGAGTATTCCGGACAACATACCACGAATCATCTGTCATTATTATTTCAACCAAGACATATCCGGGGAAAACCTTTCTTTTTACTACTTTTTTCTTGCCATTTTTTTCTTCAGTTTCTTCTTCTTCCGGAACCACTACACGGAAAATCTTATCGGCCATCCCCATCGATTCCACGCGCTTTTCTAAATTGGCTTTCACCTTATTTTCGTAGCCGGAGTAAGTATGAACAACATACCAGTTCTTTTCCATTCAATAGGACTAATTCGTCCGTCCCTCCCTATTTTTACTTAATAGTAATAGTATAATTTTGGCTGTGTTGAAGGTCCTTGGTGATTTTCTAAACCTGTTGATTGGAGCGGAGGGCACTTGACTCCTGCGGGAGTACGTGGCTGGGGAGACCCCACAGGCGCTTTAGCACCGAGGAGGCTCACCGGCACGCCCGCGGAAAGCAAGTGCCCGGAGCGGAAATCAACAACCTAATTTAACACAGCCTGATTTTTTACAAATTAAAAAACCCGATAAACGGGTTTTTAGCTAAAATTTCCTCTAATATTGTCATTATACCATGAAATAGTATTTGTTATTCAAGAATTAACCGAATCAATTTTGAAATACCAAAATCTATTACCTCAAAAAACAAAGCAAAAAAGATAACAGTTGATAAAACTGTGATTGTATAACGAGTCAGTTCTTTACGTTTTGGCCAGCTGACTTTCCTCATTTCACGAGCAATATCACTGAAAAATTTCGTAATGCGCTGCATGCTGTACCCTCCAACTATGAATAGCTATCTATATCTATTAAAATTATTTTGTTTCACGGTGGACTGTTTGGGTTCCACACGTTTTACAAAATTTCTTCAATTCAAATCGCTCGGTTTGGTCCGCCTTTTTAGGGTAGGTATAATTCCTTGACCCACAATCAGCACAAGCTAGAATCGTTTTATTACTCATCCTTGACCCCTACTTTATACATGGATAATATCTTTAAAAATGTAACATGGACCTCTAATTAATGTCAATAGTCCATGGGAGCGGATTCATAAGATTGACAAAATTTCAAAGCGGAAGCGACCGTTTAGCGCACGACAGGACTGGAGCACATCGACTGAGATAAAGGAAACACGAAGAGCGTTAGCGATTCGATGTTGACTTATCGTAGGGAGATGGGCGAAGTACACAAGGCGCTGGTCCGCTTGCGCTAGACAGTTATCAAACTTCAAAGAACGCTAAAGCGAGAATTCACGAATCTCCAGATATCTCTCTAGTTTTCTTTTAACACGCTGCAGGGCATTATCGATCGATTTCACATGGCGATTGAGCTCTTCAGAAATTTCCTGGTACGACTGACCTTCTAAATAAAGAGACAGCACCTTACGTTCCAAGTCACTTAATAATTCAGACATTTTTACTTCAATATTATCAAACTCTTCTTGATTGATAATCAATTCCTCAGGGTCTAATACTTTTGCTCCAGACAAAACGTCCATTAAAGTTCGGTCAGATTCTTCATCATAAATAGGCTTGTCCAACGAAACGTAAGAATTTAAAGGAATATGTTTCTGCCTCGTTGCCGTTTTAATGGCTGTGATAATCTGTCTTGTAATGCATAATTCGGCAAAAGCCTTAAACGATGTGAGCTTGTCTTCTCGAAAATCACGGATTGCCTTGTATAGACCGATCATTCCTTCTTGTACAATATCCTCTTTATCTGCTCCAATTAAAAAATAAGATCTCGCTTTTGCCCGTACAAAGTTCCGATATTTATGAATTAAATAATCTAACGCTTCGCTTTCCCCTTTGTGTACCAATTCAACAACTTCTTCATCTTCCAGCGACGTGAATCGTGTATTATTTAGTGTAATGAAGTCCATCCTCACTAGGATCCCCCTCTACCGAACAAGCATAGTTAGAGTTATTATACAGCAGAAATTTCCAAATGGTCAACGCTTACCTCTCTCCCCGTCTCCATTTTTCAAAAATTTCTGCCACTTCACTGCTTATTGGAATCTTTGAAGCAGGTTTGTTCACCTGGATATTTTTAACATTTTTTTCAATTCTTTTTTCAAGTTCATTTACTTCTGTTAACAACTCGCGCGCCGATATCCTGAGTGCTCCTTGGCCAAATATAGCCCATTGCTCTGTGTAATCCGAGGTAGCTACATGAATTTGGGTCTTGCGGTTGCTTAATTGAATAGCCATTTTTTCAATCCGCTCATCAGCTGTTTCATTTTCCTTGGTAAAAATGACCTCAACCCTATGGTTTTTATATTTTTTTTCAATTCCTTGTACAAAGTAAGCATCAAAGACTACAATGACTCGGAAACCTGAATAGGCTTGTAACTCTGCCATTTTCGCAATTAATAAATCCCGAGCTTGAGCCAAATCCTTATCCTTTAATGCTTTTAGCTCGGGCCATGCACCAATAATGTTATAACCATCAACAATGAGTATGTCCATAGCTATCCCTCAAGCGGGTGGCGTTTTCGAAATACTTCATACATGAGCAAGGAAGCAGCTACTGAAGCGTTTAGTGATGTCACTTTTCCTACCATTGGAAGTTTAATTAAAAAGTCGCATTTATCTCTAATGAGCCTACCCATACCTTTCCCCTCATTGCCAATCACGAGACCGAGAGGAAGTGTTCCATCGAAGTGACGATAATCCTCTGTACCACTCGCATCTGTGCCAGCTATCCAAACACCAAGTTCCTTTAATTGATCAATGGTTCTTGCCATATTTGTAACACGAACAACCGGAATATATTCAATCGCTCCTGTAGAGGCTTTAGCAACGGTTGCTGTTAGGCCAACAGCCCTTCTTTTAGGAATAATAATTCCATGTGCACCTACCGCATCTGCTGTACGCATAATGGATCCAAGATTATGTGGGTCCTCTACTTCATCTAGCAAGAGGAAGAACGGCGGTTCCTCTCTTGCTTCTGCAGCAGCAAATAAATCATCCAGCTCAGCATATTGGTAAGCAGCTACATAAGCAAGGACACCTTGATGAATTCCATCGGTAATTTGGTCAAGCTTTTTCTTCGGTACAAATTGAACAAGGACGTTGCTCTCTTTAGCCAAACTCGTTATTTGCTGCATTTGTCCTCGCTGCGACCCTTCTGCAATTAAAATTTTATTGATATCCCGATTTGCCTTGAGAGCTTCAATGACGGGGTTTTTCCCAATAATAAATTCCTGTTCCTGATTCATTCTTTCACCCTCTTTCCTAGTTCTTCTACATATGAAAATGATAATGCAATCAGTTCTTCCAATCGTTCCTTTTGTTCCAGCAAATATAAATACCCCATTAATGCTTCAAACGCTGTACTATACCGATACGTTTGCACATCTGTATTTTTGGGAACTGTTGCTGATTTAGCATTTCTACCGCGCATGACAACCGCCATTTCTTCTTCAGTTAAACGCTCTTCATTCAACATTTGAAACAAAATGGCACACTGTGCTTTAGCCGAAACAAATTTTGTTCCCATGCGGTGCAATTGATTGGGCTTTACTTTACCGCTTTGAATTAGATGGCGTCTTACATAGGTTTCATAAATGGCATCACCCATGTAAGCAAGGGCAAGGCTATTCAATTGTTTTGGGTCCACATTATTTTCATAATGAAGCATTCATCTAGCCTCTTTTCCATCTTGTGCCTTGCGGCGTATCCTCTAAAATAATATTCATCTCTTTCAACTGGTCCCTAATTTGATCGGAGAGCTGGAAGTTACGATCTTTTCGAGCTTGATTACGTTTTTCAATAAGTGCATCAATATCAGCATCCATTAGTTCTTCTTTTTCAAAGGTTAAACCTAAAACATGGGAGAGCTCATCAAATACCTTTACAAACACATCAATGACGATAACAGCTGTATTTTTTTCCATCAAATAATAGTTCGCAAGTTTGGAAAGCTCAAACAAAACAGAAACCGCATTCGCTGTATTAAAGTCATCGTCCATTTCCTTGATAAATTGCTCTTTTAATCCCTCAATTTTATCAAACCATTCCTGATTATGATCTGTTAAATTTGTGCTTGCTTCCCTGCGGTGCTTTAGGTTTTGGTAGGATGTTGCTATTCTTTCGAATGCTGCCTTTGTACTCTCTAATAATTCTTCACTGTAATTGATTGGATTACGATAGTGAACAGATAACATAAAGAACCGCAGCACTTGTGGGTCGTGCTTTTTAATAATGTCATGAACGAGAACAAAATTCCCTAAGGACTTAGACATCTTTTCATTATCAATATTAATATAACCATTGTGCATCCAATAGTTAGCAAATGTTTTCCCTGATAAGGCTTCAGATTGGGCAATTTCATTTTCATGGTGCGGGAAAGCTAAATCCTGCCCGCCAGCATGAATGTCGATCGTTTCACCTAAGTATTTTTTTGCCATTGCTGAACATTCAATATGCCAGCCTGGCCGACCAATTCCCCAAGGGCTCTCCCAATAAATTTCCCCTTCCTTCGCAGCCTTCCATAAAGCAAAATCCAAACTATCTTGTTTCTTTTCCCCTACTTCAATGCGGGCACCAATTTGCAGTTCATCAATCGGCTGATGAGATAGTTTCCCATAATCTTTAAACCTTCTCGTTCGGAAATAAACATCTCCTTCAGATTCATAAGCATACCCTTTTTCAATTAACTTTGCGATAAACTCTATAATGATTTCCATATTTTCCATTACACGAGGATGTACATCAGCTGTTTTGCAGCCCAATGCGTGGACATCTTCAAAGTAAGCATTCACAAATCGATCAGCAATCGTTGGAACATCTTCTCCAAGCTCTTTTGCTGCCCGAATTAGTTTATCGTCCACATCTGTAAAATTGGAAACATATTGAACATCATAACCACGATACTCAAAGTAGCGGCGGACTGAATCAAAAACGATGGCAGGCCTTGCGTTCCCAATATGAATATAGTTATAGACCGTAGGTCCGCAAACATACATTTTTACTTTTCCTTCTTCAATTGGGACAAAGACTTCTTTTTTACGAGTTAACGTATTATATAGTTGTATGGTCATTTACTTTAACTCCTTCTTCTTTAACCTTTTTAAGCATTTGCCTTAGCTCACAAATTTCACTTTCCATCTCTCTTAGACGATCTGCGATTGGATCGGGTAAATCACTGTGATTTAAATCCCTGCTGATTTTCTTGCCATTTTGAATAACGACTCTTCCTGGAACACCGACAACCGTTGAATTTGGCGGAACGTCCTTTAACACAACAGAACCGCCGCCTACTTTTGAGTTTTCACCAATGGTAATGGAACCCAACACTTTAGCTCCAGTTGAGACAAGTACATTATCCTTTAAGGTTGGATGCCGTTTTCCTTTTTCTTTTCCTGTTCCACCTAGTGTTACCCCCTGATAAAGAGTAACATTATCACCAATTTCACACGTCTCACCTATGACTACTCCCATCCCATGGTCGATGAAAAAACGTCTGCCAATGATGGCACCCGGGTGGATTTCTATTCCAGTGAAAAAGCGATTTGCCTGGGAAATGACTCGAGCTAGAAAGTAAAATTTTCGTTTATAAAATGCATGGGCTATTCGGTGCGACCAAATGGCATGGAGACCGGAGTAGGTTAAGATCACTTCCAGATAACTTCGTGCTGCTGGATCTTGTTCAAAAATAACGTCTACGTCCTCCTTTAATCTTTTAAACATTACCCTGTTCCCCTTTTTCTTTAATTAAAATAGATTGAAAAAACTAAAAAAAGCGTCTCTGTCATAATGACAGAGACGCTTTAGGCGCGGTTCCACTCTGTTTAGACCAGGATTTTACTGGTCTCAACTTTAACCTTTTAACGGAAGGTTCCGCCCAAGTCTACATGAAAAGTCATTTCGAAATGGGACTCAGAGGTGCACTTCTAAAATAGATTGGCTTGAACCACTTTCAGCCGATGATGGTTCTCTCTTTAAAGCATCAATTTTATACTTTTCCTCTTCAACATTTTTGCGTATAGTGATTCTCTTATACTATATTATATTTTCCCGCTAATGTTAACCGATAAGTTTGTGAAGCCGTGCTTGAACTTTTTCTTTTCCTAACAGTTCAATTGTTTGATTAAGGTCTGGTCCATGCGTTTGACCTGTAACGGCTGAGCGAATTGGCATGAACAAGTTTTTCCCTTTTTGCCCTGTCGTTTTTTGAACAGTTTTTATAGCTGCTTTAATATTTTCTGCGATAAAGTCTTCCAGACCTGCAACCTCTTCTGAAAAAGCCTTTAAAACTTGGGGAACAGTTTCACCAGAAAGGATTGCCTTAGCTTCTTCTTCATATTCTGCTTCATCCTTAAAAAACATATCCGAAAGTTCCACAATTTCTGCTCCGAAGCTCATTTTTTCTTGGAATAGTGCAATTAATTTAATTGCCCACTCTCTTTCAGACTCGCTCATATCTGCAGGAACACGGCCAGCCTTTATTAACTGTGGTAAGGAGATTGCAACAATTTTATCAAGGTCAGCTTGTTTTACGTATTGATTATTCATCCACTCTAGCTTATGTTTATCAAAGACAGCTGGGGACTTAGAAAGACGATTTGCATCAAAAATCTTAATAAACTCTTCTTTTGAATAGATTTCTTCTTCTCCGCCCGGTGACCAACCTAAGAGTGTAATAAAGTTTAACAAAGCTTCAGGAAGATAACCTAATCCTTCATACTGCTCCATAAATTGAATAATCGATTCATCACGTTTACTGAGCTTTCTGTGATTTTCATTTACAATTAATGTCATATGGCCAAAAACTGGAATCTCCAGCCCTAATAAATCATAGACCATTAATTGTTTAGGTGTATTGGAAATATGGTCATCACCGCGAAGTACATGGGTAATTTTCATTAAATAATCATCGATTACTACCGCAAAGTTATAGGTTGGAATTCCGTCCTTTTTAACCACGACCCAATCACCGAAACCGTCGGATTCGAATGAGACAGAACCTTTAACAATATCATCAAATGAATATACTTTACCTGCAGGAACCTTAATGCGGATGCTTGGCATGCGTCCTTCCGCTTCCAGTGCAGCACGTTGCTCCTCTGTTAAGTGACGGCACTTACCGGAATAATGAGGTGTTTCTCCTCTAGCAACCTGCGCATCATGTTCAGCGGCTAATTCCTCTTCCGTGCAATAACATTTATAGGCATTTCCCTCGTTTAGGAGTTTTGTATAATATTCCCTATAGATATCGTTTCGTTCCGACTGCCTGTAAGGACCATATTCACCGCCGATATCTGGGCCTTCATCCCAATCCATTCCGAGCCATTTCAAATATTTAATTTGACTTTGCTCGCCGCCTTCGATATTTCTTTTTTGATCCGTATCCTCAATCCGAAGGATGAACTTGCCGCCTTTATTCCGCGCAAACAAGTAATTAAATAAAGCCGTACGGGCATTCCCAATATGTAAATGTCCGGTTGGACTTGGAGCGTACCTTACGCGAATTTCATTTGCCATTTATGATGCCTCCTGACAAAAAGCAAACCCTCCTTAAAAAGAAGTGAGTTGCTATTGACTCTATATTTTATCAATCCTGATTTATTTTACCATTGTGCAAGTAAACTTTAAAGATTATTCACCATGATTTATCGCTTGAAGCAAGACAACTGCCTGTGCAGCAATCCCTTCCCCTCTTCCAGTAAACCCTAATTTTTCAGTCGTTGTAGCTTTTACATTAATTTGCTCTGGTTCAGCTTCAAGGAGTTCGGCAATCCTTTTTTTCATTTGGTCAATATACGGTGCCATTTTTGGTTTTTGGGCGATGATCGTACAATCAGCATTCAGCAGTGTATATCCTTTCTCCTTTACCAGATCCCAGATATGCTTTAAAAGCAGAGCTGAATCTGCATTTTTAAACCTTGGATCAGTATCAGGGAAGTGCTTTCCGATATCCCCTTCACCAATTGCACCAATACAGGCGTCAGACACAGCATGCAACAAAACATCTGCATCTGAATGACCTAAAAGTCCTTGTTCATAGGGAATGGTAACCCCTCCAATAATTAAGGGCCGTCCTTCAGTCAATTGATGTACATCGAAGCCTTGTCCAATTCGAAACATAACGGCAACTCCTTTACTAATCTACGTTCTTTTTTAAAATTACATCTGCAAAGATAAGATCTTCTGGCGTAGTGAGTTTGATATTATCATAATCCCCTTCGACCATAGTAACAGAAACACCTAGGCGTTCTACTAGGCTGGCATCATCTGTGCCAATGAAATGGTCTCGTTCTGCTTTTTCGTAAGCTTTTATTAAAAGGGCAAAACGAAAAGCTTGTGGAGTTTGAACAATCCACAAGCTGGACCTTTCTACCGTTTCGGTTACAATCCCATTCTGAACCTTTTTCATCGTGTCTTTGGCAGGGACTCCAATTATGGCTGCATCTTTTGTTTCTGCAGTTTCCACAAGGAGGTGGATCTGTTCTTTTTTAATAAAAGGACGAGCCGCATCATGCACAAGAACAATCCCATCTTCACGAACGGTTTGAAGTGCGTGGTAAATACTATCCTGACGTTCTTTTCCCCCAGGAACCAATCCTTTTATCTTGGATATCTTGTATTTACGAATTAAAGTTTTAAATTCACTTTCATCTTCAGGATGAATAGCTAGAAAGATTCCTTCACAATCCTCATCGTTTTCAAAAACAAATAACGTATGAATCAAGATAGGAATTTGATTCAGTTCAATTAAGAGTTTGTTTTTCCCTGCTCCCATTCGTTTCCCTTGACCAGCTGCAGGGATAATGACCTGGTAAGTCATAATAATACCCCAATCTAATATCTAGCCCTTTTAAGGCATTTTCTATTTTACAACGCTTTTTCCAATAATTTTGGTTTTGCAAAAATCATTCTGCCTGCAGATGTTTGAAGGACACTTGTAACAAGCACATCGATTCGTTTACCGATATACTCTCTTCCTTCTTCTACGACAATCATTGTTCCATCATCCAAATAGGCAACACCTTGGTGATACTCTTTCCCGTCTTTAATCACTTGTACATTTAGTTCTTCACCAGGAAGAACTACCGGCTTAACCGCATTTGCTAAATCATTAATATTTAATACTGTGACCTTTTGTAGCTCACATACCTTATTTAAATTAAAATCATTCGTAACTAAAATTCCATTTGTCAATTTTGCCAACTTCACAAGTTTGCTGTCTACTTCTTGTATTTCTTCAAAATCGCCCTCATAAATCTCTACTTTAATCGAAAGCTCTTTTTGAATTCGATTTAAAATATCAAGACCCCTTCTGCCACGATTTCGTTTTAATACATCTGATGAATCTGCAATGTGCTGGAGTTCCTCAAGGACAAATTGCGGAATGACAATCGTGCCTTCAAGAAAGCCTGTTTGACAGATATCAGCAATACGTCCATCAATAATGACACTTGTATCCAATATTTTCAGCTGCTCGCTGACTGCCACATCACTTTCTTCTTCACCCGTTTTTTTCTTATCCCTTCGATTTGAAAATAGATTCAAAAGCTCGTCCCGTTTCTTAAAGCCAACCTGAAAACCAAAATAACCAAGTAACAGTGTAAGTAAAATAGGAGCAATTGTATTTAATAATGGGACTTTTATTGCATTTAAAGGTAATCCGATTAAAAAAGCCACCAATAGACCAAAGATTAATCCGACACTGCCAAACAGAATATCTGTTACAGGGACCTTTTCTAGTGAATCCTCTGCCCATCCAATAAATCCGATGACATAATCCACTGCCCAAAAAGTAATAAGATAAAAAATAATTGCACCTAAAATAGCTGAAACATACGAGTTATTAATGATTGGATTGTCACTAATCCTTACTAATGAAAATAAATCAGGAATTAACAGTATTCCAAGTGTCCCCCGGTTATTAGGAAACAAGCTTGAACGATACGTTTTAACATTCCTTCACCTCCTTCTATTCATTATAAACATAATCACAAAATTGAAACGTAAGATAATAGATATTTTTTTCATTTGTAACAGCAATGAAATATAATATATTTTCCAAAAAACAGTTGGTTTAAAAAGGTTGGTATTTCTACATATTTAAAGGTTAGCACCGGTAAAATATTGTGTCAACAAATGGAATTATTTCCATTTGTTTTTTTACATGTGCCGTTCTGTAACGAGCCGTTCTTTGATTAGCTTGAATCCCTCTTTAATTTTACGAGCTCTGACTTCCCCAATTCCTTCCACTTCATCTAATTCCTCAACTGAAGCAGCAACAATCTTTGGAAGTTCCCCAAAACGATTAATTAAATTTTCAATGATCACAAGTGGGAGACGGGGAATTTTATGAAGAATCCGATATCCGCGCGGGCACTTAAATTCATCAAGATGAACATAGCCCTGGTAACCCATTACTTTTAACAAACTAGCATCTTCTAATGGGTCAATATTAACCATCATTTGCAGTTTTAAAAATATATCTCGTGCCTTTACGTCCCGATCATATGCATAATCCTTAATGATTAGCTCTGCTGATTCTTCTAACTCTTTTAAGATCTCATTCATTTGTAGGCGTATCAGTCGTCCTTCCATTCCCAGTTCACTCAGATAGGCCAATAGCTCTTTTTTTATTTTTAAAACCATTTCAAAGCGACGAAGCACCTGCAAGAAATCAATATAGGTAACAGATTCCTCAAACTCCAAAACACTTAGATTAACCACGCCTTGTTCATAAACAATTTTATATTTCTCAAGCGTTTGAATCGCTTGATTTGCCTTTGCCAGCATCACAGCAATATCATTTAGCTCATAACGTAGATTCCCTTGATATAAGGTAATAATGTTCCTTCTTTGTGATATTGCGATGACAAGTGCTTTTGTTTGTTTTGCCACCCTCTCAGCTGTCCGATGACGCATCCCCGTTTCAGATGATGGTACTCCTGGGTCTGGAGCAAGATGGGCATTCGCATATAATATTTTATTGCCCAATTCATTCAAAATGATAGCTCCATCCATTTTTGCCAATTCATATAAATAGCTGGGCGTAAAAGAACAGTTGATTTCAAATCCGCCATCTACGATACTTCTCACTTTTTCATTGTAGCCCACGACAATGAGTCCGCCAGTATTTGCCCTCAATACATTATCAATTCCCTCGCGAATGGGAGTGCCAGGAGCAATAAACTTTAGTACCTCCATCACCGTTTGCTCACTCGACCGTTTATTGTCCATTCACTATCCTCCTAAAGTTGCCACTAATGCCTCACTCACAGATGAAACGCCGATTAACTCAATTCCCTGTGGACCCTTCCATCCGCCTAAGTTGTTGGCAGGCAGGATCACTCGTTCAAAACCAAGTTTAGCTGCTTCCTGAACACGCTGTTCAATTCTCGAGACACGTCTAACTTCTCCAGTCAATCCGACTTCTCCAATAACGCAGTCTGTCGGTCTTGTCGATTTATCACGGAAGCTTGAGGCAATGCTGACGGCAATGGCAAGGTCAATGGCAGGTTCATCTAACTTTACCCGCCGGCTACCTTCAAATAAGCGTCTTGGTTTTGCAAAAGCATACCAACCCGCTTTTCCAATACCGCCATCAAGAGTGGTACCCTGTTATGATCAATACCCGTCGCCATCCTTCTTGGATTTCCAAAACTGGTAGGCGAAATCAATGCTTGAATTTCTACTAAAACAGGTCTTGTTCCCTCCATGGAGGCACAAACGGTAGAGCCAGCAGCCCCCCGAGATCTTTCCTCAAGAAAAATTTCCGATGGATTTTCGACTTCTTCAAGACCCATTTCTTTCATTTCAAAAATTCCCATTTCATTTGTTGACCCGAACCGGCTTTTAACCGCTCTTAAAATCCGATATGTATGATGTCGTTCTCCTTCAAAGTAAAGGACAGTATCAACCATATGTTCAAGCAATCGTGGTCCTGCGATCGAGCCCTCCTTTGTAACGTGGCCCACGATAAAGACAGCAATTCCTTTTGTTTTTCCAATCCTCATTAATTCTGCGGTACACTCCCGAACCTGTGACACACTTCCCGGGGCAGAAGTAACATCTGGATGAAAAATCGTTTGGATGGAATCAATAATAACAAAGTCAGGATTTGTCCCATCAATTGTTCGATTAATTTCCTCGAGATTTGTTTCTGAATAAACAAGGAGATTTTCTGACATTACGCCAAGTCTGTCAGCCCGAAGCTTTGTCTGCCGTAATGATTCTTCCCCTGAAATATATAATACCTGGTTACCTTTATGCGCCAACTGGGAAGAAACCTGCAGTAAAAGAGTTGACTTTCCAATACCAGGGTCACCGCCAATTAGAACAAGGGAACCTCTGACTACACCTCCCCCCAGAACTCGATTAAGTTCTTTGAGGTCAGTAAGAATTCGCGGTTCACTGGCCGTTTCAATCGACGTGATTGGAGTCGGCTTGGATGCAATCATTGGACCTCCCTGCGAATGAGCAAAGGCCCCTCTTCGAGATGTTCCCGTTACTTCTACTTCCTCCACCATTTTATTCCATACGCCGCAGCCAGGGCATTTTCCCATCCATTTTGGAGACTCATAGCCGCACTCTTGGCATATAAACTTTGTCTTCCTTTTTGCCATTGTTCCCACCTCCCCCTACGAGATTTTCCATTAAAAAAAGAGGTACACGATTAACGTTATTTACGTGTACCTCCATTCATTTTTCCAAAAACCTATTTTGCCAGGCTGGTTTTTTCGGCCGTTCTTACTTTAAATTCATCATCTACTACATCAATGATAACATGCTGCCCTGTTAGCAATGTACCCCTTAGTAATTCTTCAGAAAGGCGATCTTCAATATGTTTTTGAATCGCACGGCGCAATGGACGTGCCCCATATTCAGGATCATAACCTTCTTTTGAAATTTTTTCTTTAGCTGACTCGGTTAATTCCAAGGCGATATCTTGTTCTTTTAGGCGTTTTACCAACTGATCTGACAACAATGTTACAATTTCCTGAAGATGCTTTTTCTCTAAAGCATGGAAAACAATTATTTCATCAATACGGTTTAAGAATTCAGGACGGAAGGCCTTCTTCAATTCTTCCATGACTTTACCCTTCATATCTTTGTAATCCTGATCCGTGCTATCTTGAATGTTAAAGCCTACATACTTGTTCTTCTTCAGTGCCTGTGCACCAACATTGGATGTCATGATCAACACTGTGTTACGGAAGTCAACGGTTCTTCCTTTTGAGTCCGTTAAGCGTCCATCTTCAAGAACCTGCAAGAGGATATTAAACACATCTGGATGTGCCTTTTCAATTTCATCAAGCAAGATAACAGAGTAAGGTTTTCTACGCACTTTTTCTGTTAATTGTCCGCCTTCCTCATAACCTACATATCCTGGAGGCGATCCTACAAGTCTGGATGTTGAATGCTTTTCCATATATTCAGACATATCGATCCGAATCATTGCATCCTCATCACCGAACATGGCTTCTGCAAGTGCACGAGCCAGCTCTGTTTTTCCTACCCCTGTTGGTCCTAAAAATACAAATGAACCAATTGGACGTTTTGGATCTTTTAATCCAGCACGGGCACGGCGGACTGCTTTTGATACCGCCTTAACAGCTTCTTCTTGACCAATAACCCGAGAATGAAGGATTTCTTCAAGATTCAATAGTTTCTCTGTTTCAGTTTGTGCCAGCTTGGATACTGGAATACCCGTCCAACTGGAAACGACACTGGCAATATCCTCAACGGTAACTTCACTGTTCTCTTTGCCTTGCTGTGCCTTCCAATTTTTCTTCGTTTCTTCCAGCTGTTCACGCAGGCGCTGCTCTGTATCCCTTAAAGAGGCAGCTTTTTCAAATTCCTGACTCTGTACGGATGCATCCTTTTCCTTGCGAACTTCCTCAAGCTTAATTTCCAATTCCTTTAAATTAGGCGGTGTTGTATAGGAACGAAGACGTACTTTCGAACCTGCCTCATCAATTAAGTCAATGGCTTTATCCGGCAAGAACCGATCGGAAATATAACGATCTGAAAGCTTGACAGCTGCGTCAATTGCAGCATCGTTGATTGAAACACGGTGGTGTGCTTCATAGCGATCTCTTAAACCCTTTAATATTTGAATGGACTCTTCCAGTGTTGGTTCATCGACACGGATTGGCTGGAAGCGTCGCTCTAAAGCAGCATCTTTTTCGATATATTTACGATATTCATCAAGAGTCGTGGCCCCAATACACTGCAATTCTCCACGGGCAAGTGATGGTTTTAAGATATTAGAAGCATCGATCGCACCTTCTGCTCCACCGGCACCAATTAAAGTGTGAAGCTCATCAATGAATAAAATAATATTTCCTGCCTGGCGAATTTCATCCATTACTTTCTTTAAGCGGTCTTCAAATTCACCACGGTATTTTGTACCCGCTACGACAGTTCCCATATCAAGCGTCATCACACGCTTATCACGGAGAATCTCGGGCACTTCATTATGAACAATTTGCTGGGCAAGGCCTTCGGCAATTGCTGTTTTACCAACTCCAGGCTCACCAATCAATACTGGGTTATTTTTTGTTCGGCGGCTCAAGACTTCAATGACACGTTGAATCTCTTTGCTTCGTCCAATAACCGGATCAAGTGTACCCTCTCTGGCAATTGCTGTTAAGTCTCTTGCTAGGCTATCTAGGGTAGGCGTGTTGGCATTGGTTGATGCTCCCCCTTGATGCCCGCTTGACTCATTGCTTCCTAATAATTGAAGTACTTGCTGACGTGCCTTATTGAGGCTGACACCCAGGTTATTTAAAACTCTTGCGGCAACTCCTTCACCTTCGCGAATTAAACCAAGCAGAATATGCTCTGTCCCAACGTAAGAGTGACCAAGTTTTCTAGCTTCGTCCATTGATAGTTCAATAACCTTTTTTGCTCTTGGAGTATAATGAATGGTCTGCGTTGACTCTTGGCCTTTCCCAATTAAGTTTTCAACTTCCTGTTGAATCTTTTCTGCACCTAAACCAAGCCCAAACAATGCCTTTGCTGCAATCCCTTCGCCTTCGCGAACTAAACCTAATAAAATATGCTCTGTTCCAATATTATTATGTCCTATACGAATTGCTTCCTCTTGTGCTAAAGCCAAAACCTTTTGTGCTCTCTCAGTAAATCGGCCAAACATCATCGTCTATTCCTCCTCGCCTTTTCTCTTTTCCATTTTGAGACGTTCCCTAATAAGTGCTGCTCTTCTAATATCCCGTTCATTTGGCCTTAATGGACCACCGGCATACTGCTGTAAAAAGCCTGGCTGCGTTAAGATCATTAATTCATTTAAAATATTTTTAGAAATATTTTTAATATAACCCATATCAATTCCTAGCCGAACATCTGATAAACATCGTGCTGCTTCTTTTGATTCAATAATTCGGCAATTTCCCAAAGTTCCCAAGGACCGAAACACCCTATCTTCTAATTCTATGTTAGAAGTCTTTCGTAATGCTTCTCGGGCAGACCTTTCTTGGGAAATCAATTGATGTACCACACTCTTCAAATCTTCAACAATGTCATACTCGGATTTTCCAAGGGTGATTTGATTAGAAATTTGAAAAAGGTTACCTAATGCTTCGCTACCTTCCCCATAAATTCCTCTAACAACTAATCCTAATTGGTTAATTGCCGGTATAATTCGATTAATTTGCTGTGTTAAAATTAATCCTGGAAGATGCATCATAACGGAAGCACGGAGACCTGTTCCTACATTCGTTGGACAACTTGTTAAATATCCACACTTCTCAGAAAATGCAAATTGGGTATTTCCTTCAAGCCAATCATCAACCTCGTTGGCAGCGTTAAGTGCTTCTGATAATTGCAAACCCGGGAAAAGGCACTGGATGCGAACATGGTCCTCTTCATTAATCATAATACTGACTTCTTCATTTTCAGTTAACAAGCAAGCGCCATATGGGGATTCTTCTGAAAGCTGCGGGCTGATCAAGTGCTTTTCAACCAATACCCGTTTTTGCAGCGGCTGCATTTCTTCTATTTTTAATAATTCCATTGATCCATACTGATTAAATTCGGAAGAGAAAATTATATCTTCCATCTTCCTAACAATCTCTCTAGCTTCTTCTGGTGTAAACAAAGTAGGAAATTTATAATCTTCAAAGTTTCGAGCTAACCGAATCCGAGAAGCTTAGTACAATATCAGAATCCGGTCCTTCCTTACTCATCCAAGGGCTAATCGCATTATTTAAAAACTGCTCTAATGACACGTTATTTCCCTCCCTCTTGGTTTTCCGTTAAATCCTGTTCAAGGGAACGAATTTCGTCTCTAAGGTATGCTGCTTTTTCAAATTCCTCCTGGATAATTGAATTTTTCAGCTCACTTTTTAAATCTTCAATTCTCTTTCTTAATTGAATTCCCCCGCCACTACGCTTTGGAATTTTACCGTTATGGGTCCAATTACCACTGTGCAAGCGTTTCAGTACAGGTTTCAATTCATCTTTAAAAGTATCATAGCAGTGAGAACATCCAATACGTCCTATTTTTACGAACTGAGGAAACGTCATTCCACAGCGATCACATTGAAGGATTTCCTCTCGCTGAAATGTATTTTTGTTTTTTTGCTTAAACGAAGTATCAATGTTTAGAAGCCCAGCTAATAGGTTATTGAAAGTAAAACCAGATTCCCCACTGAACATAAACATTTCGCCTTTTTCTTGTGCACACTTCTCACAAAGGTGTACCTCGGTTTTTTCACCATTGATAATTTTTGTGAAATGCAGTGTAGCCGGCCTTTGATTACATTCTTGGCAAATCATAAATTCACCTCTCCTGCTGCTTTATTTATATCGTAAAGAAGTTAACATTGCCTTTAGCATTCTTGAGCGTAATTCATCACGGTATGGAAGATCAATATATAAAACAGATCGGTCAATCACACTTAACATAATTTTTGCTTCTCGGTTTGTGATGATCTCCTCATGGACAAGTCTGTATATTATATCTTCGGCACTTGATTGACTTATCCTGTTTTGTAAAAGTGACAATAAATGGTCGATTAGGTGTGCGGCATCATGAGATTCAACTTTCATAATCCGAATATATCCGCCGCCGCCACGCTTGCTTTCTACAATGTATCCTCTTTCTACGGTAAACCTTGTGTTAATGACGTAATTTATTTGTGATGGTACGCATTGGAACTTGTCTGCAACTTCACTGCGTTTGATTTCAACGAGGTCCTCTTCGCTCAATTCTAAAACATGCTTTAAGTAGCTTTCTATTATATCGGAGATGTTTCTCATCTAACCACCCCCCAATCTGACTTTGACTATATTTGACATAAATTATACATGAAGTATATGTTTAGTTGCAACGAAATGCTACTGTAATATTTTCTCCAAATCTCGCCATTGTGAAACATTAATTTTTTCAATCTTTTTAACTCTTTAATGAGAAAAAATAAAAGATCGTGGGGAAACGTCTATTTTTCCGAATATATCATCTAGAAATTAAAGATAGTTTTAGATACGGATAACTGACTAAAGGTTACGGATATATGAGAGATTTGTTCGGAAAAGGTGGGGTGAGTTCCGAATATATCGGGGAGTTCAGATAAAAGATGATAAGTTACGGATATATCAAGAAATGTTCGGATATAAGTGCAAAGTTTACGGATATATCGGGGAGTTCAGAAAAAGGTTGTAAGTTTACGGATATATCAAGAAATGTTCGGATATAAGTGCAAAGTTTACGGATATATCGGGGAGTTCAGAAAAAGGTTGTAAGTTTGCGGATATATCAAGAAATGTTCGGATATAAGTGCAAAGTTTACGGATATATCGGAGAGTTCAGAAAAAGGTTGTAAGTTTGCGGATATATCAAGAAATGTTCGGATATAAGTGCAAAGTTTACGGATATAATATCGTATCAAACAACTATAGACCGTTATGCAAAATTGTATCTTATTATACAAAAAGACAACCCATCAGGTTGTCTTCTTTGTGCCTGGCAACGTCCTACTCTCACAGGGACTTTCGTCCCAACTACCATCGGCGCTGAGAAGCTTAACTTCCGTGTTCGGTATGGGAACGGGTGTGACCTTCTCGCCATTATTACCAGACTTATTGAATTGAGGTTTATTCCCTCAAAACTAGATAATCAGAAGAAGTGTAAAGAACGAATAATCATTACTATTGGTTAAGTCCTCGATCGATTAGTATCAGTCAGCTCCACACGTCACCGCGCTTCCACCTCTGACCTATCAACCTGATCATCTTTCAGGGATCTTACTAGCTTGACGCTATGGGAAATCTCATCTCGAGGGGGGCTTCATGCTTAGATGCTTTCAGCACTTATCCCGTCCGCACATAGCTACCCAGCGATGCCTTTGGCAAGACAACTGGTACACCAGCGGTGCGTCCATCCCGGTCCTCTCGTACTAAGGACAGCTCCTCTCAAATTTCCTGCGCCCACGACGGATAGGGACCGAACTGTCTCACGACGTTCTGAACCCAGCTCGCGTACCGCTTTAATGGGCGAACAGCCCAACCCTTGGGACCGACTACAGCCCCAGGATGCGATGAGCCGACATCGAGGTGCCAAACCTCCCCGTCGATGTGGACTCTTGGGGGAGATAAGCCTGTTATCCCCAGGGTAGCTTTTATCCGTTGAGCGATGGCCCTTCCATGCGGAACCACCGGATCACTAAGCCCGACTTTCGTCCCTGCTCGACTTGTAGGTCTCGCAGTCAAGCTCCCTTGTGCCTTTACACTCTGCGAATGATTTCCAACCATTCTGAGGGAACCTTTGGGCGCCTCCGTTACTCTTTAGGAGGCGACCGCCCCAGTCAAACTGCCCACCTGACACTGTCTCCCACCCCGATAAGGGGTGCGGGTTAGAATTTCAATACAGCCAGGGTAGTATCCCACCAATGCCTCCACCGAAGCTGGCGCTCCGGCTTCAAAGGCTCCTACCTATCCTGTACAAGCTGTACCAAAATTCAATATCAGGCTACAGTAAAGCTCCATGGGGTCTTTCCGTCCTGTCGCGGGTAACCTGCATCTTCACAGGTACTATAATTTCACCGAGTCTCTCGTTGAGACAGTGTCCAGATCGTTACGCCTTTCGTGCGGGTCGGAACTTACCCGACAAGGAATTTCGCTACCTTAGGACCGTTATAGTTACGGCCGCCGTTTACTGGGGCTTCGATTCAGAGCTTCGCTTGCGCTAACCCCTCCTCTTAACCTTCCAGCACCGGGCAGGCGTCAGCCCCTATACTTCGCCTTGCGGCTTCGCAGAGACCTGTGTTTTTGCTAAACAGTCGCCTGGACCTATTCACTGCGGCTCTTCAGGGCGATTAACCCCAAAGAGCACCCCTTCTCCCGAAGTTACGGGGTCATTTTGCCGAGTTCCTTAACGAGAGTTCTCTCGCTCACCTTAGGATTCTCTCCTCGCCTACCTGTGTCGGTTTGCGGTACGGGCACCTTTTATCTCGCTAGAGGCTTTTCTTGGCAGTGTGGAATCAGGAACTTCGGTACTATATTTCCCTCGGCATCACAGCTCAGCCTTTGCGGTGAACGGATTTTCCTATTCACCAGCCTAACTGCTTACACGCACATATCCAGCAGTGCGCTTACCCTATCCTCCTGCGTCCCCCCGTTGCTCAAACGATAAAGAGGTGGTACAGGAATATCAACCTGTTATCCATCGCCTACGCCTTTCGGCCTCGGCTTAGGTCCCGACTAACCCTGAGCGGACGAGCCTTCCTCAGGAAACCTTAGGCATTCGGTGGATGAGATTCTCACTCATCTTTCGCTACTCATACCGGCATTCTCACTTCTAAGCGCTCCACCAGTCCTTACGGTCTAGCTTCAACGCCCTTAGAACGCTCTCCTACCGCGGACACCTAATGGTGTCCACCCACAGCTTCGGTGATACGTTTAGCCCCGGTACATTTTCGGCGCAGAGTCACTCGACCAGTGAGCTATTACGCACTCTTTAAATGGTGGCTGCTTCTGAGCCAACATCCTGGTTGTCTAAGCAACTCCACATCCTTTTCCACTTAACGTATACTTTGGGACCTTAGCTGGTGGTCTGGGCTGTTTCCCTTTTGACTACGGATCTTATCACTCGCAGTCTGACTCCCACGGATAAGTCTTTGGCATTCGGAGTTTGTCTGAATTCGGTAACCCGATGAGGGCCCCTAGTCCAAACAGTGCTCTACCTCCAAGACTCTTACAACGTGAGGCTAGCCCTAAAGCTATTTCGGAGAGAACCAGCTATCTCCAAGTTCGATTGGAATTTCTCCGCTACCCACACCTCATCCGCGCACTTTTCAACGTGCGTCGGTTCGGGCCTCCAGTAGGTGTTACCCTACCTTCACCCTGGACATGGGTAGATCACCTGGTTTCGGGTCTACGACCACATACTAAAATCGCCCTATTCAGACTCGCTTTCGCTGCGGCTCCGTTTCATCAACTTAACCTTGCATGGGATCGTAACTCGCCGGTTATTCTACAAAAGGCACGCCATTACCCATAAAAGGGCTTTGACTACTTGTAGGCACACGGTTTCAGGAACTGTTTCACTCCCCTTCCGGGTGCTTTTCACCTTTCCCTCACGGTACTGGTTCACTATCGGTCACTAGGGAGTATTTAGCCTTGGGAGATGGTCCTCCCAGCTTCCGACCGGATTTCACGTGTCCGGCCGTACTCAGGATCCACTCAGGAGGGAACGAAGTTTCAACTACAGGGTTTTTACCTTCTATGACGGACCTTTCCAGATCGCTTCATTTACCCCGTTCCTTTGTAACTCCATGTAGAGTGTCCTACAACCCCGAAAGGCAAGCCTTTCGGTTTGGGCTGTTCCCATTTCGCTCGCCGCTACTTAGGGAATCGCAATTGCTTTCTCTTCCTCCGGGTACTTAGATGTTTCAGTTCCCCGGGTCTGCCTTCATTATCCTATGTATTCAGATAAAGATACTACTCCATTACGAGCAGTGGGTTCCCCCATTCGGAAATCTCCGGATCAAAGCTTACTTACAGCTCCCCGAAGCATATCGGTGTTAGTACCGTCCTTCATCGGCTCCTAGTGCCAAGGCATCCACCGTGCGCCCTTTCTAACTTAACCTAAAAGGTTTTTTTCTTCTTAATTAAATAAGAGAGAAAACTAAAATGGCGATTACTCGGTTCTTTCTTGACTTCTTCTTATACGATTATCTAGTTTTCAAGGAACAAAAATAAACTTTGAGAGAATTATTCCCTCAAAACTAAACAAACAAAATCCGTCAAACAATCTGTGATGTCCGTTAGGACATTTTCCTTAGAAAGGAGGTGATCCAGCCGCACCTTCCGATACGGCTACCTTGTTACGACTTCACCCCAATCATCTGTCCCACCTTAGGCGGCTGGCTCCTTACGGTTACCCCACCGACTTCGGGTGTTACAAACTCTCGTGGTGTGACGGGCGGTGTGTACAAGGCCCGGGAACGTATTCACCGCGGCATGCTGATCCGCGATTACTAGCGATTCCGGCTTCATGTAGGCGAGTTGCAGCCTACAATCCGAACTGAGAATGGTTTTATGGGATTGGCTCCACCTCGCGGCTTCGCTGCCCTTTGTACCATCCATTGTAGCACGTGTGTAGCCCAGGTCATAAGGGGCATGATGATTTGACGTCATCCCCACCTTCCTCCGGTTTGTCACCGGCAGTCACCTTAGAGTGCCCAACTAAATGCTGGCAACTAAGATCAAGGGTTGCGCTCGTTGCGGGACTTAACCCAACATCTCACGACACGAGCTGACGACAACCATGCACCACCTGTCACTCTGTCCCCCGAAGGGGAACGTCCTATCTCTAGGAGTGTCAGAGGATGTCAAGACCTGGTAAGGTTCTTCGCGTTGCTTCGAATTAAACCACATGCTCCACCGCTTGTGCGGGCCCCCGTCAATTCCTTTGAGTTTCAGCCTTGCGGCCGTACTCCCCAGGCGGAGTGCTTAATGCGTTAGCTGCAGCACTAAAGGGCGGAAACCCTCTAACACTTAGCACTCATCGTTTACGGCGTGGACTACCAGGGTATCTAATCCTGTTTGCTCCCCACGCTTTCGCGCCTCAGCGTCAGTTACAGACCAGAAAGCCGCCTTCGCCACTGGTGTTCCTCCACATCTCTACGCATTTCACCGCTACACGTGGAATTCCGCTTTCCTCTTCTGCACTCAAGTCCCCCAGTTTCCAATGACCCTCCACGGTTGAGCCGTGGGCTTTCACATCAGACTTAAAGGACCGCCTGCGCGCGCTTTACGCCCAATAATTCCGGACAACGCTTGCCACCTACGTATTACCGCGGCTGCTGGCACGTAGTTAGCCGTGGCTTTCTGGTTAGGTACCGTCAAGGTACCGTCAGTTACTCCGATACTTGTTCTTCCCTAACAACAGAGTTTTACGACCCGAAGGCCTTCATCACTCACGCGGCGTTGCTCCGTCAGACTTTCGTCCATTGCGGAAGATTCCCTACTGCTGCCTCCCGTAGGAGTCTGGGCCGTGTCTCAGTCCCAGTGTGGCCGATCACCCTCTCAGGTCGGCTACGCATCGTCGCCTTGGTGAGCCGTTACCTCACCAACTAGCTAATGCGCCGCGGGCCCATCTGTAAGTGTCAGCCGAAACCGACTTTCAGCTTCACCTCATGAGAGGTGAAGAATTATCCGGTATTAGCACCGACTTCCGGTGTTATCCCAGTCTTACAGGCAGGTTGCCCACGTGTTACTCACCCGTCCGCCGCTAACCATCAGGAGCAAGCTCCTAATGATTCGCTCGACTTGCATGTATTAGGCACGCCGCCAGCGTTCGTCCTGAGCCAGGATCAAACTCTCCATTAAAGAGTATGAGTTAGCTCATAAATGTTACGTTGGCTAGTGAAGGCTTGCTTCACTATATTTTTATTGTTGACGTTTTTGTTTGTTTAGTTTTCAAAGAACAATATTACTGTTGCTTGAAGCAACCTTTATATAATAACAAACTCAAAAACATTTGTCAATTATATTTTAAAACTATTTGGTGGAGGATAGCGGGATCGAACCGCTGACCTCCTGCGTGCAAAGCAGGCGCTCTCCCAGCTGAGCTAATCCCCCAAATATAATTTATAATATGTTGTTAATGGTCGGGAAGACAGGATTCGAACCTGCGACCCCTTGGTCCCAAACCAAGTGCTCTACCAAGCTGAGCTACTTCCCGTTAAAGATTGGCGCGCCAGAAAGGAGTCGAACCCATAACCTTCTGATCCGTAGTCAGACGCTCTATCCAATTGAGCTACTGGCGCATATCTTTTAAAAATGGTGCCGAGGACCGGAATCGAACCGGTACGGTAGTCACCTACCGCAGGATTTTAAGTCCTGTGCGTCTGCCAGTTCCGCCACCCCGGCAATATTGAAGCGGAAGACGGGATTCGAACCCGCGACCCCCACCTTGGCAAGGTGATGTTCTACCACTGAACTACTTCCGCAAATTATTTAAATGGTGCGGGTGAAGGGAGTCGAACCCCCACGCCTTGCGGCGCCAGATCCTAAGTCTGGTGCGTCTGCCAATTCCGCCACACCCGCATATTAACATGAATGGTGAGCCATGAAGGACTCGAACCTTCGACCCTCTGATTAAAAGTCAGATGCTCTACCGACTGAGCTAATGGCTCATACTAAAAATCATTCACTAATCTTTTATTTCGTAGTCAGATGCTCAAAAAATCTCCCGATTTTTCTCGCAGATTGCCGCAGAAGCTTATTCAATGGAGTAAGCAATCTGCTCTACCGACTGAGCTAATGGCTCGTAAAAATAAATAATATTCCAACCCGCATCTACGTATGGGCCATGAAGGATTCGAACCTTCGACCCTCTGATTAAGAGTCAGATGCTCTACCAACTAAGCTAATGGCCCTACTTTCAACTGATGGGTTGAAAAGGTGGTGCCGGCCAGAGGACTTGAACCCCCAACCTACTGATTACAAGTCAGTTGCTCTACCAATTGAGCTAGGCCGGCAAAAAAATATGGTGGAGGATGACGGGATCGAACCGCCGACCCTCTGCTTGTAAGGCAGATGCTCTCCCAGCTGAGCTAATCCTCCAAAATAAAAGCCTGGCAACGTCCTACTCTCACAGGGACTTTCGTCCCAACTACCATCGGCGCTGAGAAGCTTAACTTCCGTGTTCGGTATGGGAACGGGTGTGACCTTCTCGCCATTATTACCAGACTTATTGAATTGAGGTTTATTCCCTCAAAACTAGATAATCAGAAGAAGTGTAAAGAACGAATAATCATTACTATTGGTTAAGTCCTCGATCGATTAGTATCAGTCAGCTCCACACGTCACCGCGCTTCCACCTCTGACCTATCAACCTGATCATCTTTCAGGGATCTTACTAGCTTGACGCTATGGGAAATCTCATCTCGAGGGGGGCTTCATGCTTAGATGCTTTCAGCACTTATCCCGTCCGCACATAGCTACCCAGCGATGCCTTTGGCAAGACAACTGGTACACCAGCGGTGCGTCCATCCCGGTCCTCTCGTACTAAGGACAGCTCCTCTCAAATTTCCTGCGCCCACGACGGATAGGGACCGAACTGTCTCACGACGTTCTGAACCCAGCTCGCGTACCGCTTTAATGGGCGAACAGCCCAACCCTTGGGACCGACTACAGCCCCAGGATGCGATGAGCCGACATCGAGGTGCCAAACCTCCCCGTCGATGTGGACTCTTGGGGGAGATAAGCCTGTTATCCCCAGGGTAGCTTTTATCCGTTGAGCGATGGCCCTTCCATGCGGAACCACCGGATCACTAAGCCCGACTTTCGTCCCTGCTCGACTTGTAGGTCTCGCAGTCAAGCTCCCTTGTGCCTTTACACTCTGCGAATGATTTCCAACCATTCTGAGGGAACCTTTGGGCGCCTCCGTTACTCTTTAGGAGGCGACCGCCCCAGTCAAACTGCCCACCTGACACTGTCTCCCACCCCGATAAGGGGTGCGGGTTAGAATTTCAATACAGCCAGGGTAGTATCCCACCAATGCCTCCACCGAAGCTGGCGCTCCGGCTTCAAAGGCTCCTACCTATCCTGTACAAGCTGTACCAAAATTCAATATCAGGCTACAGTAAAGCTCCATGGGGTCTTTCCGTCCTGTCGCGGGTAACCTGCATCTTCACAGGTACTATAATTTCACCGAGTCTCTCGTTGAGACAGTGTCCAGATCGTTACGCCTTTCGTGCGGGTCGGAACTTACCCGACAAGGAATTTCGCTACCTTAGGACCGTTATAGTTACGGCCGCCGTTTACTGGGGCTTCGATTCAGAGCTTCGCTTGCGCTAACCCCTCCTCTTAACCTTCCAGCACCGGGCAGGCGTCAGCCCCTATACTTCGCCTTGCGGCTTCGCAGAGACCTGTGTTTTTGCTAAACAGTCGCCTGGACCTATTCACTGCGGCTCTTCAGGGCGATTAACCCCAAAGAGCACCCCTTCTCCCGAAGTTACGGGGTCATTTTGCCGAGTTCCTTAACGAGAGTTCTCTCGCTCACCTTAGGATTCTCTCCTCGCCTACCTGTGTCGGTTTGCGGTACGGGCACCTTTTATCTCGCTAGAGGCTTTTCTTGGCAGTGTGGAATCAGGAACTTCGGTACTATATTTCCCTCGGCATCACAGCTCAGCCTTTGCGGTGAACGGATTTTCCTATTCACCAGCCTAACTGCTTACACGCACATATCCAGCAGTGCGCTTACCCTATCCTCCTGCGTCCCCCCGTTGCTCAAACGATAAAGAGGTGGTACAGGAATATCAACCTGTTATCCATCGCCTACGCCTTTCGGCCTCGGCTTAGGTCCCGACTAACCCTGAGCGGACGAGCCTTCCTCAGGAAACCTTAGGCATTCGGTGGATGAGATTCTCACTCATCTTTCGCTACTCATACCGGCATTCTCACTTCTAAGCGCTCCACCAGTCCTTACGGTCTAGCTTCAACGCCCTTAGAACGCTCTCCTACCGCGGACACCTAATGGTGTCCACCCACAGCTTCGGTGATACGTTTAGCCCAGGTACATTTTCGGCGCAGAGTCACTCGACCAGTGAGCTATTACGCACTCTTTAAATGGTGGCTGCTTCTGAGCCAACATCCTGGTTGTCTAAGCAACTCCACATCCTTTTCCACTTAACGTATACTTTGGGACCTTAGCTGGTGGTCTGGGCTGTTTCCCTTTTGACTACGGATCTTATCACTCGCAGTCTGACTCCCACGGATAAGTCTTTGGCATTCGGAGTTTGTCTGAATTCGGTAACCCGATGAGGGCCCCTAGTCCAAACAGTGCTCTACCTCCAAGACTCTTACAACGTGAGGCTAGCCCTAAAGCTATTTCGGAGAGAACCAGCTATCTCCAAGTTCGATTGGAATTTCTCCGCTACCCACACCTCATCCGCGCACTTTTCAACGTGCGTCGGTTCGGGCCTCCAGTAGGTGTTACCCTACCTTCACCCTGGACATGGGTAGATCACCTGGTTTCGGGTCTACGACCACATACTAAAATCGCCCTATTCAGACTCGCTTTCGCTGCGGCTCCGTTTCATCAACTTAACCTTGCATGGGATCGTAACTCGCCGGTTCATTCTACAAAAGGCACGCCATTACCCATAAAAGGGCTTTGACTACTTGTAGGCACACGGTTTCAGGAACTGTTTCACTCCCCTTCCGGGGTGCTTTTCACCTTTCCCTCACGGTACTGGTTCACTATCGGTCACTAGGGAGTATTTAGCCTTGGGAGATGGTCCTCCCAGCTTCCAGCCGGATTTCACGTGTCCGGCCGTACTCAGGATCCACTCAGGAGGGAACGAAGTTTCAACTACAGGGTTTTTACCTTCTATGACGGACCTTTCCAGATCGCTTCATTTACCCCGTTCCTTTGTAACTCCATGTAGAGTGTCCTACAACCCCGAAAGGCAAGCCTTTCGGTTTGGGCTGTTCCCATTTCGCTCGCCGCTACTTAGGGAATCGCAATTGCTTTCTCTTCCTCCGGGTACTTAGATGTTTCAGTTCCCAGGGTCTGCCTTCATTATCCTATGTATTCAGATAAAGATACTACTCCATTACGAGCAGTGGGTTCCCCCATTCGGAAATCTCAGGATCAAAGCTTACTTACAGCTCCCCGAAGCATATCGGTGTTAGTACCGTCCTTCATCGGCTCCTAGTGCCAAGGCATCCACCGTGCGCCCTTTCTAACTTAACCTAAAAGGTTTTTTTCTTCTTAATTAAATAAGAGAGAAAACTAAAATGGCGATTACTCGGTTCTTTCTTGACTTCTTCTTATACGATTATCTAGTTTTCAAGGAACAAAAATAAACTTTGAGAGAATTATTCCCTCAAAACTAAACAAACAAAATCCGTCAAACAATCTGTGATGTCCGTTAGGACATTTTCCTTAGAAAGGAGGTGATCCAGCCGCACCTTCCGATACGGCTACCTTGTTACGACTTCACCCCAATCATCTGTCCCACCTTAGGCGGCTGGCTCCTTACGGTTACCCCACCGACTTCGGGTGTTACAAACTCTCGTGGTGTGACGGGCGGTGTGTACAAGGCCCGGGAACGTATTCACCGCGGCATGCTGATCCGCGATTACTAGCGATTCCGGCTTCATGTAGGCGAGTTGCAGCCTACAATCCGAACTGAGAATGGTTTTATGGGATTGGCTCCACCTCGCGGCTTCGCTGCCCTTTGTACCATCCATTGTAGCACGTGTGTAGCCCAGGTCATAAGGGGCATGATGATTTGACGTCATCCCCACCTTCCTCCGGTTTGTCACCGGCAGTCACCTTAGAGTGCCCAACTAAATGCTGGCAACTAAGATCAAGGGTTGCGCTCGTTGCGGGACTTAACCCAACATCTCACGACACGAGCTGACGACAACCATGCACCACCTGTCACTCTGTCCCCCGAAGGGGAACGTCCTATCTCTAGGAGTGTCAGAGGATGTCAAGACCTGGTAAGGTTCTTCGCGTTGCTTCGAATTAAACCACATGCTCCACCGCTTGTGCGGGCCCCCGTCAATTCCTTTGAGTTTCAGCCTTGCGGCCGTACTCCCCAGGCGGAGTGCTTAATGCGTTAGCTGCAGCACTAAAGGGCGGAAACCCTCTAACACTTAGCACTCATCGTTTACGGCGTGGACTACCAGGGTATCTAATCCTGTTTGCTCCCCACGCTTTCGCGCCTCAGCGTCAGTTACAGACCAGAAAGCCGCCTTCGCCACTGGTGTTCCTCCACATCTCTACGCATTTCACCGCTACACGTGGAATTCCGCTTTCCTCTTCTGCACTCAAGTCCCCCAGTTTCCAATGACCCTCCACGGTTGAGCCGTGGGCTTTCACATCAGACTTAAAGGACCGCCTGCGCGCGCTTTACGCCCAATAATTCCGGACAACGCTTGCCACCTACGTATTACCGCGGCTGCTGGCACGTAGTTAGCCGTGGCTTTCTGGTTAGGTACCGTCAAGGTACCGTCAGTTACTCCGATACTTGTTCTTCCCTAACAACAGAGTTTTACGACCCGAAGGCCTTCATCACTCACGCGGCGTTGCTCCGTCAGACTTTCGTCCATTGCGGAAGATTCCCTACTGCTGCCTCCCGTAGGAGTCTGGGCCGTGTCTCAGTCCCAGTGTGGCCGATCACCCTCTCAGGTCGGCTACGCATCGTCGCCTTGGTGAGCCGTTACCTCACCAACTAGCTAATGCGCCGCGGGCCCATCTGTAAGTGTCAGCCGAAACCGACTTTCAGCTTCACCTCATGAGAGGTGAAGAATTATCCGGTATTAGCACCGACTTCCGGTGTTATCCCAGTCTTACAGGCAGGTTGCCCACGTGTTACTCACCCGTCCGCCGCTAACCATCAGGAGCAAGCTCCTAATGATTCGCTCGACTTGCATGTATTAGGCACGCCGCCAGCGTTCGTCCTGAGCCAGGATCAAACTCTCCGATAAGAGTATGAGTTAGCTCATAAATGTTACGTTGGCTAGTGAAGACTCGCTTCACTATATTTTTATTGTTGACGTTTTTGTTTGTTTAGTTTTCAAAGAACAATATCATCATCACTCAAAGACGACTTTATAATATTACCAAGTTGTTAACGTGTTGTCAATAACTTTTTAATATTTATTTTTGCTGTCTTGCAGCAACATTTAATACTATATCACTATTATTTGATATACGCAATAGCTTTTATCACTTTTTTCGACAAATTTACTTATAACCCTCACTAAAGCTGTTTTGATTAATAAAGGCACCGAGAAACTCGGTGCCTTAGATCGTCTTAACGAAGACGCATTAGTGGGAATAACAATACATCACGAATGGATGGCGAATTTGTTAATAGCATAACCAGACGGTCAATGCCAATTCCTAATCCGCCTGTTGGTGGCATTCCGTACTCAAGTGCTTCGACAAAATCCTCGTCCATCATATGTGCTTCATCGTTACCTTGTTCACGTTCTTTCAATTGCGCTTCAAAACGCTCTCTCTGATCGATAGGATCGTTTAATTCTGTAAATGCGTTAGCATGCTCACGCGCAACAATAAAGAGCTCAAAACGATCAGTAAATCTTGGATCCTCTTCATTTTTCTTTGCAAGAGGTGAGATTTCAACTGGATGTCCATAAATAAATGTTGGCTGAATTAATTTTTCTTCTACTTTTTGTTCAAAGAATTCATTAACGATATGACCATATTGCATATGTTCTGTAATTCCAACGCCATTTTCTTTAGCAAGTTGGCGGGCTTCTTCTACACTCATCTCTTTCCAGAAGTCTACACCAGTATATTCTTTAATCGCATCAACCATATGCAGTCTTTTCCACTCAGGTTGAAGGTCAACATCATATTCACCATACTTAATTTGTGTTGTACCAAGTACTTCTTGAGCGATATGAGCAATTAAATTTTCAGTAAGACTCATAATGTCTCTAAAGTCAGCATATGCTTCATAAAGCTCAATCATCGTAAATTCAGGATTATGCCTTGTTGAAACACCTTCATTCCGAAATACGCGGCCAATTTCATATACTTTTTCAAGTCCACCGACAATTAATCGTTTCAAATGAAGTTCAATGGCTATACGCATAAAGAGAGGCATATCAAGTGCATTATGATGGGTGATAAACGGACGAGCTGCTGCACCTCCGGCAATAGCGTGCATCATAGGTGTTTCAACTTCTAAATATCCATGATCATCTAAATAGCGACGCATTGACTGAATAATTTTACTGCGTGTAATAAATGTTTCCTTGCTTTCTTGACTCATAATTAAGTCTAAATAACGTTGGCGGTATCGCTGCTCAACATCCTTTAAGCCATGAAATTTGTCTGGTAATGGACGTAGTGCTTTTGTTAAGAAAACAAAGTCTTTTACTTTAATTGATAATTCTCCTGTTTGGGTTCTAAATAACACCCCAGTAACACCGACAATATCGCCTAAATCCGCAGAAGTGAAAACTTTATACCGTTCTTCCCCAACTGCATCCTTTCTTACATAAATTTGCACCTGACCTGATAAGTCTTGAATATGAGCAAATCCTGCTTTTCCTTTTCCGCGCTTTGTCATAATCCTTCCAGCAAGTGTAACTGAAATATTTTTTGCCTCAAGCTCTTCTTTCTCCAGGTCGTTATATTCTTCTATTATTTCCATTGCGAGATTTGTTCTTTCAAACCGTTTACCAAATGGGTCAATTCCATCCTCACGCAATTGATTCATTTTTTCACGTCTGACGAGAAATTGATCATTTAATTCTTCTTGACTCATGATTTATCACTCCAATTATTTTCATCTCAATATGTAAATAGCAATGTTGAACAGCTATCTAATTTATATACATACTTTACTATTTTACACAAACTTAAGGAAACAGACATTAAAAATGTATAAATATATATAAAAACTGCCAGTATTTCCACTGGCAGTCTTCATCTTTAACACAGGTATTATAGAAAAAGGTATTCTAAAAGTCAAATTCTACTCTTTTTTATCTTATTTAATCATTGTGTTAAACTTGTCTATTGATTTCCACTCAAAGCGCAGGCGTGCCGAATTAACCTACAATAGCCTGGTCTTCTTCATCACCTTCCAAATTAAGGACTAGTTGATTTAATAGTGTAACTAGATCTTCTCTGGTGTTTATTTCATTGATTAAATTACGCACTCTTGCATTGCCGTGAATACCTTTTAAGTACCATGCTGCATGTTTGCGCATTTCACGTACTGCGATATACTCATCTTTTAGTGCGATTAAACGGTCTAAATGAAGAATACAGACATCCATTTTTTCACGAACAGAAGGTTCTCCCATTAGTTTTCCTGTTTCAAGGTATTGTACTGTGCGGTAAATCATCCACGGATTACCTAAAGCTGCTCTGCCAATCATAACGCCATCACAGCCTGTTTCATCAAGCATTCTTTTAGCATCCTGCGGTGTCTGAACATCACCGTTCCCGATGATTGGAATGTTAACGGATTGTTTTACTTCACGGATGATATCCCAATTCGATTTTCCTTCATACATTTGAACACGTGTCCGGCCATGTAAAGCAACAGCTTTCCCTCCAGCTCGTTCCACTGCTTGCGCATTTTTTACTGCAAAAATATGTTGTTCGTCCCAGCCCATCCTCATTTTTACTGTAACAGGTTTTTCAACTGCATCGACAACACTGGCAACCATTTCATAGATTTTATCAGGGTCCAAGAGCCATTTTGCACCTGCATCACATTTTGTGATTTTCGGAACAGGGCAGCCCATATTTATGTCAATGATATCAGCATTCGTATTCCGATCAACGAATTGCGCTGCTTCAACAAGCGTTTCTTTTTCACCACCGAAAATTTGCAGGCTTAGCGGTTTTTCACGATCATCAATATAAAGCATATTCATTGTTTTTTCATTTTTTAAAACAATGCCTTTGTCACTGACCATTTCAGCACAAACAAGTCCGGCACCAAATTCTTTAACAGTTAGACGAAATGCTGCGTTGCAAACACCGGCCATTGGTGCCAAAACAACCGGGTTTTTCATCGTAATATTACCGATCTTTAACACGAAATAAACCTCCTAGTTTATGACTAAATATTATCATCAGGCGGCGTTAAATCATACACAGATATTTTTAAAGCAATTGCCATTTTTTCAACAAAGTCTTCAGACGGGAGACGGTTGCCTCTTTCGATCTCTCCTAAAACTGAAACTGAAACGCCAAGCTCCTTCGAAAAGCTTTCCTGTGTAAAGCCTTTTAGCTTTCGATAGGCACGAATACGTCTTCCCCACTTTTCCGCTTCCATATTCGGACTCCTTCTGTACTAGGGTATTGATCACGCTGCAAGGAATAAGATTTATCAAACCCAGGAATTTTAATATCCGGACAAATCTCTAAAAGAGGGACCATGACGAATGCTCTCTCTAGCATTCGGGGATGCGGAACAACAAGCTTCTCTGTTTCAATATTTTCTTGGTTATAGAGAAGAATGTCAAGATCGATTGTTCGTGGCCCCCACTTAATTTCCCTTTTTCTTCCTAAATTTTGTTCAATCCTCATACAATTTGCAAGTAGTTGTTCTGCCGATAAGTCTGTTTTGACCTCTATCACCATATTTAAAAATAAATCCTGGTCTTCATAACCAACCGGGTCAGTTTCATATACCGAGGAAATATTTGTCAATTTTATCAATGGAGTTTCTGCTAATAAATCAATGGCTTGTACCAAATATTGATAGCGGTCTCCTATGTTTGTTCCCAGACCAATATATGCCGTATTATCCACTATGATCTTCTCCTTGTTATCTCGATCGCAACAGATTGATAATGACCCGGAATTGGCGGGTCTGGTTTGATCACTTTAACGGTTACCTCTGAAACAAGCGAAAAGTCCTTTAAAATTACTCCTGCAATTTGTTCCGCAACAGTCTCAACTAGTTTGTAAGGTTTACCCTCTACGATCTGCTGACAAACAGAAAATAGTTCTCCATAATTAACTGAATACTCAAGCTGGTCTGTTTCTCCAGCCCGCTTTAAATCAACTGATACGCTTAAATCGACAACAAAGCGTTGCCCCAGTTTGTTTTCCTCAGGAAAAACACCATGGTAGCCGTAAAACTCCATTTTACTAATATATATTTTGTCCACCAGCATCACCTTTGCCTAATAAAGCATCCATCATTTTTGCCATCCTGGCAATTTCTTTTACATCGTGTACCCGAACCATTTGGCAGCCCTTTTGAATTCCGTAACAGACGGTAGCACCTGTTCCTTCCACTCTTTGATCAACAGGCAAGCTAGTAGCATTCCCAATCATTCTTTTGCGAGATGTTGCTAAAAGTACAGGATAACCTGTAGCAACAAGTTTATCAAGGTTCCTCATCATTTCGATATCTTCACTGTAGTCCTTGGCAAATCCAATCCCCGGATCCAAGATAATATTTTCATCTTTCACTCCGGCATTCTTTACAAGCATAATACTTTCGTACAAGTCATTTAAAGCATCACGAATAAAATGCTGATAGTCACGATTCGTCCGATTATGCATTAAGATGATGGGAACATTTAGTTCAGCAATAACCGCAGCCATTTTCGGGTCTCTTGTTGCCCCCCAAATATCATTGATGATATGAGCACCTGCTTCAATTGACTGTCTGGCAACTTCTGCTTTAAAGGTATCAACGGAAATAGGAACATGAACATGCTTGGAAATAGCACTGACTGCTGGAATAACCCGTTCAAGCTCTTCTTCAACTGAAAGCGGTGTATGACCCGGTCTTGTTGATTCCCCGCCAATATCAATAAGATCAGCCCCATTTTCAACCATCTGTTTGGCATGTTCAATCGCCTGTTCAAGATTATAATACTTTCCGCCATCAGAAAATGAATCTGGAGTTACATTTAAGATTCCCATTATAAGTGTCTTCTTACCGTAATCCAATGTATATGGGCCACATTGAATCGTCTTAGTAAGTGTCTCCTTCAAACCAATTCCCCCATATTCGTTCAAAATTCACTCTTTTACTATACATTTTTTTAGAAAAAGAAAAAAGGCATTGGTCCACACCAATGCCTTTCCACTATATTCCAGCCCTATTGTTGTGCATCAAATTGATAAAGTGGTGTACTTAAATAACGTTCTCCGTTATCAGGAACAATAGCAAGTACTTTCTTGCCTTTTCCTAGTTTTTTAGCTACTTCAATTGCTGCATGGATCGCAGCACCTGAAGAAATACCAGCAAGAATTCCTTCTTCTCTTCCAGCACGGCGTGAAGCTTCAAAAGCTTCTTCATTCGTTACGAGGAGGACCTCGTCATACAATTTTGTATCTAATACAGCTGGTACAAAACCTGCACCAATTCCTTGAATTTTATGTGGTCCTGGTTTGCCGCCCGATAATACTGCTGAATCTTTTGGTTCTACAGCATAAATTTTAATCTCAGGGAATTTTTCACGTAAAACGCTTCCTGCACCAGTAATGGTACCGCCTGTTCCAATACCTGCAACAAATGCATCTAATTGATCCATTTGTTCAGCAATTTCTTTACCAGTTGTACGTTTATGAACTTCTGGGTTTGCTGGGTTTTGGAATTGTTGCGGTAAGAAGTATCCACGCTCTTTAACAAGCTCTTCTGCTTTAGCAATAGCATCCTTCATGCCGCCTGGTCCAGGAGTTAAAACAAGCTCTGCACCATAAGCACGCAAGAGGTTGCGTCTTTCAATACTCATAGTTTCAGGCATTACTAATACAGCCTTATAGCCTTTTGCAGCTGCAATCATTGCAAGTCCAATACCAGTATTTCCGCTTGTAGGCTCAACAATTGTATCACCAGGTTTAATAATACCTTGTTCTTCAGCAGCTTCGATCATCGCTAAAGCAATACGATCTTTTACACTGCTTCCAGGGTTGAAGTATTCTAACTTTAAATATACCTCTGCACTATTTTCATCAACTAATCTGTTTAATTTAACAATTGGTGTTTGACCGACTAATTCGGCAACTGAATTTGCAACACGCACCATTTTGGCCACCCCTTATCCCGAGTATTTTTATTGGTTTATTTAGAATTTACCGCTTTCTATGTATTTTGTCAATTACTTTACCAGTTTAAATTTTCCTAAATTAAAAAAATAATTCGCTTACATAGTCATATTTAAATGAGAAATATGAGAAAAAAGGCCTAACTTCTCTTTAGAAGTTAGGCCTAATTTTTATTTTGTTTCTTTTAGCATTTCCTCCAGCTCTTCTTTTGGAAATATATACTTTTCATTGCAAAAATGACAATGGGCTTCTGCCATCCCCTCTGTTTCGATCATATCGGTAATTTCTTCTTTACCAAGGCTGACGATGGCATCACCAAACCGTTCCTTTGAACAGGTGCATTTAAATTGAACAACCATTTTTTCTAAAAACTTTACATGTTCTTTGCCAAACAACTTCACCAAAATTTCTTCTGGCGTTAGTCCTGACTCAATCAGCTTCGAAATAGGAGGAATTGTCTCTAAACTTTTCTCTATTTTCGTAATCGTTTCATCATCCGTACCTGGCATTAGCTGCAGGATAAAGCCCCCTGCTGCCAATATAGAATCATCAGGATTGACCAGGACTCCAACTCCAACAGAAGAAGGAACTTGTTCCGAAGTAACAAAGTAATAAGTAAAGTCCTCGCCTAATTCACCTGAAACTAACGGAACCTGCCCGCTAAAATAATCACGCAAACCAATGTCTTTAACAACTGTTAATGTGCCAGAGGTTCCTACTGCTCTTTTTACATCAAGCTTCCCATTCTCATTTGCTTCAAAGTCGACTTGAGGATTATGAACATAACCCCGCACTTCCCCTTTTGCATTACTGTCAACTAAAATATGCCCCAGGGGACCATCACCCTCAACTTTGATCGTTAACTTCTCTTCCCCTTTTAACATCGCTCCCATCATCACACCGGCTGTTATGGAACGTCCTAAAGCCGCTGATGCTGTTCTCCATGTTTGATGGCGCCGCTGTGCCTCTGAGACTGTATTCGTCGTACGAACGGCGTATGCTCTAACCTGCCCTTCAAAAGCAAGAGCCTTTACGAGATAATCATTCATGCTTTAACTCCTTTCTAGTTGCCCTTTTTTATCATATCCATGTTTCGTTTATAGATTAACTGTAATCCTTTCAACGTTAAAAACGGCTCGACAATATCAATAACATTTGACTCCTTGGCAATAAGTGCTGATAATCCCCCTGTAGCGATAACAGTCGGTTTTTGCCCAGTTTGTTCTACCATACGTTTGACAATACCCTCTACTTGGCCGACATAACCATATAGTACTCCTGATTGCATGGAGGAAACGGTATTTTTCCCGATAACTCCCCCTTCAGGACGAGCAATTTCAATTCTTGGGAGCTTAGCTGCTTTTGAATAAAGGGCTTCAGTTGAAATGTTAATACCAGGAGCAATCGCACCACCCATATACTGCTTATGCTCATTTATATAACAGAAGGTTGTCGCTGTCCCAAAATCAATAATGATTAACGGAGACCCATAATCATGAATGGCTGCCACCGCATTCACAATTCGGTCTGCACCAACTTCCCTTGGGTTGTCAATTTTTAAATCAAGCCCTGTTTTAATACCAGGCCCTACAACCATCGGTTTAACATTAAAGTATTTTTGGCACATTCTCTCTAATGAGAACATAATAGGTGGTACTACAGAAGATATTATAATCCCCGATATTTGGTTAAAAGTGAGATCTGAAAAATCAAATAAGGCTTTAATAATCATTCCATATTCATCTGCAGAACGATTACGGTCTGTTTCGATCCGCCAATGATATTTTAATTCATCTTTATCATATACACCCAATACAATGTTTGTATTTCCAACGTCAAATACAAAAATCAACACAATCACCACTTTGTCCAAAGTCTAATCTTCACTGTCAACATCATACCATAAAAATATTTATACAATAAAGCAAACAACCCAACGGCAGACCAAAAAAGAGTGCTCCTATTCGAAGCACTCTTTCCAATTTAACACTGACTATAATGTTGGTTTATCATCATTGTTTGATGAAGATTCAGGACCTGTTGATTCTGACTTAGAAAGGTCGATTTCATCATCCTTTTTCTTATTGATGTTCACTTTTACATCATCTGTTTTGGTTAAACCAGGCTTGAATGAATCATTATTAGCAGCAGTTCTAGCTGGTAAGTAACCATTGTCAATCAAATGTTTAATTTGATCTGCGTCAAGTGTTTCGACCTCAAGTAGAGTAGTGGCAATAAGATTAAGCTTATCACGGTTTTCTGTTAAGATCTTTTTCGCTCTTTCATAACACTCTTTAATGATTCTTTGAATTTCAAGGTCAATTTCATAGGCAATAGCATCTGAATAATTTTGGTCGTTATTGATGTCGCGTCCAAGGAACACTTGACCACCTTGTGCCTGGCCAAATTGTAATGGACCCAGCTTATCACTCATGCCATATTCAGTAACCATTTTTCTTGCAATTCCAGTAGCACGTTGGAAGTCATTATGTGCTCCTGTACTTACTTCTCCAAATACGATATCTTCTGCCACACGGCCGCCAAGAAGACCAGTAATTTTATCCAGCAATTCTGGCTTGGTCATAAAGTAACGGTCTTCCTTAGGAAGCATAACAGCATATCCGCCAGCCTGTCCACGTGGGACAATTGTTACCTTTTGGACAATTTCTGCCTCATCCAGTACCAAGCCGATTACAGTATGACCACTTTCATGGAAAGCAACAATATTACGTTCTTTCTCAGAAATTACCCGACTTCTCTTCGCTACACCAGCAATGACACGATCAGTTGCTTCAGTAACGTCATCCATATCAACTTTCTTTTTATTGCGGCGAGCTGCTACCAGTGCTGCCTCATTTAATAGGTTTTCCAAATCAGCCCCAGAGAAACCTGGAGTACTGCGTGCAATACTTTTTAAATTTACGGATTCGTCTAAAGGCTTGTTGCGGGCATGAACTTTAAGAACAGCCTCACGACCATTTACGTCAGGACGGTCAACTGTAATCTGACGGTCAAAACGACCAGGTCTTAAAAGAGCTGGGTCCAGAATGTCAGGACGGTTAGTAGCGGCAATGATAATAATTCCTTCATTTGCCCCGAATCCATCCATCTCAACAAGCAATTGGTTCAATGTTTGCTCACGCTCATCATGACCACCGCCAAGACCAGCACCACGCTGACGCCCAACAGCGTCAATCTCATCAATAAAAATAATACACGGAGCATTTTTCTTTGCATTTTCAAACAAGTCACGGACACGGGACGCTCCGACCCCGACAAACATTTCAACGAAATCAGATCCGCTGATCGAGAAGAATGGAACGCCAGCCTCACCTGCAACCGCTCTGGCAAGGAGGGTTTTACCAGTCCCTGGAGGTCCAACAAGAAGAATACCTTTTGGAATGCGAGCACCCAATTCTGCAAATTTCCGTGGATCCTTCAAAAAGTCAACAACCTCAATCAATTCTTGCTTTTCTTCATCTGCACCAGCTACATCTCTAAAACGAACCTTTTTCTTATCATCGTTGTAAAGTCGGGCTTTACTTTTGCCGAAATTCATCACTCGGCTGCCGCCGCCCTGAGCTTGATTTAACAAGAAGAAGAACAAGATAAAAATAATCACAAAAGGAATAATTGATGTAAAGAACGTTACCCAGCCGCTTGTTTCTTTTGCAGGCAATACATCTACTTTAGAAGTAGCAGCTGCTTTATCGATTCGATCCTGTATTTTCTCACTGTTTGGAATGTAGGTTAAGAAGCTTTTCCCACTTGTAGATTCACCTCGAACCTCATATACACCTCGGTCGGGCTGCATAGAGAAGGACTTAACTTGACCCTTTTCTAAATTGGTAACAAATTTATCATATGATATATGATCTGTCGGGTCATTACTTCCATTAAAAAAGCTAACCACACCAATAATGACTAAAAATATTAATAAATAAAAGATGGTATTACGGAAAATCCGATTCATCCCTTACCTCCTCCCACGGTAGAAAAAAACTATACTAAATAGTATCATAGAAAATCATGGCAATTCAAGGAATAACGCTCAATTTACAAGACTTAAGTACGAAGGACTTAAATAAGCTATATACTATAGGTTTTACTTAATCATTGTTACTATATACTTCAGGTTTCAATATTCCGATATATGGCAAGTTGCGGTACTTTTCAGCGTAGTCCAAGCCATATCCAACCACAAATTCATCTGGAACATGGAACCCTACATAATCAGCTTCAATTTTACTTTTCCTTCCCGTTGGTTTATCAAGTAATGTAACAATTTTGATCGATTTTGCTTTCCGATAATGGAATAGATCAACAAGATAACTCAAGGTTAAACCGCTATCAATGATATCCTCAATAATTAATAAATCCCTTCCCTCCACTGAAGTGTCCAAATCTTTAAGGATTTTTACTTCACCAGTGGAAACAGTTGAATTTCCATAGCTGGAAACATCCATAAAATCCATTTCCAGGTAACAATTCATCCGCCTTACTAAGTCTGCCATAAAAGGCATTGCGCCTTTTAACACTCCAATTGCGAGTGGAAAACGGTCTTTATACTCCGCTGTCAGCTCCTCGGCCAAAGATTTGATTTTTGCCTGAATCTCTTCCTCACTAACTAAAACCTTTTCAATGTCTTTTTCCATCAAAAAATTTCCTCCTAGAAGTCAATGCTTATAATATGTAAGTTGGATATAAGATCCCGCTTTATTATCAATGCCCTCAAGTGCTGACTTTTTTAAGCAGGGAAGCCATAGAATACGGCCTTGTTGATCTGTAATAACTGGCCAAGTATCCCTTTCATGAAGCGGAACTTTATGATCAATAAAGATATCCTTTACTTTCTTCGTACCTGACATTCCCTTTAACGTCATTCTGTCACCAGTTTTCCTTGTTCGGATAAATAAAGGTAATGATACCAACTCCCTGACAAAAAAAGCTGTATACTGATTAGGATGAACGAATGACGATTCAACATACTCCATTTTTATTATTCCTCCCCCTGGTATTTCAAAAACCCCAGGGGCTATCATTTCGAATAGAAAGGATAGCGGTTTATCGAAGTTAAATTGAAAATGGCAATCTTGATAGGAACGAGTCACTTTCAGTCCATTAGGAAAATCTAATGTCCCTGATGGATGCTGACGATTGATTAGAGAAAATACCTGATCAATATGGACAGCAGAAAGTGATGAAGGACGTTCTTTGTAAAGATAGTTTAATATTAGTTGAATCCCTCTTCTTTGTAAAGGTATTGGCATTTCAAGCAGAAGGTTTATGTCAATAGTTATTTGCTGGTCATTTCTTGTTGTCATTACTGTATTCATTTTTTGAACTGTTAATTCCTGAAGATATGCCTCATCACTTTGCATTTCCTCGCTAAAACGCTGAAACTGTTCATGAACTTGTTGATTTTCAGATTTTAAAAAAGGTAAGACAACTTTACGAAAACGGTTTCTGCTATAAATTTCTTCTTTATTGCTTGGGTCTATTCTTGGAACTAACCTATTTTCTTCACAATACTCTTCAATTTCTTCCTTCGTTAATCCCAAAAACGGCCGAAAAATCATACCATTTTGACACGAGCGTTGAAAAGGAATTCCTGCTCTTGCCTTCCCTGTACTCCCCCTTGTAAAGCGCATTAAAATTGTTTCAATTTGATCATCCCCGTGATGGGCCAATGCTAAATAAGGATAATCATGTTCCTTCATTACCTTAGCGAAGAAGTCGTAGCGTGCTTGTCTCCCAGCTGTTTCTGCACTTTTTCCTGTTTGTTTCATAAGTTCTGGAACGTTTATTTGGTCCATTACAAATGGAATAAAAAGCTCCTCACAATACTCTTTGACAAACATGGCATCCTGAAAGGATTCCTCTCCGCGAAACATATGATCTACATGTGCAACAACAATCGAGAGCTCTTGCTTTTCTTTTTGTGCTTGAAGATAGTGCAGCAACGCCAACGAATCTGGTCCTCCTGAAACTCCCACTACAATTTTTTTGCCTTTCAATGAAAATGAATGTCTTTCCAGAAAGGCTTCTACTTTTTCTTCCAACATTTTACATTCTTCCTTAAGGTCATGATCATTTTCTACTACCATTATATATAAAAACTAAAACAGCAAGTATTTCTAGTATTTACGAACAAAAGCCATAAATGTTTCAAAAAATATTAAATTTTAAACATAATATACAAAAAATATAAACAAACGATTACTGTAATGATGCAAATCGTTTCCAGCCAGCCGTTTTTTTTCTTTTTCTTTTTATAGGTTTTTCTTGAAGGGTATTGATTATTTTTTGGTTTATTCGTATTTCCATGCTGTATATTCGTATTTCCTTGTTTCGAAACGGATTGTCCCTTAGTGGTTTCAGGTACTTGTTGTTTTGTTACTAATGACAACATTTCAGACCGCATTTGTTTTGCACTTTGATAACCGCCTTCGAGTGCTCTTATAATCACTTTTTCAAAAGGAACTAGTTCGGGCTTCTGCCTGATTGCTTCCCTTAGTTGGACAATACCTCCTGTTTTTTTTGAAAAGCGATTAGGATAAGCTGTATTGATCATAACCATACCCACTGCAAATAAGTCGTAGCTAGGCTCAGCTTTCCTTGACCCTAATCCCCAATAACCTCGGTCATAGAACTCTGTAAACTCCTTTATTGCTCTACCTTGAATCGTTGTACCCCCAACATCAATGCACCGAATTCTCGTTGGCGGGCCAGTAACAATTAAATTTTCGGGTTTTAGATCACCAAATACCCAGCCGTTTTGGTGAAGAAGATCCAGATCATTTAATAATTGGAGAAGTAAAACAACTGTCCATGACCTTCCTTTTTGGGCGATAAAGGATAAAAAGTTAGGACCATGAATATATTCCATTACATAAAAGGAGATTTTCCCTTGGTTACTTTGCCAATCATCAACATCAAGCAAAGAAGGCCCGAGGGAAGACCCTTGGACCTTTGCAAAGGATTTAAGAACATTTACCTCGGAGGTAATAGAAAGTCCATTGTCACTCATTTTTAATGCTACTAGCGTACCATTGTGTTCAGCGAGATACACAATTCCATTGGCACCAAATCCTAGTTCCTTTACAATTTTATATTTTTTTTGATGCCACTTCCCGAAAATAACCGTACCAGGATTAACTTTACATTGACTCTTCAAAGAATGATTCATCATCACGGGAAAGGAGACTCCTTCTCATCGAACGATTTTGATTAAATGAGGAAATCGCAGTACGAATTGCCGGGCCTGTCGGTGTAATTCCGCCTGTTGTCAGCTGGGAAAAAATTTTCGTTAAAGATTGCAGATTTGGCGTCCAATCTAATACCTTTTCGACATTATCCCTTTTCCCAGGAAATACATAGACAGAATAATAATTATTTCCTGATCTTGCATTTAAGCTAATTGAAAGATCTAGCAAGGCCTCTTTTACTGTTGGCAGCTTTTGTTTCATACTGGCAGAGCTGTCAACCAAAATTAAAACCTCGAGTTCTACGGTTTCACCTAACTCGTCTACAACCTCAATGACCTCTCCTCTTTTTCTGGGAAGGTCCTCAAGCGTCTGGGATTTTCCAAGGATTTGTTGTAATTCCCTGTTTACTACCCCATGAATGGTTTGCGTCATTGCTTTTCTGGTTACCATTTGCACTGTTTGTGACAGCTGCTGGGCATAAACAATTTGACTGACGCCTCCGCCTGACATGGCGATATTTTCAATTTCCTTCATTCCCTTTTCATCGATCGTATCCTGTTCCATAACGCCAATCACATTGACAGTGATCCCATCTTCTCTTGCAAGTGCAGCCATGGCAATTGGGTCTTCACCTTGATTCGAGCAGCCATCTGTAATTAATAATATCTGACGGATCTTCCCGGTATACATAGATCTTCTCCTCCATTTATCATGATGCTACCATTTTCGACTGGTAGGAGAAGATTTATACATAAATGAGATGAAGAGAGGGTAAAGTAAAAATTTGGCTCTGGTTAACCATATTTTTTATTGGCGCTGAAGGCGAGATTACGCTCTCTTTTTAAACTTTTCGACAGGGATGGATGCCCATTTAGGTGTATTGTGTTTAATCTGGGCAACAGTAACCGTCATATCATCCTCAATTAATCCTGAACGTGAGCGAATGACCTCCTCCATAATTAAATCCGCTACCTCCTGCGGGTCATTTGTCTCAAGCTCCTGTATTTTTCGTTTCATCCATGCATCATAATTTTCAACATGCTTCGGTCCTTCAAACACCCCATCGCTCATCATAATCAGCAAATCGCCTGCTTTTAGTTGCTGACTGACAACATCCACTTCAAATTCTTGAAGGATTCCCATCGGAAGGTTGCTCGATTCAATTTTAATAATTTTATTTCCTCGTTTAATAAAGCTTGGTGTTGAACCAATCTTTAGAAATTTAGTTGAGGCATTTTGCAAGTCAATCATCGCTAGGTCGAGTGTAGAAAAAATCTCATCCGTTGTACGCAGTGATAGAACGGAATTTACGGATTTGATCGCTACCTTTTCTTCAATTCCAGACTGTAAGAATTTCTGAAGCAGCTGCAGTGTCTCCTGGCTTTCATAATGGGCCCTCTCCCCATTACCCATTCCGTCGCTGATGGCGATCGCATATTTCCCGCAGCCTATTTCGATCATGGAATAACTATCGCCAGAAACAAGCCCGCCATCTTTTGCAGCATGAGCAACGCCCGTTTCCACCACAAAAGCCTTTGAGGATCGGAAGGTAGCTTGACAAAATCCTTGCGGATACGAAGAACTATCTTCTGTGCTGACAATAATGGATTCACCTAATATATCTGTCAAAAGCGGCGCAATTAATTTTTCACATTCACCGTGGTCATTGCCAAAAGGAAGCACGATATCAATATCAACATTTCCTTTTTCTAAGCTGTAGATTTCAACTTGTTCTATCTGAATTCCAAAATCCTGGAGGGCCTCCATAATTTGCTCCTCCTGTTTATGATGATTTTCCCGCTCACGCTGTATTTCCTTCGCAAAATTTTCCATAACCTCTGAAACACCTTGCAATTGGTCCGCTACCAGCCTTCTGCTCTCTTTTACTTGCTTCTTTAGTTTTTGATTTGCCTGGAAAAAGGTTAATTCCTGCTGGATGACCTCAATAACTTTCTTTGACCGAGTACAATGCTTGTCCCACTCCCTTGATAATTTTCCAGAAACAACTCCATCATTTAGGTCCATTTCATGAATAATATCTTCCATGTACTCATATGTTGTATTAAAGTTCCTTGTCCAACAATGCTCTTTCTTAAAACAAGTCTGGCATGTCTTTTCCGTTACATTACTTAGAAAATAATCTAATTCGCGATCTCCGTCCTCGTCAAATTGCTGCTCATTACTCTGGGAAAAGCTTTTAGAAAGAGCATGAAACACATTTGAAAACTGGGAAACACGCTGTGCGGTAACATCTCGCATCTTCCGCATATATTTTTGCTGCTCTGCTAAATGTTCAGGTGTTCCAGGAATATATTTTGCTAGCCTTGCAGTTAAAGCCTTGGGTGTCAGAAGAAATAAGGCAATTGCTGCTACCGATTCCAAAACATCCAATACTAGAGATCCGCCGCCTTCTCCATACATACCAATTAAGAGTGTGGCAATTAGTAACCCTACCGCAACACCCAGCTTTTTGCCTTCTTTCAATAATCCCCCTAAGACTCCAGAGAAGGCTAGTAAACTCATATGATAAAAACTTGATACATTTGCAAGGCTGAAAATTAATCCTGTTACAACACCAACAGTTGAACCTACTGTTGCCCCGGCAACATAGGCAAAAACCAAGACTAAATAGCGGGACATGATATGCTCAATCGATAGGCTGTAAACGACCCAGCCAATTGTTCCGGTCATGATCGATGCTAGCATGATGATGACACAAACAATCTCCTCTGTTTTTAAGGGCTGTCTCCGCTTACTCCAAGTCAAGAGTGGAATACTTTGTAAAAATATCAGTGTTAAAATAAAAGCAAGTCCTGCTTGTACCCCTGTCATCATGGCATCATATATGGATAATTGCCCTGTAGTAATAAAGGATTCAGCAAGCTTGCCGGCTGCTAGGATACTACTTACATAGACAGGCAAGGCTTTTGCTTCATTTTCTAGCCATCTTTTTGATAGGCGATAAATAAATAAAAATAGAAATGAAATAGCAAAGGTTGAAGCCGCATTAGCATACGAGACTGTGACCGCCCCTGCTACTAATCCAACCAAGGCCATCGGTGCCCAGTCCTTTTTTACAAAGTAGACAACCGCAAAAAATGGCAGGCTAAATGGAGTCAGTTTTGACAGGATTAAGGCACGTCCAAGTAAAAATCCCACCAGTAACAAAAGATATCCCTTTCGAATAAGGAAATTCTCTATTTTTAATCGTAATTTCTTAACATTATTTGATAGGTCCATTTTAGATGAATGAAAGTTTACTTCACCAATTGGATCTATTAAACTTCGTTCTACCTTTGCCATACATACACTCCCCATCACTAATATTGTTTCACCTATTATAAAAGTGGAAACCTTAAAAGAATGTCATAATCAAGGACAGGTATAGATAAATTGTTCGACTCCTTTATTCAAAAATTTTTATCTTTGACAAAAACCAATTTTATTCTTTAAAAAAATACATTGACAGTATTTTTTAATATATGTATTATATTTATTGTGTCTAACCCATTTGGCGGTGTAGCTCAGCTGGCTAGAGCGTACGGTTCATACCCGTAAGGTCGGGGGTTCGATCCCCTTCGCCGCTATAAGAAAAGTGGTTTATAAAAAAACAGCACTGATTTGGTGCTGTTTTTTTATTAGAGCAAAAAAAAGACAAGCAGTAGAGTACTTGTCTTTTGGTTATTTAATTTAAACCTGCTATCTATTTCGTAATAAGCAGCAAGTTAACCTCGTCTGGCACCTCTGCCGCCACGCTTTGATTCTGTATTCCGTTTTAAGGAAGACAAACGATCCTCACTATCCTTTAAAAATTTTGCCATTTTTGTTTCAAAATTTTCTGGCCTAGGATTATTACGATCATTTGCTCTGCCCTGACGAGGACGTTGGGAATGTGAATGCGAATGGGGTCTCTGGCCTTGGCCTTGGCCTTGGCCTTGGCCTTCTGGTCTATCTTTTGCCTTTTTAATGGATAATCCAATTTTCCCATCTTTCTCAACATTGATGACTTTTACCTCAACTTGATCGCCGACTTTTAAATGGTCATTGATATCCTTGACATAATTATCAGCAACTTCACTGATGTGAACGAGTCCTGTTGATCCATCCGGCAGCTCCACAAACGCTCCGAAATTCGTAATCCCTGTTACCTTTCCTTGTAACTTGCTGCCTACCTCAATTGACATAAAAAGAATGTTCCTCCTTAAAAATATAAAAAGTCATACTTATAATATATTATACAGAATGAAAAAAATGAGTGTCAATAAGACAACTACTTGGTTCATTTTTCCTTATTGCCATCAGGAATATTAAAGATAATTTCATCCTTATTGGACAAAAAGTATTCTTTCCTTGCGAGCTTTGCAATATAGTCATCATCATTTAGATTTGAAATTTCTTGTTTTAACGAATTCTGTTGGTTTTTCAATGCAGTTAATTGTTTATCATATTGCTTCTTTTGAGCAACCTTTTCATCCAAAGTAGAGGCCTGTGAAAGGATGCTTGAGACCATCGAATAAGCTACGAATAATGCAAAAACAAAAAATACAGAAAGTCGTCTGTACAACTTTTTCTTTTTCTTTGCTGCTGCATGATCACTATATTCTTGCTGCTGGACGTAGGATGTTTCAATTTTGGCTACATTTTTTGGTTGGACTGCTGCCATCCTTCACTTCCCTCCTTATTTATTTTCGAGTTTTCCACTTATCTAGCAACTTATTAAAATTATTCTTTATGGGCTTAAAAAATCCTGCCGTTTTATTATATAACTTCTCGACGCTTTTTTTAATCCCTTTCGGCAAAAGTTTCCAAAAAATCAATAAAATATTTCCAACCCACCTAAAAACAAATTTGACAATTAATAGTAGTACTTTAAAAATAAATTTGACAAGGGTAATAAGACCCCTGCCAATAAATACAACGATGAAAATTCCCAGCTGAATAAGGCCTCGGACAGGTTTAAATACAAGCATTGATATCATCTTTACGAGAAAGCTATAAAAAGATATAAACGAAGTAATCAATACTTCAAGTACTCTTAAATAAAGGCTCTTAAATAAACTTTGATAGGCAGCAAACCCGCATAAAAGAGCAATAAATATATAGAATCTGATCTCGCCTTTATTAATGAGAAATAAAATATAAAAAATGAGTAATGCTTGAATTGTCCAAAAGAGAATATCATTTAAAAATACAAGCCAGTGTTTCCTTTTTGAACGCTGTAAAAAGCGCTGATACGTATCGAGCGTAGTTCCAAACAGTGCTCCCATCCCAATCATAGAAAGCATTGTTAAAAATTGTGTGGAGAGTGTCATCGGAATAACTTGCTAAAGAATCCTTTAGCCTTCTCCCCATGATGTTCATCTATATAAATTAATTCAAAAATCCGCCCTTTTATCGATACAATACCTTTATCGACATCCAGGTTTTTCATTTGGAGGTTTTGTCCTTTTATCGCTAAAAACCCCATTACAGTTTCAAGCAAAAATTCCTCATTATCAAAGCTTTCTACTTGTTTAACCCCAGTTATTTCGAGTAGCTTCCTGCCTCTCATGATTACATCATGATCGGGAACAGTACTTTTCGACGGATTTGCATCATAATATTGGTTCATCCTCATCCCTCACAATCACTTTGTACAACCTTTTTGTACATTTTTATGTGAGAGGGAGGGAAAATAGAACAAACCTATAATTAGATTAACGGTTCAGGAGAGCCAATTCTCTCTTCATTTAAGATTGTATACATTTCCGCCGCTTCTTCTTTTCTTGTTGTTTCCTGAACCCGCTCAATCCTAGCTGTCACCAATCTTTGGCCAAGTCGAACCGTCAAGATATCTCCTACCTTTACTGTGGAGCTTGCCTTAGCTTCTTTACCGTTGATGTGGATACGCCCTTGGTCTGACACTTCCTTTGCCAAGGTTCTTCTCTTAATTAAACGTGACACTTTTAAAAATTTATCCAAGCGCATAACTATTCCTCCCTCTCTTATAGACCCTTTCGCTTTGCTTCATCCCAAAATTGATCCAGCTCTTCTAATGAAAAGTCCTCAAACTGTTTGCCGCTTTCTCCAACCCGTTGTTCGATAAACTGGAAACGGCGAACAAATTTTTCATTGGTTTCAAATAAGGCCTCTTCAGGATGAATCTTTAAAAAGCGTGCGACATTGACAAACGCAAACAACAGATCACCAAACTCCTTTTTTGCAAGCTCTGATTGTCCGTTTATGACATCGAGTTCATCTTCAAATTCTTGCAGTTCCTCTTTCACTTTCTCGAGTGCAGGCAAAATTTCCTGCCAGTCAAATCCAACTTTTGCCGCCTTTTTTTGCAGCTCATAGGCTCTAATTAAATTGGGGAGGGAATAAGAGACTCCAGTTAAAACGGATGGATCAGCTTCACCCTTTTCTTGCTTTTTAATTTCCTCCCAATTTTGTAAAACCTCATCTGTATTCTCTACCTCAACGGAGCCAAATACATGCGGATGACGACGAACCATTTTTTCCGAAATTCCTTCTATTACATCTGCAATCGAAAAATACCCCTCATCTTCACCAATTTGTGCGTGAAGCATAACCTGCAGCAAGACATCTCCCAGCTCTTCAATTAAATGGTCAATATCGCCCTTATCAATCGCCTCAATCACTTCATACGTTTCCTCAATGAGGTACCTTTTTAAGGTCTCATGCGTCTGTTCTTTGTCCCAAGGACAACCCTCTGGTCCTCTTAGTACACTTATTATTTCACGCAGCTTTGAAAAATTTTTAAAGAGAACATTCTCGTCCTCTACTGGAGGTATGTAAACAGGGGTCAGGTTATTCACCTTCACTTGGCGATCTAATTCAAATAGCGGTACTGTAATGATCTCCTCTTGCTTACTTCCTGCAGCTGTTACAATGGTGACCATATATTCATCAGGGTATTTTTCCATTAAGGTGAGTTTCACTCCTGATGCAACAAATTGATCGTATACTTGACTGATAAAAATATGCTGATTTTGTTGGATATCATCTGCTGCCAAAGACGTTCCATCCAGCAGTTGAAATCCGTCAACTGGGTCAATTTTTAATGCTTGAAACAATGCATCTACAAAGCTTTGGCCGCCACCAATAACAATTTCAATTCCAGCATTCTTACCTTTTTCAAGCAGCAATTGGACTGTCCGCTCGGCAACAAGGGGATGCCCGGGAACTGCATAGATAATCTCTTCCGATTCTGCCTTTTCCAAAAGGATCGAAGTGATTTCCAGGTAAACTTCTTCAAATTGCTCATGTTTTTCATAAACGGAATCAAACGATGTAAACTGCAGTCCTTCTTTAACTAATTCAGCGACAACAGGGTGCTCCTTCGTACGTAAATATAAATGCGGTTCCCTGGTGATTTTTTTATACACTCCCAGTGGCAGCTGTTCAAGATCCCCTGCACCAAGGCCAACAATTTCAATTCTTTTCGCCATAATTTCGACTCCTATCCTTACGCTTTAACAAAAGTCCTAGCTTACTTCCAAATGGCAACAGCGTGAGATCCTCTTCAGAAAATACGTTTCTCCTGATGACAATCCACAAAAATAGTAATCCGCCAAATACGGCCCCACTTAAAGCCCGAAAAGCTTCAGCTAAACGAGCGGAAACAAATATTCCAGGAAACACATTTGTAAAAGCTAAATATCCTTTCAAAAACACAACCATCACAATAACCGCTATTGCCATACTTTTTAAAAATTCAACTGTAACCAATGGCTGGCCCACTATTTTCCGCAGCTTCACACACATAATCAGACCTAAAGTTGTCAAACAAATAATCGTTGATACCGCTGCACCCAGTGTTCCATAATGAGGAATCAAGAGCGAATTAAGTCCATACTTGATCGGAAAACCGATGACAACCACAATAGCTGGAAATAGCAAACTTTCCAACCCTTGTAAAATCGCTGTAGCGGTTGAAATAATGGAAGTAAATAATATGACAAACCCTAGTACACCTAGAACTGGTGAACCAGCATTATTTTCAAAAAGCATAATATTGGTTGGCTCGATGATGGCCCATAAACCACATGAGGCCCCTAACCCAATGACAATACTAATTTGTAAAGCCAATTTGATTTTATCGAATAGAAACTCAGGTTTTTGCTTAAGTCTTTCACTCGTAATCATTGGGACAAGTGATAACGACATCGAGGTAGCCGCAACAGTGCCCATTTGGATTAATGGCTGTCCTCGGTCAAAAATCCCTTTTAAGCTTTTCGCCGCCTCTTTACCGGCCCCGCTGGAAACCAGCAGGGAATAAAGGTTTATGGCGTCTGCCATCTGCATAAAAATCAAGAGCATCCCGCTTATGCAGATTGTCAGCCCTTGAAAAATTAAAGCTTTATAGATCCAGCCTGATCCAGTCATCATGCGTTTGAATGACTTTCTGTTAAAACCTAACCCTTTCCATTCTTTACGAATCCAAAAAAATGTAAACAAGAATAGCAAAGAAACCAGGCTCCCTGTAACTGAACCAAACATCGCTCCCCCGCCAACAAGATAAAGGGAATACCCCTTTTGCATAAATATGTATGACACCACAATAATGGTCAGAACCCTAGTTGATTGCTCCCCAACCTGTGAGATTGCAGTTGGAATCATATTCCCTTTTCCCTGGTAGTAGCCTCTTACTAATGATGCTAGCGGAAACAGTAAAAAGACAAGTGAAACAACTTTTAATAATATAGCTAAATGTGGGTCCTTCATTAGCATAGCTATTTCTGTGGAACCGACATAAAGAAACAGGAAACAGATAAGTCCAAATGATTGTAGAAAAACAAAAGATGCAAATAAAAAACTTCGTGCCCCATCCAGGTCCTTTTTTTCAATAAATTCCGCATACATTTTTGAAATAACCACAGGAAAACCGGTAGTTGCTAATACAACTGCTGCTCCGTAGAATGGATAAACCTGCTGGTAGATATAAAAACCGACATCCCCGACAATATTTTGAAAGGGAATTCGATAAAAAGCACTTAAAATTTTCGTAATAAGTGCAGCAATTGTTAAAATCAGCGCTCCCTTGACTAATTCCTTTGATTGATTTACGGGCTTCAGCGTGCCCCTCTCCTTCCAAAATTAAACTCACAATATTATAGCATAGGAGGCAGGGCCGATAACCAATCTAATAAAGAAAACTCGCCGATTGGCGAGCCCTAAAGGCGAAGACAGAGGCGTAGTTGCACTTATACTTTCCTACTAGCCGAAAAAAGACAGCATTTAAGCTGTCTTTTTCGATTATTATTTATTGTTCCATCTGTTTGGCTAAAAATCCCGCTGCTGTTTCAACAGCCTTGTGTTCTACCTCTCCAAGACTTCCTTCTTTGGAGAAAATAATGACTGCTCCGATTGGGTCACCATTTGCAATGATCGGCCCAATGGTATAGGCTGAAATAGTTTCATCACTGCCTTCATACAAGGAAAGGTTTTCTTGGTTGTTCATAATGACGGAATTACGATCTTCCATTGTCTTTTCAACCAAATTACTTATATTTTTATTTAAGTAATCCTTCTTAGAGCCTCCAGCTACTGCTATGTAGGCATCTCGGTCACAAATTAATACTGGATTTCCAAGACTGTCAAACAAGGCCTCAGCATATTCTTTCGCAAAATCACCCAACTCACTGATTGGTGAATACTTTTTCAAGATTACTTCTCCATCACGATCTACAAAGATTTCCAATGGATCCCCTTCACGTATCCTCAGGGTTCTGCGGATTTCTTTAGGAATGACAACACGACCCAAATCATCGATTCGACGAACAATACCAGTTGCTTTCATCCAATGTTGCCTCACTTTCATCTGATGATTGTTTTTCAGTTAGTAATGATAATCTTTCCTTTGCTTGTACTAATCACCAATCTTAAAGATAGTATCTTTCAACTGAAAAGTTCTATACGCAATCAATGTATTTTTTTACAAATTCGTGACCATAATCCTAATTTTGGATAAAAAGCTTAAAAAAGTGTACAACATTACTTAATTGGATTTTTCTGCTTTTTATTTGTTGGCACCAGACCTTTAATTAATTCAAAGGTTCTATTTAACCACTGTGCCGTTTCCATTCCTTTAACGTGAAGAACCATTTTTAATCTTTCTCCATCCATTCCAAGGCTGATCGTTCTTCCAAACTCCGTATTGATATTGGAAATTATCGACCCTTCAATACTGCTGCTTGCCTGTGGATTAAGGAATACACTAACTTCCTGTTTTACTTGTTTAACAAGCTCTACCCCTGAGCGCACCGCAAAAACCTTCATTTCAGCAATTTGGAACAAATAAGATACCTCTTCTGGAAATTCACCAAAACGATCAAGCATTTCTTCTTGAAGTTCCTCAATATCCTCCAGGTCAACAATTCCCCTGAATCGCTTATACATCTCAATTTTTTGATGTCCATCTTTAATGTAGGCGTCTGGAATATAGGCATCAATTTCAAGATCAATTTCAACGGTTGGCGGAACATCCACCTTAAGATCGGTTTTTCTTTCTTCAATCGCTTCTTTCAACATTTGTGAATAAAGGTCAAAACCAACAGAATCAATAAATCCATGCTGCTGGGCCCCTAATAAATTCCCCGCTCCGCGAATGGAAAGGTCACGCATCGCAATTTTGAATCCGGAGCCTAATTCGGTAAATTCCTTAATGGCCTGAAGTCTTTTTTCCGCAACCTCTGTTAACACTTTATCTTTTCGATACGTAAAATACGCATAGGCAACACGGTTAGAACGTCCAACCCGACCGCGAAGCTGATAAAGCTGGGATAATCCCATTTTATCGGCATCAAATACAATCAATGTATTTACATTAGGGATGTCAACACCTGTTTCAATAATGGTTGTACTAACAAGTACATCCGAATCCCCTGATAAAAAGCTGAGCATGACTGATTCCAATTCATTTTCAGTCATTTGACCATGGGCATAGGCAACACGGGCATCAGGAACGAGCATGGAGATTTCCTCAGCCTTTCGCTCGATATCCTCAACTCTGTTATACAGAAAGTAAACTTGTCCATCTCGGGCAAGTTCGCGCTCAATTGCTTCCCTCACAAGTGACCCATTATATTCCATTACATATGTTTGAACAGGGAAACGATTTTCAGGCGGCGTTTCAATAACAGACAAATCCCGGACTCCAAGCATAGACATATGCAGGGTTCTTGGGATTGGCGTCGCTGTTAAGGTTAGGACATCCACATTGGTTTTTAATTTTTTAATCTTTTCTTTATGAGTAACCCCAAATCGCTGTTCTTCGTCAATAACTAATAGACCGAGGTCGTGGTAAACAATGTCCTTTGACAAAAGGCGATGGGTTCCAACGACGATATCAACCGTCCCGGCCTTTAATCCCTTCATTGTCTCAGTTTGCTGCTTTTTCGTCCTAAAACGGCTTAACAAACCAATATTGATCGGATAGTCTTGAAATCTTTCTCGCAATGTTTCATAGTGTTGCTGTGCTAAAATGGTTGTCGGAACAAGAATGGCGACCTGTTTCCCATCAGCAATAGACTTAAATGCTGCCCGAATCGCAACCTCTGTTTTACCGTAGCCGACATCACCGCAAAGAAGGCGATCCATTGGACGTGATCTTTCCATGTCCTTTTTAATCTCTACAATCGAACGTAGCTGGTCCTCCGTTTCCTGGTATGGGAAAGATGCCTCAAATTCCCGCTGCATATCACTATCAGGAGAAAAGCCATGACCTACTGCTGCTTCACGTTCCGCATAAAGCTTAATTAAATCATCTGCAATATCCTCGACCGAAGATTGAACTTTTTTCTTAACCTTTTTCCAATCGCTTCCGCCCAACTTATAGATCTTAGGCTCTTTTCCTTCTGAACCAACATATTTTTGCACTAGATCTATTTGCTCAATTGGAACATATAGCTTATCTGTCCCATGATAACGAATATGGAGATAATCCTTATGGACACCATTAATAACAAGAGTTTCGATCCCTAAGTATTTTCCAATTCCATGATTAACGTGGACAACATAATCACCAATACGGAGTTCCGAGTAATTCTTGATACGCTCTGCATTTGATAACTTTTGTTTTCGTGTGCTCTTTTTTACCCGTTTATTAAAAAGCTCTTCTTCCGTGATGACCGCCATTTTTTGGATTGAAAGCTCAAACCCTGTTTGCAGGTTCCCTCTTACGATTTGTACCTTTCCAGGAATCAACTCCTGGTCCCCATGTACTACAGCGGATTCAATTTCATAATCCTCTAAAACCCGTTCAAGTTTTTTGACTCGTTCGTCATCAGGGCCCAAAAATACAATTGAATACTGGCCCTTTTTCCAACGATCCACCTCTGCTTTTAGGAGGTGCATTTGCCCATGGAAATTTTGCATTTGTTTACAAGCCATATTAATAATATTTTGCGGGCTTGTATTGGCAACATGGCGCAAAAATAAAGACATATATAAAATAGGAAAGTCACTATTCTGCATTAAACTATGAAAATTGTGTGAGATTTTTAAATCATGTATAATCTGACCTTCACCTAATAGGGATGTATACCATTCCGCCTCTTCCTTTTCCAGCGAATCATTCATCTCTTGGACTCTGCTTAATTCATCGATGACCATAATTCCATTTCGAGGCAGATAGTCTAGCAAACTACTAGCATGATCATCCATAAGCGATAGGTATTTAAAGATTTGATCAGGCTTTTGCCTATTTTTTAACTGTTCAATTTCATAGCCAATATTTTGCGAAAGTAATATTTTTTCTTTGTCATTCTTTAATTTCCTTAAGCTTTGAGAAAGACCGTCCTCCAGCTGTCCAATTAGCCGGCTGTATTGTTCATCCTCCAAAACGACCTCTGTTGAGGGTCCAATGGTGATTTCCCTCATTTTTTCCTTTGAACGCTGATCGTCTAGCGAAAAGGATCGAATTGAATCAATTTCGGTATCAAATAATTCAATCCGTAGCGGGTCAGATTCGGTAATTGGATAAATATCAATGATTCCGCCTCTCACGCTAAATTCACCTGGAGTGGAGACCATTTCTGCTCTTACATATCCCATTTTTACAAATAGATTAAGTAGCTCATCAATGTTGATATCATCTCCGATTTTTAAGCGCAGCTGATATTTTTTCCATAATTGCTTTTGGGGAAGGATTTTTCTCAGTCCCGCAATCGGAACAATAATAATTCCACTCTCATTCTTGCTCCAATAATTCAATGCTTCGATACGTTGTGCTTTTAACTCCGGACTGGCAATACTCATTTCCGCAGCAATTAACTCATTCGCTGGATACAAAAAGACGTCTTTTTCGCTTAGTAGATTGACAATATCATCGTAAAGCTTTTGCGCTTGTAGTAGATTATGTGTAACCAATAAGACCGGTCTTTTCATTTGTTCATACATTGACGCAACAAAAACGGTTCGCGCCGAACCAGATAAACCAGCAACGAGTTGCTCTTTAAGGCCTTCATTCATGCCGGCGATAATCGAGCGAAAATCATCCTGTCCGAGAAATAATGATTTAAGACCCTTCATAAACCTGTATCCTCCTCTCCTTCAGTTCTTCTATTTTAAATATTAGGAATAGTTTTATAGTTATAACTGCACAAGTACCCTTATTGAAAAAGAGAAGGGGTACTTGATGTATTAGTGGAACAATAGGCTGTGTTAAATAGCATTGATGGTTTTTTTAACCTGTTGATTGGAGCGGAGGGGGCGCAGACTCCTGCGGGAGTACGGGACAGGGGAGACCCCACAGGCGCCAGAGCGCCGAGGAGGCTCCCCGACACGCCCGCGGAAAGCGAAGCCCACGGAGCGGAAATCAACAGCCCAACTAACACAGCCAACTTATAAAAAAACAGAAAAATGCTTTGGAGGTTTTCCAAAGCGGGTTATTGAATAAGAAAGTCCAATTGATGATAATCTGGGTTTCTCTCTAAAGCCTCCTGGCAATCCTCACAAATGGAAGTAATATGCACATCGCCCATTGGATCGTAGGATACCATTTCCATTCTCTCTTGTTCCGTTAATGTATGGAGTCCCAGGCTTTCACTATTAATTGAAGTCTTTTCAATTTTACCAATCTCCGTCCCACAATGTCGACAATGGTAGTGTATAGCCACTTCAATACCTCCCTAGTCCAAACTTACTAATTAAAGTATGAGCTTATTAAGGGTAAATTATTCAAGGATTGATTGGCTTTCACTTATTAATCTCATTGTATGAAAGAAAACGCTTCCTGATGAATCTATTACTGATTATATTCATTCATAACTTGTAAAAATGGTTTATCAAGCCACATATCGCAGGCTGCAGCACTTTTCTTAGCAGCATCAATGACAGACATCTGCTCTTCCTTTGAAAAGCGGCCTAAAACATAATCTGGGACCTTCATCCCTCTTGGCGGACGATCAATTCCAATACGAATTCGGTTAAATTCCTGGGTACCAAGATGTGCAATGGTTGACTTAATTCCATTATGACCGCCAGCACTTCCCTTTTGGCGGAGCCGTACTTTTCCTACAGGCAAATCAAGGTCGTCATAGATAATGACAACATCCTCTATATCAATCTGATAATAATCTACAACTGCTCTAATAGACTCTCCTGATAAATTCATATACGTTAATGGCTTTAATAGCAGAACTTTTTCCCCTTTATAAAAACCAATCCCATATAAACCTTTATGTTTTGATTGATCAAGTGGAATATTGAACAAATTTGAACATTCATCAATAACCTTGAAGCCAATGTTGTGCCTTGTATCTTCATATTGCTTTCCCGGATTTCCGAGACCAACGATCAGTTTCATTTCTCCCACCTCTTCTTGATCGGTTCTTTTTGTTAGAATGGAAGATAATATTCTTTTCAACATTCTCTTACCTCTATTATAAGATAACAAATCAACGTGAAATTTGATAATGACTAGCTTGTGCTTTTTAAAGAAAACTCGCCGATTGGCGAGCCCCTAAGGGCGAAGACAGAGGCGTAGTTGCACTTATGCGACATAGGAAAAAAATCACAAAAGACGTAACCGTAAAAGGTTACGCCCATTTACCTATTCCCCTGAGGGCTCTGTTTCCCGACCTTCTTCATGATTAGGAGGACCGCCCTCTTGCTGTTCACCTGAGTTAATTTCTTCTTCCTGTTTAGGAGGAAGGATCGATGCAACAACTTCATCGTCATCGTGATTAATTGTAAATGCTCCAGCTGAAGGAATGTCAGCAATTGTGATTGTTTCTCCTACTTGGAGGTTGGTCACATCAATTTCCACTTGTTGAGGAATATTGGCCGCCTTAGCTGTAATGGAAATTTCATGAAGTGGCTGCTGCAGCACCCCGCCATCCTTTACTCCTGCTGCCTCACCAACAAGTGAAAGCCTAACATTTACATTTATTTTAGATGATTTATTGACGGCAAGAAAATCCGCATGAATGATTTCCTTTTTCAAGACGCTTTCTTGATAATCAGTTAAGATAACATCATGTTTATCGCCATTAATATCCAGTGTAATAATCCCATTCCTGCCAACTAAACGAATTGTCTTTGTTAACTCTGCAGAACTAATTGAAATAGGTTTATTTTCAGCCTTTGCTCCGTATATGACGGCAGGAATATTTCCATTGTTGCGAAGCTGCTTAACGGCTGATTTACGAAATTCTTTACGCTCATTTGCTTGTAATACAGTACTCATATTTTTCACCTTCCTGTTTTTGTTCATCAACTTTTATATAAAATGCCCTAAAACAGGAAGGCCTAAACGTTATTTGACTTATTACTTGCAAAATATTTAGGAGGTCAATTTACTATTGATCAATCAAACAATGTGCTTACAGATTGTTCTTCGTGGACACGGATAATTGCTTCCCCAATTAATGGTGCTACGGAAAGCTCTACAATCTTATCCATTCGCTTCTCTTCTGGAAGGTTAATGGTATTCGTAATCACAAGTTCTTTGATTTTTGAATTCTGAATTCTTTCAATTGCTGGTCCAGATAATACAGGGTGAGTACAGCAAGCATATACTTCTTTTGCACCATTCTCGACTAATGCGTTTGCAGCAAGAGTAATGGTCCCAGCAGTATCAATAATGTCATCAATTAAAATCGCAATTTTACCTTCGATATTACCTACGATATTCATTACCTCGGCTACGTTTGGTCTTGGGCGACGTTTATCAATAATCGCAATTGGAGCCTTTAAGCGTTCTGCCATTTTTCTTGCACGAGTTACGCCGCCATGGTCTGGTGATACAACCACAATATCCCCATTAAGCTGCTTTCCCTTAAAATAATCAGATAAAATGGGTACACCCATTAATTGGTCTGTTGGAATATCAAAAAATCCTTGAATCTGCGGTGCATGCAAATCAAGTGTAATCATCCGTGTAGCTCCCGCAGTTTCCAAGAGGTTTGCAACCAGTTTCGCAGTGATTGGTTCACGGGCACGTGCTTTTCTGTCTTGACGTGCATAGCCATAATAAGGGACAACCACATTGATCGTCTTTGCCGAGGCACGCTTTAAAGCATCAAGCATAATTAATAATTCCATGATATTTTCATTAACAGGAGAACTGGTAGATTGAATCACGTAAACATCACAACCACGAATACTTTCCTCAATATTAATTTGAATTTCTCCATCGCTAAACCGTGTAACCGAACATTTTCCTAATTCTACTCCAATAACCTTTGCAATTTCTTCAGCAAGTGGTTTATTTGAATTCAAAGTAAAAACCTTTAAATTGGGATCTAAATATTGATTGGACATGAGCCTTGAGCCTCCATATTATTTTCGCTTATTTTTTCACATTAAGCTTTTGAACGTAGTTTTCCTTATTTACTTGACGAGCACGAGCAATGGACAATGCTTCACCTGGAACATCTTTGGTAATGGTTGATCCAGCAGCAATATAAGAACCTTTACCAACAGTAACAGGTGCGACAAGGTTGGAATTACATCCGACAAAAACATCATCCTCAATTTTAGTTAAGAATTTGTTTTTTCCATCGTAATTAACAGTAATCGATCCGCAACCGAGATTGACATTACTTCCAACCTCTGCATCTCCAATATAGCTTAAATGTGAAGCCTTGCTTCCTTTTCCAAAAACAGTCTTCTTAAGCTCAACAAAATTACCAATTTTTACTTCATCACTAATATTGGAGTCAGGACGAATATGGGCAAATGGCCCAATATTTACATGAGAACCAATTGAGCTCTTATGAGCAACAGATTGGCGTATAACCGTTTCATCTCCAATTTCACAACCATCTATTTCAGAATTGGGACCAATTTGGCAATCAGATCCAATTACCGTCTTTCCCTTTACCATTGATCCTGGAAAAACAACTGTATCTTGACCAATTTGAACATCACTTTCGATGTAGGTATTGGCAGGGTCAATAATGGTTACTCCGTTACGCATATGGTTTTGATTGATTCGATTTCTCATAATTCGCTCAGCTTCAGCAAGGGCAACCCGGTCATTCACACCCAAAGTTTCTTCGAAGCTATCTGTTTGATAGGCTGTAACAACTTCACCTTGTTTTTTTATAATTTCTATAACATCAGGTAAATAATACTCACCTTGAACATTATCATTTGATACCTGTTTTAACGCTGAAAATAATGCCTGGTTGTCGAAACAATAGGTTCCTGTATTAATCTCATTAATTTTACGCTCAGCATCAGTAGCATCTTTATGTTCAACAATTTTTTCAACAAGCCCATTCTCATTGCGAATAATTCGGCCATAACCAGTTGGATCTTCTATTTTTGCGGTTAGAATCGTTGCCTTTGCAGCCAATTTTTCATGGTGGCTAAATAAGGCTTCCATCGTTTCAGCTCTAATAAGAGGAGTATCACCGCAAACAATAATCGTTACTCCCTCTTTATCCCTTAGAATTTCCTCTGTCTGTATTACAGCGTGGGCAGTTCCGAGCTGCTTGTCTTGAAGTGCATAATCGGTTTTGTTGCCAAGCTCTAATTTGACCTTCTCAGCACCATGACCGATAACCGTAACAGTTTTTTGTATGTTAAGCTTTGAAATTTGATCCACAACGTGCTGTACCATTGCTTTGCCGCAAACAGGATGAAGTACTTTATAAAGCTTTGATTTCATCCGAGTCCCTTGTCCTGCGGCTAAAATAACAGCATAACGATTAGACATGAACTAGCCTCCAATTTACCTTTTTATCCATTATGAATATTATCGTAAATAGCGAAGCTTTTCAAGAAAGGAAAATTATTATTAAAAGGGGATTTATGGAAGATAAGGGTTGATTTAGTCGAAGAATATTTCTTTATACACAAAAAAAGGCCTTACTCTCAGAAGAAGTCAGGCCCACGTTGTATCTAATTTTTTTAGGAAGCTCCAGCTTCTTCAAACTCCACTTCAAGTTCTCCCAAGCGGTTATACTCTGCTAATACTGCTTCTTGAATTTTCCCGCGTGTTCCCGAATTGATCGGATGCGCGATGTCTCTAAATTCTCCGTCTGGTGTTCTTTTACTAGGCATAGCGACGAATAAACCATTGTTTCCATCAATAACACGAATATCATGGACAACAAATTCATTGTCAAGCGTGATTGAGGCAATTGCTCTCATTCGACCATCTGTATTTACGCGCCGTAGCCGTACATCAGTTACTTCCATGCTTTCACACCCTTTTCTAGTAGATATCGAATCTAGGTAAAAGAATTCAACAATTGTAAACGGTTTTCCTCCTTGAATTTTAATTTTTTTTAGTGAAAATATGTCAATTTAGTGAACAAATGTAAAATGAAGGGTATTTTTATAGAATTTTGTAAAAAAAAAGCGCCTGTTTTATTTAACAAGCGCTACAACTTCTATTTCAACTAAAGCATCTTTTGGCAGTCTGGAAACTTCTACACATGAACGCGCAGGCTTATGAGCGGAAAAATACTCCCCATAAACTTCATTTACCGCTGCAAAGTTATCCATATTTGCAATAAACACAGTTGCTTTCACTACTGTTTCAAACGAAGCACCTGCTGCAGTTAAAACAGCCTCGAGATTTTGAAATACCTGCTTGGTTTGTTCCTTTACATCCCCAGTCACCAATGTTCCATCTGCTTTTAATGGGATCTGTCCTGAACTGTAAAATAAATTATTAACTAAAATACCTTGCGAATATGGTCCAATTGCCGCAGGAGCTAAATCTGTATGTACTGATTTCATTCTATTGATCCTCCCTATCTTGGTTCAAAAAGAAATTTCCTTCATGAACGCTTATTTCCTTTTCCTTTAAATCGACGTCAGCAAGCTGTACGAGTGATAGATATTCGTCCACAAGACGTTCCTCAATTTGTTCGGCCTCAACGAGAACAGCAATTCCAGCAACATTTGCATCAAATTCTTCCAAGAGGTTAATCATTCCTCTTACCGTTCCGCCTGCCTTCATAAAGTCATCCACAATTAAGACGTTTGCACCTTGTGCCAGGCTCCTTTTGGCCAAAACCATTGTTTGAATTCTTTTTGAAGATCCTGATACATAATTAATACTTACAGTAGGTCCTTCTGTCACTTTACTATCTCTTCTTACGATGACAACAGGAGCGTTCAATTGACTTGCTACAGCGTAAGCAAGTGGTATTCCTTTGGTGGCAACCGTAACAACGACGTCGATTTTGGCATTTGCATAGGCAGAAGCAATGATTCTCCCTGCTTTTTGCACAATATCAGGGTCCCCAAGGATATCCGTCAAATATAAGTATCCTCCTGGTAATAGCCGATCAGGGTTGGCAATCATCGTACATAGTTTTTCAATAAAAGGCCTTGCCTTTTCTTCACTAACCTTTACAAAAAACCGAACACCTCCAGCTGCTCCCGGTACTGTTTGCAGCGTCCCAATTCCTCTTTGCTCAAATGTCTCTTTTACAATTGCCAAATCCTCACTAATGGATGATTTTGCAGATGAATACCGATCAGCAAAATAAGTCAACGGGACAAGCTGATTCGGATGCTCTAGCAAATAGTTCGTCATATCAATGAGTCGTTCGCTGCGACGAAATTTCATAGTTTACCTCCAAAAAACCGAATATTCTATCTGTAATATATCACTAATGTACGGGTTTAATCAAGAGGTAACCGTTCACCTAAGATTCTTACCGCAAAAACCTGATCACAAAAACCTCTTAATCCATTGTAGATTCTGTGCATTCTGGAATCATGCTGAACAATTCCAAAAACCGTTGGGCCGCTTCCGCTCATTAATACAGCATCTGCGCCAAAACGTTTCATTTGTTCCTTGATTTGGGCCACTTCAGGATGAAGATGTAAAGTTACTTCCTCTAACACATTACCCACATTTTGACAAACTTTTCCATAATCATTTTCTTTAATCCCATTAATCATTTCACTAATATTTGGATGGGTAACATTTTTCAAGTCAAGTCGGCGATATACTTCTGCCGTCGATACGCCGATAAATGGTTTTGCTAAGATGACCCAGCAAGTCGGAGGGGCCGGAAGTTCTGTAATAACCTCACCGCGGCCCTTTGCGAGCGCTGTCCCACCATATACGCAAAAAGAAACATCTGACCCTATTTCCGAACCAATCTCGGCTAATTCATCCATTGTCAGGCCAAGATTCCAAAGCTTATTTAAACCTCTTAAGGTTGCTGCTGCGTCGCTTGAACCCCCTGCCAAGCCAGCTGCGACTGGAATGGTCTTATCTATAGCAATGATTACGCCTTGCTTTATCTGAAACCGCTCTTTCAAAAGTTGTGCCGCCTGATAAGCTAAGTTGCGCTGATCATCTGGTACAAAACGATTATGGGAAACAATTTTGATCCGATCTTCATTTAGCAATGTTAATTCAATCCGATCAGCCAAATCAATCGTTGTCATGATCATTTCGACCTCATGATAGCCATCAGGGCGCTTATGTAAAACATCTAAAGAGAGATTGATTTTAGCCGGAGCTTTTACTAAAAGCTTCACTCAAGTCCACCTACTTTTACATTGTCCGAATACGATGCATTTTTTGTCCTATTTTACCACAATAGACCAAAAGTAAGATATTCATTCATAATTGTCATTCAAATAACTTATTTTAGCATTTATGTAATAAAAGTAAAAGACCAGGGATGGCCCCCTGGTCTTTGCCGTGATGAATGTTTGTTATTAATCAGGAACTAGAAGTGTCTGAGTCAATTAAAGTTTATTGGTTTGACCGTTGATTCAGCAACTGCTGCTGTGCAAGCTCAATGGCTCGCTTAACCATATTTCCTGCATCCTTTGCCCTGATACCGCCCCAGCCTTCTTGCTGGACAACATCATAGAAACCAAGCTCTTTAGCAAGTTCCTCTTTAAAGCGATCAGACATTACACCTCTTCTTCTGCCCATTTAAAAACCCCTTTCATCAACCACGGCATTATTAGTTTGTTATGAATAAAAATTATTATCCCGAAAAAGTAAAAAGCAGTAAACCTGTATGGTTTACTGCTTACTAAAATAATTAGCTTAATGCTACCTGTCCTGCGGTGTCTTCAAAGAATGTAATTTGAACGGTTTCAGTTAATACATCAGCATAACTGTATGAAACACGTTCAAATGCATTTTCATCCTGGTCCAACTCAATTACAAAAACAGACGGATATGTTTCCGCTAAAACGCCGGAACGTTCAATTGTTTTCCTGCGTCCTCCATTTGCTTTTAGTAAAAGCCTTTTCCCTAAATTCGAATCAAGATTCAGTTTAATATCGGCTAAGGTCTTTGGCATTCGGTCCACCTCACGATGTAAAGTATAACACGCTGACACAGTTCTGTCAATCAAAATAATAAATTATATCAGGACAGTAAAAAGATTGTCAACAAATTTCGTTCTACTTTTTCTTTTAAATTTCAACATTACTAGGGTTACCTTAATGTCCAAGGAATATGTGCCTTTTTTGAAAAAAGGCGGTAGTGCCCGTTTAACTGTGTCAACCAATGGATGCGAAGAGACTGTTATTGTTCAAAAAAAAGGATTACCTAATGAGGTAACCTTTTATATTATTCATCATAAACCGGCCGATACGGCATTCCTGTTCGTAACACTCCTTTTGTTTCAATGCCCCCAAGCCCCTTATCACCAGTTAATGTATTGCGTAATACATCCCATACGTTAATACGCTCCATAAACGGTGTAAGGCTGATTTTAGCCACAATATAAACGGGATCTAACGCATGAATATTAATTCGGGAAGGTGAACTGGCATAATTGGCACCAGCATGGATGAGCGACTCAAAATGTGATTGACACGCTCCTGCAAAAATAACGAGTTGATCCAAACTTGGGACTTTTCTGCGTGCCTCTCTTACAGCCTGCACAAAAAATTTTGAATGGCGGTAAGCATTAATATCCGTCATTTTACCCTTTGCCTTAGAATAGGCATCATGGCCAGTGACCACAAGGATATCTGGACGGTAATAGTCAAGTAATTGTCCAATTCTTTGTGGCATTTCTTTTTCATTACAGTGGATACCAAACACGGGTACCCCAATTTTTTCATACACTGCCAGGCACTTGTTCAAGTATGATTCGTCTCCATCCAAGTGAAGGACCTTACCGGGGATTTGAAAGTAATCGGAGGTCTTGGCATATCCACCAGTCGTCTCGTATTCTTGCTTTTGTTTTAATAAATCTAAATCCTGTGCAAATAGGCGCAGGGATTGCTCCTCGAGCGATCTATACTCCTGTGTTAGTTTGCTCCGTTCATTTTGGTTTATGATGACTAAATCCTCGTATGGAGCATCGGCAATAAGTCGGAAATCCTCACCATAGAGGACAGCCATTTTTCGGCCATTTGTTTCCTTAATTTCTGTTACACGAAACAAAATATCACAGTTATATGACCTTCTTGCGACAATATCCATCAATTTAATATCCACTGTCGTCACTCCAATAAGACCAAACAATAGGCCTTCCATTTAAAAAATATAAATTCCTATCTTAAGCTATGCAAATATTGAGGTACTTGTGAAATCAGACAAAAAAAAGACCTAAAGGCTGTCGAAGGCCCTTTATTTCATTCAATTTCTTTAGGAATTCACCGCGCTAATATTATATAACAGTATTGTGTATAGGCTGTTAAACAGGTCTGTTGATTGGCGCTCCAGGCACTTCGCTTTCCGCGGGCGTGCCGCCGGGGAGCCTCCTCGGCGCTAAAGCGCCTGTGGGGTCTCCCCAGCCCCGTACTCCCGCAGGAGTCTTCGTGCCTTCCGCACCAATCAACGAGTGTTTTCAATAAAGTCCTTCAGCTCAACTAATAAATAAAAAAGTGGTGAAGCCAATGTTTTAGCCAAAAGATTATAGCCATAAGGTAAAGGTGGTAACAAGACATGTGTGGGAGGAGTTCAAGGAAAAGGTAAGGTTAAATCGCTTGTCTAAATCAGGAAAAGGACTTTATAAATTTAGAAAGGAAAAAATTGAGCGAAGCTTCGCAGACTCAAGAGAGCTGCACGGGCTTCGCTACTGTCGGTTACGGGGATTGAAGAATGCAAGTGAACAGGCTCTTCTTACTGAAGCCTACTAAAACATAAAAAGATTGCAACACACTTAGCAAAGTTAGATAAAAAAGTGTGTTGCAATACAATAGGTTGATTTGCCTCCCTGTTGATTGGAGCGGAGGGCACTCGACTCCTGCGGGATCAAGAGGTCACTTGAGACCCCACAGGCGCCAAAGCGCCGAGGAGGCTCAAGGACCTCCCCGCGGAAAGCGAGTGCCTGGAGTGGAAATCAACAGGCCCATTTGCAGGAGACATCCAAAAAATTTAGTATTTAAATTCTGGTAAAATAAAAAGGTCCTAGTGGAAATGCGGATATAATTCGTCGCTTAGCCGAGCAAACTCTTCGAGGGAGAGTGTCTCGCCTCTTCGTGAAGGTTCAATCCCGCTTGTATGTAACGCTGCAAGAATCTCCTCTTTCTTTTGCTTCCCATCTGGTAGTTGACTTGTTAAATTATTTAACAACGTCTTTCTCCTTTGGGCAAAGCTCGCTCTGGTTACTTGGAAAAAGAATGCTTCATCTTTCACCTGAACAGCAGGCTCTTCAAGTCTAGTTAGCCTGATTACGGCCGAATCAACATTAGGCTGCGGTACAAAAACAGTTTTAGGAACAATCATTACCGTTTCAGCTTTTGTATAATACTGAATCGCAATCGAAAGTGAACCATAATCCTTTGTTCCAGGTTTAGCCGAAATTCGATCGGCTACTTCCTTTTGCAGCATGACGACAATACCGCGGATTGGCAAATGCTCTTCAAGAAGTTTCATGATGATGGGGGTTGTCACATAGTATGGCAAGTTGGCAACGACCATAACATCTTTGACATCAGTAAATTCCTCATCCATTACTTTGCCAACATCTGCTTTTAAAACATCCTGATGAATCACCTTTACATTCGAATAAGGAGAAAGTGTCTCAGCTAAAATTGGCAGCAGACGCTGATCAATTTCAAAGGCAACCACTTTTTTACTAGCACGGGCAAGTTGTTCCGTCAATGCACCAATCCCCGGGCCAATTTCAATTGCCCCCGTTTCTTCTTCGTTTAAGTCGGCAAAATCTACAATTCGTTTTAAGATATTGGTATCAATTAAAAAATTTTGACCGAGGCTCTTTTTAAAAGAAAAACCATACTTTTCAAGAATCCCTCTCGTCCTTATGGGTGTCGCAATATCCTTATCCATTTGTTTCCTCCTGTGTTATTTCCGTAAGTGCAGCAGCAAATTTTTCCTTGCTGATCTGGAACATCATTAACCGTTTATGCAGTTGTTTCCCATTGGTATAACCGATTTTTAAAAGCTTACCAAGCCTTATTCTTCTTTCTTTCGATCCGGCACCCCCTATAAGACTAGCGATGACCAAATCCTCTTGCGTAATTTCCTCTTGGATTTCTTCGTGCATTAATTGTGCATCTTTTAATGCTTCTCTGATCACTCTTGGGTCAGCATGTTCAACGCCAAGTTTTTTTCCATTTTTACTTATGGCCACTTCTTTTGTTAAAAATGCATGCTTACAGCCGGGTACATTTTCGGTAATGGTCTTTCTTATTTTTTCACCAGGAAAATCAGGATCAGTAAAAATAATGACTCCCCTTGTTTTTTGGGCAAGTTTTATTTTTTCAATGGTGTCCTTATTGATCGCTGAACCATTCGTTTCAATTGTATCCGCATCAACTGCCCTTTTTATCGCAGTTGTATCATCCTTACCTTCCACAACAATAATTTCTTTTAACTTCATAAAATCCTCCAACAATCAATAAATATTACATATATCTGATTCATTTATGTATGTATTGAAGAGCAAAAAAATATACTGAAATAAATGAAAGAAAATTGAAATATTTTTGTAATAAACACTTGAAAATACTAATAATATGAAGTAAGATCATCTTATATAAATGATATTTAACCCCATGCTGTAAGTATAAAGAAATTTTACCAAAAAGCAAAAAAAAACAGAGGATCTCCCCTCTGCTCATAAAAGTTAATTCAGTATTGTGATTTTAACTTTTCTATTTCCCCAACGATAAGCATCTGCATTTGAAGAAAAGAAAACATCAATCTTATATCCTTTAATTGCTCCACCAGTGTCTGCAGCAGTAGCATATCCATAACCATCAACATACACCTTTGTACCTAATGGAATAATTCTAGGATCAACAGCTATTACTTTAGCACCTGGGTTTGCACGCAAATTCAACCCTGTTGCTGTGTTACCGGAACAGCCATTACAATTAGCTGTGTAAGCGGTCGCATTTACATAAAAATCTTGTCCACTGCTGCTTTGTCCACGGGAAGCCTGAAAAGCCACTTCTTTGGCTCCGACAGCAACTACTTTATCTTGTTTTGATTTGGTCTCTACTGCACTAATCAACCTTCGTACAATTTCTTTACCGTTCTCAAAAATAACTTCGTATTGCTTTGAATTAACACCATTTACGCCTTCAACTAACGTTTTTTCTGTACCTTTTTCTAAGTTTGGATCCAATTGCGAAACAACCCCAAATTGGACTGGTTCTTCCACCACATCGGTGACCTTTTCTACTCGAATGATATTGACAACATCATTCTTTTTGACTGTATCATTTAATGACGGTTCTACCCGGTCTAAATGGTTTAGTGTAATGCCTTGTTGCTTCAAAAGGTCAGCGACCGTAGTCGAAGTGGACCATACCTGTCGTAGATTTCCACCATCAACCAATGTAAGGGGTTTTGCCACCATAAGGTGAACCTTCATTTTTGCCTTGATTGGCTGTGACGGTTTTGGAAAGACCTCATCATGTGATTTCAAAGCAATTTTTTGCTCTTTCAGTAACTCAGCAACCGTCACGGCTGTTGTCCAAACCGTTTTTTTCTCGTTGTCTTTGACAATTTCAACCTGTCTTGTTTGTTTCCATGCAATTTGCAAATTATGATCCAAATTTGTAATTGCCACAGGAAATATACAGTCTAATGAGCGTAAGGATCCTTTTTGTTCATCATGTGATGATCGAACAGTATCTGCATTTGATCTCACAACGTTTTGCTTGCCATTCAAAGTAGGTGCAACTTGTGACATTAAGCTTCCATCTTGTGAAAAACCTGTTACAGCTGCAAAAACTACGAAGCTAGCAAAAGCAGTGACCCCTCTACTCAAAGACTTGGAAAACAGGTTTTTCATGTTTTTGAATACGATGAAAAACGCCTCCCTTTCTCGGAGTGATATTTAAGAACGGTGCTGTCAGCGGCCAAACTTTGCATTTTGCCTAAATTTATTTCTAATTATCCATAAATTCTCACAATTTGCAAAGAAAAACTCTCGACAGAAATATCCTATGAGTAAGAGGAGGCTGGTAGAACTACTTATTTTTACTTAAAATTGGACAAGCTTCTAGAAAAATCGACAATTTTCACTGTCAAACGATGCCGAAAAATTTTTTGGCATTTTTTGTTGTTGCTGCTGCTACTTCCTCGTAGGAAAGTCCCTTTATTTCGGCAATTTGTTCAGCTACTAATTTTACATAACCAGGTTCATTGCGTTTGCCGCGAAATGGGTGTGGTGTCAAATATGGACAGTCCGTTTCAATCAAAAGTTTATCCAAAGGAACTTCAGCTGCCACATCCTTTGGTTTTTTGGCATTTTTAAATGTTACGGGTCCACCCAGAGAGATATAGAAATTCATATTTACACATTCTCGTGCAACCTCGGGGCTGCCGCTAAAGCAATGCATGATCCCTCCTACTTCTTCTGCATTTTCTTCCTTCAGAATTTCGAGAATATCTGCAGTGGCTTCACGGTTATGAATGATAATCGGCAGTTTTACTTTTTTAGCCAACCTAATTTGTTTTCGGAAAACTTCTTTTTGAATGTCCTTCGGTGATTTATCCCAATGATAATCTAGGCCCATTTCGCCAAGTGCTACTACCTTTGGGTGTGAGGCGAGCTCTTCAATCCAGATTAAATCTTCTTCGGTCATATCAATCGCATCAACGGGATGCCAGCCTACACTAGCATAAAGAAAATCATAGCCATCCACTAATTCCATAGCTCGCTCAATTGTCGGGCGGTCAAAACCCACGACAACCATATTGGTTACTCCTGCCTCCTGTGCCCTTGAAATAACCTCGTCTAAATCATCCTTATACTCTTCTGCATTTAAATGAGCATGGGTATCAAATAACATGCTAACCCTCCTTTTTAACTTTCTACATGTCGAACACAACGTAAAAAAATAGAAATGCCCCGAAAATTGTTACACGTGGAACATTTCTATTAGAAAAGCGGAGGCACTCGTTTAGCGTCGTATAGACTGGAGCACATCGACTGAGATAAAGGAAACACGAAGAGCGTTAGCGATTCGATGTTGACTTATCGTAGGGAGATGGGCGAAGTCTACTAGACGCTGGGTGCCGAAGCTAGACAACACTAAGTTGTATACTTACTTGACCTTTGAGCCGTTTGGTAAGGTTTGGTCTACAGTGGCAATGGATAATTGGCCATCTTTAGAGCCTGCTAATATCATTCCTTGAGAAAGTTCGCCGCGAAGCTTCACTGGTTTTAAGTTCGTAATACAAATAACCTTTCTTCCGACCATTTCCTCTGGTTTGTAGTACTGCGCAATTCCTGAAACAACTTGACGTTTTTCATAACCAAGATCAAGCTGGAGCTTCAATAACTTATCAGCCTTTTTCACTGGCTCACAAGCAATGACCTCTGCTACACGTAAATCCACTTTCATAAAGTCCTCAATTGAGATTTCTGGAAGTTCTTCAGGTTTTTCTTCCTTCTTTTCTTCCACGGGAGCAGTTGTCCCCTGCATTTTTGTTTTAATGAAGGCAACCTCTTCTTCCATTTCAAGTCTTGGGAAAATAGGCTGGCCCTTTTCAACCTTCGTTCCACTCGGGATCATTCCAAACTGTTCAAGGCTTTCCCATGTTTGGAGTGTCTCATCGGTAATTCCTAGTTGTTTAAATATTTCTTTAGGTGTCCGAGTTAAGAAAGGTTGGAGAAGAACAGCAATTCTGCGTAATGACTCAGCTAAATGCACCATGACACTGGCCAGCTTCGCATTATTCTCTTCCGTTTTTGCCAAATTCCATGGCTGTGTTTCATCAATATATTTATTGTTTCTGCTTACTAATTGCCAAATGGAAGACAGAGCAACCGAAAATTCCATTTTCTCCATGGCTTCCTCATAACTAGATACAACTTCACGATTCACTTGAAGTAACGCAGCATCAAAGACTTCAGTAGAATCAGTGTAGTCAGGGATAACACCATCAAAATATCTGTTAACCATTGCAACTGTTCTATTAAGCAAGTTTCCAAGGTCATTCGCCAAATCAAAGTTGATTCTTTCAACGAAGCCTTCTGGTGTGAAAACACCGTCTGCCCCGAAAGGAACTTCTCTTAATAAATAATACCTTAATGCATCGAGGCCATAGCGATCAATTAGTGTAACCGGATCAACAACATTTCCTTTTGACTTGGACATTTTTCCATCTTTCATTAAAAGCCAGCCATGTGCAAAGACTTTCTTTGGAAGCGGAAGATCCAAAGCCATTAACATAATAGGCCAATAAATAGTATGGAAACGAACAATTTCTTTTCCAACAATATGGACATCGGCAGGCCAATATTTTAAATACTTTGCATCACTTTCTGTCCCATAGCCAAGTGCAGTAATATAATTCGACAATGCATCAATCCATACATAAATGACATGTTTTGGATCCCCAGGTACTTTAATTCCCCAATCAAACGTTGTCCGCGAAACAGCTAAATCCTCTAGTCCTGGTTTAATAAAGTTATTAATCATTTCATTCTTTCTGGATTCAGGCTGAATGAATTCTGGATTTTCCTCGTAATATTTAAGCAAGCGGTCAACATACTTACTCATTCTAAAAAAGTAGGACTCTTCCTTTACTTTCTCAACGGGTCTGCCGCAATCAGGACAGTTTCCATCAACAAGCTGGCGGTCTGTATAAAACGATTCACAAGGAGTACAATACCAGCCTTCATATTGATCAAGATAAATATCTCCTTGTTCCAGTAATCTTGCAAAGATCTTCTCGACTACTTGTTTATGGCGATCTTGGGTTGTCCGAATAAAATCATCATAAGATATATCCAATTTTTTCCATAGTTCTTGAATGCCATTTACGATATCATCAACATAGCCTTGAGGTGTAACCCCTTTTTCTTCTGCTTTCCGCTGAATTTTTTGCCCATGCTCATCCGTACCAGTCAAGTACATAACATCATAACCGCGAAGGCGTTTATAACGTGCCATTGCATCGCCGGCAACCGTTGTATACGCATGACCAATATGTAAATTTCCACTTGGATAGTAGATTGGCGTTGTTAAATAAAAGGTTTTTAATTTTTCCTCCATCAGTATCCCCCTCCAATAATTTAAAAATGGATCCTATTGCACCATTATTGCCTTATTTAGCTAATTTTAAAAAGGATGGCTGTGTTAAATTTGGCTGTTGATTTCCGCTCCAGGCACTTGCTTTCCGCGGGCGTGCCAGGGGAGCCTCCTCGGCGCTTAAGCGCCTGTGGGGTCTCCCCAGCCCCGTACTCCCGCAGGAGTCAAGTGCCTTCCGCTCCAATCAACAGCGTTAAAAAATCATCAATGACCGTTAACACAGCCAATAAGATAAGAAACTACTTACCATAACAAAACTCAGGCTAAATACATAACGTGCAGAATGAATATTAATATTATACTGCAAAATATACCGAAAGATGGCATTTTCTGCAACAAACCTGTATAGCTAAATAGAACTATGTAAAAATATTCAAAATACCCCCAAAAAAAGGGAACTGCTTATGAATAGTATAGAGGATTGCAGATTATAGAGAAATTTGTCGAATTGAAGAGAAATTGAATCTAAACGAGTCTATTATTTTTTCCAATTATACAATATTAATATTTTCTGATTAGACACCTAAAAAACCTATTAACATTAGGTTTTCTGCTTTTTTAATCAAATTTTAATGTTATTTATAAGATAAAATAATTGACGGATTTGGGAATGGCTGGTATTATTAAAGTAATAAGAAATTTGTCGAATAATGACGAATTAATAGATAGAGAAAAATAGAGGAGATTTGAGAGGAGATTAATATTATGAAATCTACTGGTATTGTACGTAAGGTTGACGAACTAGGTCGTGTGGTTATTCCAATTGAACTAAGACGTACTCTTGGAATCGCTGAAAAGGATGCGCTAGAAATCTACGTTGATGATGAGCGTATTATCTTGAAGAAATACAAACCAAATATGACTTGCCAAGTAACTGGTGAAGTTTCAGATGATAATATGTCACTAGCAGGCGGCAAGCTGATTCTTAGCCGCGAAGGTGCAGAGCAACTTATTAAGGAAATTAAAGATTCCTTCAATTTAGCTAACTAAGATTACACAAAAAAAGCTTCTCCTTAATTGGGAGAAGCTTTTTTAATATCCTGTTAATCTTCAATATGAAAAGCTTGATATACATCTCTTTTCTGAAGTCCACGGTCTTTTGCAGTCAGCTTGATTGCTTCTTTTGATGAAATCCCTTGAGTTGATATGTAATGGTTCACATGCTCTTCTATCATCAAATCTACCCACCAGCTTGTCTCTTCTTCAGCAGCATCTTCATCTGATCCTTCAACAATTAAGCAAAATTCACCGCGAATTTCCTCTTGATTTGCCCAATCAATCGCCTCTGTTATCGTGCCTCTGATAAATTCTTCATATTTCTTTGTTAGTTCCCGGCACAAGACAATTCTACGGTCGCCAAGTACCGCTTCTAGCAATGTCAGTGTTTCCTTCAGGCGGTGTGGAGATTCATAAAAAATAATCGTGGCTGTTTGTTTTTTTAATGTCTCTAACTCTTTTTTCTTTTCTTTTTTCTGCCGATTCAAAAATCCATAAAAATAAAATGGCTGACAAGGAAGTCCCGAAGCAATTAACGCTGTTAAAGCAGCATTGGCGCCCGGTAACGGCACAACTGTTAATCCTTCCGTAAGTGCTGCTGCAACGAGCTCATAGCCCTGGTCCGAAATTGTCGGCATCCCCGCATCACTAACGAGCGCAATTTTGACCCCTTCTTTTAGCTTCTCCAATAACTTAATGCCACTGGATTCTTTATTATGTTCATGGTAACTGACAATGGGTGTTTTTATCTCAAAATAGTTGCACAGCTTTTTTGTATTTCTTGTATCCTCAGCGGCAATAAAGTCAGCTTCCTTTAGCAAGCGGATCGCCCGAAAACTCATATCCTCTAAATTTCCAATCGGGGTTGGGACTAGATAAAGAATCCCTTTCTGTTCCTCATTCTCAAAGCTTTTCTGTTGCCACATGATATCCACCCATTTCTTCTTTCAAAAAATTGATTTTTTGTTTCCTTGATAACTGTTTAAAATGGTATTCCGCTTTTAAGGCATCACTTTTACTGTCAAAACCTTTATAATACGTTAACGTAACAGGACCACGTCCCCTTGTATATTTTGCTCCCTTTCCCTCATTATGCATCTTCACCCGACGCTCCAAATTATTGGTATAGCCGCCATAAAAGCTGCCATCCTTGCAGGTTAACACGTAGAAAAAGTGTTGATTACTTTCCATATAAAATCTCGCTAATTTCCTTTGTGTATTCGTTGTTCTCATTATAAACATACAAGGGAGGTAATATTTTTAAATCAGGGCTGGCGTCCTTTGTGGCTTCAATCAATAAGGTATTGGCTTCTTTCCCTTCTTTTGGATAAACAAATTGAATTCTTTTCGGCTCAAGCCGATATTGTTTCATCAGGGTCACGATTTCAATTAATCTTCCTGGCCGATGTACAAATGTAACTTTACCGCCCTGTTTTACCAATTGGCTCGATACCCGAATAGCATCCTCCAAAGTACATAAAATTTCATGTCTGGCAATCGCAAGATGTTCATTTAAATTTATTTCGTCTTTAGATGGCGTAAGAAAGTAGGGAGGATTGCAGGTGACAACGTCAAACTTGCCAAATCCCAGCATTTTAGGCATGTCTTTTATATCACCATGAATCATTTGTATTTTATTTTGTAAGTTGTTGTATTCGACACTCCGCTCGGCCATATCAAATAAGCGTTCTTGGATCTCAACCCCAATAATGTTTCCTTTCGACCGTGTACTTAAAAATAGCGGAATAACACCATTCCCGCTACAGAGGTCGATCAAATTCCCCTTTTGGATGGGAACATATGCGAATCTTGCCAATAAGACAGCATCAATCGAAAAAGCAAATACAGATGGGCTTTGAATAATTCTCAAATCCTCTGCTAGTAAATAATCCAAACGTTCATCATCTTTCAAATTAACCATGAATATTCTCCTAAAAATGTAAAAATAGCCTTCCATGTAGGAAGGCTGATTATTTTTTGTTGAGAAAAGAAAGACAGAAGAGACAATCTCCTTCTTTGCGAAGGCTTCCAAAGTGCAAGCTGCAAATATGAAATCCTTCATGGTATAGACGGGCAAGATTATCATAACCCTCCCCAATATCAAAAGGTTTATCCACTGCACCTGGCTGCTCGGTCTGACTTGTCCGATTGTCTTTTTCTGAACTTTTCTTTTCCTTGAATTTCCCTGTCGAATCAAGAAGACGTCTTAAATTCTCATTTTCAAGTTTTAAAGATTGATTCTCTTCTAGTATTTCGGCTAAGTGCGTTTTAAATTCACCAAGCTGTTGATAAAGGTGACCAATTTGCGTTTCCATATTACTTACTGAATCAAATATTTCCTTTTTATCCACGTCTTCCACCTCATTACTCTGTGGATTGAATAGAAAAAGCGCCCTCTTTTATGATTTCATCCAGTGTATATTCGAGAACACGATCTTGTTCCTTTAACTCCACCTGAAGTACCCGCTCTAATATATTGAGTCCCACAACCTTACCAGGACCATGAGGAGTGGCAATCATTTCTCCTAAATCAGGAAGCTGCTCCTTCGCTGTTTCATATTCATCATTTTCATACTTCAAACAACACATAAGCCTTCCGCATAACCCTGAGATCTTCGTCGGATTTAAAGATAAGTTTTGGTCCTTGGCCATTTTGATGGACACTGGGTCAAAATCACCTAAAAATGTTGAGCAGCACAGCATTCTTCCACATGGGCCAATCCCGCCTAACATCTTAGCTTCATCCCTGACACCAATTTGACGGAGTTCAATCCTTGTTCGGAAAATCGCCGCTAAATCTTTTACAAGTTCACGAAAATCCACTCTGCCATCCGCCGTAAAATAAAAGATTACTTTATTTCGATCAAAAGTGTATTCGACATCAACAAGCTTCATATCAAGCTGATGCTCATTTACCTTTTCATTACATACCTGATAGGCTTCCTCAGCAGCCTGTTTATTTTCATCAACAATCATGCGATCCTTTTGATCAGCAATTCGGACAACCTTTTTCAATGGAAGGACGATATCGTGTTCCTCTACCTGTTTCTTGGCAATAACTGCCTTGCCATATTCAACACCGCGTACCGTTTCCACAATGACAAAGTCATCTTTTTGAATTGCGAGCTCACTGGGATCAAAATAATAGATTTTTCCCGCTTTTTTAAAGCGTACTCCTATAACATCATACAAATGTAGATCCCTCCTGCAATTTTAACACAAGCTGTTCCATTAACAGCTGAACATTCATATTGGCTTGCAATCTTCTTTTTGCCCCAAGTATCGCTTCCATTTGTTCTGCTAAACGCCGACTCGATACTCTTAACGCAGATTGTTTAAACCGATCCATTTCTTTTTAAAAACAACCTGGTCGTATTTCTCTAATTGTATATATAATAAATCCTTGAAAATAAGAAGTAAAAGATCTAAACCACGATCAATCTGTTCTTTATCTTTAAAGTGTTGATGCCATTCACCTTGCAGCTGAACCATTGCCTCAAGGCTATTTTTTTTCAACACTTCATATAATTTTAACACTATTTTTTGGGCTTGTGCAAACCAATCATCGACATTTAATGCAATTGCTTCTTCGGGATTATTTGTCAAATGGGCCAGTAACAAAGCATTTTCCGGATTAACTCCGTTTTGAATCAATTGCTTGGCTAATGTTTGTGGTAGTAACTGCTTAAATGACAAAACTTGGCACCTAGAAAGAATGGTAGGTAATATTTTCTGAATTTGTTCGGTCAAAAGGAAGGCAACGGTTTGAGCACTCGGTTCTTCAAGGAACTTTAATAAACTATTCGAAGCACTAACAGACATTTTATCTGCATGAATAATAATATAAATCTTTTTTGAAGACTCAACAGCTTTTTTAGAAAACTCCTCTTGTAATTCTTTAATCTGTTGCTTCTTTATCGATAAGCCATCTGGTTCAATGATATGGACATCGGGATGGTTTCCATTATTAATCCGTTTGCAATTAACACATTGGTCACAGGGCCGATACCCGTCTATTGGGGCCTCACAAATGAATGATTTTGCTAAAAGCATCCCGATTTCTCGTTTTCCTGTACCACGCATCCCTTCAAATAAGTATGCATGGGCAACTCTATCTTTCAAAATACTATTCCTCATCATTGTTAAGACAAGGGGCTGAAGTTCTTCAAGTTGGCTCCAGTTTTTTATCAATCTCATCACTCTCTAACCATTAAAATTACTCCCACTTAAAAATGAAGAAACTGATCTACTGGAAGAACGAACACTGTTGCGCCCCCGACTTCCACCTCAACCGGTTTAGGAACGTAAGAATCAACGTTTCCTCCCATTGGGGACATTGGGGAAACCAGTTGGTCCCTTGCCCTGCAGTTCTCTTTTATAATTCCAAGAGCCTTTTCAACTCGAATATCCTCTGTTCCAATCAAAAAGGTTGTGTTCCCAGATCGCAGAAATCCTCCTGTTGTCGCAAGCTTAGTCGTTCTAAAATTATGATCCATCAGAGCTTTTGATAAACGGTTACTATCCTGGTCCTGAACAACAGCTACAATTAATTTCATTGTCTCTCAACTCCTATTATGGTGGCTCCATTGAAAACTTATCTATATTATAACAAAAAAAGCCCTTAGGCTTCTTTGTTTAAGTGTTTTTCAATGGCACTTGCCGCATCCTGCAACACATTTTCAGGGCTGCCGGAGGCATCAATTTTGATGATTCTTTCTGGGAAACGTTCTAGTAACAGTTGATAACCTTCATGTACTTTTTGGTGGAAATCCAGTGATTCTAAATCTAGACGGTTTACTTCCCTGCCTTGATTTTTACTGATTCTACTAAGACCTAATTCGGGATCAAGATCAAAATATATGGTAAGCTCAGGCATCATATCCCCAATGGCAAATTGATTAATAGTAAATACCTCATCAACGCCCAAACCTCTCGCATACCCCTGATACGCTAGAGAACTGTCAACAAAGCGGTCACATAAAACCATTTTCCCTTGCTTCAGGGCAGGTTGCACTTTTTCAACTAAATGCTGTCTTCTCGCTGCTGCATACAAAAGCGCTTCAGTACGAGGATCCATTGTTATATTTTCCTTTGCTAAAATAACCCTGCGAATTTGTTCAGCAATCTCAATACCGCCTGGTTCCCTTGTTAACAGGGTATTTTCAAACTTCTCTGCCAACATGCGTGCAATTGTAGTTTTCCCTGCACCATCTGGCCCTTCTAATGTAATAAAAATTCCTCTAGTCATTAACTATATACCTCCGAAAAAACCTTTAACTTATGTTGTTTAAGCATAGACCCGCCTTGAAACTTAGCTTGATCTTGTATTAACCTTTTCAAATTTTCAACTTTATCTTGTGTAATTTTTTCACCTTGTAACAAGAGTGGTATACCTGGTGGATATGGGATTACTGTTTCTGCTGCCACCCGATTAACAGATTCTGAAATAGGTATGTCAATTATCTCTAAATTTTTCATCTCTTTATATCCAACAGCTAAGGTCGAGATTCGATTGTACGGGTGAATATTAATCTCTTTTATTGGAATGACGGAGATATCCTTTAATGCCATTTTTACTTTTGCCAAGGCTTCCTCATAGGGGTACACTTTGTCCGTCTTTTGTAACGGGAGGACAAATAATACATTATAAGGATCAGCAAGCTCCGTGAAAATTCCAAATGTTTCAAGTTTCTTTTGAAGGGCAAATCCACTATGCCAGCAAGTTGACTGGATCGTTACCTTTAGCGGGTCTCCATCCTCAGGGTATCGAAGTACCCTTATTCCTGAAATTTCATTTAGTCTATCTTTAAACACACTTATTTCATTTATTAAAAGTTGGACGTCACTGGGGCGGTAGGAAGCTAAATAACTTCTAGCCAGATCTAATGATGCCATGATTGGATAAGAAGGACTGCTGGACTGAAAAATATGTAGATATTCCATAACCCTGTGAACATCAACTAATTTACTATTATAATGCAAATATGACCCCATTGTCATAGCTGGCAGAGTTTTATGGGCAGATTGCACGACTATATCTGCTCTCAGCTGAACCGCTGAAGGGGGAAATGGATCTTCTAAAATAAAATGGGCACCATGTGCTTCATCAACCAGAACAGGAATCTGGAATTGATGGGCAAACTCGACCATTTCTTTAAGGTTATAAGTGAGTCCATAATAATTTGGATAGGTTAAAATGAGTGCTTTTGCATTAGGATAAGCTGTTACAGCCTCTTTTACCGTCTGGATACTGACCCCAGTGGCAATTTTCCAGTCTGGGTCAAACTCAGGTTCTAAAAAGATGGGAGTGACCTTCCCTAATTTTAAAGCATTTAAGATCGACTTATGACAATTTCGTTGGACTAAGACGAGATCATCCTCTTCACAGGCAGCCATAACCATAGCTAAGTTCCCTGCTGTTGATCCATTAATAAGAAAAAAGCTGTTTTTCACCTTATATAAATCTGCTAATAACGATGCTGCTTCTAAAATGGGACCTTCTGGAGCATGAAGGTCGTCCAATCCAGAGAGTTCTGTGGCATCAATTTTGAATATCTGCTCAAAGTATTTTTCCGAAGAAACCGTCCCATATTTATGGCCAGGCACATGAAACGAGATTGGATTGGTATTTGCATGTGCACAAAGCGCTTCATATAGGGGCCTTTTATTTTGATTCATATATATACTTCCTTTTTAGAGTCTTTTTTATTTTATCAAAAAAAATAAGCCCTTAAAGGACTAGATTATGAAAAAATTTCAGGCGTGTTTATTTTTCTAAGCTGCTTTAAATAATATTTATATTTTGGATTGCTGCTATCCGTATGAATTATATCCTTTTCACAATCTATACAGATAAATGAAGTGTATAGATGTATTCCTTTTGTTTTCATTTGTTCACAGACCACGCAAGTTTCCCCGTATTGGTGTTGTGCTAATGGCGAACTCAATTCCCCCACCTCCATACACCCATTCTTCCCAGGTTAATTATTTGTATACAATTTTTAGAATATTTCAGACTTAAATCCTCCATTTATTTTATGTTGCATCTTGCAATTGGGTGTATGTCTATACAGTATTTTTTCAATACTTTCTTCAAATAAGTCCTATATGAAAAGATATCACTCATTATAGCGGGATTTAAGGTGCAGTGCGGATATACGTCTAATAGTTGCGGATATATCAAGAAATGTTCGGATATAAATGCAATATTTACGGATATAAAATCGTATCAAACAACTATTGACCGTTATGCGAAACTCTATCTTAATTATAAAAAAAGACAACCTACATCAGGTTGTCTTTCCTAGCCTGGCAACGTCCTACTCTCACAGGGACTTTCGTCCCAACTACCATCGGCGCTGAGAAGCTTAACTTCCGTGTTCGGTATGGGAACGGGTGTGACCTTCTCGCCATTATTACCAGACTTATTGAATTGAGGTTTATTCCCTCAAAACTAGATAATCAGAAGAAGTGTAAAGAACGAATAATCATTAATATTGGTTAAGTCCTCGATTCGATTAGTATCAGTCAGCTCCACACGTCACCGCGCTTCCACCTCTGACCTATCAACCTGATCATCTTTCAGGGATCTTACTAGCTTGACGCTATGGGAAATCTCATCTCGAGGGGGGCTTCATGCTTAGATGCTTTCAGCACTTATCCCGTCCGCACATAGCTACCCAGCGATGCCTTTGGCAAGACAACTGGTACACCAGCGGTGCGTCCATCCCGGTCCTCTCGTACTAAGGACAGCTCCTCTCAAATTTCCTGCGCCCACGACGGATAGGGACCGAACTGTCTCACGACGTTCTGAACCCAGCTCGCGTACCGCTTTAATGGGCGAACAGCCCAACCCTTGGGACCGACTACAGCCCCAGGATGCGATGAGCCGACATCGAGGTGCCAAACCTCCCCGTCGATGTGGACTCTTGGGGGAGATAAGCCTGTTATCCCCAGGGTAGCTTTTATCCGTTGAGCGATGGCCCTTCCATACGGAACCACCGGATCACTAAGCCCGACTTTCGTCCCTGCTCGACTTGTAGGTCTCGCAGTCAAGCTCCCTTGTGCCTTTACACTCTGCGAATGATTTCCAACCATTCTGAGGGAACCTTTGGGCGCCTCCGTTACTCTTTAGGAGGCGACCGCCCCAGTCAAACTGCCCACCTGACACTGTCTCCCACCCCGATGAGGGGTGCGGGTTAGAATTTCAATACAGCCAGGGTAGTATCCCACCAATGCCTCCACCGAAGCTGGCGCTCCGGCTTCAAAGGCTCCTACCTATCCTGTACAAGCTGTACCAAAATTCAATATCAGGCTACAGTAAAGCTCCATGGGGTCTTTCCGTCCTGTCGCGGGTAACCTGCATCTTCACAGGTACTATAATTTCACCGAGTCTCTCGTTGAGACAGTGTCCAGATCGTTACGCCTTTCGTGCGGGTCGGAACTTACCCGACAAGGAATTTCGCTACCTTAGGACCGTTATAGTTACGGCCGCCGTTTACTGGGGCTTCGATTCAGAGCTTCGCTTGCGCTAACCCCTCCTCTTAACCTTCCAGCACCGGGCAGGCGTCAGCCCCTATACTTCGCCTTGCGGCTTCGCAGAGACCTGTGTTTTTGCTAAACAGTCGCCTGGACCTATTCACTGCGGCTCTTCAGGGCGATTAACCCCAAAGAGCACCCCTTCTCCCGAAGTTACGGGGTCATTTTGCCGAGTTCCTTAACGAGAGTTCTCTCGCTCACCTTAGGATTCTCTCCTCGCCTACCTGTGTCGGTTTGCGGTACGGGCACCTTTTATCTCGCTAGAGGCTTTTCTTGGCAGTGTGGAATCAGGAACTTCGGTACTATATTTCCCTCGGCATCACAGCTCAGCCTTCACGGTGAACGGATTTTCCTATTCACCAGCCTAACTGCTTACACGCACATATCCAGCAGTGCGCTTACCCTATCCTCCTGCGTCCCCCCGTTGCTCAAACGATAAAGAGGTGGTACAGGAATATCAACCTGTTATCCATCGCCTACGCCTTTCGGCCTCGGCTTAGGTCCCGACTAACCCTGAGCGGACGAGCCTTCCTCAGGAAACCTTAGGCATTCGGTGGATGAGATTCTCACTCATCTTTCGCTACTCATACCGGCATTCTCACTTCTAAGCGCTCCACTAGTCCTTACGGTCTAGCTTCAACGCCCTTAGAACGCTCTCCTACCGCGGACACCTAATGGTGTCCACCCACAGCTTCGGTGATACGTTTAGCCCCGGTACATTTTCGGCGCAGAGTCACTCGACCAGTGAGCTATTACGCACTCTTTAAATGGTGGCTGCTTCTGAGCCAACATCCTGGTTGTCTAAGCAACTCCACATCCTTTTCCACTTAACGTATACTTTGGGACCTTAGCTGGTGGTCTGGGCTGTTTCCCTTTTGACTACGGATCTTATCACTCGCAGTCTGACTCCCACGGATAAGTCTTTGGCATTCGGAGTTTGTCTGAATTCGGTAACCCGATGAGGGCCCCTAGTCCAAACAGTGCTCTACCTCCAAGACTCTTACAACGTGAGGCTAGCCCTAAAGCTATTTCGGAGAGAACCAGCTATCTCCAAGTTCGATTGGAATTTCTCCGCTACCCACACCTCATCCGCGCACTTTTCAACGTGCG
>NZ_CP133268.1:2620000-2637500 GCF_030915385.1 Neobacillus sp. PS3-12 | reverse complement strand
CACCTCATGAGAGGTGAAGAATTATCCGGTATTAGCACCAGACTTCCGGTGTTATCCCAGTCTTACAGGCAGGTTGCCCACGTGTTACTCACCCGTCCGCCGCTAACCATCAGGAGCAAGCTCCTAATGATTCGCTCGACTTGCATGTATTAGGCACGCCGCCAGCGTTCGTCCTGAGCCAGGATCAAACTCTCCGATAAGAGTATGAGTTAGCTCATAAATGTTACGTTGGCTAGTGAAGACTTGCTTCACTATATTTTTATTGTTGACGTTTTTGTTTGTTTAGTTTTCAAAGATCAATATCGCTTAGAAGCGACTTTATTAATATAACACTTTCAATTGTTGAAGTCAACAACTTTTTTTAAAATGTTATTTTGTCGTTCGCTGACGACCTTTATAATATTAAATGATTTACTCTCTTTGGTCAACCCCTTTTTCAAAAAAAATAAACTGCTGAAAACAGCTAGTTTATTTTTAAAGTACAAAATGCTGAATTGCTGCTAAAGCGACCAAACCAGGGATTCCTAGGAAGCCCGATACGGCAGACGTATAGACATTAATGGGAACATGGAGCCCATAACGGCTTCCTCCCACATTTAAGAAAAACAGCAGCAATGCCCCGATAAACAGTTTTATAACCGACTGGCCAACAAACCTTATTGGCTTAAATGGTGCTCCTGAAAATAATAGCAGTAAAATAAGGCCACCTAAGAAAGAAATTACATAAATTGGCTGCAACAAACATGTCCCCCTTATTACATAACTTGTACAACTAATTTATGAGTCAGATTCATAACATAGACCATTAAAAAAGATGTCCCAAAAAAAGACATCCTCATTTAGCAAATATTTATCGGTTCAATCGAATATTCCTGTGCTTGGCTTCCTTAAGCATAAAAAAGTATTTGGCCTCGGCAATCTTTGTTTCACAGATTACCTCTTCAGAAGGATCAAAGCTTTTTTCCAGCAGCTGCTTTTGCTGCTGCCAATTCATTTTATATTGATTCAAACCATTAATAAGCTTTTCATCAAATTCATCTCGAAGCCAGCTTTTTCGCTGAAAAAACATGGTTTACTCCCCCGTTAACTTATAATTCTCTTCGGCCTTCTATTGCTTTTGAAAGGGTAACCTCATCAGCATATTCAAGGTCGCCGCCAACCGGAAGCCCATGGGCAATCCTTGTCACTTTTATCCCGCTTGGTTTTAATAAGCGCGATATATACATGGCGGTTGCTTCCCCTTCAATATTTGGATTCGTTGCAAGAATAACCTCTTGTACCGTTTCATCCTGCAGCCGTTTTAAAAGATCGGGGATATTAATATCCTCAGGTCCAATACCATCCATTGGGGAAATTGCTCCGTGCAATACATGGTACAAGCCATTGAATTCCTTCATTTTTTCCATCGCAATAACATCCCTGGGGTCTTGTACCACACATATAGTGGTTTTATCCCGATGGGTGTCCTCACAAATATAACAAGGATCCTTATCTGTAATATGCCCGCATACAGAACAATAAGTCAGGTTGCGTTTTGCATTTACTAGGTTTTTTGCAAAATCTAGCACGATATCTTCTTTCATATCTAAGACAAAAAAGGCCAGTCGACCAGCCGTTTTCGGGCCGATACCTGGCAACTTCATAAAGCTGTCAATCAGCTTCGATATTGGTTCAGGATAATGCATTTTCTTAGTTCCTCTCTAGAAAGGAAGGTTCATTCCTTTTGTAAATTGTCCCATTGTGCTGTTTGTTAATTCCTCTGCCTTTTTCAACGCATCATTTGTTGCAGCTAAAATAAGGTCCTGAAGCATTTCAACATCTTCTGGATCAACTGCCTCTGGATTAATTTTTACATCAACAACTTCTTTATGGCCTGTTACAATAACAGTAACCATGCCGCCGCCTGCTGTTCCTTCAATTCTTTCTTCCCCGAGTTTATCCTGTGCTTCCATCATTTTCTTTTGCATTTTTTGTATTTGTTTCATCATGTTATTATTTCCGCCACGCATCATTTTTCATTACCTCCAATTTTTTAATCAACAATTTCAATAAATTCTTCACCAAACAACTTTTTCGCTTCAGCAATATGGGGTTCTTCAACTTTCTCTTCGCTTTCTTGAATCGAGTGATTGTTCAAGAAGCCTTCGCGAATGGAAGTCCATTGCTCTTCTGGTACTCCTAGAATCGCAAATCTATTACCTATCAACTGTTGAAATGACCCAATAATAGTTTGGATAAATGTAGGGTTATCCATCGCCATTTGACAGATCATTTCATGCTTAAATTTTATAATAAACGCATCGGCTGACGCAGCGATCGGCTCTGATTCATGTAATAAAGCAGCATGAGATGGCATTAGCTTTGACAACATTTCAGCCCAATGTCGTTTTATCTGGTTTAAATCATTCTTTGTTGCATGTTTTAATACCTCATTTATTTTTCCAACCTGAGGCTGGAAACTTTTCTTCGAGGTTCGCTGTGCAGGTCTTTTTACAGCGGGTGCTGACTCCTGCTGGATCGCAGCGCCGTTTATTTTTAGCTCGTTCAGTTCTCTTTCCAATTGGTCAATTTTTGAAAGCAACTGGCTTATTTCATTGGCCGGGACCTGCTCTGCGGGTCTTTGTTCCATTTGACATAATTTTACAATTGCCACTTCAAGAAAAATTCTCGGATGATTGGTCCAGCGCATTTCTTGCTGTGCTTTATTTAGTATATCTATAAGCTGATAAATTTGTTCTGCTTCTACCCTTTCTGCCATATTTTTAAAGTCATCATCCAATAAGATTCTCTCCATGGACTCCTCTAAGTTTGGTGCAGCTTTATATAGGAGCATATCTCGAAAATAAAGGATGAAGTCCTCTACAAAACGACCAGGGTCTTTCCCCTGGGATAAGAGTCCTTCTAATGCCTCTAAACCACTTACCACATTTTTTTCTACCATGGCACCGGCGAGCTTGTTCAAAAAGGATTGTGAAACAGAACCTGTAACGGTAAGGGCATCCTCTAGTGTAACACGGTCCTGGCTAAAAGAAATAGCTTGGTCTAATAAACTTAAGGCATCACGCATTCCGCCCTCAGCAGCCCTTGCGATCATTTTTAAAGCACGTTCGTCACAATCAACGCCTGTCTCATTCACAATCAGCTTCATTCGATTTACAATCGACTGAGCCGTAATCCGCTTAAAATCAAATCGTTGGCATCTCGAAATAATTGTCAGGGGGATTTTATGAGGTTCTGTCGTTGCTAAAATAAAGATGACATGCTTCGGTGGCTCTTCAAGGGTTTTTAAGAGTGCATTGAATGCTCCAATGGAAAGCATATGCACTTCATCAATAATATAAACCTTATATTTTGCTACACTTGGGGCATATTTAACTTTATCGCGGATATCACGAATTTCCTCGACTCCATTGTTTGAAGCTGCGTCAATTTCAATGACATCCGAAATGGATCCATCCGTAATTCCCCGGCATGTTGGACATTCATTACAAGGTTCACTGACAGGAGCCCGTTCACAGTTAACGGCTTTTGCCAGAATCTTTGCCGCACTTGTTTTTCCTGTACCTCTTGGGCCTGAAAAAAGATAGGCATGCGAGATTTTTTGTTGAAGCAGGGCGTTTTGCAATGTCTTTGTTACATGTTCCTGGCCGACTACGTCAATAAAAGCCTGCGGTCGCCAAACACGATATAATGCTTGATAAGCCAACTGACACAAGCCCCCTTCCAAATCATTATCTCTCCTATTATAACGTATCTAATTTAAATAATAAAAGTTAATATATACAAAAAACTCACCTCTAATTTAGAGATGAGTAATTGTTCTTATGTAATAACTGCCGTGCACCTTCCGTCGACTGACACCCATAAGCGTTACTTAAGCAGTTAGCTCGGCCCAGGCAACCCTGCGGCACATGAGAGATTCCACTTAATGCTGCTTCCTTCCGGACCTGACATGGTTCATGGATTCCCATTGCGCAGGACCCGGGCGTCAACACCACTTACTTAAGGCAGACCCTACAGGATATCAGCCTCAGGAAGGGATTCGGCCTCGCTAGAGCGGATTGCGAGTACAGGGCACCGCTACCTCCCCGCTTAGCACGGCAAAATTGATACCACTTTTTAAGTGCGTCGTATTTGACGCTTTTTCAGTATACTAAGTTTTATTGAAAAAAGCAATGTTTATCAATTGTAAAATACTGTAATTTCTATTCTTGTTTTGCCTGTTGTTTCTCCGCTTTCTTTCTTTTACGCAGCTGTTGGAAAAATCGAGTCAACATTTGACCGCATTCTTCTGCCAAAACACCTACGGTAACCTCACTTTGATGATTAAACCGTGGTTCCTGCAAAAGATTCATTAACGTGCCAGCACACCCGCCCTTTGGGTCAACAGCACCGTAAACCACTCGCTTAACTCTTGAAAGCATGATTGCACCCGAACACATCGGGCATGGCTCAAGCGTAACATATAGAGTTGTATCCTCCAGCCTCCATGTTCTTAATTCATGGCAGGCTTTATCAATTGCAAGTAGTTCAGCATGGGCAATGGAATTTTGCTGACTTTCACGCAGATTATGTGCCCGAGAGATCACCTCTCCGTTATAAACAATGACCGCACCAATTGGTACCTCATTTAAATCCTCAGCTTTTTTCGCTTCCTTTATTGCTTCCCTCATAAAAAATTCATCTTGATTGTATTCCTCTTCCATGAAAAACCACCTTTATATTCTATAGGCTGTGTTTAAGGGCGGAAATCAACAGCCAACTCTAACACAGCCATTCTATAAAAAATAAACATTTATCATTTATTCATTATTGCCCACATAGAATGATTGTAACGTATTTGCATAAGGAGGAATAGAAATGCAAATTCATGTTGTTCAAAGAAATGATTCAATTACCACGATTGCTAGGCAATACCATTCTACTGTTAAAGATATCGTAGAGGCTAATGATTTACCAAACCCCAATCATCTTGTTATTGGGCAAGCCATTGTAATCCCGATTATTGGCCAATTTTATACAGTAAAACAAGGAGATAGTATCTATACCATCGCACATAGATTTGGAGTTACACCCCAGCAGCTTGCCACCGTTAATCGCATTTCATTAAACCAGCACCTCAATGCAGGATTACGTCTTTATATTCCACAAGGCACCAAAAGATCAGCAGAGTTTAACGGTTATGTTGAACCTTCAGGGACTACTGTTTCACCGTCATTGGAAAGAAGTGCAAGAGAAGCAGGCCCTTATTTAACTTATTTAGCTCCATTTAGTTTCCATGTAGGACGTGATGGTTCACTAACACCACCGCCTCTTAACAACTTCCCGGCGATTGCCAGGGAACATCGCAATGTGCTGATGATGGTTCTTAATAACCAGGAACAAGGCCAATTCAGTGATGAATTGGGGAGAATTTTGCTCAATGATATGGCCGTTCAGGATAAATTTCTTAATAATATTGTTTCTACAGCCAAACAATATGGATTTAGAGATATCCATTTTGATTTTGAATACTTACGCCCTGTTGACCGCGAAGCCTATAATCGCTTTTTACGAAAGGCAAAAGATCGCCTTTCCCGTGAAGGTTGGTTTATGTCGACAGCCCTTGCACCAAAGACTAGTGCAACCCAAAAGGGAAAATGGTATGAGGGACATGATTATAAAGCCCATGGCCAAATTTCTGATTTTGTTGTCATTATGACTTATGAATGGGGTTATAGTGGCGGACCCGCAATGGCAGTTTCACCAATTGACCAGGTGAAGCGTGTTCTGGACTACGCTGTGACAGCCATCCCATCACGGAAAATTCTTATGGGTCAAAACCTGTATGGCTATGATTGGACCCTTCCTTTTAAACCCGGTACGATTGCAAAAGCTATTAGTCCCCAGGCTGCCATTCAGCTCGCAGCCCAGCATAATGTACCGATTGAATATGACACGAAGGCACAAGCACCACATTTCCGCTACAAAGCTGCAGATGGCAAACAACATGAGGTTTGGTTTGAGGATGCCCGTTCGATCCAAGCAAAGTTCAATTTAATTAAAGAAATGAATTTACGTGGTATGAGTTATTGGAAACTGGGTTTACCTTTCCCACAGAACTGGTTGCTCATTACCGATAATTTCAATGTTGAAAAAAAGAGCTGATTGCATAGAAAACTGCCATAATTCGGCGGTTTTCTATTTTTTTATTTTCATTCACTTTCTTGCTAATATTGGATAGCCAATCTGATGATTCTTTATGTTAAAATGTTCTTTGTGACCTTAGAAAAGCTATTAGAAATTTGCCAAAGTACGAAGAGATCAATCCTTAATAAATAGAAAATCTCCTTAGTAAGGCAGCTGTGAAGGAGGATACTTAAATGGGGGAAACACCCTTTATAACGGTTGAAGGGCCAATTGGTGTGGGCAAAACATCACTCGCCAGAGCCATTTCTCAACATTTTCAATTTGCTTTATTAAAAGAAATCGTCGATGAAAATCCATTTTTGGGGAAATTTTATGAAAATATCGAAGAATGGAGCTTCCAAACTGAGATGTTTTTCCTTTGCAATCGCTACAAGCAATTGGGGGATATTAATACACATTACTTAAGCAAAAAAAAGGCTGTCGTAGCTGATTATCATATTTTTAAAAACCTCATATTTGCCCAAAGAACTTTAGATCGGGAAGAATACCAAAAGTACTACCAAATTTATCAAGTGTTGACAAAGGATATGCCTAAACCAAATGTGATCATCTATCTCAATGCGAGTCTGGATACATTATTATCGCGTATTCAATTAAGAGGGCGGGAAATCGAAAAAAACATCAGCCCCTTATACCTAGAGCAGTTATCGCTTGATTATGAAGAAGCAATCAATCGATTTGAAATGAATCATCCTGAAATACCTGTCCTGCGCTTTAATGGAGATGAAATGGACTTTGTTAAAAACGAAAACGACCTGCAGCATATTTTAGAAACACTATATTCATCTTTTCAATCTAACAGCTGGACAAACACTATCTTGGAATAGGAGAAATGACTGTGAGCATAGTTATTGGCGGAATGATAGGCCTTGGCAAAACGAGTGTGGCGGATACATTACATGCACATTTTCAAAATCGGGGAATTAATAGTAAGGTTTTTTATGAAGAAGTGGACGATAATCCAATTCTGCCTCTTTATTATCAATTAACAAATGAAGAACTTGAAGCACGAAGAATTCCCTTTCTGCTTCAGCTCTTTTTTCTAAACAAACGATTCAAAACAGTAAAAGACTGCGTAAGCTGGCATGAGCCTATCTTCACCATTCAGGACCGTTCTATTTATGAAGATTGGTATTTTGCCTATGTAAACAAAGGCTTAGGCAGAATATCCAACTTGGAATTTAAAATTTACGAAGATCTTGTTGAGAATATGATGGAAGAATTAAATGAACTTCCAAAAAAGGCCCCTGATTTAATGGTCTACTTAAAGGGCTCCTTTGATACCGTACTTGACCGGATTATGTCGCGCGGCCGCAGCTTCGAAATTAATCCAGAGCTTAAAGAATACTATTTCGAGGTTTGGAAAGGATACGACGACTGGGTAATGAACAAATATGATGCAAGCGATGTGCTGGTCGTTGACATGGATACCACCGATGTCATCAAAAAACCCGTTGATGCCATTAGGATTTGTGATCAAGTTGAGGAAAAACTAATACACCTTCTTAAGATAGAAACGAGGATCGGCTAAATTGCCGATCTTTTTTTCGACGACAAAAAAAAATCCACTGCAACTACGGCAGTAGATTTTCCATCTCCAGTTTTTATGCGCATAGGTTAATTCTAAAGTTGAATGGCGGAGGAAGAGGGATTCGAACCCCCGCGCGGTTTAACCCGCCTGTCGGTTTTCAAGACCGATCCCTTCAGCCGGACTTGGGTATTCCTCCATATTCGACAAAAAATAATTTAACACATCCAAAATTAAATGTCAACAAAATGTCATACTTTTTTAAACAGAATACATTAGCAAAAGTTGGTCCCCTCCCTAAAGAGAGAACCTAGACAATTATTCTGGCTGGATGGAAGTACGATTTCCCATATATGGGCGCAGTACTTCTGGAATAATAACACTGCCATCTTCCTGTTGGAAGTTCTCCAAAATGGCGGCAACTGTTCTTCCAATCGCAAGTCCTGAACCATTTAAGGTGTGCACAAACTCCAATTTCGCTTTTGGATCACGACGGAAGCGAATATTGGCACGTCTAGCCTGGAATGCCTCAAAGTTACTGCAAGAAGAGATCTCGCGGTAAACATTAGCACTTGGAATCCAAACCTCAATATCATATTTCTTTGCAGCTGTAAAACCCAGATCACCCGTACACATGCTAAGAACATGATAAGGAAGACCAAGTAATTGTAATACTTTTTCTGCATTGTTTGTCAGTTTTTCAAGCTCTTCATAGGATTCCTCAGGCTTTACGAACTTAACTAATTCTACTTTATTAAATTGATGCTGACGAATTAAGCCTCTTGTATCACGGCCGGCAGAACCTGCTTCTGAACGGAAGCATGCACTATAGGCAGCATATTTGATAGGGAGCTCTTCGCCACTAAGGATTTCATCTCTATGCATGTTTGTTACAGGTACCTCTGCGGTTGGAATAAGGAAGTAGTCCATATCGCTGACCTTAAAAGCATCCTCTTCAAACTTTGGTAGCTGTCCAGTTCCAATCATGCTGGCACGGTTGACCATATATGGCGGCAGAACTTCCTTATAGCCATGCTCATCCACATGAAGGTCAAGCATAAAGCTAATAAGGGCACGCTCTAAACGAGCTCCAAGCCCTTTGTAAAAAACAAAGCGGCTGCCAGTGACCTTCCCAGCCCGTTCAAAATCAAGAATACCAAGTTTCTCGGCAACTTCCCAATGTGGCTTAGGCTCAAAGCCAAATTCAGGAACAGTTCCCCATTTGCGAATCTCGATATTTTCATCCTCAGTATCCCCAACTGGAACACTTTCATGTGGGATATTAGGAATACTTAGTAACAATTGTTCAAGTGTTTCCTCCACCCCACGCAGTTCATCATCTATGCCTTTAATTTTGTCGCCAACTTCCCTCATTTCAGCAATGAGATGGTCAGCATCTTTCTTTTCGCGTTTTAAGAAAGCAACCTGTTGGGACACTTCATTCCGCTTACTTTTTAGTGCCTCCGAATCAACAATTAATTCTCTTCTTCTTACGTCCAATTCTTCAAACTTTCCAAAGTCAGTTAAATCTTCACCACGGTGCTGCAGTTTTTCCTTCACTTCAGCAAAATTTGCCCGCAATAGTTTTACATCAAGCATTTAATACACTCCCTTTAAAGAATAGGCTGTGTTAAATTTGGCTGTTGATTTCCGCTCTGAGCACTCGCTTTCCGAGGGGAGGTCCTGGAGCCTCCTCGGCGCCTTAGCGCCTGTGGGGTCTCCAGTCTCTATATCCCGCAGGAGTCGAGTGCCCTCCGCTTCAATCAACAGGGTTAAAAAATCAATAATGACCATTAACACAGCCTAAAAAATAAAAAACTCCCGCCCCTAAAAACAGGGACGAGAGTTACCCGCGTTACCACCCTGGTTGACAGATTTCTGTCCACCTCGAAATTTTTTAACGGAATTAATCCGAAAGTACTTACTTACTCCTAAACGAGTGTTCCGCACTTTACTTAAGGATGGATTCACAAGCACCATTCACCGATTTCCACCAGCCATCGGCTCTCTTTAGAATGAAATATCTTGCTACTAGTTCCTCTCATTGCTTTTGCCAATATTTTATTATAATCTACTATAATTATCAGCGACGTGCAACCAAATTATTCCGATTTTTTCGTTTTTGCCTCTTTTACCATATCGACAAAATATGAAGTGAAGCGATAGTCTTCGGTTAATTCGGGATGGAAGGAACAACCAAGGAATTGGCCTTCTCTTGCAACGACAATTCGGTCATCATGCTTACAAAGTATTTCGACATTTTCGCCTACATCGACAATATGTGGCGCCCGGATAAATACTGCTGGATAACAATCAGCAACATCTTTTATCTCAAGGTCTGCCTCAAAACTTTCGCGCTGGCGGCCAAAGGAATTACGTTCTACCGTCACGTCCATTACCCCAATATGCGGATTATCATACCCAACAAGATTTTTTGCTAACAAAATTAACCCTGCACATGTACCGAACATTGGCTTTCCTTCGTCTGCAAACTCTTTAAGGGCATCCATAAAATCATATTTGTCAATCAGGCGACGCATCGTAGTACTCTCACCGCCTGGAAGAATTAAACCATCGACATCTTTCAATTCTTCTTTATGTTTAATTTCAACAGCTTCTACACCACAATTTTCGACAGCCTTGATATGTTCGCGAACTGCCCCTTGCAGTGCAAGTACACCTATTTTAACCATTTTAAAAAGACTCCCTTACCAGCCGCGATCTTGCATACGATCCTGAGGTGCAAGTGATGAAATTTCAATACCCTTCATGGCTGTACCTAGGTTTTTCGAAACTTCAGCAATTAATTTGTAATCTTGGTAATGTGTAGTTGCTTCTACGATTGCTCTTGCAAATTTCGCAGGATTATCTGATTTGAAAATACCAGAACCAACGAATACTCCGTCTGCACCAAGCTGCATCATTAAGGCTGCATCAGCAGGTGTTGCTACACCGCCAGCGGCAAAGTTAACAACTGGAAGACGTCCAAGACGTTTGATTTGAACAAGAATTTCATAAGGTGCACCTAAAAGTTTTGCTTCTGTCATAAGCTCATCTTCACTCATAGCTACAACTTTGCGAACTTGTGCATTTACCTTACGCATATGACGAACAGCTTCAACAATGTTTCCTGTTCCTGGCTCACCTTTTGTACGAAGCATCGAAGCACCTTCGCCAATACGACGAGCAGCTTCACCAAGGTCACGGCAACCACAAACAAATGGAACAGTAAATTCCTTTTTATTTAAATGGAACTCTTCATCTGCTGGTGTTAATACTTCACTCTCGTCAATATAATCAGCACCTAATGCTTCAAGAATACGCGCTTCAACAATATGGCCAATTCTTGCTTTTGCCATTACTGGGATTGTAACAGCATTCATAACTTCCTCAATAATTGTTGGGTCAGCCATTCTTGCTACGCCACCAGCAGCACGAATATCAGATGGTACACGCTCTAATGCCATTACTGCTACAGCACCAGCTTCTTCCGCAATTTTTGCTTGTTCAGCATTGACAACGTCCATTATAACGCCGCCTTTTTGCATTTCTGCCATTCCACGTTTAACTCGATCTGTTCCTAATTCCATTGTAAAATCCCCCTCTAGCTTATTTTCCTCAAAAATTAGCCCTTTATAATCAACAATAAAGAAATATTATTAATTTAATCGGAATTATGCCCATATTGACAATAAACAACAAAAAGGGACTTCTGTCAAGGCAGAAATCCCTTTTTCCGACTAAAACCAACCTTTTACAGTAGATCCAATTCCACCAAAGAGGTTCCCGAAGAATCCGCCTATTCCTCTCATCATAAGAACAAATCCATTCGCTTTTTCTACATCCTGAGTAGCAACAACATCAGCCGAAAGTCTCTTTTGGCCATCTGCAGTTAAGAAATTGATCTTTTCACCATTTTTAGGTTGAACTGTAAGATAACCGATTGTTTCACCCTTCTTAATTGGTGCGTTAAGTTCGCCATTTTTATTAAGCTTCGATTTTTCTAAGACTAATACTGGCTGATAATTCTTTTGTTCCCCGTTTTGTACCGTCATGGTTAAAGGAGCATTTGTAGAAATAGCAACCTCTTTACTTTTACCATTTACCACTTTTACAGTATTATGCCCTTTTACTTGATAATTCTTAGGAACAATTTGTTCTTTTGAATAATTGCTGAAGGCATAATCCATCATTTTTCTTGTCTCATCAAAGCGTGCTTTATAGCCGCCGTTTCCACTGCCATCTGTGGCATTTTGAACAACGGTAATAAATCTCTTTCCATCTCTCATTGCCGTACCTGTAAAGCAATAACCTGCATAATCAGTGGTTCCTGTTTTTAAGCCATCCATTCCTTGGTATCCATAGACTAAGGAAGGAAGCATCCAGTTCCAGTTATCCATTTTTGTACCTTCAATAAATGTCTTGGAAGGGATACTGGATGTTTTTAAAACATCCGGGAAATCATTAATCAAATGAAAAGCAAGTGTGGCAAGACCGCGCGCTGACATTTGATTCTCTTCATCAGGGCCTGTCCCGCTTGGCTGCATGCCTTGATAATCTTTGTTATTTAATCCACTACAGTTAACAAATTTATAATCTTTAATACCTAGCTTCTTTGCATAGCTATTCATCATTTTTAAAAAGTTTGTTTCAGAGCCAGCGATTGTTTCAGCAAGGGCAATCGTTGCACCGTTTGCTGAATAAATAGCCATAGCTTGATACAAATCGCGAATTTTGTATTTTCCATCACGGCGCAAAGGAACATTAGATAAACTTCTGTTTTGCGAAATTTTATAAGCTAAGTCGCTGACATTGTATGTTTGATCCCACTTCACTTTTCCCTGCTTGATTGAATCGAGTAGGATATACTCTGTCATCATCTTAGACATACTCGCAATACCTAGCAAACTATCAGCGTTTTTTTCATATAAAACTTGACCTGTCTTTCCATCAACCAAGATTGCTCCTGCAGCATTAACATTAAGGTTTGCTTGTGCCTCTGCTTTGTTGTTAAAACCAGACAGGATGCCAAAGAATAAGATGATTGCCAATCCACTGGCAATACATTTTTGATAAAACTTTTTGTTCACTTTAACGCCCTCCAACGAATTAATCACACGTTTGTTATTTTATCATAAGTGCTTCACAAATAATAGGCAGAGTATAGTCCTATCTTTTTACCAATTTTTAAAGTAAGGCCGACCGCACGGCCGCTTTATAAAGAAAACTCGCCGATTGGCGAGTCTGGCTAAAAAGGAGGGAAGACCCTCCTCATTTGTTTTACGATAACGAATAGTTAGGTGCTTCTTTCGTGATTTGAACATCATGCGGATGACTTTCTCTTAAACCTGCACCTGTCATTCGGATAAATTGAGCATCTTCTCTAAGTGCTAGAAGATCCTTTGAACCACAGTATCCCATCCCGGCACGAAGACCGCCAACAAGCTGATAAATTGTTTCAGCTAGTGGTCCTTTATATGGAAGACGTCCCTCGATGCCTTCTGGTACAAATTTTTTCGCATCCTCTTGGAAATATCGATCCTTCGATCCTTTTTCCATTGCGGCAACTGAACCCATGCCGCGGTATACCTTGAAGCGGCGTCCTTGGAAAATTTCCGTTTCACCAGGGCTTTCAGAAACACCTGCTAATAAACTGCCCAGCATTACGGCATGTCCGCCTGCTGCCAAGGCTTTCACGACATCACCTGAATATTTGATACCGCCATCAGCAATAATCGTCTTGCCAAGTTTTTTTGCTTCAAGGGCACAATCATAAACGGCTGTTATTTGTGGAACTCCTACACCTGCAACAACCCTTGTTGTACAAATGGAGCCAGGTCCAATTCCAACCTTAACAATATCCGCACCTGCTTCAATTAATGCCTTAGTTGCCTCTGCGGTTGCAACATTTCCAGCAATAATTTTTAAATCTGGATAAGCTCTTCTGATCTCCTTAACCATATCAAGAACGCCTTTAGAGTGGCCATGGGCTGTATCGATTACAATTACATCAACATTGGCTTTAACAAGCCCAGCAACCCTCGCCATGGTGTCTGATGTTACCCCTACTGCGGCTCCTGCCAATAAACGCCCTTGCTTGTCTTTTGCAGAATTAGGAAACTCAATAACTTTTTCAATATCCTTTATGGTAATTAACCCTTTTAAAATTCCATGATCATCAACAAGTGGAAGTTTCTCGATTTTATGCTTTTGCAGAAGGAGTTCTGCCTCTTTTAAGGTAGTTCCAACAGGAGCAGTTACCAGCTCTTCTTTTGTCATGACATCAGAAATTATCAGCGAATAATCTTGAATAAACCGTAGATCCCTATTGGTAATGATTCCAACTAGTCTTTGTTCATCAAGATTATTAACAATTGGAACCCCTGAGATGCGATATTTTGCCATTAAATGCTCAGCATCATAAACTTGGTGTTCAGGAGTTAAGAAAAATGGATCGGTAATAACACCACTTTCTGATCGTTTTACCTTTTCAACCTGCTCTGCCTGCTGATCGATGGTCATATTCTTATGAATGACACCTAATCCGCCTTGGCGCGCCATTGCAATTGCCATTTCCGCCTCTGTTACTGTATCCATTCCGGCACTAATGATTGGAATATTTAGCTTAACGCCAGCCGCAAGCTCAACACTGAGGTCAACATCACGAGGCAGTACTTCCGATTTTCCAGGAATCAACAATACATCATCAAACGTTAATCCTTCTTTTGCAAATTTACTCACTTTTTTTCCCCCCGAACTAAAAATTATTATTAGTAGGTTATCAATTGGACAAAATACTGTCAAGAAAGAAAAATTAATTTGATTTTTCAAAAAAAGGGGATTGAAACAATGGATATTCGATTTAATGGCTGGAAAGGTTATTCATTCCTCTTTTCAGCTGAAAATACCCAGGTATTTTTAAAAAATAAATATCTTAAGCAGCACATTGAAAACCCCGAGCAAAAAGCCTTTGAAAATTGTTATGCCTTTATTTATTATTTGGAACATGGTCAAGTTTATTATAAACAAGCTGAAAATTCTCCGCTAATAATAAAACCAATTCTCCTATTTTATGGGCTTGTCCATTTGCTAAAGGCATGTATTTTAACCATTAATCCTTTATATCCAGAAAACACTTCTGTCCTCGCACATGGGGTAACAACTAGAAAAAGAAAAAAGCAAAACTATCAATTTTTCCAAGACGAAATTAAATTTCAAAAAAATGGACTTTTCCCCTATATGTCAGAAACGTTGTTTCACATGGAACAATTAGAGGGAGATAAACTATCGATGGGAGATTTATTACAGATGCTGCCTGAGCTTGATGATCTTTTTGGAAGGCTTGAAGGGATGAAAAATTTTGTTAAGGTAGCTGCTCAGAGTGACCAATTTATTATTTCGGAAAAACTCCTTGATCACTTTCATATGAGTGAAAATCGACTAAAAGAGTTTTTATCGGCCAAATTCAAAGATCTATTTTTATTTTCTGATGAGGGTCTTACGTTTTCATTTGGGGATTCAGCTTTTCGAAGACCTTGTCCGATCAAATATCATCTCGAAGATAAATACTTTGCATTTCCGATACATAAGCATAATTTTTTTCATTTACCTGAACTGCTTGTTCATTACTTACTTTTGTATAACTTAAGTATGATTGCCCGCTATGAAACAGAATGGTGGGGGGAATTGACGAAAATGACGCCAACAAAGGATTATCCGTTTATTAATACATTTTTGGATCTAACTATTGAAAAGGGACCTTTTTTGATTTATCAGTATTTGGTGGGTGAATTTTAGATAAGTGGAGAGACTTCGTAAATCCGTTTTGCGGGATTTACGGTGGGTGCGGATATATCGGGGAGTTCGGATAAAGGTTTTAAGTTTACGGATATATCAAGAAATGTTCGGATATAAATGCAAAGTTTACGGATATATCGGGGAGTTCGGATAAAGGTTTTAAATTTGCGGATATATCAAGAAATGTTCGGATATAAATGCAAAGTTTACGGATATATCGGGGAGTTCGGATAAAGGTTTTAAGTTTACGGATATATAGAGAAATGTTCGGATATAAATGCAATATTTACGGATATAATATCGTATCAAACAACTATAGACCGTTATGCAAAATTGTATCTTATTATACAAAAAAGACAACCTACATCAGGTTGTCTTTTTTGTGCCTGGCAACGTCCTACTCTCACAGGGACTTTCGTCCCAACTACCATCGGCGCTGAGAAGCTTAACTTCCGTGTTCGGTATGGGAACGGGTGTGACCTTCTCGCCATTATTACCAGACTTATTGAATTGAGGTTCATTCCCTCAAAACTAGATAATCAGAAGAAGTGTAAAGAACGAATAATCATTACTATTGGTTAAGTCCTCGATCGATTAGTATCAGTCAGCTCCACACGTCACCGCGCTTCCACCTCTGACCTATCAACCTGATCATCTTTCAGGGATCTTACTAGCTTGACGCTATGGGAAATCTCATCTCGAGGGGGGCTTCATGCTTAGATGCTTTCAGCACTTATCCCGTCCGCACATAGCTACCCAGCGATGCCTTTGGCAAGACAACTGGTACACCAGCGGTGCGTCCATCCCGGTCCTCTCGTACTAAGGACAGCTCCTCTCAAATTTCCTGCGCCCACGACGGATAGGGACCGAACTGTCTCACGACGTTCTGAACCCAGCTCGCGTACCGCTTTAATGGGCGAACAGCCCAACCCTTGGGACCGACTACAGCCCCAGGATGCGATGAGCCGACATCGAGGTGCCAAACCTCCCCGTCGATGTGGACTCTTGGGGGAGATAAGCCTGTTATCCCCAGGGTAGCTTTTATCCGTTGAGCGATGGCCCTTCCATGCGGAACCACCGGATCACTAAGCCCGACTTTCGTCCCTGCTCGACTTGTAGGTCTCGCAGTCAAGCTCCCTTGTGCCTTTACACTCTGCGAATGATTTCCAACCATTCTGAGGGAACCTTTGGGCGCCTCCGTTACTCTTTAGGAGGCGACCGCCCCAGTCAAACTGCCCACCTGACACTGTCTCCCACCCCGATAAGGGGTGCGGGTTAGAATTTCAATACAGCCAGGGTAGTATCCCACCAATGCCTCCACCGAAGCTGGCGCTCCGGCTTCAAAGGCTCCTACCTATCCTGTACAAGCTGTACCAAAATTCAATATCAGGCTACAGTAAAGCTCCATGGGGTCTTTCCGTCCTGTCGCGGGTAACCTGCATCTTCACAGGTACTATAATTTCACCGAGTCTCTCGTTGAGACAGTGTCCAGATCGTTACGCCTTTCGTGCGGGTCGGAACTTACCCGACAAGGAATTTCGCTACCTTAGGACCGTTATAGTTACGGCCGCCGTTTACTGGGGCTTCGATTCAGAGCTTCGCTTGCGCTAACCCCTCCTCTTAACCTTCCAGCACCGGGCAGGCGTCAGCCCCTATACTTCGCCTTGCGGCTTCGCAGAGACCTGTGTTTTTGCTAAACAGTCGCCTGGACCTATTCACTGCGGCTCTTCAGGGCGATTAACCCCAAAGAGCACCCCTTCTCCCGAAGTTACGGGGTCATTTTGCCGAGTTCCTTAACGAGAGTTCTCTCGCTCACCTTAGGATTCTCTCCTCGCCTACCTGTGTCGGTTTGCGGTACGGGCACCTTTTATCTCGCTAGAGGCTTTTCTTGGCAGTGTGGAATCAGGAACTTCGGTACTATATTTCCCTCGGCATCACAGCTCAGCCTTTACGGTGAACGGATTTTCCTATTCACCAGCCTAACTG
>NZ_CP133268.1:0-2615000 GCF_030915385.1 Neobacillus sp. PS3-12 | reverse complement strand
TGATTCGTCATTTTCCTCTAGATTTTCTTCTTCAGTTTCTTCCTCTTTTTCTACCTTTGCAACGGTAGCGACAAATTCATCATTTTCTTTGATGGTAATTAGTTTAACACCAATTGTATTTCTGCCCATTGAAGAAATCCCATCAACCGCCATCCGAATTAACACACCGCCAGTTGTAATAAGCATTAAATCCTCTTCGCCCGTTACAGCCTTCATAGAGACTAAATCACCATTTTTATCGGTAATATGGCAAGTTCTGATTCCTTTTCCGCCTCTGCCTTGAACACGATATTCCGAAGCAGGGGTACGCTTGCCATAACCATTTCTTGTTACGATCAGTATGTCCGTTCTTTCTTCAAGGACTTCCATGCCCACCACTTCATCATCTTCACCCAAGTTGATTCCTTTTACACCAGTGGCCGTTCTTCCCATTGAACGCACGTCCGTTTCTGGGAAACGGATCAACATCCCATTTTTCGTTCCAATAATAATTTCTTTGCTGCCATCCGTTAGACGAACAGAAATAAGTTCATCATCTTCACGTAGGTTTAGAGCAATCAAACCAGTATTCCTTATGTGGCCAAAAGAAGAAAGCGGCGAACGCTTTGAAATTCCTTGCTTGGTAGTAAAGAACAAGAACCAATCATCGACAAATTCCTCAACAGGAATAATTGCATTCACCCATTCACCTTTGTCGACCCCTAAGAGGTTAATAATTGGAATTCCTTTTGCTGTTCGGCTGTATTCAGGAATTTCATAACCTTTTGAACGGTATACTTTTCCTTTATTTGTAAAAAATAAGATTGTATCATGGGTCGAAGTGGTAATTAAATGTTCTACAAAATCATCATCATTTGTACCCATGCCTTGAATTCCACGTCCTCCGCGTTTTTGCGCACGGTAGGTTGAAACAGGCAAACGTTTAACATAGCCATTATGGGTAAGTGTAATGACGATATTTTCCACTGGTATTAAATCTTCATCTTCAATATTTTCAATTCCGCTTGTAATAATTTCGGTTCTACGTTTATCGTTAAAACGCTCTTTAATTTCAGTCAATTCCTCACGAATAATTTCTAAAACCTTTTCCTCATCCGCCAAGATTGCCTTTAATTCACCAATTAGCTTCACTAAGCCTTGATATTCGTCTTCAATTTTTTCTCTTTCCAAACCTGTTAGACGCTGCAAACGCATGTCCAAAATTGCCTGGGCTTGTTTTTCGCTAAGATTGAAATTAGTCATTAAACCTTCCCGGGCAATATCTGTTGTTTGCGAATTACGAATTAACGTAATAACTTCATCAAGATGGTCAAGGGCAACTCGTAAGCCTTCTAAAATATGGGCACGCGCTTCGGCTTTACGAAGTTCAAATTCAGTACGTCTGCGTATAATGACTTGTTGATGTTCAAGGTAATAGGTTAAACATTGCTTCAGATTCAATACCCGCGGGTGTCCATCTACAAGGGCTAAGGTATTGATACCAAAGCTTGTTTGCAAGGCTGTTTGCTTATAAAGGTTATTTAAGATAACACTGGCGTTTGCATCCTTACGGACCTCAATGACAATGCGCATCCCTCTACGGTCTGATTCATCCCGAAGGTCTGAGATCCCTTCAATTTTCTTATCACGAGCCAATTCAGCAATTTTTTCAATTAATTTTGCCTTATTTACTTGGTATGGAATCTCATGAACAAGAATTGTTTCTTTCCCATTTGCCTTTTGTTCAATTTCAACTTTAGCTCGAAGGGTTATGGATCCTCTACCTGTTTCGTATGCCTTACGAATCCCGCTCCGTCCAAGGATTAGCCCACCTGTCGGAAAATCGGGTCCTGGAATGATTTCCATTAACTCTTGAACAGTAATTTCCGGATCATGACTAACCGCAAGTACACCATCAATGACTTCACCAAGCTGGTGCGGCGGAATATTTGTTGCCATTCCAACAGCAATTCCTGTTGTCCCGTTGACTAATAGGTTAGGAAATCTTGCTGGTAAAACCACTGGTTCTCTTTCTTCACCATCATAGTTATCTTGGTAATCAATTGTATCTTTGTTAATATCTCTCAAGAGTTCCATTGAGATTTTTGACATTCTTGATTCTGTGTATCGCATTGCGGCGGCGGAATCGCCATCAACGGAACCAAAGTTGCCATGGCCGTCTACAAGCATATAACGATAGTTGAAATTTTGGGCCATTCGGACCATCGTTTCATAGACAGCCGAGTCACCGTGGGGATGATATTTACCGATTACATCACCAACAATACGAGCTGATTTTTTATATGGTTTGTCCGCATGAATTCCAAGATCATGCATAGCATAAAGAATACGACGGTGGACTGGTTTTAATCCATCCCGTACATCTGGCAGGGCACGGGAAACGATAACACTCATCGCATAATCAAGAAATGAAGATTTCATTTCGTGACTAATATTAATCTCTTTCACATGAGATTCTGGTGTTTCAGCCATATTTATTACCTCCTATAGGGTTTCAGGTAAGCCTGGATTCATCATTAATTGATCTTGTTAAAAAGAAAAAAGGGGATAGCGGTCAACCCTCTACCCGTTTTTTCGAACTGTCTAAATTTGATGCTTAAAGCTGTGTTAGGGTCTGCCTTGCGGCGGACTGTACATCGGTTAAGCGCCTGTGACCTTACTTATATATCTAGATTTTTTACGTATTTTGCATTTTCTTCGATAAAAATCCGACGAGGCTCTACCTTATCACCCATTAACATTTCAAAGGTCTCATCTGCTTCAATCGCATCCTCAAGATTAACTTGGAGCATGGTTCGAGTCGACGGATCCATCGTTGTCTCCCATAATTGTTCAGGATTCATTTCACCTAAACCTTTATAACGCTGAATATTGGGCTTTGGAGAATTTGGCAACTCTTGGAAAATTCGGTCGAGTTCTTTGTCATTATAGGCGTATTCAATTCGTTTTCCTTGTTGGACCTTATAAAGAGGCGGCTGAGCAATATAAACATATCCTGCCTCTAAAATTTTCCGCATATAGCGGTAGAAAAATGTTAACAGAAGTGTTCGGATATGGGCACCGTCAACATCGGCATCTGTCATGATAACAACTTTATGATAACGTGCTTTTGCAATATCGAAATCTTCTCCGATTCCAGTTCCAATTGCTGTAATCATGGCTCTAACTTCGTTGTTGGAAAGGATTCTATCTAAACGTGCTTTTTCTACATTCAGAATTTTTCCTCGGAGCGGCAGGATTGCCTGGAAGTGACGATCGCGTCCTTGCTTTGCAGAACCGCCAGCTGAGTCACCCTCAACAATATAAATTTCACTTTCTGAAGGGTCCTTTGAAGAACAGTCCGCTAATTTACCTGGTAAACTTGATACTTCAAGAGCACTTTTTCTTCTTGTTAACTCCCTGGCTTTTTTAGCTGCAAGACGCGCACGTGATGCCATTAATCCTTTTTCAACAATCTTTTTACCTACCACAGGATTTTCTAATAAGAATTTTTCTAAATGACTGGAGAAAACAGAGTCTGTTATCGTTCTGACTTCAGAATTACCTAACTTTGTCTTTGTTTGGCCTTCAAATTGTGGATCAGGGTGCTTAACGGAAATAATCGCTGTAATTCCTTCACGGACATCTTCACCGGAAAGGTTGGCATCATTTTCTTTAATAAGGCCATTTTTCCGCGCATAGTCATTGATAACCCGCGTTAAAGCTGTTTTAAAGCCAGATTCATGCGTTCCGCCTTCATAGGTATGAATGTTATTGGCAAACGAATAAATACTCTCGGTATAGCCTTCATTATACTGAAGAGCAACTTCAATGGATATCCCATCCCGTTCACCTTCTAAGTAAATTGGTTCTTCATGAACAACCTCTTTAGTACGGTTTAAATGTTCAACGTATGATTTAATTCCGCCTTCATAGTGGTATTCATTATGTTTATTTTCAACTCGCTTATCTTCAATAGAGATATTGATGCCGCGATTTAAAAAGGCAAGCTCCCGAATTCTTGTTGCGAGTGTATCATATTCAAATTCTAATGTTTCTGTAAAAATTTCACCGTCTGGTACAAAGTGAGTGGTCGTACCGGTATAATCGGTCGTTCCAATGACTTTTAAATCTTCAGCAGGAACACCGCGATGATATTTTTGGTAATAAATATTCCCGTCACGATGAACAAAAACCTCCATCACGGATGACAATGCATTAACAACTGATGCACCAACGCCGTGCAGTCCGCCGGAAACCTTATATCCGCCACCGCCAAATTTCCCTCCGGCATGGAGCACAGTCATAATTACCTCTACGGCTGGCCGACCCATTTTTTCCTGAATACCAACAGGAATACCACGTCCATTATCCTTAACCGTAATACTGTTATCTTTTTCAATAATAACCACTATTTTGTCACAGTAACCTGCTAGGGCCTCATCAATACTGTTATCGACAATTTCCCAAACGAGGTGATGTAGACCCTTGCCGCTGGTAGACCCAATATACATACCAGGGCGTTTCCTTACTGCTTCAAGTCCTTCAAGAACCTGTATTTGATTAGCATCATATGCTTGTTCCTGGACTTCTTTCTGTTCCATAGTCAATTAAGTTCACCTGCACTCTCTTTACTCAAATAATCTATTTTAACATGATAAGAAAGTATCATTTATAACCTTGAGAACGATCCAGCTTCGGCGTTTAAACAGCCGCTATTTGCTTTAATCTTGTACATTCATAAAATTTGAGCGCTTTTTCAACGTACTTGAAGAATAGGGGGATAAGTATACTTGGTCTTTTGTGATAATAATTGATTTAAACGAGCTCTTTGCCAAATTATTTAAATTCCCCTTATGTCTTTTTAAAAATTCATCGTTCAAAAGGGACGAATCTCCACTTTGTTTATCTACGATCGCAATAATATCCCTCGAACGAATCGTAAGATCTTCTCCAATATGAATGTACATGAACCCACCTCATTGAACTTGTTCCATTTTTCCTGATTCCACTTTAAAAGTTGATGCTTCTTTTAGTGTCTGGTGATCAATACCATCCACACTTGTTGTTGTTACAAACGTTTGAACCTTTCCTTGAATCGTATTGAGTAAATGGGACTGGCGATAGTCGTCTAATTCAGATAAGACATCATCAAGTAATAAAATGGGGTATTCTCTCATCTCGGAATGGATTAATTCAATTTCAGCAAGTTTAACAGACAAGGCAGTGGTCCGTTGCTGACCTTGTGACCCATATATTTGAACATCGTGCCCATTGACAAAAAACTGCAAATCATCACGATGTGGTCCAAACAAAGTTGTTCCTCGTTCAATTTCTCGACTTTTAACTTTATTAAATTTTTCCTCAAAGGACACTACCATTTTCGACATTTCTTGTGTTTCTAATACATCCACTGACGGTTTATATTCAATTTTTAACGTTTCTAACCCTCTGGAAATGCCTGAATGAATCGGTTGTGCCCAATTTTCAAGCATACGAAGAAATTCGAATCGCTTGATCACAATTTTAGCTGCCATTTGAATAAACTGTTCCGTTAGGACCTCTAGTACAGTTTGGTCCGTTTGCTTTTTCATTTGCAGTAGTTTTAAATATTGATTTCGTTGATGTAGGATTTTCTGATATTGGCTTATATCGTGTAAATAAATTGGGGATACCTGACCAATTTCCATATCAATAAAACGACGCCTTACCTGGGGGCTGCCTTTTACTAAATAAAGGTCCTCTGGTGCAAACATCACAACATTAAAATTCCCGACATACCGACTTAGCTTTTGCTGTTCAATATGATTGCACTTTGCCTTTTTTCCTTTTTTTGAAATGAGCAACTCCATTGGCAAAGGGCCGTATTGTTTTTGTATTCTACCTTCTATTTTAGCATAATCAGCATCCCAACGAATAAGTTCTTTATCGCTTGAAGTGCGGTGAGATTTAGCCATTGCTAAAACATAGATGGATTCCATGACGTTTGTTTTTCCTTGAGCATTTTCACCCAAAATAACATTGACTTTATTTTCAAAAGAAATATTTAGTTCTTGGTAATTCCGATAATTTCTTAATGATAACTGCTCAATATACATGTAAGTATCCTCACTAAAAAAGGGAAGGGCATGCCTTGCCTTGGCCCTTTTTCCTAATATACATGGGTCGGTTTCAATGAATGTACACTACACGATCAAGAATTCCCCGAAGTCGGGGATTTTTACTTTATCACCAGGATAAAGTTTTCTACCTCTTCTTTGATCTTGTTCACCATTGATAAAAATCTTATTTTCGCTTAAAAACCATTTGGCCATTCCACCAGTTTGGATGATATCAGCCAATTTAAGAAATTGTCCCAGTGCAATATATTCAGTCTCGACTTTTATTTCTTTCGGCATTACATTCACTCATTTCTGAAATGGTCTCTAAAGTTCTATTTTACTAAACATTTAATAAGTATTCAAACATCCTTTGTAACCAAAATTTAATCCTATAACTGAAACAAGCCACCGATTAGTGGCAGCTTGTGACTGTTTTAGTAAGTTCTTACAGGTAAAATCAATTGCAAAATAGTTTCATCGTGAAGCGGACGGATGACGAATGGGCGCATAGCCCCAGTAAAGTTTATCTTTATATCCGTTCCTTCTAAAGCTTTTAGGGCATCCATCATAAATTTAGCACTAAAAGAAATTTTTAATTCTTCCCCTTCAATTGACTCACTTTGAACTTCTTCAATAACCTTACCAATTTCAGGAGTGTTGGAGGAAATTTCAATTAGGCTATTTTCGATTGTAGAAAATTTGACTACATTATTTCTTCCTTCCCTTGCTAGTAATGATGCACGATCAATTGCTTGAAGGAATTCTTTTGTATTCAAGACTATATCCGTTTTACTCTCATTTGGAATAAGTCTTGATGTATCAGGATAGTTCCCTTCCAACAATCTTGAGAAAAATAATATATGTTTGGTTTTAAATAAAATTTGATTTTCAGTAATAACAATATCAATGGCATCATTTGAGTCATCGATTATTTTACTTAATTCATTTAAACTTTTTCCTGGAATAATCACATTATAGCTTTCGCCATTTTCCGATTCTATTTTTACAATTCGGAGTGCAAGTCTGTGGCTATCTGTTGCAATACAGGTTAACTGGTTATTTTCCACTTTCCAGTTTACACCTGTCAACACTGGCCGTGTTTCTGACGTGGACACTGCAAATACTGTTTGGCGGACCATTGCTTTTAATAGGTCAGCTGCAATATGGAATTTATTATTTTCCTCAACTTGTGGAAGGTGTGGATATTCTTCTGCATCTAGTCCATTTAAACTAAACTCCGATTTTCCGGAACGAATCACTGTTTGCAGGTGATTTAATACTTCAATTTCAACTGTATCTGTAGGTAATTTTTTTACAATCTCACTGAAAAACCTGGCATTTAGAACAATGGCTCCTGTTTCTTTAATTTCAACAATTTCATCACCATTCTCTTCTTTGGGAATGAAGATCTGAATTGAAATATCAGAATCACTACCTGTTAATGTAACTCCATCATTAGATGCAACAATCTTTATTCCGGTTAGAATGGGAATCGTTGTTCTGGATGTTACTGCCTTCATAACATCAGAAACACTCTGAACTAAATGATCTCGTTGGATTATAAATTTCATGTAAAAATCCTCCGTTTAAGCATATTTTTTTATTGCTAGCATATAATATTATTTTTTTAAAAAAAATAGTAGAAGTACTAGTAGGCCCTGTGAATTTGTGGATAACCCGTTTTATTAACGGAAATACAGTCTATCCACATGTGGATAGACTGTGCATAAACTAGGTTCACTTATCAACAAATTATTTAAACTTTCAACAATTCATTTAACTCTTTTATTTGCCTTTGCAGCTGTGAATCAGATTGCAAAAGCTTAGAAATTTTTTCATGAGCATGAATAACGGTAGTATGATCTCTCCCGCCAAACTCTTCTCCTATTTTCGGTAACGAATAATCTGTTAATTCGCGTGACATATACATCGCAATCTGTCTTGGAAAAGCAACAGATTTTGTTCGTTTTTTTGCCTTAAAGTCTTCAAGCTTTATATTAAATTGTTCGCCGACAGCTCTTTGAATATCAAGGATTGTAATCATTTTTGGCTTTGAGCTTGGAATGATGTCTTTTAATGCTTCAGCTGCCAGGTCTGCATTAATATCCTTATTGATCAATGAAGAATAAGCAACCACGCGAATTAGTGCTCCTTCAAGTTCACGGATGTTGGAATCAATTTGATTAGCAATATAAAGCATCACTTCATTTGGAATATCTAAACCATCTGCCTTGGCTTTTTTTCGTAAAATAGCGATTCTTGTTTCCAAGTCAGGCGGTGTAATGTCGGTAATCAATCCCCACTCAAATCGGGAACGCAAACGGTCTTCCAAGGTTGGGATTTCTCTTGGTGTTCGGTCACTCGAAATAATAATTTGTTTATTATCTTCATGAAGAGTGTTGAATGTATGGAAAAATTCTTCTTGCGTTGATTCTTTTCCGGCCAGAAACTGAATATCATCTATCAAGAGCACATCGACATTTCGATATTTGTTGCGAAAGCTTTCTGCTCGATTGTCACGAATCGAGTTAATGAATTCATTTGTAAACTTTTCTGATGATAAATAAACGACCTTTGCTGAAGGGTTATGCTCTAATACATAATGACCAATAGCGTGCATTAAGTGCGTTTTTCCTAATCCAACACCACCATAAATAAACAAAGGATTATAGGCTTTTGCCGGCGCCTCTGCAACAGCAAGTGATGCAGCATGGGCAAAACGGTTGCCAGAGCCGATAACAAAAGTGTCAAATGTATATTTAGGAATTAGCATGCTTTGCGGAAAATCGGTATGATCGTCATCCCTTTTGTTTTTTTTAGGAGGAACTGGTAGATCAACATCTTCGGTACTTTTGTTTTGTGGAATGATAAATTTTACGGCAAGTTCCTCACCTGTTATTTCGTATAGGATGCCGGCAACCAATTGAGAATAGCGTTCTTCCAGCCAATCACGAGCAAATTCATTTGGAGCTGTTATGACAAGCAAGTCTCCCTTTAGAGAATGGGCCTTTGTCGATTTTAGCCAAGTATCAAAACTCGGTTTGCTTATCTTTTTTTCTATGTTGTTTAAAGCAGCACTCCAAAGATCCGCAATATTTTCCAACTAGTATCCCTCCTTTTCATTTTCTTAAACCGTTTTATATAACCATTGTATTTTTCAGATCTTCATTTTGCAGTCGTATATAGTTTTGTTGCCATTTTGTATGTTTATACAATGGCTAAAACCTATAAATCTATAAATATACGAAAAAATGGTTGTGGAAAAATATATAATAAGGAAAATAAGTGGGGTTTCGACAATATCCACTTGCTGTGGACAAGTTTATTTTAGCACTATGAATAACTGTCCACATGTTATCCACAGTTTGTGGATAACATTCCCCGCAATATCGGTTATCCAGAGTGAAAACACAAATATAATAACAAATTTAACGAAGCGGTGCAATGCTTTTTAGAAGTTTATCCACAACTGTAACATTCTGTGCATAATGATTGTCCACAGTTTATGTTTTTGTGAAAAACCTGTCGATAAGGATTGTGGACAGAAAAAATAACGTGTAATTTTATCCACAGGGCAAAAAATTGGTAAGGCCATTGAATTTTGGAGCGATTGATGGCTTATTTTTTGCGTAAGAAAAAGTTCTGATTTAAACTATAGGATAGGAGATAATAAATATAGGGGCAGTTGACATATCCACCAGTGGTCTTTATAATAATTAAGACTGTCTTTAACAGCTATTCCTCAGGGAGGTGTCATATATGAAAAGAACTTACCAACCAAATAAACGTAAACATAGTAAAGTTCATGGCTTCCGCAGCCGCATGAGCAGTGCAAACGGTCGTAAAGTATTAGCTCGTCGCCGTCGTAAAGGAAGAAAAGTATTATCAGCATAGACCACTGAAATTCCTCAGTGGTCTTTTTTTACAAATATGTAAAAGTGGCTTCATTTTTCACATAAAATAATGTTAAAGCCCACTGTTGATTGGAGTGGAGGGTGCGAAGACTCCTCGAAAATGCTAACGCATTTTCTTCGTGCGTGAGCGGATTCAAAGAAGCTATTCAATGTCCTGCGGGAGTACGGGTCTGGTGAGACCCCACAGGCGCCAAAGCGCCGAGGAGGCTCACCGACACGCCCGCGGAAAGCGAAGCACCCGGAACGGAAATCAACAGGCAAGGTACAAAGCTCTACATAAAAAGATTTTGTAATGGGGAAAAATATTCGTCATTATATAAACTGAAGGTGTTTTTCCATGAAAAAAGAACTAAGAGTAAAAAAGAATAAAGATTTCCAAGAAGCCTTTAAAAAAGGGCGATCATTTGCAAATCGACAATTTGTCGTCTATGTCCTTCAAAAAGAAGGACAAACCTCTTTTAGGATCGGTCTCTCCGTCAGCAAAAAACTCGGAAATGCCGTTACAAGAAACCAAATTAAACGATATATCCGCCAAGCTGTATTTGAAGTAAAAGAATCCATGCAGCAAGATTTAGATTATGTAATCATTGCCAGAAAACCTTTGGTAGAAATGGACTTTTTTGAGTTGAAAAAAAGCCTGACACACGTTCTAAAGGTAGGAAAGGTTTTTCGGAAAGAGGAAAACGGCAATCAAAAACGAATTTAATAAGTACTGGTATTTATTTCCCGAAAAATAATGATAAAATATGTTTTAAAAAATCTACATAAAATTTGCCAAAAAAATTTAATAATTTATATATAATCAAGTTAGGAGGACTATTCGGTTGAAGAAAAGAATCATTGTTTGGATTGGGATCCTCTCTTTGTTTTTACTTTTAGCTGGATGCAGTGAAATTAAACAACCGATCACACCTGAAAGTAAAGGGATTTGGAACCAATATATCGTTTACCCATTATCCTGGCTGCTTAAAGAAGTGGCCCATCTGCTCGGGGGAAGTTATGGGTGGTCGCTTATTGTCGTAACGGTATTGATTCGCTTAGTCATCCTGCCTCTAATGATTAAGCAAACGAAAAGCGCCAAGGCCATGCAGGCACTGCAGCCTGAAATTCAAAAGCTGAAAGAAAAATACAGTTCCAAAGATCAAAAAACCCAACAAAAGATGCAGCAGGAACAGATGGCTCTATTTCAAAAGCATGGTGTCAATCCAATGGCTGGCTGTCTGCCATTAATCATTCAAATGCCAATTCTAATCGGTTTCTATCACGCCATTTCTCGTACCCGCGAAATTGCACAGGATAGTTTTCTTTGGTTTGATTTGGGGACAAAAGACCCTTATTATATCCTGCCAATTATTGCGGGTATTACAACCTTTATCCAGCAAAAAATGACCATGGCTGGAACGGAACAGAATCCGCAGATGGCGATGATGACCTGGATGATGCCGATTATGATTGTGATTTTTGCTTTCAATTTCCCAGCTGCTTTATCTTTATACTGGGTAGTCGGAAATATTTTTATGATTGTTCAAACCTACTTTATTAAAGGACCGGAACTGAAGAAAACAGCAGTGACCGGAAAAGCGGGAGGAGCGAAAAAGTGAAACAAGTAACTGCTACAGGACAAACTGTCAAAGAAGCAGTAGCACAAGCTTTAGCTCAATTAAACACAACGAAAGACCTTACAGAAGTTTCTATTATTGATGAAGGAAAAAAAGGCATTTTTGGTATTTTTGGATCACGTCCTGCGATTGTAAAGGTAACCGTAAAGAAGGAAGATCCGATTGAAGAGGCAAAAAAATTCCTGTATCAAGTTAGTGAGCAAATGGGAGCCTCAATCGAAATTGAAGTGAAAAGGGATGGAAAGCTGGTACAGCTTTATTTGAAAGGTGATAAAATTGCCCTCTTGATCGGAAAAAGAGGCCAGACTTTGAATTCTCTTCAATACCTGACCCAATTGGTGATCAATCGACACGCTGAACAGTACTTGACAGTTATTTTAGATGCTGAAGATTACCGAAACAGAAGAAATGAAACCCTGGTACATCTTGCCCATCGGCTTGCCCAAAAGGCACTTAAAACAGGGAAAGATGTATCACTCGAGCCAATGCCTTCATATGAGCGAAAGGTTATTCATACTGCTTTAGTGGACAATAAAAAAATCAAAACATTTTCCGATGGATCTGAACCACATCGGTATATAGTGATTTCTCCAAATAAAAAATAAATAAAAAGACATCCAGCCGAGATTCGGCTGGATGTCTTTTTATTTGGTGGGATTTGTCCCTCCTTTTTGACCTTAAAGGTGTTTGCAAGTTTATAAATATTCTTTCTGTGGATAATGACTAATACTTGCTTTGTTGTTATTCACATGTGGATAAGTTAAAATAATATGGAATGTTTATATTCGCTGTGGATAAATAGTGGTGTAAGACTATAAACTTATTTTTTATTGTGGTATTCTAATCTTTTGGGACAAAAGCTTTTTTATTTTATATAGATAGTGGCTTTAAGTGAGGTGAAAAGACATGGAATTAGATACAATTGCGGCGATATCGACTCCATCTGGGGAGGGAGCAATAGCGATTGTTCGATTAAGTGGAGAAGATGCTGTCAAAATCGCTGATAAAATATTCAAGAGCGTAAAAGGGAAACGGCTAGCTGAGGCCATGACACATACAATCCATTACGGGCATTTAATCGACCCACACGAAGGACAAGTAGTAGAAGAAGTCATGGTGTCTGTCATGAAAAGACCAAAGACCTTTACGAAAGAGGATGTAATTGAAATCAATTGCCATGGTGGAATCGTTTCTGTCAAACGTGTCTTGCAATTAGTTTTAAAAAATGGTGCAAGGCTGGCGGAACCTGGGGAATTTACAAAACGGGCTTTTCTGAACGGAAGAATTGATTTGTCTCAAGCAGAGGCAGTTATGGATTTAATAAGGGCAAAAACAGATCGTGCCATGAATGTTGCTTTAGGACAAATGGAAGGGCGACTTTCAACACTAATCCGCAAATTGCGTCAAGAGATTTTAGAAACATTGGCACATGTCGAAGTAAATATAGATTATCCAGAATATGATGATGTAGAAGAAATGACCCATAAAATGTTAATGGAAAAATCAACCCTTGTTCGAGAGGAATTAAAAAAACTTTTGCAAACCTCACAGCAAGGGAAAATCCTTCGTGAAGGATTGTCAACCGTCATCATTGGTCGGCCAAATGTTGGAAAGTCTTCATTGCTCAATAGCCTTGTTCATGAAAATAAGGCTATTGTTACGGATATCCCGGGAACAACACGTGATGTTATTGAAGAATACGTGAATGTAAGAGGTGTTCCACTTCGACTATTGGATACAGCGGGTATTCGGGAGACTGAAGACATCGTTGAACGAATCGGTGTGGAGCGTTCTCGCCAAGTGTTAAAAGAAGCAGATTTAATTTTGCTTGTGTTAAATTCGGCAGATCCATTAACAATAGAAGATGAGAATCTTTTTAAAGCGGTTGAAGGCATGGATGTGATTGTGATCGTCAATAAAACAGATCTGCCGCAGGAGATCGACATGGATCAGGTAAAGGAATTATCGGGTGAACATAAGCTTGTAACCACTTCATTACTTGAAGATCGCGGAATTGATGAACTTGAAGAAGCCATTTCCTCGCTATTTTTTTCAGGTACGATTGAAGCAGGCGATTTAACTTATGTTTCAAACACCCGCCATATTGCCTTATTGACACAGGCATTACAGGCGATCGAAGAGGTAATCGAAGGTATAGAATTGGGAACACCAATTGATATTGTTCAAATCGATTTGACACGTTCTTGGGAATTCCTTGGCGAAATAATTGGTGATAGTGTACATGAAAGCTTAATTGATCAACTGTTTTCACAGTTTTGTTTAGGAAAATAATATAATACGGAATTATTTTAGATTTATCGTTTTACAAGGAGGAGCAAAATGGATTACGAAGCAGGATCATATGACGTCATTGTCATTGGTGCCGGTCATGCCGGCTGTGAGGCAGGCCTTGCTGCTGCAAGACTTGGCGCAAAAACACTGATCGTGACAATCAATCTTGATATGGTGGCATTTATGCCATGCAACCCATCTGTCGGTGGCCCTGGCAAAAGGAATTGTTGTTAGGGAAATTGATGCACTTGGCGGTGAGATGGGCCGCAATATTGATAAGACCTATATTCAAATGCGGATGCTTAATACTGGTAAGGGCCCGGCAGTTCGTGCCTTAAGGGCTCAGGCTGACAAATTTGCTTATCAGCATGAAATGAAGAATACAATTGAAGAAGAACAAAATGCTACCTTAATTCAAGGTATGGTTGAGCAATTAATTGTTGAGGATGGAGTCTGTAAAGGTGTAGTCACCAAAACAGGTGCAATTTACCGTTCCAAGACAGTCGTTGTTACGACAGGAACCTACCTTCGCGGTGAAATTATTATTGGTGAATTAAAATACTCCAGCGGACCAAATAATCAGCAGCCTTCAGTCAAGCTGTCTGATCATCTTAAAGAATTAGGATTTGAGCTGGTCCGATTTAAAACGGGAACACCGCCAAGGGTTAACAGCAACACGATAGATTATAGTAAAACGGAGATTCAGCCTGGCGACGATGTCCCAAGGGCATTTTCTTACGAAACAACCAAATACATCACCGATCAGCTTCCATGCTGGCTGACATATACAAATGAACGGACACATCAATTGATCGATAATAACCTTCATCGTTCACCAATGTACTCTGGAATGATAAAAGGTACAGGCCCACGTTATTGTCCATCTATTGAAGACAAAGTTGTTCGTTTTAACGATAAGCCAAGACATCAACTCTTCCTGGAGCCTGAAGGAAGAAATACAAAGGAAGTTTATGTCCAAGGACTTTCAACTAGCTTGCCAGAAGATGTTCAAAAGCAAATTCTTGAAACGATCCCAGGACTTGAAAAAGCGCAAATGATGCGTGCGGGTTATGCAATTGAGTATGATGCGGTCGTTCCAACACAGCTTTGGCCGACACTTGAAACAAAAGTTGTTAAAAATCTTTACACTGCTGGTCAAATAAACGGAACATCCGGATATGAAGAGGCAGCGGGTCAAGGAATTATGGCCGGAATTAACGCTGGTCTAAACGCATTAGGGAAAGAGCAGCTTGTTCTTAGTCGTTCTGATGCCTATATTGGTGTACTTATTGATGATTTGGTTACAAAAGGAACAAATGAGCCATACAGATTGCTAACATCAAGAGCGGAATATCGTCTCTTGCTAAGACATGATAATGCTGATTTACGCTTAACTGAATATGGCCATCAAATTGGACTTATTTCCGAAGAAAGATATGAGAAATTTTTAACCAAAAAGGCAGCCATTGAAGATGAAAAGAAACGGCTAACAGCCACGATCCTCAAGCCATCACAGCAAGTCCAGGAATTGATTCGCAGCCTTGGTGGAAGTGAGTTAAAAGATGGAATTCGCGCAAGCGATCTTTTAAAAAGACCTGAAATGACTTATGATCATATTGAAGCATTAACACCAAGTGATGTTCCACTAGATCAAGATGTCAAAGAACAAGTGGAAATTCAAACTAAATATGAAGGCTACATCGAAAAGTCGTTGCAGCAAGTTGATCGGCTTAAAAAGATGGAAAATAAGAAGATTCCTGAGAATATTGATTATGATGCCATTACCGGAATAGCTACGGAAGCAAAACAAAAGTTGAAGAAAATCAAGCCATTGTCCATTGCCCAAGCATCCAGGATATCCGGTGTAAATCCAGCTGATATCTCAATTCTTCTTGTGTATTTGGAAACCGGCAAAATTGCTCGGGTTGCCAATTAAGGGGACGACGCCTATGAAAATAGAACAATTTGTTGCAATGTTAGCAGAAAAAGGAATAGATCTTACTCCCAAGCAATTAGAGCAATTTGAAATATATTATCAAACATTGGTTGAGTGGAATGAAAAAATGAATTTAACCGCGATCACGGATAAAGATGAAGTTTATCTGAAGCATTTCTATGATTCTATTTCAGCTGCCTTTTATTTCGATTTTTCTAAACCCATTCAGTTATGCGATGTTGGGGCTGGGGCAGGATTTCCTAGTATTCCGCTTAAAATTATTTTCCCTTCAATTGAATTAACGATTGTTGATTCATTAAATAAGCGGATTACATTTTTAAATCATCTTGCAAGTCAGTTAAATCTCGACCATGTTCATTTTATCCATGATCGTGCTGAAACCTTTGGAGTAAATCCTGATTATCGTGAAAAATATGATGTGGTAACAGCAAGAGCAGTGGCTAGGATGTCTGTTTTAAGTGAACTTTGTCTTCCTCTTGTCAAACAGGGCGGGACATTTATTGCTATGAAAGCAGCCCAAGCAAAGGAAGAATTAGATTTGGGCAAAAAGGCTATCACACTTTTAGGTGGAGTGGTTGAAGATACCTTCACGTTTACCTTGCCAGTTGAAGAAAGCGAAAGAAATATAATTGTCATAAAAAAGACAAAAAATACACCGAAAAAGTATCCACGGAAACCGGGTACACCAAATAAAGTACCAATAGAGTAGTGACAGCAATTTTGTTTTTTCTTGTTTTTTAGATGCAGGAACTTGTCAATTATATAGAGAATAAGTTATAGGGAGTTTCGTAAAGGTGGTGTTGGGGATGAAGCATACAATTACACGCTTTTTTGGCCTCGGCGAAAAGGAACAACAGGTTGAGCAGGTTGAGCAGGTTGAGCTGAATGAGCTGAATGAGATCGAAGCTATAGATGACAAAGATGAAGTTAAAAAGATTCCTATAGAAAATATTGTTCCAAACCGCTTTCAGCCTCGAACTGTTTTTGATGAAGCTAAAATTGAAGAATTATCAAGAACGATTCATATTCATGGTATTATTCAACCAATCGTTGTACGAGAGTTTGAAGCAGGTAAATATGAAATTATTGCTGGTGAACGGCGATGGAGAGCAATGAAGAAACTTGGCTGGGATCTTGCTCCAGCTATCATCAAAAATTTAACAGATACTGAAACGGCTTCTGTAGCTTTAATTGAAAACCTTCAGCGTGAAGAACTTTCGCCAATTGAAGAAGCAATTGCATATGGAAAGTTATTGGAGCTTCACAACTTGACACAGGAGGCACTTGCACAGCGTTTAGGCAAGGGACAATCTACTGTTGCTAACAAGCTTCGGCTCCTAAAGTTACCAGATAAAGTACAAACTGCATTACTGAATAAACAAATTACGGAGCGTCATGCTCGTTCCCTTATCCCGCTAAAAGATTCAGAAAAGCAAATAAAGCTTTTAGAGGAGATTATTGAAAAGAACCTTAATGTAAAACAAACGGAAGAACGTGTTGTTCGTTTATTGGAGCAAAAGACAGGGAAACCAAAGCCGAAACGAAAAGCATTTAGTAAAGATATGAGAATTGCAGTCAACACCATTCGTCAATCATTAACAATGGTGTCGAATAGTGGCATTAATCTTGCTGCTGAAGAAGAGGAGTTTGAAGATTTTTACCAATTTACGATTAAAATTCCAAAGAAAAAATAAAAATAGATTTGGCAAATATAGGAATAGGCGGAACCTAAAGTACGATTAGGTTCCGCTTATTTTTTGAAACTTATGATTTAATTTTTAGAAAAAAAACTCCATCGATTCAGTTTCGTGATAAAATAAATAACATGGCTATTCTTATGGATACTAGTCTAGTAGATAAAGGTAGGTGATCTCGTGAGCAAGGTGATTGCAATCGCGAATCAAAAAGGGGGAGTCGGTAAAACGACAACCGCTGTTAACCTGAGTGCCTGCTTAGCATATATAGGAAAACGGGTTTTGCTTGTTGACATTGACCCACAGGGCAATGCAACAAGTGGGATTGGGATTGAAAAGGCAGAAGTAAATCAATGTATATATGATGTTTTAGTAGATGATGTGGAAGCCAAAAATGTTATTAAATCATCAACCATTGAGAATTTGTATGCCATACCAGCAACCATTCAATTAGCAGGTGCTGAAATTGAATTGGTTCCGACGATCTCAAGGGAAGTCCGTTTAAAAAGGGCGCTTGAAGAAGTGAAAGACAACTATGATTATGTTGTTATTGATTGTCCTCCATCATTAGGACTATTAACAATTAATGCTCTAACTGCTTCAGATGCAGTATTGATCCCAGTTCAATGTGAGTATTACGCATTGGAAGGGTTAAGTCAGCTCTTGAATACAGTACGTCTGGTTCAAAAACATTTGAACCATGATTTGAAAATTGAAGGCGTATTGTTAACGATGTTAGATGCACGAACAAATTTAGGTATTCAAGTTATTGAAGAAGTGAAAAAGTATTTTCAGGATAAAGTATACAAAACGATTATTCCTCGGAATATCAGACTCAGTGAAGCTCCAAGTCATGGAGAACCGATTATTACCTACGATCCTAAGTCACGTGGTGCAGAAGTATATGTAGAATTGGCGAAGGAAGTGGTATCGAATGGCTAAAGGTTTAGGAAAGGGTTTAGGAAAAGGACTGGATGCATTACTTCCTGCTATTGATGCTAGTAATGATGAGATGATTCAGGAACTTAGCTTGAAAGATTTGCGGCCTAATCCTTATCAGCCAAGGAAAACCTTTGATCAAGAGGCAATCGAAGAGTTAAAAGCATCCATTATTGAACATGGTATTTTGCAGCCGCTTGTGGTGAGAAAAAGCATTAAAGGTTATGAAATTGTTGTGGGCGAAAGACGTTACCGTGCAGCAAAGGAAGCAAAACTGGATAAAATTCCGGCGATTGTACGGGAACTTTCTGAACAGCAAATGATGGAATTAGCGATACTGGAAAACCTGCAAAGGGAAGATTTAAATCCGATTGAAGAAGGTATGGCTTACCAAACATTAATGGAAAAGCTGAACTTGACGCAAGAAGAAGTGGCAAAAAGGTTGGGAAAAAGCCGACCGCACATTGCCAATCATATCCGCCTCCTATCATTGCCAGCTAAAATTCAAGAGCTCATTTCAGCGGGAACCATTTCAATGGGACATGGCCGTGCTCTGTTAGGTCTTAGGCAGAAGAATAAACTCCCTTCTTTGGTGGAAAAGATCGTAAAAGAGAATTTAAATGTCCGTCAGCTTGAAAAGTTAATCCAGCAATTAAACGAAAATGTTTCACGTGAAACAAAAAAGCCTGAGCTTAAAGCGGATCTCTTTTTAAAGGAACGTGAAAGTTCCTTACGAGAAAGATTTGGGACAACGGTCAATATTAAACAAACAAAAAATAAAGGTAAAATTGAAATTGAATTCTTCTCTAAAGAGGATTTAGAGCGAATTTTAGAACTTCTAGATGAAGAGCCATCCTTCTAAGCCATCAAGGATGGTTTATTTTTTTGCTCTCAGAATGCTAATCTGATTACCTTCGTACACAGTTGACTCTGTTCAAGTGCTTCAGATACCTAACAATACAATTACAAATCTTGCACTTTTAATATAATCATGATAGGTTAGGATTATTGATAAAATTCGACAATTGGAAAAACAGGTGACAGGTAAATGTTTTTATTAGGAACACTAGTAAATGGTGTGTTAATTATTATTGGTTCATTGCTTGGCAAATGGCTAAATCGTATTCCAGAGAGCATGAAGGTAACCGTTATGTTTGCGATCAGCCTTACGGTTATGGTTTTAGGATTACAAATGGGATTGAAGAGTGACAATTTTCTAATCGTGATTTTGAGTATGGTCATAGGTACAGTCATTGGTGAATTGATGCAGCTGGAGGAGAAGCTAAATGATCTCGGCGGATGGCTGGAAAAGAAAGTTGGTTCAAATGGAACAGGAAGTATATCTGAGGGTTTTGTTACGGCAACGCTCATCTTTGTCATTGGTGCTATGGCAATCATTGGTGCTTTGGACAGCGGGATTCGCGGTGATCATGCTGTTTTGTATACAAAGGGGATTATTGATGGATTTACGGCCCTTATTTTAACAACAACCCTTGGAATTGGTGTCATCTTCTCTGCAGTTCCAGTTTTGATTTATGAAGGAAGCATCGCTGCATTTGCTACTCAAATCAATCAAGTTATTCCACATGCCTTAATGACTCAATTTATTAATGAAATGACCTCTGTTGGCGGTATCATGATTTTTGCGATCGGTTTAAATCTAACAGGGAAAATCAAAATAAAAGTAGCCAATTTTTTACCGGGTATTGTCGTTACAGCCATAATTGTTACGATTTTATATTACTATCATCGGTTCCTTTAAAATAAAAAGGCAAGTATCTTTGAATTGTTATAATGTGTATAGTCAATCAAAGATACTTGCCTTTTTTTAATTGTTATTTACAGAAGTTTCCTCAAAATCTAGCCAGTCGGACTTCTTTGTGTAATGTCGATTTGCTTGATCGATTCCGTTTGCAATTGTTTTTGCCATTTTCAAGACGATATTAAGTCGTGTGTTCTGGAGGACAAAAAACTCCATAAAGCCACTTACATTTACAATCCCTGTGACATGGATATGACCAACAGCAGGCAGTTCCTTGTTTACACCTGCTCCTGGTTTTACAGGCCCATTTCCTACCTCAATAAAACCTACACTTTTATATCTGCCTAAGCAGGCATCAATACCAATAATAAAGGGGTGAAAATGCTTTTCGTTAATTTCTTTTAATTTTTCTTCTAGGTTTACAGCATGTATAGGGTCATCTAATGTACCATAAATATAAAATGACGGAAGTTTTTTCTCTTGTAGTAATGTCCCAACAAGTGGTCCTAATGAATCACCAGTAGAACGATCAGTTCCTATACAGACAAAAACAATCGGGCGCCTTGTCATTACCGGGAAAAAAGAAAGTAATTCTTGAGCCAGGTTGTCTGCAGCTTGATCTTCTTCATGGAAAATCCTGGTACTTGCCCTCCTGTCAGAAAAGGGATTTTAGATTCATTCAGTCCACTCCCTAATATTAGTATTACCAGTATACGAACATTTTAAATAATCTATACATTTTCTTTAAAAACTTCTATCTCTAAAAAAAAATTGTTAAAATAGATTTTGAAATAGTAGGTTGCAGGGGGAAAATAATAATGAATATTTCTCAAATCGGTGTTTCTCAAAAGCTGATAACTGATTTTTTAGATGAGAAAACATGGGTTACTATTGGTACAGGAATCATTAAAATTATCATCATAGTTGCAGTTGCGAACATTATCATCCGCATTGGAAAAGTAACAATCCACAATATATTTAAAATTAGGGACCGTTCTCCATTGAGAACATCTGAACGTCGTGAAGAGACACTTTCAAAGCTATTAGATAATGTGCTTTCGTATGTCATTTACTTTATTGTATTTATGATGATTCTTTCCGTTTTAGGAATTGACGTAAAGGCCTTGTTGGCTGGGGCGGGAATTGTAGGTTTAGCAATTGGTTTTGGAGCTCAAAGTTTGGTCAAAGATATACTATCAGGATTTTTTATTATTTTTGAAGATCAATTTTCTGTCGGAGATCATATTCGTGTTGGCCAATTTGAAGGGGATGTAGAAGCAATTGGTTTACGAACAACCAAAATAAAAAGTTGGACAGGCGAGCTACATATTTTACCAAATGGGTCAATCAACCAAGTAACAAACTTTTCTTTAAATAACAGTGTTGCAGCTATAGATGTTGCAATAGCATATGAAGAGGATATTGAAAGAGCTGAAAGAGTTATTCAAGAACTACTTGAAAAACTTCCAGAGCAATATGAGGATTTAGTTAAGACACCAGATCTTTTAGGAATTCAAAATCTTGGCCCTTCTGAAATTGTCTTAAGAATCGTTGCTGAAACCCTGCCGATGAAACACTTTTATATTGCTAGGATAATCAGAAAAGAAATTAAACTGAAACTTGATGAAAATGGGATAGAAATTCCATTTCCACGTGTTGTTATGTACACAAGAGATGGTGAACAACAAAAAGAACCAAGTGTATAAAGAGGTGTATATAAATGGAAGAAAAAGAGTTTGCACTCAATGATATTGTTGAAATGAAAAAGCAGCATCCATGTGGGACCAATCGATGGAAAATAATACGTATGGGTATGGATGTAAGAATTAAATGTGAAGGCTGTTCACATAGCGTCTTGATTCCAAGAAGAGAGTTTTCAAGAAAAATGAAGAAAGTCTTAGTTAAGCATGAAGCTGATTGATGTCAGCATCATGCTTCTTTTTTTGACTTATTTATATTATGCTAAAATAAAAAGGTTGAATTGGGGGTGTGAAACTTGTCTGAACGATTTCAATCAGCATGCCCATTAAACTGCTGGGATAGCTGTGGCTTTCAAGTTACAGTCGAAAATGGAAAAGTCATAAAAATTGATGGTGACCCCTCCCACCCAATAACAATGGGCAAAATTTGCGGCCGTGGCCGCATGCTGGAAATGAGGGCAAACTCTTCTCAGCGGCTGCTCCAGCCATTAAAGAAGATAAAGGGCGAATTTAAACCTATTTCATGGCAAGAGGCTCTGGATGAAATTGCTGATAGATTAGTAGAAGTGAAAAATAAATATGGAAGCACCGCTGTCCTTCATAGTCATGATTATGCAAATAATGGTATATTGAAAAACCTTGATCAGCGTTTTTTTAACCTTTATGGCGGTGTCACAGAGTTAATCGGTTCACTCTGCTGGGGTTCAGGAATTGAAGCACAAAAATGGGATTTCGGGAATGCCTGCGCACATGCTCCGGAAGACCTTATAAATAGTAAAAATATTATTATTTGGGGAAGAAATGTTGCCCGTACTAACATGCACTTTTATGAGCAGCTCCTCGAAGCAAAAAAACGTGGTACCAAGATATATGTCATTGACCCGATCTATAATAGTACAGCGAAAATTGCGGACCAATATATCTCGATAAAGCCTGGAATGGACGGTTTGCTTGCTGCGGGTATTATAAAGGAAATTCTTCGCTTAGGGTTAGAGGACCATGACTTTATAGAGGATCATACTTACGGTTTTTCAGATTTAGCAGAATTGCTTAATGGAATTTCCCTTGGGAAAATCAGTGAAATAACGGAAGTTCCAATCGAAAGGATCACTTTTTTAGCTAGAGTTTATGCCGGGAAGCCGACAGGAACATATATGGGCCTTGGCATGCAACGTTACAGCAATGGAGGCAACACGATTCGTCTCATTGATGCTTTGGCTGCTGTAAGTGGAAACATTGGCATTCCTGGGGGCGGAGCCAATTACGCCAACCTTCAAGTGGGTCAGAGTTTTGCTTTTGAGGAATTGACCCTACCAGAACGTAAAGATACACAAAGAAGTTTTCCAATCATGAAACAAGCAGAGGAAATATTAACAGCTAGTAATCCAAGTATCGAGATGATTTTTGTTACATGTGGCAATCCGCTTACCCAGGTTCCGGATTCATCCGTCGTCAAAAAGGCTTTTTCTTCTATTTCTACGCTTGTTGTTATCGAGCAATATATGACAGACACTGCCCAACTGGCTGATTATGTTTTGCCAACAACAACCGCATTTGAGGAAGAAGATTTATATTATTCGTCCATGTACCATCATTATATTAATTATGGTCCCAAACTTGTCGAAGCACCAGGGGAAGTAAAATCAGACTTGTGGATTTGGACGCAGCTTGCAAACAGGCTTGGATTTGGTAAGGACTTTGATTTTTCAAGAGAGGAATGGCTCAAGATGTGTTTAAAGCCACTCGCTGAAAAAGGTTTAACTCTTCAAAAGCTGAAAAATGAGCATACCTTGGAATTACCAGTTAAAAAGGTTCCTTGGTCGGATTATCATTTTCAGACGCCTACTGGAAAGTACGAATTCACATCCAGCAAGTATGGTCGTATAAAGCTTTCTCTTCCGATGGAATCTAAATGGTCAGACTCGGAACTGGCAAATAAATATCCCTACCATTTGCTAACGATCCATCCATTGCGATCGAATCACTCGCAGAATTATCAACTATGGGGAAATAACCCTGTTGTTAAGGTTGAGATAGCAGAAAACATTGCTAACAATCTTCAGTTGAATAATGGAGATAATATAAGAGTTTGGAACGATCGCGGTGAAGTAACAGGTATTGCTTCATTAAATATAAAAATTCATCCTAATACAATCAATATTGATGAAGGAATTTGGAGCAAATTCGGTGGTCCGATTAATTCGCTGACATCCAGTCGGGCTTCTGACAACGGACTAGGAAGCACATTATATGATTGTCTCGTCAATATTGAAAAATTTTAAGCAGCTGCATAAGCGGCTGTTTTCTTTTGGAAACTTGTCTTTTCCTCATTTAATAACTATAATTGTGGGAGACTTTTTTATTTTTGACATAATGAAAAACTTATGGATAGATATTTTTTTAGAGGAGTGACATAGGAATGGCTTTAACTGCAGGTATTGTTGGTTTACCAAATGTCGGTAAGTCTACATTGTTTAATGCAATTACCCAGGCAGGTGCAGAATCTGCCAACTATCCCTTTTGTACGATTGACCCAAATGTAGGTGTTGTTGAGGTTCCTGATGAGCGTTTAAACAAGCTGACAGAGCTTGTTCAGCCAAAAAAAACAGTTCCTACTACCTTTGAATTTACGGATATTGCCGGAATTGTAAAAGGTGCAAGCAAAGGAGAAGGTTTAGGGAATAAGTTTCTTTCCCACATTCGCCAGGTAGATGCAATCTGCCAGGTTGTCCGTTGCTTTGAGGATGAAAACATTACCCATGTTGCCGGTAAAGTTGATCCTATTTCTGATATTGAAACGATTAACCTCGAATTAATCTTGGCCGACATGGAATCTGTAGAAAAACGAATTGCTCGTGTTGAGAAGTTAGCAAAACAAAAAGATAAAGAATCAATGGCTGAATATGAAGTTCTTTCCTTGCTTCGTGATGCTTTTGAGGAAGAGAAACCAGCTCGTACCGTTGAATTTAATGATGAACAATTAAAGATTGTGAAAGGACTTCACCTATTAACAATCAAACCAGTTCTTTATGTAGCCAATGTTGGTGAAGATGAAGTGGCCGATCCATCTGCAAATGAATATGTTCAAAAGGTTCGTGAATTTGCTGCTGCTGAGCAAGCAGAAGTGATTGTTGTTTGTGCAAAAATTGAAGAGGAAATTGCTGAACTTGAAGGTGAAGAAAAAGCAATGTTTTTGCAGGAGCTTGGCATTAAGGAATCAGGTCTTGATCAATTAATCCGCGCTGCCTATCATTTGCTTGGTTTAGCAACTTACTTTACTGCTGGTGTTCAGGAAGTCCGCGCATGGACCTTCCGCAAAGGAATGAAAGCACCACAATGTGCAGGAATTATTCACACTGACTTTGAACGTGGATTCATCCGTGCTGAAACTGTATCCTATGAAGATCTATTAGCAGGCGGAAACATGGTCGCTGCCAGAGAAGCAGGTAAAGTAAGACTTGAAGGTAAAGAGTACGAAGTAAAAGACGGAGACGTCATGCACTTCCGTTTTAATGTTTAATATTTCACTTGCTCCGCAGATTTCTGTGGAGCATTTTGTATTTTATTGTCCGGGAAATAGTGATGGGCATTGCTTTTCAGGAAGAGCTGTGCTATACTTTTACCTTGTGAGTAATGAACAATTGCTCCTTGCCCGATAAGGGCCGTTTAGACCAAAAGGAGGTGACAGTGATGAGAAAGTACGAAGTTATGTACATCATCCGCCCAAACATTGAAGATGAAGCGAAAAAAGCTCTAGTTGAGCGTTTCAGCACAATTCTTAAAGATAACGGTGCGGAGACAGTAGAAACAAAAGATTGGGGTAAGCGCCGTCTTGCATATGAAATCAATGATTTCCGTGATGGTTACTACCAAATCGCAACTATAACATCTACACCAGCTGCGGTTCAAGAATTTGACCGTCTAGCAAAGATCAGCGAAGATATCATTCGCCACATCGTAATTAAAGAAGAAGAATAGAACTTGATATAAATATTTTCGAAAAAAATGTTTCGTATGAAACATTACTTGGAGAAAAGGAGTTGATTCTGATGATCAATCGTTGTGTACTTGTTGGTCGTTTAACAAAAGACCCTGAATTAAGATACACACCAAATGGTGTTGCTGTTGCTACCTTCACACTTGCTGTAAATCGTCAATTTTCAAATCAGCAAGGTGAACGAGAAGCAGACTTCCTTAATATTGTCGTTTGGCGCAAGGCAGCAGAAAATGTTGCAAACTTCCTGAAAAAAGGAAGCTTGGCAGGTGTAGACGGAAGAATTCAGGTTCGTACTTACGAGCAAGATGGAAAACGTCAATATTTTACCGAGATTGTAGCAGACAATGTTCAGTTTCTTGAGCCTAAAGGATCCGCAGGCGGCGGAAGAGGCAACGATTATGGTGCCCCACCTATGGAACCATCAGGAAATCCATATGGCGGCAGCAATCAGAATCAACGACAAAACAATAACAATAACAATAATAACAATCAGGGTTTTACCAGAGTGGATGAGGATCCGTTCGCAGGAAACGGTCAAATTGACATTTCCGATGATGATCTACCATTTTAATAAAACCTTTATCTAAAATTAAAGGAGGGTATTCACATGGCTCCAGGAGGACGCAAAGGTGGACGTGCTAAACGTCGTAAAGTTTGCTATTTCACAGCAAACGGAATCACTCATATCGATTATAAAGATGTTGATTTACTAAAAAAATTCATCTCTGAGCGTGGAAAAATTTTACCTCGTCGTGTAACAGGTACAAACGCAAAGTACCAACGCAAATTAACAGTTGCGATTAAACGTGCACGTCAGATGGCATTATTACCATTCGTTGCAGGTGAATAATAAGTAGAAAGAAGGCAGTCAGGGCATGTCCCTGCTGCCTTTTTCTTTTTTAGTTGAATCAAAGTTCTCAACTAGCTACAATATAGGGATAAGGGTTTAATGAATTATGGGGTGAAGAGTTGAATAATGTACGTAAATTAACCGAAGGAGCCATCCTTTTAGCAGCTTTTACTGTTTTATTATTAATTACCATCTATGCACCAGTAATTGGTATGATCGTTAACTTTGTTTTACCATTGCCGTTTATTTTATTTGCTGCAAAAAATGATTTGAAAAGCATCCTTGTTTTTACGGTTGCTGGGCTTCTGATCTCATTTATTGCAGGTACGATTGTTGCATTGCCGCTTACACTTACATACGGTATTACCGGGGCAGTAATGGGTTATTTAATCCAAAAAAACAAAAGCAGAACGGCAATACTAATTGCAGGCTCGTTTATTTTTTTACTGAGCTTAATTATTCAATATGTAGTAAGTGCTGCTCTCTTCCATTTTAACTTTATCGATGAATTAATTAAAACAATGCGTGACTCTTTATCAACTTCATCGGATATTCTTAAGGGATTTGGTCAACAACAAGAAAGCCAAAAGGTTCTAAAACAATTTGAGCAAGCATTAGATTTAATTAAAACACTAGTTCCAAGTTTATTTGTTATTTCATCGTTTGTTGCTGTTTTCTTCATTCAGTTGCTGGCGTTGCCTGTATTGAAAAGATTTGGAATCAATATGGAGAATTGGAAGCCCTTTAGAGAAATTAGCCTCCCAAGGAGCCTTCTATGGTACTATCTAATAGTCATGCTCTTACAGATGGTATTTCATCCGCAAACCGGCACATACTTGAGCACAGCGTTAATCAATCTTTCTTATATTTTGCAGTTATTTATGCTTTTTCAAGGGTTAACCTTTATCTTTTATTATTTCTATCAAAGAGGTGCATCCAAGTCCTTGCCTATCATAATCGTTGTGGTCTCATTCATCATGCCAATTCTTCTTTATATTATAGGGATATTAGGTATAATTGATTTAGGTTTCGGACTGCGAAAGCGTAATGAAAAACAAGTGTAACAATAGGAGCGATAAACGATGCCTACATTTTTAGAAAAGCGATCGATTAGATATCCCTTTTACGGGTTAACAGGCATTACAGTAGTGCTTCTGATCATCTTGTTCATGTATAATTGGATATTAAGTTTAGCAGGGTTGCTGGCAATGGTATTGCCGATTTACTATATGTTTTCCATTGACAGACGTCAGAGAAAAGAATTGGAAGAATATATTGCAACCTTGTCATATCGAATCAAGCGAGTTGGCGAGGAAGCTCTGTTAGAGATGCCAATTGGGATTATGCTGATAAACGATGAGTATGTTATTGAGTGGACAAACCCCTTTCTTGCTTCATGCTTTGATGAGGATACATTAGCCGGGAGATCCCTCTATAATGTGGCTGAATCGCTTATCCCATTGATCAAACAGGAAGTGGAAACGGAAATTATTATGCTTCATGATCGGAAATTCCGTGTAATTTTAAAACGGGATGAACGACTTCTTTACTTTTTTGATGTAACGGAACAGGCAGAGATTGAAAAAATGTATCGTAATGAGCGAACGGCTATTGCGATCATCTTTTTGGATAACTATGATGAACTGACACAAGGAATGGATGACCAGATGCGCAGTAGTTTAAATAACCTGGTTATTTCCATTCTTAATAAATGGGCCCAAGAAAATGGTATTTTCTTTAAGAGGATCTCATCAGAACGCTTTATTGCTGTTTTTAATGAAGGTATTCTGCAAAATCTTGAAACAAGAAAATTCGCCATCCTTGATGATGTGAGAGAAATGACATCGAAACAAAATGTTTCTTTTACTCTAAGTATTGGTGTGGGTACAGGGGTCTCTTCCCTTCCTGAATTAGGAACGCTTGCTCAATCGAGTCTCGACTTAGCACTGGGCCGCGGTGGCGACCAGGTTGTCATTAAGCAGGCAGATGGGAAGGTGAAGTTTTACGGAGGCAAGACAAATCCAATTGAAAAGAGAACGAGAGTGCGGGCAAGGGTTATCTCTCATGCGTTAAAAGAATTAATTACTGAGAGTGATAAGGTTATTATCATGGGGCATAAAAACCCTGATATGGATGCAATTGGTGCTTCAATTGGGATTTATAAGGTTGCCCAAATGAACCAGAAAGATGCCTATATTGTTGTAAACTTTCAAGAAATTGATACCGGTGTCAAACGGCTTGTGAAGGAAATTCGTCAAAATGAAGAGGTACTTTCCTATTTTATAAGCCCTGAGGAAGCATTAGAAATCGCCACCGATAAAACGTTACTTGTTGTTGTTGATACACATATATCAGGTCTTGTTATTGAGGAACGGCTCCTTAGTAGGATTGATAAGGTTGTTGTCATTGATCATCACCGTCGCAGTGAAGACTTTATTAAAAATCCGCTGTTAGTTTATATGGAGCCATATGCCTCCTCTACCTCTGAATTGGTGACAGAACTTTTGGAATATCAGCCAAAGCGCGGAAAAATCGATATGCTTGAGGCAACCGCCCTTTTAGCAGGGATCATTGTGGATACAAAGAGCTTTACATTGCGAACGGGTTCACGAACATTTGATGCTGCATCGTACTTAAGGGCGCAGGGTGCTGATACCGTTCTTGTTCAAAAATTCCTGCGAGAAGATATTGATTCCTATCTAAAGAGGTCGAAGTTAATTGAAACAGTCGATTTTTATAAAGATGGCATTGCTATTGCCACTGGAAGTGATCAACAAATTCATGATCAGGTATTAATTGCGCAGGCAGCGGATACCTTGTTAACTTTAGATGGTGTTGTAGCTTCTTTTGTCATTGCTAAACGAAACGAAGAGCAGCTTGGAATTAGTGCCAGGTCACTCGGGGATATCAATGTTCAGGTCATAATGGAACACCTTAGAGGCGGCGGCCATCTCACAAATGCGGCTACACAGCTTTCAGGTGTATCCATTGAAGAGGCTGAAGAGATGCTTAAACAAGCAATTGACGAATACATTGAAGGAGGAAAAAAAGGATGAAAGTTATTTTTTTAAAGGATGTTAAAGGAAAAGGTAAAAAAGGTGAAGTGAAAAATGTAGCGGATGGTTATGCCCATAACTTCTTAATAAAACAAGGTTTGGCAATTGAGGCAAATCAATCTAGCATGAGCTTACTCTCAGCTCAACAGAAAAAAGAGGAAAAACTAGCAGCTGAAGAACTTGCTGAAGCAAAAAAATTAAAAGAAGCTGTCGAAAAAGTAACCGTTGAGTTGATAACAAAAGCTGGTGAGGGCGGACGGTTATTCGGATCGATTACAACAAAGCAAATATCTGAAGAATTACAAAAAAAACACGGTATCAAAATCGACAAAAGGAAAATGGAATTGGCAGATGCGATTCGTACACTTGGCCATACAAAGGTACCAGTTAAGCTGCATCATGAAGTAACGGCTGTTTTGGATGTACATGTCAAAGAAGGAAACTAATTTTTACCCATTCACTTTTAAAATAAACATGATATGATAGTAGAGGTAAATGTGATCGGTTGTAGCTGGTCACTTTTTCTCTTTTCCAAAGGAAAAGGGGCGGAGCTTCGCAAATATGCAGTTGCTGAACCAGCTCTTGTTAAAGAAATAGATTCATTTAGATGACTTGGATAGTGTGGCTGCGCTCGCGCCGCCTTTTTGATTAATTATTCCTCTTAGAATGGAGGTTTTTATATGAGTGATGTGTTTGCAGACCGCATTCCCCCGCAAAATATTGAAGCAGAACAGGCTGTTTTAGGTGCCATTTTTCTGGAACCATCTTCCCTAACATTAGCTTCTGAGATTTTAATACCCGAAGACTTTTACCGTGCTGCCCATCAAAAGATATTTAATGCGATGTTAAAATTAAATGATGAAGGCAAAGCTGTTGACTTAATTACGGTTACTGAAGAACTTGCTGCCGCCAAACTTTTAGAAGATACTGGCGGTGTTAGTTATTTAAGTGAACTTGCTGCTTCAGTGCCAACAGCAGCGAATATGGAGTATTATGCTAGAATAATAGAAGAAAAATCATTGCTTCGCCGATTAATCAGAACGGCTACAAACATTGCTCAGGATGGATATACTCGTGAGGATGAAGTAGAAACAGTTTTAAGTGAAGCTGAAAAAAGTATTTTAGAGGTAGCACAACGTAAAAATGCCGGTGCATTCCATAACATTAAAGATGTCCTTGTTCGGACATATGATAATATTGAGTCCATGCATGCCAGTGTTGGTGAGATTACCGGGATCGCCACAGGTTTTACCGAACTAGACAAGATGACGGCAGGATTCCAGCGCAACGATTTAATTATCGTTGGAGCCCGTCCATCTGTTGGTAAAACAGCATTTGCCTTGAATATCTCCCAAAATGTTGCGACAAAAACAGGTGAAAATGTTGCGATTTTTAGTCTTGAGATGGGTGCGGAGCAGCTAGTCATGCGTATGCTTTGTGCCGAAGGAAATATTGATGCCCAGCGATTAAGGACAGGCTCTTTAACGGATGAAGACTGGGGTAAACTGACAATGGCAATGGGAAGCTTGTCAAATGCCGGGATTTTTATTGATGATACTCCTGGGATACGGGTGAATGATATCCGTGCAAAATGTCGCCGTTTAAAGCAGGAACATGGTTTAGGAATGATCTTAATTGATTACTTACAGTTGATTCTCGGAAGCGGCCGATCAGGTGAAAACCGCCAGCAGGAAGTATCAGAAATTTCAAGGTCATTAAAGCAGCTGGCGCGTGAACTTCAAGTGCCTATCATTGCCCTTTCACAGCTTTCCCGTGGTGTAGAGCAGCGTCAGGATAAGCGGCCGATGATGTCCGATATTCGTGAATCAGGTAGTATTGAGCAGGATGCCGATATTGTAGCCTTCCTCTACCGCGATGATTATTATGATAAAGAATCAGAGAACAAAAATATCATTGAAATTATTATAGCAAAACAGCGTAATGGTCCGACAGGAACGGTTTCGCTTGCTTTTGTAAAGGAATATAATAAATTCGTCAACCTCGAAAGGCGTTTTGACGATTCCATGGTGCCTGCGGGCGCATAGAATTCGTAAAGGATTAACCAGTTTAATAGGTTAATCCTTTTTTAGTATATTAATATTTTACGAACATAAATTAATAGTTTAATATAAATTGTTCGTGTTTAGATTGACTTTAGTGTAGTAAAATTGGTAAACTGTTTTTGGGTTAAAAAATGATATTACATATATGTTTAAATAAACTTGGAGGTGCTCTAAATGACATCTGTAGTAGTTGTTGGTACACAATGGGGAGACGAGGGAAAAGGTAAAATTACCGACTTTCTTTCGGAAAATGCTGAGGTTGTTGCCCGCTATCAAGGTGGAGATAATGCAGGCCATACGATAAAATTTAACGGTGAAACATATAAATTGCGTTTGATTCCATCAGGGATTTTTAATAAGGAAAAGATTTGTGTGATCGGCAACGGTATGGTTGTTAATCCAAAATCACTTGTAGAGGAACTTGCAGGTCTTCATGAAAGAGGTATTACAACTGATAATCTTCGCATCAGCAATCGTGCGCATGTCATCCTCCCTTATCATTTAAAATTGGATGAGGTTGAGGAAGCAAATAAAGGTGAAAATAAAATCGGAACAACGAAGAAGGGAATTGGCCCTGCCTACATGGATAAGGCAGCACGTGTAGGTATTCGGATGGCTGACCTGTTGGACCGTGAAGTATTTGAAGAAAAGCTTGAAAAAAACCTAAAAGAAAAGAATCGTTTGCTCGAACGGGTTTATGAAACAACCGGCTTTACAAAAGAAGAAATTTTGGAAGAGTATTTTGAATATGGCCAGCAAATTAAGCAATATGTTCTCGATACATCCGTTATCCTTAATGATGCCTTGGATGAAGGCCGCCGTGTACTTTTTGAAGGTGCACAAGGTGTAATGCTTGATATCGATCAGGGTACCTATCCGTTTGTTACTTCCTCCAATCCTGTAGCTGGCGGCGTAACGATTGGTTCCGGTGTAGGCCCAACAAAAATTAATCATGTAGTGGGTGTTTGCAAAGCATACACTTCTCGTGTGGGCGACGGTCCATTCCCTACAGAATTAAATAATGAAATCGGCGATCGGATTCGTGAAGTTGGCCGTGAGTATGGAACAGTAACCGGACGTCCACGCCGCATTGGCTGGTATGACAGTGTCGTGGTTCGCCATGCCCGCCGTGTTAGTGGAATTACGGACCTATCTCTTAACTCCATTGACGTATTAACTGGATTAGAAACAGTTAAAATTTGTACAGCATACCGCTACGATGGTCAATTAATTGATGAATATCCAGCAAACTTAAATATTTTGAAAAAATGTGAGCCTGTATACGAAGAGCTTCCAGGCTGGACAGAGGATATTACAAGCTGCAAGTCATTAGATGAGCTTCCTGCCAATGCCCGCCACTATATAGAACGTGTTTCTCAGCTTACAGGGATTCCTTTATCAACCTTCTCTGTTGGACCTGCACGTGAACAAACAAACATCGTAAGCAACCCTTGGAGACTGTAAGGACTTCGGAATATAAATGCCCTCCGATTTGGAGGGCATTATCTTTAAAATTTACATTTATTTTTTTATTTCATAAAAAAAATTAAAAAAGCTATTGCATTTTATGAAATAGCTATGGTAATATTAAAAACGTCGTCAAGAACGATACGAATATTACTTAAGTACGAGCCATTAGCTCAGTTGGTAGAGCATCTGACTTTTAATCAGAGGGTCGAAGGTTCGAGTCCTTCATGGCTCACCATTATTATCATGGTGGCCCCTTGGTCAAGCGGTTAAGACACCTCCCTTTCACGGAGGTAACACGAGTTCGAATCTCGTAGGGGTCATCGGCATTTGGTGGTTGGCAAGTGACTGGCAAGGACGGTCTCCTTGCTGACTGCCATTAATAAAATAAAGTGGTCCGGTAGTTCAGCTGGTTAGAATGCCTGCCTGTCACGCAGGAGGTCGCGGGTTCGAGTCCCGTCCTGGACCGCCACTTTTACATAAGTAAAAGATTAGTGAATTAATTAAATTATGGCTCGGTAGCTCAGTCGGTAGAGCAAAGGACTGAAAATCCTTGTGTCGGCGGTTCGATTCCGTCCCGAGCCATCTCAAGGGAGCTTGCAAATGCAGGCTCTTTTTATTTTGCCTTCATTGTAATGTTGTCGTAATATTACATCCTTTTTCTTACAAAAGATTGGCGCTTTTGTCACAGTTTGTAGAATGTTAGATTTTATTTATAGATCCCTTTAACTACTGATATATAAGGTTTATCCTATATCCCCTTTAATTATTAATTACCAATTTAATCCTAATAATTGTTGTAAAATGTCAGTTTTTATACAATTATGTTACATTCTCTGAATTTACCATAATTTTTTGCTGAATTATGGTAAAGTAAAAAAGTCAAATAAAACGCTTTCTCATAGAATGCTATTCTTAGAGATTTGTTTCCCGAGATTCAGGAGGATATGTAATGAGGTTTACCAATTTCACGAACAAGGCAATGAAACTAATTAATTCCCCATTCAAAAAATCTATAATCATTTCTGTTACCATTGCAGCATTAGCTTTCCACACAAATCCAGTCGCCTTAGCAAACAATTCAAAACTCTCAACAGCGAACGACTCACATAAAGTAAAAAAGACTGCAAAGGCCATTGATCATAAAGCGCAAGCAGCAGCCATTGTTATTGATGGAAAACCTGTTGTCTATTTAGATAGTAAAAACACTGCACAAGATGTAATCAAAAAACTAAAACTTCAGTATGTAAATGAGGACCAATTAACAGCGGTTGAAGCAAAAAGTACATCTGAACAGCCATTAGGGCAAAACGAAACCCGCATTCTTGATCTTCATCTTTCAGCAGATGCTGCCATTGAAGAGGTAAAAGCTGAACCTGATCAAATACTGTCACTTGATCAAGCAGTAAGTTTTTTACAAAAAGGAACCTTGGAAGAAACAAAATACAAGGTTAAGCAAGGAGATGTTCTTGGCACCATTGCCAGTGAACATCAATTAAAAATCACCAATTTAATTGCTTTAAACCCTGGATTAACAGAAAATTCCGTTCTACAGATTGACCAGGAGCTAAACGTAACAGTTCCAAAGCCATTTGTGGAAGTCGTTGTTGAAAAGGAGTTTAATCAGCAAGAGGAAATTCCATACCAGACAGAAGTTAAAGAAGATCCCAATGTGGCAAATGGTGAATCAAAAGTTAGTCAAACAGGACAGGCTGGACTACAAAGTGTTACCTATCACGTAATAGAGCAAAATGGAACAGCGGTTAAAAAGGATGTTACGAAGCAAGATATCATCAAACAGCCAGTTAACCAAATTGTTGTGAAAGGAACAAAAGTCATTCCATCCCGTGGTGAAGGCAGTTTTGCTTGGCCTGCTGTAGGTGGATATATCTCCAGTACAATGGGTTATCGCTGGGGGAAATTGCATAAAGGAATCGATATAGCAAGACCAAGTAATCCAACCATTAAAGCCGCTGACAATGGGGTCGTTGTATCCGCGGGCTGGGATAACGGCGGATATGGAAATAAAATTGTGATTAATCACCAAAATGGATATCAAACCGTATATGCCCACCTTTCCTCGATTGGTGTAAAAACAGGACAAACGGTAGAAAAAGGATCAGCCATCGGCGTAATGGGGGCAACAGGCGATGCAACGGGTGTTCACTTACACTTTGAAGTATACAAAAATGGAGCCCTCCAAGATCCCTTAAGCTATATTAAAAAATAACATAGACAAAGTCTCTAGGTGTACTAGAGGCTTTTCTGATTTTCCAATAAGTTACAAAAATAAAAGCCAATTGTTTCTAAAAGATGAATTACACGCTATAAAATGGTAAAGTAAAATAGTATGAGTGTGATTTTAAGCGCAAAGATCCGCTGAATAAATACCTTTTTATGAAAGGACTGATACGATGGATAAAAGAGTTTTAGTTGTTGATGATGAAAAGCCAATTGCAGATATTTTGCAGTTTAACTTAAAAAAAGAGGGCTTTGAGGTTTATTGTGCCTATGATGGAAATGAAGCGTTAAACATGGTCGAAGAAGTTCAACCAGATATCATTTTGCTTGATATCATGCTGCCGCTTCGAGATGGAATGGAAGTTTGCCGCGAAGTTCGTAAAAAATATGATATGCCCATTATCATGTTGACTGCGAAGGACTCTGAAATTGATAAAGTGCTTGGTCTTGAATTGGGTGCAGATGATTATGTCACCAAGCCCTTTAGCACAAGAGAATTAATTGCCAGGGTGAAGGCAAACCTAAGGCGACATCAGGCCTTGACAGGTCCTGCACCAACAGAAGAAGAAGATACGAATGAAATTGAAATTGGTTCACTTGTGATACATCCGGATGCTTACATTGTGTCAAAACGGGGTGAAACGATCGAATTAACTCATCGTGAGTTTGAATTGCTTCATTACCTTGCCAAGCATATTGGGCAAGTTATGACAAGGGAACATTTGCTGCAGACCGTTTGGGGTTATGATTACTTCGGTGATGTTCGAACAGTAGATGTTACCGTTCGAAGATTACGGGAAAAAATTGAGGATAGTCCGAGTCATCCTACATGGATTGTTACCCGAAGGGGAGTTGGTTACTATTTAAGGAATCCAGAACAGGAGTAATCATTGATGAGAAAGGTAGGATTTTTTCAATCAATACATGTGAAGTTTGTCATTATTTATGTATTGCTTATTTTGGTAGCCATGCAAATAATCGGAGTTTATTTTGTGAAACAGCTGCAAGCAACATTAACGACAAACTTTCAGACTTCGATAAAAGAAAGGGTCAATTTACTTGCCTATAATGTTGTCGAACAAATGGATAAAGACAGGAATCCACAGGACCCAACCCTTGAAGAGGATATAAAAAAGGTCTTAAGGGATTTTTCAGCTGTTGATATTTCCGAAGTTCGGATTATTGATCGATCACTAAAGATTCTAGGAACCTCCGACCCAAACAATCAGGGAGTCGTCGGTCAAAGAACAACGGAACTCAAAGTGAAACGTTCGCTTGCTTTAGAGGAAGAACAAAGCAGTATCTTAATTGACCCGCAGACCGGGCATCGCATCTGGGTGCTAGCATCACCAATTAAATCTGGTAAAAAAGTGATCGGATCGATTTATCTTGTTGCTAAAATTGAAAGTGTATTTGCTCAAATGAAAACCATTAATGGAATTTTTGCCACAGGTACTGGTATTGCTCTCTCCATTACTGCGTTGTTGGGAATCTTATTGGCAAGAACGATTACCAGGCCGATATCGGATATGAGAAGGCAAGCCGTAGCGATGACAAAAGGAAATTTTTCACGGAAAGTGAAAGTTTACGGCTATGATGAAATTGGAACATTGGCGATCACGTTTAATAATTTAACAAAAAAACTTCAGGAAGCCCAGGCAATGACGGAAGGTGAAAGAAGAAAGCTCTCTTCTGTCTTGTCCTATATGACGGATGGAGTGATTGCAACCGATCGGAAGGGCCGAGTCATTTTAATCAATGATCCAGCATTAGAGATGCTGGATGTTTCACGTGAAACAGTCGTCTCTCAGCCGATTGTTACCTTGTTAGGATTGAGCGACACCTATACGTTCGAAGAGCTCATCGAGGTAAATGATTCGCTTATTTTAGATTATAGTACAAAAAACAAGCCTTATATTTTACGGGCCAACCTTTCCGTTATTCAAAAGGAAACAGGATTTGTCAACGGATTAATTACGGTCCTTCATGATATTACGGAGCAAGAAAAAATCAACATGGAAAGACGTGAATTTGTCTCCAATGTGTCGCACGAATTAAGAACGCCTTTAACAACGATGAGGAGTTATTTAGAGGCTTTAGAAGATGGTGCTTGGAAGGATGAAGAAGTTGCACCGAACTTTTTAGAAGTGACACGCAATGAAACAGAGCGAATGATTCGTCTCGTTAACGACCTCCTCCAGCTTTCCAAAATGGATAGTCCTGATTATCAGCTTTCCAAAGAGTGGGTAAACTTTGTCGAGTTTTTTGATCGAATTATCGACCGCTTTGAAATGACAAAGGAGCAGCATGTTACCTTTAAACGAAGTCTTCCAAAGGAAGCCATTTTGATTGAAATTGATGAAGATAAATTAACACAGGTTCTGGATAATATCATATCAAATGCGATGAAGTATTCACCTGAAGGCGGACAAATAACCTTTTTCGTTAAAGAAGAGGAAGATAAAATTATTGTTAGTATAAAAGACCAGGGAATCGGAATTCCAAAAGAGAATATTGGAAAAGTCTTTGACCGCTTTTATCGGGTTGATAAGGCTAGGTCAAGAAAATTAGGCGGAACAGGCTTAGGTCTTGCCATTGCGAAAGAAATGGTCCAAGCACATGGCGGAAGTATTTGGGTGAAAAGTGAAGAAGGAAAGGGAACTGAAATTTTATTCTCTCTTCCCTACGAGCCTTCAGAAGAGGATGAGTGGGTATGAGATACGAAACAATCAAAACGGCCATATTGTCAATATTGGTATTGTTAAGTATTTTATTAACCTGGAATCTTTGGACCTACCAGCCTAATTACGCCACTATGGAAAAAAATAATACAGTTGCCGAAGTAACCATGAGTGAAAAACAAGAGGTTAAAAAAATTGTCAGACCTGATATGGTATTGTATCACAAGCAAGGCAAAAACTATGGAACAACAAGAACAGATGAGCTTGATAAACTAATTAAAGAGGTAAGCCGCTGGAGTTTTTCTGACGTAAAAATCTTTGCTGATCGGCCAAACAATTTAAATGAATGGATCCATGAAAATGGCAATGTAGAAATTATTTTTCCAGCAGGTGTTCCAATTGAATTATACCGAAATGTTTTAAGTTTTTCTGGGAAGAAAATTCCATCATTTGATTTTGATCGAATTATTATTAATGCGGAAAGTCTGGACAATCGAAATGGAGTTGTATATTTTGTTTCAACTACCAATCAGCAGGTTTACTCCAGTCATATATCATCTTCATCACTCAATGACTTTAATAAAGATTTCTATAAAGATGCCAGTAGATACCCAAGTTATTTTAGCTATAATCTCCCAGATAAACGCACCATATTCTTACCTGAGGATCCAACGGAAATGACGGTATATAAATATTTACCTGTAACCCTGAATTCCGAGGAGTTTAAAGACGCCTTATTCACTGATCCTAGCTTTGTCAAACAAACCATACTCTCAAATAGTGAAGAGTATACAAATGGATCTAGTAAAATGACCATTGACTATAATACCAATATGCTCTTGTATGTAAACCCGACAGCAGCAGGGTATTATATGGAAAATTCAAAGAGCCTATTGAAACGAAGCATCGACTTTGTCAATGAACATGGAGGATGGATAGATTCTTACAGGTATGTTGAAAAAGAGGATACTTCTCATCATGTTACCTTTCGTTTGTTTAGTGAAGAAGGGTATCCGGCTTTTAATGAAGATGGACTCTCAGAAATTAAAGAAACTTGGGGAAAAAATGAAATTAACAAGTATGTCCGTTCGAATATTTCATTAGAGGTCCCGCTTAAGACAGAAATGCAAAAGGTCACCCGTCCATCAGGCCATACTGTTTTACAGTATCTGCAAAGCCTGCCAGGCTTTAAACCAGAAATGTTAGGAAATATTGTTTTAGGTTATGAACTTGAAAGAGATACAAAGGAGTCTAAAATAATCCTCATGGAGCCCGTCTGGTTTTATCAATACAATAAACAGTGGGAACAGCTTCCAATGGATGAAATGGAGGGGACTGAATAATGGATTGGAGTAAGATTAAAACGATCTTTATTTTGACCTTCCTGATTTTAGATGTTTATCTCTTCTATCAGTTCATAAAAATTCGCGATAATAATAAATATGAATTTGCAACCGAAGCAACCTTTGAGGATAAGTTGAAAGCAGATGAAATTAAGTATATAGAGCTTCCAAAGACCCGGCAAAAGAGCAGTATATCAGCGCCAAGCCGAAAATCTTTACCAAAGAGGATTTTGATAAATTAAAGGGGCAGATGGCTTATCTTAAAGATGCCACAACGATTGAGGCAGCCTTTGCAAAGCCAGTCCAATTAAGCTCGAAATTTAGTGTTAGAGAGGTCACTTCTTTTTTAAGGGAAAATATTCTCTATGGTGACCATTATCAATTTTTTAGCAAAAATGATAAAAAGGGTACGATTACGTTTTATCAGCAATATGAAAATAAAGAATTCTATAAAGATATAAGTGGAACGGTCACGTTAAATATCAGTAAAGATAATAGGATTACTTCATATGAACAAACCTATTTGACCGGTTTGGACAAGATGGCAACGAATGAGGAAGTACTTCCTCCGTTAAATGCGATCGAAACCTTGCATCAAAAGGGTTTGCTTAAAGCAAAAAGTAAAATTACCAATATTGAATTAGGATATTCAACTTTGGTCCAGCTTGCTGCTTCACAAGTATTAACACCAACCTGGCGGGTTGTTGTGAATGATAAAGAAGACCTTTTCGTTAATGCTTTTGAAGGACAAGTCATTGATTTTAATAGTGATGAAAATAAGGCAGTGGAGTGAATAACATGTCATTACAGTTTAGTGTGCTAGCGAGCGGGAGTACCGGAAATGCGTTCTTTGTAGAAGATGGACAGCACTCCTTCCTTGTTGACGCCGGATTTAGCGGTAAACAAATGGAAGCACTTTTTCAGCAAATTGATCGGGATATTAGTAAGCTATCTGGTGTATTTGTCACCCACGAGCACAGTGATCATATTAAAGGAATTGGCGTCATCGCCCGTAAATACAATCTGCCAATCTATGCAAATGAAAAAACATGGCGTGCCATGGAAGGGCATATTGGTGAAATTCCAACCGAGCAGAAGTTTATTTTTAATATGGAAAATGTAAAGAGTTTTGGATCAATGGATATTGAGTCATTTGGAGTATCCCATGATGCAGCAGAGCCAATGTTCTACGTCTTTCATAATTCCGGTAAAAAGATTGTCCTTATTACCGATACTGGTTACGTCAGTGATCGGGTTAAAGGGATTATTTCAAATGCAGATATCTATATATTTGAGTCTAATCATGATGTCCAGATGTTACGAATGGGACGTTACCCTTGGAATATTAAACAAAGAATCTTAAGCGATGTAGGTCATGTTTCCAACGAAGATGCTGCCATTGCAATGAGTGATGTAATTGGTGATAACACGAAAAGAGTGTACCTCGCCCATTTGAGTCTTGATAATAATATGAAAGAGCTGGCAAGAATGTCAGTAACTCAGACACTTGCCGGACGAGGCATTATCGTCGGTGAACAGTTTGAGGTCTATGATACAGATCCCAAAACACCAACCGTTTTAACGGCAGTTTAGGTTTATAAGAAATGAATATCGGAAATACAAAGAGTGAGGTTGCTTATTTAGCAATTTCACTCTTTTTTATGCATAAGAAGACTATAAACGTTTTTATTAAGCCAAGCTATAAATAGCAATCTTTTGAGAGAGGAATGGTTTACTTTGGGTTATTATGATGACCATGCTCAAGGACGCTATCAATCAAAAAGAAAAAAGAGCGGATACTTTTTAGCTGGATTAGTTGGAGCTATTTTAGGTGCGTTTCTGATGATTATTGCACTCCCTTCTTTCACACACCATGATGTGATCCCGAATAACCAAACTAGCAATAATGCAACTGCGAATAAGGCTCCGAATACAAGTAATGAAGTAATTCAAAAGCAAGTCACTGTCGATGTGAATACAAGTACAACCAAAGCTGTTCAAAAAACCAGCAATGCTGTTGTTGGAATTACCAATATTCAATCCAATACCTCTAACTTTTGGTCTGACAGTGAAAATGGCGGGAATGGAAGTACTGGCGAAAATAGTAGCGGTGAGGAAGCAACTGGAACAGGTTCAGGAGTCATTTATAGAAATGATGGAAACCAAGCATATGTTGTGACAAACCATCATGTTGTTGAGGGCGCCACAAAGCTTGAGGTGACATTAGATGATGGGACAAAGCTCCCTGCCAAGCTGTTAGGAAGTGATATTTGGACTGATTTAGCGGTCGTTACGGTCGATGGCAGTAAAATTAAACAGGTTGCGGAATTTGGTGATTCTGACCGATTAAAAGTTGGGGAACCAGTGATTGCGATTGGAAATCCATTAGGACCAACCTTCTCTGGCTCGGTAACTCAAGGGATTATTTCCGATGTAAACCGAACCATTCCAATGGATATTAACCAAGATGGAGTAGTTGATTGGCAATCAGAGGTATTACAAACGGATGCCGCCATTAACCCGGGGAACAGTGGCGGCGCCCTCATTAATATTGATGGTCAAGTAATCGGTATTAATTCAATGAAAATATCCCAGGAAGCCGTCGAAGTGATTGGATTGTCTATTCCGATTAATTCTGCGAAACCCATCATTAATGATCTTGAAAGGTATGGAAGTGTAAAACGCCCATATATGGGTGTTGATTTAAAGTCAGTTGCGGAAATCCCTGCTTATTATCAACAAGAGGCATTGAAACTTCCAGGCAATGTAACCTATGGGGTAGCATTAAGACAGGTTGTTTCAGGTTCGCCAGCGGCCCGTGCTGGGTTAAAGGAATTGGATGTTATTGTTGAATTGGATGGTAAAAAAATCAACGATGTGATTGATCTTAGGAAGCATTTGTACCAACACAAGAAGATTGGTGACCAAATGACTGTGAAGTTTTACAGAGACGGGAAACTAAAAGAAACAACATTAAAACTGACCTCGGATTCTACGCAATAGCAAAGATAAAGAGCGGAATGTTATTAATAGAGACATTCCTGCTTTTTTTTTGATATGATACATGAAGAGTCATGAATAGAAGGGTGAAACAAAGATGAAGATTTATTGCTGTGAAGAGTGTGTAGAGATTGCCTTAGATACAATTGTGGATAAGTGCGAGACATTTCCGATATTCACAAAATTAGATGTGGATAACTTATCAACAACCTGTGAATATTGCCCAAAACCTGCTACATATGTTGTGGCGAACGAATGATCTGACACAAAATGTGGATAGAAAATGTGGATATGTGGATAAATCCTGTGGATAAGTTGTTTGTAAATTGTTTGTAAAACATATGTAAAGGGCTGTGAATTGTGAATATCTCAATAGTTACGGTCGGAAAACTAAAGGAAAAGTATTTGAAACAAGGCATTGAGGAATATTTGAAACGATTAACCTCCTATGCAAAAGTGGAAATCATAGAAGTTGCTGATGAAAAGGCACCAGAAGAATTAAGTGAATTAGAAATGGAGCAGGTGAAACAAAAAGAAGGCGAGAGAATTTTGGCCAAGATCAGCCAGGATACCCATGTGATTGCCTTAGCGATCAATGGAAAAATGCAATCATCCGAGGAGTTGGCAGATTCGCTGGATAAGTTAGCAACCTACGGCAAAAGTAAGTTGGCGTTTGTAATTGGCGGATCATTAGGACTTAGTGATGAAGTCTTAAGACGATCAAATGATCAGCTTTCATTTTCAAAAATGACCTTCCCCCACCAACTCATGAGGCTCATTCTTGTGGAGCAGATCTATCGTGCTTTTCGGATTAATCGGGGTGAACCGTACCATAAATAGAAGCAGTTTTTCACACGAATTCCATTTATAGGTCAGAAAATTTGTACAAAAGTATAGGCTAAACAAGATATATTATTTATGACACATTTGTTTAGCCTACCTTTTTTGTCTAGTGTGCTTTATAAATTCATATAACAAATTGTGTGGTTAACTGAATTAGAGTAATATGCGTGAAATCTTTAGTGTACCAGAAGAACTGACCACAAGTTGCCAAAGAAAGTAATCATGCATTTGATTCTAAAGTCGAAGCAACCTCAGAAATAATGATTTCACTTCCCAAGATAGGTGAATCTTGTTCAGCTTTAGTTGGTCCTGTATGTGCTTCTTTGAAAGCATCGCTATTTTTCCATTGGGTAAAGTCTTCAATAGTGTTCCAATACATATTTACATTCAGCTCATCATATTCTGTGAGATTTTTAGTAATTAAAACTTCGACTTTTACAAAACCCTCCATTTTTTGTAAAGCACCTGGTCTTGTGAACATTGGGGCCATCTTTGCAGCGAAACCTAATTTCATTTTAATTTTGTTTGTTACAATTATCATGGATTATTCCTCCCTAATTTTCTATGCAGATGTTTATCTAGTATAAATTTGTCTTCAACTTTTCATGACTGAAAGAATCATCATGTTTAAGTCTGCCATCTTCCATTCGATACACTTGATCGCAGTATTCTAGCATTCGTTCGTCATGGGTAACCATAATCGCTGCTTTGTTTCTTGTTTTTGCTTCGTTGGCTATGAGTTGAACCACTTCATGAGCCCTTTTTGAATCAAGACTAGCTGTTGGTTCGTCTGCCAGAATAATTGATGGATTGTTCATAAAAGCACGAGCAATTGCAGTACGCTGTCGTTCTCCTCCAGATAGCTGTTCAGGTAATTTTTCCAGTTTTGCTGCTAAACCGAGATTTTGTAATAATTCCTTTGCATATTCCTTATCCTCTTTTGCAAGTTTCCCTGCCATTCTTTTCACGACAAGTAATTGTTCTAGAACATTTAAATAGGGGACAAGATTACTAGTTTGTAAGATAAATCCTATTTCCTCCAGCCGCAATTGCGCTAAATCCTTAGGTTCTAATTCATTAAGGTTCTTACCGTTAAGAATGACCTCACCTTTAGATGGATGAAGCAATGCTCCTGCAATAGCTAGAAATGTGCTTTTTCCTGAACCTGATGGGCCAATGACGGCAATAAACTCACCTTGTTCCACCGTTAGAGAGATTTCATCAAGGGCAAGAACTTGATTTTCACCCTGTTGATACAGTTTTGAGACATTTTTAAATTGTATTCCTGACATTATTCCATCCTCCCGATCGCTTGAAGTGGGTCTATTTTTGTGATTTTTCGAACGGAAACTAATGAACTTAAAATTGAAATCACAAGTAATAGTAGGGCATAAAGGACAACTAATTTAAGATCGAGTGAAAATGGCATTTCATCCGGAAGAATAAGGGCTGTCCCGTAGGTTAACAAGATTCCTGCTACAATACTAATAAAGGATAGTAGAAATACTTGGGATACAATGGCTCTTCCAAGGAAACGATTGCTGGCGCCAATGGCTTTCAATATGCCAAATTGATTTGACTTTTGTAAGGTAAGTACGTAGAAGAATGCACCCAGTACAAATGCCGAGATGGCCAATAGGAAAGCAAGCATCATCGTAATCGTGCCATTTTCTTCTTTATAACCAGGCATTCCTTGTATGGCTGCAGCCTTGGTTACTGTATCGGTATTTTTGAATAGCTGTTTTATTTTCACTGAGTCGACATTTTCCCCTTGGAGCATAATCCCATTTACAGGTTTCTCAATTCCTTTATCAGAACCAGGTGCTGCAAATTGAATAGAGCGCCATTTATCCAGGGTAGTAAAAACGGCAGGTAAATGATTGTATGTTTCATTTTTAACAAACCCTACAATTTTCATTTTTTCTAATGATCCTTCGATCTTCAGCGTGTCACCAATCTTAAAGCCCTTTTTCTTTAAAGTATCATTAGCGATAACTTCCAAAGATTTTTTAGCTTGAAGTGGCTTTCCATCAATCACATTGGGTTCCAGAAAACTACCTGGTGTTATTCCCAATATGGCAATATCTACTTTTTCCTTATCATCAGAATCAGAATTATTAAGTACGGTTCCCATGGTCGCACCCATTGCTGATACAGCTGAAACATTAGCTTGGTTTTCTAGTTTCTCTGCCAATGATTCACTCAATAACGATCGACTCATAGAGGATCTTGATCCATCTTCAAAAGTCACATAATTGGCATCCATATTTTTAAATGTTGCCGCACTAAGAGTGGAAAGGCCGTTTCCTAACCCAGATAGAATGAATACCAGCCAAGCAATCAGGACTGTTATAACGCCAATCATCAGAAACCGTAATTTACCATGCTTTAACTCTTTTATAGCAAGAAACAATGTACGTCACTCCTTTAATGTAAACACGATTAATCACGTGTGATTATTAAAAGTATACTAGTTTGTTATTGATTAGTCAATTGTGACTATATGGTTAAAATATAATAATTTTTTATTGATTAGGAAATTTTAAAATTACTTGTTGTGGATAACTTGAAATAGTTTTCTGAATCCAGCTCCAGCGCCCAACTGCTAGTGGGCTTCGCTCTCCGCCCTACGATAAGTCAAGCACGAATGCGCTAACGCTCTCCGTGTTTCCTTTATCTCAGTTGGAGCACTCCAGCCCATACGTAGCTAAACGGGCGCTTGCGCCTTTTGTTCTTGAGATTCAAATAAAAAAGGAACCCACGGTCGGTTCCTTTGATTCATATAAAATTTAATCCGAATGAAGAAGATGTTGAATATTCTTTTCAAGAAAGGCAACTTCTGCTTCTAACATTGTAATTTTATGTTTGACTGCAAGATTAACACCAGTTCGTATTCCATGTACAGGAGTTTGGTTAAATAGATCTATTAGTTTTTTGTTTTTCTTTAATCTTTCCTTCAAGGCCGGTATTGCTTTATCCATCGGAAGAAAATCAATAAACATTAACCCTATATCTCCCTGGTAATTAACACTTTCCGAAGAAGACAGATTATCCAATAGTAATTGATAAAAATAGTTTCGGCCGCTTTCATTTATAGAGTACACTTTTCGGGTGGGTCTATTTCCTTCTTGTTCTAACTGAATATCTATATATCCCTTTTGATTTAGCTTATCCAGAGTAGCATAAGCAGTAGGCTTTTTCATATCTGTAACTGTACTTAAGTTTCTTTCAATAAATTCATTAATTTGATATCCGTGTTGACTTTGTCCCATGAGTAACCCAAGCAGAATTAGTGAGCGATGTTCCACTGAAATCCCCCTTTCTTTCATGCATTATTTATATATTCTCTCGTAAATTTTATTTGTAGTCAATTGAGGGATTACCACCAAAAGTGCTACAACCATTAGTGGTGATGGGATTGGAGTAAAAGGAAGGGGGAATATATCTAAAATATCGTTTTAATTAGAACTTCTCTTTTATTTATGATAATGACTTTGCCTTTTTAAAAGAAGTTTTAAAAGAAGTGTCAATTCCAGTTATTGCTGAAGGCAATATCATAACCCCTGAAATGCTAAAAAGAGTACTTGAAATAGGGGCATATGCTGCAGTTGTTGGAGGCGCGATTACACGTCCGCAGCAAATTACGGCTCGGTTTGCGGCACAAATTTCAGAATAAAAGAAAGTTTGATCAAGTTAATCAAGAGGCATTACCCGTTTATAATAAACATTTGGAGGATGTCACGATGGGGCTAAACCCTTTTGAGACATCCCTTTATTACGTAACAACATTTCCCTATAACCAATTTCCTTAATGTATAAAAATAAGGGAAAACGGGAATAGAGTTAAAAAAATATAGTTAATTTGTTAGTAAGTTTAGATTACAATAATAAGAAGACAATAGACATAGTTTTATTGTATCGTAAAAGAGACGAAAAGTTGGTAATAGATGAGGATTGGGGAAAATGGAGATGTCTATGGATCATACGAGGTATTCACGACTAGCAAATCTAACAAAATTAATTAATTCCAAGCTGGAATTACGTGAAGTGTTGGAGCATGTAACGACGGCAATATCTGAAGAAATCGTCCAATGCGATGCAGTAGGTATTTTTTTACCAATTGGAGATGGGAAATTCAGAGGATATGTTGGAAAGCCGGATACCATGAATGGAGTGAAGCTTGACTCGCAGGTAATTGATCCTGAAATTGATTTACTAGCAAGAGAAGTGATTACAACGAAGAAAACAATCTACATATCTGATACCTCAAAGGATAGTCGGCCCGACCCCATACCTGTTCATGCCTTTCAAATTAAGTCTATACTAGCCATTCCCATATCATTTGAGGAAGAGTTGTATGGTCTCGCTTTTTTGTTTAATTATGGAACCGTAATGGTTCTTACAAAATTTGAAATTCAAAGTGTTGAAGCTTATGTGAATATGGCAGCAGTGGCCATCCGAAATGCAAATTATTTAAAGCAAAAGGAAAATCTAATTTCAGAAAAGCAGCTGTTACTTGATGTGACACGGGATCTTTCCATGTGCTCCTCCATACAGGAAAGTATTGATAAATGTTTTCTATACTTAAGAAAAATTTTGAACAATGATTGTATAGAGTTTCAACTGTTCAATTCTTTAGCCGATAACGCTATTAAGATAGAATCAAGTAACGACGATGATAAAGAGCGCTGGCGTGAGAAAAGTGAAACGATAAACCTAAACAAATGCTATGATGCTGGGATTCAATTGGTAATTGAAACAATGAAATCTATCTTTATCCCTGATGTGTTGGCAGATAAAAGGTTTAATCAAGAAATTTGCCGCAAACACTCTGTTAAAAGTTTATTTTTGATTCCATTGGTTTCAATGGGAAATGTTTTAGGAATCATAGCCATTGCCAATCTTGAAAAAAAGGAACAATCTTTTACAGAATCTCAAATTCGGTTGTCACAATCAATCGTTGATGCAACCGCATCCACACTATCAAGTCTGCTTTATATGAATGAACTGGAAAATATGATAGAAGAGCGGACAAAGCAACTGGAAGAAGTTATTAAGAATAAAAACAACGTAATTGAAAGTATGTCTGAAGGTTTTATTTCCTTTAGTAAAGAGTGGAGAATTACCAATATAAATAAACAGCATTTTTTACACTCTGAAATACTTGCAAAAGATCTATTAGGCAAGAATATTTGGACGGCTTTTCCAAAGGTTGTTGGTACAGCAAGTTATAAAGAATTGAATAAGGTTATGATGGAACGCATACCTGTGCATTTTGAATTTACCTCCACTTTAAACGGGTCTTGGTATGAAATAGTTGCTTACCCGGACGGCGATGGCATTTGCGCCCTTATTAAAGACATTACAGAGAAAAAGAAGTATGAGAAGGAATTAAAAAGGTTATCTGGCCTGCAGTTAATAGGACAGATGGCAGCGGGCATCAGCCATGAGATAAGGAATCCGATGACTACCGTAAGAGGTTTTTTGCAGCTTTTAAAGGAGGCAAATAACTTTGAGAAATATAAACAATACATAGGCATAATGATTGAAGAGCTGGACCGTGCAAATTCCATCATAACGGAATTCCTTTCGATGAGTAATACGAGGACGTCAGATTTACAAGAGTTGAGTTTAAATTCAATCTTATATGATATAGCTCCGTTAATTGAGATTGATGCGTTTAACCAAAATAAATATGTAAAAATTGATACTCAGACAATCCCTAAATTATTATTAAACCGAAATGAGATACGCCAATTAATTATAAATTTATACCGTAATGGGTTAGAAGCAATGGAAGAGGGAAAAACTCTAACCATTAGAACGTACAAGGAAAATGGTTGTGTGATTCTTGCATTTGTGGATCAAGGGGAAGGTATAAAGCCAGAAGTATTAGAAAAGTTGGGTACTCCCTTCTTTACTACCAAGGAAAAAGGGACTGGGTTGGGACTGGGTGTAAGTTATGCGATAGCTGCCCGTCATAATGCAAAAATTGAAATTCAAACGAGCGTAGAGGGAAGTACTTTTTTTGTAAACTTTTTACAGACCTCTGTAAATAATGTTTCTTTATAAAACTGAAGCGTGTGAAAAAAGCGGTAGCATTGCTACCGCTTTAAACATAATCAGGATTGTTCTATAATGCTCCTCATTAACTCTTGGCTCTTTAAGCCCTCTAAGCCGTCAACAATTGGAGCAGTATCTCCCAGTATCGAAAAAATAAAATGATTTATGGCTCCCTCGAAACCTTTTTCTTTAAGGATTGTCTCCCATAACCGGTTTCTGTTATTTTTAATTCGCCACTTTCTTCAATTTCAAAGGTATGAAGGTCTTTAACCCTAATAATTTTTCCCATATTCACTATTTCCAAAAGCTCTAATCCTGTACCTGCACTTCGGTGAAACCCTGTGAATATCTGCATGCCACTTTTTGCTTGAAAACTATGATGGGAATAGACCAAATTGTTATTTTCATTTTGATGAACATGCCCATCTTTTAAGCTAATTTGGCCATCACCGATCCATCTTGCTGTATCAATGAGATGGATATAACTGTCCAAAAGTGAATCTGCATAAAAACTATTACTAATATTATTTTTCCTGTATTTATCTATCCTGACCCAAGCAATGTCTTGACAGTCTTCCTTTGCTTTTACATACATCGGTGCGAATCTTCTATTAAAGCCAACCATTAATTTTCTGTTATACTTTTGACTTAAATCCACTAAAATTTCGGCTTGTTCCACTGTTTCTGCAAGAGGTTTGTCAACATAGACATCTTTTCCCCTATTCAAAAGATAACGCACAACCTCAAAGTGTGATGAGGTTGAACTATGAACAAATAATGCATCACTTTGGTCACACAAGTTTTCTAAACTTTGAAAGGGATCGATTCGGTACTGGGAACAGATGGAATTTCGTTTTTTTTCATTTGGAGAAAATGCTCCAGATATCGTCCAATTCTGTTCCTTTGAGAGAATGGGTAAATAAGCCTTTTGAGCTATATCTCCTAACCCTACAATACCAATCCTCAGTTTTTTCATGCCTCATTCCTCCAAAAAGCAAATAGTAAACTCATAGTAAAGGGGATAAAAATAAGGGGGAGATCAAGTGGAATATGAAACCCAATGTTTTAAGAAATACAAAAGGGGAAAGTCAAAGAAAAACTTATTCCCCTCTATTTCACCGTTTCATTTTGATCATAAATTTATACCGATCAGCTCGATATGAGGATTTAACATATTCAACAGGAGTTCCGTCCTTTAAAAAGGTTTGTTGTTGAATGAGCATGATGGGAGAGCCTTTTTTTATTTTTAAAAATTTAGCTTCCACTTGATTGGCAATCGATGCTTCAATGATTTGTGAAGCTTCATCAATTTCAAGGTTCAATTGGTTTTCAATGTATGAATAAACAGATTCTTTAACAATTTGTTCCGTTAAGCCTTTCACAAGGTTTGCCGAGATATAGCTGGATTCCAAGGCCATTGGAACATCATCAGCCAAACGAATCCGTTTAATTTCATAAATGGGCGCATATTCCTGAATGCCAAGCTGTGAAGCAATTTGGCTGGTTGCGGGAATAATTTCAAAAGAAATTAATTGACTGCCAGGTTTTAGTCCTCTGGACTCCATATCTTCTGTAAAGCTTCTTAAACGGTAAAGGGGTTGTTCAATTTTTCGTTCAGATACAAATGTGCCCTTTCCTTGAATTCGATGTAAATATCCTTCATTAACAAGCTGGGTTAAAGCTTGTCTTACTGTCATCCGACTGATATGAAATTTTTCAGCATACTCTCTTTCAGTAGGAATTACATCTCCGGGCATTAATTCACCCTTGTCAATTAAAGCCTTTAGGAGCTCTTGAAGTTGATAATAGATCGGGATGGGGGAATCCTTTTTAATCATTTTCCTCTCCACTGCATCCTTTCTATTTAAAGTAAAGGCTGTGTTAAATTAGTCTGTTGATTTCCGCTCCAGGCACTCGCTTTCCGCGGGGAGGTCCTGGAGCCTCCTCGGCGCCTTGGCGCCTGTGGGGTCGGAAGACGCCTCTATATCCCGCAGGAGTCGAGTGCCCTCCGCTCCAATCAACAGAGTGAAAAAATCAACAATTTTCCTTTAACACAGCCAAAGTAAAAGACCATTTCCAATGTGAAAAATATATGTCTATCCTTCACAAACCAGCATTTCGTTTCTTTTAAAAAGACACAGAGAGGAAGAACCTCAACTGTGAATTTTTAAACCAGCAATAGCCGCCTTATCTGCAATTATTGTAACATATGGGTGTTTTTTAAGCACTGATGCCGGAAAACTTTCATCCACATTTTCGGTCAAAAGTCTTTCGAGTGCTTCTTTTTTTGTTCCCCGGAAATGAGTAACAATATTTCTTTGCTTTTCATGATGGTGGCAATACCCATTGTAATTGCTTTTGTCGGTACTTCCTCTAAGCTGTTGAAAAACCTTTCATTGGCTTTTCTAGTTGAAGGAGTTAATTCCACCACATGGGTTTCAGATTCAAAGGATGTTCCCGGTTCATTAAATCCAATATGACCGTTCTTACCAATTCCGAGAATCTGTAAATCAATTCCTTTATGTTTTTGAAGCAAATCTTCATAAACAGCACATTCTCTTTGAATATCGACCACATCTCCATGCGGAACAAATGTGTTGTTTTTTTGAATATCAATATGATCGAATAAATTATGGTTCATGTAATAGCGGTAACTATTTGGATCATGAGCTGAGAGTCCAACATACTCATCCAGATTAAAAGTGGTAACATCATGATAGGAAGTCCCATTTTTCTGATGGTCAGCAATTAAATTTGAATAGATGCCAATAGGAGTTCCGCCTGTTGCTAGGCCAAGTTTCAGTTTTGGAAAGCTACATACCTTTTTTATCATGTAGTCGGCAGCAATCTTACTCATATCTTGGTAATCTTTGGCTTCAATAATCCTCATTTTGTGTTTTCCTCCTTTGAATAAGCCACTTGCCCTCGGCATAACGTCATATAGACGTCATAGTTTTCGTCTAGAATTACAAGATCTGCGTCTTTTCCCTCGGAAATGGTTCCTTTTCGATCAAAAACATTCAATTGCTTCGCTGGATTTACAGCCGCCATTTCAACAGCATCTTCAAGCCCGCAGCCTGTAAATGCCATAATATTTTTAACCCCTTTGCCTAATTTCAAGATACTTCCTGCAAGAGTTCCGTCACTAAGGACTGCTTTTCCATTTTGAACCGTAACATCTTGACCGCCTAAATCATAATGTCCATTCTTTAAGCATTTGGCCCGCATGGAATCGGTAATTAAAATGAGCCCTGTTTTTCCTTTTTGCTTGTAGGCCAGTTTCACCATTTCCGGATGAACATGAACCCCGTCTACAATTAATTCTGCTTTTAGCTCTTCTTTTAAAAAGGCTGCTCCAACAACACCTGGTTCCCGATGATGCAAACCCCTCATTTGATTGTATAAATGAGTAACATGGTTTGCTCCGGCATCAATGGCGTTTAGCACTTCTTCATAAGTTGCATCAGTATGGCCGATGGAAGCAATCATCCCGTTTGCTTTTAAGTATCGGACCATCTCAAGGCCGCCTGACTGTTCAGGTGCAAGTGTTACCAGCTTTATGGTTTGTCCTGAAAGTTGTTCCCATTTTTTAAACAGCTCAAGATTTGGTTCAATAATATATTGAATCGGCTGAGCTCCAGCCTTTTTTGGATTCACAAAGGGACCCTCGAGATGGATTCCCAGTATTTCTGCTTTTCCGGGTGTTTGATGATCCTTGATATACTCACCAGCATTCACTAAAGCTTTTTCAATTTGCTTTTCTTCCTGTGTCATTGTTGTTGCCAAAAAGCTTGTGGTACCTTCACCCGGAAGTGCTTGCGTCATTATATCTAGAGCTTCTCTCGTAGCGTCCATTGTATCTGCTCCGTTTGCTCCATGAATATGAACATCAATAAAGCCAGGAACAACTTTATATTGTAATGGAAGGTCAAGAACCTCAAACTCTTCCTGCAAGGAAAGATTTTCTGCCCGCCCTACTTCCACTATTTTTTGATCTTTTATTTTTATGTAGCCATTTTCAATCCATTTACCTTCAGAATATATTTGGATGCCCTTGAGCAAAATAGCCTTAAAATTTGAAGTCATTGTGATTACATCCTTTCTAGACTCTCTAAATATTATCATTTGTGATATATAGTTGTCTATACCATTTTTTAGCTGGTAAAAAAGGATTTATCTTAAAACTTACGGTATAACAAAGAATTTACCAAAATAAATTCTATTTATTGGTATAGACATCTACCTCAATTTAACAATCATCCTTGTCCTAAATACTTTTTGCTTAAAGTGACAAAACGCCGTATAATAATTATTTATTAAAAGAATGAAATGGAGTAAAGCAAATGGTCCAATCAATCAATACAAAAGTTGATTTAGTTATTGATGCGATCTCACAAATGGGAATAGCAGAATACGGTAAGATCATGATCGGGGACAAGGGATTTGAATTCTTCAATAGTCGTGATACTCGTAAGTTTATTCAAATCCCCTGGGAAGAAGTTGATTACGTAATCGCATCCGTCATGTTCAAAGGGAAATGGATTCCACGTTATGCTATCCAAACTAAGCGAAATGGGACGTATACATTTTCATCTAAAGAGCAGAAAAAAGTTTTGCGAGCAATTCGTGAATACGTTGATCCAAATCATATGGTCCAATCATTAAGCTTCTTTGATGTAATCAAACGCAGTTTTACCAGTAAATTTAAAAAGTAATGTTTTTACATACAAGACAAGTGGAACTTGTCTTTTTTTGTTGGGAAAAATTCAAAATTATTATACTGTTACAAATTTAAGAACAATAACTTTCCTCTTGAAAGAGGAATATCCGTGTGCTACAATCACTCATGTAAGCTCATTAAGGTGATGCAGCAAACACTGAAGAAGATTGTTTTTGATGCATAAGCTGTTTTTTTAGCACTTCATTAACAGCGCTTGCAAAATAAATTTGAATAGCCATTATTTTTTACGTGTTACTGATTCGATCAGGCATGAGTGAAAAGTATTGATTGAAATGAAGTATTAGGGGCATTCTATACCCAAACCTTCATTAAATCGACTTTTTGCTCATGCCTTTTTTGTTGTTTTTTTGTTGAAACTGTAACCGCTTTAGGTGAGCTGAAAAAGCTGTAACAATAATAACAGGAGGTAAAAAGATGGTAGGAATTATCATTGCTACTCACGGTGAATTTGCCACTGGTATCTTGCAATCTGGAGAGATGATCTTTGGAAAACAAGAAAATGTAAAAGCTGTTACATTAATGCCGAGCGAAGGACCTGATGATGTAAAGGCAAAAATGGAAGAAGCAATCGCCTCATTCGACAACCAAGACGAAGTATTATTCTTAGTCGATCTTTGGGGTGGAACTCCTTTCAACCAAGCCAACGGCTTGTTTGAAGAACACAAAGATAAATGGGCAATCGTTGCTGGTTTGAACTTACCAATGTTGATTGAAGCTTTTGCATCACGCTTCTCGATGAACACAGCGCATGAAATTGCCGCAAATATTTTGGGAACCGCTAAAGAAGGGGTTAAAGTAAGACCAGAAGCATTAGAACCAGTAACAGCATCAACTGCACCAGTTGCTGCAAAACCATCAAATGCAGGCGCTCCTGGTAAATTTGAATACGTGTTAGCACGTATTGACTCTCGTTTACTTCACGGACAAGTAGCGACTGCTTGGACAAAAACTACACAGCCTACACGTATTATCGTTGTATCTGATGCGGTAGCTAAGGATGAACTTCGTAGGAAATTAATTCAGCAGGCTGCTCCTCCAGGTGTAAAGGCACACGTTGTTCCTATTAGTAAAATGATCGAACTTGCCAATGATGATCAACACTTCGGTGGCCAGCGCGCGTTACTTCTTTTCGAAAACCCGCAAGATGCGCTTAGAGCGGTTGAAGGTGGCGTTCCATTGAAGACAATTAACGTTGGTTCTATGGCACACTCACCTGGTAAAGTTCAACCGAATAAAGTGTTGGCCTTTAGCCAAGCTGATATTGATACTTTCGCAAAGTTAAAAGAACTTGGTTTGAACTTCGATGTACGTAAAGTTCCGAACGATTCAAAAGGCGACATGGGCGAAATTATCAAGAAGGCCCAAGTAGAGTTAAAAAAACAAAAATAAATCCAGAGAAAACGGAGGATTAATAATCATGGATTTGAATGTGATTCAAATAATATTAGTCTTTATCGTAGCATTTTTAGCTGGTATGGAAGGGATTTTGGATGAATTCCAATTCCACCAACCACTAGTTGCTTGTACGTTAATTGGCTTAGTTACAGGAAACTTAGTACCATGTCTTATCTTAGGTGGTACTCTTCAACTGATTGCTTTAGGTTGGGCAAACATCGGAGCTGCCGTAGCTCCGGATGCTGCGTTAGCATCAGTTGCATCTGCAATTATTTTAGTTTTAAGTGGACAAGGTAAGGCTGGTGTGGCTTCTGCGATTGCGATTGCTGTTCCGCTTGCAGTTGCTGGCCTTTTATTGACAATCATCGTTCGTACTCTTGCAACAGCAATCGTCCACTTTATGGATGCTGCAGCTCAAGAAGGAAACATCAGGAAAGTTGAATTTTGGCAAATAGTTGCGATCTGCATGCAGGGGTTACGTATTGCCATCCCAGCTTTATTAATCGTAGCCGTTGGTGCAGGTCCGGTTAGTCACTTACTCTCATCTATGCCAACTTGGTTGACGGGCGGTTTAGCAATCGGTGGGGGAATGGTCGTAGCTGTTGGTTATGCAATGGTTATTAACATGATGGCTACAAAAGAAGTATGGCCATTCTTCGTGATTGGTTTTGTACTAGCCTGTATTTCACAAATTACACTTATCGGTCTTGGTGCAATCGGTGTGGCTCTTGCCCTTATCTATTTAGCGCTTTCGAAACAAGGCGGTTCAGGTAATGGCGGAGGCTCAAACTCTGGTGATCCACTAGGCGATATTATTGATAGTTACTAAGAAGGAGGGCGCATAAAAATGGCAAATGAATTAAGATTATCAAAAAAAGATCGTATTTCTGTTTGGTGGCGTTCAACCTTCATTCAAGGTTCTTGGAACTATGAACGTATGCAAAACGGTGGCTGGGCATATTCAATGATTCCCGCAATCAAGAAATTATATAAAACAAAAGAAGACCAATCTGCTGCACTAAAGCGTCACTTGGAGTTCTTTAATACTCACCCATATGTAGCTTCACCTATTATTGGCGTAACTTTAGCGCTTGAAGAAGAACGTGCAAATGGTAAGCCGGTTGACGACACAGCCATTCAAGGGGTTAAAGTCGGTATGATGGGGCCTTTAGCAGGTATCGGGGATCCAGTTTTCTGGTTCACGGTTAGACCAATCCTTGGTGCGTTAGGTGCTTCTCTTGCTTTGACCGGTAACATCCTTGGGCCGATTATTTTCTTCGTTTTATGGAATCTCATTCGGATGGGCTTCACGTGGTATACGCAAGAATTTGGTTACAAAGCTGGTTCAAAAATTACTGATGACTTATCTGGGGGATTACTTCAAGATATTACAAAAGGTGCATCCATCCTGGGTATGTTTATCCTTGGTTCACTCGTTAACCGTTGGGTATCGGTAAAATTCACGCCAGTTGTATCCACAGTTAAACTTTCCAAAGGTGCTTATATCGACTGGACTAACTTACCTGCTGGAGCACAAGGGATTAAAACTGCATTAGAACAGCAAGCTGGCGGTCTTTCATTAGAACCAGTTAAAGTAACTACTTTACAAGGCAACTTGGACAGCTTAATTCCTGGTTTAGCTGGATTGCTAATCACATTCCTTTGTATGTGGTTGCTTAAGAAGAAAGTTTCTCCAATCGTTATGATTCTTGGATTATTCGCGGTTGGTATCGTTTTCCACCTAATACACTTAATGTAATAAATAAGCAGCACCTTCTGATCTGATAAACCTATCATTTTAGGAGGTGCTTTACATCTTTGTAAATATATTTTAAGGGGGCTGCTATGCTTACTATTGGTTATATTGGAAACGGGAAAAGCACTAATAGATATCATCTGCCGTTCGTACTGCAAAGAAAAAATATAAAGGTAAAAACAATTTATCAAAGAAATCCTAAGCATGAAAGTTGGGATAGGATTACAGGAGTGAATTATACTTCTGATTTAGATGAGTTATTAAATGACAAGGACATTCAACTCATTGTGGTTTGCACAAGACTAGACAGTCATTATGAATACACAAAATTAGTATTAGAACATAATAAAAACTGTTTGGTTGAAAAGCCTTTTATGGAAACCACAGAACAGGCAAAAGAAATATTTGCAATGGCTAGAGAGAAAGAATTAATTGTTCAGACGTATCAAAACAGACGTTTTGATAGTGATTTTTTAACGGTTCAAAAAGTCATTGAAGAGGGCAAACTGGGAGACTTGCTGGAAGTGGAAATGCATTATGACTATTTTCGTCCCGAAGTACCTGAGTCTGTTCATTCTTTTAATCCTGTTGAATCATTTTTATATGGACATGGCTGTCATACACTGGATCAGGTCATCAGCTATTTTGGCAAGCCGGATCATATACATTATGATGTAAGGCAATTATTAGGACAAGGAAGAATGAATGATTATTTTGATTTAGATTTATATTATGGCACGTTAAAGGTATCTGTAAAATCCAGTTATTTTAGGCTTAAAGAAAGACCAAGCTTTGTCGTTTATGGCAAAAAGGGATGCTTTGTGAAACATTCCAAAGATCGTCAGGAAGAACATTTAAAGTTATTTTACATGCCTGATAACAAAGACTTTGGTGTAGATACAATAAATCATTACGGTGTACTGACCAATATCGATGAAGAAGGTACAATCCACGAAGAAAAAGTGAAATCCGTAAATGGTGATTATGGAAGAGTATATGATGATTTGTATGAAGCCATCATAAATGGTAAAGATAAAACGATTACAGACGAACAGACACTGCTGCAAATGGAAATATTAGAAACTGGAGTTAAAGACTTGAAATAAGGTTGGGGCATAAAAGAATTCAATAGTATTTCACTGCCAGATTGGCAGTTTTTTTTTGATTAAATTTAATAAATAATAGCATCAATAGCTGCATTACTGCTAAAGTGAATACCAATAAGCATTTGGAACTAGATTCAATGAAAATCTAAGAGTTAGTGTTAAGTAAAAACTCTTTATCTTACCAAAGTAAAGAACAAATTTAAATAAAATTTAAATAAAAAAACTAAAAATGTTGCAAATTTGTGAATTAGGGTTCATTATATATAGTAGGCAACAAATTTGTACAATTTGTGACAAGGTATTTAATCGCTATAAATATGTACAACATCTAGACTCATTTTTACATCTGATATTTTGGTATTTTAAATATTTGCAATTCGCCTTAAATCTACAAAATTAGTAAATATTTTAATATTTTAAAAATTTGTGATATACTATGAAATGTTTATATTTAATACAGAAAAGGTGTTGAATAGGTCCCGCCTGGCTTGCTATAACGCCCAAGCAGGAGCACTGCATCCTTTCTGCAAACCTAGGGGATAAGGATGGGGAAAATGAGTAACAGACAAGGAACAGACGTTATCTTAATTGGTGCCGGTATCATGAGTGCAACTTTGGGATCACTGCTGAAGGAATTAGTACCGGACTGGAAAATTACAGTGTTTGAGAAACTTGCAAACCCGGGAGAGGAAAGTTCCAATGAGTGGAATAATGCGGGAACGGGGCATTCGGCACTGTGTGAACTAAACTACACCGTAGAAAAGCAAGACGGGTCTATAGATATTAGTAAAGCAATTAAAATTAATGAACAGTTTCAGGTTTCTCGACAATTTTGGTCCTATTTTGTAAACAACAATTTGATCGGTAATCCGAATGAGTTTATCAAACAATTGCCGCATATGAGTTTGGTACAAGGGGATAAAAATGTAGAGTTCTTGAAAAAACGTTTCCAAGCGCTTTCAAACAATCCTTTGTTTCAAGGGATGGAGTTTTCAGAGGATCCGAAAAAATTGGCGGAATGGATTCCGCTTATTATGGAAGGCCGTACATCGAAGGAACCAATAGCGGCTACCAAGATTGACTCTGGAACGGATGTTAACTTTGGCGCTTTAACTCGCAAATTATTTGACCACCTAGAAAATAAAAATGTTGCTATCAATTACAAACATCAAGTGGATGATATTAAGCGTACCAGTGACGGCCTATGGGAATTAAAAGTGCGTAATGCCAGCGGCGATGTCGAACGACATACTGCAAAATTTGTCTTTATCGGCGGCGGCGGCGGCTCCTTGCCATTACTGCAAAAAACGGGCATTCCTGAAAGTAAACATATTGGAGGGTTCCCTGTAAGTGGACTATTCCTGGTATGTAACAATCCGGAGGTTGTTGCGCAGCATCATGCAAAAGTATACGGCAAAGCTGCAGTAGGTGCTCCGCCAATGTCAGTGCCGCATCTTGATACACGATTTATCGATAACAAAAAATCATTACTATTTGGACCGTTTGCAGGATTCTCACCGAGATTCTTAAAAACAGGGTCTAATATGGATTTAATAAGTTCTGTGAAACCGAATAATGTGATAACAATGTTAGCGGCGGGAGCCAAAAACATGCCATTAACAAAATACTTGATCCAGCAACTGATGCTTTCGAAAGAGCAACGTATTGAAGAATTAAGGGATTTTATTCCTAGTGCTAAAAGCGAAGATTGGGATATTGTGGTAGCAGGTCAACGTGTACAAGTTATTAAGGATACTGCTGCAGGCAAAGGAACCCTTCAATTTGGTACAGAAGTTATTAGTGCCGAAGATGGATCGATTGCTGCATTACTTGGCGCTTCTCCTGGTGCTTCAACGGCTGTTTCCGTCATGCTTGAGGTAATGAAGAAATGCTTCCCGCAACATTTAAAAGCATGGGAACCAAAAATAAAGGAAATGATTCCTTCTTATGGTCTATCATTAGTGGACAACCCAGAGCTTTTCCATAAACTTCACTCTTCAACAGAACGAGCGCTCAGTCTCAGCGATCACCAACCGATACAGGTTGAAGATAGAAGCCTTGAATTAGTAGGTGCGCATTAAGATCAGGCCAATATAATAATCATAGAATAAATGTTCTATGATTATATCAAAAAAAGGCTTCTCACTATTAGTGGGAAGTCTTTTTGATAAAATTCTACTGAACTATTAGAATGCGAATATCTTAAGCTGCTTCCTGCTGAAAACAAGGATCATTGAAATAGATGACTTCAGAAAGAATTTTGCAGCCATTCAGGTTTTTAAGTGCCTCTCTTGCTTCTTCTTCCGTTTCAAATTCAAACATAGAAATATTAGAATCCAAATATTGAGTGATAATCCACATAATAATTCCTCCAATTTTTATAATCTTCTTATGCTCGTTTATTTTTTTCTGGAGAGTACTCCAGGATTTCTAGAAGTAATTGTTAATTGCTACATACTTATGATAGTGCAATAATAGAAATAAATAAAATGCTTAATTTTTATATCGAAATATAAATATTTTTTATATCATGAAATTGGAGAGAGAAAAGTGGATTACCGTGATTGGGAAATACTGAAGGTCCTTCATAGTAAGAAAAACCTTACGAAAGCAGCCAAGCTTTTGTTCATTACGCAGCCTGCATTAACAAATCGTATCAAGCATATGCAAGAGGAATTAGGCGTTCAAATCATAACTCGTGAAAGCAGAGGAATTCATTTTACACCGCAGGGAGAGTTTCTTGTTCAATGTGCTGATGAAACTCTATCTCGCTATCATAAAATCAAAGAGCGTGTCCAAAGTATGAGTAACGACGCAGAAAATGGAGTTACGGGTACGTTGAAATTGGGTGTATCCAATTTTTTTGCTAATTATGAACTGCCGCATATTCTGAAATTATTTAAAGAACAGTATCCTCATGTTGAATTCAAAATTACGACAGGCTGGAGCAAAGATATAGCTCAACTTATACACAATAAGGATGTCCACATCGGCTTTGTTCGGGGAGATTATAATAATAAAGGTCTAAAGAAACATATAATGTTTGAAGAAACCATGTCCGTTGCTTCAAGGGAACCGATTGATATGGCTGATTTGCCTAATCTCCCAAGAATTCACCATAGTGGGGATTTCTTATTAAAACAATTAATCGATCATTGGTGGGCCGAAAACTATACACACCGGCCTTATATCAGCATTGATGTAGACCATATTGAAACTTGTAAGGAAATGGTTTTAAATGGATTGGGTTATGGGATTTTGTCCAGCGGTATGCTCAGGGATATAGAAGACTTATATAAAATAGATTTAACCGACCAAAAGGGCAATCCGATCTTACGCCGAACATGGATGTATTACCATAAGGAGTCGTTGGACTGGAATGTTGTGAAGGCATTTGTGAACTTTATTGAGACATTGGAGTCAAAGCGTGGTTGATGAATAGTAAAAATGGCTGGCCCAAAATAATTAGGCCAGCCGTTTTTGGGCTAATAAGAAAGTGCAACTACGCCTCTGTCTTCGCCCTAAGGGGCTCGCCAATCGGCGAGTTTTCTTTATTAATAAATGATAACCGGCTCGTGGGTACTAAGACTATCATAGACAGTTTTCATAATACTTGGCGGAGTGTTGACGCAGCCACCTGATCCTGCTCCAATGTAGGCATTGCTTGCCCAGTTAGTACGCCAGCTAGCATCATGGAAGCCTTGGCCATCGTTCGTAAATGGGGCCCAATAATCTACCTTAACCGAATATGCTCCTCCATGGCCTACGGACGTTCCTTTGAGTATGGATGGTGATCGTTTAAAAAGAATATAATAAACGCCAGTATGTGTATCTTCATGGGTGTTATGTCTGCCTGTCACCACATTTGTCGTGACTGCCAATTGGCCATTTTTATAGATCCAAATATGCTGCTCGGCAATCGATACTTCTGCATACGTATCACCAATGCCATTATTCGCTGTTGTTTCATAGCCGATCTGTTCATTACTCCAGCCATTTCCGTAAATATTCGTAGCAGAAATAGATTTAGTCCCTTTTTCAAAAGCTTCCTTAATAAGCGGCACTTCTTTATCCACTTTTATTGCCCAGCCATAACCTTGCCCTCTTACCGATATAACCGCACCTGTGTGGGTTTTAAATTGGAAATCTTTATTTAAGGTTGACTGAGAATTGTTAACTTCCGTAAGCTTGTTTTTGATTTCAGTCGGATCAATCGTAACCTTCATATCTTTGGACACAGTTGCATTTTTAATTAAATCGCTGGCTTTTAAAGAGTAAACTTGCTCTTGTACCTTATAATCCACGGTTTGTTGCAGCAGCTCCTGCAGTATTTTTTGCTCATTTTTTACAATTTGGCTATCTTCTTTAATAGGTTGGATATAAACGGGTTTAAGATGGACCTCACTGCTGTATGCCTGCTTCTCATATTCCTTTAGTAAACGGACTGTATCTAACTGTTTCCCACCTATGCTTTTAGAGACAGTAATGTTCCCTTGGACTAATTGCGCCTCCGCATCTTGTGGAGCTTGTAAGCCCTTATTTATGGAAGTGAGTTTATCCTCTATTTCTTTTTTTATTGTTTGGCTTCGATTTCCGTCTATTTCAGCTGGTACGAGCGAATAATCGCTTGCCTTTGAGGAAGGGAAAAAGGTCCACTGTTTTTTTAAAAGCTTTTTAACCTCCGAAAGGTCTTTGTTTGAAAATCCCATTTTTGTATTTTCCCCGTTGTATATTTGCTCTTCTCCAATATAGACATCATTTATTAAATCGGCTGATGCTAATTTTTCAATCGCATTGTCAGCAGTTAGGCCGCCAACATTTATATGGTTGATCGTGATGTGCGCATTGAATCGAGTTGACTGATAATAGTAGATTCCTGCAAATGCGAGTGCAATAATGAGAATAACAGGAGTGATAATTTTCCAATTTGCAAACCACTTGGGTGGGTTCCCCCTTTTTCTGCTCAATTCTTCAACTGATTCATTCGCCATTGTTTCCATAAGACTTCCTCCCGCTTACCTAAAATCCAAAAGTGAAAATCTCTCGCTGTCTCTAATTTATTCCAATTTTAGTTATTACTACTATTTTAATAGATAGTAAAGTCAAAATTTGTCGGTATTTGCAAGATTGTAAAAATATATCAAATTTTTTGAAATGATTTTGTAATAAATTGAAACCAACCTAATATTATATTGTTTTTTATAAAAGTAAATAGATTTTTTCCCCTTTTCATAAGTATTATTTTAATTTTAAAAAATTCCTTTTATGACAATTAAAATTTCAACAGGAAAAGTACGCGAAACGAATACATTGTATTGATTTATTCCAATTTAGTTCTATAATAATAATTAGAAATACGCGTTTTGAGGAAATAAATGGGGGATGAGGTTTATGAGGATGACCAATTGCAGTGGTGGAGGAAAGCACTGCATGTAAGCGCTTCATAAATGGGGCGAAATCCAAGAATTCGCAAAACAGAGGAGAATGTATATGACAACCAACAAGAACCAAATGCGTACAGAAAAAGACTTTTTAGGTTCAAAGGAAGTTCCAGCTGAAGCCTATTATGGAGTTCAAACATTACGTGCAATTGAAAACTTTCCAATTACAGGGTATCGAATTCATGAAGAATTAATTAGAGCTATGGCCATTGTGAAAAAGGCCGCAGCACTTGCAAATATGGATGTCAAACGTCTCTATTCCGGCATTGGGGAAGCGATTGTCAAGGCAGCCGATGAAATGATAGAAGGAAAGTGGCATGACCAAATTATTGTCGATCCGATACAAGGCGGAGCAGGAACTTCAATCAACATGAATGTAAACGAAGTTCTTGCTAACCGTGCGATTGAAATACTTGGGAAGGAAAAGGGGGACTACTACCATTGTAGCCCGAATACCCATGTCAATATGTCCCAATCAACGAATGATTCATTTCCAACAGCCATTCATATTGCAGTCCTAAAGCTTTTGGAAAAATTATTAGTGACCATGGAAGCGATGCATTCAGTTTTTAAACAAAAGGGGCAAGAGTTTGATCATGTGATTAAAATGGGGCGCACCCATCTTCAGGATGCTGTGCCGATCCGTCTTGGCCAGGAGTTTGAAGCCTATAGCCGAGTCATTGAACGTGATATTAAGCGGATTAAACAATCCCGCCAGCACTTATATGAATTGAACATGGGTGCAACAGCGGTCGGAACGGGATTAAACGCCGACCCTCGTTATATAGAATTAGTCGTAAAGCATCTTAAAGACATCAGCGGGCTCCCGGTAGTTGGAGCTGAACATCTTGTTGATGCAACACAGAATACAGATGCCTATACAGAAGTTTCTGCTGCATTGAAAGTTTGTATGATGAATATGTCGAAAATAGCCAATGATTTGCGATTAATGGCATCAGGTCCAAGAGCAGGGCTTGGGGAAATTACCTTGCCTGCTAGACAGCCTGGTTCTTCGATCATGCCTGGAAAAGTAAATCCAGTGATGGCGGAAGTGATTAACCAGGTAGCATTCCAAGTAATAGGGAATGACCATACGATCTGTCTTGCATCAGAAGCAGGCCAACTTGAATTGAATGTAATGGAACCTGTCCTCGTATTTAATCTGCTGCAATCAATCAGCATTATGAATAATGCTTTCGGGGTATTTACGGACCATTGCGTAAAAGGAATCAAAGCAAATGAGGATAGATTAAAAGAGTATGTGGAAAAAAGTGCAGGGGTAATTACAGCAGTTAATCCGCATATTGGCTATGAAGTTGCTGCACGAATTGCAAGAGAGGCGATTCTAAAAGGGGCACCAATTCGGGAACTCTGTTTGCAATATGATGTTTTAACAGAAGAGGAACTAGATTTAATTTTGGACCCATATGAAATGACACATCCCGGAATTGCAGGCGCTTCTTTGCTGGAAAGAGATTAAGATTGACTATAAAAATAGGAAAGGGGCTCCCCTTTCCTATTTTTTGTACAATTATTTACTGAGCATGTTATCTAAGTTTTCCTTAATCGCCTCAATATTTACTGAGCATGTTATCTAAGTATTCCTTAATCGCCTCAATATTTCCTGAGACTTTCTTTTCTCTTGCTTCATCTTTTTTCAATTTATCCAATGATTTTCTAAGGATCGGTTCTGCTTCAGATTGTGGGATCACCACTACTCCATCCGCATCACCAACAATAATATCTCCAGGATTAACGGCTGTTCCTCCACAGGAAATGGGAACGTCAATTTCACCTGTACCAGCTTTTCCGCTTGCCGCCACAGTCGTCCCTCTGGAGAAGACAGGGAAATTTAGTTTTTTGATTCCTTCAATATCACGTATCACACCGTCAACGACTATGGCACCCACACCAAGTGTTTGTGCCATCCCCACAACAAAGTCTCCGGCTATGGCTCGATACTGGTCTCCTTTAGCATCTACAACGATAATATCCCCTGGTTGGGCTTCTCTGATGGCTCTTAATACAGCTAAATTATCACCAACAGGCATCTTAACGGTTAGAGCTCTTCCCACAAACTTGTATTCTTCTCTGAGCGGTTTGATTGCTGCATTCATGTTATTTAGCCCATCCATCGCATCTGAAATGCAAGTCGTCGGAATTTCCTTAAATTGTTTAATAATGGATTCCATATTAATCTCCCTACAATATTATTTTTAACAAAATTATACAGTTGTTTCTTTGATAGGAATAATCAGAAAAAGTTATCAACTTTGATAACAAAATTTTATTTATTAAAATTTAGGTTTATGAACAATCCATAACTTTTAAATATTTTATGAATATCGCCACTGATTTTACTATAAAAAATAGGGTTATGATAAAATGATAGCGATAGAGTGAGGAGGGTTATACGTGAGTCTTTTTTATAATGTGATTGTATTTATCCATATATTTTCGGCGATTATTGGAATGGGTCCGGGCTTTATACTGACGACAGTTGTAAAATCAGGGAAAACAATGACAGAATTAAGGCATGCCTATGCGATCAGGAATAAGCTCCATATTTACGTTATGATAGGCGGGACTCTATTACTGATTACAGGTTTGATCATGGGTTCAATCAACCAATACCTTTTCCATATGGGATGGTATGTAACAAGTCTTATTCTCTTTTTAATCTCCCTTGCGTTAGGCCCGCTGGCATTATCACCAAGGTCAATACCGATTAAATCTCTATTAAATTCCTATCAGGGGGAAGAAATTCCACAAGAGTATTATCCTTTAGCAAAAAGATTATTCAGGTGTGAATACCTTGAAAACTTCATTTTTATCATCATCATTACTCTAATGATTACTAAACCATTTTAATGGTAATAAGCAAAAACAACATGCCTTTGCAACATGTTGTTTTTTTATTTAACCTTCTGAAATGATCCTTTTTTGCTTAAATATGTTTCACATGAAACATTTTCTTTCCGTACTTCCTGTAAAAATGCTTTTTCTACTCTAAAAGTCGTCCAAGCGGCTTGTACATGAAATCAATGAATTCCGTCGGCCCTGGTGTATTTGGAAAAATGAAAAGAAAATTAATAAGCAGCCATCCTAATAGGGTCAGGGTGATAAATGCTGCCTTTTCTTTTTTTTGATTTTGGTTTATTTTCGGCCATTGGAAAAGAAACATAAAAATGACAATAACAGTACTAAAAAATAAAGGCACCATTCTCATTTTTCATTCACCTCTTTTGGAAAAATGGAAGATAGTACAGAATTCATACCCTGCCTGCGGATTTTAATATTTGAATCGATTGTTACATCAATATTTGGGAAAATTTCATTCCAGCGGTTTTTCTGTTTTTTCCATAAGGCGGGATATTTTCTGTGGAAGGCATCTCCAAAACCAAAAATATCTGCTTTCATATCTTTTTGTACACTTGTCAGTGCTAAATTCACTTTGTCTTCAATGACCTTTTTTAATTGTCGCTGCAGGCTTTTGATTACTTTCGGATTGGTCATATCTAATTGTGTTGTATTTTGAACGACATCAGCTTCTGCATCGGTTCTAAAGACCATTTTCCATCTTCCATGCTCGAAACTAGGAACCAATTCGGATGATGCTTCTAATAAACTTAAGGAGACATATCCATTGGCTTCTTTTGGTTTTACCGTAACGGTTGCAAGCTGAATTTCATTTCGCAGCCACAATACCCCTCTGGTAACGGATGCGTCAATTTTGCCGACCATTTTATCTTTCTTGAAAATAGCGGTTCCAGAAATGTAGGCAATTGTTTCTCTTTTCTTTTTTCCTTCTTGTGGAGGTAACATCCTAATATATGGAACGGCTGTATCCTTGGAATCACTAATTAGCTTTTCAGCGTAATCTTTGACAGTTACTTCCATTCCCATCCTGAGTGATTCTAACTCACGGAGAACGGTAGCTAAATCTCGTTCCAAAGGGGGAAGCAAACCCAAAACTTCTTTAGCTTTTTGATGGGTAATAAAGATTTGTGACCGCTCACGAAGCTGAGGATGGCGGATAATAAAATCAACTTGTTTAGCAAGCCCCATCTTGGCTAATTTGTCATCGAAGATAAATACTTCTGTATGGCCCCAAAAGATATGACGCGGCAATTTTTCCTGGAGCTTTGACATGGCATCGGCTATCGTAACACCTGTTGCTGAGCGCACTAAAGTCTGAGAACTGACGCCGCCACTGCCGCCTTCCATACTTTGCTGGCTGCCTGCGCTTTTTGGAATATAGACGAGAACGGAAAGCTCAATCGTTTTATCCGATATTTTATCGATGCCTGCTGCTGTAACTAAACCCAAATCATTTACTTCTTTTCTGTCCCAGCAGCCAGACAAAAGCAGAACGATAATGCTTATGAATAAAAAGGTTAGCCAGCGGGATATTTTAGGGGACTTCATCCTGCTGTCATCTCATTCTTCTGCTGAAATTTTTTTCGGATTAACGCAATTAGCAGAAGGATGATCGGGAAGATAATTTGGATGGATAGAAAATAAAACGCTGCTGAAGTGCTAAGAAAATGGGCAAGTTCCTGTAAATTGGGTGCTGACCAAATACCAAAAACGATGAGTAAAAATCCAATTGGAAAAACGAGCGGCCGAAAATCCGTTAGCTTCAGCCACTGGGCAGTTCCAAGAACTAAGGCGTAATAAAAGACTGTAATTTTGATAAATGTTCCTGCGACCCATATTGCCATTACAATTGCCTCCAGATGTTCTAAAAACTCAGCAATACTAATATATCGTGTTGCTACCATAACGGGATAGGTTAACCTAGATGATAAATTCCCGAATAATAGTAGGGAAGTGAAATTGGTTAAAACCATAAAGAACATGACGCTTGCGACTGAGATCATTCCCCATTTAAGCCCTTTGTTTTGATCAGCTAAGTAAGGTAAGAAAAAAGTAATCAGAATATACTCGCTGAACCAGCTTTGCGGAACAATTGATCCTAAAAAGGAAGGTGTGAGCCCATCTTCCATCATGGGAAACATGTTCTGAATATGTAAATCCTTGATCAGCATGATAAAAATCATCAGATACAAAAGAAGGACAACTGGGACAATAATTTCAGAGCATCTACCGATTACTTCCAGTCCGCCATAAACCGCAAAGGAGCAAACTAAAAGCATGGTCCCAAAAACAAATACCATAGGAGTATGCGGAAGAAATGTGCCAGCAACGAATTCCCCATATTCACGAACAACAATGCCGGAAACATGTAAATAAAAAAATAAATACAATGCCCCGATAATCTTGCCAAAGACCTTTCCTAAGATTAACTCACTATATTCGACAAGTGTTTGTTGGGGATAAAGCTTGTTTAGTTTATAGGCTAAAAAAACAGCCGTAAATCCAACAAGAGAAGCCCAAATGGGAGATAACCACATGTCCTGACGAGCATGTTTCGCTGTAATGGCAGGTACTAATAGCAGAACAGTTGCAAAAATAGCAGGGTTCATCATAATCGCCATTTGCGAGCCGGAAATTTTTCCTTTTTCGATCATGTTTTGTTCATCTCCTGTTTTGTTTCTCTGGTTGGACTTGGATTTTGCCCGTTTGCCTGCCGATATGTGTTCTGATTCCCTGTTAACCGAGGACGTGTTTTCAGAGACCACCACGGCGCCCTCATCAATACATCCTTCATTTCTTTCCCTTTCATTGGTGCCATCGGTGATAAGTATGGTACGCCAAATGATCGAATCGTACTTAAATGAATAATGATCGTAATGAGACTAAGCATGATTCCTAAGAGCCCCAATGTTCCTGCCATGAACATAATCGGGAAACGAAGCATTCGAATCGCAATCGCCGCATTGTAACGGGGGATTGAAAAGGAGGCAATCCCTGTGATCGCAACAACCATTACCATTGGTGCTGAGACAAGTCCTGCCGACACAGCTGCTTGTCCAATTACCAATGCCCCAACAATACTGACCGCTGAACCAACCTGCTTTGGTAAGCGGAGTCCAGCCTCCCTTAATGCTTCGAATGTAATTTCCATAATAAGTGCCTCAACCAAGGCTGGAAAAGGAATCTCCTCTCTAGATTTGGCAACGCTCAATAAAAGGATTGTTGGGACCATTTCCTGATGAAAGGTAAGGATCGCTACATAGGTAGACGGCAGCAACAAAGCAATCAGTAAAAACAGATAACGCAGCCAGCGAATTAACGTACCCATCAAAAACCGTTGGTAATAATCCTCAGCAGCTTGGTAAAAAGAGTAAAAGGTAATGGGTGCAATAATGACAAATGGTGTCCCATCCACTAAAATAACAAATCGGCCTTCTAATAAATGTGCTGCCGCCACATCGGGCCGTTCAGTGTTTAACATCTGTGGAAAAGGAGAATAAGGATAATCTTCGATAAACCCTTCAATATAACCGCTCTCCAGAACACCATCAACATCAATACGGCTTAATCTGTTGTTGACCTCCTCCAAGAGTGTTTGGTCAACAAGCCCATCAATATACATAACGGCAACTTGTGTTTGACTATAGCGGCCAATGCTCATGGTATTCATTTTTAAATTAGGGCTTTTTAATTTTCGGCGCAACATCGCCGTATTGACGCTTAATGTTTCCGTAAAACCATCTCTTGGCCCGCGGACAACGGATTCTGCACTTGGTTCTTCGATAGAGCGTTTTTCAAATTTGGCTAACCCCATCGAGAGCCCATGTGATTGCTGATCGATGAGAACGACAGGGTTTCCTACGGAAATTTGTTCAATGACCTCCTGAATCTTAACTACTTGTTTTACTTTTGAAACAGGGAGTTTCTCTCCAAGAGTCGAAAAATCTAATACCATTCCTACTTCCAGGTTGATAAGCAGGCTCAGCACATTCTTATCGATTTCTTCAACATTTGAGAGACCCTCAATATAAATAAGAACAGCTCTTAAAGAATTTCCGATTAAAAACGTTCGGAAAATAACATCTGGACAATTATTGTAGATGGATTGCAGGAAAGTGGTATTCTCCTGCAGATTTTTGGAAAGAGTGTCTTGTACATTCCGTTTTTTCTCAACTTCTTTTTCTTGCGGAAAATCCATATCCGCCTTCTTAGGAAAGGCCCTTCGCATCCGTTTTTTCCAATCCATCATTATGTCCTCTTTGGTAAATAAGGTAATAGTTGAAATATTTGGTAGTCAGACTTTAGTCTTTCACTATTTTTCAATTTTATTTACGAATGAACAAATAAAAAAGCATTGGGATTTTGCTCCCAATGCTTTACGCTTTTAAAAATTCCTTACTTGAATGGATGCAGTGACGCCTTCAGTTTCGCTGAATCGCATGTCTATCAAGAGCCGATCTGGATCGAAGTTATGGTAGTCATGTAAGTAATAGGATACCGCGTCAATCAGATCTTGTTCATGTAGGGTTCGTGCCTGGCCGTGTATTCTAGCCGTTGCAGAAAATCCAAAGGATGGATTAAAGGCCAACTCAACATCGATGTTTTCTGGATGGGTGTATTCCTTTGATGCAGTATACACACAAACACTATCCACGAGATCCTGTTCATTAAATAGTAATTCCATTGTATTAATACCTTCTTCTTCTGAAAATCTTTTTAATGACCCAAACAATAACGAGAATCATCAGGATGTCAAAGAGTAACCCAAACATAGAAAAACCATAGGACTGTCCGTAGTAATGTCCGCCAAAGGGGTGAAACATACTTCCAAAAAATGTTCCTGCTCCAAATGCCGCTGCATGGCTCCAAAAGCTACTTCGTTTGGAAGTTGGAGTACTTTTATATGTTGACCTCGATACATTGCTCGAAGGTGATTTGTATCCAGAGCGGTATGTGTTGCTTGATCTTGTTGTAGAAGAATGAGTCCCAAAAGAAGAACTATGGCTAATCGAACTATGTCCCCCGCTAAATCCTCTTGCTTCCGTCATACTTGGAACAATCAAGGTGAAAAGTAAAACAAAAGCAATCATTAATTTTTTCATCGAAAATTCTCCTCTATTTTTATCTATATTGGTAATACAATATACGGCTTCCCGCGAAAAAAGTTTCAATGTACAATTAAAAACTTTAATCGATAAAGATATTGTACCGAAATCAATAAAGTTGTATAAACGGCTCTGGAAGGAATTTTCTTAAGACTTAAGACCTATTTTAGTTTTTGGCTGTGATCATTTGGCAATGTCTAAGGGGCAGTTATATTTTTAGATAGTAATCTTAACCCCATCGAATGTGGTTAGAGAGAACCCTTTAAATTCTTTATGATAGGTTTCCCGATAATCTCTTAGGATGCCAATAGCAACCATTTCACCGAGCTTTAACCCATTAACCCCATCACTGCGATAATGAACCCCAGCTGTGTCCCGTCCAAGAGCAATATTATAGGCAAGCTTGTTCAACTCTCCGCCAACGGTAAGCGGCGCATCTTTATAAGGAATTAGGGACATTCCATCTTTAGAGGGGATCACTGGATTTGGAATGACGAATTCCTCATTAAAGAATGCCTTTAGCATGGTTACCATTGCCCCAATAAAGGTTGCATGTCCTGAAGGATAGGAAGGATGAGGAGGACAGCCTTCTGGATAGGCCTGTGGAAGAAAATAGGTGCCATATTTGTTATACACCCGAAAGACAGCTTCTGAGTTCAATACCTCGTGATTAATTGGATAAAAGGCAGCACCCGTTAATTTGTGATGGATTCTTCCGCCAAACTCCTCTGGACGGAGACGGCGATGGACGAGCCATTTTTGAAACCATGCTGCTTCCAGTGCCGGCCGTGCTGCTCTAGTTACAAAATCTAAAATATGAGGGGATCCAAAATCAGCAAATCCAACTTGGGTGTCAGAATGATGATAAGGTTTTGAAGGGGCCAATGCCTGTCTGCCATAACTCAAGAGGATTAAACATGGCGTTAAGCCATCTTCAACAGAATAATCATGGTGAACATATTCTGCTAAAGCCCGTCCATCTAAAAGATATCGAGGCGTGGAATAATCAACATCATGTTGAACTAATGTGCCGTTTTGCGCATCCATCCAATCCTGATAGGAGGTTAAATGGTTATCGCCCGATTGGGTTGAGCGATACTGCTGTTTGATTGTCGCAGCAACATAAGGGATGTCCATCCAAAGAAATTGTGAAATGTATGGCCCATCTATAGCCCCAGGAAGGTTAGCACGGAATAAAAGGTTTGGAGTGACGATTCCATTGAACTTTGGACCCCGAAACTCGGTTAAACTAGAAAGTTCCTTGGCTGCGGCGATTGTTAAAGGATCAGTAGCATATTCGCTAAAAGGAACATCGCGTGTGAGGGCCTGCCAATATAACTCCACCATTTCAGAGGCTGCTTCCGCACTATGGAAGGAAGGTGGTGGCGGGATCACTAATTGATGACTATCTGGTCCGACTAACTCATATGAATATGCGGCTTGTGGATTAACAAATTTACTAGTTCCCCCAAGTGGTATTTTTTCAAAATCATTATGGTTTCCTGTTTTTAAGGCCTCCATGTATTTTTTATACGCATGGCAATCAACTTCACCATGTTTGTTATGTGGCAGTGCTTTTGAAAAACTTGCCATTTTATTTGAATATCTTATATCATCACCATTACAAGCATGGGAGTAAAGAGGAAGTTGTTTATAATATTTAGCAGCTTTCTCTCGAATTCTAAATGCCTTTAAGTAACGTTTTGCTAGTGAAATAGGACCGATTAAGCAAGAAATAATAAACAATTAAGGGTACATCCTTTCTCTATGATTTTACAATATTGTATGAAAGATAAAATCAAAAGAATGGACAAACAGGCAGATTCGCTTAAACAATTTATTTTATTTTGATTTTATTGAGAGGATTATTGATCAAAAAATCCGCACCAAAAAACATGTAAGATGTTCTTTGCTGTTTCCTCAATGCTTGAAAAAAAAGAAGTGCCATCCGCTTGTTTGTAATTTCCAACCTTGGCTAAGGCCATATAGGAATGTGCGGCAAACTTTGCGTGAATGCTGGGGATTTCCCCCTTTTCCATGGCTTCTATGAATGCTTGTTCAATACTGTCAAACATATTTTCCTCGGCAATTTTTATTTCCTGAATTTGTTCCATTGAAAGGGAAGTTCTCGATTCACGCATAAAGCCTTCCAAGTCAAACGTGTTTGTTGCCTGCAAGTGAGCAAGTATGACATCGTAAAGTCTGTCATATAAAGGTTCGTCAGTCCTTAGAAATTGAACAATATGCCCCCGAATTCGCTCCATTAAGCTTACCATGGCTTCTTTAAACAGCTCTGCTTTTGTTTCAAAGTAATAATAAACAGTGGCTTTGGTCATGCCGGCCTCTTTGGCAATATCATCGACGGAAACTTTTTGGAAGCCATCCCTTAAAAAGAGGTGGGTAGCTGTCTGCAGGATGATTTCTTTTGTTGGTCTTTCATTTCCTGATGCTTTCGGTCTGCCGAGTGCTCGGCGTGTTTTTTCCTTTGCCATTTTATCTGCCCGCCTTAAGAAATAAGTTTTGAAAATTAACTAACCAGTATATATAATTAATGATATAAAAATTTTAGCTAAAAAACAATTCCAGAAGGAAATGGGGAAGAATAGTGAAAAATATTCTCATTCATTTTGTTGAGGCTGTTTCCAGCCGCAAAGGAAGATGGGTAACACTTGCTGTATGGATTATTGTGGTCGGCTTGCTTTCCTCCATTTTTCCAAATGTAAATAAAGTGTTGAATAATGGGGCATCAGATTTACCAAGCAATGTCACTTCTGTCCAAGCAGAAAAAGTGGCAAAAGAACAGTTTCCAAATAATACAGGGACACCGTTGCTCCTTGTCTGGTACCGTGATGGCGGATTAACGGATCAGGATTATCAATTAATAACTAATCTCTATAAACATTTGGATAAAGACCCATTGTCAGCCCAAAACTTTATTCCGCCGCTCGGCAATGTACCGAGTCAAGTTTTGAAATCAAATGCCTCTAAAGATGGAACAGCAATTGTGACTCCTATTTTTATGAAAAAGAAAGCCAGTACAGATGATTTGGCTGCCAATCAGACTGACTTAAAAAGCTATTTAAGAGCGCAGAAATCAAACCTCAATTTTGAAAAAAATTTAAGTGATGCTGGCTTGCATGTTCGTTTTACAGGGCCCGTAGCGATTGCAACCGATGCAACAGCGCTTTTTGGCAAAGCGGATGTTACGTTATTAATATCGACAATTCTAATTGTACTAATCTTGTTGATTCTGCTTTATCGCTCACCCATTCTTGCTATTATCCCGCTTATTGGAGTAGTATTCGCAAATGGATTGGCAGGACCAGTTCTTGGATTTTTAGCTAAACAGGGCATTATTACCGTTGATTCCCAGGCAACCTCGATAATGACCGTGCTTTTATTTGGCGCGGGAACAGACTATTGCTTATTTTTAGTATCAAAATACAGAGAATGCTTGCTTGAGGAATCAGATAAATTTATCGCTCTTCAGAAGGCAATCAGGCATTCAGGAGGCGCCATTATGGTGAGCGCCATTACAGTTGTATTGAGCTTATGTACCTTATTGTTAGCGCAGTTTGGGTCATTTCAGCGATTTGCGGTTCCTTTTAGCTTAGCCATTCTTATTATGGGCATTACTGCCTTAACTTTGCTCCCGGCATTGCTCGCGATTTTTGGAAGAGTATCGTTTTTCCCGTTTATTCCAAGAACAGAGGAAATGTTGGCGGAATTGGAGGCTAAGAAAGGCAAGAAATATCGCAGACGTGTGGCACATAGTAAATTTAGCAGGAAATTAGGGAACTTTGTGGTTGGAAAGCCATGGACAGTTATCATCTTGAGTGTTGTCATTCTGGGTGGATTGGCGTTGTCAGTTCCAAACATTCAATATACGCAAAACTTGTTAGATTCATTTCCTAAGGATATGCCCTCACTTGAAGGATTTACATTAATGACAAAGCATTTCGCTCCTGGCGATTTAGCGCCTGTTCAAGTCATTGTCAATTCGGAGGGTAAGGATCCTCAAATAAAAGAGCAGATTAGCAAACTTTCTTTCGTGGACCATGTTGAGGACCCGGTAAAAGGAAAGAAAGATGCAAACTATCAATCCTATAACGTTGTTTTAAAAGGAAATCCGTACGATACAAAATTAGTCGACTCAATCGCAGTTATTTCAAAAAGGGTTTCTGACACTTTATCTAAATCAGGCATTGATCCCCCAAAACATTATTGGATCGGCGGGGAAACATCAAAACTCTATGACACACAACAGGCAACTAATCATGATATGAAGGTAATTATTCCAGTCGTGATAGTGATTATTGCTGCACTATTGCTCATGTATTTACGTTCGGTAGTGGCGATGGTTTATCTGATTATTACTGTTTTACTATCCTATTTATCTGCTCTAGGAGCAGGATGGCTCTTAATTCATAATGGGCTGGGGCAGCCAGCAATATCAGCTCTGATTCCGTTATATGCCTTTGTTTTCTTGGTCGCTCTGGGCGAGGATTACAATATTTTTATGATTTCAAGTATATGGAAAAACAAATGTACCCAGCCGCACCGACAAGCAATAGCGAATGGCGTTAGTGAAACGAGCAGTGTCATTACCTCCGCTGGTCTAATATTAGCAGGAACCTTTGCTGTTTTAGCAACTCTGCCTATTCAAGTCTTGCTGCAATTCGGGCTCGTAACTGCCATTGGTGTTCTTCTTGATACCTTTGTGGTGCGTCCACTATTAGTTCCAGCCATCACAACCGTCCTTGGCCGATATGCATTTTGGCCGGGAAAACTGTGGAAAAAGCAGGAAGAAAAAGTGAATAAGGAAATTGGTTTATAGAATAGATGAAAGGCAGTCTCCTTTAATGAGCGGAGACTGCCTTTTTTAGGGAGGACTAATGATAATTGAGAGTGCTCATCAATGCCCGAAGAACGGAAAAACTCAGGTTCAAGGGTATTGAGAAAGTTTATCAATGCCCAATGAAGAGAAAAATTCGGGTTCAAGGGAATCGAGAGGGTCCATCAATGCCCGATGAGGAGAAAAAATTAGGCTCAAGGGAATTGAGAAGGCTCATCGATGCCTGAGGAAGAGAAAATCACAGACCCAAGGGAATAGAGAATGTTTATCAATACCCGAGAAGAAGAAAAAAACAGCCCAATGGTAATTGAATTGGTTCAGCAGATATCTAACTCTAGATAGATATGTTTTATTAAAAAATCTATCTAGAGTTAGTCGATTCACAAAAGGAGATGCTTTATGAAAATGAGCATAAAGTATTGCTTTATTTGGAGAGAAAAAAGGTATTAAGGTAATAATTGGATAATACTTTAGGTAAAAATATTGTTTTGGGGGAGGAACCAAAATGAATCAACATTTTTACAGCATTATTATCATAGCGGCAGCCATCATTTTTAGTATCTATCGGCGTGTTCGCCGCAATATCGGCTGGCAGGAGCTTAGAAAAGGGAATTTAGTGTTTCGGACAATATTATTATTGGTCGTTGGCCTATTATTTACAACAGGTTCGATTTCCCACCCAATAAGCTTTATTTCCGATATAATCGGGATTCTGATTGGAGTTGTATTGGCTTACTATAGCGCTAATATTACCAACTTTGAACAACGGGATGGACGGCTGTATTACCGTCCAAACACTTGGATTGGCAGCACTGTTACGGTTATTTTTCTAGCACGGCTTTTTTACCGCTTTTATTCTTTATATTCCCAAGGCGGTTTATCCAGTTACCAGCAAGGACAGGCGAATAGTTTCCAAAATATGAGTGGGGCGATGGGAAATTCCTGGACAGCCGGACTTATGCTAATCATGTTCGCCTACTATGTCATTTATTATATTTTCTTACTGCGCAAGCAAAAACGTATGTTACAGACAGATTAATGGAGTGAATCAGGATGTCGATAATAGAATACCAATCATTTAAAAGAAAGCTAGTGAGCAGCCTCATTATCTTAATCCTAATGTACGTGAACCATCTTTTTTACGGCTCCATGCCAAAGGTTCTTTTAAACATCTTGATTGGGATAACATTTACCGTCATCCTGACTTTTCCTAAATCAAAGTGGACTACTTCACGTCTAATTATCGCAGCATCAGCAGTTGCCATTGAAGTCAGTGCAGGATTAGTTTGGAATCATGACGTCAAACTGATTTATTTTCTAACGATCGTGATGATCTCCATTTCGATGCAATTATCTTTATCAAAGTCCCCCATTACGGGCATGGCTGCCATGTTTGTCACAGCCATGCTTTATATCCGCTTTGGAAGTGATAATTTTTTTAGTATCCTATCTTTCATTCTCTTCTCCATCATTTTGTACTTTTTAATCCGTACCAGAATGCAGCGTAATGAAATGATTGAATTGGACAAGCAGCATCTGGCGGAACTTCAAGAGGCTTATAATCAACTACAGGAGGCCTCAATGACTGCCATGCAATATGCCATTTTGGAGGAAAGGACGCGGATTGCCCGAGACATTCATGATGCTATTGGACATAGCTTGACATCGTTAATCGTTCAAATGCAGGCATTAAAATTTATGTTAAAAAAAGAACCCGAGAAAGCTGAAAAATCACTTGAAGAAATGTTGGCTGTTGCTCGTCAGGGCCTTCACGATATTCGCATTTCTGTACATTCTTTAGCAGATGACCAGTCCAGTTCAGGAGTCATCCCATTAAAAGCGTTGCTTTCGCGCATGGAGTCAACTTCCACTATTCAATATCAATTTCAATCAGAAATAAACGAAGAGGATATAAATGATGAGGTCTATGGAATTTTGTTTAGAGTACTTCAGGAAGCTCTCACCAACATTATTCGTCATTCCCAAGCCACTGAGGTGAATGTCATGCTAAAAAAGGAGTCAAATCTTGTGTTACTGAGCATTCAAGATAATGGTAAATTGGAAAAAGGTCAAAAAGTTACCGAGGGCTTCGGATTGAAGGGCATGAGGCTGAGACTTGAAGAAAAAGGCGGACAGCTAAAATACTCGACTGTTGAACCACATGGATTCAAAATAATTGCAGCGATTCCGCAATAGGAAAGAGGGATTCATTTTGCCAGCTGAAGAGAGGATACATGTTTTGCTCGTTGATGATCAGGTGATGATTCGGCAAGGTTTTGGATATGTAATTGGATTACAAAATGATATGAAGCTTAGCGGTGAAGCAACAAATGGAAAAGAAGCGGTTGAAATGGCGCTTAAATCCCAGCCAGATGTTATTCTAATGGATATCCAGATGCCATCCATGTCAGGAATTGAAGCGACAGAAGAAATCATGAAGCGTCTGCCACAAACAAAGATTGTTATCTTAACGACCTTTGATGATCAGGAGTACATATACCAAGGAATTCGCACAGGAGCTGTGGGTTACTTGTTGAAGGATGCGGATGTAGAGGATATGTTGGATGCGATTCGTTCGGCATTTCGCGGTGAGGCGGTATATAGAACGAGCTTAGCTGCTTCTGCTCTATCAAGAATTGCAACGGGAACGTACTTTGTTTTTCAAGAAAAACAATCTCCATCGTCATTTGAGTCTTTAACAGAACGAGAACAGGAAATTTAGCAAGAAATGGCTTATGGTTTAAGAAATGATCAGATCGCCAAGAAACTAATGATCACCGAGGGCACCGTCAAGTCGCATGTGCATCGGATCCTGCAAAAGTTTAGCTGTGAAGATCGGACACAGGTGGTAGTAACGGCTCTACGCAATGGAATGGTGAAGTAACAAAAAGGCTCACATCAAATCCAAAAATTACTACCGCATTTTTTTACAAAAAATTCAGATTAAGAGGATTAAAAAGTTGTATATTGATAGAAAATTTGTTAAAATGAAATAAATTTAAAAGACTATATGTAACTGGCGAAACGCGGAATACCGCGAGGGAGCATATAGTGTCGAAAGCCGTTCGCCTGGGCAGAGGTAGGGAAGCAGTACTCCTTACCTTTTTATGTTTAATAGGAGCTCGAATCAGTTTAAGAAAAAACCATATCAAATACATCTAAATCGTATTAAAATGAAACCCAGTCATTTTGTATGAGACTGCTTCGTGCTTTCAAGCCTAAGTGAGTGTAGTTTCCTGAAAAGGAAATAGCATGATGAACTACGTTAGTGGATAAGGTAAAGAAACACCTGTGGATGTGTCCACCAGTCTGCTGCTCTGTTAGTTATGAGGAAGACCGTTTCCTAGGGTTTGGAAACCCAACACCGAAATAACATGTCCTGTCCATTGACTTTGGCAAGGAGGAAAAATCCCATAATGGAGGTTGGTCAGAAATGACCTATTGTTTTGTGGTAGATTCACAAGGCAACAAGTTATCTCCAACAAAAGAAAATCGTGCATGGTACTTAATCCGAAAACAAAAAACTGTATTGAAAAGTAAATTTCCTATGGTGATTCAACTAAAAAAAGAGATCCCTGGAGATGAAATCGACACTTCACAAGTGCATCTAGGGATTGATGATGGATCGAAATTTGTAGGGATCGCTTTAGTACAAAAGTGTAAGACCAGAAATAAACCTGTATTAAAAGGAACAATTGAACTACGGACAGATGTAAAAGAAAAAATGTCTGTAAGGAAAGGATACCGTCGATACAGAAGACAGCATAAAAAATACAGACAAGCCCGATTTGACAATCGTTCTTCCTCCAAACGGGAGGGACGAATTCCGACAAGTATCAAACAAAAGAAGTATTCTATTTTAAGAGTGGTCAAACAACTTCAGAAATGGATAAGAATCGACCATATTTATTTAGAAGATGTTTTCATTGATATTCGCGCATTGGAAAAAGGCTATAAACCATACAGATGGGAATATCAACAAAGCAATCGCTTAGATGAAAATATTCGAAAAGCGGTGTTACTTCGTGATCAAAATACTTGTCAGGATTGTGGATTGACAAACACTCGACTAGAAGTACATCACATTATTCCAAGAAGATTAAGTGGGAGCGATTCTGTTCATAACTTAATCACCCTGTGTTCTGTTTGTCATGAAAAGGTTACAAGTGATGAGTTAGCTCATACTAAGAGATTCTACCAAAAAATAAAAAGCAGAAAAATCATTTTTGCTGATGCAATGCATGTGATGCAAGGAAAAACTTTTCTCCAAACTAAGTTAAAAAATATAGCTCCAGTTTCTCAGACTACAGGTGGGGATACCGCAAATAAACGCATTGATTGGGGAGTTGAAAAGACACATGCCAATGATGCGATTGTTATTTCTGGCTCAATTGTTAGGCCTAAACAATGTGATATCAAAAATTGGGTTATAAAACCAATGAGAAAATGATCCCAAAAGAAAATCGACACGATTTATGGTTTTTATCACCGAGATTTTGTTAAGTATACGAAACGTAATGGAGAGAGGTATTTGGCGTATATTACCGCACTATATCCAGATAAGAATGAATGTAACATGACAACAATAGAGGGAAAGATTTTGAAAAGGTATGGCCTTTCTAGGCTTACATTAATATGGCGCTTTAATAAAATTTATTGGTTATAAATATAAGTAATTATAGAGGAAAAAATACTGGTACCAAAATTAGGTTAGTGTACGCTTTATTACAGTTTTTGTTACCAGTGGATAGCTCAAAACGAGGAACTTTCTTGTTTTATCCCAGTTTAGGAGATTTTGTTAATTTTTTCACATTAAAAATAAAGAGGAGAAACAAAAATGAGCACAATTACTGTAGACCAAGTAAAAACTATAAAGACCTTAAATAACATTGCAAAATCTGGGCTGAATGTATTTAATCAAGATCATTACACGATCGACAATAACAGCGAAACTCCTGATGCTATTATGCTTCGCAGCTTTAACATGCACTCTTTGGAATTTGATCAAAATCTAAAAGCAATTGCACGTGCAGGTGCTGGTGTTAACAATATTCCAGTAGAAAGATGCACGGAGCAAGGAATTGTTGTTTTCAATACTCCAGGAGCTAATGCTAACGCTGTTAAGGAACTTGTTTTAACTTGCTTAATGGCTTCATCTCGTCACCTTTTTGATGGTATTACTTGGACTAAGGCGTTAGATGGTGAAGGTGACCAAATTCCTAAACTAGTAGAAGCAGGCAAGAAACAATTCGTTGGAAAAGAAATTAAAGGTAAAACGCTGGGTGTAATTGGTTTAGGAGCAATTGGTGCACGCGTTGCCAATGATGCGCTTGAATTGGATATGGATGTTATTGGTTTTGACCCATTTATTTCTGTTGATACTGCCTGGAATTTATCTCGCAATGTTCAACGAGCAATGACGATTGAACAGTTATTTGCTAACTCTGATTATATTACCGTACATGTCCCATTAACGGATAACACAAGAGGAATGTTTAACACAGAAACGTTTGCGATCATGAAAGATGGAGTAAACATTTTTAACTTCTCTCGCGGTGAACTAGTTAACGAAGATGATATGGGTGAAGCACTTGAAAGCGGAAAAGTTGGCAAGTATGTTACCGACTTCCCAAATGCAAAAGTTATAAAAATGAAAAACGTTGTTCCAATTCCACACCTTGGAGCATCTACAGAAGAGTCAGAGGAAAACTGTGCGATTATGGCAGCACGCCAATTAAAAGATTTCCTTGAAACAGGAAATATCAAAAACTCTGTAAACTTCCCGAATGCATTCTTGGAGTATGCAGGAAAAACACGTGTAGCTGCATTTCATAAAAACGTTCCAAACATGGTTGGTCAAATCACTTCTGCAATCTCGAACTACAACTTGAATATTGCTGACATGGTGAACAGAAGCCGTGGAGAATATGCCTATACGATGATTGATATTGAAGATCAAGTAAATGGTGAAGTAATTCCAGCCTTAGAAGAAAAAATCGGTCAAATTAGTGGTATTGTTAACGTTCGTATTATTAAATAATTTAGAGAGTCCCAAACTTTATAGTTTGGGGCTTTTTTTTAACCAAAAAACACGTTTCTTTAAAAAGAAACGTGCCGTTATAACCTATGCGTTTAATGCTAATTGAATCATCAGTTCAATGGCAGCTGGAATGGACTCTTCGTCGATATCAAATTTTGGATGATGGTGCGGATATTGACTCTTTTCACTTTTCATCCCTACATGAATGAATGCACCAAACTTTTCCTGCAAATAATAGGCGAAATCCTCAGCACCTAATTCCGGATCCATCGGGGTAAAAACTCCCTCTCCAAATGTGGTTTCAATCACTCCTTTGGCAAATTCACATGCCTCAGGATGATTGTACAATGGCGGTGTACCTTCAATAAATGTATAGTTTCCTTTGGCACCAAAGCTTGCACAAATCGCTTCAGTCAACCCAGCTGTTTTTTGTTGCATCATTTCTGCAGCCTCAAAAGTCATTGCCCGAATGGTTCCTTGCAGCCTTACTTCCGAAGGAATAACGTTATATGAGTTGCCTGCCTGCATCCCCCCAAAGGAAATTACCCCAGCATGCAATGGGTTTAAATTGCGGCTGACAATCGATTGGAAAGCTTGAATCAAATGGCTGGCAATGTAAATGGGGTCCACTGTATCCTGCGGAACGCCGCCGTGTCCGCCTTTTCCTTTGATGATGATGTCAAAATCATTGCATGATGCCTTCGCCGGGCCAGTCGGAAAACCTATTTTTCCAAGCTCAAGGTTAGACATTAAATGAATGCCATAAATCTCATCAACATTTTCCAATACGCCTTCTTGAACAAGTTTCTGTGCGCCGCTTGGTGAGGCTTCTTCAGAGCTTTGAAAAATAAAAATAATATTATTTTTAATTAAGTGTTGATTGCTGCTCATCCATTTTGCAACAGATAGTAAAATGGCGGTATGTCCATCATGGCCGCAAGCATGCATGACACCAGGAACAGTCGAAAGGTATGGCTTGTCACCTTCCTCGTTAAGCGGCAGTGCATCCATGTCTGCACGAAGGGCGATCGTTTTATGTCCTTCCGTTCCCTTTAGAAAGCCAATCACATTCGGTGCCGAAAAACGTGCATCTAAAGGAATGCCAAATTCCGACAACTTTTCTTTTACATATTGCGATGTATTGTGTTCTTGTCCAGAAAGCTCTGGATGCATATGAAAATGTCTGCGCTGTGCAATAGCCCATTTTTTTAGTTCCGAATCTACGAATCTTATTTGTAACATGATGAATATCCCCTATAATAGATTTGTATATTTATGCATTAAATTGTAATCCATATTCAAAAATATTGCAAGTACAACTTAAATATAAGAGGAGGAGAGAAATGATCCCACAACAAAATCAGTGTCCATTATTTTGTGTACAAATATGTAGACAAGTATACGATAAATGTTTGCATGTTTACGAATTGTATACTTTTGTAAACGAAAATGTGTACATGTAAACAAATGTGTGCACATCCTTTGATGAATAGCTTTTCACTCACTTTGCAAAAGAATCGATATCTTGCCATATTCCTGATCAAGTTTAGTTCGAAAAAACAAAGCTCACTTCTTATAAGAATCAGTGTATTCATTAGGTTTCTAATGCTGCTGAATTTTACCCCGACTAAAGATGGAAAGTATAAAACGTTTATTCAAAAATCTGTATTAAAAGGGAGAGGAAGGGTTGAGGTTATTCCTTCCTTTACAAATATAAATAGGTCTTTATTGCCGTCATGATGTTGTAAACATAGCGGTATGCATGTTTACGGGTTTGTCTACAATCGTAAACAACATAGTAAACGTGTATACAAGTATGTGTACTTTCATTCGGTGTTTCTTTTTATCCCAAGTTGTGAGTATTAAATGATTTTTCCAAAGATAAATTTTTCGTCTCATTTTTCGTCTACAAAAATGTATACAAGTTTACTATTGTAAACATATTACGTATACGTGTTTACGATTTGTAAACAATTGTATACAATAGAGTAAACGTGTTTACGTACATGTACACATCCGTTAAAACAAGGAAATATACAAAAATGTTATACATGTTTACAAACTGTATGCAAATACCGAATAAGTTTACGAGTTGTTTACAGAATTACACTTTTGTTACTTTTTAGCAGGAATCATTGAGTGTTTGGAAGAATCTTATATACTCTAAAGGTATACTTACAAGATACATAGACTCGTAAATATAAGAACAAAAAGGATGGTAATGTATGAACTATAGAATCGCTGCTATTGATGTAGGAAATGACTCAGTTAAATCTATTTTCGGAGAATTGGATTATGAATTAAATATTCCGAATATCATTGCAAGAGATGTTGAGGACAGGCCTGTAATCGGAATAGAAGAATTGGATGACAAGAATCCGCTTGAAGGGATTCACGTTAAAGTCCACTCCCCTGCCCTGAAAGAGAATAATGCGATCTATCGTGTAGGTCACTTAGCAACAAAAGCTGATAACGCAACAGAATTGGATCCAGGCAGCAGCAAGTCGGAAGAAGATCAAACATTGGTCATGCTGTTTACTACGTTGGCGTTAGATGCTGTTAGAGATAAAAATACTAACGTATTTAAACGCTCAGGAAACGTTATTGACGCATCATATACTTTAGGCACAGGGCTTCCGCTTCGTGAAGTAAAGGAAGGTAAGGATGCCGGCTATCGTTCGAAACTTCTTGGCTCTGTCCATCAAGTAGAATTCTTAATTACACCAAAATACCAAGGTCTTAAGGTTAATATCAAATTTAATGAAGTGAAGGTCTACCCAGAAGGATTTGCAGCTTATATAAACCTAGTAATGGATAATAATTTAAACATTATCAATAAGGAACTCATTGACAAACGGATCCTGATCCAAGATATTGGCGGACTTTCTACCGATATTGCTGTTATTAAGAACCGTAATGTAGACGACGACAAAGCCCAAGGATTTAATTTAGGTGTTTCAGAATCATTAGAGGCAATTCGTGAGGAAATCCGTATAAAGCATGGGGTTGAATTAGACAGCCGCAGAGACGTCGTGGAAATTTTGACGAAAAAACACGATCGCAATCATATTATGGTAAAAGGCAGCAGGACAAGTGTTCATGATATAACTGACCGTATTTTAATGGAATTGGCGAAAAAAGAATATCGTTTATTACGCAATGTTTGGCAAAAAAATTCACAAACAGAAATTTGTTATTTTGTTGGCGGCGGAGCCAACGTGCTGAAGGACTATCTGAAAACATTAAATAATAATTTGGATGGCTATAATATTGACTTTTTTGAAGATGAAAAAGAAAGCATTTGGATGATGGCTAATGCTTATTATAAGTTGATCAAAGATTTTGCGAGAAGACAAGATAAGCAGCAGAAGCCTGACCAAGAGAAGAAGCCTGTAAAAAGCTAAATAAGGTGATGTTATGAACAAATCCTCCTCCAATGAGGTAAAAAGGGGTCAAGCTATTTCCTTTCGGGTTCCATCGGATACCCCAGACCATTTAGTAAAACAGTTGCAAAAGCTAAAGGAAAAGGAAAGAAGAAACTTTTCAAGTAAAATTGCCGAATTCGTCATCCAAGGACTTAGTCAGACCTACGAGCGGGATCGGGAAACGATTACGATTCCCCTTCCGCATAAGCTGACAAAGGCACAGCGCGACTGGCTCAAACATGAGCACTCTGAGGCCTTATTGGGAAGCATTGTTTATCAGCTCATTTCCGACCCGATTCGTTCAACATCGATCTTGGCGACCTTAAACAGCCAATCGATTGATATTGATGAAGCCTTGTACCTTCAGGAAACAAGTGCAGGTATTGAATTCGAAAGCAAAGCAATGCCGAAAAGTGAGGATCCAATTCAAAATAACAGTCTGGATCTTGGTGATGACGATTTAAGCAGCTTTGATTGGGAAACGGCAATTCAAGCTGAAAGAAATACACCAAAAGAGCAAGATGAGGAGAAAAGTGAAGAAGAAGAGGTAGAGGACCTTCTTGGAGGGTTCTTGGCCAGTATGAATAAATAAAAGAAACCTTCACCTTTTTGGGGTGGAGGTTTCTTCAGTTCTGAGCTTAGTTGCTGCCCATATCCATCATTGTTTTAGCTTTCATAGCCTTTTCCTTCATGCCATTTTTAATACGGTCTGCACGGCCTGCCTTGATGGCATCACCATGTTCTTTTGTGATCGTACCATCTTTGACAGCTGCATTAACCGTCATGGCATCAAAATCAGTTAGTTTTTTGTTAAATTCTGCTTCTGTTAATCCTTTATCCTTCGCAACCTGTACTAATGTTTTCCCTTTCTCCATTTCTTTAATAATGTCAATTGGTAAAACATTAAGGACATTTGCTGCTTCAGAAACAATATTTTGTTGCTTTAAACGGCTTGCACGAACGATCGTTTTTGCTGAATTTTTTTGTTTTGGTGCTGAGTATTTAGCCATCCGTTCTGCAGGTGTCGGCTGCTTTGGCTGCGATTTTGCTTCAACAGAGGTATTATAGGACACGGCCGCCGTTGCCCCAATTGCTATCACACTGGCAAGTACTATACCCGTGAGAAATTTTTTTCTCATTCATATGCCTCCTTTTCTGTTAAAATGAACCTTTCGAAAAATCCATGCATAGGGGGTTCAATCCTCATAAAGAGGATTGCTGCCCCGTACATGAACCTGATGATACATGTTATACGTTTTCTGATAATCAATTGATTAAGGTTTTACAGTTATTGGATTTGACCACTGTGATGAACCGGTCGCATTTACGGCCTGGATTCTAAGGTAATATGTTGTACCTCTTGTTAAACTTGTTATTGTTGTGTATGTTTTGGTAGTTGACGTTGATTTTGTACTACCGTTTGTTGGAAACGCTGAGTTGGTCGAATATTGAATGGTATAACTTGTTGCGTTACTGCTTGCATTCCAGTATAACAAGGCAGTACCTCTAAATCCTTGGCCACTGAAATTGGTTGGTGTAGCAGGAACACTAGGAGCATTAGGAACACTTATCCTCACGCTATTTGAGTAGGTTGATGATGAGTTTCCATTTAATGCCTTCACACGGTAAGTGTAACTGCTGCCAGGAGTTACCGCTGAATCGGTGTAACTTGTGACATTCGCATTTACGGTACCAATCTGAGTATATGTTCCACCATTGTTCGTAGACCGTTCAATCACATAACTGGTTTCATTTGTTGCATTGTCCTTCCAGGTTAATTGAACTTTTGGACCGGTTTGGACCGTTCCTTGTAGATTTGTTGGTGCTGCTGGTGCTACTAATACATTTCCGTTGGCTGTCACAGTGTTGGATGGTGTTCCGCTGTTGTACATAGTATTAGGTGAATTAGCATCTAGTTTTGTTGCCGTATGTGATGGATCAGTTGCAGCGTTAAAGGCATCTACACGGTAGCTATAGCTTGTATTTGGATCAGCTGTTGAATCAGTGTAGGTTGTAGTGTTAGCCAGTATTTGAGCAATTTTTGTAAATGCTCCTGTTTTGCCGTTAGTGATCGTTGCGCGCATCACATTGTAGCCGACTTCATCTTTGATTTTCGTTGGGTCAGTTTCCCAAGTAGATATATTATTGTAATTCACCGGTGTAGGGTCGGTCCAAGTCAGACTTACTGGGCCGCCGTTTGTTCTTGCGGCTGTTAATACAGAAGCATCTGGTTTAGCTACGTTGACCGTGAAGTGATAGGTACGCATCATATCGTTTTCTTCATGGCCTAATAGGTGACAGTGCCATACATACTCCCAACCATAGTTTGTATATTGGTTTGTAACAGGAGTTGTAGGCGCATTTCCTGTTAATGGGTCAATGTTGGCAAATTGTCCACTTGAACCTTCCGCCATTGTCGGGTCTAATAGACGGATACTATCCGGTATACCGAACGGTAATTTCGGCGCAACCGGTCTTAAAGCAACAATACAGTCCTCAAGTGGATTCATCCGCACTGTATCCTTCCAGCCCCGTTCATTATCGTCAGGCATTCGGATCGAACCATCCCAGCCGACGCGGTTGATAAGCTGAACATCAAACAGATGGAAGTGGATTGCGTGCGTGTCAACCCCATTATGGGTGATTTTCCATAGCTGTGTTCCATCACCAGTTTGGCCAATTGGGGCTATTGAATCCGTCATGTTTTCCGTGGTAGGATCAACATATCCCAACATTACCGTCGTTTGATTCTGGAAGTTCGTATTCGGCAGCTCTGTTCCCAGGGTGGCATTCATCCGCCCGTAAGTTTGTTCAAACTCTTCGGCTATTGCCTTCGGTGTTAAGTTCATTGTCACTGATCCACCAGTTGCCGGAGAATTAAAGGTTGAAGAATTATCTTGAATATTTACCCATTTTCCATTTGGATCGTTTCGAGGATCCGTCGGGTCTTTATATACATTATTATTGTAAATGAGCTTATTTTGACCTGCAGCGAAAGCTTTAGGTATCTCTGTCTTCAATGTATCCAATGTTTGTTGCGTTGTATCTGTTACGGTCGTTCCAGCAGCAGCGGGAGCAACTTTAATCATCATCATCGTGCGAGTATTTGGACCATATCCAGCTTGAGTGGTTGGTGCTCCACCTGTATTATTTCCGGTTGGGGATGCTGATTGGTCAGGGTCGCCCGTGTAATAATCGTAACGCGGGTCAAAGGCTGGAACTGGAGCAGGTGCATCATTATAAAGAATGAGTGTCTGACCGGCATATTTACTAAAGTCAACGACAACATCTGCTCTTTCAGCAGGTCCCAATAGCAGGTTCTTGCTTGATACGTTTAGAACGGTAATGCTTCTGCGTCCATATTCGTAGTCAACCGGTTGATTTGGCAAGTCAACAGGGTTTGGTAAAAAGCCGCTGTCATTACCGATTTGGATCATATCCGGACCTGTTGCTGCTGGATCTGGCACTCCGCCATCTCGTCCGTCAGTTGGCCATACTCGTTTATCACCTGCGGGACCAGTCGAGGTTCCAGGGAATCCAGGTGTGGTAACAGCAGGAACCATATTGACTTCACCAGCATTACCATCTTTTAAGGTACCGTCGGCATTCCACATATCAGTTCCTTGATCCTTAGCCTTATAAAGCTGCAAGTTCCACATTCTATCATTGGAAGCATTCAAGATATTGAATCGATAGGATTTTGGATCAACATTTAAAACTGGATACGCTGTTCCGTTGATGACCGGAGTATCCATGAATGCTTCAGGGGTAGTAGAAACATCTGGTACACCAGGATTCATTGGCGCCTGTCCATTAGAGTCTACTTTAGTACCTGAACCAGTGTATAAAGGATTTTTAGCTGCTCCGTATTTAAGGCCAGTATTTGGTGGCCAGAACCACGGACCATAATCCCAGCGGCCCATTGGGTTAGCACCTGACATATCATAAGGATTCTGGTTCGGCATATAAACATGCGGGAACCAAAGATTTCCCAATCCGCCCCATTTCGTTTTATCCCAGGTTGGATCGGTTGCAGCTAACTGATTATCAGTAGGAACAAAAGTTTTATCTTGGATAATCAAAGGCATTGTGTGGTTAGTATCCGGAACAACACCTCTATTGATAAGATCTTGTTCAACATCATCTGTAATCTGATAACCTGCCGCCTCACCAGCATAAACGTTCAATCGTGTAATCCCGTAAGAGTGGTCATGATAGAACATTAATCTGGCACTCTGTTGGTTTGTGTAAAAGAAGGTCATTGCCCCAGGGCCAGGATCTGGCATGTCAGGGACATTTCGAACACTTACTCCTTTTGGATATGGAGTGTTCTCTCCCGCAGGCGTAATCCATTGGTGCGGTGTTCCGTCACTGATCCACGGAGTGATTCCACCATGCAAATGGAGAGTAGCACGGTTCTGCGTGTACATCGTTTTTCCATCTGGTCCCATACCGGCTCCCATCAAGGATGTATCAACTGGCAAGAAAAGATCCCCGCCACTTCCCGTAGGAAGTCCATTGATAAATTTTACGCGCACTGGACGGTCCTTGTGTGCAGTAATAAATGGGCCGAAATAGCTTGGAGGGCTCACTACCGTTTTTTCATCTGTGGAAAGTTGTTCATACCCTCGCAGCTTTGTGGCCGGCAAATCTGAATGCATTTGCTCTGAATATTCGACTACTTTAATGACATAGTAGTCTGAACCTGGATACGTAGTCGTATCAGGAGTAGCTATCGGAATATACTGTCCAAGATTGTTTTTATTTTTGTCTCCCAAACCAGGCAACCCGTCAACGAATTTCCGCATCCCTGTTTTAGGAACAACGTTTCCATTCGCATCAATTTCAGGAAGCGGACTGTTCGCATAGTTTGGCGTTGTCCAGTAATCCGGCGTGCCGCCTGGTGTTCCTGTGGCAGCTTTAGCAGTGTCTAGCATTGCCATATCGCTAAAAGGTACGGACACCGCGACCAGCATTCCTGCTAGTAAACCTAATTTCACCTTTTTACTAACAGACTTAAATTTTTTTATTTTATCTATCCTACCCATTTCTCATCAGCAACTCTCCCCCAAAATTTGTGCGAAATAACGAACAACAGGATGTACGTATGTAGGTCCTAATGCCTACTGCTGCAAAAGCCATTTACCTTTAAAAGTCAAATCCTCCCCGCAACGTTTTCTAACTAACATAATCTTATTCTCTTAATGGCAAACACTTCCTTCCGTACTATCCATTATAAAGAACGAATTATTCTTGGTAAAGAACGTTTATTGTCGAAATTTAAATATTTTAAAAAGTCCTTAAAAAATCCGATTATGCTACTTATTATCTAATGAAAATAAGAAAAAATGACTAATATGAAATATTCACATAAAAAAAACTAACCCACATAGGATTAGTTTTTTAATGAATTTGTAAAATAGTGTAGATTTAGGCCTTTTCCTCAAATAATCTGGTAATTTCAACAATGACTCGTGCAGCCTTCTCCATATTTTCCGCAGATGTAAACTCAAATCTTCCGTGGAAGTTTTCTCCACCAGCAAAAATATTTGGTGTCGGGAGTCCCATATAAGAGAGCTGTGAGCCATCCGTACCACCACGAATTGGTTGGACAATTGGCTTGATATCCAAGTTTTCCATAGCTTGATGGGCGATGTCAACGATTACTTTAACGGGTTCGATTTTATCCTTCATGTTGTAATATTGATCCTTTAGTTCAAGGATGATGTTGTTCTCACCATATTTTTTCTTTAAGTCAGCAACAATGCTTTCGACTTTTGCTTTTCTGTCATTGAAATTATTTTTATCAAAGTCACGAATAATGTAGTGAAGGTTTGTTTGTTCTACATCCCCGTGGAATGAAATCAAGTGATAGAAACCTTCATAGCCTTCTGTCATTTCTGGTGATTCCTCAACAGGAAGCATGCTGTTTAATTCCATTGCAATTTTTGCAGAATTGACCATCTTCCCTTTTGCAGAGCCTGGATGGATATTTCGACCCTTAATGGTTATTTTTGCAGCAGCAGCATTAAAGCTTTCAAATTCCAACTCACCTAACGGGCCGCCATCCACCGTATAGGCAAACTTAGCACCGAATTTCGCAACATCAAATTTATGTGGTCCCCTTCCAATTTCCTCATCAGGGGTAAAAGCAACCCTTACTTTCCCGTGTTTGATTTCTGGGTGTTGTTTAAGATAGTTCATTGCTGTCATAATTTCAGCAACACCAGCTTTGTCATCTGCACCAAGCAGAGTGGTCCCATCTGTTGCAATCAATGTATGTCCAATATAGTTGGCCAGCTGCGGAAAGTCCTTTGTGGTTAATGCGATATGTAAGGATTCATTTAAAACGATATCTTTCCCGTCATAGTTCTCAATGATTTGCGGATTTACATTATTTCCTGTGAAGTCGGTAGCCGTATCTACATGGGATAAGAATCCAATGGTCGGAACATCTTTATTTGTATTAGCTGGAAGTGTGGCAAAACAATAACCACTTTCATCCAATGTTACTTCTTCCATCCCTATTTCCTTCAATTCTTCTACAAGGATACGAAGGAGCTCTAGCTGTCCCGGTGTGGATGGACAAGTATCACTGCTTTCGTTTGACTGGGTATCTACTTTTACATAAGTAGTAAATCGTTTAATAATCTCATCTTTCAAAGCAATTCAACTCCTTTATTTGTTCACCATCTATCTTAACACTTAGCTAAAAAGATTGATATTGACCAGTGTGGTCAATAAGAATATAATAAAATTGACCAGAGTGGTCAACTTAGTTGGAAGGAGGCTGCTACCATTCAATGATTGAAAAATTCTTTAATCTTGATCAAGAAAAACAAGACAGAATATTCAATGCAGCCATTAAGGAGTTTGCCCAGAAAGGCTATGATAATGCCTCAACAAATGAAATTGTAAAAGAAGCAGGAATTTCGAAAGGATCCTTGTTTCATTATTTTAAAAATAAAAAGCAGCTTTATTTGTTTTTAAAAGATCATTTTATGGACCTTTTAACAAAGGTGTTTTATCAAAAGGTTACTTTTACAGACCCTGATATTTTTATGAGAATTGAGCAAGCAACGCTCATCAAAATGGAGTTAAGAAAACAATACCCTGATATTTTTAAGTTCATCACCAACGTTTACCTGGAAGATTCAAAAGAGGTAAAAGAAGATTTAGACAGTTGGAAAATGGAAATGACAACAGTAAATATCAATAAGGCTTTCGAAGGTATTGATACATCCCTGTTTAGAGAGGATGTTGATGCAAGTAAAGCGATAAAAATTATCATGTGGACGGCTGAGCAATTTGCTGCTGAAGAATCGGCGAAGGCAAAATTATCACCAGAGCATGATTTTGACTATGACAGGATCTTAAAGGAATTAAATGAGTACTTTACAATTTTCAAAAATTGCTTTTATAAATAGGGGGTTGTAAGCATGAATGTCATTGAAATCAAAAGTTTGACGAAAACCTATGGAAAGGCAAGAGGAATCTCTGATATTAGCTTCAATGTGGAAGAAGGCGAAATTTTTGGCTTTATCGGTCCAAATGGAGCCGGTAAATCGACGACTATTCGTACCCTTTTATCGCTTATTTATCCAACTAAGGGCAGTGCAACGATTTTTGGAAAAGACTCTGTTAAATATGCTCCTGAAATCAAAAAAGAAATTGGCTACCTGCCATCTGAAGTATTTTATTACGACAATATGAGAGTAAAAGATCTATTAAAATACTCAGCCAGTTTTTATAAAAAGGATTGCACGAAGCGGATTCATGAGTTGGCTGAAATCATGAATCTTGATCTTAATAAAAAAATTGAAGACCTGTCATTGGGGAACAAAAAGAAAGTCGGAATTGTTCAAGGACTCTTGCATGAACCCAAATTAATTATTTTGGATGAACCGACAAGCGGGTTGGACCCTTTAATGCAGCAAAAGTTCTTTGAATTACTTCAAGAAGAAAATAAAAAAGGCGCAACGATTCTATTTTCATCTCATATCTTAAGTGAAGTTCAAAAGTTATGTAATCGGGTGGCCATCATTAAAGAAGGCCAGCTTGTTACCGTTGAAAAAATCAGTACTTTACAGGAAAACAACTATAAAAAGATAAAAATTGAGACAAAAACGAAGCTGGGCCTGGATTATTTTAATCTGGAAGGCATCAATAAATTAGAAGTAAAGGATAACGTGATCACCTTCTTATTTAGAGGAAATATTAATGATATTTTGAAAAAGATAACAGAAATTGAGATTACGAATCTTTGGATTGAAGAACCAGACCTTGAGGAGATCTTTATGCATTATTATGAAGTGGAGGCCTGATAGACTATGAATATCTTTTATCATGAATTGAAGGCTTACCGGAAGTCGACCATCATTTGGACGATATCTTTAGTAGCAATTGTTATGCTGTTTATGTCATTTTATCCTGGTTTTTCAAAGGATACAGAGGCTTTTAAAAAAGTAATGGAGAATTATCCGCCAGCAATCAGAAATGCATTGGGGATTAATCTAGGTAATCTCGTCTCTATTCTGGGATTCTACTGTTTTCCTTTGTCATTTATTACCCTTTGCGGTGCGATCCAGGCTATGAATCTTGGTACGTCCATTATCAGCAAGGAAGTCCGTGAAAAAACAGCAGATTTTTTGTTAACAAAACCGGTCACTCGCACAACCGTTTTAACAGCTAAAATGTTCGCTGCATTTGCTTCGATTGTGATTACAAACATCATTTTTATTGCAGCTGCAAGTATTATGGCATTTCAAGTAAAGACCGATGATTTTAGTTTTAAAATCTTTATTATGCTTTCACTTACGATGTTTTTTGTTCAACTGATATTCCTGGCTCTGGGATTTATTGTTTCTGTGAGTGGATTGAAACTTAAATCAGTGCTCAGCGTCTCGCTTGCAGTTGTCTTTGCTTTCTATTTTCTGGGTATGTTCAGTGATACAACAGGAGAAAAAGTAAAACGCTACTTTTCGCCATTTAAGTACTTTGACAATACTTATATTTTGAAACACGCAAGCTTTGAAGCTTCCTTTTTAGTTGTCGGTGCCATCATTATTATTGCAGCAGTTGCAGCAAGTTTCATGATTTACACCAAAAAGGATATCCATGCTGTTTAAACTAAACGGAGGGGTTTCGTGATGAATGTATTTTTAAGAGAATTAAAGGCCCATCGAAAATCGCTTATTTTTTGGAGTATTGGAGTTTTCCTAATGGTTGTATCAGGGATGGCAAAGTACTCGGCGTATTCTTCCTCTGGTCAATCAATCAATGAACTCGCAGCAAGCTTGCCAAAATCAATGAGGGTTGTACTGGGTTTTAATTCAGGGGATTTATCAAAGGCCAGTGTCTATTTCGGAATGTTGTATCTCTATCTGCTGTTAATGGCGACGATCCACGCTGCGATGCTGGGAGCTGCAATTTTTGCCAAAGAAGAGCGTGATAAAACGTTTGAATTTTTATTCGCAAAGCCAGTCTCAAGAACGGCCATCATTACTGCGAAATTGCTGGCTGTATTAGTAAATATCGTTATTTTTAATCTGGTAACTTTTATTTCCTCGGTAATTCTCGTTGGACAATACAACAAGGGCGAATCGGTTAACGGTGAAATTGCTGTTTTAATGATCGGAATGTTTATTTTACAGCTTTTGTTTATGGTCATTGGCAGTGCAATCGCAGCTGTGAAAAAGAAACCAAAAACAGCAGCATCATTAGCGACAGGAATACTTTTAATCACCTATTTATTATCGATCATCGTTGATTTAAATGATCATATTGAACCATTAAAATACTTAACTCCATTTAAGTATTTTGAAGCAAAAAATATCATGTCCGGTAGCGGGCTGGATGCAGTGTACATTATCCTGGCAAGTTCTTTAATTATTGCGCTGACGGCCGTAACCTATGTATTTTACAAAAAGAGAGATTTGAATGTTTAGAATATAAACGGGCCGATCCTGCTTAAGGTCGGCCTTTCTTCACGGTTTATATAATAATACAAAGTCTCCCGGCCCGATTAAAGCTACTCCTATGACAACTGCAATGAGAACAAGGTTATACTCAAATCCGCCATTGGTCAGCCAGTAACCGTTTTTGCCATGAACGGTGGCAATCGCATCAATCATAACGATGGTAATGAGAATCGCTCCAACCCAGGTAAGGAGCCCCGCAGCAAACAGCAAACCACCGATGAGTTCAAACAATCCGGCGAGTAAGGCCCAAGTTTTTCCGCCATTTTTGATTCCAATCGTCCCCAGCCATTCTCCGAATCCGCTTAAACCAGGGCCTCCAAACCAGCCAAATAACTTTTGAGCCCCATGCCCGACGAATGTCAAACCAATAACCAAGCGAATCATTAATAATCCTAAACTTGCCACATAACACCCTTCTTTCAGAAACGATCTCTAATAGGCTCATTATATGAACAACCCTTGTTATTTTATACAAACATGCTCAAACATGTTTTTTTTATTTTCAACATGGATATGGTAAAATACACCTGTTGAAGAAGGAGGAAGAGTAAAATGACAAATGTACAGCAAAATAACGAACTGCCGCCAAAAACATGCAGTGTTGAGCGGTTAGTTACCTTAAAGGAAGATGTTCAAAAGGTACTTGAAGGAAAGAAAACAGCCACACGCAGGAATGGTAGATATGCGGATGTCGGCGAAGTGATGACACTGGAAGGACAAGACTTTGTTGTCGAGCGTGTCTATTCCCAATCACTTGGAGAGTTGACGGATGAAAATGCACGCCAGGAAGGCTTCGATAGCCTGGAAGACTACAAACAATCCATCCTCTCCATTCATCCGGGCATGCCATGGGTACCGCAAATGAGAGTATGGGTCCACGAATTCCGCAAAGCTTAAATATTTATTAAAAAGCAGCCGTTAAATTGAAAACGGTTGCTTTTTCTTTGGTTCTTTTAAGATTTTTAATTTGTTTAATCCCCCCGCCAAAATTATAATATAGGAGCCTGCACTTGGATGGGATCAGCACCATCCAGGACACACAGAGATCGGCCATGAAGGTGGAATAAAAATGCATTTCCTAAGAAAGTACGTGAGAAAATATTGGAAGCTATTTAGTACCGCTGTTTTATTTTTAGCATGTGAAGCCCTTTGTGACCTACTGCAGCCAACGATTATGTCAAAAATCATTGACGTTGGGGTTGCTGGCCGAGACTTATCCTATGTATTAAAAATGGGCGGTGTGATGCTATTAATTACAGCCTTTGGGGCAGTGGCTGCCTCACTTCGGAGCGTATTGGCAAGCATCGTATCGCAAAACTTTGGCTCCGATTTAAGATCTGATTTGTTCCGTAAAATTCAATCCCTTTCCTTTAAAAATATCGATAAATTTGACCGCGCCTCACTTGTTACAAGACTTACCAATGATGTCACCCAAGTACAGGTTTTTGTCAATGGCTTGATGAGGATGTTTGTAAAGGCACCACTTGTTGGCATCGGTGCCTTGGTGATGGCGGTCCGTTTAAATCCCCCCCTATCCGTCGTTCTTGTTGTAGTTGTTCCTGTTGTTGCCATCCTCATTATGGTGAATATAAGGTTAGGCTTTCCCCTTTTTCTTAAAGTTCAAAAATCACTTGACCGTGTAAACGGTGTGATGAGAGAGTATTTATCAGGTGTCAGAGTGGTTAAAGCCTTCAATCGTTTCGATTTTGAGGTGGAAAAATTTAGCTCAGCCAATGAAGAGCTTCAGAATAAATCAATAAGGGCTAATCGGAATATGTCTGTATTTAGCCCGGCCATCATGCTGACAGTCAATTTGGGGATTGTCGGTGTTCTCTGGCTTGGCGGCATTGGCGTAAACAATGGCAGCATGCATGTCGGCCATATTGTTGCTTTCATCAATTATATGACCCAAATCCTTTTCTCGTTGATGATGGTCTCCATGGTATTTAATATCTTTGTTAGAGCCAAAGCTTCTACAGGCCGCATTGCTGAAGTTTTTTCCATCGAGGAAAATATCACATGGAGCAATGTCCAAACTGAAGAAACAACTGAAAAAGGCAGAATCGACTTTGAAGACGTAACCTTTTCCTATGAAGGAACATCAGGCGAGCCTGTTTTGAAGAAAATTAACCTGACCATCCTTCCTGGCGAAACGGTAGGAATCATCGGTTCTACCGGATCAGGAAAAAGTACATTGGTGAACCTGATCCCCCGCTTTTATGATGTTACCTCTGGTGTTGTAAAGGTGGATGGCGTGAATATTCAACAGTTAAGCCCCAAGAAGCTTAGAGAAAAAATTGCGATTGTTCCGCAAAAAAATATTTTATTTACTGGCAGCGTGGCCGAGAACGTCCGCTGGGGAAATGACAAAGCAGTGATAGAGGAAATTGAGAAGGCGTCAAAGATGGCAGAGGCTAATGATTTCATCCAAGCTGCCCCTGAAGGTTATGATACAAGGATTGGTCAGGGCGGCGTCAATTTTTCTGGTGGGCAAAAACAGAGAATTTCCATTGCTCGTGCCTTAGTACGGAACCCTGAAATTTTAATTCTTGATGATAGTACGAGTGCAGTCGACGTCGCAACCGAAGCAAGAATCAAAGATTCATTGAAAAAATACGCCAAGGGCCTCACCTGTCTGCTGATTGCCCAGCGAATTACCTCTATTATGGATACCGATAAAATTGTGGTCTTAGACCATGGTGAAGTAGCGGGATTAGGACGGCATGAGGAATTATTAAAAGACTGTCAGATTTACCAGGAAATTTATCAGTCGCAGATGGGCAAGGAGGTGCGCTGACATGGCAGGTCAATCACAGCAAGAAACAAAAAGTGCAGCACCGCATATTCCAGGTCCCGGACGTCCTGGTGGCGGTGCCGGCCGATTTCGCGGCCCCGTCGTAAAACCAAAGAATTTTAAAGGGACCTTGAGAAGGCTGTGGGTTTATTTTGGCAGAGAAAGAAAAATGTTATCGATTATTTTTTCATTTATTGTCATTGATGCAGCGCTTACCTTATTAGCACCGTATTTGATGGGTAAAGCAGTGGATGCGATGCATCTTCATAAGGGAAGCGTTGATTTTTCTATTCTTGAATTGATTATCTTCATTTTATTAGGGGCCTATTTGTTTGATGCCTTGCTTACTTTTTTACAGGGCTGGCTAATGGCTGGCGTCTCCCAGCGGATTGTCAAGACCCTGAGAAGTCATCTTTTTCAAAAACTGCAAAGGTTACCAGTCGCCTTCTTTGATATAAGAACACATGGAGAATTGATGAGCCGGCTTTCGAACGATATCGATAACGTCAGCAGTACGGTCTCACAATCTACCACCCAACTGATGTCAGGGGCGATTACCTTGGTAGGTTCATTCATCATGATGCTGGTACTAAGTCCAATTCTCACTGTGGCCAGTTTAATTACGGTTCCACTCGTGTTTTTGTTGACGAAAACCATTGCCCGGAAAACGAGTGTTTTGTTTAAAAACCAGCAGGTACAGCTGGGAAAATTGAACGGTCATATCGAGGAAACGATTTCAGGATTACAGGTTGTCAAAGCATTTAATCATGAGGAAAAAGCAATTGAAGAATTTGAAACGGTGAATAAAGAGCTGCGTGAGGTCGGCCTTAAGGCGCAAATCTGGTCTGGTTTCCTGATGCCAATTATGAACGTTATTAATAACCTTGGCTTTGCAGTCGTAGCAGTGGTCGGCGGTATTCTGGCTGTTAAAAGCATCATTACGATTGGAATAATTGCCAGTTTTCTCACGTATTCCCGTCAATTTGGCAGACCCTTAAATGACATGGCCAATATTTTTAACATTTTGCAGTCCGGCGTGGCTGGAGCTGAGCGTGTGTTTGAAATTATCGATGAACAAGAAGAGCCTGCAGATATGAATGGGGCGGTGCGGTTAGAAAGTCCAAAGGGGCATGTTGTTTTTGAAAACGTCAGCTTTGGCTACCGTGCCGATGTACCGATTTTAAAAAATGTCAGCTTTGATGCAAGTCCTGGCTCGAGTACGGCATTAGTAGGGCCGACAGGGGCTGGAAAAACAACGATTGTGAACTTGTTGACGAGGTTTTATGACGTAACGGAGGGACGGGTGCTGATTGACGGCAGGGACATTCGTGAATATACAAGGGATAGCTTAAGGAGAAGCTTTGGCTTTGTACTCCAGGATACGTATTTGTTTTCGGGAACAATTAAGGAAAATATTAAATACGGTAAACCTGAAGCAACCGATGATGAAGTAGTGGCCGCTTCAAGGATGGCGAATGCTGATGTGTTTATCAAGCGGCTCCCCAATGGCTACGATACGATGCTGTCAGAAAATGGAGGTAATCTAAGCCAAGGTCAGCGTCAGCTTTTAGCGATTGCCCGCGTGATTCTTGCTAAGCCTGCATTGCTCATATTGGATGAAGCAACAAGCAGTATTGATACAAGGACAGAGCTTCATATCCAGGATGCCCTGTTGTCGATCATGAAGGACCGCACGACCTTTATCATCGCACATCGACTAAATACGATTCGTGATGCTGACAATATTATGGTGATTGATCATGGCCAAATTATTGAAAAAGGCAGCCACGATGAACTAATAGCTCAGCGTGGAAGATACTACAATATGTTTTTTAATCAATTTAAGAATGTCGAAGGGGCATTGGATTAATCGAAAAAGCCGCGCAGATAGCCTGCGTGGCTTTAATGTTATTTAATCTGAACAAAAACAAATACTGATGCGTTATTATTCTGCTTACTTTGTTTGTCAATTCCGAGGCTTTGTACGACAATCGTGATCTTGGCCTGATCATTTTCCTTTGTAAAGGTTGCTTCTTTTACGGACATTTGCCCTTTTGTGGATTGATAATTGGAAAATCGATCAAATATTTCCTGGGTATTAAAGCTAATCAACTTTCGATCATTCGCTCCCATTAAGTTAAGCTCAATTTGGCCGTTCGAAGTATCCTGATTTAATGTGTACTTTTGGCCTCTTTTATCAATCACACTATTTGTTCCATTGCCAGGTTTCCCATACGAATTTATTCCGGCTTGCACAAAGCTATCATAGCCGCTGATCGATACCGAAAAGGACGGTTCAAGATTAAGGTAAACCGATTGATCAATCATTCGCTGGTCCTGGTATTCTTTAAAGCCAAAAGTCTGATAAAAGTCAGCATCTGCATTAAAACGTTTTGGCAGCCATTTAATCTTTTTGGTATATTCCATTCTGTTTAAATAATATACGGCATTTGTGATTGTCTTTTTATCCTTATCAGAAATGGAGCCGTTCGGCTTGATAATCTTATCTTTAAGCATGTGATTCTTCACAAGCACATTTTTTAGTGTCTGAGTCTGGCTGTTGCGGCTGATGGTGAATGCGTCAACTGGAGGAACAATCGATATTGTCGCAAACACAATTAATAACGCAGCGATCACGCCGTTTTTTCGTATAGGCAGGATACTCAAAAGTACACCCGAAGCTGCAGCATATATACCAAACAAGATTACATAATAGCGGGTGTGTGTGATCCCTGTATCAGCTGAACTTAGAATCGAGGCTGTAATCTGAAAAAGGACAATGGGCACAAGAACTTTAGGGAATATCTTTCTAAAAAGGACCGTAAACTTATTTTCGATTTCACTAGCTAAAATATAGACTAAAATAACGGTGATGGCATAAGAAACAAGCATCGGTTCTAGCAAGTTATCAGTCCAAAACGTACCGCTGATATTTTTAATAATATAAATCACTAAGATCAAGGTGAATACGGCTACTAAGGGGATAATAATATAGGAGATTAGTATTTGTAAAAATTTTGGACACTTTGAAATGGTGTTGACCGTTTCTATTTGCTGTGGATTCTCAAGCGTTTTTGCTCCAGGATATTTGGGTATGAGTGATAAGAAATACATCGGTGCGAAAAGGACAAAGATTAGATTTGCCATGTGTGGGTAAGCCCTGTAATTCACTGCAAAAATCAACAAGTTTATGGCTGTGAGAATAATGCTGATGCCTGCGAAAATGACGCCAGAAAAGAATAGGGTATTAAAAAGGGACTTAAAGGCTATCATAAAGCTCTTGTTAAAATTCACTTTACTTTTTATGACGGGAACCAAAATGAAGGCAATAAAGAGGGCAAACAAGGCAACGGCTGTTCTAACTCCAATTTCCATACTTAATTTTGGCGCTGGTCGAATGATGAGCCCGTAACATGCTGTCAGCAAGACAACTAAACCCATTAAAACAAAGCGGGAGGATATCTTAGTAAAAAAGCGTTCATAGGCAACTTGAGAAACAGCACTAAGAAAGGCACCTACCAAAAAGGTTAACAATAATTTAGATATGCTCTGTTCAGTATTGATGTCATAAGCATTGATAATCACTGCTGCCAAGAGATAAACAGTCGTTAATGGAAAGCGGGCGATCGCATCAGTTAATCCAGTGATCCTATCTTTAAGCTTTTTGATCCATTTCATCTTCTACAACCCCCTTCTTTTAAAATATTTAAAAATTCAAATAATTATTCCGACAATGAGGTCCTAGCTTACTTAAAGCATACCACTTGAAAAAGCTGATGTCGATTTAATCCTATAGTCATGAAAAAGACGTATGCCCCCTTTGGCATACGTCTTTTTCTGCTATTCAGTTATAACCCTGTATTAGCCTTAACAAGGATTTCATCAAATTTCTTCTCATCAACCCTTTTACTAGAAAACACAGTTCCAAGATAGGCTCCAATAAAGCCTAAGGGAATCGAGACAATTCCTGGGTTGCCGAGCGGGAAGCGAGGCTGACCGACAAGAATCGCTTTCCCTGCTTCAGGAGACCAAATATTCGGGCTGATAGCCACAAGGACCAGTGCACTGAGAAGCCCGACCACCATTCCGGTAACTGCACCCGTTGTATTAAACCGTTTCCAGAAAATCGTGAACAGAATAATTGGCAGATTGGCACTAGCAGCAACGGCGAAAGCTAACGCTACTAAGAATGCCACATTCATTTTTTGCGCAAACAAAGCTAAGATAATCGATAAAGCGGAAACGCCGATCGATGCCCAACGTGCGGCAACAACCTGTTCTTTTTCCGTAGCTTTGCCGTGACGAAGAATTTGACTGTAAAAGTCATGGGCAAATGCTGAAGCGGCAGACAGAACAAGCCCGGCAACAACCGCGAGAATGGTGGCAAACGCAACAGCGGAAATTAACGCAAATAAGAAATCTCCGCCTAATGCTTGGGCGAGCAGCGGCGCAGCCATATTGCCAGCAGCATTCGCGGCAACAATTTTATCATAACCAACAAAAGCGGCAGAGCCAAAGCCCAAAAAGATCGTCATAACGTAGAAAATACCAATGATCCATGTTGCGAATACAACTGATTTGCGGGCAGTTACTGCATCTTTTACGGTAAAGAAGCGAGTAAGGATGTGAGGAAGTCCCGCTGTACCCAATACTAATGCGAGGTTAAGGGATATCGTATCCAATGGATCCTTAAATTTATTACCAGGATTTAAAAATCCAGTTCCAAGCGGTGTGGCTGTTTTTAAATGGTCAAACATCTTCATCACGCTAAAATCAAACTTCGCGAATACCATGAAGGAAATGATGATTGTACCCACCATTAACAATAAGGCCTTGATAATTTGTACCCAGCTAGTTGCCATCATCCCGCCGAACACAACGTAAACAGTCATCAATACGCCTACAATTAAAACAGAATAGATATAGTCCAAGCCAAGTAAAAGCTTTATCAATGCTCCAGCACCGACAAGCTGGGCAATCATGTAGAAAATCGAAATGGTAATTGTATTTAAAGCTGCAACACCGCGGACATTTTTTTCTTTAAACCTGGCCGCAATCATATCAGCAACGGTAAATTTACCAAGATTTCGGAGCGGTTCAGCTACAATATATAAGACTACTAAATAGGCAACTAAAAAACCAATACTGTAAAAGAAACCATCAAAACCAGAAAGAGCGATCATTCCAGCAATTCCGAGAAAGGATGCTGCTGACATATAGTCACCTGCGATGGCAAGGCCATTCTGCCAGCCAGTCAGGCTCGATCCTGCCGTGTAAAAGTCACTTGTGGTTTTTGTCCGTTTCGAAGCGATATACGTTACGATGAGTGTTAGTGCGACAATAATTAGAAATAGTGTAAAGGCCGTTGTATTCAACGATTAAAAACCTCCCTTTGCAGCTGATTCTTTAATCGTTTCAACAGTTTTGTCAAACCTTGAAGCACGATTGGTATAAATGATACATAATGCCCATGTCATAATAAATTGAGCGGCGCCAAACACCCATGCCCAACTAATCGACCCGAATGCTGTTTGATTAAGAATAGATGTGTATGATGTCAGGACTGGAAGTGTAAAGTAAAAGACCAAGAAGAAGATGGACCAAGGAATGATAAAATTGCGTTTTTCACGAAGAAGTTTTTGAAATGAAGATGATTGCACAATCTTTGAGTAATCGATTTCAGTACCGTCCTGTAATGAATCTTGTAAAGCGTTTTCATTATTGTTCAATAAATATACCCCCCTTAAAGTGAAACTACAAGAAGAACTGTCCCCCCTTCGTTTGAATACAAGTGTAATTATACATTTATGTAAATAATCTGTAAATTCAGATATTGTTATTTTTTTCCTCTTTTTTCCGACAGTTATATTGTCATAAAATGTTAGACACTGTGGGATAATTAAAAATCAATGGAAGTTTTTGTATAGAAAAGAGGAAAGTTTTCCAAAGTCGTGACAACTGTCAAGACACTTGATAGAATAAGTGTAGTAGTTTTTTATTCTTTTTATAAAGGAGAAATTCATTGTGAGTGTTTACGAGCAAAGGGCACACATCATAAGAAAGAAAGAAGTTTCAACGGGCAAGCTGCTGGGTATCGCCGGAACAGGCTGGATGTTTGATGCACTTGATGTTGGAATGCTTTCGTTTATTATTGCAGCACTTAAGGTTGAGTGGAATTTATCAACTGAGCAGATGGGCTGGATTGGTAGTATCAATTCCATCGGTATGGCTGTAGGAGCACTACTTTTTGGTTTAATGGCTGATCGCATTGGCCGCAAAAATGTCTTTATTCTTACTTTATTACTTTTTTCAGTTTGCAGCGGTTTATCCGCATTTTCGACATCATTGACGATCTTTGTTGTTTTAAGGTTCTTAATCGGAATGGGTTTAGGCGGGGAACTTCCAGTGGCTTCTACCCTTGTTTCGGAATCTGTCCCAACAGAGAGCCGCGGGCGGATTGTTGTCCTCTTGGAAAGTTTTTGGGCAGTTGGCTGGCTTGTCGCTGCTGTTATATCGTATTTTATTATTCCGAAATTTGGCTGGCAGGTAGCGATGCTGATCAGTGCCCTTCCTGCCCTGTATACCATTTATTTAAGGATGGGCTTGCCTGATTCACCTCGATATACTTCTTTACAGCCAAAGGAAAAAGCATCTGTATTTGAAAGTATCGCAAAGCTTTTTTCGAAAGATAATGCCAGGCAGACCGTTGTCCTGTGGGTTCTCTGGTTCTGTGTAGTTTTCTCTTATTATGGTATGTTTTTGTGGCTGCCAAGCGTTATGATTATGAAGGGCTTTAGCTTAATTAAAAGCTTTGAATATGTTTTAATTATGACTCTTGCCCAGCTGCCGGGATATTTTACCGCTGCATGGTTTATTGAAAAATTCGGCCGTAAATTTGTCTTGGTTGTTTACTTAATTGGTACAGCCATTAGCGCGTATTTATTTGGAACAGCGGCTTCAACAGCATTACTTATGACATCTGGAATCTTGTTATCATTCTTTAACCTTGGTGCTTGGGGCGCATTGTATGCCTACACACCGGAGCAATACCCAACAAATATCCGCGGCAGCGGTGCCGGCCTTGCAGCCGCCATTGGCCGCATTGGCGGTGTATTTGGACCATTATTGGTCGGCTATCTTGTCGCCCAAAAGACATCAATCTCCATGATTTTTACAATTTTCTGTATCGCCGTTTTAGTAGGAGCGTTCACAGTATTATTTGCTGGAAAAGAAACAAAGCGAAAAGAATTAGTATAACCTTTAAAGGTCCCCATTTGTGTGGACCTTTTCTTATGCCTTGAAATAAAGGAATTTCTAAATTATATGGAAATTAGAATAGTTTAAATAATTTGTAAAAAAATATATTTACAAAAATTTTTAATTATATTAAAATAACGACATCGGTACTAGACGAATCAAGATTTGTTTTGTACAATATTGTCAGAATATTAAATTTTATTAGAAATATTCGATGGCTTTCAACAAGTTTCGACTGTTTCTTTTAAAAACAAAAATGGGGGGTAAACAATGAATAAGAAAAAAGTAGCAGGAGCCATGATGTCGTTTATGTTAGCGGCAGGCGTAATGGCTGGATGTAGCGCACAAGGCCAAGGCAGTTCCAGCAGCAGCGGAGACAGTAAAACAATCAAAATTGGTGTCAATATGGAATTATCTGGCGGGGTTGCTTCATACGGACAATCACTTACAGACGGGTTTCAATTGGGTGTAAATGAAATCAATAAAAAAGGGATCAACGGTAGCAAAATTCAAATAGTGAAAGTTGATAATAAATCAGATGCTGCTGAGGCAACAAATGCTGCTCTTAAACTAATCAGCCAGGATAAAGTTTCAGCAATTGTCGGACCAGCAACAAGTACAGATACAAAGGCGGAAATACAAATTGCCACAGATAATAAAGTGCCGGTGATTACTCCATCTGGTACAGCAGAAGATATTACGGTTAAAGATGGCAAATTAAATGACTTTGTGTTCCGTACATGCTTTATTGATTCATTCCAAGGAATAGTTGCAGCAAACTTTTCTTCAAAAGATCTTAAACAAAAAACGGCTGCAGTCTTAATCGATAGTGCAAGCGACTATTCAAAAGGACTTTCCGCTGCATTTAAAACACAGTTTAAGAAAAATGGCGGTAAAGTTATTTCTGAAGAGGCATATGTAGCAAAGGATACAGACTTCCATGCAACATTAACACGTATTAAAGCAGCAAACCCTGATTTTATCTATCTGCCAGGCTACTATGAAGAAGCAGGCTTAATTGTAAAGCAGGCTCGTGAGATAGGATTTACTGGAGCAATTATCGGTGGCGATGGCTGGGATTCTCCAAAACTCGTTGAACTTGCCGGTGCCAAGGCCTTAAATAATACGTACAGCACAAACCATTATTCTTCTCAAGATACTGATCAAAAGGTTCAAGATTTTGTTAAAGCATTCAAAGCTGAATATAGTGGGAAATCACCTGATACCTTTAACGCCCTTGGGTATGATACTGCATATATGCTTGCAGATGCCATCAAGCGTGCCGGCAGCAGCGACCCGCAAAAAATTCAGCAAGCCTTGGCTAAAACAAGCGATTTGAAACTAGTAACAGGTAACTTAAAGCTAGACAAAAATCATAACCCAATCAAATCAGCAGTTATTCTAGAGTACAAAGACGGACAAGCTCAATTCAAAACAAAGGTTAATCCATAATAGAAAAGCGGAAGCGACCGCTTAGCGACGTATGGGCTGGAGCTGGACAAGCATAAAAGTAGTCATACTGGACAAAATAATAGTTTCATAAATTAATAGGGAGAATCTATTCTCCCTATTGCCCATTATTTGTCCAATTAAAGGAGTGTGAGAAAATGGAGATTATCCAGCAGTTGGTTAACGGTATATCACTTGGCAGTATCTATGCCTTGATTGCCCTTGGCTATACGATGGTATATGGAATCGTTAAATTAATCAACTTTGCCCATGGTGACGTATTTATGGTTGGGGCATTTATTGGATTCTTTGCAATCGCTAAATTTCATTTAGGCTTTTTCCCTGCATTAATCCTTTCCATGGTCATTTGTGCAATATTAGGAGTGGTGATTGAGAGGATTGCTTATAAACCGCTACGAAATGCAACAAGAATTGCTGCCTTGATTACAGCAATTGGAGTATCGTTATTGATTGAATATGGTACAATTTATCTTCGCGGTGCCCAGCCTGAGGCCTATCCAAGCAATGTACTTCCAGAGAAGGCTTTAAAAATTTTCGGGGTGGAAATTAACAGCCAGTCATTATTTATTTTACTCGTTTCAGTTATATTAATGGTGATTTTGCAATTTATCGTTCATAAAACCAAAACAGGTAAGGCCATGCGTGCTGTTTCTGAGGATATGGATGCAGCTAGATTGATGGGGATCAATGTCGATAATACGATTTCAGCGACATTTGCCATCGGCTCTGCGCTTGCCGGTGCTGCCGGAGTTATTTTTGGGGTGTATTATACAAAAATTGAACCATTAATGGGGATCATTCCTGGATTAAAAGCGTTTGTCGCAGCAGTATTAGGTGGAATCGGTCATATCCCAGGTGCGATGGTCGGCGGATTATTACTTGGTGTGATTGAAGCACTTGTCAGTGCCCTAGGTTACTCCTTATGGCGTGATGCTGTGGCATTTGTTGTCTTAATCCTAATTTTAATTTTCCTTCCATCTGGATTATTTGGTAAAAATATAAGGGAAAAAGTTTAAGGGGGGCTAAAGCGATGAATACAATCAAACATACCAAGGGCTTCTGGTCCTCAATCGTTTTGGCTGTGGTGTTTGCAGTAGTCGTCCAGTTTTTAATTACTGGAGGCAGCTTAAATCCCTTCTATGTCAATACATTGTTTTTTATCGGCATTAATATTATTCTTGCAGTAAGTTTGCACTTGATTATTGGAATTACAGGTCAATTCTCAATTGGCCATGCTGGTTTTCTTGCAGTTGGTGCTTACGCCTCAGCAATTATCACCATGAAGCTGCAGCTTCCATTTGGACTTGCATTAGTGGTCGGCGGATTAGCAGCTGCAGTAGCAGGACTTATTATTGGTATTCCTACTTTAAGATTAAAAGGTGACTATTTAGCGATTGCCACTCTTGGTTTCGGTGAAATACTCAGAATTATCTTACTTAATATTGATTATGTCGGCGGAGCAAGCGGATTGTCAGTTTCCCATTTAACAACCTGGCCATGGATTGCAGGCTGTATGCTTTTTACGATTGTTGTGATCAACAATTTTACGAATTCAACTCACGGAAGAGCTTGTATCTCGATTCGTGAAAATGAGATTGCGGCAGATGCAATGGGAATTAATACTACTTTTTATAAGGTAGCAGCGTTTGCGATTGGCGCATTTTTTGCAGGAATTGCCCGCGGATTATATGCCCATAATTTCTACATTATTCAACCATCCAACTTTGGCTTTTTGAAATCATTTGATATCTTAATTTTTGTGGTTCTTGGCGGGTTAGGAAGTTTATCAGGTGCGGTCATTTCTGCGATCCTGTTGACGATTATTTCCACCTTCCTGCAAGATTACCCTGAAACAAGGATGATTATCTACAGCTTGGTGTTAATTATCATGATGCTTTACCGTCCACAAGGCTTGATGGGAACAAAAGAATTAACTTCATTCTTTAAAGGACGAAACTCCGCTAAAGGAGGAAATATACAATGACAGAGAATACTCCATTGCTAAAAGTCGATCAGGTCGGGATTCGCTTTGGCGGCTTAAAAGCAGTCTCCGACTTAAATATGGAATTAAAACAAGGTGAGCTTGTTGGTTTAATTGGTCCGAATGGTGCCGGAAAAACCACCTTTTTCAACCTGTTAACCGGTGTTTATGTCCCTACGGAAGGAACGGTTTCTTTAAGCGGGGAAAAATTAAATGGGTTACCGCCACATCGGATTACGCGAAAAGGAATCAGCCGTACCTTCCAAAACATCCGTTTGTTCAGCGAATTGTCAGTGCTTGATAATGTTAAGGTTGCTTATCATTCACTTGCCAAGCATTCGATGTTAAGTTCGATTCTTCGTCTTCCCTCTTACTTTTCTGGAGAAAAGGAAATGGAAGAAAAGGCAATTGAGTTTTTAAAAATATTTAAGCTTGAAGGGTTTCTCAATGAAAAGGCAAAAAACCTGCCGTATGGGCAGCAGCGCCGTCTCGAAATTGCTCGGGCATTAGCGGCATATCCAAAACTCTTGCTGCTGGATGAACCTGCTGCAGGGATGAACCCTCAGGAGACTCATGAATTAATGGAGTTAATTGCTTTTATCAGGGAAAGATTTTCATTAACGGTATTGCTGATTGAGCATGATATGCAGCTAGTCATGGGCGTCTGTGAACGCATCTATGTTCTTGACCATGGACAATTGATTGCCCAAGGTACACCAGAAGAAATCCGCAACAATCCTAAGGTTATCGAAGCATACCTGGGCGAGGAGGTTTCATAAAATGTTAAAGATCAATGATATTGATGTTTTTTATGGTAATATCCATGCCCTAAAAGGTGTTTCCCTGGAAATAAACGAAGGGGAAATTGTGACCTTAATTGGAGCAAATGGCGCCGGTAAAAGTACATTGTTAAAAACCATTTCTGGATTACTAAAGCCAAAGAAAGGCGAGGTTTCCTTTGAAGGAGGATCGATTGCCGGGAAAGTTGCCCAGGCAATTGTGAAAAAAGGAATTTCTCATGTTCCCGAAGGACGGCGGATTTTTGCGGGGATGACCGTTGAGGAAAATCTTGAATTAGGCGCTTATTTACGCAAGGATAAACAAGGGATCCGTGAGGACTTTGAAAAAGTGTATCAGTTATTCCCGCGTTTGCTTGAGCGGAAAAAGCAACAAGCTGGAACATTATCCGGCGGTGAACAGCAAATGCTTGCAATGGGGCGGGCGTTAATGGCAAGGCCTCGTTTGCTTCTGCTGGATGAACCATCGATGGGGCTCGCACCATTGTTGGTTAAAACGATTTTTGATATTATCCGTGAAATTAACCAAACGGGAACAACGATTTTATTAGTTGAGCAAAATGCCAACATGGCATTATCGATTGCACACCGTGCCTATGTCATCGAAACAGGCAAAATTGTCGCCTCAGGAACTGCCGAAGAACTGAACCAAAGCGACCAAATCAGAAATGCCTACCTGGGCGGTCACTAAGATGATAAAGTCACACACTGCCGCTGACAAGTTAAATCAACAGAAAAAAGGGTACCGATCATAATAAATCGGATACCCTTTTTGTGTATTACTTAATTTTCGCAACCTCAAGCTCAACCTGCTCACGTTTTTTCGGACTTAGCTGATGCCGCACTTTGATAGCATAGTCTTCATATAGCTGCTCTAAACCGACTAAAGCAAGCGAAAAGAAATTCGCATAATTGTTCTTAACTTCCCACTTTAATTCATTTCTTCCACAAATACTATATCGATTCAACTCTTCTATTTCCTTTTTCACTTTAGCTAATTCCCTGTTGTACTCCTCAGGCGGAAGAGTTAAAAGTTGATCAATTCTTTCAATATATGCCTTCGACTTTTCAATCTTTTTTTGAATATCGACATATGCATCAATTTCAATCAGCGAATATTTTAGCTTAAACTCATTTAATAATTCTGCTGCATCATATGTGGCATTCACAATATCATCCCGTGTCATTTCATTGGTTTCATAGCTGAGCATATGTTTCCAGCTTGGCTGTGTAATCGCCGCACGGTGGTCTTCCAAACTATGACAGAACTTTTTGTATCCGTATATTTCCGGATGCTCAAAGGCTGGGCTTGCAGGATCGAGAAACGGTGCGAGCGGTGAGATAAAATAAAAAAGTCTTGGATCATTTCCACACCTAATGTGTATTTCTTCACAAAAATCGATGTTTTCCAAGGCACTTTTATATGTCTGTCCAGGAACACCAACCATGAAAAATAAATCAATCTTTTTACAGCCGTGTCTAAGGGCAGAATTCATGGTTTCGATTATCTTTTCATTTGTGCAGCTAAACTTACCATTTAACTTCCTTAGCTTCTCTTCATGAGTTTCAAGCGTAACTTCAATGCTATATTTCGGAACAGCTTCGTTTATTTTTTTGAAAAAGGACTCATCGGCGTACTGAAATAATTCAAAAACAAGTTCATTCTTGAGTTTCATATTTTTCAAGAATCCTAAAAATTCATCAACATACTCAGCTCCGCCCTGGCGAATATCATGCAGAATAAAGATAGGCGCGCGGCTAAACCTTTGGATAAACTGAATATCTTCAGCCAGTTTGCTCGGAGACCTTAAGGCAATCGAGTTTCGATTACAGTTTTGCGAGTAGGCATCCTTTGAACCGCCGCAAATCAAACAGTTTTGAGTACAACCCTTTGCGGTCAACAGTGCGGTGTTGGGATATTGAAGCCAGCCGTTATAGGGAAGTGGATCAAGGAAATTTTTATATTTAAAAACAGACCGAATCGTATAGCGGTAGCCTGGCACATCAAATTCATCTAAATTCTTCGGCACATATGTCAAGGGGTTATAGCCAATTTCGTTCCCTTTTTTCCAAGTTAAATTTGGAATATCAGCATAATGGGTGCTGCCCGATTCCAATTTATTCATCAAAAGAAGCATCAGCTTTTCGGTAGAATCACCGCGCATCACAAAATCGATAAACGGATATTGAATTAACTCTTTATGAAAATAGGATGATGATAAGCCTCCAAAAATAATCGGGATATCTGGATGCAGCCTTTTGACAATTTTAGCAAGCTCAATGCTGCCATGTGAATGGGGAAGCCAATGCAGGTCAATACCAAATAGCTTGGTCCGAATATTCCTCAACTTGCCTTCAACGTCAAAGCTTTGGTCCATTAACATGCGATTGGCAATGTTGATGATTTTTACCTTTAAACCGTACCGCTCCAGATAATCAGCAATGCTCGTTAAACCAATCGGATACATCTCAAACACTGGTGATGAAGGAACAACATCACTAATCGGACCCGCAAGTAAAGAGTTTTTTCGAAAATCGTAAACGCTTGGTGCATGAAGAAGAACGAGATCGTATTTCATCTGTAACACCCTCTTATATTCTTTGTGAATTTATTCACTATTTATAAATTGATAACATTAATTAATTGAAAAAAGATGTAAATTAGGGTAATAATACCAATTATCTATAGTGTACAATATGTCTTTTGAATTAGAGTGACAAACGGGTGACAAATTGATGGAAAAGAAGTGTACAATCAAGGATAGAAGACTGATGGAAGGATGATGTTCATGGCAACTGTTAAAACGAATGCGATGCGCATTCTTGATGCAAAAAAAATTGCTTATGAGGTTTTGACCTACGATAACAAGGATGGAAAAATTGACGGTGTTTCCGTTGCTGCCAAAGTCGGAAAAAAACCGCATGAAGTATATAAAACACTTGTGACCCAAGGAGCAAGTAAGGAGCTTTTTGTCTTTGTGATCCCGGTTGAAGAAGAGTTAGATTTGAAAAAATGCGCAAACCTTGCGGGCGAAAAGAAAGTTGAAATGATTCCGGTAAAAGATATTCAGAAATGGACAGGCTATATTCGCGGTGGCTGCTCGCCCGTTGGGATGAAAAAAGAATACAAAACCTTCCTTGACGAAAGCAGCCAGGAGCTGCAGACAATTGTCGTTAGCGGCGGCAAAATCGGCGTACAAATTGTTGTTAGTCCGCAAAGCCTGAAAGATGTGAGTGATGCTGTTTTTGCAGATCTAACAAAAAGGATGTGTTAAAGGAAATCAACAGCCAAAGTTAACACAGCCAACGAAATGGTAATAGGCATTCACCTATTTTTGCCGTTATGCATACGATAGGTTTGTAAGAAGTACTGACAAAGGCATAACGCAAAAAGGGAGTGCAAGCAAGTGACAGAGAAAATCAGAAATTACTTTGCTGGCGGAAATACAGCCCGAGGTTTTCATAGCTTGTATGAATCAAACCTTCAAGGTCTAGAGCGATTGTTTATTTTAAAAGGAGGACCTGGAACAGGTAAATCCTCTTTAATGAAAAAAATTGGCAGACAATGGGTGGAAAGAGGCTTTGACATTGAATTTCTCCACTGTTCATCTGATAACGATTCCATTGATGGTGTGTTGATCCCTGCCTTAAAAGTGGGTATTGTTGATGGAACAGCGCCGCATATTATTGAACCAAAAGCACCAGGAGCAGTAGAAGAATATATTAACCTTGGCGCTGCATGGGATACCAAAGCCTTAAAGCTGCAAAAAGACAGGATCCAAAGCTTAACAACACAAATCAGTCGATCATTTCAGACAGCCTATGCTACCTTTAAGGAAGCGCTGGAAATTCATGATGATTGGGAAAAAATTTATATCAGCAATATGGACTTTAAGAAAGCTGACCAATTAACCAAGAAATTAATCGAAAAATTCTTTGGAAAAATCAAAATCAATAAACAGTCTGATATCCGCCACCGTTTCCTTGGTGCGGCTACACCAAAAGGCGCTGTTGATTTTGTCCCTAACTTAACCGAGGAAATTCCAAAAAGATATTTTATCAAAGGACGCCCTGGTTCTGGAAAATCAACATTACTCAAAAAGCTGGCTTCTGCCGCAGAAGAACGAGGCATTGATGTTGAAGTTTATCACTGTGGCTTTGACCCACATAGCCTTGATATGGTAATTTTCCGTGAACTCGGCATTGCCATCTTTGACAGCACCGCCCCGCATGAATATTTCCCAAGCTGCGATGGCGATGAAATAATTGATATGTATGAACTGCTCATCACCCAGGGAACCGATGAAATTTACGAAGACACACTAAAAAATATTGCTACTTCCTATAAAAATAAAATGGAAATGGCTACAGCTTGGTTAGCACGGGCAAAACAATATCATGATGAGCTTGAAACTATTTATGTGGCAGCAATGGATTTTTCAAAGGTGGAAGAAATCGGAAGAAGAATTGAAGAAGAAATTAGTGATTTAGCTGGTGTTTATCAGGAATAATCGAAAAAGAATGCCATTTTTGTGGCATTCTTTTTTTGCGGTTATTGATGCAAGTATATAGTTAGAAATCTGGTTTCGGACACAAAGATCGAAAAATATCGCGGTTGTGTCCGAAGTCAGGGTATCTTCGGACAGAGGAAGCCGAATATAGCACAGGTGTGTCCGAAGTCAGGATATCTTCGGACAAAGGGAAGCAAAATTTCCATAGTTGTGTCCGAACCCTGGGCTTACTCGTGCCATTGGGTTTCTCGACATTTTTTTTTGCGGTTTTTTATGTGTGTGGATTGGTTTTGCTTTGTTGGCCTTTATTGCGCTTATTCCCTTTGCTGCTATCCCCGCTCGTAAACTCTGTTGCAAATTCTGACTCGGCGTGACCTGCCTTCGGTGAGTTTTGATTATTGCTGCCCTTGTTGTATTTCTTGGTCATTTCATTGCTCCTTTCAATAAGCTAAAATTAGTATGGCAAGGTAAAAGGGCTTTATGCATGTTGGAAAGGGTGGATTTTATGGTAAAAGCAGTCGATTTCCTAACCAAAATATTTGAAGAAAACCGAAATGATGCCGCTGCAGGGCCAATGGAAAAGTATATGAAGGATCATTTTCCTTTTTTAGGAATTAAAAAACCTCTAAGAAATGAACTTGAAAAACAGTTTTTCAAAGAGATGGAGATTTTAAAGGAACCATTTAATCCTACATTTGTTCAAGAATTGTGGCAGAAGGATGAGAGAGAATATCAATATACCGCATTAATATACATAGAAAAATCATTGAAAAAACTGGAGAAGCCTGATTTGCAGTTGATGGAGCATTTCATTGTCACTAAATCATGGTGGGATACGGTTGATACCTTGGCCGCAAAGCCTGTTGGAGCGATTGCCAGGAAGTTTCCTGAAGTGATTGAAGAGCATATTGATGGGTGGAGTACTTCTGAAAACATGTGGCTTCGCCGCACGGCCATCCTTTTTCAGCTAAAACACAAGCAAGATACAAATGAAAGGCTGCTGTATCAATATATCTTGAAAAACGCTGGCAGCAAAGAATTTTTTATCCAAAAAGCAATTGGCTGGGCATTGCGGGAGTATTCAAAGACAAATCCCGCTTCAGTAAAGGAATTTTTGCAAGATCATGAGGTTTCTCGGTTAAGCTATCGCGAGGGAAGCAAGTATATATGATAGGCAAAACTAGTATGGTAAAATGGCAATACAATGGATAAGGGTGTGAACAGCATGATTAAATGTATTGCAACAGATATGGATGGAACCTTGTTGGATTCTGTTTCTAAAAAAATAACTTCTGAAAATAGACAAGCGATCGTTGATGCTCAGGCACACGGAATCGAGGTAGTCATTTCTACAGGACGCAGCTATGATGAGGTCAACTATCTTCTCGAGGAAGCAGGAATTGAGTGCCCGATGATTCTCGTCAATGGAGCGGAAACGCGTTCAAAGGATGGGGATATCAGTTCAACCAATCCGTTAACAAAGGGACAGGTTCTGGAAGTTGCAAAAATATTATCTGACAATGGAATCTACTTCGAAGTCTACACAGACCAAGGGAAGTTTACCCATGATCGTGAAAAATCAGTAGAAGTTATTCTTAACATCGTCGCAAGTGCCAATGATAAAGCCAATGTTGAGGAAGCAAAGAAATTTGCCCGGGAAAGAGCGAAAAGAATTAAGGAAATTGCTAGCTACGATCAATTGTTTGATAACAAGGTATATAAACTCCTTGCTTTTTCCTTTGATGATAACCAACTAGCCCAAGCTGCGAAGTCGTTGGAAGGGGTTGCCCATATTGCCGTAAGCTCTTCTGGACACAGGAACATGGAAATAACGCACATCCATGCGCAAAAAGGTATAGCGCTTGAAAGGTTTGTTGCTTCAAGAGGTATTTCCTTAGAAGAAACGATGGCTGTTGGTGACAGCTATAACGATGTTTCGATGTTTGAAAAGGCCGGCAGAGCGGTTGCAATGGGAAATGCAGATGACTTGATTAAGGAAAAATGCGATTTTGTCACAGCACCCAATGATGAAAGCGGCGTTGCAAAGGCCATTTGGGAAGTTTTAAAGTCGGAGCGAGTATAGCTTTTGTCAATGATTGTTAGTTGGAAATGTTAATTGGCGGAATAATTCCTATTTTTGGCGGTATAAATGAAATTTTAGCGAAATAAACAATGATTTTGGCGAAATAATTGGCAAAATCGGCGAAATCAACTTCATACGAATGTAAAAAAACGAGGAAGACAACTGATGTCTTCCTCGTTTTTAATCTCTTTTTCCAATTCCTTTTAAAATAACCTGAACAAGCTGCTCGACTTCAAGTGAATCGTCCCAATTTAAATCGGGAAACAATGCAAAGCGGACCATAAAGTAACCAAAAACTTGTGTCAACATTGTTCGCATCAAGACGGGATTAGGCAGGTCCAGTAATTCACCGCGCTGTTTACATGTATCCAAAATCACAGTCACATGTTGATAAGGGACCTTTTGGAAAAAGGAAACGAGCTGACCCCTTAAATCATCGCGGTGCAAAAGCTCAACGACAAGTATTTTAAAAATTTGTTTATTCTCTCGAACAAATTCCAAGCGATTCTTGATTAATGTGGTTAAAAAGCTCTCAAAGCTGTTAAATGGTTTCGTTAAAACCTCTTGGATAAATTCATCGGCAACCACTGGAACAGCATTCAGCAAAAAGGGTAAAATCACAGACAGCAGCAGGTTTTCTTTTGAACCGAAATGACGGAAAATGGTCCCTTCTGCCACACCGGCTGCTTTGGCAATTTCCGCCGTTGACGTCGATGCATAGCCTTTATCAGCAAACATTTGAATGGCCGTTTCAACGATTTTTTGCTGCTTCTCAGTCATTTTTTCAGTGCTTTTCGCTTGAGCTAAAGCTAATTCAAGCAAACTTTTAGCTGGCAATTTTGTCTCATCACCTTTATATGGATAGTGTCGGCGTTGCGGCCATCATTCTTTATATTTTCCGATACTTTTTCAATGCAAATACATTTAATACGATAAAAATAACAGCAAAGCCGAAGAGAACATAAATATCGTACTGAATGTCACTCCAGCCCAAGCCTTTGTACATCACCGTCTGCAAGGCATCGCCGCCGTAATACATTGGCATACATTTTGCAATCACCTGGAGCCAGTTCGCCATCCCATCAACAGGGAGAATCCCTGCAAAAAAGATTTGCGGAATAATCACAATTGGAATAAATTGCATCATTTGGAATTCCGAGTTAGCAAAGGCGGATAAGAGGATTCCAAGCGACAGGGCAACAAGGGCAAGCATCAGATTGATTAAAATAACATAGCCAATCGAACCAACCAATACAATATCTAAAACTTTTACAGCGTAATAGACAACAATCACGGTTTGAACGATCGCAAATAACCCATATCCGGCAAGATATCCAAAGACAATGTTGTGGCGCTTGATGGGAGTTGCTAAGAGGCGGTCAAGCGTACCTGTCGTCCGCTCACGCAATAAAGCAATCCCAGAAATAAGAAACACAAAGAAAAATACGAAGAATCCGACAAGAATCGGTCCCAATAAATCAAAAAAGCTAGTGTCCTTACTGCCATAAAGATAGGATGTATTGACCTTTGGTACATTGACTGTTTCCAGCTTAAGCGGCGGGCCGCCATGAAGCTTTGTTTGCAAGACCTTCATAAATGAAGAGAGGCCTTCTTTTTGTTTTTCGGCAGTTTGGGCTGCAATCGTCTGCTGGACCTTCATTTGCAGACCTTTTGCGGCCGCAGGGTCGGTATTTTTAAGTGTAAGCTTATAGGTACTTCCGCTCTTCGTGAGGAAGCCATCCAATTGATCATCGACGATGGTCGTTTTTAAATTGTCAACCTTGGTATATTTTTTTACATCAATGTCTTTATTCTTCAAATCCTTAATGAGGGCAGCATCATTGTTTATGACCCCCAGCTTCGGATTGGGCGTATCGCTCGTGAACAAAAAATGCATTAAAGTCATAATCACAAGCGGAGCCACCATCATCAATCCAAGTGTCCGTTTATCACGGAACATTTGCTGAATTATCCGCTTAACAAAGGCAAGTGTTCTCATTGGCCGCTGCCCCCCGCTTTTAAAAATACTTCTTCCAAACTTTGAATTCCATATTGCTCTTTAAGCTGTGAGGGTGAACCGCTGGTGATGAGCCTGCCGTCACGAATCATCGCAAGCTGGTCGCACTTTTCAGCTTCATCCATCACATGTGTGGTCACTAAGATTGTTTTACCTTCATCTTTTAAACGGTAAAGCTCCTTCCAAATGGATAACCGCAGCTCCGGGTCTATCCCGACTGTTGGTTCATCCAAAATAAGCACCTGTGGATTCTGAATTAAGGCAATCGCAAGCGATAAGCGGCGCTTCATTCCGCCGGAAAAGGCCTGAACTTTTTTCGATAATTCAGAGGTTAAGTTGACTAAATCGGCCGCATACTCGATTCGTTTTGTTTGTTCCTGCTTCTTTAATTTAAAAAGCGAAGCAAAAAAGGCGAGATTTTCGCGGGCGGTGAGGTCGTTATATAGGGCATCGGACTGGGCCATGTAGCCAATTTTTTGCAGCAATTTTAGGTTTGGCACAGCAGTATCCAGTACCTGGATATCCCCTTTCGTCGGGCGATCCATACCGACAATCAGTTTAACTAAGGTTGTTTTTCCAGAGCCTGATGGTCCGATTAAGCCGTAAATCTGTCCTGGAACGACAGTTAAATCAACATTTTGCAACACTTCTTTTTTTCCAAAGCTTTTACTAACCTGGTTTACAACAATGGATGGCGTCATTGAAAAGCCTCCTCTTATAAAAGTGAGTGATTACTCACTTTTATTATACGCGATTTTGATTATCGGTCAAGAACATTTTGGATCGATTAGAGGGGTATGCACGTTTTTCAACATTTGATGCACGATTTTAGCCCTTGTTTGCAGGATTTTGCCTTGGCTTTGCACGTTTTTCGAGGAGGCTTGCACGTTTAGCCATTTACTGGAAAAATAGTGCCGCGTTGGAGCAGTTAATGAACAAAAATAAAGACCGACACAAGTTCGGTCTTTACAATATTTGAATCTTCAACGAGTCCATCTGTGAAACAAGTAAGTCTTCATAGCTTTGCTGGGCTTGGTAGTTGACTTCTTGATCATTTACATTTGGATTATCTTTTTTTGCCTGTGCGGTCACATCAGCCATAACTTGATCGGCAAGGATGGTGTATTTATATTCTTTTTCCTCTAGAGAGCTAAACTTTTTATCGCCAAAGCTGGTGATTAAGCTTTTTACAGCGGGATATTGATCATATTGAGCATGGTCTTTGGCAATTGCACCCGTGATGGCATCAGTTGTTACTTGATGGCCTCGCTCCTCCGCTAGTAAGGCCATGGAACGAATGCGGATGATTTGGGTTAACAGCTGGTTTTGGTCCTTCGCACTTTTTTCCTGCGAATCGATATATGCTAATTCATCTTCAAGCTGGCTGCCCGTATAAGTTTTCTTGGCATTCTCACGATTAATTTCCAGTTGCAGTTTATTGACTAATTGATAAAATTGCAAATCCTCATTTTTGATCCATTGACCGTTTATCATTGCAACGCCAGCTGCCTTTTTAACGGTATAATCAATTGTTTTCTCTGTTTTACTGTTATCTTTTTTCATGTTAAAGGTAAGTTCGTACTTCCCATCCATCGGAAGCTTTACTTTCCCGGAATACTTGCCGTTTTTTTCATCTGTTAAGCTAACAGACATTGTGCCATGGTCCATATTAGCCATTGATACGTCGGCGGAAATTGCCAACCCAGAGACAGCTTTCTTATTTTCGGTTACTTTTATTTCAAATGAAGTCGCATGATCCTTTAAAAAATAAAGCTGCTTGGTCATCGTTATTTTATAATTCGGGCTTGAGCTGCAGCCTGACAGTAGGGCTACCATCAAGAGTACCGCACCGATTATCGCTTTTTTCATGAACCTGTCCCTCCCAGATTTTGTGCTGCTAAAAATTCAGCAACTGTGTATTTCGTCATTTTTCCTTCATTCAAATAAGCAACATGCGTACAAATCTGTTTAATTTCATCCAAATGATGCGAAGAAAGTAAAATCGTTTTATCATGCAATGACTTCAGAACCTCTAGGATTTCCACCCGTCCAATCGGGTCAATGCCGCTAGTTGGTTCATCAAGAATGAGAATGTTTGCATCCTGGTACAGGGTGACCGCAAGGCCGAGGCGCTGCAGCATGCCTTTTGAATATTTTTTGATGGGCTCGTTGCGGTCATCCCATAGGCGCACTGACCGCAGCATCGACTCAATTCGGCTCTCGTCTGCTTTTTTAAAAATTGCTTCAGCAAAAAATTTCATATTTTCATACCCCGTTAGGAGCGGGTAAAGCATAAATTTTTCCGGTAGGTAGGCAATTGATTTTTTCCATTCCTGCGTTTTAGCATTAACCGGACATCCATTTATGGAAATCGTTCCTTCATGTGCAGGAAGCAAACCTAGCAAACTATTAATAAAGGTTGATTTTCCCGCCCCGTTACGGCCAACCAATGCACAAATTTCAAATGGTTCAATCTCAATATTGACATCGTCTAAAACTACCTTTTTCCCAAAGGATTGGTTTAGGTTTTTTACCGAGATCATTCATTTCCCTCCTTACGGTGAAAAAATATCGCTGTTAAGTAGGATACGATCAGCCAGAAAGCTAGATTGCCAATCAGAAAATATGCGGGTTTCGTCCACATAAAGGCCTGCAGGAGCCTTGACATATGGCCAAACGAATAGACGCCCATGCCCGTTTCTAGAAACATTCGAACTGCTTCGAGCGGGTTTAAAAAATAGGCCAGTGAAAACCAGATAACATTGTCAGCGGTAACGTTTGGAAGCACGGACAAAAGAATAAAGTCATGCATGAAAAAGAAGTAAAACCAAACAAAAACCGCCGCCCCCACGATTTGCATCCGTGAACGGCAGAATGAACCAATGCATGCCCCCATTTGCAAGAAGACAATCGCCAAAAGAGCAATCGACAAGACGAAAACAAGATAGCCTTTTCCATCAATCACAAAGTTAAACTTTAAAAAAGCTAAATAAACGAAAAACCATGCCAAGAGCGGGGCGAGAACAATGGTGTAAAGTGCAAGGCTCTTTTTCCATAAGAAGCTCTGGTAATTGTCCTTTTTTGTTAACAGCATGATCAATGTTTTCTGTTCTTTTTCTTGAAAAATTGAAAACGCTCCGATGAACAAACAAAGGATTGGGATAAAGTAAATCAACGAATCAAATAAATTAATTAAGAGGACATAAAAGCCTTTATCAAATGAAAGGGCAGTAGAGCGGAATAAGATGCTGACGGAAATCAATGCAATAATGCTTAAAGAAAGCCAAAGCCCTTTTCCTCTTAAATTTTCTTTCCATTCCTTCCAAATGTAATGCATAGTCGATGTCTCCCTTTTATCAAAATCAACAGTGCTAAACCGATTAACACTATGACAATATACAGTGGCAAGTGGCTCTTGGTTTTTGTTACCAATGGGTAACGGTCCGTGAACATCTTCTCATTATGGCCGAGAAGGGCGTTCATTTTTTCATAGATGGTGATGGCAGGGCTTTTTAAAAATAAGCTGGTTAATTCCTGGTCCTCAATCAACCCATGAAGCGAAGATTGATAGGTAACCGGGAAGTCGCCAATCCCATCTTGGTTGAGGTCAGGAAGCGGGAACGCACTGCCCCAATCATTACCTTTGCCATTTTTGCTCCAGGCGTTGCCTGTTCCCTGACCTGCCACAGCAATGGCAGGAAAGTTGTTTTCAACAATTTGGTTTTGTGTGAATGTTTGCTCGTTGGAACTGGCCCAAAGCTCAATGCCAATTTGATTTTGCATGATCTTATTTTTTTGAAAAAGATTTCTGGTTGCTTGATCGAGATAAATTCCTCGCTGATTCATGTAAAAAGTGTTTTTGTCTATATGATTATCATTTGCCTGCAAGAGCAGTAACCCAAACGATTGGTTTCCATAGTTAAAGATAAATTGGTTGCCTGTGAGTGTAAGATGGTTTGAATTCATGATGGCTGCGCCGCCTATATTCATTGTGAATATATTGTTTTTAAAAGTGTTTTCGTCGGAATACATGTAATGTAGTCCATAACGAGTATTGCTGATATGATTTTCGTCGATCTTGTTTTTGTTTGCATAGGTGAAAAACATCCCGTCGCGGGTGCCTTCGATTGTATTATGAGAAAGCAGATTATTATTAGAATAATAGATTTGGAGACCATTGCCTTGACCCGCAATTTCCCCTTTGCCCATCCCGTGGATTTCATTGTCCGAAATCGTATTATGATGGGCCTGGCTTAGATAAATGCCATGAAAGGAATCACGGATCTTAATGTGATCAATCGTATTGCCGTTTGTGTAAACTTTGATCGCTGCATATTCCTCTTCAGAGTCGCGGCTCATGCTGCTGTGTTCAACGGTAAGATGGCTCAATTTTACATGGGGAGCCTTGATGGAAATCACATTACCGTGTCCGTTTCCTTTAATCACGGTATTTTTTGAACCGATTATTGTGATGCTTTTACGAATGACAAGATTTCCCTCGTAGGTTCGATCTTGCAGTTTTACAACCGCTCCCTCTTTCATGGAGTCGATTCGCTGCTGCAAGTTTTCGGCTGCCATATTTTTCTCAGGCTTCATGATGAAAAAAGAGAAAAAATGAAGAGAAAGAGCGTTACTTTTTTCATTGTTTTCGATCCTTCCATAGCGGAATGAGTGTAAGGATAAAGGAGAGTACAATCAGATAGGCCCCTTTTCCCAAGTAACTGTAAGTGGTAAAGTTAGCAAAATGATTTTGACCGACTACCGGCGGTACAAATGGTTTAATTTTAATTGGTGCATCTGGGCTAAGTTGGGTTCCAAATGTATTTAACCAATGAAGTAAATCGAATACTCCAAGTCCGCCGCCAATGACAAACAGTCCTATTAAAATATATAAGTAAAGCTTGCGCCGCAATAAGGCAACAATCAATGTAAGCACGGCAAGTCCGCCGATTAAATAGCTAAGATAACCAAGCTCGGGGAAGCTTTTTTCACTAAAGTTCGCCATGCCGATGTAATGGTTCAAGTTATTAATGATATCAAGTTTTCCATCGAGTTTATTAGGATAAACAATAATACTTAGCCCTTCTGGATACTGCGGTGCATACAGCAAGAGCTCCCACCATGGAAACAGGATCGAAACACCAATTAATACCGCTGAAGCTGCTAATAACAATGAAGACAAGATTGATAGTTTTTTAGCATACAAGTTAATCACACCTTATTTTTAGAAGGTCGGGTACCAATGATTCCACTGATACCCGACCCAACTTTATTGTTTGTACTAAGTTAAAGCCATTGTTGATTGGAACGGAAGGCGCCGACTCCTGCAGGAGTGGGGCTGGGGAGACCCCACAGGCGCTTTTCGCGCCGAGGAGGCTCCACGGAACGCCCGCGGAAAGCGTGCGCCTGGAGTGGAAATCAACACCTTATTGCTTAGGTTTAACTAGGAAATAACCTGTCATTTCCTGGTGCAATGCTGAACAGAAGTTTGTACAGTAAAGCGGGAAGGTACCGGCTTTATCAGCAACAAAATCAAGCGTATTGGTTTGACCAGGCTGGACTTCCATATTAATGTCATAGCCGTTGATTGCAAAACCATGCGTAATATCTTCATCAAAGTCAATGTTTGTCAAATGGATATAAACATGGTCGCCTTGATTTACATCAATCTCATCAGGGCGTTTTTGTGTGTGGTCAAAGGTAAATCTTGACCGCATCGCCGTACCGTAGACATCAACGCGATTACCAGTGCGGACAATTTTTGTATCATCCTGTTTGTATACAGCGTCTTTATTGTTCGGATCCTTCGGATAAACATTGATCGGATGAATTTTATCCGCCTTGATCATTTGTGCGTAGTGCGGTTCTGGGTTAGCTGGAACGGTATCAAGCAGGTGCATTTTTTGTCCACTGATATCAATTAATTGCATCGTTTCAGGATGTGATGGCCCCACGGATAAGAAGTTATCCTTCGCCAGCTTATTCAGGGATACCAAATATTTCCCATCAGGTGAAACCGTATCACCCTCTGCAGCTGTAACATGTCCTGGAGAATACTGGACAGGAATTCTGTCTAAAACTTGGCCTGTAGCATATTTCCATTTAACGACTTCAGAAGAAATGAACATCGAAGTATAGGCATTTCCTTTATCATCAAATGTTGTATGCAACGGTCCAAGTGCATTATCAGGGTTTACTTCTTTTACCAATACCTTTTTATACTGAAGAACTGGAATACCATTACGTTCACCGGCAAACTCTTTATTTTTGATGGCTTCAAATGCTTTTTCAAACGAGAAAACGGTCATCGCTGGTGCAAGTTTTCCAGAAGCAATAAAGTATTTACCATCCGGAGTGACGTCAACACCGTGCGGCGACTTTGCGGTTGGAATTAAATAAATGCCGCCTTTTTCTTTTTCAGGAAAAATCATTTTTTGCCCGTTCACTTCTTCGTACTTGCCGTCCTTCACCATTTGCGCAAGCTCTTTCCAGTTGAAAAGGACGACGTAGTCGCGGTCAGCCTTTGAGGCATTGATTTCAAGTGTTGATGTTGCTTCTTCTGTATTGTAAGTTGTCATAACAGCCCAGTCCCCCGAGCCCTTTTTACCAGCATCGGATAAATCATAGGACCATGGTGGCAAGGCAACCTGGTAGGCAATGTTTAACTTTTCATTTTGCTGATCAAGCGTTAAGGCACTCATAACACCGCGGTATTTTTGGCTGTATTCATCAAGTGATGTATACTGCTGGCCAATTGGCACAGCGAAACGGGTTGGTAAAAATACATATTCAGTATTTTGAGTGACAAACGCGGCACAGTGCGGTCCGCTTGTATTTGGTACTTTAATAATGTCCTTTGTTGTAAAGGTCTTCAAATCAACAACTGCGGCGCGGCTGTTCTCAACATCGGTTGCGAATAAGTATTTCCCGTTATAGTCACCGTTTGTTTCCGAAAGGGCTGGATGGTGAAAGTCACCCATTTGAAGCCCGCCAAGCATTTTTTTCGTTTCCGAATCAAATCCGTAGCCAGTTGCTGGGTCAGGAGAGAAGATCGGAACAGTCCGAATTTCGCGCATGGATGGAACACCGTAAACAAATAATTGTCCAGAGTGACCGCCAGAAGCGAATAAATAGTATTCGTCTTTTTTCCCTAACGGAACATATACTTTTTCAGCATCCGTGTTTCCGCTACCTACTGTAGTGCCTCCATTGGCGGCGGCAGTTTTCTGTTGCTGCTGGCCTGGCGAGATATTTCCGAAGGCAACAGTCGCTGCAACAAAGCCGAAAATTAGCCGGAAACAATCGGTACCAGCATTTTCTTGTTTATCATTTCGTTCACACCACCTTTACCATTATTGTTTTGCTTCAGATGCTTTTTTGAGCAGGTCCAACACTTGCTGGCGCTGATCGTCTGTTAATGGATCTTTTCCAAGAACGCCCGACATGACAGCGGATGTTGGCTGTTTCAGAAATTCCTCAATTGGTTTTCCGTGTTTGCTTTCCACCGTTGTATAGGCCTGTGATAAGTCTGGTCCCACTTGTCCGCCCTTAATATTTAAAGAACCAACGGAGTGGCATTGGATACAGCCTCTTTTGGCAATGATGTTGTCTTGGTCAACCGCTGTTGCCTTTGAAGCGGTGTCCTTTGTGGCAGTACTTGTATCTGTTTTTGTACTGGAGCTGCTTTGGTCAGCTGTTGCATTGGTGCTGGGACTTGCAGTTTGAGCGGTAGCTGTCTTTTCCTGGTTTGAAAAACCATTTCCTCCTGCGAGATCGTAGAGAACATACCCAAACATAAGACCCACGATTGCACTAATGACAAAGCTAAGAATAGCCTTATTCATCTTTCACCCTCCTTTTTTTGTTTTCAACAAATAAATCGTAAACCCGAATCAGGGTTAGAATTGTGATGTTTGCCACACTTTTTTTTGTGTATGTGAAAATTTTGTGAAGGGTCCTTACAGATAAACGTTTTGAAAAATTGAACTTTTTGTGAATCTCGTCACTGCCTATTAATTGAGATTTTTGTATGATGATGGTAGTGGAAACGAAAACTGCCAAATGCAAAGGGAGTGAGAAAGGTGAGTCAAATTGAGCATGCACTAAAGCTTCGCCAAACATCACATCCGTTTAGGATGGAGGACTTTTTGCAAAAGCTAGTTTTTTTCAGGGATTTATCAATGCAGACGAAGAAAGAGTTTGAAAGTAAAATCCAATCTATTCCTGTTAAAAAGGGTGAGCGGATTATTTCTGAGGAAGATGAGGCAGGAGGCGTATTTTTTGTTCAATCAGGAGTAGTGAAATTGACTAAGCAGGATGTCGATGGCAATGAAATTATTGTTTGTATTAAACAATCAGGTGATGTTTTTGCCGAAGCCTGCCTGTTCACCAATACCAACCCGGTCTATCCTGCAACAGCGACAGCACTAACTGATGGAATGCTCTATTTTTTGAGTAGAGCAGAATTGGAACGGGAATTGTATCACAATCCTGAACTGGCCTTGCAAATGATCGGATATATGAGTGACCAACTGCGAGAAATGACAACGACACTAAGGGATGTCGCTTTATTGGATGTTTTTTCAAAAACAGTCAAAACACTTGAACGGCTCGGTCGGAAGTTTAATCATGACAACACGAGATGGGATATTGAAATTCCATTATCAACTCAGGAATTTGCAACAGTTGTCGGGGCAACGAGAGAAAGTGTCAGTCGTGTTTTTGGAAAATTGAAAAAACAAGGAATCATCGAGATTAAGCCGCGAAAGATTATGATTGTTGATTCATGCATGCTTTGTGCATTGATGCAGAAGGAGTACTAAGTAGATTGGGTATGCACGATTTTCCTTAGACAATGCACGATTATTAGGGTGCTTTGCACGAATTTCGAATCGTTATGCACGATTTTCAATAGGCTTTGCACGTTTAGCCATTTATTGTAAAAAAATAAAGGGGTTAGCCAATAAAGGCCAACCCTCTTTAAAACTTATACGTCCAAAAACGTTCATTATTTAACCAAGCAAGCACTTCGGGATCCTTTTTTTCGATCAGATCAAGCCGATCCTTAAACAACTGCTCCGATTGTGACCGATGTGCTTTGATAGCATCCAGCTTTTTGTTAGAGATAGGGCTAATGTCATGAACAATATCAGCCGGCCCGAGTTCATCAACACAATTAGCTGAAAAAGCAACAAGATTGAGCTTTGGCCGCTTTTCTGCAGGCAGCCGCTTGACCGCTGCAACAACTGCTGCACCAGTGGCATCATGATCAGGATGTACGGCATATCCCGGATAAAAACTGATCAAGAGTGATGGCTTTAATTCCTCAATCATATCGGTGATAATGCCGATCAGCTTTTCATCATCCTCAAATTCAATCGTTTTATCACGAAAACCAAGCATTCTTAAATCTTGGATTCCTAGAACCGCAGCCGCATTTTTCAATTCTTCCCTGCGGATTTTCGGCAGCCCTTCCCTTGTTGTAAAAGGGGGATTCCCCATGTTTCGGCCCATTTCCCCTAATGTTAAACATGCATATGTGACAGGGGTTCCGTTTGCAGTATGTGTGGCAATCGTGCCGGATACTCCAAATGCCTCATCATCCGGGTGTGGAAAGATAACCAGGACTTGTCGCTCTTTTTCCATGAGAGATTCTCCTTTCTATGTGGTATATATCCGTCTACTTCTATTCAAATGGATTCGTACTAATTTCCAGGGCAACAGCCAGTTTCCCTAACGGATCATGTCCGGCAAGCAAAAGCCGTCCCTCTTGATCTACCTCAAAATGAGTAATTCCCTCAGCGTAAACCCAGCCAATCTGTAGCTTTAAGCCAACGCGATAGGGACCAGAGCCGATGATTTTCCCATGCTCATAACGGACAAGGGCATTGCGGATATAGGCTCCCGCAGAATAGGGTTTACCATCTAGATGTGTTGCATAGGCGCCGTTTGTCGTTTCTAGATGTAAATAAACATCCTTATTAGCAAATCGGTCTATTTCTGCCTGGACCGCTTTTTGGTCAATTTTCTCCAACATGCTTACCTCCCTTCCGTCACTCAGAGTACCTGTATACTTTCATAAAGAACATTACTATCATACTAAAATCAGTTCGAAAAAGCGAAGTACATGCTTGAATTTCGAGATACTAAATATTCGTATAAAAAAGTTCACATTTTAATCATAATTAGCTTTATTTTCGTGATAAATGTTACTATGAAAATTTACCTAAGGGTAGTAGTATTTTTACTACAAAGAAGAAAAAATACATGAGAAAAAATTAATAGTTGTAAGTGCTTACATCGCAATGATAATAACAAACACAATCCAAAATCGGATTGTGTTTTCATTCTCTATTTTATAGGTATTTAGTCACGTCATGAACCTATTGCAACCGTGGGAAAGTTACTTGTATCAGACAAGTGGACAAATCCTCAACAAGGAGGGACTTCAGAATGAACAACAGAGGAATTCCTGATGAATATCCGATCACCTTAGTAGTAAATGGCTTTGAGATTGCTGTATTTCAATTAACAAAACAAGATTTAGAGGACTGGGCCTATGGATATCTATATTCAGAAGGATATATCCAAGGCATCGATGATATTACATCCATCATGATCCATGAAGAAATGGGCCGAATTGATGTTGTCCTGAAAGGTGAATTTGACGTTGAACAATGGTTTGCAAAAAAGAAGCATTATACCGCAGGGTGTGGCCGAGGCGTCACTTTTTTTTCAATGACGGATGTAAAAAACTTTACGCCCGTTACTTCGAGCGCCGTCTATTCCCTTAGTTATCTAGGGTGATTCAAAAAGAGACAGCTAAAAATGGATTAGAAAGAGAGTTACACCAAAGATGGGAAGGAGCTACGAGAGATGGAGGAAATGAATCTTAGCCGCCGGCAGTTTTTGAAACTATCCGGTGCTGCAGCTGCAACCTTGGCAGTTGCTGAGCTTGGCTTCAATGAAAAGAAAGCATATGCCCAGACGAAAGAGTTAAAAATTGCAAAAGCAACAGTGACACCGACGATTTGCTGCTTTTGCGGCGTGGGCTGTGGGATTTTAGTCCACACCAAGAACAACACCGTCGTTTATACGGAGGGTGATCCCGATCACCCAATTAATGAGGGAACACTTTGCAGTAAAGGTACAACAATTAGACAGTTATATACATCTGAGAAACGCCTAACAAGGCCACTATACCGTGCGCCAGGAAGCAGCAAGTGGGAAGAAAAGTCCTGGAATTGGATGCTTGAAACGATTGCCAAGCGGGCAAAAGCAACTCGTGATGCGTCATTTGTAGAAGTGGAAAACGGGGTAACTGTAAACAAGACGGAGAAAATTGCAAGTCTTGGCGGTGCAGCCCTTGATAACGAAGAAACTTACTTGTTGGCTAAATTAATGAAAGGGCTTGGTGTCACCTATTTAGAGCACCAGGCACGAATATGACATAGTTCTACGGTTGCCGGTCTGGCACCATCGTTTGGACGTGGAGCAATGACAAACCACTGGAATGATTTGCAGCATACCGATGTTGCGCTCATTATGGGTGCAAATCCTGCTGAAAACCATCCAATCAGTTTTAGATGGCTGACGAAAGCCAAAGAAAAGGGCGGAAAAATTATTTCTGTCGACCCTCGTTTTACGAGAACATCCTCACAAGCTGACGTATATGCCAAGCTTCGTTCAGGAACGGATATTGCGTTTCTTGGCGGGATGATTAATTATGCAATTAATAACAATCTTATTCATAAAGAGTATGTCGCTAAATATACAAATGCCGGGTTCATTATTAAGGATGGATTCGACTTCAAGGATGGCCTGTTTACTGGCTATGATTCAGCTAAACGTGCCTATGATAAAACGAGTTGGGCATGGCAAACAACTCCGGATGGCAAACCAATGATTGATGAAACGCTGGAAAATCCGCGTTCAGTATTCCAATTAATGAAAAAGCACTATTCCCGTTATGATGCTGATACCGTTACAAAAGTAACAGGAACACCAAAAGAAGATTACTTAAAAGTTTGCGAAACCTTCTGTGCAACAAGCAAGGTAGGGAAATCAGGTACGATTCTCTATGCAATGGGCACAACCCAGCATACGGTTGGAACGCAAAATGTTCGTGCATACGTTATTCTTCAGCTATTACTTGGTAACATTGGCCTTCCTGGCGGAGGAATTAACGCCATGCGCGGTGAATCAAACGTACAAGGCTCAACAGACTTTGCGTTGTTATATGATAACCTTCCGGGATACCTGCCAACACCAAAAGCAACAGTACCGGAGCATACGACGCTGCAAGGCTTTATCACAAAAGAAACACCAACAAGCGGTTATTGGAGCAATAAACCAAAATTCATTGTCAGCCTCTTGAAAGCATGGTATGGCGATAATGCAACAGCAGACAACGAGTTTGGCTATCAATTCATGCCAAAAGGCAATAAAAACTATTCACATATTAATCTATTTAATGCGATGTACCAGGGACAGATCGAGGGAGCATTCCTTTTTGGAACAAATCCTATCGTCGGCGGTCCGAACGCCGGAAAAGAGAAGGAAGCCCTGGCAAACCTGAAGTGGATGGTGGCAATTGACCTTTGGGAAACAGAAACATCTGCATTCTGGCAAAAAGAAGCAGGCAGTGTTCCTGACAGAATTAATACCGAAGTATTCCTCCTTCCGGCATCATCCTCGTATGAAAAAGAAGGAAGTATTTCTAATAGCGGACGCTGGATGCAATACCGCTGGAAAGCTATTGATTCAAGAGGTGAGGCAAGGCCTGACCTTGAAGTTATTCACGAGCTTGCACTTCGGATCAAAGAATTATATACAAACAGCACTAAAACAGCTGACAAGCCAATTCAGGCCCTAACTTGGAACTTTGGAAAAGGTGACGAAGTTGATATTGACCTTGTCGCAAAAGAAATCAACGGTTACGACCTGAAAACTGGAAAATTGCTTCCTGGCTTTGGAGCTCTGCAAGCTGATGGTTCAACATCAAGTGGCTGCTGGATTTATTCCGGTTTCTATCCGGCAGAAGGCAAAAACCTTTCACAGCGCCGTGATAATAAAGACACAGGCAATGCCAACTTCCTAAACTGGTCATTTGCATGGCCGATGAACCGCCGAATCATCTACAACCGTGCGGCAGCAGACGCAAGTGGACAGCCATGGAGCAAAGACAAAGCAGTTATTTGGTGGGATGCCTTACAGAATAAGTGGGTTGGAAACGACGTTCCTGACTTTAAAGCCGACACTGCACCATCCGCGCAAGAAGGAACAGGTGCCTTTATGATGAATAAAGACGGAGTGGCTTTAATGTTTGCGCCAACTTTAAATGATGGTCCATTCCCTGAGCATTATGAACCATTTGAAAGCCCTGTTAATACAAATCCTTTCTCAAGCCAGAAACTGAACCCTGCAGCTGTCGTGATTCAGGGCGACTTTAATTTAAAAGGGGATAATGATAAATTCCCGATTGTCGCTACGAACTACCGTGTCAGTGAACATTGGCAATCAGGTACAATGACAAGGAACCAGCAGTGGCTTTCAGAGCTTGCCGGTCATATGTTCATTGAAATTAGTGAAGAATTGGCGAAAGAAAAAGGCATTAAAAATAAAGATACAGTCATTGTCAGCTCAGCACGTGGTGAAATCAGAGCATTTGCAATGGTAACAAAACGCTTTAAGCCTTTCATGGTGGATGGTAAAACAGTTCATCAAATCGGTATGCCATGGCATTTCGGCTTCAAGGGCTATGCTACCGGGGATTCAGCAAACAGACTGACACCACATATTGGGGATGCAAATTCATTCATTCCGGAATTTAAAGCATTCCTCTGTGACGTAAGGAGGGCCTAAGGATGCCGGAATATGCAAAATTTGTTGATGTTACCAAATGTGATGGCTGCCGTGCCTGCATGGTTGCTTGCAAAAACTGGAATGACCTTCCAGCAGAACCTGAGGCTTTCCTTGGCAGTGTCCAAGCCCATAAAAATGTTACAGCAGATACCTGGAATAACCTGCAATACATTGAGCATGTAAATGGATCAGGAAGTCTGGAATATTTATTCCGCCATTCAACCTGCTTCCACTGTCATGATGCTGCGTGTGAAAAGGTTTGTCCTGAAGATGCCATCAGTTATACAAAATTTGGCACAGTTGTAATCGATCATGATAAATGCGTTGGCTGCGGCTATTGTGTGAACAACTGTCCTTTTGAAGTGATATCCTTGAAAACATACGAGGATCAATATGGCAAGGAATATCGCAAGTCACAAAAATGTACAATGTGTACGGATCGTCTTGAAGAGGGCCTGCAGCCTGCGTGCGTTACGACTTGTCATACAGGTTCGCTGCAGTTTGGTGAAAAAACGGCCATGCTTCAAAAAGCACAGCAACGCTTGCAGGAAGTAAAGGGGCGTTTCCCTAATGCACAAATTTATAATCCATCAGGTGTAGGTGGAACGAATACAATCTATGTTTTAGCAGAAAAACCTTCCGTTTATGGTCTGCCTGAAGATCCAAAGGTTCCAATGTCTGCGTTAGCCTGGAAAGACTATGCACAGCCAATTGGAAAGATGATGCTTGGGGCTACTACAATGGCTGTTGTCGGTGCGTTTATTACCAACAGGCTGTTTAATAAAGCAGCAAATAGTCAGGTGGAAGACGGAGGTGAAAGTGATGAGTAATAGAAGCGGAGTGAAAGTACGTCGTTTTTCTAAAGGGTTTGTTGTTGCGCATGGTGTGAATGCTATTTCATTTTTAGCACTCTATATTACGGCCTTGCCAATGTACGCCCATTCCTTTAGCTGGTTATTTCCTGTTCTTGGCGGACCGGCAAATGCTAGATTGCTTCATCGGATTTTTGCATGCATCTTTGTGACACCAACAATAATTTATTTAATTATGGATCCTAAAGGATTAGCCCTTTGGATGAAAGAGCTAATCACATGGAAAAAACGTGATGTTCAATTTTTCACTGAGTTTGTGAAGGATCTTTTCGGGTTTAAATTTAAACATGTCCGCCAAACATTTTACAATGCTGGTGAAAAAGTGAACTCAATGCTTCAAGTTTTATGTGCACTGATGATTATTTGCTCAGGCATCACAATGTGGTTCTCGCAATATTTCCCAAGAGCGGTTGTTCAGTGGGGATACCTTTTCCATGATATCGGTTTTGGTCTTGCGATTGCAGTCGTTGTTGGCCATGTCTATTTGAGTGTTGTTCATAAAAACTCAAGACCAGGATATACTGGAGTAATCACTGGTGAGGTCCCTGCATGGTGGGCAAGAGAACATCACACAGACTGGTACGATGAAGAAGTAGCAAAAGGAAACTTCCCTAAAATCGACAAAGGCTCAAAGAAAAAAGAAAAAGGCGCTTAAGCTAGTAAAATAGTATCTAAAGGAATGGCTGATAAGTCTGCGCAGCCGTTCCTTTAAAACTAGGCTGTGTTAAAGGAAATTGTTGATTTTTAGCGATGTTGATTGGAGCGGAAGGCGCGCAGACTCCTGCGGGATGAAGAGGCGTCTTCCGACCCCACAGGCGCCAAAGCGCCGAGGAGGCTCCAGGACCTCCCCGCGGAAAGCAAGTGCCCGGAGCGGAAATCAACCACCCATTTAACGCAGCCAAACTACCAGAAAGGATTTAGTGCGATGAAAACAACTGTTGTTTCGAAGGAGTATAAAGCACTTCATCAATCAATCCAGGACTTACAAAAAGAATGGAAAAAGGAATTAAACCCAGAAGCGGTCCAACCAAAATTGGACAAAGCTGCCCTTCAAGCAGGCATACCGGTTGTATCGCTAACTTCCTTTCAATTTGATTTTCCCCTATATATAAAATGGATAAAGGAATTAGCCAAATTTTTGTATCCAAATAGTCAGAGTTCATCTAGCAGTGAACAAATAGTAAATAGTATAATGAATGAAGAAATGGCCAAGAGTTGGATCGAAGCGGCAATCTCATGTAACCATATCTATTTTCATGAATTTGCCGAGAAAAATCAGATAGATGAATGGTTTCTGCCATTTGTGGCTGAAATGGCTGTTCGCCCATATTTACAAGTTCTTGCTGATAAAGTTCAAAGTAAAGTTGACGATTGGCTGCCGGGATCAGGCTGTCCTGTCTGCGGCGAACCCGTAAGATTATCGCAGCTTGAAGGAGAGGGCAAAAAGGTTGTCCATTGTCCGCGCTGTCTTTTTCACTGGAACGTAAATCGTTTGACTTGTTGTCATTGTGGAAATAAAAACCACGAGACCATTCGCTTTCTTACGATTGAAGAAGATCCAGCATCGCAAATTCAAGTGTGCGAAGAATGCCATGGCTATACAAAAATGATTGATACAAGACAATATCTCGCTAAGCCGGAAAGCTACATGCTGGACTTGACAACCCTCCATCTTGACTTTATTGCCCAGGAAAACGGCTATCTGGCAGCAGTCGAGAAAAAGGATTTAAATAAAAATTAAGCTAGTTTTAGCTCATTGTTGATTGGAGCGGAAGGTGCGAAGACTCCGAGGAGGCTCGCCGGAACGCCCGCGAACCGCTCGCATCTGGAGCGGAAATCAACAATCTAAATAAATGTTGAGGAGTGAATGAATATGTTATCAAATATCGGTGTTCCTGGATTAGTTATCATCTTAGTTATTGCACTAGTTGTCTTTGGCCCTAAAAAACTTCCTGAGCTTGGAAAAGCTGTAGGACAAACATTAAGAGAATTTAAAAATTCAACAGCAGGATTAATTGAAGATGAAAAAGACAACGTTGTAAAAATTGTAAAATCAGAACCTGACCAAAAAGCAAAATAAAGCAACTCTAATCTGATTTGGGATTAAGGAAGGGGGTGACAAAAGTGACAGAAAAAAATCTTAATGTTGTCGACCACTTAGATGAATTACGTAAAAGAATTATTATTGTTGGTGTTGCTTTTGTGATCTTTCTCGTGATCGGTTTTATGTATGTAAATGATATTTATACATTCTTTATGGGAAATCTGCATCAAAAGCTCCTTGTATTAGGACCCAGTGATGTGATTCGGATTTATTTTCAACTTGCCGCAGTCGTTGCTTTTGCCGGAACCATTCCGGTTGCAGCTTGGCAAATTTGGTTATTTGTTAAACCCGGCCTTCACCCAAAGGAAAGAAAAGTAGCATTAGCCTATATCCCAGCATTATTTATTTTGTTTATTGGTGGAATCTCATTTGGATACTTCTTCATCTTCCCTAATATTTTAAGATTCCTGACAAACCTTGCTTCAAATATGATGATGACAAGCTTTACTGCTGAGAATTACTTTGGCTTTTTAATGAACATTACCTTGCCGTTTGGGATCGCCTTTGAATTGCCATTGGTGATGATGTTTCTGACTTCTTTAGGGATTGTTAATCCGTATACGTTGACGAAGTTAAGAAAATATGCGTATTTTGTTTTGGTTGTTATTGCAACTCTGATTTCACCGCCTGAATTTATTTCTCATATCTCAGTTGCGATACCATTAATTCTAATCTATGAAATAAGCGCATTGCTCTCAAAAATTGTTTATAAGAGAAAACTAAAAAAACAAAGCCTCGAGGAACAGGAAGAAGATGACCAGCCTTCTGTTCAAGCTTAATTTATTCCCATAAAATAGTTCCCGCTTTGGGAACTATTTTATGACATTTCACGGATTCTCTAAATAAGGAGGGCGCAAAAATGAACGCAGGTGCCATCATCTTCAGCCGGCGGAAAATCAACAAGAATGGGAACAAACAAGGCATTATTAAAAATTCAGGATACGCCCAACGTGGAAAGAATCGTAAATGTTTTACGCCCTGATTTTCCCCATCCAGTTCTCGTTACCAATGACCCCGATCATTATCATTTTTTAGGGATAAAAACCGTCAAGGATTATTTCCCTGGAAAAGGACCCCTCGCCGGAATACATGCCGGATTAATTGCCTCACCTTATGAGGTCAATGTTAGTGCAGCCTGTGACATGCCATTTGTTTCAGCAGAACTAGCTAGGGTCCTCATCGAAAAAAGCCATCATTACGATGCGGTTATTCCTGTTATTGGCGGCAAGCAGCAGCCCTTGTTTGCCGTGTATAAAAAGACATTAATTGATGTAATTGAAGAAAAGATTAAAAATGATAAACTTCGTATGAAAGATCTGCTCAATGAGGTGAACGTCCTTTACGTAACTGAACAGGAATTAAAGGTCGATGACAATTTTGAGAGGATTTTTTTTAATATGAACCAACCACATGAGTATGAAGAAGCGTTACAATTAGCTCAAGACAAACACTCGGGAAAGGGGGAATTAACACCATGCAATTTTTTAAAGTGAAAACAGTGGAAGAAACATTTCAAATGATTGATGAACTAATTCCGGTAACCCAAAAAACAGAAGTCAGGAAGTTGGAAAACGCGCTTCACTATATTCTAGCAGAGCCGATCATCGCCACCGAGAACGTTCCAGGGTTCGACCGCTCCACAGTAGACGGCTATGCGGTTAGAGCAAGTGATACCTATGGCTCATCAGAATCCATGCCAGGGTTTTTAAACATGGTTGGCGAAGTAAAAATGGGAGAAATGGCAAGCCATCCAGTTGGATCAGGCCAGGCGATTTATGTTCCAACAGGAGGAATGCTACCTCCTAAAAGTGACAGCGTTATCATGATCGAACATTGCGAGGATATTGATGGGCTCCTAAATACATACAAACAAGTAGCACCTGGTGAGAATGTCATCCGTAAAGGTGAAGATATAAAAGAAGGCGAAGTTCTTCTTGAAGCCGGAACAAAATTGCGTCCGCAGGAATTAGGGGCTATCGCAGCATTGGGAGTCACAGAAGTTACCGTGTTTCGCCGCTTAAAGGTCGGCTACCTATCTTCCGGGGATGAAATTGTCCCATTTGAAACAAAAACAATTGAAGTTGGGCAAATTCGTGATATCAACCATCTGACAATTGCTGGGCTGGCTAACGAGTGGGACATCGATGTTGTTTATGGCGGGATTGTGAAAGATGATTACAAGATCTTCCAACAAAAGGCACAGGAAATCTATAATGAGGTTGACTGCTTAATCCTTTCAGGCGGAAGTTCAGTCGGTGCCAAAGATTATACCACCGAAGTGATTCAGTCACTTGGTGACCCGGGAGTATTCGTTCATGGCATTTCGATTAAACCAGGAAAGCCAACCATTCTGGCATTGGCAAACAGTAAGCCAGTCATCGGTTTACCGGGACACCCAGCCTCAGCGATGATTATCTTCCGTTTGTTTGGTGAAAGAATTTTGAAAAAGCTGTCGGGCCAAACGCTTGAAAAGAAGCCTGACCGTGTTTTTGCCAAAATAACGAAAAATATTCCGTCCGCCCCAGGCAGGTCTGATTATATCCGAGTGAAATTATTGGAAAAGGATAGCGAGTGGTGGGCAGAGCCGATTATCGGAAAGTCGGGACTGATAACAACACTTGTCAAAAGTGACGGGATTGTCGAAATCCATTCAGAAAAAGAGGGTATTTTACAGGGCGAATACGTCCCAGTTATTTTGTCACGATAGGGGGAGCATATATGATTGAAGAACGCTATAAACGCAAAATTTACTTGCAGGACAAACCCCGGGAGGAAGCAAAACAAGAATTGCTAAAAGCCTTCGATTTGCCCTTTGGAATAGAGAACATCCCGACCACAGTAGCACTTGGCCGGGTAACGGCGGAGCCGATTTTTGCAGCAATTTCCGTTCCGCATTACCATGCATCGGCAATGGACGGAATTGCGGTCGTAGCGGAGGACACTTACAGTGCACACGAACAGCATCCGCTGCACCTAACCTTGGGAGACCAGTTCGTCTATGTGAATACAGGCAACGCCCTTCCACGACCTTTTGATGCGGTTATTATGATTGAACATGTTAATATGATTGACGAACATACGATTGAAATTATTGAACCAGCAACGCCGTGGCAGCATATCCGCCCAATTGGCGAAGATATTGTCCAGGAAGAAATGCTTTTTCCGCAGGGTCATAAATTAAGGCCTGCTGACCTAGGTGTGCTGCTGGCCTCACGGGCAACATCCGTTTCGGTTATTAAAAAACCAGTTGTGACGATTATTCCAACAGGGAGTGAACTTATTACACCAGAAGAGCAGCTTGCCGATGGAAAGATTGTTGAATTTAATGGCACAGTTTTTGCTAACTTCATCAAAGACTGGGGCGGGGAGCCAAAGCTTCATGATATTGTTTTGGACCAGCCTGAGCATATTAAACAAGCATTGCTCGAGGCAGCTGAAAGCTCTGACATTGTGGTCATCAATGCCGGCTCATCTGCAGGTTCAAAGGATTATACGGTACATATGATTGAAGAATTAGGCACGGTGTATACCCATGGTGTCGCCGCACGGCCAGGTAAACCAGCCATTTTAGGAAAAATAAATGGCAAAATTATTGTTGGTGTTCCAGGCTATCCGGTTTCAGCCTATCTTGCCTTGGAATGGTTCGTCCGTCCCTTGATTTGTGATTATTTACAAATTCCTGAGCCAAAAAGGCAGACCGTTCCCGTTACATTGGGACGGAGAATTGTTTCGACGATGGGCCAAGAAGATTGGGTACGGATGACCATTGGCTATGTAAATGGACAATATATTGCAAATCCCTTAACAAGGGCAGCAGGCGTAACGATGTCATATGTTCGTGCGGACGGCATGCTCGTAGTACCACCAGACTTGATTGGCTATGAGCAAGGGGAAACAGTAGAAATCGAGCTGTTGCGCCCATTAGAGGAAATCAAAAATGCGATTGTGTTTTGCGGCAGCCACGATTTAACGATCGATTTATTGTCGGTTGAGCTCAAGGAAAGAAAGCATGAAATGAGTATTGTTTCTTCCCACGTTGGCAGTATGGCGGGGCTTATGGCAATCCGAAAAGGCGAAGCACATGTAGCGGGTATTCACTTGCTCGATCCGAAAACAAAGCAATATAATGTTACATATGTAAAAAGACTAATGGCAGGTATGGACGTTGTCCTTTATCCATTTTTAAAAAGAAAACAAGGCTGGATGGTCCCTGAAGGCAACCCACTTGGAATTGAAAAGGTCCAGGACCTCGTTGAAAAAGCGGCACATTTTGTTAACCGCCAAAAAGGGGCAGGAACAAGAATTCTCTTTGATCTCTTGCTAAATGAGGCGGAGCTAGAGGCAGACCAAATCAATGGCTACAGAAGGGAAATGTTTTCTCACTTAGCGGTTGCTGCTGAAGTGGATGGTGACCGGGAAGCAGCCGGCCTCGGAATTTATCCTGCTGCAAAGGCAATGGGGCTTTCCTTTATTCCAGTTGCAGATGAGGAATATGATTTGATCATGACAAGAGCCTTTTTTGAAAGTGAAAAAGGGAAAATACTCCGAAATGTGATTTTGTCAGATTCCTTTAAAAGCAGTGTGGAAAGGATTGGCGGCTACGAGGTTGTCGCAACAGATATTCCTAAGTCGGTATAGTATGATACACCAATGGAAGGCGGGATCTTATGAACTATGAAATTTCAAAAGAGCCAATTAATATTCAAGCGGTCATAGATAAGGTAGTGGAACGTGAAGCTGGTGCGATCACCACCTTTATTGGAACGGTTCGCGAATTAACGCACGGCAAAAAGACGTTATTTTTAATCTATGAAGCTTATGAAAGTATGGCCGTGAAAAAGCTTGAGCAAATTGGTAAAGAAATCGGCGAACGCTGGCCTGATGCCAAGGTGGCCATTACCCACCGTGTCGGCCATTTGGACATAACCGATGTTGCTGTTGTCATTGCTGTTTCAACGCCGCACCGCGCTGATGCCTATGAAGCAAACCGTTATGCGATCGAACGAATCAAACAAATTGTGCCAATCTGGAAAAAAGAACATTGGGAAAACGGCGATAGCTGGATTGGCAATCAGCTGGAAACAGTCAGTTACCCGACCGGTAAGCCTCAAGAGGAGAATTTACATGAATAAAGTATTATTTTTTGCCCACTTGCGCGATGCTGTTGGTGCGGAAGAAGTGCAAATGGATGCTGCAGGTAAAACAGTCGCAGCATTGAAGGCAGAAGTCACGGAAAATTATAAACTGGCGAAAATGGATACGGTTATGACGGCCATCAATGAGGAATTTGCTCAAGATGATGAAATCATCAACGAGGGAGACACCATTGCTTTTATCCCGCCAGTCAGTGGTGGTTGAGATGAACGAGCGTTATTCACGGCAGATTCTTTTTCCGGCATTGGGAAAGAGGGTCAAGCAAAAATCAAGAGTAAACATGTGCTGATCGTTGGTGCCGGGGCACTTGGCTCAGGCAATGCCGAGGTACTTGTACGCGCAGGTGCGGGAAAAGTAACGATCATTGACCGTGATTATGTCGAGGAGAGCAATCTGCAGCGCCAGCAGCTGTACACCGAAGAGGACGTGGCTGAAAAGCTTCCGAAAGCAGCAGCGGCAAAGAAGCGCCTTGCGGTGATTAACTCTGAGGTTGAAGTGCAGGCGATCATTGGCGATGCCACCCCTGGAGTGTTAGAAGGATTAGTCTCTGATGTGGACTTGATCATAGATGCCACCGATAATTTTGAAACAAGAATGATGATCAACGATGTCTCGCAAAAGTACAAGGTTCCGTGGATTTACGGTGCCTGTGTTGGAAGTTTTGGCATGAGTTTTACGATTATCCCTGGAAAAACACCATGCTTAAATTGCTTGCTGCGAACGATTCCGCTTCAAGGAATGACATGTGATACGGGTGGGATTATTGGCCCTGCCGTCCAAATGGTGATTGCCCATCAAACGGCTGAAAGCTTGAAAATTCTAGCCGAGGACTGGGATGCAGTGCGCTCGACCTTTGTCAGTTTTGATCTATGGCGTAATCAATATACAACAATGAAAATGTCCAAGGCCAAGTTTGCTGGCTGTTTATCTTGTGGGGAAAACCCAACCTATCCATACCTGGATTATGAAAATATGACGAAAACCACGGTGCTGTGCGGCCGTGATACGGTGCAAATTCGTCCGTCGAGTCCTGGAGAGATTTCGCTTGAACAGCTGGCACAGCAACTGGGGGGCCTTGGACTTCAGGTGAAAGGGAACCCTTATCTCTTGTCAGTCGATATCGATCCCGAGCGTATCGTGATTTTTAAAGATGGCCGCGCCCTGATCCACGGTACAAAGGATTTAACCCATGCGAAATCTGTCTATCAACGAATATTAGGGTAAGAAAAGCATAAACTAGAGAGGATGTCTATTGGGGCATCCTCATTAGTTTAGCCTAATATGATCGAAGGTGAATATATGAATGTTCGAATTGAAAAAGATTCTATTGGTGAGATTGAAGTGGCAAGAGACAAATTATGGGGGGCGCAAACACAGCGCAGCTTCCAAAATTTTAAGATTGGCATCGAAAAAATGCCCCTACAAGTCGTTTATGCCTTGGCCATGACTAAAAGGTGCGCCGCTTCTGTAAATCAAAAATTGGGTAAGATAGAAAAAGATAAAGCGGATGCCATCGCTGCTGCGGCAGATGAAATTGCAAGAGGAAAATGGGACGATCAATTTCCTCTTGCTGTATGGCAAACAGGAAGCGGGACCCAAACCAATATGAATGTAAATGAAGTGATTGCCCATCGCGGGAATCAGTTATTAGCGGAAAAGGGCAAGAGCCTTAAGCTTCATCCCAATGATGATGTCAATCGTTCCCAAAGCTCCAATGATACCTTTCCAACCGCGATGCACATTGCCGCTGTCCTGGCTGTAGAGGACGGCTTGCTGCCTGCTTTAGAAGGTTTAAAAAAGACGCTGCAGCAAAAGGTGACTGATTTTAAAGATATCATTAAAATCGGCAGAACCCATCTCCAGGATGCAACTCCATTGACACTTGGCCAGGAGGTTAGCGGCTGGCAGCGAATGCTTGAAAAGAATGAGGAAATGATCAAGCAAAGTGTTCATTTCATGAAAGAGCTCGCCATTGGGGGAACGGCAGTTGGGACGGGATTAAATACACCTCCTCATTTTGGTGATCAGGTTGCGGCGGAAATTAGCTCTTTAACTGGCAAAACATTTATTTCTGCCCCCAATAAATTTCATGGGTTAACAAGCCATGATGAAATCACGTTTACACATGGTGCCTTGAAGGCATTGGCCGCAGACCTTATGAAAATAGCAAATGATGTGAGGTGGATGGCAAGCGGGCCGCGTAGCGGCATCGGAGAGATTAAAATTCCAGCAAATGAACCAGGAAGTTCAATTATGCCCGGTAAAGTCAATCCAACGCAAACGGAAGCGATGACGATGGTCGCTTGTCAAGTCATGGGCAACGACAGTACGATTGGCTTTGCGGCAAGCCAAGGTAATTTTGAGTTAAATGTTTTTAAACCCGTCATTATTTATAATTTTCTTCAATCTGTGACCTTATTGGCTGACGCTATTCGTTCATTTGATGATCATTGTGCAAAAGGAATAGAACCAAATTTGAGCGTGATTGAACAAAATCTCAAAAACTCGCTGATGCTTGTGACAGCGCTTAATCCTCATATTGGCTATGAAAAAGCAGCAACGATTGCTAAATTAGCCTACAAAGAAGGGTCAACGCTAAAAGAAGCAGCATTGAAGAGTGGCTTTTTGACGGAGCAGGAATTTGATCAAATGGTAAGACCGGAAAAAATGATTCGTCCTGAAGGGGAGTAAGGACGTAAAGGCTGATTTCCCAAGGAAATGAGCCTTTTTCATGCACATTTCGACTTGTTTCACGTGGAACAGGAAAATATTGTCGGCTAATACATATCATTCGAACGTTTCGTCCATATCATGTACAATAAAATGGAGATTGAGGGGTGCCTGATGAATGAATATTTCCGTTCAAAAATTATTAGCGAAAATGGAAGAAGAACTCGCAACTGTTAAGAAGGAAAACTTGCAGGAAAAGGTTTACTCGATTAAAACATTGTGCGAGCTCATTTTGGATGAAAAACAGATAAAAAGGGAGTCACCAGCCCCATTACAAGTAACAACACAGGGGTTTATTCAGCAGCCAATGATTCCAAAAAAATTAGTGGTGGATGAAGAATCGAACGGTGATTCGTTATTTGATTTTTAGTGAGAGGGGAAAAGAGAAATGAAGGTTTTTATTATTGTTGGAGCGATCAATGCCTTTTTGGCCGTGGCACTGGGGGCGTTTGGCGCACATGGATTGAAGGATCGACTGGATGCTCATTATTTGGACATCTGGAAAACAGGTGTTACCTATCAAATGTTCCACGCACTTGGCATTTTAGCGGTTGCCATGCTTCTTGGTAAAGCAGCGACGAGTTCCCTATTTACCTGGTCAGGATGGCTGATGCTCATTGGCATCATTTTATTTAGCGGAAGTCTTTACCTGCTAAGCCTGACAAAAGTAAGCATCTTAGGCGCCATCACCCCACTTGGCGGCGTATCATTCTTAGCTGCCTGGATTTTGATGATCATTGGGGCTGTAAAGCATTTTTAATGAAAAAGAGGATGACCAATTGTGGTCATCCTCCTGCTTTATCTTGGCGGATAAGTAGCCATACCGCCTCCGCCAAACTGTTGCTCATATTCGACTTCCTCAGTAAAAGTAACATAATCTAGATGAACCATCGGAATTAAATACCGTTCGCAGGTTTGCGGGTCACTCAAAATCAAATGGTCCCGTCCCGCAGCTTCAATAATCCCCACAAACTCCTTTGCATTCCACTGATTGTTGTTTTCAAAAGTGGTAAAGACATGAACTAATTTTCCCTTATTTAACCTTAAAATATTTTCAATATAGGACTGCTCAAGCGGCAGCATACCTGGAACGCTGCCAGCCGCACCGCCGCCACCCATACCGCCTGGCATCCCGCGGGCCATTCCTCCTCCAGGCATTCCGCCGCTTTGGGGCTGCATTGGCGGAAAGCCGCCAGATTGGCTCGGAAATGGCATTCCTTGTTGCCGCTGTGCATTAGGATATCCTTGATATCCTTGTGGATTGTAATACTGATTCATGAAGATCCCTCCTAAAAATAACTATATGTTATTCTCTTTTTCTAAGGACAATGGTCTCAGGTAAGTAAGATCTAACATTCTCACCTCTCTTTAAATGAGGACCTATCTTGCTAGGGAAAAAGAAATGAAGTATTTGGAAACAATCACTGTTTAAATAGTATGTGGGCGAGGGGGTGAATATGACCGGGAAAAGAAAAGCTCCCAGCCTGTGGCTAAGAGCTTGATTTGATTCATTTTATACTTGTAAAAAACTTGAGACTCTTTCTTCTTTTAGGATGTTGCCAACAAAGAAAGAACCAAACTCGCCGTAGCGTGCACTTACTTCATCAAAGCGCATTTCATAGACAAGCTTTTTAAATTGGAGGACATCATCAGCAAACAAAGTAACGCCCCATTCGTAATCATCAAAGCCAACAGATCCGGTAATGATCTGTTTCACTTTGCCGGCATACTGGCGGCCAATCATCCCGTGGCTGTACATCAGCTTTTTGCGATCTTCCATCGGAAGCATATACCAGTTATCATTTCCCTGACGGCGCTTGTCCATTGGATAAAAACAAACATAATTTGCTTTAGGTAATTTAGGATAAAGGCGCGCTAAAATTTGCGGATTTTGATATGGGTCCTCTGTTGCCGGCAAATAATTGCTTAATTCCACAACGGATACATAAGAATGAGCAGGAACCGTGAATTCTGCTAACTTCGTTTTGTTGAATTCCGTTTCAATTTCATTTAATTCTTCCATTGTTGGACGCATAATCATCATCATAAAGTCAGCCTTTTGGCCAACAACTGTATATAAGGCATGGCTGCCTTCGTTACGGTCCTGGGTCGTATTCCATTTTTCAATCAGACTTAAAAACTCGTGAATGGTAGATTGGCGTTCATCACTTGAAAGCATCTTCCAGGTTGTCCAATCGACAGTGCGGAAATCATGCAAACAATACCAACCATCAAGTGTTTGCGCTGCTTCACTCATTTATAATCACTCCTATATAAGAATTGTGCTCATTGTACATACTATACCATAGTTTCACCATTAGTTATGAGAATAAAACCTCATCGTTAAGCGAAAACTTATCATGTGCGAGGATACAAATTTTTCGAAAAGAAAAAATTTTAGTAGAAGCGATATTTTCGCTTGAATTATCAAATAGGTAAAGTATGCTATTAAAGGGAGAAAAACTTATACATACCGAATGCAAGGAGGAATTATTGTGAGTGATTTATTTGAAGGATTAAAACAAAAAATTTCCGGTCGCAATGTGAAAATTGTTTTTCCAGAAGGATTGGATGAGCGGATTTTAAAAGCAGCCGGCCGTTTGGCAACAGAAAGACTTTTAACACCTATTTTGGTTGGAAATATCGAAGCTGTGCAAGCAAAAGCAAGTGAACTAGGTGTGAACCTTGATAATGCAGAAATCTATGATCCACAAAGCTATGCTGGAATGGATGAACTTGTTGCTGCATTCGTTGATCGCCGTAAAGGAAAAGCGACTGAAGAGGATGCGCGTAAAATCCTGCTTGACGAAAATTACTTTGGAACGATGCTTGTTTATTTGAAAAAAGCAGAGGGTTTAGTCAGCGGTGCGGCTCACTCTACAGCTGATACGGTTCGCCCTGCGCTCCAAATTATTAAAACGAAACAAGGCGTGACTAAAACTTCTGGTGTATTCATCATGGTTCGCGATGATGAAAAATATGTGTTTGCTGATTGTGCCATCAACATTGCACCAGACAGCAACGACCTTGCTGAAATCGCGATTGAAAGTGCAAAAACTGCACAAATGTTTGATGTCGATCCACGCGTTGCAATGTTAAGTTTTTCAACAAAGGGTTCAGCAAAATCTGAGGAAACAGAAAAGGTTTCTGCTGCAGTTGCGGAAGCACAGCGCCGCGCACCTGAGCTTGTGCTTGATGGTGAATTCCAATTTGATGCTGCATTTGTTCCATCTGTAGCAAAAAGCAAAGCACCTGGTTCACCAATTCAAGGCGATGCGAACGTCTTTATTTTCCCAAGCCTAGAAGCAGGAAATATTGGCTACAAAATTGCTCAGCGCTTAGGTAAGTTTGAAGCAGTTGGCCCAATCCTTCAAGGTTTAAACCAGCCTGTGAACGACTTATCACGCGGTTGTAATGAAGAAGATGTCTACAAGCTGGCATTAATTACGGCTGGACAAACTTTATAATAGGTTTAGGAGCTGGTCCTTTGCGGCCGGCTTTTTTGATTCTACGGATAAATGGAGGTGGTTCACGGATATATCGGATTGTACGGATAAAGGAGGAAAAAGTTCGGATAAAAGAAGGATATGTTCGGAAAAGAAGGTGGAGTTTGCGGATATATCAGGGTGTACGGATAAAGGAGGAAAAAGTTCGGATAAAAGAAGGATATGTTCGGAAAAGAAGGTGAAATTTACGGATATATCGGGGTGTACGGATAAAGGAGGAAAAAGTTCGGATAAAAGAAGGATATGTTCGGAAAAGAAGGTGGAGTTTGCGGATATATCAGGGTGTACGGATAAAGGAGGAAAAAGTTCGGATAAAAGAAGGATATGTTCGGAAAAGAAGGTGGAGTTTACGGATATATCAGGGTGTACGGATAAAGGAGGAAAAAGTTCGGATAAAAATAGAGTTACGGATAAAATCGTAGATCTTGCGGATAAAATCCCGTCCATTTCCAATGACCAAATAATAAATGATATAATAAACCAAAAAAAGGAGCTGAAGTCATGGGATTGCTTCACCAGCCAGAGTGGCGCATCATCGACCAATCCGCTGTTGGCATCCACTTTCAAGCCTTGCAATCATTCGGTACCGACGACACCTTATGCAATTCAGTTGGTTCTGGACAAGCACCCGCTACGGCCAGAACGTGGGTCCATCACAATACCATTGTCCTCGGCATCCAAGATACGAAACTGCCCAACTTAGAGACCGGCATTCAGTTTTTAAACGAACAGAACTTCCAGGTTATTGTCAGAAATTCAGGTGGTTTAGCGGTCGTATTGGATGAAGGGGTTTTAAATATATCGTTGATCCTGCCGAAATTAGAAAAAGGGATCGACATCAACCGCGGTTACGACACGATGTGGCAGTTAATTCAAAATATGTTTACTGACTATCCGCAACAAATCGAGGCAAGAGAAATCGTTGGCTCCTATTGTCCCGGAAGCTATGATTTAAGCATTCATGGAAAAAAATTCGCCGGTATCTCTCAGCGCCGTTTAAAAAAAGGTGTGGCTGTCCAAATTTATCTATGTGTAAATGGCAGCGGCAAAGAGCGTGCACGGCTCATTAAAAATTTTTACGAGATTGCCAAACAAGGAGAGCTGATAAAGTATACCCCGCCTGAAGTGGTCCCGGAGGTCATGGCTTCTCTATCAGAACTGTACGAAATCCCGTTTACCATCTCTGACATCATGCTAAGGTTGCTCATGCAATTAAAAAAATTCAGCAGCCATTTATATTCTGGTTCATTTAATGAGTACGAGCTGGAAATCTTCCCTGGCTATTACCAGCGGGTAGTGGAACGGAACGAAAAATTAAAGCCGTAAATCATAGTCGATTTACGGCTTTTTTAATGGATGTTCTGCCAATTTTCCTCTTTTGACCCTTACTCCGCTACCTTTTCTAAGTTACCATTTCGGTCCATTTTAAACTTAGTAGCTGGTCTTTCTTCCTCTTCAAATAAAACCAGTTTTCTAGCACGATTCATGATTTTCATCAATGTCTCGTAATCTTCCTGAATGGTAACTGAATTTTGTTCTAGGTCACTGACTTTTGCGGCCAGCTGCTCATTTTCTTTCCGTAAATCCGCTATTTCCCGCTTCAATCTTTCATTCTCGCTTTTTAACGCATTGTTTTGCAGATTGGAATGATTGAAGTTTTCCAAAAAGGAAATGACTGAATCAAGGGTCATGTTACCGTTGGACTGATTCGCATAAGATTGCATCAATGATCCCGCAAAGGACTCCGTTGCCATTTCCATTGTTAACTCAGGTGCCGACTCTGCCATTACCTCAACACTCGCAGGTTCGACGATTGTCTCAATTTCCTCTTGAACAGGTACTGGTGGACTGTAAAGCAATTTTTTCTTGCCACCTTGATCTTTTCCTAGAATTCTTTGTCTTTGCTTCCGCTGTTTTTTTGCTAGCTGCAACGCTTTTTCATAGCGATGGCGCACAACTGCGTTCCATCGGAATCCACAAGCGGCAGAAGTACGATTAAGCTTATCCCCAACCTCCTCAAAGGCATTTAACTGCGTACTGCCTTCGCGGACATGTCTTAGAACTGTTTCCGCTAAAAGTAAATCATTTTCATCTGTCCAAGCATCTTGACGAACTTTCATAATTTCAACTCCTCTTGCAATTTACATTAGTTTTTCAAAGTTCTAGTCTAAGGATGACCAATAAATTCACACTTTATACCAAAATGAATAGAAGGATAGTAGTTTTTTTGGGAAAATAAGAGAGTTAGTCCAGCTTGATTTCATTCGAAAGAAAATGTAAAATACCAAAGGAGTTAAAGTAGATTTATTTTTTACTAAAAAGTTGGATAATATAGATATAATGAAGAAGTTGAAAGGGCTGTAAAAAATGTCAAACGAATTTCGTGTGTGTGACGACTGCCAAGCCGTTAACTTAAAGACATTAATTCCTCATCTAAAAGAGATCGATCCAGATGCAGAAATTAAGATTGGCTGCCAATCTTACTGCGGTCCCGGCCGAAAAAAGACGTTTGCCTTCGTCAATAACCGTTCGGTCGCTGCTTTAACCGAAGAGGAATTAATGGAAAAGGTAGCTAAAAAGATTAAATAATCACCTATTTTAGGTGATTTTTTTCTGCAAAAAATTCGGCGGAGAGGTTTACTGAATGACGTCAAACCATAAGGGAGAAGCATCTTCAGGATCTCCATGATAATTTACCGTAATCTCCTCATCCTTTTTAATGTCTCTGAGCGCATAAAAGTCGATTGATAGATTTGCTTTATTATTAAGAAATCTCGCATTTGGTTGGTATGAATGATTAAACAATGAGCCGTACCCTAAAGCAAGTGCCAAATTTTCGTCCCAATAGAAGCAATAACTATAGAGTATGGTCTTTTCCAAGTATTTCTCCCAATCTTTTTTACTAATCATAATAATAGGTGAAGCTTCAATCAGCTCACCTTTTTTAATATCCTGTTTTGCGTATATACCTCTGCCGTACTTTCGAGTGTCTTTTATATATATGGATGACATTGCATTCGTTCCTCCTTTCCCTGTTTTATAAGAAGTTACACTATTATATTGACAGCTTGTCTTTGTTGTTTGTATAATTGCCCATTTTTCAAAGTTCTTGCTGCCTGTGTCGAAAACATTAGGTGAATTTTGTTGAATTTTGGATGAATCTCGTAGAAATAGAGGATATAATAGAAACAAGCACATGAGGAAGAAGGATACAAATGGCATATTCGACAGAGAAACTTAGTGAAGAAAAAGTGTTTAAAGACCCCGTTCATCGCTACATCCATGTCCGTGACAGGGTGATTTGGGATTTAATCGGCACAAAAGAGTTTCAGCGCTTGCGCAGAATTAGACAACTCGGAACTACGTTTCTTACCTTTCACGGGGCAGAGCATAGCCGATTTAACCATTCACTGGGAGTATATGAAATTGTCCGTCGGATCATCGATGACGTCTTCGTCGGAAGACCGGAGTGGAATGATGCAGACCGAATGCTAACATTATGTGCAGCCTTGCTTCACGACCTTGGACACGGCCCCTTTTCCCATTGCTTCGAAAAAGTCTTTGACCTTGACCATGAAGATTTCACAAGAAGAATTGTAGTCGGAGATACCGAGGTTAATAAAGTTCTGACAAAGGTTGCCCCGGACTTTCCGCAAAAAGTGGCAGATGTCATTGGCAAAACTTCAGAGAAAAAGCTCATTATTAGTTTGATCTCAAGTCAAATTGATGCTGACCGCATGGACTACCTGCAGCGTGATGCCTATTATACTGGGGTTTCGTATGGTCAATTTGATATGGAGAGAATCCTTCGCGTTATGCGTCCGCGCGAGGATCAGGTTGTGATTAAACAGACAGGTATGCATGCGGTTGAAGACTATATCATGAGCCGCTACCAAATGTACTGGCAGGTCTATTTCCACCCTGTATCACGCGGGGCTGAAGTGATCCTGATTAAAATTCTCCACCGTGCAAAAGCATTGTACGAACGTGGTTATTCTTTCAAACTTGATCCCCATCACTTTTATTCTTTTTTTAAGGAAAAAGTTTCATTAGCAGACTATTTAAAGCTGGATGAGTCTGTGATTTTATATTATTTTCAAATTTGGCAAGATGAAGAGGATCCGATTTTAAAAGATCTTTGCAGCCGCTTTGTGAATCGTAATTTGTATAAATACGTTGAATTTGACCCGGCAAAGGAATACAAAAAGCTGGGCGAACTGAATCTTCTTTTTGCAAAAGCAGGAATTGACCCGGACTACTATTTGGTTGTCGATTCATCCTCAGATTTGCCTTATGACTTTTACCGTCCAGGCGAAGAGGGCGAACGGCTCCCGATCCATTTGCTGATGAAAAATGGCGAGTTAAAGGAATTATCGCGCGGCTCAGAGATTGTTGATGCGATATCTGGAAAAAGAAGAACGGACCACAAACTCTATTATCCGGCTGATCTTATTTATGATATGTCTAAAAACAAGACGATAAAAAAACAGATACAATCCCTTTTGGATCTATAAGCGAAATTGGCTAATTGTAGGAGATGACAAAATTTGTTGAATGATCACGCTAAAGTGATGCAGGCAGTATTGGCTGCGGGTGAAATTATTGGACGGAAAAAGCTGCAAAAGATGATCTATATTGCGAAAAAGATGGATTTTCCATTTCAAGAAAGATTTCAATTTCACTTTTACGGTCCGTACTCGGAGGAATTAACGCTCCGAGTGGAAGAGCTTTGCAATATGGGATTTTTAAATGAAGTGAAGGAAAAAAAGGGCGGCTACTATCAATACCGTTATACCTTAACAGACTCTGGTAAAGAGTTTTTAAGTTTGAATGAGGTGGAAATGCCGATGCTTGACGGCTGCCTTGTGGACATGAATGACCAAAACGCTAGATTTCTCGAATTAGTTTCGACGGTTTTATATTTTGATAACCTTCCAAAAGAGGAAGTCACAAACAAGGTATTTACCTTAAAAAGCAGCCAGCGCTACACAGAAGCAGAAATCGACGAAGCCTATCAATATATTGGCACACTCAAACAAAAAGCTAAGCTCCAATAATATTGGGGCTTAGCTTTTATTATTTTATAGATCACTCTTACGAACGCCGGCAACAGCGTAATCAGTTTTCTTCATTTCTTCAATGACGATTGAAACCGCTTCAACAGATGCCCCTGTTGTTTCAACAACAGCTGCTGTAACCTTCTCAACCAACGCTTTTTTCTGATCATCAGTGCGACCTTCAAGCATTTTTACTGTAACGATTGGCATTTGTTTTCCCTCCTTTTAACATGACTGATTGTAGTTTCCCATTAATTGTAGAAAAGTGCAAGATGTGGCGAAAAATCCTTTATTTTATTTTTAAACGGGATTTCTGTATACTTAAAATAAACAAAAAGACTCCAATAAAGGCATGGAGGAAGGAGAAACAATATGGATCAAGGACTTGGGCAATTTCTTGCCTATCCATTAAGCGAGATTCCGTACGTTGCCATCACACTGATTATTGCTTTTACTTTTCATGAATTGTCCCATGCTTATGTTGCCTATAAGTTTGGGGATATGACGGCAAAGAATCAAGGCCGGCTAACACTAAACCCACTGAAGCACCTTGACCCGTTTGGAACGATTCTGATTTTTGTGGCAGGATTCGGCTGGGCCCGACCAGTACCAGTCAATCGCTTCTTTTTTAAAAAGCCACGCCTGGCAGGAGTACTTGTCTCCGTTGCAGGACCACTCAGCAATCTCATTTTAACGGCGCTTGCATTTATAATTTGGTATAGTTTGGTAAAAACAGGAGCGGTTGTTCATCTCCCATCCGCCATTGCTGACTTCTTTAACCTCTTTATTCAGTTAAATATCGTTCTGTTTATTTTTAATTTACTACCATTTCCGCCATTGGATGGCTATCGGATTATTGAGGACCTGTTGCCTAACAATGCAAGAGCGAAAATGACTCAGTATGAATCGTGGGGGTCATTAATCTTTTTTATCCTTGTCCTGATCCCAACGCTCTCCAGCTACACCATTGGGCCGATTTTTAATCATACTGTCCCATATGTGTTAGGTGGTATGAATAATTTCTTTATTCACTTATTTAAGCTAAGTTGATTTTATGAATGAAAGGAGGCGTTTTTAGAACCTATGACAGAAAAGAAAAAAATGCAGTTTAATATTATTAAAAATGATCCTACCGACGGGCACCGCGGGTTTGGGAAAGGTGCTTTAAGCCTTGATAACGTATCACCTGTAATTATCGACGTGGAGGCAGGAGAAGCCGTCATCGATGTCGGTGCCATGCATGCCCGCAGCGCAACTGAAAAAGGGATCAAATTTCTTCCCAATAAAAATGAAGCGCCAAACGCAAAGCCATACTGGCTCGTTTGGGTAACCGTTGACCGAAAAGAAGAAGGGCCATACTATGCAGGCGTAACTGCTTGTGAAATGACTATTGACCGTGAAATCCGCCGCGGCTATAAATCGCTTCCAGAGCATGTAAACTACTTGGACAAAGCACTCAAACGGTATATTATCGTTGATCAAATGGACGAAAAATCAAAAGGGATTTTAAAAGAATTCCTCATGAATCATAATGCGGACCTATGGAATAACTCCTCAGAGGAACTCAAAAAGAAGCTATCAATTGGATGAATTGTAAAAAACTTCAATATATGTGACAATTTTTCAAAAATTATATAACATACCCTTGTTGTTTATAGTTAAAAAAAGTAAACTAGAACTACTACGGCGCAAACACGTAGAACTAGGACACGAAAAGCTCCGAATCTGATTCGGGGCTTTTCATTTTTGCGGGAAAATAACTTGAAGTGATCACAGCCATTTCGCCGAAACTGGGGATTATTTCGCCAAAATAACCATTTATTTCACCAAACACAAAAAACCAGGCGCAAAAAGCACCCGGTTTAATGCTCCCAAGGTAAAATCCGCTTATACCATGGCTTCTTTTGTTCTGGCTGCGGTTTTACTGGCGAGTCTTGATTATGTCTTAAATGCTCTGTGCAATATTCAGTTGGCTCCGTTCCCTCTAAGTAGTACGTCATCCGCTTCACTGGACAATCACTTGTCGCAAGCTTGCCGTTTGCCGGGTTCACGTAGACACCAACAACCCCATCCTTAGGCGGCTTGAACTTCTTCACCGCTTTCCCTTTTAAGGCATCCTCCATAAATTGGGCCCAAATTTGTTTGGAATACGACTTTTCTGCCGACAAATCAATTGGCTCACCTTTGTCGTAGCCGCACCAAACGGCAGTGACTAGCTGTGGCGTGTAGCCAATCATCCAGCTATCCGTGTCGGTTGAGCCGGATTTCCCTGCATAGGGCCGAGTTAGTTCGTTGACAACAGAGTTGCCGGTAACAGTCGTATATCCGTTTAACTTTGGGTCAAAAGTTCCTGCCATCATACTGGTCATGACAAATGCCTTGGCAGGGTCTAGTACTCTGTCATTTTCAGCCGGCTTCTCATAAATAATTTTTCCGCTATAATCCTCCACTTTGGTAATAAGTGTTGGTTCCACTTTGATTCCGTCATTAGCTAACATGCTATATGCATTTGCCATTTCAATGACGCGAACTCCAGAAGTACCAAGTGCAAGTGAAGGCACCTTTGACATTGGCGTTGAAATACCGAATTTTTTGGCAGTGTCCACTAAGGTTTCTTCCCCTAAAAATAAATGGGTTTTCACAGCATAAATATTATCGGATACAGCTAAAGCCTGGGCCATCGTGATTTCTCCATCCGCATATTTGTTATTGAAGTTATGCGGCGTGTAATCGCTCGAGCCATCATCAAAATGGAACGTCGTATATTCACTGCGCATCGTTGTGGAAGGCGTAAAACCTTGTCCAAGTGCTGCATAATACAGTATTGGTTTAAAGGTTGATCCTGGCTGTCTGATTGCTTGAACAGCGCGATTAAATGGGCTTTGCTGATAATCTCTGCCACCGACCATTGCTTTGATATTCCCTGTTTTCGGATCCATCGCAACTAAGGCAGTCTGAATTTGCGAGCCGCTGGCAATCACCTTTTTGATCTTCTCTTCCGCAGCTTTTTGTTCTTTAATATTTAAGGTTGTATAAACCTTTAAGCCGCCGAGCGCAATGGTGCGATCATCGAGATGAAGCTGATATTTTAGAGCGTTTTTGACAGCGTCCTGGAAATATGGAGCGATCCTTTTCTCTGGATTTGGATATTTCCCGGAAAATTTCAAAGGCTTGCCTGCAGCAATCTTGGCTTGTTTTTTGGAAATATAGCCATTATCAATCATTGAATCGAGAATATCCTGTTGCCGAAATTTGGCTCTTTTTTCAGAAACAAGCGGGGAGTATATTCCTGGCCCTTTAGGGATTCCCGCTAACATCGATGCCTCTGCTAAAGATAATTGCGAAGCTTTTTTGCCAAAATAATATTGACTGGCAGCTTCCGCACCATATGCACCATTTCCATAATAAATTGTATTTAAGTAGCCTTCTAGAATATCCTTTTTCGAATAATTCATTTCAAGGCGAATGGTATAAAAAGCCTCTAATAATTTCCGTTCCCATGTTTTATCATATTCAAGAAATAGATTGCGGGCATATTGCTGTGTGATTGTACTCGCACCCTGAACCTTGCCAAACGCACGAATATCTGCGAGCGCAGCACCTGCAATCCGACTAAAATCAAAGCCATGATGGGAATAGAATTTTTTATCTTCAATCGAAACCGTTGCATTGACTAAGTCTGGGGAGATATCCTTTAGCGGAACCCAATAGCGTTTTTGGCCATTATTGCTTTCACCGATCACTTTACCGTCATCAGACATCAATAAAGTAGATTGGGGAACAGCCAGCGGTGGTGCCCCTAATACTTTGGCATAGGTGAGAACACCTAAAAAGAGCAGCAGCGCAAGACTCATGCCTATCAAACTGATGAAAATGAACGCCCGTAAATACTTAATTGTTTTCCGAAACCCATGATTAGTCATGATCTCCAAAGCTATCACCCCCTAATTATTTTCTCTATAAAAAATTGCAATAGTATTAGTATGAAAAAGAAGAGTCCTTTTTAAACATTTGTGGATAAAAAAGAAAATTTTTCTTGAAATTTTGCTAGATTCCTCTATACTTTTGTTCGTGTTTGTAAATCCTAAAGTGGAAGCGACCGTTAAGCGACGTATGGACTGGAGCCAACCGACTGAGATAAAGGAAACACGAAGAGCGTAAGCGATTCGATGTTGACTTATCGTAGGGAGGTGGGCGAAGTACACTAGTCGCTGGGAGCTGGAGCTAGACTGTTCTCAAAGTTCAGAGGATTAAATGGATGAAAGGATGAACGAAATGGGAATTTGGTTTACAGAATACCAAACGAAAAATTTCGGAATTACCATGAAAGTGAATCAGACCTTACATACAGAACAAACCGAATTTCAAAAGCTTGACATGATCGAAACAGAAGAATGGGGCAATATGCTTTTGCTAGATGACATGGTCATGACATCGGTAAAGGATGAATTTGTTTACCATGAAATGGTCGCCCATGTGCCATTGTTTACCCATCCAAAACCGGAAAACATCCTGGTTGTCGGCGGCGGCGATGGCGGAGTCATTCGTGAAGTGCTCAAGCACCCCAGTGTAAAAAAAGCAACCCTTGTCGATATTGATGGTAAAGTGATCGAGTATTCGAAAAAGTTCCTTCCTGAAATTGCTGGCAAATTGGACGACCCGCGGGTGGATGTAAGAGTAGATGACGGGTTCCTGCATATTGCCAATAGCGAGAATGAATATGATGTCATTATGGTTGATTCCACTGAACCAGTCGGCCCGGCAGTTAATCTTTTTACAAAAGGCTTCTATGCCGGAATTTCAAAAGCTTTAAAAGAGGACGGCCTGTTTGTTGCTCAATCGGACAATCCTTGGTTTAAAGCGGATTTAATTCGTAATGTTCAACGTGACGTTCGTGAGATTTTTCCAATAACAAGGCTTTATGTGGCGAATATTCCAACCTACCCGAGCGGCTTATGGGCATTCACCATTGGTTCAAAAAAATATGATCCATTAGCGGTATCTGAAGACCGCTTCCATGGAATTGAAACAAAATACTACACAAAAGAGCTTCACAAAGCAGCTTTTGTGCTGCCGAAGTTTGTGGGAGATTTATTGAAATAGGAGGGGTCAGGCCCCCGCTATGTTAGAGCAATGGGGGTCAGACCCCCGAAAGAGAGGAAGAAAAGATTATGCGTTTTGATGAAGCCTATGCAGGCAATTTGTTTATGAAAAGCCACCAAAATTTTGAGGAAGCTCAAGCTGTTTTATACGGAATGCCGATGGACTGGACAGTCAGTTATCGTCCTGGATCACGGTTTGGTCCTACCCGCATTCGCGAGGTTTCTCCCGGACTTGAAGAATATAGTGCGTATTTAGACCGTGAACTGGAAGAGGTAAAGTATTTCGATGCTGGAGATATTCCGCTGCCGTTTGGAAACGCCCAACGCAGCCTTGATATGATTGAAGAATTTGTTGACCAAATTCTTGCAGCAGGCAAGTTTCCACTTGGTATGGGCGGAGAGCATCTAGTTGCCTGGCCAGTTATGAAAGCTGTTTATAAAAAATACCCTGATTTAGCCATTATCCATTTTGATGCCCACACCGATTTGCGCACCGAATATGAAGGGGAGCCGCTATCCCACTCAACACCGATTCGTAAAATTGCTGAGCATATTGGTCCGAAAAATGTGTACTCGTTTGGCATTCGTTCAGGCATGAAAGAGGAATTTGAATGGGCAAAGCAAAATGGCATGCACATTTCTAAATTCGATGTCCACCAGCCATTGAAAGAAATTTTACCAACACTTTCAGGTCGTTCTGTTTATGTCACGATCGATATCGATGTTTTGGACCCGGCCCATGCACCAGGTACTGGTACCGTTGATGCCGGCGGAATTACATCAAGAGAGCTCTTGGCCTCGATTCATGAAATTGCCCGCTCCGATGTCAAAGTAGTCGGCGCCGACCTTGTTGAAGTGGCACCGATTTATGACAATTCAGAGCAAACGGTTAATACAGCAAGCAAAATGATCCGCGAAATGATTCTTGGTTTCGTCAAATAATCTTTTAGGTGCCTGTCCTGCAGTAGGGCAGGCTTCTTTTGAAATTTTGGTATAATACGGTATAATAAATAGAAATGCTTATAAGGAGTCATCCTTCAATATGACTGTAAATATCAACGTAAAAACAACTATTTTTCAGGACGGTCAGGAAGAAATCATTGAGGGCACGGCACAAGGTGATTTTATCCAAAAAGCCAAAAGCTCCTACCTGCAGTACGATGAAATTAGTGATCAGGGGAGCATTCACACGATTCTCAAAATAGCGGAAGACGAAGCGCTCATTTTACGATCTGGTGCCGTGAAAATGAAGCTGCCATTCAAGCTCAATCAAAGAATGAGCGGCAATTATGAAGTGCCGTTCGGCAAATTTGAAACCACGACAGTTGCTAAAAACATCGACCTTTGCTACGACAATAACAAAGGGAAGATCGACTTACGATATGATTTTTCGATGCAAGGAGCACCCAGCGTCGGTACATACCATTTAGAGATAACCTTTCAGGAGGAAGAATAATGAACATAGTTGAACAGGTAAAAACGAAGTTAAAGGAAGAAATCAAAGCTGCGGTTTTAAAGGCAGGCCTTGCAGCTGAAGAGCAAATTCCCGATGTGGTTCTTGAAATTCCAAAGGAAAAAGCACATGGTGACTATTCCACAAATATGGCAATGCAGCTTGCACGGGTGGCCAAGCGGGCACCAAGAGCGATTGCCGAGGAGCTAATCGCCCATTTTGATCGTTCCAAAGCATCGATTGAAAAAATTGAATTAGCTGGCCCGGGATTTATTAATTTTTACATGAACAACAGCTATTTAACGGACCTCATCCCGACTATTTTAAAGGCAGATGAGAAGTACGGGGAAACGACTGTCGGCGGCGGTCAAAAGGTTCAGGTGGAATTCGTGTCCGCCAACCCTACTGGGGACCTGCATCTTGGCCATGCCCGCGGTGCCGCTGTTGGCGATTCCCTTTGCAATATTTTAGCAAAAGCAGGCTACGACGTTTCCCGCGAATATTATATTAACGATGCCGGCAATCAGATTAACAATCTGGCAAAATCATTGGAAGCCCGTTACTTCCAGGCACTTGGCATGGAAAAAGACATGCCGGAGGATGGCTATCATGGTGCGGATATTATTGAAATCGGAAAAAGATTAGCAGCAGAATCTGGCGATAAGTACGTCAAAATGGATGAGAAGGAACGTTTTGAACTTTTCCGCCAGTACGGTTTAGATGAAGAAATGGCTAAATTGAAAAGGGATTTGGAAGATTTCCGCGTCGGCTTTGATGTTTGGTTCTCGGAAACCTCTCTATATCAAAATGGCAAAATTGACAAGGCCTTAGATGCACTGCGAGCTACCGGCTATATTTACGAGCAAGATGGAGCAACATGGCTTCGTTCCACCGATTTCGGTGATGACAAGGACCGCGTGTTAATTAAACAAGACGGTTCCTACACTTACTTAACACCGGATATTGCCTACCATAAAGATAAGCTTGACCGTGGTTTTGAAAAGCTGATCAATATTTGGGGTGCAGACCATCACGGCTATATTCCAAGAATGCGTGCGGCGATTCAGGCGCTCGGTTATGATAAGGATGCGCTTGAGGTGGAAATCATCCAGCTTGTTCATTTGTATAAAAACGGCGAGAAAATGAAGATGAGTAAACGGACTGGAAAAGCTGTTACGATGCGTGATCTCGTCGATGAGGTCGGCCTCGATGCTACTCGTTATTTCTTTGCAATGCGAAGCTCTGATACCCATTTAGACTTCGACCTTGATTTAGCGGTATCTGAATCAAACGAAAACCCAGTCTATTATGCGCAATATGCTCATGCTCGTATCTCCAGTATTTTACGCCAAAGCGAAGAGCAGGGCGTGACGGTTGATGCAGGTGTTGATCTTTCTGGAATCGACTCCGAAAAGGAAATTGATTTATTGAAAAAATTAGGTGAGTTCCCTCAGGCAGTTTCTGAGGCTGCCTTAAAACGGGTGCCGCACCGCATCACTAACTATATTTTTGAATTGGCTTCAACTTTCCACAGCTTTTACAATGCGGCGAAAGTGCTCGACAGCGACAATCCTGAGCGTACAAAAGCCCGTTTGGCCTTGGTGAAAGCAGTGCAAATCACGATGAAAAATGCCTTATTATTAATTGGCGTTTCTGCTCCAGAAAAAATGTAGTTTGACTAGCCCCTTTTCGTTGAAAAGGGGTATTTTTACGGGTTATTTTGGCAAAGATTAAATTGGGTATTTGAGAAGGAGTGGGTATCGAATGAACGTTGGACGTGCAAAAGAAATCGTGGATTCTTCCGATATGATCCATGTGAGTTACCAAGGAGACCCCGTGATCATTCAACATGTGGATGAAGCAACAAAAATGGCAAGGATCTATTACCGAAAAAACCCTGAAGAAGAAAAAGATGTCCCTGTGTTAAATCTGATTGAAGAGTCTTGATGATGAGGCTCTTTATTTTTTTTACAAAAAAAGGCAAAACGTGCAAAGCTCCTCGAAAAAGGTGCAAGTTCGGGGCAAACACGTGCAACCCTCGGCTAAAAACGTGCAAGTCCCAATCCCAGAACCTATTTCAACTCAAGCGCCCCGCCGCTGATCCGCTTGATCCCGCGCACTTTGCTCAAATCATCGACTAGTTTTAACAACGCCTGGTCTTTTGCTTTGGCTTCAATCATAAAATCGATGTCTTGCCCATATTCTTGAAGGAGCTTCAAAAATGGCATCATAAACTCCACACTGACGAAGTCAGCATGGGAACGGAATTCTTTCTCATTTTTTGGCGAAGAAATATGTACCTTTGGAGGAAACGTCCGCCCCGCCCAGGTTCCAAACATTCTTGGCAGCAGGTCCTCGAGCGGTGCTGCACAAGGATTGGCCATATGATGATGGTAGTCAAACACAAATGGCACACCAACACGTTCACATGCAGCAAGTGTCTCTTCGGCATTATAGGTCTTATCATCATTCTCCAACGTCATCACTTTTTTGATGTCAAGAGGCAGCGTCTTGAGGTTTTCATAAAACCGCTTGATCGTTTTTTCCTTATCACCATATGCACCTCCGATATGGATATTAATCAGACTTGATGCTTCAATCCCCATTGCTTTAAGCATCTTATAGTGATATTCCATATCGACAACTGCATTTTTCGTTATTTTTTTCTGTGGAGAAGTAAACAGGGTAAACTGGTTAGGATGAAAGCTAACCCGCAGCCGTTTCTTCTTCACCAAGCCGCCAATTTCCAGCCATTCCTGGCGAAACGGAGTGACAAAGTCCCAGAGAATGTCGGGGTGAGTGGCAAGCGGTACAATCGAACTCGATAAGCGGTACAGCTCAATTTCATGGCCAAGATTGTAATATAACATTCGCAACGTATGCTTCAAATTTTCCTTTGTGACAAACAAGAGCTTGTCTTTTCGCTCTTCCGCACCAAGCTGCTGATAGCGGGTAAAGGTCACAGTTTTAGCAGGGCTCGCATCCCACAAACTAACCGCATGAGAAACATAACCAAAACGAATTTTCATAAAGCCCCCCCTTATAAAAACAACGATATTGCCCCAGCGATGCTCTCTTTAAATGAACGGAAGAAGTTTGGTTTGGTCAGGTCCGCTAATAACAAGGGCTTTGAATCAAGCAAATCTTTATTAATAATATCCTCGACCCTTGAAATATACTTAGGATCATGAATATAGCAATTAATTTCTTTATTTAAAAAAATGCTTCTTTTATCAAAATTGGCTGTGCCGATATCACATATTTTTTCATCAAAAATACATGTTTTTGCATGATAAAATCCGTTTTTAAATTCAAAAACTTCAGCACCTGCGATTAATAAACGGCGCAAGTAGGGGAAGGATGCCTCCTGGACTAAAATATGATCCGATTTGGCAGGGACAATGACACGGAGCCGAACACCGCGGTGAATTGCCTCCAAGAGTGTAGCAAACACCCTTTTACTGGGAATAAAATAGGGTGTACCAATCAAAATCGATGTCTTTGCCGCCTTAATTCGTTCGACAAAAATTTCCTCGAGCTGTCCTGCTTCTGTCGGAATAAGTTGATGCAAAAAATCCCCTGGGGCATTTTTTGAAAAAAGGGCATCGTCTCCTAGCAAATCAACGCCTCCATATTCCTTCCAATCCTTTAAAAACACCCGCTGAATAAAGGGCACAGATTCGCCGCTTATTTTTAAATGATAGTCTCGCCAAGGACTTAGTTTCGGGTCCTGGTCAACATATTCCTTGGCAACATTAAAGCCGCCAAGATAGGCAATAGTCCCATCGATGATTGTGATTTTCCGATGATTGCGTACTTGTGAGGAATAAAACAGAAAGGGAAACCGCAGCCGATTACTGAAGGCAAACTCGACGCCCGCTTCCTTTAGTGCTGAAATTGTATCCCGTGATACCTTGTGGCTCCCAAGCCGGCTGAGAAGAAGCCGGACTTGAACACCTTCCTGGGCCTTCTTTTTTAAAATAGATAGGAATTCTTTGCTGATTTGGTCTTTTTTCACAATGTAAAATAACACGTGGATATGGGCTTTGGCCTGCTTTAGCTCATTGAAAAAATCAGCCATTAATTCCGGGCCATGTGGGAAAATGTCCAAACTTCCATACAAAAATGTAGACTCTTCCTTTCTGGCGATCCTCATGTGCTTTTTTCGGCCAAGAAGAAAATCGCAAAAAATCCATATTAGAATAATGATTATGATTCCCAATAAAACCTTCATTTTGCTCATCTCCTCCTAGCATATGGATTAGGATGACCAGAAACAGCTTGTCCTATTTATCACAAAATGTTTGACTGAAAGTTCACACAATTTATAATAGAGATAAGAATACTATTCTGAAAATTTTAAAAAATAGAGGAGGCGAGGCAATGAATGGATTGTTATGGATTAACTTAATTGCGTTTTTAGCCGTAACTGCTTACGGGATTAGTCTATTTGTTTATGTTGTAAAAACGCGGATTGAATACATTAAGCTGGGCAAGCAAACGGAGTTTGATAACGATGTAAAAAGACGGCTCGAAAAGATTTGGATCAATGTTTTCGGCCAGAAAAAGCTTTTGAAAGATAAAAAAAGCGGCATCATGCATGTGATGTTTTTTTACGGCTTTATTCTTGTTCAATTTGGAGCGATTGATTTTATCTGGAAGGGAATCAAGCCTGGAACACATCTGCCGCTGGGACCGCTTTATCCAGGCTTCACCTTTTTCCAGGAAATCGTTACACTCTTGATTTTAGCAGCGGTCATCCTGGCGTTTTACCGCCGTTATGTTGAAAAGCTAGTCCGCTTGAAACGAAACTTTAAATCGGGACTTGTATTGATTTTTATTGGGGGCTTAATGGTTTCTGTGTTGATTGGCAATGGCATGGGGCTCATTTGGCATGGGGAGACCCCGACATGGACAGAACCTGTGGCATCCCTGATATCCTATGCTGCGATTGGAAAGACGGCGGCAATTTTTATCTTTTATATTGCCTGGTGGCTGCATTTGCTCTTATTATTATCCTTTTTAGTTTATGTACCGCAATCCAAGCATGCGCACTTAATTGCCGGTCCTGCCAACGTTTACTTAAACCGTTTGGAAAAGCGGGCAAGCTAAAAGCCATCAATTTTGAAGATGAGACCCAAGAATCGTTTGGAGTTGGAAAAATTGAAGACTTTACAAGGTTGCAGCTTGTCGATTTATATGCCTGTGTTGAATGCGGCCGCTGCACGAATATGTGCCCAGCGACTGGGACAGGGAAAATGCTGTCGCCGATGGACCTGATGATTAAACTGCGGGATCACTTGACGAACCATGGTGCTGCCGTAACGTCAAAGCAGCCATGGGTACCAACGTTTGCCTTCGCCCATACAAAAGGCAATAAGTTAGCGCTTGCCGCCGCAGCAAGCGGGGCCCAAGAAGCGGCCGCAACGGCTGTCTATAATCCAAGCCTGATTGGTGAAGTCATTACCGAAGAAGAAATTTGGGCCTGTACAACCTGCCGCAATTGTGAGGACCAGTGTCCGGTGATGAATGAACATGTCGAAAAAATTATCGACCTGCGTCGCTATCTTGTTTTAACAGAAGGAAGAATAAACTCCGATGCACAGCGGGCCATTCAAAATATTGAGCGCCAAGGCAACCCGTGGGGCTTAAGCGGAAAGAACGGGAAAATTGGCGTGAAGCAGCAGAAGGCGTCCACATTCCAACGGTCAAAGAAGCCAAAAAGGCCGATGAAGAGTTCGAATACCTCTTTTGGGTCGGTTCGATGGGTTCCTATGATAACCGCAGCCAAAAAATCACCATCAGCTTCGCCAAACTGTTAAACGAGGCAGGTGTGAAATTCGCCATTTTGGGCAACAAGGAGAAAAATTCCGGTGACACACCTCGCAGGCTTGGCAATGAGTTTCTTTTTCAAGAGCTAGCTACAAAAAATATTGAGGAAATGGAAAAAAGTGAGGTCAAAAGGATTGTGACGATTGACCCGCATGCCTATAACACTTTTAAAAATGAATATCCTGACTTTGGCTTAACAGCAGAAGTCTACCATCACACCGAGCTGTTGGCCCAGCTTGTGAAGGATGGGCGGCTCGTACCGAAATACGAGGTCAATGAGACCATTACCTTCCATGATTCCTGCTACTTGGGCCGTTATAACGAAGTCTTTGATCCGCCAAGGGAAATTTTAAAAAGCATTCCTGGGGTCAAGCTTGTGGAAATGGAACGAAACCGTGAAACAGGCATGTGCTGCGGGGCAGGGGGCGGCTTAATGTGGATGGAGGAAGAAACAGGCCATCGCATCAATGTAGCCCGCACTGAGCAAGCTCTTGCTGTAAATCCAACCGTCATTAGCTCTGGATGTCCTTATTGTTTAATGATGCTATCTGATGGAACAAAAGCAAAAGAAGTGGAAGATAAAGTCAAGACGTATGATGTCGCCGAGCTTCTTGAAAAAGCAGTTTGCGGCGATTAAAGTCGGAATTTGTAAAATAAAAAAACTAAATAATAATTGGAGTCGGAATGTGTTGAATATTGTAAATATTATAATATCGACTTCCGGCTTTTTTTGTGCAAATATAGAAAGTGAGAAAACGCTCTCAGCAGGGCTTGAGTGAGCGTTCAGTCATGAACAAAGTAATGGTGCCCATATTCGGGCACTTTTAATGTAAGTCCAGACAATAGCATCGATGACATTCAAAAAGGACAACTAGAGGAGAGGGATGGATGATGATGAAAACAGTCATTTTAAGTGGAGTTAGAACACCTTTTGGGAAACTTGGGGGAGCATTAAGCAGTTTTACGGCTTCACAATTAGGCGGAATGGTGATCAAAGAAGCTTTATCACGCGCTGAGGTTGAATCAGAACATGTTCAAGAAGTCATTCTTGGTAGCGTTTTGCAAGGGGGACAAGGGCAGATTCCATCCCGCCAGGCAGCTGTTCAAGCTGGACTTCCGTGGGAAGTGAAAACAGAAACCATCAACAAGGTATGTGCATCGGGAATGCGCAGTGTCACGATGGCAGACCAAATGATAAGACTCGGCGACGAAGAGGTTATCGTTGCAGGCGGGATGGAGTCGATGAGCAATGCACCTTACATACTTCCAAAAGCCAGATGGGGCTTAAGAATGGGCGACACATCTGTGAAAGATTTAATGGTTTATGATGGTTTAACCTGCAGCTTTACCGGTGTTCATATGGGCACATATGGAAACGCAACCGCTAAGGAAATGGGCATTACCCGCCAAGAGCAGGACGAGTGGGCGTTGAGAAGCCACAAGCTTACCGTTGCTGCTATCGAAAACGGTAAGCTGGCAGAAGAAATTCTTCCAATTAGCGTACCGCAGCGAAAAGGTGATCCAATCGTTGTTGACCGTGACGAATCACCCCGTGCTGACACTTCAATTGAACGGCTTTCCAAGCTAGCTCCGGTGTTTAACTTTGATGGCACCATTACTGCAGGAAATGCTCCTGGGGTGAATGACGGTGCGGCGGCGTTAGTGTTGATGAGCGAAGAGCGTGCACTAAAAGAGGGAAGAACACCGGAGGCGGTTATCCTTGGATCGGCAGCCATCGCTACGGAAGCGAAGGATTTCCCGAAAACGCCTGGAATTGTAATTGAGGAACTGTTGAAAAAAACGGGTAAAACTCTGGGTGAAATTGATTTGTTTGAAATCAACGAGGCTTTTGCGGCAGTTGCCTTAGCAAGCACAAAGATTGCTGGTCTTGATCCTGAAAAACTAAATGTAAATGGGGGAGCGATTGCGCTTGGGCACCCAATCGGTGCAAGCGGCGCCCGCATCATTATTACGTTGATGCATGAACTAAAACGTCGCGGCGGCGGTGTTGGCATTGCGGCGATCTGCAGCGGCGGCGGCCAGGGAGACGCAATTATGATTGAAGTGCCGAAGCAATAAGTCCAAATGGGGTTGGCGGAATTAACGTTGATTTCGGCGAAATAATCTAATATTTTGCGGAATTAACGTTAATTATGGCGGAATAATTTAAAATTCAGATGAATAATCGCCCGGATTGGCGGAATCCGCATCGTAGGGTCATAAGCGTGAAACCTAGATTAATAGATTTTTTTAACTATAGGGGGAGAAATCATGCAGGTGAAACAGGTAATGGTCATTGGAGCAGGTCAAATGGGATCGGGGATTGCCCAAGTTTGCGCTCAAAGCGGTTATCAAGTTTTTTTAAATGACATCAAACAAGAATTCGTTGATCGCGGATTAGGGATCATCAATAAAAACCTTGGCAGACAAGTCGAGAAAGGAAGATTGTCTTCCGAGCAAAAAGAGGAAATCGTTGGACGGATCCAAGCCTCTACCGATATCAATGATGCTGCGAATGTTGACCTTGTCATCGAAGCGGCAGTTGAAAATATGGAAATCAAAGCGAAAATTTTTAAAAGGCTGGATAATATCGCTCCTGCCCATGCCATTTTGGCAAGCAATACATCCTCACTGCCGATCACAGAAATTGCTGCGGTTACTAAGCGGCCGGATAAAGTAATTGGCATGCATTTTATGAACCCTGTTCCTGTCATGAAACTGGTTGAAATCATCCGCGGCTTGGCAACGGCTGATCAAACCTATGAAACGATCTCTGAAATGACGAAATCCTTGAATAAAGTTCCCGTCGAAGTTAATGATTTCCCTGGCTTCGTTTCAAACAGGGTCCTAATGCCGATGATTAACGAAGCCATCTATACCCTTTATGAAGGTGTCGCAACGAAGGAAGCCATCGATCAAGTCATGAAGCTTGGGATGAATCATCCAATGGGGCCGCTTCAGTTAGCCGATTTTATTGGTCTGGATACGTGCTTGTATATCATGGAGGTCCTTCATGAAGGCTTCGGTGACTCCAAGTACCGTCCATGCCCCTTGCTGCGGAAGTATGTTAAGGCAGGCTGGCTAGGCTGCAAAACGGGCCGTGGCTTTTACACCTATGATAAATAATACATGAGGGGGCGTCATGGATGAAGCTAACATTTACGGAAGAACAAGAAATGCTCAGAAAGATGGTCCGAGATTTTGCTCAAAGTGAAATTGTCCCTTTTATTGAAAAAATGGAACAAGGCCAGTTTCCATCCGAGGTCCTTCGCAAAATGGGAGAACTGGGCCTGATGGGGATCCCAGTGCCTGAAAAATATGGTGGGGCAGGGATGGATTTTATCTCTTATATCCTGGCCATTCATGAACTTTCTCGGGTCAGCGCAACCATCGGGGTCATCCTCTCTGTCCATACCTCTGTATGTACCAATCCAATCCTTTATTTTGGAACAGATGCACAAAAGCAAAAATACGTACCTAAACTTGCTTCAGGCGAATATTTAGGTGCTTTTTGCCTGACTGAATCAAGCTCGGGTTCAGATGCCTCTGCCTTAAAGACAAAAGCCGTAAAGCATGGAAATGACTATATCATCAACGGCTCCAAAATGTTTATTACCAATGGCGGTGCGGCTGACGTTTATATCGTATTTGCCTCGACAAATCCAGGGTTGAGAAGCAAAGGCATTACTGCCTTTATTGTGGAAAAAAACACACCAGGCTTCATTGTTGGCAAAGATGAGCGAAAAATGGGACTGCACGGCTCAAGAACTGTCCAGCTCTCCTTTGAGAATATGCGGGTACCTGTCGAAAATATACTTGGTTCTGAAGGCGAGGGCTTTAAAATTGCGATGGCCAACCTCGATGTGGGGAGAATTGGGATTGCGGCCCAGGCAATGGGTATTGCCGAAGCGGCACTCGATGCTGCAACCTCCTATGCCAAGGGGCGCCAACAGTTTGGTAAACCGATCGCAGCTCAACAGGGAGTAGCCTTTAAGCTTGCTGACATGGCAACAAATGTGGAGGCCGCCAAGCTATTACTCTATAGGGCCGCACATTTACGGCAGCAAGGTCAAAAATGCAGTTTTGAAGCTTCCACTGCGAAGCTGTTTGCCTCAAAGACCGCCGTCGAAACCGCAATCGAGGCGATTCAAGTTTTTGGCGGCTATGGCTACACCGAGGACTATCCAGTCGAACGCTACTTCCGCGATGCCAAAATCACCGAAATTTACGAAGGAACAAGTGAAATCCAGCGGATTGTGATCAGTAAAAGTTTACTTTCTTAGGGCTATGATGATGGGAGCGCCTGAAGCGGACATCGCCAACATAGCCACCTTAATAATAGGAGGAGTACCCTGATGAATTTTCAATTATCGGAAGAGCATGAAATGATTCGGAAAATGGTTCGAGATTTTGCCCGAAACGAAGTTGCCCCAACTGCTGCTGAGCGCGACGAAAACGAACGCTTTGACCGCGAAATTTTCGACCAAATGGCGGAGCTCGGCTTAACCGGGATTCCATGGCCTGAAGAGTACGGCGGCATCGGCAGCGATTATCTCGCCTATTGCATCGCTGTCGAAGAACTATCAAGAGTTTGCGCCTCAACAGGTGTCACTCTTTCTGCCCATACATCCTTGGCCGGCTGGCCAATTTTTAAATTCGGCACAGAAGAGCAGAAGCAACAATACTTAAGGCCAATGGCTGAAGGAAAAAAAATCGGTGGCTACGGCTTAACAGAGCCTGGCAGCGGCTCTGATTCAGGTGCGATGAAAACAACGGCCCGTAAAGATGGTGACCACTATATATTAAATGGCTCCAAAATTTTTATCACCAACGGCGGAGTTGCTGACATTTATGTCGTGTTTGCCTTAACTGACCCAGACAAAAAACAAAAAGGCATAAGCGCCTTTATTATCGAAGCGGCCTTTCCAGGCTTTTCTGTTGGCAAAAAAGAAAAGAAACTAGGGATTCGTTCCTCGCCGACAACGGAAATTATTTTTCAAGATTGCAAGGTTCCTGTTGCAAATCGTCTTGGAGCAGAAGGTGAAGGCTTTAAAATTGCGATGATGACCCTTGATGGCGGCCGCAACGGCATCGCTGCCCAAGCGGTTGGAATTGCGCAGGGGGCATTGGATGCAGCGGTTGATTATGCCCGTGAGCGCCATCAATTTGGCCAACCAATTGCCGCCAATCAGGGCATTGGCTTTAAACTGGCCGATATGGCAACAAGCGTTGAGGCCGCAAGACTATTAACCTACCAGGCAGCATGGCTGGAGTCGAGCGGAAAGCCATATGGCAAGGAGTCGGCGATGTCAAAGCTATTTGCTGGAGACACAGCCATGAAGGTCACAACCGATGCCGTACAGATTTTTGGTGGTTACGGTTATACGAAGGATTATCCTGTTGAACGCTTTATGCGCGACGCCAAAATCACCCAAATCTACGAAGGCACCCAAGAAATCCAGCGCCTCGTCATCTCACGAATGCTCACGAAATAATCGTGACCATGAAGACGGAGAATCGGCCTGGAAGGTAACGAAAAGCCGCAAATCGTGACCATGAAGGTAGAAAATCGGCTCGAAAGGTAACGAAAAGCCGCAAATCGTGCCCATGAAGGCGGGAAATCGGCTCTGAAGGTAACGAAAAGCCGCAAATCGTGCCCATGAAGGCGGGAAATCGGCTCGAAAGGTAACGAAACAAGAAACCAGAATCCCAGTGGGCCGATAACGAATACTGCTATCAAAAAGTAATGGTCAACGTAACAAAAAGTAAAAGGGGGGATGGACCATTGGAAAAAACAATCATGACAAAGAGGCAGGTTGAAACCTCTGTTAAAGATGAACGCCTGATTCAAAAAAGGCGGGATCAAATGATTAAGGGGGCTGTCACTCTTTTTAAACAAAAAGGTTTCCATGGTACAACTACTAGAGAAATTGCCAAAGCTGCAGGATTCAGCATTGGCACACTATATGAATATATACGCACCAAGGAAGATATTCTGTTCCTTGTTTGTGACAGCATCTACGAAAATGTTAGCGAACGCCTCGGTAAAGACCTCGCTGAAAAAAAAGGAACATTAAAAAGCCTTAAATTAGGGATCGCCTACTATTTCAATATCGTTCATGAAATGCAAACAGAATTCCTCGTTTTGTATCAGGAAACGAAGTCCCTTTCAAGGGATGCCAAGCACTATATTATTGAAAAGGAAACAGAAATGGTTGGCATGTTTGAAAATGTGCTGGCCAAATGTGTTGCCAATGGCGAGCTGCACTTGTCCGAGCGAGAAGTAAATATGATGGCCCATAATATTTTTGTTTTAGGACAAATGTGGGGATTCCGCCGTTGGGCCCTGCAAAAACAATATACACTACAGGAGTATATTGATCTGCAAACAGACCTGTTGTTTTCTGGAATCAGGTAATTTTTGGAAGGAGGAAAAGGATGAGCACAACTGAAAGGTATAAGCCGCAAAATCACATTCGTTTTGTAACAGCTTCCAGTTTGTTTGATGGACATGACGCCTCCATCAATATTATGAGAAGAATTTTGCAGGCTAGCGGCGCAGAAGTCATTCATCTCGGCCATAACCGCTCCGTGGAGGAAATCGTCAATGCCGCTATCCAGGAGGATGTCCAAGGCATTGCCATTTCGTCTTATCAAGGCGGACATATGGAGTATTTCAAATATATGTATGATTTATTAAAGGAAAAAGGGGCATCCCAAATTCGTATTTATGGCGGCGGTGGCGGTGTAATCCTTCCCCGGGAAATAAACGAGCTTCACGAGTACGGAATCGCTTGGATTTTTTCACCGGAAGATGGCCGGGTCATGGGCCTTCAGGGCATGATTAATCGAATGCTAGCGGAATGTGATTTTTCAACGGTTACCGTAGATGCGACAGAACAAATTGAAAAACTAAAAAACGGTGACATAGTTGCGATTGCCAAACTGATTACCCTCGCAGAACTAAACGTCCAGCTTGTACGGGAAGCTGCATCGACGATTGAAAAAGTTAGAAGCTTAGCAGGGGCTGCTCCAGTGATTGGGATTACCGGAACAGGTGGTGCTGGAAAAAGTTCCTTAACCGATGAATTGATCCGCCGCTTTATCAACGAAATTCCTGAGAAAAAAGTGGCTATTTTATCCGTCGATCCAACAAAGCAAAAAACGGGTGGTGCTCTTTTAGGCGACCGTATTCGAATGAATGCGATCTTTAACCCTCGTGTTTATATGCGCAGTCTTGCCACACGTTCCTCCAAAAGTGAATTATCGTTAGCGATCCAGGATGCAGTGGCGGTGGTGAAGGCGGCCGGCTATGACCTGATTATCGTCGAAACGAGCGGGATTGGCCAAGGCGATGCCGAAATCACCGAAATCTGTGATGTTGCCCTATACATCATGACAAGCGAATTTGGGGCCCCAACCCAGTTGGAAAAAATCGATATGATCGATTTTGCCGATTTGATTGTCATCAACAAATTTGAGCGTAAAGGCTCAGAAGATGCATTGCGTCAAGTCCAAAAGCAATTCCAGCGAGGTCAGATGCTTTTTGAAAAAGAACTCGAGGATATGCCGGTTTACGGCACGATTGCCAGTCAATTTAATGACCAGGGAACAAATGCCCTGTTTGCAGCCCTGATTGAAAAAATCAATGAAAAAACCGCCGCCAATTGGCAGACTTCCCATCGTCGCAATGCAAAAGTCGAAAAGCAAAATGTGATCATTCCGAATGAACGCCGCTACTACTTGCGCGAAATTTCCGATACCGTCAGGAATTATCATAAAAAGGCAGAAGTGCAGGCGGATCTAGCTCGGAAGCTTTTCCAGCTTGAAGGGGCAATCGAGCTAGTCAAGGAACAGGCCCCCGAGGTACTCGCAGCGTTGGAAAAAGTCAAGCAGGAAACAGAAGAGAAACTAACTCCTGAAACAAAAAAAATCCTTGCCGGCTGGGAGCAAACGAAGGCCGACTATAAGCGTGACCAATTTGTCACACGGGTCCGTGATAAAGAAATCATTACCGTGTTAAAAACAAAATCCCTGTCAGGAATTGATATTCCAAAGGTGGTCCTGCCAGGATTTAAGGATTACGGAGAAATCATCCGCTGGGTATACCGCGAAAATGTTCCTGGAGGTTTCCCATATACGGCTGGAGTTTTCCCATTTAAACGCGAAGGGGAAGATCCAAAAAGACAGTTTGCCGGTGAAGGCACACCGGAGCGGACGAATCGCCGTTTCCATTATTTATCAAAGGACGATCATGCCAAACGCCTGAGTACAGCGTTTGATTCCGTAACCCTTTACGGTGAGGATCCCGACTATCGGCCGGATATTTTTGGAAAAGTAGGGGAAAGCGGGGTTAACGTCTGTTCCCTTGCTGATATGAAAAAATTGTATGCAGGATTTGATTTATGCCATCCATCCACATCTGTTTCGATGACGATTAATGGTCCGGCACCAATCATCCTGGCAATGTTTATGAATACGGCGATTGAACAGCAGATGGAAAAAAGAGAGGCTCAGCTCGGCCGCCCATTAACTGCAGATGAATATGAACAAGTAAAGGCCTACACGGTAAAAACAGTACGGGGCACAGTCCAGGCTGATATTTTAAAAGAAGACCAAGGCCAAAATACTTGTATTTTTTCAACAGAATTTGCATTGCGGATGATGGGAGATATCCAGCAGTATTTCATTGATCACCAGGTTCGCAATTACTATTCTGTTTCGATTTCTGGTTATCATATCGCTGAGGCCGGCGCTAATCCCATTTCACAGCTGGCATTTACGTTGTCAAATGGCTTTACCTATGTGGAATATTATTTAAGCCGCGGCATGCATATTGATGATTTTGCACCAAACTTATCGTTCTTTTTCTCCAATGGGCTTGATCCTGAATATACGGTGATTGGCCGAGTTGCCCGCCGAATTTGGGCAACGGTGATGCGCGATAAATACGGAGCAAATGAACGCAGTCAGAAACTTAAGTACCATATCCAAACATCGGGCCGCTCCTTGCATGCCCAGGAAATTGATTTTAATGATATCCGTACAACCTTGCAGGCCTTGATGGCCCTGCATGATAATTGTAATTCGCTTCATACCAATGCTTATGATGAGGCGATTACAACGCCGACCGAAGAATCAGTTCGGAGGGCGATGGCGATTCAAATGATTATTACCAAGGAGCATGGTTTAACGAAAAATGAAAATCCCTTGCAAGGTTCATTTATCATTGAAGAGCTGACAGACCTTGTCGAAGAAGCCGTTCTTCAGGAATTTGAACGAATCAATGATCGCGGTGGTGTGCTTGGAGCGATGGAGACACAATATCAGCGCGGTAAAATTCAGGATGAATCGATGTATTATGAAATGAAAAAACACTCGGGTGAACTGCCGATTATTGGCGTCAATACGTATTTGAACCCGAATCCGCCATCTTCAGAAGAAATCGACACGATGGAAATTGCCAGAGCTTCCAAGGAAGAAAAAGAATCGCAAATCCATCATTTAAGGGAATTCCAACAAGAGCATGAAGAAGAGGCAGAAAAAGTGCTGCAAAAGTTAAAAGAAACAGCCGTCCAGAACGGTAATATTTTTGAAGCATTAATGGATGCTGTCAAGGTGGCAAGCCTCGGGCAGATTACTAGGGCCCTTTATGAAGTAGGCGGTCAGTACCGAAGAAATATGTAGACAATGGCGCTTTGCCATTGTTTTTTTGTAGAGTTCGTATATAATTCTACTTGAATTCATGTAACCAGGCAGGTGGAAGTACTTTGAGGAAAACATACTTAATTTTTTTGCTGGTTTTAATCATTCTTGCCTGGCCTGCTTATTATCTTTATCAGCGCCAATTAGGTGCCATTCCATTTTTACTGATTGCCATTTTCTTTTTTTACCTGACGGTGAAGCAATTTAGACGGTTTACAAGGCATGATCCAACAAAAACAAATATGGAAAAGAAAGAAAAAATCAAGCAGAACAACAGATAGAGCTAGCATAAACGGTAAAAAATTGTTTATAATGAAGAATATGCATTCTGGGATAGGATTTCCCAGCCCTGCACCCTGTTAGTGGGTGCGATTAGAGAAAGGAAGTGCCGAAATTGAGTTTACAGGAGCTATACTCCAAAGAGCAATTACAAGAAATGTCTTTAATTGAAATTACTTTCGATTATTTAAAAAATAGTAAACAACCGATTTCCTTCAATGATTTAATGAATGAAATGTCCGCCGCTCTTGGCCTTACAGATGAGCAAGTAAGAGCAAGAATTGCGCAATTTTATACTGACCTGAATATAGATGGCCGTTTCTTGACTTTAGGAGAGAACCGCTGGGGACTTCGCGTTTGGTATCCTGTTGATACCCAGGAAGAGGAAGTTGTCTCAGCTGTTAAGCCTAAGAAGAAGAAGGCGAAGAAAGTCGTGGATGAAGACGAGGCTGATCTTGGCGACTTTGATGATATCGAGGACGACTTTGACGACTATGAAGAGGACGACATTGATGACTTTGAAGAAGATGACGACGACGATGATCTTCTAGATGACGACGAAAGCTTCGATGAAGAAGATCTTGACGAAGATTTAGACGACGTCGACGAAGAGCTTCTTGAAGACGACGAAGCTGCCATTGTGGAGGAAGAAGATTTTGACCTCGACGAAGACGAATTAGACGAAGACGTCGACGATGACGGGGAAGAAGAATTAGACGAAGACGAAGAGAAAGACCGCTAATTTTTTTATAAAAAGTCGGCTTGACTTTTTAGATTCTCACTTGTAGAATACTTTTTGGGCTCCTTAAAAAGGAACGAACGATTTACAATAGCTAATAAGCGCTCCCTTACTTAGTGTAAGTGGGGCGCTTTTTTATTTGAGTGGAAAAGGGGCGGAGCTGCGCGAGGTAAGAAACGAGAAAATATTTTTCGTGAAATTATAGGTGTATTCATCGAATTGAATATTCCTAGCTCCGCTCCACCGCCTTATTTATTTATGTATCGTTTCACTTCCATGCCTGAAGGGCAGATTAATAAATTTTTCAAAAAGTGCCTTTAACAAACTAGATAATGCACAAACTGTATTAGAGGGGGAATAAATAATGACAAAGTATATATTCGTAACAGGCGGTGTTGTTTCATCTCTTGGAAAAGGGATTACAGCTGCATCACTGGGAAGACTCTTAAAAAATCGCGGCCTCTCCGTAACCATCCAAAAATTTGATCCATACATTAACGTCGACCCAGGAACAATGAGCCCATATCAGCACGGTGAAGTATTTGTTACCGACGATGGTGCAGAAACCGACTTAGATTTAGGCCATTATGAGCGTTTTATTGATATCAATTTAACCAAATTCAACAATGTAACAACTGGAAAAATTTACTCAAGTGTTCTGCAAAAAGAGCGCCGCGGTGATTATTTAGGCGGAACCGTTCAGGTAATCCCGCATATTACAAATGAAATCAAGGAACGAGTAACTCGCTCCGGCAAGGAAACAAAAGCGGATGTTGTCATCACAGAAATTGGCGGAACCGTTGGAGATATCGAATCATTGCCGTTCCTTGAAGCCATCCGCCAGCTTAAAGGTGATTTGGGCAGTGACAATGTGATGTACATACATTGTACACTTGTTCCATATATCAGGGCTGCCGGCGAGTTAAAAACAAAACCAACCCAGCACAGTGTGAAAGAAATGCGCAGCATTGGAATTCAACCAAACATTATCGTGCTTCGGACAGAAATGCCGATTTCTCAAGATATGAAGGATAAAATTGCGTTATTCTGCGATATTGATAAAAATGCAGTGATTGAATGTGCGGATGCTGATACGCTTTATGAAATTCCATTAGCCCTACAAGCGCAAAATATGGACCAAATTGTTTGCGACCACCTAAAATTGATCACACAAGAAGCTGATATGACAGAGTGGAAACAATTAGTCAATAAAGTCAGGAACCTTTCAAAGCTAACAAAAATTGCTTTGGTCGGTAAATACGTTTCCCTCCAGGATGCCTATATTTCTGTCGTTGAGGCCCTTCGTCATGCGGGATATAAATATGATACAGATATTGAAATTAACTGGATTAATTCCGAAGATGTAACAGCGGAAAATGTGGGTGAACTTCTTGAAGATGCTGATGGAATTTTGGTTCCTGGCGGCTTCGGTGACCGTGGTATTGAAGGGAAAATTCATGCGATCAAATATGCACGTGAAAATAAAAAGCCATTCTTGGGCATTTGCCTCGGCATGCAGCTGGCTACCATCGAATATGCTCGCAATGTGCTTGGACTCAATGGGGCCCATACTGCTGAAATCGATCCAGATACAAAGTATCCGATCATCGACCTCTTGCCAGAGCAGAAGGATATTGAAAACTTAGGCGGAACACTAAGACTTGGTTTATATCCATGCCGCCTTGCGGACAACACGAAAGCATTCGAAGCTTACGGTGAAGAAGTGGTGTACGAACGCCACCGTCATCGTTATGAATTTAATAATGAATTCCGTCAGGCGATGGAAAGTGCTGGTTTTGTCTTCTCAGGGACAAGCCCAGATGGACGTTTAGTGGAAATTATCGAGCTTAAAGACCATCCGTGGTTTGTGGCCTCACAATTCCATCCTGAACTTGTTTCAAGACCACTTCGTCCACAGCCGCTATTCCGTGAATTTATTAACGCTAGCTTAAATAAATAGAGTATAAAAAAGCCAGTCTCTTATTTGAGGGACTGGCCTTTTTACAGTAAATGGCAAAACGTGCAAAGGTCCTCGAAAATCGTGCATCTTCAGTTCAAAATTGTGCAAGACCCCCTCGGAAACGTGCAACCCACTATCAAAAACGTGCAAGGCCCCTCAAAATTGTGGAACCCGCCTTTGAAAACGTGCAAGGCCCCTCAAAGTTGCGGAACCCACCTTTGAAAACGTGCACTGCCCAACCCTACAAATACTCTGCCATGATCTCATCAATGGTAAACTTCAGGGCATGATAGATAAATAAAGCAGCCATTGCGGATGGAAAGCCGTAGCGGTTGCCTTCATCATCAGGCAGCAGCCCCTTGGTTAAATGCAGATTAATATGGACATCAGCTAAGGTTGCGAGTTGGCCAGGGTCATCTTCATCTAAAACCGAGCATATTGAAACAAATGGAACTCCTTTTTCCGCTAACAGAAAAGCAAGCCTTACCGCTTCTTCATCTGTTGAAAACCGTGACAAGAGCAAGACGCGGTCGGCAGCGGAAACTGCCGCCAAGTGAGGGTCAGAAATTATTTTTGTATAACGAAGGGGCTCAAGCCCGTAAACTGCCTCAAAAGCGATCCCTTTCATTTCAGCGGTTCCCAATATGTAAATAAAGCCATCTCCGGCAGGCGCCTGGGAGAGAAGGCGGGCAGCATCCTCAATTTGGTACTCTTCCTCTTCGGCAATTTTTCGGAATAAACCAGTTATTTGGGTGGAAAACATTTTTAACATAAAAACCTCCTGAAAAACACTTTTTACGTGTTTATTATACCCGACAAAGGAAAATGCATAAATTGACACATGTCAAAGGAAGGAAAATGCAAAATAAAATAGAAGTATATAATACAGATAGGATACATAGAAAGAGGTGGCAAGATGAAAGAGAAAATATTAATCGTGGATGACCAATTTGGGATCAGAATTTTGCTAAATGAAGTTTTTCAAAAAGAGGGGTATGACACCTTCCAGGCAGCAAATGGTCTTCAAGCACTTGAAGTCGTAAAAAACAATAAGCCTGACCTCGTTTTGCTTGATATGAAAATTCCCGGAATGGATGGCATTGAAATTTTAAAAAGAATGAAAGTGATTGAGCCGGACATTTGCGTCATCATTATGACAGCCTATGGCGAACTCGACATGATTCAAGAAGCAAAAGACCTGGGTGCCATCACTCATTTTGCCAAGCCATTTGATATTGATGATATCCGCACAGCTGTTAAAAACAATCTCCCGCAAAACACCAATTAATAAGCGTTTTCATTGGAATTGTTTGCAAATGTAAGTACCTTTTATGGCTTTCTTTTAGCTGTTTTGATATGATTACAGATGAACTTTGAGTGGCTGTCAATCTTTTCTACAAGGTCTAAAAGGATACATAATTTTGAAATGTAAAGGAAATTCTTTATATGGAAATCCCTGTTTTTTTGAGAGGATGTCAGCCGATATTAAGGAGGAAAAGAAATGCCATTAGTTTCAATGACAGAGATGCTGAATAAAGCGAAAGCGGGCCACTATGCTGTTGGTCAATTCAACATCAACAATCTAGAATTCACACAAGCAATTCTTCAGGCTGCTGAAGAAGAAAAGTCACCAGTTATTCTAGGTGTTTCTGAAGGCGCAGGTCGTTATATGACCGGTTTTAAAACAATTGTAAAAATGGTAGAAGGGCTAATGGAAGATTTGAAAGTTACAGTTCCTGTAGCTATTCATCTTGACCATGGTTCAAGTTTTGATAAATGTAAAGAAGCAGTGGATGCCGGATTTACATCTGTAATGATTGATGCGTCCCATCATCCATTTGAAGAAAATATCGAAATCACCAAAAAAGTTGTCGATTATGCACATTCTAAAGGTATTTCAGTTGAAGCAGAATTAGGCACAGTCGGTGGACAAGAAGATGATGTGATCGGTGAAAGCATTATTTATGCGGACCCACAAGAATGTGTAAGACTTGTAAAGGAAACAGGCATTGATTGCCTTGCTCCAGCACTTGGATCTGTCCATGGTCCATACAAAGGTGAGCCAAATTTAGGTTTTAAGGAAATGGAAGAAATCGGGCAAATTACTGGTGTGCCATTAGTACTTCATGGCGGCACAGGAATTCCAACAAATGATATTCAAAAATCGATTTCGCTTGGAACCGCAAAAATTAATGTAAACACAGAAAACCAAATTGCTTCAGCCAAAAAGGTTCGTGAAGTTCTGGCTGCAGATCCGGACGTGTATGATCCACGGAAATACTTAGGACCTGCCCGCGAAGTAATTAAACAAACTGTTATCGGCAAAATCCGCGAATTTGGTTCTTCTAATAAAGCGTAATTTGCGAAAAAATAACAAATGGAACCGTCCTTCTCGAGAGGACGGTTTCAGCATGTCTTCTAAAAAATGATAGAATTGTTGAAATAAACTGAATTTTGGAGGAAGAAAAATGAAATTTTTTATTGACACAGCTAATATTGAAGAAATTCGTGAAGCCTATGCACTTGGACTTTTAGCAGGTGTTACAACCAATCCAACGCTTGTGGCGAAAGAGGGAAACGTATCCTTTCATGACCGTTTAAAAGAAATCACTGACCTTGTTCCTGGTTCAGTAAGTGCAGAGGTTATTGCCCTTGATGCCGAAGGAATGATCAAAGAAGGTAAAGAGCTTGCAAAAATTGCTCCAAACATTACGGTTAAAGTACCAATGACTCCAGATGGCTTAAAAGCTGTACATGCATTATCACAGGAAGGCATCAAAACAAATGTAACGCTTATTTTTAATGCAAACCAAGCATTGCTTGCCGCTCGCGCTGGCGCAACATATGTTTCACCATTCCTTGGCCGTTTAGATGATATTGGTCAAGAGGGCTTAGATTTAGTTTCAACGATTGCTGAAATTTTTGCAGTCCATGGCATTGAAACTGAAATTATTGCAGCATCGATCCGCCACCCAATGCACGTAACAGAAGCAGCCCTAAGAGGAGCACATATTGCCACCATTCCATTTAAAGTGTTAATGTCATTAACAAAACATCCATTAACAGACAAAGGAATAGAAAGCTTCCTAAAAGACTGGAGCAACCGTCCAAACGCATAATATATAGGCTGTGTTGAGTAAAATTTGTGATTTTTTGCTCTGTTGATTTGTGTGGAAGGCGCGAGACTCCTGCGGGAGTACGGGGCAGGGGAGACCCCACAGGTGCGTTAGCACCGAGGAGGCTCCCCGGCACGCCCGCGGAAAGCGAAGCGCCTGGAGCGCAAATCAACATGCTAATTTACACAGCCAATTTTTAATTCCATTTAAGGGCTTTTATGGGAAAGATTAAAACCCAGACAAGCCCTTACTTCCACAAAAAAACCAGCATCCACTTGACAAATTCCACACCTTTAAACGTTTGAGTAAACAAAAAAGTTTTTTCATTTTCTGTTAACTTTTTTTAAATACCATACATGAAATTTGGTTTATCGTGTAAACTATAAATTAGACGATTGTCGGAATATGTCTGTTTTTATTGGAAAAAATATCTAAATAGAGCAACTTATTGCCCATATATAAACCATTCATGGTACAGCTTAAGGCAAGAAAGGAGTAGAAAATGGAAAAACTTATGATTGCTGGCGGTGATCCGTTAAAAGGAACCGTAAGGATTAGCGGTGCTAAGAATAGTGCAGTAGCCTTAATTCCAGCGACAATTTTAGCGGACTCTCCTGTAACAATAGAGGGACTACCAGATATATCGGACGTCTTGCTCCTAAAGGGTCTTCTTGAGGAAATTGGCGGCAAGGTCAATTTTTCTGATGAAGAAATGACGGTCGATCCCTCCTTAATGATCTCGATGCCTTTGCCAAATGGAAAAGTCAAAAAACTGCGTGCCAGCTATTATTTAATGGGAGCGATGCTTGGCCGCTTTAAAAAAGCAGTGATCGGCCTCCCTGGCGGATGCCATCTTGGGCCAAGGCCAATTGACCAGCATATTAAAGGCTTTGAAGCACTTGGAGCAAATGTAACCAATGAGCAAGGAGCGATTTACTTACGGGCGGACGAGCTCCATGGTGCCCGCATCTATCTGGATGTTGTCAGTGTGGGGGCAACGATCAATATTATGCTCGCAGCAGTTCGGGCAAAAGGGCGGACGGTCATCGAAAATGCCGCAAAGGAACCTGAAATTATCGATGTCGCCACATTGCTAACGAATATGGGGGCTAAAATTAAAGGTGCAGGTACAGATGTTATTCGTATTGACGGTGTCGAAAGTCTGCATGGCTGCCGACATACAATTATTCCTGACCGAATTGAAGCAGGAACTTTTATGATCATGGGCGCTACAGTTGGACAAGGCATGCTGATTGACAATGTCATTCCGCAGCACTTAGAGTCACTTACTGCCAAACTTCGTGAAATGGGCGTCAATGTTGAATCTGGTGATGATCAGATTTATGTTGAACCAGGTCCCAATCCATTGAAAGCGGTTGATATTAAAACGCTTGTTTATCCTGGGTTCCCGACAGATCTGCAGCAGCCATTTACGACCTTGCTGACAAAAGCGGCTGGATCAAGTATGGTTACTGATACTATTTATGGTGCCCGTTTTAAACATATTGATGAGTTAAGAAGAATGAATGCCAACATAAAAGTCGAAGGACGTACCGCCATTATCAATGGACCTATTCAGCTGCAAGGGGCAAAGGTGAAAGCAAGCGACCTCCGTGCTGGAGCGGCACTTGTCATTGCCGAACTTTTAGCTGATGGAGTGACTGAAGTTACGGGACTCGAACATATTGACAGAGGCTACAGCAATCTTGTTGAAAAATTAACCGGCCTTGGTGCCACAGTATGGCGCGAATCATTAACAAAAGAAGAAGTAGAGCATTTAAAAAATATATAAAACATCAAGATTTGGCGTAAAATGAGGAGAAATTGGGGGATTGAAACAAATGGAAAGAAGTTTAACAATGGAACTTGTCCGTGTAACAGAGGCTGCTGCCCTTGCCTCTGCAAGATGGATGGGCCGCGGGAGAAAAATGGAGGCCGATGATGCAGCAACATCGGCGATGCGTCGTGTATTTGATACAGTCCCAATGAAAGGAACCGTTGTTATCGGGGAAGGCGAAATGGACGAAGCACCAATGCTATACATCGGTGAAAAACTTGGGACAGGCTGGGGCCCGCATGTTGACGTGGCTGTAGACCCACTTGAAGGTACCGAAATTCTTGCCGCAGGAGGCTGGAATGCGCTGGCTGTCATTGCCATTGCCGATGAAGGCAATCTTCTCCATGCGCCAGACATGTACATGGACAAAATTGCGGTTGGTCCGGAAGCGATTGGACAGGTTGATATTAATGCACCTGTGATCGACAACTTAAGAGCAGTCGCCAAAGCCAAAAACAAGGATATTGAAGATGTCGTGGCAACAATTTTAAACCGTCCTCGTCATGAAGAAATCATCCGTCAAATCCGTGACGCAGGCGCCAGAATCAAGCTAATAGAAAATGGTGATGTTGCCGGTGCAATTAACACTGCATTTGACTTTACAGGTGTGGATATCCTGTTCGGATCAGGTGGCGCACCAGAAGGCGTGCTTGCAGCGGTTGCACTTAAATGTCTAGGCGGCGAACTGATTGGTAAATTGCTGCCGCAAAACGAAGCAGAACTCGAGCGTTGTAAGGGTATGGGACTTGATGTAAACCATATATTACGCATGGAAGACCTTGTTAGAGGCGATGATGCGATCTTTGCAGCAACCGGTGTAACAGATGGTGAGCTATTAAAAGGTGTACAGTTTAAAGGACCAAGGGCCAAAACGCATTCCATTGTTATGCGTGCTAAATCAGGAACAGTCCGCTTTGTTGACGGTTCACACAGCTTGAAAAAGAAACCAAATCTTGTTATGAAATAAGCAAAAAAGTGAAAGGATGTCTTGGGAGGGCTTGCCCATCCTGAGACATTCTCTCCTCCACAATTTTGCTCCTTCCTTGATTTTTCTTCCAATTTTAAAAATTTATTGATTAATGTTGGTTATAGAGGGTAAAATAGAAATTGTGAATTTTTCTACATTTTTTCCTTTTCCTAATACTTCACAATATCTTCTGTAAAAATATAGAATCTTTCCTCCAAAATTATGGATAGTATTTAAAATATCAAAGAGTGGTGTACAAATGGAAGTAACAATATCAGGCTTAGAAAATATGAAATTAAAGGAACTTTATGAGCTTGCCCGTGAATTTAAAGTGTCCTATTACAGCAAAATGACTAAGAAAGAATTAATTTTTGCAATCTTGAAAGCACGTGCTGAGCAGCAAGGTTATTTTTTCATGGAAGGCGTACTCGAAATTATTCAGTCGGAAGGCTTTGGCTTCTTACGTCCAATAAATTACTCCCCAAGCTCCGAGGATATTTATATCTCTGCATCACAAATTCGCCGCTTTGACCTTCGCAATGGTGACAAAGTTTCTGGTAAGGTTCGACCTCCAAAGGAAAATGAGCGCTACTATGGTCTTTTGCATGTTGAGGCAGTAAACGGGGACGACCCGGAATCTGCAAAAGAGCGCGTTCACTTCCCAGCTTTAACGCCGCTATATCCTGATCGTCAAATGAAGCTTGAAACAGGACCTAAAGGCATATCAACCAGAATTATGGATCTCTTGGCACCTGTTGGCTTTGGTCAGCGGGGATTGATTGTGGCACCGCCAAAAGCAGGTAAAACCATGCTGTTAAAAGAAATTGCCAACAGCATCACAACTAACCATCCTGAAGCAGAATTAATTGTGTTATTGATTGATGAGCGTCCGGAAGAGGTAACTGACATTGAGCGTTCCGTAGCCGGTGATGTTGTCAGCTCAACATTTGATGAAGTGCCGGAAAACCACATTAAAGTGGCCGAGCTTGTGCTTGACCGTGCCATGCGTCTTGTGGAGCATAAACGCGATGTTGTCATTTTAATGGACAGTATTACTCGTCTGGCTCGTGCTTACAACCTTGTGATTCCGCCAAGCGGAAGGACCTTGTCAGGTGGTATTGACCCTGCTGCGTTCCACCGTCCAAAACGATTCTTCGGTGCTGCCCGTAATATTGAAGAGGGTGGCAGCTTAACGATTTTGGCAACAGCCCTTGTGGATACAGGATCACGGATGGACGACGTGATTTATGAGGAATTTAAAGGAACAGGTAACATGGAGCTTCATCTCGATCGTTCGCTTGCAGAGCGCCGCTTTTCCTGGCCATCGACATTCGCCGTTCCGGAACACGGAAGGAAGAACTCTTGCTGCCAAAAGATCAGCTTGATAAATTATGGGCAATTCGCAAATCGATGACCGATTCACCAGACTTTGCCGAACGTTTCTTGAAAAAACTAAAACAAACCAAATCCAATGAAGAGTTCTTCGCCCAGCTCGGAGAAGAATTAAAGGCGCGCCGCAGTTAAAGTGGACAACGCTAAGTTGTCTCGGTGACGCCGACTTGGTTCATTTTTGTAAAAAAAAGGATGTAAGCGCCGCTTGCCAAAGTGGTAGGGGCTTGCTATAATATTACCAGTGTGTTTTTAGTAAACCTTGTCCGCATTATGCGGGCATTCATATAACTCTGTTTCGAAAGACTCAGGGCGTAAAGGAGCTGAAAAGAATGAAAGCAGGAATTCATCCAAATTATAAAAAAGTAACGATCACATGTGCATGTGGCAACACGTTTGAAGGCGGATCTGTAAAAAACGAAATTCGCGTTGAAACTTGTTCTGAGTGTCATCCATTTTATACTGGTCGTCAAAAATTTGCTGAAGCTGGCGGACGTGTTGACCGCTTCAATAAAAAATACGGCATTAAACAACAACAATAATTGCTTAGGAACAGGCAAGAGGGAATATGGCTTGCCTGTTTTTTATTGCAAATAATTCAAGATACTACTTATGAAAAGTTTTCGTATATGGAAGGGAGACCCCGTTTTATGTATGTGATGAAGCAAAGCGGTTGGGTAGAGATTATCTGTGGCAGTATGTTTTCCGGTAAGTCGGAGGAATTAATCCGACGGGTGAAGCGGGCCCAGTTTGCGAAACAGAAAATAGCTGTGTTTAAACCGAAAATTGATAATCGTTACAGCGAGCAGGCGGTTGTATCCCATAATGGTCTATCGTTTATTGCGAAGCCTATATCCCATTCCATCGAAATCTTGCATCATGTTGAAGCAGAAATAGACGTAATTGCGATTGATGAAGTGCAATTTTTTGATGAAGGAATTGTTCGTGTCATTCAGCAGCTGGCTGATGAGGGTTATCGTGTCATTGCTGCAGGTCTTGATCAGGATTTCCGTGGTGAGCCGTTTGGTCCGATGCCGGCATTGCTTTCGATTGCAGAGCAGATTACGAAGCTACAAGCCGTGTGTACCGTTTGCGGATCGCCTGCAAGCCGCACCCAGCGCTTGATTGATGGTGAACCTGCTTCGTACTATGACCCAGTTATACTGGTGGGTGCCGCAGAAGCATACGAGCCTCGCTGCCGCCATCACCACGAAGTTCCTCAATCAGCACATCGTTATATCGAACAAACCAATAAATAAGCGTCTGGGAGCACCCAGACGTTTTTTTCGTAACAAAATGGTGGTAAATGGTCGAGAAGATCTGTAATGGTGTCCTAATAAATGGTAGAAGGCAAGTGCCTGGAGCGGATATCAACAGCCGAATAATCAAGCCAAAAATTTGCTATACGGAAAGGCTGGCTACTTTTTTAAATTCGAAAGGGGATTTTCCTTCTGATTTTAAGAATACCTTACTAAAATAGGCAGCATCCGAAAAACCAAGCTCAACGGCAATTCTGTAAATCGGCATATTCGTCTCTAAAAGTAGCCTTTTGGCCTTCTCAATACGTAGTTTGGTGAGGTAATCGGTAAATGTTGTCCCAAGGCCCTTTTTAAAAAGCCTGCTTAAATACTGAGGATTTAAATGAACAAAATCAGCAACATCCGTCAGCCGCAGCTCTTTTTGATAATTTTTTTCAATGTATCTGATTGCCTCAGCTAGCGTATGCTCTCCTGAATGTTCATGATGCTCAGGGAAGTCGGTATGAGTTTTATTCATTAAAGAAATTGCTTTCTCAATGGCGTTTTTTACATCCTCTGGCCTTGCAGGCTTTAACAAGTAATCCACTACACCAAACTTAATAGCCTCATGGGCATAGCTAAAATCACTATAAGCAGTAATAATAATGGTTTTAACATTGGGAAGAAATTTGATGATTTTCTTTTGTGCATCAATGCCTGATATTTCTGGCATTCTTATATCCATTAAAATAATATCAGGACGGTGTAACTTAGCTTTTTCAAATGCCTCAGTTCCATTTTTTGCATCTTCTAAAACCTCAATATGAAATAATTCTCTATTAATAATTTTTCTTAAAGCCAGTCTTTCTAAGGGTTCATCATCAACAATCATTAATTTAATCATTCTTTAACGCCCCTATCTAGGAAAGTCTTTAATACAAGGAATATGGACATAGACAGTGGTTCTTTCATTAATTAAACTTTCGAATGTCAGCCCATAATTATTACCAAAATAATGGCGGAGCCTTTCTTGTGTATTTAATATCCCAATCCCTAGCGCATCACTAGGTGAATGGCGTTTTTCATTGAACTCTTTTACCAATTCAGGATTAATGCCCACTCCGTTATCACATATTTTTAAAACGATTTCGCTGTCGGATGATAACGTTCCGGTAATTTCAACCGTTCCACCTTCTTTTTTTGCCTCCAGCCCATGTACTAAACAATTTTCAACTAAAGGTTGTAACGTCATGGCTGGAATTCGAAAATCAAGAATTGAATCATCAATGGACATAGAATAACTGATTCGGTCACTATATCGTAGTGTTTGGATAAAAAGATATCGTTTGATATTGCTCATTTCATCTCTTATTTTAGGGAATTCTTCAATATTTTTAAGATTATATCTTAAAAGATCCGATAGATTGTAGATCAGCTCTTCTGTTTGCGGCGCATCCTCAATTAAAGCCATTCTGGCAATAGAATTCAGCGTATTAAACAGAAAATGCGGATTAATCTGTGCCTCAATTGTTTTTAACTCCATTTTCTTAGCTTTTTGTTCAAGAAGAAGCTTTTCTCGGCTTTCATTTAATAACTTTTCATGTGTAATTCTCGACATTCCCATTTCAGCGAAATAACTCGCAAGGAAGTTATAGAAGTCAAGGCAATTTTTTAAAAATTCTTGAGAGGCCAGGGGAATTTGTTCGACTGCTTTGCTTAATTGGTCAAGAGGAATGTCAAATTCCTTTGCAATTTTTTCAATATCAATGGAATCCCTCGTTTGTTCACCTTCAATTAAAACTTGTCCACCCAGCACAGATCCCAGAAAGATATCATTAACGAAAATAGGGGCTACACAATCCTTGAGACCCATATGGCAATTATAGATTCGTGACTGCCGATCTTTAACTGCCAAATTCATCGCTTCAAAATCACAATTAATACAATGTTCGACACCTTTCTTTGATGAACGGATGAGATTGCAAAATGATGTGAAATTGTTTTGTCCAATTGGTTTTCCCTCAAAATCCACAGTGATGACAGGAATATTGACCAGCTTCGCAAGCTTTTCTTGAGCACTATTCAATGTATGAATATCGATGAAATCTGTTAGCTTTGCATATTCAGCTACGTTCATACGAACACCCCCAGATGAGTCAAAATGGAAGGATTGAAAAATAAAGCTATTTTACTTTGTGAAAACCCTAACAAATCATTTTAATTAAATCTTAACATAGTAGAACGGTTTGAAAGTTTACTTTTTAATGACATTTCCGTAAATTCCTTATTATTACTGGAAAATTTGGTTTTTTAATAAAAAGGTTGTTTCTAAGGTGGTTAACTATTCTTGTAATCTCACACATGCATGGTCAAAAAAATATAGGTTTAAATGATCGTTTTTTGCAAGTTTTAGTCAAGAAAGTCAAATTCCAAAGAGTAGTTTAGATAGTAAGATGTGAATGAGGTTGAACAAACCAAATCTTTTGGAGGTGTATTATTGTGGGACAAGAAGCATTAGGAATGATTGAAACAAAAGGATTAGTTGCAGCGATTGAAGCTGCAGATTCAATGGTTAAGGCAGCAAATGTCAATTTAATTGGGTATGAAAAAATTGGTTCTGGACTGGTAACGGTAATGGTTCGCGGTGACGTTGGCGCTGTCAAAGCTTCTACTGACGCAGGTGTTGCTTCCGCTAAACGTGTAGGTGAAGTCATCTCTGTTCACGTAATTCCAAGACCACATGTTGATGTTGAAAGAATTTTGCCAAAACTTCCTGAGTTACAAGTAACGAGGTGAGTATAAATGGATCAAGCTTTGCTTCAAAAGGTATTGGAGGAGGCACAGAGGCAATTAAGTGCAGATCAAAATGTAAACCTTCCCATAAATCAAGAATCTCAAGTTGAACAAGTCCAAGGAAAGAGGGTTGAAACCATGACAGTTGATATGCCGGCAATTACTGAATTTGTTGGTTCCGGAATTGGCGATACAGTCGGATTGGTGATTGCCAATTTAGATAGAAATCTATTTGCAGGTGTAGGATTGGATCCTAAGTATCGTTCGATCGGGATCGTGAGTGCAAGAACCGGTGGCGGACCACATATTATGGCAGCAGATGAGGCTGTTAAAGCAACCAATACGGAGATCGTTTCGATTGAAATGGCAAGAGATACAAAAGGCGAAGCCGGTCACGGGGCTACCATCATTTTTGCGGCTGAAGATGTTTCTGATGCAAGAAGAGCAGTAGAAGTAACCTTAAAAGAAATTGAACGTACATTTGGCGATGTTTATGGCTGTGATGCCGGACATATTGAACTTCATTACACAGCAAGAGCAAGCCTTGCGATTGAAAAAGCATTTGGAGCTCCGGTTGGCAAATCTTTTGGAATTATCGTTGGGGCTCCTGCCGCAGTTGGTTTAGTAATGGCAGACGCAGCACTTAAAACAGCAAATGTTGATATCGTTACCTATGCCAGCCCTGATAAAGGAACTGCCCATTCTAATGAAATCATTGTAACCATTACAGGTGATTCCTGGGCAGTAAGACAGTCTCTTTTAACCGCCAGGGAAGTAGGTTTAAATATTTTAAAGGCAATGGGTCAGAACCCACAATCTGTTACTACTCCAAATCTATAATATGCAGTTGCATCATGCAGCCATTTTGAGCTAAAGGGAAAGTGGTTCAATTGGCTCATTATGTCCTTTTAGCTCTGCTGCATTACCACCAAAGAGGTAAGTGAACAATGCTTCGATTGGCAAAACAAAAGTTTACTTGGAGAAGAAGATATTAGCTTCTATTCAAAGGAATAGGGATATAGGAGTGTTGGTCATGATTCAAGAGGCCCTTGGCTTAATAGAAGTAATTGGATTCGTTCCTGCTCTTGAAGCAGCAGATGCATGTGTAAAATCCGCCAATGTAAAATTAATCGGTTATGAGACCGTCACCGGAGGGTTGGTTACGGTCAAAATCCAAGGTGATGTAGGAGCCGTGAAAGCATCGGTTGAAGCGGGAAAAATGAGTGCGGCCAGAATCGGAACAGTCATTTCAACATTAGTCATTCCGAGGCCTGCTTTAGGAATTCAATCCTTCATTCATTCTTCAGAAGATGTTTTAACCGAGCAGCAGGTACATGAACAGGCTGAAACTCTATCAATGTCAGAAGTTGCTGTTGCAAAAGAAATGATAGAAGTTGCGGAAGATCCCTTCCTTCCTGCCCAGACAGAAGAAGAAATTGTGAATGAAGAGGTTTCAACACCACAATCGGAAGAGCTTTCACAGGATCATACCGAAAGTGTGGATCAGATTATTCTAACTAAAGGCAGGGAAGAAACCAATTATACTTGTAATCTGTGCGGCGATCCGAAATGTACAAGGGAAAAAGGAATGCCAAGAAATTTATGTATTCATTACAAGGAGAATAAATAAATAAGGAAGTTTGGAAATATGAAGCTAGACGAAACGCTTATCAAGAGTTTTGCAACCGATCTTGTCAATAAGATAAGCATTAAAGACAGAAGTCAGTCCATACCAGTTGGTGTTTCAAATAGGCATATTCACCTGAGCCAAGAAGATCTCGACATCCTGTTTGGAAAAGGGTATGAACTAACAATAAAAGCAGCATTAGGTCAGCCGGGGCAGTTTGCGGCGAAGGAAACTGTTTGTATTGCCGGCCCAAAAGGCTGCTTTACAAATGTTCGGGTTCTCGGGCCAGTAAGAAAGAATAGCCAAATCGAACTATCAAGAACAGACTCTTACACTTTAGGAATTCGTCCGCCAGTTCGTGTCTCCGGGGACATAAGCGGTTCCGCCAGCCTGTGCGTTATTGGGCCAAAAGGAATGATGGTCTTTGATGAAAAAGTTATTTGTGCTAAAAGGCATATCCATATGGCTCCAATTGATGCAGAACGCTACGGTGTGCAGGACGGCGATTTAGTGGAAGTCGAGACCATAGGCGAGAAAAAAGCAATTCTAAACAATGTTTTGGTTAGGATCACAACGAATTCTTCACTGGAACTCCATATTGATACGGATGAAGCCAATGCAACAGAACTGAAAAATAGTGATTTTGTTCGAATCTCAGGTCGGAACGGGTGAAAAGAATGGAGTCTGCAAATGCCATTATCAAGGATATGGAAACGAAAATATTATCGGAGGAAATAGAACCGAATTGTGATTTAACAGCGGGTCTCAAGGTTGGAGTAGATCTCGGTACCTCCAATATTGTCATAATCGTTTTAGATAAGAACAATAAACCAATCACAGGGGCAATGGAATCGGCCAAAGTGGTAAGGGATGGAATCGTTGTTGATTTTATCGGTGCAGTCAAGATTGTCAGCAGGCTGAAAGCAAAAATTGAACAGCGGCTTGGCATCAGGCTGGAACAGGCAGCCACAGCAATACCACCTGGAATTATCAATGGGAATATTAAAGTGATCAAAAATGTAGTAGAAGCGGCAGGCTTTACTGTTACAAATGTAGTCGAGGAGCCTGTAGCAGCAGCCAGGGTGCTGGGCATCCAGGAAGGAGCTGTAGTTGATATTGGAGGCGGGACCACCGGGATTTCGGTTTTAAAAGATGGCGAAGTTTTATATTCCGTTGATGAACCAACCGGGGGACTCACTTAACATTGGTCGTTGCAGGCAGTATGGACGTAGATTATGATGAAGCTGAAAAATTTAAACTTCAACCGGAGAACTATCGCTATATTTTCCCAGTTGTTCGTCCTGTTGTTGAAAAAATGGCGGAGATTACGAAACAAAACATTCTAAGAGATGTTCAGCACATTTATCTGGTAGGAGGAACATCCTGCTTAGACGGAATCGAAGAAGTTTTTCAAAAGTATACAGCCATTACAACGACAAAACCATATAATCCTTTACTTGTAACTCCAATTGGGATTGCGATGTATGCAGGATAAATGGGAGGGGCTGCCATTGAACATCGAGGAACTTGTAAAGAATATGCTGCAAACAATCGTTCCTAACCTAAATAAACGGATCTTAATCTTTTTAACCGGCGGAACAGTGAATGCCGAAATTCTATTAAACATATTAGCTGACTATGATGGACATCAATATGACATTGTGATCAGTGAAAGCGGAAGAGAGAGCCTGAGTGAAGCAGCTGTTGAGGCTTTAAAGGGAAATAGGCTGAATTCATTTTCAGAGCTTAAAGATGCATTGAAAAAGGCCGATTTTATCTTAATCCCAGTGATGACGCGCAACACCCTTGCCAAAGCGGCCTTGGGTATTGAAGATAACCTTGTAACCACTGGAATCGCCAGGGCATTAATGAGCAATAAAGAAGTGTTTGCTGTAAAAGACAGCTTTAGCAGCGAACATCCTATTAACAGAGCAATGGATTTAGCCCATAATACTGCCTATAATTCCATGCTAAAAAGCTATGAATATCAACTTGAAACCTTTGGGTTAAAATTCATTGAATTGGAAGAGTTTAAAACGGTGATCCAGAACAAAAGAGATACTGATCTTCCACTGAAAAAAAGCCCCGCACTAAAAGCGGCCGAGCAGGCAACAGAGACAGTAACAGCGAATCGAAAAGTAAAATTAGATTCATCAATTCTTACGCTTGGTGACTTAAGAGGTTGCGAGAATGCAGAGATTATTCAAGTGAAAGCAAAGACTATTATCACACCGCTAGCGAAAGACTTTATTAATAGTAATAGAGTAAAGCTTGAATGGATCCATGATTAGAATGACTCTCATCAAGCTTTGCCGTTACAGGAGGCAGGAAAAAACATGGAAGTTTGGGATAAGGATTTAGTTTCCATACAAGAAACACGAAACTTGATTGCCAAAGCCAAAAAGGCCCAGAAGCAATTCAGTCAATTTTCCCAAGAACAAATTGACAGGGTTGTAAAAAAGATGACGGAAGCTGCAGAACTTGCAGCAGACAGTCTGGCGAAACAAGCACATGAAGAAACGGGATTTGGAAAATGGCAGGACAAAGTGGTTAAAAACAAGTTTGCCAGTACCACCGTTTACAATCATATGAAGGAAATCAAGACCGTAGGGATCCTGAAGGATGACCATGAAAACAGAATCATGGAAGTAGCGGTTCCGGTCGGAATTATTGCAGGATTAATCCCTTCAACAAATCCCACATCCACGACGATTTACAAAGCATTAATTTCACTTAAGGCAGGAAATGCGATTATCTTTTCGCCACATCCTACTGCTAAAAACTGTATTTTAGAAACGGTTAAGGTTTTAACAGATGCTGCCCTGGGAGCAGGAGCGCCAGAAGGAATCATTGGCTGTATCAGTAATCCGACCCTTCAGGCTACAAATGAGCTAATGAAACATAAAGATGTTTCCCTCATTTTGGCTACAGGCGGAGAAGCAATGGTGAAGGCAGCCTATAGTTCCGGGACACTGGCAATTGGAGTAGGTCCTGGCAATGGGCTGGCGTTTATTGAGAAATCAGCGAATATTCCGTTAGCTGTTAAAAGAATTATCGACAGTAAAACATTTGATAATGGTGTTATTTGCGCTTCCGAACAATCCATTGTTGTCGAGACTGAAAGTAAGGATCAAGTGATTACAGAACTGAAACGGCAGGGTGCATATTTCCTTTCAAAAGAAGATTCTGAGAAACTTGGAAAATGGCTGTTGCGGTCTAATGGCACAATGAATCCACAAATCGTAGGAAAAAGCGCAAAGGTGATTGGAGAACTGGCTGGTATCACAATTCCTGAGGGAACAAAAATTTTAATTTCCGAGCAAAACAGTGTTTCCAAAACAAATCCGTATTCACGTGAAAAACTTGCCCCTATTTTGGCCTTTTATTGTGAGGAAAATTGGGAAAAGGCGTGTGAGCGTTGTATGGAGTTGCTTTACAACGAAGGAAAAGGCCATACCTTAATCATCCATTCCAATAATGAGGAAATCATTAAAGAATTTGCTTTGAAAAAACCAGTGTCGAGAATGCTTGTGAATACTCCTGGTGCTCTTGGCGGGATCGGCGGTGCGACAAACCTAGTTCCTGCTTTGACTCTTGGCTGTGGAGCAGTTGGAGGCAGCTCTACATCTGATAATATCGGTCCGCTAAACCTTATTAATATTCGTAGGGTGGCATATGGATTAAGAGAAATCGAGGACCTCAGAGGAACTCAGTCAGCAGCTCCTGTTCAGGAAATATCTGAAACAGATGTTGAGAATGTAATCAGGAATTTGCTGCAGCAATTAATTCGCTAAGACAAGAGGAGCCTGATTGTATGTTTATTGCAAAGGTAATCGGCAAAATCGTATCAACTCAAAAATCCGAAAAACTTATTGGCTCTAAATTGTTAGTGATTAAAGAATTAAATGAGCATAAAGAGTTCGCTGATAATAACGCTTTAGTTGCCGTTGATGGGGTTGGCGCCGGGATCGATGATATTGTTCTCGTTGACTGGGGAGACTCACTCTATGAGAATTCAAAATTATCGGTTGATATGGCGATTGTGGGAATCATTGATGAAATCCAGCTCGATCAGTAATGGGACGTATCTCTTTTTAAGGAGGGATGTTAATGGAACGCTTTACAATTAAGCCGGAAGTTTATTTTAAGGTTGGCGCACTTGAGTATCTAACAACCATCGACAAAGAAAAGGCATTGGTCATTACGGACCCCTTTATGATGCAAGTGGGTTTTACCGATCAAGTGCTGGATGTTTTGAGGAATACTGTATCTGATTTGGACGTATTTTCCAATATCAAGCCCGATCCTCCAATCGAAGTTGTCGCAGACGGAATTGAGCAGATGTTAAAAATACGGCCGGATGTTGTGATCGCTTTGGGTGGAGGCTCGACAATTGATGCGGCAAAAAGTATTTTATGGTTTTACGAAAAGATCGTAAAGAGACAAGAAGGTCAGCTTGAACAAAAGCCGCTATTTATCGCTATTCCAACCACTAGTGGAACAGGTTCTGAAGTGACATCATTTGCAGTAATCACAATGGGGGATCAAAAAATTCCATTAGTCAGTGATGAACTCATTCCTGATGTTGCGATTATTGATCCAACGTTTGTTAAAACAGTACCGCCGCAAATTACGGCAGATACTGCCATTGATGCCTTAACACATGCAATAGAAGCGTTTGTTTCGACACAGGCCTCCGACTATACAGATGCATTGGCGGAAAAAGCAGCTAAAATGATTTTTGACTACTTGTTAACCTCATATAAGGAGGGTAATAACATTCAAGCAAGGGAAAAACTGCACAATGCTTCATGTTTGGCAGGAATGGCTTTTACCAATGCCTATCTGGGAATTAATCATAGTATGGCCCATGCTTTAGGGGGAGCCTTCCATATCCCTCATGGCCGGGCAAATGCCATCTTACTTCCTTTTGTTATTCGCTACAATGCCTTCTGTAATGATGGCACCGAAACAAGAGCAGCCAGAAGATATGCAGAGTTGGCAAAGGTCTTAGGATTACCTGCAACTACTATTTGTGAAGGTGTGAACAATTTAATTGCTGCAGTTAAGGTTCTATTACTGGAAACGCACACTCCTACGAGTTTAAAAGAATTAAACATTGCTAAGGAAACATTTATCCAAAAGTTAGATTCTATGAGTGAAGCGGCATTAAATGACCGTTGCACCACTACGAATCCAAGGCAGACAAATAAAGAGGAAATCGCAGTTTTGTTTATGGTTGCATTTGGTGAATAACAAAAAAACCTTTCAATAGAGAAAAGGAGAGTTCTCAATGAAAAAGGCTTTATGGGGCGAATGTTTGGCGGAAGGTATTGGCACATTTATCTTGATCTTCATCGGAGTAGGAACTGTAGCATCGATGGTGACAGCTGGTATTACCATGAGTTTCTGGGAATTATCAATTGCTTGGGGACTGGCGGTTACCATTGCCATCTATGTTGCCGGGTTCATTTCCGGTGCACATATTAATCCTGCAGTCACAATTGGTCTTGCTGTCTGGGGCGGCTTTGATAAAAAGAAAGTAATCCCCTATATCATTTCACAAATAATTGGAGCCTTTCTGGGCGCAGCAGTTGTATATGGCTTGTATCAGGAAGCCATTAAAATTTTTGAAAAAACAAAAGGAATTATTCGCACTGCTGACAGTGGCTGGGCTTCTGCGGGGATTTTTAGTACGTTTCCAAAATCTTATTTAACTACTTTTGAAGCATTTTGTGTAGAGTTCGCGATTACGGCTTTACTTATGATCGTTATTTTTGCTGTAACAGATAATGATAATGGAGCTGCACCAAAAGCTGGTCTTCCAGCACTGGCAATTGGCATTACGATTGCGATTTGCGGTATTTCCTTTGGCCCTCTAACAGGGTTTGCCATGAATCCGGCCCGTGACTTCGGTCCACGATTGTTTTTAATAGCAGCTGGCTGGGGGACAAATGTGTTAGGACCACATATGTACGGACTCATTGTTCCAATTTTTGGACCGATTATCGGAGCTTTATTCGGGGGAGGCGTTTATAAGAAATTAATTGTGCCGTTCTTCCCGAAACCTCAAGTGGAACCACATGGAAAAGACTTTAAGAAGGTATCTTAAGATAAAAAAAAGAGAAAATCTTCAAGTAGATTTTCTCAAAAAAATATGATGAATTAAGTCAAAATTTTACAAGTAATCCTATCTTTATAATACAAAAACTAGTCGAAATAGTAAAGATTAATAGAATGATAACGAAATACAATAAAACTAACTTAATTTTTGAAAGGGGAACCAAACTATGCCAACAATGCTAGAAGTAAAACCTGTTAAATGTGAACCAACTTCACGTATTCAAAAGTTAATTGATGATCTTTACTCTGTAACTCCAGAAATTGAAGCACAAAGAGCAATACTAATTACAGAATCCTATAAAGAAACCGAAGCATTTCCAACGGTTATCAGAAGAGCAAGAGCACTTGAAAATATCCTCGGAAAAATGAATATTGTCATCCGAGATCAAGAGCTGATCGTAGGGAACCTTACAACGAAGCCAAGAGCATGCCAGGTGTTCCCGGAATTTTCAAATAAATGGCTGTTAGATGAATTTGAAACCCTTGCTAAAAGAACAGGCGATGTCTTCTTAATTTCTGAAAACACAAAAACTCAATTGAGAGAAGCATTCCAGTATTGGGGCGGGAAAACAACTAATGAATTGGCAACCGAATACATGTTTCCGGAAACAAGAGAGGCCATGGATGCCGGTGTCTTTACAGTAGGAAACTATTACTTCAATGGTGTAGGCCATATCGGTGTCGATTATGCCAAAGTACTGGAAAAGGGATTTAACGGCATTATCGCAGAAGCAGAAGCTGCAAAAGCGAATGCCGATAAGACGGATCCTGATTATATTAAGAAGGAACATTTTTTAAATGCAGTTCTCATTACTTCTAAGGCAGTAATTCGTTATGCTAACAGATTGGCAGAGGAAGCAAGAACCATTGCCGGACACTTATCTGATCAAAACCGCCGTAATGAGTTATTAAAGATTGCAGAAATATGTGAGTGGGTTCCAGCAAATCCTGCCCGGAATTTCCATGAAGCCTTACAAGCCTTCTGGATTGTCCAAGCCGTTACCCAGATGGAATCAAATGGACATTCCATTTCGCCGTTACGTTTTGATCAATACATGTACCCATATTACAAAAAGGATCTTGCTGACGGTACTCTTTCAGTAGAAGAAGCGCAGGAGCTGCTAGATTGTTTATGGGTTAAGTTTAACGATGTTAATAAAGTTCGTGATGAAGGATCAACCAAGGCCTTTGGCGGTTATCCAATGTTCCAAAACTTAATTGTCGGCGGTCAAACTCCTGATGGAAGGGATGCAACCAACGAATTATCCTTCGCATGTTTAGAGGCCACTGCCCATACAAAACTGCCACAGCCATCGATTTCCATTCGTTCTTGGAATAAGACACCAGACGAATTAATGTTTAAAGCTGGGGAAGTAGCACGCCTTGGACTTGGAATGCCTGCTTATTACAATGACGAAGTAATTATTCCATCATTGGTCAGCCGCGGGGTATCTTTAAGTGACGCTCGGGATTACGGTGTTATTGGCTGCGTCGAACCTCAAAAAGGCGGTAAAACGGAAGGCTGGCATGATGCAGCATTCTTTAACATGGCCAAAGTATTGGAAATTACGATTAATAATGGTTTTATTGATGGTAAACAACTTGGCTTACAAACAGGCGAGTTTACTTCCTTCACAAGCTTTGAGGAATTTTTAAACGCCTATCAACAGCAAATGGAATATTTCGTGAAACTGCTGGTGAATGCAGATAACTCTGTAGACTTGGCTCACGGAGAACGTGCACCGCTGCCATTCCTTTCTTCCATGGTAGAAGATTGTATCGGCAGAGGGAAATCACTTCAAGAAGGCGGTGCAGTTTATAACTTCACAGGACCACAGGGAGTAGGCGTAGCAAACGTTGGAGATTCCTTAATGGCTCTTAAACAGCTTGTTTTTGAAGAAAAGAAGATTACTTTAGCTGAACTAAAAAATGCTTTAGATACCAATTTTGGTGAACTAGAAGCTCCACAACAAAATATTGGTCTTAACCAGCTTACTCAAGAAACGTTAGTCGAAGTTTTGAAGAAGCTGATCCTTGAAGGCAACAATATTTCTTTAAATGATTTAACAAAGATGTCGAATGTTAAAGTGGATTTAGGTTCTGCGGACAGCCAGGAATATATTCGTCAAATGCTTGAAAATCGTGCACCTAAATTTGGTAACGATATTGAAGAGGTAGATAGTCTTGCCCGTGAAGCTGCTTTGATTTACTGCCGTGAAGTTGAAAAATACCGTAACCCTCGCCAAGGTACGTTCCAGCCAGGCCTATATCCGGTATCTGCCAACGTACCAATGGGTGCTCAAACAGGGGCAACACCTGATGGTAGAAAAGCTGGCCAGCCTTTAGCAGATGGTGTATCTCCGGTTTCAGGCAGAGACAAAACAGGGCCAACAGCTGCAGCAAACTCAATTGCTAAATTAGATCATCATATTGCATCAAATGGTACATTATTTAATCAAAAGTTCCATCCATCTGCAATTTCTGGTCAGACAGGCCTGGAGAATCTTTCTGCATTGGTTCGCGGCTATTTTGACCAAAAAGGCATGCATGTTCAATTTAACGTAATAAGTCGGGAAACCTTGTTAGAAGCTCAGAAAAATCCTGATAAATTTAAAAATCTTGTTGTTCGTGTTGCTGGTTACAGTGCTCACTTCACATCACTGGATAAGAGCATCCAGGATGACATTATTAACCGGACAGAGCAAGCATTCTAAGAATTGAAATAAAGGAGGAGTGGTTGTACTTACTCCTCCTTTATTTATGAAAGCGAGGATTATAAATGGAAACCAGCATGGTCAACCAAGGTGTTATTTTCGATATTCAGCGGTTTTCTGTTCATGATGGTCCGGGAATTCGAACGATTGTTTTTTTTAAAGGCTGTCCGTTAAGGTGCCGCTGGTGCAGTAACCCGGAATCACAGCATAAAGAACCGCAAATCATGTTTATCGATCAAAACTGTATCGGCTGCAAGCATTGTACGGAGGCATGTCCGACGGGAGCTTTAAGTTTTACCCCAAGCTTTCACGTGGACGATAATAAATGTCACTTATGTGGTAAATGTTTGGATGTTTGCTATCCAGAGGCACTGAATTTTTCAGGTCATCAGCAATCGGTCGAAGAAGTGTTAGCAGAATTGAAAAAAGACCAAATTCATTATAAACGGTCCGGAGGCGGCATTACACTCTCCGGCGGAGAGCCGCTCGCACAGCCTGAGTTTGCTGTAGACCTGTTAAAAGCCTGTAAAGCAAGGGGATGGCATACTGCTGTCGAAACGACTGCTTTTACCAGCCAAGAAGTACTTGAAAAAGTTTTACCTTGGCTTGACCTTGTTTTGTTGGACATTAAACATGTAGATGACCGTAAACATCAAGAATTTGTAGGCCGTTCAAATGAAAGTATTTTACAAAATGCCAAGTTTATCGGGCAATTTGGTGTTCCGATCATTATTAGGGTTCCTGTCATTCCAACCTTTAATAGTGAAGTATATGAAATAGAACGCATTGCTTCTTTTGCGGCAAGCATTAAGGGAGTAAAAGAACTTCATTTGCTGCCTTACCACCGTCTTGGTGAAAATAAATACAGTTACCTAAACTATGATTACCGGATGAAAGGGATTGAGCCGCCAGCCAATGAAACAATGCATTCCTTGAAAAAGGCTGTTGAGGCAAAAGGGCTCGTTTGTAAAATTGGAGGATAAACATAGGTGAAGACTACCCCATTTTAAGGGAGTAGTCTTTTTATGTGTGTTCTAATGATTATGGGAAAAATTATCTTGTAAAGAGCGGTTTTAACAAGGGCACGATAGAAAATGGAGGTGTAAACTTTGAAAAAGTTAGTACTGTTCTCATTTTTAACGTTACTTTTGATCAGTGGCTGTGAAGGAACCAATGATACGAATAATACGTCGAACTATGATTTGCGCAAAGACAAGAGTGCATCAGAATATATGTCCAATCGCTCGGCGGGGCGAGATAAGCCGCATTTAGTTGAGCAGGATATTACCAATCAAAATCCTAATTTCCTTGATTTAACCGGACTGGTAACGGAACGGAGCAGGGGACGAGCAACACGGGAATTGACGTAGATAAAGCACGGCAGGTAATCGGGATGACCAAGGGGTATCGGCCTGGATCAGTATGGATTGACGGTCGAAATCACATGCGGGTGACCGCATATAAAAAAGGCAAACTAACAGAGCGGGAAAGATTGAACGCCGAGAAATACCTTCAGAAAAAGTTAACAGCCGCTTTGCCACGCTACAAGATTGATGTTACGGTTCGGGAGGATTGATAACTCACAGGTGCTATCCCTTGGTAGTCTCCTAACAAATGGAAAAACGTGCAAAGGACCTTAAAAATCGTGCAAGCTGGTCGGAAAAAGGTGCAAAGGTCCTCGAAAAAGGTGCATGCCCCTAATAAAATCGTGTAAAGCCGCTAACGGAGCCAGTCAGGAGACTGGCCGCTTTATTGTAATAGGTCCTAATAACTCATAATCCCTCACCAGAATAATTGGTTCAAAGCATCCTGCCTGAAAATATTTTTCTGCTTTTGGTTGGTTTTGACGGGGCTTTTCACCTATACTATAATTAGAATGGTATGGACTAATTTATGAGGTGAATAATGTGTTTGATCGTCTACAATCAGTCGAGGATCGTTATGAAAGGCTCAATGAGCTTTTAAGCGACCCAGAGATAATTAATGATTCTAAAAAACTTCGTGAATATTCGAAGGAACAATCTGATATACAAGAAACAGTACAAACTTATCGTGAATATAAACAAGCCCGTGAACAGCTTCAGGATGCCAAAGCAATGTTGGAAGAAAAACTCGATGCGGAAATGCGTGAAATGGTCAAGGAAGAACTGAGCGACCTCGAAGCGCAAATTGAGGAATTACAAGAGCGGATGCGCATCCTCTTGATTCCGAAGGATCCGAACGATGACAAAAACGTTATCTTTGAAATCCGCGGAGCAGCGGGCGGGGATGAGGCAGCCCTTTTTGCCGGCGACCTTTACCGGATGTACACCCGCTATGCCGAAGCACAAGGCTGGAAAATGGAACTTATTGATGCTAGTCCAACAGGCCTGGGCGGCTTCAAAGAAATTATTTTTATGATTAATGGTACTGGGGCATACTCGAGATTAAAATATGAAAATGGCGCACACCGTGTACAGCGCGTCCTGGAAACGGAATCAGGCGGTAGGATTCATACCTCTACGGCAACCGTTGCCTGTTTGCCAGAAGCAGAAGAAGTGGAGATCGAAATCCATGATAAAGATATCCGCTTTGATGCGTATGCTTCAACGGGTGCAGGTGGACAGAGTGTTAATACAACGATGTCAGCGGTGCGTTTAACTCATATTCCAACCGGTATCGTGGTTACCTGTCAGGATGAGAAATCCCAGCATAAAAACAAGGACAAAGCGATGAAGGTTTTGCGCGCGAGAGTTTATGATAAATTTCAGCAGGAAGCTCAAGCGGAATATGACCAAGCGCGGAAATCGGCAGTAGGAACCGGCGACCGTTCAGAGCGGATTCGGACCTACAACTTCCCGCAAAACCGCGTGACCGACCATCGGATCGGTTTAACCCTGCAAAAGCTTGATATTATTTTGGGAGGCAAGCTTGATGAGATCATCGATGCGTTAATCCTTGAAGATCAATCACGCAAGCTTGAAAATGCATCAAATGAGTAAAAAAATTTACGAAGCTCTTAAATGGGCTTCTTCTTTTTTAGAAAAAAAGAATCGTGATCAAAATGCGGGAGAACTCCTTCTGCGGCACTTTAGCGGCATGTCGCGCACCATGCTATATGCCAATATGAGGGATGAGCTCGACCCAGCGATCCTAGAGCAATTTGAAAAAGCCGTCCACGAACATGTCGAAGGGATGCCGATTCAATATATCATTGGCTCGGAGGAATTTTACGGGCGCACATTCATGGTAAACGAGTCGGTACTGATCCCAAGACCCGAAACAGAGGAGCTTGTTCTTGGCATTTTGCAGAGGATCAAGCGGGAAACACCCTTGGATGTGATTGACGTTGGAACAGGGAGCGGGGCAATTGCCGTCAGCTTAAAGCTGGAAAACCCTGTATTACAAGTAACGGCAACAGACATTTCAGCGGATTCACTCAATACGGCAAAGGAAAATGCGAAACAGCTTGGAGCAGAGATTGAGTTCTGCCAAGGCGATCTTCTCAAGCCGATGATTGAACAGAAAAGAAAGTTTGATGTCGTGGTTTCGAATCCTCCGTATATCCCCTTAATAGACAAGATGTGGATGTCTGAAGTGGTGACGGAACATGAGCCGCACCGAGCATTGTTTGCAGGTGAAGACGGGCTTGATTTTTATAGAAGGTTTATGGAAGAACTGCCCTTAGTAGCGAAGGCCCAAGCGCTGATTGGCTTTGAAATTGGGGCCGGACAGGGTGTAAGGGTAGCGGAGCTTTTGCAAAATACGTTCCCGTGTGCAAAGGTGGAAATTGTGAATGATATTAATGGCAAGGACCGAATGGTGTTTGCTGCGCTCTAAATCGAGTCGAGCCTGCGCATAAATTTTAGATTAAGAAATAGCAGAGAATAAATAAATGGATAGGCGATGGCGGAATACCACCATTTCCAGCCATTATAATAAAAGAGGTCTGTACGGAGGGATATTAGTTCCATGGCAAGTGTGCCGAAGGACCAGCCCAAAAGATAGACCGCTTTTTTGACGAGCGATTTTTCATAGGGGAAAAATCGTAAAAAGAGGATATTGGCCGCAGGATAGTCGATGATAAAAATCAGTATGTAGGCCCAATCTGGACCTTTTTGAAAAAAGCCATATAGGTCGAGCTTCAGATCTAAATAGATGTCAGCTATTACGGCAAAGCAGGTGGCAAAAAAAGAAGTAGCATAAAGTTCGGATAACTTTACATGTTTTGGTTTACGGATCACCAAAATCATTGCTAACAGCAGAACAATGGTTGTCACCACCAACAGTATCATTCCGCACCTCCTTTTATTTTAGATTGTCCATTTAACTGTAAAGTCATCCAATAACTTTTTTTAATTTTAATAGTTTAAGATACTGGCATTTTGTCCAAACTGAGGATATCGAAGGGACGGTGCCAGGGATGAGGAAAAAAACAATCGTATGGACTTATTTAATCTTATTATCTTTAGGAACTATATTAAGTTTATATATACCAAAAAATGAAGTAGCCGCTAAAGATGCGGTTGTGATTCCAGGGCAGGCGATCCGCTTGCGAATTCTGGCAAATAGTGATTTGGAAAGCGATCAAGCATTAAAAAGACAGGTCCGTGATGCGGTTAACGCTAAAATATCAGTTTGGGTGAAGGATTTAACGTCGATCAAGGAAGCGCGCAAGGTCATTAAATCAAAGCTTCCTGAGATTCAAACAACGGCAGAAGCAGTTGTGAAAGAAGAAGGGTCCGAGCAAAAAGTTAACGTCAAGTTTGGCAAGGTTCAGTTTCCGACGAAATTATATGGTCAATTTTTATATCCTGCAGGGGAATATGAAGCTATTTTGATTACCTTGGGCAAAGGCGAGGGGGCCAACTGGTGGTGCGTGCTCTTCCCGCCATTATGTTTCCTTGATTTTTCAAATGGAATTGCCGTAAGCAAGGGATTTGATGAAAAAGCAGCAGAGGCGGCTACAAAGGATGCTGATGTTGAGACGAAGGCTAGTACAGAAGACCAGTCGCAGTTCGAAGCTAATCCAAAGTCCGAAGTTGACCTCAAAAAGCCAGAGGCGAAGACAAGTGTGGCTGTGAGCACGGACGAACCGAAATCAAATGCTGCACCTGTTGAAGAGACGGTTAAATCAAAAGCAGCAACCGTTGAAAAAACGATTGTGAAAGCAGCGAAGAAAGAGCCGGCTGTGGTAAATCGTGCGGAGAAAGAAAAGCTACTGGAAGATACACAAACAGAAACAGCGGCTGTGCTGCCAGTCAAAAAAGAAGAACCTAAAAAACAGGCTCCAGTATACACTTCACAAGATGAGGAACCAATCAAAGTGAAATTTTTCGTAGTTGAATTATGGGATAAGATTTTTTAAGACTTGGCTAATAAACGCCAAGTCTTTTTGCGTTCTATTTTTTCTGGCAATTCATAGTAATAGAAAATAGAATTAATCTAAAAAATGAGGTGGACCATATGATACGGCGGGCAAGTGGCAAGGATTTAGCAGGTTTAAAGGATTTTCTCACGAGGGCTGGGCTTGGAACGGAAGGGTTGACGGAGGAAACAGCAGAATATTTTTTGCTGCTTGAGAATGAAGACCAAACATGTCGGGGAACATTAGGAATTGAGCCGTACGAGGAGAATGGATTGTTGCGCTCGCTTGTTGTGACACCAGGGCAGGTGGAAAATGATATCTTTCTGCTTTTTCAGCAAGCGTTTCTGCTGGCTAAAGAAGAAAAGATCCAACATTTATTTTTAGCGACAAAAAAGAGTGTGGCTGTGCCATTGTTTCAAATGCTGGGATTTGAAAAAGTGGATAAAGGGGAACTCCCGAAAGAATTATCACAATCTGCCCACATTAACCACATTTTAAATGTGGATAACTCGATATTTTTGAAATATTCATTATAATTGTGGGTATATCCACAAAGTTATCCACTTTTTAAATAATGTTATTCACAATTTGTGGATAACACTTGTGTTTTCAACAAGGTTCTTTTATACTTTCAAACGTACTTAAATGGAAAACTACTAGAAAATGCCTAGTTTCGGCAAATTTCGCAAGAGTGGTTAGGCTGGGGATAAAGGTGAAAAAAATGAAGACAAACGTATGGAAAGTGGATAAGTATGTGGATAACCTAGAAAGTAATCCACAGATTGTGGATGCAGCCCAAGTTTTAAGGCAAAATGAAGTGGTTGCATTGCCAACAGAGACCGTTTATGGCCTCGGTGGAAATGCGAAAAATGACGAGGCTGTGTCGAAAATTTTCGCAGCCAAGGGAAGGCCTGTGGATAATCCGTTAATTATTCACATCGCTGAACAAAATCAATTAAATGAGTTTGTAGCAGAAGTCCCTCGGAAAGCCTCATTATTAATAGAAACATTTTGGCCTGGGCCATTGACAATTATTTTAAAAATCAAAGAAGGCATTCTTTCTGATAAAGCTACGGCAGGCCTGGGAACGGTTGGCGTTCGCATGCCCGACCACCCTGTAGCGTTGGCGTTGTTAAAAGCTTGCGGCTTGCCGATTGCGGCACCGAGTGCAAACAGCTCTGGAAAGCCAAGTCCAACAACCGCTCAGCATGTTCTTGAAGATCTTGAAGGAAAAATTGCTGGCATTGTCGACGGTGGACCGACTGGCGTTGGTGTTGAATCCACTGTACTCGATTGTACGGAGGATATTCCAGTTATCTTAAGGCCAGGGGCGGTGACGAAAGAGCAGCTTGAAGAAGTGGTTGGGGAGGTAAGGGTTGACCGTGCTCTGACGGAAACTGATCTGAAGCCGAAGGCACCGGGAATGAAATACCAGCATTACGCCCCAAATGCACCGCTTTATTTAGTAGCGGGAAGTCATGCTTTCCTCCAGCAGCTTGTGAAGGATAAGCAGCAGGAAGGCTTACGTGTTGGCGTTCTGACAACGGAGGAAAGTGTAAACGATTATCAAGCGGACGTCGTTCTGGCCTGTGGGACAAGGGCGGAGCCGGAAACCGTTGCCGCAAGCCTCTACGGCGTGCTCCGCAATTTTAACCATGAAAAAGTGGACATTATTTTTAGTGAAATGTTTTCCAATAGCGGCGTTGGCCATGCAATCATGAATCGCCTGCAAAAAGCTGCCGGGAATAAATTGATTCAGGAATAACTTCTAAACCCTTTTGGACGTGCATAAGCTGTACGGAGCAAGTCCAAGGGGGAACAGCAGAATGTCAGCTTTAATGAGAGAGTTCCTAACGCTATTTATAATGGCATTAGCATTAGGAATGGATGCATTTTCTGTCGGGCTTGGCATGGGTATGTACAAGCTAAGACTAAGACAAATTTTTAAAATCGGGTTAATCATCGGCTTCTTCCATGTATGGATGCCGTTAGTCGGCATGGCAGCGGGCCATTTTTTATCTGAAAAATTTGGAACGGTGGCAAGTTTTCTTGGTGGGCTGTTACTAGTTCTCCTCGGTCTGCAGATGATTTGGTCCAGTCTGAAAAAGGACAATGAAAAGATCATCACCCCTGTGGGCTTTGGGGTGCTTTTATTTGCCTTTAGTGTCAGTGTTGATAGTTTATCAGTCGGACTCACGCTAGGAATCTATCAAGCGAGGGCCATTATGGTTATTTTGTGTTTTGGAATTGCAGCCACGATCATGACCTGGAGCGGTCTGTTGGTGGGTAGGAAGGTCCGAGGCTGGCTTGGCGCCTATAGTGCAGCACTGGGCGGCAGCATCTTGCTCGCGTTTGGGCTGAAGCTTTTGCTTCCTTTTTAGCGGGGTGGGTTGGCGTTTGGCGAAATAATGCTTGATTTTGGCGAAATAGTTGGCGGCTTTGGCGAATTAAATGAAAAATCGGCGAAATCATTTGCGTTTTTTTGCGAAATTATTAGAAGGGCGGTCCGTTAAACGGGAGCGCCCTCTACTTTATATAAATATATTTTCCAATAAGCATTTTTGTCAGTAAAAACTTTTTCCAATGTGAGTTGATTTTCCTGAGCATTCTCAATTGGAACCGCTGAAAGCACATAATCACCGCCCATTTTCTTTAGGGCCTGTGTATTCAGATTGAGATGGTGAATGACCTTCTTTGAGTGTTTAGAAAAAAGATAATGCTCCCCTAATTCGCTGACAAAAATATAGCACCGCCCGCCCCAATCATCAAAATAGCTTTTTAATGTTTTACTTTTATCCAACTCCGGGGCAATAATTTTTCGAAATTGATGCTTGTAGGACAATGGATAAAAATTGTTATACGTATCAAGGGTATACATCCCATTATATTGAGCAATCGCCGGGTGAAGGCCGATGCTGACAACTCGATAATTCTGAACTGGCTTGCCGATGAACTTTTTAATGTCATTAAACTCGTTAACAGCAAAAAATTGCCCAAATGACGGTGAATTTTTATAATAAATCTGCTCGTTTTTCGGAATCAATACCGCAAGCTGCAGGACAACCAATACAGCCACTAAGGCCCGCCACCAATTTTTATTTAAACGCCACAAGATTTGTAACGATACCGCGAACAGAATGTAGATAATCATCGGCCGCATATAATGATAGCGGGAAAAATTAAAGGTGCTTAAGAGCGAAATTTTTGCCTTTATTGGCTCCAAGCCTTTATACCACCAAAAAGCATACCAAACCGATAACAAGAAGTTAGCCAGATGCAGCCAAATAAATAGTTTTTCTTGTTTCCAGCGTTTTTGCACAATCACCACAACAAGAGCAAGCAAGGCCACAGGCAGGATGACATACTGATACACAGTCTGGTCCTGGTTATGGCCCATTATATAATTTTTAAAAATTAACCGAAATGTTGCGGCTAAACTACTCTTTGATTCCAAAAATTCTGAGCGGTTTGTTTTTTCTTTTGATAGAATCAGTGACAAAAACTCCCGATACTCAATCGCTAAATAAATAACGGTCATATAGGCGATCGAAAAGAACAAACGCCACTGTGGTTTTTTCGTTTTGATCACATCCAAAAGCCAAAAAACGCCTAATGCGCTTAGGAAAAAGAAAAAGCCTAACATAAAAGTTGAGTAAAATGGCAAGAGCGTAATGGTGATCACACTCGCCAGGGTTTGTTCACGATTGCGAATATTTAAAAACGCCCATAATGCGAAGGGCATCCCTAATGTACTTGCCATCCCATTGGCCCAAAATGGTGTCAAGGCAAAGGCTAAAGCCGCCCCAACACGAATAACGCCTGCTTTCTCGTCCTTGACCACATATTTTTTTAACAATAAATACATGCCCAAGAAGGCAATCAAACGAGAAATGGTTTGATTCAGCCCATAAGCGATAACGGACGGGAAAAAGTGAAACAATTGAACAATCCCATAAAACTCGGAATAAAGTGCATTTCGCGATAGGTGTCCATTGATGATTTGAGGAATGTTCGAACTTAGAGAACCGTAAAGCTGGCCGCTGTTGTTTAAAACCTGGTACCAGGCGATATTTGAATCCATATTATCATGGACCCTCAAATGGGCCTGGTCACCAAGAATAAAGTACGGTGCAACCCAGGCTGCGATCATCAAGAGGGCAAGAACGGTATACGTTTTTTCCCATTTAAAAATTTTGAACATAGGTAAACAAATCCTTAGTTAATTTTATTAAGCTCCTGCTGTGGCAGAGTGCTTCTGTAATGTTTCTTTGTATAAATGAAGCAATTGATCAGAAGTGCCGCCCCAGCTGGTCATTTGACTGACAGTCCGAGCTTGGTCCGCTAATTGTAAACGAAACATGTCATCCTTTAATAGGATTAGATTTTGAAAAAGTTCATCTGAAGAAGCAGGATCATATAGTAAGCCAGTAATGCCATGATTGACCTGCTCGCAGGTTGGACCGCATTTAGCCGCCAAAACGGGTAACCGGAAGCCATGGCTTCTAATAAAACAAGACCAGCCGTTTTGGTGGTTGACGGAAAGACAAAAATATCCGAAGAAGCATAGGCACTGGCCAATTCATCACCATAAAGGCGGCCTGTGAACACTGTATCGGTCTCCTTGAAATATTGTTCAAGAAAGGCTTTATGAGGGCCATCACCGACAATGGCCAGGCAAAATTCATTGGATTTTTCAAATACCTCACGAAGCTTTTCAATCCTATTATCCGAAGCTAATCTTCCCACATAAAGGAGTAATTTTTTATCCTTCTGGCCGCCCGTTAAACGATCACGCATCGCTGCATCAAAGCGGATGGGCTGATAATGATTTGTATCAATGTCATGATCCAAAAGATGTATATTCTTAAAATGGCTTTCTTTTAACCTTTTCATAATCGGCTCAGATGTGCACAAATTCAAGTCAGCACGGTGATAAAGTGTTTTATAGTATAATCCCAGAAATGGTTTCAAGAATGGCAGATGGTAATAATCCAAGTATTTTGGCATTTGGGAATGATACGAGACAATTAACGGCAGACGCAAGCGTTTTGTATACTGGATTCCTGATATCCCTAGCACCGTAGGGTCCACGATATGAACAAGATCAGGCTGAAAATCCTGCAAAAAGATTTTTATTTTTCTTAATGAAATATTGGCGCCAATACCAGCGATGGGGGTCCCTTCAAACTCTGAAACCCCTAAGTCGGGAGCAATAATGAAAACCTCATGCCCATCTTCTTTGAGCCAGTGTATGGATTGACAGAGACGTGTAACAATTCCATTTGTCGATGGTAAAAACGTGTCTGTAATAATAGCAATTCTCATTTTCTAACTCACTTCCGATTTTATCAAATATATGGCTTGTTTTCTTACGCTATAAAAAGATAGGAAAAGTTTAAAAAAAGTTCACTTTTGATTAATTTTAATGATTACTTAATAGTTTGTTCATAGTTTTTTTACATTTCGATAAAGAACATCTTTAAAAATATTCGAACATTTAGCGGCAGGTATTGGATTCAACGAATTTTAACTTATAATATTAGAAAAGGAGGCAAACTTCAATGCAGCGCATATTGTTTGTTTGTACGGGAAATACCTGCAGAAGCCCATTGGCAGAAGCGATTTTAAAAAGTAAAAACATCCATGGTGTAGAGGTCAAGTCCTCGGGTATTTTTGCGATCAACGGCAGTGATGCTTCTACAAATGCCAAGCAGGTTCTTGTGGAAAATAAGATTGAGCACCATCACCAATCGAACTCATTAACCAATAAAGAAGTGGAATGGGCCACATTGATTTTAACAATGACAGGCTCCCATAAGGCAGCAATCACTGTAAACTTTCCAGCAGCTGCACATAAAACTTACACGCTGAAAGAATTTATTGGCGAAGAGAAGAATTTAGATGTCAGCGACCCGTTTGGAGGCAACGTCGATGTTTACCGAGAAACATTTAAAGAACTAGAGGAAATTAATTGATGCCGCCATAAAGCGTTTAAATGAAAATCCATCAGTCTAAAAAGTGGAACCGCTTCAATTGCATCGGTATCAAATAAGGTGGGAAGTAAGTGTATAAATTTAGTTTAAGAAAGAAACTTGTTCTGTTCACGGTCATATTAGCAGCCATTACCTATACCTCCAGTGCAGTCTTTATTTATGTTTTATATCCATTTGTGAAAAATTATATGGATCAAACTACATACATGATTTTGATCTTGCTCTTGGGTGTTGTCTGGTCGGGAATTTTAGCATTTGTAGCGGCAGGCTTTATTGTGAAGCCATTGAAAATCATTGAACTCGGTGCCCTGAAGGCCGCTGAAGGGCAAATATGTACAGATGTAGCGGTACCAGATTCCGATGATGAAATCCGCTCTCTTGGCGTGGCCTTTAATCATATGCTCGCTGGAATGAGGACAATGGTTTCGCAAATCCAGGAAAACTTTCAGGAAACCGACAATAAAGTCGTTTCGATTTCGGAAATGTCTGAGCAAGCCGCCCGTCAAGCCGAAATCGTCTCAAGAACGATCGGTGAGATTGCTAGCGGTGCCGATAACTCGGCCAATTCAGTCATGTTGATGGTCGAGTCGATTGATGAAGTAACCCAAATTGCCAAGGAAGTTCAAGAAAAAGCGGAAAACTCGGAGACCGTTTCCGCAAATATGGTGAAAGAATTGCAGCTGTCAAAGGATGCAATCCAATCACTCATTTCGGGGATGGAACGGATTGTGACCGATAATCGTCAGTCAATGGACACCGTCAAACGGTTAGAATCGAATGCCACAAAGGTGGAACAAATCATCCAGCTTGTTGGTGACATTGCAACACAAACCAATTTATTGGCCTTGAATGCATCAATTGAAGCAGCACGCGCCGGGAGCATGGCAAAGGCTTTGCAGTAGTGGCTAAGGAAGTCCGCAAACTGGCGGATGAAAGCTCAAAAGCGGTCCAAGGAATTTCAGAGCTGATTAAAAATATCCAAATGGAAGTCCACAATGTTGTTAAGCAAATGGAAGCCCAGGTAGATCGGGCAAATAATGAAGCACAAAAGGGCAGTCAAATGAACGAAGTTATCGAAGCAATGACATTAGCCATTCACAACATGGAAGACATGGTGAAGTCGATTACAGAACTTGTTGACAGGCAAATGGAAAAAATTGAACATGCCTCATCCCAATCACAGGAAGTGGCAGCCATTGCTGAAGAAACTTCTGCAGGTGCCCAGGAGGTTGCGGCCTCTACCGCCGACCAGGTCCGTGTGATTGACGGAGTAGAAAACCTAGCCCTTGAACTGAAAGTCCAAGCGGAAAAACTCAAAGAAACGATCAAGCGATTTTCGATTTAAAGTTTTCAATGCGCACGATTATTCGTGTGCATTTTTTATATTTAGAGGGGAGGATGCGGATATATGGGGAGAAGTTGCGGATAAAAGGGGAAATGGTGCGGAAAAGAAGAAGTAATTTACGGATAAATCGGGGAGTACGGATAAAGGATGAAAAAGTTCGGATAAAAGAGGGAAATGTTCGGAAAAGAAGGAGGAATTTACGGATAAATTAGGGAGTACGGATAAAGGATGAAAAAGTTCGGATAAAAGGGGGAAATGTTTGGAAAAGAAGGAGGAATTTACGGATAAATCGGGGAGTACGGATAAAGGATGAAAAAGTTCGGATAAAAGGGGGGAATGTTCGGAAAAGAAGAAGGAATTTACGGATAAATCGGGGAGTGCGGATAAAGGATGAAAAGGTTCGGATAAAAGGGGGAAATGTTCGGAAAAGAGGAAGGAATATACGGATAAATCGGAGAGTACGGATAAAGGATGAAAAAGTTCGGATAAAAGAGGGAAATGTTCGGAAAAGAAGGAGGAATTTACGGACAAATCGGGGAGTGCGGATAAAGGATGAAAAAGTTCGGATAAAAGGGGGGAATGTTCGGAAAAGAAGAAGGAATTTACGGATAAATCGGGGAGTACGGATAAAGGATGAAAAAGTTCGGATAAAAGAGGGGAATGTTCGGAAAAGAAGGAGGAATTTACGGATATATGAAGATAGATAATTTTTCCCTATTGTGTCAAAATAAACGTAGATACATATGAGGAGGCAAATATATGAGAGTAGCAATAGCATCAGATCATGGTGGCGTTAATATCCTAAAGGAAATTGCAGGATTACTAGATGAATTAGGGATTGAGTATGTCGATTTTGGCTGCGATTGCACGACATCCGTTGACTACCCAGACTATGCCCTGCCTACAGCAGAAAAAGTAGCAAACGGTGAATTTGACCGCGCAATTTTAATATGCGGAACAGGAATTGGCATGTGCATTGCCGCCAATAAAGTAAAAGGAATTCGTGCAGCACTTGTTCACGATACTTTTAGCGCCAAAGCAACACGCGAGCATAATGACAGCAATATATTAACAATGGGTGAAAGGGTCATTGGCCCTGGCCTGGCAAGAGAAATTGCTGCAATCTGGCTGACAGGAGAATTCCAAGGCGGACGCCACGCAAACAGAATTGGCAAAATTACTGAATATGAAAATACCCATCAGTAAAAGATAGATGGTGCCAGGCACCACGTTGAAAGGAAGCCTTAATATGATTGAGGAATGGGAATCGCAATTAGCAACCATCCTGACAGAATTTCAGGAACAAGCAGATTTAAGAAAAGGTCAGCTGCTTGTTGTTGGCTGCAGCACAAGTGAAGTGATCGGCGAAAAAATCGGTACAGCGGGGACGTTCGAGGTTGCTGCAATGATTTTTGGTCAATTTAAAAAATTTCAGGAAGAAACGGGTGTCGAGCTCGCCTTCCAATGCTGTGAACACCTGAACAGGGCCCTTGTCGTCGAAACAACAACCGCCAATCACCGCCATTTTGAGGAGGTAAGCGTTGTCCCAGTTCCGGAAAGCAGGCGGGGCGATGGCAACGTATGCCTACAGAAACCTAGATGACCCGACAGTGGTCGAGTTCATCAAAGCAGATGCCGGCATCGACATCGGCCTTACCTTAATTGGCATGCATTTAAAACATGTTGCCGTTCCGATCCGCGTTAAACAAAAACAAGTGGGCCACGCCATTGTTACCATGGCAAAAGCACGACCAAAATTAATTGGCGGGGCAAGAGCCGTTTATGAACGAACAGATGAAAACGCTAGCTGTTCGTGATTTTTGAAAAAGTCTAGGCTTCGGGACCTCCTAGCGGAAATCAACATACTTTGAAAAAGAAGAAATTTGCCGAAATATACCAACACGAACAAAAATGCTGATATTCCTGAAAATGTTTCCGTTTTCAAGAAAAAAGTAGTGCTGAAAGCGATTTAGCGCTACTTTTTTCTTTGTTTTTCAGTAAAGAACATGCTAAAATTAAAATGAATTTTCTAACAACGTGTCGTTTTTAATATTCTAAGGGGGATAATGATGAAAAATTTGGCGAATCAAGACGCGCAAGTCTATCAAGCGATTCAACAAGAACTAGGCCGCCAGCGCGCTAAAATTGAGTTAATTGCATCTGAAAACTTTGTCAGTGAAGCTGTTATGGAGGCACAAGGCTCTGTTTTAACAAACAAATACGCAGAAGGATATCCTGGCAAACGCTACTATGGCGGCTGCGAATATGTGGATATCGTTGAAGATTTAGCACGCAAACGTGCAAAACAAATCTTTGGAGCAGAGCATGTAAACGTTCAGCCACATTCCGGCGCCCAAGCGAACATGGCTGTATACTTTACCATCCTTGAGCCAGGTGACACGGTTCTCGGCATGAACCTTTCACATGGTGGCCACTTAACACACGGAAGCCCAGTTAACTTTAGCGGTGTTCAATACAACTTTGTAGAATATGGAGTTAGTAAAGAAACACAATACATCGATTATGAGGATGTTTTAGCAAAAGCACGCGAGCACAAACCAAAGCTAATCGTTGCTGGTGCCAGCGCCTACCCACGGGTAATCGATTTTAAACGGTTCCGTGAAATTGCTGACGAAGTTGGCGCCTATTTAATGGTGGACATGGCCCACATCGCTGGATTAGTTGCAGCAGGCCTGCATCCAAGCCCAGTTCCATATGCGCATTTTGTGACAACAACGACTCATAAAACATTGCGCGGCCCACGCGGCGGTATGATTCTTTGCAAAGAAGAGTTCGCCAAAGCGCTTGATAAATCGATTTTCCCTGGAATCCAAGGCGGTCCGCTGATGCACGTAATTGCGGCTAAAGCTGTTGCCTTTGGTGAAGTACTGCAAGACAACTTTAATGACTATGCCCAAAATATCATCAACAACGCAAGCCGCTTGGCAGAAGGTCTTAAAAAAGAGGGCTTAAACCTTGTTTCTGGCGGAACAGACAACCATTTGCTCTTGCTTGACCTCCAAAGCATTGGATTAACTGGTAAAGTAGCCGAGCGCGTTCTTGATGAAGTCGGTATTACCGTTAACAAAAATGCAATCCCATATGATCCACAAAAACCATTTGTAACAAGCGGTATCCGCATTGGTACAGCTGCAGTAACAAGCCGCGGTTTTGGTTTAGAAGATATGGACGAAATCGCATCGATCATTGCCTTTACCTTGAAAAACCATGAAGACGAAGCAGCGCTTGCCCAAGCACGCAGCCGCGTTGAAGCACTAACTGGCAAATTCACATTGTACCCTGAATATTAATACATCGAGAAACGGCCCTTGACTCAAAGGGCCGTTTTTTAGGATCAAAGTTTCTGGTAAAATATTCATTCCTATTTTCAAGTTGCCCTTAGGAATTTTTTTCTGTAAAATTAATCGCAGTGAGATTTTACGACAAATTTTTTAAAAGGAGCGATTCTAGTGGCAAAGGTTTACGTTTTCGATCATCCACTTATTCAGCACAAACTAACATACATACGCGATAAAGAGACAGGAACAAAGGACTTCCGTGAGCTCGTTGACGAAGTTGCGACCCTGATGGCGTTTGAAATCACCCGCGATATGTCGCTTGAAGAAATAGAAATTGATACACCTGTTACAAAGACAAAGGCAAAAGTATTAGCAGGGAAAAAAATTGGCCTTGTCCCAATCCTCCGTGCCGGTATCGGTATGGTTGATGGCATGCGCAAATTGATTCCAGCGGCGAAAGTGGGCCATATCGGTTTATATCGCGACCCAGAAACATTAAAACCAGTTGAATACTACGTGAAGCTCCCTAGCGATGTCGAGGAAAGAGACTTTATCGTTGTCGATCCAATGCTGGCAACCGGCGGCTCTGCCATTGCAGCGATTGACTCCTTAAAAACACGCGGTGCCAAAAACATCAAGTTCATGTGTTTAATTGCCGCTCCAGAAGGCGTTAAAGCTCTTGAAGAGGCCCATCCTGATGTCGATATTTACATCGCTGCCCTTGATGAAAAATTAAACGACCATGGCTATATCGTTCCTGGTCTTGGAGATGCGGGCGACCGCCTATTCGGCACAAAATAATGTATGCCCTAGACTGAACCAATCTGGTTCAGTCTTTTTATATAGAGTTCCTGAAAATACTCCCAAACTGTATGATTTCACAAAAAGTTCAAAATCGACTTATTGATGGAACAACCTTGTTTTAATGGTTTCGTTTTCATTTATTGTGCATTTGCACAATAATTTTCTCCCATTCGTCAATATTTTTTCAAAAAATATCGCCCTATAATGAAAACGTAATCAAAACAAATCTTAGGAGGTTACATCATGGTGAATCCAATTACGATCAGTTGGGTCGGAGCCATTATTGGACTGGCGATTGCTATTATTCTGATCTTGAAAAAGTTAAATCCGGTTTACTCACTTTTCTTAGGTGCTATCATTGGGGCATTAATCGGGGGAGCGAATCTTGACCAAACCTTAAATATATTAGTAACAGGAACACAAAGTATTATGGGAACCGTCCTCCGCGTCTTAGCTGCCGGCGTTCTGGCGGGTGCGATGATGGAGTCGGGCGCAGCTGAAACGATTGCCCAAACGATTGTGAATAAATTTGGTGAAAAAAAGGCCATCTTCTCTCTAGCATTGGCAACAATGATAATCACCGCCGTTGGAGTATTTATTCCAGTTGCCGTTTTAATTGTTGCTCCAATTGCATTATCAGTAGGGAAGAAAACAGGAATCTCGAAAGTTGCCTTACTTTTAGCTCTTTCCGGCGGTGGTAAAGCAGGTAACGTTATCTCTCCAAACCCAAATACAATTGCGGCTGCCCGTGGTTTTAATGTTGATTTAAGCCAAGTGATGATTTATGACTTTATTCCAGCTATTTTTGGCTTAATTGTAACCGTTATCGTGGCTTCGATGATTAAGTATAAAGGCGTAAAGGTTGCAGACACAGATATTGTTGAAAGTAACGAAACAGGTCGCGAATATCCTACAATTGGAAGAGCAATCGTGGCGCCAGTTGTAGCCATTGTTTTACTGATGATCAGCCCAATAGGACAGATTATCCACATCCCAGCGTTAGCTGCGTTCAAAGTAGACGCTATGTACATTTTACCAATAGCAGGTGTTTTAGGAATGCTGGCAATGGGAAAAAGAAACCAGATATTGTCGTACACAGCTGCAGGTTTGCAAAACATGACTTCCACTGTGCTAATCTTGATTGGTGCAGGGGCGATTGCCGGGTTAATTTCGGCTTCGAATCTATCTGTGGAAGTTGTGGCGTTGATTAAGGCGTCTGGAATTTCCGGTACATTCTTGGCACCAATCTCAGGGATCTTGATGGCGGCTGCGACTGCATCCACATCTACAGGTGTTATTTTGGCAACTGGTTCATTTAGCAAGGCAATCTTAAATATGGGTACAGCTCCAATTGCTGCTGCAGCCATGGTACACACTGGTGCGACGGTGATTGACCACTTGCCGCAAGGGAACTATTTCCATGTAACAGCAAGCGGAATGAAGATGTCGATTAAAGAACGATTGAGCGTTGTTCCGTTTGAGTCGATTGTCGGGGGAACGATGATGATAGTGGCAACGATTTTATATGGATTTATTTTGAAATAAGGGGTGGGGCACGTGAAAAGTCCAGTTTTTGTGTTAGCACCAGATTCATTTAAAGAAAGCATGACAGCAAAAGAAGTTTGTATGGCAATGGAAAAGGGAATTAAAAAGGCGCTGCCAGAAGCGGTGTGCATTCAAGTGCCAATGGCCGATGGAGGTGAAGGAACCGTTCAATCACTCGTTGATGCTTCAGAAGGAAAAATCTATCCGGTGACGGTAACCGGACCGCTTGGGACACCTGTTGATGCGAGCTTCGGCATTCTCGGTGATGGCGAAACAGCGGCGATCGAAATGGCTTCCGCAAGTGGGATTCAATTTGTCAACAAAGAAACGAAGAATCCTTTAGTCACGACTACCTATGGTACGGGTGAATTAATCAAAGCTGCCTTAGATCAAGGTGTCAGGAAAATAATTATCGGGATCGGCGGCAGTGCCACAAATGATGGTGGTGCTGGAATGGCTCAGGCGCTGGGTGTAAGGTTATTGGATGAAAATGGCGAGGAACTTGGCTTTGGCGGCGGCGTACTCGGCCGTTTAGCAACGGTGGACGTTACTGGCATCGATCCTCGTTTAAAAGATACGAAAATTTATGTCGCATCAGATGTAACGAATCCGTTATGCGGCGAAAAAGGAGCTTCCCATGTTTTCGGTCCGCAAAAAGGGGCAACACCGGAAATGGTGCAAACCTTAGATGCGAACCTCGCTCATTATGCAGGAGTATTGAAGGAACAACTGGGCAAGGATTTAAGCGATTTTCCGGGCGCTGGCGCAGCTGGCGGCTTGGGTGCAGGTCTTCTGGCGTTTACGAGTGCTGAATTAAGAAGAGGCATTGAATTAGTCATTGATTTTACCAAACTAGAAGATAAAGTTAAAATGGCTGATTTTGTGCTGACGGGTGAAGGCGGCATCGATTTTCAAACACAATATGGAAAAACGCCATATGGTGTAGCCCAAGCGGCAAAAAAATACGGGAAACCCGTCATTGCCCTAGCTGGATACGTGGGCGAAGTGGATGTGCTCTATGACAAAGGCATTGATGCCATTTTTGGAATACTGCCAAAAGCCACGAGCTTGGAAGAAGCACTGGCTACTGGTCAGGAAAATATTGAAAAAACAGCTGAAAACATCGCTCGTTTGTTGATGATGACGCAAGCACAAAACGTTTAGTTTTGTGCTTTTTCATTGTTGCAATAATATGTACGTTAATTCAAATAAATCGAGGATTTTGGTAGGGTCTTTTCCGGTTAATTGCTTAATACGGTCGAGCCGATAATATAGGGTATTGCGGTGGATGATTAGTTCCTGCGCTGTATCCGTAGGATTGCCATTCTGGTTGATATAAGTTTTTAGCGTTTCCAAAAGGATATCGGTTAGATTGAGTGGTTTTGCCTCGATTGTTATTTGCGAAAGTTCTGCTAAAAAGTGAAAGTCTTTATAAGTTAGAAAACGGTCAGCCAGGTTGAGGTTTTCGGCGATTTTCATACATAGGTAGGCTTGGCGGTAGCTTTTTGCGATATTAGCCTGGTGCAGGCCTGCCGAAACGACGACGGAAAGCTGGCTGGCATTTAGTATACTGTTGACCAGTTTTTCCAATTCATTGGGATTTTGCAGCATGACGATCAAAAAATTTTCATTTTGTTTTTTGAAATACGGTAATGATGTTTTGAGCTCCTCCATATTCTTGATGAGCAGGACGGTTGTATCACTATGTAAGTTGATTTGGAAATGTTTCGCTTCGTCGATCAGTTCCTCGGAGTATTCCTTTTTTTCATTCAATAACGCATCGAGAAAGGCGGATTCTCTTTTTCTTGCTGCTTCGCGGTTCCCAATCATAATGCTTTGTTCAATTAATAGCGAAACGGTGGTTTTAACTAGTTTACAAAAGGGCCTGACCTCGTTAGGTTCTCCGGTAATGCCCACTACGCCGATAAATTGGTCTCCAATCACAATCGGTTCATTTGTGCCTTTTTTCTCGTACCGATCGTTTTGAGTAATTTCCACCATAGTCCCGAATTCCAGTGCTCTCACCGCTCCTTTATGAAGGGTCCCGACACGGGCCTTATTTCCGCTCCCGATGATAATTCCTTTTTCGTCCATAATATTGATGCTATAAGGGATATCCTGCATCATTTTATCCACAATCTCTTGCGCTAGCTCGAGGGTTAGATATTTGGTCAAAGTTATTTGCTCCTTTTTTGTTCAGTTCTTGTTCATGGTTTGTAGAAATAAGCAAAACATGCATGAGTCATTCTCTATGAGAAATCTAGCTAAAAAAGATGGGTGAAATTTACAGAAAAAGGCAAAACGTGCAAGGCCTCTCGAAAAACGTGCAAGCCAACGGAAAAAGAGTGCAAGCGGAACTCAAAAACGTGCAAGCGCCCATGGAAAACGTGCAAACATCAATTCACCGCTCCAACCCTTAATTAAAAGGAATTTACAGAAAAAGGCAAAACGTGCAAGGCCCCTCGAAAAACGTGCAAGCCAACCGAGAAAACGTGCAAGGCATCCCAAAAAATGTGCAAACCTCCCCAAAAAACCCTCAAGCCATCCACCCTCGATCACCCGCAACAAAAATGTCAAAAAGTTATTGCAGGGATTTTTGCAAATGAAGCGAACATTTTAGGAGTGCAATACAAAAAAGGAGGGAAAATGCATGTTTTTAAACGAACGGACCATTCCGCTCAACCTTCAACAGATCATTGCAGTAAGGTCGCGAATTTCAAAAAATCACTCTAAACAGCCAAGGCTTGAAAAATCTGAACTGAAAAGCTGGGCTGGTTATCATGGAGAGCGAACGGTAGATAGACTGCTTGAAAAATTCGCGAATAATAAGTATACCATCATCACAGATTTAAATCTTCAAGCAAAAAAAGATGACCCTTTTCAAATTGACACCTTTCTCTACACCTCATATTTTGGCCTCATCCTCGAAATCAAAAATATCCTTGGCACCCTCTATTTTGATAAATACTCCAAACAAATGATCAGAACCTGGAACGGTGAAAGAGAAGGCTTCCAAAACCCGATGCTACAAGCGCAAATGCATCAATATCATTTTCAGGCTTGGCTTAACAAACATAAAATTCCTCCATTCCCGATTGTATGGCTAGTGGTCTTTAGCAATCCGGCAACGATCCTTGAAACAACCCCCGGAAACGAACAAATCTTCCAAAAAGTTATTCATACCCCTCTGCTTTTAGAAAAACTTCTAGAACTAGAAGCAAAGTACACAACTCCAATCTTAGACAAGTCGGACTCCAAAAGATTAAATCGGCTTCTATTAAAAGAAAATACCCCTCACTTAACGAATATTCTTCAAAAATATGAAATACCCCAAATCGATATCAAGACAGGTGTACGCTGCGCTATCTGTAACTACGTGCCTATGCTGCGTGTGCCCGCCAACTGGTTTTGTCCAAATTGCAATCATTACTCAAAAAATGCGCATATTGCTTCGCTATATGATTATTTCCTCATAAATCAATCTACCATTACCAACCGCCAATGCAGGGAGTTTCTCCATATACCTACTCGAAGTATTGCCTTAGGATTATTATCTGACCTCCCATTGATTGGTACAAAGGGCGGAAGCACTTACCAACTTTCAGAGTTAATTAAAAATCCCAACGAATACTTCCTCCTACCAAAAAGCAAGCAACTCAAAGGCATAATTCCCCTACCCACGGAAAAACCTATCTAAAAAAGGGGGATTTCGTGATGCGAATGTTTTTATTGATAGTATCAACAGTAGTAATAGTACTAACCCCACCAAACCCTTCGAAAGCGAACGGACTAGTTAATAACGTACCAATCATTAAAATACCGAAAATACAAATATCCTCACGAACACAATATACTCTTGGCATTCCGCCGCTCCCGCCAGATACCTCGAATACCGTTGCGATTGTTCAATTGCAAAAACCGCAGACGGAAAGGGAGATCCGTAAATTAATCGCAGCACATCCTGACATCAAATTGCGAACCATTTTCCACGAGGCACTCGACGGGTTTTCAGTGGAAGGCCCGCCGGCATCGATTTCAAACCTAACAAAAGAAAAACCAATCATCACAGTCTCACGGGTCAACGAATACCATGCCGAAATGGAACAGAACGTAGAGATTATCGGTGGAGAGAAAATCCGCGGATACTTTGATCAAAAAGATAACCGATTAACGGGAAAAGGGATAAAAGTTGGCGTCATTGACACAGGCATCGATTACACGCACCCCGATCTCTTGCGAAGTTATGGGGGCGGCCGCGACATTGTTGATAATGACAGCGACCCGATGGAAACGAAGAATCTTAAAGACCCGTCGAAAGCGACACTCCACGGTACACATGTGGCCGGCATTATTGCGGGCAATGGAAAAATACAAGGTGTTGCGCCAGAAGCAACGATCATTGCCTACCGCGCACTTGGCCCGGGCGGGGCGGGGACGACCGAGCAGGTGCTCGCTGCTATCGAGCAGGCGATTAAGGACAAAGTCGACATAATGAACCTGTCACTTGGCGACGATGTCAACGGACCTGACATGCCAATATCACTAGCCTTAAATCGTGCTGTGGATAAAGGGATTGTTGCCGTGGCTGCTGCAGGCAACTCCGGACCGAATGTCTGGACCGTTGGGGCGCCAGGAACAGCATCGAAGGCAATTTCTGTCGGAGCCTCAACGCCATCCTTGGAGGTTCCCTACCTGCAAGTAGAACCTGACCGCCAAATCAGAATCGACCCGATGGATGGCTCGCAAAAATGGGAGTTCGACCATCCTCTGGATATTGTCCCAGCAGGAATGGGAAGAAAGACCGACTTTAAAGATATTAAAGGTAAAATTGCCCTTATCCAAAGGGGGGGCTTAACATTTACCGAGAAGGCCAAAAACGCCCAGGAAGCGGGAGCGATTGCAGTGTTGATCTACAACAATACGGCTGGGAGCTTTAGCGGGAACCTTGAGCGCTCATTACCGATTCCCGTTGGTGCTCTATCTAAGCGGGAAGGCCAATTTTTACAAAAAAAACAGAGTCACACAGCACGACTTAATATAATAGAAGAAAAAGATCAACTGGCCGACTTTAGTTCGCGGGGCCGGTGACAGGTTCTTGGGAGATTAAGCCGGATTCAGTGGCACCGGGCGTTGCCATTAATTCGACAATTCCGGGGGATACCTGGCACTTCGAGGGACGAGCATGGCTGCGCCGCATGTTGCGGGGGCCTGCGCACTTATAAAACAGGCACACCCAGATTGGTCACCTGCTCAAATAAAGGCAGCACTTATGAATACTGCTCAGCCACTAGTAAAAAAGGATCAGTCACCCTATCGGACCTATGAACAGGGGGCGGGGCGTATTAGGGTGGACCTGGCAATGAAGGCGGATTCACTAGTTACCCCTAGTTCGCTGCAATTTGGCAAGTTTCAACTGGTAGGACAGGAGAATCGTCATAAAGCCTATATAACGGTTGAAAATACAAGCGACCATCAACAAAGCTATTCGTTCAAGCTGCCAGCCCCAACAGAAGGACTGATGTGGAAGTTTCCGCTCTCGTTTACACTTGAACCAAAAGAAAAGAAGGAAGTAGAGATTGAACTGGCCGTCGATCCGAAACACTTTAAGCAAAAGCTTTATGATGGCTACCTTACATTACAGGAGGGATCGGAAGAAATTCAGCTGCCCTATATTTATGTGCTGGAAGAACCCAATTATCCACGAGTAATGGGATTTGATTTCGGCGCCGGGGACAAGCCAGGGACGTATCGGTATGAGGTATATTTACCTGGAGGTGCCGATGAATTTGGGATTGCGTTATTTGATGCACGGGACTATCGGTTTGTCGGATTTTTGGATAGTGGGAGGAATGTCGAAAAAGGGTTGTTGAAGAAAGAGATAGCATCTGATCTGCTGCCTCCAGAAGGTACATATATTGCAAAAGTTTTTGCGAAAAAATACCAAAAGGAAGATTTTATCGAAACAGTTATTACAATTTTAAAAAAATAAGTAGAATTTGGCAGCATTATGCTGCCTTTTGTTATATAATAGGATAGGTAAAATGACAAAAATGTACTTATTTCACCATACAGTTACCGATGAACGTCAATTACATTTATGTATAATATTTCCAAGTAAAAAATTTGTCATTTTTGTGAATATTATCGCCCCAAATCAATTGACATTGTCAAATGCCTATTGTATGCTAAACGAGGGTATTGCTTGGTAGGGTTTTCACACTAAGAAATGCAATGATATTTATCACAGAGGGCAAGAATTTTATACATAAATTTTCCTCAACTTGACTCTCATTCTCTTCCAGTGAGGATGTGAAAATATGAGCCAACACGATAAAAATAAGCGAAACCCGTTTCGGGCAATGGCACTAATGTCGCAAATTGTCTCCCAGTTAGTCGGGTGCATCCTCATAGGTATTTTTGTCGGCCGCTGGCTGGATCATAAATGGGGTACCGAACCAATTTTTTTAATAATCGGACTGTTAATTGGTTTAGCAGCAGGAACGTATTCTATGATCATATCAATCCGCAACTTTAACTCGGGAGATTGAACATTTATGCCAGAATTTATCGAAATGTATAATCGAGCACGTAAATGGATGCTCTATCTGATGTCTATTTATGTCCTTGGCTGGGGTTTTACAACTTACAAGGCCGCTTTTTTAGGATTATTACTCGGAACAGCATTAAGTTATATCAATTTATTAATGCTGTTTAAGCATATGCGGAAGTTTGATAAGTCCGTCACAAATGGGAAAAAAGTCCGCAGTGTAGGCTCAATTTCCCGTTTAACGATTGCAGCGCTTTCAGCGGTAATTGCCATCAGATGGCCACATTATTTTAATATCATCTTTGTTATAGTGGGACTAATGACAAATTATCTTGTCATTATGATAGATTATTTACTCCATTCATCAATTCATATAAAGAACAGGAAGTGAGGTGAGTTTTAATATGGTAGTGAAATTCATTGGCCTCTATTTTAATTTAACAAACGTTGTAATGATCACAGTTGCAAGTCTGATTGTGTTCATTATTGCTGTGATTGCAACTAGACAATTGGCCATGAAACCAAAAGGGATGCAAAACTTTTTAGAATGGATAATGGATTTCGTCAAATCAATCATCAACAGCACGATGGACTGGAAAGATGGCGGGCGTTTCCACATACTGGGAATCACTTTAATTATGTACATTTTTGTGTCAAACATGCTTGGTCTTCCATTCTTAATTGAATTCAATGGGCATGAATGGTGGAGGTCACCAACTGCTGACCCAATGGTTACGATGACATTGGCAACAACAGTAATCGTTCTTTCCCACTTCTATGGTGTTAAGCTAAAAGGAGCAAAAGAATATGGAAAAGGATTTTTTACTCCGCTTCCGTTCCTATTCCCATTGAAAATCATTGAGGAATTTGCGAACAACTTAACACTTGGTCTCCGGCTTTACGGTAACATTTACGCAGGTGAATTGTTGCTTTCGCTTTTAGTTGGAGGCTTAGCGCATACAGGCGTTATTGGTGCAATAGCAGCTGTACCAGTAACAATGGCTTGGCAGGCGTTTTCAATCTTTGTCGGTTCAATCCAGGCATATTTATTTACAATGCTGACAATGGTTTATATGTCACACAAAGTAAGTCATGATCACTAAGATATTCCTGACTCATTATTAGCAAATTATTAAAATAATATATTTTTAACCAATTTAAAGGAGGAACATTAAAATGAATCTTATAGCAGCAGCAATTGCAGCTGGATTAGCAGCAGTAGGCGCAGGTATCGGTAACGGTCTTGTAGTAGGACGTACAGTAGAAGGTATTGGTCGTCAGCCAGAAGCACGTGGAATGCTTCAAACATACATGTTCATCGGTATTGGTTTAGTAGAAGCATTGCCTATCATCGGTGTCGTTGTCGCGTTCATGGTATTGGGCCGATAAAATTAGCGAAAATTTAAGTGGCGAAGAGGTAATGTAAAAAACTTCGCCATTCATTTATGTAACGGAAAAGAAGCGTTTATTTAACGTAAACAACTCTTGAAGGGAGTGAACCCGGGGTGTTAACAAGCAGTTTAGTATTAGGAGCAGCTGAAACTGTTCATTTCAATGGTGGAGATGTACTCTTCCAATTAATCATGTTTTTAATCTTGTTAGCATTGCTGAAAAAATTCGCTTGGAAACCGCTAATGGGCATCATGACAAAGCGTGAAGAGCATATTGCCAACGAAATTAACACGGCAGAAGCTAGCCGTTTAGAAGCGAAAAAATTACTAGAAGAACAAAGAGCTGTTTTAAACCAAGCACGCCAAGAAGCACACAGCTTAATCGAAGCAGCCAAGAAGCAAGGCGATGTTCAGCGTGAAGAAATTATTATAGTGGCCCGCACGGAAGCGGATCGTATTAAAGATACTGCGAAACGTGAAATCGAACAAGAAAAAGAAAAAGCCGTGGCAACTATTCGTGAGCAAGTGGCTTCCTTATCTGTACTAATTGCCTCTAAGGTAATTGAAAAGGAATTAACTGCACAAGATCAAGACAAGCTGATTAGCGAATATATTCAAGAGGCAGGAGAAGAGCGATGATGGGCTCAATGGTAGCAAGGCGCTACGCGTTAGCTCTTTTTCAACTCGTGAAGGAGCAGCAGCTTATTGATACAGTAGAAGAAGAACTTCGCGTAGTCAAAGAAGTCTTTTTTGTAAATGAAGATTTAAAAGCTGTACTGCAGTCTCCAAAAGTTTCAAGGGAAAAGAAAAAAGCAATTTTATCCACTGCTTTTGCAGCGGTAAACCCGCTTGTACTCAATACATTGATGCTTTTGGTTGATCGGCATCGTGAGAATGAAATCATCGATGTGGCAAATGAGTTCAGTGAATTAGCAAATGAAGAACGTGGCGTTGAGGCTGCGAACGTATTTAGTGTTCGTCCCTTGACCGATGACGAAAGAACAGCATTATCTGTATCTTTTGCGAAAAAAATCGGCAAGAAATCACTTCAAATTGAAAATATAGTTGATTCTGATTTATTGGGCGGCATTAAAATTAGAATTGGAAATCGGATATTTGACGGCAGTTTGCGCGGCAAGCTGGATCGTCTTGAACGTACATTATTAGGCTAAGTTTGAAAGATAGGGGTGAAACTCGTGAGCATCAAAGCTGAAGAAATCAGTGCACTGATAAAAAAGCAAATTGAAAGTTATCAGGCAGAAATTCAAGTGACCGATGTAGGTACAGTTATTTCAGTCGGTGACGGTATCGCTCGTGTTCATGGCCTGGACAACGCCATGGCTGGAGAGCTTGTTGAATTTTCAAACGGCGTTATGGGTATGGCTCAAAACCTTGAGGAAAGTAACGTCGGTATTATTATCCTTGGACCTTTCACAGAAATCCGTGAGGGTGACGAGGTTCGCCGTACAGGTCGTATCATGGAGGTTCCTGTAGGTGACGAGTTGATTGGACGTGTTGTAAATCCATTGGGACAACCTGTCGATGGTGGAAGTCCAATTAACGCAACAAGAACAAGACCTATTGAATATAACGCACCAGGCGTTATGGCTCGTAAATCAGTTCATGAGCCGCTTCAAACAGGGATCAAAGCGATTGACGCACTTGTGCCAATCGGCCGCGGCCAGCGGGAGTTAATCATTGGTGACCGCCAAACTGGTAAAACTTCTGTTGCCATTGATACAATCCTAAACCAAAAGTCTGAAAATATGATCTGTATTTATGTAGCAATCGGCCAAAAAGAATCTACGGTTCGTAATGCGGTTGAAACGCTTCGTAAATATGGTGCTCTAGACTATACAATCGTTGTAACAGCATCTGCATCACAGCCTGCTCCGTTACTATACTTGGCACCATATGCCGGTGTATCAATGGCAGAGGATTTTATGTACAGAGGCAAACATGTCCTAATCGTATATGATGATCTTACTAAGCAAGCTTCAGCATATCGTGAGCTTTCCTTGCTCTTGCGCCGTCCTCCAGGTCGTGAAGCATATCCAGGGGATGTATTCTATCTGCATAGCCGCCTTTTAGAGCGTGCTGCTAAGTTAAGTGATGCATTAGGTGCTGGTTCGATCACAGCATTGCCATTTATTGAAACACAAGCAGGTGACGTTTCTGCGTATATTCCAACAAACGTTATCTCCATTACTGATGGACAAATCTTCTTACAATCTGACCTATTCTTCTCCGGTGTTCGTCCGGCGATCAACGCAGGTCTTTCTGTATCACGGGTTGGAGGTTCTGCGCAAATTAAGGCGATGAAAAAAGTTGCTGGTACATTGCGTCTTGATCTTGCATCATATCGTGAACTAGAAGCATTTGCTCAATTTGGTTCAGACCTTGATAAAGCAACACAAGCAAAGCTTGCCCGTGGTGCTCGGACTGTTGAAGTTCTTAAACAAGATCTTCATAAGCCAATCGCTGTTGAAAAGCAAGTTTCGATTCTTTATGCCTTAACACGCGGCTTCCTTGATGATATCCCAGTACATGATATCAATCGTTTTGAAGCTGAATTTTATACATGGTTAGACCACAACCGCAAAGAAGTATTAGACCATATTCGCACAACGAAAGAACTTCCTGCTGACGACGATATGGCGTCTGCAATCAACGACTTTAAAAAGACGTTTGCTGTTTCTGAAAAATAATAGGTCTAATAAATTGAGGGTGTAAGCGCTCCTGAAATTTTTGAGCGAGCGCTCGCCTGAACATTCTTTGAAAACGGGTGGTGAGAATCTTTGGCATCTTTACGCGAAATTAAAAACCGAATCAGTTCAACCAAAAAAACAAGCCAAATTACAAAGGCAATGCAAATGGTTTCTGCTTCCAACTGGAACCGCGGGGTTTTGAATGCAAAATCCTTTGTTCCATATATGGAGAAAATCCAGGAAGTAACCGCTGCGGTAGCAAAAGGCAGCAGTGGTCTATCCCATCCAATGCTGAAATCACGCCCAGTCAAGAAAACCGGTTATATCGTAATCACTTCGGATCGCGGATTAGCGGGCGCATACAACAGTAACGTCCTTCGCAGCGTTCACCAAATGATTAGAGAAAACCATAAATCACCCGATGAATATGCAGTGATCGCAATTGGCCGGGTTGGCCGCGACTTTTTTGCAAAACGTGGGGTTAGTATCGCCCTTGAAATTACCGGGGTACCAGATCAACCTAAATTTGCAGATATATCAGATGTAACCAAAAGCGCGGTCGGTATGTTTGCGGATGGAACATTTGATGAACTTCATTTATTCTATACACACTATGTCAGTGCGGTTAGTCAATCCGTAACAGAGAAAAAACTGTTACCGTTAACGGATATTAGTCCCTCTGGGAAATTAACTTCCTATGAGTTTGAACCATCGCCTGAAGAAATATTGAAAGTCCTTTTACCGCAATATGCGGAGAGCTTAATTTTTGGTGCTCTTTTAGATAGTAAGGCAAGTGAACACGCTGCACGGATGACGGCAATGCAAAACGCAACCGATAATGCACATGAGTTAATTCGTAATTACTCACTTGCATATAACCGTGCCCGTCAGGCAGCCATTACGCAGGAAATTACCGAAATCGTCGGCGGTGCAGCCGCACTTGAATAGGAATAAATAAGAACAGTGAAGACAGGGAGAAGAGATTCGCCTTCCCTGCCATGATTTACACAGTAAGTTAGGAGGGAAAAAGATGAACGTAGGACGCGTTCTGCAGATTATGGGTCCGGTTGTTGACGTTAAGTTCGAAAGCGGCCAGCTTCCACAGATCTATAACTCATTAAAAATTAATTACAAAGCGCGTAGTGAATCAGAAGTTGATATCAACCTAACCCTTGAAGTTGCCCTTCATTTAGGTGATGATACCGTACGGACAATCGCAATGGCATCAACAGACGGTTTAACTCGTGGAGTAGAAGTAACAGATACTGGTGCTCCAATCTCTGTACCAGTTGGTGATGTAACATTAGGTCGCGTATTTAACGTGTTGGGTGAGAAGATTGACCTTGATAACCCAATTCCAGCAGAAGCTCGCCGTGATCCAATTCACCGAGAAGCTCCAAAATTTGAGGAACTTTCTACAGAAGTAGAAATTCTTGAGACTGGTATTAAAGTAGTTGACCTTCTTGCACCATATATTAAAGGTGGAAAAATCGGTCTATTCGGTGGTGCCGGTGTAGGTAAAACCGTATTAATCCAGGAATTAATCAATAACATCGCCCAAGAGCACGGTGGTATTTCTGTATTCGCCGGTGTTGGTGAGCGTACTCGTGAAGGTAATGACCTTTATCATGAAATGACAGATTCAGGCGTTATCAAGAAAACAGCGATGGTATTCGGACAAATGAACGAGCCGCCAGGTGCACGTATGCGCGTTGCCTTGACTGGTTTGACAATGGCTGAATTTTTCCGTGATGAGCAAGGACAAGACGTGTTGTTCTTCATGGATAACATCTTCCGTTTCACACAAGCAGGTTCAGAGGTTTCTGCGTTACTTGGACGTATGCCATCTGCCGTTGGTTACCAGCCAACACTTGCTACCGAAATGGGTAAATTACAAGAGCGTATCACTTCTACTAATAAAGGTTCTGTTACATCAATCCAAGCAATCTACGTACCAGCCGACGACTATACTGACCCGGCTCCGGCTACAACGTTCGCTCACCTTGATGCAACAACAAACCTTGAGCGTAAACTTTCTGAGATGGGTATCTACCCTGCGGTGGATCCACTTGCTTCAACTTCTCGTGCTTTATCACCAGAAATCGTTGGTGAAGAGCATTACAATGTAGCACGTCAAGTACAGCAAACATTACAACGTTATCGTGAATTGCAAGATATCATTGCGATCCTTGGTATGGACGAGCTTTCTGACGAAGATAAATTAATCGTTGCCCGTGCCCGCCGGATCCAATTCTTCTTATCACAAAACTTCCACGTTGCTGAACAGTTCACTGGCCAGCCTGGATCATACGTACCTGTTAAAGAAACAGTTCGTGGATTTAAAGAAATTCTTGATGGTAAATACGACCACCTTCCAGAAGATGCATTCCGCTTAGTCGGCCGCATCGAAGAAGCTGTTGAGAATGCAAAACGCATGGGTGTAGAGGTCTAATTCCTGCCAGGAGGGTAAAAAATGAAGACATTTAAAGTCAGTGTTGTTTCTCCTGATGGCCCAGTGTATGATTCTGAGGTGGAAATGGTTATTGCAAGAGCAAAGAGTGGAGAGCTGGGAATTTTAGCTAACCACATACCTTTGGTTGCTCCGCTAGAAATTAGCGCCATTCGCTTAAAGAAAGATGGTAAGGAAGAATTGGTAGCTGTCAGCGGTGGTTTATTAGAGGTTCGTCACGATCAAGTAACGATTTTAGCCCAAGCAGCAGAATTTGCTACTGATATTGATGTGGAACGTGCCCTTAAAGCAAAAGAGCGTGCAGAGCAGCGCTTGCAAAAGGCACAACAGGAACATATCGATTTCCGCCGTGCCGAGATGGCACTTCAACGGGCCATCAACCGCTTAACTGTAGCAAACAAAAAATAGTATTTATAATAGAAGAGAGTCCTCTCACTTGGGAGGGCTCTTTTTTGGATTTTGTAATTAAAAAAAGTGGTTATGAGTTTCTAGTAAAAAATTACTATACTAAACCAAAAGAATTTTACCTTAAATAAGACAAAGTAAAAGCCCAAATCGTCTATAAAGACATCCACGAAACAGGCCAGGAATTCCCGCACATCATGTAGACGCTGTCATAAAAGCGGTCGACTTTAAGCCCGGTCCAAGCGGACAATTTGACTTGCCAAAACTTTCATAAAATAGAAAAGACGTGCATAAGTTAAAATGAGCCGCGACTTTGTGAAAAAAAAACAAACTCATAAAAACTAATGACAATTCTCACTGACAGACCCATTTTTTTATTATTAAATGATAATGCTTGTGTTGATGAAACAGGACCGAAAAATAAGTAAATAGACCTAGCGGGGTTCGGGGCGGTGTCGCCCGTCCTCGCTTCATCCGAGAAAAACGATGTTTGTTCAGTTTTTAACAATTACAGAATTGTCAAAAAATATCATTGTCGGAATTTCCAATTTTATCGAACATTTATCGACACCGATTTACAACAATGCTATAATGTATTCGGTTACACGTTTCATTATATATATATCCTACAACGATGGAGGGAAAAAGGCATGGGGCTACTGCATGTATATCAGAATAACTATCTGATAGTTTTTGCGTTTTTGTGTCTCGGGGTGTTGTTGCCTACAATTGCACTATTTTTAGGGAAGCTTATGCGTCCAAAGCAGCCAAGTAGGATGAAAGCTTCCACATATGAGAGCGGTCTTGAACCATTTCACGATGCACGTGTACAGTTCAATGTCCGCTATTATATTTTTGCCCTGATGTTCGTAGTATTTGATGTAGAAACAGTGTTTTTATATCCATGGGCCGTTGCCTACAATCATTTGGGCGTATTTGCATTAATCGAAATGTTAATTTTCGTTGTGATGCTGATCATTGGCTTAGCTTATGCTTGGAAGAAGAAGGTGTTAAAATGGATCTAAATTTAGACAATATTTCACCACAAGAAATGGAAGAATTGCGAAAAAATGTATTCTTGACAACGCTGGAGCAAGTGAAAGCATGGGCTAGAAGTGCATCAATCTACCCTGTTACATTTGGTCTTGCTTGTTGTGCGATCGAAATGATGGGTGTTGGTTCTTCCCACTATGACTTGGACCGTTTTGGATCATTTTTCCGGGCATCACCACGTCAATCAGATGCCATGATCGTATCGGGTACTGTTACGAAAAAAATGGCGCCCTTGCTACGCCGTATTTACGATCAAATGCCTGAACCAAAATGGGTCATTGCGATGGGTTCATGTGCTACTGCAGGAGGTCCGTATGTAAGATCCTACTCCGTAGTTAAGGGAGTGGACCAGATTGTTCCTGTTGACGTCTATATTCCAGGATGTCCACCAAACCCAGCAGCTTTAATATATGGAATCAATAAATTAAAGGAAAAAATTCGCTATGAAGCGAAAACTGGGAAGAAGGTGATCTAACCAATGAGCGGGGAAAAAGATCTCGATCAATTAAAGCGTGAGGCTGCAGAAAAAGCAAAAGCGGCCGCATTAGCAAGAAAGCAGGCAAAACAGGCCGGTGAAGAAGCTCCAAAACCAGCTGCAGAACCGCCAAAGGCTGAAGATCCCGCTGATGCAAAGAAAGCGGCAGCCGCAGCCGCAAAAGCCGCTGCCCTGGCGAAGAAAGCAGCACAGGATGCACCAGCCACTGAGGATGATGCTGATTTAGCCAAGAAGAAAGCCGCAGCCGCTGCAAAAGCGAAAGCAGCCGCAGCAGCCAAAGCGAAGCGTGAGGGTGGAGAAGCTCCGACAGCACCAGCAGCTTCAGAACCAGCTGGCGATGATGCAAAGGCAAAAGCCGCAGCTGCCGCAAAAGCGAAAGCAGCCGCCGCAGCAAAGGCAAAAGCCGCTGCTCAAGCAAAAGCAGGAGGCGCAGGTGATGATGAAAAAGCCAAAGCCATTGCTGCCGCAAAAGCAAAGGCAGCCGCAGCAGCAGCAGCCAAAGCAAAAGCAGGAGGCGTAGCAGCTGGCGGTGACGATGAAAAGGCAAAAGCAGTAGCCGCCGCAAAAGCGAAAGCAGCCGCAGCAGCAGCTGCCAGAAAGAAAGGTGGAGATCAAGCTCCTGCAGCACCAGCAGCTCAAGTAGAAGATGTTTCTCCAAAACAGCCTTTCCTTGATAAATACCGTAAAGTCATCGAAGAAAACCTTGGAACAGATGTACTAGAAGACTCTTATATCAACAAACTATCAAAAGATGTTCCAACTCTAGTGGCTAAGCTCGATACATATTTCAAGCTGGCTCAATTTTTGAAATATAATGAGCTATTAAGCTTTGATTATCTCGTAGAGCTTCATGGAACCGACTTTGAAACACATATGGAAATTTACGCTCACTTCTATTCATACAAAAATCGTCAAACCGTCGATTTAAAAGTTAAGATAGACCGTGATGAACCAACGATCGAATCACTAGTGCCGATCTGGCCGGGAGCCAACTGGCCTGAATGTGAAGCATATGATTTACTGGGCATTAAGTTTACAGGACATCCTGACCTGCATCGGATAATGCTTGGAGAAGATTGGGTTGGCCATCCACTAAGAAAAGATTATGAGCCGCACGATGTGGAGGTGTAACCGATGATACGAACGGAAGAAATGCTATTGAACGTAGGTCCTCAGCACCCAAGTACACACGGTGTTTTCCGTCTGATTGTTAAGCTTGACGGAGAAATAGTTAAAGAAGCAAGACCGGTTATTGGTTATTTGCACCGCGGTACAGAAAAATTAGCTGAAGCCCTGCAATACACTCAAATCATTCCATACACAGACCGTTTAGACTACGTATCTGCAATGCTTAATAACTATGCGTTAGTCCATACGGTAGAAACAATGATGGACATTCAAGTTCCAGAGCGGGCTGAATACTTAAGGGTTATCTGCATGGAATTAAACCGAATTGCCAGTCACCTTGTTTGGTGGGGAACATACCTCTTGGATATTGGAGCAGTAAGTCCATTTCTTTATGCATTCCGCGAACGGGAAATGATTCTTAACCTGTTCAACGAATTGTGCGGAGCGCGATTGACCTTCAACTATATGCGGGTTGGCGGCGTGAAATGGGATGCACCAGAGGGCTGGATTGAAAAAGTAAAACAATTTGTACCATATATGCGCGAACAGCTCGCAGGGTATCACGACCTTGTCGACGGAAATGAAATATTTGTCAGCAGGGTTAAAGGTGTTGGAAAGTATACAAAAGAAGAAGCCATTGCCTACAGCTTAAGTGGTGTCGCACTCCGGTCAACTGGGTAAAATGGGATCTTCGTAAGGATGAACCATACTCAATCTATGATCGCTTTAACTTCGATATTCCGGTAAGGGAAGAGGGCGACTGCTTAGCTCGCTATCATCTGCGCTTATTGGAAATTGAAGAATCATTAAAGATCGTCGAACAGGCAGCTGAACAGTTCCCGTCTAGTGGCGAGATTCTTGCGAAAGTGCCTAAGATTATCAAAGCACCTAAAGGTGAAGCATTCACAAGGATTGAATCAACACGCGGAGAACAGGGAGTTTACATTTACAGCGATGGCAAAAAAGAACCATATCGCTTAAAACTAAGAAGGCCATCCTTCTATAACCTGCAGATTCTCTCAAAACTTTTAGTAGGAGAAAATATCGCAAACCTGGTTGTTATTTTAGGGGCATTTGATATTGTCCTTGGGGAGGTCGATGGCTAATGATCCAGAATTTACTGCAATCAAGTCCCGGCTTGTTAAATTTCGTCATATTCTTCTTATTAGCATTGCTCTTTCTGTTCATTTTGTTAGCCTTCGTATGTTATGCCATCCTAGCCGAACGGAAAGTAATGGGTTTCATGCAGCTTCGTTATGGTCCAAACCAGCTTGGCGGCCGTTTAGGACTTTTACAAACAATGGCGGACGTTTTAAAACTTTTATTAAAAGAAGATATTATCCCGGCAGTTGCCGATAAACCGTTATTTATCATTGCACCAGTTGTTGCCTTCGCTCCATCTTTTATGGTATTGGCAACCATTCCATTTACAGACAAGTTCCAATTTGCCAATATCGGAATTGGATTGCTCTACTATATGGCAATTTCAGGTATCACGATTCTGGGAATTGTAACAGGAGGCTGGGCTTCCAATAACAAATACGCTCTTTTAGGAGGCGTACGTGGAGCAGCCCAAATGATTTCCTATGAAATTCCGCTTGTTATGTCTGTCCTTGGAATCATCTTAATCACAGGGTCCTTGAATTTAAATGATATCGTTCTGCAGCAAAAGCATGGCTGGTTTATCTTACTTCAGCCTGTAGCTTTCATTATTTTCTTCATTGCCTCCATTGCAGAATTAAACCGTACACCATTTGACTTAACAGAGGCAGAAAATGAACTTGTCGCCGGTTACCACATTGAATATACCGGTTTCCGCTGGGCGTTCTTCATGCTTGCAGAATATGTATACCTATTTGCAATGTCTGCTTTAATTGTTGTACTATTCTTAGGCGGTTGGCTCGCTCCATTCGCATTCTTAAGCTTTATCCCTGGAGCTGTTTGGTTCTCCTTAAAACTCTGTTTCGTTGTCTTCCTGTACATGTGGTTAAAATCAACGATGCCACGTTTAAAAGCAGACCACTTAATGGAATTTGCCTGGAAAGTAATGCTTCCAATCGCATTGTTAAACATTTTTATTACTGCATTAGTAAAAACAATTTTCTTCTCATAAATCCAAAGCGGAAGCGACCGTTTAGCGACGTATGGACTGGAGCACACCGACTGAGATAAAGGAAACACGAAGAGCATAGCGATTCGATGTTGACTTATCGTAGGGAGGGGGGCGAAGTACACTAGTCGCTGGGAGTTGGAGCTAGACGATTATCAAAGTTCAAAAATATAAACTTTTAATTAAACAAAAAGGGGTGAAAAACGTGCTTGGGTTTACAAAAGGCTTAAAATATACCCTTAAAAACTTAACGCGGGAAAAGGTTACATACGAATATCCGAATGAACCGCTGCCGCTGCCAGACCGATTCCGCGGCATCCAGAAATTTTATCCGGAAAAATGTATTGTTTGTAATCAATGTATGAACATTTGCCCAACTCAATGTATTAACCTAACTGGTAAAAAGCATCCGGACCCAACGAAAAAAGGTAAAATAATCGATACGTATGATATCAATTTTGAAATTTGCATCCTTTGTGACTTGTGTACGGAGGTTTGTCCAACTGAGGCCATTATCATGACGAACAACTTTGAATTGGCTGAATACAGCCGTGACGATCTATTCAAAAATCTTCAATGGCTGGACGAGAACGACGAAAATGTGAGGAAGGTGAATAAACCGTGACCGGTGAATTCTTAGCTTTCATTTGTCTCGCGTTAGTCGCAATCATTGGAGGCGTACTGTTATTAAACCTGACAAAAGTAGTACAAATCATTGTGGCGCTATCGTTTACCTTTATCAGCATCGCTGGTATTTATATCCTTTTGTCAGCTGAATTTGTTGCAGGGGTTCAAGTTATGATTTACTCCGGTGCCATCTCGATTATCATGCTATTTGGAATCATGCTCACCCAGCACAATGCCGAAAGTGAAGAAACAGGACATAAACTGCGAAAGTTTCTAGTATTTTTAGGCGTACTTGGCTTTGCCTTTGCAGTCTACCTTGGAATTTACAATTACGATGTTCCTCAAGTTCCAAGCAATCTGCATGTAAACAATACATTGGAAATCGGTAAAGCACTTTATTCAAAATATACAATTCCATTTGAATTGGCTTCCGTACTCTTGCTAGTCGGTCTTGTCGGTGCCATTGTCTTATCGAAAAAAGATGACAAGGAGGGCGAAAACTAATGAGTTCCGTTCCCGCATCTGCCTTCTTGGCATTAGCACTAATCCTTTTCTGCATAGGCTTATTCGGTGCCCTAACGAAAAGAAACACCATCATCGTGTTAATCTCTACCGAACTGATGCTAAATGCAGTAAATATTAACTTAGTTACCTTCAGTAAGTATGGTGTAGTTCCATCGATTACCGGTCAGGTTTTTGCGTTATTTTCAATGGCCGTAGCAGCGGTGGAAGTAGCGGTTGGACTTGCGATCTTGATTTCGCTTTACCAAAACCGTAAAACCGTTAATATCGACGAGATTAATTCGATGAAACATTAATCAAACGTTTGATTAATAACTTCCTAATATAAAAAGGAACGTTCCGCATTTTGCGGGCCCAATCTGACGCGCCATCAACGGTTTGCGCGTGAAAAAAAGGGGATATTGATAATGATGGAAAATGCCTGGCTCATTCCGCTTTTCCCGCTATTATCGTTTTTGATCCTTCTTCTATTTGGTAAGCGGCTAAAGGAAGCGAGTGCATATGTAGGGATGTTAGCAACGTTCCTATCACTTGTCTTTTCGATTATGGTCTTGGTTGCCCGCATTTCTGGGCCAACCTACCTAGTCAAGGCTAACTGGCTCACCATAGGAGATCTTCATTTAACAGCGGGTTTTGAAGTGAATCAATTAAATGCATTAATGCTATTTATCGTTTCGCTTGTTAGTTTCTTAGTTACAACCTACTCAAAAGGGTATATGCATGACGATGAGCGATTCCCGGTCTTCTTTGCTTACCTTGGATTATTTCAATTTGCAATGCTTGGACTCGTTATTTCGCCAAACTTATTGCAAACCTATGTATTCTGGGAACTTGTTGGATTAGGTTCCTTCTTGTTAATCGGTTTCTATTTTTACAAAGAAGAAGCAAAGGCAGCTGCCAAAAAGGCCTTCATCATGACCCGTATCGGGGATGTCGGCTTGTTTATCGGAATGATTCTACTATTCTGGCAGACCAAAAGCTTCGAATACAGTGTGATTTTTAAAGCTGTTGAGAATGGTCACGTTTCCCAAACTATGATCACTTTAACAGCGATCTTAGTCTTTATTGGGGCCGTTGGTAAATCAGGTCAGTTCCCATTGCACACATGGTTACCGGATGCTATGGAAGGTCCGACACCAGTTTCAGCATTAATTCACGCCGCAACAATGGTTGCTGCCGGTGTTTACTTAGTTGCAGCATTATTCCCGCTGTTCCTAGCAAGTCAAACAGCATTAATGACTGTAGCCGTAATCGGTGGATTTACAGCGATTTTCGCAGCCAGCATTGGTCTGGTCCAAACAGACATTAAGCGAGTGCTCGCTTACTCAACTGTCAGCCAGCTTGGTTATATGATGCTTGCCTTAGGATCTGGCGGTTATGTAGCAGGAGTATTCCACTTGTTCACACATGCTATGTTTAAAGCATTGCTCTTCCTTGCAGCAGGTAGCGTTATCCATGCTGTCGGCGGCAATCAGGATATTGAAAAAATGGGCGGTCTTTGGAAAAAGCTTCGCTTTACTGGTCCATTATTCTTAATTGGTACATTAGCAATCAGCGGTGTTCCACTTCTATCAGGGTTTTTCAGTAAAGACGAAATTTTAGCAGCAGCATGGAATGGCGGACATCCAGTGCTCTTCTTGCTTGCTCTAATCGCAGCATTCTTTACGGCATTCTATATGTTCCGTTTGTTCTTTATGGTATTTACCGGGAAAGGCCGCAGCGAAGATGTTGACCATGCACATGAGTCACCATCATCGATGACATTCCCAATGATTGTTCTTGGCGTAATGGCAATTATTGCCGGTTACGTCAATACACCTTGGTTTGGTTCATTCTTAGGTGACTGGCTCACACAAGGAAATCCAGTCCTTGAAGGACATCATGAAGGCGAACCAGTATGGATCATGCTTGCAGCAACAGTCGTTTCCTTGTTAGGTATCTACCTTGCATGGCTAATTTACGGTAAACGTTCGGTTTCCCGCGATTGGCTCAGCGGCAAGGGCAGTACCTTACACACGATTTTATTAAACAAATATTATGTTGATGAATTTTATCAATTTACCTTCATGAGCTGGGCAAAAGGCATCGGCTATATTGCTCAATTCATTGACCGTTATATTGTCGAGGGCTTAGTGGCTTTAGTGGTTGCTATTGTTCAAGGTCTTGGCAGAGCAGGTTCTAAACTGCAAAGTGGACAGGTTCAAACATATGGGGCAATGGCCTTTGTCGGTCTTGCCGTCTTAGTAGTCATCTATGCTCTAACAGGGGGGTACTTAAAATGAGTTTATCGTCTGTTTTAACGTTCCTAGTATTCTCCCCTTTACTAGGCGTCTTGATTTTGGGATTTATGCCAAAGACCCAAGGAAAAGCCTTGAAAGCTGTCGGCTTTATCTTTACCCTTCCGTCATTGGTGCTGGCTTTAGCTGTTTATTTTCATCAGCTTGCTGGAAAAAGTTTATCTGTTTTTTCCGTTTCAAAACACTGGATTCAATTTGGCGGTTTTGAAAAAACAGATCCGCATTTGTTTTCGGTTTACTATGAATTAGGTGTAAATGGATTTACCTTACTGTTAGTTGTCCTAACTGCAGTGGTTTCATCTTTAGCTGCGATCGCCGTTTCCTTGTATATCAAAAAGGAATGGAAAGGCTACTTTATGCTCTTCCTTATTCTTGAAACAGGAATGCTTGGCGTCTTCACAGCACAAAACTTGATCTTATTCTTTATCTTTTTCGAAGCAACCCTTGTCCCAACCTTCTTCTTAACGGGAAAATGGGGCTATTACGAAAAAGAAAAAGCAGCTTGGAGTTTCTTAATCTATAACGGATTAGGTTCAGCGATTCTATTAATCGTCATCATGATCTTATTTGCTCGCACAGGTACAACCAATATTGATGCCTTGTATCATTTCATTAATGATCCAAATGTACAATTGATTGCACCAATTTCAAAAGCAGCGAAGTTCGGACTGTTCTTTGCACTGTTAATTGCATTCGGCATTAAATTACCGATTGTTCCATTGCATAGCTGGCAGCTTCGGATGCACGCCCAAGCACCAATTCCAGTGGTTATGATTCACTCTGGTATTCTCTTGAAAATCGGTGCCTACGGTTTAATCCGCTTTGGCTTAGGAATTTTCCCAGAGCAATTTAAATCAGTGGCTGTGCTTTTAGCGATCCTTGGCGTTATTAACCTATTATATGGTGCATTCCTTGCGTTCGTTCAAACCGAATTCAAGTTAATGCTTGCTTATTCTTCGGTTTCCCATATGGGAATTATCCTAATGGGTCTTGCCGCATTAAATGTAGCCGGAATTCAAGGTGCTATTTTCCAAATGATTTCACACGGTTTAATTTCGGCATTATTGTTCTTCTTAGTAGGTGTCATTTACGAAAGAACAGGCACGACCGAAATTTCCAGCCTAGGCGGTTTGGCAAAAGGCATGCCGTTAATCGGCGGATTCTTGCTGGCAACTGCCATGGGTAACCTTGGTTTGCCAGGGATGTCAGGATTCGTTAGCGAATTCTCCGCATTCTTAGGCTTGTTCCAAGCAATGCCAGTCATTGCTGCTGTAGGTACACTTGGTATTATCATGACTGCTGCTTACATGCTGCGCGCCGTACTCGCTATGACCTTCGGGCAGGCGAATCGTGAATTTACTGGTGTAACAGATTTAAAAGGAAGAGAGTACGTGCCAGTTCTTGTACTTATGCTTCTAATTGTTTTAATCGGTGTTTGCCCAAGTGTTCTAAGCTCACCGCTTCATGCCACATTGCTTGGGTTAGGAGGGTGATCAAGGATGAGTCTTCATACATTACTATCATATAGCTGGAGCACAATGGCGCCGGAATTTATCATCCTTGGGGTTGCTGCAATACTAACTGTGGTTGATTTATTTATGCCAAATAAGCAAGACCGAAAAATTTTAGGCTGGATCGCCATTGTCGGCGTATTAGCTGCACTTGTTTCGCTTTTTGGCTTAGTCGATCGTGGAACAACATCAATCCTGTATGATACATTCCGCCTTGATTCATTTGGCAAAGCCTTTAAGTTCCTGTTGCTTGGCGGCTCAGTATTAGTTCTTCTCTTAGCTGTCAGCTACGAAGCGAAAGAGGGACTTGAAAAATATACAGGTGAATTTTATTACTTATTCTTAACGGCCTTGCTAGGTGCGATGATGATGGCTTCAAGCGGCGACTTGATTACATTATTCGTTGGCCTTGAAACGTTATCAATTTCTTCTTATATTTTGGCTGGTTTACGCAAAAAGAATAAACTATCCAATGAATCAGCAATGAAATACGTCATTAATGGCTCAATTGCAACAGCAATCACACTATTTGGGATGAGCTATGTTTACGGTTTAACAGGTTCAACGAATTTATTAGAGATTGCTGCAAAACTGCAGGCAACATCAGACCCACAGCATGTCTATATGCTTGGTTTGTCATTCTTAATGGTATTTATTGGTTTGGCCTTCAAGCTTTCCGCTGCGCCATTCCATATGTGGACACCGGACGTTTACCAAGGAGCGCCAACACCTGTAACAGCATTCTTGAGTGTTGTTTCAAAAACAGCCGGTTTCATCATCGTCATTCGCGTTCTTATTTCCGTGTTTGGCGTTGCTGCCACCCAAGGTCCTGGCTCAACACCAATACTCTTGAATATGCAGAATTACCTTGCCGTGGTTGCCGGCGCAACAATGATTATCGGAAACCTGGTAGCCTTAAAGCAAAAGAACATCAAAAGATTGTTCGCCTATTCAAGTATTTCACATGCAGGTTACATTTTAGTTGCTCTTACTACAATGAACTACTTCATGTTTGATACGATTTGGTTTTACTTAGCTGCTTACTTATTCATGAACCTTGGTGCCTTTGCAGTCATTCAGTTAATTGCAGAAAAAACAGGTTCAGAAGAAATTGAAGATTATGCAGGTCTTTACAAACGGTCACCAGTCTTGGCCGTTTCAATGGGAATCTTAATTCTTTCATTGGCAGGTTTCCCTGGTACCGCAGGATTTATCGGAAAGCTTAACATTTTCATGGGTGCATTCGTTGATCAAAGCCCGCATTATGTTTTAGCTTCCGTGATGATTGCCACAACCGTTGTTTCGTACTTCTACTATTTTGGCATAATGAAGCAAATGTTCTTCCGCCAAACTGGAGACGATTCAAAATTGGGCAACATTCCATTTGGAATCTTGTTAGTCATCATCATCGGTGTGGTCGGGTCAATCTGGCTTGGCATCATGCCAAACACAGCATTAGACTTCCTGCACAACCATTTCAATCAATTCCAGGACTTCTTAAAGTAATGGAACGTAAAAAGCCAAGTGCCCGATTTGGGTACTTGGCTTTTTTTTATATGTGGAAAGTTTTTAACAAAAAATGCGACAAAAATTACAAAATTTTGTAATCTATGACATTATTTAAGGATATATTTATGAATAACATGTTAATTTCTAAAAGAAACGTGTGCTATCTAATAAACATCTGTAAAACCTGAAATTAATGTAAACGTTAACAAATCAAATTCCTCGAAAACCTTGTTATATCAATATATTTGATTAAAATAATATGTCAAATTTTTTTCAAAAAAGGGACAATCTTTTCTGCTTTTTTGCGTTCAATGTGTTACTATAATCATGGTTAAAAAAGTGAGGTGACAGGATGGTAAATGATTTTGGGCAGGATGCCTTGTTAAGCCTATTATCCCATTTGGTATTTATTGCCATATCTTGGTGGGCATTGCAGGCAGTTCGCTTAGACAAGCTAATAAAACCAAACCATGTTTTTCAAGCTAGGTTGCTGTATATAATATTAGCGATTATCATCGGTTCATCCGTCAGTAATTTTTTCCTGGATTACTATCAGTGGTCAAAACAGCTGCCGTTAATTTTACAATACATACAAATATAGGTCCTTGTACATGTTTCTATTTATTAGGATTTTGAGTAAAATTCAATTTGTGTGGTATTGAACATAACGGATGAATAAATTAGGAAAATAGCAATTGTCAAATAGTGACGACTTTTCCCAAGTATGCTCTCCCTCTTCTTGGTAACAATGAAGATAAGGGGAGTGTAGAGATGAAAAATAAAACAATGTATATTGTTCTTTTTTTAATGGTTGGTTTTATTATTTTCCAAATTGGGAATCGGACAGTAGTCTCAGCGGGAGAGCGAGATACTGACCTAAAAAAATTAGTCACGGCATTGAAAAACGAGAATATTTTACTCACAGAATGGTCTTTCTATGCAAGAGAGCATTTGGTAAACCTAAAGAGTGCGGATGAAGTAAAGGAATATGCGCAAAAGCTTAAGCAAAGATATCCCAACTGGGAATGGTCCGAGTCAAATACCAGCCAAAAATGGGAAGTATCAGCAAAATCTCCAACTTCTAAACACCACCAGGAATTACTTCAAATTATGGCAACCCACACAAACAAACCTGTCGATGCCTATATCGTTTATCGGGTCAGCGGGGATAAGTGGAATGAAGCGTCAGAGTCCTTTTTTACATCGGATCAGTACAAAAATAGGCTAAACGACATATTTCACGGTATACCAACAATTTTCTCTTGTATAAAAGGTGAATTCGGTGATAAGATGTATACGTCTTTGCCAAAAGCAATGAATCATTTATTGAAAATTTTTAATGCGAAAGAGATAGAAGCCTTAAAAGAGGATAATTTCATGTCGGTTACGGCAGAGTCACCAAGTTTTGCGGATTCGATCAAAAATCGTAATTTGCAAATCGGTGTTCGCTCAGAAGGATTGGGCGCTAAGACTACCGTTGTAGTTGGCACACCAATCATAACGATTGAATATTAATATAGAGAATATGGACGCGGAGGGGAATACTCTTGGAAAAGATTATCGTCCGCGGCGGACAAAGGCTATATGGTACGGTTAGAGTTGAAGGCGCAAAAAATTCCGTGCTGCCGGTTATCGCTGCAACATTATTAGCAAGTGATGGAAAAAGTGTATTAAGAGATGTGCCAACTCTCTCCGATGTATACACAATTAATGAAGTATTACGAACCTTAAACGCAGAAGTGGTTTTTGAAAATAATACAGTTACCGTTAATGCATCCAGAGAGTTGAAAGAAGAAGCGCCATTCGAATACGTTCGAAAAATGCGTGCTTCCGTCCTTGTAATGGGATCACTGCTCGCTCGCAATGGGCGAGCTCGGGTTGCGCTTCCCGGAGGATGTGCTATTGGATCCCGCCCTATCGACCAGCACCTTAAAGGTTTTGAAGCAATGGGTGCAAAGGTTAAGGTAGGGAATGGCTTCATTGAAGCGGAAGTAGACGGCCGCTTGAAAGGGGCCAAGATATATCTAGATTTTCCAAGTGTAGGAGCAACCGAAAATATCATGATGGCTGCTTCACTTGCAGAAGGAACTACCGTTATTGAAAACGTCGCAAAAGAACCTGAAATCGTCGACCTTGCTAATTTCCTTAATAAAATGGGCGCAAATGTTAAAGGCGCCGGTACAGGTACAATTCGAATTGAAGGAGTAAGGCAATTATTTGGTGCAGACCATACGATTATTCCTGACCGAATTGAAGCTGGTACCTTTATGGTAGCTGCAGCGATTACAGGTGGTAATGTCCTTGTAAAAAACGCAGTGCCAGAACACATATCTTCCCTCATTGCCAAAATGGAGGAAATGGGTGTCACAATTATCGAAGAAAATGACGGTGTTCGTGTAATTGGCCCTGAAAAGCTAAAAGCAGCTGATATTAAAACGATGCCACATCCTGGTTTCCCAACGGATATGCAATCACAAATGATGGCTCTTTTACTTCGCGCCGAAGGAACAAGCATGATTACCGAGACAGTTTTTGAAAATCGCTTCATGCATGTCGAAGAATTTCGCCGCATGAATGCTGACATCAAAATTGAAGGACGTTCAGTCATCCTTAATGGCTTATCAAATCTTCAAGGCGCAGAAGTAGCTGCAACGGATCTTCGTGCCGCAGCGGCACTTATTCTTGCTGGATTAGTTGCTGATGGCGTAACGCGTGTAACAGAATTGAAGCATTTGGATCGTGGTTATGTAAATTTCCATGAAAAGTTAGCAATGCTCGGCGCTGATATTGAACGCGTTAAAGAAGAAGAAGAAACATTTACAGTCGTAGAACCACTTGTATCTGATTTAAATGCCTAATTAATTTTATATTAAGAGCCTGCGAAGAGTGTAGCATACTTGCGTTCTTCGGTTTTATTTTTTTTCAGCGTGTGGGATCTCCACATTTTTTTAATATGAAAGATTTTGTTAATTTATACTACTTTTTTATCCCCGAATTTCTCCAAAAGTTTAGTCATAAATGCTTGTCCTCTCCCATATGTATGAATGGTAAAACTTCATACGGGAGGGCCCATTCATGAAAAAATACAAACCACTCATCGTACTCTTATCACTCTTGTTTGCCGTAACCTTAATCGTTCCAGCCATCCTGGTCATACCTTTTTCAGAAGGAAAGGTTAGCGGAAAATTAGGTGAAAGTCTCAACCAGACTTCGAAAAAAACGAAAACATCAACCGTAACGGCAGACGCAGGTGTGGAAGTGGGTGTGTACCGTTTTTCCAAATCCAAGATTGAGGAAGTTCCCCTAGAAGATTACCTCGTTGGTGTCGTGGCATCGGAAATGCCGGCTGATTTTAATGAAGAGGCCCTAAAAGCACAGGCGTTAACAGCGAGAACCTATATCGTCAAACAATTAATGAGCAAGCAGAATCATCTCGGATTGCCAAAGGGTGCCCAAGTCGGTGACACGACCATGGATCAGGTCTACTCCAGTGACGATCAGCTGCGCAAGGAGTGGGGAGCGGATTACAGCTGGAAAAGGAAAAAGGTCCTCGATGCCGTAAGGGCCACGAGCGGCCAAATTTTAACCTACAACGGTGAGCCCATCCAGGCTACCTTCTTCTCCACCAGCAATGGCTACACCGAAAATTCCGAGGATTACTGGCCAAGTAAACTTCCTTATCTACGGAGTGTCACGAGCCCATGGGATAAAAGCTCACCCAAATTCAGTAACCAGCAGACATTTACGGTTGCGGATATTGAGGCGAAACTTGGGGTCCGTTTGGGGAATGGTTCACAGATCGGACAAATCACTGAGCGAACAGCTGGCAAGCGTGTCGGGGTTGTGAAGTTCGGAAGTAAAACGTTGACGGGGAAGGACATTCGCGAGAAACTCGGATTGAAATCGTCCGACTTCAGTTGGGTACGTAAAGGCGGTAACATCGTTATTAGTACAAAGGGTTACGGTCACGGCGTCGGCATGAGCCAATATGGTGCGAATGGAATGGCCGCCGCAGGTAAAACATACAAGGATATCGTGGAACACTATTATACCGGCGTCGCCATCACTTCTACCGACAACATGCTCGCGATGATTACGGCGAAAAAATAACCAGTCCCCGTGGGGGGACTGGTTATTTTTTTGGAGGAGATGGTGTGGAGTTACGAAAATATTGGGGTGTACGGATAAAGGATGAAAAAGTTCGGATAAAAGGTGGATATGTTCGGAAAAGAAAGAGGAGTTTGCGGATATACCGGGTTGTACGGATAAAGGATGAAAAAGTTCGGATAAAAGGTGGATATGTTCGGAAAAGAAGGAGAGTTTGCGGATATACCGGGTTGTACGGATAAAGGAGGAAAAAGTTTGGATAAAAGGTGGATATGTTCGGAAAAGAAGGAGAGTTTGCGGATATACCGGGTTGTACGGATAAAGGATGAAAAAGTTCGGATAAAAGGTGGATATGTTCGGAAAAGAAAGAGGAGTTTGCGGATATACCGGGTTGTACGGATAAAGGATGAAAAAGTTCGGATAAAAGGTGGATATGTTCGGAAAAGAAGGTGGAGTTTGCGGATATATCGGGTTGTGCGGATAAAGGAGGAAAAAGTTCGGATAAAAGGTGGATATGTTCGGAAAAGAAGGAGAGTTTGCGGATATACCGGGTTGTACGGATAAAGGAGGAAAAAGTTTGGATAAAAGGTGGATATGTTCGGAAATACCACAAAGCATTCGGAGTAAATTCATAATTTAGTAACAAATATCTTGAAATAAGAGAAGGAAGAGAAAAGAAAAAATAGAATATCTACGTGAAAGTAAAAAAGGAGTGATGCTTGTGGATTTGAACCACCTCAAAATTCCAGAAAGAGTCCTAATTGACGAAGCATACAAAAGGAGAATCAAAAGATTCCACCCGAAACGAGGTGAGATTGAAGAAGACTACCATCGTAGAATGACTGGATACCGCGGTGAGAAGGAAATCTCTTATTTTTTGGACAAGCTGGCCCCTGATCAATTCGATATTATACATGGACTTCGATTACCATGCCCCAATAGTGACAATTTTTTTCAAATTGATAAACTAGTCCTATCCACTTTCATTCTCCCATTAAACATTGAAGTGAAAAACTGGAAATGTGATATTCATTTTGATAAACACCTTGACCAAGTTATAAAAATATATCCCGATAAAAATAAACGGGAGCGTACGCAAAATCCAGTATTACAAGCTCGAGAACAGGCACTGCAATTAGGAATGTGGTTAGCGCAAAATGGTTTTGGTCATTTCCCAATTGAGTATTTATTCGCAAACAGTAATGAAAAATCGATTATTACTGCTGATCCTGGATATGAACATATTTTTAAAAAGGTGTGTACTGGTGAAACCTTAATTGAAAAAATCAACCAGATTGCTCCACTCCCCAATTCCCTCACAAAATCTAGTTTAAAAAATATAGAAGATGCCTTGTTAGCGGCACATACTCCTCTAAAGTACAATATCCAGAAAATGTATGAAATCCCTCCAAAAGACGTCAGTACAGGTGTTCATTGTCCCAAATGTAATTTGCTAGCAATGCAATTTAATAAGTACGGTCTATGGATTTGCCTTCATTGTAATTATCAATCAAAAACAGCTTATATCCCAACGATCAACGACTATTTCCTACTAATCAAGCCGACAATCACAAACGCAGAATTGCGCTGGTTTCTCCAAATATCCTCCTCTGATGCTGCAAATTACATCCTCAAATCCCTAAATTTGCCTTTCACCGGATCCAAGAAAGGTCGTATTTATTATAGACCTGAAAAAAATTTCCCATTTGATGAATAAAATAAATCACTTTGTCGAAAAATAAACCAAAAAATTTTTTGAGGGTGTGTATATTATTCTACCGATCTGTTCAGAATGATTGCTGAGGTGATGATCATGAGAGAGGAAGAAAACAAACAATCTTCTCGTTTTAGACGCTTTATGAAAAAGCGTTGGGTATTTCCAGCCATTTATATCGCAAGTGCAGCAATCATTTTGACCGGGTCCTTTGGTATCAAGCTAGTCACAACAACGACACGAAAAAATACACTTATAATTCTAGTGATATTGCAGGGAAAGATAATCCAGCAGTTGAAGTTAACAAGCAAATGGAAAACTTCCAAATGCCTGTAAAAGATGCCGAGCAAGTCGTGATCGAAAAGAAATTCTATGATTTCTCTGGTAAAAAGGCCGATCAGGAAGCTGCGTTAGTTGTTTACAAAAATACGTATGTTCCAAACACTGGTATCGACATTGGCATGAAAGATGGTAAATCCTTTGATGTTGTGGCTGCTATGGGTGGTAATGTAACAAAAGTTCAAGAAGATTCTCTATTGGGTAATGTTATTGAAATTGATCATGGAAATGGTGTTGTCACTCAATATGAATCTGTTAAAGATATGAAGGTCAAGGTTGGCGACCAAATTGATCAAGGACAAGTTATTGCAGAGGCTGGACAAAGCTTGTTCAATGAAAAAGCTGGAACACATGTACATTTTGAAATCCGCAAAGATGGCGTTGCAGTCAATCCGCAAAACTACTTTAACAAACCGTTAAACGCAGTGACCGATGAGCAAACGAAATCTTCTGCCACACAAAAAACAGATAGTGTTACTAGTGACCAAAAGTCAGATTCAACGACTAAAGATAAAACGACTAATACGACTAAAGATAAAACGACAAACGATTCAAAAACGAAGAGCACAACACCTGACAGCTCTTCTAGCGATACAAACTCATAATGAATCAAGGAGGAGGGGTAACCTTCCTCTTTTTTTGCGTAAAAGATAACTTCCGCGGGAAAGTAGGTTCGTGTAAAAGTTAACTTCTGTGGAAAAATAGGTTCGTGCAAAAGATAACTTCTGTGGAAAAAAGGATTCGTGTAAAAGATAACTTCCACGGGAAAACAGGTTCGTGTAAAAGATAACTTCCGCAGAAAAATAAGTTCGTGAAAAAGTTAACTTCTGCCCAGGATCATCCTTTGAAAAATCAACAATTGTGAGTCGAAACACAATAAAGTGATGTTATTCTTTGCCATTCCGGTGGAAAACTGTAAAAATAAAGATAAATAAGGTTTAGGGGGGATACTAGTTGAAAAAATGGATTGGGTTCCTTTTTACAGCAGTGGTTTTAACTTTCGTGATTGCGGGATGCAATCGGGGACCGACGGCGCAGGATAGATTTTCGGAATACATAGATTTGTGGAAGCAGCAAAAGTTTTCGAGCATGTATGGGTATTTATCGAAGGATGCGAAGAAGTCGATCACCAAGACCGAGTTTGTGGACCGGTATAAGAAGATTTACGGTGATTTGGAGGTTTCCGACCTTAAGTTAAGTTATAAGAAGTCGGAGAAGGAAACCGCACAGCTGCCGTTTTCGGTAAAAATGAACTCGATTGCCGGGCCGATTCAGTTTTCTAAGACGGCTCATATGGTGCAGGAAGACAAAAATTGGTACTTGGATTGGAACTCGACGTATATTTTTCCTGACCTAAAAAAGGGTAACAAGATCAGCTTCGCAACAACAGATCCAGTGCGTGGGCAGATCGTGGACCGCAATGGTAACGGCATGGCGGTGAATGGCCAGGCCTACGAGGTGGGCGTTGTTCCTGGAAAAATGGGCGACCAGAAGGATTTAGTGATTTCGCAGCTATCGAGCCTGCTGCAAATGACGCCTGACCAAATCAACAAAGCGATTACAGCAAGCTGGGTGAAGCCTGATTATTTTGTTCCGCTCAAGAAGGTTGCTTTGGATGACCAGGCGCGGATTCAGCAGTTAATTGCCCTGGCACCCGTGCAGACGAAGAAGGTGCCAGCCCGCATTTATCCGTACAAGGATGCAGCAGCCCAGCTGATCGGCTATGTGGGCACGATTACAGCCGATGAACTGTCAAAGCATAAAGGATATTCGGCCAGTGACGTAATTGGAAAAAGAGGCCTTGAGCAGGTGTATGAGGACCAGCTGCGCGGCACATCGGGCGTGAAGGTCACGATTAAGAAGGCCGACGGTACCGAGAAGGTGTTAGCCGAAAAACAAGTGGAAAATGGGAAGGACGTTTCGTTGACGATTGATGCGAATGCACAGCAAAAAGTGTTTGCGGGCATGAACGGAGAAGCAGGGACGGCTGCGGCGATGAACCCGATGACAGGGGAAACGCTCGCACTTGTCAGTTCGCCGTCGTTTGACCCGAACCAGGCTGTACTAGGCTTTTCTTCAGATACCTGGAACCAGCTGCAAAGTAACCCTCAAGAGCCGTTAGCAACACGTTTTAATAAAACCTATGCTCCAGGCTCAACGATGAAGCCGATTACGGCCGCTATAGGGCTTGCGGCAAAGGCGTTTGATCCGAATGAGGGAATTGCGATTAGCGGCCCGAAATGGCAGAAGGATCAATCGTGGGGCAATTATTTTGTGACAAGGGTGCATGAGTCAAGTCCGGTCAACCTTGAACGGGGATTAGTCTTGTCGGATAATATTTATTTTGCGCAAACAGCGTTGAAAATTGGCAAGCAGGCATTTAGTGATGGTCTGAAAAAGTTTGGTTTTGAGGAGGATATGAAGTATCCATTCCCATTAACCAAATCGACATTTGGCAAATTGGATACCGATATTTCGCTTGCAGATTCGGGCTATGGGCAAGGTCAGGTCCAAATGAGCATTGTTCATTTGATGTCTGCCTATACGCCGTTTGTGAATAGTGGCAATATGATTAAACCAGTGTTGCTGATGTCCGACGCTAAAAGTCAAGTTTGGAAGCAGCAGGTCGTATCTAGCGCAGATGCAGCGTTGATTGCTGCGGACCTTCGCAAGGTTGTTGGTGATGCGGATGGGACGGCGCATGCCGCTGATATGGCGAATTATCCGCTGGCAGGAAAAACGGGTACGGCGGAAATCAAGCAGAAACAGGGCGAAACCTGGACGGAAAATGGCTGGTTTGTTACGTATAATGTGAATTCGCCGAATCTAATGGTTGCGATGATGGTGGAAAATGTCCAGAATCGCGGCGGATCGTCCATTCCTGTTAAACTTGTAAAAGGGATTATTGAGGGAATGAAGTAGCCAGGGTTTTCTAACCCTGGCTTTTTATTTACAGAAAAAGGGGTAATGCTCTATATTTCTGGGAATTTTCATTCTTTATTAGAACTCCTCGATATAACGGAACAAATCCCTTTTTTTTCGAACAAATCCCCCTTTTATCCGAACCTTTTCATCCTTTATCCGAACTCCTCGATATAACGGAACAAATCCCTTTTTTTCGGAACAAATCCCCCTTTTATCCGAACTTTTTCATCCTTTATCCGAACTCCTCGATATAACGGAACAAATCCTTTTTTTTCGGAACAAATCCCCCTTTTATCCGAACTTTTTCATCCTTTATCCGAACTCCTCGATATATCGGAACAAATCCCTTTTTTTCGGAACAAATCCCCCTTTTATCCGAACTTTTTCATCCTTTATCCGAACTCCTCGATATAACGGAACAAATCCCTTTTTTTCGGAACAAATCCCCCTTTTATCCGAACTTTTTCATCCTTTATCCGAACTCCTCGATATAACGGAACAAATCCCTTCTTTTCCGAACAAATCTCCCTTTTATCCGCACGAAACATAACAACTGAAAAGTAGTTCAAACTATGCAGTAAATGGTTCAAACTTGAGAAATTCCTCCTATTATAATTTATAATGGAAAATGCATTAAGAAAGGAAAAGGGGTAAAAAAATTGCTGCAATTAAATAAAGAAGAACTCAAAGGAAAGAAAGATCAATTTACAGCATTGGGGATCAAAACACCAGAATATGACTTTGAAAAGGTTTGGGAAGCGACCAAGAAATCTCCCATCTGGCTGCATTTCGGGGGAGGAAATTTGTTTAGGGCCCACCACTCAGTACTCCAGCAGCATTTAATCGAAAAAACCGAAACAGATAGAGGGATTATTGTTGTCTCTACCAACAATGTGGATTTGGTGGAAAAAGTCTATCACCCGCATGATAACTTAAGTCTGAGTGTCGTGATGAAAACAGATGGCACTCTGGATATGGAGGTCATTGCTAGTGTGGCCGAAAGTATTGCCACAGGCAGCGGTCCCGATGCATGGGAGCGCCTAAAAGAAATCGTTGCGGAACCGTCGCTTCAGCTCGTCACTTTTACGATCACGGAAAAAGGTTACGACCTAAAAGATCTGGATGGCGAAATCCGCACAGCTGTGAAAGAAGAAATTGAGCAGGGGCTCGACCATCCAAAACACACAATGGTCATGCTCGCTGCGCTTTTACATAATCGCTATCTAACGGGACAGGCTCCTTTAGCGCTAGTCAGCACAGATAATTTTTCACATAACGGCGATAAGCTGAAAGCTGCCGTCTTAACAGTGGCTACGGCTTGGAACGAACTTGGCTTTGTTGCAAGAGGTTTTCTTGATTATTTGAAAAATGAAGTCAAACTCAGCTTTCCATGGAGTATGATCGATAAAATTGTGCCAGTGCCTTCGGAACAAGTTTCAGAGCGGCTAAAAACACTAGGTTATGGCAGCGCCGAATTAATCCGCACGAAACCAAATCGTGCGCCGATTGCTCCGTTTGTAAATGGGGAAGAGGCCGAATACCTCGTGATTGAAGACCGTTTTCCAAATGGGCGGCCAGCTTTGGAAAAGGTCGGTGTTTATTTTACCGATCGGGAAGTCGTTGACCAGGTTGAAAGAATGAAGGTATGCACCTGCTTGAACCCGCTTCATACCGCATTAGCCGTCTTTGGCTGCTTGCTCGATTATCGGTCGATTGCCGCTGAAATGCAGGATGAAGATTTAAAAGCATTGATTGAAAAAATTGGTTATGTGGAAGGCATGAAAACGGTGACCGACCCTGGTATCATTAAGCCGTCTGAATTTATTAAAGAAGTCATCGAAGTGCGTTTTCCAAATCCGAATAATCCTGATACGCCGCAGCGGATTGCATCTGATACATCACAAAAACTAGCGATTCGCTTTGGGGAAACGATCAAAGCTTATATGCAAAGAGCTGACCTGGACGTGAACGATTTGACGTTTATTCCCTTAACCATTGCCGCTTGGTGCCGATATTTGCTGGGCGTCAATGATCAGGGTGAAGAGATGAAGCTCAGTCCGGACCCACTTTTACAAGAATTACAGGAATATATGAAAAACATAAAGTTTGGCAGGCCAGACTCGGTTGGCGACAACCTCCGGCCGATTCTCTCAAATAAAAAAATCTTCGGTGTTGATTTGTATGAAGCTGGTTTAGGCGAAAAAATAGAAGAGTTTTTCAAAAGGTTAATTAAAGAAAAAGGTGCAGTGAGAGCCACATTGCATCAACAATTAGGAGAGTAGATTGGAGAGTGGAATCACTCTCCTTTTTTGTACGAATTAACCTCGGGAAAATTGTTCAAAACGTCTACGAAATGGTAAAGCAGATCATTCCTCGCTAAATAAACTGCTAGTCATTCTCCGACTTTTTAAATTGATATTTTTCAAGGGAGATGCTGCCTGATTGGCTCACCTCCACACCTTCCGCTTCAAGAAGAAACTTTTGTTCACCGATGTCCTTCAAGCCAATTTCCCCCTTTGCATTAATCACACGGTGCCAGGGAAGCTGATGTTTGCGGCTCAGCGAATGAAGAATCCGAACAACCTGACGGGCAGCACGCGGACTGCCTGCCATTCCGGCAACCTGTCCGTAAGTCATCACTTGGCCCGCTGGAATATTTTTAATAATTGAAATCACCTTTTTAGTAAAATCTGTCATCTTGTTGGTCCTTCCATCGTATCTATTATCATTATAATTCCATTTGACAAATTTCTCAGGAAATAATTTAGAAATCCAGGAATGGCGCGGCTTAGAGCATGTCGAACCATGAACAATGCATAATCATGCATAAAATTAATTGCTGAATTTTCAAAAAAAGTTTAGAAAAACCTTGTATTTATTGCATAATCCACTATCCAAGCTAATAAACTGTAAAAAACCTTTATAAAGAGAGTGTTTGAGGTGAGGAGTCGTTTGAGGACAATGGGGTTTCAGTTGGGGACATGATTATTCAGCATGAGGTAAGCACTATTTCATCGGAGTGATAAGCGGGTCTCATTTCACACTTCTCACATCCAATTTAGGGAGGGCGAGTGGTGTGCACGATTACATCAAAGAGAGAACTATCAAGATTGGAAAGTATATCGTGGAGACGAGAAAAACGGTTCGCGTCATAGCGAAGGAGTTTGGCGTATCCAAAAGTACAGTCCATAAGGATTTAACTGAGAGACTTCCTGAAATTAACCCTGACCTGGCAAATGAAGTAAAAGAAATCTTAGATTACCATAAATCGATCCGCCACCTCAGAGGCGGGGAAGCGACAAAAATGAAGTATCAAAAAGAAGAAAGAGAAGGCGAAACAGTAAAGTAATTTTTCAATCTATTCTTTTTTCCTTGAACAGACATCTTTCTACAATAATTTACAACTTCCTGTATGAAAATTACATGTTGTGTGTTACAATATACAATTAGGACAGTATGTGGATTCCTTATCAAGGAGGAAAGAAAAGAGAATGTTTGCTAGGGATATTGGTATTGATTTAGGAACGGCTAATGTGCTTATTCACGTTAAAGGCCGGGAATTGTTTTGAATGAACCTTCTGTCGTGGCAATCGATAAAAATACAAACCGTGTTCTTGCTGTTGGTGAAGAAGCTCGCAAAATGGTCGGCCGTACGCCAGGAAATATCGTTGCGATCCGCCCATTGAAAGACGGCGTAATTGCAGACTTTGACGTAACAGAAGCAATGTTGAAGCATTTTATTAACAAGCTGAATGTAAAAGGCTTTTTATCCAAACCGCGCATCTTGATTTGCTGCCCAACGAATATTACAAGCGTTGAGCAAAAAGCAATCCGTGAAGCTGCTGAAAAAAGCGGCGGAAAGAAGATTTACTTAGAAGAAGAACCAAAGGTAGCCGCTATTGGCGCCGGAATGGACATATTCCAGCCAAGCGGAAATATGGTAGTTGACATCGGAGGAGGAACAACGGACGTCGCAGTATTATCAATGGGCGACATCGTTACTTCTTCCTCTATCAAAATGGCTGGCGACAAATTTGATGCAGAAATCTTAAACTACATTAAACGTGAGTACAAGCTTCTCATCGGTGAACGCACAGCTGAAAACATCAAAATTCAGATTGGAACCTGCTTCCCAGGATCCCGTTCCGAGGAAATGGAAATTCGCGGCCGTGACATGGTCAGCGGTCTTCCACGCACCATTTCGGTTCGTTCTGAAGAGGTTGAAGCAGCATTACGCGAACATGTGGCTGTTATTGTTCAGGCCGCTAAAACGGTTCTTGAGCGCACACCGCCAGAATTATCCGCAGATATCATCGACCGCGGCGTAATCCTAACAGGCGGCGGAGCATTGCTGCATGGTATCGACATGCTTTTAGCTGAAGAGTTGAAAGTACCTGTACTGGTTGCGGAAAATCCAATGGATTGCGTTGCCATCGGAACAGGCGTTATGCTCGACAACATTGATCGTCTACCTAAAAAAAGACTTGGTTGATATAAATAAAAGTCTAATGCTGATGGACAAGCTCCGAGGCGTTAGGCTTTTTTATTTTTGGTTTGGAAAAATATATCCGCACGAACCTACGAAATATCCGTAAACTTCAGCTCCTTTTCCGAACTTTTTCATCCTTTATCCGAACACCTTGATATATCCGCAAACTTCACCTTCTTTTCCGAACATATCCACCATTTATCCGAACTTTTTCATCCTTTATCCGAACACCTTGATATATCCGCAAACTTCACCTTCTTTTCCGAACATATCCACTATTTATCCGAACTTTTTCATCCTTTATCCGAACACCCCGATATATCCGCAAACTTCACCTTCTTTTCCGAACATATCCACCATTTATCCGAACTTTTTCATCCTTTATCCGAACACCCCGATATATCCGCAAACTTCACCTTCTTTTCCGAACATATCCAACTTTTATCCGAACTTTTTCATCCTTTATCCGAACACCCCGATATATCCGCAAACTTCACCTTCTTTTCCGAACATATCCACCATTTATCCGAACTTTTTCATCCTTTATCCGAACACCCCAATATATCCGCAAATCCATTATTTCGATTTTTTTTCACAGGATTCGACGTTTAGTTGATGTGGAATTTACGAAAGTCTTTTATAATAAGAGTATCTATGTATTCCAAATGAGGTGGAATGGATGTTTAAGGGTTTTTACACGGCTGCGGCGGGAATGATTGCGCAGCAGCGCAGAACGGATATGCTGACAAACAATATGGCGAATGCCAATACACCTGGATTTAAAGAAGATCAATCGACATTGCGGTCATTTCCTGAGATGTTATTAGAGCGGATGAATGCGCAAAAAAGCGGCGGTCCGCAAGTTGGCTCACTCTCCACGGGTGTCTATATGCAGGAAGCGATCCCACGCTTTATCCAGGGTGATACGAAAGAAACTGATAATAAAACCGATATGGCATTAGTAAACTTGAACCAGGGTTCCGCCTTCTTCACAGTTCAAGACCCGAGCGGGAAGCTACGCTACACAAGGAATGGCAACTTCACACTTGATGCAGCAGGATACTTAACGACAGGCGACGGCCAATACATACTGGATAACAACAACCAGCCTATTCAGCTTGCGAGCGACCAGTTCACCGTGAGTGACACCGGCCTGATCACCGGGCCAAATGGCGAACAGCGGCAGTTAGGAATTGCCTACACCGCCAACGCTGATCAGCAGCTTATTAAAGAAGGCAACGGTCTGTATCGAACGGAAAATGGAACACCGCTCGCACAAGCGGCCAATGGGCAATTTAAGCTTCAGCAAGGTTATCTGGAGCAATCAAATGTCGATATGAGCAAGGCGATGACTGACATGTTAACCGCATATCGTTCTTTTGAAGCGAACCAAAAAATATTGCAGGCGTACGACAAGAGTATGGACTTAGCAGCCAATCAGGTCGGGAAAATAGGGTAATTTTTAAAAAAAGGAGGTCGGAACCATGAATACATCGATGATTACGGCGACGAACACGCTGAGTCAGTTGCAAAAACAAATGGACATAATAAGCAATAATTTGGCCAATCTAGATACAACAGGGTTTAAAAGCAAGCAGGCCACGTTCACGGACCTGCTCGCACAGCAGCTGAATAATCAGCCTGATGCCTCAAAAGAAGTAGGGCGGCAGACGCCAAACGGCGTTCGTCAAGGAACGGGGGCCAGGCTCAGCCAGTCGCAAATGAACATGAGTCAGGGAAGTTTCAAGCCGACCGACAGGGATCTTGATACCGCTTTTCAGGTGCCGGGCCAGTACTACAAGGTGCTTGTGAAAAACTCGGTTCAGTATACTCGAAATGGTGCGCTCGCCTTATCACCTGTGGCGCCAAACGAGACGATGCTCACAACGAGCGACGGCGATCCGATTTTGGATGATAACAATAATCCGATTATTATTACGGGGGATGCGCAAAAATTTGATATCACCCAAAACGGGGTTATGAATGTGGCGATGACGGATGGTTCGATGGAATCGTTCAACCTTGGCGTTGTCCAAATCAACAAGCCGCAATTTCTTGAGCAAAAAGGCGGCAGTTTGATCGGGATTCCTGACAATGTGCCCGCACCGAACGGGGTTTTGACCGAACTGCCGAGGGATCAGATTTCGATTGGCCAGCGGATGCTCGAGCAATCAAACGTGGATATGTCAAAAGAAATGACGGATCTCTTGAATGTGCAGCGTTCGTATCAATTTTCGTCACGGGCGGTGACGATGGCGGATCAAATGATGGGTCTGATTAATGGAATTCGTTAACAAAGGGGATGATTCGAATGGCGGAAAAACTCGCTCTAACCCGCGAGGAGTTTAAAAAGCTCAAAGAAGCCGGAGAGACGGCGAAGCCTGTTCAACAAAAGCAAGCAATTCCCATTTACCTTCGTTTTGTTATCTTATTCGTTTTGATCATTGTTTTTGCGTCGGCGGGGGCCTTAGTCGGATACAGTGGCATCGGCCATGGAAAACCGAGCGAATTCCTGAAGGGGTCCGCTTTTTCCCATATTTATGATCTTGTTGAGAAAAAATAGACAAGCTGGCCACGGGGGGTCAGCCTTCTTACTTTAGTGCGGTCGCAAACTTCTGCTGGTACTTATTCATCAATGCGGGGACATTGCGGATATAGTTCTGCGTCTCTGCGATATACATATAGCGGAAATTGAACACATTTTCGGGCCCGGCGTTATAAGCGGCCAACGCCATTTCAACACTGCCAAAACGATGAAGCTGCGTGGCTAAATATTTGGTGCCGCCTTCAATGTTCTGCGTAGAGTCATAAGGGTTGACTCCCAATTCTTTAGCCGTTCTCGGCATCAGCTGCATCAAGCCGATCGCTCCAGCCGGACTCATGATGTCGGGCTTGCCGCCAGATTCTTGTTCGATCACAGCCGCAATTAAAGCTGGATCGACGTCATATTTTGCTGAAGCGGCTTGAATTTCCTTGCCCCATCGCATGACTTTATCGGAGGAATCGTAATCGCCGACAACCGTTTTGCTGTCAACGATCATTGGTTTGCCATCTTCAGTCATGATCCTTACCGTGGCCACGTCTTTTAATGCATTAAACCCGTCCTTCAGGTTGTTTTTCATAATATCCCAATCAGACATTGCCACGACCTTTGAATCGCTACTCTCAAAGGTCTTAAATTTTTTAGAAAGCTCCTTCTTCATAGGGGCACTCGTTTGAATCCCGATCTTGGATACTAACAATTGCACGGTATTTTTGATGTCAGTCTTAAAAATTAAATATTTTTCCTTTTTATAGGCAATAGTATCAGGGATGTCTACCTTATCCTGAAATAACAAAGTCGGCTGCTGATCCCTGGGCTGTGCATGGGCCAAGCGGTCAATCGCCCAATTTTCCAGAGGTGCCCAATTCAGTTTTCCGAGCGCAAAAATCATTCCGATGAGAATGATGAATTTTCCTAATAAAATTAAGATCTTGCGACTATTTTCTTTATTCAAGGTCTATACCTCGCAAATATTAGTTTACACTTCCAATCTAGCATATTTTCGCAGGTTTATTTTTTTGAAAAAATAAATATATATGTCAATTTATAGAATTTTTTTCTTTAAGGAGTAATTTTTGTGTATAATAAAAATAAGAACCTAATCTTAGTAGGAGGTACTAATACTATGCTTGATGTTACCCAGATTAAAGAAATCATTCCCCACCGTTATCCATTTTTGCTGGTGGACCGAATTTTAGAGGTTGAAGAAGGTAAGAGAGCGGTTGGAATCAAAAATGTATCGGCCAATGAAGAATTTTTCAATGGACATTTTCCGGACTATCCGGTTATGCCTGGCGTCCTGATTGTTGAAGCACTCGCACAGGTTGGCGCCGTAGCCGTTCTCATTAAAGAAGAAAACCGCGGCCGCTTAGCATTTTTTGCAGGCATTGACAGCTGTCGCTTTAAGCGCCAAGTCCGACCAGGCGACCAGCTTCGTCTGGAAGTCGAAATGACCCGCATGCGGCGGACCGATCGGCAAAGGGAAAGCCGTTGCCACGGTTGACGGGGAAGTTGCTTGTGAAGCAGAAATTACTTTTGCACTTGGAGATAAAAAGGAAGACTAAGAAACCCAGCATGCCAAATCAGGCGTGCTGTTTTCTATTGAGGAAGTAAGCAATATTACGGACAAGATCAGAGGTAAAACAGGACAAACTGTCCGTAATACCGCCGATGACGGACAAAGTTCCTCTCGGGACTAGCCAAACAGTCCGTAAGATTACCCGAAACAGCATGCAACACAAGGCATGCTGTTTTATTAGGAAGGGACTTGGTTCCTGCACTGTTTTTTTATGTGAAATCGCCCACATAATTTATTATTGATAATTTTCAGATTTCCGTTGACAGATTTCAGTCTACCAATTAATATAATGTTATATAACATTACTAAACGTTATGGAATGTATTACCCATAAAATGGTAAGGGCGGGTGAAAGGCTTTTATAAAAGTCATCTAATGATTGTATCCCTAAAAATTAATTTTCATTTTTCTACAAACAATATGTACAAGCCCTTTTATCGTAAATTATCAAAATAATCAAATATAAAGAAAACGGAGGAGAAACATGATGAAAACAGGATTATGGAAGAAGGTTACTGGGGTAGCATTGGTTGGAGCGTTAGCACTTTCATTAGCGGCATGTGGATCAAGTTCAGCTTCATCCACGAAGAAAGCGGATACAAAAACAGGCCTTGCCGCATTAAAAGAAAAAGGAACGATAACCGTAGGGATGATGGCAGCTACACCTCCATACGAGTACCACTTAGTACAAGGCGGTAAAGATCAAATCGTTGGATCTGATATCCAATTACTAGATAAAGTAGCAAAAGAATTAGGCGTGAAGTATGAAATCAAGGATATGGATTTCGATGGATTACTAGTGGCCCTTCAAGGCAAGAAAATTGACATGATTATCTCGGCAATGAGCCCAACAGCAGAACGTGCAAAGAACGCAGACTTCACAGATGTTTACTACAAAGGACGTAACGTCATGCTAGTTCGTAAAGGAGATGTCAACAAGTATAAGACTGCAAAAGATTTTGCTAATGCGAGACTGACAACCATCAAAACATCTGTACAAGAAGGAATTATTGAAAAAGAACTTCCAAATGCACAACTTAAATTACTAGGAAAATCAACAGAAGAAGCCATTGACTTAGCTAACAATAAAGTAGACGGCGCCCTTGTTGACATTCCAACAGCGATTCTTCTGACAAGAGGAAATCCAAACATTGCTTTAAGTAAAGTTTACTTCGAAGACCCATCTGCCGGTGCTGCCATTGCGATGCCAAAAGGAACAGATCCTGAAATAATGAAAGCAATTAATAAAGTGATCAAAGAATCCAAACCACAATACGAAGAGTGGTTAAAGAAAGCAACAAACAACGTGAAAGACATCTAAGTAGACATTCCTATCTGGTCTTCCAGATAGGGGGTCTGTTGCATTGGGGTGACACATTTGAACTTCTCATTCATTGGACAATATTACCAATTTTTCTTAATTGGAACCTATTACACCATAGTACTGGCAGCAGCTGCGGTTGTACTTGGTAGTATTTTGGGAGTAGTATTAACCCTTTTAAGACGGTCCCGCTTTAAAATAATCAAACTCTTAGGCGATATCTACGTCGAATTTGTAAGGGGAACACCGCTTCTTGCCCAGGTTTACATCATTTATATCGGTGTCCCGATGCTCTTTAATGGATCGGACATACCGGATTTAGTTGTCGGAATCATTGCCCTGTCACTCAACGCTGCCGCATACATTTCAGAAACGATTCGCTCTGGAATTGAAGCTGTTAGCAGAGGACAAATGGAAGCAGCGAGAAGTTTAGGGATGAATCAGCGCATTGCGATGTTCGATATCATCTTGCCGCAAGCTTTCAAAAATATTTTACCGGCACTAGGAAACCAATTTATTGGCAGCATCAAAGATTCATCCATTGTATCGGTAATCGGGATTGCCGAACTGATGTATAAAACAACGATTGTTAGAGGAAATACTGCTTTAGGAATAGAGCCAATTTTAGTTGCCTCCCTGATTTACCTAGTGTTGACATACGCTTTGTCGAGAATACTAGCGGTTGTTGAAAGGAGGTTGAAGCAAAGTGATCACCGTTAAAGATTTGCACAAAAGCTTTGGAAAAAACAATGTCCTCAATGGAATCGATGTAGAAATCTCCAAAGGGGAAGTAGTCGTTGTCATCGGACCGTCCGGTTCTGGTAAAAGTACATTTTTACGATGCTTGAATTTATTAGAAATGCCAACAGGCGGCCAAATTATCGTCAATAACCAAGATATCACCGAGAAAAAAGTGAACATCGATAAAGTCCGTGAAAAAATGGGAATGGTGTTCCAGCAGTTCAACCTATTCCCGCATAAAAAGGTTTGCCAAAATATCACGCATGCTCCGATTAAAGTAAGAGGCTTGAAGCCGGATGCGGCCAAGCAACTGGCCGTTGATCTGTTGAAAAAGGTCGGCTTATTGGAAAAAATCGATGCCTATCCGTCCTCGTTATCTGGCGGACAGCAGCAGCGGATTGCGATTGCCAGGGCCTTGGCGATGCAGCCTGAAGTAATGCTGTTTGACGAACCAACATCCGCACTTGACCCGGAAATGGTTGGCGAAGTATTAGCAGTTATGAAGGATCTTGCCAAAGAAGGGATGACTATGGTCGTCGTTACCCACGAAATGGGCTTTGCCAGAGAAGTGGGCGACCGGATTTTGTTCATCGACCAAGGAAGAATCTTAGAACAAAATTCACGGAAGAATTCTTTAAAAATCCGAAACACCCACGCACCATCGATTTCTTATCAAAAGTTTTATAGTGAGGTTTGATTATGGTAAAAGTACTCGGTTTAGGCGACAACGTCGTCGATAAATATGAACATATCCATACCATGTATCCTGGTGGAAACGCATTAAACTTCGCGGTCTATGCGAAGCGCCTCGGCGTTGAGGCAGCCTATCTCGGTGTCTTCGGCTCAGATGAAGCAGCAGCCCACGTCATCGACAGCATTGAAAAAATCGGCTTAGACATCAGTCACTGCAAGCATTACGAAGGCGAAAACGGTGCTGCCCGCGTTACCTTAAAAGACGGTGACCGTGTATTTCTGGGAAGCAACAAAGGCGGCGTCTTGCGCGAATTTGGCCTAAATTTAACCGCAGCCGATCTGGAATACATCAACAGATTCGATGTTGTCCATGCAGGCCTTTATGGCTATACCGAATCCGAACTAGCTAAGATTGAGGCACCAATCAGCTTTGATTTTTCATCAGATTTTACTGGTGAAAAAATCAACCAAGTTGCACCGCTTGTCAACTATGCGTTTTTCTCATGCAGCCATATGACTCAAGACGAAGTTCGTGACCTGATGATCAAGGTTTCGGTTCTCGGCCCTGAATTGGTTTTATGCACGCTGGGAGAAGATGGAGCGCTGCTGTTTGATGGCAAGGAGTTTTACGCCCAAAAACCAAAGCTAGTAAAAGCGATTGATACGATGGGTGCCGGTGATTCATTTATTACCTGTTTCCTAGTGAATTATATTGATGGAACAAAAGATATTAAAACGTGCTTAGAAATAGCTGCAGACTTTGCGGCAAAACAAGTTTTAGTCGAAGGCTCTTTCGGCTTTGGAAAAAGGTACGTGTAAGGAGGAAGATTCATTGGCGCTGATTAAGCGAGAACAAGTGGCGGGAATGAATATCCATTATATGCGCTACTCGTTGGAGTATTTCCTGGATGCCCAAGTGGCGGCAGGAATCCAATCCATCGAATTTTGGACAGGCGTTCCCCACTATTATTTGGATCCGATGACCTATTCGGATTGTAAAGTCTTAAAGGATAAAATTCAGTCTCGTGGCCTTGAAGTCCGAGTATTCACCCCTGAAAACTGCATGTATCAATACCAGTTTGCAGCGACCAAACCAGAAATTTTTGAAAAAAGCTTTCAGTATTTCTCCAATGGCATCAAGGCAACAGCCGAGCTGGGCTGCGAAATCATGCAGTGCAATTCAGGCTGGGGATATTACGATGAAGACAGGGAAGAAGCATGGAAACGATCCCGTGAAATGCTGTCTAAACTTGCCGATGTTGCCCAAAAAGAAGGGGTTACCCTAGCAATGGAAGCATTAAGGCCTGAGGAATCCAATTTGGTCATCAATGTCTCTGGTGCGAAAAGAATGTTTGATGAAATCAACCACCCGAATCTGAAAATCCTTGTGGATACGACCGCAATGGGTGTCGCTGGGGAAACATTGCAGGATTGGTTTGATGTATTCGGGGAAGATATCATCCACACCCATTTCGTCGATGGCAATCCATATGGCCACCTGATTTGGGGCGATGGCCATCATAACCTAGAAGAGTTTTTAACCGTTTTACAGAAAAATGGGTACACCGGCCTTTTAGGTCAAGAAATAACGGATTCCAGATATTTTCAGGATCCAAAGAGCCACGATATTCGCAATATGCATGCTTTTAAAGCATTCATGTAAAAAAAATAGAATTTTGGAGGAGAAATAAAATGCAACAATTAAATCACATCGTTAGACAAATCAAAGAGAAACAACCAAACATCAAGAGTGTCCTTTTTGTAGGCTGCGGCGCATCCAAAGCTGAATTATACCCTGCAAAATATTTCTTAGAAGGAAACGCAAAACAACTTCGTACTAGTCTTTATACAGCAAATGAATTCAACTATGCAACTCCAGTTTCTGTTGATGAAACAAGTATCGTTGTAACATGCTCTCTTGGTGGAGCAACTCCAGAAACCGTAACAGCTACTGCAAAAGCAAAAGAACTAGGCGCACACGTTGTCGCAGTAACTCATGTTGAAGATTCTGCGATCACAAAAGATGCGGACTATGTTATCTACCACGGCTTCGAAGCAAATTACGCAGCGAAAATGGAAAAAATGACAAACGTTCTAGGCCTTGCTGTTGAAATCCTAAACGAATTCGAAGGCTATGAGCACTACAATAAAATGCAAGACGGATTTGCAAAAATCTACGACCTAATCGAGCAATCAGTAGCAACTGTAGGCCCTCAAGCGAAAGCATTCGCAGAAAGCTACAAAGATGAGCCAGTCATCTATGTAATGTCTAGCGGCGCAACTCACGAAGTAGCTTACTCATTCTCTATCTGCTTGCTAATGGAAATGCAATGGATCAACTCTGGAAGCTTCCATGACGGCGAATTCTTCCATGGACCATTCGAAATCGTGGACAAAGATGTACCATTCCTATTGTTAATGAACGATGGCCGTACACGTGCAATGGATTCTCGTGCCCTTGAATTCTTAAATCGCTTTGATGCAAAAACAACAGTTGTTGACGCAAAAGATTTCGGCCTAGGCTCAGTCATTGCCAGCGAAGTAGTAGACTACTTCAACCCAATGCTAATCTCAGGCGTTATCCGTGCATACGCAGAACAACTATCTATCGCCCGCAACCATCCTCTTACAAAAAGAAGATACATGTGGAAACTAGAATACTAATCTAATAGAAAAGGTATCGTCCTTTGGGATGATACCTTTTTATCTATATAGTGGGGGCCCAGATATCATACCTAAACTTACGGAAAAATGGGGAAAAGTTACGAAAAAAAGAGTGAAGTGTACGGATAAAATTGACCTTATCCCGCAAACCCAAAAAAACTAGCTGCAATTCGCAGCTAGCCCATTTAATACTTAAGTTGTAATCGTCAATGCAATTGCCGCCGTCGGTGTCTTAAAATGAGAAGTGTGAATCGGCACCTTGTTTTCATCATAAACAATTTTATCAATATTAAACAAGGTTTCACCAGTTTTACACTCTAAATACTCAGCTTCAAGACTTGTGGCAGGATCGACCGTAATAACTTTATGAGTAGAACCTGCATGGATATTCACATGATAAATATTCTTCAAAACATCATAGGTAGAAACGTTCTCTAGAAAGTGAGTAGCCAAGTTAGGGAACCGATCCAAAGAATAGTGCGTTTCATCAATGGTAAACGGTTGTCCATCCACATACATTAAGCGCAGCAGCCTTAATACTGGTGCATCAGCCTCGATTTGAAGCGATTCAGCCAATTTTTGCGATGCTTTAATTTCTTCACAAACCAGAATCTTTTTGGTCGGTTTTTTCCCGAGCAGCCTGACAAAGTCCGTGAATCCATCCACCGTAACCATTTCTCTTTTAACTTTCTTCCTCATGACAAAGGTGCCCTTACCTTGCTTACGCTCTAAAAAGCCTTCATCGCACAACTCTTGAATCGCTTTTCTCACGGTGATCCGACTGACACCGTAAAGATCGCATAATTCCGCTTCATTTGGAAGCTTCTCACCTTGCTTATATTCACCATGAACAATCGCTTCTCGTAGCTTCTGCTTCAATTGGTCATATAACGGCGTTGAAATTGAGCTATCCAGTTTCATCATATTATTCCTCGCAAACTATAAGTCATTATATAATATTATATAATGAATAGGCTTTCTTTGTATAGTCAATTTCCGTATATTTCCCATTAATTTTAAAAATTACTTGTTAACGTGACCAACCCTAAAAGGATGCAACTCCGTATTCGTAATCCCTGACTTTGTTAAAGGATCATTTTCAAAAAGAACCTTGGCTTCCTCCGCCGACTCAGCATTGTATACGATCAGCCCCATCGCCCCGTCTGTACACGCACCAGAAAAAGTGATTTTTCCTTCAGAAAACAGCTTATTTATGTATTCAAAATGCTGTCCCATGATGGCCTGCTCATCTGATGTCATCGTTACTACCCAATTTTCACGCTTCGGCCTTGCCGTTCCGATAAATTCCATCTTAATCACTCCAAATTAAAAAATAAACGTTAGTCCTTATCCTCAGACTAACGTTTATTTTATATACAAGTTATTCATGATATTCACTTCACCCGAGGTACAGTGTTCTTTTTCTTAATAAATTCCGAGAGCAGGGCGTCGCCCGCAAATCCTTGCTGCAGGAGGCTTTGAAGCAACATTTGACTGTGATTTTTGGTTGTTCTTCGCAATTGTCCTTGAAGCAACACACTAATATGCTCCTCAAAAAGCTGCAGACAGCTAATCTTCGTTTGTAAGAAAACAGGATCGTTGTCCGACTTCGTAATTACGACCTGCACAATGATATCCCGATCTTCGTCGTTGATTTTTTTAAAATAATCGTAAAGGGTGAGGTCTCTTGTGTAGGCCTCAAGCAGCCAGGTTGAGTGCTCGTCTTCTTTATTAATAATCAGTCCATGATCCAACGGGACATCGATACTTTTTTCATCCTCCATTACCGCCAATGAAACCAACTTAAAAGTTTTCATCTCATTCCCCCTCGGTTTATTAATGATTACTAAGATTATAACATAAGACAACCTGAAAGCCCTATTTTCGAAAATAGGCCAAGTCATTTTGTCGAAAAATATTGGCCGAAAGATGAAAAATCAAGAAATATTGTCGAAAATGGGTGCGGAAACTTCATTTTGTGTTAAGGGAAAATCGATTTTTCAATGTGGTTGTATGCTCGAAAACAAGATTTTCGCTTTTTTACAAGCCTGCTCTCGGGGGATATGATAGAGCCATCAAGCTGAAAGGAGCAATAGGAATGATCAATCAAGTGACCATTGTCGGAAGATTGACACGTGATCCCGAAGCCAAAGTGACGTCAGAAGGGATCCCCTTCGCCCATGTAACCTTGGCCGTCAACCGCCAATACCGAAATCAAAACGGTGAACAGGAAGCGGATTTTATCTCTTGCACGCTTTGGCGCAAAGCCGCTCAAAACACAGCACAATACTGCCGAAAGGGGTCCGTTGTCGGAATTACCGGGAGAATCCAAACCCGCCATTATGACACGCAGGAAGGCAAACGGATATACATCACCGAAGTGATCGCCGATACCGTTCGCTTTTTGAGCAGCAAACCGCACATCGAAACGAAGAAACAAAAAATCGAGGAGGAATTGCCATTTTGAGTCATGACGAAGAAGTCTCCCACTTGCTTGAAAGCCTAATCCGAATGGTCGGCAGAGCCAATCAAACCGTCGACAGCCTCCAAAAACGTGTCTCCCAGCTAGAATGGCTAATCCGCGAACTCCAATTTGAAGCAAACCGTCAAAACCTCTTTGAAGCAACCCGCCAAAATTCCTAATACATTCCTCATTTCCTCTAGAAAAAATCAATCCTCTCCTCGAACACAAACCTTCATTTATGATCCGGCGCCGCCACGCGTCGGAATTTTTTTGCAATTATGTATAAAAATCCATCTTAAGGATATACTTTTAACAAAACCCCCTGTTTTTTTAAATGAGGCCGCTGAACCCGATTCAGCGGTCTCTTTGTTTTATCTGGAGATACGGATATCTGGTCAAAAGTTACGGATATATAGTGGGAGTTTACGGTTATAATCGAAGAACTTACGGATATATCGCTCGTTAAAGAAAAAATCGACGGAACATTTATATCCCTTTAATTCGTTCGCCGCTCTCACAGATTGTTCATAACTCCATTAAGAATTCGCCTTGATTCTACGTTATAATTTCTCCGTAGCGAATCAAGAAAGGTGACTGACCCAATGAACGAATTCCAAAAAAGGGCCTCCATCCTGGAGAAACGTGCAACCTATCAGGGATTATTTTACATTTCCCTCCTTGCAGCCATCCTGCTGCATGTCTTTTTCAAAATGGACCCACGTCTGTTCCTGGAAGGAACCTTTGTTGTCGTCTGCATTTTTATGGGAATCGGCTTCCGCCACTTTAGCATTTTCATCCACTTAATCGGCACCGGCGTCCTATCATTCTTAAGCGGTTACATCGGCATGATGGCCTTTCAAGGTATGGGCCTGATCTTCTACCTATTTCACTGGGGCGTATATTTTTTACTAACCCTCATGATTAAACTATTAATCGAACGCTACCAAACCGAACAAGAGGACACATTATCACTCGTCATCACACTATCAAAAACACTCGACGCCCGAGATGCATACACCGCTTCACATTCCGAAAACGTCGCACACTATGCGGCCCTGATCGCAGAAAAAATGCGTCTATCACCAAGGACATGCCATAACATCTACATCGGCGCGCTCCTCCATGATATCGGAAAAATCGGCATACCCGAAAACATCCTAAACAAACCGTCACAACTAACCGAAGCTGAATTCGAACGCATCAAAGAGCACCCCCAAAGGGGCTACGAAATGGTCAATCACATCACCAAATTCAAAAAAAACGGCCTCCTCGACATCATCCGTTATCATCACGAACGTTACGATGGAAGCGGCTATCCTTTTGGGTTAAAGGAACGCAGTATCCCGCTCGCCGCCAGGATTGTCTCAGTAGCAGACTCCTTCGACGCAATGACTTCCAAGCGCGTCTATCGGAGCAGGCCTTTAACCACGGATTACGTCATCAATGAAATTAAGCAGAACAGCGGCACCCAATTCGATCCCGACGCCGCCAAGGCACTGATCGCCCTGATCGAAGAAGAGAAAATTCAATTCAATACAAGCCACCTTTGGCTTGCGAAATAGGATCGCTACTATAAAATACATAGCTTGCGAAATAAAAGAGGGGACGGATTCATCCGTCCCCTTAGGTACTTTTTAAAAAGCAATTTCGTATTCAAAGTTGAATAGTTTGGTTTTCATGAAAAATTCGCTAGGCTTTTCGGCATCATGCTGAGTAGTTAGTTCACAAAATAGCTTTTTATATTCAACAATAGACAGTTCTCCAGAGATATAAGACTTTTGAAGAAAATCAAGTAATTCATTCGCGTGTGACGGTGTATAGTTTTTCGCTTCAGTAAAACGTTGTACCAAATTCTCAATTAACATTATTAAACCACCTTTTCACTAAAAGAATTGAATTCGCTTACATAGAGTATAACATATGAACATTCTGTGAACATATTATTAGAAAATTCAAACTTGCGACAGCATTCGCCGTAATATCACAACTGACGCTGCGCTCACCATATTCTGTATAGCCCAAAAATCACTTGACTACTAAAAGGAATTGCCATACACTAAAAATGTTAATTGAGAAAGATTCTCATTAACGTAGTGAAAAAGTAATCTATTAAAATATATGAATGTCGAATTGCTGTGGAGGGGAGAAGATGAACAATATGGAGATCGGATTATTTGGAAATCCAAACACAGGAAAAACCTCCCTTTTTAACATGTTAACAGGCTCATACGAGTATGTAGGGAACTGGAGCGGTGTCACGGTTGAGAAAAAGGTAGGAGCAATGAGAAAACATAAGGAAGATTTACTGATCGACCTGCCCGGAATCTACACGCTCAATCCGCTATCGAAAGACGAAGCAGTGGCAACAGAATACCTATTAAACGGTTCCTTTCAAGCAATCTTGAATATTGTTGATGCCTCGCAAATGCTCAGAAACCTTCAGCTTACCATTCAGTTGCTAGAATTTGGCGCTCCAGTGGTTATCGGCTTAAATATGATGGATGTCGCACGCTCACAGGGAATACATATTAATCATGAGACGCTATCCAAGCGTCTGGGAGTACCTGTTCAAGAGATTGTCGCAAGAACAGGGAAAGGGTGCCAGGAGTTAGGCGACTTCTTGGCTCACCCGAAACTAAAGCCATCCGCCATCACGATTGATTACGGCCCAGAGGTCGAAGCAGCCATTCAAGAGATGAGCAAATTGCTACCGAAGGAAAATAACATTAACCCCCGCTGGCTAGCCATTCAATTATTGGAAGGCAACTTCGTCGTTAAAAATAAAGTAGGCAATCATGAACAAATTGAAAAAATCATCAATAGAACAGAATCCATTATTCAAGAAAAATCGCTACGCCAATATATTTTTAAGCAGCGGCAGGCATTGATCCAATCGATTCTTGATGAATGTATCACCATAAAAGACAAACATCATAAAACACTGACCGAATTCATCGACCCAATCGTAACAAATCGATATTTAGGCCTGCTTATTTTTCTAGGGTTTATGTTCTTGATTTTTAAATTAACCTTTGACTGGCTAGGAACGCCAATATCGGATTTACTGGACAAATTTTTCTCAGGACCCTTGACAGACTGGACTGAAAAAGGGCTAACGCTTGTCGGTGCCTCGACCTTCATCAAGGATGTCGTTGTTCAAGGAATCATCGGCGGCGTCGGCGGAGTACTGGTTTTCGTGCCGCAAATCTTTATCTTGTTTTTCTTCATCTCCTTGCTGGAAGACTCAGGCTATATGTCTAGAATCGCGATGGTTATGGACCGAATCATGGAACTTGTCGGCCTAAACGGGAAGGCGTTCATCCCATTGATTATCGGCTTTGGCTGTAACGTTCCAGCGATCATGAGCGCACGCACCATTGAACAGCCAAAAGAAAGACTCTTGACGATTCTTTTAACACCATTAATGTCCTGCTCAGCACGTCTGACCGTTTACAGCTTGTTCGTGGCCGCATTTTTTAAAAGCCACCAAGCACTGATCGTCTTGTCCTTTTACGTGCTTGGCGTTGTAGTAGCAATCATTTTAGCAAAAATCTTTTCCTTCTTTATTAAAAGTGAAGGTTCCCTCTTTGTCGTTGAATTACCGCCATACCGTGTACCACAGTTCCGAACCTTAATGAGAAGTACATGGGACAAGGGAAAGGGCTTTGTGAGAAAGGCGGGTACGTTTATCCTTGGCGGAACGATCATGATTTGGCTCTTGTCTAACCTTGGACCAGGCGGATTCAATGTATCAGCGGACCATAGCTTTTTGTCGATTGTATGCCGCTGGATTGCGCCAATTTTTATACCGCTAGGCTTTGGTACATGGCAGGCCGCTGCAAGTCTAATTACCGGCTTTTTGGCAAAAGAAATCGTCGTGTCATCTATGAATGTGATTTACTTTGTCCCAAATGGCGGAAGCTTGCAACAAGTGATCTCACACGTTTTTACACCACTATCTGCCTACAGCTTCATGGCCTTTATTTTATTGTACGTACCATGTCTTGCTACAGTGGCAACCATCCAAAAAGAAACCAGTTGGCGGAAATGGATGTATTTTTCAATTGGGTACGGCTTGGTTGTTGCGTATATCGTTTCTTTCGTTATCTACCAAGGCGGACAACTGCTTGGAATTGGAGGTTGAGGGATCGTGATTTTTAATGTCACCATTGGCGTGTTAATATTCGGCTATGCAGGTTGGGCTTTGTACCGCTCGATCAAAAAGAGCCGCCAGGGAAAATGTGCGGCCTGTGAACTGTCTAAAGTGTGCAAGACCAATTGTACGACAATGGAGCCTCGGGAGCCGAAATGATCCAGGCAGTCGTTTTGTTCATATTGGCGGGCCTAGCAGAAATCGGCGGCGGCTACCTCATTTGGCAGTGCCTGCGTGAAAGTTACCCGTGGTATTGGGGTGTTGCAGGCGGCGTTATTTTAGCCATATACGGTGTGATGGCCACATTCCAAACCTTTCCCTCCTTCGGCAGGGTATATGCCGCATACGGCGGTGTGTTCATCATCCTATCCTTGCTCTGGGGCTGGGGGATTGATCGGAAGTCCCCTGATCTATACGATTGGATCGGTGCCGCCATTTGTTTGGTTGGTGCTGCCATTATCTTATTTGCACCACGCCACTAATTTCGAAGCCAGTCTGGATGACTGGCTTTTCGTTTCCTGAAAATGGCAAAACGTGCAAAGCTCCCCGAAAAAGGTGCAAGGCTCACTCGAAAACGTGCAAGCCACCGCAAAAAACGTGTAACGCGCCCCAAAAACGTGCATCGCACCAAACCAAGTTCAGTCGTTCCAGTAGGCCTAATTGTTCAAACGCACCGCCCGCCGACTGGTTTTCGTTTCCTGAAAATGGCAAAATGTGCAAAGCTCTCCGAAAAAGGTGCAAGGCTCACTCGAAAACGTGCAAGCCGCCGCGAAAAACGTGTAACGTACCCCCAAAAACGTGCATCGCACCAAACCAAGTTCAGCAGTCTCGGTCCTGGAACTGGCTATTACTCTGTAAATTGAAAATCGCCCATAACCACCTCACAACCAATTCATCAAGCGAACTCTCATTTTTCCCGAACGATATTTGCGGAAACCCAGCCTGCGACCCGCCCGTTCGCTGTTTGTACCTTTAACCACTTAATGCCTTTTGAATCCACTTGCTCCTCATTTAAAAACCGCACGAACTCACCACGAGCAATGGTATATAGACGCCTCGCCGACAGTGTGGGGGCCTCGCGAATATTGCCGCCATCTTTATATTGCCGATTCAAAACGAATTCCTTCTGCGCAGGCGCCGCACTAATCTTCACAGGTTCCGCACGATCATAACCACTCGGCTTTTCTTGTGCCAGCCAATCTTCTGTTTTTTTCCAATCATGTGCATACCATTCACCAGGATTGTTCACGACCGCAGCCGTAACCAAGACAGCTAATGCAGTGCCGGCATAAAAGGACCATTTCCTTCTGTATCGTTTCTTTTTGGCAAAAAGTTGAATCATTTTGTTGAAAAATCTCTCGCACCAGCCCAAAAGTCCTTCAATGGCATCAATCCAGCGGGGGATGTCCCCATTTTCCTCTTCTCTACGACTCCGTAACAGAGAGCTGATCAACCACATAATTGGATAAGTAAATAAGTACAGAAGCTTCCTCAAAAGAAGGCACAATAAGCGAATAAAGACAGGAGCAATTTTTAAAAGCACTTGAAGAACCACAAAGAGAACAACAAATAGACGGAGCCATTCAGGCAAAAATGAAAGAGGGACCCAGAGCCAGAAAAGTTGATCGAAGATAGATTCCACTATGGCTATTCTCCTTTATTTAAATAAGTAGGGCGCTTTTCAATTTGAACTGGGAGATAAGGAAAAAGTCGCTTCAATTTGGCTAATCGTTGTTCGGCCTCGGCCCAGGTCAATCGAGTGATCGTTGATCAAATTCAGCAACTGTTTGTTAACCTCGTGTTTGAAAGTCTGATTCTGGTTGAACTCGGATTCTACTAATCTCTTAGCCATTTCATTCTTTTCGCCAAGCTTTCCAGCCGTAATAAAGTCTCCATCTTCCAAGGCCTCTTTAATCGTGGCGGAAATCCGGCGTGCTTCCTCCAAGTCCAGCGCCTCTTGATAGGAGGACAACTCCGCATGACGGTCCAAATCGGCAATCGCCTCATCATGGCGCTGGTCCCGAAAGCCCTGCCTAACCAAGACACGCACAGCCCTTACGGCAATGCCGGCATCGCGCAGCACCCTGACTAAAGCCGATGTTTGAAAAAATTCCTCAATATGCCGCGCAAATCGCAGTTCTTCTTCAATCGGAAAAAATCTAGCTTCCGCCTCCACCCACATGGGCAGATTGTTGTTAACAACGGTTCCAAATTCACCTGCATTTTGCTGAACCAGCAGTTCCGGCCGATCGACTGCAATATCGATATACAAATGAACCGAAAACCGTCTCCCTCTGGTAGCGGAAGGCACCTCTTCTTTGTATTCGATGGTATGCTGCTGCATATTGACGGTATAAATGCGTTTATATTTTCCAATCCGAAGCTCACTTCGTGACAAACGATCGCCATTTTTAACCGCAACGTATTGATTGTTATGATTCACATAAACAAAGGCTTGTTTCATCGACGACGCCGGCTGCTTCTCCAGGAAACTAAATTTTACATCCTTTACCTCTTCAATAAATTGCATCGCTTTTTCCCCCTAGTAGCTTGTACTTTTCTCCATTCTATGCAGCCACCCAGAATAAAATGATTTTATGGGGGATTTGCGGATAAATGGGTCATTCGTGCGGAAAAAAAGTGTGAACTTACGGATAAATGAAGAGTTGCGGATAGATGACTGAAAAGTGCGGATAAAAGGGGATAGTTTACGGAAAAAGGGTGTGAATTTACGGATAAATGAAGAGTTGCGGATAGATGACTGAAAAGTGCGGATAAAAGGGGATAGTTTACGGAAAAAAGGTGTGAATTTACGGATAAATGAAGAGTTGCGGATAGATGACTGAAAAGTGCGGATAAAAGGGGATAGTTTACGGAAAAAAGGTGTGAATTTACGGATAAATGAAGAGTTGCGGATAGATGACTGGAAAGTACAGATAAAAGGGGATAGTTTACGGATAAAAAGCGGTTCCTGTGTCCGAAAACACCTGATCTTCGGACACAAACACCAGAATTACAACTTTTCCCCAATGTCAATGTTACTCCCACCAGCAAACTGAGTGAATTTTTTCGTAATAAAAAGGCCAAGCAGAATAACCACTGTCGTCCATATACTTGCCTCGGCGCCAAAGCTGCCGCCCGTCCAAATATTATCGGCACCTTTGATGTGAAAAAAACCATTTCCAGCATTTCCGCTGACATTGAACCCCAGAATGCTCCCCTGAATGAAATTCCAAGTCAGATGATAACCCGCTGACATCCATAGTGATTTGGTCTGAATAAACATGTAGGCAAACAATAAACCAATCATGAATACGTTGATAATTCCTAGTGGATGGACATGGGGATTCGGAATATGTACCGCCCCAAAAACTAAACAAGAAACGAGATAAATTAGGGGAAAGGATTTCGTCTGCTTTAAGGCCGAAATCACATAGCCGCGAAAAAAAAGTTCCTCATTAGCAGCGACAAAAATAAAACTAATAAAATAGATTCCAAGATCAGTTAAATGAACCTTTGCCGGGGTTAACGTGATCTGCTTCGTTGCCATCATGATCAAAGTCACGAAAACAATTGAAGCCGCCCCTAAAAACAGGCCGAGCAAGAGGTTTTTCCCCTGTGAGTGAAGGGATGTGACCCCAACATCGCTCCATTTCTTCTTTTCTTTTTTCAAAAAGATCATGACGGTCAAAGTGACGCCAAGAAGCTGCGCCAGCATCAGGAGCAAGCTGGGAATAGGGCGGTCCATTGAGACATCTACGGAAACTTCATTCGTACCGAACTTAGCAAACATAAAAATGATGACCGGAAGCATAAAGATTCCCGCAAGAATGTTCATAAGCCCAAACGCCAGAATGATTTTCCAACCGCTCCTGACCTGGCCATCTGCATTTTTAAACCACTTTTTCATGAAAAATCTCCCATCTATTGTTGGTTTCTTTTATACTATATAGGACAATAATTGAAAATTACAACAATAATTCCAATATTAACCTATTATTTTAATGGAAAATTAAGGTTTTCTTCATATTAACTTTAGGTTCATCGTGCACAATACTAATAGGGAGTAAAAATATTTGGAGGAAAATTTTTGAAATGAAAACAAATGTAAGGAAGTATCTTCCTGCTATAGGAATGATCTTAATCGCTATCGTATTAATTGGATACTCATATTTCACTAAGTCCGCAGCACATCACCCAGGACCGCCGCCACAAGAGGAAGAGGGCGGAGGAATCTTTAAATTACTAGGAAACGTTTCGATCCTCTTTGGGGGCCTAAGTTTTTCGTGGTTTCTATTAAAGAAAAAATTAAAAAGTCCATTGAAACTAGTTAAAATAGCTGCCAAAAAATCATATAGCTTTCATACCACTTTTGGATTTATTGGCTTAATTCTTGTTATCATTCATGGTGGCTACTATCTCATCACTGACTTTTCCAACCGCAATACCTTCACCGGGATTGCCGCATTCTTGATTTTAGCCTGTCTTGCGGCATATGGTTATATTTTTAAACGTTCGAAAAATAAAGTACTCAAAAAGGTTCATTACTATTTAAGCTATGTATGGATTGTAGCGATCCTGATTCATGGCGGGGGATTTGTCATTGCCACAGCCGCAGGGTTGTTGTTCGTCTATTTCCTCACTTCCTATTTCGAAAGAAAACCAATACTTGGGGTAAAACGAACTCCTCAATGATGCACCGCAAATGCGGTGTTTTTTTTGTGACTAATAAAAAGCTGCATCAATAGCAGCTTCTCATTAGTCACAAGCAAATCCACAAGAGCAGCGATTTTTCCCAAACAAAATGTGATAGGATGCAGGGAACTCTTGATTGACTCTTTGAACTTCATAGGCAAATTCCTTGCTATCCCTTGGTACCTTTGATAGGGCATCCGCTTTTTCTTGGGAATCAATATGAGCTCCGGGCGGCACAAATCGATTTGGTGCGATCCGAACCCCATTTGTGATTACCGCATTATTAGAAATGAATGAGCCTTTCCCGACAATGGCATTATAAACAATTGCATCGAAGCCAACAAACGTCTTGTCTCCAATAAAACAAGGACCGTGGACAAGTGCCTTATGAGCAATCGTCACTTCGTTTCCAAGATAAATGGAATAGCTTTTATCTCCAAACGAAACTCTTCTGTTTAACAAACCATGTAAAATGACTCCATCCTGGAGATTGGTATTTGTACCAATATAAAAAGGGGTACCTTCATCAGCACGTATGCTTACGTTTGGGGCTACATAAACATTATTTCGAATGATAACATCACCTATTACACTAGAAAACTGGCTTATAAATGACGTTTTATCAATTTTTGGATAGTGCTGAACGGGATTAAATGAAGTAACAGGGTTAGGGCTAATAAATGGTTCAAAACAGCAGTCATGCTTAGATTCTTTTTTTCCTCCCACCATTACATCTCCTTTACAATCTAATGTCGCAGGAATATATTATGCAAAAAGATGGCATGTGGAATGAACAATTTTTCCAAAAAACCTCGGTGCAAAATAAATAAACCACCCGAAAGAAACGGGTGGTAATTGATTTTATGTATATCTAGTTGTGAAGGTAGAAAACAACCATCATTGATGTCAGTCTGTACCATGAAGTTGATATTTCCAAAAATTCTTCTATGCTATGTTCTTTGGTTGAATAAACAGAAGTAGTTCTTATGACTTAAACCGTTACATGGAGTGAATGAGATTTTGGGAATCGGTATAAGTATTTGGTGAAACTTTGGAATCTAGGATCTCTTGCTGTATTGAAATGCTTTCTACACTTTTATAATAAAAGCACTTAAAGGAGTTTTCAAGACAATAAGTTGTACAAAATGTGAATTTTTGATAAAATCCGACACTGTTTTTAAACCTTTTGTCGAAAATTGTAGAAGCGCTAAACGATCTGTTTCTTTGCTAATTAGGCAATCGGGCCGTGCCTGGCACCAGTACTTACTTATTTTATTAAAGAAACCGCTAACATCCGTAAACGGCCTTGACTTATGGGGGGAACATTATCAAAATGTTTTTAGGTAGTGCTTTACAGCAAATATCGACAAATTTTTCATAACGTCGATTTCTCATTTTATTATTTATGCCAACCGGTGGGGTAAGTTTAGGCAATGGAGGATTGGTTCAAAATCGGCGTTGGCGGCAATCTACTTGCACCAGCAGCAACCGGAGACTTTGAATAAGTCACTGAAATTGCCAAACAATATATAAAAATTAGTCATGAAAGAAGCGGAGACAATCATGAAAGTACTAACTTTTGGTGAAATGATGTTGCGGTTGAAACCATTAGCGAATGAACGAATCTTACAAACACAAACATTTGAGGCAGCTTATGGAGGAGCCGAAGCCAATGTAGCCGTATCCTTAGCACTGCTAGGAAATGAAGTGGCTTATTTATCGAAATTTCCTGATAACCTCTTGGGTCAAAGTGCGGTAGGCACATTGCGAAAATACGGTGTTGATACGAGTAAGATTTTGACTGGACCTGGGCGTCTGGGTATCTATTTTTTCGAAAAAGGGGCCAGTGTTCGTTCTACCAATGTTGTCTATGATCGGGCATACAGCGCTTTTTCACAAGCGAAGGCTACTGAATTTAACTGGGAAGAGATCTTTAAAGATGTGGATTATTTCTATTTTTCAGGGATCACTCCCGCTATTTCTGATGAATTGCAACAGGCCATTTTAACAGCTTGTCAATATTGTGAGGCACATGAGATTCCAGTCGTTTGTGATTTGAACTATCGGGGCAAAATGTGGACACCAGAACAAGCCCAAACCGCTATGAGTAAGATCATGGAGTATGTCACCGTTTGTATCGCTCATGATGAAGATTTTGAAGCGGCGTTGGGGATCAAAGCCTTTGATGGGGATGATTCCAATGGAATTGAACAAAAGGAATCTTTCAAAGTGGCGATGAAAAAAGTCCAAGAGCGTTATCCAAACTGTAAGATGGTTGCCAGCATTCTACGCAACATCTATTCAGTAGAAAACAGTGAATGGACCGCCTTATTATTAACGGACGGTACTTTTTACGAAACCTCCACTTACAAGATGCATGTGATGGAAGGTGTAGCCGCTGGGGATGCTTTTGGTGCAGGGTTGATGCACGGATTATTACATAACTACACACCTACTGAACTCGTACAGTTTGGTTTGGCAGCCAGTGTCCTAAAACTGACAATCTCCGGAGATCTAAACTTAGTGTCAGAAGCGGAGATCAGAAATTTGATGAAAAGCAGTAACGGTGCGCGAGTGGCTAGATAAATGCTTTATGATTAACTCTTAACAGATTTCGGGAAGCGTGGTTTGGAGCCAGCTTCCCTTTTGTTGTTTACAGAATTACCAATTTCCATTAGTAGGTAAAAGGAACATAACTCCTCGAAAATGGTTCATACCAGGTCCAAAATGGTTTATAAACACGCTAGAATGGTTCATAGTCTCGGAAAAATAGCTCATCGTCTCCGATCGGACCCAAAACTCTATTAAAAGAACCAATGATTCGCCGACTTGATCGGCTCTTATATTCCACAAATTGGAAAAAGTATATCTTTCCATGAAAAACGTGCATACTGCTAACAAAAACGTGCAAACATCCACTAAATTCGTGTAACCCATCCTCAAAATCGGTCAAAGACGATAGGATCAGGCACATCAATTGGAAGAGGCACTCGTTGTTTTACAAATCTGGTCTTCGGAGTTATAAAAGGGAATTGTAAAATAGTCTCGAATTAAATTAAGCAATAATTTTTTTACCCACTATTAGTTCGATATGAAAGGAGTCTTTTAAATGAGTATACCAGTCAAATTGAATAATATTATCGAGGAAATGGATATACCGTTTGAAGGGTCATTTTCATTTCTAAATAGGAAAACGGGTGAATTCGTTTTTTTGACATCTGAGGACTTGGATGCGGCTGAAGATGAAGAACCAATTGATGATTTGCCTGAATGGCAACAAGAAAATAGGATGGCAGCTTTGGCTGTGGTCGAAAACGAAGAAGATTATATAGAATTACCTACTAAATTTGATTTGAATGAATATGAGATCATGGAAAGTTTTTGCCTGACGGTAAGTGATCAACGAAAACAGGAATCTTTATTTAAGGCAATAAAGGGAAAAGGGGCCTTTAGAAGATTTAAGGACAAAGTTATCGATTTTGGAATCGAAAAGCAATGGTATTCATACCGAAATGAGTGGTTTAAGGAAATTGCGATAGAGTGGTGCCTGGAAAATAAAATAGACTATGTTGAATAGAACTAAGGTGATTGCTTAAACAAATGGCAACTACCTTTTCTTATTTTCGGTACAGAGCTTGACTTCTACGCAGGGAATTTCTACTAAACCACACCACAAATGCAATGTTTTTAGTCGTTAACTCTTTTAATTTGAACTAATACATCTGCTATTTTTTCAAGAGTGTCGGAAGACTCCTTTGTACGAGTATGCCCACGCTTCGGACATACCCACGATCATTTTTTAAGTTAGTCTAAAAGTGGACACAGACCAATGAGATTTATTTTAAAATACAATCATCATGAGTACGATGAAGGATAAAATCAGGTTAGGAAATAAGGGAAATGTCCTTCATGAATACGGTGATTTGCTTTCCTTTGCACGAGTATGCCCACGCTTCGGACATACCTGCGATCATTTTGCTTTCCTTTGTCCGAATTTGCTCAGGCTTCGGACATGCATGTGGTCATTTTGCCATTCTTTGTCCGAAGATAACCTGACTTCGGACACTAACAGGGTAATTTTACCTTCTTGTGGCCGAAGCTCATTTCCCAACAACCAGCAAAAAAAAGCTGCACATTGCTGGCAGCTTTTTTAGCGATCGGGAGCTCAGTTTTGGGTAACAATTTGTTTCAAAGCTTCCTTAATCGGTGTAGCCGGACGGCCAAGAAGTTTTTCAAAATCATTGCTCTCAACTGCTAGTGTGTTTTCACGAATGCTCTTTTGGATGTCGACCACCAACGGAATAAGGAAATCTGGTACGCCGACGCCTTTCATAATGTCCGCATATGTTGCATCATCAACCTGCTGGACAGCTACCTCTTTACCAATCACTTCGCCAAGGGCGGCAGCAATTTCTTCCTGTTTCAATAGCCGACCGGAAAGCTCGTAAACGGAATTTTCGTGACCGTCACCAGTTAGGACCGCTGCGGCAGCTTCTGCATAATCTTGCTGAGGCGCCCAGCCAACTTTGCCGTCTTCTGCGGATGTCACCCAAGGAGCTCCAGCCTGGACACCTTGAATGCTTGGAATTTCATTTTCCAAGTACCAGTTATTGCGCAAGAAGGAATATGGAATACCTGTATTCACAATCGCTGCTTCCGTTGCCTTATGAGTAGGGGCGAATAGGTTTTGGCTCTCGGTTGCATTCACGAGGCTGGTATACGCAATGAATTTCACACTAGCCCGCTGTGCGGCTGCAACTGCGTTGGCATGCTGGCGAATTCTTGTCTCATTGTCCCCATCTGCAGAGATAATCAACAAACGATCAATTCCTGAAAAAGCTGAATCCAATGTTTCCGGCAGGTCAAAATCACCATGGCGAACTTCTACACCACGTGCACGTAAAGCTTCTGCCTTCTCTGGATTACGAACACTGACAGCAAGCTCGCTTGCTGGTACAGTTTTTAATAATGTTTCAACCACTTTACTTCCTAATTTACCTGTTGCTCCCGTTACTAATATTTTCATTGAAAAATCCCTCCATTAGGATGAGTTGTAATTAATTTGATTACATGTAATTATATTAGTTACAATTAGTGCTGTTGTCAATCATTTTTTGATGTATAATTAGACCATTATTATGACAAGAAAGGTGATTCATTATGTCCATCAGCAGTCGATTTGCTGTAGGCGTTCATATTTTATCTCTTATTGAAATGAATAAAGACGGGGTGAGCTCTTCGGAGTTCTTAGCGGGAAGTGTCAATACCAATCCTGCCTTAATCAGAAAAATCATCGGAATGCTGAAAAAAGCCGGTTTAGTGGAAGTACATCCAGGTATTGCTGGAACGAAGCTCGCCAGGGAACTATCGGACATTACCTTGCTGGACGTCTATAAAGCGGTGGATGTCGTCCAGGACAATGAATTGTTTAGTGTCCACGAAAATCCAAATCCACAATGCCCAGTAGGCAGGAACATTCAAGAGACAATCATTCCAATCTTGTCCACTGCCCAAATAGCATTAGAAAAAGTGCTCGGAAATGTAACGATTGAAGATATTGTGAAGGGTATACAAGAAAAGGAAAAATGTAAGGGGCCTGTTTGATCCGGAGTTGGTTGTAAAATTTAATTTCGCTGCCATTCCAGATATGGGATTAATGACTGGCATATATTGGTGCGAATTGTGTCATTATCCCGATCATACTTGTCATCATCGCCTTTTTTCAAAATACAAAGCAAAAGGATGTAAATTTAGACCTCTAGAATTAGCCATTTCATCTTAGGAGAAAGTATACAAAAAGAGGTGTATGTATGAAGTTTCTTGTCATTGGTGCCATTATAGTGGGTTCTATTGTGTTTTCATTATTACCCATTTTATCAGCATCCTATTTCCAGCCAACATTAAAAGACAGCGTTAAATTTAACGTATATTTTCTTCCTCTTTCTTTTGTGGGAAACATTATACTATCGTGGGGTTTCATTCAAGGCAGTAAAATTTTTGGCAATACGGTCATGCTTGGCGGCATTCAAATCGGGGTCTATGCAGTACTTGTTACCATTTTATCGATTTTAGTTTTACAGCAGAAGATTTCGATGTATTCCGTTATTGGTCTACTTCTTATTGCAATAGGGACTGTCTTTTTAAATAAATGACGATCGGAGGAAAGGAGATAACACCATAACCGTTAGTTTCCATTAAATGGTAAAGGGAACGTAACTCCTCAAAAATGGTTCATAACGATATCAAAATGGTTCATAAACCCTCTAGAATGGCTCATAACCTTGCAAAAATGGTTCATAACCCTCAGCCAGGCCTAAAACTCCTTTCAGGATTCTGTTCGCCCGAGTGGCTAATTAATTCCACTAAATGGCAAAACATGCAAACCCCGCCCAAAAACGTGCAAAACTCCACCAAAACCGTGCAACCCAATCCAAAAAACATGCAACCATCCTCAAAAACCTGCAAAGACCCCAGAAGGCTGGGCCGAGGCCAAAGTGTTTGCTTTCCATAAGATGGCAGAACAGTGCAACCCATCCCCAAAAAAGGCGGCCGTTCCGATGTGCCGCCTTAGCGCCTGGGATAATTTTTTTAACTTATGATTATGTTCGGGAATATTTGGGAAACTACCTATATGTTAGAAATAACATGGGGGGTTAATATGGTTACTTTTCTTTACTTCTTTATTATGATGCTGATTTTTGGGTTGATCTTTGTCATTGATCTGATCATCCTTCATTCAACTATAATGGGTGAATTTTTTCATTTATATAAAACCTCTGTGGCGTCGGGAAAATGGATGATTATGCTCATGTGGCTGAGTGGTCTAGTGATGAGTATAGTGGCGGATATTCGTCTGAAAAAGAATAGGTCTGTGAGTGGTTCCTAATGACGAGTCAGCCAAAAGAAAATCTATCTTTATGGCAATTATTCGTGTTGATCCTTAATTTTGAGTTGGGCAGTGCCATTATTGTCGGATTGGGAAACGAAGCGAAACAGGATGCATGGGTAGCCATCTTGATTGCAACCATTTATGGAATCTTGCTTGTATGGGGATATACTTTTCTTCTTGAAAAAGGATCTGGGAAGAACCTTTTTGAAATCATGGAAATGGCCATTGGAAAAATCTTTTCATCCGTCATTACGATATGCTATGTGATTTATTTTTTTTATATCACATCCCGTGTGCTTCGGGATTTTGGAGAATTGATGACGTCAGCCATATTACCGAAAACACCATTAGAAGTGATTTCTCTGACCTTTATGCTTCTGATTACTTATATGATTTATTTGGGATTGGAGAATTTGGGCCGATTAACCGAACTTTTTACACCTTATATCCTATTATTTATTGGAATCACTTGCTTTCTTCTTATTGTGGGAGGAGAATTTACATTCAAAAACTTGCAAATTCCTTTCCAAGATGGAGCGGCACCGATCGTAAAAGCCATATTCCCCACTTTAATGGGTTTTCCGTTTGGAGAAATGGTTGTGTTTACAGTGGTGATCGCTTACACAAGCAAACAGAAATATGCCGGGAAAGTAGGGATGATCGCCGTTGGCATATCCGGGTTTATTTTAACCATTGCGACCCTTTTGCAAATTGGATCGCTTGGGGTTGACCAGAGAGTAAGGTCTAATTTTCCGCTTTTAAGTGCGATCAGGAATGTCTCCATTGCCACGTTTATTGAAAGGTTAGAAGCGATTGTGGTTTTTCTATTGATGCTGGGCATTATTGTGAAAGTAGGTCTCTTTTTCTTTACGGGTCTTAAAGGGATAGAACATGTATTTCGTATTCCCTATCGTCCCCTCGTTTTTCCGATGGGTATGCTTGTTGCGGTTTTTTCGATTGCCATTTCTGAAAATTTCGCGGAACACATCGAAGAAGGAGTAAAGTTTGTTCCATTGTATTTGCATTTACCGTTTCAAATTGGATTTCCTGCCCTCACTCTCATTCTTCTTTTATGGAAACAAAGAAAGGGGGGTACTAATGCGCATTTCTAAAAAATTATTTTCACCGAAAAAGAAATTCACTCATCCTGATCAAACAACGAATCCAGAAATTGTTCCAGATGGGGAGAGTAAAAATATTTCGAGAATCTTAGAACAGAACCGAACAGAGTTGGAGTGTATTTTCGGTAATACGGTGGACCTAAAATTGATCTCCATTCATATTGGCCGTCAGGAAGGCCTCATTTGTTACTTAAATAGCATGTCAGATGCAAAAAACATTACAGAAAAAATCATGAATCCGTTAGGAAATTCGTCGATTCATGATCACCAAATTATAAATAAGCAGGCATTGGAGGATTTTGGAAAGGATGTTTTTCGGGGACTTGTCTATTCATTTTCCGACACCTTCCATCAAGTTGCCTACGATCTATTAACAGGGTATGCTGTTTTGATTGTGGAAGGAATTGCTGGAGCACTGGCGATTCAAATTGAAGGGCTGGAAAATAGGTCAATCAGCGAGTCAACGACTCAAACCATTATCAGAGGACCGAAGGATTCGTTTAATGAATCCTTAAGTACCAATATCAGTTTGGTCCGTAGAAGGATTAAAAGTCCTTCCTTACGGTTTGAAGGGTATACGATTGGAAAGGATTCGCAAACATCCATAGCCATAGCCTACATGGAAGGGGTGACAAATAAAAAAATACTGGATGAGGTACGAAAAAGAATTGCTCGTATCGAAATCAGTGTGATTTTAGATTCCGGCAATATCGAAGAATTGATTGCGGACAAGACATATACTCCTTTTCCTCTCATTTACAATACGGAACGGCCAGACACGATTGCTGCACATGTGACATCTGGAAAAATTGCTATTTTTGTCGATGGAAGTCCATTTGTTCTTTCTGTGCCAGTTGTTTTAACCAACTTTTTTGCCGTATCAGAAGACTATTACGAACCCTTTTTTATGAGTACCTTTATCCGCTGGATCCGATATATATCGTTTTTAATGGCTCTTCTGTTACCAGCCATATTTGTGTCGCTTATTACCTATCATTTTGAATTAATTCCGACCCCTTTGATTGTCAGCATTGCCTCACAAAGGGAACTCGTTCCCTTTCCCGCCATTGTGGAACTGCTGATGATGGATTTAACCTTTGAAATTTTGCGGGAAGCGGGGACAAGAATGCCAAGGGCGGTTGGGCAAACAGTATCCATTGTCGGTGCGCTTGTCATTGGGCAGGCAGCAGTTGAAGCGGGAATTATTTCGAATATGATGGTGATTGTGGTCGACGATCACCGCGATTGCGAGCTTCGTTTCTCCGATTTATAGCTTTGGTAATTCAACAAGATTATTACGCTTTTTCCTTACTTTATTAGGAGGAGTATTTGGACTATACGGCGTATTCCTGGGGTTATGTGCCATTTTTACACATCTTGTTAGTTTACGATCTTTTGGTGTGCCTTATCTAGCGCCAATGGCTCCCTTTATTCTTGAAGATCAGAAAGATGTGCTCATTCGCCTTCCACTATTTGATATGAAGAGGCGGCCTAAATTTTTGAATCCGGAAATCACCGGTTGCCCAACCCGATATCGTCAATCCATCCCCTTCAAATAAAGGGGGAAAGACATGAGAAAGAGTCTTTTACTTCTATGTTGTTTTGTTTTTCTTTTTTCATTGTGCGGATGCTGGGACTATAAAGAATTGAACCAGGTTGCCATTATTACAGGAATGGCCATCGATAAAGGAGAAAAAAGAAGGTACCGATTGACAGTTGAAAAATTGGATTCCATGGAATTAAGTCCACAGCAGTCATCAGGAAATACACCGACTGTGGTCCATAGTTTGGAAGGTGATTCCATTCCAGAGATTGCGCAACGAATGAATGTGGGTTTGTCCAAAAAAATGATCTTCTCCCATATGAGAACTGCGGTGATCAGTGACAAAGTCGCCAAAAAAGGGATCATGCAATTTTTTGATTATCTGGAGCGATATCGAGAAATAAGGGAAGATTTCAATGTGGTCATTGCGAAAGATGTTCCGGCTTCTGACATACTAAAAGTATCCTATCCGATTCAAAAAGCTTCTACACTTAAATTGCACATGCAATTAGGAAATGCCTACGATGAATGGGGCTCCGATCCAGATGTACGAAAAAAGGATATCATCGCTTCATGGACATCCGAAGGTCGCCAGCCGGTGGTGGCACTTGTCACCATTAGGGGAAACCCTAAAAAGGGAAACAGTGTAGATAATATGAAACTATTGGCACCTGCTGCAATCGTAGAACTGGTCGGTATGGGTGTATTTAAGAATGAAAAATTAATTGGTAATCTTTCGGTCTATGATACAAGAAATTATCTATGGACGCAAAACAAAATAAAAGTGACAGAGCTTTCGATTCCTTGTGAAAAAAACAAATCGGTCAGTGTTCGTGTTTTTCGATCCAATACAAAAGTGAAAGCAAGAGTCCAACGTCAAATACCCCATTTTTCGATCCACATTGATACGGAAGCGCAGCTGACCGGATCACAGTGTGCAGAGGATATGGACAAAACAAAGACGTATGATGAATTAGAGAAAGTAACGCAAAAATACATCGAAAACATAGTGGCCTCGACCATCAAAAAAGTCCAAACAACCTATAAGTCAGATATATTTGGCTTCGGTGACGAAATGAAACATGGCGATTACCAGTACTACAAAAAGGTAAGAGGCCATTGGGACCAGGAATTTTCAAGAGCAACCATTGATGTGAAGGCATCGGTCACACTCCGTCGATCAGGAATTCGCACCAAAAGCTTCTTATCGGAGATTAAATAACAAGAGACGTTTCTTTTTGTGGAAGCGTCTTTTTTGATGCCTGAGACTGCGGGTGAGGGTTTCCTTTAAATGGCAAAACGTGCAAACTGCTTTGAAAAAGGTGCAAGCCCACTCCAGAAACGTGCAAGCTACCCCGAAAAAGCTGCAAACCCCTTCAAAAGACGTGCAAAGGCTCAAAGCAGTGGGGGACTGGAACATAGTTTCCATAAGATGGCAAAAGGAACATAACTTCTTGAAAATGGTTCATAACCATCTCAAAATGGTTCAAAAACCCTCACGAATGGTTCATAATCCTGCAAAAGTGGCCCATAACGTTACCACCCCAAAACCAGAGGGTCGGTGAATTTGTTCCATAAAATGGCAAAACGTGCAAACCCTGCCCAAAAACCTGCAAAGCACCCCTAAAAAGGTGCAACTCACCTCCGAATTCGAGCAACCCACCCCAAAAATCGTGCAAACCCCGAACCCGCCAGCCGACAACCGCTGCCAACCCATCACCCAACAAAAAAAGGAAGGCACCCCGCAAGGTTACCTTCCCAAAAACACCAAATCCCGCAGCTCATCCGTAGATAGCTCGGTAATCCAGTTTTCGCTCTGGATGATTTGGTCATTTAAAAATTGCTTCTTTTCGAGCATCGCATCAATTTTTTCCTCAAGTGTGCCGGTGCATATGAGCTTATGCACGTGGACAAAGCGCTGCTGTCCGATTCGGTAGGCGCGGTCCGTTGCTTGGTTCTCAACAGCGGGATTCCACCAGCGATCGTAGTGAATGACATGGTTCGCAGCGGTCAAATTCAGACCCGTTCCGCCCGCTTTCAATGACAGCAGGAACACGGGAAACTCCCGATTCTGGAAGCGGTCAATCATCGTATCGCGCTGCGCTTTTGGCACCGAACCATTCAAGAATGGCACATCAACACCAAACTTCCGCTTCACAAGAGCTCGAATCATTTCACCCATCCCAATATACTGGGTAAAAATCAGCGCACTTTCCTCCTGATCCAAGACCGCACCGATTAACTCCACAAGCTTCTCCATCTTATTCGAGCGCTCTAATAAATGCGTCATCGCTTTTTCCTTCAAATACAAGGCAGGGTGGTTGCACAGCTGCTTCAGTCGGCTTAACAACTGCAAAATCAAGCCCTTGCGCTCAAACCCACTAAGCGTTTCGATCTGGGCAAACGTATCCTTCACGAGCTGCTCGTATAACGAAGCCTGCTCAGCGGTCAGCGGGCAGTACTCTTTTTGCTCCTGCTTATCAGGAAGATTCAAGGCGACCTCTTCATCCTTTTTCGTCCGCCTCAAGAGGAAGGGTCGAATCAAGGCCTGCAGGTCACGCACTTTATCCTTGCTTTCATCCTTCTCAATCGGAATCACAAACTTCTTCTGAAACTGGCCGATGCTGCCCAAATAGCCGTGATTGGTAAAATCAAAGATCGACCATAGCTCGGATAAGCGGTTTTCCATCGGCGTCCCCGTCAAGGCAATGTGATGGCGGCCACGCAGCCGTCGAACGGCCCGACTCTGCTTCGTGCCGGGATTCTTAATATTCTGCGCTTCATCAATCGCAATCGTGCTCCAGAAAAAGCGATCAAATTCTTCCGTATCCATATGACTCAACCCGTAGGAAGTCAACACAACATCCGCATTACGAACCTTTTCGCCAAAATCGTCACCCTTTAAGCGGCTAGAGCCATAATGCAGATACACGTTCATCTCAGGGGCGAAGCGCTCCAACTCTTTTTGCCAGTTGCCAAGAACCGAAGTAGGGCAGATGATCAGCGAAGCTTTAACAGGGACCTTTTTAGGAGTGTCCTCCGAAACCTTTTGGCTGCGGCGCTTCTTACTCGAGCCTTCTTCAGCACCCGAGGCCATCTCCACCTCGGCAGCTTCAACATCTTCACGGTCCTTGACCATCAACAAATAAGAAATCAACTGCACGGTCTTCCCAAGACCCATATCATCAGCCAAACAAGCGCCAAAGCCATACTGCCGCAAAAACCACAGCCAGCTCATCCCCAGCTGCTGGTATGGCCGCAGCTCGCCGTTCAGCCCGCCAGGCACCGACTCTGAAGGAATTTCCTTCACTTCAGACAACTGTTTAATCATTTGCTTCCACTGGCGGTTCAACTCAATCTGGATTCGCGCAAAGGCTCCTGGATTTTCCAGCTCTTCTTCGGACGCCGGCTCAGCAACCAATTCCTGCTCGAGTAAATCCCTGACATGGAGGCCTTCTTTTTCAGCCCGCTTCATCAAATCCTGAATTTGGCGGATAAACTGCGGATCGAGCTTTACCCAGCGGCCGCGAATATAAACGAGGCGCCGCTTTTCCTCCACCAACTGATTAAATTCATCTTCCGAAAAATCCACGCCATTCATTGAAAAGCGCCAGTTAAAGTCAAGCATCGCCTGCAAGCCAACAAATGACGGCCGATGGCTCCCAGTACCTTTCAACGCCGCCTTCACTTTCAGGTTGGCATTTTTCATCGCCTGCCACCAAGAAGGGAGGAGGATCTCTACATTCAAGGCCACCAACGTTTCACTGGCTTCTGTTAAAAACATCCACGCCTCTTCTTCAGAAAGTCCCGACTTCAATGGTGCAGTGTCGGGTTCACCAGGCCCCGCCGCTAAACTTGCTGCAGCGCCCGACTCAACAGGTTCCGCCATCAAACCCGCAACTGCGCCAGACTCACCAGGTCCCGCCGCCGACAACTCCTCAGCCGCGCCCAAACTCGAACCACCGCCAGCCGCCGCCAAACCAGCCTCATCCTCATCACCCAACCACGGGATCAACCTTACCCAACGCTTCTCTTCGTCAGCAACCAGCCCCAAATGCGGCCTCCAACGCCCAGGTGCCTCCGCCAGAACGTACATGTTATCGACGTTCTTCTTATCCCGCAAAAACACTTCAAGCGTCCAATCGCCTTCACCGTCTTCGGGTTCATCCAGCCGCAACCCAATCGTGAAAGGCGCATCGCTTTCCCGAATGCCAACCCACTCCAGCCAGCGATCCTCATCAAAATAACGAGCCAATTCGCGGCCCGACAAGTTCTGCTTTTTCAAAAAATCAAGCTTTGGACCGAACAGTTCCTTCATCGACGGATTCCGTGTTAAATATGTATCAAGTGCATCATTATACAATTGGGAGATAGCCGACGAGGCCTTGCCGACGCCATCCCCATCGCCATCCCCATCTTCCCGGAGCCCCAAATCCGCCGAAGCACCACCAACGTCATCCACACGCACCAAACCTTCAACCTCTTGCTCCCAAAACGACGGATCAAACTCACTCACAACCCGCTCTGGCAGCCTCCAGCGAAAGCCTTCATGCTCCCAGGCCGAAAAATCAGGATGCCAGTCCTTCTCGACAATCCCTTCATACAAGGCCCCTGAAGCAGCCAGCACAATCTCGGTGTCCTCGCTCCAATCCCACTCAATGAAGCGGTTAAACGCCTCACGGCCAAACAACGACACCAAACCCCAGCCGCTCAAGACAACGCTCTCGACCCCGTCAACGGTCACTTCCTCGAGCATCGTCCCAAAAAAACTCTCCTCATGGCGGCTAAAGACAATATCCTTCCACTCGGCCACACTCAAAAACCGCCCACGCTCATCCTGAACCGCCACCCGGTAGCGTCCTTCCGACCAGCCAAACACAAATAATTTAATAAACCTCGTTTTAAGCATCGATCAACTTGCTCCTTTTGCATTCCTCATGAAATGCGCGCAACCGCTTTGTTTTTTCCAACAGCGTATCCAAAAAGAACTGCCACTCATCTACACGCTTCGTCTTCTTATACAACGTCCGCAGCTTTTTCAAATGCCTCACTGCCGCCTTATAGCTCGAACGATTCTTCACATCAATCTCATGCTGCACCGTCTGATGGAGCAATCCAAACAAGGCCTCAGGCTGCTCCTTCTCGACCACCTTCACACGGTCCTTCGGCAAATCGCCAAACGGAATCCCGACAAACGAATAGAGTTCACCCCAGCGGTCATACTGGCCGCGCTGAAACAAAATCTGCTCATATTCATAAAAACTGTACGGCAGCGTCTGCAACAGCATCTTCTCATAAAGTTCAAACCGACCCGACTCCACACAATACGGTGAAATCGCCCGCACCGCCAGCCGAGTAAAACTCGTACAAGCATGATAAGATCCCAAAAACTCCAAATACCGCCGCATCCGCACTACCAGCACCTCAACCAGCGGCTCTGCACGCTTCCACGCCTTCATCCCCGTAAACAGATCAATCCAATAAAGCAAATAGGGGAGCAAATATCGTTCCTCAATCGAATTCATCTTCCCCAAGGCCCGTTCTTCCTCTTCGAGCATCAAGTTTTGATGAATGCCGCCAATCAACAATGGCAGTGGGTTCTGCCAATCCTCCAGCCCCTTCAGCCGGCCGCCAACCCGTTCATTTTCTTCCTCACGCCAAGCCTTCTTTTTAAACAAATTCGTCCACAGCATCCGATACAAATATATCCGTTCATATTCAAGCCCCTGAGCACACACGAGCAACTCCGTCGTATCGTGCGAAAACTTCTCGACAAACTCATCAAAATCAAACGGGACCGTCCGCTGCGAAATCTTCTCCGTCAACTCCTCCGCATCATCCACCAGCCCATTCAGCAAATGAAGATACGCCCGCTTGATCATCTCCTCGGTATGCCCCAAATCTGCACTAAGGGCAGCCAGTAACCGAAACGCCACGACATTAGCGATCAACGTATACAAGGGCCGCCACTCCAGATCAACCAGGCGCCCGGCCTGCACCCGCCGCTCATAGATCGGAAACAGCTCCGCCACCACATACGGGCTCGAATACTGCTTCGAACGCAAAATAGCATCAAAACTCGTCGCCATCGATTCTACCCAGCGCTCATAATCCGGCTTCAAAATCGCATTGGCCTTCACCAAATCCTTCGCCGTCTGCATCCCCAAGCGCGTCACCTGCTTCATCTCCCGTGCAGGCTCGCGCCACTCCTCCATCCAATTCGCCACACTATAATATTGTGCATAACCCGCCAAAAACACCGCCAGCACATGACGGCACGGCCAATCACCTGGACAGCCGCACTTACTCATCTGCGGAAAATCCAAATCAAACTCTACCTTCACCGGCATCACATCCTGCACCACCGCCCGCAGCATCCGTGACTCCTCATCAATCCGCAGCTGCTGCACCGCACCCTGCCGATACAACATCATCGCCTTCTGCAACAACCGAACATCCTCCGTCTCATTCGGCTCCAGCTGCTCCTTCAAACCATCCGCCACACTCACAAGCAAATCCTCAACAGCCACCAAACTCACCCGCCCATCAAAAAAATCCATATTCCTTTATTATACCCAATTAAGTCAACTTCGAGAATCACATACCTTTTTGAAAAATCAACCCAGGCTCCAACCTCCCACAAATTCTCCGTTTCCAACCTCTGCCACAGCCCCCAAACCAATCCCCACCGCAATCAATAAGGTTTCATGAATACAAAAGACACTTGGCTCATATACATGACAGAAGAAGTCCAAAGCCTTTTTTAAAAGAAAAGGGGGATCCGTTTATGGAATGGTATATTAAAGTTATCCAAAATTATGTAGGTTTTCAGGGGAGAGCAAGAAGAAAAGAATACTGGACGTTTGTTGTCATCAGTTTCGTAGTGTCGGTGATCCTTGAGGTTATCCAGAGAGTTCTTCATTTGGGGCAGATCTTAACAAGCCTCTATTCACTCGCAGTCCTCCTGCCATCATTAGCCGTCAGCATGCGCAGACTGCACGACACAGGAAGAACTGGCTGGTGGATCCTCATCGGGCTCATTCCGATTATTGGAACCATTATCCTCCTCGTGTATATGTTCCTCGACAGTCAAGAAGGCGACAACCAATATGGACCAAATCCAAAACTAATAGAGTAGAAGCGGGCCGTCTGGGAAACCAGGCGGTCTATTGTTGTTAATTTGAAAAATGTCTGTAATAAACGTGTTTACATAGTTGACTGTATTTAGTTTTTGAGCTGATCTTCGGACAAAGAAGACAAAATGAACGCTGCCTCTGTCCGAAGTAAAGACAACTTCGGACAGAGACAGCAAAATTTTCAAAGGTTTGTCCGAAGTCAAGACAACTTCGGACAAAGAGTAGCAAAATTACCGTAGCTGAGTCCGAAGTCTGTTTCTCGACACTCTGGCTGTCTGGGAAACCTTGCGGTTTATGAATATAATATTTCTTGTTTTGAGCATTTTTACTTTATTAATAGAAGAAACTCATCAAAAAGAAACCGTTTGCTAGTTTCATATAGATAAAAAACCAGTCCCAAAGAGGACTGGTGGAATAACTATTAATAGAATCTCGCAAAATGATCGAAATGCTGTTTATAGTAAGTATTGGATAAACTTGAGATAATAACTCCATGTTTTTCATCAGCGGCCTGCACGAAACTGTCGCCGCCAAGATAAATGCCTACGTGAGAGATACCGGTTGTGTATGTATTGCTAAAGAATACAAGATCGCCTGGGACAGGCTTGTCGACTTCATAGGAGCGATTAGCATAGCCGTCAGCTGAATAGCGGGCGAGCGAAAGGCCAGCTTTGTTATAGACATAATAAATCAATCCGCTGCAGTCAAACCCTGCAGTTGTATTGCCGCCCCATACATATGAAGAACCGACAAGACTCTTAGCAATCAATGTTACCTGTGCGGCGTCTGCCGAGTTAGATGTGTCGGCGCTGGTAGAGACTTTCTGTATGGGTGCTGCCGCTGCTGCTGGTTGTCCTGTAACTTTCAATGTTTGTCCGACATAAATACGGGTCGAAGATAAACCGTTAAGCTGCGAAATCGTATCTACTGTTGTACTAAACTGTCTGGCGATTCCGCTTAACGTATCACCGCTTTGAACAGTGTATGTACTGCTTTTTGCTTGAACGATCGGTGTTGGAGCAGGAGCGGCCGCCACTGTAGGTGCCGGTGCAGACCCAGAAACCTTTAAGGTTTGTCCTGCATAGATCCGATCTGAACTTAATCCGTTTAATTGCTGTAACGTAGTGACAGATGTGCCGAATTGTATGGCAATCTTACTAAGCGTATCACCGCTTTGGATCACGTAATCAGATGTTGAACTAGGTGCAGCAGCGGCTTGCGGCTGGGCAGCAGGCTGTGTGCTTGTTCCGCCTGCGACCTTCAATTGCTGGCCAGGGATGATCAAATCACCGCTCAGGTTGTTCCATTGCCTTAGTTCAGTGAGCGAGATATTATTGCGGCGGGCAATGGCACTTAAAGTGTCGCCCTTGACAACAGTGTACGTGGATACTTGTGCGGGTGCCGAAGCTTGAACGGACGGTGCGGCGGCGCCATCAGGAATCTGCAAGGTTTGACTGATGCGGATTAAATCAGATGCCAGGTTATTAAGCGTCTTCAAATCTACGACACTAGTTTGATATTTGGAAGCAATAGCGGAAAGAGTATCGCCCTTTTGGACGGTATATGTACTAGCGGAAGCACTTGCCGCATACGCTCCCGATGCAACCGCGGCCAAAGCCATGGTGGTTACGACTTTTTTCTTCAATTTTTATCACCTCTGTTGATAGAATTTAATGTGAAAAAGCGCACGTTTCTCTTATTTTACCATAATTATCCGTAGAATTATATAATTCGATAAGCCCAACAGTGAAAAATTAACAAAATTTTCATATGGGAATCTATTTACAAATTTTCGAATGTTTAATAGAATGAGAAAATCAGAGAATATGAGAGGGGATCTATCACAAATGGGAGGGAAACTTGCCGAAGCATACAAGTTGCAGTCTGATTTTTCCGAAATCATCCGAAGAGCGTATGAAAAAGGAATTAGTGATGGAACGATTACTGTCGAAAAAATGATTGAAGAGCTTAAATTAGATTTACTGAAACTGAAAGCAAATTAGATAGAATAATACATAAAAGGGGAGGGCCTGTTGTCTTCCCCCTTTTCACATCTTTATATCTATAGGTTTGAATCTTTTGGCATGCGAAAATATATACAAATAGGATAAATTAACCTATAATAGAGGTATATTCCATAAATCGTACGATAAAGGCAAAGCCATTGAAAAGTGGTGACGCAAAACTATAGGGGCTAAGGTTAACTAGTTAACTATGCTCGCCAGTTTCCGAATACAACCTTCTTACGATTTATGCTAAATCTTGAAGGAGTGATATTTATGGGCAATAACCAGGTCTTTGCAAAAGCAATGGTCAGATGGCATGCGGGCATGCGCGTCTATTATGAACAACTACTAGAGTGCTGTCTGGATTCAATTATGAAAACAAAATTACAGCAAAAAGTTACTTATCATACAATGAAATTAAGAGACTTGATTTAGCAAAAGCATCCGACGGATGCTTTTGCTTTTTTGCAATAAAAAGCAAGCCAGCTGGCTTGCTTTACTTATGAATAAGAAAGTTGATCAAATATTGGCTCCAAACTTGGTTTCCTTTATCATTTGGTCCGGATCCACCAGGTAAAAGATAATCATTGAGAGTTTTATCTGTAGAAGCAGGCCATGATGTCCAGTGATCCAAATAAGTAATTTGATTCTGTGCAGCGTATTGCTTTAATTTAGCTACCTGTATCGGATAGTATTTTGCAGCAAATAACGGATACGATGGCTGCAAAATAAAGGTAGTATCAGGGTTGGTTCTTGTCACATCTCCGATTACCTTGATGAGATTGTTCAATGAATCACGAACGTTTCCTTTATTATTATCATTCAGCAGAAATGGTTCGAACACAATCAACTGTGCTTTTTCGGCTGCGACTTCGAGTTGGTCGTTTTTCGCTATGAAGTCACTTGAGGTGACATCATAGGTATGTACGGCAATGGAAAGATGATCGCTGCCATAGGAATCGTTTAGCTGCTGGATAACATCTTTTAGCATGCCCTGATCTTTATTGCCTAATGCAGTAGAGCCGACAAAAAGGATTTTAAATGATTTTTTTTGCTTTAGTTTTTGCTGAAACTGTTGTCGGGCAGCTTCCGGCCAATTTTGTGCTTTTGCCAGGAACTCATCATAGTTTGGTTCATTTGTCTGCTTCGAGGCCTTATTAGCTGGACTCGCAGCTTTCTTTTCGATCTCTGCTTTAACAGCAGTGCGATCACTCCAATAGGAATGCCCGTAGAAAAGGATAACTAGGCAAATGATGGCCCAAACGGCTGTAAAAAATACCTTCATGACTTTAGTAAACCTCCAAAAATAGACTTTTAGAATTAGTGCTTCATTCCCAAAAGTGTAATATATTCCATTAATAAAAAAGTTCTACATGTACCTACAATATTCCTGTTAAAATGTAATAGAACTGCACTGATTGTACAATTTTTTTTGAAATTCTACAATTTTTTACAGAATTTCATGCTATAATAACCTATGTTTTTACATATGCATATCAGGAGGATCTCATGGAAGAAACAATTAGTTTAAAAGAACTACTAGAAACCATACGAAAACGACTAATGTTGATCGTTCTCATAACCATAACAGCTGTACTAGTCAGCGGAGTGGTTAGTTATTTTTTGATAACCCCAATTTATCAGGCGTCAACACAGATTCTAGTAAACCAAAAGAAGAATGATCAAAATATATATAACAATAGTGATGTGCAAACCAACCTGCAGTTGATCAACACATACAATGTTATCATTAAGAGTCCAGCTATTCTTGATAAAGTAGCAGAAGATCTTAAGCTTGGATTAACTGCACAACAAATAAACGGTGAAATAACTGTGGCCAGTCAAACTAATTCACAGGTTATTAACTTGTCTGTTCAGGATCCTAATCCAGATCGTGCAGCGAAAATTGCTAATAAAACTGCGGAAGTTTTCCAAACTGAAATTGTTAACATCATGAAGGTAGATAACGTTAGCATACTTGCAAAAGCAACTGTTGCAGACCACCAATCACCAATTAAACCAAGACCAATGTTAAACATCGCAATTGGACTAGTTGTTGGTTTAATGGTGGGTGTTGGTCTAGCATTCTTGCTTGAGTACTTTGATAATACTGTGAAAAATGAACAAGATATTGAGCGCTTGCTTGAACTTCCTGTATTAGGGGTAATCGCTGCGATTTCCGATTCAAAGATGGAAGCAAAATCAAGAAATACACATAGCAAAAAGCATGTAAGGAGTGAATCACTTGGCTCTTAAGAGAACACTTAAAGCAACTGCATCAGACCATAGAAGAAAGTTAATTACAGCAATTGATCCGAAATCTTCTATTTCAGAACAATACCGGACCATCCGTACCAATATTCAATTCTCATCCGTGGACCGAGAAATTCGCTCCATAATGGTTACTTCGTCTGGACCTTCAGAAGGAAAATCAACGACAGTATCGAACTTGGCAGTAGCCTTTGCGCAACAAGGAAAGCAAGTTCTATTGGTGGATGCTGACTTGAGGAAACCGACAGCTCATTATACGTTTAATACAACAAATACTTATGGTTTTACCAGCGTCTTAACAAGACAAATGAGTCTTGAAAAAGCTGTAAGGGAAACTGAAGTGGAAAACTTAATGGTGTTAACAAGCGGTCCGATTCCGCCAAATCCTGCTGAGTTATTGGCATCAAAGGCAATGGACCAGTTTTTTCGTGACGTAACGAATGCGTATGATATAGTTCTTTTTGATACACCGCCAGTAATTGCAGTAACAGATGCGCAAATTCTTGCCAATAAGTGTGATGGAACTGTTCTTGTAGTATACAGCCACAAGACGGAGAAAGAGCTGATCGTAAAGGCAAAGGAATTACTTGTTGCGGCAAAAGCGAAACTGCTTGGAGTCGTCTTGAATTATAAGGAAATTCAGGGTTCCAATTATTACTATTATTATGGAAATAAATAAGACAAGATTCGACATTTTCTGCTATTTACCGATTCTATTCACGGTGGTACAGTAGAAAGGACCTGAAAATTTATAGATTTTGGAAATGGGGTAGGCACAATGGTGGATTTACATTGTCATATATTGCCTGGAATTGATGATGGAGCACAAAATATGTCTGATAGTTTAGCAATGGCCAAACAGGCTGTTGAAGAAGGAATTACAACCATTGTAGCAACCCCCCATTACCATAAAACGGTCTATGAAAATACAAAACCTACAATCTTGTCTAAAACAAATGAACTAAATGAGGCATTGAAAACGGAAGGGATTAACCTCCGAATTTTACCTGGACAAGAACCAAGGATCGATGGCGATTTACTAGTAGATTTAGAAGAAAGTAAAGCCATCACCCTTGCAGGATCCACCTATTTGTTTATTGAATTCCCGTCAGCACATGTGCCACGGTATACTGAGAAGCTATTATATGATCTGCAACAATTTGGATACACGCCAATTATTGTCCATCCCGAGCGAAACCAGGAAGTCATTGAACACCCTGAGATTTTGTATCACTTTGTGAACAATGGTGCACTCACACAGGTGACTGCAGCAAGTCTTTGTGGTGATTTTGGCAAAAAGATTAAAAGTTTTTCATTGCAATTAGTAGAATATAATCTGACCCATTTCATAGCCTGTGATGCCCATAATACAACAAAACGACGCTTTAGAATGCAAGAAGCATTCAAACAGGTTTCAATGAAGTTTGGTACTGACTATGAATATATGTTTCAAGAAAATGCTGAGTTATTAATAGAAGGAAAAAATGTATATAAAGAAATGCCGGAAAGAATAAAAAAGAAAAAACTATTTAAACTATTCTAACCGACTAAACCGATAGAGATTACAACGATAGATGTATTGAACAACTAGTCAACAAGATTTTATCGGCGATGCCTTCCTGTCCGTTATCCATGGGGGCACTCGGTTATGCTGTGGGAGAGGAGAACTGACTCCTTAGACGCCTGTCGTCAAAAGCATGATGTGAGGATGGGTTAGATGCCCAATTTAAAAATAAAACAATAAATATCTAATGAAAGGATGAGTGTGAAAACACTTGCATTTTCGTTAGATATTTATTTTTGGGAAAATTACTTTATTAAGGCAGCGCAATAATAAATAAAAGGGGGAATGCGCATTGACATACGGAAAAAGGCTTACGGCACTTGCTTTGCTTGATTCGGTTATTGTATTGTTAGGGATCTACATAAGTTATTGGACGCTAAATCCAACTTGGTATATTTGGAAAATCCCCATGCTTTTGATCACCTCTGTAACGCTTTTAATATGCTATCATATTTTTGCTTCGATTTATAAACTCTATCACCGAGCATGGCAATATGCGAGTGTAGGAGAGTTGGTTGCAATTGCGAAGGTGGTAACCATTTCAACCATCATTACGATGCTCATGCAAAAATCAGTTTTTGGTAATACATACGTGAGAGCGTTAATGATCACGTGGATGATTCACTTTCTTCTCATTGGTGGTTCGCGTTTTTCATGGAGAATGTTTCGTGATAACTACATGAACAAGCAGGAAGATGTCAAAAGGACATTAATCATTGGTGCTGGTTCTGGTGGGACAATGGTAGCGAGACAGTTGCTTCATAATAATGACACGGATTTAAAACCTGTAGCGTTTATTGATGATGATTCCAAAAAGTTTAAATTAAATATACTAGGAATCCCAGTAGTTGGCGACTCAAGCTTCATCCCACAAACAGTTGCAGATTATAAGATTGAACATATCGTCATTGCGATTCCGTCTTTAAGCCAAAAGGAATTGAATCGAATATTTGATGAGTGTGCGAAGACAAAAGTTAAAACACAAATTATTCCAAAGTTAGAAGACATAATGACAGGTAAAGTTTCCGTTAATACATTCCGTGATGTTGAGGTTGAAGATTTATTAGGAAGAGAACCAGTAGAGTTAGATATTACTAGCATTTCAGAGTATGTTGCAGGGAAAACAGTCCTAGTTACAGGGGCTGGTGGTTCCATTGGTTCTGAAATCTGCCGGCAAATTTGTAAATTTTCCCCTAGTAAAATTTTGTTGGTGGGTCATGGTGAGAATAGTATCTATCAAATAGATATGGAGCTTAAGAATCTTTATCGAAGTGAAATAGAGATTGTGCCAGTCATTGCAGATGTTCAGGACCGAGAACGAGTTTTTGAAGTGATGGACAGTCACCGTCCCCATGTGATTTATCATGCTGCGGCACATAAGCATGTTCCGTTGATGGAATATAATCCGCAAGAGGCTGTTAAGAATAATGTTTTCGGGACGAAAAATGTTGCGGAGGCAGCAGACACCTTCCGTGTTCATACGTTTGTGATGATTTCTACTGATAAGGCTGTGAACCCTACGAATGTGATGGGATCAACAAAACGGATTGCTGAGATGATTATTCAGCGGTTGGCACAGCAAAGTAAAACAAAGTTTGTTGCTGTACGGTTTGGGAATGTGCTCGGAAGCCGTGGTAGTGTTATTCCGTTGTTTAAGAAACAGATTCAAGCTGGAGGGCCAATTACGGTTACACATCCTGATATTACTCGTTATTTTATGACGATACCTGAGGCTTCTCGGTTAGTTATACAGGCTGGTTCATTGGCAAAGGGTGGAGAGATCTTTGTGCTTGATATGGGTGAGCCTGTTAAGATTGTGGACCTTGCTAAGAACTTGATTAAGTTATCTGGATATACAATAGAAGAAATCGGGATTAGGTATTCTGGGTTGCGTCCTGGGGAGAAGATGTATGAAGAGCTTTTGAATGAGAAGGAGATATATCCTGAACCTGTTTATCCTAAGATTTTTATTGGGAAGGCTGTTTTAGATCAGGAAGATGAGATTGAGTTTTTATTAGATCGATTTGAGAACTTTTCTCCTGAGGAAATAAAAGAATTTGTTGTAAATTTGGCGAATCGGAGAGAGAATAAAATTTATTCTTTAGTCAGTAATGGATAAAAACTAAGAAATTAAGTGACACCTACTCACTGTATGTATACTTAGCGATCAGGAGAAGTTATATGTTAATGAAAGTACTATAGAGAATTAGAATTAAAGTAGCTAATAAAAAACATAAAATCCAATTAAACAGCAAGCTACTTGAAAAATTTTGAGAAGTTAAATTTTTCAAATTGAATAAAAAGTGAGGAAAAAAATATGATTGCTACCGAATTAAGAAATGTATCATTTTCCCCTCCAGATATAACAGATAGTGAGATTGAAGAAGTTATAAAAGCTATGAAGTCTGGTTGGATCACAACTGGACCAAGAACAAAGGAATTTGAAAAGAGAATAGCCGAATATGTTGGTACTAAAAAAGCGGTTTGTTTAAATTCAGCTACTGCAGCTATGGAACTTACTTTACGGATCTTAGGTGTTGGACCTGGTGACGAAGTCATTACTTCAGCCTATACCTATACAGCATCAGCCTCAGTAATTGATCATGTCGGGGCTAAGATAGTTCTAGTTGATACAGCACCAGATTCCTTTGAAATGGATTATTCACAATTAGCTGATGCTATTACGGAGAGGACCAAGGTTATTATTCCTGTTGATATAGCAGGAAAGATGTGCAATTACGATGTTATATATGAAATAGTTGAAAATAAAAAAGACTTATTTAAGGCAAATAATGAAATTCAAAGTTTATTTAATAGAGTAATCGTATTGGCTGATGCTGCTCATGCCTTCGGAGCAGATAGAAAAGGGGAAAAATGTGGTCAAGTTGCTGATTTTACCTCCTTTTCTTTTCACGCAGTAAAGAATCTAACGACGGCAGAAGGTGGGGCAGTTGTTTGGAGGAGTGACCTTGATTTAGATGATGAGTGGGTTTATAAGCAATTTATGTTATATAGCCTTCATGGCCAATCGAAAGATGCGCTAGCCAAAACACAAAAAGGTGCATGGGAGTATGATATTGTTTACCCCGCTTACAAGTGTAATATGACGGATATTATGGCTAGCATTGGTTTAATTCAGATAGAAAGATATGAATCTTTATTACGAAGACGTAGAGAAATTATTGAAATGTATGATAATGCATTACTTCCGTTAGGAATTCAGAGCTTGCAGCATTATGGCGGGGATTTTGCTTCGACTGGTCATCTTTATTTAGCTAGAATTCCAGGGGTTAGTGAAAAAGAAAGAAATGAATTAATTATTAATATGGCTAAGGTTGGAATTGCATGTAACGTACATTACATGCCATTACCGATGTTTACGGCTTATAAGAACTTGGAATTTGATATTAAAGACTATCCAAATGCATTTGATGTATATAAAAATGAGATTACACTTCCACTTCATACATTGTTGAGTGATGATGATGTGGAGTATGTTATTAAAAATTTAAAAGTGATATTGAGTGAAGTTTAAGGTGGGGCTAGGGAATGTATAAGAATTTCATTAAAAGAATTTTTGATTTAATCTTAGCTCTAACAGCCCTACCATTTTGGTTTATTATTTTAGTGATTATAGGACCGATCATTTATTTTCAAGATCGAGGTTCCATATTTTATAATGCACCTCGGCTGGGCAAGGACGGCAAAGTATTTAAAATGTGTAAATTCCGTTCGATGAAAATGAATGCTCCAGACCTTAGAAATGAGGATGGCTCGACTTTTAATGCAGAAGATGACCCGAGATTAACTAGGATTGGGAAGTTTATACGTAAAACAAGTCTGGATGAGACACCCCAACTGTTAAACATCATTAAAGGTGATATGAGCATAATTGGGCCTAGACCTGACTTACCTGAACATCATGAATTATATGAGGGCAATGAAGAACGTAAGTTAGAAATTAGACCTGGCATTACTGGTTATAACCAAGCTTATTTTAGGAACACTGTGCCCTGGAAAGAAAGAATCCAAAATGATATTTACTATATTGATAACCTTTCCTTGTGCCTTGATATAAAAATATTTTTTAAAACTGCTGTATCGGTATTGAAACGTGAGGATGTATTTATAACTGAAAAAAGTACTAAATCACATAATAACACTGGTATAGGAATGTAAGGTAGGAAGTGTACATGGAAAATATTGAAAAAGCAGTATCCTTTTACGAACTGAAGTGGGATACAGAGTTTTTTGATGTGAGTAGTGCCAAAGCTATATTGCACAAGCCGCTTTCATTAAATGAGTGGCATAAACTACAGGCTAAATTTACTGACTACCAATTTATCTCAATCACAAATCAGAATTCAGATCCTGTTAACACACAATTAATTGGAAAGGATACTTTGGCTTTCCTAGCAGATGTTAATGTTCAGTTTATAAAGAAATTGGTTGGCTCATCTGAGATTCCAACAAATGTTACAATACATCAATCATTAGAGAGAAATGACAAAATCATTGAGTTAGCAGATTTTAAATTCTCAAAGTTTACTGAGGATCTTGAATTAGCCAAGCGTGGAGGAGATCAAGTATATCATCAGTGGCTTATAAATGCTTTTAAAATGCCAGATAAGTTTTTTGCTTTATCTAAAGATGAAAATGATAATTTAAATGGTTTTGTACTTTATTCTTTTGCAGATAATGCAAGTGTAATTGAGTTAATTGCCGTATCTCCAAAATTTAATAATTGCGGTATTGGTTCTAAGTTATTCAAAGCAGTAGAGTATGCTACACATCAACAAGGTTTTAACGAAGTTAGAGTTGGCACACAAATAAGGAATATAGGTGCAATTAACTTTTATCATAAAGTTGGGTGTGAACAAGTAGGATGCCATCAAGTTTATCATTTATGGAATTAGTTGTGTTAACCATAATAAGATATGATAGGGTGGCAAAAAAATGAGGAGAGATATTTTTGAATGTACTTTACATTGCTACTTCGTTTCCTGAGCCAGATAGGGGAGGTACAATATATACTGATTTAGCTGAAGCATTACATGAAGCTGGTCATAGGATTACAGTCGCTGTATCTGAACAAGCAAGAAATAAAAAAAATACAGAAATTAAGAAAGAACGAGGCTTTGATGTATTACGTATTGTTACAGGAAATTATTACGATGTAGGTTTTATTGAAAAAGGGATAACCACTTTAAAAATACCAATCCTTATGAAAAAAGGTATAAAGGAGTATTTGGGAAATAGAAAGTTTGATTTTGTCTTATTTGAATCACCCCCAGTGACTAATGCTGGATTAGTAGTATGGGCAAAAAACCAATTTAATTGTCCGTCTTATTTAATGCTCAAAGATATTTTCCCTCAAAACGCAGTAGATTTAGGAATTATAAAAGAAAACAGTATTTTACACAGATATTTCGCAGCAAAGGAAAAGAGGTTATTACAAACCGCAGATTTTATTGGTTGTATGTCTCTTGCTAATAAGAAGTATGTATTAGAACATAATGTATGGATTAATCCAGAGAAAGTTGAAATTTTTCCTAATACTAAAAAATTGACAAATAAAATAAACCTAGATGAGTTTCCAATGAGAGAAAAGTATGGAATTCCTGAAAAGTCCTGTGTCTTTCTATTTGGTGGAAACATGGGCAAACCACAGTATATTGATTTTTTATGCGAAGTTGTTAAAGGATGCAAGAATGAAGAAGATATGTTTTTCCTCTTTATTGGTAGGGGAACTGATCGATACAAGTTAGAGCAGGCAATAAAAGAATATGGTATCAACAATGCCCTTTTGATTGAGAACCTACCAAGAAATGAGTACGAACAGATAACAAGTGAATGTGATGTCGGACTAATATTGTTAGACCCACGATTTACCATGCCAAATTATCCATCACGTATACTATCCTATATGGAGTATGCAAAGCCTGTGTTAGCAGCGACAGATAAGGTAACTGATATTAAAGGACTAATTGAGGAAGCCAATTGTGGAGAGTGGGTGTGGTCAGGTGATATAAAAAGCTTTATAGATAAGGCTAAAGAAATGGGTAAATCAGAAAGATTGTCTGTAATGGGAGCAAATGGTCGTAGATATTTAGAAGATAATTTTAAATTAAAGCATTCTGTTAAAATACTTGAAAAACATTTTAGAGGAGCGAGGTAGAGGATATGTTTAAAAATAAAAAGTTACTGATTACAGGTGGTACAGGTTCTTTTGGTAATGCTGTAATGAAAAGGTTCCTAGATACTGATATAAAAGAAATTCGGATTTTCTCACGTGACGAAAAGAAGCAAGATGATATGAGAAAACATTATAAAAATGACAAGCTTAAGTTTTATCTAGGTGATGTAAGAGATCTTTCGAGTGTTAAAAATGCAATGCATGGGGTAGATTATATTTTTCATGCAGCTGCATTAAAACAAGTTCCCTCTTGTGAATTTTTTCCGCTGGAAGCTGTAAAAACCAATATCTTAGGTACTGACAATGTATTGACTGCAGCCATAGAATATGGTGTTAAAAAGGTAATTTGTCTATCAACTGATAAAGCGGCATATCCAATTAATGCGATGGGTATATCAAAAGCGATGATGGAGAAGGTCTTCGTAGCAAAATCCAATACTGTGTCTTCAGAAAAAACACTTATCTGTGGTACACGTTATGGTAACGTGATGGCTTCACGTGGGTCAGTAATTCCTTTATTTATTGAACAAATAAAAAATGGACAGCCTCTAACAATCACCAACCCTAATATGACTAGATTTCTTATGAGTTTAGAAGAGGCAGTAGAGTTAGTAGTATTTGCTTTTCAAAATGCTGAGGCAGGAGATATTATGGTTCAAAAATCTCCTTCTAGTACAATTGGTGACCTTGCTCAGGCTTTAAAGGAACTATTTAATGCTGATAATGAAATTAAAATAATTGGAACACGGCATGGGGAAAAGCGGTATGAAACTCTTCTGACTAAAGAGGAATATGTAGTGGCCGAGGATTTAGGTGGTTTCTTTAGAGTACCATCTGACAAAAGAGATCTTAACTATAATAAGTACTTTGCAGAAGGAGATCAAAAGCTGACGACTATAGAAGAATATAACTCTGATAATACACAGATCCTTAATATAGAACAAATTAAAGCAAAATTACTTGAATTAGACTATGTTCAAAACGAACTAAAGGAATGGAATGAAAAAATTCACGTAATGAACTAAAGGGTTGAATAGATTGATGAATATTTTTGGTACAGGAGATTAGGGCTTCGTAGGAAAAAACCTTATCCGCAGAGCTTGAAAAGTATACAAAAGAATGTGATTCTGTATTTCATTTAGGAGAGTAAATAGGCAATAAAATGAAAATAAGAGTGGCGTTACGTTAAATACTGTATAAGTATAATATATAAAGAAATTTAATCCTTAAAAAATAGATTATGAAAGGTGAAAATTTGTCCTTTGAATATTTTTCAATCAAAAGTTTTCAAAATTATTTGCTTAATTGGAGTAATTTATGACAGTGGATATGCTCTTTCCACTGTATATATTAAACTTGGTTTTTATATTGAGGCAGCACTTGCGTATTTGTTTATGTTTCCAATTGTCAAATTACTATATAAAAAGCGGTTAAATATTCCGTCATCAGCCTTCTTACTTTTAATATTAATGCTAGTCTCCACTTTTATTACAACAGGAATGACAGGTTATAAAACTTATTTAACTTTTATTTTCAAAATAATAATTGCATTTGGGATTGTTATAGTATATAAATTTGACGATTTTGTTAAGGTTTATTTAAAAATTATGGTCTTAGTTTCAGTTTTTTCTTTAATTGGGTACTTTATGACCAATAGCGGTAATATGTTATTTAACTTTCCAACTGTAGAAAACGCAAACTCTGTTCTATATGGCGTGGGATATATTTTCTTTTATATACCTATTGTATCTGCAAGAAATTGCGGAATTTTTTGGGAACCAGGTCTTTTTGCTACGTTTTTAATTATTGCAATGATTTTTGAACTGTTTTATAAAAAAAATAAACCTAGTATTTTAAAAATTATTTTGTTTGTAATTTGTTTGATAACTACTAATTCTTCTGCAGGTTATGGATTACTACTATTTGTGTTTTGTTTGATTGCTGTTAATAAAGCTTGTTCTATTAGAAACAAGTACATACGAACAGCACTTTCTTTGTTAACCATATTTCTATCAATAATTTGTATAACGAACTACTCAAATATTTTTGAATTAATTGGGTTAGCGGATAACCCAATTGTAGCAAAGTTATTTGGAGATCAGTTAAAGGATCAAAGTAGGGTATTAGCAATTAATTATAACATTAGTATGTTTTTGAAAGAGCCTATTTTTGGTGTAGGTTTTATTGAAGCGTTTAGAAATGTGAAATACGTAGCTGATACATCAACAAGCACATTTTTACTAAGTGTGTTTGGTATTTTTGGAATTCAATATACGTTTTACTGGGTAGTTGGAATAATTAATTCTAAAAACAATCATTGGCTTGTAAACACGATGATCGCTATTGTTTTTTTGCTAATCATTAATACTGAACCGCATTATATGATATTAACCAGTTGGTGTATAATCTTTTACTTTTTACAGTCAACTGTGAAGAAAAAATTTAGTACCTCTAAATGACTTTGGTGAGAATCGACAGACGAAAGTATTTAGTAAATATAATTAGTTTTGATATTTTCTTTTCAAATATCAGAGAACCACTTCTGAAAGGAGAGGTTGTTTAAAGATAAAAAATTATGAATTTTAGGTGATTAGGTTCTTTTGGGAATGCAGTTATGAAAAGATTCCTAGATAATATAAAAATACAAATTTTTCCACCTGATAAAATTACAAGATGATATGAGAAAGCATTATAAAAGGATCAAGCTTAAGTTTTATATTTATAAGAAACTTGGCCAGTGTTAAAAATACTATGAAAGGTGTGTATTATATTTTTCATGTTGCGGTATTTAAACGAGTTCTATCATGTGAGCTTTTTTCTCTTGAAGCTTTAAAAACTAATATATTAGTAACGGACAATGCGCTGACTGCTTCCATAGATTATGATGTAAAAAATGTATTCCGTCTATCAAACCTTAAAGCAGGATATTCAAATAATGCAATGGGAATTTCAAAAGCGATGATGGAAAATGCATTTGTTGCAAAATGAAAAATGGTATTACCAGACAGAACTCTTATTTGTGGTAAAAAATATGGAAACTTGCTGGGCCCAGGTGGATCGGTAATTCTATTATTTATTAGGCTGTGTTAAAGCTGATTGTTGATCTTATACACTTTGTTGATTGGAACGGAAGGTGAGCGCCTGTAGCAGGAATGAACAGGCAAGTTTAACTGAGCCATTTATTACACAGATTAAAAGTGGAGATCCTCAAACAGGCACCGTCCCTAATATGACAAGATTTCTTATTAGTTTAGAAGAAGCAGTAGAGTTAGTGGTATTTGATTTTTATAATGCTGAAGCAGAGATATTATGGTGCAAAAGATCCCCTGCTTGTACTATTGGGGACCTTGCTATAAGCTGTAAAGAAACTTTTTAATGCTGATAATGAAATTAAATTAATTAGTACACGTCAGGATGACAAACGGTATGAAACACTGTTTACTAAAGAAGAATTTATGGTGCAGAGGATTTAGGTGGATTCTAGAGAGTTTCGGCTGACCTAGAATTTTAACTATAATAAGTATTTTGAAATGGAGATACAAAGTTTTCTGCTGATGAAGAATATAATTTGGATAATATCTTAACATAGAACAAATAAAATAAAAATTACTGAATTAGACTATGTTCAAAGGTGAGCTTAAAGGACGGAAAAAAATCCATATAATGAACTAAAAGGTGGAAAGTAATAATGAATATTCTAATTACAGGATCAAAGGGTTTTGTAGGTAAAAATCTAATCGCCGAGTTAAAAAATAGAGGTTATAATGATTTATTTGAGTTTACTAAAGAAAGTGATATTTCATTACTTGAAAAATATACAAAGGAATGCGATTTTGTCTTTCACTTGGCTGGTGTAAACAGGCCAAAAGATGAAAAAGAATTTATGGAAGGCAATTATTGTTTAACTTCGCAGTTACTAGAATTACTTAAGAAGCATGGTAATAAAGCTACTATTCTTTATACTTCCTCAATTCAGGCAGAAAAGGATAATCCTTATGGGAAAAGTAAGAAGGCTGGAGAGGATTTATTATTTAATTATTATTTAGAAACTGATGCGAAAGTTTATATTTATAGACTTCCAAATTTGTTTGGAAAGTGGAGTAAACCTAACTATAATACAGTAGTGGCTACTTACTGCCATAGCATAGCTAGACATTTAGATATTGAGGTCAATAATCCAGAAGCAGATCTTACTCTTTGCTATATAGATGATGTATTAGAAGAATTTTTTAGAGCTCTAGATGGCAATCCAACTATGCAAGATGATTACTGCATTGTGCCTGTAACACATAATATTAAACTTGTAGAATTGGCTAATATTATCAAAAGCTTCAAAGAAAGTAGGACCAATTTAAGTATTCCTAATATGGGAGATGCTCTAACGAAAAAGCTTTACAGTACTTATTTAAGTTTTTTACTGGAAAATAAATTTTCCTATGATCTTAAAATGAATTGTGATCATAGAGGATCTTTTACGGAATTTATGAGGACACCTGAAAGAGGTCAGGTTTCAATAAATGTGTCAAAACCAGGAATTACGAAAGGAAACCATTGGCACCACACAAAAAATGAAAAATTTTTAGTAGTGAGTGGTGATGGTTTAATTCGATTTAGAAAGATTGATTCGGAAGAAATTATTGAATATAGGGTAAGTGGTGAAAAGCTACAAGTTGTAGATATTCCTACTGGATATACTCACTCAATTGTTAACGTTGGAGAAAAAGATCTAGTAACAGTAATGTGGGCCAATGAATGCTTTGATTTAAACAAGCCTGACACTTACTTTTTGGAGGTATAATTTATGAGGAAATTAAAAGTCATGACAGTCGTTGGTACTAGACCAGAGATTATAAGATTGTCAGCTGTTATTAATAAATTAGAAGAATCAAATGCAATAGAGCATGCACTTGTCCATACTGGTCAAAATTACGATTATGAATTAAATGAAGTGTTTTTTAAAGATTTCAAACTGAAAAAGCCCAATTACTTCCTTAATGCAGCTACCGGTACTGCTGTAGAAACTATCGGTAATATTTTAGTTAAAATAGATCCTATTATGGAAGAGGTAAAACCAGATGCGTTTTTGGTACTTGGAGACACTAATAGCTGTTTATGTGCTATTGCAGCTAAGAGGAGACATATTCCAATATTCCACATGGAAGCGGGGAATAGATGCTTTGACCAGAGAGTACCAGAAGAAACGAATAGAAAGATAGTTGATCATACAGCTGATATTAACTTAACCTATAGTGATATTGCAAGAGAGTATCTCCTTAGAGAAGGATTTCCATCAGATAGAATCATTAAAACAGGAAGCCCTATGTTTGAAGTGCTCAACTCTAGGAAAAATGACATAGAGAAATCAGACGTTATAAAGAGATTGGAACTTGAGGAAGGTAAATATTTTGTAGTATCAGCTCACAGGGAAGAAAATATTAATTCAGAAACCAATTTTTTAGATTTAGTTGATAGTTTAAACGAGATTGCAAAAAAATATAATAACCCTTTAATTTTAAGTACACACCCTAGAACTAGAAATATGATAAAATCTAAAAAAATAGAATTTAATCCATTAATAAAAACATTGAAACCTTTAGGGTTTAATGATTATGTAAAACTTCAAATTAATGCAAAAGCTGTTCTTAGTGACAGCGGAACTATCAGTGAGGAATCTTCTATTCTTGGATTTAGAGCACTAAATATTAGACAAGCTCATGAAAGACCAGAGGCGATGGAGGAAGCAACAGTTATGATGGTAGGGCTTGAAAAAGAAAGAATATTACAAGGATTAGAGATACTAGAAACCCAAGAAAACGATACATTAAGAATGGTAGAAGATTATAGTGTGCCAAATGTATCAGATAAGGTACTCAGGATAATATTGTCATATACGCATTATGTAAATAGAGTGGTGTGGGGTAGGGAATAATGGATTTAGAAAAATATCCAAGGGTACTTATAGTTACGGTAAATCCATTATCAACTACATCTAATAACGGCAAGACATATGACTCATTTTTTAAAGGTTATCCTAAAGAACGTATTGCACAATTATACTTTCATAGAGAAATTCCTACTTCTGATGTTTGTGAAAATTATTATAAAATTTCAGATGAAGATATAATTAAACAGTTTTTAAGTAGAAGTGAAAATTTAGGTAGAAAAGTCTATAGAGCAGACAAAGAAGAACGATTAATTCCAGAAAAAATAAATAATAAGATGAAAAAGTCAGCTATAGTTCGTTTTATAAGATCGTTATTTTGGCTGTCCCTTGATTTTGAAAAAAATGGTGTTAAAAACTGGTTAGATAAATTTGATCCAGAAATAATATTTTTTTGTGGTGGTAATGCAAATTATTTATATAATAATGTGTTGATGTTATCTAAAAAATATAATGCCAAAATTGTATACTATATTACTGATGATTATGTTCTACCTTATTTCTCATTAAATATTTTTGACCTAATAAATCGGCATTGGACACAAAGTGTTTTTAAAAAAATGTGTAAGAACAGTAGCTTGATATTGACAATAGGGGATAAAATGTCTGATGTGTATAAAGAAAGATATGGATTAGTATCTAAAAAAATAATGAATCTAGTTCAAATTAAGGAAAAGATTATATTAAATAATGAATTAAAAAATAATGATTTACAATTTGTTTATGTTGGTGGATTGCATAGCAATAGGTGGAAAGTATTATCGTTTATAGGAAAAAGTTTAGAAAGAATAGAGAAAAAAGGTTTCAAAGGCACATTAAAAGTATATTCACAGCACCAACCAAATGAAAAAATACTAAGGGAAATAAATAATAAGGAATATTCTAGATATTGTGGTTCTTTAGATTCAGAGGGTGTCAAAAAGGTTTTAGAAGAATCGGATGTTTTAGTTCATGTGGAATCATTTGACCGTAGTAGTAAAAAAATCACATGTCTATCAGTTTCAACTAAAATATCAGAATATATGGCATCCGCAAATTGTATATTAGCTGTTGGACCTGAAGATGTTGCTTCAATTGAGTATTTACTAGAAACAGAATCAGGTTTTGTAATGAACTCTATGGAAAATGAAGATTTAGACAATAAGATAATCAACATTTTTCAAAATCCTGATAAAAGAGTTAAATACATGGAGAATGCTCTACTAATAGCTAAGAAAAACCATGACATTGAAGTTAGAAGAAAAGAATTTCAACAAGACATTTTAAATTTAAAAAATCTTAAATAATTATTATTTATGAAAATATGTAGGAATAGATTATGGTTTTATTTTTGGAAATCATGTTCGGCTTACACGTTTTAGTGCTGATGGTAAAAGTGATTTTTAAAGGTGAGTGAAGTGAAACTACCCACCTTTAAAGAGAGGGCTGATATATGTTTGGGAGATATCGATGGAAAGTAGATAACTAAATTGTTCGGAAAGGTAATAGAAGATTGCACATCATCTAGGATGTAATTAATTGGATGTTTATTCCGTATCCAATTGAAAAGTAGCTGCAATTGTTTCATCTTTTTTCAGTTACGTGAATCTACTCATTTCCCATTATTGGTTCTGAAGGATTCGAAACCTTGGCACCCTTGGAAAAAGAATGAATCAAAGAAACAGCCCCTTTGTAACCTCTTTAAAGACAGTACTTTTGATCTCGTAATATTCTAAAATTGCATTAGCGGTGGGAGGAGAGGTTTATATTTGAAACTGATATTTATGTTTATGGGGATTATTGGGGTCTTATGAATATCAACTAACTCCTATCATCAAAGTTAGTATGTTCTTTTTAAACACTAACGTGATGTGAAATGGAGACTATCAATTCAATTGGAGATTTTGTTCAAAGGATTAGGATAAATTTTATTGGAACAATCCGTATACTGTATACACTTGGGAATTGGAATAAAAAAGTAAAATCACTTACTGAAGTGTTAAATTTCTTGTCTAGATTCAAAAAATGCAAGGGTTCAGTAAAATAATAGGTAATGAAAAAAAGTTGTATTAAAGACTATATTTAGAGTTTTTTAGTATATTTCAGAAGGTAGATGGTAGATTATGGGTTCCTTTGATATTCCAGTTGTATTGTTTATTTTTAAACGAAAGGATGCAACATTACAAATTTTAAATAGAGTTTCACAAATTAAACCCAAGAAGTTATACTTAATATCTGACTTTGGAAGAACTGAAGAAGAAGAGATTTTAGTCAATGAGTGTAGAAATGCAGTTGAGGAACATATTAATTGGGATTGTAAAGTAATTAAAAATTATGCAGAAAAAAATTGTGGAGTATATGATCGAATCGGGTTAGGGGCTAAGTGGGTATTTTCTATGGAACCTGTAGCTATTTTTTTGGAAGATGATAATTTACCAGAACTAAGCTTTTTTTATTTTTGTAAAGAACTTCTTGAAAAATATAAAGATGATAACCGTATTCTTTGGATTTGTGGTACAAATTACCTAGAAAATTATAAACCAGAAGATGGTTCGAGTTACGTATTTACTAAGCATTTATTACCGTGTGGGTGGGCTTCATGGGCAGGTAAATTTATAAAATATTATGATGCTGATTTAGCACTATATAATGATACGCGGTTAGTTAAGAGGGTAAAATATGAGTATGAGGATAAGAGATTATATAAACAGCAAATTGAATGTGTGAGGCAAGAATACGAGAGAAAGCTAAAAGGAGAGCGTTATGTTTCATGGGATTATCATATGGCCTACTCTATTCGTGTACACAACCTTTACGGGATTTCCCCAAAATTCAACCAAATTAAAAATATCGGTGTAGATAATTATTCAGAGCATGGAGGAGTTTCTTTAGATAACGTTATGACAAAACGATTTTGTGGAATGGAATCAATTCCTTTAAAATTCCCTCTTACTCATCCTAAAACTGTAATGCTTGATAGAATGTATGAAAGTAAGGTTGGAAATATAATCCTTTATCCACTTTCACTACGAATAAAGATTAAAATTGCAAAATTGATCAAAAATATTTTAGGCATGGAATCCAATGCATCTATTACAAAGACAATTAAAAACCATTTGAAGGTGGTTAGAAAATAATTAGAAGTACATTGGTACAAAGTAGTTCGATTTGTCATCAAAGGTAAAAAATATAGAGAATTTGTAGTTGATATCTTTTTATCATATATGTATTTTATATAAAGCTGTTATTTCCTCAGATGGGACAAAAATATTGCTTTGGAATTTTGCATATTATTACTTTTTATAATATACAATAATATAATCAGAATAAAAAATAAGGATGTTTCTATAAGTATATTCAATTATTTTGATTTTGAATTTATAATAATAGAGCCTTTTGCGTTTTATATTTGTTAAAATGCATTAAATTAGGAATTAAGTAATTAGTAGAGTAATTTCAAAAGGTTTGCATATATTATTATTTAGTGCTTCGCAATTATTATTAGTTATGGTAGTTAGTACTTTTGTTTCCACAGGAATGACAGCTTATCATATTTCTTTATCCTTCATTTTAAAGATGACAATTGCCTTTGGAATTATTATAATTTATAGATTTGAAAATTTCATTAATATTTTTTTGAAGATAATGACCTGGTTTCAGTATTTTCTTTAATTGGATATTTTATGGTTAATAGTGGAAATGTGCTGATTAAACCCCTATAGTGGATAACATTAACTAAATTTCTTGTGGGATAGACTATATATTCTTTTATCTGCCTTGGAAATCCGAAAGAAATTGTGGGGTTTTTGGGGTGGTGGAAAATTTGCTACTTTTTTAATTATAGCTATGATCTTCGAGTTGATTTATATAGAAAATAGACCAAGTACACTTAGACCTTTTATATATATTATAAGTATAGTAGCCACTGATTCTTCTGCTTGTTATGGGCTATTATTTTTTATGTTTCGTTTGTCATTAATAAGGCTGGATCTATAAAAAATAATATTCGTTCAGTATTATTTTTGCATTGGTTTTATTGATGTTTTTGCAAACATTAAGTATGTAGCTGACACATCAACAAACACTTTTTCATTGAGTTTGTTTGGTGTTTTGGATAAAATATTCTTTTTATGGGAAATTAGGAATTTTCTAAATCCACAAAAAATGATAATTGGCTTATGAAAATAATGGTTGTAATTATTTTAATGATTAATAAAGAACCTTCTTTAATTGAGATTTTGGTGTTTTATGTTTTATTATTTAAAGGATGCTGTTAAAACAAAAAATAAGTTTTCTACATCTTATTAAATATGTTTCCATTTAAATAAGCTTTTAACTTATTATTTAAGGTAATGTGAGGATAATAAAATAAAAGGTCAAATTTAAAGTTGAACAACTGAATAAAGACATTAGAAAAGACCAGCTATGACATAAAATAGGGACATTTAAGACAAATTTTAGGGACAGGTCTGCCACGGAGAGAGCCACTACATATTGATCACCGCATATTCCGCCACCATTGACTTTGCTTTTGCTCGTGTAGGGTATAAAAGCGGATTTGCTAAATTAAAGCCTTGAAGCTCACATGCAACAAATGTAAAACGGACAAATTGATTCCAAGCATTCACTGGTGGGTCCCAGTCCCCTGCCATTGCCTGCTAAGAATCGAGCGCCTCAGTAAATGGCAGGCAGCTTCGCTGTGGCTTTAATATACTGGCTCTGTAAATGTTCTTAGAGTCCCTCATTTTTGTCCTAAGTGGCTCTAAATTATGGCAAGTGTGTCACTTATCAATGGCAATATTCAAATAACTTTGGAATATAATATAAAGACATATTTGCAAATGGGGAAAGTATAATGTTCATTACAAAAATAAAGGGTTCATATTTAAAAAATTCATTATTAATTAATAATATTTTAGGAACATATTTTATCAAAGGGCTATCCCTTTTTATCAGTTTATTTACTTTACCTGCCTATCTAAAGTATTTTTCAGACCAGAACGTTTTAGGCGTATGGTTTACAATACTGTCGGTTTTACAATGGATCTTAACATTTGATTTAGGGATTGGAAATGGGCTTAGAAATAAATTAGTGCCTTTATTGGTAAATAATGAAAGATTTATTATAAAAAAGTATATTTCATCAGCATATGCTATTATAGGCATTATTTCATTACTGACTATGATTTTAGGTAGTGTTTCGATAGCTTTCTTGAATTGGAATAATATATTAAAAATATCAACTAACGTCGTTTCCAATGATGTTTTGAAATTGGTTCTAATACTAATTTTTACTGGAATTGTATCTCAGTTTTTTCTTAATCTTATTTCGTCCATACTATTTGCTATGCAAAAAACAGCATTATCTAATTTTATTTCATTGGTTTCCTCTGTTTTGATTTTACTATATGTAGTTTTTTTCAAGACAGGTAATATAGAGACTGATTTAATCAACCTAGCAATAGTAAACATATTAACTGTTAATGTTCCACTTCTTGTTGCTACTGTTATTGTTTTTTCGACTATATTGAAAGATTCCAAGCCAAATATAAGATCCTATGAAAAGAAATTTGCGTTTAGCATTCTCAAATTAGGTGGGGAGTTTTTTTGGATACAAATAGCTCTTTTGTTTATCAATTCAACTAATGAAGTTCTAATAACTCGGTTATACGGACCTGAAAATGTTGTTGATTATCAAGTCTATTTTAGACTGTTTTATTTAGTTGTTACATTATTTTCATTAATTACGAATCCTGTTTGGTCTGCAATTGCAAAGGCTTATGCAGACAAACAATATGATTGGATCATCAATCTTAACAAAAAAATTAATTTGTTAGTTTTGCTTATATCAGTGGGGAATGTTTTAGTATTGGTAGTTTCTCAAACAATAATAAACATCTGGCTTAGAAGAGAAGCAATTAATATAAATTATGGGTATGCATCTATTTTCGTGCTTTTTTCTGCAATTAGTATGTATAATATTGCCTCATCATGTTTTGCAAATGGAATTGGTATTTTGAGATGTCAGGTCATCTGTTATTCAATTGCAGCAATTGTAAAAATACCTATTGTTATTGTATTTTCATACTTTTTTAAGGATTGGATAAGTGTAGTTGTTGTTAATGCCGTAATTCTGCTTCCATACGCAATTATACAGCCGAGGGTATTGAGGAAGTTTTACAGAAGTCAAATGTTAAAAAAGCAATTAGATTCCCTAGTTATAAATAGTTAAATTGGTGATAATGTAATAAAAGAGGGAAAGGGTGTAACCGTCAAGTACATTTGAACAATTTCGCTTATTTATTTTGAACACTTTCTTCTTTAAAAATTGTTTCACGATGTTTCATTCTGTAACTAGAATCATTGAAATGAACAATTTCGGCCCTATGGATGAGCCGGTCTAATATAGCAGTTGCTACACCAACGTCACCTAGGAGCTCAGTCCATTCTTTTGGAGAACGATTGGAAGTTAAGATAATCGATGAATTGTTATACAAGTCATTAATCAATTGGAAAAATAAATTAGCCTCCCGTGGGTCCATCGCTGCGTACATCAGGTCATCAATAATAACTAAATGTGATTCTTTTATTCTCTTAATCCTAGTTTGGGACTTCCTTGTTATGTCCATTGTTTTCAAGGTATGAACCAAGTCTCCCATTGATATAAATGAGACCTTGTAACCACGTTTAATGGCTTCTAATCCTAATCCAACCGCCATGTGTGTTTTTCCCACACCTGGCGGTCCCAATAGAATAAGATTAAATAATTGTTCAATCCATGCTAATTCTTTTAATTGATTGAACTGCTTTAAACTTAACGATTCCTGTTCATCTAAGTTAAATTCCTCCAGTGGAGTGATACAAGGGAAAGATGCGAGTTTCAATCGCTTTTCCATGTTTTTTTCTTCTCTCATTTTTCGTTCAAATTCCACTACATTATTCAGGAAAGCAATATAACTATGCTGCTCCTTTTCGGCCTCTTCCAGTAGAGAAGGTAGCTTTTTTGAGGTTTCGACCAGCCTTAGTGAGACAAGTGAGTCTTGTAAATATTTAATTTGCTTCATTTTGCACTCTCCATGATCGTGAAGTAATCTTCTAATGGTCGTTGATTTGCCTCAGTTTTTGCGAGTGTTAACTCAGCGATGTCGTTATAATCTGAATCAAACTGTTGGTCGCTGGCGATTACACTGTTCACCAGGCGTTGTCGTTTAAAGAGGGATACGACATCCTGAAAGTCATTCGCACTAAAGAGCTGTCTCTCCAAACAAAGTGCAAGTGCCTCATCTATAACTTCTAATGATCCTATTTCGGTACACTTTTTAATTAGGCTTAGTTGGTCTCGAATGTAGCGTGGGTATTTATTTCGCAACTCATTTAAGTACATGGTTGCTTGTTCTTTATTTGTAAAATGCTCACTAATGACCTCAATAAGTTCTTTTATTCCCTTAGATTTATCTCGTTGATGGGATCTATTCTGAATGAGTTTCCCTTTATCTGTGCTAATGATATGTGTAGCTAGTATTTCCCCTGAATCTTGTACATAGATTATTAATTTATTATCTTCAGTCTCATAGATAAGAACATCTGGATACTTTTGAAATGTTCCTAACGGAACAGAGTACCGGTTCAAAAGATACATGATTGTATTGTCCTTTCGAACACTTCTTGTTATACTAGGTTTGTTAATATTGCTTATTAAGTTGACCTGTCGCATGTGTTGCTTTTCGACGAGAAACACATCGGCGGGTCTTCTTTTTGTGCCATTATGAATTTTGCCATTGCCTGTTCTTTTGTAAGCGTAAAATAATCCCCACCTGGTTGACAGGTGGGGATCGCGTTATTATTTAGGTAAGTTTTTAAAATCTATACAAACGGTTGGGAGTGTTTTTGACCAAGGAAGTACTTTATCTAGGTCATTTTTATCTGTCAGATCAATGTTGGGTAACTTCTCAAACAGATAACGAAGATAATAATATGGATTTAAACCATTTTCCTTAGCTGTCTCCACGATACTATAGATGATTGCACTGGCCTTTGCACCTCGTGGTGTATTTGAGAATAGCCAGTTTTTCCTTCCAATCACAAAGGGCTTGATTGAGCGTTCACTGCGATTATTGTCAATCTCTAAACGCCCATCCTCGAGAAATACCACTAATTTATCCCATTGATTGAGACAGTAGGTTATTGCCTGACCTAAAGCACTTTTTGGTAACACTTTTTGCTCCTGTATTTTTAGCCATGCCAAAAAAGCATTCAAGACTGGCTTGCTGCGTTCTATACGTTGTTCATAACGTTCTTTAGGAGATACCTCTTTTAGGTTGCGCTCAATGCGAAATAGTTGGTTACAGTAATGGAGACCTTCGTTTGCTGCTGCCCCAGATGTCATTCGCTTCGAAGAAGGCAATACTTTTAATGCCTCATCGAACTTACGACGTGCATGTGCCCAACAACCGACAAGTTTTACATCAGGTACCTTATGGTACCCAGCGTATCCGTCTACCTGTAAATATCCTTTAAATCCTGATAGGAATTTCTCTGCGTTTTTGCCGGATCTAGTTTCCTGATAATCATAAAGGATGGTTGGCGGTCCTTCTTTTCCAGATCGGTAAAGCCAGAGATAAGATTTTGATGTGGCTGGTCGTTCAGGTTCATGAAGCACCTGTAAGGTTGTTTCATCCGCATGTAATACATCATTTTCCAAAAGAATTTGATGCATACGATCGTAAAGCAAAATCAGCCATTGGTTTGCTCCGTGAATCATCCAGTTGGCAAGGGTTTGGCGTGATAATATCACTCCAAGTCTGGTAAACTGCCGTTCTTGTCGATATAATGGCAACCCATCTACATATTTTTGGTTCATAATATGAGCCATTAAAGAAGGAGATGCTAAACTCCCAGACTGGACAGGTTTAGGCATTGGTGCTGTGACAATGGGCGTTTCAATTTCTTCACGCTCACAATGACGACAAGAGTAAATATACTGAACATGCTTAACCACTTTCAATTCCGCAGGAATGAATTTTAGTTCTTGGCGCATTTGCGTGCTCATCTCATGTAATTTTCCACCGCAACACGAACAAACTTGCTCACTAGAGGATAAACGATATTCAATCGTCTCTACAGGCAAGTTTTCTAACATCGTTTCACGATGTCCGCGTTTTTTACGGCGTCGTTGATAGGTGATAGATTCTAAAGTAGGTTCTGGCAATTCAGGATTTGCTTCTTTTTCAATTTCATTGAAAAGTTCCAATTGATCGGGGTTGGTTTTTTCACTGGAAAAGCTGAATCTTTTTTGCTGCAGAAGGCGAAACTGTTCTTCAAACCATTTTACTTTTGCCTCTAATTCGTTCTGCTTTTTTAGCTTCGCCTCTAATTCTGCATTATGCTTCTCCAGCATTTCCAAGCGTTGTAGAAGATCTTCAATTGTAGGGGTTGTGGTAGTTGAATTCGCTGACTTTTTCATAATTTTATTATACGACAAAACAGGCTAATTCTACGATTTTTCATTATTTAAATAACAGTTCTTGCTGTTACTACAGGGTGTGCTTGTTTTTGATCTAATGATAATCCATCAAGAAGCCATCGTAGTTGTCGTGGGCTAATTTTCAAAGGAACTGTACTACTGTCGGATGGCCAATGAAATTTTCCTCGTTCCAGTCGGCGATAATATAGCCAAAAACCATTGTGTTCCCAATGAAGGATTTTCAATTTATCTCTCCCACGATTACAAAATACAAATAGACTTGAAGAAAAGGGATCTAAATCAAATTCTTCCTTAACAAGAACAGCCAATCCATCAATAGATTTCCGTAAATCTGTACTACCTCGTGCGAGGTAGACTCGATCTACAGTTGCTTCATTTAACATAAAGATTTCAGCTTCATTACTACATCAAGAAAAAGCATCGGGTCATAACCTGGCTTCACTTCAATTGTAACTCCCGCCACCTTTACAGATAAGGAGTTCCCAGTTCCTGTTTGATCATCAATATCATCAATTGATAGCCAGTTTGAATTTGATGATACCCTAGCTTTATTTAATTCAGATGGGTTAAATTTTCTTAACCAGTACCTAAACTGGTGGATATTTAGTTCGTGATCTGCACACCACTTAGTTTGGGTTTGACCACTAGCTTTAAAATCAGTAATTCGAAGCTCCCATTCCTTACGTAAATTTAACTTATCCAATTAAAAACCTCCCCAAATTATTATTTGAGGAGATTATCTCATAGAGGTTCTTCTGTTAATAGGTGGGAGCTATTTGACGCTTACGTTCTTTTTAACCATTTCAGTGACTGCTCATTCCACGTATCGATATTATGAAATACTCTGTTATTAATGAAGTTATTCTTAATGTAAGCGTAAAATAATCCCCACCTGGTTGACAGGTGGGGATCGCGTTATTATTTAGGTAAGTTTTTAAAATCTATACAAACGGTTGGGAGTGTTTTTGACCAAGGAAGTACTTTATCTAGGTCATTTTTATCTGTCAGATCAATGTTGGGTAACTTCTCAAACAGATAACGAAGATAATAATATGGATTTAAACCATTTTCCTTAGCTGTCTCCACGATACTATAGATGATTGCACTGGCCTTTGCACTTCGTGGTGTATTTGAGAATAGCCAGTTTTTCCTTCCAATCACAAAGGGCTTGATTGAGCGTTCACTGCGATTATTGTCAATCTCTAAACGCCCATCCTCGAGAAATACCACTAATTTATCCCATTGATTGAGACAGTAGGTTATTGCCTGACCTAAAGCACTTTTTGGTAACACTTTTTGCTCCTGTATTTTTAGCCATGCCAAAAAAGCATTCAAGACTGGCTTGCTGCGTTCTATACGTTGTTCATAACGTTCTTTAGGAGATACCTCTTTTAGGTTGCGCTCAATGCGAAATAGTTGGTTACAGTAATGGAGACCTTCGTTTGCTGCTGCCCCAGATGTCATTCGCTTCGAAGAAGGCAATACTTTTAATGCCTCATCGAACTTACGACGTGCATGTGCCCAACAACCGACAAGTTTTACATCAGGTACCTTATGGTACCCAGCGTATCCGTCTACCTGTAAATATCCTTTAAATCCTGATAGGAATTTCTCTGCGTTTTTGCCGGATCTAGTTTCCTGATAATCATAAAGGATGGTTGGCGGTCCTTCTTTTCCAGATCGGTAAAGCCAGAGATAAGATTTTGATGTGGCTGGTCGTTCAGGTTCATGAAGCACCTGTAAGGTTGTTTCATCCGCATGTAATACATCATTTTCCAAAAGAATTTGATGCATACGATCGTAAAGCAAAATCAGCCATTGGTTTGCTCCGTGAATCATCCAGTTGGCAAGGGTTTGGCGTGATAATATCACTCCAAGTCTGGTAAACTGCCGTTCTTGTCGATATAATGGCAACCCATCTACATATTTTTGGTTCATAATATGAGCCATTAAAGAAGGAGATGCTAAACTCCCAGACTGGACAGGTTTAGGCATTGGTGCTGTGACAATGGGCGTTTCAATTTCTTCACGCTCACAATGACGACAAGAGTAAATATACTGAACATGCTTAACCACTTTCAATTCCGCAGGAATGAATTTTAGTTCTTGGCGCATTTGCGTGCTCATCTCATGTAATTTTCCACCGCAACACGAACAAACTTGCTCACTAGAGGATAAACGATATTCAATCGTCTCTACAGGCAAGTTTTCTAACATCGTTTCACGATGTCCGCGTTTTTTACGGCGTCGTTGATAGGTGATAGATTCTAAAGTAGGTTCTGGCAATTCAGGATTTGCTTCTTTTTCAATTTCATTGAAAAGTTCCAATTGATCGGGGTTGGTTTTTTCACTGGAAAAGCTGAATCTTTTTTGCTGCAGAAGGCGAAACTGTTCTTCAAACCATTTTACTTTTGCCTCTAATTCGTTCTGCTTTTTTAGCTTCGCCTCTAATTCTGCATTATGCTTCTCCAGCATTTCCAAGCGTTGTAGAAGATCTTCAATTGTAGGGGTTGTGGTAGTTGAATTCGCTGACTTTTTCATAATTTTATTATACGACAAAACAGGCTAATTCTACGATTTTTCATTATTTAAATAACAGTTCTTGCTGTTACTACAGGGTGTGCTTGTTTTTGATCTAATGATAATCCATCAAGAAGCCATCGTAGTTGTCGTGGGCTAATTTTCAAAGGAACTGTACTACTGTCGGATGGCCAATGAAATTTTCCTCGTTCCAGTCGGCGATAATATAGCCAAAAACCATTGTGTTCCCAATGAAGGATTTTCAATTTATCTCTCCCACGATTACAAAATACAAATAGACTTGAAGAAAAGGGATCTAAATCAAATTCTTCCTTAACAAGAACAGCCAATCCATCAATAGATTTCCGTAAATCTGTACTACCTCGTGCGAGGTAGACTCGATCTACAGTTGCTTCATTTAACATAAAGATTTCAGCTTCATTACTACATCAAGAAAAAGCATCGGGTCATAACCTGGCTTCACTTCAATTGTAACTCCCGCCACCTTTACAGATAAGGAGTTCCCAGTTCCTGTTTGATCATCAATATCATCAATTGATAGCCAGTTTGAATTTGATGATACCCTAGCTTTATTTAATTCAGATGGGTTAAATTTTCTTAACCAGTACCTAAACTGGTGGATATTTAGTTCGTGATCTGCACACCACTTAGTTTGGGTTTGACCACTAGCTTTAAAATCAGTAATTCGAAGCTCCCATTCCTTACGTAAATTTAACTTATCCAATTAAAAACCTCCCCAAATTATTATTTGAGGAGATTATCTCATAGAGGTTCTTCTGTTAATAGGTGGGAGCTATTTGACGCTTACGTTACTACAGGGTGTGCTTGTTTTTGATCTAATGATAATCCATCAAGAAGCCATCGTAGTTGTCGTGGGCTAATTTTCAAAGGAACTGTACTACTGTCGGATGGCCAATGAAATTTTCCTCGTTCCAGTCGGCGATAATATAGCCAAAAACCATTGTGTTCCCAATGAAGGATTTTCAATTTATCTCTCCCACGATTACAAAATACAAATAGACTTGAAGAAAAGGGATCTAAATCAAATTCTTCCTTAACAAGAACAGCCAATCCATCAATAGATTTCCGTAAATCTGTACTACCTCGTGCGAGGTAGACTCGATCTACAGTTGCTTCATTTAACATAAAGATTTCAGCTTCATTACTACATCAAGAAAAAGCATCGGGTCATAACCTGGCTTCACTTCAATTGTAACTCCCGCCACCTTTACAGATAAGGAGTTCCCAGTTCCTGTTTGATCATCAATATCATCAATTGATAGCCAGTTTGAATTTGATGATACCCTAGCTTCATTTAATTCAGATGGGTTAAATTTTCTTAACCAGTACCTAAACTGGTGGATATTTAGTTCGTGATCTGCACACCACTTAGTTTGGGTTTGACCACTAGCTTTAAAATCAGTAATTCGAAGCTCCCATTCCTTACGTAAATTTAACTTATCCAATTAAAAACCTCCCCAAATTATTATTTGAGGAGATTATCTCATAGAGGTTCTTCTGTTAATAGGTGGGAGCTATTTGACGCTTACTTCTTAATAAACTTGACCGCGTTTTCTACTTTCCCTTTACTTTCCGGATCAGCCTTTCTACAAAGTTTAACTTCAAATTTGATTTCATTTACAAACTGTTGAAACTCTTCCGTAAGTAAAATATCGCCTTCATTCTCAGATACTACTATTAGTCGGTCCTGATCATACAGGATTTCTTTTGATACCCCTCCAAATTCCTTAAATGCATTCCTGTGAGCTGAAATAACATCTTTTGTCGTGAAAGGGCGATTTTGAAATTCAATATATTTATATCTTGAATGGGCCAAGACAAAGACAATGAACACTAACTTAACTGGTTTACCATATTGGTTTTTTACTGTTTTAAAACCAAAGTCTGCTTGTATTTGTTCGCCCATTGGAGGATCAGGAACTGCTTGATAATCTCTAGCACTGGATTCCTTTGGAATTTGAAAATCTTCCCGAAGGGATCTTACATAACTTCTTACTGTACTTTCTCCAACCTGGAACTCTGGATATTTTTCCTTAAGCCAGTCTTGGATTTGAGCTGCAGTTAGATCTGGATATTCTCTTAACCAATGAAGTATTAATTCTTTATGAATGTCTAACTTCTTACTTCTTATCATTGTTGATGCCGTCCATTCTGCCATTTCCTCAGGAGATTTACGAATATACTTGTAAACAGTATTTCTCGAAATATTTAGTTTCTTAGCGATAGATGAGATACTATATTTCTGATTTAGCATCCCTCTAATTTCTATATACATATCAAACTTATCCACCTTTTCAAATCCTCCGCCTAATCATAGAAGTATAAAAATCTATCATAAAGTGGAGAATCATTTTAGTAAATAAGTGTTCAAAATTATTTGTCGTAAACTGTTCACTTTAGTCTAGCACTTACAAAGGGTTAGGGGGATTTGTAAGGTATGCATCAAATAGCAACAATCCACCTTTAATTCATGCGTTTTTAATTGCGGTGCCTGTCACGCCCCGATACGCCCCGATATTTGTCGAAGATTGATAGGATATTAGTGATGGATGAAATGATATTATAGAAGCGCAACTGAATAGAAATGGTGGCAGTTTTAATTGGCACCTATGTCAGTATGGGAAGAATAGTGAAGGAATACAGTTTGCAAGTAAGCGTCAAATAGCCCCCACCTTCAAGAAGGCGGGGGCTTGTATTATTTAGATAACTTGTTAAAGGCAATGCAAGTAACTGGAAGTGTTGTTGACCATGGAAGTTATTTCGGCACGCCCCGAGATTTGTCGAAGATTGTTAGGTTAATAGTGATGGATGAAATGGTAGTATTGTACAGAAGTGCAACTGAATAGTAAGGGTGTGTACACCCCGATAAATATTAATGTCAGGGAACCAATTATCTTGCAGGATAACTGCCTGAATATTTCGTTTGAAAAGAGCAGCTTTCTCGGACAAATTGAGCACTTTTCACGGAAGAAATGAACCATTCTAACGGGGTGGAGGACCACTGAAGATTAGTTTACAACAACATTGTAGTTCTCTGACAAAGAACTCTTATATTTTTCCAGCCAACTAACCAATAAAAACTCCTCTAATTCACTATTTCGTTGATTAGAGGAGTTTTGTGCAAAATACTGGTTAATCCTTGAAGTATTCATTTATGATTTTACGTGCTCCTTCATAGATGTCCTGTTCCGACCATGAGTATGGAAATGGGTTCTCCCCATGACAATCGGTGTCAGGCACCGCAAAAAGACAAACATTCAGATTTGTTAATTTGGAGGGGACAGAGCTTTGTCCTCTTTATTTTGTTAAAAAGGGGCAGGAATATTTAAGATGTTGTCGAATTTTTGGAGTATAGTTATTTTAAGTAATTTTTTGCCCCAATCCTTCTTCTCAAAAATCCTTTTGTTGCATCTTCATTTATTAAGTTTCCTATTTTCTTCAAGATACAAATTAATAAAAGGAGTGATCGCTATTGGCCAGAAAAGGTCGGCCGTGGTTTCCTGGTGCAAAATATCATATTACAAGCAGAGGAGTAAGAAGAACGACTCTGTTTCACCATGATGATGATCGCGATAAGTATTTATCATTGGTTGAAGAGGCAAAACATCGTTATAATTTTAATCTTCATGCGTATTGTTTAATGACCAATCATATTCATTTACAGATTGAAACGAGGAAAGTTCCCAGGGAGAGGTAATGAAGTACATTCATACAAAATATGCTAGGTATTTTAATGCGAAATACCACCATATAGGACATGTTTTTGATAAACGTTATGGTAGTGAGCTAATAGATTCATCAGAGTATGAATTAGAATTAAGCAAATATATCCACTTAAATCCTCTGAAAGCAAATATGGTAACAGCATTAGAAGATTACCGTTGGAGCAGTTACCGTGTATACATCTTCCTTGAAAAATCTTCACTCGTCTATACGAAACAACTCCTTTCTTATTTTCCTGAACCGCAATCCCAACATTACGAGCAATATCTAAAGTCTGGCTATACTAAATTATCTTTTTCGGATACTGGAAAACTCCTACTAAATAAAAACGAATGTGGGGTGTCATTGTGAGCATTAAGGTTACGAGTATTGGTTTAAAAGGCATGGAAGGATACTTTGTGAATGTTGCGGTAAAGGCGTTTGCTGGCGTGGAATCGATTGTCATTGTCGGGTTGCCGGATGCTTCTGTTAAGGAATCAAAAGACCGAATCATGGCAGCACTCCACTCATTTGGCCATTCACTGGCAGATAAAAAAATCATTATTAGCCTTTCCCCATCCGAACAAAAGAAAAATGGACCAATGTTTGATCTAGCAATGGCCATCTGTGTGTTATTAAGCATTAAGGAACTCAAGGTTAAGATCCCTGATCATACAGGTTTTATTGGAGCATTATCATTTGTATGGCGAGATTGAGCCGGTTGAAAGGAATGCTGCCAACGGTGCTGGCTGCCAAAAGATTAGGAATAAAACGATTGTACATGCCCTTTGATGAAAGACTTCCATTATTAGAGTTTGATGAACTTGAAATTGTTTATGTGTCCTCCTTGCATGAAGTCGTTCAACATCTTTCAGGGCAGAATATTCTACCGTTTTTCTCACAACAACAGAAAGAAGAAATTGTCCCTTTGAATTATATTGATTTTCAACAAATTATTGGTCATTCCTATGCTAAAAGTGCTTTGGAAGTCGCTGCTGCTGGGGAGCATCATGTTTTTATGACGGGACCACCAGGCTGTGGAAAAAGTATGTTGGCGGAAAGCTTTCCATCCATTTTACCCCCATTAACAAAGGAAGCCCAATTAGAAATGATGAGTTTATATAGCTTAAGCGGAAATTCTTACCCCCAAGTAAATATGCCTCCATTTCGCAATCCACATCATTCGGCATCAGCCATCTCGATCATTGGCGGCGGACAATATCCTAAACCAGGAGAGGTGTCATTAGCACATCGTGGTGTATTATTTTTAGACGAAATTGCAGAATTTTCGAAGAAAACCCTTGATATGCTTCGACAGCCTTTAGAAAGTGGTACTGTGACGATTAGCCGCACGCAAGCAACCATCAAATATCCTGCATCATTTATTTTAGTTTCTGCCATGAACCCATGCCCTTGTGGCTACGCAGGTTCTAACTCCCACTATTGTACTTGCACTCCAAAGCAAATTCTTTCTTATCAAAATAAATTATCCGGCCCGTTAAGAGATCGTTTTGATATTAATCTATCTTTAAGCTCAGTTGATTTTAAAACTGAGAAAAGAGAGGGTGAACCATCACATATTATTCGCAAAAGAGTGGAGGAAGCCCGAAAAAGGCAATATGATCGTTATGGAAAAGAAATAACCAATTCGAGAATAGATTATGATACTCTAGTAAAATTAAGCCCATTGACATTTGAACAGCAACGGATGCTTGATCAATTTTCAGCAAAGAAAAACTGGAGCAATCGAACACATATCAAAATCCTTCGTCTTGCTAGAACTATAACTGATCTCCAAGGAAAGGATAGAATCACCGATCAAAGCATTTGGGAAGCTGTTAAATTGAACAATCGTGCCTTGTTAAAAGAAAACGGTGGAATTGTGCCTGGTGTGTGTTGATCTTGCCAGGGAGCATTATTCAATTAATTGCTCTAACTCATCCATGAAAATCCCCATGAACTTTCGATCCAGGATTCCGTAAAAGTATGCAAATGGATTTCTGATTTTCATTGATTTTATCTTGCGAATTAGCTGTTTAAATGCTTGAATTCCGACTTCCAGTACTTGGTCTTGGTCTTCTTCACAAGTATTTTTGTAGGCAGCGATCTGGACCATTTTCCAGTATTCTTCAATGGTTTTGGGATCTCCAAAAAAGTAATGGACTAATTGAACAAAAGGTTTTGGCACACGATCACTCGTAAAGGTGTGGTCTAACGTAACCGATCTTTCGTAACGTTTTTTTATATCTTTATTTTTAGTTTCTGAAGGATTAGTAGTTTCTGGGTGGTTCATTTTTTCTGCTTTGGGTAGTTCATATGCAGGTAAACGATTAAACACATAAAGATTGGCTGTCTGAGAGCCATTTTTTTCTTCCTGTTTCATAGATAGTGAGGATACCTAATTCTTTTGCCTTGAGTGTCATCCGCTTGAAGGTAGAGCGGGAAATACCGTTGCCATTGTACTCTTCGTGGATCACCTTTAGCAGTGTTCCAATTTTAGCATTACAAACACCTGGAATTTTAGCTGAATAGCGAACCAGCCGCTTTAATGCAACAAGTTCACCTTTTGAAAATGCCCCCTTGTGTTTAACCATCCACTGCTCGATATGACCATTAAATTCCTTCAAGGAATCAAACTGTGAAAAACCAATGAAATCTTCAATCCTACCTGCTTTTATCGTCATAATTTTGAACCTCCCTTTCACCTTCTATATAAAAAGAAAGGGGGCAAAAGGACAGGTAGGATAATGTGAAATTTTTGTGAACTGAATTCAGTCCCTGTCACGCCCTGAAAAGTTTGATTTAATATACTCCAATAAAGGAAACAGATTTTTTATAACACTTATATCCAAAGTTGAGAGCCACTATACGTATCTAGCGGGATAACCAAAAATGAAAAAGGGGCGAAATAAGGAACGCCCAAGAAAGTCAGATTTACATTATTCTTTAATCGGTTCATACAGATGAATAAAGGCATGGTAATGTGATAGCTCTGCCATATTTAAGAGCCACTTAAGACAAAATATAGAGCCAATCTGGACATGCTTTGAGCCATCTCCTGTACAATTTAGTTCACACTTTATATACTTCAATTAAACATTAATTAATTGATATAAATTTTGAATCGCCTGATTTACACATTTGTTTTTGTTTTTATCATTTGCATATACAGCTACCGTGCCGTGTGAAGGCAAACTACTACTAGCCTTAACGATATAATCTATTGATGATGTGTAAATTTCTATATTAATGATAAAACCTTTCTTTACGACCAGATAATAAATTTCTATTTTTTTAAATTTTTTTCTAGATTTGCTCAGGGTAGCAACACCTCTTTTCAATTTATATTTTTTGCTAGGTAAACCTAACAAGTATATGGAAATAGCAGCATGTTCCTTGAATGACTAATACAGTATATCTAATATACTTGGTAACCAATTTATTGTTACAAAAGAATTGAGGAAGAGCTTTCCAATATCTTAATGTTTGATTAATGATAATGATGGTTTTGCGGCTGCGACTGTTGTATCGCGATATTGTTCGGCTCTCTTTAGTTTATCGTTTAAGGAAGATAATCTAGAATCAACAGTAATGATATTTCCATTTTTAAACTCAATATTCCCGTGCCTGTGGTCAAGCCCCTATTAAATAGACACTTTTAAAATACGACATTAAGATAATTTTTGGTAATTTTTATAATAATCTTTTGGAGAGACGAATCCAAGTTTTTGTTGGATTCGTTTCTCGTTGTAATAGTGAACAAATCCTTTTATGTTTTGCATAAAGGAACAAAGTTTTACCTCAAAGAAGCAAGGAAACTCCGTTTTAAAATGAGAAAAGAAGCTTTCAATAACAGCGTTATCCCAACAGTTAGCTTTGCGTGACATACTAGGTGTAAACTTTAGTGTCTTCGCCAATTTATTGTGATCAAAAGATCGGTAAACACTTCCCTGGTCACTATGGATTATAACGCCCTCTAATGATTTTAATTTTCTCCTTTTTTGAGTAGTTTCGATTGTAGCTTTAATAAGCTCCTTGTTTGGACTGGAGCTAACTTGTAATGCAAGTAATTCCCGATTAAATAAATCCATCAACGCTGAAACATAAAACTTCTTATCTTCCACCCAAACTTCAGTCATATCCGTTACCCATTTTTGATTCGGATAAGTGGCATGGAAGTCTCTGTTCAGGAGGTTTTCATAGACATAACCAGCAGCTTTTCCTTTGGATTCTTTGGTAGTCTTTGGACGGCGTACTGTTGCTTTAAGATTGGCCTCTTTCATGATGCGAGCTACTTTTTTATGATTAACAAGCGTCCCTTTGGCAGATAAATATTTGGCAATTCGTTTTGCTCCGTAGGTGCCTTTGTGAAGAGAGTATGCCTTTTTTATTTTTGTTAATAACTCACGATCTTCAACTGATACTTGTACGTTTGGTCTTTTAATATAAGCATAATAACCACTTGTAGAAACTCCAAGAACAGAACAAAGAAGGCGAACTGAATATTCCTTTCTCAAGTACGAAATAGCTTCAAATTTCTTGCTTATTCGTTCTCCTTGAGAAAGGTTTGGAACTTTTTTAATATCTCATTCTCCAATTCTATTTCTTTTAGTTTTTTCTCTAATTCTCTAACTTTTTGACTATTATTTTTTGATTGAGATAATCGGTGTGAATTTGGATTTCTAAGTCCATCCTCTCCATTCTCTTTATATGAATTAACCCAACGATTCACAGTATCACGATGTAGTCCTAAATCGTCCGCCACTTCTATAACTGATTTTTTCCCATCTAAAATCTGTAGTGCAGCTTCTATCTTAATTTCGACACTTGTTTGTTTTTTGGCCATTCCAGTTATCCCCCCAAGAATCCAGATATGTCGTGTTTTTCTCTATGTTATATGTCCATTATAAGGGGGTCAACCAGCTGTCACGCCACGAGATTTGTCGAAGCTTGATAGGTTAATAGAGATGGGATGAAATGACAGAATAGTAAGGGTGGCAGGTTAATCTTTTGTGTCAGTCGTAGTTGTGAAACTAAAAATTTTATAACAATTTTTTCATCCATTGGAGGATTATCAGGAATTTTGGAGAAAAGAGTATGTGTAGAAAATTTATTTTAAATCCTCTTATTCAAATCGATTTGGTATTCCTTCATTCCGTCTTCAAACTATTCATGTTTCAACTCCACTATCTATTATTTAAAATCCCTATTTAATGTATCTATTTATCTTCTCATTCCAATGATTTGATTTGCCACCCACAAAATATTTGTCCTATGATAGGAGGTCATTCAATGACTGTAAAAGTATCTAGTATTGGATTAAAAGGACTGGAGGGCTATCGTGTACAAGTTGAGGTACGCCCTGATGAGTATACTCCAATAAAGGAACTAGATTTTTTATTACACTTATATCCAAAGTTGAGAGCCACTATTCCTATCCAGGGGGACAGCCAAAAATAAAAAGGGGCGTCATATGGAACGCCCAGGAAAGTCAGATTCACATTATTCTTTAATCGATTCATACAGATGAAAAAGACATGGAAATGTGACAGCGCTGACATATTTAAGAGCCACTTAAGACAAAAATTAGAGCCAATCTGGACAACCTTTGAACGATTTAGCTCACATTTTTTTCCAATTAAACATTAATTAATTGATACAAATTTTGAATCGCCTTTTTGACACATTTGTTCTTGTTTTTATCACTTGCATTTACAGCTATAGTGCCGTGTGAAGGCAAACTGCTGCTAGCAATAACGATTTAATCTATCAATGATGTGTAAATTTTTTTTCTAGGTAACTTTAAAAGTATATAAAAGTAACAGTATGATCCTTGAATGACTAATACATTATTTCAAATATACTTGGTAACCATTTTATTGTTACCAAAGTAAGTAGGAAGAACTTTCCCATATTCGAATTCTTGATTAATGATAATGGGGGTTTTGCGGCTGCGACTGTTGAATCGCGATATTGTTCGGCTCTCTTTAGTTTATTGTTTAAGGATGATAATCTAGAATCAACAGTAATGATATTCCCATTTTTAAACTCAATATTTGTTTTTCGATCTATGTATTTAGCGTAATCTGTTCGATGAATTTGGTTTGGATTTAACCATATCGTTTCAACATGCTTTGCTGACTGAGTAGGAAAAAGAACAAGTTCCAATAATAGATTAACCATAATTGGACACATTGTTTTCCCATTATGTTCTCTAGATGTTTCCATCGCTCCTTTTAGGGTATAACCTACTTTTTTAATGCTATAATCCAAGATTTCCAGTGGGGACTTCTCAACCACAAACATTCTGTTTGTTTCTCTAACGATCGTACATGCTTTGTTACGGCGATCATAAAAGCCTGCCATATACATGAAGAATTGATTAACCGCATAATGTTCTTCAAACAATGGATTCTGTTGCTTTTTCATTTCTGAAACACAATATCTTCTGGATTTTTTGACTGAAGATGCTTTTTTCATTTTGGAAACGATTATATTAAATCGATCTTGTCGTTTATTCATAAAATAATTCCTCAGCTCCTTGATAGGATTGATATAATAGGATTCCAATAAATAGGCTCGTAAATAGGCTTCGTCCATAGAAATGAAATGAAATCATAAACATTTAAATCTCGAAATATCATCACCACCTTTGGCTGAAGTTCATTTTAAGTAATTGTTTGTCGCTATTCATGGTAGGTTGTTTTTCAAATAGTAGATTAAAGCATTTTCGAATCTATGGAGCCCTGATTGGCATAAACAGAGATGGAGAGAATCTGAAGTATTGAACAAAGATGGTTACATGTATGTTTGTTAGCATATAAGAAATGTAAAGAGGTACGGCGCAGTACAACGTATTAAACATTTCTTAAAGTTCTGGAGATGTAAGATGTGTCCCTAGTATTCTGACACAACTTATATTACCCAAAAATGTAACCGTTTTCAATATAACTATACCTAGATAATTTGTATTTTCGCAAAATTCTACAATTTTTTCATAAATTATTCAAAAAGTTTCAGCTCCAACAAGCCCTGTCTGCGGATATCAGAGCCCGTAAGTGCAGGACAGAGATCCTCTAATTGACGTTAACAAACATCGGACTTAAATTCTTCTAGAAAGAGCGCTTATTACTAGTTATCCGTGAATAATTTAAAAGTATCACATGACAATAATCCTATTAAAATATAACTAATTGATATTTAATCAACACAATACTTCGACATAAGTTTGAACAAAAATCAAAAATTTGGTGAATATTGTCTGATTGTGCGGACTTTTCACCTATTTTATATTAAAATTTGATTAGAAAAACAACGGAATATATCACTTTACTGATAATAGCAAACTTATCGAAAGATAAGGACGCAAAGTTCCAGACCTAAAGCAATGGCTATGGTGGCTGAACTACCGAAGGAAGTGGGAAAAAAAGTAAAATCCCATTTTTTGTGATTTTACTTTTTTTATTTTGTAAATATGATGAAAGATGTTTTAGAACAATATGATTCTGCATTTTTATTTTTCATTATTGTCATGGTGTAAATACCATAATGCAAGAGGTAGAGAGAAATAGAGATTAATCAATTTACACTTTAAAACCTGCAGACTCTTACTAGTTTTTTATTCATCAAAAAAGGGGGCTATTTAGTTGTTTAACTTTACCAGGAAAAATAATAAAACAGATAAAATTTGGGATTTGGTAAATACAAAAGAAAATAGCAACGATTATTCTTCGAATAGAAATGTTCGAGTGAATCAAGAAGAGGTAAATGTTTTAAATGAATTAAATCCTCCGGAAACTGAAGGACTTAATTTAAAGATTAAGAAAATAAATGATGTTGTTTACAAGGAAACACAGATTCTTATAACGGACTTAAATGGTTTTATTAATTACGTAAATGATAAATGCTGTGCTGCGCTTGGATATGAACATTGGGAATTAATTGGTCAACACACAAGAATCTTTAAAACTGGACTCCATTCGGAAGAATTCTATCAAAATCTTTGGGAAACGCTCCTTATGGGGGATATATGGGAGGGGGAAATTGCCGCCAAAAGAAAGGATGGCACAGTTGTTTGGTACTTCATGTCTATTTTTCCTATAACTGATCAAAGTAACAAACCTTTTTGTTTTTTAACAATTAGAAAAGATATAACAGAAGAGAAAGAAAAGGAAAAACAAGTACTTCTGCAAGAAAAACTATTGGCAGCCCCACCGGATGAGGTAGTTGGCATCGTTGATCAATATGGAAACTTTAAGTATGTAAGTTATGCAATTAAAAAAGTCTTTGGTTACAGTCCTTCAGAGCTAATAGGAAAAAATGGATATGATTACGTTAGGGAGGAAAGTCACCCTCAGCTTAAATTATGGTTTAAAAAACTAAAGAGTAACTTTGAAAGTCCAGATACCCTTGAAATTGAGTTTAGAAGCAAAAGTGGTTCATGGGTTTCATGTGCAATGACAGCTAAAAATATGCTACACGATCCTGATATAAACGGAATTGTTTTTATTCATAGAGAAATAACTGAGCAAAAACTTTTATATGAGAAAATGGAATACTGTGATATGTTAACAGGATTGCCTAATTATAAACAGCTTGATGTCTGTTTAAGTAAAGAGATAGATATCGCCAAGGAAAATAATGCTCTCATAGCTGTTGTCTACCTTGATTTAGATGATTTTAAATATGTGAATAATATGTTTGGCCGGCAAAATGCCAATCAACTTCTGATAGACTTTTCTTCCAAAATAAATGATGAACTTAAAAGCGAAGTCTGTATGTTTAGGCCTGGCGGTGATGAGTTTATTTTGGTTGTGAAAGGTCTGGACGACTATGAGGAAGTTGTTCAAGTTTTATCTAAACTCCATTCAAAAATTAACAATGAACCATACAACATTAAAGGAGAAGAAGTGCATCTTTCTGCAAGTATGGGGGTAAGCATCTTTCCATATTCCGGGGAAACGAAAGATAAGCTATTGAAAAATGCGGAAGTTGCCATGTATCGTGCTAAAAAGAGTGGAAAAAATCAGTTCCTAATTTTTTCACCAACTATGAGTTTATATAACTTTAAACAATTTACCTTAAGAAATGACTCAAAAAAGGCATTAATAAATAATGAGTATATTATTGACTTTCAGCCTCGCTTTGATCCTACAACGAATCAAATTGTGTCTGCAGAAGCTCTCATTCGCTGGAGCCACCCAAAATGGGGAATTGTTTCACCGACTGAGTTTATTTCTATGGCGGAGGATTCCGGATTAATTGTTCAAATTGGGGAATGGATGATAAAAAGAATATGCAATCAAATAAAAGAATGGCAAAGTGAAGGTTTAGCGGTAAAAAAAATATCAATAAACTTATCTGCTTTACAGCTGCTGCAGCCTAATTTTGTCGACATGGTCTTATCATCTTTAACAGAGTCAGCCGTTCATCCAAAATGGATTGAATTTGAAATAACTGAGACGGTAATCATTCAAAAGGAAGAGCAAGTTTTAAAGACATTAAATGAGTTGAGAAGTTCGGGCATAACAATAGCATTGGATGACTTTGGGACGGGATATTCCTCGCTTAATTATTTAAGCAAGTTTCCTTGTCAAGTAATTAAAATAGATAAAAGCCTAATAGACAATATTCACAAGGACCCAGATAGCTTTGAAATTACTTCGTCGATTATACATCTTTGCCATAAGTTGAAAAAAACAGTTGTGGCAGAAGGGGTAGAAACAAATGAACAGCTTTCTTTACTAAAGCAATTAAATTGTGATGAAATTCAAGGATATCTCTATAGCAAACCCATATCTGAACATAAATTCAGAGAGTATTTTAGGAATAACACATGGGAGAAAATAAATGATGTAAATTCTCGAGAAAAAATAAATCAAAGGAAATACTTCAGGATTAAATTTAAGACGCATCTGCTGGCGGCTAATATGACTATTGATAAAGTTGGCAATAAAAAGCTAAATCTAGGAAGTTCCCAAGTATTTATTGAAAATATCGGTCCAGGTGGATTATGCTTTTTCTCCAGCCTGCATCTCCCGGTAAAGGAAGAAATTCAGCTTTTATTTTTAACAGAGATAGCTTTTAAGGAATTAAAGGTAATTGGACACATTGTTTGGTCCAAAGAACAGAATAATGGTTTATATAAGTATGGTGTAGAATTTCAAGTAAAGAAAAGAGAACAAGAAGAACTTATAAAGTTATTGAACTCCATTGGAGTTAAGCTTAAGAAAAACCCTATCCTACCAGGGAGTAGCTTTGTGACGGTAAAAGATTTATAAACGACTAATTTCAATTTTTTTCATACCTGCTTGCTCACAAACTAGAAAAAGGTGGTAAAAGTGAATTTAACTACGTATAAAAACTTATTATTGGAAAAATTAAAAAAGCAATTTTCTCTTTGGTTTGAAAAGGGGGAGCAGGAGCCTATTGCCAATTCGGAAGTGTACAGGTTTCTCCATTCAATTAAAGGAACTTCAGGAACTGTGGAACTAATGGATATATATATGATATCAAATAATTTGATGGAAGAGATTAATAGGGCAAAAAAGGAAATCTGGGAAAGAGAAGAATTAAAGTTACTTCTCAATAAATTAATTATTCTTACTGAAAACTATGAAACATTTGAGTCTGGAGAGATTCATGGCAGGAATCTCTCACAAACAGATCATACCCCACTTATTCAGGTAATCGGGAATGATATCTCAAACCTCATTTTTTTAAAGGAATTTCTTGAAAAAAAAGGTTGGATTGTCGTTACGAATTCATCCGAAGAGAAAGTAATTTCGCAATATCTCGATTTAAACCCTGATTGTGTAATCATTAATGAGAATTCCCCCAGTCTGCTTGGGCTCGAAACCATCCAAGCGTTACGGCCTTATAGCCGCAAGCAATTTGTGTCAATCATCATGATTAGTAAAATGTGCGACAAAGAAACACGGTTACACGCTCTCAAAATTGGAGCAGATGATTTCTTAGAGAAACCGCTTGATTTAGAGGAATTGACTGTTCGTATTGAACATCATCTGGAAAGAAAAAAACTGTTCGAACAGTCTGCCTTAATCGACGAGCTTACGAAACTGTATAATCGACGTTATTTACATGTTACTTATAATCGCAGTTTGAACGATTTAAAGCGTAATGGCCAGCCATTTTGTTTAGCCATGCTGGACATTGATTTTTTTAAAAAGGTCAATGATAACTTTGGACATCCAACAGGAGACATGGTTCTGTCTGCGTTTGCTACTTTTTTGGAGGAAGGTATGCGAAATACAGACATCGCTTTTAGGTATGGCGGGGAAGAGTTTATTATCTTGTTTCCAAATACAAGTGATCATCAAACATATGAAATTATCACAAGGCTATTGGATGATTTCTCAAAAATTCGTTTTGAATCAAATGGTCAGGAATTTTCAGTTTCCTTTTCCGCCGGAATTCATATGATCAATCGCCCTGAAACAACCATTAAAGATGCTTTGAACTTTGCTGATCAGGCATTATATAGGGCAAAGGAATCCGGAAGAGCAAGAGTGGAGTACATGAAAAGCCCCGGGGAAGACTATGAGAATAGAAGGCTATTTATTTCAATTATCGATGATATTGCGATTATAAGAACTATGTTAATGCAGGAGTTACGGACGCTTAAAATTGACCATTATGATATTGACTTACAGGAATTTAAAGATGGACCAACTTTCCTTTCCTCCCAGCGTCTTAAACAACGTGGAGATCACTTTTTAATTCTCGACGGGGTTATGCCTGAAATGGACGGCTTTGAGGTTTTGGAAAAAGTAAAACAAGCCAAGGTTTCTAATCATGTTCTTGTGATGATGCTAACCGGAAGAAACAGCAAAGAGGATATAAAAAGAGCACTAAAACTTGGGGCAGATGATTATATGACCAAGCCCTTTAATATTGAAAATCTCCATTCAAGGATGAAAAAATTAATTCAACGCATCAAAAATCAAGATTTTGAGTCTGAATCCCCCCTTGTCGAAAATAAAGCTTAGGATGATTTTAATGAAAAGAATTTTATTGGCTGAAGATGAAGAAATTTTAAGAATGTTGATTGTGGATACGCTTGAGGATGAAATTTATCTTATTGATGAAGCTGAGGATGGCCAGGAAGCACTTCATTACATCAAAGAAAATCAGTATGACCTAATTATTCTAGATTATATGATGCCAGTTTTAACAGGGCTTGATGTAATTAAAATCGTTAGGTTAGAAAAACAGGATGTAAAAATTCTGATGCTTTCAGCTAAGAGCCAATTATCTGATCAAGAAAAAGCATTTGATACCGGGGCAGATTATTTTATGGCCAAGCCATTTAGTCCTAATGAGTTGCTTGAAAAAATTAAGGTGATCTTCAATGAGAATTAACACATACATCAGAAAGAAAAGTATCTCAAGACGGTTTGTCCTATTAATGGGTATCTATTTTTTCCTTTTTGCATTGGGAGCTGCGGCTTTTTTGACAACGCTCAATATGTTAAATCATTCATACCTAACCGAAAGCTATCAGCTTACCAAGGAGGAGAAAATTACAAAGGATTTAGATAATTGTTTTGATGATACCTTTTTTAATGAGCGTGGATATCTGGCATTTAACAATGTTGGTTTAAAAAATAACGCTATTGCGCAGGAAGCAAACGTAAGAAAACTAATAAGCAAATATAAAAAAATAAATTCTCCGATAAATAATCAGGATTTCATCCAATCTGTAGAAGAATTCACCAGCTATTATTTTAATGATAAATTGCCAGCTATTAACTCTATCTTTGAATCCGGAGATCAGGCTAAAGTTGTAAAACTTGCAAAAGAAGAAGTGACTCCCAAAATTGATTCATTCCAAAAGTTAATGAATAATCAACTCCAAAAAGTTGACATGGAAAATGAAAATCACCTTCAAAAGCTCATTGATTTGCAAACAGAGATACAGGTAGTATTTGTCATTATTATGCTATTAAGTTTCATTATTCTTTTGACTATTTTAGGTTATTTGTTTAAACAATTGGGTCGGCCTCTGGCAAAATTGGCTATGGCTGCGGATGAAATTGCAAGTGGAGAAAACACGACCATTGATCTTGACACATCAAAGGAAGATGAAATTGGCCAGTTATCTGCTACATTTAAAAGAATGGCCGAAAAGGTTCAGGAGAAGGAGCAGGATTTATTGGCCCATAACGAAGAATTGATTGCCCAACAGACTGAATTGGAAGATACACTAACCAAGCTTATGGAAAATAAGGAAAAATTAAAACGCCACAATCAAATTATCAATCAAATTTCCAACACATTAAACTTACAGGAGGTACTTGATAGCATTGTTGTCAATATGTGCAAAATCATTGATGCAGATAAAGGGATCATTACAATGACCTTTGATGAAGCCTATGCCTCATATGGGGTACCGCTCTCGGGGGTAAATCAATTCTTGACCCATATGAAAATTCCCTTGTTTGAACAATTGACAGCAACGAAGAAGCCTTTTTCGGTGAGAAGGCAGCAGGAAATTGCTGATAAAGGATACCACGAAGATAAAATTTACTGTAATGACCTTTTTTTGCCAGTTATATCTTCAACTGAAGAAGTGATTGCGGTCATGATGTTTTCGAGTTTTTCTTCACATTACCGAGTTTCAGAGATGGATGAATTCATTTCCCTTGCTAAAAGTATTGGAATTAGTTTGGAAAAAATCTCTCTCTATCAAAAATCTGAAGCCGAACGAAAGAGAAATCAGGATATCTTAAATACTCTAAAAGAAGGTGTTCAATTAATAGACCAAAGTGGTGTAGTTTTACAAGTAAATCATTATTTATGTGAATTATTTCAATGCTCATACTCCTACTTTATAGGCAGAACATGGGGAGAATGGACAAGCTTTATGAAATCGCAGGTAATTGAAGGTGAATTTGTTGAAAATTTAACTAAAATATTGGATTCATCTGAGGATTCGTTTATTTATACATTAGCTCATTCAAAGAGAATGATAAAAGTCTTTTGTGAAGAACTGTATCACGCAGATACCATGCTCGGCAAAGTACTGATTCATCGTGATATAACGAAAAATTACGAGGTTGATCAAATGAAGTCCGAATTGGTCAGTACTGTCAGCCACGAATTAAGAACCCCGCTTTCCAGTATTCTTGGGTTTACTGAACTATTGTTAAGACGTGAAATAAAGCCAGAAAAGCAGAAACAATATTTGAGCAATATTTTAAGTGAAAGCAAGCGACTTACCAATTTGATAAATGATTTTCTTGATATACAAAGAATGGAAACAGGTGCACAAACCTATGAGAAAAACCCGATTAAATTACTTCCTATTTTAGACAGTGTAATAGAGGCTCAGCAGGTCAGCACAAAACTACATGAAATAATCCTGGAAATTGATGATTCCGACCCAGTCATTTTAGGTGATGAATGCAAAATTAAGCAGGTTTTTACGAATTTAATTAATAATGCTATTAAATATTCACCAGATGGTGGGATCATTAAAGTAAGGATAATACATGAAGAAGACCAAGTGAAAATAGCAATCATTGATACGGGTCTAGGGATTCCTAAAGATGCCATAAATAAGTTATTTACAAAGTTCTATCGGGTAGATAACTCCGATCGGAGAAAAATTGGAGGTACGGGTTTAGGTTTATCAATCGTACAAGAAATTGTACATGCACATAATGGAGAAATTCAAGTCGAGTCAGAATATGGCCGTGGTAGTACTTTTATAGCAACTTTCCCAGTTTTCTAGGGAGGTTAAGATTAAGGTCAAAATTAATTCCAGTGCCACTGTCACGACCCGATATTTGTCGAAGAGTGATAGGTAAAAAGAGTTGGATGAAATGATATTATGGAAGTGCAACTGAATAGTACGACTATCAGCATCAGTCACTGTAAAAAGACAAATTATTAATTAGATTTGTTTATTTGAAGAGGACTAAAATTTTGATATATAAGTATTTCATGGACATCTTACAATGAATATTTTACTTGAATAGAGCCATCGTCACGGACATATTGAACCAGAATCTCGGATAGAGAACCACTCCATTATCAGCCACCATTGACTTTGCTTTTGTCCGTGTGTTGGTATAAATGAAGTTTGGCTAAAATAAAAGCCTATAGGCTTACCTGCTAACCACTTGAGGATTATCAGGAATTTTGGAGAAAAGAATCGGTCAGTGGGGGCAGTCCCCCTCAAGTAAACAACAAGAGTAAGAATTATCATCGTTATTTTTTTCTTGTGTAGGTATAATGAAAAAGGGAGAAGTTTTTTCTTCTCCCTAAATATTCACCATTAGCCTGGTGGGTATTTAACAGAATTCTTGTGGACCACCTAGTGCTTCCGAGGGCAGAGGTGGTTTTTTCGCTTTAGGTTTTAACTTTATAGATATCTTCATCCTTTATCCCACCATCATTTATGCGTTTTTAACTAATGTAGCGCTGTCATTTTGATCTTTGAAAAGAGGGTGATCTGGGCGAACACCAAACCATAAAATGGCTGTTACTATTATAGGAATAATATTAATTAGAAGTGCTGCATTCCATCCGATGGTTTGTGCTAACCATCCGCATACAAGTGGTGATAAAAAAGCACCAATGTTGCCCCACATGTTCATCCAACCGGAAACAGAGCCAGCGAACTCTTTCCCTAAATCATTAGCAACTGCCCAAGATGTTACTACTGGAAATCCTAAAGAACCAAGTGATAATGTTAGCCAAAGAACACTCATTGTCGTACTTTCTGCCCTAGATGCCAAAAACATGGTGATGGCAAAAGCAACAAGTCCGCCAATGGCAAGTCCACCTCGTGCTACCATTCTTGATTTTCCTTTACTTAAAAGTTTATCAGAGATAGCTCCACCCGACATAACCGTAATAAAAATAGCTAACCATGGTAAACTAGCAGACAGTCCTGACTTTGCCAAAGTTAAATGACGTGCTTCTTGAAGATACGTTGGGAGCCAGACTAAATAAATAGTAACAATATATATGGTGACAAAATAAGTTAGACCAAAAATCCAGAAACGAACATTCTTTAAAAGCTGCTTCCAAGGGGCTGCTTTTTTAACCTCTTTTGAAACGGAGCGTTCCTTAAGAATATATTCCAATTCTTCCTTAGAGATTTTAGGGTGATCCTCAGGCTTGTTTCTACCAAGAATTAACCAAATGATAGCGATTATAATTCCGACAATACCGAAAGTATAGAATGCAGCTTGCCAGCCAAATGCTTGAAAGATTCCAACAGTAATGGCTGGGCCGATTACTGGACCAAAATAAGATCCTGCAAGAAGGGCACTGGATGCACGTCCTTTTTCTTTCTTTGAAAACCAATAGGTATTAAAAACTGCATTTCCTGGATACATAGGACCTTCTCCTATACCAAATAGGAAGCGAACAGCCCCTAAAAGTCCATAGGATCTGGCTGCTGCTGTTAACATTGTAAATGCCGACCACCAAATAAGTGCAAAGGTAACAATAAATCTTGCACCAAATTTTTCACTTAATAAACCTGCAGGTATTTGAGAAGCAGCATACCCTAAGGAAAATAATGAATTCAGAAATCCAAATTGAACCTTATCCATTCCGAAATCTTTCATCATTGGAGTGGCAACAACTGCAATGTTTGACCGATCCATATAGGCAACTAATCCGATAATAAAGAATAAAAATGCAAAAAACCACCGTAAACCTGAGCGCTTAGCCATTTGATCATCCCCCTTTAAAGTTTATAAACAGATGGTCTTCTATCTTTAAAAACTGGCATTCTTTCTCTTACACTAGTAACCAAATCTAAATCAACATCACAATATAAAATAGTAGAATCAGATCCAGCTTCGGCAATCGTTTTCCCCCATGGATCTATGATCATGGAATGACCATTAAATACATCATTTTCATTCTTTCCTGACGTATTTACCCCTACAACAAACATTTGATTCTCAATGGCTCTTGCTCTGAGCAATGCTACCCAATGATCTTCACGTTGAATGGGCCATTCAGCAGGAATAAAAAGAATTTTTGCTCCTTCAACTGCATAACTCCGGGCAAGCTCTGGAAAACGAATATCATAACAAATTTCTACTGCTGCCAAGTGGCCGTCTAGATCAAATACATGACAGTCCGTTCCAGGGACCAAATATTGATCTTCAGCCATTAAGCCGATAAGATGGACTTTGCTATAGATATTTTGTAACTCTCCCTTAGGGTTAAAGGTGAGGGTGGTATTACGGACTCCTTCAGGAAATTCAACGGGATGTGACCCGCCAACAACCCAAACATTTTGTTTGCCAGCTATCTCTGAAAGAAATTGATATGTAGAACCCTCAAGCGGTTCTTTATGCTGATCCAGTTGTGCAAAATCGTATCCAGATGTCCACATCTCCGGTAATACTACAACTTGGGCGCCATTTTGGGCAGCCTCTGTAATCATTCGTTCTGCTGTCACGCGATTAATATTCTTATCCCCTTGAATAATCTCCATTTGACAGACGGCGATTTTCATTTCCGTTCATCCCCTTACTGCAATATTAGATAGTAATGTCTTTAACCCAATATTCATGTTTAATCGTACGTCCAAGAACGGGATCTGTTAAGGTTAGACGGAATCCATCACCGAATATGAATTGTCCGCCCAAGATCGGAACCGTTCCGCAAAATAAAATCGTTCCTTCAGGATCAATCGCTTGTTTACTATCCGCAAACTTCAGGATATCATCGACAGCCAAATTAGCAGTAACATGTCCATCTTGGTAAGCGATCCAATTATGATCTTTAAAAATTTCACATTTTAGTTGCAGTTCATCCCAATGATCAATCACTTCATCCAGCAACCAAGCTTCCTTAGCTACCGGTTTGGGTGTTGCTTGTTTCGCATATGGGATGCTGTATGCTTCCAACTCGCGATCCGTATGGTCAGAACCTACCGTAACGTATTTTTTTCCGTTATGGATTAATAGAACAAATTCCACTTCACCAGAAGTCTTTTTACCTAAAACATGGATCTCTTCATCTTGAGTTACTAAAATATTGCTTGCAGGATAAACCATTGGAATGGATGGGGGAGGTGCAATTCCCTCTAATGCTAATTCTTCAATATGTTTTTTTACCATCTCCTGGTTACGCCCTGAATAGCCAATGCATGCAGAATTTTTTACAGGAAACGTAACCTCTTCACCATTTTGTAAAGCATACTTCATAAGATACATTTTTTGTCACTCCTTTAGTATTAGTAGTAAACTTTTATTTTGGCTTCTTATTCTGCAACCACCTCCTTCAAGGATCATAAATGAATAGATTCTATAATTGTAAATTTTTAAGTATAGCTTCACGTGTACGATTAATATGAGTAATGACGGCTTTTTTTGCCTCCTCAATATCCCTCATTTTAATAGCATCAATAAGCGCAGCGTGCTCTTTTAACGTATGTTCATTTCGATCGGGGGCACCAAGGGCCCGAACTCCAAACCAGCGCAATTGGTCACTTATGGTTTGCATTAAATTCGATAAACGAACATTACCGCTCAATTGGGCTAAATAAATGTGAAAATCTTTATCGGTATTAATAAACTTATTTTTATCTTGTATTAATTGGGCTTGTATTCCATATATTTCTTCAATGTGTTCAATTTCTTTATCCGATATGGCTGGAATTAATAGTTCTACGACTAAAGATTCAATAGCCCTTCTAATTTGAATCACTTCTTCTACATCTTTTTCGGATATATTGCAAACGAAAGTCCCTTTTCTTGGAACGGATTTTACCCACCCTTCTAGCTCTAATAGTGGGATTGACTCCCTAACAGGGGTTCTGCTTATACCCAGCATTTCACTTAATTGACGCTCATATAATATTTCACCAGGAAGAATTGACTGTTCGATAATGGCATTTTTAATTGACTCAAATGCTTGTTGTTTCAGAGATATGGGTTTTACTTTTGAAAGGTTCATAATTTCTCCTAAATTCATTTTAAAAAGCCTGGCATGTGGCATGCCAGTTGTTTTGATTTTATAGTAGTTTTTTATTTTAGAATTGTCAATTAATTTTTGTGGTCGTGATATGGAATTTCAGGCACTCCTCGAGATTTGTTATATTCCTGAGTTTCCCCTGTTCCATTTACGGCAAAATGCAGTCATACGAATGAACCTCCTGATTCTTTACAGGAGACGGGGATAGGTTTTATAATTGTGTTAACTTTTTGAGAAATAAGTTAACATAAAACTATAGAATTGATGAAGATTCTAGCCATTAGAATATAAAAATCAAAAATCGATCCGATTGACAAAAGGAGTTGAAGTATGAGTTGAGAATCACTAGCACGTATAACATATCTGTAAAAAAGTATCCATATAAACCTGCTATCGTTACAGAAAATGAAATAGTCTTCTATATAGAGTGGCAAGAATTGGTGGAGAGGACGGCCGTTGCCTTTTTTAAAGAGGCTTCTATTCATAAACGTGTGGCCTTATTTTTACCTAATGGAAGTTTATTCTTACAATTATTTGCCGGAGCCAGTGCAGCCGGTTGGGCTAGTATTGTTGGAGATATTAGATGGAAGGATCAAGAAATAAAAGAACGTCTTGAGCAAACAAATCCCGATCTGATTATTGCCGACGATAAGATGAAATTGACGTTTCAAAGGTTCTCTAGACGGGTTCTTTATTCAGATGAAATCGAAAAGTGGATTCATCCCGGCTTGTCATTGCCAACAATCCAGGATGATACGGAGGCTACATTTTATATCGGGTTTACTTCCGGATCGACAGGCAAACCAAAAGCCTTCGTACGATCTCATACTTCTTGGATCGAAAGCTTTCGATGCAATCAAGTAGATCTTGGGATGACAGACAAGGAACATGTATTAATTCCGGGTTCCTTTGTGAATTCGACCTTTTTATATGGGGCTTTAAGTACGCTGTTCTTAGGGGGTACCATTTATTTGCTTTCCAAGTTTTCCCGACCCGGTTTATGGATAATCTGGATCAGTACCCGATTACTACGGCCTATGTCGTACCAACTATGATCCAGGGATTACTAAAAGAAGGCTGTAAGAGTGAAAAGTCTGTTTCCTTTATTTCTACCGGGGCTAAGTGGCTGCCGCAATCAAAGGAACAAATGCGACGGCATTTTCCCAGTGCTGAGCTTTATGAGTTCTACGGAACATCAGAGCTCAGTTATGTCACAGTTTTAAAAAGTAGTCAGCAAAAGCAATATGCTGCATCTGTTGGGCGGCCTTTTCATAATGTTGAAATCTGTATACGTGGAGAAAATGGACCTGTCCCGATCGGTGAAGAAGGCATATTATACGTAAAAAGTAAAATGCTTTTTGACGGTTATATAGATAATGAAGAAGAAACGAGAAAGGTACTGACAAGATGATTGGGCAACGGTATATGATATAGCCAAAATGGATGAGAAAGGCTACCTTTACATACTAGGACGGCAAAATGACATGATCCTCTATGGTGGAACAAATATTTACCCCCAGGAAATCGAAGAGGCTTTGAAAAAATGTCCCGGGGTGGAAGAGGTGGTTGTATTTGGCATTAAAGACGGGCATTGGGGAGAAAAAGCAGTTGCTTGCATTATAGGAAATGTGTCAATCCCTGTTTTAAAGCATTACTGTCTTGAAACTTTATCTGCCTATAAAATTCCCCGAATTTTCCGAAAGGTAAAGAACTTCCCTTATACCACTGGCGGGAAGATTTCTCGTCGGGAGATAAGAAGGATGTTCGAACAGGGAGTACTCATATGAACCGGGCAGTGATCGTTAAAGCCAAACGGACGGTAATTGGAAAGAAAGGTGGCATTTTGAAGGAGTATTTCCCAGAACAATTGGCAGCTTTTGTCATTGAAGAGCTTTCAAAAGATCTCCACGAGGAACCAGACGAAGTTCTTTTAGGAAATGCCGTAGGACCTGGAGGGAATTTGGGCAGGTTGTCAGCCTTGGAAAGTGATCTACCAGTGTCCGTTCCAGGTATAACAATTGACCGCCAGTGCGGTTCGGGATTGGAGGCAATCCGCCTTGCCTGCTACCTCATTCAAGGAGGGGCAGGGGAAATCTATATAGCGGGCGGGGTCGAAAGTTCAAGCCTGTCGCCGTTTGACCAGCGGTCCCGTTTTTCACCAGAACGGATTGGTGACCCCGATATGGGTGTGGCTGCTGAGAATGTGGCCAAAAAATACAGGATTTCTCGGTCCATGCAGGATGAGTTTGCCCTGCTTAGTTATAAACGTGCTGTCGAATCAGTCAAAAAGGGCTATTTTTCAGAGGAAATTGTGCCTATTTCAAATCTTCCTTTAAATGATGAAGGGATCAATCTAAAGATGAATTATGAACGGCTGCTGCGTCGTTTATCACCTTGTTTTAAAAAAAATGGTACGGTAACATCGGGAAATTGCTGCGGCATCAATGATGGAGCAGCGGCAGTCCTTGTGATGTCGGAGGATAAGGCAAGGGAACTTGGGTATAAACCCATTCTAAGGTTTGTGGATAGTATTGTAACGGGGGTGGATCCAAACTACCCAGGCATTGGTCCGATTCCAGCTGTTTCAAAACTATTGTCGAGAAATTCCTTGTCAATATTTGACATTGACCTCATCGAATTAAACGAAGCCTTTGCTTCAAAGGTTGTCGCTTGTGCAAGGGGATTATCCATTCCATATGAAAAGCTAAACGTGGAGGGTGGTGCCATTGCCTTTGGTCATCCTTATGGAGCATCCGGAGCGATTTTAGTGACGAGATTATTTTATGAAGTCCAGCGGTATCAAGTAAACTATATGATTTCAACGATTGGGATCGGTGGAGGTATCGGGATGGCTGTTCTATGGGAGACGATAGCATGAAAACAGAAGATGTGATCGTGACCATCACAAAAGAAATGATCCAAGGTTATGAAAGGATTTTCGGGAAACAGACATGTACCTGTTTAAAGACGTTGTCTGTTGGGGATCGTTTTCGCTGCACCGTCACGCTTGACAAAAAAATAAGTAAAGGAATATATACCTTTTATACCCAAACCCTAGTTGGCTATGACTTGGAAGGAAGCGAGTGTTTTCGATGTGTGTCCGATATAACTGCACGTTCACAATAACGGAGGAAAAAATTAACGAGTATGCCCTCCTATCTGGGGATTTCAATCCGATTCATCTCAATCAAAAGGAAGCAGAGAGTGCTGGGTTCCCTACACCTATTGCCCACGGAATGTTAACCATGGGCCTGGCCCTCGATATAGCCTCCGTTATTACGGAAAAAGGGATTATGATCTCCACATATGAAATGCAATTTTTAAAACCAGTTTTCCGAAATGATACACTTCACATCTTTGCAGTAAAAAAACAGAACAATGGTGCCTCAAGCCTGATCGTCCAAGGATTAAAGGGAAAGGAACTAGTCCTCCGTGGGAAAATATGCGAAGAAGATACCAGCGTCAGGTACCGCAAAAAGACAAATCAATAGTTTTGTTTATTTGGAGAGGACAGAACAACACAGCACAGAATCAGATTTTATCCTATCTCTTTTAGATACTAGTTCAATAGATTTGATGGAGGAGGCAGGAACTTTACATGTTTCCTGTCCTTTTCTTCAATCTTCTTTTTTCTTTAGGATTTAATAATTTATTTTTGAATACAGTTAGGCAAGAAATGAATAAATCAACCTCATTTGAATCAAAGTAAAATGAGCAGCCATCACTTTTTGAATCATTTTCGTATCTTACTAAGTCTAGGCACCACAAAAGGACAAACTATAAAAAAAATTTTAGTTAAAAGTCTACTTTATCCATTTCTAAATTTTCTACGGCTGTTTTAAGACCAATATTTTGAACCTTAATATTTAATTTAATGATTGCCTCATTTGCTTCTTCTAATGACATTTCCTTCCCGAAGGTTAAGGTTTCACTAAATAGTTTTTGTTGTTGTGATACCTTCAAATTAGCATACTGTAAAGTTTCTCCTGATTTCCTAATACTCGCGAATTTAACGGATGAAATATTATTGGTTGAAATTGAACCGCTATGTACAACTTGTTCAATATCTTCCAAGCTTTTTTGCCAAGATGGGAGTCCTTCAATATTTATTCCTTCCCAATCATCATAATCTGCAACCAAATTTTTTGTATCGACTTTAAGTTTTAATAAGACTCCTACATTTGGTATGCTGGGGTCGAACATTGTAGCATCAACTGCCCCGTAATAATAAATCTCTGCACGACTTGCACTTCCTGCTAAATATATTCCCTTTTGAATCCCAGAATTCTGTAACCCTAATCCGTTGCTGGTGATGCCAGTTTCCACAGAAGGAACCAATTTACCTTGAGCCATAATGCAAGTCAATACCTGACTTGATGTAGCATGAAATAAAGTTAACTGTCCCTCTTCTTGGGAACTTTTTAATTCCGTCATTTACTTTCCTCCCTCAAAAAAGCAAATTTCTTCTAAATACTCGCATATTCTCAAAATTACATAAGCACCTGATAGGAAACACACCTAAGCCAGAAATCCTTGTATTCTTCAATATCTATAAAAGAGATGTTCATATTTGTATATATACGGGAGATTGGAAATTCATCAGCGCACAACCCAATACAGCTGTTGCGATCGAAGATAGTGACCAAAGACTATTGGAAAGAGAAATTTAATGGCCGTGTTATAAAAACGAACATTTATCGTTTGATTGTAAAAACGGAAAACTAACCCAGCGCACAGAATCATAGCTGCGATTAATTAGGGGGGCATTACTAAATGTAGTTGGTGCTTTTTATGATTTAGAAAAATTGGCATATAGATGACGCATAAGCCCAATAAATACGGATATCCAAGCAGCCATAGCAATATATACCATAATTTTAGGGATTATTACTAAAAAGGGGGTTTCCAGTGCCTGAGACAATTGGTATGTACTTGTGGAATACATGGCTAGTGGAAATGCCATTCCCCAAAATTGCGGGTCATACGAAAGTGGATAACGATGATAGAGATGTCGCCATATCATGAGAATAAATAACAATGGAATCCACCATGTACCCGTTACCCAGAAAAATAAAGTAAAACCTTTTAAGAATGGAGTAATTTCAGCAAGAATAGACAATGACTTTGAATGTAGTATTAATGTTGATCCTGCAAGCGTAGTGATGGCAACTGCCCCCATATTTATCCAATAAGGGGGGGTAAGAGCAGAGTATTTTAACCTTAGAAAAGTGAATCTATAAAATATAAGAGTAATGATGTTTAAATATAACATGCAACCTAAAAAGTACATACATAAAGAAAAAAACAAGATGACTCCCTGTCCAGCATCTACTTTTGATGAAATAAGTGTGCCAAGTATCGAAATAGATTGTGTCGCAACAGCTGCAATCAGCCAAGCTCCATTAATCCCTTCAGACATTGTAGGCTTATTCTTCCTTACTGTAACTGCTGCAAAAAAAGTATACATAATTATTACCCATAAAAAGATTGCAAGTGCCCATAAATAAATTGATACAGAATAGTTGTTTGAAACAATAATTAATTGACTACCAAATACACAGGTTCCTGCAACTAATGTAAAAAATCCAGGTCCGAGTGTATGACTTGTTAAATCCGCCAATATATTAGGGAAAAAGAAAAAAAGACGGACAAGAGTAAAAAACCATAAAGAAAGATAAGCAATCACATTAATAAACAATAATATCTTTGAAATGAACATCATACCAAGTAAAAATGTTCCTGTTGATAATGCTCCCGTAGCCATGACTAGTGCAAAATATCCAGGAAAAAGATGAACTGCTGTTTGCTTTATAAAATAAACCATATGATCGCCTCCAAAATAATTTTAAAACATTTCCATTAACAGGGAGGTGATAATATTCACATTATTCTAAAAATAAAAATTTTTAAATTGAAAGTAAATTGGACAATTGTAAAAGTGAAATATTGAAACAGAAAAGTTATACATATTTTGAATATTGAAAAATATTTAAGTGAATGTGATTTTTTTCATTAACCTTTTTTACTAGTTGTCTTAAAATGGATGTTAATTATAGGAGTTCAAAACCCTTGAGAAAATTACAATTTATGTAAAATGTTGATGTGCAAAAACGAATTACCTTATACGAGGAGGAAAAATAAATGAATTTATTATCTAAAACTAGAAAGATTAATGCTCTCTTACAAGATATTGTGGGTAAGTCGGTTAATTTTAAGAATATGTCTAAGACATTAAGTGATGTAATGGAAGCAAATATATTTATTATTAGTCTCCGAGGTAAGTTGTTAGGATTTTCTGTTAACAATCAAATTGAAAATGAGCAAATAAAACAAGCGCTTGAGGATCATCAATTTCCTGAAGAATATACAAAAAAGATATTAAATATGAAAGAAACTTATCTAAACCTCGATTTAATCAATGAATCTTCTGTATTCTCAATAGAAAATATGGATTTATCCAAAAAGGAATTAACTACCATTATTCCTTGGTGGGGGAGAACATTTAGGAACATTAATTATTACAAGATTTAAAAAGCCGTTTTATGATGAAGACCTTATTCTCGCAGAATACGGTTCTGCAGTCATTGGGATGGAGATCCTTCGTGAAAAATCTGAAGAGACGGCAGAGGAAGCACGAAGCAAAGCTATCGTACAAATGGTAATTAGTAAATTATCATATAGTGAAATGGAAGCCATTACACATATCTTTGAAGAACTTAATGGAAAAGAAGGTCTATTGGTTGCTTCAAAAGTTGCAGATCGAGCTGGAATTAACCGTTCAGTCATTGTCAATGCCCTACGTAAATTAGAGAGTGCAAATGTTGTTGAATCACATTCCTTAGGCAAGAAGGGAACCCATATTAAAGTGTTAAATGATAAATTTTTATTTAAACTTGAAAAATTAAAATCTAGCAATAATCTTTTAGCCTAGAAAATAATAGAAAAAATGTTTCCTGAACTGTAATCACATTTCGATCAATCTTTATTCTGTTTAAAGATGGGCAATCCTATCAGTATCAAGACTCAATTTATCTACAAAATAATTTTATCTTTTTTCCAGAGCATTAAGCGTAGCTTAATGTTTTTAATAATTAAAATGGATCAAAGAGCATTATAAAACCATAATTAACAGGTGGTGAAGGATTTGGAAATTACAAAACAATTATTATTAAATTTATCTCTCTTTTTGGTCCAAATTTTTTTCTTTCAGATCTTTAATGAAAGACGCAGGAGTCTAGGTATTCCAAAATGGACCATTTTATTACTTTGCACAATTGCCCTTATTATTAGTTTAAGTTTATCTATCAAAATAGGTGAGTATGCAAGGTTTGATTTAAGGTCGATTCCTTTGATTATTGGAAGCTTGTATAGTGGCATGGGTATAGGTGTTTTCTTATTTTCCATTACAATGGTATTGAGGGCTTTTTTCGGAATTAATTACGGTTTATTGGTTACCTTCATTGTTTTTGGAATTCAAACCTTCATTTATATCGGTTTACATAAGTGGTTTTTAAATCAAACAACGAGGAAAAAAGTTGCTTGCTGTACGCTATTATCAATCTTGAATTCTATCTTATGGATATTAATAATGATGATTAATGAGGAATCTGTAACTTCTCCCGAATTGTGGTTAAGTCTTATCGTCATTCCGACTATTGGAACATTAATTTGTACATATGTAATTGAGTCGTTGAGAAAAAACCTTATTTTAAGAGAAAAGATAATTTTATCAGAAAAAGTCCAAGCTATTTCGACCATGGCTGCGTCCATATCCCATGAGGTGCGTAATCCTTTGACCTCCATCAGAGGATTTTTACAATTAATGAATTATAGCGACTTTGAAGAGGAAAAGCGAAAGGAGTTTATTCAAATTTCCATTTCCGAATTAAATCGTGCAGAGAAGATTATCAATGAATATCTTTCATACTCAAAACCATCTGTTAAAAAAGTAGCACCTCTTGATGTTAATCTTGAAATAAATCAATTAATTTCTATCTTGGAACCGCTATCAAATATGAATTCTGTAGTCATTGAAAAAAATCTTAACAGTACTGCAAAAATTTTGGGTGATAAATCAGAATTTCATCAAAGTTTCTTGAACATTATGAAGAACTGTATTGAAGCCATGCCACAAGGAGGAATATTATTGATCAACACCATTGACAAAAACGATTCAGTTCAAATCGTTATTGCAGATACTGGAGTAGGTATGACGAATGAACAAATTCAAAAACTCGGTGAGCCTTATTTTACGACAAAAGGTTCAAAAGGGACGGGTCTGGGAATGATGGTTGCTTTTAATATTATTAAGGCTATGTATGGAAAAATAAAAATTAAAAGTATGATTGGTAAAGGATCGACATTCCTGATTCACTTCCCTATTGCAAATTTAACACAAAAACGTATTCCCAACAGCCGGCTTGTTGAAGGTAGTATTGAATTTCTAGATTCTCAGGTATACTTACCCATGAAATCAAAGTAAAGGAAGCCAATCAACATGCAAATATCCCGTGCCTGTCACAACCCGAATACACCCTTTTTCTTCTTGGCTCTGTTATTGTTCATTGTTGACTTCGGCAGGTGTACACACTTAATCGGAAGAAAATGAGTATCGATCTTAAAAGATATATCATTAAGCGAATTTCAAGTCGTGCAGGAATTAAGAAGAGGATCCATCCTCATCAATTACGACATAGTTATGCAACCCACATGATTAATAACGGGACACCTCTTGAAGTTATCCAGAGTTTGCTTGGTCATGAGAAGAGTGAGACCACAAAAATATATGCGCAGCTAAGTGGAAAGTTGAGGCACGATTTTTATAGCAAATATTTTTGAAAGCTGCTTAAAATGATTTTAATCGGATTTGACATGCGTTTATATTGATGCATGTCTTTTAGCAATAGGGCCATATTGCTGAAGAAGAGTTCAAGAAATTTATTGGTAATTCATTTAAAGTTATTTGGGATTAATCGGGGTGAACCGTACCATAAGTAATGAGATTTTTATTTTATGAAAGAAGGACTTATCGGGACTTAAGGTAAGTCCTTTATTTTGTTTTACAGTTGGTCGGAAAACTTATAATACTTTCTACCACAAAAAGATATATCTATTTCCCCAGAACTGTACTGCTGTCTTTTACAAGTATAAAAGGCTATATTTTGATGAAGCAATTTTGCATGGATAGGATCGCTTAGAGTAGTCTAAAGAGTATGAATTTATTATTAACTCAATACTTAGAGAAAAAAGACGATATCAAAAATATAGAAAAATACATTAATCTAGCAAGAGGCATTATAGGAGGATAAAGACATTATGAAATTTAAATGGGGAAACATTAGTTTGAAATTAAAAATAATGATTGCTTTTTTTATCATTCTCATTATTCCATCCGTTACGATTGGAATTATTGGATATAATAGTGCGGAGTCAGAAGTTAGAAGTGAAATACTGCATACAGCATCCACAAATATTAATTTGCTTAATTCAACCATTGATAACTTTATAAGCCCAAAAATGAATGATGCTGATTATTTTTCAAGCATCGTGAATTCCCAGCAATATAATGGAGAAGACAGTCCGGAAGTCAGAAAATATTTTGATAAATATGCTGCTCTCCATCCGGAAATAGAGGGTATATACGTTGGAACAAATACAGGATTAATGGTTGAATCCCCAAGAAGGCAGTTAGCTAGCGGTTATGATCCTAGAAAAAGAGGTTGGTATCAGCAGGCAATGCAAAACAGTGGCAAAGTCGTTATAACTCCTCCATATATTGCAGCTTCTACTGGAAAAATGACAGTTACGATTGCCAAAACATTAGATGATAGCTCAGGGGTCATTGGGATTGATTTGAACCTTAATTCAATTAGTAAACTGACAAACAGTATAAAAATTGGTGAAAGCGGATATGCCTTTCTTTTAAGCGAGGATCGGCTATATATAACCCATCCAACTGCAAAAATTGGCACTCAAGCGAAAGAGTCATTTTTTGATCAAGTATTTAAAAGCGATAATGGTGAGTTCCAATACAATTTAAATGGACAAAATAATGTAATGGAGTTTACAACCAATAAATTAACGGGATGGAAATTGGCAGGAACTACGCTATTATCTGATTCTGCCAATGCTGCAAAACCTATTTTTAATCGAACACTATTAGTGATCGTTATTTCCTTTATTCTAGGTGGGATAATAATTTTTCTACTGGTAGGCTCGTTTATAAAACCAATTCTAATCCTGAGGGATAAAGTATTAAAAGTAAGTAATGGAGATTTAACTGAACAGATTGATATAACATCCAATGATGAAATTGGCGAAGTAAGCAAGGCTTTTAATAGTATGCAGTCCAGTTTGCGCACCCTTATTGAAAAAATAGAAATAAGTGCTGAGCAAGTTGCTTCACATACGGAACAGTTGGCAGCTAGTACTGAACAAACCAGTATTTCTACAGGAGAGGTAACAAAAGTAATACAGGAAGTGGCAAGTGGTGCTGAGAACCAGACAAGTGGTTTGGACGGAAATGCCAGAATCCTAGAGGAAATCTCAAAGGGAGTTATTCAAATTGTTGATAATTCCAGTTTGGTGTCGGAACTTTCCGTTAAAACTTCTGAACAAGCAGTGGAAGGGGGAAAATCTGTTCATCGTACAATGAACCAGATGAATTCTATTTCTAATTCCGTAGAAAAATCTAATCAGATGATTAATTCATTATATGAACGCTCAATCGAAATCGGTTCAATATTGGATATTATTAGTGAAATTGCCAATCAGACCAATCTGCTGGCATTAAATGCTGCCATTGAAGCTGCAAGGGCCGGTGAACATGGAAAAGGTTTTGCGGTAGTAGCTGCTGAGGTTCGTAAATTAGCTGAACAATCACAGAACTCAGCAAAACAAATAACTGAATTAATCAAGGGAATACAAAATGATACAAATAATTCGGTTCAAGTTATGGGGAAAATAACAGAAGAAGTGGACAATGGGATTAAGGTTTCAGCAGAAACAATTAGTAAGTTTGATCAGATTATGAAAAGTATGCAGGAAATGACTCCGCAAATTGAGTCTATTTCAGCTACCGTTCAGCAAATATCTGCTGGGATTCAAGAAGTGACAGCAACCGCAAATGAACTTGCAAATATTGCAAGAGACAATGCAGCTATTTCTGAAGAAGTGGCGGCATCAACCCAGGAACAGCAAGCTTCCATTGAGGAAGTTTCGGCATCTGTCAGCTCCCTTTCAAAAATGGCAGACGAATTAAAATTAGAAATCAATCAATTTTCATATTAAAAGTAGATAGAGGATTATTTACTTCATAACCTGTTAGGTAAATGGAAAAATAGGATTTGGAGCTAAGCGAAATATTTGGGCGCAGGCCAAAAGTAAAAATAGTCTAGCAAGGTTGTTTGTTACTTTAAAAACCTCATTTAGCTATGTTACGGTGAACCGTATCATAAGTAAATGAGGTTTTTCAAGAGTGATTTGAAAGATAGTAATAAGATAACAAAAAAAACACTGCATTAGAATTGAATCTTCCAATGCAGTGTTTACATTACTCTCCTATCCGGTTTTGCCAAGCCATAATTTTATTAGTTGTACTGTTTATTAATACTGTTATTCCTTTTCCGTTTTCCAGATTTACTTCAACAACAATTACTTTTTTGGCATTTTTAGTGTTTACCTGAATGTCTTTAATAGCTGTACCTTTAGTTAATTCCTTTGCTTGAACAAAATCAGTAACCATGGACTTTGCAGCCTCTTGACTTAATACTTGAGTAGCTTTTGCATCAGTTGAGTTTTGACTGGACATACTGAGTATTTCTCCAGTCTTAGCATCTATGAAAGCAGATTTAATATCAAAAGGGCCTCTGTCCGACTGTACCTTTGTGAAGTAAACTGACCAAATAGATCTGCCCTTATAAGACGCATTATTCTTAGACTGATCAAAATATTCTGTTTCCAGTGTATACCCTCCATCTTTTACCTCAACATCAAAAATAGTTTTAAGCGCCTTTTGAGTGATATCCACCGCCTGCTGCTCCGTTACGGAAGCAGTGTTCCCCTCGTTCTCGTTAATCGTTTTTTCAATAGAATTATTAGTCGCAACCTTTTCCGTCATAAGAACATCTTTTTTTACGACGTCCATTTTCTGTGCGGCAAAAACTGTTCCTCCTAAGCTTCCAGCTAATAACAAAGTAGAAACTGCCGCACCAATCATTCGTTTGTTTTTTAAATTTATCATGAATTATGGAACCTCCCATGGTTATTTTTTTGGATCTGGCCATCTCCAACCTTACATTTGTAATAATAGAAAACAGATATCTTAGAAGTATCGATTACATGTAAACAAGTTGTAAAGTTTAAGGGAGACTTACTTCAAAAATGGAACCTATTCCTACTTCACTGCTTACGCTTATTTGGCCATTATGAAGGTTCACAATTTCTGCGCAAATGGCTAGTCCTATGCCCGCTCCTCCATTTGATCTTGATCTGGCTTTGTCCACCATAAAAAACGGATCAAATATTTAAACTCCTGTTTTTTTAGAAGAATCAAATCCATCAGCTTGAAGGAAAGAGCCTCTAACCGTTTTCCTTCATTGTAAATATAATCCAATGATTCATAATAAATTTTTTCATAATTCCCGTGCCTGTCACAACCCGAGATTAGTCGAAGATTGTTAGATTAATAAATAGTGATGAATGAAGTGATAGTATTGTATAGAAGTGCAACTGAATAGTATGGGGTGTAAACCCCGATCAATATTAACGTCAGGGAATCAGTTATCTTGCAGGATAACTGCCAGTTTGTTGCATAAGGCTTTTGCGCTAAATCCGGGATGTTTGCGGTTTTTGGCGTAAGCCTATGAAACATAAGAACTTGGTTAGTTAGATAACCTTTACTTCATAATGTAGGTTAAAAGTGAGATTATATATTTACCGAACGTTGTTTATGCTGACGCCAGACACGGTTGTGCCTGCCCACCCCATCCCCCATGGCCGAGGGCACTAAAAAGAAATAGAGCCGGGAACGTCCCAGCTCTAATAAGAAAACATATCTTCAGCTATAATGCTCAAATCGCTAAATTGACGGGATGTAATGGTATCTTCACGTCCATAGGCATTCCATCGTTGATAGGTCCCCTCGTGCCATGAATAAATTTCAACCGTTTCATTATAAGGATCAATGATCCAATATTCTTTCACCCCGTAACGCTGATACGTATTGTATTTTTTCACTCGATCATTTCTGGAAGTAGAAGGGGATAAGACTTCAACGACAAGATCAGGTGCTCCCTTGCATCCATATTCATCCAATTGACTTGGATTGCGTACAATTGAAAAATCAGGTTCAAACACATTGTCTGCTTCATTAAAATCATCCGTTTCGGAGAAACGAACGGAGAATGGAGAAGGGTACACCTTGCAATTCTTATCTCTTAGATAAAGATTAAATTCGGTTGTTAAAAAAGAAACAATTCCTTGATGTTTCCTGCCTGGAGCAGCAAGAAGGATCGGTTCGCCATCAATGATTTCATATCGTTTTCCATCGTCCCATTGGAGATAGTCTTGAAAGGTGTATCGTTCGCTTTCATTTCTTTGGATATCCATGATCAATCACCCCCTTTTATTTTATTTTTATCTTAACAGAAAAAAGAAAAGTAGAGGAATATCAGTGTCAGGCACCGCAAAAAGACAAATTATTAGATTTGTTAATTTGGAGGGGACAGAGTAGTGTAGAATCATTAAACAAACTTTGACAATTGTTTTGGTTATAACTAAGTAGAATTTGGATATACAAGTATATAGGAGAGTACTTGGTGAAACCGAATTGGCATTGGGGGAGAGGAGATGCTCTTATTTTTAGCTGGTCTATTTTGCGGTTCCTTTGTTACGATTATCATCATGAGTCTCATGTTTGCTGCAAAAAAAGGTGATCAACATTTGGAAGAGTATCTAGAAGACAATTACATTGAACAAGATGATAAGAAATAGCTGAAACATTATTGAACGGGTACTAAGATTAATCTACCTTTCCTAGATAAATAAAAGGCGCTAAAGTCCTCTTTATTCGAGAACTTTGGCGCCTTTATACATGTATTTCAATTAACTTTAGATGTGATCCATAATCAATTTTAACCAGCCAATAAACGCAATCCATAACGGAACACTCAGTGATATGCCCCAAAGTAATCCACCTAAGAAATTCTCTTCCCTCTCCATTCATATCAACTCCCAATATTAGTGGTAGAGTATAATTTGTTGATTCATGGATGGTCTTGAATATATAAATAAATGCGTTCGCAAACTAGTTTTAATAACTATATCAAAAAAGTTATTAAAAGGTTGATGGATATTGTCATCTATATTAAATAAGTTCTCGACAATATTTGAATTGTTTTTTAATATGGGGTGAGAATGTACGTTTAGCTTTGAAGGAGTATTTAGGGATCCCAAAGGCAAATGGGCGGGAGAGAAATTTGTAGAGGAAATCTTAAAACAAATTTTGAATGAATTAAAAGAAATGTGCGTAGACATAAATGAATTGAAACAAGGACAGAACAGACTGGAAGTTGGGCAAGAAAAATTACAAAGAACCTTGTCGATAGTTTAGGATTATACACAGATAAAATTGTTGATCATATCGATGATAAAACTGAAGTATTAAATAAAAGAGTTTACAAAGTAGAAACAGATATTGAACGATTAGACAGACAGTAAGGGGCCCTTACTGTCTTTTAAAATTATAAAAATTCCTTCATCCAAGGGGCCAACATAGAGCGAGATAGTTCAACAAAATGGGCAGGTGATTGACCGGATAACTCAACAGCCGTTTCAATATTTATCTTTGATCGTAAAAATAGTTCCATAGTTAAGGCAATTCTTATTTTTTCCTGCAGTGTAGCCCCTACTAAACTATGGACGCAAGGCCGAAACTCCTCGGGAAACTCCACTTGTAGACTTCCAATTTCCAAAAATATCTCCTCCTAGTCCGATTTCAAAAGTCTATTTTGCCTCACAGTGTTCTGTATTGCTAGAATAAAATGGCACCACCCATTCACCGTTTATATACATTTGGAAAGGTAAAAAAGACATGTTCATTCATGAAAATTTTTCTATTTCTAAAAAAAGGATGTGATTTTGATATTTGGGACGATTGGATCTAGAAGTTCCATCCATGGTATCCAACTGAACGATCCAATGTACACTGCTGACCCGAGCAATACCAGAGATTACTACAGAGACCACTTCATAAAAGATTATATATACTCCACTAAATTTTTTTAATCAAACGTTTGATTGAATTTTTTTTTACATAAACCATGTCCTTTTAATGACAATGTCTGTATATAAGAGGTGGAATGCCTATGGCCGGCGGCACCACACGCAGACCAGGGTAAACACTAGCAGCAATCATCTTTTTAAGCTGTTTTTGTTGTAAATGAGGTCATTTGTAGTGCAAAAAAGGATAGATGTAGCAACATCTAATCTGCTCATCTATCCCTTCATTTTTCATTCCATATATCTGACACTATATAGGGTTGAATTATATTAAAAGCTGTTCCCGCAGTTTATTTCTGGCATCTGAACGCCAATTTTTAACGGCAGATATGGAGATATGTTCACTTTTGGCGATTTCCTTGATAGATAGTCCGTTGAAACAGGCTTTAATTAACCACTTTGTTTCCCTTTCTGAGAGGTTTTTTCCATAAGTCATAATTAAATCAGAAATCAGGTCAGTGGGGTGATCTTCAACCATTTCCCAATAAGCTTCTTCCGGATAGACCATTCTTTCCTCTTGCTTTTTTTCCATTGTTAATTGGTTAAGGATTCTGCCTTTGATCGTAGAGTAGGCAAAGCCGGAAAAGCTGCCTTTTTCTTCTTTAAAGGATTGCTGTGCTTCCCAAAGTGCGATTAAACCAGTTTGATAGAATTCATCAATATTTTTATAGATATTTAAGGAGTTGATAATTTTGTGGATCATTGGCTGATATTGGACTGCTAATTGCTCAAAGCTTTCCATGTGTGAATTCCTTCTGGATCGCGCGCTTCCAATGTATTCCCGGGTATCTCTACCATACATGGAATGGAAAAAGGCAGCGACTTCACCAAAACCACTTTTGAAGCCAAAAAAACAAGTAACAGTAAGAAAATCATGATGAAAAGTGAACTTGGGAAAAGAAAATCACGTTTTTCATCAAAAAGTAGCTGAATTTCGGAAAAGGGCAAAAAAAAAGGAGACGTTACTATAAACATCCCAAAATAACGAAAAAATCTAACAATTAATAAAAAAAGTCGGCCATTAGCCGACTAAAAAATAGATTATGGAAGTTAACGCATTTATAAGTACCTTTAATAGTTTGCTACTTCATTTTCACTTGTGACATTGATGATATAGGCGCCTGAAAGAATCCGTGTCATGAATTGTTCCATATAACTTTTAGGAACCGCTACGCAGCCGGCTGTGGGCTGACCGTTGCTGACATGTAGGAAAAATCCAGAACCGGCTCCTTTTACCGCATTCATGTTGTAATTAATCACAATCGCATAATAGTATTGTAGATTCTCATAATCCGCCAAATGCTCATTTCCGTTGCCGGAAAAATTCCCTTCCTGCCAAGTATTATAAAGATTGCTATTTACATCGCTGATCCAATAGCTATTCGGTGTAATATGCCGGAACGGTAATTTGGTCCCTGGATTGGATTGGCCAAATGCAAAGCCTAATGTATAGGCTCCCTTTGGAGTATGTTCGGAGCCTTCAGTGGCTTGTCCAATGCCTTGGGAACCGACCATCCCACTTGTTGAAAAAGCTTCTCCCCACTGATTATTGCTTTTTTCCCATAAGGTTACATTTGCTGTTGTGCCGCTTCCAACAACCGTTACAATTTGGTCCGTTTTCTGCGCAGTTTTCGAATTCGCCACGATTCCCGCAAACCCCGTTGGTTGGGCTTGTGCTGTTGGCTTCGAAGTGCTTGCGGAAGAAGTACTAGGTGCCGTGCTGGTTTGGGCTGCAGCAGCTTTAGCCTTTATTTCAGCATCTGCCTCTGTTTTTTCTTTTTGCGTTAGCAAGGTGTCAACATTTGCTAAAAGATCCGTTAGTTCTTTCTTCTTTGCTTGATTTTGAACTGCTTCTGCCAGCTTTTTTGAAGCGTTGTAGGAATCTCTATTAACTTGATCCGCTAAAGCAGAATGAGTACCATCGGTAAACAAAGCAAAGACCGATTTTACCGCGTTTACTTGAGCAGTATATTGTGTTTTTGCTGCATCCAGTTTCTTTTGTAAATTGGCTTTCAGCGTAGGGTCTGTTAGCACTAAAACCAATTTCTGAGCTTCGTCTAACTGGCTCTCTGTTACCCCATCAGCCAGTATGCCATCCTTTAAACATTCGTTGACGTTCTTCTTTGCTGTTGTTTCATTGTCTAAAAGAACGCTAGCTTTCTCTAATTCTTTTATTAATTTATTTTTGTCGTTTTTATCTTTCAAGAGTGAAATTTTCTTTTGATCTTTTTTTATTAAAGATGGTTTAACATTTGCAGCAAGAATTTTGTGCTCTTTATCCTTAAATAGATCATTGATGGTGGCTTGTGCTTCTTGGAAGTGTTTTTGCTCCATATGGCTGGCATAAACTTTATAACCTCCGAAACAGCCGCTTAAAACAATCACGCCTGCCAATGTTACGATCCAGGGTCTTTTCTTCATCTTCTTCTCCTCCCATAGGTGTCAGTTTGATCTCTAAAGAACAAGGAAACCATTCGTTGCGATAAGCAAAAGGGTGCGTCTCGAAAGATTAACCTTTTGACAGCCATTTGCTTTTTGGCAAACGAGATGTGTTACCAAGTTTCGTTTTATTTTAGTATTATCATACTTTATAAAAGCCATGGGATAAATGGAAGAACGCTAAAATCAGGAAATTTATAGATTTGTTTATGGTTATCTTTTGTTGAAGTAGATTTATTTGGTTCAACATGTATCAAATAACCTGCCTTTCCTGATTCTATGAAAATCTATTTTCTAATTTAATCATAGTAAAAATTGAGAGAAACTCGTACAGTTGATAAGTAAATAGGTAAACACCAAAAAGCCTAACCTTCAAAACAAATAGAAGATTAGGCTTTTTACTTAATAAAATCAAAGGTAATCCCTCTTGTGCGTATAGGCTAGCGATCTGCACAAAAGGGATTCTATCATTTTAATTGAGTTTTTTAATTCTTTTTCTTAGTTTTGGAAATCCTTTGCAATAACATCTTTTATCTGCTGCGGGTCAATCACGATTTCATCATTTTTTGCTTTAAGAATGTCATCATACAACTTCTCACCAACGCCGGTAAGCTGCTGGTAATTTACTTGTTTGCTAAAATCATAGTTTTTGGCAGCAAGACCCAGACTAACCATATCAGAAGTTGAAATATTAGTATCAATAATATAACTTGAAGCGGAACTTGCTAAAGAAGGCAATTTTGAAATTTTATCCTTGCTTAATGCGCCTTTGGCAATCCCTTTTAGTGCCTCCAATTGAAGCAGCTGTCTGCCATAATCCCCATTTGCAAGGGAATGTCGTTCACGGACTAGTGCTAATACCGTATTTCCATCAAGAAAATGACTGCCAGTATTAATGGTTTGCGAGCCAATATTGACATCCATTGGTACATCCATTTGGATACCGCCCAATATATCGACCATCGATTTAAAACCTTCAAAATTGGTTTCAGCATAGTAATTAATCGGCACTCCTGTTAAATTACTAATCGCTTGAACGGCCTCTTCGATCCCTTGTTTGGTTCCTTTTTTTGCTTGTAAAATGTATTGTACACTTGTTAATTTTGTATATCCATAACCATCTAAATGGACACGGGTATCACGAGGGATACTAACAGCATTTATCTCATTTTTGCTTAAATCCACATGCATCAGCATCATTGTATCGGAGTGTCCGATCGTTTGGCCAGGTCTCTGGTCAGACCCCATCAATAAAATATTAAACGGCGGAACGCTATCCGTTTTGCTTTGTGGTTCTGATTTTGTCTTACCTTTTCCACTTGGGTTGGAAGCAACAGGAATCGTTTTAAAATGATTCTTTGGTTGAAGCTGGTTGTATTCAAATCCTATAGCAGCCGCTGCTAGGATAACAATTCCTAAAAGACTAAAACCAATTACCTTCCCTTTACCCTTACGTTTTTTCTCTGACCTCATACATCTTCCTCCACGAAATCCTAGCATTTTTTTACAAAAAAATAGTTTTTTTGCACTAAACCTAGTGTAACTTCAAAATTCCTGCATGTCACCACACAAACAAAATTTGGTATAAAAAATATTAATATATTTAGAGACAGAATAGCAAACAAACTTTTTTTGTTTGATGAAAAACAGATAAAATATTGGAAATGAGATTAAAGGAGAGGGGGAAGGACCCTGGCCAGGATTACTTACTTGGGGCAGGATCCGTTGTTACCGTGGCTGAATCGTTAATTGTTGATTGCTTGTCCGCAGGTACACTTGAGTCACTTGGTACATTTAAGTCACTTGATACATTCGAGTCACTTGGTACACTAGAATCACTTGTTGCTGCGGACGGCTCTGGTGTTGGTTGTTCTAAGGTAGTAGTCTGTGACTTGGTTGGTTGTGCTTCTGTTGTCGGTTTTGTTGTCTCCGTTGGTAAAGCAATCGCATTTGTTGTCGATTTAGTTGAAGTTTTAGCTGTTGGTGTTTTTGTTCCTTTAGTAATAGTATGTACCGAACCTGTAGAGCTTGTAAGCTTCGATGAAGTTTTAGCCGTTGATTTTTCAGTATTTTGTATAGCAGATGTTGAGTTGGCAGTGCTTGGTGCTACATTTGGACTTTGTTGTTGGTCTTGATTATTTCCTGTATTGTCAGCCTTTAAATTGTTTAAGACTTCAGTTTCACTGCTTTTTCCATTTTGTGAATTTTCAACAGCCTTTTTATCTTTTTTAACCTCAAAGGTATCATTCTTGTTTACAGGTCTATTAGAACTGAATGTGTGTTGCCCTATTAGAATCACTGCTAAAGCGACGACAAATTCTACTATGAGTAACCATGTATTTATTTTATTAAACTTTTTAAACCCCATGATATGCCCCCCCATCAGTTTACATGCTCTATTCCAATTTTACATCATTCACTATTATTTCCATATTTTTTACTTACAAAATTTTTAAAAAATCTGCACATTTGCGGAGATTAATCATTTTGGCTATTCTAATTGGCTTTTTTGGTATAAAGAGTTGAAAACAACATAAAAAAGCACTCTTTGAAAGAGTGCCCCTGTTAAACCTTACAAATATTGATCTTGTTTCTTTTTTGTGCTCTTGTGTAATTGTTTAAAACACTAACACCATGTTCTTCATATGATAAACCAGCAAAGGAAGGCATTGGATAAATCGAATCCGAGCGCTCATCCAGTTTTCTTTTTCCCAGACCTCCATCGCAGTATCATATACATCCCTTTTTAGTTATATAGGCTCTGGCAGCGTAAACACATAAAAAGACAGTTTATTAAATATGTAATGTAGAGGCCACAGTGGGGCAAATCTTACGTGTCCTTTTCACAAGGAAGATATTGCTAACTAGATATAATCATAGGAGGTAAAAAAAGGTGAAAGGTATTATCTTAGCCGGAGGTAGTGGTACGCGACTATATCCATTAACGATGGTAACTAGTAAACAGCTATTACCGATTTATGATAAACCAATGATTTATTATCCGCTTTCAACCTTAATGCTAGCAGGTATTAAGGAGATATTGATTATTTCAACTCCAGAAGATACCCCAAGATTTAAGTCGTTATTAGGTGACGGGTCTCAGTTTGGCATTCATCTTCAATATAAAGTTCAACCAAGCCCGGATGGACTAGGTCAGGCCTTTTTAATTGGTGAAGAGTTTATCGGTAACGATTCAGTATCAATGATATTAGGCGATAACATTTATTATGGTAGCGGTATGAGAAAAATTCTTCAAAGAGCTGCTCAAAAAGAAAGGGGGCTACCGTATTTGGATACCATGTGCAAGACCCGGAACGGTATGGGGTTGTTGAATTTGATCATCATGGAAAAGTGCTTAGTGTTGAGGAGAAGCCTAAAGTTCCTAAATCAAATTACGCGATCACTGGTTTATATTTTTTCGATAATCAGGTTGTGGAAATTGCCAAAAATGTTAAGCCTTCTGCTCGAGGAGAATTGGAAATCACCTCGATTATTGAAGCGTATTTAAATATGGGGGAATTAGAAGTTGAACTGCTTGGACGTGGATTTACATGGTTAGATACAGGGACGCATCAGAGTTTAGTAGAGGCAACAAACTTTGTTAAAACGGTTGAGGAACACCAAGGGATAAAAATTGCTGCACCGGAAGAAATCGCCTATATAAATGGGTGGATTGATAAAGAAGAGCTCATTGAGTCCGCTAAAAAATTCTCTAAAACAGGATATGGACAGTATCTGTTAAAAGTAGCAATTGGGGAAATCAAGTATTGATTTGGGGTGCTTAAAGTTGAATATTTTAGATACAAGTATACCTGGAGTGAAGGTTATAGAGCCTAAAGTATTTGGTGATCATCGCGGCTGGTTTATGGAAATATATAATGATGCTATTTTTAAAGAAACTGGAATTGATCTAAATTTTGTTCAAGATAATCATTCATTTTCTGCAGTGAAAGGTACTTTAAGAGGACTACATTATCAATTGCACCCAAAGTCACAAACAAAATTGGTTAGATGTACAAGAGGATCCATTTTTGATGTTGCTGTCGATATTCGCAAGGGAAGTCCTACCTTTGGAAAGTGGTTTGGAATAGAATTAACTGCAGAGAATAAGAAACAACTATTCATTCCAAAAGGCTTTGCTCATGGCTTTATCACATTAACTGACGATGTGGAGGTTCAGTATAAGGTAGATGAACTGTATGCGCCAGAGTGTGATAGAGGTATTATTTGGAATGACCCATCCATTGGAATCGAGTGGCCCATTGATATGAAACCAGTGTTATCAGGTAAGGATGAAAAGGCACCTTTTCTCGAAGAAGCAGATAACAATTTTATTTATGAGGGTAAGCTATGAAAATATTAGTTACAGGGTATTCGGGACAACTTGGCTATGACGTTGTTCGTGAAGGCTTAAACAGAGGATTTGATATGATAGGTGTAGGTTCAAAAGATTTGAACATTACGGATGAAGCTTTCGTCTATCAATATATTGGAAATGTGAAACCAGATGCAATCATCCATTGTGCGGCTTATACAGCAGTAGATCAGGCAGAAGAAGACAGGGATAATTGTTGGAAAGTGAATGTTGAGGGTACAAAGAATCTTTCCATTGCAGCCAGAAATGTAAACTCAAAATTTATGTATATAAGTACGGATTATGTGTTTAATGGAGAAGGAGATATTCCTTTTGTTGAAAAGGATCAATCAGAACCAAAAGGATACTATGGACTTACAAAGCTTGAAGGTGAAAAAGCTGTCCACAGTATTTTAAATGATTGGTTTATTGTGCGGACATCATGGGTATTCGGCATGAATGGAAACAACTTTGTTAAAACCATGCTACGTTTGGCAGAAACTAGAGCTGTGTTGAATGTGGTTGGAGGCCAGGTTGGTTCGCCTACGTATACGTATGAATTAGCTAGATTGTTAGTCGATATGATCCAGACAGAAAAGTATGGAATTTATCACGCAACGAATGAAGGATTTTGCAGTTGGGCTGAATTTGCGAGAGGAATTTTTCGTTTGTCAGGAAAAGGGGTTAAGGTCAATTCAATACCAACTGAAGAGTATCCAACAAGAGCAGCACGACCAAAAAATTCTCGATTGTCTAAGCAGAAGTTGATTGACAATGGGTTTAAGCCATTGCCTAATTGGCAAGATTCATTACATCACTATTTGAAACAATTACATGAGGTGGAACAATGACACAGAAAAAGATTCTTGTCACAGGTGGCGCAGGGTTCATCGGAGGAAACTTTGTACAATACATGGTGAATAAATATCCACAATATGAAATATTTAATTTAGATTTGCTCACGTATGCTGGAGATTTAACGAAGCATAAAGATATAGAGCATAAAGAAAATTATCATTTTGTAAAAGCAGATATTGCTAACCGTGAAGCTATTTTTTCTCTTTTTCAAAAGGAAAGTTTCGATTTTGTTGTCCACTTTGCGGCAGAGAGTCATGTGGACCTGCTCCATTACGGATCAGGGAATTTTTGTACGAACAAATGTGATGGGGACTCAAGTGTTACTTGATGCTTCTAAAGAAATAGGGGTCGCAAAGTTTCTTCATGTATCTACAGATGAAGTGTATGGTGAATTAGATTTTGATCCGTCGACATTCTTTACGGAAGAAACCCCGTTGCAGCCAAATAGTCCGTATAGTGCAAGTAAAGCATCGTCTGATTTATTGGTTCGAGCCTATCATGAGACATATGGTCTTCCCATTAATATTACTCGTTGCTCCAATAACTATGGTCCGTTCCATTTTCCAGAAAAACTGATACCATTGACTATTTCTCGTGTCCTAAATGATGAGAAAGTTCCAGTATACGGTGATGGGAAAAATATTCGAGATTGGTTACATGTACTTGATCATTGTACAGCGATTGATTTAGTTTTACATGAAGGCGTTAATGGAGAAGTTTATAATGTCGGTGGACACAATGAACGTACCAATTTAGAAGTTGTTAAAACTATTTTAAGTGCTTTAGGAAAGTCCGAAGATCTTATTGAATTTGTCGCAGACCGTTTGGGCCATGACAAGCGCTATGCCATTGATCCTACTAAGTTGGAAAAGCTAGGATGGAAACCTACTTATACATTTGAGACAGGAATCGCTCAGACTGTTCGGTGGTATCTTGACAATGAGTGGTGGTGGGGGCAATTCGGTTACTCATGAAGGACATTTCCTGTATTTCCTAGCCAGGTTTTGTCTTTCCTACTTTATTGGGATCAAATCAGAAAGCTTTCTATCCCTTTTATTTTTACAAGAATTAAGTAAAGATTGTATTTGAAATCTATTGCAGTCAAGTTGTTGTTTCATCTTTGTTATCAGCGTAGTCACACAAAAAGACTCTTCCTTTTTCCCATCAAAAACGGCTTTATCTACTTCCAACATGTTTAAAAGGAATACTGTAATTTCAACCATTGTAAATTTGGTATTTTCCAAATATGCACTTCCACCGAATTTCCTCATACCTTAGTTAAAAACGTTCTTCTTTGTTAACGAGATGGGGAGAAGCAGTGAAGTTGTTTAATAAGTTTACAATGGGGCATCGCAAAAAGAAGGATAAGCTTGTTATGGGAGCAAAATTTCAAAGCCAGACTGCTAAAACACGTGCAAAGGAACCTAAAAGTGAATATAGAATGAGGGATATTGAAAAGTATTTTCGCCCTTCTTGCCTTTCTATTTTAAATAATCGAGTCATGGATTTTCAGTTTTTTGATCTATATGATGAAAAACCACATGATGAAATTGTACTTCCAGCTTCACTTATGAATACGCCGGAAAATACCATTATTCATTACTTCAGTATCCTTCGAGAGGCTGAAAATCTTACCAAAAATCAAATGGGTGGTTGCGGAACAGTGGGCATGGCTAGAACGCCTTATCCTGTCGCCTATAATTTTTTAACAAAGGAATATCAGAAAAAGGTATCTTATCCTTCTTATCTTCACTCTTTCAAAGGAATCGGACATACGAATCTAATCAAATTAAATAAATCACCTGTTAAGGGCCATCCACAAACCATCCAGTTTTTTATTGAGCTGGAAACCATTGAGGGGTCCTCCAAGAACCTTACTTATTTTGCCTATTATTATGGATATGTCTCTATTAAGAAGGAAAAAAATATGTATAAAATTGAGGATATTACCTTAACGGGAGAGGACTTTCTCTGCGCCGCCTATCACCTTTGGCAGCATGATGCAGAAGCAGTCGTAGATGTTGAGTATGGTGGTTGGTGTAAGCTAGTGAAAAAAAGATGGCCAACAAAGAAAGATGGCTACTTTAAGAACATTGATTTTGTGGGTACTGATGGTAACGAATATCGTTTTGTCTTTATTGAATTAACGAATGATACAGATATTTTGTTTGCTCAATATAAAAAGACTCGTGAGGATAAATGGGAACCAATTAAAATTGACCCTGAAAAATGCTTGAAAGATAAAAAGTAGTTTAAGAAACATCGGGACGGTTCTAATTGTTTGATCTAACCAAAAAGCCTAATCTTCAAAAATAAAGATTAGGCTTTTTTTGCTAACTTCCATTAAAATAATACTGTCTTCACTTGGTTTTGTTTAAGCGGAATGGAGAAGTGATTGTTCTCTATTTGCAATGGACTAATTTCCTTTTCGTTTAAGTTTCCTTCATTTATATTGTCCACTGTAAGATTAAGGGTAAAAGATCCCTGACGTTCTGTTTCAGTTGGGTTAAAGAAACGGAGAACAAATCGATCTTCTTTTTCTGCTTTTTTCAGTGTGCTTAGGACTGTGTCATGGCTAGTTTCTTGCAGCAAACTATAATGCATTGGTACCATAATCCCTGATGGATTTAGTTTCATTGCATTAAACGGTATTTTATTATATGTCTGGATTGGTGTATTGTATTCTTTTGCTGTTCGTGCAAGATTTGCGTTGATGGTTGAACCTTTATGGGTTGTAACTGCAAAATTAAGCTTTAGTTTCCCAATCATTTGCGAATCAGGCGTAGGCAGTTTGATACCAGATGGGCGTCCTGGCCTTCTTAACATCTCTTCTTTTCCAAGAAAGCCCACACAGCGGAATAGGGTTAAGGCAATCGTATCGTGATTATCCCCAACAATTTCATACTCCCTCGTGCTATTGGTTAACACACTGACACCATGTTCCTCATCTGATAAGCCAACAAAAGAAAGCATTGGATAAATCGAATCAGGGCGCTCATCCCAGTTTTCTTTTTCCCAGACATCCATCGCTGAATCATATACGTCTCGTTTAATCAGTCCGAATTGATTATCAGATACCGAGAAGCTGGAAGCTATTCCGGTTGGAATCAAGGTGCGCAGGCGGTGATCTTTTGCTTGATTGTTCATTTCCGCTTCAACCTTTACAATCGGCTGATGATTTGGAATCGTTACCTTCCAATGAACTTCAACAAAACCGTCAACATGATGCACGCGTCTATTTTCGAGATTTCCAGGTACATCAAGTTTTAATTGAATGTCAATTTGGGCTTCGTCCTGATTTTGAGCGATCTTGACGTCTGCGTTTACAGCATCACTATAGATCAGCTTTTCATCAGGAAGCGGGGAGAAGTCGTATTCGTCTCCATCATCGCCGCCGTTTTCTAATAAAAGTACATTTGAAAATTCTTTTTCTAACCTCTTGTCCCAAATGTTCAATGTTCCATTTGGATTAACTGTTACCGTGTAATAATCTGTTTCAACGCTGTCCTTTGAAACCAGGGTATTGGTCATCGATTTTTTTGTACCGACAACAAAATACGTTTTATAGCCCATCGCTGGAATGGAGTCCTTTAATTGAATTGTATATTTGTAAAATGGATCATAGTTGCCGTAGTGAACAATTTGCCTGTCAATCAATCCTGGGTCCAATTCCTCTTTGGTTAAGACTTCAAATGGAATCATATTGCCTGCTTCATCCTCTAAAGAGAAGGAAGGCAGCTTTGTAATCACCGTAGTTGTCACGACCTCAGTCCGTTCATATGGCAAGAGGTTGAACGCAGTTAAACGATCCTCTGTCCGGTCGGTTTCAATTGAATCGGTGATTTTACGCTTATAGAAATCAATCAGACGGTCTGTTTTTTCCTCGGCGATAAAGAAGCGGTTCATGATTTCAAGATGAACTTTATCGGAGCAGCAGCATCCGATGCTGTCATGGGCATGATTTTTCATGATTTCCTTCCATATGTGCTCGATCAACCCATGATGGTAATCGAAGCCTAATGAATAGGCAATGGAAGCCAATGGTTCAAGGATATTCGTGATTTTATTTTCAATCCGGGCATTGGCTGCTTTAATATCCATACGGGTAGAATAGATACTTCTGTGAACACGCATGTATTTACCATCTAAAAATTCACCTTGAATGGTTGGCAATGCTTGATTTTTTTCAATTTCGGCAAAGACATTTTCATATTTGCTTAAGAAAAATTCACGGTCTGGATATAAATGCTGCAGTTTTTCCATGATCGTAAAAATATTTTTTTGGATCGGCATTTGATCATGGCCATTAGGGAGAACCAGGTTTTCCGTTGTCGCACCTTTGTCCAAAACGGTAAAGTATTTATCGATTCTTTCTTTCAGTTTTTCTTCATCCTCTGGAAGGTATTTTCCGATCGCGTAACCAAGAGGCAAGAGTTGAACAAGAACCTTAGATCCATCGGTACTTTCCCAATAAAATTCTGTTTTGTCTGTACCATGGCGCTCTGATGTACCACGCCAAAAAATCGAATATTTGATATCAAAGCCATTTAAGATTTGGGGCATTTGCGAAGATTGGCCAAACGAATCCGGTAAGTAGCCAATCATCATTGGTGATCCAAATTCCTCACAATCTTTTAGTCCGTAAAGTAAATTTCGAACAATTGATTCCCCGCCAACTACCATTTCATCTGTTTGCGTATACCATGGTCCAATGATGAGCTTTCCCTCTTGGACAAGTTTTTTGACACGCTCTTTATTTTCTGGCTTAACCGCAAAATAATCTTCAAGGATCGAAGTTTGACCATCTAATACATAGTATGGATACTCTGGATTATTCTCGAGCATTTCCATTATCTCTTCCATATTGTTAACAAGTAAAATACGTGATTCTTCTGTTGAAAAGTACCATTCTTTGTCCCAATGCATATGTGGTACGATATGAACCTTTTTCATGATGTCCTCCAAACTGAAAGTGCCAAAAGAATAGACCCTTTGGCACTTTATTTTTTATGCTACTTTTTGTGTCATTTGGTCATTACTGTTTTTTTTAAGCTTACTTTTTCTCGTTACGATTAATAGGAATGTAGAAATAACTGCTCCAAGTAATGCTGCACCAAGCCAGATGCTTGCTGCTACTAGGATTGGCTGTCCTTTTACTAATGCTAAGGAGAAAATTCCTGCGCCAGGAACATTTAATCCGATATGGAAGTAGGCCACAATCGAACCTGTTACTGCTGAACCCGCGATCAAGGATGGAATTACACGGAATGGGTCATTGATCATAAATGGAATGGCTCCTTCGGTAATACCAGCCAGACCAAGCAGCCATGTTTGTTTACCGACTTCCTGCTCTTGTTTGTCAAAATATTTCTTACCAATAATAGTCGCAAATGTAACGGAGAAAGCTGAAACCATTTTTACAGAAGCGAAAGCTGCGTAAGGAATAAAGTTTCCGTTTGCCATTGCCCCAATACAGAATGTATAGGCCGCTTTGTTTACAGGACCACCTAAGTCAAATGAAACCATTGCGCCAATAATGGCACCTAATAAAAGGGCGTTGCCGCCTGAAAGTCCATTTAGCCAGCTGATTAAGCCTTGGTTGATAAAAGCAAGTGGTTTTCCGATCACAAATAACATGATAGAACCAACGACCAGTGTTCCAACAACAGGGTACACCCAGAAGCTAACAAATCCTGCGAAAGTTCCTTTTGGCTTTACTTTTTTCTTTAAAAACTTTAAGAAGAAACCGGCTAGAAAACCGCCAAGCATCCCTCCAAGGAAACCGCTGCCAATTAGGTTCGCTGCAATACCGGCTGCAAAACCAGGTCCGAGTGCAGGCTTATCAGCGATCGAATAGGCCATGTAGGCTGCCAGGATTGGGACCATCAATTGTCCAAGCATTCCGCCGCCCAATTGTCTTAGTAACCAAAGCCATGAACCTTCTTTGTTGTAAACGGCTTGAAGGCCAAACGTTTGAGAGATCAATACTGCTACTGCTAATGTCATACCGCCGGCAATAATAACAGGGATAATATAGGAAATACCGGTTAATAATGAGTCCTTAATTTCTGTTTTAAATGATTTTTTGTCATTGTCTTCTGAAGAAGACGCAGCGGTTTGGGAAGGATTGTAGGCCTTCTTTGGAATTCTTTCCGCTTTTTCGAGCGCCTGCTTAATCAAGTCTTTTGCATTACGCAATGGTGCAGCAACGGATGTTTTCACCGCTGGTAAGTGGGCGAAACGTTCTTCCTCTTTTATCGCTACATCATTTGCAAAAATAATCGCATCTGCTTTTTTTAGAAGGGCAGTTGTATGACGGTCTTCAATCCCGTTCGCCCCTTGTTTTTCAACAAAGACATCAACACCTAGTTCGTTTCCAGCTTGCTTGAGTGCCTCTGCTGCCATATAGGTGTGGGCAATCCCCGCAGGACAAGCAGTAATCGCTAAGATCGTTTTATTGAGTTTCGCTGCAGCTTTTGTTTCCGCTGCGGATTCTGTCTTGTCCAGCTGCTCAAATAGTTCCGTATTTGTTTTGGCGTTTAACAAACCATTTTTATACGATTCGTTTGCGAGTCTTGTGACAAATTCCGAAAGTAGTGTAAGGTGTGTTGAACCTGCTTCACTTTCTGGAATGGCAAGCAAAATAACAAGTTGTACTCTATTGTTTGGATCGATACTTTCCCAATCTGTTAGCGGACTTTTGAGTGTTGCCACTGCAAAAGCTGCTTCTTTAACCGCTTTCGATTTTCCGTGCGGAATGGCAAGTCCGCCTTCAAATCCAGTAGGAGAAAGTTTTTCCCGATCATATACAGATTGAAGAAATTCATCTTCAGAATATAATTTTCCAGCTTCACCGAGTTGTTTGACTAAGTACTGGATCGCTTCTGCTTTAGAATCGAATGTGTTTCCAGTGCTGACTAGTCTTGGTGAGGTAAGTGTTTGTAGCTGCATCATTTATACCTCCGTAATCGTTTTGTAAGTGTTTTCATCTTACGGATTTATCGTATCAAAAAAAATAAGAAGAAATGAATTCTTCTTATTTTTACACAGAGGAATTAGTGCTATCCGATTTGGTGTGTATTTTTACACATATTTAGTAATGGTCCCAATAATATTGGGATAAAGTTTGTAAAACAATCATAGCTGGTGTCCGATCGGTGATATTGTAGCCGTTCTTTATTTTTTTCGGTGCATAGCAAAAAAGGTTAATCGCCGCTGTTTCTTGAAGGGAGTTACGTGAAAAATGGGTTAAGGAAATGATATTGCTTTCCTTTTGTTTGGCCAGCTCTGCCATTTCCAGGATTTGTTTGGTTTCACCGGAGAAGCTGATTAAAAACAGCACATCATGTTGATTCATTTGATCAATCATATGAATCATTTCATGGCGATGAACCGAAAATTCAGCGGTTTTTCCTGCAACACGTAAATTTCGAACCATCATTTCACAGAAAACGGTTGTGTCGCCAACGGCAAAAAACAAGGCGCGCTTGGCATCATGAATCAATTTAGCCGTTGTTTCGATTCGTTCCATATCAATTAGTTCAAAGGTTTTTTGGATATGATGATAAATTCCCTCCTCTTGGGGAGGCAGTGAAGGCTTGAGTTCTTCTTTCATGCTGTTTTTTAACTGGGAAAAACCATCATATCCCAGTTTCTTGGAAAGCCTTGTAATCGTATTTGGAACGGTAAAAAAATTGGCAGCAAGGCTTTGAATCGATTGGTGAACAAAATCCTGCTTATTTTTTAAGATATAGTCAATAATTTGGTCATCTGTGTCATTTAATTTGTATTCAAACTTATGTATGCGTTCTTCAAATTGCATGGTTTCACCTCTATAGGGGACGGTTCTCTTGTCCATTATCATAGCAAAGGAGTGGTTTTTTTGAAAGAAGGGCAAATGGGGAAGTTCTTCTGGCAGGTAATAAGGCGTTCGGTACCATGAAAAGACAAAATAGAGGATTGTTCATTTGAAGATGACAGGATGTTTGTAAGATGCACCATCGCATTTTGTATATTAAGCAGAAAAGCTGAAAGAACAATTTTTGTCCTTTCAGCCTTTACTGTTAGTTCTGTTCGATTTGACTTAATAGTTCAATTGCTTCTTCTTTTGTGTAATCGCAAGTAATTGTTCGCAATATTCCTCATTCATGAGCTTGCGTGAAAGCATTTGTAGAACTTTGAGGTGTTTGTTTCCGGCTGCTTCCTCTGGAGCGTAATTCCACTTGTTCTGCCATGACACGATCTGGATGAGGCTTAATGGATGATAGAGAACAAAAAAACGGGCGTTTTTTGCCCGGTTTCTTACCCGATGTATACAACGAAAAAAACTATGTTAGATCTATTACGTTCAGGATCTTTTTTTACCCTTAGCATTATCTGAAACCAAAACTAGCTGATTTCTCCCCCGACGGCAATAATATCTTTTTCATTCATCAGGGCGGCTTCAATGGCCAATTCAAGTCCTTTTACAATCGTATCGAGCCCCATACTTGGCTGGCCAGGGTTGTGGATAACTTGTTCCGGGAGAAAAGGAATATGGATGAAGCCTCCGCGAATGGAATTGCCAATGGAATCAAGAAAATGCATTAATCCATAGAAAATATTGTTGCAGACAAAGGTTCCAGCTGTATGTGAAACAGTGGCAGGGATTCCGTTGTCGTTCATTTTCTTTACCATTGCCTTGATTGGAAGGGTAGACCAGTATCCAACTGGGCCACCCGGAACAATTTCCTTGTCGATCGGTTGATTGTGATCGTTATCAGGGATGCGGGCATCATTTAAATTAATTGCCACTCTCTCCGGCGTAATCACCGGGCGTCCTCCTGCCTGGCCGACACAGACCACCATATAAGGTTGAATTTCCTCAATTGCTTCTTCAAGGAAAGTAATCGCTTTTCCAAAAACGGTTGGAATTTCTTTGGTTACAATCACCGAACCGAAAATCACTTTTCCATTTAGCTGTTTCACTGCCTCCAGGGCGGGATTGACTGAATCACCGCCAAAAGGGTCAAAACCTGTGACAAGGACTTTTTTCATCTTAATCACCTTTTTTATCAAATTCGTTTTCTATAATTTAAAATGGTACACCAAAAAGTACATTAAAAGCATATTAATGACGAACAATGGTATGGCTACGGGAATCTGAGCTTTAATAACTGCATTTTTATCTTTTAATTCCAAAAGCATTGGTGGCACAATATTGAAGTTTGCAGCCATAGGCGTCATTAAGGTTCCGCAATATTCGGCAAACATTCCAAGGGCGGCCATGATGGCGGGATTCCCTCCATGCATGTGCACAATCAGCGGCAAACCAATTCCGCCTGTAATGACGGCAAATGCGGCAAATGCATTCCCCATGACCATTGTAAAGAGAGCCATACCGATACAATAAGCGGCTACTGCCACAAATGGAATTTGCGTTGGCAGTACATTTCCCACCATCTTTGATACCACATCGCCGACACCTGCTGCGGCAAAGATGGCTCCGAGTGCTGCAAGCATTTGCGGCAAAATGATCGCCCAACCAACGGAATCCATCAATCGGGTATTTTCATGCACAGCAGCAGAAGGCTTTGCTTTTGTCAGCACTTGAGCGGCCAAAAATGCTAGAATCGTAGCAATACCAAGCGCAATTAATGCTGTATTGGTAGGGTCAACCAAATTATTTTTTCCAAAGTGGATTTTACCAAGTGTGAGAGAACCAATGACAGTAAAAACCGGAATGACTAAAGCTGGGATGAAAATCTTGCCTTTCAATTTTGACGCATGTGCTTCTCTTTCTTCTTTCGGCGCCTCGGCATGGTTTCCGTTCTTTACTTTTCCCAATGAAGCTAAAATCACCATAATCAAAACAAGATACCCGATGACAGTCGGAGGAACAACTTTTCCAAAAAGGAATGTGAAAGCGAAAATTCCCCAAAACAAGGATGATCCGATACGGGTTGGGTGGTTTTTGTCCATGGCTATTTTGATCGCAACCAATGCAACAATAATTCCAAGCAGATAATAGATGTAATCAAGTGTAATGAAATTCATATGGATCTCCTCCTTTAGGCAGTCTTGCTTTTCGCATTTTTATTTTTGGTCATTTCCCGTTCAATACGCTTGTCCAAAGTATGGAGGCGCCACCATGAGAGTAAAAAGGCGCTGATGGCGGTAGGGATTCCCCAAAGTGCCATATTCCAAACCCCAACGTGCAAACCGACTGAATCGAAGAATCCTTTCATCAAAAGAATCGCTCCGGTAGCAATGAAGATGTCCTCACCGAAAAACCAGCCGATGTTTTCAGATGCGGCAGCATGGGCTTTAATATCTTCCTGCAGTTTTTCTGGAAGCTCCCCGTGCTTTGCTGTTGCAGCGCCTTCTGCCATTGGGGCAACAAGCGGGCGAACCGTTTGGGCATGCCCTCCGATGTTCAGACCAAGCGATGCACTTATTTCACGGATGAGCTGATAGGATAGGATCACCCTTCCCGAAGTAGCTCCCTTTGTTTTTTTAATCAATGACGCTGCCACTTCCTTCAGGCCATAACGTTCAAGCAAACCAATCACTGGAAGACTAAGAATGATTGGAAGAGACATATACCGATTGGTGACAAAAATCTCACCGAATTTTGCCATAATCTCGTTAAAAGACATATGTGAAACCAAGCCCGTTGCTACACCCGATGCCATTACAACCAGCAAGGTGTTCAGACGGAAGCCAAATCCAAGCGCAACAATTAAGATTCCAATTAGTTTAATCACAGTGTGATCCCCTTTGTAAATGAAGTAAGCTGTAAAGTTCCTTTAAAAAATAGTAAGATTGCTTTTTTTGTTTACTTGCCTACAGGCTGTACGGCTATATCGGAATCGGCAAGAAGCTGCCTAATTTGACTTGCAAACAGTAAAGCATGTTGCCCGTCACCGTGAATGCAAACCGTATCCGCCTGAATCGCTATTTCTACCCCTTGTTGTGATTCGACTTTTCTTTCTTTAATCATACGGATTACTTGCTCGACTGCTTTCTGGTCATCTGTAATTAAGGCATCTGGCTGACACCTTGGTGTCAGCGAACCGTCCAGTTGATAAGTTCTATCGGCAAATACCTCATTTGCCGTTTGCAATCCGATCATTTCTCCCGCTTTCACTAGTTCACCGCCAGAAAGACCGAAAAGAATAAGTTCAGGATCTATTTTGTAAACGGCCTTAGCGATCGCATCTGATAACTCACGGCTCTTTGCGGCCATATTATAAAGGGCCCCGTGCGGCTTCACATGCTGCAGTTTTCCGCCTTCTGCCTTGACGAATCCATAAAGTGCGCCAATTTGGTAAACAACCATATCAAATGCTTCCTGTGGAGAAATATCCATATTTCTCCTTCCAAAGCCAACCAAATCAGGCAGCCCGGGATGTGCTCCGATCGCAACCCCATTTTGCAGCGCCAGTTTTACCGTTTGGCGCATTGTGGCTGGATCCCCTGCATGAAAACCGCAGGCAATATTGGCCGAAGTGACGAATTTCAAAATTTCTTCATCTGTCCCCATCTTATATGCACCGAAGCTCTCTCCCAAATCACAGTTCAAATCAATCCGAAACATCGTTATCCCCCCAAATATCTTTTTTCTTTTAAATAAACCCCTTGTTTAAATAATTGAATTTTTTGTTCACGCAGCCGTAAAAGCTTTTGAGCATCTTCCAATGAAACTTCTTTGAATCGTATTTTCTCTCCTGGCTTTACCTGAGCCAGAACAGGGAGATCCACTGTAACAACCTGGGCTATTTTAGGGTAACCGCCTGTTGTTTGGCGGTCTGCCATGAGTACGATGGGATTGCCATCTGAAGGCACCTGAACAGTCCCGACTGTCACCGCCTCCGAGATTAGTTCCTGCGGCTTGGAAAGCTCTAGTTGTGGTCCCAAAGCTGGTACCCCATGCGGTCCGATTGGGATGTAACCTGAAATTCATTCGAAAAAAATTGCTCCTTGCCGCTTTCAGTGAACCAATCAAATTCCCCGCCTTTTGTTACACGGATCAGCGGATTGTTGTAGACAGGCCTTATATTCGAACCTACAGACCACTTGCTTACAGCATAAGGATTGGAACCCAATTTCTTATAAAGAAAACGAGTTTTGCCTATAGACAAGTCTGAAGGTGGGCGTGTCTGCAAGATATCCCCTTTCTTCAGTGACCGTCCATGAAATCCGCCGAACCCTGCCCTTAGATAGGTGCTGCGGCTTCCCATAATGATCGGAATATCGAACCCACCTGCCACAGCCAAGTAAGCCCGACACCCAGACTTGGCCGATCCAAATGATAATACACATCCTTTTTTAATTAACACGGGGCGCCATGCGGGAATGCGCTTCCCGTCAATGTCAGGTGACAAATTACCACCGCAAATGGCAATCAATGAATCTTCCTCAAACTGAAGCTTAGGGCCAATCATTGTGATTTCAAGTGTTCCTTCCGCCTCATCGTTGCCAACTAAAAGATTGGCAATCCGTAGGGAGAATGGATCCATAGCGCCGCTCACAACAACACCCTGATTTTGAAAACCATGTCTTCCCAAATCCTGAATGGTGGTGAGAAGTCCTGGACGAATTACCCGAATACTCATTGGGTTTCCTCCTTCCATTCCTGAAATTCCTTTGGTGATATCGGACGGAAATGGATCATATCGCCTGACTGCAACAAACTCGGAGTACTGTGGGTTGGGCGGAAAAGAGATACAGGTGTCCGTCCAATCATCTGCCAGCCTCCAGGTGTTTCAATTGGATACATTCCTGTTTGCATCCCCGCTATTCCAACCGTCCCTGCCGGAATAGACAATCGGGGAACTTGACGCCTTGGTGTACTAATCCGTTCGGACATGCCTCCAAGATAAGGGAAGCCAGGAGCAAAACCGATCATATAAACAAGATACTCACCACTTGAATGGATTTGAATCACTTCATCTGCAGTGAGTCCGTTATGTTCGGCCACGAACATAAGATCCGGACCGAATTCGCCGCCATAGCAAACAGGAATCTCAACAATACGAGGTGTGTTAACCTTGGTATCTCCCATATCGGTTATCGTTTGTTCCAAAGCCGAACACACTTCTTTAAAGGAAAGTTGTAAAGGATTATAAAATACAGTAATGGTGGTAAATGCCGGAACGCATTCAACCATCCCCGAAAACGGTTCTTTCTCTAGACGGGTGGCACAAGCACTCACCAAACGATGTATATCTGGTGTAATTTGGTTGCCAAATTGAATAATAACAGCAGAATCTCCCAATGGAACTATTTGCATTTTCGGAAAGCTGCCTCCTTTCGGAATTGATTAAGGTGTGGTCATCCGAAGGCTGGCCAAATGAGTTGCTATAATTTTGAAAATTTCCACAATAATATATTATTATAAATTTCTATGCATTAAAATTCAACGGAAATTTCTGTCTTTTCGGGATGTGCGTGTATTTTTACAACAATCAGTACTGTTTGAATGTGTCAGATAATCAAAAAAATGATTAAAAGGACTTATAAAATTGCCCCATATATTTTTATAAAGTTATTTTAATATTAATTTATTATGCTAACAATATATTATTTAGATGAAATCCATCTCACTTTGAGATGAATTATTGGCGTTAGGCATCACGAAAGGACAAATTATTAAGAAGATATAGTTATGAAGAAAAACTTTTTTGATTCTTTTTACAAAAACGATTATTCTTGGTAAAGAAAAAGTCTTTCTTCGGGTTGTTGAGAAGGTAGGTACAAAAAACTTGTTTGACGACAGGGTATCTTCGGACAGAGGAAGGTAAAATTACCGAAGTGGTGTCCGAAGTAAGGCCACCTTCGGACAGAGGAAAGCAAAAGTAACCCAGTTGTGTCCGAAGATCACCTTCGGACAGAAGAAAGCAAAAGTAACCCAGTTGTGTCCGAAGTTAGCGTATCTATCTTCTTAAAAAAGGAGTTCTCACCACTCTGCAAAAAAGATAATGCTTGGTATTGGATACTTATACAATCAAATAGATGGAGGGAACAGAATGCATCCTTTATTTTTAAAGCCAGTTTTTAAAGAACGAATTTGGGGAGGAACCACTCTAAATACTGAATTTGGTTATGAGATTCCATGCGAGCAGACGGGAGAATGCTGGGCGATTTCAGCACACCCAAATGGACCGTCAGTGGTTGAAAACGGCCCATTTTCCGGGTGACTTTGGATAAATTGTGGAGTGAACATCCTGAAGTGTTCGGAAATCCAAAGGAAAAGATTTTTCCACTGTTAACCAAAATTTTAGATGCGAATATGGATTTATCGGTACAGGTTCATCCAGATGACGCTTATGCCATGGTCCATGAAAACGGTGAATTAGGAAAGACCGAATGCTGGTACATTATTGACTGTAAAGAAGATGCGGACATGATTTTCGGTCACAATGCCGGAACAAAAGAGGAACTCATCGAGCAAATTCAAAGCGGAAAATGGAATGACTTGCTTCGCCGAGTAAAAATTAAGCCGGGTGATTTTTTCTATGTTCCAAGTGGGACGATTCATGCCTTATGTGAAGGGACACTGGTTTTGGAAACGCAGCAAAGCTCGGATACTACTTACCGAGTGTATGACTATGACCGCCGAGATGCCGGAGGAAACCTACGGGAGCTGCATCTAGAAAAAGCCATTGAGGTGACGACCGTTCCTCATCAGAATTACCATGTGAGTCCAAAGGTTCAAAAACGGGAAGGGGTCAATGTGATTACTTTTGTAGATGAAGAGTTTTTCACGGTTTATAAGTGGGAGATCAACGGAAAAGCAAACTTCTCGTTTGATGACCAATACCTGCTTCTTAGTGTTCTTAAGGGGAATGGCAAGCTTGCTCATAATGGAGAGCAGTATAAGCTGGAGAAAGGCAACCATCTCATCATTCCTTATGGGTTTGGGGATTTTGAAATTGAGGGGAACTGTGATGTAATCGTTTCACATACATAGTCAGAATCTATTAATCAAACGTTTGATTAAATTTAGATACCTTGCCATGGAACAACTTGAATAGTGTATCGTATTGGCAGGATGTGTAATGGTGAAGCACATCTTGCTTTTTAGCCTTTGCGGAATGAAGCAAGTGAAAAAGCCAGCTTGTACACAAAACAAGCTGGCTTTGACTTCATTTTTTTCTTTCCGCAGTAGACTCTCTGATCACTAATTTGGTTGGCAGCAGGATTTCATGTATCGGTCCATCTTGATGGTCGATTCTCCAACAAAGCTGTTCTACGGCTTTTTTACCATAGTAATTTAAATCAATATCCATCGTGGTAATCTTCGGTGTGGATATTTGAGACAATAGTCCATTATCAAAACTGCAGACGGATACGTCCCCAGGCACCTTGAAGCCATTTTGCTGCAATATGGATGAAATGAGGAAACCATGGCCATCATTCACACAAAACCAGGCAGTGGGTTTTTGAGAAAGCTGGTCAAAGAACTGCGTCATTTCAACTTGGTCCTCATGAGCGTGATCGAAGATAAAATCTTGATTTGGTTCTATTCCACCTTTTTTTAACGCTAGTAAGTATCCTTCAAATCTTTCTTGATAGCTTGGGGAATAGTTGACATTCCCAACAAAGGCAATGTCACGATGTCCTAATTCGATTAAATGCTCGACTGCTGTGTATGCTCCAAAACGGTTATTGGTTAAAATCGCATCCACATGCAAGTGTGGATCATGATGATCAATTAAAACAGTAGGAATCCCTGTTTTAATGATGTTTGCGATGTAATCCGTACTGATATGAGAGAGAATTATTATTCCGCCAATCTCATGATTCGATAACAAGGAAGGAAGAGTTAAATGATCTTTTGCTGCTTGATCAATGGATTCAATCAGTAAATTCATGCCTCGCTCTCGAACCTCTTTTTCGATACTTAAATAAATCGCCCCAAAAAAGCTTTTAAGTGAAAAAGCATATTCAGAAGCAATCAAGGCAATGTTACTTGGTGTATGTCTTTCAACCTGTAGGGTTTTACTGTTTTTAGAGTAGGAGTACCCTAATTCATCCGCTGCATTTTGCACAAGCCTTCTGGTTTCCTCGCTAACTCCTGCTTTTCCAGACAATGCTTGTGAAACGGAGTTTTTAGAGATATTTAGTTTATCGGCAATATCTTGCATTGTCACCTTTTTTGCCATTCTGATCAATCGCTCCTTACTTGGTGTAAAAGTCATTTTAATGACTGTCATTTTGTAATTATATTGTAACGTTACGGAATAATAAATTACAATAGTTTTGTAATTTACTTATAAAGTATTTTTTTTCATGATTTCATCCAAAAAATCAATTGACAACCTAAAAATAAGGTGTAATAATGGGTTTGTAACGTTATTGAAAGCGTTACAAAACAGAAAAAATAATTTGTAATTATGAAATCATTAGAAATGAGGGATTATCTCACTGAACTTTCATACGCAATTACCTCTATTTTACTACTTTTTTAAATGCTAATGATAGCGTTACCAATTATTTTGGATTTTTAATTTCTGCCTTACATTTTTTCATAAACGGGGGTATTTAGGATGAGGATAAGAAAAGTAGCATCTGTATTGTTTGCGGCCTCTTTAACAGTATCTGGGCTTGCAGCGTGCTCGAGCGGCAGCGGGGGAACCAAAAGTGATACTGCCAAAAACGGTGTAACAACGATTGAATTCTGGGCAGCACCAAACCCAACGCAGCAAGTATATTGGAAAGAAATTGCCGCTGAATTTTCAAAGGCAAACCCTAAAATCAAAGTAAATGTCAGCCCAATGAAAGAAAGTCCGACATCTGAAGCAAGTATCCAATCCGCGATTGCGGGTGGAAGTGCACCAACGATGTCTGAAAATATTAACCGCGGATTTGCTGCTCAATTATCAGACAGTAAAGCGCTTGTTCCATTAGATACAATCACAGGATTTGATCAGGTTAAAAAAGAACGGAATATGGATAATACAATGAAAGGCTGGAAGTTCGCCGATGGCCATCAATATGTATTGCCAATCTATTCAAACGCGATGTTATTTGGCTGGAGAATCGATATCTTAAAAGAACTTGGATACAATGAACCACCAAAAACCTACAGCGAAATGATAGATGTAGCCAAAAAATTGAAAGCAAAATATCCTGATAAATATCTATGGGCGAAAGCAGATCTTGCAGATCCGACAGCATGGAAAAGATGGTTTGATTTCTTCATGTTATATGATGCTGCTTCCAATGGTAACAAGTTTGTGGAAGGAACCAAATTTACTGCGAATAAAACAGCAGGCGAGAAAGTACTTCAATTCATGGATGACCTTCGCAAAAATAATGCCTTGTTAACAAGACAAGTAACAGATCCATTCGAAAGCGGTCTTGGCGTATTTATTGACGTTGGTCCTTGGACAATCCCTTACTGGGCAGATAAATATCCAAATATGAAATTTAATCAAACATATACGTTAGCATTGCCTCCAGTTCCAGATGGTGCTGATACATCGAAAGTGAAAACATTTGCTGATACAAAAGGCTTGGTCATTTATGCTTCTGCAACAAAAGAACAGCAAGAGGCAGCGATGAAATTCATCAGCTGGGTATACTCGAAACCTGAAAATGACTGAAAATGGCTTGAAAAAACAAGTTTGCCACCTGCTCGTGATGATTTAACAACAAATGACACCTTTAAATCGTTCTTTGATAAAAACCCTGCATTACAGCCATATGCAGCAGCAGTTCCAAATGCCATTCCACCAATGGATAATGCGAAGTATAACGATCTCCAAACATTTATTGGACAACAAGCCTTCAATCCAGTAGTAAAAGGAGAAAAAGATCCAAAAACTGCATGGAAGGATATGCAGAACGCCATTGAGGGGGCTCTCAAATAATGAGAACAAGACAAGGGAGGTTGGGCTGGCTTTTTGCCAGTCCTTATCTTGTATATGCCATTGTTTTTTTCGCCATACCACTTGTTTGGTCCATTTACTTATCATTTACCGATTGGAATTTAATTTCGCCAACCTTTAATTTCAAAGGCTTCAAAAATTATCTGGATGCTTTCCATAGTCCAGGGGTGCAGGCTGCCTTTTTTGTCACCTTTAAATTTATGGCTGTGTTTGTACCCATGGTTATTGCATTTTCGATCGTCGTTGCCATGATTGTCCATGGCTTACCTAGATTTAAAGGCTTATTTTTGATTGGCTTTTTCCTTCCTTATTTAGCGTCAGGGGTTGTTTCATCCCTAATTGTAAAAGGAGTTTTATCCTACAACAGTCCACTCAATGAATTTTTACGCAAATCGTTGGGCTTGGATATTAACTGGCTAGGAACGCCGTTTGCAGCGTTGTTTGTAGTAGCGTTGATTATTGCTTGGAAATTCACTGGCTATTATGCACTGATTTTAACATCTGGATTTGAAAGTATTAGTAAGGAAGTTTATGAGGCCGCCTTAATTGATGGTGTAAATCCTTGGCAGCGCTTTTGGAAAATTACCTTCCCGCTGCTTTACCCGGCTTTATACACGGTCTTAATTCTCTCAATTGGGGTAACTTTTGGTATTTTTACAGAAGTTTATCAGTTAACAGGTGGAGGACCAAACTTTGCAACCAATACTTGGCAAATGGAGATCTTTACAAGAGCATTCTCAAATCTTCAGGCAGGTTATGCTTCAGCCGTTGCCATTATTGCGTCTGTTGTGACCTTTGTTTCCATTTTTATCATTCGAAAACTTTTAGAATTGTGGGGTAAACGAAATGGTTGGACCTGAAAAAGCGGATTAATGTTTCGCTACCTTATTGCCGTGATTTTATTGCTCATTATGATTTTTCCTTATCTTTATATGGTGTTTAGTTCATTTGCTACTTGGGATCAAGTGGATAAAAAGATGTTTCCGACACATTTTACCCTGAAATCGTATCAGTGGCTTTTAGGTGGAGGCCAATCGGTTATTCCCCGTCCTTGGCTACATGCTTTCTTCAATAGCTTTGTTGTCTCGGCATCTTCAACTCTGTTCATGATGGTAACGGGGATTATGGTTGCTTATGCCTTAGCGAAAATCCCGTTTAAAGGCAGAAATGCTATTAATAATATTATTCTTTTTCAAATGTTTTTCCCAGCGATTATTTTGCTGATTCCAACCTTCCTGGTCATTCAGAAGGTCGGTATGTACAACTCTTACTGGGGCATGATTTTACCAAAGGCAGTGAGCCTATGGGCCGTGTTTATGTATACAAACTTCTTCAGGGCTATACCGGATACATTTATTGAGGCTGCCAAATTGGACGGTGCAAGTGAACTGCAAATTATGTTTAAAGTCGTGATGCCAATGTCCAAATCGATTACAACCGTCATCTTTTTGTTCTTGTTTATGGAAAGATGGACAGAGCTATTATGGGATATGTTAGTTGCCAAGAGCGATAACATGTTGACCTTGAACGTTCTTTTATCGCAAATGTTTGGACCATATGGCGGCTACCCGGGTCCAATGTATGCCGCATCTGTTTTGCTGACACTTCCGATTATTATCATTTTCTTAATTTTCTCGAAAAAGTTCCAAGAAGGTATGCAGTTTACGCTTAAGTAGTAGAAGATGGGAGTTCTGTGTCATGGCTGTATGGTGGAAACAATCGGTTTTTTATCAAATTTATATGCCAAGTTTTAAAGATGGCAATGGAGATGGAATGGGCGACTTTGCTGGTATTACGGAAAAGCTCGATTATATAAAAGATTTGGGGATCGAAGGCTTGTGGCTGACTCCCTTTTACCCATCGCCAAAGGTCGATAATGGCTATGATATTTCCGATTATGAATCCATTGATCCGGCGTATGGAACGATGGAGGATTTTGAAAGATTCATAGAGGAAGCACATCTGCGAAAGATCCGAGTAATTGTTGATTTAGTGCTCAATCATACCTCTTCTGAACATCCATGGTTCAAAAAATCAAGATCGGCCAAGGATCATCCAAAACGGGATTGGTTTATTTGGAGAGATCAACCGAATAATTGGGAATCTTTTTTTGGCGGGTCGGCATGGGAATATGATGTGTTGACCAATCAGTATTATTATCATGCATTTGCCAAAGAGCAGGTTGATTTAAATTGGGCGAATCCCGACGTGAAAAAAGCCATGTTCCATGTGATGAAATTTTGGCTTGAAAAAGGGGTTGATGGTTTCCGTCTGGATGTCATCAATTTCTTAAAAGTGCAGGATCAGTTTCAAGACAACCCATATGATGAAGGAAAACAAGAACAAGTCCATTTGTATGATAAAGATCAACAAGGGATTCTGGCTGTTATCGAAGAAATTGCCGGCTTTGTTCATCAATATCCTGATAAATTCCTTGTTGGTGAAGTTGGTTCCGAGGATCTGGAGATTCTGAAACGGTATTCGGGCCAGGATAAGCTGGATGTTGTGTTTAACTTTAATATTGGCAGTATTGCTAGATTTGACCTTACTATGCTTTATCAACAATTGTTTGCGACAGAACAAGCCTATGATTCCTATCAAATCCCCACTTTGTTTTTCTCCAGCCATGATATGTCAAGGCACATATCTCGATTTGGAAATGATGAAGACAGAGCTAAACTGGTAGCGGCTTTGCTGCTAACCGCAAAAGGGATTCCATTCCTCTACTATGGCGATGAAATTGGGATGGGGGATTGGATTACAACTGACATCAACAAAATGAAGGATGTCCAAGGGATTATGGGATATCAATTGGCATGTAAAGCTGGAAAGTCACATGAAGAGGCGATAGCGATTGCGAATGGAAAGTCACGTGACAAATCCCGTACCCCGATGCAATGGAATGCAGGGCTTAATGTTGGTTTCTCCGAGCATGAGCCATGGATGACGATTCCAGATGATGCCAATAAGGTGAATGTAGAAGACCAGCAGGATGATCCCGATTCGATGCTGAGCTTTTATAAAAACCTTTTAAAAATTAGAAAACAACACTCATGCCTCACTAGAGGGGTGTATGAGTATTTAAATAATGAGGACGGCTTACTTACTTTCATAAGAAACGATCAAACCCAAAGAATTTTAGTGATGTTCAACTTCGCTGACCATGCAAAAGCAATTGAAATCGACAATGGTTTTTCAACTTTGCTGCTTTCAAACAAGCGGAAATCATTTAACAGGAAAGAAATTCTTGCAAATGAAGTGTTAATCGTAAAGGAGGAAACAGGAAAATGACCTTAATAAAAGGCGATGTCAAAACCTGTCGAGAGCTTTTAAAAGAAATGACCGCTAAACTGATGAATCCTGAAAAAATTGTGTTCACTGGAATTGGTGACAAGGATGTTTACAATATTACCGCACCCTTTGAGGATGAAGGTGAACTTGTGATTGCGGGGCGGACAGAGTTGAGGGACAGTGAACATTCCCATGTCTACTTTTTTGTTGAGAGAAATGGCGAGTGGGTTCCGCGTGAGAATAGCCCTGTTTTGGAATTGCAGGATCCTTTTTTTACAAAAATAGCAGGCGACCTTGTTCTAGGGGGAGTGCAAACTTTCCCTCATCCAACGAAGGAAGGGGCACTTGGCTGGCGGACAGTTTTTTACAAAGGCACATCCATCAACCAGTTAAAGGAATTTTCCAAAGGGCCAGACGGAATGAAGGACCTTCGCCTGATTGAGCTGAAAGATGGCAGCGTTGGGGTGTTAACGAGACCTCAAGGGGAAAAAGGCGGCCGTGGAAAAATTGGCTGGACGCGAATCGCTTCATTAGATGAGCTAACCATTGATGCCATCCATGATGCACCGTTATTAGCAGGTCAATTTATGGATGAGGAATGGGGCGGAGCGAATGAACCGCATTTGTTAACGAATGGTCTTGTGGGCGTCTTAGGACATATTGCCTCCTTCGATCAGGATGGAAACCGTCACTATTATCCAATGGCTTTTGCGCTAGATCCCGAAACAGCCGAAGTTTCGGATATCCGAATAATTTGTGCACGAAAATATTTCCAGCCTGGGCCGGCTAAGCGTCCAGATTTAGTGGATGTCGTTTTCAGCGGAGGCTTAGTTCGCAACGTTGATGAGGGTAAGGCTGTTTTATATGCAGGTATTAGTGATGCCGAAGCCCAAAAAATAGTGATAGATGATCCGTTTTTACCATATGAGCGTTAAAGGGAGAGGTTAGTAATGAATGTATATAGATATGAAGAAAACCCGTTGGTAACTCCTGAAAGTGTAAAGCCGTACCATGATCATTTTGAGGTCATTGGTGCTTTTAATGCTGGCGTAACCACCTATCTCGATGAAACGATTATGCTGCTTCGTGTCGCGGAGCGTCCGATTAGTGAGGATCCTGCTATTGTAAAAGCGCCGGTTTATAATCCGAAAACAAAAGAATTGGAGATTTTAGAATTTCATCTAGACGATCCAACCTATGATTTTTCCGATCCTCGTGTGATTCGTGAAAATGGATCAACTCAAGGATTCAAGTACTTAACATCTTTGTCTTACTTACGAATTGCCAGAAGCAAAGATGGCCATCATTTTACGATTGATGATCAGCCATTTGTTTACCCTTCGAATGAATTAGAGACTTTTGGTGTGGAGGATCCAAGGATCACGAAGATCGACGATATCTATTATATCTATTTTAGCGCGGTCTCACCTGTGGGTGTGGGTGAATCATTAGTTTCTACGAAGGATTTTGTCACAACGGAGCACCATGGCATGATTTTTGCACCTGAAAACAAAGATGTGTTAATTTTTCCAGAAAAAATAAATGGAAAGTATTACGCATTGAATCGTCCAGTACCAAAAAGTGTGGGTCAACCAGAAATTTGGATTTCAGAGTCCACCAATCTTTTACACTGGGGAAATCACAAATATTTACTGGGCTTACGCGAAGGAATGTGGGACAGCGGTCGTATGGGCGGCGGAGCTGTGCCGATTAAAACCGAAAAAGGCTGGCTTGAGCTTTACCACGGGGCATCAAAGGATGACCGCTATTGTATGGGAGCTGTTTTGCTAGATTTAGAGGATCCAACAAAGGTACTAGCCCGAACCGATCAACCGATTTTAGAGCCGAAAGCCCCTTATGAGGTGGATGGGTTCTTTGGGAATGTCGTCTTCTCATGCGGTGCCATTGTTGAAGGCGATGTGGTGAAAATGTTCTACGGTGTCGCTGATACCTCGATGGCTTGTGCTGAATTAAGCCTGCAAGAAATCTTAGCTTCACTGATCTATATCAAATAGGATTAACAGGCCAAAATTGTTCTCTCGATTTTGGCCTGTTATTTGCCTGCACAGGAAGGTGCCACTTCTATGAAACTAAATGATAACTGGAAAATACGACATTTCGATGTTGGTGCTGCTCGTGACCTTGAAGTCGCTTCACCTGAATATATTGATTATTTTTGGATGACAGCTTCTGTCCCTGGGGATGTTCATTCCACCCTCATTCAACGGAAGCTAATCGACGATCCTTTTTATGGACATAACGATTTTAAATGCCAATGGGTGGAAGAAAAGGTTTGGTGGTATCGAAATACATTTGAATTCGTTGAAAACGTGGGGAAAGAAAATCGCTATGAGTTGATTTTTGAAGGACTGGATACCTTCGCTACGGTTTACCTAAATGGAATTGAGCTTGGTTCAACGGAGAATATGTTTATCAGCCATCCATTTGATGTAACCCGTGAACTGAGGCCAGGGAAAAATATCTTAGCGGTAAAATTTGACCCTGTCCATGTCCATGTGAAAGACAAGGTGCAGTATTATTGGTCCGGTTTTAGCAAAAAAAGAATTTGGACGAGGAAGGCACAAAGCCATTATGGCTGGGATTGGGGTCCTCGTTTAGTTGCTGCGGGGATTTGGAAGGATGTCCATTTAGAGAAAAGGACTTTTGCAAAAATCGATCATGTTTTTGCCAGAACCACGTCGATGACACCCGATTCAGCATGTGTAGAAATTGACGTGAAAATCGATTCCTTTGCGAAAGGAAAAGAATATACCATTGAAGCAAACCTTACGTATGGAGATGAAAATTTTTCTGGGTCGGTGAAGGTGGAAGGCAGTAAAGCTAAAGTGCAATTGGAAGTAGCCGATCCAAAGCTATGGTGGACCCACGATCTCGGAACGCCGAATCTGTATCAGTTAAAAATTGAATTATATGTGGATGGCGAAAGAATTGATCAAAAAATGCAAAGTTTCGGGCTTCGTACGATTGAAGTGCAGCAGAAAGACGAAGAAGGTAACTACAGCTTTACTTTTGTCTTAAACGGCGAAAAGATATTTGCCAAAGGGGCTAATTGGATTCCAATTGATAGCTTCATCGGGGCGGTTCCTGATGCTCGGTATAAGCATCTGATCAGGATGGCAAAGGATGCGAATATGAATATGCTCCGTGTGTGGGGCGGCGGTATCTATGAAAAAGATGTGTTTTATGAGGAATGTGATCGGCTTGGAATTTTGGTCTGGCAGGATTTTATGTTCGCTTGCGCCCTTTATCCTGATTACAATAAGAACTTCATGAATAATGTCCGTGAAGAAATTGTCCATGTGGTGAAACGCTTGCGCAATCATCCTTGCTTGGCGATTTGGTGCGGAAACAATGAAAATGATTGGTTGTATGAGGCTTTGTCCGCTTCAGGGGAAATTCCTCATCCGTTTTATGGCGAAAAAATTTATCATGAATTAATGCCGGAACTCTTGGCGGAGCTTGACCCGACACGGCTCTTTTGGCCAAGTTCCCCATTCGGCGGCAATGACCATAACTCTAGGGAACAGGGTGATTCCCATAACTGGCAGGTGTGGCATGGAAATATGGAACCACGCATGTTTGGGGAAACTCAGCGGGTCAATTACAGTGTCGAAGGACTTTCGTTTAAAAATTTCAAAAAAGATACAACGCTTTTTGCGAGTGAATTTGGCATGCATGCCTCCTCCAACCGCTATACATTGGAGCGGAATATTCCCAAGGATCAATTCTTCTGGGGAAGTGAAGAGATGGCATATCGGAACAAGGATATTCATCATCCAAAAGGTATTTTGTTAATGGAAGGGTGCACGGGGGTTCCTACTAATCTCGAAGAATATATTTCTTTTTCGATGCTCACCCAAGCAGAAGGGTTGAAATATGGAATTGAGCATTACCGCCGCAATAAGCCACACACAAGCGGTGCGTTATTTTGGCAGTTAAATGATTGCTGGCCCGGAACGAGCTGGTCTGTGATTGACTACTATTTACTGCCAAAGGCTGCCTATCATTATGCTCGGAAATTTTACAGTCCGATTCTGCTGTCGATTGATCATGAGCCAGGAGAAGCTCTTAACGTCTGGGTTGTGAACGACAGCTTAGAGTCGTATCAGGATGAGATTGAATTAGCAGTTTACGATTTTTATGGGCGGCAAGTTTTTTCAAAAGAGTGGTCCGTAGTGATTGAGGCGAATGCTTCAAGCCAAATCGGTTTCGTTTTGGAAGAGGAAGCACTCTCGGGTTTGGAACCTGAAGAGGCGGTTATGGTGCTCCGTTCCAAAACCTTTGAAAATATCTATTATTTCCGCGACCAAAAGGACTTGAGATTGGAAAAAGCGGAGTTAAAGGTTGATGTGAGGGAGAATGAAATCACCATCTTGACGAAGTCCCTAGCGCGCATGGTCACGATTGAAATCGATATGGAGCAGCTGATTTTCGAAGACAATTTCTTTGATTTATTGGCGAATGAGACGAAAGTGATTAAGGTTGAGCAGGCACAAGGAAAAGAGATTCCTTGGGAGACGTTAAGAATCAAGGCGATCAATAGTGAAGGGATGATTTAAATGAAAGCAGCGGTGTTGCAAGGAACAAAACAAATGGATGTGTTGGATTGGAAAAAACCAGTACCAGGACCATTTGAAGTGGTTGTGAAAGTAAAAAGCTGTGGGATTTGCGGGACGGATCAACATATTTATCATGGCCATCCGGGTTCTGCGGATGTTCATCCCCCGATCGTTCTTGGTCATGAGCTAGCGGGTGAGGTCGTGGAAGTAGGTTCGGTGGTATCTGGTCTGCAAACGGGGGATCGGGTATCGATCGATCCGAATATTTATTGCGGAACATGCAAGTACTGCCGAAATAATCAAGCCCATTTATGTGTAAACCTTCAAGCCGTCGGAGTAACAAGAGATGGAGGGATGGGTGAGTATTGTTCGGCACCAGAATCAAATTGCTATCAGATCCCGGATGAAATGAGTTTTGAAGAGGCGGCGCTTGTTGAACCATTGGGCTGTGTGTTACATGGGTTTAAAAAACTTCAGTTGAACGCATTGAGTCATGTGCTCATCATTGGCGGCGGCTTTATCGGCCAGTTGTTTTTACAATTGGTCAAACATCAGAATGTTAAGTCGATTACGGTTATTGAACCGGCTGAGCATAAGAAAGAGCTTCTTGAGCGGTTAGGTGCTGATGAAGTGGTGCATTTGCTGAACAGTTCCGAATTGGAAGCAGATGTCGTTATTGAATGTGTGGGACGGAAGGAAAGTATGGAATTGGCAGTGAAATCAGCTGCAAAAGGAGGACAAGTGCTTCTTTTCGGAGTCGCTTCCCCAGAAACCGTCATTTCCGTTTCGCCATTTGAGATTTTTTCAAAAGAACTTTCGATCAAAGGATCGTTTATTAACCCATATACGCATGAAGAGGCCATTTCTTTAATTGCAAAACATGTGGTAGATGTTCAATCATTAATCTCACATCGCTTTTTACTGGGTGAGCTTCCTGAGACAATGGCTGACTATCCGCGTCTTGGGGTTTCAAAGGGGATTCTGAATCACTAAAACGGCAAAGGATCCATGAGCGCCTTTGCCGAGTAATGGCGGAACCTTTCATAAAGGGAGAATAAATAGATGTACTCTATTTTTAAGTCTTTTTCTTCAGAGTTAAAGTTTTATTTAATGATGAATGCCCTTTTTTCATTTGGGGGGAATTTATCTGGTGTGTTTCAAAGTGTCTTTTTATGGAAGTTAGATAAAACCTATTCCCTGCTGGCGTACTTTAGTATGTATTGGTCACTTTCGATCATTATTTTTTTCGGAATTTGTGCGTGGGTAGCCAGGAAAACAAGCCCATTGATTACGATGCGTTTAGGATTTGTTTGTTACTTAATCACCTACCTGATCATGCTTATTTTTCATCAAAGCCTAAATGAGCATATTTTTCTGTTAGGGGTTGTGAATGGGTTGGCCATGAGCCTCTATTATGTCGGAATGCATATGGCTGTATTGGATTTAACAACCAATGATAAGCGGGATCAGTTTTTATATGTTCAAGGTATTCTGTTTACGGTTGGGGGAATGGTAGCGCCGCTTCTATCTGGAATCATCATCTCCCAATTGGATGGTATGATAGGCTACTATGTAGTTTTTATTGCCACCTGTGTATTTTTTATCTTAGCCTTTATTGTTTCTTTAAAGGTAAAAGTAAAGCCTGTTGCATCCAAAAGCTATTTTTGGGAAGTTGTCAAACATCCGTCTGCTGAATGGAGAAAAATGTATAAAGTCATGTTCGCAGATGGTATTGTATCAGGAGTGTATACGACCTTTTTAATTACGATGATGACATTTAAAGTGGCAGGCGGGGAGTTCAGTTTAGGCGTCTTTAATACAGCAGCAGAAATTATCTCCCTGCTGGCATTCTACGCATTGGCCAAATATTCAGGTCCAGATTATCGCATCCGTATATTTGCGATTGGAGCTGTTGGCATTCTATTAGGATCCGTATTCATCTCTGCTTTCCCAATGATCGTAACATTGGTGCTTTTTGCGATTATCCAGCCAGTTTCAATGAATATGATTTCTACTTCAATGAATGCTATGATTTATGCATCGATTGAAAAGGATCCAGAATATAAAGAAAAACGGCTGGATTATATTATTATTAGAGAGATTCCGCTTGGAATTGGCCGAATCCTTGGGGTGGCGATGTTTTTGGCGATGAGGCAATACTTTGATCTTGAGCGGTTATTGCCCGTTTCATTTAGTATTTTTCCGCTCGTTTATCTTGTTATGATTCCTTCTTTGTATTTTATTTGGAAAAAACCAAAGCATGGATATCAGTCAAAGATCATTTGATTATGAATTGGAGGTAGGAAAAGATGTTAGGTGGAATTGAAGCAGGTGGGACGAAGTTTGTTTGTGCAGTTGGTGATGAGTTTGGTACGATCATTGATCAAATCAGGATTCCCACAACCTTACCTGAGGAAACAATTCAACAGGTGATCGCATTTTTTAAACAATATGATATAAAAGCAATGGGAATCGGTTCCTTTGGACCTATTGATATAAATCAGGAAAGCCCGACATATGGAAATATTACTTCAACGCCAAAACACGGATGGAGGGATTTTCCTCTTGTACACTCATTAAAGGATGCTTTTTCGATTCCGATGGGTTTTCATACGGATGTAAATGTAGCTGCACTGGGAGAGGCTGCCCTTGGTGCTGCTAAAGGCTTGGACAGTTGCTTGTACATCACAGTAGGAACGGGAATTGGGGCAGGGGCCATGATCCAAGGCAAGCTTTTACAGGGGCTTTCCCATCCTGAAATGGGACATATTCTCGTTAGAAGGCACCCGAATGATCCATATCAGGGAAAGTGCCCGTATCATCATGATTGTTTAGAAGGTCTGGCCTCGGGTCCTGCCATTGAAGACCGCTGGGGAGAAAAGGGAGAAAACCTGGTTAACAAAGAAGAAGTTTGGGATTTGGAAGGATATTATATTGCTCAAGCCCTTATGCAGTATATCTTAATCCTTTCTCCTAAAAAAATTATCCTCGGCGGAGGGGTTCCACACCAACAAAAGGTCTTTACTTCTATTTATAAGTATTTGAATGTATTGATGCAACAATATGTTTCTTTACCAAAACTCTCTGAGTATATTGTTAGCCCTGGTTTGGGAGATGCTGCCGGAATAACTGGGGCTCTAATCCTTGCAAACCGGACTCTTAAAGAATATTAATATAGAAACAGCGGGAGGTGCCAACCATGCAACCATTATTTTTAGAGCCAGTTTTTAAAGAGAGAATTTGGGGTGGGACCACTCTGGAAAAAGAGTTTGGATATGAAATTACATCCGAACAAACGGGTGAATGCTGGGCGATTTCAGCACACTCAAATGGACCGTCAGTGATTGAAAACGGCCCATTTGCCGGGGTGACTTTGGATAAATTGTGGAGCGAGCATCCAGAGGTTTTTGGAAATCCGAAGGAAAAGGTTTTTCCACTATTAACCAAAATCTTAGATGCGAATATGGATCTATCGGTACAGGTTCATCCAGATGACGCTTATGCCCTGGTCCATGAAAACGGTGAATTAGGAAAGACAGAATGCTGGTATATTATTGACTGTAAAGAAGATGCAGACATGATTTTCGGTCACAATGCCGGAACAAAAGAGGAACTCATCGAGCAAATTCAAAACGGAAAATGGAATGAGCTGCTTCGCCGTGTAAAAATTAAGCCAGGTGATTTTTTCTATGTACCTAGCGGGACGATTCATGCTTTATGTGAAGGGACATTGGTTTTGGAAACGCAGCAAAGCTCGGATACTACTTATCGGGTGTATGACTATGACCGCAAGGATGCCGAAGGAAACCTACGGGAGCTGCATCTAGAAAAAGCCATTGATGTGACGACCGTTCCTCATCAGGATTACCATGTGAGTCCAAAGGTTCAACAACGGGAAGGGGTCAATGTGATTACTTTTGTAGATGAGGAGTTTTTCACGGTTTATAAGTGGGAGATCAATGGAAAGGCAAATTTCTCATTTGATGATCAATACCTGCTTCTTAGTGTTCTTAAGGGGAAGGGCAAGGTTGCTCATAATGGAGAGCAGTATAAGCTGGAGAAAGGCAACCATCTCATTATTCCTTATGGGTTTGGGAATTTTGAAATTGAGGGGAACTGTGATGTGATCGTGTCACATACATAGTCAGAATCTATTAATCAAACGTTTGATTAAATTGGATGGGAGATCGTTATGGCTTGGAAAGTGAAGAAGAGTGCTACTCATAAATTCGACCGCTATACCATTATCAAAGATGAAGTCATTCTGCCAAATAAGGAAGAAAAGACATTTGCTTTTATTGACTTTGCAAAAGGTGTTTGTGTATTAGCATTGACCGAAGACAGACAGGTCCTTTGTTTACAGCAATATCGCCATGCCATAAAAAGCTGGCAATGGGAATTACCGGCGGGCATGATTGATCCTGAGGATGGTGAGCCTTTGGAGACGGCAAAGCGTGAGCTCGAAGAAGAAACCGGTTATAAGGCCAATTCGTGGACCTCACTAGGGAGCTTTTATCCTTCACCAGGCTCTACAAATGAGGAAATTTATTTGTTTTTAGCTATGGATTTAGTAAAATCGGTGCAATCACTGGAAAGCAGTGAGCAAATTGAAGTTCATAGAGTAGAATGGGATCAGCTCAAAAAAATGATCTCTTCAGGGGAATTTCAGCATGGCGGTGGTATGGCGGCAATTTTAAGGTACATGGCATTGGAAAAATAATTGAATGGTAAATGACAAAGGGATGGGCTACCGTCCCTTTTTTTAATTTAAAAGCATTCTTGGGAAAAACCAGACCGTCAGATTTGGACAAACAAGAATAATTTGGCAAAATATATTGACAATATTTTAAGAAAATTATAAATTATAAGTAAATCAGACCGTCTGGTTATCAAAATTTCAATAACTGGTCAGTCAGGTTAGACGAAACAATAAGGGTGGTGGCTAATGAGAGAAGAAATTAATTTATATGAAAAAGTAAAGATGAAAATATTAGAAGACATTAAAACATTAGATGTTGATCAGAGAATTCCATCCAGAATCCAGTTAGCAAAAGAGTACGGTGTTACTAGAACCACTATTGAACGAGCAATCTCTGAGTTGGTGGGAGAAGGATGTTTATATTCAAAAGATGGAAGCGGCACTTATGTTAGCGGTTCAATGATTGCTGAAAAAGGTGAACCTAACACACAGAGTCACAAACAATGGGGTGTTATTCTTCCTAATATTTTAGAAGATACATATCCTGGTATTTTAAGAGGTATAGAGGATGTAGCGAGCAATAATAATATTGTTACCCAGGTTTGCAACACGGATAACGATCCTGTAAAGCAAAGCCAGTACATTTCAAATATGATAAGTTATGGGGTTAGCGGGGTCATTATTGTTCCTTCCATTATCGAGGATGGAAATGTAAGCGTTTTTAATGAAATTGGGGAAAAGAGTATCCCTTTAGTTGCCTGTAACAGAGGTATTTCAGGAATACAATCACCTAAAGTCATTTCTAATAACTATCATGGTGGATATTTAGCAGCAAAGCATTTGATTGAAAATGGCTATCGAAATATTGCATTTATTGCCAGTATTAGCTACTCCGTTTCAATTGAGAGGTATCAAGGATACTTAGCTGCTCTTTCAGATTATGGACTTGAAGCGAATGAGGAATTTGTTAATTTTGAAGATTATTCTTCCTTGTCTGTTAATCTCGATAAAGTTAATAAGATAGGTTACGAACGGGTAAAAGAAATGTTGGCTAAAGACAATCGGCCTGATGCCTTTTTTTGCTTCGATGATCTAATTGCTCAAGGGGCTTATTATGCGATTAGTAATTCTGGATTTCAGGTAGGAACTGAAATTGGTTTAGTAGGGTATAATGATAATTTTTATATATGTAACAGCCTCCAGGAGCATTAACTTCGATTGACTTTAAAGCTTATGAAGTAGGATTTACAGCAGCAAATATCTTGTTGGATATTATGAATGGTGAAAAAGTTCTTAAGAGTAGAACAGTTGTCATTCAACCAGAAATGAAAGTCAGAGGTAGTAGTCAGAAAGAAAAAGTTATTTCTGCCGCAATAGAAAAAAATAATTAATACTAGGGGGAAAACATATGAAAAAGCTTTCAGCATTGTTTTTGGGACTCTTATTAATTTTAACTCTAGCTTTAACTGGTTGTGGAACTCAAAAAACTTCAACTGAAAAACCAAAATCTGCTTCAACAAGTAAAGACATTAAAGCAAACTTAAGATTTCTTTGGCCTGGAACAAGTGAACCAGAAAAGAAAGTAGCTTTAAAGTTACAAGAAAAAGTTAAAAAGGATTATCCAGGTATTAACATAGAATTTGTGTATCTCAACTGGACAGATATTGAGAAAAAAATGACTGTTATGGTTAAGTCAGGTGATGCACCGGATTTAATGTTGATTCAGGATATTACAAATCCAGTAGCTATGGGGGCATTGGAGCCTTTAGATAGCAATTTAAATGATAAAGTGAAGAAAAGTAACTATCTTCCGGCTTCATGGAAGTCAATGGGAAAAGACGGAAAACAATATGGTATTCCAGGTCTAGCAATCATCTATTCACATGTAGCGAATACAGACCTTTTAGCTAAGGCTGGCTATAAGGTAGATGATCTTAAAACATGGGATGATTTTAATAAAGCAAGTCATGCTATTAAGGCATTGGGGAAATCAGGATATGCCATGGCGAATGGCGGAGAAGGCCGCTTTTCTTTTAGAGACTTGATGATGGTTTCATTAAGTAATGGAATTACACCAGATCAAGTTGATCCAAAACACAAAAAACAGTATTTGGAAGTATTAAAAGAGTTCAAAGATTTATCTAGTGATATGCCTAAATCTCAAGTTACATGGTTATATCCTGAACTATTTAAAGCTTGGGAAGCTGGAGATATCGGTTTTATGCATACTGGTAACTATTTTACACCAAATGTGATAGCTAATGGAACTAAGTCTATGAATTGGACAGAACCATTTGCTTTCCCTGCAGGTCCATCTGTTGATAAAACGAAAATCATGGTTGGGACTGTTGGTGTTTCTATGCTTAAGGGATCCAAAAATAAAGAAGCAGCATGGAAGGTAATAGAAGAATTAATGAGTCCAGATGTACTGGGACTTTGGGGCGGATCAATTAATGCTAGTGCAGGAACTTATGTAAGTCCAGCTATATTAGAAGATGCTGCAAAAACTGTTTATCCTGAAGTATATAAGCAGCATTTGGCTTTAAATGAAAAGTGGACTAAGTTGGCTAGTGAATACGGTACTCCTGTACCATCTATATTAGGACAACAGCCAATGGAAAAAGTGGTTCAAGACGCTCTTGTCAAACTTACTAATGGAGATGCCACTCCTGAACAGGCATATGATGAAATAAAGTCAGGTATTGAAAAAGTCAAAGAGCAATTTAAACAATAAGGAAAATTTTCAAGACTGGGTGTGATGGTTACAGACCTAACACCCAGTTTTTCATTACATTTGAAGGAACTTTGAGTAAAGAGGTGAGAAACAAGGAATGAAGCCGAATGTAACTTACAATAGCACTGCTCTAAAGCAAAAACAAAACATAAACATTTTTACAAGAATGAAGGACAATTATCAAAAGTATAGTATTGCTTACTGGTTCATTTTTCCAACACTTCTCTATCTTGCTGTGTTTCAATTATACCCTTTAATCGAATCCATTCGACTTAGCTTTACGAACTTAAACTTTTTAATTCCAACAAGCGGGAAGTTTGTTGGATTGAAAAATTATAAAGAACTGCTTTTTAATGATCCTAATTTCTGGGGGATCGTAGGCAAGAGTTTAATTTGGGTTATTTTATCAACCGTTTTGCAATATTTAATAGCTGTTCCAGCCGCGATCATTCTAAACCAAAAAATAAAGCTTCGTTCTTTATGGAGAGGTTTAATGATGGTCCCTTGGGTTACGCCTATTGTTATTATGGGTTTAATTTGGAAATGGATATATGATGGAGACTACGGCTTGCTCAATCATTATTTAGGAACAAAGTTCGTATGGTTAGGAAATTCAATGACTGTTTGGCCTGCCATTTTATTAGCTTCTACTTGGAAAGGGTTTCCCTATGCGACTCTTATGATGCTTGCAGGGCTTCAAGGTATTGATAAATCTTTATTAGAAGCCGCAAGTATTGATGGCTGTTCTAAAGTACAATCATTCTTTAAAGTAACATTACCTTTATTAACTCCTATTTTGGCTGTTTCCGCCATGATTAGTGTAGTTATAACGTGGACGAAGTTTGAAATGATCTGGGTCCTGACAGCTGGCGGTCCAGGTGTTAAAACTAGTATTCTTCCAACCTACATTTATACCAAATCATTCCAGTACTATAGTATGGGAATGGGATCAGCGGTAGCAGTCATTTCAATGCTTGTCATGATTATTTTTATTGCTTTTTATTTTATTCTACTTAAAAGATTACAGGATTAAGGGAGGGGAATTCATGTTTTCAAAGAAAGTGCCAAACCAGATCATGATTTACATATGCCTTATTGTTCTCATGTTATTTACTTTGCTCCCTAATTTATGGCTTATTTCGAGCAGTTTAAAACCAGACAAGGAAATTTTTAATATCGTACCACACTGGATTCCAAAAACCTTTACGTTGGATCATTATAAGTGGCTATTTAGTTCTAATGGTTTGGATATTGGAAAGTTAATGTATAATTCATTATTTGTTTCTGGAGTAACTGCCATCATTACTTGTGCATTTTCAGCAACTGGTGGATATGCGTTGGGACGATTTAACTTTCCAGGCTCCAAAGTGATTGGCTTTTTACTATTATTATCCCAAATGTTTCAAGGTCCATTAATTATGATTCCGTGGTATCAAATGGCTTCTAATTGGGGGATTTTGAATACAAAACTAGTGCTTATTCTTATTTATGGTACCGCTACCATTCCGATTGGAGTATGGCTAATGATGGGATTTTTTAAAGCATTGCCAAAAGAACTGGAAGAATCAGCTATGATAGATGGTTGTAATAAATTACAGATATTTACAAAGATTTATTTTCCTCTTGTAAGACCAGGGTTAGTTGCCGTTCTATTGTATTCTTTCATATTAGGTTGGAATGATTATCAATATGCACTGATTTTAACTAGCTCTATTGATGCGAAAACGATTCAGGTAGGGATTGCAGAGCTGATGGATAGTATGGGTAAGGCCAATTGGGGCGGTATTATGGCAGCAGGCGTGGCAACAACGATACCAATTATCATACTATTTTCTTTAATACAAAAACACTTAATAGAAGGTCTGACTGCTGGATCAGTCAAAGGTTAATTTTTATCTTTACGAAAAGAGGAGAATTTTAAATGGAAAAGTTTAAAGGTATCTTTCCTGCTTTAGTTACGCCGTATGATGAAAATGGGGAAATGAATGAAAAGTCACTTCGGAAAATTGTGCAATTAAATATTGATAGAGGTGTAACCGGATTTTATATAAACGGAAGTACAGCGGAAACATTCGTTTTGAATATGGAAGAAAGGAAACGACTAATCGATATTGTGGCAGATGAAGTTAAAGGCCGCAGCACTTTGATTTATCATGTAGGTAATATCAGTACAGGTGATGCTATTGAGCTAGCAAAGTATGGAGAAAAGGTGGGTGTTGATGCCATCTCGGCAATACCGCCATTCTACTATAAATTTAGCTTTGAAGAAATAAAGGAATATTATCAAGATATTTTGAACAGTGTTAACTTACCTATGATTGTTTATAATTTCCCTGCTAATTCCGGTGTGCAATTTTCATTAGATCATTTCAAAGAGTTACTGAGTGATGACCGAATAATTGGGATTAAACATACGTCGATGAATTTATATGACCTCGAAAGACTTCAATATGAAACTGGAAAATTTCTATTAAATGGCCATGATGAAGTTTTCCTAGGCGGGTTGAATATGGGAGCAATTGGGGCAGTTGGAAGCACCTATAACCTTATGGCTGATAAATTCGTTAAAATCTATCAATTATTCCAAGAGGGTAGTTTAGAAGAGGCATTTGCAATCCAAAGGGAAGCGAATAATGTAATTGATGCATTCATAAAAGTCGGAGTTAACCAGGGAATAAAATACGGATTAGAAAAGATGGGAATTGAATGCAATGGCTGTAGAAAGCCTTTTAAAGGTTTAAGTGCTGACGAAAAAGTATTACTGGACCGTGTGTTAGTAGAGAATCATGTCATTTAAAAGAAGAAAGGGATTATCCCTTTCTTTTTTAAAATACTTCAGGTGAAGCGGGGAGGATCAATGAAGAAAATTGTTGATGAGGGAATGAGGATATCCTTATTTAAAGAACCTGCAAATTTGGATGAAAAAAAGATAGATAATGCAATTGAAGATGCCTTAAAGAAAATTGATCGAAATATAGAGATGTTTACCTATAAGTTTCCTGGAACATGTACAAGAAACAATCAATACTATTACCGCACTCCATTAGATGAGAATCCTACGAAAGAGCATTTTAACGATGGAGATAATTTTGACTGGACAACCAGCTTTTGGACAGGGATGCTTTGGTTAGCCTATGAATTAACAGGCAATGAAAAATACAAGAAGGTTGCAGAAATTCACTTAGACAGTTTTATTGAAAGAATCGAGAAAAAAAGAGATATAGATACACATGACTTAGGATTTTTATATAGTCTTTCCTGTATACCAGCTTATAAATTACAAGCTAACGAACGGGCAAAGGAAGCTGCCTTAAAAGCGGCAGACCACCTAATGACCAGATATTTTCCAAAAGCTGAAATTATTCAAGCACATGGAGATCTAAATGATCCTAAGCTAAGGGGCAGGATGATTATTGATTGCCTAATGAATTTACCATTGTTATATTGGGCATCAGATATTACAGGAAATAAAAAATATGCAAAAGTAGCGTTCAATCATGCCGTTAAAACGCAAACTTATATCATCAGACCCGATGCTTCTACGTTCCATACATACTACTTTAATACTGAAACCGGAGAGGCAAAATACGGTGAGACGCTTCAAGGATATTCAGATGACTCCTGTTGGGCAAGAGGGCAAGCTTGGGGAATTTATGGTTTCCCACTTAGTTATGCTTATACAAAGGATAAACGACTTATAGAGGCAGGAAAAAAGGTAGCAAATTATTTCTTAAACCGCCTCCCCAAGGATTTAGTTGTTTATTGGGATTTAATTTTCACTGATAATAGTAACCAAGAAAAAGATAGTTCTGCTTCAGCTATTGCTGTATGTGGATTAATGGAGCTGTCACAAGAGCTTTACGATAAAGAGGAAAAGAATTATTATCAGAATGCAGCACAACATATTCTAAATTCTTTAATTGATCATTACTCAACAATTGATGATTCTGTCACCAATGCTTTACTTTTGCATGGTGTTTACTTTAAAAAGCAAAATAAAGGAGTCAACGAAGCTTGTTTATACGGTGATTATTTTTATCTTGAAGCTTTGACCAGGTGTAAATTAAATTGGCAAAAGTATTGGTAATCAAGCAACCGGATTTTTTATTTTGTTTTAATAAAAGGTTAAAGCCTTTAAAAGGAGAAGGTACAAATGATGGGTTCAATTGAAGCTGGAGGAACAAAATTTGTTTGTTCAATCGGAAATGAACATTTCCAAGTAATTGAGAGAATTTCTTTTCCAACTACCACACCGTATGAAACGTTAAAACAAGTATTTGATTTTTTTGATCAGTATGAACTTAAAGCAATTGGAATTGGCTCATTTGGCCCGATTGATATTGATCGCAACTCGAAGACCTATGGGTATATAAAAAATACGCCCAAACAATTATGGCAGGACTTTGATTTTTGGGGGGAAATGAAAAAAGGTACAGTATTCCGATTGGATGGACGACAGATGTCAATGTTGCGGCATTAAGTGAAGCAACGATTGGTGCGGGTAAGGGATTAAATAGTGTTCTATATTTAACGGTTGGAACTGGAATCGGTGGCGGTGATATTATTAGTGGACGGATTCTAGAAGGGTTCAGTCATCCCGAAATGGGCCACATAAAAGTTCAACAGCATCTGATGGACACATTTAAAGGAAATTGTCCTTTTCATGGTAACTGTTTAGAAGGAATGGCTTCGGGACCATCTATTGAAGCAAGATTGAAGAAAAAAGGTAGCGAGGTTGATATTAACTATGAGGTGTGGGACTTTGTAGCTGATTACCTGGCCCAGGCATTACATACTTATACACTGATGTTACGTCCTAATATCATTATCTTAGGCGGAGGGGTAATGAAAAGCCCGGGACTTCTAGCTAAAACGAAAAAACGATTAATCGCTTCAATCAAAGACTACATCGAGATTCCGCCAATCGATCAATATCTTTGTTTGCCACAGTTAGGGGACAATGCCGGGGTTATTGGTGGTTTTATTCTGGCAGAGCAAGAGTTGAACAACGGACCTATACACGAATAAATTTTTTGGTTAATAAAAAGTAAACGGTCATGACACCCAGAGAATCGATCATTAAATCATAGAGTCGCCCGTCTCTTCCCATAAACAGTTGCAGTACCTCGGTAGTGAGGGCAAAAATGACTGCGATGGCGATGGCGACTTTATGGTTTTTTTTCCAATTGAATAGAAGTAAGTCAAATATAGCAAAACCAATAAAATGCCCCGTTTTCACAACCACAAAATCGTGATGAATTCTAGTAATATCCGTAAAATTAAAAAACGATAAATAATTATATATAATCCTTCAATTCGCCAAAACCTTCCTAATAGAATTTAACAAAATAGAAGATTAGCTAAAGTATAATGAATATGCTAAACCCTAACTGACTCTAAATTTTAGCAATCGGCCCATTCTTGAATAAAAAAAGGAAATAATAGAAAATAAAATACAAACTCTAAATTTTACCACGTTAGTTAGGACTCTGCTGATAAGGGATACCCAGCAAAAACATCGAGTTTCTTTAAGCGTGCAACTTTGTAAGGTTTGATGATACTGAATGTAACTTAATATAGGAGTGGAATAGATGAAACGTATATCCATTTTAATTGCTGATGATGAGGAGGAGATTGCGGATCTGATTGCCATCCATTTAGAAAAAGAAGGATACCATGTGATTAAAGCAGCGGATGGACAAGAGGCTGTTCGAGTTGTCGAGACTCAATCGGTTGATTTGCTGATATTGGATATAATGATGCCGAAAATGGATGGATATGAAGTCACCCGCCGCATTCGGGAACAGCATAATATGCCAATTATATTTTTGAGTGCCAAAACATCGGAATTTGATAAAGTACAGGGCCTGATAATCGGTGCAGATGATTATATGACGAAACCATTCGCCCCAATAGAATTGGTTGCTCGTGTAAATGCTCAGCTCCGACGTTTTATGAAGCTAAATCAACCCAAAACGAATACAGGAAATAAAACCTGCGTGGAAAATGGCGGCTTAGCTATTTCTCCTGATCAACGTACAGTTTTGCTCTATGGTGAAAACATCGAGCTAACGCCGAAAGAGTTTGATATTTTGTATTTATTAGCCAGTCATCCAAAGAAAGTTTTTAGTGTAGAAAATATTTTTCAACAGGTGTGGGGTGATGCCTACTTTGAGGGTGGTAATACGGTAATGGTGCATATACGTACCTTACGGAAAAAACTTGGAGAAGATAAACGGAAAAACAATTTGATCAAAACCGTTTGGGGAGTTGGGTATACATTCAATGGCTAAAATTATACGCAGTTTTCGCTCCAAAATAGTCGTATTATTTGGTTTAAGTATGTTGCTGTCTGGAATCATCACCTATTCCATTTTTAAGGGACTTAAATTTTATTATCATACATATGTTAAATTCGGTGAAACACTGTTTTTTTATCGTCAAATTTTGAGCTATTATGGCGATATTAATTTCTTTTTACTGATATTTATTCCACTTTCTTTCTTGTTTTTTTATTTACTTACGAAGCGCTATTCGATGTATTTCAAGGAGATCTCCACTGGCATTCGTTATCTTGCTCATGGGGATTTCTCCTATCGTGTTCAAATAAAATCAAATGATGAATTTGAAAATATTGCTCAAGATATTAATCAGGCAAGCGAAAAGTTAAAAGAAGCTATAGAAAGAGGTGATTTTTCGGAAAGTAGTAAAGATCAGCTAGTCGTAAATTTAGCTCATGATCTCCGTACACCACTCACCTCCGTTTTGGGTTATTTAGATTTAATCCTAAAGGATGAAAATTTGACGCAAGAACAAGTCAAACATTTTTTAACGATTGCCTTTACGAAATCTCAGCGCTTAGAAAGACTGATTGATGAATTATTTGAAATAACACGAATGAACTATGGCATATTGCCAATTAAAAAAAGTCATATAAATTTAAGTGATCTCCTTAATCAATTAAAGGAGGAATTGTATCCTGTTTTTGAGAAAAATGATTTGATCGCTAGAATGAATGTGACACCACATTTACCTATTTTGGGTGATGGAGAGCTATTAGCACGTGTGTTTGAAAATCTTCTAATCAATTCGAATCGCTATGGTAACGATGGCCAGTTTGTGGATATTAATGGCTTTATTGATTCTGGGAATGTGGTTGTTCAGATTGTGAATTATGGAGATCCCATTCCACAGAATGAGCTGCCCCATCTCTTTGACATGTTTTATACCGGTGACAAAGCACGAACACATCAAGGTGGCGGCACCGGAATTGGCCTGTTCATTGCCAAGAATATTGTGGAGCAGCATAATGGAACGATTACGGCCGAAAGTAGTATAATCCGTACCATTTTTGAAGTGCGCTTACCGCAGGATAGCGTTCCAATTGACCAAGTTTAAAAATTTCATAAAGGATTTAAGAAAAATTTAAACTTTACCCCACTCTTTTTTTAAATAGTTTTTCCTACACTTATAAGCAAATAAGATGAAGGAGGAAACGGATGAATGAAGAAGTGGGGTTTTTTATTGTTATTTTCATTGTGCTTAGGTTTTGCCTTCATTAATAAAGCACTGTTTTTTCAGGATAAAATAGAGAGTCAAAACTATGCTCAAAGTAATAAAGATCACAAAAGATTGACTTCAGAGAGTACCCAAACACAAATCATTACAAAGGGACAGATTTATCAAGGAAGTCTGCTCTTAATCAACAGTAAATATCCTGTTCGCCAAGAGAGTGTGAAATTAGATATCGTCAATTTATCCATACATAATGAATTGGCAAAGGGATACGGGTTACTTGATAAAAACATTTACCTGTCAAAAGAAATAGCACAAAAATTTTCAGAGATGGTCAATGATGCTGAAAAGGAAGGTGTAAATCATTTTTTAATTGATAGTGGATATCGTACATTTAGTGAGCAAAAAAGGTTGTATGAAGAAATGGGTCCTTCTTACGCCTTGCCAGCAGGTTATAGTGAACATAATTCAGGCCTATCACTTGATGTAGGATCAAGCTTAACGAAAATGGAGCGGGCACCTGAAGGAGCGTGGCTGAAAGATAATGCCTGGAGATACGGCTTTATATTACGCTATCCAAAGGATAAAATGGATGTTACTGGAATTCGATATGAACCATGGCATATCCGTTATGTTGGTTTCCCTCACAGTGCGATTATGAAAGAAAAGAATTTCGCTCTAGAAGAATATATGGATTTTTTGAAGGAACAGAAGTCCATTACGACGACAATAGACAACCAAGTCTATAAAATCTTTTACTATCCTATCTCTAAAAATACAACGATCCCTGTGCCTGCGAATGGCCGGTATGAAATTTCAGGAAATAATATGGGTGGCGTGATTGTGACCGTTTATTCTGGTAAGTGAGACTGAGTTCCGATGGAAGCAGGTTGAAGAATTGGCTTGTTCGGCTCAGGTTGGAGTGACAAGAAAGTGGGGGAGAAACAGTGGGAAATAAAAAATTGACATTCGTTTTATTCATAATCTATGTATTAGCACTTATTTGGTTAGTTCTTTTTAAGTTACAGTTTTCTTTTGATCATATAGAAAGAGTGCGAGTAATTAATCTGATTCCACTTAATAAGTCTGTCTTTTCTGAGGTAGATGACAATATAAGGATTTTTGTACCATTGGGTATCTATATATGCATGTTGAAAAGTAAGTGGTCTTTTTTGAAAAAACTTCTTTCCATTCTTAGTTTTACTCTGGCATTTGAGATTTTACAATTTGTTTTTGCAATCGGAAGAAGTGATATTACTGATATACTGGCCAATACACTTGGAGGTGCAAGCGGTATTGGTATTTATGAGCTATTCTTCAAGATTCTAAAACACAGGACGAATAAATTTATAAATCTATTTGCTTTGGTGTTAACTTTTTGTGCAATGTTTTTCATTATCTTTATATTTAGAAGGCACAGGTAGGTATGTATGGAATGGACCTTTTTAGTTATGCCATTTATTTATTTTTCTGATTTTACTTGAATTTTAGATAACTGAATGTTAATATCAGTAATAATAAAGTAATTAAAAAAATGAATAGCGATAACTTCTTATCCAGAGTGGTAGAGGGACAGGCCCTATGAAACCCGGCAACCATCAAGTCAAAATATTGTCTTGAACGGTGCTAATTCCTGCAAAGGTGTTAACCTTTGAAAGATGAGAGGAAAGTATGTAATCATACGAACCTCTCTTTAAACAAAGAGAGGTTTTTTGGATGGAAAGAAGCTTATCGCTCAAAAGGAGCGAAAAGGATGGAAAGAGCAGTGTTTGGTGCAAATGGTTTTTTTAGTCAAAAAGCTTTTTTAACAGGTTTTCGTGGTATTGAAAATGTTCGAATAGGACATCTAACAGGGACAAATGTAGATATAGTAGAAATATGGTTTAATCCTTGGAAAGTATCTTATAAAGAATTATTAGACTTGTTTTTTGACCTACATGACCCAACCTCTAGAGAGGATCAGAAATTTAAAAATCAATCATTGATTTTCTTCTCTAATAAAAATCAATTAAGATTGGCAATACAAAAGAAAAACGATCTTAAACAAGTTTTTAAAGATAGAATTATAACAAAAATTGCTCCAGCAAATGAACATATTAATGGCTTAGAAGAGATAAAATTAATATCTTAAAACTTCAGAACAGCGTTATAAGTAAAATAGTTTCTTCAACAAAAGGGCGCATTTCTAGAGATGCGCTCTTTATTTGTATCGGTCCATATTTAATTTCGGAGATATTATTTATCATTTCTAAGAGAATCCCTGTCGCTTGCGGTTGGAGGCTGCTCTAGCCAGCCATTTTTTATCATCAGTTTTCCGCCGTCTTCGGCAAATTGCAAAAGTTCTAAAGTAAGTCGAAGGTAATGAGCTCCCAGATCTCTCCTAGCGTTGACACTTAAAGCAGATCCGTAATATGAAATGGTTAATTGTGTAGATAATTGAATTTGATACAACAAATATTTATCTGAAAAGGGTGAAGTAGTAGAGTTCGTAATCATCGATTGCAAAGAGTTGGGAAAATTTAAATGCTCTTCATGATATACCGTTTCAAATATCTCTATATGTTTATTGGCAATGCCCAGCCCCCTTTTAATATGTTCCCGAACCTCTTTTGATTGAGCAACTTGGCCAAATCCCATTTTTAAACCAGCATGTAAATGCATTTTAACCATGTTGAAAGTAATATCTCCAATTTCCATAACATTCAACGGTCGACGTTTTCCCAACCATCCAGTTAAAAAACTTTGGTCTTTGACAAAATCGATAGAATCGGGTGGTGAAATAATTGGAGGGCGTGTGTAAAGTCCTTTTGTAAGCATTGTATCAATGGTTTGATCGAAAAGTTTCATCGTTTCGTTCATGCAGGTGATGTAATACTTCCGTAAGTCAGTGCGTATAGAGTTACTAACTGATAGCGAGTAGCCGGTCATCCCTTGCATAGTCATGACATAAAGATAATGTATGTAGAATTGGTCTTGAAAAAGACGAGGTGCATGAATGTTTACATCTTCTTTTTCGGTAAACCCATGTGGGATCAGGTAATTTTCTTTTTGCATGAATTCAGATATTTTTTGAACATGTATTTTTGCTAATTTAAGGGCTGATTGGTAGAGTGATTTAATATCTTGATCATCGATATGCTCAAGTGCATAACGAAAAAAACCAATAGACATTGTATCAAAAATGTATTGAGTCCAAAGACTCGAAATTTCTGGGGCAGTTAATCGAATGGAGTCATTTGTCTTCAAGGTACATCCTCCAGTATATCCGAAATTATTTAGCATTCTTATTCTTCTCTTAGAATACAAAAATATGCAGATAATAGAAAACATCGGGGGGAAAAAACATCGAAAAACACGGGACGGTTCGACGTTTCAGTCTAACCATCCCAGTGTTTCAATCCTTTATATATAAGACTCAGGGAAACACCAAAAAGCTTCGCAGCATGGCTTAATGAAAACCACATGCATTATTCACCAAACCGAGTTAAAACCATTCCGAATTTTTATGGGTTTTTCGCCAAAATTGCAACATGGGAACCGTCCCCATGTTGCCCCCGTGTTGCCTTAATTAGAATGCGGCCTTTAATATAGAAACGACGTCATCTAGTGTTGCTTTTTTCGGGTTAAATAATGCACATGGGTCTTTCATAGATAGTTCAGCTAACATTAGAAGATCTTCTTCTTTTACGCCAATTTCAGATAATCCATTGGGAATCCCAACATCCTGGGCCAGTTTTTTAATTGCTGATACCGCTTTTTCTGCTGATTCCATTGGCGATAAATCATTAACTTTTTCGCCCAGTGCAACTGCGATCTCAGCTGCTTTTTCTGGTTTTGCATCCAAGTTAAACTTTACGATATGTGGTAAAAGAATGGCATTGCAAAGACCATGAGGCAAATTATAAACTCCTCCAAGTTGATGTGCAATCGCATGTGCATAACCAAGAAGGGCGTTGTTGAAGGCCATTCCAGCTAAAAATTGGGCATTTGTCATTCCTTCACGTGCAACTAAATTTCCCCCATTTTTCACTGCGTTTCTTAGATGTTGGCCAACTAATCGAATAGCTTGTATGGCACATGCATCGGTCACTGGAGTCGCTAAAATGGACATAAATGCTTCAACTGCATGTGTTAACGCATCCATTCCCGTTCCTGCTGTTAAATCGGTGGGTAATTTTTCTGTAAGTTGTGGGTCATTAATAGAAAGATTAGGTGTAATATGCTTATCGACAATGACCATTTTCTGCGAGCTTTGCGTATTGGTAATAACAGCGATTCTTGTCATTTCACTTGCTGTTCCTGCTGTTGTATTAACTGTGATGAGAGGAACCATAGGTGAAGAGGATAAGTCGATTCCAGCATAGTCATGGATGGTTCCTCCATTTGCAGCAACTAGACAAATGGCTTTTGCGCAATCAAGTGAACTCCCCCCGCCTATTGCCACAACCAAGTCACAGTTCTCCTTTTTTAGGAGGTTGACCCCATCTTCCACATTTTTATCTGTTGGATTTGGTTCTACATCCGAAAAAAAGCTTACAGGTATGTTTTCTTTTTGAATGGAATCGGCAATCGATTGGGTGAAATCCAATTTTTCAACCACTTTTCCGGTGACAATCAATACATTTGTTCCACCAAGTTCTTTGACTTTTTGCCCAACTTGTTTTGCTGCTCCAATGCCAATTAAATTTTCATTTGGCATAAAAAATCCGTATACCTGAGGCTCCATTTGTAAACACTCCTTAAAGCTTAAATTATTAAATTCCAATTCAATTATATTTATAGTTGGAATTAACTGGAGTGATTAACATCATATACACTATGTGATTATTCATAGCATTAAACAAAGAGAGGTTTTTTGGATGGAAAGAAGCTTATCGCTCAGGAGGAGGTTTCTTAGCTCTTTTTTTTGCTAAGATTTTTCTTATTTGTCGAAATGTGTCGATATATAACTACTTTATGAATCCGTTTTCTATTGGTAAAATAGTCCTATTACTCTAATTAATTTGGTGCGTTTAACGTGAATGATGATGACTTAATTAAGTGATTTGAAAAGTTAAAGCAAAAAATGATTTCAGCGTCAGGATTTTAATTGATTTTCCTTCTAAAGAAACTGTTAAACTAAGTAAAATACTGATCATTTATTAAATCAGCTAATATGGATCTCTTGAGGGGGATTCTTCAGGAGAGAACCACTTGTAACCACTAGATACAAATTTTACATAATTTACGAGTCTTCTTGGTTAGTATTTTCAACCATAACTTTCTTACATATTTCATCGAGAAAACGGGGATAAATCGACATGTTGAACTCATTTGATAATGAAGATTACAATGAATTAATAAACTCTTTAAGGGATCTTGCAATAAAGAAAAATGATAATCAAAAAAGGGAAAGAGAAGTTCAACTAAATCAATTAATTAATATTATTGATAAAACCCTAAATACTTTTTCAAGAGTTAAATATGCAATTGATAAATCAATCATTTTGGCTGTAACAGATGTAAGTGGAAAAATCTTATATGCAAATAAAAAATTCTTTGAGATTTCTAAGTATAGTCGAAACGAAATCATTGGGAAGACACATAGAATTTTAAACTCAGGATACCATGATAAAAGCTTTTATCAAAATATGTGGAAAACGATTCTAAAAGGGGAAATCTGGGAGGGAAATATAAAAAATAGGGCAAAAGATGGCTCCTTATATTGGGTAAAATCGACTATTGTCCCATTTTGTAATGAAAATAATTTGCCTTATATGTTTTTTGCTCTAAGAACGGATATCACAAAGGGAAAAGAAAGTGAAGAAAAATTAGTCAAAGTCTTAAAAAATGATTTCAATTCGGTTATTAGTACAATGCATAATTTTGTTTTTAAGGTAACGAGAGATGACTCTGGCCAGTTTAACTATCAATTCGGGGAAGGAAAATTAGCTCATAAATTAGGGGTAGATACACCTAATATTTATCAAAAAAGCCCTAAGGAAGTTTTCCCAAGCGAAATTGTTGATATATTAGAAGCAAATTATGAAAAATCTTACATGGGACAAACGTTGACATATGATTATTCGTTTAAAGACCATCATATTCTAACGACGTTATCTCCAATATATGAAAATGGAAAAATTATAAATTTGATTGGATGTAGCAATGATGTTTCGGATTTAATAAGTGCAAAAGAAGAAGTTGAGTATTTGGCCTATCATGATTCTCTAACAAGCCTGCCTAATCGAAGAAAATTTGTAGAAGATATAAAAAAATTAATAGGATGTGGAAATAGGTTCGCACTTTTTATTCTAGATTTAGATCGGTTCAAATTTATTAATGATTCTTTGGGACATACCTTTGGAGATGAATTATTAAAGATTGTGTCGATGCGTTTACAGAAGGTCATTAACCTTAAAGGTAATATATATAGATTTGCGGGAGATGAATTTATAATACTTCTTCCAGATATTATAGATAATAAAATATTCACTGATTTCACCAATAATCTTTTAGATGTTTTTAAAGAGAAGATTACATTTAGCAATAGAATAGAACTTTATACCACTGGTAGCATTGGAATAAGTATATTTCCAGATCATGGGGGGGATATTGATATCCTAATAAAGAGGGCTGATACTGCGATGTATTCAGCTAAAAGCATGAGAAAGAATTCTTATAAAATATATGATCAAACGATGAAACAAGCTAATCAAAAATATCTTCATATTGAAAATTTCTTGAGGACTGCTATTGAGAATGAAGAATTAAAGTTGTTTTTTCAACCGAAATTGAGTGTTAAAGATAATAAAATCAAAAGTATGGAAGCCCTGCTTCGCTGGAACAATCCTATTTTAGGCAATGTACCTCCAAATGAATTTATTCCAATTGCGGAAGAAACGGGATCATTTGGCAAATAGATGAATGGGTATTAAATAATGCATGCTTGCAAAACAAAAAATGGAATGAATTAGAACAAGTCAATCCTTTAAGAATAGCTGTTAATATATCAGCAATTCAATTTAGTCATCCGAATTTTGTGAAGATGGTTGAAAAAGTTCTTAATGAAACCGGTCTATCACCTGAATTGCTTGAATTAGAAATAACCGAAACTACAATTATTGAAAATACAGAAGAATGTCTAAATAATGTGAAAAAATTGAGGGAATTCGGTATTGTAGTGTCTATTGATGATTTTGGAACAGGTTTCACTTCCCTTAATTATTTAAAGCGATTTCCTTTTGATTGTATAAAGATTGACCAATCATATGTTAGAGAAATACTTAAGAAGAAAGAAGATATGGCGATTGTCAAAACAATTATTGCTCTAGCACATGAATTGCAGTTAAAAGTGGTTGCCGAAGGAGTAGAAGATCAAGATGTTTTTGAATGTCTTATTCAATTAGGATGTGATGAAATTCAAGGGTATTTTGTTAGTTATCCTTTGCCAAGAATCGAATTTGAAAAAAACTTAAGAAACCAATGTTTAAAATGGAAAATCTACAGTTAAATATTAAAATTAACGCATGACAGGTAAGGAGAATCGAAGTCTTTCAAGTAAATGAGACGATATAGGAGAAAGAGCACAGCAAGCAAACTTGAATTTGTCAAATTAAATAAAGATAGTTAAATTGATACGAAAAAATTTTAAAGTACACCTTTGAGAGGAGCTCAAGATTAATGAAAAGTAAATCTTCAACCTTTACAAGCACTATTTCTTTTAAACTACTATTATCTATTACAATAACCATTATTTTGATGAGTAGTGTCATTGGAACATTAAGCTATAACTTAGCCAAAAAAGAATTGGTCAATAGTGGAAAACTAGACCTGCAGCATATTGTAAAAGGAGTAATTCCTACACTTGACCAGTTAAATAAACAAGTCCAAAATGGACAAATCTCTTTGAAACAGGCACAAGAGATGGCTCGTATTCAAATCCTTGGACCAGTTTCTGGACAAGGAAAAAGTAGGAGCTATGACTTCTCTCAATCACCTTTCTTATACAAAACACAAGGATACGTTTTTGCCTATGATCAAAAAGGAAGGATAGAAATGCATCCGACTATTGCTGTTGGAGAAAATAAGTATGATGCACAAAATAATGAGGGCGTTTATGTTATCCGCGAGATTTTAGCAGCTTCACATGCAGATAGTTTAGAAGGACACTACTTCACATATAGTTGGAAAAATCCCGGAGAAGCCAAGGAAAGAGAGAAAGTTTCATATATCTTATACTACAAGCCTTGGGGCTGGAGTATTGGAATTGGCGCCTATACAGATGAATTCTATGCTGATTTACAGTATTTAAAACTATTAATTACCTTTATTTCAATTGGGATTGCTTTGATCAGTTTAATTGCTTTTTATTTTATGTCAAAATCAAAAATGAAATTATTAGCCCACGCAACAAAGGCATCATTACAAATAGCTGATGGTGATTTAAATTTACCAAAGCTACAGGAAGGAAAAGACGAAATTGGCCAATTAGGATCTTCTTTTAACGAAATGTCACTGGAGTTAAGGACAATGATGGCTAAATTACAGAAGACAAGCTCCCAATTGCTTGAGGCTGCTACAGACCTAGCCGCTGTTTCAGAAGAAACTACCGCCACCAGTGAAGAAATTGGAGTTGCGATGGGTGAAATTGCGACGAGCGCAGTGGCCCAATCAGAGGATGTCGACAATGCATTTAAACAAATGGAACAATTAACAGAATCCATTCAAAAGATGAACAAAAAAAATCATGAAATATTAGAAATTACCCAAACTTCTAAGGAAGCGACTGCTCATGGAAGGGACATTGTTACTATTCTGAAAAAGGCCAATGAGGATACTGAAACAGCTTCCGATAGTATCAGTATAGGTATGACCAATCTTTATTCCAAAGTAAAGAACATTTCTCATATTACCGATACAATTCAACATATAACCCAGCAAACAAATCTTTTGGCCTTAAATGCCAGTATTGAAGCTGCAAGAGCAGGTGAGCATGGGAAAGGTTTTGCGGTAGTGGCAAACGAGGTAAGAAAACTAGCTGAAGAGTCCAATGATGCCACGAAAAAGATTCAAGAGATGATTGAGGGAATTGAAAAGGAAACAGAAACAACAGTTCTACATATGGCGAATACAACTAATTCTGCCAAAGAGTTAAAAGAAGCAGTTACAAAGACAGAAGAAGATTTTGTTGAAATAGAGAAAGCTGTAGATTTGACGTTTTCTACAGTAGAGAATCTAAATAATAAGATAAGTACAGTAACTGCACAAAATGACATTATAATGGAAACAATTCAACACATTTCATCTTTTTCTCAGCAAACAGCCGCGGCTTCAGAAGAAATTACTGCTTCTGTTGAGGAACAAGTAAAAGCTGTTCTAAATATCAGCAGAGCAGCAGAAAATTTAAGCGAATTAAGTGAAGAACTTGATGGATTGATTAAAAAATATCGTTTTTAAATTGTTATATTCTGAGGGAACGAGACATCGTTCCTTCTTTAACATTCATTATTTTTTTTCTTAAATCCAGGGATTTTCCCAAATTCTCAAGGTGAGACACGATTAATTAATACTTTATAACTACCTTTCTATATTTTTTTTGATTTTCCAATATAACAATTTTTATGGAGTGTAGAACGTGTTACTTTTAAATTTAATGTCCCCTAATGAGCTTGAAGAATCGATTATATTACTTAGGAGAAACTTATTTGATATTGCTTCAATAAAAGGATTTTCAAATGAAAGATCAATCGAAATTTGCAAAAGAATTGATTTATATCTTAAGAGATATAGTGAACTAAACAGGAAATATCGGGACGGTTCCGACGTTTCAGTCTAACCTTCCCCGTGTTCCCCCCTCTGTCACCAGCAGTTCTTTTTGTAGCAAAAAAGAACTGCATATTAAGGTGGTTTGAGTTTCAAACCATAAAAGATTGGAAGTAAAATTCAGCCCATTAATCTAGCTCAAGATATCTATCATCTTAGATTCTTTTTCATGAATTCTCAATTTTCTGTTTTGTTTCAACAGCAAATCTAATCTACGAACAAGTATTTCCTTCTTTTTTTCTTCTCTAACACTTTATTTTTATGATTTTTTGACATATTCGCACCTCAAAAAATTTAAAATTTGCCATTTTATTAGTAATGACATATGTATGGGTAAGTTGAAGGCATATAGAGAAATCGTATTGGGGCGTAAGAAAGTTTACTTTTTACCTCTTTCAGTGGGTCTTTATTACCTCGATGTCTTGCTTATTAAGTTAAGTGTGATCGGACTTTTTGCTTAACGCTTATATTATTCGACAATATTCTTGTTTTTTTGTACTTCGTCTGTTAAAAATATCCTCAATAGGAAATAGACATTCCCAAATCATTTAAAAGTAACACTCCTTTTTTCTCAACAAAATTATCTATACCCATAGGTAAAAGGTCGTTTCAGAGGTGGATGAACTAACTTTTAAAGAACCGATCAAGTGTGTGTGAAGAATAAGAACATAACCATTTTAGGTCTCTATTCTTGAAAAACGCCAAACGCACCAATTAGTCCATTTTAAAATTCAGATATTGGTTAAAAATGGATCCTTTCACGAATTTGTAATTTTTCCAATTAATATCATAGGTATTTAGATGTAATATAAACTTGACATAAGAGTTTTCAGATTCTTAGTCCACCTTAGAGTGCCTTATTAATTCAGCCATGTGAAGGTCTGTGGTATTTGAATTTGTAAAAAAGGACGTTAAAGGAGGAAATTATCTTGAAAAAACTTTATGAAAGAAATGCCGTTTTACATTCACTTGTTTGGTTAGGAATTTATCTGGTCCTTAACACCATTACAGACAATATAGCTAGTGCAATGAATATAGAATTTCACTTGGTAAGTGCTATTCCTAATTTGATATTAGGCGTTGTTTGCTTTATTTATTTAAAAAGGACTCATATTTCTGAGAATATAGGGCTTTTGACAAAGTCTACAGAAAAGTCATCTGTCATGTTGTTTTATATTCCTTTGCTCATATTACCCTTTTTAAATTTACTTTACGGGATCAACACATCATTATCCGCAACGGCAATTGCATCTTTGGCCATGATGTATATAGGCGTGGGGTTTATGGAGGAAGTCATCTTTCGCGGCCTCATGTTCAAAGCACTGGAAAAGAAGTGGAACCATTATTTAGTCGTTGCTTTCATTAGTTTTACCTTTGCCATCGGGCACATCGTTAGTATGGTAGCAATTGCCCAATCTGGAGGGGATACACTCCTTCAAATCGTTAATGCATTTGTTGTAGGCTTTATGTTTATGATCGTCATTTTAGCTAGTGGAAATCTGACAGTCTGTATTATTACTCATATTTTGTATAACTTCGTTGCCAACATATCAATGGTTGGATATACACACACAGAAATTATTACTTTTAACATAATGATCACTGGATTCTATTTTGTGTATTTGACTCTCCGTGGGAAAAATATAAAAATATTTTTGAAACATCGGGACGGTTCCCACGTTTCAGTCTAACCTTCCCAGTGTTTCAATTCTTCATATATAAGACTCGGGGATACACCAAAAATCTTCGCATCATGGCTTAATGACAACCACATGCAGTATTCAACAAACCGTGTTAAAACCATTCTGAATTTTTATGGGTTTTTCGCCAAAAATGAAACACAGGAACCGTCCCCGTGTTCAAAAAGAGAGAAGTGGCATGATGGATTTCAATACAATAAAAAAGGAACATTTATCCACTGTAACAGGATTGCATGCACCAAACCCATCGGAGAACCACTTAGATCGAGATAAGAATAATGGTGGGTTGAAACGATTTCATTTTAAACCTATTGTTTCCATCATTGCAGCTGGGGTTATTGGTTCTGTTGTCACCTTAACCGTTCTTCCTTATATAGGCTATGGGAATAAGCTTAGCAGCACTGCAAGCGAGCAGTCAGTGGCTTTTGCCAGGTCATCAGGTTCGGTTACTGATATGGTTGCCGATGTTTCAAAAGCGATTGTTAGCATTGAAAATTATCAACAGCCAACTAGTGAAAATTCTCTCTTTGGTCGTTTGGGCAATTTTAATGGAATAAAAGCGAACGCCCAGCCAGATGAGACCGGATCAGGCATTATTTTTCAAACAAAGGAAAATACCGTTTACATTGTAACCAATCATCATGTGATTGAGAATAGTTCCAGAATTGTCGTCTCGCTCTATAATGGAACAAAGACGGATGCAACATTGGTGGGGGCGGACGATTTATCGGATCTCGCCGTTCTGGCAATTCACTCCAAGGGTATTACCCGTATTGCCCAATTTGGCGATTCATCTACTATCCATCCCGGGGATCTGGTATTTGCAATCGGTGATCCGCTTGGACTCAACTTATCAAGAACCGTCACATCGGGAATTGTGAGTGGGACCAATCGAACCGTTTCCGAGACAACATTGGATGGTAATTGGGGCATGAATGTGATTCAGACGGATGCTGCCATTAGCCCTGGTAACAGCGGGGGTGCCTTGCTCAACGATCAAGGCTTGGTCATGGGAATCAATACGTTAAAAATTGCTAAACTCGGTGTTGAAGGTATAGGCTTCGCGATTCCAAGCAATGATGCGGTTCCCATCATCAACCAATTAATCCAAAATGGCAAAATCGAACGGCCATATCTTGGTGCAGACTTTTTGGATGTAAGTGATTTTCCACGAGCATATTTGAAAAACCTCCCGAAAAAAGTGACGAAGGGCGTTGTGATTATTGATCTCGACCCGCAATCTGCTGCGGCCGTCAAAGGATTGAAAAAGGAAGATATTATCGTATCCATGAATGGAACAAGAATGACCAGTTCATCGGTTTTAAGGAAATATTTATATACAAAAGTCAAAATCGGGGAAGAGGTAAATATCGGCTTTTACCACAACGGCAGGTTTTTACATATTTTGGTAAAGCTTGATGCGAAAGCGGTAAACTAAGCAGTACGAAACTCTCAGTAAGAAGATGCTTTACTTCGGACACGGCTGCGGTAATTTTGCTTTTCTCTGTCTGAAGTTTCCCTAACTTCGGACACGGCTGTGGTAATTTTGCTTTTCTTAGTCCGAAGTTGCCCAAACTTCGGACATCACTGCGGTAATTTTACCTTCATTTGTCCGAAGCTATTCATTTCTCAATATTATTAAAAAAAGTGGGTCAGACCCCACTTTTTTTAATAATATTGCCTTGTGAAAGCTCAAATCATTGATTATTTTTCAATGATTTGAGCTATCAAAGGTGGGTAGTTCACTCGGCAATAGTGTCGGCCTATTTCAAGTCATGCATGGGCCAGCATCAACCCAGCTGCTTCACGATATTCTGCAGTAAGGTTATCAATGATTTGTTGGACAGAAAGAATTTCTTTTATTTCGTGGACTCTCGCTCCCGCAAAGACCAGTCCATTTTCCACATCACCATTTACAACGTTTAACAAAGAATCCATTGTGCAGAAGCTGTATGAACAATTTTTGAGGCAATCTTGGCATGATTTTATTTTTACTTTGTCAGGACCAGTGATCTTATCAAGGAAAGAGTTCGATATCGCTCTTCCTGGCAGACCTACGGATGTTTTAATTAGACGAATATCTTCTTTTTTTGCATCGACATATTTTTGCTTGAAGGCCAAAGGAGCATCACATTCGTGACTTGCGACAAATCTTGTGCCCATTTGTACACCAGATGCCCCCATTTCAAGAGCTTTCGCAATATCCTCGCCAGTCAAAATCCCACCTGCAGCAATGACAGGTATGGAAACAGCTTCGACTACTTCTGGAAGAATATCAAACATAGGCCTGTCTGTTCCAAGATGTCCACCAGCTTCGAATCCTTCAACGACAACAGCAGCTGCTCCAAGTCTTTCGGAAATTTTGGCTAGTTTAGCAGAAGAAACAATAGATAAAACTGGAATCCCGGCTTGTTTGCCCCATGCGTACATATCTCTTGAAATTCCTGCTCCGGAAATAATGAAATCTACTTTTTCCTCGAGAGCGGCTTTCATTTTTTCAGCAAAATCATTCATGGCAAATAAAACATTTACACCAATGTATCCTTGTTTGATCGAGTTTTTAGCTTTGCGAATATGGGTACGCATTTCATCAACGGAAATTCCTGTACCAGATATAATTCCAATTCCCCCAGCGTTTGCAACTGCTGAAGCAAGTTTGCTCAATGATATACCTACACCCATACCTCCCTGGAGAATGGGTACTTTTGGAGTCATATGTCCAATTTTTAACTGTGGAAAATTCAAGGAAATTCCTCCATTTCAAATGATTATTTATCAATCCATTTGAAGTTTAACAAGATAATTAAGGTTCCGATAGTTACGTTTGTCATTAGTTTTTCAAGTTGAATGATTACCCTATTTACACGTAGTTTATAGAGTATACAAGATATGGAAAGCTGAGAGGGGATGCCACATATAAAAGCATTGGAAAAACGGGAAGTTTCGGTTCTGCCCGTTCTTGGGGAAAGTGAATGAGCACAAGCAAAATAAGCAGCGGATTCTTCCCTCGGGGGGTTATTGCTTTATTTCTTTCTTTATACTAAAATTTTAATCTGTGAAAACGTGGTTCGAGAACCTCCCACGAAAAAAAACTAAGGAGATTTTTAGATGAAAGTTAAATCAATTGTCACCAATGGTGTTTTGGCAGCTCTGTACATTGCCGTCTCGGCTCTGATTCAGCCGTTTGGGTTTACACAAATCCAGTTTCGGGTTTCCGAAATGTTCAATCACCTCATTGTTTTTAATAAAAAATACCTCTACGGCATCATTCTGGGTGTATTTTTAACGAACTTATTCTTTTCGCCGATGAAAGCTTATGACCTCATTTTCGGTGTCGGCCAATCCTTGATTGCCCTGCTGATTACCATTTCTGTTTCCCATTTTGTCAAAGGGATGTGGGCCAGAATGATCGTCAATACGCTCGTCTTCACGGTTACCATGTTCTTCATTGCCTTGGAGTTGAATTTGGCTTTTCACTTGCCATTCCTGTTCACTTGGCTCACTACCGCGATCGGAGAATTCGTCGTCATGGCAGCTGGGATGCTGGTCATGTACGTGGTCAACAAACGAGTTCACTTTGAAAAAATGGTTTAATAGATAAAAAATGACTGCATCAGGTTGGATGCAGTCATTTTTACTATAAAGGAATTTTATTCGTAACGCTTGAAAAGAACGCTGTTTTCTTTTGCAATATGAAGGAAAATATCATCTGCCAATTCATGGAGTTTCGCATACACAGCCATCATAGTGGGGCAAGCGAACTCTGGCGGTGTGAAATCGTCGGTTTCTTTCATTAAATGTTTAATAATATCCCCGGCACCATCGTGTTCAGCTTCCAATTCATGAATGATTGAACCGATTGCCAACCTGTCTTCCGAAGTTTTATTAGGTTTTCGCATTGCTGGAAAAATTTCTCTTTCTTCCTTAACGAAATGCTCCTCTAACTCCATTTTTAATTCGTTAAAGCTTCGGTGCAGCATCAAAACCAGATTTTTATCATGATCATAGTGAGCAAGCAAAATCTTATTCATGAGCTGTTCCAATTCCTTTAACAGAACACGCTCCGGTTGATGGTGGGTATCAAGGATGAGATCGATAAGCTCTTCATCTGAAAGCTCTGTTACAGGTATTTCTTTGTCAGGTCTAGCTAAAAATTCGTCGTATCCATTCTGTACTTCAGTAATGAAATCTGATGTGATCCCTGCGGCTTCAATGGCAGCTTCAAGTGTACGATCACCTTGACAACAATAGTCAATGTGGAGTTCATTCAGGCGTGAAGTAATGGCAGGGAAATACGTGACTAGTTCACCCAGTTTTGTTTGGCTGTTGATAGCGATAATTTGTTTCATGATAAAATCCTCCTCGGTATTTTTAAAAAGTTATTTGTTTAGGCTCCTTCTTGCTATGCCTTCATTCTAGTTCATACCGAGGATTGCTCCCTTGACCAAGATCAATTTTTTTTGGAAATTTATAACCAACTTCTATTTGGACGAAATTATAGAAAAAATTGACGGCCGTCAATACTTTTTTAGGAATCATAAGTTATGATCATTACTGACTTACATCCCTTTTATAGAAGTAAACTTCCCCAGTTTACCTGTTGCCCTTGAGAAATGTCTCAAGGGCATTCTATTAAGGCTCAAAGTAAGCCGAGGGAAATCAACTCTAATTCAAAGAGTATATATATAAAAGAGGTGCGGGAAAAATGGTGAAAAAGAAAATGGGCCTGCTCATCATGGCCTATGGCACTCCGGAAAAAGAAGAGGATTTAGAACGGTATTATACAGATATACGACACGGACAAAAGCCATCGGCTGAACTGCTGACGGATTTAAGAGATCGATACGAGGCAATTGGCAGAATTTCTCCGCTAGCAAAAATTACGAGGGAGCAAGCTGCAAAACTTGAAAAACACTTAAATGAAACCCAGGATGAAATTGAATTTAAGATGTATCTGGGGTTAAAACATATAGAACCTTTTATAGAAGATGCTGTTACAAAGATGCATGAAGATGGAATGGAGGAAGCTGTAAGTTTAGTCCTTGCTCCACATTTTTCAACCTTTAGTGTGAAAGTGTATAACGAAAGGGCAAAAGCAGCAGCGGAAAAAATAGGCGGACCTAACATAATTACAATTGATAGCTGGTATAAAGAGCCTAAATTTATTTCGTTCTGGAGTAAAATGATCCAACAAGTCTATGACAGAATGCCGGCAGAAGAAAGAGCAGATTCGATGCTTATTTTTTCAGCACATAGCCTGCCAGAAAAAATTCTCCAATTTCAGGATCCTTATCCCGAGCAGTTGCAGGAAACAGCGGACTTAATTGCAGAAAGTGCCGGTATTCTAAACTATACGGTTGGTTGGCAGAGTGCTGGGAAAACGCCGGATCCATGGCTTGGCCCAGATGTGCAGGACTTAACAAGAGAATTGTTCAAAGAACATCCATATAAGGCATTTGTCTATGCACCAGTTGGGTTTGTTTGTAACCATCTTGAGGTACTTTATGATAATGATATTGAATGCTATGCAGTAACAGATGATTTGGGAACAGCCTATTATCGCCCAAAAATGCCTAATGCAAATGAAGAATTTATTGATGTCCTATCAACGGTTGTACTTAAAAAGTTGGCAGAGTTAATTTAGGAAAGACGGTAATATTGGCTTCCTTTTTATAATGATTTTCTACCAAATGAAAAATACTAAAAGCAGTTCAATATCTCACACAGGGGTGGATCGGATTGGAAAACATGGAAATTTCGGAATTTAAGAGATTTAGAGACAGAGGATTTGCAAAAGTAGATTTTTACAAGAATGGAGTTACCAACGGTTTTCTGTTGAATTTCTTACCAAAACAAATGATGCCTGAACATTATCATCCACATTCATTGATGTTTTTTCACGTTCTTAAAGGTGGAGGAACGTTCATTTCTGATGGGAAAGAAACAGAAATAAAAGAAGGTAATATCATTCATGTTCTGGGAACTGAGAAGATTGGTTTTGTGAATGCAAATGAGGAAACCAATATATATGTAATACGCTGCTTAACAGAAGAATAAACAAGGGAGGGAGTATAAGATGGGATTAACTTTATATTGGCATCCACAATGCCAAACCTGTAGAAAAACAAAGAAGTGGTTAGATGAACATCAAGTAACATATGAGCCATTTCATATTGTAAAAACCCCTCCATCTCGAGAAAAATTACAGGAACTGTATGAAAAAAGCGGGTTGAAATTAAAGAATTTTTTCAGTACTAGCACGAAAAAATACCGCGAGTTAGGAATCAAGGATCAATTAAAGACAGCAACCGATCAAGAATTACTAGATTTGCTATCATCTGATGGAATGTTACTGAAAAAACCAATATTAACAGATGGAGAAAAAGTCATTATTGGATTCAAAGAAGAAGAACTCGAGAAATACACAACGACGTCCAAAATGTAAAAGATCGTGCGTCAAATCCTTGGGGTTTGATGCTTTTTTTTGCCTTCTTGGTCGTCAATAGGCTTGTAAACAATAGCATAGCCAATAAATAAAAAACTATTGACAGGAATTCCAGGTAAGGTTTAAAATACTTATGAAAACGTTACCACATTAGGAGTGGAAACCATGGCAACTATAAAGGATGTAGCACGAGAAGCAGGTGTTTCTGTTAGCACTGTTTCGCGTGTAATTAATGATAATGGTTATGTAAGCGATGACAAAAGAAAAAATGTTTTGAACGCCATGGATATTCTTGGATTTCGTCCTAGTAATATAGCCCGAGGGCTGGTTAGTGGTAAGACTTATACGCTTGGTCTTGTGATACCCGATATTTCCAATCCATTTTTCCCGAATATTGCACGGGGAGTAGAGGATGAGGCAATTGAAAACAATTATAATCTTATCCTTTGCAATTCCGATTGGAAAATTGAACGTGAAGACATGTACATTTCTTTATTAATTGAAAAAAGATGTGAAGGTGTTGTTCTAGTCGGGAGCCGCAGTTTGGAAAGTGATTTGCTGAAAATAATTGGCAAGATGCCGTTTGTTTCGGTGGATCGTGAAATGGTTCAAGCAGGCCATTCAGTATGGGTTGATAATGAATTGGGGGCTTATACTGCAACTAAACATTTATATGAAATGGGATATAGGAGAGTAGTACACATAAGTGGACCAACAAGTGCAAGGACTGCAAAGGCACGTTTGGCTGGATATATGCAAGCCGTTGAAGAATTTGGGCATCACGAACCACAAATCGTGGAATCAGATTTCAGGAGAAGCGGGGGCTATGAAGCTGCATGGAAAATTCTCGAACAGGAAGGCAGCCATCGGCCGGATGCTATTTTTGCAGCTAATGATCTAATGGCGATTGGTGTTTTACAAGCTTGTGAAAAATTAGGCATCAAATGTGGGACAGACTTAGGTGTTGTCGGCTATGATGGAATTGGATCAGGCGCATATACATCACCAACTTTAACAACTATTTTTCAACCAGGTTATGAAATGGGAAGAAGAGCCTGTCAGTTGCTATTGGAGGAGATTGTAAATCCGAGCAAACGACGTATTAAAGAGGTATTTAATTTTGAATTACTGGTTCGTTCGTCTACACAACGAATGACAGAAGAATAATTAAGAATCTCATAACATATTTTTTAAGCATTGTGGAAACGTTACCATAAATGTAGATGTTAATCCAAATAATCAACATTAATCATGCAGCATTAAGGAATGAAATCAGGAATATACAAAGATTTTAGAGCCTTAAAGCTGATTCATGAACAATATGGAAACGTTACCACAATTTAGGTAAATGGTTACGACTGATAATAAAGGAGCATTTGAGAAATGACAGATAAAATTCCTAATATTGCAGTGGTCGGGAGCTTAAATGCAGATTTAACAGCCTATGTGGAAACGTTACCACAACCAGGACAAACGATAATGTCTCATGATTTTGTTGTATATCCCGGAGGAAAAGGTGCAAATCAAGCAGTTGCTGCTGCGAAACTTGGTGCGAAGGTAACGATGTTTGGTTGTTTAGGTTCTGATTCTTATAGCGGCATGTTAAGAGAATCGTTAGAAAATGTCGGGGTATTGACCTCTAATCTTGTTACCATAGAAGATTCACCTACAGGTGCTGCCATTATCCTGGTAGAGGATTCAAGTGAGAATGAAATTGTTGTCATTCCGGGTGCTAATGCGAGGTTCAGCCCAGATGTATTGGAGAAAGTTCACATTGAAAAAATTGAGCAGGCGGATGCATTGTTGCTTCAGCTTGAAATTCCGCTGGAGTCCGTCGCAAAGGCTGCTCAAATTGCTCATAAAGCAGGTGTTCCAGTGATTTTAAATCCTGCACCCGTTTGTGAATTGCCAATTGAGTTCCTGCAGCATGTTGATATTTTAGTACCGAATCAAACTGAATTAAAGAAGTTACAGGAAAACGGATTACCACTGGAAAAACTGTTTACCCTGGGGATTAAAATGATTTTAGAAACACGCGGTGCGAGCGGTGTTTGGGTACATACACAGGATGCCTCCCGTCATGTTGAAGCTGTGAAAGTAAATGCAATTGATACTGTTGGTGCGGGTGATACATTTGTTGCTGCATTTGCAGTCGCCTATTGCTCAGGCACAGATCTTTTAGATGCTGTCCGCTTTGCTAATCAGGCAGCTGCTTTCACTACAACACGAAAAGGTGCTCAGTCTTCTTTTCCAAATAGTGAGGAACTAGCTGAAATCGGGGTGAATTTACCATGAAAAAGACAGGTTTATTACACAGTGAATTGAACAAAGTGATTTCGGCAATGGGGCATGGCGATATGTTGGTCATTGCTGATAATGGATTGCCAATACCGCCAGGAGTGAACCTGATTGACCTCGCATTGAGGCCTGGAACTGTTTCATTTGAAGATACGCTTCAGACCATTGCAGAGGAACTTGTCATCGAATCATATGTTGTGGCAACAGAATTGAAGGAAACAAATTCAACGTTGTTGAACCGTGTTCAGCAAATTGTTGACAAGCCTTATGAATTTGTTCTGCATACAGATTTTAAAAAAATGAGTGAACGGGCTGTCACGGTTATTCGAACAGGAGAATGGACACCTTACGCCAACGTTATCTTGGTTGCAGGTGTACCCTTTTAGGAGGGATTCAAATGAGTGGTTTACTACAACTGGAAGGTATAAATAAATCATTTTCGGGTGTATCCGTATTAAAAAATGTAAAATTGGATATTTACCCAGGAGAAGTACATGCATTATTAGGTGAAAATGGTGCCGGGAAATCGACACTAATGAAAATATTGACGGGTGTTTATGCACCTGATAGCGGGACTGCTAAAATTGATGGCCAGCCGCTTTCCCTTCATTCCATCCATGATGCACGCAAATATGGGATTGAAATGATCCATCAGGAAATCAGTTTATTTCCAAGCTTGAGCATTGCGGAAAACCTATTGATTGGCCACGAAAAGCTTTTTTCTAAAAAGGGATTTATCGACAGAAAGCAACTTCGTGAACTCACAAAAGAAGTTCTGCAACGGTTAATGCTAAATAAAGATCCGAATACGATCGTAAAAGAATTAAGTGTCGGTGAACAACAATTGGTGGAAATTGCGAAAGCCTTATTGATGGATGTTCGTTATTTGATCATGGATGAGCCGACGGCAGCACTAACAGATCGTGAAACAGAGCGTCTGTTTGAAATTATCCAAACATTAAAGTCGTCCAATGTAGGGATTATCTATATCTCACACCGAATGGAAGAACTATTTGCCATAGTTGATCGGGTAACGGTACTGCGAGATGGCCAGTACATAGACACACGGTTGATTAAAGAATCCACTGAGGATCAATTGGTATCTTTGATGGTCGGACGAAGCGTCACAGAAAGGTATCCGAAAGAAGAAGCCTCTATTGGCAAGGAAATACTTCGGCTTGAAAAAGTATCGTCATCAGCTGTTCAGGATATTTCCCTCCATATCCGTGCAGGTGAGATTGTTGGAATTGGGGGCCTTATGGGATCGGGCCGCACAGAAGTTGCCCGTATCATCTTCGGAGTGGATCGGAAAACAAAAGGGAGCTTAAAGTGGAAGCAACAAGAGTCCAACTTCAGGAGCCCGGTTGAAGCGATCAAAAAGGGAATTGCCTTTGCAACTGAAGACCGCAAACAAGAAGGATTGGTTTTATCTGCCAAATTGGCGAAAATATTGCATTACCAACATTGGAACAGCGTTCAAATCTTGGTTTTATCGCTCGGGGCAAAGAGAAAAATCTGGCGAGTTCAATGATTGCAAAATTAAAAATAAAATCGCATTCAATGGAACAGCAGGCTGGCAGATTAAGTGGAGGAAATCAGCAAAAGGTCGTTCTTTCCAAGTGGATGGCAACGGAACCATCGCTCTTTATTCTGGATGAACCAACTCGGGGAATCGATGTCGGGGCAAAGCAAGAGATCTATCGCCTGATGAATCAAATTGTTGCCGATGGAAATGCCATACTGTTAATTTCCTCCGATTTACCTGAACTATTGGGAATGAGTGATCGTGTGTATGTGATGCGGGATCATACGATTGCCGGAGAATTACAGCGAGATTCATTCGATCAGGATGTATTTATGAAAATTGCGACAGGAGGGGAACTCCATTGATTTCTTCATTATTTAAAAAATATCATTTAGGACCGCTGATTGGGTTAATTATTTTATCGATCATTATGTCAATCGCGTCAAATCGCTTTTTATCATTTGGTAACTTATCCAATATTGCCTTGCAAACTTCCATTAATGCGCTACTGGCGATTGGGATGACCTTTGTTATTTTAACAAGTGGTATTGACTTATCTGTGGGCGCCACTCTGGCACTATCCGGTGCAGTTACTGCCGGGTTAATGACTCATGGGTTTTCGCCAGTGACTGCTGCCCTTATTGGTTTACTTATCGGTGTTGTAGCAGGATTTTTCAATGGTGTATTAGTTGGATATGGGAAACTTGCTGCTTTTATCGTTACATTGGGTACGATGACATTGTTCCGCGGCTTTACGGAAATTTACACACATGGCACACCTATTTTTGGTTTGCCAGCTTCCTTCATGAACTTGGGAACAGGTACAACGGCGGGCATACCTAATCCTGTTTGGATTATGATCATCGCAATCGTTCTTGGATGGATCTTTTTAAACCGAATGACTGCAGGACGAAAAATTTATGCGGTAGGTGGAAATGAAGGTGCTGCATTTTTAGCAGGTGTCCCGGTAAAACGTTATTTAGTTGTCGTTTATGTCATCAGTGGTTTTCTTGCAGCATTGGCGGGAGTTATTTTGACGTCACGACTTGGATCCGCTGAACCAACTGCCGGCACCGGGTATGAATTGGACGCTATTACGGCTGTAGTGCTTGGTGGAACCAGCTTGATGGGCGGAGAAGGAACATTGATTGGAACAATTATTGGTGCTCTGGTTTTGGGAGTCATTAATAATGGGTTAAACCTTTTGAATGTAAATGCATTCTATCAAGATGCTGTTAAAGGTGTTATTATCCTGATTGCTATTATGTTGGACCGTAAGAAAAAGTAGCAATAGGATTTTAATATAAAACTTGCAAACTAATACTATTATATTCTATTTCCTTAGGAGGAAAATCTTATGAAAAAAAGTATTGTAAAAGCTGTTGCAATCGGTTTGTTAGGTACGAGTTTACTAGTTGGCTGTAGTTCACAATCTGGAAAATCCAGTACTTCTTCAAGTAATGGTAGTGCAAAGCATGCAATTGGGTTTGCGGTTTCAACATTGAACAATCCGTTTTTCGTAGCAATGCGTGATGGAGCCCAAAAAGAAGCAGATAGCAAGGGTGTAAATCTAATTGTTAATGACGGCAATAATGATGCAGCAAAACAATTATCTCAAATTCAAGATCTTATTCAACAAAAGGTAGAGGCGATCATTCTAAATCCAGTTTCCAGTCAATCGCTGACAAGTGCAGTACAAATGGCTAATAAGGCAAATATTCCTGTGATTACACTTGACCGTAGTGTAGAAGGAGGCAAGATTGCTACATTCATTGCATCTGATAACGTAGCGGCTGGTAAGATGGCGGCTGACCAATTAATTAAAGCATTAAACGGTAATGGTAAAGTAGTTGAGCTTCAAGGAGTAATCGGAACTTCTGCAGAAAGAGATCGTGAACAGGGATTTGATAAGGAAATTGCAACCGCCAAAGGAATTCAGATTGTTGCTAAACAACCTGCCGACTTTGACCGCAGTAAAGCGTTAAATGTTATGCAGAACATTCTGCAATCCCAACCGGATGTGAAAGGAATTTTTGCACAAAATGATGAGATGGCACTTGGTGCATTAAAAGCCGTTCAAGCTTCCAATAAAAAAGATATCTCTATCATTGGAATTGATGGTGAAAAAGAGGCGATCAGCAATGTTCAAAATGGTACAATGTATGCTGACATTGCACAACAGCCAGCCCAAGAAGGTGTGTTAGGCGTGGACAACTCCTTAAAATTGATTAATAAGGAAACTGTAAAGGCCTCCATTCCATCTCCATTACAATTAGTAAATAAAGGAACGGATTTCGCTGGATTCTAATATCTGATTATTATATACTGTGGATCAAATAGAGAGAAGGGAACTTAACCAGTTTTCCTTCTCTTTTTTTTGATATCAAATAGTTTAAAAGGTTGATGGAAATCAAGGTTTATTCTACCTATTAAAAGGTAAACTTGATGTTGTTCGAGTTATATTGGTTATCATGAACAAATAAATAGGCTGTGTAAAATTTGGCTGTTGATTTTTACTCGAGACACTTGATTTCTGCAGGTGTGCTGGGGGGAGGGGCCTTCACTTTATTGGACTTCTTGGTCGTCAATCAGCTTAAAAAAATCAATAGAGGCCATTAGCATAGCCAATAAATAAAAAACCATGTGATCATATGTGAATCATCTCACAAGTATAATCTTTAATGAGAATGATTATCAATTAAATAATTAGGAGGAGCTTTTATGATCGAACAATTTACAGGTCACTCCGTAGTGAGGTTGGTGGAACGGAATCAATATGGAGGAAAAAAGCGCAATTAAATGCTGAGGCCGTTTTGAATGAGTGGAAGCATGAGCGCAATGTATGTGAATGACCGATGAGGTAAACGGCGTTAGAAGGATACCTCAAGAAATTCCTGTGTATACAATTGTGATTTGTTTCACAAATATAATTAAAGTTAATGGAGGGTACAAGAATGGAAATGAAGCAATCAAAGATTAGTTCGAAGAACCATACGAAAAATGGTTTTATCAAATCCATCCTGATCGGTGTATTGCTGCTGGCTTTTACGGTATTACTAGCAGGCGGGTATTGGATTTTTAAATCAGAGGCGCCGCGGCCGCTTGTTAAGGATCAAAGTGGAAAAGTGTTATTTACAAAGAAATCCATCGAAGGCGGGCAGGCTGTTTTTCAAAAATATGCCTTAATGGACTATGGAACCGTGCTTGGGAATGGTTCCTACATGGGTCCGGATTACACGGCAGAGGCGTTGAAAATCTATACAGAAGGAATGCAGAATTTCTACGCTGACAAACAATGGAACACCTCATTTGCTAAGCTCACGAAAGATAAGCAATCGGTCATACGTGACCAAGTTGTCGCTGAAATACGTCAAAACCGCTATGCAAAAAAGACAGATACATTGGTCTTAACGGCTGCACAGGTTTATGGTTTAGACCAGGTCAGAAACTATTATCGGAATGTCTTTACGAAGGGGGATGGCTGGGGATTACAGCCACATCTTATTAAAGAAACGGATATGCCAAAGAAAAATCGTGCCTGGGTGGATAATGGGAGTCAAATCACGCAAGTCGCCGATTTCTTCTTCTGGACAGCCTGGTTGTCGAGTACAGATCGTCCAAATGATAAAAAAATCTCCTATACTAATAACTGGCCTTATTATCAAGATGCTGGAAATACGTTAACCTATAGTTCTGTTTTATGGAGCGGGGTCAGTATCACTCTTTTATCATTATTTATGGCCGTCATTCTATTTTTGTTCTACCGTTATCATTTAGGGATGCAAGAGGCGTATACGCCTGGGAATTTTCCGAAGTTCAACCTGCGTAAAATGCCGGTTACATCCTCGCAGGTTAAATCAGGTAAATTCTTTGTCATCGTCGTGATTCTCTTTTTTATTCAAGTCATGTTTGGGGCCTTGTTAGCTCACTATTACACGGAACCGGAAAGTTTCTTTGGCATGAAGTGGATTGTGAAACTGTTCCCATTTAGTTTTTCCAAAGGAGCGCACTTGCAGTTAGCCATTTTCTGGATTGCAACTGCCTGGCTCGGATTGGGTATTTATATTGCCCCACTTGTTGGCGGCCATGAACCAAAACGCCAAGGCTTATGGGTGGACATCCTCTTCTGGGCTCTTGTTGTTTTAGTATTTGGAAGTTTAATCGGGCAATGGCTAGGTATGAAAGGGTATTTAGGCAACGAGTGGTTTTTACTTGGTAACCAGGGCTGGGAATACCTGGAGCTGGGCCGATTCTGGCAAATTATCTTTGCGATTGGAATGGTGATTTGGCTCTATATTATGTTTAGAGGAATTAGGAATGCCTTAAAGCGGGAAACCGATAAAGGTGGTCTTGTCCATCTCTTGTTCTATGCAGCGATCGCTGTTCCGGCCTTTTATTTCTTTGCCTTTTTCATTCAACCAGATTCAGATTATACGATGGCGGATTATTGGCGTTGGTGGATTGTTCATTTATGGGTGGAGGGCGTTTTCGAAGTCTTTGCCGTTGTCGTCATTGGCTTCCTGCTCGTGCAGCTGAAGCTTGTCACAAAGAGCTCGACTGTGAAAGCTTTATATTTTCAAATTGCCCTTATTTTAGGAAGCGGAGTTATTGGGATCGGCCATCATTATTACTATAATGGATCGGCAGAGGTTTGGATTGGGCTAGGTTCTGTCTTCTCAGCCTTAGAAATTATCCCTCTTACTTTGTTAATTTTGGAGGCCTATGAACATTACAAAATGCTTCGCAACGGCGGAATTGATTTTCCTTATAAATCAACATTCTGGTTTCTCATTTCAACAGCTATTTGGAATTTAGTCGGCGCCGGGGTAATGGGGTTCTTGATTAATCTTCCGGCTGTCAACTACTTTGAGCACGGTCAGCAGTTAACACCGGCACACGCCCATGCATCGATGATGGGGGTTTACGGGATGTTCGCTATTTCGTTGCTTCTATTCTCATTGAGAAACATTGTGGAACCGAAGGCATGGAATGATAGATTATTAAAATGGGTTTGCTGGCTGCTAAATATCGGGCTCGCAGGAATGGTATTTATCTCGCTGCTGCCTATTGGTTTTATCCAATTAAAAATGGCTTATAATCAAGGATATTGGGCATCACGTGATCCGAAACTATTTTTTGGACAGAGTATCGTTCATAACTTGTTATTAATCAGAGCCGTACCGGATACAATCTTTTTAATTGGTGTCATCCTTTTAGTCGTTTTCTGTATCAAGGTATTCTTCCATCTTCGCAAACCAACGAAGGGTGAAGAGGAGCAGTTGCCTTCAGAGGTCTTTACTTTGAAAGATGATAAATAAATAGCTGAGGTGCCTGACCCCCAATGCGGTAATACTTTAATGCAATGGGGGTCAGGCACCTGTTTTTTGTATTTTGTTTCCAATAGAAAGTGAAAGTGCTAAAATAGTGGTAATTCCAAAGACAGGAGGGTTGAGTTATGAAGCCAATTAAAGTTGAAAGCGAAGAGATTAAAAGGGCAATTTGCTCTGGTGATGCGTATATCCAGGTTGATAATCGGAAATTTCTTTTATTTGAGATTGACCAAGTGAAAGAGCCTAATGGATATGTGGTAACGGATCCGGATGAAGAAAAGCAGCTCTTGAACGCACTGCATGAAGAGAATCCAATATTAGATGATGACGAAATCAACAGATTACTTGGAGATCAAAAATGAGAGTAGTTTCACCAACAATCGAGTTGAGATATATTTAGTAAGACATCCTCATCAAAAACCTCTTTAAGTCCCACTATAGGAGCAGTTTTAACACCAAATCCATTCAAACAGTTTTTATTTATAGGGTCAACGCAACCATAAAAAGCCACAACCTTAAATAATGCATGTGTCACTAACAAATGGTCAGAAGTAATTATTTGTCATGGCGAGTTCGGACTAGCATCCCATGTATGTTTTTTATTATGTCTATCTATTATTGGTATCTGGCATCACAAAAAGGCGAATTATTTATCCCCAGAAGAAAAGAAGCTGATTCTGAAGAAGTTTTAGATTCTCATTTACCTTTTACAGATTGAATAATAATAGAAAATGTATAAAAAAATGAACCGCAAAAAAATTTTGGCTCTCTCCATACTTTGTATTATGTACATCAATACTAGTAAACTATTAAAGTATTAAAATAGCCTTTCGCTCCAATCAACAGGAAAATTTAACACGGCCATGAAAAAAGGCCATTATTGACCTATATCAATTTTTTATAAGGGATAATGGGTTAAAGTAAAGATACCCGATAAGAGTTCCCTGACTCCTTTAGGTAAAGAATAATAGCAAATAGATTGAGGAACATAGCCCCCCCTGGTTATGTTCCTGTTTGTCTTTCATTCGCTTTTTCAATCTTCATTCTAGAAAGCTGATCTAAAGTTGCGAAAGGAATGGAATCCTTGTATTTTAATGTATGGAGGTCGGGTTAAATGGATTTATATAAAATTGCTGAAAACATAAATATATTAGGTGACTTTCTTGGAAAAAGAGATATTGATACTTTGTCGAGTAATGCTTTAAAAGAAAAATGCCAAGTTTCGCAAACGGATTTACTGATTTTATTCGGCGGTAGTATAGCATATGGCTGTGACGTAGTTGGTAAAGCTATTTCAAACAATATTGCCAAGAATTTTATGATTGTTGGTGGAGAAGGACATACAACAGAGAGTTTGCGAAGAGAAATACATCATGCTTATCCCGAAATAGTAACTACGGGGAAAACGGAAGCAGATGTGATGAGTGAGTATCTAAAGCGGAAATATGATATTGACAATATTTTGCTAGAGCGTCATTCAACGAATTGCGGAAATAATATTACTTATGCGTTAGATGTTATGAAACAAAATAACCTTTTCCCAAACAATATGATTATTGTCCAAGACTCAACAATGCAGTGTAGGATGGATGCTGGTTTTCGTAAATATCTCCAAGATTCAAAGGTTAAAGTCATAAATTTTGCTTCGTATAAGGTTAGAGTTGAAGTGAAAAATGGAAAGTTAATGATTGAACCTTCAGGTATTTGGGGGATGTGGGATATCGAAAGGTATATTTCTTTATTGATGGGAGAGATTCCAAGATTATTAGATGATGCAAATGGATACGGTCCTAACGGAAAAAATTATATTGCCCACGTTGATATTCCTATGAATGTATTGAAAGCATTTGAAGAGTTAAAAGTGGAATATGCAGATTTGGTGAGAGTTGCCAATCCTTTGTATGCTTCAAAGCAATAATTTTTATGAAAAAGTCCACTGCGATTTTTGTATATATTGGCTTTTTTAAACAAATGGATTAGCATTGAGAATCGTTCTATACGCCCGAAAACCGAATTGGATTAGGTTGAAAGTAATATAGAACCTCCCTATGTGACCTAAAGTTAAATAGAACATGTCAAAAGGTAACATAGAATGGATCTATATGCCCGAAAGCTGATAAGAACCCGGCAAAAGGTAACATATACATTTTCTATAGTCTTACGGACAATTCATCGAGCTCCGCCGACAATTTTGTCTGTAATCGGTTTTCTTGCGGACAGTTTAGCTTATTCCACCGTGGATTTTGTCCGTCATCACCGTTATTACAGACAAAATTGCCAATTTCACCAGCAATTCTGTCCGTAATCCTGTTAATATACAGTGTTCAAGCACTCACGTTTTCTAAAAAGTGTTCGATTACAAGGGAGGAGGCTCCCAGTGCAGTTGCATTTTTTCCTAATGATGACACCAACAACTCATATCTGCTTGCTAATTGATCGATGATTCTTGATGAAATGGAGTTTCGCAGCGAGTTTAAGACGATTGGCAGCGCCTCAATGATATCGTTGCGGATCACAACCGCCTGCGGGTTAAATGTATTTAAAACATTTACCAGCCCAACTCCCAAGTAGTAGCCAAAGTTTTGCAAGGCGCTTAGGATTTCAGGGTCGTTTTGGTTGGCGAGATTGATTAATTCCTGTTTGGTTATTTTTTGAAGATGATCAGGCTGGAATTTCAGCAGCGCTTTTTCAGAGGCATACAATTCCCAGCAACCTCGGTTACCGCACCTGCATTTAGGTCCATTTAGGTCGATCGTTAAATGTCCCATTTCTCCGGCAAAACCTATGTCCCCTCTATATAATTCGTTATGGATGATAATCCCTGTCCCAATTCCTGTCCCAACACTCACAAATACCAGGTTTTCAAAATTTTTGGCAGCCCCAAATTCTTTCTCGCCATGGGCTCCGGCATTCGCTTCATTTTCAATAAATACGGGTACATGAAATTCTTGTTCGAGCGATTTCTTTAAGTCAATATCCTTATACCAGTTGAGATTTGGAGCAAGTATGATTTGGTGTTCATTATTGACAAGTCCCGGTACCCCTAAGCCGATGCCGATAAGTCCGTAAGGTGACTCCGGCATTTGGCCAATAAAGCCGTTAATCATGGAAAAAAGCCGATCTTTAATGGTCTCCGCATCAGGGTGATCAAGCTGCTGATGATCCTCGAGGACAATATTTCCTTTCAAATCGGTTAAAATACCATTTAGATCATCCACACCAATATCAATTCCGATTGAAAAGCCGGCATTTTTATTAAATACAAGCATGACCGGTTTTCTTCCTCCGCTTGATTGTCCCTGGCCGATTTCAAAAATAAGATTTTTCTCTATTAATGTGCTGATTTGCGAAGAAACCGTTGATTTATTCAATCCGGTTATTTCCGATAAGCTGGCCCGAGAAATAGGGGAGTTGGAAACGATTTCATCTAAAAGTACTTTTTGATTAATTTTTTTGACTAACATTTGATCTGCAGTTACCAAGTTTTATACACCTCGTTTGTTTCCCCGACAAATTAAGTTGAACCCTTCAGTTATGAATATATTTATATTATAAGCCAACTGATAGCATAAATGTAAAAAAAATTTTTAAAAAAACTATTGATAAAAGCGCTTTAATTTTATAAGATGTAATCAAGTTAGTTTATCCAAGCAATAAACTAACTAACAAAACTCATCAATAAACATTTTTATTTATAAATTAGGAGGGAATTGACATGGTTCAATCAACATTGCGTACTTATTTTGAAAGCGTAAACAAGGTAGCTTATGAAGGAAAGGATTCAAAAAATCCATTGGCATTCAAATACTATAATCCAGAGGAAGTAATCGGCGGCAAGACAATGAAGGATCAATTACGTTTTTCCGTTGCTTACTGGCATACGTTTACAGCAGATGGAACAGACCCATTTGGCGTTGCGACGATGCAAAGACCTTGGAATCGCTTTTCTGGTATGGATTTAGCAAAAGCAAGAGTAGAAGCTGCATTTGAACTTTTTGAAAAACTAGGCGTACCATTTTTCGCCTTCCATGACCGCGATGTTGCTCCTGAAGGAAGCACTTTAAGAGAAACGAACAAAAATTTGTATGTTATTATTGAAATGATCAAAGAGTATATGAAAACATCTAATACAAAACTTTTATGGAACACGGCCAATATGTTTAGTAATCCTCGCTTTGTCCATGGTGCCGCAACAACTAGCAATGCTGATGTATTTGCCTACGCTGCAGCACAAGTGAAAAAAGGCTTGGAAACAGCGAAAGAACTTGGCGCAGAGAACTATGTTTTCTGGGGCGGCCGCGAGGGTTATGAAACTTTATTAAATACAGATTTAAAGCTTGAACTTGATAACCTGGCAAGATTTATGCATATGGCCGTTGACTATGCGAAGGAAATCGGCTTTGACGGTCAATTTTTAATCGAACCAAAACCAAAAGAGCCAACTACACATCAGTATGACACAGATGCTGCAACAACCATTTCCTTCTTAAGACAATATGGCTTGGAGGACTATTTCAAATTAAATCTTGAAGCAAACCATGCAACGCTTGCTGGACATACATTTGAACATGAATTGCGTGTGGCAAGAACAAGTGGCTTCCTAGGCTCTGTTGATGCCAATCAGGGTAACCCTCTTCTTGGCTGGGATACAGATGAATTCCCGACAGATTTGTATTCAACTACTCTGGCCATGTATGAAATTTTGAAAAACGGCGGACTTGGACACGGCGGATTAAACTTTGATGCGAAGGTAAGAAGAACTTCCTTTGAACCAGAGGATTTATTCTATGCCCATGTGGCCGGAATGGATGCTTTTGCAAGAGGCTTAAAGGTTGCTCATAAACTAATCGAAGATCGTGTCTTTGATGATTTCATTGAGCAGCGTTACAGCAGTTTTGCTAGCGGAATCGGCCAAGATATCGTTGAAGGACGCACCAACTTCCATACCCTTGAGGCTTATATTCTGGATAAAGACCATATTAAAAATGTTTCCGGTCGGACAGAGCAATTAAAAGCTACCTTAAATCAATACCTTTTAGAAGTGTAACCATCATAGTGGACCCGTCAACTGAAAAATCATAAGGCTGAAACGGGTCCTTTTTTTATAAAATCCAAACACAAGAAAAGGAGAAGAACGATGGAGCAAAAACGAAACTCGCTTTATCTTTTTGGAATCACGCTTGTAGCCGCAATCGGCGGTTTGCTGTTTGGTTATGATACCGCTGTCATTTCGGGGGCAGAAGAATCATTAAAGGCTTATTTGATTGATAGCTTGCACTTGGGACCATTTATTCATGGAGCCACCATTTCGAGTGCCTTAATTGGCTGTATTATTGGCGGGATCATCTCCGGTTATTTTGCCTCCAAATTTGGACGCAAAAATTCGCTGATTATGGCTGCCATTTTATTCTTAATCTCCTCACTGGGAGCCGCTTATCCGGAGTTTTTATTTTTTTCAAAGGGACATCCGACCATTGGCTTATTGATTGCTTTTAACATCTACCGAATTATCGGCGGAATTGGTGTTGGTCTGGCTTCAGCCGTTTGCCCGATGTATATTGGGGAAGTGGCGCCGGCAGATGTTCGTGGCCGGCTCGTATCCTTTAACCAATTCATGATTATTCTTGGTATGCTAGTTGCTTACTTTGTTAACTTTTCCATCTCCCATGGACAAACACAAAGCTGGGTGAATGATGTAGGCTGGAGATATATGTTTGCTTCATGTGGCGTTCCGGCTTTATTATTTGGGCTGTTGCTGTTGACGGTGCCTGAAACACCGCGTTATTTATCATTGAAAAATCAGGATGATAAAGCGTTACGTATTTTGACAAAAATTAATGGGACCAAGGCAGCAAAATTAATCCTGGGACAGATTAAACAAACGGTGAATGATTCATCAGGGAAACTGTTTACATATGGAAAAACAGTGATTGTGATCGGGATTCTTCTCTCTGTCTTCCAGCAGTTTGTCGGAATCAATGTGGCGTTGTACTATGCTCCAAGGATTTTTGAAAGCATGGGAGCAGGAAAAGATGCTTCGATGATGCAGACAACCATCATGGGATTGGTCAACGTTGTCTTTACTGTTGTTGCGATCGTGACGGTTGATAAATGGGGACGCAAACCATTATTAATCGTTGGCTCGATTGGAATGGCGATCGGTATGTTTGGTGTTGCAGGGATGGCTTTTAAAGAAGTAATCGGCATGGGGACATTAATTTTTATCATCGTCTATACTGCTTCGTTTATGATGTCTTGGGGCCCGATTTGCTGGGTCTTGATTTCAGAAATCTTCCCGAATAAAATCCGCGGACGTGCTGTTGCGATTGCCGTTGCGGCACAGTGGGCGGCAAACTACCTGATTTCTTCCACGTATCCTGCGATGATGGATTATAGCGGTGCGGTCACCTATGGTTTTTATGGTTTGATGAGTGTTCTTTCGGCCATTTTTGTTTGGAAGTTCGTGCCTGAAACAAAAGGGAAGACGCTGGAGGAAATGGAAGGAACTTGGAATAAGATTGCTTAATTCAATGAAAACGCTATCCTTTAAAAAGTATGAAGGGTAGCGTTTTTTCACAAACAACTTTGAAAAAAAAAGTGAGGGAATCGTGATGAAATATGTAATTGGGGTCGACCTTGGTACAAGTTCAGTGAAAGTGATTTTAGTTGATCAAAAAGGGACTGTACTATCAACCGTTTCAGAGGATTATCCGCTCATTCAGCCTCAGCCAGGATACAGTGAGCAAAATCCCGAGGAATGGGTTGAAAAAACGATCGTTGCCTTAAAACGGTTGGTGGACGAATCTGGCGTGGTTCCTGATGATATTGAGGGCCTTAGTTTTTCTGGACAAATGCATGGACTCGTTTTGCTGGATGAACACCATCAGGTCATTCGAAATGCGATTCTTTGGAATGACACGAGAACCACCCCGCAATGTAAGAAGCTTGATCAGCAATTGGGCGGAAAACTGCTCGAAATCACCAAAAACCCTGCACTCGAGGGCTTCACCTTGCCAAAAATTCTCTGGGTAAAGGAGAACGAACCGGAGAATTTGCAAAAAACAAGTGTCTTCCTGCTTCCAAAGGATTATCTACGTTATCGCTTAACGGGTGCCATCCATATGGATTATTCCGATGCCGCAGGTACACTTTTACTAGATGTAGTTAACAAATCGTGGAGCACCGATATTTTGCGCACGTTTGAGTTGCCTGCTTCCATTTGTCCACCTTTAGTGGAAACAGCTGATTTCGTTGGGACGATTTTAGCGGAGATTGCAGAACGTACCGGACTTTCTCCCGCAACGAAAGTGTTTGCCGGTGGTGCTGACAATGCATGCGGTGCGATTGGCGCCGGAATTTTATCAGAAGGAACAGCACTTTGCAGCATCGGAACATCGGGCGTATTCCTATCTTACGAAAATGATAAAAATAAAAATTTTGGCGGGAAAGTTCACCTTTTCAACCATGGACAAAGGGATTCCTATTATACAATGGGCGTTACCCTGGCAGCTGGTTACAGCCTGAGCTGGTTTAAGGACACTTTCGCCGACGGGCAATCTTTTAATGAGCTTTTAGAGGAAGCGGCTTCTTCGGAAATTGGGGCAAACGGGCTTGTGTTTACTCCGTTCCTTGTGGGCGAGCGGACCCCATATGCAGATGCAAAAATTAGAGCGACCTTTACGGGGATTGACAGCTCTCATAAAAAAGGTGACTTTACCCGCGCGGTCATGGAAGGCATTGTTTTTTCCATCAATGAGAGTGTTGGAATTTTCCGCAATTATGGAAAAACCATTGATACCGTGATTTCCATCGGAGGCGGTGCCAAAAGCGATTTGTGGCTCCAAATTCAAGCCGATATCTTTAATGCCAAAGTGGTCAAGTTGCAAAGTGAACAGGGCCCCGGCCTGGGTGCAGCCATGATTGCAGCAGTAGGCTTGGAGTGGTTCACTGGCTTAAAAGAATGTGCCGATAGGTTTATTCAAACGGGGCAAGTATATGAGCCAAAGCCGGAAAACGTGCAGCGTTATAAGGAATACTATCAAGTATATAAAGATATCTACCCGCATACCGTCGCTATCAATCACCAGCTGTTCGATTTGCGCAATAAAAAGTAAGGCTGTGTATTGATGGGGCGGATAAACTGGACTCTTCGAAAATGTTAGCGTTCTTCGGTTCAATGTCCTGCGGGAGTATGGGGCTCTATGATGCCAGATCTTTTAAAAAAGGTACTAGAAGTGGCATCATAGAGGGCGTATGGTGCCGAATCTCACAAAAAAGATAAGAGAAGTGGCATCATAGAGTCAATATGATGACGAATCCCATTAAAAAGATCGAAGAAGTGGCATCATAGAGGGTGCTTCAATCCTGCGGAAAGTGAGTCCTTGGGGCGGAAAGCAACAGCCAATAATCAAGAGAGAGGGAAAACGATGGAGTTCATTGAGACGATATTGGGTACTCTGGATGGCAAAGAGGTAAAAGCATATAATTTAAAAAGTGCGGGTGGAGCCGAGCTGACTTGTATGGAATATGGCTGCATTATTACAAAAATCAATCTTCCTGACCGTTATGGGAATACAGAAAATATTGTTCTTGGTTTCGACACGTTAGAGGAATATCTTAACCACTCTCCCTACTTTGGCTGTGTGGTTGGCAGAAGTGCGGGCCGAATCAAAAATGCAGCATTTGAAATTGAGGGCGTTACCTACAAATTATCTAAAAATGATGGGGAAAATAACCTGCACGGCGGACCGAATGGTTTTCATCAAGTTATTTGGGATTCAGCTGTTGAAAAGACAGACAGTGAAGTGAAAATTATTTTTTCCTACTTAAGCCCGAATGGGGAAGAGGGCTTTCCAGGCAATCTGGATGTTAGCGTCATCTATGCTTTCAACGATCAAAATGAGTTATTGATTACATACAAGGCTGTTTCGGATCAAAAAACAATTGTGAATTTAACGAACCATAGTTATTTTAATTTAAGCGGAAATTTGAAACGAACTATACTGGAGCATGAGCTGACGTTGCCAAGCGATCGCTTTTTGGAGCTTGATGATGCTCTTTTGCCAACCGGAAGAATGATCCCAGTGGAAGGAACGGTTTTTGATTTTCAAAAAGGTCGAAGGATTTCCGAAGGGATTGAGTCAGGAGATCCACAGACGATCATGGTTGGCGGCGGTTTCGATCACCCATTCCTTTTGAATCAAAAGAGGCCAATTTGTTTGTTTGACCATGAGAGCGGAAGGAAGCTTGAAATCGAAACCGAAGAGCCTGCCGTTGTGTTTTATTCTGGAAATATGTTGCCTGACGATTTTTCGATAAGAGGGGTGCAATCTCAAAAGCATTTGGGGCTATGCTTAGAGACACAGAAACCACCGGGTATGATGGATGCTTTATTTTTGGAAAAAAATCAAGTTTATTTATCGAAGACAAAATATAGATTTGCTTTAGTTTAAGTTTGAGTGCCAGGTACTACAAAAGGACATATTTGTCTTTTTGTAGTACCTGGCACTTTTTTCCTTAGAAGGATGTAGAACCCTTCTATGTGACCGAATGCGGAAAAGAAGCAGTTAGAAGGGAATATAGAACTCTTCTAGGAACAGAGGGACGGTTCCTTCATTCACCAATGAAACATGCGAACCGTCCCCGTGTTCCTTCCCGTGTTCCCCGCACCAACCGTCCCCGTGTTCCTCGCAGATTAAACTTCTTTTTTTGCTTCCATGAATAATGCGCGGATGAATCTTCTGATGTTAATTCGCGTATTATCTGGGTGTTGTTTTCCTTCCAATTCCAGCATTTTCATCCGTACTTGCCCATAGTCGAATAGTTTGGCTGAATAATTTTCAAATATGGGGTTTGTGTAGTCAGTTAACCCAAGGGAAGCAAGATGCTCCAGCACTTGATGAATGGTTCGGCGAACTCGCTGTTCTCCAGTTCTTATTTCTTTTGTTAGTTCTTGCGGGGGAACAATGGTTCCGAGCCGTTTTTCAATAACCATCCTGTACAATTCCTTAAAAGAGGGAATCTCACGAATGCCCTCTTCCTCCAATTTTGATAAAATCAACAAGAGATCAAGCAAATCCTTGGCACCGTTGTCACCGATTATTCCGAGCTCCAAGAGAATACTTTTTCCAGAAGTGATAATGGGAATGTGACTACCTTGAGATTCGTTTTTAGGTAAATCATTTTTTGTATGAGATTCCAAGAAACGTAGGGAATTTTGAATATAACGGAGTGATCTTTCCAACAGCACATGATCACATACGAGCTTAATGATACTCACAACTTCCAATCTGTTAATGGGTTTTGTAATAAAATGCTCAATTCCAAGTGAGTATGCTTCACTAATCAAATCCTTCGATTCTACTTGGGAGATCATGATAATTTTTCCATTAAACGATGGAGCTATTTCTCTAATCGTCTCAATGCCATCCCGATTTGGCATAAGTAAGTCGATGATCAAGATATCAATTTCTTGGACTGCAAGACGATCAGCGTAAACTTCCGAACCGTCCTCTCTTTCACCGGCAATAACCCCCAATCCTTCCTCTTCGATAATATTTGAAAGCATCCCTCGAATAGTGGCTGAATCATCGACAATAAAAAACTTCATTGTAATCATCCCTTCTCAGTTAAACTGGCAAGCGGAAACAAAATTTCAAAGATCGCTCCAGCACTTTTTGTTGAATCGATGAGTGTTATGGTTCCGCCGTTGTTTTCAATGATATTTTTTATAAAAGATAATCCGATCCCATTGGAAGCAATACCGTTATGATCAAATTTTGTTGTAAAGCCTGGCTCAAAAATGAACAATTTATTTTTTGGAGCTATTCCGCTGCCATTATCTTCGATGTTTATTTTTACCGTATCATTGATTCTTTCAATTGTTAAAATAACATGCCCAGCTTTATCAATTGCTTCAACGGAATTGGCTACAAGATTATTAATCAACGAGAAAAGGATAAAAGTGTGATAGGGTGGATGTTCCCCTAAAATCTTAATCTCAAAATTAATTGTCTTGCCAAGCATCTCTCCATAGTTTTGGTTGGAACGAGTAATGATTCCGACCATTTCCTCGATCTTCATAAAATCACTAAGTTTTTCTTTCACCATTAATTTCGACAGTCCCGCATAAATACGCTGATTATCTTTTTTAATTTCATGTAATTCCCCTGCAATTTTAAGAGCATCATTTGCCCGTTCGGGTTCGTTGAGCTCTTTCAATCGGCGGTAAAGTAAGTAACAGGAATTTGTTAAGATCTCCGCATTCTTCGTTGTTTTTTTCAATTGAAACATTTCAATATATAAATTTGAAATGAATAATAAAATTTGCTCTGTTTTCTTTCGTTGCTGCTCCTCAGCAAGCCTTGTTTCTCTCAGGAGCAGGATATTGAAAAAACCCAGAACAAAAAAACTGCGAATAATGGCAATCCCTCCAATGAGAGAGAGGGTATTTGCGGTAATTCCTGTATGTGTTGTAAAATCGCGGATGAAAAATTCCGTTAAACTGGCGGCCGTTTCCATGATCATTCCAAAAATACCAATGAAAATAGGACGGTTGTAAAAGTGGTTGATCCGAAATAGATAAAAAAGGACTGAAAAAACTACATAATAAAAAAAGACAGGAAAGTTTAACCCAAAAGAGTCTTTAAACTGAAAACTGTCCCCTTTGAAGCTGTCCAAGAGAACCCGGAAAAAAACAACTGAAGTTCCAGTTACAATTCCCGCAAAGATTGGTTGGATTTTACGGGACCATAACAAGATAAAGAAAAAAACGGGTGTTCCTAAACTTACTCGAAGATCCACTGCTTGAATCGGGAAGAATTTCAGCTCCCCAGCAATTGGTACCGCAAAAATCATGAATAGGTAGGAAATAAATTTATTTTGAATAAGACCACTTCCAATCAAATTCCAACTATCTGTTACCACTTTTATCATAAACATATTCATCCACATTTTTGCGTTGAGAAAAATGACAAATTCAGTAAGATTCCGTAGTAACGAAATGTTTTTTGTATTTTTTTGTAGCACCAGCGATATGATCCACCTGTAAAAAGAAATTATTCAAAAGTTTAATCAGCAAAATGGATCACTCACATTTCATTATAAATATTTATGTGAATGATTTCACAATAAAAAATGGAGAGAAGGTGAAAATTAATCTTTTCTATCACTGAGCTTTGAAAAAATTACCTTAATTGTTGGGAGGTAGCACCCATGTTTTGGATTCAATTTGTCATTGTTCTTGCCTGTATATTTATTGGGGCTCGGCTAGGTGGTGTTGGGCTTGGAGTCATGGGCGGAGTGGGACTTGCTATTCTTGTTTTCGTTTTTCACTTGCAGCCGACTACCGCGCCAATCGATGTCATGTTGATGATTTTAGCAGTTGTGACAGCTGCTGGAACATTGCAAGCATCAGGAGGAATGGATTATCTCGTTTATATCGCTGAAAAGGCCCTTAGAAAAAATCCGAAGAGAATTACGTTTATTGCCCCAATTGTTACATATGTATTTACCCTTTGCGCGGGGACAGGCCATGTTGCTTATTCCGTTTTGCCTGTAATCGCTGAGGTTTCCCGTGAATCTGGTGTAAGACCGGAACGGCCAATGTCCATTGCTGTTATTGCCTCACAGCAAGCGATTACTGCCAGTCCTATATCGGCAGCAACGGTTGCTTTACTCGCTTTATTAACCAATTTCAAGATCAATTTGCTAGATATTTTATTGATTAGTATTCCCTCAACATTTATCGCTTGTATGATTGCTGCATTTGTTTCAAGTAAAATGGGCAAAGAGTTAAATGAGGATCCCGAATATTTAAGACGATTGGAAGAAGGGTTAGCACCGATTAAAAAGGATAAAAAGGTGTTCAAGGCTACAAAACAGGCTAAATTCTCAGTCGTTCTCTTTTTGATTGCCGCAGTATTGGTCGTTTTATTAGGTTCTTTCGAAGCATTACGACCTGGATGGATGGTCGCGGGTACTTTTACCAGAATGACGATGCCTATGGCGATTGAAATTGTCATGTTAACGATTGCTGCACTTATGATGATTTTTTGTAAACCAAATGTCGATTCCATCGTCTCTGGCAGTGTTTTTAAAGCTGGGGCAACGGCTGTGGTAGCGATTTTTGGAATTGCCTGGATGGGCGATACTTTTTTCCAAGGTAACCTGAAATTAATTTCTGGATCGATATCTGATTTAGTTACTACTGCTCCATGGTTATTCGCCATAGCCCTATTTGCTTTATCCATCTTGCTATACAGTCAGGCAGCTACAGTTCGCACTTTAATGCCGCTTGGCATTGCACTTGGAATTCATCCAGCACTCTTGATTGCTATGTTTCCTGCTGTAAATGGGTATTTCTTTATTCCAAACTATCCAACTGTTGTCGCGGCCATTAACTTCGACCAGACCTGGACGACAAGAATTGGCAAGTATATTTTAAATCACAGTTTCATGGTTCCTGGATTAATTGCAACATTCGGAGCGGTTGCTATTGGGATTTTGTTAAGTTTTGTCGTTTTGTAACCATTTTGTTCAATATAATTCCAAGATTGCTAGGAAAGGCTTGCCCCTCATAAGGCAGGCAGCCTTTTAAAAATAGATTGGAGCTGACTAAAATGAGTTTTTCAGAAAATTATCGGATTGAAAAAGATTTCCTTGGAGAAAAGCAGATTCCTTCAAATGCCTATTATGGTGTTCAAACGATGCGGGCTGTTGAAAATTTCCCGATTACAGGCAGTAAACTTGATCCAGCCTTAATAAAGGCAATGGCAATGGTTAAAAAAGCTGCTGCCTATGCTAATTTACAAATTGGTCAATTAGATCAGAAGATTGCAGCTGCCATTATGGAAGCTGCAGATGAAGTAATTGACGGCAAGCTGAATGACCAGTTTATTGTTGACCCGATCCAAGGCGGTGCGGGGACATCCATTAATATGAATACCAATGAAGTCATAGCGAACAGGGCATTGGAAATTTGCGGCGAACAAAAAGGAAATTATAAAGTGATTAGCCCTAACTCTCATGTGAACATGGCCCAATCCACCAATGACTCTTTTCCTACTGCTATCCATGTATCTGCCTTGATGACGTTAACAGAGTTAATCAACGTAATGGAGGAGCTTCACGGAGAGTTTTTGAAAAAGGCCTTTGAGTTTGACGGCTTGTTAAAAATGGGAAGAACGCATTTACAGGATGCTGTGCCAATTCTTCTCAGCCAAGAGTTTGAAGCCTATGCAAGGGTACTTAATAGAGATATCAATCGAATTAAGAGTACCTTTAAAAACTTATATGAAGTAAACCTTGGAGCAACAGCTGTCGGTACGGGGTTAAATGCAGAACCTGATTACATTGAAAAGGCCGTTCAATACTTGGCGCAAAGAACCGGATTGCCTATTAGAGGATCGGAAAACCTTGTAGATGGAACCCAAAATACGGATGTTTATATCGAAGTATCAGCAGCCCTTAAGGTTTGTATGTTGAATATGTCTAAAGTAGCCAATGACTTACGGATGATGACCTCCTGGACCTCGCTGTGGTTTAGGAGAAATTAATCTTCCGCCGCGCCAACCCGGGTCCTCTATTATGCCTGGGAAAGTGAATCCGGTTATGGCGGAAGTTCTTAATCAAAGTGCCTTCCAAGTGGTGGGCAATGATTTAACCATCAGCATGGCATCTGAAGCCGGGCAGTTTGAGCTGAATGTCATGGAACCTGTCATTGCTTACAATCTATTACAATCAATCAGAGTCATGACCAATGTATTCACAGTATTTCGCACCCATTGTCTCAGCGGCATTACGGCAAACAAAGAGAGAATGGAGTCTTATGTGAATAATAGTGTGGGTGTCATCACGGCTATTAATCCGCATGTCGGCTATGAAACCGCAGCATCTATTGCCAGAGAAGCAATTGTAACTGGCAGACCTGTACGGGAAATTGTCCTTGAAAGAGGGGTTCTAACGTCTGAGGAACTTGATATTATTCTCCATCCATTTGAAATGACAAACCCCGGTATTGCCGGTAAAGAGTTACTCACGAAAAAGCATCAAGAAAGAGAACTAGTTTTATCTTAACCATTTGCAGGCGCCTAGCTTAAGGGCATGGCGCCTTATTTTTAAAAAAAAGAACATTTGCCTCACAAAGGAGTTCAGTCTATATGGAACAAAAAAGCAATCAGTACTTTTTGCGAAAACTGCATTCATTGGCAGGGATCATTCCAGTCGGCGTGTTTATGACCGCTCATCTGCTCATCAACTATTCAGCGGTTTGGGGAGCCGCATCATATAACAAAGCCGCAACATTTATGGTCAATTTACCGTTTAAATATGTTCTTGAGCTTTTCATCATTTTCTTACCATTGCTATTCCATGCAATATACGGGATTGCCATTACATTTCAGGCTCGAAGCAACATTAGACAATATTCTTATGTACGTAATTGGAAGTTTACCTTGCAGCGGATTGCGGGTCTCATTGCCCTTATCTTTATTGCTTGGCACGTTTGGGAAACAAAAGTACAGATCCAGTTTAACGGTGCTGAAGCAGGTTATGATTTTATGAGGAACATTGTACATAATGGCTATACACTAGTACTCTATATGATTGGCATTCTTGCTTGTATTTATCATTTTGTTAACGGCATGTGGACATTCCTGATTACTTGGGGAATTACCGTCTCGGTTAAATCTCAGAAAATAGCAGAGTACATAGCCGTCTGTTTGTTTATCGTTTTGGCTTTTGTTGGAATCCGCGCCATCATGGCATTTGCATAAGAGAGTAGGAGGAATAAGAAATGAATAAAGGAAAAATCATTATTGTCGGGGGCGGTCTTGCGGGCCTGATGGCGGCGATTAAAATTGCGGAAGCCGGGACAAAAGTTCAATTATTTTCCGTTATTCCAGTGAAACGTTCCCACTCCGTTTGTGCTCAAGGCGGCATCAATGGTGCGGTGAATACAAAGGGTGAAAATGACTCCCCATGGGAACATTTCGATGACACCGTTTACGGAGGAGACTTTCTGGCAAACCAGCCGCCAGTCAAAGCAATGTGCGAAGCTGCGCCGAAAATTATTCATATGTTTGATCGAATGGGAGTCATGTTTAACCGTACACCTGAAGGACTACTCGACTTCCGTCGTTTTGGAGGGACGCAGTATCATCGAACAGCATTTGCCGGGGCAACAACTGGTCAGCAGCTATTGTACGCACTTGATGAACAGGTACGCCGCTTTGAAGTCGAGGGATTGGTGGAAAAGTATGAGTATTGTGAATTTGTTTCCGCAATTATCGACGATGCCGAAGTATGTCGAGGGATTACGGCTCAGGATTTACGGACAATGGAAATCAAGGCATTTCCAGCTGATGCGGTGATATTGGCTACCGGCGGCTTAGGAGTCATATTTGGGAGATCAACTAATTCATCCATCAATACCGGCTGTGCAGCAGCTAGGGTTTACCAGCAAGGTGCGTTCTTTGCAAATGGAGAATTTATTCAAATTCATCCGACGGCGATTCCGGGTGATGATAAAAATCGGCTGATGAGTGAATCGGCACGAGGTGAAGGCGGCAGAATCTGGACCTATAAAGATGGCAAACCATGGTACTTTTTAGAAGAAAAATATCCTGCGTACGGAAACCTTGTGCCAAGGGATATTGCAACCAGGGAAATCTTTGATGTTTGCATCAATCAAAAGCTCGGGATTAATGGTGAAAACAAAGTGTACCTTGATTTAAGCCATATCGATGCTAGGCAATTGGATATTCGCCTCGGAGGAATTATGGAAATCTATGAAAAATTTGTCGGCGAAGATCCGCGAAGAGTACCTATGAAAATCTTTCCAGGTGTTCATTATTCAATGGGCGGATTATGGGTGGATCTTAATCAGCAAACCAATATTCCAGGTTTATTTGCTGCAGGAGAATGTGATTTTTCCCAGCATGGGGCCAACCGGCTTGGAGCCAATTCATTATTATCCGCAGTCTATGGTGGAATGGTAGCCGGTCCGAAAGCATTGGAGTATATGGAAGGACTTGCAGTGCCGACGGACAGTCTTCCAGGGGCTGTTTTTGAAAAGCAAACACGGGAAGATGCTCATAAATATGAATCTATTTTAAAAATGAACGGAACGGAAAATGCCTATCTGCTTCATAAAGAGATGGGTGAGTTGATGACGGCTAACGTGACGGTCGTCAGAGAAAATAAAAAACTAAAAGCGACCTATGATAAGCTTCAGGAGTTTGTTGAACGCTATAAAAATATCAATATCGAAGATTCGGCAAAATGGAGCAATTCGAGTGCTGTGTTTGTCCGCCAGCTAGAAGGAATGATCAATCTTGCTCAAGTCATTACTCTCGGGGCCTACAACCGTAATGAAAGCCGTGGTGCCCACTATAAGCCGAGTTTCCAGACCGGAATGATGATGACTGGCTAAAAACAACTATTGCCCATTATCATTCTGAAACCAAACAGCCTGAGCTTTCCTACCAAGACGTTGATATTTCCCTCATTAAACCGCGAAAACGTGATTATACCAAAACAAAAAAAGGAGGGAAATGATCATGGAAAAGGATAAGAAAATTCATTTAATCATTAAAAGACAAAAAGATGTCAATTCCTCTCCATACACCGAGGAGTTTTTCATTCCATATCGGCCGAACATGAATATTATTTCTGCATTAATAGAAATTCAAAGGCATCCGGTTAATGCGAATGGGGAAAAAGTCATACCGGTTAATTGGGAATCATCGTGCTTAGAGGAGGTCTGCGGTGCATGCTCCATGGTTATTAATGGAAAACCACGTCAGGCCTGTTCTTCTTTAATTGATCTGCTTGATCAGCCAATTCGAATTGCACCGCTGTCAACGTTTCCAGTTATTCGTGATTTAAAAGTGGACCGCTCGCGGATGTTTGATGCTTTAAAAAGAGTAAAGGCTTGGATTCCCATTGATGGAACATATGATTTAGGTCCTGGTCCGAGAATGCCGGAAAAACGCGGCAGTGGGCATATGAATTATCAAAATGTATGACATGCGGCTGTTGCCTGGAAGCCTGTCCAAATGTCAATAGCTCTTCCAATTTTATCGGGCCAGCTCCAATTTCACAGGTTAGCCTGTTTAATTCTCACCCAACAGGAAAAATGAACAAGGAAGAACGACTGGCAGGGATCATGGGAGAAGGAGGAATTACCTCCTGCGGCGGTTCTCAAAACTGCGTTCAGGTATGCCCGAAAGGAATTCCGCTTACAACCTCCATTGCCCATTTAAACAGGCAAACAACGGTACAATCGTTTAAAAACTTCTTCGGCAGTTTCTAAAAGGGAACAGGGCGACGGTTCCAACGTTTCACCCCCGTCCCTCTGTTTCGAAACACGCGAACCGCCCCCGTGTTCTCCTGCTTTAGTTTAAGTTTGAGTGCCAGGTAGTACAAAAGACATATTTGTCTTTTTGTACTACCTGGCACTTTTTTTCCTTAGAAGGATGTAGAACTCTTCTATGTGACGGAAAGCGGAAAAGCGTTTAAAGTTGTCGGTTATGTAATAATCATTTAACGATTGAGTGGAGGCGGTGTGCTCCACAAAAAAGACAGTGGGTGAAAATTTAAAATATTTGAAGTTAAACAATAAAATACTTCCCTAAGTCGAGGGAAGGTATTTGGTCTTTAAAGGATATTCATTTATTACTACAATAAATATGTAAACGATTTCAACTCCAACTACATGTAGAGCGGTGAGTTTATGCTAACTGAAAGAGAACTTAAGATTGCAACCAAACTTTTGGAATCAAGGGTGCCTATTACAACTAAAGAGTTGTCAGAGGATTTTAATATTAGTACCAGAACGATTAAAAATGATCTCAGCCAAGTAAGAGATTGGTTCAAAGCCCATCAAATGGAGGTTGACTCACAACCAGGCAAAGGGATTTGGGTAAATGGCGATGAAGAGACACGGAGTCAGGCCTTAAATGAAATTTTGGGAAACGAGCGTCAAAATCAGATTCCCGATCCGAATTTTCGTCTGAGGAAAATTTTGTTGATGCTGTTGCTGAAAGATGAATATCTGACGGCGGCGGAATTCGCCGACAGTCTCCTGGTGAGCCGGAATACCATTTTAAATGATATGAACCTGGTGGATGAGTTTGTTGCTCCCTGGAAAATCAAGCTCGAGAGGGCAAGGCGCAGAGGGTACAGGCTTGTCGGGGAGGAACTTCATCTCCGATTATTGCTTGAACACCTGATTTATTCAGGCCTGACGAATTACGATATCTATCAAATGATGACCATGATTACCAATCATGAGCAGGTGGACGGACAGGGACTTTTGATCGAACATTCCTTGCTTCCCTTCTATACCGTTGCCGTCAAACATTTAAGTCAATTATATCGGACTGAGGTTTCCGATCTGTTTCAGCAATCAGATCTGATCGCACTTTTAATCCGGGTTACGGTTTCGATTAAGCGGTTAATTTTGGGAGAGGCATTAAAAGGTTACCGGGTTTTGAATAAGAAACATTATACAGACAATATTTCGCTGTTTGTTCTTTCCTTTATGGAGGGTGTCTTTTCCGAATTGGAATTGCCGCTATTGGAAAACGAGTTCCTTTATATCTCTGGGGAAATTAAGACGGAGAAAAACGGAATTGATTTAATTCAGGTTACAAACGGTATTATCGGCTATGTTGGAGAACTGGAAGGCATTGAATATCGGAGAGACCCGAGACTTTTCAGCAACTTGTTTGCCCATCTGTCACTCCGTCTGCAAAGAGGCATGTTTAATATGGTGGAAGATAATCCGTTTGCCGATGAGATCAAGCATCATTACCCGAAACTTTTTGAACATGTTTTGAAAGCATGCGAGAAATTCTTGGGAGCATCCGTAATGGCTAATCAGGAATATTTTGTATCCTTTATTACCCTGCATTTTTTGGCATCGTTTGAAAATACGTTTACCAAATGGGCAAAAGTTCGGGCCTTATATGTCTGCTCCACAGGCAGAGGGGTTGCAAGGCTGATTAAAAGCCGGGTGGAAAAAGAAATCCGTGAAATCGACCTGGTGGGCCATTGCTCCATGATGAAGGTAGAAGAATTATGCAAAAAAGAGAACGTCGACCTGATTATCAGTGTTTTTCCGATAAAAGCGGAAATACAGGTCATCGTGGTGGATGCCATTCCGTCCAAACATGATATTCAAAAGATTCGTGAAACGGTAGACAGGTTGATGAAAAAACATCCACGGTCTCAGTCCAATTCACTTTTTGAGGAGCAGAACCCGTTGGATGAAGATAGTGAGGATATCAGCCAGGAGATTATTTTAAAAGGATTTGAAGTGCAACAGGAAATCCTCTCGGAGTTTCGGGAAGACATTATGGAAGCAAGGCTGCAGGCCCTGCAACTTCACATATTCTTAATGGTTCACCGATACTACTTTGATAAGCAATATGACGACTTCATGTTTAACGGCCATTCAATCTCGGAGAAAAATAAGCAACACTTGAGGGAAATCAAAAAGATTCTTGACGAAAAGGAATTGCCTGTTCATGAATCAGAGCTTATCGCCTTATTACAATATTTTAAGTAAAGGGAAGTGGGAAGATGTCTGACTATGCAATAGTAGAAAATGGTCTTGTGATTGATCCTGAGAAAGGCAGGATTGAAAAGCAAGACATTGGAATCATCGATGGCAAACTTGCTGCGATTGAGGAAGTGCTTGCGAAAGGAGAAAATATCCAGCGTATTGACGCTTACGGGTGCTATGTTGCTCCGGGGTTTATCGATCTTCATGTCCATGTTTTTAAAGATGTAACATACCTCGGGATAGAAGCAGACCGCGTTGGAGTCGAACAGGGCGTCACCACCATTGTCGATGCCGGCAGTGCGGGATATAGCAACTATGGTGTTTTTAAGGAAAACGTTGTTAGCAAGAGCAAAACGGAAGTTCTGTGCTTCTTGAATATTTCTCATGTGGGCTTAAGCACCTGGAAATCAGAACTGGCGGATCCCTCCAACCTGATGACAGTGGAAGAGGCAGCGGACATTTTTGCTCGTGAACCCAACCTGGTTGGGTTCAAGGCGCGAATGAGTTCATCGGTTGTGAAAGAGCAGGGGATTGCACCGCTTAAACATGCCAGGATGCTCGCAAATGCCATTGATGTACCGATTATGGTCCATATCGGAAACCCGCCTCCTTATTTACAGGAAGTGTTTCCGCTGCTTCGAAAAGGGGATATTGTCACCCATGCCTTTCACGGGAAAAAGCATGGCATTTTAAACGAGGATCGCACCTTAATTCCTGAAGCAGAAGATGCATTGGCACGAGGAGTACTCTTTGATGTCGGCCACGGAACGTCCAGTTTCAGCTTTGACACCATTCGAAAATTCAAAGAACGATACTCGACACCGTTTTCTATTAGTACCGATATTTATTTGGGGAATTATCAAAAACCAGTTGGCAGCCTAATGCTGACCATGTCCAAATTCATGCAACTAGGATTTTCACTTGAAGAGGTGGTCCAGGCTGTCACCATCAGGGCTGCACAGAGAATCGGGCTTACGGAACAAGGTACGCTGAAATCCGGAACCCGTGCCGATCTGACCATATTCCGAATCGTGGAGGAACCAACAACGCTGACTGATTCAGAAGGTGTTTCGATTCTGGCAGATCGAGTACTTCAGCCAAAAATGACGATTAAGGATGGAAGGGTTGTGTAAAACAATTGAATACCACAGATATAGAAAGATTACTAGAAAGGAGCGGGACGCGGAAACATGTAAGGAACTGATCCAATTCACTCGGGAGCTTTTGGAGGAACAAGAGATCCACTTGAGCGACTCCCAGTTATTATCCCTTACATCGCACCTTTCCGCGATGGTCTACCGTTCCATTAACAATGAACAGTTGGCACCGATTGATAAAGTTCTGTTTTCCGAGGTATCAGAAGAGTCCATCGAATTGGCAGCCAAAATTTGCGGCAGGCTTAAGGGCTTACAGGATGATGAGAAATACCTGTTATCCATTCATTTTGAGTCAGCAAAGATGTGTTAATAAACAAGGAGGAATTTAAATGAGTCAAGTAGTGGTAGTGATTGGCGACCGTTTGGGCAAAGGCCAGAATGTAGCGAAAGGAGTAGAAGCAGCCGGCGGGAAAGCTATTCTGATCAAAGGCATGGGCGCCGATATGAAACTTGGAGATGTTATGAAAACGGAAAATGCCGATATCGGAATTTCCTTCTGCGGAAGCGGCGGTGCTGGAGCTATTACCGCTCAATCCAAATACGGTTATCCTTGCCAGTATGGCATGCGCTCCATTGAGGAAGGCCTGACGGCTCTTCGCGCAGGAAAGCGGGCACTTGGATTTGGATTTATGGATAAAGAGGAGTTAGGAAAGAGGATCACCGAAGCATACGCAAAAATAAAAGGGTGAGGCGAATATGAAGAAAACTTTTCAAACAACCGTTGAGATTGACGGGATTGGCAATTCAAAGGAACAAGCGATTAACAAGGCATTGGGCAAGATTCAACAGAAGGTCATGTCCTCCTATAAAGGCTTGATTCTCCGGATTGAACCCGAGGATATCCGAGTTGTCGAAGCAAAAGAAACAACGTACACCGAGCGCTTTCTATTTTTCTTTTTCCCAAGGAAAAGAACCACATACAAGGTTGTCATGGAAATTGATGTTAACGTTTTTCTGCTGGAAACAGATCAAATTCAATTTGAAAAAACTGAGCAGCCCGAAACGTTCAAAACGATGATTCTGGGCAATCAGACTAAATAGTTAGGTGGTGGCCTTATGCATTTTGTAGAAATTTTATTTGAATCCATCATAATTGGGGCTTTGGTCGGCTTTGCCGTAGGCGCAGGTGCCGCGAGAATGTTCCACGCTCCAACCGTTCAAGGGATGGGCGCATTCCGTACACTTGGGGAATTGAACGCCTGCGCAGGTGACGCTGCTTCCCACTTTTCTTTCGGTCTTGGTTTCTTCTTTAACGCCTGGGCATCAGTGGTTGGTGCCGGTGCATTTACACAGGATGTGGATCATCGGATTATTCCAAACTGGTCGGCTGCTGTTCTTTTAAGAAAAGGCAAACGTCCTGAAGACACGCTGCACGATCCGAAAAAGATGGCAATCGCCGGTGCTATTATTGGCGCAATTGTGGTTGCTTTCCTGAACTCTACTGCTGCAGCGATTCCAAAATCTTTGCAGGATGTCGCCATTCAAGTTCTTGTTCCTGCTGCCAACTTGTTAATTAACCCTGTCATGCCGGTTATTTTCTGGCTGGCTGCACTTGATGCAGGAAAACGGTCCGGTCTTTGGGGAACCATTTTCGGCGGTGCTGCTCATCTCATCATGGGAAATGCCGTACCTGGGGTTGTACTTGGTATTTTAATTGGTAAAGGTGTCGATGAGGCCGGATGGTCTAAGGTAACCAAGATTCTATTTACATCTGTCATTCTGCTGTTTGTCTTGAGCGGTTTCTTCCGTGGCTTTGATGTCAGCCTGGTTAAAGGTTTCCATATGGGAATTCCAGGATGGTTAGTTGAACTTCATAAAATGATGGGTCTAGAGGTGAAAAAGTAATGATAGATAGACAATTTGTAGAAAGTCCGGATCAAAATCAACTTAATTTAAAAAGTTTTTGGTATGGAGACTGGGCCTTTCCGATTTTTGTGGCCTTTATTTCAGCAGGTATTTTTGCTGGGACCCATATGTATTACACATTCCATGTAGGTGCTTTTAACGACGTTGCCATTGTGGCAATGCTTGCGGCAGGAATGAAAGGCGGCGGGTATGGTGCAGCTGCAGCATTTGGCGCTAGCTTCTTATTTGCCCGTATTTTGGAAGGATCTCTTGTCGGGATCCTCGATATCGGTGGTTCCATCCAGACAGGTATTGGGATTGGTATTCCGGCATTGATGCTCGGAGCTGGGATTACGGCCCCGATTCAATCTTTCCCTCTTGCTTTAATCACAGGAGCGTTATTAGGTCTGATCACTGGTTATATCATTATTGGAATTCGTAAATTTACCGTCGGACAATCCGATTCCACTTTCGGAGCCGATATTATGATGGGTGCAGGAAATACATCCGGCCGTTTCCTTGGACCACTAATCATTCTTTCTGCTTGTACAGCATCTATACCGGTCGGCGTTGGTTCCGTGATCGGTGCAGCGATCTTCTATGCCTGGAAAAAGCCGATTGCTGGGGGAGCTATTTTAGGAGCCATGATTTTTGGAGCATTCTTCCCGATTCCAATTCCACCAATAGTAAAGTGAGGTTAATATAAAATGGGATTTTTTAAACAGCAAGGATTAAGAGAAATTATCAATGCAAGCGGAAAAATGACTGCTCTTGGTGCATCTGCCGTGAGGGATGAGATTGGGCAGGCATTGAAAGACGCATCACAGGATTATGTCGATATTGAAGAACTTTATGAATACGCAGGACAAGTGATTGCAGAAATAACAAGAGCCGAGGATGGCTGCCCGACCTGCGGCGCATCTGCCGGCATTGCCATTGCAACCGCCGCGGTCATTGCAGGGAAAAATCTTTCCCTGATTGAACGCATTCCGGATACGGAAGGCCTCCAAAATGAAATTATTGTTCAAAAAGGGCATGTTGTAAATTTTGGTGCAAGCATTGCCCAAATGATTCGAATTGGCGGCGGTAAAGTCGTCGAAGTCGGACAGGCCAATAAGGTACAAAAAGATCATATCGAAGAGGCTGTTAATGAAAAAACGGCTGCGATTTTCTATATTAAATCGCATCATGCCGTGCAAAAAGGGATGCAATCGATCGAAGCGATGCTGGATGTTGCCCATCGCCACAATCTGCCGCTCATTATCGATGCGGCTGCAGAAGAGGACTTCCAAAAATATATCAAAATGGGTGCAGATATCGTCATCTACAGCGGTGGTAAAGCACTGGAAGGACCAACCTCAGGGCTGATTTGCGGCAAAAAAGAACTGATGGAAGCCTGCAGAAAGCAGTACAAAGGTGTAGGACGCCCAATGAAGATCGGCAAGGAAGGAATGGCCGGCCTCATCACCGCATTAAAGCTGTATTCCTCCAAAACAAGCACAGCTGAGCTTCAATTGGAACGGATGACAAAACTATGCAATCGATTGAATGAATATGACGGGTTAACTTGCTCCATTAAACAAGATGAAGCGGGAAGAGAAATCTATCGTGCCCAAATCCAGGTGGATAAGATGAAGATCGGTTATTCAGCTATGGAGCTGCTCCATATGCTTAAATCCGGGAATCTGGCCATCTTCCTGCGCGATCACTATGCAAATATCGGCATTTTATCAGTGGATCCGCGTCCACTCTTAAATGGACAAGAGGATATTATTTCCGATGAGATCATCAAAATCATTACAAAGGAGAAGTAAATATATTATGAAACGCAATGTGATTTTTAACGTACTGGCAAAAGATGTAGAAAACGCCAAAGAAGTTACGGAAGTAGGTGGCGACCGGGTATTAATCGGCGTGATGGTGAAAAACTTCCCAACTGAGGAATCTGCTGTTCAACAAGTCAAAACCTATCAGGAGAATGGTGTTCGTGTATCAGTGGGACTTGGTGCAGCCGATCCTGCTATGTGGGAGAAAGTGGCTAATGTTGCGGCGCAAACCAAGCCGGCCCACATCAATCAGGTCTTTACTGCGGCAGGTTTAACGTTGGGCCGTTTAAAAGAGCTCGGGGAAAGCCCAATCATTAACGGAGTTATTGAACCTTCCAGAACCCGGGGCAAGTATTCATCTCTACAGGCCCTGTAAGTACTGACTATAAAGAAAAAGTATCCTGCAAAATGGCTGCTGCCATGCTCGCTGAGATCGGCGTTCAATCGGTGAAATTTTATCCGATCAAAGGAGAACAAAAACTTGACGAAGTTGCTGCTATGGCTAAAGCTGCTGCCAATGCCGGATTAAAGTACTTTGAACCAACCGGTGGAATCACAGTGGAGAATGTTCATAATATTGTTCAAACTTGTTTCGACAATGGAGTGGAAACGGTGATTCCTCACTTATATACTTCATTGATTGACAAACAAACAGGCAAGACAGAAATTTCTAAAATAAAGCAGTTATTGGAAATGAGTTGGGAGTAATCGACTGAAAATAGGGACTGCTGCAATGACATGTTTGCAGTAGTCTCTTTTTATTGTAAGGAGGTAAAGTAGCAGGTGCAAAAATTTGGGGTCATTTTCGATATGGACGGAGTCATTATTGACAGCGAACCGATATACAAGATGCTGAATAAAAAAATATTCAGGCAGTTGGGGCTTACGGTTGAGGAGGATGTACAACTCCAATACGTAGGGGTCACAAAGAGGACCAAATGGCAGATTTTAAAAGAGCATTACCATTTGGAGCAAAGCATTGATGAGTTGATTCAATTTCAAAATGGTATTTTTCACAATTATGAATGGAACTTTAAAAGTATTCTGTTTTCGGAGGTCATTCCGTTCCTCGGTAAACTTCAGGAATTGGGGGTCCCGTGTGCATTAGCGTCATCATCTGAAAGATTAAGAGTTAATGAGGTCCTGGAACAATGCGGCCTAAAAAGTTATTTTATAGTGACCATTGCAGGAGATGAAATTGATTCAGGGAAGCCGAATTCCGGAGATTTTTCTGACTGCAGCTAAAAAACTCAATCTTCCGCCTGAACATTGTTTGGTGGTGGAAGATTCCTATAATGGAATGGTAGCAGCCAAAAGGGCCAACATGTATGGAATCGGCATCAGGCATCAACATACCAGGTTAGATCTTTCCATCGCAGATCAGGTGGTAAATTCGCTGGCGGAAATTAAGTTGGAAAACTGTTGAATAATTCAAAAAGGAAGTTGATTAAAAGACCACCCGAAATTTGAGAAGTTTGATAGGTTCTATGATTTATGGGAATTCTAGTATGGAGATTTAACTAATATATTTATGAAATTTAAAAAGATTCAACCATTAGGAGGGGGCCTTAAAAAGTTTTATGCTTTTTGGGCAATCTTTTATTTTTTATGAGGAGCCATTTTTCAAATAAATGCTGGTGCCTGTGCCTACTTTTTTACTTGATATATATCCGCAACTTCCCTTAATATATCCACATCCCAAAAATCAGAACCATTTACCCAATAGCAGGAAAAAAATGATATGATCATATCGTATCTAGCTTACCGTTAAAAGAGGGTGAACGGGTTGTTTAAGTTTTTGCTGGTTGAGGATGATGTTACGCTGTTTAGTGAGTTAAAGGAGCGGCTGGAGGGCTGGTCGTATGAGGTGTTTGGGATTACGGACTTTAGCAGGGTTTTGCAGGAGTTTGCCGAAATCAATCCGGATTTGGTGATCATTGATATCCAGCTGCCGAAGTTCGATGGGTTTCATTGGTGTCGGATGATCCGCGCCCATTCCAATGTGCCGATTCTGTTTCTTTCATCCCGCGACCACCCCACTGATATGGTGATGGCTATGCAGCTTGGGGCAGATGATTTTGTTCAAAAGCCGTTCCATACCGATGTACTGATTGCCAAAATCCAGGCGATTCTTCGACGCGTCTATAATTACAATTCTGAGCAGCCTCTGCTGAAAACATGGTGCAGTGCGACGGTCGATTATCAGCAAAATACGGTAACGAATGACCTTGGATCCATTGAATTGACCAAAAATGAAATATTTATCTTAAAAAAATTGATCGAACAGAAAAATAAGATTGTCAGCCGTGAAGAGCTGATCAAAAGTCTCTGGGACGACGAACGTTTTGTCAGCGATAATACCTTAACCGTCAATGTCAATCGGCTTAGGAAGAAGCTCGATGAAATTGGATTGGGCCGCTTTATCGAAACAAAGGTCGGCCAAGGTTACATCGCTGTTGAAGAAGGAAACTCTTTATGATTGAACATGTTCGCAAAGAAAATATGATCAAGAACTTTTTAATCGAAAGGCGCAGCTGGATTCTGCTTTTTATCGGCCTGCAGGGCCTGCTGATATTTGTCGCCTATCTTGATGACGCCATCCCTTTGGGTCCGATCGTTTACATCGTTTTTCTATCAATGATTATTTTCATCTTTTTCCTATTCATCCGTTATCATAAGGAAACGAAATTCTATCGGAGCCTGTCAGAATGGGACAATACCCTGGATTTAACAAGCCTATCCCACGCTGAAAGACCCTTTGGAAAATTAATCGAAACCATCATCACCAACCAGACAATAAGGCTGAAACAGGATACATCGAAAAGCCAGATTGCCCTGGAAGAGGAAAAAGATGATCTGCTCACTTGGATCCATGAAGTAAAAACGCCATTGACATCGATGCACTTAATGATTGAAAGCATGAACGATGTGACGCTGAAAAATAAATTAACGGTGGAGTGGCTGCGAATTCACCATCTTCTTGACCAGCAGCTTCATCAAAAGCGCCTGCCGTTTATGGAGAATGACCTTTTTATTGAAAAAGTGGATTTAAAAGCCGTTGTCTTCAAGGAAATCAAGGATTTGCAATCCTGGTGCATCCAGAAAAACATTGGTTTTGATGTAGATTTAGAGGGAGATTCGGTGTTAAGTGACGGCAAATGGCTTGCGTTTATCATCAGGCAGCTATTGACAAATGCGGTCAAATACAGCGAAGTATCCGATATCCTGATCAAAAGTGACACTCAAAGTGATCAAACAAAACTGACCATTGAGGATTTTGGCAGAGGCATCGACCCCAAGGATTTGCCGCGTATTTTTGACAAAGGCTTTACCTCTACAGCGAACCACCAGGACCATTCAGCAACAGGCATGGGGCTATTTTTAGCAAAAAAAGCTGCAAAGCCACTGCTCATCAAGATCGATGTTTCCTCTACACTAGGAGAAGGAACAACCTTCACCTTAATTTTTCCAAAAAGAAATGACTTCACCAGGATCACACGCATGTGACAAAAATGTCACATGCGTTTCTTTTTTGTTCGGATAATCGAAGGAAAAAGCCGCTACCTGTTTTTATAATAAAGAAGACGAAATGCTAAAATGCAAAAGTAAGGAGTGTGCGAAAAATGCCAATTTTAGAAGCGGCAAAGATTCATAAATCCTATGGAAATAAATTTAATAGACAAGAAGTGCTTAAGGGCATTGATATAACGATTGAAAAAGGTGAGTTTGTTGGGATCATGGGGGCATCTGGTTCTGGAAAAACGACCTTGCTCAACGTTCTTTCTTCCATTGATAAAGTCAGCAACGGCTCGATCAAGATCGAGGGAAATGAAATGACCACAATGAAGGAGAAGCAGCTCGCTGAATTTCGGAAAAACCATTTAGGCTTTATTTTTCAGGAATATAACCTCTTGGACACCCTGACGGTGAAGGAAAATATCATCCTGCCGTTGTCGATTTCAAAAATGCCAAAGCAGGCAGCACTGCAGAAATTCCAGGTAGTCGCTGACGAACTCGGCATCTCTGACATAGCAGACAAGTATCCGAACGAAATATCAGGCGGCCAAAAACAGCGGACTTCTGCCGCACGTGCGTTTATCCATGAACCAAGCATTATTTTTGCTGATGAACCAACCGGGGCACTCGATTCCAAGTCGGCAGCTGATTTGTTAAACAAGTTGGGCCAATTAAATCAAAACCGCAACTCCACCATTGTCATGGTTACCCATGATCCCGTTGCCGCCAGCTTTTGCAGCCGGGTTATTTTTATTAAAGACGGCCAAGTTTATACCCAGCTGACAAAGGGCGAGCAATCGAGGCAGACATTTTTCAATGACATCATGAAAACGCAGGGTGTGCTGAGCGGGGTGCAGTATGAGCATTAATCAGCTTATCCTCCGCAACCTGAAAAAGAATGTAACAAACTATTATCTCTATGTGTTTGCGTTAATCTTTAGCACCGCGCTTTATTTTGCGTTCGTGACCTTGCAATATGACCCATCCATGGATGCGGTGAAAGGGACAATCAAAGGAGCTGCCGCAATGAAAGCAGGCTCCATCCTGCTGGTCGCCATTGTTACCATCTTTTTGCTTTATGCCAATAGCATTTTTCTCAAGCGGCGCAGCAAAGAGTTTGGTTTATTTCAGCTAATCGGGATGACGAAAAATCGGATTTTCCGCATCCTCAGCACCGAAAACTTTATTCTTTATTTCGGTTCACTACTGGTCGGAATCTTGATTGGATTCTCCGTTTCGAAGCTCTTGATTATGATTCTGTATAAAATTACAACCGTGAATGCGATTGCCACATTACATTTTTCTGCGAAGGCACTCGTTCAAACGCTTGTTGTTTTTGGTGCGATCTTTGTTTTGATCCTGGCAGTAAATTATATTTTTATGAAAAAGCAAAGCATTTTAGCGTTATTTCGCGTCTTGTCATCAACGGAGAGTAAGGCGAAAAAAATATCATGGTTGGAAATCGCCATCGGGATTGCCGGCATTGTACTGATCGCCCTTGGCTACTATATCTCGTCAAAATTGTTTGCAGGTGACATCACCACAAACTCTGTATTACTGGGTTCAATGATCTTTATCTTGGCATCGGTCATCATTGGAACCTATTTATTTTACAAAGGATCGGTTCAATTTCTCTTTTTTATGATCCGAAAAAAGAAGGATGGGTATCTAACGATTAAAGAGGTTTTATCCCTTTCTTCGATCATGTTTCGGATTAAATCCAATGCGTTATTATTGACCATCATTACGACCGTGTCCGCTTTGGCGATTGGATTATTGTCGCTGAGCTATATCGCCTACTATTCTGCGGAAAAAACAGCGGAGCAAGAGGTGCCCGACCATTTTTCCTTCATGGACACACATGATGCAGCGAAATTTGAACAAGCCTTGAAGGCCAAGCAAATTGGTTACAGTGAAAAAATAATTGATGTGGTTCAAGCAAAGGCCAACTTACAGCACATTGCGGTTCCAAGTAAGTTAGCACAAAAAGCCCTGCAGAATGCGACGACGATGGCCGTTATCAGTGACAAAGACGTTGAAGGGGTAGATGTTCGTCCGGGAGAAGCACTCTTTACAGGTTTAAGTAATAGTCAGGAAAAGTTTATGCCGCTGAAAAGTTCTGGGAGTATGGAATTATCAGGGAAGAAGGAGCGATTTCCGCTTTCCTTTGCAGGACAAAGAAAGGTGTACATTCTTTCCTGGTATTTTACCAATGGAAGTTTTCCGGCAGCTATTGTGGATGAAACCACGTTCGACCGCTTGAAAAAGGATAAAGATCCAAAGCTGCAGCGGGGTTCTTCATTGTATATCGGGATTAATATCAATAAGGATGCAGATGTAGAAAAAGCAAATGCTATTTTTAAAAAGGTGAAGTTTAATCGGGACAATGTCCAAGATTCACAGCTGGCACTGAGCACCAAGCAAAAGAAAAATATTGGACTTTTGATGTTTATCGTCGGTTTTCTAGGATTAACCTTTTTGGTGACCTCAGGTTGCATTCTCTATTTTAAACAAATGGGTGAAGGCGAAGAGGAGAAGCCAAACTACACCATCCTGAGGAAACTTGGTTTCACGCAGGGAGATCTTCTGAGAGGAATCCAGGCAAAACAGCTGTTTAGCTTCGGCATCCCGCTGGTTGTCGGACTGTCCCACAGCTATTTCGCCGTCCAATCCGGATGGTTCTTCTTCGGCGCAGAACTTTGGACACCGATGATTGCTGTCATGATCGTATACACAGCACTCTATTCCATCTTCGGTCTCCTCTCCATTCGTTACTATAAAAAATTAATAGAAGAAGCGCTTTAGAAAAATCGGAGAGGACAGAGTTGACCTCTCCGATTTTTTAGCTCAAAGAAAAAAAGCAATTATTGACCATTATCAATTTTTCGAAAGGGATAATGGGATAAAGTAAAGATGCCCGATAAGAGTTCCCCGACTCCTTTAGGTAAAGAATTAAACATTATCATAGAGGAACATAGCCCCCCCTGGTTATGTTCCCAATTACTTTCATTTAGGAGAAGAAACATGAAAAAATATGGTTTCATTTATCTTTTAAGTTTCATATTACTCGTGGCCCTGGCAGGATGCGGTCAAACAACAACGAAAAAAAAGACAACAACCGCCTGGGACAAAATTAAAAATAAAGGCACACTTGTGGTCGCTACTTCAGGTACATTATATCCAACTTCCTATCATGAAGATAAAACCAATAACTTAACAGGGTATGATGTAGAGGTCGCAAAAGAGGTGGCAAAACGATTACATCTGAAGGTTCAATTTAAAGAAATGGGTTTTGATGGTATGCTTCCAAGCCTTGAATCCGGTATGGTCGATCTTGCTGCCAATGACATTGGTGTGACGAAGGAAAGAGAGAAATCTTTTGATTTTAGTAAACCCTATAAATTTTCTTTTGGCTCGATGCTTGTGAGGAAAGCGGACCAGTCTGGAATTCATAGTTTTGCAGATTTAAAAGGGAAAAAGGCAGCTGGGGCAGCAACCTCTATTTTTAGCGAAATTGCGAAACAAAATGGAGCTCAAATTGTGACTTACGGTAATGTCGCAAATGATGTTTATCTTCGTGATGTTGCACTAGGCCGTACAGATGTTATTTTAAATGACTATTATTTACAATCCATTGCTGTAAAAATGATGCCGCAGTTCAACTTAGAAATTAATCCAAATCTATTTTATATGCCAAGCTATTCAGCCCTTGTCACAAAGAAGGGGAATAATGAACTAATCAGTAAAGTTAATAGTGCTCTTGATGAGATGAAAAAAGATGGTACACTGTCGAAACTTTCTAAAGAGTTCTTTGTAGGCATGGATGTAACTAAAAAACCGAATGTGAAGTTTGTCAATGTGAATGTAAAATAAGCAAAAGGTGATCGAACCTTGGATTGGAAACATTTCTTTAACCTACATCTAGCCATTGATAGCTTCCCGTTTGTGATTCGGGGCATTGGCTATACCTTATTCATTTCAATCGTAAGCATGGGGGCAGGATTAATTATTGGTTTTTTCCTTTGTCTTGCCCGCAGTTCTTCAGCTAAATTCCTAAGATGGCCTGCAAGGCTGTATATTTCGTTTATGCGGGGAATCCCTATGCTTGCATTACTTTTTATTTTATATTTTGGATTACCTGTTATTGGAATCCAACTATCGGCCTTAACATCAGCCATGATTGGCTTTAGTATTAATAGTGCGGCTTATATTGCTGAGGTCCAGCGAGCATCACTGAATAGTATTTCGAAAGGCCAATGGGATGCAGGCTATGCGATCGGGTTAACCTATTGGCAGAATCTATATCGAATCATCATTCCGCAAGCAGCAAGGATTGCCATTCCTCCCTTATTAAATATTTTTTTAGATCTGGTGAAAGCTTCATCATTAGCAGCTGTCATTTCTGTTCCAGAGGTCCTGTATAATGCGCAGATTGTTGCAGGAAGAACCTATGACTCTATTACCTTATATTTATTAGCGGCTCTCATTTACTGGGGGATTTGTATACTCATTTCCATGATCACAGAGCAAGTGGAAAAACGGTTTTCGCAATTTAATAGGTTGTGAGTGTCATTGCAGGAGAATTGCGATTCTTCCCGTTCTCTGGAAAAATGAATGGGCACGGGTAGAATAAGTAGTGTATTCTGCCTGTTCTCCGAAAAAGTGAACGAGTTCGAGAAGAATCATATAGCTGACTATAAGAAAGAGGCTGGCAGAAACCAGGCCTCTTTCTTATAGTGATGAAACTTTTTCCACATGATCAGAGCTACTCTCACCTAATCAAGATCTCTCCCCAAAATCAGTTTACGCTCTTCAAAAATTCCCTTTGCTACAAGCTGACCGCCTTCACCATCTACTTCCATAAGTTTTTCCCAACCACGCTGGTAACGTTCGTTACTCATCTCATCTACCTCCTAAAAATGATCTTGAACCAATGCTACACTTTAGAGTGCACTCGAAAGCAACCCCATTTTTTGTGATATAATGAATTTTATGGAAAATATATTTACTATTCAGCAAATTTCAAAGATGACAGGGCTAACCGTGCACACCTTGCGTTATTACGAAAAAGTTGGCTTACTTAATGAGGTAAACCGAGATAAAAATGGCTATCGCCAGTTTTCGGAAGCTGATATTTCCTGGATCCATTTTTTAATCCGTCTAAGGGTAACAGGGATGTCGGTCACAGACATGAAACGATTTTCCGACCTGCGCAGTCAAGGTGAATCCACAATAAGCGCAAGACGAGAATTATTAGAAGTGCATCAACATAAAGTCCTTGAAGAAATTAAAGCGTTGAAGGATAACTTGTCGGAGATTGAAAAAAAGATTGATTACTATAAAGAGATGGAGGAATAAATAGATATTAAAAAATAAATGGGGGGGGGATTGTGATGGCGGATGAAGTGCAAATCGAACAAATATACAAAATAGATGAACATCTGGATGAATTTTCAGAACTGCTCAAACAGGTAGTAGAGGACGGTGCATCGATTGGATTTTTACCTCCATTGGACCTTTCAGAGGCTAAAAAATACTGGGGAAACATACTAAAACAAGAAGTGATTCTATTTGCTGCCAGGCTCAACAACAAACTAGTAGGTAGTGTCCAGTTGCATTTATGCACAAAAGAAAATGGAATTCATCGAGCTGAAATCGCCAAATTAATGACGCATCCACTACACCGAAAAAAGGGGATTGGTAGATCCCTCATGCAAAAGGTGGAGGAGCAAGCGGTCCTCGAGGGCAGGTCACTGCTGCTTCTTGATACAAGAGAAGGGGACCCTTCCAATTCCCTTTATACCTCATTAGGCTACATCCAGGCCGACGGATCCCTGACTATGCAAAATCTCAAAATGGAAAATTGGATGCTACTATTATTTATTATAAAAAACTGAAAGATTCGCGGCAGGCAACATAAATATCGCTACCAGGCAAAATACAACCTGTCTTCATCACCTACTAAGGGCATCGGCCCTCGCCCCTCGTGTCGGTGTAATTGTTCGGATTATTTGTTGAAAAGACTGAAAGTAATTGATCCTTTATCCTCCATTGCCAATTTATAGGAATTAGGTCGGATAAATTCGTGGAAAATGATTGGGATATTTATCGTTAGTGGTAAAATTATAGTATATATTACTCATATTTTTCAAATAACCTATTAATTTCATCTTAGGGGAGATTATCTTGTCAACCAATAGTTTAACCGAAAGTAAAATGACTCAAGTATTGGATTGGGCTTACGAAAAGGCAGTTAATGGATTACCTGGGACTGATACAGCAGCAAAGTTAGCGGAAAACTATTTAAGTAAGCATTCTTCTGTTGAGGAAAAGCCATTGATAGCTTAATACGATGGCAAAATGCTAAAGGTATAACAAGTGGTTTTCTAACAGTATTAGGTGGTTTAATTACATTACCTGTGGCTATTCCGGCAAATGTTGCATCTGTTATGTACGTTCAAATTAGAATGATAGCTACTATTGCCAACATGAGAGGCTATGATTTAAAAGATGATCAAGTTAAAACCTTCGTATTTGTGTGTTTGACTGGACAGGCTGCTTCAGACATATTAAAACAAGCTGGCATTAAATTAGGGACTTCACTAGCTATACAAGTTATAAAAAAAATACCTGGAGAGGTAATAAAGGCGATTAATAAAGCAGTAGGAGTTAAACTTGTAACGAAATTTGGACAAAAGGGCATTGTAAATTTAGGAAAGGCTGTTCCTCTAATAGGTGGAGTAATTGGAGGGGCTGTTGATGGAATAGGGACTAATACCATTGGGAAGACAGCTAAGAAGGTATTTAGTTGACATAAATCTAAGTTGCATGGGAAGTGGAGTTTTATGCCATATCCATCAATAGTAACAACATTAGTTTGAGTGTCAGGCACCAATTTAAAATCCATAGATTCTTTCTGCTGATAAGCCATATATCCGCGAGATATTCATTCTTATCCGTACGTCATGTTTATAGTCAGTGGTTATGTGATAATCCTTTGACGATTGAGCGGCGGGGTGGGCACTAGCGTTCAAGGGTCTGTCCCCCGTTACTCTATCGTAATGGGGGACAGACCCCATTTTAATTTTACATTTTATTTTGATGGTGGCGTTGGGCTTAGGATATGACCTAACTTTTCATAAACAGGCAATGTTGGGGCGATAATGACTTTCCCCGTACCTCTAAATGTTTGAAGTAGACCTTCGCCGGATGCAACAGAACCGAAGATGCTTTTTGTTGATTTCTCAACTGTAAAGTCAATGTTTCCGAGTCGGAAAAGGGTGAAATTCCCGTCTACTTGAACCATTTCATTTTGAAGTTCAAACTCCACAAGTTCTTCTTCCGGAACAGGAATTTCAAATACGCAAAAACCGCTTCCAGATACTTTTGTTTGAAATAATCCTTCTCCACCTGCAATAGCAGAGGAAATGTTTTTCATTGCCTGAACAGAAACAGAAACACTTGATTCACAGCAGTAAAAAAGTCCTTTATCCGCAATGATTTCTTCATTATTTAGTTCAACGATCATATAGTGTTTGAAACTTGGTTCCAAGTAAATGATCCCGGTGCCTTGGTATTGTGGCTTAATCATGGATTCATTTGCTAGCACACTAGAGGCAATTCCTTTGAAAAAACCCTTTGCCCCATTTCCTCCTAAACTTTTTAATGCAATATTCCCTTTCATAAACTGCAAGGCACCGGATTCAGCGGTAAGGGAGCTGTTGTTAAGTGTGATTCTTACTTGTCTTAATTTTATGTTTGACCTTTGAGCAAAAAATAACTTTTCTGCAACAGAAAAATTATCATTCCCGCCTAAATTTTGATACTCCAAAACCTCAATTTTAATATTTGGATTTTCAACGAAACTAACCACTTTACTTCCTTCAGACATCGCATTTTCTCCTTATCACAAACCTTTTAATACTGAACAGCGTTCCATATTCCTCCAGTTACATCAATCACATCGCCCGTAGTAGAAACGGACAATGGTCAGGATAAGAATGTAACGAACTACATGAATTAATCCCTCTATAATTACTTTCTAGATAAGAAACGATTTTCCTTTTTGACTGTGAGAAGTACACCTAGACAAAAAATTACCCTCGAAAAATTTTCGAAGGCTAAAGATTAATATTATTAAAGGGGGTCAATGAAAAAGTTTCATTTTCCATGCTAGTATCATACCCCATTAACCTTAACAAATTATTAACTTGTAGTCAGACATCGAAAAAAGACATGGTATATTCGGGTAGGCGCTTTCCTTATTTTAAGGTAAACTTTAACTAATAGTTTAAGCAGAAATTTGTGTATAATTACTTGGATTACCATGAAAGATGAAATGGAGAGAAATAATGTTTTATCGCTTAATGTATTATATTGTCTTGCCTATTTATGTAGTATTTGTCATTTTTGCCTCGATTTCGTTAGAGAAGACTCAAAATACTTTTTTTATGATTGTAATTGGCCTTCTTTTTATAACCAGCATTTTTTTGGAAAGAATTTATACCCGCTTATTTTTGTTAATCGCATCTAGTGAAATCATTTCGTTACTATTGTTTCATTTCACCAGCCAACTGAATTGGTGTTACTCCATCTATATCATTTTACTTAGTAAATTTTTATTCCAAGTCAAGGGAGCCGTCAAGGGGATTTTTCTTGGTTTTGTTTTCATGATTTTTTACACCGCTATTCGAGCTACGTATTCCCCTGTAAATTCCTATAGCATATTTGGGGTTGGATCGGACTTCTTAACTTCAATAGCTGTAGTACTGATCATTCAGTACATTATTGAAATGGAGACGAAAAAAAATACCCTTATTGAAGAGAAGAAACGTGAAGAAATACAGCACAAAGAGGAAAAAGGGAAGCTAATAGCAGAAATGGCTGCTGGACTTGCCCATGAAATTAGAAACCCGTTGACGATCATTCAAGGGTTTCTGCAATATTCCAAAGAGGCTAATTATAATATACAGCCTTGGTATGATTTAATCTTTAGTGAAGTGAGCAGGATGAATAAATTAACGGTTGAATTCCTACAATTTTCAAAACCAGATGTCACTCAATACCAAGCGTATTCCATCCACGAGTGTTTAAAGAGAGTCATTTCCTTAACCAAATCCGAAGCCCACTGTTTAGGACATCAAATCGTATACACGGAGTATAATCCTGATCTTTTGGTGAAAATGGACTTCAATAAAATGGTACAGGTTTTTGTAAATTTAATTAACAATGCCATTCAGTCTATGGTTGAAAGTGGACATATTACGATTCGATTGTTCAAAGTGGGGAACTTAGCAGTTTGTGAGGTTCGCGATACGGGTGTGGGTATAGAAGGCGCAGACTTGAAAAAAATCTTTAATCCCTTCTTTACAACGAAATCTGAAGGAACGGGTCTGGGGCTACCCATATGTCAGAAAATTATTCAGGACCATGGGGGAACGATTGAGGTGAGTAGTACTCCGAAATATGGATCTATATTTACTATTAGTCTTCCTTTAGATGCTGGTGCAAGTTACGCTCTGGATTTTGCCAAAGATTAGTAGATGTTTAGTCTATAGGGCCTTCCTTTATAACCCGCTGCAAAAATAATATAGCGCGCTTGTATAGACTGGCCACTCTTTGTGAAAATAACCATTTTTTTCAGTTCTTCATTTAATGATGACCGTTCATTTCCGTATGTTCATATATATTCCCCTTTTCTTGCGGCGGACTTCAGTAGTGCATGGGTAAATCTGAACGGATGAGTGGAACTGCAGGAAATTCAACATAAAAGCGGTAAGGTAAAATCTGACGAAACCTATCAGTTTAATATTTTTCACTGGGAAGCCCGAGTAAGTTACGGGCTTCCTTTTCTTTTGGCCTGTATTTTTAAAAAATAATCCGCCAGTACACATAATATCAAATTAGCATAATAGATTTTTATAGGAAGTATAAAAAAAGCTAATACAAGGAGGCGCATATTTTGAACAATGTTTATCAAGAGGGCAAGGATTTTGCGAAGTCCTACATACTGCCTTTCACTGAAATGACTGATAAGGAGTCGAGATTTCCTGAAGAATCCTTCAAGAAGCTGGGTGAAAAGGGCTTTTTAAAACTCTTGATTCCTAAAGAATATGGTGGACTTGGCAAAGGTCTTGAAGAGCATGCCCAGGCTTGTCTGGCATTTGCGGAGGCCTGCTCCACAACAGCTCTTTGCTATATGATGCACAACGTTGCATTGATGTGCATTCAAACCCATGGAAGTGACGAACTTAAGCGGAGGATTTTTACAGATGTTATAGAGGATGGGAAATTCCTGGCGTTAGCCTACAGCGAATTCGGTAGTGGAACCCACTTTTATATTCCCGAAATGACAGCTAAGGTGAACGGGGACTACACAACTTTTACTGGAACAAAGAGCATGGTAACATCCGCCACCTATGCTTCCTACTATCTTGTTCTGGCACCATCTGTTGAAGAAGGAAAAATAAACAATTGGGTATTCCCGCTGGAAACAAGAGGTCTATCCTTCGACATGTCTAAATGGAATGGCCTGGGAATGAGGGGGAATTCGTCAGGTCCAATGCATATTGATCATGTCACTTTGGATTCATCTTTCCGCATTGGCGTAGAAGGCTCGGGCCAAGAGCAGGTATTCAACGTGGTCGCTCCATTCTTCGTCACAGGGCTGGGAGCCGTTTACAGCGGTACAGCCATGCATATGTTTGAAGTTGCCAGCAACCATGCTGTGGACCGGCAATATCCTGATGGAACTACCTTGGCGAATATTGAAACCATCCAGGTGCATATTGGAAATATCTATAAACATGCGGCAGCCGCTAGAGCGATCACTTTGGAAGCTGCGAGAGCAGGTGCGAACGGCGAAGCGGATGCCCTTGCAAAAATTTTAACGGCAAGGATCGTTGCCTCAGAAGCAGCAATCGAATGTGGAAGGCTGGCGATGAGAGTTGGCGGCGGGAAAGCTTACAATAAGTCCCTTCCTACGGAAAGGCTTTTGCGAGATGCCTATGCAGGTCAAATTATGGCTCCGAGTGCCGACGTTTTGGCTGTTTGGCTTGGAAAAGCATTAACAGGTCAAATGATTCCATAAAAAGGAGGGAGTTCAATGAGTAGAATTAAAGTGGGAGCTGTTATTTATGATCCAAAGGTTACGGTAATCTGGGGGATCATCGCTGATTTTTTTAAAAAAGAAGGGCTCGAAATTGAATGTACCTTCTATAAGGATTATGAACGACAGGTTGATGGTTTAATGAATAGGGAAATTGACATCGCTTGGAATTCGCCTCTGGCCTGGCTGGACGCTTATTTGCGAACTGATGGAAAATGCCAGATGGGTTCCATGAGAGATACGGACAGAGACAGAAAGACCTGCTTCATTGTAAGAAAAAATAGCGGTATCAAGGGTCTCGAGGGGCTAAGGGGCAAGACGATTGGCTTTGGAGCGATCGACTCTCCTCAAGCAAGATTGATCCCTATCAACCATTTGCATAAAAATGGACTTGAGTACGGTGGGGATTACAAGGAGAAAAGATTTGATATTGGCGTCGGCCTCCATGGAGACCACATCGGGGGAGAGCTGGATGCCATTCGGGCATTAATGGCGGGAACGGTAGATGCCTCTGTCACGCTGGATTTGAACTGGGACGCTTGGAAGAAGGATGGCACCATTGATGAAAATCAATTGGTATGCATCGATACAACGGACTCTTTTGACCACTGTATTTTCGTGGCTCATTCTGATTTTTCAACTGAAAGATTCAGAGAATGGCAGAAAGTGCTTCATAGAATGGATTATACCAATGAGTCCCATAAAAAGATGATGGATATGGAAGGTTTGAAGGAATGGGTGGATGGTAGAATCACAGGATTTCAGCAGTTGCGTGAGGCTAATGAATATTTGAGATTTTTTCATAAGACTAGTTTATTCTAAGGGGGCAATTAAGTAGAGAAGCGTGGTTTTTTCCATGCTTCTCTTTGGCTTTATTAAAGGACATTGTTGATTTTTTCACAAACTTATTGACGACCGAGGAGGCGGAAAAAATAGGCTTCACGGTAGCCAATAGAGCTTATAGACGACCGAGGAGGCGGAAAAAATAGGCTTCACGGTAGCCAATAGAGCTAATTGACGACCGAGATGGTGGAAAAGTAGGCTTCACGGTAGCCAATAGGGCTAATAGACGACCGAGAATGCCAAAAAAACAGGCGTCACGGTAGCCAATAAAATTTATTGACGACCGAGAAGAAGAAAGAACAGCTCAGAAGGTAGTCCATAGATTGAAGCGGCCCCCCCCTCGGCACACCCGTGGAAGCGGTCCTTCCACTCCAATCAACAAGCAAATTTCACACAGCCTAACCTTTGGGAGATGACAAACATGAAAACCTCATTACCGCTTTTTCCCACTTCCTTAATAGGAAGCATGCCAAGATCAAAAGAGGTTCTCAAGGCCCTCAGAATGATTAGAAGAGGAACGATGGAACTAAGCGACTTCAACAAGCTTATTGAGAGTGAAACGCAAAAGGTCATTAAGCTCCAGGAGAATCTAGGGATAGATATCATCACAAGCGGAGAACTCGGACGGGATAACTATGTGTCCTTCGTCTCCGATAGAATTGGCGGTGTGCGCATGATGAGCATGAGTGAAATGCTTGATTATATTGATGATAAACAGGCTTTTGAGAACATTTTGACTGCGCTTGATGTTCCGGCCGTCAGTATTAAAAATGCCATTTGTGTGGATAAGTTGACCTACAATGGTGATATTGTCGCAAATGAGCTATTGATGATGAAAAAGTTCACCAACAAGCCCGTTAAAATCACCATGCCGGGTCCCTATCTTTTGACCAGATCGATGTGGCTTCCCAATCTCTCTGGTAAAGCTTATGGGAGTAAGGAAGAACTTGGGCATGATGTCATCAAAATCATGAAGGATGAGATCGACCATCTTATGAGCATTGGGGTGGATGTGATTCAATTTGATGAACCCGTTCTGACCGAGGTTGTTTTTACAGAGGGAAAGCCACGGTCCTTTATGTGCGCCGCTCTTTCCGAGAGAAAGGATCCTAAAGAAGAACTCGAATTTGCCAGTTCGTTGATTGGGCAGATTATGGAGCATATCGATAGGAAAAAGACGGTTGCTTCGCTTCATGTCTGCAGAGGAAACTGGAGCAAGGATGAAAGTATATTATTGACAGGCCCCTATACGCCGCTGCTTGAGTTATTTTCTAGTGTGAATCCGAACCTTTTAACACTTGAATTCTCAACGCCAAGGGCAGGGGAGCTAAGTTCATTAAGGATATCAGACCATACAGCACTTGGCTTAGGAGTAATCAATCCACGTACGGATGAAATGGAGAAGGTGGACTCCATCCTTTCAAGAGTTGAGGAGGCCCTGTCGTATCTTCCAAAGGAAAAATTATGGCTCAATCCTGACTGCGGTTTTGCCACCTTCGCAAATAGCCCAGTGAACATCCTTGAAAATATCTCTGGAAAAATAGGCGCATTAACAGAAGCGGCTTCCATACTAAGGAGCAAGTATGAATAAGCGGCCACTAGATGAATCCAGGATTTTCGAAATGAACTTTAGGGGAACGTCGAATGATCTATCATCTGTGAAAATTTTTACAAACAAAAACAGCTTTCAGATCGAAAAGCAAATTAGTTTTGATTCAGAATACCAACCAATCAGCAGTCTCGAATACTTCGCAGGCTCTGTGTTAAGCAGCATCCTATTGACGCTCTTGGAACAGTCGAAAAAAAGAGGTTCAATGATTGAAGAAATTGAAGGAGTTTTGAACCTTTCACTGGAAAACCCGCTATCCTTGGTTGGTGTAAAAGGGTATGAGGAAGAACCGTTTATCAGAAAAATAACCGTAACCGCTTTTTTATATGTTGAACTTGAGGACGATGATTTTAATGATTTTTGCTTCGGGGCGCTTAAACATTCCCCTATTTACAATACGTTAAAAAGATCAATGCACCTTGAAGTCATATTTAAAAAACTTGTATGAGGGAAACAACGGGACGGTTCCAACGTTTCAGTCTAATCTACCTAGTGTTTCAATCCTTCATATATAAGACTCAGGGAATCACCAAAAATCTTCGCATCATGGCTTAATGACAACCACATGCATTATTCACCAAACCGTGTTAAAACCCATTCTGAATTTTTATGGGTTTTTCGCCAAAATGAAACACGCGAACCGTCCCCATGTTTCAGATGGTTCATTTTCCCATTTCATTACTTGCTTGTAATCATTTAAAATTTAATTAGAAAAAAATGAATGATTGTATGTGAAAGGGAGCCCGTAATGCAGAGTAATGCAAGTTCTAGTAAAAAAATCTCTTTTAAAATAACGATGCTCTATATTTTATCTAGTTTTCTCTGGATTTACTCGACCGATTGGATATTATCCTTGTTTCATGATCTCCAAATTGTTTGGGCAAGTACGGTAAAAGCATGTGTGTTTGTTACGATAACGGCCATTTTTTTATACAAATTAATTAAAAGAAATATTAAAAATATTGAAGATCGGGAGCGGCAGTTAAAAAGTCTTATTGAAAATAATATGGATGCCATCCTGCAATTGGATTTAACCGGAAACATCCTATCTGTTAATGATGTAACCGCGAAAGTCACGGGATTTAGTACAGGAGAGCTAAGGGAAATTTCTTTTAAAGATCTTATTTGCGAAAAGGATTTAGATAAAGTTCAAAAGCACTTTCATGAAATAGGAAAAGAAACGTCTTTCATGATTGAGTGCAGGTGTTTGACCAAAAATGGAAATTGTATCATTGTAAGTCTAAAAAGTGTACCGATTGTAATAGAGGAAAGGATGGTTGGGACATTCGTCATACTTAGGGATCTTACAAATTCAAAAGATAGAGAGGAACTGATCAGGAGATCGGAGAAGCTTTCCATTGTAGGGGAATTAGCTGCGGCTGTCGCACATGAAATTCGAAATCCGCTAACTTCAATAAAGGGTTTTCTCCAATTACTTGAAGGCAAGGAGACGGAGGATAAACAATATTATGACATTATGTTATCAGAAATTGAGCGCATCAATTTAATTGTAAGTGAGTTTATGGTCCTTTCCAAGCCTCAGGCGGTGACTTATCGAATTGAAAATATTACATCTTTATTAACAGATGTCATCACATTGCTTGAGACTATCGCCATTGTAAAGAACATAGAGGTCACAAAAGAGCTTGAACCGGATATGATGGTTAAATGTGAAGGAAATCAAATAAAGCAGGTATTTATCAATATCTTTAAAAATGCGATAGAGGCTGTTCGGGAAAACGGAAAAATCGATATTAAGATCACAAAATGGGAAGAAGATAAAGTACGGATTCAATTTACCGATAATGGGCGCGGGATCCCTAGCGACTTATTACCCAAATTAGGCGAACCCTTCTATACAACAAAAGAAAAAGGAACTGGTTTGGGTTTAATGGTCAGCTATAAAATTATCGAAGAACATCAGGGAACCATAATGATAGAAAGTGGAATAAATAAGGGGACAACCGTTGATATTATCCTCCCTTTGAATGGTACCCGTCACGACCCGATGAACCGTTAATCAGAAAAATAACCGTAACCTTTATTTATTTGCTGATCTTCAGGACAATGATTTTGATGGTTTTTGCTTTTAGGGCCTATTTACAATACGTTAAAAAGATCAATGGACCTTGAGGTGATATTTAAAAAGCTTGTATGAGGAGCCCAATTCAGAAGGTTTGAATTGGGTTTTTTTCTTGAAAAAGAGGGCGGACCCTCACTCAGTTTTGAGGTTTCTATGATGCCCGATCTCATAAAAAAGAAGAGAGATACGGCATTATAGAGTCTGGTATGGAATGATATAAAAAATCTCAATATTCTGCTACAATAAAAAACAAATTGACTAGAGGTGAATCAAAATGTATTGGACCCCATTATTTGAAAACGACGTACCAGTAGCACACTTCTGCTCTTAGTGGAGTGTGGGTGACTACCTCTCTCCGTTAGGGGCATTTTCGACCTAAAAAAAGACGGAGGGTATAAAAAATGAAAAACACATTATTAGGTTCGATATATTTAGCCTTAGCATCCAGTATTTGGGGCGGTATGTACGTCGTTGTTAAAGTTACAGTAATGGTCATACCTCCGCTGGAACTTGTGTGGATGCGCTATTTAGTGGCTATTGTCGCACTTCTAGTTATCGGCTTTATCTCACGGCAAAAATGGCAAATTGATAAACGGCATTTCTTAATCATCATAGCCATTGGGATCATTGGTAACGCCATTTCAATTGTGACGCAGGAAACGGGTACCATGCTATCGTCAGCACAAACGGGTGCGATTATCACCTCGGCAACACCAGCATTTATGGTTATTTTTGCTCGGCTGCTTCTTAAAGAACGATTCACGTTAAAAAAGGCACTTTCCGTTTGTTTAGCGACAATTGGGGTTTTTCTCATTGTTGGAGTCGGTCATGTGAATTTGTCCAGTAAACTTGGTGGTATTGCACTCTTGATTGCTGCGTTAACATGGGCGCTCATGTCTGTACTTGTAAAGCGTGTGCCGAGTGAATATTCACAAATTGTGGTTACAACCTATTCCATCCTGGTAGCCCTTATCGTGTTGACCCCATTTGTCTTGCCAAGGTTACATTCAATTCATATCTCGCAACTGACTCACCCGGCCATTTGGGGAGGAATCTTGTATTTGGGGATTGTATCAACAGCAGGTGGCTTTCTACTTTGGAATCGTGGATTACAAATGCTAAACGCCTCAAGCGGTGGGCTGTTTTTCTTCTTTCAACCCGTGGTGGGGACATTACTCGGATGGCTTATTTTAGGAGAGAGCATTGGTGTAACGTTTTGGATAGGATCTATCCTCATTCTTACTGGTGTTTTATTTGTTATCAAAGAGAAAAAATAGTTACTTTAAACCCCTTCAACTATACCTGAAGGGGTTTTGCTAAAATTTAGGTGATTGCGTTGGTGAATGAGGTAGAAGGTAACATAGAACCATCTATATGACCGAAAGCCGAAAAGAATGAAGTAGAAGGTAATATAGAACCGTTCGATGTAAAGACTGCCTCCGTTGAGACGGTTTTTTCATGAAACCTTAGGGTTGGCTAATTGATAATCGTTGTCAATTTTTGTTCAATTCTTTTTGAACTATATGTGAATTATTGAACAAAAAGCCCTTAATTCGAGATAAATTATTTATAATAACAGTGTAATCAAGTTAATAATTATGTTTATAAAAAAGGAGTCTTTTATATGTTTAACAAATTTTTAAGAGAAAATAAAATTGCTGCTTACATTCTAACTGTCATTCGACTTTATGTTGGTTATGAATTCATGCTGGCGGGATTTGAAAAAATATCTGGCGGCAAGTTTGATGTAACTGGATTTTTAACAGGAGTAGCTGCGCATCCAGTTCTTAGTCCAACAAAAGCAGTTGAATATCCAACATATGTTAGTTTCTTAAAACACTTTGCCATACCAAATGCACACCTTTTCAACGTCCTTGTTCCTTATGGTGAGTTTTTAGTTGGTGTAGGTTTAATCCTTGGATGCTTAACAACAGTAGCGGCATTTTTTGGACTAGTCATGAACTTCTCTTATGTGTTTGCTGGAGTAGTTTCTAGTAACCCATTAGATATTTTACTTGGTGTGATCATCCTTGCTGCTGGTTTCAATGCAGGACGTATCGGTTTAGACCGTTGGGTAATCCCATTCGTTCGTAAATTTGCTGCCAAAGGAAATGATACTACCCATTCTGTTAAACACAGTGCGTAATGCAAAAATTCAATATAAAAGAGGTTAGAATGCTATGGAAGCCATTCTAGATGTTGAAGTTGAAACAGAAAACCCATTCGAGTATGTGAATTACATTGCCATTCCCTATCAGATTTCAGAATTGTTAAGTGCAATCCAGGAATAAAAAATTCAGATTAACCCACAGGTGAAATCCCCCAAGAGCCTGTGGGTTTTCCACGTTTTGTGCCCCCGAGAAACTCTGCTTTTTGACTTAACTAAGCTCATAAATAGTTATTAAAAGCGCTTGTAAGGCAACATTATTCAACCAATTGCTCCAACTCCTCCATGAAAACCCCCATAAACACCACCCTTTCACCTTCTATATAGGAAGAAAGGGGGCAAAAGGACAGGTGAGATTTAGTGAAATTTTTGTGAACTGGTACTTGAGTGCTTTCTGTTTTTTTAAAATATTTGGTGCCTTTAATACTGTTAGCTCTGGTAAAATATGTTTATAGAGTGCTTTCAGTTTAGGGAAAGTCAAAGAACGATCCGTAAAGCAAGCTCATATAACTGAAAAGGCGGTGATGACTTTGCACGTCGATGGAGCCACAATGGAACACATTTATTGGTATCTGTTGATTGGAGGCGTCATATTATTAATCGTTGTTTTACTATTAGGCGACCTCATGGATGCAATAACGGGCCATCTAGATGTATTGCCCTTTGGACCGAGCGAAGTCGTATTGTTTGCAAGTTTTCTAGGCGGAGTTGGGTTGATTCTTCAAAAAATGATCCATTCCGTGTTTCCGTCAAATGGAATATTAATGATTTCTGCACTAGGAGCTCTTGTCTTTACGTTTCTTATTTCTTATTTCTTCTTACGACCTTTAAAACATATGGAGAATTCTTCTGCTATTGATTTAGAAGATATGGTGGGCAGAAAAGGAATTATTACAATGGGAATAGGGGAAGGAACGGATTCATTAGGTGAAGTAAAAGTTGAACATGACTTAGGATTTATTTTTCGAACAGCCATCAGCAGGGATGGAAATGCCATTCCGTTAGATGCAGAAGTAATTGTATGGGAAGTAAAAGATAACCGATTTGTTGTTTTTCAAAGAAACACTGCTGAAATAGATATTTTTAAATTCTAATAGGAATGAGGAGATTTCATGGCTTCAACAATTGGTATAGGCGGCGTATTAGTAGTCGTCATATTGGGCGTAATCCTTTATGCCATTAGCCGGTATAAGGTTGTAGGAAGAGACACGGCGATGGTGATTACAGGGAGTGCTTTGGGCAACAGAAACGTAGAAACAGATGAACAAGGGAAAAAAATTAAAGTTGTTGTCGGTGGAGGAGCTGTAGTTTTACCAATTATTCATAAAATGGGGACAGTGAGCCTGCAGCCTTCAAACTTAACCGTTGAAGCAAAAGGGATTGTAACTAGAGAGGATGTCCCCATTAACGTTACGGCTGTGGCAACGGTGAAATTTTATAACGATACAAAAAATCTGATTAGTGCGGCGGAAAACTTTTTAGGCGTGCAGACGGAACATCGTGAACAACAAATCCGCCAGATTTTAGAGGGACATTTAAAGGCGATCATCGCAACATTAACCGTTGAGGAAGCGAATAAGAATCGGGATAGCTTTTCTTCCTCTGTCAAAAGAACCAGTGAAACCGATTTACAGAAACTCGGGATTGAAATTGTTACGTTTAATATTACCCACGTTACGGATGACCATGACTACATTAGCAGTTTGGCGCAAAGGCGTACGGCAGAGGTAAAACGGGATGCAGAGGTTGCTCGTGCGAATGCCGAGAAGGAGCAGAGAATTCAAGTTGCTCAGGCAAAAAAAGAGGCGACTTCTGCTGAGTATGAAAGAGCGGCTGAAATCGCAGAAGCGAAGAAAAATAATGAATTAAGACTTGCCGAATTTAAAATCGTCGAAGATACAGCAAAAGCGAATGCTGCGATTGCCTTTGAACTACAAACGACGCAACGTAATCAAGAATTAAAGCAACAAGAGATTCAAGTAGAAATTGTCGAACGTGAAAAGAAAATTGAGTTGGAAGAAAAAGAGATTCAAAGAAAAGAAAAAGAGTACACGGCCACTGTTGTGAAATTGGCCGATGCTGAATATTATAAAAAGGTTAAAGAATCAGAAGCTGAAAAGATTCGCATTCAAAATCAATCGGAAGCTTTAAAAATCCAGGAAATTAACAAGGCCGAAGCTGAGGCGAGGAAAGTAGAATTAGAAGGTCTTGCTAATGCAAAGGCTATTGCTGCTGAAGGGGAAGCGACCGCATCAGCCATTGAAAAACAGGGGATGGCGGAAGCAAATGTATTGAGAGAAAAAGCAAGGGCATTCGAAGAATTTGGCAATGCTGCCATTATGGATATGATCATTAAAATGTTACCGGAATACGCAAAAGCCGTTGCTGAACCGATTGGTAATATTGATAAGGTAACCGTTATTGACTCTGGAAATGGCAGCGGAATTTCAACTGTCAGTGGTAATATAACCAGTTTAATGGCCGGCCTGCAGGAATCTCTGAAAGAGACAACAGGATTGGACTTGAAAGAACTGATAGAAAACTATTCAGGGAAACATAACTTAAAAGGTGAACTTGGGGCGATTGCTCAGGGTATTAAAGAAATTAGTAAAGATGGTGAATAATTTTTTTGCTGGGATCTATTATGAAAATGGATCCCTTTTTTAAAAAAAACAGTCGGAGTCATTGGTTCAATAAGGTCGGTGACAAGATAACTTCGGACAAGGCAAAGCAAAAAAAGGGTGGTCGTGTCCGAAGACGGGTAAACTTCGGACAAAGCAAGGCGAAAAAAGGGTGATCGTGTCCGAAGTCGGGTTAACTTCGGACAAAGCAAAGGCAAAAAGGCGTGGCCATGTCCGAAGTTTAAGTTCAAGATAACTTCGGACAAAGTAAGGTAAAAAAAGGGTGGACGTGTCCGAAGTCGGGCTAGCTTCGGACAAAGCAAGGCGAAAAAAGGGTGGACGTGTCCGAAGACGGGCTAACTTCGGACAAAGCCAAGGCAAAAAGGCGTGGCCATGTCCGAAGTTTAAGTTCAAGATAACTTCGGACAAAGTAAGGTAAAAAAAGGGTGGACGTGTCCGAAGTCGGGCTAGCTTCGGACAAAGCAAGGCGAAAAAAGGGTGGACGTGTCCGAAGACGGGCTAACTTCGGACAAAGCAAACGCAAAAAGGCGTGGCCATGTCCGAAGTTTTAGTTCAAGTTCAAGATAACTTCGGAACATTGTCTGAATATCACACCATACACCAACACCAGACCCGGGAATTATTTAAAAAAACAGTCGCTCGTTTTTCCAAAAGCCGCAAAGTTCTTGTTTAAAACCCTACGAAAAGTCTTTTTTGATAGACCAATGTTGCACCACTCGTAGATGCCCGAAGTCGTAACCTTCCTTTCAGGGAACAGCAGCTGAAACTCCCTCACATTCCGCAAAATCCCTTCTTCAACCGTTTCATGACCTCCACACTTTCCGCAAACTAAAGTATGATTTTGAAAAGTGACTAAAAAGGAATAACAAAATTTACAAAAGAGATTCTTTTGCAGCTGCTCATAATTATATTTTGGAACTAACGAAAATGGATTTTTAGTTTGATGCAATGAAATTAATCGGTGGGCCAGTTTTTTTTGCCCATCATTCAACTTGGAAGGTGTTTGATTGATGCCTTTTAAAAACCGATCAACTTGATTGGGAAGAATAATTGGCAAGTCCCTAGAGGCATTGTATAAGGCGAATTCTGGGTTTATAAAAATAACAGAGGCTTCAACGAGGTAATGTAGCTTGAGGATTTGGAGCAGTTGGCGGAATTGGGAGGCACTATTCTGTAATTGTCTGATAGGATTTTTATATTCACGGCCGGTTTTAACGGAGTAAAATCTGTCATTCTCCAGGCAAAAATCACCTTCGAAATTTTTAATATCCAGTAGTCGAATGATTTCCTGTGAAATCATTGTGGTATCAATTTGAAAATAAGAATTACCTACTCTTAGCAGCAAGTCATTAATGAGATATCTTTCTTCTTGATGACTTTCTGCCATCCTGTCAAATTTCACCTCACCTTCATACCCTTTTTCGAGGTTGAAATAATGGGACTTGTCTTCTAGTGATAACTCCATCCTGTTGTTTAATGATCGCATTTTCAGTAATTCATCAGATTCAGTTCTGCTTTTCAGTAACATAAGCCACTTCCTTTCTTCCTATCTAAGCCTATTTTATAAAAATACAAGAAAGATAAATGTGAATATTCCGTTAAATTTTTACAGACCTTCAATTTCTTCCCCCCATAATAAATGCACCAGAACCTGATCAGCAACAACGAAAACCTTTCAGGAAAAAGGCATGATAAGCAGCACCATATATTTCATCTAAGAGGATTCAATATCAGGGAAGGCACTAAAAACTCCCATTAAACCGACATCATCATTTTTTTCAAAAAAAAAGCCAAAACCCATCCTGCAAAAAAATGGGGACGGGCTTTGGTTAAAAATTATCGTGAGAACTTATCTGCCAGTGCTGCGATATCAGGAACACCAAGTCCTGTAGCCTGGTTATAAACGGTACCAGGAGTTCCTGTATAGTAACCGTTATCGTTAGTAGCACCTGTCGTGTTTAATGGATGTAACGGTGAAGTCTTTTGCTGGGCAAAGCGGTAGATTTGTGTATTCCAGAATCCAACTTGCGTATGGTCAGCGCTGTTGATTAGGGCAGACAGGCCGCATAATTGTGGAGACACGAACGAGGTTCCACCGTAGACAGCATATCCTGAATTTGTTCCAGGAGCACCTGGGTCGCTGAACCATACTTTATATCCAGTATATGGATCGGCATTCATGGAAAGATCCGGTACGTTCCGGCCTGTTCCTTTTCCTTTCACAATGGTTGCAGCGGCATCTCTTGTTAAGGAAGATTGGTCTGCATTTGGAGTCCATTGTTTTACTGCTGTGAAGGTATTGACTCCTTTAACCCCTTTTTGGTAGAGAGGTGTGCTGAACAGCTGGCTGAAACCGCCGCCACCCCCAACGAGGTATCTGTCACCCCAGCCTTGAGGCGTATTTAATCCTCTCGCATCGAAATAATTATATAAATAATCCCAGCCCCAAGCACGTTCCTGGTCATTGCTTACATCGACATTATAAGTAGTTGAATGGAAGTGGAACGGTAAGGTTGTACCACCTGCAGCCGTAATATAGGGGCTGTCTGCCGGACTATCGACTGATAGTGAATCAGCATTCGGAACTCCGGAGCCAATCCCCCATTCTCTTGCGGCATCATACGCCCCTTCGTCTCCCGATGCGGCAAACATGGAGATGCCTTGAGCAGCTGCCTGCATAAACAGTTGATTGAACACCTCTGCGTATTGAGGTGTTTCCTGTTGCAAGCCAACAAGGTAATTTATGGTCGGCTCGCTTTCTCCCCAGCTTACTGAAATTTGTTGTGCTTTATTATCATTAATGGCCTGGGCGAAAGCATCAGCAAAACCAGTGTCACTGTTTGGCCCGACATACACATTAATATTTGCCTGTGGTGCTAACGATCCTGATTGTTGAACATCCAAGGTCGTCTCATCATAGCCATCCCAGCCTGACCCGCCGTCTACATTAGTTTTCGTGATTCGGTTTTCTTTTGCTGGTATTCCTGCATTAGCCCAGAATTGATAGGCATCTTCGGGGTTAAAATCAGCCAGGCTAACGACTCCAATTGTCTGACCTGAACCCGTGGCGCCTTTATCGTATAAAGGTTGTACATTGTATTGCTTGATTAAATCTTTAGGATCAAGACTTAGGGGGCCTACTGGGGTGCTCCCGTTTTCCTCCAACGGAACCACCTGTTTAACCGCATGGGAAGTGTAATTGGAATAGTTGCTTAATCCTAAGATACAAAGAATATCTTTTCCGAACGTGGCGGGTACTTTTGGATTGTCTTCTGTGCCGTGAAATTCCTTTTCTTTATACTTTTCTTTTTTTAATTTAACAGAAAAGGCCTTGTTAAACTGATCGGCTGTACCATTGGCTGTGATGATTAAATTGTTCGGATAGACACTTGTTTTGATGCCGAATGCATTTAGGTAACTGGTGGCTCTGTTAATCGATTCCGGATCGGCTCCAAAGTTTTTCTTGAATTGATCAACAGAAAGATAGTGACGGTAATTTCTGTTTCCAGGTGTAGTTGTATTTTTGATAAATTCTGCAAGATCATTTTTGTTGTTGATTTTCATCACGATGTCGACTGTAACCGGGGTATCACCAGGAACATTTCCAAATACACTGGCGTTTTGTAAAACTTGAGGATTAATTCCTTGCTGGACAGCTACATTTGTTGGTGTTGCTGCATTTGTGAGAGAAGGTACAGCTGTCAAAAGCATCATTGAACTGAAGGTTGAAACGGCAGAAAATTTTTTCCAAAGTTTTTTCATTTAACCCCTTCTTTCTTTTGGAATAGTTATGTACAAATTCTCTTGTACAACCTAAATTATGTAACAAACTAGCATTGAATAACAATATAAAATATTCTTATTTTTCTGACATAATTTTTCGTATTTAATTATAAATCCTAAAGGTTGGTCAATATAATTTTAAATGGGACTTATTCTGTTTTTACAATACGTAGAAATGTATGGGAATGTTTGTTTTTTGAACTTAAGTTACCTAATTTATGAATTTTTATTAGGAAGTTTGCGCCAAAATCCGAAATATAAAGTTTTTATTATAACGAATATATGTATTGTGAATAGTGTAAAAATCCTTTATACTAATAAAAAAACTATACTTCTATATGTAACTGGCGCACATGGATTACCATGAGGGAGCATATAGACTATTCGTCGTACGCCTGGGCAAACACTTGATTTATATATAGATCGAGTGTTTTTTATTTTTCTAGGGAGAGGTGCAGGCAGGGATGGGTAATTTGCAAAGAAAAATGGGGACATTTGCTTTAACGATGACTGGTATTGGTTCGATTATCGGATCAGGCTGGTTGTTTGGAGCGTGGAAGGCTGCTCAAATTGCTGGGCCAGCAGCTATTTTTTCTTGGATAATCGGTATGGTTGTTATTTTATTCATTGCTTTATCTTACGCAGAGCTTGGGGCTATGTTTCCGGAAGCTGGAGGGATGGTTAAGTATCCTCAATATTCACATGGCTCTTTTATTGGATTTTTAGCGGCGTGGGCGAACTGGATCTCAATTGCGTCGACGATTACGGTGGAGGCCATTGCCTCGGTACAATATATGAGTACGTGGCCTTGGAAATGGGCAGTATGGACTCATTCTCTCGTTCATAACAATATCTTAACGATCAAAGGAGTGTTCATCGCTGCTGTACTACTATTAGTCTATTTCTTCGTCAACTATTGGACGGTCAATCTTTTTGCGAAGGCGAATTCATTTATTACTGTTTTGAAATTAATTGTTCCAGGAGTCGTGGTGGGAGCGTTGTTTTTTGCTGGATTCCATAGCGGGAACTTTACAAGTGCTCAAGGAATGGCGCCATACGGCGGGGCAAGTGTGTTAACAGCAGTCGCCACTTCTGGTATCGTGTTTGCCTTTAACGGATTTCAAAGTCCTGTTAACATGGCAGGGGAAGCGAAGTCACCGAATAAATCGATTCCGATTGCTGTTATCGGCTCTATTTTAATCGCAGGTTTTGTCTATATTATTTTACAAGTTGTGTTTATCGGTGCTGTTGAGCCGTCGATGATTGTGAACGGCTGGAATCATCTGAATTTTAATTCCCCTTTTGCCGATTTGGCCTTGGCTCTTGGGCTTAACTGGTTATCCATTGTATTATATGCTGATGCATTTATATCACCTTCTGGTACAGGGTCTACTTATACCGCTACAACATCGCGGATGATTTATGGGATGCAAAAAAATGGGTACTTGCCGAAAATCTTTGGTACTTTGCATCCACTATACGGTGTACCTCGTCCTGCGATGTTTTTAAACTTAGGCGTATGTTATCTCTTTTTATTTTTATTCCGTGGATGGGGCGTTCTGGCTGAAATCATTTCAGTTGCAACTCTTATTTCGTACATCATGGGACCTGTTGCGTTAACCACATTAAGACGTACTGCTGCTCAATTTAATCGGCCGTTTCGCTTAAAAGGTGCTTCCGTTATTGCACCATTGGGATTTGTTTTTGCATCCTTGACTTTATACTGGGCGCGCTGGCCGTTAACCGGAGAAGTCGTGTTCATCATGGCCATTGGACTTCCGATTTACTTTTATTATCAAGCGAAAAATAAATGGATTGGATTCAAAAAACAATTTACTTCAGGTGTTTGGATGCTTCTTTACTTAGGATGTATGATTTTGATTTCTTATATTGGAAGTGAGAAGTTCGGCGGAAAAAATATCATTCCATTTGGCTGGGATATGGCGGTCATCGCTTGTCTGGCACTTGGCTTCTATTATTGGGGAGTGAAAAGCGGGATTAAAACAGAATACATGGATGAGGCGGAAGAAATTAATAAATTTGTAGCGTAGATCTAGCGATTTGCGCAGCGCTGGAAAAAACATGGTTGTTTATGACCATGTTTTTTTGCGTTATTGTGAAATCACTTTTTTAAAAAGTATCCTAAAGTTCTCCCTGTCTTCTGTTGTAAATGGTTTTGGCCCCTTTGTACGCTTTCCGCTTTTTCGAGCCATTGCACTAAAATAACGTGTTTGCAATAATTGGTCAATGTTTTCATTCGTATAGCTAAAGCCTTTATGGTGTAGGACTGTGCAGCCTTTTGCTAAACCTAGTGAAGCAAGACCGTAATCCTGCGTAACGATTATATCTCCTTTTTCCACCAACTTCATAATCCGATAATCCGCAGCATCGGCGCCAGAATCAACATAAATGGTGTCCACTCCTGATGGCTGTTCTGCACTGGAAAAATGAGAAAAGCTAGTAACAAGGATCACAGGGATTTTCGCATTCGTACCCTCAGAGATAATAATATCTTTTACCGGACAAGCATCTGCATCAACATAGATCTTCATCTTTATCTCTCCCATAAATAAGTTCGAATTGATAGTGATATTAACGGCAGATCAGGATTTTGTCAAATCGATTAATCAATAACATTGAAAAGTAGGAGAGGCGGCTGCGGCCTATGATGCCGGATCTCATAAAAAAAGTAGGAGAAGTGGCACCATAGTGGCTGTATGATGCCAGATCTTATAAGAAAAGCAGAAGAAGCGGCACCATAGTGGCTGTATGATGTCGGATCTCATAAAAAAAGTAGGAGAAGTGGCACCGTAGCGACTGTATGAAGCCAGAGCGGGCATGGAAGAAAAAGTTGCAAAAAGGCATAAAGCCAGTAAAACAAATTCAATCTGGATTTTAAAGGTAAGGATATTAGAAATAAGTGGTATAATAGAAATTCAAAATATGGAGGAGGAACTTATATGAATCTATTAGTAGCAGTCCTTATTTCGGTGATTGCAATTCTGGCAGCGATTGGAATTAGAGCTCAAATGGATTGAAAAAAAGACCGCATTATTGCGGTTTTTTGAATAGGCTCATCCTTAATGAAGTTCTACAAGAAAAGGATGTGTTTTATTACGTATCGCTAGGTGATATGACTCTTGTAATTTCATATAAAAGCCTTCACATTTAATAGAGAAAGAGGTAAAAATACGATATGATATCTAATTGTCTGAAGGCGATACGAACAAGCCTCAAGACGATACGGTACGCGATATACATTAAAACAAGATACATAACTTGAAATGAGAAAAAGGATGAGCGATATGCGAAGTGATATACAACCGAATGAACGAGCTTTCTCTTCCAAGGAAGTGGCAGAAGAAGTGGGGATTGCAACACCCACTGTTCGAAAGTATGGCCAAATATTAGAGCGAAATGGATATGAGTTTGTAAAAGATGGTGATCGCCGCATCTTTGTTCAATCCGACATCAAAGTGCTCATTGCGCTACGCGATACAGACAAGCCTCTAGACGATACAGCTAAAGATCTCGTGAATGAACAAAAAGAAAAATTAGAAGGATCCAATGAAAAAGTGATTGCCATACCCGATACATTGGCCAATTTACCCCAAGATCCCAATCAATTAAGAGAGATATTTATGTTTTTAGTCAATGAACTCGCAGCCACACGTGAAATGAATGTCCAATTGAAAAACGATATGTCGGAGCTTAAAACAACGGTTTCCCGACTCCAGCAAGATCATCATGCTATAAGTTCCAATATTGGAAATTCAGCGCAAAAAACGAATACTAAAATTGAAAAATTAGCGGAACAACAAAAGACTCATTTTGAAACGTTGCAGCGACAAGAAAAACAAGTAAACGAATTCTTATCAAATGAAATACAAAATTTGAGGGACGAACAGCAAAAAGTATGGCGTTCACAGAATGATTTTAATCAACGTTTAGAAGAAGCGATACAAAAACCAAAAGGAAGATGGGAGAGACTTTTTTTCATATTCCGAAAGTAACATGATGCTGTAAATGATTTTCATTACTAATTAGAGCTAAGGCGACTACGACTATCGGATTCACTATTTTTCAAATTTCAATGTTTCCCTGGAAATAACAACAAATTCTGCTAACTGGAATCGCACTCATGGCTGGGAAAACGGAATATTTTGGAATAGTTTAGGAAATTTAAAATTGCCTTATGATTCCCAGGAAACTTCATATGATTTCCATGTTCAAATTTTTCTGAGGAGGTTTTTTCATGTTCAAAAAAGCGAATAAAGGTGCTATCGCAGTCGCTCTGGCTTCTCTTGTCTTCCTCTCTTTAGCAGGATGTGGGACAAGCCAATCGACAAAATCAATTAAGGCTGCTACACCTCAGACAAAAACGGCTTTCAATCAGTATATCGTTGTAGAAGCGGGTGCAAAACTCGGTCCTGATGGGAAGAAGCACGATGCCTTTATCAATGGTGATATACAAATTACACAAAACCAACCAGTCACTCTTCACTTTTTGAATTATGATGATGCGGAACATACCTATGTTTCACCTAAACTTGGACTTGGGGTAAAAATCAAAGAATCCACTAAGAAAGGTCAGCCCAAAGAGACCACCTATACCTTTACCCCTTCCAAATCAGGCACGTTCCCATGGAATTGTACGGATGCCTGCGATGATACTGAAGAATGGTCAATGTCGCAGCAAGGTTATATGACAGGAAAGATTACGGTTCTTCCAGCTAGTAACCAAGTTCAACATGTATCTATGGTGGTGAACCATAGTTATAAATTGGGCTCGGATGGAAAAAAACATGATTCCTTTGCGACTGGCGACATCACTGTGAAAGCTGGACAGGCGGTAGAGGTGACAGTTTATAGTCTTGATCAGAACGAGCATTCCATTACAGCTAAAGACCTTGGACTCAATTTCGTAGCGAAAGCGAGTAAGAAAGACGGTGTTCCCGCTGTCTCCACTTTCACTTTTACTCCACAAAAAGAAGGGAAGTTCATGTGGAATTGTACGGTCCCATGCGATAAGGTAGCCGATGGCTGGGCAATGTCACATGATAATTATATGATGGGTTATTTCAATATAGTTAAATAACAAAGAACCGACAGATCATTGCCGGTTTTTTGTTATTTAAAGTAATAAGGATAATATATTCATAGGGGAAATAAAAAACAGCATACCTTAGCCCCAAGGGACTATTACTGGTGCTTCCACCAATACTCCAGAAGTAAAGGTATCTCCTAAGCCGGTGGTACTGACGGTTACTCCGATATAGGCAGGGGCGATCGTGATATCTCTCCGATCACGTGTTAATTCGTGCAGCTTCTTGCCTCTTGTGTTTAGGCTGGCATCAGCCGTTACTTTCCGGATGGTCTCCTCGTTGCAAATTTTACCCGTTACAGCCCGGGAATAGGCAAATCGATTTCCATTTAATAATGCTTTTGCCCACGGTGATGTATCATATTGAGCCGATTGAATGGCTGAAAACTCCTTTGTATGTAGAATCACATGGGAAACACTGAGTACTTCGCAAGCATTTCCGATGAAATTAAGTAAGACCTCATCTTCATAGCTTAACAGCGGGTCCTTTATTCCGAGTAATTCTTGATATTCGTCTTCATTTAGCCCAATCGTATCAACATAGCTCCCAAGTGTACGGATGATTTTCCACTGTTCATCCAAAGACCAAATTGAAGCAAGTTCAAGATGAACGTTTGGCTTGTTATTTCCCAGGGTGTCCAGCATTTGAATCGTCTTTTGTAAAAGAGAATTAACTCCTTTACTGCCATCAACGGCATTATATCCAGCCACTAACATCCAGGAGATATCCTGTTCCCTTAATTTTTCAATAAACTTCGTTGCAATCATATCGCATGGATATTCATGCTCCTTGCGAAAAATAATTCGGTTAAGCGAACCACTGTCTTCGTATTCAAGAATATAATGCCTGGGTACTTCACCTTCCTGGTCCGATAACAGGGTCAGTCCTTTATATTCTGAAACTAATGCGGTTAATTCCGTCGATTGTATCGGAACATTCACCAGTGCACGATAGCCTGCAAAGCTTGCCACACAACCAGCCTGTAGGCCGCCGCCGCCGATCGCATTCTTCCATATTAAATTTTTTTCTAAACGGTTCAGAATGGTCTGATCCGCAACAATATACTCTGCTCCGCTGCCCTTTTGAACATTCCAGTCAACGGCTGAACAAAAATCCTCCCACGAATGAATGACAGCCTTTGGTGTCCCGCCGCGGGCATGTTCCTTGATCTCTTCATAAAACTTTTGTGAAAGGTTGGCAATGACATCAATATCCGCAGTAAATCCACATGCAATGGGTCTCAACATTTCCCGCTCCTCGCATAAAACGACTTCATCATTCATTTTGCCCAATAATTCTGCGTTGGTATCAGTGGATTGAAAAGAAGATTTGTTGTATCCAAAGATGGTTACTGCATTACCAGTTTGGGACTTTGGAACTTCTGTAAAACCGACTATTGTCAGGTCCATGCACATTCGTCCTCTAATGGGAGATTTCTGTCCATGTAATTAGACCAGTTTTGAGATCACTACCAAAAATTAAGGGAAAGAAAAATCAAAAAAATGTTACAATATATAAAGTTAGATTTATGACAATCTATCAAGTACTATCATTGCAAGAAGAGGTTAATCTTAGCTATTATGTTTTAAAACTATTTTACAAATAATTTAAAGGGAAAAAGATGGTTTAATAGCATTGAATGTTTTAAACTATTTTTTCAGATGGGATGAAAAATCAGAAGTGGGTCAAGCAGGGAGGAATTCATTATGAGTAAAAACACCCTAGAAAAAGAGCTTCATCGCGGTTTAGAGGAAAGACATATTACTTTGATGTCTTTGGGAGCTGCTATTGGGGTCGGTTTGTTTCTTGGGTCAGCATCAGCCATAAAGCTCGCTGGACCAGGTATTTTGGTCGGCTATGCCGTAGCAGGTCTTATCATGTTTTTTATTATGCGGGCCCTTGGGGAGATGGCGATTCAAAAACCTGTTGCTGGTTCATTTAGTCAATATGCGCATGATTATTTAGGACCGCTTGCCGGTTATATAACCGGTTGGAATTACTGGTTTTTATGGGTTGTTACCTGTATGGCGGAAATTACTGCTGTTGGTATTTATATGGAATACTGGTTTCCATCGGTTCCACGCTGGATTTGGTCACTTGCTGCACTTGTCATTATGGCCTTAGTTAACATTCTTGCTGTAAAGGCTTATGGTGAATTGGAGTTTTGGTTTGCCCTTATCAAAATTGTTACGATTGTTTGTATGATCGTGGTTGGGGCTGGAGTCATTTTCTTTGGGCTTGGTAATGGAGGTATTGCCACAGGGATCCATCATTTATGGCAGCATGGCGGATTCTTCCCACATGGAATAAAGGGGATTTTAATGTCCCTGCAAATGGTTATGTTTGCTTACCTTGGGATTGAAGTGATTGGAGTAACAGCTGGTGAGACTAAAAATCCAGAGAAAAATCTGGCAAAAGCCATTGATAATGTGTTTTGGCGTATTCTTATTTTTTACATAGGAGCACTAACCGTTATCATGTCCATTTATCCATGGAATGAGCTTGGTTCAAAGGGAAGTCCATTTGTTCTTACTTTTGAGCAAATTGGAATACCTGGGGCTGCGGGTATCATCAATTTTGTTGTTCTAACTGCTGCTCTATCCTCCTGCAATAGTGGGATCTTTAGCACGGCAAGGATGTTATTTAATCTTGCACAAAATGGAAATGCACCCCAAAATTTGGAAAAGTAACAAAAAGCGGCGTGCCGGGTTTAGCCGTTATCGTTTCTGCCGCCGTTTTGCTGATTGGCGTTCTTTTAAATTATATTGTCCCGGCAAAAGTATTTACCTGGATCACAAGTATTTCAACGTTTGGAGCCATTTGGACTTGGGCAATCATTCTTCTATCTCAAATTCGTTATCGTAAGAGTTTAATGCCAGAGGAAAGGAATACACTAAAATTCAAAGTACCTTTATTTCCATTTTCTTCTTACTTATCTCTTGCATTTTTAGCCCTGGTCATTGTTGTTATGGCATTTGATCCGGATACAAGGATTGCCTTGTATATTGGGCCACTATTCATCGTTTTTTTAATTGCTTTTTACTATATCAAAGGTTTAAATAAAAGGGATGCAGTTATACCAGCAGCAGAGGGGAAAAAGGCACAGTAAGTAGTCGTTCGAGCCTGTTGCATTACTATTTAAGCTTGTTTGAAGAGGACAGAGTTTACTACTTTGTCCTTTTATTTTTTGAAAAAGGAATGAATGAGTTAAGTAAAAATAAAATGATTAATATGGATGAAAAGTAATTTTTAAAAATCAAACAGATATGTGTGCGGTGATTCAATGTTTCTTCTTAGTGGAAGGATGTTAATCGTTTTTGTGGTCATTGTTTATTTAGCTTGGCAGATCGTAGCCAGGATGAGGGATAAGAAACCAGTCACTTGGATGTGGGAAGGTATTAAATTTTTATTTGTTCTTTACTTAAGTTTGGTTGTGGCTATAACTTTATTTCCAATCATAATCGGACAAAATCCTACAATTCAAAATGAATATCGTTCCTTAAATCTTATACCGCTTGTAACCATCTACAAGTACTTTAGTCATATTGGTACTGCTTATGATGGTGATGTTGGATTTATGATTGAATTAATTGCAAAAAATATAGGCGGCAATCTTTTGCTCTTGATGCCTTTAGGATTTTGCGCACCACTATTGTTTAAAAAGTTTACTAGTTTTAAAAATGTGTTCTTACTTGGTTTGTTTTCGTCTATTTGCATTGAATGCATTCAGCTTTTTGAACTATTATCTGGAATCGTTCTTTGGCGCTCGGTTGATATTGATGATGTGATTTGTAATGCAGTCGGTGCTGTTTTAGGATATCTTATTTATTTTCTATTGTTCAGGAAACTGGATACCAGAGAAGCCTAACTGTTCTATGTGACCTAAAACCGAATAGGATCAGGCAGGAAGTCACATAGAACTGCTCTATGTGACCAAAAGTTCAATAGAGCATTGCAGAAGGAAACGTAGAACCTTTCTATGTGCCCGAAATCCGAAACGGACCTTGCAGAAGGGAACATATCCATTTCAAAAGCCTTTAGATTGGTGTGATCTTTTGGAAACTGGCTAATCGATAATCGTTGTCAACATTTTTTCAACTCTTTTTGAATGATATGTGAAATAATGAACAAACGACTCCCAATTCAAGAAAAACGAACTATAATAACAGTGTAAACAAGTTATTAATGATGTTTTTAAGAAAAGGGGTCTTATATATGTTTAATAAATTTTTAAGAGAAAATAAAATTGCTTCTTACATTCTTACAGTCATTCGTCTTTATCTTGGATATGAATTCATGATGGCTGGTTTTGAAAAAATTTCAGGCGGCAAGTTTGATGCCAGCGGGTTCTTAGCAGGCGCCATTCATAATCCAGTACTAAGCCCTGCAAAAGCTGTAGAATACCCTGGATATGTTTCTTTCTTACAACACTTTGCCTTGCCAAACGCACACCTGTTCAACGTTCTTGTTCCTTATGGTGAATTCCTAGTAGGTCTTGGCTTAATCCTTGGCTGCTTAACAACTGCAGCAGCATTCTTTGGCTTAGTAATGAACTTCAGTTATGTAATGGCTGGTGTTGTTTCTAGTAACCCATTAGACATCTTACTTGGTGTGATTATTCTTGCTGCTGGCTTCAATGCAGGCCGTATTGGTCTAGACCGCTGGGTGATTCCATTCATTCATAAATTTGGTGCAAAAGAAGAAGTCAAATCTATTAAACACAGTGCATAAGGAAATTAATCAACAATCCTGCAGGCAATATTAGCCTGGCAGGGGAATGCTTAAGGCCTGAATCCATATAGGGATTCAGGCCTTTTTCTATAGAAATTATCAATTTATTAGTTTAACTGGCTTTCTAATTTTTAATCTATCAATAGTGAAAATTCTATATTAATTTGCTTCATGCTCTTTAACTGTTTGTTCTGCCTGCTCAAGTGTTTCGCCGGATTGTGGAACAGCATCAATCCCGGTTTTTGCGAGTTTTTGAATCAGCCATACTGGAAAGGTAATTTGGTGAATCCCGGTTCCGCTTCCGCTGTTTTCATGATCGACCCCTGTATGGTGTTCTTGACAAAGCACAAGCATATTTCGGACATCATCCGGTGATGTCATCGGAACATTGCGAAGCAAACGACCATACCCATATGGATCCCATTCCTCACAAAATGATTTCACTTTATCCCAATCTGCTATAGTTGCTAATGACCATTCAATGCCAAAATGGTGGACGTGAAGATTCTCTGTTCCTCCGCACACCCAGCATTTATAATGGCCATCCTCTTTTAACCGATGTTTAGATCGGCGAAACTCTGCTGATTCCGCACGTTTTTCGTGATCTGGAACAATGATTGTTTCTTTTAAATTTCGGTCCATTTTATGTTCATGTACATCAGAAATTGCAATCACCTCCAAACGTTCGATTTCTAATATGGTATGTTGGAGGATTGATCTTGTAGAGGCTTATAAATTAGTAAAGAGAGGATATTTAAAATTGGGAACCTCAAGTCTTGAATACTTCGTAGGCTCCGATATAAGCAAGATTCATAGTGTATTTTTACCAGTAATTCCATGTATACAACAAAGTTATTCCTTATTATGATAGAAATATAACTAGTATATTACAGAAGGATTGCTAGTATTTCAGTTTCGTAAAAAGGGAGAGAGGATTTTTTTGAAACATGCAGCAAAGTTGATTCGTCCGTTTTTTTCAGTAGTTCTTCTGTTTAGCATTTTCTTAACGAGTCATTCGGTAGCTGGCGCAACAGGATTAATGCAGCCAGCGACAAGCGCCAATATAAATGGAATCGATGTATCGCATTGGCAAGGAACCATTGACTGGAATCAGGTTAAAAACTCCGGTATAGCCTTCGCCTATGCAAAGGCTTCCCAAGGGACAACCATTACCGACCCTATGTTTGCTACGAATGTTCAGGGAGCAAGGGCAGCGGGACTTCCTATTGGTGCATACCACTATGCAAATCCGACTGCACCCTATAGCTCTGACCAAGCAATAGCCGAAGCACAGAATTTTGTCAATGTCATGCAGAATGCAGGAATGGGCGATTTTGGGGATATTATGCCTGTTCTTGATTTAGAGGAACCCGCTTCAACTGGTACGTTAACTTCCGATGAAATAGCCAGCTGGGGAAGAGTTTTTGTCGATACGGTAAAGTCACTGACGAATCGTCAGGTAATGATCTATACAGGTGATTGGTTTGTCGAGCAGTACAACGATTTTGGTGGTCAGCTTTCAGATATTCCCGTTTGGATCGCCGCATGGACACGCTATGGCAATACGCAGCCACCAGCAGTTGGCGGCTGGACCCAATGGACAGCCTGGCAGTACAGTGACCAAGGGTCAGTCCCAGGAGTAACGGGAGCGGTAGATTTAGATTATGGTCCAACATCCATCGATGCATTAAGGGGTTACCTGACTGCTCCTGCACCTACTGTGCCAGCTGCACCAAGTAACTTTACTGCTAATTCAACGGCTAATTCGATCCAATTAAGCTGGAGCGCATCCGCTAATGCGACTTCTTATCAGCTGCAGCGTAATGGAAATATCGTATATACAGGCACAGCAACAACCTTTACAGATACAGGACTCTCAGAGAATACTACTTATTCTTACACTCTGACCGCAGTAAATGATCAGGGACAAAGCAGTGTGGTGAATCTATCAGCAACAACGAAAACTACTGCCCAAACCGTGACCACTGTGACAGCTGGCAGCAGCCAATATAATAGCGGCAATACTGCCAAATTAACCACGACTGTTAAAGATTCTAACGGTAACCCATTAAGCGGGGCAACGGTAGCATTGACCGTGAAAAATCCAAGAGGCAGCGTTACATCGGTTACCGGTAAAACTGATGTAAATGGTAATTATACTTATAGTTACTTCATCGCCAAAAATTTGCGTGGAACATTTACTGTGTCCGCAACTACTACATTAGCAAACTACAATTCAAGCAATGCAAGCACAACGTTCAACGTTGTGAAGTAAGTTTTTTGCCGAAGCGTGTGTACATCACGCTTCTTTTTTTATATATATGGGGAGACTTCGTATGATGCTGGATCTCCTAAAAAGGGGGGAGAAGTGGCACCATAGCGACCGTATGATGTCGGATCTTATGAAAAAGGCGTGAGAAACGGCACCATAGCATCTGTATGATGCCCGATCTCATGAAAAAAGTTAGAGAAGCAGCATCATAGCGGCGTGTAACTCTCTCAGCTCTATATTTAACACATCGTTAGTTTTTTCGGTCTGGTGTCAACGGTACATCTTCCAGCCTTCCATTATTAATGCAATAATTAACATAAAAAGGATGATTAAAATGGAAAATTTGTCTGTGTTAAAAAAGCATTTACTTGAATTAGAGCAGCAATTGTTGGAGCCTAATACTAGAACAACGCCGGCTGAGTTAGACAAGTTACTTGCAGACGACTTCTTTGAATTCGGTAGTTCAGGGAGAGTTTGGTATAAGAAAGATTGTGTTGGCGGAGGACTTAGTGTAAGGAAAATGAGCCTTTCTGATTTTGAAATATATCCTTTATCAGAAGAGGCGGTATTGGCGACATATCACATAAAAGACGAAACAAGCATGCAGAATACCTTACGAAGTTCCATTTGGAAATTTATTGACGGAAGATGGCAAATGTTTTTCCATCAAGGAACGATTACGCAGTCGTAACATGGTCGTCATCCATTCTCTAATAACTACTTGTATTTTATTTTGCCCGTGCTTAAGGAAAAGTTCTTTTGCGCCGTTTCACAAGGTATTCTTATGACCCCATTCGACTATTTCAATTTTAATCAATCGATTGATTGAATTTTTATTTATCCTTTAGAATACAATCTTTTTTACACATATATAGGAAGAAGTTTGTCGATGTTGCTGCGACAACTTTTTAAACGTTCCTCGAGTATAAAAGGGGATATACACCACTTGTAAAGAGCGTACATACATTAGAATACAAGTCTAAAATAAAGGTGATATTGAATGTCTCCATCTTCTCGAGAAACAATTCTTGAAGTTCTTTCCTCCGTTGCCCACATAGAAAATGCATTAGCAGATGCAATAACTGTTCAAACTAGAATCCTTAGTAAAGGAAATTTCAAGGCCGAACAATTGGAAACCTTCACGGACAATTTAATTAAATTAGTTGCATTATCCATTAGAAAAGAACTCGCAATTGATATTATCCTTCAAGACATTATTCAAGCAGCGGAATTGGCCAACAATCCCCAACCCAAATAGTCTAGTCTTACTTGGAATCCATATCATTAGAAGGTGATAGGAATATGGCAGATTCATTACGTGACGCCTTTACAAGCTTGGAACAAGCTTTAGCAGAGGCATTGGAAACTGTCACTGCATTAGGTACCACTAAAGATATTGAAAAATTTGTAGGATTGCTAACTCAAAAGAGAATAGTAACGGGAATGTTACTTGAAAAAATCGATATTTTAGCAGCTGATGGTAACGACCCATCGTCCAATCAACTTGGCCATTGGGATCAATTAATGTATCCGAAGAATTTTTTTCTATGAAATGCTTTAGGCGAGATACGGATATAATACCGAAACTTGCGGATATCGAGGAAACGTGAGGATATAATACCAAAATTCACGGATATATGGCATACAAAAGGTACATCACATAGAGAGTGATGTACCTTTTGTATGTTTATTAACTTAAAAAGCATTGAGAAATGACACATAATAAATCCCAAAAAACTATATCCTACGATCTTCCATTTACTTTTCATAATTATATTTTCTTCCATGGCTCTAAGCTTAGCAAAACTAATCATAATGAAAAGAGTCAATTTCCCTAGTAATTCCCAGCGTCTGTCGACCTATCTAATCTATCTAATCTATCTAATCGAGAATCATTGTCAATATTTGTTCAATTCTTTTTGAATACTATGTGAATAGTCCTAGGAACGGAACAAAATGCCAACCGAAAGTTCTATAATAACGGTGTAATCATTAATAATATTTACTGACTTTTGAAAGGAGTCTTTTATATGTTTAACAAATTTTTAAGAGAAAACAAAATTGCATCTTACATTCTTACCGTCATTCGACTTTATGTTGGATATGAATTCATGTTGGCGGGCTTTGAAAAAATATCAGGCGGTAAATTTGATGTAACTGGATTTTTAACAGGAGTTGCTGCGCATCCAGTTCTAAGTCCAACAAAAGCAGTTGAATATCCAACATATGTTAGTTTCTTAAAACACTTTGCTATCCCAAATGCACACCTTTTTAACGTCCTTGTTCCTTATGGTGAGTTTTTAGTTGGTGTAGGTTTAATCCTTGGATGCTTAACAACAGCTGCTGCATTTTTTGGACTAGTCATGAACTTCTCTTATGTGTTTGCTGGAGTAGTTTCTAGCAACCCATTAGATATTTTACTTGGTGTAATCATTCTTGCTGCTGGTTTCAATGCAGGCCGCATCGGTTTAGACCGCTGGGTGATCCCATTTGTTCATAAATTTGGCGCTAAAGGAAATGATCCTATCAATTCCGTTAAACATAGTGCGTAATGCAAAAATTCATTATAAAAGAGGTAGAATGCTATGGAAGCCATTCTAGATGTTGAAGTTGAAACAGAAAACCCATACGAGTATGTCGATTATATCGCAATTCACTATCAAATTTCTGAATTGTTAAGTGAAATGCAGGATATTGATTAATCAAAGCCCCGCAGGCTAAATCCCCCATCGCCTGCGGGGCTTTTTACGTTTAAAATGCAAAAAAGAAGCGCTCCCCAAGGAATACTCAATAAAAGGTTGTTACGCTGCCATTTGCGTCACGCCAACCAAAATTATTCTCTGTCTTTAAAATTAGAATAATGTATGAAACCCATTTCAGAGCAAGAAAAACTTTATTTGCCTTGCTCATCCACTTTTTCAGAGAACAGGAAGAATTAAGCCAGCTTTATGTCATATATAATGTTTCTCCACTCACAGTGAATAAAGTATAAACTTCAGAAAAAAATAGTAAAAATGTCTTACCAAAATACTAACTGGAGATGTGAGCAGAATGAAAAAGGTTTTTGGAATTATCCTATCAGCCGTCGGATTATTGGCGGGCTGTGGAATGAATGCGGTCAGTCAGGATGCAAAAATGGTGAATAACTATACTCAAAGTGATATTGGAACGAACTTAGAGAAGATTGGCTGTAAATTATCCTCGAATAAACGAGGAGGGAGGGGGGTGGAGATAACGGTAAATAACTGTTCCTCGATCACCAATAATGACGCCATTACATATATAAAAGAAAATTTAGTACATAGCAGAGATCACATTAAGCCTTTGATATTCTTTAAAAATGGAAGACAATGACCGTTTTCGGTGCCTTGGCATGCTGCGATGTTAATTAGGAGATTATGACATGAATAACATGACAAAAAAGGCAGGGAAATCGTCCCTGCCTTTTTTGTGATGGCTGTCACATACTTAGGGTTTTACCAGCTTTTAAAATAAAGATGCAGAATTTCCTTTTTACACCATAAAATACATTTTCACACTATGGTAATGCAGTTTATTCACTTCCAATTCCAATTTCAATTCCAATAAAATCCTGAAAGGAAGCAAAGATGAAAAAACTATTTCTGACACTCATCAGCATAATCAGCTTGCTTTTATTGCCATCCGTTAGCTTGGCCGAAACATCCAAAAATCCACTAATAATGGAAGAACTCTCGATTAAAATATTGCCGGAATTTGCTTTCCATCCATTAGATCATAAGAAGACACATCCGCCGTTATTGATTGGTTACCAGGGCACACTTGTTAATACGCTCGATCATTCAACCCAAGGAAGAATTGAAATTCCGCTTCCCATGAATGAAAAAAACTTCCGAATCGGGTACGTGGCTGATTACTCTAGCGATTTGTCAAAAACACATGAAATCGAATATACCGTCGACAGCGCCAAAGGAACGATTTCCTGGACAACCAGCGAAAAAATAAAGCCGCAGGGTCGCTATAAATTTACGATTGAGTACTACACTGACAGCTTAAAAGTATCAGAGAACAAAAGACTCCTAGATTATCATTTTAAAAGTTTCGCTGATACCGGGTTGCTCAGTATGACAATTACCCAGCCATATAAAGCAATGAACCTAAAGTTGACTCCAGCTCCAAAGGAAACAAGTCATGATGAGGATGCCAACACTTCCACCTACTTTTTCCAAAATGTAAAAGCAGGGGATGAAAAAAGTTTTACCCTTTCCTATAACCGAAACGATTCAAAGCCGTTAATGGAACTCATCAATGAAAAAAGCACGAGTACACCTAAAAAGAATTCTTATCCAATGATTGCATCGATCAGCGCAGTAAGCCTGTTGGCAGCTGGCACCATTATCATTTTGATAAGAAAAAGAACTAGGAATTAGAGTACCAAGTACTTTAATACATAAAATGGGAAGTTTTTTACAGGAGGTGAAAATGGTGAAACAATTCTTCAAAATGAATAAAAAAGTAATCGTTCTCATCGGCGTGATAGCGGGAATTTTTCTATCCTTACTGGCCGTAAAAACGATGGAGTACACAGATTCGCCTGGTTTTTGCAAAACCTGCCATAACATGGAATCCGAGTATCAAACATTTACGGCTTCCACTCACTCCGAATTGTCGTGTAATAATTGCCATCTGCCCAACGACAACATTGTGAGACATTTATTTTTTAAAGGCAGAGCTGGGATGACGCATGTATATTACAACACATTTGCGACAAGCAAAATTCCAAATGTGATCCATGCTAGTGACCGGACAAAAGAAGTCATCAATGAAAACTGCATTTCCTGTCACAAGAGTACATTGACCAATGTGTCGCATAATGCCAAGGACGATTGTACGTCCTGCCATCGATTTGTACCGCATGGAAAAGGGTTTAAAACGAAGCAATTTAATGAGCAGCCTCAAACAGGCGAGCTTTTGAAAAATAAAGGAGGATATTAATCATGGCTAGGTTCCGCTACGGAATATACCTTCTGCTGTTAGCAGCCTTTTTGCTGATCAGCGGCTGCAGCAATCAAACGACGACAGCAGAAAGCAAAAGCACAACCGGACTATCGAAAAATGAAATCAGCAACGTTGCGTTCGGAAAATTATTTCCGCTCCAATACAACAGCTATTTGAAAAATAAAAAAATGGAAGACACCAAATATGGTGGCTCGATCAACCGAAGCAAATTCGATCCGGATAAAGAACCGCTGCTGCCGATCCTTTTCAATGGTTACTCATTTGCGACTATGTATAATGAAGACCGCGGCCATATCTATGCACTTGAAGATGTTCGCAGCACAAAACGGATCACCGATAAATCGGTTGGTTCCTGCTATACATGTAAATCAACGGCTGCTCCGCAATTGATTAAGCAGTTGGGCGACAAATATTGGAATACCAGCTTCGATGAAGTTTGGAAAAAAGGCGAGGCGATGGGGCACAATTCCATCGGCTGTTCCGACTGCCATGACCCGCAAACCATGGATTTACGCGTAACCCGCCCTAGCTTTTTCAAAGCACTGCAGGCAAAAGGTGTAGATGTTTCCAATCCAACGAAAAACCAAATGCGCAGTTATGTCTGCGGCCAGTGCCATGTGGAATATTATTTTGCTTCCGGCTCAAGCGAAGTCACCTTCCCATGGAGCAAAGGATTTAAGCCTGAAGACATGTATCAATACTATGATACGATTGCGAAAAATCAGGGGTTCGAAAAAGACTATATTAGCAATATTTCAGGGACACCGATCTTAAAAGCGCAGCATCCAGACTTTGAAACGTTTAGTTCTGGCCCTCATGCGAAAGCTGGCGTATCATGTGCCGACTGCCATATGCCATATGAACGCGTTGATGGAAAAAGAAAAATTTCTTCACACTGGTGGACTTCTCCACTTAAGACAATGCAAACATCGTGCGGACAATGTCATGCCGACAGGGACTTGGATGAGTTAAAAAATACGGTAACGGACATTCAAGATACACATATGCTTGCCTTGCATGATGCTCAAGACATCTCAGTGAAGTCGCATTATTATGTAAACAAGATGATTACCTCAGGTGCCGACCAGACAAAAATTAAGGAAGCGCAAGAATTCGTACGAAAAGGTCAGTGGTTCTGGGATATTGTTGCAGCGGAAAGCTCAGCAGGCTTCCACAACCCGCAAGGTTCGATGGATTCGTTACGAATTTCAACAGAGAACTCGAACAAAGCAATTGAGCTTGCAACCGAAGAACTGGTCAAGAAAGGTGTCAATATCGAAGAGTTAAACAATCAAATTGAAAAAGTGAAACAAGCCGTTGAGAGCGAGAAAGTGAATGAGAAGAAAAAAGACCATGCTGTAAATAGCTATTTCCCTCCACAAGCACCCGTTGCTGCTGCAGCGCCTGTAAAAAAATAACCCAAAGGGCGGTTCCATCGTTGGAACCGCTTTTTACTATTTTTGTCACAATGATTAAGTTACTAATTTTGTAGAAAAGTCTGAGAACAAATCGGATCATGCTAGATTAAAATTAAATTAGAGAGAAAAAATTTTATTATGGGGGTTAAAAGTTGGGGCTGCGATTATTAGAGAGATTAAGCAAAGAAGAGCAGAATTTATTGCTTCAGCATGCAAAAGTTTTATTTAAACCAAAAGGTTCCTATATTTTTATCGAGGGGGATCCCCGACACATTTCTTTTTGATTAAGGAAGGAATTGTACGCGTTCATAAAATCTTGCAGGATGGAAAAGAGATTACCATTTTTGTAAGAGATAAGAATGATGGATTTGGAGAAATCGGCCCCTTTAGTGGTAAGACTTACTCTTGTTCATCAAGCGCAGAAACAGATTGCGAAATCTATGCAATTGACCCGCTATTACTCGATAAATTATTAACGGAAAATGGCAGGATTTCATCAGTTTTTCTAAAATGGGTAGCGGAAAAGCTGGAAACTAGCAGTTCAAAAATTAAGGATTTTATGATGTTCGGGACAGAGGGTGCTGTCGCTTCTTTTCTCATTCGTATCGCCAATTCACAGGGAATTCAAGTGCCTGGGGGAATTCTCATTAACGATCAAGTGACACATTATCAAATTGCTACCTATATTGGAAGTTCCAGAGAAACGGTGACAAGGGTTCTGAATGACTTGCGGAAAAAAGATATTATCGAATTTCATCGCAATACATTGCTTATTAAAGATATGACCTACTTCAGGAATTTGCTGAATTGTGATAAATGCGGGGTCCAGAATTGTATTTTTTAGACATTAACAGGAGGCGGACCGGTTAGGTTCACCTCCTGATGCATGATATAGCTGCTTAGATATCATATTGATTTTTAAATTCAAAAATCTCAGCAGCAGCTTGGCGAGATCCGCCTGATTTTTGAAACACTTCCCGAATCGTTGCAATTGCTTGATGGAAAGAGGGCTCGTTTAACACGTGGTCTGCGGCTTCACGTAGTTGATTGGCCGTCAAGCTTTGCATTTGTAAGGTAATACCAGCTCCGATTTTGGCAACTTGTCCACCAATGATCGGCTGGTCCGCACCTTGCGGAATGACAATAAGCGGAACCCCGTAATAGAGAGCTTCATTGGTACTGTTCATTCCTCCATGGGTGATAAATAATTTAGTGTGTTTCAGCACCTCAGTTTGCGGAACATAATTTTTTACAATGAAGTTTTGCGGAATTTCTCCCAAATCAGCTAGTTGTACTTTTTCCCCAATCGACATGATCACGGTATGTTCCGTATTCCCAAATGCCTTAAAACAAAGTTGATAGAAATCAATTGCTTGGTTAAAGACGGTACCCAGTGATATGTAAATCGGGCTTTTTCCCTTGATCGCAGCAAGGTCGATGTTATCTTTCGTTGCTGGGGAAGAGATAGATGGACCAACAAATTTGTATGATTGGTCAAATTCCTCACCCGATGGCTGGAACGCCCTGGTTGTATAAACAATCGTAAGTGGTGCTGGATTGCAAAAAACTTCGTAAGGTGAGCGAATGTCTACACCGTATTTTTCCATTACTGCTCCTGTCAGGCGCTGATATTCATCGTGTATGACAGCAGCTGTTTCTGCAGGAATTTTTTTTGAAAGATATTCTAACATTTGATCGAAGTCTTCTTTTTTCTGCGCAAAAGAGGTACAAGAACTAATGGCGGGAAGTTTAAGGATTTGTGCGAGCAAAAAGCCGCAGCCAAACATGGAATCATGGATAATGTAATCAAAGTGTTCCTCTTCGATTTGCTCAAGAACACTTGGTATGACGGTATCTGCCGTATGTAATAGACCATTGATTCTTTCGGTTAAATAGTTTCTTCCACCCGCAATAAAGGCTTTTATAAATTTTTGACCGTCGAATGTTCGGACCGTCGCTCCCGTCTTCTCAATACGTTCCCGAAAATCTTCGACCGCAAAGTACACTACCTCTTCGCCACGTGAAATAAGCTCTTGCACAACACCGATCGTTGGATTGATATGTCCTTCTGATCCTCCATTAATAAATAAAACACGTGCCATGAAAACACCCCTTTGATCTTCTTAACTAAAATAATAAAAGTAAATTTATCCTAATACAAATTTGGAGATGCCCCGGCACTGTCTGCTAATCGTGCCCGTGTTTAAGGAAAATGGGCGAGCAAGGGCACGAAAAGGAGTTAATCGTGCCGATGCTCAAGGAAAATGGGCGAGCAAGGGAACGAAAAGGAGTTAATCGTGCCCGTGCTCAAGGAAAACAGTCGGGCACGGGCACGATTAAGTTTCCATTTATATTTTGAACAAATAATACTTTGTAATCGCCAAATATTCTCGAAGATAAGATCTTGGAATGGTGAGAAGCGGAGTGCTTGCTGCAAGCCCATGTATATTCAAATGTTGATCCCTTGCGATCATTAAGGCACGGTAAAGGTGAAAGCGGTTTGTGACAACTACCCCAGTCTTTGCATTCCTAGGAAGTAATTTTTTTGAAAACTTGATATTCTCATAGGTATTCGTAGACTGACTCTCCAAAAGAATTTGAGATTGATTGATCCCTTTTTTGAGCAGTTCCCGTTTAATCGCTTCAGCTTCTGAAATATCCTCGCCAGAACCTTTTCCTCCTGAAGCAATGACCATTGTCTTTGGATTTTTCTGCAAATAAATGGCAGCTGTATCGATGCGGCTTTGCAGTGTGGATGAAGGAATCGTTCCTTTTACATTGGCTCCAAGAATAATTAAGTAATCCGCATGATTCGGAGCTTTCAAATGACTGTATTGAGCAATTTTCCATTGTAACACTCCAAAATAGACAAGGACGGTTCCAGACAAAATACCCAAAATCAATAGGAGCTTTTTATGGTAAAAAAACCTGCGCATAGTGTCACTTCCAATTATTTCTTATTGTCATCCTATTATACACTACGCACCTCATCGTGTACTTTTCCCAAAATCGTATGGCAGAGGTAAAATTGGGAGACGGAGCTTGCCCGTCCACCAGTTTTGTTTTTTTAATCAAACGTTTGATTGAATTCTTTTCTGTGTATGTGACATGCCTGTTATTCATAAAAATATTCTATAAAGGGTACAACGCACCTGAACAGGGGGGCTGAGTATAATGAAATTTACAATCCAGTATATTCCACTAAGCAAAATCAAGCCTGGTTTATCGCAGAAAATCACCGAGCACATGAAAAAACTTGAAAGATTAATGTGGGATTGCATGTTTGTTTTGGTTGTGAAAAAAAATCGGAAGAATGGCACCTACACCATTGTTAGCGGGCAAGAGCGATTCGATTCCCTGAAAAAACACACGAAAAGTATTTATGCTCCCTGTATTGTAGATAAAACTAGCTCCACCGGTATAATGCCGTGGTTTCACCGTTTACGAAAAAAACAACCTCTGGATGATTTTCCTTTAATGCCAGCGAGCTGGTCCATCTTTCGTGCCTTTCTCAAACAAGAACCACGTTTTCAAAATTTATCGCGCGCAGATCAAATAAGAGTGCTGCTAATCGCAGCACATTATAAGAAAACAGTGATCTATGCGATGAAAAAGGCAGTCGATAATATGCTTGAATAGGCGCCTTCTTTTATAAACCTTCAACTTCATAAGCCACTTGGCTCTTCATTTCTTGACCAGGTTGAATATAAACGAGGTCTTCCTTTGTATTTAATGCATCCGTACTAGCCATCCAAGGCTCAACACAGATGAAATTCTTTCCCTTCAATGCCCAGACAACGATATGTTTGTAGATGGGATCAAAGCGAACATAAATCTTCCGCTTCTGTACAGGATCTGTGATATGTAAGCTTTGTGCGGTCAAGTCCTGAAAAAACACATTGATTTCCTCCTGCTCAAAATTAAATCGATTATTAACCAAGCTGTTGTTGATTGATTCCGTGTGAGTTTTAGAAGGGATCTCAATCTCAAGCTGATTCTTATCCTCGACCTGAAAGTAAGGATGGTATCCGGCATAGAAAGGCATTGGCTGTTCGTCTTGATTGATGTATGTCGCATTCACCGAAAGGGTCGACCCGCTGAGTTTGTATTCATAAATTAGTTTAAATTTAAAAGGATACTGAGAATAGGTTTTTTCATTGTCCTGGAGTTCTATTTTTATTGATGCTGAATCTTCTTCTGTTGACACGTCAGCAATGTTCCAAGCGCAATTCCTGGCAAAACCATGCTGCTTCATTGTGTATGGATGACCATTAAGAGAATACGTGTCATTTTTCAAATAGCTGCATATTGGAAAAAGAATCGGATTGCCGCCTCTGATATTTTTATTAGGATCGATCAAGGTAGCCCGATCCAGGTAAAAAACAGACTTGCCCTTTACAACAAAACTGGCAATGATTCCGCCGCGCTCGGGGACAACCTCAATGAACGTATCATTTTTTGAATTGGACAATCGATGAGTTTCAAAGACATCACTATTTTTTTCGTAAATATACATTAGCATCCTCCAATAATGTTTTACATCATTTATTAATTCCCCAACATTTACTTTAAATTGCAGGTCATTCCAAAGATTCTGGGTGCATGGACCGAAGGATACGGATATATGGCTAAAAGTTACGGAAAAATGGGGGGAGTTTACGGATATTTCAGAGAAACTCATTGATCAATCTGCAGGCGCTTAATCTGTGGTTTTGTTAAGTAAAAATTAAGCTATTTCAGATAGGGTGATTGATAGAAAGATAGATAACATGATAATTGGATGTGTTTTTTTGAAGACTTTCCTAAAGAAAATTTTCATTTTAGTGATGATAGTATTACTTTTTATCGCAGGAGATATCGTTTTGATTTACATCAATTCTCCATTAGCTATTAAACCTTCATTTGTTAAAAAACTGCAAACGACTTTAACAGAAAAACAACGAGTAAAAGTTGCTGGGGTAAAAGAAGTGACATCAAAGGAGCAGACTGCAAAAGAAAAGGGCAGCGAAAGAACAAGCCGCAAAGGAACAAGCAGCCAAAAAAGCAGCAGCGAAAGAACAAGCGGCAAAGGAGCAGGCAGCAAAAGAGGCCGCTGCCAAAGAACAAGCAGCAAAAGAGGCCGCAGCAAAACAACAGGCTGCCCAAGCAGCTGCAAAACTACAAGCTAGCAAAATCCTAGATGTACCACTTATTACGCAAATGAGTGCCCCAAATCTCTACAATGGCTGTGAGGTCACAAGTCTAGCCATGATTCTTAATTACAGCGGATATCATGTCACGAAAACTGATTTAGCCAATAATATTGCAAGGGTCCCATTGACCTATCAAAACGGACTAAAAGGAAATCCAAATGTAGGATTTGTAGGAAATATGGAAGTCGGGCCAGGATATGCGGTATACAATGGCCCGATCTACAATTTGGCCAGAAAGTATGGTGGGGATGAAGTGGTTAATCTTACAAACCATCCGTTTACTGATTTACTGGCGAGAGTGGATCAAGGAGAGCCGGTATGGGTTATCACCACCAGTTCGTTTGCCCCTGTATCTGATTTTAAAACGTGGAAAACTCCTCAAGGAACCATCCGCATTACCTTTAGTGAGCATAGCGTAGTCATTACAGGCTATGACGCAAACTACATCTATATCAATAATCCTTATGGTCAAAAAAATCAAAGGGTGAACCGCAGCAGTTTTGAAAAAGCTTGGGTACAAATGGGAAGTCAGGCAATTGTTATTGAAAAGTAATTCGTAGCCAAAAAAAGGATTGACGGCCAGAATCGAATTTCTAGTCGTCAATCCTTGTTATTGATTCAAAAAAATCGTATCAACAATCTTATTCACATGAATTTCTGTCGTGTTTAATATCGGAAGCTCTAAATCGTTCTTCTTGATAATCATTGGCAGTTCTGTACATCCGAGGATCATTCCTTCAAGCTGATCACGGTGAACCATCTGCTGAATGATCTCTAAAAATCTAGCTTTTGTTTCTTCCTTAACAATCCCTTTTTCCAATTCCTCCACAATTTTTCGATGGATATAGTCTTGTTCGTTTGGGGTAGGCACGAATATTTCTTTATGATCCGAAACAAAGGGTTTTTTGAAAAAATCGTGCTCCATCGTAAACTTGGTTCCGATGAGGCCGATTCGCTCTATGCCCAACTCCTTGGTTTGTACAAATGTGGCCTCAACAATGCTGATAATCGGGATGTCCACCCTTGCTTGAACCTGTTCAAAAACAAGATGTGGAGTATTTCCGGAAATCGCCGCAAAATCCGCCCGGCCCTTGCTAATTTCTGAACTGATTCTGCTATGTACTCAACCAACTCCGTAATTTTTCCATTACTAATCAACTCAAAAATTTTGTACATATTGATACTGTTAATCACAAGCTCTGGCAGGATCTCTTTACTGCCGAGCCTTTCTTGAAACTTGGTAATGATGGTTTGGTAGTAATCGACCGTTGATTCAGGCCCGATTCCTCCAATAATTCCGACAATATTCAAAATGACCTCCGCCTTCGCTGAAACTATCCTTATTACAATTTTATCACATTCGGAATGATAGTATTGTCAGGTACTAGGGGAGAGATTTTTGGTTAAATAACGGCTTACTATTAGTAAATCAATTAATTGAAAAGCTGATTCGAGGAAATCGAAAACAATTGTATTTGAAGCATCTATCCCTAATAAATCAGTTCTTGCTGAAGTGCTTCACGTTCAATTAGATAAAAGCCGTCCTCATCTTGGATTATGTAATTTTTCTTTTTTAATTGGGTGATTGTACGGCTGATTGTTTCCCGTGTTGTCCCAATCATGCTGGCCAACTCGCGATTTGTAAAATGTGTTGTAAGTTTATACTTTCCGTTCACTTCTACCCCATTTGATTTACACAGCCTCACCAATAGCGTGATGATTTGTTCATAAGTATTATGAAGCATCTGGGACTCTAATCTACTTTGCAGATCAATAATTGTTTCACCTAATACTTTAAATAATTTAATACAAATTTCTGGGTTGGAAAGTAGTACTTGCTCGAATTGATCAAGCGGGATGACAATAAGCTTGGCATCTTCCATTACTTCTGCGCTGGCCGGGAACGTTCCCTTCCTAAAAAAACCTGCCAGCGGAAATAAATCACCCTGTTCGAAAACAGAAATAATCTGCTCTCTTCCAGAATAATCGGTCTTAAATATTTTTATCTTTCCTGAATGGATAAGAAAAACTCTGTCGAGAGGGTCGTCCTGCATAAAAACATACATTTTATGTTTATAAAAACGTACCTGAGCAATCTTGGTGAATAGCGCCATCTCCTCTTCGGACAACTCTTTAAATAAGGGGACTTCCGACAATTTGAGAATATCCTCATTTCTCATTTCAAGATCACCTCTATTTACTGTATTCATAATTGAAACAGTAGAATTTGTTAAAATTAATTATATGCATAAAATCATCTATAAAGTGTGATATAGACCACTAATTTTCTAAAAAATTTTCTTTACAATAAAAAAGAAGAAACAAGTTAAAGATAGTTAATATGGTGCAAACGTTCACAAAACATTGTTTGCTCCCAACCATTGATACTCGGCTATAAGTTAGATACGGCCAAAGCATAATAATAAGAACGATGGAGGTGATATAAATGGCAAATACGCGCATAGAAAAAAATGAATTGTTACTTGAAGCAAACCTTGAGGATATTGAAAAAATCGTTAAGGAAGCTGTAAATAATATTGAACAATATAAAGAGGAAATTGCCGTCATCTATGACAAAATGCCAAAATTTGAATATAAATACTTTTGTTTCTATGCATACTCAACGTATCACTTACTAGAAAAGGCTCTTAACTTTTCTTGTGATGAGGTGGGTCATTTCCGATTAATTGCACCTGAAGAATTTTATTATGCCTTCTTCGGCATCATCTCGACACTGTATCATGAACACTGTGCAAAATAAGTGTTTGGCAATATTTCCGAAAGGCGAATGGAAAATAGAGTATAAATTATAATTTTAGGAGGAAATGTAATGGAAAATTTTAAATCCACAGTAAATGCAACAGAGTACCCACCACAAATTAAACATAAGGTTATTTTTGAAACCTTTGATGCGTTAAATCCAGGAGAAGCGATGCTATTAATCAATGATCATGATCCCAAACCGTTATTTTTCCAATTTCAAATTGAACATCCTAATCAATTCACATGGGATTATCTTGAACAAGGACCGGAAACATTCCGTGTAAAAATTGCACGTGTTTAAAGAAACGCTTGTTGTAAGATGGCTGCCTGTTTGTCATATACCTCATGGATATCGAAGAGTTTTTTTGCTATCTACTAATCATCAGGTACAATCTGTGATTGTATTATCTTTTATGGGTTATGAGGATGTGTACAACATCAAACAGAAGGTAAAAACACATGATATTCAGGATCCTTCCCTGTTATGGGGACTTTCAGTTGTGAATTCTCTCATTGGTACGGAGGCTTTGTTAGAATCAGAGGATGGATATTTAAGTATCCGACCTAAGCCGATACCTGAGGATGGACTTTTACCCATCGACGTATTTCTGAAAGCTGCAGAAGACGGGGAGTTTTATGTTGAATCAGTGAATAGAAAGAAAATGTTGGAGCAAAATTAATATGAATATTGAAAAGTCTGTGGACCATCTACAGGCTTTTTTATTTTTATCTTGATTGATTCGGGCTGTTTTAAAAACAAACAGACACTACCTAATTGAAGGAAAGCGTCTGTTTGTTTTGTTATTTGTACTTCCAAGAGTATAGTTTCTAGTTGATTTGATATTCAGGTCAAATTCTTTAATCAAATTAATTTAAGGACATTTTTTGATCTATCATTCCAACTTCTTTTTGATCCTTTTTTTCAAGAATTCGGCTCCAGCCCGTTAGGATAACGGCTGCTAAAACCATTAGTGATCCGATCCAAGTGGTGTGAATGAGTCCGATTGAATCTGTGATCATGCCTCCTAAGTAGGCTCCAAGTGCAATCCCTGCGTTAAAAGCGGCAATATTAATGGCTGAAGCTACATCGATCGCAGAGGGTACAAACCGCTCGGCTAACATTAGCACATATACTTGTAATCCAGGTACATTCATAAATGCGAGAAGACCCATGAAGAAGACAGTTATGACACCTGCTATTTTAAAAGGTGCTGTAAACATGAGAATCAAAAGAACAACTGCTTGAAAAATGAACATATAAAATAATGATTTTATGGGGTTGTTATTCGATAGCTTGCCCCCAAGCATATTACCAAAAGCAATTGCAATACCATATACGAGTAAAATAACAGCTACTGTACCTTCTTTAAATCCGGTAATATTCTGTAAGATGGGTGATAGATAAGTGAAGACAACGAATGTTCCTCCATATCCTAAGGCAGTAATAATAAATAATAGTAATAAACGGCCGTTTGTCACTAATTTGAACTGATCGCGAAAGGTTGTTCGAGTACCTCTTGATAAGTCAGATGGAACAAGGATACTGTTTGCAATTAGTGCAATAACCCCAACTGCAATAATGAGGATAAAAGCCATTCTCCAGCCGAATTGTTGTCCAATGAATGTTCCAAGTGGTACGCCTGTAACGGTAGCTACCGTTAATCCTGAAAACATAATGGATATGGCACTGGCTCTCCGACTCTCAGGTACTAAATCAGCTGCGATTCTTGAGCCAATGGACATGAAAACACCATGTGAAAAGGCAGAAATCACACGGGCTACAAGTAAAACACTGACGCTTACTGCACTTGCAGCCAAACTATTACCGATTATAAAAACAATCATAATCCAAAGTAATAAAGACCTACGTGACATACTGGAAGTAATGGATGTCAAGATTGGGGCCCCAACTGTTACTCCTAAAGCATAAAGAGAAACCGTTAAGCCTGCTGTTGTAATAGATATGTGTAAATCTTTAGCTATTAGTGGTAATAACCCCACACTAATAAATTCTGTGGTTCCTATTGCAAATGCACTCATTGCTAAAGCTAGAAGTGCAAATGTACTTCGTTTTTTATCGGTAGGCATTTTTTTCCTCCTGAATTTTGAGATTGTATTAATGAAGTGCTTAAATTATATAAATGAATTCATACAGCAATTTCAACCGGCAAGTGTTATTATGAGATATATAGGGATAATTGGGTAGTACGCACTTAAAAGTGATATAGATACCTTTTAGTAATATAGGCACTTTTTTGTACCTATCTATGGAGGCGATAGAAAATGAAGAAAAAGAAATACAATATATCAGTTGAAGCAACACTGGAAGTGATCGGGGGAAAGTGGAAATGCGTGATTCTATGCCATCTAACCCACGGTAAGAGACGCACAAGTGAATTGAAACGTCTTATGCCAGATATCACTCAAAAGATGTTAACCCAGCAATTACGTGAATTAGAGGAAGATGGGGTTATTAACAGAATTGTATATAATCAAATTCCTCCAAAAGTGGAGTATGAACTCAGTGAGTATGGATGGAGCCTAAAAGATATTTTAGACTCGCTATGTGCTTGGGGAGAAAAACATATTACGAGAGTATATGGTGATAAGTTTGCCGTTTTAGAAGATAATGTTTTAAATGAACATCTGAAGTAATTCTATCTTAGATTTCTATAAGGAGAACGATGTATCAAGTTACCTCTAAACAAAAAAGAATAAAAACTTTGTAACTAAAAAACTTTTCTATTGCCATTTAACACCGATGATGTTATTCTAGTAAAGCTGATTCGTTACAAAGCTTCAAAAAACGAATTTTTTTAAATCAAAAATATTTCGGAGAAGTTGACATTAACGAAAATGTGTGAGACAATCTTTCTTGTCGCTGATGAAAAATTAATCTTAAAAAAAGATTGACGAAGTATTCGGTTGAGGGTATACTAAGAAAGTTGTTTTTTAGAAATTGTTCTTTGAAAACTAAACAAACAAAAACGTCAACAATAAAAATATAGTGAATCTAGTATTCACTAGCCAACGTAACATTTATGAGCTAACTCATACTCTTTAATGGAGAGTTTGATCCTGGCTCAGGACGAACGCTGGCGGCGTGCCTAATACATGCAAGTCGAGCGAATCATTAGGAGCTTGCTCCTGATGGTTAGCGGCGGACGGGTGAGTAACACGTGGGCAACCTGCCTGTAAGACTGGGATAACACCGGAAGTCTGGCGCTAATACCGGATAATTCTTTACCTCTCATGAGGTGAAGCTGAAAGTCGGTTTCGGCTGACACTTACAGATGGGCCCGCGGCGCATTAGCTAGTTGGTGAGGTAACGGCTCACCAAGGCGACGATGCGTAGCCGACCTGAGAGGGTGATCGGCCACACTGGGACTGAGACACGGCCCAGACTCCTACGGGAGGCAGCAGTAGGGAATCTTCCGCAATGGACGAAAGTCTGACGGAGCAACGCCGCGTGAGTGATGAAGGCCTTCGGGTCGTAAAACTCTGTTGTTAGGGAAGAACAAGTATCGGAGTAACTGCCGGTACCTTGACGGTACCTAACCAGAAAGCCACGGCTAACTACGTGCCAGCAGCCGCGGTAATACGTAGGTGGCAAGCGTTGTCCGGAATTATTGGGCGTAAAGCGCGCGCAGGCGGTCCTTTAAGTCTGATGTGAAAGCCCACGGCTCAACCGTGGAGGGTCATTGGAAACTGGGGGACTTGAGTGCAGAAGAGGAAAGCGGAATTCCACGTGTAGCGGTGAAATGCGTAGAGATGTGGAGGAACACCAGTGGCGAAGGCGGCTTTCTGGTCTGTAACTGACGCTGAGGCGCGAAAGCGTGGGGAGCAAACAGGATTAGATACCCTGGTAGTCCACGCCGTAAACGATGAGTGCTAAGTGTTAGAGGGTTTCCGCCCTTTAGTGCTGCAGCTAACGCATTAAGCACTCCGCCTGGGGAGTACGGCCGCAAGGCTGAAACTCAAAGGAATTGACGGGGGCCCGCACAAGCGGTGGAGCATGTGGTTTAATTCGAAGCAACGCGAAGAACCTTACCAGGTCTTGACATCCTCTGACACTCCTAGAGATAGGACGTTCCCCTTCGGGGGACAGAGTGACAGGTGGTGCATGGTTGTCGTCAGCTCGTGTCGTGAGATGTTGGGTTAAGTCCCGCAACGAGCGCAACCCTTGATCTTAGTTGCCAGCATTTAGTTGGGCACTCTAAGGTGACTGCCGGTGACAAACCGGAGGAAGGTGGGGATGACGTCAAATCATCATGCCCCTTATGACCTGGGCTACACACGTGCTACAATGGATGGTACAAAGGGCAGCGAAGCCGCGAGGTGGAGCCAATCCCATAAAACCATTCTCAGTTCGGATTGTAGGCTGCAACTCGCCTACATGAAGCCGGAATCGCTAGTAATCGCGGATCAGCATGCCGCGGTGAATACGTTCCCGGGCCTTGTACACACCGCCCGTCACACCACGAGAGTTTGTAACACCCGAAGTCGGTGGGGTAACCGTAAGGAGCCAGCCGCCTAAGGTGGGACAGATGATTGGGGTGAAGTCGTAACAAGGTAGCCGTATCGGAAGGTGCGGCTGGATCACCTCCTTTCTAAGGAAAATGTCCTAACGGACATCACAGATTGTTTGACGGATTTTGTTTGTTTAGTTTTGAGGGAATAATTCTCTCAAAGTTTATTTTTGTTCCTTGAAAACTAGATAATCGTATAAGAAGAAGTCAAGAAAGAACCGAGTAATCGCCATTTTAGTTTTCTCTCTTATTTAATTAAGAAGAAAAAACCTTTTAGGTTAAGTTAGAAAGGGCGCACGGTGGATGCCTTGGCACTAGGAGCCGATGAAGGACGGTACTAACACCGATATGCTTCGGGGAGCTGTAAGTAAGCTTTGATCCGGAGATTTCCGAATGGGGGAACCCACTGCTCGTAATGGAGCAGTATCTTTATCTGAATACATAGGATAATGAAGGCAGACCCGGGGAACTGAAACATCTAAGTACCCGGAGGAAGAGAAAGCAATTGCGATTCCCTAAGTAGCGGCGAGCGAAATGGGAACAGCCCAAACCGAAAGGCTTGCCTTTCGGGGTTGTAGGACACTCTACATGGAGTTACAAAGGAACGGGGTAAATGAAGCGATCTGGAAAGGTCCGTCATAGAAGGTAAAAACCCTGTAGTTGAAACTTCGTTCCCTCCTGAGTGGATCCTGAGTACGGCCGGACACGTGAAATCCGGTCGGAAGCTGGGAGGACCATCTCCCAAGGCTAAATACTCCCTAGTGACCGATAGTGAACCAGTACCGTGAGGGAAAGGTGAAAAGCACCCCGGAAGGGGAGTGAAACAGTTCCTGAAACCGTGTGCCTACAAGTAGTCAAAGCCCTTTTATGGGTAATGGCGTGCCTTTTGTAGAATGAACCGGCGAGTTACGATCCCATGCAAGGTTAAGTTGATGAAACGGAGCCGCAGCGAAAGCGAGTCTGAATAGGGCGATTTTAGTATGTGGTCGTAGACCCGAAACCAGGTGATCTACCCATGTCCAGGGTGAAGGTAGGGTAACACCTACTGGAGGCCCGAACCGACGCACGTTGAAAAGTGCGCGGATGAGGTGTGGGTAGCGGAGAAATTCCAATCGAACTTGGAGATAGCTGGTTCTCTCCGAAATAGCTTTAGGGCTAGCCTCACGTTGTAAGAGTCTTGGAGGTAGAGCACTGTTTGGACTAGGGGCCCTCATCGGGTTACCGAATTCAGACAAACTCCGAATGCCAAAGACTTATCCGTGGGAGTCAGACTGCGAGTGATAAGATCCGTAGTCAAAAGGGAAACAGCCCAGACCACCAGCTAAGGTCCCAAAGTATACGTTAAGTGGAAAAGGATGTGGAGTTGCTTAGACAACCAGGATGTTGGCTCAGAAGCAGCCACCATTTAAAGAGTGCGTAATAGCTCACTGGTCGAGTGACTCTGCGCCGAAAATGTACCGGGGCTAAACGTATCACCGAAGCTGTGGGTGGACACCATTAGGTGTCCGCGGTAGGAGAGCGTTCTAAGGGCGTTGAAGCTAGACCGTAAGGACTGGTGGAGCGCTTAGAAGTGAGAATGCCGGTATGAGTAGCGAAAGATGAGTGAGAATCTCATCCACCGAATGCCTAAGGTTTCCTGAGGAAGGCTCGTCCGCTCAGGGTTAGTCGGGACCTAAGCCGAGGCCGAAAGGCGTAGGCGATGGATAACAGGTTGATATTCCTGTACCACCTCTTTATCGTTTGAGCAACGGGGGGACGCAGGAGGATAGGGTAAGCGCACTGCTGGATATGTGCGTGTAAGCAGTTAGGCTGGTGAATAGGAAAATCCGTTCACCGCAAAGGCTGAGCTGTGATGCCGAGGGAAATATAGTACCGAAGTTCCTGATTCCACACTGCCAAGAAAAGCCTCTAGCGAGATAAAAGGTGCCCGTACCGCAAACCGACACAGGTAGGCGAGGAGAGAATCCTAAGGTGAGCGAGAGAACTCTCGTTAAGGAACTCGGCAAAATGACCCCGTAACTTCGGGAGAAGGGGTGCTCTTTGGGGTTAATCGCCCTGAAGAGCCGCAGTGAATAGGTCCAGGCGACTGTTTAGCAAAAACACAGGTCTCTGCGAAGCCGCAAGGCGAAGTATAGGGGCTGACGCCTGCCCGGTGCTGGAAGGTTAAGAGGAGGGGTTAGCGCAAGCGAAGCTCTGAATCGAAGCCCCAGTAAACGGCGGCCGTAACTATAACGGTCCTAAGGTAGCGAAATTCCTTGTCGGGTAAGTTCCGACCCGCACGAAAGGCGTAACGATCTGGACACTGTCTCAACGAGAGACTCGGTGAAATTATAGTACCTGTGAAGATGCAGGTTACCCGCGACAGGACGGAAAGACCCCATGGAGCTTTACTGTAGCCTGATATTGAATTTTGGTACAGCTTGTACAGGATAGGTAGGAGCCTTTGAAGCCGGAGCGCCAGCTTCGGTGGAGGCATTGGTGGGATACTACCCTGGCTGTATTGAAATTCTAACCCGCACCCCTTATCGGGGTGGGAGACAGTGTCAGGTGGGCAGTTTGACTGGGGCGGTCGCCTCCTAAAGAGTAACGGAGGCGCCCAAAGGTTCCCTCAGAATGGTTGGAAATCATTCGCAGAGTGTAAAGGCACAAGGGAGCTTGACTGCGAGACCTACAAGTCGAGCAGGGACGAAAGTCGGGCTTAGTGATCCGGTGGTTCCGCATGGAAGGGCCATCGCTCAACGGATAAAAGCTACCCTGGGGATAACAGGCTTATCTCCCCCAAGAGTCCACATCGACGGGGAGGTTTGGCACCTCGATGTCGGCTCATCGCATCCTGGGGCTGTAGTCGGTCCCAAGGGTTGGGCTGTTCGCCCATTAAAGCGGTACGCGAGCTGGGTTCAGAACGTCGTGAGACAGTTCGGTCCCTATCCGTCGTGGGCGCAGGAAATTTGAGAGGAGCTGTCCTTAGTACGAGAGGACCGGGATGGACGCACCGCTGGTGTACCAGTTGTCTTGCCAAAGGCATCGCTGGGTAGCTATGTGCGGACGGGATAAGTGCTGAAAGCATCTAAGCATGAAGCCCCCCTCGAGATGAGATTTCCCATAGCGTCAAGCTAGTAAGATCCCTGAAAGATGATCAGGTTGATAGGTCAGAGGTGGAAGCGCGGTGACGTGTGGAGCTGACTGATACTAATCGATCGAGGACTTAACCAATATTAATGATTATTCGTTCTTTACACTTCTTTTTGATTATCTAGTTTTGAGGGAATGAACCTCAAATAAGTCTGGTAATGATAGCGAGAAGGTCACACCCGTTCCCATACCGAACACGGAAGTTAAGCTTCTCAGCGCCGATGGTAGTTGGGACGAAAGTCCCTGTGAGAGTAGGACGTTGCCAGGCAAGAAAAAGACAACCTTGATTGAGGTTGTCTTTTTTTTACGTTGTGGAGAAGGGAACGGGCCTCCGGACAAAGGAATGCAAAATAACCACAACTGAGACTGAAGTCGGTGCATCTTTGAACAGAAGAATGCAAGAAAATCAGAATTGTGTCTAAAATCAGGTATTTTTTACACTAATAATCTCTAGAGTTTAGCGGTGGGTCAGCCTCTTGATTTGCTCAATGATCATGTAGCTTTTACGGTAATCCTCATCTCGGCGCTTTTCGACCACCATTCTCACATCATGCCTTCTTCGATATACCTCATAACCCACACCATGGGCCCCATGCATGGCTTTTTCCATTTCACCTGTATAAGTTAGTCGTAAATGACTGATAACAAATCATTCCTTTCCCTTATTTACTTGCAGAGTCCTGTTATGTTTCTTCTTTACAGTAAAAATGTTAACATTCTAGCTCTCGTCCGCACAAAGTCGATAAACACGTAAATTCAGCCATATACACGTCTCACATACGAACTGAAGTCGTCAACTCGATTATTCGCAAAATTCTGACGGATATCTTTCATATTGTGCATGTCACGCCCTGAAAGTTGTCAAAAACAAAAAACCCCTTCAGTATGTGCTGAGAGGCTTTGAATATATTCATCAACTAGATCGTAAAGCAGCAGTCCAGGAACCTGAATAAAAAGCCATAATAAAAATAATTTAAAAAATTTTCTAAAAAATATATATTGACTGAAAATATATAATATATTATATATTATATATAATATATTTTTAAAAAGGGGGTGAATGGTTATGGCAGTATCCACAGGTAGGAAATATAGTACAAAAATGGAAATGGTTTATGAAAGCTTAAAAGAAGATATCATCAATGGACTTTTAGGTCAAGGCCAAAAGATTGTTGCCAGAGAAGTTGCCAATAAGTTTGGAGTAAGTGATATTCCAGTTCGTGAAGCATTAAAAAAACTAGAAGCTGATGGACTGGTTGAAAATATTCCACATGTGGGATCACGTGTAAGTTTAATTAATATTAAAAAAGCAGGCGAGATTTTTGCCATTCGGTTGGAAATGGAGGCATTTGCCACCAGGCTGGCGGCAACAAATGCAGATGCCAAAGGAATAGACGAGTTGCAAAAGATTGTGGATGAGATTGATAAATATTTGGTAGAAGACGATGTGAAACAAATCAGTCGTTTGAACACAGCCTTCCATCAAAAGCTCTATCAATTATCAGGGAATGAAATGTTATTTGAAATGATTCTTTCCCTTATGGATCGATCACAATACTCAAAATCCGTGTTTGCCCTCGTTGGCGATCGCCGAGAAAAATCAAATAAGGAACATCAACAAATTGTTGATGCCCTGAGGCAAGGAAATCCTGAAGAGGCAGAAGAGGCTTTGAGAGCGCAAAAAGAATATGCCTTTAAAGCGCTTTTAGATAAATTAAAATTTGTTAGTGGAGAGGAGAGTCGATAATCTTTTAGCTGATAAATGGTTTCAGCAATTATCCTTTTATTCTCTTCATGCAAGAATAATGAGATTTCAAATGACCAAGCACTTGGGACCGCATTATTTTTTTGACAAAATGGGTAAACGTTTTCAAAAAAAGGAATTCCGATTGGCGGGAGAACTTTTGCCCGTCCAATTGGGTAGTTCGCACGAGAACAGTGGAAGAAACAGAGAACAACACTATTTATATACGAAGAAGAAAGGATGTGATCTTCCATGATTACGGTAAAAGAAAAACTATCAGCTGGAAAGACAGTTGTTGGAACCTTTAGTAAGTTCTCAAGTCCAGTCTCATCTGAAATTCTTGGTTACTTGGGTTTTGACTTCTTGATTCTTGATATGGAACATTCCGCTTTGGATTTTAACCAAGCAGAGGTGTTAATCAGGGCGGGGGAAGCTGCAGGAATATCAACTGTTATTCGAGTCCCTGGAGTTGAAGAAAGCCCGATCCTGCGCATGCTGGAAGCAGGGAGCCAAGGTGTACAAGCTCCTGAAGTAGGCAGTTTAGACATGGCGAAAAAGGTGGTAGATGCATCAAGATACAGCCCTTTAGGAATGCGGGGATTATCGCTTTCTACTCGTGCTGCAAAGTATACACTCAAAAATAAAAATGAGCATTTTGCCGACTCACTTTCCAAACAACTTGTAGTCGTTCAAATCGAAAGTAAAGAAGCATTAGAAAATGTTGAAGAGATTGCAGCGGTTGAGGGTGTAGATGTCTTGTTTTTGGGACCTTCTGATCTAAGCAATTCACTGGGAATCCCTGGACAAACGAATCACCCGCTTGTACAGGAGGCCTTGAAAAGACTATGTATGGCGGCAAAGGAGAATGGGAAGGTAGCGGGAACGTTTGTCGCGAACCAAGAACAGGCAAATCGAGCAATTGAAATGGGAGTACGTTACCTAGTATACGACAATGATGTGGCCTTTTTCGTAAAGGGAGCAAAGTCGGTTCTTGAAGAACTGAGTTTACACTTAGTATAAATCGAATGGAGGTTAATGGAATGCCTGCAATACAACCAAGTATTGAAGCTGGAGTTAGGCAGCAGTCATGGTATAAAGAAATTAATAAAAAACAATGGAAAGCTCTTGTTGCCGCATTTTTAGGATGGACTCTCGATGCTTTTGATTTCTTACTTTATAATTTCACTATTGTCACGTTAATTAAGGAGTGGGGGTTAACAACCGCTAGTACAGGGTTAGTAGCCTCGGTTACCGTTGTTGCATCTGCCCTTGGTGGAATGGTTTTTGGACGGGTAGCCGATCGTTTTGGCCGAATGAGGGCATTGACGCTTACCGTACTCATCTATGCAGTTGCTACAGCCTTAAGTGGTTTATCCCAAGGGATTTGGCAGTTGATGTTCTTCCGTGTTCTTGTTGGTTTAGGAATGGGCGGGGAATGGTCAGCAGGGGCTGCACTCATCTCTGAAACTTGGCCAAAGAAACATCGTGGGAAGGCAATGTCCATTATGCAATCAGGATACGCTGTCGGCGGATTAGCTGCCTCCTTTATTGCAGGTCCTATTATCCAAGCATTTGGATGGCGTCCATTATTCTTTATTGGGATCATTCCTGCTATTCTTGTATTCTGGATTCGTAAGAATGTGGAAGAGCCTGAAATTTGGAAAGAACAAGAGACAAAGGTAAAAGAGATTGTTAAGACATCATGGCTCGATCTGTTCCGCGGTAATCTATTAAAAGTTACCCTTGTCGGAGTGATTTTCTGTGTGATTGGTTTGGGTGCTAGTTATCCAATAGCTTCATGGCTTCCTACCTATTTAGGAACAGCAAAGGATCATGGCGGCGCCGGCTTCTCAATCGTTCAAGCATCTTTACTTACTATTCCTTACTATATTGGAAGTATCATAGGCTATATTTTGTTCGGCTTCTTCAGTGATAGAATTGGGCGGAAAAAAAGTTTTGCTATCTATTTCCTAGGCGCAGTTATTGTGATTCCAGCTTTTATCTTATCAGGTGCTAGTCATTTGACGGTTTTCTTAATCCTTATGGCATTCGTGGGAATGTTTGCAGTAGGATACTACGGTGGTTTTGGTACCATTCTGGCTGAAATGTATCCAACAAAATTACGCAGCTCAGGCCAGGGGCTATGCTACAATGTTGGGCGCGGTGTGTCAGCATTTGCGATCACCGGTTCAGGTGCAATCGCCATGACAGTCGGGGTTGGAAATGCACTATTATATTCCTCGGTAGCGTTGTTTATCTTGGCTGTTGTAGCAACACTCATCATTCCGGAAACAATTGGTAAAGATTTGGAATAAAAAAATACCCAAAGAAAAATTTTTAATAAAAAAATTTCTTCAGGTACAAAGATAAAACAACTCTATTATAAAAATACAATAAATGATTTGACCTTTCAAGGGCTAGGAAATATTGTTAAAGAATTGACCAAAAGTCCTTGAGATTGTGAGTGTTTCAGGGACTTTTTGTAAGCGGTTTATTAAAAAGGGACTAAGAGATATATAGATAGAGGAATACCATTATTTCTAAACAACTCGGAGGTGTACGTATGTTTGATAAAAGTGATCCGCGTGCAACATTGGAAAAACCGAAAGATTCGCAGGCTGGTTTTTCTGAGTTTGCCGGAGCTGAGTATGAAAAGTTTTATGAGCAGCCGCCAAATGAAACAAACCCATTGTCAAAAACATGGTGGATGAGGGGACAGAATTTCTTCATTGCCTATTCAGAGGCAGAAGAAGGCGGAGTTTTTACACGGAAAGATCAAGTAGATGAATATGTTTTACTTTTACCTGATAAGGAAAGTAAAGCTGTAGTCACTTGGAATGGAAGTGAAACGGAGGTAGCTGGATTTAGTCTGGCAATCATTCCTCTGGGGGAAAGCGAGATTAAGCTGATCAAGGGCGGTAAAGTAATTCGCTTATTCAGTTCAGCGAATGCCGACTTGGAGAATCTTCCAGTTAATCAATCATCCTATGCTGAACCACATCCGAATGTCGCCTTATTTAAACCATGGCCAGAGGCGGCATCCGGTTACAAAGTAAGAGTGTACAGTCTTGATGTTCCAAAAGAGGAAGGGAGATTTGGCCGTATTTTTAGATGCTCCACGTTCATGGTGAACTTTTTGGAACCGTTTGAGGGACCCCGTGATCCGTCTAAAATGTCGCCGCATTCACATGATGACTTTGAACAAAGCTCTCTGGCAATTGAAGGGGAATTTGTTCACCATCTTCGCTGGCCATGGTTACCAGACATGAATAAATGGCGCTCGGATGATCATGAGCATTGTGCCAGCCCTTCCGTTGCGGTGATCCCGCCGGGAGCTATTCACACATCACAGTCTGTTGGGGCCGGGAGTAATCAATTAGTGGATATCTTTTGTCCGCCGCGGGTTGATTTTTCATTGAAAGATGGATGGGTGCTGAACGAAGAAGAATATCCAATGCCAAAACATAAATAGGAGAGGGGAATGTTTTATGTACGAAAAATTACTTGAAGGTGCTTACGATTTACATGTTCATACAGGTCCGGATATCCCGCAAAGGAGTCTTGATGATTTTGACTACGCTGAACGTCTTTTGAAAATTGGCATGAAGGGATTTGGGATCAAATCACACTATTTTTGTACAGCGGAAAGAGCACGCCTTGTAAAGAAACTCTATCCGGCGATTAACCCAATCGGTGCCATCACATTGAACAATTCCGTGGGAGGGATCAATCCAACAGCGGTAGAGATGGCGGCTAAAGATGGTGCTAAGATTGTCTGGATGCCAACTTTTGATGCTGAAAACGAGATTCAGTATACGTTTGGTCAGGCAGGCTATGATGAATTGCCGCCATGGGCACAGGTGCAATTTGATCGCAGAAAACAAGGAAAGACACAAACGGGGATTACCATTCTTGAAGAAGGAAAACTTAAAGAGCCGGTACATGAGGTATTGGATTTAATTGCCGAAAACAATCTTATTTTGGCTACAGGCCATTTAAGCAAAACAGAAATTTTCGCTCTAGTTTCTGCTGCAAGAGATCATAAGGTGAAAAAAATCGTCTGTACCCATCCAACCTTCTCATCGATCGCCTTTACGAAAGAAGAACAAAAAGAATTAATTGATATGGGTGCATACATGGAAGAGTGTTTTGGCTGCATTACTCCAGATTATGGAATTACCTGGGAAGAAATCTATGAGCATATTCGTTATTTAGGAGTTGAAAAAGTGATTTTATCTTCCGACCTCGGACAGAAAACAAATCCGTTCCCAGATGAAGGAATGATCACCTTTGTTAAAAATTTAGCAGAGAATGGGTTCACAGAGTCAGAAATTAAAAGAATGACGGTTGAAAACACGACATACCTGGCCGAAGGATGATAAAATCTTCAATCCTGGCAGAAGCGGCTTCTTGAGATGATGGAAGATGTTAATGGCAAAAATAGCTCAGGAACCCCGATTTAAGGATGTGGCAGGAATGAAAAAATATCATATTCTGCAGATTTTCTCTATGATTCACCCTGATGGGGAGCATGTATTAAATGAGCTGGCAACGGTGAAGAAACTCCCTGAATTTAACGAGCCGAAGATAATCGATTATTTAAAAAATCATAAAGTGGATGGGATTATTCTTCGTTCACCGGCCAAAATTACCAGGGAGATATTGGATCACTGCCAGAATGTCAAAGCGATTTCAGGAGCCGGAACCGGATTGGATAACATTGATGTTGAATATGCCACTAAAAAAGGAATTGCGATCCTCCATGCTCCCAATATAAACAGCCAAGCAACAGCCGAACATACAGTTGCCTTGCTGTTGGCAGTAATGAAGAAAATCCCCATGCTTAATCAAGAAACCCGCGCAGGAAATTTTGCGATTCGTAATCAAACCTATACGACGGAGCTTCACGGAAAAACAGTGGGACTTCTTGGCTTTGGTTTAGTTGCTCAAAAAACAGCAAAAATATTGGTGCATGGATTTGGCATGAAGGCCCTTGCCTATGTAAGGCGGATTACAGATGAGAAGCAGCAGATCGCAGATCTCTATGGTCTGGAGCTAACCACTTCTCTAGAGCGAGTATTTTCTGAAAGTGACGCTGTGAGCTTACATCTGCCTTTAACGAGGGAAACAGAGAAACTTATTGATTACACCTTATTTAAACGGATGAAAAAAACAGCCGTTCTGATTAATACAGCAAGAGGTGGACTTGTCAATGAGGTCGATTTAGAAGTTTCATTGAAAAACTGTCTTTTTGCAGGTGCAGGTATCGATGTTTTTACTGTAGAACCTCCGCCAAAGGATCATCCTTTTTTTCAACTAAAGAATGTGGTCGTCAGCCCGCATATGGGTGGTATTAGCAGTAGAGCCGCAAGGGATTCTACTGTCGTGATTGCCAAAAATTTAATCCGTGCCCTAAATAATGAAAATATACCTGAGATTGTAAATAAACAGGTTTTAATTGATAAATTCTACCTACCCAAGTGAAGGGTTCATGATCAGTGCCTCGAGTAAGATTCTTTACTAGGGTCCCTTTAGGTCAGTTTTTTAAGAAATAGAATACTAGTATTAAATAAATCTGATAAGGTCTTGGACCTTATGAATATGAAGGAGGAGTGTTACATGAAAGGCAGCAAAGTGATAACTTCATTCTCAGAAGCTGTTTCCGATATTAAAGACGGCTCAACGATCATTGTTGGGGGATTTGGACTTTCTGGAATTCCAGAGTTTCTCATCCAGGCGCTGAAAGAAAAAGGGTCAAAAGATTTAACGATTGTCAGTAACAATTGTGGTGTGGATGACTGGGGGCTAGGCCTGCTACTTGCGAATCGTCAGATTAAGAAAATGGTATCTTCGTATGTGGGTGAAAATAAAATTTTCGAACAACAGTTTTTAAGTGGCGAATTAGAAGTTGAGTTAACGCCGCAAGGTACGCTTGCGGAGCGAATTCGGGCAGGCGGTGCAGGCATCCCGGGGTTTTATACAGCAACAGGTGTCGGTACGCCAATCGCTGAGGGCAAGGAAACAAAAGAGTTTAATGGTAAGAACTACTTACTTGAGGAAGGGATTATGGGTGACTTTGCGCTTGTTAAGGCATGGAAAGCAGATACACTTGGAAATCTTGTTTTCCGAAAGACGGCCCGTAATTTTAACCCATTAGCAGCGATGGCTGGAAAGATCACGATTGCGGAAGTAGAAGAAATTGTTGAACCTGGTGAACTTGATCCTGATCAAATCCATACACCTGGTGTTTACGTGCAGCGTTTGCTGCTTGGAACAGGTTATCAAAAAAGAATTGAGCGTCGGACCGTTGTCCAGGCTTAATTCTTTAAAGAAGGGAGATTACCAATATGATAGATAAACGTCTTGCAATTGTAAAAAGAGCCGTTAAGGAAATCGAAGATGGAATGAACGTCAATCTGGGGATTGGGATGCCTACACTTGTAGCAAATGAGATCCCTGCAGATTTTAATGTCTTGCTTCAGTCAGAAAATGGCTTATTAGGCATTGGCCCTTATCCTGTAGATGGTGAAGAGGATCCGGATTTAATCAATGCGGGCAAAGAAACGGTAACAACCGTTGCGGGATCTTCTTTTTTTGATAGCGCTGAATCGTTTGCTATGATTCGGGACGGCCATATTGATCTCGCTATTCTCGGGGGAATGGAAGTTTCGGAACAAGGTGATCTGGCAAATTGGATGATCCCTGGGAAAATGGTAAAAGGCATGGGTGGCGCCATGGATTTGGTAAATGGAGCCAAAAGAGTAGTCGTTATCATGGAACATGTGAATAAGCACGGAGAATCGAAAATTAAGAAGAACTGTACGTTGCCGCTCACTGGACAGCGGGTTGTGGACCGGTTAATAACAGATCTGGCTGTTTTTGATTTTACACCTGAAGGTATGGTCCTTATTGAAGCACAGGAAGGAGTGTCTGTTGAAGAAATAATGGAAAAGACAGATGCGGAGTTTAAAGTTGCTACGAGTGCCTGTTAAAGAGGTTCCTGGCACTACGAGTTTTATCAATTGATCCAGAGAAGGGACCCTCACCAGATTCCCTTCTCTATTATTAAAAAAGGGAAATGGCTTAAAAATGTTGAAATTTCCGGCATTAGTTTAGTTTTATTCATTGAAAAACAGTATAAAAGACGATTTATTTAAGAAAACTATTGCATGTATATGATTGATAGTGTTATAGTATTAAAGCTGACTCGTGAACAACTTCCAATGGAAATTATTTAAAACAAATATTTTTCGTAGAAGTTGACAAGGACGAATTAGTGTGATAGGATAATAAATGTCGCTAAGACAAATGATTGTTCTTTGAAAACTAAACAAACAAAAACGTCAACAATAAAAATATAGTGAATCTAGTATTCACTAGCCAACGTAACATTTATGAGCTAACTCATACTCTTTAATGGAGAGTTTGATCCTGGCTCAGGACGAACGCTGGCGGCGTGCCTAATACATGCAAGTCGAGCGAATCATTAGGAGCTTGCTCCTGATGGTTAGCGGCGGACGGGTGAGTAACACGTGGGCAACCTGCCTGTAAGACTGGGATAACATCGGGAAACCGGTGCTAATACCGGATAATTCTTTACCTCTCATGAGGTGAAGCTGAAAGTCGGTTTCGGCTGACACTTACAGATGGGCCCGCGGCGCATTAGCTAGTTGGTGAGGTAACGGCTCACCAAGGCGACGATGCGTAGCCGACCTGAGAGGGTGATCGGCCACACTGGGACTGAGACACGGCCCAGACTCCTACGGGAGGCAGCAGTAGGGAATCTTCCGCAATGGACGAAAGTCTGACGGAGCAACGCCGCGTGAGTGATGAAGGCCTTCGGGTCGTAAAACTCTGTTGTTAGGGAAGAACAAGTATCGGAGTAACTGCCGGTACCTTGACGGTACCTAACCAGAAAGCCACGGCTAACTACGTGCCAGCAGCCGCGGTAATACGTAGGTGGCAAGCGTTGTCCGGAATTATTGGGCGTAAAGCGCGCGCAGGCGGTCCTTTAAGTCTGATGTGAAAGCCCACGGCTCAACCGTGGAGGGTCATTGGAAACTGGGGGACTTGAGTGCAGAAGAGGAAAGCGGAATTCCACGTGTAGCGGTGAAATGCGTAGAGATGTGGAGGAACACCAGTGGCGAAGGCGGCTTTCTGGTCTGTAACTGACGCTGAGGCGCGAAAGCGTGGGGAGCAAACAGGATTAGATACCCTGGTAGTCCACGCCGTAAACGATGAGTGCTAAGTGTTAGAGGGTTTCCGCCCTTTAGTGCTGCAGCTAACGCATTAAGCACTCCGCCTGGGGAGTACGGCCGCAAGGCTGAAACTCAAAGGAATTGACGGGGGCCCGCACAAGCGGTGGAGCATGTGGTTTAATTCGAAGCAACGCGAAGAACCTTACCAGGTCTTGACATCCTCTGACACTCCTAGAGATAGGACGTTCCCCTTCGGGGGACAGAGTGACAGGTGGTGCATGGTTGTCGTCAGCTCGTGTCGTGAGATGTTGGGTTAAGTCCCGCAACGAGCGCAACCCTTGATCTTAGTTGCCAGCATTTAGTTGGGCACTCTAAGGTGACTGCCGGTGACAAACCGGAGGAAGGTGGGGATGACGTCAAATCATCATGCCCCTTATGACCTGGGCTACACACGTGCTACAATGGATGGTACAAAGGGCAGCGAAGCCGCGAGGTGGAGCCAATCCCATAAAACCATTCTCAGTTCGGATTGTAGGCTGCAACTCGCCTACATGAAGCCGGAATCGCTAGTAATCGCGGATCAGCATGCCGCGGTGAATACGTTCCCGGGCCTTGTACACACCGCCCGTCACACCACGAGAGTTTGTAACACCCGAAGTCGGTGGGGTAACCGTAAGGAGCCAGCCGCCTAAGGTGGGACAGATGATTGGGGTGAAGTCGTAACAAGGTAGCCGTATCGGAAGGTGCGGCTGGATCACCTCCTTTCTAAGGAAAATGTCCTAACGGACATCACAGATTGTTTGACGGATTTTGTTTGTTTAGTTTTGAGGGAATAATTCTCTCAAAGTTTATTTTTGTTCCTTGAAAACTAGATAATCGTATAAGAAGAAGTCAAGAAAGAACCGAGTAATCGCCATTTTAGTTTTCTCTCTTATTTAATTAAGAAGAAAAAACCTTTTAGGTTAAGTTAGAAAGGGCGCACGGTGGATGCCTTGGCACTAGGAGCCGATGAAGGACGGTACTAACACCGATATGCTTCGGGGAGCTGTAAGTAAGCTTTGATCCGGAGATTTCCAAATGGGGGAACCCACTGCTCGTAATGGAGCAGTATCTTTATCTGAATACATAGGATAATGAAGGCAGACCCGGGGAACTGAAACATCTAAGTACCCGGAGGAAGAGAAAGCAATTGCGATTCCCTAAGTAGCGGCGAGCGAAATGGGAACAGCCCAAACCGAAAGGCTTGCCTTTCGGGGTTGTAGGACACTCTACATGGAGTTACAAAGGAACGGGGTAAATGAAGCGATCTGGAAAGGTCCGTCATAGAAGGTAAAAACCCTGTAGTTGAAACTTCGTTCCCTCCTGAGTGGATCCTGAGTACGGCCGGACACGTGAAATCCGGTCGGAAGCTGGGAGGACCATCTCCCAAGGCTAAATACTCCCTAGTGACCGATAGTGAACCAGTACCGTGAGGGAAAGGTGAAAAGCACCCGGAAGGGGAGTGAAACAGTTCCTGAAACCGTGTGCCTACAAGTAGTCAAAGCCCTTTTATGGGTAATGGCGTGCCTTTTGTAGAATGAACCGGCGAGTTACGATCCCATGCAAGGTTAAGTTGATGAAACGGAGCCGCAGCGAAAGCGAGTCTGAATAGGGCGATTTTAGTATGTGGTCGTAGACCCGAAACCAGGTGATCTACCCATGTCCAGGGTGAAGGTAGGGTAACACCTACTGGAGGCCCGAACCGACGCACGTTGAAAAGTGCGCGGATGAGGTGTGGGTAGCGGAGAAATTCCAATCGAACTTGGAGATAGCTGGTTCTCTCCGAAATAGCTTTAGGGCTAGCCTCACGTTGTAAGAGTCTTGGAGGTAGAGCACTGTTTGGACTAGGGGCCCTCATCGGGTTACCGAATTCAGACAAACTCCGAATGCCAAAGACTTATCCGTGGGAGTCAGACTGCGAGTGATAAGATCCGTAGTCAAAAGGGAAACAGCCCAGACCACCAGCTAAGGTCCCAAAGTATACGTTAAGTGGAAAAGGATGTGGAGTTGCTTAGACAACCAGGATGTTGGCTCAGAAGCAGCCACCATTTAAAGAGTGCGTAATAGCTCACTGGTCGAGTGACTCTGCGCCGAAAATGTACCGGGGCTAAACGTATCACCGAAGCTGTGGGTGGACACCATTAGGTGTCCGCGGTAGGAGAGCGTTCTAAGGGCGTTGAAGCTAGACCGTAAGGACTGGTGGAGCGCTTAGAAGTGAGAATGCCGGTATGAGTAGCGAAAGATGAGTGAGAATCTCATCCACCGAATGCCTAAGGTTTCCTGAGGAAGGCTCGTCCGCTCAGGGTTAGTCGGGACCTAAGCCGAGGCCGAAAGGCGTAGGCGATGGATAACAGGTTGATATTCCTGTACCACCTCTTTATCGTTTGAGCAACGGGGGGACGCAGGAGGATAGGGTAAGCGCACTGCTGGATATGTGCGTGTAAGCAGTTAGGCTGGTGAATAGGAAAATCCGTTCACCGTGAAGGCTGAGCTGTGATGCCGAGGGAAATATAGTACCGAAGTTCCTGATTCCACACTGCCAAGAAAAGCCTCTAGCGAGATAAAAGGTGCCCGTACCGCAAACCGACACAGGTAGGCGAGGAGAGAATCCTAAGGTGAGCGAGAGAACTCTCGTTAAGGAACTCGGCAAAATGACCCCGTAACTTCGGGAGAAGGGGTGCTCTTTGGGGTTAATCGCCCTGAAGAGCCGCAGTGAATAGGTCCAGGCGACTGTTTAGCAAAAACACAGGTCTCTGCGAAGCCGCAAGGCGAAGTATAGGGGCTGACGCCTGCCCGGTGCTGGAAGGTTAAGAGGAGGGGTTAGCGCAAGCAAAGCTCTGAATCGAAGCCCCAGTAAACGGCGGCCGTAACTATAACGGTCCTAAGGTAGCGAAATTCCTTGTCGGGTAAGTTCCGACCCGCACGAAAGGCGTAACGATCTGGACACTGTCTCAACGAGAGACTCGGTGAAATTATAGTACCTGTGAAGATGCAGGTTACCCGCGACAGGACGGAAAGACCCCATGGAGCTTTACTGTAGCCTGATATTGAATTTTGGTACAGCTTGTACAGGATAGGTAGGAGCCTTTGAAGCCGGAGCGCCAGCTTCGGTGGAGGCATTGGTGGGATACTACCCTGGCTGTATTGAAATTCTAACCCGCACCCCTTATCGGGGTGGGAGACAGTGTCAGGTGGGCAGTTTGACTGGGGCGGTCGCCTCCTAAAGAGTAACGGAGGCGCCCAAAGGTTCCCTCAGAATGGTTGGAAATCATTCGCAGAGTGTAAAGGCACAAGGGAGCTTGACTGCGAGACCTACAAGTCGAGCAGGGACGAAAGTCGGGCTTAGTGATCCGGTGGTTCCGCATGGAAGGGCCATCGCTCAACGGATAAAAGCTACCCTGGGGATAACAGGCTTATCTCCCCCAAGAGTCCACATCGACGGGGAGGTTTGGCACCTCGATGTCGGCTCATCGCATCCTGGGGCTGTAGTCGGTCCCAAGGGTTGGGCTGTTCGCCCATTAAAGCGGTACGCGAGCTGGGTTCAGAACGTCGTGAGACAGTTCGGTCCCTATCCGTCGTGGGCGCAGGAAATTTGAGAGGAGCTGTCCTTAGTACGAGAGGACCGGGATGGACGCACCGCTGGTGTACCAGTTGTCTTGCCAAAGGCATCGCTGGGTAGCTATGTGCGGACGGGATAAGTGCTGAAAGCATCTAAGCATGAAGCCCCCCTCGAGATGAGATTTCCCATAGCGTCAAGCTAGTAAGATCCCTGAAAGATGATCAGGTTGATAGGTCAGAGGTGGAAGCGCGGTGACGTGTGGAGCTGACTGATACTAATCGATCGAGGACTTAACCAATATTAATGATTATTCGTTCTTTACACTTCTTTTTGATTATCTAGTTTTGAGGGAATGAACCTCAAATAAGTCTGGTAATGATAGCGAGAAGGTCACACCCGTTCCCATACCGAACACGGAAGTTAAGCTTCTCAGCGCCGATGGTAGTTGGGACGAAAGTCCCTGTGAGAGTAGGACGTTGCCAGGCTAAGCCCATATAAGGGCTATTTTTTTTGCCTAATTATATATGGCCTCTTGGTCGAGCGGTTAAGACACCGCCCTTTCACGGCGGTAACACGGGTTCGAACCCTCTAAGGCGCATAAAATGATAAAAAAGTGCTACTACCATATTGCCCTCAGAAGCATACCAATCCAAACAATCTTTCATAGATACCTTCAATCCATTTACATAAAAAAATATCTAATTTGAATAAAACTTTCCAATTAATAATAAAAACTTTTCCTTTCACTTTCTATACAAACGTGTGCAATTTAAAAGGGCTATTCTATCAACTTTTTTTTATGAGGAAACTGTAACCTTGTAAGCGTCAAATAGCTCCCACCTATTAACAGAAGAACCTCTATGAGATAATCTCCTCAAATAATAATTTGGGGAGGTTTTTAATTGGATAAGTTAAATTTACGTAAGGAATGGGAGCTTCGAATTACTGATTTTAAAGCTAGTGGTCAAACCCAAACTAAGTGGTGTGCAGATCACGAACTAAATATCCACCAGTTTAGGTACTGGTTAAGAAAATTTAACCCATCTGAATTAAATAAAGCTAGGGTATCATCAAATTCAAACTGGCTATCAATTGATGATATTGATGATCAAACAGGAACTGGGAACTCCTTATCTGTAAAGGTGGCGGGAGTTACAATTGAAGTGAAGCCAGGTTATGACCCGATGCTTTTTCTTGATGTAGTAATGAAGCTGAAATCTTTATGTTAAATGAAGCAACTGTAGATCGAGTCTACCTCGCACGAGGTAGTACAGATTTACGGAAATCTATTGATGGATTGGCTGTTCTTGTTAAGGAAGAATTTGATTTAGATCCCTTTTCTTCAAGTCTATTTGTATTTTGTAATCGTGGGAGAGATAAATTGAAAATCCTTCATTGGGAACACAATGGTTTTTGGCTATATTATCGCCGACTGGAACGAGGAAAATTTCATTGGCCATCCGACAGTAGTACAGTTCCTTTGAAAATTAGCCCACGACAACTACGATGGCTTCTTGATGGATTATCATTAGATCAAAAACAAGCACACCCTGTAGTAACAGCAAGAACTGTTATTTAAATAATGAAAAATCGTAGAATTAGCCTGTTTTGTCGTATAATAAAATTATGAAAAAGTCAGCGAATTCAACTACCACAACCCCTACAATTGAAGATCTTCTACAACGCTTGGAAATGCTGGAGAAGCATAATGCAGAATTAGAGGCGAAGCTAAAAAAGCAGAACGAATTAGAGGCAAAAGTAAAATGGTTTGAAGAACAGTTTCGCCTTCTGCAGCAAAAAAGATTCAGCTTTTCCAGTGAAAAAACCAACCCCGATCAATTGGAACTTTTCAATGAAATTGAAAAAGAAGCAAATCCTGAATTGCCAGAACCTACTTTAGAATCTATCACCTATCAACGACGCCGTAAAAAACGCGGACATCGTGAAACGATGTTAGAAAACTTGCCTGTAGAGACGATTGAATATCGTTTATCCTCTAGTGAGCAAGTTTGTTCGTGTTGCGGTGGAAAATTACATGAGATGAGCACGCAAATGCGCCAAGAACTAAAATTCATTCCTGCGGAATTGAAAGTGGTTAAGCATGTTCAGTATATTTACTCTTGTCGTCATTGTGAGCGTGAAGAAATTGAAACGCCCATTGTCACAGCACCAATGCCTAAACCTGTCCAGTCTGGGAGTTTAGCATCTCCTTCTTTAATGGCTCATATTATGAACCAAAAATATGTAGATGGGTTGCCATTATATCGACAAGAACGGCAGTTTACCAGACTTGGAGTGATATTATCACGCCAAACCCTTGCCAACTGGATGATTCACGGAGCAAACCAATGGCTGATTTTGCTTTACGATCGTATGCATCAAATTCTTTTGGAAAATGATGTATTACATGCGGATGAAACAACCTTACAGGTGCTTCATGAACCTGAACGACCAGCCACATCAAAATCTTATCTCTGGCTTTACCGATCTGGAAAAGAAGGACCGCCAACCATCCTTTATGATTATCAGGAAACTAGATCCGGCAAAAACGCAGAGAAATTCCTATCAGGATTTAAAGGATATTTACAGGTAGACGGATACGCTGGGTACCATAAGGTACCTGATGTAAAACTTGTCGGTTGTTGGGCACATGCACGTCGTAAGTTCGATGAGGCATTAAAAGTATTGCCTTCTTCGAAGCGAATGACATCTGGGGCAGCAGCAAACGAAGGTCTCCATTACTGTAACCAACTATTTCGCATTGAGCGCAACCTAAAAGAGGTATCTCCTAAAGAACGTTATGAACAACGTATAGAACGCAGCAAGCCAGTCTTGAATGCTTTTTTGGCATGGCTAAAAATACAGGAGCAAAAAGTGTTACCAAAAAGTGCTTTAGGTCAGGCAATAACCTACTGTCTCAATCAATGGGATAAATTAGTGGTATTTCTCGAGGATGGGCGTTTAGAGATTGACAATAATCGCAGTGAACGCTCAATCAAGCCCTTTGTGATTGGAAGGAAAAACTGGCTATTCTCAAATACACCACGAGGTGCAAAGGCCAGTGCAATCATCTATAGTATCGTGGAGACAGCTAAGGAAAATGGTTTAAATCCATATTATTATCTTCGTTATCTGTTTGAGAAGTTACCCAACATTGATCTGACAGATAAAAATGACCTAGATAAAGTACTTCCTTGGTCAAAAACACTCCCAACCGTTTGTATAGATTTTAAAAACTTACCTAAATAATAACGCGATCCCCACCTGTCAACCAGGTGGGGATTATTTTACGCTTACGTAACCTTTAGCTCAATATTATATTAAGATAAATGGCTCTTGTTACATTATGCAGCGTATTGTAATGTTAAAATACTTCAACGTGACAATTTTATAATTTCTTGGTTTATGTAGTAATTCATCAGGAGGATTACATATGGAAAATTAAAATCAGAATTACATATTGTGTGGATTTGCAGCAACTTACGTAAATACTCCCTTAAGAAATTACAAAAAAAGATAAAATGTTTTATATATTAAACTACTTTTGCGTGAGGAAAAATAAATTGAAACAAGTAAAGGTTTTCTTGCGATTGATGAAAGTGTTTTTTAGGAAGGATAGAGAAAAATGCTTTATATTTGGGATATTGAGATGATAATTAAAAATACATTACAAGGGCTTAAACTAAATATAAATGTTGAATTCAGCGATAAACTCAAAGCACCGATGATTTATAACGTATCGACAAATACGATAAAGTTTAACTATATACAAATTAACGGATATAACGCAAAAATTAACTTTAAAATTAGAGAAACAGATGAAAACTTTGTTAAAATTATTCTTTATCATGTGCTCGGTTATTATTTAGAATTTAGGAAAAATACACGAGTTATGAAGACTCTTATTTATGGTAAAAAAGAAGAAAAGGAGCAGTTGTTAGCAGAAATCGAAGAGAATGCTTGGGAACTAGGCAGATCACTGGTCCCTGAATATCTATTAAAAGCATATGATCAAGTACGTGAAATGGATAAACTTCTGTTAAAAGTCTGAAAAGATTAAAGGGCCAGTTCTTTCGTTTCCTCACTAATAGTTACTTTGAAAAAAGCCTAATTTTTCAGCATTAAATTGAGAAATTAGGCTTTTTATATTGAAATTGTCTTAACGTTGTAAACTGCATTTCCTGACGCTATCCCTGCATAATATGTTAATCAGTGCCTTGATTTAAAAATAAATATGGTAACCTGCATAAAAAAGATATACGACTAAAACGGTGAAAAAACCTTGTTCAATCGCACCGCCGGTTCGAATTCCTCCAGGTATACCTATATTAATTTTTAATGGCCATAATAACTTAATTCCCTTTTTTGTGAGCATATCCAGGACCATGTGACTGAACATCCCCAGTAAGATACCCAATTCAATATCTTTAGGCCAGGATGTCTGCTGAAATAAGAAGAATGCTAACAATAAAAACAATAGACTATGAGTAAAGGAACGATGACCGAATACCGAGCTGATTATATTATCAATCAACGGTACCTTTCGGCCAATCGATGAACCGGTATGGTCGATATCCGGTATTAAAGCGCCAAGTACTAAACTACCAAAGAAAAGAGCTTCATGGCCAACGGCTCCTCCAAAGTTTAAATATAGGGCGCCAGCTGCTAAGCCCCCAACAATATGTGTTTTACCTTCCATGTTTCTCCCCTATACTTTTTAACGTTTTTTCAAATACTAAAATACAAGACTGAAGTCTTCCTTCATCAACCACATATGTCACCGAAGGATTTTTTCAGTTTCGTTATCTCAATCTTTTCATCCACAAATCCAACTAACTGATCAGCTACATTCACACATTATACAGAAACCAAAAAGAGAAGTAAGAGGAATTCGGACCAAATTCCCTAAATATGCTTAATTTATCTTTAATTCATCTAAACTGTTTATAAAATGTATGGTGAAAAAATAGAACAAGCCCTATCCGATTCTGTCTCAGATAGGGCTTGTTTCATTCAATATCTTTAAATGGAAGCATTGAACTATTGAAATTATCGTGCAAATTGTTCGTTTTTTTTCTGATTATTATTTTGATATTTCTTATTTAGAACGTCTATTCGTTTTTTGGATTGTATAAAACTAATGAAGCAAAGTAAGGACATTGGGGCGCAGTACCAAACAAAGATAGATCCTCCGTTAGAATAAAAAGGTACATATGCAGCGGAAACCCCGAATAATACGAATGATAATGCAATATAAATGCCAATGCAGAGATGATAAAAGCTATATTGAGAAAAGGTCGTTATTCCATTTTTTATCAAATCATTCAAATTTTTATCCGTTTGATAAAATAGAAACAAGGAAATGAGCAGTAAAAATGCATAGATGGGAAGGGAATACATAAAAAGGTTCACGCCTAATATGCAGAAGTAAAAGCTTAAACAGAAGACGACTCCTGGAAAAAAATAAGGGCATTAGAAACTTATAAACGTTATCACTCTTATCCAATTGTTTCACACCATTCCCCCTCGAGTTTTTTTAAAACCATGATTGTGCATCAATAGGTTTAATATATTCTAGTAATATTTTTAATTTACCTGCAGATTTATAAAAAAATTTCTGTTTTTCTGTTTAAATTATAAAATGCTCCTTGGGGGAATTTCATACTGTTAATCATAAGCTCTGGTAGGATCTCTTTACTGCCGATCCTTTCCAGAAACTTCGAAATGATGGTTTGGTAGTAATCTAGTGTGGATTCGGGTTCAATTCCTCTGTAAAATTTGCTACATAATCTAAATTTAAAGCGAGTAATATAGATTCATTATTCTTGTATAATAATATTTATGCGTACATCTAAAAAAGAAAAAATTATTTTTTTATTGACATGTACGTACATAAATACTACATTAATTGTAAGCGCTACTAATTTTTTAAAAAAAGGAGAATATAAAATATGGAGAAAATTAGGACAACTATAACTTCAGATTACCGAATTCAGCTCCTAAATATGTACGGATAAATATCAACCCGAATAAAAGCCAAGTTAGTAGATTCGTAGCCTTTATCAAGTAATTTTAAACCATAAGGAACATGTAACATAGATTGACAGAATACATTCACTTTGAGCGTATTCTGAAGTGTTATTATCTTTTTAAAACGTTTTCAAGATACATATCAATTTTAGAACGTATTTTTATTTCTCAAATATTAAAATTTAAATAAAAAAGGGGAAATTTAAAATGAATTATAAAAAGTTAGCAAATACGGCTCTTATAACTATTACTAGTGTTGCAGTGTTGGCAGCTTGTAGCAGTACTACTAACCGTGGTTCTTCAGCAGCAACAAGTACCTCGCTTAAAAAAGGTGATTTGGTTGGTATCTCAATGCCTACCAAAGCTGATCAGCGTTGGAACGTTGATGGTGCCAATTTGGTTAAGGATCTCAAAAAAGCAGGATTCAAGACTAAGCTCGAGTATGCAAATAACAGCCCATCACAGCAGTCAAATGATATCAACAATCTGGTTTCTGCTGGTGCAAAAGCGATTGTCGTTGCATCCGTTGATGGCACTGCTGTTGGTCCGGCTGTTGAGCAGGCAGAATCACAGGGTGACGTTGTCATTGCTTATGATCGCTTAGTTATGAATACCAAAGCCGTTAATTATTATGTGACTTTCAATCTTGAACGCACTGGAATCCTCGAGGCAAATACCATTATAGATAAGCTTGATTTAAAGGGTAACGGCGGTAAGACTACACCACTGAACATTGCACTTTTTGCTGGTTCAGATGATGATAACAATGCACCTTACTTCTTTAAGGGGGCTTGGGATTTGTTAAAGCCTTACTTCCAGTCAGGTCAATTGGTTGATCCATCAGGTCTTGTAACCAAAGACACTACAGATGCAGATTGGAAGAAGATTTCTGTTCACGCATGGGATCAAACCCAAGCACAAAAGCAAATGGATGCATTTATGACCAAGCTTGGAGATAAGCCACTTGCCGCTGTCCTTTCTCCATATGATGCAATCTCACTTGGTATTATGAAGTCAATCAAGAATGCACGTCCTGATATGACTCCATCTATTCCATTCTCTGCTTCAAACCAACAGAACAAATCTGCGTGGCCAGTCATCACCGGCCAAGATGGTATGGATATCGCTATCAGCAACATCACGTACGGTGCACAGGGACAGACTGTTTTCAAGAATGTTGCCCTACTCGCAGATCAGACAACGTCAATCTTGACTCAAATTGCTGACGGCAAGAAGCCGAAATCAACCGATGCTTCTATGAACAATGGTAAGACAGAAGTTCCAACTTGGCTGTTGAAGTCAGATGAATTAGTTAAGAACCCAACAGGTGAACAAAAAGGTTTACACTATGAAGTTGAGGTTGGATTCATCAGCGAAGCTCAATATCAGAAAGATATCGCTGCTCCTATTATTAAGTAGTAAATGGAAGATTCTATAGCGACTTTGCGAACAGGAGTAGCAAAGTCGCTATAAGATTAATAGTAGGTGTTTGTTTAAATCTTGAGATATTATCAGGCGAGGAGCAAACGCAAACGAGGTGTGTAATATGTCAAATTCCCAAATGATATTACAGATGCAAAACATCACTAAAACTTTCGGTCCTGTTAAAGCTCTTACAAATGTGAATTTGGAGATTGCTCGTGGTGAAATCCATGCAATTTGTGGTGAGAACGGTGCTGGAAAGTCGACATTGATGAATGTACTCTCAGGAGTGTATCCGAGTGGTTCATACTCGGGCACTATTTTATATGATGGTAAAGAATGCAACTTTAAAAAAATCAAGGATTCTGAAGAACTAGGTATTGTAGTGATTCAGCAGGAGTTGGCATTGAGCCCATTCCTTTCAATTGCTGAAAATATATATCTCGGTAATGAGCGCCAAAAGAATGGCGTGATTGATTGGGAAGCAACTCGCGCCGATGCCATTAAGGTGATGCAGCAAGTTGGTCTTCAAGAAAATCCTGACACTAAGATTATGGATATTGGTGTGGGTAAGCAGCAGCTCGTGGAAATTGCGAAAGCTTTATCGAAAGAAGTTAAACTTCTGTTACTCGATGAGCCCACCGCAGCTTTGAATGACGAAGATTCGTCTCATTTACTGCAAATCATTCGTGATTTGCGTGATAACCAAGGCGTTACTTCGGTTATTATTTCTCACAAGTTGAATGAAATTGCAGCCATTGCAAACAATGTGACGATTATTCGCGATGGTTCTACGGTTGGTTGGTTGACGAATTCAAAAGAGCATCCACTTGATCAGGATGAACTTATTCATAAAATGGTCGGTCGCGAACTTACCAATCTTTACCCCGACCATGTTTCCCATATGGGGGACGAAATCTTTCGTGTGGAAAATTGGACAGTCCATCATCCACTTGATCAGCAGCGTGTGATTGTCGATCATGCAAATATTAATGTGCGTGCAGGTGAGATTGTTGGACTTGCGGGACTCATGGGAGCTGGTCGCACAGAGATGGCGATGAGCATCTTTGGTCATACTTATGGTTCAGGTGTGTCTGGAAAAGTCTATGTGCATGGCAAAGAGACTGACACATCGACAGTCCAGAAGGCAATTGAAGCAGGCATTGCATACGCAACTGAAGATCGCAAGGGGTATGGTCTCAATCTCTTGCAGAATATTCGTGAAAATGCTTTGTTGGCATCCCTTACCAAGCACTCAAAGCATGGTGTCATGGATGATGGCATTGAGCGTATTGCCGTTGAAAAGTATCGCAAGGACTTCAATATCAAAACACCAAGCATTGAAGAACAGGTATCTAATCTTTCAGGTGGAAATCAACAAAAGGTCGTTTTAGCAAAATGGGTTATTTCTAATCCAGATATTTTGATCCTTGATGAGCCTACACGTGGTATCGATGTTGGTGCTAAATACGAAATTTACGAAATCATTGATCAACTTGCTGATGAAGGCAAGGCAGTCATTGTTATTTCATCTGAACTTCCTGAGCTTATTGGTATTTGTGATCGTATTTATACGGTCAGTCAGGGCGTCATCACGGACGACGTTCCGAAGACAAAATTTACTCAGGAGTACCTCATGAAGGGTATGACTCAAGAAAAGACTCATTTAAGGAAGGTAGGAGAATAATGAGTTCAGAATCTTTATCACATCAGAAAAAAGAAAATTTAACACATCAGAAAAATGAAAATATAAAAAAAGGGGCAGTGTTAGCAGCTTTTGCTTCAAATGCTCGCCAATACGGAATTGTTGGTGCACTCGTCGTCATTATTATCGTATTTGAAATTTTGACTGGAGGACTTTTACTCCAGCCGAATACCATTGTTCAATTAATTCAGCAGAATGCTTACGTCATCATCCTTGCAGTTGGTATGGTTATGGTCATCATTGCAACCCATATTGATTTGTCAGTTGGTTCCTTAGTAGGATTTATCGGTGGTTGCGTAGCTTTGCTTATGCAGGATGCACACCTTAATTGGTTCTTAGCAATTATTGTAGGTTTGCTTATTGGCCTTCTCGTGGGAGTGTGGCAAGGGTTCTGGGTTGCTTTTGTTGGAATTCCAGGTTTCATTACCACTTTAGCGGGTATGCTAATCTTCCGAGGTCTTGCAACCACGATGATTAATGCATCTATCCCAGTCAACAATACATCATTTAATGCCATTGCTGCAAACTATCTCCCCAATATTTTTGGGTGGTGGGGACCATTTGATGGTTTGAGTATTGTTGTTGGAATCCTTGCTATTGTCGCTTTTGCGTGGACTCAACTTCGTAAGCGTACCAAAGTATCTAAGGTGGGACTGGTTCCAGAGCCTATCACTGTAACCTACATCAAGATTGCTATTGCAACAGTAGTAATCGCTGCTCTTACATTTGAATTTGCATCTTCTGGGAATGCCACTCAAGGCGGTATCCCAATTATGTTGGTTATCGTTGGAGTTCTTGTTTTTACTTATAACTTTATTTTGACTCGTACGGTTTTTGGGCGTCGCATCTATGCAGTTGGTGGAAATCGTCGAGCAGCGCTTCTTTCGGGTATTAACACTCGTCGTGTCGATTTTTCACTCTTCATTCACATGGGACTTCTTTCAGCTGTTGCAGCTATTGCGATGCTCTCGCGTTTGAGTTCCGCATCAGCTGCAACTGGTAATTCTTTTGAACTCGATGCTATAGCGGCTTGCTTTGTTGGTGGCACAGCTGTTACAGGTGGTATTGGAACTGTACCAGGTGTTGTTGTTGGTGCAGTTGTAATGGGGGTTATTAACCAGGGACTGTCAATTATGGGTGTGGATTCCGCATTAATTCAAACCATTAAAGGTCTTGTGCTACTCCTAGCAGTTGCGGTAGACATTATGTCCAAGCGAAAAAAACGCTAATATATTAGCGAATGGGGCTTGATTTCCCCTGTAATGAAGAAATTTGGGGTTTGAAGAGGGAGAAGAATGAACGATAAAGCAAAATCGCGCTTATATGCCTTGACCTCTATTACGTGTTTCGCATGGCTAGTTCAAGCAATGCTTCAAGATAGACAAAAAGGTCAAATGTGGTCGTTGTATAGTCTCATTTTTTATGGGTGCATTATTATTGTAATTCTGTACACCGCATACTCTGCAGTGCAAATGTGGAAGATGAAAGAGAAACCTGTAAATAACGACGATAGAACGAATCAGGAATAGGAGAAGCCTCATTTAGATACGTTACGGTGAACCGTACCATAAGTAAATGAGGTCTATGCAAATAAAAGGTACCTCTATTTTTAGAGATACCTTTTTAGCACATTATCATTCTGATACAGTGAACTGTTTAACCGATCTTTGCTGCCGGAATCATGCGGCGCGAGTTTTTTCGAATCCTTTTTCTTTTCTCTGAACAGCTCCTTGGCCTGGTGCCTTGATAAACAGGGCAATAACCACTGAGATAATGCTCAACACTGCAATAAATGTGAAGGTTGGCGCGAAGCCGCCGAGTGCTGCGGCAATAAATGAACCGGACAATGCACCGATCCCAAACCCTTGATAAACAATTCCGTAGTTTTTACTTTGGTTTTTCAAGCCAAAGAAATCGGCCACAATGGCAGGGAAGATGGTGATATTTCCACCGAAACAGAAAGCAATTCCTGCAACACATGCGAAGAACAATCCATAATTCAGTTGTACAAAACTTAAAACTGATACAGCTGCTGCCGTAACTAACAAAGCCCCTGCTACCACTTTTAAACGGCCAACTTTATCGGATAATGCACCAAGGATAATTCGGCCGACAGTATTGAAAATCGCTACTAATGCTACGGCATTGGCGGCTGATGCCACATCCAATCCAGCTAAACGTACACCGATATCTTTTACAATTCCGATTAGGTATAAACCGCTCATACATGCAGTAAAGAACATGACAAACAATAAGTAAACCTCTTTTGTTTTGAGCATTTCTTTGACTGTGTAGTCTTTTGTCTGTATTCCTTGAACAGTCACGGCTTGATTTGTTACCTTAGCCTCGCGGACTAAGAATGAACCGCCCACAACCATAATCATTACGATGATACCCCAGTATAAAAATGTATGAGAAACGCCAACATGTTGAATCAGCGATCCATTGATGTATTTGAATAGTAAACTCCCTGTTCCGTACGCACCGACAGAGATTCCAGAAATAAGCCCTTTTTTCTCGGGAAACCACTTAATGATATTTGATAATGATGTAATGTAAGCAGTACCATCAGCAAAGCCCACTACAACACCAGCCATGATGTAAAGCATCCATAATGCTGAAACTTGTGAGCTGATGATTAATCCTGCTCCAAGGACGATACCAGCAGTTGCGATTAAACGGCGAATTCCCCACCTATCCTGGAGTTTGCCGGCAAACAGTGTTGAAATGGCTAAAGCAAAGCTTGTAATTGAAAAAGTGATTGCGACAGAGTTTAATTGCCAGCCAAAGTGATCAACCAATGGTTGGTTAAATAAGCTCCATGTATAAATAGTTCCTAAACCCATTTGAACAATAATAGTTCCCAGAACAATCAGCCAGCGATTACTTGTTTGTGAATTCATGTTAAATCTTCCCTTCTAACGTACGAGACCAATGCAGGTCTCTTGGTAGATTGTGTTTACAAGAAGATCATAACACTAAAAAAAAAGATGAAATCGTATCCAGAATCAAATGCTTAAAGAACGGAATGAACTGCAGTCAAAATCGCATAATTTGTCGAAACTCTTTTACCTTGCTGCGGCTTACGGGAATCTCGGCATTAAAGTCTTTAAGACGAATCATATATGTTTGGTTAAACCATGGGACGATTTCACTGATTTTGGATAAATTCACAGTAAAAGAGCGATGGCAGCGGAAAAAAAGGTTCTGTGGCAGAGTGGAATGGAATTCTGTTATGCTCATTGGCATGGTATATTCTTCTGGCAATGTATAGACCAGTGTTACCTTTTCACTCGCCATTGCGTAATAAATATCATTCACAGCTGTGACGATGATTTTATCATTTTTCCGCAAGTTAATTCGGGCATCCGTTCCCAGACCTGTGATGGTATCACTTCTTTGGAAAAACAATTCCTCTTTGCCATCCGTTTGATTTTGATCACGCAAAAAAGCAGCCTCGAGCTTATGCAACATGGCAGCAATCCGTTTTTCATCATAGGGCTTGAGGATATAATCAAAGGCTTCAAGTGCAAATGCCTGGGCTGCATGCTCTTTGTATGCTGTTGTAAAAATAATATAGGGTTTTTTTGCAAACTTACTTATATTACCTGCTAAGAGCATCCCATCAAGAGATGGAATGTTGATATCAAGAAAAATAGCATCTGTATCATTTTCTTGTAAAAATTTTAGGACATCTAATCCATCTTCAAAGCAATTCATTACTTGAATGCTGCTATGTGTTTCTATCAGATATTTTAATTCTTCTCGTGCGGGAAATTCGTCCTCAACAATGATTGCTTTCATTTTTTCTCCTTTACAATATCAAAATAAACTTCAGTACCCGGAGACAGCCTTTTGATGATCAGCCCTTTGCCATAAATCAATTTGACACGCTGATGTACATTATATAACCCGATTTTATTGGCAGGGACATTATCGTGGTACAAATTCTCTACCACCTCATCTGCGATTCCAGCTCCTGTATCCATTACGCTGACCCGGACTCTATCACCTAAATCCTTGACAGCAATTGTGACCGACCCAGGTCCTTTTGTTTTTAATATGCCATGAATAATGGCGTTTTCTACTAGCGGCTGAATCAAGAGACTAGGAACTTTAACATTTACTTCTTCAATATCATATTCCACCTGAAGCTTAGAGCCAAATCGCGCCTTTTCAATTTCCACATAATCGTGTACCTGTTGTAATTCGTCATGAATATCAATGAAATCATCACTTAGCTCCAGATTGTAGCGCATATAGCTTGATAAAGTAATGATCAGCTCGCGGGCTTTTTCTGGATTGCGCCGGGTTGTTGACGCTATCGCATTCAAGGCATTGAAAAGAAAATGTGGGTTAATTTTAGTTTGCAGCGCCTTAAGTTCTGCTTTGTTAGCAGCCTCCTTAATCTGCTCGACACGGGATATTTCCATGAGGGTGGAAATGATTTGCGACAAACCGATTGCCATCGTTTGCAAAGGATACGTCATTTTGTAGGCTTTGCGGTAATAAATTTTGAGCGATCCCGTGACTTCGCCCCGCTCCTCAAACGGCATGATCAAGAGTGACTGAATTTCCGGAGTTTGTTGATCAGCGACACGGTTTCGAATCATGATTTCACCACTGCGGATTGCTGTTTTTGTCAGATCGCTGATGATTTCTTGTCCAGTTTTATAACGTTCTTCGCCAAAGCCGACATAAGCAAGAACGTTTTCTGTATCAGTTATTGCCACGGCATCGGCATTTATTTCATCCTTGATAATCGTGCAAATCTTTTTCAATGATTCTGTATTAACCGACCGAAAATAAGGCAATGTTTTATTGGCAATGTCTAAGGCCAACTTTGCTTGTCTGGCAGCAATCATTTCTTTTTCATCTTCCACACTCATTACCAATAAAACAATCAAGCCGACATTGACTTCTCCTACAATCATTGGAAAACTGATTTTTGACACAATATCCAGGCCAAGTTTAAAAGGTTCTGCCGTGGCGAGAATCAATAGCATGGTAAGGGCTTCACAGCACATACCTGCGACAATCCCGTAAATCCAACGCTGTGATTTTTTTACTTTAATGTGAATAAACCCGGATGCTATCCCGGCAATAATACTTGTAATCAAGCATGGAACGGATGTAACTCCTCCAATATCAATGACATAACGATGGATACCTGAAACAATTCCAGTGATAATCCCTACCCAAGGCCCAAATAAGATTCCCCCGACATAACCGCAATAACTCTTACATTGACGAGAGCACCTTCTACTGGTATCCCGGAGTAGGTTCCAAAAATGGCAAATAAAGAAAAGATCAGAGTGATAACCATTCTTTCTGATAGGGAATGTTGTCCTTTATGGAGAGACTCCTTAAACTTGGGAACCCTTGTTAAAAAAAACAGGCAAATCAACAGCAGTGCTGCCCGTTCAAAAATATGGATGAGCATTTCTAATGATGGATTCATCTTACGTTCCTTTCCAAATGATCTATTTAGTATAGTACTATACTAAAACAAGAAAGCTTATGTTTCTATTTTAAGGTTATTGGGGGGGATACCTATATTAAGTTATGAGTGTCAGGCACACAAAAAACCATTTATGATATTTGTTATATGTAATCGTGTAATATGAATCCTGGTAAAAAATTCATTTCCGAGCACCTGCACAAACGTTTCATATTTATGCAGACTGAAAAATGGGAAAGGAGTCATTCATCCTTTCCCATTCTTGGATTTATAATTTTATGAATTGAGTACCAAAATAATTGCTATTTTGTGATTTTTATGAAACAACATCCTGGCTTTCCTTATTTACACCTTTATAAACCGAAATACCCAGCCAGATAAAACTAATTCCTGCCAGAGGTTGTGAAACGGCTTCCGCATACGGTATAAAGTTTAAAATGGGAACAAGGATCAGAAGAATGGCTGCCCACCGCGGAAGGATTCCTTTTATGGCAGTCATAATGCTAAATAAAAATATGCCTATGAAAAAGATATATAAAGAAATTTGCAGTCCAACATTTGCAAGGCCAGGGGGAGCGTTATTGGCAAGCTCTGGTGCCCGTTCTTGCAGAACAGGTACGACAAATGCACCTACCCACATAAATCCTGCAATAAAACTGTTCCGATTATTGAAATAACAAAAACAATAAATCCAAATACGCCAAATTCAGTCTGTTGGCGAAGATAAATCCCAAAGAGCCCGAAAACAAGGAGAACCGTTCCAACCAAGCTAACAAAAGAACCTAGTTCATTTGATGAAGTACTCTCCCAAATAGCCATCGAAAGAAAAAGAATCCCGGTAATCACAGAACATATCCCTAAAAACTTCATAAATGATGCCTTGTTCATAATGAATACACCTCTTTTTAGCGTATTTTTGGCCCTATACTTTCGTTTGCCTGGCAAATTCAGTACTAAATTCTGAATTCATCACATCCTTTATTTTCTGAATAAAAAAGAAAAAGGAGTTCAATAAAGTTTACGAAAAACAAATAAAAAAATGTCATATAGCATATTAAAAAAATGTAAAATCTTTCAGATACAAAAAAATAAGCTGGCCAAGACACTTTTTGTAAGAAGATATCTTGCCAGCTTATTTTTTTGTCTGGATTGCTTAAAGTATCCTATATAACAAATTTGCTGATTCTCTGCATTAATAGTGATAATTTCCCTTTAAGAATCGTTTCAACTGATTTTCGGGAGGCCCACTTATTCAATTATTCCAGAACTTTTAAGGGTTTCAATAAGCAGAGCCTTAGGTTGAAAACCAGTGATTCTTTTCACCAACTGGCCATCTTGAAATAGTAATAATGTTGGTAATCCCATTACCTGAAACTCACTGATAAACTCCGGATTTTCATCCGCATTTACTTTTACAATTTTTAAATCAAATTCTACATCAATTTCCTCCAAAACGGAACCAATCAACCTGCAAGGTGGACACCATGGGGCCCAGCAATCGACCAGAACAGACTGACTTGTTTGAATTTCCTTATATATTTGCTGTCCCTCGGCTTGTAATAAACTCATAATTTTCTTCACCTTTCCCTTTGTCTTTTTTATGTAGTATATGATGGGTTATACTATAAGTAAAATTAATACTTTGAATAATATATATAAGTTAAAACTAATATTTAAAACTGAGGTGCTCCATGACCCTATTTCAATTAGAGGTTTTCTTAAAGGTAGTGGAAACAAAAAGCTTTACCAAAGCTGGTGAACAAATTGGTCTCTCGCAATCCGCTGTCAGTCAAGCTGTGGCATCGCTGGAATCAGAATTAAATGTAAAATTATTGAACCGAAGCAGAAATGGGATTACCTTAACCAAAGTCGGCGAACGCATCACGGGTCTGATTCGGGAGTTAATTGCGATTAAAACCAAGATTATCAATGAAGCGACTGGAATTACGGAACTTGAATCAGGAACAATCAGAATCGGAAGTATATCAGGTATGTCGGCAAAATTATTGCCGGGAATGATCAGTTCTTTTAAGAAACGGTTTCCAGGGGTAGAAGTGGTTCTCTATGAAGGAAATGTGGAAGAGATAAAAAATTGGCTTAAATTATCCGTAGTGGATGTTGTAGTGGTTACTGAGGAAAAGCGGGAATTTGAATTTATCCCTTTGCTCCAGGATAAAATGGTCGTTTTTGTCCCGGAAAACCATCCAATGAGCCATCAATCATCGATTCAGGTAAAGGATATCGCAGGTGATCCCTTCATCATGCCAAAGGAATGCAATCATGTTATTCGGTCAATTTTTAAGGAACAAGGGCTCTCTCCGAATGTTCAATTTGAAGTCAGTGACATTGCCACTATTATCGCAATGGTTCAGGAAGGGGTAGGAAATACAATACTCCCGGAGCTTTCCATACCTTCAGTCTTATCCAGAGTCAAGGCTTCTTATTTAAGCCCGCAAGTATACCAGAATTTAGGCCTGGAGGTGCGACCTACAGAGTTCACGAATCCTGCCCTAAATGCATTGATTCACGAGGCGCAGGAATTCACAAAGAATTTTTCAATCAAATTATTTAAAAGCTACCAATCTGTTATTGTGAGAAAAAGATAGAGATTATCCGTCAGTCAATAGTATAGGTTGTAAACTGGTCCTGTTAAAACTGAATGTTAATTTTACGGTGTTTGAAAAATAAAAGGAAAAATTCCGCTTAAATTGGGAAATAACCATATTTCCTAAAGAATAGGGGGAGTTTTTCCGTTTATTTGATCCAAAGCTTTGGATTTTGTCTTATTTAGAAAGGTTAATCGGAATTCCTCCGCTTATATCTGCTTCTTAAGCCTCCCTATTATACATTAGTCGGAATTCTACACCTATGAATACTTATACAAAGTACTAGTAAAGTATAAGGTTAATTAAATGATTTAAATATATAAGCAGCCTTTGTGGCTGTTTTTTTGTGCTAAATTCAAGAATTCGTAAAGCTGCACTAAATCTTAAGAATTTCTTAAGAAATCTATCCGTAAATTCGTAAGATCTATCCTTTACTATTAACCTCATAAGAAATAAAAATGAAACGTGGTGAAAAGAGCCAGGGTGTTGGGTATCATTGAAGCATGAATGAATAATAAAAAGTAGATCGGATATCCAATACATAGTAGGAGTGACCTTAATGAACATATTGGTTTGTGATGATGAGAAGGAAATTGTTGATGCAATCGGAATTTACTTAGAAAATGAAGGCTATTCTATTTTCAAAGCTGCAAACGGAATTGAGGCAGTTGAAATAATTGAAAGTCAGGAAATTCATCTAGTGATCATGGATATTATGATGCCGAAGATGGATGGAATAAAAGCGACGATGAAAATTAGAGAAGAGAAGAACATTCCAGTGATCATGCTGTCTGCCAAATCGGAGGATTATGACAAAATATTAGGATTAAACATAGGCGCAGATGATTACATTACCAAGCCCTTTAATCCCTTGGAACTGGTCGCAAGAGTGAAGTCACAGCTGAGAAGATATACAACATTGGGGAGTCTTGAAACCAAGAACCATGTCTATCAGACGGGGGGACTAGTGATCGATGATGAAAGCAAGACCATCACGGTCGATGGGGAGGATGTACACCTGACCCCCGTACAATATAAAATTTTAAGACTTTTGACCGTTAACGCCGGCAGAGTGTTCTCCATAGAGGACATCTATGAGAAGGTATGGAATGAGGCGGCCTTTAGTCCGGAAAATACCGTTTCTGTTCATATAAGAAAAATCAGAGAGAAAATAGAAATCAATCCGAAAGAGCCAAAATATTTAAAGGTGGTATGGGGAATTGGATACAAGGTCGAAAAAATTTAGCCATTCTTTGGCAACAAAATTAATCGTTTTTTTCATTATGATTGTCCTTCTTTCAAGCGCCGTAAAAGCATTGGCGGATCTGATTACCGTGAAGGATGGGGATGTAAAGATTGTCTTTGAGGATGACTACTTTCACAGTATGTCCTTTGTGAGAGAAAGTGACCAGCTAGTAGGCAATCTTACTAGTCTGATGGGAACATATAAGAGTGAAGAAAATATTTTAAATGGCAATACAATCAGTGCGGATGAATTAAGAAACGAAGAAGAGAGCTTATATTCAGATTATAGGAATTCCCCAGGTTTTAACCCCAAATTAACGGACGAGGCAAACCGTGAAAAGTTTAATGTGGAATATGCTGATGAGATTGCAAAGGTAAAGGAAAGGCTGATTAATAGGGATTTGAGAGAATATCATTTGCTATTGCAAAATATAAAAGATGTAAAAAATCCATTGTATTATGCGAGTGACGGTTCAACTGTTTATACAAACAGTACAAAGACAGACAAAAATCAATTTAAAACCTATCCAGTCTACATGATTTTTGATGGATATAAACAAGAAATTTATCCAAAGGAAATAGAAGCGAATAAAAATTTGAGCCTGATAACCGAGCAAAAAAATGAATTGGATCCGAAAAGCCAGGCCGTTTATATTGCTTTCACGGATAAATTTTTAAATTCCAAAGTGAAAGAGTGGCAGGAAAATAAAGCACAGGCCACCAAAAATTTATATCGATCACTGGGATTTTTCGCTGGATTTATTCTTCTTTTTCTCTATTTGGTAATTGTGAGTGGCAGGAAGTCATTTAAGGATGAAAAAGTGCACATGCATCCAGTCGATAAATTGTTTGTTGATGTAAACATTGTGATTTGCATAGGACTTTTTGGGCTTTGGATTTCGATTATGGGTTTTTTAGTGCGTTCCCATCTTATCTCTGATTGGGTGTATCAAATCACCATTCCTGCTTCTGCGGTTGTTTTGGTGCTGATTCTATCACTGGTTAGGCATTTTAAGAATAGAACTTTATTTAAGCATAGCTTGCTTTATCTAATCATTCATGGAATAGCGGGTTTTGTCAGAAATGTCTATGAAAGCGGAAGTGTTGGGGTCAAGACTATCCTCATCGTGATTGGCTATCCGCTGCTAATTCTTGCAACATTTTTTATGTTTCCCATCACCATAGGGATAGCCGCATGGTTTTCTTTTAAAAAAATCCAGTCATTTAACGCCATAAAAGACGGTGTTGAGAGGATCAAGAATGGAGAACTTCACCACAACATCGAGGTGGCAGGAGAGGGAGAGTTTGCAAAACTGGCATCGAATATTAACAGCATTACTGATGGACTGGAAAAAGCAGTGGACAGCAAACTGCAAAGTGAGCGGTTAAAGACAGAACTGATTACAAATGTATCACATGATATCCGAACGCCATTAACTTCCATTATTACTTATGTTGATTTGTTAAAAAGAGAAAAGGATCCAGCAAAGATGGAAGAATATATCGAAGTGCTCGATCAGAAGTCGAATAGGCTAAAAATGCTGACCGATGATTTGTTTGACGCAGCAAAAGCTTCCAGCGGGAATATCCCAGTCCAACTTGAGCAAATCGATATTGGATCATTGATCACACAAGGACTTGGGGAAGTAAGTGAAAAGATTGAAGAAATGGAATTAGATTTTAGATTTAATGTTCCTAAGGAAAAGACATATATTATGGCCGATGGAAAATTACTGTGGCGCTCCATTGAAAATGTCTTATCCAATATTTTTAAATATGCCCTTAAAGGGTCAAGAGTCTATGTAAATATAGAAGATTTAGGGAACGAAGTCCTTCTTACTTTCAAGAATATCTCAGCTTATGAGTTGAATATTCCAGCAGACGAGTTAATGGAGCGTTTTAAAAGAGGCGATGAATCCAGAGCAAGTCAAGGTAGCGGATTAGGTCTGTCCATTGCCAAAAGCCTGATTGACTTACAAAAGGGGAAATTTATGATTGAGATTGATGGGGATTTGTTTAAATCTATGATCTATATGCCTAAACCCTAGTTAAATGGGGTGTATAAAAATGAAAGCTACGGTTAGAAAAATAGAACTTACAATGCTAGTATTCATTTTTTAGTATTGAGTGTCAGGCACTACGAAAAGACATTTACACATATTTGTCTTTTACGGTACCTGGCACTTTTTTTGCTAATTTTATTTAACTCTGTAGGTGAATTTAATGTCCTTCTTAGGGCAATCAGGGGGGATCAAGCAGTTTTGATAAATGTATAAGTCGGTGGTCCGACCAAGAAAGGCATTACTTCGTGGGTAATATTTGATAAATTAAAAAAATATTGTTTTTTTTAGCAAATATTTATTTACTTTTCTTAAAATTGAGAGTTAAAATAGAGATAACTTAATTGGTGGTCCGACCAAATAGAAGAAATGGGTGGAATAGATGGCTGAGGACAAAGAGTCGGTTGTACTAAATACAGTGGAAGATATTAAAGAATTTATAAAAAAGTGTGAATCAAATATTAATCGCAAACTTCCTACCGAAAGAGATTTTGCGGCTATGTTAAACGTAAGCCGTTCGACGGTTCGTGAAGCACTAAAAATTCTTGAAGCTTCCGGGATTATTGAAATCAAACCGACAAAAGGATCTTATATTGTTCAACAAGAAGATTATAATGCTTCCACCTTAATGCATTGGTTCACGTCGTATGAACCTGAAATTCTTCATTTGGTCGAAGCTCGGTTAAGTCTGGAACCAATGGCAGCATTTTTGGCCGCGGAGCGGGCGACGGATGAGCATATTAAAAAACTGGAAGAAGCCCATGAAGATTTTATCAAGTTTATTTTGCAAAATGACCCTGTGAAAATCACACTTGGTGACGAAAAGTTTCATAAGCTGATTTTTGTAGCGGCGCAAAATCCGCTGATTGAGAATTTACACTCCTTTATTGACTCAATGCTGATCAGTTATCGGCGCAAAGTTTTTTCGATTCCGAAAGAGGCTATGAAAGCTGTGAGTCAGCATGATGAGATTCTTCGGCATATAAGGGAACACAACAGTGAAGCGGCCAGAGAGAACATGATTCAACATTTAACTATTTCCAAACGGGGCCTGCTTGAGACAGTTGAACTGGAAAAGAAAAATAACACTTCTGTTGAAAAGGAGACATTACGGTGAAGAAAATTTTAAACAATCCAAATGACTTTGTTGACGAATCATTGCATGGGATTGTCCTCGCCCACGCAGACCAGTTAAAAATGGTAAATGAAGACCTGCGCTTGCTGGTTCGTAAAGATGCGCCGATTCAGGGAAAGGTTGCCATCGCCACGGGCGGTGGGTATGGCCACTTGCCTGTCTTTCTTGGCTATGTCGGTGAAGGCCTAGCGGATGGGGTATGTGTCGGGAACGTTTTTAGTTCTCCAAGCTCCGATGCAATGTTAGCGGTTACAAAGGCGATTGACGCTGGAAAAGGGGTTCTTTTCCTGTACGGTAACTACTTTGGCGACAAAATGAATTTTGACCTTGCTCAGGAAGTGGCTGAAGAGTCGGGAATTCAAGTGGAGACCGTCCGAGTTACGGATGATGTTGCCTCACAGCCGCATGAAAACCGTAAAAAACGCCGCGGTGTCGCTGGAATTTTTTACGCTTATAAAATTGCTGGTGCAGCTGCAAATGAAGGGAAAGGTCTCCAGGAAGTCAAGCAGGCAGCTGAAAAGGTAGTTGAAAATGTCGGGACGATCGGTGTTGGTTTTACGCCAACGACGATTCCAGCGTCAGGGAAGCCTACTTTTATGATACCGAACGATGAAATTGAAATTGGGATTGGCATTCACGGTGAACCCGGGATTGAGCGGACTCCGGTCAAATCGGCAAAGGAACTTGTTGTTGACCTGGTCAACCATTTAATGGGGGATTTGAATATTCAGCCAAATGATGAAATCTCCGTACTGGTAAACGGGATGGGCGCCACCCCGCTTAAAGAACTGTATGTTGCTTATCGTGAGGTATATAACTGTTTACTAGAAAAAGAGATTCGTATTTATAAACCGTATGTTGGAAATTATGGAACTTCCTTAGACGCATCTGGGTTTTCAATCAGCTTTTTAAAACTTGATGAAGAATTAAAAGGATACCTTGATGCACCTGTGCGTACGCCATTTTTTCAGCAAGGTTAACCAAACTTGAAAGGAGGTGAAAACATGTTTGTAGAACTGAAACCGTTATTTGACATGGCAAAGGATCTGAAAGAGGAGTTTAATCGTCTTGATGGAGTGCAGGGAGATGGCGACCTTGGGGTAACCGTTGAGCTGATTGCGGCTGCACTTGAAGAAGCCACAGCTGAAGCTGTTACCTTAAAGGAGCTGTTTGCCAAAGGTGGTGAGAAGGTCCGTAAAAAGGCACTGTCAACAATGGGAATTCTCGTTTCCTTTGCATTAAGTGCTGCCGGACGCTCTCTCACAGATGATGCCGCTGCGACATCGGAAACGCTCAGCTTAATCCAAGATGTGATGATCAGGGAATTGAAAAAGCGCGGTGAAGCCGAAGTCGGTGACAGAACAATTTTAGATGCCTTTGTTCCAGCCACTGAAGCCTTTCAGGCTGCAGTTACGGATGGCGGAACAACATTTGAAGCATTAAAAGAAGCAACACTTGCTGCACAAGCCGGCGCCGAAGCAACAAGAAATCTGGTTCCCAAAACGGGACGAGCTAGCTGGACAGGGACTCGCGGCCTGGGTGAGGTGGATGGCGGAGCATGGTTATGCTATAACGTCTATCAAAAATTTTTTGAATCTTATAATTTTTCAAACAAAGGAAGAAGGGAAAGTATGGTGAAGGGAAATATCGAAGGCATTATTGCCACTATGATTACGCCATTTAAAGAAAACGAGGATGTTGATATAGAAGCATTTATTAAAGAGATTCATTATTTGCTTGAAACTGGTGTGGATGGAATCTCTGTCGGCGGTTCCACCGGCGAAGGAGCAGTTTTAACGGATGATGAATTGGAGCTTCTGTGCGGGATTGCTGTCAAGGAAGTAAACGGACGAGTGCCGATTGTAGGTGGAATTATCCGCAACTCAACAAGACAGGTCATCAAAGTAGCACAACAACTTGAGGCAATTGGTGTAAGCGCTCTTATGATTACACCTGTTCACTACCATGTCAACTATCCTGGCGATGAAGGGAATTTTGAATTTTATCAGCGGATTTCAGATACAGTAAACCTGCCAATCATTATATACAACGTTGTCCCTGCCAACTCGATCAGCCCTGCTTTGCTTAAGCGTCTTGCCGAAATCCCAAATGTATACGGAATCAAACAAAGCGGCGGGGATATGCATGCCCTAGCAGCGATGGTGCACGAATCAGGCGAAAAAATCAAAGTGATGAGTGCTGTTGACAACCTGCTCTATTCTACATATGAGCTTGGGGCGAAAGGTTCAATTGTCGCATTATCTGCGATTGCTCCTGAACTATTAGTTCAGCAATGGCATGCCTATTTGGATGGCGATTCCAAAACTGCTTTGGCCATCCATAACAAGCTTATGTATATTTTTAAATCAGTCCAAGGAGCAAACTTCCCATCAAAAATTAAGGAAGCGATTCGCTTGCAAGGTAGACCAGCGAATTCCAAGAAGCCCGCTGCAAAAGGTTACCGAAAGTGAAAGCGACACCATTAAACAAGCTTTAATTGATGCAGGACTTGTAGAAGCAGCAGCTGCAACAAAATAAAAATCTACTAGAAGAGGCGGTATAGAAAAATGAAACTTGATGTTCGCGGTATTATTCCTCCAATGGTAACACCTTTCACACATGATACAGAGGAGATTGATGTTAAGGCCATTTATGAAGAGGTAGAGTATTTAATCCAGGCAGGTGTAACTGGAATTTGTGTCGGCGGCAGCACTGGTGAAGGAGCAGGCTTATCCGAGCAGGAAGTTTATACGCTTAACAAAGCAGTCGTCGATCAGGCAAAAGACCGTGTTCCCGTTATTGGCGGAGTGATTGCCGACTCAACAGCTGAAGCAATCCGTAAATCATTGGCTGCCAAAGAAGCAGGGGTTTCTTCCTTACAAGTAACACCACCGCACTATTTATGGACTCCTACTACGGAAGGTTTGGTAAAACACTTCGGTGCAATTGGTGAAAAAGCACAACTTCCTATCTTGATTTACAACGTCGTTCCTTGGGTTGATATCAATGTCCATGCAATGAAACAAATCATTGATCATGTTCCGTGGATGGCAGGTGTAAAACAAAGTGGCGGAGATATGCATAAGATTGCCGACATGCTGTATGTCCTGAAAGAAGACGTTACGATTATCACCGGAATTGATGACCTGCTGTATCCTGCATTCGCACTTGGTGTTGATGGTGCCATTACCTGCATGCTTGCTGTTGTTCCAGAGTTATGCATTGAGTTATGGAACAAAGTTCAGGCCGGAGATCATCAGGGAGCTTTAGCAATTCATAACCGCTTACTTCCATTGTGGAGAGAAATTGAAGGTCCAAATATGCCATACCTTGCAAAAATAGCAATTGAGCTAATGGGCCGTAAAGTTGGACCAGCAAGAAGCCCGATTTTGGGACCATCCGAAGAGAAAAAAGCTTTAATTCAGCAGAGATTGGTTGAGGCTGGCATTACTGTAACTGTGTAAAAAAAAACGTTTTTGTCAGAAGCCGATCTGAACAAAAACGCTAAAGAAAAATAAATTTATCATTTAAATTTTATCATATTACCATTTTGATTGCATGATTATTTTCACGGCGAGGAATTTTGTTCCTTGCCGTGTTAAAGAGAATTCACAGGGAGGTTTAAACATGGACTCGCGAAATTTGATTAACGGCGAATGGGTGATTCCCGAAGGGACAACAAAAGATGTTTGGAATCCGGCTAACATGACTGGTAAGGTGGGCACCCTCCATTGTTCAGGTCCCGATCATGTCAAGCATGCGGTAGATGCTGCACGTTTGGCCTTCAAGGATTGGAGCCGGCGCACCGGTGTCGGACGGGCAGACTTTTTATATAAAATATCATCGCTGCTGGAGACACATCGTAAAGAGTTGGCAAAACTTTCCAGTAGTGAAGTGGGAAAACCTCTCCATGAAATGTTGGGCGAGGTTACACGCGGAATAAATATATTAAGGTATTATGCCGGAGAAGGAATGAGGGAAATCGGTGATGTGATCCCTGCATCTCAAAAAAACGTCCTGCAGTACAGCAAACGCGTTCCTCTGGGGGTAGTTGGCGTGATTACGCCATGGAATTTTCCAGTTGCGATTCCTATTTGGAAAATTGCTCCGGCACTAATCTGTGGAAATACTATTGTTTGGAAACCAGCTGAAAATGCTTCTCTTACAGCAACACGACTGGTGGAAATTTTTGTGGAGGCAGGGCTGCCTGCAGGGGTCGTAAACCTCGTTATTGGAAAGGGAAGTGTCATCGGTAATACCCTTTTGGAGGAAGAAGGCGTCAAAGCAGTCAGTTTTACTGGATCTACCTCAACGGGCCAGTGGATCGCCTCCGCTTGTGCGAAACGAAATATTAAGTTCCAAACGGAAATGGGCGGAAAGAATGTTGCTGTGATTTTGGCTGATGCCGATTTGTCAAAAACAATTCCGGCAATTGTATCGGGAGCGTATAGTTCTGCAGGGCAAAAATGCACGGCAACAAGTAGAATTATCGTCGAAGATGCAATATATGAAGATGTTAAGCGGGAATTAAGCCGAGCGGTTTCAACCCTAAAAACTGGGGATCCATTTGATTCTGCCAACTACCTGGGCCCGGTTGCTTCTCGTAAACAATTTGAAACCGTTTCCAAATATGTTGAGATGGCCAGGCAAGGTGCAATAGTTGCCGAAGGAACGATTACAGCAAATCCGAATCAGGGGTATTTTATTGCACCGCTGCTTGCCGAAGGGTTTGGTGTTGATCACCCGTTGATTCAGGAAGAAGTTTTTGGCCCGGTTGCTGCTTTAATTCGTGTACATTCCTTTGAGGAAGCTGTGGAAGCATGCAACAATACAATCTTTGGTCTGACTGCATCTATTTTTACGAGCAATTTACAAAATGGTCTTCGCTTTTTGGATGAAGCAGAGGCCGGAATGGTTAGGGTTAACTTAGAAACTGCCGGTGTGGAATACCAGGCGCCTTTCGGAGGAATGAAAATGTCCAGCTCCCATACGCGTGAACAGGGAACAGCAGCACTTCAATTTTACACCCAAGTTAAAACCTGTGCGATCAGCTATGAATAGTTCGAAGGGTTAGAAAATAACGCCAGTTTTTATAATAAAAATAAGGATTGGTAAGTGGTCATCCCCCTGTATGAAAAAGCCAATAAAATTGTTTTGACAATATTAAAGTGCAGGAGTGAATCCAATGAAACTAGAAACTGCTGAAACAATAACAAAAATTGAGAAACCAATTATAAGACCACGGGGAAAAAATGTACGCTGGATGGTTGTCGCCGTCTTGACGCTGCTTTCGATAGTCAATTACCTGGATCGGGGAAATTTATCGATTGCTGCGCCGCTTATCATGAAAGATTTGCATATTAGCACGACTGAAATGGGATTTATACTTTCTTCCTTTGTATGGCCATATGCCATTATGAATCTACCTGCCGGATGGGCAGTCGACCGTTTTGGAACCAAGCTTTTAATGTCAATTTCGGTTGCTGTCTGGTCAATTGTATCGGTTCTTACCGGCTTTGCTCGTGCCATCACATCTTTTATCATTATTCGTGTTGTATTGGGAATGGGTGAGTCAGTTATGTTCCCGGCCGCCATTAAAGCTACAAATGCCTGGTTTCCAAAGAATGAAAAGGGAACTGCTACAAGTATTTTTATAGCTGGAACACAAGTTGGTTTGGCCATTTCTCCACCAATTTGTACTGCACTTATGCTGGCATTTGGCTGGGTTGCTATGTTCTTCGTTATCGGGTCCATAGGTTTCCTTGCCCTATTAGGTTGGGTGATCGTTTATAATGATCCTGAAAAACATAAATGGGTATCGGAAGCAGAGTTGGCTTACATTTCGAAAGACCGCGATGAGGAGAAAGCGGAACAAGCTGCAGCCAAAAAAGAGGTTGTTACATGGGGACAATGGTTTAAATTGTTCAGACATTTTCCAATTTGGGCCATGATGGTCGGTAACTTTGCTTTACAATATTTGTTTTGGTTTTATATTACTTGGCTTCCTACGTATCTCGTGAAAGCCCAGGGATTTTCCATTTCCAGAACGGGTATCCTTGCTTCCTTGCCATTTATTGCGGGTGCTTTAGGTGTTCTTTTAGGTGGAAGAATTTCAGATATGATCATTAAAAGTGGCAGAAGTCGTCTTGACGGCCGTAGGTTGACGATTTCTCTTGGTGCTTTTCTGACTGCGATTGCTCTGCTTATTACCGCTTTTGCTCACAGCCCTGGCGTTGCTGTTACTTTACTAACGATCGGAATGTTTACGTACAGCCTATGTTCTGCCCCAATTTGGGCACTGGCCACAGATGTTGTTGAAACACCTAAATTTGTTGCCTCCGTCGGCAGCATCCAGAACTTTGGCGGATTCTTAGGAGGAGCATTTGCGCCAATCATCACAGGATTTATGATTTCTACCCAAGGCGGATTCACGCTTGCTCTTATTGTTACAGGTATCCTTTCATTAGTTTCTGCTGTAATGTATGGGTTTGTTTTAAGAAAAAATATTCCGGTGTGATGCTTGCTTTAAATAGTGAAAGAGTGTGAGTGTTATTACGGCTCACACTCTTTCTTTTCTAAACATTGTTTGTTCTGTCTTTTTATATATTAAGAAACTTTAATAAATCAATGTTTACGATGTTTCCCTATATATTGACGGAGGAGTCATAAAGAAGACTAACAAAAAAATAAAGAAGGGTATTAATCTATGGAACTATTAACTTTTTTTAAAAATGGTGAAACCAGGCTTGGTGTAAAAATTGACCAGACAATTATTGATGTGAAAGCCGCTGCGGCTGTTAAGTCACAAGAAGACATTCCGACAGATGTTATGTCTGTTATTCAGGGCGGCCAAGAAAAAGTATATCAACTGATGACATTTATTCAGGAATTAGATTTAAATGATTCAGACTATGTACTAAATGAACACCATCTTGAGTGGGGGCCATGTGTAACAAACCCAGGTAAGATTATCTGTGTAGGTTTGAATTATCGCAAACATGCAGATGAAACCAATGCGCCATACCCAGATGTGCCTATCCTTTTTAGCAAATTTAACAATACTCTTACGGGCCATAAGAAGGATATTGCTGTGCCAAAGATAACGAATAAGCTGGATTATGAAGTTGAACTTGCCATCGTGATCGGAAAAAGGGCGAAATACATCAGCAAGGAAAACGCACTGGATTATGTATTTGGCTATTGTGTGGGGAATGACCTTTCTGCCAGAGATTTACAGTTGAGAACGAATCAATGGCTTCTTGGAAAAACATGCGATGACTTTTGCCCGCTTGGACCATATTTAATTACAGCCGATGTGGTGGGGAATCCTAATAATTTAAGCTTAAAAACGACTGTTAACGGTGAGGTCCGTCAAAATTCCAATACATCGGACATGATTTTTTATTGCGATGAACTTGTAAGTTATATTTCACATCATATGACATTAACACCTGGAGATATAATTTTAACCAGGAACCCGGCAGGCGTTGTTCTCGGACTTCCAGAAAATAAGCGGGTTTATTTAAAACCTGGTGATGTAGTGACAGTGGAGATAGAGAAACTTGGGAAATTAACGAATAAATTTGTTGAAGAATGAAATAAGTGCTGTGATTTATTTAGTTTGGAATTGGAATAGAGCTAGGGTTCTCCTGGCTCTATTTTTTTGAACAAACACCGAATACATCAAAAATAGGTGCTTCCGTTTGGAAGATGCCTATTATCTCTATTCGAACTAAATAGTAGAACGTATTATTCCTGTGATTTGAAAAATATCCAAGTTACAAAGCATAAAATTAAAGTGAAAAAACAATTGATCGAATTAACGAATATAAAGAAAAACAATAGGCCGTATTTCAACCTTTCTCGTTTATCGGTTCTTCTTAATAGTTTAGTTGTTGTGCCAACGGATTTTTTTAAAATTAAATACTAAATGATGGACAAATTAGCGTGTCCTCTTAAGGATTACCCGAATAAACTATTATAGTCCGATAGAAAGGAAGTGAAATCGATGAGCAACAAAACTAACCAACCTAATTCCACTACTGCCACGTTAAGACAGGAGTTTTCTTTTTATGCCAATGATGGAACTCTCAACACGATTCTAAGAAATATCGCAGCTCAGGGAGTAACGATTATTGCCTTTACAATAAATAAGTTGGACATGGGTAACGTTAACTTTGTCCGAATGGTTGTCGGCCCTCTCAGTTCGAATAGTTCCCGTGCTAACTCGGTAGCTCGGGATGCTCTTCGTTCTGCAGGCGTAAGATACCATCAGGAGGAAGTCATTCAAATTATTGTAACACCTGCCCCAGGAGTCTTAAGCCGTATTTTACAAGCATTATACCATCACGTGGTAGTGTTCGCTGCTTACAGTGGTGCGAATTCCATCATCCTGAATGTCTCCAATAACCAAACAGCTCTTAAATTATTAAAGCAAGATAACATTATTCGTTAAGAACCTAAGTGCCTAATTGTGAGAACAATTAGGCACATTTTTCTAAATGCTAGGAGAATACTTGGGCCATATTTTGGACGAGAAAAGTGATTAAAAACTTTTCGATGGTTCCCAATTATTGATGATATCTATTAATTCCTCAAGAGCCAATAAGTAATGGTAGATTTCTTTTGAAAACACCCCGTCGCTTCCCTCTAATCGGATATAATCAGAAAATTCTTCAATTACGCTCTCGATACCTTCTACTAAGTCTTCTTTTTTGGAAGGACCATATTTGTATAGATCCGCTTCGTAACTCCTCATCCATTCCATGTATTCAAAACGAACAGCATCATAATCATCAATATATGGATGACTATCATCGTATAGCGAATGCTCGTAGTTCTCGTAGCATTCGTCTGAACAAAACACAATCCCTTCGCAATTCACCCGTCGCTCTAATTTTGGCTTTTTGCGGCAAACTTTGCATCGGTTCATTTTGCATCCCTCCATATGTAACATACATATGGCTTTCCACTTTTTCTACGAGAAACAAGGCGGAGTTTGAAACAGAACTGGGTTGTAGTAAGTAGAAAGTTGACCGTTTAAAGGATGGTGCTGCTAAACCTTTATTTACTTTTTTCAAAAATTGTTTTTCCTATCGTTTTCTTACCTAGGGGGAGTATTTTAAAATGCATCTGTGTTTTATGATCCTTTTTAAGATTGCAGGGTAGGTGCAACCTCCACTGATAGCGAATAGCAGACATACGTAAAGCTATAACAACAAGGACAATTAGAGTCAACTGTAGCGGGGTGTTCCAACCCAGCCAAATACATATAGCACATAAAATCGTTAAAATCGCATGAATTTCTTCTTTTAAAGCAAGAGGTTTTCGAGCCGCAATGACATCACGAATCATCCCTCCTCCAACGCCGGTAAACATCGATGCCAAAATCATCACACCTAAATCACCAGAAGAAACCTCTTTGGCCGATATTGCTCCTTGGAGAGCAAAGGAAGCAAGTCCAATGGAATCAAAAAATAAACTCCACCGTCGCCATTTATTAATCCACTTTAGCGGTAATAAAACGATGAATGTCAGCGTCAGTAAAACCGTTAAAATGATCGAATGCTCCCATAGTTCAGAAACGGGGACACCAATAATCAAATTTCGAACCAGCGCTCCCCCGAAGGATGTGGTTAATCCCAAAGCGTATACCCCAATAAAGGAATATTCTGCTTCAAGAGCAACAAATGCCCCACTTGCTGCATATGAAATAATTCCGATAAAATGTAAGACCGTCCAAGACATTCCTGTAAAAAACCTCCTGATTAAATATGCTTTATTTTCCTAATCTCACCATAATTTTTTGCCATGTAAAAACAAAAAACCCCATCACAAAGCCACATCAGATAAGATGTTTTCTTGTGATGGAGTAATCAATTAGCAATCCCTACTAATGAATCATTCCATTGGGAATAGTAATAGAGTTCTAACAAAATGCTTTATTAGTACTCCATTGATTAAATTTGTCTAAATTGTGTCTAGCAGCCCTGATTATACTCCTCTAATCAAAAAAAACAAGACAAAATTTTGCCCATTGAAATTTTTACAGACTTTGCTGTAATTAATCCGATTGTTAGGAGGCAAGAACATGGGGAAAAAGGAAACAGCCTTTAATGATATTGTACGGAAAATGCGAAAAGATATTTTTGGAAAGGGACCAGAGCGAATTTTTACTCATTTCGTGGAGAATATGGCTGTCACCACTATGTATGGTATTTTAACGCCGACGGAAAAATTTATCGCACAATCCCAAGAAGGTAAAAAAGTTATTCATAGTGCCAGAACCGAAATGATACGGGAAATATATAAGCAGAAAGTGCCTGAAGGAATGGAGGAGCTCGTCGGTTCCAAACTTCTTCATTTATTTTCGGATGCAAAGATTGAAGAGGATATGGCGGTATCCGTATTCATTTTCGATAAACCGATCGTGTAGAAATTCGAAAAGCCTCACTTAGTTGTGTTACGGTGAACCGTATCATAAATAGAGGCACTTATTTTGAAAAACGATTCAATCAAACAGTATTTTACGCTGGGGGCTTTGCAGGATTTTCCAAAAATCACCGATCAGCAACTGAAAAAAATGTTTCCGAAACAGAAAAAATTAAAGCTGCCTGATCTAGAAAATATAGACCACAGCCGACTGACCTATTTAAGCTGGAACGACCTCAGGTCGAATAAAAAATTTATTGTATACGAGCTGGATGGAAAAATGGTCGGTATTGAATGTGAATTTACACCGACAAGTAAAAAAAACCTTTGTTCCTTCTGTAATAGTTTTGGAGAGGTGGCCTATTTTTCCACGGTAACAAAAGCGAAAAAACCAAAAAAGCGGATTATTACAAAGCAATCGGCAATCTAATTTGCGCCGACAGCAGCGAATGCAATAAAAAATAACAAATGTTGACTATTTAACTGCTTTTCTAAAAGACTCACAAGGGATATGAAAACCTAACATAGTGGCGTCTTCATATTATTTCACCCAACACCTTTTGTAGGGTGTTATTTTTTTAACCAAAAACTGCCCCTTAATTAGTTATTAGTAAAAAATTGAGCTATCAAAATTATTTTAAAATTTTTTAAAAAAACAAATATTCTTAAGTTTTTAATTTAAAAAATCTAGATAAATAAGTGTTTTCCTGAAAAATACAATTGTCTTTTTTGGAGAGTGATATTATAATTGAATAATAATTCAGACAGGTAGAAAACCAACATTAGAGAGAGTAGGGGAGCAAAGTGGAAAAGGAAGAGTTAAAGAGAGGCTTGAAATCGCGTCATATTCAGATGATTGCGTTGGGCGGCACTATTGGTGTCGGATTATTTATGGGTTCAGCAAGTACGATTCAATGGACGGGTCCGTCTGTATTGCTTGCCTATATCCTTGCAGGGATTTTTATCTTTTTTATTATGCGGGCAATGGGAGAAATGTTATATATGGAGCCAAGCACAGGCTCATTTGCAACATTCGGCTATAAGTATATCCATCCGTTAGCAGGGTATTTAACGGCGTGGAGCAACTGGTTTCAATGGGTGATCGTTGGAATGTCCGAAATTATTGCCGTTGGGGCCTACATGCAGTATTGGTTCCCGCATCTCCCGGCTTGGATTCCGGGGGTAGTTGCTTTTGTGATTCTTGGGGCAGCCAACTTAATTTCGGTTAAATCATTTGGTGAATTTGAGTTTTGGTTTTCGTTGATAAAAGTCGTCACGATTTTAGTGATGATCGTGGCCGGATTTGGGCTCATTTTCTTCGGAATAGGTAATGGAGGCATCCCAACAGGGCTTTCAAACCTGTGGAAACATGGCGGCTTCTTTACAGGCGGCTGGTCAGGATTCTTTTTTGCCTTATCACTTGTTATTGGGGCCTATCAAGGTGTCGAATTAATTGGGATTACAGCGGGAGAAGCAAAGGATCCGCAAAAAACATTAACAAAAGCAACTCAAAGCATTATTTGGCGGATTTTAATTTTTTACATCGGAGCAATCTTTGTGATTGTGACCGTTTATCCATGGAACCAGCTGCATTCCATTGGTAGTCCGTTCGTTGCCACATTCGCAAAATTTGGAATTACAGCAGCAGCGGGAATTATTAACTTTGTTGTTATCACTTCAGCCATGTCAGGATGTAACAGCGGGATTTACAGTGCAGGCCGGATGCTTTACACATTGGGTGTAAATGGGCAAGCACCAAAAATCTTTACGAAATTATCTTCAAATGGGGTACCCCTTTTCAGTACGATTGGTGTATTAGTTGGTTTGGTAGTTGGCATTATTTTAAGTTTCATTGCACCAAAAAATTTATTTGTCTATGTCTATAGTGCTAGTGTACTTCCGGGAATGATTCCGTGGTTTGTGATTCTGATCAGCCAAATTCAATTCAGAAAAGTGAAAGGTGACCAAATGGACAAGCATCCATTCAAAATGCCTTTTGCCCCTGTTTCAAACTATCTGACCATCGCATTCCTGGTTCTAGTATTAATCGCTATGTGGTTCAATCAAGATACACGTGTATCGCTTGTTGTTGGGATTATTTTTCTGGCCTTGGTTTCGATCAGTTATTACGCCTTTGGTATTGGAAAGCGTGAAACGGGAGCAATCAAAAACGAGCAGGTTTCTTAAGACTTTTTGAAAAAATTGAGTGCCAGGCATCACAAAAAGACGTGTCTTTTTGCGGTGCCTGGCACTTTTTTGTGATAGAGCAGGCGGACTTCAACTTCGGACAAGTCAAAGCTAAAAAAGCATGGCCGTGTCCGAAGTCGAGGTAACTTCGGACAATGCAAAGCTAAAACAGCGGGCTCTTGTCCAAAGTCGAGCTAACTTCGGACAAGTCAAAGCAAGGAAAATCCATTATGAAGTATTGTTGAATCTTGGGAAATCATAGATATGTATTCAGATTGGATGCAAAATTATATATTATTATAGTATATATTCTGTATGCGGCATGGGAGGAATTTTTTTGAAAGCGGAGGAACTTTGTCGAATTCTTATTGTAGATGATGAACAATTAATAAGGAAAGGGATTATCCACTACATTGATTGGGAGCAGGAGGGCTTTATTGTCGCTGGTGAAGCTTCTAATGGTCAAGAGGCACTTGAGTTAATTGAAATTGTTCATCCGCAAATTATCATTACCGATATCGTCATGCCCATTATGGATGGTGAAGAACTAACAAGAGTTGTAAAGGAACGCTATCCCCATATTGAAATCATTATCTTAAGTAGTTTTAGTGAGTATGACTACGTAAGGTCTTCATTTCAAAATGGCGTTGTTGACTATATTTTAAAGCCAAAGTTAGATGCAGAAAATCTATTAAATGGGTTGAAAAAAGCAGCAAGTAGATTACCAGCTCTCAAAGCAAGTAACCAAAATTCTGATGGGCATCCTCCCATTGAACAAATCATGAATAATTTGATTTCTGGATACGAAGTTACATGGAATGAACATGAGACAACTACTATTTTTCCTTTTCAGAGTTTTTACCTACTAGGAGTTTCCGGTAAGAGTGAAACAACCGATCTGCAAACGATCGTAAAAGAAAGAATCGTAGAGAAACTTCGTGAAAATGTTAAAGATGGAGTCTATTATTCCTGCAGTCCAAATAAAAACATGAGTATTCTTCTTATAAATATAGAAAAAGTTAATATTGAGAATGTAATTAAAGCTGTAACCCAATTTTTAGTACTTGAACCTAACATAAGATTTTCTTTGACAGATGAATTCTCTGACTTTTTACAAATGGGAAACGTATATAAAGACAAGCTATCAAAATTGCTGAACTATCAGTTTTTTCTTTCTGAGATGCCACTCCTAATGAGTGGAAATTTACCAGAACCTCCATCACTTAAAGAACCGTTTCATCTTGATCTGTTTACTAAAGAGATAAAAGATAAACAATTCGATTCCGCATTTGGCTATTTAAAAGAATGTTCTGCCCAATTTTCACAGTGTTACACGGTTGATCCTTTTGAATACAAAGCATTTTACAGCAAAGTTATTTTCAATATCATTATTCTTCTAAGTAACACGGAGTATGATGTGAGGGAGCTAGACACGGCTAAATACTCGTATTTCAAATCGATTGATGAAGTTGCGACAGCCCAAGAGGCAGTTGCTATACTAGATTCTTTTATTGAAGAAGTAAAAAAGTATTTATCACCTGCGCCTGAACTTCAAGACCACTTTAATATGAAAAAATTAATCAATTTTATGATGGAACATTATGCGGAGCCGCTTACGTTAACAGAAACGGCAAAACATTTTCATTTTAATCCATCCTATCTTTCAAATTATTTTTCAACCCATATGCATGAAGGGTTTATCGAATATTTAAATAAGATTCGAATTGAGGAAGCATCAAAATTGTTAATAAAGGATAAGATTCCGATCTCAGAAATAAGTGAGATGGTTGGCTATTCTGACCATAGTTATTTTTGCAAGGTGTTTAAAAAAGTTAAAGGATTATCGCCAAGCCAATTTAAAAGAAAAAATACATGAAATAAAGGGATGGCAGCACATTGAATACTCTTCTTAAACGTATTAAACATAACGGCTTTTTTATTTTTATGTTTCTTATAACGGTAACGAGCATTGTTGTTGTATCCGTCGCAATTACTTGGACAACGATTAACATGTCCGAAAAGTTTTTTATCGAAAAGTTCAGCATCATGAATTCAAAGGTCATGGCGAAAATAGCAGGAAACTTTGAAACATTTGATAACTCAATCGTCAATGCTTCAAACAATCTCCTTCAAAGCATCGTTGTTAAAAGTATTCTGACGGAGAAGGCAACTGGAACAGAAAAAATGAACGCCTATTATAATTGGGATAAAAAAGTAGAATATATTAGTTCCATTCTCGGGTCCAATCAGATTGGGATTACCATCATGGGGACTGACGGGACCATTTATACCGATGGCAATTCAAATTGGCCAATCAATGAGGGAATGTTAAAAAATAGCACTATTGCCCTTAATACGTTAAAGGACCCCAAGAGGCTGATGTATCAATATGATTATAATTTTTCGGTTAACCCTTTTAACAGGGAAGATTACATGATTGCTTCCAGAGGGATAATGGATCCTCTTTCTGGAAAGGTCTTTGGCTCGATGTACTTTTCCATTTCAAAAAAACAATTTAAAAGTCTTTTTACAGACAATGCAGGGTTAGGTAATACTCTCTTTCTTGTTGATCGAAATGGAACGATTGTTTCCAGCAATACGGACAGTCTCGTCGGACAGCAGGACACAAAGCTTCTTAGCTATGCGAAGGAGATGGAAAAGAGCCCTCAAAAATATATGATTAAAAAATTTAGGGGCAAAGATCAAATTATGCTTGTGGAATATATTCCATTTTTTGATATGTATTTGTTCAATATAATCAACAAGCAGGAAGCAATTGGTGATTTGATTAATACAAAGGAAATCGCCTTGATTGTGGTAGGAATCGTGTTTTTTGCCCTGGTATTTGTTTTTCTGGCTTCACGAAGATTGACAAATTCTTTAACCCGGCTTGTCAAGCAAATAGAAAATGCCTCGAAAAATGATTTCCACTACGTTTCGGTTGCTGGTACCTATGAAACGAGACAAATTGGCCAGGCTTTTAATTCCATGCTTGAAGAGCTTCATGAATATGTAGATCGACTGGTATTGGCACAAAAGAAACAGCGCAACGCCGAACTTGAAGCTTTGCAGCAGCAAATTAACCCGCACTTTTTATATAACACGCTCGCCTCCATTAAATTTATGGTACTTCAAGGTGAAAAAAAAGACGCTGATTCAACAATTAATGCGTTGATTTCCCTCCTGCAAAATACGATTGGCAATGTCAAAGAAACGGTAACGGTAAGGCAGGAGCTTGAAAATCTGAAAAGCTATGTATTCATTAATCAAAAACGATATGGTGACCGAATTAAGGTAGACTATTTTGTAGACCCAAATTGCATGGAATATTCCATTCCAAAGTTAATCCTTCAGCCCTTTGTCGAGAATTCCTTTTTTCACGGTTTTAACCATAAACCCGAGGGATCTATCCATATTCTCATTTGGCAGGATGGTAACCACATGATTTGTGAAGTGGTCGACAATGGTGATGGAATGGAAGTAAGTACGGGAGGAAAACTTCCTGATACGAAACGGAAACAGCACTTATTTTCAGGAATTGGTGTAAAGAATGTACATGAACGAATTCAACTAATCTATGGAGATTTGTATGGTGTAGCCATTTCCAGTGAGCTGGGTGAAGGGACGAAGATTCGGATAACAATCCCAATTAATGGTATCTAAAATTTGTTATAGAATCTAAAGAAAGTACAAATCGGTAAATATGAAAGCGTTTTTATTTTCTAAAAATACTACAAAAATAAGAAAATATAATCCTAACGAATAGTAATGCTAAAGTGTTAACATCATATTTGTAAGGGGATAGCGCTTACAAATATGATGTTTGGGGGGACAAGAATGAAAAAAATATTAGCATTATTGTTGGTAGCCATTCTTGCATTAGCAGGCTGTTCTTCTTCCGGAGGAACGAATAAATCTTCTAGTAGTAATCAAAAAGTAAAAGAAATAACGGTTTGGGCATGGGATCCTAACTTTAATATTAAAGCGATGGATATTGCGAAAAAGATTTATAAATCAACTGATTCTAACCTTAAGATTAATGTTGTCAATATGGCGCAAGCCGACATTGTGCAGAAGCTAAACACAACTTTAAGCTCTGGTTCAACAAAAGGACTACCGAACATTGTCCTGATTGAAGACTATCGTTCTCAAAGTTTCCTAAAAGCATATCCAGATAAGTTTAAGGATGTTTCAGGTTCATTTAAAGCAAGTGATTTTGCTAAATATAAAGTGGCTGCCGGTACATATAATGGCAAAAACTATGGCGTTCCATTTGATTCAGGTGTAACTGGATTATACGTAAGAACTGATTATTTAAAACAAGCAGGCTACACTGTAGCTGATCTGCAAAATATTGATTGGAATAAATACATTGAAATTGCTAAAAAAGTTAAAGCTGCTACTGGTAAAGACATGCTGACACAGGATCCGAAAGATCTTGGCTTAATCCGCATGATGGTTCAATCAGCTGGTGCATGGTACTCGAAAAAAGATGGGTCTACACCAGATTTAGCTAACAACGCAGCACTTAAAGAAGCATTTCAAACTTACAAAGCATTAATGGATGCAAATATCGTCAAACCTGTTTCTGATTGGAATACATTTGTAGCTGCATTTAATAATGGAGATGTTGCAACTGTTCCAACTGGTAACTGGATTACTCCTTCGATTAAATCTCAAGCATCTCAATCTGGAAAATGGGCAGTTGTACCATTTCCAAAACTATCAGGCGTTTCTGGTTCGGTCAATGCATCTAACTTAGGCGGAAGTTCTTGGTACGTTCTTAATATTCCAGGCAAGGACCAAGCCACTGATTTTTTGGCAAAAACATTTGGCTCTAACGTTAGCTTCTATCAAGATATTGTAAAACAAATTGGTGCAATCGGTACTTATAAGCCAGCAGCTGATTCAGAAGCATATAAAGCCAGTGATGATTTCTTTGGCGGTCAAAAGACCATTTCTGATTTTGCAAACTGGACCAACAATATCCCTCAGGTGAATTATGGCTTAAATACGTATGCAATAGAGGACATTTTGGCAGTTAGTGCACAAGATTATCTCAAGGGGAAAAACCTTGACCAAGTTCTAAAAGACGCACAAACACAAGCGGAACAAATTAAGTAAGATAAAATTCATAAGTGAATTAGCCATTAAGCCTCGGAAATCGCCATCTCCTATTGGATACTAGCTCTTAACTTAGTATCCGCTGCGATGTTCCGAGGCTGTCTATTTAGGAAAGTAAAAAGGGTAAGGAGTTGAGTTAATGATGGAAGCAAAAGCTACGCAAGGTGTACAACCAGCAGGTCCAGCAAAGTTAAGCCGCCTGAAAGCAAAAAATGCAGTCATTGGCTGGTCTTTTACTGCGATCGCCATCATCATGATTTGCTTGTTTTACTTTTATCCGATGATTAAGGCGTTACTATTGTCTCTTCAATCGGGAACAGGAACCAATCTTTCATTTGTTGGTATAAACAATTATTTACGGCTTTTTAAAGATCCTGTATTCCTTGAAACAGTAAAAAATACGGTGATCTACCTTATTATTCAAGTACCAGTTATGATTCTTCTTGCTATCTTTATTTCTGTCTTGCTGAACAATAGAAAATTAAAGCTAAAGGGCGTGTTTCGGACTGCGATCTTTCTGCCATGTGTGACTTCCCTGGTCGCATACTCGGTTATTTTTAAATACTTGTTTGCCCAAGACGGAATGATCAACATGATGTTTATGAAACTTTCCCTTATCTCTCATCCGATTCCTTGGTTAACAGACCCATTTTGGGCTAAGATCGTTATTATTTGTGCGATTACATGGCGTTGGACTGGCTATAATATGATTTTCTTTTTATCTGGTCTGCAAAACATCGATGAATCAATTTATGAAGCAGCAAGAATTGATGGGGCTTCCTCGATTCAGCAATTTTTCAAAATTACCGTTCCACTATTGAAACCTATCATCTTGTTTACAACGATTACTTCAACAATTGGTACACTTCAATTATTTGATGAAGTAAAGAATATTACAAATGGCGGTCCGGGAAATGCCACAATGACAATCTCACAGTATATCTACAACCTTTCATTTAAATATACTCCTGATTTTGGGTATGCAGCGACTGTTTCATATGCCATTGTCATATTAATCGTGTTCTTCTCAATCATTCAATTTAAAGTGGCAGGTGATGAAAAATGAGTAAGCTAAAGAGTACATTGAGCTATCTTTTCCTTTTTGTTGCTTCGATTATCTCTATTTTCCCATTTTTGTGGATGATTATAAGCTCAACAAATAAGTCAGTTGACGTTACAAAGGGTGCAATGATGCCAGGCAGCTTTTTTATGCAAAACTTTCAGCACCTTTTAAGCACTAATCCTCTTGGCACAGCTTTATGGAACTCAGCAAAAATATCGATTATTACTACGTTGCTTTCGATGTTAATTGCATCTTTAGCCGGTTATGGATTTGAAATCTATAAAAGCAAGGCAAAAGACATTGTTTTTAACATTCTCTTGCTTTCGATGATGATTCCTTTTGCTGCATTAATGGTGCCGTTATTTAGGATGTTTGCATCTATTTCAGAGGCAGCCCCAGGAATTGGTATTGATACCATAACAGCTGTTATTTTACCGACTGTGACAACAGCCTTTCTCATCTTTTTCTTTAGGCAAAGCACTAAAATGTTCCCAAAAGAAATACTTGAAGCAGCGCGGATTGATGGTGAAACCAAGCTAGGTATTTTCTTTAAAATTTACGTTCCAACCATGAAAACTACCTATGCAGCAGCAGCTATTATTACCTTCATGAGCAGCTGGAACAGTTATTTATGGCCTTTAGTTGTCTTGCAGTCTCCTGAAAATATAACCGTACCGCTGCTCATTTCCAATCTTGGATCAAGTTATTCTCCCGACTTTGGAGTGATTATGACCGCAATTACGATCGCAACACTTCCGGCAGCGGCGATCTTCTTCATTATGCAAAAACATTTTGTCGCCGGAATGCTTGGATCGGTGAAGTAATAAATGTCTGAAAGGAAGTTTGAACAATGACCATTGTCCCTGATTTAAACTGGTTAACCGATTTGAATAAATTTGCTGTGAATCGGCTCCCAGCACACTCCGACCACCGTTATTATGTGACGATGGATGAGGCAAACATTGCTGGTCCAATGGCAATGAGATATTCGTTGAATGGAAATTGGAAATTTAACTATGCGGTTAATCCGGACAGTCGTCCACTGTCTTTTTATCAGCTTGATTATCCGTGTTCAGGTTGGGGGAACATTCATGTTCCTGGCCATATACAGCTTCAGGGGTATGGAAAACCTCAATATGTGAATACCATGTATCCGTGGGATGGACATAATGAAATTCGTCCGCCGGAAATTCCAATGGATCATAATCCAGTAGGAAGCTATATCAAGTACTTTACTTTGCCTGAAAATATGAAAAATAAGCCTGCTTTTATTTCCTTTCAAGGGGTGGAGTCAGCCTTCTATGTATGGCTGAACGGTGAGTTTGTTGGCTACAGTGAAGACTCCTTCACGTCGGCAGAGTTTGATCTCTCTCCCTTTATCACGGAAGGAGAAAATAAACTGGCAGTAGAGGTATACCAGAGAAGCACCGGTAGTTGGCTTGAGGATCAGGATTTCTGGAGGCTTTCCGGTATTTTCCGTGATGTTTATTTATACACAGTCCCAGAGATCCATATCAATGACCTTTATTTCCGCACTGAATTGGATGATTCTTTTTCAAAAGGAATGGTGCAAGTCAAAGCCAAGTTGATGAATTCTCTAAAAGCTCCTGCAAAAGTCATGGCTGTGCTCTATGATGCAAATGGCAATCTGATCACGGAAAAATCAATCAATGTTCTTGGCAGCCAGTGGACTCTGGCACTTGAAGCAGATCAACCAAAACTGTGGAGTGCAGAGGATCCATACTTATATCGATTATTCATTTCGATCTATAACGAGCAAGGAAGTTTAGTTGAGGTCATTCCGCAAAAGGTTGGCTTTAGAAGATTTGAACTTGTCGATAAAATAATGTGCCTTAATGGAAAGCGGATTGTTTTTAAGGGCGTAAACCGTCATGAATTTAATTGCCGAAGTGGCCGTGCCATTACGAAAGAAGACATGCTATTTGACATTAAAACCCTGAAACGCCATAACATTAACGCTGTCCGCACATCCCATTACCCCAATCAGACTTATTGGTATGAGTTATGTGATGAGTACGGAATTTATGTGATTGATGAAATGAATTTGGAAACGCATGGTTCATGGCAAAAGATGGGGGCTGTCGATCCTTCCTGGAATATACCTGGAAATAAGCCTGAATGGCAGAATATCGTTATGGATCGGGCAATATCGATGTTTGAACGGGACAAGAATCACCCATCCATCCTGATTTGGTCCTGCGGCAATGAGTCATATGCGGGTGAAGTGATTCTGAATGTTTCCAAGTATTTTAAAAAAATGGATCCAGGCCGACTCGTTCATTACGAGGGTGTATTCCATAACCGCGATTACGATGAGACAAGCGATATGGAAAGCCGAATGTATGCGAAACCTGCAGATATTGAGAAGTATCTGTCGGAAAACCCTAAGAAGCCTTATATCAGCTGTGAGTACATGCATGCAATGGGCAATTCGCTAGGCGGTATGGACGAATATACAGATTTAGAACGGAAATATGACATGTACCAGGGCGGCTTTATCTGGGATTATATTGATCAGGCGATTATGAAAAAAGATCGTTATGGTCAGGAATTTTTAGCATATGGCGGCGATTTTGATGACCGCCCTACTGATTATGGCTTTTGTACAGACGGAATTGTTTATGCAAACAGGGAACTCTCTCCGAAAATGCAGGAAGTAAAGTATTTGTATCAAAACTTTAAGCTCGTGCCTGACCGTGATGGGGTTCTGATTTCGAATGAAAGCCTGTTTTCCTATGCTGATGATTATGAGCTAGAATATATTTTGTTTTATGAAGGCAGGGAAGTATCTCGCAACCAACTTCAGGTGACCGTTGCGCCTGGCAGTGAGGCACGAGTAGAGATTGCTTCCATGGATGATCTAGTTGTTGAGCCAGGAGAATATTGTATTCATACAAGATTGAAGTTAAAAGAAAAAACACTTTGGGCAGATGCCGGTTATGAAATAGCTTTTGGGCAATTTGTCTTTATGAACAAGAAGCAAGTGCTGACGGATGGAAATGGCGCTACGGGAGACTTAAGGGTTGCGCACGGTGATGTCAATATTGGTGTTCATGGCCGCGACTTTTCTGCAATTTTTTCAAAACAGGTAGGCAGCCTTGTATCCTTAAACTATGCAGGAAAAGAAATGATTTCTCTTCCCCCTGCACCATTATTTTGGAGAGCAACTACAGATAATGATCGAGGATTTAGCCAGGATTTCCATTCCGGAGTGTGGTTTGCGGCGAGCCTTGCACGGAAATGTGTTGGCTTTGAAGTGAAAGAAGATATCGGCTCAGTGAGCGTTACATTCCGTTATATTTTTTCCATTAGTAATGAGGTTAGTGTGACCATTTGCTACACGGTCTATCCTGATGGCAGTATCCGAGTAAAGTCTGATTATCACGGTGCAAAGAATCTGCCGCAGCTGCCAGTTTTTGCCGTTTCCTTTAAGATTCCCGCTGATTATGACAAATTGGAATGGTATGCGATGGGGCCAGAAGAAAACTACGCAGACCGTTCCAAGGGAGCAAGGCTTGGTATCTTTCAAAATCGTGTCTCAGAAACTCTTTCAGGTTATGTGATGCCGCAGGAATCCGGCGGCATCACAGGAGTCCGCAGGGTTAGTATTAATGATGCCAATGCACAGGGGATCACGATTTCCGCTACGGCAGAACCGCTGGAGTGCACGATTTCACCCTATACAGCATTTGAGCTTGAACAGGCTAGACATCATTATGAACTCCCGAATGTCCACTATACAGTCGTAACCATTGCGGACAAACAAATGGGAGTCGGTGGTGATGACAGTTGGGGTGCACCTGTCCACGACAAATATCTGCTCCATGCTGACGAAGATTTAAGCTTCGAGTTTATCATTCGAAAAAATTAACTTGGATAATGAGAAAGAGTCTTTCACATAGTGGGGCTCTTTCTTTTTCAAATATAAGGAGAAAATTATGCAAATTCATGTTGATTCCGAAAAAAAACAATTTCATTTAACAAACGGTAGGATTAGCTATATTTTCCACGTTATGAAAAATGGACAGCTGGGCCATTTATATTTTGGAAAGGCATTGCAGCATCGGGCTGATTTTTCTCATTTGCAACGGTATGATCTGCCAACACCAGCCAGCTGTCATCCATATGAAGATGATCCAGCCTTTTGTTTGGAAACATTGCGGCAAGAGTATCCTGTATACGGAAATTCGGATTTTCGCGAACCTGCCATCAGTCTAAGGAAAGAACATTTGCGCCATATTCCTCATTTCCAATATGATTCATTTCAACTATTGGAAGGAAAGCCGTCACTTGAGGGGCTGCCAGCTACATTCACGAGTGAAAAGGACGAGGCAAAAACCGTTCAGGTTATTTTAAAGGATCCATTCCTGCAAGCAGAATTAACTTTAAATTACACCATTTTTCGGGATAAACCTGTGATCACAAGAAGCGCTTCTTTGAAAAATGGCGGTGAAGAAAAGTTGATCATTGACAGGATGATGGGAGCATCACTCGACCTTCCCGATAAGGATTTTATTTTCACGCATTTGGCAGGTACCTGGTCGCGGGAAAGGCATGTAAAGGAAAGAAAATTGGAATCGGGAATCCAGTCGATTTCAAGTTTGCGCGGGGCGAGCTCACACCATCATAATCCGTTTTTGGCATTAAAGCGGCCTGATACAACGGAGCATAGTGGTTCAGTTTTTGCAGTTAATCATATTTATAGCGGCAATTTCCTGATGCAGGTAGAAGTCGATCATTATGATACCTCCCGAGTCCTCGCCGGTATTCATCCATATGACTTCAGTTGGGAGCTAAACACTGATGACAGCTTTCAAACTCCTGAAGTCGTGCTCGTATATTCTGATCAAGGCCTTAATGGGATGAGCCAAGCCCTCCACAATCTTTATAGGGAAAACCTTATACCTGCACAATGGCGAAAAAAAGAGCGTCCAATTTTAATTAATAACTGGGAAGCAACTTATTTTGATTTTAATGAAGAAAAACTTTTGGATATCGCAAAATCAGCAAAGGAATTAGGGGTCGAACTGTTTGTCCTTGATGATGGCTGGTTTGGAAAGCGCAATGATGATACCACCTCTTTGGGTGATTGGTATGAAAATGTAACGAAGCTGCACGAGGGCTTAGCAGGCTTGGCTGGAAAAATTAATGCACTTGGGCTGAAATTCGGGCTATGGTTTGAACCGGAAATGGTTAGTCCTAAGAGTAACTTATACCAAGAGCATCCTGATTGGGCAGTAGGCTTGCCGCATCTTCCTCATACATTAGGGCGAAATCAGCTGGTACTTGATTTTTCAAGGTCAGATGTTGTTGATTATCTCTATGAAAAAATGGCTGATATTATTAAAAGAACCGGTTTGTCTTATATCAAATGGGATATGAATCGCAATATTACCGAACCGTTTTCGCAAAAACTAAGTACTGAGCGGCAAGGTGAATTTTTCCACCGTTATATTTTAGGGGTATACCAGCTTTATGAGCGGTTAACAAGTGAATTTCCTGATGTTTTATTTGAGTCATGTGCGGGCGGCGGCGGCCGTTTTGACCCGGGAATGATGTATTATGCGCCCCAGGCTTGGACAAGTGATGATACAGATGCTGTTGAACGATTGAAAATCCAGTACGGAACATCTTATGTTTTTCCCATTTACAGTATGGGGTCGCATGTGTCTACAGTTCCGAATCATCAAACATATCGAATCACACCTTTATCAACTCGGGCTAATACGGCTTACTTTGGAACATTTGGCTATGAATTGGATCCCGGAAAACTTTCTTCTCTTGAGATTAGTGAGATTAAAGAACAGGTAGAATTTTATAAAAAGCATCGCTGCTTAATTCGAGATGGAAATTTTTATCGTATTTTAAGTCCTTTTTTCAGTAATGAAACGGCTTGGATGGTCGTAAGCAAGGATCAATCAGAGGCACTGGTAGGTTGGTATAAGGTTCTTGCTACACCAAATCCTCCAAAACAGCAAACATTGAAGTTAACTGGATTGGATGCATCGACTGTTTACGAAGTGAACAACGAGGGGCAATTTTACTTTGGAGACGAACTAATGCAGGTTGGGATCCAACTCCCGACTGAGTTTAATGGGGCAAATGGTAGGATAGCCGAACGCGGCGGGGACTATCAATCGCAAATCTTTTATTTAAAAAGAACAGATGGGGTAAATATATAGCAGTGTTTAAACAGAAAAGGAATGCTTTATTGAGCATTCCTTCTCCTTTTTTAGGAAACTTGTATATAAAAATATAAGGTTGAACCGTCTTTAAAAGTGGAAATCACTTTATGGCCGTGTCTTGTTGCTGACTCAGGTACGTTGATAAAGGACTGCGGGCAATCAGCGATTACTTCTAAAATTTTACCGGACTCCAGATTTTTAATCGCATCAAGTGTGTATAGTTCAGGATATGGACAAGATTCTCCCCGAACATCCAGAGTACCATCTACCAATATCTGTTCATTTTTGTTTCTATCCATGAATAAGAACCTCCGATCTGTTATGCGCTAGTCGTTTTGGATGAAGGAATGCTCTCACGTTTGACCTTTTTCATATAAGAGGTTTCTTTCCAGACGACAAGCAGATAGAGAATAACTAGGAAGGCGCCTGTTACGAGCAAGGCACCGCTCCACCCTAGTGAAGTGATTAAGTTGACTTCAGGGGCTCCTTTAACGAGCCCATTAAATATTCCCCAATGGTCCCAACCGTAAGCGAGAACAGTGGCACCAACAATATTTCCGATTCCAACTGCTACAAATTGGACCTGGCCTTCCATCAGTCGGTACATCCAGCCAGTTTCACATCCGCCAGCGATCACAATACCTACACCAAACATGATGCCGCCAAGGAGTGATCCGAGACTTGCCCAGTGGATAACGGGCTGGGCTCCTTTAAAAATAAAAATCGCTGTGCCGACCGTTTGAATCGCCATTCCGAGAATTATGGCTTTTGCCAACTTTCCTCTGCCTGTAAGCCACAGGTCCCGAAGTCCTGATGTAAAGCAGATTTGTCCTCGCTGGATTAACATCCCGAAAACAGCGCCAAACAGTTCAGCAATGCCTAGCAAGGGCTGCCCTGCTGAAATATAATAGATCGCAATCAATGCTACGATCACAAAAACGGCTGAAGCTGTGTAAAGCTGCCGATTTTGAGTATGAGCAGTGGTGGAGCCAATTTTAGCTGGACGAACGCCAAATTCCACTTTTGCTTTCCCTTTAAAAATAGGCAAAACTGCTAATTTGACTCCAATATAAGTTCCCAATGCGGTTCCAGCAATAAAGAACCAGGAATGGAGTGAAAATTGAGGCACGCCTGTAAAAAAAGCAGCAAGGTTACAGCCCATTGCAAGACGAGTCCCAAACCCGGCTAAGATTCCGCCTACAAACCCCCAAACCCAACGGCGTTTTTGCCTTGGTGCTTTCCATTTGAAATTTTGACTCATCAGAGCGCTGAATAAGCCGCCCAATAGCATCCCGATAACAATCCAGCCATCGGTTCTGTTGATGGGTTCACCTTTTAGTTTAATAGCTTGGAAATATGCCCAATGGGAAGTATCCACACCAAATAATTGCAGTAAATTTCCGCCCCAACGCGTAAACTCTCCAGTAACCGCCCATAGTGTACCAGTAAGCCCAAAATAAAATGCGGCGAATACGCCGGCGAAAATCAGGACGATGTATGGATTCCAAAAGCGATTAAAATATTTTTCCTGGATTTTTTCTAAAAATGAAATCATTGATGACCTCCCTGTTGTAATTGGTTAAGAACAGAATAAAAAAATCCGTCTTTTTCATTATAGAAAAATGGTATGATGAAGATAAATTCAATTTATCGATTCTATCAATGACTATCTATCGATTATAGCGATAAATCGATTCAAATAATGGAGATGATCGGATGGATTTACACCAGCTCTTTGTCTTTACAAAAGTGGTGGAGCATAAAAGCTTTTCTAAGGCAGCAGAGGATATATTTTTGAGTCAATCGACCGTAAGTTCACATATCCAAGCTTTAGAAAGAACCTTGAATATGAGACTGTTTGATCGGGTTGGGCGGGAAATTATTCTTACGCCTTATGGAAGCCGTTTGTATCAGTGGGCACTAAAATTACTTGTTTTAAAAGATGAAGCCATGCTTGACTTAAAAGAAGGGATGAATGAACTGCAGGGAAAGATTCGGGTCGCAGCAAGTTCTGTTCCTGGACAATTTATCCTTCCAAAAATGATCAAGCACTTTAGAAATCAATATCCGAATGTGGTGTTTCAAATTGAACAATCTCCTTCAAAAGTCGTGAACGATAAGGTGCTAAATGGTTCGGTTGATGTGGGATTTTTGGGAGAGAAATTTGAAAACGATAAACTTTGTTATCTTGCGCTGTTAAAAGAAAAACTGGTCCTCATTACTTCGAATCAAACAAAGCTAAACGGACCGGTGAAGATTCGGGAGCTTATGAAATATCCATTCATTATGAGAAATTCTGGGTCAGGAACAAACGCTATTCTTGAGCAATTTTTGAAAAAAAATAACATCTCGAAAGAACAAATGAAGATTATTGCCTATACAGAAAGCGGGCAAAATTTAATCCAGTTTGTCATCGAAGACATGGGGATTGCCATTATCTCAGAAATTGCTGCTAAGGGATATGCCCAAAAACAATTACTTAACATGTATGAAATCGACGATTTCGACGATGAAAGATATTTTTATCTAGCTTATAACAAGAACAAAACACAATCATTAGTTTCTAAATTATTCATTAAACATGGGACGGATATGGTTTCAAGTGCCGAAAATTAAAAAACAATATCTTGTGGAATTTAGAGGGATTTTCCGTATTTCATACTATGTTGAACAAATATCTGATACAATATTAAGGTATTTTAATATAGTAATTTAGTAGGGGTGAACCATTTGAATAAATTAACCAATAGAGAAATACTATTTATTGGTTTTATGTTATTTTCCATGTTGTTCGGTGCAGGAAATTTAATTTTCCCGGCATATTTGGGACATGCGGCTGGCCACAATGTATGGCAGGCGGTTATTGGCTTTATTATTTCAGATGCGGGTCTTGCGGTATTAGCTTTCATTGCGATCGCAAAATCAGGAACATTCGATAATTTAGTCAATCGGGTTCATCCTATTTTTGCTTTAATTTTTCCGATGGCCATTTATTTGTCAATAGGCCCTGGACTTGCGATCCCAAGAGCGGGCAGCCTTGCTTATGAAATGGGAGTCAAGCCTTTTTTACCTCATACAATTCAGTCTTCACCGATTGGACTTTTGATTTATACAGTCCTATTTTTTAGTATTGTCTTTTGGTTTGCAAAATCCCCATCCAAATTGATCGACAGATTTGGGAAGGTTTTAACACCTTTATTATTGGTATTAATTATCTTTGTTTTGATCAGGGCTTTATCAATAGACTTACCAGGTTTAAAAGAAGCTACTTTATCCTATAAACAGAATCCCATCTCACAAGGATTTTTGGATGGCTATCAAACAATGGATGCCATTGGCGCATTAATATACGGAATTATCTTTACCAATCTTTTTAAGAGTAAAAAAATACACAATCAAACTTTACGAATTAAATATTTAGCCATATTTGGCCTTATATCCGGTTTGCTTTTATCAATCTGTTATTTCGTTATTGCCTACCTTGGTGCTACCGCTTCGGTAGCAGGGAAAGTTGATAATGGAGCCATTGTATTATCGGCTGCCATGCATCAATTGTTTGGAGAGAGCGGTGCAATTGTTTTAGGCTTAATTTTTACATTAGCTTGTCTAAGTGTATGTATCGGATTAATCACATCGTGTGCCCAATACTTTTCAAGCATTGTTCCAAAATTATCGTATGTTAAATGGGCAATCCTTTTATGTATGATCAGTGGTATTGTCGCAAATCTAGGATTATCGCAAATATTAAAAGTTTCTGTCCCAATATTAAGTTTAGTTTATCCAATCGCTATTACGTTAATTATTTTAGGTCTTCTCCATGATCGATTACCTTATCGTAATCGCCCTGTTTATGTCATGACAATTGGTCTAGTTGGATTATTTAGCTTAATTGATGTGACGAATTCAACATTTTTACACGGTTCACTTTCCAAATTATTAGCTGATGTTCCTTTGCAAAATAACGGATTTGGCTGGGTAATTCCTGGGTTAATTGGTTTTGCAATAGGAAGTTTTTATGAAAAAAGAACACGCACTCAGGATACATCTATAAAGGAAGTAGCATAAAGAAAGTGTCAGGCATTACAATGCCTGGCACTTTTTTTACTTTGAGAAGCTGGGATTTATTTTGTAAAGGAAAAATTTTATAGTTTGCAATAAGTTGTTATTTTAGTTACTATATTAGTAGTAACCAAATTTGATAATGTATCGAAGGGAGGTTGGGTTGCTTGAATTTTAAAGTTTATTTATTAGCGCTTGTTTCGTTTGTAGTGGGGATGGCGGAATTAATTGTTGGTGGAATCCTTGATATCGTTGCTGATAGTTTGGGGGTATCAGTTAGTAAAGCTGGCGAATTGATTTCGATTTTTTCCCTTGTTTTTGCTATTTTCTCACCGATATTGTTGACCTTGACTGCCAAGGTTGAAAGGAAAAAGCTATTCTTATGGACTTTATTGATATTTTTTAGCGGAAATATTCTGGCCTTCTTCAGCCCCAATTTCCTAGTTCTTCTTCTAACAAGGATCATTTCGGCAGCGACCGGCTCGCTTTTAGTTGTTTTGTCAGTCACGATTGCATCCACGATTGTCAAGGAAGAATTCCGCGCCCGAGCTATTGGCATCATCTTTATGGGGGTTAGCGGATCATTGGTCATTGGTGTACCCATTGGCCTTGTTATTGGACATACGTTTGGCTGGCGTTCACCATTTCTGTTTATTGCGATCCTTAGCCTAGTTTCCATGATGGGTGTCATGCTATTTCTGGACAAAATAGAGCCAAGACCGATTATTTCGATAAGAAAACAATTGGAGACTTTAAAGAGACCCAAAATTTTGTTTGCGCAGTTAACATCTTTGCTGTTTTTAACGGGGCATTTGACTTTATATGCCTATCTCACACCTTTTTTGCAAACGTCATTGCATTTGAATTCAACATGGATTAGTATTTTTTACTTTATTTTTGGTGTTTCAGCCGTCTTTGGCGGCGGGCTTGGGGGGTTCATGGCAGACAAATGGGGTTCCCAAAAGAGCGTACTGACCATTGTTGCTGTTTTTTGTCTTGTTCTCTTTATCCTTCCAAAGACAACGACCTTCAATATACTTTTTGTGGTTGTTATGATGGTTTGGAGCATGTTAAGTTGGGCCATTACACCAGCACAGCAAAATTACTTAATTGAAACATCACCAGAGACAGCTGAAATACAACAAAGTTTGAATAATTCGGCTATGCATTTGGGGATTGCTGCAGGCTCTGTCCTTGGCGGCGTGGTGATTAATCAGTATTCTGTTCTCTATAATGCAACTATTGGTGGAATTTTTGTTTTTCTTGCGTTGATTTGTGCCATTTTTTCCATAACACGGAAACAGGCTGTAAATAAAGAGATTTACAAAACCATAACCAGGGAGGTGAACATGACTAATAAACTTTATTAGTCATGATTAAATGAGTGTTCATATTCATGCAAATCAAGGAGAAATCGCTGAGAATATTTTGTTGCCAGGGGATCCTTTACGGGCCAAGTATATTGCTGAAACCTTTTTAGAAGATGCCACATGCTATAACGAAGTACGTGGAATGCTGGGATATACAGGAACGTATAAAGGAAAAAAAGTATCCGTTCAAGGAACCGGTATGGGAATTCCATCTATCTCCATCTATGTGAACGAATTGATTCGTGAGTATGGGGTGAAAAATTTAATTCGGGTTGGTTCCTGTGGAGCGATTCAAAAGGATATGCATGTACGAGATGTGATCCTTGCCATGACGGCCTCGACTGATTCAAATATGAACCACCTCGCTTTTTCAGGGATTGATTATTCACCCTGTGCCAATTTTGATTTGTTAAATAAGGCTTATCAAATAGGATCTCAGCAAGGAATCAACATCAAGGCCGGAAATGTCTTGTCGGCGGATGTCTTTTACCGTGACAACATGGATCTCGTCAAAAAATTAGGCGACTATGGGGTGCTGGCTGTAGAAATGGAAACAACGGCATTATACACACTAGCTGCGAAGTACGGTGCAAAGGCATTATCCATTCTTACAGTTAGCGACCACATCTTTACTGGGGAAGATACAACGGCAGAGGAAAGGCAAACGACCTTCAATGAAATGGCTGTTATTGCACTTGAGACGCTTATAAAATAATAGGCTGTGTAAAATGGAAATTGTTGATTTTTTAACGCTGTTGATTGGAGCGGAAATCAACAGCCAAATTTAACACAGCCAAATAATAAAAACAGGCTAGGGAAATATCCCATGCCTGTTTTTTAATAACGTAGCCGCAATAAAAGACGTTTGATTTCAACGTCCTTCATTAGCTGCTCCTCATATTTCTTGGTGATGGTGGTTAAGGCGACGTCATGATAGAAAAATTCCGCAAAAAATTTAACAAATGGTTTCGATTTGGTCACCATGGCCTGCCATGCACTATTTTCTACACCTGCAAACAGAATCGTTTCCTCATCAATAATGATTAGGCGGTTTTTCTCCAATGCCTGATGCTCTTGATTCGGAGATAATGTATACAAGGTAGTTAACGGTACTTCCTCTTCCACATCTCCGACAACTAGCGCCTCCACTTTTACACCTGCTTGTTCTTTTTCGATTAATATTGGCAAATAATTGTAAAATTCGTCTTTCCATAGCGAAATATGAATGGAATGTTCTGCTTCTTCGAGAAGTTGTTTACATTGCAGTTGAATGGAGGAGTCCACTTTTAAACTCCAAACCCGATCATCCATGATGATATTTTTGCTGGGATTGTTTTTCAATTGGCCGATATTGACCTGAAATTCCTTCGTCAGCTTTTCTATGACAAGGTGTAGGGGCAGTGCTGTATAGAGTTTTTTCTTTTCAGATACGGAATCCAATACTAGCCCTTTTTCGATCATTCGGGATATTACTTCGTATACTTTTGCCTTAGGCACTCCAGAGTATTTTACAATCAATGTAGCATCTAGAGGTTCATCGCTGGAGGATAGGACCTCGTAAACTTTGCTTTCATATTGTGAAAATCCAAACTTTTGCAGCATGATTTCAACCTCATTTTTAAAGTATAAAAAAATTACAGGATAGAATAATCATATTGGATATAAGACGTTTTGTAAAACCAATCTTTCTTTCACTTACTTGTTAAAAAACATAAACCGAGCCCCAATTATTTACTCATTCACAAGGAAGATTACCACTGTTATAGTAATCGTGTAAAACTAAATAGACCTTTATCGAAGATGGAGTATAAAGAGAAATGAAAGCGTTGACGGTATGGGAATGAACTGCTAGAGCGAGTTGGAAATTTTTAAATAATTCATTAGGAAATTAGTCTAATTTTTTGAAAAAATTTTTAATTATCCTTACCATTAATTTCAAAAAAGAAAAGGTTTACATCTTTAGTATCATAGGAGTAAAATGAAGTTGTTCGTAAGACGTCTGACATCTTACCTTTGAACATCGTATGCTAATCTCAACGAAATATATTTCAAAAAAGAGGTGCTCTTCAATGAGAATGGTTGATGTAATTGAAAAAAAACGTGATGGTAACGAATTAACCAAAGAAGAAATTCAATTCTTGATAAACGGGTTTACAAAAGGTGATATTCCTGATTATCAAATGTCAGCTTTTGCGATGGCTGTGTTTTTTCAGGGCATGACAAAAGAAGAACGTGTTTACTTAACGGAGGCAATGGTTCAATCGGGTGATCAAATCGACCTCTCAGGGATTGAAGGGATCAAAGTAGATAAGCACAGTACCGGCGGAGTTGGCGACACAACAACACTTGTGCTGGCACCGCTTGTTGCCTCTGTCGGCGTACCAGTAGCAAAGATGTCAGGAAGAGGCTTAGGCCATACTGGAGGTACCATTGACAAATTGGAATCCGTTAAAGGATTTCATGTTGAAATATCAAACGATGAATTTATCCAATTAGTGAATCAAAATAAAGTAGCTGTAATTGGTCAGAGCGGGAATTTAACACCTGCGGATAAAAAATTGTATGCACTCAGGGATGTAACGGCAACGGTTGACTCCATTCCGTTGATTGCCAGCTCCATCATGAGCAAGAAAATTGCAGCGGGAGCAGATGCGATTGTTCTGGATGTCAAAACAGGCAGCGGAGCATTCATGAAGAACCTTGACGATGCGAAAGATTTAGCCCAGACGATGGTAGGGATCGGCAATGGTGTCGGCCGCAAAACGAAGGCAATCATATCCGATATGAGCCAGCCGCTTGGATTTGCAGTCGGCAATGCTCTTGAAGTAAAAGAAGCGATTGACACGCTGAAAGGACAAGGACCTGAAGATTTGCATGAACTCTGTTTGACCCTTGGAAGCCATATGGTTGTACTGGCTGAAAAAGCTAATGATTTCAACCAGGCGCGTGAAATGCTAATCGAATCCATTCACAACGGACAGGCATTACAAACCTTTAAAACCTTCCTAGCGGCACAAGGTGGAGATGCATCTGTTGTTGACGATCCTACTAAACTTCCAACTGCTTCCTATATGATTGATGTTCCGGCTAAAACATCAGGTTATGTGGCTGAAATTACGGCGGAAACAATTGGAACTGCCGCTATGATGTTGGGCGCTGGACGAGCTACAAAAGAATCTGTCATCGATTTGGCAGTAGGCGTCGTCCTTCATAAGAAAGTTGGGGATCAAGTCAAGGCAGGAGAGTCCCTGGTTACGATTCATAGTAATACAGAAAACGTTCAAGAAGTAATCGAAAAAATTTACTCGGCTTATAAAGTTACAGATGAAAAAGTAGCTAAACCTACACTCATCTATACAGAAATTCAATAATCGGTAAAGGAAGAGAAGCATGACAAAAAATATCGCACAATTGATTGATCATACCTTATTAAAAGCGGATGCTACAAAGGCTGAAATCATGGTATTGCTTGAAGAAGCAAAACAATTTAAATTTGCCTCCGTTTGTATTAATCCAACGTGGGTAAAAATAGCAGCAGAATTTCTAAGGGATACCCCGGAAGTTAAGGTCTGCACGGTTATTGGCTTTCCGCTCGGGGCAACAACGTCTGAAGTAAAAGCATTTGAAACAACAAATGCGATTGAAAATGGCGCAACAGAAGTAGATATGGTCATCAATATCGGCGCATTAAAAGATAAACAATATGATTTGGTCGAAAAGGACATCAAAGCAGTGGTTGATGCAGCGAAAGGGAAAGCATTGACAAAAGTGATTATTGAAACATGTCTTTTAACAGATGAAGAAAAAGTAAAAGCCAGCGAATTAGCGGTAAAAGCTGGAGCTGACTTTGTCAAAACTTCTACTGGTTTTTCCACCGGAGGCGCGACGGCAGAGGATGTCGCACTGATGAGGAAATCAGTCGGACCGAAAATTGGCGTTAAAGCCTCTGGCGGTGTCAGAAGCCTTGAAGACACAGAAGCCATGATCAAAGCTGGGGCCACTCGAATCGGAGCCAGTTCAGGTGTAAAGATTGTAAATGGAGAAACATCATCATCTGCTTACTAGAAAAAGGCTAAAGGCTGGTCACATGACCAGCCTGGATCCTCAAAATATTTGGGAAGGATGACGACACAATGGACATGCAAACATTGCTTGATCAAGCGATCGAAGCCAGGAAGAAAGCGTATACACCCTATTCAAAATTCCAAGTAGGTGCAGCAGTATTGACAAAAGATCATCATGTCTTTCAAGGATGCAATATTGAAAACGCCTCCTATGGATTGACCAATTGCGCTGAAAGAACGGCTATTTTTAAAGCGGTTTCTGAAGGAAAAAAAGAAATAGATACCATCGTTATTGTTGCTGACACGGAGGGTCCTGTTTCTCCTTGTGGTGCCTGTCGCCAGGTAATGGCTGAATTCTGTGATCAAGACACGAAAATTATTTTAGCAAATTTAAATGGTGAAAAGGTAGAGACCACCATTGATGAACTGCTGCCCGGCTTTTTTCTTCGAAGGATATGGATGTAACAAAATAAATTTTTTGCAAGGATTGGAAACGAATACATCAACTTAGAAAGATTACACCCATTGGAGGATTAACAATGAAATACATCATTGCGATCATCGGATTACTTGTTGTTTTTGGACTTGGTTACTTAGCGAGTAATAATCGGAAGAATATCAAAATAAAACCAATTATTCTTATGGTCATTATTCAAGTTATCTTATCATTCTTATTACTGAATACCACACTTGGTTTGGTATTAATTAAAGGCTTTGCAGGTGTTTTTAGTAAGTTATTGGAATATGCCGGTGCAGGGGTGTCCTTCGTATTTGGTGGCCTTGCCAATAAAGGAGAAATGCCATTCTTCATCAATGTCTTACTGCCGATTGTGTTTATTTCCGTACTAATTGGAATCTTTCAGTATTTAAAAATTCTTCCATTTATTATGAAAGTCATTGGTTTATTGCTTAGCAAAGTGAATGGCATGGGTAAGTTGGAATCGTACAATGCAGTGGCTTCTGCCATGATTGGACAGTCTGAAGTATTTATTACAGTGAAAAAGCAGCTTGGTCTCTTGCCAGCTAATCGTTTATATACACTTTGTGCGTCAGCCATGTCAACCGTATCCATGTCGATTGTCGGTGCCTATATGACGATGGTTCAGCCGAGATATGTGGTCACCGCCCTTGTCCTTAATTTATTTGGCGGATTTATCATCACTTCCATTATTAATCCTTACAGGGTGGATCCGAGTGAAGATATTCTTGATATTCAAGAAGTAGAAAAGCAAAGCTTCTTCGAAATGTTAGGAGAATACATCCTTGATGGTTTTAAAGTAGCAGTCATTGTTGGTGCAATGTTAATTGGCTTTGTTGCCTTAATGGCAGCCATTAACAACATTTTTGATTTAATTTTCCACATTTCATTCCAGGAGATTTTAGGATACATCTTTGCACCGATTGCCTTTATCATGGGAATTCCATTTTCAGAGGCTGTCAAAGCAGGAGGCATTATGGCTGAGAAGCTTGTAACGAATGAGTTTGTGGCTATGATGGACCTAGCAAAAGTAGGGAAATCCTTTAGCCCGCGTACATTAGGAATTATTTCTGTTTTCCTTGTATCCTTTGCCAATTTTTCATCGATCGGAATTATTGCCGGCGCAGTAAAAAGTCTTAACGAGAAAAAGGGTAACGTTGTCGCTAAATTTGGTTTAAAACTTTTATATGGAGCAACTTTAGTAAGTGTTTTATCAGCGGTGATTGTAAGTATTGTTTTATAATTTGCAGAAAAAGCATTTTTTCATCTGTTAACGGGTGAAAAACTGCTTTTTCCTCTTTTAAAGGAGGGAATGTTGTGGAAAAAGTCTTCTCGCAACAAAGGACATGAGTTTCATCGGTTTATTTCTTTCAGGCGCCGTGTTATTTCTTAATAGTTTGATGTTAATGGGAAAAGCTGAAGCAAAAAGTGTCGGTGTCTTCAATCTTTTTGTAGGAATCATTCAAGTGATTATTCCATTTTATTTAACCATGGTATCTGATCAAGGTCATTGGTCGCTATATAATTATGCTGCTATCTTTTTATTTGGTTTAACCTATTTATATGTTGGGGTCACCACATTAAAGGGACTTGATGGCAGTGGGCTAGGCTGGTTTTCACTTTGGGTGGCAATCATAGCGGTTGTCTATACGTTGACAGCTGTGATCCACTTCCATGATGCTGTCAGTGCGATCACATGGGGAATGTGGGCATTTCTGTGGTTTTTATTCTTTTTATCCAACTCACTAAAAATGAAGATTGACCATTATCTTGGGATGGTTGCTTTTATTCAATCTTGGGTAACATTAACGATCCCATCATTGTTGTATTTTTTAGGAGCCTGGAATACACCTGCAGTCAATCAAATATGGTTAACTGTTTTAATCGCATCCATCGTTTATTTTTGTATAAGCTTATTTAAATTAAGGTTATTTATACCGTTTGTCCATACAGAAAAGCAATGAAGTATTGGGAAGAGACGGATTTGAGGGGGATTTAAAATGGAGAAAAATTTATTTAAAAGGATCTTTATAATTGTTATGGATTCAGTTGGCATTGGGGAAGCACCTGATGCAGAGGCCTTTGGCGATAAAGGCTCTGATACACTAGGACATATTGCTGAAAAAATGAATGGGCTTCATATGCCAAATATGGCTAAGCTTGGTCTAAGCAATATTCGTCAGCTGAACGGCATCGAGAAAGCAAATAAGCCTTGGGCCGTTTACACCAAAATGAAGGAAGCATCTGCCGGAAAAGATACGATGACTGGTCACTGGGAGATGATGGGGTTAAATATTGAGATCCCATTTCGGGTATTTCCTGAGGGTTTTCCGGATGAACTGATTCAGGAATTGGAAAAACGCACTGGCAGAAAAGTAATTGGAAATAAACCAGCTAGCGGGACGGCCATTCTTGATGAACTTGGTGAAGAACACATGAAGACGGGATCAATCATCGTCTATACATCTGCTGATTCTGTTCTGCAGATTGCTGCCCATGAAGAAATTGTTCCCCTTGATGAGCTATATAAGATTTGTCAAATAGCACGTGAATTAACGCTTGATGAAAAGTATATGATTGGGCGCGTGATTGCCAGACCATTTGTCGGGCAGCCAGGAAACTTTAAACGAACCGCTAATCGTCATGACTATGCCTTGAAGCCATTTGGGCGGACTGTGATGAATGAGCTAAAGGATTCCAGTTTTGATGTGATTGCAATTGGAAAAATTTCAGATATCTATAATGGTGAAGGTGTAACAAAGTCCATTAGGACCGTTTCCAATCAAGATGGAATGGATAAACTTATTGACACTTTCGGGGTGGGTTTTACTGGTTTGAGCTTTTTAAATCTTGTTGATTTTGATGCCTTGTATGGCCATCGCCGCGACCCAATCGGCTACGGAAAAGCACTTGAAGAGTTTGATGCCAGATTGCCTGAAGTATTTGCCAAAATGCAGGACGATGATTTATTAATGATCACAGCCGATCATGGAAATGACCCCGTTCATTCTGGGACCGACCATACCCGTGAATATGTTCCGTTGCTTGTTTATTCCAAGCGTTTGAATGAAGGTGTGGAATTGGAAGTTCGACAAACATTTTCAGATCTTGGTGCAACAGTAGCTGAAAATTTCAATGTGAACATGCCTGAGTATGGCATAAGCTTTTTAAAAGATTTGAAAGCAATCATGGGACACAACTGAAATCGGAGGTGTGAAGCTTGAAAACAATCCTCATTACAGGGGCGGGTACAGGGCTAGGAAAAGAACTTGCCCTCGCATATGCACAAGAAGGAAATCGGATCATTCTAGTTGGAAGAACACGCTTCTTTCTGGAAGAAGTTAGAACAATGATAGAGAAGACAGATGGAAGTGCTATATCAGCGACCTGTGATATTGCAGATTCTAAAAGTGTTGAACAATTGCTCTCCCATTTGAATGAAGCGGAAAAAATTGATCAAGTGATTAATAATGCAGGGGTCGGTTACTTCGGTCCCCTACAAGAAATCCCAGCTGATCGAATCAGTCACATGATCGATACGAATGTAAAAGGAACGATTTATGTAACAAAAGCAATCTTGCCGACCTTCCTTGAAAGAAATGCCGGAAAAATCATGAACATTATTTCAACAGCTGGATTGCGCGGGAAAGTTCATGAAACCGCCTATTGTGCAAGTAAGTTTGCGATTCGGGGATTCACTGAAGCCCTAGCGAAAGAGTTAGCGAATACTTCGATTTCTGTTTCTGGTGTTTATATGGGTGGGATGGATACTCCTTTTTGGGATGAGAATCACCATGTGACTGACCGCTCAAGATTAAAATCAGCAAAAGAAGTGGCATTGGATATACTTGAAAGAGAAAATGAAGCCGAATTGATTATTGGTTGATTGTTTCATCCTGAGTCATGGAGTCTGTCCCCCGCTGCAAAACGTAATGGGGGATGGGCCCATGACTTTATTTTTTTTAATAATCTGAAGGAATTCCAATCCTCAGTCAGGCCAGACATTTCCCCGTGTTAAAAAAGCTGATATATTTAAAGTAAGATCCACAATGAAAGGAAGTTTAAAATGAACCCAGAACAAAAGCTTTCTCACAAAGAACAAGCGATGTCATTTCTGCAGCTCGTAGCGTCAGGAAAAGTACGCGAGGCTTACGAAAAGCACATAGGGCCTGGCTTTTTTCATCATAATGCCTACTTCCGCGGTGATGCAGAATCGCTGATGCTTGCAATGGAAGAGAGTGAGGACATGAGTCCTAACAAGACATTTGAGATTAAACGTGTGATCGAAGAAAATGATCTTGTTGTCGTTCACTCCCATCTGAAACAGAATCCTGAGGACCTTGGGATGGCTGTAATCCATATCTGCCGCTTCCAAGATGACAAGATTGTGGAACTATGGGATTTGGGTCAACCAATACCGGAAAATTCTCCAAACGAAAATGGCATGTTTTAAATGAATGGGGGCTGTTCGGCGTGAATTATGTTGTGAATAAGGAATGGCTTGTTGAACAATTAAATAACGTTAAGATAGTGGATTGCCGCTTTGAATTAGGAAATCCGGATAAAGGCGAAAAGCTATATCGAGAAAGCCACATCCCTGGAGCTTTTTATTTTGATTTAGAAAAACAATTATCATCTCCTGTTTCAATACATGGAGGAAGGCACCCGCTTCCAGATCTTGATCAATTTAAACTTGAAATCGAAAAAGCAGGAATTGATCATACGAAAACGGTTGTCGCCTATGACGATGGGGATGGGCAGTTTGCATCCCGCTTTTGGTGGCTCTTGACATATATAGGGCATGAAAATGTCTTTGTGTTAAATGAGGGTTTTAAAGGATGGAAGGCGGCTGGATATCCAACGACAACGGAAGTACCTGAATTTGAATCAGCTAGATTTGAAGTGAATCTTCAAAAAGAGATGCTGGCTTCCTACGACGAAGTGAAGGAAATTGTCGCTAATAAGAAAGAATCTCCATTCTTAATCGATTCAAGAGATAAAGCCCGTTATTTAGGGGAAATGGAACCAATCGATCGGATACCAGGACATATCCCAGGTGCGATTAATAAATTTTGGGCAGAAGGCCTGAAACAAGGTTCATTTTTAAATAACGAAGAACAGAAAAATAGATTCGCTGAGCTGGATCTTGAAGAACCGATTATCGTGTATTGCGGCTCGGGTGTCACAGCTGCGCCTAATTACATTGCATTAAAAATGGCAGGTTACAAAAACGTAAAACTATATGCAGGAAGCTATAGCGATTGGGTCTCATACGAAGAGAATCCAGTGGCGAAAGGGACAGAGTCTTAAGTTGAACTATTTAAACTAACGAGAAAATGACTTGGGGCGTTCTTCGAGAAGAACGCCCAAGTCATTTTTTTTCAAATTAACCTTCACCAAGGCCGATTTCTGTAGCTGTAAAAGTGATAGGTCCAATAACAGTAGCAGCGCTGCCTGCGTCAACCAGCTCTGCAGTAAGAGTGTAGGTGTAATGTTCAGAGAACGGAAAGTTCTTATCTACATGAGCTAATGTCGTTAATTTATTATTATCAAATCCACGTTCAGAACTATCAATGGCGCTATATACGAGTAGCCCTGTAAGAGCAGGTCCACGCCAAATTTTAAACAATACATTCAAGCTAGATAATCCTGTTCCGTTTGTAAGAGCTGTCCAGCCTACGTTTGCAAGTAATGATACAACATCATTGCAGTCAGAGTGGATTCGAATTTGTGCGATGGTTGTTGGGGTACCAACAACTAGTGGAATTGAAAGTTTGCCACTTTGGTTGAATGGTAACACATAGTATCTAAATCTCTCAAAATCATCGTGATGGCTCACACTGAGCACCTCCTTCTATCATATTTGTCTTACAATATAATAGATGCTAGATGAACCTTTTTTGCAATGGACAAGTTGACTAGGACAAGCATATATTTTTAGCACAAAAAAATAGGACTATTGCTAGTCCAGGGGAATTTTCACCTCAATGATTGTCCCGATAGTTTCCTTACTGTATATGGCAATCGACCCTTGGTGATTTTCAATAATTTTTTTGCTTACCATTAAACCTAGACCTGTTCCTTTTTCCTTTGTCGTGTAAAAGGGCTGCCCCAGCTTTGGAAGAATATGTTCCGGTATCCCGTAACCTTGATCGATAATGCGGATAAGTACTTCCGCTTTATCGCTACTTTCCATTTGGATGACTACTTTTCCCCCTGCAGGCATCGAGTCAATGGCGTTTTTAATAAAGTTAATGAATGCTTGCTTTAATTGATTTTCTTCACAATTGATAATGACTTCGTCGGAATCAAATTCAGTTACGATCAAAACATTATTCATATTTGCCTGAGGTATCAATAATGACACGACATCCTGAATCAATAACGAGACATTCTTTTGTTGAAAATGACTCACCTGAGGTTTAGCAAGCATCAAAAGCTCACTCAGAATGAGTTCAATCCGATCGATTTCTGAACTCATCAGGCTATAGTAATTCCACTTTTCCGTCGTTCCAGTCTGCAAGAGCTGCAAAAAGCCTTTTACGGTTGTAATCGGATTGCGAATTTCATGAGCAATACTTGCAGCTAATTCACCTGCGATTGATAGTTTTTCAGTCCTAATCAGGACTTCTTGTGCCTGCTTTTGTTCAGTAATATCTTTGGTCATAACAGCCCAGCCAGCAACCTTGTCTTCCTCTTCCCATAAAGGGAAACAGGACACCATCACATTGACGATATCGCCGGCCTTCGTTTTTCTAATCGATTCATATCCATCAAGGTTTTCCCCTAATAAAATAAAGCTTCGATTCCGGTTGACTTCAAACTTTCTGTCATCAGGAATATGGGGCATTTCATTCGCGTTTAAACCTAATACTTCGGCTGCAGACCAGCCAAAGGTTTTTTCGAAGGCTTGGTTGACCGTGATAATCTTATCTTCCATATCAATGATTAAAATAGGATCAAGATTATGCATAATAAAGGAATTCAGTTGATGTTTGGTTGCTCTTAATTGCTCTACTATTTTTTTGTGTTCTGTTTGTTCCAACAGGGAAGGGGTGAGTAATGGTCTTTTTTTATAAAGAATGGATTTCACCAACTGATAGTCGGTCATAAAGTAGTCGTGATTTCTGCATAAGTGATTTTCAAGAGAGGCTGAAATTTGCTTGCCGTTATAGGCGCAAACAGAGACCACCTTATTGGAATATACACATTCATCTGCTTTATTTTCGAAGTTGATTAATTTTTCATCTTGCTCGTTCCATTCCACATGTGACCATATTCTGATCGGTATTTGTTTTTCTTGAAATGGTTTTATTATATTTTCAAGGTAGTGAAAAATGTTTTCACTATGGAACTCTCCATTTAGGCCATAGAAATCATCATTATCATTATAATGAATACAGCTCCATTCTCCACATGTTAGTGTTTTTTGGAGTTCTTGATAAATGCGATCGTACCTGTCCTTGTTATCGATAATAAAAACGTGGCCGCCAAATTTAATACCTGTTTTAATAAAGGAAACTGCATTTCTAACATATCTATCCAATTTATCGTAGATATATAAAATATGTCCATGGTTTGTAACATCTAATATTTGGGTTAGTTGTGCGATCTGTTCGTTCATTGATGCACCTCATAATCGTATTTTTCATGAAGGGGTTTAAAAAAATGGTTGTGTTAAATTTGGCTGTTGATTTCCGCTACGGGCACTCGCTTTCCGCGGGGAGGTCCTGGAGCCTCCTCGGCGCCTTGGCGCCTGTGGGGTCGGAAGACGCCTCTATATCCCGCAGGAGTCGAGTGCCCTCCGCTTCAATCAACAGGGTTAAAAAATCAACAATTTCCTTTAACACAACTAAAAAAATAAAAGCAATAAGGATACTAGTACCCTTATTACTTGATATAGATATATTTTACTAGGTGTTTCGGTGCTTGTCACGCATATGAACTTTGGTATTCTGGTTGCGTTTGCATGTTGCTTATTTTGGAGCTTTTTTTCAATAAAAAAGCAGAAGAACATTCGTCCTTCTGCCTGTGTTATGTATTTTGCACATTGATAAAGATCAAAAACTATGGTAAATTAGATAAGAAGTGGACAAATTTTTAAATCATTCTATTATATCCCTATTTTAATTATACCACAAAGATTCATCAGGAGTCAACCCCCTAATTTTATTTTTTTAAAGGAGTGCTTTAAATATGAATGCGGAGCTTAGTCAGGAGCAAAGACGATTGGATAGCACCATGGAGACCATCATGGAGCAAATCGGCAGGTTGGAGGAGGAAACTGGCCGCCGTCGGGATGAAGTGGTTCATATCCGAAAGCACTTTTGGGATGAGATCAAGGTCAACACAGATACTTTCGATGATTATCTTGAAACAATCATTGGCTTAAGGCAGCAAACTCAAGAACTGTCCGTAAGTCAAAGCACTCACAGACATGCCTATAATAAATTATCTGCGCTTCGCCGAATGAAGGACGTTCCATATTTTGGACGAATCGACTTCACTGAAGAAGGGGATTCAGCTCCTGAAAATGTTTATATAGGGATCTCCACGCTGATGGATGCAAGTGGAGAGGACATTCTTATTTATGACTGGCGGGCGCCAATTTCGAGTGTTTACTACGATTTTCCGCCTGGGGCGGCAGAATATATGACACCCGAAGGATTGATCAGGGGAATATTGGAGAAGAAGTGGCAATACATCATCCGCGGCGGCACACTTCAATCGATGTTTGATACCAGTCTCACTATTGGGGACGAGATTTTACAGCAGGTTCTGGGAAAAGTTACTGACAAATATATGCACAGTATCGTGGCGACCATTCAAAGGGAGCAAAACATGATTATTCGGCATGACACGGGAAGGCTCTTGATTGTACAAGGTGCAGCTGGCAGTGGTAAGACATCGGCCGCTCTGCAGCGGATCGCCTTCTTGCTTTACAAGTATCGGGATAGGATAAAAGCTGATCAAATTATCCTGTTCTCTCCTAATCGCATGTTTAACAGTTACGTTTCAAATGTATTGCCCGAACTTGGCGAGGAGAATATGCAGCAGGTCACATTTCAGGAATATTTGGACCATCGGCTTGGAAAGACGTTTCAGGTTGAGGGGCCTTATGAGCAATTGGAATATGTATTGACTGCTGGGAAGGACCCATCATACGAGACTAGGCTTGCAGGCATCAGATTTAAGACATCAGTTCCATTTTTTGAAACAATTAAAGCTTACAGACAGATGTTGGAATCATCTGGCATGCTGTTTAAGGGCATTTTTTTTAGGGAAAAACCAATCGTCACTGCCGAGCAAATGACTGAGAGGTTTTACGGGAATGACACATCGATCCGTTTTTACAGTAGACTTGAAAAGCTAGCGGAGTGGCTAAACAAGCAAGTAGCGGAATTCGGGAAGCGCGAATGGTCAAAACCGTGGGTAGAGGAAGAAATCGAGTTGTTTTCAAATGAGGAGTACAATGAGGCCTATACCTACTTACGGAAAAAGCGTGGCTCTGAGGATTATGAGATTAATCGCAAAGATCTTGGCCGTTACATTGTTCAGCGGAAGTTGAAGCCGCTGCGCAAACGGATTCGGAGGCTTCAATTCGTGGACATCGCGGGTTTATATAAGCATCTATTTGCCGATTCTTTGGTGATCAAGGGAGAAACTTCGGAAAAGTGGAAGGAAATCGGCCTTTTAACCTTGAAGATGCTGGAAGATGGCAAACTTTTTTACGAAGATGCTACACCGTTTTTGTTTTTGAAAGAGTTGATTCAAGGTTTTCAGACGAACAACGATATTAAACATGTGCTGATCGATGAAGCCCAAGATTATTCTCCCTTTCAATTTGAGTTTTTGAAACGGTTGTTTCCATCAGCAAAAATGACTGTGCTCGGAGACTTTAACCAGGCGATCTTCGCTCATGCCAGCGAAACTGATGACTTCGATATACTTACTAGTTTATATGGAGCGGATGAAACGGAGGTCATCAACCTGACGCGCAGCTACAGATCTACCAAACCGCTCGTTGAGTTTACACGTGGCCTTGTGTCAAGGGGGGAGCGGATTATCCCGTTTGAACGTGACGGCGAGAAGCCTGTGCTGACGATAGTAAAAGACCATGCTGAACTGCACCAACGCATTGCTTCTCAGGTTGCGGACTTGCGTGCGCAGAAGTTTGAGACGATCGCAATCCTATGTAAATCCGCAGCAGAAAGCAGCACAGCTTTTGAAGCCTTGAGTGGTATTGAAGATATCAAGCTTGTCAAAAGCGGCTCGATTGAATATGAGCAAGGTGTGGTCGTGATCCCAGCGTATTTGGCAAAAGGCATTGAATTCGACGCCGTTATCATATACGACGCATCGGAGGGTGTGTATGGGGATGAGAGCCTGCGCAGGTTATTTTACACAGCCTGCACCAGAGCGATGCATTACCTGCAGCTTTTCAGTGTCGGCGAACCGAGCGGCTTTATCTCCTGTGCCTCGGGATTAATTAGTTAGTAATCTGATCTTCGGACACAAGAAGGTAAAATAGCTGCGGCTGTGTCCGAAGTCATGGCATCTTCGGACAAAGGAAAGCAGAATTAGCGCAGTTCTGTCCGAAGTCTGGGTCTCTTCGGACAGAGAAGAGCAAAATTACCGTGATTTTGTCCAAAGCTAATCTTCAGACACAGAAAAGCAAGATAATCGTGGTTGTGTCCGAAGCCTAGGAATATTCATGAAAAAGGTTACTTGACACAAAAAATGCTCAGAACATTTTATGCTCTGAGCATTTTTTAAATTTCTGGATATTAATTAATTTGCCCATTGTTTCTCTACTTGTTCTTTTGCTATATGATAAATTTCTTCTTGTGATTGGTTTTTGTTCGCTATTACATTGGTTTGGTAGATATGTCCCTTATAGGTTACATAGATTGTATAGTTGCACATAATGTACTTTCTCCTTTCAAACTTACAATATTAATACTATGACTATATTCTTAACTTATCATTAAAATCAGGTTCCACCTGTAGTAGTATCGAAACCTCCATGCTGGCCCTCAAATGACTGACTTGTTGAAGAAGATTGGGAATTTGTTTGCGAAGCCGAGTTATTGCTACTGCTAGTAGTTTGACTAGGAATTTTATAGCTGATTGTTGATCCGCTTTGAGACGTTTGAGTCGAACTTTGTGTTGTGGCTTGCGATTGTGCTACTGTATTTGTTTTGCTTGAAGTATCTTTATTTGTGATTCCCAGATATCCTATCATTCCTGCAACGAGAGCAATACTGGAAAAGCTCACACCCCAAGAGGTCCATTTCTTTTTATTCATTTTAAAAACTCCTTTCAATTTATATATCAATTTTTTTAATTTCTTTCCTGTTCATGTTTGTATTATCTACTCTCAACCTGAATTGAACATGAAGCTTAGCTGAAAGTTTCCTTAAAAAACAATTCTATCATTATGGAAACTGTAAAATATGTCGAATCTTGGGAAAGTTCATATTATTTTCAAATAGTTTTATTGAAAGGGCTTTCATTTTTCGGTATGATTAAATTGCAGAATATCCGTTCTGATAAAATGCGAACACAGATCTTCCTGCTCCAAAATATCACCATTTACCCTTTAACCAAAACTTCCACATCACACCATGCAATGGGTTTAATTGCCAAGAGCCTGCACCGTTAATCCAGCCTATGAATCTCATCTATTCTAACCATGAACATTTTAGGAGTAAATCTGCGAGAAAAACCTTTTTAGCGGAGAAAAGGATATGAACACAACAATACCCTCGGGCGGAAGTCTGGCCAGACGTACCCGAGGGCAAGCGGTTGGGTATACCAACACTTAAATGGTATACCCTTTTAAAAGAAATTTCAAATTAAAAGGGGATGAGAATGGATGAGGATTGTACCGGAATATCTAATTAATGAGAATACTGTTTTAGTAGAAGGTATTTATGATGAGTTTGCAAATCTATGGTCAAAGGTTTTGGATAAGGAAGAACTGCTAGTTGTAATGTTATCTCCAGTAAAATTGATCAACCATACCTTGTTAAAGTATGGCTCTGATTTCCAGGGAGCGGTCAATAGTTCCAAACATATTCTTGGAGAGGTTAAGACACCGCCTATTCATGTAAATGCCAAACTAGATATTTGGCTGATTCCTACCAGGTCTTCTAAACTGCAAAGCTGTGTCTGGTTTTCTCATTCCCATATCAAAGATACGAAAGCGGTTGGCCGTAAAAAAACAGAAGTGCACTTAAGTTTTGGACATACATATGAACTCATGATGAAAGAAATTTCCTTCAATCATAAACGGCAGAAGGCAGCACAGCTAAAGGAAAATATCACAAAAAATAGCCTGGGTGCGGAAAGCTTCATCGCCGAGCAGATAAGGGGATTTTACATACGTGAATCCGAGCAAGAACTAGTTTTTAAAAAAGAAGATTCCGATGAAGAACCGGAAGAGGATAAATAGGTTCATCGATTGAAAGGAAGCAGGAGCATTTTAGAATCACATGCTGCTGCTTCTTTTGTGTTTTAAAATAAAAAAATATCCGGACTAAGGTCCGGATCCAAAAGACTATATGGAGTGTTAAGTCTTGACTAATAATATCTTAACCAAATAATGTGGAGTGAATATTAAGAAAAGGTAAATTGTCTGTGAATTATTAAAGGACTTTTGAATTTCAAGGTTGAATGTAAAAACAGAAATACACATATATATACAACAGGAATGCCAATAATTTCACCTGTTTTAAGGAATTTGATGGGGGAGAGGTTATGTTCAGTAGAAAGACAAAGGAGATCGATAGTCAATTCGAGTCCATAACAGTTTTAGAAGAAGTAAAGCTGGGCGGGCTTAAACAGTCCATTCTGATTAGGGGAGAAAATATCAACAATCCGTTAATGCTCTTTTTGCACGGGGGACCTGGAACAGCCCAGATTGGCTTTGCCCCAAAATTTCAACGTGAATTAGAAAAATACTTTACCGTGGTGAACTGGGACCAAAGAGGAGCAGGTTTATCCTACTCAAAGGATTTAAAAAAGGAAGACCTTACGATCGAAAATATGGTAAATGATACTGTTGAACTGATTCAACACCTCTTAACACGCTTCAATCAGCCCAAACTTTTTTTAGTCGGCCATTCCTGGGGAACGGTCCTTGGTGTAAAAACATCCCAAAAAGTTCCCGAATTGATTTATGGATACATAGGGATCGGCCAAGTCGTGAATATGAGGGAAGGCGAAAAAGTTTCGTTCGATTATACGATCAGAAAAGCTAAAGATTTGGACAATAAAAAGGCACAAAAAGAATTAATGAGCAAAGAATTTAATCCAACCGATATGAACTTTTTAAAGGTGCAACGGAAGTGGCTGACCAAGTTTGGCGGTTCCTTCATCGGAGTAACTATGTATAATCTTGTTTATTCAACTATGCTATTTCAATCTGAGTATACGATGAAAGATTGGATGCGCTATTTAAAAGCTGGAAAGTTTTCTTTGGATTCTTTATGGGAGCAAATTGTGGATGTTAATTTAATAGAAACAGCACCACGGCTTGAAACTCCTGTTTATATATTCGCAGGCAAACATGATTATCAAACCCCATTTCCATTAGCGGAACAATACTTTCATACTTTAGAATGTCCCCATAAAGAACTCATTTGGTTTGAAAATTCAGGACACCTCCTCAACTACGAAGAAGTTGAAAAGTTTAATGAGGAATGCATAAAAATTAAGGAGAACACATTAGCAATCTAACCGCTCAAAATGAGCGGTTAGATTGCTAAAATCTGGATATCATAAAAGGGTATAAAAATATCAGGATGAGGTGAACCTCGTTCATGGCAACCAGAAGGCACAAAGTATTTAATCTATCGATTATATTGATTCCATGGCTATCATTGTTATTTATCGGAAAGCGCAGTTTAAGGCGCTATTCTTTAGCAGGTATCTTTATTGTTATTTTTGAAATCATCAACCATTTATATGGACATAAGAGGCATTGGTGGAAATTTTACGATAAGCGAAAGTCTTTTATAAGAGACGAGCTTCCTTTTAGTGTTGGCCCCTATATGCCTTTATCTATGTGGATACTTAAATACTCGTACGGAAACTTTAAAAAGTATGTGTTACTGAATGTGGTTTCTGACGGCCTCTTTGCGTTTCTTTTCATTGATATTCTTAAGAAATTTAAAATCATCAGTCTAAATCGGATCAATCACCTTCAATTTTTTGCTTATCTGCACTATAAAGCCTATATCTTATATGGAATACAATATTTGTATGAAAAAATAAAAAGATACACGCTTTTCTATTAGCAAACAACCCCCCACGAGCTGGGGGGTTTTTGGTTAAAGTAAAGATAAGCAATATATGTTAAATATCAAGCAAGAAAAGTTAAGTAAAAATAGTCAGATTTGTTTATAATAACGGAAGAAAGGGTTTACATTCGAACGTTTTACAAGGTTTTAATGAAACGTTCTGAAAAAAATTGCATAAACTTAACAATTATTAGTGTAAAGAATATTGCGTTTGATTGGAGTTGTTTGGCTTGTTTAACCATTTTTGCTGCATAGGGTTTGATTTGTATGGTTGATTATACTGATATTAATACGAATCAGGAGTTAGATAAGCATCTCTTTTATATGCGTCATCGAAAGGGAGATCACGGAAGTAAATGGATTCTTCACTCCCATAATGGCTTTGAAATTTTATATTTTTTTAAAGGTGAAGCCAATTATATTATTGGAGAAGGAATTTACCAATTGTCCCCGGAGATATGCTTATTTTCAACGGAAAGGTCCTCCATCGAGTAAATCCAACCGATCGAGAAAATTATGAGAGGAGTTTTATTAATTTTATTCCATCGCTTTTTGATAACTACTTACCTGAGGATATCTTAAACAAGATCATTGGGATATTTAATGCACCTTATGGACAGCGTATTCACTGGGAAGGTCAAGAGCGTGAACAAATTGAGAAACTCTTAAAGGAAATGGTTATTGAATATGAAAGAAAAGATGTAGGGTATATATCATTGACAAAAGCATGTTTGTCGCAGCTTCTAATCAGAATTTATCGAAAATCGATCGAAACGATTCAGCCTAGTCATGATATTCAGTATTCACAAAAGGAAAGACATGCCAAGTATATTCTTAATTTTATTAATAATCATTTCAGAGAAAATTTGACACTTGATCAAGTAGCTAAAGATTTACATGTGAACAAGCATTATATGTGTCATTGTTTTAAAGAGGTAACAGGATTTACAATCAATAAATATTTAGCTAACCGCAGAATTGAAGAGGCGAAAAACCTGTTGGTTACGACAAACGATTCTGTAGGGGACATTTCAGAAAACTTAGGCTTTAATAGTGCAATTCATTTTAGTCGATTATTTAAGCAATATGTTTGTATTTCTCCGCAGTTGTATCGAAAAAAGTTTAATAATCCTGGTAATATTCTTGATTATTTAAGTGGTTCAAATGGCAGAAATAAAAATGATCTGTAAGTAACCTTCAATATAGTAATTTTTTATAACTACTTAACAGAAGGACAGAATACTAGTATACGATTTTAATAATATAGTAGGAATTTAAACTACTATAGTAAACCTAAAATAAATGAACTAATGAAAAGGAGATTATAAAAATGAATAAAAATTGGGTTTTAAGTGGTTTTGGAGATGAAATTTCTGCTGATTTAGCAACGCAGCTTGAGGTAATGGGTGAAAATGGTATTTCTCATATTGAAATCCGTATGGTTGACGGGAAAAATATCTTGGATTTAACGGATGACGAATTAGATCAAGTTAAAGAAACACTCGAAAAGTACAATTTTAACGTGTCTGCAATTGGTTCTCCGATTGGAAAAATTAAGATGACAGATTCTTTTGACGAACATTTAGAAAGATTCAAGCGGGCTCTGTATACTGCTAAGCAATTAAACACAAAGTATATTCGTATCTTTTCCTTCTTTATGAAGCAAGAGGAAACGGCGGAATATCGTGAAGAAGTTATTCGTCGTTTAAGCTTGTTCACAGAACTTGCAGAACAAGAGGGAATTATTTTACTTCATGAAAATGAAAAAGAAATTTATGGTGATACCGCTGAAAGATGTTTAGATATCTTACAATCAGTGAATTCACCTTCATTACGGGCAACTTTTGATACAGCTAATTTTGTTCAAGTAAAAGATGAACCTTTCCCAAAAGGGTATCATTTATTGAAAGATTATATCGAATATATTCATATTAAGGATGCACGATTAGAGGATGGCAAGGTCATGCCGGCTGGACAGGGAGATGGAAACTTTTCTGATTTACTAGAGCAGCTAGATTTAGATAACTTTCAAGGTTTCTTTTCGTTTGAACCACATTTAACTTCAAAAAGTGAACCGGGTGGCGGAGTAGAGAAGTTTGCGTTGTCGGTCAAGGCATTCAAGGACTTAGCAACAAATATTAAAACTGTTACATTGAAATAATTGTTCATTGTTATTGATATGAGGAGGACATGAAAATGGCTCAAGCTATAGCCGAAAACACAAGGGTATTAATTAAAAATGTCACAAGAAAATTTGGAGAAACAACTGCTGTTGATTCTACTAATATTGATATTTCATCTGGAGAATTTATGACCCTTCTTGGACCAAGTGGTTGCGGTAAAACTACTCTTCTTTCGATGATTTTGGGGATCCTTGATGTAAGTGATGGTGAAATTTATTTTAATAGTACAAGAATTGACTATATTCCAATGCATAAACGGGATGTAGGCATGGTATTTCAAAACTATGCACTTTTCCCCCATATGACAGTTGAAAAAAATGTTGAATTTGGCTTAGAAATGCGTAAAGTTCCAAAGGAAGAGAGGAAAAAAAGAGTAGCGGAAGCACTTGAACTTGTTCAACTTGGGCACCTTGCACACCGTTTTCCAAAAGAATTAAGTGGTGGGCAACAGCAGCGTGTTGCCTTAGCACGGGCCATTGTTGTCAGACCAAAGGTTTTGTTGTTGGATGAGCCTTTAAGCAACCTTGATGCAAAGTTAAGGAAAGATATGCGTATCCAGTTAAAAAAGCTCCACCAAGATTTAGGGATTACAACCATTTATGTAACCCATGACCAAGAAGAAGCACTCTCACTGTCAACAAAGGTTGCCGTCATGTCATTTGGTGTTGTTCAACAAATTGGAACTCCGAAGGAAATTTTCCTTCATCCTAAAAATCATTTTGTTGCTAATTTTATCGGGTATACAAATTTCTTTAAGGGTAAGTTTGTTAGCAAGGATGGAGATTATTTAGTATTTGAATCTGAACAGAAATATAAGTTAAAGGTTGAAGATGACGGAATACATCAAATTGGTGACGAAGTTTTGTTAACTATTAAACCTGAAAATATTAAGATCATGGAAGAGCAAGCTGAATTTAACTCCATGAAGGGGAAAGTTATTGTGAGTGATTATGTTGGTAATACGACAGGGTATGAGATCGAATCTGAGTATAAAGAAAAAGTAAAAGTGAATGTACTTGGATTGGAATCCTATCTGGCAGGCCATGAAATCAACCTTTTCCTTGACCCTAAAAATCTATTAATTATCAATCAGGAGTGATCGTGGTGAATCGGAAATCTTCCCTATCTAAATTCGCAGATTATCTATTACTTTTGCCATCCTTGATTCCGTTACTTTTGGTTTTTGTTTATCCATTTATCAAGGGAATATTGCTTACCTTTCATAAGAAAGATGAAACAGCATGGTCATTAGCTAATTATATCCGCTTTTTTACACAGAGCGATTTTTATACGACAATTTATAAAACATTTTTACTTGTATTTCCTTCTTCTGTCCTTGAGATGGTTGTTGCTTTTGCAATGGCATATTATTTACGAAAAAATATAAAAGGAAAAGCAATCATAAGCAGTTTAATTATTTTCCCACTTACACTAGGCGCACTGATTATTGCTGTGGGAATGGTAGATTTCTTTAAACCTGCAGGATGGTTGAATAGTGGGTTGCTGGCAATGGGAATCATCCATCAACCAGTCCACCTTTTATACAATTATTGGGGTGCTTTTATTGGCCTTACCATTTTGGGTATTTCCTTTATGTTTTCGAACTTAACAGGATTAATGGAAGGAATTGATCCTAGTTTTGAGCAGGCGGCAAGAACGCTTGGGGCAAACGATTTTACAACATTTAGAAAAGTATTCTTTCCGTTGATCCGTTCAGGAGTATTAACTGTATTTGCTCTTAATTTTATTATGCAGCTAGCTGTATTCTCAACGGCAATCTTAGTTGGAAACCCGGCTTCAACAACTCGTGTAATGACAGTTGCAGCATTTGATGAAGCGATGAAAAACTTTGATTATAATATGGCGAGCACGATCGCAATGATTATGGCGTTAACACAAGCTATAAGCTTAGGGATCATCTTCTTTATCCGTAAACTGGGCTATGTTGGTTCAGCATCAACGTTTAAGTAAGGAGGGGCGACAAATGGCAAGTGAAGTATCGAAAACGAAAGTAATGGATGGACCTTCTAATCAAGACCTCATTGCAAAAAAATATAAACAAAAGCTTAAGTTCTATAAATTTTTAAAAGTGTTGCCATTCTGGGTATTAATTATTGGGTTTATCATCATCATTCTTGGAATGACACTATCTGTTTTATTAAATGCTTTTTCTACTCAATGGTTTGGAACGATTTTGCCGCAGCATTTATCATTTGACTGGTTTAAAAAGGCGTGGGATCAATACCAAATTGGTATGTACTATATGATTAGTATGAAAATAACGATCACTTCAACGTTACTTTCATTAATCTTAAGTATTCCAGGAGCCTATGTATTGGCTCGGAAGAATTTTCGTTTTAAAAGTGCGTTAATCAGCTTTTACAACTTACCATTTATGTTACCGGAAATTGCCTATGCTATCCCACTAGCTAGTATCTTTTATTCAATAGGATTAGCGGAAACGATACCCGGATTAGTCATTGCTCAAATGTTAATTGGTATTCCATTTTCTATATTTATTTTGATGCCTTATATTGAAGCACTTGATCCTAGATTGGAAGTTGCGGCCCAAACGCTGGGTGCTAATAAATTGAACCTGTTTACAAGAATTATTATCCCTCAGTTAATTCCAGGGATCACAGCCGCAGCGATTAATATCTTCATCAGGATGTTTAGTACCTTTTTAATTATATTGCTGATTGCCGGTCCTGAAACACAGACATTACCAGTTATGGTGTTTAGTGTACTAACAAGTGCGGGTAATCAACCGCCACAGATGATTGATGCTGTAACAGTTTCACTCATGTTTCCACTGCTATTGTTTACATTTATTAGCCTGTGGATCTCTGCCTATGCAAAACGCAAAACTGGAAAATAGAATGTATGATTGATCTAACCTATTGGTCAAACATTATTGGATGTAAGGGGACCTGTTTATGCTAAAAATAGCCGTTATTGGATTGGGAGATATTTCAAAAACTCATATTTCTGCAATACAAGATAATCCAAATGTTGATTTAGTAGCGGTGTGTGATAGCGATGAATTGTTGAGAGAATCCGTACCTCATGTAAATTTTTATCGTGATTTTCATGATATGTTGAAAAAGGAAGCATTGGATTGTGTTCATATTTGTTTACCACACTATCTGCATTATCCTGCGACGAAAGCATGCATCGAAAAAGGTGTGAATGTATTTCTGGAAAAGCCAATATCATTGAATACGATTGAGGGAATAAAGCTGGTAAGGCTGGAGAAAAAACATCAGGATATCAAAATCTGTGTGTGTTTTCAAAACCGATATAATGAAACCTTTGAAATGCTCAAGGAATTTGCTCAAAGCGGTCAATTTGGCAATTTAATTGGAATAAAGGGGCTCGTAACTTGGTTTAGACCGAAATCGTATTATGATCGTAAGCCTTGGCGGGGCAGCATGAAGTATGCTGGCGGCGGTGTCATGATTAACCAAGCTCTTCATACTGTAGATTTAATGCAGCTCTTGGGTGGTGAAATTGAATCGATCAGAGGGTCCATTGACCAATTATTGGATTATGGAATTGATGTTGAAGACACAGCAACAGCCCATATCAAGTTTAAAAATGGAGCGAAAGGACTTTTTTTTGCAACCGTTGCAAATGTTGAAAATTCCAGTGTAGAACTTAAGGTTATTTTCGAAAAAGAAACATTCACAATAAAAGATGGTATTTTAAGCAGAATAGATGAAAATGGTTTGAAAGAAGAACTATTAGTAGACAAAAAAGTCTTAGGAACTAAATTCTATTATGGTGCAAGCCATGCGAAATTAATCAATCTTTTCTATTCATGCATTTCAAACAATACACAGAATTATGTTCATGTGGAGGATGCACTAACCTCTATTAAAATGATTGATGCGATTAGGAGATCCTCAGAGGTAAAGAAAGAAATAAAAATGGAAGATTTATAGCTTATTGAAAGTTAATCTATTAAAATCGTTTATGAAATTTGGAGTGATTGATATGAGTAAAGTACGGGTGGGTATTATAGGAATAGGAAATATGGGGAGTAAACATGCCTTGAATATTGCTCAAGGGAAAATAGAGCATGCTGAATTAGTTGCTGTTTGCGATACAAATCCCGACCGTCTTTCATGGGCAAAAGAGACATTAGGTGAGGATGTTCACTGTTTTTCAGAACCTGTTGATTTATTTGAATCAAACTTAATCGATGGTGTTATTATTGCGACACCACATTATGACCACCCAAGGCTAGCAATAGAAGCCCTTGGGTATAATATCCATGTTCTATTAGAAAAACCTGCGGGTGTTTATACAAAACAAGTGAAAGAAATGAATGAGGTTGCTGCAAAAAGTAATAAAATTTTTAGTTTGATGCTGAATCAGAGGACTACGCCTGTTTTCAAAAAACTTAAGGAGCTCATCGAAACGGGTGAATTAGGAGAAATAAAAAGAACTAATTGGATTATGACAGCATGGTATCGTCCGCAAAGCTATTATAACTCAGGTGGTTGGAGAGCAACGTGGGAAGGAGAAGGTGGTGGAGTTCTGCTCAACCAGGATCCACATATTTTAGATTTATGGCAATGGACATGTGGACTTCCAAAAAGGGTACGGGCGTTTTGTTCTAACGGTAAATTTCATGATATTGAAGTGGAAGATGATGTTACAGCTTATGTTGAATATGAGAATGGCGCAACTGGGGTATTTGTTACCTCAACTGGTGATGCGCCCGGTACAAATCGCCTTGAAGTGACAGGTGACCGTGGGAAAATTGTGATTGAGGATAATAAGTTGACTTTTTGGAGATTAACCATTTCAGAAAGGCAATTTAATCGTGAGTATACGGGTGGTTTTGGAGAACCGGAGGTATGGAAGTGTGAGGTTCCCATTAAAGGTGAAGCAACCGCCCATAATGGTATCATCCAAAACTGGGTTAATACGATCCTATTTGATGAACCCCTTATAGCTCCTGGAGAAGAAGGGATAAAAAGTTTAGCAATATCAAATGCCATGCACTTGTCATCATGGACCGATCAATGGGTAGAACTACCAATTGATGAAGATCTATTTTATGAAAAATTACAAGAAAAAATTAACAGATCCACATTTCGAAAGCAAACTGTAACTAGTTCCACATTAAATGTTGACGGTACCTATTAAATAAAATAATAGTATCGTATTTATCATATCTTTAGCAGATTGTGAAAATTACTTCATAAAAAAACGCGCAAGATATGTTAAAAACTAAACAATAAACGTAAAGTAAAGTTAATAAAATACTTGATATAATAATTATGTGAAAGCGCCTACACATCAAGTTATCATGGTTGCGAATATTGGTTTTGATAGATAAAACCATGCTAAAAGAAAATCTTTTGGGAGGGCATATTATGAAAAAGTTTTTACCATTTTTGGCTGTTTGTATTTTGTTAATTGGTATGCTAGCAGGCTGTGGATCTTCAAGTAATACAGGTGCTAAAGCAACTAATTCACCAGTAACCTTAACAATTTATAGTGTCGCTGGCGGAGATGATTACTATAAAGATAAACTAATTCCAATGTTTGAAAAACAATATGCAGGTAAATACAAAGTTCAGTATGCTCGTGGAACATGGCAAGATGTTGTGAATAAGATTAAGGCAGAAGGATCTCATGTAAATATTGATGTGGTGATCTCTGGTGTTGACGGAGTTCCTGGCGGTGCAAAAGAAGGTGTTTGGGAGCAGCTATATCCTAAATACAAAAATGAAATCCATTATAATGATTTAACAACAATTGGACAAGCCTATGTGAAAGCTTTCAATGGATACGGGGTACCATTATTTGTTTCACCAGGTGGACCAATGCTTATGTACAATAAAGATAAAGTGAAAAATCCACCAACGACTTATGCAGATTTAAAAACTTGGATTACAGCAAATCCAAATAAATTCATGTATGCAACAGTACCAACAAGTGGTCCTGCACGCGGATTTTACTTCGGCCTAATGCAAAACTTAGGGGAAAACATGACGAAGCCTGATGCTGCAACCAAAACATGGGATTATTTAAAAACAATCAATAAAGATATTCAAAACTATCCTTCCAATACAAATGATACATTTAAATATCTTTATGATGGAACATTGGAAATTGTCCCACAAACTCCAGGGTTCTATGCTCAGAACTATGCTGCAGGTACAGTACCGCCAAATGTTGGAGTAGTAATGATGAGTGGTGCCAAGCAGATTATGGATGCTCATTCGTATGTAATGCCAAAAGGCTTGCCTAGTGACCATAAAAAAGCTGCATTAGATTTTATTAATTTTGCAATGGATAAAAAAGCGCAATCTCAAGTTTTTGCCCATATTACAATACCAACAAATAAAAATGCAACAGTTGATCAATTGCTTCCAGAATATAAAGATACCTATAAAAAAGGTGTTGCCGGTTATCCTAAAGAATTTATCCAAAATGGTGCCATTTCTGTTCCTGATGGAAACTGGATACTATTCCCTGATACAAATGCAGTAAATCAAAATTATCAATTATGGCAAAAGAACATCCAATCATTAAAATAGGTTTTCATGAGATTTAACCTAGCAGATTTTCTAAACGATCTTAGCTCTTTGAGTTAAGATCGTTTAAATTTTTAAAAAAACTCCCCTTACCTTATCGGGTTTCATTGGCTGCACCTGGCTTCCATATGTGTAGCTTCTTAAAATGTCAAATAAGATTCATAGATAGCAAGCTCATCACAGTGATTATCATGGTACTATCTTCCTATAGACAAGATATTTACATGAAAATCATTTGCTTGTGTCAGTTTTTCTATTTAACTGTGAATAGTAAGGGGAGGTCGAAATTCCAATGTATAAAACTTTTTTCCTTTTACATTTTTTAGGGGCCATTTTGATGTTTACGGCGGTGGGGATCAACTTACTAAGTATGATTGGGATGGTTTTATCCAAGGAAACAATAGTGGTGCGTCTTTGTTCTACTTGGGCAGTAAGAATGGGCAAGTTTCTGCCGTTTAGCATTATCCTGCTGCTTATTTCTTCTTTTTATATGGTCTTCACGGAATGGGGCTGGGAGCTACCTTGGATCGATGCCTCATTCGTAATGCTCATTATTATGACGGTTACGAGTATTACGATCGACCTCCCAAGACTTAAAGCGATTAACAGAGTAGTAAAAGAAGAGGCGACAAGCACGCCATCATTCGATTTGATGGCAAAGAGCGGGACCATGTTCTCTGGAATTCTGTATCCATTATGGCAATGGAGGTTGCAGCGATTATTCATATCATGATTGAAAAACTTGGGACCGCGGGTTCACTCATTACCCTTGCGTTCGCATTGATCGTTGGTTTGTTATACGCCAAAATCATATTACACTTGGCAAACAAATTTAATCCGACGGCCGCTATTAGAAATAAGACCGTTAATTTTTAGATGCTTTGAAAAAACTTAGATTGTAGAAAAGAGGCTTGGTTCTAAATCAAGCCTCTTTCTTATAGTCAGTTTTATCATTCTCTCCAAGCGGCATACACCTTTCTAGAGGAGAGGAAGAATTCCTTGCTTATTCTTCCCGTGTTCATTCACTTTTCTGGAGGACGGGAAGAATCCACCGCTTATTCTTCCAATGCGCACTCACTTTTACGGAGCACGGTAAGAATCTGTTTTTACAATTTTTTACAAAAGATCTCAGGTGTTGAACAAAAGGTAATGATTATGTTACGCTTTAATTAATTAAAGTAGTAAAGGAGACTTAGGTTATGGTTGAACTAAAGTATTTTGATCGTTCGGATTTCGATCAGCTTATTAAATGGGTTGCTTCGCCAGAGTTTTTACTGCAATGGAGCGGATCTCAATTCGACTATCCCTTAAATGAAGCTCAGTTAGAGCAGTACATCGAAAATGCCAATCACGATGACTCCGAAAGGTTGGTTTATAAAGTAATTGATACCGAATCGGAAGAAGTTGTCGGTCATATCTCCCTGGGGAAAATTAATCGCAAAAACAAATCAGCCAGAGTTGGGAAAGTATTAATCGGCGAGTCAAAGGCGAGAAGTAAAGGGATCGGCCAGCAAATGATCAAGGAAATTCTAAAGATTGCTTTTGATGAACTACACTTACATCGGGTCACACTTGGAGTATTTGACTTTAACGCTCCTGCGATTAGGTGTTATGAAAAAGCAGGTTTTGTCAAAGAAGGTTTACTTAGAGATACAAATAAAATTGGTGATGAATACTGGAATTTATGGGAAATGAGCATCTTAGAGGATGAGTGGTTGAAAGGAACAGGGGGGAGATCAATTGAGTAAAAGATTAGGCTGCCTGCATGCCCATTATTCGAATATCGATTATATTGAAAAAGCATTTTCTCCCTATGACATAGAATGTATCCATTTCGTTGACCCTGGGTTGATGCATCGAGTAACATCCGATGAAAATTTCCACCTAGCAGATGCGGAAAATAAAGTGAAAGAACAAATAGAGTGGATTGCCCAATGTAATGTGGATGCCATCCTTCTTACATGCACAAACTATATTGCTATTTTACAGGAAGAGCAACTCTCCGTTTCGGTGCCAATAATAAAAATTGATGAGCCGTACTTTGCATCCATTTGTCGGGTAAAAGAACCTCAGCTCATCCTTTTTACAAATCCAGCGACGGTGGAAGGGACCATCGATCGACTCAATCATTATGCACATAGCTATCAGATATCTATAGATTTTGATGTTATGGTCATCGACAATACTTTTGATATTTTCATGAAGGGGAAAAAAGAAGAATATGATCAAGCAATCACCCATTTCCTGGATCAAATCGTCAAAAAGGAAAAGAGATTGATCTCTGTTGCCCAATTATCCATGGTCGATGCAGCCAGAAAAGTTGAAGACAGATCAATTATTAATCCACTGGACACACTTATATCTACCGTTGTTAATCGATTAAAAATCAACAACTAGGTACGTTTCTACAATCGTAGAGGCGTTTTTTTATGTTTTAAATAAAAAGTGTTGACATAAAACTTTATTCGCATTACAATTATCTTGTATTCAAGATATTTTAATTCGAGATTAATTAAAAGGAGGGAGAGATGATGGAGAATAAATGCAGGAATATGCCTTATTTGGTTTTAATGCAAACGTCTAAAGCTGTCCAAGAGCGTATAAGGCTAGAAATGAGCGAAAATAATCTGACAATCACGGAGTTTTCCGTTTTGGAGGTTCTTTATCTTAAAGGAAAACAAACGATTCAACAGGTTGGTCATAGCATCCTTATATCGAGCGGTTCGATGACGTATGTGATTGATAAATTGGAACAGCGGGGTTTGTTGCATCGAAGTGCATGTCCCGAAGATCGCAGAGCCATCTATGTTACACTTACTGAAAATGGCAAAGAGTTGATGGAGTCAATTATGCCGAAACATCATGAATTAGTTGACTACATGCTGGGTGCTTTAAGTAACGATGAAGCAGATACATTGGTGAAATTATTAAATAAGATTAAAAAATAAAGCTTTTTTTAAAAATAATATCTCAATTTCGAGATAAAATAACAGGAGGATTTTTAAAATGTTAAATATTGGTTTATTATTAATTCGTTTAGTGATTGGTGTTTTATTTATTGGTCATGGTGCGCAAAAATTGTTTGGCTGGTTTGGCGGTTATGGTTTAAAAGGAACCGGAGGCTGGTTCGAATCAATTGGCATGAAACCAGGTGTAACGATGGCCTTGATGGCAGGTTTAACAGAGCTTGTTGGCGGCGTTTTGTTTGCTTTAGGATTAGTAACACCACTTGGCGGCATTTTGATTGCAGCGACAATGGTTATCGCGATCGCTAAAGTTCACGGTGCCAACGGCTTATGGTCAACTTCAAACGGATATGAATACAACCTTGTTTTATTGGCAGTTACAATTGGTATTGCTTTAGTTGGTCCAGGTAAATATGCTCTTGATGCATTTTTATTTTAATATATCTCGAATTGGAGATACTTAAATTAAAGACAGGAGGGAATTAGGATGTTAAGAAAACTAGAAAGTAAAAATATGGGTTCAAGCAACCTTGGCTGGTTAAAAAGTAAATTTCACTTTTCCTTTGCAGAATATTATAATCCAAACAATATTCAGTTCGGTGTTTTGCGAGTAATCAATGATGATTTGATTGAACCGAACACAGGATTTGGCACACATCCACATAAAAATATGGAAATTATCTCCTATGTAGTAAATGGCGATTTAACCCATCGAGATAGTATGGGTAATGAAAACACCGTAACACGCGGACATGTCCAATATATGAGTGCAGGAACAGGTGTGCTTCATAGTGAGCATAATCTAGGAAAAGATCTCCTCAGGTTATTGCAGATTTGGATTTTCCCTGAAAAAAATGGACTACAGCCAAACTACGGTGATTATCGATTCAACTGGGAAGACCGTAAGAATCATTGGTTGCATATGGTTTCGGGAATAAACGGAGATGCTCCAATTAAAATTTATCAAGATGCGAACATTTATTCATTGGAACTGGAAAAAGGAAAAGACATTCAATTCCCAGTTAAAGAGGGTCGGCAGGCTTATTTAGTTCAAATAGAAGGAACTTCTTTCATTAACGACATTGAGCTATCCGACCGGGATGGAATGGAAATTGTCGAAGAAGAAATTACTATTAAAGCAAAAGAGACGTCACACATCTTGTTGATTGAAATGGAAAAGCAAGGGATATAAACGGAGACTGAAAGAAATAATAGGTGGTGTACAAAGTGGGTTTTTTATCTAAATTATTTGGGAATTCAACCGAAAAGGAGACGGAAACAATGGCAAATGTTAATTTAGCAGTGATCTATTACAGTATGGGCGGAACAAATCATCAATTATCACAATGGGCTGCTGAGGGTGCAAAAGAAGCGGGTGCTGAGGTAAAAGTTCTCAAGGTGCCTGAACTTGCACCACAATCTGTGATTGAGGGAAATCCTACTTGGAAAGCTCATGTTGAAGCAACAAAAGATGTTCCAGAAGTTACATTAAACGACTTGGAATGGGCAGATGCGATTATTTTTAGTGTACCAACGAGATTTGGTAATATGCCAGCTCAAATGAAACAATTCCTTGATACAACTGGGGGACTTTGGTTTAACGGCAAACTAGTGAATAAAGTTGTTAGTGCCATGTCTTCTGCACAAAATCCACACGGCGGACAGGAAGCAACGATTTTATCACTCTATACCACCATGTACCATTGGGGTGCGATTGTCGCTGCTCCTGGCTATACGGACCCAGTTACATTTGCGGCTGGAGGAAATCCATATGGAACAAGTGTGACGGTTGACCAAAACGGCAAAATGATTGAAGATGTGCAAGCAGCAGTCAAGCATCAAGCAAAACGCACCGTTACAGTTGCTGAATGGGTTAAGAAAGCGAATCAATAAGAAAAACAAAAGCTAATCGACAACGCTCGATTAGCTTTTTTTCGTCCTAAAGGGGACTGGGTCAATCATTCCACTTCTTGCTGGAAACCCGAGTGAAGAGGAATGAATAAGGACTAATCGTTCCACTTCTCGTTGAAAGCTAGGGAGAAGAGGAAAGAATAAGAGCTAATCATTCCTTTTCGCACAGAAAACCCAAAGGAAGCGGAAAGAATAATAATTTAATACAGAACTGGAAAAATAATAAAGTACTGAATTTTTTCTATAAGAAATAGCAGTAATGCAGAAGTCGGTGATCAGCTTGGATGCCTTCAACTTAGGATACGACTATGAAAAGATGAAGATACTTGAAGAACTTGCTCGATTAAAAAAGGAAAACGATAAATTACGGTCAGATCTCAATGCTTTGAGAGCAACCAGTACGAACCATAATGAAAGTGAGGAAAAGTTTGAACAGCTGTTTAATAACATTTCAGATGCCGTATATTATTTAAAAATAGATGATCATGGGGTTGATTTGCAAGAACTTTTGAAAAATGTTGTAGACATTTTAACTAATGAAGCCTTAGGGCAATCGGTTTCCATCCAGACAAAATTTCCAAAAGAAAACATCATCATTCATGGTGCGGGCCGAGAATTGAAAAAATTATTCTTAAACCCTGTTACTGAGGAAGCACCCTCCCAAAGTTGTCTAGTGAATAAAGTTGCTAATTCTAGCAGCTTTTTTATATAGGAAGAGTTTTCCGTCCGCTTACTTCGGACAAAACACTGCTAATTTTAGCTACCCCTGTCCGATGATGCATTGACTTTGGACACAACCAAGAGAATTTTAGTTCCTCGTGTCCGAAGATGCTTTATCTTCGGACACGACCGTGAAAATTATACCTCCTCATGTCCAAAGATCTGGATAGTCCAATAGCGATGATCCTAGACAAATTTGGGCAGTTTCTATGATCAACAAATTTTTATGATAACCACTGTCAATAAATGTTCAATCCTTTTTGAATAGTATGTGAACTGTCCTAAAAAAGGCCCCAAATCTCAAATGAAAGTCCTATAATTACAGTGTAATCATTAATAATAACTTTGCTTTCAGAAAGGAGTCTTTTATATGTTTAACAAATTTTTAAGAGAAAACAAAATTGCGTCTTACATTCTAACCGTCATTCGTCTTTATCTTGGATATGAATTTATGCTGGCTGGATTTGAAAAAATATCTGGCGGAAAATTTGATGCAAGTGGATTTTTAGCAGGGGCTATTCATAATCCAGTACTTAGCCCAGCAAAAGCAGTTGAGTATCCAACATATGTTTCTTTCTTACAACACTTTGCCTTACCAAACGCACACCTTTTCAACGTTCTTGTTCCTTATGGTGAATTCTTAGTAGGTCTTGGCTTAATCATTGGATGTTTAACAACTGCTGCTGCATTCTTTGGTTTAGTAATGAACTTCAGCTATGTAATGGCTGGTGTTGTTTCTAGTAACCCATTAGACATCTTACTTGGTGTGATTATTCTCGCTGCTGGCTTAAACGCAGGCCGTATCGGTTTGGACCATTGGGTAATCCCATTCGTTCGCAAATTTGCAGGAAAAGATCAAGTTGTTAACCAAATGAAACACAGCGCTTAAACAGGCTCTATTTATACTAATAAAATAAAAATCCATTGGCTAAAATCCCCCCATAATAAAGCCAGTGGGTTATTTTTTTTATTTGATTGAAAGCGTTCTAAAAACAGTAACGAAAGGTTCACAAGATAGGGGGTAAATCAGGTAGAAATCGTAGTAACATGTGAATAGATTCACATACCCTAAAGTAGGAGCAGACAACCATGGCATATAGCAAACCAGATAAAATTATGGAACTCACTGTAGAGTACGGAAAGAAGAAAGTAAATTATCCTTGTATGCAGACGTTAATCTTAGGTTTTGAAGCAGGGGCATTTATTGCTCTTGGATATTTGCTGTTTATCCGTGTAACAGCAGCCCTGCCAGCAAACTTGGACGGACTTAGCAGTTTAATAGGGGCATCTGTTTTCCCTGTAGGCTTAGTCTTAACGTTACTTGCAGGCGGAGAATTATTAACAGGGAACATGATGGCTGTGCCTCTTGCAAGAATGGCAAACAAGATTTCCACAAAGCAATTGCTAATCAATTGGTTTCTTGTTACTGTCAGTAATTTTATAGGAGCCATTTTTGTAGCATACGTTTTTGGTCATCTTGTTGGCCTAACCGAAACAGCGCCATTTTTAGCAAAAACAGTCAGTGTGGCACAGCATAAACTAGAGGCATCATTCCTGCAGGCCTTTCTTTCCGGGATTGGCTGTAACTGGCTAGTGGCTTCAGCTGTATGGCTTTCATATGGGGCAGATGACTTTATGGGGAAAATTGCCGGCATTTGGTTCCCAACCATGGCCTTTGTGGCAATCGGATTTCAGCACGTTGTGGCCAACATGTTTGTCATTCCGGCAGCCATCTTTGCAGGTCACTTTACTTGGATCGAATACCTTCACAACTTTGTACCAGTGTTTTTAGGAAATGCAGTAGGAGGCTCGGTATTCATCGCCATGGCCTACTGGCACTCATATAAGGGTACAAGCACAATTCACAAAGAAAAAATCAAAAAAGCAGCTTAATGTGAAGAAGGGGACAGTATCTAAGATGCTGTCCCCTTCACATTTTCTTATAAAATGACCGTGGATTTTTCAAGTGCCTCTTCTACAGAAACGTAAGCATAACCAAGATCTTTGGCGACAGCCTCAAAAGTAATTTCGCCATTCAGAACATTGACACCGCATTTTAAAGCAGGATTCTCAGTAATTACTTTTCTTACTCCTTTATTGGCAATTTCAACTGCGTATGGAATGGTTACATTTGTTAACGCAATCGTCGAGGTCCTTGGAACGGCTCCAGGCATATTCGCAACCGAATAATGGACGACGCCATGTTTGACAAAAGTTGGGTTATCGTGTGTCGTAACATGATCGCATGTTTCTACAATCCCGCCTTGGTCAATCGCCACATCCACGATCACGGAACCGGGCTTCATCGTTTTAACCATGGCTTCGGTTACTAGTTTCGGAGCTTTTGCCCCAGGAATTAATACCGCCCCCACCAATAAATCCGCTTCAGCCACCGCCTCGGCAATATTCATGGGATTTGACATTAGCGTGGTAATTTGATGGCCAAAAATATCATCAAGCTGGCGCAAACGGTCGGCGCTGACATCGATCATCGTGACATCCGCACCTAACCCAACGGCCATCTTTGCAGCGTTTGTCCCAACTACGCCGCCGCCGATAATCGTTACTTTTCCACGGCCGACACCAGGTACGCCGGCAAGAAGAATTCCCATTCCGCCGTTTGTTTTTTGCAAAAATTGGGCCCCGGTTTGCACCGACATTCTGCCGGCCACTTCACTCATTGGGGTAAGAAGCGGCAGCGTTCTGTTCACAGTGACCGTTTCATAACCTATAGCGGTAACGCCGCTATTTTTCAAAGCTTTTGTAAGTTCAGGGTCCGCTGCAAGGTGCAGGTAAGTAAATAAAATTAATCCTGGGCGGAAGTATTTATATTCGCTTTCAAGCGGTTCTTTTACTTTTAAAATCATTTGTGAATCGGCCCAAACCTGCTCAGCATTGTTGATGATAAGTGCACCGACATCTGAATACTGCTCATCAGTGAAACCGCTTCCGATTCCAGCGCCTTTTTCAACTAAAACAGCATGCCCGGCTTTTACAAACGAAACAACTCCTGATGGTGTAAGGGCTACACGATTTTCATTGTTTTTTATCTCTTTAGGAACACCAATAAACATTCTAGTTCCCCCTTTTTGGTTAAGTATAGAATGTTTATTGGAAAAATTCTTTGTTAGGAAAATAGAAAGATGCTGTTCCTTTTTGGGGAATTTCACAAACCAAGCTTAATATCAATAAATAACATCATTTTCTGGCTGGGATCCTTGAGGTCAATTTCGCTAAGCTCACTGATTCGCTTGAGGCGATATGTGAGCGTATTTGGATGGACCACCAAAGCTTTTGCTGTTTCGGCCATATTGGCATCATGGTCCAGAAAGACCTCCAGCGTTTCAACGAGATTAGAATGATGCTTTTGGTCATAATCCTGAAGCTTTTTCAACGCCTGGTTTTCATAGCCGTCTTTTTGGTGTTTTTCCCGAATCGTCTCAAAAAGCTGGTAGATCCCAAGTTTCTGATAATAGTAGGAACAAAATGGGAATTTCTCTTTTGTTGATAACACCGTCAATGCCTCTTGGTAGGCGTTTTTTATTTTTCGATAATCATGATAGATCGAGCTGACGCCCGGTTGGACGTTTGATATTTGATAGCGATCATGTAGATTGCTTTTTAACGTATCGATAAAATGATCCAACCTACTGTACGTATTGGGCGGAGTCCCCAGCAAAATGAGCTGATTCCCGTCAAACGTATAGAGCATCGTTTTTAATTGCTGGTTGGTTTGCAAAAGATAGGAAATTTGCTGTTCTTCTTTTCTGGTAATCTTTTGCGGCATCTGGAACACCAACACTACAAAGGCATGAGAAGGGATCATGTTTAAATTTTTGAAGTGCTCCGCTATTTCGGGCGTGTCCTTCAAATGCCCAGTAAGCAGCTGCCAGAGAAATTCCTGCACACGGTCTTCCTTTTTTCGATAGCGGACCTGAAGCTGCTGCAGTTCATTTGTCGCCGCCTCTGCCGCTTTTTTTAAAATGAACATTTGCTTCTCATCGAACTCTTTTTCGTTGTCCACTGCCCAGATGAATCCAATGAGTTCCTTTTGCTTCCAAATGGAAATAGCGACTCGATTATCGAGACCGACTTCACCAATGGATTTGATGCGAATGGGTTCGGTCGTGCACAAGAGGGCGGGAATGGCCCCTTCCTTCCAAAGTTGATTGATGACGTTTTCGGGTACACGTCGGCGAATGATTGTGGCAATCCGCGCGGGTCCGTTTTTTCATCATGTTCACTGTAGGCAAGAAGCCGATGATTGGCATCCTCAATGGTAATCGGGCACTGAAGTTCTTGGCTAATGGCCTCGGCAAACTCCTCAAGGCTTTCAAAAGATCGTTTAAAAGGATTATTCAACGGTGATCCCTCCGATGTGTTCTATTATAATTTTAAACCATTTGGAGTATATTTAAAGATTAATTTAAGGTGGTGGAGGAGAGATGCGAAGTTACGGATAAAAGTAAGATTTGTTCGGATAAAAAGATGAAGTTTACGGATAAATCGGGGTTTGCGGATAAATGGTAATAAGTTACGGATAAAAGTAAGATTTGTTCGGATAAAAAGATGAAGTTTACGGATAAATCGGGGTTTGCGGATAAATGGTAATAAGTTACGGATAAAAGTAAGATTTGTTCGGATAAAAAGATGAAGTTTACGGATAAATCGGGGTTTGCGGATAAATGGTAATAAGTTACGGATAAAAGTAAGATTTGTTCGGATAAAAAGATGAAGTTTACGGATAAATCGGGGTTTGCGGATAAATGGTAATAAGTTACGGATAAAAGTAGGATTTGTTCGGATAAAAAGATGAAGTTTACGGATAAATCGGGGGTTACGGATATCTGATCAATCTTACAGATATATCGAATCACAGGTATGGGAAATTTTTCGAAAAAATAAGTGGGATTGCTGCCAATCTCACTTGAACAAGTTCTAGAACTCCCCATTATTCACCATCTGAACAGCTTTCCTTGAACCTTCCGACTCAATCAATCTCATCCCTTTTACAACTTGATCCAACAGCCCAGGTACAGTCGTCAAATCCATCCCCCATAAAGATTGATTGGACAATATGGCTTGTGCATAGTTGGAAGAATTGTAGGCATCTGAAAAGGTTGTTAAAATCTCTGGCATATCAAATACTTTTGCGTCCGCATGATCCTGCTTTCCGTAGATTACCAAGAGACCGAACAATGCCAACGTAATCCTTTGTGGAAACTTATTAAAACGCTCCGCATGTTTTAGCAATATCGGAAGGAGGCGGGCTTTATACTTTGAAACACTGTTCAAAGCAATGGAATCAAGATGATGTTCGATATATGGATTCCTAAATCGCTCTTGAATGCCTCCAGTGTAACTGATTAGCTCATCTCTAGGCAGATCGAGGGATGGGACAATTTCATCGACCATTTCATGATCAATAAGCGGATAAAAATCTGGATCGTTCATTAATTCGCCAACCGTTTTGATGCCTGCCAACCGTGCCAAACAAGCCATTGTCGTGTGGGGGCCATTTAATAAATACACCTTGCGATCGCGGTATGGCTTCAAGTTTTCTGTTACCACAACATTGAGGCCGGCTTTCTTAAGAGGCAGTTCGTCCTCCAGCTGCTTCGGTCCTTCGATGACCCAAATTAAGAAGGGCTCGGTCGTTACAATCAGGTTATCTTCATACCCCCACTCCTGGCACAAGCCTTGAGCTCGATCTCTTGGATAACCAGGAACAATGCGGTCAACAAGGCTTGAGCAGAAGGTATTCTCTGATTCTAGCCAATTAATGAAGTCTTGGCCCAGATTCCATTCGCTTGCATAACGATCTACAATTTTCTTCAATTCTTTTCCGTTATTTTCGATCAATTCACATGGGATGATATAAAAACCTTTTTTACCTGCTTTAAAACGGTGGTAAAGTAAAGCGGTTACTTTTGCCGGATAGCTTACATGAGGCCGATCGTTTAATTGATCTCCCTCATGATAGGCAATTCCTGCTTCGGTTGTATTTGAAAAAATGAACCGGAGATTATCGTCTTCGGCCAATTTCAAAAAGGCATCATAATCTTCATATGGATTGATTCCGTTGTTTACAGAAGAAATAATTTCATGCGATTGGACATTTTCACCATTCACAATTCCCTCGAGGATCACAGTGAATAAATAATCCTGCTCTGCTAATTTATGGACCATTCCTCCAGGCAACGGTTGAATAACTGTTACGCCGCCCTGAAATAGTCCCTGTTTGTTCATTTGCTGTATTTGCCAATCAATAAAGGCACGCAGAAAGTTACCTTCACCAACCTGAATACACTTTGTTGGATATGCTGGAAAATCCTTCACATATGCTTTTGTTATTTTCTCCACTTGCTATGCCTCCAATGATCTTGATTTTAGTTATATCATTTACCTTCAGGTCTTACATCATGCACGATCAGAGTTTTTCAGAGAAAGATAGAATTAATGTTTTTTTCATCGTTTTTTAATAATTAATTGGTATATTCAGGATGTATATATCTTAAAGTTCTAGAGGAGTCATCACAAAATGAAGAGATTAAAAGCTATTATTTGCTTTTTGCGCAGGCATCATAAGTATGACTACTATACTGATACATGTATTACTTGTGGAAAAAAAGCGGCAAGAAGAAGATAAACAATATTTTGGACGTGAAAAATTTCATGTCTCTTTTTTTTGGAAAAAGGATACCTCTATACGAAACAATAAAATTATCATACTATACATAGTGAGAATAGTTTAATATGTAGATGAATACTATTTTGGAAGGATTGAAAACATGAAACCAGAAGAGGTAGATAATAATGGCGAACATTGTGAATTACTACCATATTTTAGACGTATCATATCATGCAACTTCTGATGAAATTAAGGAAGCATATCGAAAAAAAGTAAAATCCTATCATCCGGATAAAGAAAATGGAAATGCTGAGCTTTTTAAAAGAATAAAAGAGGCATATGAAGTCCTTCGAAATAGTGAAAAAAGAAAAGCGTATGATGATTTACTTTTTTCCAAAACGTATAATCGCCCACAACAACCACAACCACCGTCTAACACAACTGTTATAACAATAAAGGGAAGAAGCCGCAAAAAGGTTTTCCTTTCATCCTTAACGATTAATGCTGCCATTATCTTAATTGGAATACTTGCGAAGAAAAGGTGAGCAACAATTAAGAGTTTTGTGAAAATTTGTTGACAGTTTTGCCGAACAGGTGTAACGTTGTTTTTAGTTAAATATATGAGAATTATTCTTATCCAGAGAGGTGGAGGGACTGGCCCTTTGAAACCTCGGCAGCAGACTTATTAAGTACTGTGCCAATTCCAGTAGCGCGTTTTGCTTGGAGATAAGAAGAGAATTTGGTACGTAAACGACCCCTCTTCTTATTTTTTAGAAGAGGGTTTTTTAAATTAAACAGAAAGTAGGAAAATATCTATGGCAACAACACTCGTAAAAGCACCATTTAAAGCAGACATTGTAGGTAGTTTTCTAAGAACACAGGCAATTAAAGAAGCAAGAGAAGCATTTGCGAACGGCGAAATTGACCAAGCTGCCCTAAACCATGTAGAGGATCAAGAAATTGAGAAGCTTGTCCAAAACGAAATTGAATCAGGCCTTAAATCGATCACGGATGGTGAATTTAGACGGGGATGGTGGCACTTAGATTTTCTTGCAGGTTTAGAAGGTGTTGATTGGTTTGAATCTGAATATATCAGTCATTTCCAAGGTGCCAAAACAAAAAATACAGCCATTAAAGTAGTCGGAAAAGTGGACTTCAATGATCATTATATGCTCGAACACTTCAAGTTCTTAAAACAAGCCGTTGAAAAATATGGCGATGGCACTCAAGTGGCGAAGTTCTCGATTCCAAGCCCTAACATGTTATTCACTCGGATTCAAGGTGATGAGTATTATAATGGAAACACCGAGCAGCTTGTTGCGGATACAGTAGCAGCATACCAAAAAGCAATTCAAGCATTCTATGATGCCGGCTGCCGCTATTTACAATTGGATGATACATCATGGATTGACTTCGTATCTGATGAGCGCATCCAAGTAGTCGTTGAAAAAGAAGGCAAGGATGTACAAGACATCATCGAAACAAGAGTGCGTTGCTTAAATGAGGCAATTTCTAAAAAGCCTGAGGACTTATTAATCACGATGCATATTTGCCGCGGAAACTTCCGTTCTACTTATATTACAAGCGGCGGATACGATAAAATTTCCGATGCAATTTTTGCTAACTTAAATGTAGACGGACTTTTCTTGGAGTATGATGATAACCGTTCAGGTGACTTTGAACCATTAAAGAGCTTTAAAGATGGCAAAACAGTTGTATTGGGATTAGTTACTTCTAAATTCCCTGAACTTGAAGATTCTGAAAGCATCAAGGCTAGAATCAAAGAAGCAAGCGAATCGATTCCATTAGAAAACCTAGCATTAAGCCCTCAATGTGGATTTGCCAGCACGGAAGAAGGCAACGTCTTAACCGAAGAGGACCAATGGAATAAAATCAAACACATCGTTAAAATTGCTAAAGATGTATGGGGTACTCTCTAATATGCAATGCAAACCTCCTTCCTGTGCGGAAGGAGGTTTTTTCGTATGAGTTTTTAAAAAATTCCCAGTAAAAGGCAAAATGTGCAAAGCCCCCTGAAAAACGTGCAAGCCCTCATAAAAAACATGCAAAGCACCCCCAAATACCTGCATAGAACTTCAAAAAACGTGCATCATACCCAAAAACGGCGTCACCCAACTTTTTACCTAACTATAAAAAATTTTGATAGGAAGAACGAACTGAAAAATATTGAAAAAATTCCGGAAAATTGTGTATAATTAAACCAATTACTGTGATTTTTGTCGTTTCTGCTAAGATTTTCATAATTAAGGTAATAATATGAAGAAAAGGTTGGTACGGTAAACATGGGAAGTAACGTAAAAATGACACTAAATGGTAATGTTAAAATTACAAACTTAGCAGCTTACAGACGAAAAAAATTAGTGCAACGGAATAAATTTTGGTTGATCGCCATTGGTATTTGTCTTGTTCTTTTAAGTACAGCAGTTTATTTTGGAGACGAAATCCAACAATCTGTAAATGATTCTAATGTATTGATGACACCTTACGTTTCACAATAATGGATCGTTTTTAGAGAAGTGCTTTCAGCACTTCTCTTTCTTTTAACTGCCTTCTAGTATAATTCTACTAGAACGACAACTAGTGATGTTGGAGTTTTGTCTAAAAATCAAGGAAAATACTCCCAATTTCTTTGCTGACATCGACATATTGTAGGAGAATGGGGTAAAATTAAGCCATATTTAGAAGGTTACAGAAAAAAGGTTATAACGAAATAGACATTAATAATTAGGTATAAAGTGAATAGTCCAACTTTACCGTTTAAGACGAGTTTCTTCTATATAAAATAATCAAACCTACAAGATAGGGGAGAAAACAATGATGAAAACAATAATCGAACAAAGTACCGGCCAATGTGTTGTGAAGAGCCGGTTACAATATCCTGAAACGATCAATGAACGTGAATACAAGGCCATTTCTGATGGATTAATCGAAGGTCTTATTCCATTACGTACTGAAAAAAGTAAGGCTGAGGTTGTATTGCAAAGTACACTAGTTGGAATGGTGTCATTAGAATCCTATCTGAGTCGTATTGTCAGTAAGAGCGAGTTTTTGAATGTGGTCACTCAATTGATCAGGATTATAAGGGAATGTGAAAATAATTTGCTGAATATTGGAAATCTCTTGCTAGATTGCCGATATATCTTCTTTAATCCTGAAACGAAAAAAGTGAATTGCGTATTCTGGCCAATTATCAACAATCAACAATCCTATGTGTGGTCTGAATTTTTTCAAGATCTTCCATACCACGCTGTATTTTCGAAAGATGAAAGTCATGATTATGTCGCACACTACTTAAACTATTTTAAACACAGTATTCCTTTATCAATTAATCGTTTTGAAAGATTAATAGCTGCAATAAAGGAAAACAGACCTGATTCTACTGTGCTTGGGGACATTTGGCCGATTCCAACGAATGAAGCAAGCCTCAAACAAGCATTGTATTGCCGAAACTGCGGAAATGAATTTTGGGAAGCAGCTAATTTTTGCGCTGCTTGCGGTTCTTCTTTGGAGGATGCTGAAACCTCACAAGTTAAATATTTAGACATTTCAGAGGTGTTGGGAATAGGAGGAAACCAAAGTACGAGTGATACCGCTGTATTAGGTACGAAAGAATCTGATAGCGGGACAACAGTGCTTGGTGCGGATGCGGTTGAAGAACCAGCCTTTCCTTTTTTGGTAAGAGAAAAAACACAGGAAAAAATCTTTGTGGACAGACAATCGTTTCGAATTGGAAAAGAGGCGCAGCACTGCGATTATGTTGTTTCATATAATAATGCGGTTAGCCGCAATCATGCTGATATTATCACAAGGGATCAGCGCTATTATATTATCGATAATCATTCAACCAATAAAACGTATGTAGAAAATCGCGCGATACCAGCGAATAAAGAGATAGAGATTTTTTCAGGGACAAAATTACGGCTCGCCAATGAAGAATTCGTATTTTATCTATAACCTAAGGAAGGTTCCAAAATGGACGTATTGTCTGCAGTATGCACTGATGTTGGGAATCGAAAATCAACCAATCAAGACAGCTTGTGTTTAAAGATTGCGGATACCTCTGTCGGAAAGGTCGTTTTGGCCGTGATTTGTGACGGTATGGGGGGACTTTCCAAAGGGGAAGTGGCCAGTGCAAGTGTGGTCCATGCTTTTTCTGAGTGGTTTGAAACAGAGCTTTCGGCACAGCTGGCAAAGAAGGATTGGGATGATATTCAGTATCGCTGGGGACGGCTGATGAAAGAACAAAACCAGCGAATTGCTGATTATGGAAGAAAAATAAGGGCACAGCTTGGGACAACCTTAACGGCCCTGCTCTTAATCGATTCACATTTTCTATTGATTGGCCATGTCGGTGACTCACGAGTCTATCGGATACACCAGCAATTAGAAATTTTAACGGAAGACCAAACAGTGGTCGGCAGGGAGATTAGAAGCGGCACCTTAACTCCAGAGCAGGCGAAAAAGGATCCACGAAGAAATGTTCTTTTGCAGTGTATTGGGGCTTCAAAAATCGTTGAGCCGCAATTTGTTTATGGAAAACCTATACCAGGTGAGGTTTATCTGCTTTGTTCCGATGGTTTTCGTCATGAGATTACTGAAGATGAGATTTTTCAAGCATTCTCACCGCAGCTGTTAACAAATGAAACAGTGATGGAACAACAGGTAAAAGCGATGATTGAGCTTAATAAGCAAAGACAGGAAAAGGATAATATCACTGCGGTGCTTATTAAAATTTTGTAAGGATGGGGATTCCCTTTGGCAGCAATTGGCTCTGTTATAGAAGGTAAATATGAAATCTTAAAGCTGATTGGACAAGGCGGAATGTCGAAGGTTTATCTGGCGATGGATAAACGCCTTAACAAGCAGTGGGCAGTAAAAGAAATTGAAAAAAGAGGTAGAGATCAACATAAGGATGTCATTATTCAGAGTGCGATTGCCGAAGCGAACCTGATTAAGAAGCTTGACCATCCTGCATTGCCGCGGATTGTGGATATTATCGACAATGGCCAAGTCATTTATGTCATCATGGACTATATTGAAGGGGAACCGCTCAGTAAGATCATCGACGAGTACGGTGCCCAGCACCAAGATTTAGTGATTGATTGGGCGAAGCAGCTTTGTGATGTACTTGACTACTTGCATACACGTGCACCTTCGATTATCTATCGGGATATGAAGCCTGCAAATGTGATGCTAAGGCCTGACGGTAATGTGAAACTGATTGATTTTGGGATTGCCAGAGAATACAAAGAACAAAATCTGGCTGACACGGTAAGTCTGGGAACAAAAGGATATGCTGCCCCAGAACAGTTCGGGGGAAAGGCCAGACGGATGCACGAACCGATGTCTATTGCCTTGGGGTTACGTTATATCACCTGGTGACAGGACAAAATCCTTGCGAACCGCCTTATAAGTTATATCCAATCCGCCATTGGAATCCGCAATTATCCGGCGGTTTAGAAAAAATCATTCAAAAATGTACCCAGTTGAACCCTGATGACAGATTTCAATCATGTGCAGAGGTTTTATATGCCCTTCATCATTATGAAGAAGTGGATGATACGTATCGGGCCAAACAAAAAGCGAAGCTTCGCAACTTTGGTATCGTGGCCGCATCAGCCTTGTTCTTTTTACTAATGGGAATTACGGGACAGGCAATGGAAACCCATACGAACAATGATCATTACAGTCAAATCATCCAAACGGCCGAAAAAACGAATGATGATACGAAAAAAATCGACTATTATTTGCAGGCAATTGATATTAAACCAACTGCGAATGAAGCTTATGTTGGGATGCTATCTGCTTTTAAAAGCGATGCTTCTTTTACGGTTGGCGAAGAAGCGAAGTTTAAAAATAAAATTACTCCCCATCTCATGGATTTCCGCCAAAACCCCGACTATGCTAACCTTGCCTTTGAAATCGGAAAAACCTATTGGTATTACTATGATTATGGCCGAACCAAGAATAGCGACAACCAGATCACGAGAATGAAAAGTTCGATTCAATGGTTTGCTGATGCTGTACAGTATGGTTCTAAAAGCAATAGTTTTTATGAAATGGCCACAGTGTATAGAGATATCGGGATATTTAACCGTGATATTACTCTCCATATAGATGAGGCTTCGGATAATGGTCTCTATCGTCCATATTGGGAAAACATCAAAAGGCTTAACAAAATGATTGAAAAAACCCCCAATGAAAATGAAATTGTGAAATTGGAACTCTATAAATTGACAATGGATGCGCTTGAAACCTACTCAAGGAAGTTTAAATTGGATGGGATCAAAGAAAGCGACCTTCGCTCTGTTTATCAATCTGTTAAAAAAAGTACCAAGAATGTAGCGGTAACCACCGATAAAACCCGAGCGATGAAAAGTGTAATCGTCAAACGCTTCGGTGAAACAGAGCGGGCCATTGAGCTGGCATACAGACAAGAGTAGGAGTGATTAGTATGGATGCAACAGTATGGCGAATGATTTCCCTCATTGGATATTTCCTGGCGGGTGTATTTTTCGTTGCAGCTATCATTCTGTTTTTTAAAATGAACATTCGGACCATTATCGGTGACCTGACTGGTAAAACAGCAGCACGGCAGATCCAGGAAATTCGTGAACGGAATTTAATGACAGGCCATCAGCGCTACAAGCCTGCTGCTTTTCAATTGGAGCGGGGAACGTGGGGGACTGGCGGTAATCGGACGGGCAGAAAAGTTGGCAAAACAGCACAAGCCCTTGCCCATGCATCAAAGCGGCTTGACCTAAAAGCGAAGACCGACGAAACATCAAAGCCAATGAAAGAAAGAATAGTAGATTTATCCTCAATTGAGCCAACAACCATTCTTTTTTCAGAAGCATCTGATCAGGCAAGTGTAACGGAAGTACTGCCGTTACTAAACGAACAAACAGAAGTACTTTTGGACAGAACTGAGGCACAAGAAGATGCTATAGTGGTAGATGGTACGGAAGTTTTACCACAAAAGACCGTGTTATATCTGACTGAGGAGTTAGATGAACATGAAAGAGTGATCCCGACGGTTGATTTTAAGATCGTGAAAGATATCAAAATCGTTCATACAAATGAAATGATTTAATCCTTTTTCACGAAAAAAGGGGAGAGGAAGTTGTCTAAAAAGAAGAAATCCAAGCTAACAAGGATATTGGCTGTTTTTCTGGTCGTTTTAATGGTTGTCTACAATATGCCAGCAACGGCCGGGTTTGCTGCAAACAATCCCCAAGTTTCCTATACATCAGGTGGTACTCCAGTGTCGGGACAAGCTGTGTCCGGCACGACAGCTTCTGTTCAATTTACGGCTGCTGTTAATGGCGGTCACGGAACGATTTCACCCGAGCAAGCGACCGTCAATCAAAATGGTAACATCGAAGTCACCTTAAAACCGGATGATCACTACCGGGTTTCAGCTTTTACGATTAATGGAACCCCGATCGATGTTGAACAGCTTACTGATAATGGGGATGGAACGTTCAAATACACGGTTTCCAACATAACGAAAGATAGGTCAGTCGAGGTCGTGTTTGAACCGATTCCAGCCTTGACTGGTCCGTGGACGAATGATGTGAGTGTGCAGCCTACTGCCGGGTCTGTAGCAAAGGCTCTTTATACAGACGGCAATAATCAGGTCATCGTATTTTCAAAGGATGCGAATCTAAGTGTTACACCCTTATCGCCATATAGCGAGCTTAGAATGCGATTATCCGGGTCTTCCAGTTTTCAAGACTGGACGGCAGTGTATAAAGATATCACTTCATCTACGGCTATTTCCGATTTACAAGTGAAACAACAGGGGAACACAAGCCAGGGTGAAGTGAACTTAAATGGCGGCAATTTGCTTTTTTTATTTGATACTCAAAAACCTGATGTCAATGATCCTGCGGTAAATGGTGACAACTTGGCCGCCGTTAGTGGTTCAAATTGGTACAGCGGCAATGTTACCGTCTCCGGGACGATCAACAATGATCCCCAGTCCTATCAGGGCGTTTCCTATAAAACGGACATTGATAAAGTGTATTATTCAAAAGGCGGATACTCGCCAACTAACGCCAAAGTAGCCTATGATTCAAACGACCCTAAAAATATTGTTGGGGGCAATACAGATCCTGTTCATTATTCTTTCACACCAACTGATGAAAATTACAATGGTGAATACAGTATTTGGGCTTTGGATAAGGCGGGAAACCGCTCAGATGTTAAAACGGTGAAAATAAACATCGATAAAACAGCACCGAATCTTGCAGGAAATGATGCCGTTACCTTTACACAGACAAATAATAACTTTTTTGCTAAAGCCATCAACACTCTTACCTTTGGCACCTTTTTCAAAACGGGAGTTCAAGTGACGGTTCACGCTGCAGATGCAGGGTTCGGGGTAAAAGAGATTTTGTTGATTCCAAAGAGTACCGACCAATCAAATCTTGATCCGCAAGATGTTAGTAAAACCTTCAGTACGGATGGATCAACAGCGGCAGAAACATTTAGTCTTGATACGGATCATTTTACGGGAACATTCGATGTAAAACTTACTGATCAAGTCGGGAACAGCCAAACCATTCCTGTTACAGACGGTAATTCTAATATTACGGATCATGATAGCGGCTTAGTTAAGATCGAGAATAACCAACCTACAGCTGATATTAGCACCACAGCGAATGGAACTGAGGTTTCTTCGTATGAGCGGGATGAAAATGGGAAAACCATTTCCATTTATAGTGGCGACGCAACCTTTCATGTTAAAATTGCCGATCCAGACTCTGGTGTCAATACTGTCAAAATTGATGTGAACGGTACTCCTTATAAGGTATACGATTTTTCCGACGGGCTGCAAACGAGTCCAGCAATCGATTCAATTTCTACCGATAACCTTGGCGGAATTAAATTGAATGACGATGGATCCTATGTTTTGAAGGTATATGTGATTGATAATGCAGGAAATACGTTTACATCCGAAAAAACCATATATTTGGATAAAACCAGTCCAGCCATTACCAAGGTTCATTTTTCCAGTGAAGATGGCAGCAGTGGAGATTCTGGAGTTTCCGTTGAACCAACGGATTATGGCTTCTTTTTCAAAAAGCCGACGAAGGTGACCGTTACCGCCGTCGATCCGGGGGGAGATGCGGCAAGTACCGTTCAATCGGAAACGATTTATTTAAAAGACAATGAAAATGGCAAATACTTTGCGATAGGCGAGGACGGCAAGTTGATCGAAATTGCGGCGTCCGATATCGGCAAGATTGCGGCGGTTCCGACTTCTACTGATGTAACGTTCGATGTTCCGGAGAACTTTAAAGGGCAAATTTTTGTAAAAGCTACGGACCATGTCAAAAATACTGGTAACTATCAATCACCACCCTCTGTGATTGTCGAAAATGAGGCGCAGCATGCAAAATCGGCTTCGATTTCTTTTGAAAAAGAGCCAACAAGTTATAAAGACAACAATGGATTAGATCTTTATGGCAAAAATGTTCCTGTGAATATAAAGGTTTCTGATCCGTATTCAGGAATTGGAAAAATTGAATGGTCGGTTGTTGCGCCTTATGATACAGCCGAAAATCAAAGCGGCACAGCTGTTATCGACAATGCGAAAAATATATCGGGGGATTCGGGCTGGAATGCAACAAAAACGGATCAAAACCTGGTGACGGAAATGACCAAGACGGTTCTTGTCAACAATGACAGCAACAATATTGTTGTACATGTAAAATTGACCGATCGGGCAGGCAACACTTCGGAACAGGATATGACGTTTAGTATTGATAAAACAGTTCCAACGATCAGTGTTACTTATGATAACAACTCGCCAGATAGTCAGTATACCGATTACTATAAAGCTGATCGCACGGCGACGATCGTTGTTTCAGAGCGCAATTTCAGACCTGAAGATGTCCAATATGAGATCACCAATCAGGATGGCGGCGTACCGAAATTAGTTGGCTGGTCAACCGTCGAAAATGCTGAGGATCCGAACCAAACAAAGCATATCGCAACGGTAAAATATAGTTCCGATGGTGATTATCGATTTACTATTAAGGTTAAAGATAATGCCGAGAATGCAGCAGCGCCATTTAATGAGCAAAAGTTTACAATTGATAAAACGATTCCTGTTGTGAATGTTACCTATAACAACAATTCGGTTAGCAATGGTGATTATTTTAAAGCGGCCAGAACCGCAACGATTCAAATTAATGAGCATAATTTTGACCCAGCTCGTGTAAAGGTGGAAGGTACGGCAAATGATAATGGAAATGTGGTGGCCTTCCCGTCGATTAGCGGCTGGACGACAAACGGTGATATTCACACCGCAACAATCCAATATGCAGCAGATGCAAGGTACAGCTTTGACATTGATTTCATGGATAAGGCAGGTAATATTTCAGCGGATTACAAACCTGATCAATTCATTGTTGACCAAACAGCACCAAAAATTACGATTTCAGGTGTGGCAGACAAATCGGCAAATAATGGGGATGTCATTCCGGTTGTCAATTATTCTGATACGAACTTTAATAAAAATGAGGTATCGATAAAGTTGACTGGTGCCAATCGGGGCACGGTGGTGACTGAGGGAAGTTTTGCTGATGCACCAAACGGCGGTGTCTATACCTTCAAGAATTTTGTGAAGGACAAGAAGTTTGATGATATTTATACATTGACAGCCAATCTGGTGGACCTTGCCGGAAACCAGACCACCCAAACGATTAGGTTCTCGGTCAACCGATTTGGTTCTGTTTATGCTTTCGATGATTCCTTGAAACAAATCGAAGGAAAATATGTCAAACATGAAAAAGATGTGGTAGTGACTGAAACCAATGTTGATACGTTGAAGCCTGAAACGGTTAAGGTTAAGTTAACAAAGAATGGCACGCCATCTGATTTGACGGAGGGAAAAGATTATACGATTACACATTCTGGCGGGGACGGTATGTGGAGTCAGTACAAATATGTCGTGAAGAAGGAACTGTTTGCTGACGATGGCAAATATTCTGTTTCCCTTTATTCGGAGGATGCGGCGGGCAATATTAATGAAAATATTGATGAAAGCAAAAAAGCTGAAATTTCATTTGGTATTGATAAGACTGCGCCTGTAGTCCTTCCAGTGGATTTTCAAAGTGGAAAGGAATACCCGGTTGATAAAAAATTAGTCAGTGTTTCGATTAAGGATAATCTTGTTCTGAAGGGTGCAAAAATTTACTTGAATGGTAAGAAACTCGCCAATAAGGTGGACGGCGAGAATTACACCTTCACCATACCAAGCTCCAATTCCAAGCAGAATGTAATAATTGTAGCTGTCGACGCAGCAGGGAATGAATATGTGAAAAATATAAATGACTTCTTGGTATCCACAAATCCAATCGTTCGCTGGTATAACGATACTCCTTTATTTATGGGGTCGATTGGCGGGGTTGGTGCAGTGGGGGCCTTGGCGATCTACCTGGTTGTTAGGAATTTGCGAAAAGAAGAAGAAGAATAGGGGGGTGGCAGGTATGCATCACGAAACATTGATCATTGTGCTCGTTTCCACTTGTTTGCTTGTGAACCTCATTACTTTGGCTGTAGTGATCTTGTCTCACAACAGGAGAAGGGGAGATGAGCAGGATGCAAAGTTACAAGTTGCGGCAGCCCTAAGTCCGGTACAAGGGATTGTATTTTGCCGCAACTGCGGAAACCAATTTGATTCAACATTGGACGTATGTCCACATTGCAAGACAACTCGATAACTATAAGAAGGCGGTTCTGCTCTTTCCTAGTGAAAGGGGAGGAACCGCCTTTTACGTTCGATTTGGGTAACCCAGGAACGATAGAGGTCATATGATGATGCCGGATCTAATAAAAAAGGTAAGAGAAGTGGCACCATGGAGTCCTTATGATGCCGAATCTCATAACAAATATAAGAGAAGTGGCACCAAAGGATTTCGGTCCTTTAAAAAAAATGGAGGACTGCCTTCCTATATGTTTCAATGGCGTGATCGGTTTCTATGTCTGACTCGGTGATGATGGGAAAGAGCTTATATTTTCAGTATTAATTGGGGTTGGATTATATTCCATTTAGGGTTCTCCTTCAATAGAGTTATATTATGTTTATTCATTCTTCAATTAATAATCAGTAATTAGTGAGGAGTAGTATTCACTTAAATGAAGTTACGGCAAAAGGCTTAGGTGAAATTCTTTAAATTTTCAAAAATAATCTATCCGCTTACTTCTATTTCTACTATCATAGAATCATAGGTATAGTCATATTAATTAAGCTTGAGTGCTCTTTTATAGGGGGAAAACAATGGCAAAAGACGAAGTGGAAAAGACTACTGAAGAAACAAAACAAGCTGAACAGGCAGAACAAAGCTCGCCCAAGAAGCAATCTCGAAACAGTTCATTCCATAGTTTAAATGAACTTTTGCAGGTTGCAATGGATATGGGCGATCAACGAGTGATTGATGCCATCAAGAAAAAGATGCAAGAGTAATAACATATGATTAAAAGAGAAAGCTAAACCAAAAGCGATCTGAGTACAAGCAGATGGTTTTTGGTTTAGACAAAAAGTTGCCATATGTAGATTCTGTGAATAGTATAGTAGGTATGAAAAGTATGATTTATCATACATGTATGCAGGAGGTGCATAGTGATGATGAATCATGGAAAATTTTTTGGAACGACCAGTATGGGAGAAAGAGGACAAGTTGTTATTCCATCAGATGCAAGGGAAGAGTTGGATATCCAGCCAGGTGAAAAGTTTGTCGTGTTTGGCGATGCCAGAAAAGGTGCTGTCATTCTTGTGAAATCAGAAATCCTCAATAAATTTGCAAACTTTTTCTTTGCAAAATCAAAGAAATTCGAAAAAATCGCCAAAGAAATCCTGGATAAGACCGATAGTGACCCAGAGGAAGAAGAGTAATACATAATCAAAAGGACAGCACGCAGGCTTGTCCAATGAAAATGGCAGCAGAAGGAGTGGACAAGAATGCGGGAGTTGGTACGGTTATTACGCAATAAAAGATTTCGCATCACCTTTTTTATGTTTATTGGCTTTTTTATGCAATTCTGGTGGCTTGGAAAAAGAAAAAAGTTTTTAAGCAAGGAAAAAAAGGAAGCCAAGTATAAAAAGGCATATACGAGGCAGGCAAAAAAGTTTGCGGCAACAGCTGTTGAATTAGGTGGGTTGATCATCAAGCTCGGTCAATTTGTCAGTTCGAGAGTCGATATTTTACCAAAAGAATATACAGACATTTTATCAGAGCTTCAGGATTCGGTAGCTCCTGTTGAGACGAAGATTGTTGTGAAAAGAATCGAACAAGAGCTATCCGCATCCATTGATGTCCTGTTTGAAAGCTTCAATTACACACCGGTTGCGGCAGCATCGCTGGGGCAGGTCCATAAAGCCATCCTAAAGAATGGTGACACGGTGGCGATTAAGGTGATGCGGCCAGGGATTGAGGATATTGTCGCTCTTGACTTATCTACACTTAAAATGCTGATTCGGTTTGCCCAAAGATTCACCAAAGTAGAAAAGTTTGTAGACTTGGATGATGTTTACCAAGAATTTGATGAAGTGATTAACGAAGAATTGGATTATAAAAAAGAAGTGAAAAATCTGGAGACTTTTCGAGATCAGTTTGCGGATTTCCCAGGTGTTTCGGTTCCAACAGTATATAAGGAGTTTTCAACGAGCAAGGTGCTTGTCATGGAGTTTGTCGAAGGCGTGAAAATAAACGAGATTGACAGGCTTGAAGGGAAGGTCAATCAGAAAAAGCTGGCAAAAATCCTTTACTTATCCTATTTAAAACAATTGATGGAGGATGGCTTTTTCCATGCCGATCCACATCCGGGAAACTTGTTGGTAAAAAACGATGGAACATTGGTTTATATTGACTTTGGCATGGTTGGCATGGTGTCCGACCAAATGAAGGAAAATATCGTGAAGCTATCGCTTTCCATTTATTTGAAAGATCCTGGAGGAATTGTTGCAGCTCTTGACGATCTTGGGTTCTTAAGGAAACAAACGGATAAAGCGGCTCTTACAAAGAATGTAAAAGTGATTCTTTCTAGTTTTTCAGATGGTGGATTTAATATTAAAAAAATCCAAAATGAAGATTTTCTTGATGAACTGCGTGAATTTTTATACCAGCAGCCATTCCAAATCCCATCACAAACAACCTTTTTAGGCAAGGCCATTATGACGGTCTTTAGTATTTGCAATGGTTTGGACCCTGACTTTGACTTAGTTGCTCTGACAAAGCCTTATGTGGAAGAGATGATGGGCAGTGCGGAAGCTAGTCCAACGAAAGAAAAGGTTTTTGACCAGGTAAAGAGTACTTTCTTAAATGTAATTCCTACATTCAGAAAAGCCGTCAATTTAATAGATCAATTTGAATCAGGAGAAATTCGAATGGCTCCGCCAAAATCATTTGAAAAGAATTTGGCAGATATGCAAATTTATCAAACTAGAAGGATTGTTTTCGCTGTCTTTGGGACGGGGCTGTTAATCGCAGGCTCACAAATTATGAACCAACATAATGGTGTTGGTATTTCATTTATGATTGTTGGCGGACTTATTACGCTTTTTCAAGCAGTCAGGACAGGTTCAGGAAGAAGAAGGGGTCCGAGAAGGCACCCGTTTGTTCATAAGAATCGTTAAGAGACCCGTATATGGGGGGCCGCCTGGGTTTAATCGCTTGGATTATCTGCTTCATCAAAAAAGGGCTTATTCGCATGGTAATACATGAAGCCCATCATCCCAACGCCCCCAACCAGATTTCCTAACGTCACCGGGATCAGGTTATGTATGACCCCAGCCATTGAAATGGTTTCGGGATGGGGTATGACTAATGCAATGGCAAAGGTACACATATTGGCAATGCTGTGCTCATACCCTGAAACAAAAAAGCAAAACACGAATAACATCATCGAAAACATTTTGGGTCCATCACCTTTTAGGCCCATGGGAATAAAAAATGCGAGACAAACCAGCCAGTTACAAAGGATTGCTCGAAAAAACAGCTCGAACATTGGTGTTTCCATTTTCTTTTCGACAACACTTAACAAAAAGCCATTTACTGTTGTCTCCGCAAAAAGATTCGTTAAATAGATCAGCAAAGCAAAAGCTGCGGCACCCAGCATATTACCGATATAACTAAATACCCATAATTTCATAACATCGATCCAGGCCATTTTTTTTCGGAGTGCTGCATAGGTGTAGTAAAAGGTATTTCCTGTAAATAAATCTCCCCCTCCATAGGCAATTAAAATGATAGCTGCTCCAAAGGTTATGGCCGCCATTGGATAGGTCAATGGGGAGTGTACCAAATAAAAAAAGTTCCCTGATTTAAAAGCAACGATGACCCCGAACCCGATAAACATACTGGCTAGCATGGCTCTAAGAATGTATCGGAACAGACTTTTCTTAAAGATTTTAAATTTTTTCGCAGCCAGCTTTTCCACTTCAATTAAAAAACCCGTTTCCATTTATTTACCACCAATCATATTAAAAGGTTCCATTATATTTTTTACAAAAAATAGTAGTGTTATGTATAACTTTATATGTGAAATAGGCCCAGTTTGAAATTGGACTGAGTCGCATGCTTAAAAAGGTTTATGTGAGCCACTTCGGACAGGAGAAAGCGAAATTGGCCGAGGCGTGTCCGAAGTCAAGGCAACTTCGGACAGTGGATCGCAAAATTAGCAGGGGCGTGTCCGAAGTCAAGTCAACTTCGGACAGAAGAAATCGAAAATATCAGCCCCCTGTCCGAAGACAGAAAGCGGCTTTTGTTAGCTTTTAATTATTGTGTTAGGATGTTTTTTTGTAATAGGATGTGAATATAGGACAAGCATTTAAGCCAGAGAGGGGTACAACTTGCATGAAACCAATATTAATCGATTTTCCAGAAGAAATTTATACCCAGAGGCTTTTAATTCGTAAGCCGATGCCTGGGGATGGAAAAGTGGTATATGAAGCAATGAAGGCATCATTAAATGAGTTGAAGCCTTGGATGCCTTGGGCAAATAGAGAACAGACTGAAGAGGATGTCGAGACAATTATACGTGAGGCACACGCTAAATTTTTAACTAGAGAGGATCTAAGGCTTCATATATTTAATCGAGAAACTGGCGAATTCATCGGGGGGACAGGCTTGCATCGGATGAACTGGGATGTGCCAAAGTTCGAAATAGGTTACTGGATTGATACCAGACATAGTGGCAAGGGTTATATTACGGAATCTACTCAGGCACTCACAGAATTTGCTTTTAGCGAATTACATGCAAAACGAGTAGAAATCCGTTGTGATAGCAAAAACAGCAAAAGTCGGGCGATAGCGGAGAAATTAGGTTTTACCTTGGAAGGAATCTTAAAAAATGACGGCCTTTCTGTAGATCGGAAAGAAACCCGTGATACCTGTATATATGCCAAAATCAATTAAAGAAGGAAGTGCAAACCGATGGATTTCGAAATGGTTATGCAGGAATTAGAAGCGCTCGGTAAGGAACGAACGAAAAAGACTTACTTAAGCAATGGTGCACACGAGCCTCTTTTTGGCGTAGCTACAGGGGCAATGAAGCCAATCGCAAAGAAAATCAAGAAAAATCAGCCTTTAGCTGAGCAGCTATACGCCACCGGAAACTATGATGCCATGTATTTTGCTGGTATTATTGCGGACCCAATGACAATGATGGAGGCGGATTTTGAGCTTTGGATAGATGGGGCTTATTTTTATATGCTATCGGATTATGTGGTTGCAGTCACTTTGTCTGAAGCCGATATTGCGAAGGCAGTTGCGGACAAATGGATCGCAAGCGGGGAAGAACTTAAAATGTCGGCAGGCTGGAGCTGCTACTGCTGGCTTTTGGGTAGACGCCCTGACAGCGAATTCAATACAAATAAAATTGCCAGTATGCTTGATCAGGTAGAAAATACGATTCATCATTCTCCTGATCGAACAAAATCCTCTATGAATAATTTTATTTACACAGTCGGGCTTTCCTATTTGCCCCTTCATGAAAAGGCGGTTGAAACCGCAAAGAAAGTAGGCCCAGTCGAAATCAAAAGGGACAAGAAGAAAAGCAGTATTCTGCTAGCTTCCGAAAGTATCCAAAAGGAAGTAGATAGAGGAAGACTTGGTTTCAAACGCAAATATGTCAGGTGCTAGCTTTGTTTGACTAATGAAGTGGGAAAAAGATTACCCAAAGGGCGCAATCCTGGAACATGGATCAGCGCTCATTTTTCATTTTTGGGACAGATCATCTTTAATAAAGCTGCTGAGCAAAAATCCAGGAACGATTTCAATATCTTCTATGTGGTGAAAACCATTTTTCAGATAAAGGGCCCTGGCAGGAAGGTTTTCTTTACCGGTTGATACTTTAATAGTAGATATATCCACATTCCTTTTCTCAGCAGCATGCAAGAGCTCGTGCGCAATCCCTTTTCGAAAATAATTAGGATGGACAATCATCCGACAGATCGACAATTCATGCCCATCAATGGTATACGATAGGGCACCTGCCAGTTCATTTTTTTCAAAGTATCCAAAAAAGATCTCATCGCATTCTGTTAATTCATCGATTGTTTCTTTCAACGGGGGGATATCATAAAAATGAATTAGCCTCGCTTCAATCAAATAAGCTGCCCTTTGCAATTCATATAATTCCTTAACAAGACGATCATCTTTAAAATCAATTAATTTAATCATGATATCATTTCCTTTTTTATACTATATGTTTCTTTTATAATAATAGTTGGAAAACCTTCTCGCAGTATTTTGGAGAGTATATCATATAAATTTATCTAAATTTCTTTAAGAGAAAAGGAGAATTAAATGAAAGCACTCATTTTTGAATCGTTTGGCGGACCTGATGTGCTGCAATATAAAGAAATCCCTGACCCAGCAATTAAAGAAAACGAAATACTGGTGAAGATGAAAGCAATTGGGTTGAATTTTGCTGATATTTACAGAAGAAAGGGAAATTACCATCTGGCTGGTGAACCACCTTACATATTAGGTTATGAAGGCTCCGGTATAGTGGAGCAAGTTGGTACTGGTGTAACGAGCATAAAAATTGGAGACCGCGTTGCATTTGCTGATGTCCCATTTGCCAACGCAGAGTTAGTCGCCGTTCCCGAGGAAAAAGTGATTCCGTTACCCGATGACATTTCCTTTGAAGCAGCATCTTCAATTCTATTGCAAGGTCTAACTGCACAGTATTTAACCAAGGACAGTTATGAAATTAAAGAAGGAGACACGATTCTCGTTCATGCAGCAGCTGGAGGTGTAGGTCAGAATCTTATTCAGATTTGTAAATTGCTGGGCGGGCAAGTAATTGGTCTTACCTCTTCCTTGGAAAAATCAAAAGCTGCTTATGTATCAGGAGCCGATTATGTCTTTTTATACGAAGAGGAATGGAGTGAAAAAGTAAAGGAAGTTACAAACGGCAGTGGTGTGGATGTTGTTTATGAATCAGTGGGTTCTACTTTAGAGAAAAGTTTTGAAGCCGCTAAAATTGGAGGAACAGTTGTATTTTTTGGAATGTCAGGAGGAGACCCTGATCCAGTGGACCCGCGAATGCTGATGGATACTTCTAAAACACTAACTGGAGGAGACCTGTGGAATGTTTTGACTTCCTTAGGGGAAAGAAAAAAACGTTCAAAGCAACTATTCGATTGGATAAATGAAGGAAAAATAAATGTACCAAAGCTTACGATATTTCCTTTAAAGGATGGAGCCAAAGCCCATATTTTACTGGAAAGCAGACAAAGTGTAGGTAAAATTCTACTGATACCCTGAAGTTCGCCCTAGTGACTTTTTTAGAAAAATAATTCCTCCCTACGAACATCTTATGGTGTTCGTCCTAGATTGAGACCCAAGGCATCCTACTGAATAAGCCAGTTCGGATGCCTTTTCCACTTTATCCTTTTAGATCATATGTAGAATGGAGTTTTTCATTGAATTCACGATGGCTAATTTTTTCTTTGCTAACATATGAGGTGTGAAATAAGATAAACTTTCAAGTTTAGTCGGTAAGGTTTGCGTTGGAACCTGAACCTGCTGATTCCCCCATACTATAGGTTTTTTCGATGCGATATGAAATCCCCAATCCCCAAAAGATGGAACAATCGTGTGATAGCTAAGTGTTTGATAGCCAGCAGTTTCGATCGTTTTTCCGATACTCCAATAGACAAGCGGCGTTAGCTCTAGTGAGTGTGCTTGGCAGACGAATAGTCCGTCATCTGTAAGAGAACGTTTCAGCAGGGAATAAAACTCTACGGTATATAGGTTGCTTAAGATTCTGGTGGTTGGATCGGGCAGGTCAACAATGATTGCATCGAAGTAAAAGCGATTAGATACCAGGAAGTCGGCAGCATCCTGTTGAAGAATTGTTACCTGCGGATTGTGAAGGGAGTGCTGGTTCAATCTTACCAGGTTTGGTACATATTTGGCTGCGTCCAATACCAAGGGATCTGCATCAACAAGCGTAACATGATGTACGTTCGGGTACTTTAGGATTTCCCTTAATGCAAGACCGTCTCCGCCTCCTAAAATAAGGATATGTTCTTTGCTTGAGGCAAGCGTAAGGGCTGGGTGGACAAGTGCTTCATGATAGATCCGTTCATCTAAAGAACTAAATTGAAGCTGCCCATTGAGGTACATTCTTAAATCAGGGGCCTCGATCACTTGAATATGGTGAAGATCACTATTGCCGATGAATACTTTTCGATGCTCTCCATTTAAAATCACATTCAGCCCAATAGCATCCAAATTTTTTTCAAGATCTGTTTCATTCCGATCAGAAGGATATTGCCACTGATATTCCTGAAAATTACCAGGGTTTGTATCTCCGCGAGAAAGGCGATAAATTCTTGCCTTTTTTGCAGAAATTCCTCTTAGAAGATATTCTGCTTGTTCCAGAGGATTTCGTTCACCACAGGTATAAATGTCTAATGAGGCATACCCATTTTCAGGCCACGTATGGATGGACATATGTGAACTGGCCAATGCCAGCATTCCTGTCACCCCCTGCGGCTGAAAAGGATAGAAATAGGAGGATAAAACCTTTATATTCAAGTGTTTTGCCACTTGAATCATTAATGATTCTAAATACGACTTATTATTTAAAAAGTCACGATTGCATTGAAATGCATCAATGATGACATGTTTTCCATCCGTATTCAAATTGGGTCACCCCTTTTTATTTAACCTTATGAGTGTTTTTTGGAAAAATTCAGCCTTAGAAAAAGAAAAAAGCATTACCGTTGATTTCGGTAACGCCTTTCTAGTCATTCAAAAAAGTCATTCTGCCTTTGTAGCCGCAAACGGGACAGGTCACAACCCGTTCGTTGATGACGCCAGTCTTCAATGCAAAAGCAAAATTAAATTTCGTTAATTTAAAGCAACTATGACAGCAAGGGCAGACAAAATGAGTATTTTTTGTTCGGATATCTGTGTATTTATAGATAAAGATAAACATGAAAGCGACAATAATAATAGTTTGTAGTAGCCCTAGTATAGGATTCATAATCAGACATCTCGCTTTTTATGAGATTAATCTACTTCTTTCAAAATCTTTTCGATGTTTGTTAAACGATTGTTTATTTCTTGAATCTGCTGCTGCTGCAAGGCTGCATTTTCTTTATCCAATTTTAGGCGTTCCTCTGCACGGCGTTCCATTCTGCGAACGACACCAATTCCGAAAATGAAAATACACAAAATAAGTAGGACAGGAATTAAAGGTATTAATGAAAAAATGGCCTCTCCCAATTTTTTATCCCCCTTCTTTTTTAAGTAAAAAAAACTACTCCTTTCTGCTTTTTATCGTTAAACTGCTTGCTAATTCGGCAATGAGCTCCTTATCCACGGTCAGGCTAAATGGGTTTAGTTCATAAAATTTCATTGCTTTACCGCTTTCAGAAACTTCGTGATGGCCAGTAATTAGGTTGGCATCTTCTAACTTCTGCAAATGTAAATAAAGTAAAGGTCTGCTGATGCCTAATTCTCTGGCAAGCTGGCTGACATATTGCTTTTCTTTTTGAAGAACGGCAATAATTTTTAATCGATAAGGATTGGACATTGCCTCTAAAAACTTTAATAGTTCGTCACCATTTTTTATATCTTTCATATGTAATAATTTTATTACAGGTGGAACAAAATATCAAGCCACCCTGTTTAGGATGGCTTGGAAAATTACATTTGAATTTCTTGATTGCTTTGTTCCTTTTTATCCTTCATTCGGCTATAAATATTTGCAAGCACCGAGCCGGAAAGGTTATGCCAAACACTGAAAATGGCGCTTGGTACAGCGGCTAATGGTGAAAAGTGGGCGGTCGCGATGGCAACACCCAAACCGGAATTCTGCATTCCAACTTCCATGGAGACCGCTTTTTGCTTCGCCAAGTCCATTCCGCATAGACGAGCAAAGAAGAAGCCAATTAAGAATCCTAAAAGATTGTGAAGAATGACAACTCCAAAAATAAGTAAACCTGTCGAGGCAAGTTTTGCTGCACTTCCTGCAACGACGCCAGCAACGATTAATACGATGGCAATAACAGAGACGAGCGGCATTGCTTTTGCCCGGCTTTGGCTTGTTTGCCAAAGAATTTTTTAATAATGAAGCCCAATGCTAATGGCACAATGATTACTTGTAAAATCGAAATGAATAAAGACAATACGCTGACATTAACCCATTTACTTGCAAACAGTAGAATGAGCAGCGGTGTGACAATTGGTGCAAGAATCGTAGAAACAGAAGCGATCGCAACCGCAAGGGCCACATTTCCTCTAGCTAAGAACACCATGACGTTAGAAGCAGTACCGCTTGGGCAGCAGCCGACTAAAATAACTCCGACTGCCACATCTTTAGGTAAATGCAAGCCGACAGCTAGTAAAAAGGCAATAAGCGGCATGATGATAAAGTGTCCGATTACCCCAAGAGCTACTTCTTTAGGTCTTTTAAGGACTTCTTTAAAATCGGATAGTTCGAGTGTTAAACCCATTCCAAACATAACAATCCCTAATAAAGGAACAATATAGGCACTAAGCCAAGTGAAATGTGCTGGCAGCAGATATGCAACAACTGCAAAGACCAGAACCCACAACGTAAAAGTTTTACCAGCAAAGGTGCTGATTTTCTCGATGACTCTCATGACAACAAACCCCCAAAAAATATTTTCTAACTATTCTTTAATATATTTTTATATATTAAAACTAATATTTTAAAAAATCAATATATTTAGTTTTTATATAAAATTCAGAAAGCACATTCATAACCGCTATTACTTGATTTAAAATATTTATATAATAATTGATAGATACTACAAAATGTTTTTCACACCCCGTATTATGCCTTTAGGAGATGACTAGAATGTTAAATAAAATTAAAGGTGCTTTATTTGGATTTGCGATTGGTGATGCGTTAGGGGCAACGACGGAATTTTTAACAAAAGAAGAAATTAAGCAAAAGTTTGGTCAGGTAAAGGAAATTGTTGGTGGGGGCTGGTTGAACCTTGCAAGAGGGGAAACAACAGATGACACCGACATGACACTGCAGGTAGCAAGAGGGATTTTGAAAAATCCCAAAGATCCTGTAGAGCCGATTGGGGAAGAATTTTTAAAATGGTATGCCTCTCGGCCAAAGGACGTTGGCATCATTATCAGCACAGTCCTGGGAAGCTACAATGGAAACTGGTTTGAAACGGCTCAAAAAGCCCATTATCAATACCTTGATGAGAAATCAGCAGGTAACGGCTCGTTGATGCGCTGTCTGCCAGTGGCTTTGGTCTATAAGGATATCGAAGAAATGGAAGCCATCACCAGAAGACAATCAAAAATGACTCACTATGATTTTTTAGCGGATGAAACCTGTGCGATTTACAATCGGATCGCTTACCATGTCTTGCGAGGAAAAAACCTAAAAGAAGCTATCAAAGATGTACTTAAAGGCAGCATGTATGAGTCCGCCCTAAAAGGTGAAAAGCCGGCTTTCGATCCCGATGGCTTTGTGGTTCATACGATGTACTGGGTTTTATATTGGCTGCTTACCTGTGACTCTTATTTAGAAGTAGTCGTGGGGGCAGCGAATGAAGGGCACGATTCGGATACGGTTGCTGCAATTGCCGGCGGATTAGCGGGGCTTGCTTGCGGTTTTGATGGGCTGCCAAAAGAATATGTCGATGTTCTTGCTGAGAAAGAGGAAATCGAGAGAATTGCCATTGAATTAAGTAAGAGGTGATGGATTTCTATTTGAGCGGGATATCCGTGAGTTCAAGGTATATATCCGCACGGAAGGCCGATATATCCGCATCATATCCATTAAAAAAGCCCGGATCCAAAACTGGACCCGGGCTTACCAAGTTAAGCCATAAAAAAGTTCTTCTGCGGCAGGAATCCGCGTTTCACTGCATCAAATGTGAGCTGTTCCCTAAAGTTAGGATGAGCAATTTTAATAAGGGCTTCAGTTCGGCCTTGAACCGTTTTTCCTTTTAAATCCGCTTTTCCGTACTCCGTAACAATCATATCCACATCATTTTTATGGGTGGATACCACTGCACCAGCTGGTAGCATTGGCACGATTTTGGAGATCGTATCATTTTTAGCTGTTGAATAAAGGCAAATAATCCCACGGCCATTTTTAGCCATACGGACACCCTTGGCAAAATCCGCCTGGCCTCCGGTAGAAGAATAGTAGGTTCCATTAATGGTTTCAGAGTTACATTGGCCCAAGAAATCGACTTCAACCGTAGAGTTGACCGATACTAGATTATCTAGTTGTGCGAGATTACGAAGGTCGTTGGTGATATTACAAGGGAGCATGAGAATGTCTTCGTTATTATTCATAAAATCGTATAAACGCTTCGAGCCATAGGCAAAGGTTGCCGTTGATTTGCCTTTGAAAATGTTCTTGTGGGCATTTGTGATGACGCCTTGTTCATATAAATCTACGAACTTGTCAGGCAGCATTTCGGTATGAATGCCAAGGTCACGGTGCCCGCTTAAATATTCAATAACAGCATTTGGCATGGAGCCAAAACCGATTTGAACCGTGTCGCCATTATGAATTAAGTCTGCGATCGTCTGGCCAATTTTCATATCTTTTTCAGTGAGAACAGGATTGGCAACAGAAGGTAAGTCAAAATCATGTTCAACCAGTGCCTTGACTTGGCTGATATGGATTTTATTCTGTTCCCCCAAAGTAAGCGGCATATTGTGATTGACTTCGAGAATAATGGTTTTAGCGCTATCCAATAAATCCCCGAGATAACTGACGCTTGTTCCCAAAGAAAAATAACCTTCATCATCCATCGGTGAAACAGTGGCCATCAGGACACGTTCCGTATGTGATGTACCAATTTTGATTAAGGATGGGATATCTGAAAAATGGTTAGGGAGAAGGTCCGTTTTTCCCTCAGCAAAAGCTTTACGGTCATACCCGCTAATGAAGATGGAAATTTGCTTGATTTTCTCCTGTTCCACGTTTAAAACTGGATAACCGGGAAGCATTCTGTAAAGAAGGTTCCCACTTAATTTTTCATATGAAACCAAAGCATCGAGCAGTGCTGGCGGTTCTCCAGGGGTAATAGGAGTAACGATCGCCTCGCCGGGCTCAATAAATCGAACTGCTTCTTCTGCCGTACAGCATTTTTCTCTATAAATCTCTTGATAACTCATATCTTCTCATCTCCTTTAATTGGCTTTAATAATTCAATTATTCCCCTTTAAAAGCAGCCTGACGTTTCTCCAAGAATGCGGACATACCTTCTTTTTGATCCTTAGTAGAGAAAAGAGATCCGAATAATTCAACTTCAAGGGATACGGCGCGTTCAAGGTCAAGGTTTGTTCCTTCATTGACAGCTTTTTTGGTAAAACTAACTCCTAGTGGAGACTTAGAAGCGATGGTTTGTGCAATTTTTTTCGCTTCCACCAGCAGTTCCGTTGCATCGACTATCCGGTTTACGAGTCCGATTTCATAAGCCCGTTCAGCATTGATTATTTCGCCGGTGAACAGGATTTCTTTGGCAATTCCTTTCCCAACAAGGCGAGGAAGCCGCTGGGAACCGCCGAATCCTGGCATGATGCCGAGGCCGATTTCAGGCTGGCCGAATTTTGCTTTGTTGCTGGCAATCCGTATGTCACATGCCATTGTCAACTCACAGCCGCCGCCGAGAGCAAAGCCGTTCACAGCCGCAATAACTGGGATTTTTAAATTTTCAATTTTGGAAAATGCTTTATTGCCTAAGGAGGAGAATTCGCGTCCTTCTAACACATTTTTATTTTGCATTTCCACAATGTCCGCACCGGCAACAAAGGCTTTTTCTCCAGACCCCGTTAAGATAACTGCACGGATAGATGAATCTGCATCAATGATGTCAGCCGCTTCGGCCAACTCCCTTAATACTTCAGTATTTAGAGCGTTTAAAAATTTTGGTCTATTGATCGTTATGACAGCAATATTTTCTTCAACGGCAACTTCAAGCGTATTAAATTCTCTCATCATCCATTCCCCTTTTTTTTAAATTGGCTGTGTTAAATTTGTCTGTTGATTTCCGCTCCAGGCACTCGCTTTCCGCAGGGAGGTCCTGGAGCCTCCTCGGCGCCTTGGCGCCTGTGGGGTCGGAAGACACCTCTATATCCTGCAGGAGTCGAGTGCCCTCCGCTCCAATCAACAGGTATAAAAAACCAACAATTTCCTTTAACACAGCCTAAAAATTAATCATAAACATAGAATCCGCGGCCAGATTTGACACCGAACCATCCAGCTTCCACATACTTTCGGAGCAGCGGGCATGGACGATATTTCGGATCGCCAAATCCTTCGTAAAGTACTTCCATGATCGCAAGGCATGTGTCTAGTCCGATATAATCGGCAAGCGTAATCGGACCCATTGGATGGTTGGCACCAAGCTTCATTGCTTCGTCCATTCCTTCTGGAGTCGTGACACCTTCATAAACGGCATAAATAGCTTCGTTAATCATCGGAATCAGCACTCGGTTTACCGCAAAACCTGGGAGGTCTTTAATGGCAACTGGTACTTTTTTTAATTCCTTAGCCAAATCTTCCACAAGTGCAAATGTTTCTTCGGACGTAGCCAGCCCGCTATTAATTTCAATTAGTTTCATAACTGGAACAGGATTAAAGAAATGCATGCCGATTACTTTTTGCCTTTTGGTGACAGCAGCAATTTCAGTTATGGGCAGGGAAGAGGTGTTGCTTGCAAGAATTGCCTCAGCAGGTGCAAGTTCATCTAGCTTGCGGAAAATGCCAAGCTTAATTTCTTTATTTTCAGTTGCCGCTTCAATTACTAATTGAACGTCTTTAGCATCTTCGAGATTAGTAGAAACGGTGATTTTTGAAAGAGTCGCTGCTTTTTCTTCCTCTGTTTTCCGTCCTTTTTGGATATCACGGTCCAAGATTTTTGCGATTTTCGCCAAGCCTTTTTGGACAAATTCTTCTTTAATATCATTCATGTACACTTGGTAGCCTTTTTGTGCCAAAATCTGGGTGATACCGCTTCCCATTTGTCCAGAACCAACCACCATAACTTTTTCAATTTTCATCAAAAACTCCCCCTAGAGTGATTTTTCCAAAATTTCTACGACATCCAGCGTTTGAACTTGATCATCTACTTCTTTAGCTTTCGTTCCGTCACTGATCATCGTTAAACAATATGGGCATCCGCTGCCGATCATCGTTGGATTCACGGCCAAAAGCTGTTCCGTACGGGCAACGTTAATACGAGTACCTGCATTTTCTTCCATCCACATCCGTCCGCCTCCGGCACCGCAGCACATCGCATTTTCACGGTTCCGTTCGGCTTCAACAAGCTGAACGCCTGGAATCGATTTTAAAATCTCACGAGGCGCATCATAGACTTCGTTGTAGCGTCCCAGGTAACAAGAATCATGGAAGGAAATTACTTCATTGACTGGATTTTTTGGCGTTAATTTCCCTTCTTTGATCAATTGGGCAAGCAATTGCGTATGATGATAGACCTCTGCTTCGAGACCGAATTCAGGGTATTCATTTTTCAAGGTATTAAAAGCATGCGGATCGATCGTGATAATTTTCTTCACGTCATACTTTTTAAAGGCTTCAATATTGGCGTTTGCGAGCTCTTGGAATAAAAACTCATTTCCGATTCGGCGTGGTGTATCGCCAGAGTTCTTTTCATCATTACCTAAGACCGCAAATTTCACTCCCGCAAGATTCAAAACATGGGCAAGGCTTTGGGCAACCTTTTGGCTGCGGTTGTCATAGGAACCCATGGAGCCGACAAAGAATAAGTATTCAAATTCTTCTCCAGCTTTTTTCAGTTCTTTGGCAGTTGGAACTTGGATATCATCGCGGCCATCACGCCACTTTATACGTTCCTTTCGGTTGATTCCCCATGGATTTCCCTGGCGTTCAATATTAGTCATCGCACGCTGGGCGTCAGCATCTAATTTTCCTTCCGTTAACACAAGATAACGGCGAAGGTCGATAATTTTATCAACATGCTCGTTCATAACGGGGCATTGGTCTTCACAGTTGCGGCAAGTGGTGCAAGCCCAAATTTCTTCCTCGGTAATGACATTGCCAATTAAACTGACTTCGCTTTCAAGAGCAGCAGCTGCTTCATTGGCCAATGCCAGCTGGTTCCCCCGAGTATTTTTAAAAAGAGGGGCAGGCATCCAAGGCTGTCTCGACGTAACAGCAGCACCTTTCTCGGTCAAGTGATTGCGCAATTTTAAAATTAATTCCCTTGGTGACAGCATCTTTCCCGTTCCAGAGGCCGGGCACATACTTGTACAGCGGCCGCACTCCACACAGGCATAGAGGTCCACCAATTGTTTCTGGTTAAAATCTTCTATTTTACTAACGCCGAACGTTTCCTGTGTTTCATCTTCGAAATTGATCGTCGATAATTGACCGATCTTATGGGTGCGCCCTAACCAGACATTGGCAATCCCGGCAATCAAGTGGGCATGTTTTCCTTGAGGAACATAAACTAAAAATGCCAGCAGGAATAAAAGATGTCCCCACCAAAATACAAAGAACAGGGCTGCAGCGGCTGTTTGCGGCAAAAAGCTAAAAGCGGATGCAATGGCAGAAGCTACAGGCTCTGACCAAGACTCTTCACCGCCATGCCAAATGATGTCCATCCCATTGGCGAGTAACGTACAAAGCATTAATCCTGTTAAAAATAAATAGACAAGACCGGCGAAAAATCCACGTTTTAACCGTACTAATTTTTCAATGTAGCGGCGGTAAAATCCCCAAACAACTCCGACAAGAATGATTAACACAACGATTTCTTGAAAAAACGTAAAATAGGGGTAAAGCGGACCCAATGGAAGGTGGGAGTCTGGGGCAAGTCCCTTCCAGATCAGATCAATGGCTCCAAATTGAACAAGCAAGAAGCCGTAGAAAAACATGACATGCATCGTCCCGCTCTTCTTGTCTTTAAGAAGCTTTTTTTGCCCAAAAACATAAACAAGAAGGGCATCGATCCGTTCCTGCACTGTTTTATTAAATTCAGCTTTTTTTCCAAGTTTGATATACCTGATACGGGTTTTTACAAGCTCGGCAAAAACGTAAATCGCGTAGCCGGTTATGAGCAGGAATAGTAATATATTTAATAGTTGTAAGATACTCATCTCAAATCCCCTCTGAAAAATTTTGTTGGAGCCCAACCCCTAAAAAGGGGCAGGGATCCTAGCTGACAGCGATTGCTTTTAATTCTTCAATTAACATGGGCACGACCTCAAACAAGTCACCGACAATTCCGTAGTCCGCAATTTTGAAAATTTCGGCTTCCGGGTCTTTGTTGATCGCCACAATCACTTTGGAGCTGGACATTCCGGCAACGTGCTGGATTGCACCGGATATACCGCAGGCAATATAAAGGTCTGGAGTGACCACTTTTCCTGTTTGTCCAATTTGCAACGAATAATCGCAGTATTCAGCATCACATGCACCGCGGGATGCACCAACTGCACCGCCCAAAAGGTCAGCTAATTCTTGAAGCGGCTTAAAGCCTTCGCTGCTTTTTACACCGCGGCCTCCGGAAACAATGATTTTGGCTTCGGAAAGATCAACGCCGCCGACTGCTTTACGGATAACCTCTTTTACAATGGTCCGAAGATCTTTGATTTCTACATTCATGGATACGATCTCACCTGAACGTGATTCGTCTTTTTCTAAAGTAGTAATATTATTCGGGCGAATGGTTGCCAAAATAAGCCCTTCGTTGACGACCAATTTTTCGAAGGCTTTACCAGAATAAATTGGACGGATAAAACCATCTTCTTCGATGCGAACGGCATCGGAAATTAACCCTGATTTAAGCTTGGCCGCAATCCGTGGCGACAGGTCTTTGCCAAGCGCTGTATGTCCTAAAATAAAACCATCTGGTTGTTCCGCATCGATTACTTGCATAACCGCTTGTGAATAGGCATCAGGAGTGTACGATTTTAATTGACTATCCTCCACAGTAATGACACGGTCTGCACCATAATAGATTAGATTGCTAGCCAGGTTTTGAACGCTTTCACCTAAAACCAGGCCAACGACCTCGCCCCCATCTGCCACTTGTTTTGCAGCAGCGATTGCTTCATATGAAACGTTTCGTAATTCACCGTCACGAACTTCTCCGAAAACTAATACTTTTTTACTCATAGGAATCCCCTTTCGATTAAATGACTTTTGCTTCTGTTCTTAGTAATGTAATAAGTTCACTGACTTGTTGTTTCGTTTCTCCTTGAAGGACTTTACCTGCGGCTTTGGCAGGTGGGAGGAAGATGTCCACTGATTTTATTTTTGCCGCTACTTCATCTTCATCGAGATCCAGGTCATCGAGTTCCAATTCTTCCAGAGGCTTTTTCTTTGCTTTCATAATTCCTGGTAAAGATGGATAACGAGGTTCATTTAATCCTTGTTGGCATGTAACAAGTAGTGGAAGGGATGCTTCGATGATTTCGAGGTCTCCTTCAACGTCGCGTTCAATTATCGCTTTATTTCCATCAACTGTAAGTTTTGTTATGACCGTTACAACAGGGATATTCAGCTCTTCAGCGAGGCGAGGGCCGACTTGTCCGGTTCCGCCATCGACGGTTACGTTTCCGGCTAAAATAATATCAATCTCTTGGTCTTTTAAATATGCGGCTAATATGGCAGCAGTAGAGAATTGGTCTGCTTCATCCAAGTCTTCCGAGTTAATTAGGACGGCTTTGTCAGCGCCCATTGCTAGACCAGTGCGAAGTTCTTTCTCTGATTCTTCATCCCCAAATGTGACAAGGGTGATTTCTCCGCCATGTTCTTCCTTTAATTTCAAGGCTTCCTCAATGGCATATTCATCATAGGGATTGATGATAAAAGTAGCGCCGTCTTCACTGACTTGTCCATTATTAATGCTGATTTTTTCTTCTGTATCAAAAGTGCGTTTCATGATTACAAAGATATTCATAGATAATCCTCCTTCAGTTTTAAAAAAAAATTGCCAGCCTAAGGGGGGAGAGGCTCCCCTTAAGCTTAATGTACTGTCCAAGAGTATCGATTCCCTTCAGAACAAACCATTAAGGGAATTGATAAAGCGTCAATGCCCTTGAGGAGCAAAAATTCGTCTTCTAGGGAATTGATTTTATTTCGTCACCATTCTAGAAATAACCAAGCGCTGGATTTCTTGTGTTCCTTCATAGATTTGCGTAATTTTTGCATCACGCATATATCTTTCTACTGGATATTCCTTCGTATATCCATAACCGCCAAAGATTTGAACCGCTTCGGTTGTTACTTTCATTGCGGTATCTCCGGCAAATAGCTTCGACATGGCCGATTCTTTTCCATATGGAAGACCTTGAGACTCAAGCCATGCAGCTTGGTAGGTTAATAGTCTTGCAGCTTCGACACTTGTTGCCATATCAGCAAGCTTAAAGCCAATACCTTGCTGCAGGGAGATTGGTTTGCCGAATTGAACGCGTTCTTTTGCATAAGCAGTCGCAGCATCAAGGGCACCTTGTGCAATTCCAAGTGCTTGTGAAGCGATACCGTTACGTCCGCCATCTAGTGTCATCATCGCAATTTTGAAGCCTTCGCCTACTTGGCCTAATACGTTTTCGACAGGAACTTTACATTCTTCAAAAATAATTTCGGTTGTAGGTGATGAACGAATGCCCATCTTGTCTTCTTTTTTACCAACGGAGAAGCCAGGGAAGTCACTCTCAACGATAAACCCCGTAATTCCTTTTGCTTTTTGAGAAGAATCGGTTGCAGCGAATACCACATAAATTTCCGCAGCGCCGCCGTTTGTGATAAAGATTTTTGAACCGTTTAGTACGTAATGGTCCCCTTCAAGGCGGGCAGTTGTTTTCATTCCGCTTGCATCAGAACCGCTTCCAGGCTCCGTTAATGCGTAAGCCCCGATTTTCTTGCCTTCTGCCATTGGGCGTAAATATTTTTGTTTTTGTTCTTCCGTTCCAAACTTGTAAACAGGCCATCCGGCAAGTGATGTATGTGCTGAAAGCATAACGCCAACAGAGGCGTCTACGCGGGATAATTCCTCAACAGCGATACAGTATGCCAAGTAATCGCTTCCAATACCGCCGTACTCTTCAGGCCATGGAATACCAGTCAAACCAAGGTCGGCAATTTGGTCAAAAATAGCCCGATCAAAATGTTGTTCCTCGTCACGCTGTGCAGCTGTTGGTTCGACCTCATTCTTCGCAAAATCACGAACCATTTTTCGAATCATTTCATGTTCATCAGATAATTTAAAGTGCATGTTTATCCCCCATTTGCTTAAATTTTTCAATCCGATACTATTAATGCAAGAAGTGTGCCAAAATCGAGGAATATTTAAAAAATTTTATTTTTTCCCAATAAACAGTGAAATAACGGGGTTTTAATGGGGAATATATGTGGGGGATTTAAAAATTTTTTGCTAAAACAGAAGCCATTTAAAAACATGTTGTCAGGATTACCGTGCACTCTTAATGGAAAGCAGGAAATACTGTACGGATATCCTTACAGTTGTAACAAATATGTCATTTTTCTGTACAGGTTCTGAACATTTTTTTGCAAAAATCACGATTTTTCCATCGATTTCGACGACATCACCGTACAAAATACTCCCTCATGCGCGCAGCAAGGGGAGTATAAAAGGTATCAGCTAATAAGGAAGTATAATTGCAACTACTCCTCTGTCTTCACCCTTTGGGGGCTAGCCAATCGACGATTTTTCTTTATAAATCATATTTTTTCATTTTTTCATAGAGGGACGTCCGGCTGCATCCCGAGTAGTTTTGCAGTTTCCGATTTATTTCCATCGGTCATCCTTAGGCAGGCAGAAATGGTATTTCGCTCTGTTTCCTCAATGATTTCAGTCAAAGAACGGACCGAAAATTCTTGGGCGTATCCGATTGCAACTTCTTCAGGCAAATATTTTGGAGTAATACATTCTCCTTCATCGACAAGATTCAAAGCCCGTTCAATTACATTTTCCAGCTCACGAATGTTTCCCGGCCAAGAATAATGACAAAGTAAATACATCGACTGTTCCGAGATTCCACGGGCCTTTTTCTTCATCAGATTTTGGTATTTTTCAAAAAAATGGTTGGCCAAAATTTTTATATCTTCATTTCGATCCCTTAACGAAGGAATGGTGATTTGCATAACCTTCAACCGATAATACAAGTCCAATCTAAAATCCCTTTTGGCGACCATTTCAGTAAGGTTTCGATTTGTTGCAGCAATGATTCTAACATCAACAGGAATGGTTCCGGTGGCACCAACCCGTTCCACTTCTTTTTCTTGCAGAACACGCAATAATTTTACCTGCATATGTAAAGGAAGCTCGCCAATTTCATCGAGAAAAATTGTTCCACCATCGGCTACCTCAAATTTTCCGATTTTCCCGCCTTTTTTTGCACCTGTGAAGGAACCTTCTTCGTAGCCAAAAAGCTCGGATTCGATGAGATCGACAGGAATCGCTGCGCAGTTTACTTTTACGAAAGCCCCCATGGAACGGCGGCTGGCATTATGAATCGCTTGGGCAAATAATTCTTTGCCTGTCCCGCTTTCTCCTAAAATAAGGACATTGGAATCACTTTTTCCTGCCTTTTTTGCATGATGCTTCACATCCATAAATGCCTTGCTTTTGCCGATTAAATGATCGAAAGTATAGTAAGCTTTATTTCTAGCACTAATAATCCCTTTGCTTTTGTTTAACTCAGTTGTTAGCGAACTGATTCGTTTCGATAAAGAAGTGAGCTGCTCTAAATTATTAAAAACGACCTTCCCAACGGCGCCAACTCTTTTTCCTTGCTTAATAACAGGTGATCGGTTGGCAATGATATAGTCAGCCTTAATTTTTTGCGGTTCCCCAATCTCGATATTTCCTGTTTTCGCAACAATATGCATCCTTGTGTTCTCGATAACTTCAGTTACATGCTTTCCAATTGATTTTTCTTGATCGACGCCAAGAAAATCCGCAAATGGTTTGGTCAAAATCTGAACGTACCCCTCTGGGTCAACAACTACCAAGCTTTCATCTGCCATTTCACTTAAATCTTGATAGATTATTTCTTCTGGAGAATCGGATTTTAGAACTTCCTTATTTGAAAAAAAGAAGAAGTAATACTGATATTCCTCTTCAGCGACAACAACGACTTCTTTTCTCATAAATCCCTTTCGGCCAGATAAATTGATTGGTGTATTCACCGTTGGAACGAAGTTTTTATTGAGAAAAGGAGCGATTTCAAGCTTAAATTGTTCCATCGAAAAGATTTCCGACAGAAATCGATTACTCAGTATAACGTTTTTATCATTTCTGGTGACGAGAACGCCAAAAGGCAGCTCATCTAAGAGCGCTTTCAAAACCTCCGTTAATATAGCTTGTGCATTAGAAGCCATTCTAATTTCCCCCTTAAGAGAGAAGGCTAGAAAAAAACGATTAGTGGAAATAACTAGCATTATCTCTACTTCTACTTTATCAACTACCATTCAGGAGGTAAAGCAGGATCAAAATAATATTCTGAATTATTAATCCAAACAGGGCAGTAAAAAATGAAAAGAGCCGTTTTGATCTTTAACAATCACAAACAGCCCTTTTAAAAAAGGTTAATAATAATTCGTATAGGTTGGCGGATTCCAGGTCGGAGCACCATAATGGACTGGTTGTGGATAATAAGGCAGGATATGATAGTGATTTGGAGATGGAGGATATGTTGGCGGCTGGTAGGGATTATGATAAATAGGTTGATGATGTGTTTGATGATGATTTAAATGTTGATAGCTAGTATGATGATTCGAATTTGGATTATGATAGGCAGCATGATTACCGGGGTTATGATGATTAGGATTATTGCCTTCAGAATGAGAACCATTTAACACATAGTGATTATACTGTGCGACACAAGCTCCCGATTGACCAGGAGGAGGCCCCGTAGTAATTGTTTTTGGGTGAGTCAATTTCCACGCCTCTTTTCAAACGGTTTTAGTTCATAGTATGATGAGAATTAATTTCTGTAACGAAAAAGGCAAAAATGGACTATAACACACAAAAACCGCAAAAGACCAAATGTCTCTGCGGTTTTTTATCACATCAAATCTACAATTTTTTCATCTATATATTCATTAATAAGCAAATTTAATTTGATTGAAAGCGAAATATAGTCTGGGCTGCCTGGGCCATTTTGATTGTACAATTGGGTGACTTTTGTTTTGAGATGAGCAATTTGCATTAAAAGGTTCACATTTTCTAGAGGAACAGATACGTCAGCTTTCATCACCATACACCTCGTCAAGTAATTTTATCTATTGATTTTGGAAGGCATGATGACTTTCTTCTGTTTTGTGCTTTAAACCCGCATGAACCAACACGTTTCCAAAATCACATTGATAGTACCACAGTCTATTTTTCATGTGAATACGCTTTTAAAAAGTAAAAAAATTTAAAAAACCGTAAATAATATTGATATATCAAGTGTTGGGATAAATAATTTCAGCACCCTTGATAAAAGTATTTACTGAAATTGAAAGCGTTATATCGTTATAACATTGCTACAAAAAGTAATAATATTATAAAATTACAAACAACTAGGCAAAAACCATTTTTACTTTAGTCTAAAGAATAACTTCAAAAGGAAAATGGAAGGATAATAAAGTTCGCTTAGGGGAAAGGGAGGAAGTCAATTGATTAATAAAGTCGGTCAAATTATGTTGTATGTCAATAATCAGGATGAGGCAGTGAGATTTTGGACTGAAAAAGTAGGATTTAGCGTCATAACTGAAAATGACAACGGTCAAGGGATGAAATGGATTGAAATCGCTCCAACAAAGGAAGCTGAAACAAGTATTGTTCTTCATAATAAGGAGCTAATTGCGAAGATGCAGCCTGAGTTGAATCTGGGCACCCCTTCAATCATGTTTTTTTCAGAAAACCTTGACCAAGTATATCAAGATTTTAAGGATAAAAATATAACCGTTGGTGATATGGTAACAATGCCAGGTGGAAAAGTATTTAACTTTGCGGACCAGGAAAACAATTATTTTGCTGTAATGGAAAAAATGCAGTAACCGAAGTGGCACTATAGAAGCGGTATGATGCCGCTTCTCATGAAAAAGGTAGAAGAGGCGGCATCATAGAAGGTATATGATGCCGCTTCTCACGAAAAAAGTAAAAGATGTAGCATCATAGAAGCGGTATGATGCCACTTCTCATGAAAAAAAAGGAGATGTGACATCATAGAGGTTCACCAGTGACTTTGTAGGAAAGAAGGCGGAAAAGTATCCACATTGAGTCAGAGTACTTTTCTTTAGTCACTAAATAATGGATAATATAGTTGTTTTTACATAAAGGGAGGAATCAGACATGCCATCTAGTTTAAAAGATACGACAACATTACATAATGGTGTAAAAATGCCATGGATGGGATTGGGTGTTTTCAAGGTAAAAGAAGGGGAAGAGGTTATCCAATCTGTTAAAGCAGCACTAAAAAATGGTTATATACATATTGATACAGCTGCGATTTATGGGAATGAAGAAGGCGTTGGTCAAGCTATTAAAGAATCCGGTGTTCCTCGTGAAAACTTATTCATCACTACAAAGCTTTGGAATACAGAGCAAGGCTACGACACGACACTAAAAGCCTTCGAAACAAGTATGGAAAAATTAGGTCTTGATTATTTAGATCTTTATTTAATCCACTGGCCTGGTAAAGATAAATACAAAGATACATGGAGAGCATTTGAAAAACTATACAGAGATGGCCGCGTACGGGCAATTGGTGTAAGTAATTTTCTGGTTCACCATTTAGAAGATTTACTGGGTACTGCAGAAATTAAACCAATGGTAAACCAAGTAGAGTACCATCCACACTTGACTCAAAAGGACTTGCAGGCTTTTTGTAAAAAAGAAGGCATTCAGCTTGAAGCATGGTCACCTTTAAAGCAAGGGCAATTACTGAATGATCCAACTCTAATAGAGATTGCTCAAAAATATAACAAATCCGTCGCTCAAATCATTTTGCGCTGGGATCTTCAAAACGAAGTTGTAACGATTCCAAAATCAATTAATGAGCAACGCATTATTGAAAACTCCAATGTTTTTGATTTTGAATTAACAAGAGAAGATATGGATCGAATCGATGGCTTGAATAAGGATAGCCGTGCCGGATCACATCCAGACCAAATGATGGTCGGTTTCTAGCTAATAGGAAAGTATAATTTTTTTTTCAAAATTTATACTTTCCTATGTCGCACGACGGACAGGATGTCCTAGTCAGGCGAGTGCCACAGGACGTGGCACTCTACGAGCCTGGCAAGTGCAACTATGCCTCTGTCTTCGCCCTTAGGGGCTCGCCAATCGGCGAGTTTTCTTTAAAAAAGTGCCCCAAGTGACTTTACTTGGGGCATTTTTAAGCAATTTAAGCATAAATTAAGATTGTCCAAGTATATTTTTTAGAAGCATGTCGATTAATAAATTTATCCAAATTCATTTTTTTCTCCTTTTTTTGTGTGAAATCCGATAGAATATAAGCTAGATTATTAACCATGGAGGTTACTAGATATGAAACACTGGGTAAGGGCACTGATTATTATAGATATTCTTATCCTTTTGGCTGTTATCGGCGGAGAAGTATTTTTTAGTATTTAATATGCCACTTTGGAGCTGCGCTCCTTTTATTGAGTATTCAATTTAGAGACCAATTCGCAAAATGGAATTGGTCTATTTATCGTTATTTTTTTGATGTGCAGATGCCATTGGCGGCTGTTCCAGCCATCTTTTGTCGATCATTAGCTTCATTCCTTCATCAAGAAATGCGCCGGTTTCAACAATTAATAAGCCGAACATCGTGCTTAGGTCTCTTCTGACCACAAAACTAAGGGCATTTCCATACCTTGCGATCGCAATTTGTCCTAGTGATAAAATTTCAAACATAATCAGCCGATCAGAAAATGGAGAAATGGAAGAGTCGATAATTTCGGATTCATAGGTAGCCTGAAACGGCAGGTTCTCCGCTGAATTCAGCGATTGAAATCTTTCCACCCTTTTTCCTGTTATATTTTTGGCTTTCTGGCAAAATTTTTGAACTTCAGAGTCATTAGCGATTTGCAAAAACATGATAAACATTGTTTTTGCAAGAATTACTCCGCGTAGACTGAAAATAAGATTATCAATCTCTATCCCGCTAAGCTGCCGCTGTTTACCCAGCCATCCAGACAAGAAAGAATGGTGTTCAACCATTTCAGGCTGTTTCATTGTTGGAAGATGAACTGTTTGGTGTCCATAACCTTTTTTGAGGACGATCTCCGTTATATTTCGATAAAGCTCCGTTGCTTTTTGAAGACATGTTTCAAAAAAAGACAGGACTTCATGATTTTCAGTTTTACCCCTTTTGCTATTTTTTTCAAAAGCAAGTTTGTTATTCCTCGTTCTAGTATTTCATTTTAAAGATAAAGGAGTAAGCTAAATTGCAATATGTAATTATGACATTTTTGTGAAAAAGTAAGGAAATAGAAGATGTTCTACGTTTTCAACAGACTTGTTTCCGCTTTCTTGGCAAATGTTTTCGTTTACAATCACTTTGTCAAAAATCCCCTTCCTGTAGATAATATAAATATAGATTGAACGTACATAAAAAATCTTTTAAAAGGGGTAATGAAAAATGAAAAAAGTGATTAAAGTAATCCTTAATTTTATGGATGACTATGGTAAATGTATTGGCCCATGCAGCGCTATTGATAACACCAAGTAATGAAAATGAAGGTGTTTGAGTTGAATAACAATGTTGAATTTTACAGTGATCCGCCAGCCGATTCTCGAGAATAAAGAAGAGAATCGGTTTTTTGCATTAGGCTGTGTTTACTGTGACTGTTGATTTCCGCTCCGGGCACTCGCTTTCCGCGGGGAGGTCCTGGAGCCTCCTCGGCGCTTTGGCGCCTGTGGGGTCTCCAGTGACCTCTATATCCCGCAGGAGTCGAGTGCCCTCCGCTCCAATCAACAGGGTAAGAAATCACCAAATTCCTTTAACACAGCCAAAAAAAAGGCTGGTTTTAAACCAAGCCTTCATTTTCCTTTGGCCTCCATATATAAGGCCTGGATGAATTTTTTGATATTGATCCGGGTGTGACTGGTGTCGCTGTGCATTTTTCCTTCTAATTCAAGCATTTTCATTCGTACTTGGCTGTAATCAAATAATTTGGATGAATAATATTCGAATGTTGGGTTGGCATAATCCGTTAATCCGAGTGATGCCAGATGCTCAAGGACTTGCTGGATCGCACGGCGAATCCGCTGCTCCACTGCTTTCGTTTCTTTATTGATCTCACTCGGTGTAGCGGATTGGCTGAGCCGCTTTTTGATCATCGTTGCATATAACTCTTTTAAGGGGGGAACTTCGCGAACTCCCTCTTCCTCCAATGTATATAGAACCTCCAGCAGGTCCAGCAGATCCTTGTCGCCACTTTTTCCAATAACCCCCAGCTCCAACAAAATATTTTTCGCAGAGGGAATCACTTGAGTTTGTTTGCTTTGTTCATGAATTTGCGGGATATGGTTTTGTGTATTTAAAAAGCTTAATGACTTTTGGATGTCATGGATTGATTTTTCTAAAAGTAAATATTCACCGACCTTCTTAAGAACGCTCAAGACCTCCAGGCGATTAATCGGTTTCGTGATATAATGTTCAACCCCAAGCGAATAGGCCTCACTGATCATATCCTTCGTTTCAACTTGGGAAATCATGATGATTTTTCCACGGAAAAGAGGAGCAATTTCTCTCACTGTTTCAATTCCATCCCGATTGGGCATAAGCAAATCAATAATCAGGATATTGACTTCCAGAGCAGCAAGGGTATGGGCAAAAACTTCCGAGCCGTCCTCTGCTTCGCCAACAATCGTCCCTAAGCCTTCTTCTTCAATAATATTTGAAAGCATCCCCCTGATCGTGGCGGAATCATCGACAATAAAAAAGTTCATTTTATCAACTCCTCTTGAGTTAGACTTGCTACAGGAAGCAGAATATCGAAGGTGGTTCCTTCTGTATTCGTCGAATCGATTAGTTTTATTTCGCCACCGATATTTTCAATGACATTTTTTATATACGCTAAACCGATTCCATTTGAGGCAATTCCATTCGTATCAAATTTTGTGGTAAAGCCTGGTTCAAAAATAAATGGTTTGTTTTTTTTGGAAATTCCGCATCCGTTATCATGGATTCTGATTTTGGCCATGTCATTTTCTCTTTCGATTGTTAACACGATTTGTCCAGTTTGCTGGATCGCTTCCACTGCGTTGGCAACAAGATTGTTAATCAGTGAAAGGAGGACAAAGGTACGGTAACGCGGATGTTCTCCAGATATGTTCACTTGGTAATCGATTGTTTTATCAAGAATCTCTCCGTAACTTTTATTCGAGTGGGTGATCACGCGAATGATCTCTTCAATTTCCATAAAATCATCTAAGTTTTCTTTAGCCATTAACTTTGATAAGCCTGCATAAATCCGTTGGTTATCTTTTTTAATTTCATGCAATTCCCCGGCAATTTTCAGCATCGCTTGTGCTTGTTCCTGATTGTTCTGATCCTTCAATTCCCGATAAAGCTTATAGCATGCACCTGTTAATTCCTCGGCGTTCTTCGCCGATTTTTCTAATTGAACTCTCTCCACATACAAATTTGAGGTTAAGAGCAGGATTTGTTCCGTCCGCTTTCGCTGCTGCTCTTCCGCAAGTTTTGTCTCTCTCAGAATGAGGATATTGAAAAAGCCAAGTACAAAAAAGGTTCGGATAAATGCTACTCCTCCAATAATAAGGAAGTTAGAAGTGGTAATCTGCACTTCGTTAGTAAAATGGCGAATCGAAATTTCCGCAGAATTAGAGATCGTTTCGATTACAACTCCAAGTAAACCGACAAGAAAGGGGCGGGAATATAACTCTTTTATTTTAAAAACATGAAATAACCCAGCAAAGACTGCGTAATAAAAGAATACTGGAAAATTACTGACAAACGAGTCCTGAAGCCAAAACGAGGCATTAAACAGCTTGTCCAGGGACATCCGAAACAGAACGACAGCAATGCCCGTTAAAAAACCCGCCAAAACGGGGTGAATTTTACGGGACCACAACAAAATAAAGAAAAAAACCGTTGTGGCCATGCTGACTCGAAGATCGGCACCGCTAAATGGGTAAAACTTTAATTCGCCAGCAATTGGTACAGCAATGATCATAAACAAGTAAGCAATTAATTTTTCGCGAATGATGATCACGTCCAATCTCAGGGTTTTTTAAAAAATTATTTTTCAAGTTGTTGTTTTCCGTAGTTTTTTGTAGTTCCTAAAGTATCATCAATTTGTAACAAGTTTTCTCACAGAAAATTGCAACCGTTTACAAATCAGATAACCAGGTCAACCTATATTTCTATTTTACTATAAAACAAAAATTTTCATAGTTTTATAGGTATCGGCCGTAAATTCAAGGGGGTGAATAAGCAAGCAATCATACAGGGGTTCCTCTAATACAACAATCCATCCAATTATCATCCATCATTGATTGAACAAAGGATTTAGCAAAGAAATGGAAGCGCTTTATTTTGGGGATATAATAATACGAACTTCTTCTACTAGAGAAAAAAATTCAATCGTACTTATTTTTACTATTTTAGCAACAAAGAAAAAACAAATGGGGTATTTTTAACAAAGAGATGGGAGTGGAACGAGTGAAAAAAATCAGCTTAGCATGGCAAATTTTCATTGGCTTAGTTATTGGTATTATTGTAGGTGCCGTTTTTTACGGAAATCCACATGTGGAACAAATTTTAACACCATTTGGAGCAATATTCCTACGCTTAATTAAAATGATTGTGGTTCCAATTGTTATTTCATGCCTGGTCGTTGGGGTGGCCGGTGCAGGAGACATGAAGTCATTAGGAAAGCTTGGCGGGAAAACGCTGATTTACTTTGAAATTATCACGACCGTTGCCATTGTTGTCGGACTTTTAGTCGCCAATATTGTGCATCCCGGTACAGGGGTTGACCGGACGCAGCTGGTTAAATCAGACATGACTTCCTATATTACAACAGAAAAAACAACAGAATCACATTCAAAAATCGATACGTTTGTTAATATCGTTCCAACTAACGTTGTGCAGGCTTTTGCAAATGGTGATATGTTAGCGATCATTTTCTTCTCTGTTATGTTCGGCCTTGGCGTTGCTGCGATCGGCGAAAAAGGCGAGCCAATCTTGAAATTCTTTAGAGGAACAGCGGATGCAATGTTCTATGTTACCAACCAGATTATGAAGGTTGCTCCAATCGGTGTTTTTGCCTTGATCGGTGTTACCGTTTCTAAATTTGGGTTAGCATCGCTTATTCCGCTTGGAAAACTTGTTATTACGGTTTACGGTACGATGTTCTTCTTTGTCATCGTAGTACTTGGACTTGTTGCCAAATTTGCTGGCTATAACATCTTTAGACTTTTAGCTTATTTGAAAGATGAATTAATCTTAGGCTATTCAACAGCAAGCTCGGAAACCGTTCTTCCAAGGATTATGGAAAAAATGGAGCGAATCGGCTGTCCAAAGGGAATCACTTCTTTCGTTATTCCGACTGGTTATTCTTTCAACCTTGATGGCTCGACCTTATACCAAGCCATTGCTGCGTTATTTATTGCGCAAATGTATGGAATTCATTTGAGCATCGGCCATCAAATCACGTTGGTATTGATTCTAATGGTAACTTCTAAAGGGATTGCCGGAGTTCCTGGCGTTTCAATCGTCGTTCTGCTTTCCACATTAGGAAGCGTTGGCATTCCAGTTGAAGGTTTAGCGTTTATTTTAGGTGTTGACCGTTTACTTGACATGGCTCGTACAGCAGTAAACGTGGTAGGAAACTCACTAGCAGCGATTGTCATTTCCAAATGGGAAGGCCACAAACTAAAAGACCGCCCAGAGAAACTAGCAGCTTAATTTTTAGGGGTAACACACTGTGTTGAGGATTGGTTCTTCAACACAGTTACATAATATATTTTTTCAAAAAAATAAATTAGAGGTGTCTACACATGTCAGTCAGTACTTTGGTAAAAGAAGAGATTGCAAAGCAGCAGCAAGAGGAACAAGAATCATTAAAAATGTATCATTCTACACAAAAGGTTATTCATGAAGCTTTAATGAAATTAGGCTTCGGCGAAGAAATGTATGAATTATTAAAAGAACCATTACGGTTTTTAGAGGTTCGTATTCCTGTAAGGATGGATGACGGCACGGTTAAAGTATTTACCGGTTACCGTTCACAGCATAATGATTCAGTTGGTCCTACGAAAGGCGGCATTCGCTTCCATCCTGAAGTAGATGAAGCTGAAGTAAAAGCCTTGTCCGTTTGGATGAGCTTGAAATGTGGAATTACCAATCTGCCATTTGGAGGCGGTAAAGGCGGAATCATTTGTGACCCGCGTCAAATGTCATTAAGAGAACTTGAACGTTTAAGCCGTGGCTATGTTCGGGCAATCAGCCAAATTGTTGGACCTAACAAGGACATTCCCGCTCCGGATGTTTATACCAATGCACAAATCATGGCTTGGATGATGGATGAGTACAGCCATCTTCGTGAATTTGACTCTCCAGGATTTATTACAGGTAAACCAATTGTATTGGGCGGATCTCAAGGCCGCGAAACCGCAACTGCCCGCGGAGTTGCGATCGTCATTGAAGAAGCAGCGAAGAAAAAAGGCATTGAACTAAAAGGTGCCCGCGTCGTCATTCAAGGCTTTGGAAATGCCGGAAGCTATTTAGCAAAATTCATGCATGATGCTGGTGCAAAGGTTGTCGGAGTTTCTGACGTTTACGGTGCGATTGCCGATCCAGATGGACTTGATATTGACTATTTACTGGACCGCAGAGACAGCTTTGGAACATTCTCTAAGTTATTTAAAAATACGATTTCCAATAAAGAACTTTTCGAACTAGATTGTGATATTTTGGTGCCGGCAGCAATTTCCAGCCAAATTACCGAGGACAATGCTTATGATATTAAGGCATCAATCGTTGTAGAGGCAGCCAATGGACCAACCACTCTTGAAGCAACAAAAATCTTAAATGAGCGCGGTGTCTTCTTAGTTCCAGATATTTTATCAAACGCTGGCGGTGTAACGGTTTCTTACTTCGAATGGGTGCAAAATAACCAAGGCTACTATTGGACTGATGAAGAAGTAGATGAGAAATTGAAAAAAATCATGGTCGATTCATTTGAAAATATTTATCGAGTTGCCAATTCTCACAAAGTGGACATGCGTTTAGCTGCCTACATGGTTGGGATCCGAAAACTGGCAGAAGCCTCTTCATTTAGAGGATGGGTATAATTTTTGAAAAAACTCTTTCCGCTACGTGTGCGGGAAGAGTTTTTTTAATGAATCTACTTCTTTGTCTTCATTCTCAATTTTACATCTGAAATGAAAAAAACACTGACTGAAATGATGATTAGACCTATTAACATTCCGATTGTAAGTTTTTCATGGAGAAAAATGATGCCCCAAATGATCCCAAATACAGGAATGAGAAAGGTGACACTTAATGTTTTGGTTGGTCCCACACTTTCAATGAGATAAAAATATAATAGGTAGGCAATAGCGGTACAAAAGAGAGCTAATCCAATAACCGATAACACAGCCGTGGTTGATATATTGCCTGTTGAGGAAGGCAATTGAAAAATGGTGAAAGGAATTAAAAGTACTGCTGCTCCAGTCTGTTGCCCCGCCGCAAGTGCAAGCGGTGGAACGCCAGCAAAAGTCCTTTTGGCATAGACCCCAGCAAAACCATATGAAATAGTAGACAATACCGAAAGACCAATAGCAATCATCGTTTCAGACGTATAAGGGAGAGTGCTCCACCCCACTAAGATGGCCACCCCAATTACGCCGATGAAAATACCTAACCATTTCTGGATACTGAGCGTTTCTTTCATCCAACCCCATACAACCAAAGCTGTAAACAAAGGTGTGAGGGAATTGAGAATGGCTGATATCGAAGCTGGTAAAGTAAGTTCAGCGGTTGCAATAAGAGTAAATGGAATGGCTGCATTTAAAGCCCCGATGATTAAATATTGTTTCCATCTTTGTTTAAATTGTGCTGAACTTCTAGTTGCAGTTAAAAATATGATCAAAGCAGCTGCTGCAATCGTGACTCTCCCTTGAATCGTAAGGAGCGGTCCGAATACTGGAGAAGCAATTCGAATAAATAAAAAGGAAGCTCCCCATAGCGCTGCAAGTGCGAATAAAGCCATAATATCTTTTAATTTCATTATTTACCTCCGCTTTCTATTGAAGAGACCATTATACTCTTCGGTGCAAATTACAATTGGGTCCCACATGACTCCTTTACCTCATTTTTCACTACTACATTGTAACAATAAAGGTAAGTTTCTTCATTCGGAATCTTGCTTTTTAACCCTGGTTTCTAGAAAATATAGAGATTTTCTTGGAAAAGAGTGAATAGGACATCATCTGTATAAAAATGTCATATATATCCATAGGGGGTGCTGGCTATGGAGAAACAAAAATGGGGCATTTCGGGTTTGGTTTTTGTTGGTTGCATGTTTCTTGGCGGGGGAATCGGGTCGCTTTTAGGCAATACACAAACTGGTTGGCTGTTGGGAATGGGCGTAGGATTTTTGGGGATGGCGGTAACAAGATTATCTGGGAAATGAAAAAATCAACGCTTAGGGAATCGGCTCTGAGCGTTGATTTTTCTAAGGTTAAGGATTTTGTTTAAACCATTCCTCTAAAGACATCATTGGAAGATCTTCTTCGACATCCAATCTTAAAGGAGCAATGAATTCCAGAGAGTTACCATCAGGACCTTTTATCATGAATTCACCCACCTTCTTTTTTGGCTTTTTAAATTTTACGACCTACAGGCCGTAAAAAATGATCAGTCTGCCGATAATCCTTCGGAGAAACCCACTCTTCAGTATTTAATATCCTTTTCACTTTACTATTAACATATTGAATCACTTTCCCAACACCAAGTGCAATAATAATGGTCCCTAATCCAACAGGCCCTCCAAGGATAAAACCTAATAGAACACCAGCGCCTTCACAAACGATTCTTGAAAAATTAATACTCCAATGAAATCGATGATGTATTGCCAGCATCAGCCCATCGATTGGGGACTTTGGAAAATGAGCTTCTATATACATTCCGATTCCAACCCCTACCGAAAGGGTCCCCAATAGAAAGTACATCCACTGCATTTCCCAAGAGGTGGGACTCTTAAGATGATTAAATACAAGATATGTCCAGGCGTCTAAAAACATACTTCGGATCGTGATTGCTATAATCGCGCCATATTGAAGTCTTTTTCTTTCTATTATTTTGGTAGTAAAAACAACAAGAACCTGAATAATGACTGAGCAGATGCCGATGGTGAATCCTACATAGTGCTGGGCGCCAATCGCAACGGCATCCCAAGAACCTGCCCCAACTGATGAATGTATGATAAATGCTATACCCAATGCATTCAACGCTAAACCGATTAAATAAACCGCAATTCTTTTACCCACAACTACACGTCCTTTATTCTTATTCTGCGGATTCAAACTACAAGAGAAAATCCTTTTCCCGAAAGAAAAGGATTTTCAAAAATCAAGCAGTCGTTTCAATGGATAGTTCATTTGCTTTTTCACGTTTTGGTTTGAAAGCAAAGTGGTGACCTTCAATTAAAAATGAAACGATTAAACTGCCGACAATCGCCCATAATGGAGCACCGATATTGAAAAAGTGAACACCAGACATCCCAATAATCATTGCAAAGAAGGCACCCATTTGAAATTTATTAGCAGAAAAAGCAGATTTTAATGAATTGGTTAAAACTCCAAGCATCGCAAGCCCGGCGATGACGGAAACAATGACACTTGGCATTGCAACAACAAATGGAACGACAAATGCTGCAAACAGTCCAAAGACCGAAAAGAAAAATCCATTTGAAACGGATGCAGCATAGCGGCCTTCTTTTTCACCTGTTTCTTTTGCTGAACAAATTGCTGTCATCGGACCAGCAATATTGATGGCATGGGCCCCAAAGAAGGAGCCGACCAGTCCAACCATGGCACCGTAAACAGCCATGGCGCTGTTTGGCGGATTATAGCCTTGAGCCATTAACACCCCAGATGCTTGGGCATTTTCCGTACAAATGATCAGCAATGCCAGCGGAATTCCAATGGAAACGATGGCATTTATACTAAAAGTTGGCATCACTACATGTGGAAGGACAAGTGCACTTTGAAAATTTTTGATATGAAAAGAGTGTGTAACCACGGCCAGCAGCACAGATATTACTAGAGCTGATAAAACAGGCGGCACTTTTTTCAAAAAGCGAGTTGAAAGCAAAAATACTAAAATAGCTGAACCTGCCAGCAGCGGTGAAACGGTAACGGATGTAATCATGCCGGTTGCGAAGCGGATCATGACCCCAACAATCATTCCCATGACGATTGGAAGCGGAATCCATTTCATCACTTTATCGATTAAACCAGATGCCCCTAGTAGAAAAACAAGGACATTTGCCACGATATAGGCTCCAATTGCTTCATTGATTGAAAAATGGCTCAATGACCCGACCACCAACACGGCTCCTGCAATGGAGTGGGCACCGCAGATTGGCTGGCGAAACTTTAATGCCAAAAAGATCCCAAGTAATCCACTGAAAAAATATGTCGCAAAAATCCAGCTGATGGTTTGCGTATGGGTCAAGCCGCCGGAAGTGGCTCCTCCAATAATGATTAACGCTGGACCCGTACAGCCAAAGATTGCGGCAACTAATCCGGCACTAACCGTATTAACATTTAGATTGTGACGTAAGTCTTGAAAATTCTGTTTCATTGGTACCTCCTAGAAAGTTCCCTTTCAATAAATATACTTTTATACTAAACTTGTAATATTATGATAATTTAAAAAATCGCTATTGTACTCATCCAATCGGATGATGGTGGACTAATCCAATTTTTAAAAAGACCTGAGGTGGACCAATCATGGAGTGGAAAATTGATCGCCAGGCGAGTAAACCTCTCTATCAGCAAATATTTGAAATTATTGAAGAAAAAATTTCATACGGCGAATTTCCGCCTGGTAGCGTATTACCGTCCGAACGGAAATTGGCTGAGCGATTAGACGTCAATCGGATGACGATTGTTCATGTGTACGATGAACTCCAAGCGTCCGGGTTAGTGGAAAGAAAAAAAGGCAGCGGCACTCGTGTGAGTACACATAAATGGGGGATCCTTCCGAAAGGTGTGACCAATTGGCGGAAATATATTGAGGGAGGATCATTTTTACCTACATATCCATTAATCCGCCGAATTCGTGAAGAGGCGAAGCAGATGCAAGACGGGTTGAATATGTCGAGCGGAGAACTATCTGCAGACTTATTCCCTGCACATTTTTTACAAGCATCGTTCGCTGAACAAACGTTTCCCAGTAATCTGGGTTATGTGCATCCACAGGGGCATCTTCCATTGCGTGAGACTCTTGGTGACTATGTGAAAAACTATCACAATATCCAAACTACCAGCTCATCAATTTTAATAACATCAGGGGCCCAGCAAGCCATTCATTTGATTACCCAATGCTTGCTTAATCCAGGTGATGCGGTTGCCATCGAAGCGCCTTCTTATTGTTATTCCCTGCCATTGTTTCAATCAGCGGGCCTGCGTATTTTCGGGCTGCCGATGGACGAGTATGGGGTTAACCCTAATGATATTGAGGCATTGCATCGGAAACACCAAATTCGAATGATTTTTTTAAATCCAACTTACCAAAGTCCGACGGGCACTGTTCTTCCCGAGGCTCGCAGAAAAAAAGTCTTAGAGATTTCTGCAGAACTTGGGATTCCGATTGTCGAAGATGACCCGGTCAGTTTGCTGTCCTTTAATGGGGAGAACCACCCTCCGATTAAAGCATATGATCGGAGTGGTAACGTGCTGTATGTAGGTTCGCTCTCCAAGGTGATTGCTTCGAGTTTGCGGATCGGCTGGATTATTGGCCCACAATCGGTTATTAATCGTTTGGCGGATGCCCGCCAGCAGATCGACTTTGGCCTAAGCATTTTTCCACAGCTGATCGCCAATCAGTTTTTACTATCAGATGAGTATTCAAAGCATATTTCCTTTCTGCGCGGCGAATTGATGGAGCGGAGAGATGTAATGGCGACAGCTTTACATGAAATGCTCGGGGAAAAAGTAGAATTTACGGTCCCGAATGGGGGACTGCACATCTGGTGCAAAATCAAGGGGAAAGTGGATGACCATAAACTAGTAGATGAGGCCATCAAAAACAAAGTATTGTTTATGCCTGGAAGTGTCTATGGCGCTCCGAACGGATATGTTCGGTTTACGTATGCCCATTTGGAAAAAGAATTGATCAGAGAAGCGATATCGAGATTTGCGGAGGTTGTGGCACGGGTTATATAAGAATGTTGGTAGATATAGAAACATAGAACAATAAAGAGCTATTTGTTCCTGTGCTCAGTGGAAAGACGGGAGAAGTGGAACGAATAAGAGCTAATCGTTCCTGTTCTCGATGGAAAGTCGGAAAAGTGGAACCAATATGAGCTAATCGTTCCCGTGCTTGGTGGAAAGTCGAGAGAAGTGGAATGAATAGGGCTAAGGAATGAAAAAGGCCAAATTTTAATAGATTTATAAAAAAGTGAGAGGGTGAAGATCCATGTCCCAACATATTCAGGAAATTGCAGCGGATGGTTCTTTTAAGCGCCAAACGAACCGCTTTACAATTCCGTTTGGAACGAATCCAGGTGAACTTCCAATTGAAGCTGGAAGGTACAGGCTATTATGGTCAGCAGTTTGTCCCTGGGCACATCGTTCAGTCATTGTCCGTAGAGTCCTGGGATTAGAGAATATCATCAGTTTAGGCACAGCAAGTCCAATGCGCCCAAAGCTCCCGCATGTTGATTGGGAATTTTCCTTAGATCCCGATGGGGTTGACCCCGTTTTAGGAATTCGTTATTTAAGCGAAATTTACAAAAAAACGGAAGCCAATTATAGTGGCAGGCCCACTGTTCCAGTAATAGTAGATGTAGTGGAACAAAAAGTGGTTAATAATGATTATTTCAAACTAACAAACTATCTGGAAACGGTTTGGTCGCCGTTTTATAAAGAAAATGCTCCGAGCCTTTATCCTGAATCGCTAAGGCAGGAAATTGACCGATTAAACGATACGATTTTTCATGATGTAAACAATGGCGTATATAAATGTGGATTTGCCCGCTCTCAAGAAGTCTATGAACTAGCGTATGACAAGCTATTTGCAAGATTGGATGAATTAGAGGGACGCTTGGCCAATCAACGATTTTTATTCGGGGATTATATTACAGACTCTGATGTAAGGTTATACGCTACGTTAATCCGCTTCGATGTCGCTTATTATTCAGCCTTCAAAGCCAATCGGAACCGAATTGTGGACTTTCCAAATTTATGGGGCTACCTAAAAGATTTATACCAAACAACAGGTTTTGGGGATACGACTGATTTCGATGCGATTAAAAAACACTACCATTTATCACACCACATTGCAGCAGATGACCAAAAGGGTCAAAACATTCTGCCGAAAGGCCCGGACATGTCAGGACTTCATTCCCCGCATAACCGTGAAAGTTTGAGTCATAAGGAAGAAAAATTTTTAATACATTGAGTTGGGGGTTAAGGAATGATCATTCGTGATGCTCATGATGATGAACTAGCTATAATACGAGAAAAAAGAGTTCTTGCGTACGAAGAACATGCTAAGAGAATTCCAGAAGGACATTGGCTCGCTCTAAAACAGATGCTTTTGTCAGACACGGATGTACAGCCTGGTGTTGAACAGATTGTTGCGATGTTGGATGGAAAAATTGCAGGCAGTGTGTCCTTGTTTCCAGCAAAAATTGACGCATATGGCGGGCAAGTGGAGGAGTTGGAATATCCAGAAATCAGAATGCTAGCTGTTGCACCGGAAGCCCGTGGCAAAGGGGCAGCTACCAAGCTTATATCTGAATGTATCGAGCGCTCCAAAGAGAAAGGGTTCCGTTCGATTGGTTTGCATACAGGAGAATTTATGGACGGTGCAAGGAGATTATATGGACACCTTGGTTTTGAACGTTTACCTCAACTGGATTTTGAACCTGAAGGGGATGGAATTATCGTGAAAGCATATCGGCTTTTTTTCTAAAAGGGGGATTCTATGAATCAATTTAAAGATAATCTTTTGGAGACAAGAAACAGATTGCTAAATGAAATTCGGCCATTTCGTATTGATGAATTTAACAAAAAACCAGATCAGAACAACTGGAGTGCTGCTCAAGTATGTGATCATTTAATTTTAGTGGAAATAGCTTTTACAAAGGCAATTGTTTATGGGCTAAAAAAAGAAGATCAAAAAATTGAGCGGAAAGATCTTAGCTTTGTCATGGATCGAAAGCAAAAAATTGATGCTCCTGAAATTGTCATACCAAATTCAGAACAGATTGAAGTACAGCAGGTGATTGAACGGTTAAGTGAGTCAAGAAAAGATTTGTTGGCTGTACTAAGTACAATTAAAGATAGCTCCATATTAACGGAAAAATATGCAAGGCACCCTATTTTTGGGAAAATACCTCTGGACCAGTGGATTGAATTATTATATATGCATGAGCAGCGTCATATTGAACAAATCAGAGAAATTAAAGGAATCATAGGTGTGGAAAAGTAAGAGCTGATCACCGCAAATTATTAATAAATTTGTCAGATTTTTTATGCAGGAAATTTTCCTTCCTTGGTCGAATTTTTAGGCAAAAAGGGAGGAAATGAGCAATGGGATACATTGAAAACGAACTGAATGATTTAGAAAAAGGAACGATTTATACGTCCGAGGAAATTGCCAGTATCGTTACCCACAAGGAAAATGCATTTGTGTTATGTGAGGATACTTCTAGTTTTCCAAATGAGGATGCGTCCTCGCGCTATTTAGTGAAAAGTAGAATCGAAACCTTTATCCATCGAAATGACGGTGGATCCTATTTCATCCCGAGCTCCAAACAATTAATCTATATTGTAAAGAAATGTATGTAACGAAGGCACCCGATTGGGTGCTTTTTCTGTAGTTTGAATTAGATTAGTGATGGTGTTCATGCTCATGTTTATTTTCCCGCGAGCAAACCGCAGATTCATCGTGAGGATGTTGTTCATTTTCCATTTGGATTGTAGCGTGGCCAATTCCTAAATGTTGTAGTTTGTGTTCAATCTCTCTCAATATAACCTGGCTCTCTTGGAAGCTGATTTGATTGTTTAAAACAACGTGGCAGGATAAAGCATTTTTACCACTAGTGATGCTCCAAACATGCAGGTCGTGTACATTAAGGACCCCATTATTTGAACGGATTTCCGCTATTATTTCCTCCAAGGAAATGCCTCTAGGAGTACCCTCCATTAAAATGCTTATGGTTTGTTTTACAATCTTCCATGCACCAAAGGCTATCAAGATAGCAATCAGCACACTAAGAATTGGGTCAACGATATACCAACCAGTTAATAAAATAATAATTCCTCCGACAATAACTCCAGCTGAAGCCAACGCATCCCCAATCATATGAAGTACAGCACTTTTTACATTGATATTATCTTCCTTATTTAAGCCTAAGCCTAAATAGAGGTTCATAACTAAGCCAACAGAGGCACTAATGAACATCCAGGTGCTTCCCACTGGCTCAGGATTTTTAAAACGGTCAATAGCTTCATACAGAATCACAACGGCGATGACAATTAAAGCCATTGCATTAACAAACGCTGCCAAAATACCCGAACGGTGATACCCATAAGTGAATTTTTCGGATGCTGGTTTTTGTGATTGGTGCATGGCATACCATGCCAATCCTATTGCTGCAATGTCTGTTACAACATGTCCTGCATCGGAAAGAAGTGCCAAGCTATGGGAAATGAATCCTCCGATTAATTCAACTATAAGAATGATTAATGTGAGGAAAAAAGCTAATTTCATTTTTCCAATTGGAGCGTGGGAGTGGAATACATCCTCGTGATCATGGTCATGTTCGTGACCATGGTGATGGTTATCTGACATGATTAAAATCTCCTTCATATAAAAACCTAATTGCACAAGTTCTCTTCATTCAAAGAATTGTTTTGTACATTATTTTTTCCTTCTTATTCTAATATCATTTATGGCAATTCTGAAGTGAAAGGTACAATACAATCGTATGAATTTTAACATGATCCTTTACTAGAGTTAAAAAAAGATGTTTGCTGGTTCCCATTCCGAGGGGCGCAAACATCTTTTTTGTAAGGTATCATGCAGGTACCTTTTTCATTTGAAGATTGATTAAATAGTCAAGCCTTTTGCTAAGTTTTATCGTTTCCTCAGATGTAAAACCTTCTGACATGCCAACAGTAACCATTTTTTTTCGTAACTGTTCAATGAGTTCACGTAATTCATTATTCATCCTCATCCGCCCCTAACTAACGATAAACTGATTCTATCAAATGAAAGCGGATTCATTGAAATTAATTTTGTCCTCAAATATCGACAGTAATAAGCAAATTATACCCAAAAATACACATCTGGTTTTTGGCCTTTTTACGCCGTTCTTTTTAATATATTAACGCTATATCTAGATAACTATTACTTATAGCAAAATATCAATATGAGGGTAGTGGAAACTTCGAATATATGAGTATAAAAAATATAATGAATTTTGTTATTTATTGCAGAAAAGTATTCCTACCATTTTACAGAGTCCGCGCTAATAATAGAGGTAAATCTACAAAAACTTTAGGAGGGACCTTCATTGAAAATGGTAGAAACAGAACTTAATAGGGAGCTAGTAGTGCCAAATAATGCCGAGGAGTTATTCAATGAGTACAAAAAATTACATAAGGAAGAAAGATACGCGCAAGGCTTAGAAAGTCTATTTCAATCGGCGAATAATGGGTTTGCAAAAGCGGAGTATGAACTAGGAAAGCTTTATTATTTTGGGAACAAACAGCTACAAATTTCAAAGAATTATACAAAAGCATTCGAGTACTATTCCGCAGCGGCTGAACAGGAACATGCTCTTGCTGAATACTATCTTGGATTCATGTATTTTAAAGGTCAAGGTGTAGATTTTGACGTTAAACAAGCTATTTATTGGCTAGGTCAATCCGCAAATCAAGGGGTAAATGAAGCATTAGATCTATTGGGCAGAATCTATCATCTCGGATATGACGTCATTACACCCGATATTAAAAAAGCCGAAAAGTTCTTCCAGTTTGCCGTTGATCATCTATATGCCCCCTCGATGTTCCATTATGGACTCTTACTTGAAGAACTGCAAAGGGTTGAAGAAGCTTGTGAACTAATTAACAAGGCAGCCGAATTAGGTAATCCTGAAGCAATTATCAATTATATGAGTAGGTTTAATTAAGGTAAAAGAAAGGACTTTTCAAAGTCCTTTTTCTATGTGTGCCCGTAATTAAGGAAAATAGCAGGGAGGTTAATCATTCCAGAACTCAGGCAAAGAGACAGAGAAGTGGAACGTATATGAGCTAATCATTCCAGAACTCAGAGAAAGAGGAGGAGAAGTGGAAAGAATAAGAGCTAATCATCCCAGATCTCCGATAAAGAAACAGAGAAGTGGAACGAATAGAAGTCTAACTAATTCGGTCCGAAGAAGGAAAACGGCAGCCCCCGATAATAAGTCCAAAAAGACTCCAATAATCCACGATATCGTCATAAATACATTCACTAAAGTAAAAAGAATATGTGAAAATGTTAACATACTTACTATACAATCATCTTAAAGATAAATTCACCATTGGAGGTTCACATGAGTATTACACAATTACTGGGCATTAAATATCCGATTTTTCAAGGGGCTATGGCGCATATCGCTTTCTCGCCTTTAGTAGGGGCTGTTTCGAATGCTGGTGGATTAGGAATCATTGCATCAGGCGGCCTTACTGCTGAGCAGCTTCGAGAAGAAATTCGCAAAACCCAAAAAATCACCAATAAACCATTTGCGGTTAACCTGATGTTAATGATGAAAAACATCCCCGAACTGATTGAGGTCATGATTGAAGAAGGCGTTAAGATTGTGACAACTGGGGCAGGAACACCAGCGCCTTACATGCAAACCTTTAAAGAAAATGGAATGATTGTGATTCCGGTTGTCCCCTCTGTAAAAATTGCTAAGAAAATGGAAGCGTTAGGTGTGGATGCCATTGTTGCTGAAGGGACGGAAGCGGGCGGCCATGTTGGGGAAATCACGACGATGGCCTTGCTTCCTCAAGTGGTAAGTGCCGTTTCCATCCCAGTCATCGGAGCGGGGGGAATTGCAGAGGGCCGCGGAATCGCCGCTGCCTTTGCCTTAGGCGCACAGGGTGTTCAAGTAGGAACCCGATTCCTGGCAACTGTTGAATGTCCTGCACATGAAAACTTTAAGAGGGCCGTTATTGACGCTGATGACACAAGTACAACTGTCACTGGCCGCACTCTTGGAGCGCCGGTACGAAGCATAAAAAATAGCATGATTACGGAATTTATCAGACTCGAAAATGAAAAAGCATCTCGTGAGGAATTAGAAAAAATCACATTAGGTTCACTAAAGAAGGCCGTGTTCGATGGAGATACAGACCAAGGCTCCGTTATGGCTGGGCAAATCAGCGGATTGTGCCATGAAATTACGACAGTAGAAGAAATGATTACCGCTATGTTTAAGGAAGCACAAGCAATATTTGACCGACTGGGGCAAACATCCTTTTTAGAAAAAAAAGCAGTATTAGTTTAATAGGATCTGAAATAGAATAGCAAAATAGCTGTACCACTTTACGCAGAACATGTTGCTAAATGCAAAAGGAACTTTTACACTAAAAGTAGAATAATTCGTACAGGTGGATAAAGATGGCTAAAACAATCGTTGAAAAATTAAATTTACAAAAACATGGAAAAAAGGCTGTGTTAAATGTACCAGAGGGTTCAGATTATTTAACGGGGTTAGAGGAGTATGATACAGGGCTAATCCAAAGCACCTATGATCTAATCTTTGCTTTTGTGCTAGATCTGGATTCATTAAAGGAAGTCCTTTATAAAATTATTGAAAAAAATACCTTAAACAAAGGTGGCTATCTTTTTTTTGCTTATCCAAAGAAAGGGAACAAAGTCTATCCAACCTTTATTCACCGTGATGACCTTTTGAGTGGGATCGGTGCGGATGACAAAGGCTATGTTGGGACGAGCAATATCAAATTTTCGCGGATGGTGGGCTTAGATGAGGTGTTTACGGTAGTTGGCCTCAAGGAGGATTCGCCAGGTAAAACGCAAACCTCTACTAGAGCGAGTCAATGTGTAGATGAATATGAAGCATTGATTCCAGATGTTGAGCGGGATTTGCAGGATACACCCTATGTCTTGGCTTTCTATCAATCCTTAACTCCAGGATACAAGAAAGATTGGGCCCGTTTTGTTTACAGTGCCAAACAAGAAGCGACCAAACAAAAACGCCGCGACGAGATGAAAATGATCCTTGGCGAAGGATACAAGACGCGTGATTTGTATCGGAATAGAAAATAATTCGATTCTAAAAGATAATGTTAAAATTTTTCAGGATGAGTGATTACTGACAGTTTATCCTGTTCTACAAGCGATTTTGTCCGTAATCAGCGTTCTTACGGACAGTTTTCCTAATTTCATAAGCCTTTCCGTCCGTAATATGGTGGTCTTCCTCAACAGCCTTAAAAACGACTGTCCGCATGTGGACAGTCGTTTTTAACAAGTCTTACGGGTTTACTTTAGAGTTAAATGTTTGCTTGCCGTCTTTGTATTCCAGAATAACCGCCGATTTAATTGGGTCATGGTTCTTATCGAGCGTGACATTTCCGGAAACGAGCGCAAGACTTTTCGTTTCAGCAAGGGCCTTTTGAATTTTTTGCGGGTTGCTTGAACCTGCCGTTTGATTGCATCTGCGATAAAATAACCGGAATCATATCCGAGTGCAGCAAAGGCGTCAGGCGATTTTCCACTGTACTTATCCTGGAAGGCTTTTACAAACTTTTGCACCTTCGGATCGGAGTCACCCGAAGAATAGTGATTGGTGATATAGGTATTATTTAATGGAGCAGCCCCTGCAATTTCAGCAAGCTTAGGCGAATCCCAGCCATCTCCGCCCATAAACGGAACATTTAAGCCAATTTCACGGGCCTGCTTAATAATTAGCCCCACTTCTTCATAATATCCTGGCAGGAACACAAAATCAGGATGCTGAGATTTAATCCGCGTAAGTGTTGCATGGAAATCGGTGTCTTTTGCTACATACGCCTCTTCGGAAACAATCGTTCCACCATTTTTCTTAAAGGCTGTTTTAAAAGCATCTGCTAGACCTTTTGAATAGTCACTCGCAGTATCAGTTAGAACAGCAGCGTTTTTTACTTTTAATGTCTTAGAAGCAAAGTTCGCTGCAACAGTACCTTGGAATGGATCAATAAAGCAGGCACGGAATACATAATCGTTTACTTTGCCGCCTTTGACGGTTACAGTCGGATTGGTTGCAGTAGGAGTTAATAATGGAATTTTATTATCATCGGCGATTTGAACTTGGGCCAGTGTGTTTGTACTGGTTGCAGAACCGATCATCGCAGCAACTTTATCCTGGCTGACTAATTTAATTGCCCCGTTTGTGGCCTCAGCTGCATCTGATTTATTGTCGACTTTCACTAATTCCAATTTCTTGCCATTTACCCCGTTTTTATTGATTTCATCTAATGCCAATTGAAGACCTTCAGCAACTGATTGACCGAACGAAGCAGTTCCACCTGATAATTCAAGGTTTGCTCCTATTTTTATGGTCGAAGAATCGCTGCTGCCTCCAGTACTAGTGCTCTTGGAAGAACTGCAACCAGCCATAACCCCAGCGAAAAGCAAAAGCGAAGCCATAATCCCTGTGACTTTTTTCTTGTTCATATGTAACCCCCTCATTATTTTCTGTTTATTTTGATAATTCTGTAAACATTGTACACAATTTTTATCCTGTATGTCCAGAAGAACTTCAATATTGTCCCAGTTACTCAAATTGAAAAAATTTCAAGTATTACTATTTTATTGTCGGAACAGTATAATCAGGAATGGGAGTTGAAACAAATGAACAAAAAAGATATAGCAAATATCCGCAAGCAATTTAAATTAAATAACAATTATATGAAGATTCACGAAATCTTCAATGTGTATGTGAAGAAAGAATCGGGTGAGATTTACCATCATGTCAGTCAGCCGCTGCAAATGTTAGAGCAAGAATCACAAGAATTATTTTTGGCAAACTTTAGAAAGGTTTTAACCGGTCATCTTGATGCCAAATTGTTTGAGCTGAAATTCAAACGGGATGTGGAAGAGAGTACACAGGCCATCCTCTTTAATGGCTTACATGCAGACACGACGGATGATTGGAAAGAACACATGCTTTACATCGTTGGAAAAATGTTTGCTCATTCGGTGTACGAATTTGATACAGTCGTAACATTTATTCGCGGAGAATACCGAAAGCCAACCCGAAAACGGGACCAGGACTCTGAAGAAGGCGGCGATGACGCAACCTATTCCAGCGGATTCGTTCTTTGCAGTCTCAATAAAACCGATCAGCCGAAAAAAGCGATGCTGTTTGATTATGTTGAAAAAGAATTCAAGCCGAATACTGCGGTTGATCCGATTATTAATTTGGATTCTCCTCTATCAGGATTTTTATTCCCGGCTTTTAATGATAACGCAGCAGATGTAAATCATCTTCTTTATTGTGCGGGAAAGGCTAATCAACCGGATTTCACCTTTATTGAAGAGGTCCTCAATTGTGAAGAGATCATTACTGCACAGGAGGATAAGGACTGCTTTGACTTTATTTTAAAAGAAGTAATCGGGGACGAGGTAGATTCCAGGGTTATTTCAAATGTCTATGAGGAACTCGATAAGATGGTACAGGAGAGTACCGAAAATGAAGAAAGTGAACCACCGATGTTGGATCATCGTGACATCGAACGGATTTTAACGGCCAGCGGCGTCGAAAATGTCGAGCCTGCAAAAGTGGAGCATGCCTTCAAATCTGTGGTAACCGACGAAAAACATGAATTTAAAGCAAGCAGTTTAATCCCAAAAACAATCAAGATCGAGACAAAGATCGCCAATGTCATCATCGAACCACAAGATCTAAAAAATGTAAAATATATTACATTCCAAGGAAAAAGGTGCCTCTTGTTAGAGGTTGACGAAGAGGTTCTAGTGGAAGGATTTAAGCTAGAGGAATCGCAGACCTTATAATGGACATTAAGGGCAAGTTAATACGAAAAAATTTGAAAGTTGGTTCTCTGCCGGTCTGCAGGGACCAACTTTTTTTATTTTTTGTGTTCATTTTCTTATATTCATGAAGTGTTCAAACTTTTTTGAACAGTCTATGAAACTTCGAATCTCTCCCTTTAGATACAAAATAAACCAATTATAATAGCGATATAAATAAGTTGAATATATTACACTAATCTAGTTAGAGGTGAGAAAATGGGAATTAACGGTATTTATGTTAGTGCATTTCTTGGGTTACTTGTAATGGCGAGCGGTATGATCTATTATATTTTTCGTAAATTGATGAATGAATAGATGTTGTTCCTTTTGAATCTTATTAACGGTTTATAAAAAAATTTAGAGAGATTCAGTCCTAGGGATTGAGTCTCTTTTTTAATGGATATACTACTATATAAAAATGTAGATTGGGATGATTTCTTTATTAAAAAATATGGGAGAACGTTATGGTTTACTTAGTTATTTCTGTCATCATTTTTAATATCGTTGTATACTTTACCCCCAAGCATATTAGTGGAAAGGAAATTTACGCTACCGCTTTATTTTCTTTTTTATTGGGGATAAGTTTGGATACAATTTTTGACTTAAAATTAGATCTATATGGGTATTTTAAAAAGGGAATTCAATTGAAAAGCTTTTTAGCAATTGCCGGGTTATTTCCCGCCTCAGGTATACTCTTCCTTAACTTTTATCCAGAGAGAAAACCTTTTATTAAAAAAATAATGTATATCATTTTTTGGGACGCATTTTGTTTGTTTTACGAGTGGACTGCGATAAAGGCAGGGTTTTTTTATCACAATGGATGGACCTATTTAGCTTCAGCAATTGTTTATCCCATTCTCTTATGGTTTCATCTCATCCATTTGTCTTTTTTCCGTCATGTAAAGGAGTGAATTTTAGAGTCTGATTCGGAAAAGCGAATTGGATTCTTTTTCTCATCTAATCATCCCCGTGAGCCTAGAAAAGGTGATAGAATCATAACAAATAGAACAACATATTTTTGGGGGAATAGTAGAATGCATAAACCGATGATTGGCGTTTTGCCTTTATATGACGAAACAAAGGAAAGCTATTGGATGCTTCCCGGTTATATGAAAGGAATCGAAGAGGCTGGCGGAATTCCAGTCATGCTGCCGCTCTCGACAGATAAAGAAACCATTCTGACTTTGGCCGAAACGTTCGATGGTTTTCTTTTTACAGGAGGACATGATGTGAATCCTAAACTGTATGGAGAACAAGCAGAACCTGTGTGCGGAAGACCTTGTGAAGAACGGGATCTGATGGAAGCAATTCTGTTTGAAAGAGCAGTTGCCTTGGATAGACCGATATTTGGTATTTGCCGAGGAATTCAATTGTTCAATGCCTTATTGGGCGGTACTCTTTATCAAGATCTTCCTTCACAATTCCAGAGCGAAAAACAAATCCTACATAAGCAAACGCCGCCGTATGACCAGCCTGTTCATATGGTTACGATTGAAAAGAATAGCCCGCTTTTTACTATTTTAAAAGAGGAATCGATTAAGGTTAATAGTTACCATCATCAAGGAATTAAAGATTTGGCTGAACCGCTTGCATGTGCAGCAACAGCGGAGGATGGGTTAATCGAGGCTGTTACGATGCCGGGAAAAAGGTTTGTACTAGCTGTCCAGTGGCATCCGAAATTTATTTTTCAAAAAGAAGAAAAAAACATGAAGCTTTTTGAAGCATTTATTCACTCATGCCGCCATTCCAAAGTGTTTTTCTGATAGAAAAATTTGGTAAAGTTATGGTATATTAGTCTTGTAATATATGACAAAATTATGTTCTAACTAGAAGAATCATTCATACATTGTTGTAAAAATCTGCTTTTTTATGTAAAAGGGGGAGCAGGAACAATGAAATATACAAAAACAATTTTTGGCACCTTGATTGCAGTTGTTGTGTTAATTCTTGTTTTTTCGTCGGTGACCACGGTGGCATCTGGATATAGAGGAGTCCTTCTGCAGCTAGGTGCAGTTAAACCAACAATCCTTTCAGAGGGGCTGCATTTTAAGATCCCATTTCTGCAGACTGTCCAGCCGATTGAGGTTCGGGTCCAAAAAGAAGAGAGCTCGCAATCTGCTGCGTCAAAGGATCTCCAGATTGTCACCACAAAGGTGGCCGTTAACTATTCCGTTGATCCAGAGGCGGTAAATAAACTTTATCAAGATATCGGGCTTGATTATCGCTCCAGAATCGTTGACCCTGCGGTTGCTGAATCTTTGAAAGCTGTAACGGCTCAGTATACTGCGGAAGAATTAATTTCAAAACGTCCGGAAGTATCAGCGCAAGTGAAGGATATGCTTGGCAAAAAATTATCCAAGTATTATATGAAACTGGAGGATATCAACATTAAAGAATTCGCTTTTAGTGATGAATTCAATAAAGCGATTGAGTCCAAACAAACAGCCGAACAAAATGCTTTAAAAGCCCAAAGAGATTTGGACAGAATCAAAATTGAAGCACAGCAGCAAATCACCCAGGCGAGTGCAGAGGCAGAAAGCTTAAGGCTGAAAAAGCAGGAAGTTACACCGGAGCTAATTCAATTAAAGCAAATAGAAGTCCAGGAAAAAGCCTTGGATAAATGGGATGGACACATGCCAAGCGTAACAGGCGGTGCAACTCCATTTATCGATTTCAGCGGAACAGTGAAAAAGTAGAAGACGTGCTGCCAGCACGCCTTTTTTAATAGGCTTCGTAAAGTCTGTCTCCATTAAAGATCGAGTTTTTCACAATAACATAATCCACATTGCGGATCGCTTCAAGCTTGTTTCCTCCAGCATATGAAATCGAAGATTGGAGATCTTGCTCCATTTCGATCAGTGTATGTTTTAAAGAACCTTTATATTGGACAAACATTTTTTTGCCTTCCACGTTCCGCCGCTCGCCTTTTTGAAACTCGGATGCGGAACCGAAATATTCTTTAAAAAGTTTCCCATCCTTTTCAACCGTTTCCCCTGGCGATTCTTCATGACCGGCAAACAATGAACCAATCATGACCATTCTGGCGCCAAAGCGGACGGATTTAGCAATATCGCCATGCGTGCGAATACCCCCGTCGGCGATCACTGGCTTGCTTGCAGCCTTTGCGCACCACCTTAAGGCAGCTAATTGCCAGCCGCCGGTTCCAAATCCCGTTTTGATTTTTGTGATGCATACTTTTCCAGGCCCGATTCCAACTTTCGTGGCATCGGCACCTGCATGCTCCAATTCCCTTACGGCTTCGGGGGTGCCAACATTTCCAGCAATCACAAAGCTATCTGGTAAGTGGGCTTTAATATGCTGAATCATCCTAATTACCGAATTGGAATGGCCATGGGCAATATCTATCGTAATATAGTCTGGTGTAAGATGCTCTTCTGCCAGCCTCTTAATAAAATTGTATTCTTCATCTTTTACACCAACACTAATCGATGTGAATAAGCCACGAGCATTCATATCCCTAATAAAATCAATCCGCTTTTCCGGTTCAAAACGGTGCATGATATAAAAATAGCCATTTTCTGCTAGAAAGATAGAGATCTTTTCATCGATAATTGTCTGCATATTGGCTGGTACCACTGGTAGCCGAAATCGGTGCTTGCCAAGGCTTACGCTCGTATCACATTCAGATCTGGTTTCAACGATACATTTTGCCGGCACTAATTGGATATCCTCATAATCAAATACATTGTCCATAAGTTCCACCTCACATCATTACATACCTTTTTAGTATGGTGTTGTTTTAGAAATTTATGTCATAAAGGTTATCGTGAAAAATTATTATGCAAAAACATCAACAAGGTTTGGTGGAGAATTTCGAGCACAGAATGATCTGGTTTATCGTCAAAAATGCTTTGTTGATCCTTTTCAGGGGAGCACAATTACATTAGATCTATCTGAAAAATAAAGAATTCAAAAGATTAAAAATATTGTTTACATGGATTTTTTTGTATGCTATATTCATTAAGACATAACGGATATCACTTGCATCGTAGTAAAAATGTTTGATAATTTGGAGTTGAAGGAGGAATTGTTAGGGTTTACAATTTATTGTGGTTAATAATATGTCAAAAATAAATATATCGTATTAAAGTGTAAGTTAAATATACGTTATAAAACGAGGAGATGTTTTATGGGACAACAAATTCACCTTCAAGTAAAATCTGAACAAAATAGCCAAAAAGAAATACCTTATGAACAATTGGTTCAAACGGATGAATTTAAAGGATTACTAAGAAGTAAAAAGGCATTTATCATTCCTACAACAATCTTTTTCTTAATCTTTTATTTTGCCTTACCGTTGTTAGCTGCTTATACAAAAGTACTTCACACAGAAGTGATTGGGTCTATAACAGGTGCTTGGGTATTTGCTGGCTTACAGTTCCTGCTGGTCTGGATTTTAGGATTTATCTATATTAAAAAGTCAGAAAAGTATGATAATTTGGCGAAATCCATTTTACAAAAGTACAGAAAGGAGCTTTATTAATGAGTTTCCTCTCGATTATCCTTTTTATTGCCATCATAGCCTTAACTCTTGTGATCACATATCTTTCTTCAAAAAGAACAAAAAGTACTAGCGATTTTTACACAGCTGGCGGAGGGCTAACTGCCTCACAAAATGGCATGGCAGTAGCCGGGGATTTTATGTCGGCAGCTTCGTTTTTGGGAATCACCGGTGCGATTTCTTTAGTAGGTTTTGACGGTTTTTATATGAGTATCGGAAACCTTTTAGGCTTTCTCTTTTTGCTGTATTTAGTAGCGGAACCAATGCGTAACTTAGGAAAATACACACTTGCTGATATGATTACATCCCGTTTCAAATCAAACAAGGTACGTGGAACAGCTGCAGCAAATACCCTTGTTATCTCACTCTTCTATATGATTGCCCAGCTGGTAGGCGGCGGCGGCCTCATTAGTTTAATGCTGGGAATCAATTACTCGCTAGCTGTTGTCATTGTGGGTGTATTAATGACGATCTATGTTATCTTTGGAGGAATGACCGCAACAAGCTGGGTGCAAATTATCAAGGCAGTTCTATTGCTAGGCGGATCTTTTGTTTTGACTTTTTTAGTTTTTGCAAAGTTTGATTTTAGCATTATTCAGATGTTCCAGGAAATTAAGCATGCCAGCCCATTTGGCGACAAGCTCGCAAGCCCGGGAAATAAGTATCAAAATGGATTAGATATGATTTCACTTAATTTGTCGCTTGTCCTCGGAGTAGCAGGCTTACCACATTTACTTATTCGCTTTTTCACCGTTAAAGATGCAGTTACAGCCAGAAAATCTGTGGTTTACTCAACTTGGTTTATCGGTGCCTTTTTCTTAATGGTTGTTTTCTTAGGATTTGGCGCTACGGTGTTTGTAGGCTGGGATAAAATCGTAGCGGCGAATCCTGCTGGAAATATGGCAGCACCAATGCTAGCTTTATCGGTCGGCGGTGATTTCTTATTTGCCTTTATTTCGGCAGTTGCATTCGCCACGATTCTTGCGGTTGTATCGGCTCTTGTGTTAACATCGGCTTCGGCCTTTGCGCATGATATTTATGGACATATTATCAAAAAAGGAAAAATCACCGAGAAACAGCAAATGACAGTGGCTCGTATTTCTTCGATCGTTGTTGCGGTCGCTTCGATCCTGCTTGCCCTTGTTGCTAAAAACTTAAATGTTGCCTTTTTATCCGTCTTGGCCTTAGGTATTGCAGCAAGTGCCAACCTGCCAGTAATGTTACTTACGATCTATTGGAAACGTTTTAATGCGACAGGTGCGATTACCGGAATGCTAGTTGGACTAATCAGTTCCGTTATCCTTGTGTTATTAAGTCCAAATGTTTGGAATCCAAAGCCAGGTGCAGCGATTTTAACGGGAGATCCTATTTTTACGTTAGCAAATCCGACTATTTTTACAGTTCCACTTGGCTTTCTAGGCGCCATTATTGGTACTATACTAGCATCGAAGAAGAAAGCAGAGCGTGGCAGCTTTGAAGAAGTATTGTTTAAGTCCAATACTAGCTTTGGAATCAGTACCCCTGAAAATCATTAATCAATAAAAGAGTCCGTTAAGTACTATGCTTAACGGACTTTCTTTATTAAAATAATTCATTATTCAAGACAATCACTCTTTCATTTTGGGAGGAGGTTTTGGCGATATGTTTTGTATGTTCGACTAAGCGGAATATATTGTCACAGCATTTCTTGGCCCCCATGACCAATAATGGCACCCCAATCGAGTTAATGTGGATGCCTCGTGCAAAAAAGCCCCCCAAGGTCATCGCTAGCGGGACAGTTGGTGAGGTATTTGAAAAAATCACTCTTTCATCAAACTCAAACCTTTCTTGCAGCACCAAGACCAACTCCTGAAGGGCAGGTACCACCAGCTTGTGCCTTTTTCTCCCAATTGTATAAACAGGGTTCCCGTCATCATCAATGCCATGGAAAATCAGCTTCCCAAAATCAGCGTGTGTTAATTTATTAAAGTATTTTACATTTAAAATCTGTTCCGTCGTCAATTTCTGTTCCGATTGTGGCAACTGTTTTAAATGATAAGCAGCGGCCATTGAAGTAGTATGTGTACCACCATAATCATTATAAATATAGATCACAGAAATCATCCTTTATTCGTTGTCACTATAGTATGGGCAAATATACCATTAATAATTCGGAAACTTTCTAAATCAAGTGAGAGCTATACAAGGGATCCCAGTTACAGGCAACCAGTTGATTTATTTGATATAATGAAGAAAATTCTGCCAGCGTGTTTTAGAAAGTGGTGATTGTTTGCTTAAGTTAGGTTTGAAATGCTCGTACCATCCTGAACAGCTGTATGACCGCTTAAAATATCGTCCTGAAATAATTGAACTTCATTTAGTTGATGAGGATTTGTTTGGTCAAAAAAGAAGACAACTGGAAGCAACGATTTCGATGTTGAAAACACTTGGATGTGAGGTGTTTTTGCATCATCCGGCAAAATATAATGGAAGATTTTTAAATATCATCCACGAACAGCAGGAGGATTATCTTTTCTACCATTTATCTTCGAGGATACTAGCGGAAATTTGTTTAACTCATTCGGTCAAGTGTGTAATCCACCCCCATTACTTGCCGACGGATTCTTCTGCCATTACTCCTGAAAATCGGGATAAACTTTTTCATGAAATAAGCGGAATTTTAGCTTACGGGAGGGACGCCTTTCTTTGGGAGAACTCCATTGTGGGTCTATTTACAGCTGAAAATCCTAATTGGTTTGAGGACTTTATTGAGCCATTAGAATTACCGCTGACGTATGATATTAGCCATGCTTTTATATCATTCAAGGGCAACAACGTGTTATTGCTTGAGCAAATCAAAAAATTACATTCATATATTCAATATTTTCATGTTGTCGATAGTGAAGGCCAAAAACACGATAGCTTAACAGTGGGTACTGGAAAAATCGAATGGAAGCCGATCCTTCCATTTTTAATGACGAGACCATATATCTATGAAATTACTCTGAAAGACCAAACAGATGCAGTCGAAATGATTCAGAGTCATCAATATTTAATGAAACTGGCAAATGAGTAGCAAGAGTGGACAAATGAAGAAAGTCTCAATGAATCAGCTAAAGTTCATTTTCAAAAAAATAAAAAGAAAAGGTGTCGTTGCCTTTTCTTAAAGTGTGATGCGATTCGTATTTTCTGCTGCGAGTTTTTTGTCTAAATGGCGATGAACTAATATATAAACGATTCTAATGGTAATCCCAAGCACTATGATGCTGCCAATCAGCCATTGATTTATCATGTTAGATACCTCCGCTAAGGAATCGTTTTCTTTTTTGGTATTGTAATCATTATATGCCAAATTTCTTTACTTTAGTATAGATAAAATGTTTCAGGTTTTTGACATATTATACACAGAAATAGTAAAAATGGGCATTCATAATGATGCTTTTTTTAAATTTGTGTAAATGAAAAATGTGGGGTATTTGTTATGGTAAAATGGATGGTAAGTTAGGAGGTTTTTTATGGGAAGGATGAAAGAAGATTTAACCTATGTTTCACATCTAATTCCAAAGGTACTGCAAATACTATTGAATGTTGCTCTCGTTTTTTTGGCGATTATTCTCTCTATTTTACTCATCAAAGAATTAATCATTTTCAGTCAGATTTTGATCGTAAAGGGCAGTGATGATTATAAGCTTTTTCTTACGAATATTCTTATTTTCTTTTTGTATTTTGAGTTTATTACGATGATCGTCAAATATTTTAAAGAAGAGTATCATTTTCCGATTCGTTATTTTATTTACATTGGCATTACAGCGCTTGTAAGAATTATTATTGTTGATCACGATCATCCGCTAAATACCCTTTTGTACTCACTTGCCATTTTAGTTTTGATTATTGGGTATTTCATTATTAACTTAACACCACGTGAAAGGCCAAGCAGCAGCTGGTTTTTTAAAAAGTAACCACCGTATTCATTAAGATAGGAGCCTATCTTAGACGAAGACGGTGGTTTTTTTCTACGTTCTTTCCCTCAATCGGTCAGGAAGGCTTTGAATGGATTGAACGACTAAATCAAGCTTGGCCTCAATTCGGTAAAGCAAGTAAAGTGTTACCACAATCGGAAATCCTACCTCACTGATGATCGGAATAAGCTGCTCCAAGGTTGTCACCTCCTTTTCATTTTGATCATTTACTGGCCAAATGTAGAATCATGACTCGAGCGTGTAGAATCCAAGCGCAAAGATGTAGGATCTTGATTTAAAGATGTAGAAACCCTTGCCGAAGATGTAGAATCCTTCGTCAAAAATGTAGAATTCCTCCATTTTGTCACTTTAGAAAAAAGAGCCGGATTCATGAAGAAACCGACCCTTTTTCTAGCGAATGATTAAACAATCTCGTAATCTGTTACGTTGCGTTCGACGACGCGTGCACCTTGTGAGGAAACAAAGCCGCCGTTGATGGTATTGAAGGCGCCAGCTGCAATAATTTGGTCCATCGATTGCTTGACCGCTGCTTGGTCAATTGGTTCCTTTGGATTATCAAGCGTAATCTTTGCCACTTTTCCGTTCTCCGTTACAAATTGCAATTCCAATGTTTTCGCCATTAGATTCACCTCCTTATTTAGAATCAAACATTACCCAGATTAGGCTGTAATGTCTGTCGTATCATTGCGATCAATCTTGAATAGAGAATCATTGGATAAAGCGCTAAGAGCTTGGGCTACTTGAAAAAGCTGGTCTGTTGTGGCCTCCTTTTTAATATTGTTTAACGTTTTGGCTTTATAAATCGGCTTGCCTTTTTCATCCATTCCTGTTTCAAAAGTCATGCGAAGCTTTGTTTCATACAAGTTTGCTGCTGCCATGTTTATCACCTCCTTTCACCTTCTATATACAAATGAAGGAGGCAAAAGGACAGGTACTCAAAAAATATTTTTTGAATGGAGGCGGCCGATGCATAAAGAATTTTCCGTCTTTTCGGAATTTTATTTGAAAGCGCTTTCCGCAAAAGTGGAATTTTCCGCCTTTTCGGAATGTTTTGCTCGTGAATGCTGATTGATAAACGGTTCGAAAGTTGGCATGAAACTTGCAATTAATAGAGTGAATCCAGAGAAAAAGAGAGGTGAACAGCATGATCGAAAGGATTACCATCATTGGCTCAGGGGTGATGGGGAGCAACATTGCCCTATCCTTTGCCGTAAACGGCTATTCCGTCATCGTGAACGATATCAAGGAAGAATTTTTAGTAAAAGCAAAGGGCCGAATGATTGAAAATCTATCCATTCTCCTTGATGAAGGGGAATTGAATGAAGAAAGTGTGCAAACCGCCCTGGCTAATATTTCGTATTCGGTTCATTTAGATGAAGCAGCCAGAGAAGCGGATTTCATTATAGAAGCCATTCCAGAAAAAATCGAGCTGAAATGGGGGCTGTTTCAGAAGTTAGAAGCTTTGATGAAGCCGGATACCATTGTTGCTTCCAATACGTCTACTTTTCCTATTTCCCGGCTAATGGAGAAAGCTTCATTTGCCGACCGAATGATCATTACGCATTTCTTTAATCCGGCTCATATTGTTCCGTTGGTTGAGATCGTCCGGCATCGGGAAACAAAGGTGGAAGTCGTCGAAGAGATCGTAAGTTTAATCAGGAGAATTGGGAAAGAGCCTATTCTTTTGAAAAAAGAAATATCCGGTTTTATAGCAAATCGCCTGCAAACGGCTCTTATGCGTGAAGCTTTTTATCTATTAAAAGAAGGTGCAGCCACCGCCCGAGATATTGATACCGCCATTACAGCGGGGCCGGGGTTTCGCTGGGCATTTACCGGACCCATTGAAATTGCTGACTTTGGCGGACTTGATACATGGCAGAGTGTATTCGAAAATGTAGCCCGCGAGTTAGACCAGAGTACTGGAGCACCAGAAGTGATTCGTGATCTGGTCCGCGAAAACAAGCTGGGAACAAAAACAGGACAGGGCATTTATCCTTACGATGAGTGTTCTGTATCTGAAAAACTCAATGAGCGTGACCGCCTTTTAATCAAGCTTCGAAGAGTCAAAAAATAAACTGGCACGATTCTTGCAATAAAGATAAATGAAAGAGAGAAAAGCTCTAAATTGGGAGGTGCTTTTTAGTGAGTAAGGTTATTTCAGCAGAAGAAATTGGCGCACTTTTTAAAGATGGCATGTCGGTTATGGTCGGCGGGTTTATGGGAGTTGGTACCCCGCAAGGACTTATTGCGGCGATGCTTGCAGCAGATGTTAAGGATATTACGCTGATCGCAAATGATACCGCTTTTACAGAAACAGGGGTTGGTCCATTAATCGTCTCCCGCAAGGTAAAAAAAGTAATTGCTTCCCATATAGGGACAAACCCGGAAACAGGCAGGCAAATGATTGCCGGGGAGATGGATGTAGAGCTTGTTCCCCAAGGGACTCTTGCTGAGCGTGTCCGCGCCGGGGTTCAGGACTTGGCGGCGTATTGACACCGACTGGAGTTGGAACCGTTGTGGAAGAAGGCAAAGTCAAGATGATGGTGGATGGACGTGAGTATTTGCTTGAAAAACCGCTTCGTGCCGAAGTTGCCCTTTTAAAGGCACACAAAGCAGATAAAGCAGGAAACCTGATTTATAACCGTTCAGCCCGCAATTTTAATCCGCTAATGGCTTTGGCTGCTGACCTTGTCATTGTGCAGGTAGAGGAATTGGTTGAAATAGGCGATATTGATCCGGATGAAGTAATGACTCCAGGCATCCTGGTGGATAAAATTTTTGTGCAAGGAGGCTGTTCGTCATGATGGGTACGCTATTAAGTCCAAAACAGATCATCGCAGCACGGGTTGCAAAAGAGATGAAAGATGGAGATGTTGTCAATTTAGGGATCGGCCTTCCAACAATGGTGCCTAATTATCTGCCTAAAGGTGTTAATGTCATTCTTCAATCTGAAAACGGTTACGTTGGGCTCAAGCCACTAGAGGGAGAGATTGACCCGGATTTGGTGAACGCCGGCGGCCAGCCTGCAGGCATTATTTCCGGAGGTGCTTTTTTTGACAGCTTGTTCTCGTTTGAATTGATTCGCGGTGGACATGTTGATGTTACGGTATTAGGCGGTTTGGAGGTCGATGCTGCAGGTAATCTTGCCAACTGGATGGTGCCGGGAAAAATGGTGCCGGGAATGGGCGGCGCTATGGACCTGGTAACAGGAGCTAAAAAAGTCATTGTGGCGATGGAACATACAGCCAAAAACGGTTCAGCAAAAATCCTTGAAAAGTGCCGCCTGCCTTTAACCGGGAGTGAAGTTGTTGACCTGATCGTTACCGAACTGGCGGTATTCCGAGTAACGGAGGATGGATTGGTTCTTGAGGAGCTTCAAGAAGGAGTTGACCTGGAAACGGTTAAAGCAAAAACGGAGGCTTCGTTTATCGTAAGTCCAACAATTTTAGGAGGAAAAATGAATGCGTGATGTTGTGATTGTCAGTGCTGTTCGAACACCAATTGGGAGCTTTATGGGAGCTCTTAAAGATACACCGGCAATAGAGCTGGGAGCCATTGTCATTAAGGAAGCAGTAAAGCGAGCAGGTATCCATCCCGAGCAAGTAGATGAAGTGATCATGGGGAACGTCCTTCAAGCAGGCGGCGGCCAGGGGCCTGCCCGCCAGGCTGCAATCAAAGCAGGCTTGCCAATTGAAGTCACCTCGATGGCGATTAACAAATTATGCGGTTCCGGTCTCAAGGCCGTTCATCTGGCGGCACAAGCGATCCAGACAGGCGAAGCGGAGATTGTGGTCGCAGGTGGCATGGAAAATATGAGCATGGCTCCATATCTGTTGACACAGGGGCGTACGGGTTACCGTATGGGCGATGGAAAAATCTTGGATAGCTTGCTTCAAGACGGTCTGCATGATGCTTTTTATCATTATCATATGGGAATAACAGCGGAAAATGTGGCTGAGCAATATGGATTAACAAGGGAAGAACAAGATGAGTTTGCCGCCTGGAGTCAGCAGAAAACTGAAAAGGCTATTACCGAGGGAAGGTTTAAAGAAGAAATTGTTCCTGTCAAAATACCAAAGCGTAAAGGGGACCCGATTATTTTTGCAAGAGATGAATTCCCAAGGGCTGGTGTAACGGCGGAACAGCTGGCAAAGCTTAAGCCTGCCTTTAAGAAGGATGGAACGGTTACAGCAGGGAATGCTTCCGGGATCAATGATGGTGCAGCTGCATTTGTCCTGATGAGCAGGGACAAAGCAGAGGGACTTGGGATTTTGCATATGGCTGTGATCCGAAGTAATGGTACAGCAGGGGTAGATCCGAAAATTATGGGAATCGGTCCTGTGCCTGCAGCCAAAAAAGCCTTGGGCAAAATGGGCCTGACGATTGACGATATCGATCTTGTCGAAGCAAACGAAGCTTTTGCGGCCCAATCATTGGCAGTTGGCCGTGAATTAGAGATTCCTAGAGAAAAATTAAATGTTAACGGTGGGGCGATTGCATTAGGCCATCCGATTGGTGCCAGTGGAGCGCGGATTCTCGTCACATTGTTGTATGAAATGAAACGGCGCAATTCCCGATATGGCTTAGCAGCCCTATGTATTGGCGGCGGCCAGGGGATTGCTACTATTGTGGAAATGGAAAAAAACTAGATTAAGATTTTGATACCAAAAGCTTTGTTTGGTGAAATATTCATTCGTTTTTTACGGAATAAATGCAAATTTTGCGAAATACCATGTAAAAGTGGCCAAATCAATTCAAACTCAAGAATTTATTGGGGGATCTGCACAATTGATTATTTAGAGGGGTTTCAGAAAAAAGAGAGAAAAAGATTAGGGGGATGTATATGGAGATATTTGTTATATTGCTGGCGCTCGGACTTTTAATGTTTGTTGCCTACCGCGGTTATTCGGTTATCCTTTTTGCACCGATTTGTGCCCTTTTAGCTGTATTACTAATCGCACCAGCCCATGTTTTGCCGTTTTATTCCGGCGTGTTCATGGAAAAAATGGTTGGATTTATTAAATCTTATTTTCCTGTCTTTTTACTGGGAGCAATCTTCGGTAAGGTGATTGAAATGTCAGGGATTGCAGAGTCGATTGCCAAGACGATTGTCCGTTTAATTGGCGCCAAACGTGCGATGTTAACAATCGTGATCCTCGGAGCAATTTTAACGTATAGCGGGGTAAGTTTATTCGTAGCCGTTTTTGCTATTTATCCTTTCGCCGCACAAATGTTCAGAGAAGCAAATATTCCAAAACGTTTAATTCCGGGCACGATCGCACTAGGTTCATTTACCTTTACAATGGATGCATTGCCAGGGACACCGCAAATTCAAAACGTTATTCCGATTACCTTCTTTAAAACCAATATTTATGCTGCGCCAACACTGGGAATCATCGGTGCGATCGTTGTCATTGTGCTAGGGTTAACGTACCTTGAGTTGAGAAGGAAAAAAGCGCAAAAAGCAGGCGAAGGCTACTACGGATTTAAAGAGGAAACGGCTGCTGCACTTGAAGAAGCGGTTGAGCCTGTTGCTGATTTAACAACCAGCCAGCCTGTCTTAAGACAAATCTTTGCTTTTGTTCCGCTCTTGCTTGTAGCGGTGATGAATAAAATCTTAGTTACTGCCATTCCAAAATGGTATCCAAATGGTTTTGATTTTGCATCTCTTGGCCTGAAAGCGTATACAGTGGATGTTGCTGCCAATGCTGCTATCTGGGCTGTCACCATATCGTTGCTTGTTGGGATCGCTACAGCACTATTATTTGATATGAGAAAAGTAACCGTTGATTTAAAAACCGGGCTTAATCTGAGTATTGCCGGAGCATTGCTTGCTGTGATGAACACCGGATCTGAATATGGTTTTGGCGGAATTATTTCTTCACTTCCAGGTTTTGCAAAGATCAGCGGCGGAATTTCTGGTACTTTTTCTAATCCGCTTGTAAACGGAGCTGTTACAACTAGTACCTTAGCCGGTGTAACTGGGTCTGCCTCAGGCGGAATGGGGATTGCGTTAAGTGCGATGGCAGATAAGTACAACCAAGCGATTGCCGCAGCCAATATTCCTCCAGAAGTTATGCACCGTGTTGTGGCAATGGCCTCAGGCGGTATGGATACTCTTCCGCACAACGGAGCTGTAATTACGCTGCTTGCTGTTACTGGACTAACCCACAAACAATCTTATCGTGATATTTTCGCTATTACTCTGATTAAAACAGTTGCAGTGTTTATTGTTATTGGGGTCTATACAATTTTTGGTATTGTTTAAGAAAGGGAGGGAGTTATAAATGGATAAGGCTGAAGAAAAAAAATCGGTTTATACGACAAAATTGCTTGAAGGAAAAACTGCCTTTATTACGGGCTCTGCCAGTGGTATTGGCTTGGAGATTGCCAAAACCTTTGCAAATGAGGGCGCAAATGTTGTCATTTCTGACATGAATGCAGAAAAATGCGACTTAGTAGCCAATGAATTAACAGAGCAGGGATTCGAAGCATTCTCGGCACCATGTGATGTGACAAATGAGCAAAGATTTAAAACTGCCCTTGATGCTGTGTATGAGAAATTTGGAACGATTGATATTTTAGTCAACAATGCCGGGCTTCAATATGTTGCACCAATTGAGGAATTCCCTACTGAAAAGTTTGAGTTATTGGTAAAAATTATGCTGACAGGTTCTTTTATTGGAATCAAAAATGTATTTCCAAAAATGAAAGAGCAAGGTTTTGGCAGAGTGATCAATATGGCTTCCATTAATGGTGTCATTGGTTTTGCGGGTAAAGCTGCGTACAACAGCGCTAAGCATGGGGTTATTGGGTTAACAAAGGTTGCAGCATTGGAAGGCGCTGCCCATGGAATTACCGTCAATGCATTATGTCCGGGCTATGTTGATACACCGCTTGTAAGAGGTCAAATGAAAGATTTAGCGGCAACGAGGAATGTCCCGCTTGAGAATGTCATTGAGGAAGTATTGTTCCCGCTTGTTCCACAAAGACGTTTATTATCTGTTACAGAGATTGCTGATTATGCTGTTTTCTTGGCCAGTGATAAAGGAAAAGGAATCACAGGCCAGGCCGTTATTTTAGATGGCGGTTATACAGCTCAATAATTTTCCAATAAGACCCTATTCGATGGTTAAATCGAATAGGGTTATTTTTTTTGATAATTTATCCATGTTTTGGTATGCTGCCATTTGGCAGTTTTTTTTATCTTAAAAAAGCAACCTTTTTTTTGCTATAATAAACTTATACGTATGGGGGGTGATATGTTCATGAACTTAGGTATGGTAGAAATCCCGAATAATTGGCTTGAGGAAATTATTAATCTATCAGCTGAACGTATTGTAGTGGTGAATCGTGAGGGGATTATTTGCTATATCAATTCAGCTTATTGTGATTTTATAGGAACAACAGTTGAAAGCGCTTTAGGGAAACCTGTCCAAGATGTAATCGAAAATACCCGCATGCATATTGTCGCCAAAACAGGCCAGAAAGAGCTGGCCGCGCTTCAGCCAATCCATGGAACGGAAATGATTGCAAACCGCTATCCTCTGATTGTGAACGGTGAACTGGTTGGTGCATTAGGGACAGTCATTTTTCGAAATCCAGATGAACTAAGGCTTTATAAAAATAAAATTGAACATCTCGCCGAAGAGCTTAACTTTTATAAAGCAAAAGCTGAAAAGGAAATGAAAAGCAAATATCGTTTCGATGATTTAATTGGGGTGAGTCCATCGTTCCTGACGGTAAAAAAATTAGCAGAACGTATATCAGGAAGTCAGTCGTCTGTTTTCATAAAAGGTGAATCGGGAACGGGCAAAGAACTGTTTGCCCACGCGATCCACAACAGCAGCCTGCGGGCATCACACCCATTTGTCCCGATAAACTGTGCATCCATTCCAGAACACCTATTGGAATCGGAGTTATTCGGCTATGAGGATGGCGCTTTTACCGGAGCTAAAAAAGGCGGAAAAAAGGGTTTGTTCCAGCTTGCCCATAATGGAACCCTGTTTCTTGATGAAATTGGCGATATGCCGCTTTCGATGCAAAGCAAACTATTACGTGCTCTGCAGGAAAAAGAAATCCATCGAATCGGCGGCCATAAATCGATCCCAGTGGATGTGCGGATTATTTCAGCCACCCACCGCAATTTAGAGAAAATGGTTGATGAAGGTACGTTCCGTCAGGATTTATATTACCGTTTAAATGTGGTGAAAATTGAGATCCCGCCGCTTAGGGAACGCAAGGATGATATCGAATTGCTTTCTATTAAATTACTCGAGAAGCTGGAAAAGAAATTTTACCGCAAAGGCATCCAGCTATCTTCACGAGTCATCGAAAGGCTTCAGCGGCATAAATGGCTGGGAAATATTCGTGAACTGGAAAATGTGCTGGAACGAGCGATCAATGTCTTAAATGGTAACAAGATAGAGTTAATCCACCTTCCGCTTTATTTACAAGAACCAGCAGCAGAAACTAATCATAATCAGCACAATGACACCAACACTCAAACAAATCACTTAGCGGCCATCATTCCATTGACTCCTAAACCGTTAAAAGAAATAGTAGCTACAGTTGAAAAGCAGGCAATCTTAAATGCTCTAGCAGTTGCCAATGGCAATAAATTGGAGGCTGCGAAAATTCTGGAAGTAGGCAAAACAAGCTTTTATGAAAAATGCAAATTATATCAGATCAAATAAACATTCCCCGTTCTTTTGTGGATCGGGGTATTTTTTTCGAGAAGGCTCGTTGGTGCCCAAAATGGGGGAAAGTGACCTCTCAAAGTCATTGAGAGGGTCCATCTGCCCATCAGTGCCCGAGAAGGCCGAAAAATTGCTCTCAAGGTCATCGAGAATGGTTGTCAATGCCCATGTAGGCAGAAAAAAAGCTCCCAAGGTAATCGAGAAGGCCCGTCAGTGCCCGTGGTGAGAAAAAAGTTGCTCCCAAGGTCATCGAGAGGGCCCATCGATGCCCAAGAAGGTGGAAAAAGAACTCTCAAGGTCATTGAGAATGATTGTCGATTCCCAAGAAAGCAGAAAAAAAGCTCTCAAGGGCATCGAGAAGAGAAGGCGTACCGATGACTCTGAAAGCAATTAGAAGATTTTATGCTGTCATTTTATTTGAAACTTTTGCTTCCTTGATCATGATCTGAGATAAACCAGCCGTAATACAGCCGACAAGACCAATCAGGATAAATCCTTGCTTCAATGTCAACCAATCCCCGAGGATCCCCATCATTAAAGGACCAACGAACATTCCCAATCCGTAAATAGCTTGGTAAAATCCCATCGCAGTAGATCTTTTTCCCGGATCAACATCCTTGATACTCAAGGACATTAAAATCGGATTAACAATCCCTCTACCAATACCTGCCAGGGCTTGTGTTAAAATTAACATCCAGATACTGCTGGTAAAAGGAATCGAGAGGGTAAAAATGCCCGTCAAAACGAACCCTGTAATCACTACTTTTTTTTCACCAAATTTATAAGTTAAGTAGCCCCCGCCAACCCAGGCGGCAATCGCCGAAGGACAGGTAGAAAAAAAGGTCAACAGCCCCATATCAAATTTAGTAGCCCCTAATGATTGGGCAAAAACAGGCGTGAATCCAAAAACGGTCGCAAAGGTTAATAGCTGGGACAGGATCGCTAGAAACGATACCGTTAAAAGGACCTTGTCGCTGGCAACCTGTAAAACAGCTTTGGTGGTAATGCTTTGTGCTTTTTCATCAAAACGCTCCACGATAAAGAACCCTACTAATAAACCTGCACCACCAACAACTGCACCTATTAAAAAGGAGGATTGCCAGCTAAATTGATCCGCAAACCATCCACCGCACAAAATCCCAAGCATTTGGCCGGTCATATTATAGAATGAGATCGTTCCAATTGCTTTGCTCGTTTCTTCCTTTAAAAAATAACTAGTAAACAGGATCGTAAAATCAACCCAGGTTGCTGCAGCTGCTCCTGCCAATGCACGAAGAACTAAGATCCAAGTAACATTTTGACTGATGAGAATCCCAGCCCCTGACAAGATGGAAAAAATCAGTCCAAAGAGAATGAACACTTTTCGTTTATGAAATTTGTCGGAAAGAACTCCAACCGGTATTCGCAGCAGCATTTGGCTTAAACCGTACATCCCTACAATCAGTCCGGCCATTCGATTGGATGCGCCCAGGTCTTTTAAGTAGGCTGTTAAAATGGGAACACAAGTATACATAGAAAACCAAAAAACAAGTGTCACAAAACAAAAAAGTGGTATTCGATTATTAAGTTTGCTAGATTCCAAGGCGTTCACTCTTTCAATAAGGTAATTAGTTTTTATTTTAATCTAAATATGAACGGCAGTAATCTGAAAAGTTTTGAAAATTCTCCAAAAACATATTAACTCTTTTGTCATTTATAATAGATATAGGAATTTAAAGAATCGAGTGTGGAGCGATTATGACCATTTTAAAAAATGATTGGGCACCTTTACTGGAAACGGAGTTTGCGAAATCCTATTATCAACAGTTGAGAAAATCCCTTTATAACGAGTACCAAGCGAGCACCATTTATCCCGATCAGTACGATATTTACAATGCATTGCATTATACGCCATATGAAGACACAAATGTTGTAATCATCGGTCAAGACCCGTACCATGGTCCTGGACAGGCCCATGGATTAAGTTTTTCAGTGAAGCCAGGGGTAGTCATTCCACCATCCTTGAGAAATATCTACAAAGAATTGCAGGATGATTTGGGATGTTATATTCCAACCCATGGCTATTTGGTTGAATGGGCAAAACAGGGAGTATTAATGTTAAACGCGGTATTAACTGTCCGAGCAGGAACTCCCAATTCGCATAAAGGCCTTGGATGGGAAATGTTCACGGACAAGGTCATTGAAACATTAAATAAGCGGGAAACACCAGTTGTTTTTATCTTATGGGGAGCTTTCGCCCAGCAAAAACAGCAATTGATCACTTCATCGCAGCATTTCATCATCAAGTCGCCCCATCCAAGTCCGTTTTCGGCGAACCGAGGCTTCTTTGGGAGTAAACCATTTTCGCGTGCCAATGCCTTTTTACGAAAAATTGGCCGCAAAGAAATAGACTGGCAGATTCATAATCTCTAAAATGGCTAAGATGCAAATTCTACTTCGGACAAGGTACCGCCCAAAAATTGTGCCAATGTCCGAAGTAGAGGTAACTTCGGACAAAGTACAGCCAAAAAGTGTGACAGTGTCCGAAGGCTGAGCATCTTCTTACAAATATGTTTCTCGACACTCATATAACCTTAAACTTTTAAAAGTTAAGGTTATTTTTTTGAATATAAATGGTTCTATTTTTCTGTTCTATTTTTCCTAAATACAAAAGCGGACAGTAGCAACAATACGCAATTGAAGGCAGGATACACATTGCCTAATACTGGTTCTGCAGTGGATTCTACGGTTCTATTACTTTTATCTCTATTAATGATAGCAGCAGGATTCATTTTAAGAAAACGTGCTTTAAATTAATTAAAGTATTACCAATTGGTTAATTATTCAAAGGGAGGCTGATCACCTCCCTTTTTTTGACGAAATAATTTCATATTTCGTTGAAATAATTCCATTCTAGATGTTCGGCTCAATGTTTTCGGTACTAACAGGAATGAAGTCTGGATTTTTGTTTATATAGGAAAGTAATATTTTGGATAGCTTTAAAAAGATAAAACCGGTCACGATTGCATCGTCTGTATAACCTCCGCCGACGATAAAATCTGGAATGAAGTCGATTGGGTTGATAAAGTATAGCAAAGCTGCTGCGAGCCAGGCACGATCTGATTTTGATAGATTTGAAGAATGAAAAAAACATAAATACATTGCCCGCAACTGTTGGATCATGACGGGAAACCCACTTACATGATAAAGTTTTAATAAAAAACCATCCTTAAGCTGTGATGAGACATCATAGCTCAAACATTGTTTGTAAAGGCTCTTAACGAATTGATATAAGACGGCGTAATTGATAAGGGGGCGCTCTTCTTTAGGGTTTTCATCGATGCTGTGGATGCGGTCTTGAACTTCGTAAAAAGCGAGCAGTATTGTTTCGTCGTTGGAATCTTTATACCCTTTATATAAATTAAACGCTTCTAATAATAGTGGACTATCAAGTATATTTGCGATGATGTGAATTTCCTCGACTGTTGCTTCTCTTTTGCCGTTTATGACTCGTGAAATCGCGGGTTTATTTGTTTTTACCACTTCGGTTTGATTCATTTGTTTAACTAGCCCTTCAGCGCTTATGCCTTTTTTATGTAAAAGAAAGCGTAAGCATTCTCCGAAGTCGTGTATAATCTCAGTCATGTATAATCACCCTACAATAGTATAGCATATGGTGTATTTTAGGAAAATAAAACAATTGCATAATTAGTTGAAATAATTTCACTATTTTTCGATAAAAGAATTGACGAAAAAAATAATTGGTCGTAGAATTCGAATATTAATAATACGTTTCTTATTGTTATTAGGCTGTGTTAAATTATTTGTTTAAAAATAATTATGGATCATTCACATAAGAAAATATCATTTTGAGATTAGACAAGGGGGGCGTGCTGTGCCAGCTGTCCAAACATTTTATTTAAGCCGTATCCTAGGGAATAAAGTCTTGAATGGGCAAAATCAACTTGAAGGAAAACTACTGGATCTAGTGGTTGATGTGACAGCTGTCCGGCCCCTCGTCATTGCGGCAAAAATCAAGATGGGGAATAAAAAGATGATTGTAGATTTTTCCTCGTTTTTGATTACAAAAAAGAATAACCAATATTCAATTCGATGTAAAAGTTTGATCGAAAAAGAAATTCCATCTGAAAACACTTTATTTCTTGTCAAACATATTCTTGATAAACAAATTGTTGATATGGACGGAAGAAAAGTAGTCCGGGTAAACGATTTAAGGCTTGCCGTTTTGTCCAATGGGATCTATTTACTCGCGGTTGATATTGGCTTCGAGGGACTTCTGCGTAGACTTGGGGTGGCTAAGCCACTGAAGCATACGCTAAAACCTTTGGGAGTTAATATACCAAGTAGATTTCTGCTTTGGGAAGAAGTAGAAACGATAGACTTATTTCGCCAGGGGATTAAACTTTCAAAATCCTATATGAAGCTTGATACTCTCCACCCCTCCGACTTAGCAGATATTCTTGAGGATTTAGATAGAACGAGCCAGCTTGCTGTCTTTTCGGCCTTGGAGACTGAGAAAGCAGCAGATGTCCTGGAAGAATTGGTGATCGAGGCCCAGCTGAATGTCATCGAAAATCTTTCAGCTGATGATGCTGCTGGTATGTTGGGAAAAATGCCTACAGACGAAGTTGCAGATATTTTGGAGGAAATGGATGATGAACAAGCCAATGAAATCCTCAGCAGGATGGATCAGGATTCTTCTCTCGAGGTCCGTGAACTTATGGGCTATCCGGAAAAATCGGTTGGAAGCCTAATGACTACTGAATTTATATCCTTTCCTGAAGATATAACAGTTAACGATGCAATGGAGGAACTTCGCAGACTGAAGCCTGACCCAGAATACGTTAATAATCTATTTATTATCGATGAACACGACCATCTTATCTCCCATTTTTCATTGGGTGATTTGGTCTTAGCTGACCCGAAGGTAAAACTTAATCAAATAATAAATCGAGACCTCATCTATGTAAGAGATGATGAAAAGATTGAAGACTTAAATGAAATCATTGAAAAATATAATCTGCTGGGTGTGCCGGTGGTTGATGATGACATGACTCTCATTGGGATGGTTCATATTAATGACGTTGTGCACAATTTGCTGAAGGCAAGAAGAAGAAGGCGATAGAAAGGATGGGACTATGATTGCGAATGTAACGAAAAAGCCCACTTTGTGGAAAAAAATGCTTATATTCTTTTCACTTGTCGGCCCAGGAGTGATTACCGGAAGTGTGGACAACGATGCCGGAGGAATCACGACTTATTCCGTTGCTGGTGCCTTATATGGGTATAATCTTTTATGGACATTGATCCCTGCTTTTATCGTACTGTTAATTATTCAAGAAATGAATGCTCGAATGGGGGTTGTAACAGGGAAAGGACTGGCAGACCTTATTCGAGAAAATGCCGGGGTAAAGGTGACCTTTTTCATTTTCCTTGGTTTGCTTCTGGCAGATATCAGCAATACAATGACGGAATTTGCTGGGGTAGCGGGCAGTATGCAGATTTTTCATGTACATAAAATCATTGCTGTTCCGCTTTCTGCATTGGCAGTTTGGATCCTGGTTGTAAAGGGGACGTACCGCTTTGCGGAAAAAATCTTTTTAATTTTTAGCGTGGCCTTATTGTCTTACATTGTTTCAGCTTTAATGGGAAAGCCGGATTGGACGGATATCGGCGCTGCGATGATCCACCCAAAGGTTGAAATGAATTTTAATTATGTATCAACCGTCATTGGCCTTATTGGTACAACCATTGCTCCTTGGATGCAGTTTTATATGCAATCTTCCGTAATTGAAAAAGGATTGAAAGTGGAGGATTATAAATACACAATAATTGATATCATTGTGGGCTGTGTGGCCACAATTGTCGTTGCCTTTTTTATTATCGTTGCTTGTGGGTCGACTTTATTTGTCAATGGACACGGCACGCAAATTACCGATGCTAAAGATGCAGCCCTTGCCCTAAAGCCTTTTGCCGGGGCCTTGGCTTCACAGGTATTTGCCTTTGGCCTCTTCGTAGCTTCTATTTTTTCAGCAACCATTCTTCCGGTTGCTACAGCTTTTTATGTTTGTGAAGCTTTTGGTTTCGAAGCGGGAATTGAAAAAAAGTGGAAGGAAGCTCCGCAGTTTTACTGGCTATACACGGTGATATTGATTATTTCTGCAGGTATTATCTTAATTCCAAATGCCCCATTAATAGAAATCACTTTGTGGTCGCAGCGAATAAATGGAATTCTGTTACCAGTCATTCTGATCTGTATGATGATTTTGGTAAACAATCCTGAGGTCATGGGAAAACATACCAATAAATTGTTCAATAATATCATCGGATGGGCTACCATTGTTATCCTTGTGATTTTATCGTTAATCCTGGTTGTGTTATCAGTATTTTAATCTGTCGAGAAATCAAAATTAAAAATGTGTGGAAAGGTGGCGAGAAGATGTTTAAGAAAATGCTAAGATCATATGATTATTCTTTAGTAATTGCTGTTGTGCTATTATCACTTTTTGGTTTAATAATGGTTTATAGTGCAAGCATGGTGACAGCAGTCCAAAGATATGGTGTTTCAAGTGATTATTTTTATCAAAAACAGAAATTATTTTTGATTATCGCTGCCATTCTCTTTGTGGTAACTGCTTTATTTCCATATAAAATCCTTACAAATACCCGATTCCTCATGACAATGGTTTTTTCATCATTAGGTGTTTTAATGATTCTCACTCTTTTCGGTCACGTTGCAGGCGGAGCCCAAAGCTGGATTCGGATTGGTCCTTTAAGCATAGAACCATCTGAGTTCATCAAGCTTTGTGTAATCATTTATCTGTCTGCTATCTATGCCAAAAAACAACATTATATTAATGAATTTAATAAAGGAATTGTTCCGCCTTTAATTTATTTAGGACTTGTTTGTATGTTGATTGCCAGCCAGCCAGACTTCGGTACTGTTGAAATTATTCTGTTGTTTGCAGCAGCAATGATTATTTCTTCCGGCATGAGTTTTAAAAATATTGGGAAGCTGGTTCTTTTTGCTGCGATTGTGTCCATCCCTGTTGTCCTTGTGTTTCATAATAAAATTTTTGCACCATACCGAATGAGTCGATTTTCCGTTTTAAGTGATCCGTTTAAATACCAGCAAACAACAGGATATCACCTTGTCAATTCATTCCTGGCGCTGGGTTCGGGTGGTATTAATGGTTTAGGGTTAGGGCAAGGGGTCGAAAAGCTCGGATATTTGCCGGAATCCCATACAGACTTTATTATGGCTGTCATAGGTGAGGAACTGGGTATATGGGGTGTAGGCTTTGTGATTCTTCTATTATCCTATATAGTTTTACGAGGCTTCTATACGGCTATGAAATGCAGGGATCCATTTGGCAGTTTACTAGCGATAGGGATTTCAAGCATGATTGGGATTCAGGCTTTTATCAATCTTGCTGGGGTTTCCGGTCTTATTGCGCTTGCAGGTGTCCCGCTTCCATTTGTCAGCTATGGGGGTTCATCACTCATACAATTGGCCATTGCGATGGGAATACTCGTAAATGTTTCGATGTTTGTTAATTATGAAAGAAAATATAAAAACAAACAGGAGCACAACTCTGTTAAAAAGGAAAACATCTATCTAGTTAGGGATTAAAGGAATTGCTATATGAATACATAAGACCAGTTCCGGAAGGGACTGGTCTTTTCGTGTAGTAATAATAATTGGGTTAAACAGGTTGATTAGTGAAATCTTCGCTTAGTTTTTTTCCATAAAAATAAACAAAATAAAAAGATAAATGCCCCAGCTGAATCAATCATGACATCATAAATAGAAGATGTTCGGCCAGGTACAAAAGATTGGTGCCATTCATCCGTGCCAGCATAAAAAGCTGTAAATAGCCAGGCGAACAAATACTCCTTGCGCCATTTCCGATTTAGTGCTGTTTTGAATAAAACCGCAAGTATACCGAAAACGGTAATGTGGGCCCCTTTTCGAATCAGATAATCAATCACAGTTATAACAAATGAGTCCTTTGGAAAAACAGGAGTCAGTAGCTTTTCCAAAAATCCTCTTGTATGTTCATCATTATAAACTGGCAGGGCGGTAAAATAGAATATTTGTATACACCATAAGATAACCAAAACCCACCATATCCAACGATACTTCACACTTTCCACCTCTGAGTCATTTTATCCTAAATTTTCTAAACTGAAAATAGTATTCTTTTTCAAAATCAAGACGTATCCTTTCACCAAGTTTTCACCATTCTCTATTAAACTTCTAATCATCAAGAATGAAAGGAGGAAACATGGTTGAGTGCTAGAGTAAAGAAAGGAATTTTCTGGGGAGCAATCGTAGCTTTTATCCTCGTTGGAATCAATATTGTCCGACATCTATTTGAACCACGTCGCCAATTTTCGGTTGGACCTAATGGATTCCGCTCAGGTGGAATGATGGGATCTCAAGGTGGAATGATGGGCCGCCAAAGTAGTTTTGGGCGGCATGAATTTATGTATGGCCACCATCATGGAGGAGACTTTCATATTTTTGGAGTTTTGTTATTCCTAATCATTGCCGCAGCCATTGTGATTCTCGTGTTGAGATGGCTAAGAAGAAAGACAAAATCTTCTTCAATGCAGCAATTGATTGATACACCTTTCGTAAGTTCATATACACCTGTAAGTACGATGAATGGAAATATTTTAGATCAATGGGAAAAATCTTTAAAAAATAAAAAGGAGAATGAAAAAGATGGGAATTTTTAAACGACTAAAAAGGATTACAAAAGCAGAGCTGAATGGAGTATTGGATGGACTGGAAAATCCGATAGCGATGCTGAATGAATATTCACGGGAAATGGAACAAGAAATTGATAAAGGCCAACAAGCATTAGCAAGACAAATTTTTACCGAGAAAAAGCAAGCTGCCCTTATTTTAAATACGACAGAATTAATTGATAAAAGAACCCGTCAAGCAAAGCTAGCCATTGAAAAAGGCGACGAGGCCATGGCTAAATTAGCCGTACAGGAAAAGTTAACCCATGAAAAACAACTAAAGCTTTATGAGGCACAATATGAAACTTTAAAAGAGCAAACGCAAACGCTGACTGAAAAGTTAAATGGGCTCAAAGATACGTACCATGAGCTACTGCAAAAGAAAGTCCTTTTAGCTTCACGTGCGAACGTTGCCCAATCGATGCAGGAAATTCAAAAAGCAACTGTTTCCTTCCAAACTGACACGATTGCCAGAGGCGTAGCGCGGGCAGAAGAACAAATCCTATTAATGGAGGCAAAAGTACAAGCTGGAAACGTATCATATGAACCGGCCTTCCAAAATCTTGTCGATGATGAAGAATTGTTGGTGGAAATTGAAAAACTAAAAGCGGAGAAAGTAACGTTATAGCCAGAACAAGGGGAGTACATCATGTTAGATGTGCTCCTGTTTTTTCGCACAATTTTGCGAACATCAGCATTCTTAAGTAAAAATAAAGTTCTCTCTGCTAGACTTCGGAATATAAAGTGAGAGGAGTTCAGTGAAGATGAATATCTTATTAGCTGAAGATGACCCAAGTCTGGGAAATTTAATTGTTTATATGTTAAAAAAGAAAGGCCCATATAAGGTTGATCTTGTTATAAATGGTGAGGATGCCTATTATTACGCTACTTCTGGACACTACGACATTCTTATTCTCGATTGGATGATGCCAAATGGAGACGGGATTGAAGTCTGTCGTCGGCTGCGGAAGGAAGTGTATTCGGGGGCCATTTTGATTTTGACCGCAAAAGATACAGTGGAAGACCGTATTTATGGTTTAGATGCGGGGGCCGATGATTATTTGGTTAAACCATTTGAAATTGGGGAATTATTAGCACGGCTCCGTGCCCTTTCCCGTCGAAACTTTGCTCCGATTGTGGAAGAAGAAATTGAAATTGCTGGTTTGGCCCTGAATCGGCTTAGTCACGTAGTTTCCATGGGAAATCAGCATGTCCAATTGAGTCCCCGTGAATTTGAACTTCTGGATTTATTGGTACAAAATAAAGGACAAGTCCTGCCCCGTGAAGTCATATTAGACCGAATTTGGGGATTGGACAGCGAGGTTGCGCCTAAAACCATTGATGCAACAGTTAAATTGATTCGAAGAAAGCTAGAAGGCTTCGGAAAGCAGAACCTGCTGCAAAGTATAAGAGGGGTAGGGTACAAAATTGAAAGCGAATCTTGTTTCGCTCATTCGGGCACTTCTCAATCGTAATGAAAAGGATGTTTTTAAAAGTACACAGAACAGACTGACGCGAACGTATAGCGGATTGATTATGCTGTTTTTGATTGTTTTTATCTTTATTGTCTATTCCGTCCTTTATGTAGTTATTATCAAAAATCAAGAGCATGAGCTTCAATCATTAGTAGGTCAAGAGGCCAGCTTTATTGAAGATTATATGGTGAAAAATACACAAAAGGATTTAACTAGTTTTCAAAATCAAGAAGTGGTGTTTGCGGGTGTTGACCAATATTTTTACTATGCGGTGGACCAAAATGGCAGGATGATGATGGGCAATGAAGCCAATCACCGTCTGCGCCAGAGTCTTCTTAATCTCGTGAATGGGAGAATTCAAAACGATAACGAAATTCGCAAGGAAACCCTCCATGTGGAAACAGGCCCGAGAGGCAGAGGAGAATTTCGGCCGCATGAAATGAACCAAGATATTCATCTCATGATTGCCAGTCATTCGATTTATGTGAAAGGCCAGTATATTGGCAGACTGTACATTGGAAAAGATATCTCTTTCGCCTATCAGCTGTTTCATTGGCTGTTGCTGATTCTTGTGATGTTAGGGATTGCTTTTTTCGGTGTGGCTGTGTTTATTAGTGTTGTGATGTCAAAGCGGGCGATGGTTCCGATTAGCGTTGCCTTTAGCCGACAGCGCGAATTTGTCGCCGATGCCTCCCATGAACTGCGGACTCCCTTAAGTGTGCTGCTGTCTTCCATTGATGCGATGGAAATGACGGTAGAGCCAGAGGGATTTGTTGAAAAGCTGCTGTCCAATATGAGACAGGAAGTGAAACGAATGACAGGCTTAGTTGGTGACTTGTTGACTTTGGCGCGATCGGATTCAAATGCAAATGTGATGAAAAAAGAGACCTTTGATTTTCGGCCTTTTGCGGAAAAAGCAATTGAGTCAGTTAGTCCCTTGGCGGCTGAAAAGGAAATTTCCCTTAGTATGGATGCCCCAAGTGCATTGAAGGCGACGGGAGATTCACAACGATTATCGCAATTATTGTATATTCTTTTGGATAATGCCATTAAATACACACCTCGAGGAGGCGAAGTAAAGTTAGTACTTAAAAATGGAGGAAATGAACTTTGGTTTAGCGTCCAGGATACAGGGATAGGTATTAAAAAAGAGGATTTCCCCCGCATTTTTGAACGTTTTTACCGCGTGGATAAATCACGTTCGCGGCAGGTTGGGGGCCATGGCTTAGGACTCTCGATTGCTAAATGGATTGTTGATACACATGGCGGTGCGATTCAATTAGCAAGCGAAGTAGGAAAAGGAAGTACGTTTGCGGTGAGAATCCCAGGCCAGGTTGATGGGGATTTCGCCAAACTTTAGGAGTATTTCGCCAAAATAGGCATTAATTTCGCCGAAAAACATTATTATTTCGCCAAAACCAGCAATTATTTCGCAAAATCGCAATCCGTGAGATTTTCACACACTTTTCATACAATCTTCCCCCAAAAATCCCGATTCTATTGTCTATACTTAAAAGAGTAGACAAGGAAGGAGTGATTGTATGAAAAAAGGAATATTAGTGGGTGTCAGTATGGCGGTGCTGCTGGGCGGAGGCATTTTTGGAATCAAGAGTGCATTAGCCGATACAAATTCAACTCAAGTGGTACAAGCACCAAAGGCCAACATCCAGCAACATGTCGGGAAACGATTCAATTTTCTCAATCAGCATAAAGACCAAATTCATCAAATCAACCAGTTAAAAGAAGATCGTTTGGATTTATCAAAGCAACTGCTTCAAAAAAGAGACCAGCTACTAGATTTATTCCTTGCTGCTAAAACCAGCAAGAATAAGGATGAAATCAAGCAGGCAAAAGCTCTAAAACCACAATTAAAATCGCTCAATCAAGATATTAAAAACCTTGTAAAAGAAGGGAAAACTGAACGAGCCTCCCTTAAACAGGCTGTAAAAAATAATTCAAGCGATGTGACAAGCCAAATTAACCAGCTTATTTCCACCCATCAGCAAATAAACGCCAAAATGAAAGAAAAGATTGCCCAGTTGGATCAATTAATCGGAGTTTTTCAAACGAAGACTGGAGTTTAAAAAAGTAGAGATAGGTTTCGAAACCTATCTCTATTTTTACTATAATGAAAAGTGAGGTGAAGAATAGTGAAGCATATTTTTGTTGTAGATGATGAGAAAAACATCCGTGATGTTCTCCAAAAATATATCGAAAACGAAGGCTATAAAGTTACGCTTTTTTCAGATGGCCGAAATGTATATGACGAAATGCAGCGCTTAAAACCAGACCTGCTGATTATTGACATTATGATGCCGTATTTGGATGGGCTTGAGCTTTGTAAGCAAATTCGCCGCGTGAGCGACCTGCCGATCATTTTTGTATCTGCCCGCGATGGTGAGTTTGATCGGATTTTAGGATTAGAGCTGGGCGGTGATGATTATTTAACAAAGCCATTCAGCCCGAGAGAACTGATGATACGGATAAGAAATATTTTTAAACGGATGGAAAAAACAAGTGTACAATCAACCATCAATGTTCGCGATGTAACGATTGACCAAGAAAAGAGATATATTGAAAAAGATGGTCAAGAAATCAAACTTACCACAAAGGAATATGATCTGTTTGTCTTTTTGGCCTGTCATAAAGGAAAGCCATTTACAAGAGAAGAACTGCTGGAAATGATTTGGGGCTATGAGTATGCCGGCGATGGTAGGCTGATCGACGATCTTGTGAAACGGGTTCGGAAAAAATTAGAAATGTACCATTCTTCTGTGGAGCTATCGACCATCTGGGGATATGGGTACAGACTGGATGAGTAAGATGAAAATTGGTGGAAAACTGTTTTTAACCTATTTTTTACTGATAGGCTGCATTTTTATCGTAACCAGTTTCTCCTTTCACTTTATCTCCCAGAATTATTTAATTCACGAAACAAAGCTACAGTTGCAAAAAGAAGCAAAAGTCATCAGCCGCTTATTGAGTAAAGATGCCCTTTCCAATGAGAATGTCCAAGCAAAGCTTGAAAAGCGACGGGCCTTTGTCATTTCGGAAAAACTTATGTCTTCGAAAATGATTATCTTCAATGAAAATCAGGCTATTATTTATACGGATTTGCGGCCAGCCCTCTTAAAACAGTACCAGAAGCAGCGAAAAACGTTTGTTTCAGAAAACGTGCCGATTTATTCGGCAAACGGTGATGTCAAAGGATCGGTTACCCTTGTGGAAAAACTGGATGATTTGCAAAAAATTAACCAAATGATGCGGCGTTCACAACTGATTAGTTTAGTGATCTCGGCCCTTCTCGCACTCTTGTTAGGAATGATTTTTCAACGAAGTTTAACAAAACCGATCCGGTTGTTGGCCTCAGCAATGAGGAATTTTTCGATAAAAGAAGAGAATAAAGCCATTAAGATTGAGACCAATGATGAAATAAAGGAATTAGCGGACAGCTTTAACATGATGTCCCAGAGAATCAAACAGTATAATGAAAATCAAAAGTCCTTTTTCCAAAATGCTTCGCATGAATTAAAGACCCCGTTAATGGCGATCCAAGGCAATGCTGAGCTGATCTTGGATCAGATTGTCACGGGAGTAGAAGCGGAGCACAGCTTGAATGTGATTATTCTTGAAAGTCAGCGCTTGAAAAAAATTGTAGAAAGCATTACATATTTAGCCAAACTCGAGAATGTCGAGGAATCCTTTCAATTTATGGCGGCACCACTTGATGCTGTATTAAGGGATGCGGTAAAAAGTGTCGGGGCCATTGCTGAACAAAACGGGATTACGATCCACATCGAGAATTCAATTTCGGATTCGATTTTAATGGATGAAGAGAAGCTTAAACGGGCGTTTATTAATTTATTGGGTAATGCACTTCGTTATGCTAAAAACACGATTGAGGTCGTTGTCTATAAAAAGAATGATCTAGTTGTTCTTGAAATAAAGGATGACGGAATTGGATTTTCACCAGGTGAGGAAACAAAAGTCTTTGAACGTTTTTATAGCGGGGATTCAGGTGGAACAGGAATTGGTTTGGCGATTACAAAAGCCATCATTGAAGGACATAACGGATCGATCACAGCTTTGCCAAACATACCACAAGGAGCCATTTTTCAAATTCGTCTGGCGGCCAAGCTGTGACCGTTTGTGTCACCATAATGCTTTTCTAGAAAAGAACTTTTCTTTTAAAAATTGAAAGCTGTACAAAAGACTGCCTCTACGAAGGTAATCAGATGAGCGTTCTGAAGCACTTTAACAGAGAATAAAGGCATTGAAGGTAACCAGATGAACATGCAGAAAAAGGGCGATAAGCAGGTTCTATCAATTGAACAATGCTTAGGCGTTTTTTTTTATATTTAATGGTTGAAAAACGCTTACACCTGGTTTATAATCAAGATAAATCGATTTAGTAAACCGATTTACTAAATCGATTTATCAATAATGCAACTTAGAAAGGATCTTCGAAATGCAAAACGTAATTATACCGTTGAATGCTTTCGGACGAGACGAAGTACTGGAAAGTGGGCAGCTCTTCTACATTGAGCACATCGCAAAAGCGGGTGCCTATGGGGTTGAAGTTCGCAGAGAACTTTTGCCCGAGAATGAAAAAGTTCAGCAATTAACTCAAATCAAAAAGGAAATCGCCCGTTTCGGATTATTCACGGTCTATTCTGCACCAATTGAATTATGGAAAGAGGATCATCAATTAAATATAGAAATGTTAACAACGGTATTTGAAGAAGCTCTAACCCTCAGAGCAGGCTGGCTTAAGGTATCGCTGGGCCATTTTCAAAAAGATCAATCTAACCTTATCGATCTTTTCAACTTTTTAAAACAACAAACGGAAATTCAATTGTTGGTTGAAAATGATCAGACGCTCTATGGCGGGAATATACAGAACCTTAAAACCTTTTTTGAAAGCGCATTAGCAATAAAGGTTCCCGTAAAAATGACATTTGACGCCGGAAATTGGTATTATGCCAATCAGAGTGTTGAAGAAGCGTTAACGGAGCTAGCACCATTCGTCCATTATCTGCATTTAAAACAGGTTGAAAAAAACCAAAAAGGGCTTGTAACGGTGCCATTGCAAAAAGGACAAAGTCACAGTTGGAAGAGGGTATTTAATACTTTTCCAGCCGAATTAACCAAGGCCCTGGAATTTCCGATCCAGCCAATTGAAAAAACAAAAGATTATGTCAGGTTTATTGAGCAACTAGAGAGCGAGGTGTTGGTATGAAAAAATTAGATGCAGTTACCTTTGGGGAAGCGATGGCAATGTTTATTGCTAATCAGCCCGGTGCTTTACACGAAGTGGAACAATTTACACGTGAGCTGGCAGGAGCAGAAACAAATGTTGCGATCGGTCTTGCGAGGCTTGGACTCAAGTCTGGTTATGCTTCTAAAGTAGGGAATGATTCATTTGGAAGATTCATCGTTGAAAGGCTCAAATCTGAAAGCGTTGACACGGACCATATCTTCACGGATGAACGATACCCAACGGGCTTCCAATTAAAATCGAAGGTCACAACAGGTGACCCTGAGGTGGAGTATTTCCGAAAAGGATCGGCGGCAAGTCATCTCAGTATTGAAGATTTTAATGAAGAATATTTTCAACATGCTAACCTTTTGCACATGACAGGAATTCCATTAGCGTTATCAGAAGAGACAAGAGCTTTTTCAAAGCATGTTCAAAGCTTTATGAAAAAAAATGGTCGCCCTATTTCATTTGATACCAATTTACGACCAACCCTTTGGAAATCTAAAGCGGAAATGGTTGAACAAATTAATGAAGTCGCATTTGGTTCCGACTATGTTTTACCGGGTATTACCGAGGGCGAAATTTTAACCGGTGACAAAGAGCCGCGGGATATTGCTTCCTTTTACTTAGAGAAAGGTGTAAAGCTTGTCGTGATTAAGCTTGGTGCCGAGGGGGCATTTTATAAATCAACAGATGAAGAAGGTACGGTTCCTGGCTTTAAGGTAGAAAAAGTAGTCGATAGCGTTGGGGCTGGAGATGGTTTTGCTGTTGGTGTCATCAGCGGCATTATCGAAGGATTGCCAATCCGTGAGGCGGTATTACGGGGAAATGCAATCGGTGCATTGGCCGTTCAATCACCTGGTGACAACGATGGCTACCCAACAAAAAATCAGTTGCAAGAATTTATCACTAAAGGAGTGAACTAACATGAAAGAAGTAATTGCAAAACAAAGATGGATGCGTTTGATTCCGATTGCTTTTATTACTTACAGTTTAGCTTATCTTGACCGTGCCAACTATGGCTTTGGTGCTGCATCAGGATTAGCGAAGGATCTTCACATTACAGCAGGAACATCTTCGTTGCTCGGTTCGTTGTTCTTTTTAGGCTATTTCTTTTTCCAAGTACCTGGTGCTAGTTACGCGGAGAAAAAGAGCGCCAAGAAACTGATTTTCTGGTCATTGATTTTATGGGGCTTATTAGCATCTGCTACAGGTATGATTAACAATATTAAAATCTTATTTGTTCTACGATTTGCCCTTGGTGTCGTTGAAAGTGCCGTTATGCCATCGATGCTTGTATTCTTGAGCCACTGGTTTACAAAAAAAGAACGGTCTCGTGCCAATACATTCCTAATTTTAGGCAACCCGGCAACGGTATTATGGATGTCAATCGTTTCTGGTTATTTAGTTAACTCTATTGGCTGGAGATGGATGTTTATTGCGGAAGGTCTTCCTGCAGTAATTTGGGCGTTTATTTGGTGGAAAATCGTTGACGATAAACCAAAAGATGCAAAATGGTTATCTGATCAAGAAAAACATGATTTTGCAGCACAATTAGAAAAAGAACAAGAAGGCATCGCCCCTGTTAAAAACTATGGCGAAGCGTTTAAATCTAAACCAGTTATTTTGTTAAGTGCGCAATATTTCCTTTGGAGTATTGGTGTTTACGGATTTGTTATGTGGCTTCCTTCTATTATAAAAGCAGCTCCAAATATGAGTATTGTGGAAACAGGTTGGTTATCATCCGTACCATATATTTTATCAGTCATTTTAATGCTTGTTGCTTCATACTTCTCGGATAAAACGTTAAACCGCAGTGCGTTTGTATGGCCATTTTTACTGATTGGTGCAATCGCTTTCTATATCTCATACGCTATTGGAACAAGCCACTTCTGGATTTCATTTATCCTGCTCGTGATTGCTGGTGGAACAATGTATGCTCCATATGGTCCGTTCTTTGCGATCATTCCAGAAATTCTGCCACGTAATGTTTCCGGTGGTGCAATGGCATTAATCAACAGCATGGGTGCACTTGGATCATTTGCAGGCTCTTATATCGTTGGTTATTTGAACGGGGCAACAGGCGGATTTTCTGCCAGCTATATCTTTATGGCAGGTTCGTTATTCCTATCAGCTATTCTAACTGTATGGGCAATTAAAGCAGCGAAAAAAAGCAAAAATCAAACGAAAGTTAATGTAAGTGCATAATTGCCAAGGGGATGACGGTTGCAGCTGTCATCCTTTTTGGTCAATGCACGATTTTAGAGCATTGATGCACGATTTTCACCAATCAATGCACGTTTTTAGGCAGGGTTTGCACGATTTTTGAATGGCTTTGCACGTTTTGCCAATAATTAGGAAGAAACAACCAAAATGTTTTGAAAAAAGTAACTGGATATAGCCGGCTTTTGCCGCTAAAATGGAGTCATCCAAAGGGAAACGAAAGAGGACAAAGCGATGGAAAGAGTGACGATGGCCGATGTGGCCAAGGAAGCAGGAGTTTCAAAAAGCACAGTTTCTCAATATTTAAATAAACGTTTTGAGTATATGGGTGAAAAAACTAAGCAAAAGATTGAAGAGGCCATTGAAAAGCTGGACTATCAGCCCAATTACCTGGCCCGCAGCTTAAAGCAGAAGCGGACGTCAATGGTAGGTGTGATTGTAGCAAATATCTTGCATTATTTTTCAACATCCGTCATTCGAGGGATTGAAGATTTTTGCCAAGAGCATGATTTGCACGCAATCGTATGTAATGCTGATGACGACCCAGAAAAAGAAAAAAAGTATATTGAGATGCTGCGGGCTAAGCAGGTTGACGGTTTAGTAGTGTTTCCAAGCGGGCAAAATAACGATTTGTATCAACGGATGGTAGAAGAAGGGTATCCGGTTGTGTTTGTCGATCGAAAAGTGGAACAGGCCTTTTCTGTTATAACTGACAATCAAGAGTCCACCCATAAAGCGATTACTGATTTTATTAAAGAAGGGCACAAGAATATTGCCTTTGTCGTTCAGCCACTAACAATTAGTACCCGAAAAGGAAGATTTGAAGGGTATCAGAAAGCCTTGGCCGATGCAGGGCTCAAGATGAACCCTGATTATGTCATTGAGTCTGATTTACCTGGAATGGCTAGCAAACTGGAGCAGCTTTTTTCATTACCGCAAAAACCTACCGCTTTATTTGCTGGAAATGATCGGGTCTTTTTGGTGGTAATGGAGTTTTTGAAAAATAAGGGAATTAAACTTGGCCAGGATTTAGACCTGGTTGTATTTGATAATATTCCATTTAAACATTTGCTTGAATCGCCAATTTCATTTATCAACCAGCCAGCGCTTGAAATGGGCGAAAAAGCGGCAGAGCTTTTATTGGAACAAATCAATAAAGTGGACAGAGAGCCGCAGGAATATGTTTTTCCAAGTTGGCGTGAGTAGGGAGGGGGATTCCCCCTCTATTGAATAACGCTTACATTTGAAGTATAATCTTTTTATAAACCGATTTAGTAAATCGGTTTATCTACCAAAAAGGAGCTTAAACACCATGAAAATACAATTAGCATTGGATCGATTAAAAATTGCTGAGGCAATTGATTTGGCCAAAAAAGTGGAGGATTCTGTTGATTGGATTGAGGTGGGGACCTCTTTGATCAAAGAATTTGGGGTAACCAGTATTAAAGAACTGAAAAATGCTTTTCCAACTAAAACGATTGTGGCAGATGTCAAAACGAACGATAATGCCCGTTATGAATTTGAAATGTGTTTTGAGGCCGGTGCTGATGTGGCGACGGTCATGGGCGTATCCCCACTTGTTACAATTGATATTTGTATGGAAGTGGCGGCACACTACAACAAAAAAGTAATGATTGATTTATTAAATACATCTGAACAGCAAAAACTAGAATTGCAAAAGTACAAGGATGCGATTTTTTGTCTGCATGTCAGCAAGGATCAGCAAGAGGAAGCTGGCATGGCGAATCGAGGAACAGCTGATAACAAATTCAGCGTTGGTCTTCAGATTGCCGCAGCAGGCGGAATCACGCTCGAATCCTTGGAGCAGTTAAAAGCGACAGTGAACCCTGAAGTTGTCATTGTCGGCGGCGCAATTACAAAGGCAGGCAATCCGTCAGAAGCAGCATTCCAATTTAAACAAAAAATTGCAGAAATAGAGGGGAAATAAAAGATGGCACTCATTCCAACCATATTAAAAGAAATTGAAACAGTTTTAGGTCAGGTAGAAGAAGGTCAGCTAGAGCAAATTGCAAGCACCTTGCAAAAAGCACCACGAATTTTTATCATCGGAGAAGGCCGCTCCGGACTGATGGCGAAATCGTTTGCGATGAGATTAATGCACTTGGGAGCAACTGTTTATGTGGTGGGAGAAACGATCACTCCTGCGATTGCAGCAGGTGACCTTTTGGTGGCTGTTTCCGGTTCGGGCACAACGAAAAGTGTTGTATGGACGGCTGAAAAAACAAAGTCACTTGGCTGTGAGGTAATTGCGGTGACAACTAATCCTGAGTCGGCATTAGCGGCTGCAGCTACGGAAATTCTTCATGTACCAGCAGCTACCAAATACCGCCGCGAGAATGAACTGCAAACCATCCAGCCGCTCGGTTCTTTATTCGACCAATGCGTTCACATCGTTTTCGATTCCATTTGTCTGCAATTCAGCAAACTGAACGACATTGATAATGCGGAAGCTTTTAAACGTCATAGTAATTTAGAATAGAAAAAGTAAAAGGTTCGATCCAAACGATTGGATGGAACCTTTTACTTTTTAATCCGATAAGCCCTGCGTTCAGCGTATTGTGAACAGGGTAAACATAGTTTAATAACCTTTCCTTTTTCATTATAGTATTTTCTTAGAGGTGTTGTTTTTCTTTTACAAATCTCGCATTTACTTGAAAAAATGTCCCAGAATCCCATAGAATCACTCCATATCATCTCGTACCTTTATCATAATATATGTTGTCTGCTAATCGCGGGTACCAAATGAAGTTCATTTTTCCATAAAAGACCTTTACTTTTTTTATTTACAAAAACTATTAAAAAACCAATGTTAGTACTAATATAAAGGTATAAAAATAAGAGATTGATGAAAACGTTTTCAATAGATTGATTGGAGGACTATCAATGTCAACTTTACGTGATGAAGCATTAAAAATGCATAAGGAGCACAAGGGCAAGGTTGGAATCTATTCAAAGGTTCCCGTAAATAATGCCAACGATTTAAGTTTAGCTTATTCTCCTGGTGTTGCCGAGCCATGCTTGGAAATCTATTCAGATGACAGCAAGGTTTATGATTATACGTCAAAAGGAAATCTTGTAGCGGTTGTTTCAAACGGAACAGCAGTCCTTGGGCTTGGAAATATCGGACCAAAAGCTGCGATGCCTGTTATGGAAGGAAAGGCCGTTTTATTCAAGGCGTTTGCAGATGTCGATGCATTTCCAATTTGCTTGGGCACAACCGACACTGACGAAATTGTGAAAACAGTTAAGCTGCTGGAACCAACTTTTGGGGGTGTAAACTTAGAGGATATTGCTGCACCGCAATGCTTTGAGATTGAGGAGCGCCTGCGTAAGGAATGTGAGATTCCTGTATTCCATGATGACCAGCATGGAACGGCGATTGTAACAGCAGCAGGATTGATCAATGCCTTAAAATTGAATAATAAAAACATCGAAGATATTCGCGTTGCTGTGAATGGAGCAGGAGCTGCGGGTGTAGCGATTGTGAAGTTATTGCTTCGCATGGGTGTAAAAGACGTGATTTTATGTGATACAAAAGGAATCATTTATGAAGGCCGTCCAGTCGGCATGAATCCATTCAAGGATGAAATGGCCAAAATTACAAACCGTGAGAAAAAACAAGGAACATTGGCAGATGCACTAGTTGGTGCTGATGTGTTTGTTGGTGTATCGGCAGCAGGAGCGGTTACCCAGGAAATGGTTCGCTCGATGCATCGTGACCCTATTATCTTTGCAATGGCGAACCCTGTTCCAGAAATTATGCCAGGTGAAGCAAAAGAAGCTGGGGCACTTGTGGTCGGTACAGGACGTTCCGATTTCCCTAACCAAGTGAATAATGTCTTGGCATTCCCTGGAATTTTCCGTGGTGCTCTTGATGTTCATGCCAAAGAAATCAATGAGGAAATGAAGTTGGCAGCGGTAAATGCTATTGCTGGATTGATTTCCGGTGAAGAATTGAATGCTGATTATGTGATTCCAGATCCATTTGATCCTCGTGTAGCGGCACATGTTGCAGCAGCTGTGGCCAAAGCTGCAATCGAAACGGATGTTGCCCAAAGGATTGTGAATGTGGAGGATATCAAAAAGCGCTTGTTAACATTCTCAGAAAAAAGTCAGCCTGCACTTATTTAAGTTAGTTTCGGATAATTAAACTCGTAATTTTGAAGACTATCTCGTTTTCGGGATAGTCTTTCAGACTTTGGAAATGAGAGAATAATTAGTATAATAAAGGATGGAAGAAAACAAGGTGTGTATTCGGCGCATACGTGACTAGTTGGAGGGATAGTTTTGGCTATTGCGCTAACGATGTTTGTATTGGGTGTTTTACTGGGATTTGTTGGGGCTGGCGGCTCTGGCTTTATTATTGCGATTTTAACGGTGCTCTTTGGGGTGCCAATTCATACAGCTTTAGGGACTTCCCTGGCAGCGATGGTGTTTACCACTTTATCGGGTGCTTACAGCCATTTCCGCCAAGGAAATATTTCGGTGAAGACCGGTGTTATTGTAGGGGTATTTGGGGCAGTTGCTTCCTATTTCGGTTCAAAGCTTGCCGGCTTGATTCCTGTAAATTCGTTACATTGGTTAACCGGCGGAATGTTATTATTATCCGCGGTGCTCTTGGTTGCTCGTTTATTTATTGTTCGAAAAATAAAGACAGCAGACAAAAAGGAAGCCTCTGGTCTTGTTGTGCGGGCGGCTTTTGTAGGCATCGTGACCGGATTGCTGTCAGGTACCTTTGGAATCGGTTCGGCTCCGTTCATTCAAATTGGTTTGCTTGTTGTCATGGGGCTTACGATCAGGGAATCAGTCGGTACGACGATGCTTGTGATTTTGCCCATCGCATTAGCAGGCGGTGTGGGTTACTACTTCCAGGGATTCTTAGATTTCACACTTTTAGCCGAGGTGGTAGCTGGTACCATGATTGGATCTTATGTTGGGGCTAAGTTCACAGCCCTAGCACCGCAGCCAGTTCTAAAAAGTGCGATGGTTATTACGCCGATTGTTGCCGGTGCCATTATGATGTTAAGTTAACTTTACGGTTTTGTGCGGAAAATGATGAAACTTTCCGATAAATGGTAGGAGTTTGCGGATAAACGTGGGGTTTGTTCGGAAAAAACTGTGAAATTTTCGGATAAATCAGGGGTTACGGATAAATGGTAGGAGTTTGGGGATAAACGTGGGGTTTGTTCGGATAAACCCGTGAAATTTTCGGATAATAAATCAGGGGTCCAGGTTAAATGATAAAAAGTTACGGATAGTCTCAGGCAGAATCCGCAGAAAAATAGAAACTCGGCGAAATTCCAAGAAGAATCCGCAATATCCAAAAAAACCGAAGACTGCAAAGTAAATCTTCTAGAAAACTTTGCAGCCTTTTTGTGTTTTCTGGACTCTTTTTGGGGGAACATTTGTATAGTACCAAGATGGAGGGGAAGATGTGAAAAAGGGAAGATGGAGTTTACAGACGGTTATCATTCTTTTTGTCTGTCTGGTTGTGGCTTTTTCACTATTAATCACAGATATACTGATTAGTTCGAGGGTTGCGAGTGGAACCGAGCAAAGTCAGGCGGAAAAAGCAAGAAACGTGGCGCGGATGGTCGCAAATAGTCCGCTTGTCATCGATGCCATGAGCGGAAAGCGGGATCAAAAAGATATTCAAACGTTTGCCAAAGAAATCACAAAGGCGACCAACGTTTACTTTATTGTTGTCATGGATATGAAAGGGATTCGCCAATCACATCCCGATCCTAAAAAAATAGGAAAACCTTTCTCGGGAGGGGATCAAGGACCTGTCCTGAAAGGCCATGAATATGATTCGATTTCAAAAGGTTCTCTAGGCCCATCTTTAAGGTCTTTTACGCCCATTAAGGATGCAACAGGCAAACAGATTGGAGCCGTTGCAGTCGGAATCTCTTTAGCTAATGTAGAAAATGCTGTTAATAAGAGTCGGCAAGGGATCTTTATTGGTACGATTATTGGGATCTTGGTCGGAATCATTGGGGCTGTCATTTTAGCTCGATATATTAAAAAAATCCTGCTTGGCCTCGAGCCATTTGCGATTGCCAAACTATTAGAAGAGCGAAGCTCCATGCTGCAATCGGTACGTGAAGGTATTGTCGCAGTCGATCAGGAATCGAAAATAACTCTCGTCAATCGGGCCGCTTTAAAGCTTTTTGAAAAAGCAGGTCTGCCTGATAATCCAATTGGAACAAACATTGAAGAATATATGCCGTCAACCCGCTTAAATGAATTATTGAAAACGGGTAAAGTCGACCTGGATGAAGAGCAGGATTTAAACGGTATCACGATTTTAACCAATCGTGTCCCGGTTAAAGTTGGTCATAATATCGTCGGGGCCATTGCCACTTTTCGTGATAAGACAGAGATTCGAGTCCTCGCTGAGCAATTGACAGGGGTGCGTAATTACGCAGACGCCCTCAGGGCTCAGTCACATGAGTTTATGAATAAGCTTCATGTCATTCTAGGGATGGTGCATATGGGCTATTACGATAAAGCGGTGAACTTTATTAATGAAACCGTGAACCATCGAGAAAACGAAATTGGCTTTGTGACAAAAAAAATCAAAGACCCTGTATTAGCGGGATTTCTAATTGGAAAATTAAGTAACGCCAGAGAATCGGGAGTGGACTTGGCCGTGTCCTGTGATCACCCTGTGCCACTGCCGGTTGATTCTGATGTTTCACATGAACTGATTACGATCGTTGGTAATTTAATTGATAATGCGATTGATGCTGTGAACGATTGTAAAGTAAAAAAAATAGATGTTAATTTCGACTATGCGGATGAGATTTTAACGATAGAAGTAAGGGATACTGGAAAAGGAATGGGTGAGGAACAGCAAAACCATATTTTTGAAAAAGGATTCTCCACAAAAGGTGAGAATCGTGGTTTTGGCTTGTATCTTGTCGACCAAGCTGTAAAAAGGCAGGAGGGAGAATTGATTCTCTCATCAAAGCAGGGAAAAGGAACCGTTTTTGCTGTGTACATCCCGTATAAAGAGGAAGTGGACTCTCCATGATTCGAGTGATGATTGTTGAAGATGATCCGATGGTTGCTGAATTTAATAAACGCTACCTGGAGCAAGTGCAAGGATTTAAGTTGATGGCAACAGCAGGGTCTGTAGACGAGGCGATAAAGAAACTTGAAAAACTGGAAATTGATCTTGTTCTGTTGGATATTTTTATGCCAGGGAGACTTGGCCTTGAGCTGTTAACCTATCTTCGTGAGAATGAAAAAGAGACAGATGTTATTATTATTTCAGCCGCCTCGGATCTGGAGCGGATCAAAAAGGCCTTACGGTACGGTGTCGTCGATTATTTAATTAAGCCATTTGAATTTGAGCGTTTCAGTAAAGCATTGGCCGCTTATAAAGAACAAACGAGAGTCATTCAATCGCAAAATCACATTAATCAGGATATATTGGACCAGCAGCTATTGCATCGGGATGATAAGGCGCTGATGGAGGAACTTCCAAAAGGATTAACGAAAGATACCTTGAAACAAATTTGGGAAGCGATTCAGGAATTAAAACATGAACAGTTTTCCACAGAGGATGTCGTCAAGCTTGTTGGCATCTCACGTGTTTCCGTCCGTAAATATTTAAATTTTTTAAAGGATATCGGGATCCTTGATGTAAAGGTCATCTATGGCACAGTTGGAAGACCTGTTTATCAGCATGAATTTAATTTCTTAAAGGAACATCTGATAAAAAACTTTTTGTGAGCAGATATAATTATATCTGCCACTTTTTTTATTTACAAAACAATTTCAAAATTTACATAATATATGAAAGCGTTTTTAAATGACATATTATTGAACTATAACAGAGAGGGGGATAAAAATGGAAACAGCGAAAAATTTGGAAACGTTTTCTACGGATGGGGAGAAAGTTGAACAAAAGAGTTTTTGGGGTAAATTTGGTAGTGTGAAAATAGGTGCAGTGCCATTACCACTTTATATTATCATCGCGCTTGTTGTTTATGCAGCAGCTGTATATAAACAGCTTCCGGCAGATATGCTTGGTGGCTTTGCCGTAATTATGGTCATGGGGATTTTCCTTGGCGACATGGGAATGAGAATTCCGGTGCTGAAGGACATCGGCGGTCCTGCGATTCTATCTCTTTTAGTTCCATCTATATTAGTATTTTTTAATGTCATTAACTTGACGGGTATGAACGCTGTAACCCAGTTAATGAAAACATCGAACTTTTTATACCTTTATATCTCAGTTTTAGTTGTCGGCAGTATTCTTGGTATGAACCGCAGAGTCTTGATTCAAGGCTTTACACGCATGTTTGTTCCGCTAATTGTTGGAACGATTGCCGGGTTAGTTGTTGGCGCATTAGTTGGTTTGCTTTTTGGATATGATATTAAACATACAATCTTCTATATTGTTGTTCCGATTATCGGCGGAGGAATTGGGGAAGGAATTTTACCTCTGTCATTAGGATATGGACAAGTACTTGGAAAAGCATCTGAAACATTTGTTGGTCAGTTGATTCCGGCTGCGGTTATTGGAAATACAGTGGCGATTATTTGTGCCGGTGTTCTTGCAAACTTAGGTAAAAGAAAACCAGAACTTACTGGTAATGGCGTTTTAGTCAAAACAAAAGGCGGCGATGGCATCTCGGGAGCTACTTCCATTGATAAGCCAATCGAATTCCCATTAATGGGTGCAGGCCTTTTGATCGCTTGCAGTTTCTTTATCTTAGGTGGTCTTGGAAATAAATTCTTAGGAATTCCTGGACCAGTTTTGATGATTATTGCAGCAGCAGTAGTAAAAAGCATTAAAGTAATGCCAGCAAAAATGGAACAAGGTGCCTACCACTTATACAAATTTGTTTCTGGAAGTTTGACTTGGCCATTAATGGTAGGTTTAGGAATGCTCTATATTCCTCTTAAAGATGTAGTAAAAATTGTTACTCCAGGATATGTGATTATTTGTGCAGCTGTAGTTTTAGCCATTATGATTTCTGGTTTCTATGTAGGTAAATTAATGAAAATGTTCCCAGTTGATGCAGCGATTGTTACAGGCTGCCACAGCGGTTTAGGCGGAACTGGTGACGTAGCGATTCTTTCAGCTTCAGGCCGGATGTCATTAATGCCATTTGCCCAAGTTTCCACAAGAATCGGCGGTGCTTCAACAGTCATTTTGGCAATCATGTTATTGAAACTATTTAGCTAAAAAATACTCGAGGTATGCTGGGCATGCCTCGGTTTTTTTGTTTTTCGGGCTGGGTCTGATGCAGCCCGAATTTACATTTTTTCGGAGAAAATGATTGCAGGTATTTGGAAAATATACCATAATAGAGAAAACGCATACATAATATAGATTGTATTAATCTTGTTAGCGCGCAGCCTTTTAAAATTGTGGGATACCATTTGCTTCTAATATGCTATCTTATCTGTTTTAAAGGATTTCCGAAAGAAGTCTCCCATCCTCAAGGAATGTGAAGGGCGTAGCCCAATGAGTAGGTGGGAGATGAATTTCGGTTGGCGATAGCCAAATTAATAGTAAAATACAAACAACCGTTCTATACTATGAAGTATAGGGGGTGAATTGATATGACCAAACGAAACAAAGCCTTCAAGTTTCGTTTGTTACCAAACAAAAAGCAAGAAGTGTTATTAGCTAAAACTTTCGGTTGTGTCCGTTTTGTCTATAACAAGATGTTAGCAGAACGTAAGGAAACCTATGAAAAGTTCAAAAATGATAAAGACCTGCTTAAAAAGCAAAAGTTTCCAACTCCTGCAAAATATAAAGGTGAATTTCCATTCCTAAAAGAAGTGGATTCACTAGCTTTAGCGAATGCACAAATCAACCTTCAAACTGCTTATAAAAACTTCTTTGAGGGGAATGCCGAATTTCCAAAGTTCAAAAACCGTAAAGGTAAACAAACCTACACGACTAATTTAGTCAATGAAAATATCGAATTGAAAGACGCTCATATCAAATTACCTAAACTAAAATTAGTGAGAATTAAACAACATAGGGAAATTCCTGCCGATTATAAATTGAAATCTTGTACCATTTCCAGAACAAAGTCAGGAAAATATTATGTGTCTGTCCTGACAGAATACGAGAAAGATATACAGCCTAAAAAAATAGAAAATGTCGTTGGACTAGATTTTGCTATGGCTGAATTATACGTGAGTAGCGAGAATGAGAAAGCCAATTATCCTCGTTACTATCGTGTCATGTCAGAAAAATTAGCAAAAGCACAACGAATTTTGTCCAAACGTAAGAAAGGTTCTGCACGTTGGAACAAGCAACGTCTAGTTGTCGCTAAGTTACATGAGAAAGTGGCGAACCAACGCATGAACTTCCTTCATCATAAGTCAAAAGAATTAGCTTCCAACTTTGATGCAGTCGCCATTGAGGACTTGAATATGAAAGGGATGTCCCAAGTCCTTCATTTTGGTAAAAGCGTTCACGACAACGGTTGGGGTATGTTTACTACTTTCTTAGCGTACAAACTAAAAGAACAAGGAAAACAACTTGTGAAAATTAATAAGTGGTTCCCTTCCACTAAGAAGTGTTCTTGTTGTGATGCAGAAAAACCTATGAAACTATCTGAACGCACCTACCGTTGTTCAGGCGGTTTTGTGGTAGATCGTGACTACAATTCAGCTATCAATATCAAAAATGAAGGATTACGCTTATTAGCCTTATCATAGAAACAAAAACTCTTGGAACAAGAGGGTTAGCTCGGTCCATTTTCGTTAGCTAGTAAAAGTAACGATAAGTCGAGAAGCCAACACTTCAAGCATACCGTAAGGTCAGCTAAGTGGTGGGTAGTTCACAGGGCCTTTTTAATCATACGGAGAGGTGGAAGCGGAATGGAGTTTTATAAAAAAACGATCCATGGACATGACATCCAGGTTGTGGATTACCCCGGAGAAAAGGGCCCGATAATCATGATTCATGGATTAACTGGGTCACATAAATACATGCATTTTTATGCTGAAAAATTAAAAGGTGAGTATCGAATTCTATCAGTAGATTTACGCGGGCGCGGGAATAGTGCAAAAATAAGTTCGGAGTCTACTATTTTTCAACATGCTGAAGACATTCTAGAATTAATCAGAACGTTAAAGCTTGACCATCCGATTCTTTTAGGGCATTCCATGGGCGCATTTATTTCATCAATTGTTGCGAGTAAATTAAACAACGTTAAAGCGGTTATTCTTCTCGACGGCGCAGCCAAAATGTCCGAACACCAAAGAGCAATCGTTCAACCGGCCTTGGGGAGGCTGAGCAAAAAATATTCTGCCAAAGAAAGCTATTTAAAGGAAATCCAACAGATATACTCGATGCTGGGGGTAACTTGGAATGAAACGCTAGAAGAAATTGCCGAGTACGAAGTGGAGCGGGTTTCCGACCACTGGGAAAATAAATCATCTGCGTCAGGGATTTTAGCAGACTTTGAAAGCTTCCAAAACTATGTTCCAAAGGAAGTTTGTTCAAAAATATCCTGTCCAGTGCTGCTTGTTTATGCGAAAGGGGAAATTGGTTCACTTCCGCCGCTTTTTTACCAAAAGGATTACGAAGATACACAAGCATATACGAAGAACATTCAAATGGAGATTTCCGATTGCAATCACTACACAATGGTTTTTGAAAACCGTGAGGATATTAACGGCTATATTGAGGGTTTTTTGAAAAAAATAGATTCTTAAAAAAGAGGGGTGTAAAACTCTTCCTTTTTTAGGATCTATTATATAATTTTTAGTAAATAGGTTAATAGTCGGGGGGCTATTGAATCGTAGAAAAAGCAGTAGTGACACCATTATCAGAACCAGGAAAAAGGAGTAGGACGGGAACTAAAGAGTGTGGTGCCTGTGCTCATGAAAACTTAATCGTATTTGTTGCGAACATTTGTTCTTTGTCTTATAATTGGAATATCGGTAATAATAGGAAATGTGCCGATGGGCAATTACAAATGAGAAAATAGGAGTTGGAGACGATGTCACTACGATTAATTCCCTACTTTGTGATGAATGGAAATGCAAAAGAAGCGATTCAACTTTATGAAAAAGCACTAGGTGCTCAAGTACTTTTTAGTCAATCCTTCGGTGAAATGCCTGAAAATCCTGACTATCCTCTGCCAGCAGAGGCAAAAGACCTTATATCACATGCAACGATTAAAATTGGGGAAACGGATGTCATGCTTTCTGATACCTTCCCAGGCCAGGAACATCATAGCGGAAATCAGGTTACGATCTGTATTTCAACCGACGATGCAGATGCAGTACGAACAATGTTTGATGCACTTAAGGATGGTGGACAGGAAATAATGCCGCTGCAAGAGACATTTTTTAGCCCTGCTTATGGCCAGCTAATTGATAAGTTTGGTATAAGTTTTCAGTTTTTTACCGAAGGCAAGCAACATTAATGAACATAAAAGGCTTTGTACACATTACACGTACAAAGCCTTTTTTCACGATATTGGTTCAACCTGAACTCTTCCAGAAAAAAAGGTAGCACCGTTCCCCATATCTGCCACTCGATCAGGAGTAAGCGAGTTAACCAAAGCATTGCCTTCCCAAAGACCCTGGGTAACAACCACTCCCGGCAGTACACTTTCCCCAACCGCTGCTCTAATTACACATTGGCCGCGATTATTCCAGATGCGAACCATCTCGCCGTCCCCAATCCCGAGGGATTCGGCATCATCCCGATTTATGTACAAGCGCAGTTCTTTTTCAAGACTTTGATGTTTTTCATTGTTTGAAAAAGTAGAGTTTAAGAAATGCTGATTTGGGCCAGGAACAAACAAAAATGGAAAATCTCCATCGTCCTCTAGCGGTATGTATGTTGGCAGAGCTGGATGTCCATCACTCTTCATTTTCTCGGAATATAACTCTATTTTTCCGCTTGGCGTTGCGAGACTTCCAGGAAACAATGGTTTTACCTTTGCCTTTAAATATTGCTGCTCCTGCAAGCCTTCATAAGTAATACCCTCCAAATAAGGATTACTTGGATGATCAAGAGCCCCGGCAATCATATCTGATTCTGTCTCCTTAAAGCAGGCATCATCAAAGCCCATCTCTTTAGCGAGCAAACGGAAAACTTCAACATTTGATTTTGATTCCCCATAAGCTGGAATAACAGGCTGCTGGATTTGCGCATAATGATGCCAATAAGACGTATATAAATCCCTGTTTTCCAACGACGATGTTGCAGGTAAAATGATATCTGCATATTTGGCTGTTTCTGTTAAAAATAAATCATGCACAACCGTAAATGAATCTTCCCGCGCCAGCCCTTTTCTGACTTTATTTCCATCAGGCGCTACAACTGCCGGATTGGTACCATACACATATAAGGATTTTATCGGAGGGTCTAGTGAAAGTAACGCATTACCTAATAGATTCATATTAATCACACGTGTATTCTTTTTTTGAAGCAATTCAGGACGCTGGAGGTAGCTGCTGTTAATGGTTAAATAGCTGGGATTTCCTTTGATCGCACCGCCGCCTTTCACAAGCCATTGCCCCGTTAAAGCCGGCAGACAGGAAATTGTCCGAATGCACATACCGCCATTATCATGATGCTGCGGACCGTTCCCAATCCTGATAAAAGACGGTGATGTTCTCCCATACATGCGCGCTAATTGATAAATATCCTCCACAGGAACACCAGTTATTCCCGAAACCGTAACAGGGTCGTACTCGATGACATGTTCACGTAGCTTCTCATGGCCGACTGTATATTTTTCTAGAAAAGCAGGATCAACCAGGTTTTCGGCAAAAAGGATGTGCATCAACCCTAATGCGAGAGCACTGTCGGTTCCAGGCATGATCGGAATGAACCAATCCGCAAAGCGGGCTGTTTGATTTTTGTGGACATCAATGACAATGATTTTTGCCCCATTTTTTCGCGCTTTTTGGGCCAATGCGACTTGATGCATGTTAGTACTGACAGCATTTATTCCCCAAAAAATAATAAGCTTGGCATGTACCATATCTTCCGGGTCTGTTCCATACATGCCGCCCATCGTATATTTATAGCCAACTGCCCCAGCAGCACTGCAAATCGATTGGTCAAGCCTTGAAGCACCTAAACGATGAAAAAAGCGCCGATCCATGCCTTCAGCCGAAAGCCTTCCCATATTTCCATAAAAGCTGTAGGGAAGAATACTCTCAGAACCATGTTCTCGGATGAGATTTTTCCAGTGGGAGCAAATGGTTTGTATCGCTTCTTCCCAGCTGATCCGTTCAAATTCCCCAGAGCCTTTTTCGCCTGTCCGTTTTAATGGATACTTCAGACGCTTTTCGTCATAAATCCGATGGGTCATATTCCGTACTTTATTGCAAATATGCCCCTTTGTTACGGGATGGTCGGGATCTCCTTCGATTCTTACTATTCTTCCATCTTTCTTATGAACAAGCAGGCCGCATTGATCAGGACAATCGAGCGAACAAACAGAAGGAAAAACACCATTAGGCTGATTTACATAAGCTGACATGAAAAGGCTCCTTTCACTTAATAAGGATGTCCGTATCAAAGATGAAAAACCATGAAATTACTATATTATTAAAAACGGAATATGTCACTAAAAAGGGAACTCGTAATGATAGAAGAATCGACAATTGGGGACTGACTTAAGGAGAACATCGAAACCTTATTTTAAAAATCAAATTTTTGCACGAAGTTGCAATGGGAACATGCTCTGCCCACCAATTTTTTTGTTTCAACATCTTCATAATAGACCTCATCAAACCCGCAAACTTCACACTCTATGACATGGAATATTTTTCGGATTCCAAATACAGCATCCAATAAGTGATCAAAATACATTTCCCACACCTCGCCTTATTATATTTCTATATTAAAATATAATAGAAAAAAACCGCTGATAAGGCCGAACGCTGTCGTTATCCTGTTTAAAGTTTACGACAATTTTTTTAACTTGCGAAAAACATCATTGATTGAAATAATATTTTTATCATCAGACACGGGGGATGGTTTTATGAAAAAAAGAATTTTAATCGCTGGATATGGAACAGTCGCGAGAGAACTAGTAAAGTTGATTCAGGAGAATTCAAACAAAATTAAACGAAAGTATGGATTAGAATTCGTTGTAACCGGGATTGCAGGCAGTAAAGGAATCGTTTATGAAAAAGAAGGCATTCAGCTGCAAAAATTAGTAGAATTGGGAGTTGGTTCAGAGGCACTTTTGCACTTCTCGCCAGATTTGAGTGAACCCACATTTGACCAAGACGTTTTGATTGATTGCACGCCAACTAATATCGAGAACGGTGAACCTGGTCTTACCTATATTCTGAATGCCATCGATGCTGGGATGGATGTGGTTTCTGTTGCCAAAGGTGCACTAGTCCATTCTTTTAAGGAAATTAAGCAAAGATCAGAACAAAAAGGGACCAGATTGAAATACAGTGGGGCCACTGCTGCTGCTCTTCCAACCATCGATATTGGCGAATACAGCCTTGCCGGAAGCACGATTACAAAAATTGAAGGCATTTTAAATGGAACCTCCAATTTTATTTTGACTAGCATGAATGAAAATGAACTAACTTTTGATGAGGCTCTTAAAACGGCCCAGGAAAAAGGAATTGCCGAAGCGAATCCGGCATTAGACGTCAAAGGCTTTGATACTGCCTGCAAGCTGTTGCTGCTCTCGAATAGTTTATTAGGATTAGACTATTCTCTAAAAGATATAAAAATAAGTGGTATTGAAAACGTAACAAAAGCGGATATGGAAAACGCAAAACTTAGGGGTGGCCAGATCAAATTACTGGGCCGTGCAATCAAAGAAAACAATCAAGTTACATTAGAAGTTGCGCCCCGTGAACTAAGCCAAGACCATCCGCTTATTCATGTAAAGGGTACAAATAAAGGAATCCTTTTTGAAACAACAGAGATGGGAGAAATTTGCTGCACAGGCGGAGCCTCACATCCAAGAGGAGCCGCTGCCGCCGCACTTAAGGACTTAATAAATCTTTACCGATAAATGATTAGCTCGTATCTGATCTTCGGACACATGAATGTTCAATTACTGCGGTTGTGTCCAAAGTCAACCTAACTTTGGACAGAGGGAAGTAAAATAGCATAGGTATGTCCGAAGTCAATAAATCTTCGGACAGAAAAAGAAAAAATACCGCAGATGTGTCCGAAGCCCAGGGCATCTTCGTGCAAATGGATTTCTTGGCACTCTGGACACCAACCTAAAGCTGGATGGTGTTTTTACGTTATTAACTGAAAAAAAGCCAAAAAAGAATTTTTTGTGAACTTTTCACAATATAGTGGTAACAATTTTGTGAAAACACTTACGTACAAAAAAAGATAGGAGTATAACAATACTTGAAGGGCATATGAAAACAAAATAATTTAGAGAGAGACAAACACAAAGAGGAGAGGGAATAAATGTCAAACTTACGAGAAGAAGCATTAAAGATGCACAAAGAACATCAGGGGAAGGTTGGAATCTATTCGAAGGTTTCGGTAAGTAATGGGAAGGATTTAAGCCTGGCATATTCTCCTGGGGTAGCAGAACCATGCCTGGATATCCATGCTGACGAAAGTAAAGTTTATGATTATACTTCAAAAGGAAACCTTGTAGCGGTTGTTTCAAACGGAACGGCTGTCCTGGGACTTGGACATATTGGTCCGAAAGCAGCAATGCCTGTAATGGAAGGTAAGGCAGTTTTATTTAAATCATTTGCAGATGTGGATGCATTCCCAATTTGCTTAGCAACTACTGACACGGAAGAAATTATTAGAACTGTTCAACTGTTGGAACCAACCTTTGGCGGGGTGAACTTGGAAGATATTGCAGCACCGCAATGCTTTGAAATTGAAGAGCGCCTTCGTAAAACATGTAATATCCCTGTTTTTCATGATGACCAGCATGGTACTGCAATCGTAACAGCTGCTGGATTGCTCAATGCCTTAAAATTAAACCATAAAAAAATCGAGGATATCCGTGTTGCGGTTAACGGAGCAGGTGCAGCAGGTGTAGCGATTGTTAAACTTATGCTTCGCATGGGTGTAAAAGATGTTATTTTGTGTGATACAAAGGGAATTATTTATGAGGGTCGTCCTTTCGGTATGAATCCATTCAAAGATGAAATGGGCAAGATTACAAACCGTGAGAAAAAACAAGGTACATTAGCTGATGCATTAGTTGGTGCCGATGTGTTTGTCGGTGTATCTGCAGCAGGTGCTGTGACAAAAGAAATGGTCCGCTCGATGCACCGTGACCCAGTTATTTTTGCGATGGCCAACCCAGTTCCAGAAATTATGCCAGATGAAGCAAAAGAAGCAGGAGCACTTGTGATCGGTACAGGACGGTCTGACTTCCCTAACCAAGTGAACAACGTTTTGGCGTTCCCTGGAATTTTCCGTGGTGCTTTGGATGTTCGTGCCAAAGAAATCAATGAAGAAATGAAGATTGCCGCCGTTAATGCGATTGCCGGATTGATTTCCGATGAGGAATTGAACGCTGACTATGTCATTCCAGATCCATTCGATCCCCGTGTTGCAGCCCATGTTGCAGCAGCAGTAGCTTTTGCAGCAATGGAAACAGAAGTTGCCCAAAGGATTGTCAATGTTGAAGATATTAAAAAACGTTTATTAGAAATGGCAGAACAAAAACAACCAATATTATCCTAAAAGACTTTGAGGATTATAGAAAAAAGAGATGGAGGTTTCTCAAACCCCATCTCTTTTTCTATGATTAGAAGGTAATCATCCCGGCAGAGGTGAATGTGATTATAAAAGATAAGGGCTTTATCGCAAAAAAAGGATAGATCAGCGTTTGTCTGATCTATCCTTATATTCCTTTTACGATACATTCTTTAACGAAGCTTGTTTGGCAATCCATGGTTTCATCCGAGTAAACAACAAGAAGAATACTGCGCTCATGATGATTCCCTTAATCAGATTAAATGGAAGGATGGCTGTCACAATCATTTGGCGTGCTTGCGCTGAAGACATCGCCGGTGAATTTAAAAACCAAGTGTAAGCTGGGAGAATGAGGTAGTAATTTAACACACTCATGATCACAGACATTGATATGGAGCTGATCACTAACGAAATTACCATACCTTTACGGGTTTTTAATTTTTGATATAAATAATAGGTTGGAAGAACAAATACAATACCAGCAATAAAGTTAGCAATTTGTCCAACTGGAACGCCTGTCGGGGCTCCAACTGCAAAATAGTTTAGGACATTTTTTATAAACTCTACTAAAATACCTGCCACTGGCCCAAAAATCAATGCAGCAATCAGCGCTGGAATATCGCTGAAATCGACTAATAGAAAATTTGGAAGCGGCGGTATTGGAAAATTTAATAGCATGAGAATGGCTGCAATGCTGCCTAGCATCGCAATTGATACGGTTACTTTTACCTTTGAATGTTTCATTTTTTTTCCTCTCTCCTTTGTGATCCATCCACTTCAGAAGAAAGGTCCAGCATTATCAGCTTTTGCCCTGTAAAAATAGAAAACCCTCAAGCTATCGACTTGAGGGAGAATAATCAGGCACGCTTAATAAACGTTCAATGTTGTATTTTTTTGAACGAATGCAGAACCTCCACCTTCTCCCATCCAGACTATACTGTCGGCTTTGGAATCACACCAAATCCTGCCTAAAAATTAGGCTCGCGGGCTTAGAAAAGTTTTTCAATACCGCCGATCGGGAATTTCACCCTGCCCCGAAGATAGATCAAATATTTGATTTTAACTTAATTATACTGCAATAAATTCAATTTGATAAGAGAAATGCCCTATTTTTTTTATAAAAAATGCCAAATTTAATAGATGCTGTCTGGTGAAAAGCGTCCATTTACAAATTGAACATTTTTCATTTTTCCGCCGGAAATGACCAAAGAATGGGTAAGCATCTCACCTTGGTTGTTTTTCTTTACGCCGTTTAACAACATTCCGTCGGTAATCCCTGTTGCTACAAAAAAGCAGTCATCAGTTTTGACAATATCATCTAGTGTCAATGCTTTCTCAGGGTTGGTGATGCCCATCTTTAGACACCTGTCAAATTCAGCTTGATCTTGAGGCACCAATTTTGCCTGGAAGTCACCACCAAGACACTTTAGCGCTGCTGCCGTAATAACTCCCTCTGGTGCACCACCAGTTCCCACTAGGAGATCCACCTGGATTTCATCAAAGGCTGTTGCAATGGCCCCGGTAATATCAACATCAGAAAATAGCTTCACACTGGCTCCGGCTTTAAAGACTTCGTCAATTAACTCCTGATGCCGCGGGCGTTCCTGGATCATAACAGTAAGCTCGTTTACTGGTTTGCCAAGGGCCTTAGCGACAGCTTTCATATTATCGGAAAGCGGTAATTCAATGTCAATGCAACCTTTTGCTTTTGGCCCGACAGCAATTTTTTTCATATACATATCGGGGGCATGGAGTAAGCTTCCCTCGCTGGCAACGGCGAGAACTGCAAGTGAATTATTTTTCCCCTTTGCCATTTTTGTTGTCCCCTCAACAGGGTCAACAGCAATATCAACATGGGGGCCGTTGCCTGTACCAAGCTTTTCATTAATATAGAGCATCGGTGCTTCATCCATTTCACCTTCACCGATGACAATGACTCCGTTCATATCAATCAGATTCATGCGATGCCGCATAGCTTCCGTTCCCGCTCCATCGGCTTCCATTTTATTACCGCGTCCGATCAATGGGTAGCAAGCAATGGCAGCCTGTTGGGACACAGCAAGAAAATCCATTACTAAACTCTGGGTGCACACAGTTCCGACAGGGTTGGCATTTGTCTTCATAAATGATTCTCCTTTTTTAATAGATATGTAAAATAGTATGATACAAATAAAAAAGACTGTAAACCTTAAAAATAGATATACAGTCTATAGGATATACTAATTCACTTTAAAAGTAACCCTTCATTTATAACAGCTTTTGCTTGTTCTACCACATTTTCTACAGTAAAGCCAAAAAGTTTCATTAAATGTTCACCAGGGGCAGAGGCACCAAATGTATCAATACCGATGATGCTGCCTTCCCGACCTACGTATTTCTGCCAGCCAAAGGTTGTTCCCATTTCGCAAGCTAAACGGCGTTGATTACTTGATGGTAGGACAGATTCTTTATATTCATCCGTTTGTTTTTCGAATAACTCCCAGCTTGGCATACTGACGACAGCAGCGGTAATACCCTGGTCACCTAGTACTTTTTGAGCTTCAACTAATAAAGAGACCTCTGAACCTGTACCAATAAGAATAATATCGGCGTTTTGGCCTTTTGCTTCAGAAAGAACATATGCACCTTTTGTCACGCCATCTCTTGCTTTTTCCTGGCTTCCAGGAAGAATCGGCAGGGCTTGACGGCTCAAGGCAAGCATAACAGGATTTTCTTTTTGACCAAAAGCATAGCGGTAAGCTTCTGCTGTTTCATTAGCATCCGCTGGGCGAATCACGGCTAGACCTGGCATTGCTCGAAAAGCAGCGAGCTGTTCAATTGGCTCGTGGGTTGGTCCATCTTCCCCGACAGCAATCGAATCATGTGTCATCACATAGGTGACAGGGATGCCCATTAATGCTGCAGACCGTACTGCTGATCGCAAATAGTCGGAGAAGACAAAGAATGTACCGCCAAAGGGCTGGACTCCGCCATGTAAAGCCATGCCGTTTAAAATTCCGCCCATGGCAAATTCACGGACACCGAACCAAATATTTTTACCTTCAAAGCTGCCAGGTTTCACATCGCCTGCACCTTTTAATGCTGTTTTATTGGAAGAAGCAAGGTCCGCAGAACCACCAAAAATTGTTGGCAAGTTCTCAGTAATTTGATTCAAAGCAACACCGGATGCATCCCTTGTTGCCATTGCTTTATGATCTTCAGAATAAAGCTTTAAGATTTGATCCCAGCCAGCAGGCAAGCGTCCATCAACAATTGCTTCTACTTCTGCTGCTAATTCTGGAAACTCCAAACGGTAATTTACAAAACGACTGTACCATTCTTCTTCAAACTTAGTTCCTTTTTCACGATAAATAGCTTTTAAGGCTTCTACCTCTTCCGGCAATGTAAAGGGAGGGAGTCCCCAACCGTAGCTTTGTTTTGCCAATGCAGCTTCTTCTGCACCAAGTGGCGCGCCATGTGCTGCAGACTTTCCAGCTTTGTTTGGACTGCCATAGCCAATAACCGTTTTGACTTCGATGATCGTTGGTTTGTTTTTTTCAGCTTTTGCTGATGAGATTGCTTCATTGATCTCGTCAAGATCATTGCCATCCTCAACAACCAGTGTCTGCCAGCCGCAGGATTGGAATCTTCCCGTGATATCCTCTGAAAATGCATGATCCAAGTCGCCATCTAATGAGATTTTGTTAGAATCATATAGTAAGATTAGTTTTCCTAAGCCAAGATGGCCGGCAAAGGAGGCAGCTTCATATGAAATTCCTTCCATTAAACAGCCATCACCACATAATAAATACGTATAATGATCGATGATTTCATGATTTGGTCGGTTATACATTGCAGCAAGATGGGCTTCCGTTAAAGCCATCCCGACACCCATTGCAATTCCTTGCCCAAGAGGACCTGTTGTTGCGTCAACGCCGGCTGTATGTTTATATTCAGGATGACCTGGAGTTTTGCTGCCCATTTGCCGAAATTGCTGTAATTCAGACATAGGCATATCAAAGCCAAACACATGAAGTAAGCTATACAATAGGGCCGATCCATGACCTGCGGATAGTACGAAGCGGTCGCGGTTAAACCAATCCGGATGATTTGGACTGAATTTTAGATGGTTTTTCCATAAAGCTGTAACAGCAGGGGCTGCTCCCATTGGCAATCCTGGGTGTCCTGACTTTGATTTTTCAATCATATCAATCGAAAGGACGCGAAGTGATTGGACAACTTGATTATCGAGTGACTGCATGTTTTTCTCCTTCTAGCGCCTGATTAAAGGAAGACCAATCCTTCAAAAATGCATCGATTCCCTTGTCTGTTAATGGATGTGCCCATAGCTTAGGGAAGAGCGAGCCAGGAATGGTAGCAATATGTGAACCTGCTTCGGCTGCAGCTTCGACATGTCCAAGATGACGAACGCTAGCAGAAATGATCTCCGACTTTAATCCATAATTATCGAGAACAACTTTTAACCGTTTAATTAGATCCATTCCGTCAATGCCAATGTCATCAAGTCTTCCAAGGAATGGGCTGATAAATGTTGCACCAGCTTTTGCTGCCATTAAGCCTTGGGCAACAGAGAAGATCAAGGTTACATTTGTTTTAATGTTTTCTTGCGATAAAATATGAACCGCTTTCAATCCTTCTTCAGTCATTGGAATTTTTACGACAACATTTGGTGCCCATTGCGCAATGACTCGTGCTTCTTTCACCATTTCGTCTGCTTTGAGGCCAATTACTTCTGCGCTGACAGGTCCGTCTACAATACTGCAAATCTCTTTAATTACTTCTTCAAAAGGACGTCCTTCTTTTGAAATAATGGTAGGGTTTGTAGTTACACCATCAACAAGCCCTAAAGCATTGATTCGTTTAATTTCTTCTACATTTGCTGTATCTAGGAAAAATTTCATGATTACCCGCTCCAATCTATTTAGTTTTAAGAAAGAACACCTCTTGCAAGTTGTAAAATAAGGAGATTTTACTATGAAGAGGTGTTCGTTAATTTCTATTAAACTAGTTGTAAAGATTTAATCGTGGATAAGAATGTGTTAAGAATTAAGAAAGCAGATGTTGCGCCAGGGTCCTGGTTTCCAATTGAACGCTCTCCAAGACGACTGGATCTGCCTCGCTTAGATAACATATCTTTTGTTGATTTCATTCCTTGTTCTCCAGCAGCAACAGCCTCTGAAAACGCAATCATAAAATCGTTTGACTGTTCAAAGCTGCTCTTTAAGGCTTCTGCTGCCGGCTGAAGGGTATCAATCATGGTTTTGTCGCCAACCTCTGCTTGACCTCTTTCTTTTACTCCTCCAATAAAAGCAACCCAGAAATCATGAAGGTCTTGATCTGTTAATTCCGTTTTATTTTGGAATGCCTTTGCACCTCGTAAAAATCCCGTAGCGTACAATGGACCAACAGACGAGCCAACGGCACTTAAAAAGGTTCTGCCGGTTGTGATACAGATCTTTGTGCAATCTTGTTCTTCCGAAAGCTCATCATTTAACTTTTCATTCACAGCCTGCCAGCCAATCGACATGGTGACACCGTGATCACCATCACCTAGTTTTCTATCAAGCTCTGATAAATAATCCTTATTTTCTTCTATTATATTAACTACATTTTTTAAAAACGTTTTCAAATTTTCAGAAGTAATTTTCATACCGAATCCTCCTTATTTTTGAACATACATTGGGCAATCTGCTGGATAATCGATAAGTTCAGCCAGTTCCTCATCTAATTTTGTTATTGTGATGGACGCACCGCCCATTTCTAAGGATGTACTATAATTTCCTACATATGAACGGTGGATATGGATTCCCTTTTCAGTTAGTACTTCTTCTACTCTTCTAAAAAGTATATATAACTCCATCCGAGTGGTAGACCCTAAACCATTGACAAGTACAGCAACCTTTTCTCCTTCTATCAAAGGCATATCGTTTAAAATATCGCCTAATAAGCGGTCTACAACCTGATCAGCCGGGAGAAGTTTACCTTTCTCGATACCAGGCTTACCATGGTGTCCAAGTCCGATTTCCATCTCATCTTCTTCGAGTTCAAAACTAGGTTTTCCGGTTGAGGTAAATAACATGGGGAGAGACCAACACCCATTGTTCTCGTATTTTGGTTTGTTTTATTAGCAATTTCAACGACTTGATTTATGTCATAGCCCTTATCTGCAGCTGCACCAACGGTTTTGTACACGAAAAATTCGCCTGCAATCCCCCTGCGTTTGTGGCTTTCCTCTTTTGGGGCTGATGCTACATCGTCAGTTACAATTACAGTTTCCACTTTAACACTTTCTAAATCAGCAAGTTCAGCTGCCATACCAAAGTTCATTATATCGCCGGCATAGTTCCCGATTATGTAGACTACTCCAGCCCCTTTATCAATGGCTTTTGTCACCTCTAAAACGGGATCGGGTGGAGGGGATGCAAAAATATTACCTACAGCAACTCCATCTGCCATTCCATCACCAACATATCCCATAAAAGTTGGCTCATGACCAGAACCACCGCCAATTAGGATTCCAACTTTTCCAGGGCGGGTTTCTCTCATAGTTACCAAAGATCTAGCGTTCTCCGATAATTGTTTAATATATTGAGGATGAGCTTTAACGTAACCTTGAAGCATTTCCTCTACAACATGATCAGGGTTGTTAACAAGTTTTTTCATAATAGTTATTACCGCCTTTTAAAAATTCTTGTTCTTTATCGATAATTTGTTGTACCTTTCTACCTGAGTTTCCACCAGTAAACTCAGATTCAAGATAGGCTTTTACTACCTGTTTCGCAATCTCAACCCCAATAACTTTGGCCCCCATAGTTAATACCTGGGCGTTATTACTTTTTTGTGCACGTTCAGCTGAATAAGTATCATGACAAAGGGCAGCTCGAATACCAGGAACCTTACCAGCTGAAATTGCCATACCTATTCCAGTTCCACAAATTAATATACCTCTATCAATTTTATTATCATTAATGGCAGTTGAAACAGTAAAAGCTACTCCTGGATAATCAACCTCCTCGCAGGAAAAGCAGCCGTAGTCAAAGACTTCATGGCCTAGCTCTTCAACATACTTTTTTACTTGTTCTTTCATTTCATAGGCATTGTGGTCAGAACCTAGCCCAATTCTCATTATATCTCTTCCTCTCTGTCTTTTGTTTTGTATTTTTTAAAAATTCTCATATATAGCTATCAATATTTTTTCATTTATTTTTTTTGTTGTCAATAATATTTTTATTTTCTTTTGTTATTTTTCGTTTATTTATATATTTTTGTATAAAAAGGGACAAAAACAGCTAAATTCAAATGATATATTCTATTTCTTAATTTATTTTTATTATTTTCTTTCATTTGTAAAAATGTATTTCACCCACTAACGAATAAATATGCTAATATATATGTTGAAGCTTTACAAACAAAAAAATGTTCATTATTCCCAATTTTAGTTTGCCAATAAGTTTCTACCCTTAAAGTTCTAATAAGGTCTATATAAATTGTTGTGTTTATTGATGTTTATTATTGAGTTGAACTTAATTTGTTAATAATTTGAATAAAATTAAAAAAGGAGGAATACAATGGGAAAAATGTTTGCTCCAGAACGAAGAAATATGATAATGGGAAAACTAAACGAACAAAAAAGGGTTATTATTAAAGAGCTTTCTAAGGAAATTAGGGTGTCAGAGGCAACTTTAAGAACTGATCTTGCCAAAATGGAAGAAGAGGGCCTTCTTAAAAGAACACATGGGGGTGCAATTCTTCCAGATTCAAACACAGATTTTGATACAAGTTTTGATATGAGACAAAGAAAAAATAAAAGTGAAAAATCAGCAATTGCAAAAAAGGCTTCTGAATTTATAACAAGTGGCATGTGTATTTTGTTAGATGCAAGTTCTACTGCATTAGAACTAGCCCGTATTTTAAAGGATATGTCTCTTAGGTTAACAGTAGTGACAAGTGGAATTAACACCGCCCTTGAATTAAACGAGCATCCTGACATAACAGTTATCCTGCTAGGGGGAATTGTCAAAAGAGGCTCTTTTTCTTTGGAAGGTAACCTAGGAGTCGATATCTTGAAAAAAATAAATATCGATCTGATGTTTACTTCAGCTAATGGGTTTTCTATTGAATCTGGATTAACTGATTTTAGTGTATATGAGGTAGAGCTCAAAAAAGAAATGGTAAAGGCGTCAAATCGCGTTATAGCATTATTAGATCACACGAAAATCAATAAAAACTCCATTGCTTCATTTGCTTCAATGGATCAAATTGATATTATTATAACTGACACGGAAATAGATAACCATTTTATGGAAAAAATAAGAGATTGGGATGTTAGAGTGTTTAAAGCTGCATTTAATGAATGAGTGATTATTAGATTCAAATATGTAGTATGGATTTCATGAAGAGAGAGGAGAGTTTTTTTGTAACTTAACCTCTATGCATTTGGATTCTCCAGATGCCTGCAATATACTGCTAAGTAAAAAATATTATTATTCCCACTTAAATAAGAATCCTAGAAAAGGATTTTTTTAGGTGGGAATTATTTTTTCCCAAAATAAAAACTTTATAGAGCTCTAAAACAGGAAACAATAAAAAGAAGTTATTGTTATTTATCATTAATTTTCATTATCTATTAGATATAGATTAAAAACAAAATAAAACAATAAAATAAAATAAGGATTGACAAATAATGAGCGTAAACAATAAAATAAATATAGAAAATCTATTTATTCGAAAAGTTTAAAAACTATGATTTCATTATGAGAATATTTTTTAATAGGGGGTATGTGGAAAGTAAACTAATTTCTACGTTAGTCAAACTCTTAATTAGAACAATTCTAGTGACTGTAAGAAATTTCAAAACACCCTATTGGTAAGTTTAGCTGAATATGGTTTAAAATTCCTATGAAATTTGAAAGCGCTATCCTTAACGATGGAGGTACTGATCTTAATTAAGCAAAGAATTTAAAAACAAATTCATCAGGAGGAAAATTTATGAAAAAATCCCTCATTGTTTTTCTAGTTGTGATGCTTATGTTGGGTATAGTTGGTTGTTCAGGTGCATCCAAGAAAACAACTGCAAGTGCAGACGGAAAAAAGAAAAAGTTTACTATTGTTATGGTTGCAAAACATGAAGGAATCTCTTGGTTTGACGATATGAGAGTTGGGATTAAGCAATTTGCTAAAGATTATAATGTAAACGCATATCAAATTGCCCCAGAAGGTGGAGACCCTGCAAAACAAGCTCAAATGGTAGAAGATCTTATTGCTCAGGGAGTAGACGCTATCCTAGCAGTACCTAATGATCCAAAGTCACTTGACCCAGTTCTTAAAAAGGCAAAGGCAGCAGGAATTGTGGTAGTAACACATGAAGCATCTGATATTTCTAAGGATGTCGACTATGACATGGAAGCATTCAATAACAAAGACTTTGGTGTAAGATTCTTCGAAGGGCTTGCTAAGTCCATGAACTACGAAGGGAAATTTACTGGTTTTGTCGGCGGTTTAACAATGACAACACATATGCAGTGGTATCAAGCAGGTCTTGATTATATTAAGAAAAAATATCCTAAGATGGAAATGATCGATCCAAAACCTTATGAGGATTTAAATGATAACAAAGTTGCGTACGACAAAACAATTGAAATTTTAAAAGCACATCCCGATATTAAAGGCCTCTTTGATATGGCAGCATCTGGGGCCGGGGTTGCACAAGCACTACAAGATAAAAATAGAAATGATGTTGCATTATCAAGCTTAGCTTTACCATCTATGTCTGCTGGGTACATAAAGAACGGAATTATGGATTATGCCCAAGCTTGGAGACCTGCTGATGCTGGTTATGTAACAGCTTTGATAGCTTATAAGATTCTTAATGGAGAAAAACTTTCTGGAACTGTAGATTTGAAGAAACCTGGTTATGAAAAGAGTACCGTTAATGGGAAATTAATCATCGGTAATGCTCCTGTTGAATTTACAAAGGATAATGTAGATAATTACAAGTTTTAATCTAATAGACTTTTTGAATTAGAAAATATTTAAAATATGCAAGGCTATTTGATGTTAGGTTTGGTATCAAGTAGCCTTGTTATAAGTTTGGGGGGCTTTTAAACAACATGAATAATCCAATTCTACTTGCGGAAAATATTACCAAAACCTATGGGGGAATAAAGGCGCTAGATAATGTTAGTGTTTCAATTGGTAGGGGGGAAATTCGCTGTTTAGCAGGAGAAAATGGTTGTGGTAAGTCTACTTTTGTAAAAACTGTTGCAGGTGTCATAACACCTGATTCAGGAAAAATTAGTATAAATGGTAAACATTTTCGGAAACTTAACACTCTTAGTGCAATTAATGAAGGTATTCAAGTAATCTATCAGGACCTATCCCTATTTACCCATATGACAGTTGCTGAAAATATTGTTATGAACCGTTGGTTGCGGAGAGAAACCGATTTGTAGACTGGAAAAAAACATATAAAATGGCCAAAGAACAACTTGAAATTATAGGTGAATCAATTGATCTAAATAAAACTGTTGGAGAGCTATCTATTGCAAACCGTCAACTTGTCGCTATTTGCCGTGCGCTTAGTCTGGATGCAAAGATTCTGTTTATGGATGAACCTACTACAGCATTGACAAATAAAGAAGTTGAAAGACTTCTATCCATTGTTACGGATCTAAAAGCAAAAGGATTATCTATTGTATTTATTAGTCACAAACTTGATGAAGTTTTTAAGGTTTCAGACAATATTACGATCTTCCGTGATGGTAAAAAAGTCGGTGATTATGCAAGTAGTTCACTAGATGAAAAGACTCTTGTTTACCATATGACAGGCAGGGATGTTGAATATCCTCGGTATAAACGTATTCAACAAAAAGATGAACCGATAATAGAGGTTGAAGGTTTAACAAGAAAGAACAATTTTGAAGATATTAACTTTTCTGTTCGAAAAGGGGATATTGTTGGAATAACTGGCCTCCTAGGTTCAGGGCGTACAGAACTAGCATTATCCTTGTTTGGACTTAATCGATATGACTCCGGTTCTATAAAGTTTTACGGAAAGACTGTTAAAATCGATAGCCCACAAGATGCGGTCAATATTGGGATTGCTTTATTACCAGAAGATCGTTCTACACAAGGTCTGTTTCTTGACAAAAGCATAAATGAAAATATTTCTTCGGCAAAAGTGGATAAATTGAAAACGAAGTTTGGCACTGTAGATGTTAAAGCAAGAAAAATTATCGCCAAAGAAAATGTTAAACGTTTTGGAATTCGTACACCATCGGTTGACCTACCTGTTAAAGCTCTTTCAGGAGGAAACCAACAAAAAACAGTAATTGCGAAGTGGATGGTTACAAACCCCAAATTATTCATATTAGATACACCAACGGTTGGGGTGGATGTTGGGGCTAAAGCAGAGATATATGAACAAATCCACAATTTTGCAAAAGAAGGTATGGCAGTAATACTCATTTCAGACGAATATGAAGAAATAAGGGCAAATTGCAATAAAGTTCTTGTAATGAGAGAGGGAAGGATTGTTTCCCATTTTGATGATGAAGAAATTAACTCCCCATCATTTAGAAAAGAATTGGAAAGTGTCGTAAATAGTGATGAAACTCAAAAAGAGGAGGTAAGCTTATGAAACGGAAGAATTTTACCCTAACTGAAAAATACCTGGCAGCAATTATTGTATTGTACTGTATCGTTGTAGGTATCATCAATCCAGCGTTTCTAAGTTTTGAAACTCTATTTGATATGTTTCGTGCATCTTCTGGGACAATGATTTTAGGAATGGGAGTCTTGGTGATGCTCATATCAGGAGGAATCGATGTTTCCTTTACTGCAATCGCGATATTTGGAGGATATACAGTTACACGTATCTTAATCTCAACCGGAATAGATAACTTATTTGTGGCCTTTGTAATATCTTGTGGTATAGGGGTAGTTTTAGGTCTTATTAATGCTTTAATTGTTCATTTCTTTAAACTTCAAACTCTAATTGTTACCCTTGGTACTTCTGCAGTATTTTATGGTATTATGACTACTTTTATAGGTACACAGAATATTGGGGCAACATCTATGCCGAAAGTACTTACTCAATTTGGTGAAGCTTACTTATTTCAAATGACGGGGAAAGATCACACTCCTGTAGGTATTTCAATGTTTGTAATTCCTGTAATTCTTATTATGTTTATAACATGGTTTATCTTGTATCGTACAATGATAGGAAGAGGCGTTTTTGCATTAGGAAATAGTGAAGAATCAGCTATAAGAGCTGGATTCCGTCCATTACTAATCAGACTTTTTGTATTTTCGTTTATAGGCTTTTTGTCTGGTGTCATGGGGATCATTTATGTTGCACAGGTTAATGCAGTAAATCCAATTTCATTAGTAGGTTCAGAATTAACAATTATTGCTGCGGTAGTAATTGGGGGGCAAAATTAACTGGTGGGCAAGGTACGATATTAGGAACATTTTTAGGAGTGGTTTTAGTTTATTTGCTAAATTCAACTTTGGTTTTTATTGGCCTTTCTTCCTCGTGGAACAAGTTTTTTGTCGGTATAATCCTTTTAGCAAGTGTAATTGTTACTTCTTACCAAGAGCGACAAAAAAATCGCAGAAATTTAGTTTTTGCTGAATAGTGAGGTGCCAGATATGATTGAAGTAGGAAAGGAACGAAATAAAGATATTGGGATTGAAAAAGGTATTAAGAAAGACTTTGGGTTAAAAAAATATTTTAGCAGTGATATTAACCTTACTGTTTTGGTAATTTTGGCGATAGCGATTATAATCTTTTTGCAACTTTCATTAAGCCCGAAAATTTTTTCGGTAAATAACCTTACTTCAATGGCTTACCAGATACCTGCCTTTGGCTTTCTAGCGCTTGCCATGATGCTATCGATGCTAACAGGAGGTATTGATCTTTCGATTATTTCAAATGCCAATTTATCTGGTATCTTTGGAGGATTTATCTTAACAGGGGCGGTATTTGGGCACCACAGTAGTCTTTCACCAAATTTGCTCATTATCATTGCAATCGTAGCAATACTGGTTATTTCAACTTTATTGGGGTTAATTAATGGATTTCTTATTGCTAAGCTGTCTGTTCCGCCAATCATTGCAACACTAGGAACTATGTTATTCTATTCGGGAATCGGAATGGCAATCACTGATGGGCAGGGAATTGTAGGCTTTCCTGATGGATTTCTTAATATTTCGATTGGAACGGTTTCAAGAGTACCTTATATTTTCATTGCGTTTATAGTTATAACAGTTATTGTTGGGATTATTCTTTCTAAAACATCCTTTGGAAAAAAGGTATACCTTTACGGTGAAAATAATGTTGCAACTCGATTTACAGCTATTAACAACGAATCATTAATTATCAAAGTTTATTCTTTTTGTGGATTACTTTCTGGAATTGCTTCTATCATTATGATATCGAGTGTAAACTCTGCCAAGGTAGGTTATGGTGATACTTTTTTACTTCAAGCATTACTTGTAGCTGTTTTGGGTGGAGTAAATCCGAACGGTGGTCGAGGTAGGGTCACTGGTGTTGTACTTGGTATTTTTATTCTACAGATTTTACAAAGTGCGTTTACCTTCTGGCAAGTTACTCCTTATGCAAAAAACCTTTTATGGGGTAGTATGCTTTTAATTGTTCTAATTGTAAACTTTATTATCGATAAAAGTTTAGCCAGAAAAACTAGATAAAGAGGGATAATATGAGCTTTGAAGAATTATCGAATAAAATTCTAAAGGAACTTAATGAAGTTCTATTGCGCGTAGAACAGCATTCAGTACGATCATTTATGGACAGCGTAAAAAAAGCAAATAGAATATTTTGTGTTGGCGTTGGTAGAGAGGGATTAGCCACTAGAGCTTTTGCAATGAGATTAATGCACATGGGAAAGGAAGTTCATTGGATTTGGGATGACACTACGCCAAATTTACAAAAAGGTGATCTCCTTATTTTAACATCGGGTTCAGGAGAGATTGGACATCTCCACTATGTGGCGGAAATGGCAAAAAGTGCAAAAGTAACTATAGCAGTGGTGACAGGTACACCAGATAGAAAGACACCGAAATTGGCTGATGTCGTTCTTTGGATTCCGGCTTGTGTATATAAGGGTAAGGATAACGTAGTACCATCTATACAACCAATGGGTAACTTATTCGAACAGTCACTTTTGATTCTATTCGATATGATAATTATTCTGTTAACAGATGAGCTAAACATTTCTTATTTACAAATGTCGGAACACCATAGAAACGTAGAATAATAGGATGAAAAGATTATTATCGCACAAAGCTGGTATTCAATAAGAATCCGGCTTTTATTTTTTCAAAATGCCTTATTAATTTTGAAATATGAAATAGATGATTTAAGGTTAAATGATTACGATTTGATTGTTCTTCAATATTAGTCCTTTTTTTCTTGGTAATAAAAAAGTACCTTATAGAAGATTTCTAAAGTGTATCTATAAGGTACTTTTTATTAATTTTAATTAATTATTTTATAATAAATTACAGAGCTCCTTGAATAATTCCGATAATTTCTTGTAATTTAGCTTTACGAGGGTTTGTAGCAGCACAAGCATCCTTCATTGCATTTTCAGCAAGTGTTGGGATGTCTTCCTCTTTCGCACCCATTCCTTTGAATCCGACAGGAATGCCAAGATCTTTGGACATTTGCTCGATCTTTCTGATCCCTTTTTCAGCTGCTTCACGAACGCTAAGTCCTTCAACGTTTTCGCCTAATGCAACAGCGATATCAGCAAATTTTTGCTCTTGGGAAATTAAGTTAAATTTACAGACATGTGGCAGTAAGATTGCATTACATACGCCGTGTGGGTAGTTGTAGAATCCGCCGAATTGGTGGGCAATAGCGTGAACATATCCTAAAGAAGCGTTATTGAATGCCATACCAGCTAAGCTTTGTGCGAATACCATCATTTCCCTTGCTTCAATATCTTCACCGTTAGCAACTGCTTTAGGTAAGAATTCAGGAATAATCTTGATTGCTTGGATGGCAAGAGCATCTGTAATTGGAGTAGCAGCTGTTGAAACATAAGCCTCTACTGCATGTGTAAGTGCATCCATACCAGTTGCAGCTGTTAAAGAAGGAGGCATTTTTACCATTAATAATGGATCGTTAATGGAAACAGTTGGTGTAACGTGTTTATCAACGATTGCCATTTTTACTTTTATAGAAGTGTTTGTAATGATCGTAAATCTTGTTACTTCACTTCCGGTACCTGCAGTAGTGTTAATCGCAACTGTTGGAACCATTGGCTTAGCAGATTTATCAATGCCTTCGTAATCATGAATAGTGCCTCCGTTTGCGGCAACTAAACCAATTCCTTTACCACAGTCATGAGAACTTCCCCCGCCAAGAGTAACTATGCCATTACAATTTTCAGCAAAATAAAATTCTAATCCGTCTGCAACGTTCTTATCAGTGGGGTTTGGTTCTGCTTTTGCGAAAATTGCTACTTCAACGCCTGCTTCGCGAATAATACCAGCAACTTGATCGACTACCCCTAAAGCATTTAAACCTTCATCTGAAACTAATAGAGCTTTTGTTACGCCAAGGCCTGCTAATCTTGTACCAACTTCATTGACAGTGCCTTGACCAAATAGATTTACTGATGGATTAAAAAATGCACTTTGCGAAATAATTGCCATACTTACTAATCCCCCTATGTAGTGAATGTTTTGAGGCTGATTCTATGTAAGCGTTTTCTATGATTATCTTATACTATTTAAATATAAGATTCAATTAATTGTGAAAAATGACACAAAATGTTCATTAAATGTTAAAAACACAGTCAATATAAGGGGTTGAAATTTGTGTTAAGTATGTTCAAAGATTCACAAATAACTTTTTATGAATAACATATTATGTAAAAATTATTATTCACTTTCGGAAAAATATTGAGAGATAAAGAAGGAGTTTGAATTAGTTTGTAGAATATTTATAATTATCAGTAATCTACACTACTATATAAAGCAAAAATGAAGATGGTTTGAATTAGGTGCCTTCTTGGCCGAGGATATTTTACATCAAAAAGGAGTGTGTTCAATGCGAAATGTAAACAGAACAGGGATCTATCAAAACTCTGGAAAACATCGTTGGGAATTCTGGTATGTTAGTTCAAATCATTTAAAAGTCTTGGTTTCATGGCTAAGCTGGACAGCCTCCAAGCAATATGATGAATGGGAAAGAGATTGTTTACTTAAACACGATGCATAATCATTTACGAAAACGGAGAGAAAAAGAGTCTCCGTTTTTTTGTCTTTTACTTCCTGAAAAATTGGTCATTTTTATATAGCTATCTAGTATCCTAATGTTTTATACTATGTTTGAGTGATTTAATTTTTGAAAGGTGACACAATACATGGCGGATATTCGTTTAAAACTAAATAAATTGCGGCGAGAAAAAGAATTGAAACGCCTTTCCTTTGTTTTGATTATAATTGTAGCTGCACTCACCACCTTTGTCATCGGTTACTTCAATCATATTTCTAAAAATGCTAAAGCTGTTTCCCACATTAGCGTGCACGCTACTTCAAAAGCAAATCCATCTATGAAAAAAATGAATTCTAAATGGGAAGAGGCTAATAATAACCCTGCCATCTATGATTACCTCAAAAGCATTAATTTTACTGGTACTGCCATAGTTGTAAAAGACAATAAGGTTCTTTTAAATAAAGGCTTTGGCTATGCTGATCTTGAGAAAAAGATACCGAATAACCCGCAAACGGTACACTATATTGGATCGATTACGAAAGTATTTATTTCCACTTCAATCATGCAGCTGCAGGAACAGGGAAAATTAAATATAAATGATCCGTTGTCAAAATACATCCCAGACTTCCCGAATGGAAATCAAATTACGTTATATCATTTATTAACACATACATCAGGAATTCCAGAACACTCAGAAACGGCAGAGAAAATATCCCATGAGGATTTAATGAAGAAGATTGAAAAAAAGCCGTTAAAATTCCAGCCTGGTACAAATTGGCTGTATAGTGATTCTAACTATGCCATTTTAGCCTATATTTTAGAAAAGGTCACAAAGGTTCCGCTTGATACGTATGTAAAAAAGCATGTTTTTGATGTTGCTGGAATGGACCACTCAGGATTCGGCACAACATTTAACGAGGAACCGTTTCCTTCTAAGGGATACAAGGTAAAGGACGGTACCATGATATCTCCTTCCCTTCCTGACATGTCTCAGTTGTTTGGCTGTGGAGATGTATACACAACGGCCTACGATATGTACCTGTTTGACCATGCTCTCTATACTGGAAAACTGATGTCAGAAAAAAGTCTTAAGCAGTTTTTTACACCATTCCAGCATAATTACGCGCTTGGCTTGTACAGCGACCCTGGAAGCTATTCTGACCACGGTGTGCTCCCAGGTTGGAACTGTCTAAACAGTTTTAGTAAAAACGGAAACACTTATGTTGTCCTTTTATCCAATGTCCAAAATGGTGTGAAACTTGGTCCCGTTAATAACCAACTCTATCTTCTGGCAAGAAAATCATCATAAGTAAAAATTGGAAGACGAATGGTTCGTCTTCCAATTTTTTTATTTAGTTTCATGTAAAGGGGGTTAACAACCGCAACCGCCGCCACCACAGCCACAGCCGCCCATTCCCATTGGGAAGCCCCCATAGCCCATTCCTACTCCTGCATGGCCAGGGAATCCACCAAAGCCAGTGGCGCCGCTATAGCCATAACCTGGGTGACCTGCGAAGCCAGTGACACCGCCATAGCCCGGATAACCGCCGTAACCACCAGGGAATCCCATGCCATGCCCCATTCCTGGATAACCAACACCCATTCCAACCGGTCCAGGGACTCCTGCACCGTATCCCATAACTCCTGCTCCTGGATAACCAACACCCATTCCACCAGCAAACATTTAACATTCCTCCTCTTCTTTTTCAAAAACAGTGTATGTATTGTTTCTATAGGAAGAGTAGGCATATGCCCATCTTTAATGATTTATAATTAGGTATCCTTATTGTTAAGGCTGTGCTAGAGAGAAGAAAAGGATGGAACGAATGAAGGATAATCGAGCCCGTTATGATGCCGGATCTTATGAAAAAGAGTAGAGAAGCGGCACCATAGAGCCCGTATGATGCCGGATCTTATGAAAAAGGGAGGAGAAGCGGCATCATAGAGCCCGTATGATGCCGGATCTTATGAAAAAAAGGAGAGAAGTGGCATCATAGTGTGTGTCCTCGTAAGGCCATATCCCATATGAAAAGGCAAAAAAATATGGGCCCTAAGGACCCATATTCTTTATAAACTTTGTTCCAGTGCGTAGCCAAATTGATAAAGTTTGTCTTCATTACCATGCATAGCAATCAACTGGACTCCGATGGGTAATCCGCTTTTTGAAAAACCGCACGGCAACGATATGGATGGATTGCCGGTAAAGTCTGTTGGAGAGGTTAAACGCAACAAAGCATGCCGAACAGCTTCCACTTGTCCATTGACAACTACGTCACGCTGGCCGATATTGGTTGGAAGAATTGGCAGTGTTGGTGTCACCAATATATCAACCTCAGAAAATACTTGATTGAATTCAGTGATTAAACCTTTTCTTTCTACCTGGGCCAACACATATTCATAGCCCTTTACGTTCTGGCTCTGCACCAGTCGTTCATAAACTTCTTCATCCACTTCACCACGGTGATACTGGATCGTATTTGTATGTACAGCCGCGGCTTCAGCTTGAATGGTTACAACTTGCAGGCTTGCAATTCTTTTCATACAGCGAATATCAACTTTTTTCAGCACTACCCCTAACCGTTCAAATACATTCAAACAGTTCGCTATCGCAGCTGAAACTTCTTCGTCAATATTTTCGAAGTAATAAGAAGGGATTCCAATCACCTTACCTTGAATATTCTGTCCGATCAAACGGGAATAATCAACCACATTCGATTTCAATGAATAAGGATCGCCTTCATCATAGCCAGCAATTGTATTCAACAATAAAGCATTATCTGAGATGTTGGCGGTAATCGGCCCAACATGGTCAAGGGTATAAGCTAAATCAAAGACGCCTCTTTTACTAACTAGACCAAATGTAGGTTTCACCCCGACTGCCCCGCAGGCAGAGGAAGGGATGCGAATCGATCCGCCAGTGTCGGTACCGATCGCACCGCTCACCATCCCAGCAGCAACAGCAGCAGCAGAACCGCTGCTGGAGCCGCCGGAGATTTTTTCTAATTGATGTGGATTTCGGCATGGTCCAAAATAAGAGCGATCGCCTATTGGTCCATAAGCAAATTCATGTGTATTGGTTTTTCCAATAATGATGGCACCTGCACCTTTTAGCCGTTCAATCACTGCTGCATCTTTATCTGGAACAAAAGATTCGTATAGTTTTGAACCCATCGTCGTGCGGATGTTTTTTGTGAAAATTAAATCCTTTGCCGCAATAGGAATACCATGCAAGGGACCCCGCAGATTTCCGTCCAGCATTTCCTGTTCCAAGGTTTTCGCAGATTCTAGAGCTTCGTCCTCGCATACAGTAATGAACGCATTCACTTCCGAGTTCTTTACAGATATTTGATGCAAGGCATTGTTAACAAGCTCAACGGGTGAAAGTTCTTTATTTCTGATGAGTCTAGATGTCGTGACTAAATCCATTTAGTTTGCCACCTTACGTGATGAAGAAGAAACTTTTGCGGCTCTGACTCCTGGTTTAACAAACATCATAGCAATCATACCGATAACAGCGGCAATCGCTGCTGCAACGAACATAGCAGAATAACCATGATAAGTAACAACTAAATATCCAGTTAATGTTGGAGCAACTACAGTTGCAATATTCGTAATGAAATGAGTGATTCCACCGTAAGTTCCTGCACGGCGTGGTTCTGTATCTACAACAACTGTCCAATAAACAGAGTTAGGCAAGAAGTTAAAGGCGTTACCAATTGCCATAAATGTCAGAACACCTGCAACGGAATGCTGAGTTGGAATCATCAAGAAGCATGCAGCTGTTAATAATAAGGAAACAACAGCAAGACCAGAACGGGCAATGCGTAAGCTTCCTGTTTTTGCACGAAGAGCGTCAGAAATTTTACCGCCAAGTAATACGGTAAATACTGCACCGACCCAAGGAATCATTCCTAAATACCATAGAGAAGATAATTGGAAGTGGAATTGATCCTGTAAGTATTTTGGTGTCCAAGTCAGCAATAGGAAGTTAACATATTGGAATGCAAAATAACCGATTGCGTTGAAAACCATTGTAGGGTTTTTAAAGAATTCATACCATTTAACACTTTGTTCTTCTTTTGTAACAATCGTTTCATTTGCCAATAAGCCTTCAGTAGAACGAATTCTTGCAAGTTCATCTTTAGAAACCTTCGAGTGTTGTTCAGGCATGTCTTTAAACATTTTGGCCCAGAAGATAACCCAGATAATACCTAGAGCTCCAAGAACAACGAATACTGTTTTCCAGCTTGTGAAAGATAATAATGCAACAGCAATAGGAGCAGTTAGCAATTGTCCTAATGGAGTTCCTAAGAGTCCAACAGATGCAGCAATACCGCGCTCTTTTGGAGCTGCCCAGTTGGCGTTTGTTTTATTGATTGTTGAGAACATTGGACCTTCAGAAAATCCAAACAAAATACGAACCATTGCAAATCCTGCAATAGCTGATCCGCCAAAGAATGCCTGCCCTACATTACCTGCGATGGCAGTGGCCATAACGAAAATGGACCAAGCAATCCCAATGGTAATCCATACAAATTTTGGTCCTTTTTTGTCGGACATAATTCCCCCTAATAGAGAACCGAAAATATATCCGTATCCAAAGTACCCAAGTACTGCTCCCCAAGCGATTGGGTCAAAACCAAATTCCTTAATAATGGATCCTTGTCCGTATGAAATGGCTCCACGGTCGATGTAGTTGATGATGGTGATAACGACCATCATCATCATGATTTTATAACGATAGTTTCCCCGCATTACAATCTCCCCCTTGGTAATTAAAAATCCCCGATGTTACTGATTGTTGCTTTTCCCCTATTTCATTTCTTCTTGTCTAATTCCCCTCTAAAACGGGGAAATGTATTTATCTTTTTCTATGGACCTAGCCTTACTAGTTTTATAGATTTGAACCAAATACTCGTTGAGAACTTCGATAAAGTAAAATAAATTCAAATGTACGAAACTAAATAAATCATGACGAACTGAATAAATTTATTAACTTGTAATTAATGAAAATGTTGAAAAAGTTTGTGAAAGGGCTTACAAGATTATAGTTAACTAGAAAGCTTTACAGTGGTGTGAAAGGATTTATAATCTTTTTTGCTTTTTGAAACTTCTTAAATAAAAAAATAAATAAAGAAAAGTTAAAATTGCATTTCCTTACTTTTTGAAAGGGCTTACATTATTTTTCTTTTTCACGAACCTTCAATACATTTAGAACTATTATGGAATATTAATAGTTTTGATTAAAAAACCCCTTTTTCATCCCCCCTATAAAAAAAAGATTACAACTTTTCAAATTATTTGTAAATAATAATATAGTAAAATATCTATTCACAATATTTAGACATATTTAGTGAAAAATTAATTTTACTAAGCATCTAAATATTTAAACTATGAAACCCAAAATGAAAGGAGTTTCTTTTAAAACGACAAGAGAGAGAAAAAGATGAACAGAAGGATACAAACATTGGAGAGAAAGGGGGAGGTGATGAGGATAGGTCTGGAGAGCCCTTTGGAAAATCTTAGTTCAATAGAAAAGTTTTTTTCGAGGTTTATTGCCAATTTTAATATAGGTTTCCCCTTCAAAGGTTTTAAATAATTTAATACCAAAGAATTTGAGGGGGTAAAGATCTCTTTCATATGCAGTAATGGCATGTCAACCACCTCTCTAAGAATACTAGTAAACTTAGTGAATCGTACTAGCTAAACAGTGTGAACTTATTGTCTTCGATAAATTCTGACTATTTTTGATATTTTTTCATTAATGCAAAAAAAGATAGAAGCTTTATAGGCGTTTTATAACGTAAATGGTCATAGCTCTCTTTTTTTGTTGTTTTGTGGTAAAATGTGAGGGTTGATGTTTATTCTTGAACCATTCTATGCTACGTAAGCTGATTCCTCGGACAAGGGGGGAGAAGATATATTATGTAGGTATAGGTATGATTCTTTCATGTGAAATTTAACATAAGGGGAAATGAACATGATTCTTGTTGTTGGCGGTGCCGGCTATATCGGCAGTCACCTTGTGAAGGAATTAGTTAAAAAGGAAGATGTCATCGTACTTGATAATCTATCGACTGGTCATCGAGAAGCGGTTGACAGCAGGGCTATTTTTGTAAAAGGTAATTTAGGCGATGAAGAAGATCTGCAAATGATCTTTTCAAGTTATCCGATTAAGGCTGTTATGCATTTTGCGGCGAATAGTCTTGTTGGTGAATCTGTCGTCGATCCGTTAAAGTACTATCAAAACAATGTAGCTTCTACTTTGACATTATTAAAAATGATGTTGAAGCATGACGTCAAAAACTTTATTTTTTCTTCAACAGCTGCTACATATGGAATTCCAAATGTGGAAATCATTGATGAAACATGCCCAACAGCGCCGATTAATCCTTATGGTCAATCCAAATTAATGGTTGAACGTATCTTAGCGGATTTTTCCAAAGCTTACGGTTTGAATTATGTTGTTCTTCGTTATTTTAATGCGGCAGGAGCTTATCATACTGCTGAAATTGGTGAAAGCCATGATCCTGAAACACATCTAATTCCGATTGTCCTGCAGCATCTTGTTGGCAAGCGCAAAAAGGTTTCTGTGTTTGGGTCAGATTATGATACACCAGATGGTACATGCGTTCGAGATTACATTCATGTAACGGATTTAGCCAATGCTCATATCCTTGCAGTTGAAGCATTACTCTCCGAGAAAAAATCGACGGAAATCTATAATCTAGGAAATGGCCTCGGTTATTCAGTAAAAGAAGTAATTGAAACTTGTGAAAAAGTAACAGGCAGGAAGGCAACCGTTGAGATCGCGCCAAGGCGTGAAGGCGATCCAGCAAGACTTGTGGCTTCCTCTCAAAAAATCTTTTCTGAACTTGGCTGGAAAGCAGAACGGGATTTAGAAACGATTATCGCAAGTGCCTGGAAATGGCATCAGCAACAAACATACTAAATAGATAGCTCTTGTCTTTAATAAAAAGGCAAGGGCTTTTTTGCTCTATATGCAACACTATTAAAAAAATTCAGATTCCATACTTTACCTAGAAAAAATAGTCCTATATAATAGATAGACACACATAAATCGTTCGAAAAGGCAAAGCTATTGAAAAATAGTGACGCAAAACTTAAGGGGCTAATGTTACTCAACAATGCCAGCCAGTTACCGAATACGACTCCTGCGATTTATGTAACCAAAGGAGGGAAACTTGTGTTAAAGTTAAAGTTCGTGAAAGTAAGTTTTTATTGGCACCTGTTTCAGCAGCGACATCATGAATTATTACTTGAGGATTGTCTTAGTGAAGAACTGAAATCGAAATCTAAAATCAAGGCATTGTATCATCAAAGCAAGGTTCTTGAATTATTTTACAAAATGGAATGCAGTATATAAAATGTGAGTAGAAACTTATACCAATCAATCCTGGAGATTTTCCAGGGTTTTTTATTTTTAACAATAGAAAGAAGGCTATCCAAGATGAAGCTGAATAAAATTCACCATATCGCAATTATTTGTTCTGACTATGAAAAGTCGAAGGATTTTTATGTGCGAATCCTGGGACTGAATCCAATACGAGAGGTTTTTCGTCAGGAAAGAGACTCCTATAAACTAGACCTTCAGGTGAACGGAGATTATCAAATTGAATTGTTCTCGTTTCTCAATCCCCCAAAACGTCCCAGCTACCCGGAGGCAGCTGGATTAAGACACTTAGCATTTGAGGTAGATGATATTGATGCAGCCGTTGAGGATTTATTAGGGCATGGACTTGATGTTGAACCCATTCGTTTGGATCCGTTTACCGAACGAAGGTTTACCTTTTTTGCTGATCCAGATGGATTACCGATCGAGCTTTACGAACGGTCATAATGAGATAGACCATCAATACGCCTAAAGTATCGATAATCAGATCGTAAAGCCGTCCATCTCTGCCAAAAAATAGCTGAAAGAATTCGGTGAAAAAAGCAAACGTGATGGAGACAAGAATGGATTCTTTATGTTTATTTAGCAGCTGGAAAATAAGAAAATCCATGATCGCAAAACCGAAGAAATGGCCAAGCTTTACAATGATAAAATCATGATGGACTCTTGTGATATCGTAAACATAAAAAAATGACCGAAAATTCGGCGATGTGACCCAGCGAAACCCAATCGACCGAAATTCCAACATCTTATCCAAGTTGTCTGTCCATGTATTTAAAGATAAGATCAATCCCCAAAAAATAACCAAAAGGATCTTTTTTCGTTTTTGTGTTTGATTCATTTTTACGGTGGTAGGACTTTGTACCATAATTGTAACTCCCAGCAGTGTTATCGTTCTTTTCATTATAGAATAAATGAAAATTATGAACAAATTATTAACAGTGGAAGAAAAACAGCTGATGGATTCTATCAGCTGTTTTTTGAATGGGATAGAAGTAATTGATCATTACCCTGGTTCGGAGGAACAATCGGAAAGACGTTTTCTTCTTCCATTACATCAAACTCCATAATAACCGGGCCAGGCTGACTAAAGGCGGCCTCTATGATTTGCCTGGCCTCTTGCTCTGTCCGTGCTTTCAGACCAACTGCACCATAGCTTTCCGCAAGTTTCGCAAAGTTTGGCGAAGATATTTTTACAGCAGAGTAACGTTTTTGATGAAACATCTCCTGCCATTGGCGGACCATGCCGAGATAGCCATTATTCATAATTGCGATTTTGAGTGGAAGTTTGTAGGCAACTGCAGTAATGAGCTCTTGAAGATTCATTTGGAAGCTGCCGTCACCAGAAACAAGAATGACCTGTTTTGCTGGGGCCGCACTCGCTGCACCGATGGCAGCAGGTAATCCATAGCCCATTGTTCCTAGTCCTCCTGAAGTGATCAGGGTGCGAGGCCTAGTAAATTTATAATGGTTGGCGGTCCACATTTGATGCTGTCCAACATCTGTAACAACGATCGTATCATCCTCGGAAAACTGGTCAAGCAAGCGAATAACCGTTTGTGGGCTAAGGATACTGTTCGATTTTTCAAAACGGGGAACAGTTCGTTTTAGATGGGTCACCTCATTTACCCAGCTTTCCGTATTGGAGCGAATTTGTTCAAAATTTAATTGGGCTTTCATGCCACTGAGAAACTCTTTCGCATCACTCACGATTGGCAAGTCAACTTTAATAATTTTGTTAATTTCAGCTGAATCGATATCCACATGAATTTTCTTGGATTTAGGAGAAAAGCTGTTTACTTTTCCGGTTGTCCGATCGCTAAATCGTACCCCAATACTAATTAATAGATCGCATTGATGGACCGCCTTGTTGGCAGCAAATGTTCCATGCATTCCTAACATTCCTAAAAAAAGCGGGTCTGAAGCTTGAAAGGCGCCAATCCCCATCAATGAGCTGACCACTGGAATCTTTGCTTGCTGAGCAACCTCCGTTAAAAGCTCGGTTGCTTCTGAAATAATTGTTCCGCCGCCAATAAAAAATACAGGTTTATGTGCCGACTCAATATATTGTGATGCTAAATCGATCAACTTTTGCACTTTTTTCGGCTTGCTGTCTTTTCCGTGTCGGGGACCAAGACTGACAGGACGGCGTTTAATCGTATCAGGGGTAAACTCAATCAACACGGGTCCTGGCCTTCCGCTGGCAGCAATTGAAAGTGCAGGACCAATAACGGCTTCAAGTTCACTAGCATGATTAACATAAAAAACATGCTTGGTAATGGGCATAGTTACTCCAGCGGTATCAAATTCCTGAAAGGAAGGGTTGCTGGCTTTTTCAACGAGCGGTCCAGCAATGATGACAAGCGGAACAGAGTCACTGTATGCTGTTGCCATCCCTGTAATTCCGTTTGCTACTCCTGAAGCCGTTGTTAAAATAACGACTCCCGGTTTTCCAGTGACACGAGCAAATCCGTCGGCCGCATGAACGGCACCTTGTTCGTGTTTTAATTGGAATATACGGAGCTCCGACTCTACCGCACAATCCAATAGCTCCTTTTCATTGCTCCCAAATACAATTTCGACACCATGAGCAGTTAAGGTATCGAACAGCACTTTCACCTCTGACGTGTTCATTACTAATGACATATTTTCACCCAGTTTCGTCTTTTCTAACATTTTAAATTATTAGAAAAAAATCAGATGTGAAGTACGTCATACTAATGAGAAAATTCTGGTTGTTTAGAGTGGGTCCTTTTCAAAGAAAAAAGCATGCCTTCATTTGAAAGACATGCTTTACACTAGGAATGAACGGTTGTTTTCGTTACGAATTCCTCTGTATTATCTAATTTTTCAATCATCCCAATGAATGGCTCGACATATTGTGGATCAAACTGCTTGCCGGAACATGCCCGTAATTCAGCAATGGCTTCGGTAACTGTTTTCGTTTTTTTATAAGGGCGCTCTGTTGTCATCGCATCGAATGAATCTACCACGCTGAGAATCCGCGATAACTTTGGTATCGTTTTTCCCTTTAGTCCATATGGATAGCCTTTTCCATCAAAACGTTCATGATGGAGTTCAACAAGCGGAATGACTTCTTCCAGCTTTTTGTTGGTAGAGATAATTTCCTTACCCCAAGTAACATGTTTTTTCATGATATCCCATTCAACAGGATCAAGTTTCCCTTTTTTATTAAGGATATCCCGTGGGATTTCAATTTTTCCAATGTCATGAACTAGTGCTCCGAGTATAAGGGTTTTTCGTTCATGCTCGCTTAAAGCAAGCTGACGGGAAAAATCGACCGCATATTGGTACACCCTCTTACTGTGCCGATATGTATAAACATCCTTCGAAAGGAAAATTTTCAGCTGCTGTTCCACTTCATCAAGTTCTTTTTCGATCGAAAGGGATTTTTTTACCCCATAGTCTAAAAGACTGTTAAAGATCTTCACTAAGTTTTTCCCTTGATTTTTTGCCACATATAAAGCTTGGTCGGCTTTGTTCAATAGTTCGGAAATGCTGTACGTCTCTTTTTCACACTCGGCAACCCCTGCGGAAAAAGACAAACAGCCATAGGGGAGACCTTCAACCCCATTAATATAAGTATCATTTGCTTTCTTTCTTAGCTCGTCCAAAAAAGCAAATGCTTGATTTCGATTGGTATTTGGCATCATGAAAGAAAATTCTTCACCGCCATAGCGGGCAACGGTATAGTTTTTGGCTTCAGTCTCTGTTTTTAATAGATTCCCAAATTCCTGAAGCAAATGATCTCCTTGTATATGCCCATAAATATCATTATATTTTTTAAAATCATCGATATCAATAATCCCGACACAAAGTGGCTCGTCGTGGCATTTAAAGTCTGCCACTGCTTTTTCCAGAAGTTCTTTAAAGTAGCCATGATTATTCAAGCCGGTTAGAAAATCTTTGTTGGCTTTCGCATAAATCTCTTGATATTGCTCAAAATGCTGGGTAAAGGCAATGGACAGTAATAGCGCAATGCAGACAAAAAGGATCAATCCAAAGAAACCGACATTTTGTAATAGAATACTTAACACAAACGTTAACAAGAAGATATTAATATAACTGAATATAAAAGTTTTATCTTTGATTAACTCTTTAAGAAGAACATAGAGGCTTTCTCTTTCGGCCAGCAGGAAATAGATGCCAATCAAAGATGAATTGATCAAAAAGTAAACAGTTAAAGAAAGAATATAGGGAACAAGGTGGGAGGGACTAATAGAACCCGTTTTCCCGCCGAAAAAAGTAAAAACAAAACTGGAAATAACGATCATCAGGGTGTAATTCGAAAAATTAAAGATATGCTTCCACCATTTCGTCCTATAAAGGAGAATGGTATTCATAATCGAATGAATAAGTAATGCATACAATGCAAAATGGGTTCCAAATAAGAAAATGCTGGTTAAATAGATAACAGAATCCATGGAAAGACTGTTCCCATTAGGCGGAACAGGAATTAAAAAATAGTTTAAAATCAAATTTGCGACAACTAGTGCGCATAAAATAGAGATGTTGAAAGTAGTGATTGATCGAAGGTCGCTAGAAGATAAAAAGGAAAAGCTGCCAAGTACTGAAACAAAAAGGATATATAGATTGGGTGCTTTTTTTAATGATTGCATGTTCTTCATCACTCACATTTAAATTATATTAAAAAGTATAAGGAGAAGTGATAAAAAGTCATCCTCTCCCTTTTTACATTATTATACTAATCTCCATCCAGAAGTTAGTGCAATAATAACTGAACCTATAATAATAGCATTATACAATATTCCTGTTAATTTGATGCCATTAACTTTTTTTTCTCTCATTCTTTTTCACCTCCTTCCATTGATAAGGAGGAGTCTGAATTTTTTCGGGACATTGGATGGCGGAGCATTAGAAATTGAATAAATAAGAAGGCTCCGATGTTCATCACAATGTCGCCAATGCTTATGATTTGTGTCTTGGGGTACGGTTTTGTGAGCGGGATAATATCTCCTAAAAATCCAAGCTTTGATGAGCTTGTTAACACTGTGTGTTTTGCGTACAGTTCATTTTTTAGAGTATCAAAATAGCTTGGGTCTAAAACGGCCGCTGCTTTTGGAGATACCGGCATTCTCCCGCCGTTTAAGACAATTGGCAGAAAGTTAAGGAGGACGCCAAGAAAGATTAAGGGAAACCCATGATTTTTTCTGTTCAGGAATAGAAAAACCAGTCCCAATATATACACGGCAATATAAATATAACCACTAACCTGCCCAAGGATTTTAATTTTATTTTGAAAAACAAAAACGAAGATTTCAATGACGAGCAGGAGCGGGAAAATCCAACCGTATTTAAATTTAAGATATGGCAGGCTTTTTAAATTTCCTTTTCGGAAAAATCCAACAATTAAAGAGATAATGATCCCATCAAATACCATGTAGTCACCTAGATTCTTTATTTAGTATAGAACAACTTTGGGAGAATAGTAAAAAGTAATCTTAGAATAATAGCTATCATATAAACTCAAAAAAGATCCAGGTGAACACCAGGATCTTCGTTCATATGCTGCTCACTAGTACTGTTATGATTGCGGTGACCAGTGTGGTCAAAACAAAGAGAGTGGAATATAACATATACTTGTTTCTTTTTTTCTTTTTTAAAAGTTGTTCTGCTGTGTAGCCGTAATTGTTTGACATCAAAATTCCTGCTTTCCTTTTTTTGATGGCAGCTGGCTGGCTGCGCCGTTCGGCGGTGGGCCCCTGTAGCTTTGCGTCATCACTTTTCAGTGACTTTGCCTTTAAAAACCAATCTATTATTATTTTCGAATAAAAAGCTTTCTTTTTTAATAGTTCTATAGAACTATTTTTTTGAGAACGTTTTTTAAAGGCTGTGTTAATAGTCATAGTTGATTTTTTTATCCAGATGATTGGAATAGAAGGCATGTGCCGAGGAAAATCATCAGGCAAACTTAACAAAGTCTTGTAAAAAAACTAAAAAAGTGGTTGTTAATGGGCAGCCACTTTTTTGAGTTCTTTAATCATTACTATTGATATCATTTTATGCCCCTTGTCGTTGGGATGAAGGTTATCAATCGTAAACTTGGAAAGATTGTCGACTTCAAGGCCGCTTTTATGAAACAGGTCAATGACTGGAATGGAATAAAGTTTACATACTTGTTTTTCAGCATTTACATAATCATCAAGTTTAGATCCACTCGAATTTGCATTTGGATAAACGACTTGATTCTTAAAAACACCTCGCTTGAGTGGTGTAAAAAAAACTACTGTCGTCTTCTCTTGTTTATTGGCGATAATTTTCTCAATGACATTTTTCAGATTGGCATAAAAGGTATCTTGATTTTTTTCGTCCTTGATCGTGCCAAGAATCTTGTTGCTTCCATAATCATTGGTTCCGCCAAAAACGGTAATTAAATCAATATTTTTTAACCTTTCAGCTGTGAGGTTGTCTGCCATTGGTTTGATCGGCCGACCAGGGACTGCGTCTGTTTGAACCGACTTTATTTTCAAGGCGCTTTGGACAAGGGGCTGATATTTATTAGCATAGGTGATGCTATCGCCAATCGCAAGCCAGTTTTTATTTTTCCACATCGTGTCTGCTTGCTCTTTTTGGGCAGATGCCATGTTCATTCTAATTTTTTCCTGATAGTTGAAACGTCCAAACATCAATATAAAGATGGAAAAAATACATAGTAGTATAACGGCAAAGTACTTCATTTTGTTCCCCCAAAGAATTATTCCCTATATAGTATCCCATAAATTTTAGTTTATAAAAAAAGAAGGTACCTGCCAAGGCTCCGCCAAGCAATGAAGGTTAAAAGTACAAGGGCAATCATCGTAATAATCCATGCCCGCTCGAATAGATTATAGCCCTTTTTTTGAACAAACCATTCACCTAACAAAATGAATATGTAAAAGAGGGCAAATGCCTTCAAGAGGTTAAACAATAACAGGCTGAGTCCGCCCATTGGAAGCCTCCTCAAATAGTATTCTAAAGGTAACAAGAATGAGGATCTCGTTACCATGAACAGCCATAACCAGTCTTAATGGTAACAAGATTGAAAAAGTCGTGACCATGAGTATCCAAAACTAAATCTGAAGGTAACAAGAATTGGGGAATCTCGTTATCAGGAGCAATCATGACCATTATAGATTTATTCTCTAGTCCAAAATTAATTGACAGACTTTTTAAAAAATCTTATAATTATAAACAAGAACAAATGTTCTTTATTCAAGGAAGAAGGTGTTATGATGTCTGCAAAGGTAACAAGTATAGGACTCAAGGGTCTTGAAGGTTACAAGGTAACAGTTGAAGTACAAGCTGTTCCTGGGTTAAATTCTATTGTCATTGTTGGCCTCCCAGATACCTCTGTAAAAGAATCCAAGCAACGGATAACTGCAGCGTTTCATTCACTTAATGTTTTCCTCCATCAGCAGAAGATCATTATTAACCTCTCGCCGCCTGAACAATAGAAAAATGGCCCCATGTTTGATTTACCAATTGCTATTGGCATTCTCTCTTGTCTTCAAGAAATTACAATGAATATTCCCGAGTCTACCGGTTTTATCGGTGCGCTATCTTTAGATGGTAGTATTCAGCCGGTGGATGGAATGCTTGCTGCAGTTTTAGCAGCGAAACAAATTGGGGTGAAAAGAATATTCCTGCCATTTACTGAGAATCTCCTTGGTTTGGAAATTGAAAATTTAGAGTTAATATTTGTTAACCATTTGCAGCAAGTTATAGACAACTTGGCAGGAATAAGGTCTATTCCACTAAATGTAACCCGAGCGGTAGAAGAGGAACCTATCTATTTTTATCCGGATTTTCAGAATATCATTGGCCATTCCTTTGCTAAATATGCTTTAACAGTAGCGACGGCAGGGGAACATCACGTGTTCATGTCTGGGCCGCCCGGTTGCGGAAAAAGCCTGCTGGCTGAAAGTTTTCCATCTATTCTACCTTCATTAACAAAAGAAGCCCGTCTTGAAATGATGAGTATTTATCAATTAAGCGGTATAACGAACCCATACCCCATGATTCCGCCTTATCGTAATCCCCATCATTCTTCATCTGGAGTATCCATCATTGGCGGGGGACAAAACCCGAAACCTGGTGAAATTTCCCTTGCCCATCGTGGAATCCTGTTTTTAGATGAATTAGCTGAATTCCCGAAAAAAACAATTGAAATGCTTAGGCAACCATTAGAAGCAGGCACAATTTCCATCAGCAGAGCCCGTACCACAGTAACCTATCCATGCTCATTTATCCTTATTGGTGCAATGAATCCATGCCCATGTGGATATTATGGATCCCCAAATCACTATTGTACCTGTTCAACAAAGCAAATTAATGCCTATCAAAATCGAATATCAGGTCCGATGCGAGATCGTTTTGATATTTTTCTTTCATTAAAACCTTTAAATCTCAATAATGCTATGGAGAATCAAAGAGAATCATCAGAGGAAATTCGCCAGCGAGTAGCCGATGCAAGGAAAAGGCAAAGCCAGCGTTATAGTAAAGTAATCACGAATAGCAGAGTTGCTTATGAAACACTTTCCCAGACAAGCCCACTTACACAGTCGCAACAACGTTTTCTGCAAAAATTAGCGTACAAGTATGGATGGAGCAATCGTGCCCAGTTAAAAATTTATCGCCTTGCTCGCACCATAGCTGATCTCGAGCAAAAACAAGAGATTACTGAACAGCATCTTTGGGAAGCTCTAAAGCTGCATAGTCTATCAGCAGCAAAAAGTGATCAAAAAGCTTCAGGTGTGACTATGCCATTAGGTACCTAATAAAGAAAGCCAATCAGCAAAAGCTGATCAGCTTCTTAAATCTTTTTTATTCACTTATTTTCTATTTCGAATAGAAAATAAGATTCCACCAAGTGCAACTATTTGCGGGGGATGTATATCAATGTGAACATTCCTAACCGTTTTTTTTGTCTGTGCTACTATCCTTGTTTTGTAGAATTTTGAAGGGTTTTGTAAAAATTTCCTAGGAAATTACTAGGTGAAAGGACATAGCAATTGGTATTTTTTGTATCCATTTTTATAGTTCTTTTGCCTTGAAATAATGAATATATTAAAAAGAAAATAATCTGTAGGAAAAGGATTTATCTTGGATTATTATTTTAATATACAAATATCACCAATATTTTAATAAGTTGTCCTTGTACATTTTTTTTCAGTATGAAATAATAAACGATACAGTGCCATTTACTTTGCTTAAAATGGAACCTTCGGTTATTTTTGTAACTTGTTAGGAAAGGATTGATTTTTAAATGCAAAGGGTTAAAAAAGCTATAATCCCAGCTGCAGGACTTGGGACACGTTTTTTACCTGCAACGAAAGCAATGCCTAAAGAAATGTTGCCAATTGTAGATAAACCCACCATTCAATACATAGTAGAAGAGGCAATTGAATCCGGGATTGAAGATATTATTATTGTAACCGGTAAAGGAAAGCGCTCTATTGAAGATCACTTTGATAACGCTTTTGAATTAGAGCAGAACTTGCAAGAAAAAGGGAAATTAGAGCTCTTAGAAATCGTTCGGGAAACTTCAAAAATGGTGGATATTCACTATATACGTCAAAAAGAACCTAAGGGATTAGGACATGCCGTTTGGTGTGCTCGGAATTTTATAGGCAATGAACCGTTTGCTGTACTGCTTGGTGATGATATTGTTCAAGCGGAGACACCATGCCTAAAACAGTTAATGGATGTTTATAACCATACACATTCTTCTGTTATTGGAGTTAAGCGGGTACCGGATAATGAAACTGATCGTTATGGAATCATTGATCCTGAAGATCAAAACGGACGTGCCTTCCAAGTCCGCAACTTTGTCGAAAAGCCTAAGTTAGGAACGGCCCCTTCAAACCTTGCGATTATTGGCCGATATGTGTTTACACCAGAAATTTTCATGTTTTTAGATAAACAAGAAGTTGGCGCAGGCGGAGAAATTCAATTAACCGATGCTATTCAACGATTGAATCAAATTCAGCGTGTTTTTGGTTATGAGTTTGAGGGCAAACGCTATGACGTGGGAGAAAAGCTCGGATTCATTGAAACAACGATTGAATTTGCTCTTCAGAAGGAAGAACTACGCAATGATTTATTAAAATTCATGGCTGAAAAACTTGAGTTGCAGTAATTAATAATCGTTAAAATTCTATAACGCAAAAAGGAAACTCCAGGGTTTCCTTTTTTATGTTGTGAAATCAATTACATACTCTAAGACAGGTGTGACCTTCCAAAACAGGAAGTAGAATTTAATCTAAAATAAGGATTTCTTAAGTCTTTTTTAATGTAACTATGTTACCATTTCAGATGTAAACAAAATGATAGACTTGTTGTTTTTAAAACCATATATGATGATGGTTTTATTTTTTTATAGAGGAAGGGAGAAATGGCATGGAAGCAATGACTAAAGAAACAGCCTATGTTCCAAGTTCAAATCGTGACCTTAAACCCAAACCAAAAAGAAAACGATTTTGGCGTTTATTTTGGATGATCATATTCGTTATTTTAATAGGCGGCGGCAGTTTTATTTATGGTACAAATCAAGGCTTGCAGCTGCGGAGGATGTTTTTAGGGACAGTTTTATCGACTTATCACCCACAATATGAAAAGTTTATGGAGCTTTTACTTCCAAAATCAGAAATCGATAAAATGTTACAAGAAAGAAACAATCCTGATGTCGTGCAATCAGCTATTAAGAAGCAAACGAAAACCAATCATGTACAGGCGAAAGAGGTTTCAACAGCCCCTGAAAAAATTACAATAGATACTGTAGAAACTTCAAACTTTACAGCAAAAATAATGACTATTCCTGACCCGAATACAGTCCATGTAGTGGCAACCAAATATACATCAAAAGGACAACCTCTTTCAGATTTGATTAAAGATAATAATGGGGTTGCCGGAATAAACGCAGGCGGTTTTTATGACCCAAGCGGACGTGGATCAGGCGGACAAATGCTAGGAACTGTTATCAGTAATGGAAATGTATTGTCCGTTCCAGGCAATCGTAATGTCCCTGCGTTAGTAGCAGCCTTTCTCAAGGACGGTCAATTTATTACTGGAAATTATTCAGTAAATCAATTGGTGAGTATGGGAGTAAGAGAGGCCATCAGTTTTGGGCCACAGCTTATTGTGGACGGTGTAAATCGCGTAACACCTGCAGTCGATGGTGCATGGGGGTGGGCACCAAGAACGGCAATTGGCCAAAAAGCTGATGGAAGTATCATCATGATTATCACTGATGGCCGTTTTTATTGGAATAAAACCCACCGCGGAGCATCCATGTCAGATATGTCAAAGCTTTTTGAAAAATATAATGTAGTTAACGCTATAGCAATGGATGGCGGAGGTTCCACCACCATGATTAATGATGGGCAGCTACAATTGCAGCCGGCCACAAGCACAAGTGTTGGAATGCGGTATTTGCCAGATGCTTGGGTAGTAATTCCTAAATAGCACGCAGTATTTTTGAAAAAACAAGCCATAGGACAATCAGATAATTGAATATCCCTCAAAAAATGCATCATAATAAATGATGCATTTTTTGTAATAACAATATTGATGAAAGGAAGGGATTTATCATAGGTTATTATGCTAATATATCAAAATCGCCAATATCTCTACTATTCGGTAAATTCATAACGCCAGGTGGCATTCTTGATACCTTTCCGCCTTCTTCATCTGTTGAAAGGAAGAGAGGGATTCTTGTTCTCCTGTGAATTGATCTTTTTGAACTGATTGTTTAATTGTAAAAGCTGCGAGGGACTTTTGACATTATATCCATTAATAATCACTCCACCGATGTGATTATTTTGAATAAAGCTTGTTGACCCTGAAACTACTATATCCCCATCTATGCCAACCATTAACATTTGACCGACCTTCTCCGAGATGGTCATGTCATTTACTTGTTTTCGAATAGGGTCGGGAATTGGATTGCTCGTGGGTTTGTTACATGCTGCCAAAGTAAGAATTATTGCAGAACATATGATAAATATCCATTTGATTTTGGGGGCTTTGGACCTCATTGTGATCATTCCTAACCATTTTTTTGTATCTGCTACTAATTTATCGTGTTTTGTGGAATTTTGAAGGATTTTGTAAGAATCACATGAAAGTTTCTGGGATAAAAGTAGCAGGAGATAGTTAGGAATAAGGCAAAAGTGCTAAAAAGCAAAACACCAGAAATCATTAATAGATTTCTGGTGTTTTATTATTAAACGAGTCACTATCAGTTTAGTGAACTAAAAACTTAGTAACTTAGAAAATACTGATCGATTCCGTCAGCAATTGCCCTTGCCAGTGTATTTTGATAAGAATCGGATATTAAGTTTTGACGTTCGCTAGAATTACTTATATACCCAACCTCAAGCAATGTTGCTGGCATTGCAGATTCACGTACGACTGAAAGTGTATCCCCAGTAATTCCGTGGTCCGAATCTCCTGTATAGGCAACCATTTTTTGCTGAATCAAGCTTGCAAGTGTGATGCTCTTTGCAATCCTGTCAGGATTCGTATCCATACCGGCATTGATTTTTGAAGGGTAAGCTGGATCAAATTGATAGTAAAAAGATTCAATGCCGAAAGGTGAAGATGATGTTGATGAGTTTTGATGAATACTTACAAAAATATCTGCATGTAAATTATTCGCCATTGCTGATCGATCTAGTAAAGACACAAACGTATCAGTGGTACGAGATATATAAACGGTGTAACCGCGGCTTTCTAATAATGCTTTAACCTTTAACGCATCTGCTAAATTCAAGTCTGCCTCTCTATATCCACCGCCAATTGCACCTGGATCACTTCCACCATGGCCTGGATCTAAAAAGATTATTTTAGACCTTTGGTTGAATATTACCGTGGTAGTCGGCAATGTTGTTACATGACCGTTTTTATCGGTTTCTCTGACCGTAATGGTATGTTGTCCATCACTAAATTTGGTTGTATCAAGTGCAAAATGATAACCAGTATTAGTGTCGAAGTCAGGGTATACATTTTGGACATCAGGTCTCGCATCTCCATAGGTAGCTTGCCCCACCGCTGTCCCGTCAACTAATATATCAATACTTGAAACTCCGTTAACATCATAAAACCAACCCGACACATTTTTAGTTCCTTTTAAGGAATTACCTGAAAAGGGATAATCTAAAGAACCTGTAACATTCACAATGGAAAAAGTAGCTTCAGGAAGTGTCGTTACATGACCATTGTTTCCAGTTTCTCTGATGGCAATCCTATGCTGTCCAGCACTAAATTTTGTTGTATCAAGCGCAAAATGATAGCCTGCATTTTGGGCACTGCTGTAATCTGGAAAAGCTTTTTGAATATCAGGTCTTGCATCACCAGTGGTTGCCTGGCCAACTACGACACCATCAATAAGGACATCTATATTAGCTACACCGCTCTCATCCAAAAACCATCCCGAAACATTGTAGCTTTTTCCACTATGGGTTGTCCCCGAAATTGGATTATCCATATACCCTCTAACGTTTACAATCATGATTGTACTCGAAGGTAGTGTTGTGACTTGTCCATTATTCCCGGTTTCTCTGATTGTAACTGTATGTTGTCCATCACTAAATTTTGTTGTATCAAGCGCAAAGTGATAGCCTGATTTTGCTGCATTGCTGTAATCCGGAAAAGCTTTTTGAATATCTGGTCTGTCATCTCCATAGTAAGCCTGACCAGCGATGTTACCGTCAACGAGAACATCTATAGAGGCAACGCCGCTTCCGTCCAAAAGCCATCCTGAAACATTCTTGGCTCCAATCAAGGTTTTACCCGTAACTGGACTATCTAAATATCCTCTGACATTCGCATTCGCAAACGTAACTGTGCTTGGAGGCAATGTCGTTACATGTCCGTTCTTCCCAGTTTCCCTGATGGCAACGGTATGTTGTCCATCCTTAAACTTGGTTGTGTCAAGCGCAAAATGATAGCCTGCCGTTGCACTGCCGCCGTAATCAGGAAAAGCTTTTTGAATATCAGGTCTCACATCACCAGATGAAGCCTGTCCTGCTACAACACCGTCAATAAGAACATCTAAAGAGGCAATGCCGCTTTCGTCCAAAAACCAACCAGAAACATCTTTGGTTCCTACCAATGTTTTGCCGGAAACAGGGTTATCCATATAACCTTTAACATTCGCAATTGTAACTGTACTTGCGGGCAATGTCGTTACATGACCATTCTTGCCGGTTTCCCTGATGGCAACGGTATGTTGTCCATCACTAAATTTGGTTGTGTCAAGCGCAAAATGATAGCCTGCCGTTGCACTGCCGCTGTAATTAGGAAAAGCTTTTAGAATATCCGGTCTTGCATCACCAGAAAAAGCCTGTCCTGCTGCAACACCGTCAACAAGAACGTCTAAAGAGGCAATGCCGCTTTCGTCCAAAAGCCATCCTGAAACGGTTGTGGTCCCAATTAAGGTTTTGCCAGTTAAAGGAGTGTCCATATATCCTTTTACATTTGCAACTGTAACCGTACTGGCAGGCAAGACTGTTACTCGACCGCTTGCCCCAGTTTCTCTGATAGCAATCGAATGTATTCCATCACTAAGTTTGGTTGTGTCAAGTGTATAGTGATATCCTGAATTTCCGTTGTTGTATGCAGGATAAGCATTCTGGACATCAGGTCTTGAATCATTATAGACTGCTTGGCCAGTCACTGCACCATCGACTAATACATCTAGTGTTGAAACACCGTTTCCATCAAGAAACCAGCCTCTTATACCAATTTGTCCCTTAACAGTGGAACCATTTGCTGGTGCATCCATGCATCCTATTGGATTCAAATTTGATTGTGCAGATACATCATTTGGAGTTTTCACACACAATAAAATGGCATAGACAGCCAACAAAATTACTAAAAAATTTCTAAAAAGCTTCATTTCTCCATCCTTTCTAACTAGTCAAATTATCATACGTTACTATAATACAATTCTTTTAGTTAAAAAAAAATATTAAAAAAGTCATAATTTGCTATTATTTGTTTTTTTATGTAGTTATACTTGATACCCATTGAAGATAAGAATAATTAATTTCAACCAATAATTTTGTCGTTAATTATCAGCATTTTTAAATTTTTTAGCAAAAGGTTTTTGAGATTAGTAGGCTTATGAATATGGGAATTGAAATATTTCAATTTGAATATCCTTTATTGAAAGTAATAAAACCGTATAGACAAAACTTGTGTTAAAAAGTTGTTGAATTAACAGGAGATGGTGAGGGTCTCTATTGTTATTATTTGTTATAAAGTGTACTTGTACATTTATTTTCAATATGGAATAATTAAGGTTACAGTTTAAATTTAAAAATAATTTACATTCAGTAATTTTCGTGTTGTTGTGGGAAAGGATTGATTTCAATATGCAAAGGGTTAAGAAAGCCATTATTCCAGCAGCTGGTCTAGGAACGCGCTTTTTACCTGCTACTAAAGCGATGCCAAAGGAAATGCTGCCAATTGTAGACAAACCTACTATTCAATATATAGTAGAAGAGGCAATTGAATCTGGAATTGAAGATATTATTATTGTTACTGGAAAAGGAAAACGCTCTATTGAAGATCATTTTGATAACGCTTTTGAATTAGAGCAGAACTTACAAGAAAAAGGAAAACTTGAACTCTTAGAAATCGTTCGCGAAACCTCAAAAATGGTTGATATCCATTATATACGTCAAAAAGAGCCTAAGGGATTGGGACATGCAGTTTGGTGTGCCCGAAACTTTATTGGCAATGAACCATTTGCCGTACTTCTAGGCGATGATATTGTTCAAGCGGAAACGCCTTGCCTAAAACAATTAATGGATGTTTATAACCATACACATTCTTCTGTTATTGGGGTTAAACGGGTACCGGATAATGAAACTAACCGTTATGGAATTATTGATCCTGAAGATCAAAATGATCGTACGTTCCAAGTGCGCAATTTTGTTGAAAAACCTAAATTAGGAACTGCCCCATCAAACTTAGCGATTATCGGTCGGTATGTATTTACACCGGAAATTTTCATGTTTTTAGATAAACAAGAGGTTGGAGCAGGCGGAGAAATTCAATTAACGGATGCCATTCAACGGCTTAACCAAATCCAGCGCGTTTTTGGTTATGAATTTGAAGGAACACGTTTTGACGTGGGAGAAAAACTTGGTTTTATCGAAACAACGATCGAATTTGCTCTTCAAAAAGAGGAATTACGAGATGATTTACTAAAGTTTATGGTCCAAAAGCTTGAGCTGCAATAAAAAATAGTATTTAATTTGCTAGTAGTTGAGTCTAATATCAGTGAAAAGGAAGCCGTATATATTCATGGCTTCCTTTTTTATGCTATGGGATTAATTTACAAATTAAAGTTTAAACTACAAATAATTTGTAATTCGTTGTAAAATGGATGGTTGGAAAGACTGAAATTATTGTCGAAAAAAATAATATATTGGTTTTGTATGTTATAATACTTTTTATTTCCTAATTATCAGTCAGCAAATATCACATAGATGAAAACATTAATTTGCAGATTTAAATGGAGAGACTAATATGAATCCTGAAATAAGTATTGTTGTACCTGTTTACAATGTTGAAAGTTTTATTCACGAATGTATAAAAAGTATTCTTGACCAAACGTTTAAAGATTTTGAACTTATTTTAGTCAATGACGGGTCCACTGATCAAAGTAGGCATATTTGTGATGAATATGCAAAAAAAGATAAGCGTATTATTGTGATTCATAAAGAAAACGGTGGTCAGTCTTCGGCTAGAAATAAAGGTATTGTTGCTGCTAAGGGAAGTTATATAGGTTTCATTGACAGTGATGATTGGGTCGAAAAGGATATGTACAATATCCTTTATACGAAAGCGAAAGAAGCAGATGCCGATATTACAGCATGTAACATCATGCAATACGATAAGGAATCAGGCAAACATTTATACTGTAATAAGACAGATGATATTTCATATGATCAAGATTCAGCCATGCATGAACTTTATTTAAATGAAAGACTCACATTTAGTCCTTGTAACAAATTATATAAAAAGGAACTGTTCGAAAATATTCGGTTCAAAGAAGGATATATTCTCGAGGATATGGATTTTTCATATAGAGTGATGCATCAGGCAAAGAAGATTTTTTATACAGGAAAAGCCTTATACAATTACCGTTACAATGATAAGAGCACGATGAGGAAAGGATTTTCCAAAAAGCGGTTAGATGAATACGAAGTTAGGAAAGATATGTACTTATTTTATCTGAAAAACTATCCCGATTTGGCAAATGAACTATACGCTGAATGGGTGTTAACAGGTTTAATGCTTTATATCAATATTGAGAAGTATTATCAGAGTGAAAAGAAGCAGTATAAATATTTAATTAATATGGATCGCAAAAAATTAAAGCCATTACTATTCAAACAGGATTATGATCGGAAGAAAAAATTGATGTTAGCGATTGGGGTTTTCTCCCCAAGTCTCTTAGTAATGTTCTACCGACTATACTGGGATAAAATCAAGAAGGAATTATGATCATTACAAGTATATTTTGGAGTTGAAAAGATGATTGCTTTTGTTATTTTAAATTACAATACATGGGAAATGACATTACGATGTGTAGATTCCATTTCGGAAACATATAAAGATGATTATAAGCTCTATATTGTAGACAATGGGTCTACCAATGACTCTTATCATCAGCTAAAAGAACAATATCAAAATCGGAAAGATGTAGTAGTTATTCAAAATGAAAATTTAGGGTATGCAAAAGGGAATAATGTGGGTATTCGACAGGCTATACAGGATGGATATGACATCATTACAATTGTCAATAATGATGTTATTTTTATGGATGAATGCATTGATCGCATGTCTGCATTTCTTCGAGAAAATGAGAATGCAGCAGTGGTGGCTCCGTACGTTCTTTCAACGGAAGGAAAGTTGCGGGATGTACCATTTTTAAAACCTGTAACAACTTCTGATTATCTATTATATAATACCAAACTTAGTAAGTTTGCTTCTAATAACTCCAAGAATCAATACAACGAGAGATATTTTTTATCGGGTGAATCCATAAAAAATGATCCGATACCTATTTATAAGTTTTCAGGCTGTTGTTTTATGGCGAAACGCGAAATGCTTGAGAATGTTGAGTTATTTGATGAGAATACCTTCTTATATTATGAAGAAGATATTCTATCTAATAAAATGAGTAAGCTTGGCTTTCAAGCATATTTTTTGCCTGATGCAAAAATCGTTCATCACCATGGTTTAACAACAGGAAAAGACAACTTGTTTGTTGATACAGAAATGATAAAAAGCGAAATCTACTTCTTGTCAAAATGCTATAAGCCTAATCTTTCGGTTTTACTTTTTATTTACTTGGACCGTGCGATCATTCCAATTATGAAAAAATTAAAAAAGCGATATAATCTTTCCTTCTATGATTATTTGGCTTTTCTGAGCAAAACATGGGGGCATTTCCGAAAATACTCTAAATTAAGAAATGACCGAAATATCGTTTAGAATGATGAGGGATGAGTGTTGAATAATAAGGCATTTACTTTTATAAAAAACTTTTCATACACCTTATCATCGAATCTAATATCATTGATCATTTCAACGGTATTAGTTTTTATCGTTCCAAAGTTGATAGGTGTTGAAGATTACGGATATTGGCAGTTATATCTTTTTTATTCGTTTTATGTAGGTTTTTTACACTTTGGCTGGAATGACGGAATCTATCTTAGATACGGTGGAAAAGAATATAAGGAATTAAATAAGGAACTATTTTTTTCACAGTTTTGGATGTTAATGCTCTCTCAAATTGTAATAGGGGCAATCATCATTGGTATTTCAATGATTTTTACCGCAGATGCCAATCGGTTATTTATCCTTGAAATGACTGCATTGTGTATGTTGATTGTCAATGTGAGACTGATGTTGGTTTATATTCTGCAGAGCACAAATCGGATCAAAGAGTACGCTCAAATTACTATGATGGAAAGAGTGATCTATTGCGTTTTAATCTTGCTTTGCCTATTAATCGGAATAAGGCAATTTAAGTTATTGATTGTTACGGATTTGATTGCAAAATTTATTGCTTTCGTGTATGCAATGTATTGCTGCAGAGATATTGTTTTTAATAAAATATCTACTTTCACTTTTAATGTAGGAGAAACTGCTAAGAACATCAATGCAGGCATAAAGCTAATGTTTGCGAACATTGCTAGCATGTTAATTATTGGAATTGTTCGTTTTGGTATAGAACGTTCCTGGGATGTTTCGACTTTTGGCAAGGTATCACTTGTCATGAGTGTATCCAGTCTCATGATGGTTTTTATCGATGCGGTTGGAATTGTCATGTTTCCTGTGTTAAGAAGGACGAGTGAGGACAAGCTGCCCGAATTATATACAACGATGAGGATTACTTTAATGGTTCCTTTGCTGGGACTGCTGATCGTTTATTATCCATTGGAAGTGATCCTACCTGCATGGCTACCTAAATACAGTCAAAGCTTAATGTATATGGCCCTCCTTTTTCCAATGTGTATATATGAAGGAAAGATGGCCCTTTTAATTAATACCTACTTAAAGACGTTAAGGAAAGAAAAACTAATGCTTGTTTTTAATTTAGCATCAGTGGCATTAAGCCTTATTCTTACACTCCTTTTCACAATGGTTTTTAAGAGTTTATCCTTAGCAATTGTGTCTATTGTTATTCTTTTGGCCTTCCGAAGTGCGCTTGCGGAAGTGTTTTTATCCAAGTTTCTCCACGTTTCTGTATTTAAGGATACATTCCTTGAGCTTGCTATGACGGTCATTTTTATTCTTGCTGGCTGGTTTGTGACTTCCTGGTTTGGACTGGTCCTTTACCTTGCTGCCTACGGATTGTATTTGCTTATCCAAAGAAAGGAAATTAAAGCAACATTACAAACGGTTAAACAACTAGTAAGAAGATAAATATCTTTGGAAATTTAGTGTATCAATAAATTTCTTTTCTTAAATGCCAACTTGATTTTTTTAGGTAGGTTTGAAATAATTCACTTGTTTCTTATTTTTTAATTGGTTACCACTGGGATGAACATATAAATGTTCTTTAATTACATGATTGTATTAACATTTTAGAGGAATTCCTTGGTATTTTTGCAAATCATTTTGAAAAACTATTCAAAGAGGGAAAAATATGCAAATAAATTTTAATGTTTTAGATCGGCAATATCGGATGTATCAAAGTGAATATGAAGATAAGGCGTTAAAAGTTTTAAGAAAAGGTTGGTACATACTTGGGGAAGAAGTAACTCTTTTTGAAAAGGAATTTGCCAGTTATATTGGAACGGAGTTTTCAGTGGGACTTGCGAGCGGTCTGGATGCTTTAATTATTGCATTTCGTGCCCTTGGTATAGGAGAGGGAGACGAAGTAATCGTACAAGCAAACGCTTATATTGCATGCGTTATGGGTATAACAATTAATGGAGCTAGGCCCGTTTTTGTAGAACCTGATGAGTTTTATAATATTGACCCGAGTAAAATTGAAGAAAAGATTACAGAGAAAACTAAAGCTATCTTAGTGGTTCATTTATATGGACAAACGGCTGATATGGAAAAAATTCAGCTAATCGCTAAGCAGCATAATTTAAAAATAGTTGAAGATTGCGCACAATCACATGGATCTGTTTATAAAGGAACATTATCTGGTTCATTCTCAGATATTGCATGTTTTAGTTTTTATCCAAGTAAAAACCTCGGTGGTTTTGGTGATGGCGGGGCTATTACAACCAATGATGTAAAGTTAGCGCAAATGGTTAAAGTTTTAAGAAACTATGGAAGTGAAAAAAGATATCATAATATGGTTGTTGGCTTTAACTCTCGTTTAGATGAATTACAGGCAGGGTTATTGAGAGTAAAGCTCCAACATATTGATGAACTTAATCAAGAAAGAGAGAAACTGGCTCATCGATATTTAGACCTTGTTAAAAATAATAAAATTAGCTTACCAATGGTAAGAGAACATGCAAGTTCAGTTTGGCACCTATTTGTAATCTGTTCTCAAGAAAGAGACCGATTACAGGAATATTTAACGTTAAACGGAATTGGAACAGTGATTCATTATCCAATTCCTCCACATTTATCAGAAGCGTATCAATATTTAGGTTTTAAAGAAAATGATTTTCCTATTACGGAGGAATACTCAAATAGCATTTTAAGTCTTCCTTTGTACAATGGGATGACTGAGGAAGAACAAGACTATGTAATTGAGGTACTGAACAACTTTAAGTAAGGATGCGTTGGAATGGTTCATTTAAGGAAACTGCAGTTAAAAGATGCAGAAGGAATGTTGGAATGGATGCATGATTCTGAGCTAATGAAGAATTTTCGCTTTGATGCCTCTAATATGACAAGACAGAAAGTTGAGTTGTTTATAAATAATTCTCATCATGATGATGTCAATTATCATTTTGCGATTGCTTCAGAAAAAGATGAATATCTTGGAACAATCAGCTTAAAGAATATTGATTTGGATAGCCGAAATGGAGAGTACGCTATTGCATTGCGCCGAACGGCTATTGGTACGGGTGCCGCTTTGGAAGCAACAAAGTTGCTTCTTTCGAAAGCGTTTTTCGAGTTAATGTTAGAAAAAGTCTACTTAAATGTCCTTACTAATAATAAAAGGGCGATAAGGTTTTATGAAAAGAGTGGATTTGTAAAAGAGGGCGTATTTAAAAAACATGTATTTGCGCATCAGCAGTTAAATGATTTAAGCTGGTATGCAATTTTTAAGGAGGGTCACGTTAATGAAAAAATATAGAATGCTTGAATTTCCTCAATTGGGTGATGATCGTGGTCAATTAGTAGTAGTGGAGCAGTTAAAGAATATTCCCTTTGATTTAAAAAGGATATTTTATTTGTATGGCACAAAGGGTGATGTTGCTCGCGGACAACATGCAAATAGATTTTCACAATTTGTTTTAATCAATCTTAATGGAACTTGTAAGGTTTTGGTCGATGATGGAGAACATAGTGAAGTCATTTGCTTGGATAAGCCTCACACAGGAATATATCTAGATAAATTGGTTTGGAAAGAAATGTTTGACTTTTCAAGTGACTCCATCTTATTGGTATTATCAAGCGAGCTTTATGACAAATCAGAATATATAGATAGCTATGATCAATTTTTAAAAGAAGTTAATAACCAGAGAATAATTAGTGAAAGGTGATATTAGTGTCAAAGTTATCGATAATTATACCGGTATATTATAATGAACAAAATATCCCCTTTCTTTTTGATAAATTGAATGAGGAAATTTTCTCCAATCCTGCATATGAACATGAATTAATTTTTGTTGATGACGGATCTGGAGATAACTCATATGGTGAGTTATTAAAGCTTCAAAGCCAAGATTCTAGTGTAAAAGTTATCAAATTATCAAGAAACTTTGGCTCTCATACTGCGATATTGGCAGGCTTGACGTATGCTACTGGAGATTGTGCAACTGTAATTTCAGCGGATTTGCAAGATCCGCCGGAAATTATTAATAGGATGTTTGAAAAGTGGAAAAGCGGTAATAAGGTTGTTCTCGCCGTTAGAGAGGATAGAGAAGAATCATTTACACAAAAACTTTTTTCTAATACATACTATAAAATGATGAAACGTTATGCTTTACCGAATATGCCAGAAGGCGGTTTTGATTGTTTTTTAATCGACCGAAAAGTGATAACAATATTAACAAGTATTGAAGAAAAAAATACTACACTAATGGGTCAAATTCTTTGGTGTGGATTTAAAACTGAAAAGATCTATTATATTCGAAAAGAAAGAGAAATTGGAAAATCTAGATGGACCTTAGCTAAAAAAATTAAATTATTTATAGATTCATTTTTGGCTTTTTCATATGTACCCATCCGTTTTATGTCCCTCTTGGGAGTCATTATATCTTTACTATCTTTTTTAACAGGCATTGTTCTAATTATTAATAAATTAATAATTGGGGTTAACGTCCAGGGATGGACATCTTTAATGGTATTATTTTTGTTTATTGCAGGAATTCAAATGATAATGATGGGGATTATCGGTGAATATTTATGGAGAAATATGGATGAAGCAAGAAAACGACCGGTATTTATAATAGATGAGAAAGTGGGATTTCATAAATGAATAAATTAAAACTGTCCATAACAAAGTATGGACAGTTTATTAAATTTTGTTTGGTTGGCGCAACAAACACTGGTATCTCCCTATTGGTTTATGCTTTATTATTGAAGCTGAATGTTAATTATTTAGTAGCGAGTACAATCTCTTATTTAGCCGGATTAATAAACGGCTATTTTTTAAGTTCTTCTTTTGTGTTTAAAAATAAAATGAATCTTAACAAGGGTTTGAAGTTTTTTGGAGTTTATTTAACATCCTTGCTTTTAAATCTAGCAATTCTATATATATTAGTTGATCTGTTTCACTTATCAAAGCTTTTTGCACAGATTATAGTGACGTGTTTTAATGTTTTTTATAATTATTTTTTAAATAAAATATGGACATTTAAAGAAGAAAATGGGGTAAAGTAAAGTGAAAAAAAGAGTTTTCGTAAGAGACAAATATTTCTTTGTGCTTTTGTTATTCATGTTTATCATTGCCGGATTTCTGTTTTTTGACTTTATCCTTCAAAAACGTTTATATATATTTTTTGATATCGGTGGTGATACAAGACAATCGTATTGGCCGATGTATAAATATATTCTTGATTCCATCAGAAATGGAACATTAGGAAGTTGGTCTTTTCAAATGGGACTGGGCACAAGTACCTTTGCACTTTATGCCTTCTTATTTGATCCGTTCATGCTTATCTTACTTTTATTTCCTATTAAGTCTTTGGCATATGGAATTCTGATCATATCATTAATTAAAATATTTATATCCGGTATCATATTTTATGCATATTTATATTTATTTTCTATTAAAAAGTTCCCAGCAGTGATTTCTTCTTTAATCTGGGCTTTTAATGGCTACATGATGTTGTGGGGTCAGCATTATTGGTTTGCTACGATGCTTGTTTTTTTCACATTTATTATCTATACACTGGAGTTATGGATAATGGGGAAAAGACCTTACTTATTTTCGATCAGTATTGCCATTATGGCGATCAATTCACCATATTTTTTGTTTATGGTTAGTGTCTTTATTTTTTTCTATGTATTATTCCGCCTGCAATGGATTGAATCAAAAATTAATGTTAAGAAAGTGTTAGGAAAAATCACTCGCTTCTTTGTATCTTACTTCGTTGGATTGGGAGCTGGAGCTATTGTATTTTTGCCTGTTGCCTATTTAATATTATCTAGTCCTCGTACGAGCGGATCTCTTTTTAATGGACATATCTTTTATTTAGCTACCTATAAAGAATATGTTTCCATCTTTTTAAGACTGTTTTCCAACAATTCGCTTGGAGTAGGTCTGCAATATTTTGGTTCTATCAATTATTATGAAGGACCGTTACTTTGCAGCAGCCTTTTATGGATCTTGGCTTTTCCTCAATTATTCTTTATGAGGATGAGTATGAAAAATAAAATATTGCTGATTTCAGCAAGCATATTATCCTTCATTATTTTGATTTTTCCATTCTTCTCAACCTTTTTTAGTGCCTTTTCGTCTTTTAACTATAGATGGAACTTTCTTATTGAATTTTTAAATGTATTAACAATTGCTAGTGTACTACATTCTATTTCACAATTGAAGAAAGTATCCTATGCAGGTCTCTTCATTAGTTTTATATTTGTCGTAATTGGATGGTACTATTGTGATAAAGTGATGATTTTACATAATATGATTCCTGCAGCTTATGTACAAAGTCATTTTATAAAAAAAATGGCATTAATCGTGGGCATCTTTTTAGTTGTGTATTCCGTCACTTTGATGTTTTTACATAAAAAAAATTATTTTACCTGGCTTATATTACTTGCACTTGTTTCAGTTGAATTAATTACTTTTAATTATCAAACAGTAAATGATAGGTATACTGTTCCTGCAAATGTTAGTAAAATTAAAGAGGGTTATTATGATTATACAAATGAGACACTAGACTATATTAAAAATAAGGATAGCAGTTTATATCGCTTAGATAAAAATTACGTTTCTTATTCTTTCAATGATTCATTATTTCAAAATTATAATGGTGTCAAATCGTATAATTCATTAAATAATCCAAATTACTTAACCTTTTTAAAGGAATTAAATACCAGATTAAACGACAATAATTTAGCCGGTGGATATGATCAACGGCCAGTTTTAAGAGATTTAACAGGTGTAAAATATGTTTTAAGTAAAGATAATAATGTGCCGATAGATTATAAAAAACAAAAGAACTTTGGAGATGTTCACTTATTTGAAAATCCGGATGCCTTACCAATTGGGTTTACCTATAATTCTTATGTCACAGAAAAAGAATTCAATCAACTTATGCCTTTTGAAAAAGATGGTGTACTGCTGAATGCTGCAGTGGTAAAGAATGAAAGCCCATTAAATAAATACGTAATACCAAAAAGTGAAAGTAACTTAAAGTATAATATTAAAACATTAAAGGTTAATAATGGTTCTATTCGTAACGTAAAAGGGAATAATGACTTTGAAATATCCAGCGAAGTTGGGGACCCGGGGATTATTGTTCCTGTAACTAAACCAGAAAAAGGCTGGAAAGTGGAATTTGAGGTACAGGGGCCAAACAACACAAGCGGTCAGATTTATTGGAAAAGTGGAAGCGGGGACTATAATCAAACGAATGCATATTGGTTTAATGTTACGGGTAACTCGGAAAAGGTTGCCTTCGAAATAGATGTAAAAAATATAAATCAATTGCGTTTTGATCCTGGAGATGCACCAGGAGTCTATAGGATAAGGAATTTGCGAATAGTTCCTGTTAGCAATGTAAACGATCAAAATTCAATTAAAAAGCTAAAAATGAATAAATTAAATATCGTTGATTTTAAAAACAGTTATATTAAAGGCACAATAAATGTTAATAAGAAGCAAATGTTGTTTCTGTCAATTCCATATGATAAAGGTTGGAAACTTAAAGTAGACGGAAAAGAAGTTCAGACAGAACAAATAAACATTGGATTTATAGGTGCCCTTATCCCAAAAGGGAACCATATTGTAGAGCTTCAATATAAGCAGCCTTTATTAACTATAGGAACGGCCATATCATTGATTGGCTGTGTCCTAATCATTTTACAAATCATCTTTTTTAAGAAAAAAAACAATGAAATAAAAAAACTAACTGATTAGTCAAAGTGTCGATCCACCTTTGCTAATAAGTTTTGAAAATACCCTCTCAACAAACCTTACTAACCGGTTACTTCTAGTAACCGGTTAGTTTTTTATCGGTAAGGAAATGTTATTGGGAAAAGAAGAGAAAAATTCTTTATTTTACAAAAGTATCTAACAAAATTCAATTGTTTACTAGTATATTGTTTGGTATATTTGTCTAGGTACATTATAAATTTAATAATGACCTAGGAGGTGAATTTCATTAGACATAAAGTTAACAATTTAATACTTTGTGTGACCTTATTTACTATTATACTAATCTTTAATATTAGTAGGGTGTCAGCAGCTACCCTTCCTGCTAGAGGATATATTGATAATCCGCTTGGAGGTTCTGCTATTAGCGGAATTAGTAATGTTTCAGGGTGGTTTGTAGACTCAAGCGGTGTTTCCAAGATTGAAATTTTGGTCGATGGAACAAGTGTGGGATTGGCACAGCTTAATGATTCTCGCCCGGATGTAGCAAATGCATTTCCTGGCTATCAAAATCCTACTCCGGGTTACCATTATGCCCTTAATACAAAAAGTTTAACCAGTGGGCAGCACGCACTAACTGTTAAAGAAACTGGTAATGACGGAGGAACGACTGTCCTTAACAATCAAATGGTAAATGTACAAAATTTACCGGTAAGAGGATATATAGATTCCCCTACTCCAGGTTCTACCATTAATGGTGTATTTACGTTGCAGGGATGGTTCATGGATTTAAGTGGAGTAAACAAAGTAGAGGTATTGGTAGATGGGAAGAGCGTGGGATTAGCGCAACCTGGAGATCCTCGTCCCGATGTCGCAAAAGCTCTGCCAGATTATCAAGATCCAAATTTCGGATTTCATTATGCCCTTGACACAAGGAATTTCTCAGTTGGTCAACATTCACTGACGGTTAGAGAGACGGGTAATAACGGAGGCACGACACTATTAAACAGTCAATTGGTGAATATTCAAAATTTATCACCAATAGGTTCCGTTGATCTCCCTGCAAATGGCTCAACTGTTAAAGGTCAAGTTACAGTACAAGGTTGGGCTTTGGACGTAAGTGGAGTAAACAAAATTGAGATTTTAGTAGATGGAAGAAGTGTTGGAACAACACAGACTGGAATTGCTCGTCCAGATGTGGCAAGAGTCTTTCCAACGTACCAAGATACAAACTCCGGATATCAATATACACTTGATACAAAAAGTTTAACCAATGGTCAACATTCTCTTACTGTTAGAGAAATAGGGAATAACGGAATTACCACAGTGATAGGAGTTCAAAACGTAAATGTTCAAAATCTATCACCAATAGGTTCTATTGATGGTCCGACAAATGGCTCCATGATTAAAGATCAAGTTGTAGTAAGAGGCTGGTCTCTAGACGGAAGCGGAGTATCTAAAATTGAAGTTCTAGTCGATGGGAAAAGTGTGGGATTAGCGCAACTAGCAATTGCTCGCCCAGATGTACTAAAAGCTTTTCCGGATTATCAGTATGGAGATTCAGGATATCAATACACACTAGATACCAAGAGCCTACCTAATGGTCAGCACTCACTAACTGTTAGGGAGACAGGGAATAACGGATTAACTACAGTAATTGGCAATCAGACTGTAAATGTTCAAAACCTGCCAGTCAAAGGCTCTCTTGATACACCAGTAAATGGGAATGTAATCAAAAGGGAAATCAACGTACAAGGCTGGGCTTTAGATGGAAGCGGAGTTAATAAAGTCGAGGTCTTTGTAGATGGAAAAAGTGCTGGACAAGCGCAACTTGGTATTATTCGTACTGATGTAGCGGCAGTCTTCCCAGCATATCAAAATGGAAATTCCGGATATCAATATAAGGTTGATGCAAGGACTTTAACGAATGGAACACACAATTTAACCGTTGTTGAGACAGGGAATAATGGAACTACAACAGTACTTGGCAACTTAAATGTGAATGTACAAAATTTACCTTCAGTTGGTTCAATTGATGCTCCTTTGAATCTTACTACAATTAAAGGAACTACAACCGTCCAAGGCTGGTTCTTGGATGGAAGTGACGTAGCTAAAGTTGAAGTATTGGTTGATGGAAAAAGCATTGGAAATGCTCAGTATGGAAATACAAGAACAGATGTAGCAACTGCTTTTTCACAATATCAAAATTCAAATTCAGGTTATCAATTCAGTTTTGATACACAGCAGTTTCCAGATGGACAACACGTTTTGTCTGTAAAGGAAATCGGTACAAATGGTACATCTACAACACTATCAAGTACGATTCTAGTAAGTAATGGGGATCCGTATACTCTTATTGATTTGAGAAAACCGACAAATATAACGGCAGCCGATCTTACTAATTTCTTTAATAAGTATTATCCGGGGAGCCCTCTTTTAAAAGATGTCCAGTACTTTATAAATGCGCAAGCAACATATGGTGTGAATGCGCAGTACCTTGCAGCACATGCAATTTGGGAAACAGGCTGGGGAAAATCAGATATTTATAACTATAAGCACAATTTATTCGGATATGGTGCCTATGATACCAATCCATTTAACGGGGCTTATTATTTTCCAAGTGATGTAGACAGTATCAATTATGAAGGATACATTGTGCGGAAAAATTATTTAGACCCAACTGGCAAATATTATAATGGTTCTACCTTAAAAGGTATGAATGTTCGTTATGCATCTGACCAGAACTGGGCGAATGGTATAGCAAGCATTATGGAAAAAATAAAACCATATAATTATGCAACAGATTATGCATATTATAGTCAAACCAATATTCTACCAGCAACATCAACGGTACCATCAAGCTATGGTACTTCAATTCCAGTTGGTCAACCGACACCACCATTGTAAAATCCAAAAAGGAAATGACTCATTATGATGAGCATTTCCTTTTTTTATGGCTGTGTCAATTGAATGGCTATTTAATGTATAGTAAAATAATTAACTGACTAGCTTTTTGAACAAATAAAAATCTGAAGGTATATTTTGAACAATTTAATTAGAAAGGTGATTTAAAGTTGAAATTAATTTCTATAGTTGTTCCTTGTTACAATGAAGAAAAATCAATCGAATTATTTTATTCTACTGTACAGCCTATACTAGAGGGGATAGATTATATTGATTATGAATTTATTTATGTGAACGATGGGAGTAAAGACGCAACAGAGGAAAAATTAAAAGAGTTAAGCAAGCTTGAAATGAAAGTCAGATATATTAGTTTTAGCAGGAACTTTGGTAAAGAGTCAGCCATGTTAGCGGGTATTGAGGCCGCACAAGGCGATGCGGTTATATTAATGGATGTTGATTTACAGGATCCTCCTGACTTGTTGCCTCAAATGATAGAAGATTGGTTTGTTGAAGGATTTGATGTTGTATACACAAGGCGATCTACACGATCGGGTGAACCTCCCATCCGAAGCTGGTTTGCAAAACAGTTTTACAAATTAATTAATGCAATAAGCGATGTACAGATAGTTGATGGAGCAAGGGATTATCGTTTAATGGACAGAAAAGCGGTAGATAGCTTTTTAAGAATAAAAGAACGAAATCGCTTTGCAAAGGGTCTATTCATGTGGGTTGGATATAAGACAAAATGTATCGAATTTGAAAATGTAGAAAGAGCTGTAGGTACTAGCAGCTGGAGTTTTTGGAAATTAGTGCAATATGCTATAGATGGTATAGTGTCTTTTACTATTTCTCCATTAAGATGGGCGACTTATTTTGGCTTCCTTACCGCCAGTTCTGCGTTTCTATTTATGTTTTATACCATTTTTAAGAAAATACTTTTTGGAAATGCTGTTAGCGGCTATGCTTCAATAGTGACGATCATATTATTCTTTGGCGGGATTCAGCTTATTTTCCTTGGGATTATTGGAGAATACATAGGCAGAATCTTCATTGAGGTGAAGGCTAGGCCTAATTATATTATAAAGGAACAATCTTCATCTAGTGCTAAAAAAGTTAAAGGAAGGCACGCAGTTTTAAAAAGATAAATATAATGTAAAAATTTTATGCTGAAAGAACTTGTCGGCTCCCTTTTCACATTTTGTTTAAAATACTTTGGTTTATATTTTTGGGGGTAAATGATGCAGAGGACTTTAACTCGATTTACTGGTTTAATTATTTCCTTTCTTCTGCCGTTTTTTATACTCGGTGGTGTCCTTGTATTAAGGAGGATTTATCCATTCGGGAACCAATCTTTATTAATGGCAGATCAATATACGCAATATATTCAATTCTATAATCACTTTTATGATGTGATAAAAGGTGGAAACGGAAGTCTCCTTTACACCTGGGAAGAAGGAATGGGATTAAATTTTTGGGGAACATTTGCTTATTACCTATCAAGCCCTATTTCTATTGTCGTTCTCTTTTTTCAAAAGTCTCATTTGCCTGAGGCATTTGTCATAATGACACTAATTAAAATTGGGTTAGCTGGTCTAATGATGAATGTTTATCTTTCGAAACTATTTAAGACCAATAAGTTAACAATTCTCATCTTTTCTACACTATATTCTCTGGTTTCTTATTCTATCGGATACTTTTTTAATATTATGTGGTTAGATAGTGTTTATATGCTACCACTTGTCCTATTGGGAATCGAGTTTCTCCTTAGGAAAAGGGCATTATTGTTGATTATTAGTTTATCCATTTTATTTGTATCTAATTTCTATATGGCCTATATTGTTGGTCTGTTCGCATTTCTTTATTATCTTCTCAGAATTTTTTCAACACCAACAACAATAAAAGAATTTATTAAATCCTTTTTATTATTTATGTTGTCTACGATTATTGCAGGTGGGATCTCTGCATTTATCACGTTACCAACATTTTTGTTATTGAAAAGTAACGGGAGTCCATCGGTAACATGGGGTGATATGTTAAATTTCGGGTTCGGCTTTTTTGATCTATTGCCTAAATTTTATAACGGCAGCGGCCATCTTTTTGATTTGCCAGATGTTTATTGTGGATTATTAGCAATGCTTTTGTTTCCAATCTATTTTATGAATAACAAAATAAAAAGCAGAGAAAAAGTTATTTATTTTATTTTATCTTTTATTCTTCTATTAAGTATGCAAATAAACGGTTTAAATTTAGTCTGGCATGCATTTTCACCTCCAACAGGATATTATCAGCGATTTGCGTTTGTAGTTTCCTTTATTCTAATTTTATTATCGTTTAAGAGCTACCTTACCTTTGATAAGGAGAATATTTCAGCGTTATTTAAGGTATATTTAGCAAATGTTTTTATTTTAATGTTACTGACAAAGCTATCTCCTGATATGATGTCAGTGAATAAGGCTTTGCTTAATATCATTATATTAACTGTTTTTGGTTTATTACTTTATGGAAAAGCAGTTTCAGCAAATCTAAAATCATTATTTCAAGTTTTACTGTTAATTGTTGCATGTATGGATTTGGGATTAAATGCTTATCTTCACCTTAGAACGATTAACAGTTATACTGGCTACAGCTTTACTCGTGATCAATATAACATACAAAATCAGTCATTTGAAAAAATTGTAAATCAACTAAAAAATGCTGATAAGGGATTTTATCGGACCAATTCACTGGTTCGTCTTACTCCAAATGATTCAATCCGATATGGCTATAAAGGAATGACCAACTTTAATACCTTGTCGAATGGGGTACTTCATCAATTTATGAATAATATAGGATATAGTACAACCTTAGGTTCACGTTCTTTGGCGCAAAATCAAGGTATTTTAACTTCGGATGCCTTATTTGGTTTTAAATATTTGATTACACAAGAACCTTTAAGTAAATATGGTTACAAAATGGAGAAGTGTGAGAATGGTATTTGTTTGTATAAGAACGAATTTTCGTTACCGATCGGCTTTATGGTTAATCAGAAGCAGTTTGAATTTAATACGAATGATGATAATCCCTTTGAAAACCAAAATCAATTATTAGGTCCAGTAAATCAAAATAACAGTTACTTCCAACAAATAAGAGCTCTCTCTATTTCATATAAAAACTTAACAGTAACTAACCAAGGAAATATACAATATATTAAAAAAATAGATCCACAACAAGAGGGATCTATTGAGATGGTTCTTAATGTCAAGAATAAACAACAATTGTATACGTCGCTCTCGGCAGGAAAGGGATTTGCCGGATATAATGAAACAACTATATCTGTTAATGGGAAATCTTTAGGAGTATATCCTACCTATCATAATGATCGGGTTTTAGATCTTGGGGCTTTTTCCAATGAAAAGGTAACTGTTAAAATTGTATTTTCTGTCCCAGATACACAATTGACGCAACAATTATTTTACGGATTGGATATTTCGAGTTTTAATCAACGGATAGGTGTATTAAACAAAGAACCACTTCATGTAAAAAGTTGGACTGAGACTACCGTTAAAGGGAATATTAACGTATCACATTCAGGCTCATTATTCCTGTCTATTCCATACGATAAAGGATGGAAAATTTCAGTGGATGGAAAAAATGAGCAAATTAAAAAGCTTGGTGGATTTATCGGCGTGAACTTGGACAAAGGAGAACACACAATAGCTTTATCCTATTTGCCTGAAGGTTTTAAAACGGGGTGTGCAATATCAATCGGAAGTCTGCTTTTACTGTTGATTTACATCGTTGTTATTTTAAAAAGGAAACAAACAAAGGAAAATTAGGAATTTTTCCTTATAAAAAAACCCCAGCGTCATTGGTATGGCGCTGGAGTTTTTTTATTGGTAAATATTTATTCTAGAAACTGTGCCAGGTTTAAGTCCAAGCTGTACGCGCAACTGATTTGATAGCTGCTGGCGGGTCTTATCAGAAACAAAATAATACCATCCAGAATTTGTATTTTTGCCATCACCTGTAATTTCTACTTTATTAATGGTTTTAGCTGCTGCTTTATAATTCGACTGAACACCGATTATATCATCCATTGTTAGGTTGGTCTCAATATTATCTTCTAAAGCAGTTAAAATATGATTATAGTTTGTTAGAGTAGAAATGGATGCACCTTTATGAATTACCTTTGTAATTACTTCCTTCTGTCTGTCTTGACGGCCGAAATCTCCGCGTGGATCTTGGTGTCTCATCCTTGCATATTCAAGCGCCTGCAAGCCATTTAAATGCTGCGGTCCTTTTTTAAGGGTTACACCGTCTAATTCAAAAGCATACTGATTATTTACATCAATACCGCCAACAGAATTGACAATATCCTTGAATCCTTCCATATTTACCTGAACATAGTAATCAATTGGAATATTCAAGAAATTTTCTACCGTATCAATCGTCATTTCAATGCCGCCATATGCATAAGCAGCATTTATTTTTGTAATTCTATTTTTACTAGGATTAGTTGTTGAAACAATCTTAGTCTTTGTATCTCGAGGGATACTTACAAGAGTTGTTGTTTTTTTCTCAGGATTAACTGTTGCAACAATCATTGAATCTGTACGTCCAGAATCGCCTTTACGTTTATCTACACCAACAAGAAGAATGGTAATTGGATCCTTTTTGGAAAATTTAACTTCCGTTGTGCGTTTCTGGGAAACTGTACGTGAGATTGGTTTATGCATTTTATCAACAGCGTTAACAACATCGTTATAAACATTGTAAAAATAGACACCAGCACCGACTAGTAATATGAAAATGGCAAGAAGAGTAACTCTAAATACTCGGAGTTTTCTTTTTCTCTTTCTTGGTCTTTGGGATCTACTAATCACTTAAAAACCATCCTTTTTAAGTTTTTTGGCTGCACAATCTAACAGCGCATATTTAAAAGTATAATTGCGATATGTCATAATTTCAACCATTAATGAATAAATGGTAAATAAATTATACAAAATGCGACAGGATAATGCTATAATATGTCTTTGTAAATGAAAGCAAGGTTTAGGATTGTCGAAAAACTGATCTAATACATTTTTGTTCCAGCAATAGGAAGGCTTGTATTAATTTCGATAATAAATGACATGGAAGAGTGTGTGAGAATGGATTTAAAAGCGAAGATTGCTATAAGCATTGTGACATACAACAGTAATCATATATTTGATGTTCTGGAAAATTTGAAGAGCGAATTTGGCGAAGACAGCCATTTTCGTATTGTTATTTTTGATAACCATTCAAGTGAAGATTACCAAAAACAACTAAAGGAATATCAAGATTTTGCCGATATTACTTTTTACCACGAAAATAATGGCTTCGGCTTTGGACATAACTATAATCTTTTACATGCTGATGAGGATTATTTTTTGATTTTTAATCCTGATATTATTCTAAAAAAAGAAACACTTATGACGATGGTTGAAAAGATGGAAAAGGATAGCAGCATATCTCTCATGGTTCCAAAGGTCTTGAACTCGGATGGCACTACACAGCATTTAATGCGAAATCGGATTACTGTTTTCGATTATGCTCTAAGATTTGTCCCTTTTCAATTTGTGAAGAAAATGTTTGCAAAAAGACTTGCTTCGTATGAGTGCAGAGATCTTCCAGATGACAGGGATGTTCAAATCCGCATTGGCTCTGGTTGCTTTATGCTGTTTAGGGGAGAGACTTTTAAAAAATTAAACGGATTTGATGACCGTTATTTTATGTATTTTGAAGATACAGACCTTTGCATGCAAATGGAAAAAAGGAACATGAAAATCATCTATACTCCTTTTTCAGAGGTAATCCATTACTATGAAAGAGGTGCACATAAAAATTCTAAGCTATTTAAAATTTTTGTACACTCAATGTATAAATTTTTTAATAAGTGGGGCTGGAGGTTATTTTAAGGATAATTGAAATTTAAATAGTGATTTGAAATTAGAAAGTTAATTTGATATTTTTTAGCTAGTAATAAACAATTTAATCACAACAATTCGGAGGCATGAAATGGAAGAGTCAATGCTAATAAAAGATATTATGCTAGTAATAAAAAAATACTTATGGTTAATTATCCTTGTGACAGTCATCGGGGGCGTGGCGGGAAAATTTTTAGCTTCCAATGGACAACCCCCAACATATCAAAATACAGCCTTAGTGCTTCTTGAGAAACAAACTGATAAAACAGTCTTAAATATTAATCAGCCTGATGATTACAATCGTTTTCTAACAACAGCGCAAACTCTTGTCAGTACGCCTGCGATATTAAAATCAGTAAAAAGTGAATTAGGTTTGAAAGATTCCTTAAGTAAGTTAGGTACAGAAGTAAATGGTACAATCGAAAATGGTTCACAGATTATCAATATAACGGTAACAGATGCGAATGCTAAGAGGGCAACAAAAATTGCCAATAAAACTGCAGACGTATTCCAAAGAGATATTAAAAACTATTTAGGTGTTAAATCTGCACAAGTTGTAGAACCTGCCCAAGCTGGCCATGAAACTGCTATTTTGCATTCTAGAACAAAGGCAAATGTTGTAATGGGAGTAATTATTGGGTTAGTAATTGGATTAGCATTGGCCTTCATTTTAGGTTCTTTTGGACGTAAAAAAGCAACAGTATAAGCAAACGTTAAAACTGTGTCTTCATTAGATAGTAATGTATATTTATTGGTGGAGACTTTAAAGGAAAGGAGTTTTTGAGTGGCTTGATAAATCCGTATTATATTTATGTCTTTTCTTTTCTTGGAGTATTAGCTGCCTACCTATTAGGCTGGTCTAATTTGTTTCCGCCTTTAGGTTCTTCACTTTTACTTTTTTTAGTCTGTTCAATACTAGTTGCTCTTTTTATTGGAAGGTCTTTTGCAAAACGAAAAATAATCACATTTAATAATGTGGAATATAAAGATAATGTCAATTGGATTACCTATGCGATTTTAATTGGTTATGGAATTGAGATTTTATACTTTAGAAATTTCCCGCTCCTGGCTGTTTTCAGCAAATCCACCATGAGCTATACCGATTTTGGGATCCCAACTTTTCATGTTTTCCTTGTTACCTTTAATTCCTTTTTTTCTATTTACCTGTTCCAATTAATTCTTTCTGTAAAAGAGAACAGAAAGAAGCTGATTATTCTTTTTGTGCTTAATCTAGTCCCATCTTTATTGATATTAAATAGGGGTATGTTGATTATTATTTTAATGAGTTGTGTTTTTGTCTACTTAATTAAGTATCAATCAAAAATTACTATTCGAAAAATAGCCGGGCTCCTCGTTTTAGCAATCATCGGTTTATACCTTTTTGGTATGGTCGGAAACATGCGTGTAAATAAAACATACCAAACTCAAACATCTAGATTTGATAATAGTATGTTCCTGCAAATTGGTGGGGCGACTAAGGATTTTAAAGAATCTCTTATACCAAAGGAGTTTTTCTGGACATATATATATGCTGCATCCCCAATAGCCAATTTGCAAGAAACAATCGATAAGTATGAGATGAACAAGGACATTTCATTAACTGATTCTTTTAAGTTTACAACCACGCAAATATTACCGGATTTTATTAGTAAGCGAATTGTGAAACTATATGATTTTACCGTTCCGAACCCGCTTCAAATTGCTCCTGAATTAAATGTTTCTACTGCATTTGCGCAGCCGTATGTGATTATGGGCTGGGTCGGGATCTCGTTTTTTGCAATATTTGCTTTCATGTTTTCGTTTTTCTATATTCTGTTATTGAAAAGGATCAACAGTGAGTATTTTGTAGTAGGTGTCGCCATCCTTAACTCAATATTTGTATTCAACACTTTTAGTAACATGTTTGCTTTTACTGGATTAAGCTTCCAGTTAGTTTATCCAATTTTATTTTCTCTTTTTAGTGTAAAAAAAATCAATCCAAAGGCTGTTAATGATGAAAACAACATTAGTAATAGTGTTATATAAAATGCACCCCAAAACTCAAGTACATTCAGTACGTTGATGAGTGTTTTAAATGGAAAGATGACAAAAGATCTTTCTGTCATACTTTATGACAATAGCCCAAATAGTCAACATTTTGATAGTAAAAAGTATGAAAATGTTCAAATCTCTTATAAACATGATCCAAGGAACCTTGGCATTGCTTCAGCATATAATTATGCACTTGAGGCTGCCAGGGAAAATGGCAGCGAATGGCTGATGCTGCTAGATCATGATACTGAGATTACCTCTGAATATACGGAAGCGGTCATGAATTGTGATGAGCAAGACAGTAGTGTCGCTGCGATTGTTCCTAAGATCAATAGCGAAAATCAGATGATATCACCGATCTATAGCCATACACTAAGGCCATTGCAGGGTGATAAGCCAGTTCCCGGAATTCAGGAGAGACCAGTGATGGCGATTAATTCAGGGGCCTTAATCCGCATAGAGTTTTTAAATAAAATCGGCGGTTTCAATGAGGAGTTTCCACTGGACTATTTGGATCATTGGCTGTTCCATGTCATTTACGATCATGGTTATAAGGTTCGGTTGCTCGACGTAATGTTGGAGCACGAACTATCGGTAATGGATTACAGCAGAGTCTCACTAAAAAGGTATCAGAGTATTTTGGAGTCTGAAATTAAATATTTCAGGAATTATCAACAGGACTTATATAAAGCCTATCGAATCCAACTGGCTAAGCGCTTTTTAAAACAGGTGTTGACAGTTAAAAATAAGAAAATTGCACTTTATACGCTGCGCCGTTTTTTTTCGATGTAAAGGAGTTTTAAAATGTTATCTGTTTGTATGGCAACCTACAATGGAGAACGGTTTGTTGTTCGGCAGCTTGATTCGGTCCTCAAACAGCTCGGACCCGATGATGAAATAATTGTTGTTGATGATGGGTCGAAAGACAACACGGTAAAAGTAATTCGAGAAACATATGACACCCGAGTACAGGTTTATGTCAATGAAAGAAACTTAGGTGTTATTCATAGCTTTGAAAAGGCGATATCTTTAGCAAAGGGAGATATCCTTTTTCTGTGTGACCAGGATGATGTTTGGGAAGATGACAAAGTTGAATCGGTTATAAACACGTTCAAGGAACAGGATTCCGTCCTGGTTGTCCATGATGCCCGCGTTGTCGATGGTAACCTGGAGATAATCAATCCATCTTGGAATGATTACAACCATAACAACATAAATCAAGGGATTTTTGGGAATATTTTAAAAAACGCTTATACGGGTGCATTTATGGCCTTTAAAAAAGAGTTGAAAGAAGATATTCTTCCATTCCCAGCCTCGATCGAAATGCACGATCAGTGGATTGCTTTGGTTTGTATGTTGGGAAAGAAAAAAATCACCTTCATCGATAAGCCATTGGTAAAATATGTCCGCCACGGCGGCAATGTAACCGGAATGAAGAAACGGTCTTTATCCACTCAATTAAAGGGGAGAATGAGAACACTTTCAGCTATTGTCGGTTATCGAAGACACTGATTACATTTCTTTTACAAATTCCTTCTTTGTTTGTCTTTTTAACCCCTTGTCATTATAATAGGGAAGGAAATACATGTCGTTTTTTGGCAAATAATAAGGAGTAAATTTTTCCGAAAACTTATTCTTTATTATGTTACATAAATGCAGCTACGCCACTGTCTTCGCCCTTAGGGGGCCAATCGGCGAGTTTGCTTGAAATAAAAAAGTCCATATTTGAGGAGATGTCTTTCGTGAAAGGAATTATTCTAGCAGGCGGCAGTGGAACACGTCTGTATCCGTTAACTAAAGTTGTTTCAAAGCAATTATTGCCTGTATATGATAAACCAATGATTTATTATCCACTATCCGTGCTTATGCTTGCAGGGATTAAGGATATTTTAATCATTTCTACACCAGAGGATATAACAAGGTTTGAACAAATCTTGGGAGACGGTTCTGACTTAGGAATGAATTTCTCCTATAAAGTTCAGCCGCATCCAGGCGGTTTAGCACAAGCCTTTATACTGGGCGAGGAATTTATCGGAGATGACAATGTCGCTTTAGTCCTTGGTGACAATATTTTCTATGGACATGGATTAACAAACCGATTAAATAGTGCGGCAGGACGTGAAAATGGTGCTACTGTTTTCGGCTATTACGTCAATGATCCGGAACGCTTCGGAGTAGTTGAATTTGATGAAAATGGCAAAGCGGTATCCATTGAAGAAAAGCCGGAAGTGCCAAAATCCAATTATGCCGTAACAGGTTTGTATTTTTATGATAATCTTGTTGTCGAGTATGCCAAAAGCATTCAACCTTCTCCACGAGGCGAGTTGGAAATTACCGATATCAACAAAATTTACCTTGAAAACGGCGAGTTAAATGTTGAACTATTAGGCCGCGGATATGCTTGGTTAGATACTGGAACACACGCCAGCCTTTTAGAAGCATCACAATTCATTGAAACGGTAGAAAAACGCCAATCGTTAAAAATTGCCTGCCTTGAGGAAATTGCTTTCAACATGGGCTATATCTCAAAAGAGCAGCTGTTAACGCTCGCAAAGCCATTAATGAAAAACCAGTATGGCGAATATTTAGTGAAAATCGCCAACCAAGCGAAGTGAGGTTCATAAAATGAATATTATCGATACAAAAATACCTGATGTAAAAATCCTGGAGCCAAAGGTTTTTGGTGACCACCGCGGTTATTTTATGGAAAGCTATAGCAAAGAGTTATTTGAAAAATTAGGTTTGCACTATGATTTTGTTCAGGATAATCAATCATTATCCGCTCCTGTTGGCACTTTAAGGGGCTTACACTTTCAGTTAAATCCAAAGGCACAAACAAAGGTTGTACGCTGCTTAACTGGTGCGATCTATGATGTTGCTGTTGATATCCGCAAGGGTTCACCTACATATGGCGAGTGGGTCGGGGTTATTTTGAGCGAGCACAACAAGCGTCAATTGCTTGTTCCAAAAGGCTTTGCCCATGGCTTCTGTACATTGGTTCCAGATTCAACAGTTGCGTACAAAGTAGATGAATTTTATTCACCAGAACATGATGGCGGCATTCTTTGGAATGACCCTAAATTAGGAATTGATTGGCCAACAACAAGTCCAATTCTTTCTGAAAAAGATACGAAACATCCAACGTTAGAAGAAGCAACACATCTTAACTTTGTTTACGATAAATAGGAGGGCCTTATGAAATTATTAATCACTGGCGGAGCAGGTTTTATTGGCAGTAACTTTGTCCGTTTTATGGTCAATAAATATCCGCAATACCAAATCGTTAATCTTGACTTATTAACATACGCAGGAAATCTTGAAAACTTAAAAGACATTGAAGACAAACCAAATTATAAGTTTGTCAAAGGCGATATCGCTGACCGTTCATTTGTGAACAACCTATTTGAGCAAGAAAAGTTTGATTATGTGATCAACTTTGCGGCTGAATCCCATGTTGACCGCAGTATTACCAATCCTGAAATCTTTGTCCAAACAAATATTCAAGGAACATTGGCTCTTTTAGATGCGGCAAAAGAAATTGGCGTGAAAAAATACCTCCAAGTATCTACTGACGAAGTATACGGTACGCTTGGTGAGACTGGCTATTTTAGCGAAACAACACCTTTAGCAGCGAACAGTCCATATAGTGCAAGTAAAGCAGGAGCAGACTTACTTGTTCGCGCTTATCACGAAACTTTCGGGCTGCCAGTTAACATTACTCGCTGCTCAAATAACTATGGTCCATTCCATTTCCCTGAGAAGCTGATCCCGTTAATGATTATTAACGCCTTGCATGATAAGGAGCTTCCAGTTTACGGTGACGGTTTAAATATCCGCGACTGGCTTCATGTGGAAGACCACTGCCAGGCAATCGACCTTGTGCTTCACAATGGCCGTGTCGGCGAAGTGTATAATGTTGGTGGAAACAATGAGCGCACAAACATCCATATTGTCAAAACAATTCTTGAGCAATTAGGTAAGCCTGAGAGCTTAATTAAGTATGTGAAAGACCGTCCAGGACATGACCGCCGTTATGCGATTGATGCAACAAAATTACGCACTGAGCTTGGCTGGCAGCCTAAATATACTTTTGAAACAGGTATTAAACAAACAATTGATTGGTATTTAAACAATCAAGAATGGTGGCAAAAAATTATTTCTGGGGAATATCAAGATTACTTTAAATCACAATATGGTGATAGATTAGAGGTCGAATAAGAATGAAAGTAGTTGTAACGGGTGCAAAAGGCCAATTAGGTCAAGATGTAATGAAACAATTACAAGCGCAAAACCATGAAGCTTTTGGGACAGACCGTGATGACTTAGATATTACCAACGAAGCGGATGTACTAAAGTTTATCAGTGACGTAAAACCAGATGTAATTCTTCACTGTGCTGCCTATACAAATGTTGATGCAGCAGAGGCTGACCGCGAAACTGCTTATCAAGTTAATGCAGTAGGTACGGAGAATATGGCAAAAGCAGCAAAAGCTGTTGATGCAAAAATCCTTTATATCAGCACGGATTATGTTTTTGATGGCACAGCTACTGAGCCATACGAGGTTGAACAACCAACTAAGCCGCTTGGCGTGTATGGTGAAACAAAATTTGCTGGTGAAGAGTTCTTAAAGAAACATGTGGAAAAGTACTTTATTGTACGGACTGCATGGGTATTTGGCATCGGTGGCAACAATTTTGTTAAAACAATGATCCGCCTTGGCGAAGAGCGTGGCGAAGTCGGCGTTGTCCATGACCAAGTTGGTTCACCAACGTATACAGTTGATTTAGCGAGCTTTATGCTTGAATTGATGAAAACAGACAAATTTGGTACCTACCATGCGACAAATGGTGGCGTATGTTCTTGGTATGAGTTTGCTGTTGAGGTCTTCAAACAAGCCGGAATGAGCCAAGTAAAAGTAAGTCCGTTAACTACAGATCAATTTCCACGTCCGGCAAAACGCCCAGCTTATTCTGTTTTAAGTAAACAAAAAATGGAAGAAGCTGGCTTTACACCATTGCGTGATTGGAAAGAAGCATTAGCAGCATATCTTGCTGAGACAAAATAAAGGGTCTGAACCCCATGAAAGGGGTTCGGACTCTTTTTTAGTTAAGGATATCAGGGGAAAGTTCACGGATAAACGGGTGAATCTTGCGGATAAAATGGCAACTCTTACGGATATTTTGGATAGTTAAAGCAGGTTTGATGTTGTCGAATATATGAAAAAAATGCTAATATGCATATAAAACTGGGGCATTATGTAAAATTTTCACTTTTCAAACTTATAATTTAAGTATATATTAAGTTAGAAAGTTTAAATTTAAGTTACAAGATGCTGTCGAAACGACTAAAGTGTTCCATAATTTTTTTGGCTGTGCTATAATCCTTTAGGGTACAAAGTTTAAGAGTTTAACAGTTTAAGAGTCAGCATTTAAAATGAATCCAAGTTCAAGAAAAGACAGGATACGTAATAATGGAGGGCGTTATGGTTTACTTTACACTAGTGGTCTGTTTCTTTTCGTCAATACTGCTCACACCTTTAGTTAAAAAACTGGCTTTCTTAATTGGCGCAACAGATAAACCAAATTATCGAAAAGTTCATCAGCGAATCATGCCGAGATTGGGCGGATTAGCGATTTTTCTTAGTTTTATAATCGGAACATTACTCTATAAACCTATAAATGCTGCCTATTTTCCGATTGTAATCGGCAGTGTCATTATCATTTTGACAGGAATGCTGGACGATGTGAAAGAGATTTCGCCAAAGCTTAAGCTTCTTGGTCAAATTGCAGCAGCAGCGGTTGTCGTTATTTTGGGAGACATTCGAGTTGAATTTATTAACCTTCCATTTGGAGGTCAAATAAACTTCGGAATTTTAAGTATTCCAATGACCATGCTTTGGATTGTCGGTGTTACCAATGCAATCAATTTAATCGATGGTCTTGATGGCTTAGCAGCTGGTGTATCAACAATTGCATTGTTTACAATCGCTGGAATGTCCTTTATCACAGGGCAGGTAGTTGTTTCCGTCATCGCTTTAATTGTAGCGGTCAGCACAAGCGGTTTTCTATTCTATAATTTCCACCCAGCTAAGATTTTTATGGGTGATACAGGAGCCTTGTTTCTGGGCTACATTATTTCAGTACTAGCATTACTTGGATATAAAAATGTAACTTTCATCTCACTGATTATTCCTGTAATTATTTTAGGGGTTCCGATTTCGGATACTTTCTTTGCGATCATCCGCCGCTTGGTTAATAAGCAGCCGTTATCTGCTCCAGATAAGTCACATTTACATCACTGCTTATTGCGGAGTGGATTCTCCCATCGCCAAACGGTTTTAGTTATTTATGCGATGAGTATTTTGTTAGGATTAGCGGCTTTCATCTTCTCATTAGCAACAATCTGGGGTTCAATCTTCGTTGTCCTTACCCTATTGATTTGCATCGAGATTATTGTTGAAAAAATCGGCCTTGTCCGTGAAGATTATAAACCATTGTTAAACTTCTTTAAGGGAATTAGACCAGTAAATATAAGGAATAGATAATGGTATAAGCCTGAGAAACATTTTGTTTCTTGGGCTTTTTATTTTTTAATGTTTTTTCCTTTTTTTTATGGATAACCTAATATCAAGGAGGATTACTATGATCTATCTTACCTTGATATTATGTTTTATCACGTCTATAGTTATGACACCAATTGTTAAAAAAATAGCATTTATCGTAGGTGCGACGGATCGCCCCAATCAACGAAAGGTTCATCAGTCTGTAATGCCTCGTTTAGGAGGTTTAGCCATTTATATAAGCTTTTTGCTGGGTTTTTACATACTGAAACCGCCATCTCCCGCTGCTAATACTTCTTCCATCATCCTTGGCGGTGCGATAATTGTCCTGATTGGTTTTTTTGATGATATTTTTGAGCTGTCAGCAAAAATTAAATTGGCAGGACAGTTAGCGGCAGCGGTTGTCGTTGTTTTTTTAGGGGATTTACAAGTGGACTTTATCAATTTGCCCTTCGGTGGCAGGATTGATTTTGGCTATTTAAGTATTCCGTTTACTATTATTTGGATTGTCGGCATCACCAATGCCATTAATTTGATTGATGGTTTAGATGGCCTCGCAGCCGGGGTATCATCAATCGCATTAATTACCATGGCCGGAATGGCTTATCTCACTGGGAATTTATATGTTGTGGCCGTCAGTTTGATTCTGTTAGCAAGTACACTGGGATTCCTTATTTATAATTTCCATCCTGCAAAAATTTTCATGGGGGATACAGGGGCATTGTTTTTAGGATTTATGATTTCCGTTCTCTCCTTATTGGGTTATAAAAATGTCACCTTTATTTCCTTGATCGTTCCGGTCATTATTCTCGGAGTTCCCATCTCCGATACCTTTTTTGCCATTTTAAGAAGAATTATTAACAGACAGCCATTGTCCGCTCCAGATAAGTCCCACCTGCATCATTGCATGCTGCGTCTGGGATTCACCCATCGGCAAACCGTTTTACTGATCTATTCCATGTCGATGTTTTTCGGACTGGCAGCTGTGATTTATTCTCAAGCCAAGTTTTGGGGTTCCTTCATGTTAATTGGTGTGTTGCTGATTATCATTGAATATGTGGCTGAAAAGGTTGGCCTTGTGGGCAAGGACTTTCATCCACTGCTTCGGATTATGAAAAATTTGAAGCTCTCAACTGGAAAAGTATTAAACAAAGAATAAGGGGCCTCTGAGAGGCCCCTTGCGACGTTCTTTTATAATTGTATATTCTTCTGTGGATCTAGGCAAAGAGGTCCCGACTAGTGCCCGTGCTCGAGGAAATGAATAGAGCAAGGGAACAAAAGGCCCCGACTAGTGCCCGTGCTCGAGGAAATGAATAGAGCAGGGGAACAAAAGGCCCCGACTAGTGCCCGTGCTCAAGAAAAAGAAGGGAGCGGGGGAATCATTCCACTTCACAAGAAACCGGTGAAGAAGTGGAATGAAAAGGAGCTAATCATTCCACTTCACAAGAAGACCTGAGGAGAAGTGGAAAGAAAAAGAACAATTCATTCAACTTCACTTAAAAAAACGAGAAGAAGTTGAAAGAAAAGAAGCCCAAACAATCTCCGCCTCAGGTAAAACCCACCATAAAAAAAGACCATCAAATCAAGCTTTGACAGTCACGAATCACCTTTATTTTACGTAGTCTTCCTCTAAATAAACCTGGTCTCCGCCTTCAATCTGGCCCTGCCCATTTGTTAACTCCACCATCCAATCTGTAAATACTTGCACCTTGTCCTCATCGACATAAACCTCAATTTCAACCGTATCTAAATAGTGGATTTCTTTAATAGGGTAGACCGAAGCACGCAGTTCTTTTTCCAGCTTACCAAGCCATGTGTAGTCAACTTTAACATGCATGATTTGAACAAGCCGTCTCTCGACAACACCCACTGTGTTTAATCCTTCGGAAGTGGATTTTCCGTAAGCCCGAATAAGCCCGCCTGCACCTAGCTTAATTCCGCCAAAATATCTGGTTACCACCACAACCGTGTCTTTTAGATTCCGCTTTTTCAATACCTCTAAAATCGGTACACCCGCTGTGCCGCTTGGCTCTCCATCATCATTAGCCTTTTGAATCTGGTCGTTTTCACCGATTAAATAGGCCGAACAATTATGTGTCGCGTTCCAGTGCTTCTTTTTGATTGTCTGGATAAACTCCTGGGCTTCCTCCTCGGTTTCTGCACGTGAGATTTGGGCAATAAAGCGGGATTTTTCAATGACTATTTCATGTTCCCCGGTTGTTTTCACTGTATAATAATGGGAAAGCATTAGGTCTCCTCCCTTAAAAAACGTGTAATGGCGCTGTTTCTATTATAATTCGGACTGAATCGATTCACCAGTGTAATAAAACTTTAATCTTTCTGAAACGTTGTCATGTTATAATGAAACAAGTTATTACTAACATCAAAGCGGGATAAAAGTCATGTCAATTTGCATGAGTTTCCGACCTTTGACTGATTTTTCAAAAAAATAATGTGTTTTCAACTAGATATAATTGGTACAAAATCATAAAAAACGTTAAAATATGGGAAACGATATTTTTATAGTAAATGATTCCCTATTTTTGTAAAATACGGTGCTTATCGAGAGAGCTCATGCCTGGAGGGATAGCTATGAAAATCATGAAATTCGATACGAAGGCACTCGATGACATTATTAGCAGAATGATTAATACCGTGGGATCGAGTAAGGATGAAATCTTTCAAATCGGTGAGCAGTGCCGCAACGATTTTGAAGATTTGTCTGAGGAATTGAAAAATGTGAAGCAAATGGTTTTAAAGGTTATTGATGAAGGTGATATTCTAGAAAAGAAGGCAAGGCAGGCACGCAATCGTCTTTCTGAGGTTAGTATGAATTTCAATAAATACTCAGAGGAAGAGGTTCGTGAAGCATATGAAAAAGCGCACCAGCTGCAAATGGAACTGTCCATTAACCGCCAGCTTGAGAAACAGCTGAGAGATCGCAGGGATGACCTCGATCGTCGGATAGGCGGGCTGCATGAAACCATAGAACGAGCAGATCATCTCGTTTCACAGATCTCCGTTGTGCAGAATTATTTGATGAGCGATATTAAGCAAATGGGCGAAGTCTTAGAAGACGCTAAAGCCAAGCAAGACTTTGGCTTAAAAATTATTGAAGCCCAAGAAGACGAGCGCAAACGGTTATCAAGAGAAATTCACGATGGCCCTGCGCAAATGATAGCCAACGTCATTATGCGTTCCGATCTGATTGAACGTGTCTATCGTGATCAGGGAGGTCCAGCAGCGATCCAAGAGGTAAAAAGTTTCAAGAAAATGGTCCGTTCAGCACTTTACGAGGTTCGGCGCATCATCTATGACTTGCGACCAATGGCTCTAGATGACCTGGGCTTAGTGCCTACCCTCAGAAAATACCTACAAACAATCGAAGAATATCATAATAGCGCTAAAATTGAATTTGCCAATTTAGGCTTAGAGCTTCGACTTCCACCGAAATACGAGGTTGCCGTGTTCCGACTAATCCAGGAGGCGGTCCAGAACGCTTTAAAGCATTCAAAAGCAAGTGACATTTTAGTAAGACTTGAAATGACAAAGTCAAAAATTGGGGTTTTAATCAAAGATAATGGTGAAGGGTTTGATGTAAAAAAAGCATGCCCGAAATCATTTGGTTTGCTTGGGATGCGTGAGCGGGTCGAGCTGCTTGAAGGCGATCTCACAATTGAATCAAAAATTGGAAAAGGCACCTTGGTCTATATTCACGTACCACTACCATAATAAAATGATAAGGGAAGCGCCAAAGGGCTTGACCGTCAAGCTCTTTAGGCTAAAAGCAGGAGAATGCCAAAGGGAGGCGAATCACATGACTACAAAAATTGCAATTATTGATGATCATCAGCTTTTTAGAGAAGGCGTAAAACGGATCCTTGAATTTGAAAAAACATTCCAAGTTGTGGCTGAAGGTGATGACGGAAGCGAAGCATTAAAAATCGTGGAAGAAACTCAGCCAGACGTTGTCATAATGGATATCAATATGCCAAATGTAAATGGTGTGGAGGCTACTAAAGAACTTATCGAGAATTATCCCGATGCCAAGGTCATTATTTTATCGATTCATGATGATGAAAACTATGTCATGCATGCCCTACAAACAGGTGCAAGTGGGTATTTATTGAAGGAAATGGATGCAGATGCACTAATTGAAGCCGTTCGCGTCGTTGCTGAGGGCGGATCCTATTTACATCCAAAGGTAACCCACAGCTTAGTCAACGAATACAGAAGATTGACTGCAAATCCAAGCGGAGGAAGCGGCGTATATTCCAATTTACATACCATCGAAATTCGTCGGCCATTACACTTGTTGACTCGCCGTGAATGCGAAGTTCTACAAATGCTGGCAGATGGTAAAAGTAACCGCGGAATCGGTGAAGCTTTATTCATTAGTGAAAAAACAGTTAAAAACCATGTAAGTAATATTTTGCAAAAAATGAATGTGAATGACCGGACTCAAGCTGTTGTTGTGGCGATTAAAAATGGCTGGGTAGAAGTTCGTTAAGAGAACAGGGAGTTGAAAGCAGCAAATGGGTGCGCACGTCGGAAATTCGGCGTGCGCTTTTCTTTTTTTTCATATAAAATAAAAGAAAAAATAAGGATGATTGAATGAGAACTGCTATTGTAACGGATAGTACCGCATATATCCCACTGGAAGTGCGCAAGAAATGGAATATTCATATGGTCCCATTGCAAGTCATTTTTAAAGACGAGGCCTACGAAGAAGAGGTTGATATAAGCGCAAGTGAATTTTATGAAAAAATAAAGCATAGTGAGCTGCCGACAACTTCCCAGCCGCCGATTGGCAAATTCGTCGAGCTGTTCGAACGCTTGGCAGGTGAAGGATATGAGGCCGTCATCAGTATCCATTTAACGAGCGGTGCCAGTGGAACTTATCAAGGTGCTGTTGCTGCTGGGGGAATGGTAGAAGGAATTAAAGTCTATGCCTTTGATACAGAAATTAGCTGCATGGCTCAAGGCTTCTATGTTCTGGATGCAGCAGAAATGGCGATGCGGGGCGAGGAGCCTGCTGCCATTTTGGCTAGATTAGAAGATTTGAAGACGACGGCTGATGCCTATTTTATGGCGGATGATTTATCACACTTTGTACGCGGCGGCCGCTTGTCCAGTACCCAGGCTTTTTTTGGCAGCTTGCTCCAGGTTAAGCCATTGCTTCATTTTGAAAATAAAGTCATTGTTCCGGCGGAAAAAATCCGCACCCGCAAAAAAGCCTTGAAGCGAATTGCAGAATTGCTTGGGGAAGCGATTAGCGGCAAGTCGGAGCCATATCGTGCTGTGGTGATCCACGCTAATCGCGAGGCAGAGGCACTCGAGTGGAAATCGGAGCTTGAAGCGATGTACCCGAGCGTTGAATTTTCGATCAGCTATTTTGGCGCTGTGATTGGAACACATATTGGCGAAGGCGGAATGGGCATGGGGTGGATGAAGAAATAAGAAGAGAAGCTAGTTGCCTGGGTGGGGCAGCTGGCTTTTTTTGCTTTGCTCGGGTTTTTCGCGTTTGGCGAAATAATCCCAAAGTTTGGCGAAATAAACTAAATTTCGGCGAAATAATAGCCCAAATCAGCGAAATAAACTTAAAAATCGGCGAAATAAAATTTAAACCTCCAAATTTATTAAAATATAAAAGGGATTTTATCATTATATCTAGAACATTATTAAGCAAAGATTCAAGGAGGGATGATTTTTTTGATAATGCTAAAACGTTCATACCCGCTACGTGCTTTATCCGCCAAAAAATTGCTGCGGAGAATCCCGCCCTATCATGCCATACGCCAACCGATTGAAGATTTGTTTCATCGAGAGGATGCAGGCTACTGGGGAGAGAAGGCCCTCGATTACTACCTCAGTTTTTTATCGGATGATGAGTACTACATTTTTCAGCATATCCGCTTAAAGTACAAAAAATGGACATTCCAGATCGACTTTCTGCTCCTCACCACCAAATTTGCCCTCATTATTGAAGCAAAAAACTATACCGCTACCCTCAAATTTGAAAGCCAATTCAGCCAGCTTATCCAAACCCAAAATGACAAAGAAAAAAGTTATGATGACCCCATTGAACAAGTTAAAAGGCAGCAATCCCTTCTAACCAAATGGTTAAAAAAATACACCACTATTAACCTACCCATCCATCACCTCGTGGTCATAAGCAATCCTAATGCTATATTAAAAACAGATCCAGATAATAAAGAAGTTTTAAAAAAGGTATGCAAGCCATACAAACTTTTGGATAAAATCAACCAACTTGAAATTGCCCATCAAAAAGAAATGGTAACTGTGCAAGAGCTTCGAAAAACCAGCAAGATTCTTCGCAGGCACCATACACCTGAAGAATTCAATATCCTCGAACATTTTAAAATATCAATTGAAGAAATTCCTACCGGGGTGATTTGTGATAAATGCGGTGCACTCCCCATGAAATATCAAAAAGGAAAATGGTTTTGCCAATCCTGCCAAACTTATTCAAAAACGGTTTATATCGAGAGTTTGGACGATTATTTTTATCTCATCAAAGCTTCCATTACCAGTTCAGAATTTAGAAGGTTTCTCCACATCCCAACAAAAGACATCGCCCAAAAATACCTAAAAAAGCTCAACCTCCCCCACACCGGCAATACCAAAGCCCGAGTCTACCACCGAAAGGATTTGACCTAAATGCGCTTCATTGCCCAGGAAGACAAGCTAATTCCCGTAAAGACCAAAACCGAAAACACCCTTCCTCTTGGAAAAATCAACTCCATTCCCGACCCGCCACTCCATCCTTCGTTCCGATTCAATCCTGCACTCCAAGAGTTTCTCACAGGTAAACAACTTCTCGTCGATGAACTTCCTTTTTCGCTTAATGAAATCCAAAATCATTATGAGCATGGGCACCTGACGTATCGAAAAGCGATTATTTATATAGGAAGAAAGCCGACCTGTGTCAGGTGCGGCAACAAGGATCTGTCGTGGTTTGCATCGTTTCCGTGCGCTCGCTGCGGCGAAACCTGCTTGTATTGCCGCAAATGCCTCATGATGGGACGAGTCAGTTCTTGTGCGCTGCTTCTTGGCTGGAAGGGACCGCCACCGTCAACCACATTATCCGATCAGCCCCTGGCATGGAGCGGCACCCTTTCCGCAGGACAAAAGACCGCCTCGGACCAGGTGGTAGAGGCGGTTCAGCAAAACAAAGAACTACTTGTCTGGGCTGTGTGCGGTGCGGGCAAAACCGAAGTTCTTTTTCAAGGAATCAACACTGCACTCAAGGCAGGGAAACGTGTGTGCATCGCCACGCCGAGAACAGATGTGGTATTGGAATTAACGCCCCGCTTGAAAGCTGCATTCCCAGAAATCAAGGTCGCTTCCCTTTATGGTGGCAGTGAAGACCGCCACCTCCACGCCCCGCTGACCATTGCGACCACCCACCAGCTACTCCGCTTTTACCAAGCCTTTGACACGGTGATCCTCGATGAAGTTGATGCTTTTCCTTATACCGTCGAAGCGTCACTCCAATATGCTGCAGCCCAGGCGCGAAAACCAACCTCAGCGATGATCTATCTTACCGCCACGCCAAATGAAAAATGGCAGCGAGAATGCCAGCAAGGGAAACGGAACTATACCACGATTCCCGCCCGCTTCCACCGCCATCCACTTCCCGTGCCTGAATTCGCCTGGTGCGGCAATTGGCAGAAGCTGCTCCGTAATGACAAACTGCCAGCCAATATCCTCCGTTGGATCCAAACACGCCTTCAAGCAGGCAAGCAAGCCCTGATCTTTTTTCCACACATCCCTCTAATGGAAAAAACACTGCCTATCCTACGTGAATTCGAACCCAAAATAGCGGCTGTCCATGCCGAGGATCCTGAACGAAAAGAGAAAGTGCAGCAAATGCGCAATAAAGAACTAGCCTTGCTATTAACCACAACCATCCTTGAACGCGGTGTTACCTTTCCCAATATCGATGTCGCTGTTATCGGAGCAGAAGAACCCATTTTTACAGAAAGTGCCCTCGTCCAAATTGCTGGTCGGGCTGGACGCAGTGCCGATCATCCAACTGGAAATGTGACTTTTTTTCATTATGGAAAAACCAACGCCATGCTCAAAGCGCAAAAGCAAATTGTTTCGATGAATCGAGAGGGTGTGGAAAGAGGGTTGATTGATGTAGAATGATCGATTTTTGCAAGTATTTGAACCATTTTTTAGGGGCTATGAACCAAATTAGATAAACCATGAACCATTTTGATTTGTGTATGTTCTTTTTTCCATTTTTTAGTAGAGGTGATAATTCATGGTTTTATTTTCACAACCCCATTGCCTCCTTTGCCACGAGCCCATTATGCCAACCATTAGCTGGACTACCTTGTTTTCACCAGAAAAAGAACAGCTACTGTGTTCGACGTGTGAGGGCCGATTGGAGACGGTCAGTGGCGAATGCTGCAGGATGTGCTGTCGCCCCTTTTCTCAGATGGATGAGCAATTCCGTCATGGGGACCTATGCAATGATTGTGTCCGCTGGGAAGCTGATTCTGAGTGGCAGGGCTACCTCGATCAGAACGTCTCGCTTTTTCAATACAATAATTTTTTAAAAGAGGTAATCGCCCGCTTTAAATTCCGCGGAGATTACGTCATTGCTAAAGCATTTGCCGAGCAAATTAAGTCAGAACTGGCAAAACTCGAATACGACTTCCTTGTTCCGATTCCTCTGAGCGAGGAACGGTTATACGAACGCGGCTTCAATCAGGCTGAGGCTTTGCTGACTATTGCAGGATATACACCGACACCTCTCCTCACACGGATCCACTCCGAAAAACAATCAAAAAAATCAAGGAATGAGCGAATTCATGTGCGGCAAGTTTTCCAAGTTTCAGAGAGTGTGAGTGGAAAAATCCTATTAATCGACGATATTTATACAACCGGTTCCACCCTCAGGCATGCGGCGAAAATTCTTAAAGAAGCAGGAGCCGAGAGAATTCAATCCATCACACTTGCTCGCTAGATAATAAAGGAAATTATATGGTGAAATTATGAGGAGAATTCATTTGAGGGAGGTTGTTCAAATGGATGTTGGTGTTAATAAAGCTGAAGAAAAATTACAAAGATTAAGTGCCGACCCAGAGGCAAGAAGGGAATACAAGCGTAGAGCAAAAGCCCTTTCAGATGAACGCAGCAGACTAGAAGATGCAAAAGAAGAAGGGATACAAAAAGGATTCGAGACTGGTATCTTAAATGTAGTCAAAAAACTTATTGAAAGTGGAATGTCCCTTGAAGATGCAGCAAAATTCACGCCTTACTCTACTCAGCAATTAAGTAAAATGCTAAAAATAAATGATTAATAAGCAGTCCATCAGATTATTTCTGATGTTTTTTTTGTTTTATTTAAATACAAAATTTCCTAAAAATAGTATATAATCTTAAAGTGATAGATAAATAAAACAACAAGGGGGAAAAGTATGCAGTTTTTGATTTTTGCTTGCAGTGTGGGGATGATTTTTCTCATAAACCATCAGACGAAAGTAATGGAAAAATCAAACATGCCAAAACGCCTTCTAAGGCTGCTTCAATTTGTAAAGTTTGCTCCAATCCTCGCCTTTTTGGTCCTGATGGTGTTAGTGTTTACCACCTTCCATACCAAAGAGGGAATCCGCTTATCCCATGCCTGGTATGTTGCACAATTTTGGGCCTATACGGCATTTTTGTACTGCTCTTTTGCGATAACAAAAAACAAGGTTACCCTGATTCCAATGCTTGTTTCACTAGTTATTGCCATCTATAACACTCCTTTATTTCATTATGAAAAACTATTCATCGGCCGCTATGTAATTGTTTCTGATATATTCGGTGTATTAATGTTCATTGCGATGTGGATCGCCACGACCAAGATAACAAATAGGATGGAGGTAACAAATGAGTCGTTTACTAACTAAATTGGTTTATGTGGAAGGAGAAAAACTGCAATTCTTAAACAAACGAACCTGCGGTATCTGGCTGATTTGGATCTCGATTGTGATTTTGTTAAGCACCATTTTTGGAGGAGAACAACAAATCCAGCAGACGATCTTTTATATTGGTTACTTCGGAGGCTTGTGGCTAACCGTAGGTAACAAATGGCTGATGCGTAAATTATCCTATGGTAGACCATCCAATTTCCAAAAAAGAATGTCCTTTGCCTCGATCATCATTATGTTTGTGTTATTGGTGTTCATCGGCGGACCTTATTACGGAGTACATAACTATCGGATGATTTGGCTTGGTGCTTTCCTAGCAATCGGACTTCATTTCTTCCCTTTTGCCATCGTTCATGGCAAATCCATGATTGTTCTCGGTGTATTGGTATCAATCAATGCTTTGCTCGGCATGCAAACTCCATCGATTCCGTTCTTTGTGATCGCCTATATCGATGTCATCGTTAAGGTGATTGTCGGACTACTTCTATTATTCTCACAAAATCCTATAGCAATGGAAGAGTCTTTGCCCACTTAATTTAGTGGGTTTTTTTATATTCAGCAACAATCCATAAAGTTATAATATAAAGAAAAAGGTTTATTTCGCCGATTTTGGAGATTATTTCGCCAAAAATAAAATGATTTCGCCGAATCGGACGATAATTTCGCCGAAAATAAAATTATTTCGCCAAACGCAAAATACATAGGAGGGGAACCCCTGATGGAACTTATAAACTGCCCAAACTGTAATGCGATTTTTGAAAAAAATAAATTTCGTGATGTTTGTCCAAAATGCTGGAAAAAAGAAGAGCAAGACTTTCAGACAGTCAATAACTTTATGCGGAAACGGGTTAATCGTGTGGCAACCATCGAGCAAATTGTTGACCAAACAGGTGTGAGTGAAGAATTGATCCTAAAATTTATTAAAAAAGGTCGGCTCCAGCCGAGCATGTTTCCAAACCTAGGATATCCATGTGACCGCTGCGGCAGGTTTATCCAAAAGGGAAAACTTTGTGGAGAATGCTCAAAAGAACTACAAGAAGACCTCGAAACCTTCCATAAAGAAGAACAACGCAAAAAGGAAAGCGAGAAAAGAACCTATTTGTATAAAAAAAATTAAAAAAGAGCCGATAATAGGTATAGAACAAGGTTCGAGGATGGAAAGTGAGGTATACCTATGAAAATTAATCCACTGGGATCACAGGGAATTAACCCTTATATGCGGCAAATGAACAAGCAGGATCAAGCCAATACAATGGCCAGAAAAGCGGCAGACAAAGTAGAAATTTCATCTGCCGCCAAAGAAATGCAGCAGGAATCACAAATTACGAATGAACGCGATGAAAAAGTCAACGAGCTCAAAATCCAGGTCGAAAATGGCACCTATAAAGTCGATCCAAAAGCCGTTGCGAAGAGCATCGTTAATTTTTATAAAAAATAAGGGGTTCGATCATGTCGGCTGAAAAATTAATTTCCACGATGGAAAAGCTGTTAAAACTTCATAAAAGTCTTTATGAAATTTCCCAAAAAAAGACGGAAATCGTTAAAATTGGCGACATCGAAGCTCTGAATCAAATACTCAAGGACGAGCAGGCCCATCTAACGGCCATCAACTTATTAGAAAATGAACGGCAGAAGGTCACCTCATCGCTGGTACCAAGGACGGAAAAGCCAACGATCGAGGACTGCCTTGCTGTGGCGGATGAAAGCTCCCACAACAAACTCGACCGCTTAAGGTCTGAATTGAAAAATACAATTTCCGAAATTCAACAGCGGAATGAGTTAAACCAGCAGATGCTCTTTCAATCCCTGCAGTTTGTCAATTTGTCCTTAAATTTAATCGCCCCACAGCCCGAAGATTACAACTATGGCCAGCAGGTAGGACAAGCAGCCACACCGGGACTGCTGAATTTAAAAGCATAACAATGGAGGAATCTCAATGGCTTCAACCTTTATGGGATTAGAAATCGCGCGCCGTGCCATGGCGACCCAGCAGAGCGCTTTATATGTAACGGGGCAAAACGTTTCCAATGCCAATACGCCAGGGTATACGCGGCAGCGGGTTAATTTTCAGCAAACCGAGCCATATCCAAGCGTTGGTATCAATGCGCCGAGTATCCCCGGACAAATGGGAACAGGCGTCGAAGCAGGTTCGATCACACGATCACGTGAATCATTTCTCGATGTCCAGTATCGCACTGAAAATAGTAAACTTGGATACTGGCAATCTCGATCCGATTCGCTGAGCAAAATGGAAAGCATCATGAATGAAACGACCGGCTCTGGTTTATCAAATGCAATGGACCAATTTTGGTCTTCCCTGCAGGACTTAGCCAGCGATGCAACCAACTCTGGCTCACGCTCCGTTGTCCGTCAGCGCGGTGAAGCAGTGGCCGACACGTTTAATTATCTATCAAACTCACTTTCGACCGTCCAAAAAGATCAAAAGGACCAACTTGATGTTACCGTCAAACAAGCTAATTCCCTGCTTGATCAATTAAAGAATGTCAATCAGCAGATTGGGGCAGTAGAACCAAACGGTTATCTGCCAAATGATTTGTACGATGAGCGTGATCGGCTGCTCGATGAATTATCCTCCGTCGTCAACATTAAGGTCGATTACCAAAAATCCGGTGGAAACGCAAACCCCAATGCTGAAGGCCAATTATCAATTAAAATGATCAATGATGATGGCTCGGAACTGGGCGTCCTTCTGGGCCCGGCAGGCACAAACAACCTAACGGTCAATTATGATGGAGCAGACCAATCCGTTAAAACAATTTCAATCGGTGGCCAACCTATTGATTTTTCAAAAATGAACTCAAGTGGTCAGCTCAAATCATTAATCGAATCCTATGGATATGACAGCAACGGACAAGCGAAGGGTACCTATACCGATATGAGAAATGAACTCGATAATCTCGCTTACACCTTTGCTACGGAATTTAACAAGGTGCATGAAGCGGGCTTGAGTCCAAACGAAATCACCAACAACCAAGCAGAAGATATTCCGTTTTTTGCTGATAATGTCAACGGAGACATTACCGATAAAAAAGGCTTTGCAAGCCGAATCGGGCTTTCGCAAAAAATCCAGGATAGCCTTGATAACATTGCTACGGCAAGCGGATCAGATCCATCCGTCGCAACGAAAGGTGACTCCAGCAATGCAACTGCACTAGCAAAAGTGATCAAAACAAGCTTTAATTATGGTTCCGACAGCCAGGAAGCAGACTTTCAAGGCTATCTCCAAAATGTCATAAGCGGCATGGGGGTACAATCGCAAGAAGCAACGCGAATGACCACCAACAGTACGACACTCCAGGCATCAGTTGATCAAAAACGCCAATCCGTCAGTTCAGTTTCACTTGATGAAGAAATGACCAACATGATCCAATATCAGCATGCATACAATGCTGCAGCCCGAATGATTACCCTGCAAGATGAACTGCTCGATAAAATTATTAACGGTATGGGTACCGGTGGAAGATAGGTGAAATAAATGCGCGTCACACAATCGATGATCTCGGCAAATTCACTGAGGAACATCTCTAACAGCTACCAAAAGATGGGGCAATACCAGGACCAGTTATCGACAGGTAAAAAAATTACAAAGCCATCTGATGATCCAGTTGCCGCAATGAAAGGGATGGCTTACAGTTCTGATTTGGCGTCAGTTGACCAATATAAACGGAATGTGTCCGAACTTCATACATGGATGGATAATAGCGAGTCGGGTATGAATCAGGCGAACAGTGCGTTGCAGCGAATTCGTGAACTTGTGGTCCAGAGCCAGGATAGTGCTCTTACCGACGTAGACCGTAAGGCACTTGCGGATGAAGTAGGGCAGATGCAGCAGGATTTAGTGAAAACCGCCAACACCCAGGTAGCCGGAAAATATATATTCCATGGCAACGATGTGATGAATCCTACTGTGCCTGTTGAGAATCCACCAACAGTTGCCACAAATTTAGATTCACCTTCAATAGACAATTACAGCATTGAAGTGTCCGATGGAGTTCAGCTAAAAGCCAATGTGAATCCAGCAAATGTGTTCAGTCAGGAATTATTTAATGTTGTTGGCGATATCCAAACGTCTTTGCAGAATAGTGGTTCCACCAATATGGACAGCCTGCTGACAAGGCTTGATAATGTCATGGATAACATGTCTGCTGAACATTCCGAACTGGGAGCCCGATCCAATCGTTTGGACATGGTGGAAAGCCGGCTTGACCAGCAAGAAGTTACAGCAACACAAGTCTTGTCGGATAACGAGGATGTTGATATGGAAAAAGTAATTATGGATTTAACGAACCAAGAAAGTGTCCATCGGGCAGCATTAAGTGTTGGTTCCAGAATCATGCAGCCATCATTATTGGACTTTCTCAAATAAAAGCTATTCTACCGAGAATAGCTTTTTTTATTAGAAGGGAGTGGTACGATGAACTTCCCACAGATTACGATGCATTCCACATATGGCCAAATCGAAATCAACACGCAAAATGCCAGTTTAACAATCGAACAACCGCCAGCTGATTTAAGCATTGAACAGCCTAAAGCAGAAATGACCATTAATCGGATTCCATCAAGGCTGACAATTGACCAGTCAAAAGCACGTGCGGATGTTGATTTAAAAAGTGCTCGGCAAAGAATAGAAGATGCGGCGCAGCAAGGACAGCAAAGTGTCGCACAGGGAATCGCTCGCCGAGCTCAAGAGGGCGAGGAACTGATGAAGATTGAAAATGGCGGAAATCCGATTGCGCAGCAAGCCAAACAGCATAACTTGATTCCAGAACAAGAATTTGGCCTTGGCTGGGTTCCATCTTATGGCAGTGTGGAAATTGACTATGACCCTAGTCAGTTGAATATCAATTGGACCATCCACAAGCCGATCATCAACAGCCAAAGTCATAAACCAATTATTAATTATTATTCAGGCAAAGTAAATATAAGTATGAAGCAATACCCGTCATTAAACATTGATATTTCATTATAAAGGAATGGTGTAAGCATGATTCAGACAAAATATCATGGTGAAATTGAAATTAATACTGGAGAGATCCTTCATTTTGAAAAAGGAATTCCCGTTTTTTAGACGAAAAGGAGTTTGTGCTTTTGCCATTGTCGGATGACCAAACATTTTCGATCATGCAATCGGTAAATACCCCTTATGTAGCATTCGTGATTTCAAGTCCGTTTAACTTTTTTAAGGACTATGAATTTAAGCTTGAAGATGCAGTTTTGGAGGAACTTGAAATAAAAGCTGAGAAAGATGTGATGGTGTTTTCTATCCTTTCAGTTGGGGATCCTTTTGAAACAACAACTGCCAACTTGCAAGCACCAGTTATTGTTAATAGATCAAACCATCAATCAAAGCAAGTGATTCTAAATGACCAACGCTATAATACAAAGCATTTTATCATTCAGAAAGGGTGATTTCCATGTTAGTGCTAACCCGCAAAAATGGTGAAACAATCAAAATTGGTGACGACATCGAAATCACCATCATTTCAGCGAAGAATGACCAAGTAAAGATCGGGATTAAAGCTCCGAAAAATATAGAGGTTTTTCGCAAAGAACTTTATGAACAAATCCAATCTGAAAACCAAGAAGCTTCTAAGGATATATCAGGATTGCTAAATTTCTTTAAAAAAGAGTAAAAAATTACATAGTACTATTAAACTATTCCTGTTTGATGACGATAAAAAAACTGTAAGAGAAAATAAGGGCGGCCGACCTGATTTGACTCTAACGAATGTGCATTAATCATATATCGTCAGTTGTGTGTTTCAGCATTGCGAGGTAACAAGGTATGCTGAAATGCAACAAATCTTGTTAGTAGGCTCATAGAGCTTAACTATAAATAATGGACAAGGATGTCCTAAAAACAAATTCAGGGAGGAAACAAATCATGATTATTAATCACAACTTACCAGGCATGAATGCAATTCGTAACATGAATGCCAACTCTGCAGCAGCTTCTAAATCAATGCAAAAACTTTCTTCAGGTCTAGCTATCAATAGTGCAGCAGATAATGCAGCAGGATTAGCAATTTCCGAAAAAATGAGAGGTCAAATCAGAGGACTTGACCAAGCTTCTGCTAATGCTCAGGATGGCATTTCTTTAACTCAGACAGCTGAAGGTGCCTTGAATGAAACAACATCAATTCTTCAAAGAATGAGAGAATTGGCTGTTCAATCATCAAATGATACTGCAACTGATGCCGATAGAGGTCAAATGCAATTAGAAACTAAACAACTTTCAACTGAAATAGACAGAATAGCCAATACTACTCAGTTCAACACAAAAAATCTATTGAATGGTAATTTGTCAACTGGAACAGTAGCTCAAGGAACTGTTGCTAACACAGTAGCATTAAAATCAGGTGGTTCCCTTATTTCAGGTACTGGTTCTACAACTACTTTACAATCATTAGCTGATGCTAATGGAAATAATTTTGGACTAAAAGGTGGAGACGTTGTAAATCTAAGTGGATTGAAGAATGGCTCTGCAATTTCAGGTTCATTTACTGTTGCAGGTAACACCACTACATCTGCTGATGTAAGTGATGGAGGTGGTAATATTAACGCAAATATCGCTAATACTGACACACTTTCATTTTCTTATAATGGTCAAACTTATACAACAGGCACATTAGCTGCAGCCACTGGTGGTACTACTACTATGGCTACTGTAGCTACAGATATTGCAGCAAAAATGAATGCCGCAGCGGGTTCTGGAGCCGATATTACAGTTACTAATTCAGGAGGCAAATTAGTTTTTGCTTCAGCTTCAGGAAAAGATGTTCAGGCTACTGGTTCAACTAATGCTGGATTGAATACAGGATTAACTGTTGGTGAAACAAATGGTACGACAACTCATTTGAGTGATTTGTTAACAGCTGTAAATAATATGACAGGTGGAACTTCTGCAATAAATGCAGCTGGTCAAATTGTTGTTACTGGTGCTAATGGAACTGCAAATAGTTTATCAGATATAAAGCTAAATGTAGCTAACAGGGATTTATTTAATAACCAATTAAGTTCATTAAAAGAAACACAGGCAGCACAAGATACTCATACTGATTCATCATTAAACTTGCAAATTGGAGCTAATGAAGGTCAAACTATGAAAGTTGATATAAACAACATGGGTGTACAAGCATTATCATTAAGTTCAGTAGATGTTTCAACTCAACAAGGTGCTGAAACAGCAACAACAGTGGTAGATAATGCTATACAGAAAGTTTCAACAGAGAGAGCAAAACTTGGTGCTTTCCAAAACAGATTAGAACATACAATAGCTAATTTAGGAACATCGAGTGAAAACTTAACAGCTTCTGAATCAAGAATCAGAGACGTTGATATGGCTAAAGAAATGGCAACATTCTCTAAGAACAATATTCTTGCTCAAGCTGCTCAAGCTATGATAGCTCAAGCCAACCAACAACCACAACAGGTTCTTCAATTATTGCGTTAATTGATAAACTTTTATTAGTAATACAAAGGAGTCAGGGTGAAAATCACTCTGGCTCTTTTTCATTATAGACGTACATGTATAAACAAAAAATAAATAAATTCACTAAGTTATGCCCATCCAAAACAGCGTGTTATAATCAAAGAGGAATTCAATTGTTTTGAAAATGTATCACCTATTGATTAATAGAGGATTAATAGCTTAGTAATCCGACTATACAAATAAGCTTAGTTAAAGAAGGGGAACAATTAATGTCTGCTCCAATAGATGCAAGAAAACTTATACTCTCAAAACTACATGAACTAACCCCAGTTTTCCAAAAACGCGAACCCGAATTAGATCAACTGAACTCTTTCCCATATAAAAACATCGAAGACCTAAAAGCAATCGGTTATACCACCCTAACCCTACCAAAAGAATTCGGCGGTGAAGGAATGACTTTAACGGATTTTCTTCTCTTCCAAGAACAAATCGCCAAGGGATGCGGCTCCACAGCATTGTCAATTGGCTGGCATATGGGAACGATACTAGAATTCGCCGAACACCATCACTGGAATATCGATCTGATCCCACTTTTGACTGAAGCATTTTTAGATGGTGCCTTGATCAATTCAGCTGCCAGTGAACGAAATGCCGGCAGTCCCCTTCGCGGTGCCAAACCTAGAACAACCGCTGTCTTATCGGAAGACAAGCAATCCTACATTATTACAGGTGAAAAAATATTCACTTCAGCATCACCTGTACTCGATTACTTTTTCGTAACGGCAACCTTAGAGGATGGACAGGTTGCGAATTTCCTTGTTCCAAGAAATCTAGAAGGGGTTTCAATCCGTGAAACATGGGATAGTGTAGCATTGCGCGGAACAGCTAGTCATGACCTCGTTCTTGATCATGTAGAAGTTTCTGTTAACTACTTAAATGAATACTCAACGACAGAAAGTAAATTACGTCGTAAAGGCTGGCTGCTTCATATTCCTGCCTGTTATCTTGGAATTGCTGGTGCGGCCCGTGACTATGCAGTTAAATTTGCCGCAACCTATGTGCCGACAAGTCTCGATAAACCGATTGGTACCTTGCCAAATATGCAGCAGCAAATCGGTGAAATGGAATTAAAATTAATTTCTTCCCGAGAGTTTATGTATTCAATTGCCAAACAATATGAAGAAAATCAAGACAAGGATTTTAAAGTTGAAATGGCGGCAGTTAAAACGTTTGTGACGAATAATGCGATGGAAATTGTTGATCTTGCAATGAGGATTGTTGGTGCAAGAAGCTTGTCACAGCAAAATCCGCTTCATCGCTATTATCAAAACGTCCGCGCTGGACTTCATAATCCGCCGATGGATGATATTACATTTAAAATGCTTGCTGAAAATGCATTAAACGAAGATTAAATAGGTGGTGCTTTTTGCACCATCCATTTTTTTCTATTAGAAAGTTTAAAAATAAAGCCGATACATATAGTAGATAACCTTGTACGGAGTGTGCTTAGAATGGAAGTTAATAATCGCAGTCAAATCAGTAATTATATGGGGCAGGATTTTGCCGCTAGCGCCATCAAAATTGGTGATATTAATTCAATGGTAATAAAAGAGAGGACAGGAAACAACGAAGCGAAGGTATCGATTAAAGGCCAGGAATTAACTGTGTCTTTTGAAGGGGCAATGCCATCTGAGGACAGGGGCCTCGTTCAAGTGACGGGCCAAAACGATAATGGGCAGTTTACTGTAAAGACTCTAGCAAACTCAAAATCTTCATCCGCTTCGCAATCAGTCGATGATTTGCTCAGAAAGTCTGGCTTTGATCCAAACACGAATCCGGAGTTAAAAGAGGCTACCAACCTAATCATTTCACGCGGGGGAACAGTTTCCAAGGACACGCTGACAAATATTCAAGACTTTTTAAAAAATGATGCGGGAACCTTTCCAGAAAAGCTTGAAACAATCAAAATCATGCAGCTAAAGAATTTGGAGTTTACCCAAATACAGCTACATGCTGTTAATACTGCACTTAACGGAACATCCTTAACCGAAACACTCATGAACCTTACTAGTGGTTCTTTAGATTTACCACAGACAACCAATAGTTCATCGAACGGAACTGGCTCCGAGTCGATTCAAAAATTAATAGAGTCCCTTGATCCGGTAAAAGATACACAGACTATTGTTGATATAAAAAAGGCACTGCAAATTCAGAAAGCGGGTATTGATCGAATCCTTCAAGAACTGCCTGAATCTGACCTTAAAGAAGCCATTCGGAATGAAACTGATCTAGGTAAAATCGTTCAGATCTTAAAGAGACAACAGCTGTCGCAAAATGTTGAAGCAGCTATCCAAGATGCTTTAAAACTTGAGAAAATTGGTGCCGCTCGCCTTGAGGATTCATTAAAGGGGATAGCGAATGGCAATACTGCCGATGAACCAATGCAGGCTGCTATAAAGTTACTTCAAAAAGAACCCTCTCTGGAAAAAGTTTTGGAGGGAATGAAAAAATTACTAGATACTACCAGCGAGTTAAGTGGACTTCAATCTGCCCTGGAAAAAGCAACCCAGCTTTACGGACAGGGTAGGGAGTTGGCTGCTCGAAAGGAACTCTCAGCAGCGGTCCAGCAGCTCCAAGATAGCAACCCGCATTCAGAAGATTCCAGCCTCACTAAAGCAGAACAATATTATATTAACGAGGCTGTACAATCCCTCAAGCTGGACTCAAAAAATGTATTAGTCACGCAAATTACCAAAAAGCTGTCACAGCTGGCGATTGATTTTAAACAAACACGTCAGGAAATCAGCCGTAATTTGGATGCTTCATCAAGGCTAATGGATGCAAAAAATGCGGTTCCTGCGAAACAAATGCTCGAAGCGACAATTAGTAAACTCGATCAAACGATTTTAAAAGGCAACTTCTTGCTTTACACTGACATGTCAACGGAGAAAAAACTATTAACCGCAAGTTCGCGACTTACGGAAGCCAAGAATCTTTTAACCAAAGGAAATATCACTGAGGCCAACCGAATTGCCAAAGAAGTAAAAAATGATGTAGATGGGCTTATTTTTAAGCCTTCCGATTCTAGAGTAAAGCACATGATTTCTGATCAGGAATTACTTACACCAAAGTCGATGATAGAAAAAGCAGTCAGCACTAACGCTAGTGCTAGAGATATTTTTGAAACGATCAAGAAACTCGGATTGACACATGAAATTGATTCAGCAAATGCACTTATTAAAAAAGAGGAAGCGCCTTCCAATTTAAAGTCAGTACTGCTGCAGATGCTTGATGGACAGTCAAACACAAAGACTGAACAGGCCTTGTCAACCATTACCGGGCAGCAACTCCTTAATAAACCAGACAGTTCCAGCGTGCAAAACCTGTTTATGCAATTGCCGATTCTCTTAAACAAGCAGGTTGAGAATGTAAAGGTTTATGTGAATTCGCAAAAAAAAGGCGAAAAAATCGATTGGGAAAACTGCAATTTAACCTTTTTACTAGAAACGAAAAAGCTCGGTGCCGTCGGAATTTCGATTTCCGCTGTCAATCGCAATCTATCGATTACCTTAAAAAATAATCTCGATGACCTTCAATCGAAGGTCCAACCATTAACCGAGGTTACGAAAGATCACTTACAAGAAATCGGTTATCAGGTAGGTGCTATTCAATTCAAGCCATTATCGGAAAAACAAACAAATGAGGAAAAGGCTGTACCAATGAGGGCTGCTTTTACAGAGAAGGGATATGATTTCACGATATGAACAACTATTTTTTCAATGCGAAAAAGCGGAAAGAAATCAATGGGCCCTCCGCGGCAGTCATTAAATATGAAAACGGGAAGGTTCCAACCGTTGTTGCCCAAGGCTCCGGTTATGTTGCCCAGAAGATTATTGAGGCAGCCAAGCAAAACCATATTCTTCTTCAGGAAGATTCAGCTCTGATTGAAAACCTGCTGCAAATAGATTTAGGCGACTCCGTTCCGCCCCAATTATATGAGGTGATTGCAGAAATCTTTGTTTTGCTTGAAAAAATCGAGTCAGACTATTAATTTTTTCCAAACAACAGCCGATAAAAATAATAGTGAAATGAACGGAGGCGTAATGATGGATCTCCTCTCAGAAGAAATGTTATATCAAAAAAGTTCTCAGGAGTTGACGGCTCTTTTATACGAAGGGCTCATCATGAACTTGGAAGAAGCAATTGAATGCATCAAAACCAAAAACTTTATGGATACAAACAAGAAAATTCAAAAAGCAAATGACATCTTGGAGCGTTTAGGTGTTGGGCTCAAGTACGAAGCAGGTCCAATCGCCGAGCAATTGGACACTTTGTATAACTATATGGCAAACCTGCTCATTGAGGCGAATCTTCGAAAAGATCCACAAATTATTCAAAATGTGTTGAAACTGGTTCAACCCATTGCTGAGGCATGGAATGAAATTTTAAAGAAACAAGTACATACGCAGTCAAATGTGACGAAAAAAGTGTTAGCCTATGAAAACAATATCATGAGGAAAAATTTTTAAATAAGGGGTTTTATTGATGCGAATTAATCATAATATTGCAGCCTTAAATGCATATCGAAATCTGGAAATTAACAATGAAAATACATCTAAAAGTTTAGAAAAATTGTCTTCTGGCTTACGGATCAACCGTGCTGCCGATGATGCTGCCGGACTTGCCATTTCTGAAAAAATGAGGTCGCAAATTCGTGGCCTGGATATGGCTGGGCGCAATGCGTTGGATGGTGTTTCCGTCGTGCAGACGGCAGATGGGGCTCTAAACTCGACTCAGGAAATCTTACAGCGGATGCGCGAGCTTTCCGTACAGTCGGCGAGCGATTCCAATACGGATACAGACCGACAAGAAATTCAAAAAGAGGTTAACCAGCTTACGTCAGAGATTAATCGGATTGCCAATACAACGGAGTTCAACACTGGTAAACTGTTGGATGGCAGCAAGCAAGGCGCTAATGCCCTTAATTTTCAAATCGGAGCAAATGCTGGGCAAACCGTTTCGCTTGAAATCGGTGATATGAGTGCCACTGCGTTAGCAGTCAGCTCTAATACTGGAAGTCCTACGGCAGGAAATACCATTACCTTATCTGATGGCACGACGCAGGCAACAGTTTGGTATACAACAACTGCGGGTGCAGATAATGGCTTGGCACCAGGGACTCCTCAGAATGCCCTTGATGTCACTAGCAACCAGAAGGCGCAGGCAGCGATCACGGTTATTGATGATGCCATTCAGCGTGTTTCATCTGAGCGCGCCCACCTTGGTGCCGTGCAAAACCGTTTGGAGTATACTGTTGACAACTTGAAAACCATGAATGAAAACGTAACTTCCTCAGAATCACGAATCAGGGATGTCGACATGGCTGAGGAAATGACAAACTTTACGAAAAATAATATCTTAAACCAAGCGGCTCAAGCGATGCTTTCACAAGCAAATCAGTTGCCGCAAGGCGTGCTGCAATTATTAAAATAACTTTAACAAGAGGGGGGGAACCTCTCCTTTTTCACATTTATGACTCTACTAGTAATACAAAGAATAATTTATAATGGTAAATAGAGTACTTTTGTAAGGGTGTGAAAGAATGGAAGTACAACGAATAAATAAGACTTCGCTAACGAAAGTGGGGGCGAAGGAAGATGTCGCAAAAGATTCGATTGCTTTCCAAGAGATCATGGGGAAAAAGCGATCAGATGTGACATTGGAACGGTTAAATCAAAAGATGCAGGAGATTGAGAGTCAAGGCAATAAATTGGCTGACTCCAGAACGGTTGAAAACCTGCGTAAATATAAAAAGCTTGTAAAAGATTTCATGGATGACGCAGTGAAAAACGGCCTGGAGCTTCAAGAAAAACGAGGCTTTAGCCACCGGGGATCATCCAAAGTCTACAAGCTTGTAAAAGAAGTCGATAAAAAACTGATTGATCTAACGAATGCTGTTCTGGATAAGGAAAATAAAGGCCTGGATATCCTCGGCATGGTTGGAGAAATCAAAGGAATGTTAATAAATATTTATACCTAGAACACAGTCAAGGTACTGTGTTTAACTTTTTTAAAAAGGGGCCGATATAAAAAGTACATAAATAGGGGTCTTGTTAAAAAAATTATAGGTGGTGGAAAAATTGGCTACTACAGGTACTACCAGCAGTGGAACAATTGCCAGCCAGTATAGCGGACTTATGCGGGTAAACGGGATGGCAAGCGGCATGGATATTGACGGGATGGTCAGCAAATTAATGAAAGCTGAAGCTCTCCCGCTAGATAAGATGAAACAAAATCAGCAGCTTCTTCAATGGAAGCGTGATGATTATCGTGACATGAATACCTCCCTAAGTGATTTGGATACAACTATCTTTGATGGAATTATGATGAACTCGACATTTAACAAAAAGACTGTCACGAGTTCGGATTCAAATTATGTGACGGCAACTGCCTTAAATTCAGCAAATAATACATCTACTCAGATTGAAGTATCCAACTTGGCAACAGCAGCTACTTGGAAAAGCAGCGGGACGATTGGCACGTTAGGGGGCAGTGATAAAACACTTACCTTTTCTGTCGCAGACCCGAGGAGTTCTACACCTAGAGATGTAACGATCTCCATTTCTGGAACGGATACAATTGACGATATCATCCAAAAATTCAATAATTCTAAGCTTGATATGACAGCTATGAAGGGTTCAATTAAAGACTCTAAAGGAAATTATGTAGATAACACGATTGTTTTATCAAACAATAAAACTGGATCAGGATCATCAATTATTCCTAAAGATCAGCAGACAGCTGATTTTATGACAAATCTTGGTTTTACAATCAACTCCTCCACCGACCTTAATACTCAAGTAACAACCTATAGTTTTCCAACGAGTACGGCCGGAGATGATGCAATAGTCTCTATAAACGGCTATGAGATGAAAGAAAGCTCTAACAATTTTACGGTTAATGGAATTAATTACACCATCAAAAATAAAACGACAGCACCTGTGACGGTTTCAACCGCCACTGACGTCGACACCATTTACAATTCAATCAAAGGCTTTGTTGATAAATACAATGATGTAATTAAAAAGGTCAACGACAAAATTTCCGAAAAGCGTGAACGGGACTTTCCGCCACTTACCGATGATCAAAGAGCTTCAATGAATGATACGCAAATCTCTCAGTGGGAAGCGAAAGCTAAAAGTGGGATGTTAAGCAATGATTCCATCCTTTCTAGCGGACTAAGTAAAATGCGCCAGGATTTATATTCGCCTGTTACCGGAAGTAGTGTTACGACCGGATACACGCAGCTATCGCAAATTGGGATCACGACATCTTCAGATTATTCTGATAACGGTAAATTAGTGATTGATGAAACAAAGCTTCGGCAAGCAATTCAAGACAATCCACAGGCAATCTATCAATTGTTTAATAGCGGTGTTAGGTCTAATGATGCGAGTGGTAACTATACATATGAAACCGAGGGGCTCGCAAAGCGTTTGCGTGATACAATTGCCAACGCCTCAAGTCAAGTTACTACGATTGCCGGACAAGCAAATTATACTAATAACCAATTTGATATTGGCAAACAATTAACGGATATCAGTACGCAAATTACCGATTTTCAATCAAAACTGACCGACATCGAAAATCGTTATTACAGTCAATTTTCTGCGATGGAGCAAGCAATGCAGCAAGCAAATAATCAGGCATCATATATTTCCCAAAATTTTAGTGCTGGTTGATGAAAAGGTGGGAAATGTCCAATGAGTGTTGTGCACGACGTATACAATTTGACAGGTTCATTTTTGGAAGAGATAAGTAAACCTTCACCTAAAAATGAACGGGACAATGTCATTTTAAAGATTAATGAATTCCTAGCGAAACGGGAAATTCTATTAAAGGAAATGAAGGGGCCATATAACCCCGAAGAACAGCAGTTGGGCAGGGAAATGATTGAATTTGAGAAAAATCTTCATGAAATCTTTGCTACCATTAAGCTCGAAATTCAACAAGATTTTTTAGCTGCCAAAAACCAAAAAAAGAACACGCCCAAATATATTAATCCTTATACTAATGTTTTTAATGAAGGAGCTTATTACGATAAAAGGAATTAATAGGGGTTCAAAATCTTAGCAACTTTTTAAAGCCATATACAACTTATTCTATTTAAAAATCCTTTCAAGTACATCTTGAGAGGATTTTTTTTACAAGAATAAAAAAAATCTACTTTCTCTAGTAAAAGTCCAATCCTTTCTTCTACTACCGCATCTACTAATTACAAGAAAGGTGGTGGAAAAGATTGACTAGAAAGAATTTTATCCAACAAGCGTATCGTCTAGTAGGACAAGATGTAGAAATTGTTACAACCGAAGGCACTTATACTGGTACCCTTGTGTCAGTAGGTAGTGATTCTCTTGTTTTAGAAACTCGAATTAGGGGCCGAGTAGTACGAATGATTATTCGTTTGGCACTGATCGTCGCTCTATTCAGGTTAGTAAGAGGAGTTTTTTAGTACTGATGGCCAGGAGAAATCCTGGCTTGTTTTTTTGAATACTGATATGGTATATTTCGCAAGTTTTTTTATCTAAAGGTTTTCAATATGTATCCGATATTAAAAATAGAATGGATTGTTTTTTAAGGGGAGATTATGATGATCGATCGTCTAAGCGGTACAGACACCCCCATCCAACAACGACCTGCAATCCAAGAAGGGGTTAAGGTAAACCCGATTAAAGTAGAAGAAAAGCCTGCAGCAACGAACTATTATGAGCAAAAAAAAGCAGAATACCCTGATGGAAAAAAGAAAGATAAGCTAGAAGCAGTAGTAGATGGCTTAAATCACTTTCTGGAGCCAGCACATACATCTGTCCGCTTTAAGCTGCATGAAAAGCTAAATGAATATTATGTTGTTATTGTGAATGACAATACAGACGAAGTTGTAAAAGAAATTCCAGCCAAGAAATTGTTGGATACCTATGCAGCAATGGCGGAGCGCCTCGGTCTGCTTGTCGATCGAAAAATATAACTTTTAGTAAGTATAACTACCTTGATTTTTTGCAACAAATAAAAGGAGTGTTTTAGTAAATGTCAGTACGAAATCCATATCAGTCCTATCAGCAAAATGCCATTAACACCGCCTCACCAGGTGAGTTGACCTTAATGTTATATAATGGATGCCTAAAGTTTATTCATGTTGCTAAAACGGCCATTGCAGAAAAAAACATTGAGATGAAAAACACCAACATCCAAAAGGCCCAAAAAATCATTCAGGAACTGATGGTCACACTAAACCCTGAGTTAGAGGTTTCAAAAAGTATGATGCCCCTTTATGATTATGTTTACCGCAGGCTAGTTGAAGCCAATATAAAAAGTGATGTAGCCATTTTAGAAGAGGTTGAAGAGTTTGTCACTGATTTCCGCGATACCTGGAAGCAGGTCATCCAAATTAATCGACAGAAGCAATATGCTGAAGGTGGACAGGTATAAAAGCAATGGGGATTATCAATCATTTGCAAGCTGGCAGAACCAGTAACGGGGATGCTGATTAATTTTTATATTTAAGAAAATCGATCACCCCCATATTGATAAAAAGTTTAATCAGTAACCATTTCAAAGGAACTAGAACCTTATGGGATCAGTTCCTTTTTATATTTGAATGTCTCTTTAATCATCGGAAGTGTTAAAAATTTTCATATTCATCCGATAAATTAGTGTAATAACTGTAAAAAAGTTATAAATAGCAGGTAAATTTCAATGTTAGAACAATCTTATCAGAAAGCAGGTTTGCAAACTTTTATGGAGAGACACCCAGAACACAGAAAAAAGAAACACTCAGGATTTACGATTAGAAAAAAACTGATATTCTCCTTTTTATTCATTTTGTTAATTCCTTCTATTACCATCGGTTTCTTTTCCTATCATACTGCTCAACAGAAACTGCAGGAAAAAATCCTGTTGAACGCCAAAGAGAATGTGGGCATGATCGATCGATATTTAACTAATTACATTAAGCCAAAAATTGATGATTCAGCTGAATTTGCTAAACAGTTCAATAAGGGTTCCTTTGATCCCGACAATATGAACAATTCGTTGTCCGTACTCCAACAATACACGGATTTTCATCCGGAGATTTCTGCAACTTATGCGGCATCAGAACAGGGAAAACTTATGATCTATCCTCATGCAGATTTACCTCCCGGATTTGATGCCCGCACGCGCCCTTGGTATACCCAGGCGAAAGCAGCGAATGGAGAAACGATCATTACCGAACCTTACGTTGATCAAATTTCAGGCAACATTCTCGTAACGGTCGCAAAGCAGTTAAATGATGGCTCCGGTGTAATTGGTTTTGATTTAAGCTTGGCTTCCTTAAAAGCAGTCACTAGCGGTGCGAAAATTGGCAGGGAAGGCTACCCTTTAATTGTTAGTGCAAAAGGTACCTATCTTGTGCATCCATCTCAAAAACCTGGTACGATGGCACAAGGCAGTTGGGTTCAGACGCTTTTATACAAGGATAGCGGCAATATTTCCTATAACCAAAATGGTACAGATAAGGTAATGGAATTTGAAACCAATAAGCTAACTGGATTTAAGATTGCAGGGACCATGAACTTAAATGAAGTAAATCAGGACTCCAATCCAATCTTAAAAACCACATTTATCTGTATCGGTATCTTTATACTTTTAGGAATCGCCATTTCCTACCTTATTATTCATTCAATAACTGTTCCGCTAAGAAAATTAATATCAGCAACGGATAAGGTTAGTGAGGGAGACCTAACCCAGATATTTGATGTAAAAAGCAAGGATGAAATAAACATCCTCGGGGTAAGTTTTAATAAAATGGTTACCTCACTTCGGGAAGTCATTAAACAGGTTGACGAAAAGGCTGAACTCCTAGCTGCATCCTCTGAACAGCTTATGGCCAGCTCCGAGCAAAACAGCTTGGCGACTGAGCAAATTACGAACTCCATTCAAGAGGTAGCTTCAAGTACTGAAAGACAGAATGTGTTGATCGAGGAGAGTACTGGGATTATTAAAGGAATGTCTACTCAAATGGAACAAATAATGAATCGTTCCACAACAGTTGCCAATGAATCAATTGCAGCAGCTAAAGTCGTAAGTCATGGAAATGAAACGATCCAATTATCAAAAAATCAAATGGAAATTATTCAGGATACGGTAAACAATTTGGGTACTGTCATTCATACTCTTGGTGAACGTTCTAAAGAAATTAATCAAATTATTGATGTTATTTCAAGTATCGCAGCCCAAACCAATCTGCTGGCTTTAAATGCGGCTATAGAAGCGGCTAGAGCCGGAGAACATGGAAAAGGATTTGCTGTTGTTGCAGATGAGGTTAGGAAGTTAGCTGAACAATCGTCCAAATCAACAGAGAATATTAGACATTTAATTTCATCAATCCAAAGTGATACGAATCAGGCTGTATCCTCGATGGATAAAGGAAAGACGGAATTTACGAAGGGTATGGATCTTATAAAAAGTGCCGGCGAGGCATTTTATCAAATTGAGCTGTTTGTCAGTCAAACAAATAGGCAATTTCAGGAGGTTTCAGCATCTATTGAAGAGGCAACATCTGGGGCTGAGCATGTTGTTGAAAGTGTAGATGAAATTAAAGAAATTACGGTAAGAGTCACCGGAGAGACACAAGATGTATCTTCTACAACAGAAGAACAATTGGCTTCCATGCAAGAGATTGCAGCATCCGCTGCATCACTGGCTGAAATGGCGGAAGAACTTCATGATACGATTAAAAAATTTAAAGTATAAAAATCCACAATTCGACCAATGGAGCCGTAATGCTCAAAACTTGAAACTTTTTGAAATTTTTTGTAAAATTAAAGCATAATCAAAGGATAAATAATCCTTTTGATTATAAGTTTCTCACTATTTTACCGTTGCTTTTGTCACTAATCCGACAAAATTTTCTTGCTGATTAAGCAGGATAATGAAAGGGTAAAATAGAAATGTATTTACATAGTCTTAACAAAAGGAGGAGTTCACTATATGAATTATAACATTCGTGGTGAAAACATTGAGGTAACTCCAGCAATTCGAGAATATGTAGAGAAGAAAGTGGCAAAGTTGGAGCGCTATTTTTCTGAAACACCTGAGGCGAACGTAAACGTAAATCTTCGATTTAATCAAGATAAAACATCTAAAGTAGAAGTAACCATTCCAATGCCGAATCTTGTCCTCCGTGCAGAGGAAACAAACGATGATATGTATGCAGCAATTGATTTGATCGTCGACAAACTGGAGCGTCAAATCCGCAAGCATAAAACAAAAGTGAACCGCAAATTCCGTGAAAAAGGCGATGTTGGTTTAACATTTACCAACCCAGTGCCTGAAAATGTTGACTATGATGAAGACGAGCTAGAGGTTGTCCGTACCAAACGTTTCGACTTGAAACCAATGGACAGCGAAGAGGCCATCCTGCAAATGAATTTGCTCGGCCACAGCTTCTATGTTTTCACAAACGCTGACACTAACCGCACCAACGTGGTTTACAAGCGTAGAGATGGCCGCTATGGCTTAATTGAAGCACATTAATAATGAAATCAAACGCAGCTCCCAAATTTAGGGGCTGCGTTTTAAATTGCTCTTTTTATGGTATAATTGTCGAATAAGGAGGTGAAGCAGGATGGAAGAATTGCTTAAGAAAATGATGGAGCAAATGAATCAGCAGTTTGAAAAAATAGACAAGCGTTTTGAAGCGATGGACAAGCGCTTTGATCAAATGGACAAGAGGTTTGACCAAATGGACAAGCGTCTTGACCGAGTAGAGCAACGCCTTGACGGAGTAGAGCAACATCTTGACCAAGTAGAGCAACGTCTTGATAAGTTAGAAATAACCGTGGAATCCCTTAAGGAAACTGTTGAAAATAATGCAACTGAGTTTCGCAGTCATTTTAGGCAAATTGAAAAAAAGTTGGATGAACATGAAGCCATTTTTAAAACAGTTGCAGATGAAATCAAAGGGGTAAAGTTTGATATCGAATACCTAAGTAAGAAAGATGGTCTCCACGATAAAGAAATCAACCAAATTAAAATGCGTATGCAAGTATAAAGCCGCAAAATAACCTCAAGAAGTATCATCTGCCATTCGGCAATATAAAAATCCCAAACAAGAGCCCTTGCCGAATGAATCGGACAAGGCTTTTTACATTTCATTTAAACTGATTCGCTAAAACTACACTTTTTCTACGTGCTGATTTTAAGACCTAAAGATTATTTCGCCGAAATCATCCGTTATTTCGCCGAAAATGGAATTTATTTCGCCGAAAAAAATTTTATTTCGCCAAAACCGCCCATAATTTCGCCAAAAGCCAATTCACGAACAAAAAAGCCTTCGCCGAAATTATCCAAAGCGAAGGCTTCCCACATATTATTGTATCCTCGATCTCAAATAAGCATCAATAAACGGGTCTAAATCCCCGTCCATCACAGCTTGAACATTCCCTGACTCTACACTCGTCCGGTGGTCCTTCACCATGGAGTAAGGATGAAAAACGTAGGAGCGAATTTGGCTGCCCCAGCCGATTTCTTTTTGTTCACCGCGGATTTCAAGCAACTGCTTCTCTTTTTCTTCAACTTCACGCTGATAGAGCTTAGAACGCAGCATATTCATCGCATGCTCGCGGTTTTGAATTTGTGAACGCTCCGTTTGGCATGAAGCAACGAGCCCAGTAGGAATATGCGTAATCCGTATAGCAGACTCGGTTTTGTTAATATGCTGACCGCCCGCACCACTGGCACGATACGTATCAACCCGAAGATCCTCAGGACGAATTTCAATTTCGATTTCATCGTTAAACTCCGGCATGACTTCGCAAGATACGAATGAAGTATGACGGCGGCCAGATGCGTCAAACGGAGAAATCCTTACGAGACGGTGAACACCTTTCTCCGCTTTTAAATATCCATAGGCATTGTGGCCTTTGATTAACAACGTAACACTTTTCACCCCTGCTTCATCGCCTGCCAGGTAATCGAGTGTCTCCACCTTGAAACCGTGCTTTTCTGCCCAGCGTGTGTACATCCGCAAGAGCATGGAGCACCAGTCTTGTGACTCGGTACCGCCTGCACCAGGATGCAGCTCAAGAATGGCATTCTTTTTATCGTATTCTTCGCTTAACAGCTGCTCGAGTTCAAAGTCTTCCATACGCTTGATTAATTGCGTAAGCTCTTCTTCTAAATCTGCCTGCAGCTCAGCGTCGTTTTCTTCTTTAACAAGCTCATAGGATACTTCGAGGTTTTCAAAGCTTTCATTCATTTCGTAAAAGGTGTGAACCTGATCCTTTAACGCATTGGATTCGTTGATCACAACCTGTGCGGCCTGTTGATCGTCCCAAAAGTTCGGGTGTAGCATTTGGTCGTCAAGCTCAGCGATCCGAGCTTCCTTATTTTCGAGGTCAAAGAGACCCCCTAAAGCCTGCTAATTGCTTAGCCATTTTTTCTAACTCATTGCGAATATCCGCTAATTCCATTTTCTTCACCTCTATAAAAATTAAAAAAATCTCGCTGTTAATATAATTTACTTAATCATTATAACGAATGTACCAATAAAAATTCAAAAAATGTTAATGGTAAGGATTTATTAAAAAGAGCTTTCATTCCACTCCAGCCCGATATTCAAGAAGAAGTGGAAAGAAAAGCATCTAAACATTCCACTTCAGCTAGTTTTTCAAGAAGAAGTGGAATGAATAGCGCATAATCATTCCACACTAGCCCAATTTTTTCAGAGAAGTGGAAATAATTATCTCTTTCCTAACACAGGCTACCTGCAACATAATCAAAAACGAAGAGCCGGCATCTCAGCCGGCCCCATTTTTGAAGATTAAGCCATTGCACCATGGCAGTTTTTGTACTTTTTGCCGCTTCCGCAGAAACATGGATCATTACGGCCAATTTGCTTTTCTTTCACAACTGGCTTTTTCTTAACGGACTCGTCTTCCTTCGGATTCACAGCCTGTCCTTTTGCGACTTCTTGGCGCTCAAGGTTATTGCGGATTTCCGCCTTCATGATGTAAAGTGTTGCTTCTTCTTCAATCGAAACAATCATGTTTTCAAACATCAAGAAGCCTTCAGACTGATATTCGCGCAAGGGATCAATTTGGCCATAGGCACGAAGATGAATTCCGTCACGAAGCTGGTCCATCGCATCGATATGGTCAATCCACTTGGAGTCAACCGAACGAAGGACGATAACTTTTTCAAATTCGCGCATTTGTTCAGGTTCCAAAATGGCTTCTTTTTCATCATAGCGAACTTTTACTTTTGCAAAAATAGCCTCAACCATTTCACTAGGTTCTTTATCTTGTAGGTCCTCAACAGTAATGTCGCCTTCAGGAAGAAGGGTTGCATGAACAAAATCGACAATCCCTTTAAGATTCCATGTTTCCTCATCATCAGAAAGTGGGGCATGGGCATCAATATTGCGTTGAATCGTTCTTAAAATCATTTCTTCAACAATCTCACGAAGGTTTTCTGATTCAAGTACTTCGTCACGCTGCTTGTAAATGATTTCCCGTTGCTGGCGAAGTACATCGTCGTATTGCAACAGCTGTTTACGAGCATCAAAGTTATTACCTTCAACGCGTTTTTGCGCAGATTCCACTGCTCTGGATACCATTTTACTTTGGATTGGCTGCGTGTCATCCATGCCAAGCTTGGCCATCATGGCTTTCATGTTGTCAGAACCAAAGCGGCGCATCAATTCATCTTCCATCGAAAGATAGAATTGGGTAATACCTGGATCTCCTTGACGTCCGGAACGTCCGCGGAGCTGGTTATCAATCCGTCGGCTTTCATGGCGCTCGGTACCGATAACGGCAAGACCGCCTAATTCACGAACACCTTCACCAAGCTTGATATCTGTACCACGGCCGGCCATGTTTGTTGCGATTGTAACTGAGCCTGGTTGGCCAGCTTCTAAGATAATTTCAGCTTCACGCACATGGTTTTTCGCATTCAAGACATTGTGGCGGACACCTTTGCGGAGCAGCAGTTTTGAAATCAATTCAGATGTTTCAATCGCTACTGTACCAACCAAGACTGGCTGTCCTTTTTGATAGCGCTCGGCGATATCCTCGACTACAGCCTTGAATTTACCTTCCATTGAGGCATAAATTAAATCGGCGCGATCATCACGGACAATCGGCATATTGGTTGGAATGACGATAACATTCATATTATAAATGTTACGGAATTCTTCTTCTTCGGTTTTGGCTGTACCGGTCATCCCAGATAATTTTTCATACATACGGAAGTAGTTTTGGAACGTAATCGTTGCCATTGTCATACTTTCGTTTTGGATTTCCACGCCTTCTTTAGCTTCAATCGCCTGATGAAGACCCTCACTATAGCGGCGTCCCTTCATTAAGCGGCCGGTAAACTGGTCCACGATGACAATTTCGCCTTCTTGGACTACATAGTCAACATCCAGATGCATGCTGACATTGGCCCGTAATGCCTGGTTGATATGGTGGTTAAGCGATACATGGGAAATATCAAACAGGTTTTCAATTCCGAAAGCCTTCTCTGATTTGGCAATCCCTTGTTCTGTCAGCATAACGCTCTTTGTTTTTTCATCGTACGTGTAATCTTCCACTTTCGTAAGCGTGCGGACAAAGGCATTCGCTTGAATATAAAGAACAGTCGATTTTTCAGCGGCACCGGAAATAATCAACGGTGTACGGGCTTCGTCGATAAGAATGGAGTCAACCTCGTCAATGACCGCAAAAAAGAGCGGACGCTGCACTTTTTGTTCCTTATAAAGGACCATGTTGTCACGCAAATAATCAAAGCCAAATTCGTTGTTCGTTCCGTAAGTGATGTCGGCTGCATACGCTTCTTGTTTTTCTTCAGAAGACATACTATTTAAATTCAGTCCTACTGATAAGCCTAAAAAGTTGTAAAGCTCACCCATTTCCGTTGCATCACGGCTGGCCAAATATTCGTTGACGGTAACAACATGAACACCTTTGCCTGAAAGGGCGTTTAAATATACAGGCATTGTTGCCGTTAAGGTTTTACCTTCACCAGTTTTCATCTCGGAGATATTACCTTCATGCAGGGATATACCACCCATTAACTGCACATGGTAAGGATACAATCCCAAGACGCGGCGGGCACCTTCACGGACCACTGCGAACGCTTCCACCAATAAATCATCAAGTGATTCACCTTTTTGATAACGTTCCTTAAACTCTTCGGTTTTTTCGCAGAGCTGGTCGTCCGTTAACCTTTCAGTTTCAGCCGCAAGTGCTTCAATCTGATTAGCGAGCTTATCCAATCGTTTTAATTCACGTTTATTTAAATCAAATACTTTATTTAAAATCCCCATTCTTGATAAACTCTCCTTTTATCAAACATCTTCAAAACCATCCTAATGAAAAAAGATTCGCTTTAATTAGGCCGAATCCTCCAAAATACTCTTAGGTAACTCTAACCATCTTACCATTTCCTCTATTCAGTGACAACATATGCAAGATCCTAATCCAACCTTTACAAAATCTTAATGTCTAAGCTTAAAAGGTCCCCAATTCAAAACATTCTGTGAAAGTTTTCTTACAATTGCATGAAACACATCAAAACTGTATAAAAATAAAGTCTTATGCAGTTAACACTATTTATACAATGCTAACCAACACCCTTATTTAACAACATTTCTATGTTGTTTTTCTAAAAAAATCATACTTTTCACCTATCGACAAATATTCACAAATTGTACATTGGAAAATACCCTTTCAATGATAGATACTACCTTTAGAGAGGTTAATTATCGTAAGGCTAGTCCAATACAGAAAGGGTGAGCATAGTGGCCTTTTGGGGGAAAAAACCTACAGAGATAGAGACCAGAGAAGACAGAAATAAATCTGGCCCCATACGAAGACTATGGCGAAAGATTCAAAGCATAGATTGGAAAGATCCCGTAAATCGCTGGAAATTGCTCTTAGCTAGTTTGGTCGGCTGTGTCGTTGTATTTGGTGGAGGGTATGGTGTACTTTCGTTCACAAACTCGCCATCTTTTTGTTCCAGCTGTCATGAAATGGCACCGGAATATTCAACTTATACAGCTAGTGCACATAATCAGATTAGTTGTGTGCAGTGTCACATCAAACCAGGTGTTGTCAACATGCTGACACACAAAGTGAAATCACTTAAAGAGGTCTATTACCACGTTACAGGTGTTCCAAATCAAATCGTCCAGACAGAAGAGGAAGCTGTATCCAACCAGAACTGCTTACAATGTCATTCCGAGAATCGCTTAGTCACACCATCAGGCGATACGAAGGTTGATCATAAGAAACATATTGATGAGGGGATTCCTTGTATCACCTGTCACTCTGGTGTTGTACACGCCAAGATGGCAGCTCGTGACCTTAATGTCGCAGCGGATCGTACGAAATGGACATCCAAGCAAAATGCTGAAAAGTTAATTGAAGAAAAGTATTTGCGTCCGAACATGGGAACATGTATTGATTGCCATGAAAAAGTAAACAAAGGTGAAAAGCCATGGGAGGAAGCTGCATACAATGTGCCAGCAAATCCGGAAGAAAAGACTACAAAAGCGGAAGATACTGGATCTACAACAACTGTAACAAAAGCTGATACCCAAAAAATCATGTTAGAAGCAATCGGCAAGGATCAAACACATTCAAAAATTTCAATGGAATGTAAAACTTGTCACTCAAGCATGAGCATTCCAAAGTACCACCAAAATGCTGATTTTAACAGCAATCACGGTGCAGATGCAGTTCAGCAATTAGATAAATGTATGAACTGTCACCAGGATTCCAACTGGTTAAGACCAATTGCGAAACAAGATATTATGACTTTACTAAAATATGGAGATAAAGCTCCAAAATACGTACCAAATGCCCAACAGGCAAATGACGAAGCAAACAAGAATACTTTTTGTAAGACTTGCCATAGCAATCTCCCTTCAAAAACTTGACGCGTGAGAGTGGCTTATAGAACATAATACAAAATATTGTGTGCCATGATCACAAAAAAACTTAAAAGATGGACAGGCACCCACTGAAGTGTATTTCACCTTTTTTCGGAGATAAGATTTTTTAAAAGGTGAATCCAAATTTTAATTAACGTCAAGAGTAAGGAGGGACATTAAATGGAAGACGATAAAAAAGAAAGAACATCAATAACTCGTTCACGAGCTACTTTTTACAAAATCCTGACTATTGTATTTGCTTCTCTTGTTTTATTAATTGTAGCAGGTTACGCAACGGTCGAAGAAACATCAAGTAAATCGTTTTGCAGTACTTGCCATGAAATGAAACCGGAAGCTGAAACACTGAAAGCCTCATCCCATAGTAATGTGGAATGTAAGGAATGCCATATTCAATCTGGCGTGGTTAATTATGCGAAAGCGAAAATGAACGGTCTGGTACAGGTATATGAAAAAGTAACCAACGGTTATCCAGCACCTATTCATATGCCAACACAAATTCCAAATTCTACTTGTGAGAAATGTCACAATATGAAGACGCGGGATGTTACACCGGCAGGAGATATTATCATACCGCATGAAAAGCACTTAAAGGAAGGCGTCAAATGCGTTGAGTGCCACAGCGGTGTTGCACATGGAGATATATCCGATCGGAATGTAACTTTTAAAACAGATTACGATAAATGGAACGATACTCTTGGAAAACAAATGATGAGTGATGTGAAATTTACTCAGCCAAAAATGGAAGATTGCATTAGCTGCCACAAAGCGAACAATGTTTCGACAGCATGTAAGACTTGTCATTCAACGGGCCTGAAACCGACGACTCATGATGATCCGAACTTTATGAAGGGCGGACATGGCAAGCTTGCAGAAAAAGATATTAAGAAATGTGACAGCTGCCACTCATATATGTCTGATGATCCAATCAAGGATCTTCAAACAAAAACTGTTTCACAGCAATTTTTAGAAAATAGCACTTCAAGCACAGGTACAATTACAGCAACTCAATACGCTAAGGAAAATACTTTCTGTCAGAAATGCCATGCCAAGAAACCGGCAAGTCACGATAGTAATTTCTTCAACAACCATGGAACAGTTGCTGGAAGCAATATAGAAACATGTAAAGCGTGCCACGATACTAGCAAGATAGGCTCGACTAACTCAAATCAAGTAATTTGCGCTACATGCCATCCGGCCACACATAAAAAGGTTTCAGAACTTGATACACATCCAATTCCGTTAGCTGGAATTACGAAACCTTCAGCAACATGCTATAAGTGTCATGATCAAAACACTTGTACAAAATGCCACAAGGAAGATTAACACACTATTAAACTACTGATAGTTTTGTTGTATTTTACCATCAACAAAACTATCAGTAGTTATGCAAATAAAACTGAATTTGAGGTGGATATTTATGAAGGCTACACAGCCAATAAATCCAGAACCGGAAAATAATGAAAGAACGCAGCTTCAACAGGAAAAAAAGAAGAGCTTTTCAAAATTACAGTCATTTTTGCTTATATTCGCAACCTTAGTCATTAGTTTGGGTGCAGGGTACTTTATATGCAATAAATATGTGTGGCCTAGTAAAGATGAAGCGAGGCTCTATGAACAAGTAGATTACTATAAAGGATTAGTGGATAAAAAGCCAAATAATCCTGAAAATCGCGTAAACTTAGGCTACTCATACTTTTTAACAGGTGATACAGATAATGCGGTTAAACAGCTGCAAGTTGCGATAAACCTGGATAACAAAAACTTCGGTGCTTACTTTAACCTTGGACTTGTTTATAATTCTGAGAAAAGATACAACGATGCGATAAGAATGGCTCAAAAAGCAGAAACGCTTGGACCTAAAAATTTCCAGGCACACTTATTATCAGGTATGGTCTATCGTAATTTGAAACAGTACGATAAGGCACTTAAATCCCTGCAGTCAGCACTTAAGATTATGCCGACAAACACGGATATTATTACGGAAATAGGCAGAGTAAAAGAAGATCAGGGCAACAATAAAGAAGCTGAGAAATTCTTTAAAGAGGCTTTATCCTACGATCCGCTATATAAACCTGCATCTCAAGGCTTGGAAAGAGTCGCTGCAAAACAAAAAGACAACAAGTAAAAGGAGTTGACCACACATGAAAAAGAAAACTGTTTATTTTATAATGGGTGGCATTGTTGCCCTTGCCGTTGCTTTTTTTGCAGTAGTCTCTATTTTTCATTTAGAATCAAAAATAATAAAACCGGTTGTTGCTAGTGTTAAATCTGGTCCAAAAACATTTACAAATGCATTGTACGGGGACTTCAATCAGCCACTTAAAAAGCCGATGGATGTCGCAAAAGTTGACAATTACATTTATGTAACCGACGCAAACAGTAAAGATGTACAAGTTTTTGATGAATCCGGATCCGCAGCCTTCAAATTTGGGAAGGCGGGTAATAAAGAAGGTGAATTTGCTTTTCCATATGGAATAGATGGAGATAGCAATGGCCACATTTATGTTGCAGATATGAATAATGCCAATATTTCTATCTTTGATTCTAAGGGTAAATTCATCAAATATTTTAACGATAAGGACAAAGTTCTTAAAGCTCCAGGCGGTATGCGAATTTTTAATGAAAAACTTTATGTTACAGATATTAAAGTAAATAAGGTATTTGTTTTTGATCTGAACGGAAAAAAATTAATGGAGATTGGCGGACCTGGCGATGCTGCCGGAAAATTTATCGCACCTAATGCTGTAACAGTAGATTTTAATAATAATATCTATGTCTCAGATTCTGCAAATAATAGAGTTGAAATTTTTGATAAAAACGGAAAATATATCAAACTAATTAACGGGTCAAAAGATGGTAAAGGCAATCCAACATTCTTAAATCCAAGAGGTGTAGGTGTCGATTCAAAGGGTAACCTTTATGTAGTGAACAATCTCTCACATACTGTTTATGCGTTTGACCAGAATGGGAAAGAATTATATGAATTAGGCGGTATGGGTACTACAAATGATAAGTTTTATCTCCCAAATGGCCTGTTCATTGATGATAGTGATCAATTGTATGTGACAGATACAGTTAACCAAAGGGTATCCATCTTTAAATAAAATTTCTGTTATTTATTTAAGGAGGTGATTGCGTAAAGGATCACAACTTAAAGATATATATTTTTAGAAAAAAGAGAGAGAAAACTTTGGGAGGTTTTTAGAATGAGCAAGATTAAATTAGGCTTATCAACTGTATTCATGCTTATTTTATTAGGCATGTTCAGCGCTGTGGCCTTTGCAGCAGCTCCAGATCCATCATTCGTACCGACATCAACACATCCGGCACCAAATATTTATTCAGCTGATGTCAATAATGATGGTTCTCAAGGTACACAAAGAACACACGGTAATTTCCAAAACAACACAAACTCCTGTGCAAACTGCCATAGTGTGCACAACGGGCAAACCAATTATTTGTTAATGAAATCTGGAGATTCCGAACTATGTGAATCTTGCCATGATGGTACAATGGGCTTCTACGATGTTACAGCTCCAAGCGGAGCCGGAGTATTTGATTTTGATAAAACAGCAGGACACACAAGTGTTTCTATGCACAATGTTGGTGAAGCAATTAAAATTGGAACAGCACCAGGAGCATATAACAATAAATCAACAGATGTATTAGAATGCTCCAGCTGTCACAACCCACACGGTTCACCAAATGATAGATTATTAAATGAAAAAGTTAATGGCACTACTTTTGCAACTTCTTTAGTAAATGGTACACAAACACCTGTTCCGACAGGAACTCAAACAATTAAAATGAACTTAACAAATGATGATACTTATAAAGCTGTCAATGATGCAACTGGTCCAAACGGTGTGAAAATTACAAAATCCGCAGGTCCTGTTGCTACTGCAACCTATAATTCAGTAGCAAGTGATATCTACTATTCACAATTCTGCGGAGCATGTCATGATGATTATTTTGCAAACAGAAGTACAGGTAAAACTAGCCAAAATGATGCTACCTATCAGGCTGCTCACTCGAATTATGGAAAATATACGCATACAACTAATTCATCTAAACAAGGTAGAAACTGTGCGGCTTGTCACTATGCACACGGTACAGATGAGAGAACGTTGATGGATGCTATTGGAAATACAATTGCCGATTATACAAAACCAACTGATCAAGGCGGAATATATGGCTGGACCCAGGACCAAGCTACAGCATACATGAAAGATATAGCACCTGGTGGATCCGCATTGAAGAAATTTACTAATCGCGCAGTATGTTTTGCTTGTCATGCAGGCAAAATTTCAACAACTGTTGACCCGAAATACAAAGATGGGGCCGGCAATATGCTTGGAAAATCAAAAATAGTGGGCAACTAAATAAGAAAAGTAATTAAATAGAACAAGGTAACAATAGGTGTTGTTACCTTGTTCTAAATCATTTGAATCTTATTGAAATAAAAATATTTTAGAAATAAGCACTGACAATATATGTGAAATTTTAATCACATAGAAAAGTAATTTAAACAAATAGAGAATCTAAGTTATGAAATATTGTTTTATAAATTTGAAGAGGAGCAAGAAACAGACAATTTGCCTCCCAGTTAGGTTTGTTTTTTGATAATATATACATTTTAAATGCGTTCATTAGGCATAAAATATATTTATTTATCATTTAAGGAGGTGATGGTTTACTCACAGAGGTATTTACATCTTATTAAACCATAAAAAGAGAGAGAAAACAGAGAAAAATAGGGAGGTTTTTAGAAATGAGCAAGTTAAAAATCGGCTTGTCAGCATTTTTTATGCTTATTTTCTTAGGCATGTTTGGCGGGCTTGTCTCTGCAGCAGGTTTTGATCCAACTAATTTGCAGCATCCGACATCAACCTTAAACAATGCAACAATTGATAACACTGGAACTACCAATTCACAGAGAACACATGGTAACTTTCAAAATAACACAAACTCTTGTTCAAACTGTCATAGTGTGCATAACGGTGAAACTGATACGCTGTTAATGAAGAGTGGCGCATCTGAACTCTGTATGTCATGCCATGATGGTACTTTAGGTTTTTATGATGTTACAACAGCAAGTGAAGCAGGTATCATGTTTTCTCAAGACCAAAGTGCTTCTATGCACCAAGTTGAATCACATTTAAATGAAAATGCAGCTCCTGGGTCAACAGGAACTGTAAATACTACAAATGGTGCAACCTTAAAAAATACTTCTACAGCAACTTTTGAATGTTCAAGCTGTCATAATCCTCACGGATCTGCTAATGACCGCTTATTAAATGAAAAAGTGGCTGGTAACCAGTATGGTTCCACATATAACGTTAGTATTGTGGGATATGCTGAAACAATAACAAAAACGAGTACCATCCCATTAGGAACAAAGGCAATTAAACTTAATTTACAACTTGATCCAGCATATTCAGCAATCAATACTGCTACAAACTTGTCTGGATTGAAGATTTACAAATCCAAGGGGATTTATGCTGAAACCGATTTACCAAAAAATCCTGACGGTTCACTTGGTACAGTAACAGCAGTGGATGGTTCCACAGTTGGCCAAGCTGACGTTCGTAATTACAGATTGAATTACTCAGCATTATGCGGAAGCTGTCATACCGATTATTACAGAAGCAGAGAAGCAGGCTCTAGATCTATGCTTGCTGATGATGGCGCACACTTATATACACACTCAACTAGCAGCACAAAACAAGGCCGAAGCTGTACATCATGTCACTATGCTCATGGTACAGATATTACATTATTAAGAGATACATCTGGAAAAACAATTGCAGATTTGGAAAAACCATTGGATCAAGGCGGAAAGGCGTGGTCTGATGAACTAGCTAGACAATACATGAAAGATGTAACAAAAGAAGGTTCAACCTTAAAGAGGTTTACTAACTATTCTATATGTTGGACATGTCATACATCAACAGCTACTATTCCTAATACAGCCGGAACAAACGGATATCCTGTGGGTGTACCTGGAGGAGACTATTCTGGTAAGGCTTTAATTAAGTAAATTAAAAAAAGCTAACAAATAGTTCGCTATTTGTCAGCAACAACAACCTCTGAACAAGGTGACAAACATCACTTTTGCCACCTTGTTTCATTATTATAGAGATACACATTATAAAATGTCAAAAAAATTTAACTTAACGATGAAAATTAATGTTAATTCAGTTGATATAATAAATTTAGCATTTATATATTAAATAATGTAAACAGAAGAGGATGAATTACATGAGGAGGAAGAACTTCAAACGAAAGATCTTTTCATGCATTGCCATATGGAGCATTTTTATAGGTTCCTTCCTTTTATATTCCCCTTATAAAATTGATGTTTTTGCTGCAGCAACCGATACCGGAGTAACAAGCACGCAAACAACCTCAACTGATAATGGGACGACGACAACACAGCCAGCAGCAACAACAACTGTTAGCGGGACGACGACAACACAGCCGACAGCAACAACAACTGTTAGTGGGGCGACGACAACACAGCAAACAGTACGTATTTCATCAAGTTTGAGCCAACCTGCTGCATTGGCGAGTGTCAATAGACCTTATGTGTCTGATGTTAGTTTGGTCGGGGATATTAACGATCAAAGCACCTACTTGTCTGCTGAAGATATGACTCAGGTACCAGTGAATGACATAATAAGAGTTGCTGTCAGGAATTCTGGAACAATTACTAATCCATCGCATTTGCTGGAGGTATCATCAGCTAGTGGGGATAAAATCACAGGAACTCAGAAACTTGTGACAATAACGGCAGTGGGAAATGGCGTGAATGAATATGTCTTTACATTTACTCCTGATCCTGCCAATCTGCTTCAGCCCGGTACTAGCTATTATGTTTATTTAAACCCAGGTTTTACAAATGATGACGGTAATCGAATCATTCCGAGATTTTTTAAATTTACGACAATTAGCTTGAATACGCAATACCAGTTTGAATCAAATGAATACCGTCAACCAGACGTTATCCATGGTAACTTTTCAAACGTAACCAATTCCTGCGATTACTGCCATGGCGTTCATAATGGCTCTAATGACATGCTGCAAGGCGGGAAATTTGGAGAGAACTCTGACAACCTATGTATGGCATGTCATGATGGAACAAATGGTACACCAATGCCGGATAAATATAATAGCACTAATCAGCATGCGCAAATAAATGATTCATCATCATGTACAAGCTGCCATGATCCGCATTCTGATTGGAGTAAAGATAATCCGAACCACATTAACAGAATTTCTAATACAACAGCACAAACATACAATTATAAAAAAGCAAGCACGTCAACTGGCACTGCTGATGACTTTTCATTATGTTTAAGCTGTCATGATGGAACAAAAGCTTCAAATATTAAGCAATATTATGCAAATAGTACCTATACCAGCCAGTCTGGACATAAAATTACAGCAACTGGTGATAGCGGAAGTACATTAAACGGGCAGCTTCCTTGTGCAGAATGCCATGAAACACATGGTTCCACAAATATGAAGATGTTAAGAGACAAGCTGGGAAATATACAAATCACTGATAATACGAAAAAGTTTACTTCGAGTGGCACAACATGGGATGCTGCCAATGAAAGGAATTTCTGTTTAAATTGCCACAGCGATTCTAAAGAGCTTTATGGAAAAACAGCAAATCTTCCATTAGCTGACGGAAGCGGCAATGCAATTACAGGGCATCAACAAAGTGATACTCAAGGCTGTTCTTCCTGTCACGGCGGAACTTCTCATTCCTTTATAGAAGCCGCACATGCTCCTTCTTCAGCAACACCATAAAACTACTAAAAATCGAAAGGGTGAAACCCTTTCGATTTTTTTATAAATTTAATCACTCGACAAATTTCCAAGGAAATATTGCACCCAATCGACAAAAACAAACCGAGAGGCTTTCCAGCCCTCTCGGCAGTTTTACTTCAACCAGTCCCGTAATCCCTCAATCATTCTCCACAAATGCAAATGCGCATCAGCATAAACGATTGCTTCGTCTTCATCCCCAAATCCGTAATTGTCTGGGATTGCTTTTGGAAGACGTTTTCTTTCATTTAAATATGGGATAACAAATTTGTTGTTTTCCTTGGCTGTTTTTAATAATGTTTTCGCTTTTGCCGAAAAACCGTTTTTCAATAATTCCAATAAAAGTGTATTATAGTGGGATTGTGCGCTATCCTCTTCGAATTGTTTCAACAGCCTGCCGACTTTCTGTAAATCTCCTCTTTCTACATAAGCAATAAAAAGGGAATAACGAACTCCTTGGCTGTCATTTGGATTGAGCTCCAGCAATTCTTCAAATTGGGCAATCGCTTCATTTGGTTTTCCCAATTCGAGGAGGGCCATGGCGTAATTGAATTTTGCCCGCATAAATGGTCTGGTTTCAAAAATGAGCCAAAAATGTCCTTTGTTTTCCTTGAAAAAGGCTTTGCCCAACTCTTTCTGACCAATCCACATACCTTTTTCATACATTTGGATCGCTTCTTCAAGAGAATCGGCGTCTTCAGCGAGAATGTTATAAGCATCGACAAGATTTGGATTCTGTTTCAGAGCTTTTTCTGCTAACCGATAACGCTCGGGACCATCAGCCTCAAAGGCATCGTATAGCAGCGACTGAGCATCGTCCTTTAGCTTGCCGGAAGTTGCTGAGACCAGCTTTTTCGAAAGAAAGTCATTTATTTCTTCTATATTATTAAAGTCTTGGTTTTTAATTTCCTCTAAAGCTTCCTGCATTACCCTCTCAGTAGCCATTGATCCACCCATTTGGATAACAGGCCCATCCTCGTTGTCCTCCTCATAGGAGTCTAGATCCTCAGCCAAGGTGTCTTCTAATTCTCGATAGACAGAAGAGAGTGAGCCATAGGAAACACCATACTTTTCAGCCAGCTGTTTCTGTGTATAATTCGTTTCCATTGGAGCAAACGTCGAAATGAAATAATGAAGGGCTCCGACATAAATATATGGGTTTTTAATCTTTTTTTGCTTCTTATGGCAAAATAAATTCCAAAGATAAATCCCTGTGTCAATGATGTCTTGTTCAACACCCATTTGCTCTAGTTCGGTTTGAAAAATCTCTGCCACTTCTTGAAAAATGGGCTCTGTCCATTCCATTTCGTTGATTTCGTAATGGGCACCGACTTCTGGAAGGTCGTACATTAATTCCATGAAGAATTCCGTCATAAAATCGTTTCGGTTATCATAGTTGGATTCTGAATAGGCCTGACGAATAAATTCGGCTGCAGACTCACTATCCAGGCTTGGAAGATCAAACGGTGCTGGGAAAAACACAAATTTTTGATCAAATGGCAACAGTATCGCTGCGAAAAATCCATTTTGTTCATACTGTTTCTCCAGATTTGTCACGACTACTGCTTCAAGCCGGTCACTGCTAAAAAGATCTTCTATTATATAGCTGTTATCTTCAATACTAATGATTGTTCCGAAAAAGACTCTCGCATCTTTCCACGATTGCACCACTTGCTTAAGCTTGGGACGTTTTATTCTCCTTAATTCTGAATTGATAAATTGATCAAGAATAGTTCCACCTTGATCTGCTTTTGCAAAAAGTGTAAACCAAATGGTATGTACGAATTCAAAAAACTTGACCTCATCGTCATTATTTAAATCATATTCTTGCTGGAAGTTTTCAAAACTTTCTTCGATTTGATTTCCGTAATTTCGTAATGCGAAATGTAACAGTTGTTTTTCCAAGTCGTCAATGTCCGATTCGAGAACCTGGGTAAGAGAAATAACCTCATTAACCCCACAGCATTTTTTATATTTCTTTCCGCTACCGCACGGACAAGGATCATTCCTGCCTACTTTAACATCCATTATTGCAGCACCTCATTCCCTTTTAAGACTGTCATGCCTTTCTTTTTTATATAAATTAATGTATTCTACTAGATTCAATAACCATATTACCATTTTTACCGGAATTATATATATCTAAACGAATTAAGATTCTATAATTGTTTTTTTGAATGCATAGAAAAAAATTCATGAAACATGCATGGAATATTTGAAACAAAATAAGTAAAACTAAAAACGTATGTCGAATTTCCAATACAATAATCAAGGTTTCACAAAATTGAAACAAGTGGGCAAAAGCCTTGATTTATCTGTATTCTTCATCGGTAGAACTTCATCTGTAGTTTGTGAAGAGGGTTTTAATCTTAGCCAAAATTGGTTTATACTAGTTTTGCTGGAATTTATTTCTGAAAGGAGAGTAGCAATTGAAAAGAAAGCTACTAACACTCATCATGGGCGCAACAGTGGTCATGGGACTGGCAGCCTGCGGCGGCGGTTCTAGCTCAAAGAGTACAGACACTGCATCTGCAGACCCGCAAAAGATTGTTAATCAAAAATGCTCGAGCTGCCATGGAGATCAACTTCAAGGTGTCGTAGGTCCAAACTTGCAAAAAATTGGCTCAAAATACTCAAAAGCAGAAATCCTCGATATTATTAAAAACGGTAAAGGCGGAGGGAAAATGCCAGCTGGTTTAATTTCTGGCAATGACGCCGATAAAGTAGCTGAATGGCTCGCTGCCAAAAAATAATGATAAGAAATAAGGGCATGTAAAAAACGGTCTGACAAAAAAACAGATCGTTTTTTTATGCGAATATAACCATTAGTCACAGCACCAAATATAACTGAAACGTTCGTTCCATTATAGTGTTTTGTCAAGAATGAAAAGAAAATGTAATATATTTACCGCTTTTTTTGTCGGATTATGATGTTATAATGAGTTGTGTTCGTTTTTAGTGCTATTTTTTGTGAACTTAACCAGCCGTGCTGAAGTTTTTTGGGAAAAATAAAACATTAGGTGATAATAATATGATTGAAATGCAAGATGTCTATAAGAAGTATCCCAATGGTGTAACAGCTGTCAATGGGATCAATGTTCGGATTGAACCGGGTGAATTTGTTTATGTCGTAGGGCCGAGTGGTGCAGGGAAATCCACTTTTATTAAGATGATGTACCGTGAAGAAGTTCCGACATCAGGTACGATTTCGATAAATGGTGTCAACCTGGCAAAATTGAGAAATAGCAAGGTTCCGCTGTTTCGACGCAATATCGGGGTAGTTTTTCAGGACTTTAAACTTCTTCAAACGAAAACAGTCTATGAAAATGTTGCCTTTGCGTTAGAGGTTATTGAAGCGACTCCGAAGGTTATTAAAAAACGAGTAATGGAAGTGCTTGATCTCGTTAATTTGAAGCATAAAGCAAGAATGCTGCCAACGGAACTATCAGGCGGGGAACAACAGCGTGTTTCGATTGCCCGTTCCATCGTGAATTCTCCGAAGGTCGTGATTGCGGACGAGCCTACGGGAAACCTTGATCCAGACACATCTTGGGAAATCATGAACATTTTTGATGAAATCAATACTAGAGGAACGACAATTGTTATGGCTACCCATAACAAAGAAATCGTCAACACGATCAAACATCGCGTCATTGCCATCGAAGCAGGCAAGATCGCTCGTGATGAACAAAGAGGTGATTACGGCTATGAAGCTTAGAACACTAGGCCGGCATGCTCGTGAAAGCTTTAAGAGCATTGGCCGAAATGGCTGGATGACATTTGCGTCTGTAAGTGCCGTTACTGTAACGTTAGTATTAGTTGGTGTGTTTTTCGTCATTATGATGAATCTTAATAAAGTGGCTTCAACCATTGAAGGTGACGTTGAAATCCGCGTTCATATCGATGTGGCTGCATCTAAACAGGACCAAGCCACATTGAAGAAACAGATTGAACAGCTACCCGAAGTAAAAAGTATTCAATTTTCTTCGAAAAAGCATGAACTGAATAATCTGATTACCAGTCTTGGTTCAGAAGGTAAGGCATTTAAGCTGTTCGAACAGGATAATCCTTTAAATGATGTATTTATTGTTAAAACGAAGAATCCGACTGACACACCGAAAGCAGCAAAGAAAATTGAAAAAATGAACTTTGCCTACAAGGTTAAATATGGACAAGGTCAAGTCGAGAAGCTATTTTCCTTTATTAAAACAGCCCGAAATGTTGGAGTTGTCTTGATTATTGGTCTGTTGTTTACGGCGATCTTCTTAATTTCCAATACGATTAAAATTACGATTATTGCACGGAGAAGAGAAATCAAGATTATGAGGTTGGTAGGAGCAACGAATTCTTTTATTCGCTGGCCATTCTTTTTAGAAGGCTTATGGCTGGGGATTCTAGGTTCAATTGTACCAATCATTGTGATTTCTATTTTATACTACAATGCCTATGCTTATATCGCACCAAAGCTGGCAGGCAACTTTATTCAAATTCTGCCGATTTCGCCGTTTATGTATCAGGTTTCTGGATTGCTTATTTTAATGGGTGCCGTCATTGGTGTCTGGGGCAGTGTTATGTCCGTAAGAAAGTTTTTAAAAGTATAAGTTTATTAAAAGGATGCCTCATGGTATTGGTTCTGCATAACCATGCTGAGGCATCTTTCCTACATATAAGGGTGGTTTACCCGTACATAGTTAGATAAAAGGAAGGGAGAAATCAAGCGTTGAGAAGGTCATTGTTGTCACTTACCGTTGCGTCAGCGGTATGCATGGGGAGTTTGTTAGGAGGAACGGCCATAAAAACAGAAGCCGAATCCATCTCAAGCTTAAAACAAAAACAAAGCGATATTCAAAATAAACAAGCTGATTTGAATTCTAGTATTAATAAGGCAGATCAAAAGATTGATAGTTTAAAAGGTCAGCAAGTAGATGTTCAGTCTGAATTAACACGGATTGGTTTAGCGATTGATAACACAAATAAAGGGATCCAAGACAAAGAATCTAAAATTCAAGACACCAAGGTCCAAATTTCCAAACTGCAGGATGAAATTAAGGTGATTCAGGAGCGGATTCAAAAACGAAATGAGCTTTTGAAGGATCGGGCCCGTAATTATCAGGAAAATGGTAACGTTAATTATGTCAGTGTTTTAATGGGAGCACAAAGTTTTGGGGATTTGATAGATTTGGCTGGCGCTGTTGCTACGATTATGGAAGCTGACAAGGCAATTTTGCAGCAGGCTCAAAGTGACAAACAAGAGCTGGAGCAAAAGCAAGCACAGGTTCAGACTGATCTGGATAACCTGCAAAAAATGGTTCGTGATTTAGAGAACTTAAATAACAAGTTAAATTCGCAAAAAACACAACAGGCGAACCTTTTAGGAAGCCTGCAGCAAGAGGAAAAAGAAGCGACAGATGGCAAAATGGATATGCAGGAACAATCGCAAATTCTGGCTGCTCAATCCAGCGCCATCCAAAAAGCAATTCAAAACGAACAGGCTCGCCAAGCTGAAGAGGCCAAGCAACAAGCAGCAGCCGCTAAAGCTCCGACATCGTCAAGTGGTGGCGGAACTACTGCAGCGGCACCTTCGGTATCAAGCGGCAGCTTTACGAGACCAGCTTCAGGTTCTGTCACTTCAGGTTATGGCGGACGGACTGATCCATTTACTGGTGCGGGTACATTCCATTATGGAGTGGATATCGCAAACAGCGGCCCAAATGTTCCCATCGTTGCGGCAGCAGATGGAGTGGTTGTGACCGCACACGTATCAAGCAGTTATGGTAATGTCGTTTATATTTCCCATTCCATTAACGGACACATTTATACAACGGTATATGCACATATGTCTAGATATATGGTATCTGAAGGACAAACGGTAACGAAAGGCCAGCAGATCGGTTTTATGGGAAGCTCAGGCGAGGCAACAGGCCAGCATTTGCATTTCGAACTTTATAATGGACCATGGGCCTACCACAGTGCCATCAATCCAACTGGAATCGTTCCATTCTAAAAGGAGAGACAAAACGTCTCTTCTTTTTTTCTATTATCATAACTCGTCCATCCTCGTCATATATGTTAATTACGGGCACTAACGAACATTATGCGAAGTTAAGGAGGATCAGGATGGATCGGAAATGGATTGTCCTTTTAATGACAGGGTCACTGTTGGCTGGGGCGGGAGGAACGTATGCGGGCATGAGCTGGATACATGGAACGCCACCCCTTGAAAAAATAAATCATCAAAAGGTAAGTACAGATTTAACGGCCAGGGATAATGTTAATTTAGAAAAAGTAAGCCAGGCCTATGATCTAATTTTAAACAGGTATGTTGAAAAGGTTGACCGCGATAAGCTGGCTGCGGGAGCTATCCAAGGAATGCTCTCTGTTTTGAAGGATCCCTATTCTGTTTATATGGACAAGAATACGGCCAAACAATTTACGCAATCACTTGAATCATCCTTTGAGGGCATTGGTGCCGAGGTAGGGATGGAGGATGGCAAAGTTGTCATTGTTTCTCCTTTTAAAAATTCTCCAGCTGAAAAAGCAGGTCTCCGGCCGCATGACCAAATATTAAAGGTGAATGGCAAAAGTGTTAACGGATTAAATTTAAACGATGTAACATTAAAAATCCGCGGCAAAAGAGGAACAAACGTACAATTAGAGATTGCCAGACAAAATGTGAGAGACCCGATCGATGTTACGGTGAAACGGGATGAAATTCCGCTTGAAACGGTTCATTCCTCATTGAAAAAGGTAAATGGGGAGAACATTGGCTATATTGATATTACGCAATTCTCGCAAGATACCGCGATGGATTTTAAAAAGCAGCTAAGTTCGTTAGAAAAGTCATCACTAAAAGGATTGATCATTGATGTCCGTGGCAATCCTGGTGGTCTTTTAACAAGCGTGGAGGATATATTAAAACAATTTGTTACCAAGGATAAACCAATGGTGCAAATTCAAAAGCGTAACGGCGATAAGGACCAGTTTTACTCGAGCTTAACGCAAAAGAAAAGCTATCCTGTTGAGGTCCTTGTCGATAAAGGCAGTGCCTCCGCATCTGAAATATTGGCGGGTTCCCTGCAGGAAGCAGAAGGCTACAAGCTTGTGGGTGAAAAGACCTTTGGTAAAGGTACCGTTCAGCAGGCCGTACCAATGGGTGATGGCAGCAATATAAAATTGACCTTGTTCAAATGGCTGACCCCGGACGGAAACTGGATTCATAAAAAGGGAATCGAGCCGGATGTGCCTGTAAAACAGCCAGCTATTTTTAATACGCATCCCATTCAAGCAGAAAAGCCACTGGTGCAGGATATGAATAACGAACAGGTCAAAAATGCCCAGGAAATTTTAAAAGGGCTGGGCTTGGTACCAGGCCGTACGGACGGTTATTTTAACAGTGATACGGCCAAGGCTGTGAAAGCATTCCAGAATGATCACGGCATTAAAGAAACGGGGAAAATTGATTCGCAGACTGCCATGCTGCTTGAGGAAGAGGCTGTTAAGGAAATGAAAAAAGAGAAAAATGATTTGCAGCTGCAATCTGCACTAAGGATGTTAACAAATTAGAACCAGGGGAGAGCTCGCCCCTGGTTTTTTTTCGGTGGCAAAATGGCGTTTGGCGAAATAAATTTTCTATTTGGCGAAATAACGATTTGAATCGGTGAAATAAACTTATTTTTGGCGAAATAAGTCCCTAATTTGGTGAAATCTCGTTAACTGTGACATCCGACCATATCCTCATTTCACCACATCTCCGATTTTTCAAAAAACTAGCAATAGGTTTTGCTCCACTAATTTGATAAAATAGTATATAACTAGAATTTTAATAGAGGTTGGTGGCAGGTCTTGGTGCAACTATGGCTTCTTGAGGTGTTAAAAGGGATAGGCAGGTTCTTTCTTAATCCCGTGGCCTACTATCTTGTGATCCTCGCTGGAATACTCGGTGTTAGAAGAGTCAAACGGGAGCGAAAAAATTTCAATATCCGGGCATATGATGCCTATTTTGAGCTGCGGCAATTGATTCAAATGCCTGGTTTGCTTGCTGGTCTGGTTTTATCGATTATTATTTTTGCCGTTGGAATTACCGTACCGTTTGCCGCCATCCTGTTGATCGCCCTTTTTACTTTTTTATGGAGTTTGACGACCAACGTAAGGCTAATGGGGCCGGTATATACGGTTGGCGCTGCTTTTATTGCCATTCTTTTAATCGTACAAGGGAATTTGTCTTTGCCCATATTCAAGAATATCTTCCATTCAATGGATGAAAGGGTATACCCGTCTTTAGCTGTTTTAATGGGTTTATTGATCATCGCTGAGGGATATCTGATTTTAAAAAATGGCAGCCATGGGACATCACCAAAACTGATTAAAAGTAAGCGTGGCCGTCGTGTTGGTGTTCATGAAGTAAAGCGTCTATGGCTTTTGCCAGTTCTTATGCTCGTTCCCGGAAACGCTGTCCATCTGCCGTTTTCTTGGTGGCCAGTCTTTCACCTAGGGGCTGAAAATTATTATTTATTTTTTGTCCCGTTCGGAGTTGGATTTCAGCAGAGAATTCAAGGGATGCTGCCAAAACAAGCAGTTCAAGCTTTTGGGAAAAAAATCCTTGTATTGGGGACCATTATTCTTGCAGGATCTATCGCAGGGTATTGGTACCCGCTTGCATCGATCATAGCTACTGTACTAGCCATATTCGGCCATGAAGGGCTTGCATATCTGCAGAAAGTACGGGAAGACGGGATGCCATTTTATTTTTCAAGAAAAAATAATGGCCTGATGATTTTAGGGATCATACCCGATTCGCCAGCCAGCAAAATGGACTTAAAGGTCGGCGAATTGATTACAAAGGTAAATAGCAGACTGGTATCAGACGAAAAAGATTTTTATGAAGCCTTGCAAATCAACCGAGCCCATTGCCGGCTTGAGGTTTTTGACACAAATGGTGAAGTGCGATTTGAACAGCGGGCTCTTTACGAAGGCGATCATTATGAACTGGGAATTTTGTTCGTACAGGATGAGCGCAACGACGGAGCAAAAATCGGATAACTATCTCTAATAAAATCGATAGAATGAAAGGCCTCTTCATTTTTGAAGAGGTTTTTTCTCCCCTTTTCAACTGCATATTCTAACTTTGTTCATACCATTCTTCAATATGAAAACTTATAATAAAAATACGAAACAGTAAGATATAGCAGCTTAGAAAGGAGTATCACATCTTGCTTGAATCTCTACTGATCAATTTTCTTTTTCTACTTATTCCTGTTGTCATTTTTCTGATCTTTTTTGAAAACAGGCCAACCAAAATTAACAAGTATATCAGCATCCTTCTTCCGGCTGTTACGATGGTTTTGTGCATGCACTTCCCGATTAAATTGAAAATGGGATATATCTTTGATTTACGCTATATTCCGTTTATCATTGTTGCCCTTTTCGGGGGATACAAATATTCCTTCTCGCTTTATGCCGTGTTAAATATCTATCGGTTTATGATCGGCGGCGAAGGTACGATTCAGTCATTCATCTTTTCAACTGTTATTTTTATTTTGGCTGGGCTCCCCCATAAAAGCTTTATGAAACAAAGCCCGAAAAACAGAATTATTACCGCAACATCCGCTGCATTTATTACCATGGTCCTCTACTTGAGCAGCATGGTGTTCTTTTTGCCCGCATTGAACAGGGAATATTGGACTTTAACCATTAATGCCTTAACAACCTATGTTGTTTTTATGCTCATTATTATGATTTTAGTGGAGCAAATCATACGTAATAAAAAAACACGCGAATCTTATTTACATTCGGAAAAACTCCATATCATAAGTGAGTTATCCGCCAGTGTCTCACATGAAATCCGAAATCCGCTTACGGTGACGAGCGGCTTTCTTCAGCTGTTAAAACAATCTAAGACGGTTTCAGAAGAAGATAAAAGGTATATCGATTTTTCATTGTCAGAAGTAAGACGCGCTGAAAAAATAGTGAATGACTTTCTTGCTTTTGCCAAACCGCAATCAGAAAATATGATTGAGTCTAATTTAAAAGACGAAGCAGAGTATGTAAAAGACATTATTACGCCTTATGCGAACATGCATCACGTGACCATCGATTTTCACTTTCAAAACAGCTTACATTTTAAGTATGATAAAAACCAAATCCAACAATGTCTGATCAATCTTTATAAAAATGGAATAGAAGCTATGAAAGGAAAAGGCGGCACACTCTCTATTCATGTTACCGAGCAAAAGAAACACATTGTGGTGATGATCAAGGATGAGGGCGTTGGAATGACCAGTGAGGAAATCTCACGCTTGGGCAGTCCTTATTATTCGACCAAAAAGGAAGGTACCGGACTAGGGATGCTGATGGTTTACAGTACGGTACATAAAATAAATGGAAAAATTGAAGTGGTAAGTGAAAAGGGGAAAGGAACAACTTTTACGATAAGAATTCCTGCATAAGGTTCCAAAAAAATGTCCGACCGATTCATGAACCAGCCGGATATTTTTTTTGACAATTACCCCAATAAAAGTTTTTTACTGTAACTGCTAGAAAACTTTCATTTTTTGCTAATAAAAAGCTTCTTTTTATCCGATATAATAATAGTAAATTAGTCTTATTTTGTAGTGCTGGAGGGAGCCATTTGGAAGCAATTAAAGAAATGAATTTAAAAGTGCTGAGATCAAAAAATACGCTGATGTTTTTTACTTTTTTAATATCGATCATCGCGAATGAGATTTTCGGCTTTCTCACCCATAGCAGCGTAGAAAAACTGTCGGTACTTGGTTTTGAGTTATTGGCCTTTATTCTGTTGTTTCTTATTTTGCAAAAAATCGTTAAAAGAGAGCATTTATTTCCTTATGCAAGCGTGATTTTAATCTATGGCTGTACAATTGCCCAGATCTTAATAGAGGGCGGGACAGCCTCAGACTACCAAATGATCGCCTTTTTACAGGTTTATTCCATCATTCAATTGTCATTTGGAATCTTTATGCTGGGCAGTTCATTGGGGATTATTGCGGTAGTCCTTAATTATCTAAGAGCGGTGGACCCATCCACCCAGTTGGCTTTTATGCCCGCTTTAATGACCTTTATTTTAACGGCCATCGCATTGTTTTCCTTGGTTAAAATAAATGGCACGCAAAAAGAGAAGATTGAGCATTTGCTGATTGAATCAGAAGAAAGCTCCCAGGATATGAAAGCAAAAAGAGAGCTGCTGGAATGTGAAGTGACCCAAATGGTTGATACGATTAATGACATCAATAAACAGGTCCAGAATAACAGCGGGGCGCAGATGGAAATGAAAGCCGCTGTACAAGAAGTTGCCGCAGGTGGGCAAACGCAAAATGACCAGGTTACCCTAATATCAGAGAATGTTCGCTCAACTGTCCTTGCGATGGAGCAAATGAGTGATGTCACAAAAGAATTATTTAAAGACACAGAAGTGGCTCATGATATTACCAAAAACGGTGAAGTGAAAATTTCTGAACTGCGAAAAAGTATGGATGAGCTAAGAGAAATGATTGTGGAAGTTAATGATGTTTTTGAAAATCTCACGAGTAAGATTCACGAAACAAACGGCTATGCCGAATCAATCAAGGAAATTACCTCACAAACCAACTTACTTGCACTCAATGCTTCGATCGAAGCTGCCCGTGCTGGTGATGCCGGCAAAGGATTTTCCGTTGTGGCTGAAGAGATTCGTAAATTAGCGGAAACGACCAAACGGACGACAGAAAACATCACGAATAATCTATCTGATGTCAATCAAACAAGTAGTTTGGCAGTTGAAAAAATTAATCAAAGTGGTTCCAAGTTTAAGACTAGCTTAGATACAACTGTGAAAGTGGCCGACTATTTCTTGCAGTTAAACGAAACAGTAAGTGGCTTAAATAATAAATTCAAGAGCTTTGAGGAATTGGTTAATGATGTAACGGTTAAGTCAACGAATGTTGAATTATCCACAAGTGAACTTGCAGCAGTCATCGAAGAGGCATCAGCAGGCCTTGAAGAAATGAGTGCGACCATTGAGTCGATCAGTGAAGACAATCAGCAAATCGCCGGTAACATCAAAGACCTTTCAGGCAGTGCGGAAAAAATCAAAACCGCCTTTCATGTCGATACCCAGAAATAAGAAGAGCCTTCATGGTTCTTCTTTTTTTGTTGTTTCTGAATATTCCATATAAAATTGTTGACATTCAAATGCCTATTTGAATATGATATATTCAAATGAACGTTTGAATGAGAAAGAAGGCTGCTCCATGAAAGAAGAACAAGATGTTTGCGAAGTTCCATGTGTTGACCAGACAAAAGTCAATCGTGTCCAACATCAGCTTGAAGAAGGAACTATTCATGAAGTTTCAAAGCTTTTTAAAGCATTATCAGATGAAACAAGATTGAAAATTGCCTATGCGCTCACAATCGAAGAGGAGCTTTGCGTATGTGATGTTGCCAATATTGTTGGAGCTACCACGGCAACGGCCTCCCATCATTTGCGCCATTTAAAAAGCCTGGGGCTGGCAAAATACCGAAAAGAAGGAAAGCTTGTCTATTATTCCCTTGATGATGATCACGTCAAAGAGCTCATTCAAATTGCCTTTGAACATTTAGCGGATTTGAATAAGCGGGAACAGTAAAGATACAAGAGATGAGGTGGCAACATGGAAAAGCAGGTTTACCGTGTACAAGGCTTATCATGAGCGAGCTGTGCAGCTAAGTTCGAAAAGAACGTACAACACCTGGATGGTGTTGTTGATGCAAAAATTAATTTTGGCGCAGCAAAACTGACTGTTTTTGGAGAGGCAAAAGTGGAGGAGATTGAAAAGGCAGGTGTTTTTGACCATATCACGGTTGCTACGGAAAATGAAAATATTCCAAAAAAAGCATTCTGGAAACGGTATCTTACACTCGAAATCTCCATCATTTTATTACTAGCAGGCTATTTTACTGAAAAAATCGGGGTACTCTTCTTTGCTGCTGCGATCATCACGGGCGGCTATCCTCTTTTTAAAACAGGATTGCAAAATTTAATCCGTCTGCAGTTTGATATGAAGACGCTTATGACCATTGCTATTATCGGTGCGGCGGTAATCGGTCAATGGAGCGAAGGCGCCGTTGTCGTGATCCTATTTGCGATTAGCGAGGTGCTTGAAAGTTATTCGATGGAAAAAGCAAGAGGATCCATTCGGTCGTTGATGGAACTTTCTCCACAGGAAGCCACCATCATCCGAAAAGGTCAGGAAACCCTGGTCTCAATTGATATGATCAGGATTGAAGATGTGATGATCGTAAAACCAGGACAAAGGATTGCCATGGATGGCGTTGTGGTTGAAGGAACATCAACGGTCAATCAGGCGGCAATTACAGGCGAATCGGTCCCAGTTGAAAAAAATATCAATGATGAAGTTTTTGCCGGAACAATCAACGAGAACGGTTTTTTAAAAATAAAAGTGACAAAGCTTGCCGAAGATACGAAGATTGCTAAAATCATTCATTTAGTTGAAGAAGCTCAAGGAGAAAAGGCGCCTTCACAGCGATTTGTTGATCGGTTTGCCCGCTATTATACACCAGTGATCATGGGGATTGCCCTATTGGTTGCCGTTGTTCCGCCATTGGCCTTTGGCGGTGGCTGGAAGGAGTGGGTGTATCAGGGGCTGGCGGTCCTTGTAGTTGGCTGCCCATGTGCCCTTGTGGTTTCGACGCCTGTTTCCATTGTCACAGCGATTGGTAATGCGGCTAGGAATGGTGTCTTAATTAAAGGTGGAAATTATTTAGAAGAAGCAGGCATGTTATCTGCCATTGCCTTTGATAAGACCGGTACACTGACGAAAGGTCTTCCCGTTGTGACTGATTTTATTAACTATAGCGGGGATCCACAGATTTTTTCGATTGTTGCAGCCCTTGAGCGCCGCTCCCAGCATCCACTTGCTTCGGCTATTTTAAGGGAGGCTGATACAGAGGATATTCTTGTGGAAGAGTTTGTTTCACTTACGGGAAAAGGTGTATCTGGAAAAGTATATGATCAAGTTTATTTTGTTGGAAATAGTAAGCTATTTAAGACTATCCCAGAGGAAACTTTTGTTAAAATAGAGGAAATGCAGGCACAAGGAAAAACGGTCATCATCGTGGGAACAGATCAAGAAATCCTCGCCCTTGTGGCAGTTGCTGATGTCGTTCGCAAAGAAAGTCAAGCAGTGATTGGCCGTCTCTATGATCTTGGAATCAAGAAAACGATCATGCTAACGGGCGATCATACGAAAACGGCAGAAGCCATTGCTGGATTGGTGCGAGTTACGGATTTGCAGGCTGAACTTTTACCTGAAGAAAAATTAGAAGTCATGAAAAAACTAAAAGCGGATTATGGTCGTGTTGCCATGGTGGGCGATGGAGTCAATGATGCACCGGCACTTGCTGCGGCAACGGTTGGAATTGCGATGGGGGGAGCGGGAACAGATGCTGCCCTTGAAACAGCTGATATTGCATTGATGAATGATGATTTGAAAAAGCTCCCGTTCACGATCAACCTTAGCCGGAAAACCTTAACGATTATTAAGCAAAATATTAGTTTTTCCATTATCATCAAGCTTCTCGCCTTGCTGCTGGTCATTCCCGGCTGGCTGACATTATGGATTGCGATCTTTGCGGATATGGGCACTACCTTACTTGTCACCTTAAATGGGTTAAGGCTGCTAAAGGTAAAGGCGGAAAAATAGGCTGGGCGGAAATATTGTAATCGGCGAAATTAACATCATATTTGGCGAAATCTTGCTCCATTTCGGCGAAATAATCGTAAATTCGGCGAAATAACTATACGATTTAGCGAAATAAATGGCTGGCGACGTATATTCGCTTTCTTTTTTTATAAAAAATAAACAAACTAACGTCCTTATTCATACTTTACTAGTATCTTTTTGATTAGGAGGGTTCATCATGGGCCACCATCATCACCATCATGGTCACACACATGGCCATTCACATACTGGAAATAAAAATGCTTTATTTAGTTCATTTTGTTTGATCCTCGTTTTTATGGTGGTTGAAGTGATCGGCGGAATTGTCACAAACAGCCTGGCATTGCTCTCTGATGCGGGCCATATGCTAAGTGATGCCGCATCGCTGGGACTCAGCTTTTTTGCCTTAAAACTAGGCGAGCGAGAGGTATCGCTCAATAAAACATACGGCTATAAGCGCTTTGAGATTATTGCTGCTGCGATTAATGGACTTTTGCTCATTGTCGTTGCTCTTTATATTTTTTATGAAGCGGCCAACCGCTTTTTTGCTCCGCCAGAAGTGCAGAGCAAAGGAATGTTATTGATTTCTACTATTGGTCTGATTGTAAACATTGTTGCCGCAGCGATTTTAATGAAAGGTGACAAAGAAGAAAATCTAAACGTTCGCAGTGCGTTTTTACATGTGCTTGGTGATTTGCTCGGATCGGTTGGAGCAATTGCTGCCGCCCTTTTCATTTTATTCTTTGGCTGGGAGCTTGCTGACCCGATTGCAAGTGTCATTGTCGCAGTGCTCGTTTTAATCAGCGGCTGCCGTGTGATGAAAGAATCCAATCAGATCTTGATGGAAGGGGCACCTTCACAAATGGATATGAAAGGGATTAAAAAAGCATTATGCAACATTCCGATGGTCAAAGGGGTTCACGACCTTCATGTCTGGACCATTACCTCGGGTTATCCTGTTTTAAGCTGCCATATAACGATTGAAAACGAAGCAGTACATGACGATGTACTCCTGCTATCGCAAAAAGTGCTGCATGATCAATTCGATATTGAGCATAGCACGATCCAGGTCGAAAAAGCAGCCAATGGCTGCCCGAGCCCGCATGGAACATGTAACTAGGTATTTGTGCCTTTTTAGGATAAATTTGTTGCTTTTTTATATAGAAGTTTTTAGAATGATGATTATTAGGAAAGAAGGTGTACCTATTGTTGATTGAACTGTTAGCAGCTTTTATAATGCCTTGTACACTGGTTTTGCTGTTCACAAGGGTTACTTATAATCGAGTAATCGGTCTCATCTTAACGGTGGCACTCATTACAGCTTCTGTTTATAAAGGGTACACCCATACATGGCCTGTCATGATCATTGATGCTTTTTCACTGACATTTGGTTTTTGGCTCGCTGCCGAGATGAAAAAACGCAGAGCCGCAAAACAAAGTTAAACAACTAGTCCAGTCAAGCTTGTCGAACTTATCGGCAGGCTTTTTTTTTAGCTAGTAGAAAAAATACGAATATTAGTTCGTGTGTAAATGGTTTGCAATAAGTAATTTGTGGTAAAATGTTAATATGCTCTTTATGCATAAGGAGGAACGTGTTTGTGAATGACCAATTTGAATTAGTTTCTAAATATTCGCCGCAAGGGGACCAGCCCGAAGCGATTAAAGAATTAGTCAATGGCCTCAGCCAAAACAAGCGGTACCAAACGTTGCTTGGTGCAACAGGCACAGGAAAAACCTTTACAATCTCAAACGTGATTAAAGAGGTCAACAAACCAACGTTGGTAATCGCCCATAATAAGACACTTGCCGGTCAGCTTTACAGCGAATTCAAAGAGTTTTTTCCCAATAATGCTGTAGAGTATTTTGTTAGTTATTATGATTACTTCCAGCCAGAGGCCTATGTGCCGCAGACGGATACCTATATTGAAAAAGATTCTAGCATTAACGATGAAATTGATAAATTGCGCCACTCTGCAACATCGTCCCTTTTTGAGCGCAAGGATGTCATTGTCATCGCGAGTGTATCTTGTATTTATGGTCTCGGTTCGCCAGAGGAATATCGAGAAATGGTTGTCTCGCTGCGAACCGGAATGGAATTGGAGCGTAATCAGCTTCTTCATCGCTTAGTGGATATCCAGTATGAGCGGAATGATATCGATTTCAAACGGGGAACCTTCCGTGTCCGCGGTGATGTTGTTGAAATCTTCCCGGCATCCCGTGATGAGCATTGCATCAGGATCGAGTTTTTTGGCGATGAAATTGATCGTATTCGCGAAGTTGATGCTTTAACTGGAGAAATCACGGGTGAACGTGACCATGTGGCTATTTTCCCGGCTTCCCACTTCGTTACCAGAGAAGAAAAGATGCGGGTTGCGATTGAGAATATTGAAAAAGAACTGGAGGAGCGGCTTCAGATTCTAAAAGATGATAATAAATTATTGGAAGCACAGCGGCTTGAACAACGTACCCGTTATGACCTTGAAATGATGCGGGAAATGGGCTTTTGCTCAGGAATTGAAAACTATTCGCGCCATTTGACGCTTCGGCCGCCTGGTTCAACTCCGTACACGCTGATCGATTATTTTCCAGAGGATTTCCTGATTGTCATTGATGAGTCACATGTGACCCTGCCGCAGATCCGAGGGATGTTTAACGGCGATAAAGCACGAAAGGAAGTCCTAGTCAATCATGGCTTCCGCCTGCCGTCAGCACTCGATAACCGCCCGTTGATGTTTGATGAGTTTGAAAAGCATATTCACAATATAATTTTCGTATCAGCCACACCTGGACCATACGAAATTGAACATACACCAACAATGATTGAGCAAATCATCCGTCCGACAGGTCTCTTGGATCCAATCATCGAGGTTCGTCCGATTGAAGGCCAAATCGATGATTTAATCGGTGAGATTCAAGATCGGGTGAAGAGCAATGAACGCGTACTAGTTACAACTTTAACGAAAAAAATGTCCGAGGATTTAACCGATTATCTGAAAGAAATTGGTATAAAGGTTAACTATTTGCATTCTGAGGTAAAAACTTTGGATCGGATTGAAATCATCCGTGAGCTAAGACTCGGAAAATATGATGTTCTTGTGGGGATCAACCTCTTGCGTGAAGGTCTTGATATTCCTGAGGTATCACTGGTTACCATCCTCGATGCTGATAAAGAAGGATTCCTTCGTTCAGAAAGGTCCTTGATTCAGACGATCGGCCGGGCAGTGCGGAATGCTAATGGAAAAGTCATCATGTATGCTGATAAAATGACGAATTCCATGGAAATCGCCATCAGTGAAACGAAACGGCGCCGAGCCATTCAAGAAGAATATAATGAAAAGCATGGCATCACACCGAAAACGATTCAAAAAGATATTCGGGCTGTCATTAGAGCTACACATGCTGCGGAAGAACAGGAAGATTACAAACCAACGGCAGCATTTGGAAAAATGTCTAAAAAAGAAAGAGATCGCTTAATCCACGATATGGAAAAAGAAATGAAAGAAGCCGCCAAAGCGCTTGATTTTGAACGGGCAGCTGAGCTTCGCGATCTTTTATTTGAGTTAAAAGCGGAAGGATGACGAAACAATGGCGATGGATAAACTGATTGTAAAAGGCGCCAGAGCAAACAATTTAAAAAATATCGATGTCACCATTCCGAGAGATAAGCTGGTTGTGCTAACGGGGCTTTCCGGATCCTGGAAAGTCTTCGCTCGCTTTTGATACGATCTATGCAGAAGGGCAGCGCCGATACGTCGAATCATTGTCGGCGTACGCCCGCCAATTTCTAGGGCAAATGGATAAACCGGATGTGGATACAATTGAAGGTCTTTCCCGGCAATCTCAATTGATCAAAAAACAACGAGCCGCAACCCACGCTCAACAGTGGGAACTGTGACAGAAATCTATGATTATTTGCGGCTTTTATTTGCGCGTGTCGGCAGGCCAACCTGTCCGATCCACCACATCGAGATTAGCTCGCAAACGATTGAGCAAATGGTGGACCGCATTATGGAATACCCAGAGCGGACAAAAATGCAGATTTTAGCTCCAGTGATATCTGGACGAAAAGGTACACATGTTAAAGTTCTTGAAGACATTAAAAAACAAGGATTTGTTCGCGTACGTGTTGATGGCGAGATGGCCGATCTTGGTGATGAAATCGAATTGGAAAAAAATAAAAAACACTCGATTGAAGTAGTCATTGACCGAATTGTCGTCAAAGAAGGCGTTGCTTCACGAGTGGCCGATTCCCTTGAAACTGCATTAAAGCTTGGTGAAGGGAAGGTCATTGTTGATGTTATTGGTGAGGAGGAGCTGCTTTTCAGTGAAAACCATGCTTGTCCGCACTGTGGCTTTTCCATCGGGGAGCTTGAACCGCGGATGTTTTCGTTTAACAGTCCGTTCGGTGCTTGCCCGGAATGTGATGGCCTTGGTTCAAAGCTGGAAGTAGATGTGGATCTTGTTGTGCCTAACAAAGATTTAACCTTGAAGCAGCATGCGATTGCGCCGTGGGAGCCGACGAGTTCGCAATATTATCCGCAGCTCTTGGAAGCGGTTTGCAATCATTATGGCATTGATATGGATATTCCTGTTAAAGACATACCAAAGAATCTATTTGACAAGGTCTTATATGGTTCTGAAGGTGAAAAAGTTTATTTCCGTTATCAAAACGATTTTGGGCAATTACGTGAGGGATATATTGAGTTTGAGGGCGTGTTACGGAATGTTGAGCGCCGCTATAAAGACACAAGCTCAGATTTTATCCGCGAACAAATGGAAAAATATATGGGGCAGCAGCCATGTCCGACCTGTAAAGGCTATCGTTTGAAAAAAGAAAGCCTGGCGGTGTTAATTGACGGGCAGCACATATCCCATGTAACCGATTTTTCGATAACAGAAGCATACCAATTTTTTGAAGGATTACAGTTAACGGAAAAAGAGATGCAAATTGCCCGCTTAATTTTTCGGGAAATTAAGGAGCGACTTGGATTTTTAATTAATGTGGGTCTTGACTATTTGACTTTAAGCCGTGCGGCTGGAACATTGTCAGGCGGGGAAGCGCAGCGGATTCGTCTTGCAACTCAAATTGGTTCGGCCCTGACTGGAGTACTTTATATTTTGGATGAGCCATCGATTGGCCTGCATCAGCGCGATAATGAGCGCTTGATTGACACATTAAAACATATGCGTGATATCGGCAACACCTTGATTGTCGTTGAACACGATGAAGATACGATGCTGGCGGCAGATTATTTAATTGATGTTGGTCCTGGTGCCGGTGTTCATGGCGGGGAAATTGTATCCGCTGGAACCCCTGCGGAGGTCATGGCCGATCCGAATTCGTTAACTGGAGAATATCTTTCTGGTAAAAAATTTATCCCGCTGCCAATAGAGCGAAGGAAGCCCGATGGCCGTTATATTGAAATCAAAGGTGCTTCGGAAAACAATTTAAAAAATGTAAATGTGAAGTTGCCGCTTGGTCTGTTTATTGCAGTAACAGGTGTTTCCAGGATCGGGAAAAAGTACATTGATTAATGAAATCCTTTATAAATCGCTCGCACAAAAGCTGAATCGGGCGAAAACAAAGCCAGGTCAGCATAAGAGTGTGAAAGGCATTGAACAATTAGAAAAGGTGATTGATATCGACCAATCGCCAATTGGCCGGACACCGCGCTCGAACCCGGCAACCTATACAGGTGTATTTGATGATGTTCGCGATGTGTTTGCGGCAACGAATGAAGCAAAGGTTCGCGGCTATAAAAAGGGTCGGTTTAGCTTTAATGTGAAAGGCGGACGCTGTGAAGCCTGCCGTGGTGACGGAATCATCAAGATCGAAATGCACTTTTTGCCTGATGTTTATGTGCCTTGTGAGGTGTGCCATGGCAAACGGTATAACCGTGAAACCCTCGAGGTGAAATACAAAGGGAAAAATATTTCAGAGATTCTCGAAATGACGGTCGAGGATGGATTGCAATTTTTCGAAAACATTCCGAAAATCGCCCGCAAGCTGCAAACGATCGCCGATGTCGGGCTTGGCTATGTGAAACTTGGCCAGCCGGCCACAACACTTTCCGGTGGTGAAGCGCAGCGGGTCAAGCTGGCTTCTGAATTGCATCGCCGTTCAACGGGCAAATCCTTTTATATTTTGGACGAACCGACAACAGGGCTGCATGTTGACGATATTTCGCGCTTGCTTGTCGTGTTGCAAAGGCTGGTTGAAAATGGCGATACCGTGCTTGTCATTGAACATAATCTCGATGTTATTAAAGCAGCCGATCATCTGATCGACCTCGGTCCTGAGGGAGGCGACAAAGGCGGCACCATCGTGGCAACCGGAACGCCAGAGCAAATTACAGAAGTACCAGAATCCTATACAGGTAGATACCTAAAGCCCATTCTCGAACGAGATCGTTTACGGATGAAAAAACAAATTGAAAAACAAGAAATAGCAGTGAAAAGTTAAGAAAACAAAAACACAAGGCCGCGGCCTTGTGTTTTTTGTGTGGTAAGAGATAGGAGGGGGCGGCTAAGTGTTCACCACTTCCTTAGAATTAGAGGAGCTAATCATTCCACTTCTCGAAGAAAAAGCAAGGGAAGTGGAACGAATAGCCGGTGCTCCTCTCAAGCATAGCCAAACGCCAACCGACGAGATTCTTTTTTAATAACCACGAAACACATCTTTATCATAGGGCTGTCGGTTGATTCGCTTGATCTCCTCCTGGATGCATTTGATTTTCCGTCTTAGGATCAGCTGTTCTTCAAGTGGTGTGCATTTTTTAAAAAAGATCTTTTGGATTAATTCCGGAGCAAACATGGTATATAGTTGGAAAGCTAGGACACCGAGAAAACTGAAAATGAGAAATGAGAGGGGTTCTGTTGGACGGAAGAGGCTGTAGAGGATGGCGGCGGCAATCAGGGCGTTAAGGACCATGGAAATGCAGTGTGCTTGTTGCTCTCGTTTGCTGAAAAAGCGATACATTTTGGACCCACTCCTTATTAATGATAATAAGTTGTGATGTTTCCACAAAAATCTCTTTCTACTATTATATTACAGCCGTACCTAATAAAAATATATAGATAATTCTAAAAAAAAGAGCCAAAGATTTGGGCCCAAAACCCCTACACCTAAATACACTCTCAAAAATTTGAAACTTTCCAACCGCTTACAACGTAAAATAGCTAAACTCACTATTGTGATAGTTAGCATTACAGTCATGATTTGGAATATAGTTAAAGGTGTAAAGGTCTTAATGGAAAAATAAAATTACGCGGATTCAGGTCTTTTTTCATAAACCACAAGGAGGTTTATTTATGAATGAGGAAAAAAAGCGGATTTTAAGAATGGTCGAGGAAGGCAAAGTTTCGGCAGAAGAAGCATTTCGTTTACTTGAAGAGTTGGAAAAAGCTTCACAAACAGCTGAACAGAAGCAAGCAGAAATTGTGAAAGAGCTTTCGACAGCAGTCAAATTTGATGAAGCGAAAAAAGAAGAAACGGTTCATCAAAAATTTCAATCAACAAAAGAAAAGATATTCGAATTTGTGGATTCGGCACTGAAAAAAATGAAGGATTTTGATTTAGATTTGAATTTTGGTCAGTCTGTAGAAATTTCACATATTTTTCAACAAGGTGATGTTTTCTTGAAGGAATTGGATTTCGATGTGGCGAATGGTTCTCTTAAATTAATTCCATGGAGCCAAAACGATGTCCGGATTGAATGTCAGGCAAAAGTATATCGAGTAGATAACCAGGATCAGGCACGGCAAAACTTTTTAAAGGACATCAACTTTGCCATCGAGGGAGAAAAGCTGCGTTTTACAACCCAGCAAAAATGGATGAAGGTAGAGGCGGTTGCCTACATTCCGCAAAAACAATATGAAAAAGCACGGATACGGATTTTTAACGGCCCGATTCAGGGAGAAAAACTCGAGGTCGCTAATCTACGTGTAAAAACAGCAAATGGAAAAATTGATCTTTCAGAAATTAGCGGAAGTAAGCTAGAAGCGGAAACTGCTAATGGGCGAATTAAGATTCGTCAAAGTCTTGTGGATGTTCTTGAAGCAGAAACCATCAACGGGGCCATAAAATTGGATGGAGACTTCCAAATTGTTGAGGCCCAAAGCTTCAACGGAAATTTAACAACGAATCTGAACGGAGCTCGCTGCAAATCGATTACGGCCAGGGCCACGACAGGCAGCGTTGATATTTACGTTCCCGAGGGGAATTCTGTAAATGGAGAAGTTAGGTCAAATTTAGGCGGTTTTAATATTTTGCTCGATGGAATTCATATTACTGAGGAAAAAAATGAAGTCATTCAGAAGCTGCTTCGCTTCCAATCGGTAAACAAAACAGCATCGGCCTTAACAGTGATTGCAGAAACGAAGACAGGTTCTATTTCGGTCCAAAAAACCGATAAGGTAGTTCCATTCAAATAGGAGGGAATTTAGTTTGAAAACGTGGGAGCGATCAAGAACAAATCGTGTGTTTGCGGGTGTACTGGGAGGAATAGCGGAACGACTGGGTGTTAAGGCAAGATGGCTTCGCCTTCTTTTCATTATTTTAGTGTTTGTCACGGCCTTTTTACCAATGTCATTATTGTATATTCTGCTGATGTTTATGATGCCAAATGACCAAGGTAACACACGATGAAGTGGCTGCTGGGAATTCTCATTAATGCGGTATTGTTTATGGCCTTGGCCGGGTACTTTAATGGCAGCTTTCATGTCTCTGGTTTTGCGGCAGCCATATCGGCGAGCTTTCTATTATCGATCTTAAATGTTCTTGTTCGCCCGCTCCTGATTTTGTTAACTTTGCCCGCAACTGTTCTTACTCTGGGCTTATTCCTGTTTGTCATTAATGCCGTTACGCTGGAACTGACTGATATGTTGATGGGAACAGACTTTGAAATTTCCGGTTTTGGGATGGCCTTGCTGGCAACAGTCATTATGTCAATCGTCAATCTGGTGATCCAAAAAACAATTTTTCATGAACAACACCAATAGCGCCGAGCAAGCGCTATTTTTTTGTGGCTGGTTTAAAGGAAATGGCTGATTTTTTTACATGTTGATTGGAGCGGAAATCAACAGACAAATTTAACACAGCCAAGGTTAGCTATTTTTCCTTGATTTTCAATCACCGAATACTTTTTGTTCTTTTCGAAAAAATGTTAAAATAAGAGACAGTTGAAAATATGAATTTTTAACGCTAACAACACAACAACAACGAATCGTATTTTGAAAGATTAAAGGAGGGAATCCGTTTGCCGAAAGTGCGAACAAAAGATATATTAGAAAAATTCCAGCTAGATTTAATTAGTGGGGAAGAAGGAATCAACCGTCCCATTACCATGAGTGATATATCCCGTCCAGGAATTGAAATGGCCGGCTGACTTTGACTATTATCCCGCCGAACGGATTCAGTTATTAGGCAAAACAGAATTATCCTTTTTTAATCAGCTATCTGCCAGTGAACGTGCATCAAGAATGGAGCAGTTATGCACCGATATAACACCAGCGATTATTGTGACAAGGGGTCTTGAGGTTCCGCCAGAGTTAATTGAAGCATCGGAGCGGGAATCTGTTCCCGTTTTAAAGGTCACAATGAAAACGACTCGTTTTTCAAGCAGGCTGACAAACTTTTTGGAAAGTAAATTAGCTCCGACAACAGCCGTTCATGGTGTTCTTGTTGATATTTATGGGGTGGGTGTATTAATTACCGGACAAAGCGGTGTTGGTAAAAGTGAAACGGCTTTGGAATTGGTCAAACGCGGTCACCGGCTTGTGGCTGATGATTGTGTGGAAATCCGCCAGGAAGACCAGGATACATTAGTTGGTACATCACCTGAATTAATCGAACACTTACTTGAAATCCGCGGCTTAGGAATCATTAACGTCATGACGCTCTTTGGCGCAGGGGCCATCCGCGGTCATAAGAAAATTTCCCTTGTTGTCTACTTGGAGATTTGGGATCCAAAACGACAGTATGATCGCTTGGGGCTCGACGAAGAGAAAATTAAAATTATCGACACAGAAATTCAAAAGCTTACTATTCCTGTAAGGCCAGGGCGTAACCTTGCGATTATTATCGAGGTTGCAGCGATGAATTTCCGTTTAAAAAGAATGGGCGTCAATGCTGCTCAGCAATTCACTGAGCGTCTCTCTGATGTGATTGAAGAAGGCGAGCATGAAGATATTTAGTATTCTTAAAGATTGAAAAACAAAGGAGAGATTTTAATTCATGAATGAAACAATTAAGCCGCTTAATCCGATTGCTTTTACACTTGGCCCGATTCAAGTGCATTGGTATGGGATTATTATTGGTTCAGGTTTGGCCTTGGCTTTGTATTTGGCCATCCGTGAAGGAAATAAACGCGGACTGCCTAAAGAGACGTTTGCTGATTTAATGATTTGGGCGATTCCAATTTCCATTATTTGTGCCCGCATCTATTATGTTTTGTTTGAATGGGGATATTATTCAAAGCATCTTAGTGAAGCGCCTAAAATATGGCAAGGCGGGATTGCGATCCATGGAGCTATTATTGGCGGTGTCCTTACAGTCTTCTTTTTTGGCCGCTCAAAAGGCATTTCTTTTTGGAAAATAACTGACATTGCCGCCCCAAGTCTTATTCTTGGCCAAGCGATTGGCCGCTGGGGCAATTTCATGAACCAGGAAGCACATGGCGGCCCAGTTAGCCGAGCATTCCTTGAAAACCTGCATTTACCGAAGTTTATTATCGATCAAATGTATATTCAAGGAACCTACTATCATCCAACGTTTTTATATGAATCCATTTGGGATATCACTGGCTTTATTTTGCTTGTCCTTCTGCGCAGAGTGAATTTAAGGCGCGGGGAATTGTTTATGTCTTACTTAATTTGGTATTCCATCGGCCGCTTCTTCGTTGAAGGCATGCGGACAGACAGCTTAATGCTGACATCAACACTTCGCATGGCACAAATGATTTCCATTGCGCTTGTCGTACTTGCCATTGTCATCATTATATATAGAAGAAAAGCGGGGCTTGCGGACCTTCGCTATCAGGATAAAAGCAATCAGGGGTTATCACACTAAAGGGGAGTAGCGAGAAATGATTGGCTCGATGCGATGATTTTTCTCGCTGCCTGCCACGCCATTGTTGAGGATACATTGCTGTTTGCGCCGCTCGGTGTCCCGATTTATGGATTGTTTGGCATTCGCTTTAGCGTCGCCGTTATTTTAACGTTAGTGATTGGGAACATTTGGAGACGTTCGGGCATCATGAAAAGAAAGGAACCATCTTATGAACAAAAATATTGATACCATTTTATTTGATTTGGACGGAACACTCGTTGATACAAACGAATTAATTATTTCCTCTTTCCTGCACACCCTTGGAAAATATTATCCTGACAAGTTTAAGCGTGAGGATGTACTTCCATTTATGGGGCCTTCACTTTATGAAACGTTCGGCGGAATTGATCCTGAGCGGGCAGAAGAAATGATTCGTGAGTACCGTACATACAATCATGAAAATCATGATCTTCTTGTAAAGGAATTTAAAGGTGTGAACGAAACGGTTAAAAGGTTGAAAGACAACGGTTTTAAAATCGCCATTGTTTCAACTAAAATCCTTGATACCGTAGTAAAGGGCTTGAAGCTGACCAAGCTTGATCCTTATTTTGATGTCATTGTCGCCTTGGATCATGTTGAGAAGCCAAAGCCTGACCCTGAAGCGATTTATGTCGCCTTGAAACAATTGGATTCAACTTCGGAGAAGGCCATTATGGTTGGTGACAACTACCATGATATTTTGGCTGGAAAAAATGCCGGAACAAAAACGGCCGCGGTTGCTTGGTCGTTAAAAGGTAGAGACTTTCTTGCTAAATATGAGCCAGACTTTATACTGGATGAAATGTCTGATTTATTAAAGATTGTCGGAGAGTGACCACATGCGAAAAACCGTCCGCTATCCGGTCGAGGGTGCAAATTCCTTATGGCAAGTTTACAAAACCGTGTCCTTTTGGAAGGTTGTGAAAAACTTTATTGTCATTGAACTGGCCCGTTATACACCTTTTCTTGGGGTGAAAAACTGGTTGTACCGTACTTTTTTACATATGAAAATAGGGGAGAAAACCTCTTTTGCCTTAATGGTGATGCCGGATACGATGTTTCCTGAAAAAATAACGGTCGGTACCAATTCGGTGATTGGCTATAATACAACCATTCTTGCCCATGAGTATCTAATTAAAGAATACCGGCTTGGCCCAGGTAATTATTGGCAGTGAAGTCATGATTGGAGCCAATTCAACGATCCTTCCGGGGGTGACAATCGGGGACGGGGCCATCGTCTCCGCTGGTACCGTGGTTCATAAGGATGTAAAGCCAGGTACCTTCGTTGGCGGCAACCCAATGAGACTGATCTATTCACAAGAACAATTAGCGCAGCGGCGGGCAAATGACCCCGTCTATCAACCAAGATGAGCCTGGTAGATGACCGGGCTTTTTGCACATCCGACGTATGTACATTTATGCTGAATTTTGTGTTTTTCGATTGACGATTTTTCTCGAAAAGGGTAAACTACATATAACTTTAATTTATTAGCATATTAGCGAACTAAAGGATTTTTACTTTTGAAAAAAAGGATGAAGAATATGAGCCGCTTGTTTATGTTTGAAAAACCTCTTGGGATGAGGGATACTCTTCCGGAGTTATATGAAAAAAAATATCGGATTCGTTCGTTAATGGAAGATGTCATAAAGCAGTGGGGTTATTCTTTTATCGAAACACCCACATTAGAATATGAAGAAACCGTTGGAGCCGCTTCAGCCATACTTGATCAGCAGCTCTTTAAATTGTTAGACCGTGAAGGACATACGCTTGTGCTTAGACCAGACATGACAGCACCCATTGCCAGGGTTGCTGCATCAAAGCTGTTAAACGAAAATTTACCGCTCCGTATTGCTTATAGCGCCAATGTCTTTCGTGCCCAACAGCGCGAAGGCGGACGTCCTGCTGAATTTGAACAAATCGGCATCGAGCTGATTAACGATGAAACGGTCTCAAGTGACGGCGAAGCCATTGCCTTAATGGTTTCAGCGTTAAAGGAAACAGGTCTGAAGGATTTTCAGCTATCGGTTGGGCATGTGGCCTTTGTCCAGGAATTATTTTTACAAATACTAGGAACAGAAGATCGCGCCGATGCGCTGAGAAGATTTCTATATGAAAAAAATTACGTAGGTTACCGTCAACATGTGAATACTTTGGCTTTATCTTCGATTGATAAGCAGCGCTTGCTGGGCCTGCTTGAATTGCGCGGCGGTGATGAAGTAATTGGCAAAGCCCTTGATCTTGTTGAAAATGAACGTGGCAAGGCAGCTATTTTACAATTAAAGGAATTGGCGGATGTGATTAAGGATTATGGTGAGCAGGAGAAAGTGAAATTTGATTTAACGCTTCTCAGCCATATGAGTTATTATACAGGCATTTTGTTTGAAGTTTACGCTGGCAAAGTTGGTTTCCCAATAGGCAACGGCGGCCGTTACGGATTGCTTGAGAAGTTTGGCAAAAAAGCAAGTGCAACCGGATTTGCCGTTCGCTTGGATCGCCTGATTGAAGCATTGGGCAACATTGAGCAAAAAGTGCCTGTTCAGCTTGTTGTTTTTAGCCAAGAACGCCGCAAGGAAGCCTTTGAACTAGCAAAAAAACTGCATCAGGAAGGAAAACGAGCTGTTCTCCAGGATATCAATGGTGTAAAAAATTTAGATGCCTATACCCATCAATTTGAAGATACCACTTTTCTTTTAGGGAAAGCAGGAAAGGGGCCTGCACAATGAGTATATTAACGATTGCAATGCCAAAAGGACGAATTTTTGAAGAAGCCTTAGTATTATTACGGAAAGCCGGCTACAAGCTGCCGCCGGAATTTGATGAAAACCGAAAATTAATCATCGATGTCGAGGAAGAGGGGCTACGTTTTATTCTCGCCAAACCAATGGACGTCCCAACCTATGTCGAGCATGGCGTGGCGGATTTGGGAATCGCCGGCAAAGATGTGATGCTCGAAGAGGAACGAGACGTTTATGAGCTCTTGGATTTAAAGATTAGTGCCTGTTATTTAGCAGTTGCAGGCATGCCAAATACAAAAATGAGCGATGTCGCACCGCGTGTGGCAACGAAATATCCAAGAGTCGCCGCAGCATATTTCCGCGAACAGGGCGAACAGGTGGAGATTATTAAATTAAATGGTTCGATTGAATTGGCACCAATGATTGGTTTATCTGACCGCATTGTTGATATTGTCTCAACCGGCCGAACACTGGTTGAAAATGGCTTAGTAGAATACGAACGGATTGTCGATATTACATCAAGATTAATTGTCAATCCTGTCAGCTATCGAATTCATGATGAAAAAATCAGCGAGCTTGTCACTCGTTTAAGTAAAGTCGTCACAAAGGAAGGTCTTTAAGAGATGAAAATACTACAGGTAAATGAACTCGTTTCGATCAAACGCTCGATTGAAGCGGGAACAGCACAGCAGCTGGAAGTCGTCCAAAAGATTATTGCCGATATACGTGCCAATGGTGATGCTGCCCTTAGAGAATATACTTTAAAATTTGATCGTGTTAACTTGGAATCCTTTGCCGTTCCTGAGGCTGAAATTGAGGAAGCGTATGGTCTGGTGGATTCCGGCTTTGTAGAAATCGTTCGCGAAGCTGCCTCGAACATTCGTGTTTTTCACGAAAAACAACTGCGTCCTTCCTGGATGACTACGGAAGAAAACGGCACGATCCTTGGCCAAAAAGTTACTCCGCTTGATTCAGTTGGCGTTTATGTACCAGGCGGAACGGCTGCCTATCCTTCTTCTGTTTTAATGAACGTTGTTCCCGCACATGTTGCCGGGGTGAAGCGAATCGTCATGGTATCGCCTCCGAATAAAGAAACTGGCAAGCTGCCACCAGCTGTGTTGGTTGCGGCCAAGGAAGCCGGCGTCAAAGAAATTTATAAAGTGGGCGGGGCCCAAGCAATTGCTGCGCTTGCTTACGGAACTGAATCGATTCAACCAGTCGATAAAATTACCGGCCAGGAAATATTTTTGTCGCACTTGCTAAAAAAGAGGTATTTGGTGATGTCGATATCGACATGATCGCCGGTCCTAGTGAGATTGCTGTTCTCGCCGATGATTCAGCCTATGCTGACGAGGTGGCCGCTGATTTATTATCACAGGCAGAACACGATCCGCGTGCTTGCAGCGTTCTCGTTACTCCATCTATGAAGTTAGCCGAAGCAGTTTCTGCAGAAGTAGAAAAACAATTAGCGGTTTTACCGCGACGCAAAATTGCCGAGCGCTCGATTGAGGATTACGGTGTGATTTATGTGACTGCTGATTTAGAAGAAGCCATTGCAACTGTTAACCAATTGGCGCCTGAGCATCTTGAGGTAGTGGTTGAAAATGCGATGGAGGTACTTGGCAAAATTCATCATGCTGGAGCGATCTTTGTCGGCCGCTACAGTTCAGAGCCGGTCGGCGATTATTTTGCCGGACCGAACCATGTGCTGCCAACCAATGGCACTGCTCGTTTTTCGAGCCCATTAAACGTCGATGATTTTCAAAAGAAATCAAGTGTCATCATTTACAGTGAAAAAGCCTTAAAAGACAACGCCGCAAAAATCGCCGAGTTTGCTAGGATGGAAGGCCTCGAAGCTCATGCTCGGGCGGTTGAAGCGCGGTTGAATAAATAGAATAAAGAATAAGGAATGCCGTGGTCGGCTCGATTCCCGTGAGGCAGAAAAAAGAGAACCTAAGGTCACTGAGAAAACTTCTCAATGCCCGTGAGGCAGAAAAAAGAGAGCCCAAGGTCATCGAGAGAGCGTCTCGATGCCCGAAAAGCAGAAAAAAGAAAGCTCAAGGTCATCGAGAAAGATTCTCAATACCCGAAGGATAGAAAAAGGAGAGCCCAAGGTCATCGAGAAAGTTGACCGAAAAAATCTCTAAATAGGCCGCCAATCTCAAATATATACAAACAACCACAAGGAGGTACTCCATGGAACGGACAGCCAGCATTGAACGCAATACAAATGAAACACAAATCAAACTATCATTGGACATTGATGGAGAAGGACAAGCCAATCTTAACACGGGTGTACCTTTTCTTACGCACATGCTTGATTTATTCACGAAGCATGGCCTATTTAACCTTACAATTGATGCAAACGGTGATACGGAAATCGACGACCACCATACATCTGAGGATATCGCCATCTGTTTAGGACAGGTAATTCGTGAAGCACTTGGAGATAAAAAAGGAATCAAGCGGTATGGAAATTCATTTGTGCCAATGGATGAAACTCTTGCGCAGGTTGTCATCGATTTGAGCAACCGTCCGCATTTCGAAATGCGTGCCGACTTCCCTTCGCAAAGAGTAGGTACGTTTGATACCGAATTAGTTCATGAATTTTTATGGAAGCTGGCCTTGGAAGCCCGCATGAACCTTCATGTCATTGTTCATTACGGCCATAACACCCACCATATGATTGAAGCAGTATTTAAAGCATTAGGCCGCGCTTTAGATGAAGCAACCACCATTGATCCCCGTATTAAGGGAGTTCCTTCAACGAAAGGGATGTTATAAATGATTGGGATTGTTGATTATGGAATGGGAAATTTGTTCAGTGTCAGTAAGGCACTAGAGCGACTTGGCGCAGAGTACATGATCACTAGCGATAAACAGGCTCTCATGTCTTCTGATGCCTTGCTCCTTCCAGGAGTTGGTGCCTTTCGCGATGCGATGCTGCGCTTAAATGAAGACGGGCTTACCGAAACCATTCATAAATTTGCCAAAACCGGAAAACCATTGCTTGGCATCTGTCTTGGCATGCAGCTTTTATTCGAGGACAGTGACGAAAATGGCTTTACTGAAGGACTCAAGCTTCTGCCAGGTTCGGTTCGCCGTTTTCCAGGAAATACTGCCGAAGGGGAAAGCTATAAGGTTCCGCACATGGGATGGAATAAGCTCCAATTTGTCAAAGAGTCCCCACTTTTAGAAGGGCTCAATGAAGATTTTGTTTATTTCGTACATTCCTATTTTGTTAATGCCAAAGAGTCAGATGTTTTGTTGGCAAAAGCAAGCTATCATGAAGAAGTTTCTGCTGTCGTTGGGCGCGGCAATATTTTCGGAATGCAATTCCATCCGGAAAAAAGCAGTAAACTTGGGATGGCCCTGTTAACCAATTTTTTAAAGCTTGTCCAAGAAAGGAAGGCAGTTCAATGAGTTTTACCATTTATCCGGCGATTGATATGAGGGGCGGCAATTGTGTTCGTCTCCTCCAAGGGGATTATAATCAAGAAACTGTGTATGGAGATTCACCATTTGATATGGCCAGCCAGTTTGCCAAAACGGGAGCGCAATGGATTCATATGGTTGACCTCGACGGTGCCAAAGACGGGAAACGGGTTAATGACCGCTTTGTGATTCAAGCGGCAAAAGAGTTGAAGGCACAAGTGCAAATTGGCGGCGGAGTCCGTACTGAAGCGGACATTCTTCATTATTTGGAAAATGGCGTTGACCGGGTCATCATCGGCAGTATTGCCGTTTCAAACCCGGAATTTGCTACCGAGATGATCCGCAAATATGGAGCTAAAATTGCTGTTGGCATCGATGCCAAAGACGGATTTGTCGCAACACATGGCTGGCTCGATACTTCTAAAGTTCGTGCTGTTGAGCTTGGCAAACGGTTTGCAGATGCTGGTGCAGAGACCTTTATTTTTACAGACATTGCTACCGATGGGACGCTTGCCGGTCCGAATATCCAAGCTGTCCTTGAAATGCAAGAAGCTACTGGAAAAACCGTCATTGCTTCGGGCGGGGTCAGCAGTCTCGCAGACTTAAAAGTGATTGCTGCCAAAGGCATCAGCGGTGCGATTGTCGGCAAAGCACTCTATGAAAATCGCTTTACGCTTGATGAAGCCTTAAAAGAGGTGAAATGATTATGCTGACAAAACGGATTATTCCTTGCCTTGATGTGAAAGAAGGACGAGTTGTCAAAGGGATTCAATTTGTTCAGCTCCGTGATGCCGGCGATCTGGTTGAACTTGCCAAGTTTTATGATGAAGAAGGTGCGGACGAACTTGTTTTCTTAGATATTTCTGCTTCCCACGAAGGGCGGAAAACAATGGTCGAAGTGGTCAAGGCGGTTGCGTCTCAATTAGCGATTCCATTTACAGTCGGCGGCGGAATTAATGCCCTTGAGGATATGAAACGAATTCTCCGTGCAGGAGCAGATAAAGTTTCCCTGAACACAGCTGCAGTCCAGAATCCTGCCCTGATTGAAGAAGGTGCACGCTTTTTTGGTTCACAGTGCATTGTCGTTGCCATTGACGCTAAGTATGATGAAGAATGGGGAACATGGCGTGTGTTTACACATGGAGGACGAACACCTACTGAGCGAAAGGTAGTGGAATGGGCACAGGAAGCAGCTGGACTTGGCGCAGGGGAGATCCTCTTGACAAGCATGGACAGTGATGGTGAGAAAAATGGTTTTGATCTCGAGCTAACACGTGCGGTTAGCGAGGCTGTTACGATTCCAGTGATTGCTTCTGGCGGTGCCGGGAATGCCGATCATTTTGTCGATGCTTTTGAAAAAGGAAAAGCAGATGCTGCCTTGGCGGCTTCGATTTTTCACTATAAGGAAACCTCGGTGCATGAAGTCAAAAGCTACCTGAAGGAAAAGGGAGTTGTTGTAAGATGAAGGCACTAGGAGTAAAATTTGATGAGAAGGGACTTGTACCCGCAATCGTTCAGGACGCTGAAACGAAAGAAGTACTGACGCTTGCTTATATGAACGAGGAGTCGCTCGCCAAAACGTTGGAAACAAAGGAAACATGGTTTTGGAGCCGATCTCGTCAGGAGTTATGGCATAAAGGGGCAACAAGCGGCAATACGCAGAAGGTGGTTGAAATGAAGCTAGACTGCGACTGCGATGCGATTGTTGTGCTTGTTCACCCAAACGGTCCGGCATGTCATACGGGTGCAATCAGTTGTTTTTCGGAAGGAGTAATCAAAAATGGAAGAATATGAAATCCTCAGAAAATTGGAACAAGTAATCATTAGTCGGGAAAAAGAACGTCCGGAAGGTGCCTATACAACGTATTTGTTTGAAAAAGGCGTGGATAAAATTTTGAAAAAGGTCGGCGAAGAGTCAGCAGAAGTCATTATCGCCGCTAAAAATCGCAGCCACGAAGAACTAAAATGGGAAGCATCCGATTTGCTATACCACTTAATGGTCTTGTTAGTGGAGCAGGAGCTGCCGTTCACAGAAGTATTAAAAACCCTTGAAGAAAGACATCAAGAAAGAGAAAAATAGAATTTTTAAAAACTGGCTGAACAAAAGCCAGTTTTTTATCGCCTAATTTCATGGATTATTCCCCATTTTTTCTGCAATTGTAAAAAATGTGTGACTATTCACAATTTTGTACCTTTACTTTCTTTTCAATCCCTTCTCCCACAGCAAGGACATATGATATACTACTGTAGTTATGTTTAATGGAAAGATGGAGGAATTATGAGTAAAAATGCGAAAGCAACAATTCAAAAGGGAAAAATTCTTTCCTTTCTACCTACAGGTGAATATTATTTTAAAGAGGGCTTAAAGGCTTATCATCGCCGTAATTATACAAAATCCAGGAAATACTTGGAGAGGGCATTTCAGCTTGAGCCTGGCGAACCGATGATTGCTTGCCAATTAGCGATTATTTTAACTGAGCTTGGTGAGTATGAAGAATCGAACAGGCTGTTGCATATTATCCTCGAGGAATTGGATGAGGAAATGACGGAATGTCATTATTTACTTGCAAATAACTATGCCCACCTTGGATTTTTTAAGGATGCCTATCAACATGCGAATCTTTATATGGAACTCGACCCTGATGGCGATTTTTCAGAGGATACCGAGGATTTGCTTGAGCTCCTCTCGATGGAGTCAGATGAACTAGAGGAAGAGCTATATGAACAAGACGATCTAATCATGAAGCAGGAGCAGGCCCGTGAGCTTTTGGAATCGGGCTATTTCGAAAAAGCGATTGAGCTTCTTCACTATGTCATCAAAGAGTATCCTGAATATTGGTCTGCTTATAATAATCTCGCCCTTGCTCATTTCTATTTGGGTGAAGTTGAAAAGGCTGAGGATATCTTAAAGGATGTATTAGAGCGCAATCCTGGTAATCTTCATGCGCTATGCAATCAGCTTGTGTTTGCGCATTACCAGCGTGAGACAGAAAAAGTAAAGAGCTTATTAGAAGGACTGCAAAAAATTCAGCCACTCTTGTCAGAGCAGCAGTTTAAGCTTGGTGCTACGTTTGCATTGGTCGGTGAATATGTATTCGCATACGGCTGGCTGAAAAAGCTTTATAAACATGGATTTGATGGAGATGCGCCATTTTATTATTGGCTCTCCTATGCAGCATATTATACAGACCATGAAAACTTTGCTCGGAATATTTGGAAAAAAGTATTAGAATTAAATCCCGAAAAAGAAGGCTTTGAACCTTGGAATGATGAAAAGGGATCAAGCCAAGCTTTCGAAAAACGTTCAAGTTCAGCCATTCTAAAACTAGAAAGTGAACATCTGGAGGAACGATTATTTGCCCTTTTTCTTATTTCCCTTTCACCTAAAAAAGGCTCGTTGTTAGCATCTGTTAAAACGGATCATCTCACAGTACCTGAGAAGCATTACCTCTCCTACTTAAATCATGGAGACCACTCTTCCGCTGCTGATGCCCATGAGATTGCCAACCATTTATATCGGCATTATAAGCCGATTGGTCAGGTTGAAGCTGGATTATACTTGTTGTGGTTCTCCATTTTTAACGAATTGGCAGAACAAAAAGTTACCTTGAAAAATCAAAAAGCCTGGGCTGCTGCAACAGATTATGTTTGGAATAAACTTCGCAGTGAAAAAGTTTCTCAGCAAGAAGTTGCAGATCGTTATGGACTCTCTTCAGCCACAGTTGGCAAATATGTAAAAATGGTGAACGAATATATCGAGTAAGATATCAGGCCCTGAGCAAAAGGGTGGACGAAGATTGTGTTGTTTTATAGGATATGATTATCAGGGAATAATATTGAAAAGAAAGCTTTTTTCAGTAGAGGAGTGAACAACATGTCAGAGGAAAAAATCTATGATGTTATTATTGCTGGTGCCGGACCTGCAGGAATGACAGCAGCTGTCTATACCTCAAGAGCAAATTTGTCGACATTAATGATTGAACGCGGAATACCTGGCGGTCAAATGGCTAACACAGAGGAAGTTGAGAATTATCCTGGATATGAGAGCATTCTAGGTCCAGATTTATCGACTAAAATGTTTGAACATGCCAAAAAATTTGGTGCTGAATATGCTTATGGTGATATTAAGGAAATTATTGATAACGGTGAAACGAAAACAGTTGTAGCAGGTTCTAAGCAATATAAAGCTTACTCGGTTATTATTGCAGCAGGGGCAGAATACAAAAAACTTGGTGTGACAGGCGAAAAAGAACTAGGAGGCCGTGGTGTTTCCTACTGTGCAGTCTGTGATGGGGCGTTTTTTAAAGGAAAAGAACTTGTTGTCGTTGGCGGCGGAGATTCCGCTGTTGAAGAGGGCGTTTATTTAACCAGATTTGCTTCCAAAGTGACCATTATCCATCGCCGCAGTCAGCTTCGTGCCCAAAAGATTCTTCAAGATCGAGCGTTTGCGAATGACAAAGTTGATTTTATTTGGAATCATACGGTGAAAGAAATTCACGCAGCAGATGGTAAAGTTGGCGGTCTGACACTTGTTTCAACTCAAGATGGTTCAGAATCAGAATTTAAAGCAGATGGTGTATTCATTTATGTAGGGATGCTGCCATTGTCAAAGCCATTCGAGAACTTGGGTATTACCAACGAAAATGGCTATATTGAAACAAATGAGCAAATGGAAACCAAGGTACCAGGAATTTTTGCTGCTGGAGATATCCGTGAAAAGACACTTCGTCAAATTGTAACGGCAACAGGTGACGGCAGTATTGCTGCCCAAGCAGCCCAGCATTTTGTTGAGGAAATTAAAGAAGAATTAAAATTAAAGCAATAATTTTTATCTGATTTTAATTCTACTGTAACAGTAGTGAAATAATGGAAGGGTATGATTAAGGGAGTAATTGACCCCCTTTAATATAATCCTTTCAAGCATAGGTATAACTGCCTGTGCTCTTTTTTTTGGAAAAAGTTTTTCTTCGCTTTTCAAGTGTCCTCTTACGCTTTTCGGATAATTTACACAATATCAACTTTGGATTCATTGTGACCGAATATGAAAAATAGTATAATGAATAGAATCAATAATGCTATCTCAAAAAGTTTTTAGTGGGAAGCGTGAAAAAGCTGCTTCTTGCTATTCAATACAGTGTTTTTACGATTGAGGTGAAGATGATGCAGAGAGTCACCAATTGTGTATTGAAAAGGGATGATCAAGTTTTGTTGCTCCAAAAGCCAAGACGGGGATGGTGGGTTGCTCCGGGTGGCAAGATGGAACCAGGTGAATCGGTCAGAGATTCATGTGTCCGTGAATTTCGGGAAGAAACAGGCATCTATCTGAAAAATCCACAATTAAAGGGAATTTTTACTTTTATTATGAAAGAAGACGAACAAGTCATCAATGAATGGATGATGTTCACCTTTATTGCAACGGATTCAGATGGAGTCAACTATGAACAAAGTGTTGAAGGAAAGCTAGAGTGGCAGCCGATTGAAAAGATAAAAGAACTGCCAATGGCTGAAGGAGACCATCATATTCTTGATTATATGGTCCACGGAAATGGGATTATATACGGAACATTTACCTATACAAAAGATTTTACATTAATTGGCTATAGGCTTGATCCAAGTTAAACCAGTAGAGGAGGAATTGCAATGAGTACCGGGGCGACGAACGATACCCAAATGGTCATAATTACGGGGATGTCTGGGGCAGGAAAAACAGTTGCCATCCAAAGCTTTGAAGATCTAGGTTTCTTTTGTGTCGATAACCTTCCTCCTACGCTCCTGCCAAAATTCCTAGAACTTATGAAGGAGTCTGGGAATAAGATGAATAAAGTAGCATTGGTTATGGACCTGAGAGGCAGGGAATTTTTTGACGATCTTTTCAGAGCTCTAGATGACTTAGCTGAAACCTCTTGGGTTACGCCGCAGATCCTCTTCCTTGATGCTGATGATTCAACCCTCGTCAGACGGTACAAAGAGACAAGGCGCTCACATCCGCTTGCCCCACAAGGTCTGCCACTTGAAGGAATTCAGTCAGAACGCGAAATCCTTGAAGAGTTAAAAGGAAGAGCTCAAATTATTTATAATACATCCCAGATGAAACCAAAGGATCTTCGGGAAAAAATTCTTAATGAATTTAACAAAAATAATAAGGCGATTTTTACTGTCAATGTCATGTCGTTTGGATTTAAGCATGGAATTCCGATTGATGCTGACCTGGTTTTTGACGTGCGTTTCCTGCCAAATCCCCACTATATTGAGCATATGAGACCAAAAACGGGGCTTGATGATGAGGTTTACAGCTATGTATTAAAATGGAGTGAAACGCAGAAGTTTTTAGAAAAAGTAACAGAATTGTTGGCCTTTATGCTACCGCATTACATGCGGGAAGGAAAAGCGCAGCTGGTTGTAGCAATTGGATGTACAGGCGGGCAGCACCGTTCGGTCGCATTAGCTGAATATATTGGTCACTTTTTTGAAAAAGATTATAAGACGAATATTTCACATCGTGACATTGAGAGGAGAAAGGATAAAACTAAATGAAACAACACGGACAGCCTAGAATCGTCATCATTGGCGGTGGAACCGGGTTACCTGTTCTCTTAAGGGGCTTAAAGCAGTACCCTGTTGATATTACCGCAATTGTTACAGTTGCGGATGATGGGGGTAGCTCAGGGAGATTGCGGCATGACCTGCATATACCGCCGCCAGGTGATATTAGAAATGTTTTAGCTGCTTTATCCGATGTAGAACCGCTCATTGAAGAGATGTTTCAGCACCGCTTCAAAACTTCAAATGAATTATCCGGACATTCGCTGGGGAATTTGATCTTGGCTGCCATGACTTCGATTACAGGTGATTTTGTCCATGCCATTCAAGAGATGAGCAAGGTTTTAAATGTACATGGAAAAGTTCTTCCCGCTGCCAATGTCAGTGTTGTTTTGAATGCGGAATTAGAGGATGGAACGATTATTTCCGGTGAATCAAAGATTCCGTATTCTGGTAAAAAAATCAATAAAGTTTTTTTGACACCGAAGGATATCCGTCCGCTGCCGGAAACAATTCAAGCAATTAGAAATGCGGACATGATTATTCTAGGACCTGGAAGTTTATATACAAGTATTCTCCCCAACCTCTTGGTACCCATTCTCGGTCAGGAAGTTCGACGTTCTGAAGCAAAAAAGGTGTACATTTGCAATCTGATGACCCAGGCAGGAGAAACATATGGTTTTACCGCAAGCGATCATGTAAAAGCCTTGTATGATCACTTAGGCTTTGGGTTTATAGATACAATTTTGATTAATAATGAAGAAGTTCCAAAGGATATTCAACTTCGATACAATCGTGAATTAGCATATCCCGTTTATTATGACCTTCCAGTCCTTGATGAGCTGGGATTGGAGGTAGTAGTAGCAGATATTGCTGAACTTGCAAATGGGGCCTTAAGACACGACCCTAAAAAAGTAGCGGAAATTTTATATAATTTGCTTATAATTGAAACCAAACGAAGGTATAAATCGTAATAATAGCCGTGCGAAATTTTTATTTGGGTTGTGGCAGATAGGTGGTGAAGGAATGTCTTTCGCTTCGGAAACAAAAAAAGAATTAACCAATCTAGAAGTAAAGTCTTGCTGCAGCAAAGCCGAGCTTTCTGCCCTGATTCGAATGAACGGGTCCTTATCCTTCTCCAACCGCAAACTGGTAGTAGATATTCAAACTGAAAATGCAGCCATTGCCAGAAGGATCTATACATTAATCAAAAAGAATTACCAGGTGCAAGTTGAACTGCTGGTCAGGAAGAAAATGCGCTTGAAAAAAAATAATGTCTATATTGTCCGTTTAAGTGAACAGGCCAAGGGAATCCTTGAAGATTTGAAAATTCTGGGAGAAGGCTTTACCTTTACCCATGATATTTCCAGCGAATTAATTAAAAAGAAGTGCTGTAAGCGTTCCTATTTAAGAGGGGCATTTTTGGCGGGGGGATCGGTCAATAATCCTGAAACCTCTTCTTACCATTTAGAAATTGCCTCTCTTTATAAAGATCATAATGATTCTTTGTGTGAATTAATGAATTTGTTTGGATTAAATAGTAAAACCCTTGAGCGAAAAAAAGGCTATATTACTTATTTAAAAGAAGCCGAGAAAATTACCGAGTTTTTAAATATCATTGGTGCTCACAATGCCTTGCTCCGCTTTGAGGATGTTCGTATCGTCCGCGATATGCGCAATTCCGTAAATCGACTTGTCAATTGTGAAACAGCCAATTTAAATAAAACTATTGGGGCATCTTTACGACAAGTAGAAAATATTCGCTTTATTGAGCAAGTGGTGGGTCTCCATATCCTGCCCGAAAAATTGAGGGAAATCGCCGAATTAAGAGTTACCTATCAAGATGTGACCTTAAAAGAATTAGGCGAAATGGTTTCAGGCGGTGTGATTAGTAAGTCGGGGATCAATCACCGTTTACGAAAAATTGATGAGATTGCTGAAAAACTGCGAGCCGGTGAATCGGCTCCGAAAAAATAGATAAGAGAGTTTGAGGAGGCATGTGTGATGCAAGTAAAACTAGTAGAAGTGAAATTGAAAACAGGGCTTCAGGCTCGTCCTGCCGCACTGTTCGTTCAGGAAGCAAACAGATTTTCATCTGATATTTTTCTCGAAAAGGATGGAAAAAAAGTAAACGCCAAGAGTATCATGGGTCTAATGAGTTTAGCAGTAAGCACAGGAACTGAAATCAATATTATTGCCGATGGCGATGATGAACAATCCGCAATTGCAGCGCTTTCTGATTTTATTCAAAAAGATCAATAATAAAAAGGGTTTGACGAAAAGGGTCAAACCCTTTTTATTATCTTCTTTCGAAAAACTACCTAAAAATTGAAAACCCCCAGAGGAATATCTCATCTAGGGGTATAGGATCATTTATTTTTTTTCGATTAAAGGATTTCTAGTAATGATATGGTCGATTAGACCGTATTCTTTTGCTCTTTCAGCAGTCATGAAGTTGTCGCGGTCTGTATCTCTAGAGATCACTTCAAGTGGCTGGCCAGAGCGTTCTGCTAAAATGCCATTCAACTTTTCGCGGAGGAAGAGGATCCGTTTAGCAGCAATTTCAATTTCGGTTGCCTGACCTTGTGCACCGCCAAGTGGCTGGTGGATCATGACTTCAGCATTTGGTAATGCATAGCGTTTGCCTTTTGCACCTGCAGTAAGCAAGAAGGCACCCATAGATGCAGCCATACCAATACAAATAGTTTGGACATCCGGTTTAATGAATTGCATTGTATCGTAAATGGCCATTCCAGCTGTAATACTACCGCCAGGAGAGTTAATGTAAATGGATATGTCTTTTTCTGGATTTTCTGCTTCAAGGAATAATAATTGGGCAACAATAGAGTTGGCAACATTATCATCGATTGCGCTTCCAAGCATAATAATTCGGTCTTTTAATAGGCGGGAATAAATATCATATGCTCTTTCTCCCCGATTCGTTTGTTCAATAACTGTAGGGATCAAATTCATAGTTCTTCCTCCTTTAATATGTAGGATTATAAAAATCGTTTGTATTGTTATCATACACTGATGGTCAATAAAGGTCAAACGAATCGTTTTTGAATCGTTCGACAATCTTCACATCACAGTAGTCCATCCATCATGATAACCATCCATCATATTTTTAAACATAAAATACACTTGCAAAGATGAGTAACCTATCATATAATATAAAAGTCGCAATAAGCTTGCCCTCGTGGTGCAACGGATAACACGTAAGATTCCGGTTCTTGAGATGGGGGTTCGATTCCCTCCGAGGGCGTAATAAAATTCAATGAGTTCCTATGTTTGTATGAGTTTTGTACAAGCATAGGAACTTTTTTTGTTTCAATTGTTTAGGTGTTTTTTAATTTCTAATACCACGCATAGGGGAGGAAATTGACCACGACAAGAAGAAAAAGTACGACATGTGTAAAAGTGCTCATTTCGTGATTTTACATTGAAGTGCTGTATTAAATTGGCCGATGGGAAAATGGAATAAAAATCAAAAGAAAAAATGCTAGAAAACCTTTATAATATAAGAGTGAATTGTGGGGTAATGAGAATGAAGTTAAATGTAACAGTGGATTTAATACAAGACACTGAACAAAAGAGATTAATAGACCCAATTGCTACACATAAAAATAAAAATGTAATATCGTTATTCTCTGGATGTGGCGGATTGGATTTGGGATTTGAAGGTGGTTTTAAAGTTCTTTCGGATGCCCTAAATTTTAAAATAAACCCACATTGGGTAATTAAAAAAATAGATAAAAACTGGTCCATTTTAAAGGAAACTCACTTTAAAACTGTTTTTGCAAATGATATAAAAGATTATGCCCAATTAGCTTGGACCACTTTTTTTAAGAAAAAAAATATTTCAACGGATATTTATCAGTTGAGAAGTATCGTCGATATAGTGAAAGAATATAACAATGACGGAATTAATCAATTCCCAGATAATATTGACATCGTAACAGGAGGTTTCCCTTGCCAAGACTTTTCTATTGCTGGAAAAAGACAAGGTTTCAACTCAAATAAATCTCATAATGGGGTGTTGTCTGAAATTGACGAGCCGAGTGTTGAAAGTCGTGGGCAACTTTATATGTGGATGAGAGAAGTTATCTCCCTTACAAAGCCAAAAGTATTCATTGCTGAAAATGTCAAAGGATTAGTTAATTTAGGTGACGTTAAAGAAATCATTGAAAATGACTTTAGGAATATCGGAGAAAATGGTTATATCGTAATCCCTGCAAAGGTACTTCATTCTGCTGAGTACGGAGTTCCACAATCTAGAGAGAGAGTTATATTCTACGGTTTTAAGAAAGACGCTTTAAATGATAAAGCATTAGTTGAGCTTTCGAAGGAAAATATCTCTGATGTATATGATCCTTATCCTAAGAAAACACATTTTCTACCAGGTTTAATTCAAAATATAGATGATCATAACAAACTTCCATTTGTTTCTGTTAAAAAAGCACTAATAGGTTTACCAGAACCAGAAGAAAGTGAGGATTTAGCACAAAAAAGCTATTCAAAAGCTAAATTTATGGGAGCACACTGCCAAGGGCAGATTGAAGTTAATTTGGACGGCATCGCTCCAACTATTCGTTCTGAACATCATGGAAATATCGAGTTCAGAAGATTATCACTTGAAAATGGTGGACGATATTCAGAAGAACTTTCACAAGGGTTAAAAGAAAGACGGTTAACCGTACGAGAATGTGCAAGAATACAAACATTTCCAGATGATTATGAGTTTGTTTGGAGAGGAAATAAGAATGAAAAAGGCTTATCAGCATCAAGTGCTTATAAAATAATTGGTAATGCTGTACCGCCATTGCTAGGGTATCATATTGCCAAACGATTAGAAGATAATTGGCCGCTTTATTTTGAAAAAGAAAAGGCAGGAATATAATAGTCTAAACGAGAACACAACTGTAGTAAAGAACCATGACTAGTTATTTTTTTAATATCTAAAGAATACAATTATTACAGAGAAATTAAATGGAAGGGGGACATAAATGCAAATTCATGTAGTTCAGCCAGGGGATTCGTTATGGGCGGTTTCACAAAAGTATAATGTCACGATCAATCAGATTGTAACTGCAAATCAGTTGGAAAATCCAAATAGATTGATTCCAGGCTTAGCTCTTGTCATTCCAACCCCTAATCAAACAGCTATCGTGAAACCTGGGGAAACAATTTCGATGATTGCAAATAGGTATAGAACGAATGTCCAGAGCATCCTTCAGGCAAACCGAATTAGTGATCCAACAAAAATTTATCCAGGTATGACTATAGTGATACCCCCCATACGGCATGCCGTTCTTCCAGGGGAAACCTTATGGCATATTGCACAGCAATATGGTACGTCAGTACAAGCTATTGTCCAAATAAACAACATTCAAAACATTGGTATGATCTATCCCGGTACTATGCTCCAAATTCCTCCTTATAAACCAACCATTGATGTGAATGCCTATTCTGACAGGACCGGTACTACAGCCGCAAACTTATTCCACGAAGTTGGAGCGTATCTCACCTATGGAGCTTTATTTGCTTATTCAATGCATGCAGATGGAAGTTTAAGCCCTATCGATGATGCAGCTTTTATCCAGACAGCAAAAGTCGACAGAATTGCCCCAATGCTATGTATCACCAATTTTACTTATCAAGACCCAGGCTCCAAGCTGGCCCATACTATTCTTTCAAGCACAGAAATTCAGACCACGTTGTTATCTAATGTGTTAAACACAATGAAACAAAAAGGGTTTTATGGATTAAATATTGATTTTGAAAATGTGTATCCCCAAGACCGGGAATTATATAATCAATTTTTACAACGTGCGGTAGATACATTACATCCTGCAGGATATTTTGTGTCAACTGCCTTGGCACCAAAGGTTAGTGCGGATCAAAAGGGACTGCTATATGAGGCACATGATTATCCGGCACATGGTAAAATTGTTGATTTTGTTGTTTTAATGACATACGAATGGGGGTACCGATTTGGGCCGCCTCAAGCTATTTCCCCACTTGATCAAATACGGAGAGTGTTAGATTATGCGGTTACTGTAATTCCGAGAAATAAAATCTTTATGGGATTTCAAATATACGCACGTGACTGGAAATTACCGCATATTCAAGGCCAACAAGCTGAAACCTTTAGTCAGCAAGAAGCTATTCATCGAGCCGTCCAATATGGAGCGACCATCCAATATGACCAGGTTGCACAATCCCCTCATTTTCGATATACAGACAGTCAAGCAGTCACTCATGAGGTTTGGTTTGAAGACGCACGCAGTGCCCAGGCGAAATTTGATACAGCGAAAGATTATGGACTTCGCGGTATTAGTTATTGGACATTAGGTTATCCCTATCCACAAAATTGGCTATTGTTAAATGACAACTTTACAATTCGAAAATTGCTTTAAGATAAATCTTTGAATGACTCGCTAAGTGGAAGAGAATAAGGCTCTTGAAATTCGAGTTCTGGGAAGGGCGTACATCAATTCCTGTGTTTGTCTCTAAACAAACACAGGAATTTTTTATGAAAAATAATCCAACAACCCCAAGTAAACCCCTTGAGCCACCTTATCATTGTAAGCAGCATTTTCTGCGGCCGAATCATCCTCTTTATTAGACAGGAAGCCAAGTTCAATCAGCACACTCGGTTGTGAATTGTTGCGTAAAACATATAGGTCATCAAATTTTGTGCCAATGTTCTTTAATCCTGTTGTATTCACAACCTCATTTAAAACCGCTGCAGCTAATGAACTATCCTTCGATTTATTATAGTAAAAATCAGTCAAGCCACTTACTGCTGGGTCATTTGACCAATTATAATGAAAACTGATAAAAGCATCTGCATGCATTTGGTTTGAGAGATCTGAACGTTGTTTTAATGAAATAAACGTATCATTTTCTCGCGTCATGATCACATTGACTCCTGCATTTATTAGCTTTTGTTCAACCGCCTGGGCTGTTGCTAAGGTTAAATCTTTTTCATGTGTTCCGATAATGCTTGTTGTTCCAATATCAACCCCTCCATGGCCAGGGTCAAGCACAATCGTTTTTCCTTTTAGAGCTTGGACTGAAGTTTTTTTTGCTTGTCCACCAGAATTAACTGATGGTCTTGTTTCTTCGGGTGATTTATTTTTCTCTGTAGCTTGATTAGTGGGTGCAGAAACTGATTGTTGTGTGTTTTTGCTAATATAATATGTGGACACCCACCCATGAGCACCGGAACTAGACACAATTTTTGCCCATCCAGCTTGTTCCTCTGAGACGGTTATATTGGCTCCCATTTTCAATGTAGTTACAATTGGACTAGTCAAACTTGGCTGTTCTCGTACGTTTAGTACAGGCGCTTTTACGGTTGCTTCTATATTATTGTTTGAAGAAACATAGGCATTGTGGACCCAGCCCGTTTGGTTGTTTGGCAGTTTGATCTGATCCCAGCTATTCTTTGTTTGAATAACTTCAAACGTTTCTCCTCGATGAACAAGGCTGATAATCTTACTAGAACTATCTGCATTTTCCCGAACATTAAGCTCAGATGCAATGACGGTGACCTGGGAAGCAGACATATTTGCATATGCAGGCAGCATTTTTTGAAAAACTAGAAACATAAAAACGATCACACTTAGGATGGCTAGTCCTTTTATTAGATTTAGATTCTTTATTTTTGTCATTTTAGAAACTCCCACCTTTTTAGTTGAAACTAGTACAAGTATGGGCAGTTTGTAAAAAAAATATAGCAAATTTTTAGAAAATAAAATAAATTTTAAATTTACGTAATAAAAAAGATGTCCCAATGAAAGACTTCGGACATCTTTTTTATTATGATTATGGGTTGGTTGTCGTGCTTCCGGTGTTTCCAGTAGTACCGGTGCCTTCGCTTGTGCTGCCTGTGCCTGTCGAACTCTCGCTTCCGCTTGTCCCAGTCCCACTTGTAGTGCCAGTTCCGCTATTTCCGCCAGTGCTTCCAGTTCCGCTGGCAGTGCCTGTTGTAGTTCCAGAGGTCCCGCTATTTCCGCCAGAAGTACCAGAATTGGTCGGGGCGGTTGGTTCTGTTGTTGTAGTAGCAGGACTTTTTGTACTTGAATTGCTAGTGGTTGTTGTGCCTGTATTTGTATAATGCTGTGTGCTTGTTGTTGTACTTGTATTTTTACTAGTACTGGTTGTCGTGCTTGTTTTTTGCTGTGTAGTTGATTTCGTTGCAGTGCTGGTATTGCTTGAATTACTTGCTAAACTGCTTTGGGTAGTTGCTTTTGTATCAATAATCTTCGCTACAGGTTCTGTTTGCAAACCTAATGATTGCCTCATTTGATCGGATAAACTTTGTCTTTCTTGGTCATCCACCTGATAGTACCAAATTTTATCAATTGTTGCACCGGTACCTGCAACTTGAAGTGACTCCATATTTTTTGCTGCTGCTTTATAGGAAGACTGAATGCCAATGATATCATCTAATGTTAAATTAGTTTGGATATTATTTTCTAAGGCTTTTAGAATCGAATTATATTTTGTTACGACTGAAAAAGATTTTCCTTTATGAACAATTTTTGAAATGACTTCTTTTTGTCTTTCCTGACGTCCAAAATCACCTTTTGGATCTTGGTGCCTCATACGGGCATACTCCAGCGCTTGAATTCCATCTAAATGCTGCGGACCAGTTTGAAGTGTAACCCCATCAAGTTCAAAGGCATACTTATTATCAACGTCAATTCCGCCAACAGCATCTACGATATCCTGAAAGCCTTGCATATTTACTTTTATATAATAATCAATTGGAACATTTATGAAATTCTCAACTGTATCGATGCTTTCTTCAAGTCCTCCATAAGCATAGGCAGCATTGATTTTATCAAAACGGTCCTTGCTTGGATTACTTTTATTAATTAATTTTGTCCGTGTGTCACGTGGGATACTTAATAGTTTAGTAGTTTTTGTTTTAGGGTTTACCGTAATAACGATCATCGAATCAGTCCGGCCAGAGTCGCCCTTACGTTCGTCGACACCAACCATTAGGATGGAAATGGGATCTCCATTGTTAAAATTAATTTTGGGATGCTTCTTCGTTGCAAGTGGTACATTCATTTTACTTACAGCAGAAGTGACATCGTGATAGACACTATAGGCATAAGCACCTGCGCCAATCAATAAAACGGTGAGGGTAGGGATTACAATACGTATCCATTTTTTTAATTTTTTCTTCTTTGTCTTATTTTTTTTATTTAATCTGGAAACCTGCATTGTTACATCCTTTCTTAATCTTGTCATGAGGAACAAAATTTTATAAGTTAAACGCTGATTTTAACAATTGGAATTCATGTGTTTTAAAAGCGTATTGAAGGAAAACTGTTAATTGCAATATACAACATTTATTGACATTTTATCAATGCGAATTGTCGATTTGTAATCTAATTTTCACCTTAAGACTAAATCTGTTTTATTTCTAAAAAATCTCTAAATATATGATCCTTCAAAAATATATCATATTTTTGAAAAAATGGTCATCTATTTCCATTAAAACAAGCGTGATTCTAAAAAATACTGCTTATACCCATCTTATTTTTTCTTAGCGAATATTGTAAAATATATGTAAGGGGGATTGGATATGAATTTAAAGGCAGGATTATGGCAGCAACAGACCTTAAAGCTGACAATGACTCAGGAATTATCGCAGGCAATTGCTTTGCTGCAATACTCGACACAGGAATTAACTGAATTTTTGGAGAACAAAGCGCTCGAAAATCCCTTCATTACAATAGGAGATGTATCAAGCCGTAAGAATAACAAGAATAAAGGCAAAGCTGAAAAGAAGAACGATTGGATTGAACAGATTGCCGATCAATCCTTCTCACTTGAAGATCAGCTCTTGTCACAGCTTAATTTTAAAAAATACTCCAAATTTCAATTATCGACCATTAAAGATCTCTTAAAATATTTGGATGAAAGCGGTTACTTCAGAGGGGATACTGAAGAGATTGCCCAAAAAAGAAATATATCTAAGGACTTAGTGGATGAATGTCTAACGATTATTCAAGGCCTTGAGCCGGTAGGGGTTGGAGCAAGGAACCTTCAGGAATGCTTACTGCTGCAATTGGAATGGGAATTTCCAGATGATGAACTTGCTCAAAAAATAATAAAGGATCATTTTCTCCTTTTTGCAGAAAAAAAATGGAGGATGCTTGCAAAAGAGTTGCAAGTATCAATAAAAGAAATTCAAGATATATTTGACCGTGTCCAACAATTAAATCCTAAGCCTTGTGCGGAATTTTCAACAGATCATACTCACTATATTGTGCCTGATGCCATAATCGAAGTAACAAGCGGTGGCATTTCTGTTCGGTTATGGGAGGCATCCACTCCTAAAATTAACTTCAATGAACCATACTATAAGCAATTTTCAACGAGTGGAGATCACCATGTCGGAAAGTTCCTCCAAGAAAAGCTACAGGATTTCCAGTGGATCATGAAAAGCATCGAACAACGAAAGGAAACCTTAGCGAAGGTCATTACGAAAATCGCGGAAAAGCAGGTGGAATTTTTTCTAAAGGGTTCTCAATATTTAAATCCAATGACAATGAAGGAACTTGCATTGGAACTGGATGTCCATGAATCAACAATCAGCCGGGCTGTACGGGAAAAGTTTGTGCAAACACCTTTTGGAACGATTCCGCTCAAAACCTTTTTTTCAAGTACCATTCAAACGGTTTATGATGAGAGTACATCCTCTTCGCAGGTGAAAAATGTTATCTCAAATTTAATTGAAAAAGAAAACAAGCTGCGTCCATATTCAGATCAGGAAATTGTTGAAATGTTAAAAACAAAAGAAGGAATTGTCGTTTCGAGGAGGACGGTTGCCAAATATCGGGACCAATTAGGAATCCCTTCATCATCGAAAAGAAAAAGGTATTAGAACCTGAAAGGAGACCAGAGCATGTCTCAACTCGCCCTCACTTTGTATACTCGACAGCAATGTCACCTTTGTGAACAAGCAAAAGAAGCAATTATGGAACTAAAAGACGAATATTCATTTACGATAGAAGAATTTGATATTGATCAAAGTGATGAATTAACGGAAAAGTACGGATTAATGATTCCTGTACTTTTAATTAATGGAAAAGAGGCAGGATTTGGCCAAATTAATAAAATTTTTGTTCGTAATCGCTTTCAAGAATACTTTTAAGTTGAAATCGATTTTTACTCCTGTTAAAATAGATTTTGTAGCAGGAGTGATTTTTTTTAGTTATAGTGGGACATAATAAGTCTACACGGGACTTATGTCGACCAACTATAACAGAGTAAAGGAGCTGCTATCTGTGCGATCGTTCATTGATATTCAAAGAACATTATTACCTGACCTTCTTCAAGTCATGCAAAAAAGGTACACCATTCTCCGATATATAGGTTTTATGCAGCCTGTCGGCAGGAGGAGTCTTGCAGCCAATCTTGGGTATACTGAAAGAATCCTTCGCAGTGAAGTTGATTTTTTAAAAGATCAAAACTTGGTGAAGGCAAATAGTATTGGAATGAGTTTAACCCTTGAAGGAAAAAATCTACTTGAAGACCTTGAAGGTGTAATGCGAGAACTAAGAGGCATCGATGAAATTGAGCTGGAGTTAAAGCATCGCCTTGGCATTCGAAGGGTGATGATTGTGCCAGGGGATAGTGATGAAACACCAATGGCTAAAATTGACCTTGGTAAAGCTTGTGCCTCCTGCATGAAAAGACTACTTGACGGGGAAAATATTATCGCTGTCACTGGCGGTTCAACGATGGCTGCTGTTGCTGAACAACTTACTCCTGACTTAGGTGAAAAAGAGCTCTTGTTTGTACCAGCACGAGGCGGTATTGGTGAAGATGTTCGGAATCAAGCGAATGTCATATGCGCAAACATGGCACAAAACACCCGTTCTAAGCATCGAGTATTTTATGTTCCAGACCAAGTCAGCGAGAAGATTTATGAATCGTTGATCAAAGAACCAAGTATTCATGAGATTTTAGCTTTAATCCAATCTTCCAATATGGTCATACATGGAATTGGTGATGCCATTACAATGGCAGAACACAGAAATACAAGTCCTGAGCTTATCCAAAAGCTAAAGGACGGTAATGCAACTGGCGAAGCATTTGGCTATTACTTCAATGAGGCCGGTGAAGTGATTCACAAGTCATTGATTATCGGCTTGCAATTAAAGGACCTTGAAAAAATTCCCCACATTATCGCTGTTGCAGGCGGGGCAAGTAAAGCAAGGGCCATAAGAGCCTATATGAAACAAGCCCCTTCATCCACCATTCTCATTACAGATGAAGGCGCAGCAAAAAAGTTATTAAAAGGTTAAATCCTTTTTATATAAAATATTTCTTTTTTCGTAAACAAAGGAGGAACTATAAAATGACAGTAAAAGTTGGTATTAATGGTTTTGGACGTATCGGACGTAATGTGTTCCGTGCAGCTCTAAATAACTCGAATGTTGAAATCGTAGCAATTAATGACTTAACAGATGCAAATATGCTTGCACATCTTTTAAAATATGACACCGTTCACGGTACTCTTGCAGAGGACGTTACGGTTGATGGACAATACCTTGTAGTTGGCGGTCAAAAAGTAAAAGTTCTTGCTGAACGCGATCCTGCACAACTTGGCTGGGGAGAACTTGGTGTAGAAGTTGTTGTTGAATCAACAGGCCGTTTCACAAAACGCGATGACGCTGCAAAACACCTTGAAGCAGGCGCTAAAAAAGTTATCATTTCTGCTCCAGCTTCTAACGAAGATATCACAATCGTTATGGGTGTTAACCAAGATAAATATGATGCAGCTAGCCATCATGTTATCTCTAACGCTTCTTGTACTACAAACTGCCTTGCTCCATTTGCAAAAGTATTAAACGAAAAATTCGGTATCAAGCGTGGTATGATGACAACTGTTCACTCATATACAAACGACCAACAAATCTTAGATTTACCACATAAAGACTATCGCCGTGCTCGTGCAGCTGCAGAAAACATGATTCCAACTACTACTGGTGCTGCAAAAGCTGTTGCACTTGTACTTCCTGAACTAAAAGGGAAACTAAATGGTATGGCTATGCGTGTACCAACTTCAAACGTTTCTGTAGTTGACTTAGTAGCAGAGCTTGAAAAAGACGTAACTGCAGAAGAAGTAAACGCAGAATTAAAAGCTGCTGCTGAAGGCGAATTAAAAGGAATTTTGGCTTACACAGATCTTCCATTAGTATCTAAAGATTATAACGGCGCAACTGTTTCTTCAACTGTTGATGGATTATCAACAATGGTTCTTGAAGGAAACATGGTAAAAGTACTTTCTTGGTACGATAACGAAGTTGGTTACTCTAACCGTGTAGTTGACCTTGTTGACTTTATCGCTAAAAAAGGATTTTAATCTTACCAAAAGTGGACGTTTATGGAATTTTTGTCGAGAAACGTCTATAATGGACTAGGGTTATTTTAAATGCTTTTCAAAGGGGAGCGGGGAGGATTCCCCGCTCCTTTTTCTGTGCCTTTTCTACTTACAATCAGGAGGGTTATAAGCGCATGAATAAAAAGACATTAAAAGATGTAGATGTGAAAGGAAAACGCATTTTTTGTCGGGTAGATTTTAACGTTCCAATGCAGGATGGAAAAATCACTGATGATACACGAATTCGTGCTGCGCTTCCAACGATCCAATATTTGATCGAGCAAGGAGCCAAAGTCATTTTAGCTAGCCATCTTGGTCGACCTAAAGGGAAAGTTGTCGAAGAGATGCGTTTAACACCAGTAGCAATTCGACTTTCAGAGTTGCTCGGTAAAGATGTAAAAAAAGCAGACGAAGCATACGGAGATTCTGTCAAAGCCTTGATTGCTGACATGAACGATGGAGATGTTCTTCTTCTCGAAAATGTTCGCTTTTATCCAGGTGAGGAAAAGAACGATCCAGAACTTGCGAAGCAATTTGCAGAGCTTGCAGATGTATATGTTAACGATGCTTTTGGTGCGGCACACCGTGCACATGCATCCACTGAGGGAATTGCCCATCATATTCCGGCAGTATCAGGCTTTTTAATGGAAAAAGAGCTTGAAGTGCTAGGAAAAGCACTTTCCAATCCAGAGCGTCCTTTCACTGCCATTATTGGCGGCGCTAAAGTAAAAGACAAAATCGGTGTCATTGATAATCTTTTAGAAAAAGTTGATAATTTGATTATCGGCGGCGGTTTGGCCTACACATTTGTTAAGGCACAAGGTCATGAAATTGGTAAATCACTTCTCGAAGAAGATAAAATTGATTTAGCCAAAACCTTTATGGCAAAAGCAAAAGAAAAAGGCGTAAATTTCTACATGCCGGTTGATGCAGTAGTTGCAGATGACTTTTCAGCAGATGCAAATTCAAAAATCGTTCCAATTGAAGAAATTCCTGCTGATTGGGAAGCACTTGATATCGGACCAAAAACACAAGAGATCTACCGTGAAGTGATTCAAAAATCAAAATTGGTCATCTGGAATGGACCAATGGGCGTTTTTGAAATTGATAAATTTGCCGGTGGAACAAAAGCAGTTGCACAAGCACTTGCTGACTCAGAAGGTACATATTCTGTAATTGGCGGCGGTGATTCTGCAGCAGCAGTTGAAAAATTCAATCTTGCCGATAAAATGAGTCATATTTCAACAGGCGGCGGTGCATCACTTGAGTTTATGGAAGGAAAAGAACTTCCAGGTGTTGTCGCTTTAAACGACAAGTAAAAAAGAAGAAGCGACCGATGAACCAAGTCGGGCATTAAATAATATTGCACAACACTTATGAGAGGACGGGGCAACATGAGAAAACCAATTATTGCAGGAAACTGGAAAATGCATAAAACACTTTCCGAAGCAACAAGCTTTGCAGAAGAAGTAAAAAACAGTGTTCCTTCTAGCGATAAAGTAGAATCAGTTATTTGTGCACCAGCTTTATTTTTGAACAGCCTTGTTGAAGCAACAAAAGGCACTGAAGTAGCCATTGGCGCACAAACCATGCATTTTGAAGAACAAGGTGCTTTTACAGGCGAAACTAGCCCAAAAGCACTTGAAGATTTAGGCGTTAAATACGTGATCATCGGACACTCAGAACGTCGCGAGATGTTTAATGAGACAGACGAAACAGTAAACAAAAAAACATTGGCAGCATTTAAATACAACCTTTTGCCAATCGTTTGTGTGGGTGAAACATTGGAGCAACGCGAAAATGGCGAAACCATGCAATTAGTTGGCGACCAAGTGAAAAAGGCTTTAGCGGGTCTTTCTAGAGAACAAGTAAAACAAACCGTTATTGCTTATGAACCTATTTGGGCCATTGGTACAGGAAAATCCTCAACATCACAAGATGCAAATGAGGTTTGTGCTCTAATTCGCAAGGTAGTGGCTGAACAATTTTCACAGGATACAGCTGAAGCCCTTAGAATTCAGTATGGCGGAAGTGTAAAACCAGGGAATATTAAAGAGTATATGGCCCAGCCAGACATTGATGGTGCTCTTGTTGGCGGCGCTAGCCTTGAAGCACAATCATTTTTAGAATTAGTGGAGGCAGGAAGTTATGAGTAAATCACCCGTAGCCTTAATCATCCTTGATGGTTTTGGGTGCAGAAGTGAAGTTAAAGGAAACGCTGTTGCACAGTCGAAAAAACCAAATTTTGATCGATTATGGAAAGAGTTCCCGCATGCGCACATGTTTGCCAGCGGCGAAGCAGTGGGTCTTCCAGACGGACAAATGGGTAACTCGGAAGTAGGTCATACCAATATTGGTGCTGGTAGGGTTGTCTATCAAAATTTAACACGTGTAAGTATTGCTATTCGTGAAGGAGAATTTGCCAAAAATGAAACCTTCCTTGGGGCAGTTGACCATGTGAAAAAACATGATACAGCTTTGCATCTTTTTGGCCTTTTATCTGACGGCGGTGTTCACAGCCATATTGATCATATGTTTGCGCTTCTTAGACTTGCGAAAGATCATGACCTGAAAAAGGTATATGTTCATGCTTTCCTTGACGGTCGTGACGTCGGTCCAAAAACAGCAGAAACATATATTCAGGAAACACTGGAGAAAATGAAGGAGTACGGCGTTGGAGAATTTGCGACTATTTCCGGCCGCTATTATTCAATGGACCGCGACAAACGCTGGGAGCGCGTTGAAAAATCTTATCGTGCCATGGTGTACGGCGAAGGTCCTTCCTACAGCAATCCAATTGATGTTGTGAAAGACTCTTATGAGCATGGAATTTTCGACGAATTCGTTCTTCCGTCTGTGGTGACAAAAGAAGATGGACAGCCTGTTGCAACGATCCAAGATAATGACGCTGTTATATTCTATAATTTCCGTCCAGACAGAGCGATTCAAATTTCGAATACGTTTACGAATGAAGACTTCCGCTCGTTTGATCGCGGACCGAAGCATCCGAAAGATCTCCATTTTGTTTGCTTAACTCATTTCAGTGAGACAGTTCAAGGATATGTTGCGTTTAAACCAACAAATTTGGATAATACATTTGGTGAAATTTTATCGCAAAATGGTTTAAAACAGCTTCGAATTGCTGAAACGGAAAAATATCCACATGTAACATTCTTTTTTAATGGGGGACGTGAAGAAAAGTTCCCTGGGGAAGAGCGGATATTGATCAACTCACCAAAGGTCGCAACCTATGACCTTCAACCGGAAATGAGTGCATATGAAGTTACAGATGCGTTGCTGAAAGAAATCCATGACGATAAATTCGATGCTATCATTTTAAACTTTGCCAATCCTGATATGGTTGGACATTCAGGAATGCTTGAACCAACCATCAAAGCGATTGAGACTGTTGATGAATGCTTAGGAAAAGTTATTGACGCAATCCTTGAAAAAGACGGCGTTGCGATCATTACGGCTGACCATGGTAATGCTGATGAAGTAATTACCATTGAAGGCAACCCAATGACAGCCCATACAACTAATCCAGTTCCAGTTATTTTAACAAAACATGGAGTGGAATTGCGTGATGGCGGAGTCCTTGCTGATTTAGCCCCAACCTTGCTACAGCTTTTAGGACTTGAACAACCTAAAGAAATGACAGGAAAAACGATTATAAAATAATCTTGTATCCATGAAGGAGAGAAAAAAATGCCATTTATTGTTGATGTATATGCACGTGAAGTATTAGATTCCCGCGGTAATCCAACTGTTGAGGTTGAAGTTTATACTGAATCTGGCGCATTCGGACGCGCTTTAGTACCAAGTGGTGCTTCTACAGGTGAATACGAAGCAGTTGAACTTCGTGATGGCGATAAAGAGCGCTACCTTGGCAAAGGTGTTTTAAAAGCTGTCGATAATGTAAACAGCATTATTGCTCCAGTCATCGTTGGCGAAGAGTTCAGTGTTCTTGACCAAGTTGGCGTGGACCAGCGCTTAATCGAGCTTGATGGAACAGAAAATAAAGGAAAATTAGGAGCTAACGCCATCCTTGGTGTTTCCATGGCTGTTGCCCGCGCAGCTGCTGACTATTTAGATGTTCCTTTATATCAATACCTTGGCGGATTCAACGCTAAGCAGCTTCCAGTGCCAATGATGAACATCATTAATGGCGGTGAGCATGCCGATAACAACGTAGACATTCAAGAATTCATGATTATGCCAGTTGGTGCTCCTAACTTCAGAGAAGCATTACGTATGGGCGCAGAAATTTTCCATAACCTAAAATCAGTTCTTAAAGGTAAAGGCTACAACACTGCTGTTGGTGATGAAGGCGGTTTTGCTCCAAACCTTAAGTCAAATGAAGAAGCCATTACAACAATCATTGAAGCGATTGAAAAAGCTGGCTACAAACCAGGCGAAGAAGTTAAAATTGCCATGGATGCAGCATCATCTGAGTTCTACAACAAAGAAGATGGCAAATACCATCTATCAGGCGAAGGCGTTGTAAAAACTTCTGCTGAAATGGTTGATTGGTACGAAGAGCTTTGCGATAAATACCCAATCATTTCAATCGAAGACGGTTTAGACGAAAACGACTGGGAAGGCCACAAGCTTTTAACAGATCGTCTTGGCAAACGAGTTCAATTAGTTGGTGACGACTTATTTGTAACCAATACGAAGAAATTAGCTGAAGGTATCGAAAAAGGTATTGCGAACTCCATCCTGATCAAAGTAAACCAAATCGGTACCTTGACTGAAACATTTGATGCAATCGAAATGGCTAAGCGCGCTGGTTACACAGCTGTAGTTTCTCACCGTTCTGGTGAAACAGAAGACAGCACAATCGCTGATATCGCTGTTGCAACAAATGCCGGCCAAATCAAAACAGGTTCTGCTTCCCGTACAGACCGTATTGCGAAGTACAACCAATTGCTTCGCATCGAAGACAATCTTGGTGAAGTCGCTCAATTCAACGGAATCAAATCTTTCTATAACCTACGCAAGTAATTTTTCAAAAGAAGGTGCACCTGGACGCTGGTGCATCTTTTTTTAGGAATCCTGACACAAGTTGTACTATTGTTAAACGGTACCGAATGTGGTAAATTTAAAATACTGTGAAATGTACGTCTAACAGGAGGTGTCTTACATGCATGCATTATTTGTTACATTATTAGTAATCGTTAGTGTCGCACTTATCATTATTGTTTTATTACAATCTGGAAAAAGCGCAGGCTTATCTGGTGCCATCTCTGGTGGTGCAGAGCAATTGTTTGGAAAACAGAAAGCACGCGGTATCGATTTGATCCTACACCGCATAACTGTTGTGTTATCGGTACTCTTCTTCTTGCTCGCAGTTGGGGTTAGTTATTTCAAAATATAATATACCGAGATCATAAACCTGGCGGGATTGCTGGGTTTTTTGTTTTTTAAACACGAAATATGAATTCAGTGAAAAAAGGTCGATTCATTCCACTTTTCAAAGAAATTTAAGGAGAAGTGGAATGAATAGGAGCTAATCATTCCACTTCTCAAGGAAATCTAAGGAGAAGTGGAAAGAAAAGCTAATCATTCCACTTTCCAATGAATCTAAGGAAAAGTGGAATGAATAAAAGCCAATCATTCCACTTTTCAAGGAAATTCAGGGGAAGTGGAATGAATATAACTTCCAATTAGCATAAATGTTTATTTCTGATCATAGTATGAAGACCTTCCGTTCCTATTTAGTTCAAAGTTGTTTCTAAGTATCCTCCAAATCTTTTTCGAATTTATAATCTTACACCAATCATGCACAACAAATGTAGTTATTTTTAGATCAGGAAACAGCCTCTTTAATTCCTCAACATTCCGCAAAACAGCCAATTCCACAGGTTCCAGTCGGTTGCAAACCGAACAGACTAATATCTCTCTGTTGTGCACCTTCATAAACCCACACCCGCAGGCACAAGCAAGCCCTTTTTTCAATTGTTCATACGTATATGGAGGAACCCTTGTAATTGGCGATTTCTTTTTATGGAGGGAAGCCAGCTTTTGCGCAAGTTTCATATCGCGTTCAGTTAATTTGCCTGATTTCATTTTTAATTGATTCATGTAGCGATTGAGGTGAGCAGGATAGATAATCGGTAAATTTAGAGGAGCTTGAAAGAGATAAAACTCGGGGTTCACAAACACAAGGCGGGATTCAATGGGGAAAGAAAAGCCAAGATCACGGCACAGTCGGCGCAAACGAGACTCACATCGTTCCAATTGCTCCAATGGATCGTCAATTTCACTCCCGGAAGCAGTATACCAAAAACCATCTTTCATCATGTAGTCACCATCAAAATTTTTCACATCATTTAAAAACATCCGACCATTCCTTACCAAAACAGAATCTATTTGAAAAATTCGGTTATGATGTTCAAGCAGCAAATCATTGATAGCCAGCCAATCATCGGAAAGATGTGCTTCCGCCATTCGATCAAACGCCAGCTCGCCCTGATAACCTTTTTCCAAATTTGAATAATAGTGGGTATCACTAGAACATAAGCCCATTCGCAAATGTAAACTTCCAAATACCAATAATTCTTCTGATTCACAACGTGATTTCACAACAATCATAATTCACCTCCATTTTACCTTCATTTTAAAAAACATTTCGACCCCATACAAGAAGTAAATAAGTCTTTTTTCTGGCATCTTATTCATTGCTTTGCTAAAACTATAAGGAGTGGAATAGAAAAGGGGATTACAATGAAAGTCAAGATTACAAAACCATTTACCTTTAAAGCCGAAAAGAGCAGTGCTCCTCTTGCATGGATTTACTGGAACATCAGCCGATGTCCGCATGCTAGGCCGCTTCCTCGAAAAAAAAGGCTATACCTGCCATGCACCTCACTACAAAGGCCACGCCGTTCCTCCAGGAGGAACTCGTCCATACCGGACCTGAAGATTGGTGGCAGGATGTAATAAATGGATACGAACACCTAAAAAATATGGGACATAACGAAATTGCTGTGGCCGGTCTTTCGCTTGGCGGGGTATTTTCTTTAAAATTGGGTTACACTGTTCCTATAAAAGGAATTATTCCAATGTGTGCACCTATGTATATAAAAAGTGAAGAAACCATGTATCAAGGAATTCTTGAATATGCAAAAGAATATAAAAATCATGAAGGAAAATCGCCAGAGCAAATTGAAGAAGAAATGAGAAACTTTGAAAAAACACCCATGCAAACACTAAAAGCTCTGCAAGAGTTAATTGCAGATGTTCGTGAACATGTGGATCTCATCTACGCACCAACTTTCGTTCTTCAAGCAAGACATGACAAAATGATCAACACTGACAGTGCCAATATCATATACAATAGAGTAGAATCCGATTTTAAAGAAATAAAATGGTATGAACAGTCAGGGCATGTTATTACACTTGATAAAGAACGCAACCAGCTACATGAGGATGTTTATAACTTTTTAGAAAAATTAGATTGGAATGATGACTTATAAGGAGGAATTTATTTGGAAGATTCTATTCAAAAGCATATCGACAAGCTTTTGCATTACATGAAAGACGAGGTCTATAAACCGTTAACTGTTCAAGAGCTTGAACAAGCCTTCGGGATTGAAGACTCGACGGATTTCAAGGAATTTGTGAAAGCACTCGTTCATATGGAAGAAAAAGGACTAGTTGTCCGCACAAGGAGTAACCGCTACGGCCTTCCTGAAAAAATGAACCTAGTTCGCGGCAGGCTGATTGGGCATTCAAAAGGATTTGCTTTTGTGGCACCCGATGAGCCTGGGATGGATGATATTTTTATTCCGCCGACAGAAACGAATAACGCAATGCATGGGGATACGGTTATGGTCCGTGTGTCAGGAAATGCTACTGGGCAGCGCCGTGAAGGCAGTGTCATTCGGATTCTTGAAAGAGGAACCCAGCAAATCGTTGGTACGTATGTGGAAAGCAAGCATTTTGGCTTTGTAATCCCAGATGATAAAAAATTTGCGAGTGATATTTTTATCCCAAAAGCAACATCAAAAGGTGCGGTTGAAGGGCATAAGGTTGTTGTGAACCTGACAACGTATCCTGAAGGAAGAAAAAGTGCGGAAGGGGAAATTGTTGAGATTCTCGGTCATAAAAATGACCCAGGAGTGGACATCCTTTCTGTGATCCATAAGCACGGGCTACCGCTTGAATTCCCGCAGGAAGTATTAAAGCAGGCTGAAGAAACACCTGATACGATTGAGGAAAGTGAATTGGCTAACCGCCGTGACCTTCGTAATGAAGTGATCGTGACAATTGACGGCGCCGATGCAAAGGACCTTGACGATGCCGTAACGGTCACAAGGCTTGAGAACGGGAACTATAAATTAGGCGTACATATTGCAGATGTCAGCTATTATGTAAAAGAAGGAACGGCAATTGACACGGAGGCAGAAGAAAGAGGAACAAGTGTCTATTTGGTCGATCGGGTAATTCCAATGATCCCGCACCGCTTGTCCAATGGAATTTGTTCATTAAATCCGAAAGTCGACCGATTAACATTGTCCTGTAATATGGAAATTAGCTCCGATGGCACCGTTGTTGACCATGAAATTTTTCAAAGTGTTATTAAAACAACGGAGCGGATGACTTATTTTGATGTAAACCGCATTCTCGTTGATAAGGATGAAGAGACACGCAATCGTTATGGGTCGCTTGTGCCAATGTTTGAGCTAATGGAAGAGCTTGCCACAACTTTACGAAATAAACGGATGAATCGCGGGGCCATTGATTTTGATTTTAAAGAATCCAAAGTTCTTGTCGATGAAGACGGGAAACCGACAGATGTGGTCCTAAGGGAACGTTCAGTTGCTGAGCGTTTGATTGAGGAATTTATGCTGGCTGCCAATGAAACGGTTGCTGAGCATTTCCACTGGATGGAAGTTCCGTTTATCTATCGTATCCATGAAGATCCAAAGGAAGATAAGCTAAGAAGATTTTTCGAGTTTATCACCAACTTTGGCTATATTGTCAAAGGGACGGCCAATGAGGTGCATCCAAGAGCATTGCAGGAAATCATTGAAGAGGTTCAAGGGAAGCCAGAGGAAATGGTTATTTCAACTGTCATGTTGCGTTCAATGCAGCAAGCCAAGTATTATCCTGAATGTCTTGGCCATTTTGGATTATCAACGGAGTTCTATACCCATTTTACATCGCCAATCCGTCGTTATCCGGATACGATTGTACATCGCTTAATTCGAACTTATTTAATCGAAGGTAAGCTGGATGAAACAACACGGGAAAAATGGAATGCCCGCCTGCCTGAAATTGCTGACCATACATCGAGGATGGAGCGTCGAGCAGTTGAGGCTGAACGGGAAACAGATGAATTGAAGAAAACCGAGTATATGGAGGATAAAATTGGTGAAGAGTATGATGGTATTATCAGCTCGGTGACCAATTTCGGGATGTTTGTTGAACTGCCAAATACAATTGAGGGTCTTGTTCATGTCAGCTATATGACGGATGACTACTACCGCTATGATGAACGCCATTATGCAATGATTGGTGAGCGGACAGGGAATGTTTTCCGCATTGGCGATGAAATAACAGTTCGGGTCGTTAAGGTCAATAAAGATGAAAGATCAATTGATTTTGAAATCGTTGGCATGAAAGGAACACCGCTTAGAGATCGGACTGTGGCTCCGAAGGTGTTTAAGACAGGCAGCAATGAGAAAAAGCCACGGCGTGGAAAAGCAGAAGATAAGAATCAACGTGGGAATGCTGTAGACAAAGCAGGTAAGGCGAAAAAGAAACGTAAGCATTATGAAAATGAACCAATCTCAAAAAGTACGAAGCGGAAAAAGAAACGCCGTTAATACTTGAAAAAGAGAGTTCAGTTTCCCGTCGCAAAACCGAAAATACAATCGAAAATGTAACCGATTTGCAAATGGCTCAGTTCACAATACTGAGCCATTTTTTTATCCATTTTCGATTGCTTTTTTCGAATAAACTCCTGGGTAGGCATAATAAAAAACACGGCTAGAAATAACCGTGTCAAAAAAAATTAACAATCACCATGTTTATTTAGATGCAGTGGTGGAGGGATGAGCCATCCTTTTTCTTTATTTAAACGAAGCACTTTTGCTCCAAGGGCTGCCTTTTGGATATGAAATTGACCATACATCATAGCAACATCTTCCCTGATGGATTTTCCGATTACTTGGCTGCAAGCTACTAATCCAGCAGCAATATCAGCAGAAAGTGTAGCTGCAATTGCTGGATCTGGAATTCTTGCACCTACTGGAATATCCTCCAAACATGCGACCGGAGGCTCGGGAGAAGCAGGTGGTAAGCCGATACCGTTTTCTTTTAATAGCTCTTCACCATGTTTTTTTTCTTGCTGGCAAATTTCAATTGCTTCTACTAATAACTTCTTTAAATCTTCATCACCTGCGTGGTTCAACATCGTTTGATAACCTGCAATCAGACCATTTCCGACTAGTTGTGAAGCCCAAATATCAAAGACTTCCCCGTAGTGTAAAGGCTCTTCTTTTGGATTTCCAGATAAAATTCCCATCGTTATCCTCCTTAGTGAATATGAAAATCTGCTCATAGTAAGTGCCACCTCTCTTTAAGCACTGTAATAGCTTTTCCTACACTAGAAAAGAATATAGATAATTTAACTTTGTTATTTTTATTAAAGTTTTTGAATAAGACATCAATAAGAAAAATACGTCTTCACTTATTGTAGAAACGCCCTCGATCACTAATTCCCAATTAACTTGTCCTATTTACTAAATAAAGTAAACAAAAGGTAGACTGCTGCTCCCCACATAACTAGAGCTGATATTTTATTTAATATCAACATAAAGTTACCGGATTCATCAAGCTTTCCACTTATTCGACCAATCAGTGAAAGCCCAAAAAACCAAATCCATGAAACCAAAATAGAAGCAAAAGCAAAGATTACTTTATCTTCCCCTTGGTATCTTAATGAACTTGTTCCAATTACACCTACAGTATCCATGATGGCATGCGGGTTCAGTAAGGAAACGGATGCTGCAAACCATACTTGTTTTTTTAAAGAGAATTTATTCGCACTTACTTCTCTTTCACTTTCATTACTTGGTTTACTATTCCATGTGGTCCATCCCATATAGATTAAAAAAATACACCCTGCCCCAATTAAAATTATTTTTATCCAAAATGAACCTAAAATAACAAATGAAACACCCAAAACAGATACTAGGATTAAGAGGGTATCACATATAGAAGCTGTTATGATGACTGGTAATGCATGAACAAAACGCGGCTGTAGTACCCCTTGATTAAAAACAAAAACATTTTGGACACCAAGAGGAAGAATCAGCCCTAGTGCAAGAATAAATCCATGGAAAAATGGTTCTAACATCCTAAGTTCGCCCTTTCTTGTCTGTGAATCAACGTTTCTTATTTTATATAGAAATTTAATTTTTGTCTCCAATCGATTGGATGGAATTCAAGCCAACCAAGTAAGTCAGTGTCACTCTCTATGAGAAAAGGGCTCTCTTTCCGTTTTGGTCAAAGTCTGATAAAATGGAATGATAGTAAAGAGGTGATTGTATGCCAAAGGGTGAAGGCAAGGTTGTATCACAGAACAAAAAGGCTTACCACGATTATTTTATCGAGGAGACATACGAAGCCGGGATTGTCCTGCAGGGTACAGAGATTAAGTCCATTCGTGCTGGCAAATGTAACTTGAAGGATTCGTATGCCAGAATTCAAAATGGGGAAGCGTGGTTGTATAGTATGCATGTTAGCCCATATGAACAGGGAAACCGCTATAATCATGATCCGCTAAGACCTCGTAAACTTTTGCTTCATAACAAGGAAATTGCTAAACTGTACGGTGAAGCAAAAGAAGCTGGCATGGCGCTTGTGCCGTTAAAGGTGTATTTGAAAAATGGCTTTGCAAAAGTACTGCTTGGCCTGGCAAAAGGTAAAAAGAATTACGATAAGCGAGAAACCTTGAAGAAAAAAGAAGCAAATCGTGAAATTGAGCGGGCTTTTCGTGATCGTCAGAAGATATAGTTTCCAATTAATTTACAAAAGCTTACAATTGAAATCTACTGCCAGTATGTTATAATAACTTATGTCGCAAGGAATTGCGGCGATAACTTAAAGCTCAAGCCTTCTTGAGTATCCTAACGTCAAACTTGCCTAATTAAGCAGTTGACCATTTTATATGGGGACGCTACGGATTCGACAGGGGTAGTTCGAGCTTAGGTTGCGAGTCGAGGGGATCGGCCTCGTTAAAACGTCAAAGCCAATAACTGGCAAAACACAAAACTCTTTCGCTTTAGCAGCTTAATAGCGCTTTAGCGGTTCCTCCCTCCATCGCCCATGTGGTAGGGTAAGGGACTCACTCTTAGTGGGCTACGCCGGATTCCACCGCCTGAGGATGAAGGAAGAGAACAACCAGGCTAGCTGACCCGACGCCTGTCGATAGGCATAAGGATCAGCGAAGCGCCAATATGTCGACTACACTCGTAGAAGCTTAAGTGCCGATATCTTTGGACGTGGGTTCGATTTTCATTAGTCGCCTTATGTGGTAACACATAAGTGAAAATCCGGCTTTATCGGTGAAACCTAACCCGCTAATTGCGGTAAGGCAATGCCGAGCGGTATGTGGAGTAATCCAACAGCCGTGTATCGACTTATAGGCTGCCATGAACATTGGTAGTACTAGGATGCGAAAACTTGCCTGGGAACCAGGTAAATATATGTTTCGCATAATACGCCGGGGGACCTGAGGAATGATCAGGTTCAAGATATAGTCAGTGCCATGACGAAAGCATGGAAGAGCACGTCCCACCGTCTCCACCAATACATAGGTGGATTCAAGACCAGCAGAAGATGCTGGTCTTTTTTATATTTTGAAAAAATAATCATCAAAAGCTATGAATAAGGAGACCAATACTCTTGGATGCAAAATGTATTAGATTTTACGAATTCGGCAGTCCTAAAGATGTGCTAAAAATTGAATATAAAGCCATTGAACCACCAAAAGAGAATGAAGTTCTTGTACGTATGCTAGCTCGCCCAATAAATCCCTCGGACTTAATACCGATTAGAGGATCCTATGCTCACCGAATTTCTTTACCTAATATTCCAGGTTATGAAGGAGTAGGTATTGTAGAAGAAGTAGGTCCTTTAGTTTCTAAAAATCTTATTGGTAAACGTGTATTACCTTTACGTGGTGAAGGGACGTGGCAAGAGTTCGTTAAAACATCAGTTGAATATGCAGTTTGCATACCAGATACTATTGATGATTTTACTGCTGCACAGATGTATATAAATCCAATAACAGCATGGGTGGTTTGTACTGAAGTATTAAAATTAAGACCGAATGATGTTTTATTGGTTAATGCGTGTGGGTCTGCTATAGGACATATTTTTGCTCAATTATCGAAGATTTTAGGTTTTCGATTGATTGCCGTGACGAGAAATAATAATTATACAGAAGAGTTACTTCATCTCGGTGCCTCTTATGTGATAGATACTTCTAAAATTCCACTCCACGAGACGATTATGGAATTAACAAATGGAAAGGGTGCGGATGCTGCTATTGATTCCGTTGGAGGTTCATTTGGAACCGACTTGGCTTTTTGTGTTCACCCCAATGGGAACTTTTTAACGATTGGTCTTTTATCAGGTGCACAAGTAAACTGGGCCGATATTGTAAATAAAGCAAAAGTGAAGGCTAATTTGTTTCATTTACGCAATTGGAATAAAAATGTGCCGACAGAGAAATGGCTAGGAACTTTTAATCATGTGATAAGGCTGATAAATGATAAAAAATTGAGTTTGATGATGGAAGATTCTCAATACGACTTATCAAACGTAAAAGAGGCTATTGATGTAGTTGAATCTTCTAAAATAGCCAAAGGAAAAGTGTTTTTAACAAGCTATTGAGTTATTTCTTCTTTAAGGGTACTTTATTATAAAGAAGTTTAACAGCGTATTTGAAGAAATGAGAAATCCAGTTAGTACAATAAGACTGTTATACCTTTAATTTCAAATTGTGGATGAAAAAAATATATCTGATTTTGTCAACCTGTGTTATCCTAGCTTTAGGACAACATTTGTGAGGTGAATAATATGGCAGTTACTGTTGAAGACAAAAAGGTGCCAAGCCCATATTCAAGAACGAATCCATTTCCTGCAAGGATTCTTAAAAATATTAATTTAAATGGTGCTGGCTCAATCAAAGAAACGAGGCATATCGAGTTCTCATTAGAAGGATCAGGCCTATCCTATAACCCAGGAGATGCCCTTGGTGTTGTGCCTTCCAATGATCCAGAACTTGTTGCTGCCCTTTTGGAAGAAATGAAATGGGATCCAGAAGTTACTGTTACCATTAATAAGCAAGGTGATACACTTCCATTAAAGGAAGCGCTAACATCTTACTTTGAAATTACGTTATTGTCGAAGAAGATTCTGCAGCAGGCAGCAGAACTGACAGACAATGAAGATTTAAAAAAGCTTATATTAGCTGAAAATGCTGACCAATTGAAAGAATATACCTCTGGGCGTGATTTGCTTGATATGCTACGTGACTTCGGTCCATGGAAGGCTACTGCCCAAGAGGTTGTGTCACTTCTAAGAAAAATGACACCGCGCCTTTATTCAATTGCAAGCAGCTTCACAGCACATCCTGGACAAGTACATCTTACGATCGGTGCAGTAAGATACACAGCTCATGGACGCGAACGTAAAGGGGTATGTTCCGTTTTATGCGCTGAACGTGTACATGAAGGTGATACCCTTCCAGTATTTGTTCAACCAAATAAACATTTTCATCTGCCAGAATCTCTAGAGACTGATATCATTATGGTTGGTCCTGGTACTGGTATTGCGCCATTCCGTGCTTTTATCGAGGAACGTGCCGTAACAAAAGCAACAGGCCAAACATGGTTATTCTTTGGCGACCAGCATGAAGCATGCGATTTCTTATATCATGACGAATTTGAACAACATCAAAAAGATGGCGTTCTTACAAAACTTAGTACCGCATGGTCTCGTGATACAGAGAAAAAAGTTTATGTTCAGCATAAAATTCTTGAACACAGCAAAGAATTGTTTGCATGGCTAGAAAAAGGAGCTTATTTCTTCATCTGTGGAGATAAGCAAAACATGGCGAAAGACGTCCACAATGCGCTTATAAGTGCGATTGCACAAGAAGGCGGATTGAGCCAAGAAGATGCCGAAGCCTATCTAAATGACCTGCAAAAACAAGGACGTTACCAGCGTGACGTTTATTAAACAATATTTTTAAAAAGAAAGAGAAATAATCCTCATACTAGGGGTTTATTTCTCTTTTTTGGCTAATAAGAAAGTATAAATTTTTCCGAAATTTATACTTTCTTATGTCGCATAAGTGCAACTACGCCTCTGTCTACGCCCTAAAGCTTGCCAATCGGCGAGTTTTCTTTATTATTATAAGAGTTGCGGAATCTTTTTGGGGAGATACTATCCCTAGCATTTATGACAGAAAAGGTGGATCATGCATGAAGATAGAAATTAGTCAGCAAGCGTTAAAATGGTTTAAAGATGAATTAGAGGTTAAAAAAGGAGACCATCTTCGTTTCTTTGCTAAAATTTATGGGAATAGTTCGGTCCAACCAGGCTATGCACTTGGATTTTCAATAGATGATCCCATCGATATCGCTGTTCAAACTGAACTGGACGGGATTGTTTTTTTTGTAGAGGAAACGGATTTATGGTTTTTTGATAGCCATGATTTGCATGTTGAGTATAATGAAAAAATCGATGAAATAGAATTTAACTACATAAAATGATAAGAAAAAAGGAATAGAGGGGACACTCTCTATTCCTTTTTCGTCAAAAAATTGCTAGAAAAACTATGTTATGATTAAGTATAATCCTACAAAAGAGACGACAAAGCGAGTAGTAACTTTGTTTCATTTTTTATCAAAATCATTTTTGGGAATTGAAGTAAAAACATGGATTTTATCTGTTGCTATTCTGATTGTTGTTCCAGCATTAGATGTAGATGATATCTCTGATAAGCAGTTCCATAATGTTATCTGGTTTTTTTATTTAATTCCAACGATTATTTTTGTTTTTAAAAAGGGTAGGAACTATGGTTTCATTAACACTGCTGTCGAATCGATTTTATTTTATGTAATGGAGACTTGGGAGAAGGATGGCATAACGAACTCAGAATTGATTACATTTTTAGAGCTTATCATGTTAAATATTTTGATTTCGATTACAGTTGGAATACTTGTTAAAGGAAACAATGACAAACAAAATGAATTAAAAGAAGCAAAAACCCTTCTTGAAAGCATCTTCAATCATTTAGATCTGGCGATTTGGTCTGACGATTTTAAGGGGAAAATGCTTATTTCAAAAGGGATTGAAAAAATATATGGAAAACAAAGTGACGAAACATCTAAAGATGCCCAGTTTTGGGAAAAGGCTGTTTACCTGAACGACAAATATATAATTGGTGAAATAGAGAAAAAAATTAAAGCTAATGAAGAGTATGATTTTACATACCGCATTTTACGTCCTGATGGAGATATTCGCTGGGTCAGGGACCGAGCACTGCCGGTATTTAATGAAAATGGAGAAGCGGAAAGATATGATGGTACGATTACTGATATTACAAAGCAAAAGCAATTGGCGTTAAATCTTAAAGAATCGCAGGAAAGGTATAGAACATTAATTGAAAATGTATTTGCCGGTGTTTATTTGCTTCATAATAGTACCCCTGTTTTTGTAAACCAATGGTTGGCTGATTTTATGGGTGTCTCCAAAAAAGAATTACTCAGAGGATCGAATTTTTTAAATTTTGTAGTAGAAGCAGATCGTGAACGTTTACGAATCAATTTTAACATCTATTAGAAGGAAAAAGGCTCTTTTTTATTGATGAAATTCAAATCCTTACCCATGATGGATCTATCAAATATCTTGAATTACAGGCTGCGAATACTATGATCAACGGCTCTTCAGCAATCGCTGGGCTGGCTTTAAATGTTACGGATAAAAAGCTGGCAAAAGCGAAGTTAGAACATTTGGCGTTTCACGATGGTCTTACTGGTTTGCCAAATATGAACTATCTAAACCATTATCTTTCAAAAGAGTACATCGACTCAACATACAATGGGGCACCTGTTTGTATTATGTATTTTAATTTGGATCGTTTTAAATTTATCAATGATTCCTTTGGACACCGAATTGGTGATCGATTGCTTATGTATGTTTCACAAAGATTGGTTCTAACCATACAATCATCTGGAGATGTCGTTCGGGCCGGCGGAGATGATTTCATTATTTATATGGCAAATACCAATCAAAAACAGGCGAGGCTGCTAGCTGAAAGGCTTTTAGATGCCTTTGCCAAACCCTTTCATTTTGATGAACAGGAAATTAGAATTGCTGCAAGTATTGGAATCTCCATTGCTGATAAGAATGAAACGTTGGATGGTGAGCTGAGAAAAGCAAGTGCAGCCCTGCATTTTGCGAAAGAATGTGGCAGAAACCAATATCGTTTTTATGCTGCTGAGTTTTTTCAAACAGCCAATCGAAAAATGGAGCTTGAACAAAAACTGAGAAAGGCTCTTGAACAAGAAACACTTGAAATCTATTATCAGCCTAAACTTGATTTAAGGACGAAGAAGATCACTGGTATGGAGGCCTTAGCACGGTGGAATGATCTAGATGTTGGAACTGTTTCACCAACAGAGTTTATCCCCATTTCAGAGGAAACAGGCATGATCGTACCGTTAGGAAAATGGGTACTTGAGAGAGCGTGTAAACAAAATATGGAGTGGGAAAAGATGGGATATGACTCACTTCATGTCTGTGTGAACATATCGAGCAGGCAGTTTCTGCAGGATGACTTTGTTGTTATGATTGAACAAACGATGCAAGAGAGCGGGCTGGCTCCTGAATTTTTAAATCTTGAAATTACTGAAGGAATTGCGCTTAATAATATGGATGATGCCATTTCAAAATTAGATGAGTTAAAAAAACTGGGGATCACTATTTCGTTAGATGATTTTGGAACAGGCTATTCTTCGTTAAGTTATATAAAATCTCTGCCGATTGATTATCTGAAATTGATCGTGCGTTTATAAATGGAATCACCGAAAACAGCCAGGATGCAGCGATTATTGATTCGATTATTTCCTTGGCTAATTCCTTTCATTTTAGGGTCGTTGCTGAAGGGGTCGAGGATGAAGAACAGCTGCAAATGTTAACAGCAAAAAATTGTGATGAAATTCAAGGATTTTACTTTGCCAAACCGATGTCGGCTGCTCATTTTGAACAATTTTTAGAAGAAAGAAGCCTTTACAAATTGTAACGGCTTCTTTCTTTTTTTGCCATTATCAATTATTTATTAATGATTGATCTACTTTATCCACTAGGCCGCTCAGTTCTGTTGTCATATTATTTAATGATTGAATAATCGAATCTAATGTACTGACGGAAGCAGATTGTTCTTGGGCAGCGGCTGAAATACTCTCGATGTTGAGGAAAGAAGATGTTGTAATTTCGGACACAGAAACCATGGATTCATTTGTTTCCGTTGCATTTTTTAATAATAGATTAGAAGCGGAAGTGATATCATTTATTTGTTGATCCACCATCTCAGATGTTTGTGAAATCGAATCCAATAATCTTTTGGTTTCATCGACTTGAGTTAATCCTTTATTGATTTCCAGTAATCCATCATTCATTTTGTTGGTGACACTCTTGATATGTTCCTGAATCGTTTTAACATCATTATGGATTTCTTTGGCAGAGTCATCTGATTCTTTTGCGAGCTTTCGCACTTCCTCTGCGACCACAGCAAATCCTTTGCCGTTATCCCCAGCCCTTGCTGCCTCGATCGATGCATTTAATGCTAAAAGATTGGTTTGATCAGCGATCGCCGAAATGGTTTCAATAAATTCCCCAATTTGACTGGAGTTTTGTTCTAATCCAATGACAAGTTCATTTACTTCATTGATTGTATTTAAGATAATATTCATTTGTACCGCCATTTGTTTCACCTTATCCTGCCCTTTTATGGCTTGATCAAAAGCATTCTGAGCGTTCTTATAAACCTCCGATGCGTTGCTGTGAATAGATTCTATTTCCTGAGCCATTGAGCGGATATTTTCGACTCCATTTTCTAATTGATTAATTTGGCTATCGGCTCCTTCAGAAATTGTCTGAATGGAATGCGCTATTTCGTAGCTGGCCTTTGTGGAATCCTCTGAGCCTTGCGATAATTGGCTTACAAACTGTGCCATGTTCTTGGTGCTATCATTAAGATGCTGAATAATTTCTTTTAATGCGGCTTTATGATGATCTTCTTGCATTTGATGTTCCTGGTCGGACTTTTGTTTGGCGATGATTAACATGATGGTGGAGCCGCTTGTCAGGATTAAAAATATTGCGTGAATAAGCAGTAGGCTGAAGGGGTATACCATTGACCCGCAAAGCAAGGGTGAAAACATGAAATACCCAATAAAATGCTGTAAGGCAAAAATAGCCGTACTGATTAAAATAAGTTTTATATCATTAAAATAAGCAATCAATGCGATAACCATAAAGATGGAAAAATGCAATTCGACTAATCCGCCGCCGCCGGCAATGATGGAAATACTGCTGAAAGTTAAAGTAAGCATTATGAATAATTGAAAAAGTGATTCTTGTTCATCTTTATTATGTAAGAGCCATGCAGGAATAAAGAGCAGAATGGGGATTACTAAAAATATGTTTTGCAAAATAACCATTCCAGAGGACAGGTCACCCATTCCTGCCATCGAATGAAAGATACCAAGCTGCCTATGTAAAAAATGAAACAGGAAAGATAGTAATAATGTCCCATCTGTTAAATAAAGCATGATAATATTTTTTTTTGCTGATTTCATAAATTTCCCCCCTATAGTTATATTTTAGACTTTTCAGTTATTTTAGCGATATATTTTTTGATTTTTAGGTAACCATCTTTTATAGTGAATTATTACTAATTCGTGAGTGATTTTACCTAGAATACAAAAAAAGACCAGCCAAGAGGCTGGTCCAAAAAGGGTCTATTATAAAAGGGGGTTAGTTGTAGTTAGGCTTGCAGCTTAACTACTTTTTATTTTAATGGTTAGGTATGAATAAATTATGAATAAACCATTAAGTTTCTCCTAATTACAGTTTCCTTTTTGATTATTTTTATATCAAGAATACATATGAGTAGATTCAAGTCAACCAACCCCCACGGAGATCCTTACGGCTCCCATTTCAGTGGGGGCTTGGGTTCTCCACTCAGGTCTTTTCGTCTAACATTAAGACGAGTGACGCTCTGAATGGCAAGCGCTGTTCAGCACTCCCCAAACACTGTTTTTGGTCGGTACTGGCGACGAACGATCGTTTTCCCACTTGCACCACCCTTTCGAAAAAGAGCAGTTCTTCCTTGTGGAAGAAGCCACCACTCAGATTGCTCTGGCGTGTGCTACAAGCCCCGATAAGTCGAGTACGCATGGATGGTTGACGCACCCACTAAGCTATGCGCGAAGCAACAGCCTTACGTATAGTATCTTTTGTGCGTTGAAGATTTTAACTTATAGGAATATAATGCCATACAAACATACGTTTTGGCTACCGCCAACCGACATTCATCTCCACCTGAATTGTTGGGCTTGCGCCCGTAACACAAATCAGATGGAGTCTTCTGTCGGAAAAGGATAAAAATGAATTGAAATCTGTTAAATATCACTCAATTTTTTAAAAGTTCTGTTACTATAGAAGTATAACAGGCAAGGGGCGACAATCATTTTATGATTACTAGACAGGGAAATAAATTAGATCTATATCAAGTTTTACCTGCAGGTCTAAAAAGGGATCATGTTGTCTTTGTTTGCATTGGATCTGATCTTTCGATAGGGGACAGCCTTGGTCCGATTGTCGGAAGTGAGCTGGAGGATCTTGGCTTTACCGTGATTGGAACATTAAAATACCCGTTACATGGGTTGAATTTGAGGGATAGATTAAAAACAGAATTAGCCTTAATCGGAGATAAAACAGTGATAGCGATTGACGCTTGTATCGGAGCAAAGAGCTCCGTTGGAGGTTTCGAGGTAAGGAAGGGCCCTGTTCATCCAGGCAAGGGACTCGGAAAAAAATTAATGAAGATCGGGGATTACTCAATTGCGGGAATTGTTAGTTCGCAAAGCCCGTTTGACTTTTTTCATGATCAAGTGATCCATCTATCCTTTGTGCTGGACATGGCGAAAGTGATCGTTGCGGATATTCATGAATTTTTCTCAGAAGAAATAAAAGAATAAAAAATACCGACCATAAGGATGGCCGGCAAAAATTTACTTATGGGGGTCAAGTTAATAGGCTTGCAACCTAGGATTATCATACATAATAGTTATGAACAAATTATGAATAAAAGTGGAAGTTTTTAAAAACGATTATATCAAGGCTGTATATAGGTACGCTATATTTTCTTTATTAAAAAATTTAGCGTACCTATTGTTTTAAAGTATAATGATGGTAGATATGTTATGTGAATGAATTAAGGAGATGTGGATATTGTGAATTATTCACTCCAAAACATGAGTAATTCCTTTAATGTAGACCATTTAGTTACCATATTTAATTATTTAGAGGATATGGTTTTTTTAATAGATGTGGAAGAGAATAATCAATTTCGATGTCTCGAAGTAAATCCCGCCTATCTTAAAGCAACGGGTTTACACTTAAGAGATCTAAAAAGTAAACGGATTGAAGAAATTTTTAGCCCCCAGGAAACTATTTCCGTTATTGAGAATTACCAGCGGGCTATTTCGAAAAAACAATCAATGACATATGAAGAGATTATGATATTAAATAACGAAGAAAAAACCTTTGAAACAACCATCACTCCTATTTTTTTAGAAGAAGATCGTCAAGATTGCCGATATATACTGGGAGTTTCCAGGGAAATAACTGAACGAAGAAGGTACGAAAAAGCCCTTCTTGAGGCAAAAAGTGAATTAAAAACAATTATCCAGCAACAGCAGGCACTTATTTTAAGACTCGATAAAGTAAATGGAGAATTTATATATACTTTATGTGATGGACAATTAATAGGTCAGTTGGGATATACACCTGATGAATTAGTTGGAAAACGGCCACAGGACCTTTTTCCAAAGGAAACCGCTGACATGATCAACCGCCATTTTCAGCTTTCCTGGGATTCACAGGAAAAAGAGATATTTGACTTTTTTGATCCAACGAACGAGCATGAAATTTTCTGGTTGACGATTGTCAGTCCGCTGATTGAAAATGGACAAACTACTTCATTACTCGTTTATGCGGTTGACATACTTGAACGAAAAAAAGCGGAAGAATCTATGATGAAAACCGAAAAGCTTGCTTTAATTGGCGAGTTAGCGGCAGGAATTGGGCATGAACTTCGTAATCCCTTGACGGCAATTCGAGGCTTTATCCAATTGATGCGTGAAAATAAAGAAGCGGTCAAAGACGAATTTTTAGATGTCATTGATGGAGAGCTTGAAAGTTTAAATCATATTGCCGGTGAACTGATGATTTTGGCAAAGCCGCAAGTACATAATTTTGTCCGTCTAAATATTGTTCAGTTATTAGATGAAGTTGTGTTTTTAATGGAGCCGGAGGCTTTTAGACAAGGAGTAAAAATAACAAAATATTATGAATCGCCATTCGTGCCTATTTTTGGCGAAAAGTATCAATTAAAACAAGTGTTTATTAATTTGATTAAGAATGCCATGGATGCACTAAATCGCGGGCCGAACGGTGAGATTTCGATTAAATGCAGACAATCAGGCAGCGAAACCATTGTATCTGTCTCCGATAATGGCTGCGGCATTCCAAAAGAAGTTCTTGATAAAATTGGCGAGCCCTTTTACACTACAAAAGAAAAAGGAAATGGTTTAGGTTTGCTTGTATCGTATCGGATTATTAAGAATCACACAGGAACCATTGAATGCCAAAGTGAACAGGGGAAAGGGACATCTTTTATCATTCATTTCCCCATTAGCTCTGAGAACATATAGACAAATGTATAAGGTGAGGAACCTTCGAACAGAGTGGTTCTTTGTCCTTTTTGGTTATAATGGAAACTAATTGAAAAATAATGAGGTTGGTTAAAAACAAATGATAAATAATATATGGCAAAGCAGTGGTTTTAGACGAATTGTTATTTTTGCAGGCATGATTTTTGTTTTATATCTCTTGAGAGATATGCTTAACCTGGTTTTGTTGACGTTCATCTTTACATTTCTGATGGATCAATTGGTGAAATTTGTTTCAAGATGGTTTCCCATTAATCGTAAGTTGCTCGTCGTCATTTTATATGCCGTGATTGTCGGGTTATTATCCTGGGCGATTGTTAATTATTTGCCAATGGTAATTAGAGAGATTAAAGAATTAATTAAGCAGCTTTCAGCCTTTTACACGGCTAAACACGAAAATATCTTTTTAACTTATATCTTTAATCGTATTGCCAAAATCCAAGTTCAAAACTACTTTGAGCAAGGCTTTACTTATATCATTCGATACTTTACCGATATTAGCCGTGTCGGCCTGCAATTATTCCTTGCCATTTTACTCAGCTTATTTTGTTTATTAGAGAAGCCACACTTAATCAAGTTTACGAAAAAGTTTAAAACAAGTAAGGTTGCACCGATTTATAATGAAATTGAATTTTTTGCTGGAAAGTTCGCAGGAACATTTGGTAAGGTCATTGAGGCACAGTTGATCATCGCGATTGTCAACACTACCTTGACAACGATTTCACTGTGGATCTTAGGCTTCCCACAGTTGGGTGGGTTATCGATTATGATCTTCCTCTTGGGTCTAATTCCTGTGGCAGGTGTCATTTTATCCTTAATCCCCTTAACCATCATTGCTTACAGTATTGGCGGTTTTATAAAGGTTCTTTATATCGGGATTGCTATTTTAATTATTCATGCCATTGAGGCTTATATCTTAAATCCAAATTTAATGTCATCGAAAACAAATCTTCCTGTTTTTTATACATTTATTATCTTGATTTTTTCGGAACATTTTTTCGGGGTTTGGGGCTTAATTGTAGGTATACCGATTGTCGTCTTTCTATTAGATGTATTAGAAGTAACAGATCATAGGAAATAAAATTTAAACCTGGAGGATACGTCATGAGCGAATGCAAACTAAATCATTCACATGAGGATGTAAAAAATAAATTTGAGTCACAGGCTGAATTTTTACCGCTGGATTTGAAGGAAAAGTTTACTTTATTTTTTCAAAAGGAACATTCACAGGAATTATTGAACGAAGTATTCCATCTATTAAAGAAATATGACCTGGCCTCGGATGAAGAAAAAAAGGAAAGAAATAACCGTTTGTCTCTTATCCTGCAAAATGCATAAAAGAAAGGCAGCCGATTTGGCTGTCTTTCTTTTGTATAAAATTTACTACTTTTGGAAGAATATTTTTTACATAAAATAATCGAGAAAGTGGAATGGTTGATGGTATGATGGAGGCTAATGTATCATTAATTCTTATTCTTCTTAAGAACATAGTAGGGTGAAGCGTAGATGTTATACAAACGTAGTATTGGCTATCTGTTACTCTCCTTTTTTTTCATCATTCTGGCTGGTTGTCAACACCCGGTCAATCCAAAATCGAAGCAGGTTGCATCTGTTGAACAGACAACTGTACCGATAACTGTTCAAGATAAAATTACAAATTATTTGCTGGACAAGCAGCTCAATGGAAATGTTGCAATCGTGAAGGATGGGAAAGCGCTTTTTAATTCAGGAGTTGGTTACAGCAATTTCAAAACAAAAACTCTTAATCAAAATACGACAACACATCCGATTGGCTCGATCACGAAGTCAATTGTTGCAACGTGCATTTTGCAGCTCCAGGACAAAGGAATGCTAAATATTCAAGATCCTGTTGCTAAATATTTACCGAACTTTCCAAATGGAAAGCGAATCAAATTAATTCATTTATTGAACCATACATCAGGTATTCAATCTCCCATTGCGCGATCAAAGGATAAAACACTTAAATCATTAATCCAAGGAATTGAAAATCGGCCTGTCAAATTTCCAGCGGGGACAGAGTGGAATTATAAGGATGAAAACTATGTCATCTTAGGCTATATTGTAGAAAAAGTGGCAGGTATACCATTGCATCAATATATTCAAAAGAATATTTTTGCAAAAGCAGGAATGAAAGATTCAGGGTTTATTTCTAAAAAGCACACAGGTCCATCAACATCGGTCGGATATCTTCGAAATAAGGACCAGAAATTAATAATTAAAAAGATCAAAAATCCAGTCTTATTTGGTTATGCTGATATTTACTCAACTGCTTATGATCTTTGTATGTATGATCGGAGCTTGATGAGCGGTAAGCTGGTATCAAAAAAAAGCCTCAATGACATTTTGACACCTGGTTCAGCATCAAATTATGGTTTGGGTTTATACAATTTTGGCTATGCCATACACAGCCGAGGGGTTATTGGGGGCTGGGAATCACTTCATGTTTATTATAAAGACAATACATCGATGGTAATCCTTTTGAATGTCCGTGATAAAACCGTAGATATTCACCAGGTGAGTAAAGATTTGTTTAATATTTTAGATGAGGATACACCAAATCCCCGCTTTCATAAAGTGGGGATTGGCAATGCTTATTCCCATGGTCTGGTTGTTGTAAGATGACTAGCTAGTTCTTTACTGTTTCTTCGATGGATTTTCCGATATTCCGCTCTTTCTTTGCCCGTTTCATGCAGTTTCTTTTCTTCGTCTGTTTCCGGAATGATTGCTGGCACTCGTACTGGCTTGCCATCATCATCTAAGGCCACGAAGGTTAAAAAAGCAGTGGCGGCAATCTTCCGTTCAGCAGTTCTTAAATTTTCGGCAATAATTTTGACGAAGATCTCCATTGAAGAGCTTCCCGTCCAAGTCACATACGATTCCATGCAGATTGAATCTTTTTGTGTGATTGGATGTAGAAAATCAACGGAATCGGTTGAGGCCGTTACTACTTCTGCCCTTGAATGTCTTTGTGCGGAAATCGAGGCAATGATGTCGACATCGCTCATTAACTTCCCACCAAACATCGTTTTATGGTTATTAAGATCATTAGGAAAAATTCTGCTCGTCCTAACAACCCTTGATTCTTTGCATGTTTTTGCTTCCAATTGAAATCCCTCCATAATAAAAGAATAGCTAAGTTGATAAAAAACGGCAATATTTTTCCTATTTTGAGCTTAAAGTTGGAAAGTTAAACCGATTTTTCGGAGTTACCTTCATTAGTTTCGGGATCATCAGGTAAACAATTGCCTTTACATTGATTGGACTGTACGCAAGCTAATGAGGAATGATCGCCATAGTTAAAACACCCGCCTATGAAGGAAGAATTGGCGGTATGACTGTTTTGGTATGTGGATTGAAAGTTAATGTTAGCATTATTAGAGAGCGAATTGACGACAAACCTCCCAATATTAATGGAATATTCCATAAGAACACCTTCCTTCGTATATTCTATTGAAGTATTTTTAATTGAGTATAGCCATTTACCTAACCTGCTGAATAAAGTTGGTTAAAATCGAGTAGAATAGCGGTAGAATTAAGCATATGAGCGGTGTTTGTGGTAAATTACATATTGTGAAGGAAATAACGGGAGGTTTGCAAAAATGAGTCTGCAAAAAAAGATTATGGAAGACTTACATATTAACCCTGAGATTAACCCGAAAGATGAAATTCGTAAACGAATCGATTTTTTAAAAAATTATCTAGTAAAAACAAATGCAAAAGGTTTTGTATTGGGAATTAGCGGTGGACAAGATTCAACACTTGCAGGGCGGCTTACACAGATCGCGGTAGAAGAGCTGCGTGCTGAAGGCCGTGATGCGTTATTTATTGCTGTCAGGCTTCCTTATGGTGTCCAGCAAGATGAAGAAGATGCGCAAAGATCGTTAGCGTTTATTAAAGCAGATCGGGAATATATATATAACATCAAGGACCCGGTAGATGCTGTACAAACAGAGTACAATCGTATTAGCCAAGGATCACCCTTGAGAGATTACCACAAAGGAAATGTGAAGGCGAGAATGAGGATGATTGCGCAATATGCCATCGGTGGAATGGAAGGCCTCCTTGTCGTTGGAACCGATCATGCTGCCGAAGCGGTAACAGGCTTTTATACGAAATATGGGGATGGCGGAGCAGATATTTTGCCATTGTCCGGCTTAACAAAACGTCAAGGAAAGAGCTTGCTTAAAGAGCTTGGGGCCGATGAGCGGCTTTATTTAAAGGTTCCAACTGCTGACTTGCTAGATCAAAAGCCTGGCCAGGCAGACGAAACAGAACTTGGGATTACCTATGATGTTCTTGATGACTATCTCGAAGGAAAAACGGTTTCAGCCGAAGCTGCAGCCAAAATTGAGCAGCGCTATCTTATAACCGAGCATAAACGACATATGCCAGCGACCATGTTTGACAACTGGTGGAAGTGAATAATCTGCAAAAACGAGGGGGAAAACTCCTCGTTTTTTTTATTAAAGCAAGTGCCCGGAGCGGAAATTAACAGCCAAATTTAACACAGCATTTTGTTAAAAAGTATTCACAATATTTAGATAAACACTATAACATTTTTAGCTATAATTGGAAAAAAGGGATGAAAGAAGGAGGGGTAGGTATGAAGTCCTCATTATCTGAGGGGAAATTTTTATTATTAACAGTATCAGCGATCTTTTTGTTAATGGCTCTTCACATTTTTCAGCCTCAACTAACCGAGTTCTATAACCCTGCTGATTTTTTGGGAATCCATACAATTTTAGAGTTTTTTAGTATTGCCGTCTCGGCAGCCATCTTTTTATATGGACTAAAAAGTTTTGGGATGACTAGGTCAGGAAAAATGCTCTATCTTTCCTTTATTTTTTTTCAAATAGGGACAATTGATTTGATGCATACGATAACATTCAAAGGAATGCCGCACTTTATAACGGATAGCTCTGTTGCCAAAGCAACATGGTTTTGGGTGATCTCCCGAGGGTTAGAGTCCCTTTTAATGCTGACTCTTATCGTTTTCCCTAATCGGAAGCTAAAAAGAGATTATCGCAGCTTGCTGCTAGTGCTCGTTGCTATTTTTACTTCTTTAGTGGTTTTTATCGTCTTTCACTTTGAACATAGCCTTCCCCTGCTTGTTATTGAAGGAAAAGGAACTACATTCTTGAAAAATGTGATTGAGTACGGTGTTTGCTTTATTCTATTTCTATCAATCATTATTATGCTCGCACAGTATTATTTGGAAAAGGACGGCAACAAACTGACCATTACCATCGCTTTTGTATTTTTACTCTTGTCAGAACTGATTTTTACCACCTACCAAAGTGTCTATGATTTCGACAATTTTACAGGACATCTCTTTAAAGCAATTGGCTATTATTTTATCCTCCGAAGTTTTTACTTTACTGAACCGACTTCTGAAATTGATCAATTATCCAGCATACTTTCTGATCTTCCGGGGTTTATTTTCAAATTGGAGATTAGGAGAAATGTATGCATTTGTACATTCTGTGATGGTGAACTATTAGGACGTCTTGGCGTATTTTCAAAGGAAATGCTTTCGAAAGTCCCACAAGCTGGGATTTTTAAAATCTTAGGGCATTTGACGGAGGAATATTGTTTATCCAGCGGAACCACAAAAGACAAAAAACTCTTCACCATCAACTACAAAGAAAAAACGTTGCTTGTTTCCCTTAAGCGCTACCCATCGTCTGAAGGAGTCCGTTCTGTTGTCGGCACAGTTGTGGAACTTCAGGCAGGGCAGCAAAAAGAAGCTATCCATAAGACGAGGCAAAGTGAAAGTATTAGGCCTGACAAGTTTTCACAGTTCCATTATGAACAAGCAAAAAACCTATCAAAAATATGATAGGTTTTTTAGCTAATAAGAAAGTGCAACTAGACCACTGTCTTCGCCCTTTGGGGCTCGCCAATCGGCGAGTTTTCTTTAGATGACTATTTCAAAGGTAGTTCCTGCATTAGGCTTGCTGGAAACCGATATAGTCCCGCCATGTGCTTCTACCAGCTGTTTTACAATCGAGAGGCCAAGACCCGAACCTCCAAGTGCACGTGACCGTGATTTATCAACACGATAAAAACGTTCAAAGATCCTCGGCAAATCTTTTTCAGGAATCCCTTTTCCTTGATCCTTTATTTTAATGAGTGTCCTGCCATTTGCCTCATTTGCATCAATCAAAATCGACGTATTGGGTTCAGAATATTTACGCGCATTATCGATCAGATTTAAGATCACCTGCTCAAACCGAACCGGGTCAATATTTAGGCAGAGGTTTGAAGGACAGTTTATCTGGATATTCATATTGCTTTCTTTAAGGGCAGGTAACACTTTTTCTGTTATTTCTTTCAAATATGGCAAGAGATAAACCTCTTCCTTTTCAATGGAAAAATTATTTTCATCCATCTTCGCAAGGGTAAATAATTCAATCACGAGATTTGATAGTTTGACAGCTTCCTCATTAATAATTTCTAAATAATGATCACGATCCTCGAGCTTCGTTTCCGGTCTTCGGGCTATTTCCGAATAGCCTTTTAAATAAGTAAGCGGTGTTCGAAGTTCATGGGAAATACTTGCAAGAAATTCATTGCGATCATTTTTTAAAATTTCTAAGTCTCTGGCTAAAATTTGAATTGATTCACCTAGCTCGCCAATTTCATCCTTTGGTAATCTCGGCAATGAAACGGTAAAGTCCCCTTTACTGATCCGTTTTGTTGCTTTACTAATTTCGATTACGGGATGAGTTACAAGTCTAGTTAGAATAATAATAATAAATACCATAAAAACAAGGGAAAGCATGCCGGCCAAGATAAAGTGATGATTCATCCCGGAAATTAAGTCCTTTATTTTTTGAGTAGATTGAAACATATAGACATAACCATTTATTTTTCCATTTACCATAATGGGGCTGACAGATGCGATATAGCTTTCGTGCTGCCAATCATCTTCTAAAATTAAGCCGGTGTAAGCGACTTTTCTTGGGGTAGAAGAAATGATTTTCCTCATTTCCGCCTTCACTTCATTAGAAGACATAATGATCTTTTCCTTGGCATTTGTCAAAATGACCTGGGTATCTGTCCGCGATTCCATTAAGGCAATATGCTTCATCGTTTCATCGTAAAAGGAGGCCTCCAGTATTTCACGATGATTGTTTCCGCGTGTTTGCAATGCTGAAAGCTCATCATGTACTCGGGAATGAATAATGTTATTGTGCAAAAAATACATGGAGATCGTTTCAAGTAGAAGTACTGCTACAAAAAATAGCAGACCAATTTTAATAGAAATGTGCTTTATCACAGACTCGTCCCCCTTTTGCCATTAGAATACTATATAAATAAGGGTAATCCTATTATTTTTCCAAAAAAAATGAGTGCCAATCATTTATGGCACTCGGAAAATATATTATTATGGAGGTTAATTAAAGGGTTGAGCAAGATGATCAAACCTTATATTACAAAAGTGAATGAGTAGATAAAATTTTGTTTATCTCCTCTTGTTCTACATGATTATCTTACTGAAAAAGATTGAAGATGTTATGAAGAACTTGTGGGGAATTTGTGAAGACAAAAACAGATAGATACTAGCGTGGTATAGTGGAAAGGTGAGGAGTGGTCCGAATGCAGAAAATTTTAATCGTAGATGACGAAAAACGGATAGCAGAAGTCCTGGAGGCCTACCTTATAAGGGAAGGATATGAAATTCATACCGCCGATAATGGCATTGATGCGTTGAAAAAAGTAAAATCAGTAAGCCCTGATTTAATGATTCTTGACTTAATGCTGCCTGATATATCAGGGGAAGAGGTATGCCGCTTAGTCAGGAAGGATTCAGACCTTCCCATCCTAATGCTGACAGCTAAATCCTCTGAAGACGATCGAATTAATGGGATTGTGATGGGGGCCGATGATTATGTCACGAAGCCATTTAGTCCGCGCGAAGTGGTTGTCCGTGTGCAAGCAATCCTTCGGAGGGTGAAGAAAACTGAAAAAGTAGAACGCCTTGAATTTAATGATAAACAATTAATGATTGATTTAGATAAAAAAGAAGTAACCGCATATGGACAGTTTGTTAATTTAACTCCGATTGAGTACAAGCTGTTAACCAATCTGGCGATGAATCCTGGGAGGGTATACAGCCGCCTGGATTTACTTGAAAAGATTCAGGATGAAGGCATGTATTATGAAGGTTATGAACGAAGTGTTGATACACATATTAAAAACCTTCGTAAGAAAATCGAACAAGACCCAAGACAGCCTGCCTTTATCGTGACCGTTTTTGGGATGGGGTATAAATTTGGAGGGGTCTTGAATGCTGCAAACACTCCGGTCTAGAATCCTGTTTTACTTTTTAATCGTCTCGCTCATTGGTATTTTAGCATTAAGTGTTTTTATCCAGTATGGCTTTGAATCAAGCTTCAGGAGCTATTTGGATCATAATCGCGAGAAGAAGATTGATCGGGTTATTGGAGAAATTGAAAAAGAATATAAGCAAAATGGCAATTTTTCAAGCACTCAGGTGAATGAATATATCCATGAGTTTGCTATGACGGACCAGCTTTATTTTCAGGTTTTTGACCAGATGGAGCATCTGCAAATGGATTCATCGCGAATCAGGGGGATGATGAACAGCCTTGGGCTAACGGAGCCTGTTACGAATGGGGAAGAATGGCAAACGAAGCCATATGCGCTTACGGTGAATAACAAGGTTATTGGAAAGTTAATCGCCATCTATCCTGAAGGGCTGATTGCCGATCAATATACGTTTTTACAAACGATTCAATTATATATTTATGCGTCTGTTTGTTTAACCATTGTGCTGGCGATTGTTTTCAGTATGATTTTTTCAAAAAAGTTAACATCTGGGCTGAAAAAGCTCTCGTTTGCGACTAAAGAATTAAGGCAGCATAACCTTGATATCCGTATACCATTAACGGGTTTGCCATCAGAAGTAAAAGAACTTGCCATTTCTTTTAATAAACTGGCTGAATCCTTGGCAAAAGAAGAAATGCTGAGGAAGCAATTCACGGGGGACTTAGCCCATGAGCTACGGACACCGCTCGCCACATTACGGAGTCAAATTGAGGCTTTCCAGGACGGCATATGGGAACCGACACCACAACGGCTTACACAATGTCATGAAGAGCTGATGCGACTGGTTCGTTTCGTGAATGAAATGGAGAAATTGTTAGCGGCTGAAAATCCACAAATGAAGCTTGAAAAAGTAAATTTAGAAGCTGGTGGAGTGTTAATCGCTCTCTGGGAAATGTTTCAGCCTTTATGCAAGCAAAAGGGGGTTGAATTAATATTAAGGGAACCGCTGCAAGAAGAATGGTTTAAAGCGGATAAGGACCGTCTGGTGCAAGTTTTAACGAACGTGCTCAACAATGCATTGAAGTACACCCCAGAAGGAAAAAGCGTGACTTTATCGGTTTTATCGGAGGAAGACGATTATGTGGGATTCATGATTGAAGACGAAGGCCCCGGAATCAGTGAAGACGATATCCCCCATATTTTCGAGCGTTTTTACCGCGGTGACAAGTCGCGTGACCGCAAAACAGGCGGTGTCGGCATCGGTCTTTCGATCGTAAAAGCCCTCATGGATGCTCATAATGGGGTCATCAAGGTGAAAAGCAAGCTAAACAAAGGAACCAGCATGATTCTTTGGTTTCCGAAAGAGGAAGTTTAATAGATTTGTAGGAAAAGCGCCCTTGAGACGGGCGCTTTTTCTACAGACTATGCCAAATTCCCAGCGCTGCTTAGTGGATAAAATTTCTTCCATTCATTAAGAAACGACGCTGTTTCAGCGTTAGGATGCTCCAGCACCTCTTGGGTAGGTCCAGCCTGTTTTAATTCCCCGCCAACTATAATGGCCAACCGTTTTGTTAAAAAGTTAACCTCCATCAAGTCATGACTCACAAAAACAGCAGTAGTCCCTGTTCTGCCAATAATCTTTTTAAAGTCTTCCATTAACTTAACTTTAGTTGGAAAATCTAAAGCAGAAAATGGCTCATCCAAAAACAGAATTTCCGGCTCAATAATCATTGCCCGCGCCAAGTTTACCCTTTGGGCTTCTCCGCCGGATAAATGGTGGGCATTTTTTTTCGCAAGATGACTGATTTGAAATTGCTCCATCCAACTGTTTACTTTTTCTTTAATAAACCTTTTGGGGACATTGCGGAGCTTTAAACCAATCGCAATGTTTTGATAGACGGTGGTATCGAGCAGCAAGGATTGCTGCAAGGCAATCGAGAATTTACGCCGTAATTCTAGCGGTGCTTTCCCAGCAGGGATCGTTTCCCCTTTATAAATGATTTTTCCTTGACTTTGTTTTTCAAGCAATGAGCTGATTTTTAGCAATGTACTTTTCCCTGCACCATTCGGGCCCATAATTCCTAAAAACTCTCCAGATTCAATTGAAAAGTGTGGGATTGATAAAACCAGCTTGTTTCCAATTTGGTATTTAATCTCTTCAAGCGTAAGAAGTGAGTTCATGTCAGTCGCTTCCTTTGCTGTAAAAAGGTAAGGGTAGCTGTAATTAATAAGGCAACTGCCATGATAATAAAGGATAGGGCAAGCGCAACATCAAAATTTCCTTTTGATACTTCCATGACGATGGAGGTTGTTAAAATCCTCGTGTCACCTTGAATATTTCCACCAACCATCATCGCTGCTCCAACCTCGGCAATCACACGCCCAAAAGCAGCCATAATTGCAGCCATAATCGCAATTCTTGTTTCTTTTAATAAAAGAAAAACAGTCTGCCACTTCGTTGCACCCAGAGCCCTTATTTGCATGAGCATTTTTCCGCTAATCTGTTGGAATGCAGAGCAAGTTAAACCCGTTACAATCGGGAGTGACACTAAAACCTGGGCCATGACAATCGCTGTAGGCGTATATAGTAATGAAAATTGCCCAAGTGGTCCAGAGCGCCATAAAAGCATGGTGATCCAGAGACCTGCCACTACTGGCGGCAACCCCATTCCAATATTAATAAAAACTAACAAGAGCTTTCTTCCTTTGAATCTTGATAGTCCTAAAAGCATTCCAACTGGTAAACCAATAATCGCGCTTACGAGCATAGATGTAAAAGAAACTCGTAAGGTCAAGAATGTAATCGCAAAAATTTCAGGATCACCTGATTCAATCATTGCGATTGCTTTTTTAAATCCTTCAATCATTAACTCCATATTGTCACCAGGCTTTCCTAGGCTAAAACTATAAAGAATGGCTCCAGCAATAATGAAGGAGCCATTCTACTAAAATATTATCTTATTGATCAGTTCTGAAAAGTCTATTCAGTGTATTTGAAGAACAATGGCTGGCCATATTCTTTCTTACCAAAGTTAGAGATGACTTTGATTGTCTTATCACTTACCATGAAATCTACAAACTTCTTAGCATCCTTGCTGTTCACTCCCTGGTGCTTAGCAGGATTAACTTCCATTACATGGTAAATGTTCATTAAATCTTGTCCGCCTTCAACGACGACTTTAAGGTTTGGTAGGTTTTTCTTTTGAGCAAGCCATGTTGCACGGTCTGTTAACGTATAGCCATTTTTCTGAGAAGCAATTAGCAAGGTTTGACCCATTCCTTGACCTGTTGATACGTAATTGTCACCGGCTGGTTTAATATTAAGGGCGGTCCAAATGCCAAGTTCTTTTGTATTTGTACCAGATTGGTCTCCTCGGGAAATAAAAGTAGTTTTTGTATTGTATAACGTTTTGAATGCAGCCTTAATGTCAGATCCACTGATATTTGCTGGATTGCTAGTTGGCCCAACAAGAATAAAGTCATTATACATAACACGTTTATAATTGATGCCATCGCCAGCATCTACTACAGCTTTTTCAGCAGCTGGAGCGTGCACTAAAAGGGCATCTGCTTCACCTTTTTGGCCCATTGCCAGTGCCTGGCCTGTTCCAACAGCGATAACTTTTACTTTAACATTATTTTGCTTTTCAAACATTGGGATAATCACATCAAGTAAACCGCTGTCCTGTGTGCTTGTTGTTGTAGCAAGGATCATGGATGTAGGTTTAGCTTTTGGTGCTGCCGCTTTTTTCTCTTTTGCAGCAGAATTCTGGTTTGTTTGGCCGCAGGCAGATAAGATAATGAGCATTAAGATAAACAAGCCTGCTAAAAAGCGATTCTTTTTCATTTAGTCTCCCCCGTTTTACTGTTTGTTGTTGGATATATGGCAAGGCCTAAATCCCGAATGTCATAGCCGTCTAAATCAGATAAACTGTTTTTGAAAGCGGCTGATTGCAAGTAATGGATGATCCTGTTTAAATCTTCTTTGTTTTCATTTGAAAATCGAAAAACGAGATCAAAATGTTCACATGCAATCGGAATAAAATCAAGTCCTAAGTGGCTTGCCGCCGACTTGATCCCAAAAGTTACATCGGCCATACCTCTACTAATATAAGATGCTGTCGCCAGATGGTTCCATTCTTCCTTGTCATAGCCATTGATATTCTTTGGCTCAATACTAAACTCGGATAATTTTGAATCTAATAAAAATCGGGTCCCTGACCCTTTTTGCCGATTCACGAAGCGAATATCTTTTTTTGCTAAATCATGAAAATCACGAATTTTCTTTGGATTTCCTTTGGCCACAATAAAGCCTTGTTCTCTTGATGCGAAACGCAAAACAGATATGGTTTCATAGATAAATAATCGATTAATGAAAGGCAAATTATATTCCTTTGATTCAGGGTCGAGCATATGTATCGCTGCTATATCGGATTGTCCACGGTACAGCATCATTAAACCTTCAAGACTGCCGATAAAGGTTGGCTGAATCTGAAGATTTAGGGCTGCAGATGCCTTCTTGACTAAATGCTCCACCAGAAAGTCATGGCTTCCTGCGAGCCGAATTGGAGAAAAAGAAAGTACAGGTGCGGCCGGTTCCTCTGTCATAGCTTTTTTTGCTGGCGCTTTTGTACTTTCTTTGAACCTTTCAAGCTCTTCTTCTTCAAATCTCATCTTATTGCCAACCCTAAATGCTTGGAGCTCCCCTCGTTTAATCAGTTCATAAACAGTATGTTTGGAGATTTGGAATATTTGGGCGACTTCATCAGGGGTATAGGTCTTTGTTCCCAAAAGAGAACCTCCTTTTTGATAAATTCATATTTAGTTTTGTTGGGTTTTGTAATGTTTTGTTTAATTTTGTCACGAAAGATAAAGTCTGTAAAGAGCATTCCTGGCAAATATGTAAGCTGTTACAAATGTTTCACATATTGTTCAAGACTTTAACATTTGAGAAACAATGTGCAAATAGTACTACTGTATTGCAAATTAAAATGCGGCTCATACTAGAGCCGCATTTTTTTACTCTTTAAAATAGTTAATCACAAATTCTTTAAACTGTTTTACTGAAGGTGACAGGTATCTTCCCTCTACCCATGCAATCCCAATAGAACGTTCACATTTTGGCCAGCGGACAGGAATCTTCGCTATTTTACATGGATCCAAATCCTTGATATCGGGGATAAGTGAAATACCAAAGCCTGAAGCTACAAGGCCTGCTATCGTATGAAGTTCTTCCCCTTCAAAAACAATTTGAGGGTTGATCTCTGCTTCTTGAAATAGTTGATCAGTAATCTGCCGTAGGGCATTTCTTTTTTTTACAGAAATAAACGGCTCATCGGCAATTTCATCTAAGACGATGCTTTCACGATTTTCTAACGGGTGACCAACAGGGGCGATTACAAAAAGCTCCTCGCTCCAAAGTTTTATCCATTGAATCTGTAACTTTGTGTCAGGCGGTGTAATCAAACAAAGGTCAAATTCTCCGAGTTCCATCTGTTTAATAAGTGAGGAAGAATTATTTTGATTGAGCTGAAAGGTCACCTTTGGATAGGTAGACCGAAAAGTTCCAATTAGATTCGGAATTGTTTCCGGACCAAGCGTGTGAAGAAATCCAAGCGAAACCACACCATATCCAGGGTCAAGCAAAGCTTTAAGCTCCTGTTTTCCCTCTTGGAATTCCTTTAAGATTCGATTAACCCGTATTAAAAAGAGCTGTCCATAGTGATTTAAAATAATGGAACGTCCTTGACGTTCAAATAGCGGAACCCCTAATTCATTCTCCAGTTTTGCGATCGAGCGGCTTAAGGCTGGCTGAGAGATCGATAGGATTTCTGCTGCCTGTGTCATATGCTGTACACGAGCAACGGTTTGGAAATATTCTAACTGCTGCCACTCCAAATGCTAAAACCCCCTAAATGTTATTCATAACCCCCATGCATGAAAATGATGATAATTATAAATTGGACACATTTGTTTGTCTGGATTTATCATAAACCATAAAGAAAGTTTTTGAAAATATACTGGAGAAATTCAGGACCGTGCTGCTTAATTGCAAGCGGTCTTGTCTCACTGTATTAAATCCATCATCGGAGTGATTAGATCGTGAGTTATATAAAAAAAGGCACATCTGCCTTTCACAAAACCAATATTGCTTTAGTAGCAGCTGGTTTTAGTACGTTTGCTAATCTTTATTGCGTACAACCACTGCTACCAGAGTTTTCAAGAGAATTCCATATTTCTCCTGCCACATCCAGTCTGGCGTTATCATTAACGACGGTCACTTTGGCGATCAGTATGTTGCTGGTGGGATCCTTATCAGAATCTTGGGGACGTAAATCGGTTATGGCTTTTTCAATGGCAGCCGTTTCCATTTTGGCGATGGTAACAGCATTTATGCCAGATTTTCATTTCTTATTAGTGGCGAGGGTTCTCCAAGGGGTCGTTTTTGCTGGATTGCCAGCTATTGCTATGGCCTATCTTGGTGAAGAGATTGACCCGGCAAGCCTTGGAGTTGCGATGGGGTTGTATATTAGCGGAAATACGTTTGGCGGTTTAGGCGGTCGGGTTATTGTTGGGATGGTTACCGATTACTTCAATTGGCGTATTGCGATCGCCAGTATTGGCGGACTGAGTGTGATCGCAAGCTTAATCTTTTGGTTTACTCTTCCGACTTCTCAAAACTTCCAGCCGCGCAAACTGGAATTAGGGAAGCTGATGAAATCGATGATCAGCCACCTGAAAGATCCAGGGTTGCTTTGCCTATATGGTATAGGCTTTTTACTAATGGGCAGTTTTGTTACTCTATACAATTACATCGGCTTCCAGTTGACCGCACCGCCCTATTCTCTTAGCCAGACATTAGTGGGCTGGATCTTTGTTATTTACCTTGTCGGGACATTCAGTTCTACTTGGTTTGGTAGTTTAGCTGATAAATATGGCCGTCGGACAATGCTTTTAATTGCGATTTTCATTATGTTTATCGGTGCAGTGATCACTTTAAATACTTTCTTGCTGGTTAAAATAGTCGGAATTGCTATTTTTACATTTGGCTTTTTTGGAGGCCATTCGATTGCCAGCAGCTGGGTGGGACGCCGTGTAACGCATGATAAAGCCCAAGCCTCGTCTCTTTATCTGTTTTTCTACTACGTTGGGTCAAGTATTGGAGGAACAGCAGGGGGTGTGTTTTGGACGAATTTTGGCTGGGGCGGTGTCATTAGTATGATTATCAGCTTCTTGGCACTCTCGCTTGTCCTATCCGTTTGTTTGTATTTCATTACAAAGCAAACAACAGTAAAAGACAAAAAATATTCCGTAACGTTTAGAAAAAGACATATTTAATGAAAAAATCCCTGCTGTCTAATGATGAAGCAGGGATTTTCGTTTTTATAATTTTCCAGTAAACTGGATAAACAGCACGATGAAACCGAGTATCCAAACATATACAGCAAAGGGTTTTAAGGAATGTTTTTTTAAATAGTTTACCATCCAGCGGACGGCCACATAGCCGAAGAGAGCCGAGGAAACGACTCCAACTAGTAAAGCCGACAAAGTAATTTCCTCTCCTTGGCCGCTGAAAAGGTCAGCTGATTGAAGGACAACTGCCCCAGCAATGGCCGGTGTCGATAATAAAAAGGAAAAATAGGCGGCCGTTTCCCTGTCCAACTTTCTCCATAGGGCGGCAACAATCGTTAAACCCGAGCGTGATACAGCGGGGAAGATGGCAGCCGCTTGAAAAGTACCGATAATAAACGCGTCTTTATAACTTATTTGATCCATCTTTTTATAGCCGTTCTTAATGGAATCCGCAAACCAAAGAAAAAATCCGGTAATTAGAAATTCCCAGCCAATCGTGACACCTGTTTTAGAAATTTCATCGAAAAAGTCTTTAAAAAGAAGCCCAATGACGACAGCAGGAATCGTTCCGACAATCAATAAATACGTTAGTTTACTGAAGGGATTTTTAATAATGTTTAATAATTCTTCCTTATAAAAAACAAATACAGCCATTAATGTGCCAAGATGAAGCATTGTATCAAGCATTAGACCAGCTTCCTGCAAGCCAAACAGGTTTCTGCCTAAATAAAGGTGGCCCGTGCTGCTAATTGGCAAAAACTCCGTTAACCCTTGAATCATCCCTAAAATAAAAGCTTCCAACTTTGTAAGCATGCCAACCCTCTTCCTTTTTGGCTGAGTTAAAGGAAATATTTGCTTTTTTAGCCGTTGATTGGGGTGCCTGGAGCGCAAATCAACAGACTCATTAACACAGCCCTTTCATAATGAATGCTATTAACAATATATTGGCTTGTCTTCATAGGCATTCTATTTCTTGTTAAAAAATTTAATTCCGAATCAAATTAGTGTAAAAGAAAGAGAATCTGCCATAAAATAGGAGTAATACAAAGGAAGAGGGGAAGAGATTTGAGAAATCAACACTTGTATTTCAATACATCAATAGGTGTTCAAAAACCAGAAAGTATCCGCAACAAAGAGACGCCATGCCCCTTTTGTGCCAGAGATCAACTGACAGATATTCTCGCAGTTGAAGGCCCGATCATATTTTTGAAAAATAAATATCCTGTCCTTGAGAATGCCTATCAAACTGTTCTCATTGAGACCGATGACTGTCAGGCTGAATTGTCTACCTATCCAAAGGAACATTTACATAAATTACTTAAATTTGGTTTAAAGTATTGGGAAGAGATGGAAAATAGCGGTCTTTATGAATCGGTCATCTTTTTCAAAAATTATGGACCTTTTTCAGGGGGAACGATAGCTCATCCACATATGCAAATCATTGGATTGCATGACCTTGATTACCGAGACAATCTGGAGGAAGAGGCTTTTAAGGGGATTGTGATCAGGGAAGAGAATGGGGTCCGTTTTAGTTTATCGACCTTACCGCGAATTGGTTTTTATGAGTTCAATGTCCAAATGAAAGAGGAAGCGGGCTACACAAAAGAATTTGGGGAGTATATCCAAACGGCAGCTCATTACATTCTTCATCATTTTCCATTTAAATCAACAAGCTATAATATCTTTTTCTATCATTTAAATGAAAATATCTATGCGAAGGTTGTACCGCGCTTTGTTACGACCCCCATTTATATTGGCTATGGTCTTCCACAGGTGCCGAATAACCTCGAATGGATGGCAAATCAAGTAAACCAGATTTATTTTGATAAAGGCTCTGTTAAAGGATATTGTTGATTGGAACGGAAGGCACTTGACTCCTGCGGGAGTACGGGGCAGTGGAGACCCCACAGGCGCTAAAGCGCCGAGGAGGCTCCACGGCACGCCCGCGGAAAGCAAGTGCCTGGAGTGGAAATCAATAGGCAAATTTAATAAAAGAGCTGAGGGGATTTTAGGATAATCGAGTAAATAAATCCATTCGAAGATAAAAGTTGTGATTTGTGCTCATAAAAAATATAATGAAGAAATGTACGGGTTCCTTTTCCAGGTTCTAATTTAAAGGAGAATCAATGGCATGACTTCAGATAAAAATAATTCTACAAAGCTGGATTATAATCTAGTATTTACCTTATTACTCTTGTTTATCATTAGTTGCTTGGCAATATATAGCGCTCAGACAACCGGCCAATACAAGGAGAATTTCCTAGTTAAACAGATTCTTTGGTATGCGGTTGGTGTGGGGATTATTGCCAGTGTGATCACATTGGATTCAGATCAATTAAAAAAACTTACTTGGTATGCCTACGGATTTGGTTTAATTTTACTAATCTTGGTAAGAGTGGCACCAGAAAGTATTGCACCACATATTAATGGTGCAAAAAGTTGGTTTAAGGTACCAGCATTGGGTTCCTTGCAGCCATCCGAATTTGTTAAAATTTTTCTTATTCTGGCTTTGGCTAAAGTAATAGAAGACCATCATTTGAAAAATCCTGTCAAAACGATACAATCTGACTTTTGGCTGTTAATTAAGATGGGCATCACCACGATAATACCGATCGGCTTGATTATGTTGCAGCCTGACCTTGGGACATCACTAGTATTTCTTGCGATAATGCTGGGCATGACCTTTATTTCCGGTGTTTCTTGGAAAATACTCCTGCCAATATTTGCAGGCGGTGCTTTTTTGATTGGGATCATTTTTTATTTTGTATTGGTACAGCCGGATATTTTAGAAAAATATTTAGGTGTAAAACAGTATCAGTTTGGCCGGATTTATTCATGGCTCGATCCTTACAATTATCAGAGTTCAGAAGGTTACCAGCTAACACAGTCACTAATGTCGATTGGTTCAGGGGAAACGTCCGGAAAGGGATATGGGAATCGGGATATTTATATGCCTGAAAGCCAAACTGATTTTATCTTTAGTGTCGTTGGCGAAGAATTTGGGTTTGTCGGCGCAAGTGTTTTAATTAGTATTTTTTTCTTGCTTATATACCATATTACAAAAGTTGGAATGGAAACGAAAAACAACTTTTATACCTATCTTTGCGTAGGTGTTATTAGCATGATTACCTTCCACGTTTTCCAAAATATCGGCATGACAATTGGACTTCTGCCAATTACCGGTATTCCGCTGCCATTTATTAGTTATGGCGGGAGCTCGTTGATGGGAAATATGCTGGGACTTGGGTTGGTTTTTTCGATTCGCTATCATTACAAAAAGTACATGTTCTCCACTGATGCATAAAGGCGAGGGACTCCCTCGCTTTTTTAAGGAAGGTGTTTAAGATGGAAAAAGAGTTTTTGCAGCAATTTGATGCGTTATTAGAAAAATATAGTGAGCTTCTTGTTGGGACTAGTGATGATGCTGTAAAAGAAAAGGTAAGGTTCTATGCTCTCTATAGCCATATTGCTAAAACAATGCCGGCACTTGCCAAGCATTGGAACGGCATGTATCCTGAAGCGAAGAACAGAATCATTGAGATTATGAATGAAGTTAAAGTATTGAATGAACAGCATCGAAAATCAAAGTTAAAGTAAAAAGCGGACCAGTGAGTGCCGCTTTTTTTATAATGTCTAGCTCCAGCGCCCAGCGACTAGTGTACTTCACCCACCTCCCTACGATAAGTCAACATCGAATCGCTTCCGCTCTTCGTGTTTCCTTTATCAAGTATTAACGGGCAGTAGATTCTCAACTGCCCGTAAAAACCCGATTGGTTCAACTAACAATCAGCGAGAAAAGCATTCGCTGATTGAAGTTTCACCTTATCTCACTCGGTGTGCTCCAGTCCATACGTCGCTAAACGGGCGCTTCCGCTTTTCTTATTTCATTAGATTGTGAATTTTAGATTATATTCAAAAAACAATATTAGTGATAAAATAATTCTAAAATTTTTATTTATGAAACATGGAGTGTAGCAAAAAAAGCATATCTTAATATTGATACCGTTTACAAAAGGGGGAAGCAAAATGGATCAGACGATAAAAAACCTTTTCCTTTTTTTGTCTACAAATAAAATGCTGATAAAGCTCGCAAAGAAATTTGGATTACGTTTTGGAGCGACACGATTTGTTGCTGGCGAGACAACGGATCAAGTAGTAAAGGTCATTAAAGAGCTTAATCAAAAGGGTTTGGACGTCACCCTCGATTATTTAGGTGAGTTCGTTGATAGCAGGGAAGAGGCTTTTCAAACAACTGAGCTGACAATTGATGTGATTAAACGAATTGGTTCGTTAAAATTGTCTTCACAGGTTTCGGTTAAATTAACTGCATTAGGGCTTGATATATCTGAAGAACTTGTTATGAAAAATATGCGCAGGATTCTTGATGCAGCAAAAGAGAATAATGTTTTTATTACTATTGATATGGAAGATTACACACGCTGCCAAAAAACACTGGATATCTTTAAAATCCTAAGATTGGAATATGACCATATTGGTACGGTGTTACAGGCTTATTTATTTCGTACGATGAGTGATATCGAGGATTTAAATGAATATACAGCCTGTTTGCGTCTCGTAAAGGGTGCCTATAAGGAATCCGTTGAGGTTGCTTTTCCTGAAAAAAGGGACGTGGATGAAAATTTTAAGAAGATTATCGAAAAACATTTATTAAACGGGAATTTTACTTCGATTGCCACACACGATGAAAGGATTATAGAGTATACCAAAGAGCTTGTGAAGATTCACCAAATTCCAAGTGGCCAGTTTGAATTTCAAATGCTTTATGGGATTCGTCCCGAGCGGCAGCTTGAATTGGTGAAAGAAGGATATAAAATGAGGGTCTACGTTCCGTTTGGCACAGATTGGTACGGATATTTTATGCGCCGGCTTGCCGAGCGTCCTGCAAACGTGGCTTTTGTTTTAAAAGGGATTTTCAAAAAATAGAGTTGTAATGAACCCCTCATTGTGTAGGAGGGTCATTTTTTTAGCTAATTTCCTATGTCGCACGACGGACAGGATGTCCTAGTCAGGCTTGTGCCACAGGACACGAGCCTGGCAAGTGCAACTACGCCTCTGTCTTCGCCCTTAGGGGCTAGCCAATCGGCGAGTTTTCTTTATTTTCTTTTATATTGATTATTTTGGCTGTTTCTTTTACCTCCGCCGTCGCCTTCAACATTTGGGCCGGCGTTACCTTTTACACTTGCAGCACTCACACCTGCTGTGGAGGGGTCCTTTTTCACTCTCGCCATGTTTATCACCTCAAAAAATAGAATACCCATTGAAAGTGATTCATATGATATAACAGTGAAGGAAAACTTATTCTCCATTGTTATGTTTTAATTGCGTAAATATTTAAAATATTCTATATTTATAGTAACTAGAAAATGAATGAGTATTCATTCAAAAAATGGAGGAGGAGACGATTTGATCCAATCGATTCGGAAAGCTGCTGTTTTGGGATCTGGAGTAATGGGCTCGGGAATTGCTGCTCATTTAGCTAATATAGGAATTCCAACATTGTTACTCGATATCGTTCCTAAGGAATTAACAGATGAAGAAAAAGCACTGGGATTAACCCTTTCTGACAAGAGAGTGCGCAATCGTATCAGCACACGAGCATTAAAAAGTTTGGAGAAACAGAAACCTGCTCCATTAACAGTCAAAAGCAATCTTAGCCTTATTGAAGCAGGAAATTTAGAAGACGATCTCACTAGATTAAACGAAGTTGATTGGGTCATTGAAGTAGTTGTTGAAAGGTTGGAAGTAAAAAGGCAAGTTTTTGAAAAGGTAGATCAATACCGAAAGCCTGGAAGTATTATCAGTTCAAATACATCGGGTATTTCAGTAGAAGCGATGGTGGAAGGCAGATCGAAGGATTTTCAAAAGCATTTTCTGGGGACCCATTTTTTCAATCCGCCTCGATACCTTAAATTGTTGGAGATCATTCCTACACCATACACATCATCAGAAGTACTGTCCTTCGTGAAGAAGTTTGGCGAGGATGTTCTCGGAAAAGGTGTGGTTGTTGCTAAAGATACGCCTAACTTTATTGCCAATCGGATTGGGACGTATGGCTTGCTGGTGACTTTAAGGGAAATGCTTGACGGAGGATTCAGCGTTGGTGAGGTGGATTCCGTTACTGGCCCGCTTATTGGCCGTCCAAAAAGTGCTACGTTTCGAACCCTCGATGTGGTTGGACTTGATACGTTTATCCATGTCGCCCGAAATGTCTATCAGCAGGTTGAGGGAAAGGAAAAAGAAGTATTTCAAGTACCGGAATTTATGGAAAAAATGCTTGAAAAGGACTGGTTGGGAAGTAAGACAGGGCAAGGTTTCTTTTTGAAAAAAGGAAAAGAAATTCTTGAACTTGATCCACATACATTAGAATATGGGCCGCGAAAGAAGCTAAAAACACAGGCAGAGCAGGTTAAAGGACTTTCCAATAAATTGAAAGCGCTCATCTATGCCGAGGATCGCGCCAGTAACCTGCTATGGAATATTTTCAGCCCAGTACTTCGTTATTCGGCTGCACTATTAGGAACAATTGCAGATGATTTGGTTGCCATTGATCGTGCAATGAAATGGGGGTTTGGCTGGGAGTTGGGCCCATTTGAAACATGGGATGCCATTGGCCTGGAAAAGTCCTATTGGCGAATGAAGGAACTTGGGGAGGAAATTCGGGTTGGATATCGGAAATGCTTGAAAAAGGGTTTACTTCATTTTATAAGGAAGACCAAGGCAATCTTTATTTTTACCAAAATGGAGAATACAAACCTGTTGAAACGAATCCAAAATGTATCGATCTTCAACAAATGAAAAGTCAAAAGGGAGTTATTAAAAAGAACAGTGGCGCAAGCCTTATCGACGTCGGGGATGGGGTAGCCCTTCTGGAATTCCACTCGCCGAATAATGCCATAGGTTTAGATATTATTCAAATGATTAATTTTGCAGTTGATGAAGTAGAAAAAAACTACAAAGGGCTTGTGATTGGCAACCAGGGAAAAAACTTCTGCGTTGGTGCCAATCTCGGAATGATTTTAATGGAAGCACAGGATGATAATATCTTTGAGCTTGAATTGGTTGTTCGTCATTTTCAGCAGGCCATGATGAAAATTAAATACAGTTCAAAGCCGGTGGTGGCAGCGCCGTTTGCGATGACTTTAGGTGGTGGTGCTGAGGTTTGCCTGCCTGCTTCTTATATTCAAGCAGCATCGGAATCGTATATGGGACTGGTAGAAACCGGTGTTGGCGTCATTCCAGGCGGCGGCGGAAACAAGGAGCTTTATATAAAACATTTAGAAAGAATTCCAAACGGTGTGGAAGTTGATCTGCAAAAGGTTGTCAATAAGGTATTTGAAACGATTGCCTTAGCAAAGGTATCTACCTCTGCTGAGGAAGCCCGTGAAAATAACTTCCTTGGATTAGCGGATGGAATCAGTGTAAATGGTGACCACTTACTATATGACGCGAAGCAAGCGGTTCTTACTTTATATGAAAAAGGCTATAAACCTAGGACACGTAAAAAAGTTCCAGTGGTCGGGGATACAGGTTATGCAACATTGATGCTAGGGGCACAAGCCATGTTCTTGTCTGGATATATTTCTGATTACGATTTTAAGATTGCAAAAAAACTGGCATTCGTACTTGCAGGCGGGAATGTTCCATATGGAACAGAAGTTGACGAACAGTATTTGCTCGATTTGGAAAGAGAGGCATTTTTAAGTTTAGTAGGTGAACTGAAGACACAGCAGCGGATGCAGCATATGCTTTTGAAGGGGAAACCACTTAGAAATTAACTAAAAAGGTAGGGTTTTTTCGGATAAACTTGTGAAGTTTACGGATATAACAGGGAGTGCGGAAAAAGGATAAAAGTGTACTGAAAAAAGGGTGAAATGTTCGGATAAAAAGGTAAAGTTTACGGATAAATCAGGGAGTTCGGAAATACTACCGAAAAGTTCGGATATATCGAGGAAAAGTTCGGATAAAAGGTAAAGTTTACGGATAAATCAGGGAGTTCGGAAATACTACCGAAAAGTTCGGATATATCGAGGAAAAGTTCGGATAAAAAGGAAAAGTTACGGATAAATCAAAGAGTTGGAAATACTACCGAAAAGTTCAGATAAATCGAGGAAAAGTTCGGATAAAAAGATGAAGTTTACGGATAAATCAGGGAGTTCGGAAATACTACCAAAAAGTTCGGATATATCGAGAAATGTTCGGATAAAAGGTAAAGTTTACGGATAAATCAGGGAGTTCGGAAATACTACCGAAAAGTTCGGATATATCGAGGAAAAGTTCGGATAAAAAGGAAAAGTTTACGGATAAATCAAAGAGTGCGGAAATACTACCGAAAAGTTCAGATAAATCGAGGAAAAGTTCGGATAAAAAGATGAAGTTTACGGATAAATCAGGGAGTTCGGAAATACTACCGAAAAGTTCGGATATATCGAGAAATGTTCGGATAAAAGGTAAAGTTTACGGATAAATCAAAGAGTTCGGAAATACTACCGAAAAGTTCGGATATATCGAGAAATGTTCGGATAAAAGGTAAAGTTTACGGATAAATCAGGGAGTTCGGAAATACAACCGAAAAGTTCGGATATATCGAGGAAAAGTTCGGATAAACAAGTGAAATTTACGGATAAATTAAGATTGATAGAGAAAGAGAGGGAACGAGATGAGAGAAGCGGTCATTGTTGCGGGTGCAAGAACCCCTGTGGGGAAAGCAAAAAAAGGAACACTTGCTAGCGTTCGACCTGATGATTTAGGGGCACTCGTTGTGAAAGAAACCTTGAAACGGGCAGGAAATTATGAGGGGATTCTAGATGATTTAATTATTGGCTGTGCTATGCCTGAGGCCGAACAGGGAATGAACATGGCCCGAACCATTGGTGCTTTAGCCGGTCTGCCGCATACAGTTCCAGCAATCACCATCAATCGTTACTGTTCTTCAGGTCTTCAATCAATCGCCTATGCTGCACAGGGAATTATCATCGGACAAATTGATACTGCCATAGCGGGCGGGGCTGAATCGATGAGTCTTGTGCCAATGATGGGCCATGTGATTCGTCCAAACGTGAAATTAGCGGAAACTGCGCCGCAATATTATATGAGTATGGGGCATACAGCCGAACAAGTGGCTAAAAAGTATGGTATATCACGGGAAGACCAGGATGCGTTTGCTGTCTCGAGTCATCAAAAGGCTGCTAAAGCCATTCGGGAAGGCAAATTTGTTGATGAAATTGTACCCGTTGATGTAACCATTCGTTCAGTCGGTAATGACAATAAATTAGTCGAAAAAACCATTCAATTTTCCCAAGACGAAGGGGTTCGGCCTGATACGAATTTGCAGACACTCGCAAAACTTCGCCCGGCCTTTTCCATAACAGGCAGTGTAACAGCAGGTAATGCTTCACAAACAAGTGATGGCGCAGCGGCTGTGATGGTCATGGACCGTGAAAAAGCCGAATCACTCGGGCTTAAGCCAATGGCAAAATTCAGGTCGTTTGCAGTTGGAGGAGTTCCACCGGAAATTATGGGAGTCGGTCCGGTTGTAGCGATACCCAAAGCCTTGAAGCTGGCTGGACTGGAAATTTCCGATATTGGCCTATTTGAACTGAATGAAGCTTTTGCTTCGCAGGCCATCCAGGTCATTCGTGAATTAGGGCTTGATGAAGAAAAAGTAAATGTCAATGGTGGGGCGATTGCCCTGGGGCATCCACTTGGCTGTACGGGTACAAAGTTGAGCTTAACGCTTCTCCATGAAATGAAACGCCGCAATGAGCAATTTGGAGTGGTGACGATGTGTATTGGCGGCGGGATGGGTGCTGCCGGCGTCTTTGAATTGTTGTAGATTTCCCTTGATGAGGAGGAAAAATAATGTCAAAGCAAACAGATAAAGTCATAAAAGGCGGCAGCTTTTTGATTGAGGATATTTCCTTTCAGCGAGTGTTTACCCCTGAAGATTATACTGATGAGCAAAAAATGATTGCGAAGGTGACCGAGGATTTTATCGAAAAAGAGGTCATGCCTCAAGTTGAATATATCGAAAATCATGAATTTGATCGTTCAGTAAAACTATTAAAACAAGCTGGGGAACTTGGTTTATTATGTGCCGATGTCCCAGAGGAGTATGGCGGATTAGGGTTGGATAAAATCAGCTCAAGCTTAATTACTGAAAAAATGGCTCGGGCTGGAGGCTTTTCAATCACACACGGGGCACATGTGGGAATTGGCTCATTGCCAATCATCCTATTTGGCAACGAACAGCAAAAGCAAAAGTATTTGCCGGAGCTTGCCAGCGGTGAAAAAATTGCTGCATATGCCTTGACTGAACCAGGATCAGGCTCGGATGCGCTTGGAGCAAGAACAACCGCAAAGCTAAATGCGGACGGTACACATTATCTTTTAAATGGAGAAAAACAGTGGATTACCAACTCTGGATTTGCAGATGTTTTTACCGTTTACGCGAAAATTGATGGTCAACATTTTTCAGCCTTTATTGTGGAACGGGACTTCAAAGGTGTTTCAACAGGGGGAGAAGAAAAGAAAATGGGGCTTAAGGGGTCATCGACTAGAACCTTGATTCTTGAAGATGTACCTGTTCCTGTTGAAAATCTCCTTGGTGAACCTGGAAGGGGTCATGTCATTGCCTTTAACATTTTAAATATCGGCCGTTATAAGCTGGGAGTTGGGGCAGTTGGGGCGGCAAAGCATGCGCTTGGTATCACGATCAAATATGCAAACGGACGCCAGCAATTTAATACACCGATCTCCCAATTTAATTTAACGAAGGAAAAATTCGCAACGATGGCCTCCAAACTATACGCAACAGAAAGCTCTGTTTATCGTACAGTTGGATTATTCGAAGACAGGATGAGCTTGCTTTCCGAAAACGCCAGCATAAAGGAGATTGCAGATGCGATTTCCGAATATGCGATTGAATGTTCATTGAATAAATTTTTTGCTTCCGAGACGCTCGATTATGTAGTCGATGAAGGAGTACAAATTCATGGCGGGTATGGCTATATGAATGAATACGAGATTGAAAGAGCGTATCGCGATTCGCGGATCAATCGAATTTTTGAAGGAACCAATGAAATTAACCGTCTTCTCGTGCCAGGCACCTATATCCGAAAAGCTCTAAAGGGGCAGCTGCCATTATTGCAAAAAGCTCAAAGCCTGCAGGAAGAACTGATGATGCTCATCCCTGAGGAACCGAGTGATGAAGCTTTAGCACAAGAAACCTATCTTGTCAGGAATGCAAAGAAAATTGGTTTGTTGGCATTAGGGCTCGCTGTTCAAAAATACGGCAAAGCTCTCGAACAAGAACAGGAAATATTAGCCAATATCGCTGACATTGTTTCTAACGCCTATGCAATGGAATCTGTTGTTCTACGAACGGAAAAGGCAATTGAAAAGGCTGGATTGGAAAAAAGTAAGCAGAAGCTCCTGTATACGCAGATTTTCTGTCAGGAAGCATTCAATGAAATTGAGCAGCATGCCAAGGAAACGTTAGTAGCGACTGAACAAGGTGATACGTTAAGAATGTTAATCTCGGCACTTCGTAAATTTACCCGCCATACGCCAACCAATGTTATTGCCAAAAAGAGAGAAGCAGCTGATCAACTCATTGCAGCTGAGCGGTTTATGGTTTAAAAACGTGGTCTATGTCATTGAATTGGCTACATCGCTGGTTCAATGACATAGACTTTCTTTTTAAATTTTTTCCTCAATAAAGAAGGAATTCACTCTAAAAAAGTCGAAAGTTTTTTCATATGTGCATTAACGTTTAATTTTCATGATGTTAGGAAATTATTTTTTATTATGATACTATTTCAATGGAGCTCTTGTAATTGGAAATGAAAGTGGTGAAAAGGATGGGGTTAACTTTTTACTGGTATCCCAAATGCGGTACCTGCCGAAAAGCAAAAAAATGGCTGGATGACCATCAGCTTTCCTATCAAGAAATACATATTGTTGAACATCCGCCAACTCGTGTGGAGCTTGAAGATTTCTACCAAAAAAGCGGACTTCCTATAAACAAGTTCTTTAATACCAGCGGTCAAAAATATCGCGAATTGGGCTTAAAGGATAAAGTAAAAACAAGTTCGGAACAAGAACTTCTTGATTTACTGGCAAGTGATGGCATGCTAATCAAAAGACCGATTTTGACTGATGGTGAAAAGGTAACAGTCGGGTTTAATGAAGAGAGCTTCGAAAAAACATGGCTGTAATGCAGCTATCTTAAAATGATTGATAATGTGAAGCTCTTGCTTCAGGGAGTATCCTGCTAGAAGAGTGGATCTTATCGGATGCACTGGTTGTATCATCATTGCTGTTGCAGGTTAGGATACATACAGTGCGAAATAAATATTTTACTAACGGAGGGATTTTGAATGAGTACACCAAAAGATTTACGGTATTCCGAAGAGCATGAGTGGGTAAAAGTAGAAGGTGAGAAAGTAAGAGTTGGGATTACTGAATTTGCTCAGTCAGAACTAGGGGATATCGTTTTTGTTGAGCTTCCTGAAGTTGGCACAGAAGTAACAGCTGATGCACCGTTTGGCAGTGTTGAATCTGTTAAAACTGTTTCAGAACTTTATGCTCCTGTTAGCGGGAAGATTATCGAAGTAAATGAAGATTTAAATGATAGCCCTGAATTTGTAAATGAGTCTCCATACGAAAAGGCCTGGATGATTGTGATTGAGCCTACAGATCTAAGTGAAGTAGATAAACTGTTAACACCAGAACAGTATGAAGAAATGATTAAAGAAGATTAACTCACCTAAGAAAGAACAGCTGCCATGCTGTTCTTTTTTATAGGGCATTGACAAAAATGATCGTCGAATCTAAAAATGCTTTGAATTGATTGCTATCTTTAAATTTGTACAAATTAATATTTACATCCAAACAATTCGCATTAACATTTATTCCATGTGTACTATGTGCAGATTCAAGAACAAAATTGTTAAAAACCGTGTTTCTATACCACTCTAATACATCGTTTTCGTCAAATTTATAAGCGTCATTAACCAACTTTCTTAGAATGATCGCTGCCTTTATATCGACTATGTCATGTTTATTCCGAAACTTGGTGAAACTTCCTGTGAAAAAAGTAAAATTTGTGAAAGTGTTAGGATCAGAAGGTTTGGCTAAAACATTTGGAGGAAGATCCACCAACCAAGATTTTCTATCCGTCCATTTATTAAACTCTCTATTGTTCAAACGCCTTCACCCTTTTTGCGAATAGATTCTAAGCTGATGGTTCAAGGTTTTCCAAAATGAAAAAAATCAATTCCAAATGAGATTATGTTTGTTACAGCTTTCTCATGCATAAAAATTCAATTATGGACGAACGAGACAAGAGAAAACTTCAGGGATATTTCAGAAAAACCAGCTAAAATTATTTTTGTTGCTTAATGTTTAAGAATTTTTTAAAAATACAATGATAATGTTAGTGGTACATGCTGTTTAAAAGGAGTGTCATTTATGTTTCAAGAAGTATTCTCACATATCCATCCGATTATGGTTCATTTTCCAATTGCTATCATCATTATTGCAACCATCTATGACTTTTTGTTAATGATTACGAAAAGAAAGGTATCGCCAAAGCAAGGTTTTTGGCTTTGGGTGCTCGCTTTTTTGAGTGCGTGGATTGCGGTTGGGACAGGCCCTGAGGGAGATGCCAGGGGCAATACCAATGTATTCCATTACCATGAACAATTAGCCGATTTGACCACGATCCTTGCGTTTATCGTGGTAGCAGTAAGACTTTTCTTTATGTACAAAAAGAAAGAGTTCCTCAAATTCTCATTGGCAGTGTATTGTATTCTTTCATTACTATGCACAGTAAGTGTCCTTTCTGTTGGGTATTTCGGCGGGAAAATGGTCTACGACCAGGGCGTTGGCGTAAAAATGAATGGTAAATATGTAAATCCTCCAAAAGCGGGGAAACTTAATGGTAATGATTAATTTAAAGAAAACGTCTTGGATTTAACCAAGACGTTTTCTTTCTTTTCTTTTGGACAAACTATGCAAAAAATCACCAAAGAAAGGCTGAGATGTATGACCTTATCACAAAAGAAAATCGATGTGACCGATCGCGTAGTTGGAAAATTAAAAAACGGGGAAATTCAATTGTATTTAGAAGACTCACCGATTGGAAAAATACAGCTTTCAAACGAAATTAACTACCAGCTGGATCATCATTTTGAAGTCGATCAACAGAAGATTTATCAAAATGTCTCTGTACCGAAAAAGGCGGACCCTAAGTATACTGACTGTGATGATGGCGGTTGGTGTTAAGATCATATTTAATTGAATTCTGAAAATTGAGGCAATCACCTAATGATGTTATAGTAATGTTAAAAGAATTGGACACGTTATTGTCAAAACAGGAATATAATAATTTAGCTCCATCAACTTCATAATTAAATAGGTGATTTTGCATGAACGATGTATTGACAGACAAGGTCATTATTGTCGAGGGTAGGTCTGATAAGAAAAAAGTTGAAACAATAATAAAGGAACCAATCGAAATTATTTGCACGAATGGTACAATCAGCTTGGCTAAGCTCGATGAGTTGGTTGAGATGCTTGAAAATAGACAGGTTTATATTCTTGCTGATGCCGATGAGGCTGGGGAAAAGCTTCGTAAGCATTTTAAAAGAGAATTACCTGAAGCGGAGCATCTATATATCGATAAAATGTACCGAGAAGTAGCAACCGCTCCAAAAAGACATTTGGCTACTGTTCTCTTGAGTGCAAATATTGATGTCCATAAAGAGTATTTAGAGATGAGCTGAAAACAATGATAAAGGAATGGAAAAAGGAAGACCTCGAAACTGAATTCACAAAGCAATCGACAGGTATCGTTTATTTTTATACTCCCTTATGTGGTACATGTCAGCTTGCATCTAAAATGCTTCAGGTTGTAGCAGAAATGATACAAGTAGAGATCGGGAAGATCAATCTGAATTTCTATCCAGACATTGCAATAAAGATGGCAATAGAAAGTGTACCATGCTTGGTTCTTCTAAAAAATGGCCGTGTAGCAGACAGAATTTATGCCTTTCACTCTGTTCCTTTTTTGCTTGAAAAAATAAATCAATTAGAATCGGACATCGACATTTTTTCAAACAACTAACAAAGGAATTGTCGAACGTTTTTAAAAGGAATTTGAAAACCGTTTACGGAATATATGGGTAAAAGCCATATAAACCGGAGTGGTGAAAATGATCGATACGGTTCAAGCTTTCATCCAATCAATAAATGAACGAAAGCATGTCCTGACCTTAATTGAAGACACAGTGTTCGCCATTGAATTTGTGGTGAATGATGAAATAATCTCTCTATTTTTAAAAAAAGGTGAGGTATGCATCTCGGATGAACCTTGCAGCCCCTCCATTAAATTTAGAATTCATGGGGAAAAGGAGAGCGTAAAAGCCTTAATTTCAGGAAGAGAAAAGTTTCGAACTCTTTTAATGAATGGAGACTTGCAATGTTCTGCACCATTCCGAACGATCTTATTACTGGAATCTTTTTTTTACCTCGGAAAAACAGAGAAAAAAATGGCGAAAATTAGCTAAAATCTTATTGACTCGATATGATTAATGGGATAAAATTCTTTTAAATAATAATTTAATCAATTATGACAATTCAATAAATTTTCTTATCAAGAGTGGTGGAGGGACTGGCCCCGTGAAGCCCAGCAACCGGTGAACTGCACGGTGCTAATTCCAGCAGAACATGATGTTCTGAAAGATAAGAAGAGAACCCCCTCTTCTTAGAAAAGGGGGTTTTATTTTTGATTGTCATGATAAAGGAGTGGAGTGTAATGGGAGAAGATCAAAAGAAATACCGTTTTGAAACATTAAGTGTTCACGGAGGTCTGCAGGCTGATCCACTTACAGGTGCCCGTGCTGTTCCAATTTATCAAAACAATGCCTATCAATTTAAAAATACAGAACATGCTGCTAACTTGTTTGGATTAAAGGAACCAGGATACATATATACTCGGATTCATAATCCGACGGTAACTGTATTTGAGGATCGTGTCGCACTGCTTGAAGGCGGTATTGGTGCTTTAGCAACCGCAAGCGGTATGTCGGCCATTATGCTGACCATTTTAAACGTTGCTCAAGCAGGTGATGAAATTGTCGCAGCATCAACCCTTTATGGCGGAACCTATAATTTATTTGCTGTGACTTTCCCTAAATACGGAATCAATGTGAAATTTGTTGACCCGGTTGATCCTGAAAACTTCCGTGAGGCAATCACAGATAAAACAAAAGCAGTATATGCCGAAACGCTTGGGAATCCCGCACTGAACGTATTGGATATTGAAAAAGTGGCTAATATCGCTCACGAAGCAGGAGTTCCATTAATTATTGACAATACATTTGCCACTCCATATTTGTGCCGTCCAATTGAATTTGGTGCAGATATTGTGATTCATTCTGCCACAAAGTGGCTCTTGGGGAATGGGACGACAATGGGCGGAGTCATTGTAGACGGAGGAAACTTTGATTGGAATTCTCCTAAGTTCCCTGGATTTACAGAGCCTGATGCAAGTTATCATGATATTGTTTATGCCAGAGATATCGGTGCTGCTGCGTTTATTATTAAAGCTCGTGTTCAATTGTTGCGCGACCTTGGGCCTGCACTAAGCCCGCAAAGTGCATTCCAATTTACTTTAGGTCTTGAAACTCTTCATGTTAGAATGAAAGAACATGTCGCTAATGCTGAAAAAGTAGTTGGATTTTTAGAGCAGCATCCAGCAGTGGAATGGGTTACCTATCCTGGCCATGAATCACATCCTGACTTTGAATTAGCACAGAAATATCTGCCTAAAGGCGCAGGATCGATCATTATTTTTGGAATTAAGGGCGGCAGAGAAGCTGGTGCCAAGTTGATTGATTCCATTAAATTATGGGCACATGTTGCCAATGTTGGTGATTCAAAAAGTTTAATTATCCATCCAGCCAGTACGACTCATCAGCAATTAGATGAGGAAGGCTTAAAGGCATCTGGTGTATCTGAGGATTTAATACGTTTGTCAATTGGTATTGAAAACGTTGATGACATTATCGATGAACTTGAAGCAGCGATTGAAGCGGCTACAGGTTTAAATTCTTGCGGATGCTAGAGCGTAAATTTTACCATTAAAATTTTCCTAAAATAGCATTGACACCTTTTTTTTTCCATGATACGATTGCACTTGTAATTCAAATTTACCGATTTTAGAAAATTTAAATTAATATAGGATTTACTTGATATGCCTATCAAGAGAGGTGGAGGGATGTGCCCGATGAAGCCCGGCAACCGTCAATTTATTGACATGGTGCCAATTCACACAAAGCGCTTGCTTTGGAAGATGGGAGAGAGGTTTGGTTTAGTCATGCCTTTCTGCCATTGTGCAGAAAGGCTTTTTCTTTTCTACCAAAAGTATGTTTTTAATATACTTCCAAATCCTATAAATATATAAACGCAATCGGGATGAAAAGCGGGTGATTAAATGATTTCAATTAAAAATGTCCAGAAGATCTTTCCTTCTAAACAAGGTCCATTAAAAGCAGTTGATGATGTTAACCTAGAAATAAGTGAAGGAGAAATTTTTGGAGTTATTGGCTATAGTGGTGCAGGAAAAAGTACCTTAATTCGAATGTTAAATGGACTAGAGCTTCCTACACAAGGAACGGTTACAGTTGCTGGCAAGATTGTTTCGAAGATAAAAGGAAGTGAGCTTCGAAAAGCACGTCAGGAAATCAGCATGATATTTCAACACTTTAACTTACTTTGGTCGAGAACGGTTAGCGAAAATATCGCTTTTCCATTGGAGATTGCAGGAGTTAAAGGACCCGAAAGAACAAAAAAGGTAAATGAATTGGTCAAGCTTGTCGGCCTTGAGGGGCGGGAAAATGCCTATCCATCCCAGTTGAGCGGCGGTCAGAAGCAAAGAGTTGGGATTGCCAGAGCACTTGCCAACAATCCAAAGGTATTACTTTGCGACGAAGCTACATCCGCTTTGGACCCGCAAACAACGGATTCCATCTTAGAGTTATTAGTAGACATCAATAAACGATTAGGTTTAACCATTGTGTTGATCACGCATGAAATGCATGTAATCCGAAAAATCTGCCACCGAGTTGCGGTTATGGAAAACGGTCAAATAGTCGAGCTTCGGACCGGTTTTAGATGTCTTTAAAAATCCGAAGAAGCCTATTACAAAACGATTTGTGCAGCAAGTGACAGAACCTGATGATACGAAGGAAACAATCGGTCATTTACTTGAGCGCTATCCTTTCGGGAAAATTGTTCAGCTAACCTTCATTGGTGAATCAGCCGAGCAGCCAGTCATCACCGAACTTATTCGTCACCATGATGTAACGGTAAATATCCTGCAGGGAAAAATTTCTCAAACACAAAATGGTTCATATGGAACACTGTTCATTCATCTTGATGGGGACGAGGAAAAGGTGGACAAAGCCGTAGATTTTATTCGTTCTCAGCATGTTGGAGTGGAGGTTATTACAAATGAATAGTCATCAATACTTCAAAGATATTGATTGGCAGGCCATGTGGGATGCTACTGTTCAAACTTTATATATGACAGGTATTTCTGTTCTTGCCACTTTTATATTAGGAATTTTACTGGGATTATTGTTGTTTCTTACTTCACCAGGAAATATGTGGGAAAATAAGCCGATCAACACAGTTATTGGTGGAGTAGTAAATATTTTTCGATCCATTCCGTTTATTATCTTAATCGTATTATTAATTCCATTCTCCACATTGTTATTTGGAACGATGATTGGAGAACAGGCAGCATTACCGTCCTTAATTATCGGAGCAGCTCCATTTTATGCAAGAATGGTTGAGATTGGATTAAGGGAAATTGATAAAGGGGTTATTGAAGCTGCTAAATCAATGGGAGCGACAACGGCTACGATTATTTGGAAGGTATTGCTTCCGGAATCGATGCCTGCCCTTGTTTCAGGAATTACTGTTACAGCGATTGCCCTTATTGGCTACACAGCAATGGCTGGTGTAATTGGTGCAGGCGGTCTTGGAAACCTTGCCTATCTCGAAGGTTTTCAGCGAAATCAAAACGACGTTACACTCGTCGCAACTGTTATTATTTTAATAATTGTTTTTATTGTTCAGTTTATTGGTGATTTCATCACTTCTAAAATAGATAAAAGATAAAAAGTAAAGCGGAAGCGCCCGTTTAGCGAAGTCCACTAGTCGCTGGGCTGCTTGCGCTGGACAAAAAAAGAAAAGGGGACAAATAGTCATGAAAAGATGGTTAGGTTTAGTTTTAGCTTTATCACTTGCACTAGTATTAGCTGCATGCGGCTCATCATCATCAACAGATAAATCGCAAGGAAGTAAAAAAGAAGTAACATTAACTGTTGGGGCTTCTAACGTTCCACATGCTGAGATTTTAAAGCAGGCACAGTCAATTTTAAAACAAAAAGGTATTAATTTGAAAATCGTTACATTCCAAGATTATATTTTGCCAAACAAAGCGCTTGCTTCAAAGCAATTGGATGCAAACTACTTCCAAACAATTCCTTATTTGAATCAGCAAATGAAGGAAAATGGATATAAATTTGCTAACGCGGGCGGAGTTCATATTGAACCGATTGGTGTTTATTCTAAAAAATATAAGAGCCTGAAAGATCTTCCTGATGGAGCACATATGATCATGAGTAACTCTGTTTCAGATCATCCACGTCTTCTGCTAATGCTTGAGAAGTTAGGCTTGATTAAATTAAAACCAGGAATCGATCCTCAACAATATGATATAAAAGATATTATTGATAATCCGAAGCATTTACAATTTGATGCTAATTACGAAGCCGCTTTATTACCAAAAATCTTTAAAAATGGTGAAGGTGACGCTGTTCTTATTAACTCAAACTATGCAATTGATAATGGTTTAGATCCAATGAAAGATGCCATTGCCCATGAACCAGCTGATGCAAAATCACCTTATGTAAATGTTATAACTGTTCGTCAAGGTGATGAAAACAAACCAGAGATTAAAACACTTGTACAAGTTCTTCAATCCAAACAAATCCAAGACTGGATCACTAAGGAATACAAAGGGGCCGTTTTACCGCTTCTAAATAATATTACAAAAACAGGCGCAAGCCTGTTTTTGTATTCTATGGTGCCGTTTCTCATGTACAATTCATGAGTTCAGGCATCATTCGACTACCATGATCGCCGACTCTTAAACTTACTTCGCCTTACATACTTCCATCAACATTTCTTCATACTATAGAGGACTTTACTGAAATGGAGTGGAAACAATGGAACACTTACAACCACGGAACTCAACAGAAGAGGCACTTCATGAATATAAGGCGGGTTTGGGCGTGTTTACGCAAAAAATGCCGGGAATCGCTCAATATTACAACGCTTTTACTGAAGAGTGCTTTAAGGCAGGGGCTCTTTCAAAAAAAGACAAGCAGCTAATTGCTCTAGGGATCAGCCTTTATTCGCAGGATGAGTATTGTATCATTTATCATGTCAAAGGCTGTCTCGATGAAGGTGCAAATGAACAAGAAATCTTAGAAGCGGTAGGAGTTACTGCTGCTTTTGGCGGCGGGGCTGCTATGAGTCAAGCGGTCACACTCGTTCAAGATTGTATTCAAGAGCTAAATCAATTGCATTAAAAAGGTAAAAGCCATTGGCTTTTACCTTTTTACATATACATTGTAACGTTATTTCAGGGAAAAGTAGATAATGGAAATACCTTGGCAAATTAAAATTATAGCGGTATCATTTTATCGTATTCTTGTTTTTTGGGGTGTGTTTCACTCCTATTAAAACGATTACTTTGCGTCAGAATATTCTGTTAATTGATTATCATTCTCTACAGTCTTACTGAAAAAAATAAACTCTATTATTACTGAGAATTATTCCTATTTAAAGGTTGCTAACACATTTCTTTTGGTATAAGATTGTAATGAGAATAGATTGAGAATGGAATATAGGGGTATCCCTTTTTTATTGTTATTACAATTAACTTTTTACATTTTGTGGAGGTATATATATGGCTGGGTCAACTTTGACGATTAAAGACTTACATGTTTCAATTGATGGCAAAGAAATTTTAAAAGGTGTAAACCTTGAGATAAAAGGCGGAGAAATTCACGCAATCATGGGACCAAATGGTACAGGTAAATCAACCTTATCATCTGCTATTATGGGCCACCCAAAGTATGAAGTAACAAAAGGAAGTATTGAACTTGATGGAAAAAATGTCCTTGAAATGGCTGTAGATGAACGTGCCCGCGCTGGACTATTTCTTGCAATGCAATATCCAAGTGAAATTAATGGTGTAACAAATGCTGACTTTTTACGTTCAGCAATCAACAGCCGACGTGGTGAAGGAAATGAAATTTCATTAATGAAATTTATCCGTGAAATGGATAAGAAAATGGAATTTCTTGAAATGGACCTAGATATGGCACAGCGTTATTTAAATGAGGGATTCTCAGGTGGTGAGAAAAAGCGGAATGAAATTCTTCAATTAATGATGGTTCAGCCAAAAATTGCGATTCTTGATGAAATTGACTCTGGATTAGATATTGATGCGTTGAAAGTCGTTTCAAAAGGAATTAATGAAATGCGCAGCGAAGATTTTGGCTGCATCATGATTACACACTATCAACGACTTTTAAACTACATTACTCCTGACTTTGTGCATGTAATGATGCAAGGCCGTGTTGTGAAAAATGGCGGTCCAGAGCTTGCACAACGCTTAGAAGCAGAAGGATATGACTGGATCAAGAAAGAACTTGGAATCGAAGATGAAACAGTTGGGCAAGAAGCGTAAGCGTTAGGAGGATCAAGATGACAATCGAAACGAAACTACCATTTGACATAGATTTTGTTAACTCCTTTTCGAAGGAAAAGGGAGAACCTGCTTGGCTATTAGAGTTTCGCCAAAAAGCGGTTAACGCTGCTGACTCATTGCCAATGCCAAGACCAGACAAAACAAAAATTGATAAGTGGAATTTCACTGAATTTACACAGCATACCGTAAAAAGTGAAGCCTATGCATCCCTTTCTGAATTACCAGCGGATGTAAAAGCACTTATCGATCTGGAAGCAACAAGTAAGAATTTATATATTCAACGAAACCAGACGCCCTCGATTTTATCATTAACAGATGAATTAAAAAATAAAGGTGTTGTCTTTACTGATATTTTTACAGCTGTACGTGAACATGGCGACCTTGTTCAAAAGTATTTGATGACTCAAGGCGTAAAAATGGATGAACATCGTTTAGCAGCCATCCATGCAGCCCTCATAAATGGCGGCGCATTCCTGTATGTTCCGAAAAATGTAGAAATCAGCGAACCAATTCAAGCGGTTTATGTTCTTGACGATGAAAAAGCTGCTCTCTTTAATCATGTTATTGTTGTGGCTGAAGATAATAGTTCTGTCACCTATGTTGAAAGCTATATTTCTACAGTTGAATCAAATAGTGTTGTGAATATCATTACCGAAGTATTTGCAGGGCAAAACGCAAGAGTACAATATGGTGCTGTTGATACGTTAGCTAAGGGAATTACAACTTATGTGAATCGCCGCGGCACAGCAGCAAGAGATGCCCGAATTGAATGGGCACTTGGATTAATGAACAACGGAAACACAATCTCAGAAAATACAACAAACCTTGTTGGTGATGGATCCTTTGGGGATACGAAATCAGTGGTTGTCGGACGTGGTGAGCAGACACAGAACTTCACAACTCGGGTTATTCATCATGGTAAGCGCACAGAAGGCTTTATTTTACAGCATGGTGTCATGAAGGATAGTGCAACCGCAATTTTTAATGGAATTGGAAAAATTGAACATGGCGCCTCCAAATCGAACGCTGAGCAAGAATCCCGTGTGCTTATCCTTAGTGACAAAGCACGCGGTGATGCAAACCCTATGCTCTTGATTGATGAGGACGATGTAATGGCCGGCCATGCTGCTTCTGTAGGGCGTGTTGACCCAGTGCAGCTTTACTATTTAATGAGTCGCGGTATTAATAAACATGAAGCTGAACGATTAATTATTCATGGTTTCCTTGCTCCAGTTGTGAATCAGCTGCCAATCGAACCTGTAAAAAAACAATTAACCGAAGTTATTGAAAGGAAAGTTCGCTAATGGATATCAAAGCTATTCGCAGCCAGTTTCCCATTTTAGACCAGGAAGTGAATGGTCATCCGCTTGTGTATCTTGATAGCTCTGCTACTTCCCAAAAGCCAATCAGTGTGATTGAAACGCTTGAAAAATATTATAAAGAAATTAACTCCAATGTACACCGTGGCGTCCATACGCTTGGTACTAGAGCAACAGATGCCTATGAAGGTGCTAGGGAAAAGGTTCGTAAATTTATCAATGCTAAATCAACACAGGAAGTTATTTTTACCAGGGGAACGACAACTTCGCTGAATTGGGTGGCATCAAGCTATGCGATGGCCAACCTTAAAGAGGGCGATGAAATAGTGATAACTGTTATGGAACATCATAGTAATATTATTCCATGGCAGCAGGTTGCGAAGAAAACAGGTGCGACTTTAAAATACTTTCCACTTCAAGAAGATGGTACATTGTCACTTGATGCTGTTCAGGCAACGATTACAGCCAATACTAAAATTGTTTCGGTAACCCATGTTTCTAACGTCTTGGGCACAATCAATCCAATCAAAGAAATAGCAAAGATTGCCCATGAGAATGGGGCTGTAATGGTTGTTGACGAAGCACAAGGTGCACCTCATTTGAAAATTGATGTCCAAGATTTGGACGTTGATTTTCTTGGATTTTCCGGACATAAAATGTGCGGGCCAACAGGAATCGGCATACTATATGGTAAGAAGCATTTACTTGAGAACATGGAGCCTGTTGAATTTGGCGGCGAAATGATCGACTTTGTTGAATTATATGACTCAACATGGAAAGAGCTTCCTTGGAAATTTGAAGGCGGAACACCAACGATTGCAGGGGCAATTGGATTAGGTGCTGCGATTGACTTTTTAAATGAAGTTGGACTAGATAATATTGCTGAGCATGAGCTTAAGCTCTCACAGTATGCGCTAGAAAAACTGTCAACCATTGAAGGGATTTCCATCTATGGACCAATGGATCCGGCCAAACGCTCAGGATTAGTTACCTTTAATATTGAGGATGTTCACCCCCATGATGTGGCAACTGTCCTTGATGCCGAAGGAATTGCCGTCCGTGCAGGACACCATTGTGCACAACCATTAATGAGGTGGCTTAAAGCGACTGCTACAGCAAGGGCAAGTTATTATTTATATAACACGGAAGAGGATATTGATAAGCTTGTAAGCGGGCTTGTCAAAACGAAGGAGTATTTTAGCGATGTCTTCTAATAATTTAGATATGCTTTACCGTCGGGTTATTATGGACCATTACAAAAAACCTCGTAACCGTGGGGTTCTTGAAGAAGGAAACCTGACAATCAATATGAATAACCCAACATGTGGAGACAGAATACAATTAACGATGAAGGTTGACGATGGGATCGTAACGGATGTTAAGTACGAAGGGGAAGGCTGTTCGATTTCGATGTCTTCTGCCTCCATGATGACACAGGCAATCAAAGGGAAAAAAATTGAGGATGCCTTAAAATTAGCAGAAATTTTTTCTAATATGATGCAAGGCAAAGAATACGATGAAGATCTTGACCTTGGGGATATTGAAGCATTGCAGGGTGTTGCCAAGTTTCCAGCTCGAATTAAGTGTGCAACTCTTGCTTGGAAGGCAATGGAAAAAGGTTTAAAACAAGAATAAATGACGAAGGGTGTCAATACCCGTAATCATCTACGAATGGAGGAACACGACAATGGCAAAAAAAATGCCTGAGATCGGTGATTATAAATATGGTTTTGCCGATAAAGACGTTTCCATTTTCCGATCAAAACGTGGTTTGACACGTGAAATCGTTGAGGAAATCTCAAAAATGAAAAATGAGCCCCAATGGATGCTTGACTTTCGCTTAAAATCATTAGAGCTCTTTTATAGTAAACCAATGCCACAATGGGGCGGAGATTTGAATTCGTTAAACTTTGATGAGATTACTTATTATGTAAAACCATCAGAGAAATCGGAAAAGTCATGGAGCGAAGTGCCTGAAGAAATTAAAGCGACATTTGATAAATTAGGAATTCCAGAAGCAGAGCAAAAATACCTTGCTGGGGTTTCTGCGCAATATGAGTCAGAAGTTGTTTATCACAATATGAAAGCAGACCTTGAAGAACTAGGAATCGTCTTTAAGGATACTGATTCTGCTTTAAGAGAAAATGAAGATATTTTCCGCGAGCACTGGGCAAAAGTCATTCCGCCAACAGATAATAAATTCGCAGCGCTAAACTCTGCAGTTTGGTCCGGCGGTTCATTCATCTATGTTCCACCAGGTATAAAGGTAGATACACCATTACAAGCGTATTTCCGAATTAACTCTGAAAATATGGGTCAGTTTGAGCGTACATTAATCATTGTTGATGAAGGTGCAAGCGTTCATTATGTTGAAGGCTGTACAGCTCCAGTTTATACAACAAACTCTCTACACAGTGCTGTTGTTGAAATCATCATTAAAAAAGGTGCTTACTGCCGTTATTCTACGATTCAAAACTGGGCAAATAACGTGTATAACCTTGTTACGAAACGTGCGGTTTGTGAAGAAAATGCAACAATGGAATGGATCGACGGAAATATTGGTTCCAAGCTGACGATGAAATACCCTGCTGTTATCCTAAAAGGAGAAGGTGCACGCGGTTTGACATTGTCAATTGCGATTGCCGGTAAGGGGCAAGTCCAAGATACAGGATCCAAAATGATCCATTTGGCTCCAAATACATCTTCAACCATTGTTTCTAAGTCGATTTCAAAGCATGGTGGTAAAACCAACTATCGCGGTCTTGTTCATTTTGGACGTAAAGCAGATGGAGCCCGTGCCAATATTGAATGTGATACACTCATTATGGATAATAAATCTACATCAGATACAATTCCATACAATGAGGTTTTAAACGATAATATCTCGCTTGAGCACGAAGCAAAGGTTTCTAAGGTTTCGGAAGAGCAGCTCTTCTATTTAATGAGCCGCGGTATTTCAGAACAAGAAGCAACCGAAATGATCGTTATGGGCTTTATTGAGCCATTTACAAAAGAACTTCCAATGGAATATGCCGTTGAAATGAATCGTCTCATCAAATTTGAGATGGAAGGCTCTATTGGTTAATAATGAAAAGATCCGCTTCCAACATAGGGAGCGGTTTTCTTTTTGATGGAAGGCTGTACCAAACCTTTTATTTCGTTTTTAGGTGATATTAGGCTCCAAAACAGGGGAACTCTTTTTTTCTCTTTTCATAAATTGAAAGGGAAAGGAGAGGAAACTAAATTGATTGACGTGTCACCAATTGATTTGGAGGGTCATACCTTTTTGGCAGTAACGGTTTTGTTACCTAAAACAACGCTTCTAACTGTATCCAATGATAAGGGGTATATTATGTGCGGGGCGCTAGATGTTGGGTTGTTAAACGATAGATTAAAGGATCGTAAAATAATTGCAGGAAGAGCGGTTGGAGTGAAAACAATCCAGCAGCTACTTGATGCTCCGCTCGAATCAGTCACCCATGAGGCTGAGGCATTAGGGATCCACAAAGGTATGATCGGAAAAGAAGCATTATTAAAAATGATTTAGAAGCCTGGTATCTATGCAGGCTTTTTATTTATTCCTTCATAGAAGACTTTATCGTGCCAGTGAACATGTATTAAGAACGATTTTGATAAATGAAGTCTTGCTACCATCAGCAAAGAAAAACGGACCGCCTGGTAACAAGATAGGTATTCGTTGCCTCTGCTAAGTTCCTCCAAAAAAACGCCAAAATATCATAAAAACTTTAGAAAAATAGGGACTTATGTAGGATGGAAGCGGATTGATGTAAAGGTAGTATATAGGAGATATGTCTTATTTTTTGGTTATTATTAGGGGCAGGGATTTAGTATGAGACTTGTGGAAACATCATTGTCATTAAGCAGCACCTATCTTGGGAAAGCGATTTATAATAATAAAGGACAAATTCTTCTTAACGAAGGCGTTCAGCTTGATACCCGCCTTTTACAGCGATTAATCGGGATGAACATTCATTATATTTACATTCAAGACAACAAAACAGAGGATCTGAAGTTACACTATCCAATTTCAATGAAGTTACGAAGAAAAGCAATCACATCAATTCAGAAACACTTCGATGAATTTGAATCTAATCGCCAGTTTTCCAATGTGTTAGTGCTCGAAAAAGCAGCAAAAAGTCTTATAAAAATAATTCGGGAGATTCAAGCAGAAATAAAGGATAGCCAAGACCTCTTGGCCCTTTTATCGGATGTATATACATATGATCATTATATATTTACCCATTCTTTAAATGTCACGATGTATTCCCTCGCAATTGGGATGAAGCTGAATCTTCGGGACTATGAGCTTGAAACGCTTGGACTTGGAGCCATTTTACATGATGTGGGGAAAGTAAAAATTCCTGAGGAAATTCTCATGAAGCCTGAAAGGTTAACAGACGAAGAATTCTTTCAAGTAAAAAAGCATACTGTAGAAGGATTTGAGCTATTAAGAAATATTCCATCTGTTACCTTGATTGCTGCCCATTGTGCTTATCAACATCATGAAAGACTAAATGGCTCAGGCTATCCGCGCGGGATAAAAGCCAATGAAATCCATCCATTTGGAAAAATAATTGCCGTGGCTGATGTATTTGATGCCGTTACATCCAATCGAATCTATCGTCAGGCGATGCTGCCGCATGAAGGGCTGGAAATCTTATATTCGGGTTCCGGAACACTCTATGATCAAAAAACAATTGAAGTGTTTCGTCAAGCTGTTGCTGTCTATCCTATCGGGATAACGGTAGTATTAAATGATGGAAGAAAAGGGGTTGTCTGCAAGCAGAATATTGGGTTGAGTGACCGTCCCGTTGTTCGGGTCCTTGAGGAAAATGGAATCGAAGTTGACCCGTATGAAATTGACCTAAAGACATTGTTGGACGTCATGATTACAGCCTGTGATACAACCTTTAAAAAAAGTTAATCCTATTTGCGCTAGTTTCCTCCTTACCTGCATACATATAGCTTGTAAGGGGTGATTTTTTTTGGCAAAATTCCGCACAAGGTTAATGCGTAAGGGCCCTTTGCCAATACGTTATGTTCTGTTGCTCTCACTAGTCTTTTTTCTATTTTCAACTGCCGCAGGGTTATGGATCATAAATAAGAGAATTGAACCGACACTCATGATGTATGCTGAATCTCAAACCCGTAAAATTGCAGCACTTGTAATAAGTAAAGCGATCAAGAAAGTGGATACAAGTGGGGTGGATGCCATTCAAATTGTTGCAAGTTCAAATGGAAAACCCCCAATCGCTAAATTAAAGCCAGATGTCATTAATCGCCTATTAGCTGAAACCACAACGGAGATCCAACATAATTTAAAAACAGCAGAAAACGGAGATTTATCATCACTTGAGCAATTGACTGATGTAAAAATAGAAACGAATCCCTCAAAAAATGCGAATGGAATTCAATGGTATATCCCGATAGGGCAAGTAACCAAAAGTGCTTTATTCGGTAACATGGGGCCCGATATTCCTGTTCGTTTTTTCGCAATCGGTGATGTTCGTCCAGATGTAAAAACAAACTTTAAACCGTTGGGAATCAATAATACTTGGATTGATGTTTCAGTTCAAGTGACTGTCTCCGTTCAAATTATTCTTCCTTTTGCAACAAAAGTAACAAAGCTTACACAAACCATTCCTGTTGGCGGAACGCTCATTCAGGGGGATGTTCCGACATACTACAATGGCGGTGGAAGTTCAGCACCAGCCATCCAACTGCCTGATAAAAAAAATTAGGGCTGCTTTATTTTTGCAGCCCTATCTTCCTCTTGCTTTTCTCAATTCTATTCTTTCTTGTCTTTCCCATGCGGCTAAGTGACCATAAGGGTCAAACGACCATTCTGTTAGCCCAGTATCCTTATACATCCCATAATGCAAGTGCGGAGGAAACTTACCCGATGTTCCTGGGGGACCATAGCCTGAACTGCCAACACCACCAATAATTTGTCCAGGCTCCACAACCTGTCCCACTCTAACATCCTTCGCAAAACCACTTAAGTGGGCAAAATAATGGTAAGTATTATTAATGTCACGAATACCGATTCTCCAGCCCCCGAACCGATTCCAGCCCTTCATTTCAACAATTCCATAATTAGTGGCCCTCACAGGAACTCCATAATCGGCAAATATATCGGTTCCTTCATGTATTCTTCGGCCACCCCATCCCCTGGCATCTCCCCAAGTAGATCGATAACTGTGATTGGAACGGATAGGTAATGGAAATGCATGCCCATCCAAGTCAATCCTGCCAAAATGCTGATATATTTTAGCTTTCCCGACAATGATCCCAACAGTCTTATCACGGTGATAATAATTCCATAACCCAATTTTTAAATTATCAGGGTCAACACCGTATGAAAGTAGGTAGTTGGCAAATGCAAATATGACATCTTCGTCATTTTTTAAACTTGCCTTTCCGTCGCCATTGCCGTCGGCACCCAATCCATTAAAAAATTGAATGGAGGTTGGATTTTTATCAGAAGGATTCGGATTTGTCAGGCCTGCCCATTCCTGTGGCCGCAAATAAATGGCAATCGTCCCATTAGCCTTTGGCAGATCCCTGCGGACTTCTCGAATGCTTCTTTCGTATTGATCAATAGCAGCTAAATAATACCAAGGAATTTGGGTAACTGTTTCAACCTTTTTGTATAGTTCCATTCTTTTCTGAAACACATCAGTTTCCTCGGCATGAGCATCAATTGTTGTAAAAAAAAGAAGAAGGCATGTGCTCATTATCCAAAATGCCCGCACGGGAATCCACCCTTTCAAAAATAATTTACAAAAGTAGTTTATGACTTCTAGCCCAAAACATTATGGTCAATTAATGGTAATGTGAGCTTTTCAGCTTGTCGTTCCTTTTTCATTATGATAAAGTGACAATGAGAAGCATAATCAACTATTGTCGAATTACGTTCATGATCATACACGGGGTGGAAAGATGAGCAAAAAAGAAGAACATTTAAGAAAACCAGAATGGTTAAAAATAAAGTTAAACACAAACGAGCACTATACAGGTCTAAAGAAAATGATGCGGGAAAAAGGCCTTCACACGGTTTGTGAGGAAGCCAGATGTCCTAATATCCACGAATGTTGGGGTGAAAGAAGAACCGCTACTTTTATGATTCTTGGTGATGTTTGTACGCGGGCCTGTCGTTTTTGTGCAGTCAAAACTGGCTTACCAACAGAGCTTGATTGGAAAGAACCAGAAAAAGTTGCTGATTCAGTTCAGCTAATGAACTTAAAGCATGTCGTTGTAACGGCAGTTTCACGGGATGATTTGAAGGATGGCGGTGCAGCTGTTTTTGCTGAAACGATTCGAGCCATACGTCGTAAAAATCCATTTACCTCAATTGAGGTTCTTCCATCTGATATGGGTGGAGTGGAAGAGAACCTTCGAATTTTAATGGAAGCCAAACCAGATATATTAAATCATAATATTGAAACAACACGTCGTCTGACACCAACTGTAAGAGCACGGGCACGTTATGATCGTTCCCTTGAGTTTTTACGTCGAGCCAAAGAAATGAACCCAAATATCCCGACAAAATCCAGTTTAATGATTGGACTTGGTGAAACGAAGGAAGAAATCCTTGAAGTTATGAATGATCTAAGGGCAAATCAGGTTGATATTATGACAATCGGTCAATATTTGCAGCCAACAAAAAAACACTTGAAGGTAGAAAAATACTACAGTCCTGAAGAATTCCAAGAGCTTAAAGAAATAGCTTTGTCCAAAGGTTTTAGTCACTGTGAAGCAGGGCCGCTTGTTCGTTCTTCTTACCATGCAGATGAACAGGTAAATGCTGCTGCAAACCATAAAAAACTTCTGAGTGAAAGCGCAAAGGAAGCATAAGATAAAAAGCAGAAAAGTGATTACTTTTCTGCTTTTTATCTTTACTTTTTATTTAAATTTAACCGTGTTATTTGATCATCCGGTGTTTCACCATTTGCATTTTCATTCGTGTTCATTGGTGAACCTTGTGGTGATTTTTTCATTTGTGTAATTAACTGTGTGACAGAGTTGCGTGCGTTTTTACTTGTTGAATCCAGGTGTGAGAGATTTTCCACATCTCTCATTAAGCTGCGATTATCTGTTACATAAACATGATAAAAGCGTGGTACAACAGACATTGCTGTTTTTTTAACCTGGTCAGCTGTTAAATTTCTGTCCTTGGAGTCAGTGTGATAAGCGATTAATACCTCCTGATCCGTGACCAGTGTGGCAACATCATTTACATTTGGAATATTGGTACTGTAACGGCTAATGATATTAGCTACCTGCTCTCGGTTTAAGGCAGCATAATGGTTGTTGTTATCGTTTAAAATTGGGCTTTTCTGATGACGTACATATCCATAATCGGTGCTGACATTTCGAATTCCGTTTTTGCTGCTTTCATTATAAAGCTCTGTCCGATGATTATTTACATTTAATGTATTACCGCTTTTCTCATATACACCACGGGTATCAGCAGCTGCACAACCTGCTAATGCTGCTGTAAGACATAGCCCCGTAATACAGACCAATCTTTTCACAACAACACCTCCTTAAACATTAGAATAGCCAATGTAAGGTTTTTTTTTCTTAGTAATTGATGGTGAATCGGTTATAATGGTAATATCATTTGCTGGAAAAATGAGGTGATATGTATGGTTACTGTCAATAACATTAGCTATGAAATTGTTGGGGAAGTAAAAGATGGATATAACGAAGAAGCGTTCTTAGCAAGATATAGTGATATCTTATCAAGATACGACTACATTGTAGGCGATTGGGGATACGGACAGCTTCGCTTAAAAGGCTTTTTTGATGATCAAAATCAAAAAGCGTCATTTGATACAAAAATCAGTACGTTGAGTGAATACTTGTATGAATATTGTAACTTTGGCTGTGCTTATTTTGTCTTAAAAAAAGTTAAAAAGTAACGGAATGGCCAGATTAATTCATCCTTCTGGCCTTTTTTTACACATTTTTATACCTATAATCTGGAGTTACCAAAAAAAAGTCGATGATTTCATCGGCTTTTTTTTTGGTAAATTTAGAACATTTTAGTATGAAACGTATGGAAAAATTAAAAATTACTAACAGAAATGTTTGTTTACTATTAATTCAGAAAATTCTAAAATAAAAACATGCTTACAAAATTACAAATGGGGTGCTAGTAAATGTCGATTATTCGTATTGCGAGAGCAGAAGTCAAGGTCTTGGATCTTAAAGAATCAGTGGATTATTACACAAATGTGATTGGGCTTGACGTTGTGGGAGAGAGCGAAGGAAGAGTCTATTTAAAAGCTTGGGATGAGTTTGACCATCACAGCGTAATTTTACAAGAATCTGATTCGGCAGGACTTGATCATTTGGCTTTTAAAGTTGAAACGGACGAAGATTTAGCGAACTACGAAAAGAAAATCGAACAGTTTGGGCTGACTTTAAAACGGGTCTCTAAAGGAACAAGACTAGCAGAAGGAGAAGCAATACGTTTTGAACTGCCGACAGGCCACCAAATGGAATTATATAAAGATATTCAGCAAGTTGGAACACGAACAGGGTCATTAAACCCTCATCCATGGCCGGAAGGTTTACGGGGAATTGCTCCCCACCGCATGGATCATATGCTGTTATCAGGTGATGATGTTGAAGGTGTAACCCGCTTTTTTACTGAAGTTTTGGATATGCATCAAAGTGAAAAAATCATGACCGTAGACGGAGAAGTAATGATTGGAAGCTTCCTGCATGCAAGAAATGGAAAAGCCCACGATGTTGCGTTTATTAAAGGACCGGATGCAAAGCTTCACCATGTTGGATTTTCGGTTCATAACTGGTATGACGTCTTAAAAGCAGCTGATATTTTATCAAGAAATGAAGTTCAAATCGAAGTAACACCAACTCGCCATGGTATCACAAGAGGCGAAACAATTTATTTCTTTGACCCATCAGGGAACCGTAATGAAGCTTTTGCAGGTGGATATATTGCTTATCATGATATGCCAACCATTACCTGGACGGAAGATAAAATTGGACAAGGTATTTTCTATCATAGAAGAGAGTTAATTGAATCATTTGGTAAGGCATTAACCTAATTCACAAAAATCTTAACGCAGCAAAAAGTTTAACAGGGGAAAGGGAGGATCAAGATGAGTGTAAAAGAAGCATATGTAGGAATGGATTTAGATACGAGCGGCGGAGATGTTGTGAGAGCCATCATTTCGGCAATTGAGGAAGATAATGAGGGAGTTGTTGTCGAAGATTTCTCCGTATTTAAAAAAGTAAAATCTCCCGGCAAATTGGTGTTAAAACGAGAAACGGTTGAAGAGCATCTCGGACAGGATTTTGATATGGACCAAGTACACATATTCATGTCTTCCTATTTTGGTTTTATAGCGGACTGGGATGAAGAGCAATTAATCATTGAATGGGAAAGTGGAGAAGACTAAATCGGCTTAATTAAATAATCGATTGTAGGGCGTAAATTCATTTTACGCTCTACTAGTTCTTCTATTTAGAAAGGGGTTTAAAAAATGGGAAAGTCTAAAATGGCAATAGAAACCTATGAAGTAACATTAGAGCCGAGCGGAAGAACAATGATTGTAAAAGAAGGACAAACATTACTGGATGCAGCGATTCGAAACGGAATCCAGGTGGCATATGGATGCCGTCATGGTAGTTGTTCAGCTTGTAAGTGTCAGGTGCTTGATGGTGACTATGAAATTATGGATCGGGTATCTGAATACTCCTTAATGGGCTTCGAACGTGAAGAGGGATTTGTTTTAATGTGCAGCACCTTGGTTGAAAGTGACCTTGTTATTGAAGTCGAAATGGAAGAATCGAATACTGCATTTTTCCCAGTTCATGATTTTGAAGCAGAAGTAGTTGAAAACAAACAGGGTACACACGACATTCATATGATCAAACTGAGACTAACTGACCCACTGCATATTGAATATGCATCAGGCCAGTTCTTTGAGATTGATATTCCTGGCCTAGATGAGACACGTGCCTATTCCATGGCAAACAAGTATAAAGAAGGAAATATCGTTGAATTCCATGTAAAGAGAGTTAAGGACGGAAAAGGCTCCAATTATATGTGCGATCTTCATGTTGGAGATATTGTAACTGGGTCAGGTCCATATGGAAAAATGCAATTGCGTGACCGAGAAAAAGATCTACTATTTGTTGCTGGTGGATCAGGAATGGCACCAATAAAATCATTACTTGAACAATTGTTCTCCGAGCCTTTCGAACATAAAGCATGGTTTTTTTACGGAGCCAGAACGAAAAACGATTTGTATCTAACCGAGGAATGGGAAGAGTTAGCGAAACAGCATCCTAATTTCCATTTCGTTCCCGCCTTGTCTGATCAGGATAACCCAGATGAATGGAATGGTGAAGTGGGCTTCATTGCAGATATAATTGGCCGAAACTTAGAGAATATGAAAAACATGGATGCCTATCTATGTGGTCCGCCAATTATGATTGAAACAACCTGTGATGTCCTCTACAAAGGCGGCATCAAAGGTAACAATATTTCCTTTGATGAATTTTAATCATTAAAACCACCCAGATTGGAAAATAAGAATTTTTGGAGGAATATGCATATGTTTAAAGTAAGGGTAAAAGACGATCCAACAAACCAACCCGAATTTTCATGTAAGGATAAACAATCTGTACTAGATGCTGCACGAAGTCAAGGAATTGTTATACAATATGCTTGTAAGGGTGGCGGATGTGGACTATGCAAGATTAAGGTGGAAACAGGCGAATACGAAATCGGCAAAAGCTCGAAGGCTGTTCTGCCTGATGCAGAAAGAGAATTAAATTACGCTCTTGCTTGCAAAACATACCCAAAAAGTAACCTGGAGGTTCGAATTCAACCATCTTAAACAACTCATTCCTTATGCGATAAAACTCCATATATAAGGCGAAAAATTTATATTGCACTTCAGTCTCTTATTGTATTAGGAGAATTGGAGATAGATTGATTAAGGGAGTTGAGAAGAATGAAAGTATTTTATGAAAAACCTTCAATCACAAGAGAGATTGTGATGAAGATGTTGGATGCTGCTTGTACTAAAGCTGAGCAGTTAGGTGTCGCAGTAAATGTAACGGTAGTGGATGAAGGGGCCAATCTCAAGGGATTTGTTCGGATGGATGGTGCTCCATTATTAAGCTCAGGAATTTCCCAAAATAAAGCATACACAGCAGCCGCTTTTGGGATTCCTACGTCAAAATGGTATCCATTGATTGAAAAAGAACCAGCCCTCCTACATGGAATTGTACATACCGATCGCCTAACGGTCTTTGAAGGCGGAATTCCACTCTATATTAACGAACAATTAGCAGGCGGAGTTGGGGTTTCCGGCGGGTCCGCAGAACAGGACGGTATGATTGCTGCAGCCGCAGTGGAAGTATTAAACCAATTTTTAAATGTGGAAGCTTAATTTGCGGGAATGTCTCTACTGGAGACATTCCCTTTTTAGTATGGGCCTTGTTCCTCTCGATCCGGATCATCATGCGGTATATGCGCACCTGGCATCTGCCTAGGAATGTCCTGATGGAATGACTTATCTTCATAGTTAAAAGCACTATAATAACGCTGTCCCTCTTCCCAAGGGGTGCTTTTATTTCGAACAGATTCTTCTTTTCTAAACGGTGACCCAAATGGGCCTTCTGGAAATTCTTCTGCAGTGAGGTAACCCTTTTGTTTTTCAACATTTGTAAAATCAAAATATTGTTTTGAGTCTTTATCCATGTTTTTTCACTCCTTTAATGCATTAGTATAACTAAAGAACGAAAAAACATGAGGTTTTTTTAGATGATTTCAAGCAGAAAAGAACGCAGCTCTTCTGCATCCGCTTCGTCTAACCCAAAGGCATACTCCAAATAACCTTCTTCTTCCAAATCATCTGGGCCAATGATCGCAAAACGATTTCCTAGCATATTTAAAACAAGATATTTCCCATAGTGTCTGTCTGTTCTTGTAATGGCTAAATCGTAACGCTGATGTTCACCAAGAAAGCTCACAAATCTTGTTTTTGTTTCTTCTGTATCATTATATAGAAAAAAACGCTCAGACATATTTTTACCCCTTTATTCGCAATTTATAATTAACACCCTTTATATTATCAAAATAAGAACTGGAATGGGAGAATTAAGAATCATTCATAAAAACGAAAAATCTGTAAAGTGTTGTTTATGATACAATACAAGTATATTTTGTGTTGACCTCCGAGAGGGATGAAAATAATGGTTCAGCGGTACATAGGAAAGGTGAAAAAAGCGCTCCAATGGGGAAAGATTTTTCTGCCACTTTCTTCTTTACGTTATTATCCTCCACAATTTAATTTGCGTAATCCAGTTCTCGGAGGAGTGAAAGCTGCCTTTCTTGATGGAAATGATGTGGTGGTTATTGTTTTTTATTTAAAAAATATCGGAGAAATTACAGAACAGATAGGACCAGTCCACTATCCAAAATACTTGGATTTAATAAAGAAATCCTTTATGATCGCGATTGGGCAAGAGGTCTTAGAAGAGAATTTAGTTTGCTTAAATCAATCCAAGGAAAATGGGATTGCCCTATTTCTTAAATATGAAAATAACCATCATTGTATATCAGATATCGAGCGGGTCATGAATAATGTTTCAACCACTGTGGAACGAGATTTGAAAATGAAATTTGCAACCGTTTTACCTCAGTTTAAGAATGGATATATGTTTGTTGAAAAGGTGCATCATACTGTTGAAGAAGCTGTTTCAAGGGCCTGCGGGCAAGCAGAGGATATGGCTGAGAAAAGGGTTGAAGCAAAATTCAATGAGATGAAGTATACAATGAAGAAAATCGTTCATCAAAAAAATATCAAGCTTTTAGCACAGCCCATCTTTGATGTGGAATCAAATCAAATTCGTGCTTGGGAAATGCTCTCACGTGGACCAAAAGGAACTGTTTTAGAAAATCCGCTTCCGCTTTTTTCGGTTGCTAAGCAAACAGGTACTCTTTACGACTTGGAAATGGTCGTATTGGAAAAAACATTTCAACAGATGATTGAAACTCGTTGTAAACAGGATATATTTGTAAATTGCACACCGATAACTCTCGGAAATATAAGATTTATTGGGGATCTAAAACTTTTACTGAAAATGTACCATCTGTTGTCACCTAAACAAATATTCATTGAAATTACCGAACAGGACTCCATTGAAGGATTACCAAATTTACAATATAATCTAAAAATATTAAGATTAATGGGCTTCCGCATAGCTATAGACGACGCTGGGCCGGTTATGCAAACTTAAATACCATAAATGAGATATTACCTGATATAATAAAAATTGATCGCTCTGTTATCGAAGATATTGATAAAAATTCTGTTAAGGAATCAATGTTAAAAGGCCTTCTTTTAGTAGCAAAAGAGGCAGGCTCCCAAGTTGTTGCTGAAGGAATTGAGCGGAAAGAAGAAGCATCTGTTATCACCAGAAACAAGGTGCATCTGGCTCAAGGCTACTTTTATGCTCGGCCATCCGTGTTGGTTAACAGTGTGCCATCTTAAAAAATATTGAAAGAAGTGAAAATATGTACTTTGTGGATCGAGAAAAAATTGAAGAAATATTACTATACTTGGAAAAACTAGTTGACCTTTTTTCAAAACAAACAGAGTGGTCTACACCGATTCAAAAAGCTGCATTGGAGCGGATTTTCCAAATGATGCTTGAAGCAGTTCTTGATATTGGGAACTCAATGATTGACGGTTTTATTATGCGTGACCCAGGGAGCTATGAAGATATAATCGAAATCTTAATGGATGAAAAGGTCGTTTCAGCGGAAACAGGCAACAGCTTGAAAAAACTAATTTCTTATCGAAAAATGCTTGTTCAAATGTATACAAAAATCAATCATACTGAATTACAAACGGAGTTTGCAGCAAACATTGAAAGTTTCACTGTTTTTGCAAATAATGTCAGAGTATATCTTGAAAATGAATTAGGTCCAGTATCTGCTTTTAGAAAATAATGGTGAGACTGCACATGTGCAGTCTTTCTCAATTTCGGTCATAATATACTCGAGGAGTGATAGGATGAGGGAATATAAAGGATACTTGATTGATTTAGATGGTACGATGTATAAAGGGACAGAAAGAATTGAAGCAGCAAGTGACTTTGTAAAACGTCTGCGTCAAAAAAATATCCCTTATTTATTTGTGACAAACAATTCATCGAGAACACCGGCACAGGTTGCTGAAAAATTACGCAGCTTTGATATACCAGCAGAAGAGGATCTTGTCTTTACCACAAGCCAGGCGACAGCCAATTACATATATGATCGAACAAAAGCTGCCTCGATTTATTTAATTGGAGAAGAAGGAATTCGAACGGCATTAGAGGAGAAAGGGTTCCAATTTGCCGGGGAACATGCTGATTATGTGGTTATCGGTATTAATCGGGAACTTACATACGAAAAGCTGGCAGTAGCTTGTCTTGCAGTTCGGAACGGTGCGGTGTTTTTGTCAACGAATGCAGATGTGGCCTTGCCAACAGAGCGTGGCTTTATGCCTGGAAATGGCTCCATTACCGCAGTCATAACCGTGTCAACAAAAACAAAGCCTATTTTTATTGGTAAGCCTGAAAGTATCATCGTGGAGCAGGCGTTGAAGGTCCTCGGAACAAATAAAAACGAAACATTAATGGTCGGAGATAATTATGATACAGACATCATGGCAGGAATGAATGCTGGAATGGATACCGTTTTAGTACACACTGGTGTAACGACAAGGGATATGCTCTCTGGCTATGACCGCAAACCAACCTATTCCATCGAATCATTAGATGAATGGGAGATATAATGCATAGGATAGTTAGTTCTACTTGAACTGACTATCTTTTTTTTATGGCTCTACCAGTCCTACTTCCTATACGCCTTAAGTCTGATGGGAAAATCAAGCTCTAGCGCAATTATGAAAAAAGAAGAATAGAGGTAAGATGAAATCAAGATAAGGAAAACAAATTTTAGGAGGAAAAGGTCATGAAAAAGTTTGGTTTGTTTTTAATCGGGGGCATGGCGGCCATCATCTTATTGCATTCTATTGGTCCAATGGTGGGGTTAGTCGTAAGCCTTGCGATTCTCTACTTCATCTTTAAAAAGTTTTTAAATACAGAGTCAACAGGTTGGAAGATTGCGTTAATCATAATTGGTTTAATGGTTCTTTCTTCCACCATTCATCATATCCCTGCACTAATCGGTGTGGGAGCAGCATACGTTCTCTTTCTAGTCTATAAAGAATGGAATAAAAACAAAAAGACTTTCGATAAAGAAGGAAATGACCCATTTGTTAACTTTGAAAAACAATGGGATGAATTAAAAAAATGCTAATTAAAAGGAGAGAAAATGAGGATGACAAACTTATTAGCCAGAATAAAAGATATAGTGGTTGCTGATTTGAATGAGGCAATGGCACAGCAGGAACAAAAAAATCCAATTTCTTTACTAAATCAATACCTTCGTCAGTCTGAGCAGGAAACAGAAAAGGTTGGTAAACTTGTCGAACGGCAAGTTCAATTAAAAGAAGCATTCACAAAAGAGTATAATGAGGCAGCAGATTTAGCCGAAAAAAGAAAGTACCAAGCAGATATCGCTTTAAAGGCTGGAGAAACTGAACTTTATCAATTTACTTTAGCAGAACACCAGCAATATTCAGAGCGGGCAGAGCGCCTTCGTTCCTCGCTGGAACAGATAAATGAACAGGTGGATCTATTAAATAGAAAATATCATGAAATGCAGCAAAAGCTTAAAGATATGCATATCCGCCGAATGGAGTTAATGGGTCGAGAAAATGTAACCCGTGCAAACTTACGGATGAACAAGCTTTTAGATGCGAATTCAGTTGATCATCGATCTTATTCTAAGTTTAAGGAAATTGAAACCTACTTGGACGGTCTTGAGCAGAATATCAATAACTCCTATTACCGCAATACCATCGATGAACGGATTAGCAGATTGGAAAAAGAAATGGCGGAACAAGAAAACAAACTAACCTTATCCAAAGATAAACAAGACTAAGTAAAAGAAACCGCCCATATGATTGAATATGGGCGGTTCGCATATTTAGAGTGAACTTGAAATGGTTTTATTGCAGAAAGGAATAGGGAAATTAAAGGCCTTCTCGTGCAGCACGGTGGGCCAGTCTGCTTGAAGCAGCAGCAGCAATTGCCCCAACAATATCGTCTAAAAATGTATGACATTCTCCGGTGGATTTATCGTTTAAATGCTGCAGGATGCCTGGCTTTTGTTTATCAATATAGCCATAGTTTGTAAAACCAATGGAACCATAAACATTGACGATCGATAGGGCTAAAATTTCGTCAACCCCATAGAGGCTTTCATCTGTTTCAATAATATTTTGAAGTGGCTCCTCAAGCATTTTTTTCTCAGCAAGAATATCAAGCTGAATGCCTGTTATAATTGCGTTTTGAACCTCCCGCTTGGATAGAACCCGTTCTACATTGGCGATACAATCTTCCATTTTTAAGTTTTCGTGATACTTTTCCTGAAGGTAAAAAACTAAATCAGCGATATCTTGAATTGTGACACCTCGCTCCTTTAACCATCTGCGGGCAGCTTCTTCTGTTACTCCTATTTTTTTTTCGTCTGCCATTTATTCATATCACCCAATCTGTAAATTTTACTAATATTATATATCTTTCCCATAAAATATGCGCTTTTTTAAAATAAGGAACAGGATTACTTTCCCCATTTTTTTCAGCATTTAAAAAGTGAGCTAACAAGTTTTTTTCTTGAAAACATATACATGACATAAGAAGGTACAAGAATAGAGGTGGAAACATGCTTGAAAAGTTGCTTGAAAATCAATATGGGGTAAAAGTAGAGGAACGGTTAAAAGTCAATTCGTATGAGGCCTTAAGAGGGAATGGCTGGGTATACTTATTCCCCCAACCTGGAAATCGAAATGAGGATGAACTCAATGAATTAGAATCAATTGCCAATCATATGAGAAATTATGGTGACCGAAATGTCCCTGTTTTTCTTCCCTCAAAGGAGGGAAAGCTAATAACAGAATGGGAAAACAATCAGTATTGTGTAATGGCTGTTGAGCAGGCAAATAATCGGCAGCCGCTAAGGCAAAAGTCAGGCAGAAAACTGGCAAAGTTTCATGAGCGAGGAAGAATGGTTCCATTTCAAATTAAACAATTAAGTCGAATCGGCCAATGGAAACAGCTTTGGGAGAAACGTTTGGAACAAATGGAAAAGGTTTGGAACGGCCTGTTATTTCAAACACCTGAGGATGATTTTGAAAGGCAGTTTATTGATTCTTTCCCTTATTATATGGGCTTGACAGAAAATGCGATTCAATATTTAGTGGATACCGAAATTGATGATGAACCGACAGAGATCGATAATGGAACTGTTTGTCATGAGCGATTTTCATCCATGTCCTGGGGAGCTGATTTTTTACTAAAAAATCCGTTTGATTGGGTCTTTGACCATCGCAGTCGGGATATAGCTGAATGGACAAGGGAACGTTATTTCCGTAACAATCAAACCTATCAGCTTGATGTTAAAAACTTTTTTCAAGAATATTTAAGTGTTGCCCCGCTTTCTGTTTTTTCCTGGAAGTTACTTTATTCAAGAATATTGTTTCCGCTTCATTATTTTGAATGCGTTGAAAATTACTATATCACCCGCTCTGAACAACAAAAAAAGGATCTTGAGGAGCAGTTATCAAAAATTCTAAGGCAATCTATGGAATATGAACGGTTTTTAAGCGTTTTTTATGAATTGGCAGGGGCGCCGATTAAAAGAGTAGATCTTATAAAACCAGAATGGTTACATTAATAATGTTCACAGAAACCTGGATAATATTATGCTAAAATATCAATGAAAGGCATAATTATCCAATCCACATGAAGAAGGGAAAAAGCATGAAACCAACTATTTTTATTACTCGAAAGCTTCCTGATGAAGCTATAGAATCCATTAAAAGTCAATATCAAGTTAAAATGTGGGATTCTGAAGATGTACCTGTTCCAAGAGAGAGGTTACTTGAAGAAGCGAAAACGGCAGATGCTTTATTAACCATGCTATCTGACAAAATTGATGCCGCTGTTTTAACTGCTGGCAGCCAATTAAAAGTTGTAGCCAATCTGGCTGTTGGCTTCGATAATATCGATCTAGAAACGGCTACCAAAAACGGGATTGCTGTCTGTAATACTCCAGATGTTTTAACCGATACAACTGCGGACTTAGCATTTGGATTATTAATGGCGACTGCCCGTAGATTGGTTGAAGCAGCAGAATTAGTTAAGAAAAATGAATGGAAAAGCTGGAGCCCATTATTGCTTGCTGGTCATGATATCCACCATAAGACAATTGGAATCGTCGGTATGGGGAAAATTGGCGAAACGGTTGCGAAACGGGCAACAGGCTTTGATATGGAAATTCTTTATCATAATCGGACCAGAAAACCTGAAGCAGAAAAATTATTAGGAGCGGTTTACTGTTCATTTGATGAATTAGTTGAGAAATCTGATTTCATTGTCAGTTTAACTCCACTTACAAATGAAACAAGAAATATGTTTATGCGGGATACATTTAAAAAAATGAAAAGAACGCGATCTTTATTAACGTAGGAAGAGGTCCTGTTATCGATGAACAAGCCCTGTATGATGCCCTTGTGGAAAAGGATATCGCTGGAGCCGGATTAGACGTTTTTGTCAAGGAGCCAATAGGTGCAGAGCATCCGTTATTAGCTCTTCCAAACGTAGTAGCGCTACCACACATTGGGAGCTCAAGTGTGGAAACACGAGTCACCATGATGAAATTATGTATTGATAATATTAAAGCAGTTATAAATGGAGAGAATCCAACTACACTTGTGAATAAAGACTGGAAACCAATTCAATTGGTAAAATAAAGTCCTGTTGGTGATGATGCTGGACAATGAAAAAGCGGTTGCCAAATGGCAATCGCTTTTAAAAAACTTGTTCTACTTCAAGCACACCTGGAACTTCTTCTAAAAGTGCGCGTTCAATACCAGCTTTTAAAGTAATAGTTGAGCTTGGGCAGCTTCCACAAGCACCTAGCAAACGTAGTTTTACAATACCGTCTTCTACGTCAACCAATTCGCAATCCCCACCGTCCCGAAGAAGAAATGGACGTAATTTATCTAATACTTCCTGAACTTGTTCTTTCATTTCTAGCTCTGCCAAACAAATCGACTCCTTTCCTAATCCCTATTATAATGTCATTGTTAGTAAAAATCCATCCTGTGGAATGTCTAATTGAGAATTATTTGCAAAATAATGGTTGGTTAACAACTTAGATATAGTATAAAATAAAAGGAAAAAATGGGGAATAGGTTTATCATGGAAAATTATGCTGAAATTATTGTTTATGGTGCTGAACAGATTTGTGCTAGTTGTGTAAATTTACCATCATCAAAGGAAACCTGTGAATGGCTTGAAGCGGCTATCATTAGAAAGTTTCCAGAACAGCCCTTTCAAATTTCTTATGTAGATATTTTCAATCCACCAAGTGATCCTACAAAACAAAAGTTCGCTAAAAAGGTCATTGAAGAGGATATGTTCTATCCTGTTGTTGTGATAAACGGAGTAATAGTTGGAGAAGGAAATCCACGATTAAAAATGATTTTTTCAGAGCTCGAAAAATACGGATATCAAGCAAAATAAGTATTCCAGTCTCTGGAATGCTTATTTTTTTCAATCATAAATTGTTGACGAAGCTGGACATTAAGAGTACGATGATGAGTTAGTAGAGGTGAAATATATGTTTAAGCCAATTATTGAGTTTTGTATCAGCAATCTGGCTAGCGGCTCTCAAAAAGCCCGTGCAATTTTAGAGAGGGACCCTAACTTAGACGTCATTGAGTATGGATGCCTTAGTCACTGCGGAAAATGCGCAGCAGGTCTTTTCGCGCTGGTGAATGGAGAAGTTGTAAGGGGACAAACCCCAGATGAGCTGGTTGAAAATATTTATCAATTTTTAGATGAAAATCCAATGTTTTAATATACAAAGTTCAAGTCCTTTTTTTGTGAAGAAGGAAGCTTGGGCTCGGCATAAAAAGGAACAGGCCCGCCTGTTCCTTTTTAGCTATTATCTCTTATTTCACGCCAGCGTTCTCGGGCCATTTCAATAATGTTCGGTTCGACGGATTGTCTTTGTTTTTCAATTACCTGTGAAAAATATTGAACAGCCTTTTGGCGATCGTTTAATCTTCGTGAAACCTCTCCAATTAAATATAGGAGTCTAATTTCGGTGACTTGAGTTCTAGTATAGTCACCATAATACAAGGAATCCTCATATTCTTTTAGGGCAAGTTTCAAAAAACGTTGTTCTTGTTCCTGATTCTCGAGTAACCGGTAAAGCCATCCTACCCGCATATATATTCCTGCCATAGTAATATGTTTTTCTTTTTTTAAAGATCCACAAAGAATGGCAAGTTTATAGGTTTGAATAGCTTGGTGAATGCTCCGTTTTCCACTGAAGTTATGTGGAACCCAACGGCTGCACACCTCATGTGTTATAGTTTCTTTTGCCCCCGGAGGAAAAGCTTTTGAAAAATCTTCTGAGAATGAGAAACCGCAAGATGGACACACCATAATATGATAGTGTAGAGGATTTGCATCCTCCGATTGATAAATAGGAAAAAAATCACTGTCAAAATGGGAAACTTTTATAAAGCGGCTGCGAACCTTTTTGCTAATAAAAGGTTTTTTACAAAATAAACATTCGTATTTTTTATCGAATATGGGCTCAATGGGGGACATCGCATCTCTCCCCTTACTATTATTGTTATATATATTATAACGAAGTTTTCCTTTAGTGGTTATCAAATTGGAAGTTAATTTGTTGAGTACATGGTCTGAAGTGTATATACTGAAAGAAAAACGATATTTACACAGTGGAAATAAAAAGGAGGGTAAAAAATGAGTAATGATGTTATTGTTCTAACAGAAGCTGCGGCTCTTCAAATAAAAGAAATGATGAAACATAATGAAGAAGAAGGAGCATACTTGCGCATTGCCGTTCAAGGAGGCGGATGCAGCGGGTTATCTTACGGAGTAGGATTTGACCATGAAGTAAAAGATGGGGATTCCCAATTTGAACAATTTGGAATCAATATTTTAGTGGATAAAGAAAGTGCCCCTGTACTGAAAGGAACGAAAATTGATTATAAACAATCCATGATGGGCGGCGGCTTTACGATTGAAAATCCGAATGCGATTGCTTCCTGCGGCTGTGGATCTTCCTTCCGAACAGCTGCAAATGCAGGTGCCCCAGAAGAATGTTAAATGAAAGGCGTCCTCAACCGTGGACGCCTTTACTGATTAGTCATTAAACAACGATGAACTATGGATAGACTGGGTCTTTGCTTTAGGGTCAATATAGGATTTAGCATTGTTAATGGCGGTTGGAGCTTCACCGAAACCGGAGGCAATCAATTTCATTTTTCCATCATAGGTGCAAATATCTCCAGCAGCATAGATACCTGGCTGATTTGTTTCCATCCTTGAATTGACAACAATCGCATTTCGATCAATGATAAGTCCCCAGTCCTTAATTGGTCCAAGGGAGGAGACGAAGCCATAGTTTACGATTACATCATCAACATCAATTGTTACTTTATTTTCACTTTTGACTTCATTGATCACAACCTGCTTGATCCCATTTTCATCGCTTGTAAATGATGCAGGGACATATGGTATCTTAATATCAACCCTGGAATTTGTTAAATTTTCTACACTATGCTCATGTGCACGGAATTTATCTCTGCGGTGAACAATCGTTACTTGCTTAGCAATTGGCTCCAGCATCAAGGCCCAGTCAACAGCCGAATCGCCTCCACCAAATACAACCACTTTTTTACCAGCGAATTTATTTAAATCATCAATGAAATAATGTAAATTTCGGCGTTCAAATTTTTCAATGCCCTCTAATTCCAGACGGCGGGGCTGGAATGCCCCGTTTCCAGCAGTGATAATAACCGCTTTAGAATAATGCACTTCCTTGTTGGTTGTTATTTTAAAATTTCCATTCGGCTGTTTTTCAACATTAGCCACAGATTGTTCCAGTACTATGGTTGGTTCAAACTTGGACATTTGCTCCTTTAAATTATGAACTAATTCTTGTGCACGAATTTTTGGGAAACCGGCAACATCATATATATTTTTTTCAGGATAAAGCGCTGTTAGCTGACCTCCTAGCTGGGGAAGGCTTTCGATCACCTTTACAGATGCTTGTCTCATCCCTCCGTAAAATGCTGTGAACAAGCCTACAGGACCTCCACCGATAATCGTTATATCATAAAGTTTTTGATCCTCTTCCATTGCTAATCACCCCACACATAGTAATGAACAAATTCCATTGTTTGTCATATCACATATTTATTTATTTCCACATAATATTATGTATATATTCTGACTATTGAACAAAAACTTTATTTTATAAAAATTTTTTTGAAAAAGGTGTCGATTTTTTTAAAATTTTTCATAATAAATTTGAATATTATTTGCTTGAAAAAGAAAAAAAAAATAATAAGATGGTAAGTAAATATATTGTTACTATTTTGTGACGTAAATGGTACATTTTTTTGTCCATCATCGTGAAAAACATCACAAACTTTTTCTAATCTCCAAAATAATATGTATGAAAGATGTGGAAGATAAGAAGAAGCGATATAAAAAATATAAAAGGTGGAAGTGATCACTTTGAGAAAGCCAAAGGTAGTTATATTAGGTGCAGGTTATGGTGGTTTGATGACAGCCGTAACCATGCAGAAATTAGTTGGTGTTAATGATGTAGAAATTGTTTTGGTTAATAAAAATGATTATCATTATGAAACCACATGGTTGCATGAAGCATCTGCCGGTACATTACACCATGATCGTGTTCGTTATGAAATTCGTGATGTGATTGATCGTAATAAAGTCGAATTTATCCAAGACACAGCCGTAGAAATTAAAAAAGAGGAAAAGAAAGTAATCTTGGAGAATGGGGAAGTTGACTACGATTATCTAGTTGTTGCATTGGGCGGAGAGCCTGAAACGTTCGGAATCAAAGGATTAAAAGAGTACGCTTTTGGTATTGTAAATGTTAACTCTTCACGTCAATTAAGGGAACATCTTGAATACCAATTTGCCACTTACAACATGGAAGAAGAAAAGAAAGAAGAAAGATTATCAATTGTTGTTGGCGGAGCAGGATTTACTGGAATTGAATTTCTTGGTGAGTTAACAAATCGAATCCCAGAGCTTTGTCATGAATATGACGTAGATTTTAATAAAGTGAAAATTACTTGTGTAGAAGCAGCACCAACTATTCTTCCAGGTTTTGATGAAGATCTTGTTCAATATGCTGTGTCCCAATTGGAAAGAAAAGGTGTTGAATTTTTAATTGGTACGGCCATAAAAGAATGTACTTCTGTTGGAATCATTGCAGGAAAAAAAGACGAGGAGCCAATTGAAATTAAAGCAGCAACCGTTGTTTGGGCTGCTGGAATCCGAGGAAATTCAATTATTGAAAAATCCGGTTTTGAAGCTATGAGAGGAAGGGTTAAGGTACAAACTGATTTAAGGGTACCTGGCCAGGACAATATTTTTATCATCGGTGATTCTTCATTATTTATTAATGAAGAAATTAATCGCCCGTATCCTCCGACAGCTCAAATTGCCATGCAACAAGGTCAATGCTGTGCACGTAATCTTGCCGCACTTATTAAAGGTAAAACGGACCTTGAAGTATTTAAGCCGAACATTAAAGGTACAGTATGTTCACTCGGTGAAGACGATGCAATTGGGGTTGTTTATGGTAAAAAATTAAGAGGCGGTAAAGCATCATTGATGAAAAAAGTCGTCGACAACCGCTCGTTGTTTATGATTGGCGGGGCATCACTAATGTTGAAAAAAGGAAAGTTTAAAGTATTTTAATCACACAATAAAACGGACTGAAGGGGCAGAGACATCTGCCTCTTTTCTAATTACTTACCAGGAATATAGGAGGTAAATACCCCTATAATGAATGATTTAATTGACGGGATTTTGGACATTCAGTTACACTTAATGAAAGTGTGAGAGGAGGATATTACCATGCAGATGAGCATTGTGGTGTTAATTATATCCGTTTTATTATTTTTTGTGTTATTTTTTGGGATCGGCTTTCTCCTTAATATGTTATTAAGAATGTCGTGGATAATGGCTATTATTTACCCTATTATTGCTATTCTCATTGTAGATAAAGTTCGGTTTATTGAGTATTTTACCAACAGCCGCTATGCCTTTACCCAACTTGGACACCGATTTGCATCATTAGGATCTGCAGATATTATTATCCTTCTAAGCGGCTTAGCAGGAGCAATTGCTGCTGGGATTACCATCAAGCTGTTACGAAAAAATGGCTACGCCATGTTTTAATTAAATCAGGAGTATTAACTCATCCATTACAAAATAGTAATGGATTTTCTTTTTAATTTACCTTCATTTTTGTATATTTCCCTCCATCCGGGAAACTACTATTTCTGGAGGGTGAAAAATTGAATGAATCAATTAGCTGATTTTTTTAGGCGTTTAGCCATGACGTTTCTTTTTCTGACCGCGCTTTTAATGACATATCAATCAATATCTGGAGTGAAATCTAACACGCTGTTAGCATTTGTTAGTTTAAAATTAAAAGAAGCACACATACTTGAAGAAAAAGTAAAAATGAACCTTGTGGAGTTTACCCATCACACGGGTGCTTGGATGGAAACATTCCTATCTTCCAAAGCTTCAGCGGAGACAGTTCCATTAGAAAATTCGATTGATTGGTCCAAATATCCTAAACAAACGGTTATTGCAACAGGTTATACAGCTGGGTATGAATCAACAGGTAAAAGCAAAGATAGTCCCAGTTACGGAATCACTTATTCCGGGGTAAAGGTAAAGCGTGATTTATTTTCAACTATTGCTGCTGATTTAAGTATTTTTCCAATAGGAACCATTCTGTTTATCCCTGGCTATGGATACGGAGTCGTGGCAGATAAAGGTGGAGCCATAAAAGGGAATGAGCTTGACCTATATTATGAAACAGTAAATGAAGTATATCATTCTTGGGGAAAAAAGCAGTTGGAGGTATACATTGTCCATAAAGGCAGTGGAAAGCTGACAGAACAAGAATTAACTGCATTAAATGAGGATAAATCGATGCAGGTGTTTCGTCAGCAATATATCAAATCAGAACAAAGATAAAAACAGGCGACAAATAAGCCTGTTTTTTTGTGTATAAGGGAATTTAATTTTAAAATAAAAAATGGCACCATATGATTTAGCAGGGGGGCAATTTTTGTGGAAGATTATCCGCTCGAATATTATGAGTTTTTTGTGGCCTTCAACGATGAAGATTACTATACGTGTCATGATTTACTCGAAGAGGTATGGATGACCGACAAAGAAAATCTTTTTATTAAGGGTTTGCTGCAAATGAGTGTGGCGATCTACCATTATAGTTATGGAAATGTAAAAGGAGCTCGTTCCATGATGATGACGGCTCACAGATATTTGCAATCCTATCGGCCAAAGCATTGGGGTCTTGATTTAGAAAAGGTGTATCCTTTTATCGAGGAGGCATTATCGTTATTTCCAGACGATATTGATTCAATCCCTTATGAGGAAATTGATAAGCTGCCCATACTGCCAAGGCTATATCTCTTTATCGAAGAGGATGAAGATTTATAATAGAAAAAGAAAAAATAAAACGGAGGTCTTATTGTGTTTAAAATCGAAAATCATTTCCAACTATCCAAGCAACACGAAAGCATCATTATCGGTTTATTTGATAAGCCTGAGAAGTTTGGCGGAGATCTCGCCCAGCTGGATGAATCATTTTCCGGACAATTAACTGAGCTTGTCAAAAGTGGGGATTTGTCCGCTAAATTCAAAAATATTAACAAGCTACATACCCTTGGCAAAATAGGTGCGAAGCGTATTTATTTTGTCGGCCTGGGAAAAGAAAAAGATTTGACATTTGAAAAGTTAAGAGATGCTTTTGGTAAATTGTTTAAGCAAATGAAAGCGGCCAAAATCGAAGAGGCAGCGATTCTGTTAGGCTCTTTCCTTTCTGAAAAAATCGATAGCTTGGATGCAGCCCATGCATTAAGCGAAGCATTCACGCTGGCAACATATCAATTTGAAGGATATAAACAGAAATCAAACGAACCTGAAAAAACGGTAAACAGCTTTACCATTTACACTGATTCAACTGATAAAGAAGAAATCCTGGCAGCACTCGAGGTTGGTCAGGCATTTGGAAATGGAGTAAATTCAGCGCGCACGCTTGTCAATATTCCGGGGAATCTCTTAACAGCGACTGATATTGCTAACTATGCAAGCAGCATAGCTGCACAATATGGATTTGAGGCCGAGATTTTGGAAAAAGAAGAAATTCAAAAGCTAGGCATGGGAGCGTTCCTTGCCGTCAACCAGGGTTCATCCGAACCGCCGAAAATGATTGTTCTAAAATATCAAGGAAAAGAACAATGGAATGATGTCATTGGCCTTGTGGGGAAAGGAATTACGTTTGATACCGGGGGTTATTCCATAAAGACAAAAACAGGGATCGTTGGAATGAAGACAGACATGGGCGGAGCTGCGGCAGTTCTCGGGGCGATGCAAATCATTGGAGAATTGAAGCCAGAGCAAAATGTCGTGGCTGTGATCCCTTCAACGGACAATATGATTAGCGGTTCAGCATTTAAACCGGATGATGTGATCACTTCGATGAGTGGTAAAACCATTGAGGTATTAAACACGGATGCAGAGGGCCGGCTTGTTTTAGCAGATGCTGTTACCTATGCCAAGCACCATGGTGCGGAGTATCTTGTTGATGTGGCAACATTAACAGGTGGGGTTATTACAGCACTTGGATTATATACAACCGGTGCAATGACCAATAATGAACGTCTGTATGAACAGGTTCTGGAAGCTTCCATGGAGGCTTCTGAACCAATATGGCAGCTGCCGCTATTTGAACGGGATAAAGAAAGAGTCCGCAGCAGCAAAATAGCTGACTTGAATAATTCACCAGGACGTGAAGGTCATGCGATTGTCGCTGGGGCATTTATTGGTGAGTTTGCAGAAAATACGCCATGGGTTCACCTTGATATTGCTGGTACTGCAACATCAGCTAAGGATTATGACCTCGGCCCTGCAGGTGCCACGGGTGTCATGACACGTACACTTGCACTATTTGTGGAACAGTTTGAGCCCATTGAAAAATAGAATTCATTTTCCCCTTAATAAGTAGAGCCCACTCAAAAGCAGCTGCCGCCGCATATGAAATAATGTAGGCAAGTGCAGATGAAAAGGAGGAAAAGCTCGAATGTATCCATATTATAGAAACGTGCCCCCTATACACGATCAAAGATTTTTTGGTTTCGGTCTGCCACTAGCGGTAGGCGGATTAGGGTTTTTAGGGGGATTACTTGGCGGAGCTTTAGTTAGTCGCCCATGGGGATACCCTGGTTTTGGTTATCCTGGGTTTGGTCCAATGGGATATCCAGGTTTTGGTTATCCTGGGTTTGGTCCAATGGGATATCCAGGTATGGGTTTTGGCGGATATCCAGGTATGGGTTTTTATTAAAAAAACGAAGAAACAGCCTCAATTTCTTGAAGCTGTTTCTTTCTGTTTTTTAGCAAAAATAGGTTAAAATGGAAAAGTGTATACTCTAGAACTCATTTCGATGCTCGATTAAGTCGATTGCCCCTAACACAATATGTGCGAGGCCAAATCCAAAGATGGTATTCGAATACATTTTATCTATGCTGCGGTTTTGTTTCATAGCGATACCTGCCGCGGTTACTGCCGTTCCAAGAATCGTTGGGATTAAGCCTTCTCTTACTTCCATGGCTGTCCACCTCATTTTTATGAGTTGCCCTTTATTAGGGACATTAAATAGTATCTCGAAAAACCAAGTGATTACAGGTGTTATTTTTTACATATGGAGGTATTTAAATGGAGAATAAAAAAACGTTACTGGATACGTTAGGCATTGAAATCAAACTTTTGGAAAAAGGAAAGGTCATTGCAACAATGCCTGTTGACGGAAGAACACATCAGCCATTTGGATTGTTACACGGCGGGGCGTCTGTTGCTCTGGCAGAAACAGTCGCAAGTGTTGGTGCCTATGAACTCGTCGATAAAAGTACCCAGGGAGTTGTAGGACTGGAAATTAACGCTAATCATATACGTTCGAAAAAAGACGGCTATGTGACCGCTACTGGAACAGTCCTGCATCGGGGAAAAACAACCATGGTTTGGGACATAAAAATTACAGATGAACAAGATCGATTAATAAGTGTTTCGAGATGCACAATTGCTGTTTTGAACATCAATAAAGATTAACTTTTTAGAGGGATGGAAATTGGTTCCATCCCTTTTATATTTTGTATAAAAATTAAAAATTTTATGGGGTTTCATGATATAATGATTAATATCTAAAGGTGATAAAAGTACCAATTTATAATCATGTGAAATGTTAAAAGGTGGTGAAATGATGAAAGAACGCCGTCAGCATTTATTTATAGATTTTGAGTTTACCATGCCTGAAAAACATGTTCGAGTAAAAAACTTTTTCCCAGAAATCATCGAGGTAGGTATTGTTTCAGTAATAAATGATAAGATTGTAGACCAGTTTTCATCGTTTGTGACCCCAATTAAGTTCCCAATACTCTCAGAACGCTGCAAATCATTTTTACATATTTCACAGGAGCAGGTTGATAAAGGGATTCCTTTTTTGGAACTTGTAAAGAAAATGGCAGATTATAATATGAATTATGATAATGTCATTGTGACATGGGGCAATATGGATATGAAAGTATTAAGACAAAATTGCCAGCATGCAAACACTTCTTTTCCGTTTAAAGCTGTTGAAGTTGATCTATCGATGGAATATAAACGATTCTTTGGTGATCAAAATCAAACTGGTTTATGGAAGGCTGTCCAGGAGTATGGAAAAGAAGGAACGGGAAGGCACCATCGGGCCCTTGATGATGCATTAACCACCTATAATATCTTCAGATTGGTTGAGAAAGATAAAGAATATTTAGAAAAGCCAAAACCAACAACAATTGGCGATCGTGTTGATTTTTCAAAGCTATTAAATGAATTTGTATAAAAGGACCAAATCCACTAAACGATTTGGTCTTTTATTTTGCTTCTTACTTAAAATAACTCTTTTCCAATCCTTCTATGATTTCTAGGCTTTTTTCTCCCCAGGCTGAATTGGCTTCAGTACATTCTTTTTTCATTTTGTCCACTGCTGCCTTTAAAGATTCCTGATAATTAGGAATTTCATCATGAAAATGTTTGACCATTTGTTTGGGGACGTTTGTTTGTTCCCTATTAGCAAGAGCACGACGCTCATGAAAAATATCTACACTGGCATTCTTCGGATGGTGCAGGTCGCCTTGCATTGGGTGGGTAAGCACTGCTAAAACTCTTACTAAATAATGCTGCGTGCGTTCCTCGGTTATTTCTCCAATATATTTTCCTGTTTTATAAATAGCTGTTACTTTATCACCGATTTGAAATTCGGGCATCATAAAACCTCCTCATAAAAAACCAAAACCTTATCTTCTCTATTATGAAGGATGATATTTAAAAATCAAAATGATAAAATGTTTTTAGCTATTTAAACGAAAAATGCCGGAGGGATGATAATTGTCAAAAAAGTTGAAGATACTTATGTCTATAGTCGTAGTCATGCTTCTTCTTGGTGCATGTGGGACAAGTAATCAGAAGCAAGAAACGAAAAAAGATGATTCAAAAACGAATTCAACAACAGTGTCAAAGAAAGAAGGGAAAAATACAGTGACCAACTCTTTTCCACAATTAACAACAGAAGTCTCTGCTGATGAAAAATTGGTTGAAATGCAAACTTCTATGGGGACCATCAAAATTAAGCTTTTTCCTAAAGATGCCCCCAAAGCAGTCGAAAACTTTATAAAGCACAGCCAGGAAGGCTATTATAATGGACTTATCTTTCATCGGGTAATCAAGGACTTTATGATTCAAGGCGGAGACCCAAAAGGAAATGGTACCGGCGGCGAGAGTATTTACGGCCATCCATTTGAAGATGAATTCTCCGACCATCTGTTTAATATCCGTGGAGCACTATCAATGGCTAATGCTGGTGCAAACACGAATGGAAGTCAATTTTTTATTGTCCAAAAAACGAAAGTAGATCCTTCCATGATTGATCAAATGAAAAAAGCAGGCTATCCAGACGAAATTATCAATGAGTACAAAAAAGAGGGCGGCACCCCGTGGTTGGATCACCGCCATACTGTATTTGGGCAAGTGGTGGAAGGAATGGATGTAGTCGATAAAATTGCGGCAACTCCAGTAGATCCACAGGACAAACCGAAAGAAGATGTGATTATTCAAAAAATAAATGTTCTCCAATAAACACTAGTCGAAGGTTAAAAACTTGGAACCTAGTCAGGCTGTTGATATAATTATCTCCATGAGACTCCTTTTACGAGAGGATGAGCTAAATGAGTCAATGGTACGTGCTATCCTTGTTTTTATACTTTCCTGAGGATAAAAGAGAATATATCCCTGCGGTCATAAGTTTAGTTATTTTTATGATCGCTGCTGTGATCACCATGAGGCTTATCATCTCTTATTCCAAGCGTGAAGCAAAAAAGGCAAAAGAACTTGAAGAAAAACTCGAATCTGAACGACAATTTTGGGACAGTTAACGCTGTTCCTTTTTTTTCGCATATAAATACCTTATTCGGTCATACTAATCGCAAATTGCTCTTTTTGGAGGGTTACATCGTATGAAGAGAAAATGGGTAATCATCCCTTTCCTGTTACTGGCTGGATGTGCACAACAGAACCCGACGAAGGTCGATGTTGAGATGTTTAATGCGGTAGGTGATTCTTTAGGAAAAATAAATTTAGCTGAACAATCAAGTGGTGTGAAAGTTCAAGTGAAACTAAAAGGCCTGAATCCCGGTGTTCATGCTATACATATCCATGAAAAAGGAAAATGTGAGGCACCTGAATTCCAATCGGCGGGGAATCACTTTAATCCAGAACAGAAGGATCATGGACTTTTACACCCTAAAGGTGCAGATGCCGGGGACCTTCCAAACTTAATTGTTGAGGATGATGGAAGTGTTAGTGCTGATCTGATGGCACCAAATGTAACGCTAAAAAGTGGAAAAAAGTCCTTGTTTACAAAAGAGGGAACATCGATTGTGATCGACGAAAAAAAGGATGACGGGATGACACAGCCTTCGGGCGATTCAGGAAAAAGAATTGCCTGTGGTGAAATTAGTAACAATAAACAGGCAGGTCAAAAAAAATCTCAGGACGAAAAGAAGTAAAAAATTTACGTTACTTAGGTTTAAGTCTAGTCCTCTTTGCACCTATGGACATACACTATCTTGTACATTGATATAGGGGAGAGATTAGATTGGGAAAAGAAACTAGACAATTTCCTGGTGGTTTTCCAGGAACAGGCTATCCACAAATGGGTCAACAACAAATGGGTTATCCGCAAATGGCAGGCGGTTACCCAGGCATGATGCCAGGAATGTCTCATACAGGCTATCCAGGCATGATGGGTGGATACACAGGATATCCACATACAATGGGAGGTTATCCTCACCACCACCATCACCATCCACATCCTCATCATGGAGGGTACCCGCATATGGGCTATCCACAAATGGGCCAACAGCAAATGGGCGGCTATCCACAAACAGGTGGATTTCCACAAACAGGCGGCTATCCACAAACAGGTGGATTTCCACAAACAGGCGGCTTCCCACAAACAGGTGGATTTCCACAAACAGGCATGCAGACTTTCGGAAAACGCTCTAAATAAATAAAAAAATAGTAATAATCCCTTTATCACTACCTATCCTTCATGATGGGTAGCTTTGTTTTTTTGGGAATATATACTAAATTGGAAGAAGACGACTGATTAAAGGGAGAGAGCCACATGATGGAAACTAAACTATTTTACCAGGATGCATATACCCAAGAGTTTTCAGCAAAGGTTGTGAAGGAGGAAAAGGACACTGAGGGACGCATTTACATAGTATTGAGTCAAACTGCCTTCTATCCAACTGGAGGCGGCCAGCCGCACGATGTGGGTACGATAGATGGCGGAAAGGTTTTTAATGTTGAGGAGATAGATGGAGAGATTCGTCACTTTCTTGAGCATCCTATCGACGTGCCAGAAAAAGAAGTAATAGGCAGAATCGATTGGCAAAGACGTTTTGACCATATGCAGCAGCATGCCGGTCAGCATATATTATCAGCAGCGTTTGATCAATTATTTCAATACAGAACAGTAGGGTTTCACCTTGGAAATGAAGTATTAACAATCGACCTTGATACTGAGGACCTTTTAGATGAGGAAGCAGTCCTGGCAGAAAAGCTTGCCAATCAGATTATTCTCGAAAATAAAGTAATTGAGGCAAAATGGGTGGATGAAGCCGAATTATCGCAGTATCCTCTTCGTAAAGAGACAAAGGTAAAAGAAGATATTCGTCTAGTTATTATTCCAGATTTTGATTATAACGGGTGCGGAGGAACACATCCAAGTACCACAGGCCAGGTTCGTGCCGTGAAAATTTTAGATTGGGAAAAGCAAAAGAAGAAAGTGCGTGTGCAATTTGTTTGCGGGGAACGGGTTCTAACCCAATTCCAACAAAAACAAAAAGTGCTCTTGGAGTTAACAAAGCTGTTAAGCTCACAAGAAAAAGATATGGAAACTGCTGTTTTAAGAATGCTGCAAACCCAAAAGGATTTGGAAAAATTGCTTGAAGATGCAAGGGGAAAACTTCTCTCTTATGAAGCCGATGAATTATTGGATGACAGCAGTTCTCTAAATGAGGAGAAACTTATCAGTAGTGTTTTTAAGGGCAGAACGATTCAAGAACTGCAAAAACTTGCCCGACTAATCATCTCAAAAGAGCAACTCGCTAATGTACTATTTGTTTCTGAAAATGAGGGCAAGTTGCAAGTTGTAGGTGCTAGAGGGCAAGATGCCAGTCAAAATATGAAACTTCTGATCGCTGATGCTTTGAAGCTGATCAATGGAAGAGGAGGAGGAAATGAAACTTTTGCCCAGGGAGGCGGAGAAGCCCTCATGACAGGAGAGAAATTATTAGAGACTTTATTGGTAAAATAAAAGAAGCAATCGTTAATGGATAAAGACAATAGGCAGTGAAAATAATATTCTTGGAAAAAACTTTTCTTCTATGGAAGCTTGAGGTTTGTTTAAAGAAAAACTGCGAACTATAATGATAATGACCAAAAATTTTATCATCTTTGAAGGGACGTTTTAGTTTGGGAAAACAAAATATTGGTGTAGTTGGCGTTGGTGTAATGGGAAGAAGCCTTGCTTTAAATTTTGAAAGTAAAGGGTTCTCTGTTTCAATGTACGACCTTTCTGCTGAAAAGGTAAAGGAAGTAATTGACCACAATCCAGGGAAAAAGCTTTTTGGAACAGCGAATATTGAAGAATTTATTCAATCGTTAGAAAGCCCTCGTAAAATTCTATTGATGGTGAATGCCGGGGCAATTACCGACAAAGCAATTGAATCACTCCTTCCATACCTCGATAAAGGGGACATCCTTATTGATGGCGGAAATAGCTTCTATCAGGATACTATCCGTAGAAATAAAGAGCTAGAGGAAAAAGGTTTTCTCTTTATTGGCGCAGGAGTATCAGGCGGTGAGGAAGGTGCCCTAAAAGGACCTGCCATAATGCCAAGCGGTCAAAAAGAAGCTTACGATGCTGTTGGACCAATGTTAACGGCTATTTCAGCGAAGGTTAACGGAGATCCATGTTGTACATATATCGGACCTAATGGTGCGGGACATTATGTAAAAATGGTTCATAATGGAATTGAGTATTCCGATATGCAATTAATTTGCGAGACATATCATTTAATGAAACAACTTCTTGGGTTATCAACGGATGAACTTCATGAAACTTTTGCGGAATGGAACAAAGGTGAACTTGACAGCTATCTTATTGAAATAACCGCAGATATTTTTACAAAAAAAGATCCAGAAACAGGAAAGCCATTAGTTGATGTTATCCTAGACACAGCTGGTCAAAAAGGAACAGGAAAGTGGACTAGTCAAAGTGCACTCGATCTTGGCATTCCGCTTTCTATTATTACTGAGTCTGTTTTTGCCCGTTTCATTTCTGCCATGAAAGAGGAACGTGTGAGGGCTAGTAATATCCTTCAAGGTCCAGCTAAACAAGAGTTTTCCGGAAATAAAAAAGATTTCATAGAACTTATTCGTAAGTCTTTGTATTTAAGTAAAATTGTGTCTTATGCCCAAGGCTTTTCCCAGTTGAAAGTTGCCTCAGAAGAATACAATTGGAATTTAAAACCGGGCGAAATCTCCATGATTTTCCGTGGCGGCTGTATCATTCGGGCTCAGTTCTTACAAAATATCAAGGATGCGTATGATCGTAATCCAAACTTAGATAATTTATTATTGGATGAGTATTTCCATTCGATCGTTGAAAATTATCAGGAAGCGGCTCGGGAAGTAGTGACACTAGCAATTAAAGCAGGCGTCCCTGTTCCGGGATTAGCAAGTGCCATTGCCTATTATGACAGCTATCGGTCTGCGGTCCTTCCAGCAAATTTACTGCAAGCACAGAGAGACTATTTTGGTGCACATACTTATCAAAGAAATGACCGTGAAGGTACATTCCATACAGATTGGCTAAATCTTTAAGTGATACGTAAAAAACAGGCGCTATTTCAGGCTCGCCTGTTTTTTTATGGATATGCACAAAAAAAGCGGGCAACCAATGTTGTCCGCTTCAAAAAGGGGGAATACTAGAAAGCCTTATACTCAAAGGTTTGACAGTTCCCCCTTTTTTTATACCAAAGAAAAAAATTTTTTCAGTTAGACTCAAGAAGGAACAGAGGTTAACTGTGATGTAGGAATATCTAAAACTGTTGAAATTTTTAAGAGTGTTTCATTACTTGGAACTTGTCTTCCAGATTCATAATCATCAATCTTTTTAGCTCCAATTCTCAACTTTTGGGCTAGTTCTTCCTGGGACATATTTCTTCTTTCTCGAATCGTTTTAATATTTTCACCAAGTGAACTCATAAAATACACCTCTCTTTAGATATTTACCTCCTTTCATTTTAACATTGATTTGCCTATTTTTTTATTAATTATTTAAAACATTTTGTTAATTGTGTAATATTTTAAATGAAATTTAATTCTATTTTCACTATCGATTTTTGATAAATTCCTTTTGATGTGATATAATTTCTTATTGCATATATAAAATGAATAAAATTTAGTTAGATATAGGAGTGTTTACATGTCAGAAAAAATCGAAGTTGGAAGTATTTTACAAGGTAAGGTAACGGGAATTCAGCCATACGGTGCATTCGTTGCACTTGACGAAAAAACACAAGGCCTTGTTCATATTTCTGAAATTACTCATGGTTATGTCAAGGATATTAACGAGCATTTAAAAGTTGGAGATGAAGTAAAAGTTAAAGTTTTATCGATTGATGAAGGAGCAGGGAAAATTGGTTTATCGATTCGGGCGACGGAAGAAGCACCTGTTCAATCAACGGTTAAACCAAAGAAGGCACGTAAACGCCAAGCGGCAACCATTTTGCCTGAAGAAGAGGAACAGCAAGGATTTAATACTTTAAAAGAAAAACTTCAAGAGTGGATTGACCAATCACAAAAAGAAGATTTAATTAAAAAGTAAACAACACAATGGGTCTAGCCTTAACAAAAGGCTAGGCTTTTTTTATTATATTTAAAAAATGAAAAGCGTTGCAACTGTATCAGCTGCACCGCTTTAGATCGTTTATCTTGCAGGATTTGCTTCTGGTTCTCGTTCCATTTGTTCATTAGGCTTAAACAAAAGACCAAGATTAATAAGACCAGCAATCCCTACTAATCCATAAATAATTCTGGAGATTGCTGCATTTTGACCTCCAAAGATACTCGCTACAAGATCAAATTGGAAAAAACCAATAAGCCCCCAGTTAATTGCTCCGATAATAGTTAGTACTAATGCAATACGCTGAATTGTGCTCATAAAGTGCCTCCTTATTCAAATATTCAATAATAGAATGAAGCTGTTTTGCAGAAAATATACAAAATGGAAAGTAATTTGTTTTATTTTTTTGAAATAGGAAAAGATAAGCTGCCATCTTTGCAAATAAATGCAAAATCAATAATAATATGAAATGAAAGGAAGGATTATTGATGCAGAATTTTACTTTTTATAACCCAACAAAATTAATTTTTGGAAAAGGCCAGCTGGAACAATTGAAGACAGAGGTTCCTTTATATGGAAATAAAGTGCTCCTCGTTTATGGCGGCGGAAGCATTAAACGAAGCGGTTTATACGACAATGTAATGAGTACTTTAAACGAAATAGGTGTACAAGTTTCTGAGCTTTCTGGCGTAGAGCCTAATCCTAGGTTAACCACCGCCAAAAAAGGGATTGAAATTTGCCGTGAACAAGGTATTCAATTTATCCTTGCTGTCGGCGGCGGTAGTGTCATTGACTGTACAAAACTGATCGCAGCAGGTGCAAAATATAATGGTGATGCATGGGATTTGGTAACTAAGAAGGATGTTGCAACAGAAGCACTTCCATTTGGTGTTGTCCTCACACTTGCGGCAACAGGTTCAGAAATGAACTCTGGTTCAGTAATCACGAATTGGGAAACAAATGAGAAATATGGCTGGGGGAGTCCCGTTACATATCCGAAGTTCTCGATTTTAGACCCTGAAAATACATATACTGTACCAAAAAATCAAACTGTTTACGGTATGGTTGACATGATGGTCCATACGTTGGAACATTATTTCCACCTTCAGGAAAACACCTTATTACAAGATCGGATGCTCGAGGGACTGCTTCGTACTGTTATTGAAACAGCACCACAGCTTATTAACGATCTTGAAAATTATGACTTACGGGCAACAATTCTCTACAATGGAACAATGGCCTTAAATGGCATGATTTCAATGGGCTTCCAGGGTGATTGGGCAACCCATAATCTTGAGCATGCTGTTTCAGCGGTCTATGATATCCCGCATGGCGGCGGCCTAGCTATTCTTTTCCCTAACTGGATGAAGCATAACTTAAAAGTGAAACCTGAACGCTTTAAACAGCTTGCTGTAAGAGTATTTGGTGTGAATCCTGAAGGAAAGAGTGCTGAAGAGGCAGGCCTTGAAGGAATTGAAAAACTGCGGGAATTTTGGAGTAGTATTGGTGCACCTTCCCGTTTGGCTGATTACGACATCGATGACAGCCAAGTAGAAGTAATGGCAGATAAAGCAATGGTGAATGGAGAATTCGGCGGTTTTGCCAAACTAAACAAAGAAGATTGCATCGCCATCTACAGGGCTTCTCTTTAGAAAAAAGATAGGATCGGGCAGCAAGTGTCCGATTTTTTTCTTGTTTTGGAAAATTTTTTTTTGTAAGGGGTATCATACAAGAGAGCATTCTTGAAAATCTGTAAAGCTTTGGTTAAAGTGATAATGAAACATAAAAAGGAGGAACTTCATGACACACATTCGTTTTGATTACTCAAAAGCACTAACTTTCTTTAGTGAGCATGAACTTACATATCTAAGTGACTTGGTTAAAGTTGCTCATCATTCTTTACATGAGAAAACAGGTGCGGGCAGTGACTTTTTAGGATGGATTGACCTTCCTGTTGATTATGACAAGGAAGAGTTTGCCCGAATTCAAAAAGCAGCAGAAAAAATTAAATCAGATTCAGAAGTTTTACTTGTTATTGGGATTGGCGGTTCCTACTTGGGAGCGCGTGCAGCCGTTGAAATGCTAAATCATAGCTTTTATAATGCTCTTTCAAAAGATAAACGGAAAACGCCGCAAATCATTTTCTGTGGAAATAACATCAGTTCCAGCTATATGAAGGATGTTATCGACCTATTGGATGGCAAAGATTTTTCTATCAACGTCATCTCTAAATCTGGAACAACAACGGAACCAGCGATTGCCTTCCGTATTTTCCGCAAGCTTCTTCAGGAAAAATACGGAGTAGAAAAAGCGCGGCAACGAATCTATGCGACAACTGACAAAGCCCGCGGGGCATTAAAAACCTTAGCAAATGAAGAAGGCTACGAGTCTTTCGTCATTCCGGATGATATCGGCGGCCGTTACTCTGTGCTAACCGCAGTTGGTTTACTGCCGATCGCTGCCAGCGGTGCAGATATTGAAAAAATGATGAGTGGTGCTGCAGCAGCACGTGAAGATTTCAGCGGTTCTGAATTAGTGGAAAACCCAGCCTACCAATATGCAGCAGTTCGGAATGCTCTTTATAATAAAGGCAAAACGATCGAGATGCTGATAAATTATGAGCCAGGTCTCCAATATTTTTCAGAGTGGTGGAAGCAGTTGTTTGGTGAAAGTGAAGGAAAAGATCAAAAAGGAATCTATCCTTCATCAGCTAATTTTTCAACTGACCTTCATTCACTGGGCCAATATGTTCAAGAAGGACGACGTGATTTATTTGAGACAATTATTAAGGTAGATCAGCCTCGTCATGAGTTGAAAATTGAAAAAGAAGAAAATGATCTGGATGGTTTAAATTATCTTGCAGGTCAAACAATTGATTTTGTAAATAATAAAGCATTTGAAGGAACAATGCTTGCGCATACAGATGGCGGCGTTCCAAACTTAATCGTTACGATTCCGTCTCTTGACGCCTATACCTTTGGCTATCTCGTTTATTTCTTTGAAAAAGCATGCGCCATGAGCGGCTATCTTCTGGGGGTTAATCCATTTGACCAGCCTGGCGTTGAAGCCTACAAGGTTAACATGTTTGCCTTGTTAGGAAAGCCTGGCTATGAGGAGAAAAAAGCTGAATTAGAAAAACGGCTGAAATAAGGTGAGATGAAGTGCTGTTCGCAGCACTTCTTTTTTATGCATGTTTAAGCGAATAAATAGCTAAACATTCCACTTCTAAGCGAAAAGTAGGGAGAAGTGGAATAAATAAGAGCCAATCATTCCACTTCTCGCAAAAAACAAGGAAAAAAGGAATGAATGGCTAGGATAAGTGAATTGTGGATAATTATTTTCTATATGTGCACGAAAAGGACCAAATTGTGAATACTTGTTTGAAAATTGTGAATAACCCTGTGAATTCTGTTAATAACCTTATTAATTTGTGGAAAGATTCAGAAGTATGTGAATAAGTTGCTAGAAACTGTGTATATCTAAAATCTCATGTAATTCCCTTCCCATGGGTAAACTATTGAAAAAGGGGGATTTTGCAATGATTGAAATACCGTCCAAATTGGAAGGCAGACAATTTGATTTGTATAAGCTAGAGCAAAAGTTAAAGCCAATTGGCTATTCAATTGGCGGCGGCTGGGATTACGATCATGGTGTTTTTGACTATAAAATTGGTGAAGATGAAGAGGGTTATCAATTCCTTCGCCTTCCTTTTTCCCCAATTGATGGGCAATTGGATAGCCGAAATTGCACTGTAAGCTTAGGGAGACCATTTTTGCTGGCTCACAATTTCCAAGGTGAACTGGATGATCATGCGAATTCTGGCAATTTCGCTGCAGCCATTAATCAATTTTCTGAACCAGTGGATAAGGATGCTGATTTTCCCAACAAATATATTGATAATGGCAAACGCCTTGTAGCCGAGCTGGAATCAATCTTGTTATCAGATTAAGTCATTTAATGACCAATAGTTGATCTTGGTTGTTAATTAGGAAAGCGGGGGAAGGATTTAATATTGTTTCTTCCTCTCTTTTTATGCCTATTAATTGATATTTCTGCTGATAGAGAAGTGCATGGACTTCGGCATAGCTTTTTCCTGAAAAAATATCATCTGAGAGTATCTCAAGTCGATTTTCCTTTAATTGATATACTATGTCTGATAACAACCCATCATGGGAAGAATATAAGCTATTTTCCATAAAAATACTTGTCAGCTTATTGGATTGGATTACCTCATCAGCCCCAGCCCGCATAGCATTTGTGACTTGTTCCGATGTCAAAATTTCAATAATACATTTTACGTTTGGACACAGCCCTTTTATTGTAAGCAATGTTAAAATGCTGTGCATATCTGCTTGATGTTCGTTGTTTCCACGGTCTGCTGTTATAAGGACCGTTTCGGCTTCAGCGATATTACTTTTTAAAATCGTTTCATCCATGTGAGATTTTCCTTGAATAAAATGAACATATTTAGAATCGACAGGATTGGTTTTTAGTGTTTCATCTATTAAGATGATATTGGGTGTGGGAGTGAGGGCTGTTAATCTGTCTATGAGTTCCCGTGACCTTTCATTCCAGCCTATAATAACGATATGCTCCATTCCTCTAAAAGCAATTTTCCCCTCTGTGAACCGATCCTGTCTTGTAACAGCAGCACTGGCAAGTGTAATAAAATAGGTAGAAACAAAACCTGCCCCAGCTAAAATAAGCGTTACAGCGGCAATCCTGCCTAAAAAGGTCTGAGGAACATAATCTCCATAACCTACTGTAGAAGCTGTAATAATGGCCCACCATATTCCATCAAATATGGTAGGGAAAGTATGGGGCTCTAGTAAATGGATGATGATACCAAAGCTAAGAAACACAAAGAGAGCAATAAATAAAACTCTTATCAAAAGAGGAAGCCGTAAAAATGTAATATAGAGCCGATTTTGCAAAAAAAGCACCCCAATCAAACGTCATTCTTTCATTCATTATTAACGAAAAAAACAAACATCATAATCAAAAAGACAGGTAATTCATTTTAGAAATGATTAATTGATTTGTTCGCGAAATGTTATGAATTTTTACACAAATGCTACTTGTCTAATCCGACAAAAAAAGGTAATCTAGGAGTAACGACCTATATAAGACATTTTGAAAAGAGGATGGGCTATGAAGGAACTCTTAAAGAATATCGAAGAAACAAGGAAGAAAATGATTGTATTGGCACACCAGTATGGATATTCTAACCCGACAGTCGTTCAATGCAGCCAAAAGCTTGATCTCCTTTTAAATGCTTATAGTACGAAAGTTAGCCAGTAACTCTATTTAACTCTAGACAAACACCTTCCGAAATAATAGGAAGGTGTTTTTTATTATGTGAAAATTCGACAAATAATAAGAATAATTTTCAAGCATTCTGTAAACCTTATAAATAAATTACTGCTTTTTTGAGGTGTACAGCTTTGTTTATTGATTTTCTAAAGGAGCGGAAATGGCTGGTCCTTTCCTTGTTAATTCTTTCCTTTTACCTGGCACCATTGTTTATCCTGCAAGAAAACGCACATATCCGTGTTCATGATAACTTAGATTCAAATCTTGCATGGTACAAAGTATTAGCAAGAAGCGGTCAGATGTTAGGTCCCTTACAAGGGATCATTCCGCAAATCATTAATGGACTGCCAAGAAATGCCTTAGGAACAGAGTATAGTGGAATTGTCTGGTTGTATGTCTTTTTTCCAACCATGATTGCTTATGGGATTAGTCAAGCAGTGACCAGAGTTGCAGCCTTTTTTGGAATGTATTTGTTATTAAAAAAACATTTGCTGACAGATCATAAGTGGCGTTTTTTTCAAACGGGTGCAGCACTTGCATTTTCGCTAACGCCTTTTTGGCCGTCAGGAATGCTGAGTACACTGGGGATGCCTTTAGCATTATGGGCGTTTTTAAATATCCGCAAAGGAGAAGAAATTGGAAAAAGCCTAATAACACTGACATTGTTGCCGTTCTATTCAAGCTTCGTATTGGGCTTTTTCTTTTTTTTAAGTGTAATCAGCTTATTCTGGCTTAGTGATGTTTTTAGGGGGAAAGGCTGGAACTTACGCTTTTTTGCAGCGATTATTTATATGTCTTCGATTTACATGCTTGTTGAGTATCGGCTTGTCTTTTCTTTTCTGTATAAAGGGGAGCCCAACAGCAGGGATGAATTTTCGTATGCCCAATTGCCTTTTTGGAAAGTTGTCCACTTAACCTTTAAAAACTATTTTATAGGACATACCCATGACATGACATTGCATACCCTGATTGTTTTGCCAATTACCTTTTTTGCTATGTATTATGTGTGGGAAAAAAGGTTTTGGAAGCAGGAAAGAGTATTTGTCTTGTTATTTGTTCTCAATTTTTTACTGTCCGTTTGGTATGGTTTTTGGTTTTATAAGGGATGGGCTCCAATTGTAAAGCATTTTCACTTTTTAAATACGTTTAATTTTGCTCGTTACCATTTTTTGAGTCCGTTTGTCCTTTATGCGGATTTTGCTCTTGCTTTAAAAATCCTTTCTACATTGGGAAGAAACTGGAGAAAGACGGCACAAACAATGGTCATTTTACAGATTGCCTTTCTTTTTTTGTATAATGATGAATTCATTTATCATCAAAAGCCAACTGTGAAAGAGTTTTATGCAGAAGACTTATTCAAAGATATTAAGAATTACATTGCTTTGCCACAGAAGGATTACCGTGTTGCAAGTATTGGTATCCATCCAGCGATTTCTCAATTTAATGGTTTTTATACGCTGGATACTTACAATAACTTTTATCCATTAAGCTATAAACATAAATTCAGAAGAATTATAGCGAATGAATTAGCAGTGAATCCAATCATTCGAAAATATTATGATCTCTGGGGTGGACGCTGTTATATTTTTACAAGCCAATTAGGGAAACATTATATGATTAAAAAAGATTCCAAGAGGCATCTTCGAAACCTTCAACTCAATACCAATGAATTTAAGAAAATGGGCGGAAGGTACTTTTTTTCAGCGTTGCGGATTGATAATGCATCCGAAAATCATCTTAAGCTGGATAAAATTTTTGTCAATAAACATTCAGCCTGGAAAATTTATTTATATGAAGTCATGTAACTTCTGGAGGTATTGCACATGATTGAACCGATTCTAACGATTGTTGTTCCTTGTTATAACGAGGAAGAAGTTTTACCAGAGACGATTTTTGAATTAAACAATTTACTGATTGATTTAGTAAATGAAAGGCTGGTTTCTAACCGCAGCCGGCTTCTTTTTGTCGATGATGGCAGTAAAGATGAAACATGGCAAATCATCTACAAAGAAGGACTAAGAAAAGAGCATGTTCACGGTTTAAAGCTTTCACGTAATGTTGGACATCAGAATGCATTATTGGCGGGGGTATTCACAGCGAAGGATTATTCGGATTGTGTGATTTCGATTGATGCAGATTTGCAGGATGATATTCAGGTGATTCGTGAGTTTATTCAAAAGTTTACCGAGGGTAATGAGATTGTGTATGGAGTGCGTAAGTGCCGTGAAACGGATACTTTTTTTAAACGGTTTACGGCTCAAGGATTTTATAAGCTGATGAGTAAAATGGGTGTGGATCTTGTTTATAATCATGCTGACTTCAGACTTATGAGCAGGAGGGCTATTTCTGAATTAGAACGTTATAGGGAAGCAAATTTATTTTTAAGAGGCATTGTTCCATTGATTGGTTTTCAATCAACAAAGGTCTTCTACGATCGTAAAATCAGAAAGGCGGGTCAAACAAAGTATCCGTTAAAAAAAATGCTGGCATTTGCATTTGATGGGATTACTTCTTTTTCGGTAACTCCGATCAGAGCTGTCCTTTTGATCGGCCTTGTTTCATTTTTTGTAAGTCTTATGTTTGGTGGATATTTTTTAACACTGAAGTTTTTCGGGGAAACCCAGACAGGCTGGACATCCTTGATCACCTCCATTTGGTTAATCGGGGGGCTGCAGCTAATTGCAATTGGATTAATTGGAGAATATGTTGGGAAAATTTATAAAGAATCAAAACATCGTCCTAAATATTCAATCGATATTGATACATTTAGTCTGGCAATGCCTGGTCATTTAAAGAAAAAGGCTAAACTTGAGGAAGAATTATTTCTGTTTAATCAGCTAAAGGATGCCTCAGAAAGAAAATAAGTTTTTGTTGTGCTTTCATTTTTTTGGAGGCATCTTTTATATTTTTTAGTGGTACAACCTTCCATCGATGAATAAAAATTGGTAGACAGGCTTTTTATCGCGGGGGGGGGGTTATCGGATGAACGTATTTTTAAGCTATATTTTGCTGGGACTGTCATTAGCGGCCCCGATAGGGCCAATCAATGCAGCCCAAATTGACCGAGGGATTCGAAATGGATTCATGCATGCATGGTTTGTCGGCGTTGGGGCTGTACTTGCTGATGCCATTTATATGTTAGCTGTTTACATAGGTGTTCATCAGTTTCTTGGTACTCCGTTTATGAAAACATTTCTATGGACGTTTGGCAGTTTCGTTCTGTTTTATACAGGTGTCGAAAGTATGATTAATGCAGGAAAAGTTAAATTAGAAAAGAACAGGAATAAAGAACCGTTAATCAAATCATTATTATCGGGATTTTTTATGTCAATCTCCAACCCATTAACCATTCTTTTTTGGCTGGGGATTTATGGATCCATTTTAGCTAAGGCAGCGGCTTCCTATGAAAGCAGCCAGCTTATTCTTTACAGTAGTGCCATTTTTATTGGTTTATTGCTTTGGGATTTCACAATGGCAGGAATCTCAAGCAGCTTTAAAAAATATCTAACCCCAAGTTTGCTCGTGTTTATTTCTTTTCTTTCAGGGTTTTCTTTGATTGGATTTGGGATTTATTTTGGAGTTCAAGCATTTAACGCCTTATTTGGATGAGAAAGCTGGCAAAGTAGCCAGCTTTATTTTAGCTCTGATTCTCTTCCTGTTGCACCGATGGCTTTGTCTGTAATTTCTTGATTATTATACTCTTGGTCGTTTAGCCCAGGCGGTTGTTTTCTGTCAGTACCAAGATATTCTCCTTGATGCTGCTGCTGTACTTTATTAAACTTTTCGAAGTCTTCATTTACCATAAGATCCCTCTTTTTTCTTAGGCTGTGTAAAATTGACTGTTGATTTCCACTCCAGGCACTGCTTTCCGCGGGCGTGCCGGGGAGCCTCCTCGGCGCTTTAGCGCCTGTGGGGTCTCCCCAGCCCCGTACTCCCGCAGGAGTCAAGTGCCTTCCGTTCCAATCAACAGGTTAAAAAATCATCGATTATCATTAACACAGCCACTTAAAATATGTTGACGTTTTTAAGTTACTCTCTAAAGAAAGACTTATACCTTCAGGTTAATGTTCTAATTAGGATTTTGTTGGAATTGTTGATTTGTTACATAATCATTCGTTAATAACTTGAAAATATAAAGGTACAAGATGTAATACCAAACAAAGTTCATCATATATAAATCAACTTGTGAAGTTTTTTGAAGGGAGTAATGACGGATGCTGTCGACACAGAAACTTGCTGAGCTCCGCTTGCAGTTGCTTAAGGATAAAGAGGATTTAGAAGAGCATCTTAAACAAAATGACAACTTTGGATTGAACCGCGGTCATTACCATGAATCAATGGGGGAGTTATCCAGTTACGATAATCATCCTGCAGATGAAGGAACAGATTTATATGAGCGAGAAAAGGATATAGCTCTTGAAGAACATTACAAACTTGAACTCGGAAATATCAGCCAAGCCTTAGAGACAATGGAAAATGGAACGTACGGAAAATGTCAGGTTTGCGGAAAAGAAATTCCTATTGAAAGGTTAGAGGCACTGCCAAATACGATTTATTGTAAAGAGCATAGTCCCGATCAAATTACTGACCATACACGTCCGTTAGAAGAAGGCGTATTGATGCCGCCATGGGGCAAGTTTGATATGGACAGGCAGCATGAAACTGTCGCCTTCGACGCAGAAGATTCCTGGCAAACCGTAGCCCAGTGGGGAACATCAGAAACTCCGTCCGATTTAGCTTTTTCCCAGGATGATTACCAGGATATCTATATTGAATCTGATGAAAATGTTGGCTATGTAGAGGACTTTGAGAACTTTGTGGGTAATGATATGTATGGAAAAAATGTAACGGTCTACCCTAATCAGCAGCACGAACAATATGAAGCTGCTCTAGATGAAGAGGGAATTATGACGACCTTTGGTGATTTGCCTGCATATGAGCACGACCCATACGTTGATCATGATTAAAAAAAGAAAACAGTTCTCAAAATAGAGAGCTGTTTTCTATGGCTGTTTATTTCTTCTTTTGTTTAGTAAATCAGAAATTCATCCGTTTTTATTGTCGATTTTAGCACCAATCTCGCCTTCCATGTAGGAATCACTAAATTGTTCATGTGTTTCAGCAAGGCCTGATGATAATTGATCTGTTTTTTGATAATCACTTGGATCATAAACTCTTCCCGCCACTTTCTGGCTGTCTTTTGGTACTTTTTGGTCCATTCATAAACACTCCTTTCTTAAAGATTTTTTACAAACGTATTTTTACCAATTAAGAAAGGATTACTCCTTTCATTATGCGATAAATTTTCTAGGAGGCTAAAACATGAATAAAAATAGGGAATTTCCCTCAAGAGAGGAATTAAATGATGCTTTTCATTTGCTTCAAGATCAAATTACAAGAATTACAGTTGAAGAGGAACAGGAAATGGTAAGTAGTGAAAAAAACGGGAAAAATGGAGAAACTTAAGTTAAAATAGGAATGAGCATTTTCAAAATAGGCAGAGTAAGCAGCCCATGATAACTATAAAGCCACCTATACTTGTTTTGGGATGGTTAAAGAAAAGTGCCTGAGGTGGTTAAAAGAATGGAACAGAGGGAAGCTATTGCTAATAAAATAGCATGGATTAGTTTGATATGTAATATTGTATTGACTCTAGGAAAAATCATTATCGGATTAATTGGAAATAGTGATGCCGTTTTTGCTGATGGTATTCACTCTGCGGCGGATGTTTTTGCCTCTGTCATCGTTTTGCTGGTTATTCAAATTTCTAATAAGCCAGCAGATAAAGAACATCCATATGGACATGGTAAAGCAGAGGTAATCGTATCTGGTATCATCGGTATCATCCTATTTATGGTTGCGCTTTATGTCGTGTACGAAGGGGTTAGTGGTTTCTTCCAAAGGATCGAGCCACCAAGCTTTTTAGCCATGTGGGTTGCTTTTTTTTCCTTTATTACAAAGGTTTTTTTATATCGAACATCCCTTAAGGTGGCTAAACAAAACAATAGCAAAGCCATTGAAGCCATTGCAATTGATCATAAAGCAGATATTGTTGCATCCATTGCCGCTTCCATAGGGGTTTTAATTTCAATTATTGGGGAAAGATTTGACCTGAGGTTTTTACTTTATGGAGATAAAGTAGCCAGTATTTTTGTGGCCTACCTCATTTTTAGAATTTCTAAAACAATGCTGACAGAAGCGTTTAATATTTTATTGGAGCGGAGTATCAATCCAGAAACATTACAGGAATATGTTTCTGTTATCCTTACGTTTCCAGAAGTAAAGCGAATCGATCGCCTTAGAGCAAGAGAACACGGTCATTATGTATTAGTTGATTTGCGGATTGCCATTGACCATAGTATGACGATTAAGCAGGGGCATGACCTCTCCAAAAAAGTAAAGGAAACATTAATGAGCAAATACGATAATATAAAAGAAGTGTTAATACACATAAACCCTTATTATCCAAAAGAATAGCCAAGTTTCTTCAAAAACGGGTTTGTGCTTTCTTGTATTTGGGTTTATGATAAAGAAGTATGTATTTGTATTATTACAGAGAATAAACGTTTTTTTAAGAGAGAGGAGTTGATATTGTTGAGTTTTCCCATAGACCCAGACCCGAATAGGGGAGGGGAAGTCAATTTCCTTCAATTGAATGAATTGGATTCTACAAGAATATCAGCTCTGAATAAGGTAAGCTGACTTCCTCGGTAAGACAGTGAGGAGGTTTTACGCATGTTGGAGATTTATAAAAGCAATGAGGGGAAGGCGTTAGAATCTGTCGATGTGATTTCGAAAGGCTGCTGGGTAAATATGTATGCCCCAACAGAAGCAGAAATTAATCGTGTTGCGCAGGATGCAGACATATCGGTTGACTTAATCAAAGATGCTTTGGACGATGAAGAGCGTCCAAGGATTGAAAGAGAAGACGGTCAAGTATATATTATCGTCGACTATCCATATATTACGTATGATGATTCCGGTTTTCCCATTTACGAAACCATCCCGATTGGTATTGTACTGACAGATGATTGCTTAATAACTGTTTCGTTAAAAGACTCGCCCATTATGGAGGACTTTAGAAAAAACCGAGTCAAAGAATTTTTTACTTTTAAAAAGACAAGATTTGCCCTGCAAATTTTGTTTGTCATTTCTTCCTATTATTTACGTTATCTCAAACAAATTAATAAGAAAACAAATGAAATTGAACGAGAAGTTCATCAGTCATTAAAAAATAAGGAATTATACGCATTTTTAGCTTTAGAAAAAAGTTTGGTTTATTTTACGACCTCGCTAAAATCAAATAAAGTGGTTTTGGATAAAATCCTTCGCTTTAATTATTTGAAAATGTACGATGAGGACAAGGACTTATTAGAAGACGTTATTATTGAAAAAACTCAGGCAATTGAAATGGCAGAAACCTACCGTTCAATTTTAAGCGGGATGATGAACGCTTTTGCCTCAATTATTTCGAACAACTTAAACATTGTGATGAAGTTTTTAACATCGATTACGATTATCTTATCGTTTCCGACGATGGTGGCAAGCTTCTATGGGATGAACGTCGATATCCCATTTCAGCACGCCCACCATTCATATATAGCACCATTAGTCATATCCGGATTTTTAACTACGTTAACTGCCTTTATCTTTTGGAAAAAGAAATACTTTTGAAGCTTCCAAAACAAGCCTGTCCTCTTATCAAGATTTCACATTCCTGTGTTAAATCTTGATAAGAGGTCGGGCTTTACTTTTTATCATAGGTATCTGTAGAATCCATTGGCAAATGGACAGAATCAGAATAAAAAATAAAATTCCACAAAAGCTAGAGAAAAGATTTTTTTCGAAAGGGGTAATGAATATGACGAGAGAAGAAAAAGGACCGATGTTTCAAAGCGGTGAGACGACAGACCAATTATATAAAGGACTTTATGGGATGGAGCCAGAAATGAGCTTACTCTCTGTCAATTTTGCTACGACGGAAAATCCTTTCTTAAATGAACATTATCAAAATGATCCGAAGGATAAAGAAGACGAACACAATTGAAAATAAGAAAGTTTGAAAAACGTGAAAAAAAACTGAACAATAGGGTATCCTATAAATATGTGTTTAGAAAGTACGGTTTTAAGGAGGAATGAAAATGCAATCATTTGTAGTTAGTTTCCATCAGGAAGATAATGTCGATTCCATGCAAGTTCAAAAGTTAAACCATGAAGATTTTGAAAAAGCAACAGAGGGTGGAACAAGGCACCTATTTGAATTGGATACCAATGTTGGTCTGTTTGTATTTTTTGATGCTGCTGATGTTGATGGTGTCATTTCTTATCTTGTTCTGCAATATGAAGAAGACAATGAAGAACCAACCGGATGTTATGCCTTCCGCTTAGAGGATTTCTATGAATTTACTGCGCTTTATTTAAATGACATGGGATATGATGAAGAAACAGATAATGAGGAAGAAGAAGAGGAATACGGGCCAATTCACCATCTTGCCCATCTCCTTTTTCACATTGTTGAAGCAGGAAATGGTATCAAGTTATAATTATTGGAGGATGTCTGAACAAGGAAGTAGCCTTGTTTTAAGGCATCTTCTTTTTTTATGCACATATTTTTGAGGAAAATAAAAAGGCAGAATTCCTTCAAGTAAATAATATACTATTTTTTGTAAAAAGTTTTCAGGTGAAGTGGAAAAAATTTCTGTATAATAGGAATATATACCCATAATAATAGGGGATTTACAAAATTAAGGGGCTAATTATAATGGAGAAAAGAATAAAAGGACAGTTTTCATTTATATTTATTCGCTTAATGGGCCTCTTTTCAATTGGTGTTGGCTTAAGAGAGATATTTATGATCGATGATGAAAAGCTTATCTTTAATCTTATTGCTCTGTCCCTGTTTTATTTGTTTTTTTCTCCATTTTCCGTAACCCTTCCAAGTGGGGCTAACTGGCGTCCAGGAATGGCCTTTATCCTATTCTCTCTCTTATATTTCGATTATAAACTTGTTATTCTTGTTGCTATACCTGGAACAATATTTGTGGCTTGGAAAGGCAAAGGGTTTTTTAAACGCTTTTTCCTTACAATTGGCCATTTGGCAATAGGAATCTTTGCTGCAGGATTTGCCCGTGAAGTATTAAACGTAGAGTATTCTGTTAACCTTATTACCTACTTTGCCATTACTGTTTGCCTATTTGTCCATTTTTGCTTCAACCGCCTTGTAGCAGCTTTCATTGTGTCACAACGCAAGCAAAGAAGTTTTTTGAAACAAATCGCTCTGATTAAGAAGGACCTTAATTGGGGATATTTCTGTGCTTATATTTTAGGTATTTTAATGTTTCTGATTTTTAGGGTATACAGTGTTCCTGGTATACTGCTCGTCATTTTATTACTTATATCAATCTATCAAGCTTTTACCTATTTCAAAAAACTAAAAGACATTGAAGAAAAAGTGTATATAGATGTGCTTACAGGTGCTGAAAACAGAATGGCATGGGAAGCGTATCAAAATCAATTGGATAAAAATGATACCGGTCTGATCAGGAATTATCTTTATGATGGATTTGGATAACTTCAAAATGATGAATGACACATTCGGCCATGAATTTGGGGATGGGATTCTTAAGGAATTTGTTACCCATGTCAAAACTGTCATGACGAGGAAATTTAGGATCTTTCGTTATGGCGGCGATGAATTCATTGTAGTTGTCCCTGCACCTCTTGAGGAGTATGCCGATGTTTACAGCGAAGTAAGTAAAATGCTTTTGTTACAAAATAAGCTTTGGAAACAGCAGGGACTTGACGTTTCAGTTAGTTTTGGACAAGCTTATCTATCTGAGCAAGAAAGTATCATTAATATCGTTCGAAAGGCAGATAAGTTAATGTATATGAATAAGTTTGAAAAAAGTATGGTCAAAAATAGTAAGAGCAATGGAAAAATATTAATCAAATAAGGGAACTTCCTGCAATTAGCATTAACTTGAAAAAACCGCATATTATTCGTATAAAAAACCAGCTTGGTTCACCAAGCTGGTTTAACTTTTAGCTTGCCGCTTTTTTTACTCCCTCTACTTTTGCTTTTCCCATAAAGAAGATCGTAATGGCCGCAATCGCAATTGGAATTAAGGTTAATATAAAGGTGTGAGTAATGGAGTCGGACATTGCCTGGACAATTTTATTTAAAATGAAGCTTGGAATTTTGGAGCGCTCACTCGCTTCAAAAATTTGCCTCGGGTCATTCATTTTAAACATGGAGGTGCCACCGCCACCTTGCATTCCTTTAAAAGCATCTTTTAACTTATCAGTAAACAAATTGTTTTGGATTGTTCCAAAAATCGTTACCCCTATAGTCATACCAAATGAACGCAAGAAGGCATTGGTTGAGTTTGCTGACCCGCGAAACTGCGGTTCGAGATTGTGGATGGACGCTGTTGGTAGCAATGAAAATGAAAAACCAACACCGAATCCCACCAGAATCATGTAAATCGTTAATAAGTAACGTGCTGTATCAGGTGTCATTGTTCCTAAGCAAACCATCCCAATAATATAGGAAACAATTGAAATAAACATTAGATTCCGAAATGATGTTTTTGTCAGGAAGATTCCGCCAACCGAACTACCTGCAACAGACCCTAACATCATCGGTGTTAAGATTAATCCAGCATTTTTAGCGGTCCCGCCATATACAGCTTGTACAAAAATCGGAATAAAGACAGTCAGAATAATGAAGGTTGCACCATACAAAAATGCAAGAAACTGAGAAGTGGCGAATAATCGCTTTTTAAAGAGCCATAATGGTAAAATTGGTTCTTTTGCTTTTAATTCGGCAATGAAAAAGGTAACAAAAAAGATGAAAAAGCCGGCAAATAGGCTAATAATTTGTATCGAGTTCCAATCATATTCTTTGCCGCCAAGTTCAAGTGCAAACATAAGGCTGACGACGGAGATAACAAGTGTAATGGCTCCAATCCAGTCAATCTTTTGCTTAGAATGCTGGAGGGATTCTTTATAAAAGCGTCCAATCAGGAAGAGTGAGAAGATTCCAATCGGTACATTCACATAAAATACCCAATGCCAGCTGATATAATCGGTAATATACGCACCCAGTAAAGGTCCCAATACGCTGGAGGCGCCAAAAACGGCTCCAAGTAAGCCAGTCATTTTCCCGCGATTTTCTGGAGGGAAAATATCAAAAACAATGGTGAAGGCGATCGGCATCAGAGCACCGCCTCCTATTCCCTGAATCGCACGATAGATACTTAATTGAACAATACTTTGGGCAATCCCGCATAAGGCAGATCCAACCAAAAAGACAACTAAACCAAAGATGAAAAATTGCTTACGACCATACATATCGGAAAGTTTCCCAAAGATCGGCATACCAGCCATTACCGCAACCATATATGCAGATGTGACCCAAATGAATTTGTCAAAACCGCCAAGGTCGGAGACGATTGTTCCCATTGCTGTAGCCACAATTGTGTTATCCATTGCTGACATTAAAATGCCCAATAATAAACCCGCTACTACTAGCTTTAAATTACTATCTTTTTTTATCATATCAGGCTCCTTTGCATCTTTTTCTTACTTTGTAATGATCTCCTTAATCAAGCTAAAATTAATTCTATTATAAAGCGGAAGAACTGTCACTCATTATTGAATTCATCAATCGGACGATTCAAATCGATGAACAGGAAATGAGGGAACCTACCAAACTGAGATCGAATAAGCTCAGTACATGTTCTCAGCCAGAATTGGAGATAGTAACAAAATGATTGTTACTATTTCTTTGGAGGGGTCAATATGGAGAACACACATGAATTTGTCCAAAAGCTACATGAAAAACAAAAGAAGGATGAAAAAAATAGAAAAAGGCAGGGGGATGGAAATCCTGGCGGCAGACTGCCAAATAAATCGCACCATCAAGGGGAATAGTCAGAAAATAAAAAAAGGAGCGCATTTTTTATTTGTGCGCTCCTTTTTAATTGGATTCAAACCTTTGCTTTATGGTAGCTAATATCACCATTTGCCATTATCAGTTTACCGTACCAGGCAGGTGCAGGGTTTTCTGTTCTATACTGCAGCTCTTCTTTCCATTCTTTTCTTAATTTCTTGCGAGATTTTTTCACAATATTTTGAGGGTCTGTTCCAGTTGCCACACCGTAGCAGTCTCCAGCTTCATCTTGCCAATAAAATGAGATTGCGGTGTATGTATGATCATCATGGCTGCACAATTCTGTTTTTAATGTTCCGCCTATTTTATCCCGTGTGCTGAACCATTCTCGGTTTACTACTTTTTTCATTGCCTGCATCCCCCTTTTTCTTTTATCGTACTTATTTTTTGATGTAAAATCAAAAAGCGAAAAATCTATTTCATCAAGGGAAACCGCCAATAAAGTGCATAAAAACAGGTGGAATTTTAACAATTTGTTATCCAAACAGGCATGAAAAATGACTTTTGGCATAAAGACTGTTAATTAATGATTTTAATCGTTTTTTTCTTAAATACAAAAAGAAGTCGTTAGTTGGTAAAAAGCTAACGACTTCTTTTTGTATATTTATTAAGCTTTTAAAACGTCATGGTCAACATAGCGCTCACCATTAAGTTCACTAATTACATTGATGGCAACTTTTGCGCCGTCGCCAGCTGTTACGATGGTATGTACACTTACACCTGCAACAGTACCAGCAGCCCAAATTCCATCTATATTTGTTTTACCATTTGCATCAACATCAATGATTGTTTTCACGCGTGGCTCTGTTCCTGGTTTCGTGTTTAATCCTGCTGCCTCAGCAAGGTCAACAGCAAAGCCAGTAGCAAGAATTACATGTTTTGCTTCATATTCACCTTGATCGGTTACAACTTTTACACCAGCATCTGTTTTGCTAAGGTTTGTTACAGTTGCTGTAACAAACTCTGCGCCAAATTTAGCGGCTTGTTTTTTTCCTGTTTCAATCAAGTCTGGTCCGGAAATTTCGAGTACACCATAATGATTTTCCATCCAGGCACGCTTTGTTACACTCTTATCATTATCGATTACTAATGTTTTTTTACCAGATTTAGCAGCAAATACAGCTGCGCTTCCGCCAGCAGGTCCAGCACCAATTACAACAATATCAAACATCTTTGAATTCCTCCTATATTTATAATTATTTTTATATAAGAATTATAACTTAATTAATATTAGCATGTAAAATAATCCAACTTGAACTATTGGAAAATTTTACTGGCATTTTTAGTATGTCTGCATCTATAGAAAAAATTCAATGTGCTACTTTGTCCAGACTTGTTTGCTGATTGGTGCTCTGCTTTTTTGGGGAAACCCGGTGACGAGCATATAGAGCGTAATAGAGAACGATCCCCAACACTACATAAATGGAACCGATCAAATACAACGAACGGAAACCAGTGTGTGCAGCGATTATTCCTACGATTAAGGAGCCAAGGCCCATTCCTGTATCATAAATGGAAAGAAATGTAGCGGTAGCAACACCTTTCCGATGCGGCTGCGCATCCTGAATCGCTATCGTTTGCAAAATCGGAAAGATGGATCCCCAGCCTAATCCAATTAATCCTGCCGATGTTAAAAAGCTACCTGCACCATGTGCTTGGCTTAACAAAAGAATGCCAATGGCATAAAAAACAATGGAAGGGAACACAATTTTGTTTGCTCCAAATAGATCAAACCCTCTTCCCGTAAAAGGGCGTGCAGCCAGAAGGATAATGGCATAGACGACAAAAAATAGACTTGATACACTGCCTAAATGAATTTCGCTTGCATATACAGAAACGAAGGAAAGCAGGGATGAATAAATTATCGCAAAAAAAGCACCAACGATTGAAATCGGTACAGCAGAAGCCTCAAATAGATTTTTAAAGGAAAAGCTTTGTGCTTTCTGTGCTTGTCTTTGTACAGTTTTAGGAACTTTGACAATCATTCCAGTAACAAAAGCACCAGCAGCTGCAACGATACTAATAATAAACAGGGTGTTCGCTCCCCATTGTTGAATGGCTGTCAGGCCAATGAATGGGCCCAAAACCATCGCTAAGTTGGTAGACATAATAAAATAACCCATTCCTTCTCCGCGCCGTGATGCTGGGATGATGGTGGCCACGATTGCTCCGGCGGCAGTTGTAGCCATTCCAAAGCCAATCCCATGTATAAAACGTAAAATTAAAAAAGTAGTAATGGTTTTTGGGAAAAAATAAAGCAGGGATGATAAAAGAGATATAAGCATGGCTGCTATAAGTACATTTCTGAAACCAGAATGTTCAATCCATTGACCTGCAAATGGACGGGAAATAATTGCTGAGACTAGAAATACAGTTGTCATTAAACCTGCTTCCGATGAGCTGGTATGAAAATGATCGATTGAAAATACGGGTAAGGTAACGAGCAAGAAATAAAAGGTACTAAAAAGAAAAAAATTGCTTAAGGAAACACTAATAAAATCTTTTGTCCAAAGTTTTGGTTTGTTCATAGTTGGACTCCTTTCATTGAGGCAGTTGTTTTATCCATGTATGTAAAAGTTTATACAGTTCTTGTTGGGATGAATTTGGCAGTGGCTCTAGTAAAGTTTGATTCACATCCAGGACTGCTTTTTCCCATGCTGGATATTCTGTAAGAGCTTTTTCGGTTAAGACAATGTGTTTTTCACGTCGGTCTTTTCCTTGAATTTGTTTTACATAGTCTTGTTTCACTAGTCTTTGTATCGTTCTTGTAAGTGGCGGTGCTTCAACAGATAAATATGCACAAAGCTGTTTTTGTGTTAAGGAACCTTGGGTTTTCAAGGTATAAATAACGGACCATTGTGCATGGTACAAACCGTACTTTTTTAATTCTTCATTTAGTTTGTTCATAAGCTGGCGGGAAAGTTGGTGAAGGGTATGGAATAATTCATGTTTTTCCATGGAGGGGATCCTCTCTATAAATGTAATTAGTTACCTAGGTAACTATATAGAATTGTCACAAATTTGTCAATGAATTAAAAAGCCCACTTGGATTTAAATTCCAAGCGGGCTCCTAACAATTCATTATCTCAAAACATTAAAATAGCGCGCTTCTGGATGGGCAAAGACCATCGCTGTAACAGAGGCTTCTGGTTCCATCATAAATCCATCCGTTAATTGAATGCCAATATCCTCCGGTTGAATTAATCCGAACAATTTCTTTTGGTCCTCAATTTCCGGGCAGGCAGGATATCCATATGAAAATCGCTGTCCTTGATAATGACACGCAAACCGATCCTGCATCGAAAAATCTAGCGGGTCAGGGAAACCCCAGCGATCGCGGATTTGTCTGTGAATTAATTCAGCAAAACCTTCCGCTGACTCAAGTGCCAATGCTTGGAGAGCATGACTTTCAAGGAAACGGCCTTCATGCTTGAACTGATCGGCCTTTTCACGAATGCCTCTGCCCGCAGTAACCGCAAAGAAGCAAACATAGTCCTTCACACCGCTTCCGACTGATTTAATAAAGTCAGCTAAACATAAATATGGTTCTGATTCCTGGCGTGGGAAATCAAATGTTTCAATGACTTTGTCTTGTTGCTCTGGATCAAAAATGTAAATTTTATTACCTTCTGATTGAGCCGGAAAAATTGATATACGGCATTTGGTGTAATCCAATTGTTTTGGCTTGCTTCCAGGAGAAGCTCATCTACCATTTCTTTAACTTTTACTGCTTTTTCATCTTTTTCCGCAAGTAACTTAGAAATCTTTCCTTTAACACCCAGATGATGTCCAATTAGCATTTGCATGTTAATATATGGCTCAATATGGGAGAGAGAATATGTTTTAAGAACGTGACGTTTTGTATCCTTTGGAACGAATACTGGAACCTCTGTCGAAACTGTTATCTTTGGTTTAACCACTGTGGTAACCGAAGAATGGTTTACGCGATCCCCAGCAGACTCTAAGGAAGCGAGTTTCTCCTGCTTCTCCTCAACGAGCTGTTGATATTCCTCCGGCGATTGAACATTATTTGCAAGTGATAACCCGTTCATCGCATCTTTGGCGTAAAGAACGAGACCATCGTATTCCTTAGAAATCCTTGTTTCCGTAAACTTCCGAGAAAGGGCAGCACCGCCAACAAGGATTGGCAATGAAATTCCAGCTGCTTTCATATCTTGAGCTGTCAGCACCATTTGCTGGGCGGATTTAACCAATAAGCCTGAAAGGCCGATCATATCTGGTTTTTCCTTGCGAATGGCTTGAATCAGGTCATTTGGTGCTACTTTAATTCCGAGATCGACGACATTATAACCGTTATTGCTAAGAATAATATCCACAAGGTTTTTACCGATATCATGGACATCGCCTTTAACCGTTGCTAAAATAACCTTCCCCTTAGAGGCTGACACATCTCCCTTTTCCATATAAGGCTCTAAAAAGGATACTGCTGCCTTCATGACTTCAGCACTTTGCAGCACTTCGGCAACAATTAGCTGGTTGTCATTAAAAAGACGTCCGACTTCTTTCATGCCGTTCATCAATGGACCATTAATGATATCCAATGGTGCTGGGAAAATGCCAAGTGCTACTTCAAGATCTGGAAGTAAACCTTCTTTTGTTCCTTCGACAACATAGTAGGCAAGTCTTTCTTCTAAGCTCATATCAAGAGTCGTAGTTTTAGCTTCTTTCTTTTTCCCGCGGTAAAACTCGGTAAAGGTTGCTAATGTTTCGTCTGTTGTATTAAACAAGAGGTCCTCTGCTAAAGCGACTTCTTCTTTTGAAATGGAAGCAAAGCGTTCCAGCTTTTCCGTGTTAACGATTGCGTAATCAAGTCCTGCCAGGGTGCAATGGTATAAAAAGACAGAATTTAAAATTTCGCGGCCAACTGGCGGCAGGCCAAATGAAACATTACTGATGCCAAGGATGGTCTGCACTTCAGGCAAGGCCTCTTTAATCAGTCGGATGCCATCGACAGTTGCCTTAGCAGAGCCAATATACTGCTCATCCCCAGTACCTACCGGGAATACCAATGGATCAAAGATAAGATCCTGTGAGGTGAGGCCATATTGATGAACGAGCAACTCACAAGAACGTTTGGCGATTTCTAATTTCCGCTCAGCGGTAACACCCATTCCTATTTCATCAATCGTCCCGACAACAACCGCGGCACCGTAGCGATGAATCAGCGGTACAATTGCCTTGAAACGATCCTCGCCATCCTCAAGATTAATGGAATTAATAATCCCTTTCCCTTGTGAGTATTTCAGGGCAGCTTCAATCACTTTCTCATCCGTTGAGTCAATAACCAAAGGAACCTTGACTTTTTTAACTACTTCTTTAATGAAATTTTCCATATCAACAAGTTCTTCACGATCCGGGTCAGCTAAGCAGATGTCGATAACATGGGCGCCGCCTTTCACTTGGGCTCTGGCAACTTCCGATGCTTCCTCAAATTTCCCTTCGGTTATTAATCTCTTAAATTTTCGTGATCCAATCACGTTAGTACGCTCGCCAACCATGATCGGCCGTAATGTCGGGTCGTCATAGATAAATGGTTCAATCCCGGAAACCATATGAACAGTGCTTGTCTTTGCTTCCCGGGGCTGGAAGGTTTTCACAGCTTGAGAAAGAGCCCTAATATGTTCCGGGTTGTGCCGCAGCATCCGCCAACAATGTTTAGCCAGCCATGCTCAGCAAAATCGGCAAGCTTTTTCGCAAGACTATCAGGTGTTTCGTGGTAATGTCCTTCTTCATCAGGAAGACCGGCATTTGGGTAACAGATCACGGAGGTGGAGGCCATACCTGAAAGTGAGCGGATATGGTCTTGCATAAATTCCGGACCTGTTGCGCAGTTTAAGCCAACAGCAATTGGATGCATATGCTCAACAGAAATATAAAAACTTTCGATTGATTGACCTGCAAGAGTCGTTCCCATTGGTTCAATCGTACCCGATATCATTAATGGCAAGGTTTTGCCAGTTTTTTCAAAGGCTTTTTGAATTCCTACAAACCCAGCCTTAACATTCAACATATCCTGACTTGTTTCAAGTAACAAGAGGTCGACACCGCCATCGATTAAACCAATGGCTTGCTCTTCATAGGCTGCAGCCAGCAGATCAAAACTTACTCCGCCTGTGACACTCAATGTTTTTGTGGTTGGTCCCATTGAGCCTGCAACATAACGCGGCCACTCATCAGTTGATAGGTATTGCGCTACCTGTACGGCAATTTGAGCACCGACCTTATTAATCTCATAAGCTTTAACCCCTAGTCCATATTCATCAAGAACAATATTTGTACCGCCAAATGTATTTGTTTCGATGATATCGGCACCAGCTTGCAAGTATTGTTGATGAATGGTTGCAATCACAGAAGGAGCGGTTAAATTAAGGTTTTCATTACAGCCTTCATATTGTTCGCCGCCAAAGTCACTGGCAGTAAGGTTGGCTTGTTGCAGCATGGTACCCATAGCACCGTCCATTACCAGGATGCGTTTTTTTAACTGTTCACTTAAAGGTACTTTCGGCATGGTCGTTAATCCTCCCTAATTTAATTGCACGCTCACGCGTATATTTGGCTAACTCAGCCGTTAACTCATAACGTAAAAATGGTGTGATTAAATAAATACCATTAAACAGATCAAGGGCAGTATCAATTAACGATTTAGTAATCTCGATTCCTTCTCGGCCTGCTTTGATTGGATCTTCTTTAAATCTAGTCATTCGCTCGCGAATTGTCTCAGAAATTTTGATACCAGGTACTTCATTATGAAGGAACTCGGCATTTTTATGGCTTAGTAATGGCATCAAACCAATATAAATAGGTGCTTTCAGCCCTTTTGTATGTTCAGAAACTTCAATTAATTTTTCTTCTGAAAAGACCGGCTGGGTAATGAAATAATCAGCACCATATTCGATTTTCTTTTCTAACCGTTTGACGGCTTTATCAAGTGTACGAACATTGGGATTAAATGCCGCAGCGATACTAAAGTCAGTTTTTTGACCAAGGTCTTTTCCTGAAAATGATAAACCTTCATTTAACTGCTTGATCATTTGAATCAATTCAAATGAAGAGACATCGTAAACCGATGAAGCACCAGGAAAATCCCCAACCCGAGCTGGGTCACCAGTGATGGCAAGAACATCATGCAGTCCCAATGTATGAAGCCCCATTAAATGAGATTGTAAGCCAATGATATTGCGGTCCCGACAGGCAATATGAATTAATGGCCTCATCCCAAATTTTGATTTAACAAGATAACCAAGTGATTCATTGGAAATTCTGACGGAAGCAAGTGAATTATCTGCAAGTGTGATGGCGTCAATCCCTGCTTCCTTGAGCGCTTTTGCTCCCTCAAAAAATTTGGCTGTATCCAGTTTGCGCGGCGGATCTAATTCAACAATCACAGATGGCCCTTGCATGACTTCTTCCTCCAGACGAGGAAATTCTCTTTTTACTGTTGAAACTTCAACTACAATTTTCTCTGGAGCTATTTTTACAATCTTTTCCGTGATCGGAACTGCATTTTTTAGCTCCGATGCAAATGCTTTAATATGCTCTGGCGTTGTTCCGCAGCAGCCGCCTAATAAACGAACACCTTGGTCGCGGAATTCCTGCGCTGCTTTTCGAAAGTATTCAGCGTCACCCTCATAATGGAATTTACCATCTGTATAAGCAGGGAGACTGGCATTTGGAAAAGCCGAAAGAAAGGCATGTTTTGGCAATTCTACCTGTTCAAGACTCTTTAACATATGGTGCGGACCAAGCCGGCAGTTTAAGCCGACAACATCCGCTCCAATTCCCTCAAGGCGCCTCAAGGCCTCATTGATTGGTGTTTGGTCTTGTAAGATACCAATTTCCGAAAGGGATATTTGTGCTACAATTGGCAGTTTTGTTTCCTTTCGGGCAATTGTCAAGACGGTTTCGAGTTCGCCTAGGTCATAATAGGTTTCTAGCAAAATTCCATCGACTTTTTCTAAAAGCAAGCAATACAATTGTTCGCGGAAACTGCGTTTGATTTCTTCAATTGGGACAGAATTTGGTTTAATTCCTCTATTGCCGCCTATCGTTCCAAGTACAAATGCCTTGTTTCCAGCAGCTAATTTCGCATTTTTTACAGCCGCACTATTAATCTCTTTCACTGAATCTTCTAATCCATATCTTTGAAGCTTCAGATAGTTTGCTGCATAGGTGTTTGTCTGGATCACATCTGCTCCTGCATCAATGTAGGCTTTGTGAATACTTTGAATTTGCTCAGGATGTGATATATTCAGTTCCTCAAAACAGCTATCCTTGCCGAAGGAATAGAGAAGGGTGCCCATGGCTCCATCGCCGATTAAAATTTGCTTTTCTAACCTTTGTAAAAAGTTCATCTTCATTCTCCTAAACTAATTGTTTAGACTCTACAAACTTAAGCGCCTCGGAAAAATCCTTAATAAGATCATCAGGATTTTCTAATCCAACGGACAGTCTTAACAGGCTGTTTGTGATGCCGCGTTGTTCTCTTTCTTCCTGTGGCATTGCAGCATGTGACATCGTCTTTGGATAGGATAAAATTGATTCCACTGCCCCCAGACTAACCGCAAAAACAGGGATTTTTACTTGTGACACAAATAAACGAAGAGTTTCCTCATCTTTTAATTCAAAAGAAAGGACAGCACCTGCGCCATCAGCCTGCTCCTTTTGAATTTGATACTGCGGGTGGCTTTTTAGGCCGGATAATAGACGTTATTGACCAATGGGTGTGAATTTAAAAATTCGGCAATTTTGAGAGCTGAACTTTGTGATTTTTCCAAGCGCACATTCAGCGTTTTAATTCCTCTCATAACGAGCCAAGCGTCTTGAACACCTAAAACGGCGCCAAAGGAATTTTGTAGGAAGTAAAGCCGTTTTGCTAATTCTTCATCTTTTACAACTGCAAGCCCTGCTAGAACATCACTGTGTCCTGCCAAAAATTTAGTCGCACTGTGAAGGACAATGTCAGCCCCCAATTCTAGAGGTCTTTGCAGTGCTGGAGTTAAAAATGTATTATCAACAAAAGTAAGTGCCCCCACTTCTTTTGCAATTTCACTAATTGCTTTGATATCCGTAACCTTTAGAGTTGGGTTGGACGGTGTTTCTACATAAAATAGTTTTGTATTTGGTTTGATTGCTGCTTTTACTTCATCCAAATTAGTCATATCGACAAAAGTATGTTCAATCCCAAGGCGGGTAAGCACTTGGGTAACCAGGCGGAATGTTCCGCCATAAACATCTTCAGTAATTACCACATGTTCTCCAGCTGAAAGCAGCAGAAATGCTGTTGAAATGGCAGCCATTCCTGATGCAAAGGCAAAACCTCTTGTGCCTCCTTCTAGTTCGGCAATGATTTCTTCAAGGGCTTCCCTTGTTGGATTTAAACTGCGGCTGTAATCAAATTTCCCAAACTGATCGATATCAGATTGGTGAAAAGTTGATGCATGTTGAATAGGTACACTTACTGCTCCAGTAGCTTTATCAAATTTATGACGATTGTGCAGTAATTTCGTTTCAAAACTATATTCTTCGTGACTCATTACGCATTCACCCTTTCTTTAATATTGATAAAAGCTTTCTCCAGATCAGCAATTAGGTCTTCTGCATCTTCGATACCGACTGAAAAACGTAACAATCGATTATCTACACCAGCAGCAGTTCTGATTTCCTCGGGAATATCGGCATGTGTTTGTGTAGCTGGATAAGTAATTAAGCTCTCAACACCGCCAAGGCTTTCAGCAAAAGAGATAAGTGACAGCCCTTGTAAAAATGGATTAATCCATGTTTCGTCTTTGACACGGAATGAAATCATCCCGCCTCTCCCAGGGTAAAGAACATCTGTTACATCTTCATGTTTGGATAGATACTCGACGATTACTTTCGCATTTCTTTCATGTTGTTGCATTCTTAGCGATAATGTCTTCATTCCGCGTATGACGAGCCATGAGTCAAATGGACTAAGAACCCCGCCGGCGCCATTATGGTAAAGGAACAAGGCATCACATAGTTCTTTTCCTTTTGCAACGATCAGTCCTGCAAGAACATCATTATGGCCTCCAAGGTATTTTGTTGCACTATGGATCACAATATCTGCTCCTTCTTGAATCGGCTGCTGTAAGAGAGGAGTGTAGAACGTGTTATCTACGATCAAGAGAATGTTATGTTTTTTTGCGATTTCAGAAACTGCAGCAATATCTGTTTCCTGCATTAACGGGTTAGTTGGTGTTTCAAGAAAGATAGCCTTGGTGTTTTGAGTAATGTGTTTTTCGATTTCTTCCACATTACATGTATTTACATACTTGGCGTTTAATCCCCATTTCTTGTAGCCTTGTTCTAATAATCGGTATGTACCGCCGTATAGATCTTCACATACGATTAATTCATCGCCAGATTGGAATAATGAAAGAACGGTAAAAATAGCAGCCATTCCTGAGCTGCAGGCAAATCCTCGATCGCCGCCCTCTAAATCTGCGATAGCCTGTTCTAGGATTTGACGAGTGGGATTTCCAGTACGAACATAATCAAAGCCGGTTGATTGGCCAATTCCAGCATGACGATAGGCAGTTGAAAAATAAACAGGTGGATTTACAGTTCCTGTTGCTGTTTCACTTCGATTTCCGATTTGAGCCAATTTTGTGTCAATTTTAACCATGATGACATCTCCTTAATGTGGTGTAGTAACGTTATACAGTATTATGGTATTAAAAAAAGTCTTCCCGCTAAGAAGAAGACTTTTGTTTGCATCGATCACATAGTCATTCTTCTTATCTCCCAAGTTTTAAAAAACTTGCAGGAATTAGCACCTTTTCAATGAAAAATCCATTGAAGGTTGCTGAGGTGTCATCGGGCCGTTCCCTCAACCTCTCTTGATAAGAAAGTATTATTTAACTTTTCTTTAAAATTACTACAATGATATAATTATGTCAAATATTTTTCGAATATTAATCCAATCATTTAAGTGGGTTTTCTTGAAATTTAAGGAATTTGCATTGAATATTAAAAAAGATAGAAAAATAACCGAAATAAAGATTGATGGATACAAATATTAAACTTTTTTGTTTATTAAAAAGTGCAGGGGGTCGCCACGATGGCCGAAAAAGGGGTTTTGCTTGAAAGCGGTACAAATGAGCTTGAAATTGTTGAATTTAATGTTGCTAATAACAGATTTGGAATCAATGTAATTAAAGTAAGGGAAATTATCAATCCAGTGCTGGTTGTATTTATTCCACATACCCATCCAAATATCGAAGGGATTATGGAGATCAGGGGTGAAATCCTTCCTGTCATTAATATGGCAAAAGTGTTAGGGTTTCCCGATTCCAATCAACCTTCACAGGATAAATTCATTGTTACTGAATTTAATAAACAAAAGGTCGTTTTTCATGTCCATGGTGTTGATAAAATTAATCGTATTTCTTGGGAGCAAATCGAGAAGCCGACAAATTTATATCAAAACACTGAGAATCAAATCATCGGTGTAGTCCGGAAACAGGAGGGGATGACACTCCTTCTAGATTTTGAAAAGATTTTAGTAGATATCAATCCAGCAACAGGAATTAACAATGATCGCTTAAAACATGTGCAAAGAAAAGACCGCTCAAAATATCGGATTGTTGTTGCTGAGGATTCAGCTATGTTACGGAAACTGTTATCCGATACATTAATGGAAGCCGACTTTCAGTTCATTGATTTCTTTGAAAACGGCAAGGATGCTTTGGATTACTTACAGCATGCGGTCAGTGAAAACAAAGTCATTAGTGAGGTTGTACATCTTGTTATTACAGATATTGAAATGCCGGTAATGGACGGGCTGCATTTAACCAAACAAATCAAACAGCATCCTGTTCTCTCACAGCTACCAGTCATTATTTTTTCATCACTGATTACAGACGACCTCCGCCATAAGGGCGAAACAGTAGGTGCAGATGCCCAAGTCAGCAAGCCGGAAATTGGTGAATTAATTACTATGATTGATAAGTTTTTGTGATTTTATTATCAATACAAGCCCAATCCCTTCAATGCGGATTGGGCTTTGTCGAATAAAATATCCCGTTTTTAAGTGAAAGGTGTATGTTTACTTAGTTTCTTCCCCATTTTATAATGATTTTAATGGAAAATCGGCTATGTTACAGCAGGTTTTTACAAACAACAAAGGCAACGAATGATCAATTAACCGTGTCTAGAGGAGGATCTTTGGAATGAATTATCGCAATCTTGGAAACACCGATTTAAAGATTAGTGAAGTTAGTTTTGGCACGTGGGGGATTGGCGGCAGCTGGGGAAAAACTGATGATAAGGAATCACTGCGTGCATTGGAACGAGCAATGGAGGCTGGCGTGAATTTTTTTGATACCGCAGATGTGTATGGTGATGGTCACAGCGAGCAGCTGTTAGCAAAAGTGACAAAAGGAAAAGAAGATCAAATCCATATTGCAACAAAATTCTGTCGTGCCGCTGATATTTTTGATCCAGAGACCTATTCTGAAAAAACGGTAAGAGCTTTTTGTGAAAACAGCTTAAAGAGACTGGAAAGGGAAAGAATCGATCTTTATCAAATTCACTGTCCTCCCCTTGAAATTATTAAGGATGGCAGCGTCTTTGAGGTACTGGATAAGCTTCAACAGGAAGGGAAGATCCGCTACTACGGTGTAAGTGTTGAAACAGTTGAAGAAGGATTAATTGCGATGCAAAATCCAAATGTAAGAGCGCTTCAAGTTATTTTTAATATTTTCCGCCAAAAACCGATAAAAGAACTATTTCCTGTTGCAAAAGAAAAAGGAGTTGGGATCTTAGCGCGTGTGCCTTTGGCGAGCGGCTTGTTAACAGGTAAGTTTACTTCAGACACAAAGTTTGAAAAAAGTGACCACCGAAATTTTAATCGAGATGGTCAGGAGTTTAATGTTGGTGAAACGTTTGCCGGTCTAGAGTTTGCTAAAGGGGTCGAGTTGAGTGGGAAATTAAGCTGGATTGCGGATGGCAGAGAAAGCATGACGCGAGCGGCCTTAAAATGGATTCTTGAGCATGAAGCCATTTCATGTGTGATTCCAGGATTTAAAAATGTAAAACAAGTAGAGGATAATCTCGGTGCCCTAGATGTACCTGGATTTATCGCTGAAGAGTTAACAAGACTTCAAGAATTTTATGTAAACGAAGTTCATGCTAATATTCGTGGAGCTTATTAATAAAAGGGTTTCAAACAAAAAAGGGGCGTGCAGTTAAAGTGCACGTCCCCTTTTATACTTGCAGGAATTTAACACAAACAGGGTCTGGAACTTTTACATCAGACTGCAGGAGGGTAAGTTTTCCTGTTTCGGTATTTCGTGAATATAACACAAGATTACTGGAGTTTTGATTAGAAGCTACCAGGAATTTTTCGCTTGGATCTAAACTGAAATCCCTCGGCCAATCTCCTTCTGTTGAAACACGCTCGATTAATTCCAGCTTTCCAGTATCATTATCAACCCCAAATATTGCAATACTATTATGACCTCGGTTGGCTGCATAAACAAAACGGCCGTCAGAAGAAATATGAATCGCACTGCCTTGATTATTTTCTTTAAAATTCTCAGGTATTGTTGAAATGGTTTGGATTTCCTCAAAACTGCCACTTTCTGCATGATACCTCAAAGCAATAACCTCGGAACTAAACTCGGTCATAATATAGGCGAATCGCTCGTTTGGATGGAAGGTAAGATGTCTTGGACCACTACCAGGCTTTACTGTTAAACATGTTACTTCTTTCAATTTTCCACTTTCATCTACTTGATAGGTAATAAGCAGGTCTGATCCTAATTCGCAAACCGCAAGATACTTTTCGTCCGGTGTCAATTCGGCAAAATGGGTATGTGCTTTTTCTTGTCGGGGATCAGGTCCTGAACCTTCATGCTTAATAATAGATATGGGTTTAGTCAATGTTCCGTTGTTTACAAGATAGGATACCACTTCCCCTTTATGGTAATTGGCACTAAAAGCAATCTTTGTTTGATTGTCCACACTTACATGGCAAGGAGAGGAACCCTCTAATAATTGTGTGTTGAGCGGTGTAAGTTCCCCTGTCTGGCTATTAACAGCAAATGTTGCAATACCACCTGAAGCTCCTTCCTTTACAACTGAAAAAAGGAAACGGCTATCATTGCTGATATTAAGATATGTAGGATTGTCTAATTCTGCTGCTGACCTAATCGAGGTTATTTGCTTTTCTTGTGTGTCTAATGTAAAAGCGTAAATTCCTTTACTTTCCCCTTTAGTGTATGTTCCCACAAACCCGATGAATCTAGTATTTGTTGTCATGATCTATGCTCCTTGGGAAAAATTTGTTCAGTTTAGTTTATCATAATTTAGTTTTTTTACTATTAATTCGGTAGTAAGTTATAATGCGAAATATTCAAAAAATTAATTGACTCGTAAAAGAAAACCCATATAAGCTTGTAATAGAATTAATGATGGGAGGAATTGGATTGAAATTGAAAGCAAAAAGAAGCGACCTAATCGAAGTTGCCAAAGGAAATCGGCCTGCAGATTTATTTATAAAGAATGGTACCGTAATAAATGTTTATTCCGGAGAATTTTTAAAGCAGAATGTTGCGGTCTATAAAGACTGTATTGCCTATGTGGGTGGGAGTGACCGAGCGATTGGTGAACATACAACCGTCATTGATGCAACAGGAAAGTATCTATCCCCCGGGTTTATTGAAGCCCATTCACATCCCTGGATTGTCTACAATCCTGTAAGTATGACCTCCAAGATATTACCCCTTGGTACTACTACAACAGTGAATGATAATTTATTTTTTCATCTTCATATGGGAGCAAACGGCTTTAAAAGGCTGGTTAAGGACTTAGAACAGTTGCCAGGCAACTTTTTTTGGCTGGCCCGCCTAGTTTCTCAAGCAGAGTATCAGGGGGAAAATGAATTATTTAATGACAACGAGGTAAAGGAACTGCTTGCTCTTGATGCTGTTTTAGGCTCAGCGGAAATAACTCGTTGGCCATTATTATACAATGGGGACCCATATTTACTTGAAATAATCGATTATATCAAGAAATTGGGTAAGGTTGTAGATGGTCATACAGCCGGCTGTTCCTATGATAAGTTAAATGCTGTTGTTGCCTCGGGCGTCAGTGCCTGCCATGAAGCGATTACTCTTAAAGAAGCTTTTGACCGGCTAAGATTAGGAATGTGGACAACCCTTCGCAATAGCTCACTAAGACCAGATTTGCAGGAGCTTATTCCATTAATCACGGAAGGTAATGTAAGCACTAGCAGAATCATTATGACAACGGATGGTCCTAATCCAGCTTTTATCGAAAAAGAAGGTTTTGTTGATGGCTTGGTTAGACAAGCAGTTGAGCTTGGAGTACCCGTGATGAATGCCATCCAGATGGTAACGATTAATGCAGCTACCTACTTAAAGCAGGATGATTATATTGGCGGTCTTGCTCCGGGCAGAAAGGCAGATATTCTTTTGCTGCCTGACCTTGTTTCTTTTCGGCCGGAGATGGTGATTGCCAATGGAGAAATAATAGCAGAAGATGGAAAATTAACGATTAATATGCCTGAAATTGATTGGAATCAATATGTTAACCGTGAACCCTTTGGGTTTTCCAAATCCGTTTTGGAAAATGCAGATTTATATCGCTATCCTCATCAGGGTGGAAATGTTCCTGCTATTTATTTTAAAAGCAATGTCATTACAGAGAGGAAAGATATATTTTTAACTTCAGTCAATGGTTACGCAGATCTTAGCGGAGATAACGGTCTTTTGCAAGCAGCGTTGTTTGACCGAAATGGTAAATGGATAACAAGAGGGATCTTAGAGCGATTTGCGGTTAATCTTGATGGAATGGCTTCTACATACAACACAACATCTGAATTACTTGTTATTGGTAAAAATCCTGAAGCAATGGCCAAAGCGGCAGCGAGGGTTCATGACTTAGGCGGAGGGATTGTCATCGTAGATGGCAGCGAAATTATCCTCGAAATTCCTTTACAGTTAGCTGGTATGATGACAACAGACCCTTCGTTTTCAACAGCAGTGATGTATTATGATCAGTTGTTGTCTATCGTACAAGAGCGAGGTTTTCCATTCCATGATATTCTATATACATTATTGTTCTTAACCTGCGACTTTCTGCCAGGGCTTCGCTTAGTTCCCAAGGGTTTATATGATGTAAAGCAGAATGAAATTCTGTATCGAAATGAATCGCTAACCCTAAACTCTGTAAAATAGTGCTTTTTAAAAACAATTTTCCAAAAACGGCCCACTTGTCTTTAAAACATGTGGGCTGTGTTCTCCAATCCTTTTCTTAACTTTCCTCTGATCCCACAAAATGCTGATTCATACGATACACCATTGCTTCCATTGTTGCGATTAATTCCTCAGAGCTATATACGTGGATGCTAAACCATGCGAGGCGATTGGTCTTCTTTATTTCTTTAGCCGTTGCTGTCAGGGTTTGACCAACTTTTCCGGCCGACATAAAATTTACATTATTATTGACACCAACTGCAGTTCTGCCGTAAGAGTTGCTGGCAGCAGCAAAAACATAGTCAGCTAATGAAAAAATAATTCCTCCATGAACAGTTCCATGGGCGTTAACCATATTTTCATTTGGAACCATTTCTGCAATGGCACTCCCAGGACCAAGTTCGATTAATTTGATCCCCAGCATACGGGCATAGGGTTCATTTTCCATCGTTTGAAAAATTTTATCATAATACATTTCATGTGTAGTTTGGTCACTTACCTTTACTGACATAAGATCCTCCTAAATTTGATTATCATCAATATTTTTTATAGTACGTTAGAAAAACGCTGAATAATTTTTTTGATATATTTCATGATTAAAAAATTATCACATCTTGAAATTGGTGTAAATAAAAATTTAGAAAATTTATTTTATTTAGAATTGTTTATCGTTGAAATTAGCAGTGTTTTCAGCTAATATAATCATGTTATTGTTAAAATTTTCTGACAAAACTATTGACACAGTGCAAATATGATATTATTCTAATTCATATTACAGCAATGAATAAGTCGTGATATAAACGTTATGCAAAACAGGTGTTATGTAAGAGATTAAAAATTATTGAGGAGGATCTTATTGATGTACAATCCGGAAATTGAAACTGCAAGTCGAAGTGAAATGGAAGCGCTGCAATTAAATCGCCTGCAACAGACTGTTAAACGAGTGTATGAAAATGTCCCATTTTATAAGGATAAGTTTGATGAACTAGGCATTACACCAGAGGATATTAAGTCGTTAGAGGATATTACAAAGCTTCCTTTTACAAAGAAGAAAGATTTACGGGATCAATATCCATATGGTTTATTTGCTGTGCCTTTGGAGGAAGTCAATCGAATTCACGGTTCATCTGGAACCAGCGGTAAACCTACTGTTGTTGGTTATACCAAAAATGATTTAAAAAATTGGGCATCAATTGTTGCAAGGGCAATTGTAACAGCGGGTGGTAGGAAGTCTGATGTTTTTCATAATGCGTATGGTTATGGATTATTTACTGGTGGATTAGGTCTCCACCATGGTGCTGAAGAACTTGGTGCTGCATGTGTGCCAATCTCAGGTGGTAATACTGAGAGACAAATAACAGTAATTGAAGACTTTAAACCAAGAGGAATTTGCGGAACGCCTTCTTATATTCTAAATATCGTTGAGAAAATGGAAGAACTCGGATTGGACCCGAGAGAAACAAGCGTTGAATACGGAATTTTTGGTGCAGAACCATGGTCAGAAGAAATGAGGGCAACACTTGAGAAGAAGCTTAATATTAAAGCGGTCGATATTTACGGCTTAAGTGAAGTAATGGGACCAGGGGTTGCGATTGAATGTCACGAAGCACAAGATGGTCTGCACATCGCAGACGATCATTTCTTTGTGGAAGTTCTTGATCCGAAAACATTAGAACCTGTTGAAGATGGACAAGTTGGTGAGCTTGTTTTCACAAGCTTAACAAAGGAAGCGTTTCCAGTCATTCGCTATCGTACAGGAGATATTGCTTCGATTACAAAAGATAAATGTACTTGCGGCAGAACAACGACACGCATGTCCCGATTACTTGGCCGAACAGACGATATGATTATTGTCCGCGGTGTAAATGTGTTCCCTTCTGAAATTGAACGTGTACTATTGCAAATTGAAGGACTTATTCCTAATTATCAAATTCATTTGGTTAAGCATGGAAGTCTTGACAGTGTTGAATTACACGTTGAAGTTGAAAATAGCTTATATCAAGAAATTGGTGAGGACTTAAAACACGAAAAGGTTGCAAAGCTAAAGAGAAATATCCAGCACCAAATGAAATCAGCTTGCTTAGTAACGATGGATGTTATCTTTAATAAACCAAAGAGTTTGCCACGTTCCGAAGGAAAAGCGATTCGGATCGTAGATAAAAGGAAGAACGAAGCAGCTACTGTTTAAGTATAACGTAAAATCACCTTTATAACAGATAATGGTTATTAAATGCTGTTACTACGCTTGCCTAATGTATATTTAAAGTTAGGTGAGCGTAGTGTATTACATAAGATGAAATTTTAAAATTAAAAATTTACAGAAAATTGTTGCATTAAATATAACAATAAAATATAATAACGTTATAAACACGTTATATAAATTGGAGAGGTGGTAAATTAATGAGCATTCTTGAAAGAGAGTTAACCGAGCAACAACATTTAGAAGAATTTATTGCAAAGATTGAAGCGGGAGATAAAATTGAACCCGATGACTGGATGCCGGAAGAATATCGCTTGACCCTTATCAAATTAATTTCCATGCATGGAATCAGTGAGATCATGGGTGCACTGCCAGAAAAAGAATGGGTTCCTAAAGCTCCATCCCTTTATCGTAAATTAGGCATTATGGCTAAAGTACAGGATGAAATGGGCCATGGACAATTACTTCTAAGGGTTGCAGAAGATTTATTGAAACCATATGGAAAAAATCGCGGCGACCTAATGATTGATTTATTTAATGGAGATTTAAAGTTTCATAATGTATTCCATATGGAAACAAGATCATGGGCAGATGCAGGAATTATTGGCTGGCTCGTTGATGGAGCAGCCATCATTACCCAAACAAATATGCTAAGCGCTTCATATGGTCCATACAGCCGAGCATTACAAAGAATTTGTGCAGAAGAAGTTTTCCATGCTCAACATGGTGAAGCGATCATCATGGCGCTTGCTGAAGGTACAGCAGAACAAAAAGCAATGGTTCAGGATGCATTAAACAGATGGTGGGAATCACTTCTTACATTCTTTGGCCCTGCCAAGAGCTCTACCACTGGTACAAGTAAACAAGATGTAACCATCAAATATAAAATTCGTTCCAGTTCAAATGAAGAACTTAGACAAGCCTACCTCACAAAATATATTCCACGCATACTTTCCCTAGGCTTAACAATTCCTGACCCAACCCTTCATTTTGACGAGGAGCAGCAGCTTTGGGTTTATCAGGAACCTGATTGGAGTAAATTGAAACTGATTATGAAGAACCAAGGACCTCGTTCTCAAGCAAGATTGAATTTACGGAAAACATCGTACGACTATAATGCATGGGTGCGCAATGCATTAAGCGCAGTCAAGGGTTAATGAAGGGGGAAGAAAAATGAGTCAAGAGAAAACTTTTTATCAGGAATTTGAAGTATTCAGCAGACGTACACCAAGCTCACCATTCCAACATCAATTTAGTTTGTTAGCGCCGAATGCTGACATGGCACTGATCATGGCACAAGAGAACTTTATGCGCCGTGAACCAGTTGCAGATATATGGATTGTAAATCGTGAACATATTAGAGGATTAAGTACAGAAGAAAAAGCCATTTTGAAACGGTTAGATAATAAGGATTACCGCACGACTAAAGGATATGGTTACCTTAAGAAAAAATGGCGTCATTATGAGCAAATCATGTTTGACGAAAAAGAAATCCTATCATGGGCGGGAGGCGTTAAGAAATGAGTGAAACAAACATCGCATTAACGAAGGAATTTAAAGAAGCAGCAATCAATCTATTATTTCAATTAGCAGACGATGACTTTCTTTTCTCATACAGGGGATCTGAATGGTTAGGACTTGCACCACATATTGAAGAAGATATCGCGTATTCTTCCATCACACAGGATAGCATGGGGCATGCAACCATGTATTATCAGCTTTTAGAAAAACTTGGATTAGGAAATGCCGACCATTTAGCTCATTTACGTCCAGCAGTAGAAAGAAAGAATAGTATTTTAGTTGAGAGACCAAATGGGGAAGGCTACTACATGGATGTAGTGAAACAAAATAACGATGGTACTCATATGGAAGTTCCACATTATGACTGGGCCTTCACAGTAGTTCGTAACTACTTCTATACATCAGCAAAGAAAGTAAAGATCGATTCTTTAAAAAATAGTTCCTATCAGCCATTAGCAGAAGCGGTAGTCAAAGTGAACACCGAACTATACTATCATTTATTACACTGGAAAACATGGTTTGTTCAGCTATTAAACTCTACGGATGAAGCCAAACAAAGAATGCAAGCAGCTATTGAAAAAGTTACAAATGACTTTGCTGATGTTTTTTCACTAGGTAAAGAAGCTGACAAAATAACAGAGCTAGGCTTGATTGAAAGTGAAAGCGTTCTTATCGGCCGTTGGAAGGAACAATTAGAATCGGTATTCCAATCCCTTCAATTGGCCGCACCTGAAGTTCCAAGCTCACAGCCATTAAATGGCCGTAATGGTGAACATACAGAAGATTTGCAAACTGCGATCGATATCTTATCTGAAGTACTTCGCTTAGATACAGCAGTTGCATGGTAAAGCCAGAAGGAAAAGAGGTATGAATATGAATACAACTGTAAAATCGTTGGAAACCCAAGTATTGGACATTTTGAAAAATGTGAAAGATCCAGAAATCGATACAGTGAGTATTATTGACCTCGGTATGGTAGAGAAAGTCACTTCACAAGATGCAGTTGTTGATATCAAAATATTACCAACTTTTATTGGATGTCCGGCACTTAACATTATAAAAAACAATATTGAAAAAGCAGTGCTGACAATCGATGGAGTAGAAAAGGTAAATGTTGAATTTATCTACACGCCTCCATGGACATCAGATCGTGTCTCAGAAGAAGGCAGAGAGGGATTACGGGCATTTGGTATTGCCCCTCCGCCCCGTTTTCTGGAAAGTGACGGCTCCTGGCATGTTGATTGCCCATATTGCAGCTCAACCTATGTAACGCTGGAAAACATTTTTGGACCTACTGCCTGCAGAAGTATCCTATACTGCAAAACTTGTAAAAATCCATTTGAAGCAATGAAACCAATTTCAACATTAATGTAGATAAAGGAGTTTTGAACATGGCAAAATTAGTAGCTCTATATAAACAACCTGAAGATAAAACAGCATTTGATGAGCATTATTACAATGTTCATGTGCCGATTACCGAGAAAATCCCAGGGTTGCGTGAGATGAAAGTAACAAAATTCACTGGTTCACCAATGGGTGGAGAACCTCCATATTATTTAATGTGTGAAATGCGTTATGACAGTTATGAGGATTTGCAAAATGGACTACGTTCCGAAGAAGGAAAAGCTTCCGGGAAAGACTTAATGAAATTTGCCGGGAAATTAGTCACCTTGGTCATCGGAGAAGATGATTAAATGAAAACGTATGAATATATTGAAGCTTCAAATCAAAACGGGATTGGTCTGATTGAATTAAACAGACCATCCCAATATAATGCACTAAATCGAAAAATGGTTAGAGAAATTCTTCATGCAGCCCAAGACTTCGATCAAAACGTAGAAGTACTTGCTATTGTCATAACAGGTAAAGGCCGAGCATTCTCTGCTGGTGCAGACATTGATGAAATGGCTGAAGACAACTCTATTCGATTAGAACTTTTGAATCAATTCGCTGATTGGGATCAATTAGCCCTTATCAAAAAACCGCTAATTGGGGCTGTTAAAGGTTTTGTTTTCGGCGGCGGTTTTGAACTAGCCTTATGCTGTGATTTGCTAATTGCTGCGGAAGGTACGGAATTTTCGTTTCCGGAGGTAAACCTGGGTGTCATGCCAGGAGCTGGCGGTACTCAGCGTTTAACAAAAATTGTTGGCAGAACAAAAGCCCTTGAATGGCTATGGACCGGCGGCAGAATTACAACCGCCGATGCACTCCAGCATGGACTCATAAACAGAGTGGTCATGCCGGAGCTATTAATGGAAGAAACATTGAAAACAGCAAGAATAATTACTCAGCAGGCACCACTTTCGATTCGATTAATAAAAGATTCAGTTAATAAAGCAGTAGATTACTCATTATATGAAGGAATGCAATTCGAACGAAAAAATTTCTATTTGTTGTTTAGTTCCGAGGATCAAAAAGAAGGAATGAACGCATTTATCGAAAAACGGAAGCCGAAATTTAAAGGGAGATAAAAGGTATGTACGAAACAATTCAATATTCAACCGAAAACGGCGTGGCTTTGATCACGTTAAATCGCCCTAATACTTTGAATGCCTTCGTGGCACAAATGAATAGAGAAATTATTCAAGCACTAAAAGCTGCATCTTCTAAAGAGGAGGTCCGCTGCATCGTAATTACCGGTGCCGGCCGCGGTTTTTGCTCCGGACAGGACCTATCCGAAGTGGATGAAAACATGGATCATGGACAAGTCATACGAGACAATTATGCTCCAATGATTAGGCAAATGCATCTTTGTGAAAAACCAATTATTGCTGCTGTAAATGGAATCGCAGCAGGGGCTGGTTTCAGTCTCGCACTCGCTTGTGATTTCCGCCTCTTGGCAGACCGTGCTAGCTTTTTAAATGCTTTTATTAATATAGGTTTAATTCCTGATTCAGGAAATAGTTATTATCTTACTAGATTAGTAGGGGAAGCAAAAGCATTAGAAATTTCTATATTAGGTGAAAAAATACCAGCTGACCAAGCACTTTCGCTTGGATTAGCTACAAGGGTTTTTTCAGCTGACAACTTTGAAGCAGAAGTGAAGCAATTTGCCGAACGGATTGCCCTCATGCCGACAAAAGCAATTGGGTTAATAAAGCGCACCATTCGTGCTGCCGGAGAATTATCTCTGTCAGATTACTTAGAGCAAGAAGCACAGGGCCAGCGAATTGCTGGTTTAACAAAGGATGCCAGAGAAGGTGTCCAGGCATTTATAGAAAAAAGGAAACCAATATATATCGGAAAATAATAGGAGGAAAAAAGATGTCAACACAACAAATCGTAGAATCAACAAGCCTTAAAAGAGATTATTATCATTTAATCATCAATGGTGAAAAAGTAGAGAGCTCAAATGGTGCAACCATTAAAACATATAATCCTGCCACTGGCGAATTAGTAGCAGAAGTAGCGAAAGCGACAAAAGAAGATGCCGAAAGAGCCGTTTTGGCTGCCCGTGAGGCATTTGATCATGGTAAATGGCGTAAATACCCAATTAACCGCCGTTCCCAAGTATTGAATAATATTGCTTCCATCATGCGTTCCCGCTTTAAGGAACTAGTTGAGTTGGAAATTTTAGATACAGGTAAATCTTTGGATACGGCTAAAGGACAAGTTTCCCAAGCAATTGAGGACTTTGAATTTTATGCAGGTGCCATTGTTGGACACCGCGGTACAGTGAACAACATGCCAGGCCAGTTCCACAACTACACAGAAAAGGAACCAGTGGGCGTTTGTGCTCAAATCATTCCTTGGAACTATCCAATTATGATGGCAGCCTGGAAGATTGCTCCGGCTATTGCCGTTGGCTGTTCTGTAATAGTGAAACCGGCAAGCCTTACTCCGCTTACAGCTATTATTCTTGGCGAAATTTGTTTAGAAGCTGGGGTTCCAGCTGGTGTAGTAAACATTGTTCCAGGATCTGGCGCCGAAGTAGGCGACTATCTTGTTCAACATCCTAAAGTAAATAAAGTAGCTTTCACAGGTTCTACGCCAATCGGAAAAGATATCATGGGCAAAGCATCTGAAACATTGAAGCGTGTTACGCTTGAGCTTGGCGGCAAGTCACCAAACCTTGTATTTGAAGATGCCGATCTTGATGCTTCTGTTGATGGTTCCCTTTATGGCATTTTCTACAACTCTGGTCAATCTTGTGAAGCACGTTCTCGCTTATATGTTCATGAAGATATTTATGATGAGTTCATCCAAAAATTTGTTGAAAAAACGAAGAAGCTAGTCCTTGGTAATCCATTTGATAAAGGTACACATGTTGGCGCAATTATCGACCAAGGCCAAGTAGATGTGATTGATGGCTATGTGAAATCAGCAATTGCTGATGGAGCTGAGATTTTAGCAGGCGGAAAGCCGGCAGCGGTTAAAGGCTTTGAAGGCGGTTACTGGTACGAGCCAACTGTCATTGCAAACGTTAACCATGAAATGAAAGTAGTACAAGAAGAAATTTTTGGTCCAGTTGTGGTTGTAATGAAATTTAAAGATGAAAAAGAAGCGATTAAACTGGCAAATGATACAGAGTTTGGTCTTGGTTCAGCGATCTGGACAAAAGACGGTGCGCGTGCCACTCGTGTAGCCAATGAAATTCAAGCAGGAATTGTGATGGTAAACTGTCCATTCTCTGCTATGCCTGGAACACCATTTGGTGGTTATAAACAGTCAGGTTTTGGCCGTGAATTATGTATTGAAACACTAGATTTATATACAGAAACAAAAAGTATTGTTTCCTACTACGGCAGCCGTCCATTAAACCCGATGGGGCTTTAATCATCGACTTGTACGAATGAGAATCAAATCTCATTCGTACTCTTTTTACTTTTGGCTGTGTTAAGGGAAATCAACAGCCAAATTTAACACAGCCTACTTTTTAAAGGAGAGATCGTAAATGAAAAATATCGTTGTAGTTGGTTCCGGTGTAATGGGACGCGGGATTGCCTATGTAGGGGCATTTGGCGGATTTTCCGTTACATTGGTTGATGTAAATGAAACCGCACTAAAAAGTGCTGAAGCAGAATTAAATGCTATTTTTACAAAAGGACTTGAACGGGGAAAAATCACCGTCCAGCAAGAACAACAGGCTAAAGCAAATCTAAACTATTCAAGTAATCTACCTCAGGCTGCTTCTACCGCAGACCTAATTATCGAAGCCGTTCCTGAAAAGGCTGAAATTAAGAAACAAGTATTTGAAACAATTGAAGAGTTTGCCCCTGCAGACTGCCTATTTGCAACAAACACATCCACGATGAGTCCGACAGAAATTGCTTCCTATGGAAAGCGTCCTGAAAAAACAATTGCGATGCACTTCTTTAATCCGGTACATAAAATGCCGCTGGTTGAAATTGTGCGTGGACTTGAAACAAGCGATGAAACAGCTGCTGCGGTTAGAAAAGCAGCGGAGCAAATGGGCAAAGAAACTGTGGTGATCAATGAGTTCCCTGGATTTGTAACCAGCAGAATTAGCGTTTTGGTTGGAAATGAAGCTTTTTACATGCTCCAAGAAGGACTTGGAACACCAGAGGAAATCGATAAAGCAATCAAACTAGGCTTAAATTATCCAATGGGGCCGCTTGAGCTTGCAGACCTTGTCGGCTTGGATGCCCGTTTAAATAATACAAGATATTTACATGAAAAATTAGGTGAAAAATACCGCCCAGCTCCATTGCTTGAAAAGTACGTTGCTGCAGGAAGATTAGGACGTAAAACAGGTAAAGGTGTTTATGACTATACAAAGAAAGAAGAGTTGGTGAAAAAATGAATGAAGTAGTAATCGTAGATGCCGTCAGAACACCGATTGGAAGGTATAAAGGTGCGTTAAAAAGTGTTCGTCCGGATGACCTCGGTGCGGTCGTTATTAAAGCACTAATAGAAAGGAACCCAAAGCTGCCGCCTGATCAAATTGAAGATGTTATCTTTGGTAACGCAAACCAGGCTGGTGAAGACAATCGAAACGTGGCCAGAATGTCTGGTCTTCTTGCCGGACTGCCAATCACTGTCGGCGGCACAACGATTAACCGTCTATGCGGGTCAGGTCTTGATGCGATAATTATGGCTGCAAGATCGATTGCGGTTGGCGAAGGGGATATTTATATCGCAGGCGGAACAGAGAGCATGACTAGAGCTCCATTTGTTATGGCCAAGCCGGAAACTGATTTTCCAAGAGGATCAATGGAACTTCAGGATACAACCATTGGCTGGCGCTTTACGAACAAAGTACTAGAAGAAATGTACGGCGCTGAAACAATGCCGAAAACAGCTGAAAATGTTGCGCAGCGTTGTTCGGTTTCTCGTGAAGAACAAGATCAATTTGCGCTCCAAAGTCAGCAAAAAGCAAAAAAGGCAATCGAAAATGAACGTTTTGCCAATGAAATTGTGCCCGTTATCTATAAAGATCGTAAAGGAAATGAAATTGTTGTTAACCAGGATGAGCATCCACGTCCGGAAACAACATTAGAAACATTGGCAAAATTAAGACCAATTTTTGCAGGCGGTACCGTTACTGCCGGAAATGCATCAGGTGTAAATGATGGAGCCTCTGCCGTTCTATTAATGAGTTCCCAAAAAGCAAAGGAACTAGGGTTAAAGCCATTAGCTAAATATGTTGTTGGAGCCGTTGCCGGGTTGGAACCGACAGTCATGGGGCTTGGTCCAATCTATGCAAGCCAAAAAGCATTAAAAAGAGCAAATTTAACAGTTGAAGATCTTGGACTCGTAGAACTGAACGAAGCCTTTGCTTCTCAGTCCATAGAATGTATGCGCCAATTAAAGCTTGACTCGGAAAAGGTTAACGTAAATGGTGGAGCGATCGCATTCGGACACCCACTGGGTGCTAGCGGAGCAAGGATTTTAACAACGCTTGTCCATGAAATGAAAAAAGAAATGTACAATATGGTCTTGCAACAATGTGTATAGGTGTCGGTCAAGGGATTGCCGCCATCATTGAAAATATTGAGGATTAACTTGTAAGCCCTTATTCTATATAAGGGCTATTCTTTCAAAATGGAAGGTGATATATATATGTCAAACGTAATCTTTAACGTCGAAAATCATATTGGGTATGTAACCGTGAATCGTCCTGAAAAATTAAACTGTTTTAATTATGAAACCTTATCTGAGCTGCAAGAAATCGTGAATACTATATCCTATAACCAGGATGTGCATGTCGTGATTTTTACAGGTGCAGGTGAGAAGGCGTTTAGTGCCGGTGCCGACTTAAAGGAAAGAAAAACATTATCAGTAACAGAAGTAAGAAGGAATGTAAAAGCGATTCGTGATGTCTTTAATAGTATTGCAATGCTTCCACAGCCTACAATTGCTGCCGTAAATGGCTATGCGCTTGGCGGCGGCTTTGAGTGGCTACTATCTTGTGATTTTGCGATTGCTGCCCAAGGAGTCACAATGGGATTAACAGAAACAAGCTGGGCAATCATTCCTGGAGCAGGCGGAACACAAAGACTGCCGAGATTAATTGGTGAAACAAAAGCAAAAGAGTTGATTTTTACGGCTAAAAAGATAGCAGCAGAGGAAGCACTTGATTTAGGGATTGTCCTTAAGGTGGTTCCGAGTGGCGAGTTAATAGCTGCCTGCCAACAATTTGCGGCTGAAATGATGAAAAATGGCCCGATTGCCATTAAACAAGCAAAATACGCAATCACGAGAGGAATCAATACTGATTTGCAAACAGGGCTCGAAATAGAAGCAAAAGCCTATGAGATTACCATTCCTACCGAGGATAGAATCGAAGCTTTACAGGCATTTAGTGAACGAAGAAAACCTAATTTTTTAGGCAAATAGTTTTGGACTTTGGAAATGAAATAGTTAATAATAGTAATAATAAACAACGTTTAAATATTGTTATACAGGTGGTGGATTGATGGGGGAAAATACACGTTCGATGATTTTTACAATTTACGGTGATCATATACATCACTATGGAAATAAAATTTGGATTGGCAGTCTGATCCGTTTATTAAAAGAGTTTGGCCATAATGAGCAAGCAGTCAGGGTGGCAGTCTCACGTATGCTCAAGCAAGGCTGGATTCAATCGGAAAAGCAAGGAAATAAAAGCTATTATTTTCTTACAGACCAGGGTATAAACCGAATTGAAGAAGCGGCTAATCGGATCTTCAAACTTAAGCCAAATGAATGGGATGGGAAATGGCGGATATTGATGTATACCATTCCAGAAGAAAAACGACAGATTCGCGATGATCTCCGCCAAGAATTATTGTGGAGCGGTTTTGGCAGTTTTTCTAATGGCTGCTGGATATCCCCCAATAATTTGGAAAAAGAGGTAAAACTCCTGATTGAAAAATATGATATCCGTGATTATGTCGATTTTTTTGTATCAGATTACATTGGCCCGAAAGACCATCATGCACTTGTTGAAAAAAGCTGGCATTTAGATCAAGTTGTCGAAAGGTATGAAGAATTTATTGAAATGTACAGCAAACAATACATTGCCCATCAAAGCATCATTAATCAAGGTGAAATGTCCGACGCAGAATGCTTTGTGGAGCGGACAAAGCTTGTGCATGAATATCGGAAATTCTTATTTATTAATCCCGGTCTTCCAAAAGAGCTTTTACCAGCAAAGTGGAATGGCACGATTGCTGCTACTTTATTTAATCAGTATTATCAAATCCTTGCGGAGCCAGCAAGCCGTTTCTTTGAAAGTATTTTTAAAGAGAATAATGATTTATGGAAAAAAGACGAGTCGTATGATGCCAAACAGCATCCATATATTACCCAATAATCAAAGCAGCTTTCGTCGAATCTGAGGGCGTTGGCTGTTTTTTTAAGTGAAATATCAGAATAATATAATTATTAAAAGAGGTGAATGAAATGAACAATATTTGTAAACTCCTTTCCATTAAATATCCGATTATACAAGGAGGAATGGGGAATATAAGCAATGCAAAGCTAACCGCAGCCGTTTCTGAGGCAGGCGGACTAGGAACCATTGGTGCCGGAACGATGAAGCCCGCTGAAGTGGAAAAAATCATCCTTGAAACCAAGGTAAAAACTAGGAAACCTTTTGCAGTTAACATTCCGATTACGGTAACTCCTTATACAAAAGAATTAGTTGACCTTGTCATAGAACACAAGGTACCAGTTGTATCTTTATCTGCAGGTAATCCTGCTCCATACATTCCTCAATTTCATGCTAATCATATCAAGGTGTTGGCAATTGTGGCCTCAGTAAAACATGCCAAAAAAGCAGAAGCAGCCGGTGCAGATCTATTGGCTGCTGAAGGTTTTGAGGCAGCAGGAATCAATTCTAGTTTAGAATTAACGACATTTACTCTTATTCCGCAAATTAGTAAGCATGTATCGATTCCAGTACTCGCTGCAGGAGGAATTGCTGACGGAAGAGGTTTGGCGGCTGCTTTGATGCTGGGGGCAGCAGGGGTACAGCTGGGGACCCGTTTTATTGCAACAAAGGAAGCACCGTTCCACGCCAATTACAAACAAAGATTGGTCAAAGCTGAAGATAATGAAACAGTCATTTTAGGACGGTCACATGGTCTCGTACGAAGAGTATTAAAATCTCCTTATGCAGCGGATATCATCCAAAAGGAACTGCATGGCCTATCTTTTGAGAACTACAGTGAAATGACATCAGAGACCTATCATATTAAGGGTGCAATTGAAGGCAATCAGGAAAATGGCTTTATGAACAGCGGCCAAATTGCGGGGCTTATCGAAGATATCCCATCTGTAAAGGAATTACTCGACGGGATGATGGAAGAAGCACGTTCAGTCATGGAAGAGCGTTTAAACGTGCTACAATCACAATTATCATACAAATAACAAAAAAGTGGATCATAATTGATCCACTCAGGCTGTCGACAAAACTCGGCGGCCTTTCATATTTTTTTTTATAACTTTATTGATATACCGCGTTAATATAGAATAATAGTATTGCGTATAGGTTGTTAAACAGGTCTGTTGATTGGCGCTCCAGGCACTTCGCTTTCCGCAGGCGTGCCAGGGGAGCCTCCTCAGCGCGAAAAGCGCCTGTGGGGTCTCCCCAGCCCCGTACTCCTGCAGGAGTCTTCGTGCCTTCCGCGCCAATCAACGAGTGTTTTAATAGAGTCCTTCAGCTCAACTAATAAATCAAAAAAGTGGTGAAACCAATGTTTAAGTCAAAAGATTATAGCCAAAATGAATATGAATTTGTATCTATTGATGAATTGGTACCTGATGATCATCTTCTTCGTAAGATTGATAAATTTTGAGAGGAAGACATCAGGTGAAACATCGCAGACTCAAAAGAGCTGCACGGGCTTCGCTACTGTCGGTTACGGGGATTGAAAAATGCAAGTGAACAGGCTCTTCTTACTGCAGCCTGCCAAAACATAAAAAAGATTGCAACACACTTAGCAAAATTAAATAAAAAAGTGTGTTGGAATACAATTGTTTGGTTATTTTGCCTCGCTGTTGATTGGAGCGGAGGGCACTCGACTCCTGCGGGATCAGAGGTCACTGGAGACCCCACAGGCGCAAGCGCCGAGGAGGCTCCAGGACCTCCCCGCGGAAAGCGAGTGCCCGTAGCGGAAATCAACAGGCCCATATGCAGGAACCATCAAAAAAATTTAGTATTTAAATTCTGGTAAAATAAAAAAATGCCGAGAAAATACCCCTTTCTCGACAATCTGAGTGGATCTAAATTGATCCACTTTTTTCTATTAAGATACAACTTTAAATTGCCAAACTCCATTGATAAGTTGTTTTTCTATTTTCCCTTGCATTTCCAAGTAATCGAGATGACCGATAATTTCCGACATAACCAGGCCAAATTGCTCATAATAAATATTTTTGTACCATGTGACGGCGATGTCACTGGCTGTTGTAATCCCCGACTTGATCAGCTTGATTAACCGCTGGCATTTTGCTTCTGTACGCTCTAATCTTTTCTTAATTAAATCATTTGGATTTTTAATCAGGTTTCCGTGACCTGGATATACCAAACTTACATCTAGCTCCATGCATTTCTGCAAAGATTTTATGTGTTGTGACAAGGTAGGCAGCCTCTTTCCGAATTCGTCAGGTTCAACTAGAGCGTTACTAGAGATATGTTCAAGTAACAGGTCACCTGCAAATAACCAGCTTTCCCTTTGATTCCAAAAGGCAAGTTGATCGGGAGCGTGCCCAGCAATCTCTACAATATCCAGATTAAATAAGGATTTAGAGGTAATGCTCCTAATATCAGCTTGAAGAGTATTACCTTTATTATCAAAAGCAGCTTTTTTTAAATAGGCAATCCTTTCTTTGGCGGTTTCCCCACAGCCCATTTCTTGATAAAGCTTTTGATAAAACTCTATCCTCATTTCAAGAAAGTCTTTATCCCTTTTTAAGCGGGGAATCGAAAGGGGACTCGTGTAGACAGGGATCGGATGCTGCGAAACGATTCGGTTCACCAGTCCAATATGGTCAATATGGTGATGGGTCAAAATAATTTCCGTTAAATCCGTTAAGGAAAAACCATTATTCCTTAAGGCAAGATTTAAAGCTTTCCAGCAGTCTTCGTTATTCCAACCAGCATCTATGAGAGAGAGGGAATTCTCCCGTTTAAATAAAAAGAAATTTACCGTTTTTAATAAACTGTCAGGCACGATAATCGGAAAAACCTCACAGCACTTCTTATCAACTTCAATCAACAAAGGCACCTCACATTGTAACTTTCAAAAAAATTTTAAATCCATTAAATTAAAAATTATAAAAATTCAGAATAAATTATATTATACCAATACACCATCTTTAGAGCAAACAGTTTGCATACTGTTGCAGAAATTATATGAGCCTTTTTACTTCAACCAACTTTTTTGGTCTAATATAAAAATTTTTCAAATTAACTAGAATCCTTTATAGGGGAAAATCTTTTGCTCTAGACCCACCCAACTTTTATTTGTTAAGATTTTTAAGTATAGTTGAAAGGTAACCGTTTTTCGTTTGAAGTTTTTTGGGGTGAGTTGACATGGAGATGCGGGAATCAATATCAAAAAAGGTGTTATTAATTAGTGCCTGGAGTAATGCCATATTGGCAATCGGTAAAATTTTAATTGGTTGGTTAGGTAACAGTAATGCTGTCTTTGCAGATGGAATCCATTCGGGGACAGATGTACTAACCTCGATTATTGCCTTATTTATTATTAAAATATCCAATAAACCAGCAGATGAAGACCATCCGTATGGCCATGGGAAGGCTGAGGTAATGTCATCGAGCATCGTTGGCATATTATTAATCCTTGTATCCTTTTATTTAGGATACCAGGGCTTAATCGGACTTATTGAACCCTTCCAGATCCCTAGTATTCTGACACTTTATGTGGCCGTTTTATCCTTTGGTATCAAGCAATACCTTTATCATTACTCAGTACAAAAAGCAAAACAATTTAAGAGTAAAGCCATTGAAGCTATTGCTCTAGATCATAAGGCAGATATTGCTGCATCATTTACGGCAGCGATTGGGGTTGTTTTAGTCCATATTGGGGTAACTATTCATATAGGCTGGCTTCTTTATAGCGATAAAATTGCCAGTATGATTGTTGCCTTGTTAATTTTAAAAATTGCCATTGAGATCTTAGTGGATTCCTTTAACATTCTGCTTGAACGGAATATAAAGGGGGATGTTCTTGCAGACCTGAATCAAATCATCTCTCAGTTCAATGATGTAAAGAGGATTGACCGCGTGAGGGCTAGGGAACATGGACACTACATAATGGTTGATGTGAGAATATCAGTCGATCATGACAAAACAATTGAAGAAGGGCACGACCTAGCCAAGCAAATAAAATTTACACTCATGAAAAAGTATACTAATATTGAAGAAGTACTTATTCATTTAAATCCGTATTATTAATCATTGAACTATTTTGAGGTGTTCGAGTATATGGCTAATTCAAAAAAAGGTTCTAAAAATTCTTCCGCAAAATTCGTATTTTGGATCGTCGGTTTAGTTGCTGTTTTTATTATTGGCTTTATCTTTCTAGCCCCGCATAAAAGCCAAAACACGACAACTCAGAAGGAAAAAATTGATTACACGAAACAGCCTTACATTGGTAAAAGTACGGCACCTGTTTCCATTATCGAGTTTGGAGATTACAAATGTCCAAACTGCAAAAATTTTAATGCAAAGGTTATTCCAATCATTAAACAAGAGCTCGTTGATACAGGAGAAGCGAAATTGTATTTTATGAATGATTCCTTCATTTATACAGATTCAACACGTTCTGCAAAGTTTGCTGAAGCGGTCTATGCGGTTCTTGGGAATCAAACATTTTGGAAATTCCACGATTCTCTATATCAAAAACAACCTGAAGACAGCAAATATGAAAAAATGGATGTATATGATGAAAAATTTCTCACTGACACTCTAAAAGAGGTTGCCAGTGATGAAGATGTAAATAAGGTTGTGCAATATTTCGATGCCAAAAAATCGGATGCGGCCTGGCAGAAGGATATGAGTCTAGTTGAAAAGCTCAATGTAACTGGTACGCCTACGATTTTTGTTAATGGTAAATTGTTTGATGGAACAACCTTTGATGACCTAAAGAAGATGGTTGATCAGGCGGCAAAGGAGAAATAGGATGAATAAATCTTTATTACTTTCTTGGCTTGCGGCCGTCATTGCTACATTGGGCAGTTTATATTTAAGTGAGGTCCTTCATTTTATTCCTTGTACACTTTGCTGGTATCAGAGGATTTTTATGTACCCACTTGCCATTATTTTGGGGATTGCTTTTTATCGAAATGACAAAGACATCTATCGTTATACGCTCCCGCTATCGATTATCGGGATGATGATTTCAGGGTATCACATTCTATTGCAAAAGGTCCCATATCTTCAACAGTTTGAAATGTGTAAAACTGGGGTGCCCTGTTCGAAGGATTACCTGAATTTGCTTGGATTCATTACTATTCCAATGATGGCATTTACAGCATTTACAATCATAACTATCTCACTTGCAATCCTTGTAAGGAGTGAAAAGCACCATTCCAATTAGTGGATGGTGTTTTTTGCTATATTATTTGGGTGTTTTTTAACAAGAAAATTGTTGTAAAAACATAATTGCGAAGCGATGTTAAAAGCAAACAAGAAATAAAACATTTGTAACAAAAATATGTTGTTTATAAAAATTATTTCTTATATGATAAAAATTAATAGAAAAATATTCCTAGGTATTTTAGGTCTTTAGCCAAGGGTGTAACTGCCATAAAGAGAAGGGTGACAGATGATATTTAATAAGAGAATTTTCATCTATATCATAACAATTTCAATTATTTTCTTTTCCTTCCCGACTCTTTCTTCCGCTCATGCTTATATTATAAAATCTTTCCCTGTGGACAACCAGAATCTCCACCAGCCTCCACAGAATGTAAGTATTGAGTTTAGTGAAGAAATCCAGCCATCCTTTCATTTTATGCAAGTCATTGACCAGAACGGGAAACGTGTTGACCAAGGCAATGAACATATTGAAAGTAATAATCCTAAAATTTTGAAGACAAATGTAAAGCCCAATCTTCCAGTCGGTATTTATACCATAAAGTGGAAGATTGTTTCTGCTGATGGACACCCCGTTGATGGTGTTATTCCGTTCCAAATTGGTAAAGCCGGTAGTCAAATTTCTCTTCTTAAAGGAAAAACTTTGGGCTATGTTCCACATCTGGATCTCATTATCATTCGTTGGGTCCAATATATTAGCGGAGCCATTTATATCGGGATGCTCTTTTTTTATCTTTGCATCCTGCCAAAAGGGAGCTTACAAAGTGCATCGATGGAGAAGCAATATCGATGGGTCTTTAACGTTGCCTATGTTTTGTTATTTTTAAGCATTTTCATTAGTTTACCATTAGAAGCCGTAGTTCAGACAAATCGCAGCTGGTTAGATGTATGGGACCTATCCATCTTAAAAGAAATGATTTCGAACTCTACATTTGGCCAAGTATGGTTATATCAATTTATTTTGACTCTTCTTTTGGGTATTTTCTCGTTTCGTATGTTCGCTAAAAAAAATAACGGTTCTTTATGGATTGCCTTCATTATTGGGATCACTGTAATCGTCTTAAAGGCTATGACAAGTCATGCATCATCAGCTGAAAACAAGATTCTTACCATTACAATGGACAGCCTTCATTTGGTAAGTGCTTCTATTTGGATTGGAAGTCTTATTGCCATGCTCACTTTCCTTCCTTTAAGGAAAAAGGAAGAAGGGAGAATATTCTTTAGGGGCATCGTCCACTTATTTTTTCCATGGGGAGTATTTTTGGTTTTCATATTAGCGGCTAGTGGTGTATATAGCAGTTTTCTTTATATTCCTACCATAAGTTCAATCTTCCATACGAATTATGGAAAGGTTTTGTTAGGAAAAATAGTTCTATTTTTCATCATGCTTTTATTTGCATTCGTGAATTCGATGAAGGCAAGGAAACTTAAACCTAATGGATGGCGCTTTACTTTATGGGGTGAAGCCATAACGGGACTTGCTGTCCTGGTGATGGCAGTTATTTTAACCAATTTGCCTACAGCGATGTCAGCACCTGGTCCATTTAATGAAACGAAAGCTTTGTCCAAAAACACTATTTCATTAAAAATTGGCCCAAATATAAGCGGACAAAATACATTCAATGTTGTCATAAAAGACCAGAGAGGTAAACCGATTACGAAGATAGAACAAGTGAGCCTAACGTTTACTTCAAAAGAAATGGCAATGGGTGATAATACAATAAATGCTCAAAAAAAGGAAACTGGCCGATATCAAGCACAAGGAATGTATTTCAATATGGCTGGGCGTTGGAATGTGCATGTCCACGTACTGACCAAATCATTAGAGGATTTAGATGCCGATTTTTCTGTTTTAGTGGGTAGTCAGTAAAAATAATAGACAAAGGGGCTTTACAATGAAGAAAATAGCGAAAAACCTCTCCAAAATTTCATTAGCAACAATCTTGATTCTCAGTCTTTTCAGCAGCATTGCCAGTGCACATGTAGAAGTTACTCCAAAAACATCACCAACAGGTGAAGAGGAAACCTATACAATGAAGGTTCCAAGTGAAAAAGATATTCCGACAACAAAAATTACCCTAAAAATGCCCAAAGGTGTTGAATTCGATTCATATCAACCTGTACCAGGTTGGAATTTTACAACTCAGAAGAACGCAAAGGGGGAAGTAACAAGTATTTCCTTTGAAACAACCGGTGAAGGGATTTTACCTGAGCAATTTCAGCAATTTATCTTTGCAGCAAAAAATCCTGATCAAGCAAGTCAAGTGGCATGGGATGTATACCAATACTATAAGGATGGAAGTATTGTTGAGTGGACAGGTGATGAAGGTTCAAAATCACCACATTCGATTACGGATATTTTGAAAGAATCAAGCGGACAAATGCCAGGCATGACAATAAAGCAGCCAAAGGAAACGAAAGCAGCGGCAACAACCACCAACAATTCGGTTCCTTTTATCTTATCAATTGTTGCGGTTTTATTATCGTTAGTAGCGATAGGTCTTGCTTTTCGTAAAAGATAAATCAGATTAAAAAGGGACATAGCAAACAGCTATGTCCCTTTTACTACATCTTCACTGGAGGGCTCCATTTTTCTTCAATTTTAAATACCTTCCAGATGATAAAGGAAATTCCCCAGGAAAAGATAAACAGAATCACTAGTAGATAGCCTATTGAACTAATATTTAGACTTTGAATCCATCCCCAGACGCCGCTCGTGAGCCGTAATTTTTCTGAAAAGACCTGTGCTAACTCAATAATCCCAATCAGGAGGGCAGCGGTTACGGATAACGTTGTAACGGTCAAATTATAATAAACCTTACGCAGTGGCGTGGAAAAAGCCCATTGATAGGCGTTTGTCATAAAGATCCCATCAGCTGTATCCATTAAACTCATACCCGCTGCAAATAGAATGGGAAGTGATAATATTCCGGAGATAGGCAATGCTTCTTTTGCCGCACCTGCGGAAATGGCCAATAAGGCAATTTCACTTGCTGTATCAAATCCTAAGCCAAAAAGAAAGCCCAACGGATAGGCATGCCAGCTTTTATTGATCAATCTAAAAAGCGGGCCGGCAAAACGAACTAAGAAACCTCGATTTAATAAGAGATCCTCCACTTCTTTTTCGTTATATCTTCCTTTGCGCATTTTAAAAAAAACTTTTTGCAAATCAGCTAGGATGAATGCATTTAGGGCACCAATAAATAATAAAAAAGATCCTGATACCATTGTTCCAATGATACTGCCAAGTTCTTGCCAATGCTGGAGCTCTCTTTGGGCCCATTGGACTGAAATCGTTAATAAAGTGGCCATTAAAAATACAACACTAGAATGTCCCAATGAGAAGAAGAAGCCTACCCCGATAGGATTTTTCTTTTGTTGAATTAATTTTCGAACCGTATTATCAATGGCCGCAATATGATCTGCATCAAATGCATGTCTCAAACCAAAGGTATAAGAAAGAAAAGCCATTCCAATTAATAAAGGATGTTGTCTTGCGCCATTAAGCAAGCAGGAAAGTCCGACTATATGTAAAGTAAGTACGCTTAAACTATAGAGAACCCAGCTTTTCTTTAATACTCTTCTGAATTTCTGCAAGCCATCATCCCCCGACTAAAGACTAACTTTATTTTTATGATAATGTTTGTTCCGTACTCTAATCAATATAAATAGAAAAATGCCACGTAATGTTCTAGAAATATGGTGTAAAAAAACAGTAATACCTTGGAATAACCTCTAGTTTTTAGGAGAATTCCTTTACTTGGATCAAATTTCCTTTTTAGAAATTGATAGCTTGATAGCAATATAGAAAGCCTCTCTTTTCTCGTTTTCCATTTTTTGGTGAATGAAACCTTATGTTACAGCTGATAGCCTTGTAGTAGAGACAACAACACAACTACTAGGAGGTAACACATGAAGAAATTTAAAAAACTAGTAATTGCTGCTGGATTGATCTTATCAATGTCGGCATTTACCTTAAATTCGAAATCAGAAGCAGCTACAACAGGTACGATTCATAAAGTACATGCTGGCGAAACTTACTGGAAAATAGCAAAAGAGTTTGGTGTTCCGTTAAATAGCTTAATGGCTGCCAATCATAATGAAAAACTATATGCAGGTGAAAATATCGTATTGCCATATGGTACAATCTCAGCAGCAGATAAGGAACTAATGGCACGTCTTGTACATGCTGAAGCTGTCGGAGAACCATATGCAGGTAAAGTGGCAGTAGCAACAGTCATTCTAAATCGAGTAAAAAGCCCGGATTTTCCTAACTCGATTCGCAGTGTTATTTATCAAATTGCCAATGGTCATTATGCCTTTACACCTGTAGAAAATGGTCAAATCAATCAGCCTGCCGATTATGCATCTAAAAAGGCTGTAAATGAAGCGATCGCTTATAGCGGAAGAGGAAATGGATCGTTATTTTTCTACAACCCTAAAACATCAACAAGTTCTTATGTTGCTTCACGTCAAGTGACTGTACAAATTGGACATCACGTATTTGCTAAATAATGAAACTGAGCTGGTTCAAAAATGAACTGGCTCTTTTGCTATGCTTTTTTACTTCTCATCTATTATAATTTCATTTATAGTTATGAATATATATACAGATTTTCTATAGTGAATAAGTGTGAAAGCAATTGAAGAAATGAGGAAAACGATGATAAAGACGATTTTATTTGATGTGGATGGGGTTCTTCTTAGTGAGGAGCATTACTTCGATGCGTCAGCACTTACGGTTTGGGAAATGCTGATTAGCGAAAATTACTTAGGACTTATGCCGGCAAAATTTAAAACTGATTACACGGAAGCAGAAATAGCAGCTATACGAGAGACCGTATTTAAAAAAGATACTGTTTTAGAGCTGCAAAAGTCACGTGGTCTTAATGCCAATTGGGATATGATTTACTTGACATTCAGTTACCAGTTGCTGCATCTTTTGTCACAAATCAAAGAAAGGGAATCCGAAAAAATTAAGCGCTGGTTAAGTAAGGAGATTGATCGAGACATTATATTGGAAATAGCACCCGTGCTATCCCAATATAAAGTAGCGTTTGATTTTGGTAAATTCAATGAGGATTTTGAGAAGTCATCGGAAACAAAGCAGGGTTTAATGGATTATCTTAATATTCTTGCTTTTGAAAAGTTAGGGGTAGAAACAACGATTTTTTCAGGTAAAGGTGCGCTATGGTCTGTTTGTGAACATGCTTCACAGGAATGGTATGTAGGGGACGAACATATTATGGCATCAACAGGAAAACCTTCCGTTCAGCTTGGAAAAAAAGGATTTTTAGCCAATGAAACAACGACAGGTCCGGCACAGGAAATGAGCAAGCTTTTTCAATATTTGATCGACAAAGGGATTTTCATTGGGATTGGAACAGGCCGCCCAGCGCTTGAAACGATCCAGCCATTTAAGCATCTAGATTGGTTAAAATATTTCCAGGATAATCATATCATCACGGCAGATGAAGTTGCGAGTGCAGAGTTGGAAGTTCCAAAGGGAGTTTCTCTCTCCAAACCAAATCCGTTTACCTATGTCAGGGCATTAAGGGGCAAAGAACATTCTGCGCTAGTATGTATAAATGAAAAATTACCGATTGAAAATGGAAATGATGTTTTAATTGTCGGTGATTCATTAGCAGACTTATTGGCCGCTAAAGAAATGGGCTGCCACTTTGCTGCTGTTTTAACCGGTTTATCAGGTCAAGAGGCAAGAAGCGACTTTGAGGAACACGATGCTGAATATATCCTTGAACATGTATTAGATGTAAAGGATTTAATTGAGAGGATATAATCTTCTCATTCTAACTAGTGGACCAAATCTTATGGATTTGGTCTTTCCTTAACTAATTATGGTTCAACATTGTGCTAAGAGTGCATGTGGGTAGCCCCCGTTTTATTTTTACTGAATACCTTTTTAAGAAGTGTAATAAGGAATAATATGAGAGGGATTCCAGTTTGCAATGGCCAGTGAAGATAGATCGGAACCCACTTTAAGCCTACCTCAATATGTTCTGTAAAGTTACTCGACATTCTTATAGATGCGATCAGGATCAAACTGCAAAAAAGCAGGAGGCAATAATTATGATGTCTTTTCTTTTTAAGATGAATTAAATCCTGAATACCTAAATATCCTGCGTAAAAAAAGACGGTAATTTTTACAAAAACCCCCAAGATTAAAGTCCCGACAACAATAATATCCAACCTCTGAATGAAATTTGCGATATTTACCTTTCCTATGGTTTGAAGTAATGGAAATTGAGAAACAGTCGCACCATTTGTACCAATGACCGAAACTTCAAGTGCAATCGTTAGGCTTAAGATGAATCCGCTTGCCAGTATCGCATAAAGCCCAATGCTTTTTCCTAATTTAGGCGTATTTAATAGGGGGAGAATCATCGTAAAGGCAATCATTTCGCCGAAGGGAAAAGTATAGGTCTGTGTGTAAACAGTAGTAATAATTAGATTCCATCCATTATCCAAAAAGGGAGTCAAGTTTTCCGACTTGATAATTCCAGATGAAACTGTCGACAAAAAACCCAGAAAACCTAAAAAAATCATAATAAAAAATATGGCTTCGGCCGTTCTCCCAATTACTTCGATACCTAAATAAATTCCATAGGTAATTAATAAGATCATTAACCCATTTATGACGATTAAAGGGGTCTCCGATAAAGTGGTAGTTATCAAGAGGGCTCCAAAATCACGCAATACCCTTGCGGCAATATACAAGAAATAACCGATATAAATAAGTAATAAAGGAACGCCAATATAATTCCCGACAATTTGTTTTATATAACCAGTCAGAGAGTGACCAGGATATTGATAAAACAGAAAACTATAAATCAAATATAAAGGCAGACTGCTCACCATTCCCAACAAGATTGCTAGCCAGGCATCTTGTTTCGCTTGCAATCCCACTCCAACAACAATCGAGCTTCCAAGTTCAAACAAAAACATAAGACAAAATAATTGAAAAGGGCTAATCTTGGCTGTCTCCATGTAAACGTTACCTGCTTCCCAATATATTATTTCTTCGCTTGTTAAACCCAATTTTGATTGTATCAATTCCTAGTAATAGAAGTGGAAATAGTATTCCAAAAAGCAACACAATAGGTGTCCATGACTTGAAAAGAAAAGTTTGGAAAAAGATAATATTTGGTGACATGATGTTCGCAAAAAAGATCACAATCATTCCAAACGGAAATGACAGCATTTTATATTCCTTTAAATTGAAGATCTGGGCAAAGCTTAAGGACAATGAATAAAAAGATATGGTTGTTTTGATGAATATGGCTATAAATACCATCCCACCAGCTAGAACTTCAATTCTTTGAATGAAATTGCCGATATTGACTCTTTGCGCTAATACGTAAATCGGGTAGTTTAATTGTGTGGTTTGATTAGGGCCAAGCACGAGAATCGCCATTAGGACAATAACAAAAATGATCATACCTCCTGTTAAAGTACTGAAAAATAATACTTTACCTAATTTCCTGGATGGAGATACAGCTGGTGTAATCATTAAGAATACAATGATATCTGCAAAAGGAACTCCAAGTGATAAAAAAGCTGCTTTAATAACCGGCTTTATTCCGTCTTCTACTAGCGGAAATAAATTTTTAAGATGGATTTCAGGGAGTAGCATGAAAACTAATAGGAAAAAAAACATCATAATCCACGGAAGAACAACTTCAGAAGTTCGGGAAAATACTTCAAGCCCAAGGCGGGTTCCGTATACAACAATTAACATAAATGTAATTTCAATCGCGGTAATTGGTGTTTCTGGCATAATATGTGTAGTAATGAAGTCCCCGATGATACGCAGCAACCCAGCAGTTAGAACTAAAAAATAGAAAAAAAACAGTAATGACACACCTTTGCCTGCCCATTTTCCGAGAACCTGTTCACTCATTTCAACTAATGTTAATTGTGAATAACGTTTTACTAGTGTTGCATAGAAAAATACCAAGAGTAAACCACTGGAGAGTCCAATTAGCATACTGATCCAAGCATCTTGCTTAGCTACTGCTACCATTAAAAAGGGAGCCAATAAGAGGGAGGTTCCAATTTCAAACGTCATGACTAAAATAAATAACTGCGTATGAGATATTTTGCCTTTTTCTAACATTTTGTTACCTCCACTTATTTTAAAAGTTCACCAAACATATTGGTTAGAGGTTTAATAAAAAGAATAATCCAATTAAGCGGATTCGGTATCTGGACTCCAAACGACATAAGAACAGGAAAACAAGTTCCGATTGCTAGGAGAATACAAAAAGTGACACTTTCTTTTTTTAATTTTTTCTTTATCATTTTGGGCAATTCATAAAGAGTTATTAATACAGCAATAGAAATAATGGCAAGAGAGGATAACAAATCGTTTACTCCTTTTCCTGTTGTAAAAATGATTGATTTACTGCACCTGTTCGTCTGATTTTAAATTCTGAGTGTATGGTAACAGGGACTTTAACAAATTCTTTGTCCCAATTGTTTTTTAGGCTTTTCCATGCTTTAGGATCTGCACGATGGATTACTTCACCAAATCCAAATACGTCGACACCCAGTTCTTTTGCTTTGTTAATAGAGTTTTTGACAGTATCAACATTCACTTTATCAGTGTTTTTTTCCAATTGGGTGATGGCATCCGGCTTTGTCAAATCAACGTGACAAGAAACCTCGCCAATATTTGCTTCTGATGAAAGAGAAATATCTATTTTGGGCTTTCCATTTACAACCTTACCTTTAATCTTTGTTTTGGAACGAATAATTTCTACGACCAATTCTCCCTTTTTTTCACAAGGTATATGACCAACGGTGCTGCGGACATTATTCATGATATAGTTGTAACCTTTACTCTCATTTTCATTTAACCAGCCAATTAAATTATCTTTCTTAAATACCGCAATGTTTTTATATTTAAGACGGGCAAATGGTTGAATTCTCTGGACATTTTCGACGGACTCTCCTTTTGGACCATTGCCATGAATGGTTATCCCTGTAAGAACAGGGTTAATCCCATCGCTTGTTAAAGCTGCAATAAGTTCATCCAATTGGATGGCAACTGTTGGTGCCCATGCTCTCTCAGATGTCTCGAGGGAGGAGCGCATTTTATGGGCGGGTATTTTTTCAATAGATGTCAAATTTCTAAGAATTTCTTTGGCTTGGATGTTTTTAGAGACTACGATGTAAAAATCCTTGCGAAACTCGTTGTCTCTTGTAAAAAAGTCCAATATGTTATTTAGACCATCTTTGGCTACTTCCTCACTAATGACAAGCATTTGCAGATGTGACCAATAAAGTTTTCTTGGCGAAACGGTTGTCATCCTGCGGACAGCTTCAAAAAGATGCTTTCCCTTTTCATCATAAGTTGTTACGGGTGCTCTGCCGCCGCCTCTCGCGCTAACGGAAACTTCGCCCGGGTCAACCACTTGTGTAGAGATTGAATATTGATTTCCGGATTTATCTATTGACATGGCTACAACTAAGGCAAGTTCATTCAGTTCTCTTCTGTTCCAACATCCAGTAAGAATTGGGATGAGAATAAGAGTTATTAGGACTAAAGGTAAGGTTTTCATCCTATTTCACCTTTTCAATTAGACTACTTTCCGGGTTCTGGTCTAGAAGCAGCTGGGGGTGCTTCACGCTTTATATTTTTTTGGCTAATTAATCGTGGACGACTAAATAAGGCCCATTGTGGAAAACGGATTACTGTATCTTTTAGGTCATCTGGTATTAGAGGACTTATTGGAGCCATGTAGGGAATGCCAAATGAGCGTAAAGAGTTTAAATGCAATAAAAGAGCCAAAATTCCTACGGTAATTCCATAAAGTCCAAACGAAGCAGATAGCAACATCATTCCAAAACGGAGCATTCTTATTGAAATGGCCATATTATAGGCTGGAAAAACAAAATTAGCAATTGCGGTCAGTGAGACAACAATGACCATGGAGGCCGAGACAATCCCAGCTTCAACGGCTGCTTGGCCGAGAACTAATGCTCCAACAATGGAAACGGCTTGACCAACAGCCCTTGGCATGCGTATTCCTGCTTCACGGAGGATTTCAAAAGCAACCTCCATTATAACTGCTTCGACAAATGCTGGAAATGGAACTCCTTCACGCTGTGCAGCTAAGCTTATGAGGAGCGGTGTTGGCAGCATCTCCTGATGGTAGGTAGTCACAGCGATATAAAAAGACGGCCCTAGCAAAGCGATTAAAAAACAAATCACTCGCAATAATCTCAAAAGGCTCGAAATATCGGCACGCTGATAATAATCTTCAGGAACCTGAAAGTTTTGGATAAATAATGAGGGAACAACTAGAACAAAGGGTGTTCCGTCCACAAGAATAGCGACCCTGCCTTCAAGAAGACAAGCTGCAACAACATCAGGACGTTCAGAGTTAAATATGGTTGGAAAAGGAGTAAAGGTATCATCCTGTATCAATTCCTCAATATATCCACTTTCCAAGACCCCGCCAATATCAATTTTGTCTAAACGATGATGTACCTCTTTAACTACCTTGTCATTCACAATTCCATTTATATACATAATGGCAATACTTGTTTTTGTTACTTTGCCTATCTGTTTTTGTTCGCAATAAAGATTTGAGTCTTTAATTTTTCTTCGTACTAAAGCAGTATTTGTACGGAGATTTTCCGAAAAGCCTTCACGAGGTCCTCGGACAACTGTCTGTGAAGTAGGCTCTGAGACTCCCCGATCTTCCCAGCCGGCTGTTGAAGCCGAAATCGCTTCGCAAAATCCTTCTATTAAAATGACAGTATTTCCAGATAAAACATCAGTGAATAATGTTTCAAAATCTTTAATATCAGTAATTTTCCCAACGGTCAAAATACTATCTTTTACCCGTTGAATGATTTTATTCCGAGGATGATACACCGTTTCGGAGCCTTTTTGATTGATATCTATCATAAGAGATTCAAGAATAAAGTTTTGGATGACCGTTGAATCAGCCAAACCGTCTGTGTAAATGATTGCAGCATGAATAGATGCATCAAGGCCGATCGTAAAAGTCCTAACGACAACGTCTGAGCTCTTTTCAAATGTCTGGTTAATCCTTTGCAGGTCCTGAGAAAATATACCTGTAATGAATTCAGGAGATGAAGGTTCTTCTTTTTCGAAACTTTTTTTTATCTTTTCTCTCATGCTCTTTTTAGAGGTGCGAAACAAATTCATATTTCTGGATTTCCTCTCGAAAATGGGTGGTGGAATATTATTACATAAAAGGTGGATAAACCTCCTAATTTTTAATATCTTCCATAACTGCAAATTTTATGACACATTTCAAAAGTAATTCAAATAAGAAAGGCAAAAAACCTTCCAAATTGGATTGGAAGGTTTTTTGCCTGAATGGTATTTGGACCAAGGAATTTTCTACAACTTATTTATTTGGAAATTCTGAATCAGCATTTTCTAGTTCGAGAATTTGAGCTTCCTCTAGCCCCTTGATCTTCGATAGTGCATTAATAACTTCGGCATCTAACGTTTTATCAAGGGTTAACACCATCAATGCTTCACCGCCAACAATGGTTCTTCCTACTTGCATCGTACCAATGTTAATTTGATAATCTCCTAGCAAGGACCCCACTTTGCCAATCATCCCTGGAATATCTTGATGCCTAATATACAACATGAATTTTTCAGGTCTTACATCGATCCGATAGTTATTAATTTTGACGATTCTTGCTCCATAGCCATTTAGGACTGTGGCGCCAATGCTTGCGGTACCATCTCCATTAGCAACCGTTAATTCCATATAATTGGCAAACCCAATGTTTGAGGCATTCTTTTGGACATTGTAGGATACCCCTTGCTCTTTCAAAAGATGAAACGCATTAATAAGATTGACAGAGTCACTTAAATGGTGGGATAAGACTCCTTTCACCATCGTTCGGGTTAATAAATCGGTATCTTCCTCAATCAGTTCACCGAAATAATTGATTTCAATTTTCTTCGGTGCTTTCTTCAATAAAGGAACGACGAGGTGCCCAATCTGTTCACCAAGCAGTAGATATGGTTTCATTTTTTGCTGCGTCTCACCGGACATTTGCGGCATATTGACAGCATTTGTGACTGATTGTGTTTCAAAAATATCGATGATTTCAGCACTTACTTCTTGTGCCACTTTTTCCTGGGCTTCCACGGTTGAAGCCCCAAGGTGCGGTGTCACGATAATATTTGGATTTTCAAGTATTTCCGGGTCTGCCACAGGTTCCTTTGAGAAAACATCAAGTGCTGCACCAGCTACATCGCCGGACTCGATGGCTTTGACCAATGCTTTCTCATCAATAATTCCGCCGCGAGCACAGTTAACGAAGCGTACACCTTTTTTTGTTTTTTTCAAATAATCCTCATTTATTAAATTTCTTGTTTCATTAGTTAATGGTGTATGAATCGTTATAAAATCAGACTCACGTGCAATCGTATCTAAGTTTGCTTTGGTGATCCCCAATTTTTTGGCTCGTTCTGAAGAAAGATAGGGGTCATATCCTAAAATATTCATTCCGAAGCTTTTCGCCCGTTTCGCCACTTCTGTTCCGATTTTCCCCATTCCGATAATACCAAGGTTCTTTTTGTACAATTCAACGCCCTTAAAGGAGTTACGGTCCCATACCCCGCCAACCGTCACTTTGTATGCCTGTGGGATTTTTCGAGCAAGGGCAAGCATCATGGCCAATGTGTGCTCGGTGGCGGCAATCGTATTGGCCCCCGCGCGTTAATCACGATAATTCCTTTTTTGGTTGCAGCATTCACGTCAATATTATCAACACCAACTCCAGCCCTGGCAATAACATGAAGTCGATCCGCATTTTCCAGAAGCTCGCTAGTCACCTTTGTTTGACTGCGGACAATGAGGGCATCATACTCACCGATAATCTTTGCCAGTTTTTCAATCGGTAATGTTGGCTGACGTTCAACAACAAAATTTGGATGATTATAAAGACTTTTTAAGCCAGAATCACTGATTCCGTCTGTTACTAATACTTTATACATGCAGAAACTTTCCTCCCCTAATCTTTCCCCATTTTTATATACATGTAAATTCTATTATCGAATCCCCAAACCCATACAAGATTTTAAAAAAAACGCCCCTCTTAACAGATAAAGTACCTTGTTAAGGCGGGACTTGGAACTATCTGTGTGTTAGGCATCTTTGCTGTCGAACATTTTAAAACTACAAATATAGTATAAAGCCATTCAGACCTTGACGGGTATCTTTTTTAATTTGTGGAATTTTTCTAAATTTATTATAATAAATTTGATATTTTGAAAAATAATCTACAACCGATAAATAAGTATTGTAAATAGATTCAGGGAATATTAAACGATCAAAAAGTAGGTAACATAGGAAAATTTTTTTATTTCAATATAATATAGACTCTTTTAATGAAATTACCTATTGAAAAAAAAGGAAGAGAGTCATATAATGTCTACTATATATACACAATTGTTCGCTCGGGATAGACAAAGTTTGGAGGAGATTTTGTGAAGGCTATATCTATTGGATTACTTGGATTAGGCACTGTAGGCACAGGGGTTGTGAAAATTATTAACGACCATCAAGATAAATTAATGCATCAGGTGGGATGTCCTGTTGTGATAAAAAAAATTCTTGTTAAAAACTTGAATAAATCAAGAGGCATTGATTTGGATACAAGTAAATTGACTACTGTTGCTGAGGATATATTGGATAACCCAGAGATCGATGTTGTCATTGAAGTGATGGGTGGAACAGGGATTACAAAAGATTATTTACTAAGAGCATTAATGAGCGGGAAGCATGTTGTAACAGCCAATAAGGATTTAATGGCATTACATGGCTCGGAGCTTTTAAGGGTTGCTTCGGAAAATGGCTGTGATCTTTTCTATGAAGCAAGTGTTGCCGGCGGAATTCCAATCCTTAGAAGTCTCGTCGATGGCCTGGCTTCTGACAGGGTTACGAAAATGATGGGGATTGTGAATGGAACAACAAATTATATCTTAACGAAGATGAGCAAAGAAGGCCGTGCCTATGAAGAGGTCCTAAGGGAAGCACAAGAATTAGGATTTGCGGAAGTCGATCCTACTTCTGATGTGGAAGGATTGGATGCTGCACGGAAAATGACCATTCTGGCTACTTTAGGTTTTTCGATGCACATTGATTTAGCTGATGTTCGTGTCAAGGGGATTTCACAGGTTACCGAAGAGGATATTCGCTATGGAAAGCAGTTAGGTTATACGATGAAACTAATCGGATATGCTCACCGTGAAGGGGAAAAAGTAGAAGTAAGTGTTCAGCCAACCTTTTTAGCAGATGACCATCCGTTGGCATCCGTTCAAAATGAGTATAACGCAATATATGTATATGGAGAAGCAGTGGGGGAAACGATGTTTTACGGTCCAGGAGCCGGCAGTCTTCCAACAGCAACATCTATTGTTTCCGACCTTGTTGCCGTAATGAAAAATCTGCGTTTGGGAGTAAATGGCCGCAGTGCCGTAACACCGCAATATCCAAGGCAATTAAAGGACGATTCGGAAAAATACGCTAAATACTTTATCCGCCTTCATGTTCAAGACGAAGTAGGGGTATTTGCAGATATTACAACCGTTTTTGCTAAATATGGGGTAAGCTTTGAAAAAATCTTGCAGCTTCCGGTTAAGAAAAATGAAGTAGCTGAAATTGTTTTAGTGACTCATCATTCTTCCTATACAAATTACGAAAAGATTTTGCAGGAATTAAAAGATATGAGTGCTGTCAAGCAAATCAAAAGTTCTTATCGGGTTGAGCGGGGAATAAAACTATGAGATGCTTGAGCAGTTGCAGATTTAATAAAGGGAGTGTCAGACCATGACTCCGAATGAACGATTTTTAATTAAAGTACCTGCCAGCAGCGCCAACCTTGGACCAGGGTTTGACTCAGTTGGAATTGCAGTCGATCTGTTCTTAACCTTGGAAGTAGAGTTGAACGATAGGTGGGAAATCCGCTCTGCAGATGAGGAATTAAACCAATTTCCAACAGACGAGCGACATTTTATTTGCCAAGTCGCGATCAAGACAGCAGAAAAATATCAGAAAACATTACCGGCTTGCAAGGTGTTGATGACGAGTGAAATACCTTTGGCAAGAGGGCTTGGCTCGAGTGCTGCAGCCATCATTGCCGAAATTGAATTAGCGGATTTAGCAGGGGAACTTGGATTATCCCGAGAGGAAAAGCTGGAAATTTCAACTGAAATGGAAGGACATCCTGATAATGTAGGGGCTTCCCTTTATGGCGGTCTTGTGGTTGGCTGTTATCAGAATAATGAAGTGGATCTCATCCCATTTTCAGACCTTTCCTTTGAAATGGTGGCCATGATTCCTGAGGAGACATTGTTAACAAAGGTTTCCCGTGAGGTCTTGCCAAGTAGCTTTAACTATAAAGAAGCAGTACAAGCTTCGGCCACCAGCAACTTGTTAATTGCTGCACTTCTTAATGAGAATTGGGCTCTTGCGGGAAAAATGATGAAGCTGGATCTATTCCACCAGCCATACCGCAGGTCGTTAATTCCTTTTTATCAAGAAATTGAGGATGCGGCGCAAGAACATGGTGCCTTTGGTGTTGCCCTTAGTGGTGCAGGTCCAACTGTTTTATGCTTTGTAGAAAAAGGGTCAGGAACAGCTTTAGCAGCAGAATTACAAAAAGAATTTAAACAAATGGCAGCCAAAGTCTTGAACATCGAAAATAGCGGCAGCCGTGTTTGTAAAATGGAAAAGGTTCTATAGATGAAAAGGATACTCTTAGCGGAGTATCTTTTTTTGCCCTAGAACCTATTAAATAAATAATAGATTCTGTATTTATTTTCAAGAAAACATCATAACAATATTAATAAGATTACTTTTTAACCCAACATATGGTAAAATAATCAAAAAATTAGGAATAATTAGGAGAGGAATTTTCCATGATGCTGCCGATTATCCAGTCAAAGCTGCAAATTCCGGTTGTCAAAGACGAGTATATTAGGCGCTTAATGTTGACGAAAAAGTTAAGGAAAATACCTGAATACCCATTGACCATTGTTCATTCTGGGGCGGGATATGGAAAAAGTACCGCTCTGGCATTATTTATGAGGGATGAAAAAATAGCGGGATGCTGGTATTCTGTCTCCAGCATGGATGATGACATTCTGCCTTTTTTAGGCTATTTAATTCAAGCGATTCAAAAAATGGTCCCTCATTTTGGAAATGAGCTTTTAACCTATATCGAGACAATGGACAAGTATATTCGTGATGAGGAAATCAACCTGCTGTGCTCCCTATTTATAAATGAGCTTTTAGCCGTTCAGACTCCAATTATCTTAATTGTGGATGACTTTCACCAAATAGAACATTCCTACACGGTTAATAGTTGGATGGAGAAACTCATTGATCATATACCTTCAAATTTACATCTAGTGATCTCAAGCAGAAGCAGGCCAAATTGGAAGGTTCTTTCGAAAATGAAGGTCTGCGGGCAGTTACTAGAAATCGTCCGAGAAGATCTCGTCTTAACGCTCGAGGAAATGGACTTACTCTTGTCCGATCTGTTTGGGGTAACGGTCAATCCTGCTCAATTACAAATGATTTATCAAATGACCGAAGGGTGGGTCATTGCTCTATGTATGATCGCACAACAAATTCCAAATGATATGGAAAGTCTTCCAGAATACTCCTCCCATTCACTCCAAGATCTATTCCAGTACTTAGTCATGGAAGTATTTTTAAACCAACCTCCTAAGATCCAACAATTTTTAGAGCAAACCTCCATTTTTGAAGAAATTGATGAAGAAGTGTGCAGCAGCGTCATCGGAATGAATGGTTTTGCCAGTATGCTGGAACAGCTTAAGGAGCGAAACCTTTTTCTCCAAAAGGTTGGAACCCAGCAATATCGATACCATGCCTTATTTAAAGATTTTTTGGAAAGTCAATTCCAGAATAACCATCCAGCCCAGTTTATTGACCTTCATGAAAAATGCGCACAAATGTTTGAAAAAAAAGGAATGTGGGAGGCAGCGCTATATCATTATAAAAAAATCAGAAAGTTTAGAAGGGTTGGTACTATTCTCATCAATAATGGGAACCGATTGATCGAAAGCGGAAAGTTGGAAAGCATTTTTGAGTATTTAAAGTTTATTCCTTTAGTGGAAATGGAAAAAGATGATCATCTATTGTATTTAATGGCGGAAGTTTACCGTTATCGTTCCAATTATCAAGTGGCTGAGGAGTACTATCAAAAAGCATTTATGGGCGCTAAAAGTAGACAATCTTATATGGGGATGAGTAAAGCGCTTGAAGGAAAAGCGAAGATCTTTTTGGACACCATCCAACCTTATCAGGCGGAAAGACTATTGTATGAAGCGATCACCTACAGGGAAAAGGGATTGGAAAGCTCTGAGGAAGAAATGGGAAGATTATATCAGCTATTAGCCGAGAATCTATTAAACTTGGGGAAATCAGCAAAAGCAGAAAAGTGGCTGCAAAAAGCCAAACTTTTAAATTATCACAGTGTGGATGGGAATTTAGAGGCAAGATTATATTTACGAACAGGAAGGTTTGCGGAGGCAAAGAAAATCCTGTTAGATAAAAAAAGGGAATTGGGGGCTTGCAATCTAGCATCATTACCCCAATCCCACCGAGAGACAAATCTATTATTATCTTTAATTGAAGCATTTTCAGGTGAAGGAGAAAATGCCAAAGTGCTGGCACAGGCAGGGATTCAGCAGGGGATTCGTTTAAAGGCTCCGATGGTAGAGGCCTGCGGTTGGATCCGAATGGGGCATTCTGTACAACTTTTAAACCAATATGAGCTGGATTTAGCGAAAAAATGTTATGAAACCGCATTGGAAATTATGGAACAATTGAATATTAACAGGGGAAAAGCAGAACCGTTGATGGGTCTTTCAATTCTGTATGGAATAAGAGGTGATTATGAACGATCGATGGAAGCAGGAAATAAAGCATTGCAGGAGACCGAAAAGGTTTGTGACCTCTGGCTATCTGGGCTGATTACCCTTTCAATGGGCATTACATCGATCTATCATGACCAATTTGCTAAAGCATTAGCCCTTTTAGAAAAAACAGAGTCATTGTTTGCGCATTGTGAAGATCGCTACGGTCAAATGCTATGTAAATTTTGGCTTGCCTATCTATATTATTTGGAAAAAGAACCAGAATTGTTTCTTGATGCAGCGAGTTCCTTTTTAAAATTAGTACAGGTCGATGAGTATGAATTTTTCTTCACGAAACGATCATTGTTTGGACCAAGGGACCTTCAAGTTTTTGTGCCGTTATTGATTGAGTGTACAAAGGCGGATATTCAAAAAAACTATGCGACGAAGATTCTATTCAATATGGGAATCACTACCTTCGATACCCACCCTGGTTATTCAATTAGGGTACAAACTTTAGGTGAATTCAAAATTTGGCTGGGAGAAAAGGAAGTTGGTGAAAAAGCGTGGCAAAGGGAAAAAGCAAAGGAATTATTTCAATTATTGATTACGAAGAAAACGTTTATTCCTAAAGATGAAATCACGCAAATACTATGGCCAGAGCAAGAGCGGCAAAGTGCTGACCGCGACTTTAAGGTTGCCTTAAATGCTCTGCAGCACGTTTTGGAACCGATGAGAAAAGCGAGGGCCGCACCTTTCTTTGTGATTCGTGAGGGGATGTTCTATGGACTAAATCCTCTTGCTGTGATCGAATTGGATACTCTACATTTTCAAGAGTACATTCAAACTGGTCTCAATGAGCCGAAGCAGGAAACTGCCAGCGAATTCTTGGAAAAAGGTCTCGCTCTCTATCACGGGGAATATTTACCGGAGAGACGCTATGACGATTGGTGTATTAGCAAGCGTGAGAGTATGCTGGTTTATTTTTTACGGGGAGCAGAAAAGCTGGCTCAATTAAGTGTTCGGAATGAGGATTATGAGCAAGCGATATATTGGTGTGAAAATATAATCGAGCGCAACCGGACATGGGAGGAAGCGTATCGATTGTTAATGTATTGCTACTATCGAAAGAATAATCGGCCATACGCTATAAAATGGTATAAAAAATGTATCCAAGTGTTGGAGGAGGAGCTCGGTGTGCCTCCTCTTGACCCTACCAGGCATATGTACAAAATGATCATGGATGAAGCAGAATATATGGACCAAGTTGAGCAGCCCTAAATCGAATGGGGCTGTTTATTTGTAAAGCGGATTATTTTTTTAATTAAATTGGATACAATTTTACAATATCTATTGAAAAATTCGAAATATTCTTATATAATTTATTTAAATTGTATCCAATATTAAAAAGGGTGGATAACAGATGAGCAATATTAGCGAGGATAAGTCAACAGTAGTAAGTTATGTAACCAAAAATCTAAGAAAAGCCATTATGAGCGGGAAATTGAAAAAAGGGGATCGTCTTATCCAAGAAGAATGGGCGGATAGACTGAAAGTGAGTCGTATGCCGATACGAGAGGCCTTAACACAGCTTCAGATGGAAGGCTTAGTTGAGCTGGTACCTCATAAAGGTGCAATTGTTACCCCAATTACCAAGGATAATATAGAAGAAATCTACCATACTCGTGCTTTATTAGAGGGGTTGGCTGTTGAAAAATCTCTTCCCTTTTTAACAGAAAAGGATAAAAAACAACTAAAGGATATTCTCGATAGAATGGAAGGGATGAAAATAACCGATGCAACAAATGACCAATACATCCAGCTTAATTCCGCTTTTCATGAAACATTGAGGGTAGGCTGTCCATGGACGAGGGTGGAAAAAATAGTGGAAACGCTCGGTATTTCACCCATTGCACCGAATCTGCTCGTTAATTATTACCCGGAAACACAGCGGGAGCACAGGATGATATATGAAGCGGCATTAAGGGGAGATCCCGCTGAATTACGGGCTGCAGTGGAATACCATATTTTGCGTACTAAGAATAACCTGATTCAGTATATGGAAGAAATCAAAATCAAAGATGTGGGAGAATAAAGGAGGAATAGTAAATGTTTGATTTTGCTATCATTGGGGGAGGAATTGTAGGTCTATCAACAGGAATGGCAATATATCAGCGTTTTCCAAACGCAAAAGTAATAGTTTTAGAAAAGGAGTCTGCTGTTGCTAATCACCAAACAGGTCATAATAGCGGAGTTATTCATTCCGGAATTTATTATAAACCTGGCAGTTTTAAAGCACGCTTTGCTAAACAAGGCAGCCAATCGATGAGAGAATTCTGCCAGTTGCATGGGATTGAACATGATATTTGCGGAAAAGTAATTGTTGCAACGAAGCAGGAAGAAATTCCGTTGCTTGATCATTTATTTAATCGAGGATTGGAAAATGGTCTAAATATATCTCGAATAGATCCAGACCATTTAGCGGAAATTGAGCCGCATGTCAACGGCCTTGGTGCAATACGTGTCCCGATGGCAGGCATTGTAAATTATCGCCAGGTTAGTGAAAAGTTTGCTGATATTATTAGATTACATGGCGGCGAAATTCTGTTGAATACAAAAGCAGAAAAGATACAAGAGGAGCAAGATCAGGTTACTATTGAAACCTCACGTGGTACAATAAAAGCAAACATGGTCATTAACTGTGCGGGATTACATAGTGACCGAGTGGCAGCTGCGGCCGGGTACAAAACTGATATGAAGATTGTTCCGTTTCGTGGAGAATATTACAAGTTAAAACCGGAAAAACGGTATTTGGTAAGGAACCTTATCTACCCGGTACCAAATCCTAAATTTCCTTTCTTGGGAGTTCACTTTACCCGGATGATCAGTGGTGAGGTGGATGCCGGTCCAAACGCAGTATTAAGCTTTAAGCGAGAAGGATACAAAAAAACAGATTTTAATGCAAAAGATCTCGCCGAAGTTTTAAGCTATGGAGGTTTTTGGAAACTTGCAGGAAAATTTATGAGAGAGGGAATGGAGGAATATGTCCGCTCCTTTAGCAAAAGTGCGTTTACGAAAAGTCTCCAGGAATTAATTCCGGAAATTTGCGAAGATGATCTGATCCCTGCACCTGCTGGTGTTCGTGCCCAGGCATTGAAATATGATGGGAATATGGTAGACGATTTCCATATTGTAATGGGGAAACGCTCCATACATGTGTGTAATGCGCCATCGCCTGCTGCAACTGCTTCTATTGAAATTGGTAAAGAAATAGTAAGACGTATTCCTGCACAAACAAGATTGATAGAAAAGGCACAAATTGTTTAAATTACTTTTAATGAAAGAGGTAGATTCATATGATCAATGGCAAAACTCTTTTTATTGCCGGACACGCCCGTTTACCTCAAGGAATGGCAGCAAAGAATGTATTTGAAACATTAACGCTCACAGTGGAAGTTGATAAAAAATATGGGGTGATCCTTGATGCCTCCTGTACCTTAGCTACTGAACATGGACGGCAATTCATAGGAAATCTACTAAAGGGTTTCTGCTTAAAAGATGGTGCAGATGAAGCAATTGCAGCCATCCAAACGTATTATCGCGGCAAGGGTGCCAATGCGCTTATAGCCGCACTAAAAGATCTCGAACTCCATTATCAGCAAATCAGATTGGAAAAGTAGAGAAATTGTTTGATAGGCAATTGATAGAGGTTAATTTTTAAAGAAAATATTTGTAAAATTTAAAACAATTTGACAACACAAAACAAACTTGTTACACTGTTTATATTATTATTTATAACATGTTACCTTTAGAAAATTGCCTTTTCAAAAACGTGAACAGTTGTAAATATTGGAAAATGGGAAAATAAATAACAGAAGACTGTATATTCACTGTGACTCTACTTCCGTAGAGCGGTGAAGTGAATAAAAGCCAGTTGTGTAAAGAAAGTTCCTAATTTGTTAGGGATTCTTTTACAACTGGCTTTTTATATTTCCTGTTAAAAATATTATCTATTTTATTTAAAACGGGAGGAAGAAACATGAGAATGATGGAAAAAACGAACGCAAAGTTTGAAATGGTAAAAGAAAACTATGAAGTAAAGGTGCATCCGCAAACAAACCGCTTGTACCACATCGAATTATCCGAACAAAGTATTGCCAACTTTCTTGCCACAGTGAAGAAGGAGAGTTGTTCTGTTCAACATTTAGAATACACTCCGTATGCACGCCATTTAGTAGCCTCATATTTACTGGATCAAGTAGGAGAAGAGTTTGGGGAACTGCTCAGGAGCATTATTCATGATCGAGATTCAGGAGGTTTTACATTAGGCTTGCAGGGAGTTACTGAGAATACTGATGAATTTGTCATTTTTTCCACAGCAATTTCACATTTGATTGGTACACCAAATTTTGATGCAATGACCGGAAAATACTACGCACGATTCAGTGTAAAAGATACCGACAACAGCGATTCCTATTTACGCCAGGCTTACCGTTTGTTTACATTCCATACGGATGGCACGTTTGTAGATGAGCCAACCGATTGGCTGTTAATGATGAAAATGGTAGAACAAAATGCTTGTGGCGGCGAATCTAGACTGTTGCACCTTGATGATTGGAAAGAACTTGATGTTTATACAAGTCATCCATTAGCAAGTCATAAATTCACCTATAAGGCCCCAAACAGTAAACAAGTAAGCCAAGAGATTGAACGGGTGACTTTCTTTAATTATAATAACAAGCCAGGTATTTGTTTCATCGATCAGTTCGTATATCCAGAAACAATTAACGAGGCAAAGTATTTACACTCCCTGTCTAATTCTTTGGAAAATGATAAAAGTGTAATCGAATTAAAGCTTCCTGTCGGGGATCTTGTTGTCATTAATAATATTTTCTGGGTGCACGGTCGTGCTGCGTTTGAAAAGGATCCTAACTTAAACCGTGAATTGCTGCGTCAACGCGGACGATTTGTGCAGTAAAATTAATACATTTTTGGGTCTGCCCATCGCTTTTTTACTTAATATATTGCAAAAAGTCTTTTGCTGTATATTGGGTAAAAAGGGGCAGACCCTCTCTTTTTCATCCATCTTTTCACCCGAATGACTCATCAATTGACGGTTTCTTTATATTTTTTTAGTTTACGAATGACAGAAGGCTGACTGATACCAAGATGTTTTGCCATTTCATAGGTGGATTTACATTTTTCATAGGCTTTTAAAATCATCCATTTTTCCACGCGTTCCATTATGGTTTTAAGATTTTGGTCTTCTTCGATAAAAAATTGTTCAATCAGGGAAATATCCTCTTTGTTGGTTGTTGCCTGGCCGATAATGTATGAAGGCAGGGAATTTGGCTGGATAATGGGATCTTCAGTGGTTAAAATGAGCCTTTCGACTAAATTCTCTAACTCACGGACATTACCAGGCCATTTATATACCAGCAGTATTTCATATGTTGAAGGGTGTAATTTTTTTGTAGTTTTATATTTCTTATTAATTAAATCAATAAAATGATTGATCAAAAATGAAATATCTTCCTTACGAACTCGTAAAGGGGGAATATATAGTGGAATTACATTTAATCTGTAATATAGGTCCAAACGAAATTCACCTTTTTGAACCATTCCCTCCAAGTCTTTATTAGTTGCAGTCACCAGCCTAAAATCAGCATGCTGCTCTTTATTTCCACCGATTCTCATAAACCTTTTTTCTTGTAATACCTTTAATAATTTTGCCTGCATGGATAAAGGTAGTTCTCCAATTTCATCCAAAAACAACGTTCCATTATGTGCTTGTTCGATTAATCCCTGTTTCCCTTTCTTTTGTGCCCCTGTAAAGGATCCTGATTCATAACCGAACATTTCTGATTCAAATAAACTTGAAGGAATTGTGCTGCAATTTACTTCAATAAACGGTTCTTTATGGCGGTGGCTTTGAGCATGAAGCTTTCTTGCAAACATACTTTTTCCGACACCTGACTCTCCCAGCATCAATACAGTGGCATCTGTGTTGGCCACCCGTTGTATCGTTTTGGCGATTTGTTGCATTTCCTTACTTCGATAGAGTGCCCCTTCTTTTTCTCTTAGATCCTCCACCTCTGTTTGGTAACCTTTCAATTTTCCCTCTAATTGTTCATATTGCTCTTGAAGGATTTTAATTTCTGTCTGATCGATGGCATAACTGATGACTCGGGTAATTTCTCCTTGATCATCGAAAATAGGATAGGCGGTTGACATGATTATTTTTCCTGTCTTCGTATTTTGCATAATTTGTGTAGGTTTTTTTTCCCTAAGTACGATGGCAGAAATGGATGGGGAAAGAATTCCTTGTTCCTGAAGTTCATAGATGGACTTTCCTATAAATGGCTTGGGTTCTTCTTCATAAACAGTCCAGTGATTGATATTGGTATATAGAATAATCCCCTTTCCGTCGGTGATGGTAATATTGTTATTGGAAGTTTCGATAATTTTCTCTAAAATAGCATGTTCGATAGGCATTGATTTCTCCTTAATAACATATTTTTACAAAATACATTTTGTTTGCTATAATTATAATATAATTCAGAATTGTATTAATAATCAATAAATAAATCAAAAATATTTACTTTTGATTTAAAAATGAATCGTTTATTTAATAGATAAGGCTCAAAATACATAGAAATCACCAACATTGATATTTGGCATAGTTCTTGCATGTATTATTATTAGAAAGTTCTTTCTGGTGATTTGAAAGCACTTTCGAAAAGTAAATAGAAGCGTCTGTTGTTTAAACCGTGTTTAAGGAAAAAATGAGGTGATGGAAATGATGTGAATTTATATTCCGGCTGTCTATTTGTGTAAAAGTGTGTCGATAAAAGACTGAAAATTTATAATATTCGGTATAAAATACCAAAAACATAGCTTGCAATTTGTTTGAAACGAATCCTTTACATCATGGTGAAAGGCAGTTAATGCAACAGTTAATGAAGAATACGAGGTTTTATAAAAGAGTGCAATCTAGTATAAAATTCGAACTTTCAAAGGAGATGTAAAATGGGGTATCAAAATAGTGAGCTGAAACATAGTCTTCAGACAAGGCATGTAACAATGATTTCAATTGGAGGTGTGATCGGGGCCGGTCTATTTGTGGGTAGCGGATCAATGATTGTTTCATCAGGACCAGGTGCATTGATCTCTTATATTATTGCGGGATTATTGATTGTGTTAATTATGCGGATGTTGGGAGAAATGGCTGCCGTAAATCCCGATAGTGGCTCTTTTTCAACCTATGCACATCAAGCAATCGGCCCATGGGCAGGATTTACGATTGGTTGGCTATATTGGTTCAATTGGGTAATTATCATTACCTTTGAAACAACCTTATTAGGACAGATGCTCCATAACTGGGTACCTTCTATACCTGTATGGGTGGGCAGTGTAGTATTCCCTATTATTATGACATTTACCAATAGTTTCTCAGTTAAAGCATATGGAGAATTTGAATACTGGTTAGCATTTATTAAAGTAGCAGCTATCATTATTTTCCTTGGCTTAGGTGCAGCGATTATGATGGGGATCGTTCCTGGGGTTAAAGCACAAGGTTTGTCTGAGCTAATGGCAGGCGCTAACTTCTTTCCGCATGGATTTACCCCAGTATTACTTGGGGTAATCTTTATTACATTTTCACTGTCAGGGAGTGAAGTAGCAGCCATTGCTGCTGGTGAATCTACTGATCCTGGAAAAAATATCATTAGAGCGATAAACTCAGTAGTTTGGCGGCTTATGCTTTTCTTTGTTGGATCTGTAACTGTGTTAGTAATGGTTATTCCACAGGGAGCAAAAAAATTACTTGAAACTCCTTTTGCTAGTGTATTTGATTTGGCGGGTCTTCCGGCAGCGGGTCAAGTTATGAATATCATCATCTTTATCTCTTTGCTTTCTGTATTGAATTTCGGGCTATATACAAGCTCTCGTATGCTGTACTCTCTTGCCACTAAAGGAGATGCTCCAAAGATCCTGTCGAAAGTTACGAAAAGAGGGATACCTGTTTGGGCTTTAGTAGCAGGTGTAATTTTCACTTATGTGTTCACGTTATTTAAATTTATATCCCCTAATACATTGTTTTTATTTTTAGCAAATAGTTCAGGGGGGGTTACGATTATTATGTATGTCTTTATTGCGATCTCCCATATAAAACTACGAAGAAAGACGGAAAAGGAAAATCTGGGGACTTTGAAGGTGAAAATGTGGTTATTTCCTTACTTAACTTATGCAACGATCCTCGCAGTTACGATAATCTATGCTGCTCAGGCATTTATAAGTGACATGCAGTCACAATTCTATATGACTTCGATCCTGACAGCTGCGATAATCGGCGCATATTTTGTGTTCTATCGTAGAAAAGAAAGAGTATCTGTGAATCTTGCAGAGGTAAAACTAACGGAAATTAATCCTGAATAATAAGTAACAATTTGTCTTGTGAGTATTCCTCAAGGTAAAGGATTTTCTGGCTTTTTATCATTGTTTTTAATGGTTGATAGACTTGTATCCAATTAGTTTTTTAATGAAAAAATAGACGAGGTGTTAGTGTGGCTGACCGAACAATTCAGATGAAGAAAAAGACTTTAGTATCTTCTTTTTCTGAAAATCCATTAATTGAATTTCAATCTGTATTAAAAGAAGCAATGGATATTCTAAACTATTCTGTTGAAGCGTATGAACTGTTAAAAGAGCCAATTCGGTTTTTAACGGTGAAAATCCCGGTGCTGATGGATAATGGAAAAACGGAAATCTTCACCGGATATCGAGCTCAGCACAATGATGCGACTGGTCCAACGAAGGGAGGTATCCGGTTCCATCCGGATGTCACACCTGATGAAGTAAAGGCATTATCAGGCTGGATGAGCTTAAAATGTGGCATAAACAGCCTTCCTTATGGTGGTGCAAAAGGAGGAATTGTTTGCGACCCACGTAAAATGAGTTTAAGAGAATTAGAACTGCTAAGTAGAGGATACGTTAGGGCAATAAGTCAAATTGTCGGACCAACAAAAGATATTCCGGCACCAGATGTTTATACTAACTCACAAATAATGGCTTGGATGCTTGATGAGTATGATCATATCCGAGAATTTGATTCGCCAAACTTCATTACAGGAAAACCGCTGACGCTGGGCGGGTCATATGGGCGTGAAACAGCTACTTCAAAAGGGGTGTTCTACACGCTTCAGCTAATAAGCGAATTAAAAGATATTCCAATCAAGGATATGAGAGTAATCATTCAAGGGTTTGGAAATGTAGGAAGTTACTTAGCAAAGTATTTATATGACATTGGAGCTAAGGTTGTTGGAATTTCTGATGTTCTGGGTGGAATTTATGATGAGAATGGTTTGGACATTCCTTACCTTCTGGATCGTCGGGATTCGTTTGGAGTTGTATCGAATTTATTCGACAGCTCCATATCCAATCAGGAATTAATTGAAAAAGAATGTGATGTGCTTGTTCCTGCTGCCATTGGCGGTCAGATTACAACTCGAAACGCCGATCGGCTTAAGTGCAAAATTGTGGTAGAAGCCGCTAATGGACCGACAACAAGGGATGCTGCCAAACTCCTGAAAGAAAGAGATATCATGGTCGTTCCTGACATATTGGCCAATTCAGGGGGAGTTATTGTTTCATATTTTGAATGGTGTCAAAACAATCAAGGTTACTATTGGACAGAAGAACTGGTAGATGAAAGATTAAAAGAGAAAATGACAACAAGTTTTTCTACAATCCTCCAAACTTCAAAAACTTATGGCGTTGATATGAAAGTAGCAGCTTACATGGAAGGAATTCGAAGGCTGGTTGAAGCTTCAAATTATAGGGGTTGGATTAAGAACTAAAATAACTGAAAAAAATCCACAGTGAATCTTTGTCTTTTAAACCTGCATGGTTCTGAAATCACTGTTAGGAGTTTTTCAATTTTGAATACAGGGAGATGAGGAAGCATGGTATTAAATCATTTACTGGAGGAAGCAGAAAACCAATTGGTCCGATATTACTGCATGGTTTCTGAGGGGCATAGATACGATATTGTTATCATCCATTCGGAAATGCTTTTTGGAAAGGTAATGGTTGTTTCAATCCAAAATGGACGAATGGTATTGCTAAGTCATAATGATATTCCCGATGAGCATTATTGGTCAGGAAAATTGGATATTAAGAGGGAAGACATAAATGAATTTAGTAACTTCCTTTATATGGTTTTGGACAAAGTTCAATTAGCGGAACAGTTTTAATAAGTTGTCTTTAAAAGTCAGTAAAAAGGGAGGAAGACGCAGGACTTCAGAAATCCCAATCCCCCCTTTTTACCATGGCATAGAAATTTCATTTATAAAAAGGGAAGACAAACCAATACGAGAGGAAGATCATAAATGGGTTATGCAAAAATCCAAACGAATTTACCTGGAGAAAAATCAAAAAGTTTAGTAGAGAGACGTGAAAATATAGTACCAAAAGGAGTAAGCTATGGTGTTCCGGCTTTTGCTGAATCAGCCAATGGGGCACTTATTCAAGATGTCGATGGCAATACATTTATCGATTTTGTCGGAGCAATCGGAGTACTGAACGTTGGGCACTGCCATCCGAAAGTTACCCAGGCATTGCATGAACAGGTTGACAAGTTTATCCATACTGGCTTTAATGTCATGATGTTTGAATCCTATATTGAGCTTGCAGAAAAGCTGGCCAGTCTGGCTCCAGGAAATCACGAGAAGAAAGTGCTAATGCAAAACAGCGGTGCAGAAGCAGTAGAAAATGCTGTGAAAATTGCGCGTAAGTATACCAAAAGACAAGGTATTATTTCCTTTTCCAGAGGTTATCATGGCAGGACATTAATGACAATGACCATGACAAGCAAAGTGAAGCCATATAAATTTGAATTCGGTCCGTTTGCCCCTGAAGTGTACAGAGCACCGTATCCATATGTGTACAGACGCCCTAATGGATTAACAGAAGAACAGTATGAAGATTACGTAATTACCGAATTTAAAAACCTCTTTGTAACGGATGTTGCTCCGGAAACGATCGCTGCAGTTGTGATGGAACCTGTTCAAGGCGAAGGAGGATTTATTGTTCCTGGAAAACGCTTTGTACAAGAAGTCTCAAAATTTTGTAAAGAACATGGAATTCTATTTATCGCTGATGAAATCCAAACTGGGTTTGCCCGCACCTGCCGTTACTTTGCGATTGAGCATTTCGAGGTTGTTCCAGATATTATTACAGTTTCAAAATCAATGGGAGCGGGAGTGCCAATTAGTGCGGTAATTGGACGCAAAGAAATCATGGATGCTGCAGATCCTGGGGAACTTGGCGGAACCTACAGCGGAAGCCCATTGGGTTGTAAAGCAGCCCTTGCTGTTTTGGAGATTATTGAAGAAGAAGGGCTGAATCAGCGTGGAGAAGAAATTGGAAAGAAGGTCATGGAGCGATTCCAAAAGTTTTACGACAAATTCAAATGCATAGGAGATATTAGAGGGCTTGGAGCAATGTGCGCGATTGAAATTGTAAAGGACCAAGAAACGAAAGAACCGGCAAAAGAATTGACAAATCAAATCATTAAAGAAGCAAATAAAAGAGGTTTATTAATCTTTAGTGCTGGTATTTACAGCAATGTCATTCGACTTCTTATGCCGCTGGTTATTACGGATGAGCAATTGGAAGAGGGTCTGAACATTCTGGAAAATTCAATTGAAGCTGCAGAAGTTGCGTTAAATAATATCACTCATGTATAAATGCACAAATTTTTTATAGAATGGGGAAGAGAAAATGAGCACACATTTAATGTTGATTAACGGTGAAAGTGTCGAAAGTGAAAATAATGAATTAATTGAAGTAATAAACCCTGCAACAGATCAGGTAATAGCGGTTGTTCCCAAGGGGGGAAAAGCAGAAGCAAAAAAAGCAGCAGATGCGGCTTATACCGCTTTTAAGGATTGGTCTAATAAAACTGCCGGGGAACGTGGTCAGTTATTAATGAAATGGTTCCAATTAGTTGAGCAAAATAAGGAAGAAATCGCAAGGATTATGACCTTAGAACAAGGAAAGCCATTGAAAGAAGCAATAGGTGAAATAGACAATGCGAACAGCTATATTTCCTGGTATGCGGAAGAAGGAAAACGGATTTATGGTGAAACCATTCCTTCCTCCCATCCAAATAAACGAATTCTTATTCAAAAACAACCGGTAGGTGTAGTTGCAGCGATTACACCATGGAATTTTCCTGCCTCAATGATTACTCGGAAGGTAGCTCCAGCACTTGCCGCTGGCTGCACTGCTGTTATTAAACCGGCAACGCAAACTCCTTTAACTGCCATAAAGCTTGTTGAGCTAGCCCATGAAGCAGGGATCCCAAAAGGCGTGTTAAATGTAGTAACAGGAGATTCCAGAGCGATTGGTGATGCATGGCTGCAAGATGAACGTGTTCGTAAACTTACCTTTACTGGGTCAACTGAGGTCGGTAAGATGCTAATGAAGGGGGCTGCAGACACCGTAAAGAAGATTTCACTAGAATTAGGCGGTCACGCTCCGTTTATTGTTATGGATGATGCTAATATAGATAAGGCAGTTGCAGATGTTATTGGCTCAAAGTTTAGGAATGCCGGCCAAACATGCATTTGTACGAATCGTATCTATGTTCACGAGTCTATTGAGGAGGAATTTAATGAAAAATTCAGCCAGGCTGTCAAAAAGTTAACGGTTGGAAATGGATTGGATCAAGGAATAGACGTAGGGCCAATGATTGACTTAAATGCCATTGATAAGGTAAGAGAGCAAATTGATGATGCGATCCTCAAGGGTGGAAAAATCCTTCAAGGGGGTAACAGACCAAATATTGCCGACGGTTACTATTTTGAACCAACGATTATAGCAAATGCTACTGATGAAATGCTTTGTATGAAGGAGGAAACGTTTGGGCCACTCGCACCAGTTGCAACGTTTAAGACAGAAGAAGAAGTTCTTGATCGTGCGAATAATACACCGTATGGATTAGCTGCCTACGTCTTTACTGAAAGCCTAAGCAGGGCTATTCGAATCAGCGAAAAACTTGAATATGGAATAGTAGGGCTTAATGATGCACTTCCTACCGTTGCCCAAGCACCATTTGGCGGATTTAAGGAAAGCGGCCTTGGGAGAGAAGGCGGTCATTACGGAATTGATGAATATCTTGAAGTGAAATATGTATCAATTGCTTTTTAAAATATCAAAATAAAATAGTTGAAATATTCTGAATTATATTATATGATGATCATATAAAGATCGATGACAGCTCTTGCCGTGCTGCATGGACGATCTTACTTATTTATGAAGAAAGAAATATCTAATTGGCTTTATTCACTTGATCTTTTATGAACCAAAAGACGAGCCATGAATAAGAGTCAGTGAAACTTTCAATGTTGAAAAACGTTGTTTGTTTTACTGACTCTTTTTGATGTAAAAAAACTATTTACCAAAAGGAGAGGTTAACTGTTTTAAAAGGGACTGGTTATAAAAATGCCTTTAAAAAGGGGTGATAAAAGGATGGCAATGGCATTAGAAAACATTACAATCATTGATTTATCTCGAGTATTAGCTGGTCCTTTTTGCACAATGATCCTTGGGGATCTTGGTGCTGAAGTTATCAAAATTGAACATGTTGAAAAAGGAGATGAGACAAGGGAATGGGGACCGCCATTCCTTAGCGGGGAGAGCGCCTATTATCTATGTGCAAATCGAAATAAAAAAAGTATAACCCTTAATTTAAAGTCTGAAAAAGGACAAGAAATATTGCATAAATTAGTGGGCTCTGCCGATGTTGTTGTCCAAAACTTTAAAACTGGAACGCTTGAAAAGATGGGGCATGGTTACGAACAGTTAAAACAAATCAATCCCGGGCTAATTATGGCTCAAATAACGGGTTTTGGAAAAACAGGCCCATATAAAGATTTATCCGGCTATGATTATATTATCCAAGCAATGAGCGGGTTAATGAGCATTACTGGTGAAGCGGATGGGGAGCCGGTAAAAGTTGGGGTGGCCATTGCAGATGTTCTTACAGGGTTATACACATGCATTGGGATTCTATCAGCCTTACAACATCGAAACAAAACCGGAGAAGGGCAGGAAATTGATATTTCCTTGATGGATTGTCAGGTTTCTTCATTAATTAATGTAGCCTCTAATTACCTTTGCAGCGGCATTATTCCTAAGCGAATGGGCAATCAGCATCCAAATATTTCTCCTTATCAGGTGTTTAAAGCTGAAGACGGGGATTTGGTCATTGCTGTAGGAAATGATGAGCAGTTTAAAAGATTTGCAGCTGTTTTGGGCAGACCGGAATTAGCAGAGATGGAAGAATTTGTTCGAAATGAAAACCGCATAAAAAATCGAGACAAACTGATTGCCATTTGTGAAGAACACTTAATGAAAAGGACTAAAATAGAGTGGAAGGAACGTCTGGATGCTGCAGGGATTCCTAATGGGCCGATAAACACTGTTGCAGAAATGTTTGAAGACCCGCAGATAAGGGAGAGAGAAATGGTAGTGAAGATCGACCATCCAATCATTGATGATCTCCAATTAACAGGTTCACCATTAAAATTATCGAAAACACCAGTAACCATGAGACATCACCCTCCATTACACGGTGAACACACAGAGTATTTGATGGAATGTTTAGGATATAACGCTGAAGAAATAAAGAATTTTAAACAAAATAAAATTATTTAGGAGGAAATTATGATGATGAATTTTGAGTTAACGGAAGAACAGCAAAGTGTAAAGAAAATGATCAGGAAATTTGTAGATAAAGAAATCATTCCAAATATTCAAGAATGGGATCGTAAAGGACATTTTGAACCAGCAATCTTAAAAAAATTAGCGGATTTGCAATTAATGGGTGTCTGCATACCTGAAGAGTATGGCGGCGTCGGCATGGATTATAATACACTGGCGATTGTATGTGAGGAATTAGAGCGTGGAGATACCGCCTATCGGACAGCTGTTTCTGTCCACACCGGGTTAAACTGCATGACTTTATTGCAGTGGGGAACCGAGGAACAAAAGCAAAAGTATTTAGTTCCGCAGGCACAAGGTACTAAAATTGGTGCGTTCGGATTGACGGAGCCAAATGCAGGATCAGACGTTGCTGCAATGAAAACAACTGCTGTGCTTAATGGAGAATATTATATTCTAAATGGCTCTAAAACATGGATTTCCCTTTGTGATGTTGCAGATTATTTCTTGGTTTTTGCCAAAACAGATCACGATTTGGGGCATAAAGGGATTACAGCATTTATTGTTGAACGCAGTTTTGAAGGATTTGATTCAAAAGCGATAAAGGGGAAATTAGGTATTCGTGCTGGAAATACAGGGGAACTATTTTTCACCGATGTAAAAGTTCCTGTTGAAAATAGATTGGGTGAAGAAGGGGAAGGTTTCAAGATTGCCATGACTGCGCTAGATAATGGCAGATTTACTGTAGCAGCAGGGGCAGTTGGATTGCTCGAAGCCAGTCTTGAAGCCAGTCTTAAGTATTGCCATGAAAGAAAAACATTTGGAAACGAAATCGGAAAGCATCAGCTTGTGCAGCAAATGATTGCGAAAATGAGTGCAAACCTTGAGATTTCCAGATTGCTCGTTTTTAAAGCAGGATGGTTAAAGAATCAGGGTAAACGAAATACAAAAGAAACATCTCTTGCAAAGTGGATTTCATGCAATGCTGCCTTTGAAGCTGCAAATGATGCGGTTCAAATCCACGGTGCATACGGCTACTCCGATGAATATCCTGTTGAGCGCTATTTAAGGAATTCAAAAGCTCCGGTTATCTACGAAGGTACCAGAGAAATTCATACAATTATGCAGGGAGAGTATGCTTTGGGATATAGGGAAGACAAGCCACTTCGTAAGCAGTTGCCTGCATGGCCGTTTGAACCAGCTTCTGTCACTAAGTAAATATTCAGGGTCTCGCCTCTTATGCGATAAACCTTTAACCTCTTTTAAAAATTTTATATCATGAAATTGAGCCATTTCGATTATCCTGTTCGCCCTCTCAAATGAAGTAAGTTTAGTCGCTTCCTATCATTTGAGAGGTTAATAGAATTGGAAATTAAGTGGCTCATTTTTTATTTTAATCCATTACAGCGTTACAATTTTGTAACTTATTTGTAACTTGCCCCTCTTAAGATACAGTTAAAGCTTTGCCAGTTTTTATTACAAACATTTTAAGGGGGAAAAAGAGTGAAGGTTCTTTCACGAAAAGCAGCTTTAATGTTTTTGCTTATTTTGACAATCGTTTTAGCTAGTGCCTGCGGAACGAACAAAACAACATCAAATCAGAATGCTGGGGGAAGTAAAAATACAGAAAACAACCAGCCGATCAAAATAGGGGTGCTGGCTTCAAAGACGGGTGCACTAGAAACCTATGGTAAACAAACTTTACGCGGCTTTGAACTTGGACTTGATTATGCCACTAATAACACCATGAATGTTGATGGCAGAAAAATTCAATTTATTGTTGAGGATACAGAAACAAAACCAGATGTAGCCGTTCAAAAAGCAACAAAGCTGTTGGAGGAGGATAAGGTTGATTTCCTTGTGGGTTCGTCCAGTTCAGCTGATACATTGGCAGTAATGCCTCTTGCCCAGGAATATAAAAAGATAATGGTAGTTGAGCCAGCTGCAGCAGACAGTATCACTGGTGCTGACTTTAATAAATATATTTTCCACTCGGCACGCAATTCTTCACAGGACGCAGTTGCCGGAGCAGCAGCGATTGCTAAAAAGGGAGTTAAGATTGCAACCCTTGCACCAGATTACTCCTTTGGCCGTGATGGAGTAGCAGCCTTCAAAGAAGCTGCCCAAAAGCTTGGTGCAAAGATTGTAGCGGAAGAATATGCGCCGCCTACTGCAACTGACTTCACTTCTAATATTCAAAAAATCATCGATGCCAAGCCAGACTACTTATTTGTTACTTGGGCAGGGGCAAACACACCATGGAAGCAAATTGCTGACATGAAGGTTCAAGAAAAAGGAATTAAAATCTCAACTGGTGCACCAGATATTGCTGCGTTGTCAACAATGGCGCCGCTTGTGGGAATGGAAGGCTTTACTGTTTATTATTACGATCTTCCAAAAAATAAAATCAATGACTGGCTCGTTAGTGAACACAAGAAGAGATTTAATGGCGATGTTCCAGATCTATTTACACCTGGCGGCATGAGTGCTGCGATCTCGATTGTGGAAGCGCTTAAGAAAACAAATGGTGATACAAATGCTGATAAGTTGATCAAAACGATGGAAGGTATGAGCTTTGATACACCAAAAGGTAAAATGACCTACCGCAAGGAAGATCATCAGGCACTGCAATCCTTGTATGCGATTAAATTGGAGAATAAGGCGGGGGTCTCTTATCCAGTTCCAGTCCTTGAAAGGGTATTAACTCCAGAAGAAACAGCACCGCCGATTCGCAATAAAAAGTAGGTAAAAAGTGGTTTAGCGAAATAAATGTCCAGATCGGCGAAATTAACGTCAGTTCTGGCGAAATAATTTCTAGTTTGGCGAAATTAATATTCATTTTGGCGAAATCAAAAAAAGAGGGGTCGACTTCTAAAGGTCACCCTCTTCCTTATCTCTCAAAACCAAGGCGGTGACCAATGTTTGACAGCCCTCATAGAAACAAATGATTTAACGATTAACTTTGGCGGCCATACTGCCGTAGATTCGGTTCATTTTTCTGTTCCTGAAAGACATTTTAAATCGATTATTGGACCAAATGGCGCCGGTAAGACCACTTTTTTTAATTTACTAAGCGGCCAATTAACACCATCAAGAGGAAAAATTTATTTACGGGGAAAAGATATCACGAAATTTTCGGCAACAAAAAGAACAAGAGCCGGAATTGGCCGTTCGTTTCAAATTACAAACGTTTTCCCTAATTTAACGGTACTGGAGAATGTCCGTTTAGCTGTTCAATCACAAGCCGGAATCCGCTATCAAATGCTAATTCCATATAAACGTTATCCACGGTTTGGGGAAAAAGCGATTGAATGGCTAAGACTGGTGTTGTTAGAGGATAAAAAGGACTTTACTGCCAGGAGTCTTGCACATGGCGAAAAAAGAAAGCTGGAAATGGCAATGCTTTTAGCCCTGGAAACAGAAGTCTTGCTGCTAGACGAGCCTACTGCAGGCATGTCATTAGAAGAAGTTCCCGCCATTTTAGAGGTAATCCGCAAAATAAAAGAGCAGGGGAATCGGACAATTATTTTAATCGAACACAAAATGGATATGATCCTGGATTTGTCTGATTCGATTATGGTTCTTTTTAATGGAAAGTTACTTGCTGACGGGACTCCGGGGAAATTATGAAAAATGAAACTGTTCAGTCTGCCTATTTGGGAGGTCTGTACAATGAGTAGCTTGCTGGAACTTCAAGAGATAGAAACCTATATTGGACAATATCATATTTTACAAGGTGTCAGCTTGAAGGTTAAAAAAGGGGAAGTGACGGTTTTGCTCGGAAGAAATGGAGCCGGGAAAACGACGACATTAAAAACGATTATGGGACTGACGCCGTCGGCAAAAGGGACCATTCTCTATAAAGAAGAGATTATCCAGCACCTGCAAACCTTTAAGGTCGCCCAAAAAGGAATCGGCTATGTTCCTGAGGATCAAGGGATATTTGCTGGACTTACGGTTGAAGAAAATATGAAGGTAGCCATCCAAAAAGAAGATGAAGCAACCATGAGCCGAATGAACTGGATTTTAAATCTTTTTCCTGACTTAAAGAAATTTTGGAACAAGCAAGGAGGCTACTTAAGCGGAGGTCAAAAGCAAATGCTTGCCATCGCAAGGGCCTATGTGAATGATAATGAACTGTTATTAATTGATGAACCCAGTAAGGGCTTAGCACCCATTGTTGTTGAAAAAGTAATGGAATCGATCATGCAAATAAAAGAGAAAACGACAGTTGTATTAGTGGAACAAAATTTTATGATGGCAAGTACAATCGGGGATTGTTTTTATATTGTTGATGATGGACGGACGGTTATGCAGGGCAGAATGAAGGAATTAAAAGAGGATGACGAGATGAAACGGAAATATCTCGGAATTGCCTAGAAAGGAGGAAAACGGTTGGACCTCTTTATGAACTTAACTATCAATGGTTTAGCGACAGGAATGTTGATTTTCTTATTAGCAGCTGGGTTAACGCTTATTTTTGGTTTGATGGACGTTCTTAATTTTGCTCATGGCGGACTTTTTGCCTGGGGAGCTTATAGCGGCATCTGGATTTTTTCGAAGACTGGCAGTTTCTTAATTGGTATTTTAGGAGCGATAATCGTTGGTTTTTTAGTCGGGATTTTAACCGAAAAATGGATTATCAAGCCTGTTTATGGCAATCACGTCCAACAAATCTTAATTACACTGGGCTTTATGCTTATTTTATCAGAACTGCTTAAAGTTGTTTGGGGACCAAACCAAATCACGGCAGCCCCTCCTGATTACTTAAAAGGGAGTTGGGAATTGGGCGGCGTCATCATTATCAAGTATCGGGCTTTTATTATTTTCGTGGGATTGATCGTCTTTGGACTTGTTCAATATTCTCTTAAACGTACGAAAATTGGCTTAGTTGTTAGAGCGGGGGTTATGAATAAGGATATGGTCCAAGCTCTCGGAATCAATATTAAAAAGGTATTTATGTATGTGTTTATGGTCGGGTCGGGAATGGCGGCACTTGGCGGTGTCCTCTTTGGTCCCTACTCCGGAGTGATCCATGCGGGTATGGGAATGGATTTTGCTATCCTCGCTTTTATTGTTGTGGTGATTGGCGGGATGGGGAACTTCACTGGTTCTGTTTTGGCAGCCATCCTCGTAGGCTTGTCCAGTTCGTTTATGGCCTATTACCTTCCGGATTTATCGCTTGCCGTAAACATGCTCTTAATGGCAATTGTTCTGATTGTAAGGCCGCAGGGATTATTTGGGGTGAAGGGGTGAGAACGTCATGGGGATCATAAAGCATCGAGCAAAAGCCATTTACATCATCATTGCTGTTTTTCTGTTTCTGCTGCCATTCGTTTATGAATCTAGAAACCTATTTATTTTGTTGACACAAATCTTTATCTTCTCCATTTTTGCCATGAGCTACGATCTTTTATTGGGATTTACCGGAATCGTCTCATTTGGGCATGCGATGTTTTTTGGAATCGGCGCCTATTCAATAGGGATTTTTATGAAAAGAATGGAGCCAACTTTGTTATCATTTGCTTTTGCAGTGCTGGCAACCATTGTGCTGACAAGCATTGTCAGTTTTATCGTCGGCTTGCTTACGCTCCGTTTAAAAAGTCATTTTTATGCCATGCTGACTTTGTCTTTAGCGGGGTTAATGGCGGTTGCTGCTGAAAAATGGCGGTCATTAACATTTGGTAATGATGGATTTACTTTCATGATTCCAGAACAATTTATTGACCGCACCAATTATTATCTTCTTTGTCTTATTGTGATGGTGGCAGTGTTTATCTTTTTAAAACTATTTACCAATTCTCCGCTTGGAAAAGTTCTTCAAGCCATCAGGGAAAATGAACAACGTGTAGAGTCATTGGGATACCAGGTACTTCACTATAAGGTTGCTGCAAGTATTGCAGCAGGAATTCTTGCGGGCTTTGCCGGAATTCTTTATGCGATTTCATTAAGATTTGTCAATACAAGTGTTTTTTCGATGGACATCACCTTAGATGCTTTATTAATGACCATTATTGGGGGAGTAGGTACACTGGTTGGAGCGATCATTGGCTCCGGATTAATTGAATTTGCTCATAATTGGTTATCAGAATTAGCCAAGCAATATTGGATATTTGAACGCTGGATAATCTTCTTTGGAATTGTCTATATTTTGACCGTCATCTTTTTCCCAAAGGGAATTGTCGGTACACTCAAAACGGTTAAATGGAAACGGAAGAAGCAAAAAGTCCTCAAGAAAAAGGAAAACCTGGAGGGATAGGAGGAATTCTTGAGTGGAATCAAAACAGATCGCCTCCTTCGTAGTTCGGTTTCAACTTGCGGGGGATCAGTGTGAAAAAGAGAAGAAACAATGGCGAATAAAAGTAACTCACGTCCAGAAGGATCAGGAGCAATTATTTGAGTCAATTGAAGCAGCAATGGCCTATATGAAGGTTAAAGCTGAAAACTCGTGAACTTATCCATTTTATGGCAAAACAAGTCATAATCACGAAGAACACAGAGTACAATCTTAAAAGAAACGATAGCTGATACGACCTTAAGATCACACCAGTTTAAACTACTTATTAACCGCTATGTCGGAATTTTTATCTGAAGAGGTGGAGAAATTGAGATTAAAAGATAAAGTGGCGATTATTACGGGGGCAGCAAATGGTTTAGGTCTAGCGGCAGCACGTACTTTTGCAAGGGAAGGGGCTAAGGTAGCCCTTACAGATTTTAATGTGGAACAGGGAAGGCACCGGGCGAATGAGCTACGGGATGAAGGGTATGAAGTCACTTTTTTTCAAGTTAATGTAGCAGATCGTGCAAGCGTTGACAAATTGGTTGAAGATGTTGCCAAGATCTATGGTGGTGTCGATATTCTTGTGAATAACGCTGGGATTACCAGGGATGCCATGTTGAAGAAGCTATCAGTTGAAGACTTTCAAAGAGTATTGGACGTAAACCTTACAGGCGTTTTCCATTGTACACAAGCCGCTCTGCCATATATGCTTGAAAAGGGCTGGGGAAGAATTATTAGTACTTCTTCTGTATCAGGTGTTTATGGGAATGTCGGTCAAACCAATTATGCTGCTGCAAAAGCGGCGGTTGTGGGTATGACAAAAACATGGGCTAAGGAACTTGGAAGAAAAGGAATCAATGTCAATGCTGTCGCACCTGGATTTATTGAAACAGCAATGGTGGAGAAGGTTCCGGAGAATATCCTGGATGGGATAAGGAAAACGATCCCGCTCGGAAGACTTGGGAAACCAGAGGACATTGCGAATGCCTATTTATTCTTAGCCTCTGAGGAATCAAATTACGTGAACGGAACGGTGCTCCATGTTGATGGCGGGATTATGATGTAGAATAATACGAAAAGCGGCCGATTTTAAGGCCGCTTTATTTTTTATCTAGGGTTTTTTCAATCTGTTACAGAACAGATTGATTCATTTATTCAAAAAATTAAAAATAAATTATAACAGTTTAAGTCCATATTTGATATAATGATATATGTTTATTTGGAAAAAGGGGAAGGTCTTTATATTGTCAATCTTGTTTCGGGATATGTATAATACGATTCAAGAACAAATTTTGGACATTCTGCCAGATTCACATTAACTTTTTTATTGGCACAAGGAGGATTTATTCCAATGCACTTAAATGAAAAGGAATTAGAAGTGCTGAGCATTATTGAAAAAAACAGCCGAACTGAACTACAAGACCTAGCAAAAATGACAAGTTTATCCGAAGAGGAGATTGGCATTACCCTAAAAAAATTAGAAGATATGCGAGTAATTGTCCGCTATTCAACGATCATTAACTGGGCGAAAGTAGATGAACATACAGGGGTAACAGCGATGATTGAAGTAAAGGTTACCCCAAAAAGAGATGTAGGCTTTGAAGAAGTAGCGAAAAGGATTTATCGCTTTAAAGAAGTGGAATCTGTGTACTTAATGTCTGGAGCTTATGATTTAGCCGTATATGTAGAAGCAGGCTCGATGAATGAAATTGCTAAATTCGTCTACGAAAGGCTTTCTGCGCTAGATTCAGTTGTATCAACAGCAACACATTTCATCTTGAAAAAATATAAGCATGATGGCACGATCTTTGAAGATACAGATCAAGATAAGAGGATAGTGGTATCACCATGATTAAAACTTCTTTTGTATCAAACAAGGTTCAGGAACTAAAGCCTTCTGGAATTCGGCGCTTTTTTGATCTGGCTGCCAACATGGAGGGAGTTATTTCCCTTGGTGTAGGTGAGCCGGACTTTGTCACTTCATGGACAATTAGGGAAGCTGCCATCCATTCATTGGAAGAAGGCTATACAACATACACAGCAAATGCGGGCATGATTGAATTAAGAAAGGAAATCTCCCGTTACATGGATAAGCGCTTTAACGTAGCATATGATCCTGCGAATCAAATTATCGTAACGGTTGGCGCCAGTCAGGCGTTAGACCTTGCATTAAGAGCGATCTTAAACCCTGGCGAAGAGGTAATTGTCGTTGAGCCATGCTTTGTTGCATATGCGCCATTAGTAACGATGGCAGGAGGAAATCCTGTTACCGTTCAAGCACTTGCGGAAAATGATTTTAAATTGAAGCCTGAACAGTTGGAGGCGGCAATCACACCAAAAACAAAGGCGTTGCTTATTTGTTCTCCAAACAATCCAACAGGAACACAGCTCGGAAAAGCGGATCTTGAGAAAATCGCTGATATCGTTAAAAAGCATGATTTGCTTGTGATTGCCGATGAAATTTATGCGGAGCTTTCTTACGATGAGGAATTTACTTCGTTTGCAGCGATCGAAGGGCTAATCGAACGAACTATCCTTATCAATGGATTTTCGAAAGCTTTTGCCATGACAGGATGGCGCTTAGGTTTCGTTTGTGCTCCTAAGGAAATTTCTGAGGCCATCTATAAAATCCATCAATATGGGATGATGTGCGCTTCAACGATGTCTCAGCATGCCGGCATTGAAGCGTTAAAGAATGGCATGCCGGAAGTCGAAGAAATGAGACAAAGCTATCGCAGCAGAAGAAATTTTATTGTCAATTCCTTTAATGAAATTGGCTTGTCTTGCCATAATCCTGGTGGTGCTTTCTATGCGTTTCCTTCAATTAAGAGCACTGGCCTAACATCGCAGGATTTTGCTGAAAAACTTCTTCTAGAAGAAAAAGTTGCCGTAGTACCTGGTGATGTTTTTGGAGAGAGTGGAGAAGGACATATCCGCTGCTCATACGCCTCCTCAATGGATCAGCTTAAAGAAGCAATCACGAGGATGGAGCGGTTTGTGAAGAAATATCAATAGTAAATAAATGTGAGGCCGATTTAAAAATAATCGGCCTTTTTTTATAAAGTCAAAAGTCCGAATTTTCTATTTTAATATATCTTTATTTAGTTAAAAACGGTATGATTAAAATAGAATTATTGGAGGGGAATCTTGTGAATATTGTTGCATCAAAAAAACTTCAATCGATGACAGAAAGTATTTTTACAGAAGTTGCAAACAGGAAGCATGAAGCGATTAAAAGAGGCATAGATGTTATTGATTTAAGTGTCGGAAGTCCCGACCTTCCGCCATCTTCTTCTGCGGTTAGTACCTTGGTAAAATACGCTGCAGACCCGACAAAGTACGGATATACATTAACGGGTATACCTGATTTTAATCGTGCTGTTTGTTCTTTTTATAAAAACCGCTATTCAGTTGAACTTGACGTGGCTTCGGAAGTACTTCAACTAATGGGTTCACAAGATGGACTGGCCCATTTGGCTACAGCTTTTATCAATCCTGGTGATTATGTACTTGTCCCTGATCCTGGTTATCCAATCTATCAGGATAATGTTGTGTTAGCGGGGGGAATCATTTACCCCATGCCATTATTGGAAGAAAATCAATTCTTGCCGCAATTGGACGAAATTCCCTTAGAAATCTTGAAAAAAACCAAAATGATGATTATCAGTTACCCAGGGAATCCAGTAACCGCTCTGGCAGATAAAAGTTTCTTTGAAAAAGTTGTCCAATTTGCCAAGGAACATAATATCTTAGTTATCCATGATTTTGCTTATTCCGAATTAATTTTTGATGGAAATCCGCAGATCAGCTTTATGTCCATTTCGGGTGCAAAAGAGGTTGGCATCGAATTTAATTCACTTTCCAAAACATTTAATATGGCGGGGTGCAGGATTGGTTACGCAGTGGGAAATCCGACAGCACTAACGATTTTAAATTCCTTAAAAGGTCTTGTTGATTATGGAATTTTCTATCCGATTCAAAAAGCTGGAGAAGCAGCACTTTTGTCTGATTACTCAGCCCTTCAGGATCAGGTAAATGAGTATGAGCGCCGTCGTGATGCTTTATTAGGCGGTCTGGAACAGAGCGGCTGGAAGGTGGCTAAGTCACCGGCAACCATGTTTGTTTGGGCTAAAATACCATCTGGATGGAAGTCGCGGGAATTTACATTTGAATTAATAGAGCAAGCTGGTGTTGCCGTAGTTCCTGGGGATGCATTCGGTCAAAAGGGTGAAGGTTATGTAAGAATCGCCTTGGTTCAGCCTGCTGAGCGGCTTTCAGAGGCAGCAAAGCGGATTCAGCAATTCCTTTATCAAACAAAATAGTTTGTTTTTCTTCTAAGACAACCTTTTTCAATCATATAACAAGTAAGGAAGACCTTCTTCATTGGGAGGTCTTTTATAATGGGGAAAGAGGGAAATGGAAATGCCAAGTGGAATACACGAAGAAATCATTAACCTGCCAATTGAAAAAGTGTGGAGCTTTGTGAAAGATATGGATAACTGGGCCCCGCTTATCCCAGGTTATATAACACATAAAAAATTTAATGAGCGTCTATCGACTTGGGAGTTTTATCAAGACATTGGAATTCTAAAAAAGAAAATCAGTTTAATGGTAACGATAAGAGAGTGGATTCCGCCTACTAAGGTAACATTTGATTTAAAGGGATTGAATGAGAAGTTCTTAGGCAATGGGTATTTTCAGGCCGAAGCGCTTGGAAAAGACCAAACAAAAGTAATAGGGTATCTGGAGATTAACGCTCAAGGAGCAATGGGAAAGGTCGTGAACAAAGTCTTAAAAACGTCGATCCCAAAAACAGCACAGGAGATTACGGCGGCTATTGCTGATAAATTCAAATAGAACCACAGCGAACGAGAATGAGGATCTTGTTACCATGAGCTGTCCGAACTGGGATTGAAGGTAACGAAAACGGGAATCTCGTGGCCATGAGCTGTCCGAACTGGGATTGAAGGTAACGAAAAAGGGAATTTCGTGACCATGAATGGTCCGAACTGGGATTGAAGGTAACGAAAAAGGGAATCTCGTGACCATGAGTGGTCCAAACTGGGATTGAAGGTAACAAAAAAGACAAGGTTACCTGATTACCTGATCTTACTTAAAGTAAGAGAAACCCCTGATATCAGTCCATCAGAGGTTTCTCTTTGTCTTTATTAATTAATCAAAGCCTGCAATGGTGCTGGGATTCTTCCAGCGCGATTAATCATTTTTTCGGAACTGTATGGATTTACGCCCATTACTGGTGCTCTGCCAAGAAGTCCTCCAAACTCGACCATTTCGCCTTCTTTTTTACCTGGGATAGGGATAACCCGTACGGCGGTTGTTTTTTTATTAATCATTCCGATAGCTGCTTCATCTGCAATAATCGCAGAAAGGGTGGCAGGTGAAACGTCACCTGTTAAAGCAATCATATCAAGGCCAACGGAACATACACATGTCATCGCTTCGAGCTTGGACAAGCTAAGTGCACCGTCGACAACACCGCGGATCATACCGTTATCTTCACTAACCGGAATAAACGCACCGCTTAAGCCCCCAACATAAGAGCTAGCCATCGCACCGCCTTTTTTCACCGCATCATTCATTAGGGCAAGTGCCGCTATGGTTCCGTGCGTTCCGACGCGCTCAAGTCCAATTTCCTCAAGGATATCGGCAACGCTATCATTTACCGCATTTGTGGGTGCGAGTGAAAGGTCCATAATTCCAAATGGAATGCCAAGCCGCTCAGCGACAACGCGGCCAATCAGTTCACCAGCACGAGTAATTTTGAAAGCGGTCTTTTTGATAATATCCGCTACCTGACCAAGGTCCACATTTGGATGGCGCTTTAAGGCATTTAATACTACACCCGGTCCGCTTACGCCAACATTCAAGACGACTTCGCCTTCACCTGCCCCATGAAAGGCCCCTGCCATAAAAGGATTGTCTTCAACTGGATTACAGAATACAACCAGTTTTGCACAGGCGATTCCATTTTGATCTCTTGTTAATTCAGCGGCATCTTTGATGAGAAAGCCCAATTTACGCACGGCATCCATGTTAATTCCAGTCTTTGTTGTTCCCACTGAAATCGATGAACAAACCCGCTCCGTCACACTTAGTGCTGCTGGAAGGGCCTGCAGGAGGGTTTCATCGCCTTTTGATAAACCTTTATGAATAAGTGCAGAAAAGCCTCCGATAAAATCAACACCAAGTTTTTTAGCAGCTTTATCAAGGGTTTTCGCAAGCTCAATAGTTTGCTCTACAGTTGCATTCCCGAGAATTTCTGCGATCGGGGTGATGGAAATCCGTTTGTTGATAATCGGGACCCCATATTCCTGTGCCGTTTCTTCGGCTACCGTTTTTAAATTTTTGGCATACTTTGTGATTTTTGAATAAACGTTTTCTTTCATTTTTTCGAAATTCGAATCTGCACAGTCGCGGAGACTGATTCCCATCGTAACAGTGCGGATATCTAAGTTCTCCATTTGCACCATTCGTATGGTTTGGAGTATCTCATCCATTGCAATTGGCATATGTATCTCTCCCTCAATTAAATTCGGTGCATGGCCTGAAAGATTTCTTCTAGTTGAATATTGATTTTTAAGCCCATATCTTCGGCGGCTATATCTAGTTCTTCCCGAAGCTTGTTTAAATTTTCAACTGTTGAGACATCAATCAGCATCATCATGGTAAAAAAGTCTTGTAAAATGGTTTGACTAATGTCAAGAATGTTCATATTATTATTAGCTAGTATGGTGGTAACTCTTGAAATAATGCCGACTTGGTCCTTTCCAATAACACTAACTACTGCTCTTCTTCTTTCCATATTTTCCACCTCATTTTGAGAAATAAAAAAAGATTGGATCATGACCAATCTTGGGTAAAGGTATAGAAGAGTGTGCAGGATTGCACAAAATCTTCTTCTGTCCTTTTGCCTGAGATTGTGAATCCTTCGGCGCCGCAAAAAATCGGTCTCTCCAGAAGCTGCTCCAGTTATAGTTTTACCCATAACTTTCATTGCTTGCTATATTCAATGAAAAAATCTTAACAATACATTCCATTCATGTCAATAATAATTGTCACTGGAAATGGCCGTCAATTACCTTGATTGACGACCAAAATAGAATTTCATGTGTTTTACTTTTCAGCAAGATTTAAAGCCGTGTCAGTGGCAGTTAAATCAACATTCAACTGTTCACCTAAATTATGAGGATGGTAGAATCCTTTAGCCACCATATAATTACTGACAGCTTCATGTGTATCAATAGCAGCAAATAATTGTTCCTTTAAAGTTGCCCTTAGTTCTGGGGTCGCAGCCTCCGTGATGGCTACTGCATAGTTATGAACACCAGCCTTTGCCGAAATTAACAAATCTGTTGCAATAATTTGATCTGTTATTCCTCCCATTCCCACCATATTTTGAATAAATTGATTCATCAATGTTCCCTCCGATTTGTTAGAAAGATTTGCAGTTGTTCTATATGTCTTGTTCCGGATGCGGCATCATTGGCAAGCAGATTTTTTAATTCCTCATCCTGGGCGAGAGCACTCATGGTTGTTGCCTTGGTTAAACAAAGATTTTTAAATGTTAAAAGTTCATGTAGATCCAGTGTTTCATGAAGTGCCAGGTATTTAGTCAATTTTTCCACTCCCTGCATGATAAAGATTTGTTTTTTATGATTTCTAAGAAGTGCCATTCTTATTCAAACTGAACATTTGCATAAAAGTATTTAACAAACGGGGAATATAAATCAGAGGTGATTTTATGGAACTTGAATCTTTAGCATTGCATGAAACTATGGAAACCCATGAAATTCTTAATTTTAAGACAGTATGTTTATTACGCTCAAAATTAATGCAAGGCCTATGTTTTGATAATGATTTGAAGGCATTGATGGAAAAAGATGTTCAGCAGTCCATTAAAGATGTAAATGAACTGTTGGGATTTTATAAACAAATACCTGAAATCCAGTAGAGGTGAGGAAATGGAAGACTATTTAGACCCAAGAAATGCTGAAGGGATGCCAGACTTAGCTGATTCAGCTTTTGCCATGGATTTTTTATTGATGGTGAAGAGCGGGATCCGAAATTATGGTTTTGCTATTACCGAAACTGCTAACCCGGAGTTAAGGATGGCATTACGCAGACAATTGGAAGCAGCTATTGATCTGCATAGTGAATTATCGGAATTGATGATGAAAAAAGGCTGGCTTCATCCATACGATGTGAACGAACAATTTCCAATTGATATAAAAGCAGCTGAGACGGCTGTTCAAATTGCCTTATTAAATATCTATCCGAATGATACGGACCGAAGAGGAATGTTTGCGACACCTAATAAATAGGAGGGAGGTTGTTCAGAATGAAGGCAGTTACATACCAAGGAATTAAAAATGTCGAAGTGAAAGAAGTAAAAGACCCCTCAATCAAAAACGCAGATGATATTATTGTAAAAATTACTACCTCGGCTATTTGTGGTTCTGATTTGCATTTAATCCACGCTATGATTCCAAACACCCCAACGGACTACGTGATCGGTCATGAGCCAATGGGGGTTGTGGAAGAAGTTGGCCCAGAAGTGACCAAACTAAAAAAAGGTGACAGGGTCATTATTCCTTTTAATGTTAGCTGCGGCCACTGCTGGTATTGTACACACGATCTGACAAGCCAATGTGATAATTCGAATCCTCATGGTGAAATGGGCGGCTTTTTTGGGTATACGGAAACAACAGGCGGCTACGCCGGCGGGCAAGCTGAATATATGCGTGTCCCATTTGGCGACTTTACTCCATTCAAAATTCCTGAGAATTGTGAAGTTGAAGATGAAAAGTTAGTTTTATTGGCAGATGCCGCAGGTACGGCCTATTGGAGTGTCGATCATGCAGGGGTGAAGGATGGCGATACCGTTGTCGTTTTAGGCTGCGGACCAGTTGGATTGCTTGCTCAAAAATTTTCCTGGTATAAAGGGGCTAAACGGGTTATTGCAGTGGATTATATTGACTATCGTTTGGAGCATGCAAAGAAAACCAATAAAGTAGAGACCGTCAATTTTGAACAGCATGATAACACAGGTGAATATTTGCGGGAGATTACTCAGGGCGGAGCAGACGTCGTGATTGATGCTGTGGGAATGGACGGGAAAATGACCCCGCTGGAATTTTTGGCAACAGGTTTAAAGCTTCATGGCGGAACGATGAGTGCTCTCGTCATTGCAAGTCAAGCTGTTCGAAAAGGTGGAACCATCCAAGTAACAGGTGTATATGGCGGTCGGTATAATGCTTTCCCGCTTGGGGATTTATTTCAACGAAATATTGACCTGAAAATGGGACAAGCACCAGTGATCCCATACATGCCGTTTCTTTATAATCTGTTTGCCGAGGGAAAAGTGGATCCAAGTGATATCATCACTCATGTCCTGCCGCTTGACCAGGCAAAGCATGGATATGAAGTATTTGATACAAAAATGGAAGATTGTATTAAAGTTGTATTGAAACCCTAAAAATAAACCTGGTTCCAAAGAGGAGCCAGGTTTTCGCTTCTCAATTAGCAATCCGGTATAAACGGAGCGGGCGTCCAACTGTTCCGTATTTTTGTTCTTCTATTAATATTTGTTCGTCTACTAAGTGGGTAAGATAAGTTCGTGTTGTTGAAAGGCTTACTCCTGCTAATTTGGCAATTTGATCCGCACTTAATGGATTTGCCGAATCAAGGATACAAATTTTGATTTTTTCTAACGTACGTATATCAATCCCTTTTGGGTTGATTGGCAGGGATGATTCTGAAATCCGCAGCTTTTTTAAATCATCTAAGGTCCCTTGGTCTACTTCAGAATAAGCAGAAAGTCGGGATTTAAATTTTGAATATTTTATCAGTGCAGCTTGCAATTGAGAAAAATTAAAAGGCTTAATAAGATAATCAATGACACCAAAACGGAAGCCCATCTCGACTGTTTCAAGTTCTTTTGCCGCTGTAATTAACAGCACATCACAACGTCTATTTTGTAAGCGGATTGTATGTAGCAATTCTAACCCGGACCGATCGGGAAGATAAATATCTAAAAGCAAAAGATCAGGCTCATGTTTGTCCATACATGATAATGCCTCTTCGTAGCTATGGGCTGTGCCGACCAATTTATATCCTATTTGAGAATCAATAAATTTCCCGTGCAGTTTTGCAATCATAAAATCATCATCTACGACCAGCACACGCAATGAACGATTATCCATCCTAAACCTCCATTTTTGGTAAACTTACTTGTAATGTTGCCCCTTCTAAGGAAGAAATCATCTTAATACTGCCATTTTGCCTTGCTACTAAGCGGGTTAGTAATGCCAACCCTAACCCTCTATTTTCTCCTTTGGTTGTTCCACCATCTTCAAAAATTTTATTCCCAAGCTTAGGATCAATACCAGGGCCATTATCACTTATCTCCACGTATAGATGATCGATTTCCTCCTTCATATAAACATTGATTTTAGATGCTTCTTTTTTCGAATCAAAGGCTTGTATGGCCTCCATTGCATTTTCAATGGCATTTCCTAGAATCGTAAGAATGATCTCTCTGTGCGGGCAACGCTCTTTTACATCAGAGTTTTCTGAAACAGCTAGATGGATACCAAGCTCTTTTGCTCGGTGCATTTTCCCCATAAGGACACCGACAATAGCTGGATCACGAATATGAGCTAAAAAGAAGTTAAGAACATTTTGTTGTTCAGTATGCACTTTATCAATCAGCTCTTTTACAAGTTCATATTCTTGCATTTGGATTAAACCGGAAATAAGGTGAAGCTTATTCATGAATTCATGGCGTTGGCTGCGTAATGTATCAACATAATTCCCGATATCAGCAAGCCGATTTTCTAAATGGTCCAGATGAAGCTTATCTCGGAAACTGCCTACTGCCCCAATCACCTCGCCGTTGAGTTTTACAGGTACCCTATTTACGACAACCAAATTATTACCTACGATCATTTGTTGATCATAATGCGGAATACCATCATTTATAACTTCGGTAAGTCGTGAGTTCGGCAATATTGATGTAATGGCTGTCCCATTTAAACCGTCTGATCCGTAATCCAACATATTTTTTGCTTCTTGGTTTAATGTTGTAATATTTCCATCTGTATCAATGGCTACTATTCCTTCCCGAATCGATTCAAGAATGGCCGCCTGCTGTTTTGTTAGGAAGGCGATTTCATATGGCTCTAAATTAAAAATTTGTTTTTTAATATGACCGGAGAGAATAAAAGCACCAATTAGCCCGACGATTAGGGCTATAATCCCAATGCCGATTATTTCGAGAATTAAGGAAGTTATCTTTTTCCAAATATCCTGAAGTAGAAAACCAACAGATACGACACCAATTTGCTGGTGCTGTAAATTATAGATCGGGTATTTTCCACGAATGGAAAGGCCTAGAGTCCCGGTAGCTTGGGTAATGCTCCCTTGCCCGTGTAAAACAAGTTTATCATCATTGCCCACCATATGTTTTCCTATCATTTTAGGGTCAGGATGGCTGTAACGAATTAAATTCGTATTGGAAATGACAATGAACTGGGCTCCCACTTTTTTTCGAATATCTTCTGCAATAGGTTGAATTTGTAAAGAAGGATCTTGTTTTTGGAAGGCCTGAACAATTTCCGGGCAATTCTGCTACTGTTTTTGCAACTGCTAAAGCAGTTTGGCCTGTTTCATCATATTCGCGATGCACCATGATGAAGGAAAGAGAAACAATGAAAAGTAAAAGGACAAAAAGGAGATTGAGTAAGATTAGAAGATTAATTTTAGTGCGCAGTTTTACTTGGTTTTTTTTATGTTTCATGTCTAATCACATTCTTTTCCTTTTGTTTTTTTCAGAAAATACTGAACATGTTTATTTTAAAATATAAATTGCTGATGAGTCTACAAAAATAGGTGATTTTTCCCGTTGTGTTTATCGTTTTAATTGTGTTTATTGCTTTTATCAAACATATTGCAGAAATATTTATTTAATATTCTGTTAATTCTATAATCAAAAATGTAAACGCTATCATTTAAAGGGATGGGGGAGGATGGTGAGTGATATGGAGAAGAGGGTATACGAAGCTGTAACACAAACGGCACCAAACATGATCGAACTAAAAGGAGTAACGAAGGAATTTATCAAGCCTTCAGGCGAGGTCCATACCGTTTTAAGGGATATTAATTTGAACATTCCAAAGGGGGAATTTGTATCGATTGTTGGACCGACAGGCTGCGGGAAATCAACAACACTTAGTTTGATTGCTGGTTTTGAGCCGCCTTCGGAGGGTGAGGTTTATATTTCTGGGCAAAAGTTAGATGGGACAAACCAACGAGCAGCATGTGTTTTTCAAACTGAAAATGCTTTTCCATGGAAAACGGTTATCGATAATGTTTCTCTTGGCTTGAGGTTACGAGGAGTAAGTAAGTCAGAGGCCTATAATGAAGCGAGAAAATGGATTACCCGAGTTGGTCTTAAAGGGTTTGAGGGATTTTATCCTTCCCAGCTTTCGGGTGGTATGAGAAAACGGGTAGCATTGGCCCAATGCCTAATCGTTCAGCCGGAAATTCTTCTTATGGATGAGTCTTTTTCAGCGCTCGATGTGCACACAAGACATTTAATGGAGGATGAATTATTAAGAATCTGGGAAGAGACTTCTGCGTCTGTCTTTTTTATCACCCATGATTTAGAAGAAGCGATTGCACTTAGTGATCGGGTAATCGTTCTTACAGCAGGGCCGGCGGCAACCATCAAAGGTGATTACAAAATTGACTTGCCAAGACCACGTAATGTAGCAGAAATAAGCTTTGATCCTGCTTTTATGAGAATTCATCAACAAATTTGGGAAGATCTGAAGGACGAGGTGATGATCAGCTATGAAAACTCAAGCAAACTCACTAGCTAATCCTGTTAGTGTAGAAGTGGTTTCACGAAAGGCTGAGTTAAAGAAAGCTGCATTTAGACTTCGAGCTCGAAATTTGAGTCTGCAATTGTTAGTATTTGTCGTTTTGATGGGCTCATGGCAATATTTATCAAGTCAAAAAATCATTGATCCGTTTTTTTTCTCTAGTCCTAAAGATATCGTGAAACATATTTGGACATGGGCTGTAGACGGAACAACAGCGGGTCCTCTATGGCTTCAATTTTGGGTGACCTTCGAAGAAACGGTGCTCTCCTTTATCCTTGGTGGGATTTTTGGAATTATCTTTGGATATGCACTGGGTGTCAATGAATTGCTATCCGTGGTATTAGGACCGTATATTAAAATGATCAACGCCATTCCACGTGTTGTATTAGTTCCTATTTTCATTCTATGGTTTGGATTGGGAATGCCGTCAAAAGTTGCTTCTGGTCTTGTTTTAACTTTCTTTATCGTATTTTTCAATGCGTTTCAGGGTGTTCGGGAAGTTGATAGAAATTTAGTCAATAATGCTCTCCTGCTCGGAGCAAGCAAGGGCCAGCTGGCTCGGCATGTAATCATCCCATCTGCACTCACATGGATCCTCTCCAGCCTTCATTCAAGTTTTGGCTTTGCTTTAATCGGGGCGGTTGTTGGAGAGTTTGTAGGTGCAACACAAGGATTAGGGTATTTAATTGCTCAATCACAAGGAGCATTTGATACAACAGGGGTATTTGCAGGAATGTTAATCCTATCCGTTACAGCACTAATTGCTGACTGGGGCGTTTCAAAGCTTGAAAAACGTTTTATCGCTTGGCGTTACGTTCGAAAATAATTTTAAAAATTAGGGGGAGATTACATGAAAAAAAGTACGATGAAAAAAATATCCGCTGGTGTGTCAGGTGTTGTTGTTTCTACGATGCTTCTTGCAGGTTGCTCATCGGCAACTAGTTCTTCATCTACTAATTCTAAGTCGTCAACGGCAAAGACAAGCTCAAATCAATCATCAAGTGCGCCAAGGGTGAATATCATGGTTGGCGGGTTAGAAAAAATTATTTATATGCCATTCATGCTGGCGCAAGAGCTTGGTTATTACAAAGAAGCAGGGGTAAACGTCAGTCTTATAGAAGAAAGTGCTGGACAAGATGCAGAGGTGGCTCTTTTAGCGGGTCAGGTTGATGGTGCCGGCGGATTCTATGACCATACCCTTGACCTTGCATCAAAAGGGAAAAGTGTTGAAGCCGTAATTACCATGGCGGATGTACCAGGAGAAACTTTACTCGTATCCAATAAATTGAAGGATAAAGTAAAATCCGTTTCTGACTTAAAAGGATTGAAAATCGGGGTAACGGGTCTTGGTTCTTCGACGAACATGTTAGCAACGTACAACGTGGTGAAAGGCGGAGGTAAAGAAAGTGATTATACACCACTTCCTGTTGGTGCAGGTGCCACGTTAATTGCTGCCATGCAAAATGACAAAATTGATGCGGCCGTTACGAGTGAACCTACGGCAACGATGTTAGAAAATAAGAATTTAGCCTTTCCATTGGTTGATATGAACCATAAAGATGCATCGAATAAAGCGTTAGGCGGAGGTTATGCCTCTACAAGCCTTTATATGCAATCTTCTTATGTAAATTCACACAAGGATGCGGTTCAGAAGCTTGTTAATGCATATGTTAAAACATTGAAATGGATGAGCACGCATACCCCTGAAGAAATTGCTGCTAAAATGCCAACTGACTATTATGCAGGAGATAAAGACTTATACATCCAAGCATTAAAAGGACAACTGCCAATGTTCACTACTGATGGTAAAATGCCTACAGGTGTTCCTGAAAACGTTCAAAAAATCCTTGCTTCTTTCAAACCGGGTGTTAAAAATATAGATGTAAAGAAAACATATACAAATGAATTCGTGAATAAAGCAAACTAAAAAGCTAAAAACCTTCCATCTAATTTACCTATTTAATGGAAGGTTTTTTTATGAGGGATTTTCTTTAAAGTGAACATACGGACTTGGAGTCATTAACAAACCTTTCACATAAATCCAATATCCATGGCCAGCTGCCGTGTCCGGATTCTACATTGATATGCCCCATATTTGGAAGTGAAATGACCGGCAAACCAAGTCTTACATATTGGATGGCATCTTCAATGCTGCAATATGGATCGTTGGTGGAGTTAATAAATAATGTTTTTTCAGAAACCCTTCTGAGGTTTGTGCCACTTAATGGAACAGGAAAAAACGACTTTGCAGCAGGTATGACGACTGAAGGAGAAGGTGGGGCTACAAGGATAACCTGATCAGCTATTCTGTTATCTACCGAAGCAGCATAATGCTGCCAAAGTAACCCGCCAAGACTATGTGTAACGATGATTAATTTGTGGTGCTTTGGAACTGATTCTAAAGTGGATTTTAATTCTTTAAGCCAAATATCCAAATTAGGACGATTAAATTTTGAAAAGGTAGGATAAAAAACATTAAAATTCCGTTGTTTTAAGGTATTTGCTAACCAAGTTTGCCAATGGTCCAATCCGCTTCCGCCAAGTCCGTGAATAATAACGAAACTATATTCAGTCATAAGGGCCTCCTCTTAAATATAACAATTCCGATAAGTTAAATGGGTATTTGAATGAATTATACCTTCTTTAAAGAAAAATAACAATAAAAAAAAGAGCGGATTCGCTCTTTTTAATGAACAATTGCTCCTCGTTCAAAATGATTCATATCTGTTAATTCAATAATATAATCGTAATTATCAATCGACTTTTTAATGGTTTCATATTCTTCTTTTGTAAGGTTTGGAGTCTTTAATTTTTTTAATAATTCAAGCTTGGAAGCCTCTAACTTTTCTTTTACCTCTAAATATTTCATCATAATGATAACATTCCTTTCGCTGTAGATTTAGAAGCATGCACGATTTTCCTATGAACTAAATCTTGTTAAAGATTCCTGTAACAGATGGAGCGAGAAAACGTTTTCTCTCTATATCTATATTTTACTCAATAATTTGCTAGATGAATGTGTAACCTGTTGCAGAAATGTGAAAGCTTAGTTACAAAATTTTAAAAGTTGAATAAGGTGTTTATGGAAAATATTATTTTTTACAAAAAGTGTTTTTACTGTATTTGTTAATAACGATTCATACATATGGTATGATACATTTAGATTATCTTATCATGACAAAAATCGACCATATATGATGAAAATGAATTTCGTTAGTTTGTTTTTGTCGAGGGGGAATAACGTTGCGAAATGGTGAACTTCCTTTAAAGGAGAGAAGTATTGTTTTTATTGGGTTCATGGGCGTAGGAAAAACAACAATTGGCAGGAGTGTAGCAAAAAAATTATATCGTGACTTTATTGATATCGATGTTGAACTTGAAAAAGAGTTTAATATGCCAATACCACAGGTTTTTAAGGAATATGGTGAAAAAACCTTTAGAGAAAAGGAAAAGGACCTGACGATTAAGTTTGCCAAGCAGCGGCTTCACGTTGTTTCCGTTGGCGGCGGAGCATTTTTACAGGAAGAAATTAAAAAAGAATGCTTAAATTCTTGTATTGTGTTTTTCTTAGACCTATCCTGGGATTCATGGAAGGATCGGATTAGCTTAATTATTGATAGCCGTCCAGTACTCCAAGGGAAAACGCTCGAAGAGATTGAGGAACTTTTTAAAAGCAGACAAGGGATATATGAAACACATCATTCTAAAGTCCTTACGGATAACCATGACATTGAAGAAATTGCTGACTATATTGTCGATTCCTTAAAACTAGCATGGGAACTATATGATTAGGAATGCTGGTTAGACTGTGAATAGGGTTAATATGAAATTTTTCCGATAAAATATATTGCTTTACATATTTACTAGATATGCTAAACTTTAGAAGGTAATTGAATTGAATACTCTTTTCACTAGGGGAGCCATAGGCTGAGATGGAACTTTGTTCTAAACCCTTTGAACCTGATCTGGATGGTGCCAGCGGAGGGAAGATGAAAAAATAATATTTTTGTCTTTTAAATGTTTATATAACATTACTTTTAACCCGCTCATTTTTTCGGAAATGAAGCGGGTTTTTTCGTTTTTAGAGTATCCTAATTGAAAAATCATAACTTCTTTAGGGGTGAGCAAATGTTACCAGCATCTGATGACTTAATCAAAGAAATCTCGCATGAAGTGGAAGTGAGGAAAAATGAACTGTTAGAATTATTAGCAGATCTTGTCGCATTTCCAACGGTTAGTCCCCCTGCACGTAATACCAATCATGTTCAGGATTATATTAGCAGCTATTTAACCCAACTTGGCTTTAACACGGATATGTGGGAGGTTTACCCTGGTGATTCAAATGTTGTTGGCATATTACCTGGAAAATCTTCAGAACTTTACAACAGTCTAATTGTAAATGGACATGTTGATGTGGCAGAAGTTGGGGATGATAAAGAATGGGGTTCCTCTCCATTTAAGACATGGATCAAAGACGCAAATGTGTATGGGCGTGGTGTTGCCGACATGAAAGGTGGGATTGCGGCATCATTAATAGCAATCAAAATTCTAAAAGAACTTGGAATTGAATTAAATGGGGACCTGCAATTTCAGTCGGTGATCGGCGAAGAAGTTGGTGAGGCTGGGACATTGGATTGCACGGAAAAAGGCTACACTGCAGATTATGCTGTTGTTGTCGATACAAGTAATTTACATATTCAAGGTCAAGGCGGTGTAATAACCGGCTGGATTATTATTCAAAGCAAGGAAACCTTTCACGATGGGATACGTTCCAAAATGATTCACGCTGGTGGCGGTGTTAAGGGAGCTAGTGCGATTGAAAAAATGATGAAGGTTATCGCCGGTCTTCAGGAGCTCGAACGGCATTGGGCTGTGACGAAAAGCTATGAAGGATTTGCACCAGGGGTAAACACGATCAATCCTGCCGTAATTGAGGGAGGCAGACATGCTGCTTTTATCGCTGATCGCTGTGCATTGTGGGTTACTGTTCATTTTTATCCGAACGAAGACTACGAAGAGGTTACGAAAGAAATCGAAGCACATATCCAGGCAGTCGCCAGTGCTGATCCTTGGCTGCGTGAAAACCCGCCGAATTTGTTTGGGGGGGAAAGTCAATGATTGAGGACCGCGGTGAAATTTTTCCTTCTTTAGAGATTGATCCGAATCATCCTGGTACAAGCTTTCTGGCCAAAACCTTTGAAAACACATTAGCTGAAAAACCTAATATCGGAATGTCATCAACTGTAACGGACGCAGGCTGGCTGGGACGTGCCGATATACCAACCGTCATTTTTGGACCAGGAAAATTAGAAGATGCCCATGCCGTAAATGAAAAGGTTGAAATACAACAATTGTTGGACTTCACAAAAGTGATGGCCCTCTTTATTGCCCAGTGGTGTAATACCAGGAAGGGGGAGGAAGGATGAAATTCTCGGAAATACTTTTTGAGAAGGTGAGTGGGATTTGGGAGAAAACCCACCAGCATCCTTTTGTCGTTGGATTAGGCACAGGTGAGTTACCTCCTGAAGCATTTATCCGCTATATGAAGCAGGATTATGTATTTCTAATTGATTTTGCAAAGCTATTTGCTTTTGGCTCGGTAAAGGCAAGGGATATTGAAACAATGGGTTACTTTGCTAAGCTTCTTGATGAAACATTACATGGAGAAATGGATTTACATCGCCAATATGCTAAAAGATTTGGGATTACCAATCAGCAGCTTGAAGAAACAAGACCAACGCCAATCAATCTGGCTTATACCCGATATATGTTAAATGTCGCCCAAAATGGTTCATTAGAAGAGCTCATTTCTACTTTGCTGCCATGTATGTGGAGTTACTGGGAAATTGGAAAAATGGTAGCAGAAAATTACCCTGGATCGATAGAGCATCCATTATATGGTGAATGGGTTAAAATGTATTCCTCAAATGAGTTTGGAGAGTTGGCTACTTGGTTAATTGACAAGTTGAATCAACTTGTCGAAGGCAAGCCTAAGCGTGAGTTGGACATGATAGAAGAGCACTTCCTTACAACATCCCGATATGAATATATGTTTTGGGATATGGTTTTTCAGGGGGGCGATTGGCCTGTCTGAGCAAGCAATGTTATCCGTAAAAGACCTATCGTATCGTTTTTCCGTTGCGGAAGGCAGCAATCCTATTTTTGAACATTTATCGTTACAAGTACAAAAGGGAGAGTTTGTTTCTCTTATAGGTGCAAGCGGTTCTGGAAAAAGCACACTGTTTAGGCTCATAACCGGATTACTTGAACCAGATCAAGGGGAAATAAGGATTGGAGGGAACCTTGCCCCTAATCGACTGGGGAAAGTGGGCTATATGCCGCAAAAAGATTTGCTCTTGCCATGGAGAACAGTGACCGATAATGTCCTACTCCCACTCGAGCTTGCTAAGGAAAATAAATCAGCAAAGATGGCAGAAGTTACAGAATGGTTATCCCGGTTTGGTTTAGCTGGTTTTGAAAAAGCATTTCCACATGAACTTTCAGGTGGAATGAAGCAGAGGGTTGCATTTTTACGCACAATCATGACTGGCAAGTATCTCTTACTTTTAGATGAGCCCTTCGGTGCTCTTGATGCGTTGACAAAAAGAAATATGCACAGCTGGTTATTGGGTTTATGGGGAGAGCTGCAAAAGACGGTTTTATTCATTACCCATGATTTAGAGGAAGCCATTTTGTTAAGTGACAGAATTTATCTGCTGCCAGGTGTAAGCGGCCAAAAGGTTCAAGAAGTAAAAGTAAACTTACCACGGCCAAGAAAACCAGAACTCATCTACCAATCAGAATTTATTGAGATGAGAAAAGAACTGGAAAGGCTGATCCGTTATGAAAACTAACTGGAAAAAATGGACTGAAGATTATGGCTTGTTTATTTTGGTTGTTGTCCTCCTGTTAAGTATTTGGGAATGGGTAGTTCGTGAAGGGTGGATTCCCTCATTTATTTTGCCATCTCCATCGGCCATCTGGGAATCATTATTAAATAATAGTCAGCTTTTGTTTGGTGTCCACCTGCCAATTACCCTTGAGGAGGTAATAGTTGGATTTGCTCTTTCTGTTATCGGCGGAGTGATCCTTGGTGTTGGAATGCATTTCTCCCGCCCGCTTGAAAAAATACTTTATCCATTTTTGGTCATTTCACAAACGATACCACTAATCGCAATATCGCCCATCTTTATTATGTGGTTTGGCTATTCAATTTGGAGCAAAATTGCTGTTACAATTTTAACGGCATTCTTTCCAATAGTTGTAAGTACATATGATGGACTGAAGTCAGGGGGGATGAATACCGCGAACTGCTCTTGACCATGGGGGCAAACCGCTGGGAGTTATTTAAGAAAATTCAAGTACCGCTGGCCTTGCCGATTTTTTTATCAGGATTGAAAATGTCCGTTGTTTATTGTGTTGTGGGTGCCACTGTTGGCGAATGGCTTGGTGCAAGTGAGGGACTTGGCTTTTTTAGCAGGAGAATGTCAGGTAATTTGCAGGCTGATGCCGTATTTGCAGCTGTATTCCTCTTGTCTTTAATGGGAATCGTTTTATTTTTATTGATTAGTTTATTAGAGAAGCAATTATTAAAAAATAGGGTTAGATAAAGTCTGAAAGGAAGTATTTTTAATGAAAAAGACATTTATTCTTATGATAGGGTTATTGTTAGTGTTATTAAGTGCTTGCAGCAATGGTAACCAAAGCAACCAAACTGCGACAAATAAAAATGATGGGAAAAATAAAGGGTTGCAAAAGGTAACATTAATGTTGGATTGGTATCCAAATGCTGTCCATTCCTTCTTATATGTTGCCCAAGAAAAAGGCTATTTTAAAGAGCAAGGTTTGGATGTAAATATTGAAATGCCGGCGGATACAAATGATCCATTAAAGCTAGTGGCAGCAAATAAAATTGATATTGCTCTTAGTTATGAGCCGGAAATTGTGATTGCCCGTGATGAAAATATTCCTGTAAAGTCATTTGCAGCTATTGTTCGTCACCCTTTAAATGTCTTAATGGTGTCTCAGGATGGTCCATTAAAATCACCGAAGGATTTAGCATCTGGAAAAACCGTTGGCTATCCATCCGTTCCTTTGGATGAGGCGATTGTTCAAACAATGGTGAAGACTGATGGCGGGGATCCCTCAAAAGTAAAAATGGTAGACGTAGGCTGGGACCTAATTCCTGCGATGGCTACGAAGAAAACCGATGGACTAATCGGCGGATACCTAAACCATGAAGAATTATTACTTGATAAAGAGGGCCACCCAATGACGGCGTTCAGTCCGGAAAAATATGGTGTTCCTGATTATTATGAGCTAGTAGCGGTAGCAGGCGAGAAAGCATTAAAACAAAATCCAGATGTATTTAAAAAGTTTATGACTGCGGCTTCCAAAGGACAGCAATATGTTCAAACCCATCCAGAAGAAGGCTTGGATATTTTGCTTAAGCATGAAGACAAATCATCTCCATTAGATAAACAAGTAGAAACAAAAAGTTTACAAATCCTGCTTCCAATGATGGATGCAAAGGATAAACCATTCGGTTATCAGGATCCAACAACATGGCAAAACATTTCAAAATGGTTATTTGATAGTAAAGTCATTAAAACAAATGTAAAAGCTGCAGATGCTTTTGAAAATTTGAAATAAAAAAAGGACAGCCTTCCACGGAACAGTAAACTGTTGGAGGGCTGTCTTTTTGCGTGTATTACAAGTTTTCTAAAGCCATACCACCTGTTAAAAAATTCTTGATATGTTGATAAAGTTCCCGAGGTCGCTCATCCGGGATTGCATGGCCTGTTTCAGTTAAGATGACTAATTGAGAATTTACAAGGTCATTATTCAGCCGTTCTCCAATATGAAGTGGAACAGCTTTGTCTTGCTCTCCCCATATCAGAAGACATGGCGTTTGAATGCCATTTAGGGATTCGGCAGGAAGATCACCTTCACGATGACGGATCATTCTGCAAAGGGCGGCAAAAATGTCATTTTTTAAAAATGGTTCTTCATAACCGTTTATCATTTCATCATTGATTAAATCATGATTATGAAGGGTAATCTCGAGGTTCTTTTTCACACCTGTCCGTGCTAACCAATATTTAACAAATAAATAAAAAAACGGGATATAGCTAAAAAAAATAAGATGCTTAGGTGACCGTTTCAAATAGGAGGAACTGCTAATGAGAATGGCTTTTTCAGCGATTTTTGGCATATAGTGAAGAATATTAAGAACTATTTGTCCTCCCATTGAATGCCCAATGAAAATAAGATCTTTTAACTCAAGATGCTCAATTAGTTGGATAATTGTGTTTGCGATATTTTGATAGGAGTAAATAAAACGCGTTGATTTTCCACTTTTACCAAAGGGTGGGATATCGACAGATAGTACTTGATAATCTTGAGACAATAACGGAATTAAATGACGAAAAGTAAAAGTAGAGGAAAGGAAGCCATGCAATAAAACAATGGTTGGCGCGGATTGCTTGGGGTAAAATTCATAATAAACTTGAATATTATTAATCGCTTGATACCCTTTTGTTGCTTGTTTCATATGCAATTTCCTCCTAATATAGATGTGTTTAATATCTCCTAAAAATTCCTTTACACTCATTGTAATCACAAATGAAAAAAGACCAAAATATTTTGGCCTTAATCTTATTACTCTGACCCTCGAGGCGTCAGCCTTTTTAGTGTCTTCTTTTCTTTTTGTGGCTTTCTTTTTGTAATAAAAGCCACAACGGCGATAATCGCTACAAATATTAAGCTTACAAAAAATCCAAACCGAATATTTTTTTCAAGAATTGTTCCACTGATGGCGGCCAAAATAAGAAACAATCCAAAATAGGATAACAATTTCCCCCATGTTTTATTTTCTAAAATTTTCAAGGAGGAAATAATGATAAATGACCAATTATACAATAGTAAAATTCCAGCAGCAGTAGTGATATATTCATAAATTTTTCCGGGACAAGCAGTGCCGTAATGACAGATGCCAAAAGACCAGCAGCTCCAAGCCCTAATGAGGCTAGGGGAAGTCTTTTAAATTTGTTTAGTTTTTTTGCAAAAAATGAAGGGGCATCGCCATCCTCTGCCAAGGTTACCAAGAGAGTTGTCACACCAAATAAAGAAGCAGTCATGGTTGAAAAGCCTGCAATGATGATCGCACCATTAAAGACATGTGGAAAAAAGGAAAGATGGTAGTCGTCCATGGCTTTAACAAAAGGACTCTCTTTTTCATTAAAAGAATTAAAATGTTCCATCGTCACTGCCATCCCAAGGGATAGAACGTAAATAATGGTAAGTAATAATAACATAATTTTTCCTGCTTTAGGGGCATCTTCTTTCTTTTTAAGTCGTATGGCCATGAGGCCAATTACTTCAATCCCGCCATAAGCGTAAAAAGCATAGATAAGGGATGACCAAAAACCAATATAACCTTCGGGGAAAATTTGCTCCATTGAACCAGGTAAATCAAAATGCCTTGAGCCACTGCCAATCCAGCCAAAGAGGGCGGCAAAAGCAAGAATAATGAACATAACAATAGCAGCAGTCTTAATGACTGCCAGAATGTTTTCAACTTTGTCAAAGCCTTTTGTCCCGAATAGAACAACAATAATCGCAATGATCGCGTAGCCTGCAGCAAAAATCCAAAGTGGAACTTGGTGAAACCAAAACTTAGAAAGAATGGATAGCGCAGTTAATTGGCTTCCCATGATTAAAATATTTGAGCACCAGTAATTCCAGCCACAGCTAAAACCGGCCCAAGGGCCAAATGCCTTGTTCGCATAATAGCAAAAAGATCCGTCTTGAGGATCTTCTGCGGTCATTTTTGCCAGTACGTTAAAGACGATATATGTACCAAGTGCGGCTAATAAAAAAGAAATGACAATGGAAGGGCCTGTCACAAGTATTCCAATACTTGACCCCAAGAAGTATCCAGTACCAATGGTACAACCTACTCCAATTAATGATAATTGCCACCATTTTAAGGATCCTGTTTTTGAGCTTTTCTGCGGGCCTGAACTCCCGGCTATACGACTTGCATGATCCATTAATAATTCCTCCTCTACGGCGTTTATTATTGTTCCAAATAAGGGATTTCATTATGTAATGATTAGGATGTTTGAGAAGGAATAAATTGATAATCTTACTAAACGGGCACTCCCACTTTTCCTATGTTGTCAAGGTTGAAAGTATTCTTAAAATAAAAATATAATTTTTGAGACTTAATTATTGAATTGTCTGAAAACTATTTGTATAATAGAAAAAAGCTCAAGGAGTTGATTTCCAAATGGAAAAGAATTTAAAAAATCTGCCACAACCATCGGATGAAAATATGGATTCATTATTTGCTGAAATGGTATTAGACAATGCTCTAATGAATTTTCGTAAAGACAAGATCCGTAGGGAAATCGACCGCTCTTTAAAAGAGCGTAATAAGGAAGTTTTCCTTAGATTAACAGCTGAACTTAAAGAAATTTCATAAATAATTATTCGCATATGTGTTCCTTAATAAAAGGAAGCCATAATTGATTCAATTGGCTCCTTTTATTTTTGTGAGTATAAACATAAAAATGAGGCTGTCCTTTGGGGCGGCCTCTTTCATTTTGCTATTACTCTTCAAAGAAAATGAAATCGTTTACATATTTTTCCAAAAGTTCAAACTTTGTTCAATATTTCACATAGTTTTTTCTTTTTTACATGGTATCATAATTACATCAATATGTGAAGTGATTCACAAATCTTATTGACTACTGGAGGAATTTCCATGGCAGTTGCAGAAAAGACTTTAAAAGAAAAGCAAAGTGTAACAGAAATGATCGACAAGTTGGTTGATAATGGACTAAAAGCATTAGATGAATTCCGAAAAAATTTTGATCAGGATATGATCGATGAGATTGTGAAGCAAATGGCTCTTGCGGGTCTGGACCAACATATGCCTTTGGCAAAGTTAGCTGTTGAAGAAACAGGTCGCGGCGTTTATGAAGATAAAATCATTAAAAACATGTTTGCAACAGAATATGTTTACCATAACATCAAGTACGATAAAACAGTTGGAATTATCAATGAAAATGAAATTGAGGGCATGATCGAGATCGCTGAGCCAGTTGGCGTGGTTGCAGGGGTAACACCTGTTACGAACCCAACTTCTACAACGATGTTTAAATCGCTTATTTCAATTAAAACAAGAAACCCAATTATTTTTGCTTTCCACCCTTCAGCACAAAAATCAAGCAGCCAAGCAGCAAAGGTACTTCTTGAAGCAGCGATCAAAGCAGGAGCACCTGAAAACTGTATTCAGTGGATTGAAACACCATCATTAGAGGCAACTCAAGCACTCATGAATCATCCAAAGATTTCCATGATCCTTGCTACAGGTGGATCTGGAATGGTGAAATCAGCTTATAGCTCAGGAAAGCCTGCCTTAGGTGTTGGGCCAGGAAACGTGCCATGTTACATTGAAAAATCAGCAAATGTTCATCAAGCAGTAAACGACCTTATCCTTTCAAAAACCTTCGATAACGGAATGATTTGTGCGTCAGAACAAGCAGTCATTATTGATAAGGACATTTATGCTGAAGTCAAGAAAGAATTAACAGCAAATAACTGTTACTTTTTAAATGAAGAAGAAAGACAAAAAGTTGAAAAATTGGTCATTAACGAAAAGTCATGTGCTGTAAATGCAGATATCGTTGGAATGGCAGCTTATAAAATTGCTAAAATGGCAGGGGTGACTGTCCCAGAGGGCACCAAAATTCTAATTGCTGAATTAAAAGGTGTCGGACCAAAGTATCCATTATCAAGGGAAAAATTAAGCCCAGTTCTAGCCTGCTACAAGGTTAACGGTCTTGATGAAGGCTTAAAAAGAGCAGAAGAAATGCTTGAATTTGGCGGACTTGGGCACTCTGCAGTTATTCATACCACTGATAAGCAGGTAATTGAAGCATTTGGATTAAGAATGAAAGCGGGACGTATTATTGTAAATGCTCCATCTTCCCAAGGCGCCATCGGAGATATTTACAATGCTTACATGCCATCTCTCACACTTGGCTGCGGAACATATGGCGGTAACTCTGTTTCTACAAACGTTGGAGCGATTCATTTGGTAAATATCAAAAAAGTGGCACGAAGGAATGTAAATATGCAGTGGTTTAAAGTACCGTCCAAAATGTATTTTGAGAAAAACTCTATTCAATATTTAGCAAAAATGCCGAATATCTCAAAAGCTGTAATTGTTACTGATCCAGGAATGGTCAAATTAGGGTTTGTAGATAAAGTCCTTTATTATTTGAGAAAGCGCCCTGACTATGTTCATTGTGAAATTTTCTCGGAAGTGGAACCAGATCCATCCATTGAAACGGTGACAAAAGGTGCCGAATTAATGGCGAAGTTCCAGCCGGACGTTATTATTGCCCTTGGCGGCGGCTCAGCAATGGATGCAGCTAAAGGAATGTGGATGTTTTATGAGCATCCAGATGCAGACTTCTTTGGTTTAAAACAAAAATTCTTAGATATTCGTAAGCGGATTGTAAAATATCCAAAGCTTGGTGTAAAAGCGCAGCTTGTAGCTATTCCGACAACATCAGGTACAGGTTCAGAGGTCACTTCATTTGCGGTTATTACTGATAAGGAAGCAAACATGAAATATCCGCTTGCTGACTATGAATTAACACCAGATGTAGCAATTATCGATCCGCAATTTGTTATGACGGTTCCTCAGGTCATTACAGCTGATACGGGAATGGATGTCCTGACACATGCAATTGAAGCGTATGTCTCCTGTATGGCAAACGATTTTACTGACGGGCTGGCCATGAAAGCCATTCAGCTTGTTTTTGAATATTTGCCAACAGCTTATCGTAATGGCAGTGATGAATTAGCTCGTGAAAAAATGCATAATGCTTCAACTATTGCTGGTATGGCCTTTGCCAATGCATTTCTTGGCATCAATCACAGCCTTGCACATAAATTAGGGTCTGAATACCATATCGCTCATGGACGTGCAAATACAATCCTATTGCCTCACGTTATTCGTTATAATGCGTCAAAGCCGAAAAAATTTACTGCATTTCCTAAATACAAGCAATTCATTGCCGATATTCGTTATGCAGAGATTGCCAGAATGCTCGGTTTGCCAGCCCGTACGACCGAAGAAGGAGTAGAAAGCCTTGTTCAAGCGATCATTAATTTGGCTAAAGAATTAAATATTCCAATGAGTTTAGAGACTAATGGTGTTGAAAAGTCCGTGTTTGAAAACACAGTCGAGTTTTTAGCAGAACGTGCCTTTGAGGATCAATGTACAACAGCGAATCCGAAGCTGCCACTTGTATCTGAACTTGTAGAGATTTATCGTCAAGCATATAAAGGTGTTTAATTTAGATAAAAAAATCTGGATGGTGTAATCGCCATTCAGATTTTTTATTAACTTCTTTTAATTTTAAGCAGACACCAAAAAGGACCTTGAAAAGGTCCTTTTGGTATATAAGGAATTGGTTAAATAATGATTTGTACAAGAGGATCATTCTCATGATGTCCATCGACCCTTAATGTCGAGTACCTCGTGCCAGAAAAATGAGGATTTTGGAGTTTTTCATAAAATTAAGGACATCTTGATTATGCCCTGTACCAGTATTGGCCCCACCTACGCCAAATACCATGATGGCCACGCGTGCCATCCAACCCAATTCTTATTATAATGGAAAGCGCTTTCATTATCAACAAATTTTATTTTACAGGTTTCGACAGTAATTATTGTTGAAATGATTAGAGGAAAAGTTTAAACAAATTTTTAAAATTATCCATTTGGGAGTATTCTCGGCAATATTGGCTTTACGATTGAGTAACAATTTGGATCCAATAAAGATTAATGAGCCTCGATCTTTTATGATGGGGCTTTTCGCTATTTTAGCCAATTCATTTTTGCAAAACAGCGTCATTCACAATTTGTTCTTGAACAAAACATTTGTCATTTTTTTTACTAAATACTTATATTTATAGTAAAGGTATTTATTTATACCTGTCTCACTTTTTTAGCCAGCCCACAGGAAAGGGGAAGCTATTCATGATTAATTGTGCAGTGATCATACCAGCCCTAAATCCAACAGAAAGCCTAATTGAATATGTAAAGACATTAGCAAATGATGTGCAACAAATTATCGTGATAAACGATGGCAGTAAACAAGAACTAGCCTATATCTTTACTAAATTAACTAATATTTCAAGATGCACTGTTTTAACACATGAGATCAATAAAGGGAAAGGGCGAGCATTAAAAACTGCTTTTCAATATTTTTTGACCGATCACAGTGAGCTGAATGGTGTTATAACAGCTGATGCAGATGGACAACATTCGATTCCGGATGTATTAAAACTGGCTGAAGAACTCTCTAACACGGAAGAGGAAATTATTTTAGGAGTCAGAGACTTTAGTCAATCACATGTACCTGTACGCAGCTATATCGGAAACCGTATAACAAGTTCACTTTTTCAATTATTTTATGGCGGTAGATTAGAAGATACACAGACTGGTTTACGGGGAATTCCAAATAAAGTTCTTTCACAGATTGTTGAACTTAAAGGTGAACGATATGAATACGAAATGAATATGTTAATTTTTGCAAAGAAAAGAGGTCTGCAATTAAGAGAAATTCCGATTCAGACCTTATATTTTGATAATAATGCTGGTTCCCATTATAATTCCGTTTTGGATTCGATGAAGGTTTTTATCAAGCTTATTTCCGGCCTCTTAAAATACTCTTTTTCAACTTTAGCTTCTGGTGTTGTAGATATATTAAGCTTTATTTTGCTTACTAGTTTACTATTAGCCGCATTTCCCCTAAAATCACGTTTGTTTTTTGCCACCCTTGTAGCAAGAATCCTTTCTTCTTCCTTTAATTTTTATCTGAATCGAAAACTCGTCTTTAGGGGCGAAAATAAATTATCCGAGTCGATTGTTAAGTACTATATTTTATTTATCGGGCTCATTATCGCCTCGTATCTTTTGGTGCTCTCTGCCAATCTATTAATTGGAGCAAATGTCATTCTTGCAAAAATATGCATCGATACCACTTTAGGAATTCTCAGTTATCAAGTTCAGCTTCATTGGGTTTTTAAAAACCGAAATAAAAAACTGAACAAACAATTGGCAGGCGAAAATCATGATATCTAAATTTTATGGCCCATTTTTCAGTATCCTTCAAAACTGTATTCGAAAAATATACCCCAAGTATACGACCCTAATCCCTGACCATATCGATGGGCCTGTTGTGTTTGTTTCCCACCATCAAAATCTGTTTGGACCTTTTATTATTCTTTTGTGGTTTCCAAAAAGTCTGCATGCATGGATGCTTCATGTTTTTCTCGACCGTGAGGCTTGTTTTAAACAATATGTGGATTATACGTTTACCAAAAGGTTTGGCTGGAATAAAGTACTGGCAAAAATTTGTGCGTATCCAATATCCTATTTCATTACCACTCTTTTAAACTCTGGAAAAGGAATTCCGGTTTACAGAGGTTCAAGAAAGATTCTTGAAACATTCCATCTCAGCATAGATGCATTGAGCAGGAGAGAAAGCATTGTACTCTTTCCAGATATTCAGTATAGTGATCCTTCTGCAGCTACAACTGAGATGTATGATGGTTTTCTTTATTTAGAGAAATACTATTATAAGGCTACGGGAAAACATGTACTTTTTGTCCCTCTTTATGCGAGTAAAAGGAAACACGTCATTATTGCAGATAGGCAAATAACCTTTAGGGACGGAAAGGATTTTAATACGGAACGTAAAATAGTCCTTAGAGAAATACATGATCACTTAAATGAGTTGGCAAAAAAATGCGGCGACATTAATTTATAACGGTAAGAAAGCCCAGGGGATTACCCCAGGGCTTTTTTTGCAGCAAAAGTAGCAGCATAAATATATGATGACGCTTTCCTTACATTATAATCAAAAATATGAGTAAAACTTCAATGAAAAGGGCCGAGTTAAAACTGCTTTATCTAATAAATTGTACGACGAATGAAATAACACTGAGGACAACTGCAACCCATGCCAAGGCTTTTTGTGGACTTGCCAAAGTAATCAAACCTAAAACAAACCCGATAATGCTAAGCCACATAGGGGCATAGAAAAATCCAACCACAGCTGCAATAATCCCTAACCAACCAAGCACATTTCCTGTAGTTGCGTTCATCCTTACCATCTCCCTTTAAATTTCTTTACATTGAAAACTTGTATTGTTCATTTAAAAGAAAATTTCACGAGGGCAGCTTGATATACCACGCTAAAAAATAAGGTGCACAGCAGATGATCGTTTGTTTAGATACAGGCACCACCTCCTTAGGTTGCAAGGTATGAATCACATCTAATAACATTTTATGAGTACAAAACAGTTTAATGCCTACAATCGTTTTAATTTAAAAAAGCAATTTGTAAAGTTTGGAGATTTGTCACTTACTGTGATGATTTTATTGCTATAGTTTAGATTTAAGGCCAACTTTCTCAAAGGCCCTTTTAAGCCCATGTATGGATTTGTACCCGTTTTACTGCTCTTTTTTATTACCAAGCAAACACGAGGGACGATCGTTTTGTTTTTATGTTTGTTCATTCCAACCTTAGTTGAATATCTGGCAGGAGCTATGATGAAAAAAGTATTTCATCGACCATATTGGGATTATTTCAATATTCCATTCCAGCTGCACGGACATATTTGTTTACCCTTTTCCATTTGCTGGGTAGTGCTTTCATTATATGTATAAAATGGAGCTAACATAGACAATCAAGTTTATTAGTGCTATCTTTTACAAGGATGAAAATGTAAGAGGTGAAAACTCGTGATTCGTACATATATTGAACCACTTGTAATGCTGGCAACATTATTACGGTGGTTTTTTTTTGCAGCATTGACGGGAATCATTGTTGGAACTGGTACAAGTTTATTTTTACACGCCCTTTACTTTTTTTATGATAAAACCGAAAGTATTCCTCTTTATCTCCATATGATTCTATTGCCAATTGGAGGAGTTCTTAACGGTCTGATTATTCATTATGGTTATCGTCATCTTGCAGGAGGAATGAAGGACTCAACGATTGCAGCTGTTCATCAACAGTCAGGTTTATTGCCATATAAAACATTTCTATTAAAACCTTTAGCAGCAATTATTACATTAGCTTCTGGCGGGTCCGCTGGAAAAGAAGGTCCTTGTTCACACATTGGAGGTACTCTTGCTTCCTGGTTTGGGCAATTGATCCATTTGACTCCGGAATTACAAAAGCGGATTGTCGCATGCGGGGTAAGTGCAGGCTTTGCCAGTGTATTTGGAACCCCGATTGCCAGGGCAATTTACGGAGTTGAGGTATTAACAATTGGCCGTCTCCGTTATGATTTTATTTTTCCAGCTGTAATAGCGGGCATCTCTTCCTTTGAGGTTAGTAAACTGTGGAGACTTTCCTATACCTATTATCCTGTTAGTATTTCCTCTCATTTTTCGGAAATATTATTTCTCAAAATGATTCTGATCGGACTTATTTGTGGACTTATCGCATGGCTGTTTATTGAGTTATTCGAGAATGTGCGGCTTCTATTTCGGGTAACCCAGCAGCGTTTTAATATTTGGCCCCCGTTGATGCCTTTTTTGGGTGGTCTGATTTTGTCCCTTCTTATTCTAATTCTTCCATCAGATTATTTGGGATTAAGCCTTCCTATTATGGATCGTGCACTTGCTGGTGACCATGTCCCGTATGAAGGTTTTGTTTGGAAGGCACTTTTTGTGGCGATAACTTTAGGATCAGGCTTTTATGGTGGAATTGTAACTCCTCAGTTTGTGATTGGAGCGATATCTGGAAATGTGTTAGCGAGTTTGCTTGGAATGGATCCTGCATTGGGTGCTGCAATAGGAATGGTAGCAGTAGTTGCATCTGCTTCTAATACTCCGATAGCAGCAATTTTTATGGGCTATGAGCTATTTGGTAGTTTAACAGGCGTATATGTGGTGGGTGCTTGTATTACCGCATACATCATAATCGGGCATAGAAGTGTTTACCCGGATCAGCTGGTTGCATATCCAAAATCATTATGGATGAGCCTTCAGCCGGGTATTCCGCTGGAAAATGAAAAAATCCATATTTCTTATGGTCTATTACGAAAAATCAAACGCCTTCAACAGAAAAGAAGGCACTCTCGTTTCTATAAATAAGGAGAGTGTACATTACATTTTTTATACATTGACTTTTTACAGATTACCCATTTAAGGTATAATAGACTAGTGTTTCTTTGCATTCATTTATAGGGGTCAGTAGTTTATTTGAAAAAATGTTGTAAAAGCAGTATATTTCATATTAATATTCTTATGTAGATTCAAAGAGGAAAGAGAGTGTTCGTAAATGGGTCGTAAGTGGAATAATATTAAGGAAAAGAAAGCATCAAAAGATGCAAATACAAGCCGTATTTATGCAAAATTTGGAGTCGAAATTTATGTGGCTGCCAAGCAAGGCGTTTCCGGATCCTGAAGGAAATCAAGCTTTAAAATTCGTACTTGAGCGTGCTAAAACATACAATGTACCGAAACATATTATTGACCGTGCAATTGAAAAAGCAAAAGGTGGAGCAGAAGAAAGCTATTCTGAGCTTCGGTATGAAGGCTTTGGTCCAAGCGGATCGATGGTCATTGTCGATGCTTTAACGAATAACGTAAACCGAACAGCGTCGGATGTTCGTGCTGCTTTTGGTAAAAATGGCGGAAACATGGGAGTAAGTGGTTCGGTAGCTTATATGTTCGATGCAACGGCTGTTATTGGGGTTGAAGGAAAAACAGCAGATGATGTGCTAGAACTTTTAATGGAAGCAGATGTTGACGTTCGTGACATCCTAGAAGAAGATGATTCTGTTATTGTATATGCTGAACCTGAGCAATTCCATGCTGTTCAAGAGGCTTTCAAGAGTGCAGGAATTACGGAATTTACTGTTGCTGAATTAACAATGCTTGCGCAAAGTGAAGTGACTCTTCCAGAAGATGCACAAGCAAAATTTGAGAAAATGATTGATGTGTTAGAAGATTTAGATGATGTTCAACGCGTTTATCATAATGTTGATTTAGGCGAATAATTAAATACTTCCTTGTAAAAAACAGACTTTTGGTTTAAACAAAGAGTCTGTTTTTTTATTTTGTTTCAACGTTTATTGTATAAACTCCAAAAGTATTCTGTATTTATTTGTTACTTTTGTGGTATTTGCTTTGAACAACGAATGAGTGTTATTATTTGGAAAAATATTTCCAATAAAATGATCGGGGGTGTGTTAATGATACTGACTGTTACGAAGAGATTATCGGGTGAGAATAATAAGGATTATGCTTACAGAATAATTAAAGAAGGAATTATGTCCTTGGAACTAAAACCAGGGCAAGCAATTAGTGAAATCGAATTAGCAGAAACCTTAAATCTTTCACGGACACCAATCAGAGAGGTCCTTGCTAAACTAAGGGAAGAAAATTTAGTAGTCGTTATTCCTCAAGTAGGCACTTATATAACGAAAATAGAACTTCAATTAGTAAAAGAAGCGTCATTTATGAGGTTTTACCTGGAACAAGAAATAATAAAACAATCTTGTGATTCTTTTCCTCTGGAAAACTTATTCGAACTGAAAAAGAATGTGGAACTTCAGAAAGCGTTGATCGGCAGCAAAGGTATGGAAAGGGACTTTCATAAATTAGATAACAACTTTCACCTTACGATCTTTCAAGGAAACAAGATGGAAAACGTTTGGGCAGCCATTACTCGTTTAAGTACGCATTATAATCGGATTAGGCTGCTGTCAGAAATGAAGTATAGTTTTGAAAAAGCCATCTCTGAACATGAAACCATTATGGACATTATCGAAAATAAAGAATCAGAAAGGGTAGAAGAGATTGTCAGGAAGCATATTCTCGAACCGATGCCACTTTGGGCAAGCTTATTTCAAGAAGGCAGTCCATACTTAAATTATTTTAAATAAAGAAAACTAATATCCACTAAACAGGATATTAGTTTTCTTTATTCTGAAGAGTAACTATTTTCCTTTTCTAGAATACTAGTATTGAAGAAACAAATAGAGCATGATATGATGAAAAAAAAAACGATTTTTGAATGGTTTTATTATGGGGAGTGTACCATCATGTTGACGGTGTCTGCAAGATTACCTGGGGAAAATAATAAAGATTATTCCTATAGAGTGGTAAAAGAAGCGATTATGTCGCTGGAATTACAGCCAGGAAAATCACTAAGTGAAATTGAGCTGGCGGAAGCACTAAACCTTTCCCGAACACCTATAAGAGAAGTAATGGCGAAATTAAGGGAAGAGCATTTGGTAGAAGTTTTTCCACAAGTGGGAACTTATATTTCTAAAATTAAACCACAATTGGTAGAAGAAGCTTCCTTTATGCGTTTTTATCTGGAAAAAGAAGTCCTGAAACTTGCATGTGAGTCTTTTCCATATGAAAACCTTTTAGAGTTAAAAAAGAACGTTGCACTCCAAAAAGAGTTGATCGGTCATAAAGGTGTAGAACAAGAATTTCATAAATTGGATACAAATTTTCATCATATTATTTATCAAGGTAATAAGAAAGAAAATGTATGGGCTGCAATAACCCGTTTAAGTACACACTATAATCGTGTCCGATTACTTTCAGAAATAGAACAAAGTTTTGAACGAGCTATTGCTCAACATGAACGATTTATCCAAATTATTGAAAATAAAGAAGTGCAAAAAGTAGATGAAGTTGTAAAGGAACACATACTAGATCCCATTAAAACCTGGGAAGTTTTGTATAGTGACGATAGTCCATACTTAGATTACTTTGAAAAAATGCCGGCATTCCTATTAAAATAGGAAGCCGTTTTTTTTGTTAAATTAGTTATTATTTCAAATGTACGTATCTGAAATCGGAACGTTCTTATGAAAGCGGTAAAAAAATTTTATATAAAGGCTATTTTATACTAGAAATAAGCATTTATTTATGCTAGTATACAAGCATACAAGAAAATGGAAGTGATAAAAAAATACCGTTATTAAGCTGTTTTTCGTTCAAGTATTGTAAGTATATTTTGGCATATGGGAAACAACCTAACGATGTATTCCTAACGAGCTTTTATTAAAAGCAAAAATGAACTTAATGTAAGTTAAATTGAGTTTTGAAAATAAAAAAGGCCAGGTGATAAAGGATGTTACAAAAATACGAAGTACTAAATGAGATGCATAAAGGGTATTTAGTGGCAGTAATCCGCGGTAAAAACAAAGAAGACGCAGTTGAAATATCGAAGCAGGTATTTAAAGGTGGGATTCGTTCTCTTGAGGTTACCTTTTCAACACCAGGAGCTGAAGATGCAATTGCTGAACTTTCTCGGCTTGGAGAGCCGCAAATGATTGTTGGGGCCGGAACTGTTTTAGACGAGGAAACTGCAAGAATCGCAATCATGAAAGGTGCAAGGTATGTGGTTAGTCCGCACTTTGATGGTTCCATTGCCACCATGTGCAATCGTTATTCAATCCCGTATTTACCAGGCTGCGGCTCAGTAACTGAAATCATGCAAGCACTAACTTTCGGTGTTGATGTCTGCAAGCTTTTTCCAGGGAGCCTCTTGGGGCCTTCGTTTATTAAAGATGTCAAAGGACCAATCCCACATGTGCAATTAATGCCATCTGGCGGAGTAAGCCTAGACAATATTGATAAGTGGGTCAATAACGGAGCGTTTGCTGTTGGAATTGGCAGTGCTCTTACAAAAGGTGTGACAGCCGATGATTACAGTTCAGTTCAAAAAGTTGCCAGTCAGTTTATGGATAAGTTAGCTTCCATAAATGCAACACAATAAGAAAACTTCATGAGCGAAATGTTTAAATAAATGATTCGACGTCATTAGAAAGGGTGTTTAATTTGGGAACGTTTATACATGAGAACTTTATGTTGAGTAATAAAACAGCCGTTGATTTGTATCATAGATATGCAAAGAAAATGCCGATTTATGATTATCATTGTCACTTATCTCCGAAGGAAATAGCTGAAAATAAAAAGTTTAAAAATATAACAGAGCTTTGGCTGTATGGTGACCATTATAAATGGAGAGGAATGAGGGCACACGGTATCGATGAGCGCTATATTACGGGAGATGCCAGTGATGAAGATAAGTTTAAGGCGTGGGCCGAAACGGTGCCGTATACAGTAGGAAATGCCCTGTATCACTGGACACATATTGAGTTAAAAAAGTACTTTGGAATCGAAGAATTGCTCAATGGTGATAGTTGGGAAAGAATCTATAACCAGTGTAATGAGCTTTTAAGTCAAGATGATTATACTGTACAAAACTTAATTAAACGCTCGAATGTAAAAATAATTTGTACAACAGATGATCCAACAGATGACCTTTATTATCATGAGCAAATCAAAGAGCAAAAAGATTTTGGTGTAACCGTGCTCCCAACCTTCCGTCCTGATAAAGGTGTAGAAATTAATAAAGAGACCTTTGTTGAATTTGTAAAAAGAATAGAGAAGGTAACGAATAAGACGATTTCCTCATTTGCTGAATATTTACAAGCACTTGAAGAAAGAGTTCAATACTTCCACGACCACGGCTGTCGGATTTCTGATCATGGTATTGCTGAGATCCCATTTGCTGCTTTTGAAGAAAGTGAATTAGATCCTATTTTCCAAGCAGGCCGTGCTGGTAAACAAGTAAGTAGAGAAGAGGAAATGAAATTTAAAACAGCGATTCTCTTGCATCTTGCCAAGTGCCTTAAAAAACGGGACTGGGCCATGCAAATACATTTTGGGGCAATTCGAAATAATAATGAAAAAATGTTTAGAAAGCTAGGTCCTGATACTGGATTTGATTCAATCAGCGACCAAGGTGAAGTAGCTGAACCATTAAATAGGTTGCTAAATACTTTGGAACTAGAAGATGCGCTTCCAAAAATGGTTATTTACAATCTTAACCCTGTTTACAATGATTTGATTGGCAGTACAATTCAAAATTTCCAGACAAATAATGAAGGAATTGCCGGGAAGATTCAATTTGGTTCTGGCTGGTGGTTTAATGATACAAAGCCAGGTATGATCAGACAAATGTCTGCTTTAGCTGATCAAGCGCTGCTTGCCCATTTTGTTGGTATGCTTACAGACTCTAGAAGCTTTATCTCATACAGCCGTCATGAATATTTCCGCCGAATTTTATGTGATTTAATCGGATCATGGGTTGAAGATGGTGAAGTTCCAAATGACCAGGCACTATTAGAAAGACTTATTACGGATATCTGTTATAACAATGCAAAAAATTACTTTAGCATGGAAGTTCAATAACAAGGAGGAATAAGACAATGGAAATGGGTTTTCGTTGGTATGGACCAAGTGATTCAATCTCGCTGGAATATATTCGTCAAATTCCAGGGATGAAAGGAATTGTCACAGCTATTTATGACATTCCAGTTGGTGAGTCATGGCCTTTAGAAAAAATACAAGAATTAAAAAAGACGGTTGAAGATGGTGGACTGCACATTTCCGTTATTGAAAGTGTGCCTGTTCATGAGGATATTAAAATCGGCCTTCCAACTCGTGATAAATACATTGAAAACTATAAGGAAACAATCCGCAACCTTGGAAAAGCCGGTATTCCAGTTATTTGCTATAACTTTATGCCGATTTTTGACTGGACTCGATCACAGTTGGATTACCGTTTACCTGATGGATCAACAGCTTTAATTTTTGAAGAATCAGTTGTTGACAAAATGGATCCGTTAACAGGGGAATTATCACTTCCCGGCTGGGATACAAGCTATAAAAAAGAAGAACTTCAAACGTTGTTTGATCATTATAAAAATGTGGACCATGAGAAATTATGGGAAAATCTTGAGTATTTCTTAAAAGAAATTATCCCAGTTGCCGATGAAGCAAATGTCAAAATGGCCATCCATCCGGATGATCCGCCATGGGATATCTTTGGTCTTCCACGTATTATTACGAATAAAGAAAATCTGGAAAGATTTATTGGTCTTGTAGACAGCCCTAATAACGGCTTAACTATGTGCAGCGGCTCGCTCGGTTCCGATCCAAAAAACGATTTTCCTGAAATGCTGCGCTATTTTGGTAAGAAAGGCCGCGTTCACTTTGTCCATGCCCGTAATGTTAAGCATACAGGCGGAAGATCCTTTCAAGAATCAGGCCACCTGTCAGCAAATGGTTCCATTGATATGTATGAAGTAATCCGTGCAATGGCAGATTTTGATTACAATGGACCAATCCGTCCTGACCATGGTCGTATGATTTGGGGAGAAACTGGAAAACCAGGATACGGATTATACGATAGGGCATTAGGTGCGACATATCTGAATGGTCTATGGGAAGCAGAACAAAAAAGTAGAAAGCGTTAATGTCCTGGAGGAGGAAAATAAAATGACAGTTCCGTTTAAAGTGAATTTAACAAATAAAGTAGCAGTGGTAACTGGCGGCGGCGGTGTACTAGGATCATACTTTGCAAAAGCTTTAGCAGAATGCGGAGCAAAGGTTGCTATTCTTGACCTTAACCAAGAACCAGCTGATCGAGTGGCTAAAGAGATTAAAGAAGCAGGCGGACAAGCTATTGGTGTGGCAGCAAATGTATTAGATCGAGAAGCACTTGAAAAAGCAAAAGAAATCGTCGAAAAAGAACTTGGAACATGCGATATTCTTCTAAACGGTGCAGGAGGAAACAACCCTCGTGGTACTACAGACGATGAGTTCTATAATGCAGAAGAAGTGAAGAAAAACCCTGAATTAAAAACATTTTTTGAGCTTGATCCTAAAGGTGTAGGCTTCGTTTTTGATTTAAACTTCTTAGGAACTTTACTGCCTTCTCAAGTGTTTGCTAAAGCAATGGTTGGGAAAAAAGGAAGCGTGATTATCAACGTATCATCTATGAATGCTTATACACCATTAACGAAGATTCCTGCATATAGCGGTGCAAAAGCTGCAATTAGCAACTTTACACAATGGCTTGCTGTATATTTTGCAAAAGCAGGTATTCGTGTAAACGCAATTGCTCCTGGATTTTTAGTAACAAAACAAAATGAAAAATTATTATTCAATGAAGACGGTACTCCAACTGCCAGAACCGGAAAATTCTTGGCAGTACACCAATGGACCGTTTTGGTGAGCCAGAAGAGCTCATTGGCGGCTTATTGTTCTTAGCAAGTGAAGAGGCAGCAAGCTTCATAACTGGTGTTGTTCTTCCAATCGATGGCGGATTTTCTTCATATGCAGGAGTATAAGTAAGATTAGCTTCCATTGCAAAAGATATTCACATGAAAAATGATGTATACCCTAAATGACTAAGTGGAAAAAAGCAGATTCTTGTCAGTCTGCTTTTTTCTATTATCAATTCCATCATAATAGCTTATAATGAATGCAATTGTGTAGTGGAGGCCTCTTATGGAAAGTACTTCGCATTTGTTAGTAAATCTTTTGGTTATATTAGTAGGATTACTCTTGCTCCAATCTAGGATCAGTCATCTGCAACCCGAACAAACCCATACAAAAATAATCATGTTTATTTGTTTAACTTTTACGATTTCCTTTTGTATGTTATTTCCGTTTAAGTTTGCTGGCGGAATCATATTTGATTTACGTCTTGTACCGTTTGTTCTTGGGTGTTTATATGCTGGAAGAGTTACTAGAATCTGGATGGTTATTTTAATAATTGTTTTACGTTTAACTAACGGAACTGAGCATGCATGGTTTGCGATTATGAATATAATTATCTTTTATTTTGTTATCATAAAATGCCGCATCGTATATGATGAATGCTCGAAATTATGGAAAAATGTCATTACAACATCTTTAATGATCTTTATGTCAGTTTGGACCTTAGCAGGTGTTAAATTATTATTTGATTTGCCAGTTACACTTCCAATTTCTATTTCATATATTGGGATTCAAACTGGAGGCATGTTCATCGTTGGATATATGGTTGAATCAATAAGAGAACAGCAAATGGTTTTTCGCAGACTCGTTCGAATGGAAAAAATGGAAGTCGCTAGCCACTTAGCTGCCAGTATCTCGCATGAAATTCGTAATCCATTGACTTCCACCCGAGGATTTCTGCAATTGTTGTCAGAATCAAAGGAAATTCCAAATCATATTAAGGATTACATAACGATTGCCACAAATGAACTAGACCATGCTGAAGGCATCATTCGCGATTATCTTACGTTTGCGAAGCCTTCACCTGAAAATTTTGAGTCTTTAATGGTACAAACTGAAATTGAAAAGGCGTTACGGATTATTGACCCACTGGCAAAAATGAACCATGTGGAAATAGTTTCTAATTTATGTACTTGCTCTATTAAAGGAAATCCTGGCATGTTTCAGCAAGTTCTCATTAACATTATTAAAAATGGAATTGAAGCCATGCAATCAGGTGGTACTCTTACAATCCGTTGTCATAAGGACAAATTGAATGTAAATATTACGATTTCGGATGAAGGAGTGGGGATGACTGCACAACAAAAAAGCAGGCTTGGAGAGCCTTATTTTACAACAAAAGGTGCTAAAGGTACAGGTCTGGGTATGATGGTTGTATTTCGTATTGTTGAAAGCATGAATGGAAAAATACAAATAGATAGTAAACAAGGAATCGGAACAAGCATTAAACTTCAATTTCCTCTGAGTGCAGACGAGAAATGTTAAAGGGAATAAATAAATAATTTTGGGCAAAAGTATGTATACAAGTTAATATTCCTAATTTAGTTTATTCCATGAGTGCCACCTAATTATCAGAGTTGTTTAATTGCTCGCATGGTGGTAGTGCTCTTGTAAAACTGCGGGGGTGTTTTAGTGAAAAGCTCAAAATTATTTTTAATATCTATGTTAATTCTTTCGTGGTTAACTTTACCCTTTTTAGGTAAGAATGCTCTGAAAAAATATTTACCATCTGCAATTTTTATCTCTGTCTTGACCAAATTCTTAGATAAATTTGGTGAAAGAAAAAAATGGTGGCACTTTTATAAAGGGATTTCTCCTTTAGATAGTATGGATTTTTTTAATTTTGGTCCATACTTCGCTACAAGTCTTTGGATGTTAAAATTATTTTACGGGAAATTTTGGGTTTTCTTAGTGTCTAATACAATTCTTCAAGTTGTTTTTATTTATTTAGGTTTAAAATATGTTAAACGTTTTAGAATCCTTTCCTTAGTGTTTTTAACAAAATTTCAATACTTAGTAATCGATATCTTTCGTGCAATCCTTCTCTATTCTTTTCAATGGACAAAGGATAAATTGCCAATTTTTATAAAAGATATTCAAAATAAAAAAACATCTTTTAATGAGAATAATTCCTAAACTTTTTCCTAAAGCAGGAGACCAGATATTTTAAAATCGGTGTCCTGCTTTTTTATGTAAAAACAGGTAAAATATTATTCAGGAAAAAGATACATAAGAGATTTTCGATTATAAATGAAAGAAGGGAGAAAATGTTTGATAACCTGAAAAGTAAAGCTAATTACCGGTGGTATGTTTTAGCTACCGTTTCGGTCGGAACCTTCATGTCTACCTTAGACAGCAGTATTGTAAACGTAGCTCTGCCAACTATTTCTGGCAGCCTTCATTCCCAGCTTTCTACTTTGCAATGGGTGGTTACTTCATATCTTTTAACCATTTCAAGCCTTTTACCGGTTTTTGGCCGAACGGCAGATTTGTTAGGAAGGAAAAAGATCTATTCCTTAGGTTTTTTAATTTTTACACTTGGCTCGATCCTGTGCGGCTTAGCAACAAATATTTGGTTTCTAGTTGGAACTCGAGTGCTGCAGGCTATTGGTGCTTCCATGCTAATGGCCAATAGCGCAGCTATCATCACCGCTACTTTCCCTGCTGAAGAACGAGGTAAGGCCCTCGGCTTAACTGGTACAGTTGTTGCCCTTGGAAGTCTAACTGGTCCTGCCCTTGGGGGACTCCTAATTGGTTTCCTCAACTGGAGGGCCATATTCTATATTAATTTACCCATTGGAATTATAGGTTTTCTTGCAGCTAGGTGGATTCTGCCTGTCGATGAAATAAGGAAAGGTCAAGAAAGCTTTGATTTTACAGGAGCATTAGCTTTTACAGCCGGGATGGTCTGTTTGCTTTTAGGAATCAATAATGGTGAAAGCTGGGGCTGGTCCAGTTTCCCGATCCTGATTAGCCTATTACTAGGTGTGGCATTGTTGATGCTCTTCATCCGTACTGAACGGAATGTTAAGCACCCTATGATTGATTTATCCATGTTTCGTAATCGTCCATTCTTAATCGGAAATCTCGCTGGCTGGCTATCATTTGTTGCGATGTTTGCGAACAACATGCTTTTACCTTTTTATCTACAGCATATTTTAGACTATACCCCGACACAAGTTGGTTTATTGATGACGGTTTTTCCAATCACTATGGCCATTATCGCACCACTCAGCGGTCATACCTCCGATAAATTTGGACCGATTGCGCTTACCACTAGCGGTTTAGTTCTAACGAGTCTTGGCTTGCTTTATTACTCCATGCTTTCAGCGTCAGCCCATTTTTATCAAGTAATTCCTGGTGCATTTTTGATGGGATTAGGGGCCGGCATGTTTCAATCACCTAATAATAGCTCTGTCATGAGTTCGGTACCTAAACCAAAGCTTGGGATTGCAGGTGGAATAAACAGCTTAGTTCGAAATTTGGGCATGGTTTCAGGAATTGCTCTTTCAGTTTCCTTATTTGAAGCTTGGGGCGGTGTAACAAACCCGAAACCCGGACAAACAGCTGCTTTTATGTCTGCCTATCATGGGGTAATGCTATTAGCGATGGGAATCGCTCTTGTTGGAGCAGTTATTTCTTTAAATCGTAAAAGTTACGCAAAAGCTGAAAATAAAGCTTCATAGAGAATTTGATGAAAAAACTGTCAAAAATGATAGTTTTTTCTTTTCTAATCATTCAAAATTAGTGATCATTTATATAGGATAGAAATCATGAAAATGGTAAAATATAAAAATCTAGAGAAAAGGGGCAATTAGGAATAATGAACCAAGTAGAAGTTATAGCACGCAGAATACTAGGATGGAAATTGAATAGATGGGATCGATGGTATGACCCTGAAAAGGAAGTTTTCATTAATGAATTTAATCCCGAGCAAAACTTAGAGCATGCGATGCTTATCGTTGAAAAATTAAAACAGTTTGGATTTATTTATAAAGTAAATGGAGATACAGATGTTTGCTTTAATGATGCATGCGCAAGCGGCACAACACATGCTGAAGCAATAACAAACGCAGCCTTTTTAATTGCTGAGAACCCCTCAGTACCTGATGAATGGTTGTAGAAACGTCTTCAAGGCTTCAAACTCAGCGCGTCTGAAAGTCGCCTTAAGTAATGTTAATTATTTGTCCACTTTATTCTAATAATTTAACAATTACCTATTGATTAAGTATCTTTTTTAGTTATACTTAAAATAGTTGAATCGGCGATGGAGTTCGCCATAAACCGTCAATGTGACTAATGACTCCTACCAGTATTTTATTAATTACTGGTAGGAGTCTGTTTTATTTTAGAGGGAAAAAATAGGAATGGAGGGATATTCATTGAATGTAATAGCTGTTGGAATCGGTGGATTTATAGGAGCGATTGTACGATATTCTATTGGAAAAGTAATTTTTATTAGGTCAGGCTTTCCACTAGCTACCTTATTGATTAATCTTTTAGGTTGTTTATTCTTAGCATGGTTTTTTACGATAACAGCAAAACGTGTAAAGATGGACCCTAACTTAAAATTAGCGATCGGAACAGGATTTACGGGAGCCTTTACAACTTTTTCAACTTTTTCGGTAGAAACGTTAAATTTGTTAAAAAACGAACAATATGGGTTTGCTTTATTTTATGTATTGGCAAGCATATTCGGGGGGATCGGATTAGCTTTACTTGGAGCGAAATTTGCCTCCTTAAATGTTAAAGCGACTACATTAGATGTTGAACCCGAAACTCAAACGGAAGGGGAGTCATAATCATGCTATTTGTAGGTATAGGGGGAATTTTGGGCGCAATTACTCGATTTTTACTTGGGAAATGGATCGCAAATAAGGTAACCAGTACAATTCCTGTTGGTACATGGTTTATTAATATAAGTGGATCATTTATCCTTGGCCTTCTTGCTTTTTTGCATATGGGAGGTAAAATTCAAGATTGGGAGTGGCTGTTAATTGGTACTGGTTTTCTTGGAGCCTATACCACCTTCTCAACATTTGGATATGAAACCATCCAAATGCTGCAAAGTAAAAAAAATAAACTTGCTTTCTATTATGTCACTTCATCCGTTTTGTTAGGGGTTCTTTTTGCCTGGATTGGCAGTCTATTCGGAAAAGTTCTTTCCTAATCCTATTTTGGCTTGTCTTATTATAATTGTTGAAAAATGAATGGATGTATAATTCTTATATTTATTATAGGAGAGGTTTATCATGCGTGTACCGTATAATGAAATGAAAAATGAGTTTAAAAGGGTTTGAATCAGAAAAAGCGGAGATCGCATCAACGATCATTGCTGATAACAGCTGTGATGGGGTGTATTCCCATGGACTGAACAGATTTCCTGTAATAATTAAATTAGTTGATGAAGGAGTGATTAATCCGCATACGCAGCCTGTGAAACTGAATAGCATGGGTGCACTTGAACAGTGGGATGGACAGTTGGGTTTCGGTCCAATAAATGCGTCAATTGCCATGAACAGAGCTGTTGAACTGTCAGGAGAGTACGGTTTGGGATGTGTTGCACTTAAAAACACGACCCACTGGCTTCGCGGAGGTACATATGGATTGATATCTGCTAACGCAGGTTGTATAGGTATTTGCATGACAAACACATTTCCCAATATGCCGCCATGGGGTGGCACCGAAAGCCGCTTGGGTAACAATCCCTTAATTATATCTATTCCACAAAAAAATGGCAGGCACGTATTATTGGATATGGCGCAGTCTCAATTCTCATTTGGAAAACTGCAGACTTATTCCCTTGCCGGAAAGAGACTGCCAGTTATGGGAGGATATGATGCAGATGGGGATATCACTGATGACCCAAATGCGATATTAAATGGCGGAGAAGTTCTTCCGATGGGTTTTTGGAAGGGGTCGGGCCTATCTATAGCCATTGACATGGTGGTTTCAGCACTATCAGTTGGGAGATCTACTTTTGATTTGAGGATAGACAGGCAGGATACAGGAATCTCTCAGGTGTTTATCGCCATAAACCCTGTTGCCTATGCGGGTAAGGATTATGCTGATACATATATTGCAAATATGTCTGAGTATATTAAGACAACATCAAAGATGGCTGGAGTAAGTGATATTCTTTATCCTGGCGAGAGGGTTGTGAAGGAGCGTGAGGTAAACCTTAGGGATGGAATACCGGTAAATCCTGAAATCTGGGAAACAGTGTTGAAAATATAATACAAAGGAATAATTTTAGGATAAGGAATTAAATTCCTAATGCATTCTTCATTTTTAAAGTTGACAAGTCTAAAATAAAAAGTCAAAATATATTGAATATATTAACTAACATCTAATATTACGGTACTATAATAATAAGTTTATTTTATTAATGGAGGATCATTATGAAATTTGTGAGTACACGGGGAAATACAAAGAATATTGGTTTTATTGATGCGGTTTTAATGGGGCTGGCAAATGATGGTGGACTTTTAGTTCCGGAGAAAATCCCGCAAATTCCTGCAGATAAACTGAAAGCAATGGAACAGTTTACTTATCAAGAATTGGCATACGAAATCATTTCCTATTATGTTGATGGTGAAATTCCTGATAATGATCTAAAAAACTTAATTGAGAAAAGTTATTCAACCTTCCGAGATCCTGAAGTAACACCTGTTAAAAAGGTAAGGGATAACATGTATGTGTTGGAACTGTTCCATGGACCAACTTTTGCCTTTAAAGATGTTGCACTGCAATTTTTAGGAAATTTATATGCTTATATATCTAAGACGACAGGTGAAACTATCAATATTCTTGGTGCTACTTCTGGGGATACAGGTGCATCTGCGATTGAAGGTGTAAGAGGAAAAGAAGGTATTCGGATTTGTATTTTGCATCCTGACGGAAAAGTAAGTAAAGTGCAAGAATTACAAATGACGACTGTTTATGATAAAAATGTATTGAATTTAGCAATAAGAGGAACGTTTGATGATGGTCAAAGGATCATCAAGGAAATATTTGCAGATTTAGGTTTCAAAGACCAGTATCACCTAAGGGCAATTAATTCTATTAATTTTGCTCGTATTCTGGCGCAAACCGTGTATTATTTTTATGCCTATTTCCAAGTGGCAAAAGGTAGAGGCGTAAAAAAGGTTAACTTTAGTGTCCCAACTGGAAACTTTGGCGATATCTTTGCCGGGTATCTAGCAAAAAGAATGGGTCTTCCAGTAGATAAGCTTATTGTAGCTACTAACGAGAATAATATCTTGGAAACTTTTATCCAAGATGGAGTTTACAAGCCAGGCGAGTTTCTCAGCACTTACAGTCCTTCAATGGATATCCAAGTTGCAAGTAATTTTGAACGATATCTTTACTACTTGGTTGATGAAAATCCAAACGAGGTGTCTGCCTTCATGATTCAATTCAAATCAGAAGGGAAAATTGTTGTGGGTGCGGAACAGCTTCGTCAAGTTAAAGCGGACTTCGTAGCACATGGGGTAATTGGAAAAGAATGTTTGCAAACAATCAGCAAGTACTATGCTGAAACAAATTATTTACTGGATCCGCATACGGCTTGTGGAGTCGCAGCGTACGAAACATGTAATAAAGACGGAGAGGTTTGTGTCACTCTGGCAACAGCACATCCGGCAAAATTCAATGAATCAATTGAACTTTGTGATATTGAACAGTCATTCCCTGAGGAAATCAGCCAGCTGTTTGATAAACCGCAGTATAAGGAAATTATAGATGCGGACAAAGATGAAATCGCTTGTCTATTAAAGAGTTTTTTTAGTCCTTCCATTTAAATAAAACATGGATAACAAAATTTTAGTTGTTACTACTAAAAGAGTATTTCTCTAATTGGGAAATGCTCTTTTTTTTCATTGGCTTTATATTTTAAAAACAAGCGCTTTCTCTATATCTTAATCATAATATATGGTGCAAAAGAATCAGCGGCTTCTGCTGACAGTTACAAAATGGAGATGATCATGGTGAATACTTTTTCAGGATTGGAGATTCAAGAAGCTGTTAAAAGGGTTGAGAATTTAGGGTTAAGTGAATTTATGCAGCAAGAACCAAGGGGACAACGCTCTAGTCGCAGTTCAAGACAGAGGTTAAGCAGCAGTTCAATCCGCAGCTCTAGTCGGAGGTCGAGACGTAGCAGTAGCTCAAGCAGTAGTTCAAGTAGAAGTTCAAGGCGCAGCTCAAGCAGTAGCTCAAGCAGCAGTTCGAGCACTCATACACGTTTCTTTGTCATATTTAGATCACATCGAAGCAGTTCAAGCCGTCACACAAGAAGTAGATCAAGTCAACGTACTAGAAGCAGTTCAAGCCGTCGTTCAAGAAGTCGTTCCAGCCATTCAAGAAGTAGTTCAAGTCGTCGTTCAAGAAATCGTTCAAGCCGCCGTTTCAGACGCAGTTCCAGCAGCAGCTCAAGTCGTAGGTCAGGTCGTCGATCCAGCCGACGTTAATGAACTTAATCTGATCAAATAGAAATTCTTTGAACAAACAAAAAAGCGGGGCATTTTCCCGCTTTTCCATTTAAAATCTATCGGTTTGTAATGATTTCACCTTTTACCTCATACGTACCTGCTTCAACACCACAGTGAGGGCATTTATTATTCTGTTCTTTGCATTCATCACAAAAATATTTTTTACAACCGCTGCATTGATATATTTTCGTATGTGGATTTTCACAGAAGCAGTTTCGACAAATTACATAACTATCCATGTTTATTCCCCCTAAGAAAATAAATGCTTTAATAAAACAATGATATTGAATTTTCAATTTTATTTTACTACTCTTTCTTAAGGTTTTCAAAATCTAGAATGTCTTGCGATCAATCTTATAGATTACAACATAGTGAAAAATCCAGATTATGTTAAAATATTTCAAAAGTGATAATGTTTTTAAATATGGTCCTTGGGTTGATATAATGCTATAATAATAGTGTTTGTATTGTTAATCATGGAAATATTACTATTGGTATAAACTACTTAGCAATATCCAATCACAGTAAAATCAGAGAGTTAAAAAAAGGTATGGAGGTAGTAAAAAATGGATTACGGACTTTATGCTATTTTGGGATTGTTTGTGATGGCAATGGTCGTAAGTACAGTAATGGTAAATAAAATGATGAAAGAATAATTGATAGAGCAAGCCATATGTTGGCTTGCTCTTTTTAATTTAACAATCTAATCAATTAGAAAGCTTTTCTTGCTCCTAAATATCTTGGTCCCCAGTAAGATGATGTCATATCCGAGATGGTTACACCCGAAGAAGCAGCACTAATGAATTTGTTATTACCCAAATAGATTCCAACATGTGATGGTCCTGGTTTGTAGGTTTGGAAAAAGACCAGATCACCAATGCTAGGTGAATTTACAGTTGTTGTAGCGGTCCATTGCGTTTCGGTGGTTCGAGGTAATGAAACTCCAAATTTAGCAAATACATATTTTACGAAGCCGCTACAATCAAAACCAGATGGCGTGTTTCCTCCCCAAAGATAGGGTGTACCAATATATTTCTTAGCCTCGCCAATAATTTCCTGAACGTTAGAAGCTGCTGCTGCAGTCGGTTTTTGGACTGCTTGAGAAATGGCAGGGGCAGCCGGCTTTTGAATAGCTTGTGGCGTCACAGGGGCAGGGGCCGGTGATTTTTGAACAGCTCGTGGTGCCGCCGAAGCAGCTGATTTTTGCGCTGCTTGAGGAGCCGCCGGAGCAACTGATTTTTGCGCTGCTTGAGGAGCCGCCGGAGCAACTGATTTTGGTGCTGCTTGTGGAGTTGCAGAAGCCGGTGATTCTGGTGCTGCTTGTGGAGCCCCCGAAGCAGCTGGTTCTTGTTCTGTTTGAGAAGCAGCAGAAGTAGTTGGATTTTCTACTATTTGAGAAGCACCAGTAGCTGCAGCTTTTTCTGTTGTTTGTGCTTCGGCAGTTACTGCAGGTGCTTGGACAGTAGAAGTTGTGTCTACAGTTGTGTTATTCGCAGCAGCATTGGCTCGTTCACTTCTGAGTTTTAGAATGTTTCCAACAATAATAGTGTTAGAGGTTAATTTGTTCATAGACTTAAGCTCAGAAACTGTTAAATTGTTACGGGCTCCTATTGCAGAAAGAGAATCTCCCTTCTTAACAACATATGATGTTGTATTATAGATGTTAGTTGAAACGGAGGCTGAAGTCGCATTTCCATTTGACGCTGGAATGTTTAATTGCTGGCCGATACGAATTACGTTAGTTGTTAATCCATTTGTACTTTTTAATTCTTTTACCGTAGTACCATAAGTTCTGGCAATAGCCCAAAGACTATCCCCTGACTTTACGTTGTAATTTAACGATAGTTTTTGATTTACAAAGATACGATCATCGGAAAGCTGATTCCAAGTTTTTAAATTATCAATAGAGACATTTTTGACTTTAGCAATTTTCCAAAGGCTATCACCTGGTTGAACCGTATATGTATTTTCTTGAGCACTGGCAGAAGCTCCAAAAGCAGTGAATATTAGACCTGCTGTTGCAGCGGCTGTTACTAAATTTTTCTTCAATTTGTAGCACTTCCTTATGTTTCATAAATATAGTACATAGATATAATAGTGAAATCAGGAATTAATTCAACTATAAATTATGTAAATATAGTAATTAAATAACAAATATGGTAGTGTAAACGCTTTGTGTTACAAACGATGTAAACTGTGCCAAACATTGCTGTATAAGGATTTAAAGTCATTATTTAAACAAATTAAAGTCGGTTTTGTAATAAAATTGAAAATAAATTTTAATATATAATTGATAAGGAATACTAAAAAAATAGAAAAAAACCCTCGCAAGTGAAGTGAGGGTTTCTTTTGGTCTTTCGTTGTTGCTTTTTCATTCAACAACTCCAACTTCAATGATGTTTACATCTGAGGTAATTTTAAAGCGAGCATTTTTATAGAGCTGATTCCATTTTTTAAAATCAAAATGTCGTGTTCTCGTTTTAGCAAAATGCCCAAAGCCGACTGGGTCGATCCCTTTTTTTTGAAATTGCTCAATCATTTTCGCGCATTCTTGATTAACTTGTTTTTCCAACTGTTTCTCAATTTTTTGGATATCATCTTTCTTAAGGGTCCTTTCCTGATGTTCAGTAAGTAACCCGTTTATCTTTATATTCACCGTAAATTCATAAGGATTCCTATTTATCATCCTGATTTTAGTTTTCGAAGTGATACTCTGGACCGTAGATTCTCCGGACTTATCTTTCACCATTACGGAACCCTTGGTGTGTTTGTCAACAAGGAGTTTAAAATAAAACATTTTATTCTCAGAAAGCAGATCAACGATTTCCCCATTTTTGAAGAGGGCGATACCTGTTATGGAAACTAAGTAAGGCTTAATTTTTTTCAGATAAGGTAAATATGGGTCCCGCCCTTCTTGGTAAAATGCAGCTAAAAAACGATGAAGATTGGTCAAAGGCAAATTTTGGTCGGTCATATTATGTTCAATTAATTGAGTAAGGTACGCCGCGTTCCCTCGGTCACCGTACTTTCCTTTAAAAATATCTATTGCTTTCCCATCCACTACCGCTAATTGGACTCTTGAGCCCACGCTTGGATCGCGAAGAAATACATCTAGTACCTGAATGATTCCTTCATGGGCGACATCCTTTCCAAAAAAAGCAAGATCAAGGCTTCCACCGACAATAGGCTGGGAAGCTTTTTTCTGCATTTCTGACACTATGTCCCTCATGATATTTCCTTTTGCGATAAAAGTAAAATTATCGAATGATTTGTCGGGTTTAAAAACTGGGATCATGATACTTCCCAACAATTGATCTCCACTTTTATCAATACCGATGCCAGTGGCAATATTTACGTCATCAATCACACTTTTTTGGACGCAGCCACCCAAAAATAAACTACAAATAAGGATGAACAAAAAGAAGTTAATTTTCTTCATTTTGATTGCACCTTCTTTTTAATGAGCATTGAAAAATAGAGAATGGGTGTGTAAAGAAAAGTTAAAGCAAAGCCAACCTGTGAGTCCAGGTTTAAGAAGATTTTAATCCTTTCACGGGTAGGAATTTGTATTGCAATTACCAGGCATATCAATGCAATCAAAATGACTGCCTTTTTTTGACTGATATGATAGACCTTCTTTGTACCCGGCTGGCAGCCCATAAAGAAATCGCGACATTTGGAAGGATGAGCAGGGCCCAATTCGCAATTCCTAGATATTCGAACCTTTCAACGAATGGCAGCCTGACAATTTTCCACATCTCTAATGTGGGCCAGATTGATCGTTCAAGTAAATGAGGTGGAAAATAGGCGAAGCTTATGACCGTCAAACCCGTATAAACAAAAGTAGTTGCCAAAAGTCCGATATGGACCCATTTTTTTGATTGCTCAGGATTTTTAATAAATGGATAAAAAAATAATAATACCTCAAAGCCAAGATAACTGAGTGACATATCGTAACCGCTTTTTACCATTTGGCCAAAGCTATGGTCGAAGATGGGAAGCAAATTGGAAAAATCACCGTATTTTAAAGCATATCCGAAGGAAAAAACCAAATAGAATGGGATGATCTTTCCAAAAAAGGAGATCCCCGCAACTGTTCTAAATCCGCCAAAAACAATATACATCCCTAAAAGCAAATAGATGATAGCAAACCAAAACGGGCTAAAATCAAGAAACATCCAAGTCCGAATGATTTCAATAAGTTCACCTACTACGGCTGAACAAGTAATCAGAAAGTAGAAAATAAACACCGTATTAATGATATTGCCGATTAATTTTCCAAATACATACACATTGGCATGAATGACATCACCTTCTACAGCTTCACATATTTTATACATCATCCAAATAAAGATGTGAGTTACGAGCCCTGCTCCGATAACAGAAATCCAAGCGTCATACCCGGCATCTTGGGCAATGATCCGCTGAAAACCTAGGGCACCAATCCCAATCTGCATGGCAACGACGACATATGCAGCCATATATGGTGATATTTGGAGTCTCTCTGGTACGGAACTATTCATCAATACTTACCTGCCTTTTTGGTTATTCATCAATGTCCTTTTTCTTTTGAGCCTTTTCCTTATTAAAGCGTTCTGTGTCATTAGCTCTTAAAAACTGTGGTCGATATGCTTGGTTTTTAAACGGGAATCGAAATAAAGCGTCTTTAAAATCCTGTTTTCTGAACGGGAATATGGGTTCCATAAACGGAAAACCCAGTGATGTAAGCCGAAGCAAATGGATGAGTAAAAAGCAAAAAGCAATTGTAATCCCGAGTAATCCCCATAATTCAGCCATGAAAAGAAATGGAAACCTTAAAATCCGAATTGTATTGCTCATTTGATACACAGGTGTTGTGAAGGATGCAAGAGCAGAGAGGGCTATGAAAATTAACAGTACATTACTTGTAAGCCCGGCTTCAACGGATGCTGTTCCGATTACAATACCACCTACGATACCGATGGTCTGACCGACCTTAGTTGGTAGTCTTGCTCCTGCTTCCCTTAAAAGTTCAATCGTTACTTCCAAAAATAATACTTCAAGAATAGGTGGAAAAGGGACGACACGTCGAGAGGTTACTAACGTAATTAACAAGTCCTTTGGAATCAATTGATAATGGTATGTAACCACAGCCACATAAAGTGGGGTAATAAAAATCGAAAAGGTAACAGCAAATAAACGGATTAATCTGATAAAAGAAGCAAGAATCCAGTTTAGAAAATAATCTTCAAATGAATTAAAAAACTCTGTCAAACTAGTTGGCCCTATTAGTGCTTGGGGTGAGCCATCTACCAAAATGACAACTTTCCCTTCAGTCAGGCTGGATGTAACCCGATCTGGTCTTTCTGTGTCAAGAAGCTGAGGAAAAGGAGAGTTTCCGTTATCTGTAATCATTTGCGTAAAATAGGAACTGTCAGCGATTTCTTCCTTTTCTATATCCTTTATCCGCTGCTTGACGGTATTAATAATTTCCTCGTTTGTAATCCCATTGATATACAAAACGGCAACCTTTGTTTTAGATAATTTTCCAACGATCAATTCCTCAGCGATTAATTCCTTGATGGGTAATCGTTGTCGGATTAAGTTCAGGTTATGTCCGATTGCTTCGACGAATGCCTCTTTAGGCCCAACAACACTGAATTCAATTTCTGGAGCCGTAACAGAACGTACAATTTGTTTATGAGCGGAGATGAAGGCAAACTTACTTGTGTCACCTTCAATTGTTAGCATGACATATCCGCTAAGAAGCATTTTAGGGATATCTGCTGTACTGCTTGATAGTTCTACATCCGCAATGGGAAGCAGCTTTTTAACATCGGTTATTTTGTGAAACTCTCCACCAAGTAAAGGGGGGAGAACATTATTATCCAGTACTTTTTCATCAACAAGTGAAGCCATGAAGGTGAAATGAAATTTTTTATTTGATTGCTGATTAACATAAAAAGTTTTTTTGTACTCTTTTGATTTCGAGAGTTCTTTTTCCCATTCTTCAACATGTTCGTCTTTTTTGTTGCTTTCCTTAGACTCGCTTTGGTCATTTTTTTTATGATCTGTATTAGGATTTTTATTTGATCCACGTTGGAAACGATTGAATAAATTAGCCATTTGTCACACCATTTGGAATGTTTTCGTTTATTTTTACCGAAATAGGCAGGATTATCCCTAAATGGAACTTAATATATTTTGTTATCGCTTTCTTTCTTTTTTTTCATCAAATATCCATAGTTTTTGCTAACTTTCTGCACATTTTTTCTATATTTTTGATATGTAATCATCATTACATAAGGAGCGGATGTATATGAACATGAGTATGACGCACTATATGGGCCTTTTAGCAGCGAACCAGCCTTGGAATTTAATTATCTTTATGGCAATCCCGGTTATTTGTGCAGAAACTATAGCGATAACTGAGTTAGTCATTCTTTTTACGAGAAATTTAAATGGTACCTTAAGGAAGGTAAATAAAGCAGTTAGTATTTTTGCGGGGATTTATTTTACAGGTATTTTCTTTTACTTATTAGTTACAGCTTATATTCCTCTTACTGTTCATGGACAATGGAACGGTTGGGTTGATGTTGTAGCTGTTACTTTCTATTTACTAGGCATTGTGCCCTTGCTGGGAATTGCATTAGTTGAGATGGGTTTGATAGGAAGAAACAAATCAGAGGAAGAAAAATTAAAGACGCATGCCTTTTTCGTAGGAATGTTCCTTGTGGTTTCACACGTAGCTATGATTTTTGGTATGGTTGACCCATCGCTGGTCATGAATCATAATATGGCAAATATGAAAATGTAATGGATGTTCTTCTAAAAATATGATTGTTTATGAAACAAGCTGAGTTCTCTTAGAATGCAGCTTGTTTTGTTCAAACTGTAGAAATGAGACAATTTATAAATTTGGTTTCTCCTCGTTAATCAAAGTGAAGTCTTCGTGATAAAAATAACCGAAATTATTTTGATCAAATTCAATCTTATACGTATATATTCCCGATTGGCACTTCTTTTGTTCAGCTATCGTTCCCGTTCGATTTTCAAATTTTTTTAAGTAATAGTAATCTTCCGGGTCCATACATTCTTTTTTAATACTTTTGATCCTTACCTTTTCCCCGATTTCGTTATTTCGTTCCTTAGGAAATTTCATTTTCTTCAATTCAAATTCCGACTCAAAAGGGGCAGTGTCATCTACTTTAGCAATAACCAATTCATACATCTCCAAAACATAGTTAAAGTCAAACAATTAAATGTTAGTAATCTATCTATCTTTTACAATCTTATAAACTTCTTTAAAAATTGCATCATAGGTAGTATCCAGTGTAATTTTTTGCATATACCAGGTCCGGAATAGATGACTAGATCTCCTATGTTTAACATTGAACATAACCTCCTTGATATTGTCAACTAAGTTGACTATTTGTATTTTAATACTTTTTTTATTAAAATGTCAACTAGATTGACGACAATGAATGACCTTTGCTATAGTGATAACGAGTAAAAAGATTGGGAGTGAAGTGGTTGGAAACTAAAATGCAAAACTTAGATTTAATTGATCTGATTAGCGAACGCCATGTTCAACTTCGCAGTATTACGGAAAAAATGTGGAATAATAAAAGTGAAATTTATATATCCAATTCCGAGTGGTTTATCATGGCCAGGATTTATGAAAAAAAACAGCCGACGATTTCTTATGTTTCAAAAAATGTAGACATTTCCCGTCAAGCTACACATAAATTCCTTAAACTTCTCAAGGAAAAAGGGCTAGTTGAAATAAAAAATGTAGAAAATAATAAAAAGAGAAATGTATACAGTTAACTCAATTAGGCCAAGAATGTTTTGAAAAAAATGAGTCCTTAAAGGCCACACTTGAGAAAAAAATCATAGGTAAAATTGGAGTAGAACAATTATCATTTCTTAAAGAAATTTTAAAAGCAGATTGGGGAATATAGCCACTTTCAAAAGCGTTAGCCAAACAGGATTAACGCTTTTTTTGCTGTTTGCCGACTTTTTTTAGTCATTTGGCTAATTAAAATAGATCTTAAAAAAAGACTTCCCACAGGAAGTCATACATAATGAGGTATTTACTTAAAGGTTATCAAATTAATGAAAGGGCAAATATTATCATTTCGGACGTACTGGTGCTTGTAATGGGACAGCAAATTGGGGTGGAGCCGATAGAGGAATTAATTTTTTCCCAATTTGAGAATATCCAACAGGTTGAATTGGTTGTATATGTCCAGATCCACAACCAATTTGCACAACTCCGCCATTGATCATGTTACCAATTTTTAAATAACGCATATCAAATGTTTGTTTCAGATGTCTATCCAATTCAATCACCTCGTATTAGTATATGCTCAAGAGTGGGGTTCAGTTTATAATCAAAAAATTGTTTAATTTTATTATACTTTATTCGTTTTATTTGGATAATAAAAGCCCCAATTAAACAAACAAAAGTTTTTTTTATATAATCATTATTTAAATGGATAGAAATGAAAAGTGAAAAGGGCAACTAAAATTCCTGTGATGATTCCAAAGAATACTTCAGCTGGTTTATGTCCTAACAATTCTTTTAATTTTGCTCTGTACTCAGTTTTTTCTAAATTGGGATTTTTAATAGTATCGATTAAACGATTGAAATCAACTAATAATTTATTTAAAACTTCTGCATGATAACCTGCATGCCTGCGAACCCCAGTAGCATCGTGCATCACGATTAGGGAAACTACAACGGTTATTGCAAAATCATTTGAATAAATACCTGAAGTTAGTCCAACTGCCGTTGTCAAAGCGATAATTGTAGCTGTATGAGAACTGGGCATACCACCAGTACTAAACATTAATTTCCACTTTAATTCCCCTGATGTTAAAAAATGTATTGGAACTTTTACGAATTGGGCAATTAACATACCCAAAAGAGAAGCTAAAATTGGATAAGATAACAACATTTTTCCTCCTAGTGATTAAACTGTTTATAAAAAAATAGCAGTATAATCCTAAAAATCCCTTATTTTTTTATTAAAAAAACCTTAAAAAGAAAAAAACACGTTCGTAATGTGGTGAACTATGGAATCTGAGAGCCAATCGAAAAAACAATTTTTCGGATAAAGTTCCGTGATTTTTGTCCTTGGAAATTGTATTTGACAGGATGCTAATGTAACAGGTGTTAAAGTCATTTTGCTATTTTTTTGAATTACGAAATTCTGAAGGTGTCATTCCTTCAAACTTTTTGAAGACACTGGCGAAATATACGGCATCATTAAACCCAACGTATCCGGAGATCAAGTCAATCGAGGTAAGTTCATTTTGTAAAAGGAGTTTTGCCTCCTCTATTCTTCGTTTATTCATGAAAGCGGTGAGTGTCATGCCTGTTTCTTTTTTGAATTGTCTTGACAAATGCGCAGGGTGTGTATGACAATGCTCGGAAATTCTCTCTAGACTGAATGGTTCACTATAGTGCATAGATAAATAACTCACTGCTTGTTGTATTAATAGGGAATAACCAATAACCGCCCGATTTTTCACTAAATTGCAATACTCCTCAAACATGGTATGATAAAGCTTGTTTAAGGCCTCGATACTTTCAATTCGTTCAATTTGAACTGCAAACTTTTCGGAAATGTGATGAAGGTAAAATGGTGGTACTTTTCCATCCTCAGCTGCGATTCTAAGAAATGTATTTACAATGATTAGCTGATTCTTCATTAATCTGAGAGGATGGTTTGGCAGGCGTTCAGAAAAATCGAATAAACCTTCAGCTTTTAATAAAGCTTCCTTTAATTTAGATTTATTTCCCATTTGTACAGCGTGCATTAACTCTTTTTGCGTTTTGTATCTTAATTCAATCAAATGATTATAATCTTCATCTAAATGTCTTAAGCTTTTATGCTGATCTTTTTTTTAATTCTTCCAGATCTTTTTTTTTGTATCAATGGAATGTAAAGGCACTTGATGAAGTGGATGAACCGTAACTAATGCATTTGCCATGCTGCTGATTTTGGAACTACTCAACAGCTTTAAGCTTCTTAGAAATTGTATAACGATGAAAAGCGTTTGTTCGTTAAATTTATTCTTATTTTTAATATCCTTTGAATCTGGAATTTGCCTTAAGAAGGGTCCGTTGACAATAAGTTTCATTTCTTCTCCAGATTCCGTGAATAAACTGGCTAAATAAGTAAGACCAAACTCATTGGTTAGTATACAGCAATGCCCCGTATGTTGCTCTGCCTCTTCCCAAAGAGTGAAGAAATCCTGTTGTTGAAACTCCAGCAAAAAGGGAGGCAGAAGATTTCTCTCAAATTTTAGCAGGACAGAACCGTCTTTTTTTAAAATATATGTGTTTATATCGTTTAAATTAAAAATGGTTGAAGTTAAAACGATGATTTGATCGGATAACTGCATGGTTCCAAAATCCTTTCTACACGCTAAAATAATCATGATAATGCAATTATATTCCTTTCTACAACTTAATTACAGATATATAATCATTTTTGTAAGCGAATTCATAGGAGGGAAGAAAAATGAGTTTAGGTTCCAATCTAAAAGATTCATATCAATCATCTTCTGTCGAAATCAGAAAGTTTGGCGTAAAGGATAAGTTTGGCTATTTATTCGGTGATTTTGGAAACGATTTCTTCTTCATTCTAGTGTCCTCATTCTTAATGGTTTTTTATACCGATGTGTTTCATCTGAATCCAGCAGCAGTAGGAGGACTATTTTTAATTGCACGATTATGGGATGCTGTGGTGGACATTACATGGGGCCGCTTTATCGATACAAGAAGCGCAGGGAAAAATGGTAAATTCAGGCCATGGATTTTCCGGATGTCGTTCCCGCTTGTTATTTCTGGTGTGTTAATGTTTATTCATATTCCGGGCATGTCAAATGGTTTTTATACTGCATGGGCATATGTAACATATATCTTATGGGGAACATTGTATAGTACTGTTAATATTCCCTACGGTTCAATGGCTTCCGTTATAACCGCTGATCCTGTGGAACGGACAGCATTATCCAGTTGGAGAACACTCGGCGCAATGTTGGCAGGCCTGGTTATTAATGTTGTGGGACCTATGATTCTGTTTGTCAATAATAAAGCTGATGCTAATCACTTTATAATTGGCACCCTTATCTTTGGTGTTCTTGCTCTCGGCTGTTATATGGCTTGTTATAAAATGAATGTTGAACGTATTGTTTTAGATGAGACTCGAAAACCAAAAGCAAATCTTGGGAAAACATTAAAAGGTCTTGGCAAGAATAAGCCATTATTATTGTTTCTATTGGCAGCGCTTATTTTTATGATTTGCTTTATGTTAATTGGTGCTGTAAACACGTACTTGTTTAAGGATTATTTTGGAAATGCAAAAGCGCTTAGTATGGTGGGTCTTCTTCAATCAGTTGCTGTTTTTATTGCAATGCCAATGATTAAACCTTTGGTTGCAAAGTTTGGAAAAAAAGAAGTTGTTTCTGCAGGGATTTTGCTTGCGGCAATTATCTATGGTGTTCTCTATTTGTTACCAAACTTAACCGCAACTCAATTTATAAGTATTTTAGCGATTGCGATGTTTGGATATGGCATATTTAACTTAGTTATTTGGGCTTTTGTTACTGATGTAATCGACTACCATGAATATTTAACTGGGTTACGTGAAGATGGTACCGTTTACTCAATCTATTCATTCGCCCGTAAAGTGGGACAAGCAGTTGCTGGTGGTATTGGAGGTGCTGCAATTGCAGCTGTTGGCTACAATCCAAACTTTCAAGTACAAACGCACAATACACTCAACGGAATCCATACACTTGGCACTTTAGTACCATGCATCTTTTTATTTGTTGTATTCGCAATTGTTGCTTTCTTATATCCTTTAAACAAAAAACGTACTTTACAGCTTGCCCTGGACTTGTCTGAAAAAAGAAAGGCTGAAGAAGCTGAGTAAAAGCATCGGAGAAGATAGTTAATTACAATTTTTATAGCAAAATGCCCAAAAAGGTATACTAGTACACATGTTTAAAGGGCTTTAATTCTCGGGGAGGATAGCAATTATGAATGACAAAATAGAAGATTTTAAGAAAACGAGCGAGTTTTTGGTTTGTGTGGATTCTGATGGTTGTGCAATGGATACGATGGAGGTTAAACATCGAAAATGTTTTGGCCCAAAAATTGTTGAGATATGGAATCTGCAAAATGTTGAAGAAAGATTTCTAGAAATATGGAACGATGTAAATTTATATACAAAAACTAGAGGAATTAATCGCTTTAAAGGTTTGGTAATGACACTGGAATTGCTTGAAGCTGAAGGTGTCAAGATCCCTAACATTTCTTCCATTAAAAAATGGACGGAAACCACCAATGAACTTTCAAATCCATCATTACAAAGAGAAATTGATAGAACAAATGATGAACAACTACGAAAAGCCTTGGAGTGGAGTCTTGCGGTTAACAAAGCAATCACTGAACTTTCCGATGATGATAAACCTTTTGTTGGTGTCGAGGAAGGTTTAAAAACAGCAAATACCGCAACAGATGTAGCTATCGTATCATCTGCAAATGGTGCAGCAGTATTAGATGAATGGACAAGACACAACCTTGCTCCACATGTTTCAGTCATGCTTGGCCAGGAAGCGGGTACAAAAGCTTATTGTATTGAAGAATTAAAAAAGTTTGGCTATGAAAATACACATGTATTAATGGTGGGAGATGCCCCTGGTGATTTAGAGGCGGCAGGGAAAAATGGAGTCTTTTATTATCCTATTCTTGTAGGAAAAGAAGCTTTTTCATGGAGACGCTTTAAAAATGAGGCGTTGGGGAAATTTATCGATGGAACCTTTACTGGTGAATATCAGCAACAGTTGATTAATGAATTTAATGATAATTTAAGATAGTAATAGGAGGTAGGCATCATGCAAAGGAAAAATATTGTCCAAAACATTCCAATGCCAAAGGTAGATTTAAAAGCAAAACCATATAACTTATCGGATGAAGATATCAAATGGGTAAAAGAAACAATATCAAGCATGTCAATTGAAGAAAAAATTGGTCAATTATTTGTTAACTTGTTCTTCTTTGGGAGCAATGCCCATACTGGCAACGATTTAACTTCCAAAGAAATACAGGATAAATATCATATCGGTGGCGCCCGTTATCAAGGTGGAACTTCCGAGCAAGTACAGGATCTGATTAACGAATTACAATCAAATGCAAAGGTTCCATTATTAGTTGCGGCAAACTGTGATGCAGGTGGTAATGGGGCATGCAACGACGGAACATATGTGGCAAAAGCTGCGTTGTGTGAAGCTTCCGATGATATCCAGGTTTCTTATGATGCTGGATATGTCAGTGGCCGTGAAGAAAATGCACTAGGTGTTAACTGGAACTTTGACCCTTGCGTTGATATTCTTAAAAATTGGCGGAATACAATTGTTAATACCCGTTCCTATGGAACAAAAGCTGAGACAGTCATTAAGCATACGAACTGTTATATTAAAGGATTAAGAGAAAGTAATATCGGCGTATGCATTAAACACTGGCCTGGTGACGGTGTTGAAGAACGCGACCAGCATTTATTGATGGGGATTAACGACCTAAGCGTTGAAGAATGGGAAGAATCTTTCGGTAAAGTCTATCGCACCCATATCGAAAATGGTGTCCATTCCATCATGGCAGGTCACATTGCATTGCCTGAATATCAAAAAGTTCTTGTTCCTGGTTTAGAAGATCACGATATTCTACCAGCAACTCTTGCTCCGGAATTAATTAATGGACTATTAAAAGGAAAGTTGGGCTTCAACGGTTTAGTAATAACTGATGCCTCACATATGATTGGAATGGCTGCTGCCATGCCACGTGAACAGCAAGTGCCACAAGCGATCGCTGCCGGCTGTGATATGTATTTATTCTTTAATGATATTGAAGAAGATTTTAACTTTATGTTAAATGGATATAAAAACGGAATTATTACTGAAGAGCGTCTTCAGGATGCGCTGGAAAGAATATTGGGATTAAAAGCGTCCATTGGTTTGCACAAAGCACAAAAGGAAGGTGCGTTGTTACGTACAAGAGATGACCTAGCAGTAATTGGCTGTGAAGATCATATTAGACGTGCAAAAGCAGCAGCAGATAACGGAATCACATTAGTAAAAAATACGTTGGATCAACTTCCAATTCGCCCTGACACACATAAGCGAATACGTCTTTACTACCTTGAAGGGGAAAAAGGCGGTATCTACGAAGCAAACTCCAAAACACTTACCTTCATCATTGCTGAGCTAGAAAGACGCGGTTTTGAGGTAACTGTTAACGACGGAACAACAAGGGTTAGAGGAAATATAACAAAATATCAAGAGGAAACAGATGCAGCACTTGTATTTGCTAACATTGTGGGCTATGCTGCTGAAAATAATTATCGAATTCGTTGGAAAGGACCTATGTCCACTGACGTTCCATGGTATGTATATGAAGTGCCAACAGTATTTGTATCATTAAACTTTACCACTCACTTAACTGATGTTCCAATGGTTAAAGCATACATTAATGCTTACAATGATGACGAAATTACGATTAGCCAGACGATTGACAAAATCATGGGTGAGTCTGAATTTAATGGCACCCCAAATGAACTTGTTTGGTGTGAAAAGTGGGATACAAGGCTTTAAAAACTATTAAAACAGCGGTTTAAAGGAACCTGCCGCTGTTTTAGCTTTTAATATATTGTGAATCTAAAAAAGTAAATGTTTAATGGAAGAACTTTTATATATACCCGTTCGAATAGAAATATGAAAATACTAATCACTTCTTAAAGGAAAATTAATTGGGAGGATGGATATGATGAGAAAAATCATTAATTTAAACGAGACATGGAAATTTATTCGAAATGATGAAGCAACTGCAATCGATCCGACTTATAATGACGAGAACTGGGAAAGTGTTAATGTCCCTCACACTTGGAATGCAATAGATGGAGCAAATGGATTTGATTTTTTTAAAGGAGCTTGCTGGTACCGAAAACAAATTCTTGTTCCTTCTCAAGAAAAAGGAAATAAGGTATTTATAGAGTTCCACGGCTCTAATAGCATTACTGATGTGTATGTTAATGGACACTATCTAGGGCAGCATCGAGGCGGCTATTCCTCTTTCCGATTTGAAATAACCGAAGTTATTGAGTTTGGCAAAATAAATGTGCTTGCAGTTAAAGTGGACAATACTGTTGTCGAGGATGTATATCCGCAAATGGCTGACTTTACTTTTTACGGTGGAATCTATCGGGATGTTAATCTCGTAATCAGCAATCATCTTCATTTTGACTTAATGGATTACGGTTCAAAAGGGGTTTACCTAATCCAGGAAAAAGTAAACGACGAACAAGCTCGAATAACGATTAAGTCGAGAATCGTTAATGAACATGATGAAGAGAAGAAAGTAAGATTTTGGGCAGATATTCTTCATGCTTCTGGTGAGGTTGCAGCTTATGCAGCTAAGGAAGTAGATCTTGCAGCAGGTGAAACAAAAGTAGTTGAGGTTCCGGTGGTAATCGAAAATCCGACATTATGGAATGGCTTAAAAAATCCTTATTTATATGAAGCAAAGGTTTCACTTGTCAGCTTTAATGATACAGTGGACGAGCTTTCAATTCCTTTTGGTGTCAGATACTTTGAGGTTGATCCTGAAAAAGGTTTCTTCTTAAACGGTCAGCACCTTCCATTACATGGTGTCTCAAGACATCAGGACAGAAAAGATATGGGCTGGGCCATTACAGAAAAAGAACATAAAGAAGATATGGAAATTATCAAAGAGGTAGGAGCCAATTCTATCCGTTTAGCCCATTATCAGCACAGCCAAACCTTCTATGATTTGTGCGATGAAGAAGGGATGGTCGTTTGGGCAGAGATTCCATTTATTTCGGTTATGTCAAAAACAGAACTCGAAGGAATCAATGCAAAACAACAAATGACAGAATTGATCAGACAAAACTTTAACCATCCATCCATTATGTTTTGGGGAATTCAAAATGAAATCCAGATTGGCGGCGACCGTCCGGAAGTTAGAAGGCTGGTAAAAGAATTAAACGAGCTTGCCAAAAAAGAAGACCCTACCAGATTGACGACGATGGCAAATGTCATGTTTGTTCAAGATAAAGATGAGTATAACTATATGACCGATATCATTGGTTATAATAAATATTATGGCTGGTATCAAGGAAAACCCGAAGAGTTCGCCCCTTGGCTGGATCAGTTTCATCAAACCAACCCACAGGTTAAGTTGGGAATATCGGAATATGGAGCCGAAGGGATTTTACAGTACCATACCAACGACCCGAAGGTCAAAGACTATTCTGAAGAATATCATGCTTTTTACCATGAAACGGTTTGGAAAATATTCGCCGCAAGACCATACCTATGGGCCACCTATGTATGGAATATGTTTGACTTTGGTGCCAATATACGTGATGAAGGCGGAGTAAAGGGCAGGAATAACAAAGGCTTAGTAACATACGACCGAAAAATCAAAAAAGATGCATTCTATATGTACAAAGCTAATTGGTCTGATGATAAATTTGTGCATATTACAAGCAAACGTTTTGTTGAACGTGCAGATGACCAAATTACTATTAAGGTTTATTCAAATTGTGATGAAGTGACCCTTTATGCAAATGGTGTTGAACTAGGCTCAAAAACAAGTGATGACCATGTCTTTATTTTTGAAAATGTACAATTGCAGACTGGGATAAACGAAATCAAGGCTGTGTCGAATCAAGAAGCTGTTACTTATAAGGACCGAGCCCAATTTATTAAAGTGGCCCAGGTGAACTCGAGTTATACGGCTCCCGATGCGGAAACCTGCGGATTAGTATCAAACTGGTTCCAAATGCCTGAGTTAGAAGATGTTGATATAGAAGAACTCGAGATAACAGACGATGTTTTTTCGACTCGCAATACCATTGGTGAACTTTTAGAAAATAGAGAAACAAGGAAAATCATTGAAAAGTATCTAGTTGGATTCTCTGAGGATCATCCCATGTTCGGAATGGCTCAAGGTATGCCAATCGATGTATTAGCCTCCATGGCTGAAGAAATGTTTACGGATAAGATGATGTATACCCTTAATAAAGAATTAACCAAAATAAAAAAGTCATAACTTTTAAGATTTATATATATAACAATGCGGATTTTAATCGTACGGCTTAGCAATCAGTGAGTGCTTATGTAAAAGGACAAAACTGCCAAAATTGATATGATCCCTTTATAGTAGACAGAGAAAAGAAAGCATACTAATCTGTCTACTATAGAGGGATTTTTTATGGAGAAAAATAATACTTTTCTACTGAATTTAAGATTAATAACATAGTAATAGTGAAAATGCATATTTTCTGCACACTTTTATTGTAAACTCCTTTTCGTAACAAAATTAAGGAGGATAACAAAAGATGAAGAACAAAAAAATGTTAGTAGGAATCATTACTCTAGCATTAATGTTAATGTTGTCTTCTTGTGGTAGTAGCAGCAACCAGAATAGTTCTGATGAAAACACAAATACAGACCAAAAAAGCATGAAAATGGATAAAAATATGGACATGAGCGGCATGAAAATGTCTGGTTCGGCTGAAGTTCCAAAAGGTTTAAAAGTAGCACAAAATCCAACATTTAAAGTTGGAAGTCAAGCGGTTGTTCATGCAGATCACATGTAAGGTATGAACGGAGCTGCAGCAACTATTGTAGGTGCTTTTGATACTATAGCATACACAGTTACCTATACTCCGACTACTGGTGGAGCCCCAGTAAAAAATCATAAATGGGTAATTAAAGAAGAAATTAAAACCGCTGGCAACGCACAATTAAAGCCAGGAACAAAGGGTATCTTAGTAGGAGACCATATGGAAGGTATGAAGGGGACAGAAGCTACAATCGATTCTTTAGTGCATACTACTGTTTACATGATCGATTATACTCCTACCACTGGTGGGGCAAAAGTAACGAATCATAAGTGGGTAACAGAAAGTGAACTTTCAGCTAAATAAAATAAGACAAATAAAAGAGCTTGGAATCCAAGCTCTTTTATTTGTCAATATTCCATATTCAAATCTTTAATTTCTAAATTAATAACTTGTCTTCGTCTTAAAGAATTTTTTCAACATAAAAAATGCCATTGCGTTTGTACTGAAACTCAATTTAAGATCATCCAAAATTGGGTCTTTTTTGTTAAGCACTCGGTAGAAAACTTAGCCTTTTTTATTGAGATTTGAATTCCTCCATATTTTCTCCATAGATGTTTTTTATAATTAAAGTGTAAGAAAAACCGAAGGGAAGTGAAAATCATGATGGGACGTGGATTTGCATTTGGATACGGAACTTATGGTTGTGGCGGTCTGATTCCAATGATCCTCATTATTGTAGTTTTAGGGCTGCTTGTTTTTCTTATTGCAAGAAGACCAACGAGACACAGAGAGCATCAAGGATCACAGGCAATTTCTATTTTAAATGAAAGGCTAGCAAAAGGGGAAATTACCTCGGAAGAGTATGAAAAGCTAAAGAAGACTATTCAACATTAGAATAAAAGGATGAACAATTCGCCAAATGCTGAAAGTGCCCTTTAAACTTTCGATCATTATAAATTAAACCTCAAGAGAGGTGAATACAAAATGATGTTTATAGGTTTATTGCTTTTTGTTTTTGTAATTTATTTGCTTTTTAAGCAAAACGGAGCAAGCTTGGATGTTAAAACATCAGAAGTAAAAGATGCCCTGGAAATTGCAAAAGTACGGCTTGCCAAAGGAGAAATAAGCATTGAGGAATTTGAAACGATCAAAAAATCGATAATGTAAATTATTTATTTTTATAAGGAGCGGCTGAAATGAAAAAGAATTTAGTAGCTGGTTTATTTGCAGCGGGACTAATCGTAGCCGGGGGAACAGGTTTCGCAGTAGCACATTCACAAGGGAAAACTCAAGATCCTGTTTTTTTTATGCAGCAGGGAATGGGTATTGGACAAACTACACAAATGATGAACTCTGTCAGCACTAACGGAAATCAAAAACAAAATGCCCAAAGCAGCTTTGAGCAAATGCTCCCCTATATGAAGAAAATGCATCCAAATTTAAGCGATGATCAATTAAAATCTCTTTATGAACAAATGATGGGGGCAAATGGCGCATGCAGTAACAGCCAAGGAGCGACGGGAACTACTAACAGTAACGGTCAAGGAATGATGGGGACTACAAATAATAATCTTTAATTGATAATATAAATAGGGAAGAAAGTTTGGAATGGTTATACAACGAATTGCAGGCCTTCTTATGTTACTGTTAGGCATTCTTGATACAACAACCTATTGGTCTTTATAAAATAGAAAACTGGCAAAAAACAATGAATTCCACATTTTTTGCCAGTTTTTTATTTTTCCTGATTAAGCTTTTTCCTTTATTACAAAATAATCTTAAAGCATGTTCCGTTTTCAACCTTGCTATCTACAGAAATTTCTCCTCCATGTGCTTCTACTATTTGTTTAACTATAGCGAGTCCCAATCCAAATCCGCCAGTTGCTCTAGCCCGTGACTTGTCCACAAGATATAACCGATCAAAAATATGAGGCAGGTCCTCATGAGGGATTCCCAGAAACTTTGCAGAAAATGTTGAGGAATTAAGTATAAGAACATTTTGTTGCATGTTTGGGAGAACTATTAATAAAGTTGTTAAAAAATCTTGTTACTTTCTGCACATTTAATTAATAGACTCAAGGGGTAGTGACAATTAAGGAGGAACTTTCATGAATCATGAACATTTGATGAAGCATACGATTCGACAAATGGAAAGAGAGAGAAAGAGTGCCTATCAACACAAAGAGGAAAAAAACACATCAAGATTTTCGGGAAACTATTTCTTAAAGAGTTTAATAAATTTAACATCTAAGATGATCAATAAAGGAGAATAAATAATGTTTAATTGGATTATAGGTGTTGTCATTTTTTTATTTGCAGGTTGGATGCTTTATAAAAATATTCAAAAGTCAACAAAAGGTAAATGTCCTTCCTGCTCGTCAGATTGTTCTTGTAGTGAGAACGATTGTAAATGCCATTAATGTAAACAGGAAAAATCTAAATAAATCTGTTCCTTAGTGGGAACGATTTCTTCATTTGAGAGGAAAAGAGTAAATATAGAACCTGAAAATAATCAAATTTGATAGAATCTGCAAATTTATTTGTTACAATCATTTTGATTTTATATTGTTGCTAACATATATTGAACAATGCGTGGCCACAAAGGGTATCTTTCCACAGAATGGAGCTGTTTAAATTGGAAACGAAAAGTTGCTATAAAGAAGAGTTAATTAGTATTCTGGTAGAAATTAACCGATTGGTTACCGAACATTTAAAAGTCCAAAAAGGCGTATTTAATCCTCCAATAAAAGCCAAGATTCCGTTTATATCTAAAAGAAATGACTTTGGCGGTCTTTATGAAACGAATCAAAAAATCCAAAATGAGCTATATCAAACGATTAGAAAAATGCACAATAATAAGAGTGAATTAAATATAGATCCATTCATTTATGGAGGAATAAAAGAATATACTCTTTTATTTCATTCCTCGAGCGAAAAACTAACACGAATTATTTACGAATTAAACCTTAAAGCAAAAAAACAAAATAAGTTATCAGCTGAAGAATACAATCAATTAGTTAGTGAATATGAAATAATTGAAAATTCCAGATTGGAAAAAGGCAGTAGAATTCAAAAAATAGCAACACTGCTTGCCCAATAAATAGAATTCAACAGTAATTAAGAATTGTGAAATTTAAATTCATCTACAACACTCGAAAAGCGGTTTATGCCCCGACGGGTGTTTTATTTTTTAAATTACTCTATTAAACAATAATGTTTTATTTCATATAAATTTCCTAAGAAAATTTTAAGATTTAATTAAGGATGTTCTCATATCAATCCTGTAATATATAAACAATTCTACTTATTAAGTACTAAAGGAAGGTGAGGTTTGGTTGAGAGTTATTTTATTTCATATAGGAGATTTCCCTATACGTTCATATGGTGTCATGATAGCTGTGGCTATTTTGCTGGCAATGGGTGTAGCTTACTACTTGGCTAAGGGAACGATCTATCAAAAGCATCTAACCGATATCATTTTTTATATGATTATTGGAGGCATAATTGGTGCGAGATTTTGGGAGGTATTTTTTTTCGAATTTGGATATTACTCTAAACATCTAACTGACATTTTTATGATATGGAACGGGGGATTATCCATACAGGGTTCCATTGTCGGAGGTATTCTTGGGGTTATTCTTTATACAAAACGCAAGAGAATCTCTTTTTGGGAATTTGCTGATATCCTGGCTCCCGCTCTGGTCCTTGGACAAGCTATTGGCAGGATCGCTTGCTTTTTAAATGGAGATGCATTTGGATCTCCAACAGGATCTAATTTTGGCCTTGTCTATCCTAAAGGAACCATGGCTTATGAAACATACGGTTCCCAGCCGCTTTGGCCTGCTGAAGTCATGGAGGGCCAATGGGATATAATTGTCTTTGCTCTACTAATTATTTTGAAAAATAAAAAATGGCCAAAAGGAATAATTTTTTTGGCTTATAACATTTTTTATGCAGTGGGACGATTTGCCCTGGAGTTTCTACGGGGAGACACGCCCAGATACGCTTTTGGTTGGACGACAGCTCAGTGGACAAGCTTCAGTGTAATTTTGATCAGTATTGCTCTAGCAACATTTTTTTCTATCAAGTGGAGAAAGAATGAAACCGAGACATTGGTTTAAGCAGTGAAAAGAATTGCTATAGTTTAGGGATTATCCTGTGTAGTTTTATATATTGTTATATTCGGACGTGAGAAGATTAAAAATGGTGTAGGAATAAAATGCCTGCACCATTTTTTATTTTAATTGTGCGCTATATTCAAATTAAAAACTGGAGGAGAAAATGAGAGACCGAATAACACGATATACATCATTGGTTACATCTGGCATGGCTTGTATGGCTTGAATTCTTCCTATTTTTGTTGTTCCACTCGGTCTGAGTGGTGTTATGTTTTCCACCATGGTGTTTTTTACAAAGTATCAATGGTGGTTTGTAGGTTTGAGCATCACCATGCAAATTATTGCTCATTTCATATCGTTGAAAAGGAAAAGTCTACTGCCCAAAAAACACTTTATCATTTTACCATTGTTGATGTAAGTAGGAGAACCAGCGTCTTATAACAAAGATCACATACCAAACGCAATTAACATTCCTTTTACAGACTTTCAAAAACGGTACAATAAACTGGATTCAAGTAAGTTAATCATTCTTGTATGTCACACTGGTGGAATGGGGGAAGTAAGCGGACAACTTTTGCTCCAAAAAGGTTTCCAACATGTTGCCAATCTTTTCGGAGGTATGGCCAAATGGTTAGGAACGGTTGAAAATTAGATGCCCATATAGGCACTATCATCTTCCAATAGAATTTAGGACGGCTTTATTACATGAAAAATTTAGACTCCAATTGTTATTTTTCTAACAATTGGAGTTCTGTTCACCTTTTTCGAGGTTTAACGGCATAAAAGCACGTTCGAACGAATTTTAATTATTCATTCACAACTCAAAGTTTATTGTAATGTTAATTCTTTTACAGTTTCGCCTTTAATTAATACTGGTTGATAATAGTTTTCCTTTGGTAAATCCTTCTTACCTTGTATCTTTTTAATAACCCAATCAGCAGCATCGCGTCCCATTTGTTCCTGTGGGTGAGTTAGGGTTGTTAGTTTGATATTAGCATTTTTGGCAATATAAGAATTATCCTGGCCAATAATTGACAATTTTTCCGGAATAGAAATATCAAGTTGTCTGCAGACATTTGCCAGTTCCAACCCAACTTCGTCGTTATAGCATACAATGGCAGTCAGCATGTCTTTATTTTCATTAAGAAACTTTTTCAAATTACTGGGTAGGTTCGTCCTCGTCTCAGTAGTATACGAAAGCGCTTGCTCCGGGTTGAATCGTAATTTGGCCTCCCCAAGTGCTTTAATATACCCCTTCATTCGATACTTTCCTTGTAAATCATCGATTTTTGAAATCAGTCCAATTTGTTTGTGTCCTTTTGATATCAATTCTTTTGTTGCGAGATAACTGGACTGGACATCATCAAGACAAAAGAAAGGGACCTCTAATTCTTCATAATAAGCGTTAATCATGATGAATGGTACATCCTGTTCCTTGAACGACAGGTAGTAAGCAATATTGGGATTGTACAGATTACTTTTTGTTGGCTCCACAATCAATCCAACGACTCCAAATGACAACATCATTTCCAAAGCTTTTTTTTCTTGTTCAACATCATTATTTGTACTGGCCAGCAGCAACGAATAATTATCCTCGTTCAATCTCGCTTCAATTCCACGAATGATAGAGGGGAAAATGTAGTCAGAAATGTAGGTCGTGATGACACCAATCGTTTTATTATTGGAATTCCCTCCAGATTTTGCTTGATATTGGTTACAAACATATGTACCGGATCCTTTTTCACTTCTTAAAAATCCCTCGTTCGATAGATCTAAAATGGCCTTCCGAACAGTGTGCCGACTAACTTGGTACTTTTCTTGCATCGAGGATTCAGTGGGAATTTGTTGATCAACAATATAATCTCCTGAAAGAATTTTACTTTTTATATCATCAATGATGACCTGATATTTTGGTTTCATCAAACTCACTTCCTTCATAAGCTGTTTGTAATCTAATCAATCCAGCCTAAAAATCATACGTACATATTTTATCATATAGTTAAATGAATGAAAACATTTCACCCTATTTGCATACAAGTTACCAAATGATAATAATCCTTCTTGATATTTATTGAATTTTTCATGCACCAATAGTAGCTTTCAAAAAAAAACATAATAATTTCATGAAATTATAAGTACATATTTTTTATTTATTGACAAATGTACGCACAAAAAATATACTGAAGTTGTTAATAAAATTAAGCGAAAAATAAAGCGCATCCTTTATATTGAAACCGTTATCTGTGAGGGGGTTTGACGTGAAAACGAATTTAGTAAAGATGAAACAAGCGATTACCATGGGAGAAACTTCACTTGGAATCGAATTCGGGTCAACTCGAATCAAGGCAGTGTTAATTGATCATAGATTTAAAACAATCGCATCTGGCAGTTTTGAGTGGGAAAACCGCTTGGAAAATGGATTTTGGACGTACAACTTAGTAGATATTATTACAGGCTTGCAAGCAGCTTACAGTGAAATGAAGCAAGAAGTGGAAAGAAATTATGGAATCACTATTCGGACAATCGGTTCGATTGGAATTTCCGCCATGATGCACGGTTATATGGCTTTTGACAAAACGGGTGAGCTGCTTGTTCCATTTCGGACTTGGCGTAATGCAACAACCAGTGTTGCGGCAAGAGAATTAACGGAAAAATTCCAATTCAATATTCCTGAACGCTGGAGCATTGCACACCTTTATCAAGCAATATTAAATGAAGAGAAACATTTACCTCGTATAGATTTTATCACCACTTTAGCAGGATACATACACTGGTTGCTAACCGGTAATAAAGCAATCGGCATTGGGGATGCTTCGGGTATGTTCCCAATTGATGATGTAACGCACGATTACAATGAATCGATGGTTAAGCAGTTTGATGAACACATTGCACCAAATGGTTATCCCTGGAAGCTAAAAGATATTCTTCCTAAAGTCTGTACCTCAGGAGAGCAAGCAGGTGAATTAACCGAAATTGGAGCAAAAATTCTTGATAAATCACAAAATTTACAATCGGGTATTCCGATTTGCCCGCCAGAAGGCGATGCAGGAACAGGGATGGTTGCCACAAATAGTGTGAGGAAACGGACCTGGAAACGTCTCAGTAGGAACTTCAGTTTTTGCCATGATTGTATTAGAGAAAGAACTTTCAAAAGTATACCCGGAAATTGATTTGGTCACGACACCAAACGGCAGTCCTGTGGCAATGGTTCATGCGAATAACTGCTCAAGTGATATCAATGCTTGGCTAGGATTGTTCCGTGAATTTTACGAAGCTATGGGACAAAAGGCTGAAACGGATAAATTATTCGAAGTGATGTTAAATAAGGCCTTGGAGGCCGATCCGGATGGCGGCGGTTTGCTTAGTTACGGTTATTACTCAGGTGAAAATATCACTGGATTAGAACAAGGGCGTCCACTCTTTGTCCGAACACCTGAGAGTCATTTCAATTTAGCAAACTTCATGAGGACTCATCTATTTACAGCTTTCGGCGCTTTGAAAATCGGAATGGATATTTTGACAAAGAATGAAAACGTCAATATCGATAGCATTTTAGCGCACGGTGGCTTATTTAAAACTCCTGTCGTTGGTCAAAAAATTTTGGCAGCTGCAATGAATGTTCCAGTTTCAGTTATGGCAACCGCTGGAGAAGGCGGTGCATGGGGAATGTCAATTCTTGCTTCTTATATGATGAATAAAGACCAAAAAGAAAGTTTAGAAGACTTCCTCGATAAGAAAGTCTTTAAAGAGATTGATAGTCAAGAAATTTATCCTGATAGATTTGACGTTAAAGGATTTGAAGTATTTATCGAACGATACAAAAAAGGTTTAGTGATTGAGCAAGCCGCAGTAGAATCCGTTGATATTGTGAATGGAAAACTGGAGGAATTGAAGTGTTAGAAAAACTGAAAGAAGAAATATTTCAAGCAAATTTGGACTTGCCTAAGCATGGACTTGTGAAATACACATGGGGAAATGCAAGTGGTATTGATCGTGAAAGTGGCTTATTTGTAATCAAACCTAGTGGTATTGATTACGAAAAAATGAAACCAAGTGATATGGTGGTTGTTGATTTAGATGGCAATGTTGTGGAAGGAGAGTTGAATCCTTCATCCGATACACCAACACATGCAGTTCTTTATAAACATTACTCGGAAATCGGCGGTATCGTACATACCCATTCAACTTGGGCGACCATTTGGGCTCAAGCAGGTCTTGATGTTCCGGCGATGGGGACCACTCATGCAGACACATTCTATGGTCCTGTTCCATGTGCACGCTTCTTGACCCAAGAGGAGATTGATCGTGGTTACGAAGCTGAAACCGGTAATGTCATCATCGAAACATTCGAGGAGCGTGGGATAGATATTTTGGCAGTTCCCGGTGTGTTACTTCATGGGCATGCTCCATTTACTTGGGGAAAAGATGTCAAAGCAGCGGTCATGAATAGTGTAGTGCTGGAAGAAGTTTCGAAAATGAATTTATTTGCTCGTGAATTAAACCACTTTGCTGAAGTATTACCGCAACGTATTTTAGATAAGCATTACCTAAGAAAACATGGAGAAAATTCCTATTACGGGCAAAAATAATAGAAACTATCAAACTAAGAAAAGAGGATCATTATGGCAATTACAGGGGAAAAAGAATTTTGGTTTGTCGTAGGCTCACAACATCTTTATGGAGAAGAAGCTTTAGCAGAAGTCAAAGCACACGCACAAAAGATGACAAATGCATTAAATGAGAGCGGTATTTTGCCATACCCTCTTGTACTGCAGGATTTGGCTGTCAGTGCAGATAAAATTACAAACATCATGAAAGAAGTCAACTATCGTGACGAAGTTGCAGGTGTCATCACTTGGATGCATACATTCTCGCCTGCGAAAATGTGGATTCGCGGAACAAAATTATTGCAAAAACCATTGCTTCATTTAGCGACACAATTTAATGAAAGCATTCCTTGGGCAACGATTGATATGGATTTCATGAACCTGAACCAAGCAGCCCATGGCGACCGTGAGTATGGCTTTATCAATGCCCGTTTGAAAAAACAAAATAAAGTGGTAGTAGGTTACTGGCAGCGCCCTGAAGTGCAAAAACAAATTGGCGAATGGATGGATGTAGCGGTTGCTTATAACGAAAGCTTCAACGTCAAAGTTGCCCGTTTTGGTGATAACATGCGTAATGTTGGTGTTACCGAAGGGGATAAGGTTGAAGCACAAATTCAATTTGGCTGGACAGTGGACTACTTTGGCATTGGAGACCTTGTTCAATACGTAAATGCAGTTAAGGACGAAGAAATTGATGCATTATTCGCAGAATATGAAAATCTTTATGAATTTGATTATGGCACATACAGCAGGGATAAATGGGAAGCGAGCGTAAAAGTACAAGCAAGCTATGAAATTGCGATTAAACGTTTTCTTGATGATGGAGGTTACAATGCCTTTACTACGAACTTTGAAGATTTATATGGCATGAAACAACTTCCTGGTCTTGCAGTTCAACGTTTGATGGCACAAGGATATGGCTTTGCAGGTGAAGGAGATTGGAAGACAGCGGCGCTCGATCGATTACTCAAAGTGATGAGTCATAACCAATCAACTGGGTTTATGGAAGATTACACATATGAATTAACTGTGGGCCAAGAATCAGCCCTTCAATCGCATATGCTCGAAGTCGACCCAACTTTGGCAAGCAACAAGCCAAAAATTATCGTCTCTCCATTAGGAATTGGTAATCGTGAAGATCCGGCACGTTTAGTATTTGACGGTAAAGCAGGAGATGGTGTGGTTGTTTCAATGGCAGACTTTGGAACTCATTATAAACTTTTGATTAATGAAGTTTCTGCATTTGAGCCAACTGTTCCAGCTCCAAAACTTCCGGTGGCCCGCGTACTTTGGAAGATTAAGCCGAACTTCCAAGATGGAGTTAAAGCTTGGATTGAAAATGGCGGTGGTCACCATACAGTTGTTTCATTGAATTTAACAACAGACCAAATCGTATCCTATGCAAAGCTGGTTGACTTGGAATACGTCATTATTAAGTAATAACTCAGTATATTGGTCTACAAAATAAAAAGGAGCAACTTGTTAAGGAATTAACAGGGATGCTCCTTTTTCGCCTTTTAAGAAGTTACTGCAGTTAATGCTAATATTATTTTTGCTTTAGTTTATTATTAGTTTTTAGTTGGCCAAAATACTAACCAATTTAAATAATTTCAATATCTAATTCTTTGTACTTGTTAAAATTATAGCCCAATGATCCTTCTTCTGTAATTAAATAATCAAGCTCTGAAACTGGACCAACTAAGTAATTAGAAACCGTATTAAGTTTACTTCTAGTCACAAGACTAGCAATTTTATTTGAACTTTTAATCATTTGCCGTTTGACATAAGATTCCTGTAAATGTGGAATACTGATACCAAAGTCCAGGTGTAGAGAATATACTCCTAAAAAACACAGATCTGCTCTAATGTTTTTTAGTGTATTTATGACATCCAATCCTACAGTAACTAACGATTCCTTAAAGAATGAACCCCCTAAGAGTATAATTTCAATATTCGGATGTTTTGATAATACTAGACTAATGGAGGGACTATTTGTAATAATGGTCCCTTTAAAATCGTAAGGGATTTCTTGTGCTAAAAAGAGGTTGGTTGTACTTCCCCCATCCAATAAAAGAACTTGTCCGTCTTTAATAAGCTGGACTCCTTTTACTGCCAACTCTTTTTTTGCATCGATATTTTCTTCCGTTCTTTCAGAAAAGGTAACAGGGCCTGAAGAAGCAGGAAAAGCTCCTCCGTGGACACGATTGAGTAGACCTAATGAATCCATTTCCCTTAAATCTCTTCTGATTGTGTCTTCGGAAACATTCCACTTTGTGCTTAACTCCTTAGCAACAACTTTTCCTTCCTTTTCCAGTATATGTAGAATCTTTCTTTGTCTTTCTTTTCTTAACATTACACATACCCTCCAAGAATTTGCACGTTTTTTCTTATATTATAATTTTTTTCTTGAATGTACAAATTTATATCAATTATAAGAGGGAATTTTTAAAAAAATTCTTGTTTTTTCTCGTTTATGGATATATTATATCATTAAATAAGAAAAAAGCTGATTTTTCATGCAAAAACCAGAAGAAAATTAGTCGGTTTTTTCTTTTTTAAGAGAATTTAAGGATATTAAATATGTGAGGAGGAAATAATTCGATGAATCGTAACATTGACACATTAGCTGTTAATACAATTCGAACTTTATCCATTGACGCTATCAATCGCGCTAATTCTGGTCATCCGGGCCTTCCTATGGGAGCCGCACCAATGGCATATGCACTTTGGGCTAACCATTTACAACATTATCCTGAAAACGCAAAATGGTTTAACCGCGATCGATTTGTTCTTTCTGCAGGACATGGCTCTAGTTTGTTATATAGCTTGCTTCATCTAGCTGGGTACGATGTTTCTTTAGAAGATTTGAAAAGCTTTCGAAAGCTAAGTAGCAAAACACCAGGCCATCCGGAATTTGGTCATACGGATGGGGTAGAAGCTACAACGGGTCCTTTAGGACAAGGGATTGCAAATGCAGTAGGGATGGCAATGGCAGAAGCCCATTTAGCAGCGAAGTTTAACCAAGCTGGATTTTCTGTAATTGATCATTATACATACGCTGTAGTTGGTGATGGAGATTTAATGGAAGGCATCTCTTATGAAGCTATGTCTATGGCCGGTCATATGAAACTGGGAAAATTAATTGCTTTATATGACTCCAATGACATCTCTTTGGATGGTTCATTAAACCTTTCTTTTTCAGAAGATATTAAAAAAAGAACTGAATCTGCCCATTGGCAATATTTACGTGTGGAAGATGGAAATAATGTTACAGATATCACTAAGGCAATTGAAATAGCGAAGCAAAATACGGACCAACCAACTCTTATTGAAGTTAGAACCATTATCGGATATGGAAGTCCAAAAGTTGCTGGAACAAATAAGGCACATGGGAATCCGCTCGGGACAGAAGAGGCAACAGCAACTAAAAAGGTGTATGGTTGGGATTATGAGGAAGAGTTTTTCGTACCGGAAGAAGTTAAAGCTCATTTTACGGAGTTAAAACAAAGAGGGATTAATCTAGAACATCAATGGAAGGAATTATTCCAGTCTTATAGAAAAGCTTTTCCGCAATTAGCAGATGAACTCGAACGTGCCATTATCGGTGAAGTTTTAATCAATGCCCAAGATATTTTAACCTTTGATACAGGAAAAGCTATTTCGACTCGTGTAGCTAGTGGGGAAGCAATTAACCACTTTGTAAAATCAGTTCCTTCTATTTTTGGTGGAAGTGCCGATCTATCGCACTCTACTATGACAGATATAAAAGAAGAAGCAGTATTCGCAGTAGAATCTTTCGGCGGGCGCAATGTGTACTTTGGTGTTCGAGAGCATGCAATGGGAGCTGCGGGCAATGGTATGGCACTTCATGGAGGAATAAAACCTTTTGTAAGTACATTCTTTGTGTTTAATGATTATCTAAGACCGTCTATTCGGTTAGCTGCATTGCAGAAATTACCAATCACCTATGTATTTACCCATGATTCAATCGCTGTAGGAGAAGATGGTCCAACGCATGAGCCAATCGAGCATATAGCTGCACTTCGTGCTATTCCAGGGCTTACCGTTATTCGTCCATCAGACGCAAATGAAACAGCGAGTGCTTGGGCATATGCATTAAAACAAACAGATGGTCCGATTGCCTTGATACTAACCCGTCAAAACTTACCGGTGTTTCAGGAGACAAAAGCGAATATCGAGAATCTTTCTAAGGGAGCTTATGTTTTAACCCAAACGAATGAGAAACCTGATGTCATTTTAATTGCAACAGGTTCTGAAGTATCTTTGGCAGTTAACGCGAAAGTTGAATTGGAAAAAGAAGAGATATCGGTTCGTGTAGTAGCCATGCCAAGCTGGGAACTTTTCAATCGCCAATCAAATGAGTATAAGGAATTTGTTCTGCCTTCGTCTGTTACAAAGCGCCTAGCACTTGAAATGGGAATCTCCCTGGGATGGGAAAGGTATGTAGGAGCAGAAGGAAGAGTACTATCAATTGAAACATTTGGGGCTTCTGGAACGGGAGCTGAGGTAATGAAGAAATTTGGATTTACTGTAGAAAATGTAGTACAAACAACAAAAAATCTATTAAACTTTTAAAAATGGAGGAGAATCGTTATGAAATTATTTATTGATACCGCAAATATTCAGGACATCAAAAAAGCGTACAGAATTGGTGTGTTAGCTGGTGTTACCACAAACCCTTCCTTGGTTGCTAAAGAAGGAGTTAAATTTGAGGATCGTATAACAGAGATTTGTCAGGCTGTGCCAGAAGTTGAATCAGTTTCGGCGGAAGTAACTCCTGATGCTGTGACAGCTAAAGAAATGATTGCACAAGCAGATGAGTTGATTAAAATTAATGGTGGCGATAAGAAGGTAACCATTAAGCTTCCTATGACTTTGGATGGTTTGGAAGCGTGTCGCTATCTAGCAAATAAAGGTGTTAAAACAAACGTTACACTAATCTTTACTGTAAACCAAGCGCTATTAGCTGCTCGTGCAGGTGCTACATATGTTTCTCCATTCTTAGGCCGTTTAGATGATATTTCTGAAGATGGTGTCCAATTAGTAGAGAAAATTGCTGAGTTATTCCGTGTCCATAACTTGGATACTCAAATTATCGCGGCTTCTGTTCGGCACCCAGATCATGTAACCCGTGTGGCTTTGGCTGGTGCACACATTGCTACCATTCCTTTTACAGTCATTGAACAGCTTGCGAAGCATCCACTGACTAATCAAGGGATAGAAAAATTCGCTGATGATTGGAAAAAAACTCTTAAAAACTAGAGTGGGTACAAGCAGTTTTAACAGTAGGCGGAAAGGAAAATGATGTCATCGCAGATGGTGTTATTTTTAGATTCAATAAATAAGAGTTACCTAGGAAAACGAACGAAATTATGTAGAAAAAAATTAGCATCGTGCACCATTTGTGCACGATGCTAAAATATGAGGATTGAAAAAGAAGGATAAAACAAAGAAAAACCCTTGCTGCGCAAGGGTTTTTCGATTATGGAGAATAGGGGGCTCGAACCCCTGACCTCAACGCTGCCAGAGGCATTCAAGTTAATAAACTGAGTTAAATAAGTTAAATTAAAATTAATAAAGTCTGATTTATCAAGGGTTTTAAAGGTCTTAAAGGTAATCTAGATAAATCTAGTTTAATTAAAAAAATTAAGTCCGTGCACCATTTCGTGCCCATTTTGAAAATAGGTAAAGCATGTGGTCATTTTTTTGGGGAGTCGATTAAAAGATTAGCTAATTTTCGTATGATACATTTAGTCAGTTAAAATTTATTATCTTCAACCATTTTTGTAAAGGTAGTCTGATTCAAGTAAGAAACTTTTATATACAAAATCTTTTCTTAGGAATTATTCATAAAGTGAAGTTGCCTCTGTCACGCTTCGATATCTTTATAGGTTATAATTTTATTAAGTTTACAAAGGTATCATAGAAGGCAATGCTTTTAGCTCAGGTTGATATTTCTCCCATATCAGTGGAATACCCCGGTACTATTCTATTTATAATGATTTTCGTTTCTTCATACCAACCTTGATATAGAAGAATGATATCTTTAGGAAGATCATCAGTAAATTCAGCTATAGCTTCAATTTCCCCTAAATCATTGAATACTTTAATCTTATTTCTATTTGCGATTCCATGTGCTTTTGCAGTGAGTGGATGAAGATAAAAGATAGGCTCTTTTTCCACATTCTCTAAATAACTGGAATTGGAAAACTGTGAATTCAACCGATATTGCGAATGCGTAGTCAAGAACCAATATGGGTATTTTTCACTAGGAGTCATACTTTTTCTGTATTCAGCAATAGAGGAATATCCATTTTTAAATGCTCTTTCAGATAAAAATTCAAATTTTCCTGAAGGTGTTTTAAAATTAAAATCACTCCATGAAGTTTTTGGAAGCCTTGCTTTTTTAACTCCGTTTTTTAATTCACTCCAGTGATTTATTCCTAGTAATTCATATATTTCTTCATTAAATTCTCTATCGATGAAATGAGAAATACTTCCTTCCTCTGGAAACTTACAAAACCCAGGGGATTTCTGATTTAATGCCTTTGATAATAATTTTGAAATTTCTAAATCACTTTTACTCTCATAGTAAGGCTCAATTGCTTTCTGATTATAACCAATAAAGTGGTGCCAGTACCCGGCTATAATATCCTCCTCTTCAAAAAAATTAGTAGTCGGAAGGACAATATCCGATTGGAGGGCAGTGGGAGTTAAAAATTGGTCTACAGTTACTATAAACTCTATGTTTTCTAAAGCGTTTTTTAAATTTTGAGTTTGAGGATCCTGGTTAAGAATATTTCTGCATGAAATCCATAAAAAATTTATTGGGGGATCGGTTAATGTTGAAAGACTATCAGAAAATCTATTCACTTCTATTAACCGATTTTGATTGTCATGGCTACAATTACAACTAGTAAACTTCTGTGTCATTTCATGACCGAAATTTACTCCTCCGCCTGGAATACCTATATTTCCGGTGAGGGCGTGTAGTGCATTTATAGCCCTAATGTTCTGGCCCCCATTAGAATGCCGCTGCAATCCAAACCCAACCCAGGTAAACATGGGATGAATATTTCCAATCATATTGGCTAGTTGATAGATTGTGTCAATATGAATACCTGTATCATTAGAGAGTTCTTTCAAGGATAAAGAGAGTACATAACTTTTGAATTTTTCCCAACCTAAAGTGTAATTTGAAATAAAGGCATGATCATACTGATTATTTTCAATTAGGACTTTTGCGATAGCCAAAGCCAGTGCACCGTCGCTACCAGGTTTTATCTGAATATAGTAATCTGCCTTTTTGGCGGAAACTGTAAAGACAGGATCGATAACTACTACTTTTGCACCATTGTCCTGGGCATTAAAAATGTACGGAAGGGCATGAACAGCTGTCCATGCTGGGTTTACACCCCAAAGGATAATTAATTTTGCATTCTCCATGTCAGAAGGATCAGAGGTTTCATAATTTCCAAAATCATAATACTGAGCATCAAAACCTGCTGACCAGCATGGAGAGCCTATAACTCGCGTTGTGTTTCCCAAACCATCGAAGAAATTTTCAACTGATCTGTGTAAGATCCCTAAATTTCCCGAGTACTTATTAAGGCAAATTGATAAATTGGATTGATATCTTTTATTTAATTCAAGTATTTTAGTGGAAATAATATCCAATGCGTATTCCCAGGGAATTCTTTTCCAATCTCCTGAACCTCTTTTAGTTTGTATCAGAGGATATTTAATTCGATCAGGATGGTAAGCATAATTGATAAAATTATAACCCTTTGCACAAAACTTCCCTTGTGTGTACGTATTGGAAGGGTCACCTTCGAGCTTTTCTAGAATTCCATTGTTCGTGTAAGCAATGAAACTGCAAGCTCCATAACAATTTCTAGGGCAAACATGTCTTGTCATTTTTAAATTTCCCATTAATCCAGACATGGTAATACCTCCTTGTTCACAGAAGTTTAAATATGAAGTCAGGTGAGTAGGTTATGGATATTATATAATAACTTTACTACTGTATACATGTTGTCACAAAACTTTATTATTTAAGGAAAGTGGAAAAAATGGCCATGCAATTGGGGTTTAAAATGAATTTGAGCAGGTGCGTTGGTTGCCGTGCATGTGAAATGGCCTGTCGAAATGAAAATGGCAGACAAGTCACCCGACGAAGGGTTCGCTCTTTGGAGGAAACTGGGTCTTTAAAGAATATTTTTTTCTCGATGGCATGCAATCATTGTGAAAATCCTGCATGTATAGGTTCTTGTCCTAGAAATTGTTTCAAAAAGCGCAGAGATGGAATTGTTGCTTTCGATTCTTCGAATTGTAATGGTTGCAAAAAATGCCTTGGCTCCTGTCCTTTTGATGCTATCTCTTTTAATCCAGGTACAGCAAAGATAGACAAATGCAACATGTGCGTTGACCGCTTAGAGAAAGGATTAAAACCAGCATGTGTATCTGCATGTGTCTCTGAATCCCTAAGTATAATTAACATACATGATCGGTTGAAGAGCAATGAAGAAAAATGGATATCAAAAATACCATTTCTGAATTTCACCAATCCCTCTGTTAGATTTGTAAATGCAAAAGAGGTTGTTTGTTTTATGAGAAGAGATGATAACAATGATAAATAAACAGTATATTCTAGAAGAATTAATTTGCATACACCCATTTTCAAGTTTTGAAATAATAGCGGGGGAGAAAAATTTAGGAATAACTTTTACAAGGGTTATTGAAGGTATAAACGAAATAAATGGAGATGAGCTACTCTTAATTAACGTTGATCATTTACAAGATAATCTTTTGGAAACGTTAAAAAAAGCCATTAACATGCAAGTCTCTGCAATTTTTTTAATGGGAAATGAAGAAAACTTGACCTATCATCTATTTCATTATTTACAAAATGATAGTCAAATTCCAATACTATTATATAAAAAATCAATTTCGATTGTCCAAATAGAGAATACGTTGCAATTAATTGATCAATTAAAAAGCTTGAATCAGTTCTCGAACTATGTAGTAAATTCTATATCTCATATTATTAACGAAGTAAACCAAATTGGTATTCAAAAGTTTATATCTCAATTGGAAAGAAAAATCAACAGAAAGATTATAATAACTGATATTTATTTAAATGAACTCATTGAAAGAAAAGAACAAAATTATTTTCGAAACTCTTTTAAATCCTCTTTTAAAAGTAAATTGAATGAACTTGAATATACAAATTCACAGTTTACCGAAATTGATTTTGGGGAAGATGGCACCTATTATATTCGTCCATTCAGTTATGACAAAATGAAATCAGGATATATTTTAATTAAAGGAGGGGCAGTAACAGCCTTTGCATTTTTTCAAATAGATTCATTGATGCCAGTTTTAATTGCTGAGCTAAAAAAACGGAATGAATTTTTGGAATTTGAAAAGAAGTATCAAAAGAACTTTATCTATGACCTTGTTCATAATAACTTTGATTCACCGTATACAATAATAAATGAGGCACGTCATTGGGGCTGGGATATGAGCTCTCCCCATTTATTAATCTTAATAGAGTTAAGGAATAGTCAGGGAGATATGCTAGAAGATGAATTAATTGAACTGGCTGAAAAACTTATAGAAAATTCACTCCGCTCCCTATTTTATAAACCTATTGTAATGGAGCTTAATGGATTGTTTATCATTTTAGTTAATGTTGCCAGGGGCAAGCAAGAAGAGGAAATTAAGAAAGAATCTAAATTAATTTCAAATACACTTACAACCATCTTTCTAGAGCACAAAGTTGACTTTTGTCCCCGACTTGGAATAGGGAGATATTATCCTTCAATTGTGGACATTTGTAGAAGTTACCAGGAGGCAAAGCTTGCATTAGAATTTGGAAGGTATGACTCAAATCACTCATTATTTACACATTTTGATGACTTAGGATTAATGAGGTTATTGATAAATATTCGTGAAGAACAGCTAAAAGAGTATTATAACGAATATCTTGGTGAGTTAGACAAATATGACATGCTTAATGAAGCTGATATGTTAATAACACTTCAAGTTTTTTTAGAGGAAGATAGAAATCTTAAATCTACTGCGGATAAATTATTTATTCATATTAATACATTGAGGAACCGATTAAAAAAAATTGAGAGTATTTTAAATATTAACTTGGAAAAGTCTGTTGATCTGCTAAATCTGTTAGTTGCATTAAAAATAAAAACCATGAATGTAAGGTAAAAAATGTATTCCAATTCAAGGAATACATTTTTTATTTGTATTGATGTAAATATATAGAAAAAACTTAAGGCTTAACTGTACAAAAATACACTGTTTATCGAAAATTTGTGTAGATATTCATAAACCCCCATTCAATTATATTAACTATACTTAATACAAGAAATGATATTCTTCTATTATGTTCATTTCATCACAATTTATATAAATGGAGGGGTACTTTACTATATAAATAGTTAGGAACCAATATTTCTTTAAGAAACTATGACAGGTGGAGATTTTGTGGAGACCATTTCAGTTAATAAAAAGCTATTAATTGGTCGCTTTCAATTTTACAATGTTTTTTTTCATTATTATACTAATCGTCTTTGGGATAAAAATATTTGGAGTTCCGCCATTTCCATCCTTTTTGAACAGTTAAATGACACTGGCAATGAACAAGTTTTAGAAGGAATAAATCTGTTGCAATACCTGACGGAAGAAGATATAGCTGAAGCAAAATTTGACTATAGTCGCCTATTTATTGGCCCGGAAATGCTGCTTGCACCTCCTTATGAATCTGTTTATATAAGGAAAGAAAGAGTGTTAATGCAAAAAGAAACTTTAATTATCAGAAACTTTTACGAAAGTGCAGGATTGACTGTTTCAAAGCTGGGTAAGGAGCCGGATGATTATATTGGTTTTGAGCTTGAATTTATATGTTACCTTCTTCACAAACTTATAAATGAAGAAGAGGAAAATGTAAGATGGCTTGAGTTATATGTAAATTTTTTGGAGCATCATTTTCTGAAGTGGGTGCAGCTGCATTGTATAGACGTTATTAAACATAGTGAATCCAAGATTTGTTTAGGTATGGCGTTAATATTAAAAGCTTTTTTTGAGCAAGAGAAAGAGTTTATAAAAACTTTGTAGGGAGAGATATTTATGAAGGAAGCTCCGCAATTCAGTAGGAGAACATTTTTAAAGGGTGCTGTTGCAACAGGGGCATTAGCAGGTTTAGGCTCTTCTTTCTTCGATTTTCAGTTTAATGGCCTAACGGTCAATGCATCTACAAACAAGAAAACGCATATTTTCCAAAATGCTTGTCCCAGAAACTGTTATGATAACTGTTCTATTTTAACAACAGTTGAAGATGGAGTAATAAAGCATATACAAGGAAATCCAGCAAACACCTACACGAATGGAGTAATCTGTGTGAAAGGGAATAGCTACCCAAGAAGTGTTTATTCTCCTGATCGAATTAAATATCCTATGCGCCAAAAAGGCAGAGGAACTGGAAAATGGGAGAGAATTAGCTGGGATGAAGCGTATACGGAAATTGCGAAAAATATTTTGAAGATCAAAAAGGAATATGGAAGCACACTACCGATTTGCTTGAATAAATATTCTGGAAACTTTAACGTTTTGTCAGATGCAGTTAATGGGATGATGGCTAGCATCGGTTATACAACCAGTGCTCTTGGAACACCATGTTGGCCCGCCGGAATTGATGCTCAAACCTTTGATTTTGGAACATTATTAAATAATGATCCTGAGAGCTTCGTAAACTCAAAATATATAATTTTGTGGGGAGGGAATCCAGCATGGACTTCCGTTCACTCTATGAGGTTTATTGAAAAAGCAAAAGAAAATGGCTGCAAAATTGTTTCTATAGATCCCATATTAACTAATACGGCTGCGAAGGCACATGAACATATTCAAATAAGAACAAGTACTGATGGTGCATTAGCTCTTGGTATGGCACGTTATATAATCGAAAATAATTTGTATGACATCGATTGGCTTACAAAAAACGCAATTGGCTATCAGGAATTTTTTAATTACATTAAAAATAATATCACCCTCCAATGGGCATCTGAAAAAACAGGATTACCTGTTTCTCTAATTGAACGAATAGCTAGAGAGTATGCAACAACAAAACCTGCGAATATCTGGATTGGGTACGGAATGCAGAGGCATACAAACGGAGGACAAAATGTTAGAGCCATAGATGCCCTTGCAGCAATCACAGGAAATGTTGGAATTTTGGGTGGTGGAGCGAACTATGGAAATCTTGACACCTATGGTTTTAATTATGCTGTAGATGCTCAAAAAACACGGAAGGCAGTGGAGGAGGAAAAAACCGCACCATCAACATGAATAATTTTGGAGCGGAGGTTTTGGCTGCAAAAGAACCGCCAATAAAAATGCTTTGGATTGCGTGCAGAAATCCAATGCAGCAGGATCCGGATACAAAGACAGTTAAAAAAGCTTTTGAAGCCATGGATTTTGTTGTAACTGCAGATCTGTTTATGAATAAATCAGTGGAGATGTCAGACATTGTTTTGCCTGTCACCACTCTATTCGAAACTCCAGGAGCTTGTGTATCCTATTGGCATTATTGGCTGACCCTAAATGAACAGGCAATAATGCCAATGTATGAAGCAAAAAGTGACTTGGAAATCGCAATGGGTCTATCTAAAAAACTCAATGAATTAGAAAAAGGCTCATGTACTTTCCCGACTTCTGGCAAGTTAGAGGATTGGCTGGCAAATGAATTTGGGGATAAATATTTAGCAAAATACGGTATGAAGGACTGGAAAGAATTAAAAACGGGTCCAAAGAAAATGAAAAATATGGAAGTTGCCTGGAAGGATGGTAACTTTAGAACACCATCAGGAAAATATGAGTTATGGAGTGAAGAAGCTGCAAAATTTGGTCACCCACAATTACCAGTGTATATTGAAGAATCAAAAGCGACAAAACAATATCCATATCGCTGTATTACACCACACTGGAAATTAAGTCTTCACAGCCAATTTCAAAATTTGGATTGGGAGAGGGCAATTCATGACAAGCCATATGTAGAAATTCATCCAAAACTTGCTAAGCAGTTTGGAATTCAAAATGATGATCGTGTAAAAGTATATAACGAAATCGGGGAAGTTACTGTTTTAGCTACATTAACTGAGACTGTTCCTGTAAATGAAATTGTTATTTATGAAACATGGTATAAAGATATTAATTTTAATGTGAACTATACGGTAAAAGCCACTCCATCCGATATGGGAAAAAAAGCCACTGGAAATGCAGGCCTTGCTTTTCACGATAACTTTGTAAATATAGAAAAAATGTAAGGAGGGTGATTATTTTGTCAAAAAGAATGGGATTCATTGTTAATAGTGACAAATGTATTGGCTGTCATTCATGTGAAATGGCCTGTAAAAATTTTAATTTATTAGACCCGCAGATTCGCTGGAGAAAAGTTTATAAGATTCAGGAGGACGCATACGGATCACCAACTAGAATGAGTATGTCTCTTGCATGTAATCACTGTGAACATCCGCAATGCTTAAAAGTGTGTCCAGTTGATGCATACACAAAGCGTGAAGACGGAATTGTAATCCATAACGATGATATCTGTATTGGCTGTAAAATGTGTACGAAAGCCTGTCCATATCAAGTTCCGCAATATAACGTGGAAAAGAAAATTGTTCAAAAATGCCATATGTGTTATGAACGGCAAGATCAAGGATTAAAGCCAGCATGTGTAGCCAGCTGTCCGGTAGGTGCGATTGATGTCGTAGACTTGAACGAGTTATCTGATGAAGGATATGAAAAAGAACTACCGGGCTTTCCTGATCCATCTATTACTAACCCCTCAGTTCGGTTTGTTAAGCCATCAGTTGTGAAATCATACAGAGCTCAATAATAGAAACAAATAAAAGAATGGGAGGGAAATATTTTGGAAGAGATGCCATTAGTTGTTTTTACAGTGTTATCCCAACTGGCCGTAGGTGGAACGATAACATTATGGATCTTAAGTTGGAAAAATGAAAGAATAAAGGAAAAAACAGGAAGAAATATTGCTGCAGCATTAACAAGCATCACTGCACTTAGTTTGGGAGTTTCTGTATTCCATTTGGGACATCCGTTTGAAGCTTATCGTGCACTTACTCATTTGAGTACATCCTGGTTAAGCCGAGAAGTTTTGTTATTTAGCTTATTTTTCTTAAGTCAACTCATCTATTTCTTGGTATGGGAAAAGATACCAAACAAACAAAGAGTAATGATAGGTGGAATATCATCTATTTTAGGAATCCTGGGCATTGGTTCATCTTCTTTAATTTATAAAATACCAGCTATCCCTGCCTGGGATAGTCTATCACCGATACTCTTTTTCTATTTAACATCAGCATTATTGGGACCTCTTTTTGTTGGATTTCTGTTGATGTTATTTGAAAAAGAAGCCATTAAAACTGAAAAATTTACTGTAGCTGTTGTTTTAATCGATGCACTCGTTTCTGCCATGTATTTGTCAGTACTATTTACTGGTAAAAACGAGCTTGCCATGACTGCACAAAATATTATGAGCAGCAATATCTTTTGGATTCGTGGATTATTAAGTTGGTTCATTCCATTAGCTGTTTTTGTACCAGGTCTAGTAATGAAATCTAAGAAAAAACAAAGAGTTTTGACGATTTTTGGAGTTTTTCTATGCGTGTTAATTGGCGAAATTTTAGGAAGAGAATTATTTTACGGAACAGCAGTGGGCTTACAAATTCATAGTCTTCTAAATTAAAGATGTGATGGGGTGGGGTTAATGGTTAACCTAATAAAATTGGCAGAAAAAGTGAGTCAATCTTTTGAAATATTGACCGTTAACTCTGCCTTATGCTCGAAAGTCCATTCTAACTTATCGAAGTGTTCAAGATGCATGGAAGTATGTCCTGTTCAAACTATAAATATCAATGATAGCAATATTCAAATAAATGGATGCATCGAATGCGGATTATGTGCAAAGGAATGTCCTACTGGGGCGTTAAAATGGAAAAACCCCTCTAATTTATCTTTAATTGAAAAGGTTAAAGAGTACGAACAATGCGAAGAACCAATATATGTACATTGCTCTAATCATAAGTTAGAAGGAAAGAATACTAATCATATAGAGGTACCTTGTTTGGCATCAATTCTCTCCGAAATATGGTTAGTAATGCTAAATTCTCCTGCTCAATTTACGCTCTATTTACCAAAAGATGCATGTCGAAAATGCCAGGTCTTAACAGGTGGGGACTTACTTGAAAAGGATTTTGAAGAAGCAGAGCGGTTATCAAAAAAGAAAATGCTCTATATAAAAAGTATTGATGAATGCCAGGAAAAAGTCATTGATAATGGAATCAATCAAGATCGCCGAGATTCAATTTTATACTTTTTTAAAAAAGTCAAACAAGCACCATTGATAGCCTTACGCGATTGGGCGAGTAATGGCTCTGATAGGAATCAAGAACAAAGCAAAATATCTCCAATTGTTAGTCCAAAAAAAGAAGTTATTCGCTATATTTTTAAGAATCAGCCCGAATTACAGTCTATCATAAAATTGAAATTACCATTCATAAATGAAAAATGTGAATTTTGTCATGCATGCTCTAAATTATGTCCTAATAGGGCTTTAAATCAGATTGATAATGATGATGAGAAAGTAATTAGTGTTAATCCTTTATTATGCAGTGAGTGCAATCTTTGCAAGGAAATTTGTTTCTTTGATGCAATCAGTTTGAAAGAAACAAGTCAAGGCGAATGGGAAACAAAGAATATTACGTTAGCTTCTAGCACTATAGAATAAATTAGGAAAAACTTTATGGTTGTGAAGATAATCAAAAAATAAGAAGAATAAAAAAGGAGAGATTGCCATGCTATCAAATATCGGAGTTCCAGGTTTAATTATGATAATCATTTTGGCCCTTATTATCTTTGGTCCTAAGAAGCTACCGGAGCTTGGCCGTGCTGCAGGACAAACATTAAGGGAATTTAAAAATTCTACAGCAGGATTGATTGAGGATGTAAAAGAAAATCCTTCTGAAACCGATAAGTCACCAAAAGAAACAAAATCTATATAAAAAAGCAGAAAGGAAAAACAAACCCATAAACAAAGCAGAGTTTATGAGTTTGTTTTTTTATTGGGAAATCTGTTAATGAGGTGATTTGTTTGTTGGAAAAAAGAACTCCATTAAAAATCGGACAGGCAGTGACAAAAGTAATGGATTACGCTTTCGGCGGTACAATGGAATTGGTTTCGATTGATCAGTGTGATCAAAGATTCTTGGCTGAAGATATCGTTGCAACCCATGATGTCCCTTTGTTTACGCGTTCAGGATATGATGGCTATGCTATTCGATCATTTGATACGGTTGAAGCATCAGCTGCTCAGCCCATTGTATTAAAAGTATTAGAGGTATTGGGTGCGGGGATGGTACCAGCTGCAGATATTAGTCCGTTTCTGGCAACGAGAATTATGACAGGGGCGATGCTTCCACCTGGTGCAGATGCGGTGATTATGCTTGAAGCTATAAGCGAATTTGAAAAAGCGGGCGAACGGTATATTTGCATAAAACGCCCGGTAAAAGAGGGAGAGAATATATCCTTCCAAGGGGAAGAAGTTAAAAAAGGAGAATTGATCCTACAAAAAGGAACAAGGATAAATCCTGGAATTAAAGCTGTTTTGGCCACTTTTGGCTATGCTTCGGTGAAGGTAACGAAGAAGCCGAAAATAGGGATTTTTGCAACCGGCTCCGAACTCCTTGATGTTGATGAACCGCTTCAAAGAGGCAAGATTCGAAATAGCAATTCCCATATGATCATCTCACAGGCAAAAAGAGTCGGCGCTGAACCTGTATATTTGGGGATGCTTCCCGACCAATTGGATACTTGTATTGAAGCCATCAGCCAAGCACTGACCAAGGTGGATTTTTTATTAACCACAGGCGGGGTATCTGTCGGAGACTTTGATTATATGCCAGTGGTATACTCGCAAATTGGGGCCAACATTCTTTTTAATAAAATTAAAATGCGGCCAGGGAGTGTTACCACCGTCGCTGATTATCAGGGAAAACTTTTATTCGGGTTATCAGGAAATCCATCGGCCTGTTTCGTCGGCTTTGAATTATTTGTCCGTCCGGTTGTGAGAAGTTGGCATTACTCACCAAAGCCTCATCTCAAAAAAATTACTGCTATTCTTGATAGGGAAATTGCTAAATCCAATCCACTAACCCGCTTTGTGCGCAGTAAACTGATCTACAGGGATAATGGCCTATTTGTAGCACCAACGGGTCTTGATAAATCAAATGTAGTGATGACGTTAGTGGACGCTGATTCTTTTATCATGCTTCCTGGGAAAGAGCAGGGCTTTAGGGAAGCTGAACCAGTTGATGTATTATTACTAGATAATAATGAAGGAAGCCAATGGCCATGGGATTGAGATTATGAACCAGGAAACCCCAATTCTGCAAGTTGTAGGTTATCAAAATAGTGGGAAAACGACGCTTATTACCCAATTGATAAAGATGCTAAAAGAAATGGGTTATCGGGTCGGTACACTGAAACATCATGGACATGATGGTGATGCCTTGTATGATGACACGAATAAAGATACCAATCAACATTGTTCTTCAGGGGCAGTCGTGACAGGAGTCATATCGAAAGGGCAATTACAGATAACCAATGGAGACAATTTTTCTTTAGAAAAGCTTTTGGAAATGTATAGGGCTTTTTCTCTCGATATTATCATGATAGAGGGATTTAAAAACGAATCCTTTCCAAAAGTTTTACTCCTCAGGACCCCGGAGGATGAAAAGCTTTTGTATGAGTTAAACAATATTGTGTTTGTCATTAGTTGGTATCATCCGCTCCCAAATAGCCAGATTCCTGTATTTTCTATTTGGGACGAAATAGGGTATCTCACCTGGACCCAATCCTTTATACAAAAAAAGATGTCCTCAAAGAGAGAACACTTGAACTTACAAAGTGTTCTTCGCTTTAGTAAGAGGGATGCTTTTATAAATAAGGGAGTTGATATTGTTGAAAACAATTATTACAGATAAGTGGAACAGACCTTTGCACGATTTACGAATTTCTGTGACTGACCGCTGTAATTTTCGCTGCCAATACTGCATGCCTGCTGACCAATTTGGATCCAATTTTATTTTTCTCCCGAATGATTCCCTTTTAACATTTGAAGAAATTGAACGGTTAGCCACAATTTTTGCAAGGCTTGGTGTAAAAAAACTCAGATTAACAGGTGGGGAACCATTGCTCCGAAAGGATTTACCAGATCTTGTTGAAAAGCTTTCCCGCATTAAGGGGATAGAAGATATCGGACTTACTACAAATGGTTTCCTCCTTTCCAAATTTGCACATGACCTGAAAAAAGCCGGATTAAAGCGTGTCAATATTAGTCTGGATAGCTTAAATGATGAATTATTCGGGAAAATTAATGGGCGAATGATTAATACGAAGCCAGTTCTTGATGGAATTGCCGCTTCAAAAGAAGAAGACTTAAGTATAAAAATAAACATGGTTGTAAAAAAAGGGTTAAATGATGCTGAAATTATCCCAATGGCTGAATTCTGCAAAAAGGAAGATCTGCAGCTCCGTTATATTGAATTTATGGATGTTGGTTCAACTAATGAATGGAAAATGGATGATGTTGCTACAAAAAAAGAAATTTATGAGATTCTGACAAAAAAATATGAACTTGAAATCCTTGAACCTGCTTATTTTGGAGAAGTTGCAAAACAATATCGTTATAAAGATTCGAACTTGACAGTCGGTTTTATTAATTCCGTCTCCGAATCCTTCTGCGGCACCTGTACCCGTGCGCGGTTATCTGCAAGCGGACAAATTTACACCTGTTTATTTAATGGGAATGGATTCGATCTTCGAAAATTACTGAGAAATGGAATAAAAGATGAGCAACTGCAGGAGAGAATCATCGATGTCTGGTTAGGCAGGATGGATAGATATTCTGAGGAACGAACAGCTGTAACAAATAAAAGTCTTCCAAAAATTGAAATGTCTTTTATCGGTGGATAAAGCTGTCTTTGAATTTAAAAAAGATTTTTAGATACAGTGGGAGGGGTCAAAAATGTCTGAAAAGGAACTAAATCTCTTTCAACATTTAGAGGAATTGCGTAAAAGAATCATCATTGTCGGAGTAGCTTTTGTAATCTTTTTTGCGATTGGGCTGATGTATGCAAAAGATATCTATCTAATCTTAATGGCGAATTATCATGGCAAATTGCTGGTGTTAGGGCCAAGTGACATCATCAAAGTGTATTTTCAGCTGGGATCGATTATTGCCTTTGCTGGTATAATCCCAATAACCTCCTGGCAAATTTGGTTATTCGTGAAACCGGGTTTGCATCCAAACGAAAGGAAGCTGGCATTAGGTTATATTCCTGCGTTATTTTTGCTGTTTGTTGCCGGGATATCTTTTGGGTACTTTTTTATTTTTCCTAACATCCTGCGATTCCTCACCAATTTAGGAAATGAAATTATGATTACGAACTTTACAGCTGATAAATACTTTAGCTTTTTAATAAACATTACACTGCCATTCGGTATTGCATTTGAATTGCCTTTGGTCATGATGTTCCTGACATCTTTGGGAATCATCAACCCTTATAATGTAGCAAAGTTACGGAAATATGCTTATTTTATTTTGGTAATCATTGCGACGTTGATCTCACCACCTGAATTTATATCCCATCTTTCAGTCGCAGTTCCACTTATTCTTATCTATGAAATTAGTATTTCACTCTCTAAACTCGAGTTCAAACGAAAGCAAAGAATGGTTGTAAAGATACAGCCTTAAGATCTATTTATCTAAAGGATGGTGAAACTTGATGAACTTTGGAATTTTATTTTACAAACCAATAAAACATTAAACTCAGAACGGTAGCAGCAAGCTGTGGCGATAAATGGTTCTGTCCGAAAATGGACAAAAGGTGAAACGTTATCCCAGTATTAACAAGAGCGGGGATGCCAACGCAAATCATAATGATAAAGCTGTTAAGAAAACATACCAATCCAAGCATGATGCTAACAATGACATCATTATTTAAACCATCGGAGGCGTTTGTAAGAAGATCAAAAAAAGTAAACGCTGACCTCAACGCAAATGGAGAAAAGGACATTGTAATCCCCTAGAGTGGTTGGATGAATAACCTTATTTTAAAGGGCTTTTATGAATATTTAATAGTAGAAAAAGAACAAAATCTTGGAGAAAAAAATTCTGTCTGTGCCCCATTTGTGCACTTTTACTTATATAGGAAGTAAGGGGGAGAAGGAGTAAACAAAGAAAAACCCTTGCTGCGCAAGGGTTTCGGGTTATGGAGAATAGGGGGCTCGAACCCCTGACCTCAACGCTGCCAGCGTTGCGCTCTCCCAGCTGAGCTAATCCCCCAAATGAGTGGTACAAAAAAGATTATAGCGCCATCATTGAGTTAATGCAAGAGGATTTTTTTACATAATGTGCTTAACCTACACTCTCTATTTCTATCCTTTGAATACCTTTTAATTCAGAGAGGTCATAATATACACCCGTTGTGCTGTTACGATAATCTACTGCTATTAATACTTGGAGAAGGTGCCCTCCATCAGAGAGGTCCTTGATCCGTATTCTTCGTAAAATATACCGTTTGTTTAAAATAAAGCTGATAACTTCATCTATATGCTTTTTATCTTTAATGTTTATGTTAATTAACAACTCTTTTGTCCTTAACTGCTTGGGACCAATTAACTTCATTAAATAAGGAATAACTTCAACACTAATGATTAATAAGGCCACACCCACGGAAGCCTCTAGGTAAAATCCAGCACCTACCGCAATACCAATTCCCGCCGCACCCCAAATCATTGCTGCGGTGGTTAACCCGGAAATACTATCATTCCCTCTTCTTAAAATAACCCCTGCTCCTAAGAAACCAATACCCGAAACAATTTGTGCAGCAAGACGCAGAGGATCCATTTGAATCTTCACTTTATCTGAATTAGGAAACATATACGCAGATTCAATGGAAACAATTGTTAATAGGCAACTAACAATACTGATTACAAGACTTGTCTTTAGTCCAACTGGTTTTCTTTTTAACTCACGCTCAAGTCCAATAACCAGACCAAATACAGCTGAAATCCCAAGCTTTAATAAAATTTGCAAGTCTATATTTTCCATTAAGATTCACTTCCATTACATAATCATTTTTTGAAAATATTAAATTTAGAGAAAATACTATATCTTAATATTATAATGTATACTTGTTTTTTGGAATGATTTTTAAACAAAAGGAGTTAGCTAAATATGGAAAAGCCAAAAATTAATCCATATGCTGCTGTGGTGATAGGGGTATTATCTGTATCCACCTCAGCTGTTTTTGTAAAACTTTGTAATGCACCATCTGGTGTAATTGCATTTTACCGTTTATTTTTTTCAGTCCTTTTTATGCTGCCTATTTTTCTGAAAAAACATATTCATGAACTTAAACTAATAACAAAAAAGGATTTACTTTTTTCAACTTTTGCAGGAATTCTTTTAGCCTTTCATTTTATTCTTTGGTTTGAATCCTTAAACTTTACATCGGTCGCGAGCTCAACTGTTTTGGTAACGCTCCAGCCCTTATTCGCTTTTATCGGTACATACATTTTCTTTAAAGAAAAATTATCGGGCAAAGCCATTGTTAGTGGATTAATAACGATAGCTGGAAGTGTTCTAATTAGCTGGGGAGACTTTCGAATTAGTGGAACCGCCCTGTATGGTGATTTTCTAGCTTTAATTGCATGTGCATTAATTACAGCCTATTTATTGTTTGGCCAAACCGTCAGAAAACGATTATCGCTCGTTACTTATACATTTATTGTTTATTTTATAAGTGCAGTTACTCTTTTTATTTATACCCTTACAGTTAAACAGCCATTATATCCATATAAACTTAGTGATTGGGTATACTTTATATTACTTGCTATCGTCCCAACATTGCTTGGTCACACATTATTTAATTGGTCACTGAAATGGATAAGCACATCGAATATTTCAATGGCAATTTTATTTGAACCCGTTGGAGCAACAATTCTCGCTTACTTTTTGCTTCATGAGAGTACAGTTTGGTCACAAATTGTCGGCGGAATTATTGTTATTGGAGGGATCTCTCTATTTGTTATAGATGAAAGAAAAGTAAAATTAAGTGAGCCGATGAAAAAGTCAAAATTAGGTTAATTCTAAAAGGAGTAAGTTTGGTTGACGATCGGAAAAGGCATAATATCGTAAGAAAGTTTATTTGAAAATTGATATAAAAAAGTTTAGAAAACAAGCGCCGATTAGATGAAAGTCTAAATAATACATTCAGTAGAAAATTCTTTTTAAAAATCTCTTGCAATCATAAAATTATCATGATATATTATTTCTTGTCCTCTTCAAGGAAGTCGAAAACGAAAAAAGTTTTGAAAAAGTTATTGACTTGCTGAATGACACTGTGATACATTAAGGAAGTCGCTTTCAGGTGACAACAATAAATAAAAAATTGTTCTTTGAAAACTAAACAAACAAAAACGTCAACAATAAAAATATAGTGAAGCAAGTCTTCACTAGCCAACGTAACATTTATGAGCTAACTCATACTCTTTAATGGAGAGTTTGATCCTGGCTCAGGACGAACGCTGGCGGCGTGCCTAATACATGCAAGTCGAGCGAATCATTAGGAGCTTGCTCCTGATGGTTAGCGGCGGACGGGTGAGTAACACGTGGGCAACCTGCCTGTAAGACTGGGATAACACCGGAAGTCGGTGCTAATACCGGATAATTCTTCACCTCTCATGAGGTGAAGCTGAAAGTCGGTTTCGGCTGACACTTACAGATGGGCCCGCGGCGCATTAGCTAGTTGGTGAGGTAACGGCTCACCAAGGCGACGATGCGTAGCCGACCTGAGAGGGTGATCGGCCACACTGGGACTGAGACACGGCCCAGACTCCTACGGGAGGCAGCAGTAGGGAATCTTCCGCAATGGACGAAAGTCTGACGGAGCAACGCCGCGTGAGTGATGAAGGCCTTCGGGTCGTAAAACTCTGTTGTTAGGGAAGAACAAGTATCGGAGTAACTGCCGGTACCTTGACGGTACCTAACCAGAAAGCCACGGCTAACTACGTGCCAGCAGCCGCGGTAATACGTAGGTGGCAAGCGTTGTCCGGAATTATTGGGCGTAAAGCGCGCGCAGGCGGTCCTTTAAGTCTGATGTGAAAGCCCACGGCTCAACCGTGGAGGGTCATTGGAAACTGGGGGACTTGAGTGCAGAAGAGGAAAGCGGAATTCCACGTGTAGCGGTGAAATGCGTAGAGATGTGGAGGAACACCAGTGGCGAAGGCGGCTTTCTGGTCTGTAACTGACGCTGAGGCGCGAAAGCGTGGGGAGCAAACAGGATTAGATACCCTGGTAGTCCACGCCGTAAACGATGAGTGCTAAGTGTTAGAGGGTTTCCGCCCTTTAGTGCTGCAGCTAACGCATTAAGCACTCCGCCTGGGGAGTACGGCCGCAAGGCTGAAACTCAAAGGAATTGACGGGGGCCCGCACAAGCGGTGGAGCATGTGGTTTAATTCGAAGCAACGCGAAGAACCTTACCAGGTCTTGACATCCTCTGACACTCCTAGAGATAGGACTTTCCCCTTCGGGGGACAGAGTGACAGGTGGTGCATGGTTGTCGTCAGCTCGTGTCGTGAGATGTTGGGTTAAGTCCCGCAACGAGCGCAACCCTTGATCTTAGTTGCCAGCATTTAGTTGGGCACTCTAAGGTGACTGCCGGTGACAAACCGGAGGAAGGTGGGGATGACGTCAAATCATCATGCCCCTTATGACCTGGGCTACACACGTGCTACAATGGATGGTACAAAGGGTAGCGAAACCGCGAGGTGGAGCCAATCCCATAAAACCATTCTCAGTTCGGATTGTAGGCTGCAACTCGCCTACATGAAGCCGGAATCGCTAGTAATCGCGGATCAGCATGCCGCGGTGAATACGTTCCCGGGCCTTGTACACACCGCCCGTCACACCACGAGAGTTTGTAACACCCGAAGTCGGTGGGGTAACCGTAAGGAGCCAGCCGCCTAAGGTGGGACAGATGATTGGGGTGAAGTCGTAACAAGGTAGCCGTATCGGAAGGTGCGGCTGGATCACCTCCTTTCTAAGGAAAATGTCCTAACGGACATCACAGATTGTTCGACGGATTTTGTTTGTTTAGTTTTGAGAGAACAATCTCTCAAAACCTTGTTCCTTGAAAACTAGATAATCGTATAAGAAGAAGTCAAGAAAGAACCGAGTAATCGCCATTTTAGTTTTCTCTCTTATTTAATTAAGAAGAAAAAACCTTTTAGGTTAAGTTAGAAAGGGCGCACGGTGGATGCCTTGGCACTAGGAGCCGATGAAGGACGGTACTAACACCGATATGCTTCGGGGAGCTGTAAGTAAGCTTTGATCCGGAGATTTCCGAATGGGGGAACCCACTGCTCGTAATGGAGCAGTATCTTTATCTGAATACATAGGATAATGAAGGCAGACCCGGGGAACTGAAACATCTAAGTACCCGGAGGAAGAGAAAGCAATTGCGATTCCCTAAGTAGCGGCGAGCGAAATGGGAACAGCCCAAACCGAAAGGCTTGCCTTTCGGGGTTGTAGGACACTCTACATGGAGTTACAAAGGAACGGGGTAAATGAAGCGATCTGGAAAGGTCCGTCATAGAAGGTAAAAACCCTGTAGTTGAAACTTCGTTCCCTCCTGAGTGGATCCTGAGTACGTCCTGGACACGTGAAATCCGGTCGGAAGCTGGGAGGACCATCTCCCAAGGCTAAATACTCCCTAGTGACCGATAGTGAACCAGTACCGTGAGGGAAAGGTGAAAAGCACCCCGGAAGGGGAGTGAAACAGTTCCTGAAACCGTGTGCCTACAAGTAGTCAAAGCCCTTTTATGGGTAATGGCGTGCCTTTTGTAGAATGAACCGGCGAGTTACGATCCCATGCAAGGTTAAGTTGATGAAACGGAGCCGCAGCGAAAGCGAGTCTGAATAGGGCGATTTTAGTATGTGGTCGTAGACCCGAAACCAGGTGATCTACCCATGTCCAGGGTGAAGGTAGGGTAACACCTACTGGAGGCCCGAACCGACGCACGTTGAAAAGTGCGCGGATGAGGTGTGGGTAGCGGAGAAATTCCAATCGAACTTGGAGATAGCTGGTTCTCTCCGAAATAGCTTTAGGGCTAGCCTCACGTTGTAAGAGTCTTGGAGGTAGAGCACTGTTTGGACTAGGGGCCCTCATCGGGTTACCGAATTCAGACAAACTCCGAATGCCAAAGACTTATCCGTGGGAGTCAGACTGCGAGTGATAAGATCCGTAGTCAAAAGGGAAACAGCCCAGACCACCAGCTAAGGTCCCAAAGTATACGTTAAGTGGAAAAGGATGTGGAGTTGCTTAGACAACCAGGATGTTGGCTCAGAAGCAGCCACCATTTAAAGAGTGCGTAATAGCTCACTGGTCGAGTGACTCTGCGCCGAAAATGTACCGGGGCTAAACGTATCACCGAAGCTGTGGGTGGACACCATTAGGTGTCCGCGGTAGGAGAGCGTTCTAAGGGCGTTGAAGCTAGACCGTAAGGACTGGTGGAGCGCTTAGAAGTGAGAATGCCGGTATGAGTAGCGAAAGATGAGTGAGAATCTCATCCACCGAATGCCTAAGGTTTCCTGAGGAAGGCTCGTCCGCTCAGGGTTAGTCGGGACCTAAGCCGAGGCCGAAAGGCGTAGGCGATGGATAACAGGTTGATATTCCTGTACCACCTCTTTATCGTTTGAGCAACGGGGGGACGCAGGAGGATAGGGTAAGCGCACTGCTGGATATGTGCGTGTAAGCAGTTAGGCTGGTGAATAGGAAAATCCGTTCACCGTGAAGGCTGAGCTGTGATGCCGAGGGAAATATAGTACCGAAGTTCCTGATTCCACACTGCCAAGAAAAGCCTCTAGCGAGATAAAAGGTGCCCGTACCGCAAACCGACACAGGTAGGCGAGGAGAGAATCCTAAGGTGAGCGAGAGAACTCTCGTTAAGGAACTCGGCAAAATGACCCCGTAACTTCGGGAGAAGGGGTGCTCTTTGGGGTTAATCGCCCTGAAGAGCCGCAGTGAATAGGTCCAGGCGACTGTTTAGCAAAAACACAGGTCTCTGCGAAGCCGCAAGGCGAAGTATAGGGGCTGACGCCTGCCCGGTGCTGGAAGGTTAAGAGGAGGGGTTAGCGCAAGCGAAGCTCTGAATCGAAGCCCCAGTAAACGGCGGCCGTAACTATAACGGTCCTAAGGTAGCGAAATTCCTTGTCGGGTAAGTTCCGACCCGCACGAAAGGCGTAACGATCTGGACACTGTCTCAACGAGAGACTCGGTGAAATTATAGTACCTGTGAAGATGCAGGTTACCCGCGACAGGACGGAAAGACCCCATGGAGCTTTACTGTAGCCTGATATTGAATTTTGGTACAGCTTGTACAGGATAGGTAGGAGCCTTTGAAGCCGGAGCGCCAGCTTCGGTGGAGGCATTGGTGGGATACTACCCTGGCTGTATTGAAATTCTAACCCGCACCCCTCATCGGGGTGGGAGACAGTGTCAGGTGGGCAGTTTGACTGGGGCGGTCGCCTCCTAAAGAGTAACGGAGGCGCCCAAAGGTTCCCTCAGAATGGTTGGAAATCATTCGCAGAGTGTAAAGGCACAAGGGAGCTTGACTGCGAGACCTACAAGTCGAGCAGGGACGAAAGTCGGGCTTAGTGATCCGGTGGTTCCGCATGGAAGGGCCATCGCTCAACGGATAAAAGCTACCCTGGGGATAACAGGCTTATCTCCCCCAAGAGTCCACATCGACGGGGAGGTTTGGCACCTCGATGTCGGCTCATCGCATCCTGGGGCTGTAGTCGGTCCCAAGGGTTGGGCTGTTCGCCCATTAAAGCGGTACGCGAGCTGGGTTCAGAACGTCGTGAGACAGTTCGGTCCCTATCCGTCGTGGGCGCAGGAAATTTGAGAGGAGCTGTCCTTAGTACGAGAGGACCGGGATGGACGCACCGCTGGTGTACCAGTTGTCTTGCCAAAGGCATCGCTGGGTAGCTATGTGCGGACGGGATAAGTGCTGAAAGCATCTAAGCATGAAGCCCCCCTCGAGATGAGATTTCCCATAGCGTCAAGCTAGTAAGATCCCTGAAAGATGATCAGGTTGATAGGTCAGAGGTGGAAGCACGGTGACGTGTGGAGCTGACTGATACTAATCGAATCGAGGACTTAACCAATAGTAATGATTATTCGTTCTTTACACTTCTTCTGAATTATCTAGTTTTGAGGGAATGAAAAAATTAATTTTCCTCTTGAAAAATATGAAAAAAACATTATAATAAAATAGTGTCTGATACATAGTCTGGTAATAATGGCGAGAAGGTCACACCCGTTCCCATACCGAACACGGAAGTTAAGCTTCTCAGCGCCGATGGTAGTTGGGACGAAAGTCCCTGTGAGAGTAGGACGTTGCCAGGCTGTTACATGGAGGATTAGCTCAGCTGGGAGAGCATCTGCCTTACAAGCAGAGGGTCGGCGGTTCGATCCCGTCATCCTCCACCATATTTTTTGCCGGCCTAGCTCAATTGGTAGAGCAACTGACTTGTAATCAGTAGGTTGGGGGTTCAAGTCCTCTGGCCGGCACCATTTTTTAAGTAATATGAAGTCGCTAGAAAAGTTAGTAAATATCTATCCATCGACTGCTGCTTTAATTAGCAAAAATAGATGTGAATATCTAACGGCTGAATATTTAACGAGCCATTAGCTCAGTCGGTAGAGCATCTGACTTTTAATCAGAGGGTCGAAGGTTCGAGTCCTTCATGGCTCACCATTCATTTTAATTTGCGGGTGTGGCGGAATTGGCAGACGCACCAGACTTAGGATCTGGCGCCGCAAGGCGTGGGGGTTCGACTCCCTTCACCCGCACCATTTACATTTAAATAAATTGCGGAAGTAGTTCAGTGGTAGAACATCACCTTGCCAAGGTGGGGGTCGCGGGTTCGAATCCCGTCTTCCGCTCCAATGTTGCCGGGGTGGCGGAACTGGCAGACGCACAGGACTTAAAATCCTGCGGTAGGTGACTACCGTACCGGTTCGATTCCGGTCCTCGGCACCATTTTAAAAAATATGCGCCAGTAGCTCAATTGGATAGAGCGTCTGACTACGGATCAGAAGGTTATGGGTTCGACTCCTTTCTGGCGCGCCATTTTTTTAACGGGAAGTAGCTCAGCTTGGTAGAGCACTTGGTTTGGGACCAAGGGGTCGCAGGTTCGAATCCTGTCTTCCCGACCATCAATTGCATAATGAATGAATTGTTTATGGGGGATTAGCTCAGCTGGGAGAGCGCCTGCTTTGCACGCAGGAGGTCAGCGGTTCGATCCCGCTATCCTCCACCATATACAATATTTGGCGGTGTAGCTCAGCTGGCTAGAGCGTACGGTTCATACCCGTAAGGTCGGGGGTTCGATCCCCTCCGCCGCTACCAAATTATCTTATATGGACCTTTAGCTCAGCTGGTTAGAGCAGACGGCTCATAACCGTCCGGTCGTAGGTTCGAGTCCTACAAGGTCCACCATTAATATCTTTATAACGGAGGAATACCCAAGTCCGGCTGAAGGGATCGGTCTTGAAAACCGACAGGCGGGTTATACCGCGCGGGGGTTCGAATCCCTCTTCCTCCGCCATATTATTTGTTTTTTAGAGATTATCTTATGGCACAAGCAAAACAGTATTATTTCTATTGTCGCGGGGTGGAGCAGTCCGGTAGCTCGTCGGGCTCATAACCCGAAGGTCGCAGGTTCAAATCCTGCCCCCGCAATATGGTTCGGTAGTTCAGCTGGTTAGAATGCCTGCCTGTCACGCAGGAGGTCGCGGGTTCGAGTCCCGTCCAGGACCGCCATTTTTATAGTAAAAGATTAGTGAATTATTTAAATTAGGCTCGGTAGCTCAGTCGGTAGAGCAAAGGACTGAAAATCCTTGTGTCGGCGGTTCGATTCCGTCCCGAGCCACCATTTATTAGCCATTTTTATAATAATGGCGGTTGTGGCGAAGTGGTTAACGCATCGGATTGTGGTTCCGACATGCGTGGGTTCGATTCCCACCAGCCGCCCCATTTAATAGAAATGTGCGGGTGTAGTTTACTGGTAAAACCTCAGCCTTCCAAGCTGATGTAGTGGGTTCGATTCCCATCACCCGCTCCATTATGGGCCTATAGCTCAGCTGGTTAGAGCGCACGCCTGATAAGCGTGAGGTCGATGGTTCGAGTCCATTTAGGCCCACCATTTATATTATTCCGCAGTAGCTCAGTGGTAGAGCTATCGGCTGTTAACCGATCGGTCGTAGGTTCGAGTCCTACCTGCGGAGCCATTATACTATAGAGAAGTACCCAAGTGGCTCAAGGGGCGCCCCTGCTAAGGGTGTAGGTCGAGTAATCGGCGCGAGGGTTCGAATCCCTTCTTCTCTGCCATAATTTATTGGCCCCTTGGTCAAGCGGTTAAGACACCTCCCTTTCACGGAGGTAACACGAGTTCGAATCTCGTAGGGGTCATACGAAAACTGATGATATAACTCATCAGTTTTTTTCGTTTTTGGGGAAAAATTAATATTCAGTAGAATCCCGAGTCAAATCAGCCCCAAGGTAATCAGAAACATCTTGTGACCATCAGCACCAAAAAAGGTGCACGAAGGTAACGATAATGAGAATCCTGTTACCATGGGCACCCAAAACCAGCCCTGATGGTAACAATAAAGAGAACCTTTGTGACCATCAGTCCAAAAAAAGGTGCACGAAGGTAACAAGAGACGCAATCTGATGACAATCAGCCCTAAAAATGACGGCCCAACGTAATCAGAAACCCGAGAAATCAGACCTCCAACCATCCCAGACGATTCCCATCCACTCCAAGTATTCCCCAATCAACCCTGACTGGCGATCCATCCTATCGCATCCCTTTCAACTGAATAATGCAAATAAAATATTCTAAAAAAATATTTTAAGCGCTTACATACTGAAAATATTAATAAAACCTTTCGCATAAAATTACGTAAAAATGTCGTATAATGACGGATATTTTCTGTTTTAGACATAAAATTCACTAGAAAAACCCTTCTGATGGCTAATGTCATCTATTTATGTCGGAAAAGCGAAAAAACTTTTTCAAGGAATAATTTTATAAAGAGCGAATTATAAAGAATCATTGAAATAAATATTTAGAAATAGGAATGAGGAGAACAATGGCGGTGAATACTTTTTTTCCAACCGAGTATCAGTTGCATCTATTTCACGAGGGGAACTTCTTTCAAAGCCATCAACTTTTCGGTGCTCACGTCCTGCAAAAAGGTGATTTGGTTTGTACAAGATTTTGTGTTTGGGCACCAAATGCCAAGCAAGTGAGGCTGGTTGGAGACTTTAATGGTTGGAATGGTGACGGATATGAGTTAGAGAAAGTAAACGATAATGGTGTCTGGGTTTTGCTACTTCATCAAAACTTAGAGGGATGCCTCTACAAATATGAAATTCATACAATAGCAAATGAAACTTTATTAAAGGCAGATCCTTATGCCTTTTATTCTGAGTTAAGGCCTCATACGGCATCTATTGTTTACGAAATGGATGATTTTGAGTGGAATGACCTTCAATGGATGCAGAAGAAGGAAAGGAAAAATGCTCTATCTGAAGCTGCGATTATATATGAAGTTCATATAGGTTCATGGAAAAAGAAACCGAATGGTGATTTCCTAAATTATCGGGAATTAGCAGATGAACTAATTCCATATGTTTTAGAACACGGGTTTACCCATATTGAATTATTGCCGCTAGTCGAGCATCCCCTTGATATCTCGTGGGGATATCAAGGTACAGGCTATTACTCTGTTACTTCAAGATATGGTACACCAAAGGATTTTATGTATTTTGTCAATCAATGCCATGTGAATGGAATAGGTGTGATTCTTGATTGGGTTCCAGGGCACTTTTGTAAAGATGCACATGGGCTCTATCAATTTGATGGTACACATCTATATTCTTATGAACAAATCCATGACAGGGAGAATAGTGTCTGGGGTACGGCTAATTTTGATTTGGGAAAAGGCGAAGTGCAAAGCTTCTTAATATCGAACGCTTATTTCTGGATGGAACAGTATCATATTGATGGTTTCAGAGTAGATGCTGTTGCCAATATCATTTATTGGCCAAATTCCAATGGAAACCATGAAAATGCTTTTGGAATAGACTTTTTAAAAAAGTTAAATAAAGCTGTGGGTGAATATGATCCACATTTTTTAATGATTGGGGAAGATTCAACCGACTTTCCAAATGTGACGGCTCCTGTTCACTATGGAGGGCTAGGCTTTGATTACAAATGGAATATGGGATGGATGAATGACATGTTGAAATACATGGAGACTCCGGCTTTTTCACGTCATTCCATGCATCACAAAGTAACATTTTCGCTTTTGTATGCTTTTTCCGAGAACTTTATCCTGCCGTTTTCACATGATGAAGTTGTTCACGGAAAAAAGTCACTTCTTGATAAGATGCCGGGAGACTATTGGGAAAAATTTGCCCAGCTTCGCTTATTACTTGGTTACATGTTTGCACACCCAGGGAAAAAGCTCTTGTTTATGGGATTTGAACTGGGGCAGTTTGCTGAATGGAAAGACAAGGAGCAACTTGACTGGAACTTACTGGAATTTGAAATGCATAGAAAAACAAACACATATGTTAAAGAGTTAATTAAAGTATATAAACGTTCAAAAGCAATGTACGAATTAGACTATTTACATGAAGGATTTGAATGGATTGATGCAAATAACAATGAACAATCGATATTCTCTTTTATTCGCAAAGGTAAAAAAGAAGAAGAGTTTTTTGCGGTCATCTGCAATTTTACAGGACTTTCCTATCAAAATTACAAAATAGGAATTACTGCTCCTGGTGAGTACCGCGAGGTATTCAACAGTGATAAAGAGGAATTTGGTGGCACAGGCCAAATCAATAAAAAAGTGATCGTGGCAGATGAGGAACCTTTTCATGGAAAACCATATTCAATCAATCTAACAATTCCTCCATTTGGAATTTTGATTTTACGACCAGTTAAGAAGAGAAAGGAGAGAAAAGGTAATGGGAAAGAAAAAGTGCGTAGCTATGCTGTTAGCAGGAGGAAAGGGGAGCAGGCTTAATTCACTTACCAAAGATATTGCGAAGCCTGCCGTTCCCTTTGGAGGAAAATACCGCATTATCGATTTTACATTGAGTAACTGTACCAACTCGGGAATTGATACCGTTGGGGTCTTAACACAATACCAGCCATTGCTTTTAAACTCCTATATTGGAATTGGCAGTGCTTGGGATTTGGATCGAAAGGATGGAGGCGTGACCGTACTTCCCCCATACAGTGAATCATCTGAAGTGAAATGGTATACAGGCACAGCAAGTGCCATTTTCCAAAATTTAAATTATTTAAAGCAATACCAGCCAGAATATGTCCTGATTTTATCGGGTGATCATATTTACAAAATGAACTATGAAAATATGCTTGAATATCATATTGAAAAACGGGCAGATGTTACGATTTCGGTCATTGAAGTTCCATGGCATGAAGCAAGCCGATTTGGAATTATGAATACTGAAGAAGACATGCGAATACGGGAATTTGAGGAAAAACCAAACACTCCAAAGAATAATTTGGCTTCAATGGGAATATACATTTTTAATTGGAATGTTTTAAAAGAATTTTTAGAAATGGATGACCGCAATCAACGATCGACACATGACTTTGGAAAAGATGTGATTCCATTGTTGCTTGATGAGCAAAAGAAGCTGTTTGCCTACCCATTTAAAGGCTACTGGAAGGATGTCGGGACTGTAAAAAGTCTCTGGGAAGCCAACATGGATCTCCTAAATGAAGAGAGTACGTTGAATTTATTCGATCATGATTGGAAAATTTATACGGTGAATCCGAATCAGCCACCGCAATACATTTCTCCAGAAGCCATTGTAAAAGAATCGTTAATTAACGAAGGCTGCACGATTGAGGGCTTTGTTGAAAAGTCAGTTCTTTTTCATGGGGTAAGTGTTGGTCAGGGCTCTGTGATAAAAGAATCCGTTATTATGTCTGATGCAAAAATTGGGAAAAATGTTCGCATCGAAAAAGCAATTGTACCGAGTAATTTAACGATTCCCGATGGAACGGTCATTTGTTCACTTGATGATGAAATCATTTTAGTAACAAGTGAAATGATAAATGGACTATACCCTGCCTATTAAAGCAAAAATTCAGTACTCTGAAAAAATAGATGCCAAGCGACCCGTGTCCTTCGCTATATTGGCTCATCCATTCTTACAATAAAAACAGGAGGAATTGTAATTGAAGAAACGACTACTAGGCGTAATCGACGCGACAACGTATTATGAGGATTTAGATGATCTAATTGGACACCGTTCACTTGCTGCCCTGCCGTTTGCCGGACGTTACAGGCTGATTGATTTTGTTTTATCCAATATGGTGAATTCAGGCATGAGAAGCGTTGCTATTTTTCCAAAAATCCAATACCGCTCGTTAATGGATCATTTGGGTTCAGGAAAGAATTGGGATTTAAACCGCAAAAGGGATGGTCTTTTCTTTTTCCCTTCTCCAATCATTGATAGCAGTCACAATGGAATTGGTTGTTTCCACCAGTTTGCTGCAAATCTTGATTATTTCAAACGCAGTACACAAGAGTATTCCCTGATTACCAATTGTAATACCGTTTTTAATATGAGCTTTTATTCCCTGTTAGACTTTCATATTGAGTCAGGGTGCGATATTACAGAGGTGGTACAACAAGATGGAACATCAATGGAAATGTATTTGATTAAAACGTCTTTGCTGATTCATTTAATTGAAACAAGAGATGAAACGGGATATACCTGTATGAAAAATGTTGTTGAAGACATTGGTCATGCTTATACCATTTGTCAATATCAGTATGATGGTTTTGCGGTGATGATAGATTCGATTCAAAGCTACTATTCTAACAGTATGAATTTACTTAATTCGGGAATTTGGAAGGAACTGTTTCGGAAGGAACATCCGATTTTAACAAAGGTAAAAGATGAACCGCCAACTCGATATATGAAAGGTTCTCTCGTCCAAAATTCGATGGTTGCGAATGGATGCTTAATTCAAGGAAGTGTCGAAAACAGTATTATTTCGCGAGAAGTAAAGATTGGGAAAAACTCGACGATTAAAAATTGCATTATCATGCAAAAAAGTGATATTGGAGATAACTGTTATTTGGATTCTGTGATCCTAGATAAGGATGTAAAAATAGAATCGGGGACCGTTTTAACTGGAACAGCCCATGCTCCTTATGTCATTCGTAAAGGCACAATACAAGGAGCGTTGATGAAATCGTGAAGGTTTTATTTGCCGTATCAGAATGTGGACCATTTATAAAATCGGGAGGCCTTGCGGATGTAGCTGGCTCCCTGCCAAAAGAGTTAAAACGATTTGGAACAGAAGTGAGGGTTATTTTACCTAAATATGGAGCAATTGCTGACCACTTTAAAAATGAGATGAAAAAAGTATGTGAGTTCACTGTATCTGTAGGTTGGCGAAATCAATATTGCGGTATTGAGGAGCTTGAGTATCAGGGAATAACCTATTATTTTATTGATAATGAATACTATTTTAAAAGGGATCGCTTATATGGATATTTTGATGATGGGGAACGCTTCGCTTATTTTAATCGAGCAGTTCTGGAAAGCCTTGCGCAATTAGACTTTTTCCCGAATGTCATTCATTGCCATGATTGGCATAGTGCCATGATTCCGTATTTGTTAAGAGTAGATTACCAAAATCGAAAGGGCTATGAATTGATTAGGACCGTTTTTACGATTCATAATCTTCAATTCCAAGGGATTTTTCCAAAAGAAATATTAGGAGACTTATTAGGCCTAAATCAGCAATTTTTCCATCCAAGGCATTTGGAGTTTTACGGTAATGTCAATTTCATGAAAGGTGCGATTGTTGCTGCAGATAAAATTACAACAGTCAGTCCTACCTATCAAAAGGAAATCATGACTCCTACTTTTGGGGAAAAATTGGAGGGTCTTCTTCGTGAAAGAGAGGAAGACCTATTCGGTATTTTAAATGGAATCGATGACCAGTTTTATAACCCAGAAAATGATCCATTCATTTATCAAACATATGGTCATACGAAAGTTGAAAATAAAAGCATAAACAAACAAGAAATTCAAAAATATTATCGTCTTCCGGAAAAAGACAATACCCCGTTAATGGTTATGATATCAAGATTGACCAAGCAAAAAGGGCTGGATCTCTTAAAATGTGTATTACATGAAATATTAGAGGATGATATCCAGGTGATCATCCTTGGAACAGGTGATTACGAGTACGAGGAATTTCTAAGGGAGGCTTCATATCGATATCCGAACAAATTGAAGGTGGAGATCGGTTTTAATGAGAAACTTGCCCATCGGCTTTATGCAGCGGCAGATTTATTTTTAATGCCTTCCCTTTTTGAACCATGTGGGCTGGGTCAAATCATCGCAATGAAATATGGTGCGGTCCCAATTGTAAGGGAAACAGGTGGATTAAATGATACTGTCTTCTCTTGGAATGAAACAACCAGGGAAGGAAATGGCTTTTCTTTTCGGAATTTTAATGCACATGATATGCTTTACACGATTCAAAGAGCATTATCTTTCTATCATAAAAAACAGGAATGGCCGTTCATAGTAAAGAATGCGATGAAAATGGATTATAGCTGGGCTCAATCGGCATTTAAATATAATTGTGTTTACGCAGAGCTGATTTCAAGGAGTGAAACCCATGTTTTCTAGTAAAGATCAATTTAAGAAAACTTTTTTAAAAAGACTTGAAATGCTGTGCGGAAAAGGTTTTAACGAAAGTACAGAAAGAGATCACTATCAGACACTCGGCAATATGATCCGTGAATATGTTAGTAAAGATTGGATTCGAACCAATGAAGAATATCGCTCAAAAAATGAAAAGCAGGTGTATTATTTTTCAATTGAGTATTTATTGGGAAAGCTTTTGCGACAAAATTTAATCAATTTAGGTATTGAAAGCGTTGTTGAGGCAGGGCTTGATGAACTTGGAATTAGTCTTGATGAGTTAGAGGACATGGAAGCAGATGCAGGGCTGGGCAATGGCGGTCTCGGCAGGCTGGCCGCTTGCTTTTTGGATTCAATCGCATCGCTGGATCTTCCTGGCCATGGCTTTGGGATTCGTTACAAGCATGGATTATTTGAACAAAAATTTGTTGACGGATATCAAGTTGAACTTCCGGAGCAATGGCTGCGGCATGGAAACGTTTGGGAAGTGCGTAAAGCAGATATGGCTGTAAAGGTGCCGTTTTGGGGGCAGGTTGAAACAAAGATGGAAAACGAACGTCTAGTCTTTCGCCACATCAATGCCGAAACGATTACTGCAGTTCCCTATGATATGCCTGTTGTAGGTTACAGGACAAGTACTGTCAATACATTACGGTTATGGAATGCTGAGCCTTCACCATTTCCAGTTCATAAGGATATTTTAAAATATAAACGGGAAACTGAGGCAGTAACAGAGTTTTTATATCCTGATGATACACATGATGAAGGAAAAATCTTAAGGTTAAAACAACAATACTTGCTCGTTTCAGCTAGTATCCAATCAATCTTAAATTCGTACCTAAATACGTACCCTAATTTAGAAGAATTTCACCAGCATGTTTGTATCCATATTAATGATACCCACCCGGTTTTGGCCATACCGGAGTTAATGAGAATCCTGATTGATGAAGAAGGAATGGGATGGGATCAGGCCTGGTACATAACATCTAATACGATTTCCTATACAAACCATACGACCTTAACGGAAGCGTTAGAAAAGTGGCCAATTAGAATATTCAGGCCTCTTTTACCTAGAATCTATATGATTATTGAGGAAATAAATGAGCGATTTTGCCATGACCTATGGGAAAAGTATCCTAGTGATTGGCAGCGAATTGAAAACTTAGCGATTATTGCCCATGATCAGGTGAAAATGGCCCATTTAGCTGTCGTCGGCAGCTTTAGTGTGAATGGAGTTGCCCAGCTCCATACAGAAATATTGAAGCAGCGGGAAATGAATCAATTTTATCAGCTGTTTCCAGAGAAGTTTAACAATAAAACAAATGGAATTGCCCACCGAAGATGGTTATTAAAAGCAAATCCAAAGCTCTCTGAGCTTATTACGGATAAGATTGGCCTTGCATGGTATCAGAATCCGATTGAGCTAAGGCGCTTACTCGATTATCAGCATGATCAGGCGTTTTTGGATGAACTGGACAGGATTAAACATGATAACAAGCGCAGGTTAGCGGAAGTCATTTATAAGCAGGTTGGAATAGCTGTAGATGTTGATTCGATTTTCGATGTTCAAGTGAAAAGATTACATGCTTACAAAAGGCAGCTTTTGAATATTCTGCACATCATGCATCTTTATAACCGAATCAAAGAGGATCCCTCAAGTGATATCGTGCCGCGCGTGTTTATTTTTGGGGCAAAAGCTTCACCAGGTTATTACTACGCCAAAAAGGTGATTAAACTAATTAACGCAGTTGCCGACAAAGTGAATAGTGATCCACAGATTTCGAATAGAATAAAGGTCATTTTCCTCGAAAATTACCGTGTATCGTTGGCGGAAAAAGTCTTTCCTGCGGCAGATGTAAGTGAACAAATTTCAACCGCCAGTAAGGAAGCATCCGGAACAGGAAATATGAAATTCATGATCAATGGTGCTCTAACAGTCGGAACACTTGATGGCGCAAATGTTGAGATTCATGAATTGGTAGGAGACAAAAATATTTTTACATTTGGGCTGTCTTCTGAAGAAGTTCTCCATTATTATCAATATGGCGGCTACCAATCCATTGAATATTATCATCATGACAGTCGGATAAAACAGGTCGTCGATCAATTAATTTCAGGCTTTTTCCCGAATGTTTATAATGAATTTGAACCGATTTTTGATTCATTGCTAGCTGAAAATGATCAATACTTTGTACTAAGGGATTTCGCCTCATATGTTGACATCCAGCAGCAAATCGGCGTTTCTTTTAAAAAGAGAAATGAATGGCAGAAGAAGAGTTTGATTAATATTGCCAATGCCGGTTATTTTTCAAGTGATCGAACCATAAAAGAATATGCAGACGGGATCTGGAAAATTAAACCGATAAAAGGATGGGACTGAGTAATCTCAGTCCTTTTTTGCTTCAATAAAAAACAGGCCATGGAAACAGGCCTGTTGAACTAGTATTAACCGCCAAACTGTGGGAATAAGCCGCTTAAAGAACTGAAACCAATCCCGATTAAGAAGAGGATGACAACAAGGGCAATCGCTTTGGTTTTGCTTAAACCAGCAACAATCTGCATTCCGATTAGGATCACCACATAATACCAGATATCAAAAATATCAAATTGGCCTGCAATAGCCTTTAGTGTTTTGTTATCCCCTACTAACGGTGCCAAGCTAGTATAGGTTGCTTCATAACCGCCAAGCAGAAGGGCGATGATTCCATTCACGATTAATCCAATTGAGGAAATAATACTAGAATAGACAGTGATCCCCAGCAGCTTTTTATATGGAGTATCATTTCCCATAAAAATCATACATAGCTTGTAGAATGCTGCGATAATAAAGAATGAAATTGCTCCTCCAATACCTGCCCCCAATGCCCCCATTCCGACCGTTAAAGAAACTGGAATTTTCATTCCTGCCGTTGAATTAATATCTTTTATAATAGGATTATTTAAACTGATATAAGATGCAAGTGCTCCGCCAATGGCCATTAATACGATCATGAAAAAGATTGGCAATCCAAGCGGCGCTTTTGATTTCATTCTTTCAAATTGCAGACCTGGGGAAGAAATCATCCCAAATAATGATGGTTTTTTCGCTTGTACATTCTCAAATTCTACATTTGTTTCCATATGAACACTCTCCATTTTGATTCGTTGTTTTTTTTACTCGTATCTTAATGCCTCGATAGGGTCCAGCTTTGCAGCCTTGTTTGCTGGAATCAATCCGAAAATAATCCCAAGCGACATGGAGAACAATACGCCGCCGATGACAACCTGCACAGATACCAGCGGAGGCCATTTGGCAAAGTGGGATACGATAAAGGCACCTCCTACGCCTAAACCAATACCAATTACTCCGCCTAAAAGAGTAAGCATCATGGCTTCAATCAGGAATTGAAGCAATATTTTCCCTCGGGTTGCTCCGAGTGCCTTACGAATCCCGATTTCTCTTGTCCGCTCTGTAACCGATACGAGCATGATATTCATTACCCCAATGCCGCCGACAAGTAAAGAAATACCAGCAATCCCGCCGATAATCATCGTCATGATGTTTGTGACTTTTGAAATACTCTTCTTGATTTCTTCAATATTAAAAACTTCATATTTCCCTTTCAAATCAGGTGACTTCGTATCGTTAAGAAGACTGGCAGCTTTTTTCCCTGCCAGCTCCAACTTACTTACATCTTTAGCCTGGAGTGTAACAGATTGAATATTATCCGTGCCAAATAAGACAGGCCAAATAGATAATGGCATTAGCATCTCATCAAGACCCATGCCAAAGATGCCATCCTGTGATTTGTAGACACCGATTACTTGAAACGGCTGTCCCTTCACCTCAATAATTTGACCGATGGCATTTTTACTTTTAAAAAAATCCCCAGCAGCCTTTTCATTCATCATGATTACATTATTCGATTGAGCAAAATCATTCATGTTTAACCTTCTGCCCTTTACCAAATTTACAGTATTAACGGCAAAATATTCCTCCTCAATCCCATAAATTTGGGCACTGATCGTCTTGTCATCAACAGCAATGCTTTCCATTGAGCTATTTGTGGTAATAACATGGGCAATTTCAGGAATCTTTCTAAGCTGCATTAAACTCTCCTGAGTGAATGTTGGCTCTTGATCAAAAGGCAGTGCAAAGGAGTCTTCGCTATCAGGTGTAAAGTTAATCTGAATTGTATTGTTTCCTGCACCGGCAAATTGCGATTTTAATGCTGCTTCACCACCCTGGCCGATGGCAACAACGGTTATAATCGATCCGACACCAATAATAATCCCGAGCATCGTAAGGGTTGAACGCAATTTATGAGCCATAATGGAGGAAAACGCAATTTTAATGCTGTCCAATAAACTCACTTGATTTTCCCCCTTTATCCTCGATTATTTGCCCATCCTTAAGTACAATCCGACGTGATGTATATGCAGCAACCTCATCCTCATGGGTGACAACAATAATTGTTGTTCCTTCTTGATTTAATGCAGTAAAAATCTCCATAACCTGTTCTCCGGACTTTGAGTCAAGGGCACCGGTTGGTTCGTCTGCTAAAACAAAGGTAGGGTTGTTAACAATTGAACGTGCGATCGCAACACGCTGCTTTTGGCCGCCAGACAACTGATTGGGTAAATGGGTTACCCGTTCTGCCAACCCTACTTTTGTAAGAGCTTCAAAGGCCCGTTCACGTCGGTCTTTCTTGGGAACACCGCCGTATACAAGCGGCAATTCAACATTTGCTAAAGCCGTTAATCTGGGCAGGAGATGAAATTGTTGAAAAACAAACCCTATGTATTTATTTCTAAGAAGTGCAAGCTGTGCTCCATCTGATTTTAGGACATTCACATCATTTAAGAGGTACTCTCCAGATGTTGGCCGGTCTAAACACCCGATAATGTTCATAAGTGTCGACTTACCAGAACCAGAGGGACCCATAATCGAAACAAATTCTCCTTCTTCAATTTGAAGATTAATATCATGGAGAACGGGTACTTCAAGCACACCTTGTTTATAGGTTTTAAAGATGTGTTTTAGACTGATCATTTCGTTTTCACTTCCAATCCTTCGTATACGTTTGTGGAAGGATTTTTTACGACTTTTTCTCCGACTTTCAAACCTTTAAGGACTTCGGTTAAATTCCCATCACCAATGCCAGTTGTTACAGTTTGTTTCTGAAGCTTATTGTTTCTGACTACATAGACAAAGCGGGAATTGCCTTTATCAACGATACTATTGCTTGGTACAGCCAGCATTTTCTTTGTGGATAAATTCACTTGAATGGAAACATGGTAACCCGGTGACAACCCTTCTTGCGAATCAAGTGCGGCTTTGAAATTATAGTAAGAGATATTTTGCGATTGCTGGCCTGATGAAGCAAGGGCACTTTGACCAGCTTCATCTGAAGTCGGATACTCGCTGATTTCCGTAATTTTTCCCGCCCATGTCTTGTTGGCAAAAGCCTTTGCCGTCACTGTAATTGGTTGGTTTGGCTGCAGCTGGGACTTTTGCAGTTCTGTTAATGTTCCTTGAATGATAAAAGGATCTTTAGATGCAATTTGAACGACGGGATTCGCTTGTGTTCCAAGTGCTTGTGAAGTATTCTGACCAGCATCCTTATTCACTTTTTGGACAACGCCGCCATAACTGCTGTAAACGGTCAAACTTTTTTGTTTATTCTGGAGGTCTTCTTCTTGAAGCTTGTTTTTTTCGATCTCAAGTTCTGTTGTTTGCTGTTGGTATTGCAAATCTTCCAGCTGAGCATCTAAGGGATCTGTTACTTCTTTTGGTGAATTTGCATCTTTGGCTTTTTTAATTTCATTTTGTAAGGATAGGATTTTTTTGTTTCCTTGATCATAACGAATCTTAGTTGATTTTTTATCGATTTCAAGCTGCCTTATTTGAATCGAGAGCTCAGGATTGTCGTAGGAAAATAATTTCTGGCCCTTTGCTACTTCTTGCCCTTCCTTTACAAACAGCTCTTTAACAGTTCCTTTTGTTGGATCTTGATAAATGGTTTCGATGTTACCGGGGACAATTCGTCCTGATACAAGCTTCGTGTTACTTAATTCCTTATTTGTAACACTGGCAAAATTTAAATCTTTGACACTATTATTCTTCTTACTTTGCATAACCGTTATATTAATGGCAGCAATGATAACGATTAAGAGGATAATGCTTATGACAATCCATTTTTTCTTTCTTGGCTGGGGGATTTGTTCTGGTTGCAAGGTAACCTCCTCCTTTATTGGTAAAATTTTCATGAATCTTCTCTCATTATATAAATGCTTTTTATGATAAACAAGTTAAATTGTTAAATATATTACAAAAATTTACAAATTTTTTAAAAATAAGCAAAAAAATAGCTTCTGCCAAAAAGGCAGAAGCTATTTTTTTAAGAGAAAAAGTGTCCGATAAACAACCCGACTGCAAGCAGAAATCCAAAGAATGTATTCGTTTGGGCTGTTGCCTTCATGGCGGGTGCCATTTTGATCGGAACATTATTATGAATAAATCCTTTAATTGCTTGAATTGGTTTTGGTGTGCTTAGAATAACAAGTGCAATCCAAATTGGCGCGACACCGCTAATAATGAGTGCTAATACCCATAGATACGATATGATAAACAGGCTGGCCAAGATGTAAACAGCTTTTGTTTTCCCAAAAAGAACGGCAAGTGTTTTGCGGCCATTTTCTTTATCGCCATCAAGATCACGAATATTGTTGGATAAGTTGATTCCACCCACTAGAAGCATAATGGGGATGGATACAAGGACGCTTGTCCTGTCAACAGTTCCTGTTTGGATAAAAAATGAGATTAAAATAATCAAAAATCCCATAAAGAACCCGGAAAGAAGCTCTCCAAAAGGAGTGTATGAAATAGGAAGCGGACCACCCGTATATAAGTATCCAGCCGCCATACAGATTAGCCCAACCACAGCAAGCCACCAGCTGCTGCTTGCACAAATATAAATACCTAGCAAAAGCGAAATTCCATACATGCATAATGCAAGATTAAGTACCGTTTTCGGCTTAACCCCATCACGGACAATCGTTCCGCCAATTCCAACCGAATGCTCAGTGTCCAGGCCTCTTTTGAAATCATAATATTCGTTAAACAGGTTCGTGGCAATTTGAATTAATAAACTCGCAATTAACATGGCGAAGAAAAGGCCGAAACTAAACTTTTCGTATCTTAGTGCAAGTGCAGAACCTAGCAGAACGGGCACAAAGGAGGCTGTTAAGGTATGCGGTCTAGTCATTTGCCACCAAATTTGAAAACCACGGTTTGATTCTACGCCAGGTTTAGAACTTGAAGGTAATTGTGGCTGCATATTTGATCTCTCCTTTTAAAATAGGCTGTGTTAACGGACATTGTTGATTTTTTAAGCCTGTTGATTGGAGCGGAGGGCACTTGACTCCTGCGGGAGTACGGGGCTGGGGAGACCCCACAGGCGCTTAAGCGCCGAGGAGGCTCCCCTGGCACGCCCGCGGAAAGCAAGTGCCTGGAGCGGAAATCAACAGTCAAATTAACACAGCCAAAAATAATATCTATAAATTTTAGATAAACTACTTGTACAATATCAAAGAATATTATCCAAAACTAAGTGTATGGAATTAGCTTAACAGTGTCAATGACTTTTTAACTACTTTAATTGGAGGATTTTCCTAGCCTGTTGTTTAGTGGAAATTAAGTGGCAGACATATGTAAAGATATTCATATAATAAGGAATAAACTAGGCACTTTTGTGACTTGTAATATTGACACCGCTCTTATTGGAGTAGTATCTTAAAATAGGCTTAAAATGAATGGATAACAGCTTTTATTGCTGTTTTGGAGGGATTTCTTTGGTTACCATTCAAGAAACGGATATAAAAGAAAAAGTAATGGCAGCGCTAACGAAAGCGAAAACGCTTGATCGGCCGATTTTAGTTAGTGTTGTAAATAAAATTGATGATATAGACCCGATAGTGTTTTTTCAAAATGGAAGAGAACAGTTTTTGGGAGAACGATTTTTCTGGAAGGATCCTTCAGACGAAATTATTCTCGTTGGCATGGGAATAGCAAAGCAAATACAGTCGGATCAGGCTTCTGACCGCTTTTTTCATGTTGAAAAAGAATGGCAGGATTTTTTAGCTGAAGCCTTAACCTATAACACCTATGAGGAAAATGGAGTTGGACCGCTTATTTTTGGTGGATTTTCCTTTGATCCATTAAAGCAAAAGACTGAGCTTTGGAGTAAATTCTCCCATTCACAGTTTCATGTTCCTAAGTTTATGCTTAGCATCATTCACGGGAAAACGTTTTTGACAACTAACATTATATGTTCTAAGCATGATGATCCTAGCTTTTATGAAAAGGCCGCAAAAGATCTGCAGGTCCTTTTTAGCAGTGTTGTTCAAGACAAGGATCAACAGCAGCCTCCACGACTTATTGATACGAATGTTATCTCTCCCCAGAGATGGAGGGAAACAGTTGATAAGGTTGTTCAGGATTTAAAAAATGGACCACTTAAAAAAGTAGTCCTTGCCCGTGAACTGCGGCTTATTTTTGATCAGGACGTGGCAAGTGAGAAGGTTTTATGTACGCTTCGTAAAGAACAGCATAATAGTTTTACTTTTGCTTTTGAGTCCAACGGGGACTGCTTTATTGGTGCTACACCAGAACGGCTTGTTAAAAAGCAGGGAGATAATGTCTTTTCAACCTGTTTAGCAGGCTCGATTCCGAGGGGAAAAACGACAGAAGATGACCAAATCTTAGGCGAACAATTATTAGCAGACCGAAAAAATAGAATGGAACATCAGTATGTTGTCGATATGATTAAAGAAGCCTTGGAAGAATCTTGTGAGGATCTCATTTTGCCAGATAAGCCGCAATTGATGAAACTAAAAAATATTCAGCATCTTTACACCCCGGTTATTGGAAAATGCAAAAAGGATGCGTCCCTTTTACTTTTAGTTGAAAGACTGCATCCCACACCAGCACTTGGCGGACTTCCAAAGAAAGAAGCAGTTGAAAAGATTAGACAGGTTGAGGAACTGGATCGAGGATTTTTTGGTGCGCCGCTTGGCTGGATTGATTATAAAGGAAATGGAGAATTTGCTGTTTCCATACGCTCAGGTTTGATACAAGGAAAAGAGGCTTCTCTCTTTGCTGGATGTGGCATTGTGGCAGATTCAGATGCGGAAAGTGAATTTATGGAGACGAGTTTGAAATTTAGACCAATGCTTACTGCGCTTGGAGGAAAGTAAAATGAATCATCAAGAAGCTTTAACTGCTTATACAGCTGCCTTTGTAGCAGAGTTAGTACAAACAGGTGTTACGGACGCAGTCGTCAGTCCAGGCTCAAGGTCCACTCCGATGGCCATGGTGATGGCGGAACATCCGGGATTGAATGTCCATATTCATGTGGATGAACGCTCTGCTGCATTTTTTGCACTTGGAATTGCCAAGGCAAGCGGAAAGCCTGTTGCCATCCTTTGTACATCCGGGACAGCGGCGGCTAACTATTTCCCGGCTGTCGCCGAGGCCAATATCTCACGGATTCCGTTGATTGTCATTACCTCTGACAGACCGCATGAATTAAGAGATGTAGGTGCACCCCAGGCAATTGACCAAATTCACTTATACGGTCATCATGTAAAATGGTTTGCGGAAATGGCTGTGCCTGAAAATAGTAATGAAATGTTGCATTATGTAAGAAGTGTTTGTGGCCGTGCAGCAGCAACTGCTCTTCAAGCACCCTCTGGACCAGTTCATCTGAATTTTCCGTTTCGGGAACCCCTCATCCCAAAAATTGATGATGAGAATGTTTTTCAATTAAAAGAACGTCCACGAAGATATGTGAATGTCCGTAATGGAGCATTAACCATTGATAAAACTGATCTTCGGGAAATTGCCGCGGCTTTAAATGAGCATGAAAAAGGGATGATTATTTGCGGCCAAATAGAGGATGAAGCATTTATAGAAGTGGTATTGGAGCTTTCTGAACGATTACATTTTCCAATCTTGGCGGATCCCTTGTCACAGTTAAGAAGTGGAATGCATTCGACTGAAAATGTGATTGATGCCTATGACACGTTTTTACGAAGTGGTGACGCCAAAGATTATTTGAAACCAACCATTGTTTTGCGTTTTGGGGCTATGCCTGTTTCAAAGGCGCTGACGATCTTCTTAAAAGAAAACCATCAGGCGGAGCACTTAGTTGTTGATGGCGGTGGAGGCTGGCGTGATCCTGCTGCACTTTCTACCGAGATGATTTATTGTAACGAAACGATTTTTTGTCAAGAACTCATGTCCGAGCTAAAGGAAAATAAGAATCAACAATATTTACATAAGTGGCAGGCACTAAATCGCTTAATAAAGGAAAATCTCACCGCCATAAGAGATACAGCAGAATTAAGTGAATCACGTTTGTTTTATCAATTAGCTGAAATGCTTCCTGAAAATGCTAATTTATTTGTCGGAAACAGCATGCCGATTCGCGATTTAGACAGCTTCTTCCATAATAATCGTAAATCGATTCGTATTTTGGCTAACAGGGGAGCAAATGGAATTGATGGGACAGTTTCAACGGCATTAGGTGCCGCATCAGTTTCACAGCAGCCGTCATTTCTTGTGCTGGGTGACTTAACCTTTTTCCATGATTTAAACGGCTTGCTTGCTGCTAAACTCTATCCTATTGATATAACCATCATCATTATCAATAATAATGGCGGCGGAATTTTCTCCTTCCTGCCGCAGGCGGAGCATCCAAAACACTTTGAACTGTTGTTTGGAACGCCTCTTGATCTTGATTTTGAACATGTTGTTCGCATGTATAATGGGAAATTTACACGTGTTCAGGATTGGGATCATTTTGGGGCAGTCATGGAGTCTTCGAAAACGACTCATGGTTTAAATGTCATCGAGGTTGTGACAAAAAGAGACAGGAATACCGAAGAACATCGGAAAGTGTGGAATTTGGTTTCCCAGGAAATATCAAAGTATGTCAATGGTGAGCAGTAATGGAGATTGTCATAGAAGGAGCTCATTATCATATCGAAACATGTGGTGAAAGGGATCCGCTTCTCTTGCTGCATGGTTTTACTGGAGATTCTTCCACATGGCTTCCTTTTTGTGAAAAATGGGGTAAGCATTCGAGACTAATCATTCCTGATCTTATTGGTCATGGAAAAACAGATGCTCCCCAGAACGCAGATCGTTACCAGATTGAAGCAGGAGCCAAGGATTTACTTTATATTCTTGAAAAATTAGATTGCAAAAAAGTTGATGTACTCGGCTACTCAATGGGAGGCAGACTAGCACTAACCTTTGCAATCCTGTATCCGGAAAAGGTTAACAGGTTGATTCTCGAAAGTTCATCCCCTGGATTGTTAACGGAAACTGAAAGATTAGAAAGACGTATGAAAGATGGAGAACTTGCGGATTTTATTATAGAAAAGGGAATAGAAAACTTCGTTGATTATTGGGAAAACATCCCTCTCTTCTCCACGATGAGGAATTTGCCGCAAAAAATAAAAGATAAGGTCAGACAGCAACGCCTTTTGCATTCTCCTCAAGGATTAGCAAACAGTTTAGTGGGAATGGGAACAGGCGCACAGCCATCATGGTGGGGGAAGTTAGAGCAAGTTGACCTCCAAGTCCTTTTGCTTACGGGAGAAAAAGACGAAAAGTTTTGCCTCATTGCCGAAAAGATGCAAAAGCTATTGAAAAATAGTAACTGGATGGTTATTGAAAATAGTGGACATGCATTACACGTGGAAGTGAAAGAAAAATTTGGTACAATAGTAAGTGAGTTTTTGCTTAATACATAATAAAGGAGGATATTATTTTGACAGTAGAATGGGTTCCAAGTCGTAAATATGAAGAAATCATGTATGAAACCTATAATGGGATTGCAAAAATAACGATTAATCGTCCACATGTCCATAATGCATTTACTCCAAAGACAGTAATGGAGTTAATTGATGCATTTGCATATGCTCGTGATGATGCAAGTGTTGGGGTAATTATTTTAACTGGTGCAGGGGACAAAGCATTTTGTTCTGGCGGGGACCAAAAGGTTCGCGGTCATGGCGGCTATGTTGGTGAAGACCAAATTCCGCGTTTAAATGTTCTTGACCTGCAAAGATTAATCCGTGTGATTCCAAAGCCAGTTGTAGCTATGGTTAAAGGCTATGCGATTGGCGGCGGACATGTGCTTCACATTGTCTGTGATCTAACAATTGCTGCTGATAACGCTATTTTTGGACAAACAGGACCAAAAGTCGGCAGTTTTGATGCTGGTTATGGCTCAGGATATCTGGCTAGAATCGTTGGTCATAAGAAGGCTCGCGAAATTTGGTATTTATGTCGTCAATACAATGCGCAAGAAGCATTGGATATGGGTCTGGTCAATACCGTTGTTCCATTAGAGCAAGTTGAAGAAGAAACAATTAAATGGTGTGAAGAAATGTTGGAAAAAAGCCCGATGGCTCTTCGTTTCCTAAAAGCAGCCTTTAATGCTGATACGGATGGCTTAGCAGGAATTCAACAGTTTGCCGGTGATGCGACATTGCTTTATTACACAACTGATGAAGCCAAAGAAGGCCGAGATGCATTCAAGGAAAAGCGGAAGCCAAATTTTGACCAATTCCCTAAATTCCCTTGATCGGTAAGTGTGTGCGCTAAAAATATTTTTTGACTTGCAGCTTGGTGGTTTTTCCATCAAGCTGTTTTTACTAAGAAGGAGAATGAATCATGGATAGAATGCCAAACTTTTTGAAAAAAAGAGCGTTCTTGACACCCGACAGGACCGCAATTTATTTCCAAGAAGAGACGTTAACGTTTAAACAACTTTATGATTCGGCAGTAAAAACAGCTGGCAAGCTTCAATCATTTGGATTAGCCAAAGGGGATTTTGCTGGTGTAATGCTGACAAACCAACTCGAAACCGTTGTGGTCTTGTTTGCTTTTCAATTGCTCGGTTTAACTGCGGTAATCCTAAATAACCGATTATCATCCGCAGAACTAGAATGGCAGCTAAATGACTCTAAGGCAGTTCTTGTGATTTTAGACGCTGCTTTTTGGGAAAAGGTACCGCCAACTCGCAAAGTAACAACGGAAGAGTTGTTCGCTGCGACTGCTACGAACCCGAAAATACAGGAAGAAGTGGACTTATCAGCTGTTTGTACAATTATGTACACCTCCGGTACAACAGGCAATCCTAAAGGAGTGATCCAGACGTACGGAAACCATTGGTGGAGTGCGATTGGGTCGGCTTTAAATCTTGGTTACACGGAAGAAGACTGCTGGCTGTGTGCTGTTCCATTATTCCATATCAGTGGCTATTCGATTTTAATGAAAAGCGTTATTTATGGCATGCCAATTGTATTGCATGAGAGCTTTGATGCGCAAAAAACAGTTGAGGATATTCGGAGTAAACATGTTACGGTTATGTCTGTTGTCGGCACAACCCTTACGAGGATTGTTGATGCATTGGAAGGAGAGCGCCTTCCTAATTATTTTCGCTGCATGCTTTTAGGCGGCGGGCCTGCTCCATTACCCTTGCTACAGGCTTGTGTGGAAAAAGAAATTCCTGTTTTTCAAACATACGGAATGACCGAAACCTCCTCTCAAATTGTTACACTTGCACCTGAATATAGTATTCAGAAGCTAGGGTCTGCAGGGAAGCCGTTGTTCCCGTCGCAAATTAAAATTGAAAGGGTGGACGGAAGTCTAGCTCACGCAAAAGAAGAGGGTGAGATTGTTGTAAAGGGCCCAAATGTGACCTCTGGCTATTTATATCGCCCTGATGCGACCAAGGAAAAACTTCGTGAGGGCTGGCTTTATACGGGGGATATTGGCTATTTGGATGAGGAAGGGTTTTTATATGTTTTGGACAGACGCTCCGATTTAATTATTTCAGGGGGAGAAAATATTTACCCTGCGGAGATTGAAGCTGTATTGTTAAGTCATTCTTATGTCGCAGATGTCGGGGTAACGGGAGTTGCGGATGATACTTGGGGGCAGATCCCGATTGCTTTTATTGTCACAAAATCAGAAGAGGCTGCATGTTCTGAGGATGATTTAAGGCACCTTTGTATGGAACAAATGGCAAAATATAAAGTTCCAAAACGCTTTTATTTTGTGAAGGAACTGCCGAGGAATGCATCTAAAAAACTCCTTCGCCGAAAACTTATTGACCTGCTTAATGACGGTGATTGCGAATGATTAACATATCGTCTATTCATCTGTATGTCATTAAAATGCCGTTAAAATCTCCGTTTCTCACCCATTTAGGTGCTGTTACAGAACGTGAAGGCATCATTGTAGAAGTTACTGATAAGGATGGTGTTAGTGGTTATGGCGAGGGAGTTGCCTTTTCCTCACCATGGTACACGGAAGAGACGGTTGAAACAAGCTTACATATGTTAACTTCTTTTTTAATCCCATTGCTTGAAAAAAATCCGATCGACCATCCACAGGAGCTTTCTCAATTATTTGCTTCAGTACGCCGCAACAATATGGCAAAGGCAGGACTTGAAACAGCTGTTTGGGATCTATATGCAAAAAAACAAAACCAGTCATTGTCTAAATTGATTGGCGGGACAAGTAGCAGGATCGCTTCTGGGGTAGTTGTTGCAACAGATTCCACGGAAAATGCTCTTGCTCAGATTGAAGGCTATTTAAAGGACGGCTATCAGCGCTTTAAAATAAAAATTAATCCACAGCTCGACCTGAAGTTTTTGCGAGAGATCCGTGCTTCTTATCCAGAAATTCAACTAATGGCCGATGCGAATTCTGCTTATAGTTTAAAGGATGTTGAACGTCTCAAAGCATTGGATAAATTTAACCTTTTGATGATTGAACAGCCTCTTGCCCACGATGATATTATTGAGCATGCGATTCTCCAAAAGGAAATTCAAACTCCAATTTGTTTGGATGAAAGTATTGTTACCTTTGAGGATGCCCGTAAAGCAATTGAACTGGGGAGCTGCAAAGTGATTAATATTAAAATTGGCAGGGTGGGCGGCCTAAAAGAAGCGATTCGAATCCATGATTATTGCTATGAGAGAAACATCCGGTATGGTGCGGCGGGATGATTGAGTTTGGGGTATCACGGGCACATAACATTGCTCTTGCCTCGCTTCCTGGTTTTACAATCCCAGGAGATATTTCAGCCTCCAGCCGATTTTGGGAGCAGGATATTATTTTGCCGAAAGTAACGGTAAAGGACGGCTGGGTGGAGGTTCCCGAGGGTTCTGGAATTGGGTTCCAAATCAATGAAAAACGGCTTCAAGAAACACTTTTAGAAAAAAAGAAATTTATTTTTAAATAAATCCACAAAGTAGTGTAAAATAATTTATGGAAGAAAGGTGCGTGAAAATTATGACATTACTTAGTGAAATACTAGATTACAATCAACAGTTTGTTCAAAATGAAGAATATAAAAAATACGAAACAACTAAATTTCCCAAAAAACGCATGGTTGTTCTAACATGCATGGATACCAGACTTCTTGAACTTTTACCAAAATCAATGAATTTGAGCAATGGAGATGTTAAGACAGTAAAAAATGCCGGTGCCCTTGTAAGCCACCCGTTTGGAAGTGTTATGAGGAGTATTTTGATTGCTGTCTATGAGCTCCAAGCGGAAGAAGTATTTGTTATTGGTCATCATGATTGCGGGATGAGTGCCTTAAAATCAGAGCGAATGGTTGAAAGCATGAAAGAACGGGGAATTTCGGAGGAAACACTTGAAACTCTCAGTTATTCTGGCATTGATTTTGAAAAATGGCTACATGGGTTTGATAATGTTTTTGACAGTGTGAAACATAGTGTAAACATCATAAGGAATCACCCATTAATGCCTGAAGGTGTTCCTGTTCACGGATTGGTGATCGACCCAACAACAGGCAAGCTGGACTTAGTAGTTGATGGATATGGAGCTTAATGCTCCTTTTTTTTGTTGGCCATTTTTCCAGGAACAGGGTCTACTCCGCCTGGATGGAAGGGGTGGCATTTTAAAATCCGTTTGATTGCCAGCCACCCACCTTTAAATGCCCCAAAGCGCTCTACAGCTTCTAAGCCATAATGAGAACATGTAGGGTAAAAACGACAGCTAGGCGGCTTAAGCGGCGATATGACGATTTGATAAAAACGAATAACAGAAAGAAATACCTTTTTAAGCATTTTTTTTCTCCTTTACTTTACCTGTATCAAACATATCATAATGAAGTGTAAAGGTCTAAATTGATTATTTAGGATGATAAATCATTTTTTTTAAGGTATCATGAATATAGATTTGTAATGAGGAGTGATGTTTAAATGCCATCTGTTGAAAGCTTTGAATTAGACCATAATGCAGTGAAAGCCCCTTATGTGAGACATTGCGGTGTCCATAAGGTGGGAACTGATGGGGTTGTAAATAAATATGATATTCGTTTTTGCCAGCCAAACAAACAAGCAATGGATCCTGCGGCGCTTCATGCCTTAGAGCATATGCTTGCCTATACGATCCGTAAATACACAAAGGATCATTTTGATATTATCGATATTTCACCAATGGGCTGCCAAACAGGATTTTATCTGGTTGTCAGCGGAGAGCCAAATGTTGAGGATATCATTGATTTACTTGATGCAACAATGAAGGATGCACTACAATTGACTGAAGTTCCTGCAGCAAATGAAGTTCAATGCGGTCAAGCAGCGCTTCATGACTTAGAAGGGGCCAAGAAAATCATGCAAGCTTGGCTTGAGCATAGCAAAGAAGACTTGAAACAAATTTTTGCATAAATAAAGAGACACTCCTATTCAAGATGTTGAATAGGAGTGTTTTTTTTAACTCTGGGATTTGTCTGGTTCATCTTCTTGGTTAAGATGTGGATTGTTTTCTAACGGGTCGACGGTATGTTTATAAGAATAGGCTTTAGAGGTGGTTATCACGCTTAAAAGTAAAACAATGATGACAATAACGATGCAAACTACAAAAATGGTTGTCATTGTACCCTCCTTTTTTTCCTTTTATTGTATCATGAAAACATAATGGTTTTAATTAATATGGATTGGGTAACATAGGGTCGGAGGGATGAAAAATGTCACAGGAATTAGTAGACTCTGTAAATGTACAAGTTGCCAATTTAACTGTTTTATATGAAAAACTGCATCATTTTCATTGGTTTGTGAAAGGACACCATTTCTTTACGCTTCATGAGAAGTTTGAAGAACTGTACAATGAAATAACCGGTACCATGGATGAAGTGGCTGAACGTTTACTAATCATCGGCGAAAAACCTCTTTCGACATTAAAAGCGTGCCTGGATGCAGCCACCATTAAAGAGGCTGCTGGAACTGAACAAACAGAGAAAGAAATGGTTCAGGCTGTGATTAATGATTTTGAACAAATGATTGCCGAGAATAGTCAGACGATTGACCTTGCGGAGAAAGCCAACGACGAAGTAACGGCAGATTTATTTATCGGCATCTCTGAAAGTCTAGGTAAACACGTTTGGATGCTCAAAGCATTTTTAGGGTAGTTCTGAAGCACATGGACAGCGAAAATGAGTCGTGATGGTAATCAGAATAGGAAACAAAAAAACATGTGCATGATACAATCCGGCACATGTTTTTTTATTTTTATCGATTTCGTTTTGGTACCTCAAAAAGGCACTTCCACTTTTCTATGTATTAATGAATGTTTCTTGGGTGAAATGTATTATTATTTCGGCGCTGTCCGTATTCTTCTTGGGCAAACTTTACTTTTAAGCTTTCAATTAAATACAGTCCAATAAGATCATATAATTCTTGCTCATCCATATCTCGGATTATTCCTAATAAATCTTCCCTTGACATCTCTTCTAAAAAAGCAAATGTGAGCATATCAATGTCTTCTTCATCACCCGTCAGCTTGTTACGATAAAGGTCAAAAAGTTCATCCACTAGTTTCATTTCTTTCACCTCTCCTATTTAGGATATTTTTGTTTCTTACTTATTCATTGCCCCTAAAAGTATGAAAATATTCCATTTAAACAAAGATGAAAGGATTACTCGAGTCATTCAAAAAATATAAATGGTTATTTATTAATTTTATGATAAATTTCCCCAAAAATGAAGAAAAAAGAACTAAAGAATAAAATCTTATTTTTGTGGAAGAGTTAAGGAAAAGGGGGATGATTAGATGGAGCAGCAAAAAAAGGCTTATTATATAGAACCGGGACAGGAGAAATTTCACAAAGTGCAACAAGTTCAACTTGGAGCTATAAAATTTATGCAACGGATGAGGAAATCATTGAGCTCCGTGAATTATTTGACCAAAACTACGCAACGGAATGGCAAAACTTCTTTCGGGCCCATGTGCCATATGTACAATACCATTATGACCGAGAAAATGATGCCTATGACCAAACGATCGCTAAGGTTTATGAGATGCTCTATAATCTAGGTGACGAGGAAGCCAAAAATCATATTAAGACAATGAACATTTTGCCTGAAAATAATCGATAATCCTTATCTTTTGAGATAGGGATTTTTCTTTTCTCGTTAAAAATCGACTATAATAATGATATGAATGAAATGTAAGGCGTGATAAGGATGAAAACCTTTTTAGATAAGTATGGAAACAAAGTGGAGCTATCTTTTTCAGACCATGCTTTTGACGAACCAGCAAAACATGTTCTGATTATCTGCCAATATGAAGGAAAATGGCTTTTGACGCAGCATAAAATGCGCGGCCAGAATTTCCCGGTGGAAAGATGGAAGCAGGGGAAACGCTTGAAGATACAGCACATCGGGAAGTAAATGAAGAAACAGGTGCCATGGTAAACGAACTTATAAAAATTGGGGAATATAGGGTAACAGACTCTAAAGGTTCATTTGTAAAAGCTGTTTTTTGGGGGAAAGTAAAAAGTATGACTCTAAAAAGCGATTATTTGGAAACCAACGGACCGATTTTGGTGGATGGTGATATTCTGAAGCTTCGCTTTGGCCCAGAATACAGTTTTATTATGAAGGATCAGGTTGTTGAAGAATGCATCAAAAGATTAGCTATCTTGAAAAATTAAAAGAATAGCGAGATTCTACGCTATTCTTTGATCAGTCTTTTCTCAATATAATCAACAAGCTGGTACATAATCGTTGCTAAGAGCGCAATGACAAGCAAGGATAGCATGACTAATGTAAAGTTAAATACCTGGAAGCCGTAAATAATCAGATAGCCCAGACCTTTAGCGGAAACAAGGTATTCACCGACAATAACTCCTACCCATGATAACCCAACGTTAACCTTTAAGGTTGAAATAATCGTCGGGAAACTTGCTGGCAGAATGGCTTCTTTAAAACATTGTGAGCGTGTTGCTCCAAAAGTGAGCATCACTTTGAGATAGTTTGGGTCCACTTCACGAAACGAGGTATAAATAACAATGGTGGTTACAATAACAGAAATAATGATCCCCATTGAAATAATCGAAGAATACCCGGTCCTAAAGCCACAATTAAAATCGGACCAAGCGCAACTTTCGGTAAGGCATTTAAAATAACGAGATAAGGATCAAGTACCTTTGAAATCATAGAGGACCACCATAAAACGGCAGCTAAAATCGTTCCAAGTAATGTACCTAAAATGAAGCCAAAAACCGTCTCCGTTAAGGTAACAAGGGTATTATCTAACAATGACCCATCCTTTAGTTTTTCTAAAAACAAAAACCATATTTTTGATGGTGAACTAAAAATAAGCGGGTCAACCCATTGTAATCTGCTTGCAATTTCCCAAAGAGCAAAAAACAAGATAAAAATAAGAATTTGGTAAAATCGGACCCAGCGTTTTTCAATCCTTAAGGAGCGAAGATATTCTTGATGAAGAAGCTTAACGTTTTTAGGGTTCAAGGGTCTCAAGCTCCTTCCAAATGGTTTGAAAAAGGGTAGAATACATCTCATGGCTGCGGGCTTCAAAAGGAGAAAGTGACCGCAGCTCATCTGGAATCTCAAAAATGCGATATAGTTTCCCGGTTTAGCTGAAAATAAAAATACCCGATCGCTCATGCTGATGGCTTCACCGATATCGTGTGTTACAAGGATTGCTGTTTTTTTAAATTCTTTCAATGTTGAGGACACCAGATCTTCTAATTTAAGTTTGGTTTGATAATCAAGTGCAGAAAAGGGTTCGTCTAACATTAATAGCTTTGGTTCAGTTGCAAGCGTTCGAACAAGGGCTGCACGCTGCCTCATTCCGCCGGATAATTGCTTTGGTAGCTGGTTTTCCACACCGTTTAGACCAATTTGACTTAAAAGTTGTAATGCTTTTATTTTCGTTTGCTCATTCAGCTTTTTAGATAATTTCAATCCCAAGAGAATGTTTTCTTCAATCGTTTTCCAAGGAAACAGGTAGTCTTGTTGAAGCATGTAACCAATATTGCTATTTTTAGTGGACACAGGTTTCTTTTCCAACAAGATAGTTCCTTGGGTCGGTTTCAGTAATCCGGCTATGATCGATAGAAGGGTCGTTTTTCCACAGCCGCTAGGGCCGAGAAAGGAGACAAATTCTCCTTCCTCAATGGTTAGTGAAATATTGGAGAGGGCCGTGGTCGTAGAGGTTTTGGTAAAGTAGGTGTGATCAATTTCGTTAATCGTTAAAAAACTCAAAAGACAGGCCTCCCTTACGTTGTTTTTGCTGAGTTAAATTTGGCTGTTGATTTCCGCTCCAATCAACAGGCTTAAAAAATTAACAATCACCTTAAGACAGACTTGTTTTAAATTAATTTTGGCTGATTTTTTTTGCAATTGTTGTATTTACGAGTGTGTTATAGTCAACATGTTTTGGGAGTGACCCGGCGGCGTTCATAATGTTCTGAAGGTTATCCCATGCCTTTGGATCAATAATAGGGTTGGTGGCATAAGAACCCTGGCTTTTATAACGGTTGACAGCTGATTCCATAATGCTTAAATCCGTGTCAGGGAAATAGGGCTGAATCGCTTGTGCTGTTTCTTTAGGTGTATGGGCATCGACCCATTGCTGTGCTTTGTAGATGGCGCTGGTGAATTTTTCCACGGTCGCTTGGTTCTTTTTCAAATAGCTTTGTTTTGCCATAAAGGAAGTATACGGAACGCGGCCTGAATCTGTTCCAAATGAAGCAACAATATATCCTTTTCCTTCTTTTTCAAAAATGCTGGCAGTTGGCTCAAATAGCTGCACATAATCTCCAGTCCCTGAGGCAAAAGCACTTGAAATGTTTGCAAAGTCTATATTCTGAATCAGATTTAAGTCGTTGTGAGGATCAATGCCATGCTGTTTTAAAACGTATTCGCCAACCATTTGCGGCATGCCGCCTTTTCGCTGACCTAAAAAGGTTGATCCTTTTAATTGCTGCCATGAAAAATGATCGATTTTTTTGCGGGAGACAAGGAATGTACCGTCAGTCTGCGTTAACGCAGCAAAATTAAGAACGGGGTCATTTGAGCCTTGGGCATACACATAGATGGATGTTTCTGATCCAACAAGTGCGACATCAGCGCCACCTGAGATTAAAGCGGTCATCGTTTTGTCTCCGCCGGGAACGGTCGTAAGTTTCACATCAAGTCCTTCATCTTTAAAAAATCCCTTGGATAATGCAACATACATGGGTGCATAGAAGATGGAGCGGGTAACTTCGGCAATGCGGACTGTTTGAACCTCTTGCTTCGCTGGCTGAGTCTTAGCCGACTGGCTATTGGTGGTGCTGCATGCTGCTAAAGAAAAAATAAGAAGTGCAGAGAATAAAATGGTCATACTGACTTTAAGTGATTTTTTCATCGGATTGAAAACCTCCTTTTTCTGGGCGGTAAGTTGCCTAAAATATCGTATGAACAGGATAAAAATGTGTGTTTGCCCATTAAAAAAAAATGAAAAGAGAGGTGTGATAAATGATTCAAGAGAACGGTACCATCATTGCAAGGCACCGATTTCCATCTCCAAACCCTAATGTAGAACTAACTCTTATTACCTACTATTCAAACGGTCTTAGGGTAAGAGGATTGCTTGCCGAACCAAAGTATGAAAAAACTTCGGATGGCTTTCTTTACCTAAGAGGAGGAATAAAAAGTGTAGGCATGGTCCGTCCTGCAAGGATAGCCCAGTTTGCCTCCGAAGGATTTATCGTGTTTGCGCCTTTCTATCGAGGAAATCAAGGCGGAGAAGGGAACGAAGACTTTGGAGGAGAGGACCGGGAAGATGCATTTGCAGGTTATACATTATTGAAATCACTTCCTAGAATAAAAAGTATCCATGTTTTTGGATTTTCCCGTGGCGGTGTTATGGCATTGTGGACAGCGATCTGCTTTCCAGAGACGGCGAGTGTTGTGACGTGGGGCGGCGTCAGTGATATGTCACTGACCTACCTGGAACGAAAGGATTTAAGAAGAATGATGAAAAGGGTCATTGGCGGGACTCCTAAGAAATATCCAGAAAAATATGAGGAGCGAACGCCCTTGCATCAATTAGAAAAAATAACGGCACCAGTTCTCATTATCCATGGCGTTAAGGATCAAAATGTATCGGTAGGACATGCCTATCTTCTTGAAAACCGCTTAAAGGCCCTACAAAAACCTGTGGAGAGCTGGTATTTTAACGAATTTACACATTATTTTCCGCCTCAAATTAACAGAAGAGTTGTCACCGATTTAACAACGTGGATGAAATTGCACAAGGATTAATGGTAAAATAAAGACAAACATATTAGAGGAGCGATGCCAATGGGAATGCCTCTTGAATTAAACACTATGATCGTGACCAAGAGTCGTGAAAAAAGGCTTGAAGAGAATCTTTTTTACTTAGAAAAGAAAGGTTACCGATTATACCCCATCGATATTCCTGTGGATGTAAGAAAGGAAATCGATGGTGATTCACATGGGACAGGCATCATCAAAAAAGTGGAATGGCAGAATCAAGCTACGTTCGTCACTTATCAATTACTTTCGTTAAATTCAACAAATTAGTATGACACATAAAAAAACCTTATCAGCATGTGATAAGGTTTTTTTATGTCATACTAATTATTTCAAAGGTGCGCCTTTTTCGGCAATTTCAGCAGGAACATCTCCAAACTTTGTGAAGTTGTCACGGAATTTTGCAGCTAGTTCTTTTGCTTTTTCTTCATAGGCGTTTTTGTCAGACCAGGTTTTTTGCGGCTGAAGAACTTCATCAGGAACGCCTGTAACATGAACAGGGATGTTTAAGCCAAAGATTTCGTCCTGAACCGTTTCGACATTATTTAATTCGCCTTCAAGTGCAGCTTGAACCATTGCTCTTGTATAGGAAAGCTTCATACGATTGCCAACTCCATATTCGCCGCCAGTCCATCCTGTGTTAACAAGGAATACATTCGCATTATGCTCTAATACTTTTTGGCCAAGCATTTCTGCATAACGTGTTGCAGGAAGCGGCAGGAATGGAGCACCGAAGCAGGTGGAGAATGTTGCTTCAGGAGATGTAACCCCACGCTCAGTACCTGCAAGCTTAGAAGTATATCCACTCAAGAAATGATACATCGCTTGTTCTCTTGTCAGTTTAGAGATTGGAGGCAATACTCCAAATGCATCTGCAGTTAAGAAGACAACTGTATTTGGATGACCAGCGATGCTTGGGTCAACGATATTATCAAGTGCTTGCAATGGATATGCAGCACGAGTATTTTCCGTTAATTCTCCATTATCATAATCTGCCACTCTTGTTTCAGGATCAATAATGACATTCTCAAGAACGGTGCCAAATTTGATCGCATCGAAAATTTGCGGTTCTTTTTCACGAGAAAGGTTAATCGTTTTTGCATAACATCCGCCTTCAATATTAAAGACGCCATGCTGTGACCAGCCATGCTCATCATCACCAATTAGCTTACGGTTAGGGTCAGCCGATAAAGTAGTTTTTCCTGTTCCGGAAAGACCGAAGAATAAGGCAACATCCCCTTCAGCGCCAACATTCGCTGAACAGTGCATCGATAAGATATCATTTTCAGGAAGAAGGAAGTTCATAACTGAGAAGATCGATTTTTTCATTTCACCGGCATATTCCGTTCCGCCAATTAAAACCGTTCTTCTCTCGAACGAAATGATGATAAATGTCTCTGAATTTGTACCGTCCACGCTTGGATCTGCTTTAAAATTAGGTGCTGCAATAACCGTGAATCCAGGTTTATGAGAGCTGTGTTCCTCTACATCAGGGCGGATAAATAGTTGGTGCACAAACAAATTATGCCAAGCATATTCATTAATGACTTGAATTGGTAATTGCGATTTTTTATCGGCACCAGCAAAACCATTAAATACAAAGATTTCTTCTTTTTGATTTAAATAGGCAAGAACTTTATCATATAATTTAGAAAAGTTCTCTTGTGAGATCCTTTGGTTTGTTTCCCAGCCAATTTTATCTTTTGTTGACGGTTCTTCAACAATAAATTTATCTTTCGGAGACCTGCCCGTATACTTTCCTGTTGAAACTCGAATAGCACCTGTGGAAGTTAAGGTTGCTTCGTTGCGGCTTAATACCTTTTCGACTAATTGTGGAACAGATAATTGGACATGGACATTCTCTTTAGCTAGTAAACTATTTAGTCCATCTTCGGTATGCGTGGAATTCATTTAGTGACTACCATCCTTTTCCATTGATTTTTAATGAATTATATACGATAAAAACAGTATAACACATTGAAAGAAATAGTCTATACTAATTATGAAAAATTCAGTGAATTAATAAAAATTTTATAAAAAATCAAATATTTGAATATTTGATGACTTATTATCTATGTTTTGAAAAAAGGATTGACAGTTTAGATAATAGTACGATATGATTTTTATTTGAACGGATACTCTCTTATCCCGAGCTGGTGGAGGGACAGGCCCAATGAAACCCAGCAACCTGACGATGAAAATGTGTTTTAAGGAACATTTTCGGAGCAAAGGTGCTAAACCTGATGCAAGGCTAGACCTTGAACGATAAGAGTGAAAGGCGAGAGAATCAATGTGCTTTCAACCTTTCCTCATTATGGAAAGGTTTTTTTGCGTCCAGTGTTGACGTTCGTAGGTTAAATTGGCGCAATGCCTTTGTCGTTTGCATATAATAAGAGAGCTTTTGTAAGAGGTTCATAAAAATTCCTTGTTTATACATACTATTAAGGGAAATGAGTTCCGTATCAAACTGAGGTAATTGGTTCTTCCAAGATCCTCATTTTATTACATTTTAGGAGGAATTCAGATGTCAACAAAACGTCGTTTGTTCACTTCTGAATCAGTAACTGAAGGTCATCCAGATAAAATCTGTGACCAAATTTCTGATTCCATTTTAGACGCTATCTTAGCAAAGGATGCTAATGCACGTGTTGCAGCTGAGACTTCTGTGACAACAGGTTTGGTCTTGGTTGCTGGAGAAATTACAACTTCTACCTATGTTGATATTCCCAAAATTGTTCGTGAAACCATTCGAAACATTGGTTATACCCGAGCAAAATACGGTTTTGACGCTGAAACCTGTGCGGTTTTAACTTCGATTGATGAACAGTCACCAGATATTGCAATGGGTGTTAACCAGGCGCTTGAAGCGCGTGAAGGACAAATGACTGATGAAGAAATTGAAGCCATTGGGGCTGGGGACCAGGGCTTGATGTTTGGCTATGCTTGTAATGAAACAAAAGAGCTTATGCCGCTGCCAATCTCACTTGCTCATAAATTAGCACGAAGATTAACAGAAGTTCGGAAAGATGAAACCCTGTCTTACCTTCGTCCGGATGGAAAAACACAAGTAACCGTTGAGTATGACGAAAATAATAAACCCGTTAGAGTGGATACCATTGTTATTTCAACACAGCATAACCCTGAAATTACTTTGGAACAAATTCAAACTGATTTAAAGGAACATGTGATCCAACCGGTTGTTCCTGCTGAATTGCTCAATGAAAATACGAAATATTTTATTAATCCCACAGGCCGTTTTGTCATCGGAGGTCCGCAGGGTGATGCAGGCTTAACTGGCCGTAAAATCATCGTAGATACATATGGCGGTTATGCTCGCCATGGCGGCGGTGCCTTTTCTGGTAAAGATCCTACAAAGGTTGACCGCTCTGCTGCATATGCTGCACGTTATGTTGCCAAAAATATCGTAGCCGCCGGGCTTGCTGATAAGGTAGAAGTACAGCTTGCTTACGCAATTGGTGTTGCCAAGCCAGTCTCGATTGCCGTAGATACGTTTGGTAGCGGAAAAGTGAGCGAAGATGTTTTAGTTGATTTGGTGAGTAAAAACTTTGATCTGCGTCCAGCTGGAATTATTAAGATGTTAGACTTGCGCCGCCCAATCTACAAACAAACAGCAGCTTACGGACATTTTGGCCGAACAGATATCGACCTTCCATGGGAACGTACAGATAAGGCAGATGTACTAAAACAGCAAGCAGGTATTTAAGCAAATAAAAACAGGGGTTTTGTAGCTCCTGTTTTTTTGTTTGCCTAATAGCACGACGGACAGGATGTCCTAGTCAGGCGAGTGCCACAGGACGTGGCGCTCTACGAGCGTGGCAAGTGCAACTACGCCTCTGCCTTCGCCTTTAGGATCGTCAGTCGGCGAGTTTTCTATAATTCTTTAGAACTAAGTTTACGCTTAAATAAATAGGTAAAACTGATGGTAACTGAATTTTCCTCTTCTTATTGGTGCAAATTTTTTTGGATTAGTGGTAGTATGAGAGAGTATGCATTTTCGACTTTTTGTATTCAAAAATGGAATAGAAAAGTGATTTAAGATTGGAGTAGGTGAGGTACATAATGTGTGGCTTTATTGGCTGTGTCCACGAAAAAACACAAAATTATCGTGACGATCAAAAACAGCAATTTAAAAATATGAACGATCTTATTACCCATCGCGGACCAGATGATGATGGATTCTATTATGACGATCATATTCAATTTGGTTTCCGCCGATTGAGTATCATTGATATCGAAAGCGGTCATCAACCGCTAACGTATGAAAATGAACGTTATTGGATCATCTTTAATGGTGAAATTTACAATTATGTTGAGCTTCGTGAAGAACTTCTCAAAGAAGGCTTACAGTTTGCAACCAGCTCAGATACAGAAGTCATTCTTGCCTTATACAGTCATCTAAAGGAAAAGGCAGTGGAAAAACTACGCGGGATGTTTGCTTTTGTAATTTGGGATAAGCAAGAGCAAAAGCTAATTGGGGCAAGGGACCCGTTTGGAATTAAACCATTCTTTTATTGCGAAGAAGGGGAAAGAACCTTTTTTGCATCGGAGAAAAAAAGCATTTTACTGGCACAAGAAAATACCCTTTTAAACTATGATGCCCTGCAGCATTATTTAACTTATCAATTTGTTCCAGAGCCAGGTACGATGACAGAAGGAATTAAAAAACTAGAGCCTGGTCATTATTTTACAAAAAAGATTGGCTCGCCAATGGAAATTAAAAAATATTGGAAAGCACATTTTAAGCCGGTTCACCAGACGGAAGCTGATTTTATTAAAGAAATCAAAGATGTCCTTTTCGACTCCGTTAAAGTGCATATGCGCAGTGATGTTCCTGTTGGTTCCTTTTTATCTGGAGGAATTGATTCTTCGATAATTGCTTCGATTGCAAAAGAATTTCATCCAGCGATCAAAACCTTTTCAGTTGGGTTTGAACGCAATGGGTTTAGTGAAATTGATGTTGCCAAGGAAACAGCTGAAAAACTTGGGGTCGAGAACATCAGCTACGTAATCACTCCAGAAGAGTATATGAACGAAGTGCCTAAAATTATGTGGCATATGGACGATCCGTTGGCAGATCCTGCCTGTGTTCCGCTTTACTTTGTGGCTCGTGAAGCAAGAAAGCATGTTACCGTTGTTTTATCCGGTGAAGGTGCTGACGAATTGTTTGGCGGTTATAACATATACCGTGAACCGCAATCCCTTGAAGTGTTTAATAAGATTCCAAGGGTGGGTAAAGTCCTTCTAAAAAGAATTGCGATGATGATGCCTGAAGGGATGAAAGGCAAGAGCTTTATCGAACGCGGAGTAACCCCGATGGAAGAACGCTATATTGGGAATGCCAAAATGTTTACCGAAGAAGATAAACGTGCCTTATTAAAGGTTTATCGACCAGGGTTGGATTACACGGATATCACTAGACCGCTATATAATGAAAGCAAAGGCTACGATCCTGTTGATCGGATGCAGTATATTGATATCCACACTTGGATGCGTGGCGATATCCTCTTAAAAGCGGACAGGGTTACGATGGCACATTCATTAGAGCTGCGTGTTCCATTCCTTGATAAAGAAGTGTTCAAAGTTGCTTCAAAAATACCAACCAGCTTAAAAACAGCAAACGGGACAACCAAATATATTTTACGTAAAGCAGCTGAAGGAATTGTTCCAGATCATGTATTAGATCGCAAAAAACTTGGTTTCCCTGTCCCAATTCGTCATTGGCTAAAAAATGAGATGAATGAATGGGCAAAAAAAATAATCCGTGAAAGCCATACGGATCATTTAATTAATAAACAATATGTGTTAAATCTGCTTGAAGACCATTGTCAAGGCAAGGCCGACAACAGCAGAAAGATTTGGACTGTGTTGATGTTCATGGTTTGGCACCAGATCTATGTGGAGGAAGTTTATTCGTTCCAAAAAGAAATGGCCCTGCAGCATTAATACCTAGGGAAGATACGTAATAGCCTGACTTCCCATTTGCACCCAGGATTCTTTAAAATCCGCAATGGGTGCTTTTTTATTTTTCTCTCCTGTAAGTGGATCATTAAAATAGATATTTTGTTGATCATATCCTGTTAATAGAACTGCATGCTCTTTATACGAAATTTTTACACTGCCAGTTGGTGTATCCCATGTTTGAAACTGACCGTCGCCAAGTTGTTGGTACAAGGTATTCGTAATCACCCAAATAGGTTTGCCATCTGAAAGATAAAGTTTCAAATCATTGAAGTCGGAGCTGGATAAATCCTTTATTCTCCAGGGCAGATAGTTTTCCGCAAGTTCAGCAATTGGTTCATGATAAACTCCATATCCAGGTTCATTTAAGTTGTACATATTCCCAACAAAACCATCATCGGGGTTTCCGAAATGAACAGTTCCATTAATCACCGTTCTTGGGGTTTGGTCTTTTTTTATTTTTTCCGCAAGCTCCATTTTGTCAACCTTCACGCCGGCATAGTTTAGAAGCATGGCTAGGCTTGTAACCTCACAGCCGCGAGGAAGTTCAGGCAGCTGAGCAAAAGTCGGAGCATCTAGCAGCACCTGATCTTTTGTTGATGATGTGTTTGGAAAATTTAAATGTTCCCCGAGAAAACTGGTTGGTGCCGATGAGTGGAACCAATTTTTTATCGAAGAAAAGGCCAAAGCTACATGCTCAGTTTTCGAACTGTCCAATAAAAATCCAGTTATTAAAATAAAAAAAATGACAAAGAACATAAACGCCGACTTAAAGATCCGTGCAGCTTTTTTTAATAACCACAAGAGAAGAATGAATAGGATGATTAGAACGAAAATTTGTGGATATAAAGAATACATATTACCACCTAAATTATTTAATCTTGGAGTCAATCCTGGTGTCAAAGTTAATAATAGAAAGAATATGTTACTTTTTCTTTTCTTCTTGTTGTGATTTGTAATAGCTTGCTTTTTCGGTGTATTCTCTAATGATGCGTTCCATGTCTTTTCGATCTTCAGCTGTGAGTTCTCTAACTACTTTTGCTGGTCTGCCAAAGGCGAGGGTATTTGGCGGAATCTTCTTACCTTGTGAAACAAGACTTCCCGCACCAACGAAGGCTCCTTCGCCGATTTCTGCCTGATCCAAAATAATGGAGCCCATTCCAATCAATGCTTTTTTTCTTATGATACAGCTATGTAAAATAACTGAATGGCCAACGCTGACTTCATCCTCCAGGATGAGCGGATTGTTGGGGCTTTGATGAAGAACACAGTTGTCTTGTACATTTACTTTTTTGCCAATAATAGTAGGGGCAACATCGCCTCTAATAGAGGTATTAAACCAGATTCCTGATTGTTCACCAATTTCAACATCACCTGTAACCGTGACATAATCAGCTATGAAAGCGGAATCAGCAATTTTTGGGTGCTTGCCTTTATAGGGATAGATCAATTTTTTTCGCTCCTTTCTCTTTTATTCTAACGAATCTGCAACATTTCGTGAAAGCTTTTTGCATAAAGTTTTAATCTTTTTTGTGATATAGTACCTTTATTACATAGGATATAAACAGGGAAAAAATTTTTTAAATGTGAATTTGTTGCCTTAGGAGGGGGAAATATGTGGAAGTGGGAAGCGGAAGGTGAAGCGAAAGCGGTAATTGTTATGGTCCATGGAGCGATGGAGCATCATCGACGTTACGGGTGGCTGATTGAAATGTGGCGAACTTCGGGCTTTCATATCATCATGGGTGATCTTCCCGGTCAAGGTATGACGACACGGTCCAACCGAGGACATATCGATTCCTTTGATGAGTACATTTTTGAAGTAAAGGATTGGATTCAAGCCGCATACCGCTATGATTTACCGGTATTTTTACTTGGACATAGCATGGGCGGATTGATTTCCATTCGGCTTTTGCAAGAAGAAAGATTAAATATAGCTGGACTGATTTTATCCTCGCCATGTTTAGGCTTAGTAAAGACACCGCCAAAATTATTAGATGCTCTCTCATATGGGTTAAATGTCATCTATCCTTCATTGAGGCTTAATTCTGGATTAACCGTTCAGATGGCAACAAGAAACCCTGATGTTCGTGAAGCAGATGTAAATGACACACTATACATTACAAAGGTTTCGATAAGATGGTATCGGGAATTATCTGCTGCTATCAAGCTGGCGTTTGAAAAAATTGGAGATATACAGGATGTGCCAATGCTAGCTATGCAAGGCGGGGATGATAAGATTGTTAACAAAAAAATGGTCAAAGAGTGGTTTAATGGTGTGCCATTATCAGAAAAAAGATTTAAAGAATGGCCAAAGTGCTATCACGAAATTTTTAATGAGCCTGAGCGTGAAGAAGTTTTTGAATACGCAAAGGACTTTGTTACCAGCCAATTAAAAGCCATTGGCTATATTGTTTAAAAGAGGTGGATGAATGGTGCTTTCGACTATGCCAATTAGCTTAATGTCAAACGTATATTACAAAATTTTCCCTGCAGTTCATCAGGAATTGGCGTATTGGAAGAAGAGAGCAAGTGAAATCCCAAACCCTGAATTAAGAAGACAGGCATTAGCAAGTATTGAACATAAAACCTTCCATTGTGAGGGAGGGGCCATCCTTGCTTTAATGGCAAAAAAACAATTAAAAAAAGCCGTCAAATTTATTGTGGCTTATCAAACAATTAGTGACTATTTAGATAATCTATGTGATCGCAGTACTTCCCTTGATCCAGATGATTTCACTGCCTTACACGAATCAATGGCGGACGCTTTGACATTGGAGCCAGAGGTGAAAAATTATTATCGGCTTCGTGATGATCAGGACGATGGAAGTTATTTATATGATTTAGCTAAAACCTGCCGATCGATTCTATCTGAATTGATTCATTATGATTGGATTAAAAACTACTTACTTGAATTATGTCAGTATTATTGTGATTTACAAATTCATAAGCATGTTAACCGGAAGAACGGGTACCCCGTTTGCAGAAGTGGTTTAATGACTATCAAACCCAATTACCAGAGATGGAGTGGTATGAATTTTCTGCGTGCTCCGGTTCGACCCTCGGGATCTTTTGTCTGATTTCTTATGCCATGAGAGAGGATTTTCAAATAGAGGATGCAGCACATATTCGCAGCGGGTATTTTCCTTATATTCAAGGCTTACATATTATGTTGGATTATTTAATCGATCAAGAAGAGGACCGTAATGAAGGCGATTTAAATTTTTGTTTTTACTATGAAAATGAAGAACAATTGTTTAAGCGGCTTAAGCATTTTGTCAGGGAAGCCGACCGCCATACTGAGCTCCTGCCACATAAAAAATTTCATCGTCTCATTAATCGCGGATTGTTAGGGATTTATCTTTCCGATGAGAAGGTCCGCAAGCAGAAAAATGTGCACAAGCTTGCAAAGGAAATGATTAAAACAGGCGGCATGACAAGCTATTTTTTCTACGTTAATGGACGTGCTTACCGTTCTTTTCAAAAATGGTTTACATCCGTTAAAGTGAATATAACATCGCTTCAGCAATAGTATTTGGGGCACATGAGCAGAATCGGAATCTGAAGCACATGAGCAGTGAAAAGAGGCTAAGAAGGTAATCAGAATCGGAATCTGAGGCACAAGAGCAGATAAATGAGACCACGAAGGTAATCAGAATCGGAATCTGGGATACATGAGCAGAGAAATGAGACTATGAAGGTAATCAGAACAAGAAAAACCAGGCCAAATGACAGCCTGGTTTTATCTTTTCTCAATAGCCACTATAAATGGCGGATTATTCTTCTGGTTCATAAATTTGTATTCCAATACATGGGCCAGATTTTGATCAAGTTGGTTACAATACTCAAGCAGGCTGTCACGCTCAATCTCTCCGCCGGGGTGTCCGTAATAAATCACAAGCACAATGATTCCTTCAGGAGCCATAACGTTTAATAGCTGTTCCACTGCTGAAATGGTTGTATTTGGCTTGGTAATGACTGATTTATCACTTCCTGGCAAATAGCCAAGATTAAAAATGGCACCCGTTATCTTTCCATTTTCATCTTGAGGAATACAAGTGGACAAATTTTCATGTCCTTGTTGAAAAAGGGTTACACGGTTTGAAAGCCCATTGCTTCGGATAAGCTCCTCTGTTGCGGTCACCGCTTCGTGCTGAACATCAAACCCGTATACCCGACCATCTTCTCCGACAAGATTAGCAAGAAATAACGTATCATGACCATTGCCGATTGTGGCATCGACGACAGCATCTCCAGACTTTACTGCTTTTTCAAGTAAGATTTTTGCAAAAGGAAGGATTCGATCCAATTTCATGTTTATTTCCCGGACCTTTCGAAAAATTTACCTTGATAGCTGTCCCTTCGCTTGAGCTCATCATCAATAGCATTGAGGACTTCCCATTTATTAACACTCCACATTGGCCCGATCATAAGATCAATGGGTCCATCACCAGTAATTCGATGCACAATCATTTCCGACGGGATTATTTCCAATTGGTCGCAAACAAGGTTTACATAATCTTCCTTTGAAAGAAAGTCAACCATTCCTTTTTCATATTGTTTGACCATTGGTGTCCCTTTTAACAGATGCAATAAGTGAATTTTTATCCCTTGGACATCTAACTTTGCCACTTCACGTGCGGTTTCCATCATCATGTCCTTTGTTTCCAGCGGTAGCCCGTTGATGATGTGGGAACAAACTCGGATACCATGCTTTCTAAGTTTATTGACACCTTCAACATAACTTTTAAAATCATGGGCACGATTAATTAACGAGGCAGTTTTTTCGTGAACTGTTTGCAGTCCAAGTTCAACCCATAAATATGTTCTTTCATTGAGTTCCGCTAAATATTCGACAACATCATCTGGAAGGCAATCGGGACGAGTGGCTATCGATAATCCAACGACGTTCTCCTGTTTTAAGACTGTTTCATATTTCTCGCGCAAGATCTCTACAGGTGCATGTGTATTGGTAAATGCCTGAAAGTAGGCCATATATTTGCCATCTTTCCATTTGGTATGCATTTTTTCTTTGATATCTTGAAATTGTTTTTCGAGTGTCTCAACTCGGTTCCCCGCAAAATCTCCAGATCCTGCTGCACTGCAAAACGTACAGCCTCCGTGTGCAACCGTGCCATCCCGATTCGGGCAATCAAAACCGCCATCAAGAGCGATCTTAAATACTTTATGGCCGAATTCTTGCCGAAGATGATAATTCCATGTATGGTAACGCTTATTGTCTAAAGCATATGGAAAAGGGTTGGTCTCAATCATTTTCACCAAACCTCCTTGTTATTTAAAAATAAAAGCATAAATTAAATTTTATCATGAATTGAAATCCATCGCCAATAATGCTTATATCCTTAATTGCCAGTAAATCTCAGCGGGTTTGCAGTGATAGGAACACGCCCGAGTGTACACTATAAGAAAAGAAGCTGTTTGCTTCAATGGGGGTTTAAATCTAAAGGGGGTTTTAAGATGGCAACTCGGGATTCAATGGAAACTTTGATTCAACAATGTGAGGATGCTATTCGTTATGCCCAGGAACAGTATGAGGAAAGCAGTGTTCAACAGCATTACAACAATGATGGTTATACAGATGCCTTGCAAACAATTGAGCAATCCTATCAGGATGTTTGTAAAATGGCGCATAGTGCCAATTCACAGCAGCGAGACCAGCTTCATCGTGTGAGACTTCAGCTTCAAGACTTACAAAACAAAATGATTTTGCAAGGGCCATAACGAGGAGGAAAATAAAGTGAAAAAGCGCTCCAAACAACAAAATCCAGAACAAAAAACAAAAAATGGCATTAATAATCAAGACCTTGAGCTTGGACAGGATGTTGATGTTGTTAAGCAATCAAAATTGAAATATGAAAAATCAGGCGGCCAGCCAGTTAAATCGAAAATGCATCAAGAGCCGGAACAAGCAAGATAAGATACAAATATCGCTACCCCCATATTTTGGGGGTGTTTTTTTATGGGTTTATATATCCGTACGTTTTGATCATATATCCGAAACCAGTCAAAATTTTAATTTTATAACAATTTTATAAAGGATTGAAATCAAAAGTGAAACATTCTAAAATAATTTGGTTATCGAAATATCTTAAAGTGTAAAGGGGCGTAATCATGCCGCGTGCTTTGTGGCTTCTAATTGTCGGGATGGCTGTGAATATGACAGGATCCTCCTTTTTATGGCCGTTAAATACAATCTATATTCATGATCATTTAGGAAAATCGTTATCGGTTGCAGGTGTCGTTCTTATGTGTAATTCGGCAGCTACAGTCATTGGAAATTTATTAGGCGGGAGCTTCTATGATAAAATTGGCGGTTACAAAACAGTTCTAATAGGAATAGGAACAACACTTGCTGCACTTATATGTTTATCTATTTGGAACAGTTGGCCTGAATATATTATCTTTTTAGTGGGTATCGGATTGGGAACAGGCATTATCTTTCCGCCCATGTACGCAATGGCGGGGTCTGTATGGAAAGAAGGCGGGCGAAAAGCCTTTAATGCCATGTATGTTGCCGCAAATCTGGGTGTTGCGATCGGGTCGGCACTGGGTGGTTTTGTTGCGGATTATTCCTTCCAATACATTTTTATTGCAAATACATTCATGTATTTTATTTTTTTATGTTTGGCTGTCTTTGGTTACCGAGGAATCTCAGTCGTTAACAATATAAAAATGACTGAGGCACATCCAGCCGAAGTAAAGCAAAACCAGAAAAACTTAAGGGCTTTGTTAATTTTGTGCATTGGATATTTGCTCGGCTGGGCTGCCTATGTACAATGGTCGACCACAATCGCAGCATATATCCAGGAACTTCATATTTCACTTAAACAGTACGGTCTTTTATGGACAATCAACGGGGCAATGATTGTCTTTGGACAGCCCGTCGTTAAAGTTTTTATCAAGTATTTTGCAAAATCCTTAAAAACGCAAATGCTGATTGGTATGGTTGTCTTTATTGGTTCATTTTTAGCTGCTGCATATGCCCATTCTTTTAAGGGATTTGTGGTAGGTATGATTATTTTAACAATTGGTGAAATGTTTGTATGGCCTGCAGTGCCAACGGTTGCTTTTCAGCTGGCACCAAAGGGGAGAGAAGGTTTTTATCAGGGTTTTGTTAACAGTACGGCAACCGGCGGCAGAATGCTTGGACCTCTTGCAGGCGGGATGCTTGTTGATACGTATGGAATGCCGATACTATTTATTGTCATGATTGGACTGTTTATCATCTCTTTTTTGACAACATTCATTTATGATCACAATTTAAAGGAAAAAAAGCTGCCATTGAAGCATAAAAAAAGCCAGATCTGCTAAAGGTCTGGTTTTTTGCGTATAAATCGTATTGTTGACGTCTAAACTGATTTTGTATAATAGGATTACTTGCATCCTGTTGCAAAGTTTAATACAATATCCCTATACTTTTATATTTTTAATAACATTGAATGAGGAGTAGTAATGGAGTAATCCCGAGGATAGAGAGTTGACGGATGGTGCAAGTCAAATTCGGGAAGTCATGAACTCGCCTCGTGAGTTGCAAACATGAAAGAAGTAATGTTTGTCGTATTCCGCGTTAAGGATGATTAAGCGAGTGTTCATAACACTAATGTGGGTGGTACCGCGGGAAGATTCATACATAATCTCTCGTCCCTTGTTTGAGGGATGGGAGTTTTTTATTTTAATTAGGAGGAAATGACGATGAGCTTCGACCATCAACAAATTGAAAAAAAGTGGCAAAAGAAATGGGAAGAAGAAAAAACATTTAAAACAAAAGAAGACAAAGGGAAAAGAAAATTCTATGCATTAGATATGTTTCCATATCCATCTGGTGCAGGGCTTCATGTTGGCCATCCCGAAGGATATACAGCAACGGATATTCTTTCACGTTTAAAAAGGATGCAAGGTTATAATGTCCTTCACCCAATGGGCTGGGATGCCTTTGGTTTGCCTGCTGAACAATATGCATTGGATACAGGTAATGATCCTGCGGAATTTACCAAGAAAAATATTGATAATTTCCGTCGACAAATTAAATCACTTGGTTTTTCATATGATTGGGATCGCGAAGTAAATACAACCGATCCTGAGTATTACAAATGGACTCAATGGATATTTCTACAGCTTTACAACAAAGGCCTTGCCTATATTGATGAGGTTGCTGTTAACTGGTGCCCGGCACTTGGTACTGTTTTGGCTAATGAAGAAGTCATTAATGGAAAAAGTGAGCGCGGAGGTCATCCAGTTGAACGTCGTCCAATGAAACAGTGGATGCTTCGAATTACAGCTTATGCTGATCGTCTGCTTGAAGATCTTGAAGAATTAGATTGGCCTGAAAGTATTAAAGATATGCAGCGTAACTGGATTGGCCGCTCAGAAGGGGCAGAGATTACCTTTAATATTGGTGGACATGATGAAACATTTACCGTATTCACTACTCGTCCCGATACATTATTTGGTGCTACCTATGCAGTTCTTGCTCCGGAACATGTGCTTGTTGAAAAAATCACGACGGAAGTTCAAAAGGAAGCTATTGCAGCTTACTTAGACAAAGTTAAGAGTAAAAGTGATCTTGAACGTACAGATCTTGCAAAGGAAAAAACCGGAGTTTTCACTGGTGCCTATGCTATTAACCCGATAAATAATGAAAAAATGCCAATCTGGATCGCGGATTATGTTCTTGCAAGCTATGGAACAGGGGCAATTATGGCTGTTCCTGGCCATGATGAACGCGACTATGAATTTGCGAAAGTATTTGATCTGCCAATCCGTCAAGTTGTTGCTGGCGGCAGTATTGAAAGTGAAGCATATATTGGCGATGGAGAGCATATCAACTCAGGCTTCTTAAATGGTCTTAACAAAGTGGAAGCAATTAAAAAAGCAATAGCCTGGTTAGAAGAGCAAGGGATAGGAGCAAAGAAAGTTACTTACCGTCTCCGTGACTGGTTGTTTAGCCGTCAGCGGTATTGGGGTGAGCCGATCCCGATTATTCATTGGGAAGACGGTACAAGGGCAACTGTTCCTGAAGACCAGCTGCCCTTGATGTTGCCAAAAACAACCGAAATCAAGCCATCTGGAACAGGTGAATCACCACTTGCTAATATCGCAGATTGGGTTAATGTGGTTGACCCTGAAACAGGCCAAAAAGGACGCAGAGAGACCAATACAATGCCGCAATGGGCAGGAAGCTGCTGGTATTACTTGCGTTATATTGATCCTAAAAATAGTGAGCAGCTTGCTTCACCTGAAAAGTTAAACGAATGGCTGCCTGTTGATATATATATTGGCGGTGCGGAGCATGCTGTACTTCACTTGCTCTATGCTCGTTTCTGGCATAAGTTTTTGTATGATATCGGTGTTGTCCCTACGAAAGAGCCATTCCAAAAGTTATTTAACCAAGGGATGATACTTGGTGAAAATAATGAAAAAATGAGTAAATCAAAGGGTAACGTTGTGAACCCTGATGATATTGTGAATAGTCACGGTGCAGATACACTGCGCTTATACGAAATGTTTATGGGACCGCTGGATGCATCAATTGCCTGGTCTACCAATGGCCTTGATGGTGCCCGCCGCTTCCTGGATCGTATTTGGCGCTTATATGTTGAGGATAACGGTGTGTTAAATCCGAAGATTCAAGATACAGAAGAAGCAGCAAACCTTGAAAAAACATATCATCAAACCGTTAAAAAGGTGACAGATGATATAGAGGCACTTCATTTTAATACAGCCATTTCGCAAATGATGGTATTTATCAATGATGCCTATAAATCAACGGTTCTTCCTAAACAATATATGGAGGGATTTGTTAAACTTCTTTCACCAATTGCTCCACATCTTGCCGAAGAGCTTTGGGAAAAGCTTGGGCATACGGATACGATTTCATATGAAGGATGGCCAGCATATGATGAATCGAAGTTAATTGATAATGAAATTGAAATTGTGATTCAAGTTAACGGTAAGGTAAAGCATAAGCTTACTGTTCCAACTGGGGCCAGCAAGGAAGATCTTGAGCAAATTGCGATGGATGATGAAAAAATTAAGGAACAAATTGAAGGAAAAACCGTTCGCAAGGTGATTACTGTACCAGGTAAATTGGTAAATATTGTAGCGAACTAAAGAGTTGTAAAACTGGACTTCTATTAGGTCCTACGATAAAGTTTTTATAAATGAACATCCTCCTTAAATTTGGAGGATGTTTTTCTAAAAAGGGGTGCATGTTATGGAAGACGTAAAGATTATAACAACAGAGGAATTAAAAAAGAAGCTTGAAGCGGGGGAGAAACTCGAGCTTGTTGATGTGCGGGAAGACTTTGAAGTAGTGCAGGGGAAAATTCCTGGGGCAAAACATATTCCGATGAATGAGATTCCTGGTAATCTGGATTATTTTGATAAGAATAAAGAATATATTTTTATTTGCCGTTCAAGCCACCGGAGTGGAAATGTTTGTCTATATCTGAAGGACCAAGGCTACAAAGTCCGTAACATGATTGGCGGGATGCTTGAATGGACAGGAGATGTCGAATAAGAAAACAGGAAAGGGCTGCCCTTTCCTGTTTTTTTAATCAGTATACCTAGTCCTTGTAACTGCTGCACGTGTTGTTTTTGGCTGTGGTTTCGCTTTTGTAAATTTCATAAGCAAGGCGAATATTCCTATAATTGGGAACGGAATTAAATTTGCAATTGCTAAAATTTCAGGATTAAAGTCCGTTCCAATCCATAAGCCATGGATAGTAACCAAGATATAAAGAATGGGATTTAGCGCATGTAATTTTCGCCATCTAAGATAGCCGACTTTTTTTCGTAGTTTTGATGTTATGAAAGTAATAATGAGAAAATAGAAAGACAACGTACCTAGAGCCATTGGAATCGGTTTATAGCTGGTATTAAATGGAACAAAAACTTCGGTCCATTTAAACCCAATATAGGTGTCAAGTAATAAAAGCCCTAAGTGTCCTCCTACCAGGATCATTGCCCAGTTAGAGAGTTCTTCGTGAAGATTAATGGCACTAGTCATCTTCTTTTTCCGTTTTTTCTGTACCTGCGAAAAAAGGCCAACAATCACAGTTAAATATAATAGTATATAGGCTACTGTACCGGTGCCTCGGATCATATACCATTCCAATGTCTGCAAAAGATTCTCCTTCTTTCTTATTTAAAAATCAGGTTCCACCTGTAGTTGTATCAAAACGACCGTGATGGCCAAAGCTTCTTCCGGAAACTTGGTTACTATTTTGTGATGAATTACCATTATCAATGGCAGGCTGGCCACTATCCCCTGATGATCCATCCCCAAAATTAAGTGTAGGTCCGTTATTATTCGTCGTTTGGTCATCCCCAGAATTGGAGGAACTGCCGTCATCAGTCATTGATTGATCATCATTATTTGTTGAACCAACGGAATTTTGTTCACCCCTGTTTGAACTTGAGGGAGATTGTTGGTCTAAATTTTGACTTGCTGCTGGTGATTGTGTAGTTCTATTAGAAATTGTTGTATTTTTGTTTGTTAGCCCCAAGTACGAAACCATACCTGCAACAAGAGCAAGGCTTCCAAAGCTTACTCCCCATGAGGTAAACTGCTTTTTGTCCAATTTAATGGCCCCTTTCAAAAAATGTCTTCTAAGCATTTAAGTTAATATTCGGTATATCATCTCGTGACTAATTTGTACTTTACAACCCAAAACTTAAAATTCTCTTAATTTTTTCTATAAAGTTAGTTTTTATATTGTAATTTTTTCCAAAATAATTCAGATTTAACATTTGTTTTATAAAATTCTGAAAAAAAGTTAATAATGGATAAAGAGTGGAAAGGGGAGAGGACATTGATTCAAGTTAAACTATTTGACCGTGAGCATGAAAAGGATTTAGAAAAAGAGATGAATCGTTTTTTGAAAGGAATAGATGAGAGGAAATTAATAGATATCAAATATAATGTTGCGGCACTACCGGAAGAAGATGAAGAGGAACAAATTTATTGTTTTACAGCAATGATAATCTATCGGTCATGACTACTAATCATGACCGATTATTTTTGGCTAATAAGAAAGTAAGGGCAACTCCGCCTCTGTCTTCGCCCTTAGGGGCTCGCCAATCAGCGGGTTTTCTTTATGTATTGAGCTGCATTCGTTCCAGCAAGGCGACCTGTCACAAGAGCAGAGGTGATATTGTAACCACCTGTATAGCCGTGAACATCAAGAATTTCACCACAGAAATAAAGACCGTTCATTTTCTTTGAGGCCATGGTTTGTGGTTCAATTTCCTTTATCGAAACGCCTCCGCCTGTTACAAACGCTTTTTCTAATGGAAGCGTACCATTCACTCGAAAGGTAAAGTTCTTAATGAGCTTTGCAAAAGATCGAAGTTTTTCATTTGAAACTGTCCCTCCCTGCATATTTTGGTCAATCTCCGCTTGCTCGAGCAAAAATAGCAGGTAGCGTTCCGGAAGAAATCCTTTCAGGATGTTTTTAATACTTTTCTTAGTGTCCGTTTTCATATATTTCATAATTTCTTGAAAGATTTCTTCTTCTGTTCGGTCCAGGAAGTACATCGAGGCTCATGACTACTTCACTTAGGTTCCATTTTTTCATCGCTTTAATGACAAACTGACTGCAGCGTAAGACTGCGGGACCGCTTACCCCAAAATGAGTAAAGATCATATCCATCCGATGTGAGATGAGCGGTTTACCTTTTGGATTTAAAACGCTAAGATTAATATCTCTAAGCGAAATGCCCTGAAGTATTTTAGACGTAATAAATGGCTCATTCGAGGTTACCGGGACTTCTGTTGGAAAAAGCTCAGTAATCGTGTGCCCAGCTTTTTCAGCCCAGGCATAGCCATCACCTGTTGACCCTGTATGGGGAACAGACTTACCTCCAACAGCCACAACGACCGCCTTTGTTATGACCCGATTTCCATTTTTTAAATCAACTGCTGTCGTTTTACCATTTTCATAAATAATATCCTTTACAGGTGAATTGGTAAATACTCTAACCTTAAGACTCTCTAGCTTTTCTAACAAGGCATCTACCACTGATTGTGATCGATTAGAAGCTGGGAACATGCGCCCATGATCTTCTTCTTTTAATGTAACACCCATTTTTTCAAAAAAAGCAATGATGTCTTCGTTATTAAAAATCGAAAAAGCACTATACAAAAATTTCCCATTTCCAGGCAAGTGTTTGATGATCTCTTCTATCGGAAGCCGATTGGTCACATTGCATCGACCCCCGCCAGAAATGGCTAACTTTCTGCCAAGTTTGTCCCCTTTATCGATTAGCAACACACGTGCACCCTGTTCACCGGCGCCAATCGCGGCCATTAATCCGGATGGACCGCCGCCAATCACAATTACATCATATTCCATTTTTTCACCAACTTTATATACGATTACCAGAAAAAGGTTAAACTAAGAAATAATTATAAACGATTTGCTGTTATTTTTGAAATCTGTTAATACCATCTCAAAAATAACTTACCAAAAAAATTTAACAGGATTATTATAGCGCAGTTCGAAAAGAAGTTGTACACTACTAATAGTGTGCAAAAAAGGTCGAATTTACTTCTTATATAATAGACTAATAATTCACGCCTCATTTTTGGTCGAGGGGAAGAAATGATATGCAATCAAAGCTTTTAAGAGGAACCTTTATTTTAACAGTTGGAACCTTCCTTTCCAAATTTATCGGTTTATTCTATGTGATCCCATTTTACCAGATTGTCGGAAAGCACGGGACGCAGTTATACAATTATGGCTATGTCCCTTATACCATATTTATTAGCATTGCAACAGCGGGGGTCCCCCTTGCTGTGTCAAAGTTTATTTCCAAATATAATGCGATGGAAGAATACGCAGTAGGGAGAAAACTTTTTAAATCCGGTTTGGTGGTCATGATGTTAACCGGATTTGCTTCTTTTTTAGTCATGTATTTTGCTTCACCTGCGTTGGCTGAAATGAGTATTGGCAGCGATAAAAGCCAAACTTTTAGTATAACTGAAGTATCTACCGTTATGCATGCAGTAAGCTGGGCATTGATTGTTGTGCCGTTTATGAGTTTAATCAGAGGCTTTTTTCAGGGACATCAATCGATGGGTCCTTCTGCCGTTTCACAAGTAGTTGAACAGATTGTTCGGATCCTCTTTACACTAGTAGGAGCTTATGTTGTTTTGCAAATGATGCATGGCGGTATTGTCAATGCTGTTAGTGTTTCAACGTTTGCAGCTTTTATTGGTGCGTTAGGAGGCTTGGCTGTATTATTTTGGTATTGGTTTACAAGAAAACACTATTTGGATGAACTTTTATTACATGATAAAGGAACGGTCAGTATTTCCCTGCCGCAAATGTATAAAGAAATTCTTCTTTATGCTGCACCGTTTGTTTTTGTAGGGATTGCCAATCCTTTGTATCAATTTATTGATCAGGTTACTTTTACAAGGGCAATGGATGCCATTGGTCAACATAAATTGGCAGATGTTGCTTTTTCGATTTTAAACTTTGAATCACAGAAAATTGTCATCATCCCTGTTTCATTAGCAACGGCATTTTCATTAACACTTGTTCCTTCTATTACAAAAGCTTACGTAGCAAATGACTTTAAAGATATGACACATCAGCTTAATCAATCATTTCAAGTTTTGTTGTATTTAACTTTGCCTGCATCATTGGGTTTATCTTTATTGGCAGAGCCAATTTATACCGTCTTCTATGAGCATGATCCGCTTGGAATTTCTGTTCTTGCTACATATGCACCTGTCGCTATTTTGTTTTCTCTTTATTCTGTAACAGCAGCGATCTTGCAGGGGATTAATGAACAGCGATTTACCATCTTAAGCTTGCTTGTTGGTTTATTACTTAAATTAAGCTTAAATATCCCGCTTATTAAAGCGATGGAAACCCAAGGAGCAGTTTTAGCGACAGCTATTGGATATGCTGCTTCGATTATTATTAATTTAATCGTTATTAAAATGTATTCTGGTTATCGTTTCCGTCTTGTAGCAAGACGGTGTATGTTAATTGTGATCTTTGCGGGAATAATGTGGTTAGGTACAGAAGTTACTTTAAAGGTATTGGAGTTATTCCTTTCCCCTGTGTCTAAGATGCAGTCATTGCTTATGATCATTGTGTGTGCGGTCGTAGGGTCAGGAATCTATTTTTATTTAGGTCTGAAAAGCCGTCTTGTTTACCGTTTATTTGGGAATCGCGTCGATTCAATTAAGAAAAAATTAAGATTGCCAATCTAATACTATTGTGAAAAGGCGGGTGGCAAATGAGAATTGATAAATTGTTAGCCAATCTTGGTTTTGGCAGCAGGAAAGAAGTCAAGAAACTCTTGAAAGATGGAGCGGTAAGGGTAAACGATGCTGTTGTGAAAGACCCTAAAGTGCAGGTTGATCCAAACAAAGATCTTGTTACACTTAATGGTGAAACGATTGAATATAAAGAGTTCATCTATTTAATGATGAATAAACCTCCTGGAGTTCTTTCGGCCACAGAGGATTATGCTGGTGAAACGGTTATTGATTTATTGGAAATGGAAGACCAGGTTTATGAGCCTTTTCCTGTTGGGCGGTTGGATAAAGACACGGAAGGGCTCTTGTTGATTACCAATGACGGGCAGCTAGCCCATCGGCTATTGTCACCAAAGAAGCATGTACCGAAAACATACTTTGCTGTCATCGATGGAGAGGTTACGGAAAGTGATATAGATGCTTTTGGGCGTGGAGTCACCTTAGATGATGGCTACGAAACAAAACCTGGACAGTTAAAAATTCTAAAATCAGGAATTCGCTCCGATATCGAGTTAACGATAACGGAAGGGAAATTTCATCAAGTAAAAAGAATGTTTGAAGCAGTTGGAAAGCGGGTTGTGTATTTAAAGCGGATTTCAATGGGATCTCTTTTGCTTGATGAAACACTTGAACTCGGTGAATATCGCGAACTAACGGACGAAGAAGTGGAAATGTTAAGAGACTATCAAGTAAAATAATAAACGAATGTTAAAAAAGCAGCCTTGCATTCGGCTGCTTTTTTTCACAGTATAGGAGGATTTGATGAAAAAAGTCGGTTTAGTGATGCGAAAAATACAATTTACGGAAGCACAAGGCCCTCGGGTGTTTGCTGAGCGTTTAAAGCAAATCGCCAGCGAATTAGGGGTAGAGATTATCTTTATCTCACCCGAGCGCCACGTAAGCGGGTATGACTGGATTCCGGGGTATGAGCATGAAAAAGGTGATTTAGTCAATTACGATATTGTTCTGGACCAAATCTATAAAGAAAACATTGAACATGTTATTTACACAGTGTCAGGCTTTACTTTTTTAAAAATGTTTATTAAAAACTGTGTCCTCTTTCCGCATAGTTTTCCTGACCCTGCTTTGACGGGGTATGAAATGATGAAACCATTTTATTCGATTGTTGATAAGGCAATCGTACAAACGGACTTTCTTAAACGGGAAATCACCAGAAATTTTGGTGTAACTGACGTTAATGTCATTCCCATTGGCTTTAATGAACAATTAGCCAATATGTATTATGACCCAGATCATGTTGTTGATAACCGAATTCTTTGGATTGGCCGAGATGAAGAAAATAGAAGACCCGACTTGGTTATCGAATATGCCCGTCAAAATCCAGATAAGGAAGTCTATATGGTTTTTGGCGGAGTTCGCTATAAAGAGAGTATGAAAAAGTATGATATTCCGAATAATGTTAAGCTGCAGTTTGCTTTAACACAGGATGAAGTATTTGCGCTAATGAATTCGGCAAAAGTCTTTTGGAATTGTTCAAAGTTTGACACGTTCGCGATGCCATTAACGGAAGCAATGGCAATGGGAAAAATCATTGTGAAACCGGAACATCCTTGCTATGGACATTTCAGTTCCCAACATTCATTTTCCGGGAATGAACAAAATTGGTTTGAACTCGTTAATATGGCTGCTGCCGCTCCAATAAAAGCTTCTGCGGAAAATCGTCAATATGCCTTTGATAAATTCTCAAGTTCGGTAATGAAAGAGGGGTATAAGAATTTCTTCGAGGATTGGTTGAATTAATTATGATGCAAGAAAGTGAAAAAGCCAGCACATTTAGCTGGCTTTTTCGATTACACTATTTTCTTTTTTTTAACACCAAAGGAGAGGAGGATAAGGGCTCCAACAATGACAAGACATACGACCGAACCAATGATGTTATCTTTATTAAACATAAAACTTACAACGATAACTGTAAGTGAAACAATTGCTAATATATTTGTGTACGGAAAACCCTTCAACTGAAATCCTGGCATATGTTGATATGCTGGACGAAGTTTGATTTGGGCAGCACAGATACAAATCCAAATTAACATAACCGTAAATCCTGGTATGGTCATTAAATAACCAATCACTTGATCAGGTGTTATATATGCTAAAAATACACCAGCCAATATACAAATACTTGTAATCATAATTCCTATAACTGGAGTTCCTGACTTCGTTGTTTTCGAAAGTACTTTTGGTGCCTCGCCGCTTTGCCCCATTGAAAACAATGTTCGGGAAGTTGCGTAAATTCCGGAGTTTGCTGCAGACAGGACAGCCGTTAAAAGCACAAAGTTCATAATACTTGCAGCACCAGGCAGACCTGCGAAACTAAATACTTGAACAAATGGACTATCTTTCCCTGTTACTTGATTCCAAGGAATAATACTGCAAATAATTAAAATCGGGAAAATATAAAAAATGATGATCCGCCAAATTGTACTTTTGATTATCTTTGGCATAACCCGTTCGGCGTCTTTCGTTTCAGTTACCGCAACACCAATTAACTCTGCTCCTCCATAAGAAAACATGACAACGAGAAAAGCATTCAGTGTTCCTTTTATTCCATTAGGGAAAAATCCTCCATGACCTAACAAATTAGAGACAGGGTGATGGACAGGACTTGGAACAATACCAAAAACTAGCAATGCTCCTAAGAGAATAAAGGCAACTAATGCAATGATTTTGATACTCGCAAACCAAAATTCTGTTTCGCCATAATAACTTACTTGAAAAAGATTAATAGCAACGATTACAACTGCACAAATAAAGCTTAATAACCATAATGGGGCAGATGGAATCCAAAACTGCAAAAAGCTTCCGCCTGCCAATAATTCAACAATCGTTACCAAGACATAGTTAATCCAATACAGCCAGCCAACAATAAAGGATGTTCTTGAACCAAATGCCTTTTTTACGAGAAGCTGGATATTTAAATTCGGATAAACAATGGCCATTTCTCCTAATGCTGCCATCACAATGAAAAGTATCAAACCTCCAATTAGATAAGAAACAACGACACTTGGTCCGGCCATATTTAATGTATCCGAGCTTCCTTTAAAAATACCTGTTCCAATCATGCCTGCCAAGGCGATAAATTGAACATGCCGCGGCAATAATCCCCGTTTTAAATCCTGCTGCTTTTTCTCCATGAAATTATATCACCCTAACTTTTTAGTTTCTTTTTTGCACAAACGCTTTTAAGCGTTAAAGAACATATTTATATTAATATATCATTTTTTAGTAGAAAGTCAACAAGGATAAAGTTTGTTTGATCTAAACAAAAGTGGGGAAAATAACAGTATTTAAAAGGCAGAATAAAAAATTTAAGGGGGAAAAAACATGAAATTATCCCACCAGAAACGGATTGAACTTCATGGTTTTAATAATCTGACAAAATCCTTGAGTTTTAATATGTATGATATTTGTTATACAAGAACAAAGGAGGAGCGGGAAGCCTATCTGGAATATATTGATGAACAATATAATGCAGACCGATTAACAAAAATTTGTAAGCACGTGTCAGACATTATTGGAGCACATGTATTAAATGTTGCTAGCCAGGATTTTATCCCGCAAGGTGCAAGTGTGACCTACCTTATTTCCGAGGGACCTGTTGAGGATGCTCCCAATGAATCCTTCGAGGAATCACCAGGTCCTTTACCTGAATCTGTTGTATTGCAGCTGGATAAGAGCCATATTACAGTCCATACATATCCTGAGTATCATCCTGATGAAGGAATTAGTACCTTTAGGGCTGATATTGATGTTTCAACATGTGGTGAAATTTCCCCACTAAAAGCCCTGCACTATCTCATCCGTTCGTTTGATACTGATATCATGACCATTGATTACCGTGTTCGTGGCTTCACAAGGGATAAAAACGGTCATAAATTGTTTATTGATCATGACATAAGTTCGATTCAAAATTATATTCCCGATGACATTATTGATCTATATGACATGATTGATGTAAATGTCTATCAGGAAAATATCTTTCATACTAAATGTAAACTAAGGGAATTTGATCTTAATAACTATCTTTTTGGCTATACAAAGGACAAAATATCACCTAAAGAAATAGCTGAAATTACAGAAAGCCTGAAATGGGAAATGGATGAAATTTTTTACGGGAAAAATATCGACAATTATGAAGTCCACTAAACAAAAGGGTTGAAATGAAACCAATCGGTGTTATATTATAATAAATATGAAACCAATTGGTTTCATATTATGGTTTTGAGATGAAAAAATAATGAACATTAGAGGAGTTTTAAAATGAGCCAAGAAACATTACAGGATATCCGTCAGACAATGGTCTATAATGCCCCTATTCAGAAAGTTTGGGATGCAGTTGCTACCTCTGAAGGCTTAGCAGCATGGTTTATGCCAAATGATCTTCTGCCAATCGAGGGGTATGAGTTTCAATTAAATGCTGGTCAATTTGGGATGTCACCATGTAAAGTAACTGTCGTTGATCCCCCAAATAAACTTTCTTTTAATTGGGGAAAGGATTGGACTTTAACGTTTGAATTAAAGGAGCTTGGTGAACAAACAGAGTTTACCCTTATCCATTCAGGGTGGGATGCAAATAAAGTTACAGAATTTGGTGCACCTCATACAGCGGTTCGTGGTAATATGGAACAAGGATGGGCAGGCCTTGTAAAAAAACTGCAGGCATTTGTTGAGGCATAAATGGCTTCATCACACGCAAAGCATGATGTATTCCAAGCAGTTGCAGATCCTACCCGCCGAAAACTCTTAAAACTATTAAGCAATCAAGAAATGTCAATTACTGTTATCAGCGATCACTTTCCGATGACCAGGACTGCTGTTGCCAAGCATCTCCATATTCTTGAAGATGCAGGTCTCGTAAAAGAGAGGAAAGCAGGCAGAGAAAAAAGATATAGACTTGAGCCGGAACCATTGATGGAGTTAAGGGATTGGTTAAATTATTTTGAACTATTTTGGGAAAATAAGCTCAATGCACTGAAAGCTTTTGTTGAGTCAGATGTGCCTGCAAAAAAAGATATTGATAAACAACAAAAATAGCACACGATTATTCGTGTGCTATTTTATATCTGTTAACTATGAGGTTAATTTTACTTTTTTTTGTGTAGTCGTCCATTTTCCACGGCTGGGGCTTATTACTAAGTCATTATAGGCTAAGACATTTAAGTCCCTTTGAATGGTGCGAGGAGTGATACCAAATTCCTCTACAAGTTCCTGTGTTGTCACAGTACCGTTTTTGTGGATAAACATGTAGATGCATTTAATACGGTTTAACATCCGGTTAGTTGAAGGTTTCAAAGAACCACTCCCTATCCTTTTTTCAAACCTGTGGCAATTTCCTGCTACCGACGCCTCTTTGAAGAAAATTCTTCAATGTATGTAGTTTTCTTTTCCGCAGACAACCCCTTCTCGTAGAACAAAACTCGTTCCATTCAATGATGTCCTACATTTACTAATATTGTAACCATTATTTCTGAAAATTTCCACCATAATTATTAAGTTAATGTTAAATTATTCTAAATTCCTCCAAATTCCCCCCTTCTAGATGTTTTACTATAAGAGTATGGTTGAATAGTAATAATATACCAAATTAATTGAAATTTTGGAAAATAAAATATTTTTTCTTTTGATAAATTTTCTTATTTCTTAAAAGAAATTTTTTAAGAAATTTGCAATAATAAGATAGTCAACCATTTTTTTGTTTAGGAGGCTCATAATATTGAACAAAATTGACTGGATGGGTGAAGTAGAAAAGAGAAAAGAAGCACTCATTAAGGATACGCAAGAACTATTACATATTAAAAGTTTATTAGATGAAAAAAATACTTTTCCAGATGCTCCACTAGGTAAAAGAGTAAAAGAGGCACTAGATTTTATGCTTACGCTCGGGGAAAAAGATGGATTTACAGCAAAAAATGTTGGTAATTTAGCTGGTCATCTTGAATTCGGTAAAGGAGAAGAATTGCTCGGAATCCTTTGCCATGTGGATGTTGTCCCAGAGGGGGATGGGTGGACCAGTGACCCATTTGGGGCTGAAATCCGTGATGGGAAAATTTTTGCTCGTGGTGCATTAGATGATAAAGGACCAACAATGGCTGCATACTACGCCATGAAAATTGTAAAAGAGCTGGGATTAGAATTAAAAAAGCGTGTTCGGATGATCATTGGCACAGATGAAGAAAGTAATTGGCGCTGTGTTGATTACTATTTTGAACATGAAGAAATGCCAACCTTGGGATTTGCCCCTGATGCTGACTTTCCAATTATTAATGCGGAAAAAGGGATTTCTGATTTTGATTTTGTTCAGAATAAAACAGATTTTGAAAAAAATGATAATTTGATCGAAATTCTAAGCTTCGAGTCGGGGAGAAGATACAATATGGTTCCCGATTATGCAAAAGCAACCGTTCGAGCTTCTGGAAAAGAATTGGAAATAATCCAGGAGTTTACTCATTTCATGAACAAATTTGGGATTGAAAGCCAGTACCATTTGGAGCAGGATGAGATATGTCTTGAAGTGTATGGTATTTCGGCTCATGGGATGGAACCGAATAACGGAAAAAATGCCGGATTATTTTTAGCTGAATTCCTATCAAAGCAAAAGATTGATGCTCGGGCCGATCATTACTTTCAATTTGTTTCTCACTATTTTTTTGATGATTCTAGAGGTAGGAAACTGGGAGTCTCATACAAGGATGATGTATCTGGAGAGTTGACAATCAATGCGGGAATACTTTCCTATTCTAAAGAAACTCATGGGAAAGTAGGGGTAACCGTCAGATACCCAGTCACGAACAAAATGGAAGAATCAAAAGCGAAGCTTGATGAACTTTTAAGCGGTAAGGGCTTTTTAATACAAAATTTTAAAGATTCAAAGCCACACTTCGTTGATGAAAAAGAGTTCCTGATCCAAACACTTAAAAAGGTTTATCAAGAACAAACTGGTGAGGAAGCAACTTTACTAGCGATTGGCGGCGGGACTTATGCAAGAAGTCTCAAGACGGGAGTTGCGTTTGGTCCATTATTTCCGGGAAGGCCCGATATCGCTCATCAAAAAGATGAATATATCGTTATTGAAGATCTATTAAAGGCAACAGCTATTTATGCACAAGCAATATTTGAGCTAGCCAATAAAGAATGAGAGAGCAGAGGAGTATTTAAAATGAACTGGACATTGATCAATGGGGAATTTGTTGAACGTTCAAATGCAAAAGTCGATATTGAAGATAGAGGCTATCAGTTTGGCGACGGGATTTATGAGGTTATTCGCGTTTATAATGGAAAAATGTTTACCGTAAAGGAACACCTAGAAAGGTTTTTCCGAAGTGCAGAAAGTATTTCCATGTCATTGGAATTCACAATCGAACAGCTGGCTACACAGCTTCAAGAATTAATTGTAAAAAGCAATCTTAAACTGGGCATTATTTACATGCAGGCAACAAGAGGTGTTGCACCAAGGACACATGCTTTTCCTGCTCAAAATGTGCCGTCAACTCTTGTCGCCTATACGAAGGAGCTTGAACGTCCACTCCAAAAGCTGGAGAATGGAGTGCAAACAATTCTTGTAGAGGATATCCGCTGGCTCCGTTGTGATATTAAAAGCTTAAACTTGCTTGGCAATGTTTTGGCGAAACAGAAGGCATCTGAAAATGGCTGCTATGAAGCGATCCAATCCCGTGGCCAGGAGGTAACTGAAGGCAGTTCATCCAATATCTTTATTATTAAAGATGGAGTAATCTATACACACGCTTCTGACAACCTTATCTTAAAAGGAATTACAAAAGATGTCATCCTTAACCTATGTGTGGATAACGGAATTCAAGTAGAAGAAAGAACTTTTACGAAAGAAGAATTAGCTGCAGCAGATGAAGTCTTTCTTTCCAGCACTACCTCTGAAGTAATGCCGGTCATTGTGATTGACGGGAACGCAGTTAACAATGGGGAACCTGGGCTTGTTACTAGGAAACTTCAAGCATTATTTGAGGCGGAAATTACTCGCCAATGTGGGACTTTGAAATAGTAACAAAGACGTGCGGATGAAAAACAGCGCACGTCTTTGTTTTCTCCGTTTTCTTTTAAATCATCATGTAAATGATACAAGTAGAATATATGGAAAGGAATGAATATAAAGATGGAAAAGCAGACGCATTTTTTCTTTGCACTAAAATTACCTGCTAGCACGAAGCAATTGTTGAAAGAGCATTGTGCAAGATTAAAGGAATCCCTCCCATTTCAACGCTGGGTTCACCATGAAGACTTTCATATTACCTTGGCTTTCCTGGGGTTTGTGCCTTCCAATCAACTTGAAGCGGCTATCAATAACGTAGAGGAAACAATTCCTGGCTTCGGGAGCCTTCATTTGAAGATAAATCGTCTCGGGATTTTTGGGAAACCAGACAGCCCGAGGATATTTTTTGCTGATACCGAGGTAAGTAATGAGTTACAATTAGTTAGACAGAGAGTTTATACAGCTTGCATTGAGGCAGGCTTTACACTTGAAACAAGGCCGTTCCGCCCCCATCTTACGCTTGCAAGAAAGTGGGCAGGGGAAAAACCGTTTCAAAGAGAAATGCTTGATGTGTGGAATAAGCTCCAATTGAAGCCAATCGCATTTAAAGGAACAGAGATTGCCTTATATCAAACCCATCTTGACAAAACACCAAAGTATGAAGAGGTCAAATTATTTTCATTGGAAAATACACAGTAAAAAAGGCAGGACTTATCGCTATGGGACAGTTAATAAAGCTTCAGGATTATATTTCACGTTATGAGATGGATATCTTCACCTATCCATCCCGGTTCGTACGTTTGAAAAAACAGCAATGGGAACGAACCAAATTCAATTGGGAGAATGGAGGATTAGATGCTTCTAATCTTACTTTTCATCAGCCTGCTTCAGAATGGGAGGAAGAAGAAGAAAAACCAGCATTGTTAAAAAAGCTAACAGGTCTATTTAAGCATAATCAAAAATCAGATGAAAATGAACAAGTTCTGGAAACTCCAGTGAAAATTGAGGAAGATCCTTTGCAATTTACAGCTACATTTTCTTTTAAGCCAGAATCAATTGATGAGTTGAAACGGCAATTTTTAGATCAGCTTTATCGTTTTCAATTAAAATGGGCCAGTTCAACGATCACAGAAAAATCCCCTATTCATTCAAAATATTACTTTGAGGAAAACTTAAAGTTTTTTTTGCAACGGTTTCCTGATACATACCTTGTTTTATATAGGCCGATTTTTCTTTTAAAAAAAGCGCCGCTTGAAGCAGAAATCATCTTGTTGACGCCAACAGATGTATGGTGCATCACCTTTATTGAAGCAGAGGATTCTGCGGTGTTCATTGGGTCAAATGAACGGTTTTGGCTAAAGCGAACGGAAAGCTCAGAAAAGAAAGTACTAAATCCTTTGTTAACTTTAAATCGTACGGAAAAGATTGTTCAAAATATTTTTAAGATGCACGAAATTGATTTCCCAATACATAAATTATTAGTAAGCCGTAACGGCTATATTGATTATCCTTCAGCCCCTTTTGGTGTAGAATTTGCGGAAGTACGTAATTTTAATACCTGGTTTCAGTCAATGCGTGCCCTTAAGTCGCCCTTGAAACATATCCAATTAAAGGCAGCAAAGGTTCTTTTACAATTTTGTCACACCGACAGCAGAAGAAGACTGGAATGGAACATAGAGGTTGAAAATGAATAAACCAAAATTGATTTGAGGAAGGCTTAATGCCTTTAAATGAATAATAAAAAGATTAGAAGATGATCTGAAAGAGAGGGATTCAAGTGGATATCAATAGGCCTTTTCTAGCATATCTAGATGAAATGAATATCATTACGATTCTACTTCCGCTTTCATATCACCATGGATTTTCAACTTCGTTCACGATAACTTCTGATCATGAGCAGAAACCATTAAAAATGATCGAAAATAAACGGATTGACGATTATCAAAAATATACTTGTTCGATAGACGATGAAATTTTGTTTGGTAAGACCTATTGGATCAACGATGATCATAGCGGGAAAACGGATCTTCAAATTGGCGCTGTTATTCGGAGCGCTGGATTTGATGAAAAATTTTATTATCCTGCAAAAGACTTGGGTGTTACCTGCGAAAAAGAGCAAACCATTTTTAAACTTTGGGCACCAACTGCAACACAGGTAAAATTGAAGCTGAAACATCCTGATGGTACCTTTATTGAAATGGTCAAAATGAAAAGGAATGATGGGGTTTGGACAGCGGTGATAAATCGTGACTTGGAATATTATCACTATTCCTATCTGGTTTGTGTCAATCTGGAATGGAGAGAAGCAGTTGACCCCTATGTCAATGCAGTTACAGCTAATGGTGAGCTTGGAATTATTGTAAAAATGGCGAAAACAAAAAGGGGAAAATCATCATTAGCTACTTTTAGCCATCCGGTAGATGCGATTATTTACGAAACGCATGTAAGGGATTTTACGGTCCACCCAAACAGTGGAGCAAAGCATAAGGGTCTTTACCTTGGAGCGGGGGAGAAGGGGACGAAAGGGAAAGGGGAACAATTAACTGGCCTTTCTTACTTAAAATCAATCGGTGTTACCCATATTGAGTTTCTTCCTTTTAATGATTTTGCTGGGGTGAACGAATTTCATCCAAAAGGAGAATATAATTGGGGCTATAACCCTCTTCACTATAATGTCCCAGAAGGCAGCTATGCGACTGACCCTGCCAATCCCTATTCCCGAATTAACGAACTAAAACAATTAATTGAAGAAATTCATCATGAAGGTCTCCGTGTGATGATGGATGTTGTTTATAACCATGTCTATAAACGTGAACTATCTTCTTTTGAAAAAATAGTTCCTGGATATTATTTTCGCCATAATGAATTTGGAATCCCATCAAACGGAACAGGGGTTGGAAATGATCTAGCGTCTGAAAGGCTGATGGTCCGTAAATTCATTTTGGATTCCATTCGTTTTTGGGTAGAGGAATACCATGTTGATGGATTTAGGTTTGATTTAATGGGAATTTTGGATATTAAAACGATCAATGAGATTAGAGAATTGTGCAATCGTTTGCAAGAGGGGATTCTCCTAATCGGAGAAGGCTGGAACCTAAATACCCCGCTCCCATATGAGGAAAAGGCTGCCCTCCACAACCAATCCAAGATCTTAAATGTTGCTCAGTTTAATGACCAATTTCGAGATTCGATAAAAGGGAGTACATTTAACTTATATGATAAAGGCTACGCCTTGGGGAATGACCATTATCGTGAAGCAGCTATCGAAGGGATTACTGGAAGCATTGGCTTTTTAAACAAAGAGGGTATGATGTTCAATGAACCCATGCAATCTGTCAACTATGTTGAGTGCCATGATAACCATACGATGTGGGATAAGCTTCAAAGGTGTTTCCTGGATAGGGATGAAACTCAACTCATTCGATATCACCGTCTTGCAACCAGTCTGGTGCTGTTATCTCAAGGAATTCCATTTCTTCATAGCGGTCAAGAATTTTTTCGAACGAAAAAGGGTGTTGGGAATAGTTACCGTTCCCCAGATTCGATTAATCAACTTGATTGGGACCGAAAATTAAAATACACAGAGAATGTTGAGTATATAAAAGGGATTATTCAAATCAGGAAAAAATTCCCTTGTTTCCGCTTACGGACTGCTGAAGAGATACGCCAAAGAATAAAGTTATTGTCGCTCGCACATCCTTTAATTGGCTTTTCTTATCATAATGGTTCAGGAGATTTTCAAGAAGTCACTTTGCTTATTAATCCAACTGACAACACACAAAAGGTAATCGTGCCAGAGGGGGATTGGTTTTTGATAGCCGATGAAAAAATCGTTTGTACCGATCCGTTTGAAAAAAAAGTCCAATGTGAAGTCAGTCTTGCTCCGATATCGTTGAATATTTTAGTGAAAAAGTAATGTATTTTTGATAATTGTCGATAAAGACAATGAATTTATTAGTTAGTCTTGACTATAAAAGCATTTACGAGATAAAATTTAAAAAGATGGCTATTGTGTGTAATGGTATCAATAGCCTTTTTTTTATTTTCTTAAAATATAAAGCTGTTAGTGTTCATCAACAAAAACCTTTCAGCTACGGATTATACTTCGCTATAATGATGGGTTTATTCATTAGAACGGGATAAATTGAAGGTGAACAATTTTGGAACATATATTAGGACAAGAATGGGAAATTGTCCCTGCAGGAGGACTTACAGGGGAGGCCTTTTATGCTAAGCATGAAGATCAGAGACTTTTTCTTAAGCGTAATTCCTCTCCTTTTCTTGCAGTGCTATCAGCAGAAGGGATCGTCCCCAAGCTTGTTTGGACTAAGAGGCTGGAAAATGGCGATGTGATAACTGCTCAACAATGGCTTAACGGAAGAGAATTAAAACCAGTGGAGATGACGAAAGAACGAGTCGCTAATCTATTACGGAAAATTCATCATTCAGAACCATTGCTAACGATGTTAAGAAGGTTAGAAAAAAATCCACTTCTTCCAGAAAATCTTTTTAAAATGGTCTTGAAACAACTGGATGAAGATGTTCTCATTCTTCCAGAAGTTAAGAAATCGATTGACTTTTTAAAAAAGGAACAAGAGAATGTTTACAGTGAAATGAAAGTAGTTTGTCATGGTGATGTGAATCATAACAACTGGCTGCTTGCTGAAAACAACCAGTTGTACCTTATTGATTGGGATGGAGCGATGATTGCTGATCCAGCAATTGATTTAGGTTTACTCCTCTATTGGTATATCAAAGAGGAAAATTGGGGAGATTGGCTTGCCATGTATGGCACAAAAATGACCGCTCATTTAAAACTTAGAATGAAATGGTATGTGGCCCTACAAACCTTAACTTCAGTCCAATGGCATAAGAACAAAAGTCATTTTCAAGAAATGAATAAATGGGTGCAATTTTTAAATAGTATTTTGTAATTTACGAAAATTGATCAATGTTGGAAACCCATTGTGAAAGATTATCCTGGTTTGCTGTGATATGCTGATCTAAGTCAGCTGTTTGTGCACCGTGCTGGCTATAGGTATAAACTTCTTCCAATATATTTTTAACATTTTGGTCAATTTGTGTGTTTACCATAAGGGATTTCACTAAACGTTCCAATTGTTCACATTCAGCAACGGATCCACAGCAATCTGTTTGATGGTTGCTTAAAATATCCTTTAATAATGTTACCTGGTCTTGATGACTTAATGGCATGAAAAATTCACCCTTTCATGTTGTCTTAAAAAGGAATTCACTTTAGCATGTGAATTCCTTTTTTCGTTTATGCATTGGATATCTTCTTGGTTTTTTCTTAAAATTGAATAAAACGAGGCAAAATAAACTTGAAAGTGCGTTCTTTGCATGATATCGTTTGAACGATATGATAATTAGGAGTGTAAGTAATGCGATTAAGACATAAACCTTGGGCACAGGAAAAAATAGAGCAATATCCACAATACGTCGTTGCCAATCCTGAAATGCATAAAGGAAAATGGCATGAACCATTTGAAAAAAAGCAGCCGCTTCATATTGAAATTGGCACTGGAAAAGGCCGATTTATAACAGAGATGGCGAAAGCTCATCCCGATATTAATTATATTGGGATTGAAGTATATAAAAGTGTTATTGTAGATGCATTAGACAAGTTAATTGAAGCAGACCTTCCAAACCTTAAGCTATTGAACATTGATGCGAACGATTTGGAAAAGCTTTTTGCCAAAAATGATGTAGACCGCATCTATTTAAACTTTTCTGATCCTTGGCCGAAAACCCGTCACGAGAAAAGACGGTTAACCTATAAAAGCTTCCTTAAGCTTTATGAAAATATCTTGAAGGATGCCGGGGAAATCCATTTTAAAACAGACAATCAAAGCTTGTTTGAGTATTCCTTAATGAGTTTTTCCCAGTATGGTTTATTGTTAAAGTATCTCAGTCTTGACCTTCATCATAGTGATTTTGAAGGGAATATCATGACAGAATACGAACAAAAGTTTTCCGAAAAAGGCAACCGTATTTTTAGATGTGAAGTAAAATATCAATGAGTGTTTAGGACCCGTTCATGATGAACAGGTCTTTTTTTAGCTAATTGGAAAGTATAAGTGCAACTACACCTCTGTCTTCGCCCTTAGGGGCTCGCCAATCGGCGAGTTTTCTTTATGGCCAAAAATTTCCAATGTTGCTAAAATGAATCCATGGGACAAAGGAGGAATTTAAATGGAAACATTAAAGGTTGGAAATGTTTCGCTTACATGGTTATCGGGAGGGATAATCAACTTGGATGGCGGGGGAATGTTTGGCGTAGTACCGAAACCGGTTTGGGAAAAAAAGTATCCTTCCAATGAAAAAAATCAAGTAAGATTATCAACTGATCCTATTTTAATCCAGTTTGGGGGAAATAACATTCTGCTGGATACGGCCTGGGCAACGGGAAACTGACAGAAAAGCAAATTCGAAATAACGGGGTTGAAAAAGAATCAGAGGTTGAAGTTTGTTTGGAGGAAATCGGATTAACTGCTGCTGATATTGATACGGTCATCTTGACGCATATGCATTATGACCATGCCTGTGGTCTAACTGTTCTTGAAAATGGAGAATATCGGTCTGTTTACCCTAATGCGAAGATTATTGTTTCACAAATTGAGTGGGATGAGATGAGGGAACCGACGATTCGGACGAAAGGCACTTACTGGAGGGAAAATTGGGAACCGATTGCAGGACAAGTTGTTACGATTGATCAAGAATGGAGCTTCGGACCGTTGAAGCTGATTCATACTGGCGGGCATAGTAATGGACATTGTATTTTAGTAATTGAAGATGACGGTGAAACAGCTCTCCATATGGGCGACATTATGCCAACACATGCACATCAGAACGTTTTATGGGTACTTGCCTTTGACGACTATCCAATGGACTCGATTTCTGCAAAGCAAAAATGGATTTCATATGGCCTCAAAAAAAGTGCCTGGTTTACTTTTTATCATGATGATTATTATCGGGCAGTGAAGTGGGGGCCTGAAGGGGAAATCACTGAAAACGTAAGAAAAGAAAACTAAGGTCAGTCTGATGGACTGGCCTTTTGTTTACTTACGATCATTTATGGGATAAATATCAATAATGGTTCCAGTGCTAGCATCAGCAATAAATTCGAATTGCTTTTGCTCCCCATTTTCGTGTTTGGATACGCCACCTTTATATACCTTATAACTGATCTGTTCCTTTTCATATAGTTCCGCTTCCATATGAATCCATGAACCGCTTATGTTTCCATGTTGTTTGAACTGATTTTTTACGTCATCCAAAACCTTCTCGGCTGATCTATTTACCTTTTTGGAGATCATCTCTTTCGCAGCATATCCGCCGATTAACCCGACAGCTGTTCCAATCATAAACGGCTTCCAATTCATACGTTTCCCCTCCACATATTTCCGTTTGTCTTTCTTTAGTATAGCTGATTTAAGATGGAGAACCTAATCATATCCTCATTGAAAAGTCAATTGGTGGAAAGCAGTCATAAACTTCGGTACAATACATGTATACATATTAAAGAAAAGCTAAAAAGCGCCGCTGGGTGCTGCGGCTGGACAATTTAAATGGTTAAAGGAGTCCGTCAGATGGAGGAACAAACTTTAAAGCTATTTCAAACATTAACTGAATTACCTGGAGCTCCAGGTAATGAACATCTAGTAAGAAATTTCATGAGAGAACAATTATCTCTGTATTCAGACGAAATTGTTCAAGATAAACTAGGAAGTATTTTTGGAATCAAAAAAGGAACTGAAAATGGACCAACCGTTATGGTAGCAGGACATATGGATGAAGTTGGTTTTATGGTTACTCAAATAACAGATAATGGAATGCTGCGTTTTCAACCGCTAGGCGGCTGGTGGAGCCAGGTCTTGCTGGCACAGCGCGTGCAGATTATGACTGATAATGGTCCGATCATAGGTGTTATTGGTTCCATACCGCCACATTTGCTCGATGAATCCAAAAAGAATAAACCAATGGAAATTAGTAATATGCTAATTGATATTGGAGCAGATGACAAAGAAGATGCCCAAAAAATTGGCGTTAAACCTGGACAGCCTATTCTTCCAATTTGCCCATTTACTCCTATGGCAAATAAGAAAAAAATTATGGCAAAAGCCTGGGATAACCGTTATGGCTGCGGCCTTGCCATTGAGCTTTTAAAAGAGGTAAAAGACGAAACATTACCAAATACCCTTTATGCTGGGGCAACCGTACAGGAAGAAGTTGGCCTAAGGGGTTCACAGACTGCGGCAAATATGATTAAACCTGATATCTTTTTTGCCCTTGATGCAAGTCCAGCGAATGATATGACAGGGAAAAAATCAGAATTTGGTCAGTTAGGAAAGGGAACTTTATTAAGAATCCTTGATCGGACAATGGTTACCCATCGAGGAATGAAAGAATTTGTCCTTGATACAGCCGAGAAGTACAAGATTCCATATCAATATTTTGTATCACCAGGGGGAACCGATGCTGGCAAGGTGCACTTATCAAATGAAGGTGTACCAAGTGCAGTTATTGGAATTTGCTCGCGATATATTCATACACATGCTTCGATTATTCACGTTGATGATTATGCTGCTGCAAAAGAATTGGTTGTCAATTTAGTCAAAGCATGTGATCAGACTACAGTGGATACGATTAGAGCAAATTGCTAATAATGAAAATAACGCTGAGGGGGCATTTCATTTGCCTCCTTTTTTCCTGTGTTAGAGGAGAGGTCAAAATGAAAATTATTATTGGTTCCAAAAATCCAGCCAAAAATCAGGCTGTAAAAAATGCGTTTCATGGTGGTAATTTTGAATTCATTTCAATGGATATTCCCTCTGGCGTCAATGAACAGCCTTTCTCTGATGAAGAAACCATAAATGGAGCGATTAATCGCGCTGTTAATGCGTTAAAACAGGGAGAAGGTGAGATCGGAATCGGGCTTGAAGGGGGCGTCCAGGAAACAAGTCATGGTCTGCTGCTTTGTAATTGGGGAGCTCTTGCTTCAAATGACTTTGACCCCCTTATTGCAGGTGGAGCGAGGCTGCTACTTCCAGAAGAAATCGCCCAAAGACTTCGAGCAGGAGAAGAGCTGGGGCCTGTGATGGATGATTATGCAAAAATGAAAAATGTGCGAAAGCACGAAGGTGCCATAGGAATTTTTACGGATGGAGTCATTAATAGAGTTAAAATGTTTACACATATTATGAATTTGTTAGTTGGACAATATGATTATAAAAAAAGAATGAACGAACAAAGCGAATGAGTTTTGTTCAACAGGGATAAATAACAATTGAAATGAGGACAAGCAGTTTAAAGGACGAAGCAAAAACCATGATGTGCATGGTGAATTCTGTTAAGATAGAGTATATAGGAGGCATGGATATGAAAAATTTAGAAACAATGGAGCAATTTGAACAATTAAAAAATGATGGAAACCATATATTTGTATTTTCTGCTGGGTGGTGCCCAGATTGCAGATTTATCGATCCATTTATGCCTGAAGTGGAAACGAAATTTAGTGAATACACTTTTGTTCATATTGATCGGGATGATTTTATCGATTTGTGTCAGCAGCTTGATGTATACGGAATTCCAAGCTTTTTAGCCTATGAAAATGGAAAGGAATTAGGCCGTTTTGTCAGCAAGGACCGTAAGACACAAGAAGAAATCGAAAGTTTCATTAACGGATTAAAATAAACACCATAGGTTGTCTCTTTGAGACAGCCTTCTTTTTTTGTACAATAGAGGTAATGTTCCTTTAAGGTGGGATAAAATGACTAAAATGGATAGTATCACAATGAAAAAGGCTTTGGAAGCAAGGTTAGCAGGAGAAGATCGATTAATCATTTACGATCGGGAAAAGGATACACTGAGAATTGAAAGCAAGCTGACCAAAAAGGGAATTACAGTATCCTTGTCGGGGATCATTGCGAAATGGCATACTGAAAAAGATAAAGCCATTGATGAAGTGGTCTATTATGTGGAGGAAGGACTCCATGCAATGGTGGATGAAGTACAATTAACCGATCATGAGAAAAATATCTACCCCGTCATTCGTTCTGCCTCATTTCCTAGTGAATCAGAGGAAGGGGTCTCGTTCCTATTTGACGAACATACGGCAGAGACAAGGATTTACTATGCTTTTGATATGGGTAAAACCTATCGGTTAATTGATACCCGCTTGATGGAAAAGGAAGGCTGGGAGGCAAATAGAATAAGGGAAATTGCTTTATTCAATGTACGATCACTCTCAACCAAAATGAAGGAAGATCATGTTGCTGATAATGTTTTTTATTTTTTAAATACAAATGACGGCTATGATGCGAGCCGTATTTTAAATAAAAGATTTTTAAATAAAATAGAAAAGCAAATAACAGGGACAATGGTTCTTGCTTTGCCCCATCAGGATGTGCTGATTATAGCAGATATTCGTAACAATACAGGCTATGATGTACTCGCCCAAATGGCGATGAGTTTTTTTGCCAGTGGCCGTGTTCCGATCACAGCATTATCATTTTTATATGAAAATGGGGAACTCGAACCAATTTTTATTTTAGGAAAAAATAAAAAACACTGATTGCAGCAGTTAAGGATCACCCAATAGTGGTCCTTTTTTCTATTTTTTCAGCCGTTAGAACTATTCTTTGAATTTTAGTCGAATTATTATTAAAAACTGATAAAATAGAATGATAGTAACATAGAAAGAGTGATTTTTTTGAGTTGGATCCAAAATTTTTTTGAAAGGTTTAAAAAAGAGGAGGAAGCTGTACAACAAGAAATACATACAAATCAACCTAGCATACAGCAGAAAAGGCAGCAACCTGCTCACAAGGAATTGGATGCTAGAATTACCTACCAATACCCAAAAGGACATTTTAGGTTCCCGATCATTCCGGATGAGAAAAAAACAATCCGCCATGAAAAAGAGCATGTGGAAAAGAAAAATCAATCGAAGGATCGAAATCAATCGAAGGATCGAAATCAATCGAAGGATCGAAATCAATCACAAAGAGACCACGAACAAAGGCTCCAAAAAGAAGCGGTTAAACCGAAAAAAGTTCCTTTAGAAAAAATTCATAGTAACGGGCCATTCCGTCCAACTGAAATTCCTTCCCCTGTCTTTGGTTTCAATCGTCCAAAGACGACGGCGGTAGAGTATGAACTTAGTCATTTTGCAATAGATGCACAGGACCACGAAGATGCTGCGCTGTTGAAAGATAGTAAAGGGATGGAGGAATCAGAACCGATTGCATCCATCGAAAGTGAAGATATCCTTCAAGCAAGCGAGGCTGTTTTGGGTGATGTTGTAAGTGATGATCGTGAGCTTCTAGAAGCAAAAGTGGATAATGAAACCATCCAGAATGATTCAGTGTTAGATCGACTATTATTTGAGATTGAATCTGATGAACAAGATCAGGATGTAATAGATTCGCTGGAAGATGATCATGAAAACAACATGATTGAACAGGTCCAAACAGAAGTGGAGTTAGCTTCTGTTGAAGTGGCGGCAGCCATCACTACCGAACAACTCTCGTTTGAAAATAGTGAAACTTGTGAGGATATTGACGAAGAATTCACAGAAGCAGTCGTCGATCAAATTACAAATGATGAAAGAGAATTAGTAGCAAGCAAAGATGAACCTGAAGAAAGTATCGACGAGCTAGAACTTGAAAAGCCGAAACGAAAACATCTGCCTTTTAATGTCATGATGTTGAAACAGGATAAACAAAAATGGGAAGAGAAAAGGCAGCAGAAGGAGAAACCAAGTATTTCTTTGCAAAGTACCCCTTCTGTACCGATTGATGAGGTAGTTCCTAAAAAACCTTCCGTACCAATTGAAGAGTTAGTTCCTAAAATGGAAACAAACGTTAAAGAAATGACTGTAAACTCAGAAGAAGGTACTTATGAATTTCCTGCTTTTGATTTGTTGAATCCACCCATTGTGATAGATATAGATTCAGACTGGCTTAAGGAGCAAGAAAATCTTTTAAATCAGACTTTAGAAAATTTTAATGTTGGTGCAAGGGTTGTTAATATTACCCAAGGCCCATCTGTTACAAGATTTGAGGTTCATCCTGAACCTGGTGTAAAAGTAAATAAGGTAACTAACCTAACAGATGATATTAAGTTGAGCCTTGCAGCAAGGGATATTCGGATGGAAGCTCCAATTCCCGGGAAACATACAATCGGGATTGAAGTACCAAACCAAAAATCAAGGCCGGTACAAATAAGTGAAATTATTCTAAGTCATGTTTTTCGTGATTCTGTATCACCATTAACCGCTGTATTGGGATTAGATATTTCAGGTAAACCGATTGTAACAGATTTAAAGAAAATGCCGCATGGTTTAATTGCTGGGGCAACTGGTTCCGGAAAAAGTGTTTGTATCAATACAATCTTAGTAAGTTTATTGTATAAAGCAAGTCCGGATGATTTAAAACTATTGTTAATTGATCCTAAGATGGTGGAATTAGCTCCATATAATCGGATCCCACACCTTGTTAGTCCAGTCATCACAGATGTAAAAGCGGCGACTGCGTCTTTAAAATGGGCTGTAGAAGAAATGGAGCGGCGCTATGAATTATTTGCTCACACAGGGGTTCGTGATATTAACAGATTTAATGAATTAGCAATGCAGCATAAAAGATATTCCGATAAACTGCCGTTTATTGTGATTGTGATCGATGAATTGGCGGATTTAATGATGATGTCACCAGCAGATGTTGAGGAAGCCATATGCAGAATTGCTCAAAAAGCAAGAGCATGCGGCATCCATCTCATTATTGCAACTCAAAGACCATCTGTGGATGTCATAACAGGTCTTATTAAGGCTAATATCCCGACGCGGATCGCTTTTTCTGTTTCTTCTCAAGTCGATTCACGAACCATTATTGATATTGGAGGGGCAGAGAAATTGCTGGGCCGGGGATATGTTATTCTTAGAAAATGGATCATCAAAACCAGTAAGGTTACAAGGAACGTTTGTATCTGATGATGAAATTGATCTTGTTGTGGCACATGTAAGAGAACAGCAAGAAGCGAATTATTTGTTTGAGCAGGAAGAGCTGTTAAAAAAGGCACAAGTTTCTGAGGAAGAGGATGAACTTTTCTACGAAGCCATTGAATTTGTTGTTGACCAGTCCAGTGCATCAACATCAAGCCTGCAGCGAAGGTTTAAAATTGGCTATAATCGGGCTGCCAGACTAATGGAAATGATGGAGCAGCAAGGCTATATTTCCAGCGCCAAAGGAAGTAAACCAAGAGATGTTCTTATAACTGCAGCCGACCTCGAAACCATTCAAGAAACTGGTATCTAAAAGGTTAACGAAAGGCTCTAATTGTCAATAATAGAAATAAAAGGTTAATAATGAACAATCTTCAAGCTGGAAAAAAACTGCTATTAAAAAAACTGTTCGATAGTTTTCATGATGGAATAGTGCTATAATATCTAAATGTGATTTCAATTAAAATGTAATAATAAATTTATTAAATTAAACATGTCTATTTGAAACTTTGATATTGCCCAAGTTTTCCAATTGCTTAGCCTTTTAGGTGTTTCTTAGTACAATTATCAATTACAGACAGATGTCATATACTGTTTTACAGATAGACGTTGGTTGGAGGTTCTTTAGATGACTATTTACCATTTTGTAGGTATAAAAGGGTCGGGGATGAGTGCACTTGCTCAAGTACTGCATGATATGGATTTTAAAGTACAAGGCTCTGATGTCGAAAAGCGCTTTTTTACTCAACTGGCACTTGAAAAATCAGGAATAACAATCCTTCCCTTTCAAAAAGAAAATATAAAACCAGGAATGACGATTATTGCGGGTAATGCTTTCCCTGATACACATGAAGAAATTCAAGAAGCAATGAAGCTTGGACTTCCAATTGTCCGTTATCATCGTTTTTTGGGAGATTTCCTGCAGCGCTTTACCAGTGTAGCGATAACAGGTGCTCATGGTAAAACTTCTACAACAGGTCTGCTTGCACATGTTATGAGCGGTGCTAAGCCAACTTCATTTCTAATTGGAGATGGTACCGGTAAAGGTGAGCAGGACGGCGAATATTTTGTTTTCGAGGCCTGTGAATATAGAAGACACTTCTTGTCTTATTTCCCTGATTATGCAATCATGACAAATATTGATTTCGATCATCCTGATTATTACGCCAATATTGATGATGTTTTTTCTGCCTTTCAGGAAATGGCTGTTCAAGTCAAGAAAGGTATATTTGCTTGCGGAGATGACGAACACCTGCAAAAAATCCAAGCCAAGGTACCAGTGCTGTTCTATGGCTTCGGAGAAGAAAATGATTATCAGGCGAAAAATATTGTAAAGACAACTGAGGGCACAACATTTGATGTATTCATACGGAATACTTTTTATCACTCATTTTCTATCCCTTCGTTTGGGGATCATAATGTTTTAAATTCTTTAGCAGTGATTGCGGTATGCCACTATGAAGAAGTCGATGTGAATGTTGTGCAGGGTCAGCTTATGTCATTCGAAGGCGTAAAAAGAAGATTTTCTGAGAAAACAATTGGCTCACAAATCCTGATTGACGATTATGCACACCATCCAACTGAAATTAGAGCTACAATTGATGCAGCAAGGCAAAAGTACCCGAATCACGAAATAGTAGCTGTATTCCAGCCACATACATTCTCACGGACTCAGGCATTTCTTGATGATTTTGCTAATAGCCTGAGCAATGCAGATAAAGTTTACCTGTGTGATATATTCGGTTCCGCCCGTGAAAACCATGGGAATTTATCAATTAAAGATTTACAGGATAAAATTGAAAACGCTGAAATCATTTCCGAAGAACATACATCCGTCCTTGAAAAGCACTCTGATAGTATCATTATCTTTATGGGTGCAGGAGATATCCAAAAGTTTCAAGACGCCTATGAAAAGCAGCTATCATAAAAAGCAGAAGCACCCATTATGGGTGCTTCTTTTTGGCTGTCTACCTTAAGGGGAGCATATCAAACTCGGCAATTACTATAATATTCCGCCGCAATAATTTATTGTATATCTGCTCTCAACATGTCTGTTGATTGGCACTCCAGGCACTTCGCTTTCCGCGGGCGTGTCGGGGAGCCTTTTCTCGTCGCTTCGCTCCTGCGGGGTCTCCCCAGCCCCGTACTCCCGCAGGAGTCTTCGTGCCTTCCGCATCAATCAACAGCGTGTTTTCAAAAAAGACTTTCAGCTCAACTAATAAATAATAAAAATATGTGGTGAATGTTTAAACCAGAGATTCTAGCCAAAATGAAAATTAATTTGTATCTATTGATTAATTGATAATAATCCCCATATTCCTCGTTTGATTGATAAACATATTGATTTTTCATTACAAGATCTTATTTCTTCAGCCTACAAAAATATAAAGAAGATTCCAACACACATGGCAAGGTTAGAAAAAGTGTGTTGTTATACTTTAGGTTGATTTGCCTCCCTGTTGATTGGAGCGGAGGGCACTCGACTCCTGCGGGATCAAGAGGTCACTGGAGACCCCGCAGGCGCCAAAGCGCCGAGGAGGCTCCAGGACCTCCCCGAGGAAAGCGAGTGCCCGGAGTGGAAATCAACAGGCCCATTAGCAGGGACAGTTGATAAATTTGATATATAGCTTACAAAATAATAATTGCAGAGAAAAATACACTTTCTTGTCATTCTGGAAGAAGCACCCATTATGGGTGCTTCTTTGCTTTTATTACTTTAAATTTTCTGGATTAAGTTTTTCTAATTCTGGAATGACAAAGCGGCCATCTTTTCTAATTAAGACATCATCAAAGTAAATTTCACCGCCGCCATATTCAGGTCTTTGAATATTTACCAAATCCCAGTGAATATTGGAGTGGTTTCCATTAAACGCATCATCATAGCATTGCCCAGGGGTAAAGTGAAAGCTTCCATCAATTTTTTCATCAAAAAGAATATCCTGCATTGGTGTTTGGATGAATGGATTCACCCCGATGGCAAATTCACCGACATAGCGGGCACCTTCATCGGTATCAAAGATTCGATTAATCCTTTCCGTATCATTTGCTTGGGCATCTACGATTTTCCCATCCTTAAAGGTAAGCTTTACATTTTCAAACGTGAACCCTTGATAGGGTGAAGGAGTATTATAGCTAATGACACCATTAATGGAATTGCGGACAGGTGCTGTATAAACTTCACCATCAGGAATATTCAATCTGCCTGCACATTTAATCGCAGGGATATCCTTTATAGAGAAGGTTAAATCTGTTCCAGGGCCCTTTAGACGAACTTGATCGGTACGGTTCATTAATTCCTCAAGGCTGTCCATTGCTTTATCCATTTTTCCATAATCAAGAGTACAAACATCAAAATAAAAATCTTCAAAGGCCTCTGTACTCATTTTTGCCAGTTGGGCCATATTAGAGGTCGGGTAGCGGAGTACAACCCACTTTGTTTTAGGAACACGAATATCTTGATGAACTTTTTTGCCGATCGTTTTGCCATGAATTTTCATTTTTTCATCGGGAACGTCTGCCTGTTCGTTGATGTTATTTCCGGAGCGCAAACCAATGTAGGCATCCATTTCTTTCATTACATTGGCTTCAAATTCTGCCATCATCGAAAATTGTTCTTCTTTTGCGCCTAACAAAAGGGAACGGTCTATCTGTTGATCCTTTAATAAAACAAATGGGTTTCCACCTGCTGCATAGGCTTCTCGAACTAGTGCTGTAACAAGCTCACGCTGCAGGCCAAAGTTTTCAATTAGGACTTTTTCGCCTTTTTGGAGCTGAACAGAATAGTTAATTAAGTTTTTTGCCAGTTTATCAATTCTTGGGTCTTTCATTATGTAACGCCTCCAAGCAAAATATGAATACAATCATATTGTAACCGAAACGAGCAGGGAAGATAAAAGAAATGAATTTTACGCATGTTTTAAGCAGGAGAACAAAAGACAATTATTGAACTAGTAATGTGTGGGGAAAATCGTTTATATTTGAATTATAAAGGTAATAGATAGAGATAGAATATTCGGAGGTGCACTACTTGATCATCATTCTATATTTAAGTGTAGCTTTTATAGCTATAGCATTTTTTATTTTAGTTATGTACATATCAAAAACGCTAAATTCAGTCCGAGTCTCCTTAGAAACGGTAACAAAGACACTAGGGGGATTAGAAAAACAAATAGAAGGCGTTACCACCGAAACTACAGCACTTTTGCAAAAAACAAACCATCTTGCTGAAGATCTGCAGCGAAAATCAGAAAGTTTAAATAGTGTTGTGGATGCAGTAAAGGACGTTGGTACTACAGTCATTCATTTTAATCAAACATTACAAGGCATTACAAATGCCGTTGACAAACAGGTGGAAGGAAATAAAGAAAAAATTTCCCAAGTAATACAATGGAGCAATGTAATCCTTGAACTAAAAGATAAATGGAGAAGCAAAAAGCAAGAAAAGGCTTTAAATACAAAACGCAAAATCTCTATAAAGGAAAAACAGAAGGATATAGAAAGATAAAAATTTAAAAAGGAGGGCTTATTATATGTCTGGTAAAGAAAATGAAACAAGGGAAAACAACCAAAATAGGAATAAAGAGAACCATACATCTAAAAACTTTATCGCTGGTGCCGTTATTGGCGGCGTGGTTGGGGCTGCTGCTGCATTGCTGTTGGCTCCTAAGGCAGGAAAAGAAATCCGTAGCGGCCTCAATAATCAAATGACCAATTTATTAGAAAAAACAACTCAATTGAGTGATGATGTTTTTGAAAAAAGTAATGGTTTAGCAGCTGCCACAAAGGAAAAAACAGCATTGCTTTCCAAAGCTGTTGTTCAACAATCAAAGGAGATTGTAAATAAAGCGAAGGGATTAACTTCCGATTCAATTGAAGAGCAAGAAGAAAGTGAAACGAGCTATATTCCTATTAATGGAGCGGCAAGCAAGATCAATATCCCAAAAGGAAATGTTGATACATCTGCAGATAAAGAAACAGATATCAGGAAAAAGCTCGAAGAAGCACAAAGGGCTTTTGATGAAGCTGAAAATTCAATAAAATAATAATTAATCGAAAACGGATTATTTGTTAACAAAATGGTGAAGTGTTAAAATGACTTCACCATTACTTTTTTGGAGGTCAATAGAAATGTTACAAAAAATTGTTACTGCTGAACAGTTTGATGAAGTACTTCAAAAAGAAAATAAGTTTTTTTTATTAAAGCATAGTTTAACATGCCCAATCAGCCGGGCTGCATATAACCAATATCAAGAATTCTCAGATGGACAATCAGAAGTGCCAACTTATTTCCTTGCTGTACAGGAAGCACGTCCATTATCAAGTGAAGTTGCTGATCGATTCCAAATTAAGCATGAGTCCCCGCAAGCTATTTTATTTTTTAATAAAAATGCGGTTTGGAATGCTTCACATTGGCAGATTACGAAAGATTCGTTAACTGGGGCTTCTAGCGGAAATAATTAAAGAATTAGGTTTTAAAATGGAAAGATAAATTACTATAAAATATAATAAATTTAATGAACTTTTTATATTAAATACGCATATAAATACTTTAACACTTAAAAGCGTTTAATTATTAAAGAAAAAATAGTGACAAAGAATGCTATATCCTTTATAATAAGGCCTAATATTAGAAAATGTAAGAAAAGTTCAAAAAAACAATCAGGAAGTAAAGACAAAAGGTTAAATTGTTATCTTTTTAGATTGAAAAGTTTTATAAGAAAGCTGCGGATACATTTTCCTTAGTCTTAAGAATGAAAGGGTGGACGATTTATGGGCAATGATAAATTAGACCAACTAAGAACGCGTATTGACGAAATTAACCTGGAGTTATTGAAGCTTATCAATGAGAGAGCTCAGCTCGTCCAAGAGATTGGACAGGTAAAGGGAGGACAGGGAGTATACCGTTATGATCCTGTCCGCGAAAGAAAAATGCTCGATCTTATCAAAGAAGAAAATGATGGTCCGTTTGATAATGCAACCATTGATCATATTTTTAAAGAAATTTTTAAGGCAAGCTTGAACTTACAAAAAGATGACCATGAGAAAGCATTACTTGTTTCCAGAAAGAAAAAACCAGAAGATACGATTGTAAACGTTAAAGGTGAAACCATTGGTGATGGCAAGCAGCGTTTTGTCTTTGGTCCATGTTCTGTTGAATCATATGAACAGGTTGCAACTGTTGCGAAAGCAATGAAAGCAAAAGGCTTAAAACTTTTGCGTGGCGGGGCATACAAGCCTAGAACATCACCATATGACTTCCAAGGTTTAGGTGTAGAGGGACTTAAAATTTTGAAACGTGTTGCTGATGAATTCGATATGGCCGTTATCAGTGAAATTGTTACACCAGCTGATCTTGAAACTGCGGTTGAATATCTTGATGTAATCCAAATCGGTGCAAGAAACATGCAAAACTTCGAGTTGCTAAAAGCTGCTGGAACTCTTAAAAAGCCTGTTTTACTAAAAAGAGGACTTTCAGCCACAATTGAAGAGTTCATTAACGCAGCAGAATACATCATGTCTCAAGGAAACGGACAAATTATTCTTTGCGAACGCGGAATTAGAACTTACGAACGGGCTACAAGAAATACATTAGATATTACGGCTGTTCCAATCCTAAAACAAGAAACCCATTTACCTGTTTGGGTTGATGTAACCCATTCTACAGGCAGAAGAGATCTACTTCTTCCTGCTGCAAAAGCAGCACTTGCTATCGGTGCGGACGGAGTTATGGCCGAAGTTCACCCAGATCCGGCTGTTGCCCTTTCTGATGCACAGCAACAAATGGATCTTAACCAATTTGACCAGTTCTACGATGAAATATTAAAATCAAATCTTGTTCGTGTTTAATATATAAAAAAGAGCCTTCTGTTATTCTAACATTGCAGAAGGCTTTTATCTTTGTGAAAAATTATGCAAAAGGTCATTGCGGCTTTACTATTCTTATCGTATCATTATGTACATACATAAAGGATGATGTTTATTTTCTTAATTATTCATAAAAATATGACTAGGTTCTAGAGAAATGCTGTAAAATAAGGGAAATGACGTTTCCGTATATAAGGAGAGTGCTCTGTGTGAATATTACAATATACGATGTGGCCAGGGAAGCTAATGTTTCGATGGCAACAGTTTCACGTGTAGTGAACGGAAATCCAAATGTAAAACCAGTAACACGTAAAAAAGTTCTTGAAGTCATCGAGAGGCTTGGCTATCGGCCAAATGCTGTGGCAAGAGGTTTGGCTAGTAAAAAGACCACGACTGTTGGTGTGATTATCCCTGATATCTCAAGTATCTTTTACGCGGAATTAGCCCGCGGTATTGAGGATATCGCAACCATGTACAAATACAATATCATTTTAAGCAATTCTGATCAAAATCCTGACAAGGAATTACATCTTTTGAATACCATGTTAGGAAAACAAGTGGATGGCATCGTATTTATGAGCGGAAACATTACCGACGAACTTGCTGCAGAGTTTGAAAAATCTTCTGCTCCAATTGTACTGGCTGGCTCCATTGAGGAATCGAAAACCATTCCTTCTGTCAATATTGATTATGAGCAGGCTGTTTATGATGCAGTGAAGGAGTTTATCGAAAAAGGGCATAAGAATATTGCCTTCGTAATTGGGCCGCTACACGAGCCTAAGAACTCACAGAAAAAACTTAATGGTTATAAACGTGCGCTTGAAGAAGCTGGAATAGGTTTCAATGAAGAATTAATTGTTGAAGGTGATTACACCTATGATTCTGGAATAGAGGCATTTGATAAGCTATTAGAGGCTGCTGAAAAACCAACAGCTATTTTAGTTGGTTCTGATGAAATGGCACTTGGAGTTGTTCATGGTGCAGAGGATAAAGGCTATAAAATACCTGATGATTTTGAGGTCATTACTTCAGATAATACAAGGCTTTCACTTATGGTTCGTCCTCAGCTGACAACGCTTGTTCAACCATTGTATGATATCGGTGCCGTTGCCATGCGGTTGTTAACAAAACTGATGAATAAAGAAAAAGTATCAGAAAGCACTGTGGTCCTGCCGCACCGTATCGAACATCGCCAATCGACAAGACCAATATAAAAAAACAAAAACGAGCTGGCCGTTATTGGCCAGCTCGTTCTTTACTTTTTTGATTTCTAATTGGATAAAGCGCATTTTCAAGTGTTCTTAAATTTTTTTCAGTAATTTCCTCTTTACGTGGAATCGGGGTATATAGGTCACTAGGATCATCCCACTGTTCAGGAAGTTTTACAGGAGCTTGTTTTTGCCAAAAGTCAAGCCATTCAGATGGTAAATCACCATAACGGTTGGAATTTTCCGTCATTTCTAACCAGATGAGGGCCCATGCTCTTGGGACAACCCTCCAAATATCATAACCGCCTCCGCCAACGGCAATCCATCTTCCGTCACAATACTGATGTGCGATCTGATGTGCGATTTTTGGAATGGTTCGATAACTTTTCATTGTTGCCGATAAATGTGTTAAAGGGTCAAAATAATGTGCATCTGCTCCGTTTTGCGTCAAAATGACATCTGGTTTAAAAAATTCAGCAACTTCCTTAATCGCACTTGTGTAAGTATCAAGAAAGGAATCATCTTCTGTAAAAGCATCAATCGGAATATTAAATGAAAATCCATAGCCCTTCCCGTGGCCCCGTTCGTTTATATTACCTGTTCCTGGAAATAAATATCTCCCAGTTTCATGAATAGATAAAGTACAGACATTTGGGTCATCATAAAAGGAAAATTGGACACCATCACCGTGATGGGCATCGGTATCAACATAAAGAACACGTGCCTGGTACTTTTTCTGGAGGTATTTAATGGCAACAGAACAATCATTATAAATACAAAAGCCGGATGCTTTGCCACGAAATCCGTGATGAAGTCCGCCCCCAAGATGAAGGGCATGATCAACGGCACCTGACATCACAAGATCAACAGCAGTTAACGTACCGCCTACCTGTAAAGAAGTAGCTTCATGCATATGTGGAAAAATAGGGTTGTCTTCTGTTCCTATCCCAAAGTTTTCAGCTCTGTCTTCCGAAATTTGCCCCAACCCAGCCAATTTAACTGCATTCACATAATCAGGATCATGGATTAAGTAAAGTTCTTCCTCAGTTGCAATTCTGGGAATAGAAATTTGATGTGCTGATAAAGCGTTTATTTTTTTTAGTAAATCTACGGTCAAGGTAAGTCTAAATTGGTTGAATGGATGATCACTGTTAAATTTATATTTGAGTAATTCCTCGGAAAAAACAAAGGAACAACGGCTTGTCATTTTGAAATCCCCTGCAAATTCGGCCAAAGTACTTGGAGACCGGAATTTTTAAGCTCTTCAATTAATCCAACCGGGTTTATCATTTGTACTCGAAAAACGAGAATTTTGAAGTGATCATCCTTTTTATCCGGGTAAACAAGTATACTTAATATATTGGCTTTCCGCTTATGAAAAAGAGCTGTAATTCCGCTAATCTGACCAGTTATGTTAGGAACCTTTATCTCGATTTGCGACCCCGGCTGGTGTGCACCTGTCAGTTCAACCATTGTTCTGAGAAGGTCTGTCTCGGTGATAATGCCAACTAATTTTTTATCTTTTGTAATTGGAAGGCAGCTAATCCGGTGTTTGTAGAATAGGCCGGCAACTTCTTCGACAAAATCAAGGGGATGTCCATAAATAACATCCGTCCTCATAATCATGGATAAGGGTTTTTGCAAATCCTCCAAATGCTCCCCGCATGAAAAACGGATGGAGAGGCCTCACGCAGTTTTGATGCATTTACCAGTCCGATTAAATGATTGTCCCCGTCCACAATAGGGAGGTGTCGAATTTTTTTCGTCTTCATTAGATTAATTGCTTCTTCGATTGTATTGTCAGCTTGTAAGGAAATGACATTTTTGATCATAACTTCATCTACAATCATGGCAAAACCTCCTATATAATTCTCATCCTATATTAGTACATAAAACGATTCATAAAGCGAAGTCGGTCGAATTTTTGAATCGATTCATTATCAATTCGTTTACCAATTCTGACCATTAGACAATTTGCGGGGTGTGAACAAATTTCGGGATCATCTGTTGCATACCATTCAAGTCCGCCAGTGTTCATCATTTTTTCCATGATTTTTCTGTATTCCCAGACATTTAGTCCGGTTCCTTTTAAATCCCAATGCCAATAATATTCTGTGGTAATGATAATATAGTCTTCCATAGCGTCGTCCATCATCGAGACAACTAGTAAATTTTTCCCCACAGAAAAGTCTCGGAATTTAGGTATTACTTCAATGGCTCCCAATTCAATCATGTTTTCTAACTTGCCCTCTGACCAGCGCTCAAGTGGGTCTGGATAAAGAAACGTAACATATCCAACAACTGTATTTCGATCTCTTGCGATAATAATTCTGCCGTCATCTAGCTGGGAAATACCAATTAGGGCTTGCTGCTGCTGTTTGGCTGGTCGAAAAGCTTTAAGGTCTTCGTGGAAATCCAATGAGGCTATTTTATCTGGCGAAACAGGACCTTCAATAATGAGATCCCCATAAGTTGTTTTTAACTCTTTCATATTATAAGTTTTCTTATGTTCCATACGGCCACCACCTGAGTGAAAATTCCAGCTATCAATTCTATTATACATAAATTCATTTTTTTTAAAGTGTTTTTCCTAAATTTTCTGTAAAATTTAAAAAGATTTGTTCGACATTTAGCGAAAAAAGTCGTAAAAATTTTTGAATAAAAATATTTAAAAAATTGAGAAAATAGCGAAATTATACTATAATCTAATTAATTACGACAAAAGGGGGAATTTTTAAAATGAAAGTGGAAGCGCTGCCAGTTATGCAAGGGGAGCATAATCTAGGAAATTACGATGAAACGTACAAACAATTTGATTGGAATGAAACAGAGAAAAATTTTACTTGGCATGAGACAGGTCTTGTCAATTTAGCATATGAAGCCATAGATCGTCACGTTAAAACATTCCGCAAAAATAAAGTTGCTTTATACTATCGGGATGGCTCGAGAAACGAAAAGTATACATTTAAAGAAATGAAAGACTTGTCAAATAAAGCAGGAAATGTGTTTAGAAACTATGCAGATGTCGAGAAAGGTGACCGAGTATTTATTTTCATGCCTCGCTCTCCTGAACTTTACTTTGCTGTTTTGGGTGCCATTAAAGTTGGAGCCATTGTTGGTCCATTATTTGAAGCATTCATGGAGGGCGCAGTAAGAGACCGCCTTGAAGACAGTGAAGCAAAAGTTCTAGTGACAACTCCAGAATTACTTGAGCGTGTCCCTGTTGATGAATTACCATCCTTGAAGCATATTTTCCTTGTTGGCTCAAATGTTCAAGAGGAAGGCCCATATATTGACTTCTTAAAAAGACTGGGTGAAGCTAGCAATCAATTAAAAATTGAATGGGTACAGCGTACAGATGGGTTGATCCTTCATTATACTTCTGGTTCGACTGGAAAACCAAAAGGGGTTTTGCATGTACATAATGCAATGATTCAGCATTATCAAACAGCAAAATGGGTTCTTGATTTGCGTGAAGACGATGTTTATTGGTGTACTGCAGACCCAGGATGGGTAACAGGAACATCCTACGGTATTTTTGGTCCATGGTTAACCGGAACATCTAATGTTATTATTGGCGGACGTTTTAGTCCTGATGATTGGTACAGCATGATCGAAGAATTTGGTGTTACAGTTTGGTACAGTGCACCAACAGCATTTCGGATGTTGATGGGTGCCGGAGATGAAATTGTAAAGAAATATGATTTATCAAGTCTTCGTCATATCCTAAGTGTTGGAGAGCCGTTAAATCCTGAAGTAGTAAAATGGGGATTAAAAGTGTTTAACCTAAGAGTCCATGATACATGGTGGATGACTGAGACAGGAGCACAGACAATTTGTAATTATCCTTGCATGGAAATTAAACCTGGTTCAATGGGTAAACCAATTCCAGGCGTAGAAGCTGCCATTGTTGATGACCAAGGTAATGAGCTGCCTCCATACAGAATGGGTAACTTGGCAATCAAAAAAGGCTGGCCATCCATGATGCATACAATTTGGAATAATCCAGCTAAATATGAATCTTACTTTATGCCTGGTGACTGGTATGTATCAGGCGACTCTGCCTATATGGATGAAGATGGATACTTCTGGTTCCAAGGTCGTGTTGATGATGTAATCATGACTGCTGGGGAGCGTGTAGGTCCATTTGAAGTCGAAAGTAAATTGGTTGAACACCCTGCAGTTGCAGAGGCTGGTGTTATTGGTAAACCAGATCCTGTACGCGGTGAAATTATTAAGGCGTTCATTGCATTAAGGGATGGATATGAGCAATCTGAAGAATTAATTGAAGAAATCAGATTGTTTGTTAAAAAAGGACTAGCTGCCCATGCAGCTCCGAGAGAGATTGAATTCCGTGATAAACTGCCAAAAACTCGAAGCGGTAAAATCATGAGACGTGTCCTCAAAGCTTGGGAGCTTAACCTGCCAACAGGTGACCTTTCCACTTTAGAAGATTAATAAATGAAAAGCAAAAGACCGGTGCAACTAATCGGTCTTTTGCTCTGTGTGTCGAGAAACTTCTTTACTGCAAATCACGAATATAATCTTACGGACAGATTAGCCGTTTGTTGCCCCGATTTTGTCCGCAATCAGTGCTCTTACGGACAGTATTGCAATCCGCAGCCCTGGTTTTGTCCGTAATAGGCGTTCTTACGGACACTAACACTATTTCTATTAGCTATTCTGTCCGTAATATTTTTAACTTAATCTACAGCCTGTAGGAAATACCGGTGCAACTAATCGGTCTTTTGTTTCTATTAAGGGTACTCTCCAATAACGGCTGGATTAGAAGCTTCAGATTCATTCCCCCTAATATCTACCGCAGTTACATAATAATCACCATCGGCAGCTGAATAGGTAAGGGAAGAACCAGTTTTAATGCTTGCAACTTTATGTGTAAAAAATCCGCTTTTGTACACCCGATAACCGATAATATCTGGTTCGGGAACAGGGTTCCATGACAAAGTATTACCTGAAACGTTCAAAGTGACACTGGCAGGTGATTTTTCGTTTTCCTCAATCTTTGCACCTGGGACAAAAATAGAATTCCAGCGGTCTTTTTTGGGAATGAGTTGATTATAATCAGTAAAATTATTGCCGACTAAACGATGGATAAAATCTGGATTTAGCATAAGTCCTTTTTGAGCAAAATCATCTGGTGTAGAATCATCAGCTAAGTATTTGCTTCCATTTATTTCAACATATTTCCCACTAATCAGACTGTCATCTTCCTCTTTGGGAGCAAACTTTGAATTAAAATAATCACTTTCGACAAGCCCTGAATCTGAACATGTCTTAGATGGCAGCAAACCTGAAACCGCACAATAGGAAAGCTTAACAATTCCATCCGCTTTTTAAATTCCTCTTTTGGAGCAATTAAGTCAGGCTTAACATCATAGGCGGAATTAATTAAATCTGCCCAAAGATTATTTGTTCTTTGACTATAAGTTAAACTTTCTTTGGACTGTAACGATTTGGGCGTGTCATATCCTGTCCAAATTCCAAAAGTTACATTTGGATTAGTGGCCACGAACCAAGAATCAAAGTAATCCACGCCAGTTCCTGTTTTGCCGGCCCAATCTGCTTTGAACTTTAACTCTCCATTGATGCCCGCAGCGGTACCCTTACTAATAACATCTCTCATCATATCTAGTGTTAAAAAGGTTGTTTGCGGGGAAAAGACGTCTACTGGCTTTACCTCATGCTGATAGATGGTTTTGCCATGTTTATCAACAATTTTATCAATTAAATAAGCATCAATAAATTTGCCGTCATTGGCAAAAGTTGTAAAAGCATTTGTATTTTCTTCAACTGTAACACCATGCTTAAGTGAACCAATGGCTGTTGCCAGATTTGTATAGTCATCCTTTACAAGAGAGGTAAACCCCATTTTCTCTAAGTACTTTGCGGGATTTTGACTGACAATATCTTTATAAAGCTTTACTGCTGGAACGTTATAGGACTTTGTAAGAGCATACCGTGCAGAAACCAAACCGCTATAACGAAGATCATAGTTATGTGGCCAAGGATTATTAGGATCCTCTGGGTTTAGATTTAAGGCCACATCGGGTAGAACTGTTCCCGGTGATGCTTTACCAAGCTCAAAGGCAGGAGCATAAACCAACAAGGGCTTCATCGTCGAGCCATTTTGTCTTATTGCACTTGTAGCATGGTTAAGCTGCTGTCTGTTATAATCTCTCCCGCCTACAAAGCTAATAATTTTCCCAGTTTTATTTTCAATCAGCATCGCTCCCACTTCAACAGGCTCCATGACTGTTGTACTCCCTTCTTTATCGGGATCTTTCACAACCTGTGGTTTATCAGGGCCATAAGAGGGATACTGATCTTTAGCCTTTTGCATGGCGTCATAAATATCTTTATCAATCGTCGTGTGGATTTCATAACCTTTTTGCCGAAGAGCACGGCTTGCTAAAGATAGATATTTATCTTTTATGTTTTTATCCTTATCTAATGTCTTTTCATCAATCCCATAATTCTTCGCAAGTATAGGAGCAAGTACTTGGCTAGCGCGATTTTCTATTTCTGTCGTGAGCCATGGATATTTCTCATTTGGGCTATCTTTAGGAGAAATAAAGTCTTTAGAGATGTCATAGGCAGACGCTTCTATGTATTGGCTATGATTAATATAACCGCCATCGTACATCCTCTTTAAGACTGTTTTCATTCTGGAAATTCCCGGTTGAAGATCACTCTTAACTGTACCTTCCTTGGTAAATGGTGTGTAACCAAAAGGACTTTGTGGAAGGCCGGCAATGAAGGCAGCTTCAGGTAATGTTAAGTCTTTTGCGTTTTTCCCAAAAATCCCTTCAGCAGCTGTCCCAACACCTGCAATATTTTTCCCAGATGAATTTCTTCCGAAGGTAGACACATTTAAATAGGCCTCGAGAATCTCTTTTTTGGAAAAGAATTTCTCTAAACGAAGCGCAAGCAAAATTTCAGATGCTTTTCGTTGAAAAGAAACTTCATTCGTTAAGATCTGGTTTTTAATTAATTGCTGTGTCAGGGTGCTTCCGCCAGTTTGAATCGGGGAATGTGTAACCGTTTGTAAAAAAGCTCGGAGGATTGATTTAGGGACAACCCCTTTATGCTGATAAAAATATTCATCCTCTGTTGCGATGACGGCATCAATTAAATGTTTTGACACTTGGTCAATCTTTACTTCATCCCGGTCTAAGTCTGAATTTAGTTTTCCAAGATAAACATCATTTGAAAAATAAAGATTGGATGTCTCGGTATAATCATAAATGTCTTTTTTCATGCTGCTATAGGAGCGGACGGGTTCATCCTTTACAAGCGAGGCAAAGAATCCAGCTCCTATTCCAACACCAAAACTGATGCAGAGAATGATAATAGTAAAAAGAATAAGGATAAAATTCCAAAAGGTAGGCTTTCTTCCTTCTATTGTTTTTTTGATTGATTTTATTTTCGCAAGCCCACTATCTTTCATCGCACACCTCCTTATAAAATCAACTTCATTATAGCATATAGGTATATCGTATTAGACAGGATTCCCCATATTTTGAGATTCCCGCAATAGGATTGACATTATACATGAAATTGTGGTAAAAAAGTGATAAGTTTAATTTTATTAGTGGCTATGATGGGAAAATCATACGAGTAGTTTTTCTATCCCTGTTTTTAGAGAGCTGGCGGCTGGTGCAAGCTAGTACAAATAGAAAAATGAATTACTTTCCTGAGCTTTTGCCGTGAATGAAAAGAGTAGCGGTGAACGGTTTTAACCGTTAAATTTCGAGGTGGAGGATTATTTTCCTCAAGCCGGGTGGTACCGCGCATAAGTTTGCGTCCCTGCATGATTGCAGGGGCGTTTTTTATTTTTGTAGAAAGGGATGATGAAATGGAATTATTACAGGATTTACAATGGCGAGGAATTATTTATCAGCAGACAGACGAGGAAGCGATTAAAGAAGTTTTAAATAAGGAAAAAATCTCTCTATATTGCGGTGTCGACCCAACGGCGGACAGTATGCACATTGGCCATTTGCTGCCATTTTTAACGTTAAGAAGGTTTCAGGCACAAGGCCATCGTCCGATTGTATTAGTGGGCGGCGCAACTGGTCTTATTGGGGATCCAAGCGGTAAAAGTGAAGAGCGGAATTTGCAAACGTTAGAAGCAGTCGAGCATAATGTTTCCTGCATTAAAAAACAACTGGAGAAAATTTTTAATTTTGAAGGCGACAATGGTGCGATTTTGGTGAACAACTACGATTGGGCTGGCTCCATGGATATCGTTACATTTTTACGTGATATCGGGAAACATATTGGCGTTAATTATATGCTTGCAAAAGATACCATCGCAAACCGGCTTGAGACAGGTATTTCTTTCACAGAATTCACTTATACCATTTTACAAGCAATGGATTTTATGCATTTGTACGAACATCATAATTGCAAATTACAAATAGGCGGCAGTGATCAATGGGGAAATATTACAACAGGCTTAGAATTAATCCGCAAGATGATGCCAGAAGGTTCGAAGGCTTTTGGTTTAACGATCCCGCTCGTCACAAAGGCAGACGGAACGAAATTCGGAAAAACGGAGAGCGGTGCAGTTTGGCTTGATCCTGAAAAGACAACACCATATGAGTTCTACCAATTTTGGATTAACACGGCTGATGCTGATGTTGTCAAATACTTAAAGTTTTTTACTTTCTTAAGCCAGGAAGAAATCGAATCATTAGAAAAATCTGTCCAAGAAGAAGCACATCTTCGCAAAGCGCAAAAAGCACTTGCCGAGGAAATGACACGGTTAATTCATGGCGAAGAATCTCTTCAGCAGGCGATTAAGATTTCAGAGGCTTTATTTAGCGGCGATGTTAAAAACCTTTCTGCGGCTGAAATCCAACAAGGATTTAAAGATGTTCCTTCCTATGAAGTGAAGGAAGAAACAGAAGCTAATCTAGTTGATTTACTTGTTGCAGCAAAAATTTCACCATCAAAGCGCCAAGCCCGCGAAGATATTACAAATGGTGCCGTTTCACTAAATGGTGAAAAAGTAACCGACAGCAGCTATACTTTACAGGCTGCTGACAAGATTGAAGGAAAGTATACAATCATCCGCCGCGGGAAAAAGAAGTATTATTTAATTAAATACTAATTAATAAATGATGAGCGCATTTGGAAAAGAATTTTCAAATGCGCTTAATTATTATGTTGGCATAAATTTTATAGAATTCTTATTATTAACAATAATCCTATTCGATGCTTTAATTTTGTACTTTCTTTTATTATAAAAAACAAATGCCTCAACGATACAAGAATAATGTTTATCCTTAAGATAGAATTGGAAATCATTTATTGCTACACAAGAACCCGGCATGATTTTCATATCATAATCAGGACAAATCCAAACCTCCCCTTTATCTCTTGCATTAATAGCCCAATTCCTTTCCACAAATCTCCACTGCGAATTTTTTCTATTTTCCTGTTGTAGTAAATAACATTCTTCTAAATTAGCTAGATGAGAAGGGGTAAAACGAAAACAAACATAAGGATGTTCCAATGGTTTCGCTCCAGTATTTTTTATATAAAATGATCCTTTAATGATCCCTGGTTTATTCCCTAAAAAGTGAATAGCATAGTCAAAATATGCAATACTGTTATATGCGTTGTTAACAGCATCCATGCTATCACTATCGTTAGCCAATTCAAACAAGGATTTAGAACTTTCTGTTTGAGCTTGTCCAAGTTCTATTAGTTGTTCACGCACTTTTGCCTTTTCTAATGAAGCTTTTTTCAATTCTCCCTGCAAGCGTTCAATTTTTTCTTCAGCTAGAATTAGTTTTTTTTCAAGCTCCATAGAATGATTTTTATAGAAGTGGACCCGAGCACTTAAACGATCATAACTTAGGCGTTTACTGTTTGAATCCATAGCATTCTCCTTCCATATTATATTCATATAAACGCTAGATGATTAGTATCCTTTAACGGAATAAAGCAGACTCTCCATTAGATGTCTGCTTGGTTGTTTTAAAGTGGACTTTTAGACTTAGTAATAAATCTTAAGTTGTGCTGCTTTTCTCCTCGGATTCCTCTTCGCACATACACGGGAAGTCCTCTTCGTCACAATCATGGTAATGACAATGACAATCATGACTTTCGCTTTCGTCCTTTATTGCTTTTTCCATTTCAAAAGGAATTACTGCTGTTGCAGGTGTTTGGTGTTTACATCTCTCTTCATTTATGTCCCCAATAATAGTTACACATATGGTTCCTATTTTTTCTCTTACAACAGTGACTTGGATACTAAAAATAGCTTTAAATAGAACAAAGTGTCCATCATGGTCTTCATTTGGTATTACTTGTGGGGGCAAAATTCCCTCTAAAATGGGTTTAGTGTGTTTCAATTCATCACCTGGACATGCGCCCTCACAAATTACCTCTTCCTGAAAAGAAAGGGTTACTTTCTTAACGAATCTTCCATCTACAATAACACTGCCTTTAACAAATCCTTGGATTACTATTAAGTCTTTTAAGAGGGTCGTCGTGATCTGAATACTTGAAGGATCAGGAATAAATTGAATATCCCTACTACTTATTTTTTTTAGTTTTGTTTTTGCAAAGGCGATAAGCTTCACTTTTTTAGAACAAATAATCGATTGAATTAAAACAGTTTCATTTTTTAAACAAGCTTCATTTTTTTTTTCCATTCTTTTATTGTCCTCCCATCCCCAATTCTTAGGCAATTTCATTATATGGAGTAATCAACTAAGAGTGATAAATATCTTTTATGGGACGGAAGGTATCCCATAAGTTTCAAAAAGTAACGTATAAATTTTTGATAAAAAAGGTTTTATTTTCATACTTATTCAAAAATTATATGTATTATAACCATTAAGAATAGATGGTTTCATTAAGTATATGTTTGCTATGGTGTTAGATCTTTTTTTAGGCAGACAAAAAGGCCAAATTAAGTCCATTTCGCAGGTTTTAGAGGTTAGTTTAGTATACATAAACACCTAAAAGAAAAAAACAAGGGGAAAAATGGTGTTCATAACAGGCAGTCTAATTCTGTACGTGTTGAAGTTATACCTGAGTATATGAACAATGCTTATGAAGCGCATGTGCAAATGTCCTTGTATAAATGCCCATTTTTTATGACAAAAGCGCGGAATCGTTAGCAATCGTGACAAACGCGGAATACCTTATTTTTGACTATATTAAAAAGTGGGGTAATTCCTTTGGATTTTTCATTATACGATCAGCAAAAACGTAAAACATTGCAGAAATACAAGTCTATTATCCCCGAGGAGCCTTTTGTCTCTGAGGGGACACGTGATATCAAGGTTTGTATTCTGGTTATGCGAATTAAAACGCCTGTTGTATTAGTAGAGCCGACCTTACAGATTGCAGTGGAGGCGAACATCCAACTTTCAACTCCTGCGACCGAAATCAAAAGAGTGAAGAAAAATGTATTCTTGGAACAAATCAAACTGGTGCCTGTTTCATTCAAGCGCATTGATAAAACTGACTATTTTAAAGTAACAAGGGCGAAAGTATTTGTGTCCGGTCATATTCGCAAAAACATCGAATATGCCGGTGCTGCATGCAATGGACCACTTATGGACCAAATTGCCGATGTTCCGTTTAGCGGTTTTACCGAAATTAAGAAATTTCTTAATTTCCCGATTATCGGGATTTCCGAAAGTGCCGAAGCTAATTTCCTAAATGAATTAACCCAAATGGACGCCCGATTGGATAAATTTTTCTTTCAAAATCTTGTCAAATATAACGAACAGCCATATGGGGAATTAGTCGCTGCGAACATATTTGAACTTGATTTTTCTCCAGTTACGGCAAGTCCCGAGGGAACGTTTACTCAGCTGACGGAAAAGATCGTCTTGGATCTAACACTCAAAGTATTGCAAGTACAGCAAGTCGCCATTACTGGTGCGACTGCCATTGTCCCTTTCCTGACTGGTCTCACACCCCCTGTTTCCCCTTAGCCTTTTGGCGGCAGGGAGGAAACCTAATGAAAATATGGGAATTGTTGAAACATACGTCCAAGAGGATATGTGGTATTCGGGACTTTGGGATATACGGTTTTGCACAGTCCGAAAGGATTTGTTTCGATGAACTCCAAAAATAAACTTTACAACATCAAATTGTCTCACAATCTTTTGAGGGCAATTGATTGGAAAAAAATAAATGATTAAGAAGACCCGATCGAAGAAGATCGGGTCTTTGTTTTTTGTTACAATATTCTTCACTTCAGAAGAAGCAACCCATTCCATCAAACGACTACGGGCTAGGAGGCGGTGTAATTGCCGTAAGGATAGGAACGATTTGAGCAACGCCAGTAATTTGAATTTGTTGAACCTGCAATACTTTAAACGTCAGGTCCAGAACAATTTTTTCTGTCAATGTAGTAAACGTTCCTTCAGGATTTGCCGTTGTTGGCGAAAAATCAAGTTCAAACATGTTGGCTGCAATGAGCTCACCGTATGGCTGTTCATTGTATTTTACTAGGTTTTCGAAGAAAACTTTATCTAAACGAGCACCCAATTGGGTTTTCTCATTTAGGAAGTTTGCTTCTGCGGTTTCAGAAATACCGATGATTGGTGGAGTAAGGATTCCCCCTGGAGTTGCTCCAGTTGAGATATCAGTAAACCCGCTGAATGGCACATCAGCGATTTGATCCATAAGCGGACCAGCACATGCACCAGTGGCATATTCAATGTTTTTGCGAATATGCCCGGCTACGAATACTTTCGCTCTTGTTGCGGTAAAAAAATCTGTTCCAGCAATGCGTGCAAATTGAACTGGAACCAGTTTTACCTGACTCAAGAATACATGTTTCTTCACTCTTTTGATTTCTGTTGCAGGAGTCGCAAGAGGAATCGTTGATTCCACCACGATTTGAAGGGTTGGTTCTGCGATGACAACCGGAACCTTAATTCTAGCAGCAGGTAATCCACCTGTGTTTACTGGTGTACCTAAGTTTGTTAAGGGTATTTGTTCGGTAGCAGACACTGGACAAGGTCCATTCTGACTTGCCCGTTGTGTTTGCCCCCCCATATTATTTTCGCTCAAAAAGAATACCTCATTTCTTTTTTTTGATGAATTTTTCACATTGTTATAATATTCTTTATCACAGTATACGAATGGGTCATTTGCTTATTTTTTCAAAAATGGGTTTTGAGCGTCCACATTTGTCCAAGCAAAATAGAAGAGCCACAATTCAATATAGGGGGAGAACACGAATATTTTTGGTCTACCTCATGCCAAAGCTCTTACAGCGTTATGTACAAAGATAAAAAAGCAGCTGGCTTCGCCAGCTGCTTTTTTATGCTCTTATGGTGTTGCAGGAGGTGTAAGTGCAGTAAGCAAAGGAACAATTTGAAGAGGAGCGGTAGCAGCAGCAAACATAACTTGTTGAACCTGTAATACTTTTACCGTAAGGTCTAGAACGATTTTTTCTGTCAACGTAGTAAACGTTCCTTCAGGATTTGCCATTCTCGGAGAAAAATCAAGCTCAAACATGTTCGCAGCGACTAACTCACCGTATGGCTGTTCGTTGTATTTTACCAAGTTTTCGAAGAAAACCTTGTCCAAACGAGCATCCATTTGGGTTTTCTCATTCAGGAAGTTTGCTTCCGCAGTTTCAGCAATCCCGATAATCGGCGGAGTAATGATTCCCCCTGGGCCTCCTGGGACAAGTGCGGGAAACGTGATTTCTGTAAACCCGCTGAATGGCACATCGACAGTTTGATCCATAAGCGGTCCTGGAACATGCACCATTGGCATATTCGATGTTTTTACGGATATGCCCTCTTACGAATACTTTTGCTCTTGTTGCCGCAAAGTAGTCTGTTGGTGTTGCTGTACCACCACCAAAGCGTGCAAAAGAAAACGGAATCAGTTTCACCTCATTCAGGAATACATGTTTCTTCACTCTTTTGATTTCTGTTGCAGGAGTCATAAGAGGAAGGTTTGATTCCACCACGATTTGAAGAGTTGGTTCTGCGATAACAACCGGAAGCTTAACAGTAGTAACGGGCAATCCCGTCACAGGTGTTGTACCTAAGTTTGTTAACGGTATTTGTTGTGTAGCAGGTACCGGACATGGTCCATTCTGGCCTGCTCCTTGTGTTTGGCCACACATATTATTATTTGCGTCCAAAAAATTACCCCATTTCTTTTATTTTTTTGGAATGAAATCATTCCACTATTAACATATTCCTTGTCCCCATAAACGTATGGACAAGTATAATAGACGTTTGCTTTATTTTTTTAAAATGGGTTTTTTTGTGCATCACAATGGGGAGAACATGAATAATTTTTGGTCTACCTCATGCCGGAATTCTTAACATTGTTACACAAAAAAAGAAGCGGGGAATCAGCTTCTTTTTAATCGATTAGTTCTCACATACTATCAGGACGTGGTGTAAGCGCAGTAAAAACAGGGACTACTTAATTAATAGCACCGACAATCTCAACTTGTTGAACTTGCAATACTTTAAACGTAAGTTCCAAAATAACTTTTTCTGTCAATTGGGTAAATGTCCCTTCCGAATTTGCCATTGTTGGAGAAAAATCAAGTTCAAATATATTTGCAGCAACCAACTCATAGTATGGCTGATCATTGTATTTCACAAGGTTTTCGAAGAAAACTTTATCTAGCCGGGCACCCATCTGGGTGTTTTCATTTAGAAAGTTTGCTTCCGCAGTTTCAGAAATCCCGATGATCGGCGGAGTAAGGATCCCCCCTGGTTCTCGCTTCTTTTTTTGTGTGCAAATTATGTTGAAAATTGGGCATGATGTGGGCCGAAATTCACGTTAGCATTCCCCTATATTGTATGCCGAGTTCTTCTATTTTGTTATGGACAAGCGTGGACGCTCAACACCCATTTTTAAAAAGATAAGCAGATGTCCCATTCATTTACTGGGATAAAGAATATTTTAAAAATGGGATAATCTCATAAATAAATGTATCTTAATAAAAAAGGGTGAGTAAATTTGATAAAAAAACCTCAAAAGATAAAACTTAGTGAGTTAAGAAATACTGATGTGATAAAAAAGCCTAATGATAAGGATAAACTCTCGACATCCAGCTGCTCCAACCATTTTGATGAACTTAAACTTTCCAGTTCTAGCAGTTGCAAACACCATGATGAACATAAACGTTCGAGTTCCAGCTCATCAAGCCATCATGAACATAAACGTTCGAGTTCCAGCTCATCAAGCCATCATGAACATAAACGTTCAAGTTCCAGCTCATCAAGCCATCATGAACATAAACGTTCGAGTTCCAGCTCATCAAGCCATCATGAACATAAACGTTCGAGTTCCAGTTCATCAAGCCATCATGAACATAAACGTTCGAGTTCCAGTTCATCAAGCCATCATGATGAGCATAAACACTCCTGTAAACATTCTAAATGTTCACGAAGTCATCATCGGACTAAACGAAGTCATCATCGGACAATAAGAAGTCACCATCGGACAATAAGAAGTCACCATCGGACAATAAGAAGTTACCATCGGACAATAAGAAGTCATCACCGGACAATAAGAAGTTATCCTCGGAGCATAAAACAGCATAAAGAACATAAGCGCTTCTGCCCAAAATGTTCAAAACATGATTGTAAGCGTAAATCATGCAGATGCTGCTGCTCAAAGCATTATAACAAATGTCCAATTTCCAGTCATTCTAGGGATTTTTGTAATAAACGCTCGAGTTCCAGCTGTTCAATCCATCATGATAAGGATAAGCACCCCTGTAAGCATTCTAAATGTACACGAAGTCATCATCGGAACATAAAACAGTATAAAGAACATAAGTGCCTCTGCCAAAAATGCTCAAAACATGATTGTAAGCGTAAATCATGTAAATGCTACTGTTCAAAGCACGATAAAAAATGTCCGATTTCCAATCATTGTAGGGAACATTGTAAATATCACTTTTATAAAATGCCTTTTGATTGGTGCCACTGTCACCACCCAAAATATTGTGAGTGTAGCCATTGTCATTGTCATAAAAAATGTAAAAAATGCACGAACAGATGTAGAAAATACACGAATTAACGTACAAAGCAGAGGGAAAAATAAAAAACCCTAGAAACTGCGCTATATCAACGCTTCTAGGGTTTTGGTTATTATTGTTTAATAAGCAAATCAATTAACGAGAGTAGAACTCAATAGTAGCAAAAACCCTAGTATTTATGGGGTTTTAAATGGGTAATTTGAAAACCTCCCCCAAAACTTCCCCCAATTTAAAAATGTAAGGCCTTTTCAAAGGCGATTACTGATTCCTCCTCCAGCAATTTAAAGGAGTGACCGTAAATGTTCAAAATCATTTGGGGAGTATTTCCTAACCTTTCTGCAATCACCTTCACCGGGATACGTTGACCAATTAAGATCGTAGCATGAGTGTGTCGTAAACCATGGGGAGTAATAGGTTTTAAATCGGCATTTTTAGTTATTCGGTCAAAACAATATTTTAATGTGTTTTCTCCCATCGGTGTGCTTGATTGGTACGAAATGAACACAAAATCATCATCTGAAAGATGCTTCCCAAATGACAACATTGTTTGATTGCACCATGTACGGTATATTTTTAATTGGTAAATGAGCGAGTCATCAATTAAAATGGTCCGGTAGCTATTTTTCGTTTTTGGTGGTCGGGCTCCTCTTTTATCTCTAGTTCGTTCCACAGTTATAGTTTTATTGTCAAAATCCACATTTCTCCATGTTAATCCCAATGCCTCACCTTTCCTTAAACCTGTATAAGCAAGAAGCAAGATGATAGTGTAATTGGTGATATTCTCTAATCGCTTGGCAACAGCAAGAAATGTTTTAAGTTCCTCTGCAGTAAAAAAATTATCATCCAACTCTTCACTACCTTGAATGGTGATCTTTGTAAAACGATTTCGCGGGATAATTTCACTATCCACAGCTGCATTAACAGCTACTTTGAACAAACGGTGGAATAAGCGGACCGTGCTAGGCTCATATTTTTTCAAGAGCTCATTAATATACATACGTTTATAGGTGGTCTTATCTAGTTCGGCTAATTTATATTTTCCAAGCAAAGGCTTCATTTGATACTTAATAGCATTTTGGCGCTGTATTTGGGAAGTAATTTTCCAATCGTTCTTATGTGTTTCGAACCAAATGTCTAACCATTCAGATATGGTTAAATTTGAATTTTCAACTTGTTTCACATCGCCATTTATGATGCTTGCTTTTATTTCTAGTAGGGCCTTATATGCTTCTTTTTCACTTGTAAAGCCTTGCTGTGACTTTTCTTTGCGTTTTCCAAGTGCATCATAATACCGATAACGATAACACCACCTTTTATCACCTTTAGCATTTAAGTAATAATAGAGGTCTTTATCTTTTTTTGTTTTGTACAGTTCCATTTTAATCTTCCCTTTCCCTGCGTGGACAGACGCGCTTGGGGGAATTGAAATGAGAGCAATGCCTACTTAAATTCTTAAACCAACTAGTAAAATATAAATAACATTGCACATAACTTACATTAGCAGTTTTTAAAGTATTTGTCATGAATTGAGGATAGGTTATCCAGGTCATAATTGTCACCACTTATCCATAATTTCTCTCATTACACGTTTTGATTCTTCATAAAACCAATACCTTTTCCCCTTTTCCTTTCGCCTTTCAAGTAATTTCATTCTTGGATCTCTTAGGATTTCATTTTCTAGAAAAGATTTGCTCATGCACGTTTGCTTCGACATTTGTTCAATATCCCAAGTGAAAAAAGCTTCTTTTATGGATTCATCAAGTTTCTGATTGATGTATTGCCTTATTTCTGTGTTATTAACATTAACGCTTATTTCCGCAATAGGCATTTACTTTACCTCCTATTTCTAGTAGCAATAGATTTATAATTGTTCAAAAATTAAGTTAAAGTTTTAACAGAAGTTAAATTAAAGAAGTATAGGTTAATTTAGGTTCGCATAGGTCTTGTAGATTTACCCGACCTAGAATCTACCTATAAATCGTGGATTTTTTAACTATATCAATATTAATTGCTTCTGGTTCAACCAACATAAGCCTTACGATTTTGTGAGTTTTGTTTTCATATTTTCAACTTCAATCATCCGCCGTCCAACGAGCAATTTTATTAGCATATGCTTTGGAATTTCCTTTATCTACATTTCAAAGAACAAGGTATAAAAACTCATAATCTTTCTATCCTATAAAGTGCTTGTCATCACTATAAGGGTCATCCTTGAAATCAACGAGCTGATAACCTATGAACTAATCAAATTACTGAAACCTTCTTTAAATAATATAGCTGGGTAATGGGAATTCAGATTTAGAGCATGTTTTTCGGAATTTTTTTGAATTTCCCAACTGTGAGTGCTATTGTTTTTTCCTTTGGATATTATCATCAATAAGAGATTGTATATCTGGAAAAGGATATTGCTGTTGCTGACTTCGTTAAAAACTCTTTAAATTTTTCATTTGTAATCCCCCATTAAATTGGGGTCATGACCCGGTTTTAATTTAAATTGACATTAAATGTTATCTTTAGTGTCTTCAGCTGATTTGTATGTATATATCATATCTTTAAATGTCTTGGAGCGCATTTTGTTGTTTCCTTAATAAAAATGAAACACAAGTAAAAAAAAGATGAAGGCATATTTCACCCTATTGAAAACGCAATATATCTTAATTTATCTCGTTTATTCTCGGAATTCCTAAAAGATTGCCATAAAGGGTGAAATTTTTTTAAAAAAATTCTGGGGGGTGGTAGGTGTTCAATAATTTAATGTTCAGTTCGTTTTATGCCCCACCCCCTTTGTGAAAATGGAAGTCTTATTAACGAGGAAACTGTTGATTGTATTCTGGGTGTGATCTTTACAGTAAGAACAGCGGGGGAAAAATCCATAAAGGTAATTAATTGAAAGACGAAAAATAATGAACGATACTGACAATATTCAGTTAACTGCGTTGATTAAAAAACCCCAAGATAGATCATCTTGGGGGCTGATTATAATAGATATTAAGTTTATTAAGCTGGTACTTCAAACATTTTATTGTTTCTTTCTCATTGTATTGCTTTCCGTTTAATTTGTAAGGGATAACTATTAATGGTATTTGATTCTCTTTTGCAAATTTTCGTTTTACCCCATCATATTTAAATTGCTTTTTTAAATTTTTACGGGAACCGTTATGAAAGAATTCATGGTATTGATAATGTTGTTTTCCGTGAAATTCAATTAAAACTTTTCCTTGGCTGTTATCAACAAAAAAATCAAATTTAAGTTGATTAATGACTTTAAGACCGTGGAATTTTTCTTCACGTGAAAACTTCAAACCAACAGATTCAAGCCAATTTCTAATATATTTATTACCTTTGCTTTCTTGACATATTGGACAACCTTCGCCCCTTGAAATCTGTTTAACCTTTGATTTATATGAGGGATGCCCATAAGCGCAAATCCAAAAATATTTTTTATTACTTCCGTATGTAACATCTCGTGGAGTAACATCCCCATTCTTTTCGTAATCCCACATCTTAGACATTTTCGGATGTGTGGTTTGTAGGCAATTGGTTTCATGTACTAATTTTCCAGAGCATATCGGGCACCCTCGATTTTCTAAAGCCTTTTTGGCGATCACCATAGGATATTTGTGCCTAATATCATCGGGACATATCCAATATACTTTAATATTAGACCCCGCTTTTATATCAGTTGGAAGTATAGGATTTTGTTCATAATCCCACTGATATAATAGATGTTTGTGTGTTGCTGCTAAACAATTTGATTCATCAATATATAATTGGCTGTTGCAATTGAAACAACCTTGCCTTTTTAACAAATCGTGTGGGATCATTTCTTTTATAGTCCCACACGAAACATGTTTATGAAGTGTTGCTTTATGCATTCCTTCATATTCACCAATTAATAAATAATCATTACCATGGACTTTTTTCAATTGTGATTTATACTCATCTTTACTTTTTCTAATGGAATTTCCACATTTTCCACATTTTTGAGGAATAGTTTCATCCTTAGTTGTTTTTAAATAATCTTTATAAACTACATTTTGTATAACTTTATTACATTCATCACAAATACACATAATCTCAGTGTGTGAACCTTTTGTTAGCTCACTAGGAAGAACCATTATTGTGTCTCCAGCAAAGGTCCATTTATATCCAGCATTTGTATAATGCTTTTTGTTTGCTGAGTTTAATTTTACTGGATATCGCTTCAAAGAACACATTTGTGTTGGCGCAGCATGTTGCTCAGCAATTTCAAATATTTGATCTAACGCTGTATATTTATAGCCGAGATTTATCCATTTTTGCTTTGATTCTTTTGTCCAATTTTCCTGCCATGTTTTTGTTACAATTGACAAATGATTTTTCCCCCGAAAGAACAAGTTTTACAAATGGTTTAATTTATTCGTGTTACTTTCCAGTAAATTAGTATTTGCTAATTAAGAGTAAAAATTCATTTGTGTTAATCAGTTTTTTCAAATAAGAAGGGAATGAAAGGGGAGTAAGATTTCTTTTTAAGTTATTCCTTTTTGAATATGAAGTGTTGACAAAGTAAAAAAAATAAATTAAGTTTACTTTACTAAACTAAACTAAAAAACGAAAGGAGGGAGCAAAATGCGAATGGTTAAATTTCTTAATAGAGATTTTTATGATGAAATGATAAAAGAATTAGTAGAGGGTTTCGAAAAGCTTTCCTTGAAATTTGATCATTATTCAATAGGTGTTATGCCTCAACCACAACGAATAAACATCAGGGGTGAAGTTTTCCCTTTTCCTCTTGCAGCAGAGATCCATGCCATTTATATGTATTTGGCAGGATTAAGCGAACCACCAAATCATATGTATAACACGTTAAAATCGATTTGTGGATTAGTTTGGGGCAATCCATTTACAAATAAAGCAGATTATCAAATCGAGTGGGAGCAATGGGAAAGGACTAAACTCGGATTATTCGTTCGCTGCTCCTTCATAGCTTTGTCCCTTGAGGCTGAGGAGTCTATCAATTCAAAACAACTTTCGCTTATGGTGGGTCTCTCGTCTGTGGCAATTATCAAAACTATAAAGGAGGGAAAACTTGATGCGTCAAAAGATGGACGACAGTGGGTAATTCCCTCTGATGATGCACTAGCATTTATACAATTACAAGTGACTGGGAAAGGATACCAAAGGTAAATATTGATGTGACATAAAAAAAGGTATGTTGATAAATTGGGGGAAAATAAGAATGAACTATTCAATAAAGACTAAATTACTAGTGACTAATTTAACAGAAATAAATATCAATATAGTTCACGATTACATACAGCATATTATTGGAATTCCAGTTGAAGACCATAATTTTATTAAAGTTGGAAAAGTAAAATCAATTTATTTAGAAGGTGAGAAAATATGGGCTGTCTTAGAATTGAATTTACAGGCTTGTAATAAGATTGAACTTTCTGTTAAAACGATAGGTATATCCTACTTAATGGATAGACGATTTAAAATGTATTTGAAGCTTGTTGAGAACGCAGAGAGAAATCAAAAGTATAGAGTTGCTCAGTGATTCAATAAACCCAATCATATTTTCAATTTTTTAAATTAAAATTAGGCCAATTTGAAGGTTGTGCAAGCATTTTTATGCTAGAAATTTACGCACTACCAAATTGGCCTTTTGGTGTGGATAGGACATATCTTAGCAGCTACTATGAATATCCCGGAGGCTTCAATCAGTAGAAGCATGTTAGATTACCACGATATATCTCAAGAAAAAAAGGAGATACAAGAGCTTTTATGAAAAGCGACGAGATTGAAATTCTCATCGCTTTTTATTTAAAGATCGTGAAAAAATGCACTTAAGCTAATGGTTCAGGATAGTTTAATAAAGATTAGAAATTGAATATAAACAACTTGAAGTTTGGGCGTATTTACGGGAGGATAAGGGGGATTATGAAAGTTCAGTAAAATGAATTAGGAAAAAAGGGAAAACATGGTACTATGTATCTAGGTAATTGTGTTTTCAGTGGAGGTGGATAGCATGGATAAGCCATCTGAGATTACTACTATAAGTGATCGAGATATAATGTCAGCCATTCAAGAAGATGGTTGGTACATTGAAAAGGTAGAAAAAACGCCTGAAAGATGCTTAGAAGCTGTTAAGCAAAATGGTCGTACACTTCAATTGATTCCTGAAAATTTACATTCTGTAGCTTTGTGTCTTGAGGCTGTTAAACAAAATGCTTTCGCTATAAAATATGTGTCTAGAAAAATAATGGCGGATGAAATTTGCATAGAAGCCGTTAGAAATGACGGAAGAGTAATAGCCTACTCCACGTTTATTCCTGATGAATTTCGAACAAAAAAGCTTTATCTTGAGGCAATAAAGCAAAATGGAAAAGTCCTTGAATATGTTCCCGATAAATATAAGTCGGAAAGCTTTTGCAGAATAGCTATTATGCAAAATGGTTTAGCGCTCGAATTTGTTCAGGAGAACATTCTGTCAAAAGAATTATTCGTGTTAGCAGTTGAGCAAAACGGATTGGCCTTGGAATATGTGCCAAGTAGAAACAGAAGCAAAGGATTATGTAATGCTGCTGTTAATAATAATGTATTGGCATTAGAGTATGTACCGAACAGATATAAAACGACCGAGTTGTGCAATAGAATAGCTATTATGCAAAATGGTTTAGCGCTCGAATTTGTTCCGAAGAATATTCTGTCAAAAGAATTATGTAATGCTGCTGTTAATAATAATGTATTGGCATTAAAGTATGTACCGAACAGATATAAAACGACGGAGTTGTGCAATGCGGCGGTAAATTCAAGTTGGAAAGCTTTTCTTTATGTGACTGAGAGTATGTATACTTTAAATAATTGCCTTGAAATATTTGAACGGATATTAGGGGAATGTGACGATCTTTCTGAGATATCGTATAGTGACCGCTCTTGTGTTAGAGAGATAGCAAACCGCTTGCCAGAAGATATAAACAACGATATTCAAATTATCAGATTGGAAAGACAATTACAGGTACGGAAATTTAAAAGAAAATACTATGATAAAGAAATACATAGATTTATTACGATAGAAGAAATATGCTTTAGAGAAGATGATGAAGTAAAAGAATTCGATTTATTTGTTGACTTTTATAAGCATTTAGATGAGGATTTGAAAAATGCTAATCTGCATGATTATGATTTTAAAGAGGTAAGTCTTGCCGATTTTAATATTGAAGGCGCCAATATTAGCAGCGATGTATTATTCGAACAACACTTATATGACGATTCTTTTTACGCTGAAAACGTCAAAGATTATGATTGCAACACAGAGCTTATGATTTCTGCAGAAAATGAGGTTGTAGAGGCGATCTCTGTTCTTCATGATTTAGATTTGGTTTCAGATGCTAAATTAAACGACACTTCTCGCAAGATATACTATATTAGTGATATCCACCTAAATCATAAACTTTTAAAAGCATTCCCAACAAATGCGACTGAATGGGAAGTTAAAATGTATATCAGACAGCTTGTAAAAAAAATGATTGATACTGCTACAGATAAATCTAATGACGACTACTTATTAATTGCGGGAGATATATCTTTTAACTTTGAAATATCGACATTGTTTTATACAGAATTAGTTGAATATATGAAATCGAAGTTTTGGAGTCATCGTCAAATAGTAGTAGTGCTTGGGAATCACGAATTATGGGATTTCAATCGATGCGGGGTCGCACATTCTAATTCGCTTACATTGGATGAAATTATTCAGCAATACCGGGATTTGTTTTCAAGTCTAGGCATATGCTTTTTACAAAATGATTTGCTGCTTTCAAACGGAACGATTATTTCAGAAAAGCAATTGAAATTCATTGATCAGGACGAGTTGAAGCATATCTGCTTGAAAAGTCCTTTTGTGATACTGGGTGGATTAGGTTTTTCCGGCTTGAATTCACAATTTAACGCCACGCAGGGAATCTATCGGCAAACCATTATGTCTTTAGATGAGGACATCAAACAGACAAACCAATTTAATTTCATTTACAATAAAGTGAAAAGTGAATTAGATAAAGATAAAGTTATAATTTTAACTCATACGCCAAAAGAAAACTGGTCGAATGAAGATTACAACCGTAACTGGATATATGTGAATGGACATACTCATCGAAATGATTACTGTTGTGATGAGGAAAAATCTTTTTATTCGGACAATCAAATTGGATATTATTCTACAAACATAGGTTTAAAGCATTTTAAATTATCAAGAGTTTATGATATTTTTAAGTATTATCCTGACGGAATTTATTCTATTTCAAGAGAGCAATATTTGGACTTTAACCGAGGCGTTGAGATTAAAGTAACTTTTAATAGAACAGGAACTATACATATGCTTAAAAACAATAATGTATATTGTTTTATACTTGAAAACCAGAACACAGGGAAAATATCTCTGTTAAATGGTGGGAGGATTAATAATTTAGAACATAACGACATCAATTATTACTTTGAGAGAATGGCGTTTTATTCAGAAGCAATCAGAGGATTATTTAGCGAATACAATCAAGCACTAAAATCCATATCTAATAGTATTAAAAAAATTGGCGGTATTGGGACAATCCACGGATGTATTGTTGATATAGATTTCTTTAATCACATTTATGTGAATCCGGAAGACGGAACCGTAACCCCATATTTTGCCTTGTCGATTATTGATAAGTATTCCTATCCAAATGTCAAAGCACTTTTGATAGATCAAAGAAGAGATTTATATGATAATTATATGAAACTTTTAGACGGAGAGAGCGAGAGCGTCAAGCTGTTGAAAGGTGAAATAAAAGCAGGTAGCATTGAAATATCAAGTTTTATTCCGGATACTTCTATGTATAGACCATCAAGAATAATGAGGTCGTTACAGTACCTGACAGAAGTTAATGTTATAAGGATTTGGAACGATCGTATTTTCGAATTTCAATCTCAAAGCAAAAATAAAGCAAAAGATTTGTGTGCTAATAATAACGACACTTTGTTGCTATCTGTTAAGCGAAACAGAAGCAATTAACGCGGCTTTTCAGCGGCGTTTCTGCGTGATTATGAAGTTGTTTTGGATGGCTTGTGAAACAATCTACTTACACTAACGGGGGCTTTAACACAATATGGAATAAGATTAAAGAGCATAAAATATGCAAGTTTTTATGTATTACTTGCGTATTTTGGCTCTTTTTACATACAAAAAAGATACTGCCATTTATAGCATTTTTTTATTGTCAAATACAGTAAAAGTTGTGGAAAACAATTCTATTGTATTTACCTAAAATTATATCAAATTTTCCGAATGCACACAAACGTATGTTCCTTCAATTTTTACATTCTTTTTGATTGTTTGACAATGGTAAGCAGAAAAGGTTTATTCGAATAAAAAAGGAACATTCAAATATTTTCCCCCTTAATTTATAAGTTACAATAAAAGTAAAGTTACAGTTGGCATCAATACCACCAGGAGGTAAGGAACAGGGCTTGGACAGACATGTGTGCAAATACATTAATAAAAGAGTATCTAGTCTCCTAAATACTCTTTAAGCCAAATTTTAATCAACCCTTGAAGCGGTAAAAATAACACCTGCTTTATCCGAATACTTTAAGTTATATTGTACCGACTGTGTTTTAACTGTTACTCCATTATCGGTAAAATGATACCCTTCATCCATCACTTTCAGATCCTTAATTGTTGAGGATAAATCACTTTTTGAAAATTCAGGATTCGTCGCTTTAATCATAGTACCCAAAGCTAATAATATGTCAGTTCCTTCTCCTTGGCCTACCATGATCAGTTCACGAACTTGACCACCCTTGTCTAAATTTTCGACCAATGTTATATCCTTTGTTATTTGGGATGTTATCGTTTGGTCATTTTTTTCAATCGTTTTTAATTGGTAAGGTGTATGCAATTCTTTTTTTGCCTTATTAAAGGCAGCAATTACATCATCATGAGAATAAAATAGTGGTACTTTTGTAGTTGCAACTACAATGAATGGCAATAAGAAATATAAAATAGCTATCAATGATATAATCCATCTCACCGATTTTTTAAACCGACCTTGCCGCCACAGGATAATGATGCCAAGTGGAGGGATAAGTATAAGAAAAAACCACATAAACCAAGCCCTTTCAAAAACTAAATCCCTTTTTCTTAAATTTACTGATGTTTGCATTTATTTACGCTCCTTTAAGAAAATCCGAGAGTTTCGTAGAAGAGATCGACTTCATTTTTTCTCCTGCTTTTTCAATTAAAAATTCCTTGATTCCTTTTACGACACTTTGGTCGCTTTTAGGGGAACCGTCTACTTGGTTAATGTGATTAAATAAATTGTCCTTTTTTCGGTCATCCAATTTAATTCCTAATTCCTTTTGAATAAGTTGTTCATTTTCGGATTTTGATTCTAATTTTTGAATTTGTGATTTTTCAGTTTCATTTGCAAATGAATTGGCCATTTTTCCGTAAGATTTTACATGTGTGTAATCACGATTTTCATATGCAGTAGTAACTGCTTGTTTTAATTCTATAGTCGTTTCAGCTATAAAAGCTTCCTTTTCATTTGACGGCACAAGTGATTCTGATTTTTGGGCCTCATCAATTGCATCCTTATACTTTTTGTCTGCTCTGTCACCTTTGGCTAGGTCAAAATAGTCAGATGCTTTTGAATACGTGTCAATCTGCTGTGATAAGGGCTGGGATTGTGATAACAAATCCGAAGGGGTATGAGCATAATTTATAATTTGATTCACATTTGTTGATGCATCCGTATATTTTCCTTGTTGGAAGTCAGTATTTGCTTGCGTATACATATTTGAAAGAATAGTTCGCTCTAATGATTGAACCGAATTGTTTTGTTTCCCTAAATCATATATAGCTTTAATTTCATTCAATGCTTCGTAATATTCCCCAGCTTTATAATGACCCTGAGCATCTTGGTAATGTTCATCTGCTTCAACTTGGACTGGATCCACTTTTGGTACTGGGGCTGGAGTTGGTGTTACAATGCTTTGTTGTGAACTATAGCTACTTGAACTAGATGAACCACCACCTGAACTAGTACTGCCACCACCGTTATGGTAATGATACTGACCATATGAAAGCCCCCATTTCCCACAATTGGTCCAACAATAATGGCCACCATTTGCATCCGTTCGGCCAGGGTGAGCCGAAACAACAGATGATTGGGCAAATACTATTAATCCAATAGTTATAAAAGTTAAGAATTTTTGTTTCATCCTCTCATCCTTTCGTAATATCATTCTTCTACTATTTTACCTAATTGACAAGAAATGACAATAGATAACATAATAGATTATAGGAAAAAAGAGGGGGAATGAACTATGGGATTGCGGTTTCGTAAAAGCTTTAAAATAGCCCCAGGCGTACGATTTAATATTGGTACCAAGAGCTCAAGTATAAGTTTCGGAGGAAAAGGGCTTCGTTACACAATTAACAGCAAAGGCAGAAGAAGCACATCTGTTGGAATACCTGGGACTAGTATTTCTTATGTTTCTTCGAGCTCCAGCAAGGGGTATCATCGAACCAAAGCCTATAGTCAAAGACAACAACTTCAACAAAAGCAAAAAGAAATTGCTAAATTAGAAGATTACCAAGGAAATCAGCACGAAATGGATTTATTTTATAACCAGATTGAGCTTTTAACATCAATACATAAAGAACGTGATGATTCAGTAAACTGGGAACAAATCAAAAATAGCCCACATCCATTTGGAAAAAGTCCAATAGGTCCTTTAGAAAAGGAGGCAATTAGGCGTTTTGAGGAGTTCAAACCAGGTTTCTTTGTTTGGTTGTTTAATCAGGAGGAAAGGTCACTTGAAAAATTAAAAAAAGCGATAGAAGAGGCACATTTACAGGACTTGAAAAATCTTGAAGAGTGGAGAGAGTTAGTTACATTTGCCAAAAAAGTATTGGATGGCGAAACAGATACATATTTCAAGATTATTAAAGAAATGGAACCATTGGCGGATCTATCTGAATTTGGAAGTGGATTCGAGTTATCTACTGATAATCCATCTTATATTGAAGTTGAGTTTGACGCTCATTCTGAAAAAATGATTCCTCCCAAGGAAAAGTCTTTAACCCAAACAGGGAAAATCTCTGTCAAAGATTGGACTAAAACCAAGTATTATGATCTGCAGCAAGACTTTATTTGCAGCTGTGTCATTCGAATTGCCAGAGATATGTTCTCTTTGTTACCTGTTAAAGAAGTCTATGTTCACGCTTTTGAGGATCTGTTTTCAAGCCAAACGGGCAATACCACTAGAAAATGCATCCTATCTGTTCGTTTTAAAAGGCAAGTAATTGAAAGCCTTAACATGGAACTTATTGATTGTTCGGATTCAATGGCAAACTTCCAGCACAATATGGACTTCAAAAAAACAAAAGGTTTTTTACCCGTTCAAAAGTTAGAACCTGCATCTAATAATAAATAGATTTGTCAAACAGGGTATTTTTTGTATGAGAATCTAAAGATTTAAATAAATACACGTAATTACACATGGCAAATCATATGGGTTCAAAGTGGGGGAGCTAGTTTGAAAAGGAATATTTTTATAACGATTTTAACAGTTTGGATTTCAATATTTTTACTGGGTGGATGTGGGACTCAAGATACTGCGAACCATGTCTTAGACGCTATTAAAAATGAAGATTATAGCAAAGCTAAACAAATTTATACAGATGCAATAAATCAAGTAGACAATAAGGATGAATTAAATCAAGCAGTAGCCCAATCAATTAAGGGTTATTTAGATGAAAACTATGATGATTGGAAAACAGATAGCAATAACGAAGATTCATTTAATTCACTATTACAAAATGTCCAAGAAATAGGCATTTATGATAGTTCACTAAATAATAAAATACAAAATTACGAAGATAAATTAGCAGAGGTTCAAGATACATCCGATGATACTGCTGATGAACAAAGCACGTTTGAAGATGATAGCACTATAGACGACAGCAGTACAGTTGAAGATGAAAGCACGACAGACCAAAGTAGCACTATCGATGAAAATAGTACTGATGAACAAAATGATGTGCAGCCAGCAGCCACTACTGATTCTATAAAAGTAACTGGATCTAGACTGAATGTGAATCATGGACAATATGCATCTGTAACAATTAATACCACCCCTGGAGCAGAAGGGACAATTGAAGTTGATTATAACTCAGGCCCTAGTACAGCAGCAGGCTTGTTTCCACAAACAGCCAATAGCAGTGGGGACATTACTTGGACATGGAAGGTTGGGACGAGAACTGCCCATGGTACATACCCAGTGATTATCACGATTAACGGAACAACTACAACAGAGACTCTAACTGTCTACTAAAAATAGGGGGAGAACATGAAAAAAAAAATATAATAAAACCAATGTTTGCAATATCCTTATCATTCCTGCTACTAGCTGGCTGTGGTACCTCGGCAAATAAGGAGGATAATACTGATACTGCAAAGAAGAATGCAGTTGAAACAAATAAAAAGACAGCTCAACTTGAAGCAAGGGAAAAAGCCGAGAACCAAATTATAAATGCCCAAGGCTTAATTCAACAAAACAAATTTGACGAAGCACAAAAGATTTTAGAAGGTCTCCTAGTATCAACAAAAGGAAAAACTGAATTAGCCAAGGAAAATAAGCAAGCAGAAAAGTTATTAGATCAAATAAAAGCCCAACAGAACAATCAAAGTTCAACAGCAAGTCAAAATTCATCTGATATAACAAAACCGAGTACGGAAGCTACAACTCATAAACCATCTTCTGAAGAATTTATGTATAAATCATTTAAGAACAGTCGTTTTGGATTTACAGTACAATACCCTGATACCTTCACAGTGGGTCCAGAACCGACAAATAACGATGGTAGGCAATTCAATAACGGGGAATGTGAAATAGTGGCTTACGGTAGTTTTGTTGTTGACGGAGATACCATCCAAAGAGATTATGAACAGGCAATTTCTGATGCAAAAGCTTCCATTGCCTATCAAAAGTTAGGTGACAATTGGTTTGTCATTTCCTATAAAGACGTGAATAATATCGTTTATGAAAAAGCAATCATTCAAGATGGCGTTAGTTACAACTTGAAAATTACGTACCCTTCTAGTAGGCAAGCTAAATACGGTTCAATGGTTACACATATTGTCAATTCATTTGCCCCAGGACACGGCGAAGAGTAATGGCGAAGGAAAGACATATTAGAGAGTTGTAGAGGGGAGAGTTACTTTAAAACTTCTAAGCTACTCGTTAAGACATCCAATCATTTTAAAACTGCTCGTTATTTTTGATATTTAGATATTTCTTAAAGGAGTGCACAGTCATGAAGTTAACGAAGTTGCTATTTATCTGTTTAATGTTTTTTTTGGTTACAGCTTGTTCAAATACAACTGGTGAACTGAAAAAACAGCCAGAAAAAGCCACTCAAACAAAAGAAACAAGTAAAGAGACAGCAAAATCCGAATCAAAAACAACGGAACCTTCACAAAACAAAAACAATGTTGCTAGCGATAAAGTGGAAAGCCAAACTCAAGCACCTTCTGTAAAGAAAACAGCTGTGTTTAACCAATCAACGATTGATAAGATTTATCCTGGATGGGTATTAAAATTGAACCAAACCATTAAATTCTCCGACCGTGATGTAGTTGTGGCAGGATTACAAAAAGGACAAGGGGCATGGCAATCGCAAGGAAAAGTAGTTGTTTTGCAATTTGACAACGTTTCTGGAAATTGGTTAACCAAATGGTCAGGAAGTATTTTAGTGGATAATAAAGACTTCCCATATTACGAATTCCAATCCATAGCCGTGGTAAAATCAAATTCACAAAAGAGGGCACTAGCAGTAGTGGCAGCAGACTGCGGTGGAAGTACGGGTTATGGGCAAGCATTAGCTGTAATCATTGATGACAGTGGGGCCAGTATTTTGAAGGAGAAATTTGACATCAACGAAATGGCCCTTAAGCAAGAGGGGAACACGGTTACACTGAGTGGTGATCAACAGTTCGGAACACACAAGTTATCTTTCCAAGGAGAACAATACGTCAATTCAAAAACATCTTCAGCTGACCTTTCTCCAGATGGTGCAGTTCAAGTGAATTTCAAATTAGATAATAACGGAAATATAGTTTTGTTAGGTCAAGAATACTTAAGCATGAGTGTCGGACAAACCATTGCTTTTATTCCAGCTGATGAAAGAACAAGAGAAGCATTCAATCAAGGGATTATTGGAATTTATTCTGATGCGTGGAATAATGGCTCTCCTTTAAATACTTCTAATTCGGATAGACTTTGGAAAGGAAACTCTTATACGTTTGATAAAAGTGGTGAAGTACACTTTTTGTTGGTTACAGATGAGAAATCTGCTACGATTCCGTTTGAAAATCCAATACCAACAATAACGATTAATGTTCAGCCTTAAACTTAAGGCTTAATAATACAAAGGTTTTGTAGATAAATAACTAATATAAACATGAAAAAGCGACGAGACTGAAATTCTCATCGCTTTTTATTTAAAGATCGTGAAAAAATGCAATTAAGCTAAATGGTTTACTCCAGAGAGGTGATACTTCTTGGATTTTAAACAGCGGGAATTTACCAAAATGCACTTAAACATTTATTTATTGGTAGTCAACTAGACGGAGTAAAATTCGGTCCGGGGCCAGGTTCGTTTCTGATTCGCTTTATGCATTACACCGATAAACAACCTGGTGATTTACGGGTTAACATTGAGTCAAAATGGACAGTCTTTCCTTCGGAAATAACAAAAGCATTGCATCAACTTGAATAATATACTTAAATAGTTAATTACCAGGTTTTATATTGGTTCATAACATGATTTCATATTCTTTTTAATGGAATTATCATGGTTTTTAACATGAAACTGTTGTTATTACGAAATCCACTTTTATTCTTCTTCCAACCGAAAAAAAGTCTAATTAAATAATTAGAACTAAAAATACGAACGAATTAGCGAAAGTACGAACATATTATGACGATTTCATGAACTTTTTTTCAAGTTGTACAAATACCCCAAGTTTTTCGGTTATTTATATATTATAGAGGCACTTTTTGATACAAGGCCTTGAACCAACAAGAATCATAAGTAACATGGTGATTAATTCCAGAATTGGAAAAAGAGTATTAGCAAGATAACCTTGAAACAATAAGTCTCACATGAACCACAGGGAATCCTGTTACATGATCATACACATGTAACAGAATACATAGACATGAAAGATTCATGTGCCTAACGGGTCCATAGGGGAGGACTATGCCCAAAAATAGGGACGTACATGTACCCGAAGTGGATAAGAATCAAGATTCGGGATCCAAGGCGTTGGTACCATTATTTTAGAGAACTAAAAGGCGCACGAGAATCAAGATTCAACATAATGCAGTATCTATTTCTAAATAAAAGATCTTGATACATATTCTTGTTTTTTCTTAATGTACATTTTTTACATATATTTGAATATTTACCACATTTTGTTATCATGGATAAAAAGTTGATCTATATCCCTTTTTTGGATCTTATTGCACCAATGAACAAAGTGGAAAAGGATACATTCAATCAAGTTTTGTAACTCGCCAGTAGAAGGGTAAATGACACCATTTTACTGATTGTCGAACAGAACAAACTTAGACACAATGAATATTACAATAATGAATTGCCTCCAATTATTCTCTTATATCGTTTAGCAATGAAACAGATTAGATCCTATGAAAAAAATATTTTTAAGATCCCCTTCAGCTAACATAAGTTTTATATTCTAAAATTATCGATCTTCACTACATTTATTAGTTATATAGAGAACTGCCTCGACTAAATTTTCACTGACTAACTTCGTACTTTTTAATACCGATGTTGGCTTTGACTAATAAAATTTAGAACGATACGTTAGCGGTTTGCCTCTTGCTTTTGGCATCCAACATACAATAATTGTTTCAAATTTCCAAAATCATCAACGTAATTATGCTATCAGGCATTGATTAACATTTGTCAGTGTTTAATGGTACCTATTCAATTATCCTATTCCTTGTTCAATTTTAGTTGTTGGTTTCGTTGTATTATGCGTTGGATAAAGATGTTTAAAGAATGTATTGTAGAAATATGATGACACATAAAAGGAGAATGGTATATTGAATTTTATTTTTAAAGAGTGCCATGAAAATGAGGCTACACACGTAAAAGTTTTAGAGGATGAATCCAAACATTATAAATTTGTTAATGTAAGAGTTGGTAGGGTTTATGAATTATTAAAGGATGATGAAGAAGGCCATGAAGGAGAAGATATGATACAAGCTGATGACGGAATTTTTATATGTAGTTTTTCATTATTTTTAAATGTAAAGTGGCTGAAGATAAGTTCTTAATTATATAATTCTAGACGATATTATATAAGAAAATTAGATTAACCATTTGAATTAACCGAAAAGAATGTTGGAAGTACCGATTCTTTGTATCTTTTTTTAACTTGGGGTAATTCAGCAACGTTTTGAAAATGGATAAATATAAAGAAGCCGGGAGTCTAAGCCGCAAAAAAGAAGGACCGAATGCAGTTATAGTTGACCTATTCCATTTCAGATGAAGGCTTTACAAAAACTTGCCAAAACCATTTCATGGGGCCTCTAAATCCATGAAACGATAAAATGATTCATATCAATAACAGGTTTTTCTAAACCAAAGAAGCCCAGGATTGCTCACATGATGTGATATTCCAGGGCTTCTTTTTTACTCTCTTAGTGGAAGATAAAAATTAAATTTATGCTTTTTTTATAATGATAAGGAGTATCTATTCATTATAGTAAATCCGGCTTTTGGATCATAGAACTCTTCCGAATAATGGTAAGGGTAATCTATCAGTTGATTGGCATGAATGAATTCATTAGCATCATGATCCCATAAGATAGTGGGCTCAGAAAGTGAATTACTAAACGAAATTTGGTCAACTCGTGAATTTAATGGATTCAATAGTGAATTCAAGTAGGAAGATGTCAATAATAGAATAAGTTCGCTCTGGGAAGGAAACAAGATATCTAAATCATTTCCCCATATATCAGATAAATACAGCAGATCATCTATTAATATAGGTGCTTCTTCATTACTCCACTCATCATCGTTCTCATATAAATATTTTGGATCTAGTTTCTTTTTATTCAATTTGCACGTTAGCATGTAAATGGGAATATTTATAACCAGCTGAACATAACCGCATTTATGATCCTTATTAGGAAGTTCTAAAACTGCAAAATACACAAGCTTCATTACACCGCTGGATTTTTTCAAAGCATGCACAAATTGATCAAGCTTATGCTCAATACTATCAAAATCAGTAATATTCATGGTGAATAAAGTATAATCGTCACCATTACCAAAGTTGGTTCTGAGGGTCCATTTTAAACCAAGCAATCCTTCTTCGGACACTTCACGTTCTAATCCTAATTGTTTTACAGGTTCGCAAGATTTATAGTCATATACATAAATATTATTGCCACAGTTAACAAGTTTAGTATATTCAGGCATGATTCAATTCTCCTTCAATCCAGTTAATAAGAACTTTTTTTGATATCTTTATACGTTTTCCTATGGTAATTACATGAAACTTCCCTGATTGAACTAACTCATAAGCCTGCTTCCGTCCAATGCCTAAAATTTGCTGCAAGTCAGATACATTTAAAACTTCTGGATAATTCTCATAATCCTTGTACATATTCAATTAGCCCCTTTACGTTCTCTGCTTAGTGTATGTTGCTTGTATTTGATATTAGTTTGAAATGATAAAATTTTAGGAATTCTTTTATTGGTCACTTAACATTATTTACTTGAATTTCAAGTAAATTTTTTTGCACCGGTGTTGTTTTCAATTACCTGATGGGATAATTTTATATCTTTTTATATTTTTTATCACTTTCGTTCCAGCTTGGAATTCAAATGATAGGCATGTGATCAGTAGAAGAAACATTCAGTTTTAATGGGAAATTATAAAATTTCATTGTTTTTCTCTAAATTTCACACAATCTCAATTTAATAGAAAGATTGTATACGGTTATTAACCAATGTATTTAACAGTATTTGTTATTTATAAATAGCACAATGTGGGTTAATTACATTTATATGTCTTCGTTTTGAGCACCACCTTCTTATTATCCATCGAGAATATTGTCATCTTTGTATAAAAGGATCATTTAACAAGTTATTTAATTACAATAAAATTCCATTTTATAAAGAATCGGAGAAATTAGAAGAAATACCTATTATCTATTCGAATTACATAAGAACCATTGGGATTTTTATTCAATTGAATAGATAATTGGTTATAAGCAGTCCTGAACCAAATGGTTTTTATCCTTTCAGAACTGTAAAATCACGGATGAATACTATTAATTAACCCGTGATTATGAAAGGAGTTTATTTACCATGAAAAGGGAATTTATTCTGAAGGTTTATGAAGACAATACTGCACTATTTGAGAAGGCGGTTGAAGAGCATCAAATCTGTCCTTCGGCGAAAATCTACAAGGAAGGTGAGATACTGTGCTTATTTACTACTTTCAAACCAGTTGAAGATGCAAGAATCCAATTTATAATAGAAAGAACTCTTCTGCTTTTATATCCTATGGCAGAATTAGCCGAAGAAGACGTTTCTATAAAGCCAACTTTTAGTGATAATTCTTACGTTACTGCTTATAAAATCATAAGAGCTTATGTGGGAAAAGTCTTGACACATGATAAATCTGGTCATGCGGCACGTGTAATTAAGTCATATTGCGAAAGTGTTGGTCTAAACATGATCAATAATAGACCAAGTATCAATTTTCTATCAATCAATAATCATGGCGAAATCTTGTCACACTCTATTAAAAATGATTCTTTCTTAATAGAGCATGCCCAAAAATCGCCACATGTTTTATACAATTTCTCGATACTTGAGGAAGATTTTAAGAAGCATCAGGATGAGCATGAGTCAAATAATACAAGGGGCAAACTTAAACTTAACAAATTCACACCCTTGAATCTAAAAGTAAAGATCCAGCGAGGTGAACGTGGGATCAACATGGATGAACTTTTATGCAACTGCCAGTTACTTGGGGATTATTTAGCTGGTGACAGGGCGATTATGGAACATGAACTTTATGTCTTACAAACAGGTTTGGCAAAGGCGGATTCTGGTAAACTGTTGCATGAGAAAATATTAGAGAATGCTCAGTTATCAGCTACTCAAAAGAATAGCATGCGTTATCAATTTGAGATAATAAAGATTTCCAAGCTAGATACAGTAAAATGTGTTGACAACAATTGTGATTTTGTATGCCCCTTTGCAGAGAAATGTGATCATAAGGTTAACATGCTCCAGCAGACTAATGCAAAACGTGGAGAGGTGCGATATCTGGGAGAAAATATTCATAGAAAAGGGGTTGATGAAGCCTTTTTAGATTTCTCAAAAGAGCTGCAAAAAGTATATAAGACAAATGATCAAAAGGTCCATGTTTTAAAAGCACCTACTGGACTGGGTAAAACGGAAGCTATGCTAAGTTTAAATCTTGAGAATGTTGCTATAGCACTACCTACACATGAGTTGTGCCAAGAGGTACATAAACGCTTAAAACAAGCAGGACACGATTTTCTTTTGGTTTCCGAGAGGCCAAACATGCCACCTGAACTAGAGCATGAACATACTGTGCTACAGCGTATGGGCTTTTATAAGAAAGCTTCAAGGATTGTTTTTAAGTATGCAGATAAGATTAAAAGTAAATCCCCTTTTTTGTTAAGTCAGGATGAACGCAATCTACTTGATTATGTAAATTCAGTAAAGAGTATGAAAATTGCAACTAAAATTATTGTTACACATCAAAGGCTACTGCAATTAAAGAACAAGAATATAAAAACTTATATTATTGATGAAGATATATTATTAACTAATATGATAAAAACAATTACTTTAAGTGAGCATAATATAGAAAGCATCTTAATGAGTGGAGATAATATCAATATTAATGGTGAAGAAGATCAATCTGTAGTAGGTACCATTATGCAATTTTTATATGTACCAGAGGGAAAATTCTACACAAAAGATACTTTATGCAGTCGTGAAAAACTTGAAGAGTATCTACTCAATAAAAGGGAATATATCAATCATAATGTTATAGATTTTCTAGACTGTGATTATTACTTGTCTACTAGAAATAATTCCGGAGAAAAATTCATACACACAACTAAACTTTTACCTTTGGATCAAGATAAAGAGAAAAAAATCATTATCATGTCAGCTACTGCTAATCAATTAATATATGAAAAAGTATTTAAAAAACGGTTGGAATTTATTGATATAGGTCAAACGGATATGAAAGGAAGGATAATATGGTATCCAGAAAAGTCATTCTCACGAGCACAATTCAAAAAACATTTTTCTGAATTGGACATTAAGCATTTTGGTGAAACCAACGTTATTAGCTATAAAAAGTACAAAGATTTTCTTTTAGAAAAAGAATTAAATGTTGTTGCTACCTTTGGATCCACTACGGGTTTGGACAAATTCAAGGGCCAAGATTTGATGGTTATTGGGTCCCCCTATACCTACCGTGAGGTGTACCTCTTAATTGGAATGATGCTGGGTATTAAGGTCACAGAGGAAGATTGTATAGTGGAAAACTATGAGCTCTCTCCAGTAACTCGTTACGGATATCAATTCTCTTGTGTAACATTTAAACAAAATAAGGAACTTCAAGAAGTTCAATTGGCTCTTATTGAATCGGAACTAGTACAGGCTGTAGGGAGGGCTAGAACTCTCCGTTATGATTGTAAAGTTGAAGTGTTTTCGAGAATTCCTGTTCCAAGCGCTTTATTAGCTTAGGACAGAATTTCTAAAAGTTTAGGAATTAAAGGTGTTTTATGTATCAATTCAGCACCTCATTAGCCTTGAGGTTGTGATGGCGGATCCCTTTCAACGGTGCTTTTTAGTTTGCGTGGAATATTTTCTATAGTGGGATTGTATTGATTTCTTTCCATTGCCACAATATAGACTTTGTCAAACTTAGGGAGGAAAATCAATGCGGCGCTATACTATGAAGAGGTTTATGAATATTTTTGGATAAGAGGATATGTATTACTATCGCAAGATTACAATAATGCTCAAGAATTATTGGACACTCTATGTCCCGTTGGAAATCTGTATCCTGTGAGATTGAGCGCCTTTAAAGACAAGAAAAACGGGAAAAGCGGGAAAAGCGGTACACGGTGCTCAGAATGTTGCATTATTAACCATAAATATTTTCAGGAGAATATTGAAAGTGTCTTGAAAGAGTATGGTTATATTCTACAAGAAGGGGAGATTTATGAAGGGGTCAAATATGAGTTGAATGTTATATGTCCTGAAGGGCATTCTTATCCCACTACGTTTGAAAGCTTTAAAAGGGGACGCAGATGTCCCTATTGTAGAGGAATCAAGAATACAAAACATACGATTCATGAAGTTGAAAAATATGTAGAAGAGTTTGGATATAGCCTTATATCAACATTTTATGCCGATTCACACGAAGATTTGCATCTAAAGTGTCCAGGAAGGTCATCTCTATAAAACGACATTTGATGGATTTAAGAATAAAGGGAATCGCTGCAGAGATTGTTTTGTGGAAAACCGTCCGAATAAAGAAGACCATCCTAGGTGGAAAGGAGGAGAAGCCCAACTGAAAAGCTACATCAGAAATTATTTGAAAGACTGGAAGGAGGAAAGCCTCCTATACTATGGGGGGAAGTGTGTAATAACTGGTGAAACGGAAGTTTTGGATATACATCATTTATATAGTTTCGACCTTCTTTTCCGAGATGTTCTGGAAGAACTAAATTTTCCGTACTATAACACAATACGAGATTACACGAGCGGGCAACTAAAACTTCTTGTAGACCGTTGCAAAAAGGCTCACCGTAAGTACCCGATAGGCGTTCCTCTTGCCAAAAAAGTACATTTGTATTTCCATAGCCTCTATCCAAAGGAAACAGTCCCTGAACATTTTTATCAGTTTGCCCAAAAGCACTACAACGTTAATTTGGACTTCTTGGGATTTCCTGAGGAACATATTCCAAAAAGGAGGAGGGAATCTCTTACAGATGAAGATGCCGTTCAAGCTTGGAAGAGAGCTGAGGCTGGAGAGTCTTGCAGACAGATTGCCAAAGATTACGGAGTTTCTTGCTCCACAATTGAAAATCTTGCAAATAGTAAGACTTATAAACATTTACATCTCGGTAGCCTGGACTTAAGCCCTAGTTTGTCAAATGAACAAATAATGGAAATCAGATTAGAATTAAAAAAAGGTATGACAGGCGTCGTGCTTGCCAAACGATACAACGTTAGCACAATTCTCATATCCGCTATTCGCACAGGTAGTTCCGGGAATCCAAACTCAAGATTTAAGTATTTGCCACCACTGGACATTGGATGGAGGAAAGGTAAGCTATCCAGAGAAGAAATCCTAGCGATCCGTGAAAGAGCGAAGGTAGAAAGTCCATCACTGATTGCCTTTAGAATACGGGATAAGTCGCCAATTGGTTTATGACATAAAAACAAAACGGAGATACAAAGAAGTGATATAGAACTTGCGCATACAACTCTTGAAAATTGATGACAGGTGGACAGGGCCTGATTAAAAAAACATGTATTCTTATTTCTCACCAATCAGACTAGATAAGAAAAAACTTAGTAATAGCATAGAATAAGTAACTGTATAGACAACAGTAGACTTGGCCAGAAATTTTTTTAAAAGGTATGCATGGTTAGTATCTTTAATATAAAAGAAATATGTTCTGGCATCAGTACGGCAACCATTTTTATGATATGCCAAAGATTGTTAGGTCAAGATGCTTTGAATCTTGATACTGCAATTGATAGCACGCAAGTTTCGGGTTCTTGAAATTCGGATTCGAGTCCTGATAAAGCGTATAATATATATCGATTACTAATAGGTATCTACATCTTAGTGGTGAATAATGGCAAATAACTTAACGTTTTTATTTTAATAATGAATATTTTGAGAGACAAAACAGGACTTTGTGTGGAAATAATTTATAGAATAGTATTTTAAGGAAATAATTATTGAAATAAGTATCATTATAAAAAATCCCTAAGTTGACGCTTTTGAAGGAGTCAACGTAAGGATTTTTGGTAATTAATTTCGGGAAACAAAAAACTTCTAAAAGATTTGATACCAAAAATATATTAAAAAAATAAATACTTATATTTTTCGTATAAAATGACAATGAATGATATTAAAAGCATCAGATTAATACACCCAAGTATAAGAACTAACTTTAATAAAGTATTCTTTAAATCTAAAAATGGTTTTTCCAGATAAGTATCCTGAAGACTTTTTAACTCGTCTTTTTGTATTAATGATATTTCTTTTATAAAATATTCAAATTGTTTTTTAGTCAAATCATATCTTTGATGTGAAGAATCATGCATTAAATAATAATATATTGTAGAAAAGATAAAAAATACAATTAAAACTGAAAGCGCGTAAGGCACAGTAATATTATCTAAAGAGCGATAAACAGTGGTAGCTAACAAAACTATTATTGATATTATGGATGCAATTATCGAATTATTAATTTTATCAGTTTGTTCATAAATCACTTTAGAAACGTTCATAGCTTCTTTTAATAGCTGATCTTTTGTTTTAAAAAATTCTTTGATGTTGTCCTCAACATAATGATCATAATAATGATTAATGGTTTTCCAAATATCAGGAAGCTTGTTATCTAAATATGAAATAGTATCTTTATCATGTATATATAATGTGAAAACTTTTTTGGTTATAATAAATTTCTCTGTATATTTTTGTTGGGATATCAAAAATAAAAATATATCAAGAAATTTTGTATAATTTGTAGTTGAAAAGCTTTCTTCTATCATAATAGTTATGCTTTTTTCTCCACTAATTATATAGGTATTTCCTTCCTTTTTATCTGACAGGGATTCTAACATAAGGTTATAAAACCTTGTTTGAAGTAGCCTTGCAAAATCTAAATTCAAATTTCCTTTTATAACAAAAGAAAAAGGATTGAAATAAAAATTTTGGTCACTATTCCTGTTATTAGAAAGATAAAATTCAATCATCTTTAAAATATTGGTGTCAATTTCTTTTTTAGTAATTTCTCCTATTGGTGTATCCTCTTTAAGATCTATAAAATTAAAAAGTTCAGTTTCTAGATTCTCATTATTAGGAATACCGATATTTAACTTAAACTTACCCTCTCTTGGGTGAATTTTTCTCGTAGCATTAATGGCAGCAACTTTATCAAAGAAAATAAAATCCATATTCGATATATCGTCAAGGAGCGGTTCTTTAGAATAGATAATAGCTACCGATTTTATTTCAGATTCGGAGCGAGTTCCTCTTTCTAAATCTTCCAGGACATCAGTAAAGTCATCTGGAAATGGATTACAATAAATATCGAAATCATTCGCATGAATTTTAATTTCTTTTAGAAAGCTTATATTTATATCTTCTTTCCTTCGGAACTCAATATTTTTTGAATTTTCAATCATTTCATATGTTTGCGGTTTCTGTTTGAGTAAAGAAAGTATATCATTATATTCCTTATACAAATCGTATATTTTTTCTATACTCATAACTACCCCTCCGAATTACTTTACATCCCTTTTAAAATTTAATGACTTATCAATTGTTATTATTGTATTTCCATGGTCATCAGTTGCAAAGGTAATTTCATTCATAATCCCTTTGTTGTATCTGAAGAAAATTTGGTCTTTTTCACTTCTCCAAATTACAACATGATCTTTTCTTTCTGCTACAAAGGAAGTTTGATGATCTGGATTTTTTTCTAAATAAACCTGGATAAAATTTGATGCAGAATGATGTATAAAAAGCTCACGATCTTCTTTATCATTAGGAACTGTATTTTCTAATATATTCCTAATAGCAGTTTCTAATTGGATTCTTGAACCATTTGTAAATTCTTTATCAATAAACTCGTATATTTTATTTGCTTCAACTGCTGGTAATATTTGTACGAGTTGTTCTCTGGCTGATCTTACAACTTCTCTGGTTATGATCTTATTATTTAATATCTCTTCCGCTTGTAAGTATGTCTCTATAAAGAATCTTGCGGGTTCACCTTCTTTTTGTTGCTTATCCATAACAAAAAGGTCAGCTTCTGAATCCTCTGGCTTTTTATATCTAATAATTGCACACTTATGTACTCTATCATTTGAGTCAGGTAATATGTTCTGTAAAACTGATACTGTCAGGTCTATATAATTAATTTGAAGTCCATGTTTAGGGTCTAATTTTATAATAAAAATACATTCTTCACCATTATACTCAATTTCCATTACGAAAAAAGTTCCGCTACTATTTGAAGTAGAATTTTTCATAATCTTAAAAAGGTTTTCGGTTAACTCTCTCGATAATACTAAGAAATTTTCATCATTTTTATTCTCAAAATATCTATTTATTTTGGTTTTAACAGTTGCATCCGAATCTATAAATTTGCAGCTTTTTGTTGATTTCCCATGTCTTGTATCTGTAAAATGAGTCTCAAAAAAATTATCGATTATTTCGTTTGCTTCTCCTAATGGAAATAGTTTTTTTGAAGTATTTGGATCAGAATAGTCAAGGTCTAAAACATTAATTGCTAACCTGTTAATTTTTATTTTTTGTTCTAAAGTTGCTGTTGAATCTGACAATTCAACTATCCCCTTTCATGACTATTAGACTATTAGTATAATTATACCAACAATTATCATTAAAAAGGCGTAATCGACAAAATTAGACATAAAAACGTGCAACTAATGAGGAAAAGAAATTGAAACAAAATGAAAATGGATATGCACGATTTTGCACCAATGACCAATCCATAGACTTTCAGATTGAGGCACTTAATCAAATCGGAGTGAAAAGATTTATCAAGAGAAAATTGGTGGGATAAAAGATGTGATTATAGCATTGCGGAATGGCTTTAGTATCTATTCGTGGTGATATCGACACTACGACCCCAGTAGGAAAAGCGAAATCACTGCATCGTAAAACGGTATCCAAATGTTTTAAGTTTAGGGGCTTGAAAGGAGAGGACCTATCCCAATGATTCTGCTCAAAAAATGTTCTTTTTGAGTGTCTAAAAGTTGTAAGTTTTGTTCAGTATAGTAAATGTTTATTTTTTCATCTATTTTATTTGTTTTAAGTGTCTAAAAATTAGTATGTAATTAATGTACAAGAAGTTATATGTCTTTTAGACAGGTGTGATTACATTGGGTGAACTCGTTGGATAGGCAAGAGTAAGTACATTAAACCAGAATTATTCCCTACAGTGGATAAACTAGAAAAGTATGGCTGTAAAAAGCATTGGAATATATAAGGCTATATCTATGAAAATGTCACTCAAGTGAGCATCCTTTCTGCAATTTCTACAAAAATTGGATTAGAAAAGATTTCTTCGCTTATCATATCGTGTGCATCTTTACAGTGACGGTTAAAATTACTAGCAGATTTAAACTCGTTGCAGATAGGGCAAGGAATCATCCCGTCACGTTTCCATTTCGTCAGTACAAATCGGCTTTTATTATATTTCTGGACCTGCTCTTCCGTCGGTGTAACCTCTTTATCTTTTAGTTCCTGTTCTATCATTAACCGCATAGCTTTGCTGACAGATAGATTTAAACTATCGCAATACGCTTTAAATTTTGTATCTAAGCTAATCGGCAAACGGATCGTAATGGTTGTTGTTTGCTCTTGCTCTTTTGGCTCTTCAGCAAATTTCTCCAAGTAACCCATACTACACCTCTCCTCTCACCTGTATTATGTTAGTCGTATAGGAAAAAAAGCAATTAATATGACAATATATTTTTGTTAAAAAATACAATTATCACACAATAGACACTTACGTCTAAAAAATAGATAAATAGGTTACAATTCTGTCGGCGGCAGAACAAGCTGCTTTTTCCATGTTCACTCTAAACGGACAAAGTTGAAGGTGTCATAACTTTTAAGATTTGACACCGAAAAGTGAAAGGAATAAAATAAAGGTAGTGAAAGGTGTCATAACTCATGGTCAAAAGTAAAGGGGTGAAAAGCTATGAAATATGGATATGCTCGGGTATCAACTTTACATCAAGAATTGGAATCACAACTCCAGGCGTTGATGAAAGAAGGCTGCGACAAAATTTATTCGGACAAATTCACTGGAACGAAAACAGATCGACCGCAGTTCTCTAAGCTGCTACAACAATTACAGGAGGGTGATACTTTAGTTGTTACCAAGCTGGACCGATTCGCCAGGACAACTGCAGACGGCATAAACACCATTAAGGGACTGTTTGAACGTGGAATCAAGGTTCATGTACTTAATATGGGTTTAGTGGAGGACACACCAACAGGGCGGCTTATATTGAATGTCATGTTAGCGTTCGCAGAGTTTGAAAGGGATATGATCGTAGAACGGACACAGGAAGGAAAGGCAATCGCAAAGCAGCGTGATGACTTCAGAGAGGGCAGGCCCAACAAGTACACGAAAAAGCAGATTGCACACGCCTTGAAGCTGCTAGAAACCAATTCATACAAACAGGTTGATGAAATGACAGGCATAAGCAAAAGTACGTTGATAAGGGCAAAAAGAAAGGATAGAGGGATTAAATAAAAAAAGATGGATAAATTTAGCGTCGAATGATGCTGGCTAACTTTCGGTAATACACCAGAAAACTACATTAAGTTTGTACAATCACTGATGGTGATTTATGGGATTAGGATAATGAAGAAAATTAATAAATAGATTTTTAAAATTGAGTATTGTTTGTATAGTCTCAACATAATAGTTGAGGCTTTTTGAGTTCCTTTAACCTTCTGAATTAATATTCATCACATTGGAGTTATTGAAAAATTGGAAGAGATTTAATTAAATGATGCACCAAAGAAGGAATAGAACTGGCAAAGGTACAAGAAAATGACATTTCTAAAACAATTCTCTTAAAACGGAAAATTAATTATTATCAGGTAGAGGTCCACCATCTAGGGCCTTGTTCACTATTTTGTCAACTGTTATAAAAGGAGTTGATAGGTTCACTCCGAATTTAATTAAGTGTTGAAAAATTATTGTATAAGGAGAATTCTATCATGGTACAGAGAGATTTAAGTAAAAGAAAATTACCCCCAGTGACACTATTTGCAAACATATATTTAAAGACTACGGTCCTCCTTCTTTTCTTTATTTTTGTCACTGTTAGTGCCATCTTTGCTTTATTAGGACTAAAAATTCCTCCTTATATTTCCTTAACGATTACGGTTTCGTCTATTTTGTATGCAATTGCTGACTTTTGGGAATTTGGCATTGATTATGGTCAAGACGTAATGGAAAAGCAGAAAAGAAAGGGGTATCGAAATGGAGTAAACCAAAACCATATCCTTACACTTGAAAAAGGAGTTAGGAAATATCGCTTAGCCAGTGCGCTTTCTTTTGGCATTGTTCCTTTCGTCTATTGGTATCTCAATGCTTTTGAAAGGGAAAGCTTTTTGGTGAACTTTCTCATAGGGTAGCAATTTAACAACTTTACTACCTTAATCGGATTTGCTATTTTTTTGCTTATGTTAACGATCAAATCTTTTAGGGACACTTCTAAAAAAATTGATGGGGGGATCGTTTTTTTAACAATGAACAATTTCAATAAAATGAGAGAGTTTCGAAAAAACGACACAAAAAAAGGAAAATGAGATGTTTTACTTAGTAAGAGCCAAACTGGGAGCAATTTGCGCTTAATTTGCCGGAATCTCAACTCATGTTAGAGGAGGGGTGGCTGGGGGTATGTGGGTCCCATAGGCCCCCCTTGCAGATTTAAATATCGTGTCGGGGAATTTTTTATCCAAAAAAAACGTAACCTCCAAATATTGTAAATCGATATTTTGAACACGCCTTATTAAACTATTGCACCCTATAGTTTAACTAGATTATTTTACAATCTCTAATATACTTTCAGTTATTACAGGAATGCTGCCCCGTTAGCGATATAAGATAAAAAGGACCTCACGAAAGTGAAGCCCCTTTGAATGCTTCTTAAAGTCGATTTTACACAAATCGGAATTACGTTTTAAGTAGTGATTAACCTAACTACAAATATAGTGCCACTACATTGTTAATATCCTAAATTTCTATAAGCACTTTGTCCGCACTACTCTTATCTATATTTTTCGCTTCTAGATCCTGCCCTGTATCTACAATCCCATTCGTGTATATGCCAATTATATTGTTTATGTTATCTAAAACAGATCTAAACTCATTAAAGTTAATATCTGCATAGTTATTTAAAATATACTTAGAGAACATATCTTTGCCATAGTATTTAGATGTATCATATTTATCCTCTTTTGTGAATTTCCTACCACTAATTTCATATGAAAGTGTAATGTCCTCAAATAAGTCTTCTATATCACATTCTGACTTCCCATCAATTAGAGGTACTGTTAAAAGGTATAAATTATCTATAAGATCAACCATGTATCTACTATCTAGAATTTCTCTTTTTTTAGCATCAAGGCCTGCATGATTAAGAAATAAACCCAAAGGTTTATTCTTCCCCTCATTATCGAAGATTAAAATTACGGGGTTTTTTGGTAAAGTGTTGCTAATTTGCTTAAAATAAATTAAAAAATTAGGCGTATTTTTCTTAGCAGTAAAGAAATCATATATATTGTTTAGTGCACTTCCCCCATCTTGATAAATCCCCAGAAAGTATTTTAGTCTCTTTGTTTTCTTTAGAAAGGATACTTTAAACTCAAATGAACCATCACTATTTTTAGTAATTAAATTTGGATATTCACTGTGGAGATTTTTCAAAGCTGATTTTAAATAAACTATATCAGTTTTACCTTCCGTAACAATCAGCGGCTTAGAATTTGCAAAAAAGTATTTATAAAATAAAAACTTTTGATATTGTAGTTCTCTCGAAAGTAAATTTCTAAAACTTTTAGGTTTAATACCATTTTTCTTGTTATTGTACCTAGTTAATTGATTTATAAAGGCGAATCTGCCCTCTAATTGATTGAGGCTGGCTACTTCACCATTTATCACGAACTTTCCTTGTTTGTAGAGATGATGAGCCATTGCTCTAGTTTCTTTGTAATAATCTCTATTTACATTTAATTTCTTATTAACAACAATTCCAGTTACCACCTGTCTGGAATCCTTAAGTTGTAACCTTTTCTTATCTTCATTAATCGAAAATCCAGCTCGTATTAACTCTTTAGATATTTCTATATAAAACTCATTTTGTAAACCTAGGAAATTTTTATCATTAGTTGAAAATGTTAAGTCATCGGCATAACGTGTATAGTCCAACTTATATTTTTTTGAGATTTTCGATAATCTGTAGTCAAGTATCTCACAAATTAAGTTTGAGATGATTGGGGAACTCGGGGCACCTTGTGGTAGTTTTCCTTCAAAACAAGATATTTGTGCTATAACTGTGGCTACTTCAATAGGTAGTAAGAATTTATTATTCTTATTAAAAAAACCTCTGACACGGCCAAAATGGATACTTCCAAAAAAATCCTTTAAATCGATATTTAAAACTAGCCTTTTATTTCGGTGAACTTCTGCGTTTGTTATAATGCTCTTGTCTATTTCAAATGCATGAGAGATATTATTTTTTTTCTTGGATTTCTTTTTCATGTGGCTATGTAAAGCTTCTGCAAGTTTTCTTTGGATGTCTTTAAGTTCTTCTAGCGGTGCATTAATCTTGCGAACACCACCGTTTTTCTTAGGTATTTCAAATGAAGTGTATAAATTATTTATGCCTTTTACATACAATACGTAACTAAGTTGTTTCCTAGAAACATTCAAAAAATCCGCAAGTTCATTTCGTGTTTTTATTCCATCAAATTCCATCATATGAAACTCCCTTATAGTTAAACGTGTGGCTACTCATTATGCGGATAAAATCGACCAAATCGATAAATATACGATCATGTTAAGTTAGGATAGGAGAAGCTAATGTTCCCACCATTTTTGTCAACACTTGCGAAACACAAGCGAAAAAATCTAGCCACACGTAAATAACATTATACAATATTTCATATTAAAAGTTATAGAAAACTTTTAATAAATACAATATAGAACCAAAGTGTTTGGTTACTTGTTCCACCAACCTGCTTCTTTAGCACAATAAGAAAATGGGATCACCGCAGCCATCCCATCTTGTTACATGTGTATAAATATCCGATTTGTCTATTCACCTACTACTCCATCACCATCTCGGTCGTCCATAAATTTATAGAGCCATGAATCTCTCGTAATTGGCATTTTAAAGCCAGCAGCTTTGGCTTCAGCGATCGTAACCTTTCCATTATGATTGGTATCCACCTTACTAAGATCTTCATTGCTACTTACCGTTGCGTTTGCCGGTGGCGTTGGTGGCGTACTACTCGTACCTGTCGTTTTCCCTAAATTTTTGTTCACTTCATCTGGGTTTACATTGTCAAATTCATCTGTAATGGATCTGCCCTGAATTTTGTATGTGAATTTATAATGGTTAGGAATTTGCGTCTGAGTACTTGGATATGAAATAACTGCTACGAAATCGGTACAACCTCCTGCATCTCGAATCACTTTTTCCATATAAGCTTGATCGCCGTGCCTATTGAGAATGCTGTCCTGAGGTGTAATGTTATATGCGTTTGATACTCCTCCAAGTGAGTCAGCAATCACATGCCCTTTATCCAAGTTTGGACTCTCTGTACCAGGAACATTTGCTTCATTAGAGTAATATCTACCTGATGGCAAAACATGATCAGTATTCGGATTTTGTATGATTATATTTTTTGCCTCAACACGAATTAGCTGTCCATATTCATTTGTAAAAGCCCAATATTCCCTGTCGCCAAACCCGACATCAACTCTGACATTCGGCTTTCTATAACCTGACATATCTCCGCCATCTACTACAATTAGTGTATATTTACTGTAGTCAAAGTCACCATTAACACTTGTTATCGTTGGTGTACTAGTGGCAGGAACGCTTGGACTAACTGCGCTTTCACTAGTCGTTTTTGCAGCTTTATCGTCAGGTGTATTTTTTTTGCTTTCATCCGCAGCTGTTGTCTTTTTGCTTACTTCCGGAGTTTTATTTTTTTTGATTTCCGTATTATTTTGTTGTGAACAACCAGTAAATAAAATAAGTAAGGAAAGGAGTAATAAAATAATTCCCCATGGTTTTTGATACCATTTTTGTTTCATATTGCACCTCTTTTATAATTGAATTAATAAGCCCTTCTCATTTATTTGAGAGGGGCATATTAAAACAAGTAAATTACCTCATAAGTCTATTAATTCTCACATGCATAATTATCATGATCTCGGTCCATTTTAGCCTGGTATGCAGGATGAGTGGAAGGTACACCATTAGGATATTTCTTTCTTAAATCAGTACAGTTGGCAAAGAACTCTGACCCTCCACTAGAAGTAGTCGAACTTGCTGAAGTCTCCGCTTGTGCTTTAGCATCAGCCTCTGCCTTTGCTTTAGCATCAGCCTCTGCTTGTGCTTTAGCATCAGCCTCTGCCTTTGCTTTAGCATCAGCCTCTGCTTGTGCTTTAGCATCAGCTTCTGCCTTTGCTTTAGCATCAGCCTCTGCTTGTGCTTTAGCATCAGCTTCTTCTTTCGCTTTGGCTTCAGCTTCTGCCTTTGCTTTAGCCTCAGCTACACCCTGTTCCTTTTTTTTCTCTTCTTTCTTTGGTTCAGCATTTCCCTCTTTGCTAGTTGTTTCATTTGATGAACAAGCTGCAAGGAAAACTAATAAAAATGCCATAAATACGTAGGTTAGTTTTTTCATAAATTGTCCCCTTTTTGTAAATATCTGTAGAAATACCAATGCTATTATACTACTAAAATACGTCAAAAAACGAATGAATTTATAAAATTAAAAAGGATTCCAAGCTAAAGTTGAAACCCTTTTAATCTTAACTTCAACAAATTAATATTCCCTATATGATAATCCTAATGTTATTAACCTTGTTATGGTAAAACTCCTTATTCCATTAAACTCCGTTAGTTGAAAAAGAATAAAATCCTCATATATTTCTTTAGATGAGCTAGGTCTCAGGATGGATTATTAAGCTTATAGTTCAAAGTTGAGAAAAAATTATTAAATATATATATAAATGAATTTTTGAATCAAATTTGACGCCAAAAACCATTTTTGAGGGCAGAAATCGCACTTATTAATCAAAATTAGGCGTCAAAAGTGAATTTTGGCGATTTAACTTTTAAAAGTATATGAATTACTCTTAAAACAACGATAATAAAAGGAGTGATTCACATGATTCAATTGGTAAATGGTGTACAACTTTTTTCGGTTGCAATGGATGGGGATTCTTTTGAAGATACTATTTTTCAGTTAGCCTTTGAAGACAACGAGTATTTTAATAAAACCATTACAATGGATTTTTTGCAGGTTAACGTTGTAGATTTCGGTCCCATGTGGATATTGGTCATAAAAGATGTTTCATATGAAGAGTATTTAGATGACAAAACTCAATATCTCAGGATTATGCGTGAGATTCGGAATCGGATTGCTCCTTTTATGAAAGAAATGTATGGATTTGATGAAGAGGAAATAATACTGGGTGATCATGAGAGTATGATATATGAATGTAATAGCTGCAATTAGTATTGGTCTGATATATGTATAAGCTCCTCCGTACAGGTTAAAGGCAGTTTGTACAAAAGTAAGAAACCTATCCACCGAGTCATGTAAAAACCACGATTACCAGCGAGACATTATCAATCATTGTTGGTTTTTGAATAAGAAACAGAAAACTACCTATGAGTTAGACATGGCAGGGCTTTTCTATTATCGAGCCGATCAAGTGCAGGTGAAATATAGAAACCTACCGAGTACCGTCATTTGTCGAATGGAATTAAAAGAAGGGTGGATGCTTCCATCCTTTTATTTTGTAATAATTAGTGTTTGTGAATGCAAGAAGAGTGGTTAAAAATTGAAGCGACTATCTAGGTCTAAAGGATTATAATGAAATTATTAAAACTTTAATCTTAGAATGTGGGGTTAATCATGGCTTTAATACTTTCTCAACGAATCGATTATGAGTCAGATTATAAAGATGTTCCTTTTGAAGTTTATCATTATCCGAAAAGGTACTTTAACCAAATAAATATGGGGGATCCTTTTATTTATTATCAGGGAGATAGGAATAAAAGAGAAAACCGGTATTACTTTGGTTGTGGGGTTATTGGTGAAATTAATCCTTCAGAAGATGGGGAGCATTATTATGCAAAAATTATCAATGGGATAAAGTTTCCTAAGATAGTTCCGATCTACAATCCAGATGGTGGGTTCTTTGAATCTATTGGTTATTCCGAGGTTAGGAAAAAGGAAAGACCTCCGTGGCAGAGCTCAATACGAAAAGTATCAGAAGAAGCCTTTAAAAATATTATTAATTCGTCAGGCATAAATTATGAAGCCGTAAGCGGGTTATTTGATATCGGGACACTGGAGTTAATTAAGGAGTCAGAAAGAAAAGTATTCCGAAAATTAACTAGTGATTATTCTGAAAAGGAACTTGAGGATCTAATGGAAAATGCAACGGAACAAGAGATCGAGAAGTTTATTTCAAAGCTCGATGGATCGGGATTCCTTGAAATTAAACAAGTATTTCAGAAGATCCGTAAAGCTAGCCGCAAAACCACTGAATCTTTAAAGGAACTGTATAATCATAGTTGTCAGCTATGTGGAGCTAACCATTTCTATCCATATGGTGTTAATGTGGTAGAAGCACATCATATAGAATTTTTTTCTAAGACCCAAAATCACCAGCCGAATAATATAATCATCTTATGTCCAAACCATCATCGTTTAATTCACGCAGGTAGAGCAGTATTTGATAGAGAGAGAAACGTATTTGCTTACGCTAATGGGTATGAAGAGGTAATAAAAATAAACAAACATTTATAATTTAGGGCATGTCCATTTTTTTAACTACAGAAGGATATCTTTGCCCCATTAAATTCTAGGGGTCTTTCTATGGTGGGCTTTTCATTGTGGCATGTTGGTATGCCAGACTTGATTTCTTATTGATTGAGCTTCTTTTGGTTTCCCACCAATCTATATCTCTATCTATCGCCAATTTCTGAACCTGCGAAAAGTCTATTCCTTCAATATAACTCTCCTTATTGAAGGGGGCTTTACTCGAGAAAGTCAATTATGGGACCTAGTTGGTCCTTTTTATTTTATTTCTATAAAGAATATATGTTCGTTTATAATAAAATGAGAGAATTTAATTGTGATATGCGACTGCGAAAAAAGAAATGATTGTTTAGCATTAGGAAGCCTATTCATAGAGGGAGTGGGCTACTTAGCCATTGTTGTTACATCATTCAATTTATTAGTTATTTTAGCAATAGGTGTACCAGAAAGGGGAGTTTGATTAATGATTGTAACCTTACAAATTATTTACAGATCAGGGGCAAGTGGCAGCAAAATATTACAAAGGGGCAGTTTCACATTAAAAGGTAAACAACCTTGGGAGGTCGCATATGATTGGTGGACAAAGGTGCAACGGGAAATGCATGTTGATAGTCTGGAACAGGTTTTGTGTGATGGTAAGGACATAACGCAGCAGATAGAGTATATAGACATAAAAAATAGGCGGCAATAGCCAGCCTATTTTAGTATGTCGTAACTATGGCCGGAACCTGGGTTTATTTTGTGGTTAAGGGAGTGGGTATTCTTTTCAAGTCTGTTAAAGGTACTAATTCATAGTGGAATTTGTTTCGTTTCTCTTGTATTTCGCAATAATCGTTAGAGTAGATATAAACAATTACGTATTCTTTTCCAGCAAACCAAACGTGTTCTCCTACCATAACTTCACCTCGATCTTCTTTATTAACATAAAATATTTTATAATTTTCCGATAAATATTGCGGTTACATTAATCACAAATTTGTAAAAATAATCTAAAGGTAGCCTAAACGCCTGGGGTGACTTTGCCTCGTTTAGAGGATTAACAAAAGATACCTTTTCACACACGAAGGGGCTTTTATTGTTATAGGAGCTTTTTGAACTTAATAGGGGGAATGGCGGTCATAAAAGTAGTAGCGGTGACAATTGCATTCAAGTCTTCAGAAAGCTATAGTTCAGTTGTGACAACAAATTACCTCTGGTTCTGCTATATTTGTGCCTAGCAATTATTTTAAGGTGAGTATTTTTCTGAATATTATGTTATAATTTGGGTAAAATTAAATTAGGAAGGTAAAATAATGAGCTTAGTCCAAACAATAGATAAACTACCGAACACTCTTTATCATGGGACTACAAGTAACCATGTTAAAAACATTGCTTCCAGAATTGACTTAAACGCATGCATGCCTCAAACGGATTTCAGTAAAGGCTTTTATCTAACTTCGAATTTTGAGCAAGCAAAAGTATGGGCGGAAAAGAAGGAAAAAGCTCACAATATTATTGAACTTGGTAAAGCTAAACGTGATTCGGATTATATACCTGATATTGTAAAAGGGGTAATAGTTCACTTTGACGTTGATTTAGAAGGATTAAGCTTTTTGAATGGTCTTCATTTTCCGAAATGTACTCCTAGGTGGGCAAATTTTGTTTATGCAAACAGGTCAGAGAAAAGCATCTATGAGTTGGAATTAGAGCTTCAAGACTTTAACAATAGGGAATTAACTTGGGATTATGTATATGGTCCATTAGGTGATGGAAGCATCATGGGCTTGACTTATAAAGTAGATGATGGTGAAATGACTTTAAAAGAATTTTATCAAGAAATACAGAATGATAAATATATTGAAAATAAGTATGATCAACTTTCTCTTCATACAAGAAGTGCACTGGAATTCATTGAATACAAAAAGGTGGTGTTAACTCATGCATATGGAAGAACAAGAAAAGTTACTTCAGAAATATAACGAAAAAGTTGTTAAGGAAGTTCGAATTCGCTTGGGTATTCCCAGTAAAGAAGCGCAAAGATTGCTTGAGGAATCACCATATATAGATTTAATTGACAATGATCCTGAGTTAGTCATGCATTATCCTCCAAGATATTGGGTAGATAAACTTTTAAATTCTCAATTTATTTTAGCTTAGGCTCTCAATATATAGAGCCTTTTTTTGTTTTATCAAATTGTTATTTTACAGGAGTAAAGGGAATGGAGTATTAGGCGTACAAAATGAAAAATAAGATATATAGTCTGGATCAGTTTTATATAGTTATAAATAAAGCTGATTGCAGGATGAAGGGTATGTCACTATACAAATTCCGAACCTAGTCCTGGTGGTGGTGTAGATATAACGGCTGGATCGGAATGGGCTTTGGTAATCCTTGAATTATTTACTAAGAATATAAAAGTAAATTATATGGGAGTAAGGAAAGTTCCCTACCTAAAGAATATAAGGTGAACAAAAATACATCCATAGATAAATTTGTTTTACTATATTCAGCACACCGCACATGAAGAGTGCTGGAACAATGTTGGTGGTTGGTGGCAAGTTGGTGGCAAAACTGAACATACTGCCACCAATCTCACCCATTGAAATCATAAATTGAAAAATACATGCTTATTAAATCAACAATTTCAGGATATATCTGTTATAATTCTATTTACTTTACCACCTTGACAGGGTGGGGGAAAAGTCCGTTAGATGTTTTATGGTAGCAAATATATAAAATAGTTAGAAAAGACCATGGCAACAAAAAAATAGGCAAGAGATTAACTCTGCCTTTAAAATTTTCAATTTATTGAACTATAAACGATTGATAGCTTTCATTTTTTTTTATATTGATAACCATTATATTTGTTTGGTGATAGATTATTTTCCATATTAATCTTGTATTCCATGCCCGGTATGATATATGGTTTTATCATTTCAAACATTTTATTTGCTGATGGTGTCATGACCTTTATTTTGTAATAAGTACCGTACTTTTTCATTGTGGTCTTTTTTACTTTGCAATCCAGGTCAAATTTTTCCTTTAGAAACTTAATCAGTAATTGATTTTCTTCCAATGTAAATCCTTGGGTACTAAATTCACAAACACGCCTATAAATACGCCATATTCCACTTTTGTTATAAGAATAGCTTTTCACTAGACATCCATCATCCATATACCAAAGAGCTAATCCTTCTACTGTTAGCCAATTCAACCATTCTGTTGTTACTTTTTTCTTTCCTTTTGGATAAACAATCTTTATTATCTTTGTTAAAAATTTGTCTCGGTGTGTTTTCAATGAGTAATTGGTATTTGGATTTTTTGGACCACTCGGTTTAATCTCGGCTATATGAAATTTAAACATTGGTTCAATTAATTTGGATTTATAAAGTAAGTAATCTAATTGTTTCTCTGAATGTTGAATCCTCAAAAAAGCATTAGCTCCTCCGCCATAGGATAAACTCCCGTCACCTAAAAGCATACCGGAAAGAATTCCTTTAAATCTATCCATTCTGATCCCAACCTCACATTCATGAAAGATTATAAATCTTATCCCTTATCATGATGATGGATCGAAAACTTAATCTTCAAGTTGAGGAATCCCCCTGCCAGAATTAATGCGTCTGTCCACATTTTTTTTATTAATAGTTCCCCCAAAACCTCCCCCAAATAGTGGGGGGATAATACATTTTATTACAAAGCAGAATACAAATAAAAAACCCCAGAACCATTGATTTAACAATGTTTCTAGGGTTTCTTTAATGCCTTTTACAAAGCATTTTTATTAACGAGAGTAGAACTCAACGATAAGTGCTTCGTTAATTTCAGCAGGTAATTCAGAACGCTCTGGTAAGCGAGTGAATGTTCCTGTTAATGAATCAGCATCGAAAGTTAAGAAATCAGGAACGAAGTTGTTTACTTCGATTGCTTCTTTCACTACTTCAAGGTTGCGAGATTTTTCGCGAAGGCTGATTGTTTGACCAGCTGATAAACGGTATGATGGAATATCTACGCGAGAACCATCAACAAGAATATGACCATGGTTAACTAACTGACGAGCAGCACGACGAGTGCGAGCTAGACCTAAACGATAAACAACGTTATCTAAACGAGACTCAAGAAGAATCATGAAGTTTTCACCGTGTTTACCAGATAGTTTACCTGCTTTGTCAAATAGGTTACGGAATTGACGTTCAGTAACACCGTACATATGACGAAGCTTTTGTTTTTCTTGCAATTGCAATCCATATTCAGAAAGCTTTTTGCGTTGGTTTGGACCATGTGGTCCAGGAGCGTAAGGACGCTTTTCTAATTCTTTACCTGTGCCGCTTAGAGAGATTCCAAGACGACGGGATAGTTTCCAGCTTGGGCAGGTATAACGAGCCATGAAAGACTCCTCCTTAGTGTTTTTATTTTGGTAAAATAAAAACCGTTATGAGTCAGCAATAAAGGTCATTTTGTTTTCATGCACCTTCGCCCTAGCAGCAGAGGGTTACAAGATACACCGTCATAACTTAAGTATGAGGAACAAAATGAATCCAATAAGGCGTTCATATAGGCTGCAATATTTTACACAAAGAGTATTATATTACTTTTATTGGGTATTAGTCAAGTGTAAGTTTGAATTTCTTAGGTTTATCCTTTAAATACTTTGAATAACCATACTCTTTAATATTCACAGATAGATTGTAATGCTTATGGTATAATAAAAGTTAAATATATGAAATAACTTTGAAATTTTTAAAAAATTTCAAATTCATTTAAATATAACTACTCGAAATAATGGTATGGTATTGATATGAGGTGAAATCTGTACCAAAATAGGTGATAATCGTATGGAAGAGCTCGAGAAAAAGTTAATACTTCAACTTAAGGATTGCTTTGTTGAGTTGATCGATGATGATTTCGAAGTCTTTCACTTTGAAAGGTTTGTTGAGGAAACATTAAAAATTTTTCTTAACATTTTAGGTGTTGAAGCAGTTTCGATATACAAATTAGAAGAATGGAAACGTCAGTTTGAATTAGTAGGGTTTATACAGGAGAATGAAGCACCTCCTCCAAAAATCATTCCAGGAACAGTGCTGCCAAATTTTATAAATAATAGTATGTTGCTTCAAAAAGGTAATCTTCCATCGGAATTTCAGGATTATAGTTTCCTTATTAAAATGATAAAAAAGACTGAAGTAACAGGCTTTATTGCCATTAAAGATAAAAATGGTTCCAATATAAATAAATTTACGGATGAGGGATTAAAAAGAATAGGATTTGCATACGGTTTGTACTTTGGAAAAGTTCAAAATATGTCGGATATTATTTTAAAAGAAAAAAAGTATAAGCAATTGTATGTGGTCACTGAAAAGTTCCATTCATCCATGAACATGGACAATTTATTAGAAGAAATTGTCCTCTCACTACAAGAAGTATATCCAGGTTTTTCGTATTATTTATTACTTTCGCAAGATAATCACAATCGCAGCCAACTGCCTATTCGAGACCTGGAATATGATAATGAGAACAACATAGCAATGGAAGCGTATGTTACAGGTACAGTTAAATTTGAAAATTCGATGCAGCAATCTACTCTTTATGCTCCCCTTAAAGGGAAGCAGGGAGTGTATGGTGTTTTAGTTGTCAATGCTCCGAATATGGTTATTTTTCCTAAAAATGAAATTGAGTTTATTACATTGCTTGCCAATACAGCTGGCAGCGCATTGGAGAATGCCCAATTATATCATCAATCGAGAAAGTTGATCGCCGATCTGCAATTAATTAATGAAACTTCCCACTGCCTTAATTCAAATCTGCGATTAAGTGAAACGATTCATTACATGTCAAATCAGATTATGAAATCCTTCAGTGCGCAGGAGGTTGGCTTTTTTTTATATGCAACCAACGAAAATATTGATAAAGTTTTACCCGGCTCAACAGCTTTTTTCTCGACAAAAGAAGCACAAACCTACATACATTATGTGAAAGAAACGATTGAAAAAGAGCAGGAGTCATTATTTATTGGGGATTTACCATTGTCAATGCAAACTGAAACATTATTCCGTTCTGTAATGGCTGTCCCGATGGATCTTGGCGGTCAGTTAAAAGGGATTGCCATCGTGATGCATCAGAAACCATATTTCTTTTCGTTTGAAACATTTAAGCTGTTACAATCTTTAATCCACCATTCAACACTTGCCTTTACTAATTCTATGCTTCGTGAGGAATTAGAAAAGATGATCATCACTGATCATTTAACGAAGCTTCATTCACGAAATTATCTTGATGAAAAAATTAATCGCTCGATGAAGGAAGATGAACAAGGTACGTTTATTCTTATTGACATTGACGATTTTAAACGTGTCAATGATACCTTTGGTCACCAAGTTGGTGATGAGGTACTTATTCAAGTTGCGAACTTAATAAAAGGTAATATTCGTGAAAATGATGTAGGTGCCCGCTGGGGCGGAGAAGAATTAGCGATTTATTTACCAATGGTTTCACTTTCAGCAGGAGAGGCTATTGCAAAAAGACTTGTGGAAAAGGTAGATGAACATTCAAATCCTCATGTAACAGTGTCATGCGGGATTTCCTACTGGAATAAGGACCACACCGATACATATAATTACCTATTTAAAAGAGCAGACGAGGCCCTTTATGTAGCTAAAAGGACAGGAAAAAATAAGGTTGTAACCCAAGAAGACAGCATTAAAGCCAGTTAAAAAAGGTCAGCCCCCGTACCCAATGATGGTAACTGAGGGTTGACCTTTTTGTTTAAAGACTTTGCACTAATATTTCAACAAATTCCTCCAGTTTCTGTTGATCCAGTTCATTAAAACGATTCTTTTCAGGAGAATCAATATCTAAAACTCCTAACAGATTCCCATCCTTTAGTAACGGAATAACAATTTCAGATTGTGAAGCGGAATCACAGGCTATATGACCAGGAAAAGTGTTAACATCTTCCACACGAATCGTTTCTTTTTTTAATGCCGCTGTTCCACATACACCTTTTCCTAAAGGAATTCGTATACAAGCAGGGAGACCCTGAAAAGGACCTAGTACAAGTTCTCTATCGTTTTCCATTAAATAAAAGCCTACCCAATTAATCCGATCGAGAAACTGATTTAAAAGTGCAGATGCATTACTTAAATTGGCAATTTGATTATGTTCATCATGGACAAGTGCCTGCAATTGTTTTTTTACTAATTCATAATTCCCTAGTTTATCTTTGTTGTAATTTTCGACATTAAACATGTTTTTCACCTATTTCTTTTGGAATTCACTTTCTATTTTAGCAAAAATAGCTGAAACTAGCTAAAATTTGTCGAGAAAATCTTGAAGGAATAGAAGCATAAAAAAAGAAAATATAAAACAGGGAGAATTTCACCCTAAAAGGAGGATAGCAGATGAAGAAAAATTCAAAGGAAGCAATTGTTCACGCAGCCGTGTCGTTGTTTAATACAAAAGGATATTCTGGAACTTCCATTCGTGATATTGCAGCTAAGGCCAAAGTAAATCCAGCCAATATTTCCTATTATTTTCAAAATAAACATGGTTTATTAGAGTATTGCTTTACGTCTTTTTTTGAGCAATATATGGTTAAGATTGAAGAAGGCTTTGCTTGCATTGATCATGGAGCAACCTTTTGTTTAAAAAAAATAACTGCTAACCTGTTGAATTTTCTTTGTGATAATATCCAGCTGACAACCTTTATTTTTAGAGAAATGTCTATTGATTCTCAATTAGTAAGGGAAATAATGGCCACTTACTATACCAAAGAGAAATTTTACCTGCAAAGGGTTTTGGAAAAAGGAATTGAACAAAGAGAATTCCACCGTCACTCCATTACCTATATGATTGTACAACTTAAAGGTTTGTGGATTATGCCTTTTTTGAATACAAATTATTTAAGAGAAGTATTATACGTTTTTCCGAACGAACGCTTTTTCGCTGAAAAATATGCGCATGATGTCTACAAATGGATTGATGAAGTATTATGCAGAAAAGAAGCACTGATTTCATAAAAATCGTGAGGATGGATCAAGGATAATACCTTTGAATCATCCTCATTTTTCATTCAGGGCTATTCCACTATTTACCATTCAGAGCATCTGTGTTAAATTTTCATTGCAATTAAATTTTTTGCTTACTTTATTTAAAAAGTTGAATTTAAATAGTCAAAAATTGTCGGTTACATGGTATCATAAGTACATTGAATTGAACTTATTGATTTTACATTTACATAGATCATGTTGGATTAAGTGACGATGTTGGTTTGAACAGGAGGCTTTACGTGTGAAGTACATCATTGGATTGGTTGTCGTTATACTCGTAATGATAACGGTAGGGTATTTTATTAAGAAAAAGTATTTTAAGGAAATGGATAGGCTGGAAGCCTGGAAGCTGGATATTACAGATAGACCTGTTCGTGATGAGATGTCCAAAGTGAAGCAGCTAAATATGACCGGACAAACTGAGGAACTTTTTGAACGCTGGCGGAGCCAATGGGACGATATCGTTACTGTGAAAGTACCAAATTTAGAAGAACTTTTATTTGATGCGGAAGAATATATTGATCGGTATCGATTTGGAAAGGCAAAGGAAGCTCAAAAACGAATTGAGAATAAATTGCAGGAAATTGAAGAGGAAATAAAAAGCATTCTTAGTGAATTAAATGATTTGGTCGGAAGCGAAGAAAAAAATAGGGTTGAGACCGAACAATTAAAAGACTCTTATCGGGAAGCAAAAAAGAATTTACTCGCCCATCACCATAGTTTTGGGAAAGCAGAAAAATATCTAGAGGCACAGTTAAATGAAGTAACAACTAAATTTCAGGAATACGAAGAAAAGACCAGAAACGGGAATTATTTAGAAGCACGCGAAACAGTGCTGCACACCAAAGCCCAACTGGAAAACATAAAAAAACAGATGGAAATGATCCCGCAATATTTAATCGAATGCCAATCCATTCTTCCTTCTCAATTATCAGATATCCGTGATGGTTTTCTTGAAATGGTAAAGAAAGGATACTATTTGGAACATATTCAATTGTTGGATGAAATTCAAGACTTGGAAGAGAACATTAAAACCTGCTTAAATAATGTGCAAGAAGCAAATTTAGAGCAGGCAGACGAAGAAATGAAAGAGATTAGGACAAGAATTGATGTACTTTTTGACCTTCTAGAAAAAGAGGTTCACGCCAAACATTTTGTGATACAGAATGAAGAGGCAACGAATGAGCTTTTAAATACAATTCGTAAAGAGAATGATCAGCTTAATAATGAATTGATGGAAATTCAGCAAAGTTATCATTTAACAGAAGCAGATTTTGAAACACAAATGCAGCTTGAAAATGAATTGTCATCATTGTATAAGCGTTTTGAAATTCTTTGTGAAAAAGTCAAAAATAACGAAACTGCGCTAACAGCTGTGAGGGAAGAACTAACGGAAATAAAAGAACAGTTGGACGCTGTAAGAGAAGAGCAACACAACTTCTTTTTTAGATTACAGGCACTTAGAAAAGATGAAATAGAAGCAAGAGATAAAATCCTTGAATTAAGTAAAAAAGTCAGTGAAGCTGTAAGGGGAATTTCAAAAAGCAATCTTCCTGGAGTACCAGAGGAATATAAATATCTCTTTCAAGATGGGAAGGAAAGCATTGATAGTGTAAAAAAGCAGCTTGATGAAAAGCCACTTGATATTTCTTCCGTAAATCAATATCTGGAGATTGCCGTCCTGACAGTGGACAAACTCATTAGTGCCACTTTTGAATTGTTGGAAAATGCAATGCTTGCCGAAAGAGTAATCCAATATGGAAACCGCTATCGCAGCCAATACCCAACAGTCTCTCAGGCCTTAGATGAAGCTGAAAAATCTTTTCGTAATTATGACTATCAGAACGCACTGGAACAAGCAGCAACATCAATTCAATCAATTGACCCCGGAGCAATAAAAAGGATTGAAAAGCTTGTTTCAAAAGAAGAAATTCTTAATTAAAAGCTTAAACCGATTCAGCCAAATGGTTTGAATCGGTTTTTATTTTTGATAAGATGTTCTTATGAAATTTGGAAATGAGGGCTTTTTCGCTCTACGGTTTTCATTAGAAGGTGGAAGACCATGATATATTTTGATAACAGTGCGACAACAAAACCATACCCAGAAGTCCTTGATTCCTTTATAAAGGTCTCAAATGAATATTATGGTAACCCATCCTCATTGCATGGATTGGGCGGACGCTCAGAACAACTCCTTACACAAGCAAGGGCACAGATAGCCAGCATTTTAAAGGTGAATCCATCGGAAATCTACTTTACTTCTGGGGGAACGGAAAGTAATAATCTGGCGGTTAAGGGAACAGCCTTTATGCATAAGAATAGAGGCAAGCATTTAATTACGACAAAAATTGAACATCCTTCCATAAGTAATGCGATGGAACAGCTTGAACAAATGGGATTTGCCGTTACATACTTACCAGTTGATCAATATGGAGTCGTCAGGGTTGAAGATGTTGAAAAAGCCATTCGACCTGATACCATTTTACTATCAATCATGTACGTGAATAACGAGATTGGTACAATTCAGCCTATTAACGAAATCGGTAAACTGCTCAAAAAGTTTCCCAAGGTTATATTTCATGTCGATGCTGTTCAAGCTGTCGGGAAAATGACGATCGATTTAAAAGAGATGGGGGTCGATCTTTTTTCAGTATCCGCCCATAAATTTCATGGATTAAAAGGAGTAGGAGCCCTGTTTATTAAGGATGGGGTAAAACTTTCTTCACTAAATTCAGGCGGGAATCAAGAAAATAATATTCGTAGCGGTACGGAGAATGTTGCAGGAGCTGTAAGCATGGCTAAGGCTCTTAGAATTTCAAATGAAAAAATCCAAAAAAAAAGTAAATCGCTACAAGAAATACAAAAAACATTAGTTAAGCGACTTAGTGAAATTTCTGGTATTACCATTCATACAAGTCCTGAACGAGCAGTGTCCTATATTCTCAACTTTTCAGTAGCATGGATGAATGCTGAGACCTTTATTCATGCACTTGAACTGGAAGGGATTTATGCATCAACGACAAGTGCCTGCTCGTCAAAACGAAAAACACCAAGTAAAACACTTCTTGCCATGGGTGTCTCCGACCAATTGGCCCAAAGTGCAATCAGGGTCAGCCTCTCCTTCGAAAACACCTTGGAAGAAGTGTTAACATTTATTGAAGTCGTGAAGAAAATGGCTAATCAATACGGAAAGGTAAGAATGTAAATGAATTATGACCGCATACTGATTCGTTATGGGGAAATTTCTACAAAGGGACGAAATCGTCATCAATTTGTTGAAAGGCTAAGAAGAAGCATAAAGGATGCCCTTCAATCATATCCAATGGTTAAAATAGAAGCTGGCCGGGACCGGATGTTCATTCTTTTAAATGGAGAAAATAGTACTGAAATCATCAAGATCCTTCAGAAGATTTTTGGAATACGGTCATTTAGTCCTGCAGTAAAAGTTGAAAGAGATATTGAAAAAATCAAACAGGCTGCAGATGAATTATTTCGGAATCTTTACCATTCAAAACAAACCTTTAAAATTTCGGCTAAAAGAGCGGATCGAACATTCGAATATAACACAGATGATATCAATCAAATTCTGGGTGCACACATCTTAAAGAGTTTTCCAGAATTAAAGGTTGATGTAAGAAATCCAGTTGTTAACCTTGAGGTTGAGATAAGAGCTGAGGCAGCTTATTTGTCCGCTGAAACGATTTTAGGTCCTGGAGGGCTTCCAGTCGGTTCTAGCGGCAAGGCCATGTTAATGCTTTCAGGAGGACTAGACAGCCCTGTAGCAGGATATATGGCAATGAAACGAGGGATGGAGCTTGAGGTTGTTCATTTCTTCAGCCCGCCCTATACGAGTGAACGTGCCAAACAAAAAGTCATTGATTTAACAAAAAAGCTGTCTGAAATTGCAGGTACATTGACACTTCACATTGTTCCATTTACCAAGGCACAGGAAGCAGTAAGTAAACAAATACCAGAAAATTATGTTATGACAACAACGCGGCGCTTAATGCTGCGGATCACTGATGAATTAAGACGTAAACATGAAGCTCTTGCGATTATTACAGGCGAAAGTCTTGGGCAGGTTGCAAGCCAAACGCTTGAAAGTATGTATGCCATTAATGAAGTAACCACTACGCCTATTTTAAGGCCTTTGATAATGATGGATAAAACGGATATAATAAAAATTGCGCAGGAAATTAATACCCACGATATTTCTATAAGGCCTTTCGAGGATTGCTGTACGATCTTTGTTCCTGCATCACCGAAAACAAAACCGAGAAGAGAAAAAGTGAATTTTTATGAGAGCTTTATGGATTTTGAAGTCTATATTCAAGAGGCTGTAAATAACAGTGAAACAATGATCATAAAGCCTGATTCATCTACAGAAGCCTCATTTAATGAGTTATTTTAATTTGACATTAATTTTTCACATTTATTATAAATAATGCGAATAATTACCAATGTTATTTAAGAATGAAGCCTTGTGATTCTACACATTCTATACTCACAAGGAGGTGAGAATCACATGAGCAATAACTCAAACAACTTATTAGTGCCAGGAGTAGAGCAAGCCCTTGATCAAATGAAATATGAAATTGCTTCTGAATTTGGTGTACAGCTTGGTGCTGATACAACTTCACGCGCTAACGGTTCTGTTGGTGGTGAAATCACAAAGCGCCTAGTGTCTATGGCACAACAACAATTAAGCGGCGGTTCTTTCCGCTAAGCTAAAAAACAAATAATATGGCTACAAAGAGGACAGGTTATCCTGTCCTCTTTTTACGTTGGTCTCAAAAAAATTCCAATTATTCCGAAAATTTTGTATAATATTCATGAAGCTTGTATTAAGGAGGAAAATAATGAGGAAAGAAGAACTAATTGCTCCCAGAAAATATAATCTAGTGTCAGAGGTCGAACGTTATGCAACGGATCCAAATAGAATTGCTTTAAAATGGGTAAGCGAATTTGGAGAAAAAAAGCAGATTACATATGAACAACTAATGAAAAAAGTAAACCAAATTGGCAATCTATTTTTAAAGCTGGGGCTAAGAAAATCAGACGTTGTTTTAATCATGACACCGCGCCTGATCGAGGCATATGAAGTATACCTAGCCGCCCTAAAGGTTGGACTGGTGGTAATCCCCTGCTCAGAAATGCTCCGTGAAAAAGACCTGCTTTATCGAATTAATCACGGGGATGTCAAAGCTGTTATCAGTTATAGTGACTTTGTCGATCAATTTGATAGTATTTCCTCTATACTTAAATTCTCAATTGGTCAAAAGGTTGAAGGATGGTATTTTTTAGAAGAGGAAATAGAAAACGTTTCCAACACTCTAGAAGCAGCTGATACGAACCGTGATGACATGGCCTTTTTATCCTATACATCAGGGACAACTGGCAATCCTAAAGGGGTTGTTCACACGCATGGATGGGCATATGCCCATTTAAATACCGCTGCACAAAACTGGATGGGTATTGAAGAAGGTGATACAGTTTGGGCCACGGCTGGACCTGGCTGGCAAAAGTGGATTTGGAGTCCTTTTTTATCTGTTTTAGGTTCCGGGGCTACTGGATTCGTTTATCATGGGAAATTTGAACCAAAGACCTATTTATCTCTTCTTGAAAAATATCAGATCAATGTTTTATGCTGTACGCCAACTGAATACAGGTTGATGGCTAAAGTTGAAACTCTAAACGAATACCGTTTGCCACATCTGAAAAATACCGTTTCAGCAGGGGAACCATTGAATAGAGAAGTAATCGACACGTTTAGAAAGTATTTTGATATTGAAGTCCGTGATGGTTATGGTCAAACTGAAAACACTTTGTTAGTTGGAATTACTAAAGGGATGAAATTAAAGCCTGGTTCAATGGGCAAGCCAACTCCAGGAAACCTCGTCGAAATCATCGATGAAGAAGGAAATATTTGTCCGCCAGGAGAGGTAGGAGATATTGCCGTTCATATTAATACTCCAGCTCTTTTTAAAAATTACTACAAGGACCCGGAAAGAACCTCACGTCAATTTCGTGGTGAATATTATCTCACAGGAGATAAAGCCAAAAAGGACGAGGATGGTTATTATTGGTTTGAAGGACGGGGCGACGATATTATAATAAGTTCAGGTTATACGATTGGTCCTTTTGAGGTGGAAGATGCTCTTGTAAAACACGGCTCGTAAAAGAATGTGCAGTTGTGGCAAGTCCAGATGAGATCCGCGGCAGTATTGTAAAAGCATATATCGTACTGCAGGATCATGTGATCTCTAATGAGGACCTAACGAAGGAGCTTCAGGATCATGTAAAGCGTTTAACCGCACCATATAAATATCCACGAAAAATTGAATATGTCGCAGAGCTTCCTAAAACAACTTCAGGTAAAATCCGACGTATTGAGCTAAGGCAAAAAGAAATAAAAACAACATAAATCCATAAAAACCTTATCCAGCAGTGGATAAGGTTTTTTGTCATTATAAAAAGTTCTTTTTTACTTTTTCCCAGAAAGAATTATCTTTAAGTTTGACTGTTTTTATCTTTTTATCACTAAGTTTTACTTGGATTTTTTCAACGTGTTGAATGCTTAGGGCTTCGTTGTCCATTCCCATTGTTGGGTGGTCATTTCCTTCTGGAACAACCTTAAGTGTTAATGTACGATCTTGGGCCAAAATAAAGGATGAACCAAGTGACCGGTAGCGGTTGCTGTTTACAGAGGCCAACTCGCTTATTTGCATACAAGGAATTAAAGGATCGACAACTGCTCCGTTAACGGATTTATTATAACCAGAGCTGCCAGTAGGTGTTGAAATAATCAAACCATCCCCACGGAACGTTTCAAAATGCATATTATCAATAAAAACTTCCATTACCAATGTTTTGATGATTCCTGATTGGACACTAAACTCGTTTAAGCAATTAAAAGAAGTCACTCCATCAACAGTTACCTCAATAATGGGACGACGCCAAACTTGTAATTGATCATATTCGACTGCTTCAATTAATTTTGATGTTTCATTCATATGAAAGTCGCAATAAATACCAAGACTGTTTTTTGTTGAAACGCCTGCATATAGGCAATCATCACGAAATCCAGTTTTTCTTACAGCCTGAAGGAATGTACCGTCACCGCCGATGCTGGCAATAATATTGGCTTTTTTGTAATCCTTAACGATTGTAAAACCATAACGATCAGCTAATTCAGAAAGCTGGGATGCTGTAGCGATCATTTCAGGGTCTTTTTTGTAGTAAAAATAAATGTTACGTCGATTATCCATATATAGTCCTCCCGAGAGTAATTTAATTATAAAAGGATGATTTGATGAAATATTCCTAATTGATATAATATTATCATTTTTTTAAAAAAATAAAAATAATTTCTATTCAAAGATTATTAAAGAATTTTAAATACCTTTATGTAAGGTAATGAGGTTTATTTTTCTCCTTACAGAAGATACTAATAGAGTGAAAGGTTGTGAACGAATTGAAATGGCTGATCATTGTACTCATCATTCTTTTGTTCTTATTCATCCTTATCATTTTTTCAAAAATTACAATCTATCTAAATTATTATCATCATAAAGATGATGATAATTTAAAAGTTGAAATTAGGCTTTGGTTTGGATTAATTCGCTTTAAAAAACAAATTCCGCTTATTAAAGTAGACGATAATTCACCAAGCATAATTCTCAAGGATACGGAAATAAGTAATGAGGAAACAACTAATAATGACAATGTAAAGAAGATTACGCCAGAAAAGCTAATTAATAGTTTGAAAAATTTTAAAGAAATCCTTGAGCATGTGTTTCAGCTGAATAGCATTGTAAAGAATTTCTTCAAGAGAGTATCGATTCAAAAGTTTGAATGGCAATCTGCGATAGGAGTGGGGGATGCTGTGTATACCGGGGTTGCGGCTGGGGCGCTCTGGTCCGTCAAGGGGGCGATTATCGGTGTATTAAGTAATTATTTAAGAATGAAAGAGATGCCCAAAATAATGGTACATCCCAATTTTCAACAGATGATCACCAGCACTGATTTATTATGTATGTTTCAGTTTCGAATCGGGTATGCTATGTTGGCAGGAATAAAGATAGTGAAATGGTGGAAGGGTGGACTTCCGCATTTTAAAACCAATAATATGATGACAAGTTGAAAAAACTAAATTTCTATCTAAGAGGAGGAAGCTAAAATGTCTGACCACCCAATACAAGGATTGATGACAACTGCAATGGAAAGTTTAAAGGAAATGATTGATGTAAATACCATCATTGGGGACCCTGTCGAAACTCCTGATGGAAGTGTCATTTTAACGGTATCAAAAGTTGGCTTTGGCTTTGCTGCAGGCGGCAGTGAATTTAAAGTGGAACAATCACAAAGCCAAGGACAAAATCAAGGACAAGGCCAAGGGCAGGGCCAAAATCAATCAAATCACCCGTTTGGAGGGGGAAGCGGCGGCGGTGTTTCTATTACACCGATTGCGTTTTTAATTGTCAATTCACAAGGAGTCAAAATGCTCCACCTTGACGAAAGCACCCATCTTTACGAGAAGATTTTAGAAATGGCACCGCAAGCAGTTGATAAAATCCAACAAATGTTTTCCAATAAAGACCAAGCAAAAAGTGGTTCCCAACAATTACAACAACCGCAACAATCACAACAAGCCCAACCACCTAATCATGAATTTTAATGGAAAGAAGTTAATCTTCCGGCAGAGAAGATTAACTTTTTTCATGAAGGGCCGCAGGCAAATATTTTAACTAAATAAAAGTTTGCTTTCTTTATATTCATTCTTATAAAAGAGTCGAAATAATTGCAAAAAAATTTTTAAGAAGATATATTTACTATGTACATAAGATTACGAGGAGGATGAATGTCAAATGGCAAACGTTACATTTATTGGAAACAAAGTTACACTACCTGGAAATGAAATTAAAGTAGGAGATAAAGCTCCTAATTTTACAGTTTTAGCAAATGATTTATCAGAGGTTACATTAAATGACACAAAAGGACAAGTTCGTCTTATTAGTGTTGTACCATCACTTGATACTGGTGTTTGTGATGCCCAAACACGTCGTTTCAACCAAGAAGCTTCTAATTTAGGAAATGTTAAAATTTTAACAATCAGTGTTGACCTTCCATTTGCGCAAAAACGCTGGTGTGGAGCAGCTGGAGTTGAAAATGTGCAAACATTATCTGACCACCGCGATCTATCATTTGGTGAAGCTTACGGGGTTGTTATGCAAGAGTTCCGTTTATTAGCTCGTTCAATTTTTGTAGTTGATTCCAACGATACTGTAACATATGTTGAATATGTCAGCGAAGGCACAAACCATCCTAATTATGAAGCAGCACTAGAAGCAGTTAAAAACGCAAAATAATTTTAAAAGCCTATCGCTGCAATCATAAAATCAGCTTTTTTTGAGAAAGACCTCGCCACTGGTGAGGTCTTTTTCAATCAAAACCATTTAATTTCTTGTTAAAGTTTTTTGGACTCGTTACAATGGATAGAGAAATTTAGGTTAGGAGGAGTAAAATGAAAATTTCTCCAGTAGAAGAGCTTTTTACATTATTTAATGAAACGGCAATTGTACTTCAGGAAGAATTGTCGTGTACATATCTTGAGGCTTTGGCAGAAACGGGTGAAAATCTCTTTCAGAGTTCCATACTTCAAGAGGAGTTAAGTGAACTGACTGTTAAAAGGCTAAAGAAGCAATATGAGCAAGTAAATTTAGCAAGATTCTCAAAAGAAGAAATTCGTAAAGCATTCCAGCTTGTGATCCTAAAAGGAATGAAAGAAAATATTCAGCCAAATCACCAAATGACACCAGATACGGTTGGAATATTAGTAGGATATTTAGTAAGTAAATTTATTCAGAAGCAAGAATATCGTTTGTTAGATCCTGCTGTCGGTACTGGTAATTTGTTAACAACGGTTTTGAATCAGCAAGCACAAAAAAATATTGAATCATTTGGGGTAGAAATTGACGATATCCTCATTAAACTGGCTTATGTCAATGCCAATTTGCAAGAGCACTCTGTTCAATTTTTTCATCAGGATACTATGGAACCCCTATTTCTTGACCCGGCAGATGTTGTGGTTAGTGACCTTCCTGTTGGCTTTTACCCCAATGACCTGAGAGCAGCTGATTATCAAATAAAAGCAGAAGAAGGACATACCTATTCACATCACTTGTTTATCGAGCAGAGTGTTAAACATACCGTTCCAGGAGGATACTTATTTTTCTTAATCCCAAATGGGTTATTTGAGAGTGAACAGGCCACATTACTACATGAGTACATAAAGGAACATCTAATCATCCAAGGGCTGATTCAATTGCCTGAAAGTATGTTTAAAAATAAAAATGCAGGAAAAAGTATATTAATATTGCAAAAAAAAGGCGAAAACATTCAAACACCAAAGCAAGCTCTGCTTGTACAATTACCATCTTTATCAAGTTCGGCCGTGATGGAAAAGGTATTAGGAAAAATAGACGAATGGTTTCAAAATCGATAATTTTGTTTAATTATTTTATTTTTTTAATGGTTCTGAATATCTGAATATAATTATATTTAGCTGAAAAGGCCATTATTTAAAACTCCTTCTTGAAATGTTCCAACTACAGTGATTTAATGAAAAAATGAAGGGAAATATTCGCTGTCGGATTGTGCACAATAAAAAAGAAGAAGCACGACTGATGATGAAGTTAAAGAAGGAGCGGTCGAATAATGGCAAAAATCATTGCGATCAATGCAGGCAGTTCATCATTGAAATTTCAATTGTTTGAAATGCCAAGTGAAGAAGTAATTACAAAAGGGTTAATTGAACGGATTGGTTTAAACGACTCAATTTTTAACATCACCGTTAATGGGGAAAAATTAACAGAAACGTTAGACATTCCAAATCATGAAGTAGCTGTTCAAATGCTTCTTGATAAACTTACAACAACTGGAATTATTAAATCCCTGGATGAAATCGATGGTGTTGGCCACCGGGTTGTTCATGGCGGCGAATTGTTTAATGATTCTGTTCTTATTTCAGATCAGGTATTGGAGCAAATCGAAGGGTTATCCGAACTTGCACCATTACATAACCCAGCAAATGCAACAGGAATTAAGGCTTTCCAATCCGTACTTCCAAATGTACCAGCTATAGCTGTATTTGATACAGCATTCCATCAAACCATGCCAGAAAGTTCTTACTTATACAGTCTTCCTTATGAATATTATAAAAATTATGGAATCCGAAAATATGGTTTCCATGGAACATCACATAAATATGTTTCACAGCGTGCTGCTGAGCTTTTGGGACGTCCAGTTGAGCATCTTCGCTTAATTTCTTGCCACTTAGGAAATGGAGCAAGTATTGCAGCTATAGAAGGAGGCAGGTCGATTGATACTTCGATGGGCTTTACACCACTTGCCGGGGTTACAATGGGTACACGTTCTGGAAACATTGACCCAGCATTAATTCCATTTATTATGGAGAAAACAGGGAAAACAGCTGAAGAAGTTTTAGATGTTTTAAATAAAAAGAGTGGTATGCTTGCGCTGTCTGGTTTTTCAAGCGATCTTCGTGATATTGAACAGGAAGCAACGAAAGAAAATGAGCGTGCCCAATTGGCTTTAGATGTCTTTGCAAATCGTATCCATAAATACCTTGGATCATATGCTGCCCGTATGTACGGAGTAGATGCCATCATCTTTACAGCAGGTATTGGTGAAAATAGTGTCTCAATTAGAGAAAAAATCTTAAAAGGTCTTGAATTTATGGGTGTTTATTTTGATCCTTCTCTAAATAAAGTTAGAGGAGAAGAAGCATTTATTAACTACCCTCATTCACCTGTTAAAGTTATCGTCATTCCTACAGATGAAGAAGTTATGATTGCACGTGATGTTATTCGCTTAGCGCATATCCAGTAATAATGAAAAGACAAAAGAACTCATTTTAGAGTCTTTTGTCTTTTTTCGTCTCACCCTTATTATGATATACTAAAAAGAATAATTGGCTTGAAATTAGGGGTGACAGGTGTGCCATTGACAGATCGGGAAAAACAAACATTACAAGGGATAGAGGATTGGGAAAAGAAACTGCTGGCTTATGAACCCAACGACTTTCAATTATTATATGAAAAATATGTGGAACAGACTTTTTTATTCTTGCCTGATACGGTTCAACAGCAGTTTTTTGCTGTGGTTGATACGTGGCTATTCCATCTACATGCAATGATTCAGGGATCGGAATTGCAAATAGAAGCAAAGAACAGGATCTTGTCTGCAGGAAGAATCTTTAATCATGAGATTGAGACAATAGAAGATCTCAAATTTCTAAAAGTGGAACAATTACAATATATTGCAGAGCAGCAAATTGCCAGGCATCGATTTTATTCCTTTGCACAAGGGGGATTAGCTGGAACTGGGGGAGCACTGTTTCTGGGAATGGACCTTCCTGCGATCGCCATCATCAATCTGAGAGTGGTTCAATTAATTTCAATGACATACGGTTTTGAGGTAAATACACCATATGAAATGATGACCTCCCTAAAAATTTTTCATCTTGCCTTACTTCCTCATAAGATTCAAAAGGCAGGCTGGAAGTCCTTAAGAAACGAATTAGATGAAAAAAATGATCATTACTTCTATGAAGGCAGTGAGCAAATAACAGATATTACATGGTTGGAGCAGCCAGTAAAACAAATTTTTAAAGCAATGATTATTCTTTTCTTTAGAAAAAAAAGGATACAGGGTATCCCGCTTTTTAGTATGGCAATAGGCGCAACTTCAAACTATCAGCTAACAAGAAAAGTGACTGAATTTGCCCATAATTATTATCAGCTACGTTACCTTCAAGAGAAAGAGGAGACCATGGAATGAGTGTACAGGAGCACAAGAAGCAGGCGGCAAAAGTTGTGGGGTGCAAAGTCATCACAGTAAGTGATACCAGGGATAAGGAAACCGATAAAAGCGGAAAACTAATGATTGAACTTTTGGAAAATGAGGGACACAACATAATCGATTATGTCATTGTAAAAGATGAGTCGGGTCCGATCGAAAATGAAATTATCAAAGGATGCAACAATGAAGAGATCAATGTGATCCTTTTAAATGGCGGGACAGGAATAGCCAAGCGTGATGTAACAATTGAAACGGTTCAAAATCTGCTTGAGAAAGAAATTGTTGGATTTGGAGAGCTATTTAGAATGCTAAGTTATCAGGAGGATATTGGATCAAGTGCAATCCTCTCAAGAGCGATTGCAGGAGTAGTGAAAAATAAGGCTGTCTTTTCTACTCCAGGTTCAACAGGTGCTGTAAAACTGGCGATGCATAAGTTAATCCTTCCGGAAATCGGGCATGTAGTCAGAGAGATACAAAAGGATATTTAAATATTATTTGGCTCTGTTTTTAAAAGGAATGGCAGAGCCCATTACTTATGTATCTAGGAATTATCGTAGTTCGTAAATTGGCAAATTTTTCTTTATAGATCCAAAAAGGATAATATTCTGACAAAAAAAGCTCCTCTTTTTGTGAAAGAGTGAGCTTTTGTGTTTATTATTGTAAAACTTTGTCTGAAATTTCTTGGTGTTCACGATATAAGATCCATAGATCATTGATGACGGAAGCTAGTTCTGCGATTTCTGCATTTAATTCACAAGAACGATGGAAGTCGTTTTCATCAGAGAGTTGAGCTTGCTTAATGTTGATAGAATTTTCGAGGTCAGCGATACGATCAGGAATAGAACCGCGGATGGTTTCCCAATGGAACATAATAGAATGTTGGGTATCCAGCCTATAGAAGTCCCATTCTGAATCGAAGTTAGGAATATGGATTCCTAGGCGATCATCATAACAAAAGAATTCTTTCATTTACAAAACCTCCTCATATATTGTATTAAAAATAATTGTACTACACTTTTTAGATTTTGAATAGATACAGAATTGTTACAAAAACATGCAGCTTTTACACTGCATGTTCGTTGATGAATGAAATTGTATTTATCCTTCTTCTTTTTCTGTACGAATGACAAGCACATCACAAGGAGCATATCTGGTAATATGTTCGGAGACACTGCCGATAAAAAATCTCTCTACTGCGTTAAGTCCAGTTGCACCGCAAATAATTAAATCAATATCATTTTTTTTAGCAATATCCTTTGGAATTCTAACCTTCGGGGAGCCGAACTCAATGACATAATCAACATCTTTAACACCTGCATTAACCGCTGTTTTTTGATAGTTTTCCAGCAATTCTGATGCGAATTTGTCTGCTCTTTCAGCAATGGTCCGATCGTAAGCCTCAACTGTGGCGAACGTTCTTGTGTCAATAACATGAGCCAATAAAAGCTTTGCATTATTTCTCTTAGCAATATCTATTGCTTTTTTAAAAGCCCAGTCTGCTTCCTGAGAACCGTCAATAGCAACTAAGATATTCTTGTACTCAAGTCCCATTGTCATCTCCCTCCTTACCACAATTATACAATATTTAAAATGAATATGTGTTTCAAATTATCGAACAATAAGAAAGAAGTTTCCAAAAAAAAGGGGGAGAAGTTTGACAAACAGTCAGTTTAAGAAGCCATCCGCGTTAATTTATGATGCTAAAGGTTCAATGTTGGTAAATGAACAGATCATGAATTCATATAATAGCGGAACGATTAATAAAAGAGGTTTACACGATGATCTATCTGATCATCTGATTGATGATGATGGAGCAATGATGGTAAACGAACAACTAATGAATTCCTATTCCAGCGGCTCTATTAACAAATATGGATTACATGGCGATTTATATGGGTCTAAAGGAACAGAACATCACCATTAAATAATCGTATGAATGTTAGCTTAAACTGTCCTTCTATGGGCAGTTTTTTTGCCTTTTTCCTTACTATTTATTTTCCTGTAATAAGGCAATAACCCAAGAGTTATGATTTTCGCCTGCATATTCTTTAGGGAAAATATAAGGAGGGGTTTGAAATGCGGATTGGGATACCAAAAGAAATAAAAAATAATGAAAACCGTGTGGCAATGACACCTGCAGGAGTAGTTAATTTATTGAAGTTTGGTCATGAAGTATTTATTGAAAAAGGGGCTGGAATCGGTTCGGGTTTTTCTGATCAAGATTTTACCATTAACGGTGCACAAGTAGTTGAAACGAGTGATGAAGTTTGGTCAATGGATATGGTGATGAAAGTGAAAGAGCCATTGCCTAATGAATATAAATACTTCCGGGAAAATCAAATTTTATTTACATACCTACATTTAGCTGCAGAACCAGAATTAACGAAAGCGTTAATAGACCATAAAGTTGTCGGTATCGCATATGAAACAGTGCAACTGCCTCATGGCACGCTTCCTTTATTAACGCCAATGAGTGAAATCGCCGGGAGAATGGCTCCGCAAGTAGGTGCGCAATTTTTAGAAAAGATAAATGGAGGAAAAGGAATATTGCTCTCGGGTGTACCAGGTGTTGGGCCTGGGAGGGTCACCATTATCGGTGGCGGCGTTGCGGGAACAAATGCTGTAAAAATTGCAGTCGGATTAGGTGCAATGGTGAATATAATTGACTTGAATCCTGAACGCCTTCGCCATTTAGACGAAATTTTTGGTTCACGAATTTCTACACTTATCTCAAATCCATATAACATAGCAGAAGCCGTCAAAGAATCTGATCTAGTGATTGGGGCAGTCCTGATTCCGGGAGCTAAGGCACCTAAGCTCGTTACAGAGGACATGGTTAAGACTATGAAGGCTGGCAGCGTTATTGTCGATATTGCCATTGACCAAGGGGGAATTTTTGAAACTACTGATCGAATCACAACGCATGATCATCCAACCTATGAAAAGCATGGTGTGGTCCATTATGCTGTTGCCAATATGCCTGGGGCGGTGCCGAGAACATCAACATTTGCCCTGACAAACGTAACTGTCCCTTATGCGGTTCAAATTGCGAATAAAGGATATAAAAAAGCATGTCTTGAAAATGAAGCATTGTTAAAGGGACTTAACACACTTGACGGGTATGTCACCTATGAAGCAGTAGCAAAAGCCCATGGTCTTCCTTTTAACGATCCTAAAACATTGCTGTAAAAAGAAGGGCCCGAATATTTCGGGCCTTTAAAGTTAGTTGATGATTTGTAATTCTTTTGGGAATTTTGTTAAAACCTTTACTCCATCAGCAGTGACATAAACGTCATCTTCAATTCGGACCCCGGCCACCTCAGGAACATAGATGCCTGGTTCAATCGTATATACCATTCCTTCTTTAAGAACTAACTGATTCTTTTCTGTCATGGATGGATACTCGTGAACGCTAATCCCAAGGCCATGCCCTAATCGATGGGGAAAATATCCTCCATAGCCGCCTTTTGAAATAATGTTTCGGGCAGCAAGGTCCACGGCTGATGCCGAAGTTCCTGGTTTACTAGCTGAAATTGCCGCAAGCTGTGCCTTTAAAACCGTATCATAGATTTCTTTTTGTTTATCATTAATGTCACCATAGGCTACTGTTCTCGTAATATCAGAACAATATCGGTCAACCACCACGCCTAAATCAAATAAAACGAGGTCTCCCTTTTTAATCTTCGTTAATCCAGGTGTACCGTGTGGGGATGCAGCGTTTGCTCCAGTCAAAACCATGGTGGCAAATGACATTTCCGTTACCCCTTTTTTCTTTAAGGAAAATTCGATTGCTGATAGAATTTCCAATTCCGTTTTTCCCTCTTTTATTTCATTTACACCGACTTCCACCGCATAGTCTGCCAAGGCGCAGGCCTCTTCGATTATTTTTAATTCATTATGGTCTTTAATCATCCGTAATTTCCGTAATTTTTCTTCGGCAGAAACCATTCTGCTATTCGGGAAAATGCTCAATAACGCTTCAAAGCGTTCGACATTCATATGTTCTTTTTCGATTGCCACAGTTTCAACTTTTTTCATTCGCTTATTTATCGCTTGAAAAATAAGTTCCCATGGATCATCGATATCACTGTATCCGATAATTTCATGATCCCAGCCAGAACTTTTTGCCCCATGTTTTTCCATTGCAGGGCAAACGAGAAAAGGCTCTTCCTCTTGAAAAACAGCTAAAGCCAGCAGACGTTCATGCGGATCACTGTAAAAACCACTTAAATAAAATACATTTTCAGAAGATGTCATAAAACTGATCTGAACATCATTTTCCTTCATCCATGATTGAAGTTTTTTAAGTCGTTGATTCATCCTGTAAGCCTCCTAAAAATATGTCCATCTTTGAGAGTAGCAATATCGATATGAAATGTAAATAAATTGACCATACTAGGATTTGTAGTTTAGTCAAAAAAATAATTTAGCTAAAAGAATAAATGATAAAGAAGGAAAAGCTTAAAGGGGTAAAGAAAATAAAATTATAAACAACAATAGGAGGAGATAAAAATGAAAGTTTCATATCATGGACATTCCATTATTAAAATTGAATCAAATGGGAAAACGATTTTAATTGACCCGTTTATTACAGGTAATAGTTTAACTGATTTAAAAGTAGAAGACTTGAATCCAGATGCTATCATTTTAACTCATGGCCACGGTGATCATTTAGGTGACACCATTGCATTAGCTAAAAAGAGCGGAGCCCTTGTTGTAGGTCTGGCAGAGGTAGCATCCTACTTAGGATGGAAGGGCCTGAAAACACATGGTATGAATATAGGAGGAGCCTATCAATTTGATTTTGGAACGGTCAAATTTACTCCTGCTTTCCATAGTTCTGGCTACATTACCGAACAAAATGAAATCATTTATTTAGGCATGCCAGCCGGAGTCCTCTTCATGAACGAAGGAAAAACCATTTATCATGCCGGTGACACATCACTTTTCTCAGATATGAAACTAATTGGCGAACGCCATCCAATTGATCTTGCATTCTTGCCAATTGGAGACAATTTTACAATGGGTCCTGAAGACGCTGCCTATGCGGCAAAGTTGATTAATCCTAAAACAGTGGTGCCGATTCATTACAATACATTCCCAATCATTAAACAGGATCCGAATAAGTTTATTGGATTTCTAGATAATATCAATGGGAAAATCCTTAATCCAGGAGAAGCTATCGAAATATAAAATGGATAAGCATACTTTTTTTTCTGTTAAATGCATAAAAATAATACAAAAGCATTTTAGGAGGAAAAAGAATGCGAAGAAACAGATATATACTTTGTCTTTTGGTTTGTGCTTTTCTGCTATATTATGCAGTACCGCGGCTTCATGTCTTTGCACAGGGCGTGGAGGGAATATTCTCGTTGTCATGGCTGATTTTTGCCCTTTTTGTAATAGCGGGTAATCTTACAGGGATCCTTTATCATCCCAACAAAAAGACAGGGAAAAATAAGAAAAAAGCAGCTGGAAATTATCGCGGGAAAACACGATATTATCAATAAAAAAGGTTCAGTACTTATTTGTTAGAGATCGTTTATTGAATCAAGAACCTTTAAACTTTATAATTAAATTGATAAAGCCTGTTTTATTCTAGAGGAATTTAAATATAAAGGGTGAAGGTCTTGGCTACAAAGCATGAACAAATTTTACAACACATCGATGAACTCCCAATTGGCGAAAAAATATCTGTTCGCCAAATCGCCAAGGCGATGAACGTGAGTGAGGGAACCGCTTATCGGGCAATAAAAGATGCAGAAAACAAAGGATATGTAAGTACCATCGAAAGAGTTGGGACAATTCGAATAGAACGTAAAAAGAAAGAAAATATTGAAAAGCTGACATTTGCCGAAGTAGTTAACATTGTGGACGGTCAGGTTTTAGGCGGAAGAGCTGGATTGCATAAAACACTCAATAAATTTGTTATTGGGGCAATGAAACTCGAAGCGATGATGCGTTATACAGAAGCAGGAAATCTATTAATTGTCGGGAACCGAACAAAAGCACATGAACTTGCCCTTAAGGCTGGCGCTGCAGTTTTAATTACAGGTGGTTTTGATTCAGAAGAACATGTTAAAAAACTTGCTGATGAACTACAAATGCCGGTTATTTCAACTAGTTATGATACGTTTACAGTTGCAACCATGATTAACCGTGCTATTTATGACCAGCTGATAAAAAAGGAAATTATTTTAGTTGAAGATATTTTAACATCACTATCTAATACCCGATATTTATATACAACGGATAAAGCTGCACAATGGCATGAATTCAATCAAGAAACACAACATAGCCGTTATCCAGTTGTTGATCAAAATATGAAAATTCAAGGTATTGTAACAGCGAAGGATATTGTCGGTCACAGTCCGGATTTACCAATTGAAAAAGTAATGACAAAAAATCCGATGAGTGTCAGCGGTAAAACAAGTGTAGCTTCCGCAGCACACATGATGGTGTGGGAGGGAATTGAACTTCTGCCTGTTTCAGATGACTCCAATAGGCTTCAGGGAATTATTAGTAGGCAGGATGTTTTAAAGGCCTTGCAAATGATTCAGCGGCAGCCTCAAGTAGGTGAGACACTTGATGATATAGTGACCAATCAAATGATATTAATGCGGGGAAAAGCAAAAGGTGAGGATGTATTCTCATGTGAAGTTACACCGCAAATGACGAACCATATTGGTACCATATCTTATGGGGTGTTCACGACACTTGTTTCGGAGGCTGCAAACCGAATTTTACGAGGTTATAAAAAAGGCGATCTTGTTGTTGAAAATATGACTATCTATTTCCTAAAACCGGTCCAAATGGAAAGTAATTTAGAAATCTATCCAAAAGTATTAGAAGTTGGTCGGAAATTTGGAAAAGTAGATGTAGAAGTTTTTAATGAAGGCATACTAGTCGGTAAAGCAATGATGATGTGCCAATTAATAGACAGACATTAGTAAAAGCCGCTTCCCATTTTATTTGGAGAAGCGGCTTTTTTATTATTCTTTCATACTTTCAGCTTCTTTGGCTGCATATGGCCGATAGTGTTTATACGCTTTTACTCCAGAAAACGCACTTAAACCGCCAATAAGAATAAAAATAGCTGCAACAATATAGGTTGTCATGGTATGGTATAGAAATAATTGGTTTATTCCAAATAGAAATACAAACAGTCCAAGAGTTATACTAGATTTTGAAGACAGCCATTTCCTTTCAGCAGGACGATTGCTTCTCACATATCTAATTTTATAAAATAGATAAAAAGCAAAGGAAATAACAATTAGAACAACAAGTAATGGCATTTTGGTTCCTCCAAATTTCAGAAATCTCTTTTATTTTAATGGATAAAAAATGCTAATACAAGCAAATGGAAGGGGTACTTACATGAAAGACAAAATATTAGAAACTATAAAATCTTATGAAACGATTATTATCCATCGGCATATCCGTCCAGATCCTGATGCATATGGTTCACAATTTGGGCTGGCAAAGATATTAAAAGCTTCTTTTCCGAACAAGAAAATTTATGCTGTCGGCCAGGAAGATCCCTCCTTATATTTTTTACAAAGGGTTGATCAAATCCCGGATGAAATGTATAAAGGGGCACTCGTGATTGTTTGTGATACGGCCAATCAAGGAAGAATCAGTGATGAACGCTATAAAACGGGTGATAAATTAATAAAAATTGATCATCATCCAAACACGGAAGCCTATGGGGATTTGCTCTGGGTAGATACTAATGCCAGTTCTGTAAGTGAAATGATTTATGAGTTTTATTTATCCGGTAAAGACCAAGGTTTAAAAATGAATGATGAAGCAGCAAGGCTGTTATTTGCCGGGATTGTCGGGGATACAGGAAGATTCCTGTTCCCAAGCACCACGGAAAAAACATTTGCCTATGCTGGGGATTTAATTCACTATGATTTTTCACGTACTGAAGTATACAACAAGATGTATGAGCAAAAATTAAATGTTGTGAAATTGAATGGTTATGTTCTCCAGAATTTCGAGATTCATCAAAATGGAGTAGCTTCTATGACTCTTCCAAAGGAACTGCTGGAAGGATATGATGCAACCGCATCTGAAGCATCATCACTTGTTAGCTCTTTAGGTGATGTGGCAGGAATAAAAGCTTGGGTTTTCTTTATTGAGGAAGATAAGCAAATCCGAGTTCGGTTCCGTTCAAAAGGCCCTGTTATTAATAGCGTGGCCAGAATGTTTAACGGCGGAGGGCACCCGCTCGCCTCCGGTGCAACCATCTACTCATGGAACGAAGTCGAAAACGTAATAAATGAACTTGAAAAAGTATGTAAAGAGTAACGATATATCATAATGAAAAATAGAAGATTCGGCTGGTCCGATTCTTCTATTTTTCAAAATGAATTTCCAATTGAATGGAGAGCGTAGTGTAGATCACCATTTCTTTTATTTCAAGTTTATAACTCTTCCCATTTAGTTTCACAATTTTATTTTCAATAATCTTTTTTATTAAATCCTTACTTTTATAAACAGTTTCGAGATCCTTTGCCGTCATCATGCCAATATCTTCTTTTACAGAGTCTTCTACTTGGAAAACACTAAATGAATCAAGATTATACTTTTCCCAGTTGGTTATTTTTACATTAATATTTTGCACGGTAATCTTTTCAATATTTCGCTTGTTAGCTGCTTTATATTCTTCCTGCCAAATTTTTATATCATTTTCAAGATCTGCAATCTTTTCTTGCTGCTCACGAATAAGCATAGTATGTTTTTCCTGCCATGTACCAGAGATAAATAAAAAAATGCACCAACTGATTGCTCCTCCAATTGCTGCGCCAGCAAAAAAACGTTGCCAAGAAGGCTTTCTATACAACGGAGGGATTCTCATGAAAGATACTCCTGTGTTAACCAGTTAATAATTAATGCACCGGTTTGGGCTCCTCCTAAAGCGGAAAGAATTAATAAAAACTGTTTCACAAGGTCGATCGTAGCACCGTCAAAAAGCCCTTTTTCAAAACTATAGACAGCATCAAAGGTTCCGCCAATCGCAGCCACGATTGCCCATATTCTTAAAAGTGTAGACAGCCGATATACAGCTGTCAGTAAAGGTTGTCCAGTCAAAAAAGCGGCTAGTCCCCCAATAAGCGACCCTCCAAGCAAAACCCCTAAAGCAATAAAATAACTTTCAATAAATGATGGGAAAAATCCAATTTCCTTCATGGAAAAACCCCCCTGCCTCCCGAGTACAAACCTTATTACCATCATATGGGTTATATTTATCAAATATGTTTTACATTTAATGGGGTAAAAATGAGAACATATTTTCTTTTTTTGAAGCTAGCTCTATAATAAAGATAAGAGGAAGAGCTGGTTTAGCAAAGTTCAAAATACTTTAGGAACGGAAGCTAAGACATAGAAAGAAGAATGTTTATTAAGGGTGTGAAAACCATGTCTTTTATTCATCTGCAGCTATATAGTGCGTACAGTCTATTATCAAGCACCATTTCTATAAATGAATGTATCGATCAAGCAAAAAGTAAAGGCTTTAAAGCATTAGCGTTAACAGACCGAAATGTAATGTACGGTGCAGTTGAGTTTTATAAATTATGTCAGAAGAATGGGATAAAACCGATATTAGGTTTAACGGTTGATGTCGAAAGTGATGGAGCAGAATCCTCTTATCCGATTGTGTTGTTAGCTGAAAATGACATGGGATTTAAAAACCTGCTAAAAATATCAAGTGCAGTTCAGACAAGAGAAGAAAAATGTATACCCATTAAGTGGCTAATCCATTATTCAAAAGGACTTATTGCGATAACGCCTGGTATAGAAGGTGAAATCGAGCAGAACTTACTTGCAGAAAAGGAGCAAATCGCCAGAGGTCTTATTCAGAGGTATAGCGGCATTTTCGGGAAAAGAAACTTTTTTCTATCGATTCAAAACCATGGGCTGGACCAAGAAGATAAGGTACGCAAGGAATTATTGATGATAGCAAATGAATTGAATATACCACTAGTAGCAACAAATCAAGTTTATTTTTTAGATAAAGAGGATCGGTTTGCTCATGAATGTTTGCTTGCAATTAAAAATGGAGATAAATTACAAGATGAACATCGAGAGAAACTTGGAAGTGATCAATACTATTTAAAATCATCTGCTGAAATGGCAGAAATTCTCTCAGACTATCCGAATGCACTAGAGAATACACTTGCCATTGGACATAGATGTAAGGTGAATATTGAACTGAATAAAACCTATTTGCCTAAGTTTCCTGTTGAAAATAGGAAGTCTGCCGATCAATATTTAGAGGACCTTTGTTTGGAGGGTCTCACCAAACGCTATCCTGCTCCACCCAAAATCTATTATGAACGTCTTTATTATGAACTTGATGTCATCAAGAAAATGAAATTTAGCGATTATTTTTTAATCGTATGGGATTTTATCAAATATGCACGCGACAAAGGAATTTTAATCGGACCTGGCAGGGGCTCTGCAGCAGGATCGTTGGTTGCATATGTGCTTAACATTACAGATGTTGATCCAATTGAACACAAATTGTTATTTGAACGTTTCCTAAATCCAGAGCGGGTAACAATGCCGGATATTGATACGGATTTTCCAGATAATCGCCGCGATGAAGTAATCGAATATGTGGCAGGAAAATATGGACAGCTGCATGTTGCCCAAATTGTAACGTTTGGAACGATGGCCGCAAAAGCAGCCTTAAGAGATGTTGGCAGGGTATTTGGACTTAATACAAAGGAGCTTGAGCAGTTATCAAGACTTGTTCCTTCCAGGCTGGGAATCGATCTTTCTGCTGCATATAAAGAATCCGTACAGCTGCAAAAATATGTAAATGAAAATTCATTTAATACTCGGTTGTTTCAAACGGCATTAAAATTGGAAGGCTTGCCACGTCACACATCCACACATGCAGCTGGGATTGTACTGAGTGAAAAACCGCTTGTCGAGCTTGTTCCGATTCAATCCGGGCATAATCAAGTATATTTGACTCAATACTCGATGGAGTATCTTGAGGAATTGGGTTTATTAAAAATGGACTTTCTTGGCTTGAGGAATCTTACGCTCATTGATACGATTTTGAACTCCATTTACCGTGTAAATCGGAAAAAATTAAATCTAAATTCAATTCCCCTGGACGATCAAGCTACATATAAATTGCTATCTGGAGGGGATACAACAGGGATTTTTCAGCTCGAATCAGAGGGAATGAAAAAGGTGTTAACGAGGCTAAAGCCTTCACATTTTGAGGATATTGTGGCAGTTAACGCCCTTTATCGTCCAGGTCCAATGGAAAATATCCCGCTTTTTATCGACCGTAAACACGGACGAGAGCCTGTTATCTATCCTCATCCTGATTTAAAGCCTATCTTGGAGAATACTTACGGTGTCATAGTCTACCAGGAACAAATCATGCAAATTGCATCAAAAATGGCAGGTTTTACACTTGGTGAGGCAGATCTTTTGCGACGTGCGGTATCAAAGAAGAAAAAAGAAGTATTAGATATGGAAAGAGACCACTTTGTTCAGGGGGCTTTAAAAAAGGGATATGATGCACCCTTGGCAAATGAAATCTATGATTTGATTGTCCGCTTTGCCAATTATGGTTTTAATCGGAGCCATGCTGTAGCATACAGTATGATTGCTTATCAGCTTGCCTATCTAAAAGTACACTACCCCGTTTGCTTTATGGCAGGTCTTTTATCTTCTGCAATTGGAAATGAGTCAAAAATTTCACAATATATCCTTGAATCAAAGCAAATGGGGATAAAGATTCTCCCGCCTTCTGTTAATACCAGCGGTTTCTATTTTCTTGTTGAGCAAGAAGGAATTCGCTATAGTCTCGCAGCTATTCGGGGAGTAGGGGCAATGGCTTTAAAGGAAATTTTTCGAGCAAGGAAAATGAAAAGATTCGCAGACCTTTTTGACTTTTGCATTAGAGTTTCTTCGAAAGCGGTAAATAGAAAAACGCTTGAGGCCCTTGTTCATTCTGGAAGTTTCGATGAATTTGGAGAGGATCGGGCAGTGTACTTAGCAAGCCTGGATGTAGCAATTGAGCATGCGCAATTAGTAAAACCGAGCGATTCCATTCAAGTTGATTTATTTGCTGAAGAGGAATTTTTCCCAAAACCTAAATATGTTGAAGTAGATCCGATCAAGCCCGATATAAAACTTTCCCTTGAAAAAGAAATTTTAGGAATCTATCTTTCTGATCACCCTGTTTCGTCATATGAAAAGGAACTAGAAAAACAAGGCTCAATGAGCTTAAGTGATTTTATGAAAGGAAATATTCGCGGTTCGGTTGGGGTCTATATCACATCGGTAAAAAAGATTCGTACCAAAAAGGGAGAGGCTATGGCTTTCCTTAATGTTAGTGACCAAACTGGAGAATTAGAAGCTGTTATCTTTCCAGAAACATATAGGAAATTCACACAGTTGATTGATCAAGGAAACCTAATAGTAATAGAAGGGAAATCCGAGGAACGTTCTGGCAAGCAACAATTTATTATTCAAAAAGCAATGGAACTTAAATCATGGATTGAAACGACTAAAAAAGATTCTCCTGTTTTATACCTGAAAATCCAAAAGGAAAAACAGGATCCCGCCTTTTTACAACAAGTAAATCTGCTGCTAAAAAATTATAAGGGTGAAACAGATGTCGTTTTGTATTATGAAGGTGTAAATAAAACTGTAAAATTAACGAGAGAAAATAATGTAGCAAGAAGTAGTGAACTCATGCAAAAATTGAAACTTCTCCTTGGTTCCAGTAATGTTATCTTAAGAGAATAGACCTTTACAACTCATTATTATGTGTTATAGTAAATTATGTAATTAGTGTGGTCTGACCACCTATACATAAGGTATTATATATAGACATCTTCTTGAAAAAATCTTAAGGAGTGAGGCAATTATGACCTTGCGCGAAGAAGCATTACATATGCACAGGATAAACAAGGGGAAATTAGAATCAAAATCAAAAGTAGAGGTCAAAAATGCAAAAGATTTAAGCCTTGCTTATTCACCAGGTGTGGCAGAACCATGTAAAGATATTTATGAGAGCCCCGAAAAAGTATACGATTATACAATGAAGGGAAATATGGTTGCGATTGTTTCAGATGGCACAGCTGTCCTTGGACTTGGAAATATAGGCCCGGAAGCAGCACTTCCAGTAATGGAAGGGAAGGCAGTTCTTTTTAAATGTTTTGCAGGTGTTGATGCTTTTCCAATTTGCTTAAATACTACTGATGTAGATAAAATAATTGAAACTGTTAAATTACTAGAACCCACATTTGGCGGAGTAAACCTTGAAGATATTGCTGCACCGAATTGCTTTGTGATCGAAGAACGGCTAAAAAAAGAAACGAATATACCGGTTTTCCATGACGACCAGCATGGCACTGCGATTGTAACGGCTGCAGGTCTTGTGAATGCGTTAAAACTAGTCGGTAAGAAAATGAATGAAATTAAAGTGGTTGCAAATGGTGCAGGTGCTGCGGGAATAGCCATTATAAAGCTTTTATATAGTTATGGTGTCAGAGATATTATTATGTGTGATACAAAAGGTGCCATTTATGAGGGAAGACCGCAGGGAATGAACGCGGTTAAAGCCGAAGTAGCAAAATTTACAAATCGTGATAACCAGCAAGGTACACTAGAGGATGTTATTAAAGGTGCTGATGTCTTTATTGGTGTTTCGGTTGCAGGTGCATTAACAAAGGAAATGGTTTCATCCATGAATCCTAATGCCATTATTTTTGCGATGGCCAATCCAGATCCTGAAATTATGCCTGATGTGGCAAAAGCAGCAGGTGCAATGGTTGTTGGAACCGAACGGTCTGATTTTCCTAATCAAGTAAACAATGTTCTTGCTTTCCCTGGAATTTTCCGAGGTGCTCTTGATGTACGGGCCACACATATTAATGAAAAAATGAAAGTGGCTGCAGTTGAAGCAATTGCAGGTTTAATTCGTGAAGATGAATTAAATGCCGATTATGTCATTCCTGGACCATTTGATCCCCGCGTTGCTCCTGCTGTAGCCGCAGCAGTTGCCAGGGCAGCAATGGATACAGGTGTAGCACGGTTAAAAATGGACCCGAAGGAAATAAAAGAAAAGACTAAAAAACTCGCTATCATTGGTAAAAGTGAGTGATTTCCTAAGTGGCAGGGTCAAAAGTATATATTGAGATCGTTAAACAGTTAAGGAAAATGATTAATGCTGACGGATTAAAGTCAGGAGATAAAATTCCTTCCGAACGTGAATTATCGGAGCGCCTGAATGTCGGGCGCTCTTCCGTTCGTGAAGCATTGAGAGCCCTGGAATTGTTAGGATTAATTGAAACAAGAAGAGGCGAAGGAACCTTTATCAAAGACTTTCAAAATCATCAATTGGTGCAGCTTTTAAGTACCTTTATTTTACAGGATGAAAAGGCTCAGTTGGATGTTTTCGAAACAAAGTGTATGATAGAAATGGATTCCTTAAGGCTTTTTATTAAGAAAATGAATAAAGAGAGCATAAAAAGTTTGAAAGAATATTTAAGTTCTGACATGATAGAGGATGGCGCCTTTTTTAATCAGATTGTTCAAATGGCAGACAATCATTTATTATATAAAATATGGGTTATATTAAAGGATTATTGCCAGGCACAAGGTTCTGAACAATCAAAGTCGTACAAAGAAGATTATGCTGAACTTCTTAAGGGATTGGAACGAAATGACGAGGAAAAAACTCTTTCTGCTTATCGGGAACTCAGAAAATTGTCGACTGACCTGTGACATGGACTGACAGTTTTTGAAGCTTTCTTACTTTATAGTGGATAAGACAAGCATTTTTAGCCCTACACAACTGGGCATTTTTCATATCCCAAGTGGTTCTGCCGCTATATGACAACTTAGAGTAAATACATACATGAAGTAGCAGACAATAGAAGACTTCAAAATATCAGACATAAAAATTTGCCAGCTTGACTGAGCTTTACCTATTGAGGGAGGATTTACCTTGCTAAAAGAGCTTTTTACAAATAATAAAAAGAAAAAATATGCGACTATTCCTTCCAGTATTGTAAAACAGGATGTCCCGGAAGGACTTTTAACGAAATGCCCATCGTGTAAAAAAATTATATATACAAAAGAACTGTTGAAAAATTTAATGGTTTGTACAAATTGCCACTATCATTTTAAAATGGCAGCGAGAGAACGCCTGGATAGTTTTATTGACGAAGGAAGCTTTGAGGAACTTGATGCAAACATGGTTTCCGAAAATCCGTTAAATTTCCCTGATTACATTGAAAAACTTGAAAAGGATCGACAAAACAGCCATCTTAATGAAGCCGTTGTTACGGGAATTGGAAATGTCAATAATCATCAGATTGTCGTTGCAGTGATGGACTCATCCTTTCGAATGGGCAGCATGGGGTCTGTTGTCGGAGAAAAAATAACCCGGGCAATTGAAAAAGCTGATGAACTCTCTATCCCGTTTATTATCTTTACTGCTTCTGGCGGAGCAAGGATGCAGGAGGGTGCATTAAGCCTGATGCAAATGGCAAAAACAAGTGTAGCCCTAAAAAGGTTTGCTGATCATGGCGGACTTTATATTTCGATCATGACCCATCCAACTACCGGTGGTGTATCCGCCAGCTTTGCATCTATGGGCGATTATAACTTTGCTGAACCAGGTGCCTTGATTGCTTTTGCCGGCCGAAGAACAATCGAACAAACGATAAGGGAAGAGCTTCCTGAAGACTTTCAAACGGCAGAGTTCCTATTAAAACATGGTCAGTTGGATGCCATTATTTCTCGTCTGGAATTAAAAGATCAAATTTCAAGTATTCTTGACATTCATTATCCAGGAGGTGAAATGAAGTGGTAGGGGAATTGGAATTTGAACGTCCGATCGTTCAATTGAGAAATAAAATTGCGGAGTTAAAAGAATTCACCAAAACATCTGATCTCGATTTAACGAGTGAAATAGAGAAACTAGAAGCAAGACTTGAGAAATTAGAAAAAGACATATACGATAATCTTAAGCCATGGGATCGGGTCCAAATCGCCCGATATCCTAACAGACCAACAACCCTGGATTATATTGCGTATTTATTCGAAGACTTTTTTGAGTGTCATGGTGATAGGACATTTGGAGACGATGAAGCGATCGTTGGCGGAATAGCAAAATTTCAGGGGCTTCCAGTTACGATCATTGGTCATCAACGAGGAAAAGATACAAAAGAAAATATACGTCGTAACTTTGGCATGCCGCACCCGGAAGGATACCGAAAAGCACTGCGCTTAATGAGGCAGGCTGAAAAATTTCATCGTCCGATTATTTGTTTTATTGACACAAAAGGTGCATATCCTGGTAAAGCTGCTGAAGAGCGCGGGCAAAGCGAAGCCATCGCAAAGAATCTGGTGGAGATGGCAGGATTAACAGTCCCTGTCATTTGTTTTGTGATTGGCGAAGGCGGAAGCGGTGGTGCGCTTGGCTTGGGTGTTGGCAACCAAATTCATATGCTTGAGAACTCTACTTACTCTGTAATATCTCCAGAAGGTGCGGCAGCTATTTTATGGAAGGATGCATCAAAGGCAAAAACTGCTGCTGAATCGATGAAAATTACCGCACCAGATTTAAAACAGCTAGGTATTATTGATGAAGTTATTCCTGAAATTAAAGGTGGAGCTCATAAAAATATTGAAAAACAAGCAGAAGAAATTGAAAAAGTATTAAAAGCCTCACTTGAGCAACTTTTGAAATTATCAGAAGCTGAATTAATCGAAAATCGTTATCAAAGATTTAGGACGATTGGAGCATATTCGACTCAAAATGAATTTATTAATATCACTTAAAACGTGCTCACCTGCGAGCACGTTTTTAAATGGAATTAATTAGTATGTAACATTTGAATTAGGTAGGATATACAAATTGCTGAATAGGATAAACATTAAAAACGGTTGCACTTTACAAACAATTCCGCCTATTATCACAATAGATATGATTCTATTGTGATACCTATTTCTTCGTGTTATTTTATAAATATTCCAAGATATTCAGTCAAATAATAAATATAGTTAACGGTCTCTCCATGTTTATTCTTAAAGGCGGATTGATCTTAAAACCAATTGAGGTGAGTTTATTATGAAAAAAATTGGCGTATTGACAAGTGGTGGAGATTCACCAGGTATGAATCCTGCGATCCGTGCAGTAGTCAGAAAAGCGATATACCACAATCTTGAGGTTTATGGTATCTATGGCGGTTACTCCGGGTTAATTAATGGCAATATTAAAAAGCTTGAACTAGGTTCTGTTGGGGATATTATTCATCGTGGAGGCACGATGTTATACACAGCACGTTGTCCAGAATTCAAATCGAAAGAAGGACAGCAGCAAGGAATTGAACAGTTGAAATCACATGGTATTGAAGGCTTAGTTGTAATCGGTGGCGATGGGTCTTACCGAGGCGCAAAAGCATTGACTGAGCAAGGCTACCCTTGTGTAGGTGTCCCAGGAACAATTGATAATGATATTCCGGGAACGGAATTTACAATTGGGTTTGATACTGCGCTAAATACCGTAATTGATGCGATTGATAAAATTCGTGATACAGCTACATCCCATGAAAGAACCTTTGTTATTGAGGTTATGGGTAGAGATGCTGGTGATTTGGCACTTTGGGCTGGACTATCAGGTGGTGCAGAAACAATCCTCATTCCAGAAGAAAATTACGACATGGATGAGATCATAGAAAGACTGAAAAAAGGTCACGAACGCGGTAAAAAACATAGTATTATTGTTGTAGCTGAAGGTGTAACAAGTGGAACAGAGTTTGGTAAAAAATTGCAAGAAGCTACTAACTTTGATACAAGAGTTTCTGTTTTGGGTCATATCCAACGCGGTGGTTCACCGACTGCTTTCGATCGGGTTTTAGCAGCACGCCTGGGGGCAAGGGCTGTTGAATTATTAATTGAAGGTAAAGGCGGACGTGCAGTAGGAATGGAACAAAACAAAATTGTTGATTATGACATCATTGAAGCACTGGGAAGAAAACATACTTTAGATATGAATCTTGCCAGATTAGCTCAAGAATTATCAATTTAAATAAATTTTTTAGTACCCAAGGAGGTAACAAGAGATGTTGCGTAAGACGAAGATCGTTTGTACGATTGGACCCGCTAGTGAAAGTGTTGAAAAGTTAACACAATTAATTAATGCGGGAATGAATGTTGCACGATTAAATTTTTCTCATGGTGATTTTGTAGAACATGGACAGAGAATTGTAAACATTCGTGAAGCAGCAAAAGCAACAGGTAAAACAGTAGCGATTTTACTGGATACTAAAGGTCCTGGAAATTCGTACACATAATATGCAAGGCGGAAGCATAGAGCTTAAATCTGGAGAAAATGTAATCGTATCAATGACAGAAGTGGAGGGTACGGTTGATAAATTCTCAATTACATATCCTGGGTTGATTGATGATGTTCACGAGGGTTCAAAAATTTTATTAGATGATGGATTAATCGGTTTGGAAGTAACAAGTGTCGATAAATCCAATAATGAAATTCACACAAAAATTTTAAACAGCGGAACATTAAAAAATAAAAAGGGTGTTAATGTACCAGGTGTTTCAGTAAATTTACCAGGTATCACTGAAAAAGATACAAAAGATATCCTTTTTGGGATTGAGCAAGGAATTGACTTTATCGCAGCTTCCTTTGTTCGCCGTGCAAAAGACGTTTTGGAGATCCGTCAGCTTTTAGAAGAAAATAATGCTTGTCATATCCATATCATTCCAAAAATTGAAAATCAAGAAGGTGTCGATAACATCGATGATATTCTTGAAGTTTCCGATGGATTGATGGTTGCCCGTGGGGACTTAGGGGTTGAAATTCCAGCAGAGGAAGTTCCGCTTGTTCAAAAAATGCTCATTAAAAAATGTAATGCTTTAGGAAAACCTGTCATTACGGCAACCCAAATGCTTGATTCAATGCAGCGTAATCCACGACCAACACGTGCAGAAGCAAGTGACGTAGCAAATGCTATTTTTGATGGTACAGATGCCATTATGCTATCTGGTGAAACGGCTGCAGGATTATATCCCGTTGAAGCCGTACAGACAATGAATAATATTGCATCTAGAGCAGAGCAGGCCTTGGACCATAAAGAAATCCTTTCAAACCGCAGTAAGGACACTGAACATAATGTACCAGATGCAATTGGACAGTCTGTAGCCCATACTGCACTAAACCTTGAAGTGAACGCCATTGTAACGCCAACAGAAAGCGGGCACACAGCTCGGATGATTTCAAAATACAGACCAAAGGCACCAATTGTATCTGTTACCGCTAATCCATCTGTACAGCGTCGCCTCGCACTAGTTTGGGGAGTTTATCCACAATTAGGTTTAGAAGTATCAACAACAGACGAAATGCTTGATGCAGCCGTTCAAGAAAGTTTAAACAGCGGAATTGTTAAGCACGGAGATCTAGTTGTTATAACTGCAGGTGTACCTGTTGGCGAAGCAGGAACAACGAATATCATGAAAATTCACGTAATTGGAGATATTTTAACTAGAGCACAAGGAATCGGGCGCAAATCAGCTTTCGGAAAAGTTGTACTTGCCCAAAATGCGCAAGAAGCAATTAATAAGGTAAAACCAGGCTCCATCCTAGTAACAATTGGATCTGACCGTGAAATGGTACCTGCAATTGAAAAATGTGCTGCGCTCATTACCCAAGAAGGCGGATTAACAAGCCACGCTGCAGTTGTAGGGCTAAACCTTGGCATTCCTGTTATTGTTGGCGTTGAAGACGCATTTAGTCTATTTAAAGAAGGACAAGAAGTAACCGTTGATGCAAGAAGAGGGCTTGTCTATGACGGACATGCCAGCGTTCTATAAGTAGTAAAAAAGAAGGGCCACCCCTTCTTTTTTATTTTTTCTTTTAATTTCGTATAATAGGTTTAAAGCCATTAAAAAGGGGAAAAAAATGCGCTATCTCATTTTATTGCTTATTCTTATACCTGCAGTAGATATTGGTATATTATTGTTTTCTGGAAAAACAATAGGGGTCTTACCAACAGTAGCATGTATTATATTAACTGGTGTTATTGGTGCATACTTAGCTAAAAGGGAAGGTCTTGAAACAATCCGAAAAGCACAGATGCAGCTAAAGGATGGCCATATACCAGGAGAGGCTGTTTTAGATGGAATTTGTATTCTTATTGGTGGCACCCTTCTCATTACCCCTGGATTCATAACCGATATTATTGGCTTTCTTATGCTTTTTCCCATCACAAGAAAACCATTTAAGTGGGGGATGAAAACATTTTTTCGAAAGTGGATGAATCGCGGAAAAATAAAAATCATCAAATAAGAAAAGCGTCAACCGAACTTAAGGTTGACGCCTTTCTTATTTAGACTTATTTTAATTAATCTTTTCCTTTAATAAAGGCCCATAAATCGCGAAAAACATTTGCCCGATTTAAGGTGGTGATCACCACAAGTGTTACCGGACCAACAATTAGGCCCAGAAATCCGATTGTTTTAAAGCCAACAAATAGAGCAATTAAAGTAGCCAACGGATCAAGACCGATATTGGAGGAAAGAATCTTAGGTTCCATTATTTGCCTTTGTACAAGGACAATCACATAAAGTACACCCAGCCCAATTGCCATTCCCATATCATTTGCTATGATTTCATAGATAATCCATGGAACAAAAACCACACCAGTGCCCAGATATGGCAGGATATCTACAATACCAGCAATAAGTGCGATTGTAATGGCATAGTCAACACGGAGGATAAGCAATCCGAATAAGATTATAACAGTAGTAATTGATATGAGTGTTACCTGTGCTCTAACAAATCCGAATAAAGCTTTTTTTAAATCAATAAATACTGTTTTGCCACTTTCTTTTGCCCGCTCTGGTAAAAGTCTTTCTCCTAATCCGGCTAGTTTATGCCAGTCCTTACTTATAAAAAAGGTTCCTAACAACGAAAATATTAATACAGTTGCAGCATTTGGGAACCAGGAGAGGATATTCGGTATATTGCCAAAGAGATTTTGAATAAATGTACCAACGGTTGAGCCAATTTTCTTTCCAACATTTTGAATGTTTAATATAATTGTATCCTGTTGGCCTGTGTCAAGTTTGCTGAACATGCTAGTTAAATTATTATAAAATGGAACAATTTGGGCGGTAACAATTTTTTCGGTATAATTAATTAGTGTATCTAGGTGTTCTGGGACTACTTTTGCAATATAATTTGCGCCTGAAACAATTTCAGCAATTAAAAGTGTTATTAGTCCAGCGAACAATGCAAAAATAATAATAAGTGCTAACAGTACAGCAAGTGAACGAGGCATTCGCCCTTTTTTTTCAAAGAGGTTCACAATCGGGTTGATGCAGAATGCAATAATTAGCCCAATTAAAAAGGGGTAAGTCACTTTAGATAAATAGAAAAAAAGTAAAAATGAAAGAATGACAATCCCGATCACAAGTAAAAACCTTAATGTCCGATTGATATAGGTTCGATTCAAAAAGTTTTATCCCCCTTTACTGAATTGTGAAAATGTTAGTTTAAGTTTAACATTTACTGAATGATCCTGTATATTTTTCCAATTTAAAAAATCTATATCTGAAATACGTGAAAAACGATGAAAAGTTTCAGGAAGGATTAATTTTTATCTAATTTGACTGTTGTGATGGAGGGTAAAATAATGTTTAACCAATCATTGGTATTCCTGCTATTGTTATTAGCTATTGGATTTATTGCTAAAAATAGTTCTTTAATGATTTCTGTCGGTGTATTATTACTATGTAAAATTATTGGCTTAGAAGGGAAATTTTTTTCCCTTATCCAAACAAAAGGAATTAATTGGGGTGTAACGATCATCACCATAGCAGTTTTAACTCCGATTGCAACTGGAGAAATAGGGTTCAAGGATTTGTCTGCCGCATTTAAATCACCATTTGCCTGGATTGCTCTCATTTCTGGAATATTAGTAGCTCTATTAGCAAAAGGTGGTGTAATGCTATTAACAAAAGACCCACAAATTACAACCGCCCTTGTTTTAGGAACGATTTTTGCTGTATCCGTTTTTAAAGGGGTTGCAGTTGGTCCGTTAATTGGGGCCGGTATTGCCTTTACAGCAATGAAAATATTTGAGCTATTTAGATAATATTTTACAAATATTTTTATTTTTTTCTCTTTTTCATAGTCTTTCGATTCACAAATATCAGATTATTGTTTATAATAATACTTGTAAGCGCATCATTTTTTACATATACCTAGTTTATATGCTAAAATAGCATTAGCTAACATAGAAATAGCTAACAAGCCAATATTATTATCCTTACTAAGTGAAGTTAAGGTATTCAATGAAATGTCTAATTTTTGAGCATGCGCTCAACTTAGATTATTAGTTGTTACAGTAGTTAAATGGGGTTAATTTCTGGGAACAACAACGTAATATGCCTCGTATGATACCTTTGACATTTTTGAATGCCTTTTTCTTTATTGTTTTTAGCAATTAAACGTATGACGAACAGAATGGGTAATGGGGAATTAGAATGTAAAGGAGATGTAGGATTATGACAGTAACACGGGGACTTGAAGGGGTAGTGGCAACAACTTCCTCAATTAGCTCAATAATTGACGACACTCTAACTTATGCCGGCTACGATATTGATGATTTGGCTGTAAACGCTAGCTTTGAAGAAGTAATTTATCTGCTGTGGCACCGAAAATTGCCAACTCAAGAACAATTGGATGAGTTAACCAAACAGCTTGCAGAAAATGCGGCACTTCCACAACAAGTTTTGGATCATTTTAAAATGTACCCAATCCATGAAGTGCATCCAATGGCAGCGCTTCGTACTGCAGTTTCGTTATTAGGTTTATATGACCAAGAAGCAGATTTAATGGATGAAGAAGCTAACTATCAGAAAGCAATTCGTCTGCAAGCAAAAATGCCTGCAATTGTAACAGCATTTGCGAGGATTAGAAAAGGACTTGAGCCTGTTGCACCAAGAGAGGATTTAAGCTTTGCAGCTAATTTTCTTTACATGTTAGATGGAAAAGAACCTGCGGATATTGCAGTTGAAGCTTTTAACAAAGCCCTTGTTCTTCATGCTGACCATGAATTAAATGCTTCTACATTCACTGCACGCGTTTGCGTTGCAACATTATCTGATGTTTATTCTGGAATTACAGCTGCAATTGGCGCACTAAAAGGCCCGTTACACGGCGGTGCAAATGAAGCAGTAATGAAAATGCTAACTGAAATCGGAACATTTGATAATGTTGAACCATATATCAGAGAGAAATTAGATCATAAAGAAAAAATTATGGGATTTGGACATAGAGTATATCGCTTGGGAGATCCACGTGCAAAACACTTAAAAGTAATGTCCCAAAGGTTAACAGAGTTAACTGGCGAGCCAGAAATTTACAAAATGTCTGTAAAAATTGAAGAAATGGTAACTGGTGAAAAGAAATTGCCGCCAAACGTAGATTTCTATTCTGCATCTGTTTACCATAGCTTAGGGATTGACCATGATTTATTCACACCAATTTTTGCAGTAAGCCGAGTTTCAGGATGGCTTGCACATATTCTTGAACAGTACGAAAATAATCGTTTGATTCGCCCACGCGCCGAGTATACTGGTCCTGGCATGCAGACTTATGTACCAGTATCGCAAAGGGGCTAATTAATAAGTTAAACCGCTTTATTCTATAAAGGTTAGAGGCCTCGCCTTCTAACCTTTGATTCAGTCTAAAGCAAAAGGGTCATCTAGTGATGGTTTCATATTCAAAGGGGTTCACTAGGCAGCCTGGATATCAATTACATATTAGGAGGAAGACGAAATGCAAGGTGAAAAAATTACAGTTCAAAACGGAGTACTTAACGTTCCAAACAATCCAATTGTTCCTTTTATTGAGGGTGACGGAACAGGCCCTGATATCTGGGCAGCTGCAATCAGAGTATTAGATGCAGCAGTAGAAAAAGCATACAAAGGCGAACGTAAAATTGTCTGGAAAGAAGTATTAGCAGGAGAAAAAGCTTTTAACCAAACTGGTGAATGGCTTCCGCAAGAAACACTTGATGTAATCAATGAATATTTGATTGCAATTAAAGGACCTCTAACTACTCCAGTTGGCGGCGGTATTCGTTCATTAAACGTTGCTTTACGTCAAGAATTGGATCTTTTTGTGTGCTTACGTCCTGTAAGATGGTTCGAAGGTGTGCCATCACCTGTTAAACGTCCACAAGATACTGATATGGTTATTTTCCGTGAAAACACTGAAGATATCTATGCAGGTATTGAATATCAAATGGGAACAGAACAAGTTAAAAAGGTAATTGATTTTCTTCAAAATGAGATGGGTGTAACAAAAATTAGATTCCCAGAAACATCAGGAATCGGAATTAAACCTGTTTCTCAAGAAGGAACATCTCGTTTAGTTCGTGCAGCTATTAACTATGCAATTAAAGAAGGCCGTAAATCAGTAACAATTGTCCATAAAGGAAACATTATGAAGTTTACTGAAGGTGCGTTCAAGAACTGGGGATATGAATTAGCTGAGAAAGAATTTGGAGATAAAGTCTTTACTTGGGTACAATATGACCGCATTAAAGATGAGCAAGGTGTAGAGGCTGCTAATCAGGCTCAAGCAGATGCTGAAAAAGCTGGAAAAATTATTGTTAAAGATGCGATTGCAGATATCTTCCTACAACAGATCTTAACAAGACCACGCGAATTTGATGTAGTAGCTACAATGAATCTGAATGGAGACTTCATCTCTGATGCACTTGCAGCACAAGTTGGCGGTATCGGTATTGCACCGGGTGCGAATATCAACTATGAAACTGGCCACGCTATTTTTGAAGCTACACACGGTACTGCTCCAAAATATGCTGGACTAGATAAAGTAAATCCTTCATCTGAAATTTTGTCTGGCGTATTAATGTTAGAACATTTAGGTTGGACAGAAGCGGCAAAATTAATTGTTAAATCAATGGAAAAATCAATTGAAAATAAAGTTGTAACTTATGATTTTGCACGTTTAATGGATGGTGCTACTGAAGTTAAATGTTCTGAGTTTGGTGATATTTTAATTAAAAATATGGATTAAGGCGAGCAATCTTTTTTGAAACGTTCCAAAAGTTCGATTAAAACTTTATAGATAATTGCGAACAAAGGGGAGAATGACAATGGGATTAAATCGTAAAAAGGTTTCTGTTATTGGTGCAGGTTTTACTGGAGCAACAACTGCGTTTTTACTTGCTCAAAAAGAATTAAGTGATGTTGTTTTAGTTGATATTCCACAAATGGAAAATCCAACAAAGGGGAAAGCGTTGGATATGCTTGAAGCAAGCCCTGTTCAAGGGTTTGATGCCAACATTCTCGGTACATCTAGCTATGAAGACACCAAAGATTCTGATATTGTCGTTATCACTGCCGGTATTGCCCGTAAACCAGGTATGAGCCGTGATGATTTAGTTCAAACCAATCAAAAGATTATGAGAGCTGTTGCAAAGGATGTTGCAAAATACTCTCCAAACGCAATTATTGTTGTTTTATCAAACCCTGTTGATGCTATGACTTACACTGCATTCAAAGAATCGGGATTTCCTAAACATCGCGTAATTGGTCAATCAGGTGTTCTTGATTCAGCGCGTTTCAGAACATTTATTGCTCAAGAATTAAATCTTTCTGTAAAAGATATTACCGGATTTGTTTTAGGTGGTCATGGTGATGATATGGTTCCGCTTGTTCGTTATTCCTATGCTGGCGGTATTCCATTAGAAACTTTAATCCCTAAAGATCGCTTAGATGCAATTGTTGCCCGGACAAGAACAGGCGGCGGCGAAATCGTCAACCTGCTTGGAAATGGCAGTGCATATTATGCACCAGCAGCATCACTTGTTGAAATGTGCGAAGCCATTCTAAAGGATCAGCGTCGTGTGCTTCCGACAATCGCATATCTTGAAGGCGAATATGGCTATGATGGAATTTACCTTGGCGTTCCTACCATCTTAGGTGGAAACGGAATTGAAAAAATAATCGAGCTAGAACTTACAGCAGAAGAAAAAGCTGCCTTAGATAAGTCTGCCCAAGCTGTACGTAGTGTAATGGCTGTTTTAGCATAATTTTATAGAATAACCGCCGTTGGCGAGTAAAGAATTCGAGGATGATTCATCCTCGAATTTTTTTTATTAGGCAAATAATCGAATTAGATTCCAATAATGTTCGAGACAAGTAATAAGAGCCTTTTTACTGTATAATAAACATAGGTAACTTTGGAGAAGGCAAAAGGGGTTTAGTCTATTTCGCGGAGGCTATTATGAAAAATAAAGTACTTGTTGTGGATGATGAACAATCAATTGTTACATTGCTTCAATATAATTTGGAGCAGGCAGGTTTTGAAGTCATTACAGCAATGGATGGAGAATCTGGAAGGGATTTAGCAGAGAATGAGTCACCAGATATTATGATTTTGGATGTAATGCTTCCAAAATTGGATGGTATGGAGGTCTGTAAACAACTTCGTCAAAAAAAGATTCTAATACCCATTTTGATGTTGACAGCAAAAGACGAAGAATTTGATAAGGTTTTAGGATTAGAGCTGGGTGCAGATGACTATTTAGTAAAACCATTTAGTCCCAGAGAAGTAATTGCCCGTGTAAAAGCAATCCTAAGAAGGGCACAGGTCACCAAAGAAGAAACCTCAGAAAAAGTAGACAAAAATGAATCAATTCAAATTGGTGAGCTAAAGCTAGTTCCTGAACAATATGAGGCCTATTTCAATGAAGAATTACTAGAATTAACATTGAAAGAATTTGAACTCTTATTATATCTGGCTCGAAATAAAGGCAGGGTCCTAACACGCGATCAGCTGCTAAGTGCAGTTTGGGATTACGATTTTGCAGGAGATACAAGAATTGTGGATGTTCATATATCACATCTTAGAGAGAAAATCGAAAAGGATTCAAAAAAGCCAACTTATATCAAAACAATACGGGGTCTTGGGTATAAGTTGGAGGGACAAAAAGAAAATGATTAAACATCAGCTGAGACTAATTTTCGCTTTAATTATCTTAATTTTAATTATTTTGCTGACATACCTTCTATTGGTTGGGGAAAAGCAATTTCCTAATAAAGAAATATGGTGGATTTTAGCTTTTAGTCTTGGGGCTGTTTTAATTTTAATTATCCTGCTTGCCATTAAAATTAAAACAAAATATTCAAAGCCAATTGATGCGGCAACCACAGTTACCATGGAACTTTCAAAAGGGAACTACCGAGCTAGAACTTCTGTTGAAGAAATGGATGAAATGGGAACTCTTAATTCATCCATCAACATCCTCGCAAGGAATCTTGAGGAGATGGTAAAGGTCAAGGAAATGCAGCAAGATCGGTTAAGTGTATTAATTGAAAATATGGGAGCAGGAATTATTTTAATTGATAGTCGAGGTTATATTAATTTAATTAATAAAGGATACAAAGAAATCTTCAGTGTTGAACCACAGGATTATTTGAACCGTTTGTATTATGAAGTAATTGAGCATCATGATGTTCGTAGTCTAATAGAAGAAATATTTATCACAGAGCAAAATGTCAGCAAACAGATGCTTCTTCCACTGGCAATTGAACGAAGGTATTTCGAAGTCTATGGTGTCCCCATTATTGGGACCAACAATGTGTGGAAAGGTGTTTTGCTCGTATTTCATGATATAACGGATATTAAAAAACTTGAAAATACGAGAAAAGATTTTGTGGCTAATGTATCACATGAGTTAAAGACACCTGTTACCTCTATTAAAGGCTTTTCTGAGACACTTTTAGATGGTGCGATGAATGATCAAAAGGCATTGAAGGAGTTTCTAAACATTATTTTAAAGGAAAGTGACCGACTTCAATCATTAATCAATGACCTTTTGGAACTGTCCAAAATTGAAAAGCAGGATTTTAAGTTAAATATTAGCCAATTCAACATTATGCACATCCTGCATGATGTGATTACACTGCTAGCAAATAAAGCAGCTGGAAAAAGTATTACCTTACAAATAAATTGTGCACAGGATGATGTGGTCCTTGAAGCAGACGTGCACAGAATTAAACAGGTTTTTATTAATCTTATTGGTAATGCTATTTCATATACCCCGAAGGATGGAAATGTAATCGTAAATGTTCAAGAAAATGATTACTTCGTTCGAATAAGTGTGAAGGATACAGGGATAGGGATTGAAAAAACCGAAATACCACGGATTTTTGAACGCTTTTATCGTGTGGACCGTGCCAGGAGCCGAGAATCTGGCGGGACTGGTTTAGGTTTAGCAATCGTTAAGCATATTGTTGAGGCCCATCGGGGGAGAATTAAAGCAAAGAGTGAGGTTGGTAAGGGAAGTGAGTTTACCATCGAGCTTAATAAACACTTTCATGCAAATGGTTGAGAGGAAAAAATGAAAGTTTACATAAATTTTACATATCCTTTATTTAGATTTAATAATAAAAAGATATGATAATCATGCAAACCCCTTCATCCAAGGGCCAAACACAAAAAAGGTGAAAGCAGACCCCGCTTTCGCCTTTTTCTTTTTGAACATAAGTAAGTAATCCGGTTACCGATTTTTATTTCTAAATCCCATCATGATAGAATGGGGTATATACATAGTTGAATTATAGAATCAAATGAGGAGGAAAACGATGGACAGGAAAAAGTTAGTATTAATTGATGGAAATAGTATTGCATATCGAGCCTTTTTTGCTCTTCCATTACTTAATAATAATAAAGGAATTCATACAAATGCCGTTTATGGTTTTACAATGATGCTTATGAAAATACTAGAAGATGAGAAACCAACTCATATGCTTGTGGCATTTGATGCTGGGAAAACAACCTTCCGTCATCAAACATTTAGTGAATACAAAGGCGGACGGCAAAAAACACCTCCTGAGCTCTCAGAACAATTTCCGTTTATACGTGAACTGCTTGATGCCTATAAAATTCCCCGCTATGAGCTGGAAAATTTTGAAGCCGATGACATCATTGGAACCGTTTCTCTAAATGCTGAAAAAGAGGGATTTGATGTTAAGGTTATTTCAGGAGACAAAGATTTGACACAGCTTTCTTCAGACCGTACAACAGTGGGAATCACAAGAAAAGGGATTACAGATATTGAAGAATATACACCAAATCATATCAATGAAAAATATGGACTCACGGCAAAACAAATTGTCGATATGAAAGGACTTATGGGCGATCAATCAGATAATATCCCAGGAGTCCCGGGAGTTGGAGAAAAAACAGCGATAAAGCTTTTAAAAGAGTTCTCCACACTTGAAAATTTATTAAGTTCAATTGAACAGGTAAACGGAGCAAAACTAAAAGAGAAGCTTGAGGAATTTAAAGATCAAGCGGTGATGAGTAAACAATTAGCAACGATTGAAAGAGAAGCACCAGTCGCACTTAACCTTGATCAAATCGAATACGATGGTTTTGATAAAGAAAAACTGGTATCGATTTTTAAAGAACTGGGCTTCCAAACATTACTCGACAAGCTTGGGGACGAAGGGCTGGAGACAGAGCAAGAGGAACTTGAGGAAATTGACTATAGGATTCCAGATGAAATCACATCTGAAATCTTTACAGAGGAAAATTACTTTTATGTAGAAATTCTCGATGATAACTATCATTATGCTGATATTATCGGAATTTCACTAGTTAACGATAAAGGAAATTTTTTCCTACCAGTAGAAAAAGCCCTTAATTCTGAAGCCTTCAAACAATGGGCTGAAGATGATACAAAGAAAAAAATTGTTTATGACGCAAAAAGCTCAGAGGTTTCATTAAGACGTAGGGGCATTCATTTAAAGGGAGTCACCTTTGATACCTTAATTGCTTTTTATATTATTGACCCTTCTGAAACCATTGAAGGCTTATCAACCATTGCTAAAAAGTATAGTGTCCACAATATTCAATCGGACGATTCCTTTTATGGGAAAGGGGCAAAAAGGAGAATTCCTGAAGAGTCAATACTTGCTGAGCACCTTGTCCGAAAAAGTATAGCCATTTCAAAATTAACGGACTACTTGAAAAATGACTTAAGTAAAAATGAACAAGAAGAACTTTTTACGAAGCTTGAGATGCCACTGTCATTAATCCTGGCTGACATGGAATCGACTGGGATAAAGGTAGACCGTGAACGCTTACGAGCAATGGGCGAAGATATCAACGAAAAGCTTAACAAAATTGAAAGCAACATCCATTTGCTTGCAGGCGAAAAGTTTAATATTAATTCACCGAAACAATTAGGGATTATTTTATTTGAAAAACTAAGCTTACCTTCATTGAAAAAAACGAAAACAGGCTATTCAACTTCTGCAGATGTTTTAGAAAAATTAGCACCTGATCATGAAATTATTGACCAAATTCTTCAGTATCGACAACTTGGAAAGCTTCAATCAACGTATATTGAAGGGTTGCTTAAAGTAATTGATCCTTCATCAGGGAAGGTACATACAAGATATAATCAAGCTCTAACCCAAACAGGAAGATTAAGTTCAACAGATCCTAATTTACAGAATATCCCGATCCGCCTTGAAGAAGGTCGTAAAATCAGACAGGCATTCATCCCTTCAGAAAAGGGGTGGGTCATGTTTGCTTCTGACTATTCCCAGATTGAGCTTCGTGTTCTCGCCCATATTTCCGGTGATGAAAAGCTTATTCAAGCATTTAAAGCGGATATGGATATCCATACAAGAACGGCAATGGAGGTTTTCCATGTATCATCTGCTGAAGAAGTTACCTCCAATATGAGACGACAGGCTAAAGCCGTTAATTTTGGCATTGTGTATGGAATCAGTGATTATGGACTATCACAAAACCTTGGAATCACACGGAAGGAAGCTGGCCAATTTATTGAACGCTATTTCCATACCTACCCAGGAGTTAAGGAGTATATGGAAGAAATCGTTCAATTAGCGAAGCAAAAAGGATATGTCTCGACACTTCTTCATCGAAGAAGATACATTCCTGAAATAACAGCCCGTAATTTTAATGTTAGAAGCTTTGCGGAGAGAACGGCAATGAATACACCTATTCAAGGTACCGCAGCAGATATTATCAAAAAAGCAATGATTGATATGGCCGATGCATTAACGAAAAATAAGCTTAAAAGCCGTTTATTGCTTCAAGTTCATGACGAATTAATTTTTGAGGCTCCACAGGAAGAAATTGAAACCTTAAAAGTTTTAGTTCCAGAAATAATGGAAAATGCGATTGAACTGGAAGTTCCATTAAAAGTAGATTATGCTTACGGTCCAACATGGTTTGATGCAAAATAGAAAAGCGGAAGCGCCCGTTTAGCGACGTATGGACTGGAGCACATCGACTGAGATAAAGGAAACACGAAGAGCGTAAGCGATTCGATGTTGACTTATCGTAGGGAGATGGGCGAAGTACACTAGTCGCTGGGCGCTGGAGCTAGACAACACTAGAAGGGAAGATGGGAAATGCCAGAATTACCTGAAGTGGAGACAGTTAGAAAAACGTTAAAACAGCTAGTTCTTCACAAACAGATTGATCATATTTCCATCTATTGGCCAAAAATTATCAAAAGACCGTTAGAAATTGAACAGTTTATCGATGCATTATGCGGCGAGACTATTCTTGATATTGGACGAAGAGGAAAGTTTCTAATTATTTATACGGAACATTATGCATTAGTATCCCACCTTCGAATGGAAGGAAAATATGGCTTGTTTCAAAAAGAGGAACCAATCGATAAACATACCCATGTGATTTTCCATTTTACGGATCAAACTGAACTTAGGTATCGAGATGTTCGTAAATTTGGGACAATGCACTTATATAACAAGGGAGAAGAATTTGAAAAGGAACCTCTCATCGGGCTGGGTCCGGAACCTTTTTCAGAGGAATTTACCCAAAAATATTTATCTGAGAAATTGAAAAAGACCAATAGAAAAATTAAGCCTGCACTTTTGGACCAAAAGCTTCTCGTTGGTCTTGGAAATATTTATGTTGATGAAGCATTATTTCGGGCGGGAATTCACCCGGAACGACCTGCTAATAGTTTAGACGAAAAAGAAATTGTCGTACTCCACCGTGAGATTGTCTTGACATTAGGCGAGGCAGTTAAATTGGGGGGAGCACCATTCGCTCATATGTAAATTCCCAAGGGCAGATTGGAATGTTTCAATTGGAGTTATTTGCATATGGAAGAAAAGGAGAGCCATGTAAACGATGTGGTGCCATTATGGAAAAAAAAGTGGTGGGCGGCAGGGGGACCCATTATTGTCCAAACTGTCAAAGGATTTAATAACAGGATAAAAATGAATTGAATAACAATGGATAGGCTTCTTCCATATACTTTAAGTAGTGATTTGACAGGAAGGGGCTCTAAACATGATTCAATTCTTCTCACTTCTCTTGTTAGCTTTTGCCCTAAGTCTAGACAGCTTTAGCGTTGGGTTTACTTATGGGTTAAGAAAAATGGCGATGCCATTTAAATCAGTGTTAATAATTGCGTGCTGTACAGCCGTGTCATTATTAATTGCTGTGACAATAGGTCACGGGCTTTCAAGATTCCTTTCACCACAGATTACATCTGGCCTTGGAGGGGTAATTTTAATGGGTTTAGGGGCTGGAGTATTATACCAGTTTTTTAAACCAGAAAAGAAAAAGACCTGGATAAAGGTGAAAAAACGATCGTTAAAATTGAAATACGCTCTCTTGGCTTAGTCATAAATATTTTAAGAAAGCCAATGTCAGCTGATTTTGATCAATCTGGTACAATCACCGGTATCGAAGCGTTGATGCTTGGCTTCGCACTGTCACTGGATTCATTTGGAGCAGGAATAGGAGCAGCGATGCTTGGCTATTCTCCTATTTATCTAGCTCTCGCAGTTTCAATCATGAGTCCATTGTTTGTTCTTTTAGGAATAAAAAGCGGAACATTATTGTATCGCTTTGATTGGGTTCAAAAATTAACCTTTTTACCTGGAATCCTTTTAATCATTATTGGGGTTTGGAAATTATAGTTTTAGAAAGGAAAAATATAATGACATTGGTTGTTGGTTTAACTGGTGGAATTGCTAGTGGAAAAAGTACAGTTTCAAACATGTTTAAAGAAATGGGAATGACAGTCATTGATGCAGATGTTGAATCACGTTTAGCAGTTCAGCATGGTGAACCGGCATATAAGCAAATTGTTGGCACTTTTGGTGAGGAAGTATTATTGCCAGATGGCGAGATTGATAGGCAAAAATTAGGTTCTATTATTTTTCATGATGAACAGAAAAGACTGCTGTTAAATGAAATCGTTCATCCAGAGGTAAGAAGAAGGATGAATGATAAAAAAGCTTTGGCCATAAAAAATGATGAAAAAATCGTGATACTCGATATACCATTATTGTTTGAGAGCAAATTAACCAATATGGTGGAACAGACACTTCTTGTTTATGTTGATCGAAACATACAACTAACCAGGTTAATGGAAAGAAATCATTTATCAAAGGAAGAAGCAGAAGCAAGAATTCAATCCCAAATGCCGCTTACCGAAAAAATAAAACTAGCGGACAAAAAGATTGAAAATAATGGTTCACTTACGGAAACAAAAAGACAGCTAAATGAAATTTTAACGGGCTGGGGAGTACTATGAGAATAAATAAGCATAATAAAATTTGAGTTATAAAGGGGCCTTGCCCCTTCAGATTATCGAGAAAGGGGTATTTTCTCGGCAATTTTTTATTTTACCAGAATTTAAACACTAAATTTTTTTGGTGATTCCTGCAAATGGGCCTGTTGATTTCCGCTCCGGACACTCGCTTTCCGCGGGGAGGTCCTGGAGCCTCCTCGGCGCTTTGGCGCCTGTGGGGTCTCCAGTGACCTCTATATCCCTCAGGAGTCGAGTGCCCTCCGCTCCAATCAACAGAGTAGCAAATCAACATAAAGTATTGCAACACACTTTTTTAACCTAAATGTGTTGCAATCTTCTATATTTTGACGGGCTGCAGTTAGACGAGGCTTAATCACTCGCTTTCTTCAATCCCCGTAACCGACAGTAGAAGTACATAAATTCAAATTCAGGATCAGTTGTACTGAACTGAATTTCTTTACTTTTTTTCACTTTCTCCCTTCTCTTTATCGGGTTTTTCCGTACGCCATTTTGTCCTCCTATACGGCTTTGTTTAGTTCATCAAAGTATTCTTGTGACTCTACTTCTATCTCTTCTCATGTGTTTTTGTTGTTATTTGCCTTTGCTTTTAGATGCGTAGAATTCGTAAACAAAACTTGTCCACCCACCATTTAAGGGTTCATTGCGAGAAGAACAATCTTATTAAAAATCTCCTGAAAAAGTTTGTATCCTTAAAACGGTATTGACGATTCTTGGTAATCGTGTGGTACTGGGTCCTTGAATTTTAAAACCTAAAAACCGAACTTAAACATTGGTTTCACCACATTTTGATTTATTAGTTGGGCTGAAGAACTTTATTGAAAATACTCGTTGATTGGTGCGGAAGGCACGAAGACTCCTGCGGGAGTACGGGGCTGGGGAGACCCCACAGGCGCTTTTCGCGCCGAGGAGGCTCCCCGGCAACGCCCGCGGAAAGCGAAGTGCCTGGAGCGCCAATCAACAGACCTGTTTAAAAGCCTATACATCAATACTATTAAACTGTATTAAAGCAGTGAACAATTAAAGTGATTGAATAAAATGAAAGGCTGCCGAGTTTTTCGACAGCTCGAAGGGGCCTTGCCCCTTTTTTTATGCCTAAAAAAGTTAATTATATTGTGAAGATTAAAAACAAATGAAAATTCCGCTAATAATATTGCCACAATTAAAATGAATTATGTTATACTATTTGTATCTAAATGATGAATGAGTATAACATTAATGTGGAAGGAGCCGTCAAATGAAGGCAAGAATTGCAATCAACGGTTTTGGAAGAATTGGAAGAATGGTTTTTAGAAAAGCGATCATGGAAGATAAGCTTGAAATTGCTGCTATAAATGCAAGTTATCCTGCTGAAACATTAGCGCATTTAATAAAATATGATTCTATTCATGGCCCATTCAATGGTGAAGTCATTGCACTGGAAAATGAATTAATTGTAAATGGAAAAAGAGTAAAGTTATTAAGTAATCGTAACCCAGAACAACTTCCGTGGGGAGAAATGGGTGTTGATATTGTAATAGAAGCAACTGGAAAATTTAATTCACGTGAAAAAGCAAGTTTACATCTAGATGCTGGTGCAAAGAAAGTAATTTTAACAGCACCAGGAAAAAATGAAGATGTAACTATCGTCATGGGGGTAAATGACGACATGCTTGATATTGAACAACATCAAATCATTTCAAATGCATCTTGTACAACAAACTGTCTTGCTCCGGTTGCCAAAGTGCTCGACGAGAAATTTGGAATCGAAAACGGGCTAATGACAACCATTCATTCCTATACAAATGATCAAAAAAATATTGATAATCCACACAAAGATTTACGCCGTGCACGTGCCTGCGCCCAATCGATCATTCCTACGACAACAGGTGCTGCCAAAGCATTGGCATTAGTTTTACCACAGTTAAAAGGAAAACTGCATGGTCTTTCATTGCGTGTGCCAACACCAAATGTTTCACTCGTTGATTTAGTTGTAGACTTAAAAAAGAATGTAACGGCAGAGGAAGTTAATAATGCTTTCATTGAAGCGGCAAATGGTCCATTAAAAGGTATTCTTGGATTTACCACTGAACCGCTTGTGTCAGTAGATTTTAATTCAAATGAACACTCAGCCATTATTGATGGGCTGACTACAATGGTGATGGGCACTAATAAAGTAAAGGTTTTGGCTTGGTACGATAATGAGTGGGGATATTCTTGTAGGGTTGTTGACTTAACTCTTCACGTAGCAAAGGAAATGGTAAAGATAGCACGGGTTAAAGTAAGTTAAAAAAATGTTGCTGCCAATTTGGCAGCAATTTTTTTTGCGCTTATCTAAGCTTGAATATTATCCATTTTAGCAAATCCGAGAAAAAGTATATAATAGATTAAAAAAGTTTTAATAGTTCTTTTCATGCAGTTAACGTATAGGAACAAAGGTATTTTTTATTGGAGGATGAGCAATGGCGATCACAGATATTTTCTTACGTTATAAAAAAGAAATTGAAACAAATGAGAAGCAGCGGGATGAAAGTTTAAAAACCCATTATTACAAAGGAACTGTAAACCAAATCTTTGAAAAGGTCGAGAAGATTATTTCTAATGATGCTGATTGTACCATTACAACGATTTCGAAAGAACACGGTGAAATAGCATTTGAAATTGATAAACCAGTTGCGTGTTTTATGGTGGCTACCATGGTTTCGATCAAGCCTTTAGAAACAGCAGTGGACTTCACCATTTCTACAGAGAAATTTTCACTTTTTGGAGTAAATCCAGCTCTAAGAAAAAGAATCATTTCGTTCTATGACCGAATAGACAAACTGCATATGTGAATTGGCGGAAATGGTAAAATTTCCTCATAGTTGTACTTGTTTTACATGGTTCTTTTTAATATGATAAGAATGTATAAATTCTTGAATTTGAGAAAGTGTCAAACCCAGCGCTTAGCAACAGTCTATTTCATTAGAGGGCACTTGCGCTTTTATATTATTTTTAGGATATTTTTTGTTACAATGGATTTGGAGTTGATTATTCATGAAATGCCCTTCATGTCAAAATTATGGTACACGAGTGCTTGATTCCCGGCCTGTTGACGAGGGGCGGGCTACAAGAAGAAGGCGAGAATGCGAAGAATGTGGATATCGCTTTACGACTTTTGAAAAAATAGAGGATATTCCGTTGATCGTTGTTAAAAAGGATGGAACGCGCGAAGAATTCAGCCGAGATAAAATTTTGCGGGGCTTAATTAAAGCGTGCGAGAAAAGGCCAGTGGCCTTGAAAGATCTTGAGGATATTACCCAAGGGGTGGAAAAAGATATCCGCAGTCAAGGTATTTCCGAAATTAAAAGTGATGAAGTTGGGGAAATGGTGATGGACAGGCTTGCCTCTGTAGATGAAGTTGCCTACGTCCGCTTTGCCTCGGTTTATCGTCAATTTAAAGATATAAATGTTTTTATTGAAGAACTAAAAGAATTAATTGAGAAAGAGAAATCCTAGGGGCTAAATATATTTGGCCCCTTATTCTTTGAAGGAAGGATTGAATGCGTGTGGGGCAGCATTGGCAGGAACTTGTTCCAATTGATCGTTATATGGTTCATGCAAGCGGGCTCCTTTATGAGTATGATCGAAAAGTGCTGACATTTTTATATCAGCCCTTGATTGGACCGGTTTGTCTGAGTTTGTATATGACATTATGGGCGGAGCTTGAAGAAAATCGATTATGGTCTGAATCTTCTTCCCACCATATACTAATGAATCTGCTTGGACTTAATTTAAAGGATATTTATGAAGCAAGGTTAAAATTAGAAGGCATTGGTCTATTAAAAACACTTGTGAATGAAGAAGATGAAATCCGCTCTTTTGTATACGAATTACAGCCTCCATTAACACCAGAGCAGTTTTTCTTAGATGGAATGTTAAATATCTATTTATATAGAAAAATTGGCAAAAACCACTTTTTTCGGTTAAAGCGTTTTTTCAGTGAGCGTAAAAATCCAACAGACAAAGAATACCGTGACGTAACAAGAGCTTTTCAGGATGTTTATTCATCGGCTACACCCAAAACCCTAAAATATTTGCAGGATGTTTCAAGTGATTTAAAAGCAGACGATAAAAATAATTTTATCGGCCGAAATGAACAAAGTGGGATTCAAATTGATGTTCGTCAGTTTGATTTTGACTTATTAATGGCCGGGTTAAATGAATCGCTGATTCCTCAAAAAGCAATCAATCAGAAAGTAAAGGAAGCTATAAGCAATTTGGCTTTTCTTTACGATATTGATGCCATCCAAATGAAGAAATTCTTGTTGGATGCCTTTAATCCGAATAGCGATGAGATTGATATTGAAGAGCTTAGAAAGGCGGCACGTGATTGGTATCAATTTGTCAATTATGATGAACTTCCAAGTCTGATCGAGCGGACACAGCCATTGAAATATCAAGTTCAGCAGCAAGAACCAAAAACACCTAAGGAAAAAATGATCCGTTATTATGAAACGACATCTCCATTAAAGGTCTTAGTCGACCGTTCTAACGGAGCTGAACCTGCTGCATCCGATTTGAAAGTAATTGAAAGTTTGATGATTAATCAGCAACTGCCACCTGGTGTAGTAAATGTTTTAATTGATTTTGTCCTACTTCAAACTGATATGAAGTTTACAAAAAACTATGTCGAAAAGATAGGCAGTCAGTGGACCAGGAAGAATGTAAAAACGGTAATAGAGGCAATGGATCTAGCGATTAAAGAAAATGAATCTAAAGCTTCCTCAAGCGGCGGAGATAAAAATAGGCAAAAGTCCTTTAAACAAAAACCAATTCGCACGGAAATTTTGCCTGATTGGTTTGATGAAGAACAGCAAAAGAGAACAGAAAACCCACATAAGGAAAAAGAAGCTGATGTGGAAGCCAAGAAACAAGAAATTGAAGAAATTCTTAAGGAGTTCAAGAAATAGGTGATGAGAGAATGGAAAATATAAACGAAACTCTAAAAAGATTAGCTTCTAATCAAAGCTTTCAAAAACGTTATGCTGATATTAGAAACCAAGTTCTCAACCATCCTGAGATAAAAGATTTTTTAGCGAAAAACCGCGAAATCTTAAATCAGGAGATGATTGAAAAAAGTATAACAAAACTGTTCGAATATATGAATCAAAGCAAGGAATGTAATAAATGTATCAGTCTTGATAAATGTACCAACGTGATAAAGGGCTATCATCCAAAATTGGTCATTACTCGAAACAGTATTGATATAGAATATGTACGTTGTCCTAGGAAAATTATGGATGATGAAAAACGGAAAAATGAACGGTTAATTAAAAGTTTACATGTTCCAAAGGATATTTTATCAGCAACCTTTGAAAGCCTTCAGCAGGATACATCACGCTATGAGGCCATAAAAAAAGCTGTGCTTTTTGTAAAGAACTATCAACGGGATCATCATCAAAAGGGTTTATATTTATATGGAAAATTTGGCGTCGGAAAATCCTATTTGCTTGGAGCGATTGCCAACGAGCTCGCCAACAACCAAATTTCTTCGATGATCGTCTATGTTCCAGAATTATTTAGGGAATTAAAAAATTCAATTGGTGATGCATCACTAAATGAAAAAATTGAAGCTTTAAAAAATGAACCGATTTTGATGCTGGATGATATAGGAGCTGAAGCTGTTTCAAGCTGGACCAGAGATGAAATATTGGGACCTCTCCTGCAATTTCGGATGCTGGAAAACCTGCCGACCTTCTTCACCTCCAATTTTAATCTCCAGGGCTTAGAGCATCATTTAGCTTACAGTCAACGAGGCGAAGAAGAAAAACTTAAGGCTGCGAGAATCATGGAGCGAATTCGCTATTTATGTGAACCTGTAGAGGTAGATGGGCCAAATCGGCGATATTAAAAGTGTAATTATATAAGTGCAAACTGCCAATATATTTTGGCAGTTTTTTATTTTGCCTTCATTTGTACTTACTTCTATTTCGGCCAAGTTCCCCATATACATTAATTACAGAAATATGAATGAAGGGGGGATTGTGTTGGCAGAAATCATCTTTCAAAATAAGGATGATGCAGAAAAATTTCATCATCACTTGCTGAAAGTATTAAAACTTACATCTGAAAATGAAAAAATTCTTCTTCATGAAGACCGCCATATACTTAAGATTATGGAAAATAAACTTACTCATGATTGTTTGAATCATATTAGAAAAGCATTTTATGATTTTGTCATCGAGGTTAAAAGGGATGACTGGTTTAAGGGGATTTTAGCTGAAAATTATTATTTTCAAGACCCGGAAGAGCAAGGGCATGTTATGGAAATTATCTATTCGATCCTTGAAGGAGAAAGGAAGGACCTTGAGATTTTCCTCGAAAAAACAAGCCAGGAACAAAGAATTAAGGAAGCCATTGATCAAGTTTTTCAAGATAATATCTCACTTTCATTTGATTCTTTTATTAAATTTCGCTTGCGTCCATATTTGCTTGATTTAGAAAGCTATGTGAAGATTTCAATCGATGAATACAAGATGGAGCAGGAATATCAAATCTTTGTACAAACCCTTCGCGAATTTTTACAAGAACGAACACCGAAAATGGAGATTCTCCATTTACTGTTAGATGAAGAAATCATTTTTTATAATGAAAATTCAGAAGAAATTAAAAGGGGCGAGCTAATCAAGATGATTGACAGGAAACTGCTCTCTAATCATCCTGTCTACGTTGATTCTGCTTCAATTGCTCCGCTTTTGTCGATTGCTCCTACAACGATATTCCTTTACACCAAAAACCCAGATGAGGCCTTGGTAAGGACAATCAGCAATATTTTCGAAGAGAGAGTAAGGGTACTGCCATTCCATCATTTTTATGATCAATTTCAATGTATGAACTGGGAAAATAGCTCTGATCCTTTTGAAAATGGGCAGTAAGAAATCTATTATTAATACTTTTGCAGATATTGATCCCTTGATTTTTGAAAGTGGAATCATTATAATAACTTACATAGTTACGCAAGTGGATGATTTTTAGTCTGCTTCTCATTTTAATCAATATTTTGCAAAAGTGATGATAAGGATAACAGTATTCATTTACGGTTTATAGAGAGGGAAGTCTGAGGCTGTAAACTTCCTAACACGAATTGAATGCTTACCACCTTTAAACTTCAGCTTTGAACACTTCATTAGAAGTCAGTAAAGGTTGACGGTGCGCAGCCGTTATTTGTCCAAAGTCACTTTTTCTCGTAAAAAAGTGAAAAATTTGGGTGGAACCACGTGTAAATAACTCGTCCCTAGTCTCTAGGACGGGTTTTTTTATTGTCTAAAAAAAATTAAAGGAGGAAAAAATGATGTCAGATATTGTAAAATTAACATTTCCTGATGGAGCGGTAAAGGAGTTTTCACATGGAACAACAACAGAAGATGTTGCTGCATCCATCAGTCCAGGATTAAGAAAAAAAGCCATTGCTGGCAAATGGAATGGACAATTAATTGATTTTCGCCGTCCAATTCCTGGAGATGGTTCAATAGAAATTGTTACACCGGATTCAAAAGATGCCCTGGAGGTATTGCGCCATAGCACAGCCCACCTTATGGCTCAGGCAGTCAAAAGAATATATCCAAATGTAAATTTAGGAGTAGGTCCAGTCATTGAAAGTGGTTTTTATTATGATATGGATTTAGAGGAATCATTAACACCTGAAGATCTTCCAAAAATCGAAAAGGAAATGGCGAAAATTGTAAATGAAAATCTTGAAGTCATTCGCAAGGAAGTTAGCCGAAATGATGCCGTTAAACTTTTTGAAGAAGCAGGAGATCCATATAAAATTGAGCTAATTGAAGCAATTCCAGAGGATGAAACTGTCACTATTTACGAACAAGGAGAGTTTTTTGATCTTTGTCGTGGTGTCCATGTACCATCCACTGGAAAGATTAAAGAATTTAAATTACTAAGCATTGCTGGTGCCTATTGGCGCGGTGATAGTGATAATAAAATGCTCCAGCGTATCTATGGTACAGCATTCTTCAAAAAAGAAGATTTAGCAGAGCATCTGAGGCTTTTGGAAGAAGCAAAAGAGCGTGATCACCGTAAGATTGGTAAGGAACTAAACTTATTTACGACTAACCAGCTAATTGGACAGGGGCTTCCATTATGGATGCCAAAAGGCGCAACAATCCGCCGTATCATTGAACGCTATATTGTCGATAAAGAAGTAAGTTTAGGCTACGATCATGTTTATACTCCAATCATGGGAAGCGTAGATTTATATAAAACATCCGGTCACTGGGATCATTATCATGAAGATATGTTCCCTGTTATGGAAATGGATAATGAGGAACTTGTGCTTCGCCCAATGAACTGCCCTCATCACATGATGATTTATAAAAATGGTATCCATAGCTATCGCGAGCTTCCAATTCGCATTGCTGAATTAGGTACAATGCACCGTTATGAAATGTCGGGTGCCTTATCGGGCTTGCAGCGTGTCCGCGGGATGACATTAAACGATTCACATATCTTTGTTCGTCCGGACCAAATTAAGGAAGAGTTCCAACGGGTTGTAGAGTTAGTTCTGGATGTTTATAAGGATTTCAATATTTCTGATTACTCTTTCCGTTTATCTTACCGTGATCCGCAAGATACAGAAAAGTATTTTGATGATGATGTAATGTGGGAAAAAGCACAAAGCATGCTAAAGGAAGCAATGGATGATCTCGGCCTCGATTATTATGAAGCAGAAGGTGAAGCCGCATTCTATGGTCCGAAGCTTGACGTTCAAGTAAGAACAGCATTAGGCAAGGATGAGACACTTTCAACTGTACAGTTGGATTTCTTGCTGCCTGAACGCTTTGACTTAACTTATATTGGAGAAGACGGCAAACAGCATCGTCCTGTCGTTATTCACCGTGGTGTTGTATCAACAATGGAACGGTTTGTCGCTTACCTCATTGAAGAATATAAAGGTGCATTCCCAACATGGCTTGCGCCAGTGCAGGTTCAGGTTATCCCTGTTTCTCCAGAAGTTCATTATGATTATGCCAAGCAGGTTCAAGAGCAGCTTAAGAGAGAAGGCTTCAGGGTTGAATTAGATGGCCGTAATGAAAAAATTGGCTATAAGATTCGTGAAGCGCAAATGCAGAAAATACCTTATATGCTGGTTGTCGGTGATAAGGAAGTCAGCGAAAAGGCTGTCAATGTCCGTAAATATGGTGAACAAAACTCAGAGACTGTAGCATTCGACAGTTTCCTTGCATCACTAAAGGCTGAAGTGAACAGGGGATAATTTTGAAAAAATTACCCTATTGAAAAACTCTGTTTAATAGGGTAAAATGATTTTTGTTGCCAAGAAAATAGTTATTTGACTTCTATCTTCGACTGTGATATAGTTACAAAGGTAAAATTGAATACATGTTTTGGGAAAAGCAGAAGCACCCGCTTCTCACCTGATTGACGCGAGACTTACGGCAGTTGGCAGGTTTACGTGAACGAATTGATTCATTAATTATGTTTCGTAAAGTGTGGGTGTTTACATCCGCACTTTTTTGTTTATGTATTTGAAAATTCTTGCCGATTCAACTAGGCCGGTTGTCAAATGTCAAGAGATTGATGGGGGTTTCTCGTATCAACATTGATGCTGCAACCTTGACCCAAAAAGTTGTATTCGTGATGAAACCTTGGAGGTGGCTAATTATTAGCAAAGATATGTTGTTAAACGATGGCATTCGTGCTCGTGAGGTTCGTTTAATTGATCAAAATGGAGAGCAGTTAGGAATCAAATCCAAAAATGAAGCGTTAGAAATTGCTGGACGAGTAAATTTGGACTTGGTACTTGTTGCACCGAACGCAAAGCCTCCAGTAGCCCGAATTATGGACTATGGAAAATTTAAGTTCGAGCAGCAAAAGAAAGACAAAGAAGCTCGTAAAAATCAAAAAATCATCACTACTAAAGAAGTTCGTCTTAGCCCGACAATTGATGAGCATGATTTTAATACCAAGCTTCGTAATGCAATTAAGTTTTTAGAAAAAGGCGATAAAGTAAAAGCTTCGATCCGTTTTAAGGGCCGGGCAATTACGCATAAAGAGATCGGACAACGTGTTTTAGACCGTTTTTCTGAAGAGTGCAAGGAAGTAGCTACAATCGAGTCTCATCCTAAAATGGATGGCCGCAGCATGTTCCTGGTTCTAGCACCGAAAATCGACAAGTAATAGGGAGGAATTCCAAATGCCAAAAATGAAAACTCACCGCGGCGCTGCAAAGCGTTTCAAGAAAACAGGTTCTGGCCAACTTAAGCGTGACCATGCTTATACAAGCCATTTATTTGCTAATAAGTCTACAAAAGCAAAACGTAAACTTCGCAAATCAGCTCTTGTTTCTAAAGGCGACTTCAAACGCATCCGTCAATTATTAGACAATATTAAGTAATTTCGAAACCCATTTCGATTTATATAGGAGGGAAAGTACATGCCACGTGTAAAAGGCGGTACAGTTACGCGCAAGCGTCGTAAAAAAATTCTTAAATTAGCTAAAGGTTATTTTGGTTCAAAACATACATTATATAAAGTTGCTAACCAGCAGGTTATGAAATCTTTACAATATGCATTTCGTGACCGTCGCCAGAAAAAACGCGACTTCCGTAAACTTTGGATTACTCGTATCAATGCAGCAGCACGCATCAACGGTCTTTCTTACAGCCGTTTAATGCATGGTCTTAAGCTAGCAGGTATCGAAGTTAACCGTAAAATGCTTGCTGATTTAGCTATTAATGATGCAAATGCTTTTGCAGAATTAGCAACTGCAGCTAAACAACAATTCAATAAGTAATCAAATTAAAATAGCCATTCTCAGGTTCCCGAGGATGGCTTTTTCCATAACTATGGGGGTGGAGGAAAATGGAAATTATTTTGTTTTATTTACTCATGAATCTTGTTGGTTTATTTATAATGAGGGTAGATAAAAATAGAGCCATACATCACGAGTATCGCATTTCTGAAAAGTCATTGTGGTTAACGGCTTTGCTTGGCGGTGCTGTCGGGACAACGCTTGGAATGCAGCTGTTCCGTCATAAAACGAAACACTTGTCTTTTAAGATTGGTTTTCCGCTTTTAGCCTTTATTGAATTGATCCTGTTTATCTATTTTTGTGCGTCGGCCTTTTTATCTCATTAATTCAAAAAAGGGATTATTCCAATTGATTTTCGCTTTAGGATATTGCTTATGAATCTTCTGCTCGATAAAGAGGTAGTCTGGAAGATCTAATTTTGTCAGATCGGCAGAATTATGAGTCCAAATATAAATGGAATCGACTCTGAATGAATTTATGTCGGAGTCAATATGTTTTTCTCCTTCAAGAACGACACCTTTATAGGTAAGAAGAAAATTTTTTCGGACATTATTTTTGTCATCGATTATATAGTAACGTTTTTGTTTAACAGCATGCTTAAACTTTCGGTTTGGTGTTCCAATCGTTTTAATAAACAGGTTTAGAAAGTAAAGAATAAGTGAAATAAGAATACACCATAAAAACCAAACCATCATCCGATCCTCCACATTGTTTTTCATTCATACGAAATGGAAATAAAAAGGTTTCGTTTATTTAAAAAATATTTTAAATAGTATTGAAAGGATTGAGAATATGTCTCTTGAAAAATTGTTTGAGATGCAGTTAGCACTTGACCGCTACATTGAGGAAAATCACCAATTACAAAATGAGAATTTATTTGATAGAAAGGTTCTTGCATTGCTTGTAGAAATTGGAGAGCTTGCAAACGAAACGAGATCTTTTAAGTTCTGGAGTGTGAAACCTTCATCAGAAAAAAAGGTCATCCTGGAAGAGTTTGTTGATGGTGTCCACTTTATTTTATCATTGGGATTAGAATGTGGCTTTCAAATCCAAGGGTTAAAAATGGAGAGGGAACCGTCCACACAAGACGTCAATGAGCTATTTCTAAAAATCTATCATGCTGTAAGCATTTTTCAAATGACAAAAAGTTTAAGTGATTATCAGCGTGTATTCGAAGGTTATTTACAATTGGGGACATTGCTTGGAATCGAGTTTGAGGAAATGGAACAGGCATATATTGAAAAAAATGAAGTAAATTATAAAAGACAGAATCAAAACTATTGATTTGTAAAGCTTCATTTTTAGTGGGTATAATGAAAAATGTGCATATATGAAGGGGGTCTATACATGGTGAAAATGGATGAAACATTAACGATGTTAAAAGATTTAACCGATGCCAAAGGTGTTCCGGGAAATGAACGTGAAGCTCGAAATATGATGAAAAAATACATAGAACCATTTGCAGATGAAATAACGACCGATGGGCTTGGAAGCTTAATTGCCAAAAAGACTGGCAAAGAAGGCGGTCCTAAAATTATGATTGCCGGCCATTTGGATGAAGTCGGTTTTATGATTACGCAAATTGACGACAAAGGCTTTTTGCGTTTTCAAACGGTTGGCGGCTGGTGGTCACAGGTGATGCTTGCCCAGCGTGTAACAATAGTAACCAAAAAAGGTGATGTTACAGGTATTATTGGCTCAAAACCGCCGCATATTTTATCACCTGAAGCTCGTAAAAAGCCGGTGGAAATTAAAGATATGTTCATTGATATAGGTGCCTCAAGCCGTGAAGAAGCTGTTGAGTGGGGGATTCAGCCTGGTGACATGGTTGTTCCGTATTTTGAATTTACAGTCATGAACAATGAAAAAATGCTTTTAGCAAAAGCGTGGGACAACCGCATTGGCTGTGCGATTGCGATTGAAGTATTAAAAAGGCTAAAAGGCGTTGATCATCCGAATATCCTTTTTGGTGTAGGAACCGTTATGGAAGAGGTAGGTACCCGCGGCGCCAAAACAGCGGCCACGAAAATTGAGCCGGATATTGGCTTTGCCCTTGATGTAGGTATTGCCGGAGACACTCCAGGAATCTCTGAAAAAGAGGCACAAAGTAAAATGGGCAAGGGTCCGCAAATTATTCTGTATGATGGATCGCTGGTATCCCATAAAGGATTGCGTGATTTTATTACATCAACAGCTGATGAGCTAAATATTCCTTATCAATTTGATGCTATTCCAGGCGGCGGAACAGATGCTGGTTCAATCCATTTATCGAATAATGGCGTTCCATCGATTGCGGTGACCATTGCAACAAGGTATATTCATTCACATGCCGCTATGCTCCACCGTGATGATTTTGAAAATGCAGTCCAATTACTGGTTGAAGTGATTAAACGATTAGACCGCGAAGCAGTTGATAAGATTACGTTTGAATAAGTATGTACCCCCGAGATAAATCGCTCGGGGGTTTATTATTTGGGCTTGAAAGAAAGTAGTTATTTCGCCGATTTTGCTGTTAATTTCGCCAAAAATAATTTTATTTCGCCAAATCGGATGATTATTTCGCCAAACGCAAAAAAGCCGCCAACAAGGCGGCATCTCATAGCTTATTGTTTTAACCCGCTTTCAAGTGTTTGCAGCATTTCTTTTTTATCTTGTTCAGATGAATTTTGCCATATAACTTCAAATAAAACACCAAGACCAGGAAGCATTTTTTCTTCGCCGCTTTGAATCGCATCAACAATCGTATCTTCTAATTGATCCTGTGTATTGTTGGAAACATTATGAATGATCGCATTTCTTAGGTTTAAATTCATACATTCATACTCCTTTTTTCATAATTTCTTTTATATCATTTCTAACTTTGGATTTTTTATGTATATAAGGTAAGCTATAATAAGAAAACATTAAGGAAAAGGAGAGACTGTCTTGAAGGAAATTCAGTCTGTAAAAAATCCACAGGTAAAACAGTGGAAAAAACTATTAACAAAAAAAGAACGGGACAAAACGGGTACTTTTTTAATAGAAGGGTTCCATTTAATTGAAGAAGCATTAAAACAACCAGAACAAATTATCGAAATTATTGTTTCTGACAAAATAGAACTCCCTCCCCGCTTAGATTTTGGTTCAAACTCTATTACTACCGTAACAGATGAAATTTCAAAGGAATTATCTGATACTGAGACACCGCAAGGAATTTATGCGATATGCCGAGAAACAGTAGACCAAACATACGTTGAAAAAGCAAATTCATTATTATTAATTGATGCTGTTCAAGACCCGGGAAATCTGGGAACGATGATCCGTACCGCTGATGCAGCAGGAATTGATGCCGTTATTGTTGGTTATGGCAGTGTCGATATCTATAACTCAAAGGTTTTACGATCGGCCCAAGGAAGCCATTTTCACCTTCCGATTGTCCGCGGAAACCTTGAGGAATGGATTGAAACATTAAAGAAAAGAAATATCCCTGTATATGGTACTGCTCTAGAAAATGCAAAAACCTATACAGAAATAGCACCGCAAGAGGAGTTTGCCTTAATTGTCGGAAATGAAGGAAGCGGAATGAACAAAGATCTGCTCGCCAAAACCACATCCAATCTTTACATCCCAATCTATGGGCAAAGTGAATCGTTGAATGTAGCTGTTGCTGCAGGGATCTTACTGTATTATTTAAAAAAGCGCTAATCTTTATTTGAAACCGTCGGAAAATTATTATATAATTATCAACAAATTGTTCATAACAAAATGTTGACGGAGAAAAGTATTTTGTTCATTACCATTTAGGGAGAAAGTACCGTGACTGAAAGTACTTTTATGGTTAGGGCAAGAGAAGTTCACCTCCCGAGTTGGCATCGGGACCATTTCAATCTTGAAATGTAAAGATGCGCCTGCACATGCCGTTATCCGAATGAAGCGAACACAGTCGTTGTACATAAATGTGTTTAAAAGGGTGGTACCGCGAATAAACCTCGTCCCTTACCAGGGATGGGGTTTTTTTATGCATTCGAACAATATTCGTCAATTGTAAATCCGATAAAGGAGGAAGAAAAATGGAAGAACGATTAAAAGAATTGCAGGAAGAAGCACTTCAAAAAATTTTACTGTCTGCGGACTTAAAAGAACTAAATGACATCAGGGTTGCCTATCTGGGAAAAAAAGGACCAATTACTGAGGTATTGCGGGGAATGGGTAAGCTATCTGCGGAAGAACGTCCAAAAATGGGTGCGCTCGTTAACGAGGTCCGTGAAGTGATCGCTGGAAAAATTGAAGAGAAACAAAAAGAATTAGAAGAAAAAGCTGTCAACGAAAAATTGGCTTTGGAAACGATCGATGTTACGCTCCCTGGTCGTCCGATTAAGACAGGAAACCATCATCCTCTAACAAAAATCATCGAAGAGATTGAAGATCTATTTATTGGTATGGGATACGAGGTTGCCGAGGGACCAGAAGTAGAGCAAGACTACTTTAACTTTGAGGCGCTTAATTTACCAAAAGGCCATCCTGCCCGTGATATGCAAGATTCATTTTATATTACCGAAGAAATTTTATTAAGGACACATACATCGCCTGTTCAGGCCCGTACAATGCAGAAGAACCAAGGAAAAGGTCCTATTAAAATTATTTGCCCTGGAAAGGTATATCGCCGCGATAATGATGACGCGACACATTCCCATCAGTTTATGCAAATTGAAGGGCTTGTTGTCGGCGAGAATATTCGCATGAGCGACCTGGCTGGGACACTTGAAGTATTTGCTAAGAAAATGTTCGGTGAGGACCGTGAAATTCGATTAAGACCAAGCTTCTTCCCATTCACGGAGCCGTCTGTTGAGATGGATATTTCTTGTAAAATTTGCGGCGGCAAAGGCTGTAATGTATGTAAAGGTACTGGCTGGATTGAAATCCTGGGTGCAGGAATGGTTCACCCGAACGTCCTTGAAATGGCAGGCTATGATTCGAAAAAATACACTGGCTTTGCTTTTGGTATGGGTCCAGAGCGGATTGCGATGCTGAAATATGGTGTAGATGATATCCGACATTTCTATACCAATGATGTTCGGTTTTTAAATCAATTTTCTAAACACGAGTAAGTAAAGGAGGAATACGATATGTTCGTTTCATATAAATGGCTTCAAGACTATGTAGATTTATCTGGCGTATCGGCAACAGAATTAGCTGAAAAAATTACGAAAAGCGGTATTGAAGTAGAAGGTGTTGAAGTACTAAATGAAGGCATCCAGGGAATTGTTATTGGCTATGTCCTGGAATGTGAGGATCACCCAAATTCGGATCACCTGCATAAATGCCTTGTTGATCTTGGGGAGGAAGCTCCTGTCCAAATTATTTGTGGAGCACCAAATGTTGCTCAGGGTCAAAAAGTAGCAGTGGCCAAAGTAGGTGCTGTTTTACCAGGAAATTTTAAAATCAAGCGTGCTAAACTCCGTGGCGAAGAATCCAACGGAATGATTTGTTCACTCCAAGAACTTGGAATCGAAGCTAAAGTGGTTGCCAAGGAATATTCTGAAGGGATTTTTATTTTTCCAGCAGATGCCAAGGTCGGTTCGGATGCAATGGCCTTATTAAACCGCGATGACCAAGTGCTGGAACTAGGCTTAACACCAAATCGTTCAGATTGTTTAAGTATGCTCGGAGTTGCCTATGAGGTCGCTGCTATTTTAAACAGAGAAGTGAAATTCCCTGAAACCGATTTACAGTCTGTTCAAGAAAAAGCTTCGGATTATATTAAAGTAACCGTTGATGCAAGCGAGGATAATCCATTATATTCAGCCACAGTTATAAAAAATATTAAAATTGGTCCTTCTCCATTATGGATGCAAACACGTTTAATGTCTGCGGGCATCCGTCCGCATAATAATGTTGTCGATATTACAAATTATATTTTGTTAGAATACGGCCAGCCATTGCATGCATTTGATTATGACCGTTTAGGTTCAAAAGAAATTCTTGTTCGCCGTGCAAAAGATGGGGAAACAATTGTTACTCTTGATGACACGAAGCGTACCCTTACTTCTGAACATCTTGTGATTACAAACGGTCAAGAGCCAGTTGCCTTAGCTGGTGTAATGGGAGGCGCCAATTCAGAGGTAAGTGCTGAAACTACAACAGTTTTATTGGAAGCCGCTTATTTTACTGGTGGTGTGATTCGTAAGGCTTCAAAAGATCACGGTTTAAGAAGTGAAGCAAGCAATCGCTATGAAAAAGGCGTTGACCCTAACCGTGTACGGGTAGCAGGCGAACGTGCCGCTTCTTTAATGGCAAAATACGCTGGCGGTGAAGTTCTAGATGGCAGAGTAGAAGTTGATACATTAACGATTGAGCCTGCAGTTATCTCCATTACACTTGAAAAAATCAACCGCGTTCTTGGTACCAACATTTCTGCTGCTGAAGTAAAAGAAATTTTTGAACGTCTACAATTTGATGTCACTGCAGAACAAGAAACGATTACCGTTACAGTTCCAACGCGCCGCGGCGATATCAAAATTGAAGAAGATTTAATCGAAGAAGTTGCTCGTCTTTATGGTTACGACAATATTCCAAAAACATTGCCAATTGGTTCAACGACACCTGGTCGGTTAACGGAATATCAGCAAAAGCGTCGTGTTGTCCGTCAATACCTTGAAGGTGCAGGTCTTTATCAAGCTGTAACTTATTCGTTAACAAGTGAAGATAAAGTTACCCAATTTGCTCTTGAAAAAAGAGATGCGATTCGTCTGGCAATGCCAATGAGTGAGGACCGCAGCATGCTTCGTTTAAGCATTTTGCCACAATTACTTGAAGTGATTAAATATAACAGTGCTCGTCAAAATGACAGTTTAGCGGTCTATGAAACCGGTGCAGTATTCTTAGCAAATGGCAAAGATGTTCAGCCCGAAGAGCAAGAACATTTAGCAGGAGCTATAACTGGTCTTTGGGTGAACCATTCATGGCAGGGAGAGAAAAAGCCAGTAGACTTTTTCGTCATTAAAGGAGTATTAGAAGGGTTATTCGAAAAACTCGGATTAACCGATCAAGTGAAATATGAGAAGGCAAACGTCGAAGGAATGCACCCTGGACGGACTGCCTCCATTCTCCTAAATGGTGAAACAATCGGCTTTGTAGGTCAAGTTCATCCAAGTGTGCAAAAAGAGTTGGATATTAAAGATACGCTTGTGTTTGAACTTTCATTAAAGGCTGTGCTTGAGGCAGCGACTGAACCGTTACAATACACATCTATTCCACGATTCCCGTCGATAACAAGAGATATTGCTCTTGTAGCAGAAAAAGAAGCTGCTTCTGGAGCTTTGAAAGAAATTATACTTTCAGCTGGAGGCCCATTGTTGAAAGAGGCTTATGTTTTTGACTTATATGAGGGTGAGCATATGGAAGCAGGGAAAAAATCCATTGCCTTCTCATTGAAATATGCAGACCCTGAACGGACATTGACGGATGAAGAAGTGACAAAAGTACATGATAAAGTCCTTAAAGCATTAGCAGAACAAGCTGGAACTGTTTTAAGGGGATAACAAAAAAGCGTTTGGATATTTTTCCAAACGCTTTTTTATTATACATAGTCTTATTGTATCAATTTTAGAATTTTTTGTATATTTGTGATTTAGAACACAGTAAACACGATAATAAAGTTGTATATTGCTTTTGGGGATTTGGATAAAATTGATCAAAGGGGATATAAAAATGAGTGAAAAACAGGAATTAATTGATTTATTGAATGCCTTGCTGGAAGCAGAGCGTGCTGGTGTGGAGACAGCGAATCATTTGCTAAAACAATATCCATCAGAAGAATTAGACGAACAATATAAACAGTTGAAAAAAGATGAGGCTTGGAGCTGTGCAGGTCTTCATCAAGCCATTTTGCGTGAAGGCGGAGAACCCAGTATGAAAACGGGGGATTTTGTGGATAAAGTAATAGCGCTAGAAACATTACGGGACAAACTCGTTCTCTTAAACAAAGGACAAGCATGGGTCGCACGCAAAATTGATCAGGCTATTGCCTTCGGGACCATTCCAGAGACAGAAGCGTTTTTAACAGAAATGAAAAAAGTGCATCACACAAATATTGATGAAATGGAAAAATACTTATTAGGAAATTAAATAAATGGTGAAAAAGGGGCCATCAGCCCCTTTTTTTACGTACTAGATTGAATGCTTTATCTGTATTCGCAAAATGCATTTTAACAAATTGAGGCAAAACATCTTGTCCCTTTTGCAAAATTAACTTTGCCGCAGCCTGATCGACCTGAGCACCCGCACCTTTTGGCAGCTTAAAACCGGCAGCATCACTTAATATTTCAAAATATTGTACAAACGCATATCGAGCCAGGATTGATGCCGCTGCAACTGCGATATGGACCCCTTCTGCTTTTGTACTGAAATAGACATTTTCCTTTACGATTTCCTTCTGCCCTTTGATGTGCTGATAATAAGTACTTTCTTGGACAAATTGATCAATTAAAATGGCCTCTGGCTTTATTGGGGCAATCTTTTTTAATACATGACCGATGGCTTGATTATGTAGCAAGGCCTTCATTTTGCCTTGCGACATACCGGATTGCTGCATTTGGTTATACTTTGGATTATGCAAGCTCAGCAGGCTATGCGGGACAATAGCTTTTATTTGTCTGGCAATGGCTGTAATTTTTTCATCATTTAAATCCTTTGAATCTCTGACTCCTAATTCTTTTAAAAGGGGAATGTCCTCCTTCTTTACATAGGCAGCCACAACTGTGATCGGACCAAAAAAGTCTCCGGTTCCGACTTCATCAGAACCAATGGCGGACAAACTTCCAATGTTCGGCGGAAGTTTGCTGCTGAGCGTCTTTTGTTTTCCTCCAGCCTTATCTGTCTTTGGCGAAGCCTGTCCCCATTTATTTGCCTCTACCTCACAATTTGCACCTTGGAACAAAACTTTACCTGATTTATAAGCAGTAATGACACATGAATTCGTTTTTGCGGAAAAAACTCCTCCCGGAGGAATTTTTTCGACAAGAGCCTTCTCATAATATTGTTTCATTTTCATGATTTCAGCCAAATCTCGATTTAATACAACATTACCCATATCATTCACCTCAAATTCATTCTTTCTTTACACTCAACCTAATTGAAAGCAATACTAGTGTTAAAACCTTTTACCAGACATGACCCCTTTTCGCTTTTCCACTTTGTGTTGTTCATGTTATGATAGTCTTTAGGATTCTTTTGATTGGAGGCATTTCACGTTGTCAAAGCCACAAAAAAGCAGGATATCCGTAGATATTTACGGTCAACAATATATTATTTTAGGTTCGGAAAGCTCAAGTCACATTAAGTTTGTAGCCTCGTTAGTTGACGACAAAATGCGGGAAATTGGTTCAAAGAATCCGTCATTAGATGTGAATAAACTGGCTGTATTAACCGCTGTGAATGCTGTCAATGATTATATAAAAATTAAAGAAGAGCTTGAAAAGCTTCAGGAAGAAATTAAGAGAGAAAAGGGATGATCTAAACGATGTTGGATATTGCTATTCTCGTTCTGTTGATCATGGGTTTCTTCATCGGCTTAAAAAGAGGCCTTATCATGCAGCTTATCCATTTAACCGGATTTATTATTGCATATATTGCAGCAAATATATACTATGATGAACTTGCTTCAAAATTAATTTTATGGATTCCTTATCCAAATTTCGGCGAAAATTCAACCTTAAAACTGATAACGAATAGCAGTGATATGGAAGCGGCTTTTTATCGTGCAATTGCATTTATGCTTATCTTTTTTGCTGTTAAGATGCTTTTGTTAATAGTTGGCCGGATGTTGAGCTTTATTGCCCGTTTACCAGTTTTAAAACAACTAAATGTTTGGGCTGGAGGAATCTTTGGTTTTTGTGAAGTATACTTAATTGTTTTTATCTTACTATATGTCGCTGCTCTAATACCAATGGATGCACTCCAAAATACGTTAAGCCATTCCATATTAGCTGCTGCGATTATAAACCATACCCCTGTTCTTTCCAGCCAAATAAAACAATTATGGATTGAATACGTAGGCACGGCAACTTCTCTTTAAGCAGAGAAGTTTTTTTAAAGACTTTATTCTTAACCCATAATAAAAGTAAAAGCTATCTTTTAAGGCAGGTGGGAAGTTTGGAACGGACGAAAAAAGAGATTGTACGACTTTTAGAGACGATTGCCATTTATTTAGAATTGAAGGGTGAAAACTCTTTTAAAATATCTGCATTCAGAAAAGCTGCTAATGTATTGGAGATAGATGAGCGAAGCTTAACCGAAATTGAAGACTTTACATCGATTCCAGGTATTGGAAAAGGGACAGCGGCGGTGATCGTGGAATACATGCAAGAGGGAACCTCTACCGTCTTAAAAGAACTAAAAGAAGAAGTTCCACCAGGATTAATTCCATTATTGCAGCTTCCAGGACTCGGCGGCAAAAAAATTGCTAAGTTATATCAGTCACTAGGGGTTGAAGATGTTTCAGGCTTAGAGGAAGCCTGCCGGGCGGGTAGGGTACAAGCACTTCCTGGGTTTGGAAAAAAAACGGAGGAAAAAATTCTAAGTTCGATCCTCCAGGCTGGCAACAGACCTGAAAGGCTTCCGCTTGCCTATATGCTCCCAATAGCTGAACAAATTGAAAAGCAGTTAGCTCATATGACAGATATAGATCGATTTTCAAGGGCTGGAAGCTTAAGAAGGATGAGAGAAACGATTAAAGACTTGGATTTTATTATTGCAACGGACAATCCTTCAATTGTAAGAACCCAGCTCCTAAGTCTTCCAAATATAAAAGCTGTGATTGGGGCAGGTGAGACAAAAGTTTCTGTCACCCTTGACCTCCAATATGATGTTTCAATTGATTTTCGTCTCGTAAAACCTGATGAATTTATTACAACATTACATCATTTTACAGGTTCTAAGGAACATAATGTTCGGATGAGGCAGCTCGCCAAGGAACGTGGAGAAAAAATAAACGAATACGGTGTGGAAAATATTGAAACGGGGGAAATACAAACATTTTCCTCGGAAACAGAATTTTATCTGCATTTTGATCTCCCGTTGATTCCGCCAGAATTAAGGGAAGACGGAAAAGAAGTGGAGGAGTATTCAGAAACCATCGAGTTAATCTCCCTCGAAGATATAAAAGCTGACCTGCATATGCACACAACATGGAGCGACGGTGCCAATTCGATTGAAGAAATGGCAGAAGCATGCCGCAGCAAGGGTTATTGTTACATGGCCATTACAGACCATTCACAATATTTAAAGGTAGCAAATGGACTTACGCCTGAAAGACTGTTAAAACAAAGGGAAGAAATAAAGAAGGTAAACGAAAAATATGATGACTTCACAATTTTAAGCGGGGTTGAAATGGATATTCTTCCCGATGGAAGCCTTGATTATGATGACCGTCTATTAGAGGGGATGGATCTTGTTATTGCCTCGATTCACTCGGCCTTTTCACAGCCAAGAGAGAAAATTATGGACCGGTTGAAGGCGGCAATGGAAAATGTTCATGTTGATATCATTGCCCATCCAACAGGAAGATTAATTGGACGGCGTGAGGGCTATGATGTGGATATTGATCTGCTAATCGAATTGGCAAAAGAATCGAACACTATTCTGGAGTTAAATGCCAATCCTCATCGCCTTGACCTGGCTTCCCAGCACTTACGAAAAGCGCAAGAGGCAGGAGTGATGATAGCGATCAATACAGATGCCCACCAAACGGGGACATTGTCAAATATGGAAATCGGCGTGGCAACAGCCAAAAAAGGGTGGATTAAAAAGTCATCTGTCATTAACACATTGGAATTAAACGATTTAGTAGCGTTATTGCATAAAAGGAAAAAATAGGAGGACTTCTCCATGCAGCAAAAAGTATTTAAGATACTAGAATTTGATAAAGTGAAGGAACAATTATTTGAGCAAGCATCCTCTTCCTTAGGCAGAGAAAAAGTAAGAGATCTTGTTCCTTCAACGGATTTTGAACAAGTCGTAAAGCTCCAGGCGGAAACAGATGAAGCGGCGACGGTATTGAGGATAAAAGGAAATGTTCCCTTGTCAGGGATTCACGATATACGTGCCCATATTAAGCGTTCGGTTATTGGTGGTGTCCTTAGTCCACATGAGCTGGTTTATGTTGCTAGTACGATACATACAAGCCGACAAATGAAGCATTTTATTGAAGATATTGCAGAAGAAAGAACGGAAATACCAATATTGGTAGAACTGACAGATAAAATTATTCCATTAACGAATCTTGAGCAGGCAATCAAATATGCCATAGAAGAAAGTGGTGAGGTACTTGATGGAGCAAGTGAACTCTTGAGGTCACTTCGTCATCAGCTTCGCTCGACAGAAGCTCGGGTTCGTGAAAAATTAGAAAGTATGATTCGTTCATCAAGCGCCCAAAAAATGTTATCTGACGCAATTGTAACCATTCGAAATGATCGCTTTGTAATCCCAGTAAAACAAGAATATCGGAGCCATTATGGCGGGATTATCCATGATCAAAGTTCATCAGGACAAACACTCTTTATTGAACCACAGGCGATCGTTCAATTAAATAATCAGCTCCAGGATATTCGAGTAAAGGAACAGGTTGAAATTGAAAGAATTTTAACTGAGCTTTCGGCAAAGACGGCTGAGCATGAGGCGGAACTGAAAATTATTGTTGAGGTTCTCGCCGACCTGGATTTTATTTTTGCAAAAGCAAGGTATGGAAAACAAATCAAAGCCTCGATGCCAACGATGAATAATGAAGGAAGAATCTCATTATTTAAAGCACGCCATCCATTGATCCCGATTAAAGAAGTGGTTGCGAATGACATTATGATTGGGAAGGATTTTACAACCATTGTCATTACAGGTCCAAATACGGGAGGAAAAACCGTTACACTAAAAACGGTTGGATTATGTACTCTTATGGCGCAGGCAGGTTTGCAAATTCCTGCTTTGGATGGCTCAGAGCTAGCTGTTTTTAACGCTGTATATGCTGATATCGGCGATGAACAGTCGATCGAACAAAGCTTAAGTACATTTTCCTCGCATATGACAAATATTGTTGAAATATTAAAGCGCGTTGATTTTAACAGTCTTGTCTTATTTGACGAGTTGGGAGCTGGAACAGACCCACAAGAAGGAGCAGCACTGGCGATATCGATTTTGGACGAAACTCATAACAGAGGAGCAAGAGTGATTGCCACCACCCATTATCCAGAATTAAAGGCATATGGCTATAATCGCAAGGGAGTAATGAACGCCAGTGTTGAGTTTAATGTGGAAACATTAAGCCCAACCTACAAACTCTTACTAGGGGTTCCAGGAAGAAGTAATGCCTTTGAAATCTCCAAACGATTAGGATTAAATGAAAAAGTTATTGAGGGTGCCCGCTCTTATGTGAGTTCCGAAACAAACAAAATTGACAATATGATATCCGCCTTAGAGGAAAGTAAACGAAAAGCTGAAAGCGAGCATGAGGAAGCACTGGCCTATTTAAAACAGGCTGAAAAGCTTCATCAGGATTTGCAAAAGCAAATGATCGAATTTTATGACCATAAAGACTCGCTTTATGAAAAAGCAGCTGATAAGGCTGAAGACATTGTCGAGGAAGCAAAGGCAGAAGCAGAAAAAATTATTCGTGATCTTCGTAAAATGAGAATTGAAAAGCATGCAGATGTGAAAGAACATGAGTTAATCGAGGCGAAGAAACGATTACAAGAAGCAGCACCAAAAATTGAAAAAACTAACAAAGCTCACCAAAGGAAGGAAAGGAAACATACTTTCACCCCAGGTGATGAAGTGAAGGTTCTTACTTTTGATCAAAAAGGCATTTTACTTGAAAAGAACTCAAGTGATGAATGGCAAGTTCAAATTGGGATTCTTAAAATGAAAGTCAAGGAGAAGGATTTAGAGTATATTAGTACTCCTAAGCCTGTTGAGACAAAGCCGCTAGCAATCGTTCGAGGAAGAGACTCTCACGTGAATCTAGAATTAGACCTTCGCGGGGAACGGTACGAGGAAGCACTTCTTAGAGTTGAAAAATACGTGGATGACGCCTTGTTAGCTGGATACCCCAGGGTTTCGATTATCCATGGAAAGGGCACAGGGGCTCTTAGACAAGGAGTACAAGAATATTTAAGGAATCACCGCTCAGTGAAGAAAATCCGCTTTGGGGATGCAGGAGAAGGCGGAACGGGTGTGACCGTTGTTGAATTTAAATAGTTCCTTATAGGAGTTCCAAGCAAAATAGGCTAGAAATCGAGCAGGGTATTTTGAAGGGGAGAAATAGGTTGGAAAAATTAGCAAAGGTCCTCTTGGGATTATGTGGAGTATTTTTAATTATTGGTCTAATCTATATGATTTTTTTTAGTTAATGGAAAGCCATTGCTGTGATTTTACAGTAATGGTTTTTTTAACATGCCTATATTATAATAAAAGATAGTTAGAATTTTTTGAATATTTTCGAAGGAGGATTGTGATGACCGAGTTCAAACCATGGCTTTCGCTCTACCCACAGGAAATTCCAGCATCTTTAGAGTATCTCCCGGAACCACTCCAACAGTATTTAGTCCATGCAGCCAAGAGGTTTCCGAATAAAACAGCAATTCATTTTATGGGAAAAGAACTTACCTATCAAAAAGTTTATGATGCGTCAGTTACTTTAGCGAGCTATTTACAGGACTTGGGAATAACAAAAGGTGATCGTGTTTCAATAATGCTTCCGAATTCTCCGCAATCAGTTATCAGTTATTTCGCCATTTTATTTGCAGGTGGAATCGTCGTACAGACAAACCCTCTTTATACAGAGCGTGAGCTTGAATACCAAATGAATGATTCAGGCTCAAAAGCGATTATCACATTAGATATTCTTTATCCACGGGTATCAAAAGTATCAGCCAGAACCGACTTAAAACATATTATTGTAACCTCTATTAAGGATTTTTTACCATTTCCCAAAAATTTTATTTATCCTTTTATACAGAAGAAACAATATGGTCTGGTAGTTGATGCAAAGCATAAGGGAAATACACATTTGCTTACGGAAATATTAAAGTACCCTGCCAAACCATTAATAGCTTATGATATTGATTTTGAAGAGGATATCGCCATTTTGCAATATACAGGAGGGACCACTGGATATCCAAAGGGGGTAATGCTTACACATAAAAACTTAGTTTCAAATGCAAGAATGGCTCAGGCATGGCTTTATAAATGTAAAATAGGGAAAGAGGCCTTGTTAGGGGTTATTCCATTTTTTCATGTTTATGGGATGACCATTGTTATGCTTTTAGCAGTCATGGGAGCCCAAAAAATGATCTTGCTGCCAAAGTTTGATGCAGAATCAACATTAAAAACCATCCACAAACAAAGGCCAACTTTATTTCCCGGGGCACCAACCATTTATATTGGATTATTAAATCATCCTAAAATAAAAAATTATGACCTTTCTTCAATTGAATCCTGTATCAGCGGATCTGCTCCACTCCCCGCGGAGGTGCAGGAAAAATTTGAAAGTATAACTGGTGGAAAGCTTGTTGAAGGGTATGGATTAACAGAATCTTCACCAGTTACGCACGCAAATCTCCTTTGGGACCGACCGTACATCAAAGGGAGCATAGGATTGCCTTGGCCTGATACCGATGCCAAGATCATTTCCTTAGAAAATGGAGACCGCTTACCTCCAAGTGAGATTGGGGAAATAGTTGTTAAAGGTCCACAGGTCATGAAAGGGTATTGGAACCGTCCGGAGGAAACAGAACAAGTACTTAAAGATGGCTGGCTCTATACAGGAGATCTTGGCTATATGGATGAGTACGGATATTTCTATGTTGTTGACCGGAAAAGGATATGATCATTGCGGGAGGATTTAACATTTATCCTCGTGAAGTAGAAGAGGTGCTGTATGAGCATCCAGATATTCTAGAAGCTGTTGTGGCGGGAATTCCCGACCCATATCGTGGTGAAACGGTTAAAGCCTATGTGGTTCTAAAAGAAGGTGCACATGTTACAGCGGAGGAACTTAATCAGTTTACAAGAAAGTATCTTGCTTCCTATAAAGTACCGAGAATTTACGAATTTAAAAAGGAACTTCCCAAAACTGCAGTTGGAAAAATTTTAAGAAGGGTATTGATTGATGAAGATATGAAAAAAATAGCGGATGAATCCAAAAAACAAGCATGATAAAGAAAACTCGCCGATTGGCGAGCCCCTAAGGGCGATGACAGAGGCGTAGTTGCACTTATGCGACATAATAAAGTATAAATTTTGGAAAAAATTTATACCTTATTATTAGCCAAAAAAAGAGCCAAATTGATGGCTCTTTTTTCGTATCTTCTTTTTGTGATCGGTATCTTGACAGCGATTATTTCAAAAATTACTATTAAATTATGAATGACTATTCATTCAATAAATGGAATAAAATCTTATGAATGAATCATAATTCGCTTCCCTTAACTATTCAATTCCGTTTTTAAGTAAGCGAGTTAATCATACCATTTAGTAAGGGGAGAGTAGTTTGAAAAAGAATGGCCCGAAATATATGCAAATTATTGATGCTGCGGTAGTTGTTATAGCTGAAAATGGCTATCATCAGGCACAAGTCTCAAAAATTGCGAAACAAGCTGGCGTAGCGGATGGAACCATTTACTTATACTTTAAAAATAAAGAAGATATCCTTATTTCCCTTTTTAGAGAGAAAATGGGAGACTTTGTAGAAAAAAATGAAAATATTATTGCAGGAAAAACGACAGCAACAGAGAAGTTATTATCATTAATTGAATCACAATTCTCCATGCTCTCGGGCGATCATCATCTGGCGATCGTAACTCAGTTAGAGTTACGTCAAACGAATAAAGAACTGCGAATGAAAATTAATGAAATCCTTAAAGGATATTTACAGGTCATTGATAATATTGTCTTAGAAGGAATTGAAAAAGGAGAGTTTTCAAAAGAACTTGATGTACGTCTTGCCAGACAAATGATCTTCGGCACAATTGATGAAATGGCAACATCGTGGGTAATGAATGAGGAGAAGTATGATTTAACTGCGTTAGCGGGCCAAATTCATCACTTGATCATAAAAGGATGCGGCAGCTAAAGAAAAATCCATAAGGGGAGAGATGGGATTGGAATATTTAAAAGTATCAGTTGAGAATTTAATCGCAACGATTACATTACAACGTCCTCCAGCGAATGCTTTATCACAATGGATGCTGCGGGAATTATCAGTCGTAATGGATGATATAGAAGGCAATGATCAAGTACGGGTTATTCTGATTCGTGGTGAAGGACATTTTTTTTCAGCAGGTGCTGATATAAAAGAGTTTACAACCGTGGACAACATGGAGGATTTCTCTAAGCTTGGCAAAGTTGGTCAGGACTTATTTGAAAGAATGGAAAGGTTTCCAAAACCTATTATTGCTGCAATACATGGTGCGGCACTCGGCGGCGGTCTTGAGTTAGCGATGGCCTGCCATATTAGGATTGTTAGTGAAAGTGCCAAACTGGGACTACCAGAGCTGCAGTTGGGATTAGTTCCAGGGTTTGGAGGTTCACAAAGACTCCAGCGATATGTAGGAGCTGCGAAAGCTGCTGAAATGTTATTTACATCTGAACCGATATCTGGTGCTAATGCAGCTGAATTGGGTTTGGCAAACAAGGCCTGCCCTGAAAATGATGTTTTCGAAACGGCCAGGACAATGGCAAAAAAAATTGCGCAAAAAAGTCCAGTTGCCCTAAGTGCAGCAATCCAACTATTGAATTTTTCCAAACCAAATACGTTTTATGAAGGAGTTAATAAAGAGGCAGAACTGTTTGGAAAGGTATTTGTATCAAATGATGCAAAAGAAGGGATTCAAGCATTTTTAGAAAAAAGGTCCCCTAATTTTAAAGGGAACTAAATTTTTTTCAAATAAGATATCTAAAAATTAAAAAAATGAATCTCAAGGAGGAAGCTATGAACATTTTTGTACTAATGAAAAGAACCTTTGATACAGAAGAAAAGATCTCCCTTTCAGGAGGAAAAATCAACGAAGATGGAGCGGAATTTATTATAAATCCTTATGATGAATACGCCATTGAGGAAGCCATTCAAGTACGTGATGCAAACGGCGGCGAGGTAACGGTCATTACTGTCGGCAATGAGGAATCAGAAAAGCAATTGCGTACGGCATTAGCAATGGGAGTCGATAAAGCTGTCCTCATTAATATTGAAGATGATGTCCAAAATGTCGACCAATATACAACCGCAAAAGTTCTTGCTGAATATTTGAAAGATAAAAATGCTGATTTGATTTTGGGGGGCAATGTTGCCATTGATGGTGCCTCAGGACAAGTGGGTCCTCGTGTAGCCGAACTGTTGGGCATTTCTTATGTAACAACAATTACAAAGCTGGAAATCGACGAACAAAAGGCCACAATAACACGAGATGTTGAAGGGGATTCAGAAGTAATTGAGGCAAACCTTCCGCTTTTAGTAACCGCTCAGCAGGGCTTAAACGAGCCGCGTTATCCATCACTGCCAGGGATTATGAAGGCTAAAAAGAAGCCGCTTGATGAACTTGAACTAGATGATCTTGATCTTGATGAGGACGATGTGGAAGCTAAAACAAAAACAATCGAACTCTATTTGCCGCATAAAAAAGAGGCAGGAAAGGTTCTTTCAGGTGAAATAACAGATCAAGTAAAAGAACTTGTACTGCTTCTGCACACCGAAGCAAAAGTAATTTAATGAAGATTTAAGCAAAATCAGGAGGGAATAGAATGGCTAGAAAAGTCTTAGTATTAGGTGAAGCCCGTGACGGGTCGCTTCGTAATGTTTCATATGAATCGATCGCTGCTGCAAAAACAGTTTCTGAAGGAGGAGAGATTGTCGGCGTTTTAATCGGTGACAATGTGAGCGGATTAGCACAAGACTTAATCTCTTACGGAGCAGATCGGGTAGCTGTTGTAGAAAATGAAAAATTAAAACAATATACGGCTGATGGTTTTTCACAAGCGCTTCTCGCAGTAATCGACTCTGAAAAACCTGAAGGAGTAATCACAGGTCATACTGCTTTAGGAAAAGACCTTACACCAAAGATTGCTGCCAAGCTTTCCTCTGGACTGGTATCTGATGCCACCAACGTAGAGGCTGTTGGAGGAAATATTGTTTTCACAAGACCAATTTACTCAGGGAAAGCGTTTGAAAAGAAAATCGTCACGGACGGATTGATTTTTGCGACAGTTCGGCCAAATAATATTGCTCCACTAGAAAAAGATGAAAATCGGAAAGGAGAAATTACTTCCCTTTCGGTTGATATCAAAGATCTTCGCACGATTATCAAGGATGTAGTGAAAAAAGTCAGTGAAGGTGTAGACTTATCAGAAGCAAAAGTAATTGTTTCAGGTGGCCGCGGTGTCAAGAGTGCAGAAGGTTTTGATCCATTAAAAGAATTAGCTAAAGTTTTGGGTGGAGCTGTGGGGGCATCAAGGGGTGCTTGTGATGCTGACTACTGCGATTATTCCATGCAGATTGGTCAAACAGGTAAAGTTGTAACCCCTGACCTCTACATTGCTTGCGGAATATCTGGTGCAATCCAGCATCTAGCAGGTATGTCCAATTCTAAAGTAATTGTCGCCATCAATAAGGATCCAGAGGCGAATATTTTCAATGTGGCTGATTACGGAATTGTTGGTGACCTATTTGAAGTAGTTCCGATTCTCACTGAAGAAGTGAAGAAAATAAGAATTCATTCTTAATGAAAGAGCAAAGGGCAGCCATATCCGTGTGGCTGTCTACTTTTTGGGCATACTTTAAATGATTACGGGAAAATTACACTCGAAACAAAATATTAGCATCATCAATTAATCGATGATATACTTTCCATAGTATGTAAGTATTAACATTAGGAGGCATATCCATATGGCTATTACACATGTTACAGACCAAAACTTTACTGAACAAACTAGTTCAGATGTAGTCCTTGTAGATTTCTGGGCACCATGGTGCGGACCTTGCAAAATGATTGCTCCAGTTCTTGAAGAACTTGACTCCGAATTAGGAGATAAAGTAAAAATCGTGAAGCTTGATGTTGATGATAACCAAGAAACAGCAGCAAAATTTGGTGTCATGAGCATCCCAACTTTATTACTCTTCAAAAATGGTGAAGTAGTTGATAAGGTTGTCGGCTTCCAGCCAAAAGAAGCTTTATCAGGCGTTATTCAAAAACATGTCTAAAAACCAAAACCTTAACCATAAAAGTGGTTAAGGTTTTTTTCTTTTCCCATCAATCTCTACTTTCCTTTATGTATAGTTTGTTTTAAAATTTAAGGATGAATATTTTTTAGTGGGGTGGGTCAGATTTGAATAATATTATTAAGCAGAAGCTGACGTTGTTGCCTGACCAGCCTGGCTGCTATTTAATGAAGGATCGTCAAGGAACGATTATTTATGTGGGAAAAGCTAAAATCTTAAAGAATCGCGTCCGTTCCTATTTCACAGGCTCACATGATGGCAAAACATTGAGACTTGTTAATGAAATCGAGGACTTTGAATATATCGTTACATCTTCCAATATTGAAGCACTTCTGTTGGAAATCAATTTAATCAAAAAACATGATCCAAAATACAACATTATGCTTAAGGATGATAAAAGTTATCCCTTTATTAAGCTAACGGCTGAACGTCATCCGAAATTGATTATAACGAGAAAGGTCAAGAAAGATAAAAGCAAATACTTTGGTCCATATCCAAACGTTGGGGCGGCCAATGAAACGAAAAAACTGCTTGATCGCCTTTATCCATTAAGGAAATGTTCCACCCTTCCTGACCGAGTGTGTTTATATTACCATTTAGGCCAATGTTTGGCACCTTGTATTAATGATGTTCCTGAAGATGAATATAAAAAAATGACTGATGAAATTACCCGCTTTTTAAACGGCGGATATAAAGAAATAAAAAAAGAGTTAACTGAAAAAATGACCCTGGCAGCGGAATCCCTGGATTTTGAACGTGCTAAGGAATATCGAGATAAAATCGCCCATATTGAAACTACGATGGAAAAACAAAAAATGACGATGACTGACTTTACGGATCGGGATGTATTTGGTTATGCGGTCGATAAAGGATGGATGTGTGTCCAAGTCTTTTTTGTCCGTCAAGGAAAGTTAATTGAACGCGATGTTTCGATGTTTCCGATTTACGACGAACCGGAGGAAGAAATTTTAACATACCTGGGTCAATTCTATACGAAGGCGAATCATTTTAAACCAAAGGAAATTCTCATACAGGATGAGATTGATTTATCGCTTGCTGAGCAGCTTCTTGAAGTAAAAGTCCTTCAGCCGCAGCGGGGGCAGAAAAAAGACCTTGTCAAATTGGCCATAAAGAATGCAAAAATAGCTTTAAATGAAAAATTCTCATTGATTGAAAAAGATGAAGAGCGGACCATTAAAGCAGTTGAAAATCTCGGAGAAATACTTGGGATCTATACTCCGCACCGAATAGAGACTTTTGATAACTCTAATATTCAAGGGGCAGACCCTGTTTCAGCAATGGTTGTATTTACGGATGGCAAAGCGGATAAACGTGAATACCGCAAATATAAAATCAAAACCGTTAAAGGTCCAGATGATTATGAATCAATGCGTGAAGTTGTGCGCAGGAGATATTCCAGAGCATTAAAAGACAATCTGCCGCTCCCTGATTTGATTATCATTGACGGAGGAAAAGGACATATTGAGGCAGTAAGAGACGTTTTGGAAAATGAACTGGGGCTGGATATTCCTTTATCTGGACTGGCAAAGGATGATAAACACCGTACCTCACAATTGCTTTACGGTAATCCGTTAGAAATTGTGCCCTTAGCTAGAAATAGTCAGGAATTTTATTTATTGCAGCGGATTCAGGATGAAGTTCATCGGTTTGCGATTACTTTTCACCGCCAGCTTCATGGAAAAAGTGCATTTCAATCGATACTTGATGATATCCCTGGTGTTGGGGAAAAACGAAAAAAACTATTGCTAAAACATTTTGGCTCTGTAAAAAAAATGAAAGAAGCCAATATTGAGGAATTTGCCTCCTTAGGAATACCAGGCAATACAGCAATAGAACTAATAAATAAACTTAAAGATTCATAATGTTTGTCATAAAAAATGTATCATGCTATAATGGTTTAAACTTTATATTACAGTCACTTTATAGTATTAAAGTGAAGGTAGAGGTGCGAACTTCAATAGTAAAAGTCAGGAGAAGAGTGAGCTTCAATGAAGGGCTTTGAAAGGGTATGTTCGCCGAAGTAAAGAAACACTCATTGTTTTCTTTGCTGGTCCTGTATTGAATAAATACTGGATTGTCAAGACTACTGTCTTGGAGAGCTATCTCACATTGTATACGATAGATTATTCTTTTCTTCGTATTTCTAAGCAATGAGATGGATTTCTCATTGCTTTTTTTATTTTGTGGATAACCTAAAAGACAACATCATCTATAGAAGAAAGTAGGGGAGACCATGGGACTTATCGTACAAAAGTTCGGCGGAACATCCGTTGGAAGTGTGGAACGAATTTTAAATGTGGCCCAATGTGTAAAAGAAGAAAAAGAGCGGGGAAACAATGTGGTTGTCGTTGTATCTGCAATGGGTAAAACAACTGATCACCTTGTCAGCTTGGCAAAAGAAATATCTGCTAATGCGAGTAAAAGGGAAATGGATATGCTCCTGACAACAGGTGAACAAACAACGATTGCTTTACTGGCAATGGCACTTAAAGAAAAAGGGCTTGAGGCTATCTCTTATACTGGATGGCAGGCTGGTATTTTGACAGAACCTGTACATAGCAATGCGAGAATAACGAAGATCCAAACTGCTAAGCTTGAAAAGCAATTGACAGACGGAAAAGTAGTCATTGTTGCAGGATTCCAGGGTGTAACTGAGTCAGGGGAAATTACCACGCTTGGCCGAGGCGGCTCAGATACAACAGCTGTAGCCCTAGCAGCAGCGCTGGGTGCAGACAGATGTGATATCTATACGGATGTAACAGGTGTTTTTACCACTGATCCTAGGTATGTGAAGAGTGCTCGCAAGCTAATGGATATTTCATATGATGAAATGCTCGAGCTGGCCAATTTAGGAGCTGGAGTGCTGCACCCAAGAGCAGTGGAATTTGCCAAGAATTATAATGTAAAGCTTGAGGTTCGCTCAAGTATGGAAAAAATCGAAGGTACAGTCATTAAGGGGGAAGCAACATTGGAACAGAACCTAGTTGTACGTGGAGTAGCATTTGAAGATCAAATAACAAGGGTAACGATCTTGGGTCTTACCAATTCTTTAACGAGTTTATCAACTATTTTTACAACACTTGCCCAGCATCATATTAATGTAGATATCATTATTCAAAGCAAAACAGAGTCGGACACGACAAACCTTTCGTTCTCAATTAAAACTGATGATTTAAACGAAACGTTGGGCGTGATGGAAAATAACAAATCATTATTAGGCTACGACCGAATCGAAGCAGAGAATGGACTTGCTAAAGTGTCTATCGTAGGTTCAGGTATGATTTCCAATCCTGGGGTAGCTGCGAAAATGTTTGAAGTGCTGGCTCAAAGTGAAATTGAAATTAAAATGGTAAGTACATCTGAAATCAAAGTATCAGCTGTTGTTGAAGATCAACAAATGGTTAAGGCTGTTGAGACATTACATGATGCCTTTGAATTAGCAGAAGATCATAGATAAGAAAAAACCTGGCAAATGCCCGCTTTTTAAATTTTATCTCGTTTATCCCATTTAACTGTAAATAATACATTGTGAGCATGTTTGACTGGATGTTCAAACGTTTCTGCAATAACTTCTTTTTGATTTTCGATTTGCTGTGCCAAAAAGCCTGCTTCTAGTTGGAAAAAATGTTCTGCCTTTGATTTTACACGTGAAACCATTAATGGACTGGATAATTCAAAATCCATTTCATCTTTTTTTCGTTCTTAACAGATAGAACGCCCCAAGTTGCTCTGGAAAAGAATTGAATGATTTCATCGATGGTTTCTAAGGGGTACTTTCTTGCGAGCCTTTTTCCTGCCCAATAGAGAATTTCTGGTGTATCTTTTCCAAGAATATCGGGTAAAAGAACTTCTCTAATTAGTTCGTATCCGAAAATTGACATATTTTGTTCGTCTTCTGAAAGGATAACTTCATCCGATCCATTTACTTTCATGTTCTCCCCTCTTTCTATCATACTATTATATACAATCTGGGCTTTGGATAAATACCTTTTTTAGAAAAGTGAATAGAATAATTTTGCTAGTTTACTATATTAAGATAATTCTTTGTTGCTTGTTAATCATATTTTATCAATTACAGGTACAGATAAACTGGTAATTAATAGAATGCAAAGAAAGTTCTTTCAATAGTTGTCGAACATAACTTGTTTTATGTCGATTTAGTTTAAAAAGTTTGATTTTTTGTGTAATATTGTGTATCCGGTTTCTTGACGCTTATTGACGATGGAGGTAAAATGAACATGTCACATAATTGTTAAAAAGTTAGCTTTACAACATTTTTACTGTGGTGATAGGTTGTTCTTCCTTGATATGGGAACAAGCAGGAGACCTTTCATCATGCAAAACTAAAGGGGGGTAAAATTGTGGCGGGTAATCGGGAGTTTGTTAATCGTAGGCTGCACTCTTTGTTTGGAATTATTCCAGTAGGATTATTCCTATTAGTGCATCTAACAGTCAATCATTTTGCTACAAGAGGGGAGGAGTCGTTCGGTAAGGCGACAGGCTTTATGGAAAGTCTTCCATTCTTAGCATTCTTGGAAATTTTTCTAATTTTCTTACCTTTGTTATATCACGCTATTTATGGTCTTTATGTTGCTTTTACTGCCAAAAACAATATTGGCCGAATGGGTTATTTCCGTAACTGGATGTTCATGCTTCAACGGGTAACTGGGGTAATAACTCTAATCTTTGTTGCTTGGCACGTATGGGAGACTAAGATTGCCTATATGATGGGAAATGTAACAAATTTTTATGATATGATGACAAACATTCTATCATCACCATTCATGTTCTGGTTCTATCTTGTTGGGGTAGTTTGTACAATTTTCCACTTTGCAAATGGATTATGGTCATTCTGCGTTAGCTGGGGGATTACAATTTCTCCACGTTCACAAAGAATTTCTACATATGTTACGATGGTAATTTTTGTTCTATTAGCTATTGTTGGAATTCAAGACTTATTAGCATTTATTTAATAGTTTTAAGAAATAATATTTTGTATGGATTATAGATCTTGATCAGGGAGTGAGTCACGATGAATAAAGGCAAGGTGATTATTGTCGGTGGCGGTTTAGCCGGCTTAATGGCAACGATTAAAGTTGCAGAATCGGGAACGCCGGTTGAGTTATTTTCGCTTGTACCGGTAAAACGTTCTCACTCTGTTTGTGCCCAGGGTGGTATTAATGGAGCGGTGAATACAAAAGGAGAAGGGGACTCTCCATGGATTCACTTTGATGATACAGTATACGGCGGTGACTTTTTAGCAAACCAGCCTCCTGTAAAAGCAATGTGTGATGCAGCTCCTGGTATTATCAACTTGCTTGACCGGATGGGGGTTATGTTTAACCGTACACCAGAGGGGTTATTAGATTTCCGTCGTTTCGGTGGTACACAGCACCACCGTACAGCATTTGCTGGTGCAACTACAGGTCAGCAGTTGCTTTATGCATTGGACGAGCAGGTTCGCCGACATGAAGTAGCCGGTTTGGTAACGAAATACGAAGGTTGGGAGTTCTTGGGAGCTGTTTTAGACGATGATGGTGTGTGCCGCGGGGTCGTTGCCCAGAACTTAACAACCATGGAAATTAAATCATTTGTTGCAGATGCGGTTATTATGGCAACAGGTGGTCCTGGTATTATCTTTGGTAAAACAACAAACTCTGTAATTAACACTGGTTCTGCTGCTTCAATTTTGTACCAGCAGGGAGTTTCTTATGCGAACGGTGAAATGATTCAGATTCACCCAACTGCGATTCCTGGTGATGATAAGCTTCGTCTCATGAGTGAATCAGCACGCGGTGAAGGCGGACGGATCTGGACATATAAGGATGGTAAACCTTGGTACTTCTTGGAAGAAAAGTATCCAGCATACGGGAACTTAGTTCCACGGGATATTGCTACTCGTGAAATTTTTGCGGTATGTAACGACTTGAAACTTGGTCTTAATGGTGAAAACATGGTTTATTTGGATCTTTCTCATAAAGACCCACATGAATTGGACGTTAAACTTGGTGGTATTATTGAAATCTATGAGAAATTCACAGGCGAAGATCCACATAAAGTTCCAATGAAAATCTTCCCTGCCGTTCACTATTCAATGGGCGGCATGTGGGTTGATTATGATCAAATGACAAATATCCCAGGCTTGTTTGCATGCGGTGAGTGTGATTTCTCTCAACATGGTGCAAACCGTTTAGGTGCGAACTCATTACTTTCAGCCATTTTTGGCGGAATGGTTGCCGGCCCTAACGCTCTAAAATATATCGAAGGTCTTGAGAAAGGCTCTGATTCCGTTTCTTCTACTGTCTTTGATCGTCATGTTAAAGAGCAAGAACAAAAGTGGAATAACATTATGTCAATGAACGGAACTGAAAATGCTTATGTTCTTCATAAAGAGCTTGGCGAATGGATGACTGCAAACGTGACAGTTGTTCGCTACAATGACAGACTGTTAAAAACGGATGAAAAAATCCAAGAATTATTAGAACGCTATAAGAAAATTAATATTAACGATACGGCAAAATGGAGTAACCAAGGGGCGGCATTTACTCGTCAATTATTCAACATGCTTCAATTAGCACGTGTTATTACGATTGGTGCATATAACCGAAATGAAAGCCGTGGCGCACACTATAAGCCTGACTTCCCTAAACGTGATGACGAAAACTTCTTAAAAACAACTATGGCAAAGTTTGTGGATGCAGAAACTGCTCCAGCTTTCCATTACGAAGAGGTCGACATTTCATTGTTAAAACCACGCGAACGGGATTACACGAAAAAGCACTAGGATAATCTTTGTGTGGGATCATTAAAAAAGCAAAGGGGAGTGGGAATGAATGTCTGAAAATAAAGCAGTAAAATTTATTATAACTCGTCAGGATGGACCTAATACAGCTCCTTATCAGGAGGAATTTGAAGTTCCATACCGTCCAAATATGAACGTCATTTCGGCACTTATGGAAATTCGGAGAAACCCAGTTAATGCAAAAGGTCAAAAAACAACACCTGTTGCATGGGATATGAACTGTTTGGAAGAAGTTTGCGGTGCTTGCTCAATGGTGATTAATGGGAAACCACGCCAATCTTGTTCAGCCTTGATTGATCAATTGGAACAGCCAGTTCGCTTGGCTCCAATGAGCACTTTCCCGATCATTCGTGACCTTCAGATCGACCGGAGCAGAATGTTTGATTCATTGAAGAAAGTGAAAGCATGGATTCCAATTGATGGAACCTATGATTTGGGGCCTGGACCACGTATGCCTGAAGTTAAGCGTCAATGGGCATATGAACTGGCAAAATGTATGACTTGCGGTGTTTGCTTAGAGGCATGTCCAAATGTAAACAGCAAATCTAACTTTATTGGACCGCAGCCACTATCACAAGTTCGTTTATTCAATGCACATCCAACAGGTGAAATGAATAAAGCTGAACGTCTGGAAGCAATCATGGGAGACGGCGGCCTTGCTAACTGTGGTAACTCACAAAACTGTGTACAATCTTGTCCAAAAGGTATTCCGTTAACAACATCGATTGCTGCATTAAATCGTGATGCAACAATCCAATCCTTTAAAAACTTCTTTGGCAGTGACAGAGTATAACTTTCTTAAAACCTCTTTTTCCATTAGGAAACAGAGGTTTTTTAGGTATAAATGTAAGATTCATTTTTGTTATAATATAGCTAAAATGTAAGTATTGAGAGGATGCTCATGAAGATTAGGACATGGTTATCAACAATTTTGGTTCTTGCTGGGGTTGTTATTCTGGCAATTGGGGTATGGCAAATAACAAATACGAATAAGAAAACAAATGAAACTCTCAGTAAAGCAAAAACTATGCTGGCACAGAAAAAAGAGATTCCACAACAAAAGAATGATCAACAGGATAAGCAAGTTGAAAACACACCGCCGCAAATTGGGGATACAATTGGCATTTTAGCGATTCCAAGAATTAAAGCGGAGTTAGCAATAGTTGAAGGAACTGACCCCGATGACCTAGCAAAGGGTGTGGGCCATTACAAAGGCTCTTTTTTACCGTCCCAAAATGGGCAAATTGTGCTATCTGGACATCGAGATACTGTTTTTCGGCATTTAGGGGAATTAAAAGTAGGGGACCAGCTGATTGTCAAAGTTTCTAATGGATCCTTTACCTATAAAATTACTCATACAAAAATTGTTGATTCAAAGGATACCAGTATTATTACTCTTCAGAAAGATCACGAAGAATTGATTTTAACAACTTGCTATCCGTTTCGGTACGTAGGAAATGCCCCAAAAAGATACATTATCTATGCTGATCCAGTAAAATAATGGGGAATTTTTAATCGGACAGATATTTTTTTATAGACGAATGTCTATTTTTTACAAAATCCTTCTCCTTTAAGGAAATACAGTCACTCCGAAAGTTTCTTTCACATATGATATGGTGACTAAAAATATACCCACCCCACGGTTCACAACTGGCGAAGGCAAGGAGGGTTACAATACTTGAAGGAGAATGAATATACTCACAAGCCATTACTCACCAAACGCAAAAAGAAGTATTCGAACTGTTAGTACAAGATAAAACAACAAAGGAAATTGCTAGTGAATTATTTATCAGCGAGAAGACAGTTCGAAACCACATTTCCAATGCCATGCAAAAACTTGGTGTTAAAGGGCGTTCACAAGCGGTTGTAGAGCTCCTTCGTATGGGAGAGCTAGAACTTTAATCTTGACCTGGCATCCGTAATGGAGGCCGGTTTTATATTATGTTCCAGATGCATTTAGATTCTCCAGCTTTTCTTTTTTTCTTGAAATTTAATAAAAAAAAGTAGAAAATAAAAAGAAATTAAAAGGTTTCTCCATAATGTAGAAAAGAATGATTTGGAAGCCTATTTAATGATAGGAGTTGGATGAATCATGAAACCCGATCGAGATTGCGGGGATATCGTTGCAAATGTTGAAAAAGAATTACGCTATATTGCAGGGATCATCAGGCAAAAGGGCAGGGAACTTCTAAGTGATTATACAATTACACCGCCACAGTTTATTGCTTTGCAATGGTTATTTGAAGATGGAGATATGACAATTGGAGATCTATCAGCCAAAATGTTTTTAGCTTGCAGTACAACGACAGATCTTATTGACCGAATGGAAAAGAATAATCTGGTCGAGCGAATTAAAGATACAAATGACCGACGTGTGGTAAGAATTCACTTGTTAGATGAAGGAAAAAGAATCATAGATGAAGTCATCAAGAAACGCCAGCTTTATTTGAAGGAAGTATTAACGAACTTTTCAGCTGAAGAAATACAAGTCCTGCAAGATCATTTAAAAAAGCTGCACCATGAAATGCGTAAAGATTGAGGGGAGTAGTTTGATACAACCGATAGGTGTTATTGATTCTGGAGTTGGCGGGTTAACGGTAGCAAAAGAAATAATGAGACAGCTGCCTAATGAGCCAATTATTTATTTAGGGGACACTGCTAGATGCCCCTATGGTCCAAGATCAAGAAGAGAAGTAAAAAAGTTCACGTGGGAACTGACGTCTTTTTTATTAGAAAAAAAAATTAAAATGCTTGTTATTGCCTGTAATACGGCGACAGCGGCGGCATTGGATGAAATCCAAACCGAATTATCGATCCCTGTATTAGGGGTCATTAACCCTGGGGCCCGTGCAGCCATTAAAAATACAAAGAATTATCGGGTTGGCATAATCGGGACAGAAGGTACAGTGAAAAGTGGAGCATATGAAAGAGCATTAAAGTCACTAAACAGCAGACTTTATGTTACTGCTCTTGCTTGTCCGAAATTTGTACCGCTTGTCGAAAGTGGAGAATACTCTGGCCTGGTTGCTAATAGAATAGTGGAAGAATCATTAAAGCCGTTACTTGATCAAAGTTTGGATACACTCATTTTAGGTTGCACCCATTATCCATTACTTGGACAAACTATTAAAAACTTCATGGGTAATGAGGTAGATGTGATTAGTTCAGGTGATGAAACAGCAAGGGAAATTAGCGCGATTCTTCAATATAAGAATATGCTAAATACATGTGAAGACGAACCAAAACACCAGTTTTTCACCACTGGCTCAACCGCTATTTTTTCAAAAATAGCTTCCGAATGGCTCGGGAGAAAGATCGAGAATGTCAAAAGAATAAAATTATAATTAACAATAAGTCAGACTTTCGCAAGATTAAATTGGGGAAGTCTGACTTATTCTTTTTTGCTAAAATGTTCTAATTTTTCCCTGGGCTCGTATATATAATAGTACAAACTGTCTTGGGAGGAATTCATATGTCCAGAAATAAAACAACTACCATTGTTTCAACGGTATTTGCATCTTCACTTCTTTTGTCTGGATGCGGGTTGTTTGGAAGTGAAGTGCAAAAAAAAATAGACCCGCCAAAAGATGTAACGATCGTAAAAGATAGCAGTACAGCCGTGACAACTAGCAAGAAAGTCACAAATACTGCGAAGACAAAAAATAAAGCAGGAGAAACAGTAAAAACAGAACTTTATTTAATTGATAAAAACGGCTATGTAGTCCCGCAAACACTTTCACTTCCTAAAACGTCCTCAGTAGCCAAACAAGCACTGGAATACCTAGTGGCTGATGGTCCTGTTTCGGACCTCGTTCCTAAAGGATTCCGCCCAGTTCTACCCGCAGGCACGGATATAACACTCAGTATCCAAGATGGTGTCGCCAATGTTGATTTTTCAAAGGAATTCAAAAATTATCAGGCGGCAGATGAAGCAAAAATACTACAATCCATTGCTTGGACCTTGACGCAATTTAATACGATAAAAGATGTGAAACTTTCGATGGCAGGACAGCCACTAACCAAAATGCCAGTAGCAGGTACACCAATAAGCGACAATCTTTCAAGAGCAAATGGAATCAATATTGATACAACAGATGTTCTTGATATAACAAATACAAGACCGTTAACCGTGTATTATATTGGCGGAGATCAAGGTTCTTACTACTATGTTCCTGTAACACGAAGAGTCAGCAATTCGGTTACAGATAATATCGCTGCTGTTGTTGATGAGCTTGTAAAGGGGCCAAGCCCGTCATCCAATCTAGTAACTGACTTTGTCTCTGGAGTGAAGCTTCTTGAAGCGCCAAAAATAGAAAATGAAAAAGTTACCTTAAACTTTAATAACTCGATTTACGGAAGCTTTAAGGAAAAAGTGGTTTCTCAGCATTTATTAGATGCACTTGTACTATCAGTAACGGAACAACAAGGAATAAAAGAAGTGGCAGTAGAAGTAAAAGGAAAACCAGAGCTTGTGAAAGAGAATGGGAAAAAATTGACGGCACCAGTTACGAGACCGGAAAAAGTAAATACAGGAAGTTTTTAAATGTGGTTTTTTGTTATACTATATAATGGTAAATGAAGGAGGTAGGCAGACCTTGCCACCTCTTCTTTATTTAATAATAGGCTGTGTTAAAGGACATTGATGATTTTTTTTCACTGTTGATTGGAGCGGAGGGCACTCGACTCCTGCGGGATGAAGAGGTCACTGGAGACCCCACAGGCGCCAAAGCGCCGAGGAGGCTCCGGGACCTCCCCGCGGAAAGCGAGTGCCCGGAGCGGAAATCAACAGCTAAATTTAACACAGCCTAACAATCAATCCTGGGTTTTTTTGACCCAGCGGGGAGGAAATATTGTGCGTGTTGATGGCAGAGAACCAGTTCAATTAAGGCCTATACATATTGAAACAAATTATTTAAAACATCCAGAGGGGTCTGTACTTATATCGGTTGGAGATACAAAAGTAATCTGTGCGGCGAGTATTGAAGACAGGGTTCCCCCATTTATGAGAGGCGAAGGAAAAGGTTGGATAACGGCAGAATATTCGATGCTGCCCCGTGCTACAGAACAAAGAAATATTAGAGAATCATCTAAAGGTAAGGTTACAGGCAGAACAATGGAAATACAGCGCCTAATTGGCAGAGCGCTTCGGGCGATCGTTGACTTGAGTGCAATCGGAGAAAGAACAGTTTGGATCGATTGTGATGTGATCCAAGCGGATGGAGGCACTCGAACTGCTTCCATTACCGGTGCTTTTGTCGCAATGGCTTTTGCCTTAAACAACTTAACAGCGAAAAAATCTTTATCTAAGTTTCCAATCATCGATTTTCTTGCAGCAACAAGCGTTGGAATATTAAAAAATAATCAAGTAGTCCTTGATCTTAATTATTCAGAGGATTCTAGTGCACAGGTTGACATGAATATTGTGATGACAGGAAATGGAGAATTCGTTGAACTGCAAGGAACTGGTGAAGAAGCGACATTTTCGCAACAAGAGCTTTTGGAGTTACTGGGAGTAGCCCAGGAAGGATTGATGGAGCTGTTTGAGCATCAAAAGAATGCATTAGGGGAAGAAATTACGAAAAAAATAGAAGCCAGACAGACAAAATAGAGGAGAGTATGGGATGAATGAGGTAATCATTGCAACCAAAAACCGAGGAAAAGCTCGCGAATTTGAAGATATTTTTAGGTCAAGGGGATATGAGATTCGAACATTGCTGGATTATCCAGATATAGAAGATATTGACGAGACAGGAAATACCTTTGAAGAAAATGCGATCTTAAAGGCAGAAGCTGTTTCAGCAACCTTGAATAAACTGGTTATCAGTGATGACTCTGGTTTAGTGATCGACGCTTTAGATGGTCGGCCTGGTATTTTTTCTGCTAGGTATGCCGGGGAACAAAAGAATGATGAAGCAAATATAGACAAAGTCTTGGAGGAAATGTCTGAAATACCTCAAAGTGAAAGGACAGCGAGGTTTTACTGTGCTTTAGCGCTTGCAGCTCCGGGACAAAAAACTTTAACTGTATCTGGAACTTGTGAAGGAAAGATTCTTGGAGAACGAAGAGGAACAAACGGCTTTGGCTATGATCCGATCTTTTTTGTCAGCGAAAAAGGGCTTTCGATGGCAGAGCTTTCCTCTGCTATAAAAAATCAAATAAGCCATAGGGCCAATGCCATTCATAAGCTGGATAAAATTCTTGATTCTTTTTTAGAAAGTGATCCCTCATGAGTAAAGTTTTGATCGTCAGTGACAGTCATGGCATTACAAAGGAGCTTGAGGGACTAAAGGAGCGGCACCAAAATGAGGTGGATCTAATGATCCACTGTGGTGACTCAGAGCTAATGGCTGATGAAAGGTATATGGATAGTTTTGCAGCTGTTCGGGGAAATTGTGATTTTGATGCACGGTATCCAATCGATCGCGTTGAAGTTGTGGGCGGGAAAAAGATATATGTTGCGCATGGACATAAATATTCGGTAAAAACCTCTTTAATGCGCCTTCATTATCGAGCAAGTGAAGTAGGGGCTGATGTTGTTTGCTTCGGTCATTCACATATACTAGGAGCAGAAATGATTGATGGTATCTTGTTTATCAATCCAGGAAGTATCCTCTTGCCACGTGAACGACGTGAAAAAACGTATGTCATTCTTGATGTACTCGAGGGAAAATTTCTCTTATCTGTCTTTGAGTTAAATGGCAGGGAGATTCGAGAATTGGCGCGCGAATTTTCAAGAACAGATTCGTAAACGATGTAATAAGATATAGGAGAGAGGGGAGGATTCTCTCTCCAATACTTTTTTAATAAAATAATGTTGACATATTAAAAACAGCCATATATAATAAATCTTGTCCTTGAGATAATTAAACACGTCCCAGTAGCTCAGCTGGATAGAGCAACGGCCTTCTAAGCCGTGTGTCGGGGGTTCGAATCCCTCCTGGGACGCCATTACACTACATATCAAAAGTTGACTCATCTTTTTAAGATGAGTTTTTTTGTGTCTTTCTTTTGTCGAATGAAGATAGAAATAGACCAAACTGAATCTGTCTAATTTTGTCTTTTTTCTTTTTCCATGCTAAACTATTTTTCAATACAACAAATAGGACGGTAAAGAAATGAAAAAACGGGAACCGGTAAGGAAAAAAGATAACATCATCTACTTTCCCGAGCTTGATAAGCGCTTAACTGAGAAAGGTCTTGAAAGCCTACAAACGAAAAAGTACAGGGAAGCCATTATTTATTTAGAAAATGCCATGGAATTGGATCCGGAAAATGAGGATATCCTCATTGGGCTTGTTCTTTCTTACTTCGAAGCAGCCTCCTATGAAAAAGCAAAGGGTCTTGCGAAAAAAATGCTTTTATTGGGTATGGGTGAGTATTTTCAAATGGTTGACATCTACCTCACGATCCTTATGCAGCTTCATGAGTATACGGAAATTGTTACCACCATTGAAGCGCTGCTAGAGGAAAAAGAGATCCCTCCAGAGCGGAATGAGCACTTTTTAAATATTCTCCAATTAAGCAGGAGAATGGCTGAAAATGTACAGCATTCTGATCAAAAGGAAGAATTAGAGGAAAAAGCGAATGAGGATAGCGAAAGAAAAGAACTAAATCTTCATTCTTTGAATGATCCAAATGAACAAATGTTCCTTATTTCTGAATTGGCTGACAAAAATATTAGACCATATCTAAAGGAAATTAAAGAATATTTACTGCTGGATTCAGGGCATCCATTTTTTAAAACCATGCTTTTAAACTTACTGAAAGATCAAGAATATGATCAAGAAGTTACTGTTCATAAATTTAAACTGCAAAACCACTTTATTCCGCTAAAATTGCCGGAAATAAGTTCACAGCCAAGAATGGAGGTAATCCTTGAACTTTTACAAGAAAAATTAGAAGATAACGATCCGATACTTTTTCAAAATATAAAAAGTCTAGTGGAACGCCATTTTCTAATTACCTATCCATTTATTCTAGAGCCTTTAGATCCAAAGGCGTGGGCGGCAGGTTTTCATTTTATCGCATTTCAATATTACGGGAATGAACCAGAGTGCAACGAGTTTACGGAAGAATACAACATATCAAAAGAGGAATTAGAAGCGACAACTAACCTCATAAAGGAAATAGAAGAAATTTCTTATCCTATAATTTAGTTGTTGCTGTTGAAACAAAACAAACCTATGTTATAATGTAGGGGTTGCATTGTGTAAAAAATTAGATTTTACATAATAATGAATAGTACTTGATCGACAAGACATATTCACCCAATTTGTTACAAAATGAAAATGAGAATAGATTGTTGGAGGGAAAATAGCATGACTGCAAAGTGGGAAAAGTTAGAAGGAAACAGTGGCGTACTTACTGTTGAAGTAAGTGCAGAAAAGGTAAACGAAGGTTTAGATGAAGCATTCAAAAAAGTTGTTAAACAAGTAAACGTACCAGGATTCCGTAAAGGAAAAATGCCTCGTCCATTGTTTGAAAAACGTTTCGGTATTGAATCACTATACGAAGAAACAATTAATATCCTTCTTCCTGAAGCATATGAGGAAGCAATCGAAGAAACAGGAATTGAACCTGTTGACCGTCCAAGTATTGATGTAGAGCAAATTGAAAAAGGTAAAAACTTCATTTTCAAAGCAACTGTTACTGTTAAACCTGAAGTAAAATTAGGCGAATACAAAGGTCTTGAAGTTGAAGCGTTAGATACGGATGTTACAGATGAAGATGTAAACAAAGAATTAGAAGCATTGCAAACTCGTCATGCTGAGCTTGTTGTGAAAGAAGATAGCCCAGCAGAAAATGGCGATACAGTTGTCATTGACTTCGAAGGCTTTGTAAATGATGTAGCTTTTGAAGGCGGAAAAGCAGAGAACTATTCACTTGAATTAGGTTCAAATTCTTTTATTCCAGGCTTTGAAGAACAATTAGTTGGCACAAAAGCTGGAGAAGCAAAAGAAGTAACTGTAACATTCCCAGAAGAATATCATGCAGCAGACCTTGCTGGACAACCTGCTGTATTTAAAGTAACTGTTCATGAAATCAAAGGTAAAGAACTTCCAGAGCTTGATGATGAATTTGCAAAAGATGCAGATGATGAAGTGGAATCACTTGATCAATTAAAAGAAAAAATCAAAACTCGTTTAGAAGATAGCAAAAAACATGAAGCAGAGCACCATCTTCGTGATACACTAGTTGAAAAAGCTGCTGCTAATGCAGAAGTTGAAATTCCAGAAGCGATGATTAATACTGAAATCAACCGCATGATGCAGGAATTTGAACAACGTCTTCAAATGCAAGGTATGAATATGGAGCTTTACTTCCAATTCTCTGGCCAAGATGAAGCTGCACTTCGTGAGCAAATGAATGAAGAGGCACAAAAACGCGTTAAGTTCAACTTAACTCTTGAAGCTATTGCGAAAGCAGAAAATCTTGAAGCATCAGAAGAAGATGTTAATGCAGAGCTAGAAAAAATGGCTCAAATGTATAATATGACAGTTGAAAATATCAAAGCTGCTCTTGGCGGAACAGAAGGAATTACATCTGATCTTAAGCTAAATAAAGCAGTTGACTTCCTTGTTGAGAATAAAAAATAAAAAACCAATAAAACAAGGCACGATTTAATCGTGCCTTGTTTTATACAATTAGCAAATTACATATTATAATAGAAGTATGGAAATTGGACTGGGAATATTTTTACATAAAGAATATCAAAAAAGTGAACTATGTTCCGACTTAATCCAATCATAAATGGTTAAGCTTAAGTGAGTACATAATTATCTTAAACCGAGTGTCAAACAATACAAGTGCTAGTTAAGTATCAATTTTCAAGAGTTATTATTTCCCGTCCATCACCTAAATATGTTACAATGCAATACATATAACGCTGTATGAATAAATAAGCTCTTAGTGTTGTTCGGCATTCACTGCTTTAAAGTATAGAAAAGATGTCTTCAAGGGGTGAAATTATGTTTAAATTTAATGATGAAAAAGGGCAGTTAAAGTGTTCTTTCTGTGGTAAAACACAGGATCAGGTTCGTAAATTAGTTGCGGGACCAGGAGTATATATATGTGATGAATGTATTGAATTGTGTACTGAAATTGTGGAAGAAGAGCTTGGAACAGAAGAAGAAGTAGAATTTAAAGATGTACCAAAACCAAGAGAAATTCGTGAAATTTTAGATGAATATGTTATTGGTCAAGACCAAGCAAAGAAATCGCTTTCAGTTGCGGTTTACAACCACTACAAACGGATCAATTCCAATAGTAAAATCGATGATATCGAGCTTTCAAAAAGTAATATTTGTATGATTGGACCAACAGGTAGCGGGAAAACGCTTCTTGCCCAAACATTGGCGAGAATTTTAAATGTTCCATTTGCGATTGCAGATGCAACATCGCTAACCGAAGCAGGTTATGTTGGTGAAGATGTGGAAAATATCTTGTTAAAACTGATCCAAGCTGCTGATTATGATGTTGAAAAAGCGGAAAAGGGCATTATCTATATCGATGAAATCGATAAAATTGCTCGTAAATCAGAAAACCCTTCCATTACCAGAGATGTTTCCGGTGAAGGTGTACAGCAAGCACTTTTAAAAATTCTTGAAGGTACTGTTGCCAGTGTTCCGCCTCAAGGTGGAAGAAAGCATCCGCATCAAGAATTTATCCAAATCGACACAACCAATATCTTGTTTATTTGTGGCGGAGCCTTTGATGGTGTAGAAACGATTATTAAAAGGCGCTTAGGACAAAAAGTCATCGGATTTGGCTCTGATACCAAGCAGCAGCTTGAATTAGGACAAAAAGAGCTGCTTTCCAAGGTTTTACCTGAAGATTTACTTCGTTTTGGATTGATTCCTGAATTCATTGGGCGTCTTCCAGTTATTGCTAGCCTTGAACAACTCGATGAGGCAGCATTAATTGAAATTTTAACAAAACCGAAGAATGCCTTGGTCAAGCAATATCAAAAAATGCTTGAACTAGACGATGTAGAATTAGAATTTGAAGAGGATGCACTAAAAGAAATCGCAAAGAAAGCGATCGAACGAAAAACAGGTGCACGTGGACTTCGTTCCATTATTGAAGGCATCATGCTTGATGTAATGTTCGATTTACCTTCCCGTGAAGATATCACCAAGTGTATTATCACTCAGGAGACTGTAACCGATAATAGCCTTCCTAAGTTAGTTTTAGAAGATGGAACAGTTGTAGAAGAGGAAAGAAAAACTTCTGCATGATTTTGTTAAAAAGCCAGGCAAATTTGCCTGGCTTATTTTTTTGGCTGAACAATATAAGATTCTTTGTTTATTCCCCGTTTTTAACGGAAATACTAGAAGAAATGATTATTTAGTATTTAAGTTTCAGGAGGGAATTGGATGAGTTGGACGGGGATTGCCTTATTTATACAACTATTTTTCGGTATCATTATCGGTCTCTATTTTTGGAACTTACTCAAAAATCAGCGGACACAAAAAGTTTCAATTGATCGAGAATCCCGTAAGGAAATGGAACAATTACGAAAAATGAGATCAATTTCATTAACGGAACCCCTTTCAGAAAAAGTAAGACCGACGAGCTTTCAGGATATTGTAGGGCAAGAAGATGGAATTAAATCATTGAAGGCAGCTCTTTGTGGGCCAAATCCACAACATGTCATTATTTACGGGCCCCCGGGGGTTGGAAAAACGGCAGCCGCCAGGCTAGTGTTAGAAGAAGCAAAAAAGAATGCAAAATCACCATTTTCAAATAGTTCCGTTTTTGTAGAATTAGATGCAACAACAGCAAGATTCGATGAGCGGGGAATTGCAGACCCATTAATAGGTTCTGTCCATGACCCTATTTATCAAGGGGCAGGGGCAATGGGACAAGCAGGAATTCCACAGCCGAAACAAGGGGCAGTAACAAATGCACATGGCGGGGTCCTGTTTATCGATGAGATAGGTGAATTGCATCCAATCCAAATGAATAAATTACTAAAGGTCTTGGAGGATCGAAAAGTATTTTTGGAAAGTGCCTATTACAATGAAGAAAATACTCAAATTCCTACTCATATTCACGATATTTTTAAAAATGGACTGCCTGCTGACTTTCGTCTAATCGGGGCAACAACCAGGACTCCAAGTGAGATACCACCTGCGATTCGCTCACGTTGTATGGAGGTTTTCTTTAGAGAGTTAACTGAAGAAGAAATTTTTAAAGTAGCAAAAAATGCCGCTGATAAAGTGAAGTTAGCTATCAAAGAAACAGGTTTAAATACATTAGCCAATTATGCGAGAAACGGCAGAGAAGCTGTCAATATGATTCAAATTGCAGCTGGACTAGCCATTACTGACGATCGTAACTACATAAAGGATGAGGAAATTGAGTGGGTCATTCATTCAAGCCAATTGTCACCGAGGATGGAAAGAAAGATTCATACCAATTCAAAAATAGGCCTTGTCAATGGTCTTGCTGTCTATGGGCCAAATTCGGGGCACTGCTCGAAATTGAAGTATCAGCCATTCCGGCTAAAGAAAAAGGTTCCATTAATATTACTGGAATTGTCGATGAAGAAAGCATCGGGACGCAAGGAAAATCCATTCGCAGGAAGAGTATGGCGAGAGGTTCGATTGAAAATGTTATTACTGTTTTACGGGCAATGGGAGTTCCTGCTGATGAGTATGATATTCATGTTAATTTTCCTGGCGGCGTTCCAATTGATGGACCATCTGCAGGAATTGCGATGGCAACAGGAATCTATTCCGCCATTTATAAGATACCAATTAACAATGAAATAGCAATGACTGGAGAAATAGGGATCCATGGTAACGTAAAACCAATTGGCGGGGTATATCCAAAGACAGTTGCAGCAAGGAAGGCTGGAGCTAAAACGGTCATCATTCCTGCAGAAAATTTACAAACCATTTTGGGTGAAATAGAAGGAATTGATATTGTGCCTGTTAAACATCTTAATGAGGTGTTTGAACATGCTCTGGTTAACATGCATCGCCAGCATGATTCAATACCTGCGTCCATTGAATTATCAAAGAAAGAAACGATTTAATATCAGTTGCTACCTTTATAGGAAAGACTCGGAAGTGAGAGAAAAAACTTCGGTTTGAATAATTCAATCCGAAGTTTTTTTCTATATTAGGGAAAAATAACTTACAGATCATGTTCGAAGTCCTAGCTTATTGACAAAATCTACTTAGATTAGACACTTACTTATAAATGAGATAGAATTTGTACAAAGACTATTATAATTGGAGGTGCTAAATCGTGGCTAAAACAGAGATATTAATTCCACTACTACCGCTTCGAGGGTTGCTTGTTTATCCTACAATGGTTTTACATTTAGATGTGGGTCGCGAAAAATCGATACAATCCCTTGAAAAGGCAATGGTTGATGACCATTTGATTTTTTTAACAACGCAAAAGGAAATATCCATCGATGAACCAGTTGAAGACGATTTGTACAATATGGGCACCGTAACAAAAGTGAAGCAAATGCTAAAACTCCCTAATGGAACCATCAGAGTTTTGGTTGAAGGTTTGCAAAGAGGTAAAATAACTTCTTTTCACGATGAAGAAACCTACCTTGCTGTTACAGTTGAACCATATGAAGAACAGGATACAAAAGACGTTGAAGATGAAGCCTTAATGCGAACAATGCTTGATTATTTTGAGCAATACATAAAATTATCCAAAAAAATTTCAGCGGAAACATATGCATCGGTTGCAGACATCGAAGAGCCAGGACGGATGGCTGATATCATTGCCTCCCATCTGCCATTAAAGCAAAAGGAAAAGCAGGAGATTCTTGAAACGATCGATGTAAAAGAACGGATGAATCGTGTCATCGATATTATTCATAATGAAAAAGAAGTACTAAATCTTGAAAAGAAAATTGGTCAGCGCGTCAAACGATCAATGGAAAGAACGCAAAAAGAATATTACTTGCGGGAACAAATGAAAGCTATTCAGAAAGAGCTAGGTGAAAAAGAAGGGAAAACAGGAGAAATTGCTGACCTTTCTGAAAAAATTGAAAAAGCGGGAATGCCGGATCATGTGAAGCAGGCAGCACAAAAAGAGCTTGACCGCTATGAAAAAATTCCATCCAGCTCTGCTGAAAGTTCAGTGATTCGCAATTATATTGAATGGCTTTTAAGCTTGCCTTGGAAGGATAAAACGGAGGATGATCTTGATATCCATCGGGCCGAGAAAATTTTAAACGACGACCATTATGGACTTGAAAAGGTAAAGGAACGGGTATTGGAATATTTAGCTGTTCAGCAGTTAACACATTCATTAAAAGGACCGATCCTTTGCCTCGCTGGACCTCCGGGAGTTGGTAAAACAAGTCTTGCCCGCTCGATTGCAAAATCACTAAAACGTAATTTTGTTCGTGTGTCGCTAGGAGGGGTTCGCGATGAATCCGAAATTCGCGGTCATCGAAGAACCTATGTCGGAGCGATGCCTGGACGGATTATTCAAGGGATGAAAAAGGCAGGAACGATCAATCCAGTCTTTTTATTAGACGAAATCGATAAAATGTCAAATGATTTTCGTGGAGATCCTTCTTCAGCGATGCTTGAAGTATTAGATCCTGAGCAAAACTTTAATTTTAGTGATCACTATATTGAAGAACCATATGATCTTTCTAAAGTTATGTTTATTGCAACGGCAAATAGCCTGGCAACGATTCCTGGACCATTGCTTGATCGGATGGAGATCATTTCAATTGCTGGATATACAGAAATTGAAAAAGTTCATATCGTAAAAGACCATCTCTTGCCAAAGCAGCTTGAGGAGCATGGGCTTTCAAAGGGAACCTTACAAATTCGTGATGAAGCTGTCCTAAAGGTAGTTCGTTATTATACACGTGAGGCTGGGGTTAGAAGCCTTGAACGTCAGTTAGCATCGATTTGCCGTAAAACCGCAAAGGTGGTTGTTGCTGGTGAGAAAAAACGTGTGGTGATAACAGATAAGAATCTTGAAGAATTCCTGGGAAAACCAAGATTCCATTATGGACAGGCTGAAGCAGAAGACCAAGTAGGGGTTGCAACTGGACTTGCCTATACAACTGTTGGCGGGGATACCCTGCAAATTGAGGTTTCTCTTTCTCCTGGTAAAGGAAAGCTCGTCTTAACAGGTAAACTGGGAGATGTCATGAAGGAATCTGCACAAGCGGCTTTTAGTTTTGTTCGATCAAAAACAAAGGAACTTGGAATTGAAGAAGATTTTCATGAAAAATATGATATTCATATTCATGTTCCTGAAGGTGCGGTTCCGAAAGACGGACCTTCGGCGGGAATAACGATCGCCACTGCGCTTGTTTCGGCACTAACCGGAAGAGCGATCCACAGAGAAGTTGGAATGACAGGAGAAATCACGTTAAGAGGAAGAGTTCTCCCTATTGGCGGACTTAAAGAAAAAACACTTGCTGCTCACAGGGCAGGGTTAACGAAAATCATTATTCCAAAGGATAATGAAAAAGATATTGAAGATATTCCTGAAACGATCAGAAATGATTTGAACTTTGTGATTGTTTCACATGTTGATGAAGTCCTACGTCACGCCCTTGTTGAAGGTGCTGCTAAATGAAAGTAACAAGTTCTGAGATTATCATTAGTGCGGTAAGTCCAGCTCAATACCCGGAAACCGCACTTCCGGAGTTTGCGTTAGCAGGACGGTCCAATGTTGGGAAGTCGTCCTTCATTAATAAGATGTTGAATCGGAAGGGCTTGGCCAGGATTTCGTCCAAGCCCGGAAAAACGCAAACCTTGAATTTTTATTTAATTAATGAAATTCTTCATTTTGTTGACGTCCCCGGCTATGGGTACGCAAAGGTTTCCAAAACGGAACGAGAAGCATGGGGAAAAATGATTGAAACTTATTTTACAAGAAGAGAGCAATTGAGGGCAGCAGTTTTGATTGTTGACCTGAGGCATCCGCCTACTGTAGATGATCGGATGATGTATGGTTTTCTAAAGCATTACGAAATACCATGTATCGTCGTTGCAACAAAGGCCGATAAAATTCCAAAAGGAAAATGGCAGAAACACTTAAAAGTAACAAAAGAGACATTGGAGCTTGAAAAAGGTGACCATCTCATCCTTTTCTCCTCTGAAACGGGAGAAGGAAAGGACCAAGCGTGGGCAGCATTGCAAAGCTATATGTAAAGAAATAGGCGCTTATTAAATAAGCGCCTATTTCTTCCTTTTATATAGTAGAAAAAATCCGATCGCAATGATCATGATCGGCCAAAACTTCCAGATGATGGAGACTCCATTTTGGAGCAGGCCAAGATCAGAAGAAAATTTATCATAATATAACAATATAATGGATAAAATGAGAAAAAGTACAGCTTGAAATAAACCAGAATGGGTCTTTTGATAGCGCAGCAGGCAGCCAATTCCAATAATTAAGACGAAAGCTCCGACCTGATTATTCCAAAAAGCATAATGGGATAAGACATGAAAATAAAGTCCAATTCCAAATAAAATGACTCCTGGGAGAATAGCTTCATAATCCTTTCCAATATAGCCTTGCCCCAGGAAAGCAATTCCAATGATCAACATCAATGTAGGCCAGGTAAAAAATTCAGGCAAAACAGTCAAATTTAATTGCTGTAAGAAAAAAAAGCAGCCAACCCCAATTAAGATAATCCCCGGGAATATTCGTTGATTTTTCACTTCTTTCACCACTTCCAATAAGGTTCACTTGAAACAAGGAATATTTTTTGTTAATGTACTATAGAGTACTGTCGTATATATGCAATTTTAGTCGTATTTATATTAACATAACCTTTCGTTTTCTGTTCACATTTTTTAGACGAAAGCTAAATTCATACATGGTATAATCATCTTAGTTATAATGTAATCCTAGATATAGGGGGGTAATTACGAGCAATGCATATTTTAGTAATTGGAGTTAACTATAAAACTGCCCCTGTCGAAATTCGCGAGCGGTTAACTTTTAATGAAACAGACCTTGCAATGGCAATAAAAACACTACAATCAAAAAAGAGTATCCTGGAAAATATTATTTTATCCACATGTAATCGGACAGAGATTTATGCGGTTGTCGATCAATTGCATACTGGCCGCTATTATATAAAGGAATTCTTATCAGAATGGTTTGATCTTGATCAAGAAGAATTTTCTCCGTTTTTAAACTATTATGAGGAAGACGCAGCAATCGAGCATTTACTTAAGGTTTCTTGTGGTTTAAATTCAATGATTTTAGGTGAAACTCAAATTTTAGGGCAAGTACGTACGGCATTTTTACTAGCTCAAGAATATGAAACCATCGGTACGATCTTTAATCATTTATTTAAGCAGGCCTTAACGGTTGCAAAACGCGGTCATTCTGAAACGGAAATTGGTGCAAATGCTGTATCTGTTAGTTATGCGGCAGTTGAATTAGCGAAAAAGATTTTTGGCTCATTAGATCAAAAGCATGTTCTTATTCTGGGTGCAGGGAAAATGGGAGAATTAGCTGCGCAAAACTTACATGGCAGTGGTGTTAGAAAAGTAACGGTAATGAATAGAACATATGAAAAGGCAATTTCCCTGGCTGAACGTTTTTCTGGGCAGGCCAAGACAATGGACGACCTAGAAGACTCACTTTCAGATGCTGATATTTTAATAAGTTCTACAGGTGCCAAGGAATTTGTTATCACAAAAGAAACGGTCGCCAAGGTAGCGAAGATTCGAAAAGGCAAGCCGTTATTTATGGTTGATATTGCGGTTCCACGTGATTTAGATCCGCAAATAGCTGAATTAGAGAATGTCTTTTTATATGATATCGATGATCTTGAAGGGATCGTAGAAGCCAACCTGCAGGAACGCAAAAAGGCTGCTGAAAAGATATCATTGATGATTGAAAAAGAAATCGTTGAATTTAAGCAATGGCTAGGAATGCTTGGTGTGGTACCTGTCATTTCGGCTTTGCGTGAAAAAGCGTTAGCGATTCAAACAGAAACAATGGAAAGTATCGAAAGAAAAATCCCGCAATTGTCCGAGCATGATAAAAAAGTATTAAGTAAGCATACGAAAAGTATTATTAATCAACTGTTGAAAGACCCAATTTTACAAGCTAAGGAACTAGCTGCCCAACCTGATGCAGATAAATCTTTGGAATTATTTAAGAAGATTTTTAATATTGAAGAGCTTGTTGAAAAGCAACAACCAAAAGCAGCCGAAGTGAAAAAAACTTTGGTTCCTAATCCTCAGGCTTCTTTTCAGTCATAAGAGGTACTTGCGATGTTTGCTATTGATATGCCGCGGCTGCATGAACTAACAGTCGTTCTATATGCCTTCAGCGTATTATTGTATTTTTTTGATTTTATTCATCATAACCGGAAGGCAAATCAGATTGCCTTCTGGTTACTTGCATTTGTATGGGTTTTGCAAACAACTTTTTTATGTTTGTATATGGTGAACACAGGAAGATTTCCTGTTCTTACAATTTTTGAAGGTTTGTATTTTTATTCATGGGTTTTAGTTACGCTTTCACTTGGGATCAATCGCTTGTTAAGAGTAGATTTTATCGTATTTTTTACCAACATACTCGGGTTTATCGTCTTGGCAATTCATACCTTTGCGCCTGTCCAATATCATTCCCATATTGTCGCACAAAAGCTTGTTTCTGAGCTCTTGTTAATTCATATTACGATGGCAATTTTATCATATGGGGCCTTTTCCCTTTCTTTTGTTTTTTCGTTGCTTTATTTGCTTCAATACGACTTATTAAAGCGAAAAAAATGGGGAACTCGGCTGTTAAGATTAGCGGATTTGAGCAAGCTTGAGCATTTAGCCTATGTACAGGCGGTTATTGGGGTTCCAATGCTCATGTTAGCGCTTATTTTAGGGCTTCAATGGGTGTATATAAAAGTTCCTGGAGTACACTGGTATGACAGCAAAGTGATTGGCTCATTTATTGTCTTAGCTGGGTATTGTATCTATTTGTATTTAAAAATAGGAAAAGGGCTGTCTGGGAAAACCTTAGCTTTATGGAACATTGGATCCTTCTTAATTGTTTTAATTAACTTCTTTTTATTCGGTCAATTCTCATCTTTCCATTTATGGTATTCATAACGCCGTTCGTACGGACTTAAAATCAGGAGGCAGCTATGCGAAAAATCATTGTAGGGTCAAGAAAGAGCAAATTGGCGTTGACACAAACGAACTGGGTAATCGAACAGTTAAAAAAACTGGGCGGCCCATTTGAATTTGAGGTAAAGGAAATTGTCACTAAGGGTGATAAAATTCTTGATGTAACTCTCTCTAAAGTAGGGGGAAAAGGCTTATTTGTTAAGGAAATTGAACATGCCATGCTTAATAAAGAGATAGATATGGCGGTTCATAGTATGAAAGACATGCCTGCAGTACTTCCCGAAGGTTTAACAATCGGTTGTATCCCATTTCGTGAGGACCATCGAGATGCGCTTATTTCAAAAGGGCATATACCGTTTAAGGAATTAAAACCAGGTGCTATTATTGGGACGAGCAGTTTACGCCGCAGTTCTCAACTTCTCCACGCAAGACCTGACTTGGAAATTAAGTGGATTCGCGGAAATGTAGACACAAGATTGAGCAAGCTTGAAGGTGAAGATTACGATGCCATTATTTTAGCGGCTGCTGGCCTTTCAAGGCTTGGATGGGCATCGGATGTTGTAACAGAATTTTTAGATACTGACCTTTGCATTCCAGCTGTTGGACAAGGGGCCCTGTCGATTGAATGTCGGGAAGATGATCAAGAGCTTCTTGACTTATTTGAAAAATTCACCTGTAAAAAAACAGAAAGAGCCGTTAGAGCAGAACGGGCATTTCTCCAAAAAATGGAGGGCGGCTGTCAGGTTCCTATTGCAGGCTTCGCTCATATTAATGATGCTGACGAAGTAGTTCTAAACGTTTTAGTTGCTTCTCCTGACGGCGAGGAAATTTATAAAGAAGAGTTAACTGGAAAAAATCCTGAAGAACTTGGAAATAAAGCTGCTGATGTGTTAATTGACAAAGGAGCAAAAGACTTAATTGATCGGGTAAAACGAGAGCTTGATGGTGAATGATACAATCATTAGGTTTAAAGGATAAAAAAGTTCTTGTACCTAGAGGCAAGAAAGAAGCAAAGTCATTTTCACGTTTGCTTGAAAGCTTTGGAGGGATTCCAATTGAAATCCCTCTTATTGCTTTTCGTCCAGTAACATTGAATGACAAGCTTCGACAAGTGCTTGAAACACTCCATACATATGATTGGATTATTTTTACTAGTAAAGTAACCGTTGAAACACTCTTATCGTTAATTGGTCCCGACAAGCTGCCAAGTCTTCCTAAAATTGCCGTGATTGGTAAAAAGACTGAAGAAGTACTTCGTGCAAAAGGTTTAAAGGCAGAATTTTTTCCGAGTGAGTTTGTTGCTGAAACCTTTGTTGAGGAATTTTTACCATACATACAGCGTGGAGTGAAAATATGTATTCCAAAAGGAAACCTTGCGAGGGAATACATTTCAGATTCACTAAAAAAAGCTGGTGCCATAGTAGATGAAGTAATCGTGTATGAAACTTATATGCCTGAAGAAAGCCATGATCAATTAGCTAAAATGTTTGCTGAAGACCAGCTTGATATTTTGATGTTTACCAGCCCGTCCACAGTTGATCATTTGATGAGTGTGGTCGAGGAGTATCAACTTAAAAAACATCTCGAATCTTGTCTCATCGGTTGTATTGGACCGGTGACAGAGAACAAATTAATATCATATGGATTAACCGTTCATGCTTCACCAAAGGTGTATACCGTAGAAGAAATGATTAATAGTATGAACAGCTATCTAGAGGAAAAATAGGAGGTAATAGAAATGGAACTACAATTCTCACGTCATCGCCGTTTGCGTACAAGTGCTAATATGCGTGCATTAGTTAGAGAAAATCATCTTAAAGCCGAGGACTTTATCTATCCGCTTTTTGTTGTTGAAGGTGAAAATGTTAGTAAAGAGGTATCTTCAATGCCTGGAGTTTTCCAATATTCACTTGACAAGATTGAGCCGGAGTTGGAAGAAATCCATTCTCTAGGAATTAAATCCGTTATTTTATTTGGTGTTCCTACAACAAAAGATGAATGTGGTACAGGAGCCTATCATGATCACGGGATTATCCAAGAGGGGACTCGTTTTATTAAAGAAAGATATCCAGATATGATTGTCGTTGCCGACACATGTTTATGTGAATATACAAGCCATGGTCATTGTGGAGTCGTATCAGGAGAGAAGATTCTAAATGATGAATCACTTGATGTGCTTGTTAGAACTGCAGTCAGCCAAGCTCAAGCTGGTGCAGATATTATTGCACCATCCAACATGATGGATGGATTTGTTGCCGCCATTCGTGCTGGTTTAGATGAAGCAGGCTTTATTGATATTCCGATCATGTCATATGCCGTTAAATATGCATCTGCTTTTTATGGTCCGTTCCGTGAGGCAGCAGAAGGGGCACCACAATTTGGCGACCGTAAAACCTACCAAATGGATCCTGCAAACCGCTTAGAGGCATTTAGAGAAGCTGAATCGGATGTTGAAGAAGGAGCAGACTTTTTAATTGTAAAACCAGGTATGCCATACCTTGATGTTGTACGTGATATTAAAAATAATTTTACCCTTCCGGTTGTTGTTTACAATGTCAGCGGTGAATATGCAATGGTTAAAGCTGCAGCTCAAAATGGCTGGGTGGATGAAAAGGGTATTGTTCTTGAATTGCTTCTTGGAATGAAGCGTGCGGGTGCTGACCTCATTATCACATATCATGCAAAAGATGCTATTCGTTGGATGCAAGAAGATAAATAAGCTGATTTAATTCCGTATTTAAATTGGTGGCTGTTATTCTCAAAATTACAGAAAAGAGGGAATCTGATGCGTTCATACACAAAATCGATTGAAGCATTCAAAGAAGCTCAAACGCTTATGCCAGGCGGTGTAAATAGCCCTGTACGTGCCTTTAAATCAGTTCATATGGACCCAATCTTTATGGAAAGAGGTAAAGGGTCAAAAATTTATGATATTGATGGAAATGAATATATTGATTATGTTTTATCGTGGGGGCCGCTGATTCTTGGTCATACCAATGATCAAGTGGTTGAAGCACTTAAAAAAGTAGCTGAAAGCGGGACAAGCTTTGGAGCCCCAACTCTATCGGAAAATAAGCTGGCAAAGCTAGTTAAAGAACGTGTACCATCGATTGAAATCATTAGAATGGTATCTTCTGGTACTGAAGCAACAATGAGTGCCTTAAGACTTGCCAGAGGTTATACCGGCCGCAATAAAATTTTGAAATTTGAAGGCTGTTATCATGGCCATGGTGATTCATTGCTCATTAAAGCAGGTTCAGGTGTTGCTACTCTTGGATTACCTGACAGCCCTGGAGTACCTGAGGGAATTGCCCAAAACACTTTAACCGTTCCATATAATGACTTGGACAGTGTTAAATTGGTGTTCGAAAAATATGGTGAAGATTTAGCGGGAGTTATCGTAGAACCAGTAGCAGGCAATATGGGCGTTGTTCCGCCGCAGCCAGGATTCTTAGAAGGTTTGCGTGAAATTACAACACAATATGGCGCATTACTTATTTTTGATGAAGTCATGACTGGTTTCCGGGTTGGCTATAATTGTGCCCAAGGATATTTCAATATTACCCCAGACCTTACCTGTCTTGGAAAGGTGATTGGCGGGGGACTTCCAGTTGGTGCTTTTGGTGGTAAAGCTGAAATAATGGAAAAAATTGCTCCAAGCGGTCCGATTTATCAAGCAGGAACCCTTTCAGGTAATCCGCTTGCAATGACAGCAGGCTATGAAACATTAAGCCAGCTTACACCAGAAGATTACCAAGGATTTATCCGTAAGGCAGATATGCTGGAAAAAGGAATGATGGCGGCTGCTGAAAAGTATGAAATTCCATTTACTTGTAACCGTGCAGGTTCTATGATCGGTTTCTTCTTTACAAATGAAAATGTGATCAACTATGAAAAAGCAAAAACCTCCAATCTTGACTATTTTGCCACTTATTATCGAGAAATGGCCAACAATGGGGTATTCTTGCCGCCATCCCAATTTGAGGGAGTATTTCTTTCTACTGCTCACTCTGATGAGGATATTGCAAAGACGATTCAAGCAGCAGAAATTGCTTTTTCAAAATTAAAATAAATGATATACAACAAAACTAAAAAAGCTATACCGTCACTGAAATAAGACGGTACAGCTTTTTTTAGTTTTTATCACTTTCATTATTTGATAGTGTTTTTTTAATACAAAATTAATCCATTTGAAAATATGAATATGCTATAATTGGCTCGTTGTATAAATATAAGAAAGTGAAAGAGAAATATGAAATGTAAAAATTTAAGTGTGTTATTCATTGTATTGTTGTTTACAGTTACACTTTTTGCATGCACCAAAAAAGATTCTCAAAAAAGTACAACGAATGAAGAAAAGCAAAAATCCATTGCATTGGAAAAAAAGCAACAACAAGCCGAAAAAAAGAAGAAAGAACAGGAAGAAAAAATCCGCCAAAATATCAGAGACTTTTTACAAAAGGGAAATTATAGTGGTGTTGTAACGGTTGTTAAGGGAAACCAAACGATTTTTAATGAAGGCGTTGGTTTTGCTGACATAGATAAGAAGACCTTAAATCAACCTGAAACAACCTTTCCAATTGGCTCAGTCACAAAGATATTTGTCTCGACCAGTATTATGAAACTTCAAGAAGAAGGTAAATTAAATATTCAAGATCCAATTTCAAAGTATCTGCCGGACTTTCCAAATGGCCAAAATATTAAGCTATATCATTTTTTGACTCATACCTCTGGTATTGATCGCCTTCATTGGCAAAGAGGAGATACAACACCCCTTAAGCTTGTTCAGGAAATTGAAAGACATCCTGCAAAATTTCAGCCGGGGACCAGGTGGGATTATCTGGATGCCAATTATATTATCCTTGGTTATGTTGTAGAAAAAGTAACAGGAATGAGCCTGCATGATTATATTAAAATGAATATTTTGGATAAGGTACCGATGAAGGAAACAGGATTTATAACCCATGAACATCCAGTTCCATATTCGTCAGTAAGCTATTTCCAAAATGGTGATAAGACAGAAACGACAAAGTACTTATCTGTTTATCCGTTATTTGGAAATGGTGATATTTATACGACAGCATCTGATTTAAGTAAATTCGACCAAGCTTTAATGGATGGAAAACTTATTTCAATGGATAGTGTCAAGGAGATCATTACCCCTTCTCATTTTTCGACATATGGCCTTGGCCTTTATAACAAAGAAGGGAAGGTTTTTAGCATTGGTGTTTTAGGCGGATGGTACTCCTTTCATGCCTATTATCCTGACAAAACCTCGATTGTCATCTTATTAAATGCCAGAAGCAAAACGACGGATATTGAACAAGTCTTGGCAGGAATTCGTCCATTGGTACAAACAACAAATAATCCGAAAGAAATAAGTAAAAAATCATTATAAAAAAATTCTGCACACTCTAAAGCTGATGAGTGTGTTTTTTTGCGCCCAAAAGCTTTTTTATCATATTTGAACTCAAAAATTCATAGAGTGTAAGTGACATAGTGATTTTAAAATGGTTGGAAATGAAAGGAGGAGTCGCTTTGTCTCAGGAGAATCAATCCTCTCTAAGATTTTCCCTGGAGGAATCTTTGTGGTTTAGAAAAGGACAGGAAGTCGCAGAGCTTGTTTCGATTTCCCTTGATCCAGACATTACCATCCAGGAAAATGATCAGTACGTCACCATCCGTGGGTCCTTAGAGTTAACCGGAGAATATAAAAGCTTCAATGAAACACAGGCGGGTGAGGAAGATAATCCTTCAACCCAAAAGTATGTGCAAAACGTAGAGGAACGCGATGAAGGTGTCTGTGATTTTTCCCACCGTTTCCCGGTAGATATTACCATTCCTAATAATCGAATTCAAAGTATTTATGATATTGACGTTATGGTGGAATCGTTTGACTATACTCTTCCGGAACGAAGTTGTTTAAAGCTTTCAGCAGAACTTACCATTAGTGGTTTATATGGTACACAACAAAGCGAGCCGAAAGAAGAGGCTCAAAATTTTGAAATCCTCAATCGAAATCAAGCAGAACAGGCAAAAGAAATCGATGAAGAGGAAACAAATGAATATAATCAATTGTTTGTCGCCGAAGCAAGAAGATTACCTGAAGAGGAAATTGTTCCTGAATATAGCCCCTATCCTAATTTTTCCTATCAAGGGGCAAATGAGGAACTTTCCTACCAAGAAGAAGATTATTATGAAGGCCGTAATGAAGGCGCACAACATATCGAAATTACCAAAAATGAACAGACATACGAAGAAAAGCATGTAGAGATCAAAAAAGAGGAAGTTAGTATCTATGAGGAGAGTTCATCCTCAAGTTCAAGCTCTGATCATGTTTCTCCGCCGAAAAAAAGTATTAAAAGCAAAATTGTAGAAAAATTAACGAAAAAGAAAAGCATGTCGTTAACTGAATTCTTTGCCAGAAAAGAAGAAGGCGGGGATGATCAAGTTAAGCTAAAGGTTTGTATTGTCCAAAAAGGAGATACATTAGATCGGCTGGCTGAACGATATGAGGTAACCCTGCAAAATCTTCTTCGTGTGAATCATCTTGAATTGAATGCGGATGTGAACGAAGGGCAAGTTTTATATATCCCAATGGAACCAATGGCAAAGAAATAATAATTCATGTATGAGATAGCATGTTGAGCGGGTTTTATACCTGCTCACTGTTCTTTTTGGAGATGAGTTTATGAGTGACTCAAATCGATTAGTAGAGCTTCAACCGATATTAAATCATTATCAGATTGAACCTTTTTTTGTTGAGGATTTTGGGAGGGTACAAAAAGTTTATTCACGAAAGGGCAACTTTGCCCTGAAAAAAATCGATCCGCAAAACGGAACAGATTTTATTCGTCACGTCCATTTTCTCTATCAAAAAGGCTACAATCGAATTGTCCCGATCTACCCAACAGTGGATGGCAGATATGCTGTTCTCCATGAAAAAGATTTGTATTATATAATGCCCTGGCTTCCTAATGAAGTAACTGAGACCCGAAGTGAGCGCCATCGACAGCTGTTTCGCGAATTAGCAAGACTGCATACTTTATCTGCAAAGGATATTCCAGTTAAAAAGGAAGAGCGAACCGAACATTACGAAAAAACAATCAGTCAGTACGAGAAAAATCAGGAATTCCTCGATGGCTTTGTAGGGGAATGCGAAAAAAAAACGTATATGTCGCCATTTGAATTGTTATTTTGTCTTTATTTTAATGAAATTGGTCTGGCACTTCGATTCTCAAAATCAAAATTTGAGGAATGGTATGAAAATACCAAGGAACAGGAAAAGGCCAGAGCTGTCATCATTCATGGGAAAATTTCGAGTGAACACTTTTTATATGATGAGCGGGGCTATGGTTATTTTACAAACTTTGAACAGGCTGGCTTTGGATCACCGATTCACGATATGTTGCCGTTTTTATCACGCACCTTAAATACTCGTCCAAAACGAAATGATGAGTGCATTGAATGGGTCCAGCATTATCACAAATATTTTCCGTTTAAGACTGATGAGAAATTACTTTTTCTCAGCTATTTGGCTTATCCGATCTCGCTTATTCAAGTTGTCGAAAAGTATTATCACAAAGAGCCACATAAGAGAAATGAATTACAATTTGTAAGACAGCTCTTGAGAGGATATTGGCATCATAAGAATACCGAATATGTAGCGATGAGATTAGCGGATCAAGATCCAGAAACAAAAGAAGGAGCCCCTGAAGTTTAATAAAAAAGGGCTCCTTAAATGATTTCTAAATAGATGGCAACTGCTAATAATACAAGGATAACGAATAATAATACATCAAAGATGGTAGGCAGCAGAATGGTTCGAATTCCTTGAAAGACACAAATAGGGATAATAAACTGCCCGCAAATACGTTTCAAGTTTTGGAACCAGGTGGGTGTTGAAAACTTGTTATACCTTCTTCTCATCGGAACACCTCTTCTTTTTTCTCTTTAGATGATATTTTATGTCTATTCCTCCATTTGTGTGTGCACACGAAATCTTCTCAAATGTATAAACAAATAAAAATTAGGTTATGATTATTGACGAGATTCCCCTTTTTTCGATAGTATGTTAATAGCACTGAATAATAAAAAGCACAGACAGGGAAGAGTACAATGCCCGCCTGCTTATAGAGAGGGAAATTAGATGCTGGAAAATTTCCTAAGCAGAACATTGGAATGTCGCCCTAGAGCTTCTTCCGCCAACGGATTTTATCCTAGTAGTGGAAGACGGATGAAATCCGTTATCCGATGAAGAGCCAATCGTATTTTTTGATTGGAAAAAAGGTGGTACCGCGATGCAAACTCCATTCGTCCTTTTATGACGACTGGAGTTTTTTTATTTAAGGAAAAGGGCGGAGCTACGCTCGCACTGCCTTTTTGATTATGAGGAGGAGTTAGAATGGATACAAAGGATCTTACAATGCCAACAAAATATGATCCGCAAGCAGTTGAAAAAGGACGCTACGAATGGTGGTTGTCCGGCAAGTTTTTTGAAGCAAAAGATGATGACAAGAAGCAGCCATATACAGTTGTAATCCCACCGCCAAATGTAACAGGTAAATTGCATTTGGGACATGCCTGGGATACGACGTTACAGGATATCATCACAAGAATGAAAAGGATGCAGGGGTATGATGTTCTTTGGCTGCCTGGTATGGACCATGCCGGAATCGCCACCCAGGCCAAAGTAGAAGCAAAGCTTCGTGAAGAAGGTAAAAGCCGTTACGACCTGGGCAGAGAAAAGTTCGTTGAAGAAACATGGAAATGGAAAGAAGAATATGCAGCTCACATCCGAGCGCAGTGGTCAAAGGTTGGTTTAGGACTCGATTACAGCCGTGAGCGTTTTACTCTTGATGAGGGTTTATCCTCAGCGGTTCGGGAAGTATTCGTAAGCCTTTTTAAAAAAGGTCTTATTTATCGCGGTGAATATATTATCAACTGGGACCCAGCAACTAAAACGGCAATTTCCGATATTGAAGTAATTTATAAGGATGTTCAAGGAGCCTTTTACCATATGAACTATCCCTTGGCTGATGGTTCTGGCAGCATTGAAATTGCGACAACTCGTCCGGAAACGATGCTTGGTGATAGTGCGGTAGCGGTTCATCCAAAAGATGAGCGATATCAGCATTTGATTGGAAAAACAGTCATCCTTCCAATCGTTGGCCGTGAAATCCCAATTGTGGCTGATGAATATGTCGATATGGAATTTGGAACAGGGGTTGTAAAAATAACACCTGCCCATGATCCTAACGACTTTGAAGTAGGTAACCGCCACAACCTTGAACGGATTCTTGTCATGAATGAAGACGGCTCGATGAATGCCAATGCAGGCAAGTATCAAGGAATGGACCGTTTTGATTGCCGCAAGCAGATTGTAAAAGATCTTCAAGAATTAGGCGTTCTGTTTAAAATTGAGGATCATATGCACTCAGTCGGCCACTCTGAACGGAGCGGAGCAGTTGTTGAGCCATATTTATCAACACAATGGTTTGTAAAAATGCAGCCACTTGCCGACCAGGCAATCGCACTGCAGCAACAAGAAGGCAAAGTAAACTTTGTGCCAGACCGCTTTGAAAAAACGTATTTACACTGGATGGAAAATATCCGTGATTGGTGTATTTCCCGTCAACTTTGGTGGGGACACCGCATTCCAGCTTGGTATCATAAAGAAACGGGCGAGGTTTATGTGGACCAAAATCCTCCAGCAGATATCGAAAATTGGGTACAGGATAATGACGTATTGGATACATGGTTCAGTTCAGCATTATGGCCATTTTCAACTTTAGGCTGGCCTGATAAAGAATCTGCCGACTTTAAACGTTATTTTTCAACGGATGCTCTTGTTACAGGCTATGACATCATTTTCTTCTGGGTATCGAGAATGATTTTCCAAAGCCTTGAATTTACTGGTGAACGTCCATTTAAAGATGTGTTAATCCATGGACTTGTTCGTGATTCCCAAGGACGCAAGATGAGTAAGTCTCTTGGCAACGGTGTTGACCCAATGGATGTCATCGATCAATATGGTGCCGATGCTTTAAGATATTTCCTATCAACAGGAAGCTCACCTGGTCAGGATTTGCGCTATAGCACAGAAAAAGTTGAAGCAACCTGGAACTTTGCCAATAAAATTTGGAATGCTTCCCGTTTTGCTTTAATGAATATGGATGGTCTTCAGTACGAACAAATCGATTTAAGCGGAGAAAAATCAGTTGCTGATAAATGGATTTTAACAAGACTGAATGAAACGATTGAACATGTGACAAGACTTTCTGATAAGTACGAGTATGGTGAAGTAGGCCGTGCCCTTTATAACTTTATTTGGGATGATTTCTGTGACTGGTATATTGAGATGGCGAAGCTCCCATTATACGGTGAAGATGAAGCTGCTAAGAAAACTACTCGTTCAATTCTGGCATATGTTTTGGATCAAACAATGAGGTTGCTTCACCCATTCATGCCGTTTATTACGGAAGAAATCTGGCAAAACCTACCGCACCAAGGCGAATCGATTACGGTTTCTGCTTGGCCTGTAGTTGTTCCAGAATATACCGATGAAGAGTCAGCAACTGAAATGAAGATGTTGACCGAAATGATTCGCGCTGTTCGTAACATTCGGGCTGAAGTGAATACACCAATGAGTAAGAAAATCAAAATGCTGGTAAAAGCGAAAGATGAAACAACATTAAAAGTAGTTGAAAAGAATCGTGCCTATATCGAGCGTTTCTGTAATCCGGAAGAATTACAAATGGGTCTTGAAATTGAGACACCAGATAAGGCTATGACAGCAGTGATCACTGGCATGGAAATTATCCTTCCGCTTGCAGGCTTAATTAACATCGACGAAGAAATTGCCCGTCTTGAAAAAGAATTGGATAAATTAAATAAAGAAGTAGACCGAGTTCAAAAGAAATTAAGCAATGAAGGCTTTGTCAAAAAAGCCCCAGAAAATGTCATTGCGGAAGAGCGTGCCAAACGAGAGGATTATCTTGAAAAGAGAGATGCTGTCCAAGCACGGATTAATGAACTAAGGGGTTAATGTGTTGAGTAGAGGCGAATCTGTTTTTTTGCAGGTTCGTCTTTAGATGTTTTTTCATCAAACAATTGGAGATGGGACTTAAAATGTTTTCGACATATGAAGAAGCGCTGGAGTGGATTCATGCGCGCTTAAGATTAGGGATTAAACCTGGTTTAAAACGAATGGAATGGATGATGGCGAGATTAGCAAACCCGCATCGTGACCTTAAATCTGTTCACATCGGTGGGACGAACGGAAAAGGGTCCACTGTCACCTTTCTCCGCTCAATTTTACAAGCGGGTGGCCATACTGTTGGCACTTTTACCTCACCATATATTGAACAGTTTAATGAGCGGATTAGCATCAACGGCAAACCAATCACGGATGAAGAGATTTTGCAAATTGCAAATGTTATTAAACCCCTGGCAGATGAATTAGAGGGAACCGAACTTGAAGGGCCAACTGAATTTGAAGTGATTACAGCGATGGCTTTTTATTATTTTGCCAAAGTCCATCAGGTTGACATTGTTATTTTTGAAGTAGGATTGGGCGGTCGATTTGACTCGACCAACATCATTCTGCCAATCTTGTCGATAATAACGAATATCGGCCTTGACCATGTCAATATTCTCGGGCACACGTATGAAGAAATAGCTTTTGAAAAGGCGGGAATCATTAAGCCGGGAACACCAGTGTTTACTGCGGTAAAACGACCTGATGCTTTAGGGGTCATTGAAAAGCAAGCAGAAAAGATGGAAGCTCCTTTATTTAAAATAAACAAGGATTTTTCGATTGAAAATCATAAGTCGCTTCCCAAAGGGGAACAGTTTACTTTAAGAAATCATGAACGGACTCTTGGAAACCTAGTGATCAACATGATTGGCGAACATCAAACAGAAAATGCATCGCTGGCGATCATGGCCTCATTGTACTTGAATGAGAGAGGTTTGTTTCCACTAAGTAAAGAGGACATTCGGATAGGCTTAACAAAAGCCTACTGGCCGGGACGTTTTGAAATTCTTTCCGAAAATCCTTTGGTCGTCATTGATGGCGCCCATAATGATGAGGGGATTACCGCTCTTGTTCATGAACTAAACCAGCGCTTTGGTGATCGCAAAATTCATATCGTTTTTACGGCCTTAAAAGATAAAAGCCTAGAAAAAATGATTGGCAAATTGGACGAGGTTGCTGATAAAATTACTTTTGTTTCGTTTGATTATCCGCGAGCGGCAGCGGCTGATACCTTATTTGAGATTAGTCATTCGGATAATAAATTTGCTAGTGATGATTGGCAGAAGGCGATTCGTGAGGAATTAAGTAATTTGGAGGATGGCAGTATTCTAGTGGTTACTGGGTCACTTTACTTTATTTCAGAAGTCAAACCAATGGTTCGTACTATTATTTAATTTTAAAACGACTCTTTAACTAAAAAGGAAGCAAAATGATTTGCTTCCTTTTTAGTTATAATCATAATTAATTTCTAGATTATCAATTTGCGAAGAAATGTCTGAGCTGGTATCAGTCGATCCATCGACGAGACAATTTGCTTTATATGCAGCTTCATTCAAAACCTTAGAAAATATTCTCGGTTCGAGGTAGTTTGTAGTACCTTGGACACATACCTTTGAATCAAGTGAAAATGCCCCAATATTGCTTTTATTAAAATTTGCATTCCCCATAATATATATGGAAGTATTCTCAATACCATCCTTAAGCTTATTAAACGATGCATTTCCATTAATATATAAGGTTGAGTTTTGAATCCCCCCCCCATTATAGTTTAAGTTTCCGAAATTTGAAACTCCTCCAATATAAATTGTTGAATTGAGAATACCACCATTTACATTTCCAAAGTCACCATTTCCAGTTGCATAAATATGTACACCTGTAAGATTAGAAGACCCCTCAGTCAAATTTATATTCCCACTGACATAGGCTGTCATATTATCGGTATACATAGGAATTGTATAATCTCCACTATAGTAGCAAGCCGTTTTTGTAATATCCTTTGATGAACAGATATTGTTTAGTTCAGCCGGCTTGGAAGGAATAGCCCCATTCCATTCAGTTGCACCTTGTCCACTCCCAGCACTAATCACACCCGTTCCATTGAACTTCACTAAGGTATCTATTTTTAGAGTTATTGTTGGTATGATTTTTTTTGAAATATTGGCTGGTGCGATCTCTCCATTACTGTTAAATGTGAGTGTAAGTATTGGTGCTATGTCGTTAGTAATAACATCAGGAAAACTCGTATCAGGATTACTAATTTGATAGCTAAAGATACGAGCTGAATCTGCTCGAAAAGACTGTAAAGGCGGCAAAGATGGGATGAATTGATTATTTTTTTCATATTGCCTTATTTTTCCGTAAAAAAAATCTTTTACAGCTTGTTCGTTTGGAAATTGTTGTGGCTGTTGTTTTATTGCCGTATTTACATCTGTTATGGCAGTATTCAATGTCACTGCAGCTTGCTGGATAAACAGCTCTTTATAATGAACGACACCCATTTCAGCAAGGTCAGTCGCTTGCATCTCCTGTTCAGAGTTTTTTATTTGTTTTGTATTTGAGAGCGTAAAAGAGAATATAGTCATACCTAAAATGGCGAAAACGGTGAATATTAACAAGACAGCTATTAAGGCTGCTCCCTTTTGGTTGTTTAATTGCTTCATTTATTCCTCACCTACAATCGGGATAAAATGGTTTCCACTTTATATGTGTTATTGGGATTGTTAACAGAGGTTAAAATTACTTTTACATAAAAATCCTCGGTAGTGGTATTGATAAATTTTCTTGAAGAAATAAGATTGTTACTTTCATCAAACAACTGATAGGAATATTTAGGATTGTTAATGGTAATAGTATTTATGGTTACTCCACTTTCGTTTAAAGTATTTATTTCAATATAATAGCGGTCCTTTGTGGGGTCCTTTTTTACTGAAAGCTGATATGATTTTTCGTTTTGATGCTCTTCTTTTAACGATGTAAGCAAGATGTTTGCTTCCTGCTGGATCATTACTACCGCTTTTGCTTTTGTAGAGTAATTAATACCATTAATAAAGATCCCATAAATGAGAGTCAGTAAAAAACCTAATATCGCTAAAGATGCTAATAATTCAATCAGAGTAAGCCCATCCTGTTTATTCAGCGGCGGCACCATTTGTCTATACTCCTTCTTTCAATTCATAATATGTATATGTTTCGGAAAGCAGCTTGTTTTTTTTATCACTTACAGTTACATAAACTAAATAAAGTTTACGATACGAGCCATTTATTGCTTCTGGTGTTGTGTTAATTTTAATTTTTATATTGTATTTAGGGTCATTGATTTCAAGGTTGTATTGATTGTCAATTACCGGAATGTAGGGAGTCCCATTTTGGGTTGTTCCCGCTGTTAAATGTAAACTCGAAATGGCTGTTGAAGGATCTGATGGTTCTCCTAATAGTTTGTCAATACCGAAAGCAGGCTCTTTGATCTTCGCCTGGTATTCCCTCGCAATATTCATTCCCTGGATACTGTCTGAATTAATTGCATTATAATGAAAGGCATTTGTAAAAAAAGCCATGAATGTAAAAAAAACGACCGTTAAGAGAATAATTGATACCAAAATTTCTATAAGTGTGAGGCCTTTTTCATTAAAAACTAATTTCTTCATTATCTCACCTGCCGTAATAATTGCATTTCTGCTTTGTTTATAGTCATTTATTGCGGTGTTAGGCAGCACTAAAAAAATTTCTGTAATTTTATAAGAATAAAACTTTTTATTTAAATAATGGTAAGTTGTTTAAAACTTTTCACTGGGAATCTTTGATAGTTATATTTTACTATAATCCTTCTTCTTTTTTCTTTATAATAATAAATAATTAATTCTATTAAATATGGATAGAATTGATCCTTATAGATTGGTATAATTACGGAGAATTGGCTTAAAAAAATCTTTTTTTCTAATAATAAGTTTCTTTTTTTAAAGGAAGTGAATTGTATGACTAATCTCCTATTTTTGGTTGGATCGCTGTTGGTAGCTGGGGTTGTCACCTACTTTATCCCTATGGGTATTTCCAAAATGGGGAAGGTGGTTATTGTCTTGGCTGGGTTCATATTTGCTTTAGGGGGATTGGCTGCATCAACTTTCTTTTCTTTCGTCCAAATATTAGGAATTCTAATTGTATTAATTATTACAGGCACATATATTCTTAATAGATATCTTGGAAAATATTTATTTCAAGATATAGATTCACCTTATGAACAAGAACTTATCGATGAAATAGATTCTCTCGACTATTCATCCGACAAAGAAATCGCTTTTGACTATGAAAAACTTGAACCGAGAGAACTGGAAATTTTGCCGGGGACGTTTAATGGTAAACAGGAGCCATTGGAAGAAGCAGTTACTGAACTCATTTACGATAAACAAAATTCGGGGAACACAGAAGGAATAGAGTGTATTGGCTCTAGTCAAACAGAGAAAATATTGGTAGTGACTGACGAATTACCTGAATCGAGCGATGAGGATATCTCTTTTCTCTTTAATCGGGAGATCGAAACAGAAGAACAAACCGAATATGAAGAACATCAACAAGGTTTTAGCCAAAATAGCTACCTGACTGAAATTGAGGAATTGCTCAAGGGATTTGCAGACGACAGTGAGATAACAGGCTCAAAAAGAGAGGCTGATGATGAAATACCTGTCATGACATTTGATAAAGAATCTCTGCAAAAAAAGAATGAAACCGACATTAGTGAGGATCAAATTATAATTGGTATCGAGGAAATCTCTCCTATAACTTTCAACGATAAGGAGGGAAAAGAACATGAATAATGATCAGCGGATGATTAAATTGTTTCTTATCCTTTTCTTATGTACTTTTTTTATTTTCTGCAGTACCTTTTTTGGCAACAAGGCATTGGATACTTTCATTAGTCCTAGTTCAAAAGCTCAGACTGTGCCTTTAAAAAAACAAAAGAATAATGTAGTGCAGCCCAAAATCAATTCTTTAAACAATCAAACCAAAACTGAAGTAACTCTTAATACTGCAACAATCCCGTTGGTGGAAATACCGGTTGAATTACAAACTGTGCTTCTTAATCATCCCAAAGTAGAAATTTCAGCAAATTCCGCTTTTTCATTTGATGACTTTGCTAAGAAACAAAAAGTCGATGGTTTATCTCCAGACAACCTTAGTATCTTGGCCACAGTGATGTACGAAGCGATATTACCTACGAATTTTACAATTGATGAGAGGAATATTGGAGTTGATTTGCCAAAATATGCAAAGTTAGGATTTGAAGCAAAAGTTGATCTTCTTAACCAGAGAGATCTAGTATTCTCAAATCCCAACCAAACCAGCTGTACACTTGAATTTCAGCTCTCTGATAATCTCTTACAGGTAACCCTTAGGGGAGAACCACTCCCGTATGTTTACCAAATCGTCAAGCAAAATGAACAAAAAATCACTCCAAAGGCGATTGTCCAATATAGTCCGTACCTTAAACCAGGCCAAGTCCTTGTAAATCAGATGGGTACCAGTGGACAAACAGTAGATATTTATCGTGATATATATCAAGGCAGCAAGTTAGTCAGCAGCGAATTAATTTCAAATGATTACTATCCCCCCGTTCAAAGGGTGGAGATTCATGCACTTAATGAGTCTGCAACTGGCCAGGGAACTGCTACTCAGACCGCTGTTTCGGATAATTTAGCTAAACAGAACAATGAAACAGCTAATTTTACAGGAAGTTCACAATAAGCAACATCCACAACTGGAAATTAGAGCTAAGAGGGGATAAGTATGAAACAAACACGGAAAAGACTTGGTGATTTGCTCATAGGAGCTGGGTTGCTTTCGGAGGAACAATTGCAAACTACTTTAAAGGAGAAACCTGATGATCAGCGGCTTGGAGATGCACTCTTACAAAAAGGATTTATCACCGAGCAGCAACTAATAGAAGTATTAGAATTTCAATTGGGAATCCCGCATATAAGCCTTTACCGTTATCCATTTGACACGAATCTGTTTAACCTTATTCCAAAGGAAAGAGCAATCCGAAACTTAATTATTCCCTTAAAAAAAGAAAACCGGCTTTATGTAGCGATGTCTGATCCGCTTGATTTTTTTGTGATTGATGATTTACGTTTGTCAACCGGCTTTCAAATCGAAACATCAATCTCCACAAAGGATGATATCATACGGGCTATCAATAAATTTTACAGTGCGGATGAAGGGTTTGAGGAATTTTTCGGGGAATTTACCCAGATTGAACGAAACCAGGATGCTGAGGCTGGAGAGCAAGATTCGCCAATTGCCCGCCTAGTGAACCAAATTATTACCAATGCGGTGACACAAAGAGCCAGTGATATCCATATTGACCCGCAGGAAAACAAAATTGTGGTTCGTTATAGAATTGACGGAGCCTTGAGGACTGATCGGGTACTGCCACGACATATGCAAAGTGTTATTATAGCCAGAGTAAAGATCATGGCTAATATGGACATCACAGAACATCGAATTCCCCAGGACGGCAGGATTAAAGTGAATATAAATTTTCATCCGCTTGATTTGAGGATTTCAACGCTGCCAACGATTTTTGGTGAAAAAATTGTCATGCGGCTGCTTGACATGTCCGCCACGTTAAATGATGTTACGAAACTAGGTTTTAATGCGTTAAATTATAAAAGATTTTCAGAATTAATTACAAAGCCGACTGGAATCGTACTGTTAACAGGACCGACTGGTTCAGGTAAATCATCAACTCTTTATGCAACTCTAAACAAACTTAATAGTGATGAAATGAACATAATAACGATTGAGGATCCGGTCGAATACCAGCTGGAAGGGATCAACCAAATTCAAGTAAACCCAAATGTCGGTATGACGTTTGCAGCCGGTCTCCGTTCCATTCTTCGCCAAGATCCCAACATTATCATGGTCGGTGAAATACGGGATAAAGAAACTGTTGAAATTGCGATCCGCGCTTCGTTAACTGGTCATTTGGTCTTAAGTACTCTGCACACTAATGATTCACTTGGAACGGTTACAAGGCTTCTTGACATGGGAGTGGAGCCATTTTTATTAGCTTCATCATTGAGCGGTATTGTTTCACAGCGGCTTGTTCGCAAAGTATGCCGTGATTGTGCAGAAATCCAAGATCCAACAAAACGAGAAACAGAGATTTTCGCAAAACGTGGTATCAAGATAGAAAAGATTACCCGTGGTAGGGGATGTGCATCATGCAACATGACTGGTTATAAAGGCAGGATAGCACTCCATGAAGTTCTCGTCATTAATGACGATATGCGAAAAATGATTATGAATAATGAATCCCCCCATAAATTAAGGGATTTGGCAGTGAAAAATAAAACAATATTTCTGATTGATGATGGTTTGTTAAAAGTAAAACAAGGATTAACGACCACAGAAGAAATATTGCGAGTTGCCATACTTGAGTAGGAGTGTAATCAAAATGAATGAAAGAATTGATCTTTTGTTGCGGGCCGCTTTTGAGTTGAAGGCGTCAGATGTCCATCTGACCGTTGGTGTTCCTCCAATTATGCGGATTAATGGTGACTTAAAAAGATATGGAAAGGAAGTATTAAGCTCAGAAGATACAGAAGGAATGGCCAAGGCGATTGTTCCCGTACAGATGTGGGATGTCTTTAAGCAAAAAGGAGAACTCGACTTCTCCTACAGCATTGCTGGTGTTTCCCGTTTCCGTGTCAACACATTTCATCAGCGTTCCTGTATTTCGCTGTCATTACGGATCGTTCCGACAAAGATCCCTACTATACAGGAATTGGATTTACCTGAAGTTCTTACAAAGATAATCGAACTGCCTCAGGGGTTAATCCTGGTAACGGGACCCACAGGAAGCGGAAAATCAACCACGCTTGCAGCAATGATTGATTATATGAATAAAACCATGCGCAAACATGTAATTACTCTTGAGGACCCTATTGAATACCTTCACAAACATGGGAACTGTATTATTGATCAACGAGAAGTTGGATTTGATACCTCTAATTTTTCCAATGGCTTGCGGGCTGCTCTCCGTCAGGACCCTGATGTCATTCTCGTCGGTGAGATGCGGGATTTGGAGACGATTCAAACAGCCATTACAGCAGCAGAAACAGGACATTTGGTGTTAGCCACTCTGCATACATCAGGTGCACCGGCAACGATCAACCGCATAATTGATGTTTTCTCACCGGCACAGCAGCAGCAAATCCGGATTCAGCTTGCCTCCGTTTTAGTGGGGATTGTCTCACAACGCCTGTTCCAAACCATTGATCATAAAAGCAGAGTTGCTGCAACTGAAATCATGATTAATAATCCTGCGATTGCAAACTTAATCCGTAACGAAAAGGTACACCAGATCATCAGTGTGATGCAAACTTCCAAGGCCCAAGGAATGCATACACTCGAATCAAGCATTAAAGAATTAATTGATCGGGGATTCATTTCAATAGAAGCTGCCGCTCCTTATATGCAGGAGATTTTAATTTAAGATGGCCAGGTTTAAATATAAAGGCCGTGATAGGCGAGGGAAACGGCAGGGCACTGTTAGTGCAGGTTCCCGTCGTGAGGCTATGATGATGCTGAAGGAAGATGGGATGCGGGTAATTGAAATGTCTGAAGTTTCGGAAAGCATTCTTACAAAAGATATATCGATCGGGAATCCAGTTAAACTTCAACATTTTGTCATTTATTTAAGGCAATTCGCGACCTTGATTAGAGCAGGGATAACGATAGTGGATGCAACACGGATTCTTTCTGAACAGACAGAAAGCAAAAATCTAAAAAAAGCTTTGCTTGGGATTGAACAGGAATTGCGGCAGGGAAATCCATTGTCAGAGGCTGTAGCACGTTATTCGAAGATCTTTTCGCCAATGTTTATTAACATGGTAAAAGCAGGGGAAGCTGGCGGAAATATGGATGAAACGCTTGAACGTCTTGCAGAACATTTCGAAAAACTGCATTTTACCCGGCAGAAAATTATATCAGCCCTTGCTTATCCCTTAACAGTCGGTGTGCTGGCAATTGGAGTCGTTATCTTTTTATTGGTGAACGTGGTTCCAACATTTGTCAACATGTTTTCAAGTATGGGCAGTAAGCTTCCGGCCATAACAACTTTTGTCCTGTCTGCAAGCAGTGTGATGCAAGTATATTGGTGGCTTGTCGTTTTGGGTATGGCTGTAATTTTTGCAGGTTTCCTGTTTATGAGAAGCAACAGAAAACGAAAATATTACCTTGATTATATGACGTTACGGATGCCGATTTTTGGCAAGATGATGCAAAAGGCGGCCATCGCCCGAATGATGCGCACGATGAGCTCCTTATTTGCCAGTTCTGTTCCGATCCTCCAGGCAATGGAGATTATTGAAAAAATTGTCGAGAATGAAGTTATAGCAAAGGTGATCCTTGAAGCGCGTGATTCGCTGGAAAAAGGGAGATCGATGACCGAACCAATGAAACAGCATTGGGTCTTTCCTCCCCTTGTGACGCAAATGATTGCAATTGGGGAAGAAACCGGATCGCTGGATGAAATGCTCGGAAAGGTTGCTGATTTTTATGAGAGTGAAGTAGAAGCTGCAACCGACAGGCTCAAAGCGCTGATTGAACCATTAATGATTGTGTTTCTGGCCTCTCTTGTCGGCGCTATTGTTGCCGCAATTCTGCTGCCAATGTTTGATTTCTTTACGCAATTCCAAAATAGTTATTAGATAATTGACAAACTTGTGAAATCATTATTATTGATTTTTATTATGTTTACTGTCTCCAACAAATATAGATATTCAATGTTCGACAAATAATTTATAATAGATAAATAGATACATAGGTTAATATACCTAAAAAGGAGAAAATGTTATGATACAAAAGTTAAAGAAAAAGCTGAAAGACCAACGAGGAATGACCTTGATTGAATTGCTTGCTGTCGTTGTTATTCTGGGAATTATATCTGCCATTGCCGTCCCTAGTATAATGGGGATTATTGATAATAGTAAAAAGGATGCAGTTGTTGCCAATGCTCAGCAAATGATTAACTCTGCTAAAATGGCTGTTGCTGGAGATGAAACTGTACGACCTACTGCAACTAATACATCAGTTTATATGAATTTGAAGTATCTGGTGGCAAAGGGATATTTAGATCCTGTTACCGACCCTGATTCCAAAGCTGTTTACACTTCTACTGGAACCAATCCGATTGGAACAGCTGATGTTTCTCAACTTCCATCCACAGACTCATATGTTATGGTTACATTAGGAACTGATAATACCTTTGGATATTCAGTGGTTTTACTGGGAAGTAAAAAGTCCATCGGAAAATCTGGACCAATCGCAGAGAAAGATTTAAAAAGAAGTAATGTAACTACTCCTTAAAAATTATGAATACCTTACTTTTTTTATTATTATTTATTTACGGAATAACCTTTGGCTCTTTCTTCAACGTCGTCGGTCTTCGCATACCGTTAAACCAATCGATTGTCAAGCCGAGGTCGGCATGCCCAAGCTGCGGACGTTATTTATCAGCTTTTGATCTAATTCCTGTCTTTTCATATATGTTTTTAAGGGGGAAATGCCGCGTCTGTAAGGCCCGGATTTCTCCTGTTTATCCGGTTATGGAGCTGTTAACAGGCCTATTGTTTGTTTTGGCAGCATATCGAATTGGTTGGATAGGAGAACTGTTTATTGCCTTGACATTGGTTTCCTTGTTGATGATCATTACTGTTTCTGATATATCTTATATGATAATCCCTGATAAAATATTGCTTTTCTTTGCAGGTCTTTTTTTATTGGAACGCATTTTTTGGCCACTTGACCCGTGGTGGGACAGCCTGCTTGGGGCCACGATAGGGTTTTTGCTTTTGCTATTGATAGCGGTTATCAGTAAGGGTGGAATGGGCGGCGGCGATATTAAATTATTTGCCCTCATCGGTTTTGTTTTAGGTACAAAATTATTTTTGCTGGCTTTTTTTCTCTCAACATTATATGGTGCCTTGTTTGGGGTATTTGGGCTTCTTACAAAGTTGATAAAACGAAGGCAGCCCATTCCGTTCGGACCATATATTGTTGCCGGTGCGCTTACAGCCTATTTCTGGGGAGAACAATTAATTGAGCTTTATTTGCGTCTTCTCCAGTAAGTATTTAAGAAAAGGGGTTTAGTTTATGGCTTTCTCCATGCATTTGTCAAGAAAACGAATTGCCAATATTATCATAAACGACCACTCCATCCGTTTTGTTGAATTGAAACAAGCTAATCCCCCCATCGCTCAAAAATGTGAAGAACGTTTTTTGCCTACGGGAATTATAAAAGAGGGTAAAATAAATGATTTCGATTCTTTAAGCAACATCTTGGATGAATGTATTGATGACTGGAAGATAAAGCACCGGTCTGTCCGCTTTATCATCCAGGACTCGCTTGTGATCATCCGTAAAGTTACAATACCTGCTGATATCCGAGACGATGAAATCAAAGGATATCTCTACATGGAGCTGGGGGCAACCATCCATTTGCCATTTGAAGACCCGATTTTTGATATTTTCCAGCTAAATACTTCCGAAACAACAAAAGAAGTTCTATTATTTGCAGCCCCGGAAAAATACGTATTGGATTTTACTGATTTATTTACAAACCTGAAACTTCAACCGATAGCAGCGGATACCTCTCCATTAGCTTTATACAGGCTATATCATCATTTGGATCTGTCACGTGAGCAGGAGATTCTGTTAACGGTCCAATTTGATTTAACGGCAGTCAGCCTTTGTATTTTTGAAGGAACCATTCCGGTTGTGATGCGGCAATTACCTTTTGACTTTGATATTAACAAGTGGGACATTAAGCGGGATAGCATGGGAACTGATATAAAATTTAAAGGTGACACAAATGAATTAGCACTGCAATTGGAAGATGTTTTCAAAGAAATCAATAAGTTTTTCGACTTTTACCGCTATACATTAAATAATGGTAAAAAACAAATATTAAAGATTCTTTTAAATGGTGATCATCCAATGCTAAATTTAGTATTGGATGAATTAATAGACAGGTATGATGTTCCTATAAATATGCTAAATCTTGAAACCGCAAAAAATAAAACAGATAAACTACCCTCAAAATACTATCTTTGTTTAGGACTTGCGTTAAAAGAGGTGTAATTCATGCTTGTAGAAATCAATTTGCTGCCTGAAAAGGAACCGAAAAAAATTGGCTTCATTGTATTTATAGTTAGTCTACTCCTACTCTCTTTGATGGCAGGGGCTTTCTATTTTTATCAGATTCAGAGTATAAACAATCAAATTAAAGGTATTAATGACCAAATTGCCTTAACAAAAAAAATAGTTACTCAATTGGGAAAATCAGAGCAGACTGCAGCACCGACAAGCTCAGTCGATCTATTAAAAACCGCTATTAAAAAAGAAACCGAAAATAGGGTTCCTACCGTTCCGATCATCCAGCATTTAAATTCCTTACTACCTGAGCGTGGCTTCATTTTGTCCTTTTCATTACAGGATTCCGGGTCTCTTACCATTTCGGTTCAATTTGATACAGCAACGGAGAGTGCCAATTTTCTAGAGAACTTAAACCAAGTCGGTTGGATAAAAACGGCAACGTTAACCTCGCTGACCAGCACTCCATTAAAGGATGAAACTTCTTCTACAACTGATTCAACGGTGGGGACAAAAACATTGAGCAATTCAGCTAATCAATATTTGCCTCGATATAGAGGAGAGTTCCAAATTATCTTAAAAATAGAGGAAGCAAAAAAACTGCCTAATGAGCAATCGGTGGATGGAACTGAGATGAAAGGAGCTGTACAGCGATGAAGCTTCTTTTTACTAAAAAGCAAAAATTAACAGTTTTTGCAATTCTATTCATTCTTTTGATCAGCTTTGCCTATATTCAATTTTTTTATTTAAAGTCGTTAAATGAAGATCTTTCTGACAAACGAAAGTTATTAACTTCTGAACAAAAGCAAGTGGAAGTTTTAAGTAAGAAAAAGGATCAAAATGAGGGTGCGAAAGCCGAACAAACAAATTCAACAGAGCTGCAAAAACAGTTGCCTGTTAAACCGTTGCAAGATCAGCTTTTACTAGACTTTCAACAGGCAGAAGCAGTTTCCAACAGCCAAATTGAGTCCATGAATTTTACCGATAGCCAACAAAATCAACAAGCGGCTGATTCTGCCGAAGCCGATATTGCTGCTACTCAAAAGCAATTGGTTTACGGCAATTCGAATAGATCTAATCAAACAAATAATTCTACAACTGGAAGTAGCCAAAATAATTCTGCCACTACTTCCAGCAGTCAACAGCAAAGTTCCACAGCAAACAGCAGTCAGCAGCAAACAGGGACAACGAATACTATCAATCATCAGGTTGGAACCTCTCAGGCCAACGCCGTAGAGAAAATAACTGCGCAGTTAAGCGTTCAATCACCTAGCTATCAGGATTTTGAGAAGTTTGTCAACATCCTTGAGAATTTTAAACGGATTATTGTAGTTGAGAACATTTCTTACACAGGTACTAATGAAATTACATCCGTAACCGATACGGTAAAACCGTTCACCTTTACACTTACGGTTTCAGCTTTATATTATCCCGGATTAACTGATTTAGAAAAACAGCTTCCAAAAGTAGAATATCCGAATCCGGTAAACAAGGAAAATCTATTAAGTCAGTTTGCGAACACCCAAACTCCATAAACACGAAACAGCAAAGAATTTGACGAAATCCTTCGATAACAAGACGACAAAAGTCTTGTTATTTTTTTTTAGGTTTATGATAGGATGAAACAAATTAGCCGTTCGGATAGATGGGAGTGACTTTAGTGTGAACAAGCTGAACAGCGGCAATCCAATTACGATAAAAATTAATGGAGAAAAAAGGCCGTATTTAGAGGAGCCCGCAAAAGAAGATCCGCCAAGCAATGAGAATAGGAACCTTCCAATCGAATACGATTCCAGTACATCGGAGCATGAAGTGATCGAAGAGACGGCTGCAACACAAGAAGCAGAGGAAAGTTTTGATTGGATCCTTCCCCAACAGGAAACCACAAAAACTGAAACTAGTCTTTATCAGGCTGTAAAACCCTCCAAACAACGCAATGGAATCCGATTGCCCGCACTATTAAAGGTTGAAAAAAAGAATGTCAGTGTGATCAAATCTATGGCATTATCAGTCATTTTTGCGATTCTGCTTGGGACAGGCTTTGGGTTTATCATGCTCAAACTGGTTATTACTGATGGCAGCAAACCTGCAGCTGTAGGAACCAAAACTATGCCAGCTTCTAAAAAGGAGATAGCTAATACGAATAGTAAAAGTCAAGGAGCTATTACTTTAAAGCCGTTGACAACATATATGGTTCAAGGCGGAGTTTTTTCGAAAAAGGAAACTGCCAATACTGTCGCACGGCAAGCAGTTGAAAAAGGAATTCCTGCCGAAACGATGGAATGGAACGGTCAATATTATATTTTTCTAGGTGTAGCAGATTCTATTGAACATGCTAGAAGCCTTGGCACGATATATCAACACAAAGGAATGGATGGGGTATTTGCCAAAACGATCACGATTCCTGAAAAGAAATTTGCGAATCTAACAACAGCTGAAAAAAGCGTAGTCGAAAATGCAATGACCCTTGTCCCGCTCTTAGCCACTCTATCAACCAATTCCTTGACGGGAGGCACTATTACAAGCAGTGAACTAAAAACACTTTCAGAACTTCAAACAAAGCTAAATAAAATAGATAATAAAGGAATAAAAAATCAAGATATCAAGGATTTGAATCAAGAAGTGACTGGAGCCTTGAAGCAAATAGCGGGTTATCAGAAGCAAAAAGACCGTAAATTACTCGAAAAAGCGCAGCAGCATCTCTTAACCTTTATGGCAGATTATTATTCTTTATAGTATATTTGTATAGTAATCGTCGAATCGTAAAGAAATATAGAATATTTTCCGGGAAATGAAGCCTGTTTCTTTTTGAACAGGCTTTTTGGCATTTCTAGGTATGGTTCGAATAAATTAGTAAAACTTAGCAAACTTTATAGATATAAATTGTTAGCCATCTAAAAGTTTGGTACGATAAAAATGTATCTCCCTTTGATACAAAAAAGGTAAGGTGATTTTATGCAAACCCTCATTTTAGCCTCATCTTCTCCACGGCGAAAAGCACTCCTGCAATATCTTAATTTATCCTTTGAAGTTTCAAGCAAAAATGTTGATGAAAGCTTTGACCCCGACTTGCAACCATCTGAAGTTGTGATGGAATTAGCACAGCGGAAAGCACAGGCTGTTTTTCAGGAACATCCTGAGGCATTTGTCATTGGTTCTGATACCATTGTTGTCTTTCAGGGACAAATTTTACACAAGCCTATCGATGAAGCTGATGCTTTCAGCAAGTTAAGAATGCTTTCTGGAAACCAACATGAAGTTTACACAGGTGTTTCGATTTTATCGTCACAAGCTACTGCACGTTTTTATGAGAAAACAGAAGTTTTATTTTGGGAGTTAACGGATGGCGAGATCATGTCGTATGTGCAAACTGGTGAACCGCTTGATAAAGCGGGGGCCTATGGCATCCAAGGATATGGCAGTATGTTAGTAAAAAAAATTATTGGTGATTATTATGCGGTTGTTGGCTTACCAGTTTCTAGAACAATCCGTGAGTTAAAAAGGCTTGGATACAAAATGCCATACGAAACATGAAACATGGCATTCCTTAACTCCTTTATAAAAGGGAGGAAAAGAATGTCTACAAAAAATGGGTTAATGATCCGTGATTTTCCAGAGGATGAAAGACCACGAGAGCGTTTTATGAAGAGTGGCCCGCAAAGTCTATCCAATCACGAACTGATTGCGATTCTGCTGCGTACGGGGACAAAGGAGGAGTCCGTTTTACAATTATCCAACCGCCTCCTCACCCAATTTGAAGGATTACGGCAGTTAAAAAGTGCAACATTACAAGAAATGACGGAGATTAAAGGGATTGGCCAGACAAAAGCAATTCAAATCCTTGCTGCTGTGGAATTAGGAAGAAGGGTCAGTAATTTAGCCTTCGATGAACGCTATGTCATTCGTTCGCCGGAAGACGGTGCCAAGTATATGATGAATGATATGCGCTTTCTTGCACAGGAGCATTTTGTCTGTCTGTATTTAAATACGAAAAATCAAGTCATTCACAAACAAACCATCTTTATCGGCAGCCTAAACGCCTCAATCGTGCACCCGCGCGAAGTGTACCGCGAAGCTTTAAAACGCTCCGCAGCTTCCATTATATGCCTGCATAACCACCCGTCCGGAGATCCCACACCGAGCCGTGAAGATATTGAGGTGACGAAGCGGCTGGCGGAGTGCGGAAAAATAATTGGCGTGGATTTGCTCGACCACTTGATCATCGGCGAAAATAAATTTGTCTCATTAAAAGAAAAAGGTTATTTATAACACTATGTTTTTTTTTGACGTTGGGCTATAATATGGGTTATGATTTTTTAGGAGTTTGGAAAAGGGGCGGAGCGCCGCAAAGGTGATTCTTCCTTCCCAGAATAGTGGGAAATACCTACTTGTGGCATTGTATTGGCAAAGTTAACCACTAAGCACGCCGCCTTCTACTACACGATTTTCTAAAAAACCGACAGTTATTGGTAACCGAATACAATAGCCTTAACTTTAATGCATTTCGTATCAGAAAGGGAGATACAAACTATGTTTGGAATTGGTTCAAGAGATCTTGGAATTGACTTGGGTACAGCAAATACCCTTGTTTTTGTGAAAGGGAAAGGAATTGTTCTTCGCGAGCCTTCAGTTGTTGCACTTCAAACAGACACAAAACAAATTGTTGCTGTTGGTAATGACGCAAAGAATATGATCGGACGTACTCCTGGAAATATTGTTGCACTGCGCCCTATGAAAGATGGGGTCATTGCTGATTACGAGACCACAGCTACGATGATGAAATATTACATACGTCAGGCAATGAAAAATAAAGGCATGTTTTCCGGTAAGCCATACGTAATGGTATGTGTTCCATCAGGAATCACAGCCGTTGAGGAACGGGCAGTTATTGATGCTACAAGGGCTGCAGGGGCAAGAGATGCTTATACTATTGAAGAACCATTTGCGGCAGCAATCGGCGCTAATTTACCTGTGTGGGAGCCGACTGGAAGCATGGTAGTTGATATTGGCGGGGGAACTACAGAAGTAGCGATCATTTCCTTGGGCGGAATTGTTACCAGCCAATCGATTCGAATTGCTGGAGATGAAATGGATGAAGCCGTCATTTCCTTTATTCGTAAAAACTACAATTTAATGATTGGTGATCGGACTTCAGAAAACATTAAAATGGAAATTGGCTCTGCCGGTGAACCTGAAGGTATCGATAATATGGAAATTCGCGGACGTGATTTATTGACCGGGTTACCAAAAACCATCGAAATTACGGCAAAAGAAATTTCCTCTGCGCTAAAAGATACGGTGTATGCGATTGTTGATGCAGTCAAAAATACACTTGAAAAAACACCGCCAGAATTAGCCGCTGATATCATGGACCGCGGGATCGTGTTAACAGGCGGGGGTGCCTTACTGCGAAATTTGGACAGGATCATTAGCGAAGAAACAAAAATGCCTGTCATCATTGCGGAGAATCCGCTTGATTGTGTTGCAATCGGCACTGGAAATGCATTAGACCATATTAACTTATTTAAAAATAAAGCGAAGGACTCAAGATAAAAGTCCAAAAATAGAGGTGTTTCATCATGCCACAATTTTTCTTGAATAAACGGTTAATTGTGCTGCTTATCAGCATCATTATTCTCGTGGCATTGATTGGGTTTTCTCTAAGGGAGAGGAGTCAGCCCTCCTGGCCGGAGCAATTTGTTAAAGATACCTCCGGTTGGGTTCAATCCCTGGTATCAAAGCCTACGCAGTATGTTGTAGATCTTTTTGGTAATCTTCAGGATTTACAAAATACATATCAAGAGAACAAACAATTGAAAACACGTGTTGATAAACTAGCAAGCCTAGAAGCTCAAGTGCAAAAGCTTGAAAAAGATAACAAACAACTACGTGATGTATTAGGTGAAAAAAAGACCCTGAGTGATTTTAAACCATTACCAGCGACTGCTATTGGCAGGAATCCTGATCAATGGAATGATATAATTGTAATTGATAAAGGTAAAATCAATGGGATCGAGCAAAACATGGCTGTTATGACGGCTACTGGTTTGGTCGGAAAAATAAAAAGTGTTAACCAATTTAGTTCAACCGTTCAATTATTAAGTGCGTTGGATCCAAAAAATCGGATCTCTGCTTATATTCAAGGTGAAGCCAATGCCTATGGCCTTGTGGAAGGCTATGATGCGGAGAAAAAACAGCTTCTAGTCAAAAGAATTCCTTACGATGCTAAAGTAAAAAAAGGACAAACTGTCATTACTTCCGGCTTAGGCGGGGTATTTCCAGCCGGCTTGTTAATTGGAACTGTTGAAAGTGTCAAAACCGATCAATATGGTTTGAATCAAACGGCATATATAAAGCCTGGTGCGAACTTTTATGATATTGAGGACGTACTTGTCATCAAGCGTAATGCGACACAGCCTGCTGCAAGCGATATGGGAGCACAAAAGGGGGAGAATTTATGAAAAAACTCCTCCTACCTTTATCTCTTGTTCTTTTGTTTTTCATTGAAAGCTTATTGGTTCAGTTTATGCCCGCAAACCTATTTGGCGATAAAGTATGGGTCCCTCGTTTTTTGATCATTACTATTTTCTTTCTTACCATCTATGGAAGTGCCAAACATGGTATTATTTACGGACTAATTTTTGGACTATTGTTCGATATTGTGTTTACAGAAATTCTTGGTATCTATTTGTTTTTATATCCGCTTACTGCCTTTATTGTTTTAAAAATAATGAAGGTTTTACAGGTCAATTTGATCACTACTTCCGTTGTTTCACTTATTGGTGTGGCCTTACTAGAGTCAGCTGTATACGGAATGAATCGAATAATCGGAATAACTACGATCGATTTTATGAGCTTTTTAAACATGCGTCTCATTCCGACTCTTCTTTTAAATGCAATATTTTTAATTATTGCCTCCTACCCTTTGAAACGAAATTTCGAAAAGTTTGCAGACAGATTACGAGCTGACTAATGAATTCTTTTAGAAAAAAGGATTTTGTTGTGCTTTTGTCGAATTATTTTATGAAGTAGTGCGACAAGCACAGTATCTAATAAGCTGCATCTAGCAGTTTATTTTTTCCGCTTTTCTATATTGAGGTGAAAACTCTTCATGAAAAAATGGCAAAATGTTACGATAAAAGGAACCAAGGATGGGCTAACCTTGCACTTAAACGATGACTGTTCCTTTGAAGATTTAAAAAAAGAGTTGGATGAGAAACTATCAGGGACTCTTTTAACAAATGAAGATCGAGCATTAATCCCGGTAAAACTTGAAACGGGTTATCGATATTTAACTGTCGAACAACAGGGTGAATTAAGAGATTTGGTTCGCCAAAAAAATCACCTTGTTGTGGAAGAAATTAATTCGCAAGTGATCACGACAGAAGAAGCTGACAAACAAAGAGAAGAAAATGGCATGGTTACCATAGCAAGAATTGTCCGCTCAGGACAAGTTGTTGAAGTGCCAGGGAATTTGCTCTTGATTGGTGATGTGAATCCTGGCGGAACGATCATAGCAGGAGGCAATATTTTTGTAATGGGAGCTTTAAAAGGCATTGCCCACGCAGGCTGCGATGGAAATGATCAGGCCGTGATTGCCGCATCAAGTATGAAAGCATCGCAATTACGAATCAGTGATTGTTTAAACAGAGCGCCAGACCACACAAACCGCGATGAAAAACACGAGATGGAATGTGCTTATATAGATATAAATCGGAATATTGTAATTGATAGATTACAAGGATTAATGCATCTAAGACCTAATCTAACTAGATTAGAAGGGGGACGTTGAAGTGGGAGAAGCAATAGTCATTACATCTGGTAAAGGCGGCGTTGGAAAAACAACAACTTCTGCTAATATCGGGACAGCATTAGCACTGCAAGGGAAAAAAGTTTGTTTAGTCGATACTGATATCGGGTTGCGGAACCTGGATGTCGTGATGGGACTTGAAAATAGAATTATCTATGATCTTGTGGATGTAGTTGAAGGCAGATGTAAAGTACATCAAGCGTTGGTAAAGGATAAACGATTTGAAGACCTCCTTTATCTGCTGCCTGCTGCCCAAACAACGGATAAGTCCGCTGTTACACCAGAGCAAATGAAGGTTTTAATTGATAATCTAAAACAGGATTATGATTATATCATCATCGATTGCCCTGCAGGAATTGAGCAAGGATACAAAAATGCTGTTGCCGGTGCAGATAAAGCCATCGTGGTGACAACGCCGGAAGTTTCAGCGGTACGCGATGCGGACCGAATTATTGGTTTACTAGAAAAGGAGAAAAGTGTGGAGCCGCCAAAATTGGTGATCAACCGCATTCGCAACCATTTGATGAAAAATGGAGATATGCTTGATGTTGATGAAATCACAGCGCATTTATCGATTGAATTAATCGGGATTGTTGTTGATGATGATGAAGTGATTAAAGCATCTAATCATGGGGAACCCATTGCCTTAAATCCTAACAATAAAGCATCCATCGCCTATCGGAACATTGCCAGGAGGATTCTTGGTGAATCGATTCCGCTTCAGGCCCTTGAGGACAATCAAAAAGGTGTATTCACAAAATTAAAGAAGTTTTTTGGCGTAAAATAGCGCTCTGAAAGCCTGATTACTGTGATCAGGCTTTTTAATCGTATAGGCAATTATTAATTTCCAGCTTATTAAACAAAATTTTAAGTAGAATGCATCAACACTGAGGCTAGGTCGCTTAGGCCGGGGCTTTTTTTGCATATAAAAAAATTTTTTTAGAATATTTCGTGGGTTTTTGTATCGTTTTGTATCGTTTTGTAGGTTTGCTTATACACTTGGTTATGTAATCGATCAAACTAAAAATGAAAACGATACCAAGGGGGATTGAGATGAAAAAGTTAGGATTAGCGGGACAAATTTTTGTTGCACTTATTTTAGGGATTGTGGTGGGAGCTCTTGTTTATGGAAACAAAACAGCCATTTCCTTTATTTCACCAATCGGTGATATTTTCATTCATTTAATTAAAATGATTGTTATGCCGATTGTTATAGCAGCACTTGTTGTTGCAGTGGCAGGAGTAGGGGATATAAAAAAATTAGGAAAGATTGGCGGTAAGACGCTTCTGTATTTTGAAATCATTACAACGATTGCAATAGGAATTGGATTGCTTTCTGCTAATTTATTTCACCCAGGTTCTGGTGTAGATATGAGCCATCTTGCAAAAACAGATATTTCAGCCTACAAACAGACAGCAGCTTCTACACAAAACAAAGGCTTTGCGGAAACAATCGTTCATATATTCCCGCAAAATGTGTTTGCATCAATGGCACAAGGTGACCTGCTGCCGATTATTTTCTTTAGTGTCCTTTTTGGCCTGGGGGTTGCGGCAATCGGGGAGAAGGGAAAGCCAGTGCTTTCTTTCTTTAACGGTGTTTTAGAAGCTATGTTTTGGGTAACAAACCAAGTTATGAAAACTGCTCCATTTGGTGTTTTTGCTCTAATTGCTGTGACGGTTGCTAAGTTTGGAGTGGGCACATTGCTACCACTTGGAAAGCTTGTATTAGCTGTGTATATTACCGTAATATTTTTCACCATTGTTATTTTGGGTATAAATGCAAAGTTAACCGGAACGAATATTTTTACTCTTATTAAAATTTTAAAAGAAGAACTTATCATTTCTTTTACAACAGCGAGTTCTGAGGCAGTTCTCCCGAACATCATGAAAAAAATGGAGGAATTCGGATGTCCGAAGGCTATTGTTTCTTTCGTCATTCCTACAGGATATACATTTAATCTGACGGGATCAGCCATATACCAAGCGCTTGCTTCGTTGTTCGTTGCCCAAATGTATAACGTACACATGTCGCTGATGCAGCAGATTACCTTATTATTCGTGCTCATGATGACTTCTAAAGGAATGGCAGGTGTCCCAGGTGCATCGTTCGTTGTAGTGCTGGCAACACTTGGCTCAATGGGGTTACCGTTAGAAGGTATCGCTTTAATTGCTGGTATTGACCGTATATTGGATATGATTCGTTCCGCCGTGAACGTATTGGGAAACTCATTGGCTGCCATCACTATGGCAAAGTGGGAAGGCGAATTTGATAAAGACAAAGCTCAGCAGTATGTAAGTTCTGAAAAAGAATCAAATGTTGCCTAAAATAGGAGGAGAAAAAAATGACACAAATTGAAATAAATTCAAAAATGCGTACCGAAAAGGATTTTTTGGGATCAAAAGAAGTTCCTGCGGATGCTTATTACGGAGTCCAGACCCTTCGTGCTGTTGAAAATTTTCCCATCACAGGATATCGGATTCATGAAGAATTAATAAAGGCAATGGCGATGGTAAAAAAAGCAGCAGCCCTTGCGAATATGGATGTCAAACGGCTTTATTCCGGAATTGGCGAAGCGATCGTCATGGCAGCAGATGAAATGATCGAAGGTATGTGGCAGGACCAAGTTATTGTTGACCCCATCCAAGGCGGAGCAGGAACGTCGATTAATATGAATGTAAACGAAGTCCTTGCTAACCGTGCGATTGAATTACTCGGGAAAGAAAAAGGTGACTATTACCATTGCAGCCCTAATACCCATGTCAATATGTCTCAATCAACGAATGATTCATTTCCAACTGCGATTCATATTGCTGTTCTTAATCTTTTAGAGAAATTGTTAGTTACCATGGAAGATATGCATACCGTTTTTCAGCAAAAGGCCGAAGAGTTTAATCCGATTATTAAAATGGGACGTACCCACCTTCAAGATGCTGTACCGATTCGTCTGGGTCAGGAATTTGAAGCCTACAGCCGTGTAATAGAACGTGATATGAAACGGATTAGGCAATCCCGTCAGCATTTATATGAATTGAATATGGGGGCAACAGCCGTCGGAACCGGCTTGAATGCAGACCCGCGTTATATTGAATTTGTGGTGAAGCATCTAGCAAACATCAGTGGTCTTCCGGTAGTGGGGGCTGAACATCTTGTGGATGCGACGCAAAATACGGATGCCTACACAGAAGTATCAGCGGCATTAAAGGTTTGTATGATGAATATGTCAAAAATCGCGAATGACTTACGATTAATGGCTTCTGGCCCAAGAGCAGGTTTGGGTGAAATCACATTGCCTGCACGGCAGCCCGGTTCTTCCATTATGCCAGGTAAAGTAAATCCAGTAATGGCTGAAGTGATTAATCAGGTTGCATTCCAAGTCATTGGCAATGACCACACGATTTGTCTTGCATCAGAAGCAGGCCAGCTTGAATTGAACGTTATGGAGCCTGTTCTCGTATTTAATTTGCTGCAATCAATCAGCATTATGAATAATGCTTTCCATACTTTCACTGATAATTGCTTAAAAGGAATAAATGCGAATGAAGCGAGATTAAAAGAGTATGTAGAAAAAAGCGTTGGAGTCATTACAGCAGTTAACCCTCATATTGGATACGAAGTAGCGGCTCGTATTGCTAGAGAAGCGATTTTAAGTGGGGCACCAATCCGAGAATTATGTTTGAAATATGACGTGTTGACAGAAGAGGAACTAAATTTGATCCTCGATCCGTATGAAATGACCCACCCTGGGATTGCAGGTGCAGCTCTTTTGGACAGGCAGTAACTTTTACAGGTAAAGCAATAAGGGCGCAGCAGCCCTTTTTTGCTTGATAAGCAGTTTTTCGTATTTCTAATGATGTATGTATATAAGAAGTTTGTTTGGAAATGGAAGTGGAATTTATGGAAAAATTCAAAGTTGCTCCAAATGGGGAAGTAGAAACAACCTTACGAGGCGCGGAATTATTGGCGGTACCGCTGTTGAATAAGGGGGTTGCATTCACGGAGGAGGAAAGAATAGAACTAGGTTTAACAGGATTATTGCCACCCGCAAAACTGACACTTGATGAGCAGGCATGCCGTGCATATGAACAATTTTCTTCACAGCCGAATGATTTTCATAAAAATATAACCTTATCGGCTCTTCATGATCGTAACAGAGTATTGTTTTACCGTGTGCTTACAGAACATTTGCCTGAAATGCTGCCGATCGTTTATACACCTACAGTCGGATTGGCCATTCAACGTTACAGCAATGAATACCGCAGGCCTCATGGAGTATATTTATCCATCAATGATGTAGACGGTATTGAACAGACCTTTGAAAACTTCAACGCGGGTGCGGAAGATATTGATTTAATCGTTATTACCGATGGGGAAGGCATTTTAGGTATTGGTGACTGGGGTGTTGGCGGTATTAATATTGCAATCGGCAAATTAGCGGTGTATACGGCTGCAGGTGGAATCGACCCCGCCCGTGTCATGCCTGTTATTTTGGATGTGGGCACAGATAATGAAGAGCTTCTTAATAACCCTTTCTATATCGGTAATCGCCATCCCCGTGTTCGGGATGAGCGATATGATGAATTCATTGAACAGTTTGTAAGTACAGCGACGAGAATGTTTCCTCATTCATTACTTCATTGGGAGGATTTCAGTTCTCAAAATGCACGAAAAATTCTGGAGAAATACCGAGATAAAGTGTGTACCTTTAATGATGATATACAAGGCACGGGTGCTGTCTCGCTAGCTGCTGTACTGGCCGCAGTGCGCGCTTCCGAAGTCCCGCTCAGTGAACATCGAATTGTCGTATTTGGGGCGGGGACAGCAGGTATTGGAATTGCGGATCAGATCCGTGATGCTATGGTACGCGAAGGGCTTTCATGGAAATCAGCTAACCTCAGATTTTGGTGTATTGACCGAGATGGTTTGCTAGCAGATGATATGGGGAAATTGTGCGAATTCCAGCGTCCATATGCTCGTCCAGCAGCAGAAAACAATGCGGGGTGGAGCTTAGCTGAAGTCGTTCGTCACGTACATCCAACGATTTTGATAGGAACTTCAACGGTTGCAGGTGCATTCACAGAGGATATTGTGAAAGAGATGGCTGCCTGCGTTGAAAGACCAGTCATTATGCCTATGTCCAATCCGACTTCACTAGCAGAAGCAAAGCCTGCTGACCTCATCCATTGGACCGAGGGAAGAGCATTGGTAGCAACCGGAAGTCCGTTTCCTCCTGTAACATTTAACAAAACTGTATATGTTATCGGACAATCCAATAATGCTCTTATTTTTCCAGGGCTTGGACTTGGTACCAATGTGGCTCGTGCCAGTATTATTACTGACGGAATGTTTGCAGCAGCTGCAGAAGCTGTGGCAGGCATGATTGATGTAAGTAAGCCAGGTGCGCCTTTACTTCCGCAAATTGAAGATCTTCGCACCATTTCAGAAATCGTTGCGGTAGAAGTAGCGAAGGCGGCTGTTGCTGATGGTGTGGCACGAATAAAAAATGATGACATTAATCAGGCAATCCAAAATGCAATGTGGTCTCCGGTGTATCGGCCCATTAAAGCTGCAAAGGAAACAATTATGGTATAATGGGCAAAAATACAGCTTGTTTTGCTATGCAAGCTGTATTTCTTATATGTAATAGGAGATTGGAAACCCATATTAAGAGACTATAAAAAAATTTTTGTTTATAACAGCAAGCGTATACTATAAGCAATTATTAGGAAGTGGTAGATTGAGAGCGAAGAAACTGGAAGGCAAGGATTTTTGGATTATTATAGCTCTTATGGTTATTATACCGATTGCGGGTGAATTGAATTTTCATCCATTCGATAATGTATTTCGGGTCAGTTTCGGAACGCCGATTTTCTTCTTTTCTTTATTGTTCTTTCGAAAAATTCCACCTGTGGCAATGGGGCTATTGGTAGGATTGTCCGTTTCAATGTTCCGTGTTTTATTGGATTGGATGGTGTCGGCAGACTTCATTCTGTCGGTATCTCTCACCTTAAGATACCCCACATTCTTCTACTATCTTACCTATTCCTTCCTGTTTTATTTAATGAGGGTGAATCGTTTTCAGCAGCCCCTGTTGATTGGATGTTTTGGAATTACAATTGAAATCATGTCAAGCCTTGTAGAGTTAATGCTGTATCATTTTTTTGTACTCGGAACTGCGGTGACAGTTGGGGCACTGAACAAAATCATTATTATTGCGGTATTTCGAAGTTTTTTTGTTTTGGCCTTTATTAATATGATGATGCTGTACGAACTTAGGGTGAAAGAATCGCAAACTCGGAGGGAGAATGAGAATATGCTCATGCATCTCTCCAATTTATATGTTGAGTCCGTTTATCTAAAAAAGACGCTGCAAAACGCAGAGACGATTACAAAAGAATCCTACAATCTATACCGAAGTATGAATGACTTTAACCAAGCTCAAGGACTTCCTATTGAAAATTGGGGACAAAAAGCATTACGGATAGCTGGAGAAGTACATGAAATAAAAAAAGATAACCAAAGAATCTTTGCGGGCCTTTCGAAGCTCATTTCAAGTGAAAGTCTTCCGGAATATATGAATGTACATGAAGTGGCACACATGATTGTACGAATCAATCAGAAATATGCAGCGTTGTTAGGAAAGAAAATTGAAATTGTGTCACAGATTAGGGGACAGCATCCGAATTATCAGATTTACCTTATGCTGTCTTTTATCAACAATTTAGTAACAAACGCAGTCGAAGCGATTGAAGATACAGGGACAATAACCGTCACGATTGAAAAAGACGATCAATGGATCGATTGTAAAGTAATTGATGATGGTTCGGGGGTTCCTTCAAAATATACTCAGCTCATTTTTAAACCGGGATTTACTTCTAAATATAAGGAAGATGGAACACCGTCAACGGGAATTGGGCTCTCTTATATAAAAGAAATGGCAGAGGAATTAGGAGGGGAAGTAACGCTCCTGCCTAGAGAGCGCGGAAGCATTTTCACTATCCGACTGCCAATCCTCAGTATTGCAGAGAAAGGGTGAGTTTATGTTTTTTTATATTACAGATGACGATGAAGTCTTTCGATCGATGCTTTCACAAATTATTGAGGATGAAGAATTAGGTGACGTTGTTGGGGAAGCGGAAGATGGTTCCTTACTTGATTCGCATTCTCTTGCATTAAAGCATGTTGATATTTTATTCATTGATCTGCTGATGCCAATTCGGGACGGTATTCAAACTGTTCGGAGTCTTGTGAAGTCATTTAAAGGGAAAATCATTATGATTTCTCAAGTGGAATCAAAAGAGATGATCGGAGAGGCTTATTCCCTTGGAATCGAATATTACATTACAAAGCCGCTAAACAGAATTGAAGTAATATCAGTTGTACAGAAGGTCATGGAGCGGATCCGTTTTGAACGATCTATACAAGACATACAAAAATCGATTAGCCATATATTTGAATGGAATTCTCCCAAAGAACAAAGGCCTTCAACAGAGGAGAAGAAAATTACAGACTGGGGGCAGATTTTACTCTCCGAGCTCGGTATAGCCGGTAGAAAATGGAAGCAGGGACCTGCTCGATATCATTGATTATTTATATCAATATGAGACAAAGCTGGCGTCTAATTCTGAATTTCCCATTTTAAAGGATATCTTTACCCATATCAGCTTGAAAAAATTAGGAACGTCTGCTTCACAAGATGAGGTTGAAAGGGAAAGGAAAGCGTCAGAACAGCGTGTTCGCAGAGCAATTTCTCAATCATTAAATCAATTGGCGTATCTTGGTCTTAACGATTTTGCGAATCCGAAATTTGAGAATTATGCGCCGAAATTTTTCGATTTTACGACCGTACGTCAACGAATGACGGAATTAAAACAAGCGTCTTTCGCTTCATCAACCAATACTCGGATTAATGCGAAGAAGTTTATACAGGCTTTATATTTCGAAGCAAAATATTTGGCAACTGAGGGATATTAACATGTGAAATTTTTTAGAAATTCCATTTTTCCTAACAAGCAGGAAGATCACCCATTCGTTTCTAACTTTTGTCATACTCTGAACGGACAAGACATAAACTTGTACAAAAAGTGGGAAACGGATGGAAGGATGGATGGTATGGTACGCTCTAGATCGGATGATATTCGTCGGCGAATTGCCAAAAGAAGAAAAGAAAAAGAAAGAATGGAGAACAATTCGAGACCTGAACGTCTTTTCACCTTACCTTCTGAGGACGAAAAGCATGGTTTTAGCCCAATTATTAGCTATGAGGGCGGGGGTCCCGAGGAAGAGATACATCCCCTATTTCGAAAAGAAGTATTTCTTTTTAAGATACTAGCATCTGCCTGTTTATTTCTTGTCGTAGCCATATTGTTTCGCAACCACACAGCTACCTTTGATTCAGCCAGAAATGTGGTGAAACAAACAATGGAAACAGAGTTCCAATTTGCTGCAGTCTCAAATTGGTATGAAGACAAGTTCGGAAAACCGTTAGCATTACTGCCTTTTACACCGAATAAACAAACCGCAAATGTTTCATCAAATCCTCAATACGCAGTACCTGCCTCTGGAAGAATCCTTGAAAACTTCCAGAAAAATGGCCAAGGAATTATGATCGAAACGAGTAAAGGTACGAAAGTTGAAGCCATGAACGGAGGAGTAGTTCAATTTGCTGGAGTAAAAGCAGGTTTAGGTAAAACTGTCATTATCCAGCATTCGGACCAAACGGAATCCTGGTATGGAAACCTGGAGTCCATCAATGTAAGTCTGTATAAGTACATTGACAAAGGGAAGGAAGTCGGAACTGTATCTCCATCCACAGACAAAGCAAAAGCAAAAGGGGAGTTTTATTTTGCCATTAAAAAAGGAAATCATTTTATTGATCCCATACAGGTGATTCAATTTGAGTAAACTAGGTGCTTTAATCCGGCAGATCCATATTCATCCCCTATTATGGATTGTCATTGCTGCATCGATTGTGACCGCTCATTTCCTAGAGGTTTGTTTATTACTCTTGATTATTTTTATACATGAAATGGGGCATGCTGCTGCGGCTTCTTTTTTTTCGTGGAGAATCAAAAAAGTCTCCTTGCTCCCATTTGGCGGGGTAGCCGAAATGGATGAGCATGGAAATAGGCCGCTTCGGGAAGAAACGATTGTCGTAGTAGCCGGACCACTGCAGCATGTCTGGATGACGGGATTAGCCTTTTTTTTAGAAAAAATCGGATGGCTTTCACCCGACCTTTTTCAGCTATTTTTTGAATATAACCTAATGATCTTTTTGTTTAATCTTTTCCCAATATGGCCCCTGGATGGAGGTAAGCTGGTCTTTTTACTTCTTTCCCTAAAAAGGCCATTTCCCGAGGCGCACCGTTTGACATTGCTGATGTCTACTGGATTCCTTACTTTGTTTGCTATTCTGATTCTAATTACGGCACCAACACACATTAACGTCTGGGTGGTCATCCTTTTCCTTTATTTTTCACTCTATCATGAATGGAAGCAGCGCCGTTATGTATTTATGAGATTTTTATTGGAACGCTATTATGGTAAAGTGGATGGTCCCCATAATCTTGTTCCGATTAAAGCAGATGAAGAGGATATGATTATTCAAGTCCTGCAGCGGTTTCAACGCGGCTGCAAGCATCCAATCATTATTGAAAGTATCGATAATGAAGAACGAATGCTGGATGAAAATGAAGTCCTGCACGCCTATTTTACGGAAAAAAGAGTAACTGATAAAATCAGCGACCTCCTCTTTTCATATTGATGTTTCGTATATTATAGTAAAAGAATAATATTCAAGTATAAGGTGAGGAAGCGAGACTTGGAAACATTAATTATCAATTACGCTGCAAGGGAAAAGCGATTTGCTCTATTCATTAACAATAAAGTAGAAAAACTGTTTATTGATCATCCAGAAGACCATTCATTGGTTGGAAATATTTTTTACGGTACAGTAACAAGGGTTTTACCGGGAATGAATGCTGCTTTTGTAGATATCGGTGAAGGAAAAAATGCCTATATACCGCGGAACCTTCTTGCAAGTTTCGTGTTAGCGGCAGAGGAAAAAGCGATAAAAGAGCAAAAAAGTATCGCCAAATTTGTCCATCAAGGTGAGAAAATCCTTGTGCAGATTGAAAAGGATGCAACCGGAACAAAGGGGCCAAAAGCAACAGGAATTATTGAAATCCAAGGGGACAATTTAATATACATGCCATATGGGCGTTATGTGGCCGTCTCAAAAAAAATTGCTGATGAATCAAAGAAAACAGTTCTCCGCCAGCTTGGCAAGCAAATGAAAGATCAGGATGAAGGGATCATTTTTCGAACTTCCAGCATGAATTGTACCGAGCAGGAACTTCGTGCAGAGTTGGATATGCTGCGGATTAGTTTTGAACAGATGCTTCAAAAGGCATCTGTTTTAAACCATCCGGGAATTCTCTTTGAAAAGGATCTATTTTCTGAAAAGGTGATTGAATCCATCGCAAAAATGTCCTCGGGTGAAGTCATTGCTGATGACGTTAGGTTCAAGCAGAAACTTGAAGGAACTGAGCCTGTTAAAATGGGTAAGGTAGTGCTTCGTTATTATCAGGAAAAAGAAAATATTTTTTCAACTTATCGGGTTGAGCATGAAATTGAAAAAGCATTAAAAAGAGTGGTTTGGCTGGAGAATGGGGCCTATCTCATTTTTGATGAAACCGAGGCCCTGACCATTATTGATGTAAATACTGGTAAATTTTCAGGGAAGAGCGAGCTTGAAGACACCGTTGTAAAAACCAATCAACTAGCAGCAATCGAAATTGCCCGACAGCTTCGTCTCCGCGATGTGGGCGGTATGGTTCTCGCTGATTTTATTGATATGAAAAAAGACCACCACAGGCAATTCATATCAGAAACAATGGAACAAGAATGCAAAAAGGATGAAAAAAGGACAAGGGTGATCGGCTTCACCCCGCTTGGCATTCTCCAGCTAACAAGAAAAAAGACAAGGGTTTCTTTATCCGAGGCATTAAAAGTAAAATGCCCTGTATGTGAAGGGACAGGACGAATCTTAAGTGCGGAAACAGTTGCCTTCCAGCTTGAAAGAGAATTATTTGAACATCGTCATTCCGAATTCGAGGCCGTGCTTGTTGAAACAACACAGGAGGTTAAAGCGGCGTTCGAAGGGCCAGGCAAAAGTTTTCAAAGCTATTTTGAAGAAGCGACCCATTTAAAAGTGTTTTTTGAAATTCTCCCTGCAGTTAGTCCATACTATAATCTAAAACAATTTGCAGATGTTGAAGAGTTTTATGATAAAAAAAGGAATCCTATTGACCATTGACTGTGAATGTGGTAGGATTTTAATGTTATGTTTGTAGCACCCGTGCTACAACCGCTCAGAACAGGTAGTAAGCTTTTGCCTATGCAAAACGCCTGTAATTGGCGAGTCTGAGTTTATAAGGAGGTGCAGTTCATGTACGCAATTATCGAAACTGGTGGAAAGCAAGTGAAAGTTGAAGAAGGTCAAGCTATTTACATTGAAAAGCTTACTGCTGAAGCAGGCGAAACAGTTACTTTTGATAAAGTTCTTTTCGTAGGCGGAGAAAATGTAAAAGTAGGAAGCCCTGTTATTGCAGGCGCTACTGTTACAGCTAAAGTTGAAAAACAAGGCCGTCAGAAGAAAATCATTGTTTTCAAGTATAAAGCTAAGAAAAACAATCGTAAAAAGCAAGGTCATCGTCAGCCGTATACTAAAGTCATCATTGAAAAAATCAACGCATAAGGTGTTGAGCAATATAGATGATTGAAATTACGATCACTCGTACAGGATCTGATCAGATTCGGGAGTTTGAAATAAGGGGACATGCTTTTTTTGCTGAACGGGGCAAGGATATTGTCTGTGCAGGCGTATCGGCAGTTTCTGTTGGCACAATTAATGCCATCCATGCCTTAACGGGCGTTATACCCGAGATTAAACAAGGAAACGGTTTTCTCCGCTGTGTTCTTTCGGAAAACCTATCGGAGGACATCATTGAGAAGGTTCAGATTCTTCTTGAAGGTATGGTTATTTCATTACAAACGATTGAAGAAGAATACGGGAAAAACTTAAAAATAACCTTCAAAAAGCGGGAGGTGAAATAAATGCTATTAAAATTAGATCTTCAGTTGTTCGCATCTAAAAAAGGGGTAGGTTCTACAAAGAACGGACGTGACTCAATCGCAAAGCGTCTTGGCGCTAAGCGTGCAGATGGTCAATTCGTAACTGGTGGCTCTATCCTGTATCGTCAACGTGGTACTAAGATTTATCCAGGTGAAAACGTGGGCCGCGGTGGAGATGATACTCTATTCGCGAAAGTTGACGGAATCGTTAAATTCGAGCGTTTAGGTCGTGACCATAAAAAAGTCAGCGTATACCCAGTAGCTCAAGAAGCATAAGTTGCTGCATGAAACTCTAACCGATTGGTTAGAGTTTTCTTTTTAAAAGATAAGAAAGTCTGTTCGTTGAGCCGCTTTCTTAAACGTGTTTTTTACTTCAATGGAATTAACACTTCATCAATCCAACCAGTGCTTCATTATGCCTCAAAAGGATGATTATACATAAAATGTACATACTCCAGCCAACTTTTTTGATATACTAAAGCAAACAGTTTTCTGACAATTGAAGTGGGAGTGCACGTATGAAAAAAGAATGGAATATGATCGAAGTGCTGCGACATTCTCGGCATGATTGGCTAAATAAGCTGCAGTTAATTAAAGGAAATTTAGATTTAAATCGAATAGATCGAGCAAAAGCAATTATTGATGAAATTGTCATCGAGACACAGCATGAAACAAAGCTTTCCAATTTACATATACCCTTATTTGCATCATTACTTATTCGAGCAAATTGGGAAAGCAATATTTTCACTTTGGAATACGAAGTGCTGCAGGAGTCTGGTATATTGTACATCAATGAACTTGCGCTAACAGAATGGACAGAAGAGTTCTTTTCTTGCTTAAATGAATCCATTACGGCATTGGATGAAAATCATTTAGCCGTTTCAATTGATTCTCAGGAAGATGGAGCTCGTTTCTTTTTTGATTTTAGCGGAATAATAAAGCAGAAAGCACGGATAGAAAAATTCCTGACTGAAAGCTCTGTCAAAGAGATAGGACTGACGGTAAAGGAATTTTCTGAACATGAGCTCGCATTTGAAGTTTTTTTGCCAATAATTAATAGGTGAAAGCGGGCTAATTACATCCGTCGCAAGACGAAACAACCAGTGCAGACGGGAGGAATAGAATGTTTGTCGATCAAGTTAAAATTTATGTTAAAGGTGGCGACGGAGGCAATGGAATGGTTGCTTTCCGCCGAGAAAAATATGTTCCAAAAGGTGGTCCTGCCGGCGGTGACGGCGGAAAAGGTGCCGATGTTGTTTTTGAAGTAAATGAAGGACTAAGGACATTGATGGATTTCCGTTACCAGCATCATTTTAAAGCGCCCCGCGGTGAACACGGGATGTCCAAGAACCAGCACGGGAGAAATGCCAAGGATATGATTGTAAAAGTACCACCTGGTACTGTCGTGATTGATGAAGAAACAAAGGAAGTCATTGCTGATTTGGTTGAACATGGACAGCGTGCCGTTATAGCCAAAGGCGGCCGTGGCGGACGAGGTAATACGAGATTTGCCACACCTGCTAACCCTGCTCCGGAGTTATCAGAAAATGGTGAACCTGCCCAGGAACGTGAAGTCATACTCGAATTAAAGCTGCTGGCTGACGTTGGCCTTGTTGGTTTTCCGAGTGTTGGAAAATCCACCTTATTATCGGTGGTTTCATCAGCGAAACCAAAGATTGCGGATTATCACTTTACAACGATTGTCCCAAACCTTGGTATGGTTGAGACAGAAGACGGCAGGAGCTTTGTTATGGCTGACTTGCCTGGTTTAATTGAGGGTGCACACCAAGGCGTTGGTTTAGGGCACCAATTCTTGCGTCATATAGAACGTACAAGAGTCATTGTCCATGTGATCGACATGGCCTCAACCGAAGAGCGAGACCCATATGAAGACTTCCTGACAATCAATAAAGAACTGAAAGAATATAATTTGAGACTAACTGAACGTCCACAAATTATTGTGGCCAACAAAATGGACATGCCGGAAGCAGAAGAAAACCTCAAAAAATTCAAAGAGCAATTGACGGAGGATTATCCGATTTTTGCAATTTCCGCCGTTTCGAGGAAAGGCTTAAGAGAACTCTTATTTGCAATTGCCGATAAGTTGGAGCAAACTCCTGAATTTCCTCTTGAACAGGAAGAGGAGACAGGTGTTCATCGTGTCATTTATAAGCATGAAAAAGATGCGGATGCCTTTAAGATTTCCAGAGAATCAGATGGTTCATTTGTGGTATCTGGTGAAAAAGTTGAAAAATTGTTTAAAATGACCGATTTTTCAAGGGAAGAATCCATTCGCCGCTTTTCCCGCCAACTTCGTGGTATGGGAGTTGACGATGCCTTAAGAAAACGAGGGGCAAAAGACGGTGACATTGTGAAATTATTAGAATTTGAATTTGAATTTATTGAGTAGGGTTCCAAGAGGGTGGAGAGATGAGAGCCGACAAATTCGATAAGAAGTTTTATTTGGTTCGTGAGGATGTATTGCCTGAAGCCATGAAAAAGACCATCGAGGTCAAAGAAATGCTTGATCGGGGAAAAGCGGATTCTGTCTGGGATGCCGTCCATCGGGTGGATTTAAGCAGAAGTGCTTTTTATAAATATAGAGATACGGTCTTTCCGTTTTCCTCAATCAAGCAAGAGCGGTTGGTTACACTTTTCTTTCATCTCGAGGATCGTTCTGGAACGTTGTCCAAGCTTTTAAATGTTGTTGCTTCCTCTGGGTGCAATGTTCTGACGATACACCAGACCATTCCCCTGCAAGGCAGAGCGAACGTGACCATGTCACTAAACACATCTGATATTCGCATGGAAATTGATGAATTTCTTACAGAATTGCGAAAATTAGAATTTGTTGATAAAGTGGAGGTACTGGGAACAGGAGCATAAAGGGGGAAACACAATGTCGCAAAATTTGCTGATTGATAGCGATGGACATACAAAAAAGGAGAGGGAAATGGTGAAAGTAGGTTATTTTGGCCCAAAGGCTACGTTTACCCAAATGGCCGTGAGCAGATTTTTCCCGGGTCTTGATCATCTACCGTATCGAACGATTCCCGATTGCATTGACGCCGTTGACCAGCATGAGGTTGACCTTGCTGTTGTACCGGTTGAAAATGCCTTGGAGGGGTCCGTTCCCATTACAGTTGATTATTTAACAAGGGAAGTTGAAATACCGATCATTGGGGAAATTACAGCACCGATCCGTCAACATTTTATGGTCCATCAGGCAAATAAAGATAACTGGAAGAATGTAACTAATATTTATAGTCATTCCCATGCGATTGCGCAGTGCCATAAATTTTTGCAAAGTCACTTTAAAGAGGCTTCGATCGAAAGTCTTTCTTCCACTGCTGGGGCAGCTGTTTTTGTAAAAGATCATCCGGAAATAATGGCTGGGGCAATTGCAAATGAACAAGCGGCAAAGGAATATGGCTTAGCGATTGTTCAGCCAGATATTCACGATGTTGCCTACAACCATACTCGCTTTGTCATCTTGTCCCATGATCAATATGATTTGGAATCAAGTGCGAACGAAGCCTTTCTTGGTTATAAAACAACCGTCATGGTAACACTACCAGATGATTACGCTGGTGCACTGCATCAAGTATTGTCTGCCTTTGCCTGGAGAAGAATCAACCTTTCAAAAATTGAATCAAGACCAATGAAAACGGGCATTGGCAATTACTTTTTCATTATTGATCTTGAAATGAAGTTAGATAATGTGTTGATTCCAGGTGCGATCGAAGAACTCGAAGCGCTCGGATGCGGAGTTAGAATTCTCGGAAGCTATCCATCATTTCTTATTGATTTTAATTAAAACAAAGGATCCAGCTACATTGTCTGGATCCTTTGTTGTTTTTATTGGGTTTTGAGGACGGTAAGGTAACAAGATTCGGTCGGTTTCTCGTTCTCTTCGGGGCCATTTTTCTTGTCTAATGGTAACAAGATTCCCTTTCGTTACCATGGGGGCTAGTTTTTCCGTCTAATGGTAACAATAATCCGTTTTTCGTTACCATGGGGTCCGTTTTTCCCGTCTGATGGTAACGAGATTCTCTCTCATTTCAATCGAGCCCTCATGTAACAACTCTCCAAATACGCAGCCTTACGCTTCAATTAAAAATCCAGCATCCTTTAACGCCGCTTCAGCATCCAAAAGAGCCGTTTCGCTGTTGGAAGCCAATGTGTGCAGGTGGATCCCTCCGGTTAATTCTGCTAATAACGTGGCTTTTGTGGCCCTTAGCTTTTCCATAAATTGTTTAACTTCCTGCCGATTGGAAACCATTATGGATGCTGTTAAATCGCCATAAATGGGATGCTCTACTTTAACATCCTTTACAGTTACGCCGTGGTCCACTAATAAATTTAATTCTTTTTCCGTGTCTTCAATTTTGTGAAGGCAGGCAACGGTTCGCTCAAAAATGGGTGTTACCGCATTTTGCCTTAAATACAAGTATCCTTGACTTGTTGCAATAATGGGTTCATTTTTAGCTTTTAAAATTGTTATATCGCCAACAATCACTTGTCTGCTTACATTCGTTTTTACAGCCAGTTCACTTCCAGTTAGAGGAGCACTGCTATCCTTTAGCTGCTGCAAAATCCAAGTGCGCCGTTCGTCCCCTAATAATTTTTTTGGCTCAGCCATCGAATTCCTCCTAAAAAAATTTACCTTGTATTATTCTATCACAATGCTGTAAAAATCAAGAAAGAAGCTTCTTAAGATTGCTGACAATACTGCAAATCGTTTCCCCAAGGTTTTCAACTTCTTCAATTGTAGTTGTTCTTCCAAAAGAAATTCGGATAAATTCTTTGGCTTCCTCGTTTGGGACTCCTAATGCCTGCATTGTTTTTGAAGGGGCCTGCATTCCCACTTGGCAAGCACTTCCTGTTGAAATCGCAAAGCCTTCTCGATTACATTCCAACATTAAAAGCTGCCCTTCAATACTAGAAATCCTCATTCCAATGACACTTGGAAGCTGATGCTCACCTTTGGCTTGAATGATTGTAACAAGATCCTGAATGGGTTTAAGCTTTTCCAAAAAGACTTGGCGAAGATTACAAAACATCACTTCTTCTTCAGCCATATGGTCAATCACTTTTTGGGCAGCAGCGGTCATAGCCGCAATTGCAGGAACATTGACGGTTCCAGGCCTTAAGCCTTTTTCATGGGTGGTTCCTGGATAAAACGGTCTCCAGCCGATTTGCGGGTTAATATATACTCCGCCAGAACCTTTTGGCCCGTAAATTTTATGACCAGAAAAGCTAAAGCTGTTTACGAACTGTGCAGCCTTTTTTAGATTAATTTTTCCAAAAGATTGGACAAAATCACTATGAAGGTAAACTTGGTTAGCACGACAAATCTCTGAGATTTCTTTTATCGGCTGAATGCTGCCAATTTCGGAATTTACATGCTGGATCGAAACCAAGGCGGTTTCAGGTGTAAGTTCAGCCTTTAATGTTTCTGGATCAATTCTGCCATCAGGTGAAAAAGGCAGATAGGTAATTCTATAACCCTCGTTTTCTAGTCTTTTCATTGTTCCATGAATAGAAGAATGTTCAGCCATGCTGGTTATGATATGATTTTTCGAAATGTCCACATTGGAAAGCAGGGCTTCTATAGCCAAAAAATTACCTTCGGATCCGCCGCTTGTAAAATAAAGTCCCGCAGGATCAATTCCTAATAAACTAGCCAGTTCTTCTCGGCAATTTTCCAATAATCCGGCTGCTTGTGAGCCAATGTCATGGAGGCTGTTTGAGTTTCCAAAGTATTCTGTTGCAACTTTCACAAAGATTTCCGCAGCTTCTGTATCTAAAGGTGTTGTTGCAGCAAAGTCAAAATAAATCATGATCTCCTCCGAAACATTATTTTGATAGAAAAGTACTTGTCAACAGTTTAATTCTATGTAAATATATATGTCAAGACACCTGTAAATATTGGAGGCTCTCAAATGACCTATGATGATGTATTAATTGTTGGCAGCGGCGTTGCAGCTTTACAATTAGCCGCCTTTCTTAATAAAAATGTAAATGTGAGAATTCTCACAAAGTCGAAGGTAAGAAATGCAAATTCATATCTTGCTCAAGGCGGTATTGCTGCAGCCATTGGTAAACAGGATCATCCATCCAAGCATTTTATGGATACATTGAAGGCCGGCAGGTTTCATAACAACGTGGAGTCAGTTCGTAAAATTGTAAATGAAGCTCCAACACTTATTAGAGAAATTTTTGCAAAAAGCTCGGTCTTTGATATGGATTCAAATGGTGAAATGCTGCTCGGAATGGAAGGGGCACATAGTGAGAAAAGGATCGTCCATAGTGGCGGGGATGCGACAGGAAAAAATGTGGTTGAATATTTGATTGATCAACTAAAGGATAACGTGAAAATAGAAGAAGATGTATATGCCTACGAACTTATTGTCAAAGAAAATCGGTGCATTGGTGTAAAGACGAAAAAACCGAACGGAGAAATCCATGTTTATTATGGGAATAACACTGTTCTGGCCACGGGCGGTTGCGGGCAATTGTACACCTATACCTCTAATGCAGAAACGGTAACTGGCGATGGAATTGCAATGGCCTATTTGGCAGGAGCAGAAATAGCGGATATGGAGTTTAACCAATTTCATCCGACCTTATTATCTATCAACGGAGAAACAAAGGGGCTGGTATCAGAAGCTGTCAGAGGCGAAGGAGGAATCCTGGTCACTGAAGATGGTACCCCGATTATGGAAGAAGTTCACCCGTTAAAGGACCTTGCTCCAAGACATGTTGTTTCTCAAAAAATTTATGAATATATCAGCAAAGGTAAAAAGATTTATTTAGATATTGATTCGATACCGAACTTTACAGCACGGTTCCCATCCATTACCGAGATTTGCGAGGAAAATGGGGTGGATTTATCAAAGGGGAAGATTCCTGTTGTTCCTGGGAGCCATTTTTTAATGGGGGGTATCAAGACAGATTTAATTGGCAGGACCACAGTGGATGGACTTTTTGCTATTGGCGAAGCATCTTGTACTGGCCTGCATGGTGCCAATCGTTTGGCTAGTAATTCTTTGTTAGAAGGCCTTTATCAAGGGAAAAAGTTGTCAGAATGGATAAACCAGGCAATGATGAAGCCATTGTCTGTAGAACCTATCAAAATACCGAACCATATAAACACGAAACAAGCTAATTTACCGGAAAAATCAATTCTCCAACACAAAATGATGGAACATGTCGGTATTGTTCGAAACAAAGAACTGCTGAAAGAGCAAGTAAATTGGTTAACTCAATTTAAAGTCAATGAAATAACAGAATTAGATGAGTATTCGATCGATGATATAGAACGGATCTTTATGGTAATGGTTGCGGAATTGATCACTGTAGCTGCCCTAAAAAGGACAGAAAGCCGCGGGGGCCATTACAGAAGCGATTATCCAAAGGAAGATGACCGTAATTGGCTGCATCAAACGATCACACATATTCATAAAGGGGAAGAGGAAAAAAGTCATGAACAAATTCAAACTATCTTCACTGCTTAACAGTTTTTTTATTGAAGATATCGGCGAACAGGACATCACAACAGATCTGCTATTTACAGATGGAACACAAGGGGAGATTGTTTTTATTGCAAAAGAAACAGGGATTTTCTGCGGAGAAGACATTATTAAGACCGGCTTTAGCCTGTTTGATTCGGATATTAAAACAGAGGTATTGATAAAGGAAGGAGAACCAATTGAAGTTGGACAGAGATTAGCAACTGCCTCTGGAAAAATTGCAGACCTATTAAAAGGGGAAAGAGTCATTTTAAACCTTGTTCAAAGAATGAGCGGGATCGCGACATTAACGGATAAGGCAGTAAAAACCTTAAATAGTGCACATACAAAAATATGTGATACAAGAAAGACTACTCCAGGCTTACGCATGCTGGAAAAATTCGCAGTTCGTGCCAGGCGGCGGTTTTAACCACCGCTTTGGATTATATGATGGTGTGATGATTAAGGACAACCACATTTCATTTGCCGGATCGATTCACAATGCAGTGAAGGCTGTCCGTGAAAAGGCCGGGCATATGGTCAAAATTGAAGTCGAAGTCGAAACAGAGGAACAAGTCATTGAAGCAGTCAATGCCGGGGCCGATGTCATTATGTTTGATAATCGGACACCTGAGGAAATTAAAGAATTCATTCAATTAGTTCCTTCTGGAATTATTACAGAAGCTTCGGGAGGAATTCAGTTAAGTAATCTTGCTTCTTACGGTGATACAGGTGTTGATTATATCTCACTTGGTTTATTAACACATTCATATAAGGCACTGGATATTAGTGTAAAGGTGCTCATCGACAAAGGGGAGAAATAAAGTGAGTATTTTAGCTGCACTGAAGAATTCAAATGTTATTCCGCAAAAATACAGAACGATGTCTAAAGAAGAATTAGAGCAAAAAGTAATCGATGCAAAAGAAAAATGGGGAACACGATTATTTATACCTGCCCATCATTATCAAAAAGATGAAGTGGTCAAGTTTGCCGATGCCACAGGAGATTCCTTACAATTGGCCCAAATATCTGCAGCCAATAAAGAAGCTGAATTTATCGTCTTTTGCGGTGTTCATTTTATGGCGGAAACAGCGGATATTTTAACAACGGAAAGCCAGAAAGTCTACTTACCCGATATGAGGGCTGGCTGTTCAATGGCAGATATGGCCGATATTCATCAGACCGGAAGAGCCTGGGACAAGCTGCAGGAACTATTTGGTGATACGATCCTGCCATTAACCTATGTAAATTCGACTGCAGCCATCAAAGCATTTGTTGGTAAACATGGAGGTGCAACCGTTACAAGTTCAAATGCCGAGAAGATGGTGAAGTGGGCATTCGAACAGAAAGAACGGATCTTATTCCTGCCTGACCAACATCTTGGCCGAAATACAGCTTTTACGCTTGGAATCGGTTTAGATGAAATGGCAGTTTGGAATCCAATTGATAACACCATTGAATATGATGGTGATTATGCAAAAATAAAAGTTATTTTATGGAAAGGACATTGCTCAGTCCATGAAAACTTTACTGTTCAGAATGTCATTGATACAAGAAACCAATATCCAAATATGAAAATCATTGTTCACCCGGAATGCTGCCGTGAAGTGGTGGAATTAGCGGATTTGGCCGGGTCGACTAACTATATTCTTAAAGCAATTGAAAGTGCGGAACTTGGTTCCGAATGGGCAATAGGGACCGAGATGAATCTCGTGAATCGAATTATTGAAAATCATCCTGATAAAAAAATAATTTCACTAAATCCAAATATGTGTCCTTGCATGACCATGAACCGAATTGATTTGCCGCATTTGGTCTGGTGCTTAGATACCTTAGAAGATGATAAGCATATCATCAAAGTCGACAAACTGACGGCAAGCAAAGCTATTTTTGCCTTGGAAAAAATGTTGAATTACGCATAGAAGATGAAGATGGAGCAGTTTTTTTGCTCCATCTTTTTTTCGCCCCTAATCATAATTTCCTAAATATAGGCATAAGTTTTTTTGAAGTATATTAGCACTTTGCCCATTCTCACATACACTATATGGACTTATGCCATAGGAGGGAAAACAGAGTGAAGATCCATATCGTACAGAAAGGGGATACTCTTTGGAAGATCGCCAAGAAGTACGGCGTGAATTTTGAAGAGCTGAAAAAGATGAATTCGCAGCTCAGCAACCCTGATATGATTATGCCCGGAATGAAAGTGAAAGTCCCAACAGCAGGCGGACACGTAAAGAAAGAGGGGCATTCAAGTCATAATCCAGGAATAAAAAAGGAAATGCCAATTGCTGAGCATCCGTATGCTAAAGAGCAGCCAAAACCAGTGCCAATTGTTCAAGCCCCAATTAAGGAAGCACCAATCAAAGAAGCACCTAAAGCGCCTTACGTTCCTAAAATGCCTACTCCAGTAATTCCCGAAATTGACATAAATAATTATTATATGATGAATATGCAGAGTATGACTGTCCAACCACCGCCACAACCAGTGGTGAAGGAAGTTCCGAAAAAAGAAGTTCCAGTTGTTCCGCCACCAGCTCCGGCACCTGTTGTTCAAGCGCCAATTGAATGCCCGCCAATGGAACAACCAATATGTGAACCTGAATGCGTGCCAGTAACACCTGTAATGCCAGGTCCAGGATTTTGTCCGCCATTAGGTTTTCCAATGGGGGGAGGAATGACATTTCCTTCTGCAGGTCCAATGCCGATGATGGATCCTGGAATGGTTCCTCCTGTACCAGGGGTTGCCCCGCCTGTAGGTGGTGCCGGCTTTATGCCAACCCATTTTGAAGATGAATCATCTTCAGCCTTTATGCCAAATATGCCAATGATGAATCCGGGACCTATGACGGCTCCTGTACCGCCAACTGGTTTTCCTGTTCAACCTGGATATATGCCACAGGGTGCAGGATTTGGAGGTCAAGTTTCTCCAGGATATCCAGCTGCACCATTTCAAGGAGTTCCAGTAACTGACGGCTACGTGCCAGGAGCTTATTCGGGGTATGCGGAAATGCAAGGAGGCTACCCAGGATACCAAGGCTATCCGCAAGGAGGCTATCCGGGTGGTGGTCACCCGCAAATGCAGGAAGGCTACCCAGGAGGTGGTCACCCGCAAATGCAGGAAGGCTACCCAGGAGGTGGTTACCCGCAAATGCAGGAAGGCTACCCAGGAGGTGGTTCCCCACAAATGCAGGAGGGCTACCCAGGCTATCCAATGACACCGCCAACCGGTTATCCGCAAGGAGGCTATCCAGGAGAATTTGCAGTACAACAGCCTCCTCGAAATGTATATGGAAATCCTGCTATGGATCCTGGGTATGGAAACCCTGCTATGGGTCCTGGGTATGGAAATCCTGCTATGGGTCCTGGGTATGGAAACCCTGCAATGATGAATCCATATGGACAAATGACTTATGGGTATCCACAGCAAATGGGCTATGCACCACATGTAGAATATGAATCGTCAGATATGTATAAGCATGGAATGCAGCAGCCGTATCCAGTCCAGCATAACCCTTTACCAGTTTCAACAGGCGGTTTAGCCGACTGTGGATGCGGTGCACCTGTCCCGGCACCACAACCTTTTGTCCCGACAACTCCTCCTGTTTACATGGCACCATATAATGCACCATCACAGTTTGCCCATCCTCCATTTATGAATCCCTATGGAATGGGCCCGATGGGTGGCGCACCGTATGGGATGCCGCGGGACGATGAAGAATACGATGAAAATGGGAATTAATAAGAGTGGAGGGGATGATTATTTTAATCGTCTCCTTTCCTATTTCAAACAACAATTTCATGAACCAATCCTAAAAATGGAGCAAATTCGGGACTCTGTTTATTTTGTGAGAACAATGACGAAAAAATATGTGGTGAAAGGATACTCTAAGTATAAAAAACTAAGGCTTCAAGAGACATTTACAAGGACTCTACATCAGGAGGGGTTCAATAAAACGTATCAATATTTCCAAGATATTACGAAGGAACCACTGTTTTTTGAAGGAGAATCTTTTGGCTGCATAGAGTATTTGTCCCCCCATCATAAGTCCTTTACCTTTGATTCAAATAAAGATCGTAAAGCAGGGCTTAAGCTGTTGGAGGAATTTCATCATGTAACAGCTTCATGTGTACCTAGATACCAAACACTGTTACCGTATAGCAATATGCTGGAAAAATGGTCTGAACGGTTAAAAACCTTTAAGAAATATTGTTCAAAAATCACCTATTTTTTAAATGAACAAACTGTAAATGAATTAATTGGATGGGCCGAGTGGTCTTTAAATGGAATGAAAGAAAATGAAGACTTTTTTTTCAAAAAGCCTTTTGTCATCTTGCATGGTGATGTTGCCCATCATAACTTCCTAAGAGATGAAACAGGGATGTTGAATTTGATTGATTTTGATTTAATTCATATTGGTCCGTCAAGTATCGATTATTTACAATATGCTAATCGAATCCTTCCCTCCATTGATTGGTCAATAGATAAGCTTTCACAATATAAACAAATAGGAGAGCATACACAGGAAAAAGCATTTTTATATGCATTAGCATTTCCTACTGATATTTTTCGGGAATGGAACAGAATTATGCGGGAGAAAAAATATACAAAGCATTATTATAGTGATTATGTCATTGATTTAACCTTAGACCAGCTTCATTTACGAAGAAAATTTGTTGAGGAAATAAAAATCTTGATTGCAAAAATGTAAAATGGAGATTGGTCCTTTTTGACAGGATGGAAATCCCCTTCTTGCTACACTCTAAAAATGAGCAATTTTTTTGCTCAATGATGTGATAGCGAGGGGGTTTTTCACTTGAATAAAAAAGTTTGGTTCACATCCATTTTAATCTTCTCCCTATTAGGAGTATCAGGTTGTGCTGGAAATAACCGAAATGATATGACACGCCCGATCGGATATTATTCGAATGAGAACCACCAAAGTAATTATGGCAACAACCTATATTCGGATAATGATGGCCCGCTGACGGAAATGATGGACCATACTCTTGGTGATGAAGATCAGGTATCCAACAGCCAAAAGAAGAACATGCTCCAAACACGAGATAAAAATGGAAACCCTCCAAATCCAACAGTGCCGCTTGCTGCTAATGATCAATTTTTAAAGAAGGACAATCGCTTTAGCACAGGTGATGTCAATTACCATGATCATCTGTCACAGAATATAAACAATACTGGAACGACAACAGATCCCCAAAACCTTGGACAGATTTCAGATCGAATCCGCCAAAAGGTTAAAAACGTCAAGAATGTTCAAGATGTGCGTTCAGTTGTTTATGGTTCATCTGTTTTAATTTCTGTTGACTTAAAGGATAAAAACAAAGCAGCTTCAACAAAGAAAGCGATTCGAAAAGCAGTACAACCTTATGTCAATAATCGAGCAGTAACAGTCATTACAGATGAAGGAACGTTTAGCCGTGACCGAAATAACCAAACTGGGGTTAGGGCTGGAACGAAATGAATGTAAGTTGGCGACCCATTGGGCCGCCACTTTTATTTTTTGGAAGGATAGACTGGGCAAAAGTGGCTAAACTATAAACGGAAACAAGGAATATATTTTTTTAGAATTAGAGGTGATCAGCATGGGGTTCAATCGGACGGCTTTCATGCAAACTACCATAGCAGCAATTGCCGTTATTCTCTTCATGCTTATAGGAAGGGTACCAGGTATAATGATAGTTGGCTCCGCCACTGCAATGGACACCCAAAAGTCAGAACCTCTTGCAATGAAGATTGTCCTTGAAAGAATCTACCTTGATGGGGAAGTCAGCGAGGAAATTGTTCAAGAGAATATTTTTTCTCTCGAAAACTTTTGGGCGAAATACGATCAGTGGAGGCTCAAAGACATTGATAAGTCGGAAGTCGTTTTTAGCAAGCAAATTAATGATATTTCCCCGTTGCTAAAAACAAACGGCTATTTCGGTATTTCTGATAAGGGTGTATTAACCATATTTAATGGAAAACCAGATCAATCAAGAATTATTCAATCTTTTTTTCAAATAGATGTCGGAAAACTTGAGAGCAGTAAACAGAAAGAACTGCTAAATGGAATCCCGATTAAAAATAAGGATCGCTATGTAAAGGTATTAGAAACATTTAAGTCATATTCAACTGATGGCAGCTAAACCAGACTGAGGTTAATCAGCCTGGTTTTTTTACTTGGCTAATTAGAAAGTATAAATTTCCCCTAAATTTAAACTTTCTTATGTCGCATAGGTGCAACTACGCCTCTGTCTTCGCCCTTTCGGGCTTGCCAATCGGCGAGTTTTCTTTATTACTCATCATGTACGGATTAATATGATAGAATGTAATATTGAGACCTAAATTCAAGAATTATGGCAACGCTCATCCAAATGCTGCGTTTTAGCTGGATGGTAGTGGCTGGGGGAGAGAAACCGATTGTACGAGTTTATTAAAGGAACGGTAGAGTTTATTTGTCCGGAGTACATTGTTGTAGAGAACAATGGGCTTGGATATCAAATTTCAACACCGAATCCATTTATTTATTCTGGAAAAATGAAACAACATGTTACCGTTTATATCTATCATTATGTTCGAGAGGACATCGTTGCATTATACGGTTTTGAGACGAGGGAAGAAAAAGGGCTGTTTACAAAATTATTAAGTGTTTCTGGCATTGGCCCAAAAGGGGCACTAGCTATTCTTGCTTCCGGGGAAGTCGGGCAAGTTGTTCAAGCAATTGAACAGGAAGATGAAAGCTTTTTGGTGAAATTCCCTGGAGTTGGGAAAAAAACAGCCAGACAAATGATTCTCGATTTAAAAGGGAAGCTCCAAAATATTGTTCCAGACTTCTTTCCAAGCTTGTTCAATGTTGAGGAAGTTGCTGCTGCAGCAGCAGGTTCGGGGGCATTTGAAGAAGCAGTTCTTGCATTAAAAGCACTTGGGTATTCAGACAAGGAAATTAAGAAGATATCCCCGGATTTAAGAAAAGAAAACTTATCGACTGATCAATATATTAAAAATGCACTTAAAAGGCTTTTAAAATAGGGTGATCATCTATGGAAGAAAGAATTATTTCAAGTCAAGCAGATCCAAGTGAAATGAGTCTTGAGCAAAGTCTTCGTCCTCAAAATCTAAAGCAATACATTGGCCAGGATAAGGTAAAAGCAAATTTAGAAATCTTTATCGAAGCAGCCAAGCTTAGACAAGAGGCTTTAGATCATGTCCTTTTATATGGACCGCCAGGATTAGGAAAAACAACGCTTGCGACGATTATTGCGAATGAGATGGGGGTAAATATTCGGACAACATCGGGACCTGCGATCGAAAGACCTGGTGATTTAGCTGCAATCCTTACTGCACTCGAGCCAGGGGATGTTTTATTTATTGACGAAATACATCGTCTGCCCAGATCCATTGAAGAGGTACTATATCCCGCAATGGAGGATTTTTGCCTGGATATTGTGATCGGAAAGGGACCAAGTGCCCGTTCGATACGGCTTGATCTGCCTCCATTTACGTTAATTGGAGCTACGACAAGAGCAGGGGCCATTTCAGCTCCGCTCCGTGATCGATTTGGAGTTTTGGCGAGACTCGAGTATTATAAAGTAGATCAATTGACAAGCATTGTAAAGCGTACAGCTGAATTATTTGAAACGGAAATAAGCGAAGAGTCCGCCTCCGAAATCGGGAGAAGATCAAGAGGAACACCAAGGATCGCCAACCGGCTCCTCCGAAGAGTCCGAGACTTTGCTCAAGTAAAAGGAAATGGGGTTATTGATCTCTCCTTAGCTAATGAGGCATTGGAACGGCTTCAAGTCGACCGACTGGGTCTTGACCACATTGACCATAAGCTTCTTAAGGGAATTATTGAAAAATTCCGCGGCGGTCCTGTTGGTCTTGATACGATTGCGGCAACAATTGGGGAAGAACGAGAAACGATTGAGGATGTTTATGAGCCATATTTGCTCCAAATTGGATTTCTCCAGAGAACACCAAGGGGAAGAGTGGTTACGAGGTTAGTCTATGAGCATTTCAAAATGGAGGTGCCATCAGAGTGACAGGATTATCGAAGACGCTGATGATTATTGGTGCCATCATTTTTATCATTGGCCTTTTAATGCCATTTTTACATTTTGGTAAACTTCCAGGAGATATCATGATCAAAAAAGGAAATGCAACCTTTTATTTTCCTGTCGTTACATGTATTGTGATCAGCATCATTCTATCGGTCATATTCCATTTCTTAGGCCGATTTAGATAGAAGGCTCAACCCTGAAATTACAATCGTTTCAGGGTTATGCCAGATAGAAAAACATTAATAAAGGGATGTCAGTAATGAAATTAGATGAATTTGATTTTTATTTGCCAGAAGAATTAATTGCACAAGTACCATTGAAAAATCGTTCAGACAGCCGTCTGATGGTTTTAAACAAACAAACGGGAGACATCAACCATACGATTTTTAAAAATATTAAAGAGTATTTAAAAGAAGGGGACTGCCTTGTTTTAAACGATACTAAGGTGCTGCCTGCTCGATTGTTTGGCACAAAAAAAGATACGGGAGCCCATATTGAAGTACTGCTTTTAAAGCAGCTTGAAGGAGACAAATGGGAAACCCTTGTAAAACCCGCAAAGAGAATCAAAGAAGGTTCTGAAATCGAATTTGGGGAAGGACTGTTAAAAGCGGTTTGTACCGAAACTTTAGATCACGGTGGAAGGATTTTTGAATTCCAATATGACGGTATTTTTCTTGAGGTATTGGATCAGTTAGGGGAAATGCCGCTGCCGCCTTATATTAAAGAGCGTCTTGAAGATAAGGACCGCTATCAGACTGTTTATGCCCGCGAGCCAGGCTCTGCGGCTGCGCCAACTGCAGGCCTTCACTTTACCGAAGCACTATTAGACGAAATTAGAGAAATGGGCGTACATATTGCTTTTATTACTTTACACGTGGGACTGGGGACCTTTCGGCCTGTAAATGTGGAAAATGTTCTGGAACATGAAATGCACTCTGAATTTTTTATGATGACGCAAGGGACCGCAAATCTGCTAAATGATGTCAAGAATTCAGGGGGCAGAATTATCAGCGTCGGGACAACTTCTACAAGGACGCTTGAAACGATCGCATCTAAAAATGATGGGCGTTTTATCGAAGCAAGCGGGTGGACCAATATCTTTATTTACCCTGGCTACGAATGGAAAGCAATTGATGGATTAATCACCAACTTCCATTTACCAAAATCGACGCTTATAATGTTAGTTAGTGCCCTGGCAGGACGGGACCATATTTTAAATGCCTATCAAACGGCGGTTAACGAACGCTACCGCTTTTTCAGCTTTGGCGACGCCATGTTGATAATTTAAGGAACGGCTGGGTTAAAAAACATTGATGGTTTTTTAACCCTGTTGATTGGAGCGCAAATCAACAGACTAATTTAACACAGCCAAAAGATACAACTGAATGGAAGGAGACAGTTTTTTGACTGCCATACGTTATGAATTTATAAAAACCTGTAAACAAACAGGAGCAAGATTAGGGAGAGTCCATACTCCCCACGGTTCATTTGATACCCCAGCATTTATGCCTGTAGGAACCTTAGCTACTGTTAAAACAATGGCTCCAGAGGATTTAAAAACAATGGGAGCGGGAATAATATTAAGTAATACATATCATTTATGGCTCCGTCCAGGCCATGAAATTGTAAAAGAGGCTGGCGGACTACATAAATTTATGAATTGGGACCGTGCCATTTTAACCGATTCCGGAGGATTTCAAGTTTTTAGTTTAAGTGAATTTCGAAAGATTGAAGAGGAAGGCGTTCATTTTCGCAATCACTTAAACGGAGATAAGTTATTTTTATCTCCTGAAAAAGCGATCGAAATCCAAAATGCCCTTGGCTCGGACATTATGATGGCATTCGACGAATGCCCTCCCTATCCTGCTACATTTGAATACATGAAAAAATCAGTGGAAAGAACTTCACGCTGGGCTGAACGCTGTTTAAAAGCACATCAGCGCCCCGAAGATCAAGGGATCTTTGGCATTATTCAAGGAGGAGAGTACGAAGAGCTTCGCAAACTAAGCGCAAGCGACCTTGTTTCGCTTGATTTTCCTGGCTATGCTGTTGGTGGATTATCCGTTGGAGAGCCAAAAGAAATCATGAATCGGGTTCTCGAATTTACAACTCCATTACTTCCTACAAATAAACCTCGTTATTTAATGGGAGTAGGTTCACCGGATTCCTTAATTGATGGTGCTATTCGTGGCATTGACATGTTTGATTGTGTATTGCCAACGCGAATTGCTAGAAATGGAACACTTATGACAAGCGAAGGAAGACTTGTGGTGAAGAATGCAAAATTTGCCCACGATTTTCGTCCAATCGATGAACATTGTGATTGCTATACATGCCGAAATTATAGCAGGGCTTATATCCGCCATTTAATTCGATGTGACGAAACATTTGGAATTCGATTAACGACTTACCATAATCTCTATTTTCTGCTAAAATTAATGGAGCAAGTCAGACAAGCTATTAGAGAAGACAGGCTTGGTGATTTCAGAGAAGAATTTTTTGAACGTTATGGCTTCAATAAGCCAGACGCAAAGAATTTTTAATAGATGAAAGGAGGGAAACAACTTGGGAAACTTAGGAACAATTGCACCACTGATTATAATGTTTGTTTTGTTTTACTTCTTATTAATCCGTCCGCAGCAGAAGAAGCAAAAATCAGTGCAATCAATGCAAAGCAGCCTTAAAAAAGGTGATAAAATCGTTACAATTGGCGGATTGCATGGTTTTATCGATTCTATCGATGACAATAAAGCAGTCATTAAATGCGGCGATGGTAGCCGTCTTACTTATGAGCGTTCTGCCATTCGTGAAGTAATAGAGGCTGCTCCAGAAAAGGCAGCTTCAGCAAAAGAAGTTAAATTAGAAAAGCAAGATTAATCATGAAAAGAAAAGGAAGCCAAGTTTGGCTTCCTTTTTTTATGCAGTTCTAGAATTGCCTCCCGACAAATTAACCCCTAAAATACCACCCATCATCGAGATTAGTGTATAACAGATATAATAAATAAGCTGTTCGAGGTTAAATAAACGATCATACCCTAAATATTGAAATAAGAAGATAATGAGAGTGTATACTAACCCTGTTAGTCCCCCAATTAACCAGCCCTTTTGCTTTCTTTTTCCACCTGATAAGAATCCGCCGCCGAACAGCCCAATAAAGGATAGGGCAGTGGTCAAGTATTGAAGTGATCCCTCACGAACAGTTGTGAATCTTAAAATGAGGGAAATAATAAGGCTGCTAATGGCGGCAAATAGAAAAATAAAAATGATGCCGTATAATACGGCGGTACCAAAACTTTTCGTTTCGATCTTCGTTCTCCCCTTTCCAATGCCTTAAGGCAATAGCTCCAAACTGATTGACGTGGCAACGATAAACAGTTTCGTTCCTAGTACAAGCGTATTCACCAAGTCCAATAAATAGAATGACTTTTTGACTGATAATGGAATAAAATTCCGTTTATCTTTTTGCATGATTTGATAAAAAATAGAGGTTGAAAAGGGGCGACCAAAAATGGACGAACAAATCATTATACTTTTTCGAACGATTATGCTTTATATTTTAATTCTCGTCATTTTTCGCGTAATGGGTAAAAGGGAAATTGGTGAATTAAGCATCCTTGATTTGGTCGTGTTTATCATGATTGCGGAGATGGCAGTAGTCGGAATCGAAGATACAAAAGATCCAATAATGCATACCATTTTTCCAATGTTATTGTTAATGTTCATTCAAATCTTATTTGCCGTCATTTCACTAAAGAGCAAGCGGTTTAGGGATTTTGTGGATGGCACACCAACGTTGATCATTAAGCAGGGTAAGATCGATGAAAAGGCAATGCGGAACCAACGGTACAATTTCGATGATTTATTAATGCAATTAAGGGAAAAGGATATCCGCAGAATTTCAGATGTTGAATTTGCCATTCTAGAGGCTTCAGGGAAGTTATCAGTCTTTGAAAAAGAGAAAAAACCAGATCAGAATGAAGGTGATATCACCATTCCCTTAATCATTGACGGAGTTATTAACGAAGATCATTTAACACGCATGGGTAAAACGAATCTTTGGCTTCGGCAGGAGTTAAGAAAGCTGGGATATCAAGATATAAAAAAAATTTCTTTTTGCAGTTTTGAAAATGGAAAGTTCTTTATTGATGTCATGGATGAATCGTAAAGAGGATGCATGGACGTTTTCATCCTCTTTTTCGATTACCATAAACATAATTTTGCGAGGAAGTTCCCTATATAAGGGACTCGTTTTAAATCTTCTTTTTTCAAAAGAGCGAACATATTAAGTAAAATAATATAAGAAAGACTCATGCCACCTACCGATGATAGTACTCGAATAACCAGATGTTCGGCTAAAAGGGTGTTGGAAAATAACCAATAGCCAAGCAATCCAGATACACCCATGGCCAAAAAGCCTTTTAGGTAATCATAAATATAGAAAGAAAAAGGAATCCTTTTTAACACGGTTGCGAAGTGTAAAACGGTTACTAAAACAAAACCAACCATTATTCCTAAAGCTGCACCTGTTATTCCAAAGGAAGGCTGTGAAGCAAGCAAAAAGATGACTGCCGTTTTGACGATTGCCCCTATCAAACTATTGATCATTGCCGCTCTGGCTAGATTTAGAGCCTGCAGAACTGCCTGCAAGGGACCTTGGTAATAATAAAAGAGAAAAAATGGAGCCATTACGCGAATAAAATAAGCCCCCTTGGTCGAATTGTACATAAGCTGCATCAGTGGATCGGCTAATACGTAAAGAACGATAACAGCTAGTCCACCCGTTAAAAAGGCAAATCGAAGTGCTTGCTGCAAGCGGTATTCAATTAATTGATGATTATTTCTCGAGTTCGCTTCGCTAATCGCTGGTACAAGGGAAGTTGCCAATGAATAGGTGACAAATGATGGGAGCATTAATAATGGTAAGGCATATCCCGTCAATGCACCATATTGCTTTGTTGCAGCCACTGCAGTCACACCAGCAAGGGCCAAGCTATGTGCCACAACAATCGGCTCAAAAAACCATGATACAGATCCGATCAGCCTGCTCCCTGTAGTAGGAATAGCAATTTCCATTAAATCTTTAAATGTTTGTTTTCCTGCATGAATGGATTTGAAAAAGTTTTTGCGAACCTTAAATCGTTTTTTTAGCTTAAAGGTTGTCATTAAATAAATTAAGGAAAAAAGCTCACCAATAACTGAAGAGAACATCGCAGCTGCAGCAGCGTATTCAATGCCATAAGGCAGAAATGTTTTGGTCAAAACGGCAATTAAGGTAATGCGAACCACTTGTTCAAAAATTTGTGAGTTCGCTGCGGGCCGCATGTTTTGTCTTCCTTGAAAATACCCGCGCAGTACGGAGGAAACAGCAATTATCGGTACAACTGGTGAGATTGCGATCAATGGATAATAGGTTCTGGGGTCAGTAAATAGCGATTTGGCTAAATAGGGTGCCAAAAAGATCAGAGCAGGTGTAAAAAGTATTGACAAACCTAGGGTAGTTGCAAGTGAGACAACAAGAATTTTTTTAATTTCTGCTTGATTTCCCTTTGCCTCTGCCTCAGCAATATTTTTACTGATCGCAACAGGAAGGCCCAATTGTGTAATGGTAACAACAAGAATAAAAGTTGGAAAAGCCATCATATACAATCCAACACCCTCTTCGCCGATACTTCTGGCGATAACAATTCGGTTGATAAATCCCAGAACCCTAGTGATTAGCCCTGCTACTAATAAAATAAAAGTTCCTTTTAAAAACTTAGACATCCAACTTCCCACCTTCTCAAAAAAGGAGAATTCATATACAATTAACTATATGCAACGGGGTGGACAAAGCATGACAAGGAGCTGAATTTTGATTAGTTGATTTTCATTAGCGGGGGAGGTAAATATTATGGAAATAAATAATAACTATGAATATTTGCGAAATCAGGTTGGACCAGCGTTACAAAGTAAACTTGAGGAATTCCAGATCCTAGGGTATAGGGACATTTCAGAACCGCAACTATGGGAATATCTACTTAAAAAGAAATGGAAAAAAGTGAAGGAAGAGATGAAATTACATCAAGCTATTCAGGATATTTTTTCCGTAAAAGTAAGTGATTACATGAACTATGCAACAGTAGAGTCATATAAAGCCGCAGAGTTTTCATTAGATAATGAGGAAGAATGGAAGGAACTTCTTAAATAATTGTTAATTTTTCTTAAGGGAAATTGACAGCCATTCTAACTTATTTCATAATGAAAACAATGACCTTTAGTTTTTAAAGGCTTTGGCTTTTTGCCTAAGGAGGAACTGTACATAATGGTAAAACGGAGTAGAATTATCGCCTTTTTGCTGATCTTAGTATTAGCATTAAGTCTGATGGGTACCACCACTCAGAACATTCTCAAAAATTTGAAGCTTGGACTGGATCTGCAAGGTGGTTTTGAAGTATTGTATGAAGTCCATCCTGCAAAAAAAGGACAAATTATTGATAAAGAAGCGATGACTGCAACAGCTCAAGCACTTGATAAACGGATTAACGTTTTAGGTGTAAATGAGCCGAGTATTCAAATTGAAGGCAACAATCGGATTCGGGTGCAGCTGGCGGGTGTTACGGATCAAAACCAGGCCCGAAAGATTTTGTCAACTGAAGCGAATTTGACTTTCCGTGATGCAAACGACAAACTGATGATGGATGGAACAGATTTAGTCCAAGGCGGCGCAAAACAAACATTTGATGAAAGCGGAAACCCAAGTGTATCGTTAAAATTAAAAAGCGCCAACAAATTCAGTAAAGTAACACAACAAATTTTAAACGAGGCTCCAAACAACTTCCTCGTTATTTGGCTTGATTATAAAAAAGGTGATTCCTTTAAAAATGAAGTAACGAAGAAGAATCCAAAATATTTATCAGCACCATCCGTTAAGGAAGTATTTACCCAAGATTCTGTTTCAATTGTTGGTAAGTTCACTCCAAAAGAAGCTCAGGACTTGGCTTCCCTATTAAATGCAGGGGCACTTCCGGTTCAATTGAAGGAAGTTTACTCTACATCTGTCGGTGCAAAATTTGGTCAACAGGCATTAAAAGATACAGTTATTGCCGGTCTTCTTGGTATTATTATTATCTATTTATTCATGCTTGTTTACTATCGTTTCCCTGGTTTTATCGCTGTTGTTTCCTTAAGTATTTATATTTATTTAATCCTATTGATCTTCCACTGGATGGGAGCTGTACTGACCTTGCCGGGAATTGCGGCCTTAATACTCGGGGTTGGTATGGCTGTTGATGCCAATATTATCACCTACGAACGAATAAAAGAGGAAATTAAAGTTGGTAAATCGATTAAATCGGCTTTCCAGGCAGGTGAAAAGAATGCCTTTACAGCGATTCTCGATTCTAACTTAAATACTATTTTAACGGCGGCTGTTTTATTCTATTTCGGGACAAGTTCCGTAAAAGGTTTCGCAACAATGCTCATCTTGAGCGTAGTCTTAAGCTTTTTAACGGCTGTTTATGGTTCACGGGCTTTACTTGGACTATGGGTTCACAGCAAATACTTAAACAAGAGACAAACCTGGTTTGGCGTAAAACGGTCTGAAATTCACAAACTTGAGGAAAACGTAGATACGCTCGATTTGCCAACTAAATTTGATAAAATTGATTTTGTAAAACATAGAAAGACATTTTTTACTATTTCTGGTACTCTTTTGGTCCTTGGTTTAATTGTTCTCATTGTATTCCGCTTGAATCTAGCCATTGATTTTACAAGTGGTACACGTGTTGAAGTTTTATCAAACAAATCTGTTACAACGCAGCAAATAAAGAATTCATTTGAAAAGTTGAATTTAAAAACAGATGATATTACACTTGGTGGCAAGAACAATGATATTGGCGCAGCACGTTTGAAGGGTGTCTTATCAAAAGATCAAATTGCCAATTTAAAAACAAAGTTTAAACAGGAATATGGTTCTGAACCAAATGTAAGTACTGTTTCACCGACAATTGGTAAAGAATTGGCGAAAAATGCTATTAGTGCCCTTTTGATTGCTTCGGTTATTATCATTCTTTATGTAACCTTACGATTTGAACTGTTTATGGCGTTAGCGGCAATAATTGCGATGCTGCACGATGCATTCTTTATGGTTGCATTTTTCAGTATTACAAGATTGGAAGTAGATTTAAACTTTATTGCAGCAGTCCTTACAATCGTTGGATATTCGATCCATGATACGATCGTTACCTTTGACCGTATGCGTGAAAATATGTATAAGAAAAAACGTCTTAAAACTTTCCAAGATATCTGTGATGTTGTCAATGTAAGTATTCATCAAACACTAACACGATCTTTAAATACAGTGTTAATGGTATTGATTACGGTTCTATCATTGTTGATTTTTGGAAGCCCAGCTATCCGAAACTTCTCAATTGCCTTGCTTGTTGGACTCTTAGTTGGGGTATATTCCTCCATCTTCATAGCTGCCTCACTATGGGTAGTCATGAAAGGGAAAGAGCTGAAAAAGAAAGGCGTTATCAGAACGGTTAAAGAAAAGAAAAAATACTCTGACCAACCACAAGTCTAACCGCAGATTTTTCTGCGGTTTTTTCTTTTTTAAGAACAGTTGATTGGAACGGAAGGCACTTGACTCCTGCGGGAGTACGGGGGAGGTGAGACCCCACAGGCGCCAAAAGCGCCGAGGAGGCTCACCGGCACGCCCGCGGAAAGCAAGTGCTTGGAGTGGAAATCAACAGCTATGTTTAACACAGTATTATTTTTATGAAATTTCCGATTATTTGAAAGGCTAGATTCCCTCCTGTATAATAAAAAAGTTAAGGGGTGAACGTATGTTAAAGTCAAAAACCAGATGGAAAGTACGCACGTCCGACGAACAAAAAGTTGAAACACTTGTAAATGATTTGAAAATAACACCTCTTGTTGCTTCAATCCTTGTCAACCGTGGCTTTGATACCGTTGATTCTGCACGGTATTTTTTATTTGAAAATGATCAATTCCATGATCCTTTTTTATTTAAAGGAATGGATCAAGCTGTAAATCGAATCAAGGAAGCCATAAAAAATCAAGAGCCAATCCTCATTTTTGGTGATTATGACGGGGATGGGGTTAGCAGTACAACGGTGTTAATGATAACGTTAAAAGATCTAGGTGCAAATGTTGATTTTTATATTCCAAATCGCTTTAGAGAAGGCTATGGTCCCAATGAAGTAGCTTTTCGCCATGCAGCAGAAATAGGAATTAAATTAATTATAACGGTCGATACCGGCGTTGCTGCCGTTCACGAAGCAAATGTAGCGAAGGAGCTGGGGATGGATTTGATTATTACAGACCACCATGAACCAGGTCCAGAATTGCCGGAAGCATTGGCAATTATCCATCCTAAACTACCGACAAGCACATATCCCTTTCGTGAACTGGCTGGTGTTGGCGTTGCTTTTAAGCTGGCCCATGCCCTCTATGGAAAGGTTCCAGAGCATTTATTGGAAATAGCCGTCATCGGCACAGTTTCTGATTTAGTTTCCTTAACAGGAGAAAATCGGTTAATCGTTAAAAAAGGGTTAGAAAAACTTAAAACGACTAAAAATATTGGTCTTAAAGCAATTTTTAAACAAGCTGGTGTAGACCAAAAGACGGTAACGGAAGAAACGATTGGTTTTACCCTTGCGCCAAGAATTAATGCAGTCGGCCGCCTTGAAGATGCAGACCTTGCAGTTAGACTGTTATTGACAGACGACCCTGAGGAAGCACAGGATCTAGCGGCAGAAATGGAAAGCCTAAATAAAGCAAGGCAAACAATCGTAAATGCAATCACAACCGAGGCTATTGAAGAAGTGGAAAGCAACTTTCCTGTCGACCAGAATAACGTGCTTGTTATTGGGAGAGAAGGATGGAATCCTGGGGTTATCGGGATTGTCGCTTCCCGACTGGTGGAAAAATTCTATCGTCCAGTGATTGTTTTAAACTTTGATATGGAAAAAGGATTAGCAAAAGGATCGGCGCGCAGTATAGCAGGGTTTGACCTTTTTAAAAACTTGTCCTTTTGTCGTGAATTGCTGCCACACTTTGGCGGTCACCCGATGGCTGCAGGTATGACCTTAAAAATAGATGATGTAGCAGAGCTTCGTTCTCGTCTAAATAAACTCGCAAGTGAACAATTGACTAAGGAAGATTATATTCCGATTACATGGCTTGATTCTGAAATCAAGTTAGATTCGATTAATATAGGAACACTCGATCAAATAAACCTTCTATCCCCTTTTGGGGTGGACAATCCAAAGCCAAAAGTTTTGGTAGACAGTGTCCATATTGCGAACATGAAAAAAATCGGGAGCGATTCTACTCATTTGAAGCTCACAATCGAGGAAAAGGGTGCAAACCTTGATGGCGTTGGGTTTGGCCTGGGTTCTTTAGCTGATCAGATTTCACCGGTTGAAAAGATATCCTTAATTGGTGAACTAACCATAAACGAATGGAATAATATTCGGAAACCGCAAATATTTATTCATGATGTGACGGTAAAGTCATGGCAGTTATTTGATTATCGAGGCGGGAGTCGGCTAAAGAACCTTCGTTCGATGGTGCCGAAAGAAAATCGGAAATGGATCTTTTTCGATAAGGAACATTATGAAAAATTTATATCCTCTCTCGAACCTAATGAGACATTTCTAATTGATACGAAGGAACAGGCTGAATTAATGAATATTGCCCAGGCAAATATTGTTTTTGTAGACCTTCCTTCTTCAGAGGAGACCATAGGGAAGTTGATCAAAGGTAAAAATCCTGCTCGGATTTATGCCTGTTTTCTAAAAAAATCAAGTGATTTCTTAAGCACAATTCCAACAAGGGATCATTTTAAATGGTATTATGCCTTTCTTTTGAAGCAGGGAACGATAAATTTGACAAAATATGGTGATGCTATTGCCAAAAAACGCGGCTGGACAAGAGAAACGATTTTCTTTATGTCAAGGGTGTTTTCTGAATTGGATTTTGTTACAATAAACAATGGACTGATTACTTTAACAAAGCAAGCGCTAAAGCGCGATTTAACTGACTCAAGGACATATCGATTAAAACAGGAACAATGCTCTCTTGAAAGTGAATTGCTGTTTTCTTCCTTTCAGCAATTGAAAAACTGGTTCAATCAATACCTGGACGAGTCAGTGACGAATGAGGAGGCAATAAAAGAATGGACTTGAAAAAGTATATAACAACTGTGCCTGACTGGCCAAAACCAGGAATTAAATTTTTAGATATTACTACCTTGATGGATAATGGTGATGCATATAAATATGCCACCGACCAGATTGTTAATTATGCCAAGGAAAAACAGGTAGATTTGATTGTAGGCCCTGAAGCACGCGGCTTTATTATTGGCTGCCCTGTGGCATATTCCCTTGGAATTGGTTTTGCTCCCGTACGTAAGGAAGGAAAGCTTCCTCGTGAAACAATTAAAGTTAACTATGGCTTGGAATATGGATCAGATGTTTTAACCATTCATAAAGATGCGATCAAGCCTGGGCAGCGGGTACTTATTATCGATGATTTATTAGCAACGGGAGGGACCATTGGAGCCACAATTCAATTGGTTGAGGAATTAGGCGGAATCGTTGTCGGTATTGCTTTCTTAATCGAACTAACCCACTTAGAAGGCAGAAAAAACCTTAATGGCTATGATGTCTTAACATTGATGGAATACTAGAATAGCCAAGTGAGGGCACTCAGGCAGAGTGCTCTCATTTTTTAAACAAAATATAATGAATTTTTTACCAATCCGTAATAATCGTGCAAAAAAAGAGGTAATCCCTTTACATCTCGGCAATTTTTTTCGATAATAATAACAATGATTCTAATTTTAAAAACATAACTAAAAAGTACCTTCTTCGAAATGAAAAGTGCGGATAACCTTTTTTCGGAGCAGTTAATCATAGAATGAAATTTAAATAACGATATGAATAAAAGGTGATTTCATGGCGAATGATCAAATGTTAACCGCCGAACAAGTCATCGACAAGACTAGAGCCTATTTAAATGATGAGAATGTTGAATTAGTCAAAAGGGCACATGAATATGCCAAACATGCTCATCGTGAACAATATCGAAAATCGGGTGAACCCTATATTATTCATCCCATTCAGGTAGCAGGAATTCTTGCAGATCTGGAAATGGATCCCGCCACTGTTGCTGCGGGTTTTCTTCATGACGTTGTTGAGGATACCAGCGTTACATTAAAGGATTTAGAAACGGTCTTCAATGAAGAAGTGGCCATGCTTGTCGACGGTGTGACGAAGTTAGGTAAAATTAAATATAAATCTCACGAGGAACAGCAGGCTGAAAACCATCGAAAAATGTTTGTCGCGATGGCGCAGGATATTCGTGTAATTCTGATTAAACTTGCTGACCGGCTTCATAATATGAGAACATTAAAGCATTTGCCTGTTGAAAAACAACGGCGGATTGCAAATGAAACTCTTGAAATTTTTGCCCCTCTTGCCCACCGTCTGGGTATTTCCAAAATAAAATGGGAACTAGAGGATATCGCATTAAGGTACCTAAATCCACAGCAATATTATCGAATTGTTAACTTAATGAAGAAAAAACGGGCTGAACGTGAACAATATTTAGATGATGTGATTGCCGAAGTTCGCAGCAGGATGGGCGAAGTGTCAATTAAAGCTGAGCTTTCTGGTCGTCCTAAGCATATATATAGTATTTACCGTAAAATGGTGCTGCAAAATAAGCAATTCAGCGAAATTTATGATTTACTAGCCGTAAGAATTGTTGTCAATAGCATCAAAGATTGTTATGCCGTTTTAGGGATTATTCATACTTGCTGGAAACCAATGCCAGGCAGATTTAAAGACTATATTGCGATGCCAAAGCCGAATATGTATCAATCCCTTCATACGACTGTTATTGGACCGAAGGGTGACCCACTTGAGGTACAAATTCGAACATTTGAAATGCATCGAATTGCCGAATTCGGGGTTGCGGCCCATTGGGCATATAAAGAAGGCAAAACCTTAGAAGATGGCAATGAGTTTGAAGAAAAAATGACATGGTTCCGTGAAATTCTTGAATTCCAGAATGACATTGCCAATGCAGAAGAATTTATGGAGTCATTAAAAATCGACTTATTTTCGGACATGGTGTTTATTTTCACGCCAAAAGGGGATGTCATCGAACTTCCAGCGGGCTCTGTTCCGATCGATTTTGCCTATCGGATTCATTCGGAAATTGGTAATAAAACCATTGGAGCCAAAGTAAATGGCAAAATGGTTACACTCGATTATAAGTTAAAAACCGGCGATATCATCGAAATTTTAACGTCGAAACATTCCTATGGACCAAGCCAAGACTGGCTAAAACTGGCCCAAACCTCGCAAGCTAAAAATAAAATTCGTGCTTTCTTTAAAAAGCAGCGTCGTGAGGAAAATATCGACAAAGGAAGAGAATTGGTCGAAAAAGAAATCCGCACAATGGAGTTTGATGTTAAAGAAATTTTAACCCTTGAAAATCTTAAAAAAGTAGCGGAAAAATTCAATTTCACCAATGAGGACGATATGTATGCTGCTGTTGGCTACAACGGTGTAACTGCACTTCAAGTCGCCAATCGTCTAACGGAGAAATGGCGTAAAAAACGGGATCAGGAACAGGCAACGAACATTGCGAATAAGATTTCTGATTTAAAGGCATTTCCTTCCTCTAAAAAGCGTGAGTCCGGGGTGCGTGTCTCAGGTATTGATAATTTGTTGATCCGCCTTTCTAAATGCTGCAATCCAGTCCCTGGTGATGAAATTGTTGGCTTTATTACAAAAGGCAGGGGTGTTTCTGTTCATCGGGCAGATTGTACAAATATTGAGACTTCTGATGCCCAATCAAGACTTATTCCTGTAGAATGGGAAACAACGCTAAATGATCGAAAAGAATATAATGTAGATATTGAAATAACCGGTTATGATCGCCGGGGTTTATTAAATTCTGTATTACAGGCAGTGAATGAAGCAAAAACAAATATCTCAGCTGTTTCGGGTAAAACAGACCGCAACAAAATGGCTACGATTAACATGACAATTATGATCCATAATGTCAGTCACTTGCAAAAAGTGGTTGAACGGATTAAACAGATACCTGATATTTATTCTGTTCGCAGAATGATGAATTAGTTGAAGGAGTTTACTTAGAAATGCGAGTAGTTGTACAGCGAAGTAAGGCGGCTAGTGTAACGGTTGCAGGAGAGGTCACGGGGAAAATTGATAACGGACTTGTTCTCCTTGTTGGTGTTACGCATGACGATAACGAAGATGCCGCAGCTTATTTGGCAGATAAAATTGTAAACCTCCGCATCTTTGAGGATGAAGCAGAAAAAATGAATTTATCTTTATTAGATGTGGGCGGGCAAATATTATCGATTTCCCAATTTACTTTATATGGGAACTGCCTTAAGGGTCGACGCCCTAACTTTATGGAAGCAGCAAGACCTGATCAGGCTATTCAAATTTATGACGCTTTTAATCGATTCCTTCAAGAAAAAGGAGTACATGTCGAAGCCGGGTGTTTCGGCGCAATGATGGAAGTGTCATTAGTCAATGATGGTCCTGTTACTCTGATCGTAGAGAGTAAATAGTGATGCCTGGCACTTATGGTGTCAGGTTATTTTTTTATGACAAAATTTTTTCGCTTTTCCATCCACTTGTAAGTTTAAGCGTGCAATTGGACAAAATAGAGGAGACAAGAACGGATGGGATGGTGAAAAAGATGAGAATGAGTGATAAGGGAATGAACGTGCATGCTTCTGAAGGCCGTCTTTTTGGTGTTGATTTTCATGATATCATTCAAAAAGAGCAGCAATCATCTGCCTATGAGCTTGCCTCTGAGTTTGGGTTGACATTGGGAGATGTAAAGAAATTAAAAAAACATTTAGAGAGATCTTGACATTATTCGATAAGCTTCGTATGATTATGTAATCTGATAACTTTATGAATATAACCAATGATGGAGCATAGTAGTTAAGTATCACAACATGGTAAGAGAGGAAATGCCTTGGGCTGCGAGCATTTCTGCATGTGTCTTAATGAATGAACACTCCGTAGGCTTCCCTCTGAAAAAGCAAGTCTCTAGTAGGAGGAGAACGTAACCAGGCGTTAACGGTAAGAGCGGAAGTGCATCTATTTGCACTTCAACTAGGGTGGCACCACGGGATCAAACTCTCGTCCCTTGTTATTTATAACAAGGGACGGGAGTTTTTTTATTTGTCTTGGTTAACGAAGATTTAAAATCCAAAAGGAGGAAGGGAACTCTTATGTCAATCAGCATCCCTAGAGGAACTCAAGACATACTGCCAGGTGAAGTTGAAAAATGGCAGTTGATTGAAAACAAAGCGAGAGAGCTTTGTGAAAAATATCAATACCACGAAATCCGTACCCCAATTTTTGAACATACAGAATTGTTCTTACGAGGGGTTGGAGATACAACCGATATCGTTCAAAAGGAAATGTACACGTTCAAAGACCGCGGTGACCGTGATCTCACCTTAAGACCGGAAGGAACCGCCTCAACGGTTAGAGCCTATGTCGAGAAAAAAATGTTTGGAAATGCCAATCAACCTGTAAAGCTCTATTACATGGGGCCGATGTTTCGATACGAGCGTCCGCAGGCAGGCCGTTTCCGTCAATTTGTCCAATTCGGAATTGAGGCATTAGGAAGCAATGACCCCGCGATTGATGCTGAGGTTATTTCCCTCGCAATCAATCTCTATAAAGAAATGGGTCTAAAAAAGTTAAAGCTTGTTATTAATAGTTTAGGCGATAAGGAGAGCAGACATGCTCACCGCGAAGCACTTGTGAATCACTTTAGTCCAAGGATCAACGAATTCTGTGAGGATTGTCAAAAAAGATTGGACAAAAATCCGCTAAGAATTCTTGATTGTAAGCAGGACCATGATCATGAATTAATGAAGACAGCACCTTCGATCATTGATTATTTAAATGATTATTCGAAAAAATATTTTGAAAAACTTCAGCAATATTTAACGCTTTTAAATATTTCATTTGAAGTAGACCCAAACCTTGTTCGTGGTTTAGATTACTATAACCACACAGCGTTTGAAATTATGAGTAATGCAGAAGGCTTTGGTGCGATAACAACTTTATGCGGCGGCGGCCGCTATAATGGCTTAGTCGAAGAAATCGGCGGTCCTGAAACACCAGGAATCGGTTTTGCCTTAAGTATTGAAAGATTTATTGCTGCGCTTAACGCAGAAGGAATTGACCTTAATACCAATCAAGGAATTGATATATATTTAGTTTCTCTTGGTGAGGAAGCAAAAGATTATACCGTAGGGCTTTTACAGCAGCTGCGGTTTGCCGGTTTTTCAGCTGAAAGAGATTATTTGGACAAAAAAATTAAGGCCCAATTTAAAGCTGCTGACCGCATGAAAGCAAAATATGTTGCAGTTTTAGGAGAAGAAGAACTCCAAAACAATAAGATCAATTTGAAAAACATGGAAACTGGCGAGCAAGTAGAAGTAGAATTAGCTTTATTTATAAAATATTTCCAAGAATTGCAAGTATAAGGGGGATCATCAGATTATGTTTGGCAGAAGTTATTTTTGTGGAGAAGTACCAGAAACAGCGGTAGGTGAAAAGGTAACATTAAAAGGCTGGGTGCAAACACGCCGTGATTTGGGCGGGTTGATTTTTATTGATTTAAGGGACCGCAGCGGCATTGTTCAAGTTGTATTTAATCCCGAAACATCTTTGGAAGCATTGCAAACTGCTGAAAAAATCCGCAGTGAATACGTACTTAGTGTGGAAGGGACTGTTGTTGCCCGCGAAGAAGCGACCTTTAATGACAGCATCTCTACTGGTAAAATTGAGGTTCAGGCGAAATCAGTGACAATCCTTAATGCGGCAAAAACTCCGCCTTTTGAAATTGCGGATAAGACCGATGTTTCAGAAGATGTAAGGCTTAAATACCGCTATTTGGATTTCCGCAGACCCGTTATTTTTAACACATTAAAAATGCGTCATCAAGTGACAAAATCGATTCGGGATTTTCTTGATTCTGAAGAGTTTTTAGATATTGAAACACCAATTTTAACAAAAAGCACACCAGAAGGAGCACGTGACTATCTTGTGCCCAGTCGCGTTCATCCTGGTGAGTTCTATGCTCTTCCACAATCACCACAGCTATTTAAGCAGTTGTTGATGGTAGGAGGAATTGAAAGGTACTATCAAATCGCTCGCTGCTTCCGTGATGAGGATTTGCGTGCAGACCGTCAGCCTGAATTTACACAGGTCGATATTGAGACAAGCTTTTTAGGTCAGGACGATATCATGAACCTGATGGAAAACATGATGACGAAAGTGATGAAAGAAGTGAAAGGAATTGAGATTTCAACTCCATTCCCAAGAATGACCTATGATGAGGCAATGGGCCGTTTTGGTTCTGATAAGCCTGATACGCGTTTTGGTCTTGAACTTGTTGATCTTTCCGAAATCGTTAAAAACTCCGGCTTTAAGGTTTTTGCAGCAGCAGTTGAAAAAGGCGGACAAGTAAAAGGGATTAATGTCAAAGGTGCGGCAGAAAAATATTCACGCAAAGACATGGATGCTTTAACGGAATTTGTTGCTGTTTACGGAGCAAAAGGACTTGCCTGGCTTAAGGTTGAAGAGGATGGCTTAAAAGGTCCGATTGCAAAATTCTTTACAGAGGATGAAAGTAAAGCCATTTCGGCTACACTTGAAGCCAATATTGGAGATATACTTGTATTTGTTGCCGATAAAAAGAGTGTGGTTGCTGACTCATTGGGTGCATTAAGGATAAAGTTGGGTAAAGAATTAGATTTAATTGATCAAAGCTTATTCAATTTCCTATGGGTTACCGATTGGCCATTATTTGAGTACTCTGAAGACGACAATCGTTATTATGCTGCCCACCATCCATTTACAATGCCATTTAGGGAAGATCTTCCACTCCTTGAAAGTGAGCCTGAAAAAGTTAGAGCTCAAGCTTATGACATTGTTTTAAATGGATATGAGCTTGGCGGAGGTTCACTGCGGATTTTTGAACGTGATATTCAGGAAAGAATGTTCAAGGTGCTTGGATTTACTCCTGAAGCAGCCAATGAGCAATTTGGTTTCTTAATGACAGCCTTTGAATACGGAACACCTCCACATGGTGGAATCGCCATGGGCTTGGATCGTCTTGTTATGCTTCTTGCAGGCAGCTCTAATCTTCGTGATACCATTGCATTCCCTAAAACAGCAAGTGCAAGCTGCTTGCTTACAGATGCTCCTGGTGAGGTTTCTTTGGAACAATTACATGAACTTCACTTGTCATTGAACGTTAAGAAAAATAAATAATAGCCTATTTTGTTAAGGTTGAATAGCGCTTTCAACTATGCTAGAATAAAATCAATAAATAAAGAGTCCTGAAGTGTACGTTGGTATACCTGAAGTTTTGACCGAACATTTTATCTAAGGGAGTCTAGAGTTTTCTAGCAGCGTAAATGCCCCAATCCATCGGGATTTAAGGGGACTTACAAAAGCTGGAAACAGGACACCCACCTGCCGAGGGCGGGATCAAAACAAAGGTTTAAAACGACGGCACGCTCGGGACTCTTTTACGTTCGTAATCTCCCGTAAAAATGGGGGATTTTTTTGTATTCCTATGGAAATACTTGCATTTAACATCGTGTATGATATATTTTTTTACGGGAAAAAGAAATGTAAGCGAATTTTAATAATGGAGTGAAATATATGTTACATCAATTCTCAAGAAATGAATTGGCAATTGGGAAAGAAGGACTCGACATCATGAAGAACAGTACCGTTGCGGTTCTGGGAATCGGAGGTGTCGGTTCTTTTGCGGCAGAAGCATTGGCCCGATCAGGGGTTGGCCGCCTGATTTTAATTGATAAAGATGATGTCGATATCACAAACGTTAACCGCCAGATAATTGCCCTGTTGTCAACTGTGGGCCAGCCCAAGGCTGATTTAATGAAAGAACGAATCCAAGATATTAACCCTGACTGTGAAGTAGTTGCTTTAAAGATTTTTTATACCGAAGAGACCTATGAGCAAATATTTGATTATAATTTGGATTTTGTTGTTGATGCTTCCGATACAATTGTTTACAAGATTCATTTGATGAAAGAATGCTTAAAGCGGAATATCCCGATCATTTCTAGCATGGGCGCTGCTAATAAAATTGATCCAACACGCTTTCAAATTGCCGATATATCTAAAACCCATACGGACCCAATTGCAAAGGTGATCCGCACAAAACTGCGAAAAGAAGGGATCCGTAAGGGAATACCAGTGGTTTTTTCAGATGAAAGTCCAATCGTAATTCGTGAGGACGTGAGAAAAGTAGTTGGAAAAGAAAATGCCGAAATCAGGAAGGCACAAATGCCTCCTGCATCGAATGCATTCGTGCCATCGGTTGCCGGATTAATCATGGCAAGCTACGTTGTAAATCAATTACTTAAAGATATTAAAATTACCCGTGTGTCTGACTAAAATTGGCGATTAAATCCCTGAACTATACTGTTTGGGGGTTTTCTTTTTGAGAAGATTACCTGATGGCTTTATATAGTAAGTTGCGGGACCATTCCCCATTTCCTTAAAATTTTTCGAAAGTATTCTTCTAATCGTCTTCCTAAGCCCCAAGTCATTTAAAGTTAACCAATTCCCTGCGATTGTTTCTAAAAATTCATCAAACATTCTCTCCCCCTCAAAGCCTTTTTCAACGGAAGAATATTTTTTTGCATCTTTATCGGACAGTTCCATTCGTAATTTTAAAGATCGTAAAGTTAATAATTCCTTTGATTCAGTTCGGGATTTATAGACCATGCACACATCTCCAATCTTAGATTTGTTAATAATTATACCTAATTAAACAAGAAAAAAAGTTACCAATTTGGTAAAATTGTCTAGTACTTGTCTAAAGGAAGGAGATAGAGCTTGGAACCAATCGTAGAGTTAAAGAGTGTGACAAAAGTGATTAGAGGCAGGACCATCATAGATGATATTAGCTTTGTCGTTAATAAAGGAGAAGTGTTTGGCTTTTTAGGTCCAAATGGAGCAGGAAAGACGACAACCATTCGGATGATGGTAGGCTTGATGGGGATTACCTCGGGTGATATCACGATTGCCGGGGCCAGCATAAAGAAGCACTTTACAGAAGCTGTGGGCCATGTAGGAGCAATCGTGGAAAATCCGGAAATGTATAAATTTATGAGTGGATACGATAACCTTGTTCATTTTTCAAGAATGACAAATGGAGTAGAAAAGGAGAAAATTAATGAGGTTGTTGAGCTTGTTGGCTTAACGGAGAGAATTCATGATAAAGTAAAAACCTATTCGCTTGGGATGCGGCAACGCTTAGGCTTAGCACAATGTCTTTTGCATGATCCAGAAGTACTGATTCTTGATGAACCGACAAATGGGCTGGATCCAGCTGGAATCAGAGAAATTCGGGATTATTTGCGGCTTCTTGCCCGTGAAAAAAATATGGCAGTGATCGTCTCGAGCCATTTGCTTTCTGAAATGGAAATGATGTGCGACCGAATCGGTATTATCCAGAATGGACGCCTTGTTGATGTCCAGCTTGTTGAGGAATTTATTCATGGTGCTGATAGCGTATACGAATTTGAGGTAGTTCCAAGTGATACAGCTACTTCGGTGCTGCAGAACCAAGGACGAAGAGTAACAACATCACGGAAAGGAATAACCGTACAATTAAAAAGAGAAGAAGTCCCCGCTGCAGTAAAGGAACTCATAGCGGCCGATGTTCAAATCTTTGGCATTAGGGAAGCAACCAAAACGCTAGAGGACCGCTTCCTTGAGGTAACTAGTGAAAAAGGGGATGTTAGATCATGATTGGGCTAATCCAAAATGAATGGATGAAGATATTTAAACGGCCGGGTACATATGTTATGATTGCCATTCTCTTGATCGCAACTACCATTTTCGGTGTCGTATTAAAGTTTGAACAAAATGACACCAATTTTGAAGGGACAAAGAACTGGGAACAAAATCTAAAGCAGGAAAATGTAGCATTACAGAGGCAGATGGAGGGCAGCCGCTCACCGTTAGAAAAACAAGATTTTAAGAAGCAAATCACGATTAATTCCTATCGAATTAAACATCATATTCCGCCAGAAACTAGCTATCATCTTTGGGATTTTGTTAATAGTGCCGCTGAGTTAATTGATGTCGCAGGATTGTTTACGATCATTATTTCAGCAGGAATTGTGGCCAGTGAATTTACTTGGGGAACAATTAAACTGCTATTAATAAGGCCAATTATGAGAGTAAAAATATTGCTTTCAAAATATTTAACGATTTTATTGTATGCTATTTTTCTGCTGGTGATTTTATTTGCCTATTCTTCAGCAATAGGTGCGATTTTATTTGGGACAGCTGATCATTCGTCCATTTACTTGAATTATAATAATGGAATTGTTAGTGAACAAAGTATGTTTGTACATATGCTGATCTATTATGGATTGAACTCGATCAATATGATCATGCTGGCAACGATGGCTTTTATGATTTCTGCTGTATTTCGAAACAGTTCACTTGCAGTCGGTCTTTCGATATTTTTGATGTTTACAGGTACTCAATTGACGGAACTGCTGTCATTAAAGTTCTCATGGGCAAAATATATTTTATTTGCGAATACTGATTTAATGCCGTATTTTGAAGGAACGCCTTTGATCGAAGGGATGACATTATCTTTTTCGGTCGTTGTCCTGTTCGCTTATTTCCTCCTATTTCATTTTCTTGCTTTCTATGTTTTTAACAAAAGGGATGTTGCAGCTTAAAGTATAAAAAATCTGCCCATACAAAGGCAGATTTTTATTTGCTTTTATTTAATTTTTCATAAACAACGCCAAGTGCCTGTTCAAATTTACCGGTTTTTTTCGGTTGGTAGTATTGTTTATTTTTGATTCTATCTGGTAAGTATTGCTGTCTGACCCAGCCATTTTCGTAATTGTGCGGGTAAAGGTAATCGATGCCTCGGCCCAAGTCCTTTGCTCCTTTGTAATGCGCATCCTTTAAGTGGTCGGGAACCTCGCCGACAATTCCTTTTTGAATATCACTTAGGGCTGCCTCAATGGCTAAAACCGCAGAGTTCGATTTTGGCGAAAGGCATAATTCAATCACTGCATTTGCAAGTGGAATCCTTGCCTCTGGAAAACCGACTCTTTCTGCAGTTTCAATTGCCGCTAAGGTACGGGCTCCAGCCTGCGGGGAGGCAAGACCAACATCTTCGTAGGCAATAACCAAGAGGCGTCGGCTGATACTAATAAGATCGCCAGCTTCAATCAGCCTGCCTAAATAGTGAAGGGCTGCATTGACATCACTGCCGCGAATCGATTTTTGAAAAGCTGACAATACATCATAATGGGCATCACCATCTTTATCATGGGCAAAGCTTTTCTTTTGCAGGCACTCTTCTGCTGTTCCTAAATCGATAAGAATGATACCCTCTTGATTTGGATCTGTTGATAATACTGCTAATTCTAGTGCATTTAACGCACTTCGGACATCCCCATTTGAACCATTGGCAAAATGGTCTAACGCCTCATCTGGTATATCAAGCTTTAATTCCCCAAATCCTCGCTCTTCATCCTTGATAGCACGTACTAATGCAGTCCGTACTTCATCCGGAGTTAATGGCTTTAATTCAAAAATTTGACAACGGCTTCGAATCGCGGGATTGATCGCATGGTAGGGGTTGCTTGTAGTTGCACCAATCAACGTAATCATCCCATTTTCTAAAAATGGAAGCAGAAAATCCTGTTTGGCTTTATCTAAGCGATGGACTTCATCCAAAAGAAGGATGACTTTTCCGGACATTTTGGCTTCTGCCGCAACAATTTCCATGTCCTTTTTATTATTTGTTACTGCATTCAGCGTTCGAAAGGCGTAATTTGTGCTTCCTGCAATCGCACTTGCGATCGATGTTTTGCCGATACCGGGCGGCCCGTAAAGGATCATTGAGGTTAGTTGCCGGGATTTTACCATCCTGGCAATAATCTTGTCTTTGCCAACTAAATGTTCCTGGCCAACAATCTCATCGATTGTCCTAGGTCTCATTCGAAATGCTAATGGTTTTAATGCCATAAAATCCGCTCCATTGTTTCAAACATTTATTACTATTACAGTAACATTTTCTCTGCAAAAAGCATATATCCAGAGATTATGCTATAATTTCTAATGCCTATCAAATTACTGAGGATTTTGGTAGTATTAATTTAGTACATTCTATATTTATAGGATCAGCAATTCTGAAAAAGGTGAAATTCAAGTTTTTTCATTAAATTATTCGCGCATTAGGAACATATACCGCTATATGAAAAATTGAAAGGAGTGTTAGTTGGTGAAAATTTCAACTAAAGGACGCTATGGATTAACTATTATGATTGAACTTGCAAAAAGACATGGGGAGGGGCCGATTTCCTTAAAGTCAATAGCCCAAACCAATGATTTATCAGAGCATTATTTAGAACAATTAATTGCACCGCTCCGAAATGCCGGGCTGGTAAAGAGTATTCGGGGAGCATATGGAGGTTATGTTTTAGCAGATCAGCCCTCCAACATTACTGCAGGGGATGTCATCCGCGTCCTAGAAGGACCGATTACTCCTGTTGAGGGGATTGAAGACGAGGAACCTGCGAAAAGAGAGCTTTGGATTCGCATTAGGGATGCGATTAAAGATGTTCTTGATAGCACAACCATTGATGATTTGGCTAAACACAGTGATGATGTTGTATCTGACGGATATATGTTTTATATTTAAATGAAAAAAATGATGAAATTGAAGGTGTAGGAATGGAACGTATTTATCTCGATCATGCCGCAACAACACCAATGCATCCAAAAGTGGCCGAGAAAATATTTGAAGCACATAACATAAATTTTGGTAATCCCTCAAGTATACATTCATTCGGCAGGGAAGCCCGCCATCTTTTAGATCAGGCCCGTGAAACATTGGCTGCCAGTATTGGGGCAAAGCAAAATGAAATTATTTTCACCAGCGGCGGAACGGAAGCAGATAACATGGCCTTGTTTGGTGTTGCCGAAGGTTATCAAAACAACGGAAAGCATATCATTACAACTCAAGTTGAACATCATGCTGTTCTCCATGCTTGTCAAAGATTAGAAAGAATGGGATTCGAAGTGACCTATTTACCTGTAGATGAGACAGGGCGGATCAGCATTGAAGAATTGAAAGCCTCGCTCCGAGATGATACGATTCTTGTTTCAGTGATGTATGGCAACAACGAGGTTGGAACCTTACAGCCTATCACTGAGATTGGCCAGATTCTCGCTGATCATCAAGCTTTTTTTCATACAGATGCAGTCCAGGCCTATGGGATAGAAAATATCGATGTTAATAAAAGTTTTATCGACCTTTTAGCAGTTTCTGCCCATAAAATTAACGGTCCAAAAGAACCGGCTTCTTATTTGCACGGGAAAATGTAAAATTAGCTCCACGGTCCTTCGGCGGCGATCAAGAACGAAAAAGACGGGCTGGAACAGAAAATGTTCCGTCCATAAGCGGATTTCGTGAAGCTGTCCTGATTTCTCAAGCGGAGCGGGAAAGCAAGAAAGAAAGCTTTAAACAATTTAAAGAAACGTTTATGCAAGTACTTAAGCACGAGGATGTAGAATTTTCCTTAAACGGAATGCTTGAATATTCGCTGCCGCATGTATTAAACTTAAGCTTTCCAGGTACAAATGTCGAATCGATGCTCGTTAATTTGGACATGGCTGGAATCGCCGTCTCGAGCGGTTCGGCTTGTACGGCAGGTTCCATTGAACCTTCCCATGTACTTGTAGCGATGTTTGGAAAAAATTCAGAGCGTTTGAACAATTCGATACGGTTTAGTTTTGGCTATAACACAACAGAAGAACAGATTGTTAGTGCTGCTGAGGAAACCGCAAAAATTGTGAAGCGCCTTAGAAAATAAACCTTTCAGACCTTCAATCTGATAGTCGAGGTGAATTAAATGGAAACAAAGGATCCAAAACATACAAGAGTAGTTGTCGGCATGTCAGGAGGAGTTGATTCCTCCGTAGCAGCTCTTCTCTTAAAACAACAAGGGTATGACGTAATCGGAATTTTTATGAAAAACTGGGACGATACAGATGAAAATGGTGTTTGTACCGCTACCGAAGATTATGATGACGTTATTCGCGTTTGCAATCAAATTGGGATTCCTTACTATGCAGTGAATTTTGAAAAACAATATTGGGACAAGGTTTTCACTTACTTTCTTGAGGAATATAAGGCAGGCAGAACGCCAAATCCCGATGTTATGTGTAATAAGGAGATTAAATTCAAAGCCTTTTTAGAGCACGCGATCAACCTTGGCGCTGATTATGTGGCTACAGGGCACTATGCGCGGGTGGATTACCGTGATGGGGAATATAAAATGCTACGCGGGCTGGATGAAAATAAGGACCAAACTTATTTTCTTAATCAATTATCACAAGAACAGCTCAAGAGGGTTTTATTCCCAATAGGAGAACTGGAGAAATCGAGGGTTCGTGAAATTGCCAGGGAAGCCGAACTTGCGACAGCTGCCAAAAAAGACAGTACCGAAATTTGTTTCATCGGTGAACGAAATTTCAAAGAATTTTTAAGCAATTATCTCCCAGCAAAGAAAGGGAATATGGAAACCTTTGATGGTGAAATAAAGGGTACGCATGAAGGTTTAATGTATCATACAATTGGACAGCGACATGGACTTGGTATTGGCGGTTCAGGTGAGCCTTGGTTTGCGATTGGTAAGGATTTAAAACGTAATGTCCTATATGTCGGACAAGGGTTTCATCATGAAAAGCTTTATTCGGATGCCATTATTGCCAATAAAGTCAGCTGGGTCTCGAATAAAGAAAAACCTGCTGAGTTTGAATGTACCGCAAAATTCCGCTATCGTCAGGAAGATCATAAAGTAACTGTTCGCCTTTTAGATGATGATCAGGTTCAAGTGATTTTTCATGAACCTATTAGGGCAGTAACACCAGGACAATCAGCTGTTTTTTATCAAGGAGAAGAATGTCTTGGCGGTAGTACGATTGATAAAGTATTCAAAAATAGTGAAATGCTAACCTATGTTGGCTAATTTTTAGACCTCGTTTCTGGCGGGGTTTTCTTTATGTTTTAAAAGAAGAACAGGACCGAATATGTTATACTTTCAGGTAGGACGGTGGTATCAATATGGATAAAAACCAATTAGGTGTTCAATATATGCAGGACGGAAAGTTGGAAGAAGCAGCCCAAGCTTTTAATGATGCGATTAGTGAAAATCCTAAAGATCCAGTCGGATATATTAATTTTGGAAATGTACTGGCTGCCGTCGGGGACGAAGAAAAGGCCTTGAAATTTTTCGAACGAGCTCTTTCCCTTGATGAAAAGGCTATTGCCGCTTATTACAGTATTGGAAATCTTCATTACAACAGTGAACGGTTTGACCAGGCAAAAAATATGTTTGAAAAAGCTATGAAAATGGGACTTGAAACAAGTGATAACTTTTTTATGCTAGGGATGTCTCTAATTCAGCTTGAAAAAGGCCGCTTTGCTCTTCCATATTTACAAAGAAGTGTTGAACTTAATTCAAAAGACGTGGAAGCCGTATTTCAATATGGATTGTGTCTTGCCCAGCTTGAGCTGGTTGATGAAGCAATGTCACAGTTTATTAAATGTATTGAATTGGACCAAGCTCATGCGGATGCTTATTATAATTTAGGGGTTGGCTACATTTTAAAAGAGGATACAGCAAAAGCGAAAGAAATGATTAATAAAAGTTTGGAGATTCAGCCAAACCATGAACTTGCCAACACCGTTAAAGGATTATTGGATTTAAACAATTAGTTTTTTTTGAAAGGGGGGAGTTGAATGGAGGTTCAAGATTCACTTGACTTGTTTTCGGAAAAAGAAAAATTCGTTAAGGGAAGGCATCTGGTAACGATTTTTCATAATGAATCGAACTTATACACCGTTTTAAGAATTCGCATTGAAGAGACAAATGAACAGTATGAAGACAAGGAAGCCGTCGTTACTGGCTATTTTCCAAAAATCCATGAACAGGAATCCTATATTTTTTACGGCGCCTTTAAAGAACATCCAAGGTTTGGCATGCAGTTTCATGCCACTCACTTTCGGAAAGACATGCCGCAAACAAAGCAAGGAGTTGCCGCTTACCTTTCAAGTGAAATGTTCAAAGGAATTGGGAAAAAAACTGCTGAGAATATTGTAGAAACACTTGGTGAGAATGCGATTTCTAAAATTCTAAACCAGCCCTCCTTACTTGATACAGTCCCCAAACTCCCTCCCGAAAAAGCAAAATTGCTTTATGATACATTAATGGAACATCAAGGGCTCGAACAGGTAATGATTGCCTTAAACCAATATGGTTTTGGTCCGCAGCTTTCGATGAAGATTTATCAAGCGTATAAAGAAGAAACGCTAAATGTCATTCGAAAAAATCCTTATCAGCTTGTTGAGGATGTTGAAGGGATCGGCTTTGGTCGGGCAGATGAGCTTGGTTATCAGCTAGGGATATCAGGAAATCATCCTGACCGTATCAAAGCAGGATGTCTATATACACTGGAAAATGAAAGCATCCAAAATGGCCATGTTTACATTTTGACTCAGGATTTATTGGAGAAAGTAAAACAACTTCTCGAAGAAAACAATCGGGACCAAATTGAATTTATGGATATTTCGAATGAGGTCATTAAGCTTCAAGAAGAAGGAAAACTGGTTGTTGAGGAAAAAAGAGTTTATCTGCCTTCATTAAATTTTGCCGAAAAAGGCCTTGTCACTCATATTAAACGGATACTTTCCCAAACCGATTATGAGGACCAATTCCCAGAATCAGAGTTTCTCCTTGCCCTTGGAAGCTTGGAGGAAAGATTAGGGGTACAATATGCGCCAACTCAAAAGGATGCCATTCAGACTGCGTTAATGTCACCAATGCTTATTTTAACAGGTGGCCCCGGAACTGGGAAAACAACAGTCATTAAAGGGATTGTTGAGTTATACGCTGAACTGCATGGCTGCTCATTGGATCCGAAAGATTACCATAAAAAAGAACAACCTTTTCCAATTTTACTAGCTGCGCCAACTGGAAGAGCTGCAAAACGGATGAGTGAATCAACTGGATTGCCGGGGGTGACGATTCATCGGTTACTTGGCTTTAATGGGACTGAAGGTTTTGATCATGATGATACTAGTCCTCTTGAAGGTAAGCTTCTGATTGTTGATGAAACTTCAATGGTGGATATCTGGCTCGCCAATCAGTTATTTAAAGCATTACCGGAAAATATTCAAGTGATTCTCGTAGGTGATGAGGACCAATTACCATCCGTTGGACCAGGGCAGGTCCTTAAGGATTTGTTAGCTTCTGAGCGGATTCCAACCGTAAGATTAACAGATATTTATCGGCAGGCGGAGGGGTCATCGATCATCGAACTTGCTCATGAAATAAAAGATGGACATCTGCCCCAAAATATATCAGTGCAGCAGCCTGATCGTTCATTTATAAAATGCTCCACAACACAGCTTTCCCAGGTTGTTGAAAAGGTAGCATTGAATGCGAAGACGAAGGGTTATTCTGTAAAAGATATTCAAGTGCTTGCTCCCATGTACAGGGGGCCTGCTGGGATTGACCGCCTCAACCACTTACTTCAGGAGATTTTTAATCCCAACCCTGATGGAACGAGGAAGGAAATAACCTTTGGTGAAATAAAATATCGAATTGGAGACAAAGTTCTTCAGTTGATAAATCAGCCTGAAAGCAATGTTTTCAATGGTGATATTGGTGAGATTGTATCCATCTTTTATGCCAAGGAAAATACGGAAAAAACAGATATGGTGGTCATCTCCTTTGAAGGTAATGAAGTGACATATACCCGCCAGGATTTAGGCCAAATCACGCTTGCCTATTGCTGTTCTGTTCACAAATCGCAAGGAAGCGAGTTCCCGATTGTTATTCTTCCTGTTTCGCGAAGCTATTATCGAATGTTAAGGCGGAAATTAATTTACACGGCAATTACCAGGAGTAAACAATTTCTGATTTTATGCGGCGAAGAGGATGCCCTAAGGATGGGAGTAGAAAGAGCAGATGAGGAGAATCGGCAAACCACACTTTGCGAAAAACTCCAAGAAGCAATCTTTGTTAAAAGTGATAAACTTAAAGAAGTAGTTTTGCAAGAAGATCTTTCCTATGAAGAAATGCTCATGAGTACAGACCCGATGATTGGTATGGAAAACCTAACGCCTTATGATTTTTGATGAAAAAAGATAAAGGACCCTGCAAGGTCCTTTTTTTTTCCTAGGCTAATAAGAAAGTATAAATTTTCTCCAAAATTTATACTTTCTTATGTCGCACGACGGACAGGATGTCCTAGTCAGGCGAGTGCCACAGGACGTGGCACTCTACGAGCCTGGCAAGTACAACTACGCCTCTGTCTTCGCCCTTAGGGCCTCGCCAATCGTCGAGTTTTCTTTATTATTGGGCTGTTTTTATTTCTTGCATCTTTCGCAATACTAATGGATAAAAATTATTCTTTGCGCTGGCTGTGCCATTACCTCCGAAAAATTCAGTTCCCGGGCAAGTCTTCACATTATAATCTGGGCCGTTGTCTAATACTCTTTCCCCCGTTTTTAAATTCCACCAATGATGATAGGTGATGCTATCTACAGAGGGAGATAGTCCGAATTTAAGGCAAAGCAGTGCAGTGATATACACGATCGTTTCTTTTTGTTCAGCTGTCATGATATCGCGGCCAATATCAAAGTTCCCAATATTTTCAATAGCGATCCCTGTGCTATTCGCCGTTGCCCCTATTGTCCCTTCGGGTGCCATGTCAAAAGGTCTGCAAACTGCTACCTTCCCATCAGGAAAAGTTGTAATATTTTGAGCAATATTCTTCCACCCCATTTTTCTTACATGAAAGGTTTCCATGCCTTTTAACATCATAAAATGATTGGATCCATGAAACTGTTTATATGAAGGTAACCAGGTGTGATGGTGTTGAATTAAAGTTATTTTTCGATGGAATGAATTTTGAAATAACCAATCTTTAAATTCTTCCCTTGTCATTAGGATATACTGTCCTTGACCAACGGCAGCAGCATTTTTAGTGGCTGGAGTTACATTCATTAATGTTAATACAAGTAAACAATAGAAAAACAACCATTTTTTTTTCATTATTTAAATCCTTTCATGGAGATATTCATATTTTGAAGAGCGGCCATGAAAATATTCCAGAAAGGGTTTGGAGGTTAATGGAAAACGTTTGGTAAACGTTACCCCTTATTTTTTATGGAGTTTGGTTGAAACTAAAAATGTTCGGAAAGGTGGGAGACTTCTTTGCGGACATATTCATTATTAAAAGGTATGCCAATATATAACGTAAGAAGCGGTAAGAAAATAGGAGATGTTTGTGACCTATCTATTTCTGATAATGGAAAGGTAACGGGATTGTTGGTGAAAAAAGGCGTCTTCTTCAAGCAGACATATTTTTTGGCTATCGATAAGGTCTCCTCTTTTGGCTGGGATGGCGTCATGATCGAGAGTTCCGAGCAGCTCGAAAAGCTAAAATCTACTCCTGAAAATACAATTTCCCATCAAAGTCCCTTGTATGGAAAGATGATGCTTTCCAAAAGCGGTGACTCTCTTGGGTTACTAAAAGACGTATATTTTCAAGAAGAAGTGGGCACCATTGTAGGGTATGAGGTTACGGATGGTTTCTTTACGGATATCACAGAAGGTAAACAAGTGATTGAAACTTATTTACCCCCTGCAATCGGAAAAGATGCCATTATCGTAGACGTAAACGATACGTGAGGTGTCTTTTTTATGTTAAAGTGTCCAAATTGCGGGAGTAAGGATATTGGCAAAATTGGTATCAATCAATTCTATTGCTGGACTTGCTTTATTGAGCTAACGGTTGCAAAGGGAATCATTCATACCCACCAGGTAGAAGAGGATGGCTCATTAAGCTCGCTTGATGATTTGTTTGCAGAAGAGGATCGCCGTTACACCAGTTAAAAGAGGTGAGGCGAATGGGCAGGATGTTAACAACTGCACTTGCATTTGGAGCAGGTGTAGCAGCATATAATATTGCTCAAAGGACAAATATGATGTCGAGCAAACAAATGCGGCAAATGCAAAAGAAGGTAAAACGAATTTTCACATAAGATAACAGGCAGTCCTATACACCCCCCTCTGATTTTGAGGTGGGTGTATATTTTTTACCCAGTTCTCCCAAAATAACAAAACTAAGGGAGGAATTGCGATGGATATAAGAGTAAAATGGTTTTACCGCATTGGATTTCTTCTCCTATTCCTTATTTCAATTTATGTATTATTAAAAATTCGCTTTTTTTGGATGCCGATCCTCGAAGTCATAGCGATTATTTTACTCCCATTTTTCATTGCCGGGTTCATTACATATTTACTGCATCCCATTGTGGAAAAGCTCTATGAGAAGGGGCTTAAACGTGGTATGGCCATTCTATTGATTTATTTTTTATTTTTTGGCGGGGTAGGCTTTTCTTTATATAAGGGTATTCCTGCTTTTATAGCGCAGCTTAAGGATTTGGCAGAAAGTGCTCCGATATTGGCTGAACAATATAAGAGTTGGATTAAAATACTCCAGGAACATACATCGAAGTGGCCTGATGGAATTCAGGTTAAAGTGAACGATGGTATTACTGCGTTTGAAAAAAGGCTTGATACATTTTTAACTGTTCTGGTAGAATTTTTACTTAATTTTTTAAATTTCGCAATCGTGATTATGGTTATTCCTTTTATTGTTTTTTATATGTTAAGAGATTTTCCAGTCATTAAAAGAGCGGTCTGGTATTTGACCCCGAAGAGTTGGAGACAGCAAGGTATTCATTTTCTTCGTGATGTAGATGAATCACTTGGAAGCTATATCAGGGGCCAGATCCTTGTCTGTATCGTGATTGGCGGCATGTCGGCAATCGCTTTTTGGATTTTTCATCTAAAGTATGCATTGCTGCTCGGAATCATTATTGGGGTGACAGATGTTATTCCTTATTTTGGGGCAATCATTGGGGCTCTTCCTGCAGTTATTATTGCAGCAACCGTTTCAATAAAATTAGTCATTATCACGATTGCTACCATCGTTGTCCTCCAATTTCTTGAAGGGAATATCCTTTCGCCCTACATCGTTGGGAAAACTCTCCACATGCATCCGCTGCTCATTATGCTTGCCATTACGGCGGGGGAGAGATTGGCGGGATTATTGGCCTCATATTTGCTGTGCCAATTTTAGTCATCCTCCGAGTAGCTTTATCACATGCGAAAAACCACTTTATTAGGGCAAGAGCAAAGCAGTCTTCTTCTTAATTGGCCGAAATGTTGACAAACACATGTTAGGTGGCTATAATTCGGCTATAGAACTGAAATAATGTAAAGTGTAGAAGGATCGAGTATGTTATAGTCCATCTGTAACACGGATGTGTGTAAGAGAGGAACTTCCCGGCTGAAAGAAGTTCTAGATGAAGAATAACGGAAAGCTAATCCTGAGTGCAGCTAATCACTGCCGCTTCAGCCACGTTATGGCTTTTTTGAGAGATGGGTATGTATTTACCCATAATCAGGGTGGTACCGCGAGATAAGCTCCTCGTCCCTGTTAGGGATGAGGGCTTTTTTTTGTGTTCTTCAAACAATGAAGGGAAGGCACTGTGGTGCTTGTTGCCTGTCAAATATATAAGGAGGCTCTTTTTAATGAAAAATCTGACTGGATCACAAATTCGCAGAATGTTTTTAGACTTTTTTAAGGAAAAAGGTCATGCTATTGAACCGAGTGCGTCACTTGTTCCACATGATGACCCATCATTATTGTGGATTAACAGTGGTGTGGCAACGTTAAAGAAATATTTTGACGGACGTGTCACGCCAGAAAATCCACGAATAACGAATGCCCAAAAGTCTATTCGTACAAACGATATTGAAAACGTCGGAAAAACAGCTCGTCACCATACGTTTTTTGAGATGCTTGGTAACTTCTCGATTGGTGATTACTTTAAAGAAGAAGCAATTGAGTGGGCATGGGAATTTCTAACGGACGAAAAATGGATTGGCTTTGAAAAAGAGCTTTTATCGGTTACGATTCATCCGGAAGACCAAGAGGCTTTTGAATACTGGAATAAAACCATTGGAATACCTGAGGAAAGAATTATCCGCTTAGAAGGGAACTTCTGGGATATCGGCGAAGGTCCAAGTGGTCCAAACACTGAAATATTTTATGACCGCGGATCAGAATATGGAGATGACCCTGAGGATTCTGAGCTATATCCAGGCGGTGAAAATGATCGTTACCTTGAGGTATGGAACCTTGTATTCTCACAATTCAACCATAACCCTGATGGAACATATACTCCACTACCAAGAAAGAACATTGATACTGGAATGGGCTTAGAAAGAATGGCATCCGTTGTTCAAAATGTTCCAACCAATTTTGATACAGACTTGTTTATCCCAATCATTCGGGCAACAGAACAAATTTCCGGTGAAAAGTATGGAGTGGATAAGGAAATAGATGTTGCTTTTAAGGTAATTGCTGACCATATTCGGACAGTGGCTTTTGCTGTAGGCGATGGGGCATTGCCATCAAACGAAGGCCGCGGCTATGTACTGCGCCGCTTGCTGCGCCGTGCTGTCCGCTATGCGAAACAGATTAATATTAATCGTCCGTTTATGTACGAGTTAGTTCCTGTTGTCGGTGAGATCATGGTTGATTTTTACCCTGAAGTAAAAGAAAAAGCTGACTTTATCGAAAAGGTGATCCGAAACGAAGAAGAACGCTTCCATGAAACTCTCCACGAAGGATTATCGATATTAGCAGGGGTAATCAAGAAAGAGAAGGATAAGGGAAGTAACACGATTGCTGGAACTGATGTCTTCCGCTTGTATGACACCTATGGTTTCCCTGTTGAATTGACAGAGGAATATGCAGAAGAAGAAGGAATGAAGATTGATCATGCTGGTTTTGAGGCAGAAATGGAGCTTCAGCGTGAACGTGCTCGGGCTGCTCGTCAGGATGTAGAGTCCATGCATGTTCAAGGCGGTGTCCTCGGAGATATTAAAGTTGAAAGTGAATTCGTAGGATATGACCAGCTTGAAACCTCTTCAACAGTATTAGCAATTATTAAAAATGGTCAGTTAGTAAATGAAGCAGGCAGCGGGGAAGAAATTCAATTCATTCTCGATAAAACTCCTTTTTATGCTGAGAGCGGTGGTCAGATTGCCGATTATGGTCTTTTAGAAAAGGCTGGACTAATGGTTGCTGTTAAAGACGTTCAAAAAGCACCAAATGGACAAAACCTTCATAAAGCGGTGGTTGAAGCAGGGACATTAAAAACAAATGATCAAGTAACGGCTAAGGTTGATGCGGCAAACCGTGTAAAAATAATTAAAAACCACACTGCCACACACTTATTGCAAAAAGCTTTAAAAACTGTCCTTGGAGAGCATGTAAATCAAGCAGGGTCTCTTGTTGAACCAGAGCGGCTGCGTTTTGACTTCTCACATTTCGGTCAAGTTAAACCAGAAGAGCTTGAACAGGTAGAAAAAATAGTCAACGAACAAATTTGGAAAAACATTGAGGTTGATATTACCTACAAAGCAATCGCAGAAGCAAAACAAATGGGTGCAATGGCCTTATTTGGTGAAAAATATGGTGATATCGTTCGCGTTGTTCAAGTTGGTGATTTTAGTCTTGAATTATGTGGCGGTTGCCATGTTCCTAACACATCTGTCATTGGATTATTTAAAATCGTTTCTGAGAGCGGAATTGGTGCTGGTACAAGAAGGATTGAAGCAGTAACGGGAGAAGCAGCCTATCATTTATTAAATGAGCAGGTTGGATTGTTAAGGGATGCAGCAGAAAAATTAAAGTCAAATCCAAAAGATATCGTTAGCCGAATTGATGGTTTGATGACCGAAATCAAACAACTGCAGCGTGAAAATGAATCATTATCTGCCAAGTTAGGGAATATTGAAGCAGGGAACCTATTAGAAAATGTAAAAGAAATAAACGGTGTAAAAGTTTTAGCTGCCAAGGTTCAAGCAGTAGATATGAATAACTTAAGAAATATGGCAGATGATATTAAGCAAAAATTGGGTTCAGCCATTATTGTCTTAGGAAGTCCAAGTGAAGGAAAAGTTAACTTAATTGCAGCAGTAACAAAAGATTTAAATGAAAAAGGATATCATGCTGGTAAATTAATTAAAGAGGTTGCAGCTATTTGCGGCGGCGGCGGCGGCGGTCGCCCTGATATGGCGCAGGCAGGCGGTAAAAACCCTGAAAAACTTGACCAAGCCATTCAAATTGTCGAAGAGTGGGTAAAATCCATTTGATAAAAGCTTGAAGTAGTGTAAAATGTAGGTAACTATTACTCTTCTTTAAAAATGCGAGGTGTATGAAATGAGCTCATTTGATAAAACAATGAGATTTAATTTTCCTGAGGAACCAATAGAACAAAATGTAAATGAAGTTCTGTTTCAAGTATACGAAGCCTTGCAGGAAAAAGGGTATCATCCGATCAATCAGATCGTTGGTTATCTATTATCTGGAGACCCTGCATATATTCCGCATCACCGGGATGCCCGTAACATTATTCGGAAACTCGAACGTGATGAAATTATTGAAGAATTGGTAAAGTCCTACCTAAAACAACAACGAGAGGGCTAAATGAATGCGCACGATGGGATTGGATGTCGGCTCGAAAACAGTCGGAGTTGCAGTAAGTGATGAGCTTGGCTGGACAGCACAAGGGTTGAAGACTCTCAAAATCAATGAAGAAAAAAATGAGTTTGGTTTTGATGAACTTGGAGAAATAATAAAAGAGTATGATGTCGGGCTTGTTGTAGTCGGATTTCCAAAAAATATGAACGGAACAATTGGTCCACGTGGCCAGGCTAGCCAGCAATACGCCAGCGAGATCGAAAACAGATTTACTCTTCCTACGGTTTTGTGGGACGAGCGTTTAACCACTATGGCTGCCGAGCGAGTTTTGCTTGAAGCCGATGTAAGCCGAAAAAAGCGGAAGAAAGTCATTGATAAAATGGCTGCGATGATGATTTTACAAGGCTATCTTGATAGCCAAAATTAATGAGGTGAAATAATGAACCACGATGAAAAGCATATTACAGTTGTAGATGAAGAAGGCAACGAACAGCTATGTGAAGTTCTTTTTACATTTGATTCTGATGAATTTGGAAAGTCCTATGTACTTTACTATCCACTTGGTGCAGAGGAAGATGACGAAGAGGATATTGAAATTCACGCTTCCGCGTTTATTCCAAAAGAAGATGGTGAGGACGGCGAATTAATGCCAATCGAAACCGATGAAGAATGGGATATGATCGAAGAGGTTTTAAACACGTTCCTTGACGAAGAGGAAGATGGAGAATAATGAACATCCAAAAACCTGCCAATGGTCGGTTTTTTATTATTTTTTCATGCGTGAGGAAGTTGTAACAGAAAGTTCAGAAATGTGTATACAATAAAATCGTTGAATTAGGTAAAATTTAGTTGTAAGAATTTTTTTCCTTTTCAGAAAGGAGGAACAAAGGGGATCGGTTGTTTTTAAGAGAAAGACTTTATAACAAGGGGTAACCAGTTTTGTTTTCATCATTGCGAATCCAATTCTCCTGTTGTATTTGAATTCAAAGTATGGGAGGAAATTAAAATGGAATTATTAAATGTTCAACTTGAATCGCAAACGAATTTGAAAACAATGAAAGCACTCGTCTACCGTGGACCTGGGAAAAAAGAATGGACCGATGTGCCAAAACCAGCTATCGAGAAACCAACAGATGCTATAATAAAAATCGTTAAAACTACCATATGCGGATCAGATCTCCATATACTTAAAGGGGATGTTCCAGCTGTTACCGATGGACGAATTCTCGGGCATGAGGGCGTAGGGATTATCGAAGAAATAGGTTCAGGTGTACAAAATTTTAAGGTAGGAGATAAGGTATTAATATCCTGTATCACCTCTTGCGGAAAATGTGATAATTGTAAAAAAGGTTTATATGCCCACTGTGAGGATGGCGGCTGGATTCTTGGCCATCTTATTGATGGGACTCAAGCGGAATACGTACGTATTCCATATGCAGATACAAGCCTTTATCCGGTTCCTTCTAGTGTTGATGATGAAGCAATGGTGATGTTAAGCGACATTCTCCCGACAGGATTTGAGATTGGGGTACTTAATGGAAGAGTAAAACCTGGAGATACGATTGCGATCATAGGGGCTGGCCCAGTAGGTTTGTCGGCATTATTAACGTCTCAGTTTTATTCTCCTGCTGAAATAATCATGGTTGACTTAGATGATAATCGCTTAGAAATAGCGAAGCAATTTGGTGCAACTAAGGTAGTTAACAGTTCAGATGGAAAGGCAATTCAAAGTGTCTTTTCTTTAACAGATGGTGGTAAAGGTGTGGATGTTGCCATTGAAGCAGTAGGAATTCCTGCCACTTTTGACATCTGCCAAGAAATTATTAAACCAGGTGGAAATATAGCTAATATTGGTGTTCATGGAAAAAGTGTTGAATTCCATATTGAAAAGTTATGGATCCACAATATTACTTTAACAACAGGACTTGTTAGTACAAATTCAACACCTATGCTGTTAAAATCAGTTGTTTCCAATAAATTAGAGCCTCAGAAATTAATCACGCACCGTTTTCCTCTAGATGACATAATGAAAGGGTATGACGTTTTTGCAAATGCAGCAAAAGAACAAGCAATTAAAGTAATATTCTCGAATGATTAATAGCTTGTGTTATAGCTTTTTCGATAAACTATTGAACCTCAGATGAAATGATTCCAAAGAAAATAAAAGTGGGAAGGCAGCTTATGTTAGCTGTCTTTTTTTCGGCTTCAATTGACAATTTTCGTCATATATGCTCAAATTACTACGAGGTCCATTTGCATTGCAAATGGCTTTTTTAAAGTATTAGATAGCTTTTTATTCGGGAGGGAAATGTTGGTGTCGGGAGTCGATAAAAAAACAAAAAAAAGGAATCTGCCAAAAATTTTAGGTGAACAGGGGAAAATAAGAGTATGGCGGCTTATAACCATTGCAATTGTCTTGATTGTTCTCGCTACTCTAGGCGGAGGGTATTTTTACATAACATCTGCACTAAATCCAGTATCACCTAAAAGCAACGAGCAAAAAGTAATTGAAATCCCATCAGGATCAACGGTAACAAAGATCTCTGACATTTTACAATCCAAAGGTATAATAAAAGACGCTCGTGTTTTTAGGTATTACGTGAAATTTAAAAAAGAGGCAGGCTTTATGGCTGGCTCGTATCAACTCAGTCCATCCATGACTGTTTCACAGGTCATTAAACGCTTGAAATCGGGTAAAGTTGCTCCAGTAATTACAATCACTATCCCTGAAGGAAAACAGTTAAAAGAAATATCCCAAATTATTGCGAATGCTCTCCATAAGCCTGAAAGTGATGTTCTTAGTCGATTGAATGATCGAACGTACGTTCAAAAACTTATCGCAAAATATCCGAAGTTATTATCAAATGAAATCCTAAATAGCAATATCATGTATCCGCTTGAGGGTTACTTATTTCCTGCCACATATCCATTTTATAAGTCCAATCCCTCAATTGATGAAGTTATCAATATAATGCTCGAAAAATCAAATGAAGTCTTAGCACCATACCAGGATCAGCTCAAACAAAAAAAGCTAACTATCCATCAGGTATTAACAATGGCCTCATTAATTGAACAAGAAGCTACCGAAAAAGCAGATCGAAATAAAATTTCAAGTGTATTCTATAATAGACTGCAAAAGGGCATGCCATTGCAAACTGATCCAACTGTGCTCTATGCCGAGGGCAAGCATAAAGACAGAGTTTTATATTCAGATTTAGAAGTTAATTCACCATATAACACCTACAAAAACATTGGTTTGCCGCCAGGGCCAATTTCAAATGCTGGGAAGGTCTCAATCGAGGCTGCACTAAATCCGGAGCAAACTGATTATTATTACTTTTTAGCCACAGCCGATGGAAGTGTTATTTTTTCAAAAACACTGGATGAACATAATCAAGAAAAAGCAAAGTATATTTCTAGTGGGAATTAACGGAAAGATTCGCATTCCTAAATGATTTATGTTAAAATAGTTCAAGTGTTTATAAAGAAGCTATAGCGTACCCCACAGTTTTGCTTGGATTTGGGATTTAATCCCTAAAGTATAACATGGTGAACAACCAGTTATGCTCTAGCTTTTCTGTGAACGCTATTTTTTCATGTCTAAAGTGCATTATAAAATGCCATAATGCATTTATAAACTTATACAACCCATTTTTCATAAGAATAAACTTCATAAAGCGGAATGTCTGCCTCGGAAATTCACCCAAAAGGCCGTTTTCGCTTTTCAAGTAGGATAGAGGTGAAGCAGCTTGTTAAATGAGAAGCTGCATTCTTATATTGAAGGTCTTGTTCCCGACCGAGACTCGCTTGTTTTAGAAATGGAGAACTATGCAAAAGAGCATCATGTCCCCATTATGGAACTCGCAGGTATTGAAGCGATGCTGCAAATATTGCGTATTCAAAGTCCCAAAAGGATTTTGGAGATCGGGGCAGCAATTGGCTATTCTGCACTTAGAATGGCTCAATCGGTTAAAGAGGTAAAGATTATTACAATTGAACGGGATCCAGAACGTTATCAACAGGCAGAAAAATTTCTCGAACGTTCAGAAGCTGCTGAGCAAATTATCTTGATTAAAGGTGATGCCTTAGAGGTTGAAAGTCAGATTAGCGATTTGGGACCATTTGATGCTATTTTTATCGACGCAGCAAAAGGACAATATAAGAAGTTTTTCGAGCTTTATTCCAAGTATTTGAGCGACAAGGGGATTATCATTACTGACAATGTTTTATTTAAGGGACTTGTTTGTGAGACGGAGATCGAATCAAAGCGAACTCGAAATCTTGTCAAGAAGATAGATGGATTTAATCAGTGGTTGATGAGTAACCCACTATATCACACGATTATTTTACCTGTTGGGGATGGGGTTGCGATTAGTAAAAAAAGGGGTGAAAAAAGTGAGTAAAACAGAAATTTTGGTAACACCATATAAAGTCGATGATATCCTGCCATTAATAGAAGCTGGCGCAGATGCGTTTGTAGTTGGAGAAGAGCGTTATGGTCTGCGCCTTGCAGGTGAGTTTAATCGTGAGGACGTCAAAAAAGCAATTGAGCTTGCCCATTCGAAGGGGAAAAAAGTGTATGTTGCGATGAATGCAATTTTTCACAATGAAAAACTGGAAGAATTGAAAGATTATCTTCGGTTTACAGTGGAAGCAAATGCTGACGCAGTTATTTTTGGAGACCCTGCAGTTTTACTATCAGCACGTGAGGCTGCACCAGAAATGAAGCTGCATTGGAGCACCGAAACTTTAGGGACCAATTGGTATTCCGTCAATTATTGGGGGAGAAAAGGAGCAAAACGTGCAGTCCTTGCCCGAGAAATCAATATGGATGCTATTGTTGAAATAGCTGAAAAGTCGGAAGTTGAAATAGAAGTGCTCGTACATGGAATGACCTGTATGTTCCAATCTAAACGTTCATTGCTTGGAAATTACTTTGAGTATCAAGGCAAAGAGATGGAGATTGAGAACCGTAAAACGCAAAAAAATATGTTTTTACATGATAAGGAACGCGGAAATAAATATCCGATTTTTGAAGATGAAAATGGGACTCATATTATGAGCCCGAATGATGTTTGTATCATTGATGAGCTCCAGGATATGTTAGAAGCCGGTGTTGATTCATTTAAAATTGATGGGATTTTAAAGGATATAGAATATCTAATTGCTGTTACTGAAATCTATCGGAAAGCTATTGACTTATATTTTGAGGACCCGGATTTGTACGAAGATGAAAAAGCCGACCTATTAACGAAGCTGGAAGAAATTCAACCAGCCAACCGTTCATTCGATACAGGATTTTATTTTAAGGAAACAGTTTATTAATAAATGATAGGAGGTATTTAACCGTGAGTGTTGTGAAAGAGACTATATCTGAAGTTGTGAATGGAAAACGGGTGATCGTTAAGAAACCGGAACTTCTGGCACCTGCAGGGAATCTTGAGAAGTTAAAAATTGCTATTCACTATGGCGCAGATGCTGTATTTCTTGGCGGTCAAGAATATGGACTCCGTTCAAATGCAGACAACTTTACTTTCGAAGAAATGAAAGAAGGAGTAGAGTTTGCCAAAGAATACGGTGCGAAGATTTATGTGACAACCAATATTTTTGCTCATAATGAAAATATTGAAGGATTAGAGGAGTATCTAAAAGGATTAAAAAATGCTGGAATTGCCGGTATTATCGTGGCAGATCCTCTGATTATCGAAACATGTAAACGAATTGCACCAGAAATTGAGATCCACATTAGTACTCAGCAATCAATCACCAACTGGCAGACAGTTCAGTTTTGGAAAGAAGAAGGTGCGGAACGGGTAGTGTTGGCCCGTGAAACAAGTGCGGAAGATATCCGTGAAATGAAGGAAAAAGTTGATATCGAAATTGAAACGTTCATCCATGGTGCCATGTGTATTGCCTATTCTGGACGTTGTACATTGAGTAACCATATGACAGCAAGAGACTCCAACCGCGGCGGCTGTTGCCAATCATGCCGTTGGGATTATGATTTGTATCAATTAAATGAAAGTGATGAAAAAGCGCTTTTTGCAGAAAACGACGCTTCATTTGCCATGAGCCCTAAGGATCTTAATTTACTGCAATCCATTCCAAAAATGATTGAGATAGGAATTGACAGTTTAAAAATCGAAGGGCGCATGAAGTCCATTCATTATATTGCAACCGTCGTTAGTGTTTACCGAAAAGTCATTGATGCCTACTGTGCCGACCCTGACAACTTTGTGATCAAACAGGAATGGCTGGATGAGCTTGATAAATGTGCAAATCGTGAAACAGCTTCTGCATTTTTTGAAGGTGTTCCGGGGTATAAAGAGCAAATGTTTGGCAATCATAGCAAGAAGACAAGCTATGAATTTGTTGGACTTGTGTTAGATTATAATGAGGACACACAAATGGTTACACTACAGCAGCGTAACCACTTTAAACCAGGAGACGAAGTTGAATTTTTCGGACCAGAAATAACCGAAAACTTTACACATGTGATCGATAAAATCTGGGATGAAAAAGGTGTAGAGCTTGATGCGGCTCGTCATCCCCTCCAAATTGTTCAATTTCAATTGGACAGACCGGTTTACCCTAACAACATGATGCGAAAGGGGAACTAGCTTCATGCACAAGCCTGTTGTTATTGGTGTAACAGGTGGTTCAGGTTCGGGAAAAACAAGTGTAACGAAAGCCATTTATGAGAGCTTTAAGGGGCATTCGATTTTAATCCTTGAACAGGACTACTATTATAAGGATCAAAGCCACCTTCCGTTTGAAGAAAGGCTCAAGACAAATTACGACCATCCGCTTGCGTTTGATAATGATTTGTTAATTCAACATGTTGGACAGCTTTTACGTTATGAATCGATTAATAAGCCTGTATATGATTATTCTTTGCATACTCGTTCAAATGAAATCATTGAGGTCGGGCCCAAGGACGTCATTATACTCGAGGGAATCCTTGTCCTGGAAGATGAACGCTTGCGCAATTTAATGGATATCAAGCTTTATGTTGATACAGATGCAGATTTAAGAATTATTCGCCGTTTAATGCGTGATCTTAAGGAACGCGGGCGATCGATTGATTCTGTCATTGATCAATATGTTAATGTTGTGAGGCCAATGCATAATCAATTTATTGAACCGACGAAAAGATATGCTGACATTATCGTCCCAGAAGGCGGACATAATCATGTAGCAATTGATTTAATGGTTACTAAAATAAAAACAATTCTTGAACAAAAGTCAGTTTTATGACACAATAGCATAGAAAAATATATTTTATGGTTGATTCCTGCGCTTTCACAAGAGAACGCGCTGCTATATATTTTTTTGTCTTAAGGACATTTATCTGTACATATATTAAATACACAATTCTAATGGGTATTTGTGACGACTAGAAGGAGTGAATAGTTTGGCTACCGAAAAAGTATTTCCAATGACACTAGCAGGAAAAGAGAAGCTTGCACAAGAGCTTGAATATTTGAAAACGGTTAAAAGAAAAGAAGTCGTTGAACGGATTAAAATTGCAAGAAGTTTTGGTGATTTATCCGAGAACTCTGAGTATGATTCTGCAAAAGAAGAGCAGGCATTTGTTGAAGGACGTATTACGACGATTGAAAATATGATTCGTAATGCAAAAATTATTGAAGAGGGAGAAATAGCAAGCGATACTGTTTCCTTAGGAAGATCTGTAACATTCATTGAACTACCTGATGGCGAAGAGGAAACATACTCAATTGTTGGAAGTGCAGAGGCTGACCCATTTGAAGGTAAAATCTCAAACGATTCACCAATTGCCAAAAGCTTGATTGGCAAAAAGGTGGGGGACCAGGTAACAGTGCAAACCCCTGGCGGCGAAATGAATGTTCGAATCGTTTCAATTAAATAAATTAACCTTGGTTTATATTCTTGTTTGAAAAGAGAACACCTCGTCAAAACTTTTGATGAGGTGTTTTTTTATGCGAAAAAGACGGATAATCGGCTGGTTGTTGTTTTGCAGCTTTTGTTTAGGTGTATTATTAGTCAGATTAATGGAGATTCAGCTTTTTAGAACCGAAACTTTTTCAAAACATCATATTAATTTATTAGAGGAAAGTGTTAAACAAAGATCGCAGGAATTAGTCATTGATAATGGCAGGGGGAATTTTCATGATCGGAATGGCAGCCCGTTAGTAAGTAAAAAAATATCGGTATTAGTTATGTTCCCCTTTTTAAAAAAGATGGAATGGGATATAGAAAAAGTAGCGGATATTTTAAAAATTCCAAGTCCACTGATCAAATCAAAGGTTGACCAGGCAAAAAAGCCATTTGTCTTTGCAGCGGAGCAATCTCCACTGGAGCTTTCACCGAAGCAGGCAGAGGGAATCAATGCTTTGCAGATCCCTGGTGTATTCGCAATCGAAAAGTCCTTTGAGCGGAGTATTTTCCCCGCCGAACAGCTAATCGGCATTGTCGGTGAAAACCCTCGAGAATTGGAAAGAAGATATCCTAATAAAAAACTCCCTGAGAAAACGTTGATCGGCATTTCAGGACTTGAACAAAGTTTTGATGAGTTTCTTCTTCCAGACGGTAAATCAAAGCTGATTTATCATGTGGACGGAACAGGTGCTTCTTTATATGGGACAGATGTCCGTTATGTTGACCCAGCTAATCCTTTCTATCCCGTCAATGTTAGAACCACGATTGACAAAGAAATTCAAGAGCAGACAGAAAACCTCGTTGATTCTTTTAAAATAAAAAAAGGCGGACTTATTCTCCTTAATTTAACGGATAACAGCATTTTAGCCATGGTCTCTCGACCTGCTGTTGTGAAAACAGATCCCTATCAACAAAGCGGAATCACCAATATGATGGTAAAGCAGCAAATTATCGGATCTATCTTTAAAACCGTTACAGCTGCTGCTGCGATCGATTATAACCTTGTAACGCCATCCAGATTGTTTGATTGCAGTAAAAAGATTAATGGCGAACCAGAGCTGGTTTACAATTATGGAATGCTTAATTTCTCAGATAGCTTTGCCAGAAGCTGTAATCATACGTTTGGACAGTTAGCTCAGGAGTTAAAGAATATTGATCCCAAGATTTTAGATAATTACGCACATAAGCTGTCTTTAATCGGACCTGTTGGCTGGGAGGGAAGCGTTTTTCACATAAACCATTTTAAACAAATAAGTGATGAAGAATTTGGGAGAGTCTTTTTAAAAAGCTCGGCACAAACTGATGCTAACTTTGCTTCACAGTCGGGGATCGGCCAGCATGAGGTCAGAACTACTCCTTTGGCAGTTGCTAATATGATGGCCACAATTGCAAAGGGTGGGAAAAAGGAAATGGTCAGGGCAGTCACAAAGATTGAATATAAAAATGGGTCTACGATGATCGATTTTCCTGAAAAAAACATGCCAGGTGAGTCCATATCCCCGTTCATCGCCATGAGACTTCAGAAGCTATTAAGAGAGGTCGTAGTGAATGAAAATGGAACAGGCAGGTGGTTTCAAAATCTTCCTTATGAGGTAGCAGGAAAGTCAGGGACGGCTGAAACTGGAAAATTTGAGAAAGGACTGCAGCTTCATAATAAATGGTTCGCTGGTTACTTCCCATACCATCAACCAAAATATGCACTTGTTGCTGTAAATTTGGATGTGCTCGACAATGAACCAGGGGTTAATCAATTATTTGCTGAAGTTGTTAAAATGCTTTATAGATATGACAAAAAAAGATGAATTTATCCAAAATATGTAAAAATATGATAAAATGCTTCAAGTTTTCATCCACTCGTGGTAGAATGTTGACATCCTTGTTATTGGGAGAGTGGAAATTTTGAAGAATGATTTTCAAGGTAGTTCTCGTGCAGGCTACCGAGCAAAAAGAAAGAAAACAAATGTAATATTGAACGGTTTAATTGTGGTTGTACTTTTACTGATCGTGTTTGTTGCTTACTCGATCTTTCTATCAGGCAATGACAAAACTGCAGCAAAAAAAGATGTTCAAACAACTGCAGCCAATAAAGCAACTGAAAAAAAATCAGCTAATAAAACAAAAACTGATACATCGTCTGATACCAAAAATACTTCAACGAAGAATTCATCAAAAGCAAATAATGATCAAGTTGAGGGGGACCAAGCGAATACGGCAGCATCCTCATCGACTTCAAAGGATAATCAAACAAATTCAGATCAACAACAAACGGTTAACAGTCCAGATGCAAATACGACTGCACCTGCAAGCAGCACTCAGCATGTGACAAGTTATGATTCTAATTCTCAGGACTGGCAGCAGATGTTACAGACAATGTCATCCGCTGCTGGAATTGACCAGGGGAATATGACGGTTTGGTTTTTAGGAAGCGATAAAAGTACACCAGGCGGTTCTGTAGGGACAATTTCAGCAAAAGATAATAAAGGGCAAAAATTTCGTGTTTATCTGCAATGGGATGGCCAAGGATATAAAGCTACTAAAGTTGAACCGGCGCAATAACAAAGAATGGGATGGCAGACAAAGCCATCCTATTTCTTTCTCTTAAAATGAACAACTGCAGTAAAATACGTTTGCCCGTTTTCATTCACATGCATCTGATGGGATACAGAGTGAACGGATAGTAAAATGGCTTTATTTATGTCAATTTGAGCAGCAATTTTTTTCTCAAGACTTCTAAGGTCGCCAGCATCAAAAAATTCAATTTTATCTTCGATCAAATCAAATTCAATATTCATTATTATTTACTCCTTTTTGTATTTTGACATTTCCTTCATTGTATTTCTTTCTATCACCTCTAGCAATCCATTTCCATAAGTTAATTTTCATGAACATGGCTAAAATGATAAAATAAAAACTGAAATCCATGTACAGAAAAAGAAAGAGGTAAAAACATGAAAATCGCAATCATTGGAGCAATGGAAGAAGAGGTTACGTTATTACGAGATCATATTGAGGGAAATTCACAAGAAACAATCGCTGGTTGTGAGTTTACTTTTGGAAAAATGAACGGTGCGGAAGTAATTTTACTTAAATCAGGAATTGGTAAAGTAAATGCGGCTATGTCAACTTCGATTCTTCTTGAAAAATATAAGCCGGATTTGATTATTAATACTGGTTCTGCAGGTGGCTTTAATCCTTCTTTGAATGTTGGAGACATCGTTATTTCAACTGAAGTACGCCATCATGATGTCGATGTGACAGCATTTAATTATGAGTATGGGCAGGTTCCCCAGCTTCCAGCAGCATTTGTAGCTGATGAAGGGTTAATTCTAAAGGCAGAAAAAGCTGCCGAGGAAATTGAGGGAGTACATACGGTAAAAGGGTTAATAGCTACAGGAGACTCTTTTATGAGTGACTCTAAGAAGGTTGACTTTGTTCGAACGAAATTTCAAAATGTACAAGCAGTTGAAATGGAAGCTGCCGCAATTGCTCAAGTTGCCTTTCAATTTAAAATACCTTTTGTCGTTATTCGCTCATTATCGGATATTGCAGGAAAGGAATCGGATATTTCCTTTGAGCAATTTTTAGAAAAAGCTGCGCTTCATTCCGCAACATTGGTGATGAAGATGGTTGCTGCTTTAAGCTAATGGTTTGAAATGACCGTCCAGCTAGACTATGCTGGGCGGTTTCTATTATTTACATGGATATTTGCCACTATTTCTATGCTAAAGTAGTTTAGTAGAAGTTTAAGAAAGCAGGTGGCATATGAAAAACCAAGCAAAGCAGCTTTACGAAAAAATGGTTGATTTAAAGCGGTTCGCTGTTATTCTGTTGGCTGCAGGTGTATTTTTCTATTTAGGTGTGATTATTCCATCCGACACAAAGAATACGATGGATGTAAATATAATGATCATTGCATCAACAGCTTTTATAGCTGTTTCACTATTATTATTTATTAACGAAAAACTTTGCCGCGAAAAACTTCTAGCAATGGAAGAAAGCAATGAAATTTTGAAAAAGTAAGCATTCACTGGAATGCTTCAGATTGTCGAGAAGGGTATTCTCTCGGCAATTTTTTATTTATAGTTTTTGAGGGCTCCTGTAAATGGGCCTGTTGATTTCCTCTCCGGGCACTCGCTTTCCGCGGGGAGGTGTCCTGGAGCCTCCTCGGCGCTATGGCGCCTGTGGGGTCTCCAGTGACCTCTTGATCCCGCTGGAGTCGAGTGCCCTCCGCTCCAATCAACAGGGAGACAAATTGACCTAAAGTGTAGCAACACTTTTTTTGGAAATTGTCTACGGTTATCGATTTTCCCTATTGGTTTGTAATTAGATCTTCGGACACAAGAAGCTAAAATTACCACGGTTGTGTCCGAAGTCACGGCAACTTCGGACAAAGGAAGGCAAAATTATCACAGGTCTGTCCGAAATCACGGTATCTTCGGACATAGTAAAGCAAAATTACCAAAAGTGTGTCCGAAGCCCTGATATATTCATGCAAATTAGGTTTCTCGACACTTTTAAGCATTCACCAGAATGCTTATTTTTTTACCCATTTTTTCCAAATATGGTTTACAAATGTGAATGCAGTGGATATAATTACCATAGTTAGTTAATAATCCCCAAGGAGGTCGAATCGTAATGAATTTCACATATTTGCCGATGTTTACAACTGGATTTAATACAAAATTTAATCATACATTCGACCACAATAGGCTGGGAAACTAATTTTTTTCCATTTATTTAAGATATCCATGCCGCAGGTAGAATGTCTCTTGCGGTATTTTTATGCCTTAAAACAACGCCGCAAGATGATTCTGCTTGCGGTTTTTTATTTGGATAGTTTATCAAAAAAGGGAGGTGAAAAATCATGACTCTTAACATCTTATTTTTAACGATTACAATCAAAAAGAGAAAACAAAGCAGAGAGGAAGCAAATCATCAGGAAATAGTTAATCAGTTATATGAAAAACATAAAGATCGACAAATATCCAATATTTTATAAAGAAAAACAAAAAATAGAAAATGAGGTGGTTTTTATGAAATTGTTTTTACTTGAAGGCCTAGATGTAACGTTTTGGATTATGAAGGATAGTACTTAGCGACTAAAATACAAAAATGTGAACAAAATATTCACATTTTTGTAAATAAGTATCGTAAAATTAGGGTAAATTCACTTTATAGAAAATGTCAGAGACCTAAGGGGTGTGGAGGAATATGTTATTATTAGTTTGTATGTCCTTTATCATTACTGGGGCAATTGGGATTGTGATTGCAGTAGAGGTAGGTTCAGAAAGCTAAGAACAAGAATCTTAAGCATTGACCAATGGTCAATGCTTTTTTTTGCCCGAGGCATAACAGAAGTATAGTATAATCTTCTTACCAACGTGTTTGAGGAGTGACCAAGATTGAAAAAGATTTTATTAGTTGATGATGAGGTAAGAATGCTTGACTTATTAGCACTATATTTGAGCCCAAAAGGGTATGCATGTATAAAAATGTCTTCAGCAGCCGATGCGATCCACTACCTTGAGACGGAATCAGTTGATTTAATCATTCTAGATGTTATGATGCCTGATATGGACGGTTGGGATGCTTGCAAGGAAATACGGAAGAAATATAACGTCCCAATTATAATGTTGACAGCAAGGAACGATAAAATTGATGTTGTCAAAGGTTTAAAGCTTGGTGCTGACGATTATATATCAAAACCATTTGACGAAGAAGAATTAACAGCCAGGATTGAAGCGGTTTTACGGAGAAATATGGGGGAAAATGATAAAATCGAATTTAAAGGTCTAGTCTTAAATATTGATTCATTTGAATTGTTGTACAGTCATAAGCCAGTTCCATTAACGCCAAAGGAATTTTCACTCTTAAGGGTTTTTCTCCAAAATCGGAACAAGGTTTTTACAAGAGAACATCTTTTATCTTCTGTTTGGGGATATTCAGTGGCAACCGAAGACAGGACAATTGATTCACATGTTCGGAATTTAAGAGAAAAACTTCGCAAAATCGGTTTTCCAGTTGATGATTATTTGACAACAGTCTGGGGACTGGGGTATAAGTGGCTGGAATAGGATGGGGTTCCATTTTCAAAAAGGACTTAGTTTCAGGGGGAGAAAATGTTCGTAAAAAAGAAAGTTTTACTTTCAATTTTCATTAGCATTTTGTTAATAACTGCAGGATGTTCAAGTCAAGCTGAAAATAATAAAAAATCCAAACAAGACCAAAACCAAGCAAAAACAGCTGTACGGTTTCAAATTGTTCCTGCAAAGAATCAAAAGATTAGTCAAATTCGCGGAATCGGTTATCCGGGAAATGATGATGCTCTTTATGTAGCTACAAATGATGGAATCAAATTTTATAAGAATTCAAAGTGGTTAGAAACAACTGCCAATAAACATAATCTAATGAGCTTTCAGGCACTAAATACCGGATTCTTAACAAGCGGGCATCCACAAAAGGGGACAAGTTTAAAAGACCCATTGGGAATCGTCGAAAGCACGGATCAAGGAAAGTCATTACAAGAATTAGGGTTCTATGGAAAAGGGAATTTCCATTTCTTATCAGCGAGTTTTTTTGGAAATGGAATGTATTTAATTATGGAACAGCCAACAGATACACTTGATCCAGGTGTTTACTTTTCAAAAAGTAATAGCGGGGAAAATTGGATTAAAAGTAAGTTGGTCGGTTTCACTGCAGACTCATTAGGAATGATGGTGGTTCATCCTAAAAATGGAAATATCATGGCCATGTCTACAAAAACTGGTATTTATTATTCGGAGAATTATTCGAATACAATGAATGCCATTACCGGCCCGATTATGGTCACTGCCTTAACCTTTAAGGGCGATAATATTTTATATTCAAGTGTAGAGGAACAAAAGATTTTAATGAAAGAAATAAATCCGAAAACAGGAGAAGTGAAGGATGTTGTTATTCCCTTTCTTGATTATGATAATCCAGTAACGTATATAACAACGGATCCAAAAAATGAAAAAAGATTAGCCTTTGCAACCTATAAGAATGACTTATATGAGTCTATAGATGGCGGGAAAAGCTGGGAAAATAGATTGACAGATGGAAAAATAGAGCAGGAATGATCCCCTGCTCTATTTTGTAATGGTCTAGCCTTTCTTTTTCTTTTCTTTTTCTGCCCGATAAAATTCATGAAACATCTTCATTAATGCCCGTTTTTCAATCCGTGAAACATAGCTTCTAGAAATACCTAATTCTTTGGCAATCTCCCGCTGTGTCTTTTCCTTTTGCAGGTCAAGACCAAATCGGCCAATGATGACTTCTTTTTCTCTTTCATCAAGAACATCAATATATTTCTTTATTTTTTCAAGCTCCATGTTTAACTGAATGGTGTCAATAACATCCTCCGATTCTGATTTCAGAACATCAATTAAAGAGATTTCATTTCCTTCTTTGTCCTGGCCAATTGGGTCGTGCAGGGAAACATCCTTTTTTGTCTTCTTAAGGGCTCTCAGGTGCATCAAAATTTCATTTTCAATACACCTAGCAGCATATGTCGCCAGTTTTGTTCCTTTGCCCTCAGAAAAGCTTTCTATAGCCTTAATCAAACCAATAGTTCCAATTGAAATTAAATCCTCTGAATCTTCGCCCGTGTTTTCAAACTTTTTTACGATATGGGCAACAAGCCGTAAATTATGTTCAATCAACATGTTTCGGGCATGTGAATCACCATCGGCCATTAAGCGTAAATACTTTCTTTCCTCTGCTGCAGATAACGGTTGAGGAAAAGCATTATTTTTTACATATGAAACAAGAAATAAAAACTCCTTCATCAAATAACCAAGTGCAGTCAAGATGCCAGACATGAACATCCACCCCCGCTCATCGTTAGGCCAATCGCCTATAACTAATTCCTATGAAAGTTAGTGAGAGTTTGTGTCTGTCCACGATATATTTATATTTTTTCATAAAAACGACCTAGTTTTTTCGCAATCAAATGAAAAAAATAGGTCAAAATTTATAGGTTTTTGTAATTACTACACTTTTTTGAGTTTAAAGGTGGATACCATAAAAAAAGATAAGATGATCATAAAAAATAAAAAGATTTCAGAAGGGAATAAAGGAATGGCTAAGTAACTGAGTGTGATTAAACAGCCCGCTGCGGTAATGGGTAAGCCCGTAAAATAACCATTGCATTCTGTAATGTTAAACCGTGCTAATCGAAAAGCACCACAACCTATATAGAAAATGGTGAAAAATGTACCAGGTCCTCCAAATTCATGTATAATTCCTTGGTAAAGCAATAGTGCAGGGGCAATGCCAAATGATATAATATCACTCATGGAATCCAATTGCTTTCCTAAATCCGATTCGATATTTAATTTTCTGGCAATCATTCCATCAAAACGGTCGGTGAGAGCTGCAAGAAAAATTAACAGAAGGCTAAGACGTAAATTTTCTTGAATGGCAAAAATAATAGCAAAACCGCCCAATGATAAATTTGCCAAGGTAATTAAATTTGCGATCTGGCATTTTAATTTTTTAATGGTACTATCTAAAACTTCTAATAAAAACAATCTCCTCAACTCCTTATTAACAACAGACAAAAGGGTAGAATTAGCCTTGTTGTATTTTCTTTAAGCACTGCCGCAGCCTTTTTTCTATTGATCAAAGGGAGTGTCAGGGGGGAGCTTCACGTCCTTTATCGGGAATGAATTAGGCCTTAGATTGGAATGATTTACTATATATTATTAAAATTTAAGCATATTATGCTAGATCGTAAAGGTATTTTACACCTATTTGGGGGGAAAACATTGAGAAAGCTTTTATATCGTTTATTGATTGAACTTACAAACGGGAGGGTCACATCTGGTATCTTAAAACAATTTTCCCTTTCAACGGTCAGTCGCTTTATTGTGCCATCATTTGCTCGGATCTATCAGTTGAACCAAGAAGAAATGGACAAAACTTTAAGGGAATATTCTACATTAAATGATTTGTTTACCAGAAAATTAAAATCTGGGGCAAGAAAAATCGATAATCTCTCCGATTCTGTCATTAGTCCTGTTGATGCAAGTATAGAAGATATCGGTACAATCAAAGAATCAAGTGAAATAGAAGTGAAAGGGAAAATATATTCCATTCACGAAATGCTTGGTGATGATGAAATATTAGAAAAATATTTAAACGGAACATACATCATTCTTTATTTAAGTCCAAGCCACTATCACCGTATCCATTGCCCTGCATCAGGAGAGGTTATCAAGCAATGGACATTGGGAACAAAATCATACCCTGTTAATAAATGGGGATTAAAGTATGGGGATCGGCCCCTTTCAAAAAACTACCGAGTTACAACAGAGCTGAAAACAGACTATGGTTTTATGTCAGTTGTTAAGGTCGGAGCGATGTTTGTAAATTCCATTGAAATTACCCATCCAGGAAGTCAGCTAAAAAAAGGTGAGGAAATGGCTTTCTTTAGCTTTGGTTCCACGGTCATTTTACTTTTTGAAAAAGGAATTTTTCAAATCGATCCTTTTCAAACACCGCATGAAGTAAAGGTTGGTGAAAAAATCGGCCACTTTCGGGTCGAAAATCGATAATCAAAAAAACGTATATCTAAAAGAAAAAGCCCATTTGGGCATTAGAAATTTAAGAGGATATTTTCACTTTGTTAAATAGGCAGCGCCGATGGATTTCCGATTCAATAAGGAGGATAAATTCGGTGCTTAAATTGAGCTCAATAGCCTTATAATATGATTCAATCAGTAGTTCGTCTGAGAGATTACGCATGAAAAGTTTTCACCTCCAAAAATGTTCTAACGACTCATTGATTTACATATAATTGTACGTTCAAACGTTGTACCCTTAATCTACCAAATTTACACTGCAAGAACAATCGTTCTGTTATCCACAGGTGACAGTGGATAACCTGTGGTTAACTTGTTTATAAACATACAAATAATGGTAGAATCAATGGGTATAATGTTAATAAAATTATCCACAGTGGTGAAAAAATATAGAGAATGTCGAAAAGTTTTCTCGATTCGAGATTTAATAGGGCTAATCGACATTTATTTCATACATTAATGATAGAAATATCTATTCCTGTCAGTTTTTTGCTTTGAAAGAAAGGGTAAAATTGGTTATGATAAGAAGAAATCTTTCTATTGACATTAATAAATTTAACTTATAATAAGATTTGATTTCATTTAATGAGGTGTACTGTATTGTTAAAGCATTTTTTACCGGATGAGCATGTTAAAAGTGTATTAGATATTACTCCTGATGAATTGAAAAATCGGGGTATTAAAGGGATTATTACCGATTTAGATAATACACTTGTCGAATGGGATCGACCGCAGGCTCCTCCAAAGTTAGTTGAGTGGTTTGAAAATATGAAAAATAATCAAATTCTAGTGACGATTGTTTCAAATAATAATGAAAATCGGGTTAAGGCTTTTTCAGACCCGTTGAAAATACCATTTATTTTCCGAGCAAAAAAACCGATGGGACGAGCTTTTCATCAGGCAGTATTGCAAATGGGCATAAAAAAAGAAGAAGCTGTAGTAATTGGGGATCAATTACTAACAGATGTATTAGGGGGGAACCGTAATGGTTTTCACACGATCCTGGTTGTCCCGGTAGCCTCATCTGATGGGATTAGCACAAAGTTTAACCGCTTTGTTGAACGCAGGATTTTAAATTGGTTTAGAAAAAAAGGTATGATTCAATGGGAGGATTAAAGAGTGAGTGAACAAAACTTTTGTATGGGGTGCGGTGTTAAGCTCCAAACGGAAAACCCAAGTGAAATAGGATATGCCCCTAAATCCTCATTAGAAAAAGAAATAGTGATATGCCAAAGATGTTTTCGCTTGAAGCATTATAATGAAGTCCAGGATGTAAGTTTAACGGATGATGATTTTTTAAAAATACTTAATGAAATAGGAAAATCAGATGCCCTCATCGTGATGATTGTTGATATCTTTGATTTTAATGGCAGTTGGATTCCTGGAATGCATCGCTTTGTTGGCGATAATAAGATTTTGCTGGTTGGAAATAAGGTTGACTTACTGCCAAAATCTGTGAATCATGATAAATTAATTCGTTGGATGAAACATGAGGCAAAGGAATTAGGTTTAAGAGCTGAAGAAGTATATCTTGTCAGTGCAGCAAAAGGGCAATTTATCAAAGAGACCGCAGCAGCAATTGATGAATTCCGTAACGGTAAAGATGTATATGTAGTAGGGTGTACAAATGTTGGGAAATCTACTTTTATTAACAGAATTATAAAAGAAGTAACAGGGGAACAAGATGTTATTACCACTTCCCATTTTCCTGGGACAACATTAGATATTATTAAAATTCCGCTTGATGATGGAAAATCGCTGATTGATTCTCCAGGGATCATTAATCACCATCAGATGGCACACTTTGTAGACAAAAAAGATTTGAAGCTGATTACCCCAAAAAAGGAAATAAAGCCAAAAATCTTTCAGCTAAATGAAGATCAGACATTATTTTTTGGGGGATTAGCCAGATTTGATTATGTAAGTGGGGGGAGAAGGTCGTTTGTCTGCTATGTTTCGAATGATGTAATGATTCATCGAACGAAAACAGAAAACGCTGACCAGCTCTATCAGCAGCATGTTGGGGAAATGCTGGCCCCACCACGAAAAGATCAACTGGGTTCTTTTCCTGAATTAGTAAAACAAGAATTTATCATTAAAGAGCCAAAAACTGATATTGTTTTCTCCGGCCTGGGCTGGATTACAATAAACGATCCGGGTGCCAAAGTAATTGCTTATGCACCAAAAGGGGTACAGACACTAATAAGAAAATCACTAATATAGATATTTCTAATGATTAAAAAACTGAACAAAAGGGAATAGGAGAGAAGATTTGTGAAAAAGCTTTTTGCTGTTTTGGGAGATCCGATTGGACATTCAATGTCACCATTAATGCATAATGATTTATTTACACACTATAATATCGACGCAGTCTATCTTCCCTTTCAAGTAAAACCAGAGGACTTAGGAGTGTCTGTTAAAGGATTAAAAGCACTTGGTGTAGGAGGTTTTAACGTAACTGTTCCCCATAAAAGTGCAATCATTCCTTTTTTGGATGGTGTTGATGAATTAGCTTTGAGTATTGGAGCTGTCAATACGGTCGTCAACGAAGAGGGAAAGTTGATAGGTTATAACACGGATGGACCAGGCTTTCTTAAGGGATTAGAAACTTATGTTACATCACTTTCAGAACAAAAAATTCTACTTATTGGTGCAGGCGGTGCGGCACGGGCGATTTATTTTACTTTAGCCAAGAGCAAACCCGTTGCTGTTGATATTGCCAATCGAACAGTTGAAACAGCAGTACAGCTTGTAGAAGAATGCCCATTCTCTGTTCCATCGAAAGCCATTTCTTTAGATGAGGCAAATAAGAGTCTCGATCAATATGATTTAATCATCCAAACCACCATGATTGGGATGTATCCCAAAGTTACAGAACAGCCTGTTGATCTATTGCATATAAAGCAGCAGGCACTTGTTTGTGACATTATCTACAATCCGCTTAATACCCAATTTTTGCAGGAAGCGGGGCAAAAGGGTGCCAGAATTCAAAATGGAATCGATATGTTCGTCTATCAGGGAGCGCTGGCTTTCGAAAAATGGACTAGAATTTCCCCGGATATTCAAAGAATGAGAGAAAATGTTTTAAAGCAGCTTGGAGGCGCAAACTATGTTAACTGGTAAACAAAAAAGGTACTTAAGGTCAAAAGCCCACCACTTGGACCCAATTTTTCAGGTAGGGAAAGGTGGGGTTAATGATAATATGGTCAAACAAATTTCAGATGCTCTAGAGGCCAGAGAACTCTTTAAAATAAGTGTGTTACAAAACTGTGAGGAAGACAAAACCGTTGTTGCCGAGGAGTTGGCAGGCAGAACAGGAGCTGAACTTGTTCAAATTATTGGAAATACCATTGTTCTTTACAAGGAATCAGTTGAAAACAAACAAATTACTCTTCCGCGATAGAACCTAAAAGGAGAGAGCATGTCTCATGAGAAAAATTGGGATACTGGGAGGAACTTTTGATCCGCCGCACCATGGTCATCTTCTTATTGCCAATGAGGTTCTTAATGCTCTAGACCTTGATGAAATATGGTTTATGCCTAATCAGGAACCCCCGCATAAACATAAATCAGAATCCATCACCAATGCAGAGCGGCTGGAAATGCTAAAGTTGGCAATCGAAGGAAACCAACAGTTTCGAGTCACAACGATTGAGTTGGAACGCCAAGGGCCTTCTTTTACGGTTGAAACCATGAGGATTATTAGAGAAACATACAAAGATGATCAATTTTACTTCATTATTGGTGCAGATATGATTGAATATTTACCAAAGTGGCACAAAATTAACGAACTGGTAGACCTAGTTCAGTTTGTTGGTGTAGAAAGGCCAGAATATAGCCATGATACAAGCTTTCCAGTTATTTATGTGGATGTACCTGCAATGGAGGTTTCATCAAGTATCATTCGTGAAAGACTAAAAAAAGGGAAAACGGTTCGTTACTTGCTACCAGATTCAGTTATTCATTTTATTGAGGAGAACCACCTATATGGAACGTGAACAAGCATTAAAAATGGTTAAAATACAATTGACCGAACATCGTTATCAGCATACATTGGGGGTAATGGAAACTGCTATTTCTTTAGCAAGGAAATATGGCGTGGATGAAAAAAAGGCAGAGCTCGCTGCGATCTTTCATGATTATGCAAAATTTCGCCCAAAAGATGAAATGAAAGAAATTATTGTTTCTCAAGGAATGCCGAAAGATCTGCTGGAGTATAATTCCGAATTATGGCATGCTCCTGTTGGGGCATATTTAGCGGAGGCTGAGGCGGAAATTTCGGACAAAGAAGTTTTGGATGCGATTCGTTTCCATACATCCGGAAGAAGAGGAATGACGAAGCTTGAAAAAGTAATCTATTTAGCTGACTACATTGAACCAGGACGGCATTTCCCAGGAGTAGAGGAAGTTCGAAATCTGGCCAAAATAAATTTAGAAGAAGCGTTAATAAAAGCAGTACAAAATACAATTATGTTCTTAATGAAAAGAAACCAAGCCATATACCCAGAAACTTTTCATACCTACAATGACTTGATATTAAATAAGGAGGATTGATTGGATGGACCAACGTGAATTACTTAAAATTGCCGTAAAGGCTGCAGACGATAAACGAGCTGAAGATATTGTCGCCCTTAATATGAAAGGAATTTCCCTTATTGCCGATTATTTTATTATTTGTCATGGGAATTCAGATAAGCAAGTTCAGGCAATAGCGAGAGAAATAAAAGAAAAAGCAGAAGAGAATCAATATACAGTCAGACGAATGGAAGGCTTTGATGAAGCGAGATGGGTGTTACTTGATCTTGGAGATGTTGTCGCCCACGTTTTTCATCGTGATGACAGGATTTATTATAATCTTGAACGTTTATGGGGAGATGCTCCATTAGAAGATATTCGCAGTGTGATTAATTCATGAGTTATGAACAATTTGCCTATCTTTATGATGAATTGATGCAGGATGCCCCGTATGATAAATGGGTGGATTTTGTTCTAAAATCTCTACACGACCATCAAATAAAGCTAATAAAAGGGAATACTTTGCTTGACTTGGCTTGCGGCACCGGAGAACTTTCTGTTCGTTTTGCCGAACAAGGATTTAAAGTGACTGGAGTAGATTTATCAACGGATATGCTTGCCGTTGCTAGAGCAAAAGCAGAAAATCATGGAGTTATGATTCCTTTATTTGAACAGGATATGGCAGAGTTAGAGGGCCTCGGAAGTTTTGATATCATCGGAATCTTTTGTGATTCATTAAACTACTTGCTGACGGAAGAAAAGGTCTTAAGTACTTTTTTAAAAGCCTCTCAATGTTTGAATAAAGATGGCATTCTTTTTTTTGATGTGCATTCTATTTTTAAAATTAAAGAATTGTTTATTGATCAAACCTTTACATTATGCGATGAAAATATTGCCTATATTTGGAATAGCTTTCCTGGAGAGCACCCTAATAGCGTTGAGCATGAATTGAGCTTTTTTGTACAGGATCCTGCTGATGGAAAATATAATCGAATTGATGAGTTTCATGAACAGCGAACATTTTCAATCGAACAATATTCTGGGTGGTTGGAGGAGGCAGGGTTTGAAATTCTGGAGATTTCTGCTGATTTTGAGAAAAAAAAGCCGCAGCTAGATTCTGAAAGAATCTTCTTTATGGCCCGAAAAAAATAATATAGCAAGCCCCCAACGAGGAAACAACAATCATTCTTTCCAAGGGGGCTCTGTGAATTTTTTTAGAAAAGTTTTGTTCTTCAGAAGGATTTACGTAAGTATAAAGAGAATTTATTTGTTTGATAACTGTAATTTTACCTTAACAAGATCTTCTTGAAACTTTTCCTGTGTTGCTTGGAAAACATGTTCAAAAACCTCTCCCAATTCTTCTTCTAAGACATTTATTCCTACTCCGGTTATACCGCCTTTTACAATGACCTTTTCCATTAAAGTTGGCAATGTGTAATGACCTTGTTTAATCAGGTTGCCAAAGCCAACAATCATCTCACTTGCCAGCTTTGTCGCCATCCTTTCTTCAATTCCTGTTTCGCTAACTGCAGCTTGGATAAAGCGTTGAATCAAAAAACTAAAGAAGGCAGGCCCGCAGCTAACAATATCGGATGCTACTCTTGTTACTTTTTCCTCAATTTCTACAGGGACAGAAATTTTAGCAAATAGTTGTTGTACATATACCTTCCAAACGGGATTGCAATGATTTCCATACGTCAACAATGAAACACCGGCTGAAGGCACGGTTTGTTATACTTGGAATGGCTCTAACCACAGAGCAGTCGACGATGTTTTCTATTTGTTCCGTGCTGATTGGACTTGTTATGGAAATGAGGCATTTATCTTTAGTAAGGAATGGAGATATTTCCTGGATAATTGGAAACACATCTAATGGTTTAACACACACAAAAACTAAATCCGACTCTGTCGCAACCTCTCCGGCACTCCTCCCAACTTTAATATCTTTATATTTATTTTTAAGCATCAATGCTTTTGATTTTGTCCTATTTGTAATCATTAATGATATAGGGGACACCGCTTTTCCGTCTATGAAGGCCTCCACTAAAATTCTTCCCATATTCCCGGTACCAATGATACCAATTTTCATGATTCCAACCCTCCTTAAACGAAAGTTTCTTTTATAACCATATGAAAAGCCATTTTGAATTATACCTATAGAAAGGATGATTGAATGTGAAGGCATGGATCACAAGGTACAAGTTTTATTTAGTGGCTTGCGCTTTGTTAGTTTCAGGAATCGTGTATTATTTTTATTTCTACCAGCCAGTTACAACGAAAGAACAAGGTATAACCTGAGTAGAAACGAGTTCACCTCCAACGGTACAAAATGAAACTGATCAAGATAAAAGTCAAAATGAATCTGCAAAACAAGAAAAGAAGGATGTTGATATAATTGTAGATGTAAAAGGAGCAATCAAACAGCCTGGGGTTTATCATTCAAATCAAAATGAAAGAGTCATTGATGTGATCGGGCGGGCAGGAGGACTTACGGACAATGCCGACCAAACACAGGTAAACTTTGCCGCACACGTTCAAGATGAGATGGTTATTTATATTCCTGCAAAAGGGGAAGTAAGCACAGGCTCACCTGGAAATAGCTCAGCCTCAATAGGATCGACAAATGGGGCCGGGGCACAAGGCGGGAAAATCAACATTAATAAGGCCGATGAAAATGAACTGCAAAACTTGCCGGGAATCGGACCATCCAAAGCAGCTTCTATTATCCAATATCGGCAAGAAAATGGCTTATTCCAAAACATTGAGGATTTGAAAAAAATTAGCGGAATTGGGGACAAAACTTTTGAAAAATTGAAGGATTCCATTTCCGTTCAATAGAGGATAACTTTCGATTGACCCATTTAAACTTTTATAAGTAAACTAATAGGAGATAACGAAATACTTGGAGGGAATAGAATATGTCAAGAAAAAGCTGGGACGAATATTTTTTAGATATAGCAGACCAGGTAGCCACTCGCTCGACGTGCCCAAGATTACATGTTGGCTGTGTTATTGTAAAGGACAAGCATATTGTTTCCACAGGCTATAATGGTTCTATACATGGCCATGACCATTGTGACGATGTTGGATGCCTAATTGGAGACGATGGCAGATGCCACAGGACCGTTCACGCTGAGAATAATGCCGTTTTGCATGCTGATCGAGGATTATTAAAGGAAGCAGCAGCATATGTAACCCACGAACCATGTGAAAACTGTGCAAAAACTTTAGCCCAGTCCGGTATTACTAGAATTGTTTTTAGAAATGCATATCCAAACAAGTTAAATAAACACTTTTTTAAGGACATTGAAGTGGTTTATCTACCAAAAGAAGAAGGCATAGAGTAACAGTTCTCTATGCTTTTTTTTCTAGTAGGTCTAATTCTAATCGATTGGAGTTAGAATATGAATGGAAAATTTATTTATTTTTGTTTAGCTTCCCTATTTGGCGTTCTTTGTTCGTTACAATCATTTTTGTTATTTTTCTTTTTAGCTGTTATCTACTTCCTTGTTTTATTCAAATATAAACGGTTTTCAAACCTGCTATTACTTTTTCTTATCCTAGTTTATCTTTTGTTTTTTTTATCTTCAGAACTTGCAGCCAGCCAAAATAAAACAAAAACTCCCGCTTCTGCCTCCGAATTTTCTCTCGAATATCTCGATGATCCGACCATTGATGGAGACCTGCTCCAAATAAAAGCAGAAGACCAAAAATACCACGAAAGGTATCTTTTACGATATAAAATCCAATCCGAACAAGAGAAAAACCTCATTAAAACAAGCATTTTTTATGGGCAAATATGTAAAGTAACCGGATCGTTGGAAACTCCGAAGCAGGCAAAAAATGAAAATGCCTTTAACTATCGTGATTATTTAGAAAGAAATTCAATTTTTTGGCTACTCGAAAGCAAAAAAATGCCCTTGCAAAATTGCTCCCCCAAAAAATTAAATGTAATCACACTTATAAAGCAAGTACGTTATATAGGTATTCACTATTTAGAAACTAAGTTTCCTTCGGAGGTTGCTGCCCTCTCAAGTGCTCTTATTTATGGCGACCGAAGCTTAATGTCACCTGATCTCCTTATCAATTACCAAAAAGCTGGAATTTCACACTTATTAGCAATCTCAGGTCTGCATGTCTCTCTTTTAGTGGGGATGATTTTTTTTATCGGTATACGGCTTGGGGTTACAAGGGAGACGATGACCACTTTTTTGTTACTATTCCTGCCTGTATATGCTGTGTTAACGGGTGGTTCCCCATCAGTCGTTCGTGCTGTAGTGATGATCTTTCTTGTCATGTTGACAGTAAAATGGGGGAAAAAATTGAAACTGCTGCCATTTGATGCATTAAGTCTGGCATTTTCATTATTTCTTTTGATTGAACCATTTGTTTTATTTGATGTCGGATTTCAGTTATCTTTTTCGGTGAGCGGTGCCATTATCCTATCAAGTCATTCCATCCTCAGTCGCTATCAAAATATTGTCATACAACTGCTAATGACAACTCTTGCAGCCCAATTAGCCTCACTTCCAATTCTATTATTTCATTTTTTTGGATTTTCATTGGTGAGCATTTTCATTAATTTACTATTTATACCTTTATACTCCTATCTATTTCTGCCTGGTGTGTACATTCTGCTCCTATTTCAAATTCTATTTAGAACAGTCCCCGACCTTTTCATGAATGGATTTATGTATGTTGTTCAATTCTCCAATAGGTTGGTCCAAATATTTAGTGAATCTTCATTTGCTAATTTTACCCCTGGAAGGCCAGGAACCTTTTTTTTAATCCTGGATTGCCTGATTGTTTTTACCATGTTTATCGTATGGGAGAAAAATAAGCAAAAAAAACAAGATAAGATTATTTTTATTTTATGTTCAATCTTATTGCTTTTACCGGTCTGTTGGAAGCAATTTAACCCTTACGGCGAGGTGACGGTGATTGATGTCGGACAGGGGGATAGTATTTTGATTCATCTTCCATTTAATCAGGGAAATTACTTAATTGATACAGGCGGCACATTACAATTTAGTACGAAGCCGTGGCAAAAGCGTACCAAAGTTTTTGAAACTGGTGAAGATGTGGTCGTCCCTTTTTTAGAAGGAAAAGGAATTACCAGAATTGATAAGTTGATTCTAACACACGGGGACACTGATCATATTGGTGGAGCATTTGCGGTCTTAAAAGAACTCAATGTGAGGCAAATAGTCATGTCAGATATGATGGAAAGGTCAGAAACTGAAAGAGCAATTGAAAAAGAAGCAGCCAAAAAGAAAATCCCGATCGTATTTGTATCAAGGGGAAATCAATGGAAACAAGGAGTTAGTCATTTTGTTGTCCTTTCTCCTGAAAAAGACTTTCAAGGTGATCGGAATAGAGGATCTGTTTGTATTTTAGCCAGTATCGGCGGGCTTAATTGGTTTTTCGGCGGAGATTTGGATCAGCCAGGGGAGGAGGAAATCGTTAATAGATATCCAAATGTTACCATTGATATTTTGAAGGTGGGGCATCATGGCAGCAAAACATCTTCTTCCGAAATATTTTTAAAGCATTTTCAGCCAAAAGTTGCCTTAATTTCAGTAGGTGAAAAAAATCGGTTTGGCCATCCTCACAGGGAAGTAATTGAAAAGTTAACCAATATCGGTGCAGCCATTTTTCGAACAGATTTTCAAGGGCAAATAAGTTATCGTTTTTTCAATGGAAAAGGAACATTTTTTACCTTCCTGCCATAGAATACAAACAAATAATTAGAAAGAAAAAAGACTGCAGAATATGCAGCCATATGTAGCCTTAAACCTATTAAGAACCAATTAATTTTATGACTGTCGCAATAATAAAAATTATTGCAAAAAAGCCAAATGACCACATAAAACCAACTGCTGAATCTGTTGCATCGTTTCGCTTACTCTGGACATTTTTTTCAAATTCGTTCACAGTCATCCCTCCTATTTTCATTATAAAAGAATTGGAAAAGAAAATCTAGACTTCCTCTAATGACAAGAGTTTACACAAATAGTTTATCTCAAAGTTGCCAAACTAATTTTACAAACAGGAATTCCGTCACCTGCAAATGGTTCCTAGGGCCTATTGTACTGACGTTTACTATAGATCGAGAACAAGCACTTATATCGTATAAGTGCTTATTCTCTTTGAATGCTTGTAAAATCCCTTAACCTTCATTACGATTAGTATATAGATTGAATGTTTGGGGGTCTAAAAATGGTAATGGAGATTTGGAAACAAATCAAACAAAAACAGATTGCTCCGGTATATTTGTTGTTTGGAAAAGAATCCTTTTTAATAAATGAAACAAAGCAATTATTGCTTGATCGTATATTAAAGGAAGATGAAAAGGATTTTAATTTGTCTATTTATGATTTAGAAGAAACACCGATTGAAGTTGCCTTAGAAGATGCGGAGACGTTCCCATTTTTAGGGGAGAAAAAAGTTCTTTTTTTACAAAATCCCACGTTTTTAACTGCGGAAAAAATCAAGGAAAAGGTTGAACATAATCTCTCCAGGTTAGAGGCTTATTTGAAACAACCAGCCCCCAATTCTGTCTTGGTTCTATCTGCCCCATATGAAAAGCTGGATGAACGCAAAAAAATTACGAAAGAATTAAAAAGAACGGCAGTGACAGTAGAAGCCAAGGCTCTAAATGAGCAAGAACTTAAAGATTGGATTAGAACACGTGCAAGTTATAATAAAATTGAAATTGCTCCAGATGCAGTTGAGCAAATTATTACACTCGTCGGAAACAATTTATTCATGGTAACAAGCGAGATTGATAAGCTCGCCTTGTATGTGACAGACACAAGGATGATCGATGTCGATATTGTTGAGAAATTAGTGGCAAAATCCTTGGAACAAAATATTTTTGCACTTATTGATAAAGTCATGGATCGAAAACTTGATGGAGCTTTAAGAATTTATTATGATTTATTAAAACAAAATGAAGAACCGATTAAGATTTTAGCAGTACTTGCGGGGCATTTTCGGCTAATTTACCAGGTAAAGGAGTTAGCACGCAGGGGTTATGGGCAAATGCAAATTGCCGGACAGCTGAAAGCAAATCCTTATCGGGTGAAATTAATACTAAAGCAGATACAAAAATTTAAGGATGAGGAATTAGCTTGGATTATGAAGCAGCTGGCAGAAGCTGATTATCAAATGAAGACAGGTAAAATGGATAAATCCCTTTTACTCGAGATGTTTTTTCTAAAATTGACCACATAAAACAGAAAAACGATTCCGCGGGGAATCGTTTTTTTTGTTATTAAAGTGCATTGATTTTTTTCATTAGGCGAGCTTTTTTACGAGCAGCAGCATTTTTGTGGATAAGACCTTTTGCAGCAGCTTTATCTAATTGACTTGCAGCAGTTGCATATGCTTCTTTAGCAGCGGTATTGTCAGTTACTGAAACAGCAGCTTCTACCTTTTTCACAGCAGTACGCATTGCAGATTTTGCAGTAGTGTTTTGAGCGTTACGTACTTCGGTTGTTTTAACACGCTTAATAGCAGATTTAATGTTTGGCATCCGGTTCACCTCCTAAAAAGAATCGAGACTATATAAACTCGACTAAAACATTCATTAACAATAATTAAGAACAAATGATATTTTATCAAACGGTGGCCTATATTGCAATACTTGATTCATATTGAAACCATTATCCCTGAATGTTTTTTTGAAATAAGGTTAACATACAAATAATTAAGAGGGTGGAAACAGGAAATGGAGTGAGTTCAATTTGAAGGGATCAATTGATTTAAGTAAATACTCAATTAGGACCGATTTAGCGATCGAAGCCACAGAGATGGCCTTAGCACAGAAAGCTGATGGTACGGTAGAACAAGAAGAAAATTTGTCACAAATTGAAGGCGTTGTTATAAAAGAAAAAGAAGTAAATGACATAAAAATTTCCTTAGTGGAAGTATCTGGAGAGGGGGAAAACCAGCTTGGCAAAAAAGCCGGTAGGTATTTAACAATTGAAGTTCAAGGGATTCGTGAACAGGATACTCCACTGCAACAAAAGGTTGAGGAGATCTTTGCAAATGAGTTCTCCCACTTTTTGGAGGGAACTGGAATAAAGAAAACTGACTCATGTCTTGTCGTTGGGCTAGGTAACTGGAATGTCACTCCGGATGCACTGGGACCTATGGTTTGTGAAAATCTTTTGGTTACTCGGCATTTGTTTCAATTACAGCCGGAAAACATAGAAGAGGGATATCGCTCGGTTAGTGCCCTGTCTCCAGGGGTTATGGGGTTAACAGGAATTGAGACTAGCGATATTATTTTTGGTGTCGTAGAAAAAACAAAACCTGACTTTGTTATTGCGATTGATGCATTAGCGGCAAGGTCGATTGAAAGGGTCAATTCCACTATTCAAATTTCCGATACGGGCATCCATCCTGGATCAGGCGTTGGGAATAAAAGAAAGGAATTAAGTAAAGAAACATTGGGCATTCCTGTAATCGCAATTGGCGTCCCAACGGTTGTTGACGCTGTTTCGATCACAAGTGATACAATCGACTTTATTTTAAAACATTTTGGGAAAGAAATGAGGGAGGGCAACCGCCCATCCCGTGCACTTGCTCCAGCTGGAATGAGTTTTGGAGAACGAAAAAAGTTAACGGATGATGATCTTCCAGAGGAAAAACAACGGAAAACATTTATGGGAATAGTTGGAACACTTTCGGATGATGAAAAAAGAAAATTGATCTATGAGGTCCTTTCTCCATTAGGGCATAACCTAATGGTTACTCCAAAAGAAGTGGATGTGTTTATCGAGGATATGGCCAATCTTATTGCAAGTGGATTAAATGCTTCTTTACATCATACTGTTAATCAAGGAAATGCTGGTTTTTATACAAGGTAATAAGCATGAAAAAACTCCTACCAAAAAAGAGATAAGGTGCAGGATATGAAAATTTTTATTTTTAAAAGTTTTTGTTTATTAACCATAATGTTCCTTTTTACTTTTGTCGGGATGAAGCTTGCCTACAATGGCATGAATGGTATGAAAGGAATAAGTCATTCGAAATTACAATCGAACATTTCTTTAAAAATGCAGGATTTGAACACGTCAATTGAAAATGATCATTTCAGCCATAATATAGCGGCAAAGCAGCAAAAACTTGAAAAAATGAATTCCTTTAACTTTTTTTCTTATATGGGTAAGGAGTTATCAGATGGAATCTCTCATACCTCAAGAAATATCATAAGGATAGTTGCAAAATAATTTCAAAAAGGCGGTACCACTCGGTGCTGCTTTTTTATTGGCACTTTTTGAAAAGCGGGAGGTACCCTTTGAACTACTTAAGATTGAATCTTGAAACTCCTACTGTTATAATCAAAAATAGTGTACATTGTGCGAGTATAGTAGGAGTGAACTACCAGTGAACAGAGAAGAAAAACTTAAACGTCAATCTAAAATTAGAAATTTTTCAATCATCGCTCATATTGATCACGGAAAATCAACATTGGCAGACCGTATATTAGAAAAGACCAATGCCTTATCCTCCCGTGAAATGAAAGATCAGCTGTTGGATTCTATGGACCTTGAGCGTGAGCGCGGAATTACCATAAAATTAAATGCGGTACAGCTTAAATATAAAGCAAAAGATGGTGAAGAATATATCTTCCATTTAATTGATACTCCAGGACATGTCGACTTCACCTATGAAGTCTCCCGCAGCCTTGCAGCATGTGAAGGAGCGATCTTGGTTGTTGATGCAGCCCAAGGTATCGAAGCACAAACGCTTGCAAATGTATATCTTGCGCTAGACAATGATCTTGAAATCTTACCGGTCATCAATAAAATTGATCTGCCGAGTGCTGACCCTGAAAGGGTTCGTAATGAGATTGAAGAGGTAATTGGTTTAGATGCGTCTGAAGCTGTCCTCGCATCTGCCAAAGCAGGGATTGGGATCGAAGAAATTCTAGAACAAATCGTTAAAGCGATACCTGCACCAACAGGAGACCCTGAAGCCCCTTTAAAAGCGCTTATCTTTGATTCCCTGTACGATGCTTATCGGGGAGTAGTTGCTTACATCAGGGTTACCGAAGGAACGGTAAAAGTAGGCGACAAAATTAAAATGATGGCAACTGGCAAAGAGTTTGAAGTAAATGAAGTTGGAGTTTTCACGCCAAAGGTAGATTTACGGGATGAGTTGACAGTTGGAGATGTAGGCTTTTTAACCGCATCCATCAAGAATGTTGGAGATACCCGTGTCGGTGATACGATCACGAACGCAAAAAATGGAGCAACTGTTCCTCTTTCTGGTTACCGTAAAATGAACCCGATGGTATACTGCGGACTTTATCCAATCGATAATTCCAGATTTAATGACTTACGTGAAGCATTAGAAAAGCTACAGCTAAATGATGCGGCCCTTCAATTTGAGCCGGAAACATCCCAAGCACTTGGATTTGGTTTCCGCTGTGGTTTTTTGGGCCTTCTTCATATGGAAATTATTCAAGAACGGATTGAACGGGAATTCAATATTGATTTAATTACCACGGCACCAAGTGTTATTTATCATGTAATCATGACAGATGGAACTGAAATAAGAGTGGACAATCCGTCTGATATGCCTGACCCGCAAAAGATTGACCGAGTCGAAGAACCATATGTAAAAGCGACGATGATGGCGCCAAATGATTATGTCGGAGCAATTATGGAACTGTGCCAGCAAAAACGGGGTAATTTCATTGATATGCAATACGTAAGTGAGAATCGTGTCACGATCACCTATGATATTCCTTTAGCAGAGATTGTATACGACTTCTTCGATCAATTAAAGTCCAGTACAAAAGGTTATGCCTCTTTTGACTATGAACTAATTGGCTACAAACCATCTAAATTAGTGAAAATGGACATATTGTTAAATGCAGAAACGGTTGATGCTTTAAGTTTTATTGTTCATAAGGATTTTGCCTATGAACGTGGGAAAATAATTGTTGAAAAATTAAAGGAATTAATTCCAAGACAGCAATTTGAGGTACCGATTCAAGCTGCCGTTGGACAAAAAATTGTTGCCCGCTCTACCATCAAAGCAATGCGCAAAAACGTATTGGCCAAATGTTACGGCGGAGATATTTCACGTAAGCGGAAGCTGCTCGAAAAACAAAAAGAAGGTAAAAAACGGATGAAGCAGGTTGGTTCTGTTGAGGTGCCACAGGAAGCATTTATGGCCGTTTTAAAAATGGACGATAATAACCAAAAGAAATAAAAGTTAAAGGGGTTTGGCTCGCCACGAGATAGAATAGGGGGAGCCAGCCTCTTTTTTAAATTTGAGAAGGTGAGACTTATGATTAAATCAGCATATATTCATATCCCATTTTGTCACCATATTTGCCATTATTGTGACTTTAACAAAGTATTTTTACAGGGCCAGCCAGTTGATGATTATTTGGAGGCACTTGAACAAGAAATAGCCATGACATTAAACAACTGTCGTACGGAACACTTAGAAACCATTTTTGTCGGGGGAGGGACCCCTACAGCGTTAAATGAAAAGCAACTGGACCGTTTATGCAGAATCATTAGAAATAACCTGCCTACCGGGGAACAATTGGAATTTACCTTTGAGGCAAATTCGGGTGATTTATCGGTTGAAAAATTGCAAATATTAAAAGATGCTGGGGTAAATCGAATAAGTCTTGGGGCACAGACCTTTAATGACGAACTTTTAAAGAAGATTGGCCGAGCACATTGTGCCAATGATATCATTCATTCGATTGCTGCGATCAAGAAAATAGGATTTAAAAATATTAGTATTGATTTGATTTTTAGTTTACCCGGTCAGACTATTGTAGATTTTAAAGAAACACTGCAAGAGGCCTTTTCATTGGAAATTCCACATTATTCCGGTTATTCCCTGATTATTGAGCCTAAAACCGTTTTCTATAACTTGATGCAAAGAGGTAAACTTCTCACTCCAGGAGAAGATGTTGAAGCTGAAATGTACGAACTTTTAATGGAAGAGATGGAACTTCACGGATATCGCCAATATGAAATTAGTAATTTTTCTAAGCAAGGATTTGAAAGCAGGCACAATCTGACATATTGGAATAACGAGGAGTATTTTGGTTTTGGAGCAGGAGCACATAGTTATGTTGATGGATTTCGAAGGTCAAATGTTGGACCATTAAAAAAATATATGGAAATGATTAAGAAGGGCGATTTTCCAGTATTGGAAGAAAATAAAGTATCGAAGGCTGAGCAAATGGAGGAAGAAATGTTTTTGGGCTTGCGGAAAAAGGAGGGTGTTTCCATACCGAAGTTTTTTCACAAGTTTGGCCTTGACCCAATCTCTTTATTTCAAAATGAAATAACAAGCTCGGTTCAAAAAGGCTGGCTAGAAACAAATAGTAAAAACATATATTTAACTAAAAGGGGGCGGCTTTTGGGTAACGAAGTATTTCAATCGTTCTTGGGAATATGTAATGATTGACACGATCCCCCTCAATTTGATAATTTATTATTAGAATTAGCACTCGAGGTTAGGGAGTGCTAACAGAGGTGATGAATGTTGTTAACAGACCGTCAATTATTAATTTTACAAGTTCTTGTTGATGACTTTATTCAATCCGCACAGCCAGTAGGTTCCAGAAGCCTATCGAAAAACAAGAGCATTGCCTTTAGTTCTGCAACAATACGAAATGAAATGGCAGACTTGGAGGATTTGGGGTTTATTGAAAAAACGCATACTTCTTCAGGACGGATCCCATCTGAAAAAGGATATCGGTATTATGTTGATCATCTCTTGTCACCCCAACGGTTGAATCAACAAGAAATTATCAAGATAAAATCGATCTTTGCTGAAAAGATATTTGAGTATGAAAAAATCATTCAAAGATCTGCAAAGATATTATCAGAATTAACAAATTATACATCGATTGTCCTGGGACCAGCGGCAAGTATTAATAAACTCAAGCGGATCCAGATTATTCCGATCAATAAAGAAACTGTTGTTGCTATTTTTGTCACGGATTCAGGCCACGTAGAAAATCGTACATTACACCTGCCGTCTTCCATAGACGTTGGAGAGCTGGAAAAAACGGTAAATATATTAAATGACCGCTTAATTAACGTTCCACTTGAAGAATTAAACGATAAAATTTATAAAGAAGTTGCCTCACTTTTACGGCAGCATATTCAGAACTTTGATTTAATGCTTCATACAGTTGCTGAAACGTTTAAAATATCTCCGAATGAGAAGTTGTTTTTTGGTGGAAAAGCAAATATTTTGAGTCAGCCGGATTTCCATGACCTGGATAAAATTCGCAATCTCATGAACATGATTGAACACGAAGATTGGATTTACGATCTGATTAAGAAAAATCCCACTGGTATAAATGTCAAGATTGGTACGGAAAACAACATTAGTGCCATGGAAAATTGCAGCTTGATCACCGCTACTTATTCTGTTGGGTCTGAAAAGCTCGGGACGATAGCCATATTGGGACCAACACGGATGGAATACTCACGAGTGATTAGCTTATTGAAATTTTTGAGCAGTGATTTGACATCTGTATTGACGAATTTGTATCAAAATAAATAACGCTGGAAATATTGAATAAGGGTGGAATTCCTTTTTATTCCATCCCCTTTTCCATGAACTATATTTTTTGATATAGATTTTCGATAAATGACCTTTAAGGAGGTGAGTAAGTTGACAGTTGAGAAAAATGATACAATCAACAATGAAAAACTAGCAGAGCAAACGATTGAAATGGAACTTACCGATAAGGAAACAGTGGAGCCTGTGTTTGCAGAAGAGCAAAACACTGTTAATGAGGAAGAGGCTGTTCCAGATCAATTGCAATCGCTACTAGAAAAAAATGATGAGCTTGAAAAGAAATTAGCTGAATTTGAGAATCGTTACTTAAGACTTCAAGCAGATTTTGATAATTCCCGCAGACGTTCCAAAATTGAAGCTGAGGCGAATGAAAAATATCGGGCTCAAAAACTGATTATAGATATCTTGCCTGCAGTTGATAACTTTGAACGAGCATTATCAATGGAAGTAGATAATGATCAGGCGAAGTCCTTAAAGCAAGGAATGGAAATGGTCTATCGCAGTTTGCTTGATGTCTTATTAAAAGAAGGATTACAGCCAATTGAAGCGGTAGGAAAAGAATTTGATCCACATCTGCATCAAGCTGTTATGCAGGGGAATGATGAGAATTTCGGATCAAATATTGTCATTGAAGAATTCCAAAAGGGTTACCTTTTGAAAGATAAAGTCATTCGGCCATCAATGGTTAAAGTGAATCAATAATCATTTACATATTGAAATATGGGAGGAAAACCTAATGAGTAAAATAATCGGTATTGACCTTGGAACAACGAACTCATGCGTTGCTGTTTTAGAAGGCGGGGAACCTAAAGTAATTCCAAATCCAGAGGGAAACCGTACAACTCCATCAGTTGTTGCGTTTAAAAATGGTGAACGCCAAGTTGGAGAAGTTGCCAAACGGCAAGCAATTACTAACCCTAATACGATCATTTCGATCAAACGCCATATGGGAACTGCACATAAAGTGGAGGCAGAAGGAAAACCATATACACCTCAGGAAATTTCTGCTATTATTTTGCAACATTTAAAATCATATGCTGAAGATTACCTTGGAGAGCCTGTAACAAAAGCAGTTATTACAGTTCCAGCTTATTTTAATGATGCAGAACGTCAAGCAACAAAAGATGCAGGGAAAATTGCCGGCTTGGAAGTTGAACGGATTATCAATGAGCCAACTGCGGCTGCCCTTGCTTACGGTCTTGATAAAACGGACCAAGATCAAACCATTCTTGTCTATGACCTTGGGGGCGGAACATTTGACGTATCGATCCTAGAACTTGGCGATGGCGTTTTTGAAGTAAAAGCTACTGCAGGGGATAACCGCTTGGGTGGGGATGATTTTGACCAAGCTATTATTGACTACCTAGTTGACCAATTTAAAAAAGAAAATGGAATTGACCTTTCTCAAGATAAAATGGCATTACAGCGGTTAAAAGATGCTGCAGAAAAAGCAAAAAAAGATCTTTCCGGTGTGACCACAACTCAGATCTCATTACCATTTATCACTGCAGGCGCTGCAGGTCCACTTCACCTTGAAGTTACATTATCGCGTGCAAAATTCGATGAATTGACTGCAGACCTTGTTGAACGGACAATGGGACCAACTCGTCAAGCCCTAAGTGATGCTGGTTTGTCGCCATCAGAGCTTGATAAAGTAATTCTTGTCGGTGGTTCAACACGGATCCCTGCCGTTCAAGAAGCAATTAAAAAAGCAACTGGAAAAGAACCGCATCGCGGTGTTAACCCAGATGAAGTAGTGGCTATGGGAGCTGCTATTCAGGGCGGAGTTATTACTGGCGATGTTAAGGATGTTGTTTTACTGGACGTTACACCACTTTCTTTAGGAATTGAAACAATGGGTGGCGTATTTACTAGACTTATTGACCGTAATACAACAATCCCAACTTCAAAATCACAAATTTTCTCTACTGCAGCTGATAGCCAAACAGCAGTGGACATTCACGTTCTTCAAGGTGAGCGTCCAATGGCAGCGGATAATAAAACGCTTGGTCGTTTCCAATTATCAGACATTCCGCCAGCACCACGCGGTATCCCTCAAATTGAGGTAACATTTGATATTGATAAAAATGGTATCGTAAATGTTCGTGCCAAAGATCTTGGTACAAACAAAGAGCAACAAATTACAATTAAATCTTCAACGGGTCTTTCCGAAGAAGAAATTCAAAAAATGGTAAGAGAAGCAGAAGAGAACGCTGATGCCGACAAGAAACGTAAGGAAGAAGTTGAACTTCGCAACGAAGCCGACCAGCTTGTATTCCAAACTGAAAAGACACTGAAAGATCTTGAAGGAAAGGCGGATGCTTCCGAGGTTGCAAAAGCGAACGAAGCCAAGGATGCACTGAAAGCTGCGATTGAAAAAAATGACCTTGAAGAGATACGCTCTAAGAAGGATGCATTACAGGAGATCGTACAAAATCTAACTGTTAAGCTTTATGAAGAAGCAGCGAAACAAGCTCAAGCTGCACAAGGAGCCCAAGACCAAGGAACTGGCGGCGGCAAAGACGATAATGTCGTTGATGCAGAATTTGAAGAAGTAAAAGACGATAAATAATCGTCCCACAGCTTAGGAGAAAGTCAAAGTCAGTCTATAGACTTTGGCTTTTTCTTTGCTGGTTGATTAAATGGAAAATGTCCTAGGCGTAGATTCAGATAGAGAAACATCCAAAAAAAATTGCATCTTTTATCATATGGGTGTTACAATAATTTTTATGTGACAGATTCGGGAGTGGTAATCAATGAGTAAGCGGGATTACTATGAAGTGCTTGGTGTCAGCAAAGGCGCTTCAAAGGATGAAATTAAAAAGGCTTATCGAAAGCTTTCTAAGAAGTATCATCCTGATATTAATAAAGAGCCGGATGCGGCTGAAAAATTCAAGGAAGTAAAAGAAGCATATGAAGTCTTAAGTGATGACCATAAGAGAGCTCATTATGATCAGTTCGGCCATACCGACCCAAATCAGGGCTTCGGCGGCGGGTCAGACTTTGGCGGCTTTGGCGGTTTTGAAGATATCTTTAATACCTTTTTTGGCGGCGGCGGTGGTTCAAGAAGAAGGGACCCTAATGCACCAAGGCAGGGGGCAGACCTTCAATACACAATGACCATTACATTTGAAGAGGCTGCTTTCGGTAAAGAAACGGATATCGAAATTCCAAGGGAAGAAACATGTAATACATGTCATGGTTCAGGTGCTAAACCAGGAACAAAGCCTGAAACTTGTGCACATTGCCATGGAACAGGACAGCTGAACATTGAACAGAATACACCATTCGGTAAAATTGTAAATCGCCGAGTATGTCATTACTGTAATGGGACAGGAAAAGAAATAAAACAAAAATGTTCTACTTGTGGCGGAGCCGGAAAGTGAAAAAACGCCGAAAGATTCATGTGAAGATTCCAGCTGGAATCGATGATGGACAACAATTAAGAATGGCTGCCCAAGGTGAGGCAGGTATAAATGGAGGCCCATCTGGAGACTTATATGTTGTTTTCCATGTTCGAGGGCACGAGTTTTTTGAACGTGATGGCGATGATATTTATTGTGAAATGCCAATTACCTTTGTACAGGCTGCATTAGGGGATGAAATTGAAGTCCCAACCTTACATGGTAAAGTGAAATTGAAAATACCTGCAGGTACGCAAACTGGAACAAAATTCCGTTTGAAAGGGAAAGGAGTTCCAAATGTACGCGGATATGGTGTGGGCGACCAGCATATTCTTGTGCGGATTCTAACTCCTACCAAGCTTACTGATAAACAAAAACAGTTGCTGAGGGAGTTTTCAGATGTTAGTGGAACTGTTCCACTGGGAGAACATGAGGAAAGCTTTTTCTCGAAAGTAAAAAGAGCCTTTAAAGGTGAGTAAGGATTGGAGTTGGTAGAAATGAAATGGTCTGAAATCAGCATTCATACAACAAATGAGGCGGTTGAACCAATTTCGAATATATTACACGAAGCAGGAGCCAGCGGTGTAGTTATTGAGGATCCTTTTGAGTTAACAAAAGAAAGGGAAGATCAATTTGGTGAAATCTACCAACTTAATCCGAATGATTATCCCGAAGAAGGGGTCATTGTTAAAGCCTATTTACCTGTTAACAGTTTTTTAGGCGAAACGGTTGAGGCTATCAAGGAATCAATTAATAATCTAATCATTTATAATATTGATGTCGGGATTAATAAAGTAACCATTAGTGAAGTGCATGAAGAGGAATGGGCTACAGCTTGGAAAAAATATTATCATCCCGTGAAAATTTCTGAAAGATTTACAATCGTCCCAACATGGGAGGAATATAGCCCTGTTAACAGTGATGAACTTATCATTGAACTAGATCCTGGTATGGCTTTTGGTACAGGAACCCATCCGACAACGGTTATGTGTATTCAAGCCTTAGAACGTACTGTAAAAGCGGGGGATAAAGTTATCGATGTTGGTACGGGTTCTGGGGTGCTGAGCATTGCAGCAGCCATGCTTGAAGCAGAGCAGATAAGGGCTTATGACTTAGATGAAGTAGCAGTTCGATCTGCACGTTTAAATATTAAGTTAAACAAAGTAAGTGAAGTTGTTACAGTTGCTCAAAATAACTTACTTGACGGTGGTGAAGATTTATCGGCTGATGTGGTTGTAGCAAACATCCTTGCTGAGGTAATACTAAGATTTACCGAGGATGTTGCCCGTGTTGTAAAACCAGAAGGTTACTTTATAGCCTCTGGAATCATTCAGCCGAAAAAAGATCAGGTGAAAGAGGCTCTTATCCAAGTCGGTTTCGAAATTGAAGAATCCATTTTAATGGAGGACTGGGTAGCGCTCATCGCAAAGAAAAAATAATTTTTATGTGGGGCTGGAGAATAAATACAGCCTCATTTTTCTGTTCCTTTTAATATGTCAATTTTTTTAGTAAAATGAATAGTAATCTGTTTTAGAGAGGGTGCTTTGTTTGCAGCGATACTTTGTAAATAAGTCCGCAAATAATCATCGTTTTTTTATCGAAGGAGAAGACTGTCACCATATAATAAGGGTTATGAGGTTTCAATTAGGTGATCCGATCATTTGTGTAAACAAGCAAGGGAAAGCAGCTGTTTGTGAAATTGCAGAAATTACCGATGAATATGTGGCTGCAGACGTTGTAGAATGGAAAGATGAGACGTCAGAGCTGCCTATTCATGTAACGATAGCCAGTGGTCTTCCGAAAGGAGACAAGCTGGAGTGGGTTATTCAAAAAGGCACTGAACTAGGCGCATTTGAATTTGTTCCATTTACTGCCGCAAGGTCTATTGTAAAATGGGACGAAAAGAAAACGGCAAAAAAGGTTGAACGATGGCAAAAAATTGCCAAAGAAGCAGCGGAACAATCACATCGGGCTATTTGTCCAGAAGTCGTTAGTCCAATGGATTTCAATAAACTATTACTGAAGAGTAAGGAATTTGATTATAGATTGGCTGCATATGAAGATGAAAGCAGGAATGGGGAAGTATCCATTTTTGCATCCACTCTCAGTAAAATTAAAAAAGGGGAATCCCTTATACTGCTATTTGGTCCCGAAGGCGGACTTTCTTCTGAGGAAATTTCACGTTTGAAGGAAGCGGACTTTGAGCTTTGTGGGTTAGGTCCACGTATTTTAAGGACGGAAACTGCTCCATTATACACACTTGCAGCAATTTCCTATCATTTTGAATTATTGGGGTGAGTTACATGCCAACAGTCGCATTTCATACACTTGGTTGCAAAGTGAATCACTATGAGACAGAAGCAATTTGGCAATTGTTTAAACAAGAAGGATATGAACGAGTTGATTTTGAATCAACCTCTGATGTATATATTATTAATACTTGTACTGTTACAAACACTGGCGATAAAAAAAGCCGCCAGGTTATTCGTCGTGCAGTCAGAAAAAATCCCGATGCCGTTATTTGTGTAACAGGATGCTATGCGCAAACATCTCCTGCTGAAATCATGGCAATTCCAGGGGTAGATATTGTTGTAGGGACGCAAGACCGTGTTAAGATGCTCAATTATATTGAGCAATATAAACAAGAACGCCAGCCGATTAATGGTGTTCATAATATTATGAAAAATAGGGTTTATGAAGAGCTTGATGTTCCTTCATTTACGGACAGAACCCGTGCTTCTTTAAAAATTCAAGAAGGCTGTAATAACTTTTGTACTTTTTGTATTATTCCATGGGCACGCGGTTTAATGAGATCTCGTGACCCTAAAGAAGTTATTCACCAAGCCCAGCAGCTGGTTGATGCCGGCTATAAGGAAATCGTCTTAACAGGGATTCATACTGGCGGTTATGGAGAAGATATGAAGGATTATAATCTTGCCTTGCTCTTGCGAGATTTAGAGAGAGAAGTAATCGGACTAAAGCGTCTCCGAATATCATCGATTGAAGCCAGTCAAATTACGGATGAAGTCATCGAGGTTATTAAGGATTCCAATATTATTGTTCGTCATTTACACATACCTATTCAATCTGGTTCAAATTCAGTATTAAAAAGAATGCGTCGCAAATATACAATGGAGTTCTTTGGGGAACGATTAGACCGTCTAAAAGAGGTATTACCTGGCCTAGCCGTTACATCTGACGTCATTGTCGGTTTCCCAGGGGAAACCGAAGAAGAATTTATGGAAACCTATAATTTCATCAAACACCATAAATTCTCTGAACTTCATGTATTCCCATATTCAAAGCGTACAGGAACCCCTGCTGCAAGAATGGAAGATCAAGTCGAGGAAGAAGTAAAAAATGAACGTGTACACCGTTTGATTACTCTTTCCGATCAGCTTGCTAAGGAATATGCTTCTCAGTTTGAAGGTGAAGTACTCGAGGTTATTCCAGAAACGCATTATAATGAGGACCAAGAAAGCGGCCTTTTTGAGGGCTATACCGATAACTATTTGCGGGTGGTACTGCCTGCTACAGAAGATATGATTGGTAAAATTGTAAAGGTGAAGCTGACGAAAGCTGGATATCCATACAATGAGGGGCAATTTGTCAAAGTTCTTGATGATGAAGTTGCAGCAAAAACTGCCATCTAAATATTGCACAAAAAAATAGACAGGAATCTACTGTCTATTTTTTGTTGTGCAAATATAGAATCATTTTCCCAAAACGTGTGGCAAACGGCAATACAATCAATGAAGATGCCACGTTAAAAATGACACTAATGTGGGCTAACTGAACATCTTTATGACTTGCAATGTATGGAGCAAGGGTAGTTAGGGTTGGAATAAGTGGGATGAAGAGCAGAACGCCAAAAACATTGAGCCAGACATGGGCGTAAGCGGCTAATTTTGCTTCTTTGCCCCCGCCAATAGAAGCAATGATCGCGGTAATGCAGGTTCCGATGTTTGCCCCAAGCATAATCGCAATTCCAGCATCTAGTTTCAAAAGCCCGGCAGTTAAGAATCCCATGGCAATGCCAGTCATTGCTGTACTTGATTGAATGATAATTGTAAGAATCGTACCTATTAACAGGCTCATAATAATGCTGCCATTTAACTTTAATAGACCATTGTGTACAATCGGAAGTGAGGTTAATGGCTGAGCTAAATACGCAAACCCTTTCATGGCAGTAAAGACGGCGGCTATCCCAAAAACAGCCATGCCAATGCTTCGAGTCTTTTTATTTTGAAACAGGATGAGGATTGCACCAATGACCGCTAGCGGGACAATGGCTGCATCAATATCAAAGGTTATTAATTCTGTTTTAAAAGTTGTCCCAATATTGGTTCCAAGGATAATCCCGATTGATTGCGGAAAGGTCATAATCTTTGCAGATATTAAGCCAATTGTTATGACCATAACGGCTGTGCTGCTTTGCAGAAGGGCGGTTATGAATGTCCCGGTTAACATGCCTTTAAAGGGAGAACTAGTTAGTCTGATTAGCCAAGATTTAAGCTTTTCGGCGGAAATATGAAATAAACCAATCCTAATGATATTCATTCCAAAAATAAATAATAAAATACAAAAAATAAATAAAACTATATAATGCATGTCTCACCCCCTTTTTCATTCTATGGGTTTAAAGTTAGGGACATGCCAGTCAAAGGGTTTAAATAGTAGGTTGGAACTATTAATTTCTTTCAACCAAAATATATTTAACTTGAAACTGCTTCATAAGCACGAAATACAGTTGACCTTGTTCAAAGGTTATATTATAATTGCAAGGTACATGGATTCATGTTAGTGTGTTGTGTTTCGGAGGGAGGGAAAGAGAATGTCTAAAACCGTCGTTCGTAAAAACGAATCGCTTGAAGATGCTCTTCGTCGCTTCAAACGTACAGTATCTAAAACTGGTACTTTGCAGGAAGCTAGAAAGCGCGAATTCTACGAAAAACCTAGTGTAAGACGTAAGAAAAAGTCTGAAGCAGCAAGAAAACGTAAGTTTTAAGAGAGGGTGTAATTAGTGAGTCTTCTCGAGCGTTTAAATAATGACATGAAACAAGCGATGAAAAATAAGGAAAAAGACAAACTCTCAGTAGTTCGGATGATCAAAGCTTCTGTCCAAAACGAAACAATCAAGCTTGGACACGATTTATCTGAAGAAGATGAGTTGACGGTCCTTTCTCGCGAATTAAAACAACGCAAAGATTCCCTCCATGAATTTGAAAAAGCAGGTCGTGAAGACCTTGTTGAAAAAATACGTATAGAGTTAACATTTGTTGAACTGTATATGCCGAAACAACTTTCTGAAGAAGAGTTGTCAGAGATTGTGAAGTCTACAATTTCTGAAGTCGGAGCAAATTCAAAAGCTGAGATGGGAAAAGTGATGGCTGCAATCATGCCAAAGGTTAAAGGTAAAGCAGACGGATCACTTGTAAATAAACTTGTACAACAACACCTTTCATAAAATGCCGATACTAAGGCCGCAAGTATATTACTTGCGGTCGTTTCCATATTCCAATGCACGCTTCTGCTTTTCTTGGCTAATAGGAAAATATAAATTTTTATTAAAAATTTATACTTTCCTATGTCGCACGACGGACAGGATGTCCTAGTCAGGCGAGTGCCACAGGACGTGGCACTCTACGAGCCTGGCAAGTGCAACTACGCCTCTGTCTTCGCCCTTTAGGGCTCGCCAATCGGCGAGTTTTCTTTATAAAAAGAAGTGCTAGAACCTTCTTTTATCTCATAAATATGAGATGAAAGGGGGTTCTTTTTTTATGGCAAAAAAATGGGGCCAACGCGTCCGTAACTGGATGGCTAAAAAAATGGATCTTCCTCAAGATGTCATGATGGATTTACCCCGAATAACGATGATTGGGCAGATTCATATCTATATTGAAAATCATCGAGGGCTTTTAACTTTTACCGATAAAGAATTACGTTTGCTCTTAAAGCAAGGGCAGCTTTTGATAAAAGGGAAAGCATTTGTCATAAAAACGATCTTACCCGAAGAAATCTTATTGGAGGGGAAAATTGATCAAGTCATATATATAAAAGAAAATTCGGGAGGAACAAAATGAAGAACCAGTGGATCGAATTCATATTTGGAGAAGTTACAACAAAAGTAACAGGAAAAGGAATTGAGCGCTTTTTAAATGTGCTGACGAGAAACGGACTTCATATTTGGAATGTCAAACGTCATGGGACCGAAACGGTTACCTTTAAAATAAGAGTCCGAGATGCATTTAAAATAAGACCGTTTGTTAAACAAAGTGGATGCGAGGTTTCATTCCTGCAAAGGAACGGAGCCCCATTCTTATTTAAGAGAATGTTGAAAAACAGTGGCTTTGTTTTAGGTGCTGTCCTCTTTCTTTTTATCATTATATTATTATCCAATGTCGTTTGGGGAATTGATATCAAGGGGGCAAAGCCGGCAACAGAGTATAAGATTCGCAAAGAATTGGACAAGATGGGCGTAAAAATAGGCAAGGTACAGTTTTTTATTGACAATGTAGATACTATACAGAAAAAGCTAACCGATAACATTGGTGCCATTACATGGGTAGGCGTAGAATTAAAAGGGACAACCTATCAATTGCAGGTAGTGGAGAAAAAGCAGCCAAAAGAACCGGAGCAGCCAGCCCCAAGGAATTTGATCGCTACCAAAAAAGCTACGATTGTTAAAATGGAGGTTGAAAAAGGACAGAAATTAGTGGACATCCATGACCAGGTTGTTCCAGGACAAATTATTGTATCTGGTCTAATTGGAAAAGAAGGGGAAGAAATCCCAATAGCAGCTAAAGGAAAGGTCTGGGGAGAAACATGGTATAAAAGCCATGTTGAACTACCGTTAAAAACTACTTTTAATGTATATAATGGGAAAGAAGACCAAAAATATTTGATCCAAGCCAGGAAATGTAGAGATACCCATCTGGGGGTTTGGAAAATCAAAATTCAAGGATTCAAAAACCGAAGAGAACATTAAACCCATCCATTTTTTAAAATGGAACCTGCCCATTTCCTTTGAGTCCAAAACGATTCGTGAACGGGAAACGGTCGAACGGGTCTACAATGAAGAGGAAGCAGTAAAGATAGCAACAGAAATGGCTAAAAAGGATATTAAAAATCATATAAATGAAGATGCTAAAATTAAAAATGAAAAAATTTTACACAAAGTAATTGAGAATGGTAAAGTTATACTAGATATCCATTTTAAAGTAATCGAAAATATTGCACAGGAACAACCGATTGTGCAGATACAACCGAAACCCAAGGAGACTCAATGAATGACAGAAAATCTAAAAACAATAAATGTTCAACTTGAAAATCCAACAGAGGCCATTAATCTATTTGGAAATTCTGATTCTAATTTAAAAATTATTGAACAAGAACTCGATGTGACAGTTATCACAAGAGGAGAATCGGTGAGCTTATCAGGCGAGGAAGAAAAGGTCAGTCTGGCTTCACAAATTCTTGATCGCTTAATTTTTGTGATTAGAAAAGGAGTCAATATTAGCGGGCGAGATGTGTTATATGCCATTCAAATGGGCCAAAAAGGTACACTTGATTATTTTGAACAGCTTTATGAAGAGGAAATTGCCAAAAATGTAAAAGGGAAAGCAATTCGAATCAAGACGCTGGGTCAGAGGAGTTATGTCCATTCCATTAGGAAAAATGATCTTGTCTTTGGGATTGGTCCTGGCAGGAACAGGTAAGACCTATCTTGCGGTTGTAATGGCTGTTAATGCTCTAAAAAATGGTCAGGTAAACAAGATTATTTTGACAAGACCGGCTGTTGAGGCAGGAGAAAGTCTCGGGTTTTTACCTGGTGATTTAAAAGAAAAGGTTGACCCGTATTTAAGACCGTTATATGACGCCTTACATGACATATTAGGGGCGGAACATACACAGCGATTAATTGAGCGTGGAACTATTGAAATAGCACCCCTCGCCTATATGCGCGGGCGCACACTTGATGATGCGTTTGTCATATTAGATGAAGCTCAAAATACCACACATGCCCAAATGAAAATGTTTTTAACAAGACTCGGTTTTGGTTCAAAAATGGTGATTACCGGAGACCAAACACAGGTAGACTTGCCAAGAGGCGTTAAATCAGGTTTAATTGTTGCAGAAGAGGTTTTAAAGGATATTAATGGAATTCCCTTTATTTTCCTAGAACAAAGTGATGTTGTCAGGCATCCGCTTGTTGGTCGAATTATTCAAGCATATGAAAAAAGTAAAGAGAAGGCCGTTCAATAAATTGAACGGTCTATTGTTTTTAACGAATTTGTAAATGAAACTTCTCTTTAAAACTGATATGATTTTACATAAGATGTGGACGGTGATGATATCCTCTCTTGATTATGTGAGGAAATTGTTCTGATGGTCTTATCATCAGGTTTCATGTAAGGGAGTGACTTTGTTGGAAAAACTGCAGCAATATTTATATAGAGTTAGAAAAATGCTTGATATAACATTTTTTCGTGTGTTGTTTTTCATCATTTTAGGGATTATCCTATATGCAGCCATGTTTTCAAATGTTAAACCTGAAAAACTTAATCTAAGTCTCTTTACTGTTGCAAATAAAACAATACGATCTCCAATTACGGTAGAGGATAAGGAAAGTACTGAAATAAAGCGTAAAGAAGCGGAAGATCAAGTAAAAGATGTCTATATAAAGAAAAAAGAGTATACTCAAAATCGGGTTGATTTAATTACTTCTATTTTTGACTCTGCCATAGAAGTAAATGATGACCAAAGACAAAGTCCATCTGATAGGGTTTCGCAGTTAAAAGCAAAATTAACGGAAAAAGTTGTTAAGGATTTATCAGATCAAGACTTTTTGGCTTTAGTACAAGCTAACCCTAATGATTTATCAACCGCAAAGGATATAACTGTGACAGCCATTAACAATGTAATGGCAAAGAGAATTTCTGCAAATGATATAGAAAATGCAAAAAAAGGTATTGAAGATGAATTAAATTACTCGATATTGTCTGGCAGTTTAAAAAAGTGCGCAATTGACCTTGGCAGGTATGCTGTCGTACAGAATGAGGTTTATGATTCCAATGCAACAAAGGAACTTCGCAGACAAGCTTCACAAAGCGTGGAACCAGTTAAAATTTTACAAGGACAAATTATTGTTGAAGAGGGCGAATTAGTAAGCAGCGAAATATATCGTCAGCTAAAGCTAGTGGGGCTTCTCAATAATTCAAGCTCTTTTAATCCCTTTTTAGGGCTAGCATTTTTAATTATCGTTATTTTAGTAGCCATCTATCATTATTTTTCCGAATTTAAAACCTCCACGACTGAGAAAAAACAATTTAATATGCTCATATTTGGAATTATATTTACAATTTTGATCCTGATTATGAAAATTACCAGCTTGCTGCAAACTTTTAACTTTTCAGGGATCACATATCTATTTCCAGCGGCATTAGGAGGTATGTTAATAAAATTATTAATCGATGAAAAATTAGCTATTTTAACTACGATAATTATGGCAGTTTGCGGAAGTATTGTATTTAATGAAGGGATTGCAGGTACATTTAATTTTTCAACAGGAATTTTTATTCTTATTAGTTCTTTGGCTGGGATTCTTTATTTAAGTAATCAAAATCAGCGTTTCAAAATTTTACAAGCTGGTTTGTTTTCTGCGATTATTAATTTGGTTATCATTGTTGCCCTATTATTACTTTCAAATGGGCATTTTTCAGGACTAGGATATGCGTATTATTTAGTAACTGCGATTGTTTCAGGACTGCTTTCTGCTGTCTTAACGATGGGATTGCTTCCTTTTTTTGAGGCAACCTTTGGGATTTTATCTACTATGAAATTAATTGAATTATCTAACCCCACCCATCCATTGCTAAGAAAGATCCTGACTGAGGCACCTGGAACCTATCACCATAGTTTAATGGTGGCGAATTTGTCTGAGTCTGCTTGTGAAGCAATCGGAGCCAATGGACTTATTGCAAGGGTAGGAGCCTATTATCATGATATTGGGAAAACAAGAAGACCCAATTTCTTTATTGAAAATCAAATGAATCGTGAAAATCCGCATGATCGATTAGCACCTGAAAAGAGTACGGAAATTATTATTTCCCATGTCTCTGATGGAGTTAATATTCTGAAAAGCTATCGAATTCCTAAAGAAATTATTGAAATAGCAGAGCAGCATCATGGTACTACTGTATTAAAATATTTCTATCATCGGGCCATGCAGGATGGTAAGGAGATGAAGGAAGAAGAGTTTCGTTATCCAGGACCTAAAGCCCAAACGAAGGAATCAGCAATCGTTGGAATTGCTGATAGTGTTGAAGCTGCTGTCCGTTCTTTAAAGTCCCCAACACCAGAACAAATTGAAAATTTAGTAAAGAAAATTATCGATGACCGCCTCCAGGACGGTCAATTAAATGAGTGTGACTTAACATTAAAAGAAGTAGATATCATTTTCCATACTCTTTGCGAATCTGTAAAGGGAATTTTTCATTCGAGAATTGAATATCCAAATATGACTGAGCAGAAGGTGAAACAGGGATGAATTTAGTGATTGATTTTTTAGACGAAACAAATAATGTCTCGAACGAGCAAATAGATGTAATTGAAAAATTATTAAATTTTGCCGCAGCAAAGCTGGCGATTGAGGATGGAAGTGAAGTTTCCGTTACATTCGTCACCAATGAAAGAATTCAAGAAATTAATCGGGAATATAGGGATAAGGATGCGGTTACAGATGTTATTTCATTTGCGCTCGAGGAACTTGGTGAGGGAGAGGTAGAACTTGTTGGTGCAGATATTCCAAGGATCCTGGGGGATATCATTATTTCAATTGCAAAAGCGAAAGAACAAGCAGAGGAATATGGCCATTCTTTTGTCCGTGAATTTGGTTTTCTTGCCGTCCATGGCTTCTTGCATTTACTAGGATATGATCACATGACAGAAGAAGATGAGCGTGAAATGTTTACTTTGCAGAAAGAAATATTAGATGAATATGGACTTAAACGGTAAAGAAAAGAAAAGGCAAATCTCTTTGCTAAGCTCATTTTCATATGCTATTGCAGGCATTCGGACAGCAATAATACAGGAACGAAATATACGTATTCACTTAAGTATCTCGCTGATTGTTATTATTTTTGGTTTTTTCTTTTCTATATCCGCGTTAGAGTGGTTAATCATTCTTTTAACCATTGGTGGAATGATTTCTTTAGAAATAATGAATACAGCGATTGAACGTATGGTAGACTTAGTTACGCTTGATTTTCATCCACTAGCAAAACAAGCAAAGGATTTAGCAGCCGGGCCGTTTTTAGTTTTGCCATTATCTCAGTCATTATCGGAATCATTATTTTTGGGCCGTATCTTTTACGGTTCCTTTAGCTGAAAGATTCCTGATTATTAATGCTGGAAACGACTCCAAAATTCAATCATTGATTTTATCGATTTATTAGAAAATTCAAAATGTTTTTATTATTTTTTTAGAACAATGGATGAATTTCATTTTAATTTGAGGTAAAATAAAGGAAAGCGGCACCCTTCTTACTTCCTGAGATTTGAAGATGCAAAAATTATAGGGCTTTTTACAGCGGAGGATTTGAATGTTAAACAATAATGAACAAAATAAAGAATTTAAGTCAGGGTTTATCTCTATTATAGGCCGACCCAATGTTGGTAAATCAACTTTTCTTAATCGTGTTATTGGACAAAAGATCGCGATTATGAGTGATAAACCGCAAACAACTCGGAACAAAGTACAAGGGGTATTGACCTTGCCAGACGCTCAGCTGATTTTCATTGATACGCCTGGAATTCACAAACCAAAGCATAAACTGGGCGATTTTATGATGAAAGTAGCACAAAACACCCTAAAAGAAGTCGATTTAGTTTTGTTTATGGTAAACGCTGAAGAAGGCTTTGGCCGTGGTGAGGAATTTATTATCGAAAAATTTCAGTCCGTTAAAACACCAATTTTTCTCGTTATAAATAAAATTGATCAAATTCATCCTGATGATTTGTTACCCATCATTGAATCCTATCAGGAAAAATTCCCATTCAAGGAGGTTGTTCCAATTTCCGCCCTTGAGGGAAATAATGTGGAACGTTTATTAGACCAAATTAAAACTTACATGCCGGAAGGGCCACAATTTTATCCTGCAGACCAGGTTACCGATCACCCAGAAAGATTTATCATTTCAGAGTTAATAAGAGAGAAAGCGCTCCATTTAACGAGAGAAGAAATTCCTCATTCATTAGCGGTTGTCATTGATAAAATTGAACGGCAAGAAAATAAGGATGTCATTCATGTTATGGCAACAGTTATTGTCGAACGTGATTCGCAAAAAGGAATCATTATCGGAAAGAAAGGGAGTATGCTAAAGGAAATTGGCCAACGTGCACGAGTTGATATTGAAAATCTTCTTGGCAGCAAAGTTTTCCTCGAGCTTTGGGTAAAGGTGCAGAAAGATTGGCGAAATAAAATGTCTCAGCTGCGTGATTTTGGTTTTAACGAGGATGAGTATTAACTAAACAACCCTAAATAAAATATTATCAATTTTAAAAGAATATGCATGGACAATATTTACATTATTTTAAACTTATGATTTTCACAAGACAGGCTATGATAATGATAAGGTTTGGGATTGATTAAAGGCTAGTCTATATATTGAAAGGTGGGGTTTCAATGTTGGATTTTACCTGGAAAGTTTTTACTCAGACAGGTAACATTGACACATATCTTCTCTTTAAGGAATTGGAGAAGGAAACACAAGAAATACCCGATAATCAGGATGATGAGCTAGCAAAAATTGATTTTCCCGTTTCATGAGTTTGTCAAGAGCCGTATTGGAGGGCGAATACCATGCTGCAAAAATGTGAGGGCATCGTTATTAGATCCACAGATTACGGCGAATCCAATAAAGTTGTCACATTATATACACGTGAATTAGGAAAAGTTGGAGTGATGGCTAAAGGTGCTAAGAAGCCAAATAGCAGGCTTTCGGCCATCACCCAGCTTTTTACCCATGGATACTTTCTTGTGCAAAAAGGCTCTGGCTTAGGAAGCCTCCAGCAAGGAGAAATGATTTCTTCACTAAGGTCTATTCGAGAAGACATCTTTTTAACTGCTTATTCAAGTTATATCGTTGAATTGACGGATAAAAGTACCGATGATCGAAAAGTAAATCCATACCTCTTTGAACTCTTGCATCAGACGTTAAATTACATAAATGAAGGCTATGATCCAGAAGTACTAATGAATATTTATGAACTTAAAATATTAAATGTTCTAGGGTTGCACCCGATATTAAATCAATGTGCCGTCTGTGGGAGTATTGACGGGCAATTTTCATTTTCGATTCGTGAAGGCGGTTTTCTCTGTCACCGCTGCCTTGATAAAGATCCCTATCATTTAAAGATTTCGCCTGCAACGGTCAAGCTTTTAAGGATATTTTATTATTTTGACCTAAATCGTCTTGGAACGATTTCGATTAAAGACGAAACGAAGGATGAATTACGAAAAATTATTTGGACCTATTATGAAGAATATTCAGGATTATACCTAAAGACGAAAAAATTTCTTCATTCAATCAAACAATTTCGCCAACTTTTATAGCTCCTTATTGACATTTTGCTTTTGTTTCGTTACTATTTTCTTAAAATTATATAGTTGCGTTTGAGAGAAAGGAGTACTTAGTTCTCTCTATGATAGCGAGTCCAGGATGGTGGAAGCTGGGTATAGAATACTAAGGAAGGCGTTCTCGAGCAAGTTTGTTTGAAAGAGGCTGCTTATTTTGCAGCAAATAGGGTGGAACCGCGGGTAACTCTCGTCCCTATGCATGTGCATAGGGACGGGAGTTTTTTATTTTATTTAGAGAAAAGGAGCAAAAAAAAATGACTGTTTCTATGGATCAGATTGTTTCACATTCAAAACATAGAGGATTTATTTTTCCAGGTTCAGAAATTTATGGAGGTCTTGCCAACACGTGGGATTATGGTCCGCTTGGTGTAGAACTGAAAAACAATATAAAACAAGCTTGGTGGAAAAAGTTTGTTCAGCAATCCCCTTATAATGTTGGATTAGACGCTGCGATTTTAATGAATCCAAAAACTTGGGAAGCTTCAGGCCATATTGGTAATTTCAATGACCCAATGATTGACTGTAAAAATTGTAAGGCTAGACATCGTGCTGACAAGTTAATTGAAAATGCACTAGGTGAAAAAGGCATTGAGATCGTTGTCGACGGCCTGCCATTTGAAAAAATGGAAGAATTAATTAAAGAGCACAACATTGCTTGTCCTGACTGTGGAAGTCATGATTTTACTGGCATACGTCAATTTAATCTTATGTTCAAGACCTTCCAAGGTGTTACTGAAACAAGCACAAATGAAATCTTTTTGCGTCCTGGAAACTGCACAAGGTATTTTTGTTAACTTTAAAAATGTACAACGGACAATGCGTAAAAAACTGCCGTTTGGGATTGCTCAAGTTGGTAAAAGTTTCCGTAATGAAATTACGCCTGGAAACTTTACCTTCCGTACACGTGAATTTGAACAAATGGAATTAGAGTTTTTCTGTAAACCAGGTGAAGAGCTAAAATGGCATCAATATTGGAAAGAATTTGCAGAAAAATGGCTACTCTCCCTTGGTATGACAAATGAAAATCTGCGCCTTCGCGATCATTCCGAAGATGAGTTATCACATTATAGCAACGCAACAACAGACTTTGAATATAAATTCCCATTTGGCTGGGGAGAGCTTTGGGGTGTTGCTTCAAGAACGGATTATGATCTGAAACAGCATATGAAATTTTCTGGGGAGGATTTCCATTATCAAGATCCAGATACGAACGAGAAATATATTCCATATTGCATTGAGCCATCATTAGGTGCAGATCGGGTAACACTTGCATTTTTAATTGATGCATTCGATGAAGAACAGTTAGAGGATGGAACATCTAGAACCGTTATGCACTTACATCCTGCATTAGCACCGTTTAAAGCGGCCGTACTGCCATTATCGAAAAAACTTTCTGAAGAAGCTAGGGAAGTATTTGATCTTCTCTCCAAATATTTTATGGTTGATTATGATGAAGCAGGTTCAATTGGAAAACGATATCGACGCCATGATGAAATTGGTACACCATTTTGTATTACCTTTGATTTTGATTCAAAAGAAGATCAGATGGTTACTGTCAGGGATCGAGATACCATGGAGCAGAAACGCATCCCGATTTCTGATTTGGTCCGCTTTATTGAAGAAAAACTTGTGTTTTAATTTGGCAGCCGCCTAAAGGAACGAATCTGCCTTAGGCGGTAATTCAACAAAAGTACAACATTTGAAGGCTTGAGGGTGGTGAGGAAGATCGAACTCAATAAACGCCAAGAAAAAATACTGCAAATTGTAAAAGAAAATGGCCCAATTACAGGAGAACATATTGCAGACCGTTTACATCTTACAAGAGCTACGCTGAGGCCCGACCTTGCGATTCTAACCATGGCTGGTTTTTTAGATGCCAGGCCCCGCGTGGGATATTTTTATACAGGAAAATCTGGAGCTGCTCTTTTAACAGAAAATCTTCAAAAAATTTATGTAAAGGATTATCAATCGATTCCTGTAGTCATAAATGAAAACCTTTCTGTTTATGATGCAATTTGCACAATGTTCCTTGAAGATGTGGGGACACTATTTGTAATCGATCAAAATTCATTGTTGGTCGGAGTTCTTTCTCGGAAAGACTTGTTAAGGGCTAGTATCGGCAAGCAAGAGTTAAATACGATTCCTGTTAATATTATCATGACAAGGATGCCAAATATTACGATGTGTGAAAAAGATGATCTATTGATCGATGTGGCAAAAAAATTAATTGAAAAGCAGATTGATGCGGTTCCCATCGTAAGGAAATCTGAAAAGGGAATAGAAGTAATTGGGAGAATTACGAAAACCAACATCACAAAGGCCTTTGTGGCACTGGGAACAGAGTAAAAAATGAGTCTCAAGGAGGAGCTGGTCAGGAAGAATGAACTTTCCAATTATTTATGTGGTATCTGATTCCGTTGGAGAAACAGCTGAATTGGTTACAAAAGCGGCCATAACACAGTTCAATGGTTCTGGAATGAAAATAAAGACCTTTCCATATGTGGAGGATAAGGAAAATATCTCTGAAGTGATCACGTTGATCAAGCTCGACCAAGCAATGGTAGCATATACGCTTGTTAAACCTGGAATGCGTAAATTCATGAGGGAGCAGGCAGAACAAGCTGGTATTATTGCGGTTGATTTAATGGGACCTCTTATGGACCAAATCCAAGATTTTACTGGAAAGACTCCATTATGCGAGCCAGGATTAGTCCGAAAGCTTGATGAAGATTACTTTAAAAAGGTGGAAGCCATTGAATTTGCTGTTAAATATGATGATGGGCGTGACCCTCGAGGTATATTAAAGGCTGATATTGTTTTAATTGGGGTATCTAGGACTTCTAAAACCCCTTTATCACAATATTTGGCTCATAAACGTTTAAAGGTGGCAAACGTTCCAGTCGTCCCAGAAGTAGACCCACCAGAAGAATTATATAAAATCTCTGCAGAAAAGTGCTTTGGCTTAAAAATAAGTCCTGAAAAATTAAACTATATTAGGAGAGAACGGTTAATTTCTCTGGGGCTAAACGATAAAGCAAGCTACGCTAATATTAATCGGATCAAAGAGGAATTAACATTTTTCGAAAAAATAACCAACAAAATTGGCTGCCAAATCATTGATGTAACAAATAAGGCAGTTGAGGAAACGGCAAATGTTATTTTGCACTATTGCCAAAAAAAATAGTTTTTTTACACATAATCATTGATTATGTGTTTTTTCTTCGGGACCTCATACATATATATATGAATTGGTATGAAAAGTGAAAAAAACAATAGCAAAAATGAAATAAATGTACTATAATAAAAAATTGTGATAAAAATATATGTTTTTAGGTTTAGACTTGCATATGAACGAATAAACTATTTATTGTCTAGATGTCAAGGGAACCAAACGAAAAAAATTCGACATTATTCCTTTTAGGGTAAAAGTTTACTCATAAAGAAGGAATATGCGGAGTGATGTAGAATTAATACTTATAAAAATGCTACTCCAACTATCTTAGTTGATGCAGACTTATGCCCGGTAAAAAAAGGAAATTGTCGAAATCGCTTCCCGTTTTTCAGTTAAAACTCTCTTTATTGCTTCATATAACCATGTAAAAAATAATTCTTTGTTTGCCACTTGGATTTATGTTGATACTGGTAAGGAAGCAGCAGCTTTGAAGAAAAAGATATCCAAACCGGCCTTGAACTTCGTCATTTAAATGCGAAGGCTCGGAGGCAAGGAATCTACGGGAGGGGCCAAAGCGATTTACTTTAGAGGATCGGGCAAAATTTATGAGTGAATTCACAAAAATCTTGTCGGAAATTGCAGGAATTTAGATTTTTCTCTAGAATACCTGTTAAGTAAAAAATGGAGCTGTTTTCATGGCAGAACTAATTGCCGAAGAAAAACTAAATGAGATTCGTCAGGCTGTTGATATTGTCGATGTAATCAGTGACTATGTTCAGCTAAAAAAACAAGGGCGAAATTACTTCGGATTATGTCCATTCCATGGAGAAAATACCCCTTCATTTTCAGTTTCACCTGATAAACAAATTTTTCATTGCTTCGGTTGCGGAGCTGGTGGAAATGTTTTTACTTTTCTAATGGAACTTGAAAACATATCCTTTCAAGAAGCTGCGGTGAGGTTGGCCGAAAAAACCAATATTGAACTTCAAATAAGTACAACTGCCATTGGTAAAGAAAAAAAGGTATCTGATGAGATTCAGGAGATGCTAAATGCTCATGAACTTTTAAGTAAATTTTACCACCACTTATTGGTAAATACAAAAGAGGGGCAGCATGCACTGGAATATCTCTTGAACCGAGGGTTTACTCGGGAATCAATTGATAAATTTCAAATTGGATACTCACTAAATTCTTGGGATTTTGTTTATAAGTTTTTGACGAAAAGAGATTTTAAGCCTGAATGGATGGAAAAAGCCGGTTAATTATAAAACGTGAAAGAGACGGGTCTTATTTTGACAGGTTTCGTGATCGTATTATGTTTCCGATTTTTGACCGAAATGGGAAAACGATTGCTTTTTCAGGGAGATCATTAGGGGCCGATCAAGAGCCCAAATATTTAAATAGTCCAGAAACAGCAATCTTTAATAAAAGTAAAATTTTATATAATTTTCATCTAGCGCGGGCTTCGATTCGAAAATTACAGTCTCTTGTCCTGTTCGAAGGGTTTGCGGATGTAATTGCTGCTGATCGCTCAGGAGTTGAAAACGGGATTGCAACGATGGGAACAGCACTAACAGATGAACATATCTCCCTTATTCGTCAAAACGTCCAATCTGTAACCATTTGCTATGATTCAGACAATGCTGGAATTGAGGCAGCATATAGAGCCGGTAACCTTCTTATGGATGCGGGATTTTCCATAAAAGTGGCGTTAATGCCTGATGGGCTTGATCCTGATGAATATATAAAAAAAAATGGTGCTGAACGATTTCGTAATGAAGTCATTGGGGCAAGCTTAACATGGATGTCGTTCAAATTTCGTTTTTTTCGAAGAGGAAAAAATCTTCAGCAAGAAGGAGATAGGCTATCCTATATCGAACAAATAGTAAAAGAAATAAGTAATTTGCCGAAAGCTGTTGAACGAGACCATTATTTAAGACAGTTAGCAACAGAATTTTCACTATCATTAGATGCGTTACAGCAACAGCAAAAACAAATCTTTTTTGCTGAAAAAAGAAAAACGAAGGGACAAAATGAGGTTAAAGTAAGTCCCGTGTTACTTACTAAGCAGGTTAATGAATTAAAACCTGCGCATTATACAGCGGAACGCCGCTTGATTAATCATATGTTGAAAAATCGCAATGTCGCCTATAGGGTTCAAGAATTGATGCAGGGGAATACTTTTAATATTGATGAACATCAAGCAATTATTACTTATTTATTTGGTTTTTATGAGGATCATGATGATCCTGATCCTAGCTTATTTTTAACCTATATCCAAGATGACAAACTTCGTAGACTTGTGGCAAACATTGAAATGATGGCCTTAAATGAAGAATTAGGCGATCAGGAATTAACTGATTATATCAAACAGGTGTTGAATTATCAAAAATTGTTAAAGATAAAAGAAAAAGAAGTAGAAGAAAAGGAAGCGGAAAGACAAAAGGATTATAAGAAGGCAGCTGAAATTGCGATGGAAATTCTTCAGTTGCGGAAGTCATTATAAATCCAAAATTAACATGTTCTTAATTGATTTTGATTTTTAGAAGGAGGGGGACATATGGCTGAAAAATCAGCACGTTCAAAAGAGGTTGAGAATGAATTAACCTTTGAACAAGTAAAAGCCCAGTTAACTGTATTAGGAAAGAAAACTGGAGTCCTTGCCTATGATGATATTGCTGAAAGAATGTCTAATTTCGAATTAGATTCTGATCAAATGGATGAATTTTATGAGTTCCTTGGCGATCAAGGCATTGAATTAGTTGGTGATAGTGACGAAGCTGAAGATCCTGATACCAAAGAACTGGAAAAAGAGGACGACGATGAATTCGATTTAAATGATTTAAGCGTTCCACCGGGTGTCAAAATAAATGATCCTGTCCGGATGTATTTGAAAGAAATTGGAAGAGTCGATTTGTTATCTGGCGAAGAAGAAATTAAATTAGCAAAACGAATTGAAGAGGGCGATGAAGAAGCGAAACGTCGATTAGCCGAAGCGAACCTTCGTCTGGTTGTTAGTATTGCCAAGCGTTATGTCGGCAGAGGAATGCTGTTCCTAGACCTAATTCAAGAAGGAAACATGGGTCTCATAAAAGCCGTTGAAAAGTTTGATTATAACAAAGGCTATAAATTTAGTACCTATGCAACATGGTGGATTCGCCAAGCGATTACAAGGGCAATTGCTGACCAAGCAAGAACCATTCGTATTCCGGTTCATATGGTCGAAACGATTAATAAACTAATCCGTGTACAAAGGCAGTTACTTCAAGATTTAGGGCGTGAACCAACTCCAGAAGAAATTGGTGAAGATATGGATTTGTCACCAGATAAGGTAAGAGAGATCTTGAAGATTGCTCAAGAACCAGTTTCACTTGAAACTCCAATTGGTGAAGAAGATGACTCACATCTTGGCGATTTCATTGAGGATCAAGATGCAACCTCACCGTCTGAGCACGCAGCCTATGAGTTATTAAAAGAGCAGCTAGAAGATGTACTAGATACCCTAACTGATCGCGAAGAAAATGTTTTGCGTCTTCGTTTTGGATTAGATGACGGTCGTACCCGAACGCTTGAGGAAGTTGGAAAAGTGTTTGGCGTTACTCGTGAGCGTATTAGACAGATCGAAGCTAAAGCACTTCGAAAATTACGCCACCCAAGCCGCAGCAAACGGTTAAAAGACTTTTTAGAATAAAGAATCTCTGAATGGGCCTGATCGTTTAAAAGCACATACTTAGCGTGAAGTATTTCTAAGATCATGTGTTTAAATGGTCAGGCTTTTAAAATTTTATTAATAATTGTTTTCGCTTTCATTGTTTAACCCTTATTTTACTGAATTGTCTTTTATTTTGCAAATAGGCCTTTTTATCTTTTTTTGGTATAACGGCCACTTTGCAGAATATTTTTCCTTATGGGACTGATATTATTTGAAAGATGGAAAGTTAATTTTGTCTATAATTTGACAATTAGACTTTTCCTTCAAACTTTTTTCAAGTAAAATAGTTGGTAACAGTAATATCAAGAAGAAAATCTTACATAAGGAGGTAAATTTTATGAATCGTAACCCGGTTATCCCATTTGTAATTATCATGGTGTTTGGTATCGTTTTAATGTTTGGATTGTCCTTTAAGGGGCTTGGAGATTCAAAAAGTACTGCCAAAGAAAAAAGTGGAACTACTTCTACCGCTAAAACAGACACTGCCTCAGCGGCCAATCCAGAGGGTATTTATAAAAGCACATGTATAGGCTGCCACGGTGATCAATATCAGGGAGTAGTAGGTCCATCATTAAAAGGCATTGGAAGTAAACTCTCTGTAGACCAAATTAAGCAGATTATCACTCATGGTAAAGGGAATATGCCTCCAAACCTTGTTCCGGAAGACAAGGCTGATGCTATGGCCAAGTGGGTGTCACAAATTAAGTAGAATCTATCATCAAAAAGTCCTTTGCATATGTAAAGGACTTTTTTTATACTAACAAAAGGATAATGAAGTTTAATTTGAAAGTTGTGGTGGGAATTTTTGAATACAGAAAAGTTATCGGAGCGGCTGGAAACAGTGGCCCGCTTTGTTCCGAATGGTTCTAAACTAGCGGATATTGGTTCGGATCATGCTTATTTACCTTGTTATTTAGTGAAAAAAGGGATTGTTCCTTTTGCCATTGCTGGTGAAGTTGTCTTAGGGCCTTTTGAATCGGCGCGGGGACATGTAGAAGAAGAGGGCTTATCAGATAAAATCATAGTTCGGATGGGTGATGGATTAGACGTAATTGAACCAGGTGACGTAAACTGCATTAGTATTGCCGGAATGGGTGGAGCGTTGATCACAAGTATATTAGAAAGAGGCAAAGAAAAACTTGGGGAGATTGTACGTTTGATCTTACAGCCTAATATTAGTGCGGTTACGATTCGAAAATGGCTTCTAGAAAACAATTGGCAATTAGTTGAAGAAGAAATTATGGAGGAAGATGGGAAAATATATGAGATCCTTGTGGCAGAAAAAGGAGAACCACATAAGCCATACACCTCTAATCTAGAAACTGAACTATTATTAGGTCCATTTTTGATGCAAAAACAAGGCGAGGCTTTTTCGAGAAAGTGGAAAATGGAAGCACATAATTGGCAGAGGATTCTTGCGCAACTTGAAAAGGCTGCACCATCAACAGAAACAACGGCCAAAAGACAAGAACTTCTCCAATGGATCAACAGGGTAGAGGGGGCATTAAAATAATGAAAATCGCGAATGGTTATGAAATTATTCAGCTCTTTGAACAATTTTCCCCAAAAGGACTTGCTATGGAAGGGGATAAAGTAGGCTTACAGATTGGTCGTCTAAACAAAAAAGTAGAGCGAGTGTTAGTTACATTGGACGTCCTTGAAAATGTAATAGACGAAGCGATCAAGAAAGATGTGCAGCTTATTATTGCACATCACCCGCCGATTTACCGCCCACTTAAAAATGTTATTACCGATACTACTCAAGGAAGAATGATAGAAAAACTTTTAAGGAATGATATCGCAGTCTATGCTGCCCATACAAACCTTGACGTTGCTACCGGCGGGGTGAATGATTTGCTCGCTGAGGCATTGGAAATACAAAATCCTGAAGTGCTTGTTCCAACATTTGAAACTGCACTTAAGAAAATTGTTGTGTTTGTTCCTGCAGAAAGTGCAGAGACTGTGAGGAAGGCCCTGGGGGATGCAGGCGCTGGTTTTATTGGCAATTACAGCCATTGTACTTTTTCTGCTAATGGTGCAGGAAGGTTTTTGCCAGGGGATCAAACAAAACCATACATAGGCCTGCCTGGGGTTATGGAGACGGTTGATGAAGTTAGAATTGAAACCATCGTACCAGAAATTCAGATAAAAAAAGTCTTAACTGCGATGTTAAAAGTACATCCATATGAGGAGCCAGCTTTTGATGTATATCCCGTAGAAAACAAGGGAGAGGTTTTAGGGCTTGGAAGAATTGGGACTATAGATGAGATGACATTAGCTGAATTTGCGGAAAAGGTTAAAAAAGTTTTAGAGGTTGATCGGGTTCGTGTAGTCGGCAACTTAGAATCTAAAGTAAAAAAAGTAGCTGTATTAGGCGGGGATGGTAATAAATATTTTAGTCAGGCTAAATTTAAAGGGGCAGATGTTTATGTTACAGGGGACATTTATTATCATACCGCACATGATGCAATGATGCAGGGATTAAATATGATTGACCCGGGACATAATGTTGAAAAAGTAATGAAAAAGGGAGTAGCTCAAACCCTAGGAGAATTATGCCAAAAAGCTGGTTTCAAGGTTGAATTTATCCCTTCTGAAGAAAACACAGATCCTTTTCAATATATTTAAAAAAGAACCTCAGCTGAGGTTCTTTTTTCAGGCTGTCGAAAAACTCTGCTGCCTATCATCTTATTCAATCACTTTAATAATTCACCTCGTTAAGTTAATATGGTGCAATAGTGTTGAAGTATAGGTTGTTAAACAGGTTTGTTGATTGGCGCTCCAGGCACTTCGCTTTCCGCGGGCGTGCCAGGAAGCCTCCTCGGCGCAAAAAGCGCCTGTGGGGTCTCCCCAGCCCCGTACTCCCGCAGGAGTCTTCGTGCCTTCCACGCCAATCAACGAGTGTTTTCAATAAAGTTCTTCAGATCTCAACTAATAAATCAAAAAAAGTGGTGAAACCAATGTTTAATCCAAAAGATTAAAGACAAAATGAACAAGGACCCAGTACCTCATTACTCTACGATTTGCTGTTACGCATGATTCAGGTTACCTCACTAGCCCTATTTGTAAGGGGCTATCGGACCGAAATATCTTTGGAGTAATTGCTCATAGCCGATATTACTTTACTACTAGTTTATTTCCAAAATGAGATCTACATTCAATCAAGAACGAGATTTACATGTTTCTCCCAATTAATCCAGACTGCCAAAATAAAAAAAGATTGCAACACACTTAGCAAAGTTAGATAAAAAAGTGTGTTGCAATACAATTGGTTGATTTGCCTCCCTGTTGATTGGAGCGGAGGGCACTCGACTCCTGCGGGATCAGAGGTCACTGGAGACCCCACAGGCGCCAAAGCGCCGAGGAGGCTCCAGGACCTCCCCGCGGAAAGCGAGTGCCCGGAGCGGAAATCAACAGGCCCATTTGCAGGAACCATCAAAAAAATTTAGTATTTAAATTCTGGTAAAATAAAAAAATGCCGAGAAAATACCCCTTTCTCGACAATCTGAAAAAAAGAACCGAAATCGGTTCTTTTTTAATTCTTTACTTTTGGTAAAATTTTATTGAGTGGAACGGTTTTTTTATGTTCCCATGTTGTTTCATCATTTGCGTTAAATTTTTCTAAAAACGTAATTACTTCTTTTGTAATTGGGGTTGGAGTAGAAGCACCTGCTGTTACTGCCACTGTAGAAGCGTTTTTTATCCAATCAATTTCTAATTCGGAAATATCAGCAATTCGATAGGCTTTTGTTCCTGCTATCTCTTCAGAAACCTGGGCAAGCCGATTGGAATTATTACTTTTTGGGTCTCCTACTACAATTAGAACATCTGCTTCCTTTGCTTGTTCAGCGACCGCTTCTTGTCTTATTTGTGTAGCAAGGCAAATTTCATTGTAACTTTCCACTTTAGGATATTTTTCCTGTACTTTTTTCATAATATCAGCAACATCCCACTGACTCATCGTGGTTTGGTTGGTGACAATAATTTTGTCACTATCAATAGTAAGCAGTTCAACGTCGCTTGTACTTGAAACTAAATGAACAAGGCCTGGAGCAACACCGACAGCACCTTCTGGTTCAGGATGTCCTTTTTTACCAATATAAATGACTTGATATCCTTCTTTCGCTTTTTCACGAATGAGATCATGTGTTTTCGTAACATCAGGACAGGTAGCGTCAATAGCAACAAGTCCCTTTTGACGGGCTAGTTCCCGAACTTCAGGAGAAATTCCGTGTGCTGTGAAAATAACCGTACCCTTATCAACTTTTTCAATTATTTCTTTACGGTTATTGCCGTCAAGGGTAATGATTCCCTCCTCAGCAAAGGCATCGGTAACGTGTTTATTATGAACAATCATACCTAATATATAGATTGGTCTTGGTAAATTCTTATCTAACGCAGCATTTCTTGCAATAACCATGGCATCTACGACACCATAGCAATATCCCCTGGGTGATATTTTAATAACATTCATGTAAATGGTCCTCCCATTTTGTGCATAAAATCTTCGTTTATATTATATAAGAAATATTGTTTTATTACAAAGACACGTTTCTCATTCAAACTGTGATTTATTTAACAGCTAAAATAGAAAAAAGATGCTGCCAGCAGCATCCTTCCTTTCTTATATATAAAGTTTTGGAGATGATGATCCTTTTCCGTATGAAGTGGAGCTTTGTTTTTTTGATGATACTTGTTCTCTTTTTTGAGAATTTGCTGTTGTTTTGGATGACCTGTTTGTAGAAGAGCTTTTTTTCTTTTGCTTATCACTTTGAGAATGATTTAACTTAGGGGAGGAACTTTTTTTACTGCTCGAAGAGCTTTTCGAGTCTGTTTCAGTTGCATCGGGAGCATTTTTTAGGCCTCGATATAGCTTCCACATGGCGGGTATATTTTTTACTAAATGCCCATATTGCTGAAACTGTTGAACCATTGGTCCAATCGATTGGGCAGTTCTTAGCACTTGTTGGGTATTATTTAAAAAGTTCATAATTCCGCCAGAATTACCTAACAATGAACCGCCAGCGCCTCCTGCGGCGCGGCCTGCTTGCTGCATTCCCATTAAGCCGCCCATTCTGCCGGCTTGATTCCCCATTCCCATTAAACCGCCCATTCTGCCAGGTTGATTTCCCATACCAAGCAGCCTGGAAAAAAGACCTCCGCCTCTATTCATTTGCTGTTGACCACCCATGCCCATAAACGGGGATCTAGGCATTTGGTTCATGCCCATCATGGGAGATCTGGTAACTTGATTCATGCCCATCATTTGGGGCCTTCCACCAAACCCTGATCCCATCATATTCGATCTTCCCCCGAAGCCCATTCCTTGTGGACCTTGACCGGGCTGAATAAAGCCTTGTCTAGGAATTTGTGGCTGCATGACTAATCCTCCTTTTTCGTTTCCGTCTATTCTATAGAATATGCATGAAAGGTTATTTTGCTTAGGTACAATAGCAAATAGAGAACCTTTTTATGATTAAAAATGATTGGAACGTCAATGATGTTAATAGGTTTTAATAAGTAAAGGTGGAGATTTGCTTTAAACTTTACTATAATAACAGGATGGACAAGAAAATGAAGATAATAGGAGCAAAATATGAAGGAAAACTATTTTAGAAAATATCAATTTCAACCGTTTTTAATAAATGCCTTAAATGATTTCGGATTTGACACACCGACTGAAATTCAGGAACGAATGATTCCACTGATCTTAAAGGGCGAGAGTGCAATTGGCCAGTCGCAAGCAGGACCGGCAAAACGCTCGCTTACGTGCTTCCCATTTTAGAAAAAGTTGATCCAGCTGTAAAACAGGTTCAAGCAGTAATTACAGCACCAACAAGAGAATTGGCAACACAAATCTATCAGCAAATTTTAAAAGTCATTGAGCACGATAAACGGGAAGAGACCATTATGGCTCGGTGCTTTATCGGTGGAACCGATAAACAAAGAACAATTGAGAAATTAAAGGTTCAGCCACATATTGTCGTGGGTACTCCAGGAAGAATTAAAGATTTAATGATCGAACAGGCTCTTTTTATCCATACAGCCAATATTCTGGTTGTTGATGAAGCAGACATGATGCTGGATATGGGATTTATTCAGGATGTGGACCAAATAGCTGCCAAAATGCCAACTACTATACAGATGTTTGTATTTTCAGCAACCATCCCTGAAAAGCTAAAACCATTTTTGAAAAAGTATATGGAAAGTCCAACCTATGTACAGATTAAAGCAAAACAAGTTGCTGCTGAAAATTTACTTCATTATCTATTGCCATCAAGACATCGTAGTAAAAAAGAACTGGTGCGGGAAGCACTGCTGTTATTAAATCCATATTTAGCTTTGGTGTTTACCAATACGAAAAAAATGGCCGATGAAGTCGCAGACTATTTGATTGAAAAAGGGCTAAAGGTTGGTCGGATCCACGGAAATTTAAATCCGAGAGAACGTAAAAAGATGATGAAGCAAATACAAGACTTGGAATACCAATATATTGTCGCAACGGATCTCGCAGCGCGGGGAATTGATATTGAAGGTATAAGTCACGTAATCAACTATGAATTGCCCACTGATCTTGATTTTTATATTCATCGCGTGGGGAGAACGGCACGGGCAGGTTTATCAGGAATTGCGTTAACTATTTATGATCTCTCAGATGAGGACGCCCTGATCCACTTGGAGAAAATGGGCATTCAATTTAAAAATGTTGATCTAAAAAATAATGAACTTGCCCCGCTTGAAGATCGTAATAGACGGAAAACCCGTAAAAAGCAAGAAAACGAAATCGACAAAATGGCAAAATCGATTGTCAGAAAACCATCTAAAGTAAAGCCTGGATATAAAAAGAAAATGAAATCTGAAATGGAACAAATTAAAAACCGTCAAAGAAAATTAAGCAGTAAAAAGAAATAAATCATAAGGGGAGAGGTAAAGTGCTGAAAATTGGATCTCATGTATCAATGAGCGGAAAGAAAATGCTTTTAGCCTCCAGCGAGGAAGCAGTCTCATATGGTGCGAATACTTTTATGATCTATACAGGGGCACCGCAAAATACGAGAAGGAAAAAAATTGAGGATTTGAATATTGAAGCTGGAAGATTGCATATGGAGCAAAATGGAATATCAGAAATTGTTGTCCATGCACCCTATATCATTAATATTGGCAACACTTCGAATCCTGCAACATTTGAATTAGGTGTATCTTTTTTACGCTCTGAAATTGATCGGACTGAAGCAATTGGGGCACGGCAAATCGTTCTACACCCAGGTGCCCATGTTGGTGCAGGAGCAGAGGAAGGAATTAAAAAGATCATTGAAGGTCTAAATGAAGTTTTAACTGGTGAGGAAAAAGTTCAAATCGCTTTAGAAACGATGGCAGGAAAAGGGTCTGAGTGCGGCAGATCATTTGATGAATTAGCCATGATTATAGATGGTGTAACGCATAATGACAAGCTTTCAGTATGTTTTGATACCTGTCATACACATGACGCTGGTTATAAGATTGTAGAAGATTTTGATGGTGTTTTAAACGAGTTTGACAAAATTATTGGGTTGGACCGTTTAAAGGTTCTTCATATCAATGACAGTAAAAATCCGATTGGAGCAAGCAAGGACCGTCATGAAAATATTGGTTTTGGTCATATTGGCTTTAAGGCGTTGAACTATGTCGTTCATCACCCACAGCTTGATGACATTCCAAAAATTCTTGAAACTCCATTTGTGGGCGAGGATAAAAATGACAAGAAGCCACCTTATTTTTATGAAATTGATATGTTGAGAAAACAAGAATTTAATGAAAATCTTCTTCAAGATATCATTCAACATTAAATACAAGCGAAATAAAGCTTTGGCACAGCCAAAGCTTTATTTCGTAAATTGAGTGAACAGTTTATTTACTTCCTTTGCTGTTTCAGGGCCTGCAAGTTTAGCAATTTCTTTTATTAATGTTACTCTTTCTGTTGGATTAAAAATATTCACTTGTTTTCCTCTTAAGTATTCAGCGATCTTTTTCGCTTGCTCGCGCTGTACTTTAATATTAAATTGCTGAGCATACTTTAAAAGCTCGTCTGTCGTTATGGTATTTATTTTATGATTAATGACGCTTTCAAAAATTTTCACACTCATCACTCCTCCATCCTAATGTATGTTCGAGAAGAAGGAATGTGACTAGATGTTTTTCATTTGGCTGTGTTAAATTTGTCAGTTGATTTCCGCTCCAATCAACAGATTGAAAAATCAACAATTTCCTTATACACAGCCCTTTAAATTCAATCAAAATGAAAGAATCTTTACAATTAAAATAACATGAGGTATACTACATGAGTTAAATCGGAATGATTCTTAAAATTAAAGGTGATTGCTTATGGAGCAAATGATTATTGAAATAAAAGGTTTGACATTCCGCTATGAAACGGATGTTGTTCTTGATAATATAAATCTTTCTATTCCGGAAGGATCATTTTTAGCGATTGTTGGTCCAAACGGGTCAGGAAAATCAACCTTATTAAAACTGATATTAGGACTCTTGAAACTGCAAAAAGGAGCAATAACCATCTTTGGTGAAGATATAAATCGCTTTAAAGGATGGGAAAACGTTGGCTATGTTTCTCAAAAGGCGAATTCATTTAACACAGGGTTTCCGGCAACTGTTTTTGAGGTCGTTGCAAGCGGATTGACCAAAAAGCTGGGGTTATTTCGGTTTTTGAAAAAAGAGGATAAAGATCAAGTCCTCCAAGCGCTGGAGGCAGTTGGAATGCTCCATTTTAAAAATCGAAATGTGGGAGAATTATCTGGGGGACAACAACAGCGTGTCTTTATCGCTCGGGCCCTTGTTAGCAGCCCTAAGATATTGATTCTTGATGAACCAACGGTTGGCGTTGATGCTCAGAATGTGGACACCTTCTATCAAATGCTCGAAGACTTAAATAAAAACCGAAATATTACACTTCTCCTGGTTACACATGATATTGGAACAATCTCCGATAAAGTAACAACTGTAGCATGTCTCAATAAACATTTACACTTCCATGGAGAAACAAAGGAATTTGAAAAACTGAGGGAAAATGGGCTCGGCGAATTTTACGGACATGATGTACATATGCTTTCGCATTACCACGAGCATGAAGGAGCCATAAAATGATTGCTGAGATTTTTCATTATGAGTTTTTACAGCATGCTTTTTTAGCTGGAATTATGATTGGCTTACTTGCCCCATTATTAGGTGTTTTTGTTGTTGTAAGAAGGCTTTCCTTAATTGCTGACGCATTAAGCCATGTTACCTTAGCTGGTATTGCTGCAAGCCTGCTGCTTGAAAAATCCTTTGCCTTGTTTAATGGATTTAATCCTGTATACCTTGGAATGGTTTTTTCAGTAGGTGGTTCATTATTTATTGAAAAGCTGCGGGGAGTATATAAACATTATCAGGAGTTAGCAATACCAATTATCCTTTCAAGTGGAATTGGCCTTGGAGTCATCTTCATTTCATTAGCAAATGGTTTTAATACTGATTTATTCAGTTATTTATTTGGAAGTGTTACAGCAGTAACCCCTACTGATTTATGGGTTATTCTGATTATAAGCATTTTTGTCATCCTATTAGTTATTTCATTGTATAAAGAATTATTTTTATTATCATTCGACGAAGAGCATGCGAAAGCCTCAGGAATTGCAGCTAGTTCGATCCACTTTTGTTTTATTGTAATGGTTGCTCTTGTGATTGCAGCATCGATGAGAATTGTAGGAATCCTTCTCGTTTCTTCTTTAATGACGTTGCCCGTTGCGGCAAGTATTCGGATTGCAAAAGGTTTTAAGCAAACAATATTTTTATCGATCCTTTTTGGTGAGATTTCCGTTCTTGGCGGATTATTTACAGCATACTACTTAAATTTGGCACCGGGCGGATCGATAGTAATGATTTCGGTATTAATTTTAATATTAGCTATTTTGTCTAAAAAGCTTAAGTTACAGAAAAATGTGGAGAGAGGTGAGCAAAAGTGAATGTAGATGATGCCCTTTTATTTTTAAAAGAAAAAGGATATAAACATACTGGCAAAAGAGAAGAAATGTTACAGTTATTTGCTGATACGAATAAATACCTTACAGCAAAAGATGTACTTGATTTATTGAAAAATAATTATCCTGGATTAAGCTTTGATACGATATACCGAAATCTTTCTTTATTTGTGAATTTAGGGATTCTTGAGATGACTGAATTGTATGGTGAAAAGCATTTTCGCTTTGCTTGCTCACATCACCATCACCATCATCATTTTATTTGTTTAGATTGCGGAAAAACAAAAGAAATTGCAGCATGCCCAATGGAAGACTTGTCTGAGAATTTGCATGGCTACGATATTTCTGGCCATAAGTTTGAAATTTATGGCCGTTGTCCTGAATGTATCCACTATAATTGAAAAAAATTTAAACGGCTGTCATTCTAGCCGTTTTTTTAAATTGCCTCTGTGGATAAACCCATCTTCATCCAATTTTCAACCCATAGAGATGCCTCTTTCCAACTGAATACGCGAATGACACCTTCTGGTACAGGATCCTGATTATAAGGGGTATCGAATAAGAGTACAGGTATTTTACACTCTTCATGAATAATAATGGCATTATCATGTTTATCTTCTAAAAATAGGTCAACTTTATGTCTTTTGGCAGCTTCCACTTTATCATGGGTTCCAATTAATTCGATTTCATGAAAATTAAGTTTATGATCCAAAAACCATTTCTTTGTTATATTAAGCAAATGAGGGCCGCGAGCACTAATAAAGCAAAGATCAAATTTATTTTCCCACTTCGCAAGAACTGATGCGGCATCGTCAGCAATTGGGGATTCTGCATAAATAATCGGTTCATTATCAATCCACCACTTTGCAAATTCCTGTTCAGAAACATTAACGACTGGGTTTAAATCATATTGTTTAACGTCATTTAATGTAATATTCAGTCCAAATGCTTTATTGATAAAGGGGATCATTGCGGATGGAGATGTTACCGTGCCATCAATGTCAATTCCAAACCTTTTCTTCATTTTAAAAACTCCTTCGATTTTACAAAATCCATTCTCTATTTTAACAAAAAGAAATCCATCTCAAAAGTTAAATAATATTTCTTAGCAAGAAGAGACGAATTAGACAAACATTAACATAGTAAAATGCCTCAGTTTGCAAACAATAAAAATGCTCCTACAACTGAAAGTGAGGGATATGCGTGGCAGATCAGGAAAAAGACAATAAGGTAAAGGAATATAGCCAGAGTGCATACATTGGCGAAACTATTCCAAATAGTCCCTCTGATTTTCGTGAGGAAACTGCTTGTGAACTTGCAGGACCTGTTTCACTTAAGAAAAGCCCAGAGACTGCTTTAGTAAATCGTGAAGAAACTTCTCGAGAATTAGCAGTTGTTCCTGTCTCACTCAAAAAAGTTCCAGTAGCTTCTGCTGTACATCGTGAAGAAACCGCTACAGAAATTGCAGCACCAGTCGTGTCCAAAAAAACCGTAGTAAATTCTTCTTTACACCGCGAGGAAACAGCAGCAGAAATAGCAGCACCTGCCTACCTAGGGAAATTTAGAAACCATGATGATGTTAGACAAACTGAACATGGAGAGGCCCAGGCAGGAACAGGAATGGGATTTTTAGCTTTAGCATTGTCGATCATTTCCCTTTTTGTAATGCCAATTCTTTTCGGGGCAGCAGGGATTGTTATAGGGTTTATTGCCAGGGCCAGAGGAGCAAATGCGATTGGTGCCTGGGCAATAGGAATTGGTGCCGTATCTATCGTCATCGGCATCTTTATCCTCCCATTTTTTTAAATAATTCTTGCATAGGAGCAAAAAAGAACCCCTGCAATGGTTTGCAGGGGTTCTTCACAGTATTAGCTTTTATCTTTTTGCAGCCGCTTCTTCAGCTGCTTTCTTTTGAAAATATTCTTCAGCTAGCTGGTCGATTTCCTTCTTCAATTCTTCAACCATCTCCGCTTCTGGGACTTTACGAACAATCTCACCCTTACGGAATAATAATCCTTCACCGCGGGCGCCTGCGATCCCAATGTCTGCTTCTCTGGCTTCCCCAGGACCGTTAACTGCACATCCCAAAACGGAAACTTTAATCGGAGCCTTAATATTTGAAATGTATTCTTCAACTTCGTTGGCGATACTGATTAGGTCAATTTCAATTCTTCCGCACGTTGGACAGGAAATGAGCGTAGCAGCATTTGAGGATAGTCCGAATACCTTTAGAAGTTCCCTAGCAACTTTAACCTCTTCAACAGGATCAGCGCTAAGAGAAATACGCATCGTATTTCCAATTCCTTTACTGATAATGGCACCCAGGCCGGCAGCACTTTTAACTGTTCCTGAAAATAATGTTCCAGATTCGGTGATCCCTAAGTGTAAAGGATAATCAAATGTTCTAGCCGCTTTTTCATATGCTTCAATGGCAAGATTAACATCAGATGCCTTCATTGACACAATAATATCGTGAAAATCCAAATCCTCTAGGATTTTTATATGATATAAGGCACTTTCAACCATTCCATCGGCTGTTGGATATCCGTATTTATCCAAGATGCGTTTTTCTAGTGAACCTGCATTCACGCCAATTCGAATAGGGATCCCGCGCTCTTTAGCCGCTTTTACGACAGCTTCGACTTTTTCTCTTTTTCCGATATTACCGGGGTTAATACGGATTTTATCGGCTCCACCTTCAATTGCTTTTAAAGCTAATTTATAATCAAAATGAATATCAACAACTAAAGGGATATTGATCCTTTTTTTGATTTCCGGGATAGCATTAGCAGCACGTTCATCCGGACAAGCAACGCGTACAATTTGACAGCCTGCATCTTCAAGGCGCTTAATTTCTGCAACAGTAGCATCTACATCATGTGTTTTTGTTGTAGTCATGCTTTGAATAATAATCTCGTTATTTCCGCCAATGGTTAAATTTCCAACCTTAATTGGTCGAGTTTTTGAACGATGTATAATTTCACTCACGTGGAATTCGCTCTCCTTTAAATACGATAGATTGTTAAAAACAATTCGATTTAATTCTATCAGTCTTTAAGCTATCTTGACAAGGAGAAGGGTTTGTTTATACATTTTTATGGTATTTTTTGCAGCTTTTTATTTTGCATAGTCAGGGAAACGGTAGCTTTTACCTATTTGAATTTTTTCAGTGCTTTGGTTCGGATTAAGTGCTTCAAAATCATGAATTAAACGTGTAATCGATACAGGCAGTGGTTTTTTAATCTGATGCTCGACAATGGTCATTAGGGTATCTCCAGGTTCAACCTTTACCTCAAAATAAGGAATACGAGCTTTAGGCAATTTGGGTTTTGCAACAGCTTCAACCTTCTGTGTGGCAGGATGAGGAAGTGTTCCAACTGAAATGTCAAAATAAATACTATATATAATAAGAAAAGAAACTAGGAGAATAAGTAAATTCTTCATTTGGACAAGCCCCCGAAAAAGAAGTTTGTACATACGTATGCTTGTCCACCCAATCTTAGAACATAAAGAAACTCGCCATAAGGCGAGTTTCATATCTTTCATATATTATGCGGCATTCTTTGGTTTTGGAATTTCGTTTATGGCTAAATAGAGAATCAAAATGACTACAAACCAGTTAATGAAAAAGCTCCACGGTACGTTCGTTTTAATGGCTGACATAATGGTAAAAAACAAGGTTGGCAATGTTTCACTATACGCTGCCATTCTCCATAATTGACGATAATTTAGCTTTCTGCCTGCAACGTTTTTCAGCCATAAGCCTATAAGGGCCAAAATAGATACTTCAATAAAACTTGCGGCACTGGTGAACAGATAAAGGATAAAAGCAATGACAGGGATAAAAATACCTTTTACTCCATTGACCATATCTACAAAGTGGAGGATATCCTTGCTAGTAACACTCGTTCCATTTAACATGGAATACGTATAATTTTCTACTTTCCCGCCAGCAACAAAAACGAATTCATTTTTTAAAATGGCAAGGGTGTTATCGCTTCCATCTAGCTCTTTTGGTGTTACAGCCCCGGTTGGGTCTAAGATAATTGTAAAATGATTTTTATTAATTGTTATTGGAACAGATGTTTTTGCTGACAGTTGTCCATTTTTTATCGAGAATGATGGTAATTCATCATGAATAACTGCTCGAACGGAGTCTATTCCAGTACTGATCGATGAACTGATAAAGATAACAGAAGGAAGAATGGACAAAAGTGAGAGCAAAAAGACATATAAAATGGTCTTTCCAATCCCTTGAAATCTAAATGTAGCAATGTCCTTTGGAGAATATATACTTTTATAAAATTGCATAAATATGTTCATTCAAACCATCCTTATTAAGCAAGACTTGATTTCATTTTAGCTTTGATTGCCAAAATAGACAAGAATTGCCGACAATTAGAAAAGGGATCAAAACTTCTGATCCCTTTAACCATCATTAATTTAACCCGCAAATTTCATTAGGACAATGTTGACAATCAACAGATTGTCTTAAATAACTTAACTTTTTTACAATAAACTTTTGCTGGTCATAGTAGATAATGTCTTTTTCTCTTAATTCCTTTAATGCTCTTTGAATAACCTCTCTAGTTCCATAGGTTAAATTTGCTAACTCTTGATGTGTAATCGGTAAATCAATGAGAATTCCCTCTTCAGTTGAAATTCCATAGGAATGGCAAAGTCTAATTAAAATTGAATAAAGACCGCCTTTTTTACCATTCATAATCAAATCCTGGCATTTCATTTGAGCCTTTAAATAAGTGGTACTTAACCAGGTAACAAATGCATTCATTGCTGCAGGGTCAGTTTTGATAAATTCTTCGAAATGTTCTCTTTTAATTGGAAGTAACTCACAATCCGAAAGCGTTTTAGCATAAAAATGATAATAGGGATTATTAGATAAAAGCTGATATTCAACCAAAATTTCTCGACTATGAAGAATCTTTAAGATAAATTCTTTCCCTCTTAAATGGACTCTGCCGATCGAGAGACTCCCCTTTAACAGCAGATAAATATGCTCTACTGGATCTTTTTCCTGAAAGAGTACAGAATCAGCTCTAACTTTTTGAATTTGTTCTTTTTCACCAAAAAATTGTACTAGCAATCGAAATAAAGAAACGCTATCATTTTGCATTCTCACCGCTCCTTTTAAACCCTTCTAGCTTGATTTAAAGAAATTATTAACATCATGTCAATATAGATTTGGTTAACATTGACAGAAGGAATGACAAGGTATGACAAAAATCGTTGACAGGATGCATGTTTAAGGAATCATGACAATTTTTCGAATTTTAGCAGGAATTCATTCTTCTAGTATAAAAATGTGAAATAAGGATATTGTATATATGTTGGTTATTAGAGCATTTCATTTGAAACGATTACCCAACTTTGGTAATCTATGTTTAAAGAGCTTTAGAACCATTCTAATAACAGAACGATTATTGAATGAATAAAGCCTTATAAAAAAATGTTAATTAACTAGGAGGATGGAAAAAATGGCTTTTGAATTACCACAATTACCTTACGCATATGATGCGCTTGAACCACACTTCGATAAGGAAACAATGAATATTCACCATACTAAACATCACAACACTTATGTAACAAATTTAAACAATGCAATTCAAGGAAACGCTGAACTAGAATCAAAATCAGTTGAAGACATAGTTGCTAATTTGGACGCTGTTCCAGAAGCAATCCGCACTGCTGTTCGTAATAATGGCGGCGGACATGCTAACCACTCTTTATTCTGGCAAGTTCTTTCTCCAAATGGTGGTGGTGCACCAAGTGGTGAACTAGCAGATGAAATTACAAAGAAATTTGGAAGCTTTGAAAGCTTCAAAGAAGAATTTAACAAAGCAGCTACAACTCGTTTTGGTTCAGGCTGGGCATGGCTTGTTGTCAATAACGGCGAATTAGAAATTACAAGCACACCTAATCAAGACTCACCATTATCTGAAGGTAAAACTCCAGTTCTTGGTCTTGATGTTTGGGAGCATGCATATTACTTAAAATACCAAAACCGTCGTCCAGAATACATCACTTCTTTCTGGAATGTTGTGAACTGGAACGAGGTTACAAAGCGTTACAACGCAGCAAAATAAATTTTATTTTCAATCAAAAAGGCAGCTATTCGGCTGTCTTTTCTTTTTTAGTGAATAACTCATGTGTGCTTGTTAAAGACTACCCATAAGAACAAAGGGGAGTCGTTATGGTTAAAAAATTTAAGATTCTTGGTGATGTTGAATTAACAAAAGACTTAACGTTACTGTTAATGATTGGTGGATTATACTCTTTAAGCGTGGCTCTATCTAATACGTTTGTAAATATTTACTTATGGAAGCAATCCGGTGAGTTTTCTGATTTAGCATTCTATAATTTATCGATTGTTGTCCTTCAGCCATTAACCTTTATTTTAGCGGGCAGGTGGGCCAAAAAAATAGATAGGGTCATTGTGTTAAGAATCGGTGTAATCTTTTTAGCCCTCTTTTATTTAACGGTTCTTTTCACAGGGACACATGCTTCCAAATATCTTCTCTTGCTTGGCAGTTTGCTGGGAATTGGCTATGGGTTCTATTGGCTCGCTTATAATGTCCTTACCTTTGAAATTACTGAGCCCGAGACAAGAGATTTTTTTAATGGTTTTTTAGGGATCCTATCCTCTTCGGGTGGTATGATAGGCCCGATTGCAGCAGGATTCATCATTACCCGCTTAGAAAAGTTTACAGGCTACTCCATTGTTTTTGGCCTATCATTAACCTTATTTGCGCTGGCAGTATTCCTCAGTTTTTCCTTGAAGCCTCGTCCCGCAAACGGCAGATACTGTTTTCAGCGGATTTTGCAAGAACGGAAGAATAATGATAATTGGCGGCTTGTGACAAATGCTCATTTCTTCCAGGGCTTGCGCGAGGGGACATTCCTATTTGTTATTTCAGTATTTGTTTATGTTTCAAGCGGGAGTGAATTGGCACTAGGTACATATGGTTTGATCAATTCTGGAATTTCATTTGTTGCCTATTATTTAGCATCCCGCCTCATTAAAAAGAATAATCGCAAAAAAGCGATACTCCTTGGTGGAATCATTTTATATGCAGCGATTTTTTTAATCATTTGGGATATAAATTTTGTTAAGCTTATTATCTATGCTGGCGTCATTGCAGTAGCCTATCCAATTCTTCTAGTTCCCTATATATCAACAACATATGATGTGATTGGATCAGGCTGGAAGGCTGCAGAGATGCGTATTGAATATATTGTCGTTCGTGAGATCTTCTTAAATCTTGGAAGAATTGTTTCGATCCTATCTTTCCTGGCAGCCATTACTTTTTTCAACGAAGAGAAGAGTATTCCGATACTTCTATTGATTTTAGGCGCAGGACACACGTGTATATATCTTTTTATAAAAAAAGTACAATTGCCTACTGTATAAAAGCGATGAGAATACTCTATCTCATCGCGTTTTTTTCATAAGACAGCTTCCGTTTTACTTTGTCAAAATTGGAAAGTGTTCTTCGTAGCCAAAAAGAAAATTTTCTTTTACAATAGACATTATGATGTTTGACTTAAAAGGAAGTGCATGTCGTTGAATACGAAACCGAAAAAAAAGAAAAAATATGTCTCGTTTCGTTTTAACATGATATTTTTAATTGTATTTGGTCTTTTTTCATTACTGATCATTCGGTTGGGAGTGGTCCAGATTGTTTATGGTGATGATTATAAACGGGAAATCCAAAGGACAGTTGATGTAACAGTTAACAACCCCGTTCCACGTGGAAAAATGTATGATCGTAATGGGAAAATCATCGTGGATAATACTCCTTTAAATGCCATTACTTATACGAAAAAACAAAATGCTGATCCGCAGGAAATGCTAAAGACAGCAGAAAAATTGTCCAAACTCATCAATATGAACGTATCAAACCCATATGATGCGGATTACCTGAAGAAAACTGTCCATGATCGGGATCAAAGGGATTTTTGGCTTGTAAAATATCCGCAAAAAGCACAGGCATTGGTAACAAAAAGTGAACTAAAGAAACTAGATTCTAAACAGATCTATAATCTTCAGTTAAAAAGAATAAAAGAAAAAGATCTTAGTAGTTTAGATCTTAATACTGTTGCTATTTTTCGCCAAATGAACGGTGGTTATGCCTTAACACCGCAAATTATTAAAAATCAAAATGTTACAGCACAAGAATATGCCGTTGTCAGTGAAAATCTTACCAGCCTACCTGGAGTAGATACAACAACAGATTGGACCCGAGCATATGCATTTGGCGATACGCTTAAAACGATTTTAGGGACTGTAAGTTCTTCTCAGCAAGGGATTCCGAAGGAAGAGCTTGATAAATACCTGGCGCAGGGTTACAGTCGTAATGATCGTATCGGGACAAGCTATATCGAACAGGAATATGAAGATGTCCTCCAGGGAGATAAGGCTAAGTTAAAAAGTGTAACAGACAAGTCAGGAAATGTAGTATCGACACAAACGGTTTCTGAGGGACAACGGGGAAATGATTTAGTCCTTACGATTGATATGGATTTGCAGCAGCAGGTTGAAAATATTATCCAAAATGAACTCACGAAGTTAAAACAAAACCCGGGTTCAAGACTTGCAGACCGAGCATTTGTAGTATTAATGGATCCGCACACAGGCGATATCTTAACAATGTCCGGCAAACAGATCGTCAATGGTAAAATGCAAGACTTTGCTCTTGGGAATATTACAACTTCCTATAACGTTGGTTCTGCAGTTAAGGGTGCCACTATTTTGACCGGTTATGCCACTGGTGCGATTAAACCTGGATCAGTGCAGGTGGATGAACCGTTAAACATTAAAGGAACACCGTTAATAAAATCTTGGAAAACCTTTGGTGCGATTGATGATGAAAGAGCATTGCAAGTTTCCTCTAACGTTTATATGTGGAAAACAGTTATTGCGATGGCTGGAGGGCATTACGCCCCAGGACAGCCGCTGGACTTGAATTTTAAAACTTTTGATACAATGCGTCAATCCTTTGCCCAATTCGGACTTGGTGCGTTAACTGGAATCGATTTGCCCAATGAAATGGCAGGATTCAAAGGTGCTGAAAAATCTCCAGGTAAACTGATGTATCTTGGTATCGGACAATATGATACGTATACTCCTATGCAACTGGCACAATATGTGTCAACGATCGCTAATGGAGGTTATCGGGTACAGCCTCATATTGTAAAGGAAATAAGAGAACCATCGAATGATAACAAACAATTGGGTTCAATTGTTGAGACGATCCAGCCAAAAATTTTGGATAAAATCAATGCCCAGGACAGTTGGATCCAACGGGTACATCAAGGATTTAAAATGGTCATGCAAGTAGGTGACGGTACTGCCGTCAAATACTTTGGAACTGCCGATTATGACCCTGCTGGTAAAACGGGTACGGCTCAGGCCTTTTATGATGGTCCGTTAAGGAAACAATTTGGGAAAAATGATCCAGAAGTAATGAATCTGAGCATGGTCGCTTTTGCACCAGAGAGCAATCCGGAAATAGCGATGGCTGTCTTGGTTCCGTGGGCATACGAAGGAGCAACAGGACCAAGTCCAAATGAAGAAATCGGCCGTCAAGTTCTTGATGCATACTTTAATTTAAAGAAACAGCGTCAGCAAGCAGGTCAATTAAATCCTTCATCAGTAAACTCAGTTCAAAATGCTGATCCTACTCAAGGAACTCAGCAAACTGCCCCACAAGGTCAATAGCTTTATGAAAACACTTGTCTCATTTGAGGCAGGTGTTTTTTTTTATAGATTGCATATATTAATTAATGTTACATTTCGACAAAAATTGAATGTATTTATAAAAAAACTGTCAATTTACGTAGGATTTACACGTATTTACAAAACCTTTACATTCAATTAAAACTCGGTTAACACTCAGCATTTACTATAAGTATGTAAGGAAAAACAAATCAAAACAAAAACCTTAGGGGGAATTAAAGTAATGAAAATGTTCAAGAAGTTGGGTCTGCCACTGGTTATAGCAGCATTAATGGTTGTTATGGCTGCGTGTGGCGGAGGAACATCAAACAAAACTACTGATACTTCAAAACAAAATGATAATAAAACAGCACAAAAGGCAGATCTTTCCGGTTCATTAGTTCTTTCTGGCTCAACTGCGCTGCAACCATTAGCATCAGCAGCCGGTGAACAATTTATGAATACAAATTCAAAAGTTAGCATTCAAGTAAATGGCGGCGGATCTGGTACAGGTTTATCACAGGTTTCTCAAGGTGCTGTTCAGATTGGTAACTCCGATGTGTTTGCGGAAGAAAAAAATATTTCTGGCCTTGTTGATAATAAAGTTGCTGTTGTTGGTATGACAGCTGCTGTTAATCCAAAGGTTGGCATTACTGACATCAAAAAAGATGACTTAATCAAAGTGTTTACTGGAAAAATTACAAACTGGAAAGAGCTTGGCGGTCCAGATCAAAAAATTACACTTGTAAACCGTCCGGAATCATCAGGAACTCGTGCAGTATTTAATAAATTTGCTCTTGATGGCGCAACACCTGCAGAAGGTATTACAGAAGATGCTTCAAATACAGTTAAAAAGATTATTAGCGAAACACCAGGAGCTATCGGTTATCTTGCCCTTTCATACTTCACAGACAAAACAGTTACCCAAATGTCAATTGACGGTGTGAAAGCTACTCCAGAAAATATTCAATCAGGTAAATTCCCTGTATGGGCTTACGAGCATATGTATACAAAAGGAAACCCTACTGATCTTGAAAAAGCTTTCCTTGACTACATGATGAGTGACGAGGTTCAAAACAAAATTTTACCTCAACAAGGCTACCTACCTGTAACAAAAATGAAAGTACAACGTGACTCAACAGGAAAACTTACAAATAAATAAGTGTCATAATAAAACGGGGTAAGTGTGATCAAGCATTTACCCTGTTATGACGTAAAAATAGGGGTGTTTACTTTTTTATGGAAAGATTGGCTCCTGCAAAGGACAGATTATTAAAATCTGAAAAAAATTGGATGAATGGGGAAGTAAGAGGAAAGATTATTGTTTTTGCTTGTGCCATTATTATGATTGCCGCAACAATTTCGATCACGATTTTCCTTGGACAAAAAGGATTAGCGGCATTTATAAAAAACGGTGTAAGTCTTATTGAGTTCTTAACCAGTACGATGTGGAATCCTTCAAATCAGCCAAAGCCATTATTCGGGGCTTTACCATTTATTTTTGGATCATTCGCTGTAACTTTTTTATCAGCACTCATTGCAGCTCCATTAGGTATTGGTGCAGCGATTTTTATGACGGAAATTGCACCATCGTGGGGAAGAAAAATATTACAGCCTGTTATCGAGCTTTTAGTCGGAATTCCGTCTGTTGTTTATGGATTCATCGGGCTTACAGTGTTGGTTCCATTTGTAAGAAATCATTTTGGCGGATTGGGTTTTAGTTTGCTTTCCGGAATGATTGTTCTTTCCATTATGATATTGCCTACAATTACTACTATTGCAACTGATGCTATGAGTTCACTTCCAAACGCTCTCCGAGAGGGTTCTTATGCTTTGGGTGCAACGCGTTGGCAAACGATTCGAAAAGTTTTGATTCCTGCAGCCATGCCAACCCTTTTAACTGCCATTGTATTAGGGATGGCAAGAGCGTTTGGTGAGGCCTTAGCAGTTCAAATGGTGATCGGGAATGTAAGTAAATTTCCGCACAGTATTTTAGATGCTTCTTCAACTTTAACTACAATCATTACTTTGAATATGGGGAATACAACCTTTGGAAGTATAGAAAATAATGTACTATGGTCAATGGGATTCATATTGTTAGTCATTTCTTTTGCCTTTATATTAATCATTCGCTATCTATCAGCAAGGAGGAAGTTTTAATGAACAGTAAAACAGCTGATCGAATTGCCACAGGAGTCTTTATTGCAATCGCAATTATTATTATTTCCTTACTTGTTGGTTTATTTTATTTTATTTTAGTGAATGGAGTTAAACAAATTTCTTTTCATTTTCTAACATCACCATCGAGCAACTTATTGGCCGGTGGCGGGATCCGAGATCAGTTATTTAATTCCTTCTATGTTTTGTTCATAACTATGCTTATTACAGTTCCCCTGGGTTTGGGCGGCGGTATATATATGGCTGAATATGCTAAGCCAGGTAAAATAACGGATATTATTCGATCCTGTGTAGAAGTGTTGGCATCACTTCCTTCGATCGTGATTGGAATGTTCGGCTTATTAATGTTTGTTACTTTAACGGGCTGGGGCTATACCATTTTGGGCGGAGCGTTAGCACTTACAGTTTTTAACTTGCCCGTAATGGTTCGTGTAAGTGAAGATGCGATTCGAACTGTGCCACGGGAGTTAAAAGAAGCAAGTTTAGGTTTAGGGATTACTCATTGGCATACAATCAAAACGATTTTAATCCCTAGTGCCTTTCCATCCATTCTAACAGGAGCAATCCTAGCAGCTGGACGTGTTTTTGGAGAAGCAGCAGCGCTATTATTTACAGCTGGTTTGTCTACACCGAGACTCAATTATTTAGACTGGAATCCATTCTCAGCTACATCGCCATTGAATGTTTTTCGTCCCGCTGAAACGCTTGCTGTTCATATTTGGTCAGTAAATACTCAGGGGCTAATTCCTGATGTTAAAGAAGTAGCAAATGGTTCTGCAGCTGTTCTAGTCATATGTGTATTAATTTTTAACTTGTTAGCTAGAACAATTGGCAGTTTAGTTTATAAAAAAATGACTGCGACAAAATAGGAAGCAGGTGAGGATATGGAGACAGCGACAATAGAAAAACCAGATACAATTCAATTGATGCAAAATGAAAATGTATTAAAAGTGAATAATTTGGAAATTTATTATGGTGAAAAACGGGCGGTAAACGGTATTTCCATAGATATAGAGAAAAACTCGATCACAGCTCTTATTGGCCCATCCGGATGCGGAAAGTCGACATTTTTACGCAGTATTAATCGAATGAATGACTTAATTCCAGGAGCAAGGGCAGTGGGGGAGATCATTTATGAGGATTTGAATATTTTGTCCCCGCACATAGATGTGGTTGCACTACGAAAAGAAATAGGGATGGTTTTCCAAAAGCCAAATCCATTTCCAAAGTCGATTTATGAAAATATAACACATGCATTAAAGTTTTCCGGGATCAGAAAGAAGAAAGTACTCGATGAAATAGTGGAAGAAAGTTTAAAAAAAGCTGCACTATGGGATGAAGTGAAGGATCGGCTTCATACATCGGCATTATCCCTTTCCGGGGGACAGCAGCAACGCTTATGTATTGCAAGAACCATTGCGATGAAACCAACAGTGATTTTGCTAGACGAACCTTCTTCTGCCCTTGATCCGATTTCAAATGCTAAGGTGGAAGAATTGATTGTAGAATTAAAGCAGGATTATTCCATTTTAATTGTTACCCATAATATGCAGCAAGCATCACGGATATCGGATAAAACAGCATTCTTTCTTAATGGTGATTTAATTGAATTTGATACAACTGAGAAGATTTTTACAAATCCTGCTGCCGCAAAAACGGAAGAATACATCTCTGGAAGGTTTGGATAAGGAGGTTAAGTGGTGTCAACATTAACAGTAACCAATCAAGTTTTTGATGTAAAGGATTTGAATTTGTGGTATGGCGAGCACCATGCCTTAAAAAATATAAATTTTCCTATCAATAAAAAGGAAGTTACCGCAATGATCGGGCCTTCTGGATGTGGGAAATCAACATTTATTAAGACGTTGAATTTAATGATAAAAACGATTCCAAATGTCAAATTATCTGGTGAAATCAATTTTAATGGAAAAAATATCTTAACCGATAAAATTGATCTCGTAGAGCTTCGTAAACATGTCGGAATGGTCTTTCAAAAGGGAAACCCGTTTCCACAATCCATTTTTAATAATATCGCCTATGGTCCCAGAATTCATGGGATTACAAATAAAACGGAACTGGAAGGGATTGTCGTAAAGGCTTTAATGGATGTAGGTTTATGGGAAGAAGTAAAGGACCGCTTGCACGGACCTGCTTTGGGTTTATCCGGCGGACAACAACAAAGGCTTTGTATTGCAAGGGCACTTGCTACCAAGCCCGATGTTCTGTTAATGGATGAACCAACATCTGCACTTGATCCAATCTCGACTTTAAAAATAGAAGAGATGATCCTGCAGCTAAAAGAAAAGTATACGATTGTGATCGTTACTCACAATATGCAGCAGGCTGCCAGAGTTTCAGATAAAACAGCTTTCTTTTTAATGGGAGAATTAGTTGAGTTAGACTCAACTGCAACGATTTTTTCTCATCCTGCAGATGAACGTACTGAAGGATACATTACAGGAAGATTTGGATAATTGGGGTGAGCGAACATGTTAATGAAAAATACAAGATCAAATTTTGACAGCAATTTAAATGAACTGAAAAAACTGCTTTTAGAAATGGCATATAAAGCTGAAAATGCCGTAAAGGAATCGATACATGCTTTAATTGAACAGGATTTGGAAAAAGCACAGCAAATTATTGATGGTGATAATGAAATCGATCGACTTGATCATGAAATTAATGATAAAGCAATTCTGCTCATCGCGAAGGAATCTTCGGTTGCAACAGATTTGCGGAAAATCATTGTCGCTATTAAAACTTCTTCCGAAGTGGAGAGGATTGCCGATAATGCTGTAAATATTGCAAAAGCGGTTCAGCATATCGGGAAGGAAAAACTGATTAAGGATATTATTGATATACCAAAAATGACGGATTTGGCATTAGAAATGTTATCAGATTCTTTAACATCTTATTATGGTGACGATGTTGTCCTTGCAAAGAAATGTGCTGAAAAGGATGATAAAGTGGATGAAATGTATGGTGAATTAATTAGAGAATTATTTGGCTATCTGCCGCAAAATCCACAGGCAATCACGCAAATTACTGAATTAGCCTATATATGCCGATACATCGAAAGAATTGCTGACCATTCAACAAACATCGCTGAAAATGTAATTTTTCTTGTAACCAGAAAAGAATCGATTTAAATGCTTAAATAAAAAAGATGATGCTAAACCGATTAGCATCATCTTTTTATTTAGGCATTTACTCTTAGAATTTTAGTTCAATCTCGCTTTCCTACTTCTGCATATTCTTCTAAAATACTATATACATCCTTTTTAGAAAGTGAAGATTGACTGGCAATTTGTTCAATTGTTTTTCCCTGTTGAGCTAATGAAAATACCTGATTTTTTATGATTTCATGAATATCCCTAGTGTCATTAGAAACTGTGGTGAAATGATCTTCACTTACCAAAAGTTCCTCCTCTAAAATTCTTAACCTCTGTTTCATCTGATATATTTCTTGAACATGTTGTAAGGTAAGTTGATCAAGTTCTTCTTTTAATTCCTTATAAGGATCTTTTTGAAAGAAGGAGATCAGTAAGAGTAAAAGGGATAAACCTAGGAGCACCATCATGATTATGCCCATTAAAACACCCCAAAAAAATTTATTAATAAAAATAGTTTATCATTACACGTTTCATTTTTCGATTAAAGTTTAAAGAATGACAGATTATTGTCGAAAAATATTGAAGGGAATATAAAAAAACAATGTCGAATATATGGCTGATAAAATATTTTTTCAAAAAAAGATTATTGCCATAAGGGGAAAGCAAGATACGACAAAATGCGTTTATTGTAAGGTTTGGCTCAAGGTGATAACATTAAAATATTAATAATATGAATATAATGATAATTTCAACATATAATGATACGTTGCAAATGTGAAAAGGGTGAAAGACATGAAAATGACAGAAGAAGAATATACCTTGCAAAAGATAGCTGAGGATTTACATCTGACAGTTGACCGAGTCCAATCCTATTGGAAAAACTGGATGGGCAAACAGGAAGATTTATTGGTAAATTTAAACCCAAATCAAACTAATATACAGGATGAAGATTCCTCACAAGCTAATCCACCGGTAACCAATATACCTCAGCTACAAGGAAAAATGCAGGCAGAGCTCATACCACCTCGAAAAGCTATTTTTTTCTGGGAGTCATCTGATCTGCCAAAACAATTTTTTCAATATTATTTTAACATTCGCTTTGATGACCTCGTTCCAGTCATACGTATTTACGATGTCACTCAAATTCAATTTAATGGGAAAAATGCCCACCATTTTTACGAAATTCCAATTTCCTATCAGCAAGGCTATTGGATTGTCAAGGGGCTGTTCTCAAATCGAAGTTATTTAGCAGAAGTAGGTGTCAACTTATCTAATGGCAGTTTCTTTCCACTGTTAAGATCAAATTCAATTAGAATCCCAAAACTGGATACCGTCCTTGACAATGAGCTTTATCAAGATATTTCACAATTATACCGAGATGAGGAACAAACACCGAAATGGCGGGAGTTTGTCAGTACCTATAGTTATTATCTTGAAAATGGCAGTGACGGAGGAAAAAAATGACCAGAGTCGTTGTAAAAAAAGAACAAAGCGGGAATTCAATAAACCCACCAAGACTAAAAGTATTAATGTTGTCATGGGAATTCCCGCCCAATATCGTCGGTGGGCTTTCTAATCATGTTTATGGACTTTCAAAGCATTTGGCCCAAATAGAGGCAGAGGTGCATGTCATAACTGCATGTGTCTTGGGACTTCCAGATTATGAACGAGTGGATGATGTCCATATTCATCGTGTTAAGCCGTTGAATGAACATGATGATCACTTTTTATCATGGATTGGCGGACTAAATTTGGCAATAGTCTATAAAGGGATCGAATTGGGAACACAAATCAACTTTACCGTTATTCACGCCCATGATTGGTTGGTTGGAGCAGCTGCAACCATTTTAAAAGGTTCATTGAAAATTCCATTATTAACAACCATCCATGCAACAGAAACGGGGAGAAATAATGGAATTCATAATGAAATGCAGCAATTTATTCATGATCAGGAAAATCAGTTAATTAAAGAATCAGATCAAATGATTGTTTGCAGTGATTATATGCAGCAGGAGCTGGTTTCAACTTTTGCCATCTCTGATCATAAGATCGTTATTATTCCAAATGGGATTGAACAAAGCAAAAAGAAAATAGAAAGACTTCCAGATCTTTTCCCTGACCGTACAAACAAAAAATTGATCTTCTCTATCGGCAGAATTGTTAAGGAAAAGGGATTTGAAACGATCATAGAGGTAGCATCGATTGCAAAAGAAAATAGACTTGATGTCTTTTTTGTTATCGCAGGGAAGGGACCAATGCTAAATCATTACCGACAACAGATTCAAGATAGAAAGTTAGAAGAACAGATTTCTTTTATAGGATATATAACAGATGACGAGAAAAATGCACTCTTGTTTAAGAGTGATATGAATGTCTTTCCAAGCCTTTATGAACCCTTCGGGATCGTCGCCCTTGAATCAATGGTTCATGGGAAGCCAACGATTGTTTCCAATGTTGGAGGATTAAGAGGAATTGTTAAACATAAGGTATCAGGGCTTTTAATGGAACCAGGTAATGCGGTAAATTTACTGGAACAAATTTGTTTTCTACTTAAAAATCCAAAGATAGCACAGGAAATTGGAGAAAAAGGGCAACAACTGGTAAAAACCTTATATGGTTGGAATCGAGTTGCGTCTGAAACGAAACGCTTAATGGAAGATCTTAATCTTCTAGTACGGATCAAAACAAAAGAGCATGAAAAATAAAATGTAAAAGGTGTTAGATTATGATCAATTTAAATGAATCTAGATATAATCAACAGTTTACTTTCCATCATTCAAAAATTGCTCAGCTCCATTACACACCAGGTATTTGGGTGAATGGCAAATATTATTGGCTCCAAAATAGTATGGAAAAAATAATGTATGAAGAGGGGATTACATTATCAGTTAAGCCGGAACAAATTCACTCCAATATACGTTTAAACCATATTCATGTTACCAACCATACTAATCAAACGAAGCAAGTGAAAATTTTGTCCATGCATCATCATTCGCAGATTTCGCAAGAGCATTTTACTTTTGTCTCCCCAAAGGATCAGATTATTTTTCATTTGGCAAATAAAGAAGTTTTTTTGGTTAATGGTCAATTCAATGGTAGGGGGTTACATGAATATACAATTCAGCCATATTGGAATGTATTTACAGATAAAATTTGGGATTGTCAAAAAAAGGGGAATCTAAAATATCAACCTATGTCTAAAGGTCCTGCGGCAAGCATCACTTCTTTAAGAGCGGAAATGGAACCTCATCAAACGATAAAACTAAACACCTGGATTATAAAAGGGAATAGTAAACGAGATGTTTCCAAGCTTGATCAAGCACTTTTAAAAAACACACTAGCATTTCCCTTTGAAAAATGATATTATAGAAAAGTCGTATGAACGAACTAGCATTAAAGCGTTTGGAGGGAAAGAATCATGCGTGTGAATATTACGTTAGCTTGCACAGAATGTGGAGATCGTAACTATATTTCAACAAAAAATAAACGAAATAACCCAGATCGTCTTGAGCTTAAAAAATATTGCCCAAGAGATAAAAAATCTACACCACACCGTGAAACAAAATAAAGCAGCAGGAACTTCCTGCTGTTTTTTTTGTATCAAAAAAATCCAAAAAAAGGGGATCAACTATGGAGAAAAAACAAATTCGAATCCAATTGAAAGAAACGCTTTCTAAACTTTCAAAACCGTTGTATGAGGAGTATTCTCAACAAATTTCCAGTCACTTATGCTCTGATGAAGATTGGAAAAGATCAAAAATTGTTGGCATAACAATTTCAAAATTCCCAGAAGTTGATACATATCGAATTATTCGAAAAGCCTGGGAACAGGGAAAAACAGTTGCTGTTCCAAAATGTTATCCAAAAGAGAAGAAAATGTCTTTTCGGATCATATCCGATTTTTCACAATTGGAGTCCGTTTTTTATGGATTATTAGAGCCAATTGAAGAAAAGACCAAACTCATCAATCACGAAGATATTGACTTGCTCCTTGTCCCTGGTCTTGGTTACACGAAAGAAGGATATCGTATTGGCTTTGGCGGCGGCTACTATGATCGGTATTTAAAAGACTACACAGGAAAAACCATCTCTCTGGCTTTTCAGTTACAAATCATTCCATCATTCAAAACAGAGTACTTTGACATACCTGTTGCTAAAATTATCACAAATGACGAGGTCATTGTTGTGAAATGACAGAAAATTGGATTATTGCCTTCATTCTTCTATTATGCTGTATAGCGGCCTATAAAGCGCACTCTTTGACCGTTACAGGAGCTGCCGCTGCCTTTGTGGTAGGACTTTCCATTTATTTTGGATTTAGTATTAATGGTTTGATTTTATTAGGAACATTCTTTATTTCCTCGAGTATTTGCTCAAAATATAAAAGCTCCAAGAAGGCAGTCTTGGAAGAAAAGTTAGCAAAGGGGGCAACAAGAGATTGGCGTCAAGTGTTTGCCAATGGAGGAACAGCAGCACTTATTGGGCTGATTCATTGCTATGATGTAAGCTCATTGTGGATTCTACCCTTTGCGGTTGCGATTGCAAGTGCAAACTCGGATACCTGGGCATCTGAAATAGGTTCACTAAGTAGAAAAGACCCGATTGATATTCGGACATTTACTAGAATTGACAGGGGGACTTCCGGAGCCATCAGTTTGTTGGGGAGCGTTGCTGCCCTTGCCGGTTCCTTACTGATTGCCGTGTTCAGTTTTGGGTTATTTCATTTAGATTTAGGATCCTTATTTATTATTTTTATTTTTGGATTTCTTGGCAATATCATTGACACTGTTTTTGGGGCTTTCTATCAACAAAAATATCGATGCTCAAACTGTGCAATCGTAACAGAGAGAAAAGTGCATTGTCAAAGACCCACTATTAGAATAAAGGGTTTCACTTTTGTAGATAATGATATGGTAAATTTCCTTTCGGGATTCATTGCAGTGTTGTTATCGCTTGCTGTCATTCTATTAAAGTAAGATGCAAAAGTGACAATTGTCACAAAATGTTTATAATGACAACGATTCCAGTAGTGTTTAACAAGTTAATAACTATGGAAAAGTATGTTATCTTTTAATAAGTAAATGAATTATACAGTAAATGATAAAAAAGGAGGATTTTTCATGTTAAAACGCGTAAACAGAGTGGCCCTCATTGGGACGGGCTTTGTCGGATCTAGTTATGCTTTCGCCCTATTAAACCAAGGAGTTACAGAAGAATTAGTTTTAATTGATATAAATAAAGAAAAATCTGAAGGAGATGCCATGGACTTAAACCATGGGCTTCCATTTGCACCGTCTCGTACCAAGATATGGTTTGGTGATTATTCAGATTGTAAGGATGCAGACTTAGTTGTTTTAACAGCAGGGGCAAATCAAAAACCTGGGGAAACCCGTCTTGATTTAGTTGAGAAAAATACAGCCATATTTAAAGGGATCGTAGGTAGCATTATGTCAAGTGGGTTTGACGGGATTATCTTAGTCGCAACAAATCCTGTAGATATTTTAACTTATGCTGTTTGGAAGTTTTCAGGATTACCTAAAGAGCGGGTAATTGGTTCTGGGACGATCTTGGATACTGCTCGTTTTCGATATTTGTTGGGGGATTATTTTGACGTGGATACTCGCAATGTCCATGCCTATATCATTGGTGAACATGGTGATACGGAACTGCCAGTGTATAGCCATGCGGATATCGCTGGAACGAGTATTTCTGAGTGGACGAAAAACAAAGTGGGTTTTAATCAGTCAGATTTAAATGACATTTTTTTAAATGTCCGTGATGCTGCCTATCATATTATTAATCGGAAAGGGGCTACCTATTACGGTATAGCCATGGGGCTTGTCCGTGTGACAAAAGCAATCCTCGGCAATGAAAATTCAGTGTTAACTGTTTCTGCCTACCTTGATGGGCAATATGGGCAAAACGATATCTATATCGGAGTGCCAGCGGTTGTTAATCGTAACGGAATACGAGAAGTGGTCGAGCTGGACTTAAATAAAGAAGAGCAAGAAAAATTTGCTCACTCTGTTTCAGTGTTGAAGCAAACGATGGAGCCTGTTTTAAAACATTTGGAATAACTCGATCTGATTACAATGTAATTTATTAGATGTTGCGCCCAATATTTTTTAAATATCTGGATAATATACTAAGAGATTTCCCAAACTAATTGTAGGAGGGATAAATATGTCTCGTATGTTTACATCTATATTTATGATTGGAACGGTAGGTTATTTAGTTTATAAGTATCGTTTTCGGCTTCTTAACACCTTAATCGGTACGGGCTGGATTCGAAGGATTGCAGTAGGCTCAATGATGAGTTTACCTGGGGTAAAGAAAAAATTGATGCAAACTATTTTTGGAGGGCCATCTGATTGGTGAAAACCACAGATGGTTTTTCTTTTTGTTTAGGAGTTATCGGCAAAATTAAATATGGTTTATAATAAGATTATCGAAAAAAACTAGACTAACACCAAGCAAGTGAATAGAAAGTAGGGGAAAGCTTGAGTTTAAAAGAAGAATTTATCTTTTGGAGGTTAGCAAACTTTTTTATCTCCGAGCAAGACTATCGTATTATTCAATTGTTTGAAGAACAAAATGAACTGTGGCTTGAAAAATTAGAAAATAAAAAAGCCCCAATTATCCGTATACTGCTCAGTCGTATAGACTGGAGCAATAATATGCAAAGAGACATAGAGTTTACCGCAACAAATGGAGAGAAAATTCGGAACCAGCTGCGGCGTACTGAATTGAGAATCATGAATATTTACATAAGTCCATTCCCACCTGTTGATGATTATCAATTTCGTCTTGACCATCCATTTGTTTTCCCCAATGGTACGAAAACAAGCGTAAGTAGCTTTCTCATGGTAGCAGGTACATATGAAACTGGTTTCACACAACTTTCGGAGCATTTTGGTCGAAATATAACTTTCCCAATTGAAGAGGATTATGCCCCTGAGGATATTGCAAAAATAAAGGGAGACACCCTTGATCATGCGAAAAAACAGGCAAAAGAGGAACAAGCTGTTTTTTCAAAACGAAAGCCAATTTTTACATATACTTTTCTGGCTGCGCAGGTAATCATGTTTTTGTGGCTTGTATTACATGGAGGCAGCACCAATACAACAACCTTGATCAAGTATGGTGCAAAGGTGAATCCTTTAATTTACGAGGGACAATGGTGGCGCTTTATTACACCGGTATTTCTGCATATTGGTTTTCTCCATCTTGCCATGAATTCACTTGCTTTATATTATTTAGGAATCTCAGTTGAAAAAATATTCGGTAATATCCGCTTCATATTTATCTATTTGTTTGCAGGAATAACTGGATTTATTGCCAGCTTTTTATTTAGCACCAATTTATCTGCGGGTGCGAGTGGCGCTATTTTCGGATGTTTTGGTGCATTATTGTATTTTGGTGCAGTAATGCCGAAACTATTCTCTCGAACAATGGGCCGAAATGTTATTTTCGTGTTAATCCTTAATCTTGCATTCGGATTTTCATCAACAGGCATTGACAATGCGGGCCATATTGGCGGATTAATTGGCGGATTTCTAGCTGCCGGAATTGTTCATTTTCCAAAAAAGAAAAAGTTAGGGTTGCAGCTATTATTTTTCCTTGTATCGATTGCGGTTGTTCTAGGTTCGCTTTCTTATGGATTCAGCAATACGAAAAGGGCTCAGGATGAGGGCTCAAGCCTTATTGTTGCTCAGGATTACATTTCAAATCATCAATATGATGAAGCCTACAAAATCTTAAAAGAGTCCCTTGATAAGACCAAAAGTCCATCAGCACAACTTTATTTTCAAATGTCCTATGTTGAAATGAAAAAGGATATGCTTAGTGATGCAAAACCACATTTGTTGAAGGCAATCAAGCTTGATCCCAATTTTGACGAGGCCTGTTATAATATTGCATTACTGTATATGCAGGAAAATGATCTACAATCGGCAAAAATATATGCTGAAAAGGCCGCAAAACTTAAGCCAGATCAGAAACAATATACGGATTTAGTAAATGAAATTAATGTCCATATCCAATCATCTGGCGGAGGAGTGTAGGCTCCCCATTGGCAGTTTCTGTTAGGACAAGTAAATGTGACTTATCTTTTGCAATTAAAATGAGTGGGATGGTACTGCCGATAGGTTTGACCCTAGTGCCATCTGCTTTTTTTATACCGAGGAAATAATTCTTATAAAGACCTTCCCATAGATTCCCTATGATCTGATTTGTTTCTTGTTCAGTAAAACCAGGGAAACTGGAACTTGGGTTTAAAAACAAATCCGTTAAGGGGAAGGAAACATATTGTTCTGGATTAATTGAAAAAGATCGGATCCCTTTCTCCCAGCTGTGATAAAGGAATTCTTTTGTATGCTGATCAAGCTTTTGCTTCCATTCCTGCTCTTGTTTGGAAAATGCGTTACGAAAACTATGAAAAGCTTGGTTTTGTAGATTAGCGATGTATATTTGGTCTGCAGACATTTTTTGTGAACTGAAAATCTTTTCATCGTTTTCATGAAGCTCAGCATAATGAAACGAAAGTGCCTGTACAAGAGCACTTTCCCTCCCCACGATCTCTCTTTCTTGAATCAAATGATCTGTATTTTGTTTCCAATATCCTTGTTTGGCAATTAATCTTCCATTTGAAAATAGGAACCCAATATCCTGCCGTAAATATGCCTTACGGTCAAGTGTAGATTCAATTTGCCATTTTAATAGATATTTATCGGACTTTTGTGGTTTTTGAAAATGAATAGAGGTATTGGTGGATGTATAGGTTACTTTAGGGTCAATTGGAAAGTATGTGATACTTTCTTGAATTTGAGACTGGCGATTATTCATAACTCCGATGGTGAAAAAAGCAAACACCAATATTCCGATTAACACTATATTTTTATTCATATTCAAGCCTCTTCCTTTTTAGTTACGTCCCATTTAAGATATATGGGGTGCTTGACCAAGAAATGACGAAAATACTGGAAAAATTAATTTATAAAAATCGATTCTTGTGACTAAAAGTGCTTTAGATTATACTAAGTGTGTTCTCCATCCCATAAGCTAAAGGAGATAGAAATGAAAACAATTTATGATATTCAACAGTTATTGAAACAATTTGGAACATTTATTTATATTGGAGACCGTGTAGCAGATCTCGAATTAATGGAAGCAGAATTAAGGGAGCTATACCATTCCCAATTAATTGAAACAAGGGATTACCAAACAGCACTTTTAATCTTGAGGCATGAAATTCAATTACAGCGGGAGAGGCAAAGACAGTAAAGTATGCAACTAATAAAGTCCCTAGACGTAACAGACTCATAATCGGAGATGAATTCATCTTTTCCCATTTGAAACATCTGTATTTTATTATATGAGGGGGATGACGGATGAAGGTTCATGTACGGAAGGGAGATTCATTAGGCTATGTAAGTCAACTGTTTGGCCTGCCATTAGAATTAATATTGGATTCAAATCGTCATGTGAATCCAGTCACGCTTGCAATCGGGGAAGAGCTCTTTATTCCTGGTTTTGTAACCGTTCCATACAAGGTTCAATCAGGGGACTCACTTTGGAGCATTGCGGCTCAGCAAAAGATAAAATTAGATGCAATCAGGATTTTAAATCCTGAATTAGTTACCGCCAACCTAAACCAAGGAGATACACTGATTTTTCCAAAAAAAATCAAGATACCATCCATTCAGACAAATAAGCCTTTTGATTATGGAAAACTAAATAATGTGCTCTATGAACTAATAAAAATCTATCCCTTTATTAAAGTGAATACGATTGGTAAGAGTGTCTTAGGTAAATCAATCCAAGAAATAAGAGTTGGAAAGGGAAAAAAACTAGTCCACATCAATGGTTCTTTTCATGCAAATGAATGGATTACAAGTTTAATATTGATGAAACTCCTTAATTCATATTTACTCTTATTAACAAAAGGCGCTTCTTTGAGGGGGCAGAACCCATTAACGTGGTACCATAATGTCGAACTTTCTATTGTCCCAATGGTCAACCCTGATGGAGTTGATCTTGTTTTAAATGGACCACCTTTGGAAGTTCGGGAAAATGTTATAAGGATAAATGAGGGAAGCGAGGAATTTGTTCATTGGAAGGCAAATATTCGTGGGATCGACTTAAATAAGCAATATCCGGCAAATTGGGAAATTGATAAAAAGAGAAAGGCACCAAAACAACCTTCATCTAGGGACTATCCGGGGAGGAGCCTTTGACAGAGCCTGAGGCAGTTGCGATGGCTGAACTGGCAAAAAGTAATCCATTCGATTACTGCTTAGCTTTACATACCCAAGGTGAAGAATTCTATTGGGGATATGAAGGGCATGAAACGCAGGAGTCTGCTGAAATTGCCAAAGAATTTGAAATGAAGAGCGGTTATAAAGCAGTTCGTTATGTAGATAGTCATGGTGGGTATAAGGATTGGTTTTTACAGGAATTTAAACGGCCAGCCTTTACGATCGAGCTTGGGAAAGGAATAAATCCATTGCCATTATCCCAATTCGATAACATCTTAAAAAAGGTGGAAGGGATTTTCTTCACAATTTTGTCTAAATAACCTAGGAAAATAGGTGGTGAGGGTTTAATTATTCTCAGTGAAGAAATGGTAATTTTTGTTTGTCATCCTACTCTTTTTTTTATAAAATAATAGAGCATTAATAGATTGGTTGTATTAAAAAAGCCGAGAATTTGCGGCTTTTTTCTAATTTATTAAAAAGTTGAAACCTTATGATAAAAACGGCGTACTAGTAGAAAAGGCTTTTGGGGAAGGGTGAATTGGTTGCATTGAGAAAAAACAAAGTTTTGAAGGGTACTTTTCAAATAATCATATTAGTCATCTCTGTTTTTCTCATAAATGCTTGTTCATTACAGTCAAATACCAATCACCAATCACCTCCTAAAAAAGATGAAAGTTTGAAAGCTAATAAACCTAATACACCATTAAAATGGAAATTACCTATTTCCATTCCTGAAGGTGAATTTTTTAAGGTTGGCGGCTGGCTTTCAGATGATGAATTGGTTTATATTACGAATAATAAGCAAACATCTACGCTCTATCGTTATCAGCTTTCTTCTGGGAAAAGTAAAGTCTTATTTAAAAGCGAATATCCGATTGGAGACGTTCAAATAAGCCCATCAAAGAAGAATATTCTAATCCAATCGGCACCATCTAGCTATGAGGGGAAAATTACAATTATTGATGTCCAAGGGATTGAAAAATATTCACAAATCATCACTTCTTATCAGTTAGCATTTGAATGGAATCCTTATCAAGAATCACAGGTACTAATCACAAAATTTCAAGAGGATTGGACATTTCAAGTTTTATTAGTCGATTACGAACATAAAACCACAAAAGAACTTTCCTTGCCCCAACCATTCTTAAAATGGATTAGTAAGGATAAGCTGGGATATTTAAATTGGGATAATAATCAACAAAAACTATTTGCGCCACTAATGATTCGCTCGCTGGGAGATGCATCTGAACAGACAATATTTCCTAAGGTATTTCAATTTTCAGCCTTTAAAAATATGATGATGACAATAACTGTTAACACACAAGAGGAAAAAAAGGCTAATTACTCCTTCTATGATCAAAAGCTGCATCTTATTTATGATTTTACGATCCCGCAGCTGACAAAATTTTCAGATTGGCTTGTTCCTTTTTATGATTTTAATGAAGCTAAACAGCAATTTATCACCTTAAGACCATTAAAAAGTACTGAAGCAGATACCTATAACGAAGGATTTCAGCTTGTTGCTTATCATCTAAGTAGCAAAAAAAATACCGTACTCCTTGATGGCCTGGATAATGAACCGATTGCCCTATCTCCGTCAGGGGATGTATGCTTGTATGGGAATCGTTTTGAAAAGATAATTGATCTTCGGACAAAAAAAATTTCGAACATCGTAAAGGAATGAAGCGACCAGCTCATTCTTTTTCTTTTTGGTTTTGTAGTGGTAAAATAAATTTGCAAATTAGATTGAGAAAGCTGGTGCAAAAAAAGTGGCAATTATTGATGTTACCGTTATACCGGTTGGCACAGAAACTCCTAGCGTAAGTAAATATGTTGCTAGTGTACAAAAGGTGTTAAAGAAATATGAAGAAGAAGGAAAAATCCGTTTTCAGCTGACACCGATGAATACCATTATTGAAGGTGAATTGGCAGTACTCCTTGAAGTAGTCCAGGCAATCCATCAAGAGCCTTTTAAAGAAGGGATCCAACGTGTCTGCACGTCGATTCGAATTGATGATCGCAGAGATAAAAGCAGAAAAATGGAAGAAAAGGTTGAGAAAGTAAACAAGTTGCTTAACGAATAATAATAAAAGACTGCTATCGCAGTCTTTTTTGTTTAATAGTTATTATCATAATCTCAATATTGAAAACTGCCGAAAAAAGGGATGTGATCCATTTTTAATGGGTTCCAACTGGAACTCCATGATGAATAGCTGTCATAACAACAAACCAGCCGAAAACTAGAAAGGATGCTGCACCCCAGAATGCACCTAAAAAGTTTTTACTCTTAAGCGAACGAAGTGTACCAAAAGCTGCCAAGATTGCTATTAGAGTCAAAATAATAACTAGTCCCATGTATTAGCCTCCTTTTATTAAGTAATCATCAACAAATAAAGGTATTATTAATGGTTATGTAAGTTATTTTATACAATTACATACATTTTATAGTTTTTTCATCTGTTTGTCGAGGGCAAAAAAAAGAAGGACATCAAAAATTGCCTGATTCAGTTTACTTTCGTCAAAGGAACCTCTTCTTTTTTTATGGTAATTTAGATATAGTAAGTTTAATGAAATTATGCAATTGGAGGTAAAGGAATGAAGTGGTCTCAAATTCCCTTAGGGATAATGCAAACAAATTGTTATATCATTGAAAATCCAGAAGGGACCTGTTTAATTTTTGATCCGGGAAGTGAAGGGAAAAAGCTTATATCATGGTTAAATGAAAACAAACTAAAGCCAATAGCTATTCTATTAACACATGCTCACTTTGATCATATAGGGGCAGTTGATGAGGTACGGGAATTTTTTAACATTCCTGTTTATCTCCATAAAAATGAAAAAAACTGGCTAGCTGATCCGATGTTAAATGGATCGTATCATTTTACTAAGGGACATACTCATGTAAAGCCAGCTGATTGTCTTTTAACTGGAGAAGAAAAGATGAAGCTAGAGCCCTTTGAGTTTACGATTTATGAAACGCCTGGACATTCACCTGGTAGTGTTTCTTATTACTTTGAAAATGATGGAGTAGTTGTTTCGGGAGATGCCTTATTTAAGGGCAGTATTGGCCGAACAGACCTGGTGGAAGGTAACCACTCTCAACTATTAAAAAGTATCCATGATAAGCTCTTGACGCTTCCTGAGGAAACAATCGTTATGTCGGGGCATGGACCCACTACAACCATTGAAGAAGAAATGGAGAGCAACCCATTTTTAAATGGCTTCTAATAGAAAATTAAAAACCCTTCTCGAATTGATGAGAAGGGTTTTTAAGGGAAGTTTTTATATTATACTGGAAGGTATACAGTTAAGCTAATACATATAAAATACAACGAAAATTAACACTATGTCAATGGTATTAATTCGGAGGCTAAAAATGATTACATACTTAAAAGACATGATCCAACGCTCACCTGGACAGTTAATCACTTACGCAGATTACATAAGCCAAGCCCTTTATCATTCAGAGTATGGCTACTATATGAAAGATAAACAGAAAATTGGTAGAGAAGGAGATTTTATCACTACAAGTAATATTTCAGATATATTTGGACGGATTATTGCCAAATGGTTCTCCTTTATCGTGAAAAAAACCCAGCTTCCCCGGTATTTTGTGAAGTTGGTGCAGGTAATGGGCGATTTGCCAGAGCATTTTTGGAGGAATGGCACTCGAAGGTGAGAACTCCGATTACCTACTTCATTGTCGAGAGCAGTCCGTATCATCGAAAATTACAAAATGAATTATTAACAGACTTTGATGTTAAACAAACAGCTAACTTGAATGAACTTGCTCCCTTTGAGGGGATGGTTTTTTCAAATGAACTATTTGATGCATTACCTGTACATGTTGTTGAAAAAGAAAATGGTGGGCTTTTTGAAGTAATGGTGGGTATCGAAAATGACCAATTGCAGGAAGTAAAGGTACCATTAACAGACAAAGCTATTCTTCAATTTTTACAAGAAAATGAATTTGAGTTAAATGAGAAACAGCGAATAGAGATTCCACTCTATATGGGTAATATGCTTGGTGAAATGGGGAAGGTTCTGGTTAGAGGCTTGGTAACAACAGTGGACTATGGTTATACACATGACGAATGGATGCAGCCGCAAAGGAGGAAAGGGAGCTTAAGAGGCTACTATCAGCATCAAATGATTGAAAATGTCCTCCAGCACCCTGGAGAGATGGATATTACATCACATATCCACTTTGACTCGCTGATCAAAATAGGAAACGATGCCCAGTTACATTTTGCGGCTAAGCTTAGACAAGATGAATTCCTATTAAAGGCAGGAATTCTCCAAGAGCTCCAGGAACATTTTGACCCCAATCCATTTTCAGAACAAAGCAAAAGAAACCGCGCGATTCGCAGTCTCATCATGCCAACGGGAATGAGTTCTTCGTTCCATGTTTGCATACAGGAAAAAGACATGAAATGCGATCAAACAGAATTATTTCCAAACTAAAAGAAAAAACGCTGGAGAAAAGTCTCCAGCGTTTTTTCACCATTTACACGCAACACTTACCAGCTTACTGAAGTGGACCTTTAAGTGGCATCATAAAGGTAGTCCAATATGTAAAGCCGGCAAAGAAAATGGTTAGATATGCAGCAAATACATACATATACATTCGCTCTGATAGTTTAAGATAGCTTAGGAGAACAAAGAAACCAGTTTGAGCAAGGAATAGCATTGCCGTTTTGTCCATGCCGCCAAGCCAGAACATGACTGTAAATATCCCTGTCCAAAAACCTAAAACTCTAAACATTCGATCCATTTAATCCCTCCTTTTACCTTATATACCATCACTACATTATTATAAGTTAAAAGCAAACGTAAAGTAAATATCGGGAGTTACTGTAATGCACCGTTAATTTGAAACTACAGCTTGATAACTGCAGTGACTGCATCCTTTGATCATATTTTCTTTTTCAATCAGTTCTGCAGAACTAAACAGCGCTTCAAACATCCCTCGAAGAAATTCCTGATGCATATTACAAACTGTATCAGTATGGTCCTGTGCAACTTCTTTAAATGGACAATTAAAGATTTGAAAATAAATTTTGGAATGATCACCATTTACTTCAAATTCAGGATAAAAACCTGCAAGAGTTGCAGCACTCTTTAAGATATTTAGCTTTTGCTCGAATTCCAATTCATTGTTGGATAATGATTTTTTCGCCAATTCTTGTTCAATTACTTCTGCACCAAACCGTTTTCCTGTATGGTATAGTGCTGTTTTTCCTGCTTCACCAAGTGAAACCATTGTCTCAATCGCAACCTTTGCTAAAAGCATATAATCGCGGAATGGAAAGTGAAGTTGGATCACATCATCTGAAAGACGGTACAATCTGCTTGGTCTGCCGCCTTTTCCTGTTTTTTTTGTTTCGGAAGCAAGCATATTTACATCTTCTAGTTTTGATAAATGTAGCCTCGCGACATTTGGATGAATGTTAAAATGGTCAGCTACTTCTTGAACAGTTACTTCTTGATGACGATTAGTAATGTATTGATAGATGTAATAACGTGTTGGATCTGATAATACGTTTGTAATTTTTAATGTTTGTTCCATCTAGTTCACCTCTGACCCCCATAATATTTTCAATTATATTACAGTTTTTAGAGCTAGGGAATGAGGTTAACAATATAAACACTATATGTTTAGAAAATGTTCACAATTACAGTCTTATAATGTTCAAAAAATGAGAAATAAATCACAAAAAAATGTTGACAGAAATAAAAAGGAACAGGAATACCTGTTCCTTCACGATCTTTTTCTCTTTTTTACCTCACTGTACAGTATATAAGGCATAATACCAAACCAACGAAACCAAAACGCCGCTTTATTTTCTCGTCTTTCCTGTCTTTGCCGCATGCGCTCTTCTCTTGGCTGGTCAATAAATTTTACAAATGTTTGTGTCATATATTTTACATAATCATTCGTTTTCATGGACACACCTACCTAAAACCTATTATAGATAAGTATGTCCAGTTTAAAACCGTAACAAACACCCATGATCCATGCTAAAAGGTTCTTAGTTAGTTTTTTTCGACCCATTTTGTTAACTTTTTTAAATTTTTATCAAAATATCCAATACCAACAATGGTTTCTCCACTAGGAAGCTGAAGTGTGAACGTTATTTTTTGCGTACTGCCTGATGGTAAATCTGCTTGGTAGCTGATATACCCATTAAGATATGGAAAGGTACCTTTTTGTGCAATGGTTTCACCAGTTTGAAGTTTTCCCTCAACATTTTTTATTGAGATGAACATATAATACTCTTCCAATAAAATGTTCTTTGTTTCGTGGAACATTTTTTCATCTGCCAAAAGCTGGTCTACTTGAATGGAAAAGAAAATGAGAAACGATAAAAGGATTGAAAGTGTCAATGGGTAAGTAAATCCCCTCTGATTTTTCATCATGGTGTACTGCTCCAATTGAGAAATGTGGGAACATTTAAAAGATATTCTCGATGATTTAAAGCCTTTACATCAACTCTTACCATATTAGGAAAAAGGGTAAAATTTACTTCTGCAACGTTTTGAAGCAAAACTTCATGTCCTGTATTGTTTACCCGCCTTCGGAGAATATTTTCATATTTTTCAAAAGAAATACTGCCGCCATCTTCCGTTAAAATTAGACGGTTACTAACAACTTGCCCTTTTGTGCTCATTCGAATTTCTTTTTTAATTTGGCTGGAAAATACATCCCACTCCATTTCCTGAAACCTTATGGAAGGGGCATTATGTTGAACCATGACACCCAAAAGTGGTGAAATAAAAAAGATGATGACTGTAAAAACCAAAAAGGCAAATAACATTTCAACAAGTGTAAAGGCATGTTCATTCAGGTGTTTTGCAAATGCTTTTTTCAATCTGAAAAAGATTCTTTTCAACCTTAACGCACACCTCCTTTTGCCCCGAATCAGCTATTTCCTGCCAAAAAATCTGATATTCAATTTCATTAATAATAACTGAATGATTGGAAGTTAAAAGGGGATTGTTGGTAAAAGTGTATAACTCATCGTACAAAAGTTGATATGCTTGCTTTTCAACCTGAAGAGAACGGTCTTTTACCTTAAAATCAATGATCAAAGGGATGAAAAACAAGCCAAGCATTAATAAACATGATAATGACAGCAGAAGCTCGGCCAATATTAGCCCATCATTCTTTAACCACATAAAAACGGCCCTTTCCAATCAAAATGGTTAATAGGTAATGTTTACCTCCACATTGGAGCGCAATAGAACCAGACTTATTCACAGACCCACTTGGAGTAAAATCGAAAACTAATGAAAGGGTAACAGGGGAAATCGTTATTAAATTGGAGTAATACCTTGTTAAAAAGGGCTTTGATGTTGGGGTGTAGCGTAAAATGTAATAATGCTGATCCGGATAGATAACGACGGAAACGGTATGCTGGTGGGAAAGCGCATATTGCTGGCCGTAAAATAGGTCTGACTGAAGCTGATATAGAAATGCTTCGCTTTCCATCGTTTCATGTTGCGGTTTAAAGCAAATAGCAGAAACCGTGGCAATGATAAGGAAAATTGCTAATACAAACAATGCTTCTATGAGCGTGAAGCCTTGTTCAGATTTCATTGGACTACAACAGTTTCAACAGTTCCATCTGCTTGAATGGCAACAGGTGTCCCGTCAGGACATTTATCTGTTTTTAAATAATTGTCATCAATAAGTTCCTTGATCGATGTCGGTGGTTGGTCATTTTCCATTTCATATGATTGGATCTGGGCTTCTACCATTTTTTTAAAAGCACTGCAGCCTTTGTTATTGATATTGGAATTATTCTTCGTAATATTTGGAATTGTAATGATTAACAAAACAGAGATAATGAGCATGACAATCATCATTTCAATTAACGTAAAACCCTTTTCATTTTTCATATCTATTTTCCTCCGTTTTAGATTCCATCCATTAGATGGAACATTGGTAATAGGATTGCTAAGTACATTGACACAACGAGAAAACCAATAAATAAATAGAGAATGGGCTGAATGGTTTTTAAACTTTTTTCCACCTTTTCTTCTAAAAGGACAATACAATGCTTGCTGTAAAACAGTAATTCCTGATCTAACTTTCCATTTTCTTGGCCGTGTTTAACGATTAGTGGAAATTCCTTTTCAAAAAATGGAAAACTGCCCAAAATTGACTCTAGGTGTTCACCTGTAACCAGTTTTAACTTGATTTGTTTAGACAGCTCACTGTATAAGGGCTGGTTCTTATTTTTCTCAAATAACAAGAGTGCCTCAGAAAAGGAAATCCCGCCTGATAATAGAAAACTTAATTGTGTGGAAAAATAGTGAGTATACAATAATTTGAGGGAATTTCCAATTAGCGGAAGATTGGACAAGAGGGATTTTTGTTGGAGCACGGAAATTTTTCGGAAAATGAACCAGTAGTAGATTCCTAATAATACGAGGATCATGCACATGGCAAAAATGACTGTTGGAAAAAATTGTCCAAATGCATAAACAATTTTTGTGAAAAAATTTGCTTCAAGGTTCATTGATTTAAATAACGAGGTAAATTTAGGTAATAACATTTTTTCAACAAAGAGAAATAAAAAGCCAGTGATCATAATTAAGACTAAGGGGTATTGTAGGAGTTTTAATAAGGAATGCATATCTTTTGCTTTTCTTAATGCAAGTCCGCTTCCTTCTAAAAGGGCTTCGGCAAAGCTCCCATGTTGTTCTGCGAAATAGACGTAGCCGATCAAATCACTGTGAAATCCAAGGGTGGCTAATACCTCATGAAAGGTAAGTCCTTTTTTTAATGCAGCTAAGCATTCTACTAACTCCACTTTTTTTGAAGGGGATAATTGAAAGGAAACGGATTCCATTGCCTCTGCAACCGGATATCCTCTTGCTAACAACTCACCAATCCTTTTTAAAAAAGTTGCTTGCTCCATCAAGGTCCATTTACGTTGTTTCATCATATACAAGCCTTTCGTATTCACTTTCTTTAATATATCCGAGGGCAATTCCTTTTCGAATAACATCCTTTAATGTCCGATAATTTAGATCGACATTAGCCCCCTTTGCTTCCTTCATCGCCAAATGAAGATTTTTTCCTGATAAAAGTTCAAAAACACTTGCTCTTTTCCATCTTCCCTCCGTGTAACAAAACGGTGTACACTCATCCTCACAAAAAGGGCATGTTAGCTCAACCAGCCTTTGTGCAGTGACTGCGACCAAGGTCTGTTCGACTTCAAGCCAATTGGCGCCAAATTCATGCAGACGATAAACAGCCCCCTTGGCATCCCTAGTGTGCATGGTTGTCAAGACAAGGTGACCGGTTAGGGCAGCACGTACAGCAATTTTAGCTGTTTCGCTATCCCTGATTTCCCCAACCATGATAATATCTGGGTCGTGTCGTAAGATCGCTTTTAAACCAGTTGCATACGTGATGCCTGCTTTTTCGTTCACTTGCACTTGTAGTACGGAATCATAATTTTTTTCGATTGGATCTTCAAGGGTAATGACATTACGGTGAAAAAGGTGTGCAGTTTCATTTAAAAGAGAGTAGAGGGTAGTTGATTTTCCGCTTCCAGTGGGACCTGTGAAAATAATTAAGCCATGGGCATGTTTGAGAAGTGCAAGCAACTTTCTGGTCATTAATGGGAATAAGGATAGCTGATGGAAGGGGATTTGTTCTTGTTGCGGCAATAACCTAATGACGAGGCTTTCTCGACTGTTGGAGGGCAGAGTGGAGAGTCTCAGTCCAAGCAACTCACCGTTGATTTCGCAAATAAAGGCACCATTCTGCGGACGTCTTCTTTCGCCAATATCCATATTAGCTGTGAATTTAAAATGGGAGATAAGTCGGTCACAATCTTCAATTGGCAGTGATAAACGAGGAATTAACTTGTTTGTTAAACGGAATTGGATGAGTGTGTCTGTTCTTCGAGGAATAATGTGAATATCTGTTGCTTGGTTTCTAACGGCATCTGAGATAATTCGATTGGCTAATATTTCTGTAGCGCTTACAATAAAAAACACCACCTTTCATGAATATATAAGTTTATTCGACAGAATTCCGTCTATCCCTTCATTTTTTAGAAAAAAATTTTAAAAAATGAAGGGAACAGTCAAGAAGTTAAAAAGACTTTTGAGTTAAGTAAAATAGACCGCCATTAATATATGAAATAATGATTTTCGGTTCATATTGTTCTTGTAGAGCTTTTTTTTCTATTTCATAGCTCTCGTTTTTATTTTCCTCGTTTTCATAAAAATGATCTAACAACTGTAGGTCCTTTTCCCAGCGGTTTCTAGCTTCCTCTGCCCAATTATGATCTTCATTATTGATTCCCATCTTGATAAATTTTTCGATCCGATTTATTCCGCTCACTGGCTTAATAAGGGGTGAAAGAGTAAAAGAGTAGTCTGGAATCTTTGGTGTTAACGGGACCGTCAATAACGTGGTATGGAAATCTTCCACCATTTGACCTGTAATCAACTGCAAACCAATTGACCTAAAGATATCGCATTTACGATCACATTTGTAAGAAATTTTTAAATTCAGACATAGCCAAGGATATAAGGGGGTTTGCTGATTGCTATAGTTATGATTCTCGTAAAGGCGAATATAGCCCGCAAGGCTTTTAGTTGATTGAAAAATTTGATGTAGTCTGGGCGAACCAAAATGAATCGTCTCCCCTTTTATTGAATCAGGAGCCTTATTTTGATCTGTTATAAAAGTAAGCTGCATTGGGTTTGGGATACCACCGGTTTTTCTAAATAATGCCAATAAAATGGTCGGTTCATTAGTTCTTTATCAAGGTCCACGGTTAATTGGACACTCATAAATCCAGGCCCATTTTGCATAAATTGACAATTATTTGCTAGAAAGTACTGTTCAAGAAATTGATGTATTTCCTGCTGCTGCATGTAAATCCTCCTTTTTTAAATCATTGGCAAACTCAATCATTGAAGTGAGGTTTTCCATTTTGATTCGCATTTCACCTTCTGAAGATGACCCGCTAAAAATATCAATTAAGTGATCTTCAATATTGCCAAATTCAAGCTTTGTTAGGATATCGTCGAGCTCTCCAATTACTTTCTCAAAAAGATGAATTTTTTCATATAACAGTTTTAAGATATGTTCTTCAACCGTATCCTTAATCGCAAAATTATAGATCATAACATCCTTTTCTTGGCCAAGCCGATGAATCCGGCCAATTCTCTGTTCAAGGCGCATTGGATTCCATGGCAAATCAAAGTTAATAATATGATGACAAAACTGCAGGTTAATCCCTTCACCACCAGCTTCAGTTGCTATTAAGACTTGGGCCTGTTTTTGGAACAGCTCGCGCATCCAATCCTTTTTCCCGCGCTTAAATCCTCCGCGGAAAGGGACGGATGTAATACCATGTTGTTTTAAAAACCATTGTAAATAAAGTTGGGTAGCCCGATATTCGGTAAAAATGATGACCTTATCATCAATGGATTGTATCAGCTCCAGTGCTTTTTTGGCCTTTGAATTTTGCCCGACTGCCTCTACTTTAGAAATTAAATATTGGATTTTATCCTTGTAGGCTTGACTTGGGTTTTCCTGTTTTTCTAGCATGTTTTTCAAAGTATGGTAGACAGCTTCCCTGCTGCTGCATGCTTCACGCTGCAGTGTCATGACAGAAAAGGCACTACCCTGCGTCCAATCACCTTCACTTTTTAGTTCGGTTATCGCATTGTATAATTCTTTTTCTTGCTCGGTAATTTCGATTGGGATTGTTTCTACTTTTCGCTTTGTCCATTCTATTCCCGTGTCAGCACGACGATTTCGGATCATAACTTTATTCACTAGTTCTTTTAAATGCTCGTCATCATTTAAGGAGCGGGAATCCCGTTTATATTTTTCATAGAAAGCTGTTTCACTTCCTAGATGTCCGGGCTTTAGAAGAGAGACCAAGTTAAAGATTTCTTCAATTCGGTTTTGAATAGGTGTTGCAGTTAACAGTAAACAGAATTTCTTTTTTAGGTTTTGGACAAATTCATAGTTTTTTGTTTTATTATTTTTCAATTTATGGGCCTCATCAATAATGATTAGATCATAGTCCAGCCCATTAATGATCTCTCGATGCGGGCTTCGCTTAGCTGTGTCAATGGAGGAAACAACGACATCATATTGTTCCCAAACATAGCTTTTTCTCTGTGTAACGGCTGGAATGAAGAATTTTGAATTTAATTCAGATGCCCATTGGGTCACAAGCGAGGCCGGTACAAGTATCAGCACCTTTTTGACTAATCCGCGTATCATGTATTCTTTTAAAATTAAACCGGCTTCAATAGTTTTTCCTAGTCCAACTTCATCTGCAAGAATGGCTTTGCCATTCATGTTTTCGATTACTTGCTTTGCTGTTTCAAGCTGATGGGGAAGCGGAGTTAGATTTGGAAGATGCTTAGGGGCTTGGAGGCCCTCAAATTCAGGAATGACTAAATGCCTTTCAATGTCCACTGCGAGTTTAAAAAGTTCCCAATTTCCCCATGGTCCATCGTGGTCAATTCTATGCAGTAAACCATCCTGCCAGGAGGAATCAAAATCAATTTGGACCGACATCGTATTAACTCCTTTTAGATAAAAATTTATTGCTCAAGTAAGCATTTTCATGTAGGATGAAAGTAGCTTTGAAAGTTTGAAATATTTTTAATTACGTAAAATCTTTAGAGTTTGTTTTAGTATGACCAATTCGCTAAATTTTATAAATGCGGATGATAACAAGGGGAGAGACTACAAGATTGTATGTAGCGCCGAAGGAGCAAGCAGTACAGACTGTGAATCTCTCAGGCAAAAGAACTCTTGTTTGACGCAGCTCTGGAGAGTGCTTCATTAGTCATGCAGCCACCAAAGGGGAAAGCCATTTTGGTTAAACTTTCAGGTGCAAGGACAGAGACCTACTTTTTTAAAAAGGGAGGTTTCTGTCCTTTTTTAGTGGGCAAAATAAGTCGAAAAAAGGGGGAATTTGAATGACTGAATTGAAACGAACACCGCTTTTTGTAGTTTATAAGGAATACGGCGGAAAAACGATTGACTTTGGAGGTTGGGAATTACCTGTCCAATTTTCTAGCATAAAAGAGGAACATGAGGCCGTCAGAACAAGAGCAGGACTTTTTGATGTTTCTCATATGGGAGAAGTCGAGGTTAAAGGGAAGGAAAGTTTAAACTATTTACAGAAAATGGTTACCAATGATGTAGCTAAGCTGCAAACGGGCGGTGCCCAATATACGGCAATGTGTTATGAAAATGGCGGAACAGTCGATGATTTGCTTATCTACAAACTAGCGGATTACCATTATCTCCTTGTCATTAACGCTTCTAATATTGAAAAGGACTTTGGGTGGCTTGTTCAACATGTAGAAGGCGATGTTCAGCTTCAAAATCTTTCTGAAAAAACGGCACAATTGGCACTGCAGGGGCCAGCAGCTGCAGCAGTCCTACAGAAACTCACTAGGGCAGATTTAAACGGGATTGGCACATTTAAATTTCAACAAAATGTAGATATTTGTGGTCAAAAAACACTTATCTCCCGAACTGGTTACACGGGTGAAGATGGGTTTGAAATCTATTGTGATGCTGATGTTGCCACACTGCTTTGGAAAGAAATTCTTACAGCTGGAGAAAGTGAGGGTGTTCTGCCTTGCGGGCTTGGTGCAAGAGATACGTTGCGCTTTGAAGCTACTTTAGCTCTATATGGTCAGGAATTATCGAGGGATATTTCTCCGCTTGAGGCTGGAATTGGTTTCGCTGTTAAATTAAACAAGGATGCAAACTTTTTAGGGAGAGAAGCATTATTAAAGCAAAAAGCAGAAGGGCTTACCAGAAAACTTGTTGGAATTGAAATGATTGAGCGCGGAATTCCCCGCCACGGTTATTTAGTCTTTTCTGGGGATGAACAAATTGGTGAAGTCACAACTGGAACACAATCTCCAACCTTAAAGAAAAATATTGGTCTTGCACTGATTAAAACGGAGTATTCCCAGCTTGATCAGGAAGTTGAAGTTGAAATCCGCGGGAAGAAATTAAAAGCTAAAGTTGTTCCGACACCTTTTTACAAAAGAACGAAATAACGGAAGGGAGCAAGGGGAATGAACCAACATCGTTATTTACCAATGACAGAGGAAGATAAAAAAGCGATGCTCGAGAGGATCGGCGTATCTTCCATTGACGAGCTTTTTAATGATGTACCAGAAAGCGTAAGATTTAAAGGCGAATACAATATTAAGCCTGCCAAATCAGAGTCCTCCTTAATGAAAGAACTTGCGAGAATGGCTGAAAAAAATGCTGATCTTAAGAAAAATGCATCCTTTTTGGGTGCGGGAGTATATGACCATTATATACCTGTGATTGTTGATCATGTTTTAAGCCGTTCCGAATTTTACACTGCCTACACACCCTATCAGCCTGAAATTTCCCAAGGAGAGCTTCAAGCGATCTTTGAATTTCAAACCATGATTTGTGAATTGACGGGCATGGATGTGGCAAACTCATCGATGTACGATGGTGGAACAGCTCTTGCTGAGGCTGCGATGTTAAGTGCAGGACATACCAAAAAGAAAAAAATTATCATCTCTAGCGCTGTTCACCCTGAAGCAAGAGAGGTTGTTAAAACATATGCAAAGGGTCAACGTATTGAAGTAATTGAAGTTTCGGCTCAAAACGGTGTGACCGATTTAGATGAACTAAAAGGGCTTGTAAATGAAGAAATAGCAGCTGTTATTGTGCAGTATCCAAACTTTTTCGGCCAAATTGAGCCATTAAAAGAGATCGAAGAAGTGACTCATGCTCATAAATCATTGTTCGTTGTTTCCAGCAATCCATTATCCTTAGGCGTTCTTACACCTCCAGGGAAGTTTAGTGCTGATATTGTTGTCGGTGATGCGCAACCATTTGGAATTCCTACTGCATTTGGAGGACCGCATTGTGGCTATTTTGCTGTTACTAGTAAACTAATGCGTAAAGTTCCTGGCCGCCTTGTCGGGCAAACAATTGATGATCAAGGCAGACGCGGTTTTGTTTTAACCCTGCAAGCAAGGGAACAACATATAAGGCGCGATAAAGCCACTTCTAATATTTGTTCCAACCAAGCCTTAAATGCTTTAGCAGCTTCTGTTGCAATGACAGCATTAGGAAAACAAGGTGTTAAGGAGATGGCTACAGCAAATTTACAAAAAGCTCATTATGCTAAGACTGCTTTTAAGGCGAATGGTTTCAAAATTGCTTTTGAGGGACCATTGTTTAATGAATTTGTTGTTAAAGTGAATAAACCGATTAAAGAAATAAATCGCCAGCTCTTGCAAAAAGGGTTTATTGGCGGATATGATTTGGGACGCAATTATCCTGAATTAGCAGGCCATATGCTCATTTGTGTAACAGAGCTTCGAACAAGGGAAGAAATTGATACTCTCGTGAAAGAATTGGGGGATTTACATGAATAATCAAGATCAGCCTCTTATTTTTGAATCTAGTACTTTCGGACGTGTTGGCTATAGTCTTCCTGAAATGGATGTACCAGAAGTAGATATAAAAAGTTTGCTCCCTGAAGGGTATCTGCGTGATGAAGATGCTCAGCTTCCTGAAGTATCAGAGCTCGATATCATGCGTCATTATACGGCTTTATCCAGAAGAAATCATGGTGTGGATTCAGGATTTTATCCACTAGGATCTTGTACAATGAAATATAATCCAAAAATGAACGAGAATGTGGCCCGCTATAATGGTTTTGCTCATATACATCCGCTTCAGGATGAAAGTTCTGTTCAAGGAGCACTCGAGCTGATGTATGATCTGCAGCAGCATTTAGTTGAGATTACTGGGATGGATGAAGTCACTTTACAGCCTGCGGCAGGTGCGCATGGGGAATGGACTGGACTAATGCTAATCCGCGCCTACCATGAAGCAAATGGTGATACAAATCGTAATAAGGTCATTATTCCTGATTCTGCTCATGGCACAAACCCTGCTTCCGCAACAGTAGCCGGCCTAGAAATCGTCACAGTAAAATCGAATGAAAATGGTCTTATTGATCTGGAAGATTTGAAACTTGTTGCCGGGGAAGATACGGCCGCTTTAATGTTAACCAATCCAAACACACTTGGCTTATTTGAGGAAAATATAGTGGAAGTGGCAGAAATTGTTCATGCAGCAGGAGGAAAAGTTTATTATGACGGTGCGAATTTGAACGCTGTTCTGTCAAAAGCTCGTCCTGGAGATATGGGGTTTGATGTAGTTCATTTAAATTTACACAAAACCTTTACAGGCCCTCATGGCGGCGGCGGACCAGGTTCAGGTCCGGTTGGTGTTAAAGCAGAATTGATCCCTTTCCTTCCAAAGCCTGTTATCACTAAGCAAGGGGAAGAATATGTATTTGATTATGATCGTCCGCAATCGATTGGCCGAGTAAAACCTTATTATGGTAATTTTGGAATTAATGTTCGTGCCTATACGTACATCCGCTCAATGGGACCTGATGGGCTAAAAGCTGTAACGGAATATGCGGTGCTAAACGCAAATTATATGATGAGAAGACTTGCCGATTATTATGATCTTCCATATGATCGCCATTGCAAGCATGAATTTGTGCTAAGCGGCAGACGTCAGAAAAAATTAGGAGTACGTACCTTGGATATCGCAAAACGTCTCCTTGATTTTGGCTACCATCCGCCAACCATTTACTTCCCACTAAATGTGGAAGAATGCATCATGATTGAACCAACAGAAACAGAATCGAAGGAAACACTGGACTCCTTTATTGATACGATGATCCAAATTGCAAAAGAAGCTGAAGAAAATCCGGAAATTGTCCAAGAAGCACCCCATACAACCGTAGTCGGTCGTTTAGATGAAACCACTGCGGCTCGCAAACCGATTCTGCGTTATCAAAATAGTTAATAGGGTAATAAAAGAGCTGATTCGGAGAATCAGCTCTTTTATTAGTTATTTTTTCGTTTTTACTTTGCCTGTCCAGCCTTTAAAGCCACCTTTTAGATGGGTAAGGTCTCTATAGCCTTTTCGATATAGCTGTGTTGCGGCACGACCGCTGCGCATGCCACTTTGGCAATATAAATAAACAGGAAGATCAGGACGAATTTCCTTCATGCGCATTCTCATTTGTGTAAGCGGAATATTACGGGCACCTAAAATATGTCCTGCTTCGAATTCATTTGGTTCACGTACATCAATAAGCTGTGCTTTTCGATAGCCAGCACGAAATTCCTCTTCTGTAACCGTTTTAACTACTTTTCGCTGATAAAGCCAGGAACCACCATAATAGGCAGCTACGACTACGATCATAACGATTAATGAATAAAGTGTACTCAATTTTTCTTACTCCTTTCAAAGCTTTGCTGCATCAGACAGAATTAATTATATAAGTCCTATCATTAATGGTAAAGGTTGTTCACAAAAATTCTTTTATGCAAGACTAAAAAAATTATACCAAAACAGGTTTCTTTGTTTTTTTATCTTATTTTGATAGACTAATTTATGATTGGAATAAACAATATAAAAACGAGGTTTATAGTATGGAAAAAGAAATTTGGCGTTTTATTGATTCCGGAAACGGTTCTCCGGCTTTTAATATGGCTTTAGATGAGGCATTGCTTAATTGGCATAGTGAAGGTAAATTTCCTCCCGTCATTCGTTTTTATGGCTGGAATCCCCCCACACTTTCAATCGGCTATTTTCAAAAGGTTGAGAAGGAAATTGATTTAGAAGCGGTAAAAAAATATGGCTTAGGCTTTGTAAGAAGGCCGACTGGGGGCAGGGGGGTTCTTCATGATCATGAACTTACATATAGTGTCATTGTCTCTGAGGAGCATCCAGAAATGCCTAAGACAGTTACTGAGGCATACCGAGTAATATCAGAAGGAATCTTAAAAGGATTTCATCATTTAGGGCTTGAGGCTTATTTTGCCATACCAAAAACGAAGGAAGAAAGAGAAGCATTAAAGTCTCCTCGTTCTGCTGTCTGTTTTGATGCTCCAAGCTGGTATGAGCTTGTTGTCGAAGGACGTAAGGTTGCAGGCAGCGCTCAAACAAGACAAAAGGGTGTGATCCTGCAGCATGGATCGATTCTTCTAGATTTAGACGAAGAAAAGTTATTCAGCTTATTTAAATACCCTAATGAGCGTGTAAAGGAGCGAATGAGGAAAGCTTTTAAGAGTAAAGCTGTTGCCATCAATGAAATCAGTCCAAGGCGAATCACACTTGAAGAGGCGAAAGACGCTTTTTATAAAGGGTTTGCTGAAGGATTAAATATCGAATTGCAGCCATATCAGTTAACAGAAGAAGAATTAGCATATGTAGATAAGATTGCTAATGATAGATATGAATCAGAAGAATGGAATTTTAAAAGGTAAAGGAAAAGCCGCTGCGGCTTTTTCTTTTTATTGAAAGGATGGAAGTAAGAGAACAAATTAGCTATTAAACAACCCCTCACATATTCCTAGTCATATAAAAGTGCAAGTGGTGGATTTTGTTGAAATTTATGATTTTCGGCAGAAAAACGGTCGAAATCTTGGATTTACTTCAAAATCTATTTTATTTTGAGTTTGACAAATTTTTTATTATTTGCTGTAAATACAATATATGGTGGTGTCGAAAATATTTTCGGTACTACATATAGATTTTTTGATTGTGTTTTATAAACTCATGTGGTAACTTAAAGATATTAAATTTACATCTAGATCTAGCAATGAACTAACTAGAATAGAGCATTTGTGAAACACATATTTGAAGGAGTTGTTCCCATGTCAGTTGTTTTTAGACCAAAACTGAATATTGATATTGAAAGACTAAACGAGGATATTCATCTTTTTCCTCAAGTACACCCGATCACCCCGGACATGAAAATTACACATAAGGGTGTTTCGCGTTTAGTTATGCTGGACCGTTATACGTTTAAGGACACAGAAAAAATTACGCTCACACAAGGTGACTTCGTTGTTTTAACTATAAAAGAAGATCCAAAATTCCCTGCACGTGGTCTGGGCTACATTATGGAAATTGACTGGGAGAAGAAAAAAGCAACTGTCGTAGTTGAAGAAGAGTTTAGAGGAGTACTTGATCCGCAAGAAGCTGTAGATGGCATTATCAACCGTTCTTTGGATGTGATAGAAAAGCCTCTGGAAATTTTTTATGAGCAGATTGCCAAACGGAATGCAACTGGACTTGCAGCTGTTGAGAAAACGGAAGAAAAGCGTCAGGAATGGTTTGAGAAGTTTTATGAGGAATTAGTAAACTTAAACTTTATCCCTGCCGGACGTGTTCTTTATGGTGCAGGTGCTGAAACGGATGTTACGTACTTTAACTGTTATGTCATGCCGTTTGTAGCTGATTCTCGTGAAGGTATTTCTGATCACCGCAAGCAGGTTATGGAGATCATGAGCCGCGGCGGCGGTGTCGGAACGAACGGTTCAACATTGCGTCCACGCAATACATTGGCAAGGGGCGTAAATGGAAAATCATCAGGGTCTGTTTCATGGCTTGATGACATTGCGAAACTGACGCATTTAGTTGAGCAAGGTGGTTCGCGCAGAGGTGCCCAGATGATCATGCTTTCGGACTGGCATCCTGACATTATTGAATTCATTATCTCTAAGATGCAAAATCCAAGAATTCTACGATTCTTAATTGAAAATACAAGCGATGAAACGATTAAAAAGCTTGCAAAAGATAAATTAAAATTCACTCCATTGACCCAGCAAGAAAGGGATATGTATCAAGGCATTGTTCGATACAAAGATATTCCAGGGTCCGGAGGTTTCAGTGAAGAAATCATCGCAGCTGCTGAAGAAAAGCTTGAAGAAGGCGGAAATTATTCTGTTCACAATTCTGAATTCCTAACAGGTGCAAACATCTCTGTTTGTTTGACAAAGGAATTTATGGATGCAGTTGAAAATGATGCTGAATATGAATTGCGTTTTCCATATGTTGAGATTTACAACGAAGAAGAAATGAAAGCTTACAACGAAGAATGGCATAAATATGGCGATGTTCGTGAGTGGGAAAAACTAGGACACAAAATACGGGTGTACAAAAAGATTCGTGCGAAAGAACTTTGGAACTTAATTAATATTTGTGCTACCTACTCTGCAGAACCAGGCATTTTCTTTATCGATAATGCGAACGACATGACAAATGCTAAAGCATATGGACAAAAAGTAGTTGCAACAAATCCGTGTGGGGAACAACCCCTTGCACCATTTTCCGTTTGTAACCTTGCTGCTGTAAACCTAGCGGAAATGGCAGACAAAGAAACAAAAATGGTGAATTTCGAAAAATTAAAGCAAACGGTAGAAGTCGGAGTACGGATGCAGGATAACGTTATTAACGCTACTCCATACTTCCTAGAAGAAAATAAAAAGCAGGCCCTAGGCGAGCGTCGTGTTGGTCTAGGTGTTATGGGACTTCATGACCTGCTCATTTATTGTGAAACTGAGTATGGTTCAGAAGAAGGCAACGAGCTTGTTGATCAAGTATTTGAAGCAATCGCAACCACTGCGTATAAAACATCCATTGAATTGGCAAAAGAAAAGGGAAGCTTCCCATTCTTAACAGGCGAAACTTCTGACGAAACCAATCGTCTAAGAGAAGCATTCATCGAAACAGGTTATATGCAAAAAATGCCTGAAGAAATTCGCAGCTCGATCTTAGAATATGGAATCAGGAACTCTCATTTACTTACTGTTGCTCCTACTGGAAGCACTGGGACAATGGTAGGGGTATCTACTGGGCTTGAACCATATTTTTCCTTTTCTTACTTCCGCAGCGGACGCCTTGGTAAATTTATCGAGGTCAATGCGGATATCGTAAAAGAATACCTTGAACAGCATCCAGAAGCTGACAAAGACAATCTTCCAAGCTGGTTTGTTACAGCAATGGAACTTGCACCTGAAGCACATGCAGATGTACAATGTGTGATCCAGCGCTGGATTGACAGCTCCATTAGTAAAACTGTTAACTCACCAAAAGGCTACAGCGTTGAACAAGTTGAAAAAGTATATGAGCGCCTATATCGCGGCGGAGCAAAAGGCGGAACAGTTTATGTAGATGGCTCCCGCGACTCGCAAGTACTAACCCTTAAAGCAGAAGAGAACACTCAGGAAGACGTAAAGCATGTTAAGGAAAAACCAAAACAACATGTTGTCTTAGTTGATACAATCAGCGATTTACGGTCAACAGATGTTACAATCGGTTCAGAAGTGGGCAACACATGTCCTGTCTGCCGCAAAGGAAAAGTAAAAGAAATTGGCGGCTGCAACACTTGTACAAACTGCGGTACGCAATTAAAATGCGGGCTATAAAAAATGCACAAAAGAGGATGGAAAAAACTTTCTATCCTCTTTTGTTTTTTTATGCTCATACTACAAAAAAGTGACTATGAAATGAGGAAATACATATGGATCCTTTTATGCCTCAATTAGTTTACATCGAACCGCAAGCATTGGAATATCCGCTTGGCTGCGAGCTGAAAGAGAAATTTGAAAAGTTAGGACTCGAAATACGGGAAACCACCTCCCATAACCAAGTTAGGGGAATTCCGGGTGAAAATGAACTTCAGCAATACCGCAATGCAAAATCGACTCTGGTTGTAGGTGTAAGAAGAACATTGAAGTTTGACACCTCCAAACCATCCGCAGAATACGCCATACCGCTTGCAACAGGATGCATGGGCCATTGCCACTATTGTTACCTGCAAACAACCTTGGGCAGTAAACCATATATAAGGACATATGTAAATCTAGAAGAGATTTTTGAACAAGCGCAAAAATACATGGATGAGCGAGCACCCGAAATCACACGCTTTGAAGCAGCGTGTACCTCTGATATTGTGGGATTAGATCATTTAACCCATTCTTTAAAAAAGACCATTGAGTTTATTGGAAAAACGGAATATGGCCGACTGCGCTTTGTCACCAAATTCCATCATGTCGACCATCTACTTGATGCTGAACATAACGGAAAGACTCGTTTTCGGTTTAGTGTCAATTCACGATACGTAATTAAAAACTTCGAGCCAGGTACCTCTTCTTTTGATGAAAGACTAGACGCCGCCCGTAAAGTCGCAAAGGCGGGGTATCCGCTAGGTTTTATCATTGCCCCTATCTATATGCATGAGGATTGGGAAGATGGATATCGTGAGTTGTTTGATCGGTTGAAGGAACATCTAGCAGGTCTTGATTTGCCGAACCTAACGTTTGAACTAATTCAGCATCGATTCACAAAGCCAGCAAAAAAAGTGATTGAAAAACGGTATCCAAAAACAAAACTGGAAATGGACGAAGAAAAGCGTAAATACAAATGGGGAAGATATGGCATCGGCAAATATGTCTATCCTGATGATGAAGCAAAGGATTTGGAAACGACGATTCGCAGATATGTAGATACTTTCTTTCCCAACGCTGTTGTCCAATATTTCACTTAAAAATTTTCCTTTATCCAAGGTACTATTTTCTTGTCAGGCTGCTTAAAGTGTATCAGTAAATACATCTTTAGGAGTGGCAGCCATGAAGATAGACGGCGTTTTTTCTGGAGGAGGAATCAGAGGTTTTGCACTCGTTGGAGCCTGTGAAGAAATTGAAAAAAGAGGCTTTCACTTTGTAAGACTTGCAGGAACTAGTGCCGGCTGAATTGTTGCAGCCTTAGTTGCAGCAGGATATACAAGTAAAGAAATGTTTCAGCTAATGGATGAATTTGAATTTAATAAAATGATGGATGCAAGAAAATCATTCATTCCTTTTGCAAGATGGCTTTTTTTATATTGGAAGCTAGGTTTATATAAAGGGAATGAGTTAGAAAATTGGCTAAGGCAAATACTTGAAGCTAAAGGGATAAAGACATTCTCTGACCTCCCTCCCCAAGCACTTAGGGTTATTGCTTCGGACATCAGCAATGGCCAAATGATTGTTCTACCTGACGACTTGGAGAGGTATGGGATCTCTCCAGGATCATTCTCTGTTGCAAGGGCTGTCCGAATGAGCTGCAGCATTCCTTATTTTTTTGAGCCAGTAAAATTGCGCGGGGTAGATGGGGTTAATATCCTTGTAGATGGGGGAGTTCTTAGTAACTTTCCAATTTGGCTGTTTGATAAGGATGATAGACATAAGGTTAGACCAGTTTTAGGGGTTAAGCTAAGTCCAAATGAATATGAACATGAAAAACATCGAATTGACAATGCCATTCAGTTATTTTCCGCTCTATTTGAAACGATGAAGGATGCCCATGATGCAAGATATATCTCCAAAAGGCACGTCAAAAACATCATTTTTATTCCAACAGATGGAATTTTTCCAATCGAATCTGAGTTAACTACTGAAAGGAAAAAGGCAATATATGAAATTGGAAGGCAGCAGGCAGAGCAATTTTTTAGGACCTGGTGTTACTAAATAATACCAAAAAAAACGAGCACCTAAAAGGATGCTCGATTTTTCTTTTTCCCTTTTTTTCCATCAATAACCGTTAAATGAGCCGTTTTCTTTGTCTTTCTCTTGGCTACTTTTTTTAATGTAGCCAGTGTTCCAGGTGTGGTGCTTTTTGTATCTTTCTTTTGCAATCGTCTTTTCGATTGTTTTGCTGCTTTTACAAATGCACGCTGCTCTTTTTTCTGAGGATTTGTTTTACCCATAAGCCGTAAAATTACATATATTGCTATGCCGATCACGACAAACACAGCTATTCCCTGAAGAAAACCGGATGGATTGGAAAATAAACTGCCGGAGACACCGATTAAAGCAAGAACAAATATCGCACCAAAGATAAGAACTGTTGACCGACTTTTCAAGAGAGCCACCTCCTTAAGAGCATCATAAGCATTTTTAATTTCTTTTAAACCCAAAATTTGAAAGTTTAAACAATTTCTTCTGCGTTATTTTCTGCCTCCGCATCTTTTTCCATTTTTAGTAATCGATTAAAGGAAAGAATTGCTACCTCAATTTGATCACTGTTTGGTTCTTTCGTTGTTAGAAGCTGCAGCCATAAACCAGGCATTCCCAAGTACTTTAAAACAGGAATATTCCTTAATTTGTTCGTTAGCTGAAGGACCTCAAAAGCGATTCCTAAAACAACAGGAATGAGTGCTAAACGATCAAGGACCCGTACCCAAAGTGGTGTTGTTGGAACAATCATATAGACAAAAATACCGACAACAACAGTAAAAAGGATAAAGCTGCTGCCACAGCGGTAGTGAAGACGGGAATGTTCTCGTACATTTTCAACAGTTAATTCTTTACCTGCTTCGAAGGTATTAATGACCTTATGTTCTGCTCCATGATATTGAAACACTCTTTTGATCAGCGGGGTGAGCGAAACAAAATAAATGTAGCATAGCAACAGTAATAGCTTAAATAAACCTTCAATTAATACCTGAGCAAAATCTGATTTAAAAATCGGCCGAGTCATTTCCGCTAAAAAGACAGGTACCAATGTGAAGATAAATTTCCCAAACAGAAAGGAAATGACACCAATCGCAGCAACTCCCAGGTACATCGACAGCTTAGAAGGTTCTTTTTCTTTAATGGTATTATCTTCTTCTGGATTTAAATCATATCTTTCAGTAGAAAAGTTTAAATGCTTGGAACCATTTGCGCTTGCTTCGATTATAGAGACAATTCCACGTACAAATGGAATTTTTCGTAATAATGAAAAAGCGGGATTTGGCTTTCGAGGCACCTGAAAATATTCAATTGACTGATCTTTTCGGCGAATAGCCGTAACATAATGATGCTTTCCGCCAAACATTACGCCTTCGACAACCGCTTGGCCGCCATAAACAGGTTTTTGAGTTTCAGACATGTAAGTAAACACCAACCTAATATCAAAGTTGCACATCAGTAAAAAATAACTGTATGTACTTAATTCTATTCTACTAAAAACAAGAAAAAACCTCTAGGAATGACATAAAAATACCAGATAATTTTTGTTTGGATTTTTTGTATGTAAAGAAATAAAACTTCGGGCATAATAATGCAGAAAAATAATGCTTTGATTACTTATTCGTGAGGAACTATAGAGTGATTATGCTTACATAATGGTGATGGAGGTAGCAGCGATGGCATTTGATGAGAGTGAAAAAAAATCAAAATATCCACAACCCATGTCAATTATAGCACTTGTTTTTTGGACTGGGCTATTTGGAGGAATATTTTGGTCCGGAATTGGGTTATCTTGCTTACGCATTTAATTTTATCGAAATCAGTCCTGGTATCATACTGGAATCATGGACTGTAGGAGCTTGGAAAACAGGCTGGCTTGGTATCATTATTTCATTAGTCCTAATTGGGATCTTTTCCGTAGGTGCGTCTTTTTTATATTATCTGGTCTTAAAAAGGTTTAATGGCTTTTGGCTTGGCATCATCTATGGTATTGTCCTGTTCTTGCTCGTTTTTATTGTTTTAAATCCATTGTTACCGAGCATGGGACCATTTAATGAGTTAAGCAGGGATACCATAATCACCTGCATTTGCTTATACATTGTATATGGGTTGTTTATCGGTTATTCAATTAGTTATGAGCATCAAAATCATATGCTTGTAAAGGAAGAAATGGAAACATAACACGATATTAGGTGAAAAAAATGTATTGTGATAAAATAAAGCTATCAAAGAGCCCAATACGGGCTCTTTTTGGGAGCAAAGGAGAGAATACTGTTATGGAAAAATTAGCGAAGCTAAGAACAAACTTTTCAGCTGCTGGGATCGATGGCTTACTGATTACAAGTCCATATAATCGCCGTTATATGACTAACTTTACTGGTACGGCAGGAATCGTATTAATCAGTGCGGATAGAGCCCAATTTATCACAGATTTTCGTTATGTGGAACAAGCCTCAAAACAATGTACAGGTTTCGAAATTGTAAAGCATGTTGGCACCATTCCTGATGAGGTTGCTAAGCAGGTAAAGAATTTAGGGATTAAAAGACTTGGGTTTGAAGAAGATGATGTAACCTTCTCTTCATTCAAAGTTTATGAAAAAGTCATTCATGCTGAACTAGTTCCTGTTTCGGGCTTGGTTGAAAAGTTACGCTTGATTAAGACTGACGCAGAGATTAAGATATTAAAGGAAGCAGCAGATATTGCTGATGCTGCATTTAAGCATATTTTAGACTTCATTCGTCCTGGGAAAATAGAACTTGAGGTTTCGAATGAATTGGAGTTCTTTATGAGAAAAGTGGGGGCAACATCATCTTCCTTTGATACGATTGTTGCTTCAGGACTTAGGTCTGCCCTACCACATGGGGTGGCAACTGAAAAAGTGATTGAAAAAGGGGATTTTGTAACGCTTGATTATGGTGCCTATTATAAAGGTTATGTATCCGACATCACTAGAACCATCGCTGTTGGCGAACCTGATCCTAAGCTAAAGGAAATATATGAAATTGTCCTCGAATCACAGCTTAGAGGAATGAACGGGTATAAGCCAGGTATGACATGTAAACAAGCAGATGCCTTAACAAGGGATTATATCACTGAAAAGGGTTATGGCGAATATTTTGGTCATTCAACCGGTCATGGGATTGGTCTTGAGGTTCATGAAGGTCCGGCTGTTTCTTCTCGTTCTGAAATGGTTTTAGAACCAGGAATGGTTGTAACTTGTGAACCTGGAATTTATATCCCAGGTCTTGGCGGTGTTCGCATTGAAGATGATACAAGGATTACTTTAGATCATAATGAAGCATTAACGCATTCAGCAAAAGAACTTATTATTCTGTAATAACAAATTTAGGAGGATTTTATGATTTCAGTAAACGATTTTAAAACAGGCTTAACGATTGAAGTTGATAACGGCATATGGCGCGTCATTGATTTCCAACACGTAAAACCAGGTAAAGGTGCGGCATTCGTTCGTTCCAAGCTTCGGAATCTTCGCACAGGAGCAATTCAAGAAAAAACATTCCGTGCTGGTGAAAAAGTTGAAAAAGCACAGATTGATAACCGCAGAATGCAATATCTCTATGCAAGCGGTGATCAACATGTGTTTATGGACAATGAATCATATGAGCAAATTGAACTTCCAGCAACAAGAATTGAGTATGAACTAAAATTCTTAAAAGAAAATATGGAAGTCTTTATTGTCATGTATCAAGGAGAAGTCCTTGGGGTAGACCTTCCAAATACGGTTGAGTTGGAGGTAACTGAAACTGAACCTGGAATTAAAGGGGATACAGCTTCAGGAGGAACGAAACCAGCAACAGTTGAAACCGGTCTGGTTGTTCAGGTTCCATTCTTTGTAAACCAAGGTGACCGTTTAATCATTAACACAACAGACGGTACATACGTTTCACGTGCATAATTTGAAATGAAAGACTGAGTACTTTTTATGGTACTCAGTCTTTTTTTATTTCAGAAAAATTTTCTTCACAAAAATCACAAATATATGAGCGTTTTGTGAAAATGTTCCTCTTAAATTTTGACAATTTATAAAACTAATTCTTTATGCCTAGTAAGCATATTTTTTTACGTCTAAAATGAAAAAGAAATGGGAGAGTTTTATTTTATCTGTAAATAGAGGGATGCTAAATGGATAAGGTCAAAATTTTAATAGCCGATGCCCATTATATGTTTATCCGCGGAATAGAAAGTATTCTTTCTGATGATGAAACAATGGAGATCGTTGGTAAAGCTCAAAATGGCCATGATGCTTATGAATTGGTACAACAATATAAACCTGATGTTCTATTAATGGATGTAAATTTGCCAAATATCGATGGATTAGAGGTATTGAGAAAGATTTCTGAGAATATGCCGGAAGTAAAAGTACTTTTGTTAACCATTGATGAAATTGAAGATCAATTATTTGAAGCACTAAGATTAGGCGCAAAAGGTTACTTGTTAAAAAATTTACTACCTAATGAATTGTTAACATTTATACACATGGTTTACCGAGGTGAGAGCATCATTACAGGACCGATTGTAAGAAAAATCGTCGAATTTATAACAAGTCATCAGCCATCTGAACTAAAATCAGTAAGAACTTTGAAGAAAACAGACATACTAACTAAAAGAGAAAAGGAAATATTAATGCATGTGATTAAAGGCTATACCAATCGCGAAATAGCTGCCTCACTTTATATTTCCGAAAATACGGTAAAAAATCATCTTAGAAATATTATGGAAAAATTGCAAATGAATAATCGTGTGCAAGCAGCTACTTTTGCTCTTCAAGAAGGCTGGCTCCAAAATATATAGAAAAAAGCAAGAAGTATTTTTTACAATTGCTACCATTACAAACTTCACTAAATAGTAAAAATTATAAGCAAATTAGTTGAAATGGGTTTGCTAAAATGAAAACGAAGCTATCTAAGATTTGAAAGGAGGGGAAGATAATGAAACGTTTTTCTTTTATATTAATAACCATTGTTGCCTTGGCTGTTATTGTGGCAGGCTGTGGGACAAAAAAGGAAGATTTAACACTAAACAAAAAACATCAGCCATTACCAAATTACGTCTTAAATTCTTCATCAAAAGTTCAAGAAACATATATTATGGCTTCTAATAATCCTAATGTCCTCTCTCAGGTGCCATGTTTTTGCGGCTGTGTAGCTGATGGGCATAAAAGTAACCTAAATTGCTTTGTACAAAAAATGGGTCCAAATAATGCAGTTGAAGCATGGGATCAGCATGGTATAACGTGAGACACCTGTGTAAATATCGCGCGTGACGCGATACAAATGCATGATAGTGGGAAAAGTCCAAAGGAAACTTATGATTTAATCGTCCAGAAATACGGAGATCTTGGTGAAGGAACTCCAACCCCTGAGCCAAAAAAGTAAGAGGTGCCCCGTGAAAAAAGTATTAATAGGGCTTTATCTTATTATTATAGTTGGGATTTTTACCCTGCTGTTTAGTAATGATCTTAAAGAAAAGAAAAATAAAGTTGTATCTGCTGGAGAAAAGATTTTCGGGCAGCAATGTATCACCTGTCATGGTGAAACGGGAAAAGGTGAAGGCACGAAGACTGGGACTGCATTAAACAATCAACACTTCCTTAATACCATATCGGACAAGGATTTAAAAAACTATATCAAGTATGGCCTAACTGGCACAGAGATGCCGAGTTATCAATCCATCTCGAAAAAGGACATGAATAATCTTGTTACATATATTAGAAATTGGCAAACTGAAAACATAACACTTTCTACACCAAAGAATATTAAAGGTAATGTTCAAAATGGTATTCGTCTTTACAAAACCTATTGTCTAACCTGTCATGGTGAAAATGCCGCTGGAATGCAAAAAATGGGACCATCATTATCAAATGCCGAATACTTGAAATATACAAGTGACGAGCAAATCTGGATTACCACGGCGTACGGCCGTGAAGACACCAGGATGGGACCATCCTTAAAAGGCCAGGAAGGTGTACGGCAGCTAAAGGAAAATGATGTCTCCGATATTGTCAGTTATATTCGGTCGCTCCAGAAAAAATAGTAAACAATGAATGACCCTGTAACAATGTAAATCGTTACAGGGTTTCTAAATGCTTTGTAATATCTATCCAACTATAAAATAAGTACATAATCCCGAAAACAAGAATCATAACCAATACTAAATGCCTACGTTAAACAACCAAAAATGACTACTTGTAAATGTGAACTTTCTGTGTTGTTTTTTTGACAAAAACGCAACGATTTATTCCCTTTAACAAAATGTTCAAGAGTGATTTAACTATAAAGGGTGGAATAATATTATATTTATTTCAAAGAGGATTATAGTGAAAAAGTATTTTTAATACAGTTTCTCCCCATTTTCAGAAGATTAATAGGAGGCTTAATATGCGAAAGAAGTTGTTGGCTTTATTCGTGATTACAACATTCTTATCAAGTTTTGTCATTAAAAATGCAAATGCCGAAGCTCCCTTTCAGGCAGAGAAATTTCCATACCAAGACATGCAGCTCCAAGTTATGCCAGAGTTTGATTATCCGGCTGACTGGCCAAAGGATACTCCCTCAGTACTAGTAGGCCAGTATGGGACTTTTACAAATAAAAGTGGACAGGATTATAGCGGCAATATCGAAATTCCTGTTCCAGCCAAAGATAAAAATTTTGAGGTCAATCTTGTCGCTGAGTTTCCTGATGTAAATAAATCAGAAGTACAACGCCCATATGAAGTAAATAAGGACAAGGGCACCATCACATGGAAGCCTGGTAAGGCAATTAAAAACGGTGATACGTACCGTTACGTTATTGAATACTATATAAACTCTATTAATGTAAGTGATCAAAAAAGCTTTAACTATCAATTTACAAACCAAGCAGACATTAAAACATTAGATGTTGTATTCTATGCACCTATGAATGCCAAAAATATCGCATTAGAGCCAAAGGCACAGAGCACATCTAAAAGTGACTATAAAGAAGATCTGTATTATTACGAATACAAAAATGTGAAACCAGGAAACACTCTAAATTACTCATTTACTTATACCAAAAAGGATAATGTATCTTCATTATCAGTAATTAATAAAGAGCAGCCGCCAAATGATTCAACTCATTCAGGAGTTAACGGAACTAAAACTACAAGTAGTACAGATAAAAGTAAGCAGCCGATTATTGGAATCGGAGGAGCCTCTATTATTGGTATAGCCATTATCCTAGCTGGATTATTAATCTTTTTTAGTTTGAGAGGAAGAATTCCAAAAGCATCCTCTTTAACTTCCAATAAATCAACCAAGAACCAACCTGGTAAACCAACTTCTAAAAAAATAGATAAATTGGCAAACTCCGAGGAGAAGAAAGAACTCCGTAAGAAGCTTTTAAACGGGAAGATTGATCAGGAAACATATGAAGAAGAGATGAAGAAATTAATTTAAAGAGGGTGTATGGTGTGAAAAAAAACACAATGGTTTTAATAGGCGGCTTTATTATCGCTGGAGCAATTGTATTCCTTCTAATGGCTGCAACCCCAGGTTCAAGCGGGGTTGAACTTCCGCTCAAACAGCTTATTGCAACACAGGATCAACACAAAAAGGATTATGTCACTGTTGAAGGTTTATTAATAGAAAAATCAATAAAGTGGGATGCAAAGAAAGTTGAGTTGCAATTTGATATCAAAGATAAAAACAAGAAGAATAAAGAAACCCTGCATGTTATTTATCACGGAGTAAAACCAGATAACTTTACTGATAACATTGATACTATTCTTCAAGGGGCACCACTGGGAAATAATCAATTTAAAGCTGAAAGTGTACAAACAAGATGCCCTTCGAAATATGAAGGTAAGGATGTTAAGGATATGCCGAAAAACTATAATCCTGAGACACACAAAGAAGATTTACCAGCAAATTCAACTACTACTCAAAAATAATAGGCATCTAAAAAGAAGGTGACAAAATGTTTTTATTTGCTAATGCGACCATCTATCTAGGTTTAGCTCTTGCAATTTATTCACTTCTGATCATGACACTTGGGATCAGTACAAAAAATCAAAAATATATTAATAGCGGTAAAGGCGGAACAATTGCGGTATTCATTTGTGCAGCGCTTGCCATGATTTCCTTGTTTTACTTATTAGGGACTTCCCAATTTCAATACTCTACGGTCACTGATTATACGAGCAAAGACTTGCCGCTGATTTACAAATTAACAGCCCTTTGGGCAAGTAACTCCGGCTCGTTGCTGTTATGGACATTCTTTTTAGCACTCTATTCCATTATGATTACCTATTCCAGAAAAATGAAGGGTAATCCAATGATTCCGTATATCGTATCAATCTTAATGGCAAATGCAGTATTTTTCTTCTTCATTCTTGGGTTTGTCGCTAAACCATTTGAGGTTTTAACAACTGTACCTGCAGATGGAAGAGGCTTGAATCCAATGCTGCAAAATCCAGGGATGATTATCCACCCTGTCACTTTATATCTAGGCTATGTTGGGCTTGCTGTACCATTTGCTTTTGCAATGGCTGCCTTAATCATGAAAAATATGGACGACTTCTGGATCAAAATGACAAGACGCTGGACGATCATTGCCTGGCTGTTCTTAAGCTTAGGAAATATTTTTGGCGGTCAGTGGGCATATGTAGAGCTTGGCTGGGGTGGTTATTGGGCATGGGACCCTGTTGAAAATGCATCCTTTATGCCATGGTTAACCGCTACTGCGTTTTTACATTCTGTTATGATCCAAGAACGAAAAAATATGCTTAAGGTTTGGAATATCAGTTTAATCATCATCTCTTATGCTTTAACCCTTTTTGGAACATTCTTAGTACGAAGCGGAGTTCTCACATCTGTCCATGCATTTGCAAATTCAAATTTGGGGCTATACTTCTTAATTTTCATGGGTGTTGCTGTAATTGCTTCATTATATATTCTGATGAGTAGATATAGTTTACTAAAAAGAAGTGCCGGAGAATTTCAATCATTTGTTTCAAAAGAAAGTTCTTTCTTGATTAATAACCTCTTGTTGGTAGGTGCTGCGTTTGCAGTATTCTGGGGAACCATTTTCCCATTAGTTTCTGAAGCTGTAAAGGGAACAAAGGTTACGGTTGGAACTCCTTTCTTTAACACAGTTGAGGCACCGATTCTTTTATGTATGATGTTTGTGATGGCGGTTTGCCCCTTGCTAGCATGGCAACGGTCAACTGTAAAAAACTTAAGGAAAAACTTCTTGATTCCTGCAATAATCGCCGTCGTTGCGATGGCATTAATGGTTGTTTTGGGTATGCAAAAAGCCTGGGCAGTTATTGGATATGGGGTTATTACTCTATTATTAATCACTCACTTTTTAGAGTTTTATAGAGGGGTAAAAGCAAGAAGAAAGATGACAAATGAAAATCCTTTTGTGGCACTTTATCGCTTAATGGTTAAGAACCGTCGTCGTTACGGCGGATACCTTGTTCATCTTGGGATTGCGTGTATTACAATGGGGATTATTGGTTCCCAAAACTATGATTTACAAACAATGAAAACAGTTTCATTAGGAAAATCAATCGAATTGGGATCCTATCGCATTAATTACGATCGTTTGGATCAGAAAAAAGAAAACAACAATGATATTGTCTATGCAGATATAACGGTCTTTAAGAATGGAGAAAAGCTTGGTACCTACGAACCTGAAAAAATCTTTTATAACCAAACAGATTCTCAGCCTTCTTCAGAGGTTACCATCATTTCTTCACTGAAAGAGGATTTATATGTTGTCTTAAGTACTTGGGATAAAAACGGTAAGGCTACATTCTTAGTAAAAGTTAACCCAATGATGGACTGGATTTGGATTGGCTCCTTTATGATTGTAATCGGTGCATTGTTTGCCATTTGGAATGGGAAATACCAAAATATTACTCCTCGTTACACAGGGGTACGTAAAGAGGTGGCCTGATGTGAAGACAAAAGTTTTTATGGGTCTCCTTGTTCTACTCTTTATTTTTCAAGGCTCTTTTTTACAAGTTGAAGCGAAAACAATCGACTATAAATCAGCTGAATTCAAAGCAGTTGCATCACAATTTGCCTGTACCTGCGGCTGTGGTCAGGATCATTATGAATGTGACCCAAATACATGCAGCCTGACAAAGAATTTTAAAAAAGACCTTGTTAAGATGATGAATAAAGGCTGGGACAAAGATAAAATCCGTCAGTATTATATCAATATTTATGGGGAGTCGATTTTAACGGCTCCCGAAAAAAGCGGATTTAGCTTAACAGCCTGGATTCTTCCTTTCGTGGCACTTGCTGCAGCGGCAGTAGCTATATTCTTTGTTATTAAAAAATGGGTAAAGAGAAAAGCAACAGATGAACCTATCATTGAAAATGATAACGAAGAAGATGAAGTAGAAAGAGAGATCCTTTCTTCCATAATCGACGAGGAACGTAAAAAGTATCTTTAGGATGTGAACATAATGCATGATATTTCAATCATTTCAGTGATTTTTACAGCGGTTCTGATTCTCGGCTGCCTCTTCCTTGCGATCTCCCCATTGTTTAAATGGGACAGCTATCTTAAGCTAAGTGCAAATGTTGAGGACCTAGTCCAAACGAAAGAAACGCTATTATCGACTCTAAATGAAATCGAATTCGAATATAAAATGGATAAAATCTCACAAGTCGACTACAAGAATTTAAAAAGACAATATGAAGAACAAATCGCTGTCCTCATGAAGGAAGAAGAGGAAGAGCTAACAAAAAAACCAATGGATAAAGACATAATGGCTGAGGTTGAACGAGAAATTGCCGCTGCAATAAAAAGCCATGGAGCAAAAAAGGGGGATAAAAAGTGATAAAAAAATTAATCACGATTTTCTTCCTTGGTTTGATGCTGTTGCTCCCAACAACGAGCCTGGCAGCATCAAACACGGAAATCTCAATCGATACGTATTATCTTGTTGTAAGTCCAACCGATGATGGTTCTACCAACATGATGATTATGGCAAACTATACGAATCCGTCAGCTAAGGAGTATACAGGTGATGGAACGAGTGAGGCTGTATTAAAAGTAACGCTACCAGTTGGCGCAACTGGTTTTAAATTTTTGGACAGTACAATCCCAACAAAAACAACGGATTTCGGGTTTATAGCCACACAGCCAATAAAAGCGAATGGTACGGAAGTACTGCCATATAGTTACCAAATGCCGAAGGGAAAAAGCGTTGACCTAAAATTTGATTACGCTGTGGGGCAGATGCAAGTATTGGTTCCACAAGGGATGGGCAGTGTGGCCTTCAAAGGTGTAGATGCAGCAGACCAAGGGTCCTTTCAATTTGATGGTCAAAATTATGAAGGGTATAACATTTCGGGAATAAAAGCAGATCAAAGTTTTTCCATGACTTACGACAAAAATAAGCAACCTGCGGGTGCTTCCTCTCAGGCAAGTACCAAAAGCACAAGCGATAGTAAAAGCTCAGTAACAGAGGCGGCTCCAGCTTTTCATAATCCAGGACATATTCGGATGTGGGAAGAATCAGCACTAAGTAACTTCAATCCGCATATCTTTTTGATTGTACTTATTGCAATCATTTTGGCTGGTATCTTTTCGTTTATCTATTTTAGAAGGAAGTCAAAAAAAGAGGAAGCAAGGATTGGAGCAGATAAGGAAGAACAAGCTTTCAAACTATTAATGTCAAAGCAAAAGGCCATTCTCGAAAAAATTATTGAACTCGAAGAAACACATGGAGATGGCAAATTATCAGAAGCAGATTTTAATAAAAAGCTTGCAGCCTATAAAGAACACCTAGTACAGGTGAAAATGAGTTTACGGCAATTTGTAGAGTAGTCGTTGGAATGGGAGGGACTGCAGTGATTGACATAAAGGGTCTTACAAAACAAGCAGATAATAAATTAATCTTACGCGGAATTGACCTCTCCATCAAACAAGGGGAAACAGTCGCAATACTAGGCCCAAATGGTGCAGGTAAAAGCACCCTACTTAAGGTGTTATCAACTCTGATCAAACCAACAACCGGCCAAGTAATGATTAATGGTTTAAATTTAAAAAAGAATCAGCTTGAAATTAAAAAGCTTTTCGGCTATTTACCCCATTCCAGCTTGCTTTACGATCAATATTCACCATTAGAAAATCTAGTTTTCTTTGGTGAATTATATGGAGTTAATAATCCTGAAAAAAGAGCAACAGAGCTAGTAAAAGAAGTGGGGCTGTCCTTTTTCCTAAATGAGCCGGTAAAAAACTTCTCACGTGGAATGATTCAAAGAATAGCCATTGCAAGAGCAATTGTCCATGAACCGAGAATTCTCTATTTGGATGAACCACACACAGGACTCGATCAAGGTGCAATCGCAATTCTAAATAATGTAATAGTTTCCATGAAAGTAAAAGGGACAACAACAATAATGGTTACCCATGATTTTAAACAGGCGGCTGAAATATGTGATCGAATTTTGATCATGAAAAACGGCAAAATTGTGGATGACTTTAAACTGAAGGAAAGAAATTTAGATCTTTTGAATGATAAATATCAGCTTCAAGTGGAGGGAGTATCATGACATTAATAAGAAATGCCCTCATACTTGCGAAAAAAGATCTATATTCAGAGTTAAAAACAAAACAAGTTCTTGCTACCATGATTATTTTTGCAGGACTTGTCATCCTGGTTTTCAGTTTTGCTTTTGATCCGGCCAATAATACCACAAAAGAAGTTATACCAGGAGTTGTTTGGGTAATCATTGTATTTTCAGGAATTTTGGGGTTAAACCGTTCCTTTATTTCGGAACAAAGAAACGATACCATGCAGGGCTTAATGATCGCTCCGATGGATGCTACTAGTATTTTTTTAGGAAAATTGTTGGCGAACTTTGCGATGATTCTGGTGGTTGAATGTATTTCAGTACCGTTTCTTTTCTTACTATTTAACTTTAAAATCCTTGGAAGTGTGCCATTATTCATTTTAGTGTTATTCATTGGAAGCTTTGGCTTTATTAGTATCGGTACATTTTTGGCGGCCTTGGCCGCAAATTCAAAAAGTAGTGAAATGCTCTTGCCCTTGTTGCTTTTTCCAATCACCAGCCCAATCTTAATTGGTGTTGTACAAGCAACAAGAATTACGTTAACAAATATGGATAAGGTTAAGAGTGCATTGGCGTGGATCCAATTAGTTTCCGCCTATGATGTTATCTTTTTTGTTCTCTGTTTCTTACTTATAGAATATGTGTTGGAGGTGTAGGAGATGAGTATGAATCTTGAAAGGGAGCATATAACCCTCCCCGAGTCAAAACCGCTTGAGACAAAAAGTTCAATTTTACCGAAAATTTTGTTTGGCGGTGCTGTCGTTTTAATTTTATCTGCTATTTATCTGATTTTTATGTATGCACACATTGAAAAAACAATGGGTATCGTTCAAAAAATATTTTACTTTCATGTCGGTTCAGCAGCTACTGCATTTACAGCATTCTTTGTAACTTTTATTTTTAGCATTTTATATCTAATTAAAAGAAAAAGAATTTTTGATACGTATGCCTATGTTTCTGCTGAAATAGGTTTAGTCTTTACGACATTAGTTTTAGTTACTGGTCCAATTTGGGCAAAATCAGCATGGAATACATGGTGGGTTTGGGAACCGCGCTTAACCACCACACTGATCCTTTGGTTTATCTATGTTGCTTATGTCATGATCCGCCAAATGGACGGGGTTTGGGATAAAAAAGCACGACTAGCATCTGTCTTTGGAATCCTGGGATTTGCCGATGTACCGATCGTATTCTTTGCGATTCGCTGGTGGCAGACAAAACTTCATCCGATTGTTTTCGGAAACGGTGTTAGCCAGCAGGGCGGGGGAATTGAAGGAAATATGATGGTAGCTTTAATGTTTTCTATTTTTGGCTTGATATTCCTTTATGCGTACCTTCTAAACAGGGGAGTAGCTTTTGAGAATATGAGAATTAAAGTAAATCAATATAAAGAAAAACTACGCGAAGATTTAGAAAAGTAGGAGGAGATTATTATGACTTTCGTATGGGCAGCATATTCCGCAATTTGGTTAATCATTTTTGGATACTTAATCATTTTAGGTAAACGTCATAAAGATCTTAAAAAGGAAATTGAATTCCTTAAGCAGTTAGACAAATAACAAGTTTACCCGTTGGTGTTAGGGGGAAGCGGAATGAATAATTTGAATCCAAAAGAATCTGAACAATTAATAGACGACTCTCAGCAATTACAAAATGGTAATAGTAAGACTAAGAAATTTATTAGACCACTTGTGTTAGTTCTTTTAATCGGCATGTTTGGTTATTTTGCCTATGGCATGATACATCAAAGTAAAAAGACGGATACAGGTGACAAGGCATATAATTTCTCGCTACCTAATTTAGATGGTTCAACAACAAAATTATCTGATTATAAAGGTAAAACCATAGTAATTAATTATTTTGCAACATGGTGTGAGCCGTGTAAGGAAGAGGCACCGGAGTTAGCGCAATATGCCAAAGATTATGGCAAGAAATATCCTCTCATTATGATTGACCGCGGAGAAACAAAGGACGATGTCAAAGAATTTTTGAAAAAAAATAAAAGTACAGCAACGTTCTTGTTTGATTATAATGCAACCGTTGGGAAAATTTATAATGTTACCGGCCAGCCAGAAACTTTCATTATTGACCGTGATGGTATCATTCGAGAACATTATAACGGCCCGCTGTCTGAAGGCCAGATCTATGATTTTGTGAAAAAATATGATAAATAATTAATCAAAAGGATTAAACCTATTTTAACGGGTTTAATCCTTTTTCTTTTAGACATAGTAGCGAAAGTGTGCGATGATTTTAGCTTTGATCTTCAGCTGTCCTGGTTCAAAGGTTGTAGTACTGAGTCCTTTTACATATGTCCCCCCTAGGCTTGGAATAGGTTGTTCTGTTCTGGCATCCTCTATCACTAAAACTGGAATTGGCTGTAGATGAACTTTTAGAGTATTTGCTATCTCGCTCGCCTTATTCGCTGCATCCTTTATTGCCATGGAGAGGGCCTTTTGATATTGAGTATCTTGATTCTTAAGGGAAAATTGAACGTTAGCAATATAGTTAGCCCCATGGTGGACGGCTTCATCAACGATTTTTCCTATTTTAGATAACTCGTCAACTGTTAACTGTAAAAGATTAGTCACCTTATATCCTCTAAAGATCTGTTTGCCTTCCACAAAATCGTATTCTGAATCAATTCGGTAATCAAACGTCTTCATTTTTTCCTTTGGAATTCCATTAGACAATAGCGATTGAATGACGTTATTAATTGTAAGCGAATTTTGCTGCTGTGCTTGAAGTAATTCTTGATTTTCTGTGATCACACCCAAGTTAATTGTCCCCATATCTGGTGATACCGTCATTTCATTATTTCCCGAAACTTCAATCAAATATGGCTGAAGGTAATTAGACAGGTTAATTGGCTGCTGTTGATAATACATGATCATCCCCCTAAGGCTTTCCTACTTAAAAAATACGATGTTTTCATCATGAAAATACCTGAGTTTCCACGAATTCAAAGTCATAATGTTTGTAACTAGGAATACATTTTAACTAATGAGACAAGCAGCAAGGAGGTAATTATTTGAATACAGTGATAAATTTCCTGCCTAAAAATATTGCAGACATATTAAATCGGATTCCTCCTTCCCAGCAAGAAGAAATAGAAGAAATTAGAATTCGGATTAACAGGCAAATTGAAATTTCCATGAATGGAAGAATCGCTTTTTTACCATATGTTGTCCAACAGGAAGATGCGTTCCATTTAATGAATAAAATTAGTCACTTTTCTATTTATGCGATCGAGGAAGAATTAAGAAGAGGTTATATTACGGTTTCAGGTGGACATCGAATTGGCCTTGCCGGAAAAGTCATTCTTGAAGAAGGAAGAGTAAAAGCAATTCGAGATGTATCATCTTTTAATATTCGAATTGCCAAGGAAAAAATCGGAATTGCTGGCGGTATCATCCCATTTGTTTTTAGGGATGGATGGATGCATACGATGATTATTGGTCCGCCACAGACTGGAAAAACGACCCTTTTAAGGGACTTAGCTAGAGTCATTTCAACAGGTGAATCCAAAAAGGCGATTCAGGCAGCAAAGGTAGGGATTGTAGACGAACGTTCTGAAATTGCTGGATGTGTAAATGGGATACCCAATTTGACTTTTGGAAATCGCATCGATGTTCTCGATGCTTGTCCTAAAGCAGAGGGAATGATGATGATGATCCGCTCGATGAGCCCAGATGTTCTAATAGTTGATGAAATTGGGAGAAAGGAAGATGCAGAAGCGATCCTTGAAGCTGTACATGCCGGGATAAAGTTAATGATGACCATACATGGAAATAGTCTAGATGATATTAAAAAACGGCCGTCCTTAAGGGAGATCCTTGAACAAGATATTTTCCAACGATTTATTGTTTTAAGTAGAAAACAGGGACCTGGAACAATTGCCCACATTTTTGATGGACAGGGCAAGGAAATGAATCAAAAAGTGAGTGTGACTTAAAATGATCAAGCTAATCGGTGCTATTTTGATCATAACTGCAACCACTTGGACCGGCTTTGAGGCATCGAGGCATTTAAGCGAACGTCCGAAACAGCTTAGATTATTAAAATCTGCACTCCAGTCGCTTGAAGCAGAAATAATGTATGGACATACACCATTACATGAGGCTGCACTGAGGCTGGCTGAACAGCTATCAAAACCATTATCACGTTTCTTTGCAGAATTTGCCGGGAAATTAACGGATACAGAAACAACAGTTCGGGAAGCGTGGGAAACTAGTTTAAAAGAAGTTTGGAAGCAAACAGCTTTGAAACAGAGAGAGTTTGAAATCATGAAACAATTTGGGGAAACTCTCGGCAGGCATGATCGCTTGAGCCAGCAAAAACAGATTATGCTTACCCTCACTCACTTAGAAAGCGAAGAAGCGGATGCCCGAGATAAGCAAATGAAATACGAAAAGATGGTAAAAAGTATCGGGTTTCTTGCGGGATTATTACTGATTATTTTATTTATTTAGGGGGCAAAGCTATGGGCTTAGATGTGGATATTATCTTTAAAATTGCCGGTGTTGGAATCGTTGTTGCATTTTTGCATACTGTCCTTGATCAAGTAGGAAAAAAAGAGTACGCCCAATGGGTAACTTTATTCGGTTTTATTTACATTCTTTTTCAGGTTGCCTCAATCGTAGATGATCTCTTTCAAAAAATAAAATCTGTTTTTTTATTTCAATAGGAAGGGGGAGCCGGCCATTGAAATCATCAAAATAGTAGGTATAGCTCTGGTAGCAACATTTCTTGCCTTAATTCTTAAGGAGCAAAAACAAAATTTTGCTTTTCTCCTTGTGGTATTTGTCGGTTGCACCATTTTTCTGTTTTTAGTAGACAAAATCTACGAAATTATTAATATGCTTGAAAAGTTAGCTATTAATGCCAAAGTGAATATGGTTTATGTAGAAACAATTTTAAAAATTATTGGCATTGCTTACATTGCTGAATTCGCTTCACAAATAACAAAAGATGCAGGACAGGGTGCAATAGCATCCAAAATCGAACTGGCCGGAAAGATCATCATTCTGGCAATGGCAATTCCGATCTTAACAGTCATGATTGAAACAGTAATAAAACTAATTCCCAGCTAGAACCTGCTATTTTTTCTATATAAAACGGGGTGGATCAATTAATGAAGCAGCGGTTTAAGTTTATTTCTATTATTACTCTTCTTTTCTTTTTTCTATTGATTCCCAAAGTACAAGCTGCCGGGGACCAACAGAATGTGGCGGCGAATCCTTCTCCCCAATCATTAGTTGATACTCAGCTAAAATCACTAGACTTGACGGAGTTGAAAAAATTTTGGGGAGATATTACTAGTAAATATGGTGGTTTTCTTCCTGAAAGTCAAAAAGGAAGTCTTTATGATTTTATCAAAGAGGGGAAGAATTTTTCTTTTAACCAGTGGGGGCAGGGACTTTTAAAGTTTGTTTTTCAGGAATTTGTCGCAAATGGAAAATTATTAGGTTCATTAATACTGTTAACTGTGTTTAGTATGTTTTTGCAATCCTTACAAAACTCATTTGAAAAAAGCACAGTAAGTAAGGTGGCCTATTCAATCGTTTATATGGTTCTGGTGATTTTGGCCTTAAATAGTTTTCATATTGCTATGGATTATACCAATGAAACAATAGGCACAATGATTTCCTTTGTGCTAGCCTTAATCCCTTTATTACTAGCCCTAATGGCAGCATCTGGAGGGATTGTATCTGCCTCTTTTTTTCACCCTGTTATTTTATTTTTAATGAACACGAGCGGGATTTTAATACAATATGTGATCTTACCTTTACTATTTTTGGGAGCGTTATTAAGTATCGTAAGTACTATTAGTGAAAATTACAAGGTCACTCAGTTAGCTGGTTTATTACGTAATTGGAGTATTGGGTTGATGGGACTATTTTTAACCGTTTTCCTTGGTGTGATCTCGGTTCAAGGTGCCTCAACAGCAGTTGCAGATGGAATTACGATCAAAACTGCCAAATTTATTACAGGGAATTTTATTCCTGTCATCGGAAGAATGTTTACAGATGCAACAGACACGGTGATAAGCGCATCTGCCCTTCTAAAAAATTCAGTAGGGATTGCCGGTGTAGCCATATTATTAATTATTGTTGCGTTTCCAGCCATAAAGATCTTAATGATCTCCTTTATATACAAATTTGCAGCTGCACTACTCCAACCTTTAGGCGGAGGGCCTATTATTAAGTGTTTAGATATTATTTCCAAAAGTGTTATATACGTGTTTGCAGCCTTAGCAATCGTCTCACTCATGTTCTTTTTAAGCATAACGGTGATCATTGCAGCGGGCAATGTAACAATGATGATGAGGTAGGGGTTGGACATGTCTTTTTTAATACAATGGGTTACAAATATCATTCTATTTATTCTTCTTGCTACTGTGATCGATATGCTTTTACCGAACTCAAGCATGCAGAAGTATACCAAACTAGTTACCGGCTTACTATTAATCGCAATCATCTTGACACCTATTCTTAAACTAACCTCTACGAATTTTGAATCAATGCTAGCCTCACTGCCCAATTTTAGTTCAGTAAATGAAAATAATATGAAAAATTCAATAGAAATGAAGAAAAAAGAAATACAAGCGACTGAACATGCATATATTTTAGAACAAATGGCTGTCCAACTGAAAAAGGGCGTAGCAGAGGAGTTGATGAAAAAGTACAGTTTAGAAATTGATAAAGTCGAAATTTCAACCAATGAAAAAAGTAATCAAACATTCCCTAAAAACCTGCAAAAGTTAACTGTGCATCTTAAACAACCAGCGGACAATGCCCTTACAGTCGAAGTTGTTAAGCCTATTGAGATTAATACGAAAAAACCTCTTTCATCTAAAAAAAAGGTAGAGAAAAGCGCAGAAATCTCAGCGTTTCTTTCGAAAAAATGGAATGTAGATGAAAAAACAATTGAAGTTTCGATTGAAGGGGGGACGCCAACAAGAATGGATAAAAAACAAGGTCCAATTACACGTTTAAAAAAATGGATTTTAAAAGATCAGCCAGAAAATAAAGCTGGTAAATATCGTTATATGATACTTGTTTTATGTATTGGTGCAGCCTTCATGCTTGCTGGAAATATCTTTTATAAGAGACAAGCACAAGCTCCAAGTCAGCCAGCAGTAAAAATGACACAATCAAGCGGGGAAGATGTGCCGGCTTTTGGCATTAGTAAGAGTACAGGTAATAAAGATATCACTGATTACGAGAGGCAGTATGAAAGCCAATTGAAAACGTCCCTTGATGAGATGTTAGGTGTTAAAGACACAAGGGTAGTCGTGAATGTAGATAGTTCAGAAGAAAAAGTACTTCAGACCAATAAGAACTCAAAAAATCAAACTACAAACGAAACAGATACAAATGGCGGTAAGCGAAAAGTACAGGATTCTTCTACTGATGAACAGATGGTTATTATTCGAAATGGGGATCAAGAAGTCCCAATTGTTGTACAAACAAAAAAGCCAAAAATTCGTGGAGTTCTTGTCGTTGCCAAAGGGGCGGAGAATATTGAGGTGAAGAAATGGATTGTTGATGCAGTAACAAGAGTACTCGACGTTCCGAGTTATCGTGTAGCTGTAATGCCGAAAAAATAAAAGGAGGACATAAAAGATGCTTTTGAAAAAACAAACTGTATGGTTATTAACAATGTTAAGTTTGGTGGTAGTTTTGTCAGTTTACTATATTACCTCCCCGAACAAAAAGGGAATGATATGGCTGCCGTGGAGCAAAAGACAAAAGATCAAACGGCAGCTAAAAATACATCGGTGAGTAAAAAGACAGATACAAAGAGCAATAATACGGTTGTTACGACGGTTGCTGGAGACAGTGCATTTGATGAGCTTCGGATGCAGCTAGAAGACGAGCGCAGTAAGCAGAAGGCAGAATTAGAGGCAGAGGTTGCATCGACCAATCTCCCTGCTGACAAGCGAAGTGAAGCATACGATCAAATGCAAAAGTTAAGTGAAACAGCTCAAAAGGAAGAAGTGCTTGAAACGTTAATTAAAACAATGGGCTATGATGATGCTCTTGTTCGTGCCGATGGGGAAAAAGTGAATATTACTGTTAAATCAAAGAAAAAACATTCACCATCTGCTGCAAATGATATTATCCAATTGGTAAAGAAAGAAATCGGTGAAACAAACTACGTGGCGGTAGAATTCCAGCCAACTAAATAGAATTTATTTGCAAAAAGACTTTTAAAGAAAGCTATGCTTATTCAGGCTGTCGGAACCATCGGCAGCCTCTTATTTTATTCGATAATTGAATAATTCACCACGTATATAATTATTAGTATATTGGCTTTCAACATGTCTGTTGATTGGCGCTCCAGGCACTTCGCTTTCCGCGGGCGTGCCGGGGAGCCTCCTCGTCGCTGCGCTCCTGCGGGGTCTCCCCTGCCCCGTACTCCCGCAGGAGTCTTCGTGCCTTCCGCACCAATCAACAGAGTGTTTTCAATAAAGACCTTCGGCTCAACTAATTATTAATAAGAATAAGTGGTGAAATCAATGTTTATAACAAATATAATAATTTTTTGTTTTTTCTTGAAAAGGGCCGTCCTTTAACACAGCGATGATAAAGGGCGCCCTACTGCTCCACATATTCCTATAAGTGTGTTGAAATACTTTAAGTTTATTAACCTCCCTGTTGATTGGAGCGGAGGGCACTCGACTCCTGCGGGATCAGAGGTCACTGGAGACCCCACAGGCGCCTTAGCGCCGAGGAGGCTCCAGGACCTCCCCGCGGAAAGCGAGTGCCCGGAGCGGAAATCAACGGGACTAATTGCAGGGACAATCATTAAATTTGTTATCTAGCTTTCTGACAAAATAAAAAAATGCCGAGAAAAAAACAATTCTCAACAAGCAGAGAAATGAGCTGGTTTTCTTTTTTTTATCAAGTTCAATGACAAAAATCTCCAATTTTCGGTGTTATATAACAAATTTATAAAAAATTATGTGTTTTAAGTTCACATTTTGCTTAAAACATATTAATATGTAATTGGAATGAAAAGCTGAAAATGCTAAGCGGTTATTTATCATCATTGAACTATAACAAAGTATTATCGTATAGTATTAGTAGCTAGTCACATACACAAGAGACGAGGGGTGTTTAACAATGTTAAAAGTGCAAGAGATCCGAGAGTTGATTAAACTAGTAGATCAATCAAACATCGATGAATTCGTTTACGAGCATGAAGGATCAAAAATTAGTATGAAAAAAAGTGTAGTAGACACAGTAGCTGCGGTAAAACCAGTGGTCCATGCCGTTCAGGCCCAACCAGTTAGTGTTGCACCTGCTGCGGTGGCACCAGTTGCAGCACCGCCAGCACCAAAACAAGAAATTGCTGCAGTAGAAACCAAAGTAGAAGTAAGTAACCAAGTAGATACATCAGATCTACATAAGATTACTTCTCCAATGGTTGGAACGTTCTATGCTTCTCCATCACCAGATACTGATGCTTATGTAAGAGCTGGTTCAAAGGTATCGAAAGATTCGATCGTTTGTATTGTTGAAGCAATGAAATTATTTAATGAAATTGAAGCAGAAGTAAACGGAGAAATTGTTGAAGTCCTTGCTAAAAATGGACAGTTAGTAGAATATGGGCAGCCTTTATTTTTAGTAAAGGCAGAATAAGGAGCGAGATAACAGGATGATTAAAAAACTGTTAATTGCAAACAGAGGTGAAATTGCAGTTCGGGTTATTCGGGCTTGCCGAGAAATGGGTATAGAGACTGTAGCTGTTTATTCCGAAGCAGACCGTGAAGCTCTACATGTCCAGCTCGCAGACGAAGCCTATTGCATAGGACCAACACTATCTAAGGATAGTTATTTGAATTTCACCAATATTATTAGTGTAGCTACGCATACCGGCTGTGATGCCATCCATCCAGGATATGGATTTTTGGCGGAAAATGCAAATTTTGCAGAACTATGTCGTGAATGTAAGATTATCTTTGTTGGGCCAAGCCCTGAAGCCATTACTAAAATGGGGACAAAGGATATTGCCAGGGAAACAATGCGTACGGCAGGTGTTCCAATCGTACCTGGTTCAAAAGGTATTATTAATAGTATCGACGAAGCAATTGAACTTTCCAATTCAATTGGCTATCCGGTTATCATTAAAGCAACCGCTGGTGGAGGCGGTAAAGGAATCCGCGTTGCCAAAAATGAGGAAGAATTAATCAAAGGAATCAATATTACTCAGCAGGAAGCAGCGACTGCGTTTGGAAATCCTGGGGTTTATATTGAAAAATATATTGAAGATTTCCGTCATGTTGAGATCCAAGTCCTTGGAGACTTATATGGCAATGTTATTCATCTGGGTGAAAGAGATTGTTCCATCCAGCGCAGGCTTCAAAAATTACTTGAAGAATCACCTTCACCGGCATTAGACGGAGAGATTCGTGAAGAAATGGGAAATGCGGCTGTAAAAGCTGCAAAAGCAGTTGATTATTCAGGTGCAGGCACGATAGAATTTATTTATGATTATCGCAATCGGAAATTCTATTTCATGGAAATGAATACAAGGATTCAGGTTGAACACCCAGTAACAGAGTTGGTTACAGGTACGGATCTAATCAAGGAGCAAATAAAGGTTGCTTCCGGTGAAAAATTGTCTATGACGCAAAATGATGTAACATTTAATGGATGGGCAATTGAATGCCGGATTAATGCAGAAAACCCGCTAAAGAACTTTATGCCTTCACCAGGGAAAATTAAAATGTATTTACCTCCTGGCGGTTTAGGAGTTCGGATTGATTCCGCAGCCTATCCCGGGTATTCGATTCCACCTTATTATGATTCAATGATTGCGAAAGTCATCACATATGGAAGCAGTAGAGAAGAAGCTATTTCAAGAATGAAACGAGCATTAGGTGAATTCGTGGTTGAGGGGATTCATACAACCATCCCATTCCATTTAAAACTACTCGAAAACAAAAAGTTCGTTGAAGGACAGTTCAATACTAAATTCCTTGAATTGAATGATGTGATGAATTCTTAGCTAATATCTGGAGGTGTCTTAATGAGCGAGAATAATGTCTTAGAGATGAATCAAGAAAACGATGGACACGGTAAGGTAGAAATCGCTCCCGAAGTAATTGAAGTAATTGCAGGGATTGCTGCTTCTGAAGTTGAAGGTGTCGCACAAATGCGCGGCAATTTTGCTGCAGGTGTGGTGGAGCGTTTAGGGAAGAAAAACCATGGGAAAGGTGTAAAAGTAGACCTTTCAAAGTCAGGTATTAAAGTTGATGTTTATTGCGTGATGAAGTTTGGAGTCTCAATACCTTCTGTTGCTCAAAAAATCCAAGATAACATTAGGCAAACCTTGCTTAATATGACAGCTTTAGAGGCTGAAGAGGTAAATATTCATATTGTTGGTATTCAATTTGAAAACCAAAAAGCGGAAACTGAAGTTGAACAAGAGATCTAGTCTAAGAAGCCAAAGGAATTTTTTCCTTTGGTTTTTCTCTTGTAAAAAAATTTCACAGTGCAGTGCGAACAATGTAAAGTTATGCTATTATCTTTTTATGAATAAAAACTCCTATAGACAGTTTGGCATGAAAGTTGCAAGATGGTACATTTAGGATAATAAATATACATAAAGGAGTTAAATGTAATGAAAAGAAGAACAGCAAGGGAAAAGGCATTGCAAGCTCTTTTTCAAATTGATATCAGCAGTACAGAGCCTTCTGCTGCAATTGAACATGTTTTAGAAGGGGAGCGCAGTGACGATTATCTATCAAAACTTGTTAATGGTGTGATAGAACACCTTGACGAAATTGATCAATTAATAAAAGCACATCTTGAAAAATGGTCATTAGAGCGATTGGCTACAGTTGATCGCAATTTACTTAGAATAGCTGTATTTGAATTAAAATACGAACATGACGAAGTGCCGGAAAAGGTTGTACTTGATGAAGCAATTGAAATTGCCAAGCTTTACGGAGATGATCAATCAAGCAAATTTATCAATGGGGTACTATCAAAGGTGAAACAGCACCTTTTTTAATAATAAGGCTGTGTTAAAGGACATTGTTGATTTTTTAACCCTGTTGATTGGAGCGGAGGGCACTCGACTCCTGCGGGATCTAGAGGTCACTGGAGACCCCACAGGCGCCAAGGCGCCGAGGAGGCTCCCGGACCTCCCCGCGGAAAGCGAGTGCTCGGAGCGGAAATCAACAGACAAATTTAACACAGCCAACAATAAAAGGGGAGAAGAAAAAATGACAGCGGAAATCATAAGTGGTACTGAAATAGCAAAGAAAAAAAAGTTGGAAATTGCAGAAGAAGTTAAAAAACTTAAAGAAAAAGGAATTACACCAGGGCTTGCAGTTGTACTAGTCGGAAATAATCAAGCATCCAGAACGTATGTTACCAGCAAACAAAAAAACTGCCTTGAGCTTGGCATGCATTCAGTATTGGTAGAATTCCCTGAAAGCATAACAGAAGAAGAATTGCTGAATAAAATTTATGAATTAAATGAGGACCAAAGCATTCACGGTATTCTTGTACAACTCCCATTGCCAAAGCATATTGATGACACGAAGGTGATCGAAGCCATTTCACCTTTAAAGGATGTAGATGGTTTTCACCCAATTAACATTGGCAGAATGATGACTGGACAAGATGCATTTTTACCATGCACTCCATATGGTGTGATGGTCATGTTAGAAGAGACCGGAATTTCGATTGAAGGGAAACATGTTGTTATTGTGGGGAGAAGCAATATCGTGGGAAAACCTTCAGGACAACTGTTCCTTAACCAAAATGCAACAGTAACATACTGTCATTCAAGAACAAAAGATTTAAAATACCATACCTTGCAAGCAGATATTCTTGTCGCAGCAATTGGAAAAGCCAATTTTATTACAGCAGATTATGTAAAAGAGGGTGCTGTTGTCATTGACGTCGGTATTAACCGAAATGAAGCAGGCAAGCTTTGTGGTGATGTAGCTTTTGAAGAAGTTAAAGAAAAATCAGGTTTCATTACTCCGGTTCCAAAAGGGGTTGGACCGATGACCATCACCATGCTGATGTTTAATACATTAAAAGCTGCCCAAATGGTTGAAAAGTAATTCTGTCATGTTTTCCAACTAAGAAGGCAGTAAAAAAATTACATCAATTTCATTAGTCCTTGTTCTACATCGTTTATGGTTTGGCATTACTCTTGTTAAAGTAATGCCGAATTTGAATAAGGACTGTTTTTCATTTTTATGTCCTAATAAGGGGTAAGATTATGCAAGAGCCGAAATATTTGTCCGTTTATGCATTAACTAAATACATAAAAAGAAAATTCGATTATGACCCCCACTTACAGGATATTTACGTAAAAGGGGAGATTTCCAATTTTAAGCGTCATTCCAGTGGACATATGTACTTTACCATAAAGGACGAAAAAGCACGTATATTGGCTGTCATGTTTTCAAGCTTTTCTCGGACCCTTAAGTTCATTCCTGAAAATGGAATGAAGATCATTGTAAGAGGGGAAATTTCAGTTTATGAGCCGAGCGGACAATATCAAATTTATGTAAAAGAAATGCGTCCAGAAGGGATTGGTGAGCTATTTCTAGCTTACGAACAGTTAAAACAAAGACTTGAAGCAGAAGGCTTATTTGCCATTGAGAAGAAAAAACCCATTCCATTATTCCCAAAAACAGTTGGCGTTATTACTTCACCGACAGGCGCAGCGATTCGTGATATTCTCACAACCATTAAGCGGCGATTTCCAATCGCCAATATCCTTGTTTTTCCAGCCCTTGTACAGGGTGAAAATGCTGCTCCCACAATAGCAAAGGCAATTGAAAAAGCGAACCAATTGTCTGAAATAGATGTTTTAATTGTCGGACGTGGAGGGGGATCGATTGAGGAACTGTGGGCATTTAATGAGGAGTTAGTTGCCCGTGCGATCTTTACTTCAACCATACCGATTATTTCTGCAGTAGGACATGAAACAGATTTCACGATCGCTGATTTTGTTGCGGATCTAAGAGCACCTACGCCGACAGGGGCTGCAGAACTTGCTGTTCCCCATATCGATGAATTATTAGAAAGAGTTCTTCAACGCCAAACCAGGCTGGTTCGAGCAGTTAAAGATCGACTGCGGTTTGAAAAAGAACAGCTAAACAGATTAAAAAAATCCTATGCATTCCGTTATCCTGAGCGGCTTTATCAGCAGAAGCTTGAACAAGCAGATAAAATGATAGAAAGGCTCGTAAAAGGGACAGAGCGGTTAACAATGCTTAAAGCAAGTGAACAAGATGTTCTGTTCAAACGGCTTGTTCGAAATCATCCCAATGAGCTACTTAAGGGAGCGAATGATCGATTCAATCGTTCTCAAAAAGAGATTTCACGAGCGATGCAGCAAATTTTACTTAATAACCAAACGAAGTATGATCGCATCATTACCGCTTTACAGGCTTTAAGTCCATTGAAAATAATGGAACGAGGCTATAGCCTGGCATATACCGAAGAACATCGGTTGATCAAGAGTATTAAGCAGGTTAATAAAAGTGAACCTATTCAAGTTCAACTTACAGATGGAAGTCTTCTGTGCAAGGTCGAAGATATTAAGGAGAATGAGTAAAATGGAAGAAGAGAATAAATTATCCTTTGAAGAGGCAATGAATAAACTAGAAGGAATTGTAGAGCGGCTTGAAGAAGGTGACGTTCCATTGGAAGAAGCGATTGCCATTTATAAAGAAGGAATGGAACTTTCCAAACTTTGTCATGACAAATTAAAAAATGTGGAAGAACAATTGGCACAAATTATTACGGAAGATGGTCGCAAGGAGAGCTTTTCCATAACAGAGGAGGAATAAAAATTGGGAACTAAGTTGTTGGATTCATTTTCAAAGGAATATAAGCAGCTGCTGGATTCTGAACTTCGAAACTTAGTAAATGGTCTCGATGCTCCTCCGATTATAAAGGAAGCTATGCAATATTCACTTGAGGCGGGCGGGAAACGGATTCGTCCTTTACTTATTTTTGCTACATTGGATGCCTTTGGAGTTAACCCGATCTATGGACTGCAGGCAGGTAGTGCCATCGAAATGATTCACACCTATTCATTAATTCATGATGACCTACCATGTATGGATGATGATGACCTAAGAAGAGGGAAGCCCACAAACCATAAGGTTTTTGGTGAGGCCGTAGCAGTGTTAGCTGGGGACGCTTTACTTACCTATAGCTTTGAAGTAATCGGTAAAACACTGAATGAATATGTATCTTCTGAGAAAAAAGTTAAGCTGATGATAGAAATGGCAAAGGCTGCGGGTACAGAAGGTATGGTTGGTGGACAAGTGGCTGATATGTTAGGTGAAGAGAAAGATTTGTCTCTTTCAGAGCTTGAGTATATCCATGTTCACAAAACCGGCAAAATTTTAGCGTTCTGTGTGATGGCAGGAGCCATTATTGCAGGAGCAAATGAGTCAGAATTAACCAATCTTTCAGGTTTTGCTTACCATCTTGGACTTGCATTTCAAATTCGTGATGATATTCTTGATGTAGAGGGAAATGTTGACCTAATTGGGAAACCTGTAGGCAGTGACACGGCTAATCATAAAAGCACATATCCGCTTATTTTAACAATGGATGGTGCAAAAGAAGCATTATGCAAGCATATTGAAGCTGCTAAGCAGTACTTAAAGAAAACAAATTTAAACACAAATATTCTGCTTGAAATAACGGATTTGGTTGCCTCAAGAGATCATTAAAAGTACATTTGAGGCAGACTTTTAATTATGATATAATTGCTTATATTGAAAAAGCGTAATTCAACCGTTATCACGTTTGTGTTAGCGGTTTTTTTACAGAGAAAAAAATGCACACAAATCCTCCAAGAAAAGTATGAAAGTGAGTGGTCCAAATGGATCTGTTATCAATAAAAAATCCTTCCTTTTTAAAAGGCCTTACAAATAATGAGTTGGAAAAGCTAAGTGAGGAGATCCGCCAATTCTTAATTGAAAAGCTTTCTGTGACTGGAGGCCATATTGGACCCAATTTAGGTGTAGTCGAACTTACAATTGCTTTACATAAATGCTTTAATAGTCCGCAGGATAAGATTATTTGGGATGTTGGTCATCAATCCTATGTCCATAAGATTTTAACTGGAAGGGCTAGCGAATTTGATACATTAAGAAAATTTAAGGGATTATGCGGTTTTCCAAAGCGAATGGAAAGTGAGCATGATGTTTGGGAGACAGGTCATAGCTCTACTTCATTATCTGCCGCAATGGGTATGGCAATCGCCCGAGATTTAAAAAAGGAAAAATCCTATGTTGTTCCAGTAATCGGTGATGGCGCACTGACAGGTGGTATGGCACTTGAAGCTTTGAATCATATCGGCCATGAGAAAAAAGACATGATTGTTGTTTTAAACGATAATGAAATGTCAATTGCTCCTAATGTTGGTGCTCTTCATTCTGTTCTTGGCAGATTGCGGACAGCCGGAAAGTATCAATGGGCAAAAGATGAGTTAGAGAATCTGCTTAAAAAAGTTCCTGCCGTTGGAGGCGTATTAGCTGCTACCGCTGAAAGAATCAAAGATAGCCTTAAGTACTTATTGGTTTCTGGAATCTTTTTTGAAGAATTAGGATTTACCTATCTTGGACCTGTTGATGGTCATAACTTTGAAGCCCTATTTGAAAGCTTAGGACATGCAAAAAAAATTTCCGGACCTGTCTTACTTCACGTTATTACAAAAAAAGGAAAAGGTTTCTCGCCAGCTGAAATGGACAAAGTTGGTACTTGGCATGGTACTGGTCCATATAAAACTGATACTGGTGCTTTTGTTAAGCCATTAAATGCTCCCCCGGCTTGGAGCAGTCTTGTTAGTGAAACAGTTAGAAAGCTAGCACGAAAAGATGAGCGGATTGTGGCCATTACACCAGCGATGCCAGTTGGATCGAAGCTTGAAGGCTTTGCAAGGGAGTTTCCAGATCGAATGTTTGATGTAGGTATAGCTGAACAGCATGCAGCAACGGTCGCTGCTGGTTTAGCAACACAAGGAATGAAGCCGTTTCTTGCTATCTATTCAACCTTTTTGCAGCGTGCCTATGATCAGGTTGTCCATGACATCTGTCGGCAAAATTTAAATGTATTTATTGGGATTGACCGTGCTGGATTAGTTGGCGCCGACGGTGAAACACATCAGGGTGTTTTTGATATAGCCTTTTTACGACATGTTCCAAATATTGTTCTTATGATGCCAAAAGATGAAAATGAAGGGCAGCATATGGTTTATACTGCATTAAAATACGATGATGGGCCGATTGCAATGAGGTTTCCACGCGGAAATGGTCTTGGGGTACCAATGGATGAAACATTCCATTCCATTCCAATCGGGACATGGGAAGTCCTAAAAGAAGGGGAGGATGCTGCGATCCTTACTTTCGGTACAACGATTCCAATGGCCTTGGAAGCAGCAGCTCAGCTTGAGAAACAAGGTATATCGATAAAAGTAATAAACGCAAGGTTTATCAAACCTTTTGATGAAAAAGTGCTTCTAAATCTGTTGAAAGAAAAAATGCCAATCTTAACAATTGAGGAGGCTGTGCTCCAAGGGGGATTTGGCAGTGCTGTTCTTGAATTTGCCAATAACCAAGGGTTTTATGATGCGGTCATTGACAGAATGGGGATTCCTGACCGCTTTATTGAGCATGGTGATGTTGATTCCTTGCTTGATGAAATTGGCTTAACATCAAGGGAAGTAGTTAGAAGATTAACGATCCTTGCTCGGAAAAAACAACGAAGGGCATAAATTATGAAAACAAGAAAAGAACGTGTTGATGTTTTACTTGTCGAACGAGGCTTGATTGAAACGCGGGAAAAAGCAAAAAGGGCTATTATGGCAGGCCTTGTTTATACAAATGAAGAGAGGCTCGATAAACCGGGTGAAAAAGTAAATGAGGACATCCCGCTCTCCATTAAAGGAAATGTACTCCCATATGTCTCAAGAGGAGGTCTTAAGCTCGAAAAGGCCCTCAAGGTTTTTGACGTAGATGTAAATGGGAAAGTTCTTTTAGATATAGGGGCATCCACAGGAGGTTTTACAGACTGTGCCTTACAAAATGGTGCAAAAATGTCATATGCACTTGATGTGGGTTACAATCAACTCGCCTGGAAGCTTCGCCAGGATGAACGTGTTATTGTCATGGAACGTACTAATTTCCGATATGTAACACCTGCAGATTTACGCGGTGAGATGCCTAACTTTGCATCTATTGATGTTTCTTTTATTTCATTAAAATTAATCCTTCCTGTCTTAAAAAATCTTTTAGTATGTGAAAGTGATATTGTGGCATTAATAAAACCACAGTTTGAAGCAGGAAGAGAACAGGTTGGTAAAAAAGGAATAGTCCGTGAACCGAAGATTCATCTTGAAGTAATCAATAAAATTATTGGTTTTGCTGTTGCACAAGGGTACTATGTTATGAACTTATCCTACTCACCCATTACAGGGGGCGATGGTAATATTGAATTCCTTCTTCATTTAAAATGGAAGGGAGAGTGTGAAGCAGGCGAAGTTTTATTACCTGCTGATCCGGAAACAATAGTTAAAGAAGCTCATGCAGAATTAAAAAAAGGCAACGATATTGAACAGGGATAAGCGGCTGCTTATCCTTTTTATGATTTATGAGAAAATAATAAATGTACAAGAACTTCAAAATGGGCTAACATATGTGTATATCTGACAATATTTTTATTCGTGTTTGTTAAACGTTTATGAGGTGAAAGTGATGAATAAAGGACAGCGTCATATCAAAATAAGGGATATTATTGCCAATAATGACATTGAAACTCAAGACGACCTTGTGGATGAGCTGAAAAATGCAGGTGTTAATGTGACACAAGCAACGGTATCCCGAGATATAAAGGAACTGCACCTTGTTAAAGTTCCTTTAGCAGACGGACGGTACAAATACAGCCTGCCGGCTGACCAGCGTTTTAATCCATTGCAAAAACTGAAAAGGGCCTTGATTGATGCATTTATAAAAATTGATGCCGCAGGACATCTGCTAGTAATGAAGTGCCTGCCTGGGAATGCAATGGCGATAGGGGCTCTAATTGATAACTTAGATTGGGAAGAAATCCTCGGTACAATCTGTGGTGATGATACCATCTTAATTATTTGCAGAACCCCTGAAGAAACAGAGATAATTACTGACCGTTTCCTTGAGATGCTCTAAGGGGGAATGAAACTTGTTAAGTGAGATATCAATAAAAAACTTTGCTATCATCGAAGCTCTTTCACTTTCATTTAATAAAGGCTTGACTGTTTTAACAGGAGAAGCCGGGGCAGGGAAGTCGATTATTATTGATGCGATTCACTTATTAATAGGGGGAAGAGGATCCTCCGAATTTGTTCGTCATGGAGAAGAAAAAGCGGAAATCGAGGGACTGTTTAATTTAGATCATGATCGTCATCCTTGTTATCAAAAAGCACAAGAATTTGGAATTGAAATCGAGGAAGGCATGGTAATTTTGAGACGTGACATTTCGCGTTCAGGAAAAAGTGTTTGCCGAGTCAATGGGAAACTGGTTACCATATCGACTCTCCGTGAAATAGGGTCGACATTAGTAGATATCCACGGCCAGCATGAACATCAAGAATTAATGGATGACACACACCACTTGTCCTTACTTGATCAATTTGGATATAAGGAAATTTCCGTCTCTCTTTCTGAATATCAAACTGTATTTCATCGATATGAACAGACCCTCGGTAAATTAAAAGCCTTAAGCGAGAACGAGCAGCAAACAGCCCATCGGCTTGATCTAATTCAATTCCAATTAGATGAAATTCAAAAGGCAAACTTGAAATTAAATGAAGACGATGAACTCCTTGAGGAAAAAAGAAAATTAAACAATTTCGAACGGATTTTCGAAGCTGTACAATCTAGTTATACTGCACTGCAAGGTGAGCAAAAGGGCCTTGATTGGGTGAGTTTGGTCATGGGTCACCTTGAAGCAGCTGCAGCACTTGATGAAGCTTATAAAAATACGTACGAAGCTGTAGCAAATAGTTATTATTTACTTGAGGAAGCAGCAAGATCTCTTCGAAATGAAATGGACCAATTAGAGTACGACCCGCATAGATTAAATGAAATTGAAGACAGGTTAACGGAGATTAATCATTTAAAAAGGAAATACGGAAGTACGATTGAGGAAATATTGGAATATGCTTCTAAAATTGAAGAGGAAATTGAAACACTGCAAAATAAAGAGACCTATATCGATCATTTAGAAAAGGAACTGTCCTCCTTAAGAAAAGATCTAAGCCTTGAAGCAAATCAATTAACGGATATTCGAAAGAAATGGGCTGAAAAACTGACAAAGTTGATCCATAAAGAATTAAAAGAACTATATATGGCAAAAACTGTTTTTGAAATTCATTTTGAGCCTAAAGGAAACTTTTCAAGGGATGGAATGGATGATGTAGAATTTTATATTTCTACCAACCCTGGTGAGCCGTTAAAACCACTTTCTAAGATCGCATCCGGAGGAGAGCTTTCAAGGATCATGTTGGCTTTAAAAAGTATTTTCTCCAAACATCAGGGAGTAACGTCGATTATTTTCGATGAAGTTGATACAGGTGTAAGTGGCAGAGTGGCGCAAGCAATAGCCGAAAAGATTTACAAAGTTGCGATCAACTCGCAAGTTTTGTGTATTTCGCATCTACCTCAAGTGGCTGCAATGGCTGATACTCATTTGTTTATTTCAAAGGTTACAAAGGGCGGAAGAACCAAGTCAGCTGTAACACCACTTAAATTAAATGAAAAAATCACAGAAATTGGGCGCATGATTTCTGGCGCTGAAATAACCGATTTAACAAAAAAACATGCTGAAGAATTATTGCAGCTTGCTGAAGAAAATAAAAAAAGTGCAAGCCTCTTGTAGGAAAACAAACACTATACCTTTTCATTTTTAAAAAAACTTGTAAAGCTATCCATTCTGGGTAGCTTTTTTTATATGCCTTCCTGTTATAAATGGTCGGGAACGAGGCAAAATTAAAGATGTAGCCATTTCTTTTTAAGGAAAAGGGGCGGAGCGCCGCAAAAGAAAGTCATTACATCGGATGGCAGTGGGTATTAACACCACTTTGCGATTTGATAAGTGTAAGCTTGGCTCTGCTCATCACCGCCTTTATTGAATTGGACAGAAGCGAGGAGAGTGAAAAGATTTGAAATTAGAAACGATTAGAAAAATCATTGGTGGAATTCTCCTTGTTTCATTAAGCAGTTTACTTTTTTTTCACCCTTTTCAACAATACCTTTCAATTCCCAATAATATTACTGTTTTTAAAGGACAACAATATACGATTCAAAAGGCTGCTCCGGTTGCAGCCGAAGTTCAAATGCACAATAAAAGTATCTCTCTAAAGCAGGAAAGACATTCAATTTCCGTGTCCGCAAATGAACAAGGAAAAAATGAAATGATAATGGAATTTGCAGGAATTCCCGTTAAACAGGTCGATGTAAATGTATTAAAAGATTTCAAAGTGATTCCAGGCGGACAATCAATTGGTGTTAAGCTAAATACTGTCGGTGTATTAGTGGTCGGTCACCACTTAGTAAATACCGAAGAAGGCAAAAAATCCCCTGGCGAGATTGCAGGAATAAAAGTTGGCGATATTATTACAGAAATCAACGGTACAAAAATCGATAAAATGTCAGACGTAGCCCCATTTGTACAAACCGCAGGACAAAATGGCCAACCATTGAATATGGTGATAAGTCGTGAAAGTGGGAAATTTACCACTAAATTAACTCCCTTAAAGGATAAAGGGGAAGAAATGTACAAACTTGGATTATATATTCGTGACTCAGCAGCGGGGATTGGAACAATGACTTTTATGGATCCGCGTTCGAAAAAGTATGGAGCTTTAGGACATGTGATTTCTGATATGGATACGAAAAAGCCGATAGTTGTTGATGATGGCCAAATTGTTCGCTCAACAGTAACTTCAATTGAAAAAGGAAGCAATGGAGATCCCGGTGAAAAACTGGCGAGATTCTCTTCAGACCGAGAGATTGTTGGAAATATTAACAAGAACAGTCCGTTTGGAATTTTTGGAAAACTAAATAAAGAGCTTAAAAATGGTATAATGGACGAGCCACTGCCAATAGCTTTATCCAATCAAGTGAAAGAAGGACCGGCAAAGATTTTAACAGTAGTCAACAACGATAAGGTGGAAGCTTTCAATATTGAAATCGTCAGTACAATACCACAGAAGTTTCCTGCAACAAAAGGGATGGTCATTAAAGTAACAGACCCAAAACTTCTTGAAAAAACAGGAGGAATTGTTCAGGGAATGAGCGGCAGCCCAATTATTCAAGATGGAAAGCTTGTCGGTGCAGTAACACATGTTTTTGTTAACGATCCAACATCCGGGTATGGTGTTCATATAGAGTGGATGTTAAATGATGCGGGAATCAATATTTATGATAAACCAATGGAGAAAGCAAGTTAATGGTTTTACAAAATAGGCAAATGCCTATTTTGTTTTGTCAAAAAGACCATATCCATCTTATGGAAAATGTCGATTCTAGCGAAATTCGTCGAAAATAAAAGAAAATAAAAGGAAAGATAAGATTTTACAGCTTTTTTGAGAAAAATTAAAAAATTAAAAGGAATTTTTGTTGCATTGTCGAATTTCTTATTTAAAATAGAAAATAGAGATGACTAGGCAAAATAGATATTGAATCGATTGAGGAGGAAACTGGATTTGAAGAAAATAAAAGTATGTGTCGTTGACGACAATCGGGAATTGGTGGGCTTACTAGAAGAATATATTTCAGCCCAAGATGATATGGAAGTAGTAGGAACAGCTCATAACGGACAAGATTGCTTAGAAATGTTAGAAGGAACAGATCCAGATGTCCTCGTATTGGATATTATTATGCCGCACTTGGATGGCCTAGCAGTCCTTGAAAGACTTCGTGAAATGAAAAAAGGAGCTCTTCCTAATGTTATTATGTTGACTGCATTTGGCCAAGAGGATGTAACTAAAAAGGCTGTTGAGCTGGGAGCATCCTATTTTATCTTAAAACCGTTTGATATGGAAAACTTGGGAAATCATATTCGTCAGGTAAGCGGAAACAGCAGTTCCATTACTCGTAAACAAACAACAACCTACCGTTCCCAAGCGGAGCAGAAACCAAAAAATCTTGATGCAAGCATAACCAGTATTATTCATGAAATTGGTGTACCTGCACATATTAAGGGATATTTATATTTACGTGAAGCCATTTCGATGGTCTACAACGACATTGAATTGCTAGGCTCCATTACAAAGGTTTTATATCCTGATATTGCAAAGAAATACAACACTACAGCGAGTCGGGTAGAACGTGCGATCAGACATGCCATTGAGGTTGCTTGGAGCCGTGGGAACATCGATTCAATTTCATCTTTATTTGGCTATACCGTAAGTATGTCAAAAGCAAAACCAACAAATTCAGAATTTATTGCGATGGTGGCAGATAAGCTTCGGCTTGAGCATAAGGCATCGTAAATGGGAAAGTAATGCAGATGAAAAGCGTCCATTTTGTTCGTTTACAAAATGGACGCTTTTTATTATGGAATTATTTTGGAACGAACAAAAGCATATGATAAAGTAAACTCGAGGATTGAAGTGGATGAAGCTTTTTGATCATGACTTTTAGGGGATGAGGAAGGATGACTCAAGTATTTGCACATCGTGGATATGCAGCGTCATTTGCTGAAAATACAATGAAAGCTTTTAAGGAAGCAGAAAAAGCAGGGGCTGATGGTATTGAACTTGATGTTCAATTAACAAAAGATGGCGAAATGGTCGTTATTCATGATGAAAAATTAAATCGAACGACCAACGGAAATGGATTCGTAAAGGACTTTTCTTACAAAGAAATAAGTAAATTGAATGCAAATAAATCTGGTGGAGCTAAAGAGCCAATCCCTTTACTGAAGGATGTCCTCAAATGGATGCAAGGCAATAGGCTAATTTGTAATATTGAGTTAAAAAATGGATTTTTTCCTTATGAGGGTATGGAGGAAAAAGTGATTAAACTAGTTCGAGATTATGGTCTGGAGGAAAGAATTATCTTTTCTTCGTTTAATCATTACAGCATTGTCTATTGCTACCGATTAGCTCCGGAAATAGAAATTGCCCCACTCTATTCAGGAAGAATTTTTATGCCGTGGATCTACGCTAAGTCCATTCAGGCAAAAGCGATTCACCCCAACTATAAAGGATTAACGAATGATATTATTAGGAAATCAATTGAAAATGGCATTTCCGTTAGACCCTACACCATTAATAACGAAGAAGATATGAAGTATTTATTTACCCTTAATTGTTCAGCAATTATTACGGATGACCCTGTAAAGGCCTTAAAATTAAGGAAAGGCATCGAAAGAGACCAATAGCGGTCTTTTTTTACAGAAAGTCAAAAAACTCTCCAGCTTGTACAATATTATTGGTTTATGACTTTCAATAGGTCTGTTGATTGGCACTCCAGGCACTTCGCTTTCTGCGGGCGTGCTGGGGAGCCTCCTCGGCGTTGAAGCGCCTGTGGGGTCTCCCCAGCCCCGTACTCCCGCAGGAGTCTTCGTGCCTTCCGTGCCAATCAACAGAGTGTTTTCAATAGACCTTTAGCTAAAGAAATAAAGATAAAAAATGTTTCTTCTGGAAAGACCCGTCCTTATTTCATGGATGATAGTGATCCACCATACTAATTCAAAAATTACATAATAAATATGAAAAGGAAATAATAGAGGGAAGATTGACAGAATCATACGTGCTTTATTGGCTTCGCTTCTGTCGGTTACGGGGATTGAAGAATGCAAGCGAACAGGTTTTTCTAACTTTAGTCAGTCAAAATACAAAAAACTCTGCAACATAGCAAGGTTAGAAAAAGTGTGTTGCAAAATAATTTAGGTTTTTTTACCTCCCTGTTGATTGGAGCGGAGGGCACTCGACTCCTGCGGGATCAAGAGGTCACTGGAGACCCCACAGGCGCCAAGGCGCCGAGGAGGCTCCAGAACCTCCCCGCGGAAAGCGAGTGCCCGGAGTGGAAATCAACAGGCCTATTTGCAGGTACAATTAGTTTAGATACTAATAAAATAAAAAATTGTCGAGAAAAATACCTTTCTCGACAATCTGTCAGAAGAGACCAATAGCGGTCTCTTTTATTTTTTATTTTGAAATCTTGTTTGTACTTTATTACGTTTACGGTCCCGATAAAAAATGAATCCTGCCACAAAACTAAGTCCCCCAACAAAAAACAAAAGTCCAAGCAGAAATTGCAACCATAAGTACGGAAAGGGCGGCTGCAGAATTCCAAAGGTCATATCACGCATCAGCTTAATTCCATATGCAGCTAAAAAACCAGGGATTAATAAAATTACCAAAGCAATAATCCGTATCATAAATAAATCCCTTCTCAAATAAAAATATTCGCAAAAATCATCATATAAAAATAATAGACTACCTATTAAATTTGTCAATATAAATCAGGTTGGACCACCAGCCCATCTATTTTATATCTAAAGTCTGATATTTTTATGAATCAAAATGTGTATTTCCTTTTAACGAAAAAAACGTTAAAATAATTCTTGAAAAAAACTGCAGATTTCGTATGAAAAACCTTGAAATAAATTTCTTAGTTTGAAATAACTTGCTTAAAAGATGAAATATTAGTACAGGAGGGGAAGCTGATGGAAAATGTCATTCACAATTTAATCTTTAATTCCACTGATGATGGAATGGTTGTTATCAATAATAAAGGGATCATTACCCTATTTAATAAACGTGCTGAAGAAATAATGGGGATAAAAAAAGAAGAGGCCCTTGGCAAAGCTGTATCAGAGGTGATTTTTGAGAGCCGTCTTCCCCTAATCTTGTCTACAAGAAGAACCGAATCAAATCAAGAAATGGTTTTAAAAAATGGAAAAAAGATCATTACAAGCAGAATTCCCATCATTGAAGAGAATGGCAGGCTTTTGGGTGCTTTTGCAATTTTTAAAGATAGTACGCAGGCTGTTAAGCTTGCAGAGGAAATTACTGATTTAAAAGAAATACAAACGATGTTGGAAGCCATTATCCAATCAAGTGATGATGCCATCTCAGTTGTAGATGAAAAAGGGATCGGGATTTTAATAAACCCTGCCTATACCCGTATAACCGGTCTGACAGAAGAACAAGTCATTGGAAAACCAGCTACTGCGGATATTTCAGAGGGAGAAAGCATGCATATGAAGGTCCTGCAAACTCGAAGACCTGTTAGAGGAGTAACAATGCGTGTCGGACCAAACAAACGTGAAGTCATTGTTAATGTAGCCCCGATTATTGTTCAAGGAAAATTAAAAGGCAGTGTTGGCGTCATTCATGACATGTCAGAAATAAAAGCATTAAACATAGAATTAAATCGGGCAAGGCAAATAATTCGAACACTTGAGGCAAAATATACATTTGAAGATATTATTGGAAAATCAGAAGAAATGCTCCTTGCAATTGAACAAGCTATGCTTGGCGCTAAAACACCAGCAACTGTTTTATTAAGAGGTGAATCAGGTACAGGAAAGGAATTATTTGCCCATGCTATACATAATGCAAGCGACCGAAAGTATAACAAATTCATTCGCGTAAATCTTGCTGCCATTTCCGAATCATTGCTTGAAAGTGAATTGTTTGGTTATGAGGAAGGGGCATTTTCAGGAGCTAAAAGAGGCGGGAAAATTGGTTTATTTGAAGAAGCAAACAATGGAAGTATTTTTCTTGATGAAATTGGAGAACTTTCAGCAAATACTCAAGCGAAGTTATTAAGAGTTTTGCAAGAAAATGAAATTATTCGGGTTGGCGGAACTAAACCAGTACGGATTAATGTTAGAATGATTGCCGCTACAAATGTGAATTTAGAAAAAGGAATTTCAAATGGAACCTTCAGGGAAGATTTATATTACCGTTTAAATCGAATTCCAATCCATATACCACCTTTAAGAAAAAGGAGGGAGGAAATTCCATTTTTATGTGAGCGAATTATTCAGAAAATCAACCAGGATTATGGTAGAAGCGTTGAAGGAATCACAAAGGCGGCTGAAGCACAATTAATGGATTATGATTGGCCGGGAAATGTAAGGGAATTAGAAAATATTCTAGGGAGAGCCATTATTTTTATGAAACACAATGAAACGTTAATGGATGTTAAACACCTCCCAGAATTAACGAATAAATATAAAAGTATAAAGGATATTCCCAGAGAAACAGCTGAACAGACCCATAATAGCTCTCTATCCGATATGGTAGAACAATATGAAGCGCATATTATTCAAACAACTCTTAATCGTTTAAACGGCAATAAAACATTAACAGCAAAGGCACTCGGCTTATCAGTTCGAAATCTATACTATAAACTTGAAAAATTTGGCGTGCAATAAATTTCATATTATGCAAAATAATTCAGGTTTTATACTTCGAAAATAAGCTTTTTCGTTGCTTTTTATTTGGCATGATTTTTGCATAATATTATTTGGAAATTTATTTTTTATGCTGCTCATTATGCTATTACCTTTAAAAAGAGGGAATTGGATATAATCCTGCAATTGAAATGATGTTCCTTTACAACAGGACTCTCACAGAAATATAGGAGGTCAATCAGGATGGAGATTTTTGGCTATTTAGAAAGATATGATTACGAGCAATTGGTATTTTGTCAAGACCAAGAATCTGGTCTTAAGGCGATCATTGCTATTCATGATACAACCTTGGGCCCTGCTTTAGGAGGCACACGGATGTGGACATATGATTCTGAAGAAGCAGCAATTGAGGATGCTCTCCGTCTGGCAAGGGGAATGACGTATAAAAATGCGGCTGCAGGTCTAAATCTTGGCGGCGGGAAAACTGTTATCATTGGGAACCCCCAAACGGATAAAAGTGAAGCGCTTTTCAGGGCCTTTGGCCGTTATATTCAAGGCTTAAACGGACGCTATATTACAGCGGAAGATGTAGGTACAACCGTTGCTGATATGGATATCATCCATGAGGAAACGGATTACGTGACCGGGATTTCGCCAGCTTTCGGCTCCTCAGGGAATCCATCCCCTGTCACAGCCTATGGTGTTTATCGCGGAATGAAAGCAGCTGCTAAAGCAGCTTTTGGAACAGATCTGCTTGAAGGTAAAGTGATCGCTGTCCAAGGAGTTGGCAATGTAGCGTATAATCTATGCCGCTATTTGCACGAAGAAAAGGCAAACTTAATTGTAACTGATATTAATATTGAAGCTGTAAAAAAAACTGTTTCCGAGTTTGGGGCAAAGGCAGTGGAGCCAAATGAAATTTATGGGGTTGACTGCGATATTTTTTCCCCATGTGCTCTTGGAGCTGTAATAAATGACGAAACCATCCCAAAATTGAAGGCTATGGTTATTGCTGGTGCAGCCAATAATCAGTTAAAGGATACCAAACATGGTCAAGTAATCCATGAAATGGGGATTATGTATGCCCCTGACTATGTCATTAATGCTGGCGGTGTTATCAATGTTGCTGATGAATTATATGGTTACAACCGAGAACGGGCAATGAAAAAGGTAGAACAAATTTACGATAATGTTCAGAAAGTATTTGAAATTGCCAAACGTGATTCCATCCCTACTTATCTAGCAGCAGATCGAATGGCTGAAGAGCGGATTGAGAAGCTTCGTCATTCACGCAGCCAGTTTTTACAGAATAACCGCCATATTTTAAGTCGACGTTAAGTGCATTAATCGTAATTAATACGTTTTTTAGTAACATTTATACATTAAATGATCAAGGAACTGTTGAATAGGAGGCCAAGAGATTGACAGAAAAAGATTACCGGGTCCTGATCATCAACCCTGCTTCCACATCCACGAAAATCGGGGTCTTTGACAATGAAGTTTCTTTATTTGAAAAAACAATCCAACACGATGCTGAGCAACTAAATAAATTTACTAATATGGCAGACCAATATCAATTGAGAAAGAATGCGATTTTGGAAACATTAGATATGGATGGAATTAATGTTTCCAAAATAAACGCAGTTTGTGCCCGAGGAGGTTTGCTGAGGCCGATTAAGGGTGGAACCTATATAGTAAATGAGGCGATGCTTCAGGATTTACGCTCAGGTTATGCAGGGCAGCATGCATCGAACCTGGGAGGTATTATCGCTTTTGAAATCTCCTCTGGGCTCAATATTCCTGCCTACATCGTTGACCCGGTAGTTGTGGATGAACTTGAACCAATAGCCAGGATTTCTGGTTTTCCGCTAATAGAAAGAAAGAGTATTTTTCATGCGTTAAATCAAAAAGCTGTAGCCAGAAGAGTTGCAAAAGAGCTTGGGAAAACATATGAAGAAGTAAATTTAATTATCACCCATATGGGCGGAGGGACAACAGTTGGAGTCCATAAAAATGGGAGAGTTATTGATGTCAATAATGGGCTTCACGGCGATGGTCCATTTAGCCCGGAGCGTCCGGGAACGGTTCCTGCTGGTGATTTAATAGATCTTTGCTATTCAGGTAAATATTCTCGCGATGAAATCATGAAACTGTTTGTTGATCAAGGCGGATTAATGGGATATCTGGGAACGAAAGATGCATTAAAAGTAGAAGAAATGGTCAAAAATGGGGATGAAAAAGCAAAACTGATATATGATGCTATGGCCTATCAAGTTGCAAAGGAAATCGGCTCTGCAAGCGCAGTTTTAGCTGGAAGAGTAGATGCGATTGTACTGACAGGCACCCTTGCCTATGGAAGCAAACTTGTAAGGTCCATTATCGATCAAATTAATTGGATTGCAGATGTTATTGTTTACCCTGGGGAAGATGAATTGCTGGCATTAGCAGAAGGTGCATTAAGGGTTTTGCGCAATGAAGAAAAAGTTAAGGAATACCCCGTGTTCAACACTGCAAAAATCTAGTCATAGGAGAGGACATAACAATGGCACAAGAATACGATATTGTCATACTAGGCGGAGGAACCGGAGGATATGTAGCAGCCATTCGTGCTTCCCAGCTTGGTTTAAAAACAGCGATTGTTGAAAAAGGGAAACTTGGGGGAACATGCTTACACAGTGGATGCATACCAAGTAAGGCGCTTCTTAGGAGTGCTGAAGTCTATGCGACAGCAAAACAGAGCGAAGAATATGGAATTATTACCCATGGTGTAACGGTTAATTTTACAAAGGTTCAAGAACGGAAAAGTAAAATTATTGAACAACTTCATAAAGGTGTTCAACATCTTATGAAAAAAGGAAAGATCGATGTTTATGAGGGAATTGGACGGATTTTGGGACCATCTATTTTTTCACCACTTCCAGGAACCATTTCGATTGAAATGAATAATGGATCAGAAAATGAGATGTTGATTCCTAAAAATGTAATTATTGCAACTGGATCAAGACCTCGGACACTGCCTGGACTTGAAATTGACGATAAATATGTCATTACTTCGGAAGGGGCATTGGGTTTAGAATCACTGCCAAAATCAATCATTATTATCGGCGGAGGCGTAATCGGTATCGAATGGGCTTCAATGCTGTCAGACTTCGGTGTGGATGTAACGGTAGTGGAATACGCTGAACAAATACTCCCGGCAGAAGATAAAGAGATTTCACGAGAAATGCAGCGTTTGTTGAAGAAAAAAGGGGTCAAAATTATTACGGGAGCAAATCTGCTTCCAGAAACCCTTGTTAAGGGCGACGGAATATCGATAACTGCGGAAATAAAATCCAAGCACCAAGAGTTTAAAGCTGAAAAACTATTAGTTTCCGTCGGGCGACAGGCGAATATTGAAGGTTTTGGTCTTGAAAACACAGATATTCAAATTATAAAAGGTGTTATCGGAACAAATGATTATTATCAAACAAAGGAGAGTCATATCTACGCCATCGGAGATGTCATTGGCGGCCTGCAGCTGGCACACGCAGCTTCACATGAAGGGATTGTGGCAGTTGAACATATTGCAGGGAAGGCCCCTTCGCCAATTAATTATAACTTAGTAGCCAAATGTATTTACAGTAATCCTGAAGTGGCTAGTGTAGGGATGAATGAAGAGGAAGCAAAAGCTAAAGGACATAATGTGAAAATCGGAAAATTTCAATTTAGAGCGATTGGAAAAGCACTTGTTTATGGAGAATCCGATGGATTTGTAAAAATCATCGCAGATAAAGATAGTGATGACATTTTAGGAGTTCATATGATTGGGCCACATGTTACCGATATGATATCAGAAGCAGGTCTTGCCATGGTATTAGATGCTATTCCTTGGGAGGTATCCAATGTGATCCATCCGCACCCAACCCTCTCTGAAGCCATTGGGGAAGCTGCACTTGCAGTAGATGGATTAGCCATCCACTCATGAGGGGCACAGTACAAAAATTTTTACGATCAATAGGGAGGTAATATTTAATGGCTGTTAATGCCCACCTTGAATTAGGTTTAAGTGATAAAAAATTAATGGAAATGTATGAAATGATGCTCTTGGCACGACGTATCGATGAACGGATGTGGTTATTGAATCGAGCGGGAAAAATTCCTTTTACTATATCATGTCAAGGTCAGGAGGCTGCCCAAGTTGGTGCTGCTTTTGCGCTCGAGAAGGAAAAAGATTATATTCTTCCATACTATCGGGACTTGGGGGTTGTTTTAACATTTGGAATGACTGCAAAGGAGATTATGCTTTCGGCATTTGCTAAAGCTGAAGACCCCAATTCTGGTGGTAGGCAAATGCCAAGTCATTTTGGTCAAAGAAAAAACAGAATTGTGACCGGGTCTTCACCGGTAACAACGCAAGTACCACATGCAGTAGGGATTGCCTTAGCTGGAAAAATGGAGAAAAAAGATCTAGTTACTTTCGTCACTTTTGGTGAGGGTTCATCTAACCAAGGGGATTTTCATGAAGGCGCAAACTTTGCGGGCGTTCATAAATTACCTGTCATTTTCATGTGTGAAAATAATAAATATGCGATCTCTGTTCCAATTGAGAAACAATTGGGATGTGAGAGAGTGTCTGACAGGGCGATTGGCTATGGAATGCCAGGGGTTACGGTTGATGGAAATAATCCTCTTGAGGTATATCGAGTAGTAAAAGAGGCAACAGATCGCGCCAGGAAAGGAAAAGGGCCGACCCTGATTGAAACAGTTTCCTATCGGTTAACTCCACACTCCTCTGATGATGATGATCGTACCTATCGTGCACCGGATGAGGTTGCAAAAGCAAAGACATTTGATCCAATCATTACTTTTGCTGCTTTTCTAAAGGAAAAAGGTGTTCTGAGTGATTCAGCGGAAGAAGCAATCAATAAGCGGATTCTAAAAATAGTAAATGAAGCAACTGATTATGCCGAAAATGCTCCATATGCGGCACCAGAAGATGCGCTTAAATATGTTTATGGGGATCGCTAAAGGGAGGTAAAGAAGATTATGGCAGTCATATCTTTTATAGAAGCTGTTACAATGGCTATTCGTGAAGAAATGGAAAGAGATCAAAAAGTCTTTGTTCTTGGAGAAGATGTTGGTAAAAAAGGCGGAGTCTTTAAGGCGACACAAGGTTTATATGAACAATTTGGGGAAGAACGGGTAATGGATACCCCGCTGGCCGAATCTGCTATTGCTGGAGTTGGCATTGGGGCAGCGATGTATGGAATGCGGCCGATTGCTGAAATGCAATTTGCTGATTTTATTATGCCGGCTGTTAATCAAATTATTTCGGAAGCTGCAAAAATTCGGTACCGCTCCAATAATGATTGGAACTGCCCGATTGTTATTCGAGCTCCGTTTGGCGGAGGGGTTCATGGAGCATTATATCATTCACAATCAGTTGAAGCGGTTTTTGCCAACCAGCCTGGGCTGAAAATCGTTATTCCTTCGACACCGTATGATGTGAAGGGTTTGTTAAAAGCGGCCATTCGGGATGATGATCCCGTCCTTTTCTTCGAACATAAACGGGCCTACCGTTTAATAAAAGGGGAAGTTCCAATCGAAGATTATACGTTGCCAATTGGGAAGGCAGATGTAAAACGAGAAGGGGACGACATAACGGTTATCACATATGGCTTATGTGTACATTTTGCCCTCCAGGCTGCAGAAAAATTAGCGGTGGATGGCATTTCAGCACATATTCTTGATTTACGTACAGTTTACCCGCTTGATAAGGAAGCTATTATTGAAGCAGCAACGAAAACAGGAAAAGTATTGCTAGTCACAGAGGATAACAAAGAGGGAAGTATTTTAAGTGAAGTGGCAGCAATTATTGCAGAAAACTGCTTGTTTGAGTTGGATGCACCAATAAAACGTTTAGCTGGTCCAGGAGATCCCGGCGATGCCATATGCTCCAACAATGGAAAAATTTTTCATGATGAATCCTGAAAAAGTTGAAAAGGCAATGCGTGAACTAGCTGCATTTTAAAACTTTTTTAGGGCTGGACCTGAATGGTAATTATTAGTGCACCGCACTTAAATAGGAGGTTAACTCGTTGGCTGTTGAACAAATTAAAATGCCTCAACTCGGGGAAAGCGTTACAGAAGGGACCATTAGCAAGTGGTTAGTTTCTGTTGGTGATACAGTAAATAAATATGATCCGCTCGCAGAAGTGATGACGGATAAAGTGAATGCGGAGGTTCCGTCATCCTTTGCAGGTGTAATTAGAGAATTATTAGCAAAAGAAGGCGACACTCTTTCAGTTGGAGAGATTTTTTGCACGATAGAAGTAGAATCTTCGGAATCAACAGAATCTCAATCGGAAGTTTCAATATCAGTAAACCAAGCCGATAAAGCGAATTCTGTGGAGCAAATGGCTTCTAAACAAAGGTATTCCCCTGCTGTTTTAAGAATTTCACAAGAACATGGAATTGATCTATCGCAGGTTAGGGGTACAGGAGTGGGCGGTAGAATTACAAGAAAAGACCTATTAGCTTTCATCGATTCTGGCACGGTGCCACAAATTGAAGTTGAAAGTTTGGCATCTTCACAAATGGTTGAACAGGTTGCTAAACAAATTGAGAAACCTGTAATTAGTCAAAGTAACCATGCTGCAACCGTTCCGGTTGAAACAGGAGATATTGAAATCCCTGTCACGGGTGTCCGCCGAGCAATTGCTTCAAATATGCTGCGCAGCAAACAAGAGGCTCCACATGCATGGATGATGGTTGAGGTAGATGCGACAAACCTTGTTGAATATCGGAATAAAATAAAAAATGATTTTAAAAGTAAAGAAGGTTTTAATCTAACCTTTTTCGCTTTCTTTGTGAAAGCTGTTGCACAGGCTCTTAAAGAATTTCCTCAATTAAATTCAATGTGGGCCGAGAGAAAATTATTCAAAAGAAAGAGATCAATATATCAATAGCTGTTGCCGATGAAGATTCACTTTATGTACCGGTGATAAAACATGCTGATGAAAAATCGATTAAAGGGATTGCACGAGAAATTACTGAGCTTGCCAACAAGGCACGAATGGGCAAATTAAAGTCGGAGGATATTTCAGGAGGAACGTTTACTGTTAACAATACCGGATCTTTTGGCTCAGTTCAATCGATGGGGATCATCAACTATCCTCAGGCTGCGATTCTTCAGGTGGAATCGATTGTAAAACGCCCCGTGGTAATGAATAATAATATGATTGCAATCCGTGACATGGTCAATTTGTGTTTGTCTTTGGACCACCGAATTTTGGATGGTCTCGTTTGCGGACGTTTCTTACAACGAGTAAAGGAAGTAATAGAAAATACTTCAGAATCAACTACTTCTATATATTAGATGTTGTTAACCGCTGCTAAAATATTGCAGCGGTTTTTTGAATAGTATTTTTATATGTTCACCATTTAATTTCATACATATATTTACTGTCTATGAACGGAAATTCACTGTTTAAAACAAAAGAGGTTTGTTTTTCGTTGCTTCAATTATCATCTTATCCTAAAATTAAAGTGAATGATTTTTGAATTTATTGCAATTTCAGAAATTAATTACGGGGGGAGATTATGAAATTAACTGAGATGAAAGAGCAATCTTTTCCAAATTATAAATGGGATGAATGGAAAAAGGTGGCAGAAGAAAGCTTAAAGGGAAAACCTCTTGAAGCATTACAACGCACTACATATGAAAATATCGTTTTGAAACCGCTCTATATTAGTGCGGATCACAAAACGAATTCCCAGTATCCTGGTGAAGAAGATTTCAGAAGGGGTATTAATCCGTTAGGATACCTTACGAATAATTGGAAAATTGCCCAGTGTCTTTCAGAAACAAATTTACAAGAATTAAAGGAAAAACTGACATCGGCCATAGAAAGTGGACAATCAGCAATTTCGTTTGGTGTTTCCAAGGAAATGATTGAAGCAAATGGCTTTTTAAAGGAGTTAGTTGGCGAATATTATCGTCAGTATCCATTTGCAATGGATGCAGGCGGGTACCAGGCAGACGTCATTAAAGCTCTCGAAAATATCGCACAAAGTCAGGAAGATCAAGCAAAAATAACTGGATATGTGGCCGCCGACCCACTTGCAGAAATAACAGTTACTGGCTCGCTTCCTGATAATTTTTCTGATTTTCTTAAAGAATTTTCAAAAAGCCTGCACAAAGCACATGAAAACTTTCCAAATTTAAGGACATTACTCGTAAATACAACCACATACCATAATGGGGGAGCAAATGCGATTCAGGAATTGGGAATTGCTGCTGCGGCGGGTGTGTTTTATTTAGATTCATTGGTAGCACTTGAAGCTGAACAGACGATGAATAAACTAATTTTTAAATTTTCGATTGGCTCCAATTATTTTATGGAAATAGCAAAATTACGGGCCGCAAGGATAATTTGGAATAAAGTTGCAGAGGCCTACGGGGTTAATGAAAATTCGCGTGCGATGCATATTGCTGCAGAAACTTCGATGTTTACAAAAACTGTATTTGACCCTTACGTCAATCTTCTTCGCGGAGGAAATGAAGCTTTCGCTGCTGTCATAGGCGGGGTTCAATATTTACACGTTGCTCTATTTGATCAATTGACTGGTTCAAATTCGTTTTCAGACAGAATTGCTCGGAACATTCAACTAATTTTACAAGAGGAAGCCCATTTAACGAAAGTAGTCGATCCTTCAGGTGGTTCTTGGTATATCGAACAATTAACCAATGAATTAGCTCAAAAAGGATGGCAGTTTTTTCAGGAAATTGAAGCTATAGGAGGCATTCTCGAGGCATTAAAAACGAATTGGCTTCAAACAAAAATTGCTGATGTTTATGAAAAAAGGAAGCTGGACATTTTCACTAGAAAACAAAGCATCGTTGGGACAAATGTATATGCAAATTTGGCTGATAATGTTCCCGAAAATATTAAAAAGGCACAAAATCCAGCCCAGAGTCAAAAAGAAGATCTTACTATCGCCATTACGGCGATCCCGCAATTACGCTTATCCCATCCATATGAAGGATTAAGAAAGCGGGCAGATGAACTGAAGCAAAAATCAGGTAAAGTTCCATGTGTTGGCTTAATATGTATTGGCAGTTTAAAAGAACATAAAGCAAGACTGGACTTTGTACGGGGATTCTTATCTGCTGGAGGAGTTACGATTCAAGCAAGTGAACCGATCCATTCAGTAGAAGAAGCGTTAGAGTTTGTAAGCAAATCGGAGACTAGTCATTTCTGTATTTGTGGAACGAACGATCTATATCAAATTCTTGGAATTGAAATTCTCCAAGCAATCAAAGCCAAATTGGCTGAACAGAGCATCTATCTGGCTGGACTTCCGGCACAAGATGACCAAGTAAATTGGACTGAAAATGGATTAAAACAGTTTATTCATGTAAAAAGCAACTGCTTTGAATCACTTTCTTCCATCCTTTCAGAAATGGAGGTGTCGGCAAATGAACAAATTCAAGCCTGATTTTCAAAAAATTAACCTTGATCTCGTAAATCAGTCAACTAGTAAAGAAGAGTGGAAGAAAAAAGCTGAAGCAGAAATTCAAGCTACAATTGACGATTTACTCTTTGAAACAAATGAACAGATTAGCGTGAAGCCACTATATACAAGTGAGGACTTGCAGAGTCTGGAACATTTACAATCTTTCCCTGGGGTCGCACCTTATACTCGCGGGCCATATCCAACAATGTATGTAAACCGGCCATGGACGGTAAGACAATACGCAGGATTCTCCACCGCAGAAGAAAGTAATGCTTTTTATCGCAGGAACCTTGCGATGGGACAAAAGGGATTATCAGTTGCATTTGATTTAGCGACACATAGAGGGTACGATTCTGATCATCCAAGGGTTGTCGGGGATGTTGGGAAGGCCGGTGTGGCAATTGATTCAATCCTTGATATGAAAACCCTTTTTGATGGAATCCCACTTGACCAAATGTCTGTATCCATGACAATGAATGGAGCTGTACTGCCAATTCTGGCATTTTTCATCGTTACAGCAGAAGAACAAGGCGTTAGTCAGGAAAAGCTTTCTGGTACGATTCAAAACGATATTTTAAAAGAATATATGGTCCGCAATACTTACATCTACCCTCCGGAAATGTCAATGAAAATTATTGCAGACATCTTTGAGTATACCTCAAAGTATATGCCGAAATTTAATAGCATTAGTATTTCCGGTTATCATATGCAGGAAGCAGGTGCACCTGCAGATATTGAACTTGCTTATACCTTGGCAGATGGCTTGGAATACGTACGGACGGGACTTGCAGCTGGAATCGAAATTGATAAATTTGCTCCTAGGTTGTCTTTCTTCTGGGCAATTGGAATGAACTATTTTATGGAAGTTGCCAAAATGAGAGCAGCAAGATTCATCTGGGCAAAAATGATGAAATCCTTTGATCCAAAAAATAGTAAAACAATGGCGCTTCGGACACACTCACAGACATCCGGCTGGAGTTTAACTGAACAGGATCCGTTTAACAATGTAACAAGAACGCTGATTGAAGCACATGCTGCAGCAATGGGACATACACAATCATTGCATACAAATGCATTAGACGAAGCGATTGCATTGCCAACGGACTTTTCGGCCAGAATTGCTCGTAATACGCAATTATTCCTGCAAGAGGAATCAGGAATAACAAATGTCATTGATCCGTGGGCAGGTTCATACTATGTTGAATCATTGACAAATGAACTGATTAATCGGGCTTGGGATCACATTGAGGAAATTGAAAAGCTCGGTGGAATGGCAAAAGCGATTGAAACAGGTTTACCAAAAATGAGAATTGAAGAAGCGGCCGCTCGAAGACAGGCAAAAATAGATTCTGGAAAAGAAACGATTATTGGTGTGAATAAATACCGTCTGGAAAAAGAAGAGCCGATTGATATTCTGGATATTGATAATACAGCTGTTCGATTAAAACAAATTGAAAAACTAAATCAACTTAAAGCTAGCCGTGATGACCAAAAAGTTGACGAAACACTCGCTGCGATCACCAAAGCAGCCGAAACCGGTGAACGGAATTTATTAGAGCTTGCTGTACAAGCAGCCAGGGTTAGGGCGACATTAGGTGAAATTTCCGATGCCATTGAAAAGGTTGCAAATCGTCATAAGGCGGTTATTCGTTCAATTAGCGGCGTTTACAGCTCCGCATTCTCAAACGAAGAAGAAATCGTTGAAGTAAAACAAATGGCTGATGGGTTTTTAGAGAATGAAGGCAGAAGACCGCGGATTTTAATTGCAAAAATGGGTCAGGATGGTCACGACCGCGGTGCAAAGGTTATTGCTACTGCATTTGCTGATTTAGGTTTTGATGTTGATATGGGGCCATTATTTCAAACACCAGAGGAAACAGCTCTGCAGGCAGTCGAAAATGATGTTCACGTGATTGGAATGAGCTCTCTTGCTGCTGGTCATAAAACGCTTTTACCACAGTTAATTGAAGAATTAAGGAAACTAGGACGGGAAGATATTTTAGTAGTTGTGGGTGGTGTTATCCCTGCTCAGGATTACCCTTTCTTGTATGAGCATGGGGCTGCAGCCATCTTTGGACCAGGAACAATTATTCCCGTTGCTGCTCAAAAAGTGATAAAAGAAATTTACCGACAACTGGGATATGAGGAAGTGGCACAATAGTGGGCAATGAGATGAGACCTGAATGGAGTGACCCAAACAACCCAGATTCTTGTTCAAGTATCATCCGAAAGGGAGAAGAGCTGGAAGGTTCTTCTACCGCCGTTCAAAGGAATGTTCGGTTTCAAAAGCGAAACAAAACGTCGCTGCCTATTGATGAATTATATGGGGGAGTATTGTCTGGGAATCGAAGTGCAATGGCTCGTGCGATCACTTTAATTGAAAGCAATGCCGAGCACCATTTCGAACAGGCTCAAAATTTGCTGCAAAAACTTCTCCCTCACTCAGGTCATTCAATTCGTATTGGTATTACCGGTGTTCCCGGTGCGGGCAAAAGTACCTTTATTGAAGCTTTTGGCATGTATTTGTGTTCTTTAGGACACCGTGTCGCCGTCCTTGCTATTGACCCAAGTTCTAGTATTAATGGGGGAAGTATACTTGGTGATAAAACCAGGATGGAACAATTATCCAGAAACCCATTTGCATTTATCCGGCCCTCACCTTCAGGAGGAAAGCTTGGAGGGGTGCACCGTAAAACAAGAGAAGCTATGTTAATTTGTGAGGCAGCAGGTTATGATGTTATTCTGATCGAAACGGTGGGTGTCGGTCAAAGTGAAGTTATTATAAGAGATATGGTTGACTTTTTCATGCTTCTTGTTTTAACCGGTGCCGGAGATGAACTTCAAGGAATGAAAAAAGGAATTATGGAGCTTGCTGATGCTCTTATTGTCCATAAAGCAGATGGTTCAAACAAAGAAAAAGCGATTCAAACAAAAAAAGAATATAATCAAATTTTACATTTTCTCCAGCCGGCGACAAAAGGCTGGCAATCAAAAGCACATACCTGTTCATCGCTTACCCAAGAGGGAATCAGTGATGTATGGAACGTTATTGAGACTTTTGCGGAAAATGGAAAAGCTGCGGGAGTATTTGAAGAAAGACAAAAAGGCCAATTGCGGGAATGGTTATATTCGATGATCAATGACCAGCTTCAATATCAATTCTTTCATGATCCAATGGTTACACATCAGCTGCCAAAGTTAGAAAATGAAGTCATGGCTGGAGAAAAAACAGTGGCAACTGCTGCTGAACTTCTTTTTAAAGCCTTTTTCCATAAGTAAAAAATCCATCTTATTTGAAATAAACACTTTTTGACTGTTATTATAGTGTTATACAATCTAAGAGGATTGCTAAAGGAGTGATAAACAAATGAGTATGGATTTTAACTTTTTTATGAATGATATTGTTCGCCAAGCGCGAGAGGAAATTGTTTCAGCAGGATATGAAGAATTAAAAACTACTGAAGAAGTGAATGAAGCACTTTCAAAAAAAGGAACAACACTAGTTATGATTAATTCAGTTTGCGGATGTGCCGGAGGCGTTGCTCGTCCTGCAGCTGCCCATGCATTACACTATGATAAACGTCCTGATCGTTTAGTAACTGTTTTTGCCGGCCAGGACAAAGAGGCTACAGAACAAGCAAGAAGTTATTTTACGGGATATCCGCCCTCCTCCCCGTCATTTGCCCTTTTAAAGGATGGGAAAATTTGCACCATGATTGAAAGACATCAAATCGAAGGCAATGATCCGATGACTGTTGTTTCTAAATTACAGCAAACCTTTGATCAATATTGTGATGAAGTTTAACAGAACAAGCCAATCTCTCTTAAGAGATTGGTTTTTTTTGTACATAATTTTATTAAAAAAAGGTAAACATATTTATAAAAAATATATTTGCATAATTTTGTAGATGTGTTAAAATTCATTCATGTGAATAAATATTAATTTTAAAATTTAAAATTGATGTAAACAAATGACAAACATTTTTAAATTATAGGGGGAAGACAAATGAAAAAGAGTATTATTTTATTCTTATCCATGATTTTGGTGATTGGCGTTCTTGCTGCTTGTGGATCAACAAAAAAAGACAATGCGGCTGGAGATAGTTCTACTAAAAAAGTATTAACCATGGGTACATCTGCTGATTATCCGCCATTTGAATCAGTGGATACAGAGAAGTCAAAAAACATCATTGGCTTTGACGTAGACCTTGCAAATGCAATTGCTGGGAAACTAGGGCTTAAAGTGCAAGTAAAAGATATGGATTTTAGCGGCCTTATTCAAGCGTTAAAATCTGGACAAGTTGATTTTGTAATGGCTGGGATGACACCAACAGCTGACCGTAAGAAAAACGTTGATTTCAGTGATATTTACTATACAGCTCAACACATGATCGTATCAAAAAAGGATAGCGGCATTAATAAACTTGAAGATCTTAAAGGAAAAACAGTTGGTGTTCAATTAGGATCCATTCAAGAAGGCAAGGCAAAAGATATTAATAAAACAGTTCCGATTAATATTGTAAACCGCGACCGTATTCCTGATCTAATTCAAGAATTAAAAGCAGGCCGTATGGATGCTGCCATTATCGAAGATACAGTTGCTAAAGGATTCTTTAAGAAAGAAACTGAATTAAAAGGCTTTACCATTAGTGATGATCCTAATGAAGCAGGGTCAGCAATTGCATTCCCGAAAAACAGTGATTTAACTGCTAAATTCAACAAAGAATTGAAAACAATGAAAGAGAATGGCGAGCTTAAAAAGCTGATCGTGAAGTGGTTTGGCGGAGATGTTAAGCAGTAATAAGTTATACTAAAAGGCGTTCAGAGGGTCTTTGACATCTGAACGTCTTTAAAATTTTAATTGTATTTTCAGAGAGGATTGGTTTACGGGATGAACTTAGATTTTAAACAATTCATACCTTCTCTGCCATATATTTTGCAAGGAATTACGGTTACCCTTGAAATTGTTATTCTGGCAGGGGTTTTGGGTTTTATTCTTGGGACTATTTTATCTTTATTTAAAATAAGTAAATGGAAATTTCTTGGGTGGCAGGCTGATGCCTATACATCTATTTTTAGAGGAACTCCAATGATATTGCAATTGATGGTCATTTATTATGGTTCACCGCAAATTATTGGTTATCAAATTCAACCATATACTGCCGCTGTATTATCATTTGCCCTAAATTCTGGAGCATATGTCTCGGAAATTATTCGTGCGGGAATTTTAGCCATTGATAAGGGGCAGCAGGAAGCTGCGTTGGCATTAGGCGTACCATATGGAAAAATGATGTTCGACATCATCCTGCCTCAAGCAATTAAGAATATCCTTCCTGCTTTAATGAATGAATTTATTACCCTGACAAAGGAATCAGCGATTGTTACTTCTATTGGCGTTATGGATATTATGCGTCGTTCCTATCAGGTTGGTGCTGAAAAGTATTCCTTCTTTGAACCGTTAATCATTGCGGGTGTGATTTATTATCTCATGGTTATGATATTAACGTTCTTAGGAAAAGGGCTTGAAAGGAGAATGAGACGCAGTGATTAAAGTAGAAAATTTAGTTAAAAATTTTGGCGAACTCGAAGTGTTGAAGAATATCTCCACAACGATCAAGCAAGGTGAAGTGGTAGCGATTATTGGGCCGTCAGGTTCGGGAAAATCTACTTTTCTACGCTGCATGAACCTTTTGGAAACTCCATCTTCCGGCCATATTTGGATTGGAGAAGAAGATATTACGGATAAAAAAACGAATATTATGAAAGTCCGTCAAAATATGGGTATGGTTTTTCAGCATTTTCATTTATTCCCTCATAAAACGGTCTTGCAAAATTTAACCTATGCACCAATGAAGGTTAAAGGGGTTTCTAAAGAGGAAGCAGAAAAGTTTGCAAATGAATTGTTGGAAAAAGTGGGCCTTTCTGAAAAAGCACAAGAATATCCAAAACGTCTCTCTGGAGGACAAAAGCAACGCGTAGCGATTGCGAGAGCTTTAGCCATGCAGCCGGAAGTGATGCTTTTTGATGAACCTACATCTGCTCTTGATCCTGAAATGGTCAAGGAGGTTCTGGAAGTTATGAAGACACTTGCTCACACTGGTATGACAATGGCCATTGTAACTCATGAAATGGGCTTTGCCAAAGAGGTGGCTGATAGGGTTTTCTTCCTTGATGGAGGGGTCCTTGTTGAGGATGCCCCACCTCGAGAATTTTTTTCAAATCCAAAAAGCAAACGTGCACAAGACTTCTTGCAAAAAATGCTTTAAAGAGTATATGCTAGAATGAAAGATGATCTTTATGATCATCTTTTTTAGCGTTTGGAGGTGGATAGTAATGAAGTTTCGAATAGGTTACCGAACAACAAAAACCGCAATAGGTGTTGCTTTAAGTATATTACTAGCACAGCAGTTGGGACTTCATAATTTTGCCTCAGCCGGTATTATAACGATTTTGTGCATTCAGATAACAAAGAAGAGGTCATTTAGGACTGCCTGGGATCGATTTTTGGCTTGTACCCTGGCTGTACCTTTTTCTGCTTTGTTTTTTTGGGCATTTGGTTATGAACCTATTGTGATTGGAATTATTCTTCTTTTCTTTATTCCTTCCCTTGTTATGTTAAAAGCAAATGATGGGATTGTGACAAGTAGTGTTATTATTCTGCATCTATTTGCAGCACAGAGTTTTTCGCTGTCCTTCTTCTTAAATGAATTAGGTGTCATTGTAATTGGTATTGGTGTGGCTTTGATTGTGAACCTATATATGCCGAGTGTTGATAAAAAAATGGATGAATATCAAGAGAAAATTGAAGAAAACTTTAAACAGATTTTTAATGAAATCATTCGTTATTTACGAAATGGTGATAGTGATTGGGAAGGAAAAGAAATTACCGAAACCGCAAGCGTTATTCGTGAAGCAAAAACAATAGCTTTCCGTGATTTGGAAAATCGGTTTTTAAAAGAGGAATCGATTTATTATCAATATTTCACAATGAGAGAAAAGCAATTTGAGATAATAGAACGCTTGCTTCCCAGTGTTACGTCTATTACTAGTAAAGTAAAACAAGGAAATATGATCGCAGACTTTCTTGAGGAATTATCGGAAAATATACATCCTGGCAATACAGCAATCATTTATATACATAAATTAATGATCATGAAGGCGGAATTTGAAGAAAGTGTACTTCCTAAGACAAGAGAAGAATTTGAAGCAAGAGCAGCTCTTTTACAAGTTGTAAACGAAATGGAAAGATATTTAATTCTAAAGAGTTCCTTTAAAGGATTAAAAAAGACATCAAAAATGAGTATTAATAGAAAAAAGCAGCAAGTAAGTCGATAAATAGATGAAAAAAGGACTGGTTTCAGTCCTTTTTTTCATTAACTCCAGCGCAATCGTTGGGGTTTTTCTATTTTATATAAATTGTGCAAGACCTATTGCGATGGTAGAAGCTAACATGGCTATTAGCATTAAAAATACGATTATTTTTCTCGTTCTCTTCTTTGACAAGGCGGGTACCTCCCAAGACATTATTGATATTTTTATTTTACAGAGAAAATATCATGAAAACAACGGAATTAGTACTCAATTTAGGAAGGATTTATGAATTTTTTAACGAATAAGATAATTGTCGAATAAATTCTAATTTTGAAAACAGAGGGGATATTATGATAAAAAAAGTCGATCATATTGGGATTGCCGTCAAATCCCTTGATCAAACACTTCCGTTTTATACGGAAGAACTAAAGCTTCCCTTATTGGGAATTGAAGAAGTTGAAAGTGAGAAAGTAAAAGTGGCCTTTCTTGAGGCTGGGGAAACCCATATTGAATTGCTTGAGCCAACTTCACCAGAAAGTGCCATTGCCAAGTATATTGAAAAGCGTGGAGAGGGGATCCACCATATTGCACTTGGTGTTGATTCCATCCAAGGAAGACTTAATGAATTAAAAGAAAAAGGGATTCGACTGATTCAAGAAGAAGCGAAAATTGGTGCGGGCGGTTCTAAAGTGGCCTTTTTGCATCCAAAATCAGCTTCTGGCGTTTTGTATGAACTATGTGAGAAAAAGGGGGAAGAGTAAAAATTATGATCGATATATATGAAAAAATTAATGATCTGTATGACAAAAGACGGGAAGTTGAATTGGGCGGCGGCGATGGAAAAATTCTTAAACAGCATGAAAAAGGAAAGTTGACTGCCAGGGAAAGGATTGACCTTTTAGTAGATGAAGGTACCTTCGTTGAACTAAATCCCTTTATTGAACATCGGAGTAATGATTTTGGTCTTGACGAAATGAAAGGACCTGGTGATGGGGTTGTTACAGGCTATGGAAAGGTAAATGGCCGTCCTATTTATTTGTTTTCTCAGGATTTTACCGTTTTTGGCGGGGCATTAGGAGAAATGCACGCTAAAAAAATTGCTAACGTAATGGATTTGGCTGCAAAAAATGGTGCTCCTTTTGTCGGGCTTAATGACTCCGGCGGTGCAAGAATTCAAGAAGGTGTCGTTTCACTAGACGGATATGGTTGGATTTTTTATCGGAATTCCATTTATTCAGGCGTTATTCCACAAATATCGGTCATTATGGGACCATGTGCAGGCGGTGCTGTATATTCACCGGCAATCACCGATTTCGTTTTCATGGTTGAAAAAACAAGCCAAATGTTTATCACTGGACCAAAGGTAATTGAAGCGGTTACTGGTGAAAAAATTAGTTCTGAAAACCTTGGTGGTGCAAAAGTGCATAACTCGATCAGTGGAAATGCCCATTTTCAATGTGAATCCGAAATGCAGGCATTGAAAGATGTACGAAAACTTCTTAGCTATCTTCCACAAAACAACCAAGAAAAGACTCCTATGCTGGAAACGGATCCGGATGATTTTAATTATCGCCCTGATTTAGCGGAACTTATTCCGTTTGATGCTGTTCGACCATACGATGTTCATATTGTTATCGATCAAGTATGTGATGAAGGTTCTTTCATGGAAATTCAAAAAGACTTTGCTAAAAATGTAGTTGTCGGCCTTGCAAGAATCGCCGGAGAATCCGTCGGTCTTGTTTGTAACCAGCCTAAGTTTTTGGCAGGTGGACTTGATATTGACTCCTCAGATAAAGCTTCTAGATTTATTCGCTTTTGCGATTCCTTTAATATCCCAATTATTACATTTGAAGACGTTACTGGCTTTTTCCCTGGTGTTAAACAGGAGCATGGGGGAATTATTCGTCACGGTGCAAAAATTTTATATGCTTACTCAGAAGCCACTGTACCGAAATTAACGATTATTTTAAGGAAAGCTTTTGGTGGAGCCTACGTTGCTTTAAACAGTAAATCAATTGGCGCTGACATCGTTTATGCTTGGCCAAATGCAGAAATTGCCGTTATGGGTGCACAAGGTGCCGCCAATATCATTTTTGCTAAAGAAATTGAGAACAGTGACAATCCTGAAGAAACAAGACAGCAAAAAATTGAAGAGTACCGAGAGAAGTTTGCAAATCCATATGTTGCAGCAGCTCGCGGAATGGTTGATGACGTTATTGACCCACGTGAAACTCGGATAAAAATTATTCAGGCACTAGAAATGCTTCGCAACAAGAAAGAATCTAGACCTGAGAAAAAACACGGAAACATTCCACTTTAATAAATAATAAGCCCTCCACATGATAATGTGGGGGGCTTTATTTGAAGATAAGAAGCCGAAAGGGGTATACTGTTGGAGTGAGTACATAAATGGAGGTTCAAAAAATGGCAATTAATCAGGAACGTCTTTTGAATGAGTTTTTAGAGCTTGTCCAAATTGACTCAGAAACAAAGTTTGAGACAGAGGTAGCAAAGGTCCTAAAACAAAAATTTACTGATTTAGGGCTTGAAGTGTTTGAGGATGACACAACAGCTAAAACAGGACATGGGGCAGGAAATTTAATTTGTACCCTTAAAGGAACAAAAGATGGGGTAGATCCGATCTATTTTACTTCCCATATGGATACTGTTGTACCAGCAAAAGGTGTTAAACCTTCTGTAAAGGATGGTTATGTTGTAACGGACGGTACAACAATTTTAGGTGCTGACGATAAAGCAGGACTATCTGTTATGCTGGAGACCATTCGTGTTTTAAAAGAGGAAAACATTCCTCATGGCAATATTCAATTTATCATAACAGTAGGAGAGGAATCAGGACTTGTTGGTGCTAAAGCGCTGGATTCTTCGTTGTTAAAAGCGAAATTCGGGTATGCCCTAGATAGTGATGAAAAAGTTGGAAATGTTGTTGTTGCTGCTCCTACTCAGGCGAAAGTGAAAGCAACAATCTATGGGAAAACAGCACATGCCGGTGTTGCGCCTGAAAAAGGGGTTTCAGCCATTACGATTGCAGCTAAGTCGATCGCAAAAATGCCGCTTGGCAGAATTGACTCAGAAACAACTGCCAATATTGGCCGCTTCGAAGGCGGATCAGCAACAAATATAGTCTGTGACCGTGTAGATATTCTTGCTGAAGCACGTTCGCTCGTTCCAGAAAAAATGGAGGCACAGGTTCAAAAAATGAAAGAAGCGTTTGAATCTGTTGCAGAACAAATGGGCGGAAGAGCAGATGTTGCTGTTCAGGTAATGTACCCGGGATTTAAGTTTGGGGAAGACGACCAGGTTGTTCAGATTGCGAAAAAAGCAGCAGCAAAAATTGGCCGTCCTTGTGAATTACAAAATAGCGGCGGCGGCAGTGATGCGAATGTATTCAATGGATTTAACATTCCTACCGTTAACCTTGCTGTTGGCTATGAAGATATTCATACAACAAACGAGCGAATCCCTGTGGAAGAGCTATATAAGCTGGGAGAAATGACCTTAGCAATAATTGACGAAGTAACAAATCAATGAAAATAGAAAAAAGCACAGACTTCTGTGCTTTTTTCTATGAAATTAATTTTGCCAGGCCAAAGGCAACGGTGGCAGCTAGTCCGCCTACAACAGTTGTTTGGAATGAACTTTTCCATGGTGATGTTCCAGTGAACCTGCCTTTTACATATCCAAAAATAGCAAGTGCGATTAACGTAACGATGGCAGATACCTTTAAACCGGAGATTGGATTTGCGATAAAAAAGTAAGGAAGAAGTGGAATAAGACCGCCTAAAATATAAGAAATGGCAATAGTAAATGCACTGTTTCTTGCCCTGCTGGGATCAGGCTTTTCTAAGCCAAGTTCAAATCTCATCATAAGATCAACCCATTTGTCAGGGTTCTTTTTCAATGTTGAAATAATGGATTGTATTTGCTCGTCTTCAAGACCGTATTCTTGAAAGATCTCAGCAACCTCTGCCTCCTCGTGCTCAGGCAATTCAATAATTTCACGCTGTTCGCGTTTCAGTTCTGATTCATAATGCTCTTCGTCTGTTCGAGCAGCTAAATAACCGCCTAATCCCATTGCTACCGACCCAGCAGCAATTTCCGCTCCGCCTGCTGTAAGAATTAACGCAGTCGAATCAACAGCTCCAGAAAGACCTGCAGCCAATGCGAACGGGACGGTAAGTCCATCGGACATGCCAATAACAATATCACGAATTAAATCGGATGCAGTAAAGTGACTCTCAACATGTTCTTTTTCTTTTGACATTGTTCTACACCCCTTTCATTTTCATTTGGAAAAAATACTTATCCTATCCATATTTTACTGAACCTTTCTGAGATTACAACAAAAATTTTCCTTTCTTGTAAATATGGCATTAAAGTCGTGCTATAGTAATACTATACATATTTCTAATAGGGAGGCTCTCCTATTTATATGAATAAAGTTGTTGTAATTGGTACGGGGAAGGAAGAATATGCAATACCGCTTCAATATGTTGTTTCCATTGAAAAACTAGAGGGGATTACTCCTATTCCGCAAATGCCTGACTATGTTACAGGCATGATTGAAATCAGGCAACAAGTCATCCCCATCCTTGATCTTGAGTTTATTTTTTACGATCGCTTTATACAATTGGACGAAAATTCGCGGTTGGTGATTGTTCAACTTGAGCAATTTATGGTTGGAATCCTCGTAAATGAGGCAAAAGAAATTATTGAAATTTCCCCTGAAAAAATAAAACAGATCGGGTTAATTAAAAGTCCAGCAACTGCTTATTTGACCGGCGTGGCCAGTTTAAATGGCTTTTTAGTAACAATTATTAATCCAGAGGTTTTGATCGGTTCATTAGAAGGAATAAATGTATTACTAGATGAATTGAAAAGTCACTGTTAATGTGGCTTTTTTTCTTTCTAGTTTTGCTAGAATATTCTTAGTGAAGTTTTGAGGATGTGGGCATATGAAGCAAATGTATCCTAAAAATGGAAAAGTCATTTTACATGTTGACATGAATAGTTTTTATGCTTCGGTTGAAATGGCCTATGACCCGGCCTTAAAGGGTACGCCCCTGGCGATTGCGGGCAATGTCGAGGAGCGGCGGGGCATTATTGTGACGTGCAGCTATGAGGCACGAAAGTTTGGTGTGAAAACCACAATGCCATTATGGGAAGCAAAAAAACTCTGCCCCAATTTGATTGTCAAATCACCAAATTTTGACCGTTATCGGTCTGCATCGATACGGATGTTCGAACTATTAAGGCAGTATACTGATCTTGTTGAGCCTGTTTCAATAGATGAAGGATATATGGATATCAGCGGGTGCTATCGTTTAGGCAGTCCGCTTGACATTGCTCAAAGTATTCAAACCAGAATTCTCAATGAGTTAGATTTGCCTTGCAGTATCGGGATTGCACCTAATAAATTTTTGGCGAAAATGGCTTCAGATATGAAAAAGCCATTGGGGATAACGGTATTAAGAAAGCGGGATGTAAAAAAAATTCTTTGGCCGCTTGAATCAAGTGAAATGCATGGAGTTGGCAAGAAAACGGCAGAGAAACTAAAAACAATTGGAATCATCACTATTGGCGATCTTGCTAATGGCAATGAGGTGCAGCTGAAAAAACTACTTGGGATTAATGGGCTCCGCTTAAAGGAAAGAGCAAACGGAAATGACTCCAGACCAGTTGATCCTGAATCCGTTGCCGATTTTAAAAGTATTGGAAACTCAACGACACTTCCAAAGGATGTGATCAATCAACAGGAATTATTTCAAACCCTTGATACCCTATCCGAAAAAGTCTCCATTCGATTAAAACGCAAAAATGTCTTAGCAACAAGTATAGCTATCACGATTCGATACAAAGATAGGAAAACAATTACTAGGAGCAAAAGGTTAGATAATCCTGTGTACCTAAAAGAAGAAATTGCTTCTCTTTCAAAGCAATTATTGCTAAAAGCGTGGAATGGCTATCCAATCCGTTTATTAGGGATTACTGGTTCTGACTTAATAGAACAAGACCAAGCAGTTAAACAGCTAGACCTTTTTTCTTATCAAAAAGAGGCCCAAAAGGAGCCGCTTCTTAATGTTGTTTCACTGTTACAAGAAAAGTACGGAAAAAAGATTATCGAACGCGCTGGTCTTCATCAAGTAGACCCAGATCATCAAATAGGAACAGAGACAAGCTTCAATAAGGATTTTCTCCGTTCCTTCCCAAATAATGCAGATTCTAATCATAAAGAGAATAAATAAGCACCCGCATCAATGCCACGGGTGCTTTCGTTTATTCTTCTTATTTACAAAGGTCAATGACGTCTAATTCATCAACATGCCACCATGAAAAGCCGTCTTTTTTTAATAATTCATCCGCCGCTTTTGGCCCCATTGATCCAGACTCATAGTTTGGATAATCTGCTTTTGACTGTGTCCATGCAGCAGATATTTTGTCTACAAAATTCCAAGAGTAAGCTACTTCATCCCAGTGTGTAAAGTTGGTTGCATCACCGCGCATACAATCATACAGAAGTTTTTCATATCCTTCTGGTGTGTTCATCGCATTAACACCTGTATTGGCAAAGCTTAGCTTCTCTTCATATGCATCCAGATGTACACCTGCCTTTTTGGCATTAAGATGCAGCGTTATGCCTTCTTCAGGCTGAATATGGACAACAAGAAGATTTGGATTTAGCTCTCTCTGATAATACAAATTCATCGGAATATCTTTAAATTGGACAACAATTTTAGTCGTTTTTGTCGCCATTCTTTTACCTGTACGAATATAGAATGGTACGCCTGCCCAACGGAAATTATCAATCATAATTTTTGCCGCAACAAAAGTTTCAGTGTTGGATTCTTTGTCTACCATTGGTTCATCCCTGTATGCAGGAAGCTTTTCATTCTCAACTACCCCTTCACCGTACTGGCCGCGAACAAAATAATTATTTACCTCTTCTCCTTGAATATTACGAATGGAGCGGAAAACCCGAACTTTTTCGGAACGGACATCTTCCGTTTTTAAGCTGATTGGAGGTTCCATAGCCAAGAGTGCGACCATCTGAAGCATATGGTTTTGCACCATATCCCTTAGAGCACCGCTATTTTCATAATATCGCCCACGTTCCTCGACACCAAGAGTTTCACTGGATGTGATTTGAATATTGGCTATATAGCGGTTATTCCAAAGCGGTTCAAAAATGGCATTGGCAAAACGAATTACTTCGATGTTTCGAACCATCTCTTTTCCGAGATAATGATCGATCCGATAAATCTCTTCTTCAGAAAAAGCGGTTCTAATTTGTTCATTTAATTTTTTTGCCGATGGTAAATCATGTCCAAACGGCTTTTCAATCACTAATCTTTTATAGCCTTTTACCTCTGTTAAACCATCCGATTTTAGGTGAAGGGCAATCGTTCCGAAAAATTCAGGTGCCATTGCCAGATAAAACATTCTGTTTCCCTGAAGGCCATAATGTTCATCAAGATCATTGGCTAATGATTTTAATGTTTGATATGAGCTTGAATTTGTTACATCATGTGAATGGTAATAAAAATGGGATGCAAATTCATCAATCTTTTCATCTTTCCCTAATGAAGAAACAACAGAATCTTTCACTGAGTTTTGAAATTCTTCATTTGAAAGGGGGCGGCGGGCAACACCTACAACCGCAAATTGATCTGATAAACGACCTTTATCAAACAAACGGTATAGGGAAGGAAACAACTTCCGTTTAGCCAAGTCACCTGTTGCCCCGAATATCATAATTAATGAAGTCATCTTTTTAGATTCATCCATGTTTAAAGACCTCTTTTCAAGTAAATTCTGATGCTGTTATGTAAATGGTTTTGTCCTTTACAGGAAAAAATTTTAGCCGTTTCCTTTAGATTTAGCAAATTTAATGCAATCCATGTATTTTGTGATGGGTTCTTTTTCGTTAAAGAAGTATGTTTATTATTTGTGGTATATTATTTATATTCTTTTTACGGAAAGGGGTTTTTATGTGGATATTTTTTTCTTAGGTACGGGTGCCGGTTGCTGGCAAAGCTTCGGAACGTAACGTCCATTGCTTTTAAACTGCTTGAAGAGAGAGGAGCCGTATGGCTGTTTGATGTAGGAGAAGCAACGCAGCATCAAATCTTACATACCTCAATAAAGCCACGTCGGATTGAAAAGATCTTTATCACTCATCTGCATGGTGACCATCTCTATGGGTTGCCCGGATTGCTTTCCAGCAGGTCATTTCAGGGAGGAGATACTGAATTAATTATTTATGGACCGAAAGGTATTGCCGAATATGTAAAAGTCAGTTTATCAATCAGCCAGACTTTTTTAAAATATCCTTTAAAAATTGTTGAACTTGAAGAAGGGGTTGTTTTTGAAGATGATCAAATGATCGTCGAAACACGTCGTTTAGACCATGGTATCCCCTCATATGGATTTAGAATTGCTGAAAAAGGCCAGGGCACACTGCTTGCGGACAAGCTGGCAGAGGAAGGGATTAAACCAGGTCCCATTTATAGAAAGATAAAAAGTGGCGAACAAGTGGTTTTAGAAGATGGAAGAATTGTGAATCCGTACGATTTTTTAGGTCCTGCACAGCCAGGTCGGGTTGTTACCATACTTGGAGATACCCGCTTCTGTGAAAATGCTATTATTTTAGCTCAAAATGCTGATGTATTGGTTCATGAAGCCACCTTTTCTAAAGCGGATGAAAGTCTGGCACATGATTATTTTCATTCTACAACGCACCAGGCTGCTGAGATTGCTAAAAGAGCAAACGTAAAAAGGCTATATTTAACACATATCAGTGCTCGTTATGATCGAAATGCTTGGAAAGAATTAGTGAACGAAGCCCAGGAGATTTTTTCTAATACAGATATTGCTGAAGATTTCAAAGAAGTACCCATTCCTTTGAATCAGAGTCATGACTGAATTAAAAACACTTACCGATTTCAATCAGGTAAGTGTTTTTGTTCATTTACGAAGGCGTCATTTTCTATTTTAGCTATGTTACTTTGTTGAGTGGATCCCCGCACTTAACATTTCGCCCATTTTTTTTGATTGAGCGGTAGCAGCTTTCATGCATTCGATGAATGCATGCTGGACGTGGTTTTCTTCAAGAATTTTAATTCCTGCCTCTGTAGTTCCTCCAGGGCTTGTTACTTCCTTACGAAGCTGTTTAGATGGTTTTGGGGATACCTTTACCATTTCCGCTGCGCCTAAGAACGTCTGGATAATGAGCTTTTTGGCAATCTCCTGGTCAAGGCCAATTTCTGCTGCGCCTTTTTCCATTGCCTCAACGAGGTAATAGATGTACGCTGGGCCGCTTCCTGATAAGCCTGTCACAGCGTCTAGCTGCTCTTCAGGAACAAATGCTGCAAAGCCAATCGTTTCAAATAATTGTTTAATGGCTTCCATTTGCGAGGTTGAAACCGAGTTATTAACCGCAATCCCGGTCGCCGATTTTCCAACTGCTGCAGAAGTGTTTGGCATTGCCCTAGCAATGGCTAACTGCTTCCCAGCTTGTACTTCTATTGTGTTGATGGAAATCCCGGCAAGAACAGAGATGATTAGCACATCGTCTGATAAATAGTTCCGTATCTCGGAAATAGCAGTTGCTGCATCCTTTGGCTTCATGGCTAAAACCACTGCATCTGCATCAGTAAACAATTTGTTTAAATCATAGCTTCCCGTAACTCCATATTGTTGATGAAGTTCGGATAATTTTTCCTTATTGGCTTTGTTTGTGACCCAAATATTTTTTGAATTCAACAACTTATTTTCAATAATCCCGGAAATCATAGCTTCTGCCATTGAACCGGCTCCGATAAATACTAATTTTTTCATTCAATTTCCTCCTAAAAACTAAAAAGCTTAGAAAATTATGCGGAAAGTTGAGGATTTTGTCAAGTGATAAATATGTAAATTTTCCTCCTTTTTTAATAATTTTGAAAAAGGAGCTAAACTTGACTAATCATCCAATGTAAAGGAGAGTAATAGTGAAGACTATTCTAATCAGTGTAATAGACTGATCTTTATGTTATCGGTGATGGTCAATTGAGGTGATATAAATGGAAAATTTAAAAGGAAAAAATATTGTCATTACGGGTGCCTCAGGAGGTATTGGTGCGGAAGTTGCAAAACTCTGTGCCGCTCAAGGTGCCAACCTTGTTCTATTAGCGAGAACTATGGATAAATTGCAGAAAATGAAACACGATTTAGAAGGGAACAGCCATGCTAAAGTAGATATTTTTCAGCTGGATGTATCGGACACTGACAAGGTTAAGGAAATCTTCACCCAAGTCCTTAAAACGATTCAACATGTCGATATTTTAGTAAATAACGCCGGGTTTGGGATTTTCCGCGCAGCACATGAAGCGACAATTGAAGAAATCAAAGGGATGTTTAGCGTAAATGTTGTCGGTTTAATGGCATGTACAAGTATGGTTTTGCCTGGTATGCGCAAGAGACGTTCCGGCCATATCATTAATATCGCCTCCCAAGCTGGAAAAATTGCTACTCCCAAGTCCAGTGTTTATTCAGCCACGAAACATGCAGTGCTTGGCTATACAAATGCGCTCAGAATGGAGCTTGCTGATGACAATGTGCATGTAACAGCAGTGAACCCTGGTCCTATTGCTACTAATTTTTTTACAATTGCTGATGAGAAAGGCACATATGTTCAAAATGTGCAAAGATTTATGCTCCAGCCTGAATATGTCGCAAAAAAGATTGTGAACGCTATGCATACTCGTCCAAGGGAAGTTAATTTGCCTCGGTGGATGAATATGGGAAGTGTGATCCACACTTTGTTTCCATCCTTGTTTGAACGGATTGGAAAACGTGCCTTTAATCAAAAATAACTGTCTCTGCCCCAAAGACTTTCAGGCTGTCAAAACTCGGCAGCCTATCATTTTATTCAATTACTTTAATTATTCACCGCATTAATATGGCTTAATAGTATTGGAGTATAGGCTGTTAAACAGGTCTGTTGCTGCGCTCCAGGCACTTCGCTTTCCGCAGGCGTGCCGGGGAGCCTCCTCGGCGCTAAAGCGCCTGCGGGGTCTCCCCAGCCCCGTACTCCCGCAGGAGTCTTCGTGCCTTCCGCGCCAATCAACGAGTGTTTTCAATAAAGTTCTTCAGCTCAACTAATAAATCAAAAAAGTGATGAAACCAATGTTTAAGCCAAAAGATTATAGCCAAAATGAATATGAATTTGTATCTATTGATGAATTGGTTTTCGAAGACCAGAACTGCCCGCTACTATCCGAATGTACACGGTAAAAAAAGAGCTGCACGGGCGCTTCGCTACTGTCGGTTACGAGGATCGAAGAATGCAAGTGAACAGGCGCTTCTTACTGCAGCCTGCCAAAACATAAAAAAGATTGCAACACACTTAGCAAATTTAGATCAAAAAGTGTGTTGTAATACAATTGGTTGATCTGCCTCCCTGTTGATTGGAGCGGAGGGCACTCGACTCCTGCGGGATCAAGAGGTCACTGGAGACCCCACAGGCGCCAAAGCGCCGAGGAGGCTCCAGGACCTCCCCGCGGAAAGCGAGTGCCCGGAGAGGAAATCAACAGGCCCATTTGCAGGAACAATCAAAAAAATTTAGTATTTAAACTCTGGTAAAATAAAAAATTGCCAAGAAAATACCCCTTTCTCGACAATCTGAAAGTCTCTGGTTACTCAGAGACTTTTTTAATTTGTCAAAAACTCATAGACCTGATCGTTTACCGCTTCATACAAATCGATACCAGGTTCCTCACTTTTTATTTTTAAAATTCGGCTGCATAGCATATCCATATCCTCGTTGTTTAATGGCAGTGTATCAGCATCTGATAGTATTGTTTAAAGCAATTTTGGATCATCTTCAATATAAGTTTTTTATCCACGGTACCGTCCTCCATCATCATTATACCTTTTTTTAAGTTGATTTCTACATTGGAAAAAACTAACTATTTAAAAACAAAATTTCCATTGAATACGAACGAATATTCCCTTAAAATAAGAATACAATAGAACTAACGTTCGTTTATCATGCATTTGGGGGAATACGGATGGTCGATTACAGCACGCTGCCGCAAAATAAAATTTTATGTGTGGACATGAAAAGCTTTTATGCAAGCTGTTCTGCGGTAATGGAGGGACTTGATCCTCTTAATTGCTATTTAGCTGTAGCGGGAAATTTAAATAGACCGGGAAGTGTTATTCTTGCTGCATCCCCGCGTCTGAAAAAAGAGTTTGGAATCAAAACCGGCTCCCGCTTGTTCGAAATTCCGAATGATCCACGGATTAAGGTTGTCGAACCTAAGATGGCGACATATCTAAGAATTGCAACGGAAATTTCTCGTGTCTTTAATCGTTATGTTCCAAAAGAAGCGATTCACACATACAGCGTTGATGAAAGTTTTATAAAAGTAGATGAGGCTGTTCATCTATGGGGCGATGCTTTTACGATTGCCAAAAAAATAAAGGATGATATTGAGCGGGAATTTCAGCTGCCGAGTGCCGCTGGAATAGGTCCTAACATGTTGATAGCAAAGCTTTGTCTTGATTTGGAAGCGAAGAAAAAGGGGATTGCTGAATGGACCTATGCAGACGTTCAGGCAAAGCTTTGGGAGGTTTCACCACTAAGTGAAATGTGGGGAATTGGCAGACGTGTAGAGAAAACATTAAATGGAATGGGGATTTTTACTGTCGGCCAACTGGCTCGGTTTGATTTAAAAAAGTTAGAAAAGAGATTTGGAATAATGGGGAACCAGCTTTATTACCATGCATGGGGAGTTGATCTTTCCGATTTAGGTGCACCGATTATTGAGGGACAAATCAGCTTTGGAAAAAGTCAAATCCTCTTGCGGGATTACAAGGATAAAGAAGAAATTCAGCAAGTAATATTAGAAATGTGTGAGGAAGTAGCGAGGAGAGCACGGACACGTCGGAAAGCAGGAAGAACAATCAGCCTTGGAATCGGCTATAGCCATGAAGATTTTAGCGGCGGTTTTCATCGCGCAAAAACAATTGAACAGCCTACAAACGTGACAATGGAGCTCTACCGTGTGTGCCTTGACTTATTTCATCAGCATTATAATGGCAAAACAGTTCGTAATATTTCCATCACGCTCGGAAATATTGTGGATGATACAGAGCTACAGCTTAGTCTCTTTGACTTAGGCGCAGAAAAAAAGAGGGAGCTGGGCTATGTGGTTGATCGCATTCGTAACCGTTTTGGCCCAGGAGCCCTGTTACGCGCTGTTTCTTATACGTCTGCAGGAACAGCCAGAGAGCGGGCAAAACTTGTGGGCGGACATAAAGCGAATTAGAAGCAAAAAGCTGATTTAGGATTCGAAGTGTGAGGTGATGATCGTGATTCGCGACCGTGGAAGAATAAAATGGACATCGATGATGCTTCCTGAGCATGTTAAACTGCTCCGTGATTGGGTAAAGGAGGATCGAAATGAGCAGAAAAAAATCATTGATGAACAACAGCTTGAATCAATGAACGAGGTGTTAATGGAGGCAGTCGAATTTGATCAACTTGTGGCCATTACCCATTATCAAAACCATAACTATGAAATTGTAGTTGGAAAGGTTCATCATTGGGATGAACTCACTCAAAAGCTACATGTCGTTGATCGTTTTGAGGAAGTACATCATATTGCAATGGTTGATATCGCCGATGTTCGATTAATGGATATGTAGAAAGCAAAAAATCATAGAATATGGTACACTATCATATGCGAAGGAAGGGAGAGATACAACATGGAAATTATGATCACAGAGCCTGCTGCAGCAAAAATCGAAGAAAAGACAAAAGACAATAAAGGTTTTTTAAAGTTAAAGTATGATACTGAAGGCTGCGGATGTGCAGTAGATGGTGTTGCTGCGTTATGGTTTATACCAGAACTCGAGGGTGACGATATCGCAATTGAAACAAATGCTCAAACAGTATACGTAGAAAAAGCGAAAACGGTTTTCTTTGATGAGAAGATGAAACTTGATTATTCCGAAACCACCAATTGGTTTAAACTATCAAGTGACCAGCAAATTTTAAATGGACAAATGAGTCTTATCACAAAAAAAGCAGACTAATTTGAAAGTCTGCTTTTTTGGGTGTCACTTTTTAGCAATCATTAGTCCGACATGTTTTTCCAAGAATTCATCAATAGCATTTTCATAACCCTCAGGGTTGTCGTTTAATGATTGAGCATGGCGGCCATTTTCGGCAAGAAACAGCATTTTTGGTCCTTGTTTTTGAGCAAACAATTTTTCTGTCATAGAAGGCAGAATAAAATCATCTTTTTTACTGTGAATGAACAAAATAGGATGGTGAATTTGGTCAATTACTGAAATAGGAGAAACATCTGCAATTGAATATTTATCACGCAGACGTAAAAATAAATTTCCGATTGGAAGAACTAGTGCTGGCGGCAGTTTAAGTTCCTTTTTGATCTGATGACGGAGCTGGTCCATCAAATTGGAAAAAGAGCAATCAGCAATATAGAAATCAGCAGCATCCTCTAACATGCCTGCATAGAGAAGCATAGTTGCAGCCCCCATCGATTCCCCATGAATACCAAGCAAGAGATTGGGTCCTTTCTCTTTTTTGAGCCAATCCACAACGGCTTTTAAATCATATTTTTCATAATGACCATAGCTTGTGGTTTTTCCCCCTGATTCACCGTGCCGACGGTGATCGTAAATAATTGCATTAAAACCTCGCTTTAAAAAAAGATTCATATATTTTATTGAATTCACTTTGTTTTCCGTAACACCATGGGCAATGATGATATACCGATTGGATTGATGTGGTTCAATAAGCTGCGCTTTGATCATATATCCAAATGGAGATAAAATCGCTGCATCCTGCTTAGGAAGTGCCTCAAAAGCTTCTGGGTGAAATCTTCCCGCATTTATTTCTCGATCGAAAATCAGCTTGTGGTCCTTCTTTTTTATATACATAAGTCGATTGGTAAAGTAAAAACCAATAAAGAAAATGAAAAAGAAAGAAATAAAAACAAGCTTTAATGTTTTTTTCAAGAAATCACCTCACAAATATCCAAAAATGGAAACTATATCTATTTTAACATAAAAAAAGCCGCTGTTTCACGCAGCAGCTTTTTTCATTTAAAGAAAGCTTATGGTTGTTCAGTGTTTTGTCGAAGCCTAGGTTGGATGGCTTTTTCAAGTTCCTCAGCAGCGATCATCCGTTTTCCGCCACCAGCGGAATCAGCATAATCTTTGCCTTTTTGACTATAACCTTTATCTCGTTTTTGGCTCATGGGTAATTTCTCCCTTCAATCAAGTTTCATTTCTTAAGATGGATGAAAATGAGACCGCTTATACACTGCCAGAAAAACCTTAAAATAGTTTGATTGTTCCTATTTTTACCTTCGCAATAAACGACAATATTCATCGAAAAACGACAAATTATTTCAAAACTAAAAATATTGAAAATTTTTTAAAAAAAATAAAGGATTTTAGAATTTTAGGGAGAATTATGTATAATGACAAAAGCAGAAAAAAGGAGTTAATAAAATGAGCCAAGAAATCGTTATTGTAAGTGCTGTACGTACAGCGATCGGAAATTTCAATGGAAGTTTAAAAAGTGTAGCCGCAGCTGAACTGGGAGCAACTGTTATCAAAGGTGCACTTGAACAAGCAGGAGTAAAAGCAGAACAAGTTGATGAAGTAATCATGGGGAACGTTTTACAAGCAGGCCTTGGACAAAACCCAGCACGTCAAGCTCAATTAAAAGCTGGTATTCCTGTAACTTCTTCAGCATTAACCATTAACAAGGTTTGTGGATCAGGTATGAAGGCTGTTCATCTTGCTATGCAAGCTATTCTTGCAGGAGATGCTGAAATAATTGTAGCTGGTGGAATGGAAAGTATGAGCCAGGCACCATACGTATTGAGAAATGCCCGTGAAGGTTTCAAAATGGGAGACCAAAAATTAATTGATAGCATGATCAATGATGGTCTATGGTGTGCATTTAATGATTACCATATGGGTATTACTGCTGAAAACGTTGCCGAAAAATATGAAATAACTAGAGAGCAGCAAGATGAGTTCTCAGCATGGAGCCAGCAGAAAGCTGTCCAAGCAATTCAAGATGGTAAATTTAAGGACGAGATTATTCCAGTTGTCATTCCTCAAAGAAAAGGAGACCCAGTTGTATTTGATACTGATGAGTTCCCTAAACAAGGAACAACAGCTGAAAAATTAGGAAAGCTTCGCCCTGCATTCAAAAAGGACGGAACTGTAACAGCTGGTAGCGCTTCTGGAATTAATGATGGAGCAGCAGCATTAGTCATTATGAGTAAGCAAAAAGCTGAAGAATTAGGTCTAAAACCTTTAGTTACCATTAAAGCAACTGGTAATGCAGGCGTAGATCCAAGCATTATGGGAGTTGGCCCAGTACCAGCTGTCAAAAAAGCATTGGAAAAAGCAGCACTTTCCGTTGAAGATATTGACTTAATTGAAGCTAACGAAGCATTTGCATCACAAGCACTTGCTGTTGGAAAAGAATTAGGATTTAAAAATGAAATCTTAAACGTAAATGGCGGAGCAATCGCACTTGGTCACCCAATTGGAGCAAGTGGAGCACGTATCCTTGTTTCTTTAATCCATGAAATGAAACGCAGAGATGCAAAAACAGGCTTAGCTACACTTTGCATCGGCGGCGGCCAAGGTGTTGCAACGATTGTTGAATTAGCATAGTAACAAAATATAAATTCAAAAGCAGGCTGGGTCTCCAGTCTGCTTTTTTCTATTAGGCTCTGTTAAAGGATATTGATGATTTTTTTACGTGTTGATTGGAGTGGAAGGCACTTGACTCCTGCGGGAGTACGGGGCCGAGGAGGCTCCCCGGCACGCCCGCGGAAAGCAAGTGCCTGGAACGGAAATCAACACCCAAATTTAACAGAGCCTTCTATTAAAATGTTATAATATCAATAAGTTCTTTAGAGGAGTGTGCAATAATGAAAAAACAACCAAAGCAAAAACCAAAAAAAGACGATGCAGCGGTAACGCTTGGCGATATGATTAGCAAAGACCTATTGAATCAATTAAAAGATCAGCAACAAGAACTAAAGGCTGAAGAAGCAAAAAGAAAAGAAGCAGAGGAACAAAAAAAGCGTGAAGAGAGAAGATTAAAAGAGAAAAATAAAACATTCGAACAGCTATTAGCCGAGAGTAGTATGAATTGGAAGGAATTTAAATAAAAAAACGGAAGGGGGGAGCAAAGATGCCCCTCCCTTGTCATTAACGATGCTGTTGAAATTTTGTAAGTTTAGAAATTTCTTTAATCAATGAAACTTCTTCCTTTGACAGCGGATCCCCATTAACGGCACGGGCATTTTCTCTAAGTTGTTTCGTGCTGCTGGCTCCCGCAACAACTGCAGTTACGGCAGGATTCGCTAAATTAAATTGAAGTGATACCTCTGTCATCGAACGGGAAGATTCAAATTTCTTCTTAAGCATGATGAGAAGTTCGTTTAACTCCGCCCAGCTGTAATCTAAATAACCATTTTCTTTCATGGATAAACTAACTTTGTCCAGTGATCTATTACTTAAAAGACCTTTTGCCAACGGACCTCGTGTTACCACGCTGATTCCATGCTGATATAAGAGGGGTACTGACTCTTCTTCCGGTCTGCGATCCAGAATACTGTATTGCATCATCACAGAATCAATGGAAGATTTCTGGATGTATTCTCGAATAACATTGGGACGAATCGAAGAAATTCCATATGACCGAATAAACCCTTCTGCTTTCAACTCTTCAAATGCTTCAATTGTTTCAGATATAGGGTCTTCTAGCGTTCCGCCATGAAGCTGACACAAATCAATGTAATCAGTGCCCAGTCTTTGAAGGCTGCTTTTCACGGCTTCTTTTATGTAAGTTTTAGACGGGTCCCAAAACCATCCACCTCCCTCTTGATTCCAGCGGTTTCCTGCCTTTGTGGCAATAACAACATTTTCACGTACATGTTTGAGTGCTTGTCCAATGATCTTTTCATTTAATCCGTGATCGTAAAGATCGGCTGTGTCAAAATAGTTAATTCCTTCCTCGAGCGCAGCATGAATGATCTCAAGGGCTTTTTTTTCATCTGTTCCTATTGACATGCAGCCGAGTCCTAATTCACTTACTAAAACATTAGATTTTCCCAGCTTTCTTTTTTTCATTTTTCCACCCCTTTTTTTTCCATTTTAATGTGAACTGGGGTAAACTACAAATGAAATGACAGAAGTTAAGAGTCAACCTTTATTAGTATGGTAAAATGAAAAAGCATAAAATATCGGAGTAGAACAGGAGTGAGCATATTGGGCCGCCTTGAAGAAAAAACAATAAGCGCAAAAAGAATATTTTCTGGAAAAGTAGTTAGCTTGGAGTTACAAGAAGTGGAACTGCCTAATGGGAAGAATGCTAATCGGGAAATTATTAAGCATCCTGGTGCAGTTGCCATTATTGCCATCACAGATGAAAATAAGATTGTCATGGTAGAACAATTTCGCAAGGCACTAGATAAAATCATCGTTGAAATTCCGGCAGGAAAACTTGAAAAAGGAGAAGAACCTGCTGTTTGCGCACGAAGAGAACTTGAAGAAGAGACAGGCTATGAATGCAGTCAGCTTGAATTATTGGTCTCATTTTATACATCACCAGGATTTGCGGATGAAATTGTGCATGTATACATAGCAAAAGGATTGGTTAAAAAGGAAAACGCCGCAGCGCTCGATGAAGATGAGTTTGTAAACCTTGAAGAATTAACGCTTGAAGAAGCGCTTCAATATGTGAAAAGCCAAAAAATTTATGATGCCAAAACAATGTTTGCTGTCCAATACTTACAATTGCAGGAAGCACTAGCTGGAAAATGAAATCCTTTTATGTAGATTTACATATTCATATTGGGAGAACCTGGACAGGTAAACCAGTGAAAATCACTGGGGCTAAAACATTAACGTTTACAAACATCATCGAGCATGCCCGTCATAAAAAAGGGCTGAATGTGATCGGTATTATCGATTGTCATTCACCAGAGGTAATATTGGAAATGGAGAGCCTTGTAGCGAGCGGGGAAGTTTATGAGCACCCTGATGGCGGATTAGTATTTGGAGGGTTAACGGTTATTCCCGGATCGGAATTGGAAGTTTATGATGAACAATGTAACGGTCCTATCCATTTGCTAAGTTATTTTCCATCAATCAAAATCATGAGGGAATTCTCCTCGTGGCTTTCCAACCATTTGAAAAATATTCAACTTAGCTCGCAGCGAATTTATGTGAGCGGTATAGAATTACAGAAAAAGGTAAAGGAATTAGGCGGAATTTTTATTCCCGCACATGTGTTTACACCCTTTAAAAGCCTTTATGGAAAAGGTGTTAAGAAATCATTAGCAGAAGTTCTGGACCCGGATTTAATTGATGGAATAGAACTTGGTTTAAGCTCTGATACAAGAATGGCCGATCAATTAGAAGAATTGCATAAATATCCGTTTGTAACGAATTCAGATGCTCATTCTTTAGCAAAAATTGCTCGTGAATACCAAGTTATGCAAATGGAAGAGCCGACATTTCGAGAATTGAAGTTTGCCCTCGCTTCCGATGAGGGTAGAAAAATTATCGCAAATTATGGACTTGATCCATTGTTGGGCAAGTATCATAAAACCGTGTGTGCACATTGTTTGCATCCTATTAATGATAATGCTGAAGTTTGTCCTAATTGCGGTGACAAAAAAATAACAAAAGGGGTAGCAGATCGGATCTTAGAGTTAAAAACGGCTGAATTTGGTCCGAAAAATAGACCTCCATATGTCCATCAGGTCCCGCTTGAATTTATTCCTGGATTGGGACCTAAATTACTGGATAAACTGCTGCAGCATTTTGGAACGGAAATGGCAATTTTGCATGAAGTTCCATATGAAGCCCTTAAGGATGTAGTACCGATAAAGGTTGCGGACCTGATTATGAAAGCAAGAGAAGGCACAATCAGCTTGTCAGCAGGCGGCGGGGGACGGTACGGAAAGATTGCTGACTAAGAAAAGTAAAATAAATTAATAAAAGAACAAAACCGACGGCCACTAATTGGGCCGCCGGTTTTTCAATTATAAATCATAGTTTGCTAGGACAGGCATACAATTTATTAACCCGTGTCTTAGGAGGAAAAGCAATGAAAAAACGAATGTACCAGAACATCGCCGCAAGTTATTTCCGTGAGCATTCCTCAATTTTCATCTTTGTCGTCATCTTATTTTTGATGGGAGTAATTTTTGGTGCGATTGTTGTTAATAGTATGAGTTTTTCACAAAAACAAGATTTATTTTATTATTTATCACAATTTTTTGGCGAAGTATCGAATGGGAAGATGGCGGAATCCAATGATTTATTTTTACAGAGTTTTTTTCATAATAGTAAATTTATTGGGTTAATGTGGCTCTTGGGAATTTCTATTATTGGGTTGCCGATCATTCTCATTCTTCTATTTATAAAAGGAATGGTTGTGGGGTTTACAGTCGGATTTCTTGTCAACCAAATGAGCTGGAAAGGTTTTATGCTGGCTTTTGTATCAATTTTGCCGCAAAACCTAATTATCATTCCTGTTTTCATTATTACAGGAGTCATGTCCATGTCATTTTCATTACTAATGGTCAAGAAGCAGTTTATGAAAAAATATGGTCAGGCAATAATGCCAGTTTTTAAACGCTATATATTATCCTTTATTATTGCTGTTCTTTGTATTTCTATTGCTTCAGGTTTTGAGGCTTTTCTCTCTCCTGGATTGATGAAAACGATAGTCTCAGCGTTCAAATAATAATTAATATAATATAATAATACTTTCTGTCACTTATTTATAATAGTTTTATTTTGAATCTCCTTTTTCATCTGCTATAATGAGAATGGATTATGGCGAGGGAGGGACTACGGTTTGGAGACCAGACTTGAGAGAGTAAAGAAGCAGCTTCATTCATCGAGCTATAAGCTGACACCCCAGCGGGAAGCTACAGTTCGTGTATTACTGGAAAATGAAGAGGATCATCTAAGCGCCGAAGATGTGTACCTCCTGGTGAAAGAAAAATCGCCTGAAATTGGATTAGCAACCGTTTATCGAACTTTAGAATTATTAACCGAATTAAAAATTGTCGATAAAATTAATTTTGGAGATGGCGTTTCTCGATATGATCTTAGACGTGAAGGTGCAGAACACTTTCACCATCATCTTGTTTGTATAGAATGCGGGTCAGTAAATGAAATACAAGAAGATCTTTTAGAAGATGTTGAAGCAACCGTTGAAGCGAAATGGAAGTTTTTAATAAAGGATCATCGATTGACTTTCCATGGAATATGTCAAAGTTGTCAAGAAAAAAAACGAAGCAGCCAAAACTAAAAACGATGAAAGAGGCCTTTTTGTAATGAAAAAGGCTTTTTTTTATGCTCATTTTTCAAACCATGGTATAAATCTTGTCCAATTTGGCATACCTTTTACTAAAACTGTTTGGGGGAAGTGAAAATGTTCTCTTTTTTTAAGATCATTATGCATACTCTAAAGGTATTCCTGCTATTTACTGGATGCACGATTCTTTTTTATTATGGTATGATGTTTGTAAATGAAGAATATCAAAACTATCATCGCTATGACGAGCCAAAAGGATCTGCTTTAAAGGTTTCAAGTTCATCTCAAGATGAGGGTACAAACCTTTTTGACCGGCTCGTATTGTTTTATTTAAACGGGGAGTAATGTAACCATGGGAGATCAACTTAAAGATTTTATCCATTTTTTAATTGTTGAAAAGGGTCTAGCAAAAAATACAATTGTATCCTATGAACGTGATTTGAAAAGCTATATTCATTATTTGAATAGTGTTGAAAATATTCAACACTTAAATGATGTGCAGCGTATTCATATTGTTCACTTTTTAGGGCTGTTAAAGGAGCAAGGAAAATCCTCAAAAACTTTAGCGAGACATATTGCCTCACTTAGGGCCTTTCACCAGTTTTTATTAAGAGATAAAGTGACAGACCATGATCCATCTGTCCATATTGAAACACCAAAGATGGAGAGATCACTTCCTAAAGTATTAAATATACAGGAGGTAGAGACTCTTCTAGATTCTCCCAAACAAAACGATCACTTTGGTATTAGGGACAAGGCCATGCTTGAAATTCTTTATGCTACCGGTATTCGTGTTAGTGAGCTTATTGGTTTGGACCTGGGTGATGTTCATTTAACAATGGGATTTGTCCGTTGTATAGGTAAAGGGAATAAAGAAAGGATTATCCCAATCGGAAAGACTGCAGCGAATGCATTAAAGCATTACCTAGAGCAAGGCAGACCTTTTTTTGTCAATAAAAAGCAACGAGAAGAAGCCTTATTTCTCAATCATCATGGGATGCGCTTAACGCGGCAGGGTTTTTGGAAAATATTAAAAAGATTGGCTGCTGAAGCAGGAATCCAAAAGGAATTGACTCCTCATACACTTCGTCACTCTTTTGCTACACATTTGCTGGAAAATGGCGCAGATCTGCGCGCTGTACAAGAAATGCTCGGGCATGCTGATATCTCGACAACCCAAATATATACTCATGTAACTAAGACAAGATTAAAGGATGTTTATACCAAATTCCATCCAAGAGCTTAATAGAATTTTAGAATCATCATATTCAAGATGCTGCCACATTTAATTGGTAGCTTTTTCTTTGTCCATTACTGTAAAATGAAGATGTCAGACTTCTGACGAATAAAATGTGATTCCATGATTATTCAAGTTTATTCAGGGAAACTTAATGATAATCAGATTCTAAATGATAAGAAATAATTCAAAGTTTTTCCGAATAGGAGGAAAAGAAATATGACATCGACCGCTTTTAAACGTATTTTTTTAATTGTGATGGATTCTGTAGGAATAGGTGAAGCACCTGATGCCGAAAAATTTGGTGATCAAGGTGCAGATACTTTTGGACATATTGCGGAAAAAAGGGATGGACTTAACATGCCTAATATGGCCAAATTGGGTTTGAGCAATATTCGTGAGCTAAAAGGAATTCAAAAAGCTGATCAGCCTTTAGCGGTTTTTACAAAAATGCAGGAAGCTTCAAACGGGAAAGATACCATGACAGGTCATTGGGAAATGATGGGATTGAATATTGAAACACCATTTCGGGTTTTTCCCGATGGTTTTCCCAAGGAACTAATAACTGAGCTTGAAAACCGTTCAGGTAGAAAAATCATTGGCAACAAGCCTGCCAGTGGAACTGCCATTCTTGATGAACTTGGAGAAGAACATATGAAATCAGGTGCATTAATTGTGTATACATCCGCTGATTCCGTTCTTCAAATTGCTGCACATGAAGAGGTTGTACCACTAGATGAATTATATAGAATTTGTAAAATAGCCCGTGAGATAACACTTGATGAAAAATATATGGTAGGCAGAGTCATTGCTCGGCCTTTTATTGGTCAGCAAGAAAACTTTAAACGAACTGCCAATCGTCATGATTATGCATTAAAGCCATTTGGCCGTACGGTTATGAACGAGTTAAAAGATTCTGGGTATGATGTGATTGCAATTGGAAAAATATCTGATATCTATGATGGAGAAGGTGTAACAAAGTCACTGCGAACCGTTTCAAACATGGATGGAATGGATAAATTACTCGAGACCTTCGATATGGAATTTACAGGACTCAGTTTTGTGAATTTAGTTGATTTTGATGCGTTATTTGGGCATCGTCGTGATCCTATTGGCTATGGAAAGGCGTTAGAAGAATTTGATGAGCGCCTACCTGAAGTATTCGCCAAAATGAAGGAGGATGATCTTTTAATGATTACGGCGGACCATGGAAATGATCCAGTTCATGCAGGTACAGATCATACACGTGAATATGTACCATTATTGGTGTATTCAAAACAAATATCTGAAGGCAAGGAGCTTCCAGTAAGAACCACGTTTGCTGATCTGGGTGCAACAGTTGCTGAAATCTTTAAGGTGAAAATGCCTTCATATGGAACTAGCTTTTTAAAAGAATTATAAAAAGAGGGATGAGAATGGATTTTGAAAAAATCACAAACGCTGTAACATTTTTAAAAACAAAATATAAACAAAAACCAAAGGTAGGGCTTATTCTTGGTTCAGGCCTTGGAGTGTTAGCAGATGAGATTAAAAACCCAGTGAAAATCCCCTATAGGGAGATCCCAGATTTCCCTATTTCAACAGTTGCAGGTCATGCAGGTCAACTTGTGTTTGGTCTTTTAGAAGAGGTTGAAGTGGTGGCCATGCAAGGGAGATTTCATTATTATGAAGGCTACAGCTTTGACAAGGTAACATTCCCTGTCCGAGTTATGAAGGAATTAGGTGTGGAAACATTATTCGTGACAAATGCAGCCGGGGGAATTAATGAAAACTTTACACCTGGTGATTTAATGTTAATTTCTGATCATATCAATAATATGGGGTCAAATCCATTAATTGGTCCAAATGATGATCGACTTGGTGTCCGATTTCCAGATATGTCTGAAGCCTATTCAAAAGAGCTAAGAGATTTAGCAAAAGAAAAAGCCACTCAGTTGAACCTAAATATTAAAGAAGGAGTATATGTAGCTTTTACAGGTCCAACCTATGAAACACCCGCAGAAATAAGGGCGTTCCGCATTTTGGGCGCAGACGCAGTCGGGATGTCAACAGTACCAGAGGTCATTGTTGCGCACCATAGTGGATTAAAGGTACTTGGAATCTCCTGTATTACAAATATGGCTGCTGGGATTCTTGATCAGCCATTATCTCACGAAGAAGTAATCGATACAACTGAGCGAGTGAAAGCAAACTTCCTAATGTATGTAAAAGAATTGGTTAAATCAATTGTAGAATAAAGAAACGGTGATGATCTCATGAGAATGGTAGATTTAATCGAAAAAAAACGAGACGGCAATGAATTTACTACAGATGAAATCAATTTTATCATCCAGGGTTATACCAATGGATCAATCCCTGATTATCAAATGAGTGCTTTGACGATGGCAATCTTTTTTAAAGGAATGACCGATCGAGAAAGAGCCGATTTAACCATGGCAATGGTTAGATCGGGTGATCAGATTGATTTATCAGCTATTGAAGGAATTAAAGTTGATAAACATTCAACGGGCGGTGTTGGTGATACAACTACACTTGTACTTGGTCCGCTTGTTGCTGCGGTTGGTGTTCCGGTTGCGAAAATGTCTGGAAGAGGATTAGGACATACCGGGGGGACAATCGATAAATTAGAATCTGTATCGGGATTCCATGTTGAAATTGAAAATGAAAAATTTATTGAACTTGTAAATCAAAATAAAATTGCCGTCATAGGTCAAAGTGGAAATTTAACGCCAGCCGATAAAAAGCTGTACGCCCTTCGGGATGTAACAGCAACTGTGGACAGTATTCCGTTAATAGCCAGTTCCATCATGAGTAAAAAAATTGCTGCTGGAGCAGATGCGATCGTTCTTGATGTTAAAACAGGTGCGGGAGCATTTATGAAAACACTGGACGACTCTAGAGATTTGGCGAATGCAATGGTTCGTATCGGAAATCATGTTGGCAGAAGAACAATGGCGGTCATTTCAGACATGAGCCAGCCATTAGGGTATGCAATTGGGAATGCACTTGAAGTAAAAGAAGCAATCGATACGCTAATTGGAAAGGGACCAGATGATTTAACTGAACTTTGTTTAACACTGGGAAGTCACATGGTCTATCTTGCGAAAAAGGCATCATCGCTTAGTGAGGCTAGAGAATTATTGGAAAAGGCTATGCAAGATGGCTCTGCTTTGGAAAAATTTAAAGTTTTTCTCGAATCACAAGGAGGAGATGCCTCCATTGTGGATGACCCGTCAAAATTACCGCAAGCAAAATACATAGTCGAGTTAAAAGCCACAGAGGCAGGCTTTGTTTCCGAAATAGTAGCAGATCAAATTGGTACAGCAGCCATGCTTTTGGGTGCCGGAAGAGCAACAAAGGAATCGACCATTGATTTAGCAGTTGGGCTTGTTTTAAGAAAAAAAGTAGGAGATCAAGTCCAAGCGGGTGAATCATTAGTATTGATTTACAGTAATTTTGAAAATGTAACTGAGGTTAAAGAGAAGCTGCTTGAAAGTATTAAAATTTCTCCTGAAAAAGTAAAACCACCCACACTGATCTACGAAGAAATTACAATTTAAATTACAGTCAAAAGTTCGAGATGAATAATCTCGAACTTTTTTATTTGATTATCAGGAAATAATTGTATAAAAGTGTTTCTTTTGGAAAAAATGGAGGTGATAAAGAATGGAGGGTTATGTGAATGAAACGACTGGCATCAATTGTAATAGTAATACCGATATTAATATTTTCATCGCTAAGTACTTCGGTCTTTGCAGCGGAAAAAAAGAGCACTGACCTTGTGACCGATGTAAAATCAGCCATTTTAATGGAACGTGATACAGGTAAAGTCTTGTATGAAAAAAATGCCAATGAGGAACTTCCACCAGCAAGTATGACAAAGATTATGACCATGCTGTTAATAATGGAAGCCATTGATCAAGGAAAACTCTCATGGAATGAGAAAATCCGAACGAGTGAATATGCTGCCTCAATGGGAGGTTCACAAATTTTCTTAGAGCCAGGAGAAGAAATGACAACAAAGGAAATGCTCCGAGGAATTGCAATTGGTTCAGGCAATGATGCTGCAGTTGCAATGGCTGAAAGGATTGCTGGATCTGAACAGGCTTTTGTTGAAAAAATGAATGAAAAAGCAAAGGAATTGGGTTTAAAGCATACCCACTTTGAAAATACAACGGGTCTGCCGGTAAAAGGTCATTACAGTACAGCCTACGATATGGCCATTATGGCAAAGGAACTGTTGAAGTATGAGGATATTACAAAGTTTACCGGCATGTATGAATCATATTTAAGAGAAAACACAGACAAAAAGTTTTGGTTGGTCAATACCAATAAACTTGTTCGTTTTTATCCTGGTGTAGACGGTTTGAAAACTGGTTTTACTTCAGAAGCGAAATATTGTTTAACAGCAACAGCGCAAAAAGATGGAATGCGTGTAATAGCAGTTGTTTTTGGGGCTCCTACTTCCAAGGACAGGAATGCTCAAGTAACAAAGATGCTTGACTATGCTTATAGCCAATATGAAACGCATCCTATTTTTAAGCGTAACCAAGCTGTTGGAAAAGCAAAAGTAAGTAAAGGAAAGAACAAGACCGTTGAAGCCTTAACCAGTGAACATCTTTCCTTGCTAACAAAAAAAGGCGAAAAGACTACTGAGGTACAACAAAAAGTAATTATGCAGAAGGATTTAAATGCTCCAATTCATAAAGGGGATAAAGTAGGAACCCTTAAACTTATTCAAAACAATAAGGTAGTCCTCGAAAGTCCTTTGGTTGCTAGTAAAAATGTTAAAGAAGCTGGCTGGTGGACCCTTTATAAACGTGCCTTTGGCATGTTTACTAAAGCCGGGGAATAAAAAAAGACTGACTAAATGTCGAAAGCTAAAAGCCCTGCACTTCTTTTAGCGAATTACAACTAGTTTTGTCTTTGTGGAAGGATATTTTGCATACTCTACCGAATTGACTCACTATACCAGATGAAGGAGGCCGGGATAGTGAGTCTTGATATTGAATTGGAAATAAAATCAGACGTCCTGTGTATTCGCTTAAGTGGCGAATTAGATCACCATTCTGCAGACGAACTTCGCGAAAAAGTATCAACTGTTATTGTTAGAAATGAGATTCATCATATCGTCTTGAATCTGGAACATCTATCTTTTATGGATAGCTCCGGGTTAGGGGTCATTTTAGGAAGATATAAACAGATTAAACAAGTAGAAGGCGAAATGGTCGTTTGCGCAATCTCTCCAGCAATCAAAAGATTGTTTGATATGTCGGGATTATTTAAAATCATTCGATTAGAACCGACTGAAAAGTTTGCATTGCAAAGATTGGGGGTTGCGTGACGATGAAAAATAGTATGAATCTTCAATTTAGTGCTTTAAGTCAGAATGAGTCTTTTGCTCGAGTGACGGTAGCGGCATTTATTGCTCAACTTGATCCAACAATGGATGAATTGACTGAAATCAAAACAGTAGTTTCTGAAGCGGTAACGAATGCAGTCATTCACGGCTATGATAATGATCCGAACGGAATTGTCTATATTTCCGTTTCTATTGAAGATCAAGTTGTTGAAATGTCTATAAAAGATTTGGGAATTGGCATAACAGATGTGGAAGAAGCTCGGCAGCCATTATTTACAACAAAGCCGGATCTGGAACGTTCTGGCATGGGATTTACAATCATGGAAAATTTTATGGATGAAGTTGAGGTTCTTACACAGCCAGGTAAAGGAACCGAAATTAAATTAAAAAAGCAGTTATCAAAGAGCAAATTGCTGTGCAATTAAGGAGACTTGCCGATGGATGTGGAGGTCAAAAACGAAAAAGGCCAAACCTACTTGAAAGATCATGAGGTAAAAGAGCTGATCAAGTTGAGCCAGGAAGGTGATCAGGCCTCTCGAGATTTGATTGTTGAAAAGAATATGCGTCTTGTCTGGTCCGTTGTTCAGCGATTCCTTAATAGGGGTTATGACCCTGATGATCTTTTTCAAATTGGGTGTATTGGTTTACTAAAGTCGGTGGATAAGTTTGATCTATCGTATGATGTAAAGTTTTCCACTTATGCTGTTCCGATGATAATCGGCGAAATCCAGCGGTTTATTCGCGATGATGGAACGGTAAAAGTTAGCCGATCATTGAAAGAAATGGGAAACCGAATACGCAAAGCGAAAGATGAACTTTCAAAAATATTGGGGAGAATTCCAACCATAAACGAAATATCTGCTCATCTCGGATTATCACCTGAAGAAATCATTCTTGCCCAAGAAGCGAGTAGGGCACCATCTTCCATCCACGAAACCGTTTATGAAAATGACGGTGATCCAATTACATTATTGGACCAGATTGATGATGGAAATGAAGGCAAATGGTTTGATAAGCTCGCACTTAAAGAAGCAATTCTTGAATTGGATGAACGTGAAAGGCTCATTGTCTATTTACGTTATTATAAGGATCAAACCCAATCAGAAGTTGCTCTAAGGCTTGGAATATCCCAAGTACAAGTTTCTAGATTAGAAAAAAAGATTCTTCAACAAATGAAAGACCGTATGGATCTATGATTCATATGGTCTTTTTTTTCATGAAATTTACCCCATTTAACCATACTACTTATAAGAGGAAATTATTTTTGGGAAGTGAGTATTTTGGAAAATACCATTTATATTCGTATGAGACATCGAGTTCAAGCTCGTGTACACGAAAAAGTACGATTAGAGGATATTGCCCAAATTATTGCATCAGAATCAGCACTTCCACCATTAAAAAATTTATTGGTGCATCAGGTAACAGAAAAAGATAAAAGCATCGTTGTGATTGATGTCATGCAAGTAATCAGTTTAATGACAACCCTAGTAAAGGAATCGGATATTCAGACTATTGGACCTGCACAAACAATCATTGAAGTGTTAATTAAAGAAAAAGGTGTATCCCTTCCTTTTTTTATTTTAATCTGGTTCCTTTTATTTTTTGGATCGGCGATGGGGATTATGAATTTCCATGATGATGTCAGTATGCAGAGCGTACAAGAAAAGATATATACCATTATTACTGGGAAAAATGTTGTAAAGCCGCTCCTGTTTCAAATACCGTACTCGATTGGCTTAGGTTTAGGGATGATATTATTTTTCAATCATGTATTTCGTAAACGAATTAATGAAGAGCCAAGCCCATTAGAGGTAGAAATGTTTAATTATCAGCAAGATATTGATAACTATGTTATCATCCATGAAAACAAAGAGAGTATGAAACAACTTGATCATGATTAAAGGATTTATCATCATTTTTATAGGTCTCGCTAGCGGACTTGTTGTAGGATCTGGTTTTGTTGCATTTCTAACCGTTCTGGGAATTATTCCTAGGCTGACACAATTATCGAAAACAATGAAAAAAATACACTCCTATGAATGGGCTGTAATTATCGGATCTGTCACAGGGGTACTAGCGAGCTTAAGAGATCCGAAATTAGGTTTATCAGCCTATTTACTTATACCGCTGGGGCTTACAGGGGGAACCTTTGTTGGTATGACCGCAGCAGCGTTAACAGAGGTTTTAAATGTCATTCCCATTTTAAGCAAAAGAATTGGCTTGGACGGTAAAATTATTTCCTTATTAATGGCTATTGTTCTGGGGAAAATTTTCGGGTCTATTTTTCAATGGGTGTATTTTATTCACCAATAAAGATTTCGCTTAGAAAGGAAACTATACATCATGAGTATTCGTAGGCGCGTTATCTTAATTACAGATGGTGATGAATATGCAAAGCGGGCGGTTGAGCATGTTGCCAGCAAAATTGGCGGAAGATGTATTAGCATGTCTCAAGGGAATCCGTCTGTTTTAATGGGTCCAGAGATTGTTTCGTTAATAAAGCAAACACCAAATGATCCAGTCCTGGTTATGTTTGATGATAGCGGCCTGGTTGGGGAAGGTGCAGGTGAAAAAGCACTAAAATTTGTAGCACAAAGCAAAGAAGTGGAAGTGCTGGGTGTAATTGCTGTTGCATCAAAAACAAGGGATGCTGAGTGGACAAAGGTAGATGTTTGTATTGACCGTGATGGTGAATTAACTCCATATGGAGTAGATAAACATGGAATTCCAGAGCTGGAAATGGGCAGATTAAATGGAGATACTGTTTATTGTTTGGATGAACTGGATGTTCCAATTGTTGTTGGGGTTGGGGATATTGGAAAAATGGCACGTCATGACCACTATGAACGGGGTGCCCCAATTACGAAAAAGGCAGTAGAACTTATTCTCGAAAGGAGTGGATTCTATGACATCAAAGACAGACCTTAAATGGCCGATTCCTGAATCAGTAAGTGAAGTCGAGCATTATATGAAGCAGCGGGTAGGCTTAGGAGTTAGTTTTGATTTAAATTTACGTAAATTAAAGATTTTTAAAAAAGAAGTTCACATTTATTCTGTCAGTGGTTTAGTAGATACGATTTATGCTATTCAACTTGTTAAGGAATTGGTTGATCTTAACAATATTGAAAAGTTATCCTCAAAGAATATTGGCGAGCTTATTGAAAACAGATTGGTTAACCAATCTGTACAGCCAGTCAAAAAACTAGATGAATTAATAGAGAAGGTTCTCTCGGGATTAATTGGCGTTGTTGTTGAAGGGGAAGATACTGCTTACGTAGTTGATGTTCGAAGTTACCCGGGTCGTTCACCACAGGAGCCAGATACAGAGAAGGTTGTGAGGGGAGCAAGGGATGGCTTTGTAGAAAATATCATCATGAACACAGCCTTGATAAGGAGAAGAATTCGTGATCCACGGCTGCGCTATGAAATGATTAGAGTCGGGGAACGGTCAAAATCAGATGTTGCCGTAGCTTATCTTGAAGATGTCGCCGATCCTGATCTACTGAGTGTTATACGCAAAGAACTTAAAGCTATTGAAGTCGACGGACTGCCAATGGCAGACAAAACTATCGAAGAATTTCTAATCAACCAAGGATTCAATCCTTTTCCGCTAGTCAGATATACAGAGCGGGCAGATATTGCGGCAGCTCACATCCTTGAAGGACATGTTATAATCATTGTCGATACATCACCGAGTGTCATTATCGCTCCAGCAACTTTTTTTCATCATATTCAGCATGCTGAAGAGTTTAGGGAATCGCCATCCTTGGGGACGTTTGTGAGATGGACCAGATTCTTGGGGGTTTGGGTTTCTATCTTTTTACTTCCATTATGGCTGTTATTTGTGCTAGAACCATCATTACTTCCTGAAAAAATGTCGTTTATTGGACCAAATCAACAAACTAATATCCCGATTGTTCTCCAAATATTTTTAGCCGATTTTGGGATAGAATTTTTAAGGATGGCTGCCATCCACACACCAACGCCTCTTTCAACGGCAATGGGTTTAATTGCTGCTGTATTGATCGGTCAAATTGCTATCAGTGTTGGATTATTTGTGCCTGAGGTTATCCTCTATGTGGCAGTATCTGGCATTGGTTCGTTCACAACACCAAGTTATGAGTTAAGTGTCGCAAATAAAATTGCTCGGATGCTCATGCTTATTCTAGTTGCTATTTTTCATACTCCAGGTTTCGTTATTGGGTCAACGATATTATTAATCTTCCTCGTGTATACCCGTGCACTCAATACACCATATTTTTGGCCGTTCATTCCGTTCGAGCCAAAGGGGTTTTTACAAATTGTCATTCGCAGAGCAGTTCCAGGTTCTATGCTTCGGCCTAGTGTTGTTCATCCTCGAAATCGTTATAGACAGCCGCCAAATCAACAATAGTAAAATAAATTGCAGATTTCGGAATGTTATGCTAAAGTAATTTTAATTAAATAAAGGGATAAAGGATCAAAAAATAGACAGATCTCGTTTAGGTTCTGTCTATTTGTTTTTCTTTACCGCGAGCGAGTTCATTACAAAAGAGAGGGATGGCAATGTATTTTTATGGAACTACAAGTGTCAATAATAAAGGACACTTAGAAATTGGCGGTGTGGATGCCATTGAATTAGCGAATAATTATGGGACCCCATTGTATGTATATGATGTAGCCTTAATAAGAGAGCGGGCAAGAGGATTTAAACAAACATTCGAAAGAGAGAATGTGAAAGCCCAGGTTGCGTATGCAAGTAAAGCATTCTCCACGATTGCAATGGTACAGCTTGCAGAGGAGGAAGGATTATCACTTGACGTTGTTTCTGGCGGTGAATTATATACAGCGATTAAGGCTGGGTTCCCAGTTGAAAGAATCCATTTTCATGGTAACAACAAAAGCAAAGAAGAATTAGAAATGGCACTAGAGCACAGAATTGGCTGTATCGTTGTTGATAATTTTTATGAATTAGACCTTTTAAAAGCAATATGTGCTGAAAATAACAAAAACGTTAAGGTCTTGTTAAGAGTGACTCCTGGTATTGAAGCACATACACATGATTATATTTTAACAGGCCAGGAAGATTCTAAATTCGGCTTTGATCTGCAAAATGGCCAGGCCCAGACAGCAATACAAACTGCCATGGGAAATGAGAATATTGAGGTTCTCGGACTTCATTGTCACATTGGTTCACAAATCTTTGATCCGACAGGCTTCCTTCTTGCTGCGCAAAAAATATTTGAGAAATTGAATACTTGGAAACAGGAGTTTAATTTTGAAGCAAAGGTTTTAAATTTGGGGGAGGCTTCGGAATTCGGTATACAAAAGAAGACGAGCCTATCCAGCCATCTCAATATGTTGAGGAAATTATTGCGGAAGTAAAAAAATGGATTGAACATTATTCAATGGCGTTACCAGAAATTTGGATTGAACCTGGTCGTTCTCTTGTTGGTGATGCGGGAATTACACTATATCGAATAGGGTCTTCTAAAGATGTGCCGGGTGTCAGAAAGTATTTAGCTGTTGATGGAGGTATGAGTGATAATATTAGGCCGGCTTTATACCAAGCAAAATATGAAGCTGTACTTGCCAATAAGCCGCTTTCAACTGTAAAAGAAACAGTTTCCATTGCCGGGAAATGTTGTGAGTCTGGGGATATGCTAATATGGGATTTACCATTACCGGAAACAGGTCAAGAAGACATCCTTGCAGTTTTTTGCACGGGAGCATATGGCTATTCGATGGCAAACAATTACAATCGCTTACCACGGCCAGCAGTGGTCTTTGTTGAAAACGGGGAAGCAAGGTTAGTAGTAAAAAGAGAATCCTATGAAGATTTAGTACGTCTTGATATTTCTTTTAAATAACAGTAACAAGATAAAAGGTCTGACCCTCATATGACTGGGTCAGACCTTTTGTGCTATTTAGAGAATAATGATTTAATGGCATCGATTAAGCTGATAAAAAACTGCTTTAACTTTTCCAAAAAACTTTGCCCTTGATCTGATGAAAGAAATTTAGTGACTTGATCCTGCGCCTTATGCAGCTGATCACTTACTTGATTCCAGTTAATATTTAAGTTCTTTAGCTTGTTAAACAGATCCATTAAACTTTGTATTTGCGCCTCAGTAAGGGTGATCCCCAATTCCTTGGCAGCATTTTCGATTATGGCACGAAGTTCCTGATCATTATTTGGTTTATTTTTTGCAATTTCGTCTTTAATTTTAGCGATTAAGGCTGCAGCATTTTTATCCCCGATTGCATCTCCCAGTTTTGCTGTTGTAACCATTTCTTGGTTTGCTGCTTGTTTGACATCTTCAGGAATTGTTTTATCAGCAGAGATCTCATACGCTTTGATAATACCGGTTAATGCAGCAGTTCCAGAAACTGGAACAGGTGCAGTAATATATATATTTGCATCCTTAACCCCTGCAGTGATTAGTGCGTTCACATACATTTCATTCGTGACCCAGGTAATATTCTTTGTCTTGACTGATATTCCAGACCCCTGGGCTGCAATTGTGATAGCAGAGGAAGAAATTGCTTTTGTACCTATCAATGAACTAGAAACATACTTTCCTAAATACTGATGTTCCTCTTGATTTGAAACCGTAATGATTTGTACATCCTTGGGTGCATTCATTTCCTCTAACATGGAACTTTTTTGTTGATCAGTAAGATTTTCTCCTAGCGTAACAATCATGTCTCCTTCAGCTGCATCCGCAAAACTATGGATCGGACTTATTAACATAAAAGCTAATAATGCCATGGTCAATATTTTTTTCATGATTTATAAAATCCTCCTTAAAGCAAAGGTGTACGCATTAAAAGGCTTATGTATTTAAACCTTTAATTGACACTGTAATGGAAGAAACCAATACTTGCAAGAGAAATGGATAAATTCTATGATTTAGTGTAGAATGAAATTTATTAGCTTCCTAGTCAAATACGATTGGTAAAAAAATTTATATGAAGGGAAGCGATAAAGTATTTAGTTTTAGTATCTGCGGTTGATATATTGATGAGGACAGACAAATTATGTATGATTAAATAGACAATGAAACAAAATGGCAAACTTAATCATACTATAAATAAAATACATTACAGCTTTATTTTATTTAATGAGGGGTCTATATGTTAATTAGATATAAAAAAACATTTGAAAAGATTGCAATGGGCCTGCTATCTTTTATGCCAAACGAGAAGGATTTAAAAAAGCTTCAAGCTACCATGAAGCAATATGAAACTGAAGAAGATTGGCAGTTATTCCTTTGGAAAGAGGAAGATATTATTGGCCTGATTGGAATTATGTTTAATGGGGAACAAGAAATACAGATTCAGCATATTTCTGTAAATCCCTCGCATCGCCTGCTGGGAGTGGGCAAAAAAATGGTGAAAGCCTTAGATGAGATGTATCCTGAAAAACATATTAGAGCAAATGAATATACATCAGCTTTTATCAATAAATGTGAAATTTGCACACAAGATATTAAAAGCAGCGATTAATACTAATCGCTGCTTTTATTTCTTTTTAGAGCATATAAACGTGCTTGGATGATGCTTGTTCGATCACGTAATTTATGACGGTTTATGAGGCTTTTATTATTTAAATTACTGTGATCGCACCAAATAAATCCAAGTTTTATACAATCTGTTTGGCATTGCTGGGCTAAACGGGGATCGTTTATTGGTAAATTAAAGCTAGTATAAGGCTGATTTTTCTGAATACCAATGTGACGTTCTTTTAATATTGAAAATAGCTTTATTTTATTTAAACCTAGGCTGTTTAAACACAGTTCCTCTTTTTTTAAGATTACCATCGCTTTTTCGAGCATTTTTTTTGCCCCGGTAAAGTTACTGCGGCGGTGATGATAACAAGAAACTGCAAGCTGTATCAAACCAACCCACACAGAGTCTTTATTTCCTTGATCTTTATTTTTCCAATATTCTTCAAGAATTTCGTGACATTCAAAATAATCCCGATCACCATGAAAATGTACCAAATATCGAATATATTCATCTGGATACAACTGATCACCTCATAATTAACAAAACATTTATGTTTAGTTTATCATATGGTGAAAGCACATTATGAACAAAAAGCACAAAAAGGATGTCTCCAAAGTAAAGTCCAGAACTTTGAGACATCCTCTTCTAGTTGACTGTCCGAGCCTGTGCGCCTAAGCAGAAGCCCTATCGTCTTTTAGTAAACCCAAGAAGCACCTACGATAATCAATAAGATGAATAGAACGACGATTAAAGCAAATCCGCCGCCAAATCCAAAAGCACCATCTGACATATTGAAATACCTCCTATAATTTTATTAATTTGTTCACTTCATCATATGTCGATATTTTGAATTTGTTATAGGCAAAACGACCGTTTTCAATTATGAGAGGACGCAGGTTGATTTTTCTATTGGATAACCAAGATGATTCCTCTATACTATTAATAGCTATACTATGGTCAGTCTAGTGACGAAATTATTTTGGAAGTTTTGGTGAAAATGATGCCATACAATGTAAAAATTGATGCTTTTGAAGGCCCGCTTGATTTACTTCTGCATTTAATAAATCGCTTGGAAATTGATATTTATGATATTCCAGTAGCACAAATTACCGAACAATATTTACTTTATATACACACAATGAACGAATTGCAACTCGATGTTGCCAGTGAATTTTTAGTAATGGCAGCAACATTGCTTGCAATAAAAAGTAAAATGCTTTTACCAAAGCACGAAGAAGAAAGTTTGGAAGATGATTCTAACTTGGAATATGAGGAAGATCCAAGGGAAGATTTGGTTGAGCGTCTAATTGAATATCGGAAGTACAAGGAAGCTGCACACGATTTGAAATTATTAGAAGAGGAAAGAAGCTTGATGTTTACTAAACCACCAAGTGACTTGTCTGATTACGCAAAGGAAATCAAGCCTGAGAAAACAGACCTTAATGTTTCTCTATATGACATGCTAGCAGCGTTCCAAAAGTTATTAAGAAGGAAAAAATTACAACGGCCAATGACAACAAAAATTGCCCGTCAAGAGATTTCGATTGATAAAAGAATGACAGAAATCTTAGTTGAATTACGGAGTTTTAAAGGACGGAAAAGCTTCAATGATTTATTTCCCCATCCCAGCAAAGAACATATTGTTGTAACATTTTTAGCGATATTAGAATTAATTAAAAGAAAAGAAATAGATGTTGAACAGGATGGGAATTTTAGTGAAATCTTTGTAGAAGCAATTGGGGAAGGAGAAAAAGTGGTTGGAAATTATTAACTGGAGCAGTATTTTAGAGTCCCTGTTGTTTACAGCAGGGGATGAAGGGCTTTCCTTAAAACAAATGGCCGATGTTATTGAAGTAGAAGTACATTTTGTTAAGGAAATGATTGAAAAATTACAACAAGAATACGATCAAGACCCCAACAGAGGGGTAACAATTGTACAGCTGGCTGGTACATATCAATTAGTAACGAAAAAAGAAAATGCTGTCTATCTAAAAAGGCTTGTTGATTCTCCTAATACAGCCACCTTGTCGCAGGCGGCATTAGAAACGTTGGCAATAATTGCCTATAAGCAGCCGATTACTAGAGCAGAAATTGAAGAAATTCGTGGAGTAAAAACGGAACGGCCGCTGCAAACATTAACTGCTAAAGCCCTAATTAAAGAGGTTGGCAGGGCCGAAGGGACAGGGAGAGCATATTTATATGGTACAACAAAGGAATTTCTAGATTATTTTGGTTTAAGGAATATCGAGGAATTGCCGCCATTGCCAGAAAAAGTCAATGAAGAGTTTGTACAAGCGGAAGCCGATTTATTTTTCGAAAGATTTCAAGAGACAATTGATTCAGAAGTTTAAAAACGTTATTTATTTGTGTTAAAATAAAGTCAGATTTAGTTTTGGATATTGTTTTTAAAGGAGAGGAAACAAGTTGAAGATCGTTTCATGCAAAGGCTATGAATTGGAAAAAGAAAAGTCGAATACTTCAGAGGATTTTTTCAATAGAAGTGAAATTACTTTTATTGAAGAGGGTAAAGAAAAAACATTACATGTTCTGTATATTAGATATTTTGATGAAATCTTTAATGAGTTTACTCCTTTTAAACAAGATCCGTTATTTGGTGAAGGTGACAATAGTGTGTATTTTAAGGATATCGTGGCGCTTGTTTGTCTATTAAAAGATCCAGAACTCCGTCATCGGAAACGTCTTTATGTGAATTCTAAACCAGAATTTGCTGCATACTTTAAAGAAATTGATTATAAAAAGCTCCCTGAAATTTTTGATTCTCTTCAACAGAAAAAAGGGTATGAGCTTCGTTCACCGCTTGAATTCATCATGCAGCCAAATTAATTTCAAGTTAATCATTTGGGGGAGATAATCGTGGGAAATACTCTTGTAGAATCGCAATTAAAAGAAGTTGAAGAATTTTTGACAACAACAATCAAAACACTTGAAGATTATGTAAATGAAACAACGCTTTCGCAGTTGAATTCAGGAAGTGAAGAAGAGCGTTCCTATCATAAAGTTGTATTAGCTAATTTGCGAAAGCTCCTTGTTTTTAGTGAAGAGAGCTTAGATGCTTGTAAAATCATTTTAAACAGTGAGCCTTTCCAAAAATCCGCTGCTGAAAAGACATTATACAAGATTTATCATCAATGTATAATGGAGTTTTTCTCACCGAAAAATGATGCATGGTATGAGGATAGCAGATCTGCTTACACAGGGAGAAACTCAATTAAATTCTATAAAGAGGTTCCGGAGAGCCTTAGACAGTTAGTAAAAGGCCTTGAAGGGGAATTTCAAAGAATTAGAGAAGACTTGGAATTTTACGAAACTGATTACCGTACGAAGATCATTCAGTCAAAGTAATAGGCGGAATTTAAACATCACCAACTTAAAAAAGGTTATTCAAACATTTACTGTTTTGAATAACCTTTTTTATTTTTTATGAATATATTTCCTGCACTTTCATACCTTTTTTCTGAGAATACCGAGATAAGAACCGAGGTGGAGTATGGACCAATTTAAAAAGTATGTGAATGAGTTATTTAATTGGAATAAAGATATGAGAGATTTTCTTGCATCAGAAAAAGTTGAAGAGAATTCGGAACTGTGGACAAAGCTTGACCAATTCACTGGCTTAATTGAAAGCGTATCCTCACCGCTATCAAATAATGAACTTATTGACTTACAATCTAAAGCAGAAACAATTCATGCAGACATGGAAGACTATTTTAAAAGGAAGCAAAATATTGGTGATATATGGATTGAAGAATCAGTTGTTTCCCTAGGAAGGCACTCGCTACCAGATCTCACGTATTCCTATGATGCATTAGAACCCTATATTTCCCAAGAAATCATGGAACTCCACCACAAAAAGCATCACAAAGCATATGTCGATGGGCTGAATAAAGCAGAGCTGGAACTCAAAACAGCAAGAGAGAATAATAACTTTGCACTTATTAAACATTGGTCAAGGGAACTATCATTTCATGGGTCCGGACATTATCTCCATACAATTTTCTGGAAAAATATGAGTCCGCATGGTGGAGGAAGTCCTACCGGTCAATTACTTCATGAAATTGAAAGATATTTTGGAAGCCTTATTTATTTTCGGCGACATTTTGCAGAAGCAGCCAAACAAGTCGAAGGCAATGGGTGGGCCATTTTAGTTTGGTCACCTAGGGCAAGACATTTAGAGATATTGCAAACAGAAAAGCATATGAATATGACACAATGGGATACCATTCCAATTCTTGTTATAGACGTGTGGGAGCATGCTTTTTATCTCCAATATAAAAATAATCGCGAAGAATATATAAAAAATTGGTGGAAAGTAGTCAATTGGAACGATGTAGAAATGCGTTTTGACCGAGCAAGAGAATTAAAATGGCAGCCATTTTAATGGCCTAATAAATAAAAAGAGAAAACCAGATTGTCGAGAAAGGGGTATTTTCTCGACAATTTTATTTTACCAGAATTTAATTACTAATTTTTTTTGATAGTTCCTGCAAATGGGCCTGTTGATTTCCGCTCCGGGCACTCGCTTTCCGCGGGGAGGTCCTGGAGCCTCCTCAGCGCTTTAGCGCCTGTGGGGTCTCCAGTGACCTCTGATCCCGCAGGAGTCGAGTGCCCTCCGCTCCAATCAACAGGGAGGCAAATCAACCTAAAGTATTGCAACACACTTTTTCTAACCTTGCCAAATGTGTTGCAATCTTCTTTATGTTTTGGCAGGTTGCAGTAAGAAGAGCCTGTTCACCTGCATTCTTCAATCCCCTTAACCGACAAATCACTGTAGTGGCTTTTCAAGAAGAAACGAAAAATCAATATATTTTACAATCATACGAAGAAGATGGTCATCAGGTACTAATTCATCAATCGATACAAATTCATATTCACTTTGGCTATAATTTTTTGGATTTAATATTGGTTACACCACTTTTTTGATTTATTAGTTGAGCTGAAGGACTATATTGAAAACACTCGTTGATTGGCGCGGAAGGCACGAAGACTCCTGCGGGAGTACGGGGCTGGGGAGACCCCACAGGCGCTTTTCGCGCCGAGGAGGCTCCCCGGGCACGCCCGCGGAAAGCGAAGTGCCTGGAGCGCCAATCAACAGACCAGTTAACAGCATATATACCAATAATATTATACAATGTTAACGCGGTGAATTATTAAAGTGATTGAATAAAATGATAGGCTGCCGAGTTTTTCGACAGCCTGAGAAAACCAGATTGGTTTTCTCTTTTTCATTTTTGTCATAACAGATTATTACACGCATAAACTTGTACAAATAGGACAAGGAGACGAGGTTATCTGATGAGAATGGTTTCGGTGTTATTCATTTTTGTTCTTATAATGGGAATATTTATGGCAAACCTTCCTCAAAAGGTGAATGCTTCTGTTTCCGTAAGTGCAAAAAGCGCTATATTAATGGAACAAAAATCAGGTCGAATCCTTTATGAGAAAGATGCATTTACAAAAAGAAGGATTGCAAGTATCACAAAAATTATGACAGCAACATTAGCAATTGAATCAGGAAAAATGGATAAAGACGTAACGGTAAGTGAAAATGCCGTGCATACCGAGGGATCGTCCATCTATTTAAAGGCTGGTGAAAAAATTAAACTAAAGGATTTAGTCTATGGATTAATGTTGCGTTCAGGAAATGACGCTGCTGTCGCCATTGCAGAGTTTGTGGGCGGGAGTGTTGATGGCTTTGTTTTCCTTATGAATCAAAAAGCAAAAGAAATTGGAATGTTAAATACACATTTTGCTAATCCTCATGGACTTGACGACTCAAAAGATCATTATTCAACAGCCTATGACATGGCCTTGTTAACAAGATATGCAATGAATAATAAGCAATACAGGGAGATTGCTGGAACGAAAGTCTATCGGGCCCCGAATCCCAGCGAAGAATGGGACAGGGTATGGAAAAATAAAAATCGATTATTGACTAAGTATCAATATTGTACTGGAGGAAAAACAGGCTATACAAAACTGGCTAAAAGAACACTTGTTACAACTGCTGAAAAAGGCGATATGGACTTAATTGCCGTGACGATCAATGACTCAAAAGATTGGGATGACCATATTGCCATGTATGAAAATGGCTTTAAAGGATACGACATGACCGAGGTACTTCCAAAGGGAAAAATCGAGATAGACACTAAAAGCAAATATAATGGTAAGCTCTACCTGAGGAATTCACTAGTTTATCCTGCAACATCAGAAGAAATGAAAAACTTTCGAATTAGCTATAAAATACCTAAATATTCTTCTAAACAAAAGTCAGGACCTGTAGGAAAAGCTCAAGTCTTTTTAGATGGAAAATTAATTAAAGAAGTTCCCATTTATTTTCAAAGGAAAAATGTAAAAGAAAGCAAGAGTGGTTTAATGGATCATTTCAACCATACCTTCCTATCTATTCTTGGTGTGAATACCAATGGTTAACTATATTTGGGTGATCATGACGTTAATTGGGATTGTTTTTGGAATCGTTAATGGCACATTGGAGGAAATCAATAAGGCGGTTTTTGTGGGTGCAAGGGAAGCAGTTACCCTTTGTATTGGTCTTATAAGCGTCCTTGTCTTCTGGCTTGGAATGATGCGGATTGCTGAAGAGTCAGGACTTCTTGAAGGACTTGCCAAATTATTTAGACCAATTGTCAAACGGCTTTTTCCAGAAGTGCCACCGGAGCATCCTGCAATGGGTTATATATTATCAAATATGATTGCAAATATGTTTGGACTGGGGAATGCAGCCACACCACTTGGTATAAAAGCGATGGAAGAGCTTCAGGTGTTAAATGGCGGAAAAAAAACAGCCAGCAGGTCAATGGTAACGTTTTTAGCCATTAATACAGCGAGTATTACGATTATTCCATCGACAGTCATTGCAATTAGAATGACTTATCACTCCTCTTCCCCTACTGAAATTGTCGTCCCAACATTAATCGCTACAATTATATCGGCGATCGGTGCAATTTTAATTGACCGTTTCTTTTATTTCAGAAGAAGCCGCAAAGGATGAGGATGAATGGAATTATTATCACTGATATCACTTGCCTTTATTCCAGTATTAATTGGTTTTATCCTCTTATATGGGACCTATAAACAGGTCCCTACCTATGAGAGCTTTGTTGAAGGTGGCAAAGAAGGAATTAAGATTGCTTTTTCAATCATCCCTTACTTAGTAGGGATGCTTGTGGCAATTTCTGTTTTTCGTGCATCGGGAGCACTAGAGGTGCTTACAAAATGGATACGTCCTGCAATGACTCATTTAGGGATCCCAGCTGAAATTATCCCGCTTGCGCTTATTCGTCCAATTTCAGGAACAGCAGCACTGGGAATGACAAGTGATTTAATTGCCGTCCATGGCCCAGATTCGTTTATTGGAAGGCTTGTGTCAGTTCTGCAGGGCAGTACAGATACAACCTTTTATGTTTTAACTGTATATTTTGGGGCAGTTGGAATCAAAAAAATGGGCGATGCCTTAAAGGTTGGTTTATTAGCTGATATTTTTGGGATCGTGGTGTCCATAGCAGTGGTTGCTTTCATGTTTGGGGCAAAGTAGCTATGGGAAAATAAAGCGTTAAAAGTAAGTCAAAATTGGCACAGCCATATAGACTTGCTTTTTTTGTTATGTAGATTTGAATTCGATACTTTGAAATTAAGAGGAATTATGTCATAATTCTTAGGAAAGAATATGAAGTATTTGTGAAAGAAAATATTGAGGTGATCTTAAGATGGAACGATTGCAAAAAGTAATAGCTCGTGCCGGTATTGCATCGAGAAGAAAAGCTGAAGAGCTAATTACCGGAGGGAAGGTAAAGGTTAACGGACAAATAGTCAAAGAACTAGGTACGAAGGTTTCGTCATCAGATAAAGTTGAAGTTAATGAGATTCCTATTCAAAAGGAAATCCCTGTATATTTTTTGCTTTATAAACCTCGTGGCGTTATTTCAAGTGTCCTAGATGATAAGGGAAGAAAAGTTGTAACGGATTTCTTTCCCAACATAAAGGAGAGAATTTATCCTGTTGGCCGACTTGATTATGATACGTCTGGCTTAATTATTATGACAAACGATGGAGAATTTGCAAATGTCCTTATGCATCCACGCGGGGAAATTGAGAAAGTCTATGTTGCCAAAACAAAAGGAATTCCCTCTAAAGAAAATTTAAGAAAGCTTGAAAAAGGAATCATGCTTGATGATGGGAAAACTGCTCCAGCAAAGGTGAAAGTGCTCTCAATGGATAACAAAAAACAAACTGCAATCATTGAAATTACTATTCATGAAGGGCGGAATCGCCAGGTTCGCAGAATGTTCGAAGCTATTGGACATGAAGTATTAAAATTAAAACGGGAACGCTATGGGTTTTTAACTCTAGGAGGATTAACAGCAGGGGATGCACGGGAACTTACTCCACACGAGGTAAAACAACTTAGGGCTCTTGCCATGGAAACGCATCAAAAAAAATCTTAAAATTCATGCATAATTTCGTGCGTTATCACGGTATTTATGCTAATAATTGGTATAGGAGAGTTTATTGGTTTTGGTTCAAAGGGGGAGGCAATATGAAAAAACAACGTTTAATGATCAGAACGGTCATTTTACTTGTATTAGGTATAGCTGTCGCCTATACTTTATATCAAAATTTTACAAAAGACCAGCAAATAGAAGTAAAAGTAGGAGAAACGGCACCGGATTTTGTTTTGACTGATATGCAGGGGCATAAGCATAAGCTTTCAGATTATAAAGGCCAAGGTGTGTTTCTCAACTTCTGGGGAACATGGTGTAAGCCGTGTGCAACAGAAATGCCCTACATAAACAATCAATATCATCAATTTAGGGACAAAGGGGTACAGGTATTGGCTGTAAATGTAAGTGAATCAAAACTGGCAGTTACTAAATTTGCTGAAAGTCATAATCTCGATTTTCCAATAGTTATTGATAAGGATGGTCAAGTTCAAGCTGCCTACGGCATAGACCCACTTCCTGCAACTTTTTTAATTGACAAAAACGGAAAAGTGGTAAAGTACTTTACCGGTCAATTAACAGAGGAAACGGTCAGGGATTTAATGAATCAAATTAAACCATAATGTGCGGGGAGTTTTGAATATGAATGATGTTAAATGTGAATGCGGGCATGTAAATCCACATGGCACGGCTTTTTGTGAAGCATGCGGTAAGATTCTTCAGGAGGAAGAGACTGGGAGTCAAGTAATTGATATGCGCTATGAGGGTAGTGCCCGCCGCTCACAGACGTATAATAAAACGATTATCGATAAAGTATGGAATTTCTTTTCTTCCGTAAAAGTGGGCGTCTGGTTAATCCTGATTACCCTTGTTGCCTCTGCAATTGGAACAATTTTGCCGCAGGAAATGTATATCCCGCAAACAATGCCAGCTGAACAATATTATCAGGAACAGTATGGCTGGTTTGGAAAAATCTATTACCAACTCGGTTTTAATAATTTATTTAGTTCATGGTGGTATTTACTCTTGATGGCCCTGATCGGGGTCTCACTCGTAATTTGTAGTCTTGACCGCGTTATTCCTTTATATAAGGCCCTAAAGGCACAAGGAGTGACAAGACATAAAGGTTTTTTAAATCGACAACGATTGTTTGGGATTTCTACACATGTAAATGAAGAGGATCTTATAAGGGTTAAAGAAAACTTGAAAGCAAAGAGATACCACGTAAGAGAAGAAAACGGTGATTTACTGGCTGAAAAAAATCGTTTTTCCCGTTGGGGTCCCTACGTCAATCATATCGGACTTATCATCTTTTTAATTGGCGGGATGCTTAGATTTATTCCAGGAATGTATGTGGATAAAGTGTTGTGGGTACGTGAAGGTGAGACAAAGGTAATTCCCGAAACCAACGGTGAATATTTTGTAAAAAATAATCAGTTCATCAAGCAAGACTACAGCAAAAACAAGGATAATAAGGCATTTGATGCCACTATTGACCGAGTCGGCATGATTCCCAAAAATTATCAATCGAACGTTACGCTATATAAAGCAGCAAAAGGGACAATTATTGGAGAAAAACCAGTTTTAAAGAAGGTCGAGGATTTTCCTATTCGTGTCAATCATCCACTTAGTTTCAACGGATTTTCTTTATATCAAGTGGACTATAAATTAAACGAATTAAATACGATGTCTTTTACACTTATAAACAAACAAACGAATCAACCCTATGGTGATTTGACCATCAATCTATTTAACCCCAAAGATAAATATGATTTGGGTAACGGCTATTCAGTTGAGGTTTTGAGCTATTTTCCGGATTTTGAATTTTCAAAAAGCGGTGAACCTACAACTAAATCAAGGATTCCTAATAACCCAGCCTTTGTCTTTAGAATGAAAGCTCCCGATCAACCAAAAGGAGAATCAAGCTTCGTTGCTATTAAACAGACAATTGAACCTTTTGGAAATAACGAATATAAAATGAAGTTTAAAGGAATCGGTACAAAGAATGTCTCAGGCTTGACTGTAAGAAAAGACTCAACGATTTGGGTTATTATTTTAGGCGGTATTATATTCATGATTGGCGTGATCCAAGGAGCCTATTGGAATCACCGCAGAATTTGGATCCAAAGGAAAGATGGTGAAACATGGGTCGCTGCTCATACCAATAAAAATTGGTACGGGATAATAAGAGAAATGGAAGCAATTTTGGGAGATACAAACATAACGATGCCGGAGGATCAACTTCAAACGAAAAAAAGTGAATAAGGGGGTAGTAATCTTGGTGAATTTAAGTAGTAATCTGCTTTATATTGCCTTTATTCTTTATTTAATTGCCACTTTGTTTTTTGGAGGAGCAATTAAATATAAAAAAGGAGTCAATGAAAAAGAAGGCACGAATCGATGGGGAAAAATTGCCGTAGTTCTTACAATTGTCGGATTCATTTCTCAATTGGGGTATTTTGTTACAAGATGGATTGCAGCTGGACATGCACCTGTTAGTAACCTTTTTGAATTCACCACCTTTTTTGGCATGGCGTTAGTGGGAGCCTTTATTCTTGTTTATTTTATTTATCGAACTCCTCTATTAGGATTATTTACGATGCCAGTGGCAGTTTTAATTATTGCCTATGCGAGTATGTTTCCGAGAGATATTACCCCATTAATTCCAGCTCTGCAAAGTGACTGGCTTAAAATCCATGTTACGACAGCTGCGATTGGCGAGGCAATTCTTTCAATAAGTTTTGCCGCAGGATTAATCTATCTTGTCAAAGTCATTGATCAAACAAAAGCAGGAGCCCGAACATTTTGGCTGGAGATTGTCATGTTTGGGTTGGTCATGACAATAGGATTTGTTCTCGTATCCTCGGTATTTACCGGTATTGGCTATCATGAAAAATTTAATTGGATTGATAAAACTAAAGCCCAGGCACAGGTAGAATACACAATGCCTGCCCTTGTAGGGCCTCATGAAGGCGAATTGATCACGAAAGATAAATTTAAGCCATTTTTCTCGGTGCCAGCCATCATTAATGCAAAAAAAATGAATACAGTCATTTGGTCATTTTTCAGTGGATTGTTAGTATATTCGCTAATTCGACTTGTGTTAAGGAAACGAATCGCTGCTGCACTGCAACCATTTGTAAGAAATATAAAACTAGATTTGGTCGATGAAATAAGTTATCGTTCTGTGTTAATTGGCTTTCCAGTTTTTACCTTAGGAGCTTTGATTTTTGCCATGATTTGGGCGCAGATTGCTTGGACAAGATTTTGGGGTTGGGACCCCAAAGAGGTTTGGGCATTAATTACCTGGTTATTTTATGCTGCTTTTTTACATCTTCGGCTTTCAAAAGGCTGGCATGGAGAAAAATCTGCATGGCTGGCAGTAATCGGATTTGTTATTATTATGTTTAATTTAATTGCTGTTAATTTAGTCATTGCAGGATTACATTCCTATGCAGGATCCTAAAGTAACTAGTCTGAAATAGAGTGATTTCTCAAATCTCACCTATAGAATGTTATACTTTTTAGTCACTTTGCAAATATTAACTATAGTCCTCACTATTAAAAAGTGGGGACTTTTTACCACAGCTTAGAAAGTATTTATCATTTTTTTATGGGAGAAAAATTATTTTAATAAAAAATGCAAGTAACTAGTACTAATTTTTCAATATATATAGTAAAAATAGGTAATTTTTTTTCATTTTTGTGAACATTTTTAGTACATATTTCAACTGCTTTTACTGAAAGCATAGCAAAATTGGACACCATTTTGTAAAATAACACCATGAGGTGATTTATTAATGGAAAAAGACGTGAAAATTTTAGTTGTAGATGACGAGGAAAGAATCCGCCGTTTATTAAAAATGTATCTAGAACGTGAGGAATATTCCATTGATGAAGCAGAGGATGGAAATGAAGCCCTATCGAAGGCATATGCAAATGACTACGATGTTATTTTGCTCGATTTAATGATGCCTGGAAAAGATGGAATTGAAGTTTGCCGAGAACTTCGAGAAAAGAAAGCAACTCCAGTCATTATGCTTACAGCAAAAGGGGAAGAAGTAAACCGCGTTCAAGGTTTTGAAGTAGGTACGGATGATTATATCGTTAAACCATTCAGTCCAAGAGAAGTGGTTTTGCGTGTAAAAGCATTACTCCGAAGGTCATCCCAAACAAGCTATTTACAAACAGATACGACGACAAAGGATGTAATTGTTTTTCCCCATTTAACAATTGATAATGATGCACATAGAGTAACAGCCGATGCTAAAGAAGTCAGTTTAACTCCAAAAGAATACGAATTGCTTTATTTCTTAGCAAAGGCTCCAGATAAAGTTTTTGATCGTGAACAGCTCCTAAAAGAGGTTTGGCATTATGAATTCTTTGGAGATTTACGTACAGTTGATACACATGTAAAACGTCTTCGTGAAAAGCTAAACAAAGTATCTGAGCAGGCAGCAAGAATGATCGTAACAGTTTGGGGTGTGGGTTACAAATTTGAGGTAGTAAATGAATGATTTTAATACGAAGTGTAGTAGGTAAACTTTGGTTTACCATCCTTTTATTAGTTTCATTTGTTCTTTTTATCCTGACTGTTATGTTGCTAGAATACTTTGATAACTATAATATTGTCGAAACAAAAAAAGATTTAACAAAAACAGCCGAGAAAATTTCAAACGTTTTAGAAGAACATGGAAATAGTAATTTTCAACTTGGTTTAGAAATATCATGGGAAATTTTGGATGATGTGACTAGAGTAGTGATTGTTAAAGATAAAAGTGAAATCTACTATTCTCCTAATACTGTTGATAAAAAGAAACTAACGTTTTCTGCTATACAAAAAGATAAAGAATTATCGAAGGTTTTCGATGGACATACAAAAGTTGAAAAGGTTTCAACTCTCTCAACAAAGCAAAGTGACGACAGTTACTCCATAGTAGGTGTTCCGCTTCATCTGTCAGGTAATAAAAATGGAGCCGTTTTTATTTATCAATCATTAAACGTAGTAAAAGAAACATCGCAATCTACAACAAAATTTATTCTTCTTGTTGCTGGCGTTGCAATCATCTTAACAACAATCTTTGCTTTCTTTCTGTCAACGAGAATTGCTGCACCACTTCGAAAAATGCGCGAAGCAGCATTTGAAGTGGCAAGAGGAAAGTTTGACACAAAAGTTCCGATCCTCACCCATGATGAAATTGGGGAATTGGCGACAGCCTTTAACCAAATGGGAAGACAGCTAAAGTTTAATATGAATGCATTAAGTCAAGAAAAAGAACAACTGGCAAGCATTTTAAGCAGTATGGCAGATGGTGTAATCACTTTTAATCGGGATGGAACCATTTTAATTACAAATCCGCCAGCCGATCGATTTCTCCAATATTGGTATTATGAAAAGGGTGGTTTTAGCTCAGACACTGAATCGATCCCTTCAAAAGTTATGGAACTGTTTAAACAAGCAGTTGATACAGAAAAAGACCAAATAGGAGAAATATCTTTACAAGGGCAGCACTGGGTCATTTTAGTAAGCCCACTCTACAGCAATCAATTTATTCGTGGTGCCGTCGCCGTTGTTAGGAATATGACGGAAGAACGGAAATTGGATAAGCTTCGAAAAGATTTTATTGCCAATGTTTCACATGAACTAAGGACGCCTATTTCCATGCTTCAAGGGTATAGTGAAGCAATCGTTGATGATGTTGCTGAGACTGAGGAAGAGAAAAAAGAAATGGCTAAAGTCATTTATGACGAATCTTTGAGAATGGGCCGTTTAGTAAATGAATTATTGGATCTTGCGAGGATGGAAGCAGGCCATATTCAACTCACCATTGAAGAAGTAGATCTTAGTTCTTTTATTAATCGGATTATTCGAAAATTCCAAGGGATTGCCAAGGAAAATGAAATTAATATTAGTGCAAATATAAGTGAAGAAATTACCCATTTTTCATTTGATCCAGATCGTATTGAGCAGGTCCTTACAAATTTAATTGATAATGCAATTAGACACACTCCAAAGGGCGGGTATGTTGCAGTAACGATTATACGTGACGAAAAGGGCATCCATATGGAAGTTAAGGACTCCGGGTCAGGGATACCTGAAGAAGATTTACCTTTTGTGTTTGAACGTTTTTATAAAGCAGACAAAGCAAGGACAAGAGGAAGGTCTGGAACAGGATTGGGACTGGCAATCGCCAAGAATATTATTGATGCCCATCGGGGACAAATTTCAGTTCAAAGTAAGCTTGGCCAAGGTACGACATTTTCCTTTTTCCTTCCGCGAAAATAGAAAGAATGACAATAAATTTGCCGATTGTTTTTGTTTCACGAGAAACATAGAAAAAAGGATTTCATATCTTCAAACTCATCCAATAATTTGGGTGGGTTTTTTAGCTAATAGGAAAGTGTAAATTTTTTTCAAAATTTACACTTTCCTACGTCGCATAAGTGCAACTACGCCTCTGTCTTCGCCCTTTGGGGCTCGCCAATCGGCGAGTTTTCTTTATTTTGAGAACGAAAAATATGAATAAAATCGCAAAAAACTCCAAATTATAACAAGTATGCTTGGCAACTTATCTGCTCTGATGTTCTAAATAGAAAAAAGCCTACATATGGTGAAAAAAGGAAGGATAAAACAAGGAGGATCAAAATGCGAGACTACATAAAAAGGTTTTTGATTGCTGGAATTATGGCACTTTGTGTCGGGTTGTTATTTTTAGGAGCCAAACACTCCCAAGCCAGCATGGTTAACTCAAGTGATCTGAAAGAAGAATGGATATGGCCTGCGGATGGCATAATTTCAGATACTTTTGGCACAAGACAAGGAAAACATAAAGGAGTCGACATTGCTGGGAAATTAAATTCTCCCATTTTTGCAGTTGATGATGGTGTAGTAGAAAAATCCTATTATTCAGATAGCTACGGAAATGTAATTTTTATTCACCACCCAAGTAATTATGTTACGGTCTATGCTCACTTAAATGAAAGACTCGTAACATCTGGTCAGCAGATACGAAAAGGAGATACAATCGGAAAAATGGGAAGGTCCGGGCAAGCTACAGGTGTCCATCTTCATTTTGAAACGCATCAAAATGAATGGACATATGAGAAAAAGTTTGCTTTAGACCCTGAAGGACTTTTGGGGGAAAAACGATTGGGCGAAGTAGTACAAGCTGGGGTGGTAAACCATGGAGAGAATGTCTTGGAGGCAAGTACACGTTACGGTGTGCAGGATGAAAAAACATTAAATCACCAAATAACCATAAGAAATAATTCAGAACATACATACGTTGTAAAACAGGGAGATACACTATCTTCGATTTCACGGATCCGTAATATTGCCGTTGAGGAACTAAGAAGAGCTAATCATCTTCATTCAGATTTAATCAAAACAGAACAAATATTGATTATCCCTAAAAAGTAAACTTTCTATGCCGCAGATGAAATGATCAGCGGTTTTTTTTAAGCAATTCCAAATATAAAAAACCCTCTCATACTGAGAGGGTATATTAGCTTAACTGTATAATTAAAAATTATTATTCAAATTTAGTTGGGTTGCCATCAAATGGCTCATCAGCAACTTTAATTGAATCAGTTGGGCAGCCTTCAAATGCATCCATCATATCATCAATTAAAACATCAGGAATTTCAACGATTCCTGCGTTTTCATCAAGTGTTACGAATGCGATGCCTTCATCATTATAATCATAAATATCTGGTGCTGCTGCGCCGCATGCTCCACAAGCAATGCAAGTTTCTTGGTCAACAATAGTGTACTTTGCCATGAAAAAATACCTCCCAGTATAATTAAACAAATATAGTGCTTTCTTGCTTCCCACAATTAAGTATGGAAACCATTTCACATACCTATTGTAAAACTGAATCGCCAACTTTTCAATAGGAAATTACGTCATAATTCAAGGATATCGATTAGATTCGGCACAATTCCACATTTTTAACAAACTTGAGTAAGAGTTTCATGTTAAAATAAGATTAAACATTGCTTAAAGGTGGTGGGTGGAATGTCGTATTTTGACAGGGTTGTTCTTGATTGCTTAAAAAGTCTTAATGGCGAAAGAACTATATATTCCATTTATCATCTCTTAAAAGGAAAGAAAACTTCACAAACGATTCAAGATGCGCACCTTTTTCAATTAACTCCTTACTTTGGAGTATATTCCTCTATTACGCGTGACTCTCTTGAAGCTGTAATTAATAAACAATCAGAACAACAATGGGTTATTTCTTGTGGGGACCAGCGTTATGGATTAACTAAAGCAGGAGAGGAATACCTTTTACAGCTCTGCACCCAATTTCCTGCACCAATTTATCTAAATGGGTTGAAATTTCATCAAAAGGATTTGCGTTTCTGGGAAAGGTTATCATTGCTTGTGCAAGTAGTTTCAAACCTTGTAAATAAAGAAACAAACTATATCCCGATCCAGAAAAATAAGGAGACGCATAGCTGGGTTAAATCTTTTTTTCAAAAGACCAAATTGGGAAGAAACCAATTTGGCATAGAATTATATGAAGAGTTAGCAGCTTGTCTGCAAGTCGATAATCGTCTTAACCCGTCTATTCTTATTTTTCGGCTTACAGGTTTTAAAAGGATAGGGCAGACCTCAATACAGATTGCAGAAATGCTCAATATGACCATTGAGCAGTACCAGCTTGAATTTTTAAATATACTTCATTACTTAATTGAAAAAATATCCACAGATAAAAACCAGTTCCCCTTTCTTTATGCCATTCTTGAGAATTTAAATGAGAAAATAGTGATGACGAATTCCTCCTATAAAACATACGAGATGCTGAAAAGGGGATATTCTCTTGAGGAAGTTGCTGAATACAGACAGTTAAAAACAAGTACAATTGAAGACCATATTGTTGAGATTGCCTTAAATATGGTGGATTTTTCTATCGATAATTTTGTTGATCAGCAAAAACAAAAAAGAATTATAACAGCAGCCGAAAAAACAGCATCTAAGCAATTAAAGTTAATTAAAAATGAGGTTTCAGCGGCTAATTACTTTGAAATTCGCTTAGTTTTAGCTAAACATGGGGTAAGATAATGGAATTAGAACAACTGTTAAAAAAATATTTTGGATACAATTCCTTTAAGCCAGGACAAAAGGAAGTAATTACATCTATTTTAGAAGGGAACCATACACTTGCTATGCTCCCGACAGGAACAGGTAAATCCCTTTGCTATCAACTTCTCGGTTATATATTTGAGGGAGCTATTATTATCGTTTCTCCGTTATTATCACTTATGCAGGACCAAGTAGAACAAATGATGAGTTTTGGGGAAAAACGGGTTATTGCGATAAACTCATTTTTAACATATGATGAGAAAAAAAATGTCCTTCACAATATAAAAAAATATAAGTTTATATTTTTATCTCCAGAAATGCTGCATGTAAAAAGCCTGCTTCAAATTTTAAAGACTATCAATATTTCATTATTTGTAATTGATGAGGCACACTGCATCTCACAGTGGGGGTATGATTTTCGTCCTGAATATTTAAAATTAGGGGAAATTAGAAAAAGTCTAGGAAACCCTTTAACATTAGGCTTAACAGCGACTGCTACTAACCAAGTACGAGAAGATATTATTTCTTCCCTCGGTTTAGTGAACGTAAAAAAGATTGTGTCATCTGTTGATCGTCCAAATATTGCTCTATATATGAAACAGTTTGCAGATTACCAGGAAAAGCAAAGTCAACTAATTGAGTTGGTGAATAATCTTCAGCCTCCAGGTATCATTTACTTTTCTAGTAAAAAAGCGGCAGAACAAACAGCCTTACTACTTAAGGAAAATGGAATTAAAAATATCATGGCTTACCATGGCGGAGTGGATCAGGAGCAAAGAGTTTTAATTCAACAGCAATTTATTCAGGGGCAATTAGACATTATTTGTGCTACTTCTGCTTTTGGAATGGGTGTTAACAAAGAAAATATAAGGTTTATTATTCATTACCATATGCCATTGCAAATTGAATCCTACCTTCAAGAAATTGGAAGGGCAGGGAGAGATGGGAACCCCAGTATTGCGGTATTATTACATTGTCCAGGAGATGAGCAACTGCCATTATTGCTTATAGAAAGGGAATTGCCAACAATGAAACAAATTGATTGGTTATTTAGCCGCATAGGGATAAATGGAAATTCCTTGATACTAGATGAAAACTTAATGTCATTAGGAGGATTTACAGAAACACAATGGCGGATCATGAAGGAATTTTCAGGGAATCTTAATGAACAGATTGAAGATCTTGAGAGAATAAAGGAAAACATCAAGGATTATGTTTTAAAAAGAAATAAGGTTAAGTACGAAAACCTCTTTCTGGTGAAAAAATGGATGGAGTCCAATGGTTGCAGACGCAATTTTATTTTTAATTACTTTGAAGAAAAGACTAACTTAAATGTTGTAGAAAATTGTTGTGATCATTGTGGGGTTGAGCTTTCAAATTATAAAATAAACGGTAAGAGGAATTTTTCTGAAATGAGTCAAGAAAATTGGATTGATTATTTAGCGAAAATTCTTTTAGTGTGAGTATAAAATATGAAAAATAATTATAGTGAAATGATTAATGAACTAACAGATAAAGAATTAATTCGCCACCTTTACCTGACCCAAATAATCTTGTTAGTACTATCCTTGGGATTAAGCCTATTTTTATTTGAGGGATTCACGTATTGGCAGCAATTTAATTTGGTGGATATCCATATTGTTACGATTGGATTGAGCGCTGGATTAATGGTCGTTATTATTGATTTTCTGTTTACAAAATGGTTGCCAAGTTCTTATTACGACGATGGAGGATTAAATGAAAGGATCTTTCGCCATCAGTCTGTTTTCCATATTTTTGTTATGACACTTTTTGTGGCATTTAGTGAAGAGATGCTCTTTCGTGGGATCATTCAAACCAAAATGGGTCTGATTCTGTCGTGCATTATATTTGCTGTAGTTCATTATCGCTACCTTTTTAATTGGTTCTTGTTTATTAATATTGTTTTACTAAGCTTTTTGATTGGTTTTATATTTGCTTGGACGGATAATCTGGCAGTTACAATTGTTATGCATTTTGTCATCGATTTTTTTTCTGGAATCCAAATAAAATGGAAAAATACAAACAAAGATTAAATACAAAGAAGGGTTGTTCCATGGGTAAAGAAGAACCATACCGCGATCAAGCTGACAAACTAAAACAAAGAATTGAAAAATATAAAGACCCTGAGCACGTAGAGTCAGCACTACCGCCGAGAAGCGAATTGCATCGTCATAAGAAAAAGAAAACAAAACTGAAATTGAAATTTCCTTTACTTCGTTTATTAGTCTTTTTCTTTATACTTTTGCCAATAACCATATTTAGTATCTATACTTATCTAGGAAATAAGCACATTGGAACGTTAAAAACTTCAGTTCCGGCAAAAGGCTATGAAACTATTAACGTTGAAAAGTCAAATGGTGGCAAATAATTGCCTAATCATCAGAGGAAATAATCAAGACAGCCAACCGATCAAATAGTGATCGGTTTTTTTCATATTTTTAAGGACAAGTTCATAAACATAAAAATGAAATGAGGTGACGAAAATGGAATCGCCAATAAAATTACTTGATGATAAAACGGATCCGGCAACTAAGCAAATTCTTGAAAATGTGGTTAAGAGAAAAAGAAAGTTTGAATTGTATAAAAAGCGTCATACGGCAACGATTTGGGTAACGATCTCGATCGTTTCACTTTTCTTTTTATATTTGTACTTCACCATTGCTTCAAACTACTCTTATTCTTTTGCCGCAATGTTTTCGGCTTTTGTTAATGACACAAATAACTTAACGTTTCTTGCGGCAACGGTCGGAATGTATGGATATATGAATTTACTAAAAGGAAAAAAGGAAAAAGCTGAAAAGGAATTTCATGATCTTCGCTGTGAAATAGTTGACCGTTCCAAAGATCTTTGGCGTAAGGAGGATGCATGGAAAAATCGCCATCTAGTCTTTGAAATGATGAAAAAAAATTACGATATCAACTTGTACCATGAAAAAAAGTAAGAAGCAGTCGTAAGCTGCTTCTCTTCCTAGAATACTTTTTTCTGATTCTGTTCTTCTTTTAAAATTTCCACTGCCTCACGGAACCGCTGCGAATGAACAATCTCTCGTTCTCGTAAAAAACACAGACCGTCATTAAGGTCAGGGTCATCACTTAGATTAATAAGCCATTGATAGGTGGCCCTTGCCTTTTCTTCAGCGGCAATATCCTCATATAGGTCAGCAATGGGATCTCCCTTTGCCTGGATATAGGTAGCTGTCCAAGGTACACCTGCAGCATTATGATAAAATAAAGCACTATCATTATTAGCGTAATGTTCACCCAGTCCTGCAGCTTTAAGCTGCTCAGGAGTGGCATCCTTTGTTAATTTGTACACCATTGTTGCAATCATTTCTAGATGGGCAAATTCTTCAGTTCCGATGTCAGTAAGCAATCCAATCACCTTATCGGGAATAGTATATCGTTGATTTAAGTATCTTAAGGCTGCTGCTAACTCTCCATCAGCACCGCCGTATTGTTCGATTAAAAATTTTGCTAATGTCGGATTACAGGTGCTTACCCGAACTGGATACTGGAGTTTCTTTTCATAAATCCACATGATTTGTGCCTCCCTCCATTTTAAACCTGCCAAGGCCATGGAGTTTCTGCCCAATTCCATGGATATGATGAATAACTATTTCCATACTGTAATAATGGGCCAAACTCCTTTTCAAATGCCTTTTTTAATTGTCTTCTTTCCTTCGCAAACTGGTTAAATTGGTTGATTGCATCCATATCGGATGGATGGGTATCTAAATATAATGTGAGTTCAACTAATACAAAATCAACTGCCTGAAGTTGTTCCAACATTTGATAATATTCGGCAGGAAGTTGTCTCATGGTTGAGAATCCCCCTCTATACGTTGAGTTGGATTAAAGTATGGATCGTATAATGGTTTCCATAAAGTTCCGGCTCTAAGAGCCTCTGCAGGAGTAAATTGCGGAAGATTGGGCGGCTGAAACCCCATATAAAGGTGCGGTGGAGTAGAATAGGTTTTAACCTTCATAGGGACACAGGGATCGAAAGGACTGACAAAAGGATGATACACTTTATGATGAGTATTCATAGAAGCCCTCCCTTAATTAACATCAGTTAATATTATGTGATTTTTTTTTGAACATGACAGAAAACTGTGATCATGAAAGGGATTTTACTTTTCGTTTGAAGTATAATTTATATGTAAACGTGAGATATTTTGTACATTGAGGTGATAGAGATGTTTGTTAAAAGCATTATGATCCCGAAGCATCATTGTATTACAGCTGAACCTAAGGAAACGCTGAGATCTGCATTAAAAAAGTTAGAAGATCATCAAATCGATGGGATGCCAATAGTAGACGGTGACAGCTATGAAGGAATGGTAACAAGATATCATATCTATGAAAAGAATTTCCTTTCGGACAAACAAAAAGACGAATTTTTAGATTCGACATTTGTAAAGGATATTGCTACACACCAAGACATATTTTTGGTTGTAGACGAAGTTTTTGAAAAAACATTATTAGAATTGAAGGACTTTCCATTATTAGCAGTTGTTGATGAAAAACAGAGAATCATTGGGATTATGACCCGTGCTGATGTTTTAGAACAATTTGAAAGTGCTTTTGGGTTGAATCGACCTGGGGTTCGGATTGCATTTACTTCTGTCGAAACGGAAGGAAGGATTGCTCGGCTTTCAGATATTGCTCATCAATTTCAGGTACATATCATCTCACTTGTTACCTTTGATGAGACAGATAAACTTGTTAGAAGGATCGTAATGAAAATAGAAAAGAATAATCATGTAGACCGTTTCATAAAAAAACTCGAGGAACATGGTTTTCGCATATTGAGTGTTAAAGAAGATTGATTGGTTTTTCTAAACGAATAAAAAAGAAACTTTCTCATACATAACTAGAGAAAGTTTCTTTTTTTATCTTTCGACATTAATATGCTACTATTTTTCTTACAACTAAAAAGGAGACAACAATGGAATTTTTGGGGCTTTTTCTTTTTTTGGCAATTGTAGTTTTATTACTTTGGATGTTAAAAGAAGCATTTTTAAATAAAGTGGTAAGGAAGGAATTGCAATTTTCTGCTTTCCCTGCATCATTCGGTAAAGTATCCATATTCTTTATTTCCGATATTCACCGAAGAAACATTTCAGATAAGATTATTCGTGAAATTAAAGGACAAGTTGATATTGTAGTAATTGGCGGAGATATAACGGAAAAAGGTGTGCCATTGGAGAGGACAAAGGGAAATCTTAAAAAGTTAAGAAACCTTGGGCCAACATATTTTGTATGGGGTAATAACGATTATGAAATTGATTATCATAAATTAAAGACAATATTTTTTGAACATGGAATTAAGATTCTTGATAATACTGCTGTGGTATTTGAATCGAATACGGGGGATAAAATAACTCTAATTGGTGTTGACGATTTAGCACTGGGGCGAGATCGCCTTGACCTTGCGTTGATGGATGTTGAAGAAAACAGCTTTAAGATTTTAGCTTCTCATAATCCCCAAATAATTAAAAAGTTTAGTCCAGAATTGAACATTAGTTTGGTATTAAGCGGGCATACACATGGGGGGCAAATTCGTATCTTTGGATTAGGCCCCTATGAACGGGGAAAAATAAAAAAGATTCATCATACAACATTGTTAAATAGTAATGGATATGGAACTACCTCGATCCCATTAAGACTAGGGGCCCCCGCAGAATGCCATCTAATAACAGTCAAAGGTGATTGTCATGAATGATGCGAAAAAAAAGAATGGGGTATAGACAATTCACCAACAAACTGCTGTGACATACACTGAATTTAACAGTGACGTCACGGCAGGGGGCAATCAGAATGCGTTTTGAACGCTTGACAGCTAATAAAATTAAAATCTTTCTAACCTCTGATGACTTGTTTGACAGGGGGCTATCAAAAGATGACCTTTGGAAAGATTCCATAAAGTGGGACCAACTTTTTCAAGACATGTTAAAGGAAGCCAGTGAGGAATTTAACTTTGATTTCCAAGGAGCAATTGCGATTGAAATATTTTCAATACAATCCCAAGGAATGATTATGATTATTACGGTTGAAGAAGTCGGAGAAGGTGAAGAATTATTACAAGACGGATTTCTTGAAATGAAGGTTAAGGTGGAAGGATCTTCCTTTATCTTATATGAATTTGAAAGCATTGAAGAAATCATTGAGCTATCCAAACGATTCTCGCAGATGAAACTTTTTGGTGGTACTTTATATTCCTATAATAATTATTACTATTTATTAATGGAAAACTTTTCCCCCCTTGATATAGATAGAATCATTGCTGTTTTGTCGGAATATGGAAATGTTTCTATTCTCAGTCCACATGTTTTGGAGGAGTATGGAATAAAAATCATAAACAATAATGCGGTGGACACTATATCTCACTTTTTTAAGTAGGTTTTGGGTTCACCGCCCTCTTACCTAAATGATGAAAGAAACGAAAGATCTGCAAGTAAAATGAAAAATCCTCTAATAACTACATTGGTAGCGTTTACATCAATAGTGTGACTTAAAGAAAAGTCAGTCGTTTTCATCTTGCATATATCGTTTAAACGTGTATACTTGTGTCTGAATGCGGACTACATTCACTAGTGTTATCTTAGGGAGGATTACATATGTCAGCCAATAATAGTAATGAAAAGACAGCTAATGAAACCAAGCATGATGTGTTGGCATCTACACAGACTGTTATCCATAAAGCTTTACAGAAGTTAGGTTATCCGGAGGAAGTATACGAGCTGTTAAAAGAGCCATTGCGTTTACTAACCGTCAAAATCCCTATTCGAATGGATGATGGTTCAATAAAGATTTTTACGGGATATCGTGCCCAGCATAATGATGCCGTTGGGCCAACAAAAGGTGGAATCCGTTTTCATCCAGATGTTACTGAAACAGAAGTAAAGGCCTTGTCCATCTGGATGAGTCTGAAATGCGGAATCGTTGATCTTCCATATGGCGGCGGCAAGGGCGGTATCGTCTGTGATCCCCGCGATATGTCATTTCGAGAACTGGAGAGATTAAGCCGCGGTTATGTAAGAGCCATTAGCCAGATTGTTGGGCCAACAAAGGATATTCCCGCTCCGGATGTTTTCACTAACTCACAAATCATGGCATGGATGATGGATGAATATAGCAGAATTGATGAGTTTAATTCACCAGGCTTTATAACTGGAAAGCCTTTAGTATTAGGAGGCTCACACGGCCGTGAATCTGCCACTGCAAAGGGAGTAACCATTTGTATCCGAGAAGCGGCTAAGAAAAAGGGAATTAAAATAGAAGGGGCAAAAGTGATTGTCCAAGGTTTCGGTAATGCAGGCAGCTATTTATCAAAATTTTTGCATGATGCCGGAGCAAATGTGGTTGGAATTTCGGATGCATATGGCGCCTTGTATGATGAAAACGGACTGGATATAGACTATCTATTAGATCGCAGGGATAGCTTTGGTACTGTAACAAAATTATTTAATAACACCATTACCAATAAAGAACTGCTTGAACGTAATTGTGATATTTTAGTTCCAGCAGCGATTGAAAATCAAATAACGGAAGAAAATGCAAACAATATTAAGGCTGGTATTGTTGTAGAGGCTGCTAACGGTCCGACAACACTTGAGGCAACAGAAATATTAACGAATCGGGGAATTCTTCTAGTTCCTGATGTATTAGCGTCTGCAGGAGGAGTAACCGTTTCTTATTTCGAATGGGTGCAAAACAACCAAGGGTATTATTGGTCTGAAGAAGAAGTGGAAGAAAAATTAGAAAAGGTTATGGTTAAATCATTTAATAGTATATATAATACAGCCCAAACACGTCGAGTGGATATGCGCCTTGCTGCCTATATGGTAGGTGTAAGAAAAATGGCCGAAGCAAGCCGTTTTAGAGGTTGGATCTAAGCCTTTACATTGAAACATATTGAAAAATCTCCTATCATGAAACATGGTAGGGTTTTTTTAGTTAACCTAAAATTAAATATAAAGTACATATACTGTTTTGGTAAGGAGTGTTACAATGCAAAAGGAAGATGTTATTATTATAGGTGCAGGCCCTTGCGGGTTAGCTGCGGCCATTTCGATAAAAAAAATCGGGGGAAATCCTCTTATTATTGAAAAGGGCAACATCGTGAATGCAATATATAATTATCCTACACATCAGACTTTCTTTAGTACGAGTGAAAAGCTGGAAATCGGTAATATTCCTTTCGTTACTGAAAACTATAAACCAAAAAGAAATCAGGCATTGGTTTATTATCGTGAAGTTGCAAAGCGAGAACATTTGCGAATTAATGCCTACGAGAAGGTTAATGAAGTACAAAAGCTTTCTGATGGCAGATTAAAAGTTGTTACAGATAAGGCTGTTTATTCAGCATCCAGCGTAATTATTGCAACTGGCTACTATGATCAGCCAAATTACATGAATGTTCCTGGTGAGGATTTACCAAAAGTTTTTCATTATTTCAAGGAAGCCCATCCTTATTTTGATAAAGATGTCTGTGTCATAGGTGGTAAAAATTCCAGTGTGGATGCTTCACTTGAATTGGTTAAGGCTGGAGCAAGAGTAACCGTTTTGTACAGAGGCAGCAAATATTCGGAAAGTATTAAGCCGTGGATTTTACCTGAATTTGATTCATTAGTAAGAAACGGGATTATTTTCATGGAATTCGAAGTGAATGTGAAAGAAATAACAAATAACTCTGTAGTATACAGCAAACATGGCAAACAGAAAACAATTAAAAATGATTTTGTTTTCGCCATGACAGGTTATCACCCAGAACATCAATTTTTAAAAACAATGGGGATAAAAATTGATGACGCAACAGGAAGACCTCTATATAACGAAGAAACAATGGAGACAAATACTGAAGGTATTTATATTGCAGGGGTAATAGCAGCAGGGAATAATGCAAATGAAATATTTATTGAAAATGGAAGATTTCATGGTGATTTGATCGCAAAGGCCATGTTCGAAAAAATAAATAGTTAATAAAGAAACTCGATAATAATTTTTAATTTTATTTACTAGCATTCCATGATACGATTAAGAAAATAATGGAAAAGGGGATTATTCATGCTGGGAATCCTATCCGCCGGAATTGCCCCTGCTTAGCATTACTAAGTTTTTTTTATCTGAAGGATGAGTATGAAGCCGAGCCCATCCCCTACGTAATAAGAACCTTTATATATGGGGCTTTGCTGGTGTTTCCAATCATGTTTATTCAGCATGTCTTGCAAGTAGAAAACTTGATTAAATCTGAATTCGTCGATGCATTTATATCCTCTGGTATGTTTGAAGAACTTTTTAAATGGCTTCTTCTTTACTATGTGATTTACCGCAATGTAGAATTTGATGAACCTTTTGATGGAATTGTATATGGGGCCTCTGTTTCCTTGGGGTTTGCAACAACTGAAAATATTTTTTATTTATTCAGTCATGGAGTTGAGCATGCGTTCTCCAGGGCCTTACTGCCGGTTTCAAGTCATGCCTTGTTTGGGGTAATCATGGGCTTTTATTTAGGTAAAGCAAAATTTACCGAAGGATTAAAAGTAATAGGTGTAATCGTTGCACTAATACTTCCTACAGTTCTGCATGGATTCTATGATTTTATACTAATCTCACAAGAGAATTGGCTCTATATGATCATGCCATTTATGATATTTCTTTGGTGGCTTGGTCTAAGAAAGGTTAAAATGGCTAAAATTTTAAGCGCTAAACACTTTAATAAACCATATCCTATTCAAAAAACCCTACATTCCTAAATGTAGGGTTTTTTTTGAATAAAACTTCCAATAAAACAAAAGATAGTTTTATCGTACATTACAATTGGGGGTTATTTTTCATGATAAAGAAAAAAGTACTGCTAAAAGCCTTCATTCTAATCTCCCTTTGTATTCTGCCGTTATCACTTTTTGAAAAATTCGGGACTGTCCAAGCCTTTTCAGGCCAAGTAATACAGCGCGGTGCTACGGGTGATGACGTGATTGAATTGCAATCAAGACTCCAGTATATCGGATATTATAAAGGGAAAATAAATGGTGTTTTTGATTGGGGGACATATTGGGCATTAAGGAACTTTCAACAAGCATACGGAATGCCTGTTGATGGATTAGCAGGGAAAACCGCAAAAGAAAAATTAGTAAAGGTAAGCAGCTATAATGAACAGTATATTAAAAGCAAAGTTAATTCTGGACAAAACGTTACAAATTACGGATCGGGAAAAGGTAATCAAGCAACAAATTCTAACAACAACAGTTCAACAACCAATGGGGGAGCTCCCCAAAAACCAACTGCTGTAAATACACCTCAAGGATACTCACAAAATGATATTCAATTAATGGCAAATGCCGTTTATGGGGAATCAAGAGGAGAACCCTTTATCGGTCAAGTAGCGGTTGCCGCAGTTATTCTTAACAGGGTACAGAGTGCTTCCTTCCCTAACACAGTTGCAGGTGTTATTTTTCAACCAGGTGCTTTTACAGCTGTTTCTGATGGTCAAATCTGGCTTACTCCTAATCCACAAGCAAAAGAAGCAGTTATGGATGCCTTAAGTGGATGGGATCCGACAGGCAGTGCCTTGTATTATTTCAACCCTGCCACTGCCACAAGCTCTTGGATATGGAATCGTCCACAAATTAAAAAAATCGGAAAACATATATTCTGCAAGTAATGAGGTGAATGTTATGATTAGAGGAATTTTAATTACAATCCTCGCTCTTGGCATAGCGGGAACAGCTTTTTGGGGTTACCAGGAGCATCGAGATAAAAATGCAGTACTATTAAATGCTGAAAACAACTATCAACGTGCTTTTCATAATCTCTCCTTTCATATTGATTTATTACACGATAAAATTGGTTCAACTCTCGCAATGAACTCCCGTCAATCATTATCACCTGGATTAGCGGAGGTATGGAAAATCACTTCTCTGGCCCATGGTGATGTTGGTCAATTACCATTAACATTGCTCCCGTTTAATAAAACAGAAGAATTTTTAGCTAATATTGGTAATTTTAGTTATCGAGCAGCGATACGGGATTTGGATAAAACCCCTCTATCCAGCCAAGAATACAATACACTTAAGGTCCTGTATGAACAGTCTGGAAAAATTCAAAAAGAATTGAGAAGTGTTCAGAGTATGGCACTTAAGCGCAATTTGCGCTGGATGGATGTCGAAATGGCGTTAGCGTCTGGTAAAGAAAATGCAGATAACACGATAATTGATGGATTTAAAACGGTTGAAAAAACGGTTTCAGGCTATACAAACACAGATTTTGGTCCATCATTTACGAACATGCAAACCAAAGATGAAAATTTTAATAATATTAAAGGAAAACAAATTTCTAGAAACGAGGCAGGTATTTTAGCAAAAAAATTCGTCAACATGGAACAATCTGTTCAAGTAAAAGTGACACAAAACGGAAAAGGGTCAGACTATGGTTTTTATAGTGTTTCTCTTAATAATACAAAAACGAACGAAGAAGTTAATATGGATATTACGAAAAAAGGCGGCCATCCAATTTGGTTTATTAATTCCAGAAATGTCACAACGCAAAAATTAAGCCTTAACGATGCCAGTAATCAGGCGGCGGCTTTCTTAAAAGCAAAAGGCATTAATGGGATGGATTTATATGAAAGTGCTCAATATGATAATATCGGTGTTTTTGATTTTGTTGCAAAAAAAGATAATATTAGAATCTATCCTGAATCAATAAAAGTAAAAGTAGCTCTAGATAATGGAAGTATTGTTGGTTATTCTGCTGAAGAGTATTTAAAGTCACATCAGAATCGTGTCCTTCCTGCTCCGTCCATTACGAAAGAACAAGCCCAGACAAAAACGAATCCGAACTTTAAGGTAATGGAATCTCGAGAAGCGGTTATTTTGAATGACTTGAAGAAAGAAGTTCTCTGTTATGAATTTTTAGGTGTTATCGATCATGATACCTATCGGATTTTTATAAATGCAGAAAATGGACAAGAGGAAAAAGTAGAAAAACTAAAGAATCCGGATGAAGTTTCCGAAAATGTTATGTAGGAAAAGCGAGAATCGCTTTTCCTTTTTTTATATCATGTAATAATAAAATTAGTTCAAGTTTGGTTGGGTAAGGGAGTGTTTGATTTGATACAAATCGGTGATGTTTTAACGCTTGAACTAATGTCTCAAGAAGATGAATCAGAGGCAGAGAAGTTTAAATGCAGGCTGGTCGATATAAAAGATAATGCATTTTATATTGATTATCCGATTAGTTTAAGGACAAATAGAGCTGCTTTTCTGTTAGATGGAACACAACTCAAAGTAACTTTTGTAGGAAATGATGGCTCATCTATTTATTTATTTCACTCGGAAATTAACGGGAGAGTCAAAAAAAATATTCCTATGCTAATCCTTACATATCCAGGAGACAAGAATTTAATTAAAATTCAGCGCCGCCAATATGTTAGAGTGGAGACGGCTGTTGACATTGCAATCCGTCCATTGGAATATGAATTTGATCCAATTACAACGATTACCGATGATATTAGTGCTGGGGGGCAGCTGTTTTAATTCCTCATGAAATGAGTTTTAAAACAGATATGAGAATTTTAGCATGGTTAGTTTTGGTGATGCAAAATGGAGAATATCATTACTTGAAACTGCAAAGCAGAATTGTTAGAATCATTCCATTCAATGAAACTAGAAATAAAATTTCCATTCAATTTACTGATGTATCTAACCAGGAAAGACAACTCTTGCTACGTTTTAGTTTTGAAAGACAACTAGAAGCAAAGAAGAAGGGTCTTATTTCATAGAATAAAATGGTTTGATCGCTCAAATAATAGGTCTAACCTTTGTTTGTGGAGTGATCAAGTGAAAACAGTTGAGAGAGTTATCATGAAGGTGGCTGTTATTCAATTCGTATTACTACTTTTGACACAATTAATTTTTCATCAATTGGATGAAATTCCGCAACTTAAACAAATAACCAAATATGAAGGTGTTACGAAAAATACAATGACAAAAATAGTTGAAACGATGAGAAATAAATGAAGCAGGGTTTACCTGCTTTGTTTTTATTTAAAAGGTATTAATGGAATATGTTAAAATAGAAGTAGAAATGTAAAAAGGTTTTAGGAGGATTTATGAACAAGAAATTATCCATAGCCATTGATGGTCCAGCTGCAGCTGGCAAGAGTACAGTGGCAAAAATCGTTGCAGAAAAATTATCCTACATATACATTGACACAGGAGCTATGTATCGTGCATTAACATATAAGGCCCTATTGGAAGGGGGTAATCTTGAAGATGAAGATGCACTCCATCAAAGCTTATTAAGAACCAATATTAGGCTTGCCCCTTCATCAAATGGCCAATTAGTATTTCTTGACGAGCAAAATGTGACAAGTGAAATTCGGACGAGCATGGTTACGAATTCGGTTTCTATTGTATCGAAGCATCAAAAAGTCCGTGAAGAAATGGTTAGAAGGCAACAAGAATTTGGTGCTTTTGGCGGAGTTGTGATGGATGGGCGTGATATTGGCACCCATGTTTTGCCAAATGCAGAGGTAAAAGTGTTTTTGCGGGCTAGTGTTGAGGAACGGGCGCTAAGAAGGCATGCCGAAAATCTTGAAAAAGGATATCCATCTGATTTAGCACGATTAAAGGAAGAAATAGCTCAAAGAGATAAAATTGATTCAGAAAGAAAAATTGCCCCTTTAAAAAAAGCGGATGATGCGGTAGAAATTGACACGACAACGATGGGAATTGAGGATGTTGTTGGTGAAATCATGGAATTAGTGCATGAAAGGATGGAGAAGGAGTGACGTTTTATACATTTGCAAGGTCGGTCGTGAATGCAATTTTTAGACCGCTTTACAGAATTCAGGCAATAGGAGCAGAGCAATTTCCTAAAGAAGGGGGAGTATTGCTTTGCTGCAATCATATTAGTAACTTTGACCCGATCGTTGTGGGAATCATGATTAAAAGAAATGTTTACTATATGGCAAAAGAAGAATTGTTCAAAATGCCGGCTTTTGGAAAAATTGTTTCAATGTGCAATGCCTTCCCAGTTAAAAGAGGAATGAGTGATCGTGAAGCGCTCAGAAAGGCTTTAAAAGTTTTGAAGGAAGGACATGTCCTTGGACTTTTCCCGGAAGGAACCAGAAGTAGAACAGGGGAACTGGGGAAAGGATTAGCAGGAGCAGGCTTTTTTGCGCTTAAATCGGATGCTGCAGTTATACCTTGTGCGATTATTGGACCATATAAAAGCTTTCGAAAATTAAAAATGGTTTATGGCAGCCCGATTGATATGGCAGAGTTAAGAAAAAACAAAGCTTCGGCTGAGGAAGCCACTGAATTAATCATGTCAGAAATCCATAAACTTATTAATGAGCATAAAGAGTTTTCCGCTTGACAAAACAGTCTATTTATAAGAAGTTATTTAAAAGAGACCTTTTTAATTATCATTAGTTTGAACCTTGTTTTTCCATATAGTGTGAATATTTAACACTATATTTCTTAGCAGTAAATGGACTAAGGAGGAGTACATATGTCAGAAGATATGAATCAAGTGGAAGTAAGAAATTTTGAAGTTGGTGATAGAACAACAGGGCAAGTTACAAAAGTAGAGGAGAAACAGGTTATTGTTAATATCCAAGATAGTAAGCTTGATGGGATTATCCCAATTAGTGAGCTGTCAAGTCTCCATATTGAGAAAGCATCCGATGCAGTATCAGAAGGGGATCAACTTGAACTTGAAGTAATAAAAGTAGAAGAAGATGCTTTAATCCTTTCAAAAAGAAAAGTGGATGCAGAAAAAGCTTGGGAAAATCTAGAGAATACATTTAAAAATGGTGAAATATTTGATGCAGAGGTAAAGGATATCGTTAAAGGAGGTCTTGTTGTAGACCTTGGAGTTCGAGGCTTTGTCCCAGCATCTCTAGTTGAAACTCACTATGTAGAGGATTTCTCAGATTACAAAGGGAGAACGATTGCTTTTAAAATTGTAGAATTGGACCGAGAAAAGAATCGTCTTATCCTTTCGCACCGAGCAGTTGTAGAAGCAGAAAAAGGCAAGCAAAAACAAAATCTGCTTGATTCTCTATCTACCTAACAGGTACTTGAAGGAACCGTTCAAAGAATTACAGACTTCGGGGCATTTGTAGACCTTGGAGGAATTGACGGTTTGGTTCATATCTCGCAGATGTCCCATCAGCATGTTGCTAAGCCTTCAGATGTTGTTCAAGAGGGACAAAAAGTACAAGTAAAGGTATTAAATGTTGACCGTGATAATGAGCGAATTTCATTGTCCATCAAAGATACACTGCCTGGCCCATGGACAAACTTAGCTGAAAAAGCACCTAAGGGAAGTACTCTAACAGGTGTTGTGAAAAGGTTAGTTTCTTATGGTGCTTTTGTAGAAGTATTTCCTGGAGTCGAAGGACTTGTGCATATATCACAAATAGCCCATAAGCATATAGCTACACCACATGAAGTTTTAAAAGAAGGACAAGAGGTACAGGTAAAAGTTCTTGATGTAAACGAAGCAGAACAGCGTCTTTCTTTAAGTATTAAAGAACTTCTTGAAAAGGATATTGAAGAAAACTTTGATTACGAGCTGCCGGAAGAATCAAAAGGATTCCAGCTTGGCGAGGTTATTGGAGATAAGTTAAAGAATCTGAAAAAGTAATGGTGATAGTTGTGTCTAGATCTGAACGGAAATGGGACCATATTCGTTTTGCCCTTGAAACCGGGCAAGTTCGTTCCAATGCCTTAAAGGATATTCATCTTATCCACCAAAGCTTACCGAATATAAATGTAATTGATGTTGGGTTAGAACATTCATTTGGCGGACTTTCTTTGAGTTCGCCAATTTTTATCAATGCGATGACCGGTGGTGGCGGTGAAAAAACGTTACATATAAATAGGGATCTTGCCATTGTAGCGAAGGAAACTGGCATTGCAATGGCAGTAGGTTCGCAAATGTCGGCCATTAAAGATCCGAGTGAACGATACACCTACGAAATTGTCAGAAAGCAGAATCCAAAAGGTATTGTTATTGCAAACATTGGCAGTGAAGCTACTCCTGATCAAGCATTGACTGCAATCGACATGATTGAGGCAGATGCTTTACAAATTCACCTAAACGTAGTTCAAGAACTGACAATGCCAGAAGGTGATCGTGAATTTTCTGAGGTTCTTAAAAGAGTTGAAACCATTATTAACAGTGCAGCGGTTCCTGTGATTGTAAAGGAAGTGGGCTTTGGGATGAGCCGTGAAACCGTCGCAACGCTTGCTTCTGTAGGTGCAACACTGGTAGATGTCGGAGGTTTTGGCGGGACTAACTTTGCTAAAATTGAAAATAAGCGTAGAGGTGACGCCTTTCCCTTTTTTAATCAATGGGGTATTCCTACTGCAATATCGATTATTGAAGCAGCAGCTAATCCCAATGTTTATGTAATTGGTTCAGGCGGGATACAAACAAGCTTGGATATTGTAAAAGGAATTGCAATTGGTGCAGATGCTATGGGGGTAGCAGGTCATTTTTTAAAAATACTTCTTGAACAAGGGATCGAGGTTTTAATCAAAAAGATTGAGATGATTCATAAGGAAATGACGATCATCATGACAGCTTTAGGAGCAAAAAACATAACTGAACTTAAAAAGGTTCCATTGGTTTTATCTGGGGAAAGCGAACATTGGTTAAAACAAAGGGGTATAGACACAACTAAATTTAGCAGGCGTTCAATTAAATAAGAGGAAGAATGAAGGGGCAGACTCCTCAAACAACAATATGTACAGCTGCGAATTTCGTGTGCTCTACATTGAAGTTGAGGAGTTTGTCTCTTAGTTTTTTAACTTAGGAATATTTTCCATCATTTAATGATCTAGCTTCTTCTGGGCTTTGCATCTTTGCAGATCCTGGATAATGGAGTGCTTGATCTCGATCAGATTCAACTCTTTTACTTGCTTTTAGCTTTTTTTCTTGGCGATCTCTTCCCATCCTTCACACCTCCTTACGTTTTAAGATGATACATACTCAAAAGATTATACAATCAAGTATGAAAATGAGGGCTAGGTACCAATAATGGTAGAAGAAGGAGGCGGGAAAACTTGGATGGTTCGTTGTTCTACTGGGTTTGTTGGTGTTTTTGGACTTATCTCACTTTTTTATTAAATAAACAAAACCCATACCGATTAAAATTATCTGCATTAATATTATCTTTAATCATTTTAGAAAATAATCATTTTACACTTGCTGGGTTTGATCTTTACACTGGTGGCCTATTTTTACTATTCGTATCATATGCGTTTACTTATGGAGAAAAAAGAAAAACAATTGCGTATTTTTTTATATGTTCCTTTATTGTTAGCATTGCCTATGTGACTTTTCATTTGTTCGAAATATTTGATCCAGTCTGGGTCATTTTTAATAAAGATTGGATGATGGGGATTCTTATTTGTTATCTTTCAATCTTGTTGCAAAAGGGACTAAAAGGTCGGATTTTAATGGTCGCAAGTGGGACAATGCAAGGAGAGTTTTTCTATGCCTATATTTTGAGGAAGTTTGATTTTTCATACTCAATAGGATCTCTGACCTATTTAGATGCCTTTGCCATAACTTCAATCCTGCTGGTAGGCTGGAGCTGTCTTGAGAATGCCGGGATTTATTTTGAAAATAATTTTGCTTTAAACCAGAAGAGTAAGCAAAAATCTTCATGAGTATCGTTTCCTTACCATTGCAGTTAAGGTTTAACATTTGTTAAGATAGTAAAGTTGAACCCTTGTCATTATAGGGGTTCATTTCCTGCGTTGCAGGAAATGTCCAACTGATATTCATTAAATTAAAATTGGTACATGATATTAGCCTTTAAAGATAGAGACAAATATTTTAGTATTATGGAAAGGGTGATAAATAATGGCAAAGCCCGTTATTGCAATTGTAGGACGGCCAAATGTAGGGAAGTCAACCATATTTAACAGGATAGTAGGAGAAAGGATTTCGATTGTAGAAGATATTCCGGGAGTTACTCGTGATCGTATATACAGCTCAGGTGAATGGTTGACACATGACTTTAACATTATTGATACAGGTGGTATTGATATTGGTGATGAGCCGTTCTTAGAACAAATTCGTCAACAGGCTGAAGTGGCAATTGATGAAGCTGATGTTATTATTTTCTTAACAAATGGCAGAGAAGGCGTAACAGCAGCTGATGAAGAAGTGGCAAAAATTTTATACAAATCAAAAAAACCAATTGTCTTAGCAGTGAATAAAATCGATAACCCAGAAATGCGGGAACAAATTTATGACTTTTATTCGCTCGGTTTTGGAGAACCTATTCCGATCTCAGGTTCTCATGGCTTAGGGTTAGGAGATTTACTGGATGAGGCTGCAAAGCATTTTCCAAAAAATAATAAGCAAGAATATGATGAGGATATGATTAAATTTTCCTTAATCGGCCGTCCAAATGTTGGAAAATCCTCATTGGTCAATGCTATTCTTGGTGAGGAAAGAGTTATTGTCAGTAATATTGCTGGGACAACCAGAGATGCTATTGACTCTATTTACACCTATAATGGGCAAAGGTATGTCATTATTGATACAGCAGGTATGCGAAAAAGAGGCAAGGTGTATGAAACTACCGAAAAGTATAGTGTTTTAAGGGCATTAAGTGCTATTGACCGTTCTGATGTGGTTCTTGTTGTGTTAAATGCAGAGGAAGGGATCATTGAACAAGATAAGAAAATTGCTGGCTATGCTCATGAAGCAGGACGAGCAGTAGTTATTGTCGTAAATAAATGGGATGCAGTCGAAAAAGATGAAAAAACAATGAAGGAATTTGAACAAAAGGTTAGAGACCATTTTTTATATCTGGATTATGCACCAATTGTTTTTTTATCGGCGAAGACAAAGAAGCGGATTCATACTTTATTACCGATGATCAATTTGGCAAGTGAAAATCACTCGATGCGAGTTGAAACAAGCGTTTTAAATGATATCATCATGGATGCAGTTGCGATGAATCCTACTCCTACTGATAAAGGAAAACGTTTGAAAATTTATTATGCAACACAGGTTTCAGTCAAGCCGCCTACCTTTGTTATATTCGTAAATGAGCCGGAATTATTACATTTCTCCTATGAACGTTTTCTGGAAAATCGAATCCGAGATGCTTTTGGGTTCGAAGGAACGCCTATTAAAATCTTCGCTAGAGAAAGAAAATAATTTGAAGGTCGTGATAATATGCAGGGGAACACGAAAAAATTGGCTGTGATCGGTGCAGGAAGCTGGGGAACGGCGCTTGCGATGGTTTTGGCAGACAATGGTCATGAGGTCCGTTTATGGAGTCATAATGAAGCTCAAGTAAAGGAAATTAATGAATCTCATACAAATAAAAAGTATTTGCCAGATGTAATTCTTCCGAACAACATTATTGGGTATGCATCACTTTCCGAAGCGTTAGCAGGTATAGAAAAAGTTATTTTAGCAGTGCCAACTAAGGCAATTCGAGAGGTAGTTAGAAAAATCAGTGTCGCTCAAAAAATGCCTCTCACAATTGTTCATGTTAGTAAGGGAATTGAGCCTGATACATTATTAAGGATTTCAGAAGTGATTAAAATGGAAATGCCAGAGGAGCTTTTAGAGGATATCGTTGTGCTTTCTGGGCCAAGTCATGCAGAGGAAGTAAGTTTGCGTCATCCAACGACAGTAACCGTAAGTTCTGAGAACATGGTAGCAGCTGAAAAAATCCAAGATTTGTTCATTAATCAAAATTTTCGTGTTTACACTAATCCAGATATTGTAGGTGTGGAGATAGGCGGGGCCTTAAAAAATATTATTGCTTTAGCCGCTGGAATTGCTGATGGACTCGGTTATGGGGACAACGCAAAAGCAGCACTTATTACACGCGGGTTAGCGGAAATTGCCAGATTGGGGACGAAAATGGGCGCAAACCCGTTAACTTTCTCTGGACTAACTGGGATCGGAGATTTAATTGTCACATGTACCAGTGTGCATTCTCGAAACTGGAGAGCTGGTAATTTACTTGGTAAGGGGCATTCCCTTGATGATGTCTTAGCGAATATGGGGATGGTGGTTGAAGGAGTTAGAACCACGAAGGCCGCTTATCAACTAGCTGAAAAGTATCAAGTATCGATGCCGATTACGAATGCTCTCTATAATGTTTTGTTTAAAGGCTATAATCCCAAAGAAGCTGTTGATTCGCTAATGGCGCGAGGTAAGACAAATGAAATGAATGACCTCATCAACATTCTAGGGGAACGATATAATGAGGAAGAGTAGGAAAATCGAATTATTTTTATTAAATAGCATTTTTAGAGGAAACGTATCTCTATGAAATTGCATACAATGCATCGAAAGCAACTTTGTAAAATGAAATGGGAGTATGGGTTGTATAGTCATTTGACTGAAGAAAGAGTCTCGCCCCCTCTTTCTTTCAGTCATTTTTTAATTTTTCTCTGTATAAACTGAAATTTTAGAATTGTGTATTTCCTGTGTTATAATAACCTCTGGGAAAAGGGAGGTATTTTTATGTCACCAGCAATGATTAAAATGTGGATTTCAATTGCCAGGCATGGCACTGATGTTTCTATCGATTATGACCATTTACTTTAGCCGCTTTAAACTAAAAGGGGTTTTAAAGGTCATTACTGCAATTCTTGCTTACATACTTATGATTGTATCTGGAATCGTTATTTTCATAGTTCTTTTTTCATGATGCTCTATCTTAGTCCATAATAAAAGGATGATTGTATGATTCGAAACATTATGCTTAGTATTATTTTTTTAACCGCTTTTTTTTTATCGGGCTGCATGTATCCAAATCAGGAACGTTTTCAAAATCAACTTCCATATAAGGATCAGATTCAATCTGTACAAGCTGCTGTAGATTCCTATCAAAAAGACAATGGAGGCCTATTGCCTATCAAAACCACGGAGGCAAACACTCCAACTTATCAAAAATATCCAATTGATTTTAAGAAGCTAACACCCAAGTACCTTTCTGAGCCTCCAGGAAATGCATTTGAAAATGGCGGGGTGTTTCAATATGTCATTATCGATGAACAAACAAATCCAACTGTAAAAGTATTTGATCTGAGAATAGCTGAAACCATTGAGGAAATAAAAATGAGAATTAAGGCAAATGGCTATCCCCCTTTCAAAAAAAGGCTGGCATTTAATGTTTATTCTCTGGATTTCACAAAAATTGGTTATGAAAAAACGCCATACGCTGTTAGTCCATATACTGGGCATAATCTCCCGTTTGTGATTACTGGGGACACGGAAATATATGTGGATTACAGTTCTGATTTATTTCAGGCATTAAAAAAACAGAAGGAGATTGTAAAACCAGGGGAAGATATTAGGCCCATTCTTGAAAGAGATTCTATGTTCGTTCCTGCCTATTCATTACCATACACAATTGATCCTAAAACAAAAGAACCGATTTTTTTTAATAAAAAATAACTACCACTACGTCAATAGTAAATAATGAATTAGTCATAACCCTTTCTCTAAGCAATATATTGTAGGAGAAGGGTTTTTTTAACCCCTCATTCCTGAAAATGTATGAAATAAAAATACCAACAAATGGAAAAAGGTCCTTTTTTAACAAGGGGGTAAATAATTTTTGAAAACTGTCATATCGACTTAGGACAACGTCATAAACATATAATGTCCAAAAATACCTAAAAGGATAGTATTTTCCCATTAACTCTATGATCGGGAGGGGATCATTTGGAAAAGGTAGATATTTTTAAAGATATTGCCGAAAGAACTGGCGGTGATATTTATTTAGGTGTAGTAGGTGCAGTTAGAACTGGTAAATCAACATTCATAAAGAAATTTATGGAATTAGTGGTCCTGCCTAATATTATGAATGAAGCAGACCGAACTCGAACCCAGGATGAGCTTCCACAAAGTGCTGCAGGCAAAACGATTATGACAACTGAACCAAAATTCGTTCCAAACCAAGCAACAACCATCCATGTGGATGAAGGGTTAGATGTAAATATCCGTTTGGTGGATTGTGTGGGTTACACAGTCCCTGGTGCTAAAGGATATGAGGATGAAAATGGTCCAAGAATGATCAATACACCTTGGTATGAAGAACCAATCCCATTCCACGAAGCAGCAGAGATTGGGACGAGAAAAGTGATCCAAGAGCATTCAACAATCGGTGTGGTGATTACCACTGATGGAACAATTGGTGAAATACCTCGCAGTAACTATCTTGAAGCAGAAGAGAGGGTTATTGCTGAATTAAAAGAGGTTGGTAAACCATTTATTATGGTTGTGAATAGTGCACAGCCGCATCATCCAAATACAGAGTCACTTAGGGCAAGTCTCGTGGAGAAATATGACATCCCTGTCATATCGATGAGTGTTGAGAGTATGCGTGAAAGTGATGTCCTGAATGTTATGCGAGAAGCATTGTTTGAATTTCCAGTGCTTGAAGTGAATGTAAATCTCCCAAGCTGGGTAATGGTTTTAAGGGAAAATCACTGGCTTCGTGAAAGTTATCAAGAAGCTGTTAAAGATACTGTCAAAGATATTAAAAGATTAAGAGATGTTGACAGGGTTGTTCAAAGTTTTTGTGATTTCGAATTTATTGAAAGCACAGGCCTTGCAGGAATTGAAATGGGGCAAGGGGTTGCTGAAATTGATTTGTTTGCACCAGATGAATTATATGATGAAATACTAAAAGAAATTGTTGGAGTTGAAATTCGTGGAAAAGATCATCTCCTTGAATTAATGCAGGATTTTGCCCACGCCAAGGCTGAGTATGATCAAATATCAGATGCTTTAAAAATGGTAAAACAAACGGGATACGGTATTGCCTCACCGTCCTTAGCGGATATGAGTCTTGAAGAGCCAGAAATCATTCGCCAGGGTGCAAGGTTTGGTGTCCGTCTCCGAGCAGTTGCACCGTCTATTCATATGATAAAAGTGGATGTCGAATCAGAATTTGCACCGATCATTGGGACAGAAAAACAAAGTGAAGAACTTGTCCGCTATTTAATGCAGGATTTTGAGGAAGACCCATTGTCAATTTGGAATTCAGATATTTTTGGACGCAGTTTGAGTTCAATTGTTCGCGAAGGAATCCAGGCTAAATTATCATTAATGCCGAAAAATGCAAGGTACAAATTAAAAGAAACCCTTGAGCGAATTATCAATGAAGGATCAGGTGGATTAATCGCTATTATTTTATAATGGCAAAGACTCCAATTAGGGGTCTTTTTTTATTTTATTTAAAAAGTGAATTTAGGTAGGTTTCATTAGCCAAACATTGGTGCTTCCGCTTTTATCCAAATAAGGCTAAGATTTTACAAATATGTAGCTCTGAAAGAAAAGATTCCCATTATTTATTCAAATCTTCTTGCTAAGCTGATTTGATTATGATAATCTTTTAACAGAATTACCGCCAGAAGCCTTATTTTTTAGCATTATGACGTATAGAATTCAGAAAAATTGTTTAGAAATGTAGATAAGGAATCTTTCTACTAATTTGATTAAATCTTTGGGAGGAGGTGAATGGCATGAACAAGACAGAACTAATTAATGCAGTAGCAGAAGCTAGCGAAATTTCTAAAAAGGATGCTACAAAAGCAGTTGATGCTGTTTTTGATTCAATTTTAGATGCTTTAAAAAATGGTGATAAAGTCCAATTAATTGGATTTGGTAACTTTGAAGTACGTGAGCGTGCTGCGCGTAAAGGACGTAATCCGCAAACAGGTGAGGAAATCGAAATTGGCGCAAGCAAAGTTCCTGCTTTCAAACCAGGTAAGGCCTTGAAAGATGCAGTAAAATAATTACATAGTTTGAAGCAAGATGATATAAAAAGGTCATGGACATGTCCATGACTTTTTTATATGACCAAGATCATTCGTACATAATTCTCCATCTTCAATTCTCTTTCCAATTCAGCCAAAAAGCCTTTGGTTTTGCTTGCTTTAATTAGGATATGCTAAGATATATTTGTCATTTATACTTTATCGTTAAATTAGACAGATATATATTAGGAGGAAAGACCATGACAGAAGTAAACGGTACCCAAATTGAAGAAGCGGTACGTTTAATATTAGAGGCGATCGGTGAGAACCCTAACCGTGAAGGACTCTTGGACACACCAAAGCGGGTTGCCAAGATGTATGAGGAAGTCTTCACTGGATTAAACGATGACCCAAAACAATATTTTGATACTATTTTTAGTGAAGACCATGAAGAAGTAGTGCTCGTAAAAGATATACCATTTTATTCGATGTGCGAACATCATCTAGTCCCTTTCTTTGGCAAAGCACACGTCGCCTATATACCCCAAAATGGACGAGTAACCGGTTTGAGTAAATTAGCAAGGGCTGTTGAAGCTGTTGCAAAGAGACCACAACTGCAAGAACGGATTACATCTACTGTTGCTGATGCTATTATGGAAAAGTTGGAACCTCAGGGAGTAATGGTAGTCGTAGAGGCAGAACATATGTGTATGACGATGCGAGGGGTAAAGAAGCCTGGCTCCAGAACCGTTACGACTGCTGTCCGCGGTGTGTATAAAAAAGATGCTGAAGCCCGTTCGGAAGTTTTAAAACTAATTAAAATGTAAATACAATTCTAAGCTATTTACCTATTTGATTTTGGGGTGATAACATGGAAATTAACAATAATCAAAATAATGATTATGTCGTCATTAAGGCACTTGATGATGGTGTAAGTGTCATTGGATTAACAAGAGGTACTGATACAAGATTTCATCATTCTGAAAAATTAGATCAAGGCGAAGTCCTGATTGCCCAGTTTACTGAACATACGTCTGCCATTAAAATTAGGGGCAATGCCAGGATTTTAACTTGTTTTGGTGAAGTTGAAAGTGAAATAAAAAAATAATAACAGATTAAGAAACGTTATTTATACAACCACATAATAAATGTTGTTATTTTGTGAAGTTATCCTCAGCGGTTTTCTTTTATGTTATAATTGTGACTGCCTTATTTTATAAATGGGAAAAGTAATAATGTATGAATAACATTATTAATATATACTTCAGGGGAAGCAAGGGTGATTAGATTGCAGGACATATGCCAAAGGTTATCAGAGGTTAAGGGGCGGATAGAACAAAAAGTTCTGCATCCATACTTAATAAAATTTATTAAAACACCATACATTGATGAGGACAAACTCCTTTTACTTATCACTATAATGGACCAGCTTGAGCTGTCTGATAAACAAAGGGAAAATTATGCCTTAGCAACGATGTTAATTCAGATTGCCCTTGATACCCATGAGCAAATTTCAAACGAAAAAATCAATGGAATTCCTCAAATTACAAGCCGACAACTAACGGTTCTTGCAGGGGATTATTATAGTGGTTTATATTACAAACTTCTTGCTGACAGCGAAGATATTTTTATGATAAATGTCTTAGCAGGCGGGATAAAGGAAGTTAACGAGCATAAAATTTCCGTTTTCCAACAGGAGTTTGATGGTATAGAAAAACTGATGGCAAGTATAAAAATTATTGAAAGTTCGTTGATTACAAAAATAATTGACTATTTTCATGTTAATGTTTGGTATGAAATTGTATCTAATTTATTATTAGTCAAAAGGCTGCTTAGCGAAAAAAATCGATATAGCCAAACCGGCTGTTCACAACTATTTGAAGCAATGAAAAAAATCGTATTTGCAAAAAGTGAATCGAAAATGAAGGACTTGTCAAGTGAACAACAAAACTACCTATTCGTCATTTGTGACCGATACATTGAGTTCTCGAGGACAATAATAGAAAGTTGTTTGCAAAAGTTACCTCGTATAAGTGAACAACTGGATTTAAGAATTACTTCGATTTTAAACCAACATCAGCCTATTGCCAAAACATTTGTGGAAGAAGGTTAAGATCCATGCAAGAATCAAAAGAAGAACGAGTTCATCACGTCTTTGAAAAAATTTCCGAGAATTATGATAAGATGAATTCGGTAATTAGTTTCCAGCAGCATATTAAATGGCGAAATGACACGATGAAAAAAATGAACGTTCAACTCGGGTCAAAAGCACTTGATGTTTGCTGCGGGACTGCGGACTGGACAATCGCCTTAGCTGAAGCAGTTGGACCATCTGGTGGAGTAACAGGTTTAGATTTTAGTAAAAACATGCTTAAAGTTGGCCTTGAAAAGGTTGACTCCCTAAAACTAAATCAAGTTACATTAATTCATGGAAATGCAATGGAACTTCCTTTTCCCGACAATAGTTTTGATTATGTAACAATTGGTTTCGGTTTAAGAAATGTGCCAGATTACCTGCAGGTATTAAAAGAAATGAACCGAGTATTAAAGCCTGGAGGAATTGCAGTTTGTCTTGAAACTTCGCAGCCAACAATGACTGGTTACAAACAGCTATACTACTTTTATTTTCGCTTTATTATGCCTCTATTCGGGAAGCTATTTGCCAAAAGTTATCAAGAATATTCGTGGCTTCAGGAATCCGCCCGTACATTTCCAGGGATGAAAGAACTTGCCAATTTGTTTGAAAAAGCAGGCTTCAAAGATGTTTATTATAAACCATACGATCTAGGAGTGGCTGCTGTTCATATCGGACGAAAAAATTAGATGAATGAGTGTTGACAGGATGAAAAAGCTGGGTGAATACAAATGAAATTAAAAATGATGTATTCATTTTTGAATTCGGATATTGATATTATTGAGAAAGAGCTTGAAGATAAAATTCAAGCAAATTCCCTCCTTTTAAAAGAAGCATCGTTATATACATTGCAAGCCGGCGGAAAAAGAATTCGTCCTGTTTTTGTTTTACTTGCAGGAAAGTTTGGAAACTATGATATTGAAATTTTAAAAAATGTTGCGGTTGCACTTGAATTAATTCATATGGCGTCACTAGTCCACGATGATGTTATTGATGATGCTGAACTTCGCAGAGGTAAACCTGCAATAAAAACAAAGTGGGGCAATAAGGTTGCTATGTACACGGGGGACTATATTTTAGCCCTTTCATTGGAAATCATCACAAAGGTAAAACAGCCAGCTGTCCATCAAATACTGGCTAATACAATTGTTGAGGTTTGCATTGGTGAAATTGAGCAAATAAAAGATAAATACCGTTTTAATCAGAACTTTCGTGATTATTTTCGCAGGATCAAACGGAAAACAGCACTGCTGATCGCAACAAGCTGCCAGTTAGGTGCAATTGCTACAGGTGTAACAGAAGACATCCACAAAAAGCTTTTTCGCTTTGGTTATTATGTTGGAATGTCATACCAAATTATTGATGACATACTTGATTTTACATCAACAGAAAAAACACTTGGAAAACCTGCTGGCGGAGACCTTTTACAAGGAAATATTACAGCACCAGTGCTTTATGCGATGGAGGATAAAAAAATTCGGGCCGAAATTGAAAAAGTTAACCAGAGTATGAAACCCGAACAAATTGAAAAAATAATTTCTCTTATCAAACAGTCAGGTGCAATCGAAAAGTCCATTGCGTTAAGTGATCTGTACCTTGAAAAAGCACTAAGGCTTTTGAATGAACTGCCGGGAAACTGCGCCAAAAAAGCCCTGCAGGATATTGCCAAATATATTGGAAAAAGAAAATCTTAAACATTCATGAATCTCACTCCTTTCGGAAAGTTGCGAAACTTTCAAAACAATGGTAATATTTTCGTGGATTGTTCGCAATCCATTTACATAAAGGTTGAGGGGTGAAATCAATGGAAAAATCATTTTTAATGGTTAAACCAGATGGTGTACAACGAAATTTAATTGGAGAGATTGTATCGCGATTTGAAAAAAAGGGGTTTCAATTAGTTGCTGCTAAATTAATGCAGATTCCAAATGAACTTGCTGAAGAACATTATGGAGAGCATAAGGAAAGACCTTTTTTCGGTGAGTTAGTAGACTTTATTACATCTGGGCCAGTATTTGCAATGGTATGGCAAGGAGAAAATGTCATTGCTACTGCTAGACAAATGATGGGGGCAACGAATCCAAAGGATGCAGCACCAGGTACAATCCGTGGAGACTTTGGGTTAACAGTTGGCAAAAACGTCATTCATGGATCCGATTCTCCTGCAAGTGCGGAACGTGAAATTGGCCTATTTTTCAAGGATGCAGGTTTAGTTGATTATTCCAAATCAATAAACGAATGGATTTATTAAATTTTTTAAAAAACAGCACTTGTGTTTACGAGTGCTGTTTTTGCACGCGCTTTCAAAATTATTGCAATCGGTGAAAAGAAAAAATGAGGAGTTCGGTAAAAATGTCGGATGGTTATGAACAATTTATAATCCAAATTAAAAGGAAAACCGGTATTGACCTTTCCCTCTACAAAGAAGTTCAAATGAAGCGTAGACTAAAATCTCTTTATGAGAAAAAAGGATTTTCATCATTCCAGGATTTTTTTAAAGAAATAAATAGAAATCAAAATCTCTTAAATGAATTTTTAGATCGATTGACAATTAATGTTTCAGAATTTTTCAGAAACTACCAACGATGGGAAATACTTGAGACAAAAATCATGCCGCAAATTCTAAAAAACAATAAGCACCCAAAAATATGGAGTGCTGCCTGTTCAACAGGTGAAGAAGCATACACCATTGCAATGATTGTTACAGGTATTATGCCTCGTTCTGATATACATATTCTTGCAACCGATATTGATGAAAATGCCTTAGCTCGGGCGAAAACCGGTGTTTATTCCGAAAAGTCAGTTAATGAGGTTCCCGAAAACTTAAAACGAAAGTTTTTTAATCAACAAGGCGATTATTATTATATATGTAATGAAATAAAGAAAATGGTAACCTTTACAAAAAACAACTTGTTGGCAGATCCCTATGAGGGTCAATACGACCTGATTATTTGCAGAAATGTTCTTATTTATTTTACTGAAGAGGCAAAAAATCATTTATACCAAAAATTTAGCTCTGCCTTAAAAAAGGATGGGATTTTATTTGTGGGCAGCACAGAGCAAATTTTTAATCCTAGTCTCTATCATTTAAAAACGCAAGAAACCTTCTTTTACCAAAAAATCTAGAAGTTCGGGCCAATTTGGCCCTTTTTGTATAAAGTTATGAAAAAATCATTATGTTTAAATTTAGATAAAGTCGAAAAATGGCATAAAATTATAATATTTTGAACAATTTTGCTATGTTTATTGATGTTCATATGTTATATTGATACAAAATATTCTTTAATGAGTTGAAGGGGGAAAGGATATGAGATATTTAACAGCGGGAGAATCACATGGACCGCAACTAACAACAATTTTAGAAGGTTTACCTGCTGGAATGCCGCTTTTGGCTGAAGATATTAACACTGATTTAGCCAGACGGCAAAAAGGGTATGGCCGTGGAAGAAGAATGCAAATTGAAAAAGATACTGTTGAAATTTTATCCGGAGTTCGACATGGTCAAACACTTGGTTCCCCAATTTGTTTAGTAGTCGAAAATAATGATTGGAAGCACTGGACATCGATTATGGGACCAGATCCACTGACAGATGTTTCCGAAGATGAAATAAAGCGGAAAATAACTAGACCTCGTCCAGGTCATGCCGATTTAAATGGGGCAATAAAATATGGACACCGTGATATGAGAAACGTTCTTGAACGTTCTTCTGCACGGGAAACAACAGTCAGAGTTGCTGCCGGTGCTGTGGCAAAAAAATTACTTTCCCTAGTTGGAATAGAGGTTGTTTCCCACGTAGTTGAAATTGGCGGAGTAAAAGCAAATGTGGATCTTACATTGGCTTTAGAGGAATTAAAAGATCGTTCTGAAAAATCACCAGTCCGTTGTGCTGATCCGAATGTAGAAGCCAAAATGATGGAAGCAATTGATCAGGCAAAGGAAAATGGGGATTCAATCGGTGGTATTGTTGAAGTAGTAGCAACAGGTATGCCTGCGGGTGTAGGAAGCTATGTTCACTATGACCGAAAATTAGATGCGAAAATTGCTGCTGCTATTGTAAGTATCAATGCTTTTAAGGGAGTCGAATTTGGTATTGGTTTTGAAGCAGCAAGTAAGCCTGGAAGTGAAGTTCACGATGAAATTGCTTGGGATAAAGAAAAAGGATACTATCGGAAAACAAATCGACTTGGCGGGTTTGAAGGCGGTATGACGACAGGCATGCCCGTCGTAGTCAGAGGAGTAATGAAACCTATTCCGACCCTTTATAAGCCACTTCAAAGTGTTGATATAGATACGAAAGAGCCATTTTCGGCAAGCATTGAGCGCTCTGATAGCTGCGCTGTACCTGCTGCAGCTGTTGTAGCGGAGGCAGTCGTTGCTTGGGAACTGGCTTCAGCACTTGTTGAACAATTTAATAGTGACCGATTTACAGGATTTAAAGATGAAATAGATCGGCAAAGACAAGTTGCGAGGGATTTCTAATGGAAAAGATCCTTATCCCAACAGAATCAAAAACTTATCAAGTTATGATTGGTGAGGGTGTACTTGCTGATATTCATTCTTTTTTAATAAGTCATTTTCAACAATTAACGAAGATCCTAATTATCACGGATGAGAATGTCGCAAAAATTCATTTATCAAAATTGGCTGATAGGCTGGCTGATCTCAAACCTATTGTTTTTATCGCTCCAGGGGGAGAAAAGGCAAAGACATTTGACGTTTATTACCAAGCTTTGTCAACAGCACTTGAAAATCATCTGGATCGCAAATCGATTATCCTGTCTCTTGGAGGCGGAGCAGTTGGTGATTTAAGCGGATTCGTTGCTTCTTCATTTATGAGAGGAATTCCATTCATTCAAATTCCTACAACTATCCTCGCTCATGATAGCGCCGTTGGAGGCAAAGTTGCCATTAATCATCCATTAGGAAAAAATATGATTGGCGCTTTTTATCAACCTGAAGCTGTTTTCTATGATTTGGATTTATTAACAACACTGCCGCCTGCAGAAATTCGCTCAGGCTTTGCTGAAGTAATTAAGCATGCCCTAATCCATGACCCTGAGTTCTATTTATGGCTGGTAAAAAACGTAAATGATCTTCAAACATTAACAGCAGAACAATTACATTACGCACTGACAAAAGGTGTAAAAGTTAAAAGAGAGTTTGTTTCTAAGGATGAAAAGGAAACTGGGATCAGAGCTTACTTGAATTTTGGCCATACCCTTGCACATGCTATCGAATCTGAATTGGGTTATGGAAACATTACCCATGGTGAAGCTGTTTTGATTGGAATGATATATGCTTTAGAGCTTAGTAAAGAGTTATTAGGACTTACTTTTGATCTTGATGAATTTATTGGCTGGGTACAAAAACTGGGGTATCAAATACAAATCCCAGCTCAAGCTTCCAATGATCGGCTGGTTGACAAAATGAAGCAGGATAAAAAGTCAATTGGGGAATCTGTTCACTTTGTCCTGCTTGAAAAAGTGGGGGTACCAGTACTACAGGGAATTTCGGATATAAATCTCCTAAATAGTTTAAACAATTTCAATAAAAAAGGGGGCGAATAAAATGATCAGAGGGGTAAGAGGAGCGACTACCGTAAAGAACAATACAGAAGCGGAAATTTTGAATGCGGCTGAAGAACTATTTATAAAAATGATCGAAAAAAATGAAATTCATCCAGATGATGTTGCTTCCGTTTTTATTTCAACTACCGAAGATCTTGATGCCGGTTTTCCTGCAAAAGGAATGCGCCAAATTGAGGGCTGGCAATACGTCCCTGTCATGTGTATGCGCGAAATGCCTGTACCAAATTCATTGAAAATGTGCATAAGAGTGATGCTGCACCTAAATACAGATAAGGATCAAACAGAAATTCATCACGTTTATTTACGGGAAGCGAACATCCTTAGACCGGATTTGGAAAAATAGCAAAAAAATAAAATCTATATGAAAAAGTATGATAAAATAAAATTGTTCTTTATCACTTTAAACTATTAGCATAATAGAGCGAAACAATGTATGAGGTGAATGAAACATGAGATGGAAAGAACAGCTATTAACATTAACTCCTTATAAGCCTGGTAAATCGATAGATTCTGTTAAAAAAGAATTTAACCTTGAGAAAATTGTTAAGTTAGCATCAAATGAAAATCCTTTTGGCTGTTCACAAAAGGCTTTGGCAGCAATTCATGAAAACGGGCAAAGTCTTGCAATTTATCCAGATGGTTATGCAACCAATTTAAGAGAAGCAGTTGCTAATCATTATCAAGTAAAACCAGAAGAACTAATTTTTGGTAATGGATCAGATAATTTAATCCAAATTATTTCAAGAGCACTGCTTGATCCAAGTTCGAATACAGTTATGGCCGAACCTACCTTTTCCCAATATCGACATAATGCTGTAATCGAAGGAGCAAAGATCATTGAAGTGCCTTTAAAGAATGGAAACCATGACTTAGATGGAATGCTGGCTGCAATTGATGAAAATACCAATATCGTTTGGCTATGCAGTCCTAATAATCCTACCGGTACATATATACCTGAGCAGGAGTTAATTGCATTTCTTGAAAAGGTACCTCAAGAGACATTAGTAGTCCTTGATGAGGCTTATTATGAGTATGTAGTGGCAGAAGACTACTATGAATCAATCAGTTTGACAAGACGTTTTGACAATCTCATTGTTTTACGCACATTTTCAAAAATTTACGGTCTTGCCTCACTAAGAATCGGCTATGGAATTGCCAATTCCAAGATTATTAAAGCACTTGAACCCGCTAGAGAGCCATTTAATGTCAGTACATTTGGTCAACTTGCAGCGGCAGCAGCAATCAACGATCAGGAGTTTGTTCAGCAGTGTAAACAAACAAATCGGCAGGGTCTTGAGCAATATTACCAATTTTTCGAAGCAAATAAACTGTCCTATTTTCCGTCACAAGGGAATTTTCTTTTAGTTGACTTTAAAGTGGACGGGGATCAAGTATTTCAGTACTTACTGCAAAAAGGATATATTGTCCGCTCAGGAAAGGCTCTTGGATTTCCAACCTCAGTCAGAATTACTGTAGGGTCCAATGAAGAAAATGAAGGTCTTCTTGGGGCAATAAGCCAATTTTTAGCAGAACAATAATAAAAATTTTGAAGATTATCTGTTTAGCTCCTGCGCACAGCAGCTAGTGTCCTTCGCTAAACGTGCGCATGCGCTTTTCTTAATTAGGGGGACAAATTTTTGAAAGGCCGTGTTTTTGTTATTGGATTAGGATTAATTGGCGGCTCCTTAGCTTTGTGTATAAAGAAAGAGCATAGGGAATCTTCCATTATTGGTTTTGATGTAAATAGCGAGCAAGCAAGGCTGGCAAAAGCGCTTGAGGTTATTGATGATATTGCGGAAACGATCGAGGAAGGCGCTTCGGATGCTGATTTAATTATCATATCCACACCGGTTAATCAAACGAAAAAGATTATAAGTTTACTTGCTGACCTCCAGCTAAAAAAAGACGTTATTATTACAGACACCGGGAGTACGAAACAAAAGGTCGTGCATTCGGCAGACATTCTTTTAAACAAAGGTTGTGCCTTTATAGGAGGGCATCCAATGGCTGGCTCACATAAAAGTGGGGTGACAGCTGCAAAAGATATACTTTTTGAAAATGCGTTTTATTTATTAACGCCAAATGATCAGATTCCAGAGTCTAAAGTAGAGGCGTTAAAAACATGGCTAAAAGGAACTAAAGCAAAGTTTTTAACCATTTCTCCAGATGAACATGATTATTTAACCGGGATTGTAAGTCATTTTCCTCACATCATTGCTGCATCAATTGTTAGTCAAACTGAAAAGCTGGCAGAATCACGAAATTTAATACCTAGACTTGCGGCAGGTGGCTTTAGGGATATTACCCGTATAGCCTCAAGCAGTCCGGAAATGTGGCGAGATATTTTGCTGCAAAATAAAGAAGTCTTATTAGACCTCTTTGAAAAGTGGCAAGAAGAAATGCGGAAAATTAAATCATTATTAGAAAAAGAAAATAGCAATGATATTTTCAATTATTTTAATGATGCAAAACAATACCGTGACAGTCTTCCTATAAAAGAAAAGGGGGCAATACCTGCTTTTTATGATTTATTTGTAGATATTCCCGATGTTCCAGGTGTGATTTCTGAAATCACAGGCTATTTAGCACAGGAAAGAATTAGTATAACAAATATTCGTATTCATGAAACGCGTGAGGATGTATATGGGGTTTTGGCAATCAGTTTTCAAACCGAAGAGGATCGGCAAAGGGCGGAGAAATGCATCCTCTCTTATACAGATTATGCGACATTTATAATATCCTAAACTGACATCAAGGGAAGAGGTGATGACATGGACACATTAAAATTAGCCATTAATTTAAAGGGTTTATCAGGCAGTATAGCGGTACCCGGGGATAAATCTATTTCTCATCGTTCTGTGATGTTTGGTGCCATTTCTGAAGGTGTGACCACCGTGTCGAATTTTTTACCAGGGGATGATTGTTTAAGCACAATTTCTTGCTTTCGCAAGCTTGGCGTCCAAATTGAAGAACACGAGAACGAACTTCAAATTATTGGAAAAGGTCTTGATGGACTTAGCGAGCCTATTGAATTCCTTGACGTTGGTAATTCCGGAACAACAATCCGTTTAATGTTGGGAATTTTATCAGGGCGACCATTTTTTGCAGCATTACAAGGTGACCATTCAATTGGAAAACGGCCGATGACAAGGGTTACGGTTCCATTAAGAGAAATGGGTGCCCAGATCGAAGGAAGAAAGAATGGCGAGTACACTCCGATTGCGATCCGTGGAGGAAATTTAAAACCTATTCACTATCAAATGCCAGTGGCAAGCGCACAAGTTAAATCTTCCCTTTTATTTGCAGGTCTTCAAGCTGATGGAGAGACGACGATCATTGAAAAAACTGAATCGAGAGACCATACGGAAAGAATGATTCGCCATTTTGGCGGAGAACTCCAAAAAGAAGATGGAAGAATTACAATCAAGGGGGGCAAAAATTATCCGGGACTCATGTACATGTTCCTGGTGATATTTCTTCAGCCGCATTTTTCCTTGTAGCTGGTGCGATTATCCCGAATAGTGAGATCACTTTAAAAAATGTCGGCTTTAATCCAACTAGAACGGGCATCATTGATGTGATGAAAAAGATGGGTGCTGATATTCAGATTTTAAAGAGTGAGGATCAGGCTTTTGAACCTTATGGAGATCTTCTAATTAAAACTTCTCAGCTAAAAGGGACGATTATTGAAGGAGACTTAATTCCACGTTTAATTGATGAAATTCCAATCATTGCTTTACTTGCTACCCAGGCTGAAGGGACAACCATTATTAAAAATGCACAAGAATTAAAGGTAAAAGAAACAAATCGGATTGATACCGTTGTTAACGAGTTGAAAAAGCTGGGTGCAAATATTATTGCGACTGACGACGGGATGATTATCAATGGAAAATCCAATCTCCAAGGAGGAACAGTTTCCAGTCATGGTGATCACCGTATTGGTATGATGCTTGCTATTGCAGCAGCAATTTGCACGGATGAGGTCTACCTGGAAAATTCGGCTGCTATTTCAGTCTCCTATCCTAATTTTTTTACTCATTTAAATCAATTACAAAGTTAAAGCCGCATACATGCGGCTTTATTTTTTTTATATTTAAAAATAGAGAAACCAAGAATCTTGATGCGAAGCAATTATTTCTTTATCATAGGTATATACTTGTATTTACCGTCCATAAAGGTTGAATATGGAAAAAGGTACTATAAAAGCAAAAAAATGGGGAGTATGTTAAAATGAAAACCCCATTTTATTTTTCGAAAGATAACTAAAAAAAATAAAATACCGAACAAGTCGTTTTGAGGAAGAGGACAAAATGGATAGAATAAAAAAAATATTAACGATGCTCGAAAATGGTCAACATAAGCAAGCGAATAGTGAATATAATGAAGTATTAACTCTCGGAACACCTGATGAAAAATACCTTCTTGGAGAAGAGTTATTTCAACTGGGATTTTTGGAAGAAGCAAAAAGGTTATTTGAAAATCTTTTGGAGATTTATCCAGATGAAGGTGAACTCCTTGTTTTACTTGCCGAAGTATTAATCGAAGCAGGTAATGAAGAACAGGCCACCCTCATACTTGAAAGAATTTCTGAAACGGATCCGAGCTTCGGTCAGTCAATGCTATTGTTGGCTGATTTATATCAAATTCAAGGACTTTACGAAGTTTGTGAAGGAAAATTGCTAAAAGCAAAGGCGATCATGCCGAAGGAAATTGTTATTGATTTTGCATTAGGTGAGTTATACAGTGAACAGGGTGAAATTACCTCAGCATTAAAGGCCTATACAGCCGTTTTAAAAGAGCAAAGTGAAATAGCTGGGGTGAATATTAATCAGCGGATTGCAGACCTATTAAGCACGTCTGGAGCCTTTGAGGAAGCCCTTCCTTACTATGAAAAATCACTTTCTGAAAAGTTGGAAATTAACACCCTATTTGGATATGCATTTACGGCCCTTCAAGGGGGATATAATCGAACAGCCATCGAAAAATTCCTTGAATTAAAAGAACTCGATCCAGAATACAATTCCCTTTATTTGCCTTTAGCAAAGGCCTATGAAAGAGAAGAAGAATTAGAAAAGAGTATTGACATTGTCCAACAAGGAATTAAACATGATGAATTTAATAAAGAATTATTATTTTACGGTGGGAAACTTGCTTTGAATCTAGGCTGGGAGGAGGATGCAGAAAGGTACCTACGTGAGGCGTTAGTCTTGGACCCTGGCTTTACGGAAGCTGCGATAAACCTGGATACATTGTTAATTAAACAGGAAAAATTTGATCTAGTAATTGAGCTGTTAAATACGATGGATATTCAAGAGGAAAATGAGCCGCAATTACTTTGGGATGCTGCATTCGCTTATGAAAAACTTGAGGATTATCCAAAAGCAATGGAAAAGTATGAAAGTGCCTACCCTTTTTTCAAAGAAGATGAATCATTTTTGACAGATTTCGGATATTTTTTAATTGAAGAAGGAAAAAATGATAGAGCTGCCGAAATTTTTAAACAACTATTAAAAAATAATCCTTCAAATGAAGAATATTTAGATTTACTTGAACGCTTAACTGACATTGAAATCTAAAGAAGCTTAAATGCAGAGGAGGGAAATTACTATGGCAACCCCTGTTTCTGTCAACGAGAAAAAGGACTTTATTCGTTGGTTTTTAAATCATTATCAACTAAAGCGGCGGGAATGTGTTTGGATTTTAAATTACTTAATGAGCCATGATCAATTAATGGAAAAGGTTCATTTTGTTGAACAGGCACAATATTGCCCAAGAGGTTTAATCATGTCTACCCATTGTGTGGATAAGGTACCGTTCCGCTTTTACAAAGAAAATGTAATGACAACAGATGCGGAAAAATCCTTCCATGATATCCGTCTAAACCGAGAAGAGGATATTTATATCCAACTTAATTTTCATGCTTCTAATCAAAAACACCAATATGCCGCCGTTCTTGAAGAAAATCCATTTATGCCAAACCATCTTCAGGTAAATGAAAAGGACGGATTAATTGCTGAAGAATTTCTAAATCATAGTATTGAACGTTTTCGGCATGAAAAGCTGCTCCATTTAATTGATGAGGCCCTGGATAAACAAGACAGGGAGGCATTTCAAATTTTAACGAAAAAGTTAAATCAATTAAAGGTATCCGAAAAAAATGGCAGCTTACAGTAAGCAAGCTGCTATTTTTTTGTTTGCTTTTTAAATGATATGATTAAGAGGAATCTAAAGTGCTTGGAGTGATGATCAATGAAATGGATCTCTCATGATATTGAACAGTTTCAGAAAGCTCAGGAATATATCGATACAGCTGTCATTCCATTAATCCCTGTTGGCTTTGGTACGGAAATGAAGCAGGCAGCATCCATGTCTGAATTTATTACATTGGTAACGGCTTTGCTTGAAAGACAACTTATGGGAAGAATCCTCTTGTTACCTCCATTTACATATTTAGCCGTTCATGATGATGAATTGAGGTATGGCGAACTTGAGGGATGGGTTTCTGCCTTAAAAAATAATCAATTAAAGCATATCTTTTTAATTACATGTGATAGTGAATGGAAAGCTCGTGAAAATAAATTTGAAGATTCATTAATTTGGATTCCAGCTATTCCGTTGGAAAATTTAGAGGATTCTCAAAAGGTGCCAATTGTAGAAAGTCAGGTTCAGCAGATTCTTACCATTTTTAGTCGAAAATGGCAAGAAATTGAATGAAAGACCTAAGTTTACCTTATTTGGGATAATGTTGACCTTCATTAAAGATTGATATATCATGATTATGTCCTAGTTTTATTAGAATTTTGTGTCCGCCGAACTTTAAATCTTAATAGAGGGGGAAAGCATGAGTAAGGAACGAGTTTCAAGGCGCCAATTCTTAAGCTACACACTGACTGGTGTAGGGGGATTTATGGCTGCTGGAATGTTAATGCCAATGGTTCGTTTTGCTGTTGATCCAGTTTTAAAGGCTGATGCGGGAGGAAACTTTATCGCAACCAATAAAAAGATTGCAGAACTAACAGACGAACCGGTTCGTGTCGATTTCACATTCAAGCAAAAAGATGCTTGGTATGAATCTGATGTGACAAACACTGCTTGGGTCTATAAGGATAAAAAGACGAACCAGATTATTGCACTTTCACCAGTTTGTAAACATCTAGGTTGTACGGTTGGATGGAATACAAATAAGGATTACCCAAATCAATTTTTCTGTCCCTGCCATTATGGCCGATACGAAAAAGACGGTACCAACATTCCTGGAACACCGCCGTTAGCACCGCTTGATCGCTATCCATACAAAGAAAAGGGCGGTTACCTGTACTTAGGAAAAGCAGAACCACGGAAGGGGGCGTAATCTTTGTTAAACAAAATTTACGATTGGGTAGATGAACGTTTAGATATTACGCCGCTGTGGCGCGATATCGCAGACCATGAAGTTCCAGAACATGTTAATCCTGCACACCACTTTTCAGCGTTTGTGTACTGCTTTGGCGGTCTAACATTCTTCGTCACAGTTATTCAAATTCTTTCTGGTATGTTCCTAACGATGTACTATGTACCAGATATCAAAAATGCATGGGAATCGGTTTATTACTTGCAAAATGAAGTAGCATTTGGACAAATTGTACGTGGAATGCATCACTGGGGCGCAAGTCTTGTACTCGTTATGATGTTTTTACATACATTACGCGTCTTTTTCCAAGGAGCATATAAAAAGCCTCGTGAACTAAACTGGGTTGTTGGTGTTCTAATTTTCTTTGTTATGCTTGGTTTAGGTTTTACAGGTTATTTATTACCTTGGGACATGAAAGCGCTATTTGCAACAAAGGTTGGTTTGCAAATTGCGGCAGCAGTTCCGTTTATTGGGTCATATATTAAAATTCTACTAGCAGGGAATGAAACGATTGTTGGAGCACAAACGCTAACCCGCTTTTTTGCTATCCATGTTTTCTTCCTTCCAGGCGCATTGTTTGGATTAATGGCAGCACACTTCTTAATGATTCGTAAGCAAGGTATTTCTGGACCGCTATAAAATGAAATGTGTTTTGTATTAATGATTAAACAAATGAAAAAAGGAGGGGGATTGCTCGATGCATCGCGGTAAAGGTATGAAGTTCGTAGGTGATTCACGTGTGTTAGCACCTTCGCACCGAAAGCCGAATATTCCGAAGGATTATTCGGAATACCCCGGTAAAACAGAAGCATTCTGGCCTAACTTCCTTTTGAAAGAATGGATGGTAGGTGCAGTTTTTCTAGTTGGATTTTTATGTTTAACAGTCGCCCACCCGGCTCCGCTTGAAAGGATTGCCGACCCGACTGACACTGGTTATATTCCATTGCCGGATTGGTATTTCTTATTTTTATATCAATTGTTAAAGTATTCCTATGCTTCCGGTCCCTACACAGTTATTGGAGCAATGATTATACCAGGACTTACCTTTGGTGGTTTGCTTTTGGCACCATTTTTAGATCGAGGTCCAGAGCGTAGGCCTGCCAAACGTCCAATTGCTACTTCTATCATGCTATTAGCTTTAGCTGGAGTAGTGTTTTTAACTTGGCAATCAGTAGCTAATGAGGATTGGAAAAAGGTAGAAGAACAAGGTAAAATAAGGGCTCAGGTAAATATTGATAAAACAAGCGAAGGTTATAAGACGTTTCAGTCACAAGGCTGTATTGCTTGTCATGGTGATAATTTGCAGGGGGGAGCTGCTGCACCTACGCTTATTGGCACCGGTTTAAACGCTAGTCAAATTGCTAATATTGCTCAACATGGTAAAGGTAAGATGCCAGCTGGTGTATTTAAAGGTAATGCAGATCAGTTAAAAGCCTTATCGGAGTTTATTGCAGGTCTTGGTAAAAAATAATAAAAGTGAAAAGCTGACGAGATTTCGTCGGCTTTTTTAGCTAAGCGGAAAGTATAAGGGCAACAACGCTTCTGTCTTCGCCCTTAGGGGCTCGCCAATCGGCGAGTTTTCTTTATGCTCATATCCCATACATAAGAAAAGAGGAAATAAAAACGTGAAGTGGATTTATCCTTTAATAGCAAATCGGTCATTTTTAATTTTGCTCCTAATTATTAATATAGCTGGGACAATTTATGGTTACTACTGGTATGGATGGCAGCTGGCAGATACTCCTAAAATTTTTCTTCCATTTGTTCCTGACAGCCCAACAGCCAGTTTATTTTTTTGTTTTGTTTTGCTAGCCTTTCTATTAAAACAAAACTGGCCATTTGTGGAGGCACTCGCCATTGTCACATTGTTTAAATATGGTATATGGGCAGTTGTCATGAATAGCCTTGTATATGTTGTCCAAGGAGAACTGGACCCTGCCGGATATATGCTAATGGTTTCTCATTTTGCAATGGCTGTTGAAGGAATCCTGTTTGCACCTTTTTATCGGTTTAAGTGGAAACATTTAATCATTGCTGCAATCTGGGTATTGCATGATGTTGTTATCGATTATGTTTTCTTCATGATGCCACGTTATAGTATGTTGAATAAATATACTCCCCAAATAGGTTATTTTACTTTCTGGCTTTCGATTTTATCAATTGGAGTTGCTTATTATTTTGCCATTCGTCCAAATCGCTTCCAGCTTAAGATAAAGTAAATTCTATAAATAGAAATATGGTCTATCCTTGTCCTTCCTCTCATACATTTTAGTAGTATGAAAGGGGGGACAAGTTTGAAGGTAAAATGGATGCTATTATTTTGTATGATAGTGTTTTCGCTCGCTCCGATTAGTGTACTTGCAGACCAGCGGACCCCGATCGATAAGCTGGATGAGATATCTGATGAAGCACTTCAAATGGTAAAATTTCAAAAGTACGATGAAGCAAAAAAATTGTTGGATTATTTTTCAAATCAATTTTCATTGATTGCTGAAAAAAAACGTCCCTTAACCATGGATGAGGTAAGGATTGTGACCGTTTCCCGTGATGAAGCAATGGAAGCAGCGGTCAGTCCAACGATGAATTACCAAGAAAGAATCAGCAGATTAACAAAGTTCCGTCTTGTCATTGATGCCATTTCAACGAGTCATAAACCATTATGGACGGAAATGGAAGACCAGATTATGACCACCTTTCATCAAGTGAAAGAATCTGCCTATAATGGTAACACAAGCAAATTTAATACAAGTTTCAACTCTTTTCTTTCCCTATACAACATCATTTACCCAAGTATGAAAATAGATGTTCCAGTTGAAAATATACAGAAAATAGATGCAAGGATTAATTTTATTGATGTTTATCGTTCCCAAATTGTTTCAAATTCAAAAAGTTTAAAAGAACTCGACGGTTTGGAAACTGACTTAAAAAAATTATTTTCTGACATGGATCAAGACCAAGCCGACCCTTCTCTATGGTGGGTAATTATTTCAACAGGAAGTATTATCATTATGACATTATCCTATGTTGGCTGGAGAAAATATAAAGGTGATAAGGATACACATAAGGACCACAGAAGAGAGTATAAAGATTGACACGTAAATTCAGCTTGAATACAATAAGTGAAAGTAAAGCTGAATTGGAGGTTCAACCATGCTTTATCTAGTTTACTTTGCCATCATTATCCTAATCCCTATTTGGGCTCAATTAAATGTCAAAGGCACATTTGCTAAGTACTCACGAGTAGCTTCATCAACATATATGACAGGGGCTGAAGTGGCTAGGGCTGTTTTAAATGCAAATGGTTTATATAATGTCGGAATTCAATTAGGGAATGGTTTCTTAAGCGATCATTATGACCCGAGAACGAAAACAGTTCGCCTATCTCCCGAAATATATCATAGTAAGTCACTTGCTGCTGCTGCAGTTGCATCACATGAATGCGGACATGCTATCCAAGATGCCAAAGGGTATGCCTTTTTACGCTTCCGTCACGCATTAGTGCCTGTCGCCAATATTGGTTCAAATTTCTCCTGGATCCTAATTATGATTGGGATTTTTGCACATCTAAGTGGAATGTTGTTACTAGGGATTGTTTGCATGGCGGCAGCTGTATTATTTCAAATTGTTACATTGCCAGTCGAATTTAATGCCAGCAATCGGGCAATGCAACAGGTTGTAGATCTAGGATTAATTCGCGAAAATGAAAGAAGAGAAACGAGGAAAGTTTTAAATGCAGCCGCACTTACTTATGTTGCTGCCGCTGCTGTAGCTGTCCTAGAACTGCTTAGATTAATACTAATTTACACGGGTATTAATCGGAACGATGATTAACAAAAAGGCCGAAACCTTCGTTCCGGCTTTTTTCACTTAATTATATTTTATGGTTCAATTGGTTTTTTATTTTCGTCAAGAGTAAAGCCTTCTCCATGTACGTCATGAACAACCGTAATTGAAACAAAGGCATGTGGATCAATGGAAGTAATAAGACTTTTTAGCCGAAAAATTTCATTCTTTGCTACAACACAGTAAATGACTTCACGGTCACTTCTCGTGTAAAACCCGTAACCTTTTAAAATGGTAACACCTCTATCCAATTCCTCCATGATACTTTTGGCAATTTCTTCTTTTTTATCTGAAACAATCATTGCTCCCCTTGCTGAATAAGCCCCTTCCTGCATAAAATCAATAACTCGGGCACCAACAAATACCGCAACAAGAGTGTACATAGCCTGTTTATAGTTTAAATATGTGATCAATGACAGCGTAATGACACAGGCATCAAAAATGAACATTGTTTTTCCCATGGTTCCGCCTGTGTATTTATGGGCAAGCCTGGCGATAATATCAACTCCTCCAGTTGTACCTCCATACCGAAAGATAATACCAAGTCCAATCCCCGTAAATACCCCTGCAAATAAAGCCGCTAAGGTAAGATCATTTTTTAATGGCATGTCAATTGCGTTTCTTTGAAAAATCCATAAAAAGATAGAAACACTGACCGTTCCAATAATCGTATAGAAAAAAGTATTTCGGCCAAGTAATTTCCAGCCAATAAAGAAGAGAGGAATATTTAAAAGTAAGTTAGTATAGGACGGGTCCCATTTAAATAAAAAATAGAACAGTAAAGTAATTCCAGTAAAGCCACCTTCTGCTAATTTGTTTTGCATATTAAAATTGACCAATCCAAAAGACATTATGGCAGCGCCAAGTATGATTAACATGATATTCTTTAGTCTCGTATGTAAAATCATGATCTTCCTCCTTTACAATATATCTTCCTCCTCTGTAAGCGGTTTAATTATATAAGAAAAATTTTAGGCGGGCAATCAGAGAAATTAACTTGGTGAAAACATTTGTAAAAAGCAGATAATTTAGCTAACATGAAAGATGTGGTATTTTTTTAGTGGAAGGAAATTGAGGTGAAAACTTTGGCAGAAGGCAAAACAATTCAAGAGCTTCAAGCAGAAGTAAATACATATATCAGTCAGTTTAAGGAAGGGTATTTTAGTCCCCTGGCGATGTTGGCAAGAATGACTGAGGAATTAGGCGAGCTGGCCAGAGAGGTCAATCATTATTATGGTGAAAAGCCTAAAAAAACGAATGAAGTTGAAAAAACGATTGAAGAGGAGCTTGGCGATCTTTTCTTTGTCCTTATTTGCTTTGCAAACTCTTTAAATATTGATTTAGAAAAAGCGCACGACATAGTTATGAACAAATTTGCGACAAGAGATAAAAATCGTTGGACAAGAATTATTCAAGATATTCGGAGTGAAGAAGATGGAGAAAATTAAAATTATTATTGCCGGCCCGCGTGGTAGGATGGGGTGCGAAGCAGTTGCACTTGTTCATTCAACAGAACACTTTCAACTGATTGCCGTAATTGACAATAAAAATGATGGGATGAAACTAAGTGATTTAGAAGGATTTCCTCCTTTAGATATACCTATTTATACAGATCTTGAAAAATGTTTGCAGAATAATTCTGCAGATGTATTAATAGATTTAACAACACCAGAGGTAGGTATGCTGCATACAAAAACTGCCCTTTCCTATAATGTTCGCCCTGTAGTAGGCACAACAGGTTTTTCAAAAAATGAATTAGAAGAGTTAGAGGCAATTTGTCGTGAAAAACAATTAGGCTGCATTATTGCACCTAATTTTGCTATTGGTGCTGTTTTAATGATGAAGTTTTCTCAAATGGCGGCAAAGTATTTTGAGGATATTGAAATTATTGAAATGCATCACGATCAAAAGCTCGATGCCCCATCTGGAACAGCAGTAAAGACAGCAGAAATGATATCGGCTGTTCGAGAAGCGAAAAAGCAAGGGCATCCTAGTGAAAAAGAAACAATCGCTGGAGCTAGAGGGGCTGATTATGATGGTATGCATATTCATTCCGTCCGCCTGCCTGGGTTAATTGCCCACCAACAAGTTTTGTTAGGTTCGGATGGACAAACATTAACCATTCGACATGATTCATACAATCGTAGTTCGTTTATGTCAGGAGTTAAAGTTGCGGTAGAAACAGTTATGAAAGTAAATAGCTTTGTATATGGACTTGAAAATATCTTAGAATAGGGGTTATTTGATATGAACATTGCTTTAATTGCTCACGATAAAAAGAAGGATGCTTTGGTCCAATTTGCAACTGCCTATAAAACAATCTTTGCAAAACATCAATTATTCGCCACAGGGACAACTGGGCAAAGGATCATGGATGCTACTGGGCTTGATGTTCACCGCTTTCAATCAGGTCCGCTCGGTGGAGACCAGCAAATAGGTGCGATGATTGCCCAAAATAATATGGATGCTATCTTTTTCTTTAGAGACCCACTAACTGCCCAACCGCATGAGCCTGACGTAACGGCCCTTGTACGCTTATGTGATGTTTATTCAATCCCCTTAGCAACTAACATGGGAACAGCTGAATTATTGATTAGGGGCATGGATGAAGGATTACTTGAATGGAGAAACATTGTTAAAGAGAATAATGGTGAAGAGGATTTAAAATAACCAATTGTATATATTTAGGAGAATTTGAATGAGAAAGCTTAAAATCGGCATTACCTGCTATCCAACTGTAGGAGGCTCCGGAGTGGTCGCCACAGAATTAGGTAAAATGCTAGCTGAGAGGGGACATGAGATTCACTTTATCTCTTCTAGTCTCCCCTTCCGCCTTAAAAGGATGTACCATAATATTTATTACCATCAAGTTGAGGTAAATCAATACTCTGTATTCCAGTTTCCTCCATATGATATTGCTTTGGCAAGTAAGATGGCGGAAGTGGTAAATATGGAACAATTGGATCTTCTTCATGTCCATTATGCTATTCCACATGCAGTTTGTGCGATTTTAGCGAAGCAAATGTGTAATCGAAATCTAAAGATTGTTACAACGCTTCATGGAACTGATATTACGGTTCTTGGATATGATTCGTCATTAACAGATGCGATAAAATTTGGAATAGAAAAATCAGACATTGTTACCGCTGTGTCTACTTCATTGAGTGAACAAACCTATGAGTTAATTAATCCAGATAAAACAATTGAGACCGTTTATAATTTCATTGATCATCGGGTTTATCAGAAAAGTGATTCTTCTCATTTGAGGGAGGAATTCGGGATTGACATAGCGGAAAAAGTAATTATCCATGTATCAAACTTTCGTCCTGTAAAAAGGGTTGATGATGTTGTAAAAACATTCGCTAAAATTGCAGAGACAATGCCTGCGAAATTACTACTTGTCGGCGATGGTCCAGAAGTGAGTAAAGTGAGTAAATTAGTCAATAAACTTGGTCTTAACAATCGTGTCCTTTTTTTAGGGAGACAGGAAAACCTTGAAGAACTGTATTCCATAAGTGATTTAATGCTGCTTTTATCCGAAAAGGAAAGTTTTGGACTGGTTCTGTTAGAGGCAATGGCATGCGGTGTCCCGTGTATTGGCACGAACGTAGGTGGGATTCCAGAGGTTATTGAAGAGGGGAAGACAGGTTTTATTTGCGATTTAGGGGATATCGAAGAAATTGCCGCCAAGGCAATATATCTTTTGTCCGAACAAGAACTACATCAAAAATTTTCCGATATGGCAGTTGAAACAGTAAAAAGTAAATTCCATGCTGAGACAATTGTTAAACAATATGAAGATTTATATTTTAAGCTTCTTGACGAGGGTGAAATTGATGATTGAGCCGTTTTTGTCTGCTGCAAGTGTCCTGAAAAAAATTGAAGATGCAGGGTTTGAGGCTTATTTTGTAGGTGGGTCGGTGCGAGACTTTATCCTGCAAAAGCAGATTCATGATGTCGATATTGCTTCATCTGCAACACCAGAGGAAATAAAGCGAATCTTTCCAAAAACGGTTGATATTGGAATTGAACATGGTACAGTACTTGTTCTGTATAATGGCAATTCCTATGAAATCACTACATTCAGAACAGAGTCAGAATATGAAGATTTTCGTAGGCCAAAGGAAGTAGTTTTTATTCGTTCCTTAGAAAAAGATTTAGAACGAAGAGATTTTACGATTAACGCGATGGCTATGGATGTGCATGAGCAAATTCATGATCCATTCGGTGGAAAAGAAAGTATTGAAGCGCGGGAAATTAGAACAGTCGGTAAGGCTGAAGAACGGTTTCATGAAGATGCATTACGAATGATGAGAGCTGTACGATTTGTAAGTCAGCTGAATTTTGAAATTGAAGCCCAGACACGAAAGGCCTTAACAGAACTTGGATATTTATTAGAGAAAATCGCGATTGAACGCAAAAGGGCAGAATTTGAAAAATTAATGTCTGGGCCAAGCCGTAAGAAAGCGATTAACATAATCCTGGAAACAAATCTCTACGCTTATTTGCCAGGCTTGGAGAATCGAAAAGTAGAATTAACAAAGATACTTTCTTATCATTGCGATGAACTAAATACGAATGAAATGTGGTCCTTAATTTGTTTTTCTTTAATGAAAACAGGAAAAAATGCTGAGCAATTTTTACGTATGTGGCGCCTTCCTGTTAAACAAATAAAGGAAATTGAACTAATTTTAAACTTCCTGGCAGATAGGCTTGAACAGGAGTGGACGAAATATCAAATATATTCTGCTGGGTTGCATGTATCTCTAGCAGTTGAAAGACTTTACCACGTACTAAATAATAGTGATAGCACTGAGGCAATCGAATCATTAACAAATATGTATTGGAGCCTGCTTATAAAGCAACAAACAGATCTTGATATAGCCGGAAGTGATTTACTTACTTGGTTTAACAGGAAACCAGGGCCTTGGATAAAGGAAAGCCTTTTTAAGATCGAGTCGGCTGTATTGGAAGGTCTGATTGAAAATGACAAAAAACAAATAAAGGAGTGGCTTTTGAAGTGCAATCAAAAATAAGAAAGCAACTGGTTGATGCCTTCACAAATGCCGGTGGTTCATATTTATCAGGCCAATTCCTGGCAGAATTAATAGGTTGCTCCCGTACAGCGGTATGGAAGCATATGGAGGAATTACGCAAGGATGGCTTTCAATTAGAGGCTGTAAGAAGAAAGGGCTACCGAATTGTAAGCACACCTGAAGCGATTACAGCTGATGAGATTCGGCTTGGTCTACATACAAAATTCATTGGCCAAAACATCCATTATCAAGAGTCAGTGGATTCAACGCAAAAAGTTGCTCAACGTCTTGCAAATGAAAATGTTCCAGAAGGAACGGTTGTGATCGCTGAAGAACAGCTGTCTGGAAGAGGAAGAATGGGTAGACAATTCCATTCACCAAAATTCACGGGTATTTGGATGAGTCTAATCCTTCGTCCTAATATTCCGCTTCCAAAAGCACCGCAATTAACGTTATTAACTGCCGTTGCGGTTGTTCAAGCAATTGAAGAACAGACAGGAATAACTCCCGAAATAAAATGGCCAAACGACATTTTATTAAATGGTAAAAAATTGACTGGAATTTTAACTGAGCTTCAAGCAGAGGCTGACCGAATTCATTCTGTTATTATTGGGATTGGGATCAATGTTAATCAACAGCTTATCGATTTCCCCGAGGAGCTTCATTCAATTGCAACATCCTTAGCAATTGAAAAAGGGAAAAAAATCTCACGTTCAAGTTTAGTTAGGACTTTCTTTGAAAAATTTGAAAAATTATATATCTATTATTTAGAAGAAGGCTTCTATCCGATCAAACTTCTATGGGAAAGTTTTGCGATTAGTATTGGTAAACATATTAAAGCAAGAACATTAACGAGTGTGATTGAGGGGAAAGCCTTAGGAATCACGGAAGATGGGGTATTACAAATTGAAGATGATTCTGGGGAAATACACCATGTGTATTCCGCAGATATCGAATTATAGTATTTATTGGAATCTTCTGATAGACAAGCATCTAAAAAGTTTGATATAATTCTTTCGGGCAGTATCCTACAGAACTGCACCTTGTTTTAGATGCTAATTTAAACTAAACAGGTTTCTGCCTAGATCCGTGAATGCGGACCTGGGACAGAGGGATGAAAGATATCATGGAAACAATGGATCCTCTCTGCCTGCAGAAGGATCTTTTTTATTTGCCTGAAAGGTAAATACCATTGATCTTTTTATTTCCTCTTTCTAACTAAGGAGGGAAAAGAATGAAGCAAACAACTGATTTTATGAAGATGAAACAAAATAAGGAAAAGATTGTCATGCTTACTGCCTATGATTATCCTTCTGCCAAGCTCGCAGAAGAGGGGAAGGTAGATGTCATTTTAGTCGGTGATTCATTAGGAATGGTCGTTTTAGGGTATGAATCTACTGTTTCTGTAACACTTGAAGAAATGATCCACCATACAAAAGCAGTAAAACGGGGAGCAAAAGATACATTTATTGTTGTCGATATGCCGTTTTTGACATATCACTTGTCGATAAATGAAACCTTGAAAAACGCTGGAAGGCTAATTCAAGAAACAGGTGCCCATGCTGTCAAAATTGAAGGGGCAGATGAGGTACTGGAGAAAATGGCTGCTATTACTAAAGCTGGGATTCCCGTTTGTGCTCATTTAGGTTTGACTCCTCAATCAGTAGGCGTTTTAGGCGGTTATAAAGTTCAGGGCAAAGATTCAAAAGCGGCCAGAAAACTTCTTGATGATGCACAAAAATGTGAGGAAGCAGGGGCATTTATGATCGTGCTCGAATGTGTCCCAAAACAACTAGCAGAAGAAGTGGCCAAATCACTTTCTATTCCTGTCATTGGAATAGGTGCGGGCGTTGAAGCAGATGGTCAGGTTCTCGTTTTTCATGACATCCTAGGCTACGGAGTAGAAAGGGTACCGAAATTTGTCAAGCAATATCATTGTTTAAATCCATTTATAGTAGAATCCATTCAGTCCTATTCGGCAGAGGTTAAGGATAAAAAATTCCCTGATGATCAGCATTCATTCACCATGAAGGAAGAAGAATTAAAGGGACTGTACGGAGGTTTAAAATGAAAGTAATTACAACTATTCGTGAAATGCAGTTTGAAATAAACAGGCAAAAGAATCAATCAATATCAATCGGGTTTGTCCCAACAATGGGATTTTTACATGAGGGACATTTAACATTGATCAAAAAGGCAAGAAAAGAAAATGATGTTGTCGTGTTAAGTATTTTTGTGAATCCACTTCAGTTTGGACCAGGCGAAGATTATGATTCTTATCCACGCGATTTTGAAAGAGACCGTGCTTTAGCAGAGAGTGGACAGGTTGATTTTGTATTTTTTCCTAGTGTCGAGGAAATGTATCCTTCCTCCCCATCTATCAAGATTACTGCCCTGAATCGTACAGATGTCCTATGTGGAAAATCCCGTCCAGGGCATTTTAATGGAGTAGCGACCGTGTTGACAAAACTGTTTAATATCGTTAGGCCCCATCGAGCATATTTTGGCCTAAAAGATGCTCAACAAGTGGCAGTAGTGGATGGTTTAATTAAGGACTTCAATTTTCCAATTGAACTGAGGCCTGTGGATATCATTCGAGAACAAGATGGGTTAGCGAAAAGCTCTCGAAATGTAAATTTACTCCCTGAAGAGCGCATCCAAGCACCAGTTCTCTTTAATAGTTTACAAACAGCGAAAATGTCAATTGAAAGTGGCGAAAGAAATACGCAAAACATAATCAGTATCGTATCGAAAATGATTACAATGGAAACAAATGGACTGATCGATTATGTTGAGGTATATAGTTATCCGCAATTAAAACCATTAGAACGATTAAGCGGCACAGTGATCGTTGCCATTGCTGTTAAATTTTCTAGAGTACGCTTAATCGATAACTTGATAATAGAAATAGATGAAGGAATTCTTGAATAAGGGGTGAAGATGTTATGTTTCGTACAATGATGAACGGCAAAATTCATCGTGCCACAGTTACTGAGGCAAATTTAAATTATGTTGGCAGCATTACGATTGATGAAGATATACTTGATGCTGTTGGAATGGCAGCAAATGAGAAAGTGGCAATCGTAAATAATAATAACGGTGCACGACTTGAAACATATATCATTCCTGGCAAAAGAGGAAGCGGTGTTATTTGTTTAAACGGTGCAGCCGCCCGCCTGGTACAGGAAGGCGATATTGTTATTATTATTTCGTATGTTTTGGTTTCGGAGGAAAAAGTGACACAGCATAAACCAAGAGTTGCGATTATGGATGAGCATAATCGAATAAAAGAAATGCTATATGCAGAACCTGCTCATACCATTCTTTAATCCCCTTGATGGGGATTTTTCTTTTTTAATGTGGTAAAGTTAAGAGTACAAAAAACGGTAATCTTTCTCTTTTACCTAATTTATGATACCTTTTTCATATAAAGGTTAGGTGTTTATCGAATGTTAACTAAATTTGTCGTGGTGGATTTGGAAACGACAGGAAACTCACCAAAAAAAGGTGATAAAATTATTCAATTTGCAGCGGTTGTTATTGAAAATGGCCAAATAACTGAAACGTTTTCGTCCCTTATCAATCCAAATCAGCCCATACCGATTTTTATAGAAGAATTAACAGGTTTAAATGATGAGATGGTGAAAAATGCACCCAATTTCATCGAAATTGCTCCGAAGGTAATGTCATTATTAGAGGATGCTTATTTTGTTGCCCATAATGTATTATTTGATTTATCTTTTCTTCAAGAAGAATTAATCCAGGCGGGCTATGAAGGATTTTTTGGATCCATAGTGGATACTGTAGAGCTGGCTAGGATTCTTTATCCAACAGCGGATGGGTATAAACTTTCCGATTTAGCCATACAAGAAAATCTTCAACATGATCGTCCCCATCAAGCCGATAGTGATGCACAAGTAACAGCAGAATTATTACTGATATTTTTAGAGAGAGCGTCAAAGCTTCCAAGAAAAACGTTAAATCAGCTTGTCCAGCTTTCAGGCGGGTTGAAAAGTGACCTGCAGCAGTTATTCGAGGAGCTATTAGTAGCTAAAAATAAAGAGTTTGAAAACTTACCTGAATCGATTGAGATTATTAATGGTCTTGGAATCAGGAAGTGGCAGCCTGCATTAAATGAAATAATTCGAAATCATGATAATGAATATCCTGCGGGGCACCATAAAAAAGCAGAAAAATTAAAAGAAGTATTTCCCTCATTTAATATGAGAAAAGGCCAGTTTGAAATGATGGATGGGGTATACGAGGCTTTTCAAACTGAAAAACATTGCTTGATCGAGGCAGGAACGGGTGTTGGAAAATCTATTGGATATTTATTACCCGCTGCCTATTTTTCCAAGCAAACTGGACAACAAATTATTATCAGTACTTATACCATCCAACTACAAGAGCAGCTTATTCGGAAGGAAGTTCCATTACTATCAAAATTAGCGCCTTTTACAATAAAAGTTGTTCTATTAAAGGGAAAAGAACATTATCTGAGTTTAGAAAAGTTTTATCAAATATTAACGGATGAAGAAGATAATTATGATACAACTTTAACAAAAATGCAGATTCTTGTCTGGCTCCTGGAAACAGAAACAGGTGACAAGGATGAATTAAATTTATCGAGCGGCGGACAAATTTTTTGGAATAAAATTAAAAGTGAACAAATTTCCCTGGGACAAAAGGAATCTTGGCGAGAAAAGGATTTTTACTATCGGGCAAAAAGCAATGCTGAGAATGCTGACATCATTATAACGAACCATTCTTTATTACTTTCTGACCTTAAAGCTAAAAATTCACTTTTACCACCATATAATTATGTCATTCTTGATGAAGGACATCATTTTGAAAAAGCAGCAGCCCAATTTTTAGGACAATCTTTAGATTATATGTCAGTGCGCTTGCTGCTCGGCCAGATAGGGAGTTATGAGCAAAAACAGCTTTTTTATCTGCTTGAAAAATTAATCGAAAATGTAAGAGGGAATATTGAGAGTAAGACCCATACATTTGAATTAAATCAATTAATAAATGATTTAATTTATGAAATGGATGAGTTTTTTAAACTATCATCTTTTTATGCTCAAAAGAATTCGTTGAGTAAACAAAATATACACCGTGTAAGGGTGAGATTAAATCAACAATTCTTTAGTAAAGAACTAACTGCTTTGAACCATAGTGCGGAAAGATTTGTTTTTTTGCTTGGCGATGTTCACAATGCCCTTAATGAAAGATTAACTGTCTTAAAAAAGGACATTCCCGTGCTCAAGAGTGATCAAAAGGTTTTAGTTGAAGAGATATATGCTGTTCTGGATGAAATGGCAGAATTAAAGGAAAACATCAAAAATCTAATTATCTTAGTCTCGAATGATGTGAAATGGGTGGAAACAGACTTACGCGCTCCACAAAATATAACATCGATAACAGGGCAGCCTGCATCAGTTGCGGAGTATCTACAAAATGATTTTTTTCAAAAGAAAAAAAGTGTTGTGATAACTTCTGCGACCTTAACCGTAAATCATTCTTTTCGATTTATTAGAAAGGAAATGGGATTGACTGACATTTCCAGCAGTGAATTAATCATTCCATCCCCATTTAATTATCGTGATCAGGTTGAAATGCTCATTCCTGATGATTTGCCAGAAATAAAGTCGGTTTCAGTAGATGATTATGTGATCGCAATAACGGAACATATTATTACCATTGCCGAAGCAACAAAAGGGAGAATGCTTCTCCTATTTACTTCTCATGAAATGCTTAAAAAGACATATGAATTGATTAAAGAAAGTGGATTTTTGAGCGATTTTGCAATTATTGCCCAAGGAATTACCAGTGGCAGTCAAACAAGACTAACCAGAAATTTTCAGCGCTATGAAAAGGCGATATTATTAGGTACAAGCAGTTTCTGGGAAGGAGTCGATATTCCTGGAGAGGATTTAACTTGTCTGGTTATCGTACGGCTTCCTTTTAGCCCTCCGGATGATCCGTTTACAGAGGCAAAATGTGAATATGTTAAAAGTCATGGTGGAAATCCTTTTTCAGATTTTTCATTACCTGAAGCTGTTTTAAGATTTAAACAAGGATTTGGAAGATTAATTCGAACGGAAAAAGATAGGGGAATAATTGTTGTATTTGATAAAAGGATTATATCTACCAAGTATGGAAAGGCTTTTCTGCAATCGATTCCTGATATTCGAATAAGGAATGGAGCAATCGATCAACTTGTTGAGTATATCCACCAATGGATATAAATATTTTTAGAGCTAAATTAAAAGGCTACCCAAGGATAACAAGTTTGATAAATCAATGTCTTTGGGTAGCCAAATTGTTTTCAGCTGTTATAATGAGTTAGTAGATTATTTTAGTCAAAACATAGGAAAAATAAGATTATTCGTACATAGTGATGTGAGAAAAATGAAAAAGTGGATTATTATATTAATATCAATGATTTTAGTTGTGTCCGGGATTTTTATTAGCGTTTATTTACGGGCACTTTCACCTGTTAAAGCTGCTCAAGAAAAAGCGGTGGCCATAGCGGAAAAAAAAGTACAGTTTAGCAAGATTGACAATTTCCATATTTACAATGGAAATGAAACAGTCTACGTGATTGAAGGGAAAAGTAAAAAAGGTGAAAAGATCATTACTTGGATCCCTTTAAAAACGAAACAAGTAGTAGTTCTAAAAGCTAAGAGCGGCCTTTCCAAAGAACAGGCAATCAAAAAACTGGAGGAAACAAAAAATCCCAAAAAGATTATTTCCGTTCGTTTAGGAATGGAAAAAATGATTCCATTTTGGGAAATATATTATCTTTCCGATAATAATTTAATAAATTATTATTATATACATTTTCAAACTGGTGAATGGCTTAAAAAAATTGAAAATCTATAGTTTTATTTGAGAATGGAGGAAATAAAAATGGAACTCAAGTTAGCAAACAGGGTGTTGTCATTAACCCCATCCACCACGTTGGCCATTACTGCAAAGGCTAAAGAATTGAAAGAGCAAGGTGTTGACGTTATTGGTTTAGGTGCAGGTGAACCAGATTTCAATACTCCTCAATATATAATTGAAGCAGCATATAAATCAATGATTGAGGGCCATACAAAATACACTCCATCTGCTGGATTGCCAGCACTTAAAAAGGCAATTATTCAAAAATTTCAAGAGGACCAGGGCATTGAATATAAGCCTGGTGAAATTATTGTCGCTAACGGAGCAAAACATGCTCTTTATACATTATTTCAAGTAATCCTAAACGACGGGGACGAGGTAATTATCCCAACACCATATTGGGTAAGTTATCCTGAACAAGTGAAACTAGCTGGTGGAAAACCAGTATATGTAGAAGGATTTGAAAGCAACCAATTTAAAATTACAGCCCAGCAATTAAAAGAAGCCATTACTGATAAGACAAGAGCACTGATTATTAACTCACCAAGTAACCCTACTGGTGTGCTATATACACAAGATGAACTAGCCGAGCTAGGGCAGGTTTGTCTTGAAAAGGATATTTTGATTGTTTCTGATGAAATTTATGAGAAATTAATATACGGAAACAGTAAACATATTTCGATCGCCCAAATATCTCCTGAATTAAAAGAACAAACAATTATTATCAATGGTGTTTCAAAGTCACATTCAATGACAGGTTGGAGAATCGGTTATGCTGCAGGAAACGAAAAAATTATTAAAGCAATGACGAATCTCGCCAGTCATAGTACATCAAACCCGACAACTTCTGCTCAATATGGTACAATTGCTGCTTACACAGGACCAAAAGAACCAGTAGAAGAAATGCGTCAGGCATTTGAAAAACGCTTAAATGTGATTTATGATAAATTAGTATCAATCCCTGGTTTTACATGTGTTAAGCCACAAGGTGCGTTCTACTTGTTCCCAAATGTTAAGGAAGCTGCAACAATGACAGGCTACAAAAATGTTGACGAGTTTGTAGAGGCATTGCTCGTGGAGGCAAGAGTTGCCGTAGTACCTGGTTCTGGTTTTGGTACCCCAGATAATATACGTCTTTCTTATGCGACTTCTTTAGAGCTTTTAGAGGCGGCGGTAGAAAGAATCCACGAATTTGTACTATCAAAAAAATAATTTATCGAATTAGTCATTATTTTATCTAATTATTCAAACAAAAAGTCTGCTCTGCAGGCTTTTTTAGTTAATAGCTCTGGTTATTATTTCACCTTACCTGAGAATGTTGGTTCATGATATACTTAAAAGGAGGTGTTGTAATGATGAAAGCTGATCTTTTAGCTTGGCTTCAAGAAGGAAATATTACCATTCCGATTACATTATTTTCGGAGTACCGAAATTTAAATTTAAATGAATATGAACTAATTTTAATCATACATTTACTAACATTTATTCAAAAAGGCAATGAATTTCCTACCCCAGTGGAGCTTGCAGAAAGAATGACAATTGCAGACTCTGATTGTACGAATATGCTGCGAAAACTTATCCAGCAAGGCCTAATTCAAATTATTGAAGGGTATTCGAACGAAGGAATTCGTTATGAAAAATATTCACTAGAACCATTATGGGATAGATTGGTCGATCAATTTATGCTGCATCAAAAAAATAATCAATTACAGAGTAAGCAGGTTGAAGAAACAGACCTATACACATGCTTTGAAAAAGAATTTGGAAGACCGTTATCGCCATTTGAATGCGAGTCACTTGCTATGTGGATGGACGATGATCATCATGACCCTATAATTATAAAGGCTGCTCTTCGGGAAGCTGTAATGTCAGGAAAGTTGAATTTTCGTTATATTGATAGAATATTATTTGAATGGAAGAAAAATGGAATCCAAACAATTGAGCAAGCTAAAAATCAAGGGCGAAAGTTTCGTGAAAAACAAAATCAGAACAGAAAGGTTAACGATACTCAACAGTCGTCGCCTTCTATCCCCTTTTATAATTGGCTAGAGCAACAATAAAAGATCCAAAAACGAGAGACGTGGTTCTCTCGTTTTAGTTTAACTTGAAATGAAATGAACCTTTTGGGGCACGTTTCTAATTTATTATTTGCAGGTGATATTTTTGTTGAATAATACTCAAATCCGTTTTTGTCTTGATAAAATGGGGGAGATGTTTCCCAATGCACATTGTGAATTAAATCATTCAAACCCGTTTGAATTAGTAATTGCTGTTTCACTTTCAGCGCAATGTACAGATGCTCTTGTAAATAGGGTAACAAAAGAACTATTTAAAAAATATAAAACACCAGAGGACTATTTAAATGTTCCTCTTGAAGAGTTACAAAATGATATTCGATCAATAGGGCTTTACCGCAATAAAGCTAAAAATATACAAAGTCTTTGCAGGCTCCTTTTGGAAAAGTATGACGGCCAAGTTCCTAATAATCGAGATGAGATGATTAATCTTCCAGGTGTTGGACGAAAGACTGCTAATGTCGTTGTATCGGTTGCTTTTGGAACACCTGCTATAGCGGTTGATACCCATGTTGAAAGAGTAAGCAAACGACTAGCCATATGCCGCTGGAAAGACTCTGTTTTAGAAGTTGAAAAAACACTAATGAAGAAGGTACCAAAAGAAGAATGGTCAATCACACATCACCGTTTGATTTTCTTTGGAAGGTATCATTGTAAAGCGCAAAACCCCCAATGTGAAATATGTCCATTGCTGGATCTCTGTCGTGAAGGAAAAAAAAGAATGAAAATGAAAGAGAAGGTCAAAGGGAATGTCTGAAAATATGAAAAAACTTCAAGTGCCGATAGAGCTTTTTCATCCTTTCTTTTTTTCTGAAAAAGAAATAAGTCTTGATTTACCAGAACAAATATCAGAGACTGGAGAAAATTTCTATTATGAACTTTTGTTCTATAATGGGATTGAAGCAAATAGACCATGGACAAACCCTGAACGGTTTGTAGCGCTTATCCAGGATGAATGGTTTAATGTTAAACCAATTATTGAAGAAATGCATCATCAGCGAAAAAAAGATGGAATCAAAGAAGCGATGAAAAAAGCAATTGGTTTATTTCTACAATTTTTGTATTGGAGTAACGGAAAACCAGTTTTTTTGAAAGAGCAGCTTGTTTTTGGAGAAATTAGAATAAAGCCAGTCAATCTGGAGGAAAGAGTAGGATTTATTATTTCAAGACCAAGCCTATATCACTCCTATGTTCAGCTTTGTGAATTAATGATAGAGCAGGAGAAGCTATTTGCGAAAAATATTATGATCAAAAAAGCGTCTAGCCGAAGCTAGACGCTTTTTTGTTATTGTGTTTTTCCCTGGGTAGTGGTCCCAGCCCCAATAATTCCATTACCGGTATTTCCATTGCCACCTGTGGAACCAGTAGGACCTGTACTTGTACCACCGTTTGAATTCGTAGTACCAGTTTGACCTGTTCCTCCAGTACCGGTGCCGCCACCAGGAGTTGTTGCAGGAGGAGTTCCCCCTGTACTAGGTTGAGTTTGATTTTGATTCGTATTGCCCTGATCACTCGTTCCAGGGATATCAATAGAAACTGTTGCTGGATCACTCGTTTGCCCATTGCTTACCGCAGTAATGGTAAAGGTATATTTTCCACCAGCTGTTGGATTGGCTACCTTCAATCCTGTCTCAGAAGTTGTTGCAAGCTTCTGTGCTGTTCCGCCGTTCAATGAAGCACTCACATTATACTGTACAGGGTTACCGCTTGTGTTGTTGAAATTCCAAGAAAGTACAATTTGTTTTCCTGCTTGATCATAGCTGGCAGATGCATTGATTGGTGCACTAATCTTTGAATAATTTGTTGAAACTGTTTTTGGTGCATGCCCTTTTACAGCATACTCAACAGATACTTGGCTGTCTGGTGTATATGGACTTGCCAAAACCGCCGGCATTGAGCCTTTTTCAATCTTAACCTGCTGTACACTCGCTGGAACCGTGAAATCAGGTGTACTTACATCCTTTGATATATAGGACATTAAGTTTTTAAAAATATATTGAGCAATTTTTTGGTTATCCCCTGGTGGAATTGGCGTTTTACGGTTACTGTAACCCGTCCAGACGGATATTGTAAAATTAGTTGAATAACCAGTAAACCACGCATCCGGAACTGATTTACTCGAGCTTATATGATTGTCACGTAATTCTTGATCGGTATAGTTGGTCGTACCGGTTTTCCCGGCAATTGGAAGACCTGGTATGTTAGCAGCAACACCTGTCCCCGGTGATTGAAGAACACTCTTCATCATATCTGTAATCATGAAGGCTGTGGAGTCTTTCATGACCACCTTTGTTTCTGGTGTTGTGTCAATCTCTGTTCCATCGCGCAGTTTAATTTTTTTAATGGCATGCGGCGGAGTATAAAATCCTTTGTTCCCAAATGCACTGTAGGCACCCGCCATTTCCAGCGGCGATACCCCAACAGTTTTCCCGCCTAGACCGCCGATTGCATATGATTCATAGATCTCTTGTAATGGAACCCCCAGGCTAATTGCGAATTTCTTAGCATTCTCTAATCCAACCTGCTGTAATGTTTGTACAGCCGGCGTATTACGTGATAATTGCAATGCTGTTCGGATGGTCATTGGACCTAAATAGCGATTATCCCAGTTTCCAAATTCGACACCTGTGGAATATTTAATTGGTTTGTCATCAATCATTTGATAAGTACCCCAATTTAAATATTCAATTGCAGGTCCATAATCGAGGACAGGCTTAATTGTCGAACCTGGCTGTCTTCGTGTATCGATAGCATAGTTAAATCCTCGTTTAACCTGTTGATTTCTTCCCCCACCAATTGCGCGAATTTCACCTGTTTTTGTATCTAATAAAGTGATCCCCGCTTGAAATTGATCGTCCGGAAATTTAACGACATCATTCGTATTCATAATTTTATCTACATATAATTGAGCTTTTGGATCCACAGTTGTATAAATTGTAAGCCCATCGGAAAATATATCAAAGTCTCCAGCTTTCTTTACTTCGTCAATAACCTCGTCAACAAATGAATCATATGGCTTTTCATTCAGTTGGCGCTGCTCATCCTTAACTAAATCTGATTGAACAGGAACCTTCATGGCGCTTTCCATTTTAGCTTTGGAAATATAACCATGCTGATACATTAAACTTAACACAGTATTCCGCCTTTTTGTTGCAGCAGGTACATTTTCATCTTTGAAAGGATTATAATTATTTGGGCTTTGTGGCAGACCGGCTAACATAGCAGCTTCAGGCAACGTCACATCTTTTAAACTTTTTCCATAATATGCTTTTGCAGCAGTTGCAACGCCATTACTATTTTCTGAGAAGTAAATTTTATTTACATACATTTCGAAAATTTGATGCTTTGTATACTTTTGCTCCAGCTGATAAGCAAGCCATGCTTCTTGAATTTTTCTGCTTAATGTTTTTTGTGGTGATAGGAATGAATTTTTAACAACTTGCTGAGTGATTGTACTGCCGCCTTCACTTCCAAAACCATGCGTTAAATTTGCTAAGACAGCGCCGCCCAAACGGATAAAATCAATGCCATGATGCTGATAAAAACGATAATCTTCGGTCGCTAAAAATGCATCCTCCACCGATTTGGGTATATCTTGATACGAAACGTAATCCCTGTTGGCAGCACCAACTTCAGCGATTAGGTTGCCATCTTTATCTAATATCTTCGAAGAGATTGGGTCCTTTAATAATTTTGGGTCGAGTTTGGGAGCATCTTTTATTATATAGGCAAAAGCTGCAACCCCGCTCAACATCCCAACGATCCCAAGTGCAATAATGGATAGAATAATCTTTTTAGCCAAGCTGGCTGGTTTTTTCTTTCCCTTGCTGTTCTTTTGGGCATTGAGTTGTTGTTTACGGCGCTCCTCTCGTGAATTATATTGTTCGGCCATACTTTCGTTCCATCCTTTCTAACCTAAGCAAATGTCTATTTACCTCAAACCATAAAGTTTGTCTACTACCTTAATATAGTCAATCCTCGGCCGAAAACCAAGTGGTATAAAATGCGCTACTTGGTCTATTTCCGCCTTTGTAATGGACTTTCTTCCACCTTTTTTCATTCTGTCCCAAAATATCAACAAATGTTCTGCCTCAAGCAAAAATACTTGTTCATAAACTGTGAACCTAAGAATAACAAAACAAACCCCACCTTGTTTTAAGACTGCTTCCATGTGTCGAATTTGGTGTTCATGGAAGTTTTTCAGTGGAAAGGAGGAAGGATTTTGCGTTTCCTTTGCCTCAAAGTCGATATATTTTCCTTTATAAATTCCATTATAATCCGTTGTTGAAGCTTGTTTGAAATAAGCTTCCTTAATTACTGCAGCACTTCGTCTTGGATAATCCACTTGAACAATTTGGACAGGTGTTGGTTTTTTATGAATAACGGCAAGCTCTCTTTCAAGATAATATACATTTGTTTCGTTTAAATCCTCCTCTAGTGTCATTCCCCTATTACTAAAAGAATCATTCGTTTTTTTTATCCTATTAGGCGTGGAATTGCTTACCAAAGGAATGTATCGTTTTCCATTGGGATAGTGGAAACTCATGTAAGTCACCTCACAAACTACTACCTATCATATCAAATTTGCGTGAATTTGGCAGGAATAAAACGAAGGAATTAATACATTTTAATAAATAGCAACTATATTGTCATAATGAATGAGTACTTAGGGATGATAACGATGCATCATCTTTCGGAAGATGAAAAGAACTTGATCAATCGAATTTTGATTGAAACAAATAAAAATAATATCGATAATATTTCAAGGACATCTGCCTATTTTACTTTTTTTAAAAAAAATCCAGATATATCTTGGTCATTCCTGGCAAGTATGGTATCCAGAAATGGCGGGTGGAATATGTGTGACCTCGAAGGGTCGATCTTCCCGCATCTTTTAGAAATGAATACAAGAAAACAGCTCTTCCTAACATATGAGCGTGCAAATTGGCTTATTTTTCAGGATGTATTTCCTCAGCTTTTAATTTATCAATATTCAATAGAAAAGAATCGCCCAATGTTCTACTTGCTTCATTATTTCCACGTATCTTCTTTTATTCAAAAAGAATGGATCCGATATTGGAAAAAAAGAGACCGAAATCGGTTAATGTCTGCCTTAATTATTAATGAACAAAATGTGATCCAAACACCAGTAATCGAACATCCAGTATATAAAAGTAGGGTTTTTCACTCCATGATATTTTCATTACAGGATTGGCTTCATTTTAGTTGTGTTCTGTTTCCAACCTGTGGGGGAGAATTATACGGTGCAAGTGTAAATGGGTTTCGGTCATTGTCAAAAAGAATTAATTTAGGAAAACGTCTTGCAAACATCCTTTTTCATCCGAGGCTGTTTCCGTATTTTTATGAGTTTGCCGAAATAACGCCTCACACAGGGTCAAGAGCTGATTATGAACAATATTTTATCACTTTGCATCCAACAAAAAGGGATACCCCTTTTTTAAGGACAACATTTCCTGTGATTAAACATCATATTCACACTTACGAAGACTGGAGTTTAAAGCGATCTGTTTCACCTACCTGGTTACATTTTCCTACCCACCATCGTCACCCAATCCACCTTACAGATTGGTATATAACCAAAAAAGAGCAACTACAATTAATGTTACAGATGAAAAAAGTTATTGGCATAAAGAGCAAGTTTTAAAAAGCAAGGGAAGCCCCTTGCTTTTTAAATTTTATTATTCTGCTGGACGATTTTCGCCTTCTAATTTTTTATCTCCATAACCAGTCTTTTTTTCAGGTCCTTTTTGAACTGATTTTTTGTTTTGTCTATTCTTTTTTGACATCTTAAACACCTCCACAAATAGCTTGCACTATTTAAAATTGTTTCATGCGACTTTTGGATGATGTCGAAATAAACCTTTAAGATGCCGCTTTGACACTTTCTTTGCCGAATCACTTCTAGTTTTGTCAAGGTGGGAGGAAGATCAAAAATTAGAGAGAATTCTTATCATCAAAGAAACCCTAAGGAGGTCTATAAAATGAATAAGCCTATCACCGAAAAAGAAAAATTACTTATGGTTTTTTCAGAAATGAACGATCAATTAGCCGAGTTGGAATCTACCCTAAAAAAATCTTTTTCAGACCTTCACAAGGATTTAATACGTGAAGAGGAAGATAAGCTGTCCTTATCCGAAACTAGAATTTCGCTTCTGGAAAAAAACTTGGCACAGGAAGAAGTATTCATCGGTGAAAAAACAAAGTATCCTTTAGGGAAAAATCAATCTGTCGGTTTGAAGTTTGAATTAGGGTTTCATTGATGTACAGAAGACTTGTGTTTAAATAAAAAGAAAAGGGATTGCTAAAAAAATCAGCAATCCCTTTGATCTTATCCACTTTGTTCGATTCCATTGTTGTTTGAAAGTTAATTTGTATGTCTGAAGAGGGAGGTATCATTATCACTATCTGGAATCATTGCGCCCTTTGCCTCAAGGTCGCGGATTACAAGGCTATACTCTTTAATGTTAATCTCGTTGTGAATATATGCGTTTTTGGCAAAATCCAATAATTGATTAACGTTATCAGTAGAAAAGTCCTTACTTTGAATAAACCTATTTTTTAATTCGCTAATGTTCAAGATCGTTCTCCTCCTTCATCGTTTTTTCTATCATAACATGAAAAACCTTATTTTTTAGTTTTTAAAAAATTGAGACTTCCGACAGTTTATGCTATTAAATGACAATGCTTTTCTAATTTTAAAGGATTGATTTTGTTTCTTTTTCCTAATGGAGAAAAATAGGCAGTGATGGATTATGGAAATCATGCTTTGCTTTTTTGAATCACATTTTGAGAATTGGAACATAAAGTGTAATGATGAATAACGGAGGAGATGTTTGCCCATGTATGAAAATAGGAAAAGGACACAGCATTTCAATTATGGAAACTTGGGGCAAATGATGCAGCAAGAGAACAATAGTTATGGAAGAAATTATTCACATCCTCAACAATACGCTGTGCCACCACTTCATAACCCTGATTGGCATTCGTTCCAACCTCAAAATCCATATTATCCCGGGCAATATCAGCCATTAAACCAAGGATTTTATCCGTATACAAACCAAGCTACTTATCCAGTTCAACCCTCAATGCAAAAGGATTCACAATTTCTTTTCCAAAATCCTCTGCAACCACAGGAAAAGGTCTATCCCTACCAAACTACTCACCCACCAATAAATGGTTTTGTTAATCCATATCCTAAGCATAATATAATGCCAAAACAACCGGGTGGAATGAATTCATTAATGAACTCATTTAAATCACAAGATGGCTCGGTTGATTTTAACAAAATGATGAATACTGCAGGACAAATGATGAACGCAGTTACACAAGTGACGTCATTAGTAAAGGGTCTCGGCGGCATGTTTAAAGTATAGGTGTTCAAAAAGAGAAGAAATAAAAAAAGACGGCAAAAAGCCGTCTTTTTTTACTTTGATAAGATAATGCGTCGTTAATCTTCGATATCAATAATTTTCCCTCTTTCTTGAGGGACATGAATTTGGAGAAGTCCATCTCGGTAATATGCTTTAATCTTTTTTTCGTCGATAGCCTGAGGAAGGGCAATCGTTCTTGAAGAATATTGTCGAAAATGTTTTTGCTTAAAAACTTGGTGAATTTCATCTTCTTCCAATTCTATTTGCTGATTATTGATTGAAATGGTTAAAAGATGCCCCTGAATGTTTAATTGAATTTGCTCCCTTTTTATACCTGGTAATTCAGCTGAAACGATATACTCCTTGCCATTGTCCGTCGTATCTACAGGAAATCCCAATCCTTGGGGAAAGGGAGTTTTAAAAAAATCATCCACTGATTGTAAAAACCCTCTAATCGGCTTTTCATTGAAGAAGTGTTGCATAGATTTTATTAACTCACCCAAAGGCGGCTCAGGTTTATTTTTATTATTATTGTTTGGATCACCAGGATGCATATTTGACATAAGTCATACCCCTCTCTTAGCGGAAATTCACACATTATCATATGTATTGAAATTTTATTTCGTTCGAAATTTTGTCATAACTTTTTGGATGAATTGTGACAATTCTGAACAATGTGATCTAAATCACACTAAAGTTGTGATTAGCTTTGTATGCTAAAACAGTAAATTACAGGGAAAGCGGGGAAATTAAATGTTTTGTTATCAATGTGAACAAACTCCAACAGGCGGTTGCAAAGTAATTGGCGTCTGTGGAAAAGACGAAACAATCGCAAGCTTACAGGATACGATTATTTTTGGTCTTAAAGGAATTGCTGCATATCGTACCCACGCTAATCAACTAGGATATACTGATCCATTCGTAGATACTACTACTCATGAAGCACTATACATGACACTTACCAATTCAAATTTTAATGTACAAGAGCATATTGATATGGCTATGAAGGTTGGCCGATCTGCAGTACGCATTATGGAGGTTCTAGACGAGGCTCATACAAAACGTCTTGGAATTCCGCAGCCAATTCGTGTAAGTCAGAATAAAATTGAAGGCAAGTGTATTGTTGTAACAGGCCACAATCTATTTGCTTTAGAAGAATTATTAAAGCAAACTGAGGGAAAAGGAATTAATATTTATACTCACTCAGAAATGCTGCCTGCACATGGTTATCCAGAATTAAAGAAATACTCACATCTTAAAGGGAATATCGGAAAGGCATGGTACGATCAACGTCGTTTATTTGAAAACTTCCCGGGTGCAATTTTAGCTACTACCAACTGTGTAATGCCAATTAAAGGGACATACGCTGATAGGATGTTCAGTTATGAAGTAGCCGGCTTGGAAAATGTTCAAAAAATAGAAAATGATGATTTTAGCCTATTAATAGAAAGAGCTTTAGAGCTTCCAGAGGCCAACATTGAATCGGAAGAAACATTATTGACCGGATTCCATCATGAAACTGTACTTGGTTTGGCACCAGAAGTGATTGCCGCAGTTAAAGATGGGAAAATTAAAAGATTTTTTGTTATCGCGGGTTGTGACGCACCAGGAAAAGGCGGAGAATATTATCGTGAGCTAGCAACATCGCTGCCTCCTGAGACAGTTATTTTAACAACATCATGCGGAAAATTCCGCTTTAATGATGTTGATTATGGTACAGTACCTGGAACAGATATTCCACGTTATATTGATTTAGGCCAATGTAATAACTCTGGTTCTACAGTGAAAATTGCGAAAGCACTCGCCGACGCTTTTGAATGTGAAATTAATGAACTTCCAGTAAGTATTGTTCTTTCTTGGTTTGAACAAAAAGCCGTTGCTATTCTTTTAGGTCTATTCAGCTTAGGAATTAAAGATATCAGAATTGGACCAAAACCACCTGAGTTTATTTCAGAAGGTGTGTTAAACGTTCTTCAAGAAACATTTAACTTGAAGTTAATTGGCACTGCTCAAGAAGACATGAAAGAAATGCTTGCATTATCATAATAAAAACAAAAACCGCAGAAAATTATTTCTGCGGTTTTTCTTTAAATGATCTCGTTTAAGAGGATGTTGGGGTTTAAAATTAGATTCCCATCTTTATCTTCAATGATTAGATCATCTTTTTTCATTTTTGTCAGTGTTCGGCTGATGGTCTCTCTTGTAGTCCCAATCATATTGGCTAGATCTTTGTTGGTAAATTCTGCTTTTAAAAGAATGGAACCATCCTTGAGGTCTTTACCATGGTTTTTGGCAAGGCGAATGAGCAGTTTGATAATTTGTTCATATGTATTATTTAATATTTGTTCCTCAAGCCTATTTTGCAGGTCAACAATTTTTTCACCAAGTACGTTAAAAACCTTAATGCATAACTCTGGGTTTTCAATTAGCACATTTTCAAACTGTGAAATTGGAACAGTAATAAGAGTAGAAGCTTCTAATACTTCGGCAAATGCCGGGTAATCTCCTTTTCTGAAAAAGCCAACATGTGGAAACATTTCACCTTTTTTTAGAATAGAAACAATTTGTTCTTTTCCGTTTGTATCGGTTTTATAAATCTTGATTTTACCATCATAAATAAAATAAACATTTTCAAGCGGGTCGCCTTGTAAGAATACATGACTATGTTTTTTCATTTCACGAGTAATAGCAATATCAGCAACCTTGCTTAATTCATTATCATTTAAAACCCGAAAGAGGGAAAATTCCCCTAATACTCGCTTAACTTCTTCTATTTTCATCGTAACACCTCATATCTCGCAATCATCAATCTCTATTTTATTTTATCAAAGAAAATAAGCAATGAAATATTTTTGGAATTAAATATGTATTACAAAAAAATTACCATGAAAAATAATTGAAAAAAAATCACTTTATTCTTTTTTCGTCAACATTTATTCGATAAAATGAATATATTGAGGTGAATAAAATGCTTGGGAAAAAAAGCTTACAATCTATTTTAGCTGATTTAAAATTAAATAATGAGTTTAAAGAAAATATAGTTTGCTGGCGAACTCTCGAGGAAAAGTCCCCTCAAACTATAAATCTTCCAGAGGATTTACATCCTCTCTTGCGGGAAAGCTTACAGCAAAGAGGGATTACTGAGCTTTACACCCATCAGAAAACCGCTTATGACACCGTTTCAGAGAGGAAAAGTATTGTTGCAGTAACACCCACTGCCTCGGGAAAGACCCTTTGTTATAACCTTCCGGTGATTCAAAACATCCTTTTAAATCCAGAATCAAGAGCGCTTTATATTTTTCCGACAAAGGCCTTGGCTCAGGATCAGAAAAGTGAAATAAATGAAATGATTCAAGCAGCAGGAATGAATATAAATAGTTACACGTATGACGGAGATACTCGGCAAATATCCGTCAAAAGGTTAGAAAAGCGGGACATGTAGTCATAACCAATCCAGATATGCTCCACTCGGCAATTCTTCCACATCATACGAAATGGGTTTCCTTGTTTGAAAATTTAAAGTTTGTCGTTATTGATGAACTTCATACGTATAGAGGAGTATTCGGAAGTCATGTGGCTAATGTGATTCGCCGACTAAAAAGAATTTGTAAGTACTATGGCAGCAATCCAGTTTTTATTTGTACATCAGCAACCATTGCTAACCCGCTTGAACTTGCGGAAGCTTTAACAGGAGAAGAAATGCATTTAATTGATAATAATGGTGCTCCAAGCGGCCGAAAGCATTTTTTATTTTATAATCCGCCGATTGTGAATAAGCCTTTAAATATAAGAAAAAGTGCAACACTCGAGGTTAGAAAACTTGCGGGAGAACTGCTGAAAAATAAAATCCAGACCATTGTATTTGCAAGAAGCAGAGTAAGGGTAGAAATAATATTAACTTATCTTCAAGAATTGGTGAAGAATCAATTAGGAAGAAAGTCGATTATGGGCTACCGCGGTGGTTACCTTCCGACCGAAAGAAGAAAAATTGAAAAGGGTCTTCGCTCCGGTGAAATTTACGGGGTGGTAAGTACAAATGCCCTTGAACTTGGTGTAGATATTGGACAACTGCAGGTTTGTATCATGACAGGATACCCAGGGACGATTTCCAGTGCCTGGCAGCAGGCTGGAAGAGCGGGCAGAAGGCATGGAGAAGCCCTGGTGATTATGGTGGCTAGCTCCAGTCCTCTTGATCAATATGTGATCCAAAATCCTGATTATTTTTTTAACAAAAGTCCTGAAACAGCAAGAATCAACCCCGATAATCTTATTATCTTGATCGATCATATGAAATGTGCTGCCTACGAGCTTCCGTTTAAAAAGGGGGAGCTTTTTGGAGATGTGGGAACAGAAGAACTGCTGGAGTATTTAACTGAAGAACGGGTCCTTTATCAGAATGGTGACAAATGGTATTGGATGAATGATTCGTTCCCTGCACACAATATAAGTTTAAGGTCTGCTTCTCAAGAGAATGTTGTGATTATTGATCAAACTGATATTGCAAATGTAAGAGTAATCGGTGAAATGGACCGTTTTTCTGCGATGACCTTGCTTCATGACGAAGCCATTTATTTGCATCAAGGAATACAATTCCAAGTTGAAAAACTTGATTGGGAAGAAAAAAAGGCTTTTGTCCGCGAAGTGGCTGTCGATTATTATACTGATGCTAATCTTGCTGTCCAATTGAAAGTATTGGAAGTCGACAAATTAACTGAAGGCGATGACATCGAAGTAGGATATGGAGACGTTAGTGTCCGGGCCATGGCAACCATTTTTAAAAAAATAAAATTTGAAACACATGAAAATATTGGTTCTGGGCCAATTCATCTTCCAGAAGAGGAACTCCACTCAAACGCTGCCTGGATTTCTTTGAATAAATCATTAGATGAATTGGGGCATGATCGGTTGGAACAAGGACTCGTAGGTGCTGCACATGCATTAGAATCAATTGCCCCATTATTTGTGATGTCAGACCCTCAGGATATTCATGTTGTTCCACAGGTAAAAGCGGATCATAATGAAAAACCAACGATTTTCTTTTATGATCGCTACCCAGGTGGTATAGGCTTGAGCGAAAAGATTTTTGGAGAGATCAATTTAGTATTAGCAGATGCAAAAAAAATGATCGAAAGATGCCATTGTGAACACGGCTGCCCTTCCTGCATCGGGGCAGAAACAATTGGTGACACTGCGAAAAAGGATACATTAAGTATTATTAATTCTTTTTTGAAAAATGGAAAAGGTTTAAGGGTGTGAAGTAATGTCCCTAAAAAATAAGTTATCTCGGCTGAAACCGCATCTGTCGATTGAAAATGGAAAACACAACATCGTCAAAGAAGAATCGAAAACAATCGATGTTCCTTTCCGGGAGCAATGGGAAAAAGAAAATGTTTATCCTTATTTTTTTGATCAAGATTACTGCTTAATTCGTGAAGTTAGTTATCCTCTATCCTTTCAACATGGTCATTATCGATTTAAAGACTTTCTAGAGGCCATTAATATTTGGAATAAAAGTAATATTAATCATCCGTTATCGGCCGCTGGATTTAAACCAGAGGAATTATTTTTCTTTGATACGGAAACTACTGGTCTGGGTGGCGGTGTAGGGAATACTATTTTTCTGCTTGGATATGCGAGCGTACGAGGGGAGAATTTGATTTTAAGACAGCACATTCTTCCCAATCCAGGTGCCGAGGTTCCTTTATATCAAAGTTTTTTAGAAAAGATAAATTATCGAACACTCGTAACCTACAACGGAAAATCCTTTGACTGGCCTCAAGTAAAAACGAGGCACACCCTTGTCAGGGATCATGTTCCCCAGCTCCCGGCTTTTGGCCATTTCGACTTATATCATGCTTCCAGAAGACTTTGGAAGCATAAACTCGAAAGATTAAAGCTGGCAGTTGTGGAAAAGGAAATTTTAGGAATAGAAAGGGTAGATGATATTCCTGGATTTTTAGCACCAATGATCTACTTTGATTTTATTGAAAGTAAGCAGCCTGATGGAATGTTAGGAATCCTAAAACATAATGAAGTGGATATTCTCTCACTAATAACTTTGTATACCCATCTTACTTTGCAATTGTGTGGAAAGGATCAGTTACAGACGAGAGTGGAGTCATATGAGGTAGGACGCTGGTATGCCTCCCTGGGAGAACAGAGTGAAGCCAAAAAGGTAATGAAAACACTTGCGGAAGGATCGGATTTAACATCCTTTCAAGCTAAGTTAGCATTGGCCTATCAATTGAAAAAAACACAAGTTTGGGAGAGGGCATTGCATTTATTTATTGAGGTTGCGGATATTGGAATAGGTGAATTAAGTATAGAAGCAAGCATTGAGGCAGCAAAAATATTGGAACATAAACAAAAAAATTATAAGTTAGCGATACAATATTGTTTAAAAGCAATGGTGTACGTAAAGAAATCTAACATCATAAAGGTAAACCTATCGTTACAGGATATGGAAAAAAGGCTGAGAAGACTAGAGCAGAAAATAGAAAAATCCCAATAAAACCCCATTTGACAGCCATTTAGTTAATCTGTTTACATTATTAATTTTTTTGTAACAAAAATTTCATAAAAAAGCACGAAAAAAACAGGAATTCCATGTTGTTTATCGTAGTCGAAGATAGTAAAATTGTTAACTGTGTTCAGTAAAATTCGCTATGATATTAATAATGGAGAGTGCATGATGTACAAGGCAATTTTCTTTTTATTTTTTGTTGTTATTTGTTTGACTGCTGTTATGTTTACAAGTTTAAAAGATAGCTTTTATGCGATTCTTTAAAAATAGGTATTTTCATTAGTACAAGATTATCCCTTCCAACATAGGCTGTTAATGTAAACAGAATAATGGAAAGGGGAGCTTAATATGTATCTTGGAACAAATGTAACACCGCCTATCATTCATCCTACTGTTCATAATGTGAATCACACCTTCTCAACGACGGTGGTACCACATATTCACCCATCACATACAACAACAGTTAACCACCATATGTTCCAGCATAAACATTTCTGTACGCATACTGAATCATGCTGCAATGAAACATGCAACCAACATTTCAACTGCTGTGGTCCAGGAATGATGTCAGGACCAGTTGGCCCAGGAATGATGCCAGGACCTGCTGGACCAGGTTTTGGAGCAGGACCTGTTGGACCAGGCTTTGGAGCAGGACCTTGGATGTAATTTTCTAACAAGGGCTCATAGCCCTTGTTTTTCTTTTCTTACGATATAATATGCAATAGATGCAAAAAGGTTTGTCCATTTAGAAGAAATTTTTCAAAAGGGGGACAAATTTTGACGAAAGTTCTAGTAGTTTCGGGTTACAAAGCATATGAATTGGGGATTTTTCAAAAAGACCATCCTTCTGTTAGCTATATCAAAAAAGCAATAAAAAAGGAATTATCTCCAATGGTTGAGGAAGGTTTGGAATGGGTGTTAATATCAGGCCAATTGGGGATAGAATTATGGGCAGCAGAGGTTATTTTCGAGATGCAAATGACTTACCCGAATCTAAAGCTGGCTGTCATTTCTCCTTTTTTGGAACAGGAAGCAAAATGGAATGAACAGAACCAGGAATGGTACGAATCCATTCTGGCTGGGGCTGATTTTATTGATTCTGTCTCAAGGAAGCCTTACGAAAAACCTTGGCAATTTCGTTTGAAAAATCAATTTTTTATCGAAAAAAGCGATGCGCTCCTGCTTGTTTACGATCATGAAAAAGAAGGGAGCCCCAAGTATCTCTATGAAATGGCTAAACAGTATCAAAATAACCATTCCTATCCGATTCATTTAATTACGTTTACTGACTTACAATCCATTGTTGAAGAGGATGAATATAGTCAAACTTATCCTGAAATAAATGATGTTTAAAAGAAAAATTGACAAAAACGCTTATTTTTGAAAAAATAAGAGGTAATGATTGGCTATACATGAGGTGATTTTAAATGCTTTCTGACAAAGTGAAATTAACTGCAAAGGATATTTTAGAAAAAGAATTTAAAACAGGTGTGCGTGGTTATAAGCAAGAAGATGTGGATAAATTTTTAGATCTAGTGATAAAAGATTATGAAACCTTCCATCAGGAAATTGAAGATCTCCAACAAGAAAACCTTCGGTTAAGAAAACAATTAGAGGAGACTTCTAGGAGGCAGCCAGCAGCACAGCCTGCAGGAACCACGAATTTTGATATACTAAAACGATTGTCAAACCTTGAAAAACATGTTTTTGGTAACAAACTGTACGATTAACTATTTGCACCAAAATTTCCAGAAAGAATACATTGCTTGTAATTTGGATATTACATATAATAGTAACTGTACTCATTAATTACGTTCGGGTAATCGCTGTTGCTTTACGCAGCAGAGGAAAGTCCATGCTCGCACGAGCTGAGATGCTCGTAGTGTTCGTGCCTAGTGAAACGATAAGCTAGGGCAGCCTCGCATTAGGCTGACGGCTGGGAAAATACCTAAGTCCATCTGGATATGGTATGAATACCTATAAAAGTGCCACAGTGACGATTGCCTTTCTAGAAATGGAAAGGGTGGAACGGGTAAACCCCACGAGCGAGAAACCCAAATGATGGTAGGGGCACCTTCTCTGAGGAATTCAACAAGGAGAAGGACAGATTCTTCCTGAATCTGTAGATAGATGATTACCGCCTTTGTACGAGACATTAGTCGTTTGCAGTACATAGGCACAGAACATGGCTTACAGAACGTTATTAATGCGACATCTAATTTCCGAAAATTTAAGGGCTCTCCTAAACGGGAGAGCTTTTTTATTTTCTTCTCAATGGTCTATAATAGAAATGACAATTCGTACAAACATACATAATTAAGTAAAAGTTAAGGGTGAAAAAATGGAAAAATATCAAATAATTGCGACTGCTGCAATGGGACTCGAAGCACTTGTAGCTAAAGAGGTCCGTGCACTTGGTTATGATTGTCAGGTAGAAAATGGAAAAGTAATTTTTGAAGGAGACGAATCTGCAATTGCGCGCTGTAATCTATGGCTGCGGACTGCCGATCGAATTAAAGTAAAGGTCGGAGAATTTAAAGCACTAACATTTGATGAGCTTTTTGAAAAAACAAAAAAGCTGCCATGGGAACAGTATTTACCAGAAGATGCGGAGTTTCCTGTTCTAGGAAAATCCGTAAAATCCAAGTTATTCAGTATTTCCGATTGTCAAGCAATTGTAAAAAAAGCAGTTGTTGAAAAATTGAAGTCACACTACAAACGGTCAAGTTGGTTTGAAGAGACCGGTGCACTGTATCGTATTGAAGTGTCATTATTAAAAGATATTGCCACGATAACTATTGATGCAAGTGGAACAGGATTACATAAGAGGGGCTATAGAGCCGAACAAGGCGTTGCGCCACTGAAGGAAACAATGGCCGCTGCACTTATCATGTTAACGAACTGGAATCCAGAACGTCCTTTTTGGGATCCATTTTGTGGTTCTGGTACAATTCCAATTGAGGCTGCATTAATAGGCCAAAATATTGCACCAGGCTTTAATCGAGAATTTGTATCTGAGAGTTGGGGCTGGATTCCTGCTCGTGTTTGGGAAGAAGCCCGAAATGAAGCTGAAGACCTGGCGAAATACGACCAACCATTAGACATCATTGGATCGGATATTGACCACAGGATGGTCAGTATTGCTCAAGAAAATGCATTTGAAGCAGGTTTCGGTGACTTAGTTCAATTTAAACAAATGCAAGTAAAGGATCTTACAACGAGTAAAGAATATGGTGTCATGGTTGGTAATCCTCCATATGGAGAAAGATTAGGGGAGAAAAGAGAAGTAGAGCAAATGTATAAAGAAATGGGTCAAACATTTGCTGCTCTTGATACTTGGTCCATTTATATTCTAACTTCAAATGAAAATTTTGAGGGATTATACGGAAAACCAGCAACGAAAAAACGCAAGCTGTTCAATGGATTTATACGCACAGATCTTTACCAATATTGGGGAAAGAGGAAACCTCGGCCTCAAGATGACTAAACCAGAAACTATTCAGTTGAAATACCATAGGTATAAAAAATGCTTAGGTTGAATAGAATACTTTTATGATGAAAAACTGGAGGGGATGGCATGTTTGGGAACGATATTAACTTTCCGATGATTTCTAAAGCTTTGTCTTTATCAATGGATTTATTATCCGAAGAGGAGTCTTTCGAAACAGCAAGAGAAAAACTTGTAGATGCTCAAAAAGAATTCCACCAAGCATTGTCATTTTCAGCAGCAGATAAAGTGAAATGAGCAGCAGATACCAAGGAAAAAAGGCAGAGAAGCGAAAAAAGATAATAAGATTTTTATTGACTAAAATTTAATTTAAGCTAAAATTAAAGGATTGAATAATGATTATACATTGATAGGCGTCTTTATTGGGCGCTTTTCTTTTTGTTTTCTAGGAGGTATTAGATGAAAAACCGGATGCCGTTTACAATTGCTAAAACCGAAACATTTTATGACAAGTTAAGTGAATGGATTGGTGACTTATTTTACGATATTTTGCCGGAAGCAGGCTTTGAGCTTAGAGATGAACAAATCTATATGGCTTTTCAGCTTGAAAAGGCATTTAAAGAAAAAAAGGTTATGTTTGCAGAAGCAGGGGTAGGAACTGGGAAAACAATTGCCTATTTATTATATGCGATCACATATGCCAGATATAAAAATCAGCCATCGATTATTGCTTGTGCAGACGAAAACTTAATCGAACAATTAGTAAAAAAAGAAGGGGACATCGCTAAATTAGAAAAGATTCTGGGTCTGAACATCGATGTGCGTTTAGCAAAATCGAGAAATCAATATTTATGCTTGCAAAAATTAGAAAACGAACGGTTTTCTAATGCTTCTGATGATGTTGGCGCAATATATGATAAACTTCCAGAGTTTGTTCATTCTGGCAGTTCGATGCAGTCTTTTGAAAAGTATGGGGATCGTCGGGATTATCCTGAATTGTCAGATGAAAACTGGGCAAAGATCAGTTGGGATTCACTGCAGGATTGCTTTTCATGTGAAAAAAGACATCGCTGCGGGTTAACATTGAATCGTGACTTTTACAGACATTCACAGGATTTAATTATTTGTTCCCATGATTTTTATATGGAGCATGTTTGGACAAAAGAATCAAGAAAACGGGAAGGCCAGCTCCCACTTTTACCAGAACATGCTGCAGTTATATTTGATGAAGGTCATTTATTGGAGTTTGCCTGTCAGAAGGCGTTAAGTTACAGGATTACAGATCAAACTCTTGAATCATTGCTGGTTCGTTTAATGGAAAACAATGTAAGAGATGAAACGCTCTTTACAATCGAAGAGGTTCTCCACGAAAATGAGCAATTTTTCTCGCTTATTTCCCAATTTGCCTATCAAGTTCCGGGATCTGAAAAGCAGTTTATTAATAAACATGCATTATTATTGAAACAGGGTAGAGAACTATTAGACAGACTGATGAAACTTGAAGAGGAACTTGTTTTTGATAGTGAGCTTTATGTAATCAGTGATTATGAATTAAAAATTGTTGAGGAATATTTAGATCAAATTACCCATTCATTAAAACTTTTTCTCCAATCAGTAAACGGAATTATCTGGTTCGAAGAACAACATGGAGAACGAACACTTGTGATCATGCCAAAAATGGTTGAAGAAGTAATGAGAGAAGAAGTCTTTTCGCAAAAAAAACCTTTTATTTTTTCTTCCGCAACATTATCAAACCAGGGGTCATTTGATTATATTGCCAAAAGCCTTGGCATAAACGACTATTTATCCTTTTCGGTTGAATCACCTTTTGATTATGAAAATGTGATGGAGGTTAGATTGCCAGCGTTTTCGAAAGCAGATTTTGAAGGGAAAATTCAGTATCTCATAGAACAAATTAATCAAACTGAAGGACGTGCCCTCATTTTAGTGGCAAATAAGCAAGAATTAATTGATTTAAAACAAAAATTGCCTGATAAATTGGCCTATCCCCTATATTTTGAAGGAGATGCGGAAATTAGTACATTAGTATCTGAATTTCAAAATAATGAGAATGCCGTTCTATGTTCGATGAGTTTGTGGGAAGGCCTGGACATTCCGGGACGTTCCTTAGAAAATGTGCTGATATTTTCATTGCCATTTCCGCCAAATGACCCTGTATTTACTGCAAAACGGGAGGGCTCTCCTAATCCTTTTGCTGAAGTGGACATGCCATATATGATCCTTAGACTGCGTCAAGGAATTGGACGATTGATCAGAAGTGAAGAGGATAAAGGAATTGTACACATTCTGTTAGATGATCATATCGATTTAGGAATACTTGAAAGTATTCAAGATGTTCTGCCTGTCACACCAAAAGAATGAAACAAGGACCTGGTTTGTACCAGGTCCTTGTTTTTTATCTTTTATCCATGTAATAATTTTTTTCCTTCTGGTGTCATTCGGTCAGGGGTCCAAGCAGGCTCCCAAACAAGTTGCACATCCACATTGCGAATTCCTTCTAATCCTTCCAGACTGTAACGAACCCCTCTTTCAATACTGCTATGTAAAGGACAGCCAGGTGTTGTTAAAGTCATTGTAATATTAACATCCCCTTCATCACTAACCGCAATATCATAAATTAAGCCAAGATCGACAACATTAATATTTAATTCTGGATCATAAACTGTTTTTAACTGTTCACGGATATTTTCAACTAAATTCATAGCTAACACCTCATCTTATTTTTTAATTACACTTAAAATACTTATTGACATCATGATAAAAACAATGGATAGAATCAACTGTCCCACATTAAAGAGGATAGCTACTTTAAACGAAAGCGCAAAAAATACCATAATCGCTGAAAGGATGAAAAGAAAGAATAACGGTACCGCAATTTTTTCATTCATCATTTCTTTAAGTGCCGGAACAGATTGTTTACCTATTTCCTTACTGTATTTATGTGTCCACCATAAGAAAGGCACAATTTTATAGAGATATCCCAGAATGCTCAGAACAATCCATAGTAACAAATAACTATAGAGAATTGGTCCGATAAGATTTTGGAAGTTGTTTGTCCATAAAAGGATAAATGCAGCCAAATGAATAATATTACCGAATAAAATAGCTGTTAGGGCGAAACTAAATGGTTTATCAAGCTTTTTCTTTAGCCTTTTTTTGATAATAATACTGATATGATAAGTAAAAGTAGAGAAACCAGCCAGTAATAAGAAAAACCCAAGCTTAACAAGGAACGAACCTTCGATAAAGAATGACAACCCTGTTATCACAAGGCCGGATAGGTATAGTCCAAAAACATATTTTGCTTGGCCCATTGGAAATCCATGAGCTAAGGAGAACATCGGAACCATTTTATAAGAAAGTCCAAAAATTAATAAAGTAAACCACCCAGTAATACCCATTAATAGATGTGTTCTAAAGAATGACTGATAATAACTAGCGCCTGCACCTGTCTTTAGACAATAAATTAACGTAAGTCCCATGGAAATAGTAATAAACAAGCAAACTAATGCTGTACCGACAAAAGCAGTAAGAATTGTCCCTTTTGCTTGCTGCTTTAATGTCATGAGCATTTGGAATAAAAACATTAGGATTCCTAAAAAGGTTAAGATTCCAGGGATGATCGCTTTTTGTGGAGCCCAATAGAGCATAGCTGCAAATGAAACAATCCCAATTGCTGTTACGCCAAATTGGACGAACCCAAACTTTTCATTCCATATTTTCGTCAAAAATGCTACTGGTACAAGCTGATACATGGCACCCATTGCTGTCATCAAGGCCCATCCCAGGATTAACAAATGTGCAGCGGACCAAATAGCTGGTATTCGAAAGATACCGCCTGCCATCAGTTGTCCGTTAGCAATTAAAATTACCTGAGATAAAATAAGAGCAAGTAGGCTGAAAAAAATAAATGAAAAGGGAAGCTTAATATTCGTTTCACTCCCCAAGTTTTGTGGAAGCAATTAACTCACCTTCTTATCGGAAAATTTCAATCCTGAAACTTCCGTCTTCTTGTTGTTCGGTACGCTGCTGGTACCCTAACTCTTCCAATTGTTCATAGAGAAACATTGGTCTTCTGTCATTGATGATCGTTAAGGTTTCATCATCACTCAATTTTTCTAAAGCAGCCAGTGTCCGCATCATTGGCTGTGGTGGTTCTAAGCCGCGGTTATCCAAAATCATTGATGATCCTCCTTTTCCTAATGCTTTTGTTTTAAATATGATTAGCTTTTCTTAACAAAAGTAACCTTCCAATGCTTTTCGTCAATTTCTTCCTCTTCATGTGTAAATCCTTTTGCTTTTAATACTGCAAATAACGGTGTTGGTTTAAAAGGTGCATGCAGAATAAATGTATCATTTGCGTTTAAGCTGCTAATAGCTCCCATTATTTTTTGAAAAGGCTCAATTTTATTTTTTAGATCCTCTCTAACGTCAAGCTCAATTATTCTAGCTTCCAATATAAACATCTCCTTTAAATAGTAGAAAATAATTTAGCTTAATAAAAAAGCTCTTGCTTTAGTGCTTCCAGGTCCAATAAATAAAAACCTTCGTTATCCTGCATGATATAATCTTTCTTTTTTAACTGGTTGATGGTACGGCTTACTGTTTCTCTGGAAGTGCCAATCATGTTTGCCAATTCCCGGTTTGTGAATTGTGTGGTTAGCTTAAAAAAGTCATCTCTTTTTTCTCCATTAGATTTACAGAGCCTGATCAGTAACAAAATAATTTGTTCATAGGTATTATGCAGTACTTGGGCTTCCAATCTGCCTTGCAAGTCAACAATCTTTTCACCTAAAACTTTAAATATTTTGATACAAAGCTCAGGATAAGAAATTAGGATTTCCTCAAATTTCTCTATTGGAATAACAATTAGATAAGAATCTTCTAATATTTCAGCATGTGCTGGATATTTTCCATGTCTGAAGAAACCTGCATGAGGAAACATTTCACCCGCTTCGAGAACAGAAATTATTTGTTCTTTACCACTTAGGTCTGTTCGACATATCTTCACCTTACCACTATGAATAAAAAAGACACGGTCCAGTGGGTCGTCCTGCATAAAAGCATACATTTTACTTTTATAAAAACGTGTTTGGGAAACTTGAACGAAAGGTTCTAATTCCTCGTAGGTCAACTCTTTGAATAAAGGAACCGCTGATAATCGCTTTACAATATCTTCATGCCTCATTGATAGTATCACCTTCATGTCTATAAAGAATTAATGTTTGTATTGTCATTGTAACAACCCTATTTCTAAAAATAAGTGACCGCCGTCATAGAATTGTCATTTTGTGAAAATAATTCTCAACGGTGTGTGAAAAATCACAGGTGCAAGATGAGGAACTTCACTTTATGTCATTCCTGTGACAGTTACAATGAATGACATAAAGAGAAAAGAGAGGATGAAAAAAGTTGGAAATAAATCGAGGAATATCCAATCCGAAAATTGTTAAGCAAAATAAGAATGCATTGTTAAAATCTATTTTGACTTTAACGATCCTTATTACTTTTACTGTTTTACTGGTTGGAGGATATTGGATTTTTAAGGAACAGGCACCGCGGCCAGTTACGGTTTCAGATCAAAAAGGTGATGTTCTTTTCACCAAAGATACCATCATTGGCGGGCAGGCAGTTTGGCAAAAATATGGTTTAATGGATTATGGAACAGTGCTTGGAGATGGATCGTACATGGGTCCTGATTATACTGCTGAATCATTAAAGATTTATACACAAGGAATGCAAGACTTTAAAGCAAATGAGAAATTTAGTAAAAAATTCTCTCAATTAAATGATGATCAGAAAACGATTATTAAGAATAATGTAATTAATGAAATGCGCAAAAACAGATATGACAGCAGCAAAGACACATTAAAATTAACAGATGCGCAAACCTATGGGTTAAAAAAGGTGAGATCCTACTATCAGGTTATATTTACGAAAGGTGATGGATGGGGTCTTAAACCAAATTTAATTAAAGACTCTGATATGCCTAAAAACAATAGGGTATATGTAGCAAATGGTGACCAAATACAGCAGCTCTCCGACTTCTTCTTCTGGACAGCGTGGCTTTCAAGTACCGTCCGCTCTGGCGATAAGATCACTTATACAAATAACTGGCCATATTATCAAGATGCGGGAAACACGGTTTCGTTCTCGGCAGTATGGTGGAGCGGTGCAAGTGTAACAATCCTGGTTTTATTTATCGGAATCATTTTATACTTCTACAAACGTTACCAGCTTAATATGAAAGAAGCCTATAGTGAAGGGAATTTTCCAGAGATAAATCTAAGAAAAATGCCTGTAACTCTTTCGCAAGTGAAAGCAGGTAAGTATTTCTTTGTTGTGGCAGCATTGTTTTTTGTTCAATGTATGTTCGGGGCACTACTTGCTCACTATTACACAGAACCGCAGAGTTTCTTTGGGATGAAATGGGTTCATGATATTCTCCCGTTCAATATTGCTAAAGGCTATCACCTGCAGCTAGCTGTCTTTTGGATTGCGACCGCATGGCTGGGTATGGGAATTTATATTGCACCGCTTGTTGGCGGTTTTGAACCTAAAAAACAAGGCTTATTGGTTGATATCTTATTCTGGGCATTAGTTGTCCTTGTTGCTGGCAGTATGATCGGTGAGTGGCTTGGTGCAAATGGATATCTTGGTAATAGCTGGTTCTTATTAGGTAACAATGGTTGGGAATATATTGAAGAAGGACGTATATGGCAGATCATTTTGATTGCCGGAATGTTTATTTGGCTCTTTATCGTTTATTGCGGGATACGGCCGAACTTAAAAAAGAATCAGACAAAGGCGGACTCATTCACTTATTATTCTACTCGTCAATTGCTGTTCCAGCATTCTATATCTTTGCATTATTCATTAACCCTTCGAGCAGTTTTACAATGTCTGACTACTGGCGCTGGTGGATTATTCACCTTTGGGTTGAAGGGATTTTTGAAGTCTTTGCCGTTGTCGTTATTGGATTCTTACTTGTTCAACTTGGTTTAGTAACGAAGAAATCAACCGTTAGACAAATGTATTTCCAATTGATCTTATTATTAGGAAGCGGTGTGCTTGGAATTGGCCACCACTATTACTATAATGGCTCGTCAGAAGCTTGGATTGGTCTCGGAGCAGTATTTTCCGCATTGGAAGTTGTTCCGTTGACACTCTTAATTCTTGAAGCATATGATCAATATAAAATGATGCGCGATGGGGGAGTAGATTTCCCTTACAAAGCAAGTTTCTGGTTCTTAATCTCTGTTGCCATCTGGAACTTAGTTGGCGCTGGTGTGCTTGGTTTCTTAATTAACTTACCTGCTGTAGCTTTCTTTGAACATGGTCAATTCTTAACTCCAGCACATGGTCATGGTTCGATGATGGGCGTATACGGAATGTTTGCGATCGCCGTCCTTCTCTACTCATTAAGAAGCATTGTAAAACCTGAGGCCTGGAACGATAAATGGCTTAAAATTAGCTGCATCTTGTTAAATATTGGTTTGGCTGGTATGGTCTTTTTATCCTTGCTTCCAGTCGGTTTCTTGCAAATTAAAGATGCTTTTGATCATGGATATGCCGCATCTCGTGCAGCAACATTTTTGCAGCAGCCAATTGTTCAAAAATTATTATTATGGCGTGCGGTACCAGATACAATTTTCTTAATTGGTGTCGTCATCTTACTTGTTTTCGCCTTTAAAGCAATATTTAACCTGCGTAAGCCAACACATGTTGAGAATGAAAAGCTTCCAGTTAAAGATCTTGCTGTTGAAGAAGAATAGCAAGAAAACAATCCGCAAAGACTAACTTTGCGGATTGTTTTCTTTTATTTGGGTATCACATTCAAAACAAATGATTTTTTTGTCTTTCGTATAAATACCATTAAAAAAACCGTCCAAACAAAAAAGTTCCTTTCCACAACAAGAACAGCGACCAACTAGTTCTTTCAATACCATTTCCTCCTTTAGTGCAGTTTATTTGGGAGTATCTTGAAGAATGTCCTGAAACATGGAGAATTGCAATTGAAAAAAATAAATATATATAATATTCAAATTATTTACTATAAACTAATTATACAACAGAAATAAGTTATTTCTGTTATTTTTTTTATTTTAATGGAATATTGCATATTATGATAAAATATGGAAGAAAGGAAGGGGGATGTTCGATGAGCTTAAATACTGTTCAATTGGAAAAAGAATTTCTTGAATATGTTAAGAAGATGTCATCATACAATGAAGCACTTGCCCTCATATATTGGGATTTACGCACTGGTGCACCCAAAAAAGGCGCTGGGCAAAGGTCTGAAGTGATAGGTATGCTATCCTCGGAAGTATTTAAAATGTCTGTTTCTGAAGAGATGGCTGCATATATTGCAAATTTAAAAGGAAAGAACATTTCTAATATTTCAAAAAGAACTCTGGAAGAGTGCCATAAAAACTATGAACGTAATAAAAAGATTCAGGCTGAAGAGTATAAAGAATACGTTATCCTTCAATCAAATGCTGAAACTATTTGGGAACAAGCTAGAGCACAGTCCGACTTCGCCATGTTCCAGCCCTATTTGGAAAAGCTCGTTGAAATGACGAGACGTTTTGTAGATTACTGGGGTTACGAAAAAAATAAGTATGATACATTGCTTGACATGTATGAGCCAGGGATCACGGTTGATATTCTTGACCGAGTATTTGGTGAATTGAGAACTAAACTAGTCCCGCTAGTTAAAAGTGTGTCAGAAACTGCAGATAAACCAAGAACAGAATTCATATATAAGACATTTACGAAAGAAAACCAGCGTCAATTTAGTTTGAAAATTTTAGAGCAAATGGGTTTTAATTTTGAGGCAGGAAGATTGGATGAAACTGTTCATCCTTTTGCTACAGGAATAAATCCAGGAGATGTTAGAGTTACAACCCGATATGATGAGCAAGATTTTCGGACAGCTGTTTTTGGGACCATCCATGAAGGCGGTCATGCCCTTTATGAGCAAAATATTTCATCTGAACTGATTGGAACACCATTATGTTCGGGCACATCAATGGGTATTCATGAATCCCAGTCGCTATTCTATGAAAATTTTGTTGGAAGGCACTATTCTTTTTGGAAACATAATTATGAACTTTTGAAATCATTTTCAAATGGACAGTTTAATCAAATTAATTTAGAGGATTTTTATCGGGCAATCAATGAGTCCAAAGCATCTTTAATTCGCATTGAAGCAGATGAGCTTACATATCCGCTTCATATCATCATCCGTTATGAAATCGAAAAAGGTTTATTTAATCATGAAATTGAAGTAAAAGACCTTCCCGAAGTATGGAATAACATGTATGAGAAATATCTCGGTATTCGACCGCAAAATGATGCTGAAGGTGTTCTGCAGGATGTTCATTGGGCAGGAGGAAGTTTTGGCTATTTTCCGTCCTATGCCCTAGGGTATATGTATGCTGCTCAATTTAAGCATAAGCTATTAGAGGTAATTCCAGACTTTGACCAATTGCTTGAAAACGGTCAATTGCTTCCAATAAAACAATGGCTCAATAAAAATATTCATCAGTACGGAAAAATGAAAAAACCGCTTGAAATTCTTCTGGATGTAACGGGAGAAGAATTAAATCCTCAATATTTAATCGATTATCTTCATGAGAAATATAGTGGAGTATATCGATTAAACAACTAATAAAGAGGCGCCTGTTGGGCGCTACTTTCCAGGCTGTCGAGAAAGTGTATTTTCTCGGCAGTTTTTGATTTTGTCATCTCTAGATAAAATTTAGCGACTGTCCCTGCTAATGGTTCTGTTGATTTCCTCTCCGAGCACTCGCTTTCCGCGGGGAGGCTCCCCGGCACGCCCGCGGAAAGCGAAGTGCCTGGAGCGCCAATCAACAGACTTGTTTAACAGCCGATACGCAATACTGTTATATAATATTAACGCAGTGAGTCATTAAAAGTAATTGAATAAAATGATAGGTTGCCGAGTATTTGACAGCCTGAAAGAAGCGCCTGTTGGGCGTTTCTTTATTAAATTTCACATTTTCTAAAAATAAAAATAAACTAATAAAAATTATTAAATTGGGAGTTTTTAATGATGGTTAAATATTATTGTGAATATTGTCGGCTTCTATACAATATAGAGACGTATTGTAAGATTTGCGGGACTTTGGCCAATAAAAAAATTTTGATTGAAGTTCAAAGGCAGCAATGCGAAAAAGAGTAAAGTGAGATTTACTCGGCATATATTAAAACAAAATTGACCAAAAGAGACATTGTCTTTTCATGAATATACGTTTTTGGAAAAGTTTTGTTGATGAAATCTAGTAAAACCTAAGGGTATAATGGAATTGCACAACAACACCTTCAAAACGTTTAGCTTCCCTATGTCGGGGAAGCTTTTTTTGTAGAAGGGGTTCTCGTTTTTGTTACAACAATGTTTTTCTTATTAATCGACAGTTTTTTTAAAATATTAGATAGTATGAATAGGAAAAATTAGAATTTTCGTATAAAATAATACTTATTATTACAAAGTTTGATATAAGGGGAAATAAGTTATGATTCAAACAGAGAATCGTCAGGAGACAGTTCGATCATTAAAGGGGAAGTTATTAACTTCATATAAGTATTTAATTGAACATCAAGATGATGAAAATGCAGGGAAAGTAAAACAATTAGCAGAAAAATTGGCGAATGACGAATTCACAATCGCTTTTTGTGGGCACTTTTCTGCTGGAAAATCAACAATGATTAATCGACTTGTTGGAGAAAATTTACTGCCATCGAGCCCGATTCCAACAAGTGCCAATCTTGTTAAAGTCAAGTCAGGTGAAGAGTACGCAAAGGTATTTTTTAAAAATGAGAAACCACGTTTATATTTGGCCCCATATGATTATTCAATGGTTAAAAATTATTGTAAAGATGGGGATCAAATTAAAGAAATTGAAATTAGTCATAGTGAATCTAATTTGCCAAGTCATACCGTTATTATGGATACCCCTGGTATTGATTCAGCGGACGATGCCCATCGGATTGCCACTGAATCTGCTATCCATCTTGCTGATTTAATTTTCTATGTAATGGATTATAACCATGTTCAATCAGAGTTGAATTTTATTTTTACAAAAGAGTTAACAGAGGCAGGAAAAGAGGTTTACTTAGTAATTAACCAGATTGACAAACACTCTGATGAGGAACTTACCTTCACTGAATTTAAAAAAAGTGTGGTTGATTCATTCTCTTCATGGGGGGTAAAACCTGCTGATATTTTTTATACTTCATTAAAGAAAAAAGATCACGAGTTTAATCAATTCCACCAGTTACACAATTTTTTAGAGGAGAGACTGAAAGAGCGAGACCAATTGCTTTTACAATCTATTTTTCACTCCTTACAAAAGGTACTGAAGGATCATTATGATGTAAAAAAGAAAACGAATGACCAGGAAATCGCACCATTCAGGGAAATCCTAAATGAATTGTCAATCGACGAGCAAGCTAATTTAGCAAAGAACTATTATGAATTAAGTGAAGCGGTTGAGGATTTAGGTGATGGTGCAGAAAAGGCGGAAATCGAATTTGATTCAGAGGTGAATCAAATTATGAAAAATGCCTATTTAATGCCTTTTCAAACGAGGGAATTAGCAGAATCCTATCTCGAATCATGTCAGCCTGATTTTAAGGTTGGATTTCTTTTTACGAAACAAAAGACATTAGATGCAAGAAAGGAGCGACTTAATCTTTTTTACCAGGATATCCTTGAAAAAACAAAAACACAGGTCGAGTGGCATTTGCGTGAGTTTTTGCTGAAGCTCCTAAAGGATAAGCGCATCGAGAATCAGGAATTATTAGCTAATGCACAAAGTATAAACGTTCAATTTTCAAGCGACTTATTAGAAAGTGCCGTCAAAACAGGTGCCCGTCTTTCAGGCGATTATGTTCTGAATTATACAGAAGATGTAGCAAGTGAAATTAAACGTGCAGCTAAAAATGCTATATCAACACTTAAAACGACCATTATAGATGCAATAGATGCAAAAAATGCAGCCATACAAGAAAAATTAGCGACACAATCGAAAGGCTTGGAAAGATATATCAAAGCCTACGAAATTATAAACAAAAATGAGGCTAACCAAGTACAGCAACAATCTATTCTTGAAAAACTTTTCTCGCAAACACCCTTGTTGGAGAATGACCCATTTGATCTGTTTAAACCAGTAGAAGAGGAATTCGAAGTAGTTTATGGAGAAGAAATAAATATTGTTAAAAAAGAAGAGAAGCAGCCAATCTTGTCAGCTAACAATCACGATAAAAAAGAAGAAAAAGTTTTAACCGATCCGACTGAGCGAATGAAGGATATTGCTGGCAAACTGAAGAAAACTGCAAAGCTTGTCCATGGTCTCCCTGGATTTAACAAAATTTCTCATGAGTTAATTGAAAAAGCAGAGCGATTTGATCATAAGGGCTTTACTGTCGCATTATTTGGTGCGTTCAGTGCAGGGAAATCTTCGTTTGCGAATGCATTAATTGGTGAAAAAGTGCTGCCTGTTTCACCTAATCCGACAACGGCCGCAATCAATAAAATAAAACCAGTAAACGATTCTTATTCTCATGGGACTGTTCTTGTAAAGCTTAAAGAAGATCAAGCAATGCTTGAGGATATTAATCGCGCTCTAAAAATATTTGATTTAAAAGCGGAAAACTTTAATGAGGCATTAAAGAATATTGAAAAAATAAATGGCCAAGCAGGACAAGAAGGTGCTGTAGAAAAGACAAATTATACTTTTTTACAGGCATTTAAACGAGGATATCAAGCTTTTAGAGATCAGTTGGGGCAAATTATCGAAACAACAATAGCGGAATTTAGTGACTTTGTTGCTAAGGAAGAGAAATCCTGTTTCGTTGAGTGGATTGATCTTTATTATGATTGTGAATTAACCCGAAAAGGAATTACACTAGTAGATACTCCAGGAGCTGATTCAATTAATGCCCGCCATACGAATGTAGCGTTTGACTTCATCAAAAATTCCGACGCAATTCTCTTTGTTACGTATTATAATCATGCTTTTTCAAAAGCTGATAGAGAGTTTTTAATTCAGCTTGGGCGTGTTAAGGATTCCTTCCAATTAGATAAAATGTTCTTTATTATTAATGCGATTGATCTTTCAGACAGTGAGGAAGAGAAGAATACGGTTATGGAATACGTCCATGATCAACTGATTAAATATGGAGTGAGAAATCCGCATTTATATCCTTTATCAAGTTTGAATGCTTTAAAGGAAAAACAAGAGCAGGCAGATACTCCAAGTTCAGGTATGGAGCAATTTGAGAATGCTTTTTATCATTTTATTTCAAATGACTTGGCCAACATGGCTATGGCCTCATCAGAAAATGAACTGCACCGTGTTAGTCAATTAGTGGGTAAGCTAATTGATAGTTCGAAAGAGGATGCTGCTGTAAAGCTTCACAAACGGGAACAAATTGAAGCAGAGAAAGCACGGATTCAAGCGATTGTTAAGCAGCAACGAGCTGAGAGTCTGCAGAAACGTCTTTCACAGGAAACTGAAGAATTGGTTTATTATATTAAACAAAGGGTATTCTTCCGATTTGGCGACTTCTTTAAAGAAGCATTTAATCCAGCAGTATTACGTGATGATGGACGGAACCTAAAAAAAGCATTACAAGATTCACTATCAGAATTTCTTGAGGAAATTGGCTATGACTTTGCCCAGGAAATGAGAGCGACAACCGTTAGACTTGATCGCTTTACAGAAAAAATAGTAGCCCAATATCAAGAAGCACTGGTTAACGAGCTTCAAAATGTCAACCAAGATCTTTCTTTTTCGATCTTTGAATTTACTAATAAACAAGAAATTCAATTTGAAACTGCTTTTATAGGGATCAACTCTGGATTGTTCTCAAAGGCGATGAGTTATTTTAAAAATCCAAAATCCTTCTTTGAAAAAAATGAGAAAAAATTAATGAGTGATGAACTTAATCGAGTACTTACTATACCAGCTGATGAATATTTAAAGACTGAAAAGTTACGGGTTATCGAACTTTATCATGCTGTAATTGAAGGCGTATTTGAACAACTGATCTCACAAATAATAGAAGAAGCAGACGACTTCTATCTAAGTTTGCTTTCAGCACTTGACGGTGGGGTACCAACTGAAAAATTAATCGAAATCAAAGAAGAATTATCAAAATTAAAATAAGGATGAAATCGGTGTGAAGGACTGGCTTTCAAGAATTGAACAAGACTGCGAATTGGATATTCTTTTTGCCTGTGAAGCTGGCAGCAGGGCATGGGGGCTCGAAAATCCCTTTTCAGACTTTGATATTCGCTTCATCTATCGCTACCATGGCTTAAAAAAATATATTACCTTGAATAAAGCTAAACAGGTTCTGGAATTTCAATCACCATTTGATACAAGCGGCTATGACATATTTAAAGCATTTGAACTTATTTCAAAGTCTAATCCCAGTATTTATGAATGGGTATATTCACCGATTATTTATAAAGAAGCAGAGGAATTTTCACAAAAACTTAAAAAGATAATTGAATCTACTTATTCTCCCTTTTCATTATTTAAACATTATGGTTCACTATGCAAACGAAATATCAGGGAAAGCTCCAAAGGGAGTTTTTCGCTGAAAAAGCAAAAGCAATTACTCCAGTCGCTGCGTGCTGAACTAATAAGAGTAGGCATAGCAAATGCAAAATCCGTTGCATCACCATTTACATTAATCGAAATTGCTAAAACAGAAGATCCCGATCTGTATGCAGCTTATCAAACCATAGCGGAAGCTAAAAGAAATAACAAGCTTTTGTCTGAATTTGAAGCTGTTTCGATCACTCAGCTTTTGCAGTTTTCATTTAAAGAAACTGAAGAATATAACGATATTCCAAGGATAAAGTCGTCATCGGAAACACTTGATCAATGGTTATGGGAAATTTTCGGGATTTAAAAAGGCTTCTGATTATGAATGCTTTCCTATGATATAATAGGATGGCATTTATTTTTAAAGACAATTTGAGGAGGAATATCGTTGCAAAAACAAAAGCCTTCCCTAATGCTCGTTGACGGCATGGCACTATTGTTTCGCGCCTATTATGCCACTGCTGTAACAGGGCAATTTATGATAAATTCAAAAGGAATACCTACAAATGGAATTTATGGTTTCGTTAAACATCTAATGACAGCCATTTCTTCTTTTAAGCCAACCCATCTCGTCACTTGTTGGGATATGGGAAGTAAAACATTTCGCTCGGAATTATATGACGGTTATAAAGCAAATCGAGGGGAAGCACCAATCGAGTTAATCCCTCAATTTGATCTAGTAAAAGAGGTTGTTTCTGCATTTGATATCCCGAATATTGGCATGGCAGGATTTGAAGCAGATGACTGCATTGGAACGATAGCTAGTCAAGCAAAATCAGTGTCCAATGTTTCGATCCTAACGGGTGATCAGGATATCCTTCAGCTGCTTGATGAAAATATCTCTGTCATTTTAATGAAAAAAGGATATGGCAATTATCACGTTCATACGCCAGAGACTTTTTATGAGGATAAAGGCATTAATCCGCAACAAATGGTCGATTTAAAGGCCTTGATGGGAGATACTAGTGATAACTATCCAGGTGTCAAAGGAATTGGGGAAAAGACGGCATTAAAGCTGTTACAGGAGTATGATCATATTGAAGGGATCATATCAAATTTAGATAAACTTTCAAAAGGAAATAAAACAAAAATAGAGCAAGACCTCGAAATGCTGCACTTATCGAGAAAACTTGCGAAGATCCGTTGTGATGTACCGGTTTCTTGCAGTCTAGATGAAGCTAAACTTACCATTGAAAAAGACAAAGTCTTTGACATGTTTTCTCAATTGGAGCTAAGAGGCTTGCACCGTGTCTTTCCACAAGAAGCTGATTTTGTTTCTTAAGCCTAAGTAAGGCTGTCCTAAGGGCAGCCTTTTCCTATGTCGCACGACGGACAGGATGTCCTAGTCAGGCGAGTGCCACAGGACGTGGCACTCTACGAGCCTGGGAAGTGTAACTACGCCACTGTGTTCGCCCTTTGGGGCTCGCCAATCGGCGAGTTTTCTTTATTATTTTGTATTCTTTTTCTTTGCAGCATTTTCTAATTTACTTTTTGGCTCCTCTGAGAATTCTGCATCCTGTCCGTAACCCTGCGGGTTTACACCTGGTGCTTTTACTCCCCTGCTTGCTCCGCCTTTTTTACCCATTAGGTTCACCTCCCATGATTGTTAGTATTTCCATGTAGAATAATTAAACACTTCTTTCTGAACAATATTAACAAGAGGTGAGAAAGATGAACAAAGGAGTTTATTTGGCTCTTTTTAGTATCGGCTTGGCACAGGGTTTGAAAATTCCTATTCATTTCTTTAAAAAGAAAGAATGGCGGCCGGAATTATTTTTTCAAACCGGAGGAATGCCAAGTTCCCATTCAGCTGGAGTATCATCGCTGACAACATATATTGCTTTACGGCAGGGATTACCGACAGTTGATTTTGCATTGTCGCTGATCTATGGGCTGATTGTCATGTATGATGCACAAGGAATCCGCAGGCAAACAGGAGAACTTACATTAAAAGTAAATTCATTAGATGAATTGGTAGAGAAGATTTCAAATAAGGAAAAAGTTGAATTCAAAGAAAAGACACCGAAAAAATTAAAGGAAATGCTTGGGCATGAGCCAAATGAAGTATTAGGCGGTGCAATATTAGGTTGTGTTGTAGGCATTATCGGCCATCTCTGTACGAAAAAGAATAGAAAAGAAACCAAATTTCGAGTAAGATTTTAAATAGATTGCTTTTAGAATTTTTGGGAGAGGAAGTAACATCTTGCAGACAGTGGAAGAATACTTACATGATTTACGAGGGAAAGGTTTTCAATTGCAAGAAGATGCAATCGGTTTTATTTATTTTGGCAAGCACTCTACAAATGCGCCCGATGAAATCATCAATACAGCAATAGAGTTAACATTGAAAGCACAAAAAGGTTTTGATGGAAGCTTTTATCTTTCTTTGCTTGAGACCCTGACAGCAAATAACATAAAAACAAGAAATGCAGCACTAAAATATGTAAAAGATAAAGCATTGCTTGCAATATCATAAAAATAACTCCCTGTTTTAGGGAGTTATTTTTATACCATACCTTATTACGAGGTTTTCCTTTCTCTTTGGACTATTTTTTGCGGAGATAAAATTTTCTTTATCGGCAGTTCTGCAAAAATAATTCCTAAAAAAATAAGAATGCAGCCAAAAATAGCCGTAATGGTTAATCGGTCATGTGCCCAGAAAAATCCAGTTATAGCTGCAAAAACTGGTTCCATCGCAAAAATCAAGGCTACTCTGGTTGTAGTAGTGAACTTTTGGAAATTTGTTTGTGCTAAAAAAGCTAATGCAGTTGCAAATACTGATGTGATGAAAAGAGCCATATATACGTTACTCGAAAATAAAACATTCGAATGGAACGATGCCCTCCAGTTTTCAAATAGCAAGGATAAAATCATTGAAAGCAAAGATACTGTAGTAAGCTGGATAATAGTTAGCAGGAGTGTTGGAAATTTATCGGTGAATTTTCCTGTAAAAATAATATGTAGAGCAAAGCTAATCGCACATACAAACACCAGCAAATCACCAATATTAAATCCGAAAATATCTGTTGCCGTAAGGAAAAAAAGCCCGAAGGTGGCAATAACCACCCCGATAATAGCATTTTTATTTAAAGTTTGTTTTAATAAAATCATTGAAAATAATGGAACTAAAACAACACTTAATCCGGTAATAAATCCTGCCTTGGATGATGTTGTATATAGCAGTCCGACCGTTTGTGTTGCGTAGCCAAGAAAAAGCCAAAAACCGATAAACATTCCGGTAAAGACTAATTTCTTGGTTAACAATTGTAATTGTTTTCTTTCAAAAAAAACGAGCCAAAGAATAAGAACCACTGCGGCGATAAAAAAGCGTATACCATTAAAAGAAAAAGGTCTAAGAGAACTTATCGCATTTTGAACCAAAACAAAGGTTGAACCCCATACAATGGTTACTAAAAGTAATGTGATATCAGCTAGGATTGTTTTTTTCATGATGTCATTTTTCTCCTGTTCTGCTTTTTTGGATCGCCTTTCTTGCGAGTTCATCAGCAACATTGTTTTCGCGACTGGGAATCCATTTCATAAAAAACAAATCAAACTGTTTGGAAAGCTGTAATGCTTCCTGTAGCATCGGGGCGAATAGTTCGTTTTTAACAAATTCTTTTTCAACCGCTCGGTTTACCAATTCTGAATCCGTTCGAAAGGACACAACGGTGAATTTATGTTCTATGCAAATTTTTAACGCATGGAGGAACGCCTGAAATTCTGCCTCATGATTTGAAATTATTCCGAGTGGAATCGAGTATTTTTTATTTAGACCATTTCCTTTGATAAAAATACCTGCTCCGCTTGGCCCTGGATTCCCTGCACTTGCACCATCAATATAGACTTCGATCAACCTTGATTCCTCCATATCCTAATGGTAATAGTTACTGAAAGTTTATCATAAATTAACACAGTCATGTATGAAAAAGAATTTGCATTTTGCATTTGGATAGCTGGGCATGATAACTAATAATAAGATTGAGAAAGAGTAGAAAGGCTGAAAATAATGAAATATAAAATAGAATGGACGTATAAATTAAATGGGAATGAAAAGGTTCTTTTTTCCTCTGAATATATTTCTGGTGAATTAGCGATAGAAACTGGGGAAGAACTTGAAAAATCTGGTAAAGCAATAGATCTTGTTTTTTATGATGAAATTGGAACATCATGGACATTGAAGGAAGTGAAAAAGCTTCATACTGAAATTGAAGAAGACCCTCATGAAGTTACCCTTTTCTTTGATGGAGGTTTTCATAAGGAAAACAATCAAGCTGGGCTTGGAGCAGTCATTTTCTTTAAACAAGGCAAGAAGAAGTATCGGATTCGTGCGAATGAACAATTTGATGAAATCGAAACGAATAATGAAGCGGAATACGCAGCCCTTTATTTTGCTCTTACTTTACTTGAGGAATTAGGGGTCCATCGCCTTCCTTGCGAAATCAAAGGAGACTCACAAGGAGTATTAAAACAGCTTGAGGGAGAATGGCCTTGCTATGAAGAAGTTTTAAATAGCTGGCTCGATCGAATAGAAGAGAAAATTAAAAATCTTGGGATTGTCCCAAAATATACAGTTATTTCTCGGAATGATAATAAAGAAGCAGACAAACTGGCAAGTCAAGCCCTTCTTGGGAAAGAAATATTTGCTAAAACACAATTACTCTAGAAATTTGGGGTGGAAGTGGCGTGAAAGATAGGACTAAAAAAGAGCTGTTTGAAAGTGTTCAAATAATGATGGAACAATATTGTAAGGGCTGTTTTTTACATCAGCATTTAAAAAAGGAATTCGGGAAAAGGGCAGCACATCGTTTTTGTATTACTGATTGTACAGTAGGAGAAAAGCTTAGAGAATTTGGGGAAAGATTAAGTTGATGTAATAAAGGCCGTTTTACCTTTGATAATGTATGAAACGAAAACAAACACCAGCTTTAATCATAGAAAAAGGCTGGCAATGTGCCAGCCTTTGAATTTGTATTTTTAAATTAAAGTTTTACAACGTTTGCAGCTTGTGGTCCACGATTTCCTTCAACGACTTCGAAGGAAACTTCTTGACCTTCTTCTAAGGATTTAAAACCGTCACCTTGGATAGCACTGAAATGTACGAATACATCGTCCCCGCCTTCAATTTCAATAAAACCAAAACCTTTTTCGTTATTGAACCATTTAACTTTACCGTTTTGCATAAACTCTTTTCCTCCTAAACCTTTCAAGACACCAATGGCACCTAAGTTAAATATTTTCATGAAGCAGACAGTTGAAAAATTTTTATTCTATTCTGAATCATGATGATTATAATATACACGAATGATGGTTGACAGTCAAGGAATGTAAGCGTTTTTTTGGGATCAAAAAGTGTCTGAAACTCAATGTTGGGAAATAATTGAAAACCCATTTTTAAAAACATAAAATCAGTCCCAAGTCATATCTTAAACTAATATTAATTCCTTTAAAGGGGCGATGGTATGTATCGTTTTTCAATCGATGGGGAGGAATGGATTTTGAGATTTGCTCCACATGCAACGTTTGAAGCTGAGGAAAAAGAAGTGATCTTCAAATCCATTTTAAAGATTGAAAAAAATTTGACAAGTTTCACCCATGGAGAGGCCTTTTTAGTCGACGATAAAAACATTGGGATCATCATTTTTAAAGTAGAAAGAGTCCCCTCCTTCATCATATCCGTATGTAATATTGTTCCTAGAGAACGATGCTATTTTAATTGAATCAATAGCACTTAGAAGAATTGCCGAAAAAGCTTTTTTTGTGTGAAATAGTTTTACTTATTTTTTTAAAATACTGAAGAAACGTAAATTTAGAATGTTCATAAAACTGACGAAAAAGAGAGATTTTTGTATGGTAGAATTTGTTAAAATAAAAGTGAGGTTACATCTTAACTAATTAAAACAGGCAGTGTTTAAGCTTTTTAGTTTTTCTTTTTTAATTAGTTCCAGGTGGGGTCTCACAGCAGCTATAGAAATTTGTGAAATAGCGAGCAAGAAGCATCATGGACAATTTGAAATAATGGATAGGGGGAATTATTATGGATCCTTTGTGGCTGGCAAGAATTCAATTTGCAGCGACTACCATCTTTCACTTTCTTTTTGTTCCACTTTCAATTGGTCTTGTTTTTATGGTCGCTCTAATGGAAACACGTTATGTAATGAAAAACAACGAGATTTACAAAAAGATGGCAAAGTTTTGGGGACATTTATTCTTAATTAACTTTGCAGTTGGCGTTGTAACCGGCATCATTCAAGAATTTCAATTTGGTATGAACTGGTCGGATTATTCCCGTATGGTGGGTGATGTTTTTGGTGCACCTTTGGCAATTGAGGCATTACTTGCATTCTTTATGGAATCAACCTTTATCGGTATTTGGATTTTTGGCTGGGAACGTCTCTCTAAGAAAGTGCATTTGGCCTGTATTTGGCTGGTTACGATAGGTACTACATTGTCAGCTCTATGGATTTTGACTGCTAATTCATTTATGCAGCATCCAGTTGGATATCAAATGAATAATGGCCGTGCTGAGATGAATGACTTTGGCGCATTGTTGACAAATGGACAATTATGGGTTGAATATCCACATGTTTTAACTGGAGCTATTGCTACGGCGGGTTTTTTTGTTGCGGGTGTTTGTGCACATTGTTTACTTCGTAAGCAGCATATTGAATTTTATAAGAAATCATTAAAAATAGCTCTTGTAATCGGACTAATTGGCAGCGTTGGCGTAGCCTTAACAGGCCATGCTCAAGCGCAGTATCTGGTTAAAACACAGCCAATGAAAATGGCAGCAGCTGAAGGCATTTGGGCTGACACCCAAGACCCGGCACCATGGTCTGTATTCGCAATAATTGATACAGATAAGAAGCAAAATAGTTTTGAAATTAATATCCCATATGCATTAAGTTTTCTTTCTTATTCAAAATTTGAGGGCAGTTTGAAAGGGATGAATACTCTCCAAAATGAATACAAAGCCAAATATGATTCTTTGGCAGGTGATGGAACAAATTATATTCCTCCTGTGAAAACAACGTATTGGAGCTTTAGGTTAATGGTTGGTTTTGGAGTACTAATGATTCTGCTTGGCATCTCTGGTTTAATTCTCTGGAGAAAAGATCGTCTTGAAAAAAGTGGTAAGTTTCTAAAATTTACGCTTCCCGCTATAGCATTCCCATTTCTAGCAAATACTTCAGGCTGGATGATGACGGAGGTTGGACGTCAGCCATGGTCAGTATTTGGTGTAATGTCAACAACGAGTGCAGTTTCTCCAAATGTTTCAGGCGGAGAAATACTAATATCCTTTATTTTGTATTTATTGGTATTCACGATCCTTTTAGGTGTAATGGTTTATTTAATTGTTCGTGAAGTAAAAAGAGGACCGGAGGCATTGCAAGGGGTTGACGCTCCGACTATTACCGATCCGTTTAATAAAAAGGTAGGTGCTTAGGATGACACTTAGTGTGTTATGGTTTGTCTTAATCGCCGTCGTCTTTATTGGTTTCTTCTTTCTTGAAGGATTTGATTTTGGGGTAGGAATGTCCACTCGATTTCTAGCACGCAACCAAACAGAGCGTTCTATTTTGGTTAATACGATTGGGCCATTTTGGGATGCAAATGAAGTATGGTTATTGACAGGTGGCGGAGCAATTTTTGCAGCATTTCCACATTGGTATGCAACAATGTTTAGCGGCTATTATTTGCCATTATTCGCAGTTCTGCTTTGTTTAATTGGCCGTGGAGTATCCTTTGAATTTAGAAGGAAGCTTAATAATTCCCGCTGGACGAACGTTTGGGATTGGGTAATATTTTTAAGCAGCTTACTTCCTCCTTTTTTGGTCGGTGTTTTGTTTACCTCGATGTTAAAAGGAATGCCAATAGGCATTGATATGAACATGTCTGCAGGGTTTGCTGATTATATTAATATTTATTCTCTATGGGGTGGCTTAACAGTAACGTTATTATGTTTGCTGCATGGTTTAAATTTCCTTACTTTAAAAACAGAGGATGAGATTCGAGAGAGATCTGCCAAACTCGCAAAAAAACTCACCTTCGCCGTATTAGGAGTACTCGTAGTCTTTGTTGGATTATCATGGTTTAAGACAGATATTTTTGAAGTACGCATGGTTCCTGAACTCACTTTAGTTGGGCTGATAGTAATTGTTTATGCTTTAACCCCTTACTTCATTACAAAAAAACAAGAAGGATTAGCATTCACGATGACAGGCTTAGGATTGGCTTTTACGGTATCCGCAATTTTTGTGGGACTTTTCCCAAGAGTCATGATTAGCTCTATTAATAAAGCATTTAATTTAACGGTTTATAATGCAGCAAGCGGTGATTATTCCCTTAAAATTATGACCATCGTAGTTGTTACCACTTTGCCTTTTGTTCTTGCTTATACGGTATGGAGCTACTATGTCTTTAGAAAGCGGGTATCCCACAAAGAGCATTTAACCTATTAATTTTATGAATAGCTTATTTTATAATCTCCTCCGATTTCGGAGGAGATATTTTTCATGTAAATTAAATGGTCTATAAATTTGAAGCTCTTTGATTCCAATTAATTTACTCTTTACGACTTGAACTTTCAATGGGAAAATAATGTTGATAGTTCATTAGAGGGAGCTTTTCTTATGAAATTGATAATTACAGAAAAGCCATCTGTAGCAAAAAACATTGCAGATGCTTTAAAAATTAAGAGTCGAAATGATGGATACTTTGAGGGGAATGGCCATATTATAACCTGGGCTTTTGGCCATCTTCTGCAACTTTTGGATGCAAAAGATTATGATGAAAAAATGGCAAAATGGAGTATGGAAAACTTTCCTTTTATTCCGCCTAACTTTCGTTACAAGGTTAAAAGTGATCCTCGAAATAGGGGGAAAGAAGATCTAGGTGCGAAAAAGCAACTTAAAATAATTTATAGTTTAATAAAACGTAATGATGTAGATATGGTCATCTCTGCTTGCGATTTTGATAGGGAAGGCCAAATTATTGGGGATACCATTATATACAATCTGAAGACACAGAAACCTGTTTTTCGTCTGCTGCTAAACGAGTGGACACCTGTAGAAGTGTTAAAAGGGCTTCAACAAATTAAGCCTAATAATGAAATGAAACCACTTCAGGATGCAGGAATCGGCCGACAATGGGCCGATTGGGTGATCGGAATAAATTTAACTTCTGTTGCTACGTTAAAGTATCAGAAAGGAAAAGGGAAGGCACTTAATATCGGCAGGGTTCTCTTGCCAACATTAAAAATAATTTATGATCGTGATAAAGCCATAGAAAGTTTTATCCCAGAAGAATACTTTAAACTTACTGCTACATTTAAGACTCACGACGGTAAGGAATATGAGGGAACATACTTTGAAAATGAAGAAGATAAATTCAAAAATAAAGCAACTTTAGAAGAAATTGAACAAGCACTACAGAATCAAACAGCAACGATTATCGATAAACAAGTAGAACGAAAAAGGGAATATCCGCCTTATTTATTTAATCTTTCAAATCTGCAAGGATATATCACGAACAAATACAAAGGATGGACTTCAGATAAAGTACTTAAAGTTGCTCAATCTCTTTATGAAAAAAAATACATTACTTATCCAAGGACAGCAAGCGTTGTATTAGAAGAAAGTCTTATTGATAAAACAGCAAAGGTATTAAATAATTTGAAAAAAGGTTTACCTTATGAGGATGAAATAAAGTTTACTAGTTCAAAGCGGATCTTTGATAATTCTAAAGTGGAAAGCCACAGTGCCATTATACCAACCTACTTAATTCCAAAATCCCTGACAAAAGACGAAGAACTTGTTTATATTGCTATTAAAAACCGTTTCATTATGCAATTCATGCCTGTAGCCGAATATGAAGAGACAAAAATAATCACTCAAATAAATAATAGTAATATTAAGGGGATCTTTGTTTCTAAAGGTAAAGTCCAACTTGTTGAAGGATGGAAAAAAGTAGAGAAAGTTGAATCAAAGGATACAATTTTACCATTTGTAAATATAAATGATACTGTTACCATTGTTGATCACAAGCTATCCTCGCATGTTACAAAACCACCAAAGCATCATACTGAAAAAACATTATTAAGGGTGATGGAAACATGCGGAAAAGGCCATGAAGACGAAGAAAGTGAAGAAATGATGGCTGCTATTTTAAGCGGTTATAGTATTGGCACCCCGGCAACAAGAGCCGAAACAATAAAGAAGCTAAAAGATGTTGGTTATATTGAAACCCAAAACAAAAACTTACTATGTACAGATCTAGGGAAAAGACTAGTTGAGACATTTCCTGTTAAAGATTTATTTGACTTGGAGTTTACAGGGCGTTTGGAAAAAACATTATCTGATATAGAAAAACAAAAGTTTACAAAAGAAAATTTTTTACATTTGATTTTTGATTTTACAACAAGGTCTGTTGCCACAATTAAAAATGAAAAAGATATTATTATTAACGAAGTCTCACAAGAAAAGAAATCAGTTGAAGTATTAGGCAAATGTCCTGTTTGCGGTCATGGAATTATTGAAGGACAAAAAGGTTTTGGCTGTAGTAATTGGAAGAATGGCTGTAAATTTGTTATTTGGAAAAATGATAAATTTTTGGCATCAATGAAGAAGAAGCCTTCAAAGACGATGGTAAAGTCCCTATTAAAAAATGGGAATGTTTTAGTAAAAGGGCTTACGAGTAAAAAGGGGAATAAATTTGATGCCCATTTACGATATGAAAAAAACCCTGAAAGTGAATATTTTAGTTGGAAAATGGAGTTCCAACCAACCACAGATAAAAGGTAATACAGTTTTGCGTGCAAGAAAAATTGTTTTTTTGAAGAATTATTATTATTTTATAAAGGGATATTATCTTGTCTGTATTTTTCATCTATAGTAAACTTTTAGTGGATATTTGTAATGGAGGGTTCGGAATGCCAACGCCAAGCATGGAAGATTATATTGAACAAATTTATATTTTGATCGAAGAAAAAGGATATGCTAGAGTGTCGGATATTGCCGAGGCATTATCAGTACATCCCTCCTCAGTCACCAAGATGGTTCAGAAACTGGATAAGGATGCATATTTAGTATACGAAAAGTATCGCGGTCTTTCTCTAACAGCAAAAGGTCAAAAAATTGGTAAGCGCCTTGTCTACCGCCATGAATTGCTTGAACAATTGTTAAAAATTATCGGGGTAAAAGAAGAAAATATTTATCACGATGTTGAAGGGATTGAACATCATTTAAGTTGGGATTCAATTGACCGAATAGGAGATTTGGTTCAGTTTTTTGAGGAAGACATCAAAAGGGTGGAAACGTTAAAAGAAATTCAAAAAAATAATGAAGAACATTAAATAAAAACCTCGCCAAAAGGCGAGGTTTCTTTAAAATATATTGGGTAAATAATCAAAAGAATCATTATTCTCAGGTACCAAATAAATATTCCCATTTCCGTCCTCAACCTTTTGAATTCCTTCGATTAATCCATTTTCTACATCCATTAAGGCCTTCCGATAAGAGATCACTCGCCCTTCAGATGTGACGAAATTAATGATCTCCCCGCTATGATTTCGATGGGTTGCAATAAATTTCTCCAAACCTTTTTCCCTCCTTCAATCAGAGATGCCATCTTCTATTATATTTAATGACTACCATAATTATGTAAAGTAATAACAAACCTTGGATAGTCTGTAAATGACGCAATAAAAAAACACCAACAAAGTTGATGTTTTTTAATGTTGTATTAAGCTTGTTTTCAATTTGGAACGAAACGATTCTTTCATCTCCATACAAACGGGGTTTCTTGATAAACATAGTAATTTAGCCAATTGGAAAAAAACAAATATCCGTGTGAGCGCCAGCGATTAAGGGGAGGCTGTACAGGATCGTTATTAGGAAAATAGTTTTCTGGAGTATGAATTTCTAGTCCTTTATCAAGATCACGTTCATATTCTTGGGCCAATGAATCTGATTCATACTCAAGATGACCGGTAATCATTACATGCTTGCGGTCACGGGATGCGATTAACAGCGCACCGGCTTCATCCGATGCTGCTAATAACTTCAACTCTGGATGCTTCTTAATTTCCTCAATTGAAACATCCGTATATCTTGAATGTGGAGCAAAGAATTCGTCATCAAATCCTCTTATCAAAAAATCATTTTGTTCTATTATTCTATGAGGATAAATACCTGAACATTTTTTATTAAGTTCAAATTTCTTTATTCCATAATGATAATATAATGCCGCTTGTGCTCCCCAGCAAATATGCAATGTGGAGGTCACATTTTCATTTGCCCAATTCATGATCTCCATTAATTCGCCCCAATACTTTACTTGTTCAAATTCTAATAACTCTACTGGGGCACCTGTTATAATCATTCCATCAAATTTTTGGGCTTTGATGTGCTCAAAATCGGTATAAAACTGATCCAAGTGCTGTTTACTAGTGTGTGTAGACTCATAGGATTGCGTTCTTAAAAAATTTACATTAACCTGCAAAGGTGAATTCCCTAAAAGCCTTAAAAGCTGTGTTTCAGTCTTTTCTTTTTCAGGCATTAAATTTAAAATAAGTATATTTAAAGGCCGTATATCCTGTCTGGTTGCTCGATCATCGTCCATAATAAAGACATGTTCTTTTTCGAGCGTTTCTCTCGCAGGTAGAAGTTTTGGAATGTTAATAGGCAAGTGCTCATCCCCTTTTTTAGAAAAATCAATTATTACCATTATAATCATATTTTTAGAATCAGAAAAGAAAATAGTTTTTTCAAAAGTAATTTTTGAATGCTATTATATGTTTGATACAATACATATTAGGTATAATTCTATTTTCAAAAGCGAGGGATATAGTGTGGTAATGGGGATAAAGGTAAAGTCAGACATTGAAATAGCACAAGCTGCTACGATGAAACCCATTTGTGAAATTGCTGAAAAACTTGGATTAAAAGAAGATGATATTGAACTTTTTGGAAAATATAAAGCAAAAATATCCACTGAAGCATTAAAAAGTTTAGGAACTAAAAAAAATGGTAGGGTAATTCTGGTTACATCGATTAACCCTACTCCAGCGGGAGAAGGAAAATCAACGGTCACGGTAGGACTAGGTGATGCTCTTAACCGATTGGGAAAAAAAGTAATGATTGCAATGCGTGAGCCTTCCTTAGGCCCGACAATGGGGATCAAAGGCGGTGCAACGGGGGGCGGCTATTCTCAAGTGTTGCCGATGGAAGATATAAATTTGCATTTTACAGGTGATTTTCATGCAATCACAACGGCGAATAACGCTCTTGCTGCATTGATCGATAACCATCTGCAACAGGGAAACCAGCTTCGTATTGACCAGCGGAGAATTGTTTGGAAACGTGCCCTTGACCTAAATGACCGTGCTTTAAGAAAGGTTGTTATTGGGCTTGGTGGACCCTTGCAAGGTGTTCCACGGGAAGATGGCTTCGATATAACCGTAGCTTCTGAAATTATGGCGGTCCTTTGCTTAGCAACAGACTTAAATGACTTAAAATTACGCTTATCCCGCATTGTTATTGCTTATAATGACCAAAAAGAGCCTGTTACTGTTGGCGATTTAGGAGTTGAAGGTGCATTAACTTTATTGCTAAAGGATGCAGTAAAGCCTAATCTTGTTCAAACAATTGAACATACTCCAGCATTGGTGCATGGCGGTCCTTTTGCGAATATTGCCCATGGATGCAACAGTGTTATAGCGACAAAGGCTGCTTTAAAGTTGGCTGATTATGTCATAACGGAGGCTGGTTTTGGAGCAGACCTTGGTGCAGAGAAATTTTTAAATATTAAAGCAAGAAGTGCTGCTATTAAGCCCGAAACTGTTGTGATTGTGGCGACAATCCGCGCTTTAAAAATGCATGGAGGTGTCGCAAAAGACGAGCTTGCAACTGAGAATCTTTCTGCATTATCTCTGGGTATGAATAACTTACAAAAACATATTGAAACAATTAAGAGTTTTGGGCTGCCAATTGTTGTTGCGGTTAACAAATTTATCACTGATACTGATAAAGAGATTCAAACATTACTTGATTGGTGTAACCAGGAAAAGGTTCCGGCAGCATTGACAGAAGTTTGGGAAAAGGGTGGAGAAGGCGGCCTCCAACTTGCTGAAGCAATCTTAAAGGTAATTGAAACAGAGGAAAATCATTTCTCGCCTTTATATGAACTATCAGCCTCGATTGAAGAAAAAGTCCAAACCATTGTTGAAAAAGTTTATGGCGGAAAGTCAGTCGAATTTTCGCCAAAGGCAAAAAAACAACTGATGGATTTCGAAAAATTTGGCTGGTCTAATTTACCTGTTTGTATGGCCAAAACACAATATTCTTTATCTGATGATCCGTCAAAATTAGGACGTCCAGCTGATTTTTCGATTACGATTAGAGAATTTAAGCCATCTATTGGTGCGGGGTTTATTGTTGCTTTAACGGGTGAAGTGATGACAATGCCTGGACTGCCGAAAAAGCCAGCTGCCCTAAATATGGATGTGGATGAAAATGGTAAAGCAGTGGGTCTATTTTGATGTTTGATCCAACTGCGTTTGAAAATATGAAAGTTGTCCTTGAAGGTGCAGTTTATGATTTAGATTTAACTGGCGATATCAACATTATTGATCGAAATGACTTCATAAATACTGCAAAGCTTTTAAGAAAATATGAACTTAGTTTTAAGCCCGAAAATTTCAGCAATGTGACTGCAAGTATTGTATTAGAAGCAGAGCTTGAAAATTTAGCTGCAGAGCTTTTACCAGGTTCGCGGTTAGAACAAAAAGCAGGTTGCTGGATTCGCTTGTTTTTTTCATTTGAGCATCAAGATAATATCGTTGATTATGATAAAATCCAAAGAGTTGTCACAGAGATCTGGGGAATCGACCGAAAAATCAAGCAGACTGCCTACTTTTATCCATTACAAAAAGAGAGAATGAAAAGTGAAGTTACAATTGATTTTGGCCGCTTAATTCGCGAAGATCAAATTGCGGACTTAACGGAAATGATTGATATTATGATAACTACCTGTGAACAAATACAAGCTGTAATTCCGCGGAGATAATCTTCCGCGGATTTTTTTAAGCCTTTTTCGAAACTGATATTTTTTCTTCCTAAGCCTTTTTCATGATAAAATAGCTAGATGAAAGCAGGTGTTTGACAGGTGAAAAATAGATTGATACAAGCAACAGAGACATTTGTCCGACAGCAATTAGGGGCTGATGCCACAGGGCATGATTGGTTCCATGTTGACCGCGTCCGTAAAAATGCATTATATATCTATAAGGAAGAAACAAACGGGGATCCATTCATTATTGAACTGGCAGCCCTATTACATGATATTCCAGATGAAAAGCTGAACGAAACCATTGAAAAAGGCCAGGAAAAACTAGCTTCGTTTTTACAAAATCTACAATTATCAACTGAGCAAAAAGATCAGATAACCGAGATTATTAACACTATTTCCTTTAAAGGAGGAAATGGGGCACTTTTGACTTCGATTGAGGCGAAAATTGTCCAGGATGCGGATCGATTAGATGCGATAGGTGCCATTGGTATTGCCAGGGCATTCGCCTATGGTGGAAAAAAAGGACAGCCAATTTATGACCCCGAAATGGATGTAAGAAAAGAAATGAGCCTCGAAGAATATCGGACTGGAAAATCTTCCAGTATCCATCATTTCTACGAAAAATTGTTAAAATTAACTGGATTAATGAATACTGAATCAGCTAAAAAATTGGCGAAAAGCCGCCAACAATTCATGGAGATGTTTTTAGAAGAATTTTATAAAGAATGGAATGGGCAAATTTATGAAAATGCTAACGGTTGAAAATGTTTCAAAAACGTACGGAGAGAAGCAATTATTTAAAGAAATATCCTTTACCGTTGGTGAAAAAGAGCGAATTGGCCTGATTGGTGTGAATGGAACTGGAAAATCCTCCTTATTAAAAATTGTAGCCGGAATTGATATCCCAGACCAAGGAGAAATTATCACCGGAAAAGATTATACGATTTCCTTTCTCAGCCAGCAGCCGGACTTTGAAACTGATCGAACTGTTCTTGATCAAGTTTTCAATGGTGAAGCGCCAATTTTAAAGTTAATGCGGGAGTATGAAAATACACTTTTAAAATTAGAGCTTTCCCCAAGTAATAATCAACTGCAAGAAATTTTATTTCAATTACAAAAACAAATGGATGCTCAAAATGCCTGGGATGCAAGTACAAATGCTAAATCGATTTTGATGAAGCTCGGGATTGAGGATATGAGCAAAAAAGTATCGGAGTTATCTGGAGGACAAAAAAAACGAGTAGCATTAGCACAAGCTTTAATTGAAAGTGCAGATTTATTAATTCTTGATGAGCCAACTAACCATCTTGATTTTGAGACAATAAAATGGCTTGAAGATTATTTAAGCAAATATAAGGGTGCGCTTTTACTTGTTACCCACGATCGTTACTTCTTAGATAGGGTTACCAATCGGATTTTTGAATTGGATGGTGGTAACCTGTATAGCTATAAAGGAAATTATGCAGACTTTTTAGAAGCAAAAGCTATTCGCGAGGAAAATGAAGCAGCAACCTTGGATAAGCAAAAGAACCTATACAGAAACGAGTTAGCGTGGATTAGAAGAGGTGCACAGGCAAGATCAACGAAGCAAAAGGCAAGGATTCAACGTTTTGAACGGTTAGAAGATAAGTTGGCTGTTGGCAAAACAACTGGAAAGGTTGATATTTCCTTAAATGGCAGCAGGCTTGGCAAGCAAGTTTTTGAATTAAAAAATGCTTCCAAACGATATGGTGAGAGAGTCATTCTTAACGACTTTAACCTGCTCGTTAACCGGGAGATCGATTCGGTATCATTGGGAACAATGGGACAGGTAAATCGACGTTACTTAATATTCTTGCAAAGCGGATCCCACTTGATCATGGTGATATGATCATGGGGCAAACGGTGAAAATCGCTTACTATACTCAGGAAAGCGAAGATATGGATGAGAATATGAGAATGATTGAATATATCAAGGAAACAGCACAAATAGTGGAAACATCAGATGGAAAAACAATTTCTGCTGCGCAAATGCTTGAACGATTTCTTTTCTCCCCGTATACTCATGGTACACCGATACGCAAGCTTTCCGGTGGTGAAAAACGACGTCTTTATCTTCTGAAAATTTTGATGACAGCTCCAAACGTTCTTTTACTTGATGAACCGACTAACGATTTAGATACGCAAACTCTCACAGTCCTTGAGGACTATCTAGAAGAGTTTCCTGGGGTAGTTATTACGGTTTCACATGACCGCTACTTTCTTGATAAAACAGTCGAACAGCTCCTAATTTTAAAAGGAGAAGGTGTGATTGATTCATTTTATGGCGGCTACTCAGACTTTTTGGAAAAAGAACTAAAAGAACAAACAGAAAGATCGAAAATGGAAACTCCCCGGCAGGAAAAAGCACGGGAAAAGGATAAAAAGAAAAGAATGACCTACATGGAGAAAAAAGAGTGGGAAACAATCGATGACGTTATTGCCAAGACAGAGGAAGAGCTTGAAAAGATTACAGCTGAAATGGCCCATATCGGCAGCGATTTTACAAAAGGTCAAGAACTGATGAAACAAGAAGCAGAACTGAATGAAAAGCTGGAGGAACTAATCGAACGCTGGTCATATCTTGCAGATATCGCTGAGGACTAAGAGTGTATTTTTGGATACACTCTTTTTTTACTGTAGCTAGGAAATGTAAGAATATAAACAATGTGATAAACTTATAAAAGATTAAATGAAAAAAGGTGATTGGATTGAATATTAAATCAATAGAACCGACTCCAAGTCCCAATACAATGAAAATTAATTTAGATGAAGAGCTTCCAATGGGGGCAAGTCATAATTATAAACTAGAAACATCAGAAGGGGCTCCTGCTGTTATTAGGTCCATTTTACAAATCGAGGGTATTAAAGGTGTTTACCACGTTGCTGATTTTTTGGCAATCGAACGAAACGCAAAATATGATTGGAAAATGCTTCTGCCAAAGGTAAGGCAGGCTTTTGGTGAAAAACCCGTTGAAACAAAACCTACAAATGACGATGCAACTGACCATTTCGGAGAAGTAAGGGTTGAGGTACAGATGTTTAAAGACATCCCCCTTCAAGTTAAACTGACAGATGGAACAGCCGAAAAAAGGTTCGGGATGCCGGATTATTTCCTGAAAGCAAGGGAGCAAGCACAGCTTCCTCAGGATAATTATATTTTATTACGTAAATGGCTGGATCAAGGTGTTCGCTATGGGGAATTTGAGCAAATAGGCCAAGAAGTTGTTGAAGAACTAATTGCGGCCTATCCGCAAGAACGGTTGGAGGATTTGGTCAAAAAAGCACAAAATGATGAGTCTTCAATGGTTCAAAAGGAAACACGACGGCATAAAAAGATAACACTTGAGGATTTCAATCAGCCAGATTGGCAAATTCGTTACAGGCTCCTGGAGCAAATGGATGATCCAACACTCGCCGATCTCCCACTCCTTGAAAAAGCACTGCAGGATGAAAAAGTTTCGATCCGCAGATTAGCAACTGCCTACCTTGGAATGTTAAATGACCAAGCGGTGCTCCCTTTACTTTATCAAGCTCTAAAAGATAAATCCGTCACAGTCCGCAGAACAGCGGGGGACTGTCTTTCTGATTTAGGCTTTGTGGCAGCTTCTGAAGAAATGATTAAAGCACTTAAAGATGATAGCAAACTAGTTCGTTGGCGGGCAGCGATGTTTTTATATGAGGTTGGTGATAAGAAGGCATTACCTGCCCTGAAGGATGCTGAAGATGATCCTGAATTTGAGGTAAGTATGCAAGTGAAGATGGCAATTGAGCGTATTGAGGGCGGTGTAGAGGCAAAAGGGTCAGTTTGGAAACAAATGACAGATGCCAGAAAAAGCTAGGCTGAGTATGAAGAGTTAATGATGATTGCATTCTTAGAAATAAATATAGTATGCTAACATTGCTAACAAAGATTCGGAGGATTGATAGAATATGACTAATGCATATGAAGAATATATGAGACAAATGATTAAGCCAATGCGTGATGAGCTAACGAATGCAGGTTTTCAAGAGCTTACTACTGATGAAGCGGTGGAAGAGTATATGGAAAGCGCATCTGGAACCACGCTTGTGGTAGTTAACTCTGTCTGTGGCTGCGCAGCAGGTCTTGCTCGCCCGGCAGTTACCCAATCAGTAATAAATAGCGATAAAAAACCGGACCATCTTGTGACTGTTTTTGCGGGCCAAGATAAGGAAGCGACAACAAAAATGCGTGAGTATTTTGGAGGAATCGAACCATCTTCCCCATCTGTTGCTTTATTAAATGGTAATAAAGTGGTGCATTTTATTCCACGCCATGATATCGAAGGCGCATCAATGGAAGATGTCATGAATAATTTAACGACTGCATTTGAGAAATATTGTTAACAAAGGATGTCTATAGACGTCCTTTTCTTATATATTAAACTGAAAAATGAGTTGGGTTTATGTTTGTAACTACAGCAGGTCGAACAAATGAATATATGATTGAAAAAGCGACGGAAACCGCTGCTATTTTAGGTGTAGAATATCTTCCTCGTAACAAAAGATCCATTCAATCCCTACAAAAGGAAAGGGACAGTGATTGTATCGTTGTCGGTAAGGAGCGCCATGAACTTTTTGCAAAAGGGGAAAGGGATCCATTCTTTTTTCATCCCAATTCTGCCATGTTCCGAATCAAAAGATTAATGAAACAAGAGCACGACCCATTTGCAGATGCCATCCGTTTATCTGAAGGAATGAGCTTCCTCGATTGCACACTTGGCTTGGCTTCCGATTCGATAGTAGCAAGCTACATAGTAGGTGAAACAGGCAAGGTAGTCGGGGTGGAAGGACAGCCATTTTTAGCTTTTTTGATAAAAACGGGATTATGTAAATGGGATTCTGGGCTTTCTATCATGAATGCAGCAATGAAACGAATTCATGTCGTTAATGAAAATGCTTTACATGTACTGCAAAGTCTTCCAAATGATTCCTTTGATTGTGTCTATTTTGATCCTATGTTTGAGGAAAGTGTTCTTGAATCGGATGGTATCAAGGCGTTGGGACGGTTTGCCCTATATGATGATCTCCATAAGAAGACGGTTAATGAAGCCTTTCGGGTTACACGTCAGCGAGTTGTAATGAAGGACCACTATAGAAGCAACCGCTTTGAAAGATTTGGATTTCAGGTTTTGCGCAGAAAATCAGCTAAGTTTCATTTTGGCTGGATTGAAAAGATGTAACTGGGGCAGATGCTGTTCCCAGTTTTTTAATAGAATCGTAATACTGATCTTTCCATTTTTCCTAAAGAATAAAGTATAATAGACTTAATTGTAAGACTACTAAACAACTAGATGGAAGGGTGTACCGAATGAAAAATTGGATTCGTAAATCGTTAATGGTGATGGTTTCAATAGTAACATTCGGTGTTGTTACCCCATCGCAATTCATTAATAATGTCAATGCAGACAAACCTGCTGAAAAAGATGTTTTTGAGGCTGCTAGTCCATCCGCTAATGTAAACCAAGCGGCACCGATGTTGTCAGAAGCACACTTTAATAAGGATGAGTTTGTTGAGGACATTATAAAACAGGCTGAAGAGCAATCGTATCAAAAATTTGGGCCGAGAATCAAACCTGTTATTGAGCAGGAGTTTCGCAATATCGTACTGCCTAATATTGAGAAAGCACTTGAAGAAACAGCCTCTCAATATCCAGGGGCGGATTTTCAAAATCTCATCATCACAGAGGACCCTGGCGGTGGCCTATCAGAGAAGATATTTCATCTTAAAGACCGTAATACCAACTTGGATGTGCTTCGTTTCCATGTGCGGAGGGACCATCCGCCGCAAGGTGGCTACTGGTTTAATTTTCACTACCATACTTATTATGATGATTTTCAAAATCACCATGAACTAGGAGCTATTTATTGGGCCAAGGATACTCCTCCAAAATGGAAGTGTTAATCGGAAAAATTTGCAAACTGGGTGTGAAAAAATTTATTATTAATTTGAAACCTTTTTAAACTTTCTTCGTAAATAAACTATAACCAAAAATGGAGGTAAAAGAAATGGCAATTAGTTTATCAAAAGGACAAAAAGTTGACCTTACCAAAACAAATCCAGGTTTAACAAAAGTGGTTGTCGGACTTGGTTGGGATACCAACAAATATGATGGCGGCAATGACTTTGATTTAGATTCTTCCGTTTTTTTATTGGGTGATAACGGTAAAGTAACAAATGAGAAAGATTTTGTTTTCTATAATAATACCCAAGGAGCTAATGGGGCAGTAGTACATACTGGAGATAACCGAACAGGTGCCGGAGATGGTGATGACGAACAAGTAAAGATTAACCTCACTGGAATTCCAGCAAATGTCCAGCGGATTGCTTTCACGATTACGATCCATGACGCTGAAACACGCAGCCAAAACTTTGGCCAAGTTTCCAATGCCTATGCTCGTATCTTTAATGAGGAAAATGGGGAAGAATTAATCCGCTACGATCTTGGAGAAGATTTCTCCATTGAAACAGCGCTTGTAGTAGGCGAACTATACCGCCACGGTGGGGAATGGAAGTTTAGTGCAATTGGTAGCGGCTATCAGGGTGGTCTTGCAGCATTAGCGACTGACTTCGGTCTTCAGGTTGGTTAATTGATGCATTAGCATAAAGAGGCTCGGCGCTTTGCCGGGTCTCTTTAAAAATATTTATTGATAATGGAGGAAATCTTTTAATGTCAGGTTTGCATGGTATTTTAAACACATACGCCGAGTTTTTTGATGGAGGTATGTGGCTAAAAGTTTTAACAGATCCAGTCAGCTGGGGATTGATTGGAACATTAATTATTTTGGAAGGGTTACTATCCTCTGACAATGCGCTGGTTTTAGCGATTATGGTAAAACATCTGCCTCTGGAAAAACGGCGTAAAGCACTTTTCTATGGATTATTTGGCGCTTATATTTTTCGATTTGTAGCAATTGGTCTGGGTGTATTCTTAATTAAACTTTGGTGGATTAAAATCATTGGGGCTGGCTATTTAGCATGGCTATCAATTAAATACTTTATTGATAAACGAAAAGAAGGCGGGGAAGGAGAAGAGGAAGAAGACGTCAATGCAAAGGGCCTGTTTATCCGTTTATTTGGTACTTTCTGGGGAACGGTAGCATCAGTAGAATTATTGGATATTGCCTTTTCCGTCGATAGTGTATTGGCCGCTTTTGGTGTCAGTAACAAGGTATGGATTTTATTCCTTGGCGGGATCTTAGGTGTCTTAATGATGCGGGGTGTAGCCGGAATCTTCCTTACCCTCATTGACCGTGTTCCTGAACTGGAAACAACTGCATACATTTTAATCGCAATCATTTCTATAAAAATGTTCTTGAGCGTAGCACACTATGAACTTGAACCAATGTACTTTTTCATCATTCTATTGTTTACTTTCGGTGCAACATTTATCGTCCACTTCTTAAATAAAAGAAAAAAAGTGGAACAATAAGATCTACGAAAGGAGGGGATTTAGACAGGAGGTCATCCCCTCCTTTATTCTTTTTTTATAGCCCTGGAGGAGCTGCGAATACTATGAAATTTTTTTCCTATTTAGAAAAAAATGAAATGGATCAACTTTTTTTTATCAAGCCACAGCAATTTAATAAAACTTCAAATCGTGATTTACTCTCCTATGGTCTTGGTGCCACCTTGTATATGCCTGCAACAAGGACTGATTTTTACCATGACATTATCAAACAAAAACAAAATGGGTTAACTTCGCTTGTGATCGACCTTGAAGATGCAGTAGGGGACTTAAATGTAGAGTATGCAGAATCGTGTTTAAAGGAAGGAATGCTGCAACTCTACAAAAATATGAATCAGGGCATGCTGACAATCAATGAATTGCCACTTTTGTTTTTTAGAATTCGGCATATTGAACAATTTATAAGAATTTATCATAGTTTAGGCGAGATGTTTCAACTCTTTACGGGTGTTGTATTCCCAAAGTTTGAAGCTGAGACTGGTAGAGAGCTATTAAATGTGTTGAGTAAAATTTCAATGAAAGAACAGCCATTTTATTGCATGCCCATTCTTGAATCTGAAAAAGTCATCCATAAAGAAACCAGGCAGGAAGAATTATTGAAAATCAAAAATGTTCTGGATGACTATAGGGAGTACATATTAAATGTACGGATTGGTGCAACTGATTTTAGTGGGATTTATGGTATCAGAAGAAGCGCTGATACAACTGTTTACGACATTTCTGTAATAAAGGATTGCATAGCCGATATTATAAACATATTTCAGCGATCGAGTTGCCCATATGTAATCTCCGGCCCTGTCTGGGAATATTTTTCCTCTAAGGAGAGAATGTTAAAGCCCCAGCTTCGTCAGACACCTTTTCGCAATCACTTTGGTGATGAAGGAAGAAATCTGCGCTCAGAATTGATTGATCAAAATATGGATGGCCTTATGAGAGAAATTCTGCTAGATATAACAAATGGATTGATTGGAAAAACAATTATTCACCCTTCCCATATTAAGGTTGTTCAGGCTTTAAATGTTGTTACATACGAGGAATATAATGATGCATTAAATATTGTTGAATCAGCAACTGGAGAATTTGGTGTGAAAAAAAGCCAATTTTTAAATAAAATGAATGAAATAAAGCCTCATTACTATTGGGCGCAAAGAATGTTGCTGAAATCTGAAGTCTATGGGGTGCTAAATGAAGAGTATTCAAACATCGATCTTATCAAACGAAGAGTATTCATTTAATATTCTCGATTCTATTAAAGTAGAAGTTTCTGTTGAAAAAAATGATTTTCATATTCCACTTGACACTCTTTTCAAAATGGCGGCCAGAATAAACAAAAAACGTTCATTTTTGTTTGTAAGTAAAGTTCTTGGCAAGCATCTTCCCATTCATCCTAATAGGGGGTTATTAACATCTGCTCTTTTAGCTGCAAAATATTATGAGGAGGTAAAAGGCGGCAGGTGTAAGTTGAAAAAAGAATGGCTTGATACTTTCTTGAAAAGTGAACCATCTTTTACTGGTTCTGCCTTTATTCCAAAGACTTTCGATCCGCTCATCATTGGGTTTGCCGAAACGGCAACAGCCCTTGGACATGCTTTTTTTGATTGCTTCGAAGGAGCAGGTTATGTACATACAACGAGGGAAGTTTTGCGTGGTCAAAGTCCTGTGATTTCGTTTGAAGAAGAACATTCACATGCTACGTCCCATAATTGTTATTTGCCATTAGAAATGGTTGCAAATGATAAGGATATTATTCTGGTTGATGATGAACTTACAACAGGAAAAACAGCCTTAAATATCATCCGATCGATTCATTCACGCTTTCCGAGGAAAGAGTATTCAGTTGTATCCATATTAGATTGGCGCTCAGAAGAAGATAAGCTAGAATTCAAAAAGCTCGAGTATTTACTAGGTATTACGATTCATGTAGTTAGTTTACTTGCTGGAAAAGTTCAAGTGGAAATTCAAAATGAAAAAATTAAACAAAGAAACGAAGATTATCACTGTCAGATAAAGAAAGCGCAAATCGAGAGAATTTACCTTCCATCACTTTTTGAGGAGGCTGAGATTTCCTCTATCTCAACCAATGGCAGTGAAAATAATACGCCTTTTTTATATGAAACAGGACGCTTTGGGATTTCGAGTGATGTTAACTGGCAGACCAAAGATAAAATACTTGAAGCAGCATCATTCCTTACAAGGAAAAGGAGCGGCAAAAATACACTATGTCTTGGAACTGGTGAGTTTATGTATCTCCCAATGAAAATAGCAGCAGAGATGGGACAAGGTATTTCCTATCAATCTACTACCAGAAGTCCGATATTTGTTAAAAATGAAACAGGATATGGAGCAGAATACGGTTTAGCTTTTTCAAATCCAGAGGATCCAGACATCGCCCATTTTGTTTACAATATCCCCCCTGGCTGTTACGAAGAACTTTTTTTGTTTTTTGAACGAGAATTAGAAAATGAGCAGCTTTTCCCATTGTTAACAGAATTGGAGAAAACACAAATAGAATCAATTAAACTCGTTTATTTTATGAGGAAGAAGGGATAAACCTGTGGAAAGTTCAGCAAAAGTACCTGTAAAAATAGGTACCTATAATGAGAACGATGTTATCTTTCTTTTAAAAGATTTAAGCAGTTTAAAGCTTGAGGATTCTGTTGAAAATCGTGAAAAACAAATGCAATCGGGCGGCCACTATAGCGAAAGCCTTCCAATAGAATATCAGCCCCCAAATGAGTATGTGGATTTATTTTGGAGGATGTTAGCCGAATATAAAAGAAAAGTAGCTTTATGTATTGGGATTGTGGCACAGCAAATTTATCAATTAAAGGGAGAAAAGACTGTACTTGTTTCTCTTGCCAGAGCAGGAACCCCAGTTGGAATTTTAATAAAGAGATACATAGAGTTGCGTTTTAACATAACATTGCCCCATTATAGCATTTCTATTGTTCGCGACCGTGGAATAGATGAAAACGCAATTAAATACATATTGAACATCCATCCAGGATATCAGCTTCAATTTGTTGACGGCTGGACAGGAAAAGGAGCCATTTCGCTTGAACTGACCAAGGCCTGTCAAGAATTCTCCAGTAAATATGGAGTAGAACTTGATGATTCCCTGGCAGTCATTGCCGATCCCGGTTACTGTACAAACCTTTATGGAACAAGAGAGGATTTTTTAATTCCTAGTGCCTGTTTGAATTCCACTGTTTCTGGACTTGTTAGCCGAACGGTCTTAAATAAACGGTATATTGGCGAAAATGACTTTCATGGGGCTAAGTTCTACAGGGAATTACTAAACATGGATGTCTCAAATGAATATATCGAAACTATTTTTCAGGAATTTCCTGATGTTTTTCCAAAAGTTGATGTGCACCTTTCAAAAAGAAGTATGGAAAAGAAGGAACCGGCTTTTTTAGGTATGAACACAGTAAAACAAATACAAAAAGAATTTAATTTATCTAGTACTCATATGATTAAGCCGGGGGTAGGAGAAACAACAAGGGTCTTGCTTAGAAGAGTACCTTGGAAAATTCTAATGAGAGATCTATCAAGTCCATATGTAAAGCATATCCATATGTTAGCAAAGGAGAAGGGGGTAGAGGTTGTTCCATATGAAAATTTAAATTACTTATGCTGCGGCCTGATTAAATCGATGAAGGAGATTGAAAAATGATTATTGCATCGGACCTTGATCGAACATTAATTTATTCTAATCGAGCGATTGATGAATTTGGACGGCCAGCAGATACAATGTTAAAACCTGTTGAAAGTCGTGATGGAAGATGGATATCTTTTATGACAAACTCATCTTTTATTGCTCTTGAAGCTTTATTTAGACAATTTCTATTTGTTCCGATCACCACGAGAACAATAGAACAATATCGAAGAATCCGCATCTTTCAGGAAGAACTGCTTCCACGCTATGCTATTACATCAAATGGGGCTAATATTTTACTGAACGGAAAACAAATGAAAGAATGGTCGGAGTCTATTTCGCAAAAAATAAAAAATGAAGCAGCAACAACAGTGGAAATAACTGCTCTTTTCCAGAAGGAAGGCTGCCATTTTGATGGTATAAAGAGGCCAGTAGAGGATTTGTTTTTCTACTTTATTTTAAATAATCCTTTGCCAGTAGGAGATAAGCAAATGTTAAGGACACTACTGGCGCCATTTGGTTGGAATGTTTCGTTACAGGGGCGTAAACTATATTTTATTCCAAAGGTCATCAATAAAGGTGATGCCCTTGAATTTGTTTGTCGTCATAGTGGGGAAATTGCTTTCGCAGGTTCCGGGGATTCTATGTTGGACTTGGATTTTCTTAACCATTGCCGTTATTGCTTCATCCCAAACCATAGCGAGCTTGTTCACGACCCTTTTATAGACACTCCCCCAGGAATGTCAGTGACAAAAAATCACGGTGTATTAGCAGGGGAAGAAATCCTTAATCGATATCTTTTACTCTGAAGAATTACTGCTTTTTTCTTTTTTTTTAAAGAATAAAACGTAGAGAATACTAAAGAATACATAGGAACTGATGAAAAAGAGAACGGCAATCACTATAGATGGAAAAAGAGGGAAAAGTAAAATTGTAAAGATGATGCTGTACCAAAATAAATCAAGAAAAATGAATAAATCTGACATCAACACGTCCATTACCAATTCAAGGTCCGAGCGGATCTCACTTATCCTTGGCCGTCTATATCGAAATCTCAAATGGAGTCACCTTCTTACTATTGTGAGTACTCAAATATATGTCAGTACAAGAATATTGGTGAAAAAGAAGAACTCCTATTCGTGAAACATTTTTTAAATCTAATTGTAAAACATATGAAGCAAATAAATAACTGTGATATGATGGGAGAGAAACCTTACATATTTTTCTAAGTAGGACGCTTCAATTGAAAAATAGAGATGAGCGGTCCTTCGTAACAAAAATCTTTCGCTTTCAGAGGGAAGGGATTAGGAATGTACCCATCATTAAATCAGCTAAAAATCCAAAATTTATCCCTTTCATATGAAAATTGGCTTGGGTTATTGGAAAAAACATTACCAGAGCGACCTGAATTTTCAATTGAAAATGGGGTTATTAGGATTGGAAGAGTCATTGCAGAATTTTTAGGTCTGCCATTGGATATAGATGAATATTACAATCAGCTTTATGATTACGTTCATTCACCTGAATGGAACTTAATCCTATTGAGTGAAGATTCGCTAAATAAGTCAATTGATAATCATCAATTCCAGGCGATTCAAAAAGTCCTTACCATTAATAATGAGCAAAAATTATCCATCAATCGGTTTACAGCGTTTCTTGACGGTGAACAGCTCCTGATAAAATCAAAGAACCCTGTTTTCCATCGGAAACTTAGGGAAGCCATGATGAATACCCTTGAGTTGTTTGCTGTTAAGGAAAAGGATGGCTTAAAGAACAGTGAACTAAGGAGAGTTCTGGTTGATATTGTCAAATGGTCAATCAATCATTTAGAGGATCCATTAAGTAAGGCAGATCCCCAAAGAGAAATGCCAAAATATCTTTGGTATGGCAATTTTAAAAAGAGTCATCAGTATTTTATCTACTATTTAATGATGCTTGGATGCGATGTCATCATTTTTCACCCTGAGGGAAAAAATCTCTTGGAAGACATGATCCAAGAATCTGTTTTTGTTCATCATTTCCCAAAAAATATGCCGGCAGAACCTTTTCCAACTGAAAAAAGGATGAGGAAAACAACGGTGGCGTACCGGGCTTCAAAGGAAATAGAGACCATTCTAAACGAAGAAGGTTCGCATTTTTATAAGCCTTGGCAATTAAGGGATTATACACCATCATCGATTACGTTAAAAACGACGTATGATGAACTTTTCATCCTTAGCAAGGAAATGGCGATGATTAGACCTAATTTTGAAGTAGGGAACGGTCAAGTAAAGATACCTGCCCTGTTCGCAAAGATTTTGGGCGTAAGTAAAAATAGAAAAGAATATTGGGATCGGCTCCAAGCCCTTAGTAAATTAGAAAATTGTTTATTAATTCGACATTTCCCGTTTACCATTTCACCTTCCAGTGATTTTCGCTTTCATTACCGAAATGCACTTGGGAATGATGGGCGGTTAAATCCTGAAAAAATAATAAAGGCCCATTATTGGTCGTATGGGCAATTGCCGGAAGGGCTGCAATTAGGAATCGCAAATGCAGTTAGAAACGTTTGTGAGAATCCCGATCTTAAACCTGTAACACAAGAAACACAAGAAGAATTAAAAGTTTATCTATTTAGTCAAGCCATGAAAATACCAAAAAGCATCATTCAACTCCTTGAGAGGTTTGATTATTCTCAAAATGTGCCTAAGATCATTTTATACAATAATGAAATGCATGGAACATTGCAAAGGTCTGATGCAGCGGTATTGTTGATATTAAATTATTTTGGAATTGATATTATCGTATACAATCCGCCAGGCCATAACGACATGGAGAACTATCTGGATGCAGACCTTTTTGATACACATTGGTTGGATGACGTTGTTTTTGAATTAGAATATAAAGAACCTTCCAGATTTAAAAAAGGACTATTCCAGGGTATATTAAAAAACTTTAAGGGGGATTAAATGATGAATCTTTCACCAAACCCATCTACAGATCAAATTTCCTCTAATCTTGATGAACAACTTACGGAAACGAAGGTATCGGATATTAAGCTGGCACTTCGGAAAGAGCCGGAGGTACAAAACCTGGTTCGCACTATTGATGAGCGGGACCAAATTCAAGTCCTGCAGTTTGGAAAAGACGGCAGAACAGATATCAAGGTTTTCCGATCAAATTTTGCGAAACATGCGAACAACTAAAATAGAAGACTCAGGCGAACTGTTAAAACAGCTTGGTCGGATCATGGATAAATTTGATGCGAAGGACTTTGAGAAAACTTCTGGCGGTATTTTTGGAAAGCTTTTTAAAAAAGGCGAAAAAGTGATCGATAAGCTTTTTGGGAAATATCAAACAATGGGTAGTGAGATTGATAAGGTCTATGTTGAAATTTCTAAATATCAGCAAGAAATGGTTCAATCCACAAACATGCTTGAGCAAATGTACGAACAAAACTATCAATATTATTTAACATTGGAGAAATATATTGTTGCAGGCCAAATGAAGGCAGAAGAATTAAAAACCAAGCAACTTCCGCAGTTGGAATCACGTGCAGCAGGCGGGGACCAGCTCGCTTCGATGCAGCTGGATACATTAAAAAATGCGATTGAGTTAATGGAACAAAGAATATATGACTTAGAAATGGCTAAAATGGTTTCCTTACAGACGGCACCACAAATTCGCTTGCTGCAGCGGGGAAATACAAAGCTAATTGGAAAGATTAATTCTGCTTTCGTGACAACCATTCCGATATTTAAAAATGGATTAATTCAAGCAGTAGCAGCAAAAAGACAAAAGCTTGTTGCTGATTCAATGAGCGAGCTGGATCGCCGTACCAATGAAATGCTCTTGAGAAATGCGCAAAACATTTCCCAGCAGAGCGCAGACATTGCTCGACTCGCTGGAAGTCCTAGCATTAAAATTGAGACCATCGAAGAATCTTGGAATATCATCATTAAAGGAATGCAAGAAACACGTGCAATTGAGGAGGAAAATAAGCGTTTACGTGTAGAAGGGACTAAACGTTTAGAACAGCTTCAAGAAAACTTTAAAAAAATAAAACAACAATAAAATAGTGGGGTGAATGAAAATGGCAATTAATTTGCAAAAAGGGCAAAGAGTCGATTTAACGAAAAGCAATCCAGGACTTTCAAAAATCTTGGTTGGATTAGGCTGGGACCCTGTTAAAAGTGGCGGAGGCGGCTTTTTAGGTTCGCTGTTTGGCGCAAGCACACCTAATATTGACTGCGATGCTTCTGTCTTAATGCTTGGTGAAAATGACAGGCTCCAAAATAACCATGATGTTGTCTATTTTGGCAATCTAAAGAGCAGGGATGGCAGTGTCCAGCATTCCGGAGATAATTTGACAGGTGACGGCGATGGTGATGATGAACAGATTTTTGTTGACTTAAGCAAAGTACCTGCCAATATCCATAAGCTTGTCTTTGTAGTAAATATTTATGATTCGGTAAAAAGAAGGCAGCATTTTGGGATGATTCAAAACGCATTTATACGAATTGTAAATCCTGCAAGTAATCAAGCGATGCTCCATTATAATTTGACCGATGATTATAGTGGGAAAACATGTCTCATTGCCGGTGAACTTTATCGTCACGGAAGTGAGTGGAAATTTGCTGCAATCGGTAATGGCACGAATGCTGCAAGCCTTGGAGAGGTAGTACGTTCATACAGTTAAATATTAAATTATGATTGGTTATGAGGTGAAATTTGTGGGCATTAACTTATCAAAAGGACAAAGAATCGATTTAACTAAAACGAACCCCGGACTAATAAAGGTGATTGTCGGTCTTGGCTGGGATACCAACAAGTATTCAGGCGGACAAGACTTTGATCTTGATGCCTCCGCCTTCTTAACGGATGCGAATGGGAGTGTAACCCAAGATATTGACTTTATTTTTTATAATAATTTAGTTCATCCTTCTGGCGGGGTTGAACATACCGGAGACAATCGGACCGGTGAAGGGGAAGGTGATGATGAACAAATTAAAATTGATTTTTCAAAGGTTCCATCACATGTTCACCGGATTGCCATTACAGTGACTATCCATGATGCGGAGTCAAGAAGCCAAAACTTTGGACAAGTTTCTAACTCCTTTGTAAGAGTTGTGGATGAAGACAAAAATAGTGAAATACTTCGTTTTGATTTAGGAGAAGATTTTTCGGTAGAAACAGCTGTTGTTGTCTGTGAACTTTATCGGCATAATGGGGACTGGAAGTTCAGTGCAGTTGGCAGCGGCTTTTCTGGCGGGCTGGCCGCACTCTGTCGCAATTTCGGTTTAGAAGTTTAAAGTTAAATTAAGGCTGCTGGAATTGTTTCTGGCAGCTTTTTTAGTTAAAATAGAAAAATATGAAATAAAGATTAATTAAACATATAGGGGGACCTAAATTGCAACAATATCTTAATTTATTAGAAGAAATCTTAGAAAACGGGGTTGAAAAGAGTGATAGGACGGGAACAGGAACAATCTCGGTTTTTGCCCGTCAGCTTCGATTCGACTTACAAGAAGGATTTCCGCTACTTACTACAAAAAAACTCCATATAAAATCTATTCTTCACGAATTATTATGGTTTTTAAAGGGAGACACAAACATTAAATATCTAAAGGAAAATGGAGTTTCAATCTGGGATGAATGGGCCGATGAGAATGGAAATTTAGGGCCTGTTTATGGTTCTCAATGGAGAAAATGGGAGACAAAGAGCGGAGAATTTATCGATCAAATTGAACAAGTAGTAAATGAAATTAAAGAAAATCCGAATTCAAGGCGGCTCCTTGTAAATGCGTGGAACGTCGGAGAAATTGAAAATATGAAGTTACCTCCCTGTCACTATGCTTTTCAGTTTTATGTTGCAGATGGTAAGCTTTCGTTAATGTGGCAACAAAGGTCGGTAGACACTTTCCTAGGTCTTCCTTACAATATTGCAAGTTATGCGTTTTTAACATATATGGTAGCTCAACAATGTGATTTAGAAGTTGGTGAATTAATTTTTTCTGGTGGGGATGTCCATCTTTATCTAAATCATCTAGAACAGGCAAAACTTCAATTGTCACGTGAACCAAAAAAATTGCCTCAACTTGAAATAAAAAGAAAACCAAATTCCATTTTTGATTACAAATATGAAGATTTTGAAATTAAAAATTATGATGCACATCCACATATTAAGGGAGCCGTTAGTGTATGATTTCTTTTATTGTCGCTATGGACGAGCTTAAAGCAATTGGAAAAAACAATAATCTTCCATGGCATCTTCCAGAAGATTTAAAGTTTTTTAAAAAAGTTACAATGGGGCATCCGATTGCAATGGGGAGAAAAACTCATGAATCAATTGGAAGACCGCTACCAGGGCGTGAAAATATCATCATTACCCGAAATCCTGATTTCCAAAGTGAAGGATGTACAGTCTTTCACTCCGTTGCCGACTTTGTAGTGTATTGTCGTCAAAGTGAGGAGGAAGTTTTTGTTATTGGGGGTGCGGAAATCTTTAAAGAAACATTTGAATTTGCAGACCGATTGTATATTACCAATATTCATCATGAGTTTGAAGGGGATACTTTTTTCCCTAAATTTGACGAAACGAAATGGGAACTAAAATCTCTTGCTAAAGGGACAAAAGATGAAAAAAATCCATATGATTATGAATTTTGTCTTTATGAACGAAAAAAGTAAATAGGCTTGTTTGCATCATGGATTGATTTCCTGTACTGTTATATATAAATTAACATAAAGATAGTAACAATCAAGATTTCCTTAATCCTAAGTGGAAGGAAGGTATATTCATGTTTTCGAATATTGGCATTCCAGGCCTGATTTTGATTTTAATTTTGGCATTAATCATTTTTGGACCTAAGAAGCTTCCTGAAATAGGCCGTGCATTTGGACAAACTTTAAGAGAGTTTAAAAAATCAACTCGTGAAATAGCAGATGATGTTATGAAAGATTCAGACGAGGATCACAAGACCATTAAAAAATAAGGTGTAAGAGATAAGCTTACACCTTTTTTTGTAACACTAGGATATTGGCAGGGGATGGGAAATGGAAGAAAAGGAATTACAGTTAACCGAACACTTAGCGGAATTGCGAAAAAGGATTATTATTTCCGGACTTGCATTTATCGTTTTTTTTATTGTCGGTTTTATCTATTGTGAAGATATATATAAGTGGTTTGTAAAAGATTTGGATGTAAAGCTATTGGTTCTCGGTCCAAGTGATATTATTTGGATTTATTTTATGCTTGCAACAGTTGTAGCAATTGTCGGAACCATTCCGGTCCTTGCCTTGCAAATTTGGCTATTTGTTAGACCTGCATTACTTCCTTCAGAACGAAAAATTACACTTACTTATATTCCGGCACTATTTTTTCTATTTATCATTGGTCTTGCATTTGGTTACGTTGTCATTTTTCCAATGGTGTATAAATTCCTTGTACACCTGGGTGGTAACATGTTTGTTACAAGTTTTACGGCAGATCGGTACTTTCGCTTTATTATGAATATGACTCTGCCATTCGGTGTTTTATTTGAATTGCCGATTGTGGTTATGTTTCTCACATCTTTGGGAATTATTAACCCTTATGTATTAGCCAAAGTTCGAAAATATGCTTACTTTGTATTGGTTGTAATCGCCGTTGTCATTACTCCTCCAGACTTTATGTCCGATTTTGTAGTTACCATTCCATTATTACTGTTATATGAAATTAGTATCAATTTATCAAAGACTGTTTATAAAAGAAAGTTAAAGAAGGAACGTGCAGAGTATTCGGAAGCAGCTAGCAATAAACCAGCCGAAAAATGTTGAATAATGGAGATATGATGCAGCCTTAGGGGATTCCAAACTCCTAAGGCCTTTTTTTTTATAGAATTAAACAGCAACCAAGCTCTCATTTAATAAAAAAATCCCCTAAAAAGTGAGTTAACTCGTCAAGGATTTATTCATTTCTCTTTTTTATCCAAAAAAACAACAAGGTTTTTAAGTAAAAAAACCCAAAACGTTCTTAATAAAAAACAAATATAAGAAAATAGGAGAAAAAGGGAGCGAATCGGAAAAAACGCCACAAATATAGGAGTTTTTGCTACTTTTTAGGATTTTTCATATTGCCTTTCGTAGCATATATTATAATCAAATAGTTCTATAAAACGAACGAATTTATACCAGAAAGAATACTTTCGAAGTAGACAAGGAAGTGGAATAGTGAAAACGAATATTAGGGTTTTTACGAGTATAATATTTTTTTTCGGAATTAGTTTACTACTGACGATGGTTTTTTATTTTATCCAAGCAAAAGGCAATATTGAAAAAGTACCAAGTATTTTAGGCTATCGGGCACTTACTGTCTTGTCTAATTCGATGCAGCCGATTTTTTCTGCAGGGGACATTATATTAATAAAAAATAATCAGGAACCAAAAGTGAACGACATCATTACATATAAACATCCCGACGGAATTTTGGTATCACATCGGGTAATTCAAATAGTTAAAAAAAATGGAAGAACTTTGTACAAAACAAAAGGAGATAACAACAACGTTGATGATCACATATTGATTCCTAGCAAAGATATCTTAGGGATTGAAAAAATGATTATTCCAAAAGCGGGATTTGCGGCAAAATTTGTATCAAGTCCAATTGGAATTTCTACTTTTGTTATTTTCCCAATATTTGCATTATTAGTGATTTTAATTTTTGAAAAATTGGATCTAATACCAAAGGGACAATAATCGATAGATAGGGGGAGAAGGCCAATGAAAACATAGAAATATATAAAGTTTCATAGTCTAAATAAGAATAAAAGGGAGAGTTATAAATGAAAAACATCAAAAAAGCATTAATTGGAACAGCACTCGCAGGATCTCTTATCGCTGGGGCAGGATTTGGTACATATTCTTGGTATACAGCAGAAAGTCATGCCACAGGGTCAATCCAAACTGGAACATTTGGTTTAAGCCAAATGGGATCGCTATTTGATCAAAAACAATTCACTCCATCGCAAGTCATATTTAGTGATGCGCAGACAATTGAAAATACTGGTTCACTTCCACAAATTTTAAAAGCAACCTTTACACATAAAGTAGATAAAGCTAATTTATCAAAATATAAAGTAGGGTATATTGCGTATAAGTTTAAGGCTAACCAACCAAGTGATGTTCCGCCGCAAACGAAAGATAAACTTCAGGCTGTTCTGGATGGAACTTCTAATTTCGTTGAAAGTAATGCGCCAGGTCCAAGATTAAAAAGTGCTGCATCATCAAACGTTGAAACGGACCAAGGTGTTCTAGACGGGCAGCAGCTGCAAAGTTTGTCAGCAAAAACGGCAAATAAGCAGGGAGCAATGGAGAAAACCATTATGATTGGTAATGGAGACAAACAAAATTTTTGGAAATTGAAGAAAAATGAACAAATAGTTATTATCTTTGCAGTTAAACTTAGCGAGAATGCAGGAAATGAATATCAAGGTGTAAACTACCAAGCTTCATTTGATGTGGAGGGTAAACAAGTTGACAGTGGAGCACAATATCAATCAGAGATTAATGCAAATACAGTTAAGTAGCAAGTACTCCAGGGCAGTTAATGTTAATGAATGAAATTAACTGCTCTATTTTTTTAAGGAGGAATTATGGAAACCAGGTTATTAAAATACAAAAAAAAAATAGAAGAACGAAGTTTATATTAAATCTTGTACTATCAAGTTTCATTATTTTAATCTGTTCAATAACAATTCTGAGTAAAATTCCTGGTACCTATGCTTGGTTTGAGACAAAGTCATCAGCAGTTGGGGTAATACAGAATGCAAAGACAAGTGATTTAGTAGAAATTCAAGTGGGGAATATCAAATATATAGGGCAGTGTAAAGTAAAGACAACCCTTAGTGTTAGGAATATCTCCAAAACAGATATTCCTTTAAAGATTCAATTAGTTAACATTTACAGCAAGGATAAAATTGTTTCGGATATTACTTTACAAGGGAACTCAAAATACACTACTGACCCTACAGTGATCAATTTGAACAAGGATCAATGCAGTAATAATAACATTGAATATCGGGTTATTGGATATAACGGTTATATCAATGAAGTGATCCCAATTCAACTGAATTTGCAGAAATTACAGGAATCATCAACAAGTCTTGATAAAAATCAAGTGAATGTGAACAATGTAACACCATCGCCAGTACAAGGCATTGAAAATAATAACACGACAAAAAGCGAAACTGCCATTGAAGGAACAGGTCCTGTTAATAATTCTTCACCAGTGGCCGTTAACGGTACTGCAAATGGCCAATCATCTATAGGTGCTGCCACAAATGGTATTCAACAGGATCCACCAGATGCAGGTACTACGGTTAATAATTCAACTTCAACATCTGTTGATACATCCGGCATTGGAAGTCAAACTCAGGGAACAGAGTCTGCACTGACACAACCATAAATAACATCTAAATTACGTTTATGGTTTTACTAAATTCAAGGAGTTCATTATGAAATATAATATGAAGATTGTTTTTTTTATAATAATCCTATTCAGTTTTGGTATTTGTTCCCCGTGGGTTGGCAAAGGATTTGCTGATCAGCAAGAGGTTGAAATTACAACAGTTCCAGAAAACCAATTATTTTCGTTGGAAAATCTTGCCCCTGGTCAAGTTGAAGAAAAGAACATCATTGTCCAAAATATTGCTAAACAAGACTTTCATTATCAAACATTTGTAAAATATAAAATGGGGTCTAAACAACTGTACCAAATGCTGGATCTAACAATCATGACTAATGATGGAGAAATTCTTTTTCAAGGTAAGTTAAAGGATTTTTCAAGCTTAAAAGGGCGGACCATTGAGAAAAATAAGGATGAGGGGTTAACGATTAAGATAGGATTACCTAGTGTAGCGGGCAATGAATTTCAAGGTTTAGACTGTGTGGTAGATTTTCAATTTCTAGCTGACAGTGAACCTGCCATCTCAAACACAAATTCGAATACCATCACTAATTCAAATTCTAACGTAAGTAATGATAACGCATCATTGAGACCAGATCTGCCAAACACGGCAACAAATATTTATAATTATATTGCTGCAGGAACGTTTCTGATTGTGATAGGTTTCCTTTTAAACGTTTATTTTACTAAGCGGCAAAAATTTGAAAAAATTGACTAATTTCTTTAAGTGGTTTTAAACAACCAGCAATCGAACAAAGCTGGTGAATGAATACTGAAATGATAGGAGCGCCAGATTTCTGGTGCTCTTTTTACATTAAAAGATTTATATCCATAATCAAGGAAAATCGATATAATACAAGGATAGAGATTTGTAGGAGTGAGTAAATTGAACAAAATTAAAATTGTTACCGATTCCACCATGGATATGTCTGAAGAAACACTTTTAAAATACGAAAATGAAATTGATGTTGTTCCATTATCGGTAACAATAAATGGTGAAACATTTTTGGATCGAGTACAATTAAGCCCTGCTGATTTTATAAATAGAATGCGTTCTGCTAATGAATTGCCGAAAACTTCACAACCATCACCAGGGGCTTTCCTGGAAGTATACAATCGATTAGGGGCCGAAGGGTATGATGTTATCTCCATTCATATGACGGGAAAAATGAGCGGTACAGTAAGGTCAGCCGAGGCTGCTGCACGAATGGCAAATGCGAACGTTACGGTTATTGATTCTCAATTCGTTTCGAAAGCACTATCATTCCAAGTAATAGAGGCTGCTGAAATGGCGAAGCAAGGAAACGGCAGAGATGAAATTGTAAGTCGTCTTGAAGCGATCCAAAAAAATACACGATTGTATGTAATGGTAGATACACTTGAAAACCTGGTAAAGGGTGGAAGAATTGGAAAGGGAAAAGCATTTCTTGGGTCTTTAATGAATATCAAACCGATTGCCTCACTGGAGGGTGCAGAGTATCATCCTGTGGCAAAGGTCCGCAGTTATTCTCAGGTAATAAAGTACCTTGTTAATCAATTTATGGAAGACGTAAAGGGAGCGACGATTAAAAGGGTAGGCATTGCCCACGCTGAAAGCTTTGAACTTGCGGTAAAGATAAAAGATAGAATCATAGAATTAACAGGTTTTAATGAGATCGAAATTGATTATACGAATTCAATTGTCAGTACACATACTGGACCAGGTGCAATCGCACTCATGTATTTATTTGAGTAATATAAAAAGTGGGTAATCTTTAATCTCCCATCATTTCTGCTTATTTCTTTCTTCTTTGTCTTTAATTTGTTAAAATATTCAGAGAATGGAAGAAGAGGGATGTGTTGGTATGAAGTACAAAAAAGTATATTTGTTCTTAATTATTAGTATTCTACTATTATCAGCATGTGGGCAAAACGATATTAAAGATGCTCTAAATTGGCCGGTAAAAAATTTTACCTATACAGATCAGAATAACAAACAATTTGGATCAAAGGATTTGAAAGGTAAAATTTGGATATCTGATTTTATTTATACTAGCTGTACTGATATCTGTCCGCCAATGACGGCAAATTTGGTGAAACTGCAAGAAATGATTAAGCAAAAAGGTTTAAAAAACGTTGAATTTGTTTCATTTAGTGTAGACCCAACCGTCGATAACCCGCAAGCATTACAGGCTTTTGCCAAAAAATTTGGGGCTGATACAAAGTCTTGGACGTTTTTAACGGGTTATTCTCAAAAAAGTATTGAAAATTTTGCTTTAAAAAATTACAAAACTTTAGTGAAAAAGCCAGAAACCGGTGATCAAGTTATTCATGGAATCGATTTCTACTTGGTAGGACCTGACGGAAAAATAAAAAAGGAATACCCAGGAATCAAAGATGTTCCATTTGACCAAATCATTAACGATATTAAAACCCTCCAATAGACCTCTAAAAATGGTCTATCTTTTTTTATAATTAAAGGAGATCGTTTTGAATTGTTTATCGAGTGATATACTAAAAACTGGCTGCTGTAATACCATAAGAGGAGATAAGATAAATGAAAAACAAATGGAAGCTTGGTTTCTTTGTTTTATTGGGAATAGACCTTCTTATTGTCATGATCATCATGTTCTTGGTCCTGACACCGGCAAAAAACAGGATATATCCAATGAACAAGAAACAGCTGGTGATGATGTCCCTTTTTATGTGCAATCCAATAAAGAAGATTTAAATAAGCTTATTAATTATTACTTAAAAAAGGAAGCCAATCCTTCACCAGTTGATTACCAAGTTAATCTGGGGAATGAAGTCGAAATGGAAGGGACGATTCCCTTTCTTAGCGAAGAATTAAATATGAAACTTACCTTTGACCCAGAGGCACAAAAGAATGGTGACCTAGTCTTAAAACAAAAGAAAATCTCCTTAGGACGCTTGCATTTACCTGTGCCATATGTTCTTAAGTTGATTGAGGACAATTATAATTTACCAACAGGTGTTGATATCAAACCCGATCAGAAAATAGTATACATAAACATGCATAAATTCACATTAAAAAATAATACCAAGGTAAAGGTAGATCAGTTTGATTTGAAACAAAATAAGATTGCATTTACTATTTTAGTTCCAGTAAAATAAGGCGCCAAAAGAAGGCACCTTATTTTTTATATACTTTTTATTCGTAACCCCTTAGGGTAGAAATTTTTTAGAATGCCTTTTGCTTCTTTCCCCCATCCAAGCGGATAGCCGTCAATCGTAACCAGTGTCCAGCCACGGTCGGCTCCTGTTGTAATAGTTTCTCCTTTTAAGAAATGAATCCATTGATCATCTTTAGAGGACAAATTAAAACAATGTTTAATTTGTTCTTTTTTTAAGGAGAGGGCAAGGGCATGATTTGGTTCAAATCGGTTTTTTTTCAATTCTCCGAGATGGAGTCCCACTCTGAGAACCCGCAACCCTTGAAAGCTTGGACAATAATTGGGGAGTGCGTATAATTGCTGGTTGAAAAGAAAGAAGTTTTCAAAAGAATGATTGACAAACGTTTCATTGCTGAATTGTTGGAAATCCTTTAGTTGCCCTTTTCCAAAGTTAGAACCTGCAGATGTGATAGCGGAAACTTCAGCTGAGCTGGTCTTTTTCAATTTCGCAACAAAATGTCCTTCACCTTGTAGCTTATGTGGCCATAATCTAGCAACCTTAAGAAGGTCCTCCCTCTTAGTGGTTGACCATTCGGGTCTTCCATCTTGGATTCCCTCAGGCTTTATGATTGATTGTAATTCCATATCTACATACTTGTTTAAAAAAGCTTCAATCGTTTGTTCATTTTCTTCAGGTGAAAAAGTACAAGTTGAATAAACGAGGATACCATCTTTTTTTAACATTTTAAAGGCCGAATCTAATATGTTTTGTTGCTGCCTTGCGCAGGAGTTAACATGATCCTGACTCCAATAACGAATTGCTTCTTCATCCTTTCGAAACATTCCTTCACCAGAGCAAGGGGCATCAACGAGAATTTTGTCAAAATAGCCTTGAAATCTTTCTGCGAGACGTTCTGGTGTTTCATTCGTAACCAATGCATTTGTTATTCCAAGACGTTCAATGTTTTCCGACAGTGCCTTTGCCCTTTTGGTGTTAATTTCATTGGCGACTAAAAGCCCTTCTTGATCCATCATTCCCGCAAGTTGCGTGGTTTTTCCCCCAGGCGCGGCACATAAATCCAATACCCGATCACCCTTCATCGGTGCTAACTGTTCTGCAATAAACATTGCACTTGGTTCTTGGATATAATAAAGTCCTGCCGCATGAAATGGGTGTTTTCCCGGCTGGTCAGTATCTTGCTGATAATAGTATCCTGTATGTACAAATGGGACTGGTTCCAATTTAAATGGTGATAATTTTTCAAAATCAGATTTTGAAATTTTTAATGGATTAAATCGTAATCCGCTCTGTTTATTTTGATTATATGTAGCAAAGAAGTTTTCTGCTTCATTGGCAAATAATTGCTTAAATTTAGCAACAAATTCTAATGGCAGCTCCATTTTGCCTGCTCCTCTCACCCTTCATACAAACATGATTATTCTGTACCGTTTTATTGTTGTCAAGGAATATATGAAAAAAAACTCCAGACAATGGAGTTAATTTTGAAGGTCAATCAATGATTATTATAATGGAAAACTCCTTTTTCGAACCGACTAATACAATCGTACAGGCTTCGTTTGCTTTGAATTTTAGTTTTGGCATTGGAAGAATCACTTGCTTGCTGCCTGCAGTTCGTAATTCAAGATCAACAGTCATGGGTGTTAACCCCAAATAGTCTGTAACTTGTTGAAAAGCAATATTTTCGAATACAACATCACGATCTTTTACTGCAAAATCAATCGTAGGCAGTTCGGGTGCTAAATGAAGAAAACGCATTTTTGCTTCCCCAAAAGGAACCTTCGGAAAGTTATGAACCATGTAAAGCTCAGTTTCTTCCCCCTTTCCAACAAGTACAAGAGTATAGATTTGATCATTTTGGATGATAATGTTGGTGCTTAAAAGCTTATTTTTACGGTCGGTACTTGAAAGAATATCAATCGTGTATGTTCCTGGCAAAAGCGAAACATAGTTGCTTACACTTTGAAAAGGAAGCCAATCTACAACCAATTCCTTATTTATAAACACATCGACATATTGGGTATCGCTAACCGCCTGAAGAAAGCGGATGTTTGCCTTATTTTGCAAATCCTTCTCAGCCATTGACCTCACCCTAATTTTGTTGTCTATCATATAGTATTCCAGATTCTTACTTCTCGTGCCTAACATCCATTCAATACAAATAGCAAGTAATAGGCCTTTCAAATTTAAAAATGGAGGATTATTCTGTATACTTATATTTATTCCTATATAAGAGGTGACAAAGTGGAAAACAGAGTTGAAAAAGCCATTTTTGCGGGCGGATGCTTTTGGTGCATGGTAAAACCATTTGATACTCAGCCTGGTATAATAAAGGTAACTTCTGGATACACGGGAGGTACTATTGAAAATCCAACATACCAACAAGTATGTTCAGGGACAACAGGTCACTATGAAGCAGTCGAGATTACCTATGATCCAGCCATTTTTCCATTCGAAAAACTGTTGTCATTATTTTGGCAGCAAATAGATCCTACAGATCCTGGCGGCCAATTTTACGACCGCGGGAAGTCCTATCAAACAGCGATATTCTACCAAAATGAGGAGCAAAAAAAGCTTGCGGAAGAATCAAAACAACGTTTGGCGGAAAGCGGCAGGTTCTCAAAACCAATTATGACCCCGATCTTGCCTGCGATGAAATTTTATCCTGCGGAAGAATATCATCAGGATTATTATAAAAAAAATCCGACCCATTATGAATCCTATCATGTAGGTTCTGGACGTGCCGGATTTATTAAAACAAACTGGGGGGATTTGCTTGGAAAATAAAGATTTATCACAATTAAAAAAAGAATTAACACCGATACAGTTCGAAGTTACACAAAATAGTGCCACAGAGCCTCCGTTTCGTAATGACTATTGGAATGAAAAGCGGCCGGGTATCTATGTGGATATTATTTCGGGAAAACCACTGTTTACATCTTTAGATAAATTCGATGCTGGTTGCGGCTGGCCAAGCTTTACAAAACCTATCGAAGAGGATGAAATTATTGAAAAAACGGATTTAAGACATTTTATGGTTAGAACGGAAGTAAGAAGTAAAACAGCTGATTCCCATTTGGGCCATGTTTTTAATGATGGACCGGGACCAACACACTTGCGCTACTGCATTAATTCTGCCTCATTAAAATTTATACCGCTAGAACAGTTAGAGGAAGCAGGCTATGGGGAGTTTAGGAAGCTGTTTAATTAAATATACCGTTTATGATGATCCCATCCAAAAACGCTCGCAAACGAGCGTTTTTTTGTGTAAATTAAATACACGAACATTAATTATTAAATCACGTATATAGTTCGTAATTTCTTTTGACTTTTTGGAATGTAAGTGCTATATTTAGCAATGGAAATTTGAAAAACCACAAATTTAGTAAACAAAAATGAAACTTATAAATGAGAGAATATGATGAATAAACTTTTTGGAGGAACTGGACAATGGAAACGAATTATGATGTGGTCGTGGTTGGGGCAGGCCCAGCAGGAATTTTTACTTGCTATGAACTTACACTTAAAATGCCCAATGCAAAGATATTATTAATTGATAAAGGGCACGATATTTATCGGAGAAATTGTCCAATACTACAAAAGAAAATTGAGAAATGCCCAGCACCTGCTGGAAAGAAAGATTATGCAGGTTGCCTGCCAGCCTGTTCGATTACGAATGGCTTCGGAGGGGCAGGAGCCTATTCAGATGGAAAATTTAATATCACAAGCGAATTTGGCGGCTGGATGACAGACTATTTGCCTGATTCACAAGTAATTGAGCTAATTCGTTATGTTGATGAAATTAACCTTAAGCATGGAGCAACAAATAGCATTACCGATCCGCTGACAGATAAAGTGAGGGATATTGAACGCAGGGGTTATGCTGCCGGCTTAAAGCTACTTCGAGCCCAGGTCCGCCATCTAGGAACAGAACAAAATCTCGAAATCATGAAAAGTATTTACGAATATTTACAAGATAAAATCGAAATGGCCTATAAAACTGAGGTAGAGGATTTAATTACAGAAAAGTCTGCAGAAGGCTTAAAAATATTGGGTGTTCAGCTTAAAGGGGATCAAAAAGTATTTGCTGATAAAGTTGTCATAACACCTGGACGGGATGGCTCAACCTGGCTTGCAAGGCTTTTAAAATCTAGAAAACTAACGATGATTAATAACCAAGTGGATATTGGTGTACGTGTAGAAACTACTAATATTGTCATGCAGGAAATTAACGAAAATTTGTATGAAGGAAAATTTGTATTCAATACATCCGTTGGAACTCGGGTCAGAACTTTCTGCAGCAACCCTTCCGGCCATGTTGTAGTTGAAAACCATTCAGGAACTATGCTTGCAAATGGGCATGCCTATCGCGATCCAAAGTTGGGCAGTCCGAATACAAACTTTGCTTTGCTTGTTTCCCATACTTTTTCTGAACCGTTTGATAAACCAAATGAATTTGCCCATGCGATTTCTAAATTGGCAAATGCCCTATCGAATGGCGGATTGATTGTTCAAAAATACGGCGATCTCTTAAAAGGAAGGAGATCGACTGAAAAACGTATTAAAGAGGGATTTGTTGAACCAACATTAAAAGAAGCGGTACCGGGAGACTTAGGTCTTGTATTACCATACAATACCTTAAAAAGTTTGATTGAAATGACGGAAGCATTAAACCATGTTACACCAGGGATTGCATCTGAGCACACGTTATTCTATGGTGTCGAGGCCAAGTTCTATTCAGCCCGCCCAAGGTTAAATGATCGTTTTGAGACGGAAATAAGCGGTTTATATGTTGGCGGGGATGGTGCAGGGATTACACGCGGCTTGGCACAGGCCAGTGCATGTGGTGTTTGGATTGCCAGAGACATTATTGAAAAAACTAAAACTAGCCGACAAATGGAAACTGTTAATGCATAAGCCCGCTTTTAAAGCGGGTTTTTGTCTCGTCTACCCACTGAATATTTTTCTGGTAAAATAGATTTATTGAGAAAAAAGAAGGTGAACCTATGCTGCCAAACAGATTAGCTCCTGGTGATGAAATTAGAGTCATTGCCCCATCAACGAGCATGGCATTAGTAAAAGGAAAACAAGTAGAATTTGCAATTGAAAGGTTAACCAGATTAGGCTTTCAAGTAACGTTCGGAAAAAACACCGATAAACATGATGAATTCTTTAGTACCTCTATTGAACAAAGATTGGAAGATTTACATGAAGCATTTCAAGATCCCAATGTAAAAGGGATTTTAACCGCTCTTGGCGGATACAATGCCAACCAGCTATTAAAATACATTGACTTTCATTTAATAAAAAAGAATCCGAAGGTTTTTTGCGGCTATAGTGATATAACGGTTTTAAATGCTGCTATCTTTCAAAAAACAGGCTTAATCACCTATTCTGGTCCTCTTTTTTCAAGTTTTGGGATCAAGTCTGGTTTTGATTACACGCTCCAATCCTTTTTAGATGCAGTAACCAATGATGCGCCATTTGATGTTATTCCATCTCCAACCTGGAGTGGTGACCCATGGTATTTGGAACAAGAAGACAGGACATTTATTGAACAAGATGGTTACTTGGTGCTGAATGAAGGTTCCTCAACAGGTACGTTAATCGGCGGAAACTTAAGTTCATTGAACCTTTTACGGGGAACGGAATATATGCCCACACTCGCAGATTCTATTCTTTTTATTGAAGCTGATGAAGAATCACATATCTATGACTTTGATCGTCAACTACAATCGCTTCTTCATTTACCTGAAGCGAAAGGAATCAAAGGAATTCTTATCGGCAGATTTCAAAAAAATTCCAATGTGACAGAAGCAGGCTTAAAAAAAGTCATATCCAGTAAATCTGAGCTAAAGAATATTCCTGTGATTGCCAATGTCAATTTCGGACATGTTCAGCCAATTGCAACCATACCTTTCGGTGCGAAAGCATACATTTCCGCAGGAACTGAAACGAAGATCACAATTGAACAAGTAGGCTAGAGCAGACACTAAAAACGTGTCTGCTTTGTCTTTTTATATTGTGCCAAAATTATAACGAAAGAATATATATATCCCTTCATACACTTTAGTATACTATCCTCGTTCATTTGGTGAAGAAAGGGCGTGGACCATGGAAAAAACTTTTTTAATTAAACCAATTCTGGATGAAGTTTACCCAATGATAGATTATGGGAAGGGTGTTTATTTATACGATACGAGCGGAAAAAAATATTTAGATGCGGCCTCTGGGGCTGTTACTGCCAATATCGGTCATGGAGTTCCCGAAATTATTGCTAAAATGAATGAACAGGCAAAAAAAGTATCGTTCGTGTATCGGTCACAATTCACAAGCAAGGCGGCAGAGAGTTTGGCCAAAAAAATAGCTGATATTTTACCAGGAGATTTAAATTGGTCATTCTTTGTCAATAGCGGTTCAGAAGCAACAGAAACAGCCATGAAAATGGCTATACAGCATTGGCAGGAAAAAGGAGTTAAGACGAAAAATAAGATCCTTTCAAGATGGGTCAGTTATCATGGAATTACATTAGGAGCATTGTCAATGTCTGGTCATACCCTTCGCAGGGCAAGGTTCGTTCCCCTGCTTGAAGATTTTCCTGTTATTCATCCTCCCTATTGTTACCGCTGTCCATATGGGCTAGAGCCGCAAAGCTGCGAAAACAGCTGCGCTAAGGAACTCCAAACTGCTATTAACCGAATCGGTGCCGAGCAGATTGCAGCATTTATTGCCGAACCGATCATCGGTGCAGCTGGTGGTGCCATTACACCACCAAAAGATTATTACAAAGTCATCAAAGAAATCTGCGACAAGAATGATATTTTGTTTATTGCCGATGAAGTGATGACCGGATTTGGAAGAACTGGCTCGACGCTTGCATTAGAGCAATGGGATGTGGTGCCAGATATTGTTGCATTGGGGAAGGGAATGGGAGCTGGTTATGCACCAATTGCTGCTGCTGTAGCAACTGAAAAAGTAATGGAACCGATTCTTGCAGGAACGAAATCTGTGATGAGCGGACATACTCTAAGCGCAAACCCTCAGTCTTGTGCAGTATCTTTAGCAGTAATCGAATATCTTGAAAAAAATGATACGATTAAAAATGTCGAACCTAAAAGTACTTATTTATTAAAAAAGTTAAAGCAGCTTAAAAGCAAATTCTCGTTTATCGGGGATATCCGTGGAAAAGGTTTATTACTGGGAATTGAATTTGTCAAAGACCCAACAAATAAAAATCCGTTCTCCAGGAATGAAAATGTTACTCAAAAAATTATTATGATTGCCAAGGAACAAGGGCTCTTGCTATATCCTGCCGGTGCCGGAATTGATGGCATAAACGGTGACTCCATTATTATTTCTCCCCCATTGACGATTTCCCAGTGTGAGATTGAGGAATTGATCACCCTTTTAAATGAAACTTTCAAAACTTTTTCAGCCAGTTTGACAGGTGGAGGTGCTTAAAATGGCAAGAACCATCAATAAAGTAACCTCAATCGATAGGATTATATCTTTTTTTCATAATGGTATGTCTTTAATGTTTGGAGGGTTTGGAGGTGTTGGTTCGCCTCCGACTTTAATCGATGCAATTATTGAAAAACAAGTAAAAGATTTAACATTAATCGGAAATGACACTGGTTTCCCGCATATTGGTATAGGCAAATTGATTCGGTTGGACCGAGCGTCCAAGGTGATTGTATCCCATATTGGGTCAAATCCTTATGCGGGAGAACTAATGAATGCAGGCAGTCTTGAGGTGGAGTTTTCTCCTCAAGGAACGCTTATGGAAAGAATTAGAGCAGGAGGCGTTGGTCTTGCTGCAATTGTAACAGATGTTGGCATGGAAAATGATATGGTTGCCATGAATAAACCTAAATTAGAGTTAAATGGGAAACATTATCTCGTTGAAACATCCTTAACTGCAGAAGTGTCGATTGTATATGCCAAAAAAGCAGACCCGTTAGGGAATTTGGTTTATGACAAAAGTGCCCGAAACACGAATCCCTTGGTAGCAATGGCCGGTTCCGTAACGATAGCGGAGACTGAGGAGATTGTTCCCATTGGCAGTCTTGACCCAGAAGAAATTGTAACTCCTGGTGTTTTTGTTGATTATGTCATTCCGTCAAATGGGGTGAATTGGAAATGGGCATGGGAATAGATATACGAAATCGAATGGCAAAAAGGGCGGCAGAGGAAATTCAAGAAGGAATGATCGTTAATCTTGGAATTGGGATTCCATCGCTTGTTCCCAATCATTTAGCGAATGACATGCTAGTCTTGTTCCATGCAGAAAATGGAATCGTTGGCATGGGAGCAAGTCCGTCAAAAGGGATGGAAGATGAAAATTTGTGCAATGCAGGCGGATTCCCCGTCACATTAATAAAAGGGGGATCTTATTGTGACAGCTCGATCGCTTTTGCGATGATTCGAAGAGGCCGAGTGGATTTAACGATTTTGGGATCGTTGCAGGTAAGTCAAAAAGGGGATCTGGCCAATTGGATAGTTCCGGGGAAAAAGGTACCTGGAATGGGCGGTGCAATGGAACTAGCCCAAAAGACAAAAAAAGTGATTGTTTTAATGAACCATTGCGATAAGAATGGGAAGCCGAAAATTGTACAAAAATGTACATTGCCATTAACATCAGGCACCTGTGTTGACATGATTATTACAGAGATAGCAGTATTTCAGTTTTTTGAAAAAAAGCTGTGGTTAACGGAAATATTTGAGCCCTTTGATGTAAAGGATGTTCGAAACAAGACCGAGGCTGAATTTGAAATAATGACAAAGCTGCGCAAGATTCCTTACTAACTTCTAAAAAGGAGTGAACGGAAATGTTGGAATATGAACATCTGGTAAGAAAGTGGTTGAAGGAAAATCAGACAAAAGGAATCAAACTTTTACAACTGCTTGTTCAAGAAAACAGTACCCGTGGCAAAGAAAGTAGCGCCCAGGCAATCATGATTGAAAAATGTCGTCAGCTAGGTTTACAGCTTGATATATGGGAAATTGACCATAATGAGTTAGTACGACATCCTTTATTTTTTTGTGATCGAAAGGATTTTAATGGAAATCCAAATGTTGTGGCCGTTTTAAAAGGAACAGGTGATGGAAGGTCATTAATCTTAAATGGTCATATTGATGTTGTGCCAGTCGGAGATGAACAAAATTGGAAACGCGATCCTTTTAGCGGTCATATTGAAGCCGGAAAACTATACGGGAGAGGTTCCACTGATATGAAGGGGGGAACGGTTGCCCTCCTTTTGGCCCTGGAAGCAATTATCCAATCAGGTATCCACTTAAAGGGAGATGTCCTTTTTCAGAGTGTTATTGAGGAAGAAAGCGGCGGAGCGGGAACACTTGCAACTGTATTAAAGGGGTATCGGGCCGATGGGGCCATTATTCCAGAACCTACCAATATGAAAATTTTCCCGAAACAGCAAGGATCAATGTGGTTTCGCATTCATGTAAAAGGGAAGTCTGCACATGGCGGCACACGCTATGAAGGTGTGAGTGCCATTGAAAAATCAATGATGGTAGTTCAAAGATTAGCAGAATTAGAAAAAGAAAGAAATCAAAGAATTACTGATCCTCTTTATGAAAAAATTCCAATCCCAATTCCGATCAACGTTGGAAAATTAAAAAGTGGTAATTGGCCTTCCTCCGTGCCAGATGAAGCAGTAATCGAGGGGAGGATGGGGGTTGCCCCTGATGAGACGATGGAATCTGCTCAAAAGGAAATGGAGAATTGCTTAGCCCAACTTTCAAAATATGATTCTTGGTTTCTTGAAAATCCTCCCTTTGTTGAATGGTTTGGAGCAAGATGGCTCCCTGGAAATATAGAAGAGGATCATCCATTGCAAAAAATACTATCTGAAAGTTTTCGGGATGTTAAAAAGGAGGATCCAATCATTGAGGCAAGTCCATGGGGAACGGATGGCGGTATCCTCTCAAACGTGGGGAATATTCCGGTAGTTGTATTTGGTCCGGGCATTACAGAATTGGCCCATGATGCAAATGAGCATATTGTACTTGAAGAAATGCTTCAAGCCAGTGAAATTATAGCCCTGACAATCATGAGATGGTGTGAACCTGCAAAGTAAGGAGAGTGAGATATATGGGGTTTATTAAAAGAAAAACAGCGATCCCTGGTCCAAAGGCAAAAAAACTGCTGGCCAGGAAAATAGATAATGTGCCAAAAGGTCCATTTACAACAATGGATACATTCATTGCGAAAGGGAATGGGGCGTTAATCACGGATGTGGATGGTAATTCGTTTATTGATTTTGCTGGTGCAATTGGTTCGTTAAATGTCGGACATTGTCCTCCTCGTGTTGTTCATGCTCTTCACCAACAAATTGACAAATACCTCCATCCAAGCTTTCATGTCATGATGTATGAACCCTATATCGAATTAGCTGAACAGTTGAATAGGATCACTCCAGGCACACATGCCAAGAAGAGCTTTTTTTTAAACAGTGGTGCGGAGGCTGTGGAAAATGCTGTGAAGATTGCCAGAAAATACACTGGCCGAAAGGCAATTATTTCCTTTGAAAGAGGCTTCCATGGCAGAACGTATATGGCCATGTCGTTAACTAGTAAAGTAAAACCATATAAATATCAATTTGGTCCGTTTGTTCCTGAAACCTATAAATGGCCCTATCCATATTATTATCGATCTGAATTTTCAACACCTGAACAACATGATACGGCATTACTAAATCGGTTTAAAACTTTTTTACAAGGTGAAGTCCCGCCGGAAGAGATTGCAGCTGTCATCATGGAACCAGTACAAGGAGAAGGCGGTTTTATTATTCCATCTCAAGGTTTTGTTCAGGGTGTAAAGAGATTATGCGAAGAACATGGGCTTTTGTTTATCGCCGACGAGGTACAAACAGGTTTTGGCAGGACTGGCAAAATGTTTGCGATCGAACATTTCAATGTCATTCCAGATTTAATGACTATGTCAAAATCGATTGCGGCTGGCATTCCCATAAGTGCAGTAACAGGCCGAGCCGAAATTATGGATTCTGCTAACATCGGTGAAATAGGTGGTACGTATGGCGGAAGTCCGCTTGGCTGTGCAGCGGCACTTGAAGTGATTAAGATGATTGAGGAAGAGGGATTGTTAGAAAAGGCAAATCGGATTGGTCAGCTGTTTCAGAAGCGGTTTGAGCCCCTTGAAAATTGTTATCGACAAATTGGCGAGTTTCGTCATCTTGGGGCCATGTGCGCACTTGAATTTGTGCAGGATTCCGACACCAAAGTGCCGAATAAAGAGCTAGTACAGCAAATCGTCCAAAAAGCCCACGAAAATGGCTTGGTATTAATGACAGCTGGATTATATGGGAATATCATCCGAATTTTGGCACCACTTGTGATCACCGAGGAACAATTGGTTGAAGGATTTGATGTGTTAGAAACAGCCATTAAGGATTGCTGTCAATCATAGCGAGAAAAACGGTCAACATTGAGGAGTAATGATGATGAATCAAACAGCAACAAGTATTTCGATTGAGGAGGATCTTTTTACTTTAAATGCTTATTTGGATCCTTTTAATAAACGAATACGAATAGACAATTACCTTGGGAATACCGATCTATTAATACAAAAAGCAGAGAACCTTGTCCAAAAACACTTTGCAGAAAAGTTAATCTTTAAAGTACGAAGCGAGCAGCTTAGCCATTTTTTTGAAAAAGGCTTTCAGCCAGAGGCAGTCGTTGATTCCTATTTCCTTGGTTCAGATGCTTATTTTGTTACTAAATATTATAAGGTTGATCGGAGGGTGAATGATCACTGGATCATAGAGGATCAAATCATAAAGGGGATAAGTGAATTAAAACCAGTACAACAAAAAATTTATCCCCCTGACGGGTATGAATTAAAAAAGGCTTATGAAAGCAATGCAGCTGATTTAGCAGCCCTTTATAAACAGGTGTTTCCTATTTATCCCACTCCGTTAAATGATCCTGAATATGTGAAAAAAACAATGAGGGAGGGAACCGTATATTATATATTCGTATATCAGGGGAATATTGTAAGTGCAGCTTCTGCGGAAATAAATGATTTTTATAAAAATGCAGAATTAACGGATTGTGCAACCCTCTCGGAGCATCGTAAGTATGGATTAATGAAATTTCTTTTGCAAGAGCTGGAGGGAGAATTAAGGAAAAAAGGCATTTATTGCGCTTACTCTATTGCAAGAGCATTGTCGTTTGGGATGAATGCAGCCTTGTTTCAACTTGGATTTCATTATCGAGGACGGCTTTTGAACAACTGTTATATCTATGACAAGCTTGAAAGTATGAATATGTGGGTAAAAGATTTGGCAAGCTGCTAAAATTTGAGCATCGGGTGCCGAAAAATTGGCTTCTTTACATCTAATTGATGGTAAGGTGAATAAGTATGGTTCAGCTAACTGCCTTAACAAAAGAGGTACTTGCAGCAATTCTAAAAAGTATTGATGAAGGAATTCATGTTGTCAACACAGATGGTGAAACAATTTTTTATAATGAAGTAGCTGCAAAACATGACGGAATGACAGCCAATGAGGTTCTCGGAAAGCCATTGTTAGAGGTGTTCCCTTCCTTAACAGCTGATTCTAGTACCTTATTAAAAGTGATGAAATTAAAGAGGCCTATTTATAATCAAACACAAGTTTATGTGAATCTCCATGGGAAAAGAATTGATACAATCAATACCACTTTGCCGATTTTTTTAGGAAACAACATCATTGGGGCAGTTGAAATTGCAAAGGATGTTTCAAGAGTAAAGCTGCTAGCTGAAAGTCTTTTAGATTTACAGAAAAGCATAAACAGCAAACGGGAAAAAAAGGCGACGAATCGTGTGAATTATACATTAGGAGATATCATCACTGAAAATAATGAGTTTCTACAACTAATAGCTGAGGCGAAAAAGTTTGCAAAGTCCGATTCTCCAATCATTGTTTATGGGGAAAGCGGGACGGGAAAAGAACTCTTTGTACAGGGCATACACCATGAATCACATCGGGCAGTTGGACCATTTATTGCACAAAACTGTGCTGCGATACCGGAAACATTGTTAGAAAGTATTCTGTTTGGAACATCTAAGGGCAGCTACACGGGGGCAGTAGAAAGAAAGGGGTTATTTGAACTGGCCGATGGCGGGACCCTTTTTTTAGATGAATTGCATGCTATGCCAATTGAGCTTCAGGCAAAGCTGTTAAGAGTGTTGGAGGATGGAATGGTAAGACGTGTTGGCGGAGCCGATCTAATCCATGTCAATGTTCGGGTAATTGCTGCAATGAATGAACACCCCAACATAGCTTTGAAAAATGGAAAGCTTCGTTCTGATTTATATTATCGATTAAATGTGTTTACGTTCAGCCTGCTGCCGTTAAGAGAAAGAAAGGAAGATATAAGTCTTCTGACTGAATATTTTATTGCTTTCTATAATGAAAAAGCGAAGAAAAACATAAAGGGAATAGGGAAAGAGCTAGAAAATTTTTTTATGGAGTATCCATGGCCTGGTAATGTTCGTGAGCTTAAACATACGATTGAATATATGATCAATGTTAGTGAGAAGTCTCTTTTAAGTCATGAGGATTTACCGATCATGTTGAAACACTTTTCCATTCCACAAAACAACAGAACATCGAGTGAAGGTGATTCGTTGTCCTTAAGAAGAAATATGGAAAAGTTGGAAAAAGAACTAATTGTGGAAGCGTTAAGGTTAACAAACGGAAATATTAAACGGGCTGCCATGCTATTAGAAATCCCCAGGCAAACCTTGCAATATAAAATAAAAAAAATACTTGATTCATAGGTGCCAGCATTTTGGCACTTTTTTTCATCCAGTTTTAGTGAAGTCCTTTCCTGAGATAAATAACATTTGGCATGAAAATTGCATAACAATGTATATAGCAGGTTTAGGAGGAGACTTCATGAAACAGACATTATATAAACCAAAAAGATATTGGAAGGATATAGAACTATGGAAGGATGTAACAGAGGAGCAATGGAACGATTGGATTTGGCAGCTTACCAATACAGTTAGAACATTAGATGACTTAAAGAAGGTAATTAAGTTAACCCCTGAAGAAGAAGAAGGTGTTCGCATCTCGACAAAGACGATTCCCTTAAATATTACCCCCTATTATGCATCACTCATGAATCCAGACGACTCCCGCTGCCCGATTCGGATGCAATCTGTACCTATAGGAAAGGAACTGCATAAAACAAAATACGACCTTGAGGATCCTTTATTTGAGGATGAGGATTCACCCGTCCCAGGTTTAACGCATCGTTATCCGGATCGAGTTCTTTTTCTTGTAACAAACCAATGCTCGATGTATTGCCGTTATTGTACCAGAAGGCGCTTTTCCGGACAAATTGGCATGGGTGTGCCAAAAAAGCAGCTTGATGCGGCAATCAATTATATCCGTCAAACACCAGAGGTTCGCGATGTGTTAATTTCAGGAGGGGATGGCCTGTTAATTAACGACCAAATTTTAGAATACATTTTAAAAAACTTAAGGGAAATTGACCACGTGGAAATTATCAGAATTGGAACTCGTGCCCCTGTTGTATTCCCACAGCGCATTACCGAAAATCTATGCAATATTTTGAAAAAGTATCATCCCATCTGGTTAAACACCCATTTTAATACCTCGATTGAAATCACCGAAGATTCAAAGCGAGCATGTGAAATGCTTGCTAATGCAGGCGTTCCGGTGGGAAACCAATCTGTTATTCTGGCTGGAATCAATGACAGCGTTCCGATTATGAAAAAATTGATGCACGATCTTGTAAAAATCCGCGTGCGTCCTTATTATATCTATCAATGTGATTTGTCTGAAGGAATTGGTCATTTTCGGGCCCCTGTTTCCAAAGGGCTGGAAATAATTGAGGGACTCCGAGGCCACACAAGCGGTTATGCTGTTCCAACATTCGTGGTTGATGCTCCTGGCGGTGGCGGGAAAATTGCTCTCCAGCCGAATTATTTGATTTCGCAAAGTCCGGAAAAAGTGGTATTACGTAATTTCGAAGGGGTGATTACCTCTTATCCCGAGCCGTAAAATTACGTCCCAGGTCGGGCAGAAGGGTATTTTAAGGAGGTCTATCCAGATATGGAAGATAAAAAGTCATCAGCAGGAATTGCCGGCATTATGAATGATCAACATTTTAATCTTGTTCCCGAAGGGCTATCCCGATTAAATCGTAGAAAGCATTATGAGGATGATCCAACCCATACAACATTAAAAGATAAACGAGAGAAGCGTGATGAACTAAAGGAAAAGAAATTTCAAGCACAGGTTAACAAAGAAAAAGAGAATACCGGAATAGAGAAACCATCAACACAGTCAAACGAATAGGGGGCATGCAAGAGCATGAAGGTTATCTGTGACTGGTGCGAAAGCCAAAATGTTGAAGAAAGTAAGGAAAGTGTCTTTTGGGAATTGCCCGATGGTACAAGAGCCATCGAAATCTCCGAGACCCCCACCATTGTTTGTCACGACTGTCAAATCTACTATCAACCTGATAATATTGTGAAAAATATTGAAGACCAGTTGTTTTTAGTAGATACCAAAAAGATTGGTAAATCAATTAGGTACGAAGATTTGATGAATATGCCACGGCTTCTGAAAAAAAATTACTTTGATTTTACTCAGTGGTAGACGATATAAAATTTAATTTCAGGAAGGCACACCAAGCCAACTAAAGCTAGATGTGCATTTTTTTTGTTAAAATGTGAAAGGTTTAAAATAGACTGATTTAGGGGGAAACTCTGATTTAAAAACTAGACGAAAACGATGTGATTCGTTATAGTAATTCTAAAATATTTCTTGAGATCTATAGCATAGAAAGGCGTTATAATATGAGAAAATCCTTTTACCATTTTTTAATGAAATATCGGCATCCAGAGCCAAAAGATGAAATTAGTGTTTTTGCTAACAATGCTTATCATGATCACAGTTTCCCAAAAATTTCAGAGGATTATGATGAAATCAGCTCTTATTTGGAGTTAAACGGCCAGTATTTAGAAAGCATGTCCGTATTTGATGAAGCATGGGAGCAATATTTGTTCACAGAAAAAAATGATCAAGACAGATGAAATCGCCCTTTTTTAAGAAGGGCGATTTTTCTTTTTCAATATGGTAAGCGTTCAATTTGTCTTAAGCATATAATATGTTAAATATTCACGACGGATCATTGAGAGGACGGAGGACGATGGACAAAAAGAAAAAACCGAAATTTAAGATCGGTGATACAGTCGTGATAACGATGTATGGTACTGTTGGAAAAATTACAGATGTAAAGTGGCTGGACGGTAAATACCTATATGAGGTCAATAATAGTGAAGGTCTTTATGTGGAAGCGGGATTACAGCTGCTTTCGGAATATAAAGGAAAAATTGTTGAACAAGAGCAAATTGACATTGAGTATAAATTCTTCTTTGGGGACTTAGTTCAAGTAAGCGGCTATGGTTCTGAACTATTTAAGGTGGTTGGATTTAGAACAGAAATATGGCGGTATAAGGAAGACGCATGGGAAGATGTTGTTTATGAGCTTTCTAGAGTAAGAGATGGAGAATGGCTGGAGGCAAGTGAAGAAGAACTAACCCTTGTCGCAGATGCAGAAAGTGCGGATACTTTCATCCAAAAATTAGGTCTCCTCTACATGATTAACAAACAACAAAACCCCATTAAATTACCTAAGTTACAAAATATATTAAGAAAATCGGAAGTTGAAGAGATGGAGCGAAAAAAGGAACAGAAAGAGCTAATTGACAGTTTATTAGATATTTATAATGATTATCGAATTCTTTATGAAATGTTTCATGATCAGGAATACTACCAGGTAATGAGGGTAGTATTGCGAAAGTTAGCAAGTATTACAAACAATGATGGCAAAAGCCATGTATAGGCTTAGAGCCTGGTAAACTCATATAATATATAGAAAATAAACGGTATTCCGCCCCACTTTATCAGAAAAAACAAAAAATTAGTCGTGGATTCGCAATAATGTAAAAAACGGCCATCCTCACGGTTTACATCTTCGATAAATGCTGCAATTAAGGTTTGGATTGTTGGCATTTGTTTCACCTCTAAGGAATGATTTTATTTGTAGCATTCTATGCTTGTCCAAATTGAAAAAGACCAAAAAGTAAAAGCGATATTATCGATAAGGAATGAAATAGAAATTTACAAGCATGAAAAAAGAACGAACATCATACATTCTCTAAAAAGGGGGGCGATGCTGTGAGAGAAATTGAAGTATTTATTGATACGGAAGAAATTGCAGAATTTTTCTTTCATGAGCTTGTAAAAAGGGGATACGTTCCTACAGAAGAGGAATTAGAGGAAATCGCTGATATTACATTTGAATACTTAGTAGAAAAAAGTATTATTGATGAAGAAATTGAAGAAGATTAAAACAGGGACGAAAATCTCATTGATGATAAATTAGCGAGAGACAATAAAACTATAATTGATAATCCGTTATGGTCGAGCAGTAGCTGCCGGCTTTTTATTTTTTTAATGGAAAATGAAACCATTTTTTAATCATTTCGTATATATATAAAACTATTAATGATTAAAAGGGGGAGTACCTTTGCTAAAGAAAATTCTTAAATCACTTATTAAAAGTTCTCATCAACACAAATATTCAAGCTCTAGTGATTTGAAGAAATATAAGCATCACAAACACAGTCATTTAGGACACGACTATTACAAAAAGAAAAAGAAAAGCGGGAGTTTTTTTTCTAGCTTTTTTAGCAGTTAATATCAATTGAATAAAGGTAAGAAAAAAATGAAGATGAAGACATTAATCCTTTTCTTTTCTGGTCTCTTTGACCCACCCTTTTCAAAAGGAGTTCTCGTGGGTAGCAGGTATAAAGTTGTCAGTCACCTTGGTAGGGGAGGATATGGACATAGCTACCTAGTTATTGATCAACAGACAAACCAAAGCTTGGTACTAAAAGCATTGCGTCTCCACAGAAGAATCTTAAAATCAGGCAGAGAAAGGTTTGAGCACGAGAAACTACTATTAAAATCGATTATCCACCCTGGGTTTCCAAGCTATAAGGAATCTGGATCATATAAGAAAATACCTTTTTATACAATGGAATTTATCGATGGGAAGAACTTCGAGCAGTTAATTTTTAATGATGGAAAACGGTACAATGAATTAGAGGCATTTAAAACGGTTTATCAATTGTTACCAATGATTCAATTTTTACATTCAAAAAAGATTATCCATCGGGATATTCGGATACCTAACGTAATATCAGATGGGAGTTTTCTTTGGCTTATTGATTTAGGTCTTGCTACAGAAAAAGAAGCCATTTCTTCTGAAAGCAGAAAAAAAAGGGATTTGAATAAACAATCGAATTATCAAGCTGATTTTTATTCACTTGGACATTTTTTATTGTTTTTACTGTATTCTAACTTTACGTTTCCAAGAAGGAGTAAGGCAAGAAGCTGGGAAGAAGAGCTGGAGATATCTCATCAGTCAAAGCATATTGTCCAAAGATTATTAGAAATAAAGACACCATACCAAAATTGCAGTCAAATTCAAAAAGACATCGAAAAATTAATCCTGAATGGAGAGGAAGAAAATGTCGTTTTTTAATAAGGTCTTGGCAAGTGTCGGGATTGGTTCAGCAATGGTTGATACAAGGCTTGAAAAAAATACGTTTTTTCCAGGAGAATTGGTCAAGGGAATCGTAGTTGTAAAGGGAGGAAATATTGATCAGTCAATAGACGAAATAGAGCTATCCCTAAATACATCGTATTTAAAGGAAAGAGACGACCATAAGTACACGGTCACAGCATGTATCGAACGCTTTCGAATAACAGAACCATTTACTGTATATAAGAATGAAACCAAGGAAATTCCTTTTACTTGTCATATGCCATATGACATACCGCTTTCTTTAGGAAAATCAAAAGTGTGGGTAACAACTGGTCTTGCAATCAGAAATGCAGTGGACCCAACTGATAAAGATTATATAAATATTGCTCCGACTCCATTAGTATCGGCTGTACTAAAGTCAATCGAACAATTAGGTTTTTGGTTACGGGAAGTGGAATGTGAAGAAGCTCCACATCGTCTACGCCGCCGTTTTCCATTTGTTCAGGAATTTGAATTTGTTCCGCACGGGGGACCTTTCCAAGGCCGCCTAGATGAATTGGAGATGATTGTCTATCCATCAAGCGATGCTGACCAAATTGAACTTTTACTGCAAGTCGACCGTCGTGCACGTGGATTAGGAGGGCTTCTTGCAGAAGCCTTAGACATTGATGAAACGTATGTTAGACTAACAGTATCAAATTTGGATATCCCGTACTTGACACAAAAATTACAAAGTATTATCCAAAAGTATTCATAATACAAAATGAGGCCTGGGGAACAGAATCCCCAGGTTTTTTATCCAAATCAATTGAAAATGATCCATATGGCTTAATGGTAGTTCCGTTTGCGTCCTCCTGTTGCAGTAACTTCTTTTGCATGTGCTTCATGCTCTGCAACAATCTGTTCAGCTGGAATATGATTGTTTTTCTTAGGTGAATTGATTCGATTGCGATGTTTTTTTCCCATAGTACAATCTCCCTCTATTTTTGCCTTTGATTTTCCCTTAAGAAAATCTAAATGTATTTTTCCTCTATAATTAAAAACATATGAGTGTTTAACTATTTTTTCTTTGGAATGTAGTTATGATATATTGAGGATGGTACATATTGACTATTAAAGGGAGGTTTCAATTTGAGTATCCATATAGCAGCAAAGGAAAAGGAAATTGCCGATACTGTGCTATTACCTGGTGACCCGCTTCGAGCAAAATACATTGCCGAAACTTTTTTAGAAAATGCTAAATGCTACAACGAAGTTCGTAACATGTTTGGTTACACAGGAACCTATAAAGGAAAAAAAGTGTCTGTCCAAGGAACAGGAATGGGGGTTCCCTCGATTTCTATCTATATTACCGAATTAATGCAAAGTTATAATGTACAAAAGCTTATTCGAGTAGGGACCTGCGGAGCCATTCAGAAGGATGTAAAAGTCCGAGATGTTATTTTAGCCATGACAGCATCTACTGATTCACAAATCAATCGATTGACATTTGGCGGCATAGACTATGCACCTGCAGCCAATTTTGCTTTACTAAAAAAAGCATATGATGCGGGTGTTGAAAAAGGCTTACAGTTAAGAGTTGGCAACGTGTTTACTGCTGATATGTTTTATAATGACAACGCAGACCTTGAAAAATGGGCGCAATATCAAATTCTTGCCCTGGAAATGGAGACAAGCGCTCTTTATACATTAGCAGCAAAATTTGGACGTAAGGCTTTATCTGTATTAACCGTTAGTGATCATGTTTTGACAGGTGAAGAGACAACAGCAGAGGAAAGGCAACTTACTTTTAATGATATGATAGAAGTCGCATTAGAAGCAGCGACGAATGACTAAAATTGTACAACCAAATTCCTAAGGCCAAATGCCCGCAATGACACTTTTAGTGCTGGCAATTTGGCTTTTTTAAATTTTGCAAATATAAGAAACCTTGATTTTTGGTGTTAAAATAGGTATAGTGCTTAGGTAAAACTAAAAAATCAGGTGAAAAAATAATGAAATTAAGAAATGGCATCTTGGTAATGGGATGTTTTCTGCTCATTTCAGGCTGTAGCGAGATAGCCCCTCATACAGGGTTCATAGGCAGCGCTGATAGTGACCAGAAAACAGTAAGCAAAGGACCTCAAAAAATTAAGGGAAATCCTTTAAATCTAGAATCAGTGTATTTTAATAATCTTAAGGCTGTTGATGGCAAAAATACTATTCAAAATCCGACCAATGTTTTAGCTTTGGTGAATAAGGATTATTCCTTACCGAATAACTATATTCCCAATGATTTAGTTCGGCCAAATGTTGAGTTTTCCTTCACAGAGTTAAAATTGGAAAAAGCCTATATGAGAAAAGAAGCAGCTTTGGCACTTAAAAAAATGTTCAAGGATGCAAAGAGTTCAGGAATTGAATTGTGTGCTGTCTCCGGTTATCGTTCCTACAGCAGGCAAAAAAATCTATTTGATGCAGAAGTAAATCATGTAGGAGAAAATAAGGCGGAACAAGCAGTAGCCATTCCAGGTACAAGTGAACACCAAACAGGCTTAGCCATGGACATTGCCGGTAAATCTACGGAATTACATTTAACTGAAGGTTTTGCAAATACAAAAGAGGGGAAATGGCTTTCCCAAAATGCTTATCGTTTTGGTTTTATTCTCCGCTATCCTAAAGGGAAAGAAAATCTTACTCATTATGAATATGAGCCTTGGCATTTTCGCTACGTTGGTGTAAAGGCTGCAACGACTATCTATAAAAATAATTGGACACTAGAAGAATATTTTCAGGAAGTTAAAAAGATTTAAAAAGGAGAGAAACTCTCTCTTTTTTAATATATAAAATTTTAATATCAAGCTAATGCTTTTTTCACTAACTTTTCTTTGTAATTTTTTAAAAAAAGATGTTATTCTAATCATTAAGGGTTTCTTTATGAAAGTGGTAAATGAAAGTGGTGAAAGCTTTGGATGAACAAAAAGTTGGACAAGAAAAGCAGGAACAAACAAATTTAGAAAATAAATCTGGATTTATTCGAATGAAAAAATTCCAATTTATCATGCTCCTTTTTCTAGTTGTTTTTCTATCTGCAGGAATTACAACATTTGCTCTGGCCTTTGGTAATGATAAGGTAGCAACAGTTGGGGCAGACAGAGCTGAATTTTCTAAACTGTATAGTGCGTTTGATACATTAAAAAATGGGTATTATCAGAAGGTAGATGACAAAAAATTAATAAATGGAGCAATCAATGGTATGGTTCAATCTCTTGGTGATCCATATTCCGATTATATGAGTAATACTGAATCAAAAAGCTTCCATAACAGTATTTCTTCTTCCTTCGATGGAATTGGTGCTGAAATTCAAGAAAAGGATACCCATATTGTCATTGTTTCTCCAATTAAAGGGTCACCAGCAGAAAAAGCAGGTTTAAAGCCAAATGACGTTATCGTATCTGTAGATGGGAAAAGCTTGCAAGGAATGAACTCGACTCAAGCTGTTGCATTAATTCGTGGAAAAAAAGGTACAAAGGTTAATTTAATTATTCAACGTCCAGGCACAGAAGCACCTGTCAAGGTGTCGGTTATTAGGGATCAAATCCCAATCAATACAGTTTATGGAGAGATGGTCGGCGATGGGATCGCTAAAGTCCAGATCACCAGTTTTTCAAGCAATACATCAAAAGAACTTGTTAAAACATTAAATGATTTACAAAAGCAAGGTATGAAAGGCCTAGTCTTGGATTTACGACAAAATCCAGGTGGATTATTGGATCAGGCTATTAATATTTCCAGTCTATTTGTTCCGAAAGGAAAAGTTCTATTTAAGGTAGAAGACCGAAATGGAAAAATTAAGGAATATACCTCCCAAAACAAAGGAAACGACACGATGCCATTAGTCGTTTTAATTGATAGCGGAAGTGCAAGTGCTTCTGAAATCGTTTCTTCTGCAGTAAATGAATCTGCAGGGGTACCACTTGTTGGTGAAAAATCTTTCGGGAAGGGAACTGTGCAAACTGCTCAGGACTTTTCAGATGGTTCCAACCTAAAGTTCACAATGGCAAAATGGTTAACACCGAACGGAAATTGGATTCATAAAAAAGGACTTAAACCAGATTATCCTGTTTCGCTGCCAGATTATGCAAATCTGACTATGATTGACCCAGATAAAGAACTAAAGCTATCAACTGTCTCAACGGACGTTAAAACAGCACAGATTATGCTAAAATCCATTGGATTCGATCCTGGAAGAGAAGATGGGTTTTTTGATGATAAGACGCAAAATGCTGTGATCGCATTCCAAAAAGCTCAAAGTCTGCCGGCAGATGGGGTTATTAAAGGTGAATCGACGTTAAAATTAATGGATCTTTTACGTCAAAAAATCCAACAAAATGATACCCAGCTTCAAAAGGCTATAGAAGTCCTTAAAGAGAGAATGAAATAATGAAACATTTGTGAAATTATCGGATTAATAATCCTGTAAGTCGAAAAGCCTGATCTTAATAAAATGGATCAGGCTTTTTTGCTATTATTCCTTGAAAAGAACTCAATGGTTTGTATGCAAACTAAAAATTCGATAAAATGAACAAGCAGAATTGAATTGAATCATCGAGGTGATATTTTGAAGCAAATCATTCAAATAAACGATGAGCAAAAGCAAATAATTATCGAAATTGAAAAAGAGTGTGAAATTATTTGCCAAGAGCTGGAAGAAAAATATCAGTTTGAATTTAAATACAATGATAAACAACTCGTTATAGAGCTGATCCGAATGAAAAAAGGAAAACTTGCTACGGCTTTAGATATATTAGAGGTAGATTATGAATCGTTTATTGAAGTTGGCATTGAGCATGAGGAGGAATATTATCCAAATGCCTACATCCCGATCTGGAAATGTAAAGGTGAATGGTTTCAAAAAATAGGGTATTTAACAAGGCGAACAAAAGAACAATTGGTTATCATGATATCGTCTTTAGTTAAGGAAATGCTTGCTGACAAAGAAGGGGAATAATCCTTAGTGGTTTTTAGTTTATTAGGTTTCTCGGAAAGTGGCAGCCATTAAGAAATAACCGTCGTTTTTCATGAATGATATTTTCTTCTTCAGGTAACTCTTTAAATAGTAGTTGTTAAAAATGGGGGTTCTTGATGAAGAAAATGGTTGTTTTTTGTATTCTGGCTGTTTTATTACAAAGTGGAAAAGAGGTTAGGGCAGCCAACCAAATTAGTTTCCAGATCGAATTGCTTCCCTGGGAAGAAGTAAATATCCTATTGCCGAAATATACAAAGTTTACTGTAATGGATGTTGATACAGGGAAACAATTTCACGTTCAAAGGCGGGCGGGCAGCCATCATGCTGATGTTCAGCCATTAACCGCAGAAGATACAAAAATCATGAAAAGTATTTATGGTGGAAAGTGGAGCTGGAAACGCCGCGCCATTATTATTATACATAAAGATCAGTGGGTCGCTGCCTCCATGCACGGTATGCCACATGGTGGCGGGGCACTTAAAAATAATTTTCCTGGACACTTTTGTATCCATTTCTTTGGGAGTACCACTCATCGAACCAATTCAATGGATCTAGCGCATATGCTGATGATTTATAAAAGTGCTGGCAGGTTGGATGAGTACTTTTGGGGGGCAAATCCTTATGAAGTTATCGAAGCTTATGTTACGGGCATAAAGCAGAAGGACGAAACAATTTCCTCCGCAGCATCCCTTCAAAAACTTAAATGGAAAGTTGTACTTAACCAAATTGAAAGCATTAATATAAGGCGGCTATCGCTCCTTCCTCCGGAGGATTTAAAAAGTGAGATCAGCCTTGATGTTCCCATTGAATTTGATTTATTTCTGAACAAGATTGGCAGAAAAACCATTAAGGGAATCATTCATTTAGTAAGGTTTTCACAATATCAGCCTTGGAAAATCGATTCAATGAGGTTCTTTAAGGAAAGTAACATTAGAATGTCATGAAAAACTAATCTCATAAGCCCAAAAAACCTCCATTTATCATAAATAGAGGTTTTTTTACAGAATTTATAGGGGCTGCTCACCAAATTTTATAAACATTCTTTCATCCTCAATTAACCCGCAAACAGCACATTGAATCTTATACACTGGGCCATTGTATGGAAGATGAAAGGGTTCGAGCTCTACAGCAGCATATTCTTGGATAATATCACCTGTGTGAGGATCTTTTTTTACCGCATGTGATATTTGTTCAATAAGATTAAAGCGGCTTCGGTTTGTTTTACAATTTGGGCATCTATATGGATTTGACATTGTAATCTCCTTTCTCATTTTTGTTAATGGCTATTTTTTGCAAAATAGTAAGGAAATATGTAACAATTCAGTTATGATTATTAAAAATTTAGGGGATAGGGGATTATGATGAAAAAAGTGCGATTGATTCTTCTTTCATTCGTATGTGTCTTGCTTTTAGCTTCGTGTGCTTCCCAAAAGGAAAAACAAAGTTCAATGCCAAAAATGCTAGATGTGAATTTGTCGATTAGTCCACAAAAAGCTGTGGCGAATCAGTCTATTACATTTAAGGCAACGGTAACACAGGGAAAAGAAAGGGTTAATGATGCGGATGAGGTAACCTTTGAAATCTGGCGGTCAAAGGACCCGAATCATGAAAAGATTGATATTAAGAAGGGAGAAAATGGAGTTTACAGCCTTACAAAAACATTTCAGCAGGATGGGACCTATTATGTAATTTCACATGTAACAGCAAGAGGAATGCATAATATGCCCAAAAAAGAGTTCGTCATTGGACAGCCTAGTGAGGAAGAAAATTCGAAAACTGATAGTTCAATGAAAGGAATGAATATGAAATAATTTTGATTATTAGTTTAAACAAGGCAGTTTTAGCTGCCTTGTTCGTTTATAATTCAAGAATTATTCTCTTTTTTAGCTCGAAAATTTACTTTAGCGGAAGTACCAAGTTTTTCTTTTAATTTTTCCGCTATTTCTTTTGAAAAATCACCCTCTGTATTCGTACCAATATTTAATTTTCCAGTCAATTCTTTTATCCCTAATTGTCCAAAGTTATTGGAGTAATCCAATTTTTCAATGATAATTTTTTCAACCTGGAGATGTTCGATATGGACGCTGGCTGGTGACTCATGAGGTGAAGATTGGAGTTTTTCAAGAAATTTATGAAAAGTCTCCCTCTCAATTAAGATATTTGATTGTACAAGGTTTTCTAATTCAGCAAACTTTTTTTCCAATTCCGCCAGTACTCTCTTGGGAGATTCATTTCTTCTAAAAAAACGGAAAAATTTTTTTTTTGTTTATCCGAATCCATAAAACCACCACCATTAGATGATTCCTTAATCCATCATATTTCCTGCAAGAGAAAAAATGCAAAAAAAAAGACGTTTATCAAATTTCTGTCACGTCTACTTGGGAAAATTGCATATCAATATTCTTTGGAATTCTTATTTCAAGGATTCCATCTTTGTATGTTGCAACGGCACCTTTCTTTTTTACAATCGCAGGAAGTGTGATTTTATGTTGGTCATCATACTCAGGAACTCCTTCGGCGATTAGCTGATTGGAGGTATGGTAAATACGGACTTGTTTTATCCAATCATCATTTTTTATTGGAATTCTTACAAAAACAAAGTCATGTGTTTCAAATGTACTTGAGTTTAAAGGATTTGTTGTATTCTGTTGGCCAAGAGGTGTTTGAAAGCTGCTCATAAGATCCTGGGGATTCATCATTCCCCGCATGCCAGTGGGCATCATTTTTTCCATAATATCTTGAACATATTTATCAATTTCATCGGGTTTCATATTTTGAAACATATTTTTCATATCTTTATTAAAAGGGAATAGATTAAAAGGGAACAATGTAAATCATCCTTTCGGCAAAAATTAAAATTGGTTTGAAACTGGCCCAGAAGGATTAGCAATTTGGTCTTGGTCACTAATATCTGTATCCGCGACTCCATTTGCTGACAAGGAGCCAGTTGGAGATAAGTCACCAAAGGCCATGTTAGTTCCAACCCACTTGGAGTTTGCGGTATGACTGTTGTGGACCGCAGGTCCCAAGGATATATTTGCATTATTGTTTAGCGCATTGGTCTTTATGTTAAAAATATTTATTTGAAAAGGCATTATTCTTCAGTCCTTTTTAAATTTGGTTTGAAAGGACGTTCGCCGGATTCGCAATATCACCCATATCATTTACGTCCGGATCAATGAATACATTTTCCATTGCGGCATTTGGCGGGGCAAAATCCCCGTAGGCTGTATTTTGACCTTGGGCTTTCGTGTTGGCTGTATGGGCGTTATGAAGGGCTTCTCCGATATTTACCGACCCATTATTTGATACGCTGTTAATTTTTAAGGAGAAAATATTAATTACAGTCTGCATCCTGCCACATCCTTTTCATTAATCAGCTCCAACGAACAGGAGCAAGCTGCTTTTTCTTAACCTTACAACATCCTATGCAATGCTCCGCCCATTCGTTATTAAAACTTATAGGTGAACGTTTGTTATTTAAACCATTGCGTAATAGTTGCATATATATTTGTTTCTTTTTACCATATAGTTAAGATATTTATGTAGAAATATCCAAAGTTAAGATTTCTGTGAAATCGTTAATTAAAAAAAGATATTGTGAGGTATATTTTAAGATGGGAAAAATCGCTTTGGTTACAGGAGGAGCTACCGGTATTGGTAAAAAAACAGCATATAGCTTAGCGCTTGAAGGGTATCAAATTGCCATAAATTATCGCAATAGTGAATTAGAAGCTGCTTCCTTAGCAAAGCAATTATCTGACCGCTTTGGGACCAAGACTATTTGTATACAAGGGGATGTAGGAAAAAGCGATGACTGTGAGCAATTAGTTGAAAAAGTACTTTCAGTATTCTCGAAAGTGGACGTACTAGTTCTTAATGCTGGTCCGTATATTCGTGAAAGAAAAAAAATGACGGACTATAGCTTTGACGAGTGGAACTATCTGATTAATGGAAATTTAAATGGAGCATTTTACTTATCTAAACTTGTCATCCCTTTGATGAGAAAACAAAAGTGGGGGAGAATTATTACTCTTGGCTATGACAGAGTTGAAACAGCACCAGGATGGATTTATCGATCAGCATTTGCAGCTGCAAAAACGGGTTTGGCTTCTCTTACCCGTACCATTGCGTTGGAAGAAGCTGAAAATGGAATTACGGCAAATATGGTATGTCCAGGTGACATTGTTGATGAATGGAAAGAGAAAGGTATCTGTACGGCTCAATCCAGTTTTGAAAAAAACATTCAAGCACCTGTAGGGAGACCTGGGAACAGGGGAAGATATTGCAAGAGTCATTTCCTTTTTAATTGATGAAAAGTCCAGTTTTATTACAGGCAGTATTATTCCTGTAACTGGAGGTATGGATGTTTTATCCAAGGCACTTAAAATTTAAATTGGGAAAAAGAAATGAGAGAGTGCCCATATATTTGGATTTTATAATCATGTGAATGAACATTGCTCCTATTGGATAAAATAAAGAAAATTCATCTATGAAAGGAGCAAAATAAAGTGAGTTTTAACTTAAATCGAATCAATCCAAATCAAACTCAAGTTTTTTTTCATGATGGACGTTTTGAAACATTAACTAATGAGGAACTAGATGATTTTTTGCTCCAGATGGGAATTAATGAAGTGAGTGACCAAATTGAACCTGATTTAAAAGATTAGCTTTTCATTATGCGCAAAAAGACTAAGTTTTATTCAACTTAGTCTTTTAATCATATCTATTTATGCTAACAATTCAGAATCGGATTGTTCAGCTGAATTTGTTCGCATGTAATGTAGAGTATATTGGTCTTTTGAGATTTCGTAGAGATCGTAGACGTCCTCGACAGCGTTAAGCTGCATATAAAGGGATTTCCTTGTTTCGTTGGCTTTGACGACGTAGGGAAGTTTTTCTGCGGCTTTGATTGAACGGATGTTTACTTTTCGTATTCGCATAAAGATCGTTTCAATGCCAAGTTCATAAAATACCTCTTGAAAAAATTCCTCTTTTGCAGGACTGTTATAACCTTTTCCATGGTATGGCTTGCCTAGCCAGGTTCCAAGAAATCCTGCATTATTCTCTAAATCATACAGGTTAATTGTTCCGATTGGAGCACCCCATTCGTCAACAATGGTTCTGGAAATTAACTCTTTGCGCTCTTCAGCTTCAATGGTTTGTTTAGAGATAAATAAAAATTCATCATAAGTATCTGCTTTATGGCGCACAAAAGGGAAGACATCCGGGTGCGTAATTAATTCGAATAAAGCGTGACAATCTTGAAGATCACGTTTTTTCAACATGAGTATCCCTCCACTTAGGGCATTCTGGTTCTGATGGAAAACATATGGAACCGTCCACCCTCGAAATTTTTTATTTTAAATGCCTAAAAAATTTCGGGGTGGGAATCGAACCCACTAGAACCAGGAAACCTGGTGGCGCACCATTTGCCTTCCCTATAAAATTTTTCTTGAATAATAAATCTGGTTACCTCCATAATCGATGGCAGAAATTCTTCACTTAGAGTATAATACTAGAATTTACGTAAAAAAGAAATAGTTATTTCATTGATTTTTTGTAAATTTTTATGGCAAATTTCAACAAAATTTATGTTTGCGAAAAAACAATTTCTCCGTTAATCATCGTCCATTTTGGTTTAGCTAAATAATGAAATGGATGGTGGGTCCATAGAACTAAATCTGCATCTTTACCCTTTTCAATACTCCCTAGCTTACTGTCAACTTTTAAATTTTTTGCTGGGTTAATCGTGATCCCTTCCAGGGCCTTTTGCTCAGGAAGACCTTCTCGGACAGCCAGACTCGCACAAATATTTAAATACTGGATCGGTGTGTACGGGTGGTCGGTTGTAATCGACACCTCAACCCCGTGAGCGGATAATTCCTTATAGGTATTCCATGTTTTGTTTTTTAGTTCAACCTTCGACCTTCTTGTTAGCGTTGGACCCACAGATACTTTTAAACCTAATCCAGCAAGTTCGCTGGCAACTAAATGTCCTTCTGTACAATGCTCAATTCGTAAATCAAGATTAAACTCCTCCGCAAAACGAACGGCCGTGATAATATCATCTGCACGATGGGCATGAATTCGGACCAGAATTTCCCGTTTTAGGGCCATGACCAACGGAAGATTTCGAAAATCATTCCTTTGATCTGATAAAAGCGCCTTGTAGAACGCTTCGCGAAGCATCCCCATAATCCCCATTCTGGTAATCGAATCATTATTGCCATGGCTATGGATCTTTTTTGGATTTTCACCTAAGGCAAGTTTTAAACCAGCGGTTTCGCGCACAATCATTTTTTTAATATTTTTACCTGCAGTTTTAATGACAGAGGTGGTTCCTCCGATGACATTTGCACTGCCTGGCATAATATGCACTGTCGTGATTCCGCTTTTTATTGCATCGGAAAAAGCAGGGTCAAAAGGATAGGCACCATCAATTGCTCGGATATGGGGTGTCAGCATTTCTGCCGTTTCATTTGCATCGTTTCCTGCCCAGCCGGTGCCTTCATCATATAGACCCATATGGGTGTGAACATCAATAAATCCTGGAAAAAGAAAAAGTTCACCGCAATCAATCATTTTTACACTTGTTTCAGTTGCAATATTTTTACCAACTTTACTGATTTTTCCGTTTTCGATTAAAACATCTCCGCTATAGAATGGTTCTCTTGTAATCGGGAAAACAGTGGCATTTTTTAAGAGTATCTTTGTCATATTCTACCTTTCATATTTCCTTTAATTTTTTTCTATTTTGTCAAAAAAACATTGGATCAATACTATTGAAAAGTTTTGAAAACCAAGAAACCTTTTTGCAATGCTAACGTAAATATTAATGTAGGAATTTATTTCTCTAAGGGGGAGATAGAGATGCCAAAAAATGAAGAAAGAATCCTTGCTGCTGCCATATATGTGATTAGTTTTTTTGCGCCTGTTTTAGGACCACTTGTCATTTGGCTTTTAAAGAGGGAAGAGTCATCTTTTATTGACTATCACGGGAAAGAATATTTTAATTTCATGATATCTTATTTCGTGTATACGGTTATTAGTGGAATTTTAACACTTATACTAATTGGGTTTATTGGATTATGGCTGAGTGGAATTTTAATCGTTGTTTTTACAATCGTTGCTGGTATTAAAGCATATGAAGGAACTGAGTATAGAATACCGTGGATCTTTAGATTAATAAAATAAAATTTACCATGGAAAAGGAAAGGGACTAAGTCTCTCTTTTTTTGACTTCTTTGTTAATATAAACTTCTATCATTTTTCCTGAAAACGATTAATAGACTAATATATGAGAAAGCCATAAGGAGTTTACAAAATGAAAATTGATGACTTTTATCGAAATGTTGCAAGAATCAACTTAAACGGAAGTATTTTGGCATTAATTCCTGCAATATTCATTGTCGGAGGAAATTTTGTGTTTTTACAAAATAACCAGATTATGCTGTTAGTGATCCCTTTTCTCATATATAGCATTATTAATTTTCAACTCTATATAAGGAAAATGAAGCAGGCATTAATAATTAGCAAAAATTTACCTGAATTCCATCTCCCCAACCCAACAATTTTTTCGTCTGAACAATACCTGCTATATTTCTTTAATACACTTTCCCCAAGATTGCTGCTTTTTTTTCCAAATGGAACTCTTGCTGGGGAAATGAAAGAATATTGCGAAATTGGACTAAAGCTTGAGGGTTTTTCCAAAACCTTTGCGTTTTATGATTTTAATAAAGAGTTGATCTGTTTTTTTGGAGTTGATGAAAAAAAATTAAAAATTGAGGTCTTCAATCAGGAAAAAGAATACTTAGGTTGTCTTGAAAAGTCAAACCAATTTCTTTCGAAAAAAATGAAAAGGGAGCTATTAAATCGGGAAGGGCGATTTATAGCTGCTATTGAAGGCTCTCCTCTATACATGGATGAACGAATAGTCGACTCCTTTCATCTTCAAATTGGCAGCCTGCAGCGAGGATGGATGCCAGTGGAATGGAACCGTTATGTCCTCGATCCTAATACACCAGTACTCTCTATCTCAAAAGAATTATCAGAAAAGGACAAGCTACTGCAGCTTTCATTTTTAATTGATGAATTTTTTATTAAAAGATAAGGAAACATTGATAAGCAAGGTGAAAAATAGTTATTTTTTTACAATAATAGTTTACATTTTAAGTTGAGTTTAGGATAATTAGACTATAAATACACAGAAAAGTTGAAAAATACAATATAAACATACAAAGTGGGGGTTTTGGATGGAGGTCTTTGTGGCCAGACAGCCAATCTTTACAAGAAACGAAGAAGTGTTTGGATATGAACTGTTATATCGGAACAATTTAGAGAATCAATTTCCTGACATTAATGGGGATAAGGCAACTGCGGATGTCCTAATTAATGGATTTTTGAATATTGGATTTGAAACTCTTGCAAAGGGGAAACCGTGTTTCATAAATTTTACCGAGAAACTCTTGCAACTTAGATTGCCCACTTATTTTAATCCAAACGAGGTTGTAGTGGAAATTCTTGAGACAGTTGAACCGAGCTTTAGTTTGTTGGAAATATGTAAAGAGTTAAAGGATCTTGGATACCGAATCGCTTTAGATGATTTTGTCTTTAACGATCAGAATATCTACTTTTATGCATTAATGCGTTATGTTGACATCATTAAAGTTGATTTTAGAAGCACCACAGCGGAAGCCAGAAAAAAAATTGAACAATTGGCGAGAAATGCAAAAATAAAGCTGCTTGCCGAGAAAATCGAAACGAGAGATGAGTTTAAACAAGCTAATACGTTTGGATATGAATATTTTCAAGGTTACTTTTTTTCTGAGCCAGTAGTTGTTTCAACGAAGGATGTGCCGCCTTACTTTTATTCGTATTATCAGATTGTCCGTTTACTTTCTGAACCTGAACCGAATGTTGAGAAAATAAGTAAACTAATTGAACAGGATTTATCATTATCATATAAACTATTAAAGCTAATCAACTCTCCTGAATACAGGCTGACACAAAAAATAAAATCAATTCGCCAAGCAGTTGTTCTTCTCGGATTTGATGAAATAAATAAATGGATGTCTGTATTAGCAGTAAGAGGTACAACAGGTTCCAATAATGAATTTTCAAAGGAAATGATCTCAATTTCCTTAACAAGGGCAAAAACTTGTGAGTTAGTGGCGATGCAAAATAAGAATTTCTATCCTTTTTCGGAATATTTTATTGTCGGATTGTATTCACTAATGGATGTGCTCTTAAATATGTCCATGGAACGGATCCTGGCTTCTTTACCTTTTCATCAAGAAATATGTGATGCCATATTAGGAAAGGAAAATCATCTTGGAGAAGTTTTAAAATTAATCATCGAGATTGAAAAAGGTAATTGGCAGAATATAAAGGATCGTTGCTCCTGGCTCGGAATAAATGAGGGCCATGTTTATTCCAACTACCAAGAAGCGTTTAAATGGTCTCGCAAGATCATGCAGATTAAAACAGATGAAGTTTCTCCTCTGGTATTCATTTAAAGTGATGCGCAATGGTTTATTTCAATTTAAACGTTTGATAAAATATAATTACTACTATTATTTTAACGGAGGCAATACTCGTGCAAATTAAGCTTATTAAAGGCCATGGTTCAGGAAATGATTTTCTGTTGATAGATGAAATATCCAATTCATATTCATTTTCAGAAGAGGACCGAGCTAATCTAGCAGTTTTACTATGCAGCCGAAATACAGAATTGGGTGCTGATGGAATTTTATATATTCTTAACAGTAATCACAAAGATACGAAAGGCAGGATGCGTGTTTTTAACGCAGATGGTTCTGAAGCTTCAATGTGTGGAAATGGTCTAAGACTAGTCGCAAGGTATATTTGTGAAATGTTTGCTTTAGATAACACCGTGATTGAAACAATGAAAGCAGATTTAATGGTTAGCAAACAACCTGATTTATTTCCTGAGGTATCTACCTATCAAGTTGAAATATCGCCAATATCCTTTCAGTTAACTGACTTGCCATTGACTTTGAACAAATCAACTTTAATCAATGAACCGATTAAAGAGTTATCGAATGAATTAAGCTTTACAGCACTTGCAGTCCCGAATCCGCATCTTATTTCAATGGTGGGAGCAAAACATTTGGAATCGAATATTCAAAAGCAATTAAGTGAAAAGGTTAACGGACCAAATGAGTTATTTCCCGATGGGGTAAATGTTAGTTTTGTTAACCCAATGGGGCAAGGAGCCATTTATGTTAATACGTTTGAACGTGGCGTTGGCTTTACCAATGCCTGCGGCACTGCAATGTCTGCATCCTCGCTTGTAACGTGTTTAAGCGAAATAAACGAATTTGAAAAAGTTATTAACGTATATAATAACGGTGGAAAAGTTCAATGTGTTGTTCACAAAAAGAACGATAGCTTTTACATTGACCTTATCGGAAATGCAACATATTTATATAATGCTGTGATTGATGTTGACTCTGAAATTGAGGCATTTTCAATTTCTTCTAAGCAAGAGTTTCATGAACAAAAAATATATGAAAAATTACAATCAGAGGCACAAAATTTCTTACATTCAAATTTAAAAGGATAAGGGTATCTCCTTATCCTTTTTTAGTTTTTTTTTAGAAATTCCAAAACAGGTTCAAAGGGTTGGATTTTCTTGGTTTGAAAAAAGTTGTTGAAAGGGTCAATTTGCTTTTTGATCCGCTTCAATACGGTTTCCATCGTAAACATATTCACATCAAGCTTATCATTTACTTCATCCCAAAATAATGGCGTCGCAGCCCCGGCGTGTTCATTCCCTCTAATTGAATAAGGAGCCACAATTGTTTTCCCCTCACTGTGCTGTATATAGTCAATATATAATCGATTCCCTCGATTTTTTTTCAGTCTTTCGATTGTAAATAAATCAGGTTCACGAGAAACAAGAAAGTCCGCAATAAAGCTTGTAAACAAGCGTGTATCTTCATAAGTGTATAAATTGTCCGCTAATGGTATATAGACCTGTAACCCTTTATTTCCTGATGTTTTAACAAAACTGATTAACTTTAATTGATCGAGGATCTCCTTAATATTTAAGGCAGCCTTTATTGCTAAATGGAAATCATTCCTTGATGGCGGGTCCAAATCAAAAACAATTTCACTTGGTCCTTTATTGTCAGTTGTTTGGAAAGGAATATGAAATTCAATCGCCAGTTGATTTCCTAGCCATAAAAGAGTATTAAGGTTGTTGCAGACAATATAATTGATTCCATCCTCTTGATATGTATCGACAAATTCAGGTGCATAATCAGGACAGTTTTTCTGATAAAACGGCTCACCAAACATACCATGTGGAAATCGGATGACCGTTAATAATCGGTTTTTTAAAAATTGCAGCATATAAGGTGATACTTCCCGAAGATAATGAATATATTCAGATTTGCTTATATTTAAGTTGTCCCATAATGGTTTATCGGGGTGTGTAATCTCCACACTTTCGGGAAGATTTTTTCTCTGAGATTGAAAACGCTCATAAGTGCAATCAGCAGGTTTCAAGTCAAAGCGAAAACGGTCAAAATGGGGTTCGCGAAGCTCATTTTCGTATAGCTCTAGGTATTTTACCTCAAGGCAGATTGCTGTGTTAACAAAAATGTAGCGTGAATCTTCCCTAATCTTATTCTGTCTGACAATATTCTGTAAAGCCTGTTTTTCATCTGGTTTAAATCCAAACAGTACCTGTCCAATTCCGTGTATTTTATTTTCGTCGAAGACAGCGATGGAAAAGTAACCATTTGTTTTATCAAAGGAAGTTACAAAACAACTGACGTATTTCCAATTTTTATATTTGAGCCAAAGTGATGACCGTTTTCCTTCTTCCCAGAGACTAGTTTTGTGTTTTGCAACAATGCCTTCACCATCGTATAAAATAACTTTTTCCCACAAATCAAAAAACACGGAATGTGCTTCAACGAATTGGAGTAATTGACCATTATTAGGATCTGGAGTCAAACTGAAATTTAAGCTGTTAAAAAGGTTGATTAACTTTTCCTTTCGATCTCGGAAGGGGACATTCTGTAGATTCTTTCCAGCCATGTTTAAAATGTCAAAAACCATTATTCTGCATGGAGAGTGATCGGCAAGATCGTTTATTTTTTTTTTCGACCTTAATCTTCCGCGGGTTTGCAATGCTCCAAAATTAGCTTTATAAGGGTTTTCAAGGAAAACAAGTTCGCTATCTAACTTGAGTGGTAAAAACTGTTGTATTCTCTTGGCCAAGGGAAGTAAGAATTCCTCGATCTCGGGAAATTGTATTAATAAAGATTTTTCATTTCTGCTGGTTAAACGAATGCCATTTTCATCCCAGTCTATGATTGCTCGAAAACCGTCGTACTTAACCTCATAAAGCCAATCAGAATGCTCTGGTGAATCAAACGTTAAGCTTGGAAGCATTGGCTTCAATTCACGTGGCTCCCTTCGTTTTTTTTTATATTTTGCTTAGAACTTTTAATCTTCATCCTTTTCCAGTTGTTTATTTGTATGCAGTTGTTAAGAAGAAGCAAACTAATTAAAACACGATAAGAATGGAGAAAAAAAGATGCATACAATGTGGAAAGGAAGTATAAGCTTTGGGCTTGTAAATATTCCAATTAAGCTCCATGCTGCTACCGAAGACAAGGATATTAAGCTTCGAACCCTTCATAAAAAATGTCATTCACCGATAAAATATAAAAAAGTATGTCCCCACTGCGAGGAAGAAGTAAAAAATGAAGATATCGTAAAAGCATATGAATATACAAAAGGTAAATTTGTCATCCTTGATGAAACGGATTTAGAGAGTCTTCGGGTTGAAAATGAGGAAAAGGCAGTAGAAATCATTGATTTTGTTAGTATGAACCAAATTGATCCTATATATTTTGAAAAATGTTACTATATGTCGCCTCATGAAGGCGGGGAAAAGCTTATTCCTTACTTCGTAAAGCATTGGAGGAAACACAAAAGGTTGGAATTGCTAAAATTGTCATTCGGTCAAAGGAACAGCTTGCAGTTATTCGAATTTATAAAAATACACTTGTGATGGAAACGATCCATTATCCTGATGAGGTAAGAAATGTTGGAGAAGTACCGAATGTTCCAATTGAGGATAAGGTAACAGATAAAGAATTAGATACAGCGATTCTTTTAATTGATCAATTAACATCAGATTTCCAGCCAGAAAAATATACCGATGAATATCGTTCCGCATTGCTTGATTTAATCGAATCAAAACGGATGGGCAAAGAAACAGTGATGCCTGCAGCTAAAGAGGCAGCATCAAATGTAACTGACCTGATGGCAGCCTTACAAGCTTCTATTGATCGAACAAAACCAAATAAACCTGTGACTACAAGAAAAAAAGTAACAACAAAAATTAAAAAGCAGGCATAGGCCTTCATATAAAATAAGGAACCGTTCTTTTGTAACGGTTCTTATTTATTTGCTATCCAGAAAAAATAATCATTTAAATAATATTCACTCTTGAGTAACGTATGGTTTTTTGGTAGTATAGAATGATTTGACTTTTTCGTAATTTTGAAGTATTATTAAATTACACTTTTTAAGTTCCTTATCTAGTTTATGATGAGCGGTCGTAACTGCACAATTTTGTGGGCTTTTTCCTCACAGGTGTAGGTGCGATTTTTTATTTTTGAGTGTATTTCACATGGGGGTGACCAAATTGGCATTTGGTAGAAGAAATGAAGAGGAAGTCAAATTGGAAGATACAAAAATATGGGTATGTACTTCAGACAAATGCAAGTGCTGGATTCGTGATAACTTCAAGAGCAGTGACGTTCCCCTTTGTCCCATTTGTAAAAGTGAAATGACATTAACAACTAGACAATTGCAGGTTGTTCCAAACCATAGTAAAAATTTTATGTAACTGATAAAAAGGGATAAATCATTGATTTATCCCTTTTAAATTGTCATTCAATAATATGTTCTGCACAATAATTTTTAACTAAGTTTTCTTCATCTTCTTCAAGAGCAAAATCGAGTACTTTTTCACTGATTTTTTCAAAAAAATGATAATAGGAAATTTTAGGACCGTTATCATCAATAACATAAATTATTTTTAATACGATTCCCTTTTCAGAATAAAGCTCATCCTCTTCGTCAACCTCTATATCAAGAAAGAATTCGTATCGTTCACCTGTTAGCAAGCCAAATGGATCCTCCAATTTTTCAATTGTATGGCCAGTAATATTCATTTCATCACCCTATTCTCTTTTCTTATATTTTTTATTATGAACCTATTTGATCGTAATTTAACCCCAACGGGAAAAAATGAATGGCAGGGAGTTAAAATAATGTAAAAAAAGCGCCGATACTTGGCGCTTTAACTTGCTAGTATGTATGGCGGAGAAGGTGAGATTCGAACTCACGCGACGGTTACCCGCCCTAACGCATTTCGAGTGCGCCCCCTTATAACCACTTGGGTACTTCTCCGAATGGAGCGGGTGAGGGGAATCGAACCCCCGCCGTCAGCTTGGGAAGCTGAAATTCTACCATTAAACCACACCCGCAAATAATATAAATCGGGAAAACAGGATTTGAACCTGCGACCCCCACGTCCCGAACGTGGTGCTCTACCAAGCTGAGCTATTTCCCGTTAGGAAAGCATTAGGATCATCCAGTTGGATGGTTCAGAACCGATGCGGATGAAGGGACTTGAACCCATACGAGATTGCTCTCACTAGAACCTGAATCTAGCGCGTCTGCCGATTCCGCCACATCCGCAAAATATAAGTTTTTAACAACCTTTATTAATATAACATAAATTTTAAAAAAGTTCACTAGTTATTAAAAAAAAATCAATATTAATCAAAAAGATATTTAGAAAAGAAGGAGAATCAAAAGATTCGAAATTATTTCAATATAATTAAAATGATTTGGTTAATTTATAATAAATCAAAAACAGTCAAAAACGTTCATAAAATGATTGTTTTTGAAAGAAAATGATTGAAAAAAGTAATCGGTTACAGTAAAATAATATTAGTCAAGGGATTTGATGGCGATAAATATGTTAATTCCAGAACGGCAAAAAGCAATTATTATCAAAAATGACATAGAGGATGAAACAAAAAAACAATATCTAAGTAAAAAAACAATAAAGGTCGTGACAGAATGATTTACACTTTAACCTTAAACCCTTCGGTAGATTACATTGTTGAGCTTGAAGGATTTCAAATAGGGGAATTAAATCGAACAACAAAGGAAGCAAAATTTCCTGGAGGAAAAGGTATAAATGTTTCCAGAGTTTTAAAAGAACTAGGAATTAAGAGTAAAGCCCTTGGCTTTAATGGGGGTTTTACTGGTAAATATATTGATGAATATCTTCAAAATGAAGAAATTGATACCGATTTTGTTAAAGTAATGGAAGATTCCCGAATTAATATCAAACTCAAAACAGGTCAAGAGACAGAAATAAATGCAAAAGGTCCTAAAATATCGGATGAAGATTTCCTTCAGTTAAAAGAAAAAATCAAGGGATTAACGAAAGAAGATCTTCTTGTATTGGCTGGCAGTATTCCATCCTCATTACCAAAGACAACCTATGAAGAATTAGTGAAAATTTGTAAACAAAATAATGTCCAGTTTGTTGTTGATGCAGAAGGGGATTTATTAAAAAAGGTTTTAACTTATCAGCCATTTTTAATTAAGCCAAATCAACATGAATTAGAGGAATTATTTTCGACTCCGATCTCCACTTGTGAGGGAGTTGTCCCATATGCAAAGAAACTTCTTGAATTGGGGGCAAAAAATGTCATTGTATCACTGGCAGGTGATGGTGCTGTCTTCGTTAATGATGCAATAGCATTAATTGCTGACGTACCCAGAGGAATTGTAAAAAATTCCGTTGGTGCGGGGGATTCAATGGTAGCAGGCTTTCTTGCTCAATATCAGTTAACTGGAGATATTAAAGAAGCTTTTCGATTCAGTATTGCTTCCGGAAGTGCAACAGCATTTTCATTAGGATTGTGTACAAAAGAAAAAGTTGTTGAACTTCTTCCGCAAGTACACATCAAAGAATTTTCCTAAGGGAGAGAAATATATGAAAATTACGGAGTTATTAACGAAAAAAACGATTCTCCTTAATATTGAAGGAAATCAAAAAGAATCCGCCATCGACCAATTGGTCGAAATCTTATATACAGCAGGAAAAATATCCAATCAAGAAGAATATAAGGCAGCAATTTTAAAACGTGAAGAGCAAAGTATAACCGAAATTGGGGAAGGAATTGCTATACCACATGCAAAAGTAGCTGCAGTGAAGGAAGCGGCGATTGCTTTTGGAAAATCTTCTGCAGGAGTGGACTATGAATCTTTAGATGGACAGCCTGCACACCTATTTTTTATGATTGCTGCTCCAGAGGGTGCAAATAATACACATCTAGAGGCTCTTGCCCGTCTTTCAGGAATGCTGATGAACGAGGAAGTCCGAAAAGAATTATTAAACGCAACTAAAGCGGATGATGTATTAAGCATCATCGACAATCATGATGAACAAGAAGAAGAAGAGCAGGATGTTTCAAACAGCCAAAATGCGATTGTGGCTGTAACGGGCTGTCCAACAGGAATTGCTCATACCTATATGGCTGCGGACTCTCTAAAAGCAAAAGCAGGCGAAATGGGAGTGACTATTAAAGTTGAAACGAACGGTTCTGGTGGAGCAAAGAATGTTTTAACAGCAGAGGAAATCGACAATGCTGTTGCGGTAATTATTGCTGCAGACATTAACGTTGAAATGGAACGTTTCAAAGGAAAACATGTGATTCAGGCGGCTGTAGCAGAAGGAATCCGCCACCCGCAGGAATTGATTAAAAAAGCCTTAAAACAAGATGGCCCTGTCTACCAAGGAAATGGACAAGTTCCTGCAGGACAAAAAGAACAACGTAAAGGTTTTTATAAGCATTTAATGAATGGCGTATCAAACATGCTGCCATTTGTTGTTGGCGGCGGTATTTTAATTGCGATTAGTTTTATGTTCGGATACAACTCAGCTAATCCGCAAGATCCATCCTATAATCCTTTTGCAGCTGTATTAAAATTAATTGGCGGTAATAATGCATTTGCACTGATTGTTCCTGTTCTTGCTGGATTTATAGCGTTAAGTATTGCCGATCGTCCGGGCTTTGCACCTGGTATGGTAGGAGGAATGATGGCAGCAAATAGCGGAGCAGGTTTCCTAGGCGGATTGATTGCCGGCTTCCTTGCAGGTTATATTGTTTTGTTCTTGAAAAAGGCTTTCATTGGTTTACCAAGATCTTTAGAAGGTATAAAGAGTATTTTAATCTATCCTCTTTTAGGTATTGCGATTACAGGATTGATCATGCAATATGCAATTGATACACCAGTTACATGGTTGAATAAGGAAATCTCTCACGTATTATCTGGTCTTGGAACAGGTAATGCTGTTCTACTGGGAATCGTTTTAGGTGCGATGATGTCTTTTGATATGGGCGGCCCCATTAATAAGGCTGCATATGTTTTTGGAACAGGCTTGCTTGCTAGTGGAGTCTATCAGCCAATGGCTGCGATCATGGCAGCAGGTATGGTTCCGCCGCTTGGAATTGCTATTGCTACAACTATATTTAAAAAGAAATTTTCCAAAGCTGACCAGGATGCAGGAAAAGCATGTTATGTAATGGGTCTGTCCTTTATCACTGAGGGCGCTATTCCATTCGCAGCTGCGGATCCACTGCGTGTCATTCCTTCAGTTATGATTGGCTCAGCAGTTGCAGGGGCAATGTCGATGGCATTTGGAATTGGTCTTAGGGCACCACATGGAGGAATCTTTGTTGTACCATTAGTACAAGGTGGCGTCCTTCAGTATGCACTATCCATTTTAGTTGGAGCTTTTATTTCAGCAATTCTGCTTGGAATTTTAAAGAAACCAGTAAATAATGAATAGAAGCAAACAAAACGCAGAGGCACTTACCTCTGCGTTTTAGTTTAAGCTGCCTCCCCAGGTTTAATTGCTTTGAGGATTACAAAAGCTGTAATTACACTTACACAGCTTAATATTATAAAAATCCAATGATGTGGATATTTCATAAATAAAGCAATAAATGGTGGCCCAGCAGCGACACCAATAAACCTCATCGAACTATAAAGTGAGGTTACGGTTCCTCGTTCCTCTTTTTCAATTCCGGCAGTAATTAAAGCATCAAGGCAGGGCAGACCAACGCCAATTCCTATGCCGACAAGAAGAAACATCGAGATCATGAACCACAATTTGATAGAAAAATAAAGTGCTGCAATGGCAAGAGCTGTAAGAAAAACTCCTCCAAAAGTAAGCCGTTTCATTAAGACTTTGTTCTCTTTAATGATTTTTCCTGTAATAAATGAAGAGAGGCAAAGGGCGCCAAGTGGAAGAGCTAAAAAGAATCCTTTTTTTAAAGCTTTGACACCGTACTCACTTTCAAATACTTCCGAAAGATAAAATAATACTCCAAATAGCAGAAACATTAAAATACCGCCAATAAAAAAAATAGCATAAAGCCATCGTCCCTTTTCACTAAAGATTTCTTTAAGATTTGCGAGAAATTGTTTAAAGGGGATCGGCTTTTCAATTTTTTTCGGACATTTCACTAAAAAAATCATTAATATTGTTGATATTAAACAAAAAACTGGGAATGAGAAAAAAGGTAAAAACCATATAAACCCTGCCAAAAATGCACCTAATATTGGGCTTAATACTTTACCAAACGTATTGGAGGTTTCTATTAGCCCTAGTGTACTGCTGACATCATCCTCATTTTTAAACATATCGCCAACAAGTGGAAGAACAATTGGAAATGCACCCGCAGCACCTACCCCTTGGAGGGAGCGGCCAATGAGGATAATCCAATAGGTATGATCCATTTTCCACGCAGCAAAGCCGGAAATGAGTCCTCCGGCACCTGCAATAATTAGACTTGGAATAATGACTTTTTTTCGTCCAATATGGTCTGATAAAAAACCGGCAATGGGTATTAAAATGATCGCAACAATTGAGTAAACCGTAATAATCATGCTTGTTTGAAAAGAGGAAATCGATAATTCTTTTTCCATTGCGGGTAACACTGGGATTAACATTGAATTCCCTAGTGTCATTACCAAAGGAATGGAGGAAATTGACAAAATCGCCCATTTTTGCTTTGAGGTTTCACTCGACTTGCTTTTTCCTTCAGCCACCTGTTTTTTTGATGCTTTTATTGGAGCTGGGCATAAGCGTTCAATATTATCCATTGAGCTCAATACCGCCTTTTTTGTTTTTGCTAATGTTAATATGGTCTTTTTTATTTTAAAATAACAATAAGTGATCAATCCTTTTAATGGAAAGCAGGAGATTTTTTATGAGTAATCGAACAATGATCAGCCTTGCAATCGGTAAACCAATGGAATATATTTGGGAACAAAAGAATGAAAAATCGGCCATTGGCAAAAATGTTGTTAAAACTGCAAAATTAAATATAAGTGGTTTTGTTAGCGATGATGTGGCTAATCATGAATTTCATGGGGGAATTGACCGTGCTGTTTGTGTTTATCCATATGAGCACTATTCTAAATGGGAAAAATTATTTAATAAAAAACTCAGACTGCCGGCTTTTGGAGAAAATATAACCGCTGCTGGAATGACAGAAGCAGAAGTTCATATTGGTGATATTTATAAAATAGGGGATACTGTAATTCAAGTAACACAAGGAAGGGTTCCTTGTTCAACCATTTCAAGTTTTAATCAGGAAAAGGAATTTCTAAAACTTGTGTTTGATACAAGTTTAACGGGTTATTTTTGTCGTGTAATAGAAGAAGGAACGATTAATATTGACTCCAAAATTGAACTTGTCGAGCAGCATCCGTTGAAAGTTTCTGTACTATTTGCTGCCCAAACGCTTTTTCACAACCATGACAAAAAAGCGATAGAGAAAATTCTTCAGGTAGAAGAAATGGCAGAGGATTGGAAACAAAGATTTTTAAAATTAGTGTAATTTTTTTGCTCAATAATGAGTATTATGAATATATCACTTGACAAATTATTCTTTGTTTATTATTATAATTCACATAAGTAAGTTATTAAGGGCAATGAAAAAGAGTAGTAACCTTTGCGGATACTTTAGAGAGCTGATGGCTGGTGTGAATCAGTGTAGACGTAATGGTGAATGGACTTTGGAGCCTCCAAACCGAACTCCAATTGGAAAGTAGGCTTTGGCGAACATCTCATCGTTACAAGAGATAGGTATTAATCATTGTGATTTGATACCGATAAAGTGAACTGTTTTATCAGTTAATGAAGGTGGCACCACGGGTCTTCCGTCCTTTTTGGATGGAGGCCCTTTTTGTATTTATTTTAATAATGAAAAGCGATGCGCAAGGGGAGTACACAATACAACATTCTTTTCAGGAGAGCGGGAAGGTGAAAGCCCGGTAAGAGTGAATTTGTGGAATGGGCTTGCAAGTGGCAGTCTGAAGACGAGAGTAGGACTGCACGGAGTTCCACCGTTAAAAGGATAGGATATCAGTTGTATGTTGGCTTGTATCTGAAAGAGGAAACATGGGAATGTTTCAAATGGAGGTGGCACCGCGGTCGCAAGAATCGCCCTCTATATGCATAAGTATTTTATGTATATAGAGGGCGATTTTTTTATTTGTCTAAAAAGGAGATTGAAAAAGATGAAGACCAAAAGTTCTTTTGTTGTAAAGGAAGTAAAAGGGGATACTTTAACTCCGATTGCAATTTTACAAAAAATATCTGGACCCAAAAAGTTCTTATTAGAAAGTTCACATAAGTACAATGAATCTGGCCGTTTTTCATTTATCGGTTCAGACCCGGTGATGGAGTTTTTCTCACATGGGGATAAAAATGAAATTGTGAGACGAAATGGACAAAGGGAGAGCGTTAATGGAAACCCAATTGAAATGATCAAAAGCTTGCTTCCCCAAAGAGAAGCTGGCGATTTTCCATATCCTTTCATGTCTGGTGCGGTTGGATATATCGGCTATGACATTGTTCGCCAAATTGAAGATATTGGTTCGGAGTTAGCTGACGAATTGAAAATGCCTGATACTCACCTCATGTTTTATGAAGATGTAATCGTCTTTGACCATCTCGAAGAAAAGGTCTTCGTGATTGGTACACCACTTTTAGGGGAAACCGATGAACAGGAATTACTGGAAAGGGTAGAGGGACGAATTGCTGAACTCAAAAAATCATACATGCATCAAGATATTGATTCGTTTTCATTTGAAGGATTTGTTCCAGAAACATCAAAAGAAGAATTTATGAGAAATGTTGAAAAGGCGAAAGAATGCATTGTCAATGGTGATATTTTTCAGGTTGTTCCATCACAAAGGATGAAATCAGCTTTTAGCGGGAACCCCTTATCCCTTTATCGTCGGCATCGTTCTAGTAACCCAACACCATATATGTATTATATTGATTTTGAAAATTATACAGTGGTTGGTTCATCACCAGAAAGTCTGATCAAGACAAGAGACAAACAAGTTATTACCAATCCAATTGCTGGAACAAGAAAAAGAGGGAAAACAACGGAAGAAGACTTTAACAACGAGAAAGATTTGCAATCAGATGAAAAAGAGCTGGCGGAGCATAAGATGCTTGTTGATTTAGGACGAAATGATCTTGGTAAGGTTTGCAAGTTTGGAACAGTTAAAGTAGATAAATACAAAGAAGTCGAAAGATTCCGTCATGTAATGCACCTTGTTTCAGAGGTAAGCGGGGAACTGAGAGAGGACCAAACACCATTAGATGCACTTTCAGCTTGTATTCCTGCTGGTACAGTTTCGGGTGCACCAAAAATCCGAGCAATGGAAATTATTAATGAACTGGAAAAATCAAAACGTGGTCTTTACTCGGGAGCGGTTGGGTATTTATCGGTAAATGGAAACATGGACTTTGCTCTGGCGATTCGGACGATGATTTTAAAAGATGGGATGGCATATATTCAAGCAGGTGCCGGCATTGTATACGATTCAAATCCAGAATTGGAATATGAAGAAACCATAAATAAACTAAGGTCTTTTTTGGAGGGATAAAAATGATCCTGCTAATCGATAATTATGATTCATTTACATTTAACCTTTATCAATATATAGGGGAATTAGGCGAGGAGATAAAGGTAGTTCGAAATAATCAAGTGTCACTGGATGAAATCAAAGAAATGAATCCAAAGGCGATCATTCTTTCCCCAGGTCCAGGTAGACCGGAAGATGCAGGTATATGTGTGGAAGTAGTTCGCAGCTTTTATAAGATAGTTCCAATATTAGGTATATGTCTTGGGCATCAAGCAATTGGTTATGCCTTTGGTGCTGTTATTAAGCATGCCAGCAGTATTAAGCATGGTAAAACTTCTCATATAACACACGAAGGTGGATTATTTAACTATTTATCAAGCCCATTGGAAGTAATGAGATATCACTCGTTATCAATCGATAAAAACACTTTGCCTGAAGTGTTGGAATATACAGCTGAAGCAATGGATGATCAAGAAATAATGGCGATTCGCCATCGAACGTATCCTGTATTTGGATTGCAGTTTCATCCCGAGTCAATTGGTACACCATCAGGTAAACAAATTCTTAAAAACTTTTTAGCGGAAACGGAAAGGAAGAAGGAAAATGAAGAATTTTTTACTCCAATTAGCTGAACAAAAATCATTTACTGAAGAGCAAATGAAGGAAATATTTCAAACAGTTCTACATGACGATGAAGTATCAGAAAGTGAAATTGCAGCTTTTTTAATGGGTTTAAAGTCTAAAGGTGAAACAGTTGAAGAAATCGCCGGTATTGTTCGCGCATTAAGAGAAAATGCTGTGTCATTTAAAGAAAAGTATCCCGGTTGTTTAGATAACTGCGGAACTGGGGGAGATGGGTCATCAAGTTTTAATATCAGCACAACTTCCGCTTTTGTCATTGCAGGTGCTGGAATTATTGTAGGGAAACACGGAAATCGCAGTATTTCAAGTAAAACTGGAAGCGCCGATGTGCTTGAAGCATTGGGAATTGAATTAAATTTACCATTTGAAAAAACTGAAGAAATTCTTAGAGAAATAGGGATTGCCTTTTTGTTTGCTCCCCATGTCCATCCGAAATTGAAAAAGGTCAATACGGTTAGAAAACAACTTAAAATTCCAACAGTGTTTAACTACATCGGTCCTTTGACAAATCCAATTGATCTAGATTATCAAATGTTAGGAGTAAATCGCAGAGATATTCTTGAGCCAATCGCCCAAGTTTTAAAAACGCTTGGACGGAAACGGGCAACTGTTTTAAACGGACCGGGCAATATGGATGAAGCATCACTTCAAGGAGCAACCTTTATAACGATACTAGATGACGGAAAAATTACTTCAACATCGTTTACACCAGCCGAAGTAGGCCTTCCAGAATATGATAATAGCATGATAAAAGGAGGAGACGCTAAGCAAAATGCCGAAATATTAGAGGGTGTTCTTAAAGGGGAACAAGGTGCCTATCGAGACACAGTTCTACTGAATGCAGGAATTGGAATTTTTACAGCGAAAAAGGCTGATTCCATTCAGGAAGGGATCCAAATAGCACGAGAAAGCATTGATTCTGGAGCAGCATTTGAAAAACTAAGACTTTTAATTGAAAAGTCTAGTTCTGCACAAAAGGAGGCAATTTAGTTGGAAACAATTCTGGATCGGATTCTACATGAAAAAAAACGTGAAATTGAAAGCTTAAAAGTTGGTCATCAGAACTTTGCAGAAAACTCTTTTCCACGAAGATCTTTCATACAAAAGCTTCAAAAAGAAGAGGAAATAGCTATTATTGCAGAATTTAAACGCGCTTCTCCTTCAAAAGGAATCATTAATACGGAAGCAGATCCTGCCTTGCAAGCGCAAGCTTATGAAAGTAATGGAGCTTCAGCAATTTCTGTTTTAACGGACCAATCCTTCTTTAAAGGTTCCTACGAAGATTTAAGAAAAATAAAAGCAGCTGTTGATGTCCCAGTACTGTGTAAGGATTTTATAATTGATCCTATTCAAATTGATGCTGCTGCAGCCAGTGGAGCGGACCTGATTTTATTAATTGCAGCTGCGATGGAACAATCTCAATTAAATGAACTCTATCAATATGCGAGAAGTCTTGATTTAGAAGTTTTGTTAGAAATTCATAATCGTGAAGAATTGGATAAGGCATTAATAACAGGTGCCAGATTGATTGGTGTCAATAATCGTGATCTGAAAACATTCAACGTGTCATTAGCTGTAGTTGAAGAATTAGGCCCATTAGTTAAAAAAGCGGGAGCTTATTTAATAAGCGAAAGTGGCATCCATCAAAAAGAAGATGTTGAAAGAGTAAGGTTGGCAGGGGCAAATGGGATCCTGGTTGGGGAGTCTCTGATGAAAAGTAATAATGTAAAACAGAGATTGGAATCTTTTAGATTGAGAGTTTAAGGGGAATAAATGATGAAGGTGAAAATTTGTGGAATTACTGATGTGGGTGCAGCATTAGCAGCAGTGGATTCCGGGGCAGATGCAATCGGCTTTGTTTTTGCAAAAAGTAAACGGAAAATTGACGTAGTTAATGCTAGGGATATTGCTGCGGAATTACCGAACGATATCATGAAAGTCGGTGTGTTTGTTAACGAAACGAAAGAAGAGATAGATCGTATAGGTCGAGTGGTTGGCTTAACCCATGTACAGTTGCACGGAAATGAGTCTGCTGACTTTAGCAAAAGTCTGTCATTACCAGTGATTAAAGCTCTTGGAATTGAAGGCAAAGATAGTCTTGAGGCTATAAAAGAATATCCATGTGAATTTCTATTGCTTGATGGACCAAAGGGGAAATATCAAGGCGGAAATGGGCTTTCGTTTGATTGGAATATTCTTAACGAGCAAGATTTACTTGGCAAAAAAGTGATACTCGCCGGCGGCTTAAACGAAGGAAATGTTCTTGAAGCAGTCCGCCAGGTTCGCCCCTATATGGTCGATGTCAGCAGCGGAGTAGAAACGGACGGAAAAAAGGATTTGAACAAAATAAAGAGGTTTATTGATAAAGTAAAAAGGCAGTCTTAACTTGGAGGAAATTAACATGAATTCTTATACATTACCAGATAAAAACGGTCATTTTGGGATCTTTGGTGGCAGATATGTACCTGAGACTCTAATGAAGGCTATTGTTGAGTTAGAAACAGCTTACGAAGAAGCAAAGAATGATCCTGAATTTCAGTCTGAATTCGAGCGGTTATTAGCTCAATATGTAGGGCGGCAGACTCCGCTATATTTTGCCGAAAACCTTACGAAATATGCAGGTGGAGCGAAAATTTATTTAAAGCGCGAGGACTTGAATCACACAGGTGCCCATAAAATTAACAATGCGATCGGGCAGGCGCTTTTGGCAGTAAGAATGGGAAAAAGAAAAATAGTAGCGGAAACAGGTGCCGGACAGCACGGAGTGGCGACAGCTACGGTATGTGCTTTAATGAATCTTGAATGTATTGTTTTTATGGGTGAGGAGGATATCAAAAGGCAGTCTTTGAATGTTTTTCGGATGGAATTGCTCGGAGCAAAGGTCGTCAGTGTTACATCAGGAAGCCGAACTTTAAAAGACGCTGTTAATGAGGCCTTGCGCTACTGGGTGGCAAATGTAGATGATACTCACTACCTATTAGGATCTGTTACGGGACCACATCCTTTCCCGCAAATTGTTCGTGATTTTCAAAGTGTGATCGGCAAAGAAACAAAAGAACAATTTCTTGAAAGGGAGGGTAAACTTCCTGATGCGCTCGTAGCTGCTATTGGCGGCGGCAGTAATTCAATGGGAATGTTTTACCCGTTTGTAGAGGATAAAGAGGTTAAGTTATATGGGGTCGAGGCAGCTGGAAAAGGAGTTGAAACTGAATATCATGCAGCTTCTTTAACAAAGGGAAGACCTGGTGTCTTGCACGGTGCACTAATGTATTTATTGCAAGATAATGACGGGCAGGTCCAAGAGGCTTTCTCCATTTCAGCAGGTCTTGATTATCCAGGTGTTGGACCTGAACATAGTTACTTTAAAGAAATTGGCCGTGCTGTTTATGAGTCCATTACCGATAAGGAAGCACTTGAAGCATTTGGTTTGCTAACCAAACTTGAAGGTATTATTCCAGCACTTGAAAGCTCCCATGCTGTTGCTTATGCCGTAAAGCTTGCCCCAACAATGTCCGATAATGAAAGTATTGTTGTTTGTCTATCAGGTAGAGGCGATAAGGATGTAGATCAAGTCAGAGCAATTATGGAAAAGGAGAAGCGATCATGAACCGAATTCATCAAGCATTTAATGAGTTAAAGACAAGAAACCAAAAAGCATTTGTACCATATATCATGGCTGGAGATGGCGGCCTTGATTGTCTTACCAAACGCCTTCAAACACTTGAAGCAATGGGCGTGACAGCCGTTGAAGTCGGGATCCCATTTTCCGATCCGGTTGCAGACGGGCCTACCATTCAGCGCGCGGGTATCAGAGCTCTTAAAAATGGAACAAATTTAACAGATGTTATCAAAGAGGTAGCAAAAGCACGGGAAACGGTAGATGTGCCACTTCTGCTAATGACCTATTTAAATCCTGTTTATTCCTATGGCATCGAAAGATTTGTTCAAGATATTAAACTAGCAGGAATAGATGGCTGTATTATTCCCGACTTACCGATCGAAGAGGAAGCGATCATTGCACCTCAATTGGCTGAAGCAGGTATCGAATTAATTCGCCTTGTGACGAAGACTACTCCATTTGAGCGGATCAAAACAATTGCGAAAAAAGGAAGTGGATTCCTTTATACTGTAACGGTTAAGGGGATTACAGGTGTTAGAAATGAATATGATCATTCATTAGGTGAATTTTTGAAAAGCGTAAAAGAAGTCAGCCCTATTCCTGTATTAGCTGGATTTGGAATTTCCAACGAAGACCAAGTAAAAGAATTAGCATCCTACTGTGATGGAGTAATCGTTGGCAGTAAGATTGTCGAATTATTTGAAAAAGATGATATTCCTTCATTAAAAACCTTAATAACTGTTCTTCATCCGGAACAGAATGTTTTGTAAAAAAAATCCACTCATGTGGATTTTTTCTTTATTTAACGCTTAATCAGTGTCAATTGTTACAGCCTGAAAAATAAATCTTTACTATAATTTATTACGAAGAAAAGAAGAGTTTGCAGCAATGGCATATGAAAGAGGGTGAGGGCTATGAACATATATGAAACCATTATTTCGATTTTAGATGAAAAAGGGCCTTTGTCCATTCCCTTGATCTGTCAGGAGGTTAACGATCTGCTGGTTACAGAACGGAGTCATCCAATCTTACCTTCACATATTAAGTCTATTGTTACTCGAAAAAAAGATTTATTTCGGGAAAGGGAGGGAAATATCTCCATTGCTCCAGAAAAAATTCCTTATTCGATCACGGCAATTCTCGATAATGATGAAGGAATAAACTACCAATTGAATGTAGACTTCATCAAAAAAAGTTTTTTATTTTTCGAATGGAAAAACAAGGGACATCAAAAAAGTAATCAGGCTCCCCAAACTAGCAAGCTTGGAAGTATAGACGAATTTAAACGAGAAATTATGGCTCTGAAAATATGGGAGTGGCAATCTTATTATGGTCCAGAAGTTGGGATCACACTTGGGAAGACAAACTGGACGATAAAACTGAAAACAAAATGTAAAACATACGTCTTTGAAGGAACAGACTGTTACCCAGAAAAGTGGACCGAATTCTGTCAATCCATCGAAAAGTTTGCAGGAGTTATGTTTACGTTCCAATCGTATTCTTAATATATATATTATAAAGTAAGCTATTATGGACATTTGCTCAATTTGATGATCTTTTATATAATTAAGATATACTCTATTTAATTACTCAAAAAAAGAGTGTCATCTTATGGAAAGATAATGCTTGTTTTTAAAACTTCCCAAAAGGAAGTTTTATTATTTTAAGGAGCGTAGTACAGGTGAAAGATATTACAGTTGAAGAACTTTTTAAAATAGACCATCCGGTGGTTATTGATATTCGTGCTCCAATTGAATTTAAAGAAGGTGCAATTCCAGGTGCGGTCAATATCCCTCTATTTACAGATGAGGAAAGGCAAGAAATTGGCACGATATACAAACAGATAGGACAGGAACAGGCAAAGTGGAGAGCTATGGAACTGGTATCGCCAAAAATTCCGATGATACTGCAATCGATCAAGGATGCTTCTGGTGAAACGCATGAACAGCCAATTATTCATTGCTGGCGTGGTGGAAATCGCAGCAAGGCAGTAACAACGTTTTTAGATTTTGCAGGAATCCGTGCCAAACGATTAGAAGGCGGATATAAAGCATATCGCCAGTTCATACTCAAAGAAATTCCCCATTTCATACCTGCTATGGCTGTCGTAATCCACGGACTTACAGGGGTTGGGAAAACGGAGATCCTTCAAATCCTTGAAAAACGCGGGTATCCTGTATTAGACTTGGAGGGTATGGCCAACCATCGGGGCTCGATTTTTGGAGGGGTTGGTTTAGGCCAGGGACATAATCAAAAACAATTTGATTCCCTTTTGTATAAAAAACTGAAAGAAATCAAGGGAGCATCTTATTTTTTGATGGAAGCGGAAAGTAAGCGGATTGGTAAAGTTACCCAGCCAGATGAGTTAATGGAAAAGAAGATGAATGGAATCAACTTTCATGTACATTCTTCTGTGGATCAAAGAGTCAGTCATATTGCAAAAGAATATATTGAACCATACAAATACGAGTCATGGTATTTTGATGTAATTAAAGAGTCGCTAAATAAAGTCTTTAGAAGATTAAAAGATGTTGAAATTAAAAATAGGCTTGAAGAACATCTTGAATCCCGTGAATATAAAGAAATGATTCAATTATTGTTAGAAAAATATTATGACCCTATGTATGATTACAAACGTCAGGAATATACTGGGGAATTTTTCGATATATTTGCCGAAAATCCAGTTGATGCTGCCGAACAAATAGCTAGTCAATTGGAGAAATTATCATTAAAGCCTCAATACGTGTAAATTCTTTTTTCATTAAATTTTAATGTAACTTTCATTTTCCTCTTTTAAAGAAGCATTAAAATGAAAATTGTAAAGATGAAAGAGGCATACAATCGTCGGGCGAAATGTTGACACGATATCATTATTGCTTGGAAGCGAATTTTCTGCTGCTAAGAATCCTTCCAACCATAATGCAAAGCCTTCTTATATCTGACACATGCTCACATTTGCATGTGTTTTTCTTTTTCTTAGGAAAATTTAGATGCTTTCGGTAAAATATTCTTATAAAAGATGATATGTGAGAGGGAATGAGATGCCAAAGATCTTAATTATTGAAGATGAAAAAAATTTATCCCGATTTATTGAACTTGAACTGCAATATGAGGGATATGAAACTATGGTTTGTTTTGATGGCAGAAATGGACTGAATCAATCCCTTACTGATGACTGGGATGCCATTCTCCTTGATGTGATGTTGCCGGAATTAAGTGGACTTGAGGTATGTAGAAGAATCAGACAAGTCAATAAAACAGTGCCAATTATTATGATTACGGCACGTGACAATGTGCTCGACCGTGTCTCGGGTCTTGACAGCGGTGCTGATGATTATCTTGTAAAGCCGTTTGCTATTGAGGAACTTTTAGCAAGATTAAGGTCATTGCTTCGACGTGTGGAGGCTTTAAGCACTAAAGAAATAACAACTTTAACTTTTAAAGATTTAACAATTGAATTAGAGTCCTGTGTCGTTAAAAAAGGAGATCAAATCATTGCTTTAACAAAGCGGGAGTTCGATTTAATAGTTATTTTTATGAAAAATATTAATATTGTTTTAACTAGGGAAGTTCTTTTAAATAAAGTATGGGGTTATAATACCGGAGTGGAAACCAATGTCGTGGATGTTTACGTCCGATACTTAAGAAATAAAATAGACAGTCAAAGCGATGCAAGTTACATTCAAACGGTTCGTGGCACAGGATACGTGATGAGATGATTAATTTTTTAAGAAGACTTTCCCAAAAAGGATCCTGGCAAACAAAATTAATATTAAGTGGTTCGATTGCGATATTTTTGACATTTACATTATTTAGTCTCTTGGAGTACAATTCTGTATCCAATTGGATGTTAAAAAGAGAAGAGCTTGTGGTTAAAAGAACAATAGCAGATATTTCGACTTATTATAAGGATGAAGATAAAAAGCTAACAGAAGATGAAATAAAAGCAAGTTATCCTTTTATTAAAAAAATAAATGACAAGGATCAGCTGATAAGGATCTATAATAATAAAGGGAAAGTCCTAGTATCTGATAAAGATGGCAGTTTTCCTGTATTAGAGCCTTCTCCTGTGACAAAACAAAAACTCGAAAAAATCACAACGGAAGATAACGAAGCCATTGTCGCCAAATATCCCTTAAAGTTAGACAACTTTACGGGTACCATTGAAATTGTCCGTGAATTAAATTCCTATCAAAAAATGATGGATCACCTTTTTGTAGTGATGTCAGGCTTTGGAACTGCGGCTATACTCTTTAGTGCACTATGTGGTTTTGTACTTGCTAAACAACTTCTTAAGCCAATAAGGAATCTGGCCGAAACGATGAAAAAAATAAAAGAAAATGGTTTCCAAGGAAGAATGGAAGTTTATAAGCAAAAAGATGAATTAAGCCAGCTCTCCATCCTTTTTAATGACATGATGGACGAGATTGAGCATTCATTTATCCACCAAAAACAATTTATTGAGGATGCTTCCCATGAACTAAGAACCCCTGTTTCAATATTGGAAGGGCATCTCTCTTTGTTAAATCGGTGGGGGAAAAAAGATCCATCGATCCTGGATGAATCAATCAACGCTTCCTTACAAGAGGTTTCAAGATTAAAAAAATTAGTTGTAGATTTATTGGAGTTAACAAGAGCTGAAAATAGCAGAACATCTCTTACACAAGAAATGGTTGATTTTGAACTATTGCTTGAGAATCTCGTCAAAAATTTAAAAATGATCCACCCAGATTTTCAATTTGATATTAAGATTGAACATCCTTTAAGACTGATTTGGATATCGGAACAGCACCTGCAGCAAATTCTTATTATATTATTGGATAATGCAATAAAATATTCCGGGGATAATCATAAAATTAAAATCAGAGCCAGACAAACGAGACATGAAACAATTCTATTCGTTGAAGATTATGGTATCGGCATAGCAAAAGAACATATAACGGATGTATTCAACCGCTTTTATCGGATTGATAAAGCAAGAAGCCGTGAAAACGGCGGAACTGGATTAGGACTTTCAATCGCAAAAAAATTGGTTGCAAAATACAATGGTGATATTACAATTGAGAGTCAAGAGGGGAAAGGAACAAAGGTTATGGTTGTTTTACCTGACCATGAATTTGTAAAATACTAACTAGATAGGCAAATTAAAAAACAACAACTCGACGCAGTTGTTGTTTTTTATTCAAAAAGAAAATTAAGCCGTTCTAAAACGCTTACGTTAATTATTCATGGCGCGATTTTTTATCGGAGTTAACCCACGACGTAAAATTTCATCCTTTAAAATCCTAATCCATTCTTTTTCCTTACCCGTTTTAATTGCATCCCGATACGAAACGATCAACTGTTCGTTACTCATAATTTTCAATCTAAAATGCCTCCTCGGAAAATGGATTAAATATTCAGTTTTTAATATTGTAAGGGTTTTTCATTTGTTTGAAAAGACCTAATGACAAATTTTCAAAATTTCGACTTTTATTTTGAAACTCTTACCATGTATGCCATAATTATCACGTGAAATGAAATAAAGTTGCAGGAAAACCTTAAGCTGATTATACTAGATTGTGGACATAAATAGAAAGGGTGGCAAGAATGATTCATTTAGCATGGCATGATCGGAAAACAATAAAGAAGGTGGAATGCATACATACAGATGCTAAAAAATATATTGTTAATCATGCGTTAACTGTAGGGAATATTTATGAAGTCAAAAATGAAACTGAGGAATTTTATTTTATTATAGATAACACAGGAAAAGTTGGAGGCTTTTATAAAGAATATTTCCAAGAAGTTAAAAATGCCTAGCCTGCTGGCTAGGCATTCTTTTATTTCCTATTAGGGAATACCCTTTGAATCGTTTGTGAAAATTCTGTAAAGAACCCCGAAACAGGCTTTCCAGCTCTTATGTCATTTCCATAATCTTTCATGTGGTTGTAAAAGTCAGGATTTGCAGATACAAACACATGGTCAATATCCCTATCAACTGATTTTACCTTCTTCGAGATCCGATTTTCAAGGCCATTTGTTAATTTGGACCCATTTGCAAGCTTTACGGCTACATAGGCATTATTATCAGTTGCAATCACATTGGCGGAGTCGACTTCACGCATATCAGCTATCTTATTTGCGGCTTGATCGGCCACACGAAATCTGGATTTCTCATTAAAATTATTATTAATTACACCGTCATTGTTACGATTAACATTACCAACGTTATTGCGGATATCTGTTCGATCAACGTTGTTACCGTGCAAATCTGTTCTGTTAAGATCTGCGTCATTTACCCCTGGACGATTTGGATAATCAACCCTTGTAGGCTGCATACCATTTTTATTCCGATAGGCTACATTGTCATTATTCACATTGTTCCCTGCACAGCCGACCAGTACCATACTGAAAAGAAGTGAAAAAATCATCATTAAATTATACTTTTTCATAATCAGACTCCTTTCAAAGTTGTTCAAAAATAGCATTCCAATACAGTAAAATTCTATACTTTAATAATGAAAAGAAATTAGATAAAAAAGACATAAAAAAAAGAAGCATTGAAACAATGCTTCTTTTCATAATCTTATTTTCTCTTTTTGTTCTCGTTTTTAGTTGTCTTTCCTTCAACAGCATGAGCGGTTTCAGGTGCTGGATATAACTTTCTGCTTACATATTGTTGCACAATTAAGAATGTACCACCAACAACCCAGTAAAGTGGAAGGGCAGCAGGTGCAGAAAATGAAAACATTACGATCATGAGCGGTGACATCAGCCCCATATATTTCATCTGCGCCTGCTGTGTAGCTGGCATTGTTGATTGTGAAACCTTAAACTGAAAATAATAAATGACTCCGGCGATTAGTGTTAAGGCGATATCGGGATGTCCAAGGCTAAACCATAAGAAGTTATGAGAGGCAATTTCCTTGGAGCCTCGAATTGCATAATAAAAGCCTGTTAAAATCGGCATTTGAATAAGGATTGGGAGACAGCCCATATTTAAAGGATTGACTCCATGCTTTTGGTAAAGTCCCATCATTTCTTGTTGTAGCTCTTGTTTCTTTTTTGGGTCTTTTTCCGCTTTCATTTTTTGCTGGATTGTATCCATTTCTGGCTTTAAGGCATCCATTTTTCCTTTCATCGCCATTTGTGTTTTATACTGTCTAAGCATCAGTGGCATTAAAACTAATCGAATGATAAGTGTAATAAGAATAATCGATAAGCCATAGCTTCCATTAAATATACTGGCAACAGCATGAATGGAATAGCGAAATGGTTCGATAAAATACTGGTTAAAGAATCCATTATTAAAGAACCCACTATTACTTTTAGTTCCAGATTGGGAAGAACACGCAGATAATAATAGGGTAGTTAATGACAATAAAATAACTGTTAAAATAGATGAACGCTTAATTTTCATATTTCCTCCTGAAATGTTTTATATGATGCCCTGGATATAATAACAGCAGGAAATAGGTTCCTCAGAATCATCAAGGGAATATTTTTTTCTTCGTATATATTTAACAATTCTAATTAAAATAAAATTGTAATTTAGCTTATTTCTTTCTGCAAAAAGGTACGGATGAATAATTTTGGTCTGTGCCTGATCTGAAAGTGAGTCGATAAAAGAAAATTTGACATTCCAGGCCCAAAAAAATTTAAGGGTAATACCAATTGAAATACTGATATAAAGTGCGTTTAAAGTATTGATATCGGCAGAATCGATTACTAGCTGTAACAAAATTATTCACCTCACTTTTTGAGTCACTTATATGAGTATATAGTAGAAAGGGTAAAGAATCAATTTAATCATAGTAAATCAAGAAAATTAAGTTTTATTCCTTTTCATAGTTTTGCAGGTTTTTACCAATAGGTAATAGTATCAAAAATTCCCATCATAATCAGCAAGAAACCAGCAGATTTTTGTACAATCAAGCCTATTTTCCTGCTTTTTTTCATAAGTGATCCGTCAAAACCTAAAGACCAAATAATTAATAGAAAAACAATAAGCGGGAGAGATGTTCCGATCGCAAAAATTGTAGGTAAAATGGCCCCGTAGGATGTAATTAATACGATGGGCATTAATGTTAGAAAAAATAAAACAAACATGGTAGGACAGAAGGCGATAGAAAAACTAACCCCCATTAAAAACGAACTCCACAATCCTCCCATTGTTAATTTTGGCATAAAAGTAAAGAGACGGTTAAGCAAATTTAGCTTTATAATCCCCAACAAAAAGAGACCTAATAGAATAATAAATGGACCCATAAGTTTTCGGAAAAACGCAAAAAAACTTGTAATGGATGTCTGAAATCCACGGCCGATTATCCAAACCGCTAAACCAAGGCACGAAAATGCAACCACTTTGCCAAGAATAAAAAAACAAGCTTCAAACCATTGTTTTTTTGTTTGCAGGCTTTTGTTGCCATAATATGTGATAGCACTTATATTGCCTGTAAGCTGACATGGAGCGAGGGCGCCAACCAGACCTAGGAAAAATGCAGCAAGAAGGGGAAGCTGTTTTGTTTCATTTAATAAGATGACAAAGGGACTGCTTAGGATTTGGCTTATCGAGCTTAAAAAAGAGTACATATTTTCACCTTTCTCCTGTAAACGTCAATATTAATCGTGTTTTTACCATAACAATACTATAAAAATATCAAAAAAGTTTGCAGATGAGATTCTTTTCACATTATCGTAAAAAAACACTAATTCATTCGAATCAGTGTTCTTAAGTTTGTGATCATTTATTCATTTACAGAAGGTGATTTCCAATATCTTGTTAACATGTTATAAGCATACTCAACTTTGTCCGAACTCGGCGGCTCAATTTCTTTCAAAGGGTATTCATGCCCCAATGCTTCCCACTTGTATACTCCAAGTTTATGATAGGGTAGAATCTCTATTTTTTGGACATTTTCAAGTGTGCCAATAAATTCACCCAGTTTTTGAAGATCCGTCGGATCATCCGTTACAGTTGGTACTAATACGTGACGAATCCAAACAGGTATATTGCGGTCAGAAAGGAATTTTGCAAATTCCAAAATATGATCATTTGGTTTACCAGTCAACTTTATGTGTTTTTTTCGATCGATATGCTTTAAATCAAGGAGGATTAAGTCCGTGTATTTCATTAATTCTTCAAGCTGTGTCAAAAAAGGTTCCGTGTTCGAGAAACATCCACCTGATGAATCAATCGTTGTATGAATCCCTTTCTTTTTGCATGCTTTGAATAATTCTAACAAGAATGATAGCTGTAATAACGGCTCACCGCCGCTTACAGTAATCCCGCCGCCAGAAGCTTGAATGAATGGAAGATAGGAAAGAAGATCATCCATGATTTCGGAAACGGTCATTTGTTTTCCTTTACCTATTTCCCAAGTATCGGCATTATGGCAGAATTGGCAGCGCAAGAGACATCCCTGCACAAACACAACATAGCGAATCCCCGGACCGTCAACCGTACCTAATGTTTCAATTGAATGAATATTTCCGTTCATGATGATGATCTCCTTTCAAATGAAGCGACAAGCCCCGTAATAAAAGGCTCGTCGCTTAACTTCCTAATTCAATTACAAGGATTCGTGGAACGTACGGCTGATTACTTCAAGTTGTTGTTCTTTTGTTAACTTGATGAAGTTTACAGCATATCCCGAAACACGAATGGTTAATTGCGGATATTCTTCTGGATGTTCCATTGCATCTAAAAGAGTTTCTTTATTGAATACATTGACATTCAGGTGATGTCCTGACTTGACGGTATAACCGTCGAGAATCGAAACAAGATTAGAAATTTGACTAGTCTCATCTTTTCCTAATGCCTTTGGCACAATGGAGAATGTATTTGAGATACCGTCCATTGCATAGCTGTAAGGAAGTTTGGCAACTGATGAAAGGGAAGCTAAAGTTCCTTTTGTATCACGACCGTGCATTGGGTTTGCTCCCGGAGCAAAGGCTTCTCCAGCACGACGTCCATCAGGTGTATTTCCTGTTTTCTTTCCATAAACAACATTTGATGTAATCGTTAAAACTGACGTTGTGTGAACAGAATTGCGATAAGTTTGATATTTGCGAAGCTTTTTCATGAAACGTGTAACTAGATCAACCGCAATACTGTCAACGCGTTCATCGTTGTTTCCATACTTAGGGAAGTCACCATTTGTTTCAAAATCAATAGCAAGCCCGTTTTCATCCCGAATTACTTTTACTTCACCATATTTTATGGCACTTAAGGAATCCGCAGCAACACTTAAACCAGCAATTCCTGTTGCCATTGTACGAAGAATTTTTGTATCATGTAAAGCCATTTCAATTCTTTCATAGCTGTATTTATCATGCATGTAATGAATAATATTTAGCGTATTGATATATAGACCAGCAAGCCAATCCATCATTTGATCATATTTTTGCATAACTTCATCAAAATTAAGTACATCTCCAGTAATAGGCTGGAATTGTGGGCCGACTTGAATTTTTAATCTTTCATCAACTCCACCGTTAATGGCGTAAAGAAGAGTCTTTGCAAGGTTTGCACGAGCACCGAAGAATTGCATTTGTTTACCGATCTCCATTGCTGATACACAGCAGGCAATACCGTAATCATCACCATATTCAGGGCGCATCACTTCATCATTTTCATATTGAATTGCACTTGTCTTAATTGACATGTTTGCACAGAACTTTTTAAAGTTTTCAGGAAGTCTGGTTGACCATAGTACAGTTAAATTTGGTTCAGGAGCTGGTCCTAAATTATCAAGTGTATGAAGGAAACGGAAAGAGTTCTTTGTTACAAGAGCGCGTCCATCATTTGCGATACCGCCGATTGATTCTGTTACCCATGTTGGGTCACCACTAAATAGATCATTGTAATCAGGTGTCCGAGCAAATTTAACAAGTCGCAGTTTCATAATAAAGTGGTCAACGATTTCTTGCACTTCTGCTTCTGTTAATGTGCCATTTGCTAAATCGCGTTCTACATAGATGTCAAGGAAGGTTGATACCCGTCCAAGACTCATAGCCGCACCGTTTTGTTCTTTAACTGCTGCTAAATAACCGAAGTATAACCATTGGAATGCTTCAACAGTATTTTGTGCAGGAAGAGAGAGATCAAATCCATAGGCTTTAGCCATTTGTTTTAATTCTTTTAACGCACGAATTTGTTCAGCCAATTCTTCACGAAGACGAATATTTTCTTCAGTCATTACTGTGCTAGTTTCCTGATGAGCTTGTTGTTTTTCTTTAATTAAGAAATCAATACCGTATAAGGCAATACGTCGGTAGTCGCCAATGATTCGTCCACGGCCATATGCATCTGGAAGACCGGTAATAATAGCAGATTTTCTTGCCATTTTCATTTCATCTGTATAGGCATCGAAAACACCTTGGTTATGAGTTTTACGGAACTCCGTAAATACCTTGGAAATTTCAGGATTTAATTCATAGCCATAAGATTCACAAGCTTGTTCCGCCATCCGAATGCCGCCAAATGGCTGCATGGAGCGTTTGAATGGTTGATCAGTTTGAACTCCAACTACCTTTTCAAGTTCTTTATTTAAATATCCTGGTCCGTGTGAGGTAATGGTAGAGACGATCTCGGTATCCATATCAAGAACGCCGCCTTTTTCTCTTTCTTGTTTAGAAAGCTCCATTACTTGTTCCCAAAGTTGCTTTGTTGCTTTTGTTGCTTCTGCTAAGAAAGAGTCATCACCTTCATATGGTGTAAAGTTCTTCATGATAAAATCGCGTACGTTAACTTCTTTTGTCCAAATTCCTTTTTCAAATCCTTGCCATTGTTCCATGTTTATTCACCTCTGGTTTGTTGTGGTAAGAATATATAACAGCTTAGCTGTATTTAATATAGACTTAGTATAACAGGTAGAATGTGAAATGAATCACATAAATAAGGCAGATTTGTTAAGATATTGTGAAGGCATATTTCACAAGGATATTTTGCTTTTTTTAAAAAATGTCTTTTAGGTAATTTAGTCTATTTTGTATATCTGTATTATAATTATCGGATATTTTATATGATCTGTTATATAAAAATAAAACCGTCTCATAAATTGAAATAAAACGTTGATTCATATAAAAAAGCAGCTATTTAGGCTGCTTTTCGTATATACTTACTTAACAACAATATATGCAATCATCGGACTATGGGATTTATCATTATGCGTTTTACATATTAGGCGATAGGTCCCAGGTTGATTAAAATGAAGGGGAACTACAACTTCTTCTCCTTTTTTTACATCTCCTTTTAAATTGGTACCTTCAATATAAAAGGGATGTTCTTCTCCATTAATTCCGCTAATATAGAGGTTTACTTTTTCGCCTTTATCCAAAAAGATTGTCCCCGGGTCCCATCGGTAGGACTCAATTTGGGTTCCGTCTTTCATTGTTGTTTTAAACTCACCTGTAACCATGTGAATTTCACGGACATTTTGTCCATTTTGAACATTAAAAACAACTGTATCCCCTTTTTTCAAGATAAACCAAGCAGAAATGGTTGCCAGGATAATGCCCGATATCAACACATATAAAACTGTCTCTCTTTTAAAAACCAAAAACCTCATTCTCCGTACCCCCAGTCTCTTTCTTTGTACTATTTAATATTTATGCACGAGAGGGTGGAAAACTTGTCTATTTTTAATAATTTATTTTATTAATTATGGGAGTTGGTACGATTACAGTTTTGAACAGAACAAATACTGTCAACAATGATAGTACAGGGAATCTATCTGTCACAGTAGGTAAATATTTCTTTGTTTTTTTTAGCCAACAGTTTATATTTAAATCAGTAATGAAATTAGGAGATCATCATGGCGGGGATTAAAAAAGAAAGAATTTTTACAACGGTTAAATTTATTTTTCCTCTTTTTCTATTGATATTAGCTATTTATGAAATAAAAAAGTTTGCTAAAGGGGTTAATACTGAATTACTCGAGCAAGAAGTTAGTCACTTACATATTAGTATACTTGCACTCATACTAATCATTACATTATTTTCAACTTTCCCAATGTTTTTTTACGATTTAATCCTAGTCCGTGTTCTAGGTCTAAATGTACCAAGGGATGAGCTTTTGGAATATTCATTTATTGCCAATTCGTTTTCAAATTTAATCGGGTTTGGCGGACTTATAGGAGCAATGCTACGAACATTTTTTTATCATGATTTTGAGCACGATCGAAGGAAACTTGTTGTTGGGATCACATCTGTCTCACTTTTTTATTTAACAGGGATTTCATTATTTTCTTGGGTTGTTACCATCGGCTACCGCCACTTTTCACTATTTCAAAAAGAACATTGGCTGTATTTTGCCGTATTAGCAGTAGGGTTTTATTTACCCATATTTGTTCTTGTCCACATCATTAATGCCAAAAAGGACGAGCAATCGCTAATAACGTTAAACATCGGGGTTAAGCTAGTAGGAATTTCGTTTTTGGAATGGTTTTTTGTTTTTTTAACGATTCTGCTATTAAGTGAGTTACTAGGAATATCTATTGGTGTCAGTAACCTTATTCCTATTTTTATTATCGCTTCCTGTGCAGGGATTATCAGTATGATACCAGGGGGGCTCGGCTCTTTTGATTTAATTTTCATTTGGGGTATGCAAGATTTACATGTTCCTACTGAAAAGGTAATTGTTTTATTGCTATTTTATCGAATTGGTTATTATTTATTACCATTTTTGATCAGTTTGGTTTTGTTTGTAAAATCATTTTGGGTTAAGTGGAATAAGTCCTGGAGTAATCTCCCAAGTGCTATTCTTCAGGGAATTAGTCATGTCATTCTAACATTGCTTGTATTTGCTTCCGGTCTCATTCTACTCCTTTCTGCCAGTGTACCAGGAATCATGTCAAGGATGAGATATGCACAGGAACTACTCTCATTTCCGATTATGAACCTTTCACATCAACTATCTGTTGCTGCTGGCTTTCTTTTATTAGGACTGTCACGAGGAATTGAATATAGTGTAAAGAGAACGTATGAATTAACAGTCACCGCTTTAATTTTTGCAGCGATTTTTTCTATCTTTAAGGGAATTGATTATGAGGAAGCAATTTTTCTAATTATTGTTGCGATTCTTTTAAGGCTGGCAAAAGGGCAATTTTATCGGGAAAGCTATGTTATGACATGGGGAAAAACATTCTTCGATGTTACTCTTGTCCTTATTATTACATCCATGTACCTGATTATAGGATATTCCAATTTACCGTCTGCAAAAAGATTAATTCCAAGCAAATTCCAACAATATGTAATCGTCGACAGCCACGATTTATTTTATAGTGCAATCATTGGTCTTTTAATTGCCTTTATCATCTTAATGTTTGGTTACTTAATCAGCAATCCTAAAAAGTGGGTAATGGAACCATCCATTCATCAAGAAAAGGAAATTATCAAACATTTACAGGAATATCAAGGAAAGAATTTATCCCATTTGATTTTTTTACATGATAAGTACATTTTTTGGAATCGAAAAAAGAATGTGTTGATTACTTATCAGCAATATGCTGACAAACTTGTTGTACTCGGTGACCCAATAGGGGAAAAAAATGACATCTCTTCAGCAATTGAAGAATTTCAGCAAATTGCAGATATCCATGGATTTACGCCAGTTTTTTATCAGGTAAGTGACGAAATGCTTTCCTATTTGCATGTAGGTGGGTATGCATTTTTTAAATTAGGTGAAGAAGTTCTGGTAGATTTAAATTCATTGTCTTTCTCAGATAAAAAACAAGAAACTTTACAAGTAACAGCTGATAAGTTTAAGCGAAAAGGATATTCGGTTTCTATTATTAAACCGCCATATTCTAGTGATTTATTAAATAAATTGCGGACTGTTTCGGAAGAATGGCTTCGGGGCAGCAGAGAAAAAGGTTTTTCTTACGGTTTCTTTGATGAAGATTATTTAAACAGAACGGAAATTGCCCTTGTTAAGGACCAGAACTCAGCTATAATTGGTTTCGCTAATCTAATACCAGTGTATGATGACCAATTGACATCATCCGTTGATTTAATGAGAATTTTGCCAAATGCTCCGGCTGGAATCACCGATTTTCTGTTTTTATCTTTGTTAAGCTTGGCAAAAGAAAATGGATACCAACGTTTTAATATGGGAATGACTCCGCTTACTAATGCCGGCTTATCCCGATTTTCGTTTTTAAGTGAAAGGATTGCGGCCCAAATTTTCTTACACAGTCATTTCATTTATAACAATGTGAGGTTAGATCGATTATCAGAAAATCAAATAAGAATTTGGGAACCCAAATTTTTGGCATACCGCAGAAAATCTTCACTCCCATTTACAATGATGCAAATATCATTATTAATATCTAAAAAACGTGAGAAATAAGTATCTCGTATATCAACTCAAAAAGCCGTCATTTGAAACGGCTTTTTGTTTTTTACAATTGTTAAAGAGATATGATTACGCTTCTTATGCATATAAATAATTGAGTGTTCTATTTTGCTCTAGATGAAAATTTTTCACTCTCTTTTTAAAAGATACTGATGACTTTTATGGTTTAAGGGATGTGAATAAATGGATATAGAAAAATTAAAACAATGGATGGAAGTCGCCCAGAATATGCAGGGGGGAGAGTTTTGGAATAATATATTTGATCAAGACTTTGCCAAACAATTTCTTGATGACCAGCCATTTAAAACAGCTCCAGAATCTTCAAAGGGTGAACCGCGCGAAAAACAGCAAACATCCCAGGTGTTTCCGATTATTGAGCTGTTAGAGGGAGAACAAGAAGTATATGTTATTATTGAACTCCCAGGATTAAAAAAAGAAGATATCGAGCTAGGGATAGCGGGAGACGTTTTAACCATAAAAGGAATAAACAGTCCGATCTATTCTCAATTAAAAAGAACATACTCGGAAAGGTTTACTGGAGAATTTCAAAGACAAATTAAATTACCCGACACGATTTCTCCGAATCAATTAAACGCTCGGTATTGGAATGGACTCCTGATTGTTAGCTATCCTCGAGCATATTCAAGAGTTGAGATTATCCCGATTGATGAATAAAGGGTAGTTCCAGCTTTTAAATGGACATGTTAAAACCATCGTTTCCATATAATTAGATAAAAAGGTTTAATTAAGGGGCGTTTACTGAATGTCATTAAAAGGTTTATTCCAAATATTCAGTAAAGATGATTATGAACAAGAATTAAAGAAAAAGATATCCTTCTTAGAAACAAATATTGAAGAATTAAAGGAAACCATTGCTAAAATCAAACTGGAAAAACAAGAACAACTAGAAGCGAAGGACCCGCCGATTATCATCGAAAAAGTCCATATAGATAAAATCGTTCTTGATAAATATGAACTAAATAACAATTTTGGGCAATTAGGGATCAAGGAATTAAAGGGAAAATTAAACATTGGTGCAACATATGGAAGTGAATTTATTCCAAAGCCAAATGAGGAAGAAAACAAACGAACGTTAACGAAAAAGAAAATGGAGAAAACTCAAACTTCAGAAGGACCTAAAGTGAATCTTTATGCAAAAAGAGATGATTAAAAAAGACTAAAGGGGAGATGTTCCTTTAGTCTTAAATAACTTATCTAATTCTGCTTTCAACCTCTTGGCATACCTCGTCTGCGGACATCCCGTTCGCATCGATGACGGAGCCTTTCGTGGAAGTATCCTGTATACCCATAACGTTCGAATCAAGTCCGGTTACGACACAGCAGTCGCAGTCGTTTGCGTCGGATTCCTGCTTTAACTGTACAACATCATATCCTTTTTGACGAAGAGCCTGTTGTACATTTGTAAGAGATTGTTCTACTCCAATCTTTGCCATCCAAAAACACCTCCTCCTGATATTAACTTGCCACAGTTTTATCCCAAATATTCTTAAGTAGCATCGTATAAGATGCTTACTGAATTCTAAAGCTAATAAATGGAGGTGTAATTATGGGAAGACGTAAAGCAGATCCATCAACAATTGGTTTATCCTCTCCACAAGTAGAAGGCCAAGGGACAACAACAACAGAAACAGGCAGCAAAATGAGTTCATCCGCAAATAAAAAACAAAAGCAACATAGCAAATAGGAAATGTGAAAATACCTATTGAGCTTTGGAGTTGGACAAAAAAGGCATAACGGTTTACTCGTTATGCCCATCATTATTATTGATACATATCTGCGACTTGCTTCTGCAAATCAGTACTTTCGAGATATTCATCATAGTTCATTTGTTTATCCACTAGACCTTTTGGAGTTAATTCGAAAATGCGATTGGCAATTGTTTGAATAAACTGATGATCATGGGAAGCAAATAAAAGGGAACCTTTGAAATTGATTAACCCGTTATTTAGTGCTGTAATGGATTCCAAATCAAGATGGTTTGTTGGTTCATCCAAGAGGAGTACATTTGCTCCGCTTAACATCATTTTGGAAAGCATGCAACGAACCTTTTCGCCCCCTGATAAAACACTCGATTTTTTAAGTACCTCTTCCCGGAAAAAAGCATTCTCCCTAAAAATCCACGCAAAAAGCTTTCGCTATCATCTTTAGGAGAAAACTGACGAAGCCAATCAACAAGATTAAGCTCACTATTTTCAAAGTACTCTGAGTTATCTTTTGGAAAATAAGCTTGAGATGTAGTGATTCCCCATTTAAAGGTGCCACTGTCTGCTTCCATTTCACCCATTAAAATTTTAAAGAGGGTTGTTTTAGCTGTCTCATTTGGACCAACAAGAGCAATTTTGTCTCCTTTATTCATTACAAAGCTTATATTATCCAGTACTTTAACACCATCGATTGTTTTTGTAAGCCCTTCAACCCTAAGGAGATCATTGCCAATTTCACGATCTGGTGTGAAACCAACGAAAGGATAACGCCGTGATGATGGCCTAATATCATCTAACGTAATTTTATCTAAAAGTTTTTTCCTTGATGTTGCTTGCTTTGATTTAGAGGCATTGGCACTAAATCGAGCAATAAAGCTCTGAAGTTCTTTTATTTTTTCTTCCTTCTTTTTGTTTGCATCCTGGGTCAATTTTACAGCAAGTTGGCTTGATTCATACCAAAAATCGTAGTTTCCAACATAAAGTTGAATTTTTCCAAAATCCAAGTCAGCGATATTCGTACAAACTTTATTTAAGAAATGACGGTCATGGGAAACGACAATAACAGTATTCTCAAAGTTTATTAAGAATTCCTCAAGCCATTGGATGGCTTTTATGTCCAAGTGGTTGGTTGGCTCGTCAAGCAGTAAAACATCTGGATGGCCAAATAAAGCTTGAGCAAGTAAAACCTTCACTTTCTCTGAGCCAGTTAATTCAGCCATTTTTTTATCATGGAGTTCTTCCTCGATACCTAGTCCTTTTAGTAGAATAGCTGCCTCAGACTCTGCTTCCCAACCATTTAATTCAGCAAATTCGCCTTCAAGCTCAGCTGCTTTCATTCCATCTTCATCTGTGAAGTTTTCTTTCATATAAATGGCATCTTTTTCCTGCATAACCTGATAAAGTCTTGTATGACCCATAATGACGGTTTTTAAGACTTCAAATTCTTCATATTCAAAATGATTTTGTTTAAGGACTGCCATCCGCTCATTCGGACCAAGCTGCACAGTTCCTGTTTGCGGCTCAATTTCTCCTGATAAAATCTTAAGAAAGGTTGATTTACCTGCACCATTAGCTCCAATTAATCCATAACAATTACCAGGGGTAAATTTTATATTAACATCTTCAAAAAGTTTACGTTCTCCGTATCGTAAACTTACATTGCTTACGGTTATCATGTTTAAATCCTCCAAACACAAAATATGACAAAATTATATCATTTATTAAAGGAAAGGGCGAATTCTTTTTAGTTATTAAGAAAATATAAAAATTTTGCCTAAAAATTTAATTTACAGATAAAACATTAAAATGTCAAGAATTTTAATTGGATTTTTTCGGGAAAAATTTATTAAATTTCACACTTTATTCATAAATATGGTGTAGAATGTTGTTAGATAAGTGAATAAAGAGAAGGTGGAATAAATGGCTAAAAAACAAATTTCGGAGCTAGTTGTTAAACTAAAAAAGGCAGGAATTAAAGTAAGTTTAACCAAACCAAAGTCAAAATACCTTTTATCATTAAATCAGAGTAAAAATTGCACCTCAACTATAAATTAATATAAAATAGCTATTCTTAGTGAATCCAACCGTTACATAACCACTTTTAAAAATCCATTTCCCATCACCTGTTTAATATGGAACTCTTTCATATTGTATTTCAATACTTTTGGTGTATCCCGAACAATATATTATATTGAGAAAAACAGAAATCCCTAATATCCTAATTGCTTTCCATTTTATAAAAATAAAAGGGCTTACCAACAACGGTAAGCCCTTTTAATGATAGCGGAAATTGGATTAAACCATTACACCTACAAAAAATTCTTCGTAAAGTGCTTGAACTGCTTTTTTCTCATCTTTTTCTTTTACCCCAAACATCATGCTTACTTCAGAGGAACCTTGGTTAATCATTTCAATATTAATCGTGCTTCGCGCTAGCGCTTTAGATGCTCTTGCCATTGTTCCAATATTATGGCGCATTCCTTCACCAACTACCATAATTAAGGCGATATTTGGAATAACATGTACCTCATCCGCCTTAAGCTCATGTTGAATTCTGCTAATGATTTCTTGTTCCAAATCTTGGTCCATCTGACTATGACGTAAAATGACAGATAAATCATCTATTCCAGAAGGAGTATGCTCATAGGATAAACCGTAATCTTCTAATATCTTTAATAACCTGCTTCCAAAACCAATTTCCCTGTTCATCAAATATTTGCGAACATAAATATTGCAAAATCCTTTTTCACTGGATATTCCAATCACAGGTCCGTATTGGTTTGTTCGGTGTTTCACGATTAAAGTTCCGGGTGCAGTAGGATTATTTGTATTTTTAACATTCACAGGGATCCCAGCCAGAAAAGCAGGATATAAGGCCTCATCATGAAATACAGAAAAACCACCATAAGCAAGTTCTCTCATTTCTCTAAACGTGATCTCACGAATTTCATTAGGGTTTTTGATTATATTTGGGTTAACAGAATACACTGCATCAACATCTGAAAAGTTTTCGTATAAATCAGCTTTAATTCCATTAGCCAGGATTGAACCAGTTATATCAGAGCCGCTTCGTGAAAAGGTTACTACTTCACCATTTTCGTTATAACCGAAAAAACCTGGGAAGATTAAAATTCCTGATTTTTCACGAAGCCGATAAATACGATTATATGAATCTGGTAATACTTGAGCGTTTCCAGGTTCATTTGTAACAAGCAAACCTGCTTCCTTAGGGTCCACGTAACTTGCTTCAACGCCTTTGTTTTGGAAATAAGCAGCGACAAGCTTAGCGTTATTATCCTCACCACTAGCTTTTAATAGATCGATATACTGCTCTACATTCGTTTTATCAGCGTTTAACCGATTAAGTAAATCCTCACGAATTGTATCAATAATGTTAGGAGAAAGGTCTACATCTTTAGCAATATTCATATACCTTTCTAGTACAGCATTTAATTCTGAATCTGTATTACTAGAAGTAAGAGCTTTCTCGGCAAGTGCAATTAACAAATCAGTCACTTTGATATCTTCTGCAAATCTTTTACCAGGTGCCGAAACAACAACAATTTTTCGCTCTGAATCTGACATAACGATATTAAATACTTTATTTAATTGTTCACTTGAGGCTAAAGAAGAACCACCAAATTTTACTACCTTCATCCTAACATCTCCTGATCAATAAAAATTCTCAAATTTTGTTTCTATTATTACGCAAAAGTCAAAAAGAATCAAGTTTTATTCTTCCTACGGAGGACAAATGTATTTTTTGGATGGAATATAAACAGAAAATAGATTTTTGGGTTTTTCGGTGAGTAGAGGTTTAGAAATAAACCCATTGGAAAAGATTAATATTATTTCCAATGAATTTATTATCTTGAAATAATATCCTGTTGATTAGGATACTATAAAAGCGGGCGAAAGGATGGGACAATATTGTCTGGACCTAGTTTAAAGAAACAAGATGCACATTCTTCCATTCATGAGGCATCTTTAAATGAAGCAAAAGAATTAAATGAATTATTTCGGTTGTGTTTACAGAAAAAACAAAAAGAAAAAGCTTTCCAGGTTGCTGAAGTGCTAGTTGAGCATTGGGAATCGCGAACACTTAAACATGCGGAGGCAGAAGAAGAAGGCTTATATATCGAAATGGTCAAAGAGAACCCTGCGTTACACCATCTTATTATACAACTTACTCGAGACCATGATTTGATGCGGCGTATTGTTGAGAAATTGAAAGTACAGCTTTCAAACAATGACATTAATGAGTGGATGTTAATATTAATGGATTCTCTAGTCGTAATTGATTCTATTCATAATGAAGACGAAATGAATAAACTCCTAAAAAATACAAATGATACTAATTAGCAAGAAATGGAAGGTGGAATGAAATGATAGAGGAACGGTTATTGCGTTTTGCTGCACCACAATTGTATATGAAGATGATTGAAATCTTTTCAAATCACCACATCCATTCGTATGAGGTACAGGCACATGTTTTGAAAAATAACAATGGAATGACTGTTTCATTAAGGTTTTCTTCTGATTTTTCTCTTTCCGTTTCCACAAATATCAGCTGTATACAGGCTGAAAATCCTGATAATTTTGTCATTCAATTTTTTGAAGAAGCAGCAGAAAAATGTAAGTCTATTTTAATTGCTGACTACTATAAAATGATCAAGCTTTAGAAGGAGTTGTAAGTTATTGTTTTCATTTGAATCTGATGCGTTTCTGGTTGATGATCGGGAAGATTTAATAGCTGTATTGCAGATGAGATTTGGTCATCTTACTGGGGCGATAATAGGGAGAATCTATGAAATTGACGATATAAATACATTACAACGTCTCATTTTAGCTGCTGCAAATGCTGTCAGTTGGGACGTATTTGTAGAGGAATTAAGCGCTGGAGAGAGATCATTTCGTTTACTGGGAGAGAATTTTAATCCACTGGGTGAATTTATAAACAGAAGGGGTGGTATAAATGGAAAAAAGCAAAAATAATTTATTGCACTCCCTAAAACACTTGACGCGGGGAGAGCGCATTAATGATGGATGGACAGAGGAAAATCCACGTCCACGTGATTGGGAATCTGTGTACCGAAATCGTTGGGGTCATGACAAGGTGGTCCGCTCTACACATGGAGTAAACTGTACAGGCTCCTGCAGCTGGAAAATCCACGTAAAGGGCGGAATTATCACATGGGAAACCCAGCAAACTGATTACCCTTCAACTGGTGATGATTTTCCTGAATATGAACCAAGGGGGTGCCCTCGAGGGGCAAGTTTTTCATGGTATACATATAGTCCTACACGTGTGAAGTACCCGTATGTTCGAGGGGATCTTTATGCTTTTTGGAAAGATGAGCTTGAAAGGGCCGAAAATCCTGTTAAAGCATGGGAAAATATAGTGACTGACCCCAAAAAACGTGAGCAATATGTTAAAGCGAGAGGCAAAGGCGGGTTTGTGCGCGGATCCTGGAAAGAGGTTTGTCAAATGATTGCCGCTGCCTCAATTTATACAATCAAGAAATATGGGCCTGACAGAGTTGTGGGTTTCAGTCCAATACCAGCAATGTCAATGGTTAGCTACGCAGGTGGTGCAAGATTTTTATCGTTAATTGGCGGTACCATATTAAGTTTTTATGATTGGTATGCTGATTTGCCTCCGGCCTCACCTCAGGTTTGGGGTGACCAAACGGATGTGCCAGAAAGTGGAGATTGGTATAATTCAAAGTATTTTATCATTTGGGGCACAAATATCCCGCAAACGAGGACACCTGATGCACACTTTATGGTGGAATCAAGGTATAACGGCACAAAAGTAGTTGGGGTAAGCCCGGATTACGCAGAATATGAAAAATTTGCTGATATGTGGCTGCCAGCAAAAGCTGGAACAGATGGGGCATTGGCAATGGCAATGACACATGTTATTTTAAAAGAATTTTACGTGGATAAAGAAACTCCTTACTTTATGGAGTATGCCAAACAATATACTGATCTTCCGTTCCTCATAATCTTAAATCAATCAAATGAAAACTTCCGCTCAGATCGTTTCTTGCGGGCATCGGATCTTTCCGATCAGCAAGAACTGGGGGAATGGAAGACAGTAGTATGGGATGAAAATAAGAACAATTTTGCTATTCCCAATGGCAGTGAAGGGTTTAGGTGGGATAACGGGAGTCAGTGGAATCTTGATTTAAATGAAATAAAACCAAAAATGAGTTTTCTTGATGAATCAGATGGTATTGCCCTAGTAGAGTTTCCATACTTCGGAGAAAAGGACGGGGGTGTGGTCAATAGGGGGGTACCAATAAAAAAGATAAAGGACAAGTCTGGGAATCAATTAGTGATTACAACCGTTTTTGATTTAATGCTTGCCCATTCAGGTGTAAACAGGGATTTAATCGGAGATTATCCGACTGACTATAATGATACAAATAGACCATATACACCAGCGTGGCAAGAAAGTATTACCGGTGTAAAAAAAGAACATGTGATTCAGGTAGCAAGAGAATTTGCCGAAAATGCTGCCCTCACAAAGGGAAAATCAATGATTGCAATGGGAGGAGGAACGAATCACTGGTTTCACAGTGATCAAATTTACCGTACCATATTGAATCTTATTTTATTGACTGGTTCACAAGGAGTAAACGGTGGTGGCTGGGCCCATTATGTTGGGCAGGAAAAGGTTCGTCCATTAGAAGGGTTTTCCCAAATTGCCTTTGCAAATGATTGGGTAAAAGCCCCTAGGTTTATGAATGGAACATCCTTCTTTTATTTTGCAACAGAGCAATTTCGATATGAGTACGAAAAAAATGAAGAAAAAACAGAATGGGACAGCAAATATTCAAATATTCATCCAGCAGATTTTAATGCACTTTCAGTCCGTTTAGGCTGGCTGCCTGGTTTCCCGCAGCTTTCGCAAAATTCACTTAACATAATGAGCGAAGCTCGTAAACGTAATCTTGATGATCAAGCAATTGTAGCTGATATTGCAAAACAGCTTAAAGAAGGAAAATTGGATTTTGCGATTGAAAATCCAAATGATCCACGGAATTATCCACGTGTATTTTTCAACTGGCGTTCGAACCTTCTAGGTGATAGTGGAAAAGGACATGAGTATTTTGTGAAGCATTTAATTGGTTCATCTGATTCATTGTTAGCAGAAACTGAGAACTCATGGCAGCCTGAGGATATAAAAATATCGGAAAAGCCCCCTGAAGGGAAGACAGATCTCTTTGTCAGTATGGATTTCCGAATGACAAGCTCTGGACTTTTTTCTGATATTATTTTGCCTGCGGCCACATGGTATGAAAAATATGATATTAGCAGCACGGATTTACATCCGTTTATTCATCCATTTAATGCAGCAATAAGTCCGCCGTGGGAGACCAGAAGTGACTGGGATGCTTTTAGGGAGATAGCAAAAATCTTCTCCGAACTGGCAAAAGAACATCTTCCTGCTCAAGAAGATATCGTTATGGCTCCGCTTGCCCATGATACCAAAAATGAAATTGCTCAGCCGTTTGGGAAAGTAAAAGACTGGCGAAAGGGCGAAGTTGAGGCAATCCCAGGAAAGACCATGCCCAACTTTACAATTGTGAAACGGGATTATCCCCATGTATATGATATGTGGATTACTGTTGGTCCAAATATAAAAACTGGATATGGAACAAAGGCTGTACAATATCCAGGAGAAAATGTGTATGGAGAATTGCTTGATCGCCTTGGAGCATCAAAGCACGAAGGTGTTGGAAAAGGTTATCCTGATTTATTCTCTGATAAAAAGGCAATTAATGCGATACTTCTCATGTCCGGTGCTTCAAATGGAAAGCGTGCGGTTGAAGGATGGAAATCATTGGAGGCAAAAACAGGGAAGAAACTCGCCCAAATTCCTGAGGGACGTGAGGAAGAAGATTATACATTAGATGCACTGACTATTCAACCCCGCCAAGCAATTTCATCACCTGTCTGGACCGGTATGGAAAAAGACAATCGACGTTACTCACCGTTTACTGTAAATAAGGAGTTTCATATTCCATGGCGAACTCTTACAGGAAGACAAAGCTTTTATCTTGATCATGAGGTAATGCTTGACTATGGTGAAGGGCTTCCATTGTATATACCGCCAATAACAAAAGGTGCGTTTATAAAGAATGAGAAAGGAGTCGAAAATCTTGGTAAGTCCATTAGTTTGCGATATATGACACCGCACCAAAAATGGGGGATCCATACTATGTTTACGGATACAACGAATATGGTTCAGTTGTTTCGAGGCTGGCAGGTTGTATGGATGAATGAAGAGGATGGCGCGTCCATTGGGATTAAGGATAATGATTGGATTGAGGTTTACAATCGGAATGGCGTCGTAACAGCAAGAGCTGTTTTGACCTACAGGATGCCGCGGGGCGCAGTCTACATGTACCATGCACAGGATCGAACCATGGGAGTACCAGCAAATACAATTAATAAAGTACGTGGAGGAACCCATAATAGCGTGACAAGAATTGTTCCGAAATCAACCCATATGATTGGGGGATATTCACAATTAAGCTACGGATTTAATTACTATGGACCAACAGGAAGTCAAAGGGACACAATGGCAATTATCCGGCCGTTAAAGGAGGTCGATTGGCGTGAGGATTAAAGCACAAGTGGCTATGGTCATGCATCTTGATAAATGTATAGGTTGTCATACCTGCTCAGTCACATGTAAAAATGTATGGACCAACCGCCCTGGAATGGAATACGTATGGTTCAACAATGTGGAGACAAGACCAGGAACAGGATATCCAAAAGAATGGGAAAATACTGATCACTTTAAAGGCGGCTGGGTGTTACGGAATGGAAAATTAAGTTTAAGGGCAGGGGGACCTGTTTCTAAATTAGCTAATATATTTTTTAATCCAAACATGGCGTCTATGGACGATTATTATGAACCATGGTCCTATGATTTTGAGCATCTTCATAAGCGGAAAAAGGGAGAGAGTATTCCTGTTGCTCGCCCTATATCAACGATTACAGGTAATTATCTCGACAAGCCTGAGTGGGGGCCTAACTGGGATGATGACTTAGCAGGTGGTAGTGAAACAGTCCCAAGGGATCCAAATGTCCGTAAACTTCAGGAACATATTCGGATGGAGTATGAAAAAACGTTTATGATGTACTTGCCAAGGATTTGCGAGCATTGCTTGAATCCATCCTGTGTGGCATCCTGTCCTTCCGGTGCTCTATATAAAAGGGACGAAGACGGAATTGTATTGGTGGATCAAGATGCCTGCCGCGGCTGGCGGTTTTGTATGAATGGCTGTCCATATCATAAGGTTTATTATAACTGGAATACACATAAAGCGGAAAAGTGTAATTTCTGCTATCCAAGAACGGAAGCGGGTCTTCCAACTGTTTGTTCTGAGACGTGTGTAGGAAGAATTCGTTATATCGGTGTGCTTTTATACGATGCAGACAGAGTAAAGGAAGTTGCATCCGTTGAGGACCCAAAGGAGTTATATCCTTCACAGCTTTCAGTCTTTTTAGATCCCTTTGATCCACAAGTAATAGAAGAAGCTCAAAAACAAGGTATTAATTATAGCTGGATACAAGGCGCTCAAGATTCTCCTGTATATAAATTGGCAATGAAATGGAAAATCGCCTTGCCACTGCACCCTGAATACCGAACATTACCAATGGTATGGTATGTGCCGCCGCTTAGTCCAATCATGAGTCATATTACAAATGAACAAGATTTGAGTGCGGATGGATACATTCCTGCTGTCGATCAAATGAGAATTCCTATGGAATACCTTGCCTCACTGTTATCTGCAGATGATACGAGTGTTATTCGAAGGGTACTCTTAAAAATGGCGGCCATGCGTGTCCATATGCGTGCAAAAACAGTTGGCGGTATGGATCATTTGAAAACAAGTAAGCTCCTTGAAGAAGCAAATACGACACCTGAGGAACTTGAAAGTATGGCACGATTACTTGCTGTGGCGAAATATAATGAGCGATTTGTAATCCCAACTGGACGTCGTGAAATGGATGAGGATTTAGATTATAAAAGGGGTGCATGCAGTCTTGAAGAGTTGGCACCGCCAGAAGGAATGGTAACAAATCCATTTGGAAGAAGTGATGTTCAATGAAGAATGATCGTAAAGCAATTTTGCTAATCCTGGCTCGTTTCTTAGATTATCCCGATGAGAAGTTTTTTGAAGAATATCCCGATGTTCTTTCATTCGTCAATGAACATCTTTCTTCCAAAAAAATTCGTAATAATGTGATGTCGAGAATAAAACCTCTAATGGATATGTCAAAAAAGGAACTACAAGAGCTCTATGTAGAGACTTTTGACCAGAGGGAAAAAACAAACCTTTATCTAACCGCTCATGAAATGGGTGATAGTAAAAAACGTGGAGCAGCATTAATCAAGTTACAAATGCTGATCGCTGAATGTGGTTATGAATATATTGGAAAAGAATTGGTTGATTATATTCCGATGATTTTAGAACTCTTAGCTGTAGCTCCAGAGCACGAGAAGTTTTTGCTGCTGTCCCGCCGAGTAGCTTATGCTATCCACCGAATATTAAATCATCTTTCCTGCGATCACCCTTATTACCAACTGATTGAACTGTTAATGCTGTATGTCTTTGAAAAACCAGAAGCAGAAGAAATTTCGATTTTGGAAAATCTTCGTGAAGAAGCAGACTTGGATGAGCTTCCATATCCAATGATGTATCGTTGAGGAGGAAAGGAAAATAATGGAGATTATTTTTTGGTGGACTATTTTTCCTTATATTTGTGGAACTATTTTAGTTATTGCTACCTTCTACCGGTTTGTTTTTCGCGGAAAAAGCTGGACAGCCCCTTCGACGGAAATTTTTGAAAAGAAGTGGTTAAGGATTGGATTGGTGGTATTCCATTATGGGATTGTATTTGCTTTTATTGGACACATTATGGGGGTTTTGATTCCACTTGAGGTTTATAATGCAATGGGAATTAAGGACCAAACCTATCATTTCTTTGCTATTGCAGGTGGTGGAGTGGCTGGTTTAATGGTTGTGATTGGTTTGATCGTTATTTTGATCCGTAAATTTACTTTTCCTCGAGTTCGTGCTCACACAACAGGCGGTGGTTATTTTACAATTGTTTGGTTGTTACTTGTGGCGGGATTAGGAACTTTTATGACCCTTGTCTATAATACGACTATTGGTGAGTATGAGTATCGTTTATCAATTGGTCCATGGTTCAGAAGTCTATTTACATTTAATCCAAGGTCAGACCTAATGTTAGGAGTTCCAACCCTTTTTAAGGTCCATGTTATTTGTTCCTTTATTTTATTTGCAGCCATTCCATTTACAAAACTGGTTCATATGTTTAGCTTTCCTTTACGATACCCAACACGAGCTCCCCAGCAATATCGATCCAGAGATGGATATAACAAAAATAGCAGATAAATTAATTAAAAATAACAATGGTTCAAATAGAATCATTGTTATTTTTATAAAAGTAATGAAGAGCTAAATAATCTTTCACTTCATTGTAGCTGGCACCCGATTGCTTATTCATTCTTTTCACTTCATCAATATCGGTTCCAACAACTGTATATTTTTTGTTGTGATTGTAATTTGTCATTTCATTCACCTCGTTTTGTATAACATAGCTAATTTATTAGTCCTTTTTTTAATAAATGGGCAAATTTTACGCATACTAAAAAGGTGGATAAAAAAGGAGGCGTTTCCTATATTTTATGGTAAAAGAAACACCGAAGAGAAAATTGAAAATATACTAGTTAATACAGAAGTATTTTCCTGTACTGATGAAACTTGTAATGGCTGGATGAGAAAAGAATTTGCAACAGATGATTTACTCTGTCCAATGTGTGGTAATCAAACAGTCCAAGAGTTTAGAGAACTGCCACAAATATAAAGAGTATAGGGCTGCTGAAACTTGGCAGCCTTTCCATTTTTAATCAAATTTATATATTTCCTCATAAGCTTTTTCCGCATCCTCGGCAGAATGGAAAAATGCATCATCATCCTCAATAACATGAAAGGTATCATTAATAAAAAGGGCTAATTGGTTTGGGTCCTTTGGATGTTGAACAATTTCTGCAGCTTTTATGTTCGATACCGACGGTATATGTGGATTACGATAAATCACAAACACTTCATCCCCAGGGTTAAGATTCTTTACTTCAATCCTTTCCATTATAAAACCATCCTTATAGATTTTCATTTTGCTGGCGGATTTCATCCCCGCTTATAATCGTGTTCGCTTCCTCTAAAGACTCATGTTGATCAACGGAATCTCCAGGTACGTTTTTTTGATTTGAAAATATGCTTCCGTTATTAATGGTAACTTGGACTTTTTTAGGAGCATTAGTAAGGTATTCTTCTTTTTTAGGCATTAAGTCATCTCCTTTTTTAAAGCATTTACAATAGAGAAAAATGCTATCCATGGAGATTGTTAACAAATTAAAAAACTCCCAATTAATTTGGGAGTTTACATCCTATTCTTCTTTTTTAGCAAGACAGCGTTCACATTCGTACATATAGGATTCAACTTGTTCCTCCATGTGCTGACCACATTCAGGACAAACCTTTCTTGGCGTCGTATTAATAAGATCAATTGATTTCATTTATATCGCCTCCTTTTTGATAGAACAGAAAAAATAATAATTTACCGTTGTACTGCAGACGGGATGAAAATTATTCCTCTTTTTTTGAAAGGCAACGTTCACATTCGGTCATATAAGATTCTGCTTGTTCCTCCATTTGCTGACCACATTCAGGACAAACCTTCTTTGGTAGATTACGAAAAAATTCAACTGGACTCATCAATTGAACCGCCTCCTTTAATAGTACAGTATATTTAAAATCATTTTGTTATAGTACAGAAAATATAAAATTACTTTAGTCAATTTTTTTAGCCAAGCATTGATCACATTCCATCATGTAGGATTCTGCCTGTTCTTCGATTTGCTGACCACATTCGGGACACATTTTTGTTGGTAAGTTTCGGAAAAATTCAATTGGATTCAATAACATTTTAAACTCCTCCTTTTTTAAAACAGATAATTTTAATCCGTCGTGTTATAGTACAGTATAAACAAAAAAGTTTAATTTGTGTAGGCTTTTTTTAAAAAAAATTAAATTTGGCCAAATGTTCCTGTTTTGTTTGTAATGAATCTATTTAGCTCGGGACGATCTAACCATAAATTAAAATATTTTTCTTCCCTAATACCATAGTTTACATTACAATCATAGTAGAAATATGTAGAGATATTGGGGGATGCTCGAAAATGATCGAAATCACGAATACTTATCATCCTATTATCATCTTGATTGCAATTGGATTAACGATCGCAGCATCATATACAGCATTGGATATGTTCACCTTTGTTAAAACTTCCGATTCAAATAAAACCATTTTGTTTTTAGGCGGTACGATTTCTTTAGGCATTGGAATTTGGATCATGAATTTTGTAGGATTAATTGCCGTTGATGTTAACCGTTTTAGGCAATACCAAATCCCAATGACAATTTTATCGATCTTTATTGGAATTGCATTTACGGGGATGGCATTTTTTACCCTTATTGGAAAGGCGGTAAAAAATTATCAATTACTTTTCGCAAGTTTTTTATTAACGCTAGCTGTAATATCTGTTCATATTATTAGTACTTTTGCGATGAACCTGAATTTTAATAATAATGTTGCCTTATTACTCGTTTCTGCTATTTTAATCTTTGGCTCTTTCCTCTTTTCTTTATGGATCCTCTTTTCTTCGAAAAGCTTTGCTCAAGGGAACCAAGTCTGGCGTAAGCCTATCAGCGCAATCATTGTTACTGCTGCGATTGTAGAAGGGCACTTTATTTTAAATCGTGCAGTACAATTAGCGCTATCAAATAATATTGGAAAAGAACAAGGTTCTGTTAGTACATTTATTATTTACCTTGTTTTATTTGTTTCGATTCTAATTTTGGTCGGCCTAATTGGCTCAAGTGTCATTATTAGCAAGAAATTAGAGGTATCTGATACAAATCTTTCCCATTCAATTAAGGAAATCCAAGATATTAACTTTGCTCTTGACCAATCATCGATTGTGGCTATTACAGATCAAAAGGGAATTATTACAAGTGTTAATGATAAATTCTGTGAAATATCAAAATATAGTCGTGAAGAGCTAATGGGCCAGGATCATCGAATATTAAATTCAGGATACCATTCAAGGGAATTCTTTCAGGATTTGTGGAGAACTATTGGCAATGGTAAGGTATGGAATGGAGAAATTTGTAACCGATCAAAAGATGGCTCATTGTATTGGGTGGATACCACGATTGTCCCTTTTCTAAACGCCAATGAAAAGCCTTATCAGTACGTGGCCATTAGAACAGATATCTCAGATCGAAAAAGGGCCGAGGATCATTTAAAAGAAACATTGAAAGAAAATCTTGATATTAAATTCGCACTTGACCAGTCCTCTATCGTTGCTTTTACTGATGCAAGAGGTATCATTACAAGTGCAAATGATAAGTTCTGTGAAATATCAAAATATAACCGTGAAGAGCTTATTGGAAAAAGTCACGGTATCTTAAATTCAGGCTATCACTCAAGAGAGTTTTTCCAGAACCTTTGGAAAACAATTTTGACGGGGAATGTTTGGAAAGGTGAAATACGTAATAAAGCAAAAGATGGATCACTTTATTGGGTAGATACCACGATTGTCCCGTTTATTGATGAAAAAGGGAAACCATATCAGTTTCTTGCGATTCGTAATGACATTACGGAGCGGAAACGGACTGAAGAGATCCTACACCAACAAGACAAGCTCGCTGCTGTAGGACAGCTGGCAGCTGGAGTAGCCCATGAAATTCGGAATCCTCTTACATCAATGAAAGGTTATACCGAATTTTTACAATTGGATGAAAAAGATCCTGAGCGCTTGGAATTTTTAAGTATCATTCTTGATGAAATTGAACGAGTAAACATGATTGTCGAAGATTTTATGGTTCTTGCAAAACCAAAGGCCGTAGAATTAGAAGAGAAAAATGTTATTCCAGTTATTAAGAATGTTGTGTCACTGCTTGAATTTGAGGCACGTAAAAGGCATGTTCGGCTCCATCTTGAATGTGAAGCTGAGATTATTCAAATTGAATGTGATGAAAACAGGCTAAAGCAGGTATTTTTAAACTTTATTAAAAATGGAATTGAAGCGATGCCTAATGGCGGTGATTTATATGTTAGGACGTTTATTAAGGATAACAACGTTCAAATATCCATCCAAGATACCGGTGTTGGAATTCCTGAAGATAAATTGAAAAAACTGGGAGAGCCATTTTTTACTACAAAGAAAAATGGGAATGGTCTTGGTCTTATGGTTAGTTTCAAAATCATTGAAAGCCATAATGGAAAGGTGTTTATTGAAAGCGAACCGAACAAAGGAACAACGTTTAATATTTTTCTTCCAGCTAGAACTGCGTAACAAAAAAGAGTAAAGATTATCTTTGCTCTTTTTTACGTTAATAACGTTATTATAAAAAATTAAAGTTTTAACTTTAAGTAGATTCCTATATTATATATGTAGTAGTTGATGCTGTGAAAAGAGGAGGCAGACGAATGGCAGAAACAAGTTTTGTCAAAACGGTTTGTGGTTATTGCGGCACCGGATGTGGACTTATTCTCGAAGTCCAAAATAACAAAATAATGAAAATCCGTGGTGATAAAGAAGCACCCGTTAATAAAGGGCAAACATGTGTTAAAGGGGCATTTGCCTATGAATACGTTCATGCTAAAAAAAGATTAAATTCACCAATGATTCGTAAAAACGGACAACTTGTTAATGCTTCGTGGGAAGAGGTCTACCAATTTATTGCCGATAAACTAAATGCGATTAAAACACTATGGGGACCTGATGCTATCTCAATGTTTGCTTGTTCAAGAACAACAAATGAATCCAATTATATTACTCAAAAATTTATGAGGACAGCGATTGGAAGTAATAATATTGACGGATGTAACCGAACGTGACACGCTCCAAGTGTTGCCGGTCTGGCAACTGTGTTTGGAAGCGGTTTCCCAACGAATACGTTGGAAGATATTGATAAAGCTGAAGTACTCTTGTTAATGGGTTCAAATACAACGGAAGCCCATCCGATTATCGCGAATCGGATGAAAAAGGCAGCTAAAGCAGGTCTAAAAATTATCGTGATCGACCCTAGAAAGATTGAGATGACAAAGGTAGCACATCGCCACCTGCAAATAAAAATTGGGACAGATATTGCTCTAATAAATGCCATAATTCGGATTATTTTAAAAGAAAATCTGTATAATCCAGAGTTTATCAATCAATTTACCATTGATTTTGATGCTTTGGTAAAGCAGGTTGAACCGTTTACACCTGATTATGCTGCAAGCATAACTGGGTTAAATGTGGAAGAAATCGAAGCGACAGCACGGGAGTACGCAAGTGCAAGTCAAGCAATGATTGCCTATACACTTGGAATAACTGAGCATCACTGTGGTGTTAATAATGTATTCGATATTGCCAATCTTGCTTTGTTAACTGAAAATATCGGAAAACCAGGCAGTGGCATTATGCCGCTAAGGGGACAAAATAATGTTCAAGGTGCAGGTGATATGGGCTGCCTACCAAACCAATTGGCAGGTGCTATGAGTATAACGAATGCAGGATATCGCTCTCGTTATGAAAAGGCTTGGAATGTTACACTTAATCCACAAGTTGGTGACACCCAAACGAGAACATTTGACAGGCTCGAAGAGGGTGAAATAAAAGCCCTTTATGTGATTGGTGAAAACCCGATCCTTGCAGATGTTCATATGAACCATACAAAGAAATTATTCGAGAAACTAGATTTATTAATTGTTCAGGATATCTTTTTTACGGAAATGGCTGAAATTGCGGATGTAGTACTCCCTGCACAATCATGGGGAGAAGTGGATGGAACATATACCAATACGGACCGCAGAATTCAACGCGTCAGACGTGCAGTAGAGCCAAACCCAAATACGAAAGAGGATTGGGAGATTCTTTGTGACATATCCACATTAATGGGTTATCCAATGCAATATAAGAACAGTGAAGAAATTTGGGATGAAGTAAAATCCATTGCTTGGGAGATGTATGGAGGTATATCTTATACTCGATTAGAGAAGGAATATAGTCTTCATTATCCATGCCCTAGTGAGGATCATCCAGGAACATTTATCATGCATACAAGGTTTCAAAACAAAAAAATGTTGGATCAAAACAAAGCACCATTTATCCCAGTTGATTATACTCCGCCACTAGAGTTACCAGATGAAGAATATCCATTTATGTTGACGACGGGAAGAAGATACGAATCTTACAATACGCATTCCCAAACAAGATACTATGCTCCGGGAGTAAAAATAAAACAAACGGAAGAAACGGTGGACATTCATCCAGAGGATGCAAGAATGCTGGGAATAGAGGATCATGAGGTTGTAAAAGTTAGTTCCCGCAGGGGAGAACTGACCGTAAAAGCTAAAGTAACGGAACAAGTTGTGCCGGGTTTGGTGTTTATGAGTTTTCATTGGAGTGAGACACCTACGAATATCTTGACTCTAAACGAATATGACCCGATATCGGGCACAGCAGAATTTAAAGCATGTGCAGTCGCCATTACAAAGATATAATAGTAGAAAAATAAAAAACACGATCATTTGGTCGTGTTTTTTATTAATAGGAAGAATCGTGGATATCAGAATATTCAGCACGATAGAAATATTATTGTAATATAATTGCCATTCGCGTAAAAGATACTTAATATGCTTGTTCTTTGTATTGACAAATTCCATGTTATCATAATTACGGTTAGCAACTAAGAGAACATGGGAGGTAAAAAATGTTTAAAACAATTAAAACACTTATTGCAGTTGCTGCACTCTCAGGTACAGTTGGTGCTAATGTGCAGGCAAAAGAGGTAACTGTCCAAAAAGGAGATACACTTTGGAAGCTATCACAAGTACATAATGCTTCTATAGAAAACATAAAGAGCTGGAATCAACTTGCATCTGAACTTATTCAGCAAGGTGATATTTTAAAAATTGCAAAAAAGAAGCATTATACTGTTAAACAAGGGGATACATTAATTAGTATTGCAAATGAAAATAATGTAACAGCGCAAAACTTAATTGAATGGAATGACTTATATACAAATCTTGTTCATCCAGGGTTAAACCTTGTTATTTTTGATAATTCGGCTACCCTTGGTCAAATGGAACCTGTTAAGCAGGGGGCAGCTAGTACAACAGAAACACCGCTAGAAGGTTCCACAACGGCCACTTCGCCAACACAGACTGGTTCCCAGGTTCCTGAATCGGCGAGTTCATCATCACTTGTTGATACAATTACCCATCAAGAAAATGCAACAGTACCTGTGAATAACAGTTCAGAAACAGCCGTACAAGCGGCTGCACCAACACCAGCAGCACCTGCATCAGAGTCAACACCTACAGCTGTACAAGTACCAACGCCGACACCAGCAGCACCTGCGCTAGCACCGACACCAGCACCAGCACCAGCACAAACATCGGCGCCGGCAGCACCAGCACAGGCAGATACGCAAAGTGCAGCACCTAAGGAAATTACGGTTAAAGCTACTGCATATACTGCAGACTGTGAGGGTTGCTCGGGTATCACAAAAACTGGTGTGAATCTAAAGGCAAATCCAGATGAAAAAGTCATTGCTGTTGATCCATCAGTCATCCCTCTAGGTTCAAAAGTCTATATCGAGGGATATGGTGAAGCAACTGCAGCCGATACTGGGGGAGCTATTAAAGGTAATAGGATTGATGTTTATATGCAAAATGAAAGTGATGCACTCCAATTTGGTGCAAAAGAACTTACTGTTAAAATATTAAACTAAAAACTGCCGGCGGGCAGTTTTTTTGTAGGGAAATAAGCCGAATTTACACGGCTCGGCCCTCAAGTTTGGGGTTAAAGTTTGTCCTTATTCGCATATTCTTTTTCAATCACATTCATTTCTTTAAACATTCCAGCATAGTTTTTGGTTTCACCAGCTTCGTTTTTTATGGAAGTTATTGTTAGCCACTCCTGGTAGATCTCTTGATTTTTACGTTTGTTCCAAATTGGACCTCTCCAAACTCCGTTTGAGAGCAATTGATCCCACATATCTTTATAATAATTCTGGTCATGTTCACCCGATTGCAGAACACTTGGTGTTTTTCCGACCACCTCTTCTTCCTCATAACCAGTTATCTTTGTGAAAGCCGGATTTACTTTTTGAATGATTCCATTTGAATCTGTAATACAAATACCTTCATCTGTATAGTCGATAATTTTTGCAGAGATATCTAACTTATCTTGGTAATATAACCATACAACTAATACCAGGCTTGCTAACGAAAATTCTGATAACGACATAAAACCAATCGCATAATGACCTGTAATATTGAACAAAATTGTTAGAATAAGCGGCGGGAAAAACCCCCCGAGTCCACCCATTGCAGCCACGATCCCATTTACGATTCCAGCTTGTTTCGAAAAATATAAAGGAACTAATTTAAAAATAGCACCGTTGCCGATCCCTGCACAAAATGCAACGAGTAAACAACCAAATGAATAAATTGGAAGTGAAGGGGTAAATGAAAGCAGAAATCCTGCAAAAGTAAGACCAAAAAAGACACCCATTAGAATAAGGAATGGGTTCATTTTATCACCTAACCATCCACCCACGGGTCTAAATACCGTCGCCAATGCAATGAATCCAGCCGTTCTTAATCCGGCATCCACTTTGTTTAGACTAAAATAATTAACTAAAAAGGAAGGTAAATAAATTGTAAATGCAACAAACGATCCAAAGGTAATAAAATAAAAAAGACTTAATAACCATAATTTAGGGTTACGATTAACACTTTTCAATTGCTCCGATAATGAGTTATTTTCTTTTTGTTCCTTTTTATCACCAAAAAGGAAATTAATAATAGCAAAAACGAGAACAATTAACAGAAAAATTTTAATTGTTGATCTCCAACCTATCGTATTTGCCAAAACTGGTGCGGAAAACGATGTGATAGCGGTTCCAATATTTCCTGCACCATAAATTCCATTAATAAATCCATGTTTCTCTTTTGGATAATACTTTGGCAGGGATGTGACTCCAATTGAAAAAACAGCACCCCCAATTCCCAGTAAAAACCCGCCAAGAATTAACATGAAAAAGGAATGTGCATAGCTGATTAACGCGATTGGGAGCAATAAAACCAAAAAACTTATCGAAAATAAAGTTCGTGCCCCCAATTTATTTGTCCAGTATCCGATCGGTACTCGCAGGATCGAACCAAGTATGACGGGTACAGCAGTTGCCCATGCTTGCTGTGTTGATGTAAGTTCAATATCAGTGTGTATGTATGGCATTAATGAAGAAATAAGAACCCATACCATAAATCCTGCAATTAAACTAGCAGTTTGAATAATTAAATGTTTTGCTCCGTGATTCATTCATGTCCCCCTCGTTTTAAGATAATATGTTTTACTTTTTAACCCAAAGGTGAAGTTTTCATACTTATTATGAGAGTTTCTTCTGAGTATTATAGATTTTTAACAAAAATATTACTGTGAATAAGTTCACATTTATAAAAATTTTGGTAATAAAATTGTGTAACAATCATTAAAATAGAAAAAATATGAAGGGGCAAAGATATAATCCATGCAGAAGTTGGAAGGTATTTGTATACAATGGCAAAGTTTACATAATGTGTAATGAGTAGTATATTTTCCTTATAATTCATTTTAATAAAAAATTTTATTAATTGATACCTACTTTTATTAATTAATAAAACTCATGTATGAATTATAGGAGGAAGTTTTTATGGAGACTCAAAGCTTAATCGCACTAATAATATTTTTATTTACTTATGCGATGATAATTTCAGAACAGATCCATCGAACGACAATTGCTATGCTTGGCGGACTTTTAATGGTTGGGTTCGGTATTTTGGATCAAAAACAAGCCGTACAATATATTGATTTTAATACAATTGGTTTGTTAGTGGGGATGATGATTCTCGTGGGCATCACGGCACAAACTGGTGTATTTGAGTTTATTGCTGTTTGGTCAGCACAGAAAGTAAAAGGAAGCCCTATTAAAATCTTAATTGCTTTAAGCTTGTTTACCGCTCTTGCTTCAGCATTTTTAGATAATGTTACAACCGTTTTGTTGGTTGTTCCAGTAACATTTAGTATTACATACCAATTAAAGGTTCCGCCTATTCCATTTTTGCTGTCGGAAATCTTTGCTTCAAATATTGGCGGTACGGCTACGATGATTGGCGACCCGCCTAATTTAATGATTGGTAGTGCAGTTAAAGAACTGACTTTTTTATCATTTATCGATAACCTGGCACTAATAAATTTTGTTATCTTAATTGTGACAGTTCTTATTTTGGCGTTTATTTACAGAAAAAAATTAAAAACTACCAATGAGCTAAAGGATCATTTACTTGCAAAAAGTGCACATATGGAACTTCAGGATCAGGTTTTATTACGCAAATGTTTATTCATTATTTCGCTGACATTACTAGGATTTTTTATTCACCAATTACTTCATGTTGAAACAGCTACCATTGCGCTAATTGGAGCTTTTCTGCTGCTTCTGTTAACCGGTGATAAATATTTGGTTCATGCACTTGAAAAGGTAGAATGGACCACTCTTTTCTTTTTCATTGGGTTATTTGTGATTGTCGGCGGTTTAGTTGAAACCGGCTTAATCGAAGCATTAGCAAAAAAAGCGATCAGGCTAACTGGGGGAGAATTAACTTCATCCACATTTCTAGTCTTATGGATGAGTGCGCTCATATCAGCATTTGTTGATAATATTCCATTTGTTGCAACCATGATTCCCCTTATTAAAGAAATGGGGCATTTAGGGATCCAAAATCTTGATCCACTCTGGTGGAGTTTATCTCTTGGAGCTTGTTTGGGTGGAAATGGAACATTAATCGGAGCGAGTGCAAACTTAGTTGTTGCAGGTTTAGCTGCAAAAAACGGTTATCATATTTCTTTTATGAAGTTTTTAGTGGTTGGTTTTCCATTAATGATTATTTCTATCTTAATTTCATCTATCTATATATATTTCCGTTATTTGTTGTAGAAAAATAAAAATTCGTTAGGAGGATGTAATGTGAGGAAAAAATTTTACTTTGCTCCCCCGCAAGTCCTTGTTTTAGGTTTTGGGGGAATTATCCTTATAGGTGCTATTCTCTTGACAATGCCTGTTGCTACAACGGACGGTAAGGGGTTATCTTTTTTAAATGCTTTGTTTACATCAACTTCCGCTACTTGTGTGACTGGATTAGTGGTGGTGGACACGGGGACGGCTTTTACACTTTTTGGACAGTTAGTCATTTTGTGCCTGATCCAAATAGGCGGTCTCGGGTTTATGACATTTGCTACTTTATTTGCGCTTTTAGTCAGAAAAAGGATTTCTCTTAAAGAAAGATTATTGCTTCAAGAATCACTTAACAATTTATCGATGGAGGGGATTGTAAGGTTAGCGAGAAGGATATTAATTTTTACAGCAGTGATTGAATTAATTGGAGCCATATTGCTTTCAATCCGCTTCTCTTTCGATATGCCGTTAGGAAAAGCAATTTACTATGGGATTTTTCATTCTATTTCAAATTTTAATAATGCTGGATTTGATTTGATGGGGGAATTCCATAGTCTGACGGATTATGTGGTAGATCCTACAGTTACCCTGACGATTTGTTCGTTAATTATCCTAGGGGGAATCGGTTTTATTGTTATGAATGACATTTTTGAGTATAAAAAGGTTCGCAGACTATCTTTACATACCAAAGTGGTCCTAGTCACCAGTCTAGTATTATTGATCACTGGGACCATTGGCATATATGTTTTGGAATTTTCTAACCCCAAAACATTAAAGCCACTATCTTTGACTGGGAAAATTTTAGCCTCGATCTACCAATCCGTAACCCCTAGAACTGCAGGTTCAAATACAATCAATATTGGTGATATGACACAATCTTCATTGTTATTGACAATCATATTAATGTTTATTGGTGCATCTCCTGGTTCAGCAGGAGCGGAATAAAAACGACAACTTTTACCACGTTGGTTGGGGCAGTTTGGTCCCAAATTCGAGGTAAAGAAGATGTGATTTTTTTCAGGCAGCGTATTGTGTATGAAACCATTTATAAGGCTTTAACGGTTACGTTGGCTGGTGTGTTTGTTGTGTTATTTGTAACGATGATTTTAACCATTACTGAACACGGAAAAAACTTCCTTATGATATTGTTTGAATCGACATCCGCTTTTGCAACTGTTGGACTTTCGATGGGATTAACACCACATTTATCTTCTGTTGGCAAGGCTTTAATTATCTTATCAATGTTTGCAGGCAGGGTGGGGCCGCTAACAATTGCTTATGCAGTCACTGTCCGCCGTAATCCAGATGCCTTCCGATATCCTAAAGGTAAAATTATGATCGGTTAACAAAATACGAAAGTTCTTACATTTAGAAGCAAATGAGGTTTGATGGTTAATTTCAATGCTGTTGGAGTAAATTAATTTGAGAAAGGGGTGACTGATGAATGCCAAGAGGGAAAGAACTTGAACAATTGCCTGCTGGAAATGTAGCTCCTGGGGCAGGAAAAGACCAAGGGCGTTATCATAGAAAGATTTTAGAAAGCATTGAACAAAATGAACAGCCTCAACCAAGTGAAATATCCAAAGAAAATGAAGACATGATATAAGGCAGGATATCGTTCCTGCCTTTCTTGCTGCCATTATTCTTCTACAAGTTGATTAATTTCGACAATTGTGCTTTCTCCAAGATTCCCGCTCCTTAAATGAACCCTTGCGGTCCTACCATCTTCATTTAGTTGGTCAATCCAAATGGAAGTGCCATTATATTTTACCTCAATATCTGCAGAAGATGAGAGAATTTGCTGTACTCTATTAACATTCATGTTCATTCACTCCTTATCCAATACTAGTACTATTGTTCGTAACGGTCTTTGAAATCATTCATCAATTCTCCAAATGGGTAAAACAAATCTTGTTTTTAGTGTGTTAAAATACTTGTAGTATTGATGAAAGAGGGAAAGCCTTGAATAAGGAATATATTAATGTTATGGAAGAGATTGTATCTACACTTGTAACAGTTTTAATGATGAGTCCCGATTATCAAACTTTTTGTCATTGCCCTAAATGCAGAAGTGATATTATTTCATTAAGTTTAAATACACTGCCATGCCATTATGTAACAACAAAGGAAGGCAGAACGCATATTTTTGAAATGCTAAATACTGTGGAAAACCGAAAATGGATTAATAAGCGAATTATTTCAGCTATCCATACTGTTGGGAAGTATCCTCAGCATTCACAAAAAAGGTTAGAAGTTTTTTAAAGTATCATACGGAAAGTGGCCCTCTTTGAAGGCCACTTTTTATCTATTGTGTGGGAAATCAATTGTATTACCATTGATTGTACCTGAGTCATCTATCTCTGTGAGTGACTCCAGGTATTGCTGCAATTCTTTTTGCAGTTTTTGGGGAGCGCCTTCCCTTAAATGCCAATTTCCTGGTTCATCGACAAAATATGGACTTTTCGTAAAATCGGGTTGTGCTTTTGGCAAGATTGTTCCTTCTTTCTATGCATCGGTATTTGTGAGGATTTCGTTGTTTTTATGAAAATTTTCTCTATTATTTTTTTACAACATTCACTAAAATATTTGATCAAAACAAGAAAAAAGAAAAAATTAGCGATAAAATTCTTATTGCACTGTTTATAGGGCGGGTTTATGATATTCAAAAGATAAGTTAATAAAATAAACAAGCTAAAAACAAGCTCTCCATCATTGGTGCTCGAAAAATAGGGAATGAGTTGATGGATTACCATTATTTTTGTTTTTATTTTTTTTGTAAAGTATGATATAGTAGTTTAGGTTCTTTTACCGTAGCATTGGTAAGTGAGAGGAGAATCAATAAAATGGGAAATCCTAAATTTTGGCAACGATTAAACAAAAGCCATCTTACTTTCTTTGGTATTGCTGTTATCCTTTTTTGGCTAAAAACATATGTTGCCTATTCAATTGAGTTTAAATTAGGAATTGATAATAACTTACAAAAATTCTTATTGGCAATAAATCCAATTAGTTCTGCATTATTCTTTTTCGGGTTGGCCCTTCTTTTTAAAAAAGGGACAAAACTCGTTCTGATCATCATGAACTTTTTATTGTCTTTCTTACTTTATGCCAATATTGTTTATTACCGCTTTTTCAACGATTTTATTACAGTACCAGTTATTATGCAGGCAAAAACGAATACTGGACAACTTGGGGATAGTGCCTTATCTCTAATGTCACCGTTTGATATTTTTTATTTTACAGATACGGTTCTTTTGATTTTCTTAGCCTTAAAATTATTCAAAAAGGTTACCGTGACAAATCGGAAATCATTCAAGGTTGTTTTGTTGTTTTCAATAACGGTCTTTTTATTTAATCTTGGGCTTGCTGAGAAAGACCGCCCGCAATTATTATCAAGATCCTTTGACCGAAACTATTTAGTGAAATATTTAGGAGCTTACAATTTTACGATTTACGATATTATTCAAAACATCAAGTCTTCAAGTCAGCGTGCATTGGCTAGCGAAAGTGACATTACAAATGTTGAGAACTATCGTAAAGCAAATTATACACCGCCAAATCCTGCTTATTTCGGTAAGGCTAAAGGCATGAACGTTATTTACGTTTCGTTAGAGTCTTTCCAAAACTTTATGATTAATTACAAGTTAAATGGACATGAAGTGACTCCATTCTTAAATTCGCTTGCAAATGATGGTGAAACCTTCTATTTTGATAATTTTTATCATCAAACAGGACAAGGAAAAACGTCCGATGCTGAATTCTTAATGGAAAATTCCCTATATCCTCTGTCCCAAGGTGCTGTTTTTATTAACAAAGCACAAAACACATATCAGGCTACACCAGCTATATTGAAGGGGTACGGTTATAATTCTGCCGTATTCCATGGTAATTACAAAACGTTCTGGAATCGGAATGTTATGTATAAGGCGCTTGGGTACGATCAGTTCTTCGATGCAGAGTATTATGATATGAGCGGCACAAATGTGAAAAACTATGGAATGAAGGATATTCCTTATTTTAAAGAATCTATGCCAATGTTAGAAAAGCTAAAACAGCCTTTCTATACCAAGTTTATTACATTGTCTAATCACTTCCCATTTGAAATGGATCCAGGGGATACGGATTTCCCTGCAGGCGATTTTGGTGATTCTGTTGTCAATAATTATTTCCAATCTGCCCATTACATGGATGAATCTTTAAAAGAGTTCTTTGACTATCTAAAAGCAGATAAATTGTATGATCATACCATTATTGTTTTGTATGGTGACCATTATGGAATATCGGAAAACCACAATGAAGCAATGAAGAAAGTATTAGGCGTTGATCAAATTACACCAACACTAAACGCACAATTACAAGAGGTTCCATTGTTTATCCATGTTCCTGGTGTAAAAGGCGGCGTTCAGCACCAGTATGGTGGAGAAGTGGATGTTCGGCCAACATTGCTTCACTTATTAGGAATCGATACAAAAGACTACATGGAATTTGGCTCTGATTTATTATCTCAGACGCATCGCAATTGGGCCTTGTTCAGAAATGGTGATTTTGTTTCTCCAAATGTAACACAAGTGAATGAAAAGTGTTATTCGACATCTACAGGGTTATTAGAAAAAGATAATAATGGCTGTAAAGCTATATACAATAATGTGAAGACCGAATTGCAAATGTCCGATGAGGTTGTCACTAGAGATTTATTACGTTTCTATAAGCCAAGCGGGTATAAACCAATTAATCCAAATGACTATGAGTATTTAGGACCAAAAGGTGCTAAAAATGCAAAGCCTTCTAAAGCTAACTAGAGTGAAGATCATCTTCGCTCTCTTTTTTTTGAGTTATGCTAAGTACTGAACAATATGCAATCAGAGCAGGCTGTCATAAATCAAAACACTAATCAGAATATGTTTAAGCAGTTACTTATAGTAACTGTCTTTTTTATAAATTAATGTCATAAAAACTGTCAAAATAGTGGCGTTTGAAGTTGGATATATAATATAATAATTGTTAAAAAATCTGAAAAAGGGGGAGAATCTTTTGAGAGATGTAACACTGCTAAATATTTTTGAACATCATATAGCCCAAAAATTCTTAAACCGTTCAGGCTTGGCACATGCAATTGCCGTTTCCTATCACGCTTTTCATTTGGCAAAAGAACATAATTTAGATGTAGATATTGCGGCAAAATCCGGGCTCCTCCATGACATGGGCCATTATACTTGGTATAAAAATGGTAAATGGGATTATGATCTTTACAGACAAAATGATATACATCCGATAAAAGGGGCAGAAAGGGCACATAAGTTATTAATTAGACTTGGTGAAAACCCTATAAAGGCTAAAACGATTGCACTTGCTATTTTATTTCATACTGATTCATTTTTACCTTCTAATGATATTGTAAGAACTCCCTTACAACAAATTGTTAAATTGGCAGATGAAAAGGATGAAGAAGAAGGCGGATTGCACCATTACCGAAAAATTGACTTCAACCGTGCAAAACGAAGCATTATCCGTTTAGACGAATTAATTGATCAAAGCCTATCTTAATTATTTTTTTTTAAAACAAAAAAAGCTGTCCAATTCTTGAATTGGTACAGCCAAACTAATTATATATGTTGTTTTGGACCTTACTTAAACTCGGTGAAATCCATCTTCTGTTAAATATTCTTCTGCCTCTTCATATGTATCAAAAGTTGCATCAAGGTTTAAACCAAAATAAATATTCCAAGCCTCATTTTCGAAGATGACAATTAGTTGTTGTTTTTCTTGATTGATCCACCGCTCTTCCTGGTTTTCTCCTACGATTGCTTGTTCAGCAATTGTTTGTTGTTTAACTACTGTTAGGGATTGAATGGCTTCAGAAATAATTTCTTTTAATTCCTTTTCAGAGAAATCTCGGATATTGGTCATACCCTTTTCGTCTGTTTCATATTTTGTCAGTTGTCCGGAATACACAAAACCATTCCCATTTGGGTGAAGATGATAGATAATATTTTTCTTATCAGACAGACTGTTATTTAATTGGAAATTAACTCGTCCCAGTGACACGTTTTTTCGTTCCAGTTCAGGGAACGTTTCAATAATAGCTAATTTTTCAGAAAAAGTAAGCATAGTTTCCTCCAATATTTGAGTAAAGTATAAATTTATCATTTCTAATTTACCATGAAAGATACATTTTGGTTAATATAATTCTCAAATTACAAAAAGCGCCCGCATGGCGCTTTTTATTTTATGGGCAAGAGCGGCCCAATTTTCTTATTAATAAATGTAAGCAGATCCTACAATGATGAGGAGAAGGAACAATACTACAATTAATGCGAAGTTATTGTTTCCTGCGTTTCCACCACCGTCTCCATGAGTACGACTCATACAAAACACCTCCCTAATAAGCTTACTCTATACTATGAAAAAACGTGTCCAATAGTTTGGACGAAGTACCACATGTATTAACTTTATATAAAAAAAGGCAGAATCTCAATTTCAATAATCAATAGAGTACCAGAAAAGATGTATTTCTGGTTTTTCAGAAAAAGGGGATTTTGTAAAATACATAGAATACTATTAGTATCATGGATTGCGAATAATGCAGTGGTTGAAAAAATAGGCCAAAAATAATTTCTCAGGAAAACAGCTCAAAGTGATTTGGCTGTTTTCATTATTTTCTAAGGAAATAAAAAACAAAAAGACAACTTTACTTGGTTGTTTTTCTGTATAGAAACTTGTAACCTTTATGGAATAACAGCTAAAATATAAATCGTGTTAAGTTTATTTTAAAAAAATCATAAAAAGTAAGTAGGGAAAATAATGATTGCAAAAACAGCAGATGATTTTGAAGGTTTGAAGGAAATTGGAAGGATTTGTGCTGCTATTCGGGATGAATTGGTAAAGAACACTAAATCTGGGATAACAACAAAAGAATTAGATGAAATGGCTAAGGAACTTTTTGACAAGGAAGGTGCTGTTTCCGCTCCTAAAGGGGTATATGACTTTCCAGGGTATACTTGTATTAGTGTGAATGAAGAAGTTGCACATGGTATTCCCTGGAGACTGGGTGATCCAAGAAGGGGATGTTGTAAATATTGATGTCTCCGGTTCAAAGAATGGCTATTTTGCTGATACTGGGATCTCCATCGTTGTCGGTGAAGGAGATGAATTATTAAAGAATATGTGTCAGGTGGCCAAAGAGGCATTTGAAGAAGGGATTAAAAAAGCAATCCCCGGCTCCAAAAAAAGCAGGATTGGGAAAGTGGTTTATCAAACTGCCAGAAAACGAGGATTCACGGTTATTAAAAACCTAACTGGACATGGAATTGGCAGATCTATTCATGAATCGCCTGAGTACATCTTTAACTATTTTGAAACAGAGGGTGATGAATTACTGAAGGAAGGAATGGTTATCGCGGTAGAGCCATTCATCTCGACCCTTGAAGAGGAAGTTTTTGAAAAAGGTGATGGCTGGACCTATATCACCGAAAAAAGCTTTGTCGCACAATATGAACATACGATGATTTTGACAAAAGACGGGCCAATTATTATTACCTTATAATAAGTAGAACATTTTGACTGAAAAAGTTCTCCCAAAAAATATTAAATTTAACATGGTCGTTAATAAACTTTATTGACGACCATAAAATATCAAATGAGTGCGAATGGCTATTGATTATAGTAGTGTTATAGAATAGTAGCGAATTTGTGAATGAAGGAGTGTGCAATAATTGGCTTTTTCAGAATTACAAGTTGTTGCAGAATCTAATTACTGGCATGTTAGCAATGTTACCTTGTTTGGTTATTTGGATCAGGCACGAAAAGTGTGGTATGAATATTGCAATTCATTTGGATCCCAACCATTGGTGGTGAATATTAACATAAACTACAATCAAGAAGCTTTTGATAACGAGAGACTCTACATTCGAACAAAGATTGATCGAGTAGGGAATTCAAGTCTTACTTTAAAACAAATAATTTTAAATGAACAAAAAGATCCTATCGTTACTGCTGATGCTATTATTGCACTCATTGATTTACAAACAAGACAAAAGTTTAGCATACCTTCAGAAATTAGAAGATTGATGGATCAAGATATATCCATCAGTTAAACAAAATTACTAACTTTTGTAACGGTGATTTCAGACATATTTAGGCAGGAAGAGATGAATCTGGCAAAATCGAGTGCACTCACGCTATCTCCATGAATACAGACTGTATCTGCTTTAATCGATATCTCTTTACCTGAAGAAGCTGCGACTTTATTTTGTTTAATCATCCTAATGACTTGATTAACGGCCAAACTCTGTTCTTTAATAAGGGAATTGGCCTCACGCCTCGATGTTAATGATCCATCCTCCTGATAAGTTCGGTCGGCGAAAACTTCACTCGCTGTGCGTAGACCGACTTTTTTTCCAGCTTCAATAAGCTCACTTTCGGCTAAACCAAAAAGGATCAAATCAGGTTCAACCCGATAAGTGGCTTCGGCAATTGCCTCGGATATAGGGAAACTTTTAGCGGCCATGTTATACAAAGCACCGTGTGGTTTAACATGCTGAAGTTTTCCACCTTCCGATTTGACAAATGCTTGAAGGGCACCAATTTGGTAGATGACTAAATCGTAAACCTCTTCAGTAGAAATGTCGATTGCTCTTCTTCCAAAGCCAGCCAAATCAGAAAAACCTGGATGTGCGCCAATACCAACATGCTTTTCTAAAGCCATTTTTACCGTTTTACGCATTGTACTTGGGTCTCCCGCATGAAAACCGCAAGCGATATTGGCTGAAGTCACATAATCAAGAATTTCTTCATCTCTGCCGAGTTTGTAGATCCCGAAGCTTTCCCCCAGATCACAATTAATATCGATATTAACCATCGTACACTCTCCTAACAATATTTTAACTCGATTGCTTTTTTTAGCCGTTTAATCTCTTGTTCTCTTTCGATATAAAGTAGCTGTGCCTCTTCATGAGATATCTTTATAAAGGAAAGGAAATTTCCTGGTTTTGCTTGGGCAACCACAGGTAAATCGACAGTGATGATCTGAGCAATCCTTGGATATCCACCAGTTGTCTGCCGATCAGCTAAAAGAACGATTGGGTTCCCGTCAGCGGGAACCTGGATGGTCCCAAAACAAACAGCCTCAGACAACATTTCAAACTGTTTTTCTAAAAAAAGCGGGGAACCATGGATGCGGTAGCCCATTCGGTCCGATTTACTTGTAATCAGATAGCTTTCTTGGAAAAACTTTTTCTGACTCTCTTTAGAAAATAAATCGAATTCCCTTCCTGTTATGACACGTACAATACGGTTATTTTTATATTTTGGAAATAGACCAGAATCTACAAACCAATTTAGCTCAAGGTATTGATTTGAGACGGTTTTTTTAGATAATGCACTGATTATTTTTTGTGTTGTTGAACTTGGTGATTGTAACAAAAGCTTGTCACTGCTTTTTAGCTTTCTGCCATGAAAGCCGCCAATTTTAGCACGTAAATACGTAGAATAACTATTCATCACAATCGGAACATCAAAACCGCCGGCCACTGCTAAATAAGCACGAGCTCCATTATGAGCTATCCCAAAATCAAGTATACTTCCCTTTTTGACGAAAATTGGACGAAATAAGCGGACTATATCCCCATTTATAGTCGGAGTAAAATCTGCACCGCAAATTGAAATAAGTAAATCTGTTTCAAACCTAAGTGATGGTCCAATAAGTGTAATTTCCATGCCTGCTTGATTTTCCTGATTTCCCACTAATAAATTTGCGATCCGAAAAGCAATTTGATCCATTGCTCCACTTGTAATAACTCCGTATTTTTGAAATCCAGATCTGCCAAGATCTTGAATAGTGGTAAGGAGTCCAGGCTTTAAAATGGTGATCATCAGATTATCTCCTCCAGCTCAAGATACTCTTTCAGGCTAATGGCTTTAAATTTAATTCGATCTCCTGCCCGTAACAAACTAGGAATTTTATGATTTGGACGAAATAAATTAACGGGTGTTCTTCCAATTATTTGCCAGCCACCGGGGGTTTCAATGGGATAGATCCCTGTTTGGTTTCCAGCAATTCCAACCGACCTAGCCGGAATGTTTAGTCGCGGTGTCTCTCTTCTAGGTGCAGCTATTTTGTCAGACATTCCCCCAAGATAGGGAAATCCCGGTGAAAAACCGATCATATACACTAAATAATCACCACTTGTATGGATTCTGATTACTTCGTCTGTAGATAAACCGTTATAGTCAGCAACAAAGGATAAATCAGGCCCAAATTCGCCATCGTAACAAATTGGAATCTCGATGATTTGTTGCCCAATTGATTGATGAATATTAAGTTTTGCGATCATTTGATGCAGTTCATTACAAACATAGTCATAGGGGAACTGAAATGAACTGCCTGTAAATGGGACCTTCAGCGGATCATAAAAAATAGCAACTGTTTGAAATGAGGGAATATATTCATTCATCCAAACAGGGGGGAAAGATCTAAATGAGTGACGATCGTCTGGATTATTTTATGTGATTGATTACAATCTCTGTCTCCACTAAGTTGTAGGATGACAGCGGTATCACTTAAGGGGTAAAAACAAACGTGAAATTCCACAACTATCACCACATTCCGTTAAAATTAAACATCAATTTTTGAAAAATTAATGCAGTTCAAAAGAATGGTTAAATTATACTTTAAGTATCGAAATAGTCAATCATTTTCAATTAAGAAAAAAATAAAAACCAATAACACCAAAAGGGTGTGTATTGGTTTTGTCCTTCTGACTTAAAAAGGCGTATAGTCTACATTTGAAGTATATTCATTTCTACTGTTCCATATTAAATATTCATTGATTCCTTCTGAATGCAAGGCCCGTATTTGATCTTCAACTTCTTTTTTACGATAAACTTTAAAGTTACCTTGCCCCAGCCATGTGGCAGTAAAGTCTTGCAGCCATGGCCTGGAAATTGGGGGATGTTTTAATAATTCTAAACGGCTTTTTTCTAATTTAGAATATTCCTTAACTAATCGGAATGGCTCCAAATCTGGCTTTTCGATTCCAAAGTGTTTAGACCAATGGCTCGGGTAGATCATTGCAGAAATAACATCAACATTTTCAGCGATTTTAGAAAAATTTTGACCAATTCCACGTGCTTCTGGAATAACAGTTGAGTTACCAAAAACATCTACTGATAATTTTACATGATATGGCTTTAATTGTTTACGTGCATAATTTACAAATTGTGTAATAGCATTGACTCTATTTAGTTCGTCCTCTTTACCAAATTTCACCTTTTTATAGCTTAATGAAGCCTCGAAGGTTTCGAATTTTTCTGGAAAACGAACATAATCAAATTGTATTTCTTTAAAACCAAGTTTGGCAGCTAGAATTGCAATTCCAATATTGTAATCCCATACTTCCTTTAAGAAAGGATTGATAAACGCATCACCTTTTGAATTTCTCCATATACCATTTGTAGTTCTGAAAGAGATATCGGGATTTTTAGCTGCTAACGTGGTATCTTTAAAAGCAACTATTCTCGCAATTGGATAGATGCTATGCTTGTTTAAAGTTTTTATTAAAACAGCAGGGTCTGTAATAAATGGACGACTAATCGAATAATAAGGTGAATTTTTTGAGGGAGTGAAGGTAAGCCTGCCCTCATCATCTTTAATATCGATCACCATAGCATTTAAATCGGTTTGATTAACAAGAGAAAGTAATTTTTCAAATTGTGGACCTTTTGTATGGGAGGCTGTGACATAAATACCCCTGATAGGCTGTTGTGTGGTATGATTAGTGGCGAAGGTAATGTCTATTGATGGTCCTATAAAAATTCCAAACAGTACAAACACTATTAATAATACTTGCTTCACCATATATTCACCAGCTTCTGCTATAATTTTTTATTATCCTTCTCATATCCAACAAGCTGTATTCTTTTTTTTACATTAAAAACTTGGAGGCTGTTAAGTTCCAATGATCATTTTTAGTGAAAACAATATTACAGTATTCCAAAGTACAATTTTTAAGATGAATTCGACAGTCGTGGTCACAAAGGACCTTGTCCTTGTCGTTGACCCAGGTTATCTGCCAAATGAAATCAATGAAATACAACAGTTTGTGGAAACAGTTAAACAGGACAAGCCTATTTTTCTATTTTTTACCCACTCCGATTTTGACCATATCGTTGGGAACGGGGCTTTTCCAAATGCTAATAAGATTGCCAGCAGACAGTTTGTTAATAGTAGTATGAAAAATAAGCAATTAAAAGACATAATCAGCTTTGATGATGATTTATATATTGACCGTGAATATAAGATTGAATACCCGATAATCAATTATATAATCCAAGCAGATGGGCAGGAGCTTCAAATTCGGGGTACTAAAATTACGTTTTACCAGGCATTTGGCCATACCAATGATGGTCTATTTGCAGTTATTGAAAACGATAATTTATTAATTGCTGGTGATTACCTGTCTGATTTAGAATTTCCATTTGTGTATCATAGCTTTTCGGAATACGAAAAAACATTGGCATCTTTTGGACGTGTTACCCAGGAAAAAAGTAACTGGATTTTAGTTCCCGGACATGGGAGTGTAACAACGGATGGACGTGAAATTCAGGAGAGAATTGATACATCAATTGACTATTTTACACTACTTAAAAACGAACATAATGATTATGCTTTTAAAAGGTTTCTTTTAGAAAAAGGCTATAACCACAGAACCAATCTTTTCAAAAGACACGAAGAAAATCTTATCGTATGGAATGGGCAAAAGTAACTCCCCTAAAATAAAGTTAGATGATTGAAGTTATAAAAGAAAAATCTTATGAATTAAGGAGAACTTTTTTATGAAAAAACAAGTAATTGTTTATTCAGCAGAAGGCTGTATAGAATGTTCAATGGTCAAAAAGGTATTAACTGAAGAGAATATTCCATTTGAGGTAAGAGACGTGTTAACGAACCCTGAATATCAAAAGGAAGTTGAAAAGTATGGCTTTTTAGGAATACCAGTTACAGTTGTTGAGGATAAAGCCGTAAAAGGATTTAACAATCAACTGCAAGAACTAATTATATTAGCAAAAAAATAAAAGTATCGGAATAGTTCCGGTACTTTTTTTATGCTCTTGGTTAATAATCCTTACATCTTAAATTCATCATCTATCTTATCGGTAATGGTGCAGGATGGGCATTTGAATGGGGGGAGTTGGAAGGTACAATGGGCAGCATCGCTATGATTTCCTCCGCAGTGTTTCTCTCAATAATCACTCCTCTATTTATCTTTGTGACAAATTCCGTGTAAATTATAGGACTTTTTTATTAAAATATGAAGCATTTGTGGATTTATGGAAGAAAAGGAAGGATTTTTGATTTTGAAAAAGAACTATATTATTACAGTTTTCAATTAATTTACCGAATTAGGATGTAGATTTTTTTTTCATCCATGTGAGAAAGAAGGTATATAATATGAGCGAAAATTTTTTTGCGGATTATAAAAAGTTTATTGTCGAACCAGAAAATAGTAATCTAACTTATAAAGATGTGTATGACCCCCAAAATTATGCTGCGTATTATATATTAACCTTGTCTATTTTTAATTCACGATTAACATCCTGGAGAGAGGCAAGTAAATATGAAATAGATGTTGAAAAAAGTATTAAAACAGTTCTTGCTGATTTCAATAAAAAACAGCAAGGCACATATCATCTTCAATTGTTGGAATTGGATAAGTTTAAAAACTATTTTATATTGGCTTTATCCACCAAAACAAAATTCGAGCCTAATGAAGAGAATGATCGTATTTCCATTATTATTGACAAATTGCTGACGAATCCATTTTATGTTAGCCAAAACTGGTTTAACATGATTGGGGAAAAAGGCAGGGTAGAACGGAAACTTTTTTGCTGGTCCTATAGAGAATATATTGTCACGAACAAAGAAACCTCGGTAATAGACGAAAAATGTGAAAATATAAGTGAAATAATCCCCAAAAGTAGTGAAATCAAGCTTGTTAAACGCACATTAATAAGAGATGTACTCTAAAAATCTTCTGAAAAATATGCAAAATACTTCCAAATATAACCGCAAATGAATTTAAAAGAACATCCTTTTTGCGGTTTCTATCCCTTTTTCTTATAAAACGCCTAAAGTGGAGAAATCATCATAATACTAATGACATTTATCCTGGATAAAGATTATTTTGTCGTTAAATTTTCTTTTTTTTTGTACTACATAGCTATATTAATCTATTTAATATGGTAAAATTTATCTAATTATATTTTTATACATAGTTTTATAGTAATATATTCATATTTTAACATTAATTTAATATTGGAGGAGGAATTATGGAAAGGGCCATCATGATAAAAAGGGCACAAAAACATAAGAAAAAAGGAAGTGTTGTTCAAAAAGCGATACTGCCTTCAGTTTGTTTTGCTGCCTTTTCTACAATTGCTTTTGAAAAGGAAATATTTGCGGCTCAAACTAATCCGGTACAAATGACAGTCAATGGTTCTCAAAAATATGTCAATGTAAACAGTGGTACATTAAATTTACGGTCAAGCGCTTCATCGGGGGCGTCCATTATTGCAACACTAGCAAAAGGCACAGTCGTAACCGTATATTCAGAAGCAAATGGCTGGGCAAAAGTAAATGCCAATGGAAAAGATGGGTATGTAAGTTCAAGCTTTTTATCTGCAACGAACCCAAATGCAAGTAATCCTGCAAGTTCGACTGTCACGTCAACAACTAAATATGTCAATATAAGCAGTGGTACGTTAAATCTGCGGTCAAGCGCTTCACCGAGGGCGTCCATTATTGCAACACTTACAAAAGGAACAACCGTAACTGTTTATTCAGAAGCAAATGGTTGGGCAAAAGTGAATGCCAATGGAAAAGATGGGTATGTAAGCTCCAGTTTTTTATCGAACACTAATCCAAACAGCACAGGAAATAGTTCAACAGCTGTTCAAACAACTGCACCTGCAAACGTTTCTGCTCCGTCCACAAAATATGTTAATGTAACCAGCGGTTCATTAAATATGCGGAATAGCCCTTCAACTAGTGCATCAATCATTGTTAAACTTGCAAAAGGAACAAGTGTACAGGTATATTCGGAAGCAAATGGCTGGGCAAAAATTGTAGTGTACGGACAGACAGGCTATGTTAATTCGGACTATTTATCTGATACCGGTCAGAGTTCTACTAATAGTAATGCAACTGCAGTCCAACAAACCGTGACTGAATATGTAAATGTCAGCAGCGGCTCCTTGAATTTAAGATTAAGTAACTCTGTAAGCTCGGGAGTATTAACAAAGTTAGGAAATGGTACAGAAATACAAGTACTTTCCTCATCAAGCGGCTGGGCAAAGATCCAAGTGAATGGCAAGACAGGCTATGTTAGTACAGACTATCTTACCGAAACAAAACCAAATACTAGTACACAGCAAGAACAACAGGTTGTAACCAAATATGTAAATGTAAGTTTGGGGTCAAGCCTGAATATGAGAAAAAGTCCATCCGTGAATTCATCTATTATTGTAAAAATTGCCAGAGGTGTTGAGGTAACTGTTTTATCAGAAGCAAATGGTTGGGCAAATATAGAGGCTTACGGACAAACTGGATATGTGAGCACAGAGTTTTTGTCCCCAACAAACACTAATGCTGGGACTGACACAAGTAACAATAACAACAATAACGGAGCAACTATCCCGACGTCAGCTAATAATAGCGGAACTGACCTTACCACAGGAAATAGTTCAGGCACGACAACTAATAACAGTATAAATAAATACGTAAATGTTATTTACGGGTCAAGTTTAAATATGCGTTCATCTGCTGCAACAGACTCATCAATCATTACGAAACTTGCGAGAGGGACTGTAGTTTCAATTATTTCCGAAGAGAACGGCTGGTCCCGAATAACGGCTAATGGTGTGGAAGGCTATGTTAGTACGCAATATTTGTCTTCTACAGAACCCTTCGACCCAAGTCAAACTAACAGTACATCGGACACTGCATATGAAAGTTATGGAATTAGTTTAAGTGAGATGGTAAAGCTTCAAATGGAAGCAGACCCACAAACTGACAAGAATTATGATACATACATAAGATCAGATGCTTTAACACTAACAAGTCCAACTAGCGGAACAGTAAAAGGTGCCGGGTGGAATGTAAGAGGGGGAGCTGGTCCTAGCTTTTGGGTGGTAGGTCAAGTCTCTAATTCAACATCCGTTCAGATCCTCTCAAAAGTAAAGGGTACGGATGGGTATGATTGGTATAGGATCAATTATGATAAAACTTGGGTTAATGCCAGTCCTGATGATGTTACATATTGTTTAGATCCCAATAATTTTGTTAATAGCAGTGTTGACTCTTTTCAATTCCTTAAGCTCTCTGTAACTGCCAACCTAGATTCAACAGAAGTTAATAATCGAATTCTGAATGGGAAAGGAATCTTACAAGGACAGGCAGCTGCATTCATAACTGCTGGAACTACCTATGGAGTTAATGAACTTTATTTAATTTCCCATGCTTTGTTAGAGACTGGTAATGGTACATCAAAACTGGCAAACGGTGTGGTCATCAATGGTAAAACTGTCTATAATATGTACGGAATCGGTGCATATGATACGGATCCTGTTAACAGTGGCGCCCAATATGCTTATAATGCAGGCTGGTATGCACCAGAGGATGCCATTATTGGCGGAGCTCAATTTATTGCTAAGGGATATATAAACGCAGGACAAGATACACTTTATAAAATGAGATGGAATCCAAGTTCTGCAGTAACAAATGGCTCTGCCACACACCAATATGCAACAGATATCGGCTGGGCGTCTAAACAAGTAAATCAAATTTACAATCTATATCAATTGTTAAATTCTTATAAACTTGTTCTGGATATTCCAAAGTATCAGTGAAAATAACAATGAAGGGCTTCCTATGGAGCCCTTTTTTGTGTTCTAAAATTATACAAGAAAAATAAAAATCGAATGATTCGACATTATTTATCAAAATACTACATATATTGATATTCTCTTAAAATATTAAAATGGTGTTTACAATATTTTGAAAAGTTTTATAATAGAGGACGGAAGAAAAAAAGGTTATCATAGATATAATTGTCACTGGCGTGCTGGAATCATTTATAGTACATAGATGTACTTTTGACAGCTAAAGACTAAGCCTGTAATTTCTTAGGGGGAAAAGTTTGCAATGTTATTAAAAAATTACTTTATAAATGAAAATACAATCCTTTTAACAGGTATACATGGACATCATGGTCAATTACAAACTTTGGTCATTGAGACTGGAAAGACTTTTCGAGTTAATAATACAGCGGAACAAATTCTGAATAATTCTCTAAAAAAAATGGGTACAACACTGAGGGGAGCACTGGATCATGCGAAAGCAAACTTAGGAAATATGAATATGTGTCCAATAAAAATGAATTCACAGGTTGGATTATATCTTTTCCCAAGTAAATCTCCCAAAAGGCCCGATTGTGTTTGGTTTTCATTAATCCATGTTAAAGGAGCTAAGGGTCTTGGAAAAAACAAAACAAAGGTATTATTGAGTCATGGGCATTCAATTATTGTTGATTGCACCATAGCAAGTTTTAAAACAAAGTTACACAGGGCATTCAAGTTAAGGAAAATGATTGCGGAAAATGAACATTGCCCAATTACCTTCTACCTAGAACCCAAAAGTGACAAGATAATCAGAGAGTCTGAACAAAAAGATCTGAATATGCTTAATGATGACCAAAAAGATATTTCAAGCGGACAAAATGAAAACTGAATTTAAAGGTTAAGACAAGATAAAAAGGGGAAGTTTAAAAAAGACTTACCGACCGCGGTAAGCTTGATTAAATTGAGGACTCATTATTTGGAACCTCATCGCTTTGTCCCTGATTTCCAAATTGCAAGTTGATTTCTTTAGCAATTTCATCTAAAAACTCATCTGATAATAAAGGGTTATTTTCTTTGAACATAACTTTATCCTCCTTTTTATTGAGGCTTTTCAAAGAATAGTTTGCACAAAAATTCGAATATCATACTATTATTATAAACGATTTCAAAAAAAAAAGATGGAATAAACAGAAATTTCTTTGAATTTTTTGAAACATTTATGTAATAAAGATAATTTTTTTATTTACATAAAAGGAATTTAGCAGTAATATTAACAACAGTTTCATATTTCTTTATCGCTTAATCCATAGGGAACGGGGGACCCATGTTTTGGTGTTCTGAATCACTAGGGGTGAATCCTATTTATAAATTAGGAAGGGATACTCTTTTGTCCCTAACCCGACAGCTAACCTCGTCAGCGTTTTAAGAGAGGAAGGTGGAGCAACTGAGGCTGCTTAATAAAAGTCACAGGGCTATTCTCTTTGCCTTGTGGCTTTTTTATTGTTCACGTTAACAATATGTCTATATTCTATTAGTGACTTTCTTTTTAGAAATGGGGCAAGCTAAACATTATCAAGTTTGTATCAGTACTTTACATTTGTATTTTTAAAGCTATTTATTGGTGGTGGAATGGGTGTTATCAGCAGTTAAAAGAGTTTTAATCGGAAGGCCCTTAAAATCAAAAGAATTAGGTGAACAGAGGCTTAGCAAAACAAAAGCTTTAGCGGTGCTCTCGTCTGATGCTTTATCATCAGTGGCATATGGTCCTGAGCAGGTTTTGATTGTTTTAGCGACAGTCAGTACGATCGCATTTTGGTACTCTATACCGATTGCAGTTGGCGTCTTAATCTTGTTGGCTGCTCTTATCTTATCATATCGGCAGGTTATTTTTGCATATCCGCATGGTGGCGGAGCATATGTCGTTTCAAAAGAAAACCTAGGCGAAAACCCAGGGCTAGTTGCGGGAGGATCTTTACTTGTCGATTATATTTTAACCGTAGCGGTTAGTGTCTCTTCGGGAACCGATGCCCTTACATCTGCATTTCCTAGCTTACTTCACTATAATGTAATAATTGCCTGCTGCCTTGTTGTAGTTATTACCTTATTAAATTTAAGAGGACTAACAGAATCAGCTACAATTTTAGCGTATCCAGTTTATTTATTTGTTTTGGCATTATTCATTTTATTTGGCGTTGGCCTTTATCATATTTTAACCGGGCATGTTCCAGCAAACCATCATTCGGCTCTTGGAACCCCTGTTGCAGGAATTGGGTTATTTTTACTACTTAAGGCATTTGCCTCTGGATGCTCGGCCTTGACAGGTGTTGAAGCAATCTCAAATGCGATTCCAAATTTCAAAAAACCTGAACCTGTAAACGCAGCAAAAACCTTAATAGCAATGGGCGGATTATTAGCCGTACTATTTGTTGGAATTGTTTATTTAGCGTACTATTATGGAGTTGCACCGAAGGCAACTGAAACAGTCGTTTCGCAAATTGCTAGGGAAACATTTGGAAGAAACTTTGTTTATTTCTTTATCCAAGGCACTACAGCATTAATTTTAGTTCTTGCTGCAAATACGGGGTTCTCTGCTTTTCCAATGCTTGCAGTGAATCTTGCAAAAGATAAGTACATTGCTCGGATGTTTACCATTCGGGGGGACCGATTGGGATATTCAAACGGAATTATTGCTCTTGCAGTAGCTTCCATCCTATTGATCATTGGTTTTAAAGGAAAAACAGAAAGTTTAATTCCCCTATATGCAGTAGGTGTATTTATTCCATTTACATTGGCACAGACAGGAATGTTCCTAAAATGGATCAGGGAAAAACCGCCCGGCTGGGTGGCCAAACTTATCACGAATTTGATTGGAGCTATTATTAGCGGTACTGTTATGATGATGTTCTTTATCACGAAGTTTACGCAAGTGTGGCCGGTACTGATCTTTTTACCAATACTTGTGTTAGTTTTCCACAGAATAAAAAGACATTATATAAAAGTTGGAAAACAGCTAAGCTTAGCAAATTGTGAACAACTTAAACCAATACAGGGAAATATTATCATCGTGCCTGTTGCTGGGATGACGCATGTTGTAGAAAACTCGTTGAATTATGCAAAGTCATTGAGACCTGATCAAATTATTGCAGTTTACGTAGCATTTGAAAGGGAAGATGAGAAAGTATTTGAAGAAAAGTGGAAAAAGTGGCAGCCGGATGTTCGACTAGTCACGTTACAGTCCTATTACCGGAGTATTATTCATCCATTAATGAAATTTATTGATACAGTGGAGCACAAGGCCAGTGAATCAAATTATAATGTTACTGTTATGATTCCGCAGTTTATTCCTAGAAAAAGATGGCAAAATATTCTTCATAACCAAACAAGCTTGCTTATACGTGCTTTTCTTATATCACGAAAAAATGTGGTTATTTCGACTGTTCCATTTCATTTAAGGGAATAGTTAAAAATGTAATCTAACGAAAAACAACCGATGGATCCTAGAAGGATTGCTCGGTTGTTTTTTTATTATCAGCCACTTGCTGGCTGACAGTTAATAATTGTATATTTTTCGATACCTTCGAACTATATGTGAAGTCACCATAACAGTAGGGGTAACGGAAATTGTTTTTATTTCCTCCACAGGTGTAAAGATTAGGTGCTTTTTGTACTTGGATAAGAGAAAAATTTTTAGCTAACTCTTCATTATGTTTGCCGCCGTGCTCTGCGATATAGTCAATATACCCTTTGCCCATATTGTAAGCCTGTATGATTGTGGCAAAATCGACATTTTTTTGTTGCCCATAAGTTAGGACCCGCTGAAACTGTTTAACACCAAGCTGAATGCTTTGGTATGGGTCTTTAATGGAATTGCGCGGGAGTCCTGCTGATTCGGAAGCCTGCATTGGGTCGCCGCCTCTTCCATGACTTTCCTGCTGCATTAACGCAACTAAAACGGTTGTGTAATTTTCTAAATGGTTTTTCGCTAACTCGTTATAGATGGTTGTACGATACTTTTTTACGTCTGTAAACGGATCTTTTTTTACCAGAGGAGTATGGTTTTGCATATTGGAAAGGGATATGATGGCAAAAAATGTACCTAAAAGCAGTAAAAACACGACGAAGCTGGAAATAGCATTTTTCCTTCTTCGTTTTTTCACTTCTACAATTCTCCTAATATTTATTCTTTATGAATATTATAATCGAAAACTAGCGTAATAGAGATAAAAAAATTGTTACGTTTATTTCAAAAATAAGAAAGGTCTTTTGCTTCATCAAGAAATAGGCATCTGTTTCAGTAACAAGGACCTAATCCTAATCATATTTTGGTGAAGAGAGTACATGTGGTATCAAGGGGTTCCTGAGTTCAAACAGATTACCTTCGTACTTCTCTCCCCTCGGGTGTGGGGTTATATTAGTTAGAAAATTAATGGGGAGGTAGACATGCAAAATTTTCAAAATGATTTACAAATGTTAGGGATGGATCACTATCAAGCCGGTGAGCTTGTTCCAATGGATCCGATGAGTCTGCAAACATTAGACGACCCTCGGCGCTGTGGACGTTGTGGCGGCTGCGGAGGTTTTGGTCGCTGCGGTGGTTTTGGCCGCTGCGGTGGCTTTGGTCGATGTGGCGGCTTCGGCCGATGTTTCGGCGGCTTAGGCTTTCCTTTAGGTTTAGGATTAGGTTTAGCTGCAGGCGGCTGTGGTGGCTGTGGTGGCTGTGGTGGCTGTGGCGGCTGTTATAGCTGTTATAATTGTTACTATGGCGGCGGTGTCGTGATCGTATAAAATAAGGAAATACCCCTGCGGCAAGTCTGCAGGGGTATTTTTCATGCGAAAAGCTGCATTGTCCGTCTAAATAAACAAACAACTTCTTTTAATCATATTGGACAAAGATTTTCACATACAATGTTAGTAGTTAAATAGGACAATTTGTTAGGAGGAATTGAATGACAGCGCTAAACTCAACTTCACGATTAAAAGTAAAAAGAGATACATTCTTTGTTCCTGATTTAAAGGGAGGAGTGTATTTCAGAAACAACGTAAACTCCTTCCGTTTGGAGGGCCAGACCATCTACCAATGGATTGAGAAACTCTTGCCGATGTTAAACGGGGACCAGACATTAGGTGATTTGACTCAAGGATTAACCATCCCATATCAAGAAAGAGTATATGAAATTAGTGAATTATTAGTTGAAAATGGATTTGTCAGAGACTTAAGTCTGGACCAGCCACATCACCTAGATAAAGACATTCTTGATAAGTATGCCAGCCAAATCGAATTTATTGAGAGTTTCACCGACTCTGCTGCCTTCCGTTTTCAGCAGTATCGACAGACAAAACCTCTGGTCATTGGAGCTGGTAGTATCGTAAACTCGCTGGTTTCTTCATTATTGGAATCTGGTATTTCGCAATGTGAAGTTATGGTAATAGAGTCTGATCCAACCAGTCAAGAGCAATTACTGAGGTTAGTAAAAAACGTCCAGGGCACCAATTTAGTGGTTAGAATAATTGAAGGTCCTTTCCAAGAAGAACCGATGGAAGAGTTTTGGCGGGAAAAGATCCTTCCATTTGATTGGGTGTTATACGCCGCAGAGGACTGCAACATTGAACAGCTGAAGGTAATAAATAGATTGTGTAAACAAGAAGGGAAGGCATTTATCCCAGCAATTTGTTTAGAACATGTTGGCTTGGCCGGACCACTTGTCATTCCTGAAGAAAAAGGCTGCTTTGAATCTGCTTGGCGACGCCTCCACCGTTCTGCTGTAAAACAATATGAGCAGCATCAAAAACTTTCCTCCACAGCTGCTTCGATGTTAGTGAATGTGGCAGTGTTTGAATTTTTCAAAAGAGTAACTGGTGTAGCCGATCATAATCAATGCAATCAAATCTACTTACTTAATCTTGAAACGCTGGAAGGCGGGTGGCAGGGTTTTATCACTCACCCAGAACCTGCTAAAAAGGATATTTCGTTGAAATTGGTTGAAGATTTGGAAGATATACTGGATAAAGAATTAAAACGAAACGAACCTCCACCTAACATTCTGGAGTATTTTACTTTGCTAACATCAGATACAATAGGCATTTTTCATTCATGGGAGGAAAGGAATCTTTCACAACTGCCGCTTTCACAATGCTTTGTTCAAACAGTTGATCCTTTGTCAGAAGGTCCTGCTGAATTACTGCAAGAAGCAATCTGTGGAGGATTTACACATCAAGAGGCCCAAAGGGAAGCTGGTCTGACGGGAATTGAAATGTATGTAACGAGGTGGATGGATCGTGCATCGGAAATACCTGAAGGCTTCCTTGGGATTGGTGCAGGAGAAACGGTCGGGGAGGCCATATGCCGGGGACTGCAGTCCTATTTAGATGAGCGTTTAAGAAACAGAAAGGACAAAAAATCGAGCATCAGCTATCGTTTGAAAATGGGAAGGATTGAAGACCGCAGATGCCGCTTTTATTTCCATGCTCTTACCACATTAAATGGCGTACCGTCTATAGGAATGGAAGAGGATTTGCACGGATTCCCTGTTATTTGGATAAGGTCAAAGGGAAGGCTCTACACCAAAGCTGGCTTAAATATTACTTTGGCTTTAAGAAGTGCTTTAAAGGAAGCCCTTTTAGACGCACAAAACAAAGTGAAAGTGAGTACACAGCAAATGCCTGAAGGAGCTGTTTTTCTAAAATTAAACGAATCAAAGCTTGAGATCCCTTCTTTTGAAGAAATAACGCATTTGGAGCTGTTGCGTTCCTCCGTTCAGGTAATTGAACAGGCTAAGAAACAACTAGTTGTCTATGATCTTTCCTTTGAACCATTTTTAAAAGAGGAACTGGGAGGGGTTTATGGCATTCAGCTCCAGGAGGGGGAAACCTGATGGGCGGCAGTGTTCTTATTGAAGGAACTGGATTATTAGCTGAGTATGTCAAAGAGCTTTTGTCTTCCAAATATAATGTCATTCATTGTAGAAAGTTAGAAGTAGTTCCAAAAGAAACGGAGTTTGCCCTCGTTTTGGATGATGCTTGGCACCCAGGATTATATCATAAAGCGGAAAAGATTTTCCGTACTGCGGCAGTGCCGTGGTTGCGTGCTTTTGTTTCGTTTGGCGAGGGAATCACTGGTCCGATTATTTTTCCAGATCAGCCTGGTTGTTCATCCTGTGCTGATCTAAGACGTTTAATTGCAGGACCAGACAGAAGGGAAATGTGGGAGCTTCAAAATAAACTCTCCTTAGTTAATACTACTATACCTGATGCATGGGCATCGCAGACTGGGTTAATGCAGATGGCTTTATTGATTAAAAGGGAAGTTCAGCGATTTTTTCATCGTGAATCTGATGGATTTTCTGGGCATATCTACATTACAAATTTGAAAACGTTAGATACATCTAAACACTTTTTTCTACCTGATCCACTATGTCCTGTATGTGGCAATTTGCCAGACGATTCACCTGAATTAGCAACAATAAAGCTGGAATCTAGCCTGAAAATTAAGGAGGATAGTTATCGCTGCCGTTCGATTGATGATTTGAAAAAAGTGCTAAGTAAAGATTATCTAGATTTTCGTTCAGGAATCATGAACTTTATGACCAGAGATAACTCCCTGCCTTTTGCAGATATCATTGCAAATATGCCCTTGTTTGGAGCAGATGAGGGAACAGCAGGGCGTACTCATTCCTACGAAATGAGCGCTGTAACAGCCATATTGGAGGGGTTGGAAAGATATTGTGGACTTGGGCCAAGAGGGAAAAAGCGTGTTGTTCGGGAAACATATCAGAATGTAAATAAAACAGCGATTAATCCCCTGACAGTAGGTATTCATGAACAGAATATGTATCGAAACCCACATTTTCCGTTTAAGCCCTTTAATCCTGAAGAACCAATGAATTGGGTATGGGGCTTTTCCTTATTACAAAACCGCCCTATTCTCGTTCCTGAATTACTCGCTTATTACAGCCTTGGGGATCGAGAAGGTTTTGTATATGAAACATCAAATGGATGTGCCTTAGGAGGAAGTCTCGAGGAAGCTATATTTCATGGTATTTTGGAGGTTGTTGAACGGGATTCATTTTTGCTGACTTGGTATGCCAGACTCCAGCTGCCGCGTCTTGATCTTTATTCTGCAAATGACCAAGAATTAGTGCTGATGGTTGAGCGGTTACGTGAGGTAGCAAACTATGATGTTTATTTCTATAATTCGACATTGGAACATGGTATTCCAAGTGTTTGGGGAATTGCTAAAAACAGAGGCACAAAGGGATTAAACCTGATTTGCGCTGCTGGGGCAAATCCCGATCCTGTTAATGCAATTAAAAGTGCAATGTTTGAACTGGCAGGAATGATGTATCGCCATGACGAGAAACTTGCACAAAATCGAACGAAATATGTAAGGATGCTGGATCATCCGTATGAAGTAGAGACGATGGAAGATCACGGAATGCTGTATGGATTGCCAGAGGCTGAAGAGCGGCTCAATTTTTTATTAAATGATACAAATACAATTCGAACTTTCGCAGACGAATTTAAGCCTCAGCCAAAGTACCAGGATTTAAAGGATGAAGTAAAAGAGCTTTTGGAAAGGTTTCGCCGCTTAAATCTCGATGTTATTGTAGTTGATCAAACCACACCCGAAACAAAACGGAACGGATTATTTTGTGTAAAGGTCATCATTCCTGGGATGCTGCCGATGACTTTTGGTCACCATTTAATTCGTGTAAGAGGTCTTGAACGGGTTCTTACTATTCCTTCGAAGCTTGGATTTACAAAGCGCACTTTAACCTATGAAGAGTTAAATCCGTATCCACACCCATTCCCATAATAAGGAGGTGGCAAATGAAACTTGATACCTTTTTATCCTATTTACATTTTGATGTGGAAAAAGCACTTCCGCAGAATTGGAAGGTAGATTGGGCTGATGCACCTTTGCCTTATAAATTGTATCGCGGGTTACCTGAATTTCCGCTATCTTCACCGATTTCTTTTTCACTGGAAGGAGGGGAAGACCTTTTCAAACCGAACATGGAAAGTATCGGTCAATTCCTCTGGTATGTGTATGGAATAACACAATATGCGCAAACAGCATTTACGGGAATAATCTCTGAAGGAAAATCAAGTTATGTTGGTCAATCATTGCGCCGATTTGTTCCATCCGGCGGTGCCTTGTACCCTAATGAGTTGTACGTTTATTTAAAGTTAACTGATATTCCTGAGGGAATTTATCACTATTCAGCTGCCCATCACAGCCTCGTTTTACTTCGGGAGGGGAATTTCGACTCCTACTTATCTAAAAGTCTGGGAAATGACATTAATATAACAGAATGTTGTGGAACTTTATTTGTTTCAACTGTTTTCTGGAAAAATTTTTACAAATATCATAATTTCTCGTACAGGCTGCAAGGGTTAGATGCAGGGGTGGTTCTTGGGCAAGCGCTGGCAGTGGCAGAGCGAATGGACATAAAAACAAGAATCTGTTATCAATTTTTAGATAGGGCGATCAATCATTTACTGGGACTTTGTGAACAGGATGAAAGTGTTTATGCCGTCATTCCCTTTGCCGCAAAACCAGTGAATTGTCAGGATGATAATAGAGATACAAGCTTTTCTTCTGATTCGTTATGTCAGGAGCTTCCTGAACTTGAAGCTACTGTTTATCAACGCTCAAAGAATATCATTGATTATCCTATGTTAAAGAAACTAAATGAAGCTGCGATGTTCCAATTAACTGAATCGTTTGTAAAGCTGAAGAAAGCCAAACGCAAGCAGTATGCCATTAGCATGGAATCGATTATGCTGCCATATACGGAGCCTTTACGGTATGATTTTGATTTGGTGTGCCGAGAGCGGCATTCTCAGGATCTTGATTTTCGAGCAGGAAATATAAGTCAAACTCAATTAGCGGCATTATTAAAAGAAACATTGTCTTATGCCTATAATAATGACTTGGCTGAATCAGGTGAGCTGCCTGAAAACCGAGTCAGTTTGTATGGTTGTTTTTCTAATGTTAAAGGTATACCTGATGGGGCCTATTCTTATGAAGAAAATGCTCATGCTTTAAGGAGAGTATCTACGGGGGATTTTCGGGAATATTTACAAAATGGATTAACCATGGATAATGTCAATCTGTTTCAAGTGCCGTTTTGCTTTCATATTGTAGGTGATAAAGACTTCTATATCGGGGAAATTGGCTACAGAGGATACCGGATTCAGCAAATGGAAGCGGGGATCGTCCTGCAAAGGCTTCTCCTTACTGCAGGTGCTTTAGGTTTCGGGGGACACCCCTTACTAGGATTTGATGTTAAATCATGTGATGAGCTTTATCACCTTAACTATATACAAAAAACCAGCTTAATACAGGTACCTGTAGGGCCATGCCGACCGCGGGCATGGTTAAAGGGAAGTATATAATGAAATTGTCTAAATTTAAAAAAGAACTTACAGTAAACCATAATGGGAACTGTAAGTTCTTTTTTAATGAAGTCGTCTATTTTATTTTTCAGAAAAGAATGTGATATGATTCTTTATTATATTTAGTTATAAGAGGCTAGCCAAATTTAGTGCATGACCTCGAAATTTGCTGGAAATTCTATTGAAAAGAGCTTTATTGCATGGGAGGACCATGGTGATAACATTTTATCGAAAAACTACGGGTGCTTGGAGGCAAAGATCCTTCGCACTATTAACCCCTGAATCAGTTGTGCTGGGTGTTTTAATGGCAGTAGTGGGCGGCTTTTTAGATGCATATACATTTGTCAGCCGAGATGGCGTATTTGCCAATGCACAAACAGGGAATTTCGTCCTGTTAGGAGTCGAAATGGCGCAAGGGAAATTTGAGCGAGCGTTCTTGCACATTCCCCCGATTTTAGCTTTTATCCTCGGGGCAGCAGTGGCTGAGACTTTTAAACTTTGGCAGGGAAAACGATTATTCCAAGCTCCCGGCCGAGCAGTTCTGCTTTTAGAAATGGTTTTACTGTTGATTGTTGGTTTTCTGCCAGTCGAGATTCCAAATATGTTCATAACCATTGTTATAGCGTTTGTGGCATCGATTCAGTTTTCAACCTTTCGAAAACTTTCCAAATGGAATTTCAATACGACAACAGTAACAGGGAATCTTCTAACGACGACAAAAGCAGCGTATTCTGCTATCTTTATTCACAACCAAGAGGGGGCTTATCAAGCAAAACGTTTTATCATAGTCCTATTTTCCTTTTTATTGGGAGCGCTGGTGGGAACCATATCAACATCCAATTTTGAGGCAAAGGCAATTTGGATCGCAGCAGGAATCCTTGCAATAGTAATCGTCTTATTTACTACATCAAGGGAATCGTGAAAAAAATATCTGTTTACAACATATAACTCTAAAAAAATCGAAATACCGACAAATTTTCACAGCATTTCCTTGTTTTTCAGCAAAAATTGGATTGTGGACTATGGTAACTGTATGTTACTATATTATAGTCAAATAATATGGTAACGTACTAAAGTAAAGGGGTTTTCATACAGATGAAGCGTATAATCACTATGATTCTAGTAATTGCAGCTGTTTTTTCCGTCATGGCGGGCTGTTCCTCTAAGACACCGACCACACAAGACAAAAAGACATTGGTTATTGGTGTTGATGATACATTTGCACCAATGGGTTTCCGCGATAAAAATAACAATCTTGTTGGTTTTGACATTGACTATGCAAAAGCAGCAGCAAAAAAAATGGGAACATCAGTCAAATTCCAACCAATTGATTGGAGCACAAAAGAAGCTGAGCTTAGCAGCGGGCGAATTGACCTAATTTGGAACGGATATACTATTACGGATGAGCGTAAAAAGAAAGTACTTTTCACAAAACCATATTTAAAAAATTCACAAGTAATTGTAACTCGTGCTGATTCTAACATTAACAAATTGGACGACTTATCTGGGAAAGTCGTTGGACTTCAATCACAGTCATCAGCTGCTGATGCTTTAAATGCAAGTTCAATTAAATCCAAAATTAAAACAGTAACAGAATATAAAACCAACGATCTTGCTTTAACAGATTTGAAAAATGGACGTTTGAATGCAGTTGTTATTGATGAAGTTGTTATTAACTACTACATGTCCCTTCAGAAAGATTCTTACAAGGTTCTTGGGGAGTCACTGGCTCCAGAAGAATATGGAGTTGGCGTGAAAAAAGGTAATGAAGCATTGTTGAATAAACTTCAAAAAGCCTTGGATGAGATGAATCAAGATGGCACTGCCGCTAAAATTTCTGAAAAATGGTTTGGTGCTGACAAGGTATTAAAATAAACTGTTTTAAACTTAAATTAGACAAAACAGGGTTCGCAAAATGTAACCCTGTTTTGTTTCGTGGAGGAACCTTTTTATGTCCTTAGATTATTTCCAATCTGTTATCATACCAATGCTGCAGGGAGCGATAACAACACTCTTCCTGTTTTTTATTGCTATAATCCTGTCCATTCCACTTGGCTTTTTGCTTACTCTATCTGTTAGAAGCAGATTCAAGCCATTAGCTTTGCTTGCTCAAGCCTATATTTATGTGATGCGCGGTACACCACTCTTACTGCAGCTTTTGGTTATTTGTTTTGGGTTGCCTATGATTCCTGGTATTGGACAATATCTTGTACTAGACCGTTTTGTTGCAGCTTGTTTAGGCTTTATCCTAAATTACGCTGCCTATTTTGCGGAAATTTTCCGTGGCGGCTTGCTTGCAATTGATAAAGGCCAGTATGAAGCATCCCAAGTACTTGGGTTGAACAGATGGCAGATGACGACAAGGATTATTCTGCCACAAATGTTCCGCATTGCGCTTCCAGCAGTGACAAATGAATCAGTAACATTGGTAAAAGATACTGCTTTGTTATATGCCGTAGCAGTTCCAGAATTGTTACACTTTGCAGAAACAGCAGTTAACCGAGATTTTACGATTATGCCTTACTTTTACGCAGGTTTGATTTATCTAATTATAACGTTTGTTTTAAGTATGTTTTTTAAATGGCTTGAACAAAAAGTTAAATATGAATAGGAGGGGTAGTCGATATGGCGATCATTGAAGTATCAAATTTAAAAAAATCATTTGGGATACATGAGGTACTAAAACAAATAACATTTCAAGTCAATAAAAATGATGTAGTTGCTGTGATCGGTCCCTCCGGTTCAGGGAAAAGCACGATGCTTCGAGGCTTGGTTCATCTTGAAGAAGTAAATGGAGGAAGTATCATTGTTGATGGAGATTATCTTGTTAAGGATGGAGTTTACTCTAAACCGCAAGAAATCAGGCAAATCACTTCGAAAATGGGAATGGTTTTTCAACATTTTAATCTTTTCCCACATTTAACTGTGAGGGAGAATTTGGAAGTTGCCCCTAAATTATTAAAAAGAGAGCCATTGGCAGACATCCAAAAACGGAGCACAGAGCTATTGGGAAAAATTGGACTTACAGAACGGGCTGATGCTTACCCGGCTAAACTTTCGGGGGGCCAAAAGCAAAGGGTTGCCATCGCACGTGCGCTAATGATGAATCCAGATATTATGTTGTTTGACGAGCCAACTTCCGCCCTAGATCCTGAATTGACTGGTGAGGTTCTTGAAGTTATGAAAGCTCTGGCGAAGGAACATATGACGATGATTATAGTCACTCACGAAATGGGCTTTGCTAAGGAAGTCGCAAATAAGGTAGTGTTTATGGATAATGGTGAAATCATTGAAGAGGGTCATCCTAATGATTTATTTACGAATCCAAAGTTTGACCGTACAAAAGAATTTTTGCATCGCAATTTAGGTTAGGCAATTAAAGTAACTCAAAAGGATTCAGAATGATTACGCAAAAAGCTCCTTGCCGATTGGGAGCTTTTCTTTATTAACTAGAAAAAGGGTGTTTGTCCAATGGATGAGCGGTTTTATGACGCAATGTTAAATGTTAAAACGACCGAAGAGCAAATGGGATTCAACCAATCCCTCCATTATCACCGTTATGAGCCCACTCCATACAGTGCTTTGAAGATGCTATTTCAAAAATATGAAATAAAAAGCTCTGATCGAATTGTTGATTTTGGCTGCGGAAAGGGACGATTGAACTTTTACATTCATTATTATTTTAAAGCATCCGTTGTGGGAATAGAGATGAATCAAAAATTTTATCAAGAAGCCCTGGAAAATAAAAAAAATTATTTAAAAAAACACAAAGACGGATTGGATAAAATATATTTTCACAACTATCTCGCAGAAGAGTACGATATAGGCCCGGAGGACACCTACTTTTACTTTTTTAATCCTTTCTCGGTCCAAATATTTACAAAAGTTGTGAATCATATTTTGAGATCAGCAGAGACTGAGAAACGAGAAATTACACTGATTTTATATTACCCATCAGCAGATTATATTTTTTATCTAGAAAACAACACTGCGTTTCATTTAAAGGATGAAATTATATTGCCTGGTCACTATGAACATAATCAAAACGAACGTTTTCTTATTTACTATTTATAAGTGAAAAACTCGGAGTTAAAAGACCCCGAGTTTTTACCAAAGGACTCCGCCTTCGGAAGTATTAATACCAACCATAACCTGCACCAACAATAATAAGTAAAATAAATAGGACAACGATTAAGGCAAATCCAGCTCCGGTTCCTCCTGCATAGCCACCCATACGATTCACCTCCCAATTGCCTTTACTGTATCGTATGGTAGGCAAAACATAATTGTTTGGACAGATGGCCTATATCTCGTAAAAAAGCCTTAAAATCAAAAAACTGGCCAAATTGACCGGTCCTTTTTAAGAACTTATATATCTTTGTTATTTGATTTAGGCGCATTGTCATAATCAAGGCGGTTATTGGTTAAAGACCAGCCTGTTTTAAGGCCTAAAATGAACCAGGTAAGTGCTAATGCTCCCAAGGCAAAAATAGTATCTCCGATGATTCGGAGCCAAACAAATAAATGAACAATGCTTTGTGACATAAATTCAGCTGAACGAGCATACCACATTCCGTGTTGGACACTTGCCCATGTCTGCATCAAGCCGATCGGCAAAAGACTGATTAAGATCATCAGAGCAAGGCCAATATTAATTGTCCAAAAGGCAAAAGATAAGGCACCTGTCTTCCATTCGCGTTTCACCGTCAGACCACGCAGGCAAAAGAGCATTAAACCGATCCCAAGCATTCCGTAAACACCAAATAAGGCAGCATGACCATGTACTGGTGTTGTATTAAGCCCTTGCATATAGTACAAGGAGATTGGCGGATTAATAAAGAATCCAAATAATCCGGCTCCTACTAAATTCCAGAAGGCAACCGCAACGAAGAAGAAGATTGGCCATTTATATGCTTTTACCCATGGCTTAGCACGGCTACGTGTAAGGTTTTCATAGGCTTCAAACCCGATAAAAACAAGGGGAACAACTTCAAGAGCACTAAATGCTGCACCATATGCTATTACCCCGGGAGCCGTTCCGCTAAAGTACAAATGGTGGAAGGTTCCAATGATTCCGCCGAATAAGAAAATAATCGTTGAAAACAGCACGGACGAAGTGGCTGTCCGCAGTCCCAATAATCCCATTCTTGTAAACAAGAAAGCCATAACAACGGTAGCAAATACCTCAAAGAATCCCTCGACCCAAAGATGGACAACCCACCAGCGCCAATACTCTGCAATTGCCAAATTACTATGCTGACCCCATAGTAAAGCGGGAATATAGAAAACAGGAATTGCAGCAGAAGCAAGTAAGAACAAAGCCAGAAGGTGTTTGCTTTCTTTTAAATTTTTAAAAGCTGGCATAATTGACCGGAGCATTAAAAATAACCATAGGAATAATCCAATTGTAAGGAAGATTTGCCAAAAACGGCCTGTATCCGTATACTCATAGCCCTGATGTCCGAACCAGAAGTTGGCTGTATGCCCTAATTTTTGTTGAACAGCAAACCACTGTCCAATCATTGAACCGGCAACAATAATGATCAAACACACAAATAAAAAATTCACGAAAAACCGTTGGAATTTTGGCTCATAACCAGATACGGCAGGCCCCATATACAAGCCTGTAGCAAGCCATGCTGTCGCAATCCATAATACTCCCAATTGAGTATGCCAGGACCTAGTAAGTGAGTATGGTAGCCATTTATCTAATGGAATCCCGTAAAAACCACTGCCCTCTACCGAATAATGACCTGTAATCGCTCCAAGTAAAACCTGTACAAGCCATAAGGCAGCCACCACCCAAAAGTATTTTTGTGTTGCTTTCATTGATGGTGTTGGTGATAAACCCAGGAGCGGATCTCTTTCTGGAAAAGTTTCATTGGCTTCATTATGTTTCTGGGTTGCATAGTACCATGCCAATCCACCAACACCGGCAAGAAGGATGACAAAACTTACAACAGACCAAACAACAATATCACCATTTGCCGTATTACCCACTAACTCTTCGTTTGGCCAGTTGTTCGTATACGTTATATCATCCCCTGGGCGGTTTGTTTCGGTTGCCCAGGTTGCCCACCAAAGAAAACTCATAAAGGAGCTCAAGCGGCTTTGGTCTTTAATGACATTCTTTGGCATCGCATAATCATTCCGTAATTTGTCAAACTTCGGGTCATCTGTAAATAGTGAAGCATAATATTTGCTCACATTAGCAGCTGCCTGGGCCCTAAGTGGTGAAATGGTAATGATGCCTGTTTTTTTATCATACGTATTTTTTCGCACTTCATTTTTCAGTCTTTCTTTTAAGGCTGCTTTGGATTCAGCGTTAAGTGATGAATATTTCTTTCCAAAATCCTTTACAGCCCAGCTATTAAGCATCCATAAGGATTCATTGTGAAGCCAATCTGCTGTCCAATCTGGGGCAACATAGGCTCCGTGTCCCCAGACACTTCCTAATTCTTGACCGCCGATTGATTGCCACACATTTTGTCCTGTTTCAATATCCTCCTTGGTATAAAGCACGGTGCCATCGGTTGTGACAACCTTATTTGGAATCGGTGGTTCCGAATAAATAAGTCGTCCACCGTAATAGCCAAGCACGGCAAAAGAAGCAATAAAAACAATAGCAAGACTGATCCATAGCTTTCTATAACTCATAAGTATACCTCCTTAAATATTTCTCAATCTAACTTTAAAATTGCGATCGAAATTTAAGATTCCCAAAAAGTAAATTAAAATTCCTTTTTCATGATAAGTTGGTAAATTTAGTTTATTGCGGTTTTAGGGGGATTAAGAAAAGCTGCCTTGTGGCAGCTTGGGCATATGGAGTTTATGGGGTTAAATTGGGTTCTTGATCAAAGAAGCCTAGTGCATACTTTACTCCTTCATGAATATCCCTTGTTTCATAGGCGGTTAAGTCATCAAAGCTAATTTTTAATCGAACATCTTCTAATTCATAACCGCTATCTAAATCGATCGTTAACAGGACTTCATAACCATCCTCATTGACACTCGTTTGAATAATGTTGAAGGTTTGAATCGATGTACCTGTTTCATACTTGAATGGTTCTAAATCTGCCATCAAATCACCGCCAATATTTTCTGCAAAATAAACACAACAACCTTATTATATCCATCCTTTTAAATTTCATTTAAATAAAAAGAAGTACATGATTGAACATGTACTTCTAGAATGCTTATATAATATTATTGGTTTATTGACTTTCAACAGGTCTGTTGATTGGCACTCCAGGACCTCCCCGCGGAAAGCGAGTGCCCGGAGCGGAAATCAACAGGCCTATTTGCATGTACATTTAGTTTAGATACGGATAAAATAAAAAATTGCCGAGAAAAATACCTTTCTCGACAATCAGGAAGTAAAATGATTGAACATGTACTTCTTTCCTCATATACTTCTCTTTAATCTATTTGCAACATAAGCAATTGAAAGTTTTTTTACAGGTACATAATATTCTGTTGTCTCAATCTGACCTAGGAATTTCAAGATGTCGTTTGCTGCATTTCTATTTACAAATTCCCGTTGGGATTGTATGATTCCCTTTAATTTTTCACCATCATTTGCGAGTAAACCATCGACAACCAGATTTATATGGGCGGCATCTTTACAAATAACACCCAAGTTGTTGTTTTGAGCAAAGAGGGGGTTGTCCTTTTCTTGCCCAGGCAATGCACCTGTAATGACAATTGGCAGGTTAGAAGAAATTGCTTCAAACATGACATTTGGACTGCCTCTTGTAATGGCAACATCCGCTGCAAACATATATTCTTGAATGTTTTTAACAAAACCCAAAATTTCTACTCTGTCTCCAAATCTGGCCAAAAGAGAAGTTTCAAGTTGTTCTTTTAATTTTTCATTTCTTCCTGCGACAATAGTAACGGAACAATCGAAGTTGCTTAGAAGGTTTTCAGCGATTACGTTCATATTTCCTACACCTTCACCGCCGCTCATGATTAAAAAGTTTAATCCATTTTCTTTTCTGAATGACCTTATTGTTTCGCGGTAAAATCTTTGCCGAACCGGAAAGCCTGTTACCTTTATTCTTTCTTCAGGAACACCAAATTCCAAGCATTTTTCCTTTGCCTCTTCTGTAGGACTAATAATGAAATCAGCTCTTGGATCAGCCCATAATGGGTAAATATTAACTAAATCAGCGATAAGAGTGACAAAAGGTATATTTATATTCTGTTTTTCTAAAATATTAATAACGGAACCATTAAAGTTGGGATGAATGGATAAAATCAAATCAGGTTTTAGCTGATCTAACAAATTTAATAATTTGTGTTTAATCATAGTCTCAATAAATCTATCGACGAGAAAGGAATTAAACGCTGAAAAATGCCAAATCACTTTCCACAACTGTTCAGAGAATCTTGTGATAGGTCCATAGGATTTTCCAATACCTAATAAAAGCTTACCACCTAATGCAAACCCATCGACAACATGTAATTCAACAGTCTTATCCATGCCAATTTTTTCAGATAAGGATTCAGCAATACTCTTGTGTCCATGACCAGTATGATCAGAAGAAATAACAAGAATTTTTTTACGCATAGTATCAAACCTTTCTCAACAAACAAGTATCTATCTATAATAACAAAAAATCTTTACGTCTTAAGTTGGATATAAAAAAACAATTAATTCATCCGTAAAAAAGTACTCTAAGAAAAAGACTACGGGTATCCAAAGAAAGTTCATTGTATTTTTATATTTATTTTTAAACAAAAGAAAAAGACCATGAACTCAAGGTCTTTAAAATATTTTCTTAAATGGTACAAGTCTAACATTAGTTCATTAAACTGATTGCATTATATCATTTTAAAAAGGGTAACAGCAAGGGTTAATTGGCATACAGCATGGGTTTATAGGGAGACAGCACGGATTTACTGGAACGCAACAAGGCTCATAAGCGGGAAAACAACAAGGGTTGTAGGCAGGATAGTGGCATCCATATTCAACCTGCGGCTGGACGGGGGTATAGGATGGCATTATAGGTTGCGGCTGTACTGGGGGTGCAACAGGAGCGCTAACATAGGGTTGACTGGTGACTGTTGGCGCAGTCACGTAAGCTTTCTTTTCCATTTCAATTCCTCCTCTACTTTCATTACAAAATAATCTATGTTTTTATACGCTAAAAGAATAGACAATAACCTAAAGTTGAAAAAGAAAACAGTTTTGGTTAGTCATTCATGGATTCGGAAAAGATATTGAATGTAAGAAGGGAGGATTTACATGAAGGAGAATAAGGAATTAAAGTTAAGCTACGAATCAGATGGCAAAATGGGTGAACAAAAAAAGAGAAAAATAACAATAAGGAACATAAAGATTTTTTTAATACCACACCATCCTCCGAATAAAGATCTAGTCTAAATGAAAAAGGCCTTCCAAAAAAGCGGAAGGCCTTTACAATAAGCATTTTTCATTTAAATATAATTTTTATTCACTGTTTTTGCACGTGGGACATGCTTATCGTGACTTTTTTTTAGCCTTCGCATTCTTTCTTTTTCGTAGAAGACATGGACGACAAAGTAGGAAATAATACCTAATACTGTACCTAAAATGGACATTCCGATTAACATATGAATCCCCCCATGGAGGAGACTAATTAAACCTCGTAAATCACCATGTAGTAAGGCTTGAAAAGAAAAGGATGTACCATGAGCTAATTTAACATTCATAGGAAAGAGCATTTTCCCAAGCTGTTTTGCAAAAGGCAGCAGAAGAACGGGGAGAAAGGAAAGTTTTCCAATTACATTACCAATAATCGCAGCCGGTAAAGAACCTTTTGCTAAACGGACAATGGGTACAAACAATATATAGATAAGTGAAGCGGTTGATATTACTAACATTTCTAAGCCAAAGCCAAGAGCAAATCCCAGAGCGACCTTTTTTGCTCCGCCAGGTGAGCGAAGAAGCTTAATAAAATTCAACCTGAAGACACGGGCAATCCGTTGAAAAAAATTATATTTTTTTTGTTTTATGCTCATATGGTAATCCCCTTTATAAACACATATGTTAATTTATATTCTATATTAAACCTAGCCTATTTAACCACTCAAAAGTTCCCGTTTTTTATATTTTTATTTTTTGGAGCTTAATAAACTATTTTATGCAGTTTTAACCTCTATATTAATATTGTATACCATTTTTACAAATGGTTTAATCTCAAATTTAAAATTTCCAAATTCTTTTTTTACAATTATTAAACTTTATTGAAAAACATAAGGTGAATAACAAAAAAAATAAAAAAACGAGAGTATTTCTCCCGTTTTTGTCTTTAATTTATTCAAAAGCTCCTTTGGTATTGACTGTTCTTTTTCTTTTTTTCCAATAAACAAGTCCAAAAATTAATAGAAGCATAACCGCAGGAATGATCAAAATTCGGTTTTTCATCAGATAAAAAGCGAAAAACCTCCACTTCTCGCCAAGTAATTTTCCTAATGTGATAAAGGTAAAACACCAAACTATCGCCCCTGAATAAGCATATATGGCAAATTTTTTAAAGGAATAACTATTGATACCAGCTAAATAAGCGGTTACATGACGGACTCCAGGAATAAAGTAACCAATGAAAAGTAGGGTAGGGCCGAATTTAGCAAATAAAGCTTTGGTTTTATTAATTCTTACATTTGTAATATGAAACTTAGGACCAAATCTTTGTAAAAAAGGCAAACCTAATTTAATTCCAAAGAAATAGCTGAGTGAAATTCCGCCAAAGGCCCCAATAAAAGCACTAAACAAGGATGGGAGATAGGCCATTTTCTCTTGAAAAACGTTATACCCCACGTATGTGAGCAATACTTCATCTGGGATTGGGAGGCCAATAATACCACCAAGTAAAGCAATGATAATGCCAAAATATCCGTAGTGTTCGAGTAGAAAATTAATATGCCCCAAATTTTTCACGTCCCGGCGTTATAAATCATACTTATTTAAGAGTTCTTTGAATAGGAGTTCCAAAGATAATATATGCTAATAGTTCCAATCGTATTAAAAGTGAGTCCAAGAAATTTTAATTATTTAGAAGTATAACGTCCCATAAAAGCAAGTGCAAATTCTTTTAGAGTAAAGGCTGTGTTAAAGGTAATTGTTGACTTTTTAACGCTTTTGATTAGAGCGGAAATCAACAACTAAGTTTAACACAGCCATAGTAAAACGGAGCCTTATTCTTATATAAGATTGAGAAATTTTTTAAAAGAATATATTGAATGATCGTTAGAAAAGCCAAAAAAGAAAAATTATAAAGACTAAATTTAACCAAATAGATTTTACTTTCCTTTGGTTTCTTTATGTTTACAATCCGATAGGAAATGACACTTGCTAATGAAGCAATAATGGTTCCGAGACCACCTATATGTACACCGATTAACAATGGCTGCCAGTTTTTTGAAAAAATTGGATAATAAAATAGTTACGGGTACATTACTTATAAATTGACTTAAAAAAATGGAACTGAAATAAACAGAAGTGGAATTTCTTAAGCTCTCACTGGCTAAAGAATGCACTATATCGATATTTGATATATTTCCTACAAAAATAAAGAAACAGACAAACGTAATTAATAAAAGATAATCCAATTTTTTTAATAAATGAAAATCCAAAATACATGCAGTTACCAAAACAATGATCAATACAAGCTTGTAACTAAGCAGTCCAAAAATGGATGCGATAATCAAAAAAAATACAATCACCAACCCATATTCCTGCTTTTTTTCTATTTTTCATTGGTGGAATAGCAAGCTCCACCTTTAACTCCTTACTTTTAAATCTCAGTATTAAATATGCCAAAGATAGGGTTCCCATAATTGCTAGTAACAAAATGGTTGAAAAAAACTGTTGGGGCCGAACATCAAAGTGAGAAAAAATAAACAAATTTTGCGGATTTCCCATCGGTGTAAGACTGCTTCCAAGATTGGCAGCAATGGTCTGTAATATAACGGTCTCCAAAATATTTATCTCTGCTTTTTTACCGATAGTTAAAGTCAATGGGACAAAAGTGAGAAGTGCTACATCGTTTGTTACAAACATAGAGCTAATAAAAGATAAAAGAATGAGAATTCCTGAAACTTTTCTACTGGTATGGCACTTATTTAAAATCAAAATGGCTAATTGATCTAATAGCTTTAGTTCTTCAAATGCTTTTACCGCAAGCATTAAATTAAATAGACTGATAAGGACCTTAAAATCAATATATTCGAGCTTTGGAGTATGCAAAAAGCAACTCAAAATTGCTAAAGTAAGTGAGATTGTAAACAAAATATCCTTTTTGAAAAAGGTAATGCTTAAATTAAATTTTAATTTTAGTTCATTATTTCGATAGATAAGCTCTTTCATGTTTAACCACCGTTATATTTTTGATCTGTATCAAGCCCAAGAAAAAAAGAGCAATTTCGATGCTCTTTATGATTTCTGTGAGAATAGATAATTTTGATATTCTAATGATCATGATAAATTATCTTTATTATTTATTCTAGTTCCGTGAAAGCATATTTAATCAATATCTTTACGATTTTTCCCTTTGATAAAGCGATAGGCTATGTAAGCTATATATAATGGTGTCGCAATATACATAAGATAAGGAAAATGGTGGGTATATGGGCTTCTATATATAACATATAAGAGACAGCCGAGAAAGATTGTTACAATTGTTCCATACTTTGGCAAAGGAACATCTTTTAAGCTTGGAATATGAATCCTGCTGACCATTAAGAAACATAACCCCGTGAATATAACTGAGGTGACTAAATGAGGAATGATTTTTCCAAATAGCGTAAGAATCGCTAAAATCCCACCGGCAGCAGTTATTGGAACCCCAACAAAATAGCGTAAGGACGCCTTTTTAGGACTGATGTTAAATCTTGCTAAACGGAATGCGCCAAATAATGGGAAAAGGCCTGCTACGGCTAATCCTAATAATCCAAAATGAAAAAAATAGGTGTAATAGACTAAAAATGAAGGAGCAATACCAAAAGTGACAATATCAGCCAAGGAATCTAACTCTTTGCCAAAATTACTATCGGCATCTAACATCCTGGCCAATCGGCCATCCATGCTGTCTAGCATCATTCCGATGATAATGAGAATAGCTGCATTTTTATATGAACCATGTGCAGCAAACCCAACGGATAAAAAACCACAATATAAATTTCCTAATGTGAATAAATTCGGTATCATTTTCGCAAAACGCATCATTTGCCTTCTTTCTATATGTATGTAGCATAATTAGATGAATTATTTTAGTATCATTATTCACTGACTAGCACTCAATTCTTTTATTAATAACACTTTATCACTTTTATTACAAATTTTCTTCCCATTATGGTACTCCCATTTAGTTCTTTCGAAATCTATTATATTACAAAGTTAAGGATCATCATTCAATAAATTTCGAAGCGGCTGACGAAAAATTTTTTATTTTTATTAGTTTTAAGAGAAGGGGAGGATGTGGTTAGGATAGAAACATTAATAGGTAAAGAAAAATACTTCTAAGTGAGGCGTACAAACAATGGAAATTACAAAAGTAGGTGTAATTGGAATCGGAGTTATGGGGAAGGAATATATCTTGCAGCTGGACCAAGGGCAAGTTGAAGGTGCAGTGTTATCTGCAGTTTGCGGCAGAAGAGAGGAACAATTGGAATGGGTAGTGAACCATACTTCTGGTAATGTACAGGCATTTGTTAACGAAGATGACTTTTTTAATTTTAAAGACATGGATGCTGTTATAATCTCAACGCCACATTACCTTCATCCTGACCTTGCCATTAGAGCTTTTTCGAAGGGACTGCATGTCTTGGTGGAAAAGCCTGCAGGTGTCTATACAAAAAACGTCGAAGAAATGAATGAAGCAGCAAGATTATGCGGCAAAGTATTTAGTATGATGTATAACCAACGCACTAATCCGCTTTATCAACAGTTAAGGGAGCTTATTCAATCTAATGAACTAGGGGAAATTAAGCGAACCAATTGGATTATAACAAATAATTATCGTTCACAAAGCTACTATGACTCAAGCTATTGGCGGGCAACCTGGAGGGGTGAAGGTGGGGGAGTATTAATTAACCAGTCTGTACATCAATTAGACCTTTGGCAATGGACAACAGGGCTTATGCCAAAACGTGTACATGGCTTTTGCCACAATGGAAAATATCATGATATTGAAGTGGAAGATGATGTAACTGCGTTTGTTGAATATGAGAATGGTGCAACAGGTGTTTTCATTACTTCTACAGGGGAAGCACCAGGAACAAATCGGTTTGAAATTGCAGGCGACCGTGGAAAGATCGTTATTGAAAATGAACAACTTACATTCTATCGTCTTACGAAATCTGAAAGGGAATTCAATGCAACCTATAAGGGTGTTTTTGGTGAACCGGAATGTTGGGAGATTAACATTCCAATTAAAGGAGAAAATCCTGAGCATTTAGGGATCATTCAAAATTGGATAGATACAATTAGGAAGGGAACACCATTGTTAGCACCTGGCGAGGATGGGATTAAAGCACTAGAAATATTGAATGCTGTTTACCTTTCTTCTTGGTTGAATAAACCAATCGATCTGCCAATAGATGGTCACCTATATCTTGAAAAACTTCAAGAAAAAATCGATCAATCAAAATGAAAGACAAATTAAAAAATTTTTTTGGGGATAAAATACGTAAATCTCCATGAACATTTATAGAGAAGAGGAAAGACGTTGTACTTTAAGCTCTGGACATTTTTTAACATTGCACTTTTTTTATTTTCGATTATTTATATATGGTTGATCCGCCCTCATGAAAGTTCTTGGGTTGTTGTTAGTCAATTCCTTGCACAAGCAGCAATCCTTCTTTTTTTCATTAATATTAATATGTATTTTATCTTTCTAGTAATCCGAAAAACATCTTTACGAAATGTAAAGATTCGGCTTGCAAAATTTTCTCGGCAGATGATGAAATTTCATATTCCAATTGCCCTTTTGGGAACCACAATTATCATTGGCCATGCAGGAATCAATTTGAAAGAATTTGGACCAGTCTTAGGCTATACCCATCTTAAATTAGTAAGTGGGTACTTATCATTCTTACTTTTGGTTATTGCTCTGTATGCTGGAAATTTAAGACATGTCAAAGCATCAGGATTCCGAAGGAAATTCCATCTTATAAGTGCTATGATTTTTTTTGTTATGTTTCTATTACATATGTTTATATGGATTTAGTTGTCCAGGTACTATTCGCATAATTTTTAATAATAGTACCTGGATATTTTATGATGAAGTATATTCTGCTCCGTTGACATGTAATGTTTGCCCTGTTACATATTGGGAATCATGGCTGGCAAGGTAAACATAGGCAGGAGCCAGCTCAAAAGGTTGACCAGCTCGTTTCATCGGTACGTCCGTTCCAAAGGTAGCAATATCTTCAACAGTCATGGATGCTGGGATCAGTGGAGTCCAGAATGGCCCTGGTGCGACTGCATTCACTCGAATTCCTTGGTCAGCTAAATTATTTCCTAGTGCGCGGGTAAATGAAACTATTGCCCCTTTGGTTGCAGAGTAGTCAATTAATGTTTTATGCCCATAATAGGATGTGACCGAGGCTGTATTGATAATAGCACTTCCTTGCTTTAGGTGTGGCATGGCTGCCTGGGCCATAAAAAAGTATGAAAAGATGTTGGTGGCAAATGTATGGACAAGCTGCTGCTCTGTTATATCCGTTAGGTTCTCTTGGGGATATTGAACCGCACAATTATTTACAAGAATGTCGATTTTTCCAAACGTATTGATTGTTTGTTCCACCACACGGACACAGTTTTCCTTAAAGCGCAGGTCGGTTGGGAGGAGGATACACCTCCTGCCAAGCCTTTCAACAACTTCTTTTGTTTCTTCCGCATCTTCATGTTCGTCAAGGTAGGCAATCGCAACATCTGCTCCTTCTTTGGCAAATGCAACAGCGACGGCTCTCCCAATCCCGCTGTCTCCCCCAGTAATAATAGCTGTTTTATTAATTAATTTTTTATTTCCGATATAGGATGGATTATCAAAAATGGGTCTAGGATCCATTAGATATTCCAATCCAGGCTGTCGTTCCTGATGTTGTGGCGGAAAGCTAATTTCCTGTTCCTCACATTTTATTTGTTTACTAAAATAAGGATACAAGGGGTAATCGTTCATTGGGATCCCTCCAAATCTTGTGCACATAACTAGAACAATATATGCTGGATTAAAAAGTCGGGTTACTTATAATTGTCAGAGCCAAAGCCAAATTATAATCTGATCACTTTGCCATTAAATTTGGCTTTCCAGTAACCGCTTGTCATATCAGCTATGGCAACACCTGTTGTACACTGTGAACCAATGAATTGCCCGTTTCCTATGTAAATCCCAACATGTCCATCCTGTTTATAAGTATCAAAAAACACTAAATCCCCTGGCTGAAGTCTGCTTGCGGGTACTTGCTTTCCTGAGTCCTTGATAGAATCTGTACTAGTGCCTACGTCGATTCCTACTTGGGACAATGCCCAATGAACAAATCCGGAACAATCAAATCTGCCATTTTGAATATCAAAGGCCGACCTTCCTCCGCCAAAAATGTAAACGGAATGTCCAATATATTTTCGGCTTACATCTAAAATTTTTCCAGCTAGGCCAGCAGTTTGGGTCGAATCGGAAGGGCTGATGAGTGCAGCTGGATTTGCTGTCATTGCTGAATCTTTGTTTTGTTGCTGCAATTGTATTCTCAAATCTTCATAATGTTTTTCCTGTTCTAAGATTTGCGCCTGCATCCCCTGATAATTAATTTTTAAACCATTCAGTTTGTTAAGCTTATTTACTAAAGACCGATGCTTTAAATCATCATCCTCTTTTTCAGCATTTTGTTTTTCAAAAAGGTCATGATCTGCTTGGACAATTGTAGCGACAGTTCCAGCCCGATCAATAAATTCACTAATGTTGGCCGAGTCAAGAAGGAGATTAAGAAAGGAAAGATCTCCTCCCGTAACCTGATAAGTCTTAGCTCGTTCTTTTAATAAGTCAGCTCTTTTTTTCATTTTTTGTTCCAAATAGGTTAATTCATGCTCAAGTTTCAAAATATCTGTATGAACTACATCGGTTTCCTTTTCAGTGGACTTTATGGCCTGCTGATTATCTAAAATAGCTTGATTAATTTTCTGTAGGTTTTCATTTATTTCGGGTAGTGTATAAGGGTGTTGAACATTTTGAGCATCAACAATGGAATCCTGATTGTTTAATTCCGCAGGATTCAGGATTGCCCCATAAGCTTTTTGGGGAGTGAAAAATACAATTCCAATAATCACAATATTGATAAATAACAAAAACCACCTTTTCATCTCATCACCTTCATTTCTTCATATCCCAATATCCAGAAAAATCAAAATCATTAACCAGGATTTTAGCATGAGAATATTTCAACCGTGTAATGAGGTTATTACAATTCGGTATCGAAAAATTTACATTTTATTCAAAATTTTTCAATCCTAAGAGGTATGAAAGGTATTAAAATACAGTTCTTTGTCTTTTATTAAGGAATGATAACAATTCGTTTAAGAGTCCAGAAATAACCAATAGTTCGACAAATTCCTAAATTTGCCATCATTATAATGGCATAGAAGCTTCAAGTTTAAAGAGGGAGGCGTCTTTAAAAGGTGGAACATTTATTAAAAAGTAAAATTCAGCAAAAAAGACAATATTTAATTGAGAAACTTATTAAATCCGGTATATATAAAAAAAACAATAAACACTTATATGAATGGACTTTAAGTGATTTAGAAAGAGAGTATAAAAGCGTGGAAAATAATTTGACCTTTAAATGAGGTGAAAATACAACACATTTGCATTAACGTATCTTTCTAGGGTTCATAAAAGCAATAGAAACAGAATGGGGGGGTAAAATTGAAAACACGACTAAACATTGCTTTTTTAGGTGCCGGATCAATGGCCGAGGCGATGATTGCAGGAATTGTTAAACAAGGAAACTTTCCAAAGTGTCAACTCTTTGTTACAAATCGAAACAATAAACTAAGATTACTCGAGTTAAAAACAAAATACGGGGTAAAAGCCATCAAAATGGAACTGCTAAATTTTGAGGAAATTGATATCTTGATTATAGTAACGAAACCAAAGGATATCGGGGACGTGTTCCATTTTTTGAAAACGAAGCTAAAACCGCATGTACTTATTTTATCAGCAGTTGCTGGGATCACAACCTCTTGGCTTGAGGAAAACTTGCCAACCGAACAACAGGTGATTCGAATTATGCCCAATACGTCAAGTTTAATCTGTGAATCTGCTACAGCTATGTCTCCGGGAAAGAACGCCGATAAACAAGCAATATCTAGGGGAAAAGAACTTCTGAGTACGTTGGGCTCCGTATACTTAATAGATGAAGAGAAAATGGATATTTTTACTGGTATCGCCGGAAGTGGGCCTGCGTATTTTTACTATTTAATGGAAGAAATCGAAAAGGCGGGTACAAACGGTGGTCTTGATATGGAAACAGTAAGGGAAATAAGTGCTCAAACTCTGCTTGGGGCAGCAAAAATGGTATTACAGCAAAAAGAATCACCTGCAATATTACGAAAAAAAGTAACCTCACCAAATGGGACAACAGCAGCAGGATTAGCTGCATTAGAAAACTATGGCGGTGGAATGGCAATCTTTCAAGCAATTAAAAGGGCAGCCTCCCGATCAAAAGAAATGAGTACTGAACTTCAAAACAGTAAATTTAATCGATAGAAATAGGGGTGATTTGATGGTGCAGGACATACAAAAGCGGATAGTGATTAAAATTGGCAGCAGTTCCCTTACAAGCCTACAAGGGGAAATAAGTCGAAAGAAGCTCGAAAAATTGGTGGATGAAATTGTTCAGTTAAAAGATGAAGGACATCAAATTCTTCTTGTATCATCAGGTGCAGTGGCTGCCGGCTATCGAAAGCTTGGTTTTATTGAGCGGCCAAGTCGCCTGCCTGAAAAGCAAGCTGCTGCTTCAATTGGCCAAAGTCTATTGATGGAAGTTTATTCAAAGCTTTTCCTGTCGCATGGTTACATTGTTTCACAGATCCTTATTACAAAAGAAGATTTCTCGGATCAAAATAGGTATAAGAATGTGAAAAATACAATAAATGTTCTGCTGGAACGAGGCATTATCCCAATTATCAACGAAAACGATACTGTAACGGTTAGTCGGATTAAGTTTGGTGATAATGATACTCTTGCTGCAAAAGCAGCAATCCTGACAGATGCTGATATGCTAATTATTCTTTCAGATATAGATGGCTTATATAATACAGACCCCAAGAAAACGAAGCAAGCAAAACGGTTGGAACGAGTTCATGAAATAACTGCTAAAATCGAGGCCGCTGCTGGAGGAACTGGAAGCACAGTGGGCACCGGTGGTATGAAATCTAAAATAGCTGCATTTAAAATTGCAATGGCATCCGGAATCTTTGCTTTTCTTGGGAAAGCAGGAACTCCTAATATTTTACAAGATGCTGTGAAACAAAAAGCATTGGGAACGTATTTTGAAGGAAAGGCTCCATATCTAAAACTAAATTAACTACAATTTATATAAATAAGTAAAGGTCGAAATCTAGACCATTTCGACCTTTTGCATTGCCTTAGTTAGTCGGTTAAGGGTTCCAATGTTCACTAGCTCAGCCACAACTATGTATTTTTTAATTCTGATATACGGAAATTTGCGAACTCTAACCGTTTTGTAAGAAAGCTGTAATGGAAAATCTTGTCCATTACAAACTAGTAAAAAAGAATTTCTAAAAAGAATTTCAATACCCAGGGGGTTAGGGACAACCTGAAAAGATAAAAATATGGTTAACAATAATGTCAGGCGTGGTGGTCTTGAACTTTAACTTCATTTTTGAATCCATATTATTATTACTAACCAGCGTTATCGTCTTAAGGTTTGCAGGTAAAAAATCGGTTGCGAAAATGACCGCTCTTGAAACGGTTGTAATCTTAGCAATAGGCACAACAATGGGTCACGCAGTCAAGGAAAATAAATTATGGCAAGTGATCCTTGTCCTAGTTGTCTATGGCGTTTTTATCATTGTCGTCCAAAAGCTTGAGCTCAAACTGAGTATTCTCGAGCGTTATTTGATCGGCGACGCTACACTTGTTATTAATGAAGGGAAGTTAATTACAGATAATTTAAGGAAATTGCGAATGACCAAGAAACAATTAGAAATGAGATTACGTCAAAAGGGGATTTCTTATATTACAGATGTTAAAATCGGAACAATTGAATCAGATGGAGAATTCGGCTTTGAACTGATGCCACATGCAAAACCAATTACACAAGACGAACTGTTGAAAATATTAAATAAACAAAGCTCTGAAGGTGGATCAAAAGGAGAAAATATTTTTGATTCTGTAGTGAAAAACAATAAATAACGTAGATATGATGTCATTAAAAGAAGACCTCTGAGGTCTTCTTTTATGTAATAATAGACTAATTTCTACCATATTTAGCGCATAAATCCTCATTAATTGCTGTTATTTCAGGCTTTATGACAAAATGAGATACAGTTTTAATCTTTTTGTAACATGGTTGGTACAAACTTTTGTTATAAATAAGTATACAAAAAGAGGAGGTGTATGCAAATGATAAAGCGTATAATTCTCACAATGTTTACTGGGGCGTTGTGCGTTTCTGGATCCGCACTTACCTATGCGCAAACAAACACACAAGCTTTACAAAATGTTCAGCAGCAGCTAAACCAGCAAGCTCAAGAAAAACAATCAGTAAGTAATGATATTCAAGGTATTCAAAAAGATATCGCTTCATTAAATACATATATTTCCCAGAACCAGGCCGCATTAAATAGTACACAGCAAAAAGTGGCGGCTACAAATCAACTCATTGAAGAGAAAAAGCAGGAAATTGTTACTTTGGAAGATAAAATCTCTGCTCGCAAAGACGTTATGAAAAAACGGATTGTTGCACTTCAGCATGATGATCATCTTAGTATGGTCATTAAAGTTTTCTTGGATTCTAAAAATCTCGATGATTTCATCCAACGTGCAAGTGCTGTTACTGCCTTGTTTAATGCAGACCAGGATATATTAGCAGCACAAAAGAATGATCTTAGCAAAATAGAAGATGACAAAAAAGAGATTGATAGGCAAGAACAAGTATTAGAAGAAGAGCAAAAATCATTGGCGAAACAACAAGACGATCTTGCTCAAAATTTGCAAAAAAGACAAGATAATTTAACCTTGCTTCAGGATAAAATGAATCAAATTGACCAACAAATGCAAGTTACTCAAGATGAAAAAGCCAATATTGAGTCACAAATTCAAGCTGCACAAGAGAAACTTCGTCAAGAGCAAGCAGCGGCAAGTGCCGCAAGTCAAGCGGCAGCAAGCAGCACTCAAAGTGGAACTGCTCAATCTGCAGGAAACGGCGAAGAAATGTATGTTACTGCAACTGCATACAATCCAGAAGATAATGCATATATGACAACACTGGGTTACAATATTAAAGCAAATCCAAATATGAAATTGATAGCTGTTGATCCATCGGTTATTCCATTAGGGAAAAAGGTTTGGGTTGAAGGTTATGGGGTTGCCATTGCTGGTGATACCGGCGGTGCAATAAAAGGTCATAGAATTGATGTATTAATGCCTACAAGGGCAGATGCACTAGCATATGGCCGCAAGGCAGTGAAAATTGTAATTCTTGACTAGCACCAATAAAGAAAATTGAAAAAGCTGGGTAAATTCTACTTCTATAAAGAGAATTTATCCAGCTTTTTTCGTTTATAGTTCATTCGGTTGTTTTTTGTCTTGAAGGGTTTGCAGCAATTTTTGCATTTCATCCTTGCTCAAAAATTTAGCCAGTTCATCTTGACTAATAGTTACATTTAAGGAATTAACCTGAAAGACAAACTTGCCTTGGGGTGTTTGTCCAATTTTAAAATGATCTCCAATAAATTCCACCCTTCCATTTGGCCCTTTTTCGACATGAGCATTTTTTATTCCATTATAAATTGCCGGTTTAATTGTATCTTCTACATAGGAGGTTGTGTAAGTAGCTATTTGTTTACCTTTATTGAAAACATCTTTGGGTGAATACCCTAGGATTCCGAACAGAATGATCCCTACCATGGCAGCGAGAAAGGCTAATTTAAAAGTAAATCTAAATAAAGATCTAACTAAGAATATTCCTATTATAAGGAAGATAACAGCAATAAACGGGTGCCCGTTCGGAATATGTGCTAACAAATCATTCATTTTAAAACTCCTTACTTGAAGTATCAAATGCAGTAGATATTTTTTAACAGTTTGAACTAAAATTACGCATTTAAAACCATCATCAAATACATAGCTGAAAAGATTTTTATCCAAAATAAAAAAGTGTCAAAAGACACTTCCTCAAGAGAATGGTAAATTTTTAAAAAATGATGGATGTTTATGAAGAAAATATTAGTGTCAGTGGATGAAAGTTAAGAACCTTACCTTAAAAGAAGACAGGCTTGATACAACAAGTTAACCGAATCATTTATATACTAAAGTGAAAGTATTCTCTCACTATATGACACATTAATTAGTTTTTTAAAAAATGATATTTGGAGATGTAGATATCAAGTTTTTGACTTATTTCTAAAGTTCTTTCACTGTTAAGTCCTTCTTGGATGCCAATACGGATCATTTCATCACGAAGCGTTTCAATAAGCTTTTCAAGTTTGGATTTCTCATCATTAATTGGCATAAAAAACATGAGTGATCTCCTTTTTGGTAGTGTACATTTACAAATTTATCATAAATTTACAAATAGTTAAGTGATTTTTCCCACAGGAGATAAACACTTTAGGCCAAGAAGTGAACAAAAAAACTCCAATTTTAAGTAAAAATTTCCTATTCCTAACAGAAAAACACAAAAAAATAACCCCAGCTTAATGGGAGTCATGTAAAAAAGTCTGGGGTACAAAAGGAATACATAAGATAATGGGTATTCCTAGATAATAGTTTATCAAACTAAAAGAATAGAATAAATATAGTTCGGAATATTGACACAAATATAGTATTTTTAAAATGCTGAACTAATTTAAGAATCTTTTGTGTTAAACAGTAAAGAGAGGCTACTTCCGCTATTTTTTATTTCCTTTTTCTAATTGTGATTTACATCTAGGGCATGTTATTTCTTCCAAAGGCCTGAATTTAATATTTTTTAGGTCTTTTTTCTTAATATCAAAATTTAAATTATATCTTTGCCCACATTCATAACAATATCGATCTTTTACAATATGTCTGATTTTAGTTACACCGCAGAAAAAAGTAGGATAAAACATTATACATTCCTCACATTACAAGATTTTAAAATCCTGGTAACCCGGCTGCCATGACAAAAGAATTGTGTTAGGCCCGTGGCTTTGCGTCTTTTGCTTTCGCAAAATTTGCCCTTGTTTTTATAATAACATAATCATTTAAAGAATAGAAAAATAGTGAATATGTATTATGACTAAAGTTGGATAAAAGGTATATGTGTTTACATTTGAGCCAGCACGATAGTATCGAATGATACTAAAAAAGAAAATTCCAAATTAAAAATGGCATTTACTGAAAAGGTATGGAAAAATAGAAGCGAAAATAATAAAGGAGGAGTTCAACATGAAGTATACCAAGGTTCGCTGGGGCATCATTGGGTGTGGTGATGTAACAGAAGTGAAAAGTGGGCCGGCATTCCAGAAAAGCAGGAACTCTGAGTTGGTTGCTGTAATGAGAAGGTCAGGAGAGCTAGCTAAAGATTATGCACAAAGGCACAGTGTACCAAAGTGGTATGAGGATGCAGATAAACTTATTAACGATCCTGATGTGAATGCAGTCTATATCGCAACTCCGCCCGGATTCCATAAAGAATATACCATAAAAGCAGCAAAAGCTGGAAAAGCTGTTTATGTAGAAAAACCAATGGCGCTGAATGAAACTGAATGTCAAGAAATGATTAAAGCCTGCAAGGAGGCTGATGTACCGCTTTTTGTTGCCTATTACCGCAGAGCAATGCCCCGATTTTTAAAAATTAAAGAGTTATTGGAAAATGGAGCTGTTGGGGATGTTCGGTTTGTGACAACGACTCAATATCAGTATGCTGCAAAAGAAGTGATGGATGCTGAAGAACTTCCTTGGCGTGTTATGCCTCATTTGGCAGGAGGTGGTTTATTTTTTGATTTGGCCAGTCATACGCTTGACCTTTTTGACTTTTTACTTGGGCCTATAAAAGCTGTCAAAGGCATTGCCTCTAATCAAGCAGGTTATTATCAGGCTGAAGATATTGTAACAGGTACATACTTGTTTGAATCCGGAGTTCATGGAGTAGGAAATTGGTGTTTTTCTGCTTTTGAAAATGTTGATGTAAACGAAATTATCGGCAGTAAAGGGAAAATTACTTTTTCCACTTTTGGGAATGAACCAATTACTTTAATCACTGCTAGTCGATCAGAAAATTGGAGTTTTGAGCCGCCACAGCATGTACATCAGCCACTCGTTGAAACAATTGTGGCGGAATTAACTGGTAACAAAGGTGTATGTCCTAGTACTGGAGTAACAGGGGCAAGGGCAAATTGGGTAATGGGTGAGATGGTTAAAAATTTTTATGTAAACTAGAGGCAGCTGTTAAATACAGCTGTTTTTTTTACCTTTAAGTTTTGGCAATTTCTTTCATTCTTTAATCGGCGTATGTTGGGAACATTAAACATGAAATGATAATTTAAGGGAGGCAAGTTAAATTGATTATAAAAAAATCCTTTGTTATATCTTTACTTTCCTTGATACTTTTTATGAATGTTCCTGGTGTATTAGCCGCACCTCCAGAGAATGAACTTAACCAATATTTAACGAAAATTGGCTGGACAAAGCAAGATTTAATCGATTATTTAGCTTATTATGAAATACCACTGAATGAGATTAATTCTGTTGCAGATTTGAAAGACCTTCTCGGAACTCCAATTAATACTGATAATTACCAGGAATTACTAAGCAAATATAAATTAACTGATAAGCAATTAAAGGCCTTGCTGGATCACTTCGGGGATTCCTTAAGTGAATATACATTTATTGAGGATTTAGATACTTCTGTTGGCTTTTATGTTCAACATGATGATTTTATGGCAGAGATAGAAAATGATCTAAATGAATTAGGAATTACCGACCAGGAAGTTGAAAGGTTTTTTGATTATATAGGGCAAGTTGAAGAAAATAATAAAAATCAACTTGATCAATTAAAATTGCTTGATGCGAGAATGGAACAATATTTAAATCAAACTTCACCAACAGACCTTAATAAGGATCAGGTAGATGAAATAGCTGAAATTTTTACTGAAGCTTCTGATCTCCTTCAAATAAAAGTAAATTTTAAAATGAATAATCAAGATATATCCTTTCAAAAATTGTTAGAGCTGGAAGACAAATCGGGAAATCTTTATACCAGTGTATACAGCAATACTGGGGATCTCCTGATTGACTTCAATATAACTTCCGACTTTTTTCAAAGTGTTGTCAATGGGTGGGACGAGATTCTTCATTTAGGAGATCTGTCTAATGAATTTGTGGATTTATTACATGAAGGAAAATATAATTCAATGTATAAATAAGATAACATCGGGGGTCGTGGGAAATTTCCACGGCTCTTGTTGATTCTAATGGTTGTTCGATCATTATGGCGAGCATATTTTTTAAGGAATATTGGCAACAGAATGGAGAACGAAAGGCAGCTTATTTTGAGTTTTCTTTATTACTTATATTAATTAAGGAAAAGAGGAGCCAAATTCCAAATGCGAGAGGTAAAGATAAACAAAAGACAATAAAAAAAGAAGTGTTAATGAAGTGGTTATAAATCCAATTATCGTACATTCTATACACCCTTAATTTTTTGTTTTAGTTAAATATTCAAATTAAAAGGAAAACAAGAGCTTGGCATCCCAAGCTCTTTTAACATCTTTTACTTTTTAGTAATGGAGTCTGATTCATCTTTTTCACGATAACGCAGGTTCCCAGCATGTTTCTCTGATTTTTGTTTGTTTAATTTACCGCCTAGACTTACATTTGGAAAGCTTGACTTTTTTTCAGTCATTTGTTTCACCCCCATACCAACATGAATAACGAAAATTGTTTTCCAATAAGAGCCGAACTCTACGTTTAGTTTAAGAAAACATCGTAATTTCATACGTACCAATTAAAAATGGGCAGATTATGAATCTGTTCTGTATTTTTTTCATTTAACCAATAGGTTCTAAACAGAAGAAATTACTTCGGATATCGAAGCTAAATTAAAAGTAAAAATAACTTTATCATGTTATATTATGTGATAAGGTAATTTTCCCACTTTTTGAAAAAGTGAGATTTCGTTCAAGGATAGGAAGGGGTCTAAGAATGAGAGAATCTATAAAGAATAATATTGGGGAGGGAATCTCAGGCTCTAAGCGGCTGTGGATGGCAGTTGTTTTAGGTTCGTTGGCGGCATTTGGTCCTTTATCAATCGATATGTATCTGCCTGCACTGCCAAACATTGCTCGAGATTTTCATGCCAGCCCAACATTGGCTCAATTAAGTTTAACCTTTTTCTTACTTGGTCTGTCATCAGGACAGTTGCTGGCAGGTCCATTAAGTGATGTATTTGGACGCAGAAAACCGCTTTTAATTGGGTTAATTATATATTTTATTGTTTCTTTATTATGCGTATTTAGTCCATCAATATGGTTATTAGTTGTTATGCGTCTTTTCCAGGGATTAGCTGGATCTGCAGGTGTTGTTATTTCAAGGGCAATTGTGCGCGATCTTTATTCCGGATATGAATTAACGAAATTTTTTGCCCTGCTTGCCTTAGTAAATGGGCTGGCCCCGATTCTTGCCCCAGTTATCGGGGCTCAGTTATTAAAAGTTATATCATGGCATGGAATATTCCTTGTTTTAAGTGCCATCGGTTTTATTATGTTTTTAGTCGTCCTTTTCGGTTTACCTGAAACACTTCATGAAGAAAGAAGATCGTTAGGAGGTATCAAACATACATTAAAGACCTTTCGAAACCTTATCCTGGATAAGAGCTTCATTGGTTATGCCTTGGCACAAGGCCTTGTCTTTGCTAGTATGTTTGCTTATATTTCAGGCTCACCATTCATAATTCAAAATATATATAAGGGTTCCCCGCAAATGTTTAGCATGATCTTTGCTATAAATGCTGTTGGAATTATGATTGCAGGTCAAACGACCGGAAGATTAGCTGGACGAATTCATGAGGCTAAGTTGTTTGTATTTGGATTGACTACTTCTTTTATTGGCGGAATCGTTCTCCTAACATTTATTAGTTTAAACGTAAGCCTATATCTGATATTGGTCCCGCTCTTTTTTGTGGTGGCAAGTGTTGGGGTAACTAATACCGCAGGTTTTTCACTCGCTATGCAAAAACAAGGAAAGAATGCAGGGAGCGCTTCTGCCTTGCTAGGTGTTTTGTCACTTGCCTTGGGGGCAATTGCAGCACCATTTGTCGGATTAGGTGGAGAACATACTGCAATTCCGATGGGAGTTGTCATTGTATGTGCCGGCAGTGGGGCAGTTCTTTCGTACCTGATTCTTATTTTTAGGACTTCCAAAAAAGAAGAACATTCTGGCCTTTCATGATTTGTTTAACTGGATTGTAAATTGGCCCATCGAGTTTTTGATGTACAAAAAAACAAACTTATTGGGGGAAAGTTTTGATTTTGGTATTCTAATTATAAGTACATAGTAAAGGTGGAAAAATCATGATATATAATTTTGATGAGGTCGTTAATCGAAGAGGGACATATTCCTTAAAATGGGATGGAGGAGAAAGAATCAAAAAAAGTGGAATTACGGAAAGATATGATGCTGATTCGTTACCATTATTTACGGCAGATATGGATTTTCCCATTCCACAGCCAGTCACTGATGCATTGCGTAAAACAGTGGACCATCGAATCTTTGGTTATTCCGTTTTTCCAGACGAATATTATGAAGCCATTCAGTATTGGTTCAAAAAGCACCATGACTGGGAAATTAAAAAGGAAGAAATTGTTTACAGTCCAGGAACAGTTTTTGCTCTTAATGTTGCTGTTCGGGCATTTACAGACCCAGGTGATGGCGTTATTATTCAACGCCCCGTGTATCCTCCGTTTACTAGCGCAATTGAAGGCAATGGAAGAAAAGTCATTAATAACAAATTGAAAGTTGATGCCGCTGGAGTTTACACCATTGATTTTGAGGATTTTGAGCAGAAAGTAAAAGATGAAAAAACGAAAATGTTTATTCTTTGTAATCCGCATAATCCAACTGGAAGAATTTTTAGCAATGAAGAGCTTAAACGATTATCTAACATTTGTGCTCAAAATCATGTTTTAATCGTTGCTGATGAAATTCATGGGGATTTAATTCGTCGGGATCAGGTCTTTACCCCAATTGCAAAACTTGCGGAAGATGATCAGCATATAATTACCTGCACGGCTATTAATAAAACGTTTAATGTTGCGGGTCTGCATTGTACTAACATGGTACTTCCAAATCCGAACCTTCGGGCTAAGTTTGTTAATGCAATGGGACACCAAGTTGCCACTCCATTTGCTATTTCTACTCTTATTGCGGCATATAACGAAGGCGAAGAGTGGTTAGAGCAATTAAAGGAGTATATTGATGGTACGATGGAATGGGTGAAAAGTTTCCTTGCTGAAAGAATGCCAAAAGTAAAAACCAGAATTCCAGAGGGAACTTATTTAATGTGGCTGGATTTTAGCGGTTATGGGATATCACCTAGGGAAGTACATGATCGAATATACAATAAAGCAAATGTCATTTTAGAAGATGGAAAAATGTTTGGTGAAGAAGGGTTGGAATATCAAAGAATTTGTCTTCCGTCCCCGCGCCCGATTATTAAAGAGGCTTTTGAAAGAATCGCTAAGGAATTTGAAGATCTTAACTAAACAAATAAGCACACATTATATATTTATAATGTGTGCTTAACCTTTATTTATTGGGTATTTTTATTTAAGACGACTTCTTTCGAAGCAATCGATTCATTCGTGTAGGAGGATTTTCGATAAATCGGTTCCAGACGGTTGTTCTTGCTTCGTTTTCTAATTGGTCTCCAAGCGGCTCCAACTTTTTTCCATATTTACGTTCACATGCACTATCTAGAAGGTAATCAGCGATTACTGGGTTTTTCGGTAAGATTGGGCCATGCAGATAGGTCCCAATTAAGTGATGATAGTGAAGCCCCTCTTCACCACTATTCTCGTTATTCCCATACCCTTTGACCACTTTGCCAAGTGTCGGATAGTCATGGTAGGTTCTGCCGCTATGATTTTCAAAACCAACAACTTTCCCAAATTGCCTGGATTCTACTAATAGATTTGTCATTAGTCTATTTTCTTCTGCAATCGAGTAAAAAGGGAGAATTCCCATACCCATTAATTTTTCGCCATTATTCGTTTGTAGGTATTCTCCTAGAAACTGGTATCCGCCACAAATGGTTAAACCAGCAACCCCATCATCCACCCATGCTTTAATTTCCTTAATTAGAGGCGTTAGTCGTTTGGTGGCAATGGCCTGTTCCCGATCACTGCCGCCACCGATCATAAATAAGTCACATTCTTTCTTCCTTAGATCTTCGGGTTTATTTATTTCTTCGACTTGAAGCGTAATTCCCCGCCATTCGCATCGTTTTTTTAAACATATGATATTTCCTCTGTCCCCATACAGGTTTAAGGTATCTGGGCAAAAGTGGTATAGTAGCAGTTCCAATGTTCTCATCTCCTTTTTCCAGCTTGTCTGTTTCCCTGGATAGGATGCTGATCAGCGGAGAAAGACAAGTATATGTTGCCATTACGTAGGTTGGTAGAGCTTTCGATTTTGTATAGAACACTGCTTCTTTTAAATTGGGGAGAATCATGATTTTCTCTGAGGGTATCCCTGCATACTTCATTCTTAGTGCGACATCATAAGCCCTTTTTCCAGAGGCAATATAAATATCAACTTCCGAACGATTTGCCATTTCTAAATCAATATCCCATATCCATGAAATATCTTCACCATCAGCCAGTTCATCATTTAAGCAGAAAATAAATTGCTTTTTTTCTTTGGTTAGCATATATTCCGATAGTGTTACATTAGCTCCCGCTGGATTTTTAACCAAATTAAGCTTCCACTTTACCCCGTTAATCGAAAATTCCTGCATTCTGCCATTCCCTTTGTGATACGAGACAAGTCCATCTTGAATGTATTTTGAGTCAATACCTAATGTCCTGCACATTGTTATGGCCAGCAAAGCATTGTAGGCATTGTACATACCTTTTAAAGTAGTTGGATAGGACACTCCATCAACGCTCAGGCGTACACCTTGAATGCCATTTTCAACCTTTTCAACAGAAAAATTCGGTTCTGGACGCGAGAACCCGCACGAACACTTGTAGTGTCCCAACTGACCATAATGGATGGTTGTGTAGGTTAACTCATTTTGGCACTCCGGACAATATTTAGATTCAGCCATACTGTAGGATTGAAAAGGGCAGGCATTGGCATCAAGACCCACATAAATATTCTCTTTTTGCAAACTTGAGAAACGGTGTACAAATGGGTCATCACCATTCAAAATAAGTTTAATATCAAAAGTACGAAGACTCTCTTTCATTTTTTTAATAAGCAAATCAACTTCCCCATAGCGATCAAGCTGATCGCGGAAAAAGTTTGTTACAATCAGATAATCAGGGGCACATTCAGATACCACCTTCGGAAGGCTTGCTTCATCTACTTCCATTACGGCAATTTCGTTCACACGCCATCCAACTAATGGTGTCTGACGGACAAGCGCAGCAGACAGGCCAGTTACCATGTTGGAACCTTCCAAATTAGCAATCACTTTTTTCCCTGCAAACCGAAGCAAATGGGCTGCCAAGTTTGCTGTTGTTGTTTTTCCATTTGTCCCTGTGATATAGATAATGGTTTTAGCCGTTTTTCTTAAATGCCTCAAAAAGAGAGGATCCACTTTCCGAGCGACAACCCCCGGAATGGTGGTCCCATCGTTTCCCATTGATTTGCTAAGTATCCCTGCCATTTTACCAGACCAAATGGCCATTCTTGTCCTCATTACGATTCCCCCATGCTTGTATATGTACCTTCAAGAAATAAAATGCTTTCTTAATACTCCACTTTTAGTATGTCCTACATGTATTTTTCCAATGAAAAATATTAAGAGAGGAAAATATTACATGTTGTTTTACCAAAAAAAAGAAAACGCCTATACACATAGGCGCTTTGGGTTAATATCGGTAAGAAACTATCACGAGATCAGTTAAGTGTCATTGGAGGAATTCTCATTTTTCTCGAGCATTTTTAATAACTCTTTCAAAGCAAAAGAATGATAGGCATCCTTTTTAGTGATAAGCCCAAGTTTCCAATAAAGATGTGGTTTTTCAATTGGAATGATTTTTACATTTTGATTCGTTTGTTTGTAATAAATGGATATTGGCATGAGGGTAATACCAAGGTTTGAAGAAACAAGCTCAATAATTAAATCCCACTGTGAGCTTTGGTAGGAGATCTCAGGAGTAAAACCAGCTTCCTCACAAGATTGTTTAATATAATCATGCAAAGCAAAATCTTCGGAAAACAGGATGAATTTTTCATCCTTCAAATCACTTATTGTTACTACTTTGTTTTTAGCTAGATGATGATCTTCATGCAGATATAATACAAATTCATCTTCAATGAATGGGTAAACATCAAATTTTGTTTCACTTGCTGGAAGAACGATTATTCCAAGATCTATTTCCCCGCTTTCAACCAGCTGAGTGATTCTCTTCGCCCCAAGTTCAACCAATTCGAGTGTAACCTTTGGATACTTATCGTGAAAGTTACGGGCAATTTCTGGGAAAAATAGAGTACCAATAAGGGGTGGGACACCCATTTTAATTTCTCCAACGACCACTTCTTTCATTTCATCCAAAAGGATATCCAATTCCCCCAATGCACAAAGTGCTTTTTGGCCTTGCTGGAAAACGATCCTTCCGGCATCAGTCAGACGCAAACTTCTGGTTGATCGATCGAAAAGTTCCACATGGAGTTCATCCTCTAATTTTTTTACTGCTTTACTTAGAGAAGGTTGTGTTAAGTAAGAATGCGCCGCTGCCTTGGTAAAGCTTTTGTGAGAGGCAACTTCAATAAAAGATTTTAAGTCACGCAATTCCATAATAGGCTCCTATTTATTCATTCTATTCATACTATTTATTCATTCTATTCATACTATATATTCTAATTATTCATTTTACTTATAGATTACGAGGTTGTAAAGTATAAGTATAGAAAAGTTGGAATTTTAAGAAAATTATTAAAAGCGATATTATAATAGGTTTTTAGATATTTTAATATTTTAAATAAATTTGATATTTTTGAGGTTGAGAGGAGAGAGTAGAATGTCAACAGCAGGTTTAGAAGGGGTAGTGGCAACACAGTCTGGTATTAGTTCTATTATTGATGGTGTTTTAACTTACAGAGGGATTAATATTGATGAATTAGCTGAGAATGCAAGCTTCGAAGAAGTTATATACTTGCTATGGAATGATGTATTACCTACACGAGAAGAACTTACTAAGTTGAGGAAGGATCTTGCTCAACAAGGAACATTACCTCTTGAAGTAACTTCACTATTGAAAGCCCTTCCAAAAGATACTCACCCGATGGCAATGCTTCGAACAATTATTTCCGCTCTTGAGATGTACGATGAGGATGCATATGATATGTCTCCTGAAGCGAATCGTCTTAAAGCATTAAAGATTCAAGCAAAAATTTCAACAGTGGTGGCAAACATCCAACGTGTAAAAGAAGGAAAAGAAATTCTTTTACCAAAGCCTGAATTTTCCTTTGCTCAGAATTTCTTATATATGTTAAATGGGGAAGAGCCTGAGGAGCTGGCCATTAAATCATTGGATACTGCATTGGTTCTTCATGCAGACCATGAACTAAATGCTTCCACATTTGCATCCCGTGTAACAGTTGGGACATTAGCTAATATTTATGCAGGGATTGTATCAGCAATTGGTACTTTAAGCGGTCCGTTGCATGGCGGAGCTAATGAGGCAGTAATGAAAATGCTTGAGGAAATTGGCGAAGTCGAAAATGTTGAATCCTATGTCTATGAAGCAATGGTTCAAAAGAAAAAAATTATGGGTTTTGGTCATCGTGTATACAAAACAGGAGACCCTCGTGCTAAATTCCTAAAAGGGATGTCACAGAAACTAACTTCTCTTACTGGTCAGGACAAATTGTATGAAATGTCTGTGGAAATTGACAAAATCATTCAAAAAGAAAAAGGACTTCTTCCAAACGTTGATTTTTACTCAGCCTCAACTTACCATAGCTTGGGAATTGCAAGGGAATTGTTCACTCCAATCTTTGCCGTTAGCAGAACGTCAGGCTGGACAGCACATATTTTAGAACAATATGCGAATAACCGACTTATTCGTCCAAGAGCGGAATATATTGGCTCACAATTAAGAAAATATGTTCCAATTGAAGAACGGTAAGAGTTTTCTATAGCTGATTGATTATCGTCTAAATAACTAACAGTAGTTTTGTTAAATGTAAATCGATAAGCTGAGGGGTTGAAAATAAATGAAGCCGCTAATATATGTTACAAAAAGCTTACCAAAAGAAATCGTTTTAGAACTACAGGAAAAGTTTCAGCTATCCATTTGGGAAGAGGAAGATTTTATTATTTTTGAGCAGGCAGTCGAACAAGCAGATTTAGATTTTAGAAACACGAACTATATCCAAGCATAGAATCACAAAAGCCTAGTAAAAACCTGAACAGGTAAAAACTGTTCAGGTTTTTAACGTGAGTTAAATATAAAATGAGACGCTTTTTTATGAAAGGACAAACATGATAGTTTAAGTCATTTGTGATAAAATCAAGGGAAATATATATCTGGAGTGAATTGTAATGAAAAGTGCCAGTCCTTACATATTTGTAGATAATTGTCTCAATGTCATGGAGTATTATCAAGGGTTATTTGGAGGGGAGATTACAAACATCCAGAAAACTGGGGATGGAAAATGTCTCCATGCAGAGCTGCATTTTGGAAACAGTATCATTCACTTTTCAGATACTTTTAGTAAAGTTAATCAAGGGGATCATGTCCGAATTGTTTTAGAATGTGAAAGTGAAGAGGAAATTAGAAAAGTGTATGACTCACTCAGCCAAGGAGGCAGGATTACTCTGGAACTTCAAGAAACATTTTGGGGAGCGCTTCATGCAAACCTTGTTGATCGGTTTGGTATTGGCTGGTTACTTAATTTTCAAAAGAGAAAAATATGATACAATATTGTCTAGACTAGCCCTCAGGAGGAAACAGACTCTTGAATATTATATTAAATGAAAAAAAAATCAAAGAAATGTGCGGAACAGTCTCCTTCAAAAGAGGAGACTCTTTTTATCATGCTAATAAAGTAAAATTTAATCATTTTAGTCCCGATTTTTGCGAAGCCACAGTGATTGGTTCAGAGGATTTCCATGCCACGATTCAATGTGACGAGAAGGGCAGCATCCTTTCAAAATGCAGCTGCCCGAAGCTGGCTTCTTACAACAAAGATTGTCAACATATTGCTGCAGTTTTAATCGCAGTCTTCCAGCATCAAAAAAGGGGACGATCCCAACTGAACAAACCCAGGATACAAATCGCAGTTTGACAACTGGTTTCTTAACTTTGTTTAATGAACATTCTGTTCCTTTTACCGGCAGGTTGAACCATTTCGAAACAAGAAATGAAGTGGCTGTCGTTTTTATATGCAAACCTATCTCTGTAGGTACTAATCAATTGCTTGGGATCGAGCTCGAAATTGCTTCAAAAGAGGTTCAACAAATTCGAAACTTTTTAGTGAATGTTAAAGAAGGAATCTCTACTATACTTTCGGCATCATTTACATTCGATCCAGGGAGATTTTGCTTTGAAAAAGAATCTGATAGGGTGATGAGAGAACTAATAAGGATCATTCAAGATGAAAAGGTCTACAATGACCCATTACCAGCTCATTCTGACATAAAACAATTAATTATTCCTCCTACGGCATGGAAACGGATATTTCCACTCTTGAAAGATGCTCCATTCGTTAAACTAAAAGTTAACGGTGAAACGTTCGATAGTTTAAGTTTTTCAGAAGAGAGATTACCATTGGAGTTTGAGTTTTTCAAAGAGGAAAATCGGTATACCTTAAAGGTTAATGGACTTAATCGAATGGTCGTGCTCGACCTTTATCATATGGTATTAACAGAAGGCAAGATCGTTTCACTTGAAAGTGAGGATACAGGACGTCTTTTGGAATTAAATCATATGATTGAGCAGGTGGGAACGAATCGCATTCCGATTCATCCTGAACAAGTAGACTTCTTTATTGAAAAGGTGGTCCCAGGATTAAAAAAATTAGGTGACCTAAAAATAGATGATAAAATCTCGAATCAACTAGTAAAAACACCACTAATTGCAAAGCTTTATTTGGACCGAGTGAATAACAAGCTTCTTGCTGGATTAGAATTTTGCTATGAAAATATCGTGTTTAATCCGTTGGAAAATCGACAGCCACAAGAAAGAACATTATTGATCAGGGATGTTAAAAAAGAAGCAGCGATTCTCAAGTTAATGGAAGACAGCTCATTTGCAAAAACGGAAGAAGGTTATTTTTTGCATAATGAAGAGCTGGAATATGAATTTCTCTATCATGTAGTTCCCGAACTTCAAAGGCTTGTCCAAATCTATGCAACAATCGCCGTGAAAAATCGGATTTTTCGAGGACCTGCTTTCCCAAGCATTCGGGTAAAGCTGAAAAAAGAACGAACCAATTGGCTTGAATTTAAATTTGAGTTAAAAGGGATCAGCGATAGCGAAATCCGTGATGTTTTAGATGCTTTAGAGGAAAAACGAAAATATTATCGATTGCGAGATGGCTCCTTGCTTTCTCTTGAACAAAGGGATTTTGAAGAAATCAAACGATTTTTGCAGGCTGTGCCCTCTCAATATGAAGATTTAGAAAAAGGTTTGAACCTGCCAATAGTTCAGGGATTACGACTTCTTGACCTCGGTGATGAACAAAAAGTTTTCACGTTTGAGGAGTCTTTTCGAAAGTTTTTAGAAAACCTCTCAAATCCGAAGAAAGAGGAGTTTCCAATTCCAAAAAGTTTAAAAATGGTGTTAAGGGACTACCAAAAGCAGGGTTATCAATGGATGAAAAATCTTGCAAGTTATGGATTCGGTGGAATCCTTGCGGATGATATGGGGATCGGGAAAACCCTGCAAAGTATCACTTTCATAGTATCTGTTTTATCCGTACTTCGTGATAAGGAGACCCCTATATTAATTGTTTGTCCGTCGTCATTAACGTATAATTGGCTTTTTGAATTGAAAAAATTTGCCCCTGAAATTCGGGCAGTTGTGATTGATGGAAATAAACAGAACCGTTCTAAAATCCAGAACAAAGCTTTAAAACAGGACGTTGTCATTTCTTCCTATCCGTTATTGCGTAGTGATGTAAAATGGTACGAAAAACAATCTTTTCATACTGTGTTTTTTGATGAAGCACAGGCTTTTAAAAATCCGTTGTCTAAAACTGCTAAGGCAGTAAAAAAAATCACGGCAGAAAATCGTTTTGCCCTTACAGGGACACCGGTGGAGAATTCTGCGGAGGAACTGTGGTCGATATTTCATGTTGTTTTTCCTGAACTATTTCAAGGGTTAAAGGAATACAGTCACCTGTCAAGAAAGACAATTGCAAGGAGAATTCGTCCGTTCATGCTTCGAAGGATGAAGGAAGATGTTTTAAAAGAGTTCCCTGAAAAAATTGAATCGATTGAATCAGTGGAATTACTGGCTGATCAGAAAAAGCTCTATGCAGCCTATTTAGCAAAACTAAGGCATGACACCTTAAAGCATCTTAACAAAGATACGATTAGAAAAAATCGGATAAAAATCCTTGCTGGTTTAACTAGGTTAAGGCAAATCTGTTGTCACCCAGGATTGTTTGTGGATGGTTATAAAGGCACTTCAGCGAAATTTGAACAGCTCATGCAACTACTTGAAGAAGCAAAGCTTTCCAGAAGAAGAGTGATCATCTTTTCTCAGTTTACAAAAATGCTTGAGATTATTGGAAGGGAGCTAGCTTTTCAAGGACGAGGTTTTTTTTACTTAGATGGACAAACACCTTCAGTTGATCGGGTAGACATTTGCCATCGTTTTAACGAGGGTGAGCGGGACCTATTCCTTATTTCACTTAAAGCAGGCGGTACTGGTCTTAACTTGACGGGGGCTGATACCGTCATTTTATATGATATTTGGTGGAATCCAGCTGTTGAGGAGCAGGCAGCAGACCGTGCTTATCGGATCGGTCAGAAAAAGAACGTTCAAGTGATTAAGCTTGTTGCCAGTGGAACAATTGAAGAAAAAATGAATGAACTGCAAGAGAAGAAAAGAAATTTAATTGAGGAAATAATTGATTCTTCAGAAAATACATCCACCATGTTGACTGAAGAGGATATCCGGGAAATTTTAATGATCTAGAGAATATCATGAATATAGGGGATCTCAAGGGTACTTTGTTCACATTTTTTTCAAAAAATTCACGGCTAATTAATGATGTACATCACATAGATGAAACTTTATCCGTGATATTCTTTTACTGAGAAACGTTATCAGCAAAGTACCCAAAAGGAGAAACCTATGAGTGAGATTATTAATAACCGCAAACAACACACGATAAATAATCCAGAACGACTTGAAATATTAAGAAATATTTTTAAGGAACTTCATAATGGCAGAAATATTCATGAGGTTAAAGCACATTTTGACGCTTATATTGGAAAAATAACAATTGAAGAAATTTCCCAGCTCTCAAATGATTTCTTGGAGGATGAAGGAATTTCGATTGTCGAAGTCCATGATTTATATGCGAACCACCTGGAAATCTTTAAAGATTCCATTGAGGTGGAGCAGACCTTACAACACCCTGAAGAACAGCCAGGTCACCCGATTCATACGTTTATACTCGAAAATAAAGAAATTGATAAACTAATAACATTAAAGCTGCAAGTTCATTTAAATCAGTTTGCAGAAACGGATTCAGATGAACATGTGTACTTGCTCCTTGAAGATATCAATATGATGCTTGATATCGATAAGCATTATAGCCGTAAAGAGAATTTGGTTTTTCCTTATTTAGAAAAGTATGGAATATTCGGTCCAAGTACCAATATGTGGAGAATAGATGATTATATTCGTGATTCCATTAAGCTCGCAAAATTAAAACTAACAAATTATAGTGGAGACAAAGAAGAAGTCGTAGGGGCTGTAAACTATATCATTAGTGAAGTCAGCGGGATGATTTATCGTGAAGAAAATATTCTTTTTCCGATGGCACTATATAATTTTACCGAAGATGAGTGGGTTAAAATTGCCCATGAAAGTGATGAAATTGGCTTTTGCTTGACTGGGCCAGCGGCTGAATGGAAGCCAGAGCGGAAGGGTTTGGATGAGAAAGCCATTTCGGAGGGTTATATTAAAATGGAAACAGGGACCTTGTCATTAAAACAGCTTGAACTCTTGTTAAACCATTTACCTGTTGACATCACCTTTATAGATCACGAGGATGTTGTCCGATATTTCTCGCATGGAAAGGAAAGAATATTTGCACGTACAAAGGCAGTCATCGGCCGAACGGTTCAAAACTGTCATCCGCCAAGAAGTGTTCATGTAGTTGAGGAACTCTTGGCAGATTTTAAAGCAGGAAAGAAAGACTGTGATGATTTTTGGATTAAGTTTCGTGATAAATATGTTTATATTCGATATTTCGCAGTTCGTGATGAAAATGGACAATATATCGGGACACTGGAATTCACCCAAAACATTGACCCTATTCAAGCAATTGAAGGTGAAAAACGAATTTTATCTTAATCACTGCTTTCATTTTTGGTAGTCCGCAGGGTTTTCTTCTGCGGACTATTTGCTTTCTGCTATTTTTATTCAATATTTACGAATCTGCGGAATATCTAGAGGGAAAACCACTGAATTGTTAATTTATTGCAGTGTTTGTAGAGTTGATTCAAAGTAATCTAAAAACAACTGTAGGTTTTCCAATTTTGGTGAATCCTTTTTGTAAATTCCTGTTATATGAAAGGTAAGATCATTAAATTCGGGAAAAGGGATGACCCTCAGCTGATTGGGCACATCTTCTTTATCATTTCCTAACGCAAGTTCTGAAATGATACTGAATCCCCAATTATTTTTTACCATGAATTTTACCATTTCAAATCCGCCGACTTCAATACGTTTTAGTTTTTCAACGCCAACTAACTTTTCATCAATTTTTACAGCAATAGGGGTTTGCCTACGGTAGCAAATCATCGTTTGGCCAATTAAATCCTTCAAAGAAATGACAGGTTTAGCTGCTAATTCGTGGTTCTTACCTACAATAAATTTGTATTTTTCAAGGAACAGATACTTTGATTCAAGATCCGCAAATTGAACCACGTTTCTAACGAGTCCAATATCGACCCTTCCCTCTGTAACCATCTTAGCTATTTCAGTCGAATCTTCTGCTTCGACAATATCGAATAAAAACTGGTTCTTTTCACGTAATAGCGATAATACTTGAAAAAGGACAGAAACAGAAATGGCAGGTGATAATCCGATGGTTAAGGATGGAATTTTCAAAGTATCGATTGCTTGTTTAGCTTCATTCATATAGTTGACTATTTTTTGAGCAAAAGGTAGCAAGGCCAATCCTTCTTCTGAAAGAGATATCTTTTTTCCATCTCGCAAGAAGAGTCTGCAATTCAATTCCAATTCAAGCTTTTGTATTCTTGCTGTAACTGCAGGCTGGGTTAAGTTTAAGTGTTCCGCAGCGCGAGAGTAATTTTTTAAATCCGATACATTAATAAAAGTCAATAATTGTTCATTATCCAAATTTTTCTCCCCTTTGAAACATAATCGAAAAACTATATGGATTAGAAATGAAACTTTATTTGTAATGGAATATTCAAATTATAAAGCAATTTGCAATATTTTGTCATAAATAATAGTAAAATTTTATTCTTTTTCAAATAAAAAAGCATAGCGCTTGGCTATGCCTCTATTTCAAACAATTATTAAATGGCTTGTTCAATCTGTTGCTTTTTAAGACTCGGTTTACGGTTGACCAAATAAATACTGACAACGATGAATACAAGTCCAAATAAAAGGTTTGTTGTAAAAGCTTCATGCAAAAATAGCGTACTGGTAAAAACGGCTATCAAGGGAACTAAAAAAGTAAAGGATGCTACTTTACTGGCATCTCCATTATTAACAAGTGTAAAATAAGCGATCCAGCTAGCTGAGACCCCTAAAATAGAACCAAAAAGTAAACCCGACAGGTATGCACCATTCCAAACGATATCTGCATAATTCTCTACTCCCGTCCCCAGGCCAGTAAGGAAAATTCCTCCAATGATAAATTGGAAGGCCGTAAGCCACATCGAATCGACTTTGTGGGCGATCCTTTTTACAAAAACGGTACCAATTGACCAGCTGATCCCGGTTAATAGGGCTAAAATAATTCCAATCATCGCAATATGCCCGGAAAATCCACTGGAACTTACCGTAGCCACACCCACAAATCCAATTAATAAACCGATCACCTTTAATAGTGACATCGATTCACCAAGCCAAAGCCAAGCTAATAAACCTACCAAAACTGGCTGCAGGTAGACCAATACCGAGAATAAACCTGATGGCAGATACATCAGACCGATAGTTTGTAGAGCGAAAAATAAAATAACATTAAAAAGGGCTGATATCATGTAAATCCGCCAATTTTCTTTCCAGCAAATCTTATCCCGTCTCGAGATTAACAGAATAGCCAGTAAAAGACCGCCAAAAAGAGTTCTCATTCCCGCAAACAATAGAGGAGGGGTAAAGTTCAAGGCAATTTTATAAATAGGCCAGGAAATACCCCATACAACCACAAGAAAACCAATAAGGCTGACCGTTTTAATACGTGACATTTCCTTCAAGATGACACTTCCTTCAAACGTATATATCAAAAATAATCCTTCACATAATACAACAAATATATTTCGTATTTCAAATTAAATGCCTATGAACTTTTTGCTAGCAAAAAAAACTGGATGAATTCATTTCCATCCAGTTAGAAGGCAGTTGTCAGTTCGTTGTGAAATTCACCAATAAAGTTGGACTCAGGCCTAAATATTACATTCTTTTCTGATTGTTCTAGTACGTGTGCACTCCAGCCAACCACCCTGCTGGCACTAAAGGTAGGTGTAAATAACTCTGGTTCCATTTGAATGGCATTCATGATGGCGGCAGCATAGAATTCAACATTTGTATAAAGAGACCGTCCAGGTTTATATTCTTGTAACAGTTCGATACCAATTTTTTCTACGTTCAAAGCTAAATCAAGCCATGGGTCCTGGCCAGTAAAATCCTTTATTTTGGCTTTTAATGCTGCAGCTCTGGGATCTACCGTTTTATATACCCTATGTCCAAATCCCATTAATTTCTCGCCGTTAGCCAGCTTCGTACGAACGACTTCTTCTGCATCTCCCATTACATGGATTTCATTTAATAAGTCGATTACTTCAGAAGGTGCACCGCCATGTAATGGTCCTTTCATTGTTCCAATTGCTGATGTGATCGCTGAAACAAGATCTGACTCTGTCGATACCGTTACTCTTGCGGCAAAAGTAGAAGCATTCATCCCATGCTCCATCGTTAAAATCATATAGGTTTCCAAGGCATTGGCATGAGCTTTGGAAGGTACTTTCCCATTTAGCATATAAAGGTAATTCTCTACATGATTCAAGTCTTTACTTGGGTGTATAAACGGTTTTCCCTCCAACTGATTTTTTCGATAAGCGATCATTGTTGGGAAAAGGGCAGTTAATCTCATGGCTTGTTCAACGGTCGGTTTCCATGTATAATCCTTGCCTCCTATAGCGGAAATGGCTGTTCGAAGCACACTCATCATATCCATTTCAGCAGGAAGATGAGATAATAGTTCCTCAACATGCTTTGGAAGTTCACGAAAACTGGACAATTGATCTTTTAAAAATTTTAATTGTTCTTTATTGGGAAATTCCCCAAACCAAAGCAGATAGGCGGTTTCCTCAAAAGAATACTTTTTTGTAATTTCTAAAATGTTATAGCCACGATAGCTAAGGACACCTTTCTCCCCATCGATATGACTGATTTTTGTTTCCGCTGCAACAATACCTTTTAATCCAGGAATATACATCAAAATTTCCCCTTTCATTTTTAAAAACTATTTTATAAAATAAAAATAATTATGAAAATTAATTATTTCTAATTATTTTAATTAATATTTTTAATCATGGGGTGTTCTAGAATGGAATTAAGTTGGTTAAATACGTTTCTAACCGCTGCCCAATGCGGGAATTTTCGAAAAGCAGCAGAGCTTTTATATATCTCACAGCCTTCTGTAACTGTTCATATAAAGCAATTAGAAAATGAATTAGGTGTGCAATTATTTGAACGGGATAAAAAGAAAATGAGATTAACCGAAGAGGGAAAAAGATATTTTGAACATGCAAAAAGATTAATAGAGATCTATCAAAGCGGGCTGGATGACTTACAATCTTTTAAGCAGGGGTATACAACGAAACTTTCTCTGGCCATATCTCCATTACTCGTTGATACAATCCTTCCATTTGTCCTAAAAACATATTTAAATAAGAATCCCCAGGTGGAGGTATCTGTAAAAATTGTCGAGTCAACAGATATTGAAGCTACGGTCTTGAATGAAGAGGTTGACCTTGGGTTATCTTGTTTAAACACTGTCCATTCCGATTTAGTGTGTGAACAATTGTATAGTCATAAGGTTATATTAGTTACTTCGAATGATGGGTTGGATTTCGTAGACGAAGAAGCTGTACTTACCTCAAATTTTCTTCTGACGCATAACCATCATGCCTACTGGGACAATCTCTGCCGATTGGTCAAAAGGAATTATCCATCTGCAAAAATGATGAAGGTATCGCAGGTACATATCACCAAGAAATTTATCATGGAAGGATTGGGCGTTTCGTTTTTACCTCTTTGTACGGTAAGAAAGGAGCTTTTAGAAGGAAGAATGATTGAAGTTCCATGTAACACGATTGAGCTTCCTCAAGCCAATACCTATGCGGTAATGAAATTTCAACATACAAAGCAAAGAAAGTTTTTAGAGTTTCTCCTGAATTATCAGTTATAAAGGGGTTATTAGCAGTTTTTAAAAATATAGTAAAAAATAGACAAACATGTCTTTTTATACTATAATTATCATAGTGCAGAACGTACATTCTTATTTTAGAATCAGAATTATTAAATACTATTTTGAAAATACCTTTTTATACTTACACCTACACCTACACCTACACCTACACCTATTTAAAATATAGTTTAAAACCAAAAACAAATTTGATTGGGGTGTGATAAAAGATGTTTCAAACGTACCAAACGAAACTCTGCAACATCCAACTGAATCGTGGATCTACATCTGATCAGTACCTCATAGAGTATGGAAAGTTTTTTGGAAAACTAGAACGCAAACTATTTGTTCAATCTCATATCAAGGAAATTCCCCCTTCCAATCTTAAAAAGACCTTTCTAAAGCAATATGGCATTACGTCTCGTCAGTTTAACTCCATACGAATGCAGTTGGATGGAAAGGTCTCTTCTTTTTTGGAAAAAAGGGATTTGGATCTTCAAGATTTAGAAGCTAAAACCGTTCACCTGCAAAAAATCATTCATCAGAAAACAAATCAAACAGCAAAACTTCACCAGAAACTTCTTCTAATTCCACAAACAAATCCGTTATTTCGTCAACATGTAAAAAAGTATAAAAACCTTAAACATTTTCTTCACCAAAAGAAACGAAGATTGAGAAACCTGCAACAAAAGCTTGAAAAGCTAAAGGTCGACCGTGACACAAAGAGAATCCGTATCTGCTTTGGTTCAAAGAAACTCTTTCATAAGCAATTCCATTTAATTGAAAATGAATACAAAGATCATCAACAGTGGAAGAACGATTGGGTCGAGGCAAGAAGCTCCCAATTTCTTGTGATCGGTTCTAAAGATGAAACCTTCGGAAACCAGTCTGCCACGTATAATGTAGAGAATACGCTCAGGTTACGAGTTGCCGATTGCTTCATTGGGAAATACGGGAAGTACATCGAGTTTCCATCCGTCATGTTCCCTTACGGACAAGAATGGTTGGATAAGGCGAAAATTCCCTATATGGGTTTTACTCGCAATGGGAAACCACAAAAATATTTTACTTCCATCACTTACCGTTTTATCAAGAAGGAAAAAGGCTGGTATGTAAATGCAACGGTCGAAAGAGAAACTCCTCCAATCGGGACATCCAATCGAAATGGATTAATCGGAATTGATCTCAATACAGGATTCTTGGCGATCTGTGAGGTGGACCGTTATGGAAATCCAATTCATCGAGACACGATCAAAGTTTCGATGTACGGCAGAAGGAAAGAACAGGTCAAAGCTTCATTAAGTGATGCGATAAAAGAAGTATTGAACGATGCGGTTCTGGTTCAAAAAGATATCGTGATTGAGAAGTTGAATTTTACCAGAAAGAAAACACAATTAAAGCAGATGGGTGCCAGCTATGCCCGCATGCTTTCGGGTTTTGCCTATTCATCCTTTCAAGCATTAATCGAAGCAAAAGCGAAAAAGGCAGGGGTGAACATAAGGAGAATAAATCCCGCTTATACAAGCCAAATTGGACATATGAAATTTATGGCACGTTATGGATTAAGTTCTCACGAAGCAGCAGCTTGTGTGATTGCCAGAAGAGGATATTTTTTAAAACCAGAAAAAATAAAATATGATACAGTTCTCACTTTCCCTAAAGGACTTGATAGGAAACAATCAAATTTCAGTAAGTGGCGAACTCTTACAAACTATTACAAAAAAGAGTATGCATTCCAAGATAAAATTGAACTATTAAAAGCTGATCGATAAATAGCTTCAACTATAAAATTGGAGCAACGCTTCCTTTTTACCTGCAAGGAAGAAAAGGACTACGTACTCCAATTTGATTCCATGTTTTTCATAACCAGCGCGGCTAACAGCCGATCCAGAGTGTCGAGAGATATCCTGTTCGTGAAGGAGTTAGAAGGAACAAATTCACAAAACTGCGATGGAGACGATCAAGTCAATTTTGGTTGGAAAACTCGAATTGTACGGATGTTTCCATTCTGGAATTAGGGCGTGATTCCCTAACGCGATTCGCAAAAAGCTCTGTTCGTTTTGCGTGCTAGTAAAGAATTAATTCTTTATAGAACATATGGACATATTTGTATATAAATGTCTATATTTTTAGGAACGGTTTAGCAGGGAACTAAAATTGGGCAGGCATTTATCAAATTGTCAATCCGATTTTTTTTGACAGTTGCAGTCACCATACATTTTTTTAATAAAAACATTTCCAAAAGGGAATACTACAACTATTTAATTCGAATTGGGAGGATTCACCATGAGAACCAATGATAATCTATTATCGATTTTTGCTTTAGGTGGCATCAATGAAATTGGTAAAAACATGTATGTCATTCAATATGGAGAAGATATGGTGATCATTGACTGCGGCGGCAAGTTCCCTGATGAAAGCCTGTTGGGTATTGATTTGATTATTCCCGATATGACTTATCTTGAAGAAAATAGGGAACACATCCGAGGATTAGTCGTGACTCATGGACATGAAGACCATATCGGTGGAATTCCATATTTTTTAAAAAAGATAAATGTTCCTATTTATGCGACAAAGTTCACCCTTGGTTTAATTGAATTAAAATTAGAAGAGCATCGCCTTGTAAGAGATACTACACTAATACCAATAGATTCAAGGTCAGAGCTAGAGTTGGGACAGATAAAGGTTTTCTTTTTCAAAGTAAGCCACAGTATACCAGACTGTCTGGGGATTGTGTTTGAGACACCTGAAGGAACTGTCGTTCATACTGGGGATTTCAAATTCGATCTGACTCCTGAAAATAATCAATATTCGGACATACATAAAATGGCTGAAATTGGTAAAAAAGGGGTCTTGGCGCTGGTTTCAGAGAGCACGAATGCTGAGCGTCCTGGTCTGACTCCATCAGAGCGAATCGTGGCTGGACATATGGATGAGGCTTTTATGAAAGCCCAAGGTAAACTTTTTATCTCTACTTTTGCTTCAAACGTGAACCGTGTTCAGCAGGTTGTTAATTATGCCATTAAAACAAACCGTAAGCTTGTACTGCTGGGAAGAAGTATGGTAAATGTGGTATCGGTCGCGATCGAACGGGGCTATATCGATATACCTGAGGGAATGCTGATAGACGTAAACGATATTGATAAAATTTCACCTGAAAGGGTTGCAATCCTTTGTACTGGTAGTCAGGGGGAACCAATGGCCGCTCTCGCCAGACTTGCAAGCGGAAGCTATCGCGGTGTATCCATTTACCCTGGAGATACTGTTATATTGGCAGCATCGCCAATACCCGGTAATGAAAAAGATGTTTCACGAATTATCAATAATCTTTTTCAGCTTGGAGCAAACGTTATCTATGGCTCAGGAAGTTCTACAGGAATGCACGTTTCTGGGCATGGATATCAGGAAGATTTAAAACTGATGATCACATTAATGAAGCCGACCTATTTTATTCCTATACATGGTGAATATAGAATGCTGCATCACCATCGTTTGTTAGCTGTATCTGTTGGGGTCGAGAAAGAAAATACCTTCATTATTCGAAATGGGGATGTAGTCGATATTGAACACGGGGTTGCAAGGCAGACTCGGGATATCCCATCTGGAGATACGTATGTGGATGGAATGGGTGTTGGAGATATAGGAGAAATGGTGTTAAGGGACCGTAAACAGCTATCAGAGGATGGCATGTTGGTCATTGTATTAACCCTTAGCAAAAATGAACAAAAACTCATTTCCGATCCAGATACAATCACCAGGGGATTTGTTTACGTAAAAGATTCAGAAGAGCTCATAAAAGAAGTGAACCGTCTGGTTAAAAAAACGGTTAATGATATGCGAGGAGAAAATCTTCGCCAATGGAATGTGATCAAGCAAAACGTAAAAAAAACAGTGGGGCAATTCTTATTTAAAGAGACAAAACGAAAACCGATGATTTTGCCGATTATCATTGAGATTTAAAAAATGGGAAAAAAGAGACGGGAAATTAAATGTCCCCGTCTCTTAAAATTTATCCAAAAAAACCATGGAGGACGATATCGCTGATGGCATGTGCGATCATTCCATACTCAAGTCCTTTTTTCCAATAGATATAACCATACACCAATCCTGGCAATCCATTCAATACGATCGTCCGGACAAAAAAGAAAGGGGTAATATGACCAAACATTTGTTGTGCTGCGGGAAGATGGCCCACTCCAAAAAGAATTGCGGCTCCAATGATTCCTACCCAGTACATCCAGGACTTTGCGCCGCTTTTGCGCCCTAATAACTTGAATAGAATCCAAACAATCAAAGTCATAATGAAGAGACGGACCACAACTTCTTCAAATACCCCGCCTTGCATAAAAGTCAGTAATCCTGCTAGTCGAGAAATATGAGGGGCCTTATCTGCTATATTTGGGATATGGGGCAAAAAAATGAAGTAATCCAAGCCTGCTGTAATAAGCGAAACGATTACACCTGCAATTAAAGCAAACACAACATTCTTTCTTTGAAACTGTGCTGTACCTGTTTTTGTAATCCACCTGCGAAAAATGGGAGCATCAAGTCCAACTGACTTTCCCATAATCAAACCAAGCCAAGCAAACAAAAAGGCTGTTATAGTAGATTGAACAATTGAACCTGTTAGCAGTACTGAAACTGGCACTTTTGCTACAGCGGGTGAAGTTCCAAAAGCTGCAATCATGTATGGAATTCCAATCAACATAGCGATTAAGCTTAATACACCCAAAAATCCGGCTGAATTTAATCTGCTGTTTCATTATCAACACTCTCCCCCAAAATTTTTTCTCTATTTTTCAACGATTGTTTCAAACGAGTGATCAGCCAACTTTAGTAATCACTGCATTCTCTTCACTAATTTGGTAGGTCATTCTCGATCCTCTCCTTTTTGACTTTCGGAATGATAATGGTTGTTATTTTTCGTTTTTTTCTATCTTCACGTGGTTCATTATTCATTACCTTGGAAAATACTTTTGCAAGGCCTTGGGCAAACTCTTGAAACTCTTCATCATTCATATGCATTTCTGCCTGCCGAAATGTTACTCCGTCTTTTACAAAATCTACTGTATCTTGATTTAAATATTCACCAAAGTTATTGATGACTCCGCTCACAAATTGGATGAACACCCCCATCTTTTCTTCTTTCGAACTTTCAGCAAATTCCTGGGCTGAAATCATGCCGTCACTTGCGAGTGCATAGACTTTCTCAATGGCTCCCCTTACTTGATTTTGGGCCACAGTTTCAATGACTCCGCCATTAACAAGCTTGTTTAAATGGCGATAAAGGGTTGCTTGTGGTACGTCTGGTAACCGAAGGGCAATATCATGAACAGTAAATTGTTGACCGCCAGCTAAAGTCTGTACTATTTGCATTCGAACAGGATGTAAGATTAAGTCTGCTTTGGATTTCATTAGGATCACCTTAATTTTTATTATCATTATTGATAATGATAATAAAATATACCTTAGTATTTGTCAATCATCTGGAAGAAAAATTTCTAATAATTAACATTAATAAAAATGATTTACAAATTTTCACTTCTCGGTTATTATTATCACAAATGATAATAATGGTTCATCATCACTTATAGGGGGTTTTACAATGATTATTGTAACAACCGAAAAAATTGAGGGGTACCAAATTAAAGAAATCAAAGGTGCTTGCTTTGGTCTAGTCGTAAGAAGCCGAGGATTTGCAGGGCAGGTCACGGCCGCTTTCCGCTCTTTGGCAGGTGGTGAAATTAAGGAATATACGGAGATGCTGGAAGATGCCAGAAAGCAGGCGATGGATCGGTTAACAAAAAATGCTCAGGCAATGGGGGCTAATGCAGTCATCATGTTTCGCTATGATTCTGGCGAGATTGGTCAGAACATGAGTGAAATCGTTGCATATGGGACAGCGGTTGTTGTAGAACAGGTTAAATAGTTATGAAATGGTTTATCTATTACCTGGCGTTTCAATTAACATTAGTTCTCATTTTTTGGGTGATTTCCAAGCGAAAAGACAAGCGCTACAATGCCGCAGGCTCTGCTCCTGCTGAGGGCTTTGAACCTACGCAAGAGGTTTCTATTGATCCAGTTACACAGGTTGTAACACGGGTCTATGTTAATCCAAACACAGGTGAGCGAAAATATATTGAAGAAAAAAATAATGAAAATATTCGATGAAAGAAGGGCGGTTGCATTTGCTTCCGTCCTTTTGCTTTTCATGTTCTCCCTATTCTTGCTATAGTAAAAATTAAACGTTAACTGGAGGAAAATTTCATGTCGATCGCATCCTATTCAAAATTTGATACATACAAAAATTTTATCTTGTCTCTGCCATCACCGCTAGAAGAGGAGTCCATTCTCAGCCAACAGTTTTTGCTTGAAAAAGATGAAAAGAGGAAGCTGGAAATATACTACGCTCCATTTGAACATATTAATGAAAAGGCAAAAATAGTGATTGCCGGTATTACCCCAGGCCTTCATCAAATGAAAGTTTCTTATCAAACTGTAATGGATTTTAAGGATAAAGAGGCGACGGATGAAGAAATTTTGCATCAAGTGAAAAAGAATTCCAGCTTTGAAGGAACTATGAGGAAAAATTTAATTACGATGCTAGATGAACTTCAACTACATACCTATTTAGGGATATCGTCCACAAGCGATCTTTTTACAACGGCTAGCAATCTCGTCCAGACCACATCGATTATTACATACCCTGTATTTTATAATAGGAAAAACTATAGCGGTTCTACACCAAATCTGTTAAAAACTGAGATCCTTAAAAGGCATGTGATTGAAAATTTTGCGAAGGAACTAGAAAAGTTAAATCAAGCATTAATTATCCCACTAGGTGTTAATGTTGAAAAAGCACTAGCCTATCTTGCAGAAAACAACTATATGAATGCTGATGGGGTTTTAAATGGTTTTCCACACCCATCTGGCGGTAACGGCCACCGTCATCGCCAGTATGCGGAGAATAAAGAAGAGATGAAACAGAAAATTAAAAAGTATTTCAAATAAAAAAGGGTATACGAGATTAATTAATGGATTAACACAAAAAGGATATTTGAAAAGGTTAAATACCTTTTTGTGATTTGAATATTCAAAATAATTTGAAAAAACTGTATCTTTTTTCATAAATAATTCGTAAAATATGATCAATACTATAGTTGGAGGTGACTAGTACATATGGAGGAAAATTCAATACATTATGATGGCTCTTTTCCAATAAATTTTGATTCTGTGCCAAATGAACCGTTTGTTTTGACAGATGAAATGCGAAGCAATATTAGCGGTAACCCTTATACCTTTGAAATAAATAAATAAATAAGAAAAAAAGGATTTGTCTCCAAGATAAATCCTTTTTTATTTGGTAATATGCATATTACTTGAAATAAAAACAGGTATTAATTAAAATATAGCTCGGATTAAGAATATTTTAATCTGAGATATTAGAATGGTTCTGGTTTTTTTACACAAACTAGAATGTCAAACTTTATTGAAGGAAGGATAGATTCAAATGGCAAAAGTTTTATACATTACTGCTCATCCACACGATGACACAAAATCCTACAGCATGGCAGTAGGAAAAGCATTTATTGACACCTATAAACAGGTAAACCCAAATGATGAAGTTATTCATCTAGATCTTTATAAAGAAAATATTCCGCAGCTTGATGTTGATGTATTTAGCGGCTGGGGAAAACTCCAATCTGGAACAGGTTTTGATGAACTATCTTCAGAAGAAAAAGCAAAGGTTGGCAGACTATCTGAGTTATCTGAGCAATTTGTCGCTGCCGATAAATTTGTATTTGTAACGCCAATGTGGAATTTCTCATTCCCTCCTGTTATGAAGGCATATCTTGATTCTGTTGCCGTTTCAGGCAAAACCTTTAGATATACTGCAGAGGGACCTGTTGGTTTGTTAACTGATAAGAAGGCTTTACATATTCAAGCTCGTGGAGGCAACTATTCTGAAGGACCTGCAGCAGCAATGGAAATGGGTCATCGATATATAGGTATCATGATGCAATTTTTTGGCGTTCCTTCTTTTGAAGGTATTTTTGTAGAGGGACACAATGCAATGCCTGATAAAGCACAGGAAATTAAAGAAAAGGCTATTGCCCGTGCAAAAGATGCAGCACATACATTCTAAGAGATTGGTCAAGAGTCTTCCGTAGGGATGGCTCTTTTTTTATGGTATTTGGATAACGTAAAAATTTAAATAGAAAGTCGAAAAATGTATGAAATTCCTCTCCCTTGGGAATATTTTCAATGTGTACCATAAGGGAGGAGCTTATGATTTTAAATAACGAAGAATTACAGACTAGGGCTCATGAGTTCGCCCTGATGCATGAAGCTAGTTCCACAAAAAAAGTTCCGAAACCATTTTGGCCGGCATTTAGGTCGGACTTGGCAAGTCTGCATGAATTTGCTGAACAATTACAGGCCGGAAAACCAATATGTACTCAGCCCGCAGAGGATTGGCTGCTTGATCACATTAATTTTATTGAGACACAAGCTCAAGTAGTTGTTCGTGAAATGCCCCGTGCAGTCCTTAAAAAGCTGCCTCGATTAAACTCAACGGGTATGCCAAGAATATACGAACTTTGCAGTGATTACCTCGAACATGTAGGCGGGAAATACGATAGTCATTCTTTTGAAGAATATGTAATGTCCTATCAAGAGGTTTCGATCCTTAAAGATGTGGAATGCTGGGCACTCATTAATGCAATGAGGGTTATTATTATAAGGCGATTGGCTGTAGTCATGAGGGATGTTAGGAATCGCCATAACGTGTGTCATAAAATCACTTCCATTTTAGATCAAATTGGTTCAAAAAATATGTCTGCTGACAAAATTCGTGCTGTATTAGAACGAGAGGCACGAGAAAACCCACTCGGGCCAGTTGAAATTGTACATTTTGTCCAACATTTAAGAGAATGGGAGCCAAATATTCAAATTGTACATGACTGGCTTAAAGCGTATGTGGAAAATAGCGAAAAAAACCTTGAACAAATGGTATCACTGGAACATCAGCTTCAAGCTGAACTTCAGGTAACATGCGGTTACCTAGTGCAGAGCCTACATTTGATCGAACGGTTGCCATGGCGGTTGACCTTTACAAAAATATCAAAACTTGAAAAAATATTGCTATCTGATCCAAATCATGATTTTGAACAAATGGATTTAGCGAGCAGGGACCTACTCCGCAGCCGTGCTGCAAAAATTGCCTATCAGCTGAATGTTCCGGAAACATTAGTTGCACAAACGGCAATAAATCTTTCAAAATCCAATAAAACGAGCGATATCTTGCAACCCCGTGAAGCTTGTTTAGCATATTACTTACTGGATCCGCACGGGATTAACCTATTACGAAAGGATCTATGTCGTTCGACTCGCCCACGAGTGCTGCCACAGGTGGCTGTACTCAGAAGACCATCAGCTTCGTATATAATCGGTACCATTATTTTGTTTGCAGCTTTAATGTTATTGGCTGGTCAATGGGTCTCCTATGGTATTTCAATAAGGGCATTATCGCAGGTGGCTATCGTTTTAGCCCTTCTTTTACCTGTAAGTGAATGGACGATCACGATCATACATGATCTGATCGTTAAATGTTGTAATCCTACCATTCTTTTGCGGTATGATTACTCCAAAAAACTACCTGCAGAAGCAGCTACGATGGTAGTAATGCCAATTATTTGGTCAAGTATTGAAGAAGTAGAGGATGTTGTCGATCGGTTACTTGTTCATTATTTAGCAAATCGGCAGGACAACATTTATTTTGCGATTTTAGCAGACTTTGCAGATGCAAAATCTGAGGTTATGCTGAACGACAAGGAAATTGTGACCTATGCAGAAAAACGAATAAATGAATTGCGTAAAAAGTATGGTGAAAATAAATTTTTTCTATTTCACCGAAAACGCCTTTACAATTCAGTAGATAACATTTATATGGGCTGGGAGCGGAAAAGAGGTAAACTTGTTGAGTTTGTTGAGTTAATCAACGGAAACAAACAAACAAGTTTCTCAATCATAGACGGAGCGGCAGAGATTCTGCCAACCATCCGCTATGTGTTTACCACTGACCACGATACACAGCTTCCAATTGGCATTGTCGGCCGTTTAGCGGGAACCATTCATTTCCCATATAATCGTCCACGGTTAAATGCTGAGGAAACAAGTGTTGTGGAAGGATTTGGAGTCCTTCAGCCTAGAATCGGTTCAAGTTTTGAATCTACTCAAAAATCACGATTTTCAGCACTTCTTTCAGGAAAGCCAGGGATAGATCCATATGCCTTTGCTGTTTCCGATGCCTATCAAGATCTTTTTGGCCAAGGGATTTTTGTTGGTAAAGGGATTTTTGAAGTAGAGGCATTTCAAAAAACCCTTGTAAACAGAATTCCAGATTTTCACGTCCTAAGCCATGATTTACTGGAAGGTGGTTTTCTAAGGGCAGGATTAACTTCTGATATTGAAGTGGTAGAGTCACATCCAGGGACAATCTATGCATACCAACAAAGGGCACACCGTTGGATACGTGGAGACTGGCAGCTGATTAAATGGCTGGGCAGAAGCTGTAAGGATCGCAATGGTGAAAGCAAGAAAGTGGGCTTATGTGGATTAACTCGCTGGCAAATTATCGATAATTTGCGCCGTAGTCTGATGGCCCCTGCACTTTTCATTACAGCCATTCTCGGTATAGATACTCTCCCTGGAAGAGGATGGGTATGGGAAACGATTGTAATGATTACAATCTTTTTGCCATTTTTGCGGGACATTCTGGCCGTAGTTTTTGGTCAAAACTTAAATAGTTTGGCCACAAGTTTTAAACAGTGTTTTCTAATGCTTTTGGCACTGCCGTTTTCTACTATACTTTCACTAGATGCCATTATCAGAACTCTCCATCGCATATTTGTCAGCAAGAAAAACCTGCTTGAATGGGTTCCATCTGCAAAAACAGATCGCCGTTCTGCAAATGGCAAAGTGTTTATGTACGAGGGAGTCGGATATATCGCTGGAATAATTTTTGTTGCGGTTTGTTTGTTAACTGGTGGGGCATTTGGCTGGTTCATTGGTTCAGTTGGTCTAATACTGTTACTTTTGGCAAAGCCGATTTTTCAACAATTTAATAAACCACAAAAGTCTACTGCCCATGAATGGCTGGGAGATGCTAGTTCTGAACTTAACGAACTTTCCTTAAAAATTTGGTCGTTTTATGACCGCTATGTTACCGAACAGGAATCGTATCTTCCGCCGGATAATGTACAATATCATCCAAGTCCAAAGGAAACCATTGCACATCGCACTTCGCCAACCAATATAGGGCTCTATTTGGCGTGTGTCCTAGCAGCGCGAGATTTGGGGTTTATTGGCACTGCTGAAATGTTAAAAAGAATTGGTGCTACACTCGAAACGATTCATAAAATGGAAAAGTGGAATGGACATCTATTAAATTGGTACGATACATGTTCTGCCAAACCCCTTTTTCCTAGGTACGTTTCAACAGTTGATTCCGGAAATTTCATCGGCTATTTAATGGTTGTTCGCCAAGGGCTGCTTGAGTTAGGCGAGCAAGAGTCGGGATTTGGAAAAACAATCAATGAGCTTGTTCTTGAAATTGATCAGATTATTGAACAAACCAATTTTGAATCATTGTACAATGCCGACGAGCGATTGTTTTCACTCGGGTATCATGTAGATACAAACAGGAAGGATACAACTCTATATGATTTACTTGCATCGGAGGCAAGGCAGGCAAGTTTTGTAGCTATTGCGCTGGGACAAATCCCAGCCTCACACTGGTTTTCGTTAGCCAGGACGATGAGTTTATCGGAAAAACATAAAATCTTGTTATCTTGGTCAGGCACGATGTTTGAGTATTTAATGCCAAGTCTGATTATGAGGACATATCAAAATACGATCTGGGATTCTACTTACCGAGGAGTTGTGAAGAAACAGCGTAATTATGCTGAAAAATATCAAATCCCGTTTGGAATCTCAGAAAGCGGTTACTTTGCGTTTGACTATCAACTGAACTATCAATACCGTGCATTTGGTGTTCCGGGAGTTGGACTAGACCGCGGATTGGGTCAGAACCTTGTGGTTGCACCATATGCAACCATTATGTCATTGCCTTTTGCAGGGAATGCTGCTCTTGACGCTTTGCATCAATTTGAAAAATTAGATGCTAAGGGTGAATTTGGTTTTTTTGAAGCAGTTGATTTTACAACAGGAAGAATGCCAAAAGGTGAACGGTATCAAGTAATAAAAAGTTATATGGCACACCATCAAGGGATGAGTATGTTAACCTTGGCCAACCTTTTAACTGAGGAAAAGATGATTAAAAGGTTCCATGCCGATTTGCGCGTTCGAGCTGCAGATTTATTATTACAAGAACGGATACCAGAAAAAATAACCTTCATCGAGGAACCGATTGGTCTTAAAAAACCATTCCCTGTCTTTGAAGGACCTGTAACCCATTCTGAACGAACATTTACTGGCCAAACATTGGTACCTGAAGTAAATGTATTGTCAAACAGCCGTATGACAAGTATCAATTCTACCAATGGAACAGGGATGTTAACTTGGAACGGTCTTTCCATATCAAGATGGATCGAAGACCCAGTAGTAGATACATCTGGTCCACTCATTTATTTGCATGACGTTACCAAAGACGATACTTGGAGTATAACGAGATTTCCTTGTGAAAATGTCCAGGATGGGAAGTCAACCTTCCGTTTAGATCATACCGTCTATGAGGGAACCTATCATGATATCACATCCGAACTTGAAATTACGGTATCTCCTGATATAGATGCGGAGGTGCGGCGGCTTAAGGTAGTTAATAACAGTGATGAAGAACGAATCCTAGAGGTAACCACGTTTCTTGAATTAGCATTAGCAGAGCCTTCAGCGGTTAATGCGCATCCAGCATTTAGCAAATTGTTTATTGAAACAAGCCATGAGGCAGATGCACAGTGCTTGCTGGCCAAAAAAAGGAGACGTGAGGATGAGGAACAGGAGGCATGGGCAGTTCATTCTGTATATGTTGAGGGTGATGAAAGTGGAGATTATGAATTTGAAACCGATCGGGCAAAATTTATCGGTAGAGGTTACTCTCTTCAGAAACCAAAGGCAACCCATTCGCGTCTTCGAGGCTTAGTTGGGTCAGTTGTAGACCCTGCTTTCATCATGAGACGGAGAATTCATTTACCGCCAAAAGAATCAGTAATTGTTTTCATTATTACTGGTGCAGCAGAAAGTAAGGAAAAGGCACTGGACATTATTCAACAGTTACAATCGCCGAATCGTGCCGAAAGAACATTTCATATGGCGTGGGTTCGCTCACAAATTGATCTTCGCCACAGGCATCTAACGGGGGAGCAAGCAACAGTCGCTCAAATGCTGGCGGGCAGACTTCTCTTTACGCCGCCACTTTCGGCATTACGAAGTGAAGCAATCGAAAAGAATAAACTGGGTCAATCATCATTATGGTCGCATGGAGTTAGCGGAGATGTTCCTGTTGCGATGGTAACAATTGATCATCTCGCTGATTTACCCTTTATCGTTTTATTAGCATGTCAACATCAATACCTATGTCTATTAGGGATGGAAGTTGATCTTGTAGTCCTGGATGAAACAATCGGCGGCTATCAAGATCAGCTGATGAATCTCTTAAGGGATCAACTAGCCGCAAGAGGCATGGTGGACTTGAAGCGAATCATTGCTCTGAAAGCAGAACACCTTTCAGAGGAAGAACGAATTTTACTCCGTGCAACAGCACGTGTTGAATTAAAGGCTAGTGGTCCAAGCATCAGCGCCCAATTGCGCATTGAAGAGGCTTCGCAAAATGGACCGAAAAAAGTGCCGACGGTCATCAGAAAAGCGCAACGAGGCCAGCAAACATCAAATCCTAATCTAGAAAGAGAATTTTTCAATGGTTGGGGTGGTTTTGTTGAAGATGGTCAAGCCTATCAAATTTTAGTTCAACCGGGTGCCTATTTACCAAGACCTTGGAGTAATGTAATTGCGAATCAACGTTTTGGCAGCTTGATCACAGATTTTGGTACTGGCTATACCTGGTGGCAAAATTCACGGGAATGTAAGCTGACACCTTGGACAAATGATCCTGTCCTTGACCAGCCTGGAGAGTGCATTTATTTTCGAGATCTTCAGACGGATCAAATTTGGTCAGCAGCCCCTAAACCTGCTGGGGACCAATTTACGTACCTTGTGACGCACGGGAAAGGCTATAGTCGGTTTGAACAGTTAGATGGGGATGTAGTCCACAAGATGGAAGTGACTGTTCCACTTAATGATACTTTGAAAATAATCAAACTAAATTTGCGTAATTCAAGTAGAGATCGAAAGCAAATAGCGGTTACCTATTATGCAGAATGGGTTTTAGGGGTAACTCGGGAAATGCAGGCACCGTACATCGTTAGTGAATGGGATGAAGATCATCAGGCCTTGCTTGCTCGTAATGCTTACCAAGAAACTTTTCGTGATGCAATCTCTTTCATGCACATAGCCAGCTCTGATTATAGTGGACAATTGGCGTATACCTGGACAGGTGACCGCACAGAATTTATTGGTAAAGGTGGAACATTAAACTTTCCTGCAGCCCTTTTGAAAAAAAGTCTTTCTAAACGGGCAGGTACTTTTTCAAATACTTGCAGTGCCTTGCAAACAATAGTCGATCTTGATGCAGGTGAAGAGGTCACATTAACATTATTGATGGGTTGTGAAACATCAAAAGAAGAGGTATTTAGGTTAATTAACCAATACAGTCAACCATCATCCTTTACTAATACGATTTCAAGTGTAGATCAATATTGGCAAAAAACACTCGGTCAGATACAAATTAAAACACCAGATCGGGCAATGGATATTATGATGAATGGCTGGCTCCTCTATCAAACACTCGCCTGTCGTTTATGGGCAAGAACCGCTTTTTATCAAGCAGGAGGGGCTTTTGGATTCCGTGATCAATTGCAGGATTCACTTGCATTTTTACATGTAGATCCAGCGATCACAAGAAAACAAATACTCATCAATGCCGCTCACCAATATCAAGAAGGGGACGTACAGCACTGGTGGCATCAAGAAACAGATAAAGGAATTCGTACTAAATTTTCAGATGACCTGTTATGGCTACCCTATACAGTATCACGATACATTGAACAAACAGGAGATAAAACGATTCTTGATGAAATAGTTCCATTTTTGCATAGTGATGTGCTCAAAGAAGAAGAATTGGAACGATACGAAAATACGGTAGTATCTGAGGAAACAGGTACACTCCTTGAACATTGTTTACGGGCCATCCGTCATGGGTTGAAGTTTGGTGAACATGGAATTCCATTAATGGGGATTGGCGATTGGAATGATGGAATGAGTCGCATTGGTGCCAAGGGACGTGGTGAAAGCGTTTGGTTAGGCTGGTTCCTTTTGGATATACTCAAGCGATTTATCACACTCGGAAAAGAGACAATTTCTGATATTGTAATTGAACAATATGAACAGGCGGTGCATGATTTAGAACGGAATCTTAACCGAAATGCTTGGGATGGATCGTGGTTTCGCCGTGCATTCACTGATACTGGCGAATGGATTGGAACAAGTAAGCATCAGGAATGTCGTATTGATGCGATTGCACAATCATGGTCGGTTATTTCTCAAGGAACCGATCGAGAGCGACAGCAAAGAGCGATGTTCTCTTTTGACCGAGAACTGGTTGATCGCGAATTAAATCTGGCCCGTTTATTAACAAAACCGTTTAACCGCTCTAAACCAAGTCCTGGGTATATTCAAGGCTATCCTCCTGGAATTCGTGAAAATGGCGGACAATATACGCATGGTGTCATTTGGGGGATTGTCGCATGGGCGATGTTAGAACGACATGATAAAGCATTTGAGTTATTTTCAATGCTAAACCCGATCAATCATACTCTAACTTTCCGAGACGTGCAGATCTATGAAAATGAACCATTTGTTATGTCAGCAGATGTTTATACGGCGAGTCCACATCAAGGCAGGGGCGGGTGGTCATGGTATACAGGTGCAGCAGGCTGGATGTACCAAGCTGGTTTGGAATATGTATTAGGAGTGAAGCTTCATGAAAATCAGCTTTCCATTCAACCTTGTGTTCCAGCTGATTGGAAATCGTTCAGCATTGACTATCGGTTCGGGAAAACAATTTATTCTCTTGAAGTTTATTGCCAGCATGAGCATGGTGTTCCCGTTAAATGGGTGGTTGATGGAAAAGATGCAGAAACGCAGCCATTCCTGGAACTTGTAGATGATGAAAAAACACATCAAGTTGAAGTATATATTGGAAAGCAGCGTACAAGCACTGTCGGATAACATTATAAAAAAAGGAAGGCCGAAATAAAAATCGGCCTTCCTTTTTTGGCTGCTGAGAAAAGATTACTCTGGTTCAGATCAAAATTTTCCGCATTTTTAATACAGTATTTATCAAAAAAACCAAAGATTTTTGCACTAGATTAAAGTGAAGAAATTTAGGAAAATCAAAATTGTTAGAAAATTTAAATAAATAAAGAAACATAATGATCAGCTGAGAACTTAAGCAAGGAAATATGTAAGCGTTAACAATATGAAATACAAGAAAACGGAGGAATTCTTATGACTCAACCGCAAAATCAAATTGAAAGGATTCGAAAACAACCTTGGGACTGGAAAACAAAAAATGAGTATGAAGTGGTAACGGTAAGACAGCAGCCATATCTTCATGGACACTACCGCCATATTTTTGATGAACGTGATTATGACATTTACGACCCACGGTACACAAGATTAAAAAGTTCCAATTGGGAGACGTTCAGGGATCCTAAGAAATTTTGGTATACAACTTATATTCGTGACCGTAAGAAACTCGCAGAAGAGGTAGAGTCAGCTTTTCAACTAGTATCAAATTTGGAAATCATTGAATCTCTCTCTGAAAATTGGGTCAATGCAGTTCGGGATATTTATACACCAATGCGCCATTTAGAATATGGTGAAAACGTGCAAATGCAATATGTAATCCGATATGCACTAGGGACAGCCATTGAACAATGTGCGACATTCCAAGCTTATGACAAAATTGGCAGAGCCCAATGGATTTCCACATGGGCGATGAATATGCAGGAGCATCACGGCGAGTTTTTGCAGTATGGGAAAGATGTATGGACGAGAGAACCAAGTTATCAGCCGCTTCTGAAATATGTGGAAGAAATCTTGATTACAAATGACTGGGCTGAAGTATTAGTGGCACAAAATTTAACGCTCGATCTGCTACTTGGAAACTTAATGTATGTTCATTTAAATGAAAAAGCAAAACAGGTTGGTGACATTCATCTTGCCAGTCTCAACCTGCAGATTGACAAGCAAAATAAATGGCATGCGGATTGGGCGTTTGCGTTATTTGATGTACTGGTTAATGACAAAGCAACAAGCAGATGGGATTATTTAAAATCGCTTGGCTACGAGGAATGGCCTGGTGATTACCGCTGGGGCCGTACATTAACTGATCCTCGCGAAACACGGAAGAAACGATGGCAAACATCGAAATCGTTCAGGAATGGGTTGATAAGTGGTATCCGAAAGCCTATGAAGCGGTATTGGCACTTCAGCCTTTATTTGATAAACATAATCTTCAAATGAATATTGCTGATTTATTGGACCAGATAGAATCAGAAATAATTGAAAAGAGATATGAGAAATTGGGGATATCTATTTGTAAATAAGGAGGACAAGCAATGAGTATTTTATTAAATACAAAATTAAGTTCAAGGCAAAAATTTGAAGCTCAAACGAGAGATTTAATGTGGGACCCGCAGCATTTTGATATCAACAAAATCTATCCATTGATCGAAAAAGAAGGTATTCACCTTAAAGATCCAAAAAAATGGGAAGATCCATTTAAAGTTACCTACAACCAATATGTAAAAATTCAATCTGAAAAAGATTCGATTTATCATGCTGTAGCAAATGCCTTTGAAGCCAATCATGGTCATGCAAAAGTAATTGATGCCCGCTGGTACGAAGGGGTTAAAGCATTTGCAGTTGCCGTTCAGCCTGCTGAATATCAAGCACATCGCTTAATGGCCTATATTGGACGAAATATTCCAATTGAACAAATACGTTTTGCAACATTTGCGCAGGCGATTGATGAATTGCGTCATGCGCAGATCGAACTTAAGCACTACGCTCATATGAGTCACTATTATGATGGACTGCATGCCTATGCCCAAACAAATGAAAATCATTGGTTTAATACGGTTCCAAAGTCATTCTTTGACGATGCATTAACAGCGGGACCATTTGAAGCGTTAATGGCTATTTCCTTTTCATTTGAATATTGCTTTACAAATATCTTATTCCTGCCATTTGGTGCTTCTGCAGCTGCTGTTGGTGACGAACATTTTGCTGCTGTTGGCAAGACAGTTCAGTCGGATGAAGCTAGGCATATGGCATTAGGGATGACAGCCTTAAAAATGCTCTTAGAAGAAGACGACCGTAATGTACCAATTATTCAAAAGTGGCTTGATAAGTGGTTCTGGAGAGCCTACCGAATGTTTTCGGTTGTTGCCGTTCTAGTAGATTATTATCCTCGCATTCGCCCAATTTCTTGGAAAAAAGCATTTGAAATTTATATTGAGGAACAAGTTTTCAATGGCTTATTCAGGGAACTAAGAAAATATGGAATCCGCCTGCCATTACATGCAGAGGATGCAATAAAGGAAAAAGAAACCTATTCCCACACAACGATGAGGATTCTCGATCACTATAAACACGCTAATATGTTTAGAGGATTTAAATTACAAGAAGATGATTACGAATGGTTATCAAACGAATATCCTAAGTTCGATCAACATTATGCAAAATATTACAGAAGACAGGGTGATCAAGTCTTGGCTGTACCAAGTCCTGGTATCCCTTCGGTTTGCAGGGTTTGCCAAATCCCGCTTGAATTTGTTAATCCAGATGATCCAACTAAATCATGGACACAGTATAGTGAACATAATGGACATATTCATATGACTTGTTCACCAGGATGTAAACATATCTTTGAACAGGAGCCAGAAAAGTATTTACAAATGTGGTGGCCTGCAGAAGCATATGTAGGCGGTGAGTTTGGCGAAAATATGCCGTTCGATTTATTTAAATACCTTGGATTCAGTCCGAAGAAGCCGGCGAGCATTACTCATCTGCTGATCGGAAGAGATGGCTTGAATATCGGCAGGCATTGCATATGGATAAGAGATTTAGTTAAAAGGGAGAATGATAGAATGCTATATTTACATGATGAAAATAATTTACTAGTCAGCGTTGTCCCTAGAGATTTGACAGGCGGGGAGATGTGCCTAACTTACATTTCAATTCGGGCGAATTATAACATGACTGGAAAAGAATTGCTGGATTTGGCACTGGAAACGTGGAATCTTAAGGATAACGGCAGGGAATATGGTCTTGTTACAATAAGACCGGAAGGAGAAGTTTCTGTTCCGCTTGAACAAAATATTAAAGAATTTGGCCTCCACAATGGCTCGCCATTGCAAATTGTCGCATGCTAAAAACGATGATTACCCTCACAATATCTTGTTGTGAGGGTAATGTTTTGAATATTGATAAAATTCAGCGAATTACTCCCAATAAAGATATAGTATAATTAAATATATATATAAGTGGGGGTGGCAGGATATGTTGAAAAATAATTTGGAAAAACAATTAAACATCGTTCAATCCAATAATGGAACTCTTTTTTATAATAATCAAAGAATGATTATGACACCCTCACATGGAATTGGCACACTTCGTAAAAATTTGATTGAAACAATTGGTACCGAAAGAGCCAAAACCTTTCTAATACAATACGGATGGAATTTGGGAGCAAGTGATGCCGCATTAGTGATGGAACAAATGAAGGGGGCCCCTCTTGAGGAAATTATCATGGAGGGTACAAAAATTCATACGTTGATGGGGCATGCAGATGTTCAAGGGAAAATTATTGAGCTTGATCCGGAAAACAAACGGTTCCATATTGAAGGGATATGGGAGAGTTCCTATGAGGCACAAGAACATATCCGCTTATTTGGCTTTAGCAAGGAAGCCTCCTGCCATATATTGGTTGGTTATGCCAGCGGCTATACATCAGAGATACTGGGAACGAAGGTAATTTATAAAGAGCATAGATGTCAGGCAATGGGACACTCATCATGCAAGTGGGAAGGGAAAACCCTAAGTGATTGGGGAGGACAAGTTGATGATGAGTTGGGTTTTTTCAAAGAAAATAATATGATTCATGAGTTAGAAAAAGCTTATGAACAGATTGTGATCGAGCGTGATAACCTGGATCAAACCTTTGATTTTCATAAAAAATTAATGGAATTAATTATGCTTGGAAAGGACTTATATTCCATTGCAGAGATGGTCAATGATTTTTTAGGGGTGCCAATTGTCATTTCAAATCAAAATTGGCGTACTCTAGCAAAAGTAGGGTTAACGCAAGTGGAAACAGAAGAATTATATCAGGATGTAAACATATGGTTTGAAAATCATCTGAAAGATTCACAGAAGCGGAATAAACGCATCAAGGATCCTGAGATTTTTTCTACCAAACTTTTATCATATGCCAAAGGCAACCATTATCTCGTTTCACCGATCATTGTTAGGCAAAAGCTTGCAGGATTTTGTACGTTAATTTTAAAATGTGAGGAAATTAAAGAAATATACGGAATGATTTTAGAAAAAACGGCGGCCTCCAGTTCTCTTTATTTATTAAGCCAACAGATTGCGATTGAAACAGAGCAACGTTCACGAGGATATTTTCTTGAACAGATATTAAGCAAACAATTAACAAAGGAAGAGATTCTTAAGTGGGGCTTCAATTTAGATATTAATTTAGAAGATTCCTTTTATATTGCGGTCCTCAATCAAGTAAAAAAAAATCAAAGGGTGATAAAAAAGGAACAGATAGAATTCAATGAAAAGCTGATCGGAACCCTCTCCATACTCTTTTCGAAAAAACAGGTCCGTTATTTAATAGGGCAAAGATCAGAAAATATTGTAATCTTAATCCAATCAAAAGGTATAGAGGAACAAGGCCTGGATATTAAACAATTTTTTACAGGGATTCTTGAAGATTGCCAAACAATGTATCGAATGAAAAAGTTTAAAGTCGGGACAAGCATGTGCGCAACGGCAATCGAAACAGCGTATTATCAATATGATGAAGCATTGGCCGCATTTCAGATGGCAAATCAACAAAGGCAAATCTTTTCCTTTCATGACCTTGGAGCGGTTGGAATTTTAATTCAGGCTGGCAATGAAAGCATGATCAATAGGTATATTGAAAATTTACTAGGAAAATTAATGGAATATGATAAGAAAAAGGGCGCAGAAACGGTAAAAACTCTTTATGTGTATATATCGAATGGCGGAAATTTTGAACTGACCTCTTGTTCCTTGGCGTTATCCATCAGTGGTTTGCGTTATCGTTTGCAAAAGATTGAATCTCTTCTGGAATCCGATATCCGAAACCCTCATGTTTATTTACAGCTTTATTTTGCCATTCAGCTTTTAATTGTTTACGGCATGATTGACATTGAATTATAACGTACCTCTATCCCCCTTCAGGCATGGAGGGGATTGTTTATGAGGAATTTGCTTTATTTACCTGATCATTTATACTTATAACTTGATTACGTCCATTAAGAAAAGAGGAATAGAAATGAACATCTTATGGGATTTTGACGGCACCCTTTTCGATACCTATCCAGCACTTGTTGAAGGATTCATACAACTAAGCAGACAAAATCTAGATCCAAGCGAAGTATTAACATGGCTGAAAAAAGATTCGAAAACCGCATTTAAGCATTATGGCATTAGCGAAGACAGGAGAGAGGAATATCGGGAGTTATACAATCGTTATGCTAAAATTAGCAGCACTCCTTTCCCTTTTTTAGAAGAAGCATTATCTTCAGTTGATCATAATATTATTGTGACACATCGTGAAAAGGATTCGACATTACTATTGCTTGAAAAATTCGACTTAAAAAAGTATTTTACTGAAATTGTTTCAGTTGAAGAAGAGGGATTTAAGAGGAAACCAGACAGCTCTTCATATGAATATGTCCGAAATAGATTCAATATTGATTTAGTGGTTGGAGATCGTGACTTAGATTTAATCCCTGCCAGAAAATTAGATATTAAAACGGCGGCCTTTGAAAATCGAAACATCCAAGCTGATTATTATTTCGATAGCTACAGTGATTTTCAGACTGCTGTCCTTGGACATTTTTCAGCAAATAAATAAACAAAAAGGAATCAACTTTTTAGAGTGTTGATTCCTTATTACTAGTTCAAATAGTTAGGTTTTGCAAACGAGTTGTAAAATAGTATCAGCCCCCGCTGTAATTGTAAAATTCCCCATATCAATAGGTGAATGTCCGGGTAATTCAACAAATATACGATAATTGCCGGGAATAAGGTTTTGCAGACGGAACATCCCATCCGTGTCAAAAGCTCCTTTTTCTGTGGGAACATTATTTCTTGTTTTGTATGCTGAAATAATCTTTCCATTCAGTCTCGCAGTGACAACGGTATTGGCGAGAGGATTTTCTAATGGATCTACAATTTGTCCATAAAAACACCCTCTATCGGATGTCTTCCACCAATTAAAATTAGGGGTTTTTGTACCTATGGAAAGGTTTAATGCATTTTTTGCATTTAATAATCCATAGCCAAAATAATGATTCCATTGCTTGCCTTTTCCATCAATTGGAACAGCAGACTGTTGAATCATTTGGATCAATTCTGCATTCCTTAAGTCGGGGTTAATGGCTAATAAAAGGGCAGCAAGACCGCTAACAAGAGGAGTAGCCTGTGAAGTTCCATGTAAAGAATCATACATTGGTAATCTATTATGGGTAGAATAAATTGGAGTAGTAGAAAGAATCGAGGTACCAGGGGCTGTTACACCAATGTTCATCCCCCAATTTGAAAATTCAGCCCGCTTATGGTCTTCGTTTACGGCGGAAACAGCTAACACAAAATTATATCCTGCAGGGTACTCGACTTGTTCGATTCCATCATTACCAGCGGCGGCAACAATCACAGCTCCCTTTTGCCATGCAAAGTTGATGGCACGTTGAAGGGCTTTACTAAATGGCGGTCCTCCGATGCTTATGTTAATAACTTTGGCGCCATTTAAGACAGCATATAAAACTCCGGCAATAATCCATTTGGATTGCCCTCCGTTTGGTCCGATCACTTTGATTGGCATAATTTTTCCAATGCTGACAGGTCTGTTTTTTGAACCAATTTTGTTATTTGTTACTCCTGCAATAATGCCAGCAACATGGGTTCCGTGGCCATTCACATCGCGATAGTCTTTTCTGTTTTTAGTGGTGAAATTAACTGGCTTTACAATGCGAGAAGATAAGGCAGGGTGATTAGAATCAATCCCAGTATCTAAAATGGCAATAGTAACATTTTGTTTCATTTGTTGGGCTACTACCCAGGCAGGTTCGTATTCCACCCGTTTCAGTCCCCATTGTCTATAAAAGCGGTCATTTAAAAAATTTGAAGAATGAGATTTTAGAATATTGTTTCCGCTAAAATAATTATTTTCCTCAATAAAAGCTACATGAATCGATGATTGATAATCAACTATTTTATTTTGTAAATCATTACTTGTTACTTCAACAACTTCCACATTAATTTCTGGGAATTTTGTAATAAACCTTCCTCCTAGTTTGTTGTGTAATTGACTCTTTTGTTCCTCAGATGTTTGAGGAACAAAACCAACCAGCAAACTAATATTATTTTCCACTTTACATCTCCCTTTAATGATGCAAATCCGCTTGTCCTGTTTACAATAAAGTATTCTGAAAAAGCGGATAAGGGACGGGCATATATACAAAAAAATTTATATTTTTGTATATATGCGATTTTTCAAGAAAATAAATGAATATTCAAATATTCGATGATTAAAAGTTATAAATATTTTATTGAATTTAATAATGAAAATACAATTATTTTCTATTTGACATTGAAATTCTCTAGCGAAAATAGCTTTTAATAAATGTTTTTTTTAAAAAAAGCCTGTTAATCGAGATTATTTCTATTAGACGGAAATTTTACAAGAGTGATATGCTTACATTGTTAATAAATTCTGAATATTTAAAGACTTTGGAAAATTAAACCTTCCTTTTAAGGCGGTGAGTGAAATGTAAGGGGTTACAGATTCTGCTAGGAGATTTGAGGGATGAAAGGCAGATATCTAAAATGGATGAACCAATTATATTAAAGAGGTGATGAAGATGGGAAAGAATTATATTATTGATAACAAAGAAGAATGCAAGTTTTTGGTAAACCGCAAAACGTTTGTTGATCCGGAGATTTTAGCAGAGGAGCAAGAAAAAATCTTTAGTAAGTGCTGGATTTATGTAGGACATGAATCAGAAATAAAAAATAGTGGTGATTTTCACACAAGAAACGTTGCTGGAAGACCAATTATTTTTACTCGTGATGACGAAGGATTATTTCATGTGCTATTAAATACATGTACACATCGAGGATCATTGGTCTGCCGGGGCGATAACGGAAATTGCAAAACATTTTTGTGTACGTACCATGCATGGTCATTTAAAACAAATGGCTCTCTAGTTGGTGTACCATTAGAAGCCAGTTATCCAAAGAGTTTTAACAAAAAAGACTACGGTTTACATGAGGTTAGAAGTGAAAGCTATAAAGGCTTTGTATTCTGTAATTTTGATGATTATGCCACTAGCTTAGAAGAATACTTAGGAGAAGCAAAACTGTACTTAGATTATGTTGCAGATCAGTCCGAGGTTGGCATGGAAGTATTAAAAGGAACACAAAAATATGCAATCAGGGCAAACTGGAAACTTCTAGGTGAAAATAGTATTGATGGTTATCATGTTGCTTATAACCATAAAACATACCTTGAATATTTGACGGATCAAGGCCAAGATGTTTCAAATGGTTTATATGGCCAAGGAAAATCATTAGGAAACGGCCATGCTGTTATGGAGTACGAAGCACCATGGGGAAGGCCAATTGCTAAAGCCCAAGCAGACTGGGATGAAGAAACGAAGGAACGGATTGCTGAGTTACGTGCGAAAATTGTTGAGCGGGTGGGAGAAGAAAAAGCCCATATGATGTGTGACGTCAGCAGAAACGTATGGATTTTCCCTAACTTAATTATCAATGACATCATGTCTTTAACGATTCGAACATTTAATCCAATCAGCCCTGACTATATGGAAGTAACAGCATGGGCAGTAGGTCCAATTGATGAAAATGCACAAGAAAAGGAGCATCGTTTAGATACGTTCTTAACTTTCCTTGGACCAAGCGGCTTTGCAACACCAGATGATATTGAATCATTAGAAACAGCTCAATTAGGTTTTAAAAATACAATTAATGAAGTTAAATGGTCTGATATTTCAAGAGGAATGGACCGCGAGATTTCACCAACTACTGATGAAAAACAAATGAGGGCATTCTGGAGAAAGTACAATGAGTTAATGCAGGCTAAAGCTGAAAAGAAACAACTTATTTAAAAGAGGAGGCGCCAATTATGACTATATCCCAAGAAGAAAAAGTTACCCAGCAAACGGTTGAACAGTTTTTTTATAAAGAAGCAGATTTACTGGATTCGTGGAAATTAGACGAATGGTTTAACTTAATGACAGAAAACTCTACTTACTCTGTTCCAACAACAGATAATAATGATGGAGATTACAAAGAATCCCTTTACTTTATCGCAGATGATTACCATCGATTAAAAGCTCGAGTAAAACGGTTAAGCAGTAAATTTTCACATGCTGAAAACCCACGGTCACGCACTCGCAGATTTATAACCAACGTTCAGATTCTTAATGAAGCCGATGGTAAAATAGAAGTGACAGCCAATTTTATCGTATACCGTATGAGATATGGCTTTACTGACGCTTATGTAGGGAAGTATTATTACACATTAGTAACCGAAAATAACGAAATAAAAATTCAGGACCGCAAAGCAGTTCTGGATATTGAAGGATTAAGACCGCATTCCAGAATCAGTATTATCTTATAAGGAGATGTAAAGATGATTCGCTACAGTAAGCTAGGCTATATTGCATTAAATGTATGCGATCTTGAAAAATCCTGTGACTTTTATGGAAGACTGCTTGGCTTGGAAAGGGTCGAGTCCGATGTTCCGAATACTGCTTTTTTCCGTTCAAGCCGTGACCATCATAATCTGGTTCTTACACAGGGGACTAATCCAGGATTAAATCGAATTGGCCTAGAATTGGAAACACCAGAAATGGTAGAAGAAACATTCGAATTTTTTGCTAGGCTTGGATTGAATCCTGACGTGGTTTCGCTGAAAGAGTTGGATATCCTAAAACAGGCCAGGACATTCAGAGTGGTGGACCCTTTAGGCATAACCTATGAATTCTACAGTGATATGGCCCAAATGCCATTAGAATATGAACCAACTGTCGCTGAAATCCAAAAATTAGGCCACGTCGTGTTAAAAACACCTTATGTCGAAAAAGCGATTAAATTCTACAATGAAGTGTTCAATTTTGTGGTTTCCGATTATTTTGGCGGTACAGGATTGTCTGAAAAGGCTGGTGCCTGGTTCAGATGTTTTCCGGTTCCATACCATCATTCATTTGCTGTTTTCCAAGGCGAAGAAACCGGTTTTCACCATTTGAATTTTATGGTTTCGACAATCGACGATATCGGCAAAGCCGTCAATCGTTTTAAGCAAAACGGTGTTACAATCGCAATGGGTCCTGGCAGACATGCTCCATCAGGCGCAATTTTCTTATATGTTTTAGATCCAGACGGCTTTACAGTTGAATACAGCTTTGGCATGGAGGAATTCCCGGAAGTCAATCCCCGCAAGCCAAAATATTTAGCAGTTGAACCTGAAACCATTGACCTCTGGGGCGGCCAGACCGCTGATCATAGGATGGCATCTCTTGGCGTAATCGAAAGTGCCGTACCAGATAAAGTTTAATAAGATACGTTTATTATAGCATAAGTTAATAATATATTCATAGTGCAAATATAAACAATAGTAGGAAAATTATAAATTTATGGCGGTTGGTGAGGAAGAAAAGAATAAACTTCTTCACCAACTTTTTTAATATTGTTTAAAAAAAGTTTCAAGTTGAGTAAAATACATATATTACTATTAATTTGTTTAAGTGTAAGGCTAGTAAATTGTTTATGTTTGTGAAATGAGGAAGACGAATGGTAAGTGTAAAATCTGTAAAAATCGATGGAGAAGAGATCCATATTTTTAAAAGTATGATTTATATTTTTGAATCAAACTCAAGATTTACATTAGAATTGGACATGATTGTCAGTGAAATTGTTTTAAAAAGATATAAAAATGAAGAAACATTAATCATTGAAATAGAGTTGGATGGTGGCAGATTAATCAGTTCAATCATGAATGTTCATTTCTTATCTGGAAGATTACCGCAAATGAATGCTTTTATGGATGTAGAGGACCCGAATGAGTATTTAGAATTACAGAGAATCAATGAAAATAACAGCATATTTCCCGATTTAGATGAAGGCATAACAATAGAAGAGATTAGAAAAGTAGAAATGCCAAATGAAAAGGTCACACTAAAGTTAAATTTACCGATCGATCAAGTAGAGTGGCTTAAAGAGCAAAAAGCCCGAGAGTTAAATGAAATTTTCAAAGAGTTAATTTATAATTATTGGAGTAAACGGAGCGAAAAGTGATTTGGGCCCAGAATACGGACCCTTTTTTTGTGGTGATGTTTATCCATTTATCCCTTGGAGCCATTCTTGATAACACTCATGGCACAGTGTTTCTTCTCTTTCATTGTTGGTTACATGAAAGGTTACAAGGTGGATTTCGTTTTCTTCGATATCATTTGAACAATAGAAACATTTATGGCCCACGACAAAACCTCCTGAATTTGAACAAGTATATTTAGTTTTGAGCGAGTCCAGATTTTTTATACTTTAGAAAATAAAAAGATCAAATCCAAAATTATATAAAATTTACAGTGAATACTGCGACAATGTTATTGTATTCCAATAAGAAAAAGATCCTGGTACTTTAAGACAAGTCACAGGACGTGACAGTATCCATTTATTTTTAGTACAATAAAATAATGGATAAAGGAATTAATAAAGGTGGAGGCCAAAAGGTGACATATCAACTAAAAAATGGTTTTAAATTGTTTACATTAAATTCTAATAAAGAATTGGCAAACGAGATGGCAAATCTTTTAGGCTGTGAACTGGGGAATTGTTCTGTCTCTCAATTTAGTGACGGAGAAATCCAAATTCATATTGAAGAAAGTGTCAGGGGCTGTGAAGTGTATATCATTCAATCTACTTCAGCACCAGTCAATAAACATATCATGGAACTTCTTATTATGATTGATGCCATGAAGAGGGCTTCTGCCAATAAAATCAATGTTGTCATCCCCTACTTCGGATATGCACGTCAGGATCGAAAAGCACGCTCCAGGGAACCAATTACAGCTAAACTAATGGCGAATCTTTTTGAAAATGCCGGGGCAACTCGAGTCCTAACAATGGATCTTCATTCTCCGCAAATTCAAGGTTTCTTTGATAAACCCGTTGAACATTTGTTTGGGTTGCCAATTATATCGGAGTATTTTGAGAAAAAGGGCTTGGAAGACGTTGTTATTGTGGCACCACATAATGGTAGCGTAGTACGAGCAAGAAAAATGGCGAACCTTTTACATGCTCCTATTGCTCTGATTGATAAACGCCGATTTGAAGCAGATGGTGCTGAAATCACCTATGTCATTGGTAATGTTGAAGGGAAAAATGCCATTATCATTGACGATTTAATTGATACTGGCACTACGATCACATTAGCTGCAAAAGCTTTAGCCGAAAATGGGGCAAAATCCATTTATGCAGGCTGTACGCATCCAGTTTTCACTGATCAGGCAATAAGCAGAATCGAGTCGTCCCCGATAAAAGAATTAGTTGTAACGAATACCATTGAACTGCCGAAGGAAAAAATGATTGAAAAGATCACATGTATATCAGTAGCACCATTACTAGTAGAAGCAATTGATCGAATCCATAACGAAAAAGCTGTGAGTCCTCTGTTTGAGTAAAAATTGGTGTTGGATTAAATAAAGTTTTTAAGCAAAGAGCCTGAGAATTCAGGCTCTTTTTTCTCTACTTATCAGATTGAAACAGAAAATAAGGTTTTATAATTTTTAGAATTATGATACTTTTATTATTGTACAATAAATGGGCGGTGAAACATTGAATTATGTAGAAGCAAACTCAAAATTAATGGAGAAGTCAGAAAGTAAGGCTTCTGCATCTTTTAATTCAAGTCAGAAATTTAATCATTTCAAAGGACTTTCGATGGTGCTGATCGGGGCAGTACTATGGGGGATATCCGGGACTGCTGCCCAAGTATTATTTCAACATTTTGGAATTAGTCCAGAATGGCTGGTCACAGTCCGAATGAGTGTTGCCGGACTTTTAATGCTTATGGGTATTACGGTTACATCAGGCATAAAATATACATTTTCTGTATGGAAAGACAAAAAGGATGCTCTTAAACTAGTGTTATTCGGAATCATCGGTCTACTTGGTGTTCAATATTCCTATTTTGCAGCAATTAACTACGGCAATGCAGCCACTGGAACGATTCTTCAGTATATGGGGCCGGTCTTTATTACGATCTATGTTGCATTGCGTCTGCGGAGGATGCCACAAGTTTCACAGGTAATTTCGGTATTTCTTGCGATTTTTGGAGCATTTTTGCTTGTTACAAACGGTGATTTTCATCGTTTCTCAATCTTACCACTGGCTGTATTTTGGGGAATCATTTCAGCGATCACTTTGGCATTTTATTCGCTTTACCCTAAAGGCCTATTGCAAAAATATGGTGCGGCACTCATCTCAGGCTGGGGAATGCTGATTGGCGGTATCGGTATGGGATTCATTCACTCGCCATGGAATTTTTCAGGCCAAAATTCATTACCTACATGGCTGCTTATCAGTTTTGTGGTTATTTTCGGAACCCTTATTGCGTTTTATATTTATATTGCAAGTTTAAAATATATTTCTGCAGCTGAAGCAAGCGTATTGTCCTGTGGGGAGCCACTCTCAGCTACCATTATTACCGTTGCTTTTTTACACGTCCATTTTGGCTGGGCCGCTTTATTGGGTGGGTTAAGTATTCTCGTTACAGTCACCATTATGGCTAGAAAAGGACCATCAGAAAAATAAATAAAACATAATAGGAAGCCGCTCTAAAAAAGAGCGGCTTCGCAGATTGTCGAGAAAGGGGTATTTTCTCGGCATTTTTTTACCAGAATTTAAATACTAAGTTTTTTGAATGGTTCCTGCAAATGGGCCTGTTGATTTCCTCTCCGGTCACTCGCTTTCCGCGGGGAGGTCCTTGAGCCTCCTCGGCGCTTTGGCGCCTGTGGGGTCTCAAGTGACCTCTTGATCCCGCAGGAGTCGAGTGCCCTCCGCTCCAATCAACAGGGTGGTAAATCAACCAGTTGTATTGCAACACACTTTTTATCTAACTTTGCTAAGTGTGTTGCATACTTTTTTATATTTGGGCAGTCTGTAACAATTTGGACAAACATATAAATCTCATTTTTGAAAATAAATCAGTAGTAAAGCAATATCGTCTATGAGCAATTACTTCTAAGATATTTCGGTCCGATAGCCACTTGCAAATAGGGCTAGTGAGGTAACCTGAATCATGAGCAACAGCAAATCATAGAGCAATGAGATACTGGGTCCTTGTTCATTTTCCTTTAATCCTTTGGATTAAACATTGGTTTCACCATTTTTTTGATTTATTAGTTGAGCTGAAGAACTTTATTGAAAACACTCGTTGATTGGCGTGGAAGGCACGAAGACTCCTGCGGGAGTACGGGGCTGGGGAGACCCCACAGGCGCTTTTCGCGCCGAGGAGGCTCCACGGCACGCCCGCGGAAAGCGAAGTGCCTGGAGCGCCAATCAACAGACCTGTTTAACAGCCTATACTTCAAAACTATTACACCATATTAACTCAGTGAGTTATTAAAGTAATTGAATAAGATGATGGGCTGCCGATTTTTTCGACAGACTGGGAAGTTGCTCAAAAAATGAGCGGCTGCGTTATTTATTCATCATATATGTACCAGAAATAATGAATAAATAAAAGATTAGATGCTAAGCCTTTTAAGTAAAGAAAAAATGGAAAGGAGAGGGAAGATGTTATCTTTACGGGGAGATGCTCATAGACTATTTATTCAACTTAAAAGGCACTCAACAAGCAATCAAGAATTTAAATACATGAAACGTCTTTGTGAAATCGAAAAAATACAGGAATTTTACAATTCAATTAATAGTAATACGTTGAGACAAGTTTATTACTGCATGCTCAAAGAGAAAAAAGGATCTGGAATTATTCCAATTCTTGTTTCTTCTATCCCTTGGTTATTGCTTCTATTTTCAAAACAACTACAGGATTATCTTTTTCGAGAGGGGAGTATTCTATGGATTGTATTTGTTATTGTCTATATTATTATTATCACCATAAGTGTTATTCTTCACTTTCGGGAAAATTCATGGGCATCCGTCCATATCGAAATTATTCAGGACATATTAAAAGATCGGGAAAAGCAATATTCAAAGAAATGAGAGCCAAGACACTAAATAAGTAAATAGTCATCCGAATTCTCTCATGCAAATATATAAAATTGTTTAGGAAATGATACTAAAAAAAGGAGGTAAATGCATGGCAGACAGCCCTGGGACAGATAAAAAGACTTTTTGCATGAGCGAATATGATACGTTAAAGCGAGTTATTTTATGCCAGCCACAATATATGACAATACGTGAAGTTATAAATGAAACACAAGAATATTTTAAAGACGAAGGAATACATATTGAACGAGCTCTCCTTCAACATGGGGAATTTGTAAAAACCTTGCAGGATCATGGAATCGAAGTTATTTTACTGCCGTATCATAAAAAATATCCAGAACAAGTTTTTACTCGTGATATTGGCTTTACGTTGGGTCAAACAATCTTTGTTGCTAAAATGGCAACGGATGTTCGCGGGGGTGAAGAGGATGTTTTAAAACAATGGCTCGAAGATGAAGAAATCTCTTATTATAATTTAGCAGAGGAAAGAATTGAAGGCGGAGACGTGGTAATCGATCAAGAAAATATATATGCGGGGCTAAGTAATCGAACAGATATGAAAGCAGTCGAACAGTTGCAACGTCTATTAAATCAATTCAATGTCATCGCTATTCCATTTAAAGAAAAATATCTTCATCTGGACTGTGTTTTTAATGTTGTTTCACCAGAGGTGGCACTAATATATCCAAACGCCCTAACCAAAAAAGACATCGACTTTTTTGCATCCCGTTATGAATTAATTGAGGTTTCAGAAGAAGAACAATTTCAGCTAGGCACAAATGTACTTAGTATTGGAAATAAAAGGTTATTCAGCTTGCCAGTTAACAAGAATGTAAACATGCAACTACGCAATCGAGGCTTTGAAGTGATTGAAGTGGATATTACTGAAATTATTAAATCTGGAGGATCTTTTCGGTGTTGTACACTTCCGATTCTAAGGGAAACATGATGGATAACTGCCTAAAAAACGCTTGGATTTATTTTGGTCCAAGCGTTTTTCTATACTGTAAAGATATAAGGCTATTTCTTCTTCACAGATGACATAATCGTTTCCTCAATCCATGCTTTCCGATTTTTTCTAAACGAGATCCAATCATTAAAACGCTGATACCCAAGGACCAGGGAAATAATGATGCCGCTTGCGGCTACGAACAATGCAAATAATTCGACCATATTGTAATTCATGATGTGGCCCCATTTAATCCTTCCTGCAAAATCTCCTGTTACAATACTCATTCCAAGCATCTGGCCAATAACTGAATAGAGTGTCAATACGAGAAGCAACAAACTATTTTTTTTGGCTGTAATGTTTTCTTGATATTTAAATAAGCTGTAAAGTGCTTCCTTTGCATTTTTATATAATAGTTCAATATTGAAGGTTTTTCGAATTTGAAAAAAGATTTCTTGGCTGCGGGACTCCGTAACTAATTCCAAGGAGAAAAAATTTGCGGTAAACGAATTGATCGAAAAAATCAATTTTTCCATTTCCTTGAAATCACGTTCTGTATCTAAAACAGCATGGGCGTGTGCTAATTTTAATAAAACTACTTTATGAAATAGATTTAATATCAGCCCATAGTAGAATTTTCCATAGATGTGATTAGCTATCTCAGAGAGAATAGGGCCATTTTCATTCGTAATACAGGTAAAAATATGTTCATCAATAACAAAATGTGTGCTAGGGGCCCAACGATTATAACTATGCTGATCTAGGTAATCTTGAATATAGGTAAGATTATTGGCACTAACATATAATTTCCCATTTGAATCCAGGCCAGATAAACTCCCAGCCCGATATACATCCACTGTATTGATCTCTTCATTGTTTTTTAGGGATAACAAGGATTGGACATACATTCTCTCATCCTCAAAAAAAGGAAAGGTTTCAAAATAAGCTGTCTTTTTGGTTCTTCTTTCGAAAAAATCGGCCAATCCAGCGAAAAGAAAGTCAAACACAAAAGTTTCGATTGAATTAAAAACTTCATTGCTACATTCAATTTGTACTTTTGCCTCCCGATTGGTTATTGGCTCGAGTACACGAAAAAGTGAACCAAACTCCAGAGCATACGACATTAGCAGCTCCGTCAATTCAGTTCTAATCGTAAATAGTCCTAATTCAAATGGGCAAAGTGTTACATCAATTGAATTCACTTGAAAAGGGATCGAAACATAATCAGTTTTTAGACAGACTTTTTCGTTTATTGGCTTTGAGTACCTCTGAAATCCTTTTTGATTTTCTGAGTGCGGAAAAAGAATCCGATTTGTAAAGGAAAGGAAATAAGCTTCGAGATCGCGGTGAGAAACATGAAAATCACCATAATAAGCACGTTCATCATCTAAATGATCCAACCGAAAGGGTTTGAAATGGTTATCTCTTAAAAAAGGAAACATATTTAGTTCAATTCCATTTTTTATAGAAAATGGAAAAATAAATTGGAAAATAGCGGTCTCTATATTTTTTTCGGTCATTTCTAGTTTTTGCATGACATATTGCCCTTTCGATTACTAATAACAACAATGTAACCAAGTTTTTTTGAAATTAAACGAAAAAAATTTACGTATGTACATACGTGCCTAAAGTAAAAAGGTGGAAACCATTGCTGGCTACCACCTTTTTTATTAGTTAAATGTATTCACTTTAATTGCTGGAAGAACCTTTTGTAATGTTCTTTGTTCTTCATCAGTTAATGGCACAAGAGGTAGGCGAAGACCTCCGACAAAAATTCCATTCATGTTCAAAGCTGCTTTTACTGGTGCCGGGTTTGGTGCAGCAAACAAAGCTCTCATAATCGGGAGCAGGCGGCGGTGCTCTGAAGCAGCCTTTTGATGATCCCCGCTGTTAAAACTATTAATCATGTCTTGCAATTCATTCCCAATAACATGTGAGGCAACTGAAATAACCCCATTGCCGCCGATCGCTAAAACTGGCAATGCCAATCCATCATCCCCGCTGTACAAAGCAAAATCACTAGGAGTTTTACTAATAATTTCGGCCATTGCATCTAAGTTTCCGCTAGCTTCTTTTACGGCTGCAATATTATCAATCTCTGACAATCGTATGACGGTTTCAGCTGTCATATTGACAGAACTTCGTCCTGGAATATTGTAAAGAAGGATTGGTAATTTAGTAGATTCGGCAATTGCTTTAAAATGTTGATATAATCCCTCTTGATTAGGTTTGTTGTAATAAGGAACAACAAGCATAATCCCATCAACGCCTGCTTCTTCGGCAAGTTTCGTTAAGCTGATGGAAGCTCTTGTGTTGTTTGATCCTGTACCAGCGATCACTGGAACTCTTCCAGCAACAACTTCGACAACAAACTTAAATAAGGAAACTTTTTCTTCTGTTGTTAGTGTCGGAGATTCCCCTGTTGTCCCCGATACAACTAATCCATCAGTCCCATTTGCCAGCAAATAATTCACTAAAGTTCTTGTTGCTTCAAAGTCAATCTCGCCATTTTGATCAAATGGTGTAACCATAGCTGTTAATACTTGGCCAAAATTCATTATTCTCACCCTTTTAAAAGTTTTTCAAAAATTAGAGGTGGTGGTTTAGGCCTTTTATTATCAACGCAAAAAAGCAACAGTGAAGGCTCACTGTTGCAGTAGAAACTTTAATAAAAACCGTTCCTATGCGTGAGATAGCCCTCCATATAGTTTCCTATATGACAGTTCTGTATTTCTTCAATAACAGAACCAGCTTCAAGAAAATGAGTTTCTTTGAAGCTTCGGCAAATTCCCCTTTCCACCATTGTCATTGGACCTCATTTTCCTCAAATAGTGTACTTATGGTCTTTGCGCCTCTATCCCTTACTCCAATGAATTGAAGTAAGAAAGTATCTAATTGTCTGTAAATATACCAAAAGTTTTCATATAAATCAAGGGAAAAGCAATTAAACTGGAAAAACCCATTTGAAAATGGAGAAATCGAACCAGTTAGTTCTTTATTTTTTTAAAACTTGTGAAAAATGTTATAGGGGTTTAAAGAAAATAATATGTATTAAATAGATTATTGAAAGGGGAATGCCTGTGAAAATTATCATTGCCCAACAAAATGAAACACTACGCTCCATTGCGGCTCTCCATCATTGTGATGTTCAATTGCTTCTTGCCGCTAATCCCCACATATCAGACCCGAATCGTAAAATCAAAAAAAGTAAAGTATATATACCTTCGTCACCCACAAACATACGCCAATACCCTCCAGAATGTAAGCCACAAATGCCCGACCAATATTTAGATGCTTGGATCCCAACTACTCCAGTCGAAAAAATGGCTACAGAAGAATATGATGCACTTATTGTAGGAAGTGGAGCAGGAGGAAGCACAGCTCTTTATCGTCTATGTCAAAATTGGAAAAATAAAAACAAAAAAATTGGAATGATTGAAGCAGGAGGATTATTATTGCCGACTCATGCCCAAAACGTTTCAACCTTAGAAGTAGAACGATTCCAACAATATTTTTTAAATCCAAAAATTTCAACCCCTGTCGGGTGGGAACTCCCTCAGTTCTCTGGAGCACGGCTTGTTTTTGCACTTGGAGGAAGAACGCTGTTTTGGTCAGCTGTATGTCCACGGATGAACGAAGTAGAATTTAACGAGAATGATTGGCCCATAGCTTATAAGGATTTAGTTGGCTATTATAATCGTGTTGAAGAAATATTGAGGATTTCACAAGACTTTACAAAGGATTCTTTGATTAATGATATTTTACTAGAACGTCTCCGTCAAAATGGTTTTCCCCAGAGCATCGATACGCCAATTGCTGTAGATATTTCACAGTCAAAGTTTGGAAAAGTGAATTCAGATGTCTTTTTTAGTTCGATTGATTTTTTGGCAAGGGCACTTAATTTAAGTCCCTTTGATTTAGGGATTTTTTCCCGTGCCGTAAAGGTAATAGTAGAAAATAATAAAGCTGCAGGGGTTAAAGTTTTAACTTGGGGAGGCAAAGAATACACAATTAGAGCAAAAAACATTATTTTATCCGCAAGTACACTGGAAACTCCAAGGATCTTATTAAATTCAGGGATAGAAGAAAAAGCAATCGGACATTATTTGGTTAACCACTCCTTTCTAGAGGTGGATGGAACATTAAATCGTTTAGAGTACCCTGAGAATATGGGGAATCTTGGTATATTAATTCCGCAAGCTGAGAAGGGGCCTTATCAATTTCAAATGTACGGACGTGGTGGAGTATTTTTTTATCATGAAAGGAGAATTCCTTTACAAAATGAAATTCCATTTTATTTACAAGGATTCGGGAAAGTGGAGCCAAGGGTTGAAAATCGAGTTACCTTACAGCCAACAAAAAAAGATCAGTTTGGCATACCAAAAATAAATATTAATTATTCATATAGTCAAAATGATTATCGGCTTATTAATTTAATTCGTGATGATATGCTAAAAATATTAAAAGTAATAAACGGAAGGATAAAATCGGAAAGTGATATTTGTCTTCGCCCTCCAGGACTTGATTTTCATGAAATGGGTACGTGCAGAATGGGGAATGACCCAGAAACATCTGTGACAAACAAGTATGGGCAGGTTCATCATATTTCAGGACTTTTTGTAGCGGATAACAGTGTAATGCGATACTCTGGCGGAGCAAATCCAACTTTTACAATGATGGCCTTAGCCTTTCAGACCGCTGATTATATTGCTGGGAAGTAGGGAAATTTAATGCCAAAATGCCTGGCTGATCGATTAACCCTTAGGCAAATGATATTGGTCAGGCATTTAGGAATATGTGATTATTTGCACTATTCCAATCAAAATAGTTGATATAATAAAAATAGTGATTTAATTTTAATTATAGAAACATACATATTTGCGGAGCAAAATCACAAAGTAATGATATTTGAAGTGGAGTTGAAAAAAATGATAAATCGGCCAGAAAAAGATGAATTTGCCCCATATTATTTACCTTATGTAAATGCAGTGCCAGAAGGAGATATTATTTCAATTTTAACGAAACAATTGGAGGATACGAAACTCCTTTTAAAAGAAGTTACCGAAGAACAGGGGACTTTCCGCTATGCACCTGGTAAATGGAGTATAAAAGAAGTGGTTGGACATATGACCGATACGGAAAGGATTATGGCCTATCGTTTGATGAGCATTGCAAGAGGGGAAACGGTTTCGTTGCCAGGTTTTGATGAAAGTCTGTATGTAGCGAATTCCTCGTTTAATGATCAGGCATTTGAACAGCTTCTTGAACATTTTTCAGTTGTTCGCGAGTCAACATTAGTCCTGTTGCAAAGTTTAAATGCTGATGCGTGGTTAAGGAAGGGCTTAGCGAATAATACTGGAGTGACCGTTAGAGGAACTGCCTATATTATTGCCGGCCATGCGATGCATCATTGCAAGATTATAAAGGAACGTTATTTAGAATCGAAGGATTTTCCAAAATAAAAGCTCCTTCAAATCCCAAAGGGTCACTTAGAGATTTTCTAAGTGACCCTAATAATGTGATTATGCAGTAACTCTTTGTCCAGTAACGATAGTCTGGTTATTTTTCCTCATTAACATAAAGGAAATAACGATCGAGATGGCGGAAAGAATAACGTATAGGATAAAGCCTCTGGAGAACCCGTTTTTTCCAAAAGCATCTACAAACATTCCCATTAATGGAGGAACAACGAAACCGCCAAATGCCCCTAACCCCCCGACTAAGCCCATAGCTCCGCCTGGTGCCTTACTCACATAGGTTGGTACCAGTTTAAAAACTGCTCCATTAGCAAATCCCATACCAGCACCCATAATCACTTCACCAATTAAAGCTAATCCGAAAGAAGTGGTTACCATTAAAAGAAGGGCTCCGACTAAAATCATTGCAAAACTTATTACGGCAACCTTCTCACCGCCAAACTTATCAGCCAGCCGTCCACCGTACACCCGAAGAAGAGAAGCTAGGAGTGAAAAACCTAATGCCATTAGAAGGCCTGCTGTTCTTACACTCATGCCATGAAATTGTACCCAATATGTAGGAAACCAAGAAGTTAAAGCCAAGAAACCTCCAAAAGATGTGAAGTATAAGGCTATTAATGTCCAAGTGCCGGGTACCTTGGCTGCAATTTTTAATGCTTCGCTAACCTTACCTGTTGGGAACAGCTCTTGTCCTAATTGACCTGAGATTCTACGTGCTTCCAAATCGGAAAAGCCTTTATTTTTTAATTGGAAATAATATGAGTCATTTGAAAATATAGCATAAATAATTGTTCCAAAGACTAGAAAAATAAGCCACATTGTATAAGTTCCAGCTAAGCCAAATGCACCTAAAACAAGTGGAAGGATTATTCCAAATAGGCCCGGAGCAGTATTTCCTAATCCTCCATATGCCCCTAATGCAACACCTTGTTTATTACTTGGGAACCAATATGAAGTTTGCGTGCTGCCTACTGAAAATGTGGCAACCCCGCATCCGCCTAATAAACCAAAAAATACGACGAGCGGAAACATTTTTACTGTTAAATTTCCTGTGTAAATGATTGTTGTTAAACCGAGCATTCCTACAATCGAAATGGATAGAAGGATGATTAGCGGCTTTCGGCCTCCAGCTTTATCTACCCAAGCTCCAAAAGGAATACGTAATAATGAACCAAAAAGCTGTGGAGCACCAACTAAAAATCCTAATAATACTCCCGACAATCCGAGCATTTTACTAAATTGAGTTGCTACAGATCCAAACAGCGATACTGCTGAGAAACCCACGAAAAATCCCAAAGTTGCCAAGGCTAACCCTATTTTGGGGTTTCCCTTTAAACCATATTTCTTCATTAAATTTTCTTCATTCATTTTATTGCCTCCTTTTTTATTTGTATAGAGAATGCATTCGGTCTTCCCATGTCTGTGAACATATCGTAAGAAATTCCCATTGCTTTGAGATGTGACGTACTTCACATCTGAAATCATGTTCATAAAATCTTAACAGTTCACAGAATTTACAACATTATTTAGAAGTTCAAATTTGTGTTCTTTCGTTCATGTCTATTTGTGTCTATTTTGTGAAATATCCTAGTTGTGTGAAGTACTTAACAGTTTTGACTGTCTATTAATTGCTACTGTTAAACCATGAAATGAATCGCCAACTTTTGAATTCGTTGGTGTGAGATGTCGGAATTTCTAAGAAATGCGATCTTACAAAGGAGAGATAACAATGAAAAAAAAGCGGTCACCTTTAACAAACCGCCTGAAATATTTGAAGCCGATCGAAAAACAAGCCAACAATCACAGTCAAACTACATATGAAAACCGCAGTTGGGAACAGGCCTATCGTTCCCGTTGGCAGCATGACAAAGTTGTTCGTTCCACGCATGGTGTCAATTGCACAGGATCATGCAGCTGGAACGTTTTTGTAAAGGATGGAATTGTTACATGGGAAGGTCAGCAGATTGATTATCCTTCAACCGGACCTGATATGCCGGACTTTGAACCGCGCGGGTGTCCTCGTGGTGCCAGCTTTTCCTGGTACCTATATAGCCCGACAAGAGTAAAGTATCCATATGTCCGCGGCGTTCTATTGAATATGTGGCGAGAAGCTATAAAAGAGAATGCAAATCCATTGGATGCTTGGAAAAGTATTGTTGAAAATCCGGAAAAAACAAAGATCTATAAGCAGGCACGAGGTAAAGGCGGATTAGTACGCGGGGATTGGGATGAGGTATTGAAGCTTATTTCAGCTTCACTTCTTTATACTGTAATCAAGTATGGTCCAGATCGAAACATTGGCTTCTCGCCAATACCGGCAATGTCGATGGTCAGCTATGCAGCAGGTTCTCGGTTCATGGGTTTAATGGGTGGACCAATGCTAAGTTTCTACGATTGGTATGCCGACCTTCCACCTGCTTCACCGCAAATTTGGGGCGACCAAACTGATGTTCCTGAAAGTAGTGACTGGTTTAATTCCGGCTATATCTTAACATGGGGCTCTAATGTGCCACAGACCCGTACACCTGATGCACACTTCCTTTCAGAAGTTCGTTACCGTGGCACAAAAGTGGTTTCAGTTAGTCCGGATTATGCTGAGTCAACTAAATTTTCAGACGACTGGCTAAAAGTGAAGCAAGGAACAGATGGGGCCTTGGCAATGGCAATGGGTCATGTGATTTTAAAGGAATATTACGTAGACAATCAGTACGATTATTTTATTAACTATACGAAACAGTACACTGATTTTCCATTTGTGGTTACATTGAAAAAAGATGGAGAGCACTTCCTTCCTGATCGTTTTCTAAACGCACAGGATTTAGGAAAGTCAGGAAATAATGATGATTTTAAACCAGTACTCTTTAATGAGGTTACTAGTCAGCTTGTGATTCCGAATGGAACAATGGGTGCCCGATGGGAAGGTAAAGCAAAATGGAACTTAAAAATGGTTGATGAAGAAACAGGTGAAAAGATCAATCCGCGCCTATCCTTCCATGGAATTGAGGATGAGATATCAACGGTAAAGATCCCATATTTCTCATCCGAAGGCAATGAAGTGCTATATCGCCATGTTCCGATAAGAAAAGTAGAATCTGGCGGTGAAGTTTTTTATACAACAACTGTCTATGACTTGACTCTAGCGAACTATGGAGTTGATCGAGGGCTTACAGGTATAGGCAGCAAACAAACTCAAGAAGAAAATCTGCCATTTACACCTGCCTGGGCAGAAGGTGTTACAGGTGTAAAACAAGAACTGATTACAAAAATAGCCCGTGAATTTGCCCAAAATGCCCTTGATACAGATGGACGTTCGATGATTATTGTTGGAGCAGGAATTAACCACTGGTATAACGCAGATACGATCTATCGCGCCGTCTTAAACCTTATCCTTTTAGTTGGAGCACAAGGTGTGAACGGAGGCGGTTGGGCCCATTATGTCGGACAGGAAAAACTCCGCCCGGCAGAGGGCTGGCAAACGATTGCGACAGCTCGGGATTGGGGAGCACAGGCAAAATTGCAAAATGGTACTTCGTTCTTCTATTTTGCTACTGATCAGTGGCGTTATGAAGAGCAGCCGATAAGCGACCATGTTTCGCCAATCTATGAAAAGGCGCGTTATGATCATTCAGCAGATTATAACGTGATGGCAGCTAGGCTTGGCTGGCTTCCTTGTTATCCAACCTTTAATCAAAACGGGATTGATTTATTTAAAGAAGTAGAGACTGCTGGTTTAAAAACAGCGGCTGATATTGGCCAATATGTAGCAAAGAAATTAAAAGATCGTCACATACAATTTTCAATCGAAGATCCTGGACAACCCAGTGAATTTCCCTCGCAATCTATTTGTCTGGCGTGCAAACCTTATTTCAAGCTCAGGCAAGGGACATGAATACTTTTTAAAACATTTACTGGGTACGACAAATGGACTATTAAATGAGGATGATGACAGCATCAGACCGGAAGAAGTGAAATGGCGGGATGAGGCTCCAGAAGGTAAACTTGATTTGTTAATCGATTTAGATTTCCGAATGGCTGGTACGGCACTTTATTCCGATGTGATCCTGCCTGCAGCAACATGGTATGAAAAGCATGATTTAAGCAGTACAGACATGCATCCATTTATACATCCGTTTAATCCGGCTGTTTCCACTCCGTGGGAGTCCCGCTCAGATTGGGACATCTTTAAATCGCTCGCAAAAGCAGTTTCGGAAATGGCGACAGACTTAAATTTAGAACCCATAAAAGAAGTCGTTGCAACCCCGCTGCTTCATGATTCACCGCAGGAAATGGCACAGCCCCTAGGGATCATTAAAGACTGGAGTAAAGGGGAATGTGAACCAATTCCAGGAAAAACTATGCCGAAGATAAATGTGGTAGAACGGGATTATAAACGTATTTACGACAAAATGATTTCTTTGGGCCCAAATGTGAAAAATTCTCCGATCGGGACAAAAGGAATTTCCTGGTCTGCTGAAGATGAGTATGAAAAGTTAACAAAAGTTCTTGGTACTGTAAGAGAAGGTTTAGGTGAAGGCTGTCCTAATATTGAAACTGCCAAGAACGTCTCGGAAGCGATTTTAACATTATCATCGACTTCAAATGGCAAAATGGCAGTCAAAGCCTGGAAAGCACTGGAGAAACAAACTGACCTCAAGCTCGCTGATTTAGCGGAAGAACGGGAAGAGGAATGCTTTACATTTGAGCAAATAACAGCCCAGCCAAAAACGGTTATTACATCTCCAGCCTTCAGCGGTTCAGAAAAAGGCGGTCGCCGATATTCGCCGTTTACAACCAATGTGGAAAGATTCATTCCATGGCGGACGGTAACAGGCCGCCAATCCTTCTACGTTGATCATGAGATGATGCAGGAATTTGGTGAAGCCATGGCTACCTTTAAACCGATTTTAAATCATCGCCCATTTAGGAAGGATCGCCCTGCTGTAGAGGGTAAGGAAATTGTTTTAAATTACTTAACACCACATAATAAATGGTCCGTTCATAGCATGTATTTTGATTCTCAGCCGATGCTGACTTTGTTCCGCGGCGGTCCGACTGTTTGGATGAACAAGGATGATGCAGCTGAGGCAGATATTCTGGATAATGACTGGATCGAGTGTTTCAACCGTAACGGTGTTGTCGTGGCCAGAGCAGTGGTGTCACACCGTATTCCAAGAGGAATAGCGTTCATGCACCATGCGCAGGACCGTCATATCAATGTACCTGGAACAAAATTAACAAATAATCGCGGCGGTACGCATAATAGTCCAACTCGAATTCACGTAAAACCAACACATATGATCGGCGGATATGGTCAATTGAGTTATGGATATAATTACTACGGCCCTACCGGGAACCAACGCGACTTAAACGTCGTGATCCGCAAACTGAAGGAGGTTGATTGGCTTGAAGATTAAAGCACAAATCGGTATGGTCATGAATTTGGATAAATGTATCGGCTGCCATACATGCAGCGTTACATGTAAAAACACCTGGACAAATCGTCCAGGTGCAGAATATATGTACTTTAATAATGTTGAAACAAAACCTGGAATCGGCTACCCAAAACGCTGGGAAGATCAGGATCAATATAAAGGCGGCTGGGAAGTGAAGAACGGCAAGCTTCAATTGCGCTCTGGTTCAAAAGCCAATCGTCTGTTGAACTTATTCTACAATCCGAATCTGCCAGAAATTGATGATTACTATGAACCATGGAACTATGATTATGAAACGTTAACAAACAGCCCTGCTCGGAAAACTCAGCCAGTTGCCAGACCAAAGTCAGCATTAACAGGAGAGTTTATGGAAGTCCTCTGGGGTCCAAACTGGGAGGACGACCTTGCCGGCGGTCACGTAACAGGACTTCAGGATCCAAATGTTGTAAAAATGGAAAATCAAATAAAGACAGAATTCGAAGATGTGTTCATGATGTATTTGCCAAGAATTTGTGAACACTGCTTGAACCCTGCCTGTGTCAGTGCCTGCCCATCAGGCTCCATGTACAAACGGGATGAAGATGGAATCGTTCTCGTTGACCAAAATGCCTGCCGTGGCTGGAGACATTGCGTTACTTCCTGCCCATATAAAAAAGTTTATTTTAACTGGCAAACGAATAAAGCAGAAAAATGTACCTTATGCTTTCCAAGAATCGAAGCAGGTATGCCAACAATTTGTTCCGAAACTTGTGTTGGTCGAATCCGTTATCTCGGCGTTATGCTTTATGATGCTGATATGGTTCAAGAAGCAGCAATGGCAGATGAAAAAGATCTCTATGAAGCACAATTAAAAGTGTTCTTGGATCCAAACGATCCTGAAGTGATTGCGAAGGCGAAAGAAGAAGGCATTCCAATGGAGTTCATCGAAGCTGCACAAAAATCACCAATCTATAAAATGATTATTGATTGGAAAATTGCTTTGCCATTGCACCCTGAATATCGTACATTGCCAATGGTTTGGTATATTCCTCCGCTAAGCCCGATTATGAATATGTTCGAAGGTGTTGGAAGCACTTCTAATGCTGAAGAAATCTTCCCGGCAATTGAGCAAATGAGGATACCAATTGAATATTTGGCTAATTTATTAACCGCTGGTGATACTGCTCATATCCGTACAGTATTGAAAAAAATGGCTGTGATGAGAACATATATGAGAAGCGTTCAAACCAATAAACAACCAAATCTGGCTATAATCGAGCAACTTCATCTGACAGAGCAAGACATGAAAGATATGTACCGCCTGCTTGCGATTGCAAAATACAACGATCGATTTGTAATCCCTGCTTCACACCGTGAACAAGTAGCCGATTTATACGATGAACAAGGCAGCTGCGGCCTTGCCTTTGCCGGCGGACCAGGAGCATGCGGGACACTTTAAAATGATTAAAATGGGGTGGGGGCTTTATCCCTCCCTTAATAGAAAGCAGGGTGAAATGATGAGTGATGATACAAGGCAAGTCTTCCAACTTTGTTCATATCTGTTAAACTATCCTGATCATGAATGGATCGATTCTTTAATAGAAGTCGAAGAAGAGGTTGAATATTTAGCATCTTCGCCTATGAAAGATGAACTGCTCCAGTTTTGCCAAGGAGCTAAGAAAAAATCAGCAGCAGCGATTCTTTCAACCTATGTAAATACCTTTGATTTTGGTAAAAAAACCAATCTATACGTCACCTATATGTCTAGCGGTGAACAGCGTGAACGGGGAATGGATTTATTATTTTTGAAGAATTATTACAAATTACAAGGATTTTCTGTTACCGATAAGGAATTGCCTGACTACCTGCCAATCATGCTGGAATTTGCCAGTCTCGTAGATGAAGAGAAAATTAAACCTGTATTTGAGCGGTACTTCGAAAATATAAAAGAGATTGAGAAGCATCTAATTGATGCAAATAATCTTTACCACCATATATTATCAGCTTGTTTAAGAGCTCTGGAAGATGCGGGGGTCACAAAGGCAGTACGAAGGAGTGAGGAAATATGTTCAACCAGTTTTTATGGGTAGTCCTGCCATACATAGTCCTGACAATTTTTATTGGCGGTCATTTTTACCGTTACCAGCATGATCAATTTGGCTGGACATCCAAATCAAGCGAACTATTAGAAAAGAAACTTCTTAGACTGGGAAGTAATCTTTTCCATTGGGGCATCATTTTTGTCTTTTTCGGCCACGTAATGGGGTTATTGATTCCGATTGAGGTTTATGAGGCAATGGGTGTCTCGGAGCAACAATACCATATCATCGCCCTCAGTGGAGGGATTCCTGCAGGTGTAGCAGCACTAATTGGTATTTTCGTCCTTCTTTACCGGAGAACGACGGTAAGACGTCTAATCCGCACCAGTTCTAAAGGCGACTGGGTGACGCTAATTTTTCTGGCGATTGTGATTTTATCAGGTATTTCTGCTACTTTTCTAAATATTAATCCAAAAGGATTTGATTATCGAACTACGATCGGCCCTTGGTTAAGGAGTGTATTAACTTTCCGTGCTGATGCGGGCTATCTAACCAGCGTGCCAGTTTGGTTTAAAATCCACTTAATTTCCACAATGGGAATTTTTGCAGCCTGGCCATTTACGCGTCTTGTTCATGTATTTAGCATGCCATTGCGCTATTTAACTCGAAGCTATGTAATCTATCGTAAACGCAAACCAAGGCGGGAAAGCGTGTAAAGCAGTTTTTTTACAAAAAATTAAAGATCATACTGAAGAGCCATCCATCATGTTATGGGTGGTTTTTTTATGGAAACCGAACCTTTTAAATTATTGATGGTAATCAATTATTTTAGGGATAAGTTGTATTAGACTTATTATAAATGTAATTATTTATCATTCTGAAGGTGATAATGATATGGAACAAAAACAAGAATTTGTGAAATGTCTAAGCGACATTCCTTTATTTAAAGGTTTATCCAAAGAAGAGATTACTCCATTTGCAGATGTTGCCCAAATGCGTTTATACAGATCAAATATGTATATTTATATGGAGGAAGACCCGCTTGACCGAGTCTTTTTTATTCATTCAGGAAAAGTAAAAATATATAAAACCGACCTCACCGAAAAAGAACAAATTATTTCTATTCTTGTGCCAGGTGAAATGTTCCCGTATACAGGGTTCTTTAGAGATGGGCATTACACATCACATGCAGAAGTTTTAGAAGATGCACAATTAATTGTCATTCCGATTGAATACTTTGAAGACATTCTAATTTCCCACCCTAGCCTTTGTGTTAACATTTTTAGGAAAATGGGAGAAAGAATCGTTGATCTGCAAGGGAGATTAGAAGCACAAATTCTTCATAATACTTATGAACAAATTATTTTACTGTTAATCAGGCTCTGTCAGACAAATGGTACAAAAACAGATAAGGGTTATAAATATACCTCGAGGTTTACAAATAGAGAGCTAGCAAACATGATTGGTACTACACGGGAAACAGTTAGTAGAACCATAACCCAATTAAAAAGAAAAGACTATATATTCCAAAATGAGGAAGGCTTTTTATATGTTGATCAGGAATCATTAAAACAAGAGATATTTTGTTAGGTAATCATTTCTTTGAATGAAAAATATAAGTAAAAAGGAACTCTGAAAACAGGTAATTGTTTACTGAGTTCCTTTTTTTATTAGCCTCTCAACAACAGGAATAACAACTATTTACCAAGTAAAAAAGGAATATTTGACGGATTTTGAAAACTCTGAACGTGACAGCTACTACTATTAGTAGGTAAAATAGAGTGGTGAATTTATAAAAAGAAAATTTATATCTAGCTTGTTTAATAAATGAATTTTGATTGGGCAAAAAGAAATAATTAGTAGGAGGTCAAAACAGTTTATAAAAATATATACAAATATTAACAATTGTAGTAAATGTAATTATGGAAAAAATTTACAAACCCAAAGAGTTTGCACCCATGTTGGGCGTAAGTGTCATTTCACTACAGCGTTGGGATAACGAAGACAAATTGGAGGCTCACCGAAACCCAAAAGGGAGAGGATACTATAATGAAACACAGTATCGGGAATATATGGGGATTCCAAAGGAAAATAAAGTAGGGAAAACCATCCTTTATGCTAGAGTATCCAATCAAAGCCAAAAGAAAGATTTAGAGAATCAAATTGAGTTTTTACGTACCTTGCTAATGCTAAAGGGTGGTATTTCTCACAAGGATAGCTTTGTACGATTTAGTTATGTATGGTTTGAAGGATTTTTAAAAAAGTGCGGAGTAGAAATAGTGGTAGTACACAATGATACACTTTCTTCGCAAGAGTATTTTGTCCAAGATTTAATTTCAATTATTCATGTTTTTTCTTGTCGTATTTATGGTCTAAGAAAATACAAAAAAATTGAAAGAAGATAATGAGTTATGAAAAAAGCCTACAAAACGGAGATAGACCCGACTCCAAAACAAATTGACAAGACCCAACAGACCCTTGGGGTCTGCCGTTATGTTTACAATCTCTATTTGTCTACCAACAAAGAAATCTACGGAAAAGAGAAACGGTTCATGAGTGGCATGGACTTTTCTAAGTGGCTGAATAATGTGTATACCAAAGAAAAAGACCCATGGATTAAAGAGGTATCCAGTAAAGCCGTCAAGAAAGCCATTATGAATGGTGATAAAGCGTTTCGTAATTTCTTTGATGGGAAGGCAAAGTTTCCAAAGTTCAAAAAGAAGAAAAATCAAGATATCAAAGCCTACTTTCCTAAGAATAACAAGACTGATTGGACAATTGAACGTCATCGCATTAAGATTCCTACCATGGGTTGGGTTAAGCTAAAAGAGTTCGGCTATATCCCAACAAACGCCCAAGTCATCAGTGGTACGGTCTCTCAAAAAGCGGGGCGATACTACGTATCGGTCTTATGTGAGGTACAACCAAGAGAGAAAGAACTTCAAATTAACAACCATGACGGAATTGGGATTGATGAAGGTATCAGGGATTTTGCCATTTGCAGTAATGGAGAAGTGTTTGGAAACATTAATCGTTCCCAACGAGTTAAGAGGTTGGAAAAAAGTTTAAAATGTCAACAAAAGAAATTAAGTCGTAAGTATGAAGCCAAGAAAAAACAAACCAAAATGAAAGGAAGTGAACCCTGCTACTATAAAAACATCCATAAACAAATCAAAGTCGTTCAAAAACTTCATGCTAGATTAACCAATATTCGAACAGAATATGTTCGGACGGTCGTAACTCGAGTGGTGAAAACCAAACCCTCCTTTATTGCGATTGAGGATTTAAACGTGAAGGGGATGATGAAAAACCATCATCTTGCTAAAAGTATTCAAAAGCAAAAATTCCACTATTTTCGTACATGGTTGGAACATAAATGCAATCAGCTAAAAATTGAATTGCGGATCGTTAACCGATTCTACCCTTCTTCTAAATTATGTTCTTGCTGTGGTCACAAAAAGATTCAATTATCGTTGTCTGAAAGGACATACAAATGTGCATTCTGTGACATGGAAATGGATAGGGATTTTAACGCCAGTTTAAATCTGAAATACGCAACTGATTATACAGTTGTCACCACACGATAGCTAATAGTTGTTAGTACGGGGGGCTACCTCGGAATGAACGCCTGTGGAGAGCCAAACCAACGATAGTAGCGGGCAAATGGCGAGGTCGGGTTCGTGGAAGCAGGAAAAGTCTAGCATAAATAAATGATGACATTTGTTTATGTTTTTAGTAGCAGAGAACATCATATGAAAAAAAGAATTGCGATTACTGGAATTGGGGCCGTCACACCACTGGGAAATGATGCTTTTACAACTTGGGAACAAATAAAAAAGGGTGTTTCTGGAATTGGCCCTGCAACCAGGTTTGATGTAGAAAAAGTAGATGTGAAAATTGCGGCAGAAGTGAAGGGTTTTGCACCGGAAGAATACATGGATAGAAAAGAAACGAGAAGAGTCGGGCGCTTCACTCAGTTTGCAGTTGCGGCAAGTAAAATGGCTGTTCAAGATGCAGGGCTGCGCATTGGTGAGGATATTTCACCTGAACGTGTAGGTGTTTGGATCGGGTCCGGAATTGGCGGCTTGGGTGAATTCGAGGAACAATTTCTAAAGTTTACTGAAAAAGGCCAAAGAAGGGTTAATCCGTTTACGATTCCGATGTTGATCCCGGATATGGCAGCAGGGCAGGTTTCGATTGAACTTGGGGCAAAAGGAATCAACAATTGTTCAGTTACAGCATGTGCTTCGGGTGCAAATTCCATCGGTGATGCCTTCCATGCGATTCAAAATGGTGATGCTGACATTATGATCGCCGGGGGAACAGAGTCAACCATCACAGGAATGACAGTGGCTGGTTTTTCAAATATGACGGCACTTTCGAAAAATCCCGATCCGAACAAAGCAAGCAGGCCGTTTGATAAGAATCGTGATGGTTTTGTCATGGGCGAAGGAGCAGGGATTTTAATACTAGAGGAATTAGAGCATGCGTTAGCACGAAATGCAAAAATATATGGAGAAATAATTGGCTATGGCTCGACGGGGGATGCCCACCATATCACGACGCCTGCCCCAGAAGGGGAAGGGGCACAACGGTCAATGAAAATAGCATTGGCGGATGCCGGTATTACCCCTGAAGAAGTCGATTATATCAATGCTCATGGTACATCGACGTATTATAATGATTTATATGAAACAATCGCAATTAAAAAGGTTTTCAATGAACATTCCTATCGCTTATCAGTAAGTTCAACGAAATCGATGACAGGTCATTTGTTAGGGGCAGCGGGTGCTATTGAAGCGATTTTTTCTCTCCTTGCCATCAAAGAAGGAATCCTCCCGCCAACAATCAATTATGAAACACCGGACGAAGACCTTGATTTAGATTATGTCCCAAATGAGGCCAAAAAGAAGGATATTGAGGTTGTATTATCCAATTCATTAGGCTTTGGGGGTCATAATGCAACATTGATTTTTAAAAAATTCACAAGAGACATCGTACTTCATTAACAGGAAAAAGCCGTCAGAAATTGGCGGCTTTATTTCATCTTTTTATTTTTGTGAATTTTGAAAGAAGGGTAAAAAACATCTTCTTTTTTGGTTTGTCTGGTGATTGATTCACAGGTTGAATCGATGATTCGATGCTTGTTTTGCTTTCCTGATTATCATTTGATGATGGGATAGGCATATGAACAGAAGACTGCCCTTCAGTGTGTATGGGTGTTATATCATCTGAATCGTCTGGGGAAATGACAGGGTGCTCTGAGGCAGATACATGTATCTCGTTTGGTAACAGTTCTGATGAAAGGATTGGCTGATCGAAAGGTGGCTGGGCCTGAATTTGAACGAACGGTTCTGCTGAAGCAGGATCTGATAATTGGACCAGTTCAACGGGTAGGTTTCTTGATGTTTCAACCTGTACGTTCAAAGTTGCTCCTACATCTTTTTTTGCAACCTGTTTTGAAGCTTTTTTTTCATTCTGAAGTTGTTGACTTTTAGTAAAGAACCTCCACATTATTTCTGAAGCATTTGGACCTGAGGGGTCAGTATAGGATCCATTTGGACTTCCACCGGACCATACATGTCCCATTTTATCAACCATCCAAAGTTCCAATAAGGGTTCACTGCTGTCGTCGCTGAAAATATGCTGGGTAAAGCTTTTTCCACCGATAATACCAGCATTGATTTTAGAAGGTGTTACTTCAACATTTCCTATGCCGCCTTCGACCAAAAAGTTGGTTTGAACCCACTGGGTGATAACCTGCTGGCCGTTTATCGGATGAACCGTTGTATCACAAATGCCATGGAATACAATGACTCTCATTTTTTTCTTAAACTCTCCCATTTCGGCAAAAGCATTATTCCCGCATACGTAGGGATCAGGTACACCTTTTTCCATACTTTTTTTAGCATCCTCTGCCATAGGGTCTGTCAGAAAAAAGACATTTGCAGCGTCATAGGCTAATCCCGAACAAATGCCGATCGCACTAAAGACATCAGGATAGGTAACCCCGAGGATACAAGCTAGAGACCCTCCAGCAGATAAACCAGCAGCAAACACCTGATTTGCGTCAATATGGTATCCTCTTTTCACTTCTTCAATAATTTCAAAAATTAATTTGGGGTGCCCTTGCCCACGGTGCTGATTTTTATCTAAAAACCAGTTCCAGCAGCCAAAAGGGTTATAACCAGCTGGATCAGAAGGATTAAACAGGTGATTCATGTTAGGGTAGAGGACAAGAAAATTTTCTTGCTCTGCAAGTGCGTTCATTTTTGTACCTTCAGCAAAATCATCTGGATCTTGCCCGCAGCCATGCAGCATTACCACTAACGGTGTATCTTTCTTTGCTTTATATGTTTTTGGAATAAAAAGTTTATATTTAAAACCTTGAAAGATATAATCATGAAATTTTCCCAAAGCACTCACCATCCGTTTACTTATTTTCTCATTCACAGCCGATGGTTGTCACAAATTGAGGTAAAATTTTACAAAATTATCACTAAATTAATGGTTGTTAGTTAACAAATGATGATAGATTATCTAACATTTACTAAATAATGCCATAATTTTATTTATATTAACACAATTAAATTAATATTAACCATTATTTTGTGTGAAATTAAAATAATTAAAAAAATAAGTAAAAGGTGATAGGGAATTCGTCTTGGTGAATTATTTATGCATAGACTTTCACTAGTACTTTTTCACTAAAGAATAAAAAGAGCTGCCAAAAAATATTTTGGCAGCTGCTTCATTTTTTTCAATCTTAGAAATGAACTCTAATAATTATCTTGCGGTAGTAGTAAAATTTCTTTTCTTTTCATTAATTTCATTTAGACCCATTTTGATCATTCTGAAAACGATCACCCAGGATAGGATCATGAGGAAAAGCTGTCCGATTGGATAATTACTGATCCAAGGAGAATCCCAGAGGGCATGAAAGGCCACAACTAAAACAAAGAAAAGGAAAAATTTAGGCTTAAATAACATGTTAAACTGTAATTTCGAATCTCCTTGAACCCTGCAGAGTGCCGCTCCCGCTATAGCTCCCCAGGCAACGTGCCCACCTGGAGAAAAAATACTGCGCCAGATGATCGTGTAATAAAGCATGTGGTAGCTGTTAGAAAGCAGTGCCCGTAAAGCATATCCTGCCGTTTCAAAGGCAGCGAAACCTACTCCAATGGCTGCCCCTAGAAGCAAGCCATTAAGGATATATTTATATTTCAGCGGGCGTACAAAAAAGATAACAGCAACCACCTTGGAAAGTTCTTCGACGATTCCAATCGTGACAGGATTGATGTTATGACGCAGAATATCATAAAATATTACAGCCAACAACAACGAGAGGATCCCCCCGATTAACACCACATAAACAATTTTATAGATGGCAATATTCTGAGGAGCGTTCATTTCCCAGAAGAAAATCAGTGTAGTAAAGGGAACAGCAAAGGAACCAATTATGATGAGGCCAGGGATAAAATTGATATTACCAAACAAACTGACACCCACGTACAACCCAAGGTAAGCGAAAAGTGCGAAAAGGAAAACTCTTGTAAAAAGCCATGGTTTGGGCCATGTAGCCACTACTTCATCAAGAGTGGGAGTGGTTAAAGAGGTTCCGACAATAAAAAGTCGTTCAGCTTCAACATCACTATGCATTCGAAAGACTCGTGAAAATATATTTTGAAATTTGGGTTTAACCGATCGTTGGTGCATTGGGAGCCCATCGACAAGCTGTGAAAACTCATAAAATAAACTGTTTGGGTCTTGTTCGTTATTGTTTATGCTAGCAAATTCATGGCCGCATTTTAAACAGAGCCTAACTTCTTTCCGATTCGAATAGTCACAATTCGGGCATTGCATGATTCGTCCACCCCTTCGTTACAACATAGTTACGCAAACATCATTCTTCGATAATATGTGTAAAATAGAGGGGAAATAAACGGAAAAACAGGTTATTTAAATACATAAAAAAGAAAGGTAAGGTTGAATATGGATCAACTTTACCTTTTTAAGATTCGTTTTATTTTTGTTCTTTTCCAAATAAACTTGCAAGTCCTGAAGTAGCGTCAAAAGGGAAAAGAATAGTGCTGTTTTTTTCTGCAGCAATTTCTGTCATGGTTTGCAGCATACGCAGTTGCATCGCTGCAGGCTGCTTACTGATGACTTCTGCAGCTTCGGCCAGCTTTTCAGCCGCTTCAAACTCTCCTTTAGCAGCAATAACCTTCGCCACTCTTTCACGTTCAGCTTCTGCCTCTTTTGCCATGGCACGTCTTAGTCCTTCTGGGAGATCCATTGATCGTATTTCGACCCCCGTTACCTTAATTCCCCATGGTTCTGTTGCTTGATCTAGCTCTTTTCGCAGCAAATCATCTAATTTCTTTTGTTCGGTCAGCATTTCTGACATCGTGTGTGCACCCAAGTTTGAACGAAGTATCGTTTGAGCTAAGGTTGAAGTGGCTTTTCGGTAGTTTTCAACATCAAGAAGCGCTTTTTGGGCATTCACAACTTGATAGTAAACAACTGCATTCAAGGTAACCGGGACACTGTCTTTGGTAATAATGTCTTGATTTTCAACATTTTCTACTCGAATCCGCATATCAATTTTTCGTACACTTTCAATGAGCGGGATAATAAAATGGATGCCAGGCTCAAGCGATCTGGAATAGCGTCCTAAACGAAGGACGACTGCTTGCTCGTATTGCTGAATAATCCGAATCGTGCTGAAAAAAAGAATGATTAATAAAAAGATCGCAATTATAGGGATAATCATGCCTGTTACCATAAAGCCATCTCCTTAGAATAGAAATGATGTGATGCTTCCTATATTTTAACAGATTTTACACGAAGGAAATTAAAATAATTTTTCTTTCCTCAAGCCACTTTGCTTGCACTCAATCAGAGGACAAATTATATTTAAAAAATGGCTTGAACATAATATATATGAAAAATATCATCAAGTACTTTATCAGCGCCCTCAAGGAGGAATTTTTTTGGTCAACACGAAAGTTTCAAAGATAGCAATACGAACAGCACCAATATTTGCAGTCATGCTCGCGGGTGCTTTTGTTGCGTTTTTAAATCAAACGGTCATAAATGTAGCACTGCCCCAAATCATGGATTATTTTAAAATTTCCGCCGTTACTGCCAATTGGCTGAGTACGATTTTCATGTTAACAAACGGAATCGTCATTCCCATTACGGCTTTTTTAATGGAACGATTTACAACAAGGCAGTTGTTCCTTTTTTCCATGGGTGTATTTGCCATCGGAACCTTTATCTGTGCAACAGCAGCTACATTTCCCATTTTATTAATGGCTCGAGTGGTCCAGGCAATCGGCGCAGGGATCCTTTTTCCATTAATAACAAATGTGATTTTCACGATATTTCCTATTGTGCGACGCGGGTTTGCAATGGGGATTTTTGGGGTAGCGTTGAACTTTGCACCAGCGGTAGGACCAACATGGGCTGGATGGATTATTGAGACCTATTCATGGCGCTTGATCTTCTATGTGATTGCCCCAATTGCACTTTTGGACTTTATTATTGCTATTTTTCTTGTAAAAAACGTAACAGAAACGAGCCGGCCGAAGCTGGATGTCCTTGGGGTAATTTTATCAACGATTGGCTTTGGCGGAATTCTCTATAGCTTTGCTACAGGAGGTACGAAAGGGTGGAGGGATCCAGAGGTAGTCAGCTTGTTTATTATTGGTGGTGTTAGTTTAATTTTGTTCGTTTGGCGCCAGCTGACTGTTCATCATCCTCTTCTTGAATTTCGGATTTTCAAATACAAGATGTTTACGTTAACAACCGTTATTAACGTCATTGTTACAATGGCGATGTTTTCGGGAATGATTCTAATGCCAATCTATATGCAGACCATTCATGGCTTTAGCCCGCTCGAAGCAGGGTTTATGATGTTACCAGGCGGTGTAGTGATGGGGATCATGTCGCCAATTACAGGAAAGCTATTTGATAAATTTGGAGCTAGATGGCTAGCAATTATCGGGTTAGCCATTACCATTTTAACTACATTTGCTCTGACAAGGCTCCAAACGAACACTCCATTTTCCTACGTATTATGGGTTTATACAGTCAGAATGTTTGGAATGTCAATCTTGATGATGCCAATCTTTACGGCTGGTCTTAACGATCTAGGTCTTAGTTTGAATAAATATGGTACCGCCATGGTTAATACACTCCGGATGGTGGCTGGAGCAGTGGGAATGGCCTTTTTTGTTTCCATTATGACGAATAACGGAGAAAGCCATCTTAAAACGATCATGAAACAAAACGCAATCTTACCGACCGATAAGGTTCATATGGCTTTGGCAATTAAGCAAGGAACGGTTATGGGAATTAATGACGCCTTTATGGTTGCAACCTATCTGACGATCGCAGCTTTTATTTTGTCTTTCTTTATACGGAACAGCAAACCAAATGGTGAGGAGACCGTTCCTGTTCGTAAAAAGGAAATAAAGAAAGTTCCACAATTACAATAGCAAAATTAAAAAGATGATCGGCATTTCGGTTTTTTTCGAAAATGCCGATCATCTTTTTTAAATCATGATTTTTAATGTAATATCTTGCCAAGAAAACTTTTTGTTCTCTCGCTCTTTGGTGATCGAAACATCTCTTCAGGTTTTCCTTGTTCAATAATGGTACCTTCATCCATAAATAACACTCGGTCGCCGACTTCTTTGGCAAAGCCCATTTCATGGGTTACGACAACCATGGTCATGCCTTCTTTTGCCAAGTCCTGCATAACCTTTAACACTTCTCCCACCATCTCGGGATCCAGTGCTGAAGTCGGTTCATCAAATAACATGACTTCTGGTTTCATTGCAAGCGCACGGGCAATCGCAACCCGCTGCTGCTGACCTCCGGATAACTCATCTGGATAGCTATTTTCTTTATGTGCCAATCCAACTTTTTCGAGAAGCTGACGGGCAAACTTCTCACTTTCTTCTTTTGGCATTTTTAATACTTTACGTGGGCCCATTGTAATATTATCAAGCACCGTTAAATGATGGAACAAGTTAAATCGTTGAAAAACCATCCCGACTTTTTGGCAAACTTTGTGGATATTGACTTTTGAGTGGGTGATTTCTGTACCAGAGATCGTGATTGTTCCACCTGTTGCTTGTTCCAGCCCATTTAAGCAGCGGAGAAAGGTACTTTTTCCACTGCCGGAAGGTCCGATTACGACAACCACTTCCTGCGGCTGGATTTCAACCGTCACATCTTTTAAGACTTCAATATGACCAAACGATTTTTTTAAATGTTCAACGTTTATCAATTTGCAACCTCCTCTCTAGATAGCCGGCAAAGCGTGTAAGTGAGAAAATTACGACAAGATACAAAATGGCTACTTCACCATAAATTTGAAAACCAGCAAAGTTTTCAGCGATAATAATTTGCCCGTGTACAGCAGTTCAACGATCGCAATCGGAGCTAACAATGATGTATCCTTGATTGTTTGTGCAAATTGATTGACCAATGGTGGAATCATTCTCTTAAAGGCCTGCGGCAAAATAATATGAATCATCGCCTGTGTGCGAGTCATACCAATACTATGTGCCGCTTCACTTTGCCCGCGGTCCACGCCTAAAATACCTGCGCGGATAATTTCAGTAATATAAGCTCCTTCATTTAAAGCGAGTCCGATTGCTGCAGCGATATAAGGATAAACATCTGATCCAAACCATTTATTTAATGGAATAATCGTTGGCAATCCTAATGCGATAAAAAGTAATTGTACTAATAACGGGGTTCCGCGGAATATTTCAACATATACCCAGCTGATTCCCCTTAACACTTTAAAACGAGAAAGCTTGCATAATGCAGCAATAAGTCCGATAATACTAGCAAATATAATAGCGATCAAAGAAAATTCAACCGTTCTCCCCAAACCGTGCAATAATTGAGGGAAAGCGTGTTCCATAATACTCCAAGAATTCAAAGGAATATACCCCCTTTATGATAGAAATAACTCACCGAGTGGCGGGCCTAAAAGACCGATGTATGAATCAAGTTGGGTTTAGAAAATTAGTAAATATTTTATTAGAATAATATATTTTTCCTAAACGTATAGGCGTAGCACATGAGAGCTACGCCCTATGAATGTTTAAAATTAGCAGTGAATATTTACTCGTCTAAAGCAGCTTTATCTGGAGCAAGCTCTTCGTTAACAACTCCACTCTTATCCCCGCCAAAGTATTTGTCAAATAGTTTAGCATATTGGCCATCGTCTTTAATTGCCTTTAAACCGTCATTGATTTTTTTCAATAAATCTGGATTACTTTTTACAACAGCGATTCCGTAATACTCTCCAGTTGGAATCGACTGGATTGCATGTACATCCTTATGAGTATTTGCATAATCTTGGTTCACTGGAGTATCAAAGACAACAGCATCTGCACCGCCACTGGCAAGAGCACTATAAGCATCGTTGATATTGTCGTATTGCTTAATGTTCTGCTCTGGAATTCCTTTAGACTTTAACAAATCAACAGAGGATGTCCCTTTTTTCGTTGCAACAAGTTTTGTTTTAAGGTCATCTAAGCTTTTAGCAGATGTGCTTTTTTTTGTAAGGACAGAAATCCCGGATTTGTAGTAAGCATTGGAAAAGTCAACAGCTGCTAAGCGGCTTTTCTTAATCGTGATTCCCGCAACGGCTACATCAATTGATTTAGCTTGTAGGGCTGGTATGAGTCCAGTGAATTGCATGGTAGAAAGGTCAACTTTAAGATTTTCTTTCTTTGCAATTGCATTGATCATATCAATGTCAAACCCTTGGACTTTTCCATCCTTTTCAGATTCAAATGGAGGAAAAGTAGTATCAGCTGCAACTTTAATTGTTTGTGCTGAAGATGTATCCTTCTTTGCAGTATCAGTTGATGCAGTCTTACTAGAACTGCTGCCGCAACCAGCCAACAAACCTGTTGTCAGTACCCCTGCTAGTAATAGCGACCCGTACATTTTTTTAGTAAACAAAATAAAACCCCCATCCAGTTAATATATCAATATATTCGACAATTCTATAATATTGTTAATATTCAATGTTTGTCAACTCAAAAAATTTTAATAGTATTATAATTTGTAATTTTATAAAATTTCCCATTTGCCGATTATCTCTTATTTATTGTAAATAAGAGGAAAATATATAATGTCGAACCGAAAATGTTTGGAATAAAAGTTGTTTGGTAAAGTTTTCTGGTTGTATAATAAAGGTAATTAAATGGGTATTAAGAGTGGACGAGAGAACTGGCTCAGGTATTTTCCACAGAACAAAAGGGGAGAAATGGGCATGAATATAAACGGGTTTGCTAGAGGATATATGTCTAATAATCATAGCGGTGAAGAGTTTATCAAGCATGTTGTTGAGGAAATCGAACAGCAATTGATAGAATGGGATCACAATTACGAAGTTTTTTTATTGAAACTATCATACTATGAAATAATGGTAAAAAAAGAAGATCACTATTACCATGTTAAATTATCTGAAAACGAAGTTAATTCATTGCAAAAAAGAGGTCCATTTCAACTTGATCGGAAAATATGGAAAGAGTTAGAAAAGCAAGGGATTACGATTATTAAGGGTCATGGGAATTATATCGATACAGTTTTATGATTATTTGCAAAATTTGGTATTAATCAATCCATACATAAAACAACTGATCTGTTATTAGGTCAGTTGTTTTTTTTTAATAATAATTTCTCATTTTTACTCTTGTTTTACACCTGCTGTATCCTGTTGTTTGTTTTTATTGAAAAAAGGGATTTTCTTTCCGCTCATCAAAAACCATAAGAGAATGGGTGAAACGATATTTCCTCCCATAACCAAAATGATGATAATCCAAATGAACCAATTTGTATTTAGGATGTATTCGTATAGCCAGTTATGATAAAAGTCCACAGAGCTTTCCCCCTTGCTTAACTATTCAAACATTTTTCCCATTTACTTTTTATTCATTCTAAAAAACGAATAATTCTCTTGCACTTTGGAAAAAAGAAAAGAACACGGTTAAAAATGGAAAGGGGGAATGGGTCGTGTCAGTCCCTGATTCTAAACCTGTACAACAAGAAATTGACCAGCTGCTTCAAGAACATTTTCATTTCCATTTAAATGAAAATGTAGGAATCATCAAAAAAATTATCCAGCCAAGTGTTGATTTCCATAAAAGAGATTTTGTCTTTCAAGGTGAAAAAGAATGCCAAGGTGCTTGTTTTTACACGGAGGGATTAGTTAATGAAATCAACATCCAAAAAATATTGAAATCTCTCGTAATTCTCAGTCCTCGATTGGAAAAAGCCATTTCAGGTCGTCATTTGACAGAAAAATTAAAGACGCACTTAATGGTTAACAGCGGTATTAAGGAAATTTCAACATTTCAGGAAGGCGTCGATGCCATTCTTTCCGGAGACACACTACTATTAATCGATTACTGTAATGAGGCATTAGTTGTATCGACAAAAGGCTGGGAAACTAGAAGTATAAGCCCGCCTGAGGCAGAAGCAGTTGTCAGAGGTCCCCGCGATGGTTTTACCGAAAACATTCGAACAAATACCGCCCATGTTCGCAGAAGAATTCGTGACCCGTTATTACGTTTTGACCCAATGGTCATTGGAACGAAAACAAGAACAGATATCAATATTGCGTATATAGAAGGAACTGTAAAGGAAAACCTTGTAAATGAAGTAAAGAACAGACTTCAAAGTATTAAGATTGATGGAATATTAGAGAGTGGTTATATTGAAGAATTAATCGAAGATGCACCGTTGTCACCGTTTCCAACGATTCAAAGTACAGAAAGACCTGATAAGGTGGCTGCTTCCCTTTTAGAGGGCCGAGTTGCTATTTTTGTAGATAATACACCTTTCGTACTCATCGTTCCAACAAGTTTTTGGGAATATATACAAGCATCTGATGATTATTACTCTCGATATTGGTCTGGCTCTTTCTTCCGAATTATTCGTTTTATTGCGTTTATGATCAGCCTTGTACTTCCATCTATATATGTCATGCTGGTTTCTTTTCATCAAGAAATGATTCCGACGGCCCTTGCCTTTACAATTGCTTCTGGGAAAGAAGTTGTTCCGTTCCCCGCTCTCTTAGAATGTTTAATGATGGAGATTGTTTTTGAATTTATCAAAGAAGCCGGGTTGCGAATGCCGAAATCGATTGGCTCTGCTGTGAGTATCGTTGGATCGCTTGTTATTGGTCAAGCTGCTGTTCAGGCGGGACTTGTGTCACCTTCTATTGTTATTGTGGTGGCGATTACAGGAATTGCTTCCTTTGCCATCCCAAATTATGCGGCCTCCTTTTCGATTCGAGTTCTTCGCTTCCCCCTGTTAATTGCTTCGGGGACTTTAGGTTTATTAGGATTTGCCGCTATTTTTTTTGCTCTTACCATTCATGTCCTTTCCCTTCGTTCATTTGGTTTGTCTTATCTTGCACCAGTTACACCATTTATTCCTTCCGACCAAAAGGATATCATCGTTCGCCCGCCAATTTGGGCAATGGATAAGCTCCCCCGTCTGGCAAAAGGGAAGGGTAATCGGCAAGGGAAAAATCAAATGCCGATGCCTCCTGCTTCAGATTCAAACGGGCAACCTGAAAAGGGATTAAGGATGGGGAGGAATAACCAAAGTGAAGAATAAAAAATCCCGATGGATCATCGTTTGTTTACTTCCTTTGTTATTGTTCGGCTGTGGGAAGAGAGAAATTAATGAATTAGCCATGGTTACGGCTGTAGGGTTTGATAAAGGCAAAAAGCCGGGCACCATTCAAATTACAGCTCAGATGGTACGCCCGGCAGATGCGAGAGGTCAGACAGGTGCACCATCAGGCGCCACAGGAGAACCTATTTATTCAGCGACGGCAGAAGGAGAGAGTATTTTTGCGGCGATGAGAAATTTAGGCCGCTTTGTATCACGTAGAGTATTTTGGGCCCAAAATTTTATCATTGTGATTAATGAGGATGTAGCCAAAAGGGGGGTAAGAGATATTCTTGACTTTTTCACAAGAAATCATGAAACCCGAATGAACACTTGGGTTGTGGCTACACCAAATAAAGCAGCTGACTTAGTTTCTACTGTTACAGGATTAGAAGTGGTTCCTGGGGAAGCGGTAGATAAATTATTTCGTTATAACGAGATTGTCGCCGAAGCACCGCGGACAAATGTCATGAGATTTGAAGAATCTTTTTTAAGTAAGAGTACTCATCCTGTATTAGCAAAAATGCAGCTGCGAAAACGCGGCATTTCGAACAAAAAGCCGGAACAGTTTGGTTCAATCGAACAGATTGAACTGTCTGGAAGTGCTGTTTTTCATCGTGATAAATTGGCAGGTTGGTTAAGTCCCATTCAATCGCGAGGTTTGCTTTTTTTTATTGAAAAAGTAGATTCTGCTGTCGTGCCTCTCCCATGTCCTGGTGCATCGGAAAATTCAACTAAAAAAGTATCTCTTGAGCTTAAACATCAAAAATTTCAAGTCAAGCCTTTCTATAGAAGCGGCAAGCCGGAATTTAGTGTGATGTTAACGGCTAATGCTGACCTTGTCGAGTCAAGTTGTACGATTCCTTTTGAAAATATGAAAAAAACCTTAGAGGAAGAATTAAAAAAAGAGCTTCAAAATGAGTTACAAGGTGTTATTAATCAAGCCCAGAAAAAATATAAAATTGATTTTCTAAAATTAGGTGAAGTGTTTGAAAATAGATATCCAGCCGAATGGAAGAAGCTGCAAAAAAATTGGGATCAAGAATTTAGTCGTGTGAAAATTAACGTCAGCGTCCAAGCACATATAAACAGTCCGGTTTTATTAAAACTACCTACTATTTCAGAGAAGGGAGGTAATAAATAGTGAAGATACAGATTTCCAATGGCATGCTATTGGCATTAATTATTAATATGGTATATTCAAAGGCTCTTGGGTTAACTCAGGGGATCATGGCACGTGAAGTTGGTGGTGATATGTGGACTGCCACAATTTTTTCTACCATACAAGGATGTATCATGATGGTAATGACTACATTGGTGATTCGTCGGGCTCCGAAATTAGATTTTATGGGACATACGGAAAAATTGATAGGAAAATGGGCAGGGAAAATTGTTGCTTTGATTCTTTTTCTCTTTTTTACAGGGGCCTATTTTACGGTAATGATTACGTATGTTTATCATTTAATGGATTATTTTTTACCGGAAATGCCTGCTTATCTTTTTCTTGTAGTCTCATTCCTGATAGGATGTTATGGTGTTTTTTCGGGACTTGAAGTAATAGGCCGCCTAGCGTTTGTTGGTGTGTTTTTTATTATTGTCTTTAATATTTTGCTTATGTTTGGCACCATTAAGGAATTTGATAGTAAAGAACTACTGCCCATATTGGAATCAGGATTTTGGCGTACTATATGGGCAAGCAGACAAAATGATACCGATTGGGCAATGGCAACAATCATGGCAGGGGTGATCCTTCCAAATGTGAAAGATAATAATACATGGACAAGGTCTGGAATTGCAGGAATCCTTATTGGAGGATTATTGGTCTTACAATGGCCTATTTTAGAAGCGGCCGTTTTATCCCCTGAAGTCACCAAACAATATATTGTTGCATGTATGCAAATGGCACGAAGTGCACATATTGGCCAGTTTATTCAACGTTATGAACTGTTTATGGTTGTTTTCTTTGCCTTCTCGCTTCTTGTACAAATGTCCATCTGCTTATTTTGTGCATGTCGGGCAGTTGGTTCGATTTTTAACCTGAAAAGTTACCGAACAGTCATTATTCCAGTTGGATTAATCCTTAATGGGGCTGCATATTGGATCATCATCGACCATACTCGGGCGATGAATTTTCTTGAAGGCCCATGGGTAGTTTTCTCTTTATCGGTAGCGTTTGGGCTTCCATTGTTACTATGGGGGAGTGGATTTTTATTCAAAAGGAAGCTGCAGGAAGCAAATGCGAATACATAGGATTGAAAAGATGAGGGGGAAAGATGACATTCCCCTCGGGGGCCTCTTTCAATCTTTCCTTTTTAATAAAAATTTTACGAACCCTTTATATGGAAATTATAATTCGGAGGTATTATGAAGTTACATCTCAGAAGGAGGGATCGGAAGTTGTCAAAATTTCAGGTCGTATCTTCTTTGTCCATCTTTGTATTTATCATTTCGAGTTCCTTTGGATTAACAGCATTCTCATCCAATCAAACCACTTCAATTCAACCTGCAAGCTCTCAAGCGTCTGTCAACAACTACCTTCATGTTCAATTGTTAGGCGTCAATGACTTTCATGGTCAATTAGACAAGTATCAAAGTGTATCTGGAGTGAAAACAGGAGGGGCCGAGTTCCTTGCTGCCTATTTAAAAAAATATAAACAAGAAAACTCCAATACCATTCTTGTTCATGCAGGTGACATGGTGGGTGGGAGTCCGCCAATTTCTTCTCAATTTCATGATGAACCTACCATTGAATTTCTCAATCAACTTCACTTTGATGTCGGAACACCTGGTAACCATGAATTAGATCATGGAGTAAATGAGATGAAGCGTCTTATTTATGGAGGATTTAATGAAAAAACAGGATATTTTCCGGGTTCCACTGCCTCTTATATTTCAGCAAATATCATCGATAAAAATACGGGAACTCCCTTATTACCACCATATGTGATCAAACAAATTGATGGAGTTAAGATTGGCTTTATTGGTGCGGTTACAACTGAGACCAATCTCTACGTCCTTCCCGAAAATCGAAAGGAAATAGAAGTTACCGATGAAGTTTCTGCGATTAATCGAACAGTTAAGCTATTAAAAGAAAAAGGAATCAAAGCTATTGTTGTACTCGCACATGTCTCAGCGAAATCGGATCAGCAAGGGACAAATCCGACGGATGCATTAACTCAGATGGCTCCAAAAATCGATAAAGAGGTTGATGTGATTTTTGCTGGGCAAGGCACAGTCATGACTACGCCAACACCGTTGTAGACGGTAAGCTTATTGTTCAGGCATATTCCTATGGCAAAGCTTTTACACAAGTAAACATTACCATTGATCGCAAAACAAAAGATATCGTCAGGAAAGAAGCAAAGATTATCCTTACAGCACATAATCAATTTCAACCAGATCAAGAAACGATAGAACTTCTAAAAAAGTATCAGAATAAGCTAGGCAGTAATTTTAATACGATTGTAGGTGCTATTTCGGAAGATATAAGCCGAATTCCAGACGCAAAAGGTGAATCGCCTCTTGCAAAAATGATTGCGGAATCGGAGAGAAAAACGATGGGAACAGAAATAGCCTTTGTTCATCAAGGTGAAATGAGGGAAAGCTTAAAGAAGGGGAATGTTTCTTTAGAAAATCTTTATACCGCCTTGCCTTTTGGTAATCATGTAAATAAGGTAACCTTAACTGGAGCGCAAATAAAACTTGCTTTAGAGCAGCAGTGGAGAATAGGTCAGGAGAATGACATGCTGCAAGCCGTTGGTATAACGTACAGTTATGATTTAAATGCCCCTATTGGCAAACGTATTGTTGAGCTGAAAGATATGAATGGGCACGATCTTCAACCTACTAAAGAATATGAAGTTGCTATTAGTGATTATTTAGCTGATGGAGGAGATGAGTTTACTGCATTTAAACAAGGGAGATCGGTCGAGCCTGGTCCGCTCGTGGTGGATGTACTAAGTAACTATCTAAAACAGAACTATCCAAACGTTGTTATTCCTCATTAATCACAAGGCAGGTAACAAAGCATAAAATAGGTTACAAGAAAGAAATAAATGGGAGGGAACAAACGTGCCCTTAGTCCTGAATTTAGGTGTATTAAATGTAAATTCTCTGCAGCCCAGTTCTGCCTTTCTCGTGGGTGAATCGATTATCAATGGGATGGATGCTAACAGGAAATATAACTTAAATCTTGGTGGGATGTATGGTTTTGCAAATGCGGTTACAGGGAATTTAAATAATATAGCAGATAGCTTTGAAATGTTCGATGGCGTGATCTTTGACCAAGATATTAAACCAAATGTGGCTGGAAATGTTTAAAGGTGATAAAACCATAACAATAAAAAAACAATAAACCCTCTGAACGATGAAGGGTTTATTGTTTTTTTGTGTGGCTATGAAATTTTTCTTTCGATTTTTGCTCCGATTCTGCTGATGAGTCTTGCTCATGATTGGTAAGAGAGGCGCTTGAATGGGCGAGGTTATTTCGATCACCATGGATATTTCCTAACCCTTGATTGTGTTTTTTACTATTTTTAAAATCTTCGATAAAGTTGTTACCGATACTAAAACAAGAAGCACCCTCAATATTGCCGATTTTTATCGTTCCAATATGAAACGTGGGAGATAAAATAGGGGAAGCCATAAGCTATTCATCCTTCCCTTTATGTTTGTTTTTTACCCAATTATTGTGTATGATCACATTTTCGTTACTCGATAATTCACCAACAACCTCGTTAATGATCCGTTTCGATCGGAAAGCTTTATGCGTATTTTTTTTACCAATAAAAAAGCCTGATGAATCTCCGATGTTTGTTATCGATATGTTTCCTAATGATAAATCGATCATTTCGCCAAATTCCCCTTTGGTGATGAATGTTCTCTTTTTCTACTATATTCAATGATTGGGCGAATGACACAGGTCATTTTAAGCAAACAGCACAAACCCTAATCCATTTACATAAGTTAATTCAAGAATATAAACCAAACGTGGTGAATCATTGATGGCAAAAACTTCAAATTTTCATTTTACTGGTGATATAAATGTGCATACGATGTCGAGGCAATCGGGCATTTTTATTGGAGAGCGGAACATTGCAATTGGCTGGAGTACACATGGAAAAGAAAACAGTGTGATCGGAAATATAAGCGGACAATCGAACTTACTATATCATAATATCTCCATTTTAAACGACCCTGACTTCATCGATACGCCAATTGACGACCGTGATATAAACATATCTTTTGAACAACCTGCTGACGACACAACCAATCTCACGCTTGAAAGTATAAATGTTAATGCGATGGCACACAGTAGTACATTTTTTCTTGGAAAAGGTCATATCAACGGGCTGGATTCAAACGACAAAGCTAATTATACTCAAGGAAATTTATTTGGAGACAAAAATAAGCTTATAAATAATGTGAATATAAATTGCGACCAAGATGTTGCGGATGGAATTATGAATGATCAAGATATTAAAATAGCGAATATAACAAAGGAAGCATGAATTTGGTATTTGTGAAATTAAATGTCGTTGCGGAAACGAAAGCCTTTTGAGGTTTTTTCCATGTGTTCATGAGTAGATAAAGAAGATTCTGACATCGCATCTTTTTTCGCGTTTTCCTTGTCAACCTTAAAGATCAACGATTCCTTTAAGTCATCAGTCGTGCTTATGTTATTTCCAATTACCAGTTTTCCACTTAGTTCTTCAATGTCAATATGATCTAGCCGAAAGATAATATTCTCTAAATAATCAATATGTACTTGATCAAGTTGAATATTTTTCAAAGAATTTTCTTTTTGATTCTGTTCTAATAACTCAATAATCCGATCTAATCTTGTTACAATCTGGGAATTTATCTTATCTTTTTTTTTATGTTTCTGTTTAAAAGAAAAAAAGTTAAACATAAACTCCCCTCCTTTAATGATTTTTAAGTACGATTGGTACAATTAAAATTTATGCAATTAAACTAGGGCTTAGTATACAAATAAAGGTCTATGGGGATGAGTAAAGATCATTGGATATGGTGGTACAAGATAAGATGAACATGTGGCGAACCGATGTTGGGGTTCGTTTTTTTTTTTCAAAAGTTTTTTTAAAAAGAAAAATTTTAGTACCCCCTAAAAAATAATATTTCTATCGTAATAGTATTAATGGGTTCAGGACTAATCTTAAGGTAGAATACTGATTCCATCTTTTTTATTTTGTATATATTGAAGATTTATATTATGAATGAATGTCCTAAATGTCGTTCATTAAACAAATTGATCTATAGAAAGAGAATAGGGGAGAAATAGTTTGAAGGAATTTGTAGTTTGCTATACTTTGGAGAATGAAATTAGACGAGAGAAAATCATCAAAGAAATGGATGTTAAGAAGGAAGAGGTCGTCCAAGAAATATTAGATAAAGTTGCAAACCAATCGTATTATTTTGCGAAGGGCGAACAGGGGGTTTATTGGATTGATTCTTCTTCCATCCGTTATATCCGAGTGATGGATGAACAGCCCCTGTCAAAATATCAATATAACTAATAGTCATACAGGTAAATGAATAGAATTTTATTTTAACAACTTTGAGTAACTCACATATGGGAGAGGTAAATAAATGCCAGAAGAATCGTATCATTATCGTCAGGAACGAAAACAAGCCGAAAAAACAAGACAAAACCAGCAAAAAAGGAATAGTTCACCCCAAAAAGGCTCTTTGTTAAAAAAAGTGATCATTTTCTTTGTTGTCCTTTGTGTCGTATCTGTTGGAATAGGTGGAGCCACGTTCGCTACAATGATTAAAGATGCGCCTAAATTGGATCCATCAAAACTGGAAGTTCCATTATCAACAAAGTTTTACGATAAAAACGGGAATTTTCTTTACGAATATGGCAAAGAAAAGAGAACAAAGATTACGTATGCCCAAGTTCCCAAAATGTTAGAACATGCATTCATTTCCACCGAGGATGCTCATTTTTATGAACACAATGGGATCGATTTTAAAGGAACGGCCAGGGCAATCTTCGAGAACCTGACTGGTCATTTTGGAGCTCAAGGCGGGAGTACCATAACACAGCAGGTCATAAAAAACTCGTTTTTGACTCCTCAGAAAACAATAAAACGAAAAGTACAGGAATGGAGCTTGGCCTATCAGCTGGAGCAAAAATATTCGAAACATCAAATCTTAATGATGTATTTAAATAAAATCTACCTTGGTGATGGAGCGTATGGGGTTGCCGCTGCAGCGAACATCTATTACGGAATCGATGCCAATAGTTTAAATAAATTAACACTTCCTGAGGCTGCAATGTTGGCAGGACTCCCGCAGAGTCCAAGTAATTATGATCCGTCCAAACCAGAGAACCAAAAAGCTGCAACGAATCGCCGCAACGTTGTTCTGAATTCTATGTATAAGCAAGGTTACATCTCGAAGAAACAAATGCAGGATGCCATGAAAGTTCCTGTAACGGAAGGACTTGTTACTAAAGCGAATCAAGGTATGCCGTATGAAGGATTTTTGGATGCTGCTGTAAAAGAAGTGGAAGGAAAGCTGAAAAATGTTGATATCAGCACAGATGGACTTTCTATTTATACAACTTTAGATCCAAAGGCACAAGATTATGCTGACAAAATAATGAACACCAATGCAATCATTTCTTATCCAAATGACCAATTTCAAGGCGCTTTCGTCTTTTTAGATACAAAAACTGGGGAAGTTCGAGCAATCGGAAGCGGCCGCAACAATTATCAAGCTTCCTTCAAAGGGAACAACTTTGCGATTGATATTAAGCGTCAGCCGGGTTCTTCATTTAAGCCAATTTTCGATTATGGCCCAGCGATTGAAAATTTAAAATGGTCTACAGCGCACCAAATTAATGACCAGGAGACGATGTACTCAAATGGTCAGTCAATTTCAAACTGGGATCATCAATATCATGGAATGTTGTCGATTAGAACGGCACTTCAGTATTCATACAATATTCCTGCATTACTGACTTTGCGGGAAGTAGGGATTGGAAAGGCACAAACCTTTGCCCAAAATCTTGGGATTACTTTTGATAACAATAAGGTTTATGAATCAACTGCGATTGGAAGTAATACCGTAAACCCATTGGAGATGGCAGGGGCCTATAGTGCCTTTGGAAATAAAGGGGTTTACAATAAGCCGCATTTTGTTCAGAAAGTTGACTTACCCGATGGAACGGTCATTGATTTTACACCAAAATCAACGCGTGTCATGCATGACTACACGGCTTATATGGTAACAGACATGTTGAGGACTGTTGTTAATTCGGGTACGGGGACGGCAGCCAATGTACCTGGATTGGATGTTGCAGGAAAGACAGGCACAACAAATTTTGATGCCAAAACAAGCGCACAGTTTGGATATCCATCAAATGCAACAAATGATAGTTGGTTCGCTGGATATACACCGCAGTACACAATGGCTGTTTGGACTGGATATCCTAAAAACGGTACAGGCAACTATCTGTTGGGTGATACGACTAAAATCTCGCAGCAAATGTTTAGAGCTATGATGCTATCATTAGCTACAGACCAAAGCAGTTTTCAGCAGCCAAGTGACGTATACAATTTTAATAATGAACTATACATTAAGGGATCAAAAGATAAATATGTTCCACCAGTTCAAAATGATAACCCATTTGATAATGGTGGGAATAATAATGGAGATCAACAACAACAGGATGGACCAAAATTTAATGACCAAGGACCAAAGTTTAAACAAGAAGGACCAAAAATGAAACCAAATAAAGGAAAGCATAATCATGGTTAAAAGGCTTGGAAAATCCAAGCCTTTTTTTTGCGATGGGAATCAGTTGGTCGTGAGAAGTTAAATTTGGATTTGAATGTTAAGCTGAAACTTTGCTTGTTTCGGGTACCCGGAGGAGAATGACTCCGCCAATAATAAATAAAAAGATGAGACTGAATACGCCACTGTTGGTATTCCCTGTAGATTGTGCTGTGACTCCAACCAAAAAAGGACCCAAGATCGCAGCAAATTTGTAAAAGATATTATAGAAGCCAAAGAACTCATTGGCATTTTCTTTAGGAACAAGACGGGCAAAATAGGCCCTGCTAAGTGCCTGAATTCCCCCCTGTGAGGAAGCAACAAGCATGGCCAAGATCCAAAAATCTAGGGTGGTTTTTAAGAAATAAGCATACGTGCAAATGACAATATAAACGAAAATACCAACGAGCAGCATCGTTTTGCTTTTGAATTTCTCTGCTAATTTGCCGTAAAGCATGGCAAATGGGGCAGCGACAACCTGGGTGGCAAACAGAATGATAAGCAGATTTTGTGAGCTGATCCCTAAATCTGAACCATAGGCAGTTGACATCGTGATGACAGTATCAACCCCGTCAATATAAAAGAAGTAAGCTACTAAAAATAGAAATAATGGGCGGTAGGATTTAATATTTTTAATCGTTTCTAGCATTCGTTTAAAGGAACTGGAAATCGGCTTTGGAGTTCTCTCAATATAATAGTTTTGCTGCACATTTTTAAGCATCGGGATGGTAAACAAGCCCCACCACAAAGCAGTAATCGCAAAGGCTGCTTGACTTGCAGTTGTAACAGATAAGGGGATTACGTTTTTTTGTGAAAAAATAATGAGTGCGATACTAATAATAAAAGGGATGGTACTGCCGATATATCCCATGGCAAATCCTCTTGATGAGATCCGGTTCATCCGCTCTTCGGTAGTAACATCGACCAAAAAAGCATCATAGAAAATATTAGCACCTGCAAAACCGATGACAGTCAACATATAACAGATTAATAGAAAAAGCCATTGGTTAGCGGGAATCACAACAAGGAGAAGGGTAAACACGATTCCAAGACCAAAGAAAAAAGTGAAAAATCGTTTTTTAAAACCTTTATAATCGCCAATGGTTCCTAAAATCGGTGCACAAATGGAGACAAGCAGTGTTGCAAGTGAATTAGCATAGCCCCAATAGGCTGTTGAAGTAGCAGCAGCAAGCCCCGCTTCTTTCGCTGCTGCTTTGAAATACAATGGAAAGATCGCAGTTGTGACGAGAATCGAATAAACAGAGTTCGCCCAGTCATAAAAAACCCAGCTTTTTTCTTGCTTTGTCAACTTGCTCAATCGTTTTCCTCCTTAATGGCGTTGGGTAGCAGCAAATTGCTTTTTGGGAAAATAGGCCATGATCATAGTGAGGATAAATTCTAATAATAATTATGAGAATTGGGGGAAAATCATTCTCTATGTTTCATATAGCGAAATAATAGACTAATATACTGGACAATATGTCATTTATTCTATAAAATAAAAGTCAAATATTCAGAATAATATAAAAACTAATTTTAATCAAATAAAAAAATAAATTGGGGGATAAGGATGCGCAGTATAGTGGCTCCAGACGTGGTTCATAAGAGTAAATTTAATCGCTTTCATCTTGGAGTTTTTATTTGGTGTTTTTTTGCCATTGCTTTTGAGGGGTATGATATTGCATTGTACGGTGTAGGTTTGCCTTGGATGATGAAAGATTTGCATTTTACGTCGCTTCAGTCTGGGGCAGTTGGCAGTTTTACTTTGTTCGGGATGATGTTGGGGGCCCTATTCTTGGCACCAATTGCTGATCGTTATGGCAGAAAAAATATAATGGTCATCTCAATGGTTCTCTTCAGCCTCTTTAGCTTAGCAGCAGGATTTTCTCCTGATGTAAAAATCTTTGCCATGTTACGTTTCGTATCTGCAATTGGCATGGGTGCATTACTGCCGAATCTTATTTCAATGATGACAGAGTATTCTCCCATTAAAAATCGGCCGATTATTGTAGCATTGATGTATTGTGGTTATTCAATAGGAGGAATTCTAGCCTCCTTAATGGGTATGTATCTTATTTCTTCAAATGAAGATTGGCGTATTTTGTATTTTATTGCTGCAATTCCATTATTGGGACTCCCAATCTTTTTTAAAATGTTTCCTGAATCTCTTTCTTATTATATGGAGAGGAAAAATAAAAAGAAGATTGTCGAAATCCTCAATAAAGTAGATCCGAATGGGAATTATACTGAAAAAGATATGTTTCAGTATAAGCTATTTGATATTGGCGTTAAAAAAACACCTGTCGCAAAGCTATTTAAAAATAAAAGGACATTTAGCACCATCTGCTTTTGGATTGCTGTATTCTGCACGTTAATGCTGGTATATGGATTAAGTACATGGCTTCCAAAAATGATGCAAGAAACAGGATTTAGTATCAGTTCGAGTTTATCTTTTAATTTGGTTCTTTGTTTCGGACAGATCATTGGATCGATGGGCGGGGGTTATTTTGCTGAAAAGGTAGGCTACCGTAAAGTGCTTGTTACCATGTTTTTCATTGGCGCATTGACCTTTGTTGCCCTAAGTTTAACACATAATATGGTAGCCCTTTATATCTTAATTGGTATAGGTGGAGCTTGCACGGTTGGTGCGATGAATTTAGCGAATCCCTACATTACCGAATTTTATCCGCGCGATATTCGAACAACTGGAATGGGCTACACACAGGCAATTGGGCGTGTGGGCTCGATCCTTGCTCCAACCGTTATTGCCTTAATTCTTGCAACAGGGATCAGGCCAAACCTTGCCTTTGCAACATTTGCCGTACCAAGTATTATTGCGGCAATCGGCTATTTACTTGTACAAGAAAGGTACAGTTCTTTTGACGGCCAGTTGTACAGAAGCAAAAAAGTAGAATCAAACAAAGCAATGTCGACGTACCCCCACTGAGATGAAATGTTTCAGTGGGGGCTTGGGTTAGCCACTCAGGTTTTTTCGTCTAAAATTAGATGAGTGACGCTCTGAATGGCAAGCACCGTCAGGCACTCCCCAAACACTGTTTTTGGTAGGTACTGATGTACCACCTGCACCACCCTAAAGTAATATGGTACCTGTAGGTAGGACACTCGAAAAAAAGAGTGTTCAACCTCATCTGGAAGCTGGAATCCAGTCATTACCTTTGCAAAAACAAAGGTTTCTAGTACAAAAGAGGATGTTCAAAAGGAATATGTAAAAGAATAATCTAAAAAAACAGCTGTTTGAAGATATTATTTTCCTCAAATAGCTGTTTTTCATTTTACAAGGTTTTTAATTTTAGGGATAATTCCTCAGCAGCTAGACATATTTAAAAAAGACTAATACTAGCTATGGTTAGCTGGTCATCACGGTTTATATAAATGCATCGAAAAAGCTATTTAGGAAAAAGTCTATCGGTAGTCAATTTATACTATTCTGATAATAATATTATTATGTTAACTAATTAAAGGCAACAGCTAATCCCCATTCATGTGAAAAAAGGCGAGAATTCTGATGGCCCGCCTTTTTTAGTCTTGGTTTAACTTGACATTGATCTTCGGCTTTTTAAGTGGTGCCTATGGAAGCCACCCGGCAATTTGAAAAACGGTCAAGGCAATTTCGATGACGATAAGGACAACAACGATCCATTCAACAAAAAGACCTCGGATCGAATGACTGATGGTGGAGAAACCATCCATAATGTTGTATAAAATCTCTGTTTTACTTTTCAAGATTTTATAGCGGTCATTTAACTCGAAAAATTCCATCATTTTGTCGTAAAATTCATTTGCATCACTGCTTGCCCAGGTAATATCAGGTTTGTCCAATATCATGATATAGGCCAGTGTGTTATATTCATGCCGAAGGATTTTTGCGGTAGTTCTTGCCAGTTCCTTATTTCCAATTCTGAGCTTTCCCTTTTCCAGCCGATCAATCATGGTTTCGAGCCGATCGTGGATTTGTCCAAGCTGTTCCTCTGTTTTTTCAAGAGCAACAGATTTTGCCAGCACTGTGGAAATCAATTCCGGATAAAATTCCTCATATTCAGGTACGACTACATATTCGTCTGTTAATTCAATTTTGTCCGCTTCATCAATATGAAGGTTATAATCATCTGTATATCGATCTATATTTTTTAAATCGATATCAGATTCAAATGTTCGGAGATAATTTAAAAAGATCTTTATTTCATCTGAATGGGAGTAATTAATAAATACAACACTGCCAAAAGAAAAAACGAGCACCATTTGTAATTTGTCTATCTCTTTATTTAGTATGGATTGAAGAATAGTTCCTTTTATCGCTAATGGTTCTTCCCAGGTGAACTTCTTTGGTATCCCGCATCTTATAGCGATTTTGTTTAGATCAATTTCACGAGTAATAGCAAATGCTTTAAATGTCATTAGGTTCATATTCATCGCTCTTTTCTTATTTGTTCATTAAATTTTATTCTTTCCATAATGATTTCTGAACCATCCTCTTAAATTGTTTAATTTTTACTTCTGCCTCCGATAATAAATAAGAAGTTTTAAGTTGATCTTTAAAATGAAAGGAAGTGTAGGATTGGAAAATACTATCCAAAAGTTAGAAAAACTTCATTCTTCGGTGCAAAAATTAGAGACAGTGCTCCAAGAAGTTTGGAGTTTAATTGATGAAGTCGGAGATGATGATGCATTTATTGAACTAATGAATAAGGCAAAAAAATACCAATCAAAAAAACAAAATTCTGATGAGAGTATGGAAGATTTCATTGCCAGAATCGATGAATTTGATGACTGTATGGGCCAGATTCCAGAGGACGGAATGGCAGCAGTCGATTTTGAGGATGCCATTTCCGAACTAATCGAATGGATGAAAAATAATAGGTAAACAGTCAATTTAGTAATAGTGGATGAACATAAGCTATTTAAAAAGCTCTTCGTGAGAATAATTTGTTCACTTTCATAAACTTACTTCCAATCTATGATGAATATACGTTAAAATGGATAATAAGAAAAAGATTTCGACTTTTAGGACTTGGGTTAAACCCATGTCTTTTTTATATAATTGGAAGGATACTTTTAATATTATTTTACCTGAATTATCCTGTACATGCTGCATGATCGCTTCAGAGAAAGAGGGAATTCAAGGTGAATATGGAATTTTTATTCATTATCGCCATCATTGGGATCGGTTATCTTTTTAAAAAAATGAACCTAATAAAAGAAAAAGACGGAGAAACGCTCCTCCCATTTAATCAAATGTTTCGGACCACCCTTTTGATGGGCTTTATTCTCCCAATCGGTTTGGCTGTTATTCCGTACGCACATGAATTTAAATATAAAACGACTATATTAATAGGCACAATTTCGAATATATGCATTTTGGTTAGTATTGTTTTGTTATATATTTTTGCGAATATCATTTTATAAACTCTATTATTTGTTGATGGGTAAAACAATTGGGTTTGGAGGTCAGAAATGAAAAAGATATTTGATACCCCTTCCATTTATTGGACAATACTCCACAGCAAAGGCTGGCAATTATATTTAGCAGCTACTACGAAAGGGCTTTGTTTTGTTGGCTCGGAGAATGGAGGGTTTGAAGGGTTATCTCTTTGGGCTCAAAAGAAATTTCATGGATGTCCCTTGATTGAAGATGACCACAAACTTGAGTCCTATGCTGATGAACTTATCCAATATTTTGAGGGACAGCGAAGGAAGTTTACGCTTCCTTTAGATTATCATGGAACACCGTTTCAGCTTGCTGTCTGGGATGCACTTTGTGAAATTCCGTTCGGACAGACAAAGGTTTATATGGACATTGCCAACAGAATCAATAATCCCAAAGCTGTAAGGGCAGTGGGGGCAGCCATAGGAGACAATCCATTATTAATAACGGTTCCATGTCACCGTGTTATTGGAAAGAACGGGGCGCTTACTGGTTATCGCGGCGGCTTAGAAATGAAGAGAAAATTGCTGGAATTGGAACAAGAGGAACAAAACTACCTCTAACCTTCATAGATAGAAGTTTACTTAAGTCTACAATAACAAAATTATGTAAAGTTCAAAAGACTTAGCTAGCTTTGATCGAAGTACGAATTATATCCAATTTATTTTGATTGACGAAATTATTTTGAGATAGTAAGATTGCATTTGTCCTTATCATTAGTATTTTGCTAGAATAAAGGAGGAAAACAAATGCAAGCAACATTAACGAAAACCTTATCTGAAGTTATTAAAGAACGTCATTCAGTTCGAAAATATGATCCAGCTTTTGAAATTTCTCAAGAAGAACTAAAAAGCATGCTTTCAGAGGCTACTCTCGCACCATCATCAAGTAATCTTCAGCCATGGCGCTTTATCGTTATCCAAGATGAGGATACAAAAAGAGAACTAAGAGCAATAGCGAACAATCAAGAGCAGGTAGAAACAGCTTCTGCCGTTATTGCTGTCTTGGGCGATAAAGAAATGTATAAAAATGTAGAAAAAGTCTACAGGGGAGCATTTGAAGCGGGATTTATGGATGAAGCGAACATGAACCGCCTTATTGAAGGCACAAACAAAACTTATCCGTTCGCTTCGGATGAAGTCAGAAAAAATATTGCTTCTTTTGATGCCGGTCTTGTGTCCATGCAATTGATGTTAATTGCAAAGGATCGTGGCTATGACACTGTACCAATGGGTGGCTTTAACAAAGAACAATTTGTAGAAAAATTTAATGTTTCGGAACGCTTTTTCCCAGTAGTTCTTATTGCTGTCGGTAAAGCTGCACAATCTGCTTTTCAGACAACAAGATTACCTTTAGATGATGTTTTAATTGACTTTATTTGATAAAAGATAGAGGGGGACAGGGTATTCTATTGGTCCTCCTCTGTTTTTTAAGCAAAAATACATAAAACAAAGAGGTCAACATCGTGGAACATATTATATTTTTGTTAGTAATGGGGTTTATCACGGCTTTTGTTGATTCTGTTGCAGGCGGTGGTGGATTAATTTCTGTACCTGCTCTGCTATCAGTAGGATTATCGCCGCATATGGTGCTAGGGACGAATAAATTGCAAGGAGCGATCGCATCCATAAGCAGTTCATTGGCCTACATTCGATCTGGAAAAGTAAACACCCAGCTCATGAAAAAAATAATCCCTTTTGTTATTTTAGGAGCAGGTTTAGGTGTGTTTACTGTAAAAATTTTACCAAGTGAATGGCTGAAACCAATTATTATTGTCTTATTAATCTTAATTCTCATCTACACATTCTTAAAAAAGGACTTCGGAAAACATGAAAATCCGAAGCCATTAACGAAAGGATTAGTTACCTATTTAATTGCCTTGTCTACCATCATTGGTTTTTATGATGGGTTCTTTGGCCCGGGGACTGGATCATTTCTCTTGTTTGTATTTTTGTCCACAGGAATAAATTTCGTGAGTGCTCAAGCTAATTCTAAGATTCTCAATACCACAAGTAATGTGGTTGCACTTATTATTTTTATTAAATTTGGTTACGTTAATTATCTATATGGACTCATCATGGCTGCTTCAGGGATTGTCGGTGCCATAGTGGGAACAAAGGTGGCTGTAACAAAGGGAAGCAAATTTGTAAAACCATTATTTTTTGTCATGACAGTTTGGTTAATTTTTAAGCAATTATTAACTTATCTCTAGGTAATACAGGACTGTCCACTTATCGCAAACAAAAGCTAGCAGAATGCTAGTTTTTGTGTTTTAAAAAGATATCATAAAACGCTTGTTTTTCTGTCTTTTCTAATTCTGTTCCTTGTCGGTAAACAACTGCTTCATCATAGGATTGAAAAGTAACTGGAACTCTATGCGTAATTAGCTTTTCATTGATTTTTTTTACTTCTTGATAGGAATCAACATATCGTAGTAAATTAACGGAAGTATGATCATTGGTGAACAAAGTATAATAAATGATATCCGATTCCGTATCAGTTTGAATTTTTTTTTCATAGATAATCACTTGGCTAATATCGTGCCAATTGTAGGTTTTAGGTTGAATATGTCGGATTGATTGTACTTCGATCCCGCTATCTGAAATGTTTATATGTAGTAAAAAGAAAAAAGCAGCCAATGGGAGTAAAACAATTTGGAAGTACCAAAAAACTTTATTGAAGGTATTGTAATTCTTTTTGTTTGTTAATTTAAATAACAAAAAATCGTTAATGTTTTTTCTTCTTTCTCTTCTGTAGCTAAAAGAAATCACATTACCAATTGTACGTTGTTGTGATTTTCCTGTTTGAAAATAACCGAACAACTCCAACCTGCGGTAGATTAGCTTTCCCAAGATATACACATATAAAAGAAACCATTCCAGTGAAGTAACAATAATCCACCAGTAGTAATCTCCCTTTTCGCTATAAAAAATAGATTCACTGTTTTCAAATAACATCATTTTAACCCGGTCAAAATAAAGGACAGAAATGAATGCGTTTTCTAAAAATATCACTACAAAGAGGATACTAGTTACATTATTTACAAGGTCCAATTTTATTTTATTCATTTTTTCACCTAGGAAAAAAGTCAGATTTTTAATTATATTATAATAGTTTTATTTAATAAAAAACAGTCATTTCAAGATAATAAAAAACAAAAGTTTGTTCTAGTCATGCTCAAAAAAGAAGGCTGCTATTATTAGAAGCCTTCTTTTTTCTTCATATTTGCTTTTTATTAAATACCATAACAGAAATGGTGACCAAAATAACAATAAGTACAGAGCAAATAATGATTGCCGGTATAAAATCAGAAACATCCTGTTTTGCGGTAAGCAAAGACATATTATCACTAGACAAAATGATGGGATTATATTTATGTGCCTTCGGGAGAATGTTTATAAGCATCATCACTGCCACCGCTCCGCCTGTGACAAGCAAACTACCATATATGTTTTTAAATAATATTCCTCCAAAAATCACCAGACTGATCAGGAATACGCCAAACAGCCATAGACTAAAAAATGTCAAAAAGGTATGATGCATGCCATCCATTTTCCAAAAATAGGCGGTGTAATAATAAGTAAGAATAAACGCAAGGAGATAGCTCAGTGTCCAGATTACTGTTGCTGTTGTAAGCTTAGAAAGGATGACAGTTCTTCGCTTTAATCCTTTTGTCAGCATGTTGATTAATGTTCCGTGACTGAATTCGTTTGCCATGATTCCACAAAAAACAATGACAAGCACAAGTAAACCCATTTGCCCTACATTCTTGAAAAACTGTCCCCAAGAATCAAGTGCGGTAGGAGTTGGAATATTGATTTCCAAACCTGCAGGAATGGCTGTTTTTAATAGATCAGGCATCATCTTTGCCAGAGCAGGGCTCATAAATCCGAACAATAGAAATACAACTAACATAATAAAAACCTTATAGGTGCGAAGATTTTCAATGAATTCCTTTTTTGTAAAAGCTAAATAAGCACTCATTTTACCACCTCCATAAAAAGGCTTTCAATGGTTGGTTCCATGACTTCTAATTTCAATGGTAAAATTCGATTTTCCGAAAGAACATTCAAAACCACGATTTCTGTCTTCGATACATCTTTTACCTGAAACGTGATCATTGTATCTGTTTGCTCTGCTTTGTCCATATATGGAACAATTTGCGGTGCAGCAATAAATTGTTCCTTGTCCTTTTTATTCGCAAATTCAATCATCATGCAATCGGCCTTGTACTGGGCTTTCAGTTCTGATAGGGTTCCTGAAAGAGCTATTTTTCCTTTATTAAGGACAGCAATATGGTCACAGATCCGCTCAACATCGGATAGAATATGTGTAGAAAAAACAACAGTGGTTTTTCCTTTAACCTGCTGCAGGATATCTAGTATTTCTTTTCTTCCGAAGGGGTCAAGTGCACTTGTCGGCTCATCACAAATTAAGAGCTTGGGTTCATTTAAAAGCGCTTGTGCAATTCCAAGCCGCTGTTTCATTCCTCGTGAAAAGCCCCCAATTTTTTTGTTTACGCCATGCAATCCGACAAGTGTAAGTAATTCTTCAGTCCGTTTTTTGATATTCTCACGAGTTAACCCGGTTACTTCGCCGCATAGTGTTAGATATTCTTCGGGACGCATATAATGATAAAACTCAGGAACGTCAGGCAGGTATCCGATATATTGATTGGTTTTGTTTTGTCCAAACGATACCTTTTCATCGCAAATGGAAATGCTTCCGCTATCGGCTTTCAGGAGTCCCAAAACCATTTTCATTGTTGTGGTTTTCCCTGCTCCGTTTTGGCCGATAAACCCGAAAATTGAATGTTCCGAAACTGAAAAGGAAAGGTTGTCGATAATTTTGTTATTCCCAAAGCTCTTTGAAAGGTTTTGTATTTGGAGAATGTTCATTATTCATCACTCCTGCCAAAAATAAAGTAAGTGATGGGTCCGATGATTTGGATAAAACTTATAATTACCCACACCCAGCGAGATCCCATCCGGTATTTTTTATGCGTAAATATGTGGATTAAAGCAGCGATTGTTAGTCCAAGTTCAATAATAATAATTGGAATAATTAGGGGTAATGAATGCAAAATATTTTCCATATCAATCTCCTCCTGAAATTCTTTTTTCATCTCAAGCATACTCTAAAAATGTATGTGTCAATTAAGAAATTAATTAAATTTCTTTGATTATTATTTCCATAATTTTGTTTATGTGAAGTGTTACACAATTGTCACAGATGGGTAAAGCAGAAAGGGAATAAATAAGTTATTATAGGTTTAAGAAGAAACGAAAGCGTTTGCAAAATTATTGAAGGGGAGGGTTACATAATGGAGAAACTATTAGAAAAGGGACTTCAGCGGGTAAAAAAATTCTATATTGATCAACTCGTCAAAACTGGCAACTACCAACCCAAAGATAAAGAATTAAATTCAATGACATTAAGCGAATTAAAATATATCTATCAACAAGAAGCAAACCTGCAACCATAAAGGTCCGATTGTTCAATAAAAAATGTTCTTTATTTTTTGGAGATATTCAAAACATATACACCTTAAAAAAAGCGGGAGAGCCAAAAGGTTTTTATACTTTTTGACTCTTTTTCTTATTTAACGGAGGATAAAAGGTAATATTCCCAAGAACCTGGGGAAGATATTCATATTAACAAAATATCTTCGGGCAGGAGAAGAAAATGAGCAAACAAAATATTTTATTTAATCTTGACGATACATTAGCCTATTGCAATAAATATTTTAACCAGGCTATTGATTTGTTTGTCAATCAAATGACTGCATGGTTTAACCACCTTACAGCGGAAGAAATAAAACAAAAGCAGCTCGAACTGGATTTGGCATCCATTAAAGAATATGGATTGAGTTCAAAGCGATTTCCTGAGTCATTTGTTGGTACGTATAAATATTTTTGTGATTTAGCTGGTAGAGAAAAGAAAACGTCTGAAATTGATGATGTAAGGGAGCTGGGCTTTAAAGTATTCAAAACACCTGTAGAACCGCTCCCGTTTATGAATGAAACACTGGATAAATTAAAAGAGGAAGGGCATGAACTGTATTTACACACTGGTGGAGACGAAGCAAACCAATGGAGAAAAATTACTCAATTAGAGCTGACTACTTATTTTGAACATCGAATTTTTATATCTGAATATAAGGATACCACTGCGCTATCTGATATCTTAAAAACAATTAAAGCCGACCCGAAAAAGACCTGGATGATTGGAAATTCATTAAGAACTGATATAGTTCCGGCACTGGAGAAGCATATTAATGCAATTTACATTCCTGCGGAAACGGAATGGAAATATGATGTTGTGGATGTAAAAGTACACCCTAAAGGTGCGTTTTTTACAGTAGATTCACTTCGGAAAGTTCCTGATGTTATACATAAGCAAATTCAAATGGAAGATCGAAATAGGATGAGGGCCACTTCCCATTTTGGTACTGAAAACAGAAACGAGAAGGAGGATAATCTCTATACTTAAAAGACTTTTATTTGCCTGCCAAATGTTTACATATGAGATCAATAGCCAAAACGCTTTACTTTAAAAGGTAAAGCGTTTTTTTATAAGGAAAATACATTTAGAGGATGCTGCAAAATAAGTAAGTTAAGAAGAGTGATTTTTCCAAATACATGTTAATATGAATTTACCTTCAAATTAGAGGTGAGTGAAAATCAATATTAAAAATTAAATGATAAGAAGGATGGTTTATTTGGAATTTGTCATTCGTAACATGAGGAAAGATGATATACCACATGTTCAGCAGATTGCCCAAACAAGTTGGAATTATACTTACGAGGGAATGATCCCCCGCAAAATCCAGGACAGTTTTTTAAAATCTGCTTATAATGATGAAATGATGAAAAAACGTTTAGAAAGCTCTTTAATACTTGTTGTAGAAAATAAAAGTGAATTAGTTGGTTTTGCTAATTTCTCTCCAGTAAAAGAAGATGGGGAAGCAGAATTGCTTGCGATTTATTTGCATCCCCGGTACCACGGGAATGGAGTAGGGACAGCATTGCTGAATGAGGGAATAAAGGCCTTGAAAGGCGTTAAAAAGCTCTTTGTAAACGTAGAAAAAGAAAACAGGATCGGATCAATTTTTTATAAAGCAAAAGGATTTACGGTCGGTTCAGAATTTGATGATGACTTTCAAGGTTACACATTAAAAACAGTACAAATGGTTTTATATGTGTAATTTCTGCTTTTAGGTAAATAGCTGTGTGTGAAGGATCTAATCAATGATGTTTGAAAATGGTAAGAACTATTGGTCATGTACCATTATATCCCCATTTGTATGGATGTGAAGTTTTTCTTCTTTTACTGTTTCGTTAACGTGCACAATTTCTTCTAATTGATTTTTATATATTTCCACATCTTCAAGAGTAACTGGATGCTTGGTAATTTCTATACGCTCTTCGCTTAAAGGAATTCGAATCGTTTCAATTTCTCCGTCAAATGAACCTTGAGGATTTGCTTTTTTTTTCTCAATTACAAGTTCTTCACGGGTTATGGGAACCGTTATTTGTTTTTCCTCCTTATAAGTATTTTTGTATATTTTAACATCAGCTGTATTTACCCATTTTTTGCTGATTTGTAACTCCTCTTTATGTAATTGGAGCATTTGTGAATCATGCTGCTCAGGCAATGTAATCTCCTCCATATAAGTTTGATGAAAGTACCGTTTCACTGCTTAACAGTGAAACGGTGCTCTTTTTTTATCTATTATTTATATCACTAAATTCTGGATCATCTGAAATAACATTCACACTTCCTGTAGTATCAACATGTGCCTCTTCATGTTTAAGTGTTTCTTCAACATGTTGTGTTTCCTCTACTTGATGTATTGAAGCAGAGACTTCCTCTGTTGTCACCGTGTACTTATTAACTTGGACTTGCTCCTGGCTGACAGGTATATGAATCGTATCCTCTGAACCGATAGGAGCGTCACTTCGCTCGTTATTCAAAGGGGTTCTCTTTATGACGACTTCCTCATGCATAACGGGAACATCGACTGATTTTTGTTCTTCAACAACATCTTTTGAGAGAACTACCTCTCCGACATCAACACTATTCTTGGTAATGTCCAATTCTTCTTTATGAAGCTCAAGTGAGCCATTTTCTTGGGTATTTTGGGTGCTTAAACTGCTTTCATTTTCAGTCTTTGGTGATTGTTCATCGTCGAAGAAACCAAATAAATTGTTCATCAAATTCCCCCTTGCCTGTTGGTAAAAGTCAAGCCTTTATAGAGTGTGTCCATGGGTGATTTTTATTCTAAAAGAATAGGAAGAAATGGCAAATGGATTAGGAAGTATGTGGTATCTGTAAAGTAAAAATTACTAATAAATATTTTCAAGAAATTTGGAATGCTATGTATGAAAGTCAGAAATAGTTTGAAAAAGGAGGTTTTTACCTTTGAAAAATAAAATTGGCCTGTTGCTTTCAGGAGCGGTACTTTCCGCCATGGTATTAGGTGGTTGTGGTAGTAACAATAACAATGTTAACGACGACAATATTGACCATAGAGGTCCCTTAATGCGAATCAATAATCCCGCAAATGATAATCGGAATATTGATAATGATTTAAATCGGAACAGAATAAATAATGGCAACATTTATGATCCTAACAACATTAATAACCGTGACAACATCAACACCCGCGACAGGGTTAATGATCCTCACAACAATAACGGCGATAACATCAATAACAATCTAAATAATAAATGATCGGGCAAACTGCCCGGTCCATTTATGAAAATTTTGTATAAATAAGTTCATAATGTGTTTAAATATCAGCTCATTCATTTCCCGATTTCTATGCTATTCTTTAGTTGTTATTTTATAAAAGCCTTGGAGGGTTGTGAATGAGCTGCGGTTGTACAACAACTTTATTTGACGGGAAAGCTATCGTTGATCATGTGAAAAGTAAAGGAAAAGAGGACTTTGCTCCACTGGTCCCACATGAAATCCATTGTGAATGCGGAGAAACTTTTACATTGGAAACGGTGATTATGAACTGTCCAAAATGTGAAATGACCTTTGCAGTAACGCCTTGTGGGTCAGACGATATCAACAATATAAAGCCTGCCGGAATAAAATATGCCTGATTACTCCAGATGCCGTCATTTATAACAATGACGGTTTTTCATTTTGTCTGAAAAAAAGGGATAAAAAGCCTAAGAAAAGAATTAATTAAGAGGACAATTATTGAGGTGATGAAATGCTAACAAAGGAAGAATTAAATAACATAAAATCTAGAAGTTACCATTCACAGGATTCCTATCGGTATGAACATTAAGCTGGAATAAATACAAAGAGCTCAGTTCAATCGAACCGAGCTCTTGTATATGATAATAATCTGAATGTCTCAGATTATTTTGCAACTAATACGTTGCTTAAATCAAAAGTTTTTAATACGCCATTTTGAGTTTCTTTAAGTTGATCCACATAACCGCCGATCGCATTAAGAACTTCAGCACGATTTTTTTGTTGTTGAGCAATTGCTTCTTTTAATGCTTTTTCTAATTGTGCATGTGATTTAGAAAGAACTTCAATTGTAGCTTTGCTTGGGTTGAAAGCCAAAGATTCAACTTTTTGGCCAGCTTCTTCAAACTTGTCAGTAATTTCTAATAGGTTATCTGCACCAATGACAGATAGAGCGTTTTTCAATACTTCTTGTACATTTGACTTCAATTCAGTTGTTAATTTTTTAGATTCCTCTTCCAATTGAGTCAGTTGCTTACTAGCAGCTTGAACTAATTCTTTTTGACTTTCAAAAACTTGTAATGATTTTTCTTCTACATCTTTTTGAAAAGATTGGAATGTTTTGAAGCTATTAAACCAGCCATCCCAAAATACATCGACTACATTAATTACTTTTTCTTCTTTTTTTGCTACTGCCATTTTTAAAACCCTCCAAAAAATTTTATTGTAGTAAAGGTCCAGCCTTTTTTAAAAAAACTTACTTTTTCTAATTTTGAAAATATAAGTTTTATAAAAATTTCGCCGTTTTTCTTCAATTTCCTTCTTAAAATTATTTACCATATGTGTAATTTACACCTAGATGTGTGTATTGTCAACCAACCCAACTTATTCTTTTTTAGACATAAAAAGGGGAATTATTAGTTATTTCGACAATATTCCATCTATTACAACATAAAAAACTGGCAAATGGGAATTTTTCGAGCATTTATTTAATTAAAAAAATTTTTTTAACCAGTTTTACCTTTTTCGAGAAAAAAAGGCTTTACACAAAAAGTGTAAAGCTATTTTGCGATTCCAATGAGTATTATTTATGATTGAAAGACAGGTATAAATTCCAAGAGGATATAGAACATTTATTTCTGAAAAGGGGATATGTATATATTTTTTCAAAAGTAAAGATTTCCAATAGGATCCCTTAATATGGAAAATTGTTTCATTCGCTCATATAAAAATATGATGTTAAAAGTGATCTTATAAATGTTGAAACAATCGAAAATAAATCGCTTTTTTTTCTTTCAATATTTCCAATTTTGGAATATCCCCTGAAAGTTTTCTTTTTGCCCGTTGTAGTGCATTATCAATTGATTTGATGGAGGTGGATAGTTTTTCAGAAATTTCCAGATAGGATTGACCATCAATATAAAGGGCCAAAACCTTTTGTTCGAAACAACTAAGGGATTCATGTATTTTTAGCTCTATATCATTGATGGACTCTTTTTTAATCATAATAGCTTCAGGATTTGTAATTTTTTCTTCAGGCATGATATCTAATAGCGTAATGTTTGATTCATCATTATATATGGGCTTATCTAGTGAGACATAAGAATTTAAAGGGGTATGCTTTTTCCGACTGGCGGTTTTAATCGCAGTAACAATTTGTTTATAAATACAATGTTCTGCGAAAGATCGAAAAGCAGTCATTCTTTCTCTTCTAAAGTCACGAATAGCTTTAAAAAGCCCAATCATTCCTTCCTGGATGATATCCTCTCTATCAGCGCCGATTAAAAAGTAACTTCTTGCTTTTACCCGAACAAGTTTTTGGTATTTTTCGATTAAAAAATTTAAAGATTCTCTGTCCCCATTATGGAATAGTTCTACTAAACTCTCGTCCTCTAATTTTCCGTAATTTTCAGTCATATTCATCTTGATGTTTACACTCACTCTATATCCTCCTATTACAATTATTCATTATGGCTGCTTCATTTTTGTTGTTTAATCTTTTTTTTAATCAATATTTTAAAATTGTAATATTTTTCTTAGCAAAATCGAGCATAATAAAAATTCCTTGTAATTCAAAATAAATACTAAAATTAACTAGTGAAAAAAGGCTATATCAATATAGCAATATACCTTCTTTATAATAACTTAAAATGTCCTTAAAATAAATTGGGAATTGTTCGACAAATTTTGCTTTTTCGATCGATAGAAAATTTCCAGGTGGAAATTTCCTGTACGCAATCTCGACCATTCCTACAATTATACTGTCCGTAGTTGACTGTTATTAAAAGGGGAGAATTTTACTATTTTTTTAAAAAATCGCCCCAGAATGCTTTTAAGCTGTGATATTTAGGGGGTAAATCTGCTGGAAATAAAAAAACTGTAGAATTGTCCTCTAAATAAATAGAGAATAACGAAGGGGAAAGGCCTCTTCTTTATTTTGAAAAAAATAAAAAAATGAATAGTTTGAATCACTTTATGTCGTTTAAAGGGGAAAAAGGACTATAGAAAAATCAGGTTTTGTCGGTCTTTGCGCTTGCCTAGGAAATAAAAATATTCTATAAAATCCTCTTCGTCGACAAGAAGTTATTCAGCAGAAATTATTGAAAATACTTACCCAGTTGTTACTTAAGCTCTCCATGCCTTGTCAAAATAGTCATCCTTCATTAATTAGAACTTTTAACTTTAATTTTTCGTTCATTTGAATAATCGAATATACGTATCGTCAGTATGAACCAAAAGGGCTGAATAGTTAAAGATCCTTTTTGGTGATTAATTATTGATATTGAATAAACTTGGGATGTTTTTTTAAAATATGAATAAAAACAAACTAGCAAATGAATCAATGAAATCCGCAATAAAAATTATAGAAAATCATAAACTATTAATGAATCTTTAGTAATTTGGGTTATAGACAGAATCAATGAAATCAATTCATATATATGGTAATCTAGTAATATTACTGAAAGGAGTGACAGAATTTGGCTAAAATAGTTCCAGAGATTACACTTAATGATGGTCTTACATTGCCGGTAATAGGTTTGGGTACATATACCCTCAAAGGGAATGAGGGTGCTAATTCGATCCAGAGTGCAATTGATTCTGGTTACCGATTAATTGATTCCGCTTACAATTATGAAAATGAAGGAACAGTTGGGGCAGCCTTGAGACGAAGTTCAGTTCCTAGAGACCAATTAAAAATCACATCCAAATTACCAGGCCGTTATCAAGAGTATGATAAAGCTGTTGCTACCATTCAGGAATCATTGTATCGGGCTAATCTTGATTATTACGATTTATATTTAATTCATTGGCCAAACCCTAAACAGGGTCATTATGTTGAGGCATGGCAGGCATTAATTGATGCAAAAAAATGGGGTTTAATCCGTTCGATTGGTGTTTGTAATTTCCTTCCTGAACATATTGATACTCTTGTTAAGGAAACTGGAGTTAAACCAAGCGTCAACCAAATTGAATTACATCCATATTTCAATCAGGCTGATCAAAGAAAATATCATGAAGCAAATGATATTAAGACACAATCTTGGAGCCCACTTGGACGCCAAATGAATGATGTCCTCCAAAATGACAATCTACAAAGGATTGCTGAAGAGCACAACAAGACTATCTCACAAGTCATTTTACGGTGGCATTACCAGCTTGGGGCAGTTTCTATACCTAAATCTTCATCACGAGTACGTCAACTCGAAAATATTTCTATTTTCGACTTTTCTCTTGATGAAACAGAAATGGGCTTGATCTCAGGATTAACCCGCCCTAATGGCAGATTGAAAAATCAGGACCCTGCCATATATGAAGAGTTTTAGACCAATTCGAAGATAAAACATACAAGCGCAGCGCTTAGATAATAAGTGCTGCGCTTTTTTTTGACACAATTTTGCAAGATATGTGTAGCATTTACATATTAGATATTTTATATGATAGATATGAACAGAATCTTATAGGAGAATGGAAAAATGAATACACGTCCAATTTTATCCATACCAATGACAATTTTAGAGAAGGTAATCAAAGTACTCTCTGTGTCATTAATCGTAATCATGTTCTTAACTATATTTTACCATTGGATTGCTTTGCCTAATAAAGTTCCGATTCATTTTAACGCATCAGGTAATGTGGATGGATGGGGGAGTAGAGGAAGTCTCTGGATTCTTCCAATGATAGGATTGATTCTCTTTGTGATGATGTCCATCCTAGAGAGATTTCCCCACATATATAATTATCCGGTTATGATTACCGAAAAAAATGCTCCAAAGCTATATTTGGAAGCAAGAAGAATGCTGGTCATCCTAGGTTTTGAAATGTTATTGCTTTTTTCATACATTTCTTGGGGAACCGTTCAGGCGGCTTTTGGAAAGACGCTAATAAGTATGTGGACCATTCCTATTTTTCTAATCGTTATCTTTTGCACCATTGGAATCTCACTGTATCGTCTTTTTGAAACTGACAAGAAATAGACTCAGTTGATGGAAAGAAGCAAAGTTTGTTCAGACTTAACAGGTGATAGACTAAGGATAGTAGTTGCTAGCAATTTTATATCACTTTTATAGAGTCTTTGAAAATATCATCGAATACCAAAGGATGCTGAAAATTAATAGAAAAGTTTGGCAACAATTGTTGAATGGTAAAGGTTTCTAGCTGTATAATAAAATTAAATAAATAGTTATCAAGAGTGGCTGAGAGAACTGGCTCATGGACGTCACAGCAACCTGCTAAACGCAAGGTGCTACTACCAGCAAAGCAATGCTTTGGATGATAAAACGGTGTAATGACCCCTTTTCCATCCAGCGGAACAGGGGTTTTTATTTTAGGTGGTATTTTACATAAATGACCAATATTTTTAGGGAGAGATGGGATATGGACATTAATGAGGAGATAAGAGGTTACATGGCTCGAAATATGGGTAGAGAAGAATTTATTAAGTATGTTGCCACTGCGATTGAACATCAACTAAAGGAATGGGATGGGAATTACGAGGTATTTCTGTTGAAGCTAAAAAAATATGAGTTCATGATTAATAATGGTGACCAATATTATCATGTTAAGATTTCCGAAAATGAACTCGACTCCCTCCAAAAAACTAGTCCATTTGGACTAGACCGGAAAGTATGGACGGAATTGGAGAAACAAGGCCTTGAAGTCATAAGGGGAAGTGGAAATTATATTGAAACGATTTTAAGTTAGTGCATATCTTTTTACAGAATTCTTTGGTAAATGGATCGTTCGCTATGAACAGGAAAGTCAATGAAGATCATAAAGTTGCTAAATTGCCATGCTTCTTTCACATTTTCATTAAAGAAATTTTTTCCAATTGTGCTATAATGAAAGTATCTAAAAATTTATTGGAGGTGCTTTAGTTGTATATCTTACAAGTCTGTAACACCTTCTCTCAAGAGATTCTGTTAACACAAAACTATGAAAGCCCTTACACCATCGAGAGCTTAATTGATTCGGCAAAAGATTGGCGGGAATGGTTTATTTATGATGATATGAAGAGAGCGTTAAAAGGAAGTTATGTAAGCCATTCTATAATCCAGGATGGGAACGATACAATTTATAAGGTGTTTTTTGATGTTAAGTTAGCAAAACTATCAGAAGGTGAGCTAGCTGGTGCAAGCGTTTAGCTAAGAGTTGCTCAGCAGCTCTTTTTTTGTAAAATAAAAAGCCTAGATCAATCATTTTATCGTAATGATTGATTTAGGCTTGATTTTTACTTAAACACGCTTAGCTCCAACATATCTTGGATGCCAGTATGAATTGCTTGTGCTTGTGATGATAACTCCTCTTGATGAAGAAGCCATGATCATTTTTCCATAACCAATGTAAATAGCTACATGGGTTGGTGCACTTGCTTTTGTTGGTGCATAGAACAATAAGTCGCCGGCCTGAAGGTAAGAAGGTTTGTACCCATTTCCATAATACATTTGCGCAGCTGTACGATTTAATGTTCTTCCAGCTTTTGCATACGAGTATTTTACTAAACCTGAGCAATCAAATCCACTCGGAGACATTCCGCCATATCGATAAGGAACTCCGATGTTTGATTCTGCAATATGAATAGCTGCTGTATGATAATTATAGGTTGCTGCTTCCGCTTTATCACCCATGTTGGCAAACAAAGAGCTTAAAGAAACAACGAATGTAATAGCTAAGATGAATTTCTTTAGCATGATTGTTTCCTCCTCGTTGTGTGATTTGATGACTTAACTATACGAGAAAGGTATGACAGAGGAGTCACAGGCAAATTACAATTCTATTACAATACTATTTTAAAATAATAATTAACTTAAAAATCCAATCAAAATTAAAAAACTGTGAAACTAATAGTGTCTATTGTTCGTATTAAAGTTGTAAGGAATGAAATTTTTGAGATATAAAAGGAGGGATTTTAAATGGGACATCGGCATTTTATGTATAAAGTAAGCAAGGATCTTGTTAATGAGATTAAATCGATGACTTATGAAGAACTGGTTGAAAACTTTAAAAGTGAGGATGAAGAAGAGGAAGGCTGTTTTTACCTTGGAAGCTTACCAAAAGAAGAAATATGCGAATTTGGGAGAATATACTGGGATGACACAGCTGAACGAATTATTTCTATAGGTGTCCCATTATTTGAAAGGAAAGAAGTAATGGAAAAACTTTTAGATTTTCAACCATATATAGTTGGAAAAGCAGGTCTTTTAGAAGCAATTGATATTTATCAAAACGAGGTGATTTCCATATATAAAAACTTACTTGTGGACGATAAAGATGGAAGAGCTTATGAAAAACAAGAAAAGTATCTTCGGTGCATCCTAAACGAATGGGAGCAGGGTTTTGCAATAAATCTTAATGAAAATCAGCAAAAAATAACCTCATCTTGGAAGTACGAATACATTCTGTTTGAACTGACAAGGTTATTAAAAACGATCAATTTTGAAAAAGACACCATTCTTTTTTATGGATGGTAATGTTCAATCTTAAAAAGGAAAGATCGGCGACCTTAGGGCGCATAGAATTTCTTCCTGTTCATTTTCAATAATTGCTGCAACGACTTTAATAAGTTGATTCATGATCATCTCCCAAGAAAATAACGAGTAATTCATATCATCTTAAAAAAACCCCACAAAACTAAACATTTTATATACCCTAAAAAGGGAAATATTTCTTAAGGACAACCATTAATGGTTGTCCTTTAGTGTTCATTTGTGTGAAGGAAAAATAATAAATCATTTGTCCTTTTTTATGTTACATAGCATTACTTTTTCCCAATCACTAATTTTAAATGTGTAGCACTGCTGTTACTTGACCGAAAAAGTTTCGATTGTTTCCTTATTATAATCCTTTTTAGCCATTTTTTTCGTTTATGTGATTGAACAAAACTAATCATACATAGTAAACTCATTGGGGCACAATACCATACAAAGGTCGAACCTCCATTATGATAGAAAGGCATATAAGCAACCGACACACCAAATAAAAGGAAAGATAATATTAAGTAAATCCCAATGCAGTTATGATAAAAATTATAAAGTACCAACGTTTGCTTTCCTTTTTTAATAAATTGATTTAGATCTTTATCAATCCGATAATAAAGGAATAATGATATTAACAGGAAGAATGCATAGAACGGCAGAGAATAAACATATAGAGGCACACTTAACAAACAGAAGTAAAAACTTAATAAAAAGAATACTCCTGAAATAAATAAAGGAACCATAAATTTGTATGCGCTTTCAATTTTTATGTATTGTTTCAAACCCATTCCCCCTTGTGTTTATTGGTTATTTATATGTTAAGCAACTTAACAATTAATTTTCCATCATTATAACCAAAATCTTTTGAATAAAAACAAATAAAATGGAATCGAAACAAATATTGGAGATTGCCTTTATTTCTTTGATATTAAGGAGATTTTTTGATTTGTTACCGATTAGGATTTTGGTGAGTAAAAACAGAAGATGTGTAGAAAGTATAAAAAAATATAACACAAATGACAATAGGATAAAAGATGTATATTCTGAATTATCTGAAAACAAATGAATTTTTCATAATAGTTGAAGATTTTAATAGTAATAGAAAAACTTTGGCTTGATCACTGAGTAGTGACAGTATGCAGCAAAATGCTATAAAATCAAGAAGAAATATTTTACTGCAATTGAGGTATACGAAAGGAAATGGTGATATTTTGAAAATAACCGTGATGATTGCTGATGATAATTCCTTTATTCGCGAAGGAATGAAAATCATTTTAAATACATATGAGGAATTTGATGTAATCGCAACTGTAAATGATGGTCTGGAGGCTGTACATTTTTGCAAAAATCATATTGTCGATATTGCCCTGTTAGATGTTCGGATGCCAAATATGAATGGCGTGGAGGCAACAAAACTGATAACGGAACAAACGAAGACGAAGCCGTTAATTTTAACGACATTTGACGATGATGAATACATTCTTGATGCAATCAAAAATGGCGCGAAGGGCTATTTATTAAAAAATAATGACCCCGAGCAAATCCGTGATGCGATTAAAAGTGTTTATAATGGCAATACAGTGATGCAGGATGTGGTGCTTGAAAAACTTAAAGCAAACTTAGGAGAGAAGAAACCTGACACGAAGGTAGATAAGAGTCTTTTTACCGAGAGAGAACTCGATATTATGAGCCATATCGCAAAAGGACTCTCGAATAAGGAAATGGCAAAACAGCTTTTTATCTCAGAAGGAACAATCGCTAACTATATCAGTTCAATTTTAGGGAAAACACGACTTGAACATCGAACGCAGATTGCCATTTATTTTTTAACAGGAAAAGTCAATTAACCGAGGGATGAAAGATGGAATTTTGGCTGATTATCTGTAAATTGATCTTGATGGTTTACCTTGCTTTAACATACATACATTCTCCGATTACGAATATTCCTTGGGTTGTCTTATCATTTTTAATCTATCTATGTTCGAATATTGCTATTTACATTGTTAAAAAAGAAATAAGTAAAAAAGTGATTCTTCTTTTATCAATCATGCAGATCGGATATTCCTATTGTGCGGTGCAGCCATTGTTTCTGATCCTTGTGCCGCTAAACATTTGTGAACTATTTTCTTTTTATATGAAGAAAAAGGGCGCCTTGTTTGTCATTATTCTTTTACCGCTGAGCTGGATTTCAATCAAAATTGCTTATCAGTATGGGCTTGTGGCATTGTTTAGTTTCGTTATTTTTACAATGCTTGATCAATTTACATCAAGACTTCAGCATCAGGAAAACCAACTGGATCAGATGAGAAAAGACCTAGCAAAGTTATCAAAGAGTCTCAATGAAAATAAAGAATTTATCCGCCAGTCTGAATATACGTTTAAACTAGAGGAACGGAATCGGCTTGCACAGATGTTTCATGATAATATTGGTCACGCGATGACTGGTGCACTTATCCAAATGGAAGCTTCAAAACGGTTACTTGATAGGGATAAAATCAAGGCTCAAGAGCTGCTACAAAATGCGATCAATATCTCCAAAGAAGGCATTGAAAATATACGAGTAACCTTAAAAAGCTTAAAGCCTCCTTCAGAGCAAATGGGAATAAATCGTTTAAAATTATTTGTAGATGAATTTTCTGCAAAACACTCACTTTCCATTCCTTTTGTTTATAAAGGCAATATTGAAAGAATTACGCCAATCCAGTGGAAGGTCATTCAAGAGAATGTCACAGAGGCATTGACGAACTCCCTTAAATATTCGCATGCGACAGTTATTTCAATTGAGCTGCACGTATTAAATACAATGATAAAAGCCGAAATAAAGGACAATGGCAAAGGGACAGAAAAAATCAAAAAAGGTATGGGAATTATCGGGATGGAGGAAAGGGCCGCTTCTATTAATGGGACAATCATTGTGGATGGAACAGAGGGTTTTTCGGTAAGGATGCTACTGCCCATTCAATCGTGAAAAAATTAATGATCAAGATATGAAGATTCTCATGTAAAAAGGATGAAGTCCTGCACTTAAGCAGATTCATCCTTTTTTATATACTTAGAACAGAAAGAGTGAGAGGTGACTAAAACCGTGAATGTTTTAGAATTGAAAAACCTTACGAAGAAATTTGCCGACTTCATTGCCGTCGACAATATTTCCTTAAACATAGCTGAAGGAGAAATATTTGGATTTCTGGGATCAAATGGTGCAGGTAAGAGTACGACAATTAACATGATTGCCGGTTTATTACGAATAAGCGATGGTGAGATTAACATTCTTGGTAAGAATATTGCCAAATACAGCAGGTTCGCAAAGATGAATATTGGCATTGTTCCACAGGACATAGCCATTTATGAAGAACTCACAGCACTGGAAAATGTGAGATTTTTTGCTGGATTATATGGCTTACGGGGCGATACTTTGAAAGTAAAGGCCGATGAAGCACTCCAATTTGTTGGATTAAGTGAAAAGCAGGATGAGTATCCAAAGAATTTCTCTGGAGGGATGAAAAGGAGACTGAACATTGCCTGTGCGATTGCCCATCGGCCAAAGCTAATTATCATGGATGAGCCGACTGTCGGAATTGACCCTCAATCACGGAATTATATCCTTGAATCGATCCGCAAACTAAACCACATGGGCTGCACGATTATATATACAAGTCACTACATGGAGGAAGTCGAGGAAATCTGTTCAAGAATTGCCATTATTGATCATGGGAAAATTATCGCTGAGGGAACGAAGGAACAATTGATAGCCATCATCACCAACACAAAAGACATTTGGATTGAAGTGAAATCAACTGAAAATTTGAAGCTTGACCAATTCAAACTGATTACCGGAGTAAGATCTGTTCAATTAGATGAAAATGTACTAAAAGTCAATTCAGAGTTCGATGTCAATAATTTAAACAAAATCATTCAGCATTTTATTAACAATGACATTGAAATCAGTTCATTAGAAGAAAAGGAACCAAATCTTGAGGCCGTTTTTCTAACACTGACAGGAAGAAACTTACGAGATTTATAATCTATGGGAGGAACAACCCTTGAATATATGGAATATCGCATTAAAGGAAATCAGGCAGAATATCCGTGATCGGCGTACATTTCTATTCATGCTTGCATTTCCAATCGTATTAATGTTAATTCTTGGCACGTCCTTAAGTAATGCTTTTAATCATAAAATTACAGTTGATAACATCCGGGTTTTATATAAAAGCACTGCAGGCCCTTCCATTACAGCATCATTTGAAGCATTTGCCAAGAAGGCTGCGAAGACAGGAATCCATTTTAAACGGACGACTAAACACATGGATGAAAAAAAGAGGTCAAGGAAAATAACTACACTGCTTATGTTGAAATTAGTGATAAGGGAATCCAGTTGTATAGCAGCGAACAAAATAATATGGAAGAAAGTATTGTTCAAGGAATGCTTAAAGCCTATGCAGATAAATATAACGTCGCAGCGGCAGTTGCAAGTATAGCTCCTGAGAATGTAAACATCGTCATGACAGATGTACAAAAAAATAATTTTATCCAAGAACGCACATTAAAGGAAGCAAAGCAGCAAAGTTCGATGGACTATTATGCCGTGGCAATGACCACGATGATCGCTCTATATGGTGCAATTTATGCAAGTTCGCTGATCCGCAGTGAAAGGGTAAGGAACACTGCGCTTCGATTAGTGGCAGCGCCGATTGGAAAGGGAGAGATTTTTCTAGGGAAAATTCTCGGGTACCTTTTCGTTAATGCTTTATGTTTGCTTGTTGTCATCATCTTCAGTCATTTTGCTTTTAAAGCGAATTGGGGAGACCACATTGGCCTTGTATTTATTTTGTTATTATCTGAAGTCTTTTTGGCGCTTAGCATCGGGTTAGGAATTAGTTATATGGCAAAAACTCCTGATGCTTCAAAAATGATCATCATGGTCTTCCTCCAACTATCCTCTTTTTTTGGGGGAGCTTATTTTAAAATCGAAAATGCAAAAGGAATTTTAGGGTTCATTACAAATCTATCACCGCTTACATGGGCGAATCAGGCGATTACCAAAATCATCTATATGAATGATTTCGGTCCTTTTTTTCAAGCCATCAGCTTGAATTTGGGGATATCTGTTCTTTTCTTGGGAATAGCCATTTTTATATTTCAAAGAAGGGAGGGTTTGTGATGAAGGATATTTTTTGGTTAATGAAAAAAATACTGAAAGTCACGTTTAGCAAAAAAAGAAATATTGTTATTTATTTCGGTGTTCCGTTAATCGGAATTTTAATTTCTTTTCTTGTTTATGGTAATCCAGGATCCCAGGTTCTAAAAGTGGGAGTGGTTAATCAGGACCGACATGTTATTGCGAATGATACCGTTCGATTTTTAGCAAATCTTCAAAACGTAAATGTTGAAAAAATCAATAACAGTAAGGTCAATGAAAAAATATCTAACGGAGCGCTCGACTGTGTCATCATTTTAAATAATGGTTTTTCAGAAAGAATCATATCAGGAAAACCAGCCAACATCCAAATCGTTGCCATCAAAGGGGAAGAAGTTACGGGATTTGTTAAGTCTTATTTGTATCAGTATCTAGATAATATTATCCTCATCGGAAAAGCTTCATCTGGAGATACAAACATATTTGAAAAAATGTACACGAAATATCAACAGGATCATTTTAAACTTTCAACGGAGTCGTTAAAGGATACTTCCAAAAGTAAAAGAATGACTTATCAAACAATCGGATTTCTTCTCATGATTATGTTGATGTCTGCTGGTAACTTTTCTGAAATTATCATAAAAGAAAAGGAAAATAGAACGTATTTCCGTTTGTTATCATCACCAATTAATGCCAGAACATATGTGTTATCTAATATTGCTGTTAGTTTGCTTGTCATGGTAGCGCAAATCCTCTGTACTTTGTTTTTCGTAACTACAATCTTTCATATAGAAATGTATGTTTCCTTTTGGCAAATGATCGCTGTGTTAGTATTATTTGCCGTAGTGGCAATTGGGTTATCGTTAATGCTTGTTTCTTTCGCTAGCAGTTCGGCTTCCGTTAATGCATTGCAAAACTTAGTTGTAACTCCAACATGCTTGCTTGCTGGCTGCTTTTGGCCGGTAGAGATCATGCCTAAAGCCGTTCAAAAACTAGCTGATTTTCTCCCACAGCGCTGGACATTAGACACGATTAGTAAATTGCAGCAAGGCAATCATTTTGATACTTTATATCTTAATTATTTGATTTTGGCGGTTTTTGCAGTTGCCTTTTTCTTAGTTGCTGTCTACAAATTTGGTAAAAGTAATAGTGTTAAAAACTTTGTGTAACAGGAGCAACAAAGATAACGTCAAGATATTGTAAAAATCATGATGCCAAGGAACTTGAAAAAAAAGTAGAATATACAATGGGAATACATGTTTCGTAACTTGAAAGGATGTATTATGATAGGGTAATCAAATAGGGGAGGCAAATCGCTAAATTATATATAATGAATTTTCTCATCTAAAAAGACTTAAAGGAGCGTCTATGTATGTTAAGGCTGTTTAAGTATTTAAAACCGTATACTGCCATGATCATCGCTGTACTGGCCTTTGTATTTTTGCAGACATTGAGTGATCTTTATCTGCCAACTTTGATGTCAGATATTATCAACAAAGGAGTCATGCAGGGAGATACTGGAGAAATTATGAAAATTGGCGGGCTCATGCTTTTAGTTGCTGGTGGGGGAGCTGTTTGTGCCATTATTGCTAGTTTTCTTTCATCAAAAACCGCAGTAGGTTTGGGCACAATCCTAAGAAGTAAGGTTTTTAAAAGAGTTGAGAGCTTTTCGCTGCATGAAATTGATAAATTCGGTACCGCAACACTGATCACAAGAACAACGAATGATATTAACCAAGTTCAAATGGTTTTAGTCATGATCTTGCGGATGATGATCAGTGCACCAATGATGGCCATTGGCGGAATTATCATGGCTTTACGAGAAGACAGGCAGCTTACATGGGTACTAGCCATCGCGATACCGATTTTGGCTGGTGTTATTGCGGTAATTGCCTCACGTATGATTCCGCTTTTTAGAAGAATTCAAGGAAAAATAGATAGAATCAATCTAGTTTTACGAGAAAAACTTGTTGGAATTCGTGTCATTCGCGCATTTAATATGGTTGAACATGAAGCAAAACGTTTTGACGATGCAAATGTCGATCTTACAGAAAATTATATAAAAGTAAATAAAATCATGGCATTCATGATGCCATCGATCATGCTGGTCATGAACTTTACATCTTTAGCGGTATTATGGTTCGGAGGAATCTTTATCAGCAAGGGCAGCATGGACTTGGGGGCATTGTCAGCATTTACTCAGTATGCGATGCAAATCATGTTTTCGATGCTGATGCTTTCTTTAATGTTTATCATGGTACCAAGGGCACAAGCTGCTGCGGTTCGTATTAATGAAGTATTGGAAACTCACCCAGGAATAACCGATAAAGAAGCAGGAGAAGCGTCCTTTACACAGAAAGGCTATATTGAATTCAAAGATGTCACTTTTAAGTATCAAGGTGCAGAACAACCAGCATTGCGAGACATCTCATTTTCGGCCAAACCTGGCGAGGTAACGGCCATTATCGGAAGTACAGGAGCGGGTAAATCCACATTGATCAACTTGATTCCAAGATTCTATGATGTGGATAGCGGCAGTGTTCTGATTGATGGGGTGGATGTCCGAGAAATGTCTCAGGAGACTCTTCGTGCCAAAATTGGTTTTGTTCCTCAAAAAGCTGTTCTGTTTTCAGGAACTATAAACGAAAACATCAGATTTGGCAATAAGCAGTTCTCAGAAGCTGATATTAAACATGCGGCTGACATTGCCCAAGCAACTGAATTTATTGAGAGTATGGATAAAGGCTTTGAACATGAAATTTCCCAAGGTGGTACAAACGTTTCAGGGGGGCAAAAACAGCGTCTCTCCATCGCAAGGGCGTTAGTAAGAAAACCTGAAGTTTACGTATTTGATGATAGTTTTTCAGCATTGGATTTCAAAACGGATGCACTTTTGCGTGCAGCACTTAAACCTGAAACGGCAGAAGCAACCGTTATTATTGTTGCCCAGAGGGTTGGGACGGTAAGGGATGCCGATCGAATCATCGTCCTAAATGAAGGTGTGATTGCCGGCATTGGCACACATAAGGAATTATTAGAAACAAGTAAGGTCTATCAGGAAATTGTTTCCTCACAATTGTCTGAGGAGGAGATTGCATGAGTGAGCAAAAAAATCAGAGTCGCGCCGGAGGCAGAGGACCTGGCGGCGGAGGCTTTGGCGGTGGCGGTCATTTTGGCGCACCTGTACAAAAAGCCAAAGACTTTAAAGGAACATTAAAGAGGCTGTTAAGGTATTTAAAACCACATACATTAAATTTAATCATCGTCTTGGTCTTTGCCATTGCAAGTACGTCATTTACGATCGCTGCACCAAAAATTATGAGTAAAGCGATGAACAGATTACAGGATGCCTATATGGCAAAAATGATGCTCGAGAAAATGTCGGATGCTCAAAAAGCGGCAGTTGATCAAGCAAGCAAGCAAGCGAAACAAATGCAACAGATGCAGATGCAGCAAACACCGAATGCACAGGCCCAGCAGGCAAAGGTGGATCCTGAAACGGCAAAAGCGATCCAAGAATTTATGAAACTGCCAATGCTAAGTAAGGTGAAAGACGCTGACCAAAAAGCTGATATTGTACAGAAAATGCTGGACTTAAGCAAAAAGATGCCTGCACAATCCGGAAATAAAAACGTTAAATTGACCCAAGACCAAATTAAGGGGGCCGTTAAGGCAATAAGAGATACCAATGGAAAATATGACTTCCATTATATTGGTAACATCGCTTTGATGTTGTTGGGAATGTATGTAATAAGCTCCATCTTCAGTTTGGTGATGGGGTTAGTGATGTCAGGGGTGGCACAGAAAACGGTACGGGATTTGCGCAGGGAAGTGGATAAAAAACTTGCCAAACTGCCGCTGAAATATTTTGATCTTCATCCCCATGGAGATATATTGAGCCGTGTGACCAATGACCTTGATACGGTTGCCAATACCTTGCAGCAAAGTTTGACACAGATTATCACATCGGTTATTACGATCATTGGCTACATTATCATGATGTTAACAATCAGCCCGATCCTCACTCTGATCATGCTGATTACACTGCCATTGTATGTTGTCTCAACTGCTGTAGTCGCCAAAAAGTCCCAGAAATTCTTTGCCTCCCAGCAAAAAGAATTGGGAGATCTTAGCGGACATGTAGAAGAAATGTACACAGGGCATAAAATTGTTAAGGCCTTTGGACGTGAAAAAGATTCGATTGAGCGCTTTGAAGAAATTAATAAAAACTTATATACTGCAGGATGGAAAGCACAATTTATCTCAGGTATGATGTTTCCGCTGATGAATTTCGTCAGCAATTTAGGCTACGTTGGAATCTGTATCGTTGGGGGAATTTGGATTACCAAAAACCTTTTGGGTTTAGGGGACATCCTAGCGTTTATTCAATACTCCCGCTCCTTTACGATGCCAATTGCGCAAACAGCACAAATTGCGAATATTATTCAATCAACCGTTGCTTGTGCCGAGCGTGTTTTTGAAATTCTCGATGAGTCCGAAGAAATTACTGAATCGTCCAATCCTAAAGTGATTGATTTCCCTAAAGGAGAGGTAAAATTCGATCATGTAGATTTCCGATACAAAGAAGAAGTACCGTTAATTGAAGATATGAACCTGGACGTCAAACCGGGGCACACCATTGCCATTGTTGGACCTACGGGAGCTGGTAAAACCACATTAGTTAACTTATTAATGCGCTTTTATGAAATCAATTCAGGAAAGATTAGTATCGACAATGTGGATATTAGAGATATGAAGCGGGATGAACTAAGGAAAATGTTCGGGATGGTGCTGCAGGATACATGGCTATTCAACGGAACGATTAAGGATAATATTGCCTATGCCAAGCAAGGGGCATCGATGGAGGAAATCGTAAGGGCAGCAAAAGCGGCACATGCTGATCATTTTATCCGTACACTTCCTGATGGCTATGATACCGTCCTAAATGAGGAGGCAACCAATATTTCTCAAGGTCAGAAGCAGTTGCTAACAATCGCTCGCGCCATTCTTGCTGATCCAACGATATTGATCCTTGATGAAGCAACCAGCAGCGTTGATACGAGAACCGAAGTGTTAATTCAAAAAGCCATGTCCAATCTAATGGAAGGCCGCACAAGTTTCGTTATTGCACACCGACTTTCTACGATTCGCGATGCTGAACTAATCCTGGTTATGAACAAAGGGAAAATTATTGAAATGGGCAGCCATAAGGAATTAATTGAAAAAGGCGGCTTCTACGCTGACCTATACAACAGCCAATTTAGCGGAAAAAACTTAGATACGGATGCTATATAATAAGATTGTCTTAAAAGAGCTAACTCAAATATCATTTTGAGTTAGCTTTTTTAAAAATTAAAAAGAATCGTCATTCAAACGATTCTCTAGGTATGTTGAATACATTGGCAAGAAAAATTAAAAATAAAATCGAAATAATCCATGCTAACCATGGTTTGTTAAAATGAATTTTTAATACGGTAAACATGACCAGGTTAAAAAGCATTGACCAATAGAGGTTCCAACCGTACTGATACACAATCAAATGGAAATACGTATGGGAAACAAATTCAATAGAACTAAAAATAAAGACCCACAGCAAGATCCAAAAGCATTGTTTCGTTCTTTGTTCAGGGAATCTTCCCAGATAGATAAGAAGGGTGGAAGTATAACAACACAACATGATAAAAATGCAAATAATTAAATGACCATGTAAAATGTTCTCTCCAATTATCCCTTTGGAAAAATACCATGGCCTATGGTTATGAAGTAAGGCATTATAAAAGAAATCGCCGCCGATCCAAAATAAGTACGTAGGGTAATACTTTTTCCAATTTCTCCAATCTCCCCACTTATAGGCAGCAACAATAAATGCTATGTATAATATGATGCGCATAGGAAGCCCCTTATCCATTGATGTGGTAATATTTTTTACTCTAAGATAAAATTTAGTTCTTTGAAAAGTGGCACGGCTTTCCTTAGACTTTGTATGCACGTTGATGCAGCCACGAAATATGTTTGGTCATCCAAATGGCAATGATGTAAAATACGACGAGTGAAGTAAGCAGAAAAAGGATACATAACCCTCCTTAAAACTATCTCACTCGTAGTTTTGCCTGTTTCTGGGATGAATATTAGAAGAAAATAGTAAAGCTGCAGATTCTGCATCACTGGTTTAAGATACGGGAGAAGTACTAAAGGATAAATAGAACAACCTTCTCTTTTCATTCGCTGATTTTACAGATATAATATGTGTAATCAAAAAAGAAGGGATGATGGGTGGCCGATGATTAACTAATCTTATTTCAGACATTTGAAAATTTATTTTCAAATAAAAAATAGGATTAGTTTGCCCATTTTCCATAAATTTTTAAAGCTATTGATGAAATAGCTTTGTTTCGTTATGAAAAAAGCAACTAATCCTTCCAAGTTCATTTGGGAGGATTTTTTCTCCCTTGAAAACGAAAGGGTGAGTTTTTTGAAAGAAATTGTGAAATTAAATCACATTAGTTTAGAAATAATGGACCGTTTAAAATTGAATGATATAAATGGAATAATAGGCCATGGAGAAGTCATTGGTTTAATCGGCCGTAATGGGAGCGGAAAGTCCACGCTGTTACAACTATTGCTAGGACCGGTAAAGCCAACTGAAGGACAGGTTGAATGGAAAATAAGCAAAACCGATGTATTTTTAGTTGATCAGGAGAAACAAAGCTATACAACCAATCATGTGAGCGAACGAGAAGCAGAGCTGCTGGCAAAATGGCATATTCCAGATGTTCCATACGAACTGTTAAGCGGCGGAGAAAAACTCAAAGTTCGTTTGGTAAAAGGCTTTGCATCCGAACCCTCCTTACTCCTGTTAGACGAACCAACAAACCATCTGGATCGGGAAAGTATTGAGATGTTAATTGCTCAGATGAACAATTATAAAGGAACCATCATTGTCGTTTCGCATGACAGGTATTTATTAGACCAGGTCGTGACAAAAATCTGGTCAATTGAAAATATGAAATTAATGGAGCAGAAAGGAAATTATTCACATTATATTAAAGTCCGCGAACAAAGAAGATTAACACAGCAAAGAGAATACGAGAAACAACAAAAAAAAATCGAATCGGTCGAACATCAAATAAACAACTTATCATCCTGGTCACAAAAAGCGCATGCACAATCAACGAAGCAGGAAGGGATTAAAGAATTTTACCGAGTCAAGGCAAAAAGAATGGATTCCCAACTTAAATCGAAACAGAAACGTCTTGAAAAGGAGCTTGATAAGAACACGGTTGAACGTGTCAAGGAAGACGAACCTGTTCGTTTTTCTTTGGGAGCCAATACGAAGGTTGGAAAAAGATTTTTAGAGGTTAAAAATTTAAAAAAGAGGTATGGAGAACGAATCTTATTTGAACAGACGAATTTTATAATTCAGCATGGGGAAAAAATTGCGCTGATTGGTCCTAATGGCTGCGGGAAAACAACATTTTTAAATATTGTTATGGGTAATGAGCCTTCCGAAGGGAATATCTGGCTTTCCCCGTCTGCCAATATTGGCTATCTAACACAACAAGTATTTGACCTTCCACTGGATCAAACTCCTGAGCAATTATTTAATAGGGAAACATTTAAAGAACGGGGTAAGGTACAGAATTTATTGAGGCATTTAGGATTTACTGAAAGTCAATGGTCGGAGCCAATCGAACATATGAGTATGGGCGAGCGTGTGAAGTGTAAACTCTTGAAATTTATACTGGAAGATAAAGAAGTACTCATATTAGATGAACCGACAAACCACCTAGATTTGCCTTCGAGGGAGCAATTGGAAACAACGTTAGCAGACTATCCAGGTACGCTGATTATTGTTTCACACGATCAGTATTTCTTAAGTAAAACCACGTCAGTACAGTTGGTGTTTGAAAATAATCAGATTCAAAAGAAAATATCGAAATCAATTGAAATAGTTGATTCTTCAGAAGAACTACGCTTAAAGCTAGAAACTGAGCGGCAGGAAGTATTGGGGAAATTGAGTTTTTTAACATCAAAAAGCCCGAAGTACCAAGAACTTGATCAAAGATTTAATGAACTTACAAGGAAGATTAAGGGTTTTAAAGATTGACCGACTTAAGGCAATATTAAGGCACATTCATTATGATGACAGTGGGTTGGATGGCATGCGTGGCCATCATTGTATTAGGCGCAGGCGGGGCCAATACAGGGGAGGAGATATTATCTAAAAAGTTGATACAATTAATGGTAGGCACATAAAAAATAAAATATTAGAACCAAATATAATAACCCTGCCACATCACTATTGGCAGGGTTATTTTCTGACTTCAGGTAAGAGGTCCACTGTCTCACATCCTTTTTATTAATAGGCTTGCTTGATATATAATTCTATAACCCTGCCACATCACTATTGGCAGGGTTATTTTCTGACTTCAGGTAAGAGGTCCACTGTCTCACATCCTTTTTATTAATAGGCTTGCTTGATATATAATTCTAGCTGTTCTTTGGTTAAATGCTTTACAAATAGATTGAAATTCAGCGACTCCATTCCATAACTTTGACAAATAGTCCGATAATACTCATATGCTTTCTGGTAAATTTCCATTTTTCCCATCTCCTATCTGTTATATAACAATTAATATATTATATTATTAATGTATAACAGATGTGAAACTGCGTCAACATGTTTTTTTGAGTTTTTTCTTTTAAATACATGGATTGTGTGACTCAATTAACAGAAAATGGTAAAACATGCAAAGCTAATTGAAAATCGTGCAAACCTCCTGCAAAATGGTGCAACCCTTGCATGAAATTGTGTAAATACCCCCGAAAATGGTGCAAAGCTGATTTACCACTCAAAGGATTCATAAATAAAGTGGAACGCAGCTGCGTTCCACTTTATTTATAGGGGTATATCGATTTGGGTGTTACTCCATAATATCATTTATGAATGACAACCTCAGTCCCGATTGGAACCAATGAAGAAAGTTCCAATACGTCATGATTGTACAATCGTATACATCCATGAGATACGCTTTTCCCAATTGAGGAAGGATTATTTGTACCGTGAATACCGTAGTGTGGTCTTGATAGTCCCATCCACATAACTCCAAATGGACCTCCAGGATTAGGATCCTTATTAATAATTGTATAAGTGCCAAAAGGTGTTTGGGTTAAGATTTTTCCTGTAGCTATTGGGTATGTTTTTATCGCCCTGTTATTATCGTAAAGCGTTAGCTGATGTTTTGTTGTTGATACTCCAATCCATTTCACCATAGTCTCATTCACCGTTTTTTGTCTTATTGTATGAATGATTTTAGTTATTTGCGACATTAAGAGGTTATAGAAATTGCCCGTAAAACCACGTGGGCTTGCCCCGTGGAGTAAGTCAGTTATATAATTCTTCTAAATTGGGAAAACCTTCTATTGCTAGTTAATAATAAGGATGTTATAGTAATAAAGCTGATTCGTTAACAGCTTACGAAAATATTAAAAACCAAATATTTTTCGTAGAAGTTGACAACAACGAATCGGTGTGATAAGATAATAAATGTCGCTAAGATAGGTAATTGTTCTTTGAAAACTAAACAAACAAAAACGTCAACAATAAACAATAGTGAAGTTATCTTCACTAGCCAACGTAACATTTATGAGCTAACTCATACTCTTTAATGGAGAGTTTGATCCTGGCTCAGGACGAACGCTGGCGGCGTGCCTAATACATGCAAGTCGAGCGAATCATTAGGAGCTTGCTCCTGATGATTAGCGGCGGACGGGTGAGTAACACGTGGGCAACCTGCCTGTAAGACTGGGATAACACCGGAAGCTGGTGCTAATACCGGATAATCCTTTACCTCTCATGAGGTGAAGCTGAAAGTCAGTTTCGGCTGACACTTACAGATGGGCCCGCGGCGCATTAGCTAGTTGGTGAGGTAACGGCTCACCAAGGCGACGATGCGTAGCCGACCTGAGAGGGTGATCGGCCACACTGGGACTGAGACACGGCCCAGACTCCTACGGGAGGCAGCAGTAGGGAATCTTCCGCAATGGACGAAAGTCTGACGGAGCAACGCCGCGTGAGTGATGAAGGCCTTCGGGTCGTAAAACTCTGTTGTTAGGGAAGAACAAGTATCGGAGTAACTGCCGGTACCTTGACGGTACCTAACCAGAAAGCCACGGCTAACTACGTGCCAGCAGCCGCGGTAATACGTAGGTGGCAAGCGTTGTCCGGAATTATTGGGCGTAAAGCGCGCGCAGGCGGTCCTTTAAGTCTGATGTGAAAGCCCACGGCTCAACCGTGGAGGGTCATTGGAAACTGGGGGACTTGAGTGCAGAAGAGGAAAGCGGAATTCCACGTGTAGCGGTGAAATGCGTAGAGATGTGGAGGAACACCAGTGGCGAAGGCGGCTTTCTGGTCTGTAACTGACGCTGAGGCGCGAAAGCGTGGGGAGCAAACAGGATTAGATACCCTGGTAGTCCACGCCGTAAACGATGAGTGCTAAGTGTTAGAGGGTTTCCGCCCTTTAGTGCTGCAGCTAACGCATTAAGCACTCCGCCTGGGGAGTACGGCCGCAAGGCTGAAACTCAAAGGAATTGACGGGGGCCCGCACAAGCGGTGGAGCATGTGGTTTAATTCGAAGCAACGCGAAGAACCTTACCAGGTCTTGACATCCTCTGACACTCCTAGAGATAGGACGTTCCCCTTCGCGGGGACAGAGTGACAGGTGGTGCATGGTTGTCGTCAGCTCGTGTCGTGAGATGTTGGGTTAAGTCCCGCAACGAGCGCAACCCTTGATCTTAGTTGCCAGCATTTAGTTGGGCACTCTAAGGTGACTGCCGGTGACAAACCGGAGGAAGGTGGGGATGACGTCAAATCATCATGCCCCTTATGACCTGGGCTACACACGTGCTACAATGGATGGTACAAAGGGCAGCAAAGCCGCGAGGTGGAGCCAATCCCATAAAACCATTCTCAGTTCGGATTGTAGGCTGCAACTCGCCTACATGAAGCCGGAATCGCTAGTAATCGCGGATCAGCATGCCGCGGTGAATACGTTCCCGGGCCTTGTACACACCGCCCGTCACACCACGAGAGTTTGTAACACCCGAAGTCGGTGGGGTAACCGTAAGGAGCCAGCCGCCTAAGGTGGGACAGATGATTGGGGTGAAGTCGTAACAAGGTAGCCGTATCGGAAGGTGCGGCTGGATCACCTCCTTTCTAAGGAAAATGTCCTTACGGACATCACAGATTGTTGGTACACGTTATTTGTTTGTTTAGTTTTGAGGGAATAAGCCCTCGCCAAGTTTGCTCCTGCGCCAGCGCATAATCGAAGAAGATTATGTTCAGCTCGTCGCAAGGCAGCTTGAAGCAAAACAAGAAGCATTTCATGATGTAAATTCGTGGAAGTAGCCTTGTTTAGTTTTGAGAGAACAATCTCTCAATTCGTTCTTTGAAAACTAGATAATCGTATAAGAAGAAGTCAAGAAAGAACCGAGTAATCGCCATTTTAGTTTTCTCTCTTATTTAGTTAAGAAGAAAAAACCTTTTAGGTTAAGTTAGAAAGGGCGCACGGTGAATGCCTTGGCACTAGGAGCCGATGAAGGACGGTACTAACACCGATATGCTTCGGGGAGCTGTAAGTAAGCTTTGATCCGGAGATTTCCGAATGGGGGAACCCACTGCTCGTAATGGAGCAGTATCTTTATCTGAATACATAGGATAATGAAGGCAGACCCGGGGAACTGAAACATCTAAGTACCCGGAGGAAGAGAAAGCAATTGCGATTCCCTAAGTAGCGGCGAGCGAAATGGGAACAGCCCAAACCGAAAGGCTTGCCTTTCGGGGTTGTAGGACACTCTACATGGAGTTACAAAGGAACGGGGTAAATGAAGCGATCTGGAAAGGTCCGTCATAGAAGGTAAAAACCCTGTAGTTGAAACTTCGTTCCCTCCTGAGTGGATCCTGAGTACGGCCGGACACGTGAAATCCGGTCGGAAGCTGGGAGGACCATCTCCCAAGGCTAAATACTCCCTAGTGACCGATAGTGAACCAGTACCGTGAGGGAAAGGTGAAAAGCACCCGGAAGGGGAGTGAAATAGTTCCTGAAACCGTGTGCCTACAAGTAGTCAAAGCGCGTTTTTGCGTAATGGCGTGCCTTTTGTAGAATGAACCGGCGAGTTACGATCCCATGCAAGGTTAAGTTGATGAAACGGAGCCGCAGCGAAAGCGAGTCTGAATAGGGCGATTTTAGTATGTGGTCGTAGACCCGAAACCAGGTGATCTACCCATGTCCAGGGTGAAGGTAGGGTAACACCTACTGGAGGCCCGAACCGACGCACGTTGAAAAGTGCGCGGATGAGGTGTGGGTAGCGGAGAAATTCCAATCGAACTTGGAGATAGCTGGTTCTCTCCGAAATAGCTTTAGGGCTAGCCTCACGTTGTAAGAGTCTTGGAGGTAGAGCACTGTTTGGACTAGGGGCCCTCATCGGGTTACCGAATTCAGACAAACTCCGAATGCCAAAGACTTATCCGTGGGAGTCAGACTGCGAGTGATAAGATCCGTAGTCAAAAGGGAAACAGCCCAGACCACCAGCTAAGGTCCCAAAGTATACGTTAAGTGGAAAAGGATGTGGAGTTGCTTAGACAACCAGGATGTTGGCTTAGAAGCAGCCACCATTTAAAGAGTGCGTAATAGCTCACTGGTCGAGTGACTCTGCGCCGAAAATGTACCTGGGCTAAACGTATCACCGAAGCTGTGGGTGGACACCATTAGGTGTCCGCGGTAGGAGAGCGTTCTAAGGGCGTTGAAGCTAGACCGTAAGGACTGGTGGAGCGCTTAGAAGTGAGAATGCCGGTATGAGTAGCGAAAGATGAGTGAGAATCTCATCCACCGAATGCCTAAGGTTTCCTGAGGAAGGCTCGTCCGCTCAGGGTTAGTCGGGACCTAAGCCGAGGCCGAAAGGCGTAGGCGATGGATAACAGGTTGATATTCCTGTACCACCTCTTTATCGTTTGAGCAACGGGGGGACGCAGGAGGATAGGGTAAGCGCACTGCTGGATATGTGCGTGTAAGCAGTTAGGCTGGTGAATAGGAAAATCCGTTCACCGCAAAGGCTGAGCTGTGATGCCGAGGGAAATAGAGTACCGAAGTTCCTGATTCCACACTGCCAAGAAAAGCCTCTAGCAAGATAAAAGGTGCCCGTACCGCAAACCGACACAGGTAGGCGAGGAGAGAATCCTAAGGTGAGCGAGAGAACTCTCGTTAAGGAACTCGGCAAAATGACCCCGTAACTTCGGGAGAAGGGGTGCTCTTTGGGGTTAATCGCCCTGAAGAGCCGCAGTGAATAGGTCCAGGCGACTGTTTAGCAAAAACACAGGTCTCTGCGAAGCCGCAAGGCGAAGTATAGGGGCTGACGCCTGCCCGGTGCTGGAAGGTTAAGAGGAGGGGTTAGCTAAAAGCGAAGCTCTGAATCGAAGCCCCAGTAAACGGCGGCCGTAACTATAACGGTCCTAAGGTAGCGAAATTCCTTGTCGGGTAAGTTCCGACCCGCACGAAAGGCGTAACGATCTGGACACTGTCTCAACGAGAGACTCGGTGAAATTATAGTACCTGTGAAGATGCAGGTTACCCGCGACAGGACGGAAAGACCCCATGGAGCTTTACTGTAGCCTGATATTGAATTTTGGTACAGCTTGTACAGGATAGGTAGGAGCCTTTGATACGTGAGCGCCAGCTTACGTGGAGGCGTTGGTGGGATACTACCCTGGCTGTATTGAAATTCTAACCCGCACCCCTCATCGGGGTGGGAGACAGTGTCAGGTGGGCAGTTTGACTGGGGCGGTCGCCTCCTAAAGAGTAACGGAGGCGCCCAAAGGTTCCCTCAGAATGGTTGGAAATCATTCGCAGAGTGTAAAGGCACAAGGGAGCTTGACTGCGAGACCTACAAGTCGAGCAGGGACGAAAGTCGGGCTTAGTGATCCGGTGGTTCCGCATGGAAGGGCCATCGCTCAACGGATAAAAGCTACCCTGGGGATAACAGGCTTATCTCCCCCAAGAGTCCACATCGACGGGGAGGTTTGGCACCTCGATGTCGGCTCATCGCATCCTGGGGCTGTAGTCGGTCCCAAGGGTTGGGCTGTTCGCCCATTAAAGCGGTACGCGAGCTGGGTTCAGAACGTCGTGAGACAGTTCGGTCCCTATCCGTCGTGGGCGCAGGAAATTTGAGAGGAGCTGTCCTTAGTACGAGAGGACCGGGATGGACGCACCGCTGGTGTACCAGTTGTCTTGCCAAAGGCATCGCTGGGTAGCTATGTGCGGACGGGATAAGTGCTGAAAGCATCTAAGCATGAAGCCCCCCTCGAGATGAGATTTCCCATAGCGTCAAGCTAGTAAGATCCCTGAAAGATGATCAGGTTGATAGGTCAGAGGTGGAAGCACGGTGACGTGTGGAGCTGACTGATACTAATCGAATCGAGGACTTAACCAATAGTAATGATTATTCGTTCTTTACACTTCTTCTGATTATCTAGTTTTGAGGGAATGAACCTCAATTCAATAAGTCTGGTAATAATGGCGAGAAGGTCACACCCGTTCCCATACCGAACACGGAAGTTAAGCTTCTTTGCGCCGATGGTAGTTGGGACGAAAGTCCCTGTGAGAGTAGGACGTTGCCAGGCAAAAAAAGGACAACCTAATGAGGTTGTCCTTTTTTAAACTATTTTCATTTAAATAATGGCTGAAACCTAACCTATGGTAAAGACTGCCTTATTTAAACAATGATGAAACCTTTTAAAAAAGTCATAGTTTTGAATTAAATTAATATAATACAGAAGATGGTGTCATAATACAGGAAGGGAGTAATCATTTTCATAGTACATTATGATCGTTTATTTATGACAAACTTATTTTCTGAGACTTTTTGAAGGAGGAAACCTAATGGAAAAATTTGATTCAGTGTGCATTTATTGTGGTGAACCTCTTTCCAAGTGGGAAAACACTAGAAGCTATTGCTGGAATTGTAATGAATTAACAACTTCTGAAGCTTTTCATGAAGATGATAATAAGGATTAAAGTAATGTTGTGCAAATAAACAGTCCCCTCTATAGAATTTTTCATTGAATGTACTTCCCCAAAACAAAAATGCTGATTTTTAATAAGGAGCATGGAAAACATATTCAACCGTACGTGGAGGATGAAAAAAATTATAACAGGATTGTGCCTGAGTCTCCCTCAAACTCTCCAAATTTAATGCTGCAGATGAAAAAGCAAATTTTTTAAAATCAGAGAAAGCCGCTATTCAGATAAACTGATAACGGCTTTTTCTATTGTCTCAACTATTCATCCAGCAATCTCCACGCCGCATAGCTGTTGCACCGGTACGTGTCAATTCTAAAATTCCATATGGTTTTAATAGCTCTACCATCGCTTCGATTTTATAAAGTTCGCCAACTACTTGAACAATTAAACTATTAGGGCCAATATCAATAACAGATGCCCGAAACGTATTCACAACTCCCAAAATTTCAGGACGTTTGGATGGCTCCACTCGAACTTTGATAAAGCACAATTCTCTTGCCACCATGTCGCTGGAACTTAAATGGTCTACTTTAATAACATCGATGAGTTTGCTAAGCTGTTTTTCGATTTGATCAACGGTTTGTTCATCACCTGTTGTGACAATAATCATTCGTGATAATCCTGGTTCCTCACTGTTTCCAACGGTAATGCTGTCAATATTGAAGCCGCGGCGGCCAAATAAACCAGAAATCCTTTGCAAAACGCCAGGTTGGTCATTTACCCAAGCAGAGATTGTATGTTTATTAATCATTTGCATTTTCCCCCATAACCATTTGATTTAACGGTGATCCGCTTAAAACCATCGGGTAAACATTCTCTGCAGTTGGAACGACAAACTCAACAAGAACTGGTCCAGCTATATCAAGAGCCTCATGCCATGCCCGAATCGCTTCTTCCTTATTAGTGGCTCTTAATCCTTTTATTCCATAGGCATCTGCCAGTTTTACAAAACTAGGGCTGCCTGACAGATCAACTTGACTGTACCGTTTTTCATAAACGATGTCCTGCCATTGTTTAACCATACCCAAGCTCTGATTATTGATAACTACAATCTTGACCGGAAGATTGTGAATTGCACAAATCGCCATTTCTTGTGCACACATCTGGATTCCGCCATCCCCGTTAATGGAAATGACTAAGCGGTCAGGACTTCCAATTTGTGCACCAATGGCAGCAGGCAATCCGAATCCCATCGTTCCCAGACCTCCCGAGGTAATAAGCGAGCGTGGAGTGTTAAATTGATAAAATTGAGCCGTCCACATTTGATGCTGGCCAACGTCGGTTGTAATAAGGGCATCACCGCCGGTGGTTTCACTAATCATTTCAATTACAAATTGTGGTTTTAGCTGACTATCTGAATCGTTATATCTTAGTGGGTACTTTGATTTATGATCTTGGGTTAAATTAATCCATTCGCTTGAATGCGCTGGTTTAGCTTTTCTATTGGCATGGGTTAATACAGCTTTAATATCGCCAACACACGCTATATCCGTTTTGACATTTTTGCCAATTTCCGCTGGGTCAATATCGATATGGGCAATCCGTTTGGCGTTTGGTGCAAAGGCATCCAATTTCATCGTGATCCGGTCATCAAACCTTGAACCGATAGAAATGATTAAATCCGCATTTTGTACGGCCATGTTTGCGGCATACGTACCATGCATCCCAAGCATTCCCAGCCATAAGCGATGGGCACTTGGGAAACTGCCTGAACCAAGTAAGGTAGTGGTCACTGGGATATTTGTTTTATTTACGAATTCCAGCAGCTCTTCCGATGCATTTGAATAAACGACTCCGCCACCAGCGATTATGACAGGTTTTTCAGATTCCTCAATGGCCGAAAGTAAACGATCAATCTCAGTTTGATCAGGTTTTGGTTCAGGATTGTAGCCGCGAATATTTAGGTGATCGGAAGGAGAAAAGTTCAATTTTTGATTGGATATATCCTTAGGAATATCGATTAAAACAGGTCCTTTTCTTCCTGTGTTGGCAATATAAAATGCTTCATGAATGATGCGTGGAATATCATTTACATCACGAACTAAATAGCTATGTTTCGTAATCGACATGGTAATACTAACGATATCTGCTTCCTGAAAAGCATCCGTTCCAATAACGGTTGTTGGAACATTTCCTGTAATGATGACCATGGGAACGGAGTCCATATAAGCCGTTGCAATGCCAGTTACTAGGTTAGTTGCTCCCGGACCAGAGGTGGCAATACAAACTCCTACTTTTCCAGTTGAACGGGCATACCCATCTGCTGCATGAACAGCTCCTTGTTCATGTCTGGTCAAAATGTGTTTAATCTCTGGCCTGCTTACCAGCGCATCATATATGTAGAGGACATTTCCACCTGGATATCCAAATACATAATCGACACCTTCCATTTCTAAACAGCGTAATAAGGCTTCAGATCCCGTTATCATTTCATTATTTTTTGACATTTCCACTTAAATGCCCCCTTAAATAAAAATAACCCCTTTCATCCAAAAGGCGGACAGATTTACTGTAAGCCTTAGGGACGAAAGGGGAGAAGTTCCGTGATACCACCCTGATTCACTGGGACCTTACGATTCCAGCCTCATGAGGTAAGAATGTTTCTTACCTGCAGCACAATAACGTGTGCCAATCCGTTCTGAGTCTACTCATCAAATCAATGACTTTCTTTCAAATGCTCCGAGATGACATGATACCTAGGATTATGACAAAGGTCTCAGCAATTCCTTTGCTCTCTGGACATAGGGTCCTTAGTACATTTTCTCTTCATCGCTTTTATTCTATTAATATATAAAAACCCCTTTCATCCATAAAGCAGACAGATGCAACTGCCAAGCCTTAGGGACGAAAGGGGTAAATTTCCGTGGTACCACCCTGATTTACTGGGACCTTACGATTCCAGCCTCATGAGGTAAAGATTTGATCTTTACCTGCAGCACGATAACGTGTGCGAATCCGTCTTGAGTCTACTGATCAAACCTTAGAATGGCTTGACTTTCTTTCAAAAAGCTCCGAGACGACAATCTACCCTGAGATTATGGCAAAGGTTTCAGCAATTCCTTTGCTCTCTGAACATAAGTGCCTTGGTAGATTTTCTCTTCAACGCAATGATAATTTATTTATATTTTTAACACAACTTTCTTAATTTTTCAAATACTTTTTTTAAAAAAATATTCTTTTGAATGAATCGTGAACAAGTGTGAATATATGAGCATAAAAAAATAAACGTGCTATAATGAAGGCGAAATCTATAAAATCTTGTTTTTCTAATCAAGAGGGGATATTCAAAATGAAAATAAATACAGCTGAACAGATACAGGAATCTATAGTTGAACGGTTACGGAAAGAAAAGGAACTGCAGGATGAAATGAAATTTCTCACACGAAAATCTATTTTAAAAAATATAGAACGGGTGAAAATGTCATACGATATCAGGAAACAAATTGACGGTATTCAAGAATTAGAAACACTAAATGCTATTTTGGGTGAAATATGGAATGTTAAAGATTTTAATAAGATAGAGGCGACGATTAATAAATACGATTGGTTTGAGGAAATAAAGAGGCTGGAAGAAGAATAACCATTCATCTTGGTTCATAAGGGGTGTCTGATTGTACTTAAGTCAAAGATTAATTGAAAAAATATTCATAAAATTTTCCTTTTTACGTAAGACTTGACCCTTTTGTAAAATTGCATATTTTATTTCTAGAAAGCAAAGATAAAGGCTGCCAATAAGCTATGTTGGCAGTCTTTATCGATTAAACTAATTTGCAGACTCAGTCACTTATTATTTTGGAAAAAGTACCTTAAAATCCATATGGCATTGTTGGACAGCAAGGGTTAACGGGGCATCCACACATTGTATGGGTTTCACAGCATTCATTTACGCATGATTCTGTGTGTGGAAAAAAATGTTGATGATTAACATGAAGCTTATTGACTGTTGTCGTATGTGAAGGATGGACATGAGAGACGACTTTATTAAATAAGTTAGTTTTTACATATTGTTGTGCAGGGTCTACTGTTCCTGGATCATACTGTGTTGGAAACACTGTTGGCGGGCAGTATTGAGGAGGGCATCCACATCCTTGTGGTGCAGGTGCACCATAACCAAATTGACCATGCATCATTGGTGTAGGATAACCACCATAACCAGCGAACTCATTTCTTTTCATCGTTATATAACCTCCATGTGAATTTGTCTTGATATATCATTAGTCTATGTCGATTTTTGATATTCGGACTAGTTGAGAAACCTAATTTTGGAGGTTATTTACATTTTCATTGAAAAAATAAATCTGCCGAAATTTGGCAGCCTTATTTGTTTCGTATAAAATTTTGGTGAATAACCTTCATTTACAATTGACAGTATTGAATTGGGCAACGCTCGCAGTCAATTTCATTTCGTAAATAATCGAGGTCCAGAACAAGAATTTTTCCGTCAACAATGTCAATAATCTTTTCTCTTTTTAGGTCAGAAAATAATCGGGTAACGCCTTCTCGGGTTGTTCCTGAAAAGTTGGCGATATCGCTGAGCGTATATTTGAAATCTACAAGGATTCCATTATTCATTTTCACTCCGAATGTATTTGTCATCCGAATAATAGTAGAGTAAACGGCTCCTTTTTTCCCGCACAAGACTAAATCGCGGAACTTTGTTTCATTGATTTTATTATATAAATTATTGGATTTTATTAATTCCAATGCAAGTTCTCTATCATCAAAAAATATTTTCTCGATTTGTTTTTTCTCAACAACAAAAACTTCGCTATTTTCCAGTGCTTTTGCCGAAAAAACTTGAGTTGCATTTTTATCAAAAAGCGTATGGTCTCCAATAACTTTGCCTTCAGTCACATATGATAAATAAAATTGTTTGCCTTCCGGTGTTTCTCTTGATATAACAAATTTTCCCGAGGTAACAAAATAGAAAGAATCTGCTTTATCTAGTTGGTGATACAAAAATGTATTCCTTCTAATACGAAGTTGCACGCCAATTCGTTTAACGAAATTAGCCATTATTGTTTCTTCCTTTGCAGCAACGTTTTTTGCATACATTTTTAATCACGCCCTTGTTCGATTTGTTGTCTCTAATTATAGCTTTATTACTATGGATATAGTGTTAAAGTAATTAGTTTTCACAAAGTTGTCGTAAAAAATTGAACAACTTGTGTCTTCATTTCACAACAAAAAAAGACGTTCCTGTGGGAACGTCATTGGGCGATGTTTCTTAATTGGTATGAATTTTTCCTTAATTACCTGCTATATGAGTTTCCTGAGTTACATTCCCTTTTCGTTTCAGTTTATTCCAACCTACAGTAACTCCCTTGATCGCCGATAAAATCGATTTAATAACGACATAAGTCATGAGCTGCTTATACAAGATCCTTTGCAAAAACAAAGAAGCCAGCGGTTTGGGATTTTCTTTTTCCAATCGAAACGCATATAGAGAAGTAGCAAAATCGAGCAAGTAAAACAAGGTAAATCCTATTGCTGCTTTTCCTGGGTGTTCTCCAAAAAGGGCGACAACGAACAGTAGATCCGCAACAGGGGATATCGTTTGATAGATATATTGGAAAAGCCACATGTTTGGCAGGCCGATGTATCCTAATGAGTGATATTTTTTATTGAACAAGGCCGCACGATGTTTCCATAAGCATTGTAATGTACCATAAACCCACCGATAGCGCTGTTTAGCTAGACTTTTAAGATCTTCCGGCACTTCAGTATAGGCATAAGCCTTTTCTTCAAATTCTATCTTTTTCCCTTGGCGTAACAGGGTAAGGGTGATATCGGTATCCTCCGCCAAAGTATCCTCTTTAAAGAATCCTGCTTCTTCGACAGCCGTCTTTCTCCAGGCACCAATCGCACCAGGTACCACTGTAATGCAGTTGAGAGCGGCAAATGCTCTTCGTTCCAGGTTAAAGCCTGTTACGTATTCAATATGCTGCCAGTTTGTAAGGAGATTCCCTTTATTTCCAACCTTCACATTACCTGAAACAGCAGCAACCTTTTCATTTTTAAAATGGTTCACAAGCAATGAGATGGCATTTTCAGCAATAAGTGTATCAGCATCTAGGGCGACTACAATCTCTCCGTTCGCTTCTTTAAAACCAAGATTGACAGCAGAAGACTTTCCACCATTTGGTTTTTTAATTAATCTGATGAAAGGATGGTTTCGATATGCTTCTAGAACAACAGCGGCGGTATCGTCCTTTGATCCGTCGTCGACAATCAGCACCTCAAAGGATGGATAGTCGCTGGATAAAATAGAATCAATCGTTTTGCAAATCACTTTTTCTTCGTTATAGGCCGCAATCACGACACTTACAAAAGGAGTAAAGTCATGGTCAATTTTGGTCTTGGTATACATTTTTACCTGCTTCCTTGAAAGGAAAATGAAAACAACCAGGCGCAGGATTCCTAAAAGGATTGCAGAATAGAACAAGGCGGTTAATCCTAATCTAAAGCCCTGTATCACCTTAAATACAGCTTTGTCATAAACCAAATACGGGTTGTCCTGATGAACAGGAGGCATAATCTGACTATTGCTTTTTCCAATTAAGTGGGCAATGGTTGTAAAGGTATACCCTTGCTTTTTTAATTCTTTTATAATCTGCGGCAAGGCCTTAACCGTGTTAGAACGGTCGCCGCCAGCATCATGAAGCAAAATCACATTTCCTTTTGGCAGCTGATCTAATACCCGCTTAATAATTTCATTACTTGAAGGGTTTTTCCAATCATTGGGGTCAATTAATTCACCGACCATGGTATAACCCATATCCTGTGCCCGTAAGATCGGCAGCAGTTGGCTTTTTGTGCTTGGTTCCGCATCGGCCTCATACGGCGGACGGAAAAGGTTCATCGAATGCCCCGTAATTTCCTCAAAAAGCCTTTGATTAGCATTTAACTCCATTTTTGTCTGATAGGGAATCGTTGCTGCAATATTCGGATGGGTAAAGGTATGGCTGCCAATTTCATGGCCTTCTTTAAACATCCTTTCAATTAATTTCGGATGAAGTTCCGCATTCTCTCCAACCATAAAAAATGTGCCTTTTATATGATTCTTGTCCAAAATGTCTAAGATCTGTGGTGTATACTTTGGATCCGGTCCATCATCAAAGGTAAGGACGATTTCTTTCTTTTTAGGTTTGCCATAACGTACGATCTCAAAAGGCTTCGGTAAGGACAGATAGGTTTCATTTTGTATTATGCCTTGAGGATCCAATTGAATCGTTCTTTTTCCATTTTTTGATTGAGAAACAACTTTTAAAATCTCTCCAGCCCCTGTGTAGTTAACAGGAGTTGGATTGTCCAAAGTTTGAATGGCAGTGGACGGATTCTGCATTTCCTTCGGTTTATTTAGGTAGTTCCAGATAGAAGGATCCTCAGAACCGAGACGCCATACCGCTATTCCTTTGGCACCGCGATTGATCGCCAAGTTCATTTGATTATAAAAAGTGGCCGCATCCAAAAACCAAACCAAATGATTTTTTCCATTTAGTCTGTAGCGTAAATAAGGGTTGCCTGCTTGGTTATTCCAAAAAATAGGAAGGTGGGTTTCTTTCCCCAGATTCATGATATCCCCAAACGTCATTGTCGTTGCAGGCTGATTGCTGTTTTCCTCCCAATCGTAGCCGTAGCTCCCCAAACTGACAATTAATTTTTCAGAAGGAATATGGAGCTGGTTTAAGCTCGTTTTTATCCAATCAGATTGGGCGACCGGTCCAGGTTGACTCTTGGAGTTGTGCTGGTCATATAGCATGACGACCATCCGGTCAACTTCAGCGGCTAAAGAAGGATAATTAAAACTATTGTTATTTGGTGGAACATCCATTGTTACAATAAGACCGTTTTGATGAAATTCCTCTGATACTTTTTGGATAAATTGGGTCATATTAGCATGATCATTTCCATCAATTTCTTCGAAGTCAATATTGATGCCATCAAAGTTATTTTTTTTCACATTAGCTAGCAAATTCTTAATAAAACGATCTTCAGCACCTGGAGTAGTCAATAACCGATGAAGAGTTGCTGTATCCCATTTATTGTCTATAAAGTTATTAACTAATGGTAGAATCTTAATATTATGTGCTTTTGCTAGTTTAGTAATCCTTGAGTCAGTGCTTGTTTTAAGGCTTAAATTGGGAGTAAGCTGCAGCCACTCCGGTATTAAGGTTGTAATGGAATTGATATGTTTTCTAAAAGAATTTTGGCTATTGGCGTCCCAATTGACGTAGAAACCGTAAACCTCCTGTTTGCCCTCTTGTTGATTTTTGTTCAATTGAGTCACAGGGGAGGGGACCGTTTCTTGAATCTGTGATTTTAGTTGTTCTTCGTTTAAACTTTGATTTATGGGTTCAATGCCAGCTGCTATTGTGCTTTTATTGAATTTTAGACCAGGAAAATTGGGGTCTGTATGAAGGCTATCAATAAAAATAATCGCTACTAAAACCATGAATATCGTAAAGCCTGCAGCAATTCGTTTAATAATCGACCAACGTCTTTTAGCCGGGTCAAGAAAGACATGCTCTTGATTTCTTTCCTTTTTTTTCAGCCCCAAATTGTAGAACCAATGGAAGAAAAAATAGCAAACAAGACCAATGAAGCCTCCCAAAAAACCTGATGCAATGCTTTGGGAAAGTTCCATTTTATGTTTGAGGGAAGTAAATAACGAGTAATGACTGGCCATATTTATAAAAGATTCTTCCAACACACGTAAATTTAGGAAGGGTAGATGACGAATGTAGGGAATAAAAATCGGAATTAATGTTCCAAGGAAAAGGGCGACAATATTAAGGCGAAACAAAAGTGAAAAAGCAACCATTAAAGGGATTCTTGCACTATATAAAGGTAAAAAACCCAAGAAGAATCCAATTGTACTCGCTATGGCTCCTCTATAACCAATAACAGGTGCAAACAGTGACCGAAAAAACCACCTAAAAACCCGATTCACAAAGATTCCTCCTTTATGGTAAATTCGACAAAAAATGACTTACTTAAAAAGGTTAGGAAGTCTTTTTAGAATTATGGGGGTAGGGGGATTTATTCTTGATAGATTCCATTATAAGGCAGGCAACAGAAGTTAAGTCTTAAATATTTATATACCCCCATAAAACATTTTAAGGTGGTCGAATTATGTTAATGCGATTCTACATAAATAGACACGAGGGGAAAAATATGAATAAAGCAACGATAGGAGCCCTTGCAATGGTGTTAGTGGGATCTGTTACATTTTCATTCACCAATGCCTTGTTAACCAATCATTCTACTAAAAAAGTTCAAACACATTCCACTACTAATTTAGGAGATCAAAAATTAGTAGATGGCACCAACCAAACAGACAAAACAGTGACTGATTCAACTCCAACACAGAATGGAAATGATATCCAAACTACAGATTCTCTTACTACATCTGTTAACCAAGCCGAACTTAGTAATGAAAATGTGAGTGAACAACCGATAGCAGTAAATCAAAACAATACGTTGAAAATAAGCTCCCCGTCACCAAGTTCCAATACAAATGCATCAACTATTACCACCACACCGAAGACCAATACCCCTTCAACGGGAACAACAAGCACGAAACAAACTGTTTCTTCGGCACCAACGACGAATATAAATACTGCTCCTTCAACACCAACTAGTAATGTCCCAGTGACTACGACTGCACAGGCGACCTCAACAGCAACTTCACCAACAACCAGGACAACCAACCGTGGACAACAAGTGGCTCAAGCTGCGAAAGAAAAGGCTGCGAGCCAACAGAATAAAAAAGTTACTAACTAAATTTGAAATAGTACAATAAAGCCCTAGGGAATTCCCTGGGGCTTTATTGTTTTATAAACACAGATTAAATTTAAGTATTAATGAGGGTCAGTTACTACTATTACTCCCTATCGCTTGAATATGAGCAGGGTCTGTATTTTTCGGTTGTGGAATAAAACTAGAATCTACGATATCACCTGACTTTTTACCTTCTTCCAAGAATTTAGAATAACTGACTTCGAAAAAGGTAGGATGTTGATCCCAAGCTGCCTTTGGAAGAGTTAAAACAAAAGACCCGTTAGGTTTGGGTATGGAAATGGTGTAAGATTCATTCTTACTCACATTCACACCAATTAAAGTCCCTTTATAAAGGGCACCGGGAGCTGTGTTTGTAACCAGTGTGGGCGGCTTATCCGTGATAATGGTTCCATCTCTTGGGAGTGTCACATCAATATTGACACTTACTCTATCCTGGAAATTAAAGACTTTGTATTCCGGAAGGGTATAATTTTTACCATCATAATGAACATAGAAATAATGATCTGTGTCTGCATCCGGCAAATAATACAAGGTGTAATTCCCGTTTTGATCACTAGGTGTTGACAGGCTGAAGCCTTCTACACCATCACGCCGAAGGTTTACAACAGCACCTTGAACAGGGTGGCCATCCGCATCTTTTACAGTGCCGCCAACTTTATATTTATCTGGCGTAAAATTAGGATATTTTTCACCTTTTTTTATTTGGGCATGGGCATAAACGTCAACCAAATTTTTATCCGTCGCATTTGTTTTCACTTTTTCAATTTTAATCGGATATTCAACGGATATATCCTTTTTTAATGATAATAAAGATTTTTTTGTGTTCTGCTCCACATTTTTACCATTGATTTTAGCTTGATCTGAATTAATGGTATGAATGGACATGCTCCCGAGAATATTGCGATTCACGGTAAAATAAAATTCCCCCTGGTTGTCGGTTGTCACAATCCGACCATTAATTTGAAGTTTTACCCCAACAACCGGCTGGTGATCAGATATAATTTTACCAGTCACATGGGCAGTATGAGAACCATCTACCTGCCAGTTCATAAAAGAGAAGTCGCTTCTATTAAAAGTAAGTGAAACATTTGTCTGTGTGGATTGACTGTTGCAAGCACTTAGAACAAAAAGAATGAGGGAACAGACAGTAATCAGATATATTTTCTTCATTTATTTTTACTTCTTTCCCTTATTTTTTTGCTTCCGGGCTAGTGTTTGTTCCTGCCCCATTTGCTTGTGCTTGGGTTTTATCTCCGCCGATCGCAAAGACAAATATTTGTGGATCTTTGCCAGCTGAAGTAATCATGACGTATTCTTTCCCGCCTTTGGTAAAGAGAGTTGGTGCCGCAGAAATTGTATTACCCGTAGTTTGGAAGGACCAAAGCTCTTTTCCTGTCGCTGTTTCTAACGCTTTTACTTTACCTCCTAATTCACCATAGAAGGTAAGTCCAGATTTGGTACTTGTTAACCCGCCGCGCATTGGGTCATCCGTCTGAATTTGCCATTTGATTTTGCCATCATTTAAATCGACTGCAGTGATACGGCCAAATGCTTTAATGTCTGTTGGCATCGCAAATGTTGTACCCATGGTAAGGGCGCCGAAAAATCCGCCATTTGCTTTCACATCTGCCTCATTATTTGCCGATTTGTAAATACCAGGCTGTTCGATTGATGGAATTAAATCAAGATTACTGGCAGGATCAAAAGTATCCGGAGCATAGTTTTGACCGCCTAGAACGCCTGGATAAACCATGACACCGGAAGGAGTTGGTTCCGGGTGAGCAATTTTGCCAAAGGCAACATTTGTATAAATTGGCTTGCCAGTTTTGGCATCATAGGCGAACCATTCAGATCCTTTGGTCCCAACCGTTACTACTTTTTGTTCTTTTCCATTCACTTTCGCTGTAACAATGGTAGGTGAGTCAGCGGTGTCGTAATCCCAGAGGTCATGACCTTGCTGCTGTTGTTCCCAAATGATTTTACCTGTATTAATATCGAGTGCTATGACTGAGTCGGTATGCGGATTTGCACCAGGACGTTGGGCACCATAGAAATCCGGTGCTGGATTCGCTACAGATATATACATCATTCCTGTATCAGAATCCATACTTGCTGGCATCCACACAGTTCCACCGCCGCCAAAGTGGCCATCCTTTAACCAGTCTTCACCTTTTGGCGGAACGGTCCAGAATGGTTGATCCCAAGCAGGTGTTAAATCTTCTGCATTAAAGACAGTGAAAAAGCCGCGGACTCCATTATCAGAACCAGCGCTGCCAATTAGTAATTTTCCCTTATAGTAGACGGGTACGGATGATTCATAATAACCGTTTTCGGCTGTAATATCAGGATAAAAATCACTTAAATGAACAAACTTAACGGTTTGGCCAGTTTTGGCATCTATGGATACAAGTCCATTATCGGCTGTTAACATATAAACTTTGCCGTTGCCAACTGACACTCCGCGGTTTGTGCCGGCCATGCCTGTTTTTGTAATTTTATCAGTCACATCTTGAGGCGGAGCCCATTCCCAAATTTGTTTTCCTGTTACAGCATCAAATGCAAAAACAAAGTTATTACTGGTTGTTACATAGGCAACGCCATCAACGACGACAGGAAAACTTTGATTCCCATTTGGAACATTTTTATCGAGGTCTTTAAATTTTTGGCTCCATACAAGTCCTAAATCTTTTACATTACTTTTTGTTATTTGAGAGAATGGAACGTTGCGGGACAAGCCGTAATCATAGCCAAACGTATTCCAGTTTCCATTGGTGACTTTCGTTTGTTTCGCTTGATTTTTTGCTTGATTAGTAGTTTTGGTAGCATTATTTGCTGAACATGCTCCTAAAATGAGAGTAGTTGCAAGAATAGCAGAACCATATTTCATTTTTTTATTCATATGGAATCCCCCCTTTTATACACACTTATGAAAACGCATTCTCTTTTATTACTATTATTTCGAGTTTGAAAATTTTTTAACATATATTTGTAGCATGATGAAATATATATTTTAGTGATATAAAAATTAGGAGGAATAAGAGATGCATAGAAAAATTTCACTGTTATTCTTAGCTGTATTAATGGTTGTTTCTTTAGCTGCCTGTGGTTCAAGTAATAAAACGGCTGATACTCCAAAAACAAAACCAGCAACAACACAACCTACAACGACACAACCGGCACCAAAAACGTCCGATCAAAAAAATACAACGGAAGAAATTAAACCCACTGGAAAAACAGTTGAAATAACGGTAACGGCAAAAAGTTTTGAATTTGATAAAAAAGAAATCGATGTTCAAGCAGGTGATAAGGTAGTTATTCATCTTGTCAATGCCGACGGAGCACATGGTTTTGCCATAGATGAATTTGGCGTGAATCTTAAAGGGGGGAGACCGCAACATTTGTTGCCAATAAAAAGGGTGAATTCCAATACTATTGTTCCTTAATGTGCGGGGTTGGTCATGATAAAATGATAGGGAAGTTAGTCGTACAATAAAAAAAGTCATTCTAGGCTGAGTAAATCAGTCTAGAATGACTTTTTTTAATCTTCATCTTCCATATTCAAAGCATAATAAAGGATTTCCGAAATGACACCAACCGCATTTAGGTATTCATATTTTTCTAAATCATGTTTTTCCATATTTTGTCTCCCCTTTCTTTTTACCATCTTATGAAAGCGCATCCGAAAATAGTATGGACAACATCATATTTTCTAAACTTCCTTAGAAAAATAGCAAGTAAAACGAGTAAAGAGAGGAGTTGCAATTCCTCTCTTTGTTAATGGTAATGTGCGCTTTCAATCAGGTCTTTTATATTTTTAAGCTGAAATGCGCCATATATTCTTTTTTGCGATGCAAGCTCATTGATAAAAAACTTTTGCAGCTGTTCTTTTGCAGTAAACCGTTTGACAACACTGTTATCCGACCAATCATGCAGCTCTTTGTCCTTTTCATTGAAAAATACCAAGGTATTGATCCATGTTTCAATTTCTTGCCTTTTTAAAAAATTTGCTAGGGTGACGGCATTCTGTTGGACCTGATTTATTGGATTTTCACAAGTTTTTACCGTTATTGTACCCGAATCATCTTTATCAAAGATAAGCGTTTCCTCTTTTTCACTGTCCAATAGTTCTGCTAAAAATAAAAACCGATGGCTGCTCTGTCTCGTTAATCCTAATACGATGTGGCCTTTCCAGTCTTTCGTATCGATTACATATATACCAGTAGGTAAAAGAATGATGTGATCAATTTGCTGGGTATTCCCATCATAATCAGGGATAAAAATGTTAGGCATAATCATCATTTCATCCGGTGATATGATTCTTTCCCTTAACAAATTGGATTTGAAATCTTCCAATATCTGGTGAGTAGCAATCTCTCCTTGGTTTCGATAATTTTTTCGTATATCTTCATTTTCAATCATTAGCTTTTCTATTTCTCGTTTGTAAGAATCAGATAATCGTATTACATCTTCATCAAATTTCGCCGCTGCCGTTTCTAATGAAGCTTTTTGTAATTCTTTTATAGCGGCTAACTCTTGATAATGATCGTTTCTCATTTCTTTATGTTGAGCCTTTTCCTTATATACGATAAAAGCTAACCAAGCAACACACGCAGCAAGAAAAATAGAAATAATTAACAGAATCATATGTATTCTCCTTTTACAGGTTTTTTTCAATAATCAATCGATGTCAGAATGGCTGCCTCTTGAAATGAGATTTCTCATTGCAAGATATGAATATCTTACTTATGTGGTTAATTATAAAATATATGTTGACAAAAAACGAAGAGAATAGAGTTGAATTAAAAAAATGGTAAATTAATACTACTAAGATTAAAAAGTTTTATCGATGGTATACTGCGTTGTAAATCACTGGTTTGAGTGATTTATGGAATGTATATACGTTACTAAAATACGTTTTGCAAAAAATAAAAGAATCTAGTAATCAAGCATAATTAAGCCGGGATCACTAGATTCTATTTTTATTAGATTTATTGGCGGAATTTTATATGTAAAAAATCCAATTGAGATTAGTTTTTTCTCTTTAATGACCCTACACAAGAGATTGAAATCCAAATTGAGACAATAAAGGATAGTATCCCTGCAATTTCATTACTAAACCGATCGTTGTTATCAATAAACAAAGCATACGTGCCATAGCTAAAACTTAAAAAAATGATGAACAAATCAATAGTAGAAATCTTCATTTTCTTCACTCCTTGCATACTTAATTATAGTCAAATTTTAGGGCAATACCAGAATTTTTTTTCTATAAATAAAGTGTAGTAGGAGAAATATGTAATTAGAAAAAGGAGCAAGTCCCCCAATCAAATAATTGGGGGACTTGCTCCTTTTCATGTATTAACGAATCCATTTTTATTATCTAATATTCTTCATTTCTCATCATTGATGCGATATATTCGTGCAACTTATCTTCTTCATAATCATTAAGTTCCCTCATCGGAATAACGGTTAACTGTTCAGGATCATTTCCCCGTACTTCTGCAATTAAATATTCATTTAAGTAAACATTAAAGGCTGGTTCATTTTCATGCGAACTTTCAATCGATTCTTTATGAAAATTTGGCTTTTTTTCTTCCATCAACAATAAACCTCCTGTCCATTAATTATCCACTTGTTAATCTTTCCAATTTTTTAAGAAAGTATGAAAAGAAAATAGTTTACTTAAGTGGTTGGAGTAACAAGTCTTCATCCTCGTTAAATTTTGGATATATATCGGGATGCAGGAGGTATCCTATTTTAGACAAACCGTTCAAAAGACGGGGTGATGGTCGGCAAAAAAGAGGTTCATCTAGAATATATAACCGATTGTTTTTGACCGCATCCATTTGCGGCCAGCCAGGACGTTTTAGGATGAGCTTTGGATTAACTTTATCTTTTGGAACTCCTACCCACACAACACATATCACATCTGGATTTCTAGATTTTACATCTTCCCAATCCGTTTGAACGCTTTCAACCGCTTTGTCTTCAAAAATATTTCGTCCGCCGGCAAGCCTGCTGATCTCTGTTAGCCAGTTATGGGCACCTGGTGTGAAAATGGGCTTAGCCCACCATTCCCAATAAATGGTTTTGTGTGTAGCTGCTTGATGGCTTAAAGAGTCGTAGTATTGAAGAATATGAGTGAATTTTTCATACAGCTGGTATGCTTTTTCTTCTGTTTTTGTAGCTTTTCCAACAAATAATATACATTCCCCGACATCTTGTAAGGTCTGTGGGTTGGGAACAATAACAAATGGAATCTTGCGTTTTTCTAGCTCCTTAATATTGCGCTCCATCCCTGGAACCGATAGGGAGGCCAAAACCAAATCAGGCTTTAGTTCTTCCACCTTGTCCATATTGATGTCCAAGTCTGGCCCTAATCTTGACAATTCTTTGGTTTCTATGGGCCAATCTGAATAATCATCAACTCCGATTAGTGATGTGGTTAACCCCAAATAGGCAATAAATTCCGTATTACTTGGACAAATGGAAATTAATCTCAATTAAATACCCCCTATATAGTTAATTTCATGTCTAAGTCGAAAGGAATAACTGTCAATGATGAAAAAATATGAGTAATTAGTAGTATAATTTTTACCAAAGCTTGAGTTACAAAGAGCTTTAAGAACATATTAACTTGTATAAACTTATCAATACAAATGAAAAGATCAATTATTGGAAGGTGCTTAAATGACAGTCTATATTGCCTTGTTAAGGGGAATTAATGTTGGAGGCAACAATATTATCAAAATGCAGGACTTGAAAAACTTATTACTGAATGGCGGCTTAGAAAATGTAAGTACATATATTCAAAGCGGGAATATTGTCTTTCAATCAGAAAGAAGTGCTGATCAGGTACAAATCATAATTGAGCAAGAAATCAAAAATAAATACGAATATTCAATCAGTGTTATTGTCAGAACAGCATCTGAATGGGAGGGGATTATGAAGGCTTGTCCCTATCCAACAGATTCATTGGGAGAAGGGGAAAGTGTACACTTAATCCTTCTGGGAAAAGAGGTCTCTAAAGAAAGATCAGAACAATTGCTCCAATTTCAAAGTGATACTGAAAAATGCTTCATTAACCGTAAAGAAGTTTATCTCCATTTACGCATAAGTATTCTAGATTCGAAGATCACAAAACAGCTTCCCAAATTAGGTGTTCAAATGACCTCACGAAATTGGAAGACGATCAAAAAGATTGAATCGATGGTGCTGAAGCAGACTCAATAGCATCTGCAATGTTAAAAAGAACTAGTCTAACATTCCTTTCGGGACATGGAGACTAGTTCTTTTTAATCTTGGTTTTTACTTCTTAGGAAGTTCGCAACCATCGTCATCACAAATGGCACCATCTTGGTTATTTAAAATGATGACTTCATCTTCAGCGATCACTTTCTTTAATGCTTGAACAAACATATCCGTTGGTTGTGCACCGGTAAGGGCGTATTTTTTATTAATAAGGAAGAAGGGGACACCTGTAATGCGGTACTGCTGTGCTGTTTGCTCATCAGCACGAACAGCATCAGCCATCTCATCGCTAGCAAGCATTTTTTCAACGATTTCTCGGTTTAAGCCTACTTCTACTGCCAAATCCGTTAATGTTGCATGGTCCCCAATGTGTTTGGATTCGGTAAAATACGCTCGTAAAATCCTTTCGGTCATTTCCTTCATTAAACCTTGTGTTTTTGCATACATGGTCAAACGGTGAGCATCAAAGGTATTCGTTAATATTTGCGTATCCATATGGTATTCTAGCCCAGATTCCTTTGCCATTTGAACCATACGCTCTGTATTTGCCTTGGCTTGAGCAATGCTCATGCCATATTTCTTAGCGAGACTTTCATATACATTTTCTTTTACATCTCGTTCCTTTGTTGGATCCAATTCGAAACATCGATATGTCACTTCAATCGGATGGTCAAGCTGCTTGATAGCGTCCTCCAGACGCCTTTTGCCAATATAGCAGAAAGGTCAAGCAAAATCCGTCCACATTTCAATTTGCATGTTAATCCCTCCAGTTGATTATTCTCCTATAGTATAGGGGCAAAACTTGTAATTTACACACAATTTGATTTGGTAAAGCTACCGGGAATAGCAAATAGCATTTCAAATTAATCTAAATCTAATCTAAATCTAATTCTAACAAAATGATGGGTTGGAATATGTTATGGATGAGGATTGAATTTTCCAGATCGCCATTAATTAGAGGAAGGGTATCTGAAAAGGGGAGGTTCTAGTATGTTCATTGATAGCATTTGTCCTAAATGCGGAGAAATCAATCATGTTGAATATAAAGGGGAAAAAATTCTCACCGTTACATGTAAAAATTACCATATGTACGATCATATACTCATGCCACTTCCAAAGAAAGTTAGGATTAAAGATGATAAACGAATGAAATTAGAAGACATGATTGTTGAAAAAAAATTCCATAGAATGAGCGATAAAACAGTAATCTGTCTGCTGATTTTTAATAATGGTTACGAAGTAGAAGGCCGTGCCACTGTAAAAGATGAAAAAGCTTTCCATTTAGTAGTTGGAAAAGACATATCCTATGAACACGCACTAAAAAGGGCAATGGTGGCGTTGGGGCCGTTAATAACATAGTAAATCGTATTTTAGTAGTTTTAAAGAAAAAGCCTCGCTAAACTAAAAACCCCTGCACGTTCGTGGCAGGAGTTTTTTTATGCGAAAGCATTAATCTAAATCGTAATAGCCACAAACAACTTGGCCGACTGCTTTGGCAGCCACTAAAAGGGCATCTTCATCAATATCGAATTTTGGATTGTGATTGAAGTATGGTTTTTCTACTCCTTTTGGTGTGCAGCAAATATAGAAGAAACATGCTGGGAATTTTTTTGCATAGTGTGCAAAGTCTTCTGATGGAGACATTTTTGGAAATACCTTTACCTCTGTGATGTCTTTATTATTGGCATTTTGCAAAAATCCCGCCACCATCTTTGTCACTTCTGGATCATTATATAATGGCGGATAATCTGGTGTATAGGTGAGTTCACATGTTACATTAAATTCTTGCTCAACACCTTTGACAATGCGGCGAATTTCTTGTTCAATTAATGCACGTGTTTGATCAGTCATGGCACGGACATCGCCTTCGAGAACAACGCTGTCTTTAATCACATTGAATGTACCTTTTCCATCAAATGAACCGATTGTAATTACGCCCATATCAAATGGGTTTAAGCGGCGGCTGACGACCGTTTGAACAGCCGTTACAAAATGCGCACCCGCTACAATGGCATCATTTGCTAAATGAGGAGAAGAACCATGTCCGCCTGTACCTTGAATTTTTAATTTAAAGTAGGCGCGTCCTGGGAATACGTAACCGCTGTTATAACCGACAACACCTGCTGGTCCAAGCGGCAGTAAATGGATCCCGAAAATATGATCTAAATCATCCAGTAAACCAGATTTTATCATCCCAATTGCTCCACCAGGCGGTACCTCTTCAGCAGGCTGATGAATAATTTTTATCGTACCAGGAATTTCATCCTTAAGTTGGATTAAGCAGTCAGCAAGAATCATTAGGTATGCGGTATGTCCATCATGAGCGCAAGCATGCATAACACCTGGATTTTTTGATTTAAATGGCACATCTGTTTCTTCAAAAATGGGAAGGGCATCGAAATCAGCACGGAGCCCGATTGTTTTTCCTGGTTTTCCACCTGTAATGGTAACGATGATGCCATGACCGCCGCCAACATTGGTTTGAACTTTGACATCTTTACCCTGATAAAACGCTTCAATATATTTGCTTGTGTTTACTTCTTGAAAGGATAATTCAGGGTTCTCATGAAGATATCGGCGAATTTGAATGATTTCTTCTTTTCGGTCTTCTAACATTTTCATTAACTGTTCTTTCATATCTATTTACCTCCAATGGTTTATTGTGTCATTTGGAAGGTACATTGATACGCACGGAAATGTATCAATATGGTAACTGAAATGATTGATCATCATGATTAAATGTTGTTTTCGTTGCGTATTTTCTCCAATAATGCTCGGCAGCCCTCTGAAACAAGCCTGTAGGTTTCATCAAAATCGCCCGTGTAATAAGGGTCAGGCACATCTCTATTATGTTTGGTCAAATCGAGCAGACGAATGATTTTAGGGTGATTTGGCTTGCCGGTAATCTTATAAATATTCTTTTTATTGCTTTCGTCCATACCGATCAAATAGTCGAATTTATCGAAGTCATCCTTTGTCAATAGACGTCCGATCAGCCCGTCGACAGAAATCTTGTATTTGTTTAGAATCCCGAGAGTTCCTTTATGCGGAGGGTCTCCGATATGCCATGAACCTGTTCCGGCGGAATCAACTGCTATTTTTTCGTTCAAATTTTCTTTTTTCAATAAGTCTCGAAACAAAGCTTCTGCCATTGGTGAACGGCAAATATTTCCCAAACAAACAAATAAAACGTTAACCATATCTTTAACTCCTTTTACATATCTGGTGATTAGTTTACTTATTAGTATTAGTTAAGTAAAGGTAAAATCAATCTATATAAAACAAATCATACATGCTCATAAAAGGGTAACAAACATAAATTGTGAATAATTACCTTTTAGGAGTGATTAATCTTGTACTACTTTTATAACCCACTTATGAATCCATTCATTAACAGCTATCCTAATGTTCAGGACTATAGACGTCAGCCAAAGTATAACTATAACGAAAATTTACTTAATACATTTCCAAATAGGTTTAAAACGAATATAAAAGCAAACCAAAACCCAGTCAAAGCTAGTTTTTCAAAAGAGGAAGCAGCAGCAATCGCTTTATTAATGGGTATTGACTTTACTAAAAATAAGTTTGATTTAAATGAATTTTGGATGGGGGTGAATGTTGAACTTGAACATGGAAGAAGAGACAGTCGAACAAATGTAACTGGCGATGACCCAATTCTGACTGGGAAAATTGCCTGGGCACATCTTAACGAGTTTCCCGATTATTATAAAAGATTAAAAGTGCTCGAAGATGAAGCAAAGGCATATTGGAAAAAATAAGCATGTTTTGAAGCAGATGAACCGAGAGCCTTCCACACAGGAGCCTCTCGGTTTTTTTACGAAAGTGTGGCTTTTGTCCCTTTTCTAATATGAATAAATGAGTAAACTATAGGTTGAAGTTGAAAAAAGCATGAAAACGACAATTTTTATCAAAATGCGATATAATGATAAAAAATTTTTTTGAGGTGTATAGGAATTGGACTTTTATTCAGATCATCAAACAGAAAAAGGGAATGACGAAGAAGATAAAGACAAAGATTACCCTTCTAGATTAGAAGCAAAAAGGGCAGAGAGAGAAAAAGAGATAATAAAAGGTTTATGGGCATGAAAAAAGCAGATGATGAGGGCGAAGCGGAACAAAATAAGCCAACCAGATCCAAATCCAGATCGTCAACAAAGAAATTGAAAGTTAAGATGCCAAAGGTAAAAATAGTTTTAAAGATTATTGCTGTAGTCGCTGTATTTTTAAACTTCAGATTCTTATTGAACTTTATGAAAGATCCTATTAGCACGTTTTATCATACTTTAATTGTGGTTGGTATATGTGTGGCGATTAATTTTATTGCAGTCTGGATTCTGTTTCATAAAAGTACATTTATAAGATTTTATCTTTCCTTATTTGCCATTTTAGGATCGTTTGGGTATTACTTTTACATAAATTACTCGAATCAAACCTTCTTAGGGAATAATCTAATAAGTTCAGTACTAATGATTCTTTCCGTTTTAATGGCTGTAAATCCGAAAGTAAATTATTATTTGAAAAGCTTCATATTTTTAGTAGTACCTGTAATTGGAATCTACTTGAGTGGCAATCATTTTGCTCTTGTATGGACACTGATGTTTAACGCAGGATTGATCCTATTATTTAGAGTGTCAAAATTAAACGAAAAGGAAGTTCGTACAAAAAGAAGAGAAAAGCAATCAGCATAATAATTTTGTAGAGTTTAAGAGTGTGTTAAAAAAGTTTCATCCATTTCATTCTTCTAACAATTTTCACTTATGGTAGATTTTAGATTGTTTCGCAATTATATTTTATGATTAGATAAAAGCTGCAGTACCGTTTTTGGTACTGGAGCTTTTCTTTTAAGATCTGTATTTTTTGCATAAAAATGATCGTTTAAATTGAAAATGAAAGATGGTTAAAGAGAATGTTTAGGATATTACAAACTGCTTATTATAATGGTGAAGAAGTTACTGTTCATGGCTATAACAAACTTACTAAGATATATACTGTTTATAATGAAAAAAGAGATAAGACCTATATGCTTAAGGAAAATGAACTTTCATTATCTCCAGCAAAAACGGATACTAAAGAAGTGAGGGACAGCAATCATGTAAATGCTCTTCAAGATTCGAAAACGGATCATTCTTTAGATGAAGGATATAAAGCAAGGGAGGATCGATTAAAACCTATTAAAAAGGCACTTTCTAATTATATTGTTGAAGAAATCTGGGAAATGGTTGATTATCAAATTGCAAAAGTCTGTACGAAAAATAAAGAAATTTATTATGCCCCATTTTTAAATTACAAAATTCTCCCAAAGTTTGCCTTTACGTTTGACGATGCCGTTCTACTTTGTCTAGGATATAAATATGACAATGGACGTAGTGATTCTTTAGTTTATCTTCGAAGATTGCTCAATATGAATTATCGAAAAAAATAGAATTGGAGAGAGCTTTCATAGTTAAAGGTAATCTTCATTTATTCCATTTTATAAACAATTTTTTGTTCGCCTGGCATTGATTAATATTATTCGCAATAAAGCCTTTATCCAACGTTTTTTCTGTAACTGGTTTGTGGCCAAGGGAAATATTATTTCGGGGTACAATTTTGAACAATTTATATATGGAGTTTTTCATTATAAATATAATACAAAGCCAGTAATACCGGCCGTGATTCCAAAAGAAAAATTAAAAACCATTAAAGTCCCTGTTCTGATGCTGATGGGTGAAGAAGAAATTATCTATAATCCTATGAAAGCAGTGGCAAGTGCCAAAGAATGTATTCCACACATTGATGTTAAAATGATAGCGAATGCGAGCCATTGTTTATTCATAGAGAAAGCCGAACAAGTCAATCAATATATGGTAAATTTTTTAAGTGATCAAGAAAATTAACAATGATAAGCACAAAAATTAATTGAGCCTATTTAGATGATATTCTTTCTATCTATATAGGCTTTTTATTTGCTGATAGAAAAATATTCCTGTTGCTAGATAATGATAATGATGTTATAGTAATAAAGCTGATTCGTTAAAAGCTTTCGAAAATATTAAAAACTAAATATTTTTCGTAGAAGTTGACGATGACGAATCGATATGATAAGATAATAAATGTCGCTAAGACAAACTTTTGTTCTTTGAAAACTAAACAAACAAAAACGTCAACAATAAACAATAGTGAAGTTATCTTCACTAGCCAACGTAACATTTATGAGCTAACTCATACTCTTTTATGGAGAGTTTGATCCTGGCTCAGGACGAACGCTGGCGGCGTGCCTAATACATGCAAGTCGAGCGAATCTTGAGGGGCTTGCCCCTCGAGATTAGCGGCGGACGGGTGAGTAACACGTGGGCAACCTGCCTGTAAGACTGGGATAACACCGGAAGTCGGCGCTAATACCGGATAATTCTTCACCTCTCATGAGGTGAAGCTGAAAGTCGGTTTCGGCTGACACTTACAGATGGGCCCGCGGCGCATTAGCTAGTTGGTGAGGTAACGGCTCACCAAGGCGACGATGCGTAGCCGACCTGAGAGGGTGATCGGCCACACTGGGACTGAGACACGGCCCAGACTCCTACGGGAGGCAGCAGTAGGGAATCTTCCGCAATGGACGAAAGTCTGACGGAGCAACGCCGCGTGAGTGATGAAGGCCTTCGGGTCGTAAAACTCTGTTGTTAGGGAAGAACAAGTATTGGAGTAACTGCCGGTACCTTGACGGTACCTAACCAGAAAGCCACGGCTAACTACGTGCCAGCAGCCGCGGTAATACGTAGGTGGCAAGCGTTGTCCGGAATTATTGGGCGTAAAGCGCGCGCAGGCGGTCCTTTAAGTCTGATGTGAAAGCCCACGGCTCAACCGTGGAGGGTCATTGGAAACTGGGGGACTTGAGTGCAGAAGAGGAAAGCGGAATTCCACGTGTAGCGGTGAAATGCGTAGAGATGTGGAGGAACACCAGTGGCGAAGGCGGCTTTCTGGTCTGTAACTGACGCTGAGGCGCGAAAGCGTGGGGAGCAAACAGGATTAGATACCCTGGTAGTCCACGCCGTAAACGATGAGTGCTAAGTGTTAGAGGGTTTCCGCCCTTTAGTGCTGCAGCTAACGCATTAAGCACTCCGCCTGGGGAGTACGGCCGCAAGGCTGAAACTCAAAGGAATTGACGGGGGCCCGCACAAGCGGTGGAGCATGTGGTTTAATTCGAAGCAACGCGAAGAACCTTACCAGGTCTTGACATCCTCTGACACTCCTAGAGATAGGACTTTCCCCTTTGCGGGGACAGAGTGACAGGTGGTGCATGGTTGTCGTCAGCTCGTGTCGTGAGATGTTGGGTTAAGTCCCGCAACGAGCGCAACCCTTGATCTTAGTTGCCAGCATTTAGTTGGGCACTCTAAGGTGACTGCCGGTGATAAACCGGAGGAAGGTGGGGATGACGTCAAATCATCATGCCCCTTATGACCTGGGCTACACACGTGCTACAATGGATGGTACAAAGGGCAGCGAAGCCGCGAGGTGGAGCCAATCCCATAAAACCATTCTCAGTTCGGATTGTAGGCTGCAACTCGCCTACATGAAGCCGGAATCGCTAGTAATCGCGGATCAGCATGCCGCGGTGAATACGTTCCCGGGCCTTGTACACACCGCCCGTCACACCACGAGAGTTTGTAACACCCGAAGTCGGTGGGGTAACCGTAAGGAGCCAGCCGCCTAAGGTGGGACAGATGATTGGGGTGAAGTCGTAACAAGGTAGCCGTATCGGAAGGTGCGGCTGGATCACCTCCTTTCTAAGGAAAATGTCCTAACGGACATCACAGATTGTTCGACGGATTTTGTTTGTTTAGTTTTGAGAGAACAATCTCTCAAAACCTTGTTCCTTGAAAACTAGATAATCGTATAAGAAGAAGTCAAGAAAGAACCGAGTAATCGCCATTTTAGTTTTCTCTCTTATTTAATTAAGAAGAAAAAACCTTTTAGGTTAAGTTAGAAAGGGCGCACGGTGGATGCCTTGGCACTAGGAGCCGATGAAGGACGGTACTAACACCGATATGCTTCGGGGAGCTGTAAGTAAGCTTTGATCCGGAGATTTCCGAATGGGGGAACCCACTGCTCGTAATGGAGCAGTATCTTTATCTGAATACATAGGATAATGAAGGCAGACCCGGGGAACTGAAACATCTAAGTACCCGGAGGAAGAGAAAGCAATTGCGATTCCCTAAGTAGCGGCGAGCGAAATGGGAACAGCCCAAACCGAAAGGCTTGCCTTTCGGGGTTGTAGGACACTCTACATGGAGTTACAAAGGAACGGGGTAAATGAAGCGATCTGGAAAGGTCCGTCATAGAAGGTAAAAACCCTGTAGTTGAAACTTCGTTCCCTCCTGAGTGGATCCTGAGTACGGCCGGACACGTGAAATCCGGTCGGAAGCTGGGAGGACCATCTCCCAAGGCTAAATACTCCCTAGTGACCGATAGTGAACCAGTACCGTGAGGGAAAGGTGAAAAGCACCCGGAAGGGGAGTGAAACAGTTCCTGAAACCGTGTGCCTACAAGTAGTCAAAGCCCTTTTATGGGTAATGGCGTGCCTTTTGTAGAATGAACCGGCGAGTTACGATCCCATGCAAGGTTAAGTTGATGAAACGGAGCCGCAGCGAAAGCGAGTCTGAATAGGGCGATTTTAGTATGTGGTCGTAGACCCGAAACCAGGTGATCTACCCATGTCCAGGGTGAAGGTAGGGTAACACCTACTGGAGGCCCGAACCGACGCACGTTGAAAAGTGCGCGGATGAGGTGTGGGTAGCGGAGAAATTCCAATCGAACTTGGAGATAGCTGGTTCTCTCCGAAATAGCTTTAGGGCTAGCCTCACGTTGTAAGAGTCTTGGAGGTAGAGCACTGTTTGGACTAGGGGCCCTCATCGGGTTACCGAATTCAGACAAACTCCGAATGCCAAAGACTTATCCGTGGGAGTCAGACTGCGAGTGATAAGATCCGTAGTCAAAAGGGAAACAGCCCAGACCACCAGCTAAGGTCCCAAAGTATACGTTAAGTGGAAAAGGATGTGGAGTTGCTTAGACAACCAGGATGTTGGCTTAGAAGCAGCCACCATTTAAAGAGTGCGTAATAGCTCACTGGTCGAGTGACTCTGCGCCGAAAATGTACCGGGGCTAAACGTATCACCGAAGCTGTGGGTGGACACCATTAGGTGTCCGCGGTAGGAGAGCGTTCTAAGGGCGTTGAAGCTAGACCGTAAGGACTGGTGGAGCGCTTAGAAGTGAGAATGCCGGTATGAGTAGCGAAAGATGAGTGAGAATCTCATCCACCGAATGCCTAAGGTTTCCTGAGGAAGGCTCGTCCGCTCAGGGTTAGTCGGGACCTAAGCCGAGGCCGAAAGGCGTAGGCGATGGATAACAGGTTGATATTCCTGTACCACCTCTTTATCGTTTGAGCAACGGGGGGACGCAGGAGGATAGGGTAAGCGCACTGCTGGATATGTGCGTGTAAGCAGTTAGGCTGGTGAATAGGAAAATCCGTTCACCGCAAAGGCTGAGCTGTGATGCCGAGGGAAATAGAGTACCGAAGTTCCTGATTCCACACTGCCAAGAAAAGCCTCTAGCAAGATAAAAGGTGCCCGTACCGCAAACCGACACAGGTAGGCGAGGAGAGAATCCTAAGGTGAGCGAGAGAACTCTCGTTAAGGAACTCGGCAAAATGACCCCGTAACTTCGGGAGAAGGGGTGCTCTTTGGGGTTAATCGCCCTGAAGAGCCGCAGTGAATAGGTCCAGGCGACTGTTTAGCAAAAACACAGGTCTCTGCGAAGCCGCAAGGCGAAGTATAGGGGCTGACGCCTGCCCGGTGCTGGAAGGTTAAGAGGAGGGGTTAGCTAAAAGCGAAGCTCTGAATCGAAGCCCCAGTAAACGGCGGCCGTAACTATAACGGTCCTAAGGTAGCGAAATTCCTTGTCGGGTAAGTTCCGACCCGCACGAAAGGCGTAACGATCTGGACACTGTCTCAACGAGAGACTCGGTGAAATTATAGTACCTGTGAAGATGCAGGTTACCCGCGACAGGACGGAAAGACCCCATGGAGCTTTACTGTAGCCTGATATTGAATTTTGGTACAGCTTGTACAGGATAGGTAGGAGCCTTTGATACGTGAGCGCCAGCTTACGTGGAGGCGTTGGTGGGATACTACCCTGGCTGTATTGAAATTCTAACCCGCACCCCTCATCGGGGTGGGAGACAGTGTCAGGTGGGCAGTTTGACTGGGGCGGTCGCCTCCTAAAGAGTAACGGAGGCGCCCAAAGGTTCCCTCAGAATGGTTGGAAATCATTCGCAGAGTGTAAAGGCACAAGGGAGCTTGACTGCGAGACCTACAAGTCGAGCAGGGACGAAAGTCGGGCTTAGTGATCCGGTGGTTCCGCATGGAAGGGCCATCGCTCAACGGATAAAAGCTACCCTGGGGATAACAGGCTTATCTCCCCCAAGAGTCCACATCGACGGGGAGGTTTGGCACCTCGATGTCGGCTCATCGCATCCTGGGGCTGTAGTCGGTCCCAAGGGTTGGGCTGTTCGCCCATTAAAGCGGTACGCGAGCTGGGTTCAGAACGTCGTGAGACAGTTCGGTCCCTATCCGTCGTGGGCGCAGGAAATTTGAGAGGAGCTGTCCTTAGTACGAGAGGACCGGGATGGACGCACCGCTGGTGTACCAGTTGTCTTGCCAAAGGCATCGCTGGGTAGCTATGTGCGGACGGGATAAGTGCTGAAAGCATCTAAGCATGAAGCCCCCCTCGAGATGAGATTTCCCATAGCGTCAAGCTAGTAAGATCCCTGAAAGATGATCAGGTTGATAGGTCAGAGGTGGAAGCGCGGTGACGTGTGGAGCTGACTGATACTAATCGAATCGAGGACTTAACCAAAATCGAAAAGCGGAAGCGGCCGGTTAGCAACGTATGGCCTGGAGGGCTTTGACTGAGATAAAGGAAACACGATGAGCGATAGCGAATCGATGTTGACTTATCGTAGGGAAAAGACTGAAGGACACTAGTTGCTGGACGCTGGAGCTAGACAATTATCTAAGTAAAATAGCGAACTCGTTCTTTACACTTCTTTTTGATTATCTAGTTTTGAGGGAATGAACCTCAAATTTTATAGTCTGGCAATTATGGCAAGAAGGTCACACCCGTTCCCATACCGAACACGGAAGTTAAGCTTCTTTGCGCCGATGGTAGTTGGGACGCAAGTCCCTGTGAGAGTAGGACGTTGCCAGGCAAACGAAAGACAATCCGATATGGGTTGTCTTTTTTTCTACTCTATCTTTTTTACTTTTACATTGGAGGCTTCTTGATGACCGATAAGTAATATATGAGTTTAGTGTAATTTGTCGCATAATCCACTTCACTGAGCGATTCATTTAGCGACATGCCATTTTCCAATGTCATGATTTCAGCGATTTCTGCTTTATGTTCTTGAATAATTAGAGACCAGTTTCTTATTAGCCTGAAGCGTTCATGGACGCTGACCTCTGCCATTTTTAAAGCTGTTTATGTCCAACTTTTATGGTTTGCTTGATTACTACTTGATCTACATATTCTTCTTCCGTCATCCCGGCTGGTTTATGGTACATGTAAAGAAATGGTGCTTGATAGATTTCCGTAGCAAACGGTCCAAATCTAAATTTGTACTCTTTGCAAAGTTTAGATCGAAATCACCGCGTGATCTGCATGACGGTGGAAAATCGACAGGTTGTCGAAAAATAAATAGTATTCTATTTATTGAAAAAATTAAATACACATGATAAGATCAATTTAACGGTTTGGTATATACCAACAGAGCGGCAAGCTCCTTGGTATATACCGTAATTTTTAGCCGTGTTGGTATATACCAGAAACGTGTTGATTGAAGCTGGAGGCACGAACACAAAATTCAGGTGCTTGTGACCATGAGTGCAAAAAAAGTGTTCGATGGTAACAAGAATAGGGAGTTTCATACCATCAATGCTTAAAAGCGGTATAAAGGCAAAAACCAATGATAAAAACCATCCCAGACATCCGCAAAAAGCGAAGCGTTTGATGCTCCAATCAACCACAACAGTTTATTCTTTCTGGTATATACCAAGAAATATACTATCACATAGGGAGTGACAAGTTTTGTTGAATTTTAGTGAGGAAAAATACTTAAAAGTTACGAATGGTGCAGTTGGATTAAGAAGTCAGATTGAACAGGATATCGATGAAGTTTCGGGGAAACAATTCAAAAATATTTTCCTTCTTGGTTCTGGCGGTTCCATTGCCATTATGTATCCGTTTGAATATATGCTTAATTCCGTATCAACGATCCCAGCCTATGCGGAAATCGCATCAGAATTTATGCTCCAAAATCACAAGCAATTTGGCAAAGATTCGCTTGTGATTTTGTCCTCTTTATCCGGAACAACAACCGAAACGGTTGCTGCCGCTAAATATTGCAAAAAAAGAGGAGCAACAACGATTGGTTTAGTAGGTGAACTGGGAACTCCATTAGCTAATCTCGTCGATTATCCAATTGCAAACTATGCCGAGAATGATTTTTCGGCAGATTCTATTAATCTTCAAATGTATATCATTGTTTTCAGGCTGATCCATAACCACGGTGAGTTCTCAGACTACGAAACATTCATTTCACAATTGGAAGGAATCCCAACTGAGTTAATGAATGTGAAAAAAGCTACTGAAAAGAAGGCAGAAGAGTTCGCGAATACGTACAAAGATGAAACATACCACATGCTTGTCGGCTCTGGTACTTCCTGGGGAAGAACATATGCCTATTCGATGTGTGTGTTGGAGGAAATGCAATGGGTACGGACAAAGGCCATTCATGCTGCTGAGTTTTTCCACGGCACGATTGAGTTGGTAGATGAAGATATGAGTATGATTCTCTTAAAATCTGAGGATGAAACTCGCCCATTGATGGATCGTGTGGAGAATTTTGCAAACGACTATACGAAAAAGTTAACCATTTTTGATACGAAAGATTATCTTCTTAATGGAATCAACCAGGAATTCAGAAAATACTTGGCTCCGCTCGTACTGGCAACAGCATTGCAGCGTGTGAGTATCCATTTGGAAGACAAACGCGGACATTCATTGGATAAAAGAAGATATTACAGAACTGTGGCTTATTAAACATTTATTTATGCTTGAGGAGTGTCCCCGATTGCGTACTCCTCAAGCCTATTTTAAAAAACAGGGAGTGAATAAATGTGATCGATATTCATCAGCACCCGCTCCATATAAAAGAAGTGGTAGACCAAGATCCGGCTCTTGAGAAAGCCGTAAAGAATGTGTATGGCGTTTACAGCTCACCGCACTCGCTTGAATCCCATTTCTCTCAAATGGATGCAGCTGGAATTGAGAAGGCCGTCATTATGCCCATTGATTGTACAACAGCCCAAGGCTGCAAGCTGGTTACAAACGAACAAATTTCCTGGTTAATGGAAAAAAGCTCCCGATTTATTGGTTTTGCCTCAGTAGACCCAAGGAGCCCAGATGCTTTGGTTGAGCTTGAAAAAGCCGTTAAGGAGTTTGGACTGCAAGGGTTGAAATTGGATCCTTCCTTACAGCAATTCGACATCACCAACAAAGACTACTGCTATCCTATCTATCAGCTTTGCTCGGAACTGGATATACCGATATTTTTTCACTGTGGAATGAGCTGGTCGCCGATTGGTCAGGCGGCATTGGCACACCCGCTGATGCTTGAAAAAGTCATTCAAGATTTCCCGAAACTAAAAGTCATCATTTCCCAATTTGCCTGGCCGTGGGTTTATGAAGCCTTTATGCTCGGGATTAAATACAAAAATGTCTACTTCGATACATCGATTCTTTTCAGTGGTTCACCGTCTGATTCAGTGCATCAAGTGCTAGATGGGCAGATTGGACTAAAAAACCTTGAGCGAAGTCTTTCCGAACAGATCGTATTTGGGTCCAACACACCGAGGGTTGATCCAAAAAGACTTGTCTGGGCCATTCAGGATTTACATTTAAAGCCAGCGCTTGAATCGAACATTTTTCATGCAAATGCCGCAAACTTGCTGAAGCTGGATCGGAGGAACGATGGATGAAATCAGTAGTAAAAACATTTAGCCTTCAGACCAAACAAGATTTAGAAATCATTAACATTACTGAGATTGTAAAAGAAGCGGTTGCTTCTGCTGGTTTAACAATTGGGACTGTTCATATCATGACCAAGCATACAACGAGCGGCATCACCGTGAATGAAGGCCTTCCGGATATTGAGAAAGATCTCTTAGAGATGCTGGAGCGATTGGCCCCGAGAAAGCATGATTATCATCATGCACGGTTTCTTCATTCTGATGGGCAAATGGCCGTTAACGGGTATTCCCACTTAAGATCGGCTCTGCTTGGGAAAGATACTTTTTTTCCGCTCCATGATGGAAAAATGGTGATGGGATCAAGGCAAACAATCTATTTCGTAGAATTGGATGGCCCCCTTCACCGCGAATTTGTTGTCCATGTTCTTGGAGAATGAGGGGTGAAGAAGATGCGCGTGGTAACTGTTGGTGATAATTGCATTGATGATTATGAAGAACTGGGTATCACCTGTCCAACCGGAAATTCGGTTGATGTTGCGATTCATTTAAGCAGATTGGGCGTGCCTGTTTCGCTTGTTAGTATGACTGGGGATGATGAACATGGGGAACAGATGCTTACTTTATTGAAAAAGCATGACATCGACTTATCTTTTTTTTATCAAAAAAAAGGCAGTACGGCGATCACAAAGATGGCCCTAAAAGGCAACGAGAGAGTCCATGTAAAGTATTTTGAAGGAGTGCTTAAGGACTTGACGCTAGGTGAAGAGGATATCGAGTTTATCACCGAACATGATCTCGTTCATACATCCTTTTGGGGGAAAGTAAATGACCAGGTTCCGATTTTTAAAAAGGCGGGAGTTCCGGTTGTCTACGATTTTTCCGTAAAGCTTGAAAATGAAGAGATCAAGTCGATTCTGCCAAACGTCGATTACGCTTTTTTCTCCTATCACCAGAGGGACTCTTATATTGAAGAATATACGAAATGGGCGAAAGAACATGGACCAAAGGTTGTCATCGTTACTTTGGGCGAAGAAGGAAGCATCGCTTATGATGGTGAGCATTTCTATCAGCAGGGAATTGTGAGCGTTCCCGTTGTGAATACGGTGGGTGCCGGAGATTCCTTTATTGCCGGATATATCTATGGAATGGTGAACCAGAAAACCATTCAGGAATGTTTGGCATTGGGTGCAAAGGTTGCTTCAGAGGTTGTACAGGTATTTGCTCCTTATTAATTCAAAGGAAGAGGTGAAGAAATGAATAAAGTTCATCGGTCACAGCTTGCAGGTATGAATGAACATTTCCGGCGTTACTCTCTGGATTTCTTTTTGGATTCCATGGTGAAGCTAGGCATTGAAAATATTGAACTATGGGCAGCATCTCCCCATTTGTATATCGAAGATGTCACCTACGCTGAGGTCGGGCGGATTAGGAAAGAAATCGAGCGGCGGCAACTACAGCTCATCTGTGTGACGCCGGAACAGTGCATTTATCCAGTCAATATTGCGGCCAAGGAGCCAAACGTCAGGGAAAGAAGTATCCATTATTTTTTAAAAAGCATTGAAGTCACCTCCGAGCTTGGTGCGAACATGCTGCAAATGGTACCGGGGAAAGGATATTTCGATGAGCCGGTGGAAAAAGCCTGGAAGCGGTCAAGGGAATCACTGGAGACGATCGCAAAGAAGGCTGAATCCTTGGATATTACCGTTGTTCTTGAAGCCTTGGAATTAAAAGTGTCCAATCTGATCACAAATGTGTCTGAATTAAAAAGAATGCTGAACGAAGTGGGCTCTTCCCATTTACAAGCGGTCATTGATATATGTCCTATGGCGGCAGCCGGAGAAACCTTTGCCGACTGTTTTCGGGAATTGGGCAAGGATTTGAGGCATATTCATTTCGTGGATTCCAGTCATCTCGCCCCTGGAGACGGAACATTACCTTTGTCACAGTATTTAGAGGAAATTGGCCGGCACAATTACAACGGTTATCTGACATTGGAAATCGTCAGGAGCAGGTATATTAGCGATCCGGTCAAACCACTGGAGAATGCACTTTTGTGTTTGGGGGTGAGCGTTTGAAAAATGTAAACCTTGCTGGGATGAACCTGCACTATTTGAACTATTCACTTGAGTATTTTTTGATACGATGGTGAAATATGAGATACCCAATATTGAGCTGTGGGGCGGATTTCCTCACCTGTATTCGGAGGATATTTCGCTTTCTGATGCAGCGAGGATCAGAAAGGAAATCGAAAGCCGCTGCCTTAACCTTGCCTGTTATACCCCGGAGCAGCTTATGTACGCTAATAATATTGCCGCAAAAGAGCCTGAAATTCAAAAACGAAGTATGGATTACTATTTGAAAAATATTGAAATAACGGCCGAATTGGGTACAAATCTGATGCTGATGACGTCCGGATGGGGTTATTATCATGAGCCGATTGAAGAAGCATGGAGCCGTTCCCGTGAGGCGCTTGCAATCCTGGCCCATATGGCCGAAAAGTCAGGGGTTACGTTATTACTGGAACCGCTCCAGCCATTTGAATCCAATTTGATCACCAATGTTCAAACCCTGAAGAGAATGCTCCAGGAAATTAACATGGACAGCCTTAAAGGAATGATGGATATTGTCGCCATGGCTGTGGCCGGTGATACAGTGAAAGATTACTTTGAAGCCCTCGGGACTGACTTGCTTCACATCCATGTGATTGACGGGACACCATCAGGGCATCTCGCTGTTGGTGACGGAAACTTGCCAATTGATCAATATTTGAAAGAAATCGTCGACTTCCAATACCATGGATATTTATCAATGGAATTGGCTGCTTCCAATTATTACCCAGAACCGGATAAGGCCTTTTTAAGGTCGTTGGAAAATATCCGCAAAATGCTCTATTAAATCGGGAGGATTACATGAGAAAGATTCAGATGTCACAAATTTCGCCTATGAATATTTACTATGCTTTATATCCACTGGAGTATTTTCTTGATAGTTTAGTGAAGTATGATATTCATGCAGTGGAACTGTGGGGCGGATCTCCGCACGTTCCGATCGAAGACGCAACCTTTGCTTCAGTCTGTCGGATTCGCGATGAAATAGTACGGAGAGATTTAAACATTGCCTGCTTTACGCCGGAAACCTGCAAATATCCCATCAATATCGCCGCGGAAGAACCTTCTCTTCGGGATAGAAGTATAAAATATCTGCTGAAAAGCCTGGATATTGCCAGTGAATTAGGTGCGAACTTGATGCAGATCGTTCCAGGAACGGGGTATTTTAACAAAAAGCCCGATGAGGCGTGGAAGCGCTCAAGAGAGTCGCTTCAAATCATTATTGAGAAGGCGGATGTACTGGGGATTGATTTAACGCTTGAGCCGCTTCTGAAAAGGGAATCCAATCTTATTTTTAACAAAGATTTGGCTAAAAAAATGTTGAATGAGATCCATTCTCCTCGTTTAGGCTGCAATGTGGATACGGTTCCGATGGCCGAAGCAGGTGACAGCCTCGTAGATTATTTTACAGAACTGAAGGTGAACCATATTCACCTTTGCGATGGTCCCAATCATGTGGCGTGGGGTGATGGAACATTACCATTACATCAATATGTTAATGAGCTCGAACAGTTTGAATACCAAGGGTATCTGGGTCTTGAGATTTATAACTCGACATACTATCTTGATCCCGATCAGGCATTAGAACAGACTCTCAACCATATTAGGGCTGCCATCGGTTAATATTATGGAAAAAGGATACTCTTTACATCTCCATCGAAATTTGAATCTAGGCCGAAAGTTTCGAATCGCTTATGAAATAGCTGGACTAACATTGGGATGCTTTTTATTTGCCTTTGGCACGAATCAATTTTTAGCCCCAGCATCGCTGCTAGCTGGGGGACTTGGCGGGATATGTGTGATTTTTTATCATGTGTTCGGCTGGCCAATGGGAATCCAGTATTTTCTTTACAATATTCCGTTGTTAGTCCTTGGGTATATTCATATTGGAAAGAAGTTCATTTTTTATACGATTTTTTCCGTCGTTATTTCATCTTTTTTCTTCGATTGGCTTCCTGTTTATGCAGCATGGACAAAGGATATTTTGCTCTGTGCCATTTTTGGAGCGATGATCTCCGGAATCGGAGCCGCTTTGATTCTCAGATTGGGAGGTTCAGTGGGCGGGCTGGATATTCTCTCCCGTGTTGTAGCAAAGTATTATAATATTTCGATTGGCAGATTTGGTCTTATTTTCAGTGCCAGCATTGTTGTCGTCTCAGCATACCTCTTTGATTTTCAATCGGCCATGTATACAATTCTATCATTTTTTGTTGGGACCCAAACTTATGACACGATCTTAAATATTGCCCAAAGAAACACGGTGATGATCATTACGAATCACGGAGAGGATGTTTCTGCCGAATTGAATCAAACACTCCATAGGGGGGTGACATCATGGAACGCAATGGGTGTCTACAGTCATACGGACAGAACGGTGTTACTTTGCGTGATTATGAATGGCGAATGGGCGGAATTGCTGCGTGTGGTGAAAGGAATAGACCCTGACGCATTTGTGATCGCTTTGCCTACGCAGAAAATCTTTGGAAACTTTCATGCAGATTGGTAGATTATCTAACATAAAATTTTTATTTTTGGTATATACCAGCAAGACATTATATGATATTATAAAAATATAAAAATTCTAAAAATTCCAATAAAGCTTATATGGAAAGGTGGTTATTGTAAGAAAAGAGAATGAATGGACTGCCATTATATTCTGGTAAAAAATATGAAAACGCTTACCCATGATCCAACTATCTTACAAAAAACCAAAATGGAGGAAAGTAAAATGAAAAAAGGTCTTTTAATTGGTTTGATTTGTACGTTTTTAGTCGCTTTAACTGCTTGTGGTCAGTCCAACAAAACAGCATCCGGCACCGGTGATGCTTCCAAAGGGACTGAAACCATTCGCGTCGTCACGACAGCAGGGGGTGCTCCTTTTGGGATCGTCAATCCTCAAACGAACAAATACGAGGGCTTTATGTATGACATTATCAATGATTTGGCAAAAAGGGCAAATCTGAAAGTCGACATGCAGACAGCCGAGTGGGATGCTCTTATTCCTTCGCTTCAATCAGGAAAAGCGGATGTGATTGTGGATGGTATGTATATCACGCCAGAAAGACAAAAGGTAATTAACTTTACCGATCCTGTCTTCGGTTATGGTGAAGGCTTAATTGTTCAGCCGGGAGATAAGACGACAAAATCTCTAGAGGATTTAAAGGGAAAAACCGTTGGGGTTCAAATCGGAACATCCTATAAGGATATGCTTGATCAAAAAAACAAATCACTTAATTTAAACATCAAAACCTATCAAACAACTGCAGACCTATTAAAAGATATTGAAAACAAGCGTTTAGATGCGGCGATTGCTGATTCACCTACTTTCACTTATTTAAAAAGCAAGAATCCTGGTGCCAACTTCCGTGTTGTCGATGACTATGTTCCTTCCCTTGCCGGCAAGATTGGAATTGGGGTTGCCAAGAAAAATACAGCTATAGTAGAAAAGTTGAACAAAGCGATCGCAGCTGCGAAAAAGGATGGAACGATTAAAAAGATTTATAAAAAATGGGGAGTAGATTGGAATTTCAAGTGATTGAAGGAGGATTTAGAATGAATACGATTTGGAAAAGTATTATCGAGTTTACTCCCAACTTACTCCAAGGGACAGTTATTACGATCGAACTAACCATCATCTCTCTTATTCTATCATTAGTCATTGGTTTAGCCGTGGCTTTAGGCAGGTTATCAAAAAATAAGGCTATCAATAAGGTATGTAATATCTATATTAGTTTGGTTAGAGGAACCCCATTATTGGTTCAAATGATGTATGTTTACTTTGTCTTTCCTTCCTTTGGCGTTACACTTACAGCTTTTCAGGCAGCGATTATTGCCCTTTCTTTTAACGAGGGCGGTTATTTGGCAGAAACCTTCCGCGCTGGAATCCAAGCTGTACCAAAGGGTCAGATGGAAGCGGCGAAGGCTGTTGGAATGGACTACTCACTGGCGATGAGGCGGATCATACTTCCGCAAGCATTTAGCAATGTTCTGCCAGCCATCGGGAATTCGGCGATCATCTTAATCAAAAACTCATCGTTGGCTGCTGTCATTACAGTAGCTGAGGTCATGCATCAAGGGAATTTGCTGGCTGCATCTACCTATCAGAATTTACTGATCTTTACGATGGTAGCGATTATTTACTGGATTTTGCATTATCCACTTGCAATCCTGGTGGATTATTTGGAAAAGCGGGGTGGTAAACGGAATGCTACAGCTAGCCAACATTAAAAAATCCTTCTCTGGGAAGGAGGTCATTAAAGGAGTAGATTTATCCGTTAAAAAGGGCGAAGTGGTCGTGATTATCGGTCCGAGCGGCAGCGGAAAAAGCACCCTTTTAAGAATGATCAATGCCCTGGAGTATCCAACAGGCGGAGATATTTGCTTGGAAGGCAAATCGGTTTTATTTAAAGAACACAATGGAAAAAAACAACCGTATTCTGAAAAAGAACTAAGTAAATTCCGGACTGAAATTGGCATGGTTTTTCAAGGGTTTCATTTGTTCGCCCATAAAACCGTTCTTGAAAATATCATTGAAGGACCTATTCATGTTAGGAAAATAAAAAAAGAAACAGCGATTCAAGAGGCAAAGGTCCTGTTGGAAAAAGTAGGATTACTAGATAAAATCAACGTCTATCCACACTCTCTTTCAGGAGGGCAGCAGCAGCGGATCGCGATTGCTAGAGCCTTGGCTATGAAACCAAAGATGCTTCTTTTTGATGAACCGACTTCTGCTTTGGATCCAGAGCTTGTAGGTGAAGTCCTCGTCGTTATGAAAAACCTTGCGCTTGAGGGAATGACGATGGTTGTTGTTACACATGAAATGGGATTCGCCCGTGAGGTAGGGGATCGAATCATTTTCATTGATCAGGGAGTAATTGTTCAGGATGCCACGCCGCAACAATTTTTCCATACGAGCAATAAAAATGAACGAGTCAATAAGTTCTTAAACACGCTATCAAGAAATGCCGTGTAATGAGATGTATTTAACCCCCTTCATTTTGAAGGGGGTTAAATTTAAAAACTAATGTGGGGGTATATGATGAAGTTAATTGGTGTTGGCGATAATGTTGTCGATTTCTATAAAGATCGCGGGGAAATTTTTCCCGGAGGAAACGCATTAAATGTAGCTGTTTTTTCGAAACGAAATGGAGTGGAAAGAAGTTCATACATGGGAATTATTGGCGATGATGAGGCGGGTGACTTGGTTTTAAACAGTTTGGAAGCAGAAAACATCGATATTTCAAGGATTAGAAGGGCATATGGACCAAATTGGGAATCAGTGGTCACCCTAAATGAAGAAGGTGACCGTGTCTTTGTCGGCTCGAATAAAGGAGGAGTCCAATCTCAGTTTAAGTTAAACTTTACTGAAGATGATTTGCTCTTCATTGCCACCCATGACTTAATGCATACGAGCGTTTATAGCCGAATTGAAAAGGAATTGCCAGTATTGTCAGAAAGGGTTCCGATTTCCTTCGATTTCTCTTCACGCCGTGATGAAGAGTATATCCGAACGGTTTGCCCGTATCTTCAATATGCGTTTTTTTCTGGAAGCGACCTTTCTAAGTCAGAATGCATCGATTTCATGCATTATATTGGTAATCTTGGAACTCCATTTGTCGGTATGACAAGAGGGGGAGACGGGGCATTATTTTTGGCCAATGGAAAGGTATTTGAGCAATCAATCCATGAAGCAAATGTGATTGACACGCTAGGGGCGGGAGATTCGTTTATTGCGATGTTTTTAACTCAATTTCATCAATATCATAATATTCGGGAAGCGATGAGGCTGGCTGCAGAAACGGCAGCGAAGGTATGTGAATATTATGGTGCTTTTGGATATGGATTGAAAAAAGATGAATCTGTAATGCTATGAGGAATCTAATGTTTTGAATGAAGAGTACTTTTTAAGTGATGTTAAATTTGAGTAAAAATATGGGCGGATTGTTAGAAAATGAGATATCCTTATAAAAAGGATACTAGATGTTAGGAGCTTTTATTATGAAAGAAGTAGAAGAGGAAACCCCATATTATATGCAAATCAAAGATAAGATTATTGAAGATATAAATAATGGTACATTAAAGCATGGGGATAAACTTCCTTCCGAACGGGAATTGGCTGAGTTTTTTAAAATCAGCAGAATGACAGCAAGGCATGCCATTTCTGTCTTGGAAAAGGAAGGGTTTGTTGAGCGCAAGGAAAGGGTTGGCACATTTGTTACCAACCAAAGGATTCGATATAACTTTATTTCGGTTAACAGTTTTACAAAAGGTATGTTGGATAAAGGGCTGACTCCCACTACGAAAACAATTGACATGAAGAGAGACCGGGCTAATGACTTTATGGCAAAAACGTTGGAGATTTCATCTGGCGAAGAAATATTTTATTTAAAGAGACTTCGAATTGTTGATGGAATTTCGGTTGCCATCGAACTGAGTATCCTCCCTTATAAGTATTGTTTAGGAATCGAAAACCATATGGGGGATAATATTTCATTGTATCAAGTATTAAAAGATCTATATGATATAAAACTAGTCAAACAAAAGCAGCGAATGAGAATTTCTTTTTCTGACCAGAGGGAAAGTCAATTGCTCAATATAAAAGGTGAAAGCCCTTGTCTATTAATCGAAGGTACAACACATGATCCTTCAGGTAGAATTATTGAGTATACGAAAGGATTATCGAGAGGGGACCTTGTTGAATTTTACTCGGAACCGACAAATTACTCGTAACTTCTCCGATATTTCTTTTACAATTTTTATGAACCCTCCATTGTGATGAAGAGTTTGATCAAATGTTTAGTGGAGCGCTTAGAAGTGCGAATGCCGGTATGAGTAACGAAAGATGTGTGAGAATCTCATCCACCGAATGCCTAAGGTTTCCTGAGAAAGGCTCGTCCGCTAAGGGTTAGCCTTTGTTTTGGTACTTCCCTGTTAAATAAGTTAGCCAAGTAGACGAAAAAAATTCTTAAAGACACTTTCTAATGACGATTATATTATGTTATTTTAGGAAAGATTCAGGATCGTAAAAAAGGAGTGTTTAGATGTTTACAGTAGAGAGAGCTTGTCTTGTTGTGATAGATGTACAGGGGAAGCTTGCGCAAATTGTGGATGAGAGTGAAACAGTGATTCAAAATGCGTCAAAGCTTGTACAAGCGATGAAGGCGTTGAACATACCAATTTTATGGCTGGAACAAATTCCAAGTCTGTTAGGCGGAACAACACTGGAAATTTCCCAGCATATGGATGGTAAGCCGATCGCCAAAAAGGCATTTAGTGCTTTTAATGATGAGGCGTTTAAAAAGGCAGTTAAAGAAAGCGGGCGTACACAATTTATCCTAACAGGTGTTGAAAACCATATTTGTGTATATCAAACTGCCAGGCAGCTACAGGAGCAGGGACTTGAGGTAGAGGTCGTTGCCGATGCAGTCTCTTCTCGAACAAAGGCAAATAGAGAAATCGGGCTGGCTAAAATGCAGGCGCTTGGTATCTTGCCAACAAGTACTGAAATGATTTTATATGAGTTACTGCAAACAGCAGAACATCCACATTTTAAAACGATTTTAAAATTGGTTAAATAACCTTAGGAACAAGGCTGCCAAATGGTTGACAATGAACAAGTAGAATTCACAACTGATTTTGGCAGTTTTTTATTATTTATTTGAGGTCCGTCCTTTGTGTGTATCAAACATTTTATGAATGATGTTTTGTAATGCCAAAATCCCTGTGAAGAAAATGGTTACAAGTGATATTGCTTCATCGTTACTCCTGAAATGGACTGTACCGCCTATAATGAATCCAAATATAATTAAATGGATAATCACTACGAATCTCTTCTCCATTTTCAAATCCCCCTTTTAAACAATAGTATTTTTTTTGAGTTACCTTATTCTATACCATATTTCCTCATTAGAACTGAATTGATTTTTACAATATTATTAACTTCGTAAACTTCTAAAAACTGTATTAACATTTCATTTTTTCACAAAAAAAAATTCAATTCCATAAGTATGCTAGTTGGATAAGAATATCCGCTAATGTTGGATTTGAACCAATTGCAGCTGATGTTAAGTAGAATGTAAAAAAGGCTCCTTGCAAGGAGCCATCTCTTACTAGCCAATTTTTCTAAAAGTTGAAGAGCAGCTTGAATAACTGCTTCAAATTGAATTTCTACTTAGATTACTGTAACTCCATCTGAACCCTCAATTAAAATAGATTGCTGTTGTACTTTTTTTGGGGAGGTAATTTTGTCGTTAATACAGGCCAATTTTGTATGAATCTTGATCGTGTTACTGTCCTTTGAGCAATAAGCCCATTCGCTAGCTTTTGAAGGAAGAGCAACCTGAATGGAATCCACAATAGATAATGGACCCAATGGCGAAGTATTAGGATTTTTTTCAGTGTAATGGTTGTCAATCTTACGGAAAATGTCCTCTGAAAGATTTTGCAAAAGATCATAGGGAAGGCGCTCAATTTTCCGATTGACAGTAGAGCTTTTTGAGCAGGAAAAAACTTCCTGTTGCCTAGTGGTATAATGGATGTTATAGTAATAAAGCTGATTCGTTAACAGCTTACGAAAATATTAAAAACCAAATATTTTTCGTAGAAGTTGACAATAACGAATTTGTGTGATAAGATAATTAATGTCGCTGAAGACAAATACTTGTTCTTTGAAAACTAAACAAACAAAAACGTCAACAATAAAAATATAGTGAATCTAGTATTCACTAGCCAACGTAACATTTATGAGCTAACTCATACTCTTTAATGGAGAGTTTGATCCTGGCTCAGGACGAACGCTGGCGGCGTGCCTAATACATGCAAGTCGAGCGAGTCGTTAGGAGCTTGCTCCTGATGGTTAGCGGCGGACGGGTGAGTAACACGTGGGCAACCTGCCTGTAAGACTGGGATAACACCGGAAGTCGGTGCTAATACCGGATAATTCTTCACCTCTCATGAGGTGAAGCTGAAAGTCGGTTTCGGCTGACACTTACAGATGGGCCCGCGGCGCATTAGCTAGTTGGTGAGGTAACGGCTCACCAAGGCGACGATGCGTAGCCGACCTGAGAGGGTGATCGGCCACACTGGGACTGAGACACGGCCCAGACTCCTACGGGAGGCAGCAGTAGGGAATCTTCCGCAATGGACGAAAGTCTGACGGAGCAACGCCGCGTGAGTGATGAAGGCCTTCGGGTCGTAAAACTCTGTTGTTAGGGAAGAACAAGTATTGGAGTAACTGCCGGTACCTTGACGGTACCTAACCAGAAAGCCACGGCTAACTACGTGCCAGCAGCCGCGGTAATACGTAGGTGGCAAGCGTTGTCCGGAATTATTGGGCGTAAAGCGCGCGCAGGCGGTCCTTTAAGTCTGATGTGAAAGCCCACGGCTCAACCGTGGAGGGTCATTGGAAACTGGGGGACTTGAGTGCAGAAGAGGAAAGCGGAATTCCACGTGTAGCGGTGAAATGCGTAGAGATGTGGAGGAACACCAGTGGCGAAGGCGGCTTTCTGGTCTGTAACTGACGCTGAGGCGCGAAAGCGTGGGGAGCAAACAGGATTAGATACCCTGGTAGTCCACGCCGTAAACGATGAGTGCTAAGTGTTAGAGGGTTTCCGCCCTTTAGTGCTGCAGCTAACGCATTAAGCACTCCGCCTGGGGAGTACGGCCGCAAGGCTGAAACTCAAAGGAATTGACGGGGGCCCGCACAAGCGGTGGAGCATGTGGTTTAATTCGAAGCAACGCGAAGAACCTTACCAGGTCTTGACATCCTCTGACACTCCTAGAGATAGGACTTTCCCCTTTGCGGGGACAGAGTGACAGGTGGTGCATGGTTGTCGTCAGCTCGTGTCGTGAGATGTTGGGTTAAGTCCCGCAACGAGCGCAACCCTTGATCTTAGTTGCCAGCATTTAGTTGGGCACTCTAAGGTGACTGCCGGTGACAAACCGGAGGAAGGTGGGGATGACGTCAAATCATCATGCCCCTTATGACCTGGGCTACACACGTGCTACAATGGATGGTACAAAGGGCAGCGAAGCCGCGAGGTGGAGCCAATCCCATAAAACCATTCTCAGTTCGGATTGTAGGCTGCAACTCGCCTACATGAAGCCGGAATCGCTAGTAATCGCGGATCAGCATGCCGCGGTGAATACGTTCCCGGGCCTTGTACACACCGCCCGTCACACCACGAGAGTTTGTAACACCCGAAGTCGGTGGGGTAACCGTAAGGAGCCAGCCGCCTAAGGTGGGACAGATGATTGGGGTGAAGTCGTAACAAGGTAGCCGTATCGGAAGGTGCGGCTGGATCACCTCCTTTCTAAGGAAAATGTCCTAACGGACATCACAGATTGTTCGACGGATTTTGTTTGTTTAGTTTTGAGAGAACAATCTCTCAAAACCTTGTTCCTTGAAAACTAGATAATCGTATAAGAAGAAGTCAAGAAAGAACCGAGTAATCGCCATTTTAGTTTTCTCTCTTATTTAATTAAGAAGAAAAAACCTTTTAGGTTAAGTTAGAAAGGGCGCACGGTGGATGCCTTGGCACTAGGAGCCGATGAAGGACGGTACTAACACCGATATGCTTCGGGGAGCTGTAAGTAAGCTTTGATCCGGAGATTTCCGAATGGGGGAACCCACTGCTCGTAATGGAGCAGTATCTTTATCTGAATACATAGGATAATGAAGGCAGACCCGGGGAACTGAAACATCTAAGTACCCGGAGGAAGAGAAAGCAATTGCGATTCCCTAAGTAGCGGCGAGCGAAATGGGAACAGCCCAAACCGAAAGGCTTGCCTTTCGGGGTTGTAGGACACTCTACATGGAGTTACAAAGGAACGGGGTAAATGAAGCGATCTGGAAAGGTCCGTCATAGAAGGTAAAAACCCTGTAGTTGAAACTTCGTTCCCTCCTGAGTGGATCCTGAGTACGGCCGGACACGTGAAATCCGGTCGGAAGCTGGGAGGACCATCTCCCAAGGCTAAATACTCCCTAGTGACCGATAGTGAACCAGTACCGTGAGGGAAAGGTGAAAAGCACCCGGAAGGGGAGTGAAACAGTTCCTGAAACCGTGTGCCTACAAGTAGTCAAAGCGCGTTTTTGCGTAATGGCGTGCCTTTTGTAGAATGAACCGGCGAGTTACGATCCCATGCAAGGTTAAGTTGATGAAACGGAGCCGCAGCGAAAGCGAGTCTGAATAGGGCGATTTTAGTATGTGGTCGTAGACCCGAAACCAGGTGATCTACCCATGTCCAGGGTGAAGGTAGGGTAACACCTACTGGAGGCCCGAACCGACGCACGTTGAAAAGTGCGCGGATGAGGTGTGGGTAGCGGAGAAATTCCAATCGAACTTGGAGATAGCTGGTTCTCTCCGAAATAGCTTTAGGGCTAGCCTCACGTTGTAAGAGTCTTGGAGGTAGAGCACTGTTTGGACTAGGGGCCCTCATCGGGTTACCGAATTCAGACAAACTCCGAATGCCAAAGACTTATCCGTGGGAGTCAGACTGCGAGTGATAAGATCCGTAGTCAAAAGGGAAACAGCCCAGACCACCAGCTAAGGTCCCAAAGTATACGTTAAGTGGAAAAGGATGTGGAGTTGCTTAGACAACCAGGATGTTGGCTTAGAAGCAGCCACCATTTAAAGAGTGCGTAATAGCTCACTGGTCGAGTGACTCTGCGCCGAAAATGTACCGGGGCTAAACGTATCACCGAAGCTGTGGGTGGACACCATTAGGTGTCCGCGGTAGGAGAGCGTTCTAAGGGCGTTGAAGCTAGACCGTAAGGACTGGTGGAGCGCTTAGAAGTGAGAATGCCGGTATGAGTAGCGAAAGATGAGTGAGAATCTCATCCACCGAATGCCTAAGGTTTCCTGAGGAAGGCTCGTCCGCTCAGGGTTAGTCGGGACCTAAGCCGAGGCCGAAAGGCGTAGGCGATGGATAACAGGTTGATATTCCTGTACCACCTCTTTATCGTTTGAGCAACGGGGGGACGCAGGAGGATAGGGTAAGCGCACTGCTGGATATGTGCGTGTAAGCAGTTAGGCTGGTGAATAGGAAAATCCGTTCACCGTGAAGGCTGAGCTGTGATGCCGAGGGAAATAGAGTACCGAAGTTCCTGATTCCACACTGCCAAGAAAAGCCTCTAGCGAGATAAAAGGTGCCCGTACCGCAAACCGACACAGGTAGGCGAGGAGAGAATCCTAAGGTGAGCGAGAGAACTCTCGTTAAGGAACTCGGCAAAATGACCCCGTAACTTCGGGAGAAGGGGTGCTCTTTGGGGTTAATCGCCCTGAAGAGCCGCAGTGAATAGGTCCAGGCGACTGTTTAGCAAAAACACAGGTCTCTGCGAAGCCGCAAGGCGAAGTATAGGGGCTGACGCCTGCCCGGTGCTGGAAGGTTAAGAGGAGGGGTTAGCTAAAAGCGAAGCTCTGAATCGAAGCCCCAGTAAACGGCGGCCGTAACTATAACGGTCCTAAGGTAGCGAAATTCCTTGTCGGGTAAGTTCCGACCCGCACGAAAGGCGTAACGATCTGGACACTGTCTCAACGAGAGACTCGGTGAAATTATAGTACCTGTGAAGATGCAGGTTACCCGCGACAGGACGGAAAGACCCCATGGAGCTTTACTGTAGCCTGATATTGAATTTTGGTACAGCTTGTACAGGATAGGTAGGAGCCTTTGATACGTGAGCGCCAGCTTACGTGGAGGCGTTGGTGGGATACTACCCTGGCTGTATTGAAATTCTAACCCGCACCCCTTATCGGGGTGGGAGACAGTGTCAGGTGGGCAGTTTGACTGGGGCGGTCGCCTCCTAAAGAGTAACGGAGGCGCCCAAAGGTTCCCTCAGAATGGTTGGAAATCATTCGCAGAGTGTAAAGGCACAAGGGAGCTTGACTGCGAGACCTACAAGTCGAGCAGGGACGAAAGTCGGGCTTAGTGATCCGGTGGTTCCGCATGGAAGGGCCATCGCTCAACGGATAAAAGCTACCCTGGGGATAACAGGCTTATCTCCCCCAAGAGTCCACATCGACGGGGAGGTTTGGCACCTCGATGTCGGCTCATCGCATCCTGGGGCTGTAGTCGGTCCCAAGGGTTGGGCTGTTCGCCCATTAAAGCGGTACGCGAGCTGGGTTCAGAACGTCGTGAGACAGTTCGGTCCCTATCCGTCGTGGGCGCAGGAAATTTGAGAGGAGCTGTCCTTAGTACGAGAGGACCGGGATGGACGCACCGCTGGTGTACCAGTTGTCTTGCCAAAGGCATCGCTGGGTAGCTATGTGCGGACGGGATAAGTGCTGAAAGCATCTAAGCATGAAGCCCCCCTCGAGATGAGATTTCCCATAGCGTCAAGCTAGTAAGATCCCTGAAAGATGATCAGGTTGATAGGTCAGAGGTGGAAGCGCGGTGACGTGTGGAGCTGACTGATACTAATCGATCGAGGACTTAACCAAAAATGATTATTCATTCTTTACACTTCTTCTGATTATCTAGTTTTGAGGGAATGAACCTCAAATTTTATAGTCTGGCAATTATGGCAAGAAGGTCACACCCGTTCCCATACCGAACACGGAAGTTAAGCTTCTTTGCGCCGATGGTAGTTGGGACGCAAGTCCCTGTGAGAGTAGGACGTTGCCAGGCAAAAAAAGACAACCTGATGTAGGTTGTCTTTTTTTTATAATAAGATAGAATTTCGCATAACGGCCTATAATTGCTTGATACGATATTTTATCCGTAAACTTTGCAATTATATCCGAACATTTCTTCATATATCCGCAAACTTAAAACCTATTTCTGAACATTCCAATATATCCGTAAACTTTGCATTTATATCCGAACATTTCTTCATATATTAGCAAACTTAAAACCTTTTTCCGAACATCCTAATATATCCGTAAAAACTTTGCAATTATATCCGAACATTTCTTCATATATCCGCAAACTTAAAACCTTTTTCCGAACATCCTAATATATCCGTAAACTTTGCAATTATATCCGAACATTTCTTCATATATCCGCAAACTTAAAACCTTTTTCCGAACATCCCAATATATCCGTAAACTTTGCAATTATATCCGAACATTTCTTCATATATCCGCAAACTTAAAACATATTTCTGAACATTCCAATATATCCGTAAACTTTACAATTATATCCGAACATTTCTTCATATATTCGCAAACTTAAAACCTTTTTCCGAACATCCTAATATATCCGTAAAAACTTTCAATTATATCCGAACATTTCTTCATATATCCGCAAACTTAAAACCTTTTTCCGAACATCCCAATATATCCGTAACTTTTGCAATTATATCCGAACATCCCAATATATCCGCAAACTTATAACCTTTTTCCGAACATCCCAATATATCCGTAAACTTTGCAATTATATCCGAACATTTCTTCATATATCCGCAAACTTAAAACCTTTTTCCGAACATCCCGATATATCCGAAAACTTTGCAATTATATCCGAACATTTCTTCATATATCCGTAAACTTAAAACCTTTTTCCGAACATCCCGATTTATCCGTAACTTTGGTCATATATCCGCATCCCCCTTGTTCAGCGATAAAATGCTATTATTATTTTTTCAGTTGTTTTCTGGAATTGGATAACTGCTTAGTGCCGTAAATGCATAGGCAATTTTTCTAGCAAAAGCTAATGGTGGCTCAACTGACTGAATATGGATATACATGAGACTGGGTTGTGTGTATATCCAATGATTGTGCAGCGCTCCTACAATTAATCCTTGCTCAATAATCAATTTTGTGAATTTTGGTATTTCTTCTTCCAGTAATGTAATTTCTCCAAGGTTTAAGGCATTACCATGTGTATCAAGTGATTCAAAGGAAATCCCAACAGGTAAGACAGTTTGACTTGGCCGGCCGTGAATGGATACATTAAAACTGCGACGTAAAGAAACAGAAATGCCATTATGCTTCATTTGAGCTTTTCCATTTAATATATGGGCAAATTGATCACCTATTGTTTTGATATTATGCATACACTTTCCCCCTTTTCACCCAATTAAACTGTCTATTGTATGATGATTATTCATGCCAATGAAAAAAATGAAAATATTATTTATGTGATATATATCACAACGAACCATAATGAAAATCATTATCATTGAAGAAGAGATAAATTCTATTTAAAATCGGAATCTTTGTTTTGGAGTGAGGATAATGAATCAAGAAATGCAAACAGTTGAAGGATGGTATTGTTTACACGACTTTCGGATGATTGATTGGGCTAAATGGAAATCAGCTTCAGCAGCAGTACGCGAAAAAGCCCTTTTTGAATTCAAAAACCTAATAAACAAGTGGGATCAGATTGAGAATCAACATAACGGAAGTCATACAGTCTATACAGTGGTTGGCCAAAAAGCAGATCTTTTATTAATGATTTTACGACCAACGATGAAAGATCTTAATGAAGTTGAAACTGAATTTAATAAAACCATTTTGGCGGATTTTACAAAACCAGCTTATTCATACGTGTCAGTCATTGAAAAAAGCAGCTACTCTTCAATGCCTGTAAATCCACATGAAGATCCAGTGATGAAAGCCAAACTTTTCCCTGTTATTCCAAAGAATGAATACGTATGTTTTTACCCTATGAGCAAACTTCGCGGTGAAAAAAGAAACTGGTTTATGCTTCCTAAGGAAGAACGAAAAAGATTAATGTTTGAGCATATTGACACTGGCAGACCTTATACAGAGCAAGTGAAACGAATCATTACTGGTTCAGTCGGTTTCGATGACTATGAATGGGGCGTGTCATTATTCTGTGATGATGCCTTACAATTTAAAAAGTTAATCTATGCAACAAGATTTGATGAAGTTAGTGCTGTTTATGGCATATTCGGATCTTTTTACATTGGAAATCTTTTGAAAATGGAAAGAATCAATCAGTTCTTTCATATTTAATTTCAGGATCGGTCCAAGTATCCTATTTAAAGATACTAAAAATATGAATTTTATAGTACCTGTCTGATGACTGGGTACTTTTTTTGTTAAAAAAAATTAATCGATTAGTGCTTTTTGATAAACTATGAACATGTTAAAATGAGTAGGTTATTGAATAATGAAAGATATTAAAGGAGTTTATTATGACAAGCATTATTTTGATATTTGTACTTCAATTAATCTATGTTCCTATTTTGACGCTTCGCACAATCTTTTTAGTAAAAAATATGAGTGTGGCAGCCTCATCGTTTGGTGTTTTAGAAGCTTTAGTTTATGTTTTTGGTCTCTCCCTGGTTTTTTCGGGGCATCAAACAATCGCTGGCATGATCGTTTATGCTGTTGGTTTTGGGGTAGGATTGTACATTGGATCGCGAATTGAAAATAAATTGGCCATTGGATTCGTTTCTTTGGCAGTTAATCTGTTAGATCTAAACGAAGAGCTTATTGTTGTCTTACGAAATAAAGGTTTTGGTGTGACGGTCTTTGAAGGGAAGGGCCGTGATAGTAAACGATATCAATTAGAAATTTTAACAAAACGAAATCGAGAAAATGAAGTAATGAGCATAATCGAAGAATATGAACCTAAAGCCTTTATCATTTCTTATGAACCTAGAAAATTTAAGGGTGGGTACCTCGTTAAGTCAATGAAAAAATATTTTAGGAGACAAAATGAGGGACATCAATCAAACTAACGATCATTTATGAAAAATAGTTTTGAAGGGGAGCTGATTACGATTTCGTAATCGGCTCTTTTAGGGTTGAATGTGTTTTAAAAACTTGATAGATTTTTATGAAGCTGCCGTGAACTGGTATAATTTTACTTAGAAATATGTTGGATTGATTGTAAATCATTCAAAAAACAAGGAGTTTTCAAATGGACACGAGAACGAAATGGAACTCAAAACATAAAGAACAATTGGAGAAGAAAAAGGGACCTACGGCAAATCGAAGGTTGGAGGGCCTGTCTTTGTATCTTAATGGAGGCAGGGCACTCGATATTGCTTGCGGACTTGGGGGGAATAGTTTTTTCCTTGCAAAAAAGAACTACCAAGTACAGGCAGTTGATATTTCAGATATTGCGATCGCCTATATCCAGGATCAAACGGTAAAACGTAAGCTTTCAATCGATCCGCAAAAATGTGACCTTGCTGATCTAAACAAGCTTCAGTGGCCAAGCGATTCTTTTAACTTAGTGGTGATTACTTATTATTTGGACCGAGAACTGTTTTCGACTGTTAAAAGAATCATAGCGGAAAATGGCTATTTTTTTATGGAAACGTACTTTCAATCCCCACAAAACGATCAAAAGATTTCAAACCAATATAAGCTGAGGCCGCAGGAACTATTATCTGAATTTGAAGATTGGAAAATTCTTTTTTATGAAGAAAATGAACAAGAGGGAAGGCAAACAATATTTTGTCAGAAACGTTTGGAGTGCCTTTCAGAAATAAAGAATGGATGATCGGATAAACAAAAAAGGACCGGCGGTTTTGCCCGCTTTTCAAAATTCTCTGCCACAAAAGTATTATGAATGGGTTTCATCCATCCACCATTGAAACCCATTCTCTTTTAAGAGGGCATCAACTGCTTCAGGGCCCCAAGTGCCAGACTTATATTCATGGAGGGGGAGCAGATTCTCCTCAAAAGCGTCTAGTAACGGCTGAACCCATTTCCATGATGATTCCACAACAAGCCAATGAGCAAAAAACGTAGTGTCTCCGATGATCGCATCATAAATGAGCCATTCATATGCCTCAGGAACACTTTTATCTTTGGTCGAATAATGAATCCGTACGGGCTCGATTTTTCCATCTTTTAATGGGTTTTTACTGTTTAATTGCAAGGATACTTCTTCACCTGGACTAACATCAATGATCAATAAATTAGGAGCTAGATCCTCCTTTTCCTCTGCTTCAAAATGTTTTTCTAAAGGATTTTTATATTCGATCACAATCCTGGTTAATTTTTCCTTCAATCGCTTACCTGTTCGAATATAGAAAGGTACACCCTTCCAAGCAGAATTATCGATCCATAAACGGGCAGCAACAAACGTATCGGTGTTGGAGGAAGGGTCTACTCCAGGCTCCTCTTTATAAGCAACAACCGACTTTCCATCCAGCTCACCTGAGATATACTGGCCGCGGATGATTTCGTTTTTCACCTCTTCTTTTTTCAGCCGCCGAACAGCTTCGATAACCTTGCGCTTTTCACCCGGATTTCTGGACCTGTAACACATTGAGGGATGCGCATTGCGGTTAGCATGACCATTTGCAGGATATGATTTTGAATCATATCCCTGATTGCTCCGGTGTGATCATAATATCCGGCTCTTTTCTCAACCCCTACGGTTTCACTGGCAGTGATTTGGACATTCGCAACATGCTCATTATTCCAGGTAGACTGAAGGATCGGATTGGCAAATTCTAAGGCTTCAAGGTTCTGGATCATCGGCTTTCCGAGGAAGTGATCAATCCTATATATTTCTTCTTCTTCAAAACCCTTGCTTAATGTTTGGTTAAGTTCACGGGCGGAGTTCAGATCATGACCAAACGGTTTTTCAATCATCAAACGTTTCCAGCCTTTTGTATCGGCAAGACCACTTTCTTTAATATTCAAAGCAATGATTTCAAAAAAATCGGGGGCTACTGAGAGATAAAAAAGGCGATTTTCTTCGATTTTCAGCTCTTGTTCTCTTTGTTTCACTCGTTCCAGCAATTTTTTGAAATCATCGGGCTGTTTTGCATCAAGTTTGCAGTAACGGAATGCATCCAGGAATTCTTCCAATTCTTTCTCGTTGTTTTCCTTTGGTTGTGCAAAGGTGTTAATCGATTCTTTTACTTTCTCTTGAAAATCATGATCAGTCCATTCCTCAATGGCAAGACCAATAATGGAAATTGGCTTTGGAAGCTTCTTGTCCATGTTAAGATGGTACAAAGCAGGGAAAATTTTTCTTTTTGCAAGATCCCCAGATGCTCCAAATAAGACAAATGTTATCGTGTCCAATGTATTTCCCCCTATAAATTTTACATAATCATGCTGCTTCTACCCTCGGATCAAATTATTTTCGATTTATAATTTTTCCATCATTTTGCTAATCTGCTTTCTCTCATCTTCCTTTTTCATTTCCATGCGTGCTTGTTTCTGGGATAGACTGCAATTATCTCCATCACCATTTGTCTGGGGCATGTTTTTTTGTTTTTCAGTATGGTCGCTCATAAGATGATTCTCCTTTTACTAAATTCACCTTTATAGTGTCCCAAAGAGAGTTTTTGAATACAGAAACTGGCAAAACATGCAAAGTCGGCTTAAGTACATTCATACCTTCTGAAAAATCGTGCAAACCTTGTCTGATTTCGTGCAAAGCTCTCCTAAAATAGTGCAAAACAATTCTATCTAAACTGGGAGTTAATTCGAAAAATTCTCATTTTTAAATATAGAAAATCATGGTATTGTTAAAGAAAAGGGGGATATGAAGATGAAAAAGATTATCGCCTTCTTTGTCGCCGTTATTCTTATTGGAAATCTTGCGGGCTGCGGGGTCAATAGTGGGAAAACTAACACGGGAAACAACAGTACAGACAACAAGACAGTAAACAATAACAGCAAAAGCGAAAATAGTTCCAACAATACTCAAAACAGCAGCGGGAATAAGGAAAATACAGAACCGAAAGCGAATTTGGGAACAATTGAAGAGTATTATCCATTGAAGAAAAATGTGCATTATATATATGAAGGAGCAGGAAACGAATTTGCTTCCTATGATCTTTACAATGATTACATTTCTGGACAAAAAGTCCAACAAAGAATGAATAATGGCGGTACCACCAAGGTTAATGTAATGGAACTTAGTGGAGGTAAACTTACCAAAGTATATACAAGAGGGGAAGCCTACTATCGAGAAAATTTACTGAATCAAAAGAGTGAAAAAATAGAAGTGCTCCTAATGGAACCATTAATAAAAGGTACAACCTGGAAATTGAATGATGGAGGTAAGAGAACAATTACCGATACTGCGGCTGAAGTTACAACACCAACTGGTAATTATAAGGCACTCGAGGTCACAACAGAGAGTTCCAAAGACAAAACCATTGATTATTATGCCAAAAATGTTGGTTTAGTGAAATCCGTTTTTGTTTTCGGGGAAACCCAAATAACCTCCACGCTGACCAAAATCGAGGAAAATGTTCCATTGGTCCAAAACATCAACTTTTTTTACCCAAATATAAATGACAAAAAAATTTATTATAAAAGGATGCCAATCAGTTTTTATACAAATGAGATTACTAGAAAAGTTATTGCGGAGGCGTACAAAAAACCTGTTAATAATCAATTAGGTGCTGTTTTTTCAAAAAATACCGAGATTAACAGCTTATATTTAAATCGGGATGGTAAGGTGTATATAGATTTGAATCAAGCTTTTATGAAAGAGATGAATGCAGGTGCGGGATATGAGGCGATGATTCTTCAAAGCGTAGTCAATACAATTGGTCAATATTATCAAGTCGATAAAGTATATTTAACGATTGATAATAAACCAAATGAATCAGGTCATATCCTAATGGGAAAAGGAGAGTACTTCAAGGTACAGACCCAAAATTCGATTGAAATCAAATAGTTTGATTGGAGTAAGTTTTGTGTTAGCCACATACAACTAGGTACGGGAGATGTATCGTTACCTATCGTAAACATTAAAAATGTAAAAAGTGGGTGCCAAATTGTATATGAATTTGGCACTCATTTTTTTGAAGTACAATCCTTCACAAAGTAATTGTAAGGCGGGCAAAATTATATCGTTTATACAGTTTAATCAACGGAGGTGAATGGAATTTGGCAAACATTGCTTTTGCAACGATCGCTATAGTCTTTAAAAATTATTATAGGTAAATAAAAAGTAGCCCATAGGACTACTTTTTAACATTTTTAGCTGTAGTCATCAACTATAACTTATGTGCATGTTCCAGCGATTGCGAACTTTGGTTTTTAAACGAAGCTTTTCGGACTAACACGAAATAGGAAAGGAAGGCCAGAAAGCTTGCGCAAAAGATGATGACACCCATTGGAATGCCTGTGTACGCACCAGCGATTCCGACAAGCGGTGCGGTTAGGGAGCCAAGTACAAATGGCAGTAAGCCCAATAATGCAGAGGCACTGCCTGCAATATGTCCTTGCGACTGAATGGCTAATGCAAAAGAGGTCGTTCCAATGATACTGATGGAGGAAACAAAAAAGAACACTGGGATGGCAACAGCGATAAGCGGCGCTTTTAAAAGTAAAGCGATTAATAAACCTGCACCCGCCAAGTTTGCCATTCCAATCCCGATCTTTAAAAACGTCCGCTCCGAAATGATGTCTGTAAAGCGCCCAACCGATTGACTTCCAATAATTAAACCTAAGCCATTCACCCCAAACAAGAGACTGAACTGTTGAGGTGTGACACCGTAAATATTTTGATAGACAAAAGGAATTCCAGATACATAGGCAAAGATTCCAGCAGTGGTAAATCCTTGAGTGAGTGCGAATCCCATGAATTGCCGATCTTTAAATAATGAACCAAAGTTGTTTACGAGTTGGGGCAAGTTACTGGGTATTCTTTTTTCCACTGGCAAAGTTTCTGTTAATTTTAAAGAAACAATAAAGATTAAGACCATACCAACACAAGCCAATGCAACAAAAACGCCATGCCAATTGGTAAAAGCAAGTATCGCTCCTCCGGCGACTGGTGCCACAATTGGGCCGAGGTTACCCACTAACACCATTAATGTAAAAAACTTAGTCAGTTCCTTCCCGCTAAAAAGGTCTCGGACGACAGCTCTGGAGATCACAAGACCGCCTGCTGCAGAAAAGCCCTGTACAAAACGAGCCACAATAAGGAAGTAGATATTAGGTGCAAACGAGCAGGTTGCAGAAGCTAAGAAGTACAAGACAAGAAAAATTAGCAAAGGTTTCCGACGGCCTTTGACATCACTCAAGGGCCCAATAAATAATTGCCCTGACCCCAGTCCCAATAAACATGCAGTTAAACTAATTTGTACGAGTGAAGCAGTAGTATGAAAATCTTTTACAATCGTAGGAAAGGATGGTAAATAGGTATCGATTGTAAAAGGTCCTAAAAGTCCAAGAGATCCTAAAAGTAAAGCAAGTTGTAGTCGTTTTTTTCCACTTGGTGTATCCAATTTTCCCTCGCCTTTCTTTGTATATTCATATTTTCCTATGGTACCCGTTTTATCTTCCATACGTCAATGTTAATTGCTTAGTAATGGTGAAAAAATATTTCGATATTCGAAATTACACGGTTTTCATTATTTTATTCATTGGAAAACATTTATATACTCAATCCTACAAAGGCAGGATAATGAGGAATATTTAAAAATCTCATGCACATATTTTTAAATCGATCATATATTGCTTTCTGTGAGTATTTGAAAGGGAGGAAGTAAAAAAAATGGAAAGCATTCAATTACAATCAACGAGTAAAAACGAGTTAAAGAAGGGGGATAATGGATATAAGATCATTGAGTTCAATGTATCCGATCCAGCAGAAAGTTTATTTGCAGTGGTAACACCGGTTAAAAAGTAATAAAAGAAAATATCCTGTTCCATTAAAACTATCTTTTTTGTAATTATACATAGAAAGATAGTTTTATTTATAAGATGAATATTTTTAATTTGACATATATACATTAGAGTATTATATTAACATTTGTGATTTTGGCGAGCAAGAATGATTTGCTCGCCTTTTAGACGTAGAAAAAAGATAGCAATCTAAGAAAGTTATATTAATGGCCTTATTCTCATTATTTTTGCTACTTTTGGACTTACTATAATGGAAAAGAGGATAATAAATGAATCAAGGATATTGGTACGCAATTGTTGCCTACACAGCATGGGGGTTACTGCCGATTTATTGGAAGATCTTCTCAAAAATCAGTGCCTGGGAAATACTATCGCAACGGATTATCTGGTCAGTAGTTTTTGTTGTATTACTTGTGCTCGCTTCTAAGAAATGGGACTCGATCAAAAAAGCAGTACCCAATTGGAATAGCAGGATCAGAATTATCATTAGTTCGCTCCTCATTGCTTCAAACTGGACCATTTACATTTGGGCGGTGAACAATGGACATATGATAGAAGCAAGTCTTGGGTATTATATCAATCCGCTGGTAAGTGTGCTGCTGGGTGTGTTCTTTTTGGGGGAACGTTTAAAATCATTGCAATGGGGCGCAATGGGAGTTGCCCTAGTCGGTGTTCTCATTCTTACGATTAACTATGGCCAATTTCCCTGGATTGCACTATCATTGGCCATTACATTTGGGTTATATGGATTAGCAAAGAAAAAAATAAAAGCAGAACCGCTAGCAGGTTTGACACTTGAAACGATTGTTGTCTTTCCGCTCGCCTTGCTTTACTTGTTGATTTTTCAACATGGCGGGAAAGCTTGGTTCGTTCTATCTTGGTGGCAAATGATTGCACTCTTACTCGCCGGGATTGCCACAGCCTTACCATTGCTATGGTTTGCGGAAGCGGCAAAACGTTTACCATTGTCGATAATGGGATTTTTCCAATATTTAGCACCCACTATTACTCTTTTATTAGGATTATTTTTGTACCAAGAAAGTTTTAGTGAAATTGATTTGATCAGCTTTGGCTGCATTTGGATTGCCATAGTGATTTATAGCTCACAAATGATCCAGAAGAAAACTCCACAACAACGTTTAAATCATTCAAAAGCAAAGGCTTCAATTTAAAACAATCTATTTTTTGAAAAATTTTATGCTGCCAATTAGGCAGTTTTTTTTTGCAATTAAACAGTTTTTGTTGCTGCTGTTTATCTCTTCTTTGTTAGGGGCAAATTAAAAAAATGAACGGTCACTCAATTATTTCATAAATACATTCCTAATTAAAATGGAGTTATGATAATGAGCAATCAATTTGATGAAATATACATACATTTGGGAGTAAAAGTACATAAGCCAGAATGTTTAACGGATTATACCATTAAAAATCATAATGATTTCTCATTTGACAAAGAAAATAGGTTTTTGGATTTTGTAAAAACTGCAGAAAATGGTCAAAAGTCTTCATTCTTTACTGTTGATGATACAGACAAGTGTTATTATATAACTTCCTTCAAGGTAAATTCTTTGTTTGAGTTGAAATTATCTCGTCAAGTTTTCATTCCACCATATCTTGATTCTTATCAAAGCTTCCCTTTAATGGAAGAATTAAATATCCATAAGTTGATTCCTTTCAGACAGGGTTTTGATAAAGCCTATGCGCATATATCAGTATACTCTCGCGATATTAGCTCAATAACTGCTATCACTCAGTCACGATTCGCAAACGCTGATGGTCCAGATGATCCAATTGTAATTGATAGGATTCACTATATATCAAATATCTACAACGGATTGGAAACGCGTTTTATTGCTGGAACGGAAACAAATTCATTTGCAACCATATCTCAAAATAGAGACTATTTTTATGATCTCCATTTACCATATGTAGGAAATTTGTATTTAAAGTACTTTATCTATTTTAATGAATATGGAATAGTACCTTCCAAACAGATGATGCCACTGCTCCTAGAAAACTTGTGGAAATCAACGAAAAGTAGTACCAGTACATTTAACACGAACTTATATAAAGTTATTTCTTTTGACGAATCCTAACATTGGGCCCTGCAGTCATTTCCTACACTTCCGATTTCAGCTGTTCTCTAATCCTGTCTTTCTTTTGAAAATAATCCTTTACGGAATCATTTATGAAGAAGACACTAATGGCAGTAAGGATAAAAAAGGCCATCGGGACCAATAGCATCCATTGGTGAAAGCGAAGAAAGTCAACATTGGCGGCAATCATCCCAGACCACTCATTGGAGACAGACTTTGGAGGATCATCGCTGTTATATTGCACGATAGTACCACCGAAAAACAAACCTAAATATCCGAGTTGGACTAGTAGCTGCAAAACTTGCAGAAATTGCTGACCGAATAAAAGGATCCATTTTTCGTATAGATGTGGGATCATATGTTTAAAGAATATAAACGTTTGTCCAGCTCCCAGGGTTTGCGATGCTTCAATAAAAGATTCTTTTCGGACAATCCTCAATTCATTGGAGAGTTGCATTGTAAGGTTCGGAATGGCGATCAGCACAAGAATAAAAAATTCAAATAAAACCCTTTGCCATAAAGAAGTATGAAACCCCGTCATCGGCATCCAGAGAACACTGGCTAAAATAAAGAACGCTATGATGGTCTGTGGAACAACCGAAAAAGGTTCAAATAACGTCTTTAATACCTTGTAATATTTGGGTTTTAACGTATAAATCGTGGTACTAATGATAAGGGAAATTAACATTCTAATAAACGTTACAACGATGATACTGCCAATGGTATACTTGGCACCCTGAATCATCATTTGTCCAAGGCTATACCCAAATCGATCAGACCCAAAAATAAACACACTGAATGGTGGATAGGGGGAGTTATCGATAAAATTTCCTTTTGCATCGGAACGAAACACGATCTGATGAATCGGGCCATGCTGAAGAAAACTAAATACCATCATAAGAGCCAGAAATAGAAAGCCAATAAGGAATCTTTTACTTTTCAGAAGGTAGAGGATCATTTTATCTGGCATCCTTTCCGTTATCAAAGCTTACCCATTCGAAAATACGATAGAGGATAAAAAAAGGGATGAAAATAAGCATACAGCCGATGATAAAAGTATCTGTCCCTGATAACATAAGATTTATTAAAGCGTTCATATTGAACAGTTTTTCAGCAATAACCAAAGTGGAAAGCATGGTCCAGATCATCGTCTTTGAAGTGATAAACATCCTTTCGGCTATATTGCGCAGTACATGAATATTGAAAATATAAGAAAACGAAAAGCCTTTTGATTTAACTAATGTTACATAATCTTTGTTGAATTCTTCCTCGATATATAGAATCATAACTTTTGCGATATAAAAACTGTTTGGAACGGCAAGGCTGATGATGGGTAAGAGTAGAACCTTTTGATTAAGCGATACAACTTGGGCGACTCTAACCCCCGTTTTTTTATAAATGAAAATCACCAGCATTTGCAGTAAAAGAATGAATATTAAATCTGGAATAGATTCCCCCAGCTCCATTAGTTTTTTTATAATATCCATCCTTTTTCGAAACAGAAGAAGCGTTAAATAGGTAAAAAGAAAAGCAATGGTAGTAGCAGTGAGAACCCCTAAAACTAGGATTTCCATAGAATATAGATATTTTTGAAGAATAATAGGAAATAAGGGGACAGTGGTTCCTACAACATTGTAAGTAAATGGCTGAAAGGTAAAAAATCTCACAGTAAAATCAGCTACTAAATGAAAAAAGTCTTTAAAATGAAAACCGAGATTGGCAAATAATGTTGGCAATTCCCCGATACAGATTAGAACTTCAATGGTAACCAGACATTCCAAAATCAAAGTAAATACATTTCTAATCATTTTCATGAAATCATCCTTCAGTTACAGCATCTAATGAATATTTCGAAAAATCATTTTCTGAAAATATTATCTGATAATTATAAATAATAGTAAAGAAATGAGAGCTTGGAAAGCCTAACGTGTTTGTGTATTTTATGCTAAAATGTGTGTTTGAAGCCGTTAAAGAGGCGGATGAAACGGTTATTGATAAATTTATTAGATAAATGATAGGAGACATATAATGCTTTTTTCAGATAAAGCAAAAAAAGTATTTAATATTGCTTTACCAGCCATAGGAGAGTCTTATTTACAAAGTTTACTCGGAGTGGAGACTCCATTTTTATAGCTCGATTAGGTTTGCTTGCCATTAATGCTGTGGGCGTAACAAACATATACAGTATGACCTATGTCGGGGTATTTACAGCCCTTTCAGCTACTCTTTCTGTTTTTTTATCGAGAGCGTTTGGCGCAAAAGACGTTTCTCGAAGTAAATCCGTGATTTTTCATGGTGTATTTTTATCAGTAATAGTGGGTTTGATTTTTTCGTTTGTTTCTGTTATTTTTTCCAAAACATTGTTGAACATGGTTGGTGCTAATGAGGAACTGAAGAGTAAAGCAATAATTTACTTTCAAGTGGTTCTTGGGCTAACTCCGTTTATTGCACTGTATACGGCTCAATCTTCGGCATTTCGAGCAATAGGGGATACCAAAACACCTTTAGGCGTTGGACTCGAAATGAACGCTGTTCACGTCGTCCTAGATTACATTTTGATTTTTGGTATAGGGTCAATAGGTGGATTAGGGCTAACTGGGGCAGCCATTGCGATGATTTTGGCTAGAATCTATGGATTTCTTCGACTGTTTGTTAAATCTCAACGAATACCAGCAATTGCTTTAAAAATAAGGGATTTTAAACTGGTTGGAAGTTTAGTTGGGAGTATGACCAAATTTGCCGTACCTGCAACTTTGGAAAGATTGTCTATGCGCTTAGGGCAAGTTGTTTATTTTGGGTTAATTGTCCGGATGGGGACGGCTGCATACGCCACACATAATATTGCTGGTACAATCACAACTTTTGCCTATACAATCGGTGGTGGGTTTGCTATTGCTGCAAGTACGCTAATCGGACAAGCCATCGGTGAGGGAAATATGAATGATGTAAAAGTATATCGAAGATGGAGTTATATCCAATCGGCTGTATTGATGACGTTAGTAACGGTTTTATTAGCTATTTTAAGCCCATGGGTCGGTCAATTATTTACACATAATACCACTGTCATACATTTATTAATGGTTATTCTCTTTATTGATACGATCTCTCAACCATTTCTAGCTTCAGTTTTAGTGGATACATCAGTTGTAAATGCTGGGGGAGACAGTAAGTTTCCTATGATTGTTACTTTTATTGGTATTTGGGTCATTCGTACTTTAGGCGTTTATATCTTTGCATGGAAATTAGGATTTGGATTGCCAGCTGTTTGGATTTCGATTGCATCAGATAACGCATTAAGGGCTGGATTATTCTTATGGTATCGCAAGAAGAAACAGGTCATAAAAGAATTAGCTTAGATATTCAACAATAAAAAAGGCGTGGTTTTATACCGCGCCTAAAATTTTGAATTATTGTTCATGAGTCCAAGTAACGGTTTGACCTGTTTTCGGACGTGCCGGAAATTGTTCTCCTTGTTGAAGTACAACATGTTCTCCATAGGCATCTATATAATTTCCTGACTCCATAACTAAATGAACAGTGCTGAAAAATATAAGAAACAGCTGAAATCTGATATCATCTAGTAAGCTATAATCAGAATAATTAATTTTTGGAAGAGGGATGGAAATGGCAGATGCTCAGCAGTTACTAAACAAGATTGAAAAATTTGTAGATGGCAATTTTCAAGAAGTGGTCAACTGGAGGAGACATATGCATCAGTATCCGGAATTGTCTTTTAAGGAAGAAAAGACCGCTCAATTCATTAAGGAAAAATTGCTTAGCTTTGGTTTGCAGGTAAAAACAAACATTGGCGGCAATGGGTTGATTGGCATATTGGAAGGGGACCAGCCAGGAAAAACAATTGCTCTAAGAGCGGATTTTGATGCCCTGCCGATCCATGATGAAAAAGAAGTTCCATACAAATCCCAAAATCCTGGGGTTATGCACGCTTGCGGCCATGACGGCCATACCTCTGCATTGCTGGGGACAGCGCAGGCATTAAGCGTGTACCGGGAGAAACTGAAGGGAAAAGTGGTCTTCATTTTTCAACCGGCAGAAGAAACACCCCCTGGCGGTGCAAAATTTATGGTAGAAGATGGAGTATTGGACGGAGTGGACTATGTATTTGGCATTCATTTAGATTCACAGGCTCCTTTAGGTAAAGTATTAGTAGGGGAAGGTTACCAAATGGCGGCCGTCGATAAATTTGCGATTCACATTCAAGGCAGGGGTGGGCATGGAGCAAGACCTCATGAAGCGATTGATTCTATTGTCATTGGCACTGAAATTGTGAGTGCCTTGCAAAAAATTGTCAGTCGCGGGGTGGATCCATTAAAATCAGCCGTTGTGACCATTGGTGTTTTTCAATCAGGCTCTGCATTTAATGTGATTGCTGATAAAGCAGTTTTGGAAGGAACAGTCAGGACCTTTGACGAAGATGTCCGCAAGCAAGTAGAAAATCAGATTCGCAGTATTGTAGAAGGGATCACATCGGCTTTTGGTGCTGGGTATTCGATCGATTATCTTAACGGATATCCGGCTTTATACAATCATCCGCAAGAAACGGAGACTGTCCGCTCATTGCTTTCGGAAGTATTTAAAGAGGAAAACGTGCTTGAAATGAAACCAACAATGGGTGCGGAGGACTTTTCTTATTATTTACGAGAAAAACCAGGAACTTATTTTAGGGTAGGCTCACAAAATGAAGACAAAGCCACACACTATCCGCACCACCATCCAAAGTTCGATATCGACGAAAGGGCTCTCTTGAACAGCCAGAAATCATTTATCAAAATCGTATCACATTATCTGTTTTAGTCGTCCAAAGTAACCTTGATAATGTACAGTTATCAAGGTTACTTTGGACGACGCCTGTTCGTGGACTTTTTAATTGTAAAAAATTAAACTAAATATAATTGAGTTTTTGGATATCACCTAAGAAAGGAATTAATAGAATGCGTGCTGATAAAAAAAATTATAAACTTATTGCTTTAGATATGGATGGAACTTTATTGAATGAAAAAGGGGAAATCTCTGATGAAAACCGCCGAGCAATCGAAGAGGCTCAGGCAAATGGGATTCATGTAGTCTTAAGTACTGGCCGCTCGATTTTGACTTGTGGGGCATATGCAAAGTCTCTAAATCTATCTTCCTATTTGGTAACCGTTAATGGCAGTGAAATATGGGATTGCTCAGGAAATCTTCATGAAAGAAATATCCTGCATTCGGAATATATTCAAATGATGTGGGAGTGGGCAGATACAAATCAGACCCATTTCTGGGCTGTTGCAACTGATAAGGTGTGGCGTAATCAAATGCCGAAAGATATTTTTGCACACACTTGGCTGAAGTTTGGCTTTGATATTGCTGATGATTCACTGAGAGAATCGATCTTACAGCAGCTTTTAAGCAATCAACAACTTGAGGTTAGCAATTCCAGCCCGACTAACATCGAAATAAATGCAGTAGGGGTTAATAAAGCTAACGGACTTTTACATGTTTGCAGCAAACTTGGAATCTCAATGGATGAGGTTATTGCCATGGGCGATAGTCTTAATGATATCGAAATGATTAAGGCGGCTGGTTGTGGTGTAGCGATGGGTAATGCACAAAACGAAGTAAAAAATGCAGCCGATTGGATCACCGACACCAATGAGGAAAATGGCGTCGCTAAAGCAATTCGCTACTGGGTATTGTGATAAAATAAAGGTCTGAAGCAAGCAGTTTGAAGTTGGTAGCAATTAAATAATCCGCAAGATTTCCAGCCATTTCTATCTGTCCCAATTTAAAATTTAAAATAAAAGCCGATTTGTCTGGACTTTTCAAGTATAATAAACGATATTCAGATAATGCATATGATATTTTTTGGAGAGAATTCTATACATATGTCGGAAAAAACAAAAAAACGAGGTTAATAAATGAATAATAGAAGTTTTGCGGATTATCATGTAGGCGATGAAATAAAAAGAGCACTAGCTGTGTTAAAATACGAAACTCCAACAGAAGTTCAGAGTGAAGTCATTCCATTAGCAATGGAAAATCAAGATCTCGTCGTAAAATCTCAGACTGGAAGTGGCAAGACTGCCGCCTTTGGCATTCCTGTTTGCGAAATGATTGAATGGGAAGAAAAAAAGCCACAGGTCTTAATTCTCACCCCAACTAGGGAACTTGCAGTTCAAGTCCGCGAAGATATTACGAATATTGGAAGGTTTAAACGCATTAAAGCGGTTGCCGTCTATGGAAAAGAACCTTTTACGAAACAAAAGGATGAATTGAAACAAAAAACTCATGTAGTCGTCGGTACGCCTGGACGGGTCATGGACCATATTGAACGAGAAACCCTAGCTTTAGATCAAATTAAGTATCTTATCATAGATGAAGCAGATGAGATGCTTAATAAAGGTTTTATCGATGAAGTAGAAGCGATCATCAAAGAGCTGCCTTTGAACCGAGTTACGATGGTTTTTTCTGCTACTATACCAAAAGTTATTGAAAGTCTCTGCCATAAATATATGAGAGAACCAACTCATATTGAGATTGAATCAACCGGGGTAACGGCTGAAACCATTGAACATTTTTTAATTGAAGTGAAAGAAGAAGAAAAGATCTCACTCCTTAAAGACGTCACGGTTGTAGAAAATCCAGACAGCTGCCTCATTTTCTGCCGAACCAAAGAACACGTTGATGTTGTTTATAACGAACTGGAAAAATCCAAATATTCTTGTGAAAGACTCCATGGGGGACTTGAACAAGAAGATCGGTTTGCTGTTATGGAAGGTTTCAAAATGGGGAACTTCCGCTATCTGGTGGCCACTGATGTAGCTGCCAGAGGTATTGATATTGATAATGTGACACTTGTCATCAACTATGACGTTCCGCTGGAAAAAGAGAGCTATGTCCACCGAACCGGAAAACCGGCCGTGCCGGAAATAAAGGAAAAGCAATTACGTTTTTGACACCTTTTGAAGGAAAGTTCATAAAAGCAATTGAAAAATATATCGGCTTTGAGATCCCTACTATAGAAGCTCCAAGCCACAGCGAAGTGGCTGGTGGAAAAGCTGCTTTCGAAGAAAAACTTGGCGGGAGAAGAGTTGTAAGAAATAATAAAACAGCCCGAATCAATCAAGATATTACGAAACTCCATTTCAGCGGAGGAAAAAAGAAGAAAATTCGTGCAGTTGATTTTGTTGGAACGATCGCAAAAATACCTGGAGTCACAGCAGATGATATCGGCATAATAACCATCCACGATCATATGTCATATGTTGATATTCTGAATGGAAAAGGCTCACTAGTTATTCAAGCCATGGAAAATGAGACGATCAAAGGAAAGAAGTTAAAAGTGAGTAAAGCCATTAAATGACCTAATATCACCCCCTCACTTAAAAAAAGATGAGGGGAATTAACATCAGCAAGTGGGATCAGTGAATCCTAAACTTCTTTCTAACCATTGAGCTATAATAGTAAGAAATTAAACTAAAGGGCCTTGCGAAAATAAAAGAATGTTTTCGTAAGGCTTTTTACTATTTACTCGATTCCATTACAAAATGTCAGTATTTATTGGATATTAACGAAAAAAAGGAGGTGGATCCTGGTTGTTTTTTATCAAAATGACCAGGTAAAAAACAATGAAACTAATCATTGCAGGTGGTTCAGGATTTATTGGCAGGAAGTTAACAGACCTCCTGGTCGAAAAAGGCCATCAAGTCGTCATTTTAACAAGAATGGAACGACTGTCCAAGCCCCAGATAAAATATGTAAAATGGCTTCAAGAAGGTGCCGTACCGGAAAAGGAAATTGGCAAAGCTGATGCATTTATTAACCTGGCAGGCGTATCGATTAACGAAGGACGCTGGACACAAAAACATCAAAAACAAATTTACGAAAGCAGAATGATAGCAACGGACGAAATCCTCCGAATCATCCGTTCGTTACCTGAAAAACCGACTGTACTTGTCAACGCTAGTGCCATTGGAATCTATCCTCCATCGTTACATACTGTCTATACAGAAAGTTCAACAGAAATTTCGGATGATTTCCTTGGTCGTACGGTTCATGACTGGGAAACAAAGGCGGCACAAGCTTCAATACATAGCGTCCGAGTTGTCTATATGAGGTTTGGTGTTGTCCTTGGAACAGAAGGCGGGGCACTTCCACTTATGGCGCTGCCATATAAATTATTCGTTGGCGGCAGACTCGGGTCCGGCGAACAGTGGGTGTCATGGGTGCATGTCACAGATGTTGCTCGAGCGCTGCTTTTTGCAGTAGAAAACAATCATTTGAACGGTCCCGTTAACGTAACATCTCCCATACCAACTAGAATGGAGGAGTTTGGGAAGACGATTGCCGCTATCTTGCAGCGCCCCTCTTGGTTACCAGTACCTGTTGCTTTAATGAAACTGGCGCTTGGCAAAAAAAGCAGCCTAGTTCTGGAAGGACAACAGGTTTTGCCGGAAGTATTAGTGAAAGAGGGATTTAAATTTTCATTTTCTTCGCTGGAAGCGGCGTTGACTGATTTGTTAACCTAATAGAAATACCCCTGCGTGGAACCAGCAGGGGTACATTCTTATTAAATAAAACCGACTCCAATTCCGAAACAACTAAAGCCAAAACAACCAGCACATCCAAATCCAAATCCAGCACATCCAAATCCAATTCCAAATCCTGCGCAACCAAAGCCTCCGCATCGGAATCCTCCGCAACCGAATCCGCCACAGCGAAAGCCTCCGCAACCGCCACAACGTCCACAGCGTCGAGGGTCATCTAGACCCATTCCCATCGGGTTCATGTGAGTAAGCTCACCCGCTTGGTAATGGTCCAGCCCTAACATTTGTAATTCATTTTGAAAATTTTGCATGTTTACCTCCCCATTGCTTATCTTATTTTAACTAAATAATCCCACCACCTGGTGCGAGAGTAGATTCAATGTGTACTCTCTTCAACAAATTATGATTCATATTAGGTTGCTGTTACTGATTGAAGTGCCTATTTCATGCCACAGGATGCCTATTTTCTATAGGAAACTTAGAGTTGTTTTTAAAGTGGAATTAGAAAAAAACACCATTTTTTTAACGGGAATAAAAAAAGTCCTTATTTAAGGACTTTTTGGAGAGGTTAACTTCGGTGTGGTACTTTAGCTTATGAATGATCAAATACTTTGGTAACAATGGTTTATATAACGCATTAATAATAAAACTACTAAACAGGATAATATACAAGTGGTTTTTCTTATGAGGAAAAATCTACAAAAGTAATAGCTACATCAATGGTGAAAACTATGATCTCCCTTCGTGTGATGGTTCATTGGTCCATCCAGGAAATCCAAAAATGATACAGCTTGGAGGAGATTCAGTAAGAAAAATTGGGCCAGTTCCATCGAAAATCCATTTCGAACGACAACACGCATAATCGTTACATTTTCCATGTTAGGGGGCAGCGGATAGGCAGGCACCTGCCAGCCATAGGTACGCAATTGGCGTGACAAATCATAAAGGTTCCACTTTGTTGTATATCCATCTTTTAATCGCCATGATAAAACGGGAATATCTGAACCATCCGTAAATAGTTGAAAAGGACCCATTTCTTGAATCGCTTTGCTAAGGAATTGAGCAACAGTTTGAGATGCTTTTTGAACCTGATAGTACCCGTCTTTTCCTAAACGGAGAAAGTTATAGTATTGCAGAAGAACTTGTGCGCTGGGTCGAGAGAAGTTCAGACCGAACGTCGGCATATTCCCCCCTAAATAGGACACTCGAAAGATCAGATCCTCAGGGAGATCTTTCGCATCACGCCAAATGACCCAGCCAATTCCAGGGTAAACCAGCCCATATTTATGTCCGGAAACATTAATGGACTTCACACGGGGCAACTGAAAATCCCATACTAATTTCGGTTGAAGAAAGGGTGCAATAAAACCGCCTGAAGCAGCATCTACATGGATTGGAATATCAAGACCTGTTCTTGTCTGTAGCTCGTCCAGGGCCTTGGCAATAGAGGCAACTGGTTCGTAAAGACCTGTATAGGTCACCCCAAGAGTCGGGACCACCCCAATCGAATTCTCGTCTACGCAAGCGAGTACACCATCTGGATCCATATAAGGGCGATCTGGAGTAATGTTCACAAAACGCGGTTCAACGTCCCAATAGTTCGCAAATTTTTTCCAAACAACCTGAACGGCGGAACTAAATACGATATTGGGCCGATCAATCGGCTTTCCTTGCTTCCTGCGTTTGTTTTGCCAGTTCCGCTTTAAGGCAAGCCCACCAAGCATACTGCCTTCCGACGATCCTGCTGTCGAAACCCCCATCGTAGTTTGTGGGCTAGGCGAATGCCAAAGATCAGCTAAAATACGTACACATCTTTCCTCGATCGCCGCTGTCTTCGGATATTCATCCTTGTCAATTAAGTTCTTATTAAAAGACTCCACATATAATGGGTTTGCGGTTGACTCCATCCAGGTCGTGACGAATGTTGCTAGGTTGAGACGGGCATTCCCATCTTTTGAAATTTCATCGTGCACAATTTGATACGCAGCTTCAGGTAACATGCCTTGATTTCGCAAGCGAAAGTGTGGGACGGACTCTTCTTTATGACGGGTAAAGGGAGGAATGACAGAATACCCTTGTGACGCAATTCTTTGTGAACTATAAGGACGCCATGAAGGTCCATGAGGATTGACATATGGGTAGGATGTTGGATTCCAATGGGGTACAGGACTTAGTGGGGCTTGTGGAGTGTATTGGGAAAAGTTTGGCGGCGGATATCCATTGAATAAATTAGCTGGTGCGGTGTATGTTTGGGGCCAAGGATTAACTGGACTTAAATGAGGTTGATAAAACTTATCTTGGCTTTTCATAATGTCCTCCTTGTTCAACTGTTTGTAGATATGTATGAGGGAGAGCTTTAATCTAGAAGTTTGAATCATTTAAAATGCTTTTTCCTTGGCATTTCCTCTATTCTTTTATGGTTCTTCATGCTATCATGCAAACGATGGAGGAATTTAACATGAACACACACCGCTGGATGAGCAGTCATTTTTTTACGTTTTACATGACATGGGGGATATTTCTACCCTATTGGACAGGCTGGATGATACATACAAAAGGAATATCTATTTCACAAGCTAGTTTGATTATGAGTTTAGGTTTGGTTGCACGAGGCCTATTTACCATAGTTGTCTTTCCTTATTTGTCTGAGAAAAGTAGTAGTAAAAGTCTTATTAATGGGATGGCAATTGGCACGGTTGCTGCCATTCTGTGTAGTATTCCAGCCAATAACTTTACTAGCTTGCTGGTAGTTACGATCCTATTGAATTTTTTCTATCCAACGTTGATGCCAATTTTAGATAGTGCTGCTGGTGTCCTGATGCAAAATCAGCAATTAAGGCATTACGGAAAAAGCCGCTCATGGGGGTCGATTGGATTTGTCTTGGCGGGAATGGTTTTAACGGTCTTTACAGGAGCGCTAGGGGATAGCGTCATTTTATGGGCCTTGCTACTCGGCGCATTGATTTTCGCAGGTCTTGGTTTTATGCGTGCACCTGCTGTTTTATTGGAAAAAGCGCACCCCAAATTACCAAAAAATGATAGCATGCTGAAATTATTTCACATTAAACATTTTGGGTTGGTGCTTGTGATCGTCATTTTTCTGCAAGCGGCTCACGCTTCCTATTACAGCTATGGCTATCTTTTTTTACAAGATATCCATGCACCAAAATATTTAATTGGCGTTATTATTAACATTGCCGTGATTGCAGAAATTATTTTCTTTTCCATAGCCGATCGGCACTTTCATCAGTTTTCCGTTGGCACATTACTGGGAGTAGCAGCACTGGGTTCAACCGTGCGTTGGCTTTTAGTCTTTTCCTTTCCAAATGTGTTTGTTTTCTGTATTGCGCAAACCTTGCATTCATGCTCGTTTGCAATGGGCCATTATGCCTTTATGAAATACTTAAGCAAAAATCTAAAGCAGGCCCAGATCCCGAAAGCCCAAGGCATGTATTCAGCATTGGCACTAAGCTGGAGCACAGCCGTGTTCACCTTTTTCGGTGGTTTTTTATACGAAATTGAGCCGAGATACGCCTTTGCCGGAATGATTGTTTGTACGATTCCATCTATGCTGCTTGCCTTAGTTTATCGCCATTTTGAACTTAAAAAGAAACCGGCCATTTTTATTTAATTTATTTCATTTTTTCGTTTACCTTGTAATATTTATTATTTTACACAAATAAGGGCAGCCTCATTTCCGATGGGCTGCTCTTTCTATTTTTTTATAAATTCTTAAAAAACTTCTTATTAACCTGTCCTTTTAGATTGTTCATTTGTATATAGAGGGTGAGAGTATTTTTGAACCGATGGATGGAGCAAAAAATGTTAATAGAGAGGATGATTGGTTATGGCAAGATTAAATGGAGTAGATTGTGTTACAGCAATTCGTCAAGAAGTAGTTGAAGAATTAAAGGCTGCTGGAATTGAATATGTGGCCCGCTACCTAGGGGATAATTGGAAATCGATCAACAAACAGGAGGCGGTTGTGCTCCTTGAGAATGGATTACAGATTGTCAGCATCTGGGAAACAAATCCAACCAATAAGAGGTATTTTACGATGGACAAAGGGTTTGCTGATGGTCATGATGCGGCTTCTTTCGCACAATCGATTGGACAGCCAGAAGGAAGTGCAATCTACTTTGCCGTTGATTATGACACACAGCCTTCGGATATGAAAGCCATCTTAAACTATTTTTCGGGTGTCCGCCAAGGATTAGGGGAAAATTACAAAGTGGGCGTATATGGTTCCTATACTGTTCTTGAGACACTTCATAGCTCTTGTGCAGCGGACTTTTATTGGCAAACATCGGCATGGTCGGGTGGAAATATTGCTGAATTTATTGACATCCTTCAATATGGCTTCAATAAAAAAATAGCTGGAATACCAGTAGATTATAATCAAGTTTCATCGAATGCTGGTTCATGGGGCAAAGGTAAGCAAGGAGCATCCTCTCAACCATTATCAACTCTGGATTCAACTAACATATATCTTGTTCAGCCGAGAGATACGTTGAGCAGCATTGCCCTACATTTTGGAACGTCGGTAGACGAACTAGTCAGGGAAAATAATATTCGAAATCCAAATCTCATCTATGCAGGTCAGGTTCTAACCATCCCTTCCGCTAAAGGATTATCAGGAGGGATTGAATATACAATAAGACCGGAGATACTTTATCAAAGATAGCAGTGAATTTTGGAACAACCGTTAGCCAGCTGCAAGCCTTGAATCGGATCACCAATCCAGATTTGATCATTGCTGGCCAGAGAATTCGGGTGAAGTAATGTGGGGCCTTCAAAAATAAAAAAAGGATTAGCAGGATCCGCCTTAATCGCTTCAGCTTTGCTAACAGTCTCTCATTCTGTTCAGCTGAATAGTGGTAAATTAAATACCGAGTCTGTAACAAGAATCATTCAAACAGGGCAAATACCGGTAACTATAGTTGAAACGATCGATGGTGACACGATTAAAGTGAAGCTAAATGGAAAAGTGGAAACCGTTCGCTATTTATTAATTGATACTCCTGAATCTAAAAAGCCAGGAAGTTGTGTCCAGCCGTATGCAGTGGAGGCTTCGAAACGAAATAACCAATTAGTCCGAAGCGGTACCTTAACGCTTGAGTTTGAACAAGGGGCCGGGAGGGATGCCTACGGGCGTCTCCTTGCCTATGTTTATGAGGATGGTCAGTCTGTCGCAGAAACATTATTGAAAGAAGGCCTTGCTCGTGTTGCTTACATTATAAAACCGCCATATAAATATCTCTCTATCTATCAAGATGATGAAACATTTGCAAAAAGAAACAAAGAAATGATTTGGAGCAAAACAAACTATGTGACCAATTGGGGATTTAATGGATGTGTGGAGTGACAAATAATCGATTAGAAGCGATGGAAAATAGATTTACTATTCTGTGTTATTGCAAATACTTTCACAAAATGTTATTCTTATAAAGAATTATTTTTGTTCGGTGTTAAGGATAGTAGAAGTACAAGTACATACTTTTTGCCCTGATGATCACTGAGAGCAAGGATAGTAATACATTGTGTGTATACACACTAGGAGGCAACATACATGGAAAATGGTAAAGTAAAATGGTTTAATGCAGAAAAAGGTTTCGGATTCATCGAACGCGAAGGTGGAGACGATGTATTCGTTCATTTCTCAGCGATCCAAGGCGAAGGTTTCAAATCTTTAGACGAAGGTCAAGCAGTTACATTTGAAATCGTTGAAGGCGCTCGTGGACCACAAGCTGCTAACGTAAACAAAGCTTAATCAAATAACAAGAAGACAGATTCTTCCTAAAGAGTCTGTCTTCTTTTTTTTTTAAAAGAAAATACCCCACTCAAGAATGAGCAGGGTGGTTAAGCCTAAGGTAAAGCAGTTTGAAAAACGGTAAACTTAGTGTAACACACTTTTACGATAAAACCTAATCTTAATAACATTGGTGTCAGTTCTCTACACTTTTGTCTGAGGGAATTGTCACAAATACCCCCGTTCTTTTCTAATTTCTAAATAACATATCATAAGAAATTGTGATTAATTCATCTAAATGACCGATAATTTGTTTTTGTTGTGATGTGGATAATCTTGAAATGCTCGAAAGGATTTCTTTTCTTTTCTTTTTTATACGATTTGCAGCCTGAACCACTTCCTTATTCTGTAAAGTGGTTAACTCACTTTCAAATTGAGTGATATTTGCTAAGTAGGTTAACAATATTTTTCCATCGTCGGAGTTTGTATCTATCCATGATTCTTTAAGACTTTTCAAGTGTGCTCCTTTTTGGGAAATACGTTCGATGACTGCCATCAGATCTTTTGTAGACCGTGATAAACGAGTTAAATCCGTTACAACGACCGTGTCTCCCTCACGAAGAAACTCTATCAAACGATTTAGCTCCGGGCGATTTCGACGTGAACTGTTGATATTCTCAAGAAAAATACGATCACATCCAAAGTCTTCTAGTTGTTTCTTTTGGGCCGAATTTAGATCAACTTTAGAGACGCTCATATAACCAAACTTCAAGTTTTTCCTCTCCTTTACAAGATATTGTGTAAAAAAGTTTATCTCTTCAATCATGATGTTTCTGTATTTTCGCAAGTAAAAATATCAATTTATTAAAAACCCCTATATTTCCTTCTCTTTGTAGTCAAATAACCTCCATATGAATTTATCATGGTATATCATTAGTCTATGTAGGTTTTTCCAGTGCGGACTAGTTCGTATACCTATTTTTAGTTCCCAGTAAACGAATCACTGAAAGAATAACAACGAAAATTTTTCATAGATTGGTATGAGCAAACGGGGGATTAGTTTCCAATGAACCTTTAAAAATGTAAAAGAGAAAATAGTAAAGGTTCATAGTATATTCACAATGTATGTGAAATATTTCACAAAAAGATGATATACTCTTTGTTGTTAACGTGATAATAGTAAAAACAAACAACATTTGATGATATTGATTTTTGAAAGGAGATACTCATCATGAAAAACGAAACAAAAAAAGGATACTTTATGCTGGCTGTTTTATGGTTGTCCTATGTAACCTTTGCTATGAACTGGGTGGCCGGCTCTTCTTTGACACCGCAAATCACGAAAACCTTTTTCGGCGAGCCGGTGGACCCACTTATTTCACAATTAGTAAATTACTCCATTACTACGGCTCGGGTATTTGCCAATATATTAGCAGCGGTTATCTTAATGAAACTAGGTCCAAAAAAAGCCGCAGGAACTGCAATTGGACTGTTAATCATGGGTCTAGTTGCGATTTATCTACCCAATTATTGGGCCTATACAGCAGCAAGAATGGTAATGGCTGTTGGCGGGTCAATGGTAATTGTCTACATGAACCCGGTTGTAGCTCACTACATTACAAACTCAAAAAGCAAACTGCGCATGAATGCAGCCAATACCGTTGCATATAATGCGGGAGCGTTTATTGTGGCCATCTTATTTACGATTTTTGCTAAACAAATGGTGGTAAACTGGCGATTAACGTTAACCTTTTTTGCCTCTTTAACGATTTTGTTTTTTGTCGGCTGGCTTTTGAAAGCGGAGAATTTTGACACGAAAGAAAGTAATGATGGAACAGGGGAGGCATATGGCTATAAAGATGCCCTAAAAGATGGATTTCTATGGCGTTACGGCATGGCGTTTGCTTCCTTTTTAACCCTATATGTTTTATCACTTGTGAGCTTTAAAGCCGTTTTTGAACAATATACACTATTAAATGGCTCTGTTACGAACTTGCTGATATCAGGTTTTGGAATTCTGGGCACATTTGCTGGGATCCGAATTGGAAATAAAGGAGTGCCACGAAAGCCAATCCTAATGCTAAGCGGGATTGCAATGGTAGGTGCTTTTGCCTTGGCTTTGGTCTTTGCCAATCAATTTCCATTACTTTCTTATACTTTGATTGCAATTTCTGGGTTTGCCATGTATATTCAGTATCCAATCTTTTTAAATCTTCCCCATGAATTAAAAGGGATGACAGCACAAAGATTGACCATTATGTTCGGCTTATTCTGGGCATTGGCTTATGCTGGTCAAACAGTCGCTACCATAATTTGGAGCTATATATTAGGTACTTCCGGATACACGCCAGCCATGATTTTCTTTATCGCAGTCTCAAGTGTATATATATTCTTGGTAGCCACTTTCCCGGAAACAAGACAATCAGAAGCAGTAGCAAAAAGAAGAATGGCTGTATAAGCATTGGGGGTTGACCAACTGCCCTTTACAGAACGCACGTTTGTATTATATAATTATATATAAGAAATATCCCATTAAAAGGTATTTAATAGTTTATTAGAACGATAGCGACAATGTAGTCAATATTTGTTACAATAAAATTTATCATGTCGATTTATTGGAGTGAAGAACATGTATACAAGTATTGACTTGTTCTCAGGACCTGGGGGTCTTGTACCGGTTTTAAATGGGCAGGAATTAAACCTCTAATTGCTGTCGAGTGGAGTGACTGGACAGTAGAAACCTATAAAGCATCACACAATGCGGATGTTTTACCGTTACAAGACTACTTAGATGAAAAGTTAGAAAATAGCAGTGAATTCTTTAAACCGAATTCGAAAACTTTACTTATTCATGGCGATATACGAAATGTAAGTAATAAATTAATAGATAAGATTCTTCAAGAAAGATTTGGTGTCAAATCCGTTGATATTGTTACAGGTGGGGCACCATGTGAATCATTTTCGATGGCAGGGCACCGCAAAGAAGAGGATGAACGTAATAATTTATTTTTAAATTTAGCTCGAATTGCGAAACATACTGATGCACCTATGTTCCTTTTTGAAAATGTAAAAGGCCTTCTCTCAAAGAAAAGTAACGGCATCGCAGGACAAATGTATCAAGAAATTTGTGATCATTTTGAAGCACCTAGTGAAGAAGGGGTCTCCTACCGATTGGCTTCTCGCGATAAAAATACTGTTTTATTAAAAGCATCAGATTATGGCACACCACAAGAACGAGAACGTGTTATTCTGGTTGGGATTAATTCAAAATTGGAAGCTGAATTTAGCTATCCTGAAAAAACACATGGGAAAGACCGTCAATTCGATTATGTAACTGTCTCGGATGCCTTGGATGATCTACCAAAGTATGAAAATCCAAAAGAAGGTAAAGAAGAAGTAGAGTTTGGCGTTGATATTAAAGATGAATTTTCAGAACAAAGAAAACAATTCCTACGGATTATGTCTGGAAAAGAGCATGGGTTACCTGAACATTTGGAAGCTAAAAAAGGACTCTTAAGTTCACATATTACTCCTGGACACACCGATAAAATGGTGTTTCGAATGGACCATATCAAACCAGGTGAAGGGATGAAACACGCAGCGGATCGATTATTTTCCGAAAACAAGGAACATGTGGTGAAAGCCTATTTTCCAAATAAGCTCTACGCAGCTAGAAATCGCCGCTTATTTTTGAATAAACCGAGTTTTACCGTCACAAGCCACTGTTTGGATGAAATGGTTCACCCTAGATTCAACCGTGGATTATCACCAAGGGAAGCAGCTAGACTACAATCATTCCCGGATTGGTATCAATTCCAGGGTCCATATGTAAAGTTTCATTCTGACCCTGAGCAAGACCGATATGAACAAATCGGAGATGCCATTCCACCACTTCTTGGCTATGCGCTGGGGAAAGAAGTGGTAAAAACATTGGACGTCCTTTACCAACAAAACCATCTTCAAAGAGAAAAGTTAAATATTTAGTTGAAAAGTAGGGGAAATCCCTGCTTTTTTTCTTTCCCAATTTGATATACTGGATTCGTATTCACTATCAGCGGCTAGTTTAGGGGTGGAAAAATGTACTCTCATTCTGATGATCAGCAATTACGTTCGTCTAGAGGTAATAAATATCAACAGATTGTTTTTTCTCTTTTTGAAAAATTACAAGCTCGTGGCTTGATTACCGAAATTCAAGTTTTACACCGTCTTAGTTATCAATAATTCCCGGAGGATTCTTATTATTTCCCATTTGCCATTGTTTTTGAAGATGGTGCTAAATGGTTGATTCAAACTTCGACTGGGTTTCCACGTGAAAGAATTCACGGTTACCAATGGAATGCCTTTCATTCAAAGCAGATCGATTCATCGATTGAAAAAGCTTTGGTCGTTTATCCGGATTCCGCCAGATTAAGTGATGTAAAAAGCTGCACTAGTTATAATAGAAAGATTTTTAATCATAAAATGTTTACATCCTTGGATGGTGTAATCAGTTTTGCTGACCTCTACCTTTTAATTGAAAGTAAGTGGCTGGAGTATGCGAACGTTGGGAAAAGAAAAGCTTTGCAGGGAACAGCGTTTGAAAAATGGTTAGTGGATATAGTAACACACCTAGCAAATATAGAAAATTGGAATAATGGGATTAACAAAGATTTAGGATTTAACTATCCATACTTTGAAAAAATCCTAGAGAAGTTTGGCTTTGATTCCAGCATCCATAAATTTAAAAACGTCGATGCAACAGATAATATACCGAATTTACCACCGAGTCCTGGGAAAACCAGAGGAGGAAAACCAAAAACCGATATTTTGGTTAAAATTGAATTGGATAGTGAGCCTAGGAAGATATATTCATTTACGATCAGTTCAAAAAGGACAAGCAGTGAATGGGTAGCGATCAATCAATATTCAGCAGAAACCTATATAAACATATTAAACATTAAGGAGCCGTAATTGAAAGATGCTCTTTATGAATTAGAACGGACAGGTGCTCCTACTCAAATCTCGGATCATTTCCAACAGATCATTAAAGACATTTTACCTAACTATTATTTAGATTTAGCAAAATGGGCGTACGCAGGAATTGGTGGGGAAGGAGACCCACATGTCCATTGGGCAAAATATTTCACTGTATATAAAAATGAAACCAAAGAATTAGAGTTCTATCATATAGACGAGTATATACAAAAAATTATTACCGAAACTAAAGGGCAACTAGGTAGCCCGTTTCAATTTACATACACGGGTGATAGGGGAACGAACATCCAATTGCGAGGAAAAATTTTATAAAACATTTAGCTGGCTCAAGAGGATAAGAGCCAGCTTCTTTTTATTAGTCTTTATTAAAGGATTTTGTTAATTTTTTCACAAACTTATAGACGACTGAGGAAACCAAACAATAGCCTTCAAGGTAGCCAATAGGGCTTATAGACGACCGTGAAGTCCAAAAAATAGGCTTTATGGTAGACAATAGAGCTTATAGACGACCAAGGAGGCCAAAAAGAAGGCTTCATGGTAGTCAATAGAGATTATTGACGACCGAGAAGAAGAAAAAACAGCTGTGAAGGTAGCTAATAAATTGAAGAGGAGGTACCTCGGCATGCCTGTGGAAAGCAGTCCTTTCGCTCGATGAATAGGCAAATTTAACTTTACTTTTATACAGCTGAAGGTTAAGTTCTTCTTTCATTTGTTTTCTAAATCTTCCGGAGCATCCTGGATGATTTTTTTGTAGTTTTACCATTATAAATTTTATGAAACTTTAGGGTAGGTTTAACGACAATACAATAATTTTCAACTGCGGGAAGCGATTCATTCTAGTACAATAGTTTTATGAAGCATTTAGAATTAGGAGTGAATCCGTATTGGAACAAATCAAAAGAAGGATCTCAACTTTTAAGAAAAAGACAATTGGGTTAACAGAACTTGAAAAGATGCTGAAACCTTATGTAGATACATATAAAGACTTTGCTCAAGAAATTCTGCAACTGGAGCAAGAAGCTGTTCTTGTGATGGTGAAGGCAAAAGGGCGGACAAATCGAGTCCCATCTCTAGCATTTCAGTACCGGATCAACAAAAGTGATTTAGTCGGAGATTACCATAAAGAATTACAGCAATATCGCAGCATACTTCATCCTTCTATCAATCTCGACGAGTATTACCTGGCAGGATCCGTCCGTATGGAAAAACGATCTGCCATTTTTGCTTAAAATTGATCAATATCTAAAACAATCTTCCTTTCCAAAAGAACAAGTTCCCGCACCAGAGCGAAGCTATGAATTGGTAGGGGATGAGAAATGGATTGTGGAAAAAGGCGGGAAGGAAATCCTTGAGCGAATCGATCTATTTCTGCTATTAAAAATCATTCCCGTCTCAGAGCCGCTGATGTTCGGTATCAATCCTAACAAATTAAATGAAAAAACACAGTATCACTTGATTGTTGAAAACAAAACAACCTATCAGGGGTTGCTCCCGGTATTAACGAAAACGATCTTTTCAACCTTGATTTATGGAGCAGGAAAAGCTGTTGTCAAAAGCATTGAACAGTTTTCGATGCAATATCCGATTGAAGCAAACCATCAGTTTTTTTATTTCGGTGATCTCGATCGGGAAGGGATCCTAATCTGGTATTCTTTCAATCAGAAAGAAAAAGCAACATTGGCGCTGCCTTTTTATCTGGCATGTTTGGAAAAAGAGGCGGCAATCGGAAAGGAATATCAAAAGGAACACAATATGGCGCTTGAACAATTCCTTGCTTTTTTTCAATCAAAACAACTGCAAGAAAAGATCCGTTCACTATTGGCTGACGGAAAATACCATCCGCAGGAAACCCTGAAAACAAAAGAATTACAACAGATATGGAGGGAATCGGATTGGACCAGCTGGATTTAAAGGAAATAACATCCGGTTATCGTGAACGAATGCGCCGTCTTGCACTTTTTGAGCCTTTATATGAACTGGATCGGAAACGGGAGCAGGATTTAACCGAAAAGGCGATTGACATGAAGGGGCTTGGACTGCTCACCTTACTTTTCTTCTTTGAACAAAAATTAATGCGTCAGTATAAGACAGGTACCAGAGAACTAGCTTCTTATTTACGAAGATTAACAGATTCCCACTATCGTTTGGATCAAGAGGACTACGAAAGAATTGCTAGAACAATCATCCAAACCTTCAGGCCCACAACAGGCAGGAAGAGGAGCTATGCCTTTTTTGATTGGGAAATGAACCGTGATGGGATAATAGAGTACTCGATCTTAAAAGCGAATAATTTTGATTTTAAAACCAATACCCAATATTACACGCTGGATGAAGACGGTCTGGAGTTGGTTTTTGCTACAAAAGAGTTTTACAGTGAATTCCAGCTTTCCATCAATCAGTTGATGTTACGGAAGCAATTGGACAAGGGTGAATTCAAAGGCGCGCTCAGACAAATTAATGAAATGCGGATTGATGTGGAAAGTCTGGAAGAAAGAATGATCAAGCTCAAGCATGAAATTCAAAGGAGTATTGTTTCAGAAGAGACATTTGAACGGTATAAACAACTGCTTGAAGACATTTACGGGCGCTTGATGAGAGAAGATGAGGAATTTAAAGAACTGCGCCAGTTTGTAAAAGAAACAAGAGAGCGTCTTTACTCAAGAGATGTTCATAAAAAAGAACAAAAGACATTCGAATTGATCCTGACCATAACTAGAGAACTGGAATCGGTTCATTACAACCATTCACATCTGCTTGAGCAGACCTTTGCGTTAAAAAATACAACGCTTGTGAGTGCGCAGGAATCACTGTATTACACTGGAATTCAGGCGTTTAATTTCAATCAGGATCTTGTGTCAAATATTATATCCACTCCATTGCCGCTTGAAGCAATGTCCGGTGTCCTTCGTCCATTATTAAAGGTAGAAGAAAATCAGTTTTGGTCACCACTGACTGTATTGGCGGAACAAAATATTACCGAAGATCGCCAGGAGCGGGTCGAACATGGTTTTATCGAAGCAGAAGATGACAATGCCGAGGACCCATATCGAAGTGCCTTAATGAAAAAATACAAAGAGTTTATGCATTCCTTCCTGAAAGCTTATGAGTCAGAACAAGCTAATACGTTGTCTCGATTCATGGATTACCTCGATCATACGGGTCAATCAGCCCTGTTTAAGCAGCGGTATTTTTATGATTTTTGGCTGATTCTCCATCAGCGGTCACCAATTATTAACGGGGAAGTCAACGATGAAGAAGGAAAAACACTTCTCGGCGAAGCACTCACCCTTCTGGGAAATAGAAGTTTAACCGTTCAAGAAGCCAGCGAAATCGTGAACCGGGTCGATAGATTTTCCATTCAGGAGCTAATCATTACCTTGGAGGGAGACGAAGATGAATTATTCTGAGCAAACAGTCATTAGGGCTTTTCAAATATATGCCAAACTTGCACGCGATGGTGTTGCAAGCAAAGAGACGGTTCAGCAGTACCGGTCCGATGATGAAATCCGCGGATTACTTGATGCATTTAGCCGGGAAGTGGATTGTGTGGTCGTTGGAACAAGCGAGCAGCTGTTTTTGGTTCCAGAGACAAAGCTGTCTCCCTTCCATGTTAGCAATGACTGGATCAAGCGAAATTATTTACGCTCCGGGGCCACGAATGGGGACATTTACCTCCTATATTTTTCAACGATCATTCTGTTCGGAAGCTTTTACGATTCGTATCAAAGCCAAGAGCCAACAAGGCAATTTCTGCGGATCGATGAGTGGGTCCGGTTTATCGGTGATAGGATCGAGCAATTAAAGATGCATGATGAAGAAAAACTCAAACAATTGGAAAAAGAATTCTCCTATAATTGGAGTTTAATCATAGAGAAATGGGAAGACATGGATGATATCAAAGAAACGGCAAAAAAACAAAGCGGAAATACGATTAGCCGTTTAAGTTTCATAGATACGGTCAAAAGATTTTTGGTGGATCAGGAGCTGATACAGGAAATTGGCAATGATGAGATTACGTTAACTGAAAAAGCAAAAACGATTATTCAGCGGTATTTTATGGAAGTGGAGTACAACAAAGGTATTTTTGAATTCATTTACGGTTTTGAAAGGGAGGAAGCGTATGCCGGCAATCAGTAAAATTCGTTTAACAAACGTTGTTTATGAAGAGGGGAACAAGCGATATAACGATGAGATTTTCCTGTATGACGGCCATAATGGTGCGGTCCTGATTGAAAACGGTGGTGGAAAAACAGTCTTTATTCAAGCTGCCCTCCAAGCAATTTTGCCACATGCCGACCTGGCTGACCGAAAAATCAAAAATACGTTAATGCTTGAAAATGCTCCGGCACATATTGCGATTGAGTGGATTGCCAATGATGTACCACGGCGCTATGTCGTAACAGCGGTCTCCCTATTTACCACAAAGCAGGGACTCGATTTCCTTCGGTATGTGTACGAATATGATGCCAATGATCCGAATGGAATTGAAGGGATTCCGTTTGTTCGGGACGGTAAGGAAGGCAAACGGACGGCAGAACGTGGGGAAATGCAGGACTATTACAGCCACATGCGCGAGAAAACCTTTAGTGCACGGACTTTTAACACAATTAAAGACTATAAATCCTACCTTGAAGAACAATACCATATTATTTCTGAAGAATGGGAAAGTATTGCTAAAATTAACAGTTCCGAAGGCGGTGTGGAAGCTTTTTTCAATGACTGTAAAAGCACAAACCAGCTATTCGACCGCCTCCTCATTCCTGTTGTTGAAAACTCGATTGTCGGTCACGATGCGGAAATGTTTGCGGATATGTTTGAGGCACAGCATACGAGCTTGAAGAATTACAAAAAACTTAAGGAAACGATTGCGGAAAATAAGCGGATCGAACAGCAGCTTGATCAATATGCCAGCACGTTTGAACGGTTCCATCAACGACAGCTGGATTATGAAAAAATAAAGCAGCAAGCAAAAGGCACTTGGAATGAAATTATGAAAGAAAGCCAATCATATACAGCTGAGAGAACAGAAATAAGGCTAAAATACGAAGAATGGAAAACAAACAGCAAAAATCATAAGGTAAAATCAGCTTCTTATGAGATTTTTCGTGAGGAAACGGATTATAAAAAGCTTGAAGCTACATATAAAGAAGCATTAACAAGAAAAATCGAGCATGAAGAAAAATGGAAACAGCACAACAAAGAGTATTATTCTTTGAAACTTGCTGAATTAAAACGGGATCGGAATGAGCAAGAGGATTCATTAAAACAGATTGATAAAGAACTGGAAAAATTTGAACAAACTGAAGAAGTCGAAGATTATAATGATCAATTGGAAGAAACCAAACAAGCATTACTTGGCTGTTTATTGGGGAAAATGGAAGTGCTGGAAAAGGACAAGCAGGGGCTAGAATTTCAATTGAATCCGATATTAACCCAGATTGAGCTGTTTGACCAAAAAAAGGTAGTCTCGAAGAAAACGAGACAAGCCTTCGTATTACCCTATCTAAAATTTCAGCTGTAGTTGGTTCACGTACAAATGACTTGGAGAAACTGAAACAACAATTGCTTGCCAATCCTGACCAGGAACAGGTGAAAGAGGAGTATGAAAAATGGATCAGTAGGACGCAATTTCTTGATGAAGAAATCATCCGTCTTCAAAGTGTAGTTAAACAACTCAACCAGGAGTCAAAGGAAGCGGAAGATAGAGAAGAAAAGCTGAAAAATACGCAATCTGAAGCCAAGCATCAGAAAAGTGAAGTTGAATTTGAGCGAAAAGCAATCGAGAATGCACAAAAGAACCTGATCGATCGACTTGCTTTGTTAAGATCCCAATGGGCAGCTATTGAAAATATCTACTTAGCACAGGATTCAATTCAAAAAAGGCTGATCGAAACGATTGAAAAATATAAGAATGATAAAAACACGCTATTGTACAAGGAACGGGTGGCTCATCGTTTTTGTGACGATTATGGAAACCAATCCATTTTCTTTGGTGACGCTTTCCTGGATGGACAGCTATTTTCATGGAAAAATCAATTCGATTATTTGATCTCAGGGGTAGAATATCTGCAGGGAATGGATGAAGCAAAAAGGGAAGAACTGGGCAGCTACCCCTTATGGCCAATTACATTAGTCACCACCAATCGTTCCAAGCCAAAAGTCATCGAAAAGCTAAAATCTGCAGCAGACCAATTGTTATTTCCGATCACCGTTCTCTCTTCGGAAGAAGCCTTATCTGTACATGACAGAGAGTCGATGGCTGATTGGATTTCTCCTGCCCATTGGAAGCAAAACATAGACTCTGGCAACTTTAGTGAATGGAAAAAGCAAATAAGCTCCTTCGCAGAAGAAGCAACAATGCTACGGGAGCAAAAGGAACAGGACATTAAGCAATGGGAAGATGGCTTAAATGCTTTTAATCAATTTTTGAGGGACTACTCTTATGAAAAAGCTTCAGAATTAACAGAGGATTTTACAAGACTATCAAGTTTACTCGATGAGCTATCTGGAAAAATTCAAAAGGAAAAAATTTTTATTTCTGAGTTACGAATAAGGGTCAAAGCAAATCAGAATACAATTAGTCTTCATCGTGATGAAATGAACGGACTTAATGGAAAAATCGAAAAAGCAGTTCAATATTTTCAATATGAAAAAGAGATTGAAGAAGCAACAACAAAAGAAAAAGCAGCAAAGGAAGAGATTGAACAAGTCACAAAAGCGTTGACAAGAGTTAATCGGAAATTGGCTGGTTTTACCGATGAAAGAAAACATCTACAGGAGCGGATCAATCTTTTAGCTGCTGAGCAGCGCTTACTTAACGAAGATGAAGAATATCTGGCACTGCAAACATATACACCCAAGTATACAAATGAAAGCAAAAAAACAATAAAAGATCGAATGCTGACTCTGGAAATGAAAATCCGTGAGATTACAGTTGCCCAGGGAGAATGGTTAGCGAAGAAAAAAGCAGCAATTGATTCCATCGATTCTTTGAATTCACGCATGAATGAATTGCGAAGTGAGCATAGTGACATAAATGAAACAAAGGAATTTCCAGGCGACGGAAAACAATTGCTGCAAACATTGTTGGAGCAAATCACGACTATGAAAGACGAATTAGAGCAATTATCCAATGAAGTGCAGCAAAAAGGTTCTAAACAGGATAAACAAGAAGGAAAATGGAAAACAAAAATAGAGCAATTTAACCGTGATTTTCCTTCGATCGAAATACTTACCTTTGACCACTCATTGGATGAAATTGTCTTGGAATTAGACTCTGAAAATAAGAAATTAGAAGAAAGAAAAGCCTTCATCGACCAAGAGTTGGCAAGATTTGACAAAGAATTAAACGATCTTGAAGAGGCCAAAAAAGGGTTGGACCGATTTGAGGAAGGGCATCATTTCAATGCCCCGAATATTGAACCCATTTCTTTGAGTGCGGAAGAAGTGCTGACCTTTACCTATAACCGGACACCGTTTGTCACATCGATTACGAATCAATTAAAAGAGCACAAGGTGTTAGTTGAAGAAGAGCAAAAAGACATTGATCGGGCAAAACGTAGATTTAGAGAGTTTTGTTTGAATAAAGTTTCCAATATTAAGCTGCAACAAATGGCCATCAATGGAGTAGAAACGAAACAAAACTATGCCGATATTCTTGATTTTAAAAAGAACATGCTAAAGAGTATTGAAAATAGTACCCTCTATGCAAATGAACATATCCGCAAAAGTGATGAAGAAATGGAGCTGTTTATCAACCAAATCCATTCTCATCTGTTAACACTGGTGGAGGAACTGAAACAAATTCCGAAAAAAACAAAAATCAAAGTAGGAGAGGATTGGAAGCAAATTTTTACGGTTTCGATTCCCGAATGGGAAGAAACAGTTGGAAAAATGCGCATCCGGGATTACATTGAATGGATCTTACAGCAGCTTGAGACTGACCGCTTTTTAAATGATCAAGGGTACCAGGATAACGGAAAAGTTCGAAAAGAAATCGAAATGTGGCTACAATCCAAGCAACTTTTACAAATGGTCATGAATAATGAAGTCATGAAGGTAAGCTGTCGCAAAGTGACCAATGATAATAAAGTCACAACTCGGTCCTATACCTGGGAACAGAGTAATGTTTGGTCCGGTGGAGAAAAATGGAGCAAGAACATGACGCTTTTTCTGGGCATTCTCAACTATGTTGCTGAGAAAAAAAAGCACATCCAATCGATCACGAAGCACAATCGATCGGTGATCCTCGATAATCCGTTTGGAAAAGCTTCCAGTGAACATGTACTTAGCCCTGTGTTTTTTGTGGCAGAACAGTTGGGATTTCAAATTATTGCCTTGACAGCACATGCTGAAGGAAAATTCCTGCAAGACTATTTTCCGATTATTTACAGCTGTCGCCTAAGGGTATCAGCTGATCCTGGCAAAAAAGTGATGACAAAAGAAAAATGGCTTCATCATGCGTATTTCCAGGATCATGAACCGAAAACTATTGAACGGCTCGGTGAAACTGAGCAAATGGAGTTGTTTTAAATAGATAGTTTAAGCGATCTTAACCAATTAGACCAAAGTATTTCCCCCCATGTTGTCAGCGTAAGCACAGCATGGGGATTTATTTTTAAAAGTTCTTTTTTGCAGCAGCAAGATCAATTTGTCATACCATTAGACGAACTTTTTATGACATTTTTTCCTGAAAGGAACATGAAAAATAATTTCGACAATAAAGAGGAAAGTCGGGATTAATGTCGAATATTGGTGTGAAGTTAAGGAAAAGGAAGGTGTTTAAATGGGGAAGAAAGAATCAGTTGAAAAAGTGGTTGATTTTGAACAGACCGCAGTTAACACAAAAACATTTCGGCTTCATTATCCTGTTTCTGAGGAGCTAAGGAGGATAATGGTAAGCGAAGTATTTAGGGATTTCATGATTGATGTCGTACAGCTCAATTATGATGCTTGTCTTCCATTATTAAATGAGTTTGCAGCAGAACATGATGTAAGAGAAGAGAAATGGAATGATGTTTTGCATAATATCTTTTGGTGTAAAGTTTTTTATGATTCAAATGAAGATTTTTGGAATAGCTGTATTTCCGATTTTATTTATAAAAACAACGATCGATTGAAGAATACACCCATTTTGATTTCCTGGCTTGAAACTTGTGCTAAAGCAGTGCCAAAGTTTTATTTTATTGGCCATAAATATAATGATCGTGTTTTTGTCGCAATCGATATCCTTGATGAAAAACCTCTGAATGTTATAGTGTACGATCCTCTCGCCGTCTCTCCCAAAAAAGGAGAAATTGCCGCAGGGTTGTTAATCCCCCTTGGTGATGGCTTGTATTTCCCAATTGTTGACTTTTATCATTTTGATTTTGAAGCAAGAGAAGCGATAGCTAACTGTTTTCATTTTCATTATGATAAGTATTTAAAAATAAATGACACCCCATATGACATATTCCTCAATGTATTCTCTACTATGCTGCAAATAGAGGGCATTCTCTTCAAAGATAATCAAAAAAACGATCCTCAATATAGCTGAAAAATTCTCGAAAAAGAGTTTTAGGTTTTTACTAAAAGTCATTCAAATTGGAGTACGCATTCTTTCATTCTAGTAGAGTTGAGCGTACCTCCAATTTGATTGAGTAAACCCTCGTAATTAATGTTTATAGAAGGCTTAATAAAAATGGAAAAAACTTTCTGTTGTAGGAAAAACTATTCGATGTTATAGTAATAAAGCTGATTCGTTAACAGCCTACGGAAATATTAAAAACCAAATATTTTTCGTAGAAGTTGACAACAACGAATTGGTGTGATAAGATAATAAATGTCGCTAAGACAAACTATTGTTCTTTGAAAACTAAACAAACAAAAACGTCAACAATAAAAATATAGTGAAGAGAGTCTTCACTAGCCAACGTAACATTTATGAGCTAACTCATACTCTTTAATGGAGAGTTTGATCCTGGCTCAGGACGAACGCTGGCGGCGTGCCTAATACATGCAAGTCGAGCGAGTCGTTAGGAGCTTGCTCCTGATGGTTAGCGGCGGACGGGTGAGTAACACGTGGGCAACCTGCCTGTAAGACTGGGATAACACCGGAGTCTGGCGCTAATACCGGATAATTCTTCACCTCTCATGAGGTGAAGCTGAAAGTCGGTTTCGGCTGACACTTACAGATGGGCCCGCGGCGCATTAGCTAGTTGGTGAGGTAACGGCTCACCAAGGCGACGATGCGTAGCCGACCTGAGAGGGTGATCGGCCACACTGGGACTGAGACACGGCCCAGACTCCTACGGGAGGCAGCAGTAGGGAATCTTCCGCAATGGACGAAAGTCTGACGGAGCAACGCCGCGTGAGTGATGAAGGCCTTCGGGTCGTAAAACTCTGTTGTTAGGGAAGAACAAGTATCGGAGTAACTGTCGGTACCTTGACGGTACCTAACCAGAAAGCCACGGCTAACTACGTGCCAGCAGCCGCGGTAATACGTAGGTGGCAAGCGTTGTCCGGAATTATTGGGCGTAAAGCGCGCGCAGGCGGTCCTTTAAGTCTGATGTGAAAGCCCACGGCTCAACTGTGGAGGGTCATTGGAAACTGGGGGACTTGAGTACAGAAGAGGAAAGCGGAATTCCACGTGTAGCGGTGAAATGCGTAGAGATGTGGAGGAACACCAGTGGCGAAGGCGGCTTTCTGGTCTGTAACTGACGCTGAGGCGCGAAAGCGTGGGGAGCAAACAGGATTAGATACCCTGGTAGTCCACGCCGTAAACGATGAGTGCTAAGTGTTAGAGGGTTTCCGCCCTTTAGTGCTGCAGCTAACGCATTAAGCACTCCGCCTGGGGAGTACGGCCGCAAGGCTGAAACTCAAAGGAATTGACGGGGGCCCGCACAAGCGGTGGAGCATGTGGTTTAATTCGAAGCAACGCGAAGAACCTTACCAGGTCTTGACATCCTCTGACACTCCTAGAGATAGGACGTTCCCCTTTGCGGGGACAGAGTGACAGGTGGTGCATGGTTGTCGTCAGCTCGTGTCGTGAGATGTTGGGTTAAGTCCCGCAACGAGCGCAACCCTTGATCTTAGTTGCCAGCATTTAGTTGGGCACTCTAAGGTGACTGCCGGTGACAAACCGGAGGAAGGTGGGGATGACGTCAAATCATCATGCCCCTTATGACCTGGGCTACACACGTGCTACAATGGATGGTACAAAGGGCAGCGAAACCGCGAGGTGGAGCCAATCCCATAAAACCATTCTCAGTTCGGATTGTAGGCTGCAACTCGCCTACATGAAGCCGGAATCGCTAGTAATCGCGGATCAGCATGCCGCGGTGAATACGTTCCCGGGCCTTGTACACACCGCCCGTCACACCACGAGAGTTTGTAACACCCGAAGTCGGTGGGGTAACCGTAAGGAGCCAGCCGCCTAAGGTGGGACAGATGATTGGGGTGAAGTCGTAACAAGGTAGCCGTATCGGAAGGTGCGGCTGGATCACCTCCTTTCTAAGGAAAATGTCCTAACGGACATCACAGATTGTTCGACGGATTTTGTTTGTTTAGTTTTGAGGGAATAATTCTCTCAAAGTTTATTTTTGTTCCTTGAAAACTAGATAATCGTATAAGAAGAAGTCAAGAAAGAACCGAGTAATCGCCATTTTAGTTTTCTCTCTTATTAATTAAGAAGAAAAAACCTTTTAGGTTAAGTTAGAAAGGGCGCACGGTGAATGCCTTGGCACTAGGAGCCGATGAAGGACGGTACTAACACCGATATGCTTCGGGGAGCTGTAAGTAAGCTTTGATCCGGAGATTTCCGAATGGGGGAACCCACTGCTCGTAATGGAGCAGTATCTTTATCTGAATACATAGGATAATGAAGGCAGACCCGGGGAACTGAAACATCTAAGTACCCGGAGGAAGAGAAAGCAATTGCGATTCCCTAAGTAGCGGCGAGCGAAATGGGAACAGCCCAAACCGAAAGGCTTGCCTTTCGGGGTTGTAGGACACTCTATATGGAGTTACAAAGGAACGGGGTAAATGAAGCGATCTGGAAAGGTCCGTCATAGAAGGTAAAAACCCTGTAGTTGAAACTTCGTTCCCTCCTGAGTGGATCCTGAGTACGGCCGGACACGTGAAATCCGGTCGGAAGCTGGGAGGACCATCTCCCAAGGCTAAATACTCCCTAGTGACCGATAGTGAACCAGTACCGTGAGGGAAAGGTGAAAAGCACCCCGGAAGGGGAGTGAAACAGTTCCTGAAACCGTGTGCCTACAAGTAGTCAAAGCGCGTTTTTGCGTAATGGCGTGCCTTTTGTAGAATGAACCGGCGAGTTACGATCCCATGCAAGGTTAAGTTGATGAAACGGAGCCGCAGCGAAAGCGAGTCTGAATAGGGCGATTTTAGTATGTGGTCGTAGACCCGAAACCAGGTGATCTACCCATGTCCAGGGTGAAGGTAGGGTAACACCTACTGGAGGCCCGAACCGACGCACGTTGAAAAGTGCGCGGATGAGGTGTGGGTAGCGGAGAAATTCCAATCGAACTTGGAGATAGCTGGTTCTCTCCGAAATAGCTTTAGGGCTAGCCTCACGTTGTAAGAGTCTTGGAGGTAGAGCACTGTTTGGACTAGGGGCCCTCATCGGGTTACCGAATTCAGACAAACTCCGAATGCCAAAGACTTATCCGTGGGAGTCAGACTGCGAGTGATAAGATCCGTAGTCAAAAGGGAAACAACCCAGACCACCAGCTAAGGTCCCAAAGTATACGTTAAGTGGAAAAGGATGTGGAGTTGCTTAGACAACCAGGATGTTGGCTCAGAAGCAGCCACCATTTAAAGAGTGCGTAATAGCTCACTGGTCGAGTGACTCTGCGCCGAAAATGTACCGGGGCTAAACGTATCACCGAAGCTGTGGGTGGACACCATTAGGTGTCCGCGGTAGGAGAGCGTTCTAAGGGCGTTGAAGCTAGACCGTAAGGACTGGTGGAGCGCTTAGAAGTGAGAATGCCGGTATGAGTAGCGAAAGATGAGTGAGAATCTCATCCACCGAATGCCTAAGGTTTCCTGAGGAAGGCTCGTCCGCTCAGGGTTAGTCGGGACCTAAGCCGAGGCCGAAAGGCGTAGGCGATGGATAACAGGTTGATATTCCTGTACCACCTCTTTATCGTTTGAGCAACGGGGGGACGCAGGAGGATAGGGTAAGCGCACTGCTGGATATGTGCGTGTAAGCAGTTAGGCTGGTGAATAGGAAAATCCGTTCACCGTGAAGGCTGAGCTGTGATGCCGAGGGAAATAGAGTACCGAAGTTCCTGATTCCACACTGCCAAGAAAAGCCTCTAGCGAGATAAAAGGTGCCCGTACCGCAAACCGACACAGGTAGGCGAGGAGAGAATCCTAAGGTGAGCGAGAGAACTCTCGTTAAGGAACTCGGCAAAATGACCCCGTAACTTCGGGAGAAGGGGTGCTCTTTGGGGTTAATCGCCCTGAAGAGCCGCAGTGAATAGGTCCAGGCGACTGTTTAGCAAAAACACAGGTCTCTGCGAAGCCGCAAGGCGAAGTATAGGGGCTGACGCCTGCCCGGTGCTGGAAGGTTAAGAGGAGGGGTTAGCTAAAAGCGAAGCTCTGAATCGAAGCCCCAGTAAACGGCGGCCGTAACTATAACGGTCCTAAGGTAGCGAAATTCCTTGTCGGGTAAGTTCCGACCCGCACGAAAGGCGTAACGATCTGGACACTGTCTCAACGAGAGACTCGGTGAAATTATAGTACCTGTGAAGATGCAGGTTACCCGCGACAGGACGGAAAGACCCCATGGAGCTTTACTGTAGCCTGATATTGAATTTTGGTACAGCTTGTACAGGATAGGTAGGAGCCTTTGATACGTGAGCGTCAGCTTACGTGGAGGCGTTGGTGGGATACTACCCTGGCTGTATTGAAATTCTAACCCGCACCCCTCATCGGGGTGGGAGACAGTGTCAGATGGGCAGTTTGACTGGGGCGGTCGCCTCCTAAAGAGTAACGGAGGCGCCCAAAGGTTCCCTCAGAATGGTTGGAAATCATTCGCAGAGTGTAAAGGCACAAGGGAGCTTGACTGCGAGACCTACAAGTCGAGCAGGGACGAAAGTCGGGCTTAGTGATCCGGTGGTTCCGCATGGAAGGGCCATCGCTCAACGGATAAAAGCTACCCTGGGGATAACAGGCTTATCTCCCCCAAGAGTCCACATCGACGGGGAGGTTTGGCACCTCGATGTCGGCTCATCGCATCCTGGGGCTGTAGTCGGTCCCAAGGGTTGGGCTGTTCGCCCATTAAAGCGGTACGCGAGCTGGGTTCAGAACGTCGTGAGACAGTTCGGTCCCTATCCGTCGTGGGCGCAGGAAATTTGAGAGGAGCTGTCCTTAGTACGAGAGGACCGGGATGGACGCACCGCTGGTGTACCAGTTGTCTTGCCAAAGGCATCGCTGGGTAGCTATGTGCGGATGGGATAAGTGCTGAAAGCATCTAAGCATGAAGCCCCCCTCGAGATGAGATTTCCCATAGCGTCAAGCTAGTAAGATCCCTGAAAGATGATCAGGTTGATAGGTCAGAGGTGGAAGCGCGGTGACGTGTGGAGCTGACTGATACTAATCGATCGAGGACTTAACCAATAGAAATGATTATTCGTTCTTTACACTTCTTTTTGATTATCTAGTTTTGAGGGAATGAACCTCAATTCAATAAGTCTGGCAATTATGGCAAGAAGGTCACACCCGTTCCCATACCGAACACGGAAGTTAAGCTTCTTTGCGCCGATGGTAGTTGGGACGAAAGTCCCTGTGAGAGTAGGACGTTGCCAGGCAAAACAAAAAGACAACCTAATGAGATAGGTTGTCTTTTTGTTTTGTTAATCTTTAACGATCAATCCCATAAGAGTTGCAAACTGAACCGCCTGATTTGTCGATACTTTACATCCATTTAGATCTTCGATTGAAACAGTAAGTTTATCAAAAGTTGAAGAACTAATATCGATTCCTTTTAGCGACGTATGTTCAAAGTTTGCTCCGTCAAGATTACATAATTGAAATTCAACATTTTTAAGTTTACAGTCGTAAAAATCAGTGCTTTTCAATGAAACATCTTGAAATATCACTTTTTCTAGCTTTGAATTTCCGAATGCCGCCAAGTTTAGTAAAGAATTGTCAAAACGAACATTTCCAAAGCTAGATTCAGTCAAATTAGCACCGACTAATTTACAGTTTTTAAATTCGACTCTGTGAATGGAGGATTTGCTCAAATTGACATTCGATAAATCGCAGTTTTCAAAACACACATCAGTAAAATCAGTTCTCCCAAAATCCGTATGATTAAATCTACAATTCTTAAGCACGACATTTGATAATCGCACTCTATGTAAAACTTCATTTTCAAAAACAGAGTGGGTAATGCTACACATTTCCAGAGTAGGATCTTCTTCATTAACGAGATCATAGAAGTTCCGTGGAGGGAAATCAGCTGCAACTTTAGGTAAATCGATTTTCATAAAATTCCTCTTTTCAAAAAATCATTATTGATTTAAGTATGTATTTTGTACTCACTATTTCATCTATAGTATAGATTGAATGAGCATTGTTCGTGTTGTCAACTGAAATATATTTAACATGCAAAAATAAAAGGCGTTGTACTGGGGGTACAACGCACAATTATTTGCCGTTTCACTGTTCAGAACCCTGTGCCAGAGACTTTCTGTCAATTGCTTCTGGCTGTTTTTCTAACCATCCATGTTTCACCATAAGATTGTAAGACAATGCACCAGCTTCCATAGCGTGGGTAAATACTCTAGAATAATTTAAGATAATATCCGATCTAAAGCTGGAGCCTATCGATGCACCATAATAAGTAAGAGCGGCATTTACTAAAAACCCTGCGTGAAACATGATCAACTTGTCAGAAAATGGACTTACAGTAGACTCAGTAATCTCAGCATCCCATTTCTCAGGTATTGGTAAATGATCCTCTTGTAAAATATCGTCAAAACTTTTAGCATCTTTTCCTGCTAATTTAACGTTTTTCAACATAAAATCACGTACTTCTTCCAACTCCGCCACCTGACTAAAAGCCAAACTTAACGACCTGATAAATCCTGTTTTTGTTGAATTAAAGAATAGGGTGCTGATTTCCGCACTATTGAGTGGTCTTTTATCCCCAATTAAGTTAGAAATGAATCCTGGAGATTCCATAAACTTTGCCCCATGAGGTGAAGGAATGGAGGGAACACTTGCATATTTTGGCTGGTTTTTAGCCAATTCCACAATTTTTTGGAACAACTCTTTAGATGATACCGTACACTCAAAAAAATAATTTTGAATGTCTTGTCGCTCCGTGTTTGTAATCGCTAAGCTATAAGCGGTTAACCCATGTATGGTCATAATATAGGAGTAAAAAAGTAAGAATTGATCCGAAAAAAGACGAGGAGCCTTCATATTCACGTCATTCTCAGCAAATCCTATTGGGATTTGAAAATCAGCACTTTTTAAGAATTCTGTGATCTTTGTTAAATGGCTCTCCGATAACTGTAACGAGTCTTCTAAAATCGGTTTTATCTCCTTGTTTTCAACGATGTTAAGAAAATATTTGTAAACACAAACTGCCATACTATCGCCCATATACTGAAGCCAAAGTGCGGATACTTCGGCAGCAGTTAAAGTGTTGGTTTGGGTTTTCTTAAAAATACCCAAATGAAATACCTCCAATTTTTCATTTGTTATTCTTAGATTATTTTATGGAATAGGTAATGAAGTATACAGATAAATCAGAAGAACCTTTTACAATATCCCCAATGTAATTTCCTGTTCATCTTCCGTTCATATACAGATCATACACTAGGGATGTAAAAGAGATGGGAGGAATAAAGATGAATATCGCATGGAAAGAAATAAAGAAAAATAAAGTTAGGTTTTTAATTTTAGGATCTATCGTTTTTCTCGTTAGTCTATTAACGTTCATCATATCCGGTTTAGCCAACGGACTGTCGCAAGATAATGCAGCCTTAATAAAAAACTTACCAAATGGACAATTTTATATGACCAAAGAGGCGGAGCAAACTTTTAATTTGTCAAAAATCGCTCCCAGCATTGTAGATAAAATTTTAGATAATCATAAAAACGCCTCCGCATTTTCCATTCAAATGGGGTTTGTGAATGGCGCTGATGGTAAACAGAGAAGTGTTGCCTTTGTGACTGCGACCAAATCAAAGTGGTTTCAATCTGTAAAAAAAGGAGAGATTGTACTCGACAGCTCCTTGAAAGATGATGGAATCAAAATCGGAGATACCTTAACCAATAATCAATACAAAGGCACGTTTGTTGTAAAAGGCTTTGTCAGACACAATAAATATAGCCATTCACCTGTAGCTTATATCAATATGGAGGACTATAAAGAAATTTACCAAACGAACGAAATGCAGCTGATTTTCATACCAAAAGGGGATACAGCAGCAACAATTGCTGGAATGCAATCATTTTCGAATAATCAATTCTTAAATACCATTTCGAGTTATAAAGCAGAACAGTTGTCCCTTAATATGATAATTTGGTTTTTAGTGGTCATCAGTGGAATGTTGTTTGCCATCTTTTTCTATATGATGAATGTCCAAAAAATTGGGTTATTTGGCATTCTTAAAGCAATCGGTGTAAAAACAAGTACACTGTTTAAAATGATGTGGATGCAAATGGTGTTGATCACTGTCCTGGCACTTAGTATTTCCATTGCCATCAGTCAAGTTTTTAACAGGATTGCACCTAAAGGAATCCCGTTTAATTTAACACCTGAAACAACCGCACAATTGTCACTGGTTTTCTTTATTATCGGATTTATTGGCGCTACACTTTCGGGTTTTCAGATAAAAAAAGTTCAGCCATTACAAGCCATTCAACAAGGAGAGGTTTAATATGACGATATTTACAATGGATAAAGTGAGAAAGACCTTTACAAACGGTGAAGTGACAGAAGAAATCCTAAAAGGAGTGAATCTTTCTTTAAAGGAAGGAGAGGTTACGGCGTTAGTGGGTGCGTCGGGATCAGGTAAAAGTACACTCCTTACGATAGCGGCAGGACTGCAGCCCGCATCAGATGGAGAGATCATCTTCGAAGGGAAAAACTTGGCTGAAATGAATTCAGAACAGGTTCGAAAAATCCGCGCTAGTGAATTTGGCTTCGTCTTTCAATTTGCTCATCTGGTTCCGTTTCTTACAGTAGAAGAACAGCTGATGCTTATGCTAGATGTGTCTAATTCGAAAATAAAGAAATGTGAACAAAAAAAAGAAATTGATAAAATCCTTCAATTGGTGGAAATGGAACATCGGAAACAGGCCTATCCTGCTTCTCTTTCCGGCGGGGAAAAGCAACGGGTTGCCATTGCCCGAGCCATTATCCATCGACCAAAAGTTCTCTTTGCAGATGAACCAACGGCTAGTCTGGATTCAAAAAGATCGAGAGATGTGATGACGTTAATCAGAAATTTAACGAAAACGTTAAACATTGCTACATTACTGGTATCACATGATGAAGAAATGCTTACATTTGCGGATCAAATCGTTAAAATGAGTGATGGAGTGATTTTGCAAAAAGCATAGGAGAAAAATTAATGACAAATATTTTAATGGTTGATGACGATATCAATATCTTAAAGCTGGTAGATATTCAATTATCTAAACAAGGCTATCAGGTCTTCCAGGCAAAAAACGGCATGGAAGCGCTGGAAATCCTAAAAAAACAAGCATGTCATTTAGCCGTAGTGGATGTAATGATGCCTTATATGGATGGCTATGCATTAACGAAAGAGATTCGAAGACAGTATGATATTCCCGTAATTCTTTTAACAGCTAAAAGCGAAATTGAGGACAAGGAACAAGGATTTCAAGCAGGGACGGATGATTATCTCATTAAGCCATTTGAACCAAAGGAATTAATTTTCCGTATTAAAGCTTTGTTGCGGCGATATGATCATCAGGAGGATGAATCCATGCTGCGCATTGGCGGCACAACGATTAATAAAAAAAGCTATGAAGTCCATATTGGGAAGCGAACATTACTTTTACCCTTAAAGGAATTTGAGCTTTTATGTTATCTCGTTTCCAATCCCAAACAAGTATTTTCCAGAGAGCATTTAATAGAACAAATCTGGGGGCTGGATTATGTAGGGGACGCGCGGACAGTCGATGTTCATATCAAAAGATTAAGGGAGCGATTTTCTAGCGTTACAGATGATTTCCAAATTAAAACAGTTCGCGGTGTTGGCTATTATTTGGAGGCTCAGCGCTGATGAAAACACTATACGTAAAATTTGTTGTCTTGACAATAGGAATGATGTTCATAAGCTTTATCTTCTCGTTTATCCTTTCAAATGCTTATTACCAGCAAAAACTAAAACCTTATAATGATAGCAAAAACACCAAAGTGGCGCTTGATATTGCTTCATTTGTTGAGCAGCATCCGCAGATAAGCCTGGCTGATTATTTAAAAAGTATTTCTGAGGTTGGATACCAAATTTGTCTCGTTGATGAACATGGAAAGAGAAGCTTTTTTGGCAAATCCTTCAGGGATAAAAGTTTGCCCCTTTCCATCCAGGAGGATGTTCTAGGTGGCCGTGTTTTTCATGGAATGCTTCTTTTTCCGCAGGAAACCTTTGTGACTGGATTTTTTGCCGATGAGCTTAAAAATACAATCGGTGTTCCATTGAAAGCTGACGGGCGTAGTTTTGCCCTTTTTATAAGACCAGATATTAAATTTCTTTTCAATGAGATGCACATTTTATTCGGCTGGATTTTTGTGATCGCGATTACTTTGACGATTATCATGGTGCTTATTTATACAAAATACCTGGTAAAACCGATCTCCACTCTTACGAAAGCGACCAAATCATTGGCAAATGGTGATTTTAATGTGGAAATGGAGATAACTCGCCATGATGAATTAGGGGAACTTTCCCATAGTTTTCTGTGGATGGCAAAAAAATTGTCGCAAATGGATGAGATGAGAAAGGAGTTTATCTCCAATATTTCTCATGATATCCAGTCACCGCTTTCGAATATAAAAGGATATACAAGCTTGTTAGAAAGTGAAGCCATCAGTCAAGAAGAAAGAATTCAATACGTTTCCACCATAAATGGCGAAATTAGAAGGCTTTCCACTTTAACCAAACAATTGCTGCTGCTGGCCTCGTTAGATAGAAATGAGGATATGATGAAGAAAAAACGATATAATGCAGGCCAGCAACTGAAAGAGCTAGTGCGGAATTACCAATGGATTGTCGGTGAAAAAGAAATTATGCTCAGTTACTCCCTGCCGGATATCGAGATAATTGGTGATCCATCTTTACTGAATACCGTTTGGGATAACCTTTTATCCAATGCGATTAAATATAACAAGCCGAATGGCAGTATTGAGATTTCAATGGAAGAACGAGCTGACATAGTCCTCGTTACTTTTGCAGACACTGGTATAGGGATGAAAAATTCAGAAGTAGACCGGATCTTTGAACGCTTTTACCGTGCAGACATGGCACGGACAAGAACAGTCGATGGGACAGGCCTTGGATTATCCATTGCCAAAACGATCGTTGATTTGCATGGAGGACATATTAACGTAAAAAGCATCGAAAATGAAGGAACTGCTTTTATTGTGGAACTGCCGAAAAAATAAGATTTTAGGGTCAGGCAACATCAATGGGCCAGAGGTCTTTTGATAGTGCCTGACGCTATTTTTACGATAATTGATATTTTTTCAGCTTTCGATAAAGAGTTGAGCGGGCGATATTCATTTTTTTGGCAACAGCAGATAAATTCCCTCTAGTTTCCTCTAAAAGTCGAACTCAGTACTTTTCTCTCTTCGGCAGCTAATAATGGCAGTGCAGGAGGCTCGCTACTGATATTACTATTATTTTCGAGCAAATAGGAGGGAAGGTCTGCTAGCTCTATAATTGAGAAAACACTGAAAATGACGGCATGCTCAAGAACATTTTGCAGTTCCCGAATGTTGCCGGGCCAGGAATACTCCAAAAAGTAAGAAAGGACATCATTAGAAACCGATAAAGCATCTTTTTCGTACTTTTTCGCAAATTGCTTCAAAAAATAATCAGTAAGAAGTGGTAGATCTTCTTTTCGTTCATTCAAGCGAGGGATATTAACCGTTACAACATTCAATCTGAAAAACAAATCTTCCCTAAAAAGGCCTTGTTTACATAGTTTATATAAGTTTTTATTCGTGGCGGCAATAATTCTCGTATTCACTGAAATGGCTTTTGACCCGCCAAGTCTTGTTACTTCTTTTTCTTGGAGAACCCTTAAAAGATGCACCTGCAGGTCAAGCGGCATTTCGCCAATTTCATCTAAAAACAAGGTTCCCCCGTCTGCTTCCTCAAACTTTCCTTTTTTTCCTCCTTTGGCTGCTCCAGTGAAAGTTCCACTCTCATATCCGAATAATTCACTGCCGATCAATTCCTTTGGGATTGCTCCTGCGTTAATGGCGATAAAAGGCTTATCCGCTCTTGGGCTCGCATTATGAATTGTTTTGGCAATTTTCTCTTTCCCTGTTCCGCTCTCACCGAGAAGAAGAATCGGAACATTCGAAAATGCTGCTTTGTAACCCTTGTATAAAGATTGCAGAAATACTTCTGATTTGCCAATGACCTGATTCCATGGAGCTTCATTTGAAAAAGTAAACGGCGAGGAGAGAATCTTCTTTTTTTGCTCATGAAAGATAAGTATGTAGCCGGCAACCCTTCCCATCAAAATGATCCGCTCAATCATGACTACATGAAAATCATTGATAGCAATATTTCTATTCGTAAAGTGATAGTTTGGAGAAGTTGATAACTTGATAAATTCCTTTTTTAACGGAAGAAAATCAGAATGATCCAGCAGATTGATTCCTTCCGAAAGACTGAAAGCGTTTACAAGTTTTTCGCTTTTCTGCACAACAAAAAAGGATGGATTCAGGATCAGTATTTGTTCTGTTTTCCATCTATTGATCGCTTTAAAAAATGATTCTGTTAAATATTGATGAAATTTGAAATAGATTTGATTCAACTGTTTTTCAATGACATGGGCAATGGAGATGGCAATTCCTAACGTATGTGGCTGGGCACTGCCCCTTAATCCCGTAAAATCGATTGCGCCGATGATTTCTTTTGTAAAAGGATGTGTAATGGGGGCAGACGAGCATGTCCATGGATGACATCCTTGGCAAAAATGTTCAGCAGAGAAAATTTGAATCGGCGTCCCCGTAGCAATACTTGTTCCAATCGCGTTCGTGCCTGCTGCTTGTTCACTCCAATCCATCCCAAGAGAAAAATTCATTTTTTCTGCTTCTGAAAGGACCTGATGATCGCCTTTCAGGTAAAGGATACGGCCATTTTGATCAGTCAATGTGGCTAAATAGCCTGTACCAGATAATTTGGCAAAAAAATCATCGATGATTGGTTTTGCGACTTGATAGAGTTCAGATTCCTTTAAAATTTGCTTTAAATCAGCTTCTGCTAAAGCCGAGTTGGTTTGTAGTTGTGTTGGATTCACACCAGCGCTCAGGCATCGATTCCAGGAATCTAGAACACTTTGGCGCATCTGAACCGAGAGATTTTTAGAGAAAGAGTTTGTCACAAACAATTCCCATAGGGTTGTTAGTTCATTTGTTTTCTCAGTCAAGTTTTGCGTAGAAAAGATAGACACATAAGGATTTCTCATCGTTTCCTCCCAAAATCGAAACATTAATTTGAATATTTGGATTATTGAATATATTTTAGCATTTGTTTTTTAAAAAAGAAAAGGCCTCTGTACCTAAATTTGTCCAATTGTATTGTATCGATGATATTTTGGAGCGCTACACCTGTAGCGATATGCTACAGATGAACGATTTTCTGACTGATATTTTAGACTTTTTCAAGTTGGCACAGGACTTGCATTGTAATAAAGCGTGGACTAAAAATTCATTTAATAAGAAAGGGGAGATCGCAATGACAATTTCAGCAAGAAAAGCGCAAATTCTCGCAATTGATGCGGGAGGAACAATGACCGATACCTTTATTATCGATGACAACGGGGATTTTGTAGTAGGTAAAGCACAATCGACGCCGCATGACGAATCGATCGGTCTGCTGAACTCTGCAAGAGATGCCCTCACCTATTGGGGAACAACAGTTGAAGACGAGTTTCCAAAGCTATTGGCTGGTGTCTATTCCGGAACGGCGATGCTAAATCGTCTTGTATCCCGAAATGGACGTAAAGTTGGCTTAATTGTCAATAAAGGGATGGAAGATTTCCACCGCATGGGTCGGGCCATTCAGGCATACCTTGGCTATTCGTATTCGGACCGTTTGCATTTAAATACCCATCGTTTTGATCCGCCGCTTGTTTCGAGGGAGTGTACAAAAGGAATAACCGAACGTGTCGATTTATTCGGAAACGTTGTCATTCCGCTCTATGAACATGAAATTGAACCTGCTGTTTCCGAATTACTGGAGCAGGATGTTGAAGCCATTGTCATTAGTTTACTCCATTCGTATAAGTTTCCTGTACATGAGCGGAAGATCCGCGATCTTGCCAAGGAAGTCATCAAAAAGGCCGGGAAAGACATCCCTGTATTTGCCTCAGTCGATTACTATCCTGTCAGAAAAGAAACCCATCGTACCAATACAACGATTATTGAAGCTTATGCCGCAGATCCATCTCGTGAGACGTTATCAAAAATCGATAGCATGCTGCAAGACCATGGAGCAGATTTTGATCTCCGCGTCATGGCGAGTCATGGGGGAACGATTAGTACAAAGGCAAACGAACTTGCAAGAACACTTGTTTCCGGACCAATTGGCGGTGTTATTGGTGCGAAATATCTTGGGGAACACCTGGGAATTCGTAATATCGCCTGCTCCGATATCGGGGGAACGAGCTTTGATATGGCTCTCATTACACAAGGTGATTTAAGCATTAATACCAGCCCTGATATGGCAAGACTTGTCTTGTCATTACCACTTGTGGCGATGGATACTGTCGGTGCAGGAGCTGGTAGCTTTGTCAGAATTGATCCTAACTTTAAATCATTAACATTGGGTCCTGACAGTGCAGGGTCCAGAGTCGGTGTTTGCTACCCTGATGGCGGAATCGACACGGTTACAGTATCTGATTGTCATGTCGTCTTAGGTTTAATCAATCCGAATAACTTCCTTGGCGGAGAAGTGAAGCTCGATCCGAAGCGTGCTTATGAGGCAGTAAAGAAACAGGTTGCCGAACCGCTTGGTTTAAGCGTGGAAGATGCTGCATATGGCGTCATTGATCTCCTTGAATCACAGCTGCGCAATTACCTTGAATCGATGATTCTGGGGAAAGGCTATTCTCCTTCACAATACGTATGCTTCTCATACGGCGGCGGAGGACCGCTCCATACAGCAGGCTATACAAAAGCGCTTGGATTCGAAGATGTAATGGTACCAGCATGGGCTGCAGGATTTTCTGCCTTTGGCTGCGGAGCGGCAGATTTTGAATACCGCTATGATAAGACGCTTGATCTCAATGTCGATCCCGATGCAGGAGATGAAAGTAAGTTAAAAGCGGGAAAAGAGCTCCAGGATGCTTGGGACGAGTTAATGGAAAAAGTCGCCGTGGAGTTTGAGAAAAACCAGTTCCAGAGAGAAGATGTGGACTTCCGCCTCTATTTTAGAATGCAGTATCAAGGACAGTTAAACGACCTTGAAATTGAAGCACCAATCAGTGCGTTTAGGAGTGTCAGTGATTGGGAGTCGCTAGTAGAATCTTTTGAAGAAACGTATACAAGAATTTATGCGAAGGCTGCAACATCACCTGAATTGGGCTACAGCATTACTGGAGCGATCATCCGTGGGGTAGTAGAAGTAGCAAAACCACGTATTTCTGAAGAGCCATTAGTAGGTGAAAAACCGCCGGGAGATGCTTTCTTGGGACAACGAGATGTTTACTGGAAAGGGGAATGGATTAAGGCTAATATTTGGGAAATGGAAAAATTGTTACCGGGTAATAAAATCAGTGCATTTGCCATTTTAGAATCTCCGGCAACCACCTTTGTCATTCCACCTGGCTTTGAAGCAACTCTCGATGGGCACCGAATCTTCCATTTAAAAGAACTTTCATGATAAAGGAGGTAAACAAATATGAGTATGATTCAAAAAGAGCTTGAAGGTCGTAAAAATATCGGCTGGGACGGAAAAACCCTTAAGCAAATGCGGCAGGAAATGACGGAGGTCAGCAAAAGAACGGGTCATTACGCAGGCTTAAGTACATTGCCATTAAAGGAAACAGATCCAATTCGCTATGAAAAAATCTTTTCCAAACTGCGTGGCGGGGTCGTCCATGCTCGCGAAACGGCAAAGAAGGTTGCTGCTTCACCGATTGTCGAACAAGAAGGTGAATTATGTTTTACGCTCTATACTCCTGAAGCTGATTCAGTTGTTACGTCTACAGGTATTATCATTCATGTAGGTACAATGGGCTCAGCGATTAAATACATGATTCAAAACGATTACGAAGATAATCCTGGAATTGAAGATGGAGATATTTTCTGCAACAATGACTGTCAAATTGGGAATGTACATCCATGTGATGTCCATACGATTGTGCCAATTTTTCATGAAGGGGAACTACTTGGCTGGGTTGGCGGTGTCACCCATGTTATTGATGTGGGGGCAACAGCACCAGGCAGTATGACGGTTGGTCCGGTCAGCCGCTACGATGATGGCTACCAAGTGGCATGCCGCAAAATTGGTAAAAAGGATACCTTGTTTAAGGATTGGCTGATTGAAAGTCAGCGCTCAGTCCGTACAACCAAATACTGGCTCTTGGATGAACGGACCCGAATTGCAGGCTGTCATATGATCAGAGATCTTGTCCTCGATATTATTAAGGAAGAAGGTCCAGACACTTATAAGCACTTTGTTCGTGAAGTGATTGAGGATGGCCGCCGCGGATTTGTGAATCAAGTAAAAACATTGCTGATTCCAGGGAAATATCGTCAGGTTTCATTTGTTGACGTTCCGTATGAGAATTTGGAAGTACCGCCGTATGCCCGTGTTAATACGATCATGCATGCGCCAACTGAAATGACGATTCACAAGGATGGAAAATTTGAGATTGACTTTGAAGGAGTTAACCGTTGGGGATGGCACAGTTACAATGCTACGCCTGTTGCGATAACAAGTGGAATTTGGGTCATGATGTCGCAAACATTAATCCCGAACGATCGCGTCAATGATGGTGCTTTGTATGCAAGCCAATTTGACCTTCCATATGGTTCATGGCTGAATCCGGATGATATTCGAACAGCCCACAGCTATGCCTGGCATTTCCTTGTGTCAGCATGGAGTCCATTGTGGCGGGCCTTGAGCCGCAATTATTTTGCCCGTGGCTATCTGGAGGAGGTCAATGCAGGAAATGCGAACACTTCCAACTGGCTGCAGGGCGGCGGTTACAATCAATTTAATGAAAATCATGCTGTTAACAGCTTTGAATCAGCCGCTGAAGGTGTTGGGGCAAGTGCTGTAAAAGACGGCATCAGCCACGCAGCGGCAATTTGGAACCCTGAGGGCGACATGGGGGATATGGAAATTTGGGAATTGGCCGAACCGCTGCTTTATTTGGGAAGAAGCATTAAACCGAATACAGCAGGGTATGGAAAATACCGCGGGGGCAGTGGCTATGAAACGCTTCGAATGGTATATGGAGCGAAGGACTGGACGATGTTCTTTATGGGTAATGGATTTATGTCAAGTGACTGCGGCTTGATGGGTGGATATCCGGCAGCATCAGGTTATCGTTTTGAAGCACATAAAACAAACCTGAAAGAGCGGATTGAAAAAATGCTGCCAATTCCAACTGGCGGAGACATTGATCCTGATCATCCTGAATACGAAAAGCTCATGGATGCGAATGAGATTATTCGTGACAAGCAATCGATTACGACCGAAACCATTTTTGATAACTATGATCTGTATTTGAACTACCTTCGTGGGGGCCCAGGATTCGGGGATCCGCTTGAGCGTAGGCCGAAAATGATCGAAGATGACTTAAATGAAGGCCATATTTTGCAGCGTTATGCGGAAAAAGTTTATGGTGCTGTGATCAGCAAAAATGAAAAAGGAAAATATATGGTCGATGAAGCTGCAACAGAGCAAGAGCGTAAACAAATTCGAAAAGATCGTCTAAAGCGCGGCGTTCCAGTTTCGAAATGGATGGAGCAGGAAAGAGAAAGGATTCAAAAGAAGGAAGCATCTGTTCAAGTTCAACATATGTATGCGGGCAGTTTTGCTTTAAGTGAATCCTTTGCGAACGAATTTAAAGAGTTCTGGAATTTACCTGAAGAGTGGAAGTTAACCGAAGATGAATTAGGTGTTCCAGTATTCGGGGCGAAAATCAAAAGATCATAAAAGACAGTGAATGGGGTGAAAACATGACACAATACGATCGCAAAACGATTGAAGAATTAGTGGATGGGACAATTGATTTTTATAAATTAAAAGATATGTTATCCAATTTTAAAGACGCCGATCGATTTGAAAAATATATCAGCATCCTTCAGGAAAGAGTACCATGGAATGATCCGATTCTGCTTCCTGCAGGCTTGCATCTCTACATTGTGCTGAAGAAAAATGGAGACCGAATTGTAAAATGTGATTGTGGCCATGAATTTTGTGATGCGAAAGACAATTGGAAGATGCACGCACTGATTCATGTACGGGATTCGGAAGAAAAAATGGTTGAACTTTATCCAAAAATGCTGGCACCGGACACAGATTGGCAAGTGATCCGTGAGTATTACTGCCCAGAGTGTGCCGCTCAATTAGAAGTAGAAGCCGTTACTCCTTGGTACCCGATCTTAAAGGATTTTGAACCGGATATTGATACATTTTATCAAGAGTGGTTAGGGCGCAAGCTTCCTGTTGTAAAATAACAGTAGTCAAAAAGGCAACTTTCCATTATGGAAGTTGCCTTTTTGAAATTAGGCTTTGATCGCTGCAATATCTTTATCTAGAGTTTGTGAAAGTTTTACTTTTCTAAATTTAATAAAGGATACAATTCTCCAAGGAACAACATAACTAATCGCTACGGTAAAGAAAAGCAACCCTAAACTTGCTGGGTCGATATCGGCAATAAACTGTCTTAATAGGAAGCGGATGGCGACGACAGCAATCAATGCGATAAAAAATCCTTTATTTTTTTGTGCGTAAATCTTTCCGTCCTGGCGAACTTCATAGTTAGTAGTTAACACAAGAGGGACAGCCAACAATAGCCCGATGACAGCAGCAACACCAATTTCCCATATTTTGACTCGCACTGGAATTTGCGCAAATAAAGAAACCAATGGAAGTAAAAATAGAATGGGAAGTACGATCTTGATCCCCGACCCCTGAATTGGCCGAACCATTGCTCTGGTACGTCTCCCAAATACTAATCCTACAATGAAAATCATCATTCCATACAATGCGAATCCGTTCATTTTAAATACCCCTTTTCGGTAAGTTTATTTCAATTTCATTTTGTTTTTCTTGATCACGCCTTGATTATAAGGAAATCCACATGACGAATGGAGTCTCCGAGGTAATGAATGTCTATTTCTCAAGTCATGTTTTTTGTGATGACTTTGGATAGAGCTCATGAAGGAATTTTGAAAAAAATAAAAGATTAAAAGGATGTGCCGCTTTTTTGTTAAAATTATAGTGTGACTATGGAAATGAAAAGGGTGGCAAAAAGATGCGGTCGGGAACATTAGAAGAATTAGAAGAAATAGAGCAGAACCTTTTAGATGAGGAAGAAGAAACAGGCCAACGCAATTACTCAATGAGGATTGAGCTATACAAAGAAATGTATAACAGGCTTAAACCGCTTGCTCGTAAGCAAAATGATGTGTACAAAAATTATATAGAAAATGTTCAACAATCACTCGTATATGATCTGATCCATTATGGCACCTATTTGAAAACAGAGTATCAAAAGGATGATCATTTGGCAGCAATCTGTCTAGAAGATGCCTTAAAATATGACAGACATAATCCGATAGCGGCTTACCGGCTGGGATTTTTATCCTATAAGCAAAAAAACTATTCTTCAGCCCTGCTGTATTTCGAAAACGCCTTACGTTTTCAGAGATACGATTCAAGCCATAAGTACAAACTCAATAGCCAGCAACAAGTAAATGCACATTTGTATCTGACCAATAGTGCGTTATACATTGCTCAAGAGTCTGCAAAAAAACTAAATCAATTATCAGCGAAAGAAAATCTGGAAATTTCGTATGATGATATAGATTCGCTCTATACTAAAATATTTGAAACTGAGAAATATTTGCAGAGGAATGCATTCTATAACATTACTAAAAATGGCAAGATAAAATGCTCAAAGAAAGAATGCGAGAAACTCGTTGAAAGTCAGCCGCCAAAAACGATGATTCTTTATTTTAATGATCGAACCATTGTAGCGGTTTATGAGGATAAAGAAGCGGTTCTTACCGGCGATCAAGGGAATATGCTCAAGCAATTTATCTTAAACAGTACGGAGGAAAGCCCTTTAACTCGGGCAGCTTTTTCAATCACTCACAATATTAATCTTAATACCTATATCCAAAGTGCCAGGAGACTTAGAAACAAATTAATCGATAACGGCTTTCCGCCAATGATACAGACCACAAGATATCAGGATGAAACAGCCTACTATTTTGACGAATCTTATTCCTATCACGTATTGTACAGGGTTGATGAAGAAATTGAATAAGAGAGCGATGACAGAGGTGTCATCGCTCTTTTTATATACTTAGATCAAGAAGAGAAAGGAGTGTTGGTACAATGAAAAAACACTACGTTTTTGTTTATGGAACATTACGAAAGCATGAAGGCAATCACTATTTACTAAAAGGATCAGAGCTTATCTCAAGCCAATGTTGGACTGCTGGAAGACTTTACGATTCCCATTGCGGCTATCCTTTTTTAGCAAAGGCCCAAAGCAGCCGAGTATATGGTGAACTCTTTCAAGTCAATGACACCCAGATGAAGGCACTGGATCACCTTGAAGGTTACCATGGTCCTGAAAAAAACAACCTATATGATCGAAGCCTTCAAAAAGTATACACAGATAAAGGAATCTATCAGGCGTTTGTCTATATTTTACCAAACGGAAAGCAGAGTAAGAGCATGGCGGAAATAAAGAGTGGGGACTGGTGCATTGACAGACTCCTCCAACAAAAACAATCTCTTTTCTACTTTGCTTACGGCAGCTGCATGGACACAAAACGTTTTGAAGAAGCAGGAGTCAGCAGCTTTTTCCAAAACGTAAAAGGGCGAGGTATTCTAAAAGGATATCAATTAGCTTTTACAAGAAAATCAAGGGATGGGGGCCGTGCCGACATCGTTGAGAAAGGTGGAACAGTCGAAGGCAAGGTCTATGAAATTCCTAAAGCTGCACTGGAGTATTTATACCGACGTGAAGGTGTGAATGCCGGCTGCTATCGGCCAGCCTTAATCGACGTCGAATGCAATGACACGATTCTAAATAATGTATTGACGTTTGTAGTGATTAACAAAGAAGAAGAAATTGCGCCACCAATGCATTATGTGAACGAAATCCTTCGGGGAGGTACAGGATTGCTTAGTGATTCATACATGTAAAAAGTAAAAACAAACCTGAGAGACAACTTTAACATTCATGTTTAAGCAACAGGGATGACAGGGGTGTCATTCGGTTTTTGAGATACTGCATGAAGAAAAAGGAAAGGGATGATGTGGAATGAAAACATGGAATCAACTATTCGTTCGTCACGGCTGGAAACTGGAGAAGCTAGAGGAAAATATCTTTAACATTCGGTCAGAAACGGAGTATAATGTGGCTTTTTTACGGGAGTGTTTGGAGCGCACAGGTGTTCAATCGCTGATCGAAGATGGAAAATTATTTCTTCGTGGTGAGCCAGTTTCAGAACAGGAATGGATTCAAGCGGTAGATTTTCTTTACCGTGGGCCCGGAGAAGGCCTTTGGTTTCAGACAGGTAAAGAAGAGCCGAAGGTACAGCAACTCGATACGTACATCTGCGGGATTGTGCGGCAATTAAAATGGCTTGGTTTTCAGACCATTGGTTCTTGTGATGGTCACGAACGGAGAGCTGCACATGTGATCATTTCGAACGAGGGAAAAAGTGTCAAGGAACTGGTCCAGTTACTAGAGGCTTTAGGAGCAAAAAGGGTTCATTGTCGTGAACACGGGCAGAGCTGTACTGTTTCATTACCATTAAATAGAATGGAACTACTTAATCTGGCGGAGGAGATGAGCTTGATGGGAGACGAGTGGCAGGGAGAATAGGATACGAGAAACGGTTAAGGAACGATTATCTCCTTATGTTGATGATACTAAATCAGATTAAGAGGGAGCGAGTGAGTTAATAATGAAATAGTTATTATTAGTTTCCAAGACTTCTGATATGCTCCCCTTAAGGTAGTCAGATTAGTTTATAAAAATCTGTTCTGCCTTATGTGGAGATTTTTATGAACTTTTTGATAAAATAAAATAAAAAGACTAAGATGGTGTCCACAAAAATGAAAATAATTGATGCCCATATTCATCTAGATCAATATACAAATAAAGATATTCAGCTAATTTTGGAAGATTCTGATTCGATTGAAGCAATGGTCTCCGTTTCAACTGATCTCGATTCATGTAAGCGGAACCTCGTTTTAGCAAGAAAACATCATAAGGTTAAGCCGGCATTTGGATTTCATCCGGAGCAAAGTCTGCCAACAGAAAATGAGCTTGGGCTGCTGATGGAGTGGCTGATTCAAAAAAAGAATGAAATGATTGCCATTGGAGAGGTGGGTTTACCCTACTATTTAAGAGCAGAGCAAAAGGTATCCGAGTTCCAGTACGGCCAATATATCGACCTTCTTGAGTTATTTATAAAAATGGCAAAGAAATGGGATAAGCCAATTGTGTTGCACGCCGTCTATGAGGATGCATCGATTGTTTGCGACCTTTTAGAAAAGCATTCCGTGACAAAGGCCCATTTCCACTGGTTTAAAGGGGATGGGAAAACCATCGCAAGGATGATCCAAAATGGGTATTACATTTCCGTTACACCTGAGATTGTTTATAAGGACAAAATTCAAAAGCTAGTTCAGACCTACCCATTAGAGCAAATCATGATTGAAACAGACGGCCCATGGCCTTTTGAGGGTCCTTTTTTGGGAAAAATGACGCATCCTGACATGATGAAAGAATCAATCAGTATGATCGCAAAAATAAAAACACTCTCAGAAACAGAAATTTCCAATAGAGTTTTAGAAAACACGAAAAAATTTTATAGGATATAAGGAGGATCCATTAACCTCGTTCACTAAAGAAGGCTTTTTCCCCACAAACCCTCTTTGAAATTCTTTAATTCATAGGAAATGGTGAAGGCATTTGGAGACATGTTATTAATTAAATTGATCACTCTCTGTTCATATCGCCTCTTAGCCAGAACCTGAATAACCGTACGCTCTCCACTTTTCCCTTCAGCCGACCAGGATGTGACACCATATCCCAGCATTTGAAGGACCATTGGCTGCTGGAAATTGACAGAAGAAACAATCGCTTGTACTGTAACATAGCCAAGAGCAAGATACTCCTCAATCCGGCTCCCTAAATAAACACCGATTCCCCAGCCGATGCAATATCCGATCATATTAAATGGATTATTAAGGTTTTCAAGGACATTCGAAGTGTATAGCACGACATATACATGATATTAAAAGCGATAATGGTAAAAATGATAGGCTCAAGCCTCGACAAATGAACACCTCCAAAACTTCGAAACAGACATCTTTTTCTATAAGGATATGTACAAGTATGTGTCAAAAATACCTTAAATTAAGACTTCACAAAACTTAGGATCATTGTCATAAAAACGCAATTGTGTCGAAAGTTGGATTCTTTATGAAAAAACGAAATAATAAAGTGGCATCCCTTATGAAGATAAACCTGTAGAAAATAAAGATTTAACGAAAAAATAGCTTGGCACTGCCAAGCTATTTTTCAATCTAGAAAATCAACATTAATTATACGAATATCTTTTCATTTACCTGTACATAACGTACTAAATATGAGTTGATCATATGAACCTCATTTTCATTTTTAACAATAAAGTACCTGCAGCGGTCCATCTTTTCAATTACTTCTTGTTTAACATCTCCTATTGTAATATCTGATTCTTTAATTATTTTTTCAATGACAATATCATTATCAAAAGTATAGCAAACTGTAAATTCCTTCAAACCAATTTCCCCTTCATTATAATCTTGGTTATATGCATAAAAGAACTTCACCTTTTGCAGCATTTTTATCAGTTTTGGTTAAACCTCTTAATAGTGCTATTCAATTACATAAAAAATACTTTTATATGTAATTTACATCTATATGTTTGAAAAATCAACGATATTTTGTTTAAAAAATAGAAAAACAAGGAAATTTCGTGCTAAAGAACCATAAAAAGGTATGAAAATTCGGCATACTAAAACCAAAAGGGGCTTTTGATGCTAAGAATCAATCTCCACTTCACAATCTCCTGTTTCTAGATACTTACCAACAAAAGGACTTTTATGGTAAATATTAACAAATATTCAAAAATAAAGGCGTACAGAATATGATTAACAATAGAGGGAAAACTAATCAAAAAATTAAAAGAAGGGAGTAACAATGCAACCGATTAATTTAGATTCTTATAAAACAGACACTAAAGAACCATTAACATCTGCGGAAATGGGCAAGCTTTGGGCTACCTATATGGGAAACAGCATGGCTAAATGCATTTTAAACTATTATCTTCAACATGTTGAAGATCCAGATATAAAAACGTTATTGGAAAATGCTTTGAAATTAACCGAAGATTTATTAAAGATTACTACAGAAATTTTCACGAAGGATAACTTCCCTATTCCAAAAGGGTTTGGACAAGAGGATGTAAACCTTAATGCCCCTCGTTTATTCCAGGATGAATACTATCCTCATTATTTAAAATATGCTGCAAAGGCAGGGATGAGTATTTATAGTGTAGCAATACCACTTGTTTTTAGAAAAGATGTAAGAGAATTTTTTACATACTGTATGAATTCTACAATGGAGTTAATTGAACAAATCAAAGAAATATTAATGAATAAGGGTCTTATCATTAAGCCACCCATCATTCCGGTTCCGGAGAATGTGGAATTTGTCCATGATGATTTTTTGAATGGTTACTTTGGACATGTACGACCTTTACATGCATTAGAAATTGCTCATTTTTACGATAATATTGAAAATAATGTAACGAGTAAAGCGCTGATTATGGCATTTGCCCAAGTAGTAAAAGATGAAAAGATTCGGAAGTTGTTTGAATGGGGAAGAGATATGACGGCTGAAAATGTTCAACATTATATGCAAATGCTACATGATGAAAATTTGCCAACCCCTTCTTTTCTGGATGATTTAGTGACGACATCCACATTTTCACCATTTTCGGATAAGATCATGCTATTTCATAAGATGGATATGTTTTCAATGAAAATGAGGGCGTTTGGTAACTCAGTAGCAGTAAACGGTAGGCATGATGTTGGGTTCCTCTATACTAGGTCGTTTATGAAAATTGGAAGATTTGTCGAAGATGCCGCAAAAATTTATATAGAAAAGGGCTGGATGGAACGCCCACCACATGCAGTTAATCGAGATAAGATTGAAAATGATTAGTAACAAAATTCATAAGAAAAAGGTTAGACTAATGTGAATCCAAAAGAAAAATTAATCTGGAGCATAGCCTTCCCAGGCTTCGGTCAATTACTTAATGGGAAGTTTCTAAAAGGGATACTTTTTATATTATTGGAATTAATCATTAATGTTCAATCCCATTTTAATAAGATCATTTACTATAGTTTTAATGGGGAAATAAGTAAAGCCATTGAATATACCGAATACCAATGGCTCATGTTTTATCCTTGTATTTACTTCTTTTCAATGTGGGATGCTTATAAGGATGCAGGCGGAGGTAAAGATCCATATTCCTATTTCCCCTTTGCTATGTCTGCGTGTTTTGTTACTGTTGGACTTATGTACTCAGCGAGGGTAAAGTTATTTGGAATAAGTTTGGGAACAGTTTGGTTTCCAATCTTATGTGTAATACCAGGGATATTTGTTGGGATTCTATTGAAAAAAATATTAAGAAATGTATAGAGAGTTGTTAGAGGAGTCTAAACAGAAATGGTTGAAGATTCATAAAAAGGACCCAATGGATTTTTCCATCGGGTCCTTTTTGTGAGAATTAATTTATTGTAGCGGTTGTGATATCCGACTTAACGCATCTCCAGCTTCGTCGATATGTATGTCCACTCTCGCCATGTCACCAATCGCACAAATTCCAACCATTTCTTCATTTTGTACGACTGGAATACGGCGAATTTGATGGTCAGCCATCATTCGGGCACATTCATGGGCATCTGTATCAGGGGAACAGGAAATTACATCCGATGTCATACAATCATGGCAATGTACTGAACCACAGTCTTTTCCATCCGCCACACAATGAATCACAATATCTCGGTCTGTAATCATGCCTACCACTTTTTTACCATCGCAAATCGGTACGGAACCACAATTGATTTCACGCATTATTTTTGCTGCAGCAGTTACAGGATCGTGAGGTGCACAGCATTGTACATTTTTTGACATGATGTCTTGAACTTTTGTCATTTTGTTTTCCTCCCTATTTCTTTTAAAAATTTATTGTTCCGGATCATTCCAACTTATTGATGTTCAATTAGATTGGATAACAACCCTTTTTTTGATTAGGAACAAATAATAATATTTACTTTTCATAATCTGATTATGTAACAAAATCTAATTACGTTGATTTCACTTTATATGTTCAACAGTTCAGGTTAGTGGGGGAATATTGAAATTAGAGACATCGTTTTTCTTCTTTGCTAACCTGTTCAATACTCGACCCTTTTTTATTTTTAATTTTATTGGCATATTACAAATCGATAGGTAAAATTGAAAAAATGAATTAGAGGCTTAACAACTTATTGTTTAGCTTATTTTTAATCTTTTCACATTAAACTCAAGAAAAAACATATCACTTTGGAAATAGGGAAATACTATTTGGGAGGTGAATAGATATGGATACGGAGAAATTAAAACTAACATCATCTGAAATAGGTACCTTATGGGGTGAATATGTAAACGGAACAGCAATAAATGTAGTAAATAGATATATGTATTCCATTATTGAAGATGGAGCAATAAAAGCAATTTTTAATGATGCAATCAAAACGTTTGAAAAACAAAAGAACCAACTTGTCACCTTTTTTGAGAAGGAAGGGTTTCCTGTTCCGATTGGATTTAATGAATCCGACCTATTTTTAGGCAAGCAGAGATTATTTTCAGATGCATTCTGCCTTAATTATTTACACATCATGACTGTACATGGATTATTAGGGCATAGCACATCATTCAGTGTTTCCGTAAGAAAAGACTTGAGGGATTTTTACGACTCATGCGATAACGATGCAAAAAGGATGTATCATCAAACAATTGAGTTATTGCTTGAAAAAGGGCTTTTTCAAAGAGACCCATTATATTATCCCTATGACCATCCTCAATTTGTTTCAAGCCCTGATTTCAAAGATGGTTTGTTGGGAAAGGGCAGAACTCTCACTGCGACAGAAATCATTAGTATTTCATTAAATCTGAAAAAAAGTATTATGGCAAAAACCCTTTCTATTGCATTCAGTCAGGTGGCAGAATCAAAAGAAGTACGAAAATTTTTAACTGAATCTGAGAAAACAGCTGATGGACAAATAAAAGCATTTGCAAAAATACTTCAAGCTGATAACTTACCCGTTCCAAAATCATTGGAAACTGAAGTGACCATATCAACTGACTCTCCATTTTCTGATCGGTTATTAATGTATCAAATGGGATTTTTGTTTCAAGTTGCACAAACTTATCATGGGGCAGGTCTTGCAACAGCCATGCGAACAGACCTTGTTACTACTTATGAGGGAACGATCATACAGAATCTTATGGTTACGAAAAACTGGTTTAATGTTATGGTAAAAAATAATTGGTTGGAACAGCCTCCACTTGCACCTAATAGAACAGAAATCGCAAATCGAAAATAACTAAAATTGCCCTTCCAATGTGTCGGGCATTTTATTTTTTTTGCTCTGTTATAACTGAATGTTGATTCCACTGTGTTTGAAAAATAAACGGTATAGTTCCGTTTAAATTGGGAAATACCCATATTTCCTTAAAAATATAGGTAGCCTTTCCGTTTATTTCCTAAAAAAGTTCTAGAAATGGACCCTGAAAAAAATAAAATTATAGCTGCAACAAAAAAGGGATTGAAACGTTTCAATCCCTTTTTCACGTTAATTTATATTATTTCTTAAAAAAGAAAAAATTTTAGGTACTCTTTCTCTAAAAAATGGATAGTTATGTTCAGCATCGTTAATAATTGCAAACTCTATATTTGTTACTTTCTCTTTTAAAATATCATAAATGGCTTTATTTGAAGCTAAAACTTCTTTGTTTATGAATTCTTCATTTCCAGCTTCCTTATCCCCGCAGTCAAAGTATATCCTTTCAATTAAAGACAAATCAGTATCCTTTATTAGTTTTTCAATTTCCTCTTGGTTTCGGTAAAAAGCAGAGGATAATACAGCTATATTTTTAAATACTTGAGGATAACTACACATTGCATATATGGTTATAAGTCCCCCTAAAGAGATACCTGCCATTGCGGTATTGTCCTTTAATGTACGGTATTTATTGTCTATAAATGGTTTTAGTTCATTCACGATAAAGTCAACATATTCTATTCCTTTTCCACCAGATGTACTAGCGTGTCCTAATATTTTTTTGCAATATTCCCCATTTACCCAAGGACAATATTCGTTTATTCGATCTTTGGGATGTTGGTCTATTCCGACAACAATAACTTCTAATCCATTTTCATCTAAGTAGTTTTCAAGTTCTAAAGATGTGCCGCCAATTGCATCGTCATCATTAAAAGTATTTTGTCCATCGTGCATATAAAGGACAGGGTATTTTTTTCTTCCTTCGTTGTAATTCTTAGGTAGATATACTCTAATCAGTCTATCTTGTTTGAAGGAAGTCATATAAATAGGGAATATTTCAAGCAAGAAAATCTCTCCTTTACCATAAATTTCATCTATCAAAATACTTCTTTGTTAAACTAACCAAAAAAGCTTCCAGTAATGACAGCTTTGCTCTTTCATATGATATCAAAAGAAACACTTGACAAACAACTAAAAGCACCGTAATCTTTCCGCTATAGTGAACATAATCTACTATAGTGTTTTGGAGGTACATATGATTTCAGCAAGCGAAACGATTAGTAGAAATATAAAAAGAATTCGACAAGAAAGAAATCTTACATTAGATATTTAGCTATATTAACTGGAGTCAGCAAGAGTATGTTGAGTGAAATTGAACGTTGCACAAAAAGTCCTACAATATCTGTGCTTGAAAAAGTATGTGATGGGATTAATGTTCCACTCGCTCAACTTACGCATACCGAAACGCCTCAAATATCTATTTCTACAAATGATACCGTTAAACATTATTCTGCATGGGATGGATTTGAATTATTTGTTTTATTTGAATTTGACCCAAACAAAAAATTCGAAATATTTCGTCATGAAATCGCCCCCAATTCTGAACGTATGTCCGAGCGCCATGAATCAGGTATCAGGGAATATATTCTCTGTACAAAGGGCGTTTTTAGTGTACAAGTTGAAGACAAAACGTTCCATTTACAAGAAGGTGAAGCCATACAGTTTCTTGCAAATTGCAAACATAAATATTTGAACTTAACAAATCAAGATGTAAATATTGTCATGCTTCTCTATCATGAATAGAAAGGGGGATTCTACTATAAATAACTATGTGAAGAGAACAATTAGGCTGATATTTGGACTTTTTTTATACGCACTCGGCTCTTTTTTAAGCATACAGGCTAACATAGGCTTAGCCCCTTGGGAAGCATTCAGTATGGGGGGGCTTATCTGACCCATTTATCGTATGGCAACATCGTTGTCCTTTCTGGCTTTGTGATTATTGCAATCGATTTTGCGTTTAAAGAAAAAATTGGATTTGGTACAATTCTTAATGCTATACTGATAGGAAAGTTTGTGGATTTAATTCAATTTGCCAATATTGTTCCCATGATGTCCAATTTTTGGCTTGGCCTACTCATGCTCCTGTTAGGACAAGTTGCTATCTGCGTTGGAAGCTATTTTTATATTGGTGCATCCCTCGGTTGTGGACCCCGTGATGCACTCATGGTTGCACTTGGAAAGCGTATGCCAAAAGTACCCATAGGAGCAATACGAGGTTTAATAGAAGGTAGCGTTCTTATTATTGGCTGGATGTTAGGTGCAAAGGTTGGCATTGGCACAGTAATATCTGTATTTGGTATTGGATTTATTTTGCAATTCACTTTTAAATTACTACACTTCGATGTAAAAAATATTAAGCATGAGAGTGTAGCTGATACAGTAAAAGCAATGTAATCGAAGCCAAAATAATTGTTTCGCATGATCCTACGAGTGCGTTCTAAATTATAGTTTGTTAATATGCTAATTATAGAAGGATTAAAATGTGCCAGTCATAATGACTAGGCATTTTTTTTGGAGTATTTGTGCCAGCCTTCGATTCGGAATATTGTCAAAATTGATTTATTTTAACTAAGTGTAAAATGGTAGGATAGTATTGATGAAGCTTCCTTCTAGGGAGAAAGTAAAACATAAGAAAAGAGGAAAATGAAGATGGAACTAGATATGTACTTATTATCATCCTTGCCTAAGATTGATGGTTTGGATTATGAAGAAGTTAAATTTGTAAATGCCTGCTTAAATGAACTTGAAGAACAGCAAAAGGAACTTTATGAAAAAGTAAGACCCTATATTTTGTACTTTGAGCAATTTGGGATAACATGGATCGGTCTGGAGCAGGAAATTGGTTACTTGGAAAATGCTAGCCAAATTCACAATTGGTTTGTAGAAAATCTTCATAACGGTTTTGATAGAAATGGTTTTAGCGTGGAAGTAACAAAAGATGATCTTGACAATCTTTACATTGATTGCTTAGATGAACTAATAAGAAGATTTCCAGAACCTGGTGATGTAATACCGCCACGACCAAGATGTTTTTGGGGCTACGTTTGTACTGACTTTTATTACGATAAAATTCAAGAGACCGTAAAAGTACTGGAGAATCTCCTGAAAAACTTCAATTTTGAAACCCACTACTTGATCTACCATTATTCTCGTTAACCCACATTAATTATTTCTTTCATATATAAATCCTTCAATTCCCGATATTCATTTTCTTTTTGTTAAATTAAAATTGAGGTGAACATTATGACAATATATTCTCTTTATGAAGAATTTAAAACTATTCTAGTAGATTTCTCTACAGTAGAACATATATTCATTGGTGAGATTAGTACTAGAGGTTTAGCCGTTGGTTTTCATCACGAGGGAGAACTTTCCATTGGAACATCCAAAGTGATAGAAGAAACAAGAAGAAAAACGGATTCTCAAGGAGTTTATGAGGCAAATGTGATCATTCGTAAAATAAGAAAGAATGGATTATCATCTTTTTTTCCTATTGATTACTCACCAGAACAAGTTCTAAATTTAATAGAAGTCGCTTATAATAATAAGAAAAAGGTAAAAATGAGATTGTATGAAGCAAGTCTAGAAAACGGAATACTTATACATTTTTATCAAAATGATGACACGGATTCAGGAAAAATAACTACCGCATATCCTAAGTATCAAATATGAGGAGTGGTTCTTTATGAATCATACATATCCTGTTAGAGTAACTGATGGTGGCGTGCTTTATTTACGAATGCCTGAAGAGTTAACACTATTAGAGGATTTTATGATTATTGACCTAAATATTATGAATGTTTTGGAATATTTATATAAAATAGAGGATTCTCAACATGGAGCATTACAGCAAGTAACAGGGAACACGACGGCGTTAAGTATAACCAAGGATAAGACAGTGGTTTATAATACTGCTTTAGACCAAGAATGCACACTTGATACTCAGGAATTTAAAGAAATAATAAAGTTATATTTAAAGGAAAATATCCTTCTATTAATCGAAAGAGACATAAAGAAAAAACAAAATATTTACGAGAAGGCAAAATTAGCTACGAGTATTTCTGATTTCCTTAAATTAAGAGAGGATTTGCAACAGGATAAAATAATATAATGCTCAAAATCGTGTGGATATAAAACCTTCCACACGATTTTTTCTTTTCATTTGCAAATTCCACAGCCCAGCTGGTAAAAGTATTTTTTGAAAAAGCACCTGAACTTTGAAGAATTTGTACATTGGGACCGTTTACCGTTGTTATGTATCTTCATCATTTCTGATGGGAACAAGAAAAATGGTTCAGTTGACCTTATCGTCATTTCGTGTTAATTTGTATATGCAAATGAATAAAAGGATTTGATCAAATGACTGAAGAAGAACAGGTATTAATTCATTGTCTTTACTTTACAGCCAGCCGATTTGCTCGCAACATTACAAAATTAGCCGAAAAAACATTTGATTTTGGTGACCTTGCTCCTTCCTATCTTTACATGATTATGATAGTGAAGTTCCATCCGGAAATCACACAGAAGGAACTATGCCAAAAATTATCCATTGCTCCTTCGACCAGTACGAGGTTTATTGATAAACTTGAAAAATTAAAACTGGTCACCAGAAAAATGGATGGAAAACAAACGTTGATCTCACTAACAGAAGAAGGAGAAAAAGTGTACCAACAATTTCGAGCTTCGTTAAAAGAATTTTTTAACAGCTATTCCAAAGTCTTGGGAAACGAGTTTAGTAAAGATTTAAGTAAAATGCTTCACGAAGCAAGCAATAAGCTTGAAAGAGATCAATAATTTTTTTACCCTTTCATTTGCATATACAAATATACTAGGAGGTAGTTGTTATGTCAGAAAAGATATTGCTGATTGTCGGTGCGGGGCCAGGCATTAGCTTAAATACAGCAAGGAAATTCGGAAAAGAGGGCTTTAAAGTTACTTTGATATCCCGAAGTATGGAGTCATTACAGAAGTATGAATATGAACTCAAAAATGAGGAGATCGAAGCAAAAGGATTTCCAGGGGATGTCTCTTCATTAGAATCTTTGAAAGCAGCCATTGATAAGGTAATTAAAACTTATGGAAAAATTGATGTACTTTTATACAATGCCGCTGCAGGAAGACCAGGCAAACCAACAACATTAAGAGTTGACCAATTAGTAGAAGATTTTAAAATCAGTGTAGCTGGAGCTCTTACGAGTGTAAAAGAAGTGATCCCATATATGCAAAATGGAACCATTTTGTTAACCGGAGGCGGACTTGCTCTTCACCCATATGCAGATTATGCTTCATTAGCAATTGGAAAAGCAGGTATTCGCAATTTAGCATACAGCTTGCACCAAGAATTGAGCCCTAAAGGAATTTATGTTGGAACATTAACGATTAACGGTTTTGTACAAGAAGGAACCTATTACTCAGCTGAAAATATTGCAAAGGCATTTTATAGCATGTATGAAAGTCAAACGGAAACAGAAATGATATTTGAAGAAAAGTAAAATTTTTTAAAATTACATTTGTATGTACAAATATAAAATTTGCTCTGAAAGCAACCATAAGCGGGAGTCAATAAATTCTCAGTTGTAATGAATAAAGGTATTTCTTCCAGTGAAATACCTTTTAATTTTTTTATTTGCGTGAATAACCAATTGAAAGGTGATTAAGATGAAAACATTAGTTATTGTTGCCCATCCAAACTTGGAACAATCGAGGATAAATAGAACGTGGTTGAATCGGCTTCAACAAGAAGAAAATATTACGGTCCATAATCTATATGCACATTACCCAACATTTGAAATTGATGTGGAAAAAGAACAGCAGCTTCTATTGGAGCATGATCGTATCGTTTTGCAATTCCCATTCTACTGGTACAGTTCACCCGCTTTGTTAAAACAATGGCAGGATATGGTTCTTATTTACGATTGGGCATATGGGTCTGGAGGAACGAAATTGCGCGGCAAAGAGTTTATGTTAGCTATTTCAACAGGCGGACCTGAGGCTGCCTATCAAGCTGGCGGATATAATCATTTCAGCATGAGCGAATTAACCAAACCATTTCAGGGAACAGCTAACTTGACCGGAATGCGGTTCTTGCCTACTTTTACGAAACAGGGAGTACGCCTCTTAACGAACGAACAAGTCCTCGAAAGTGCTGAAGAATTGGTTCATCATCTGAAAAAAAACTAATCAAAATAAACATTGGAAGAGTTACACCTGGTTTTACCACTACCGACCTTAATGGCAATGCTCCTGGAGGCAAAATACCTGTGGAAGGTGCGCAAATCATTGTTAAATATGCTTTAAGCCAAACAAATTATAATGGTAAAATCCTTAATAACAATGGGATTATTCCTTGGTAAACACTATAATGGATTTCTTATGAATTATACGATCCGACACGTTGCAAAAATTAATCATTTATCCATTTCTCAATGACGCTACTATGATAATCAAGGACTGTTCCCCTTTCTTAAAAGAACTGAAAAAGGGGAACAAGTTTTTGACGGAGATGCACTTAAATTTCTGGAGATTATTTTAACCGAGTTTGTTTCTCATACATAAAAATAACCACTCAATTTCTGAAGGATATTATCTGATTATTAAGAATAATAGTAATGATATTGTTTTCAGGAGCATATGTCAAAAAGAAATAAGAAGGAGGTTGTTAATGGAAAAAATAAATGAAAAACAAACCATTACGTTTGATGAAACAAAAATTAGGTACGAGCGATGCTCCAATGTGGATGAGAGTTTTATCTACCAAGCATTTCAAGTTGGTTTTTCAGACTATATCGTAAAGTTTGAGTTCACAAAAGAAGATTTTCTAAATCGATTTTTTGGACCTGAAGGGAATGAAAAGGAGAATTCCTTTATTGCCTTTTATGAAGAAGAGCTAGTTGGTATCATTCTTGGTGGAATAAAAAATTATGATACTATAAAAACCATGCGGTGTGGAACGTTGGCCATCAGTCCGAATTATAGAGGAAGTGGAATCAGCCAAAAGCTATTTGAATTGCATAAAACCGAGGCGAAGAAACATGGCTGTAAACAGCTTTTTCTTGAAGTGATCGTTGGAAACGAACGGGCAATTCATTTTTATAAAAAAATGGGCTATGAAAAGATTTACGATATTGTTTATTTTTCAAATGATGATCTGTCCAAACTAAAAAATGTTAGTAAAAACATGGAGTTTGAGATTAAAAAAATTGATTTGGCGGTTTTCAAAAAGAGGATCCACCAATGGAACTATCATATTAATTGGCAAAATGATATTGACTTTTTAGCAAAAGAAAACAATAACAACTATTATGGTGCTTATAAACAAAATGATTTGGTTGGATGCCTATCCGTCCATACAAATGGGACAATTCGCTTTTTAATGGTTGATAAAGAATACAGGAATAATGGTATTGGAACTCTGCTTTTGCAAACAGCATATAAGAATTTACGATTAAGAAGATTATCTTCAGGATTTCCCAATAATAGTTTACTTGAAGGATTTTTCAAAAAACATGGCTTTACAAAAGGTTCATTGGCACAATATGAGATGTATTGCCTCATTTAATATAGAAACGGTTTTGGGTGGCCCCTATTGAAGCCTATGGCGAAAAGTATTTTATATGTTCTGAATGGTTTGAAGTTCCAGCTAATAATGACCGCCCGTATTTCATGAAGTGGCTGGGACTGCATCAATAATCGTTAAGAAAGAAGATACCTGAAGATATATCTACTTAGTGGGTAAATACACAATTCTTAGAGAACAAGTTGATAGATCAATAACTAAAGGAATACTGTGATGGTGGCTTTTTTATGAATATGCTCCCTCAGTTTAGTCAAAGAACAAAAGTGAAATAAATGATTAAAAGGTTCCTCATTAGGGAGCCTTTTTAGCTTGTAATATTTTATTAGTAAGATATAAACGTTGAGTAGATTTGATCCAAAATCATTTCAGGAGAATATCCGCGTACTTCTCTTTGAAATAAGTAAAAATCGCTCCTTAAAGCTTGAAGTAACATATCGGTTTTAAAAACAATGTTAATTCTTGATGATTCGTTTACTCTCATCTCTTCAAATAGGCCAAGAAATATTTGATGCAATTCTTGAAACATAGGGCTTATCTTTAACTGTTTACCTGTATGGCTTGATTCAGAGTCTTCAACACCTTTAAGCAATTGAGCTTTATTTTCTCTAAAACGGATAAATAAGCCGAGGACTTCTTTAAATCGTATACTTGGAGACTCACCACGTGTTTCTTCTAAATAGCTTTCAATATCCTCAAAAAACAGGACGATATTATCTTTTATTAAATCGAGACATATTTCTCCTTTGTTTCTATACCTGCGATATAACGTACCGGGACCAATTTGCGCTTCAGTTGCAATTTGATTCATACTAACTTGCTCAACGCCATTTTGTTCAAAAAGTTTAAATGCAGCGTCTAATATTCGTTGGCGATTCTCGGCAGCGTCTCGCCGTTCTGTACGTGTATGGAATATTTTTTCGTCATTGCTCATATTCTCACTCCCAAAATGACTAATATATTGACAAACGGAGATATCTCCATTTATCATAATAGGAGAGCTCTCCGCTTTATAATAACCCAATGAAAAGGAGATTACAACTGATGCTCAAATCTAATGGAAATACTGCGTTATTAGTAATGGATCTACAAAATGGTATTGTTTCCCGTTTCGCAGGAAATAAAGAGATCATATTACCGTTCCAAAAAGCGATTGAAGCTGCTCGCCAAAACAATATCCAAGTCATTTTTGTTCGAGTCGGGTTTAGTGAGGGATATCCAGAGGTTAGCCCGCAAAATAAGGCATTTTCCGCCATTTCTAAATACGGTGGAATGACAGTAGTTGATTCAGCTACACAAATTCATGAACTTGTTCAACCCCAACCAAATGAACCAGTCATAACCAAGTATCGTGTTAGTGCATTTGCTGGCAGTAATCTAGAAGTCATCCTTCGATCACAACAAATTAACACACTGATTCTCAGCGGTATTTCCACAAGTGGAGTCGTTTTATCAACATTAAGAGAAGCGGCTGATAAGGACTTTTCCATTACGGTGCTATCGGACGCATGTATAGATCTTGATTCGGAAGTTCACCGCGTTCTCATGGAAAAAGTATTTCCACGCCAAGCAGAAGTGCAGACTGTAGATGCTTGGATTGAAACTTTAAATGAATAGTGACGATCTCAATCCCTTAGAAAATATCGGATTGGTACCAATAAGCATCGCTAAAAGGCAGGCTCTTTAAGCGATGCTTGTTCGTTTTTATGAAACAAACAGGTTCCAATAACAACAGGTGAAAGGAGAGTTTACATTCATGCCGATCTGGAAAAGGAACTTAATTGTCTGTTGGTTCGGGATGTTTATGTCCAGTGTAGGATTGAGCCAAATAGCACCAGTATTACCACTTTATATTAACCATCTCGGCGTTCATAATACCGCTTCAATTGCTCAAATTTCGGGATTTGCCTTTGGGGCTACGTTTATCATATCAGCTATTTTTTCACCAATTTGGGGGAGTGCTGCTGATAAATACGGAAGAAAACCGATGCTGCTGCGGGCAAGTCTCGGTATGGGAATTGTTATCGGATGTATGGGATTTGCGCACAATGTGTACGAACTGATTGGATTAAGATTACTTCAGGGCGTGATTACTGGCTATGGTTCAGCCTGTACGGCTTTGATCGCGACTCAAACTGATAAAGAAAATGCAGGATATGCCCTAGGAACACTATCAACTGCTAGCACGGCAGGTTCTTTGATAGGTCCAATGATTGGTGGCTATTTGGAAGAGAGCACCGGTCTGCAGAATGTATTTTTCATTACTGGTGCCTTGTTAATTTGTTCATTTATTGCAACTGCTTTATTCGTAAAGGAATCCTTTACCCGTCAGCATAAGAAAGTGGATCCTATTAAGGAGATATGGGGACAGGTTCCGGAAAAAAGTTTAACCATTACTCTTTTTGTCACCTTTTTTGTACTAAGTTTAGCCGTTTACACGATGGAACCGATTATAACCGTTTATATATCACAATTAACAAAGAACTCTAGCCATGTTGCATTGTTAGCTGGAATCACATTCGCAGTTTCAGGACTGGCAAGCATTATTGCAGCTCCAAGACTTGGCAAATTGTCTGATAAATTTGGAACACAAAAAGTCATCCTTGCCGCACTCATAGTAGCAGGAATTATGTTTATCCCGCAGGCCTTTGTTAAAAATCCCTGGCAGTTAATGGCGTTACGATTCATATTAGGATTGGCATCAGCAGGACTAATGCCTTCTATCAATACTTTGCTTAAGAAAATTACACCAGATTTCCTTACGGGTAGAGTATTTGGCATTACAATGTCAGCTGGGTATTTAGGGGTCTTTGCAGGTTCAACTTTAGGCGGCCAGATAGCAGCATATTTTGGAATCAGATCTGTGTTTATTATTACGGGTGCATTATTGCTAATTAATGCTGTTTGGGTTTATTTTAAAGTTTATAAGAAAATGAGTATGAGAGAAAAACCATCGTACTAAACGTAAAATCATAAGGGGAGTTAAAAAACGATGGCATTTCGTTAGTCAGCTCAAAAAAATAGTCGATATTGTGTTGATCGGGTGAGGTAAACCAAAGAAAGGAAAGTAGTGAACTTCACCCGAATAGACTAGGCTTCTATGGATGGATGCTCACAAAGAATCATCCATGACGTTCCAAACCTATCTCTCAGCTGAGCAAAACGCAAAGCGAAAAAGGTTTCTTCCATGGGCATAAAGATTTCCCCTCCATCAGAAAGCAAGGTATAAAGCCTCTCCGCTTCTTCTGCACTGTATACCCTGAGTGTCAGATAAACACTCCGCATAGGCTCAGCGTGGGGGATGTCGGCTCCCCTTAGCACCGTGTCCCCAATCTCGATGGTAGCATGCAGAATGTCGTTTTCCCGACCTTCCGGAACGTTCGTCGGATCTGGCAGTTGTTTGAAAGCCATCATCGATGTGATTCTGCCTCCGAGATGCTGTTCATAGAACCGAAAAGCCTGTTCGCACACTCCTCGATAGTTGACATAGATATCGAGCTTCATTGAATAATCACTCCTTTTACATTTTGGTTGTTAGTCTTGAAAAATATCTTATCATTCAGTATATACTAGTGATATATGAATGCCTATACAATCATGGGTTTTATGAAGTCGAAATGTTGGTGAACAGCGGCTCCTTTTTCTTTTTTCACTAACGTTGATGGAGTTATCCAAAGGGTATCCTCCAAACCATCCGTGCCAAATCCATCTACGAATCAGTCACCCATGATATCAACGCTTTAAACGGGTAGGGCTGAAGCAGTGAGCCTAAATAGGTTATTGATTACAGAAAATGGCAAAATGTGTAAAGCCGGCTGAAAACGTGCAAACCTCCCATGAATATGTGCAAAGCTTGTTGAAAATCGTGCAAGCCCCTTGTAAAAACGTGCAATGTTCCCGAGGGAAGCAAATAAAAATGGATGGAGTCAATCCGAAAAAGATTGACTTCATCCATTACTTTCTCTGCTTATTCATAATGTTGTTAATTAAAATTTGTGTTGCATCTCGTGAAAAATCAAAAGCATTTTCAATCGCTGGTTGAACGTAGTTTAAAGCTGAATGATGGATATTTCCATATCCTTTTTTTTCGTGATCATTTTCATATAGATACTTTTCATTCATAATCAGATGTCTCCTATCGTTTTCTAACATCTTTTATTGTTTTGTTTAAATTTGAAAAATATACATTTAGTTATAAAGTTCAATCCATAATCAAAGAGGGAGCGCGGGAACCAAAGAGGGCGACTAGTGCCCGAGCTCAGCGAAAAAGCGGGAGCAGGGGAACCAAAGAGGCCGACTAGTGCCCGAGCTCAGTGAAAAAGAGGGAGTGCGGGAACTAGAGAGGATGACTAGTGCCCATGCTCAGCGAAAAAGAGGAAGCACAGGAACTAAAGAAAGAGACTAGTAACTTTCTGAAAACCATAACAAAGATAGTAATCTAGTCTTTTAATGTAAATTGTTGGGAGCTATAATGGTAAATATCTAATGATTACGAGGGGGAAAAATATGAAAAAAAAGAAGATTCTTTTAGCCTTACAGGGCGGAGGGGCATTTGGGGCTTTTACCTGGGGAGTTCTCGATCGCTTACTTGAAGAAGAAAACTTGGAAGTTGCGGCTGTATCAGGGACGAGTGCAGGGGCGGTTAACGCTAGCCTGTTGGCCTATGGATTGACGATTGGTGACAGGCAAACGGCACGAGAGAAGCTCGGTTTATTTTGGCGTAAAATGGCTGACTGGGGATCGTTTTCCCTTTTTCAACCGACATGGATGGACAAAATGGTGAGTCAAGGCAATATGGATTATAACCCGTTCTATGAATCATGGGGAATCCTCTCTTCATTCCTCTCCCCATATCAGCTCAATCCTTTCGATCTTAACCCACTTAAGAATATCCTGAATGAGACGATTGATTTTGAGAAAATCCGCAGCAATCAGACAATAAAGCTTTTCTTATCTGCTACGAATGTGAGAACCTCGCAACTGAGAGTGTTTGATACCCATGAAATTACAGTGGATACCGTCTTGGCATCAGCGTGCGTTCCACAAATGTATAAGGCAGTTGAAATCTGCGGGGAGCATTATTGGGATGGCGGTTATGTAGGGAATCCTTCTCTATTCCCACTGCTATGGGAGCATGATTGTAATGATTTAATGGTTGTTCAACTGAACACGACCAATTACCCCAAGCTGCCGACAAATGCACATGAAATAATGGATCGTGCCTACGATATCAGTTTTAACACTAGTTTAATGCGTGAAATACGCGTCATTAACTCATTAAATAGACTTGTCGATCATGGATTTGATTATGATGGTCAATTAGAAAAAGTCAATATTCACTTTATTAATACAGGTGAGGGTTTGAACAATTTTGATGGTTCAAGTAAATTGAATGTTTCTTGGGATTTTCTCAGCTATTTGCGTGACTTCGGCAGAAAAAATGCTGATTCGTGGCTCAAGGAAAATTACGATAAGATTGGCGTCCAGTCAACATTTGATGTGGAAACATTTTTTGGCTCGGATTCCCCTGAACCCCTGGTAAAATTCCCTGGCAGGGAAAAAGTTCGACCTTTTGATTGCTTTTTCCATTAAGTTACATAAAGAATTCTCTAACTTGAGAATTGATAAGGGGACATATTATTAATTAAAGCAAAACAGTATGATTGAACCCAGTAACTTTTTTCATTCGATTAAGTGAGGCCGCTGTATTGTGATAACCCCATACAGCGTTCCTTAACCCAAATTTAAATTTTCTCTACTTTTTGTCACCTCTATAATTCATTTGTTGTATCGTTAATTGGTTTTGATGCGCAGATAAGTACTTGTACGACGGATGGTCCGATACGCTCGACACGATTGTGAAAAAATATACTTAAACAATCGGGTGCTTATTTTAAAGACGGGATGGCTGCGGCGATCCCGTTTTCTAATTGAGCTATGACCCCATTAGTTTAACAAGACTAACGTCGTTTTTGACTCTTATCGTGTATTTAAATTAATACAAAAAGAGGCAGTCTACCTGCCCCTTTTTATTCCTGAAATTTAGTTTTAAAAAACCAGTTGTGAAAAGCTTGTGTTAAGTAATCTGTTATCCAAATTGTTAAAAAGCTCCAATACCAAGCCCATTTTTTATATTTAATTAATTTTGTATATTTAACTGCAATAATTTCAAAGATGACTATTACTGAAGTACTAATAAAGTAATGTAGGGTTTTTAAAAGGTTAGATTTATTTTTGGGGTAGAACAAACTAAATAAAGCACACAGTCCAGGATATATAAAGTATTCGAATGAAAAATTGGATTTATTTGCCTTTTTGAACAATGAGCGATATGGATAGGAAATTAAGTTTTTTTGTACCACTAGTAATCCAAAAATCCATGTTAGTGCTTGTTTAAATAAAAATACAACTATTAATTCACGAATTTTATTTTTTGGTGTCAATTTTATTAATAATAGTAACACAATTATCCAGGATGAAATTTCGATCGTTTTCTCTGCTTTGTATTTCATTAATTTTCCTCCTTTATTAAATAGTCTTTACTTCTTGAATTGATTAATGCAATTTTAGTTTGAGGATAAAATTATAATTCGACTAACGCACGAATAACACAATAAAAACACAAAGTGTGTTTATTCACAATACAATACGATGATTTTAAGCAATAAAAGTCTGTTGCTTATTTAAGTAATGGGTGCTTATGTTGAACAATAGGGTTCCTGCGGCAATCCTTATTTCGTTCTTCAACTAAAGGACAGGAAGGTTTAACTATAATAAGAATAATAAAATTTAGTTTGAGAAACTTTATAAAAAACATATTTAAAAGGAAGTTGATTTATATGGATAAAAAAAGACTTTCGCTTTAACGATGTTAATCGTTCCTTGGCTAACTGTTCCCTTCATGGGGAAAAAATCATTTTTTAGGTTTTTACCTGTAGCAAGTTTTGTTAATTTATTTTTAAGTGTGTTAGCTGTAATTGCGAATAAGAAAAAATGGTGGGTAAATAAAAACTCTATATCTCCTGGTTTTGTGGATTTTACATATATATTAGGTCCTTTTTTTGTAGCCACACTATGGGTATTTAAACTAACATACGGCAATTTTCTAAAATATTTAATGACAAATATAGTAATAGATGCTATTAATGCTTATCCTTTTGCTCAAATATGGGAAAAGATAGGAGTTTTTAAATTTAAAAAGTTGAATCATATTATATGGTTTTTTATATGTGTGTCATTAGCAATTATTATTTATGGGTATCAGTACATAGTGGAAAGATCGATTAATAGAATTAAAGATGAGGTTTAAAAGTCAATTTTATATTTATTCATTATTGTTTTTTCTTTTTTCCTGCTGTTTGATGTTTACAGACTTGGAAAAGTATTTTTGAACTAAAAATTCTTAATTAGGTATGAGGCCGCTGGACAGATGGTCAGCTGAATGAAGAAATGAATGAACAGCAAAAAGAAGAGCGATGACAGGGAGTATTCATCGCTCTTCTTTTTATATTTGAACTATGCACTTATGACATTTAAAGATTGACGCAAACCTTCCATAGCAAAAGTCCTTAAATATCTAAAAATAAATAAAGCAATAATTGGTGAAATATCAATCGGACCAAGAGGTGGAATAAACCTTCTAAAGATACCTAAATAAGGTTCAACAAGCTTACTAATCCAAATTCCAAATTTTGATGATTGAAAGCGGGGAAACCAGGAACCAAAAATGGAAATCAAGATTAACCAATAATACAGCTCAAAAATGTACTCTCCAAATTGTAAAATGTAAAGTGCCAATTTAAATCTTCCATTCTTTTTTTATTTTGTTAACACCGTACAAACTTTGTTCGGTAATTAAATATACGAATAAGAATCAAAAAGGTTTCAAGTTAGATGGATTTGGAACCTCTATATTTGGCAGTTGTTAACTCTTGCATATATTCCTCAAGCTCAGGCATTTCCGCTTCTCTGGCTAGTTGTATGGATAATTCAATATCATATGGTACGCGAACAAGCTGAAACGAAAAAACGCCATTTTCGGAATTTCCGTATTCTCCTTCAAGAATTGCATAGGAAGCTTGAGTGAGATCAAGCGGATTTCCAACGCTGCCTATGTTACATAATATTTTACCATTAATGATTTGTTGGTATGCATTATGTACATCTCCATAGCAGACGACATCCGGTTCCCGATTTCCTGCTATATTTTCAGTTGAATCTGTGTTTTCGAACATACCTAATCGCTTTTCAAGTGAGTCCCACGGTTGGACTCTTTCATACACACTTCGCGGTGAGGCATGAAACATTCTGACTAGTTTTCCGCTCATTATAAACTCTACAGAAAAAGGCAGTTCCTTTAAATAATTCAGTTGTTGTTTCGTTAATTGGTTTTGATGCCATTGGATCGTCTTCGATTCTTGAGGTTTTGGAAAAAAATCATCCCAATTGCCCCTAATCACAGTTTCACAACACTTTTGGATCATTTCTATGGCCATGCTTGATTGTGGTCCCTTACCAACTAAATCACCGAGGCAAATGATTCTCTTAATATTTCTGGAATCGATATCAGCAAGCACTGACTCCAGTGCAGGGATATTTCCATGAATGTCTGAAATAACAGCGATTTTTTCCATTTTTTTAATACTCCTAACGATTTATGTGAGGATCATTCTCGACAAGTCTCCTCGTATACTAATTTAGTTTATACCAAAATATAGAAGAATAAAAATTTAGTCTCATTGTATCACTGTTTGGATAATAAATGATGGAGGGGGCTAGATGAGTTATTTTTTTATATTTCATTATTTAAGGAACAGTGTGAAAGTTGAACTATAATAGTAAAATAAATTAAATGAGTCAGGGGGTGTAAATGATGAATCGAATAAGAACTTTACATATTTTAAATGGGCAAGCTATGTATAATTTTTTTAAAAGGACAAATTTTCTTGAACACGAATTGATGATCCCATTTAACGAGGCTATGTGTTATGGAAAAACGTGTAATGATCTATTTTCAAATGAGTTCACTGAAATACGTGCTAAAGTCCATCAGGTAACGCTAGTGCAATATAGTGAACACATACTAAAACCATTGGAGCCTCTTTTTAGTAAAAAATTTACTCATATAGCTTTATGGTTTGATGCTGATATGTTTTGTCAAATCAATATTCTTACCCTTTTAGCTTGGTTAGACCAGGCAGAGCATACAGATACTATTGATCTTAATATAGTGGGTGATCAATTTGAGCCTTTGAGCCATTTTACCTTTAAAGCGAAAGGTTATTCTGCTATTTACAAACAAGTGTTGATTGATAAAAAGATGCCCGAACATATTTATCCAGACCCTTTAAAGAAGGGGGTTGAGCTATATTTGAATTACCTTAATAAAGACAGTGATCTTATGATGTATATTCACAAAAATAAAGATGTTCCAGAAGAAGAACTTATGTTAGCCTTACTTGAAAAATTTAAACATTATGGGTTAGGAGATACACAATATTTTGAAATAATAAAATCTCTTCGCCAAGAACATCAATAAAGAGCCCATATGGCGATTCTTTGCAACTTGACCAAAAACACAAAAAAATGCGGATAACATTTGTATCCGCATCAATAGTATAGGGTTTCCTGTCCTTTAGAATGGATCTATTGTGAAAGGTTCATGTATGATGCTGCTGTTTATGCTTCTACAATATCCTTTTGCTGGTAAACATCACTTTGAAATTCACCTGTCACTTTGCTGGTTAAAATGCCGGCGATCATGGCATCGCTGACGTTTAGGGCAGTTCGGCCCATATCAATTAATGGTTCCACAGAGATGAGCAGACCAACAATGGCAATCGGGAGGTTTAGTACCGATAGAACAATAAGTGCTGCAAAAGTTGCACCGCCACCGACTCCGGCAACACCTAACGAGCTGATCGCAACAACTAAAATCAGGGTGATAATAAAAGATGGACTGAAAGGATTAATGCCGGCAGTTGGAGCGACCATGATGGCCAGCATCGCTGGATAGATGCCGGCACAGCCGTTTTGCCCAATGGTCAATCCAAACGAACCAGCGAAGTTTGCGATTCCTTCCGAAACACCCAAATCCTTTGTTTGTGTTTTAATGGTTAAAGGCAATGTACCTGCACTTGTACGTGACGTAAAGGCAAAGGTTAATGTAGGTAAAGCTTTTTTCACATATCTGGCAGGATTAAGTTTTGCAAACGTTAAAAGTAATAAATGAATAATGAACATCACGATAAGTGCAACATAGGAAGCAATGACAAACTTCCCTAATTTTGCGATCGCTGCATAATCACTTGTAGCAGCTACTCTTGTAATGATAGCAAGAACCCCATATGGAGTAAGACGAAGAATGAGGGTAACAATTCTCATGGTTACGGAGTAAACCATATCAATGACTTTGGCGAAAAACTCTCCTGTTTCAGGATCCTTCCGTTTTACCCCAAGATAGGCAATACCTACAAATGCTGCAAAAATGACGACCGCTATTGTTGAGGTTGGACGAGCTCCTGTTAAATCTTGAAATGGATTGCTTGGTATTAGCTGGAGGATTTGCTGTGGAAGTGTCGCATCTTTTACACTAATAACTGCTTGTTGAAGCTGTTGATTTCGTACTGCCTCAGCCGTTCCTTGATCCAAATGGATGCCATCAAGGCCAAAGCCGAGTGCAGAGGCAATCCCAACAGCTGCTGAAACAGCAGCGGTACCAAGAAGAATTCCAATGACAAGGAAACTTATTTTCCCAATATTCTTGGTGAGTTTCAATCTGGTAAAAGCACCGACAATTGAAATGAACACAAGTGGCATGACAACCATTTGGAGCAGTTTAACATAGCCATTTCCAACAATATTAAACCAATCGACGGACCCTGTTGTAACTTTGGAAGCAGTCCCATAAATCAAATGAATAAGTAATCCAAAAATAATTCCCAAACCTAAAGCTGAAAAAACCCGTTTTGAAAAAGAAACATGCTTTTTTTGCATCCAAAACAGTCCAAGAATCAACAGTAAAAGGACAACGATATTGACGATAATCAAAAATACGGTCATCTTCTTCCCTCCTTTTGATATCAATTTATGATTCAGATATGAATGCTATTCCAAACAACATACTAGTGAAATCGGGGAATTTTTGAGGGATTATTGTCGGCTTTATTAAATTGAAAACCTAATAAAGATGAAACTTAACTATAGGACAGTTAGTTTAACAAGGATTTTCAAAAAAGATAGTTCAATAGTTCTTTGCTATTGTGGTATTATCTATTCAAATATATGAGGGGAAATTAGTTTATCGTTGTCTTATTTAAAAGTATTTTGTACATGATTTGTTATAAAAAAAGTGGAGTGCCTTTATGAATAAACAAATGTTGCGTATTGATCACCAAATAAGAAAGTAGGAAAGAAACAAATTCTATCTGATATTACATTTGATGTAAAAGAAGGAGAGCTTTTTGGCTTGTTAGGTCCAAATGGATCAGGAAAAACGACCATTATACGTTCGATCCTTGGTTTAGTAAAAAAGAATTCAGGAAAGGTCCTAATAAACAATTATGATTTAGACACAAATTTTGAAGAGGCAATTCGTTCTGTCGGTGCAATTGTTGAAAATCCAAAGTTTTATGACTATATGTCAGGATATCAAAATCTTGAGATATTTTCATATATGTACGATAATATCTCAACTAAAAGAATCGAAGAAGTGGTAGAGCTTGTAAATTTGAAAGACAATATACATAAAAAAGTTGGAACCTATTCACTTGGCATGAGGCAAAGATTGGGAATTGCTCAGGCATTATTGCACCGTCCAAGGCTTCTATTGTTGGATGAACCAACAAATGGGTTAGATCCTTACGGGATAAACGAATTATGGGGACATTTGCGGAGTATAAGTAAAAATGAAAATGTCGCAATTATTATTGCCACACACTTACTAAAAGAGATTGAAGATCTTTGTGATCGAATAGCGATTATCCAACAAGGTGAATTGGTGCATTTATCAAATGTTAAGCCAGAGAAAATGAGCGATTTACTTGATGTACTATTTGAAGTGGATGATCAAGCTAAAGCTTATGATATAGCGAAAACAAATGGTTTCCGTGTCTATTTGGATCCTTCAATTTTAAAATTGAACATCGCTAAATCAGAAATTCCTCTCATTAATAGTCTCTTGGTTCAAAACAATATTTCAGTGTTTCAAATCCAAGTAATGCATAAATCTCTTGAGGATTCTTTTTTGGAAATTACAGGTGAACGCATATGAGATTGATCAAGGTCGAGCATATAAAGATCCTTTATAAAAGAAGCACGTATTTTGTTTTTGGAGCTATAATTGTTGCTGCATTATTGGGAGGTTTTTTGGAAAAAGCTTGGGTGATTGTTTCGGGAGACAAGGTCAATTTTTGGGATATATTGAAATCTAATTCAGACCATTTATCCCTACTCCAGCTATTCATCATCCCGATTGCAGGAACCATTGTGTCAAGCGAATTTGAGCAAGGAACAGCTACATTTCTATTAATAAGACCAGCAAAGCGTTCAAAAATATTATTATCAAAATATATCACTACACTATTATTTGGATTGTACTCAATTGGTATATATTTTATCCTATCATTCTTGATTGGGATCACACTGCTTGGTTTTACAGACATGGGAGCAGTGAATGGATTAATTCAAAAAGTTTCAATTAATTATGCTAATTGCATGGTTGAAGTTCTAATGGTCTCAACCTTGGCGTTTGCTATTTCAACAATTGCAAAGAATAGTGGAATAGCAATTGGTTTTACCATGCTACTCTTGTTTGGCGGAAACACTATGGTACAACTACTATCTTCTTATAAGCTAGAATTAGGAAAATATATAGTTTTTGCCAATACAGATCTTGGACAATATTTTATTAGTAAACCACCGTTCAATGGAATGTCACTTCTGTTTTCACTTATTATACTGATTTTATATTTATCAATCTATTTAGGGAGTGCATGGATTTTTTTTCAAAGAAAGGATATTTCAGGTTAAGACGAGATAATAGCCCCTTCTTTTTACTACGAGGTTCGCAATTCTTCCACAAGAATTGTGCACTCTTTCTTTGGTAAAGGTTTAGATTGTTCACAAGGCTAAAGGAAATGGGTGTTAAAGAGCATAAAATATGCAAGGTTTGCATTTCTTGCGTATTTTGGCTCTTATTTTTTTTACCTATTTTAAAATATAAAAATGGATAATATCACATCTTTTTGAAAAAAATAATACTTGTATTTACAATTGTATCTGCAAGTAGGGAGCTAAAAATGAAATTTTTGATGAAGCAAAAAATGTTATTAGTGATTAGAGCATTATATTTCTGTATGGAAGAACAATGGTCGGAGTTAGGTAAGGAGCATCGTATTTCCCCTGCACAACAGCACATTTTATTTTTACTTTCTGTAAACCCATCACTTACCCCAACACAAATAAGTGAATTAGGGTGCTGGCATATTTCTACTGTGACAAGATTACTAAAACCTTTAGAGTTCAAGGGTTTGGTTTATGTTTCTCCTGATACGGAACAACGGAAATATAAAAAAGTATCCATTACAAAAGAGGGGGAACAATTATTTCAAAAATTAGTCGAGTCGGTTCAAGAGATGGAACACTTCCCTTTTCCAGTAAACCATTTATCAGACAATGAACTACTAGGCTTTTTAGAATATGGACAAAGCTTTCTTGATGTCATGAAAGGAGAAAGTTATGGGAGTAGGGTGATAAACGCCAAAATTCCAGGCGTAGATTATAATTAATGTGTTATGGAGAAGTAACTTTTATGCTAAAAAAGTTGTCGTAAGATAATAATAAGTATTTAAGAGAGTGGAAAAATTGAAATCATCCTACCCAAGTTATGAAAAAATACAAAAAATCGAATATAAATTAACAGAAATGAAAAATGAATATTGGCTCCATCACGACTTGTTTACATTTCAATGGTGGTTACTTTTGTTTATTTTTATTTTTCCTTGGTTTGTATGGTGGAAATATGTTGATAAAAATAGATTAAAGGAAATTTTACTTTTTGGGGCCATATTAATGATTTTGGTTGGACTTTTGGATGATATAGGTGTTAGTACTCATCTTTGGTCGTATCCCTATAATTTATTACAAGTAATGCCACGATTAATCGCAGTTGATAATGGAATACTTATTGTTGCACATATGACGATTTATCAATTCTTTAAAAAGTGGAAATCATTTATCATTGCTAATTTAATAATGGCAATAATTTTTACTTTTATATTTGAACCTTTGACAGTTTGGTTAGGTATTTACAAATTAGAAAATTGGAAATATATTTATTCACTTCCAATTTACGTCGCAAAAGCAATGTTTGTAAAATGGCTGGTTCAAAGAGTAAATTTAATTAATAAATCTTAATTTAATTAATTCATTTTTTACATAACTAGTGGTAATGAGAAAATACAAAGAAAACCGACGTTTCCTACACAAGAAATGTCGGTTTTTAGATGATATGTGATTGAAAATTACGAATGACTGTCTAATCACAAATGCAAAATATTTGATATAGAAAAGATACGATCCATCATCAAGGCTTTTTTAAGTCTATTTGTCTTTGATTGATTATTACTTTTTCATATTCTTCTTCAGTTGTAAATTTGAATAAAAGTTTCATCAACGATTCCCTGGAAAAATAGGCTGCAAGTAATTTATCTGTTTTATAAAATCGATTGGCTAAAGAAAAATTGGAAGGCGGATGACTTAAGGATTTTACTTTTTCTTTGGCCTCAGTTATTCTATTTAGTTCCTCATTATTGAAATGATATCTGTTTAATTTTTCGAGACGGGACTGTAAAGCAAAGGACTCTAATAGTACGTTATCCTTGAAATATCCCCAGTCATCCCCTAAATCACTTGGAACATGAAAGATCAGCATGTCATCATAGATCCTAAATTTAATTCTCCTATATTGTGGATTGAGTTCACAGGTTTCTTTAATGTTTTCACGTAATTGGGAAAAAATATTCATAGATTCTTTATAGATCCATTCAAATAGTTCCTCATTATTTTCAGTTTCTGGTTGTGGAATAGGGGGAAAACTTAAATGACCTTTCCGCTTTTTATGTGTAAACTTTCGCATTGTTGAATGTAAAGGGTTCTTACCTTCGTCTCGGACATATCCAACTTCATCTACTGCCGTTTTAATCGCATCCAAATTTTCCTTTCCGATTTTATCCGTTTCTTGAAAGTCTGCTACTACCTTAATTACTTTACCTCCAAATTTCAATACCTTAGAAAAAGCCAATTCTCATCCCACCTTTTTTAATAGTATCAACCTGAAAAATAAAGAATCTTGCTTCCTATGATTATTAGATAAAATATGGAGAATTCCTTCCGTTTTCAGAAAAAGGCGACTATATAGGTAAGAGAGTGGCCAATCATAGGACCTCATACCATTTTTTGTAGAAGATAAATTTTTAAATCTGAGACTTTGGTTGTATGTAAATACTGTAGGATATACACCTGGGAAAAACGAGCTTATTAATGTATGTGAAAAGAACTGATCCGATTAAAAAGGTCAGTATCTGTTCACATTAATGACACATTTTTTCAAAAAATTTAATTATTATTTCGACATAAATAGCAAGTTTTATTGTTTTTCTTTTTCCAAGCCTATTTCATAGGTTATATTTACAGTAAATTTTGTTAATTCTAGTAAAAAAAAGTCGGTAATTATATCTGATTAAAATAATTTTGTTTGCTAAAATAGAAAACACAATAGTAATGTTGAATGATGGTGAAACCTGATTGGAGGGCTTACAATGAAATTCAAAGTAAGTTTTTGGAGAAGATTAACTAAGAACCAGAAGTTAAGATTACTAAAGCAAAAAGCACATTTATAATGGACTGATCTTTCATAAACCTTGGCTAATTGCCGATTAAATTATACCTATATAGTTATAGCTGTAGTGCAATCAAGTAATATATGATAGTGGTTAATCTCTCTAAGTTTTAAGTGTCACCTAATTGAGAAAAGTCGGTTACGCAATCTCGTAACCGACTATTTTTATGGTTACCAACGGCGGAATCCATTATAATAATGATTATTAAAAGTTTAATTGAAAAAACCATGTCTTTTTAGGGATCCAGTAAACATCAAAAATCGGAAAATTACTCAAAGGGTGCTAGCAATGAATCTTAATAATTTTCAAGAGTTAATAGATGATGTGATTTTAAAACGTGGCAAGGACTACTTTAAAAAAGGTCATGTAGAAAAGATTGAAGAAATTGGGTCAAACCATTATATAGTGGGGGTAGAAGGCTCAGAGAACTACACGGTTGAAATTATCATAGATAATCATAAAAATATTATGGAGACAAGTTGCGACTGTCCTTATGACTTTGGAGAGTATTGTAAACACCAAGTTGCAGCTTTTTTTGCCTTGGAAAATGATGTCGTCAGCGAAAGCAAAAGGCCGAAACAATTAAAGGAAAAGAAGCTCAATTTGCCAACCCTCCTTTCCAATTTTTCAAAAGAGAAACTTCAAAATATCATTATTGATCTTTCACAGGAATATCCGGAAATTGAAAAGCGACTGCTCTTTCAATATGCTCCTGTAAAGAATGAAATGGCCGAAGGCAAAAAGTTGATCAAAGACTATATTCGTAAAGCTACATCTCGTGGTTTTATCGCATGGAATCGGGTTAGTGATGCTCTAATTGGGGTTTATATGACCCTTGAAAAAGCACGTGAAAGGGTTGAAACAGGCGAGACGGAAAACGCTGTTTCACTCTGCCTTCTCGCTCAATCTTCCGTAATGGATATGTTAGGATTTTGTGATGATTCCAACGGAGAAGTAAGCATGGTTATGAATGAAAGTTTCGATATCATCAATGATGTCGTTTTGAGTCATGTGCATCAATTGGACGAGCATCAGCAGCAGAAGCTTTATGAAATCATCATGAAAGAAGCTCTCGGTCAACGCTATGAAGACTGGACAGATTGGAAGCTGAATCTTTTCCAATCCTGTGTATATTTAGCTTTTAATCCTATCATCAGACAAAAGCTAGAAACAGAGCTTGCCCGGATGATCGAAAGTTCCAAAAAAGATGATTCCTGGAGTACAGGTTATTTGATGGGAGAGGTCAAACTGCTTCAACTTGAGCTATTGGAACGTTTCGATGGGGAAGAAAAGGCACTTCAATTTATTCATGATAATATTCGCTATAGCGATTTTAGAGAAAAAGCGATTATTCATCAATTACGGAAAGAAAATTATCTGGAAGTTATTCGTCTCTGCACGGATGGGGAAGAAACGGATAAAAACTATCGTGGGCTCGTTCATAAATGGAAGCAATACAGGCTGCAAGGATATGAAGGATTGGGCGACAAGGAAAGCCAGCGGAAACTGCTGCTCGATTTTGTTCTTGAAAATGAATTTAATTATTATAGTAAATTGAAAGAACGATACACTTCAGCTGAATGGCCGACTGTCTTACAAACAATTCTACAAAGTTTTGAAAACAGAAAGCATGTACCTTCAACTTATGTAGAAATACTAAAAACAGAGAATCTTTCAGAAAAACTGCTTAAATATTGCAGCATGGAGCCATCATCGATCCAAAGCCTTTACTCTTATCTCATAAACAATTACCAAGATGAGGTAAATGCCATTTTTAAAACATATATTGAAATAGCTTCCGAACGGGCAAATGACAGAAAAAAATACAAACAAGTATGTTCGATCATAAAAATATATAAGAAGGCCTTTGACAACAGCAGTGCACTTAAACTAGTGAATGAATTAAAAGAAAAGAACAAAAAAAGGCCAGCGTTTCTTGACGAACTTGAAAAATTTGAAAGAACATTTAAATAGATTTTGGGCATTGTGCCAGGCATTTTTATATTTGGCTCTACCCTGAAAACCCTCCTTTCGGCTAAAAAGGGAGGGGGGGGGGTCAAGTAATGGGTTCTCTTGATGGGGAGTTTTGTAAAAAAAACACAGTATTTCGCATCTATTTCGGTAATTAAATCCACTCCAAAAATAACATTATTTTAAAAAGAAAAGAGCATCATTGGATGCTCTTTTCTATTCATCTATTTTCTTCATCATACGCCAAGAATAAATCTTGCAAATCACCATTTTATGATTCTTTACCCTCTATAAACTTAATTTCAATTTCGCTGAATGTTGATTTCACTGTGTTTGAAAAATAAACAGTATAATTCCGTTTAAATTGGGAAATACCTATATTTCCTTAAAAATAAAGGGGATTTTTCCATTTATATTTACCAAATCTTTGGATTTTGTCTTATTTTAGAGCAGTTAATCGGAATTCTCCGCTTATATCTACTTCTTAAGCTTCCTCTATATACATTAGACGGAAATTCTCCACCTATGAATTTTCATACACGTAAATAAATAATGAATAATTAACAGAGCTTTAAACTGAAAAATAGCACAATTTTAACAGTAGGTTTAGACAATAAAATCGCACCTCAATCAGCAAGAACATAAATCATTGTACATTATTTTTCTAATACTGGAACCTCCGCAATTTTTCGCATAAAAACCTTGAAAACAGCTTTATATCAATGAAAATAGACCATTTTTACTGGTTAAAGAAATTTAATTCCGCTGAAATTCCTGATTCCAGGAGTTTAAAAGATTCAAAGTGGCTATCTATTGATGTTGATGATCAGGTCGTTGGAAATACTAACTTACTTGTGAAAGTAGGAGAAGTTACCATTGAAGTAAAGCCTGGATATGATCCAGTACTATTTCTTGATGTTGTAAGGAAGCTCAAATCCTTATGCTAATTGAAGCTGCCGTGGATCGTGTCTACCTCGCTCGAGGTAGCACAGATTTACGAAAATCTATTGATTGCTTAGCTGTTCTCGTAAAAGAAGAATTTGATTTGGATCCTCTAGCGAAAAAACTCATCCAGATCAACTAGAACTTTTCAATGAAGTTGAAAAAGAAGCAAATCTTGATCTGCCTGAACTTACTTTAGACTCCATCTCTTATCAACGACGCCGTAAAAAACCTAGTCATCGTGAAATTATGTTAGAAAACCTGCCTGTGGAAACGATTGAATATCGTTTATCCTCTGAGGAATAGGATTTTTCGTGTTGCGGTGGAGCATAACATGAAATGAGTACGGAAGTACGCCAAGAACTAAAATTTATTCCTGTGGAATAGAAAGTAGTGAAACATGTTCGCTATGTTTACTCTTGTCGCCAAGCCTGTCATTTCAGGAAGTCTATCGTCACCTTCTATTATGGCGTATATCATAAACTCAAAAATATGTGGAAGGACTGCCTTTATATCGCCAGGAAAAACAATTTAATCGGATGTGGCTCGCTTTGTCTCGACAAACAATTGCCAATTGGATGATCCTGGGGGTAGACCGGTGGTTGAATGTGCTATATGATCGAATGCATCAACTTCTTTTGAAACTTGATATATTGCATGCCATTATATTGGGTTTTATTAGTATAACAGGAGTTTTGGAATTAGATTGGTGTCAAAACAATAAAATAAATAAGAAAAGCCCCTCTAGAGCAAGGAGGGCACTGAAAAACTTACGTTTTTTATTTTTAATATGTATTACCCATTTTAATTCTTGTTCAACAAACGCACCCGTAACTTGAGTAGATTCCTTCACAATCCCATCTCTTTATAATATGTGTGTTTTCTTGAATTTCTTACTGATAACGCATCGATAGTATGAATTATTGTTCACTGCAGAAAATCGTAAAGATAACGAAAAAAACGATTGAATTTATAACTCATAAAGGCATGAGAGATCCCATGCCTTTATGAGTTATTTCCTTAAATGATAAGGAACTGCTGTAATAACAACATCTTTATGTCTATATAACCATAATCGAATCAACAGAGCAGTTTGATTGTGCAGCAAATTATGCCACCACTTTTTAGCAATAAATTGAGGCTGGTGCAGCAACCATACAAAGATTAATCTATCCTGCGTGTTTCTCTTAAAGAGAGCGACAATTTGTGGTGTACCTGGTCGTTGTGTATCAGTCTACCATGAAAATTAAATTCTGAAAGTAGGTAAAAAATACTAAAGAAGACGCAGCTCAAAGTATGGTTGATTTAACTCTTTTTATATGAAATAATATATATATATCTAAATATTCTAAATATATTTAATAATTATATAATAATTACATTTAGCATTTTGGAGGTTCAGTATGACAAAAATATTGGTTAGCAGGTTTGATAACATTTTTAGTATAGAAAAAAAACTTGAATCCATTTGGAAGCGCTTTCTTGCAGAGGGTATCGTACCAGAAGATCAACGTACCATCATATCTACCTCTTGGGAAAGATGCAAGGGGAATCAACTGAACCCTTTGATGAAAGAGACACAGATTATCTATTCAGACTGTTCTCTTGATGAAAAGAAGGAACAACATGAATACCTTCTTAGTATTGTTAAACCTTATATGGAAGAAATTTTCAATTATTTCTCTGAATACATGGCTGTCACACTGAGTGATCATAAAGGCGTGATATATGAGGGGATAGCCAACGATAATACATGGAAAAAACTCAAGAACCTCCGTTTTGAACCGGGGCAGATTGGAGCGAAGAAGTGGCTGGAACTAATGCCATTGGTACCGCACTTATAGAGGGAAGGCCTGTTCAGGTTTTTTCAGCAGAACACTACTGTCAAGGATGGCATCCTTGGATATGTTCAGCCGCTCCTATCCGTGATCCTTTTTCGAACCAAATCATTGGTGTGTTAAATATAACCGCAGAAAAAAGGATAGTCCAAGCACATAACATTTTTCTCGTAGATAATCAGGTAAAAAGAATCGAGCAAGCACTTGGATCGCGTTTGATGCAGCAAAATATCTTCTCCTTCGCATCTGTACTGGATAGCTTTCAGGACCCTTTTGTTATGTTTGACATGGATGGGCAAATTACACGGTACAATGAAGCAGCCCAGTATTTGCTACAGATCAGTACTGGACAATCCATATTTAAGTTTATTGCCCCTTCCATTAATCATCGGGATTTAATGGATATGTCTAAGAAAGGGTTGCATTCGGTTTTTAGGAAAAAAGATGGAAGTGAATGGCGCTTGTCCGTTAAGCCCTATCAGATGGGGACCCAAGTATTTGGCGGGATGGCCATTTTTCAGAAGATGGGTAGCCACAATAGGGTGTCGGCTCGGCAAAAGGAAAATGGGACGAGATACCGGTTTGACCATCTTCTGACCAAGAATCTTGATATGATACGGTTGACAAAATTGGCCCAAAAGGCTTCTTTTAGTGATAAAACCGTTTTAATCACTGGAGAAACAGGAACCGGAAAGGAGGTTTTGGCCCAGTCTATTCACTGCCATGGTTCAAGGCAGCGGGGAGTATTTGTTGGTGTTAACTGCGGGGCTATTCCGAAGGAATTGCTGGCTAGTGAATTGTTCGGTTACGAAGGTGGGGCGTTCACAGGGGCGAAATCACAAGGTAAAAAGGGAAAGTTTCTTTTGGCTGATAAAGGAACCATATTTCTTGATGAAATCGGAGAACTTCCAATGGATGCTCAAGTCTACCTGCTTCGAGTACTAGAAGAGCGGGTGATAACTCGAGTTGGGGGATCAGAGTCAATCCCGATTGATGTCAGGATCATCGCTGCTACACATAAGGATTTAAAACAAGAGATTAAAAATGGAAATTTCCGAGAAGACCTCTTCCATCGCTTGAATGTGATTCCCTTGTCGGTTCCACCGCTAAGAGAGCGAAAGGAAGACATTCCTTTGTTGGTATCTTCCTTTTTTCAGGACGAATGGGAAGAAGAGGTAAGCCCACATGTTGTGGAAGAGGTTTGGAAGATATTTAATACCTACTCGTGGCCTGGAAATATCAGACAATTAAAAAATGTCGTCGATCAAGCTCTATTCCGTTCAGAGGATGGAATTATTCGAAAAGAACACCTTCCTAAGGAAATGTTATCGGAGATAAATTCACCTCCCCCAGTCAACGAGGTTATTGTGACTAGTAAATGGACAGGGGTGAGAAGGAAGAATCTAAACAGGGATATATTGATTGAAGTGTTACAGAACACTAATGGAAGTGTAGCGGAAACCGCAAAACTTCTCAATGTTTCCCGTATGACCATATATCGGAAACTAAAGGAGCTTCAATTAGATTAGCGGAAAGAACAGATAATTTTTATTTCCATTCTTGTCGTAACAATATTCACATGTGTAACACGTTGTTAATATTTGTGACATTTGTGACATTTGTGACATGCATAAAAATCAAATACTTATCATTGAAGGGAAAAAGGTGTTTGTTCCACCTTTTTCCCTTTTTTTCTACGGAGGAATAATTAGCAAATGAATAGAAGTGGATTATTTCAATTTCTCCTCGCATATTCCCGAGAATGCTAACGGAACTCCTAACTTTCCTTCGGAAACTTCCATCCAAGTAATTATACCAAATTAGGTGTTCATTTCCTTAATATGCCGGTTATTCCGCCGTAGTTTATTTCGCATCCTCAATTTTTTCTTAGTATTGGCATAATTCATGCATAAATTAAAGTATCGAAACGAAAAAAGGGGGAATCAAGACCGTAAGCATAAAGTTGGTTCATTCCAACTAAAGCAGGAAGAACTTATTCACTGCAAATGGGCACAAAGGTTATGGGAATTTAGTAATGGGGATTACAGCTGAAAATTTGGCTGAAAAATATTCGATTGCACAGACAGAACAGGATGAATTTGCTTTACGGAACCAAGAAATGCCAAACGCGCCATTACTTCCGTGTTGTTTGAAGAGCAAATTGTACCTATTGAAATAAAGATAAAAAAAGGTGTTGTGGAATTCAAAGTAGACGAGCACCCGAGGGAAACAAATATGGAAGCGTTATCTAAGCTAAAACCAGTGTTTAAAGAAAACGGTACCGTTACGGCTGGGAATTCCAGTGGACGTAATGATGGCGCAGGAGTAGTTTTGCTAATGAAGGGTATTGCAACTTGGGGTTGTCAGTTGATGTCGTGAAATCTCTTATTAAAAACGCAAAAGCAATTATAGCACAGGTTAATAATGAGCTTCCGTACACATATGGAGACACTCTGGTACATGTTTCTGAGATTGATCATTTTGTGGTATCGAATCGCCCATTACTCACAATTCCAAGTGAATCACCCTCAGAACTGGAAATGAAAATAGGCAGCTTCGTAGCAGAGCTTATTCCTGATAAAGCCACGATTCAAGTGGAGCTTGGAAAGATTGCCGATAGCGTTTTATCGTTGAAAGGATTTTAAGGGATTTGTAGTTGGAAAAAAGGAAGAAAAAATGGGTCTACGCGGTTCCCATACCTGTGAAATCTTTTTTGAAAATTGTGAAGTTCCAATAGAAAATGTACTCGGATCAGAAGGTTTAGGTTATGTTAACGCATTAAAAATTCTCGCTAACGGCCGTGCAGGACTAGCTACTAGCAGCCCGTAACTTGGGATCTCCCCAAAAATTATTAGAGTAATCTATCAAATATGCTCATGAGCGTGAACAGTTCGGAAAACCAATCTTTGAACAACAAATTATTCGGCACTATTTAGCAAAGATAGCAGTAGATGTCGAAACATTGCGTTCGGTTACGTACCGTGTAGCGCCTGGATGGTGGATCAAGGAATGAACGTGATTAAAGAAGCATCCATGGCTAAACTGCTTGGATCAGAGGTTTTCAATCATGTTTGCAGACAAAGCCGTCCAAATTCACGGGGGGATTGGTAATATGAGAGAGTACGATCGAAAGGTATTATCCTGATGCCAGAATAACGAAAATTTATGAAGGAACATCAGAAATTTAGAAAAATATTATTTCTGCACAGCTTCATAAAGAATATTTAAAAACTACGCCAACTGTAAATACCTAATATTTTAATAGGAAGAGAGAATTTATGTTTTAATTTGTTCGGAAAAATGGGAGGTAACAAATATGCTCATTACAATGACAGAGTTCTATATGAATTTACCTGATAACAAATGTTCCAAGTGCGGAATGGAATTTAAAGAACAACATGAATGTTATGTCAATACGTGTAATGAGTGTTTAGAAATCCTTAATCCAAAATCTAATAAAAAGCCGGAGGAAGTAATTAAATCCCGATATCGTCTCCACCAAAAAAACGGAATGTTTATCTTACAAAAATTAGCTTGACCCATACTCTCGGTGGGACACCAATTGCAATGTGTATCTTTCATTTCAAATTGTAGAAAAAATTAATTTATTAAAAAAGTATTAAAAGGAGTGGAGAATTTGATTAATACATTACAAGAAAAAATCGGGATAACTCTGGAAAACTATATGTTTAAAGTTGAATCAGGAAAAATAAGGGAGTTAGCACTGGCAATTGGGGATTTGAAAGATGAATATTTAAATGGGAAAAAAATATTACCGACTTTCCCCACTGTCATTGATTTTTGGGATGGGGGAAAATCCACCATGGAACTACTGAGTTTAAACAAGAAAAAGGTACTCCATGGAGAGCAAGAATATGAATATCTAATAGAAATAAAACCCGGTGATTTGATAACAGTACAAAGTGTATTAGAAAATGCGTTCACTAAAGCCTCCATGGATTTCTTTGTAGTTAAAAGAGAATATTTTAACGAAAAGGGTGAAAAGGTATTAATTTCACGTTCAACTGTAATTGAACGACACTAGGAGGATCAAGATGAATATCGGTTTTCGATTTGAACCAATCAAAAAAGAAAAAATTACTCATACACAATTAGTTAGATACGCTGGAGCATCGGGGGATTTTAATCCAATTCATACGGTTGTGCCATTTGCGGAAGAAGCGGGCCTTGGCGGAGTCATAGCACATGGCATGCTGATTATGGGATTTATTGGGGAAGCTATCGGTCAATGGTTTTCAATTGACGATTTAGTCAAGTTTTCTGTTCGATTTAAAGCGATGACAAAACCAGGGGAACAGATAACGGTTAGAGGAAGCGTTGTCGATAAACTTACAGATCGCTTGGTTTGTGAAGCGGAAGCTATTAATGAAAGTGGAGAAGTGAAAGTAAAAGGTCTTTTTGAAATTAAAATCGCATAAAGGCATCTTTAAAACACTTAAAGTTCCAGAATCATAAAGGCTGATCTATTTGCCCATTTTTTACATTAGTGACTAATGGGTAGGGGATGGGCTTATTTAAATAAAAAAAGAAGAGTTTAAGAGTGTAACTGTTTACTAGTTACTAACAAAAAATTTGTCTTTGGATTCGTTATGAGATTCCATTAATGATAAATTCTAAAAGGAGAGTTAGGATGAGTACTTTACAAATTCTGAATATACTTCTATTCCTATTAGTTACAGGCTATGCTGTTTACTTATTTGCAGCCCTGGTTAAAACCCGCTATCGGTATATCAAGTTGGGAAAAAGGGCTGAATTTAATCGAACAGCAAAACAGAGAATCGATGCCATTCTCATAAATGTATTGGGACAAAAAAAGCTCTTGAAGGATAAAAAGAGCGGAACCATGCATGTTATGTATTTCTATGGATTCTTGCTTGTTCAATTCGGAGCGATTGATCTCATTTGGAGAGGACTTGCCCTGGGATCCCATCTTCCACTGGGTTCCATTTATCCATATTTCACTTTCTTTCAGGAAATTGTTGTCTTCATGATTTTATTCGCGACAGCATGGGGCTTCTACCGACGTTACATTGAAAAACTTGTTCGTTTAAAACGTGGATTTAAAGCTGGGCTTGTTTATTTTTTTCTTACTGGACTTATGTTATGTACGTTATTGGCTAATGGGATGGACCTAATTTGGTTCGGGGATGAACCTAGTTGGGCGGAACCAATTGCTTCGCTAGTTTCCATCGTATTTAACTGGCTGCCGCAAAGTGTTGCCGGTGCCCTATTCTTTGTCTTTTGGTGGGGACATCTTTTATTTTTACTAGGGTTTTTAGTGTATGTACCACAAGGAAAGCATGCTCATTTAATTGCTGGGATTGCAAACGTTTGGTTAGGCCGTACCCATAAAGTCGGCAAACTAACGACGATTAATTTCGAAGATGAATCACAGGAAACTTTTGGTGTTAGTAAAATAGAAGATTTTAACCAAAAACAGCTGTTAGATCTATATGCCTGTGTAGAGTGTGGACGATGCACCAATATGTGCCCGGCAACGAGAACAGGAAAAATGCTCTCACCAAAGGATTTAATTTTAAAATTGAGAGATCATTTAACGGAAAAAGGTGCCGCTGTTACCTCTAGAACGCCGTGGATGCCAGCATTTGCTTTTAACCATACAAGAGGGAACCAACTAGCATTAGCGAGCAGAATGGCCGGTGCACAAGAAGCAGCCGCCTCAATCGAAAATGTTAGTTTAATTGGTGATGTAATTACCGAAGAAGAAATATGGGCGTGTACGACATGCCGGAACTGTGAAGATCAATGCCCTGTGATGAACGAGCATGTGGATAAAATCATTGATTTGCGCCGTTACCTTGTTCTGACAGAAGGAAGAATGAATCCAGATGCTCAGTGTGCGATTACCAATATTGAACGGCAGGGAAATCCATGGGGAATGAATCGTAAGGAACGGGCTAATTGGAGAGATGCGTTAGAAGATGTAAAGGTCCTGACCGTAAAAGAACTGAAAAAAGCAGAAGAAGAGTTTGAATACTTATTCTTTGTTGGATCCATGGGCTCCTATGATAACCGAAGCCGAAAAATTTCCCAATCCTTCGCCCGAGTGATGAACAAGGCCGAGTAAAGCTTGCGATCCTTGGTAATGAAGAAAAGAACTCCGGAGATACTCCGCACGCGGATTGGAAATGAGTTTTTATTCCAAGAGTTAGCAAATGCCAATATTGAAACCTTTAAAAAGTATGGTGTTAAGAAAATTGTAACGATCGATCCCCATGCTTTTAACACACTAAAAAATGAGTATCCTGAGTTTGGTTTAGAAGCAGAAGTTTATCACCATACCGAACTGTTGGCAAAATTAATTAAAGAAGGAAAATTATCTCCAAAGAATCATGTGGATGAAACGATTACGTACCACGATTCCTGTTATTTAGGGAGGTACAACAATGTGTATGATGCGCCTCGTGAAATCTTAAAATCCATCCCCGGGGTCAAACTTAAAGAACCCGAACGGAAACGTGAAACTGCCATGTGCTGTGGTGCCGGCGGGGGACTTATGTGGATGGAGGAAAATACCGGTACCCGCATCAATGTGGCAAGAACAGAGCAGCTTCTTGAAACGAATGGAACGATGATTAGTACAGGCTGTCCATATTGTTTAACGATGATCAGCGATGGAATGAAAGCAAAGGAAGTTGAAGATAAAGTTCAAACATTAGATGTGGTGGAAATCCTTGAAAAATCGTTAATTTAAAAGAACAAGGTACTTTTAATAGTAAATAGTATGTTTGTGGTTTCTTAAAGAAAGGTGATAGTTTATGATTTCCTCCCTAACTTTCGAAAAGGATAATGGTAATTTCTATTCAGACAGGGGATTTGTTTCTTGAAATCACGCAATCATAAGGGAGGCTTCTCCACCATAGTAAGTTTGTTAATCTCGATTCACAAAGACTAGGAATTTAAGAGAACTTTTTAAATCACAATTTTAATATTACTTTTCATAATGTAAATCCAATAATCAATGAACGTTAGACGTTAGGTACGGTAATTTCGTGTATATAATTAAGAACGGAGGCCTTTCTGTGAGTGAGTATGAAGAAATTTTGATGTGTAAAACTTCTTTTATTCTTGGAAAAGATACTAGCCAGATTAAGCTAAACGATATTATTGAGGAATTGGTTAAAGTTATTGAGGATAACTACCAGAACCAGTGGCTAAGAAATTGGGAAAAGATTGTTACTCCCCCCTCCTTTTAGAAAAATAAGAAACTAAAGAGTCTTTAGGAGATAGATAATATCTGGTAAATTATCGATTTTGTAAACTACTTACGTTACCATAAAGAAATCAGCAGTAAGGGTATAAGGTGGTGTGTTCGCAAGCAAGGAACTAACCACTGCCTACAAAAAAATAATGAAATTACTAAAAAATTGCGAGCCGGGAAATTGCTCCGAAAAATGGAGACTAAACTTTTAAGGAGGTTTGTGTGATGCTAATAAAACAAGTGGAGGTAAAATTAAAAACAGGGCTTCAGGCGCGTCCTGCTGCGCTTTTCGTTCAGGAAGCAAACCGCTTTTCTTCGGAAATTCTTCTTGAGAAAGACGGAAAAAAAGTAAATGCAAAAAGTATTATGGGACTAATGAGCCAGGCTGTAAGTCCAGGAACTGAAATCAACATTATTGCTGATGGTGATGATGAAGAAAATGCGATTTCTTTCCTTTCTGAATTTATACAAAAAGAAGGGTAATAAAAAGAGGATGCCGTAAAGGCAGTAGGTGAAAGTCTGAGTGGGGTTATTACCAAATCGGACAGGAGCGCATAAATCCTATTGCATTACGATCCCAAGGCTGGCCTCGTGTTATCAATACATTAACGGTGAATAGCTTATTATTTGGTTTTCAGGTAAAGAAAGAACAGATTGATGAAGAAATCGTAAGATTAGCCATAGAGGACAGCAGACTGTGATTAAGAGAGGAATCTTAGTTTTTGATCATCGGGATCAGGAGTGGAGAGTTTGGATTGGCCAAACATCCTTTTGGATTGACCAAGGTTACACATTTGAGTTGCGAATTCAAAATAGATATTTTACTGCCTACTTAGAGAAAGATTTAGATTGGTTCGTAACGCTGGAGAATGATACAATTTTCGTCCTTCATTCACAAGAAGTTTACAAGATCCGGATAAATATAAATGATTATATTCAGGTTGGAGCCCCTTTATAGGGGTTTTTATTTACTCTTCTCTATTATTCAACTGAAGTAATTTGAAAGAGATTTTGCACATTCTGAAATAAAGTAAAAAAATAAGCACATTATTTCAGATATTTTTCCGGATTAATGTGAAAAAGAGAGTCTGAAATAGTGTGCCCGTTTACACTACCATCATAAAATTCCTTATTACTACAAACATTGAACGCTTTATCCCCATATTTTTGATATCGGTTCACCCAATCTAGAATCGTTTGATGGCTACCAATACCATATTTCTTTGCTAATAATTTTGATCCTCCTCCCCCTGACAAATACTCTAAAACAACTTTTTCCCTAAATTCATTTGAAAATTTAACCATACATAAAAAAACCCCTAAGAGTCCAACTTAGGGGGTTCACTTCACTGCTAATGCTTCTTTATCGTTATTCAAGCAGCTGTTGGAACGGGTTATTTTCTTACTATGACTAACGATTATCTACCGAGAACGAATAACGATTTGGACCGATTTTTTCCATAGTATAAAGAAGATACACCGACGAATGCAGGTTTACTTCGCTAAAATGAATACATATGACGATCTGGTGGGTATGTTGTGTTAGTTGAAAATGCTATAGAACAGGAGAATATTATATCCTGTTTAACCAGTTCAGCAACATCTATAGCCGAGGTAGAACAAAAATGGATATGTTAATTATTAACTAGTATCTTTTTAGCCTCATATATTACGGATCTAGATATTAACACCTTTTCTCATGGGCAAAACGATGAAAACTAGTTCCCCCATTCAATAACGTACCCACATCATTGTCCCTAAGCTTTTCTAAGTACAGATTGGTATACTCTTTTTAAAATGTTCAGGTCTCTCCTGCCTTTACTTATGGGTGCGATACCTTTTAGTGTGAATACATAGAATATTAGACTGGAAGTGGATCAATTGGTTATTTAGTTATGTCACATTAGTAAAAATTTTCACATGTGTAACATTTTTATTTAACATTTGTCACATTTGTCACTTACCTACGAATGAATACCTTATGGTTTATAGAAGGAAGCGAGTGATTGATTAAGCTTTATTCCCGATTTACCTTATTTCATCTCTATTTCCCCTTTAGATTCGAGGTTGGCACGATTTTTGCAATATAAAAGAGCATAGACGGCCATAAGGGGGGATCAGGAGATAGTAAGCACCAAACTCATTCAGTCCAAGAAAACCAGGTAAGGAAAGGAGAATTAAATGTGGGTCTATTAATTAACATCGACAATGGCGGAACCTTCACAGATGTTTGTGTTATAGATGAGGAACAAGTTTTCCGCACTAAGACATTGACAACACCATTTGATTTAACCAAATGTTTTATTGAAGTTTTGAAAGCGGGTTCAAAGGAATTGTATGGTCAAGAAAACCTGCAAAAACTGTTGGGAGAAACGGACTATATCCGTTATTCCACAACAGCAGGAACCAATGCTATTGTACAGAAAAAAGGATCTCGTCTAGGCTTGATTTTGCGTGAGGGTGTGGATCCAAATTTCCTTTTGGAAGGTATGGAAGAAAAGGAAATGTTCTCAGCCATGGTAGAAGACCGATTCGCGGGAATCAATGTAAACGAAGAGCAAAGCAAATTGGAATTAAAGGTAGTGGAGACGATAAACCGTTTGTTATCTCAAGGAGCCAACCGTCTTGTCGTTAGTATAGGCGGGCCTACCATGGTGGAAGATGAGACGAGGATTCGCAATATAATACTGCGCAAGTATCCTCGTCACTTGTTGGGAGCGGTTCCTGTTCTTTTCTCCCATGAAATTATAGAAGATCAGGATGACGCAAAAAGGACATGGGGAGCCCTGATCAACTCTTTCCTACATCCTGGAATGGAACGATTCCTCTATAATGCAGAAAATGTTTTGCGCGAGTATCGTACCAAAAATCCTCTGCTCATTTTCCATAATGATGGAAATTCAGCGCGGGTGGCCAAAACCACTGCTATCAAAACATATGGATCGGGTCCACGAGGGGGAATGGAGGGGACTAAGGCACTTGCAGCACATTATAAAATCCCAGCCCTGTTAACCCTTGATATAGGGGGAACCACATCGGATATCGGTCTTGTTAAAGAGGAGAATATTCTTGAAAAAATTCATGGAGAAATTGAAGGAATTCCAACCTCCTTCCGATTGAGTGATTTGATCAGTGTTGGTGCGGGAGGAAGCTCTATTTTCCGCGTGGAGAACGGGAAAGTGATTGTCGGACCGGAGAGCGTTGGGGCAGCACCAGGCCCTGCTTGTTTTGGACGAGGAGGCCAGCAACCAACCATTACGGACGCCTATCTTTTAATGGGAATTCTGGACTCTCGCACCTATCTCGGTGGAAGCATGATGCTGGACGAATCCAGAGCAAGTGCTGCTATCGAGGAAAAAATCGCTGAACCGCTTGGGGTAAGCCTGAATGAGGCCTTACTTGCCATGGAAAAAGCGTACGAACAAAAAATTGCCGAAGGTCTTGCCATTTATCAGGATCAAGCAGATAAAGCCACTCTACTTGCCTTTGGTGGTGCAGGACCAATGAGTGCGTGTGGAGTTGCGGGTGCAGCAAAAATGGATGACATAGTAGTTCCCCGATTGGCAGCAATATTTAGCGCTTTTGGTATTAGCTTTAGTGATATTGCTCATGAATACCAGGCGAGTTTGAAAGAGTTGAATCAGGAAACACTCTTAGAAAAAATTAATCAATTAAAAAATCGGGCAGAACGGGATATGTTTTCAGAGGGCTTTAACATTTCCGAGTGTCAGGTTGAAACCTATCTCAGTTTAGACCGAAGAGGTGAAGTAGAAGTTATTCGGCTAGCTGAAAACGGAGAGCTTCCAAAAGGATTTGAGGGGATTAATGGACAGGTCAATTTAAAGGTAATCAAACCGATAGCTCACTATAACTTAGAAAAGAAAATAGCTCTTACGGAAGTTAAACCAAAACCGGCTCGCCACCAACGGATTCTGCAACCATATGGTGAGTGGAAGGATGTCCCGGTTTACAGATTTGAAGATATGGCTCCCGGTGCAATGGGATCCTGGACCAGCATTAATTGAAGACCAACTCTTCAGTTGCCGTGTATTGGAAGGGTGGACATTTAACATAAATGAAAACAAAGACATATTTATGCGCGATGAGAGGAGGTAGCCTGAATGAAGATAGAGATGACTGAATATTTAGAAATCAACTTAGAAGATGAAACGTGGTGCTGCCGAAAGTGTAATCATGTAATCGGATCGGCACGAAGCAACTACAAGGAAGGATTGCTGGTACATGCAAGGGATCCACGGGAAATTCACCGTCCGATTTTGGACACAGATTTGTATGAATATACGTTTGCACCGGATCCTACTTGGGTACAGATTGTGGAGTATTATTGCCCAGAGTGTGCAACCATGGTGGAAGTCGATTATTTACCGCCAGGGCATCCGCCGCTTCATGACATGGAATTTGACATTGATGCCATGAAAAAACGGTATCTGGTAAAGAGAAGGGGGTAAGGAAATGAAGCGAATAAGTGTAGATATCGGAGGAACCTTTACTGATTGTTTTCTTGTCTGGGATGACCACTATTTGGAGACCAAGGCATTGACTACACACCATAATTTAGCTATGGGATTTATGGATGCACTAGAACAAGGCTCCCGTAAGCTTGATCTCGATGTAAGGGACGTGCTCTCTCAGGTGGACTCCGTCCGTTATGCAACCACATTGGGAACCAATGCATTGATCGAGCGGAAAGGTCCAGCGGTAGGACTTCTAATTACAGCAGGGTACGAGCATTCAGTTCCGTTAAGTCGCGGACGCGGATATGGAGAGGGTATTGCGCCACTGGAGCAGCAAGATCTCGCTGCTGCAAGACGTCCAGAACCGTTGGTACCAATCCGGATGATCGCTGGGGTCCGTGAGCGGGTCGACTTTAAAGGGAAGGTGGTCATGCCCCTTGATGAAGAGCAGTTGCGCCGTCAAATTCGTTTACTGGTTGACCGTGGTGCACAAGCATTTGTGGTCAATCTCCTGAATTCGGTTGTCAATCCAGTTCATGAAAAAAGAGTCGAGGAAATTATTATTGAAGAATATCCATCTCATATGCTGGGATCCATGCCGGTCATCCTTTCCCATCAGGTAGTTGGACGCAAGGGAGAATACGGTCGAGCCAATTCTGTTATCCTTGATGCCTATTTACATGGCCAGATGTATCATGCGCTAAGTTCATTGGAAATGACATTAAAGGAATACGGTTACACCAAGCCAATGCTCGTGGTACACAATACTGGCGGGATGGCCCAGTTGAATTCAACCCATGCACTCCAGACGATTCACTCGGGTCCAACTTCAGGAATTAATGCCACCGAGTATGTAGCAGAACAATTTAATACCGGTAAATTAATCGCCATGGACATCGGTGGAACGAGCTGCGATATCGGTTTGGCCGTGGGCGGCGGAATTCGCTTCTATGATTTCAACCCGACGATTGATAGATGGTTGGTCAATCATCCTATGTTACATCTAAAAATTATAGGAGCAGGCGGAGGATCGATCGCCCGCTATGACCAGATGTTTAATACGATTGAGGTGGGGCCGCAAAGTGCGGGATCTGATCCAGGGCCAGCCTGCTATGACCGTGGGGGAGTAAATCCAACGGTGACCGATGCCGATCTCATATTAGGTTATCTAGATCCGGATTATTATGCGGAAGGAAGCATTAAACTGAATCGGAAACGTGCAGAATTTGCAATTCGTGAGAATATCTGTGATGAACTCGACATTTCCATTGTGGAGGCAGCTCTCCAAATCAAGCAGAAGGTAGATAGCAACATGGCCTTCGCCATCGCCCAGGAACTTGGAGTAAAAGGATATAATCCGAAAAATTTTACCCTCTTGGCCTATGGAGGAAACGGACCTTTGCATAGTTGTGGGATTGCCAATGAACTAGATATTGAGCGGATTTTTGTCCCTCCATTCAGCCCGATTTTCTCGGCACTTGGAGCGGGGATTATGAACCAACTTCATATTCACGAAAAGAATGTGTTTCTAAATATCTATGATTCTAACAACCGGAGGCTTTTCAGCGACTATGATGCCTTTAATTCGATAGTCGTTGAACTAGAAGGTGCTGGAAGGGAGGATCTGATGCGTCAGGGCAAGCTGGAAAAAGATATTCAATTCCGCTTGGAGCTTGATATGCGCTATGGAAATCAGCTTACCGAGACATCAGTGATTTGTCCAACTAACCGGATTACAAATGTAGAAGATGTGTTTACCCTGATTGCTGCTTTTAGTAATAACTATGGTGAGCGGTTTGGAGAAGGAAGCCAATCTCCAGAAGCCGGAATCCGTATCAACACGATTCGAGTGATATCCTATGTTGAACTTGAATCCATTCAATTTGAAAAAGAACTACAGGAAAATGGTAATCAAGCAGTACCTGTTAGAGAGCGCAACTGTTACTTTGTAGGCTTTGAGAATCCGATGTTGACTAAAGTTTACGAAGCGGATGCTATCCCGGTCGGTTCTGTGATTGAAGGTCCAGCTTTGGTCGAATCCCCGCGCACGTCTTACTTGATTGAGCCGGGTTGGAAGTTGACGATGGGTTCTCAGAGATCTGCCTGGATCACTCGAAATTCAAGCAAACTTCAAGCCGAGTATGAACTAGATACGGTTGCTAGTAGTAAACGATAAAGGGAGTGAAGATATCAAAATGGGACAAAGTCAGCGTGAAAAAGAGCTAGTGGATAAGTTTTTAGAGGATACAACGCTTTTCCTTGGTCCGGAACCGGAGATGATGCATGACCATGGATTGGCGCCTATTACGGAGGTAGAGAAGGAAGCGATTGATATTGTTTCCAATACCACGATCAGTTTAGTCCGGAATAAGCTGCAGGCAGCTGCGACGGAAGCCTTTGAGATGCTGGAACAAATTGGGTCGGCTCCAGGAGCCAAATGGGGTGACCTGATTACCGGGTATTATACCGCTAGTGGAGATTTGTCTCTGGCCTGCTCCGGCGGTGTACTGCTCTTCTCTACCACAGCACAATATGCCGTAAAGTTTACCAGAAAACACTGGGTAGATGAACCAACGGTTGGTGTAAATCCTGGAGATGTTTTTATGCACAACGATGCCCGCTATGGCGGTATTCATAATGCCGATCACAGCATGATGCTCCCGATTTTCCATGATGGAAAATTGATTTCCTGGGTAGTAACTGTTGTTCATGAAGGTGAAAACGGTGCCGTCGAGCCAGGAGGTATTCCTTCTGCTGCTGAGTCTAAGTTTATGGAAGGGTTAATGTTGTCTCCGATTAAGGTAGCGGAGAATTATACGCTCAAGAAAGATTTGCTTACTTTTATGCAGAACTCTGTTCGAGAGCCAAAACTTCAACTTCAGGATATGAAGGCTAAGCTTTTCGGCGCCATAAGGATGAAGGAGCGGATTGAAGAAGCCCTTGAAGAATTTGGTGTAGATGCAGTCGTTGCCACACTGCGAAAAACACTTGACGGTACAGTATCGGAAGTCAAGCGCAGAATCTCTAAGTGGCAGGATGGGACTGTCCGGACGATAGCGGTAGCAGATGGGACATTACGGGAAAATATTTTGATCAAAACGCAGTTGGAAGTGACCAAAAAAGGGGATGAACTTCATTTCGATTTGAGTGGGTCCTCGCCCGAGTTTGCGAATCGCTCCAACAATTGCACCAACGTTGCGTTTAAAGGGATGATTTCCCAATTGTTCCTGCAGTTCATCTGGCCGGACATGCCTCGTAATCAGGCGGTGGTAGCGCCAATGAAGTTTTCTGTGACACACAAATCAATCTTTGATCCAGCCTATGAGACACCGAATGCTCAAGGTATGATGACGATCTTCCCGTTGTTTACAGCTGCACAAATGGCTATTACTAAATTTCTATATAGTGCGCCCGAACGTCATACCAAGATTCTGGCACCCTGGTACAACATGATTGCTACTTTCCTTTATGGGGGGATTACCCAGAACGGGGAGACCGTGGGGAACATCGGAACCGATTTAAACGGAATGCCTGGTGGAGCCCGTGAGGATATGGACGGAGAGCATGCTATCGCTCCAATCTTTGCTGCTATGGCGGAACAAGGGGAACAAGAGCTCTTAGAAGAAGAAGTTCCGATGATGCACCTTTCGCGCAGGCTTGTGAAAGACAATCAAGGATTTGGGAAATTCCGTGGAGGTCAGGGCTATCAAATGATGGTGGCTGTTAAGGACAGTCCTTTCTGGGGCCTAATGGCAACAACTATCGGCTCCAAATACCCAACCGTTTACGGTCTGTTTGGAGGATATGGTAGCCCATCGTACCCTCTTGCTAAAGTGAAGGGAATAAATGTGTTTAAAACCCTTGAAGAAAATCCGGAGCAATTCCAATACACAATGGAAGAAGTTATGAACAATCGTCCGTTTGAAGGAGCCAGTTATACCACACACCATCGTGGGCTTCAGTTTGAGCCTGTGAAAGAGGGAGAACTATACATTGTTACACAAGGGACCGGTGGCGGTTACGGAGATGTATTGGACCGCGATCCGCAACTGGTAATGAAGGACTTGGAAGATGAATTGATCTCAGATTATGTCGCTCAGAACATTTATCACGTGGTGTATAATCCGGAGACCTTGGTACTAGACAAGAAAGCGACAGAAGAGAAACGTCGAAAGGAAAAGGAAGCTCGCAAAAAGAGGGGGGTTTCTTACAAGGAATTCGTAAAGCAATGGGTTACCAGCGAGCCACCTGCCCATCTGCCATGGTATGGTTGCTGGGGAGACACCAATGTGGTCTATGCAGGATCGCCGTATACTAAAATGCCTTCTGATAATCTTGAATCCGTCATTCTTCCTGATCCGAAGGATGTCCGAATCGCCCAATTAGAAGCTCAGTTAAAGCAAGTAACAAGGAAATAAGGAGGGGGAACATGAACAGCCAGTTCCAAACTTTGTTTCAATCTGGAAACAGGAATATACCTAGGATTTGGTTGGATTCAATCGCGTATGCAAACCGTTTGTTTGCCGGGGAAAGCAGGAGCTTTGGCGGGATCCTACATCCCTAATCTCCGTTTTAAGTCAGGCTCAAGGGTTGCTCCAATCGGATGTCATCCACTTTCCTCTGCATCAGGTCTACGCTGCCTGGGTCGAAACTCAATCACAGGAAGTAGAGCGATGGATAGGTAAGAGACCCACTTTTGCTTTGAAAAAACTGCTGGCTTCAGAGGTAACGCGGAACATTGTTATTGATGTGTTAAAAGGGATGACGATTGTGAATCGCGATTCCAAACCCTTGGTCCTGAGTCTTGGGTCTCCCCAGAAATGGCTGCAATGGATGAGCGAAATAGTTCGTCCTGGAGAGGATCCATCCATCAGTCATGATGATGTGGACAGTGCGTCGATGTATCTTGCGGATTATCTGCGCACTTACTCCACGACAGGCATATCCGCCATTGTACTGGAAGAGGCCGTTCATCCACCTATTGGTTTGGCTGAAGCGATAGAACTTTATCAACCTATCCTGAATTTGGCTGGTCATTACCAGTGGTCTGTTGGACTTTCCTTGACGGGAGAATCAAATCAATGGACCGGGATAAACGAGCATGTCGATTTCACCCTTTTCGGCGAAAGCACAATCCCCCCTTGTTTCCATATTGGCAACAAGGGAAGGCAATTGGCGGAGGGTTGAACCAAGCGTTTTGGATGAGCAATGAGAAAGTGGCTGGATTTAAACTTCCTCTTGAAGCTCTCTTATTCGGCACTATTCCAGAAGAAGCTAATTCCGGAAATGGTGCTGGAGCATTTGAAGGAACTGCGCCAAGTAGCCGCACATTAAAGGGAAATAAATGTTGTAGGTGGAATGCCCTCACGGTGGAATGGTCCGTGGGGTCAAACCTCTTTTTAAGTCTTGCGTAAACCATATTGGGAAAATGCAGGCCGCCATATCAATTAGGCTGTGGAGGGATAAAAATGCTTGAAACAACTCTTGGTGAATTATTCGATAAAGCGGTTAATCAGTATGCAGACAAGATTGCAGTAAAAGACTACCGCCGAAGCATCACATATGCGAAATTGGGGGAAGAAGTCAATCGATGCGCAAACGCCCTTTTTCAACTAGGGATACAGCCCGGAGACTGTATATCCTTGTGGATGCAAAACTGCATTGAATACATTGTTTGTGAATTTGCTATTGCCAAACTTGGGGCAGTCCGCGTCCCGATGAATACCTTTCTGAGTGAAGCGGAAGTGGCTTATCGTCTGGAGGATGCCGAAGTCAAAGCGGTGATATGCGGGAAAGAATATCTTGATTCTGTGCGAAATACCTTACAGCAGATTTCTATCCAACCTCTGGTGATAACGGTGAGAGGTGAAGAGGAAAACAGCTTGGAGTCTTTGATCCAGAAGTCCTCTCCCGATTCTCCTCAGGTTGTGGCTGGGTATGAAGATCTGGCAGCGATTATGTATACAGGGGGAACGACCGGTCGTTCTAAGGGGGTTATGCATACCCACAAATCAATAATTTCCTTAATGTATAGTGAAATTATCGAATTTGAAATAGAACGTGGAGTGGTGATGCTGCATGTGGCACCACTGCCGCATGCAGCCGGTTTCATGATTTTGCCCGGTTTGCTTCGTGGAGGTTGTCATATACTTGAGCAAGTTTTTCTTCCAAAAACGTTCTGTGAGACGGTGGAGCGTGAAAAGATAACTTTTACTTTCCTTGTTCCTACTATGATTTATGCTCTCTTGGACTTACCTGATCTTCATATGTATGATTTGTCTAGCCTTCGAACTTTGACATACGGAGCAGCCCCGATGGCTCCAGCAAGGATTAAACAGGCTTTAGAAACTTGGGGACCGATTTTGATACAGGTCTATTCGCAGATGGAAGTGGCCAATCAATCGACAATTTTATCTAAGGAAGATCATCAAATTAGGGCTGCGGAGGACGATGAAAAAAGATTGTCCTCCTGCGGCTGTGCAATCATCATGTCTCAGATAAAAATCGTGGATGATGAAGGCAAAGAGGTTCCCCAGGGAGAAGTTGGAGAAATCATTACTCGAGGGCCGCACATGATGAAAGGGTATTGGCGGATGGAAAAGGAAACTTGCAATACGATCAAAAACGGTTGGCTGCATACGGGGGACATAGCCTACCAGGATAAGTTGGGTTACATTTATATGGTAGACCGTCAAAAAGATATGGTAATTAGTGGGGGCTTCAATATTTACACGACCATGGTGGAGAAGGCTTTATTCGAGCATCCAGCAATACGTCAGGCAACGGTGATTGGAGTTCCGGAACGAAAGATGGGGGAAGCGGTTAAAGCCTTTGTGGTGGCAGATCCAAGTAACCAGCCAAACGAAGATGAACTCATTCAGTTCTGCAAAAGCCGCCTGGCTAAATACGAAGTACCTAAGTCGGTGGAGTTTGTGGATTCACTCCCTGTAACCGCGTATGGGAAAATTGATAAAAAGGCTCTTCGGGCACCATTCTGGGCTAACCTTATCCGCCAAGTAAACTGAATTTTTATAATTATAAAATAATATATTTTTCCCTTTTATGATGAGAATGTTGGTTGTACAGGAGTTTCAATATTTAGATTTTGTTTGGGAGGCGTTTTCGTGGCGGAAAAAGTATATATTGTGGGTGTCAGCATGACACCATTCGGACGACATCAAAGTTTAACCGTAAAAGATCTTACGCGTCAAGCTATTAGTGGTGCGCTAGTGGATGCAGGCTGTAAATTGAATGATATTCATGCAGCGTTTTATTCGAACACGACGCAGGGGTATCTAGAGGGACAACATTTTATTCGGGGCCCGATTGCTCTAAGAGCCATGGGCTTTCAGGAAATTCCAATCATTACGGTCGAAAATGCTTGTGCCAGCGGTAGTACAGCTCTGAATTTAGCTGTCCAATTTTTACGTGCTGGCGAAGGGGAGATAGCCCTGGCTGTGGGAACGGATAAAATGTACTCGAAAGATAAACTAAAAACCTTTGGTATTTTTGATTCAGCATGGGATATTCATACGGTTGAAGAAAACAAGAATGCGCTCCTAAACCTTGTTCAAGGAGTGGAAGTGCCTGTGGGAACAACATCTAACGAACCTTATAGCGCATTTATGGATGTGTATGCTGCATTTGCCCGTTTCCATATGCAAAAATATGGTACTACTCAAGAGCAAATTGCAGCTGTTGCAGCTAAAAACCATCAACATTCCGTTTATAATTCACTTGCCCAGTATCAAAGGGCTTTTACCATTGATGAGATTTTGGCAGCGCCACCCATTGCTTACCCTCTAACAATTCCTATGTGTTCACCAGTGAGTGACGGGGCATCAGCTGTAATCCTCTGTACAGAAGGTGCGATAAAGCGCTATGGACTAAATAGGAATCGAGCAGTGGAAGTACTTGCCAGCGTGATCCAGTCAGGAAGTGAGCGGAATCCGGAAGATGTAGGTCGCCATATTAGTCGTCTTGCAGCCAAAAAAGCATATGAGAGGGCCGTGTAGGACCAAAAGATATATCTGTTGCGGAAGTTCACGATGCTACGGCAGTGGGCGAAATTATTCAAGTAGAAAATCTCGGGTTTTGTGAGTTTGGTGAAGGAGGGGTCTTAGCAATTCGGGGAGATACCAAGATAGGTGGTCGCATTCCTGTCAATCCATCTGGTGGATTGGAGTCAAAAGGGCATCCCCTAGGTGCAACAGGACTGGCGCAGGTCTATGAACTGGTCGGACAGCTTCGTGGGGAAGCAGGAGCAAGACAGGTGGAAAATGCATCATTAGCAATTGCTGAAAATGGTGGCGGACTGTATGGTATTGAAGAAGCTGTTTGCAGTATTACGATTCTATCGAAATAAAAAGCATACCAAAATTAATGACGTGCATGCCACCACTTTTAGAGCCCTTTAGAAGATTCTTTTGTCCAAATGGTATTAAAAGCTAATGTTAGATTTAGAAACATTAAACTAGAGGAGTTGCAGGTGAACTAGCTGCAAAAAATACTAAAATGGTGCCATCTGGCGCTATGGAGGCTACTTTTCAAACTTATGTAGGATGTCTGCTTTGTCCATCCATATTATTCTTGGAAACAAAGCTTTTATTGGGATAATTAGTCAGCTTCGCAAACCAAATAATAAAGGATATGAAAAAGCTAATAAAAACATTGTTAAGATCTTTTACTCTTTTGCTCTTTTATTCTTTAAAACTGTTTATTCCGACCCTAGATAATCTAGATGGTGATTCTCATGAAATCCTTTATATCGTAGTAGATGAAAATACAGGGGGAGAGCAAGTATATCTATTAAACCCATTCGAAAAAAAGAGGCCTCGTAGTGGTGTCCCACTACGATCTACGTTACAGCTTAAAAGGTTTTACTAAATGGCCTTGCCTATCTATCCGACAGGTGTCCGTTCTGCTGGTGTAGGTTGGGCTTTAGGGAAGGCTAACTCGATAATTGGTCCAATTATTGGTGGGATCATCCTTTATCTCAATGGACCTGCAGTATCTTCTATGGACGGGCCATACCTTCGTTTTTTAAACATCAACAATAATAACAAGGTGGGATTGTTTTGGAAAAATTAATTATTTCTGTTGCTACAACAGGGGCTTTTACTAGCCGCGAGCATACTCCTTATGTACCGATAACTCCAGAAGAAATTGCAGACTCTGTATATGAAGCGTGGCAAGCAGGGGCAGCTATCGCTCATATACATGTGAGGGATAAAGAAGGAAACCCAACCCTGGATTTAAATACCTATCGTGAAGTAGTCAAACGAATACAAGACAAATGCGATATCATTCTCAATTTAACTACGGCAGGAGGACTGGATCTTCATGAAGAGGATCGGATCCGGGTGTGTGAACTAAGCCCTGAGCTTGCTTCATACGATGCAGGTTCCATGAACTTTGGATCTGCGGTATTTGAGAACTCTCCTCAAATGCTAGAGAGATTGGCCAGTAAAATGCAGGAATATCAAGTAAAACCGGAAATTGAAGTGTTTGATATTGGGATGATTCACAATGCCTTAGATGTTGCAAAAAAAGAATTAATTAAACCACCATATTTTTTTCAATTTGTACTAGGTATAAAGGGTGGGATGCCCGCTACAGCTAAAAATCTCATGTTTCTCAAGGAGAGTATTCCAGAAAGTTCCATTTGGTCAGCCATTGGGGCGAGTAAGAATCAATTAGCCATCAACACCATGTCCATTTTACTTGGGGGACATGTGCGCATAGGGATGGAGGATAGTATTTATTATCGTAAGGGTGAGTTAGCTAAAACCAACGCTCAATTTGTAAAGAGAATAGTAGACTTATCCAACACACTGGGACGAGAAATCGCCACACCAAAGGAAGCTAGAGAGATGCTAGGTTTAAAGAAAAGGAGTGTACTTATTCCTTGATGTAATCATCAAATAATGCAAGCAAGGACTTAAAAGCTTCATGGCACGGGGATATAGATGGGATTCAGGATGTGTAGCCTGTCTCCTTCAAGAAAAAATGGGTCAGAAAACATTGTTTACAGGCCTTTTCCGCGATGCCCAAACTGTTTGCCGGGGATATCGCCATGGAAGTGACGATAGAAGCGGTTCAGGTCTTTGGCGGATACCTATGCTAACAATAGAAGGCTTCCATTTTGTCAAAATACCTAGAGGTTATCTTCTGTACCTGTTATAAACTGACTGACCGGTCAGTTACACTTATTAAGACAATAGTAAGTCATTTGGAGGGACAATATAATGCAATTTCAATTATCGGATGAACATGAAATGATGCGGCGAATGGTTCGTGAATTCGCCCTAAAAGAAGTCGCACCTACAGCTGCTTCACGTGATGAAGAAGAAATATGGAATATGGAGATCTGGAATAAGATGGCGGAACTTGGTCTTACGGGAATACCCTGGCCTGAGGAGTACGGAGGCGCAGGTGCGGATTTTTTAAGCTACGTGTTGGCTGTTGAAGAATTGTCAAGAGTCGATGCTTCGGCTTCAGTAATATTGTCCGCTCACTGTTCCTTGGCAAGTTGGCCTATTTATAAATTCGGTACAGAAGACCAGAAACAGACATACCTGCGGGCTTTGGCAGAAGGTAGGATGATCGGAGCTTACTGTCTTACAGAACCTGGCTCCGGCTCTGATTCAGTAGGGATGAAGACGACAGCAGTGCAAAAGGGAGATGAATGGATACTAAACGGTTCCAAAGTTTTTATAACAAACGGTGGCTATGCAGATATTTTTATTGTATTTGCACAAACAAATCCCGAACTAAAGCATAAAGGAATTGCGGCCTTCATCGTGGAAAAAAGTTTTCCCGCTTTTCGATTGGTAAAAAAGAGAAAAAGCTGGGGATACGTTCCTCTTCAACCACTGAGGTCATTTTCGAAGACTGCATAGTTCCAAAACAAAATATGCTGGGACAAATTGGAGACGGTTTCAAGATTGCCATGATGACCTTAGATGGCGGTAGAAATGGGATTGCCGCCCAGGCGGTAGGGATAGCCCAAGGTGCGTTGGATCACGCTCTTGCTTATGCCAAAGAACGCGTACAATTTGGTAAACCCATGGCGAAAATGCAGGCCATCCAGTTCAAGCTGGCAGATATGGCTACCAAGATCGAGGCGGCGAGGCTTCTAACTTATCAAGCGGCATGGCGTGAGGATCAAGGAGTTTCATACGGACTACAATCCGCCATGTCTAAGCTGTTTGCAGGTGATACCGCTATGGAAGTAACAGTAGAGGCAGTCCAGATTTTTGGCGGTTACGGATATACCCGAGAATATCCAGTTGAACGCTTTATGAGGGATGCTAAAATTACACAAATCTATGAAGGGACCAATGAAATTCAGCGTCTTGTTATCGGAGGATATTTGTTAAAGGGCTAGTTGGAAAAATATTCATTTAGATAATGAGGAGGATTTATCCATGAACATATTAGTTATCTTAAAGCAAACATTTGATACTGAAGAGAAAATCTCCATCCAGGATGGCAGAATTCAGGAGGATGGAGTAGAATTCATCATCAATCCTTATGACGAATTTGCTGTAGAAGAAGCAATCAAGATTCGGGATGAATTTCACGGTGAAGTAACAGCCATTACTGTCGGCCCGAGCCGCACGGAAAATGCACTGAGAACGGCATTAGCAATGGGGGCAGATAAAGCCATCATAGTTGATGACGAGTCGCTGTTCGGGGATGAGTATATGATTTCTAAGGTACTAGCTGCTGTGATTAAGGATCGTTCCTACGATGTTATTTTAGCTGGGAATATATCGGTTGATAACGGGGCAGGGCAAGTTGCCTTGCGCCTGGCGGAAGAATTGGGTATCGCACATGTAGCCTCGGCTACGAAGCTAACAATCGAGTCTGAAAATGTCACAGTTGTCCGTGATGTGGAAGGTGATTCAGAAACTGTCGAAGCTTCTCTTCCTTTATTAGTTACTGCCCAGCAAGGGTTAAACGAACCCCGCTATCCGTCACTACCAGGTATTATGAAAGCGAAAAAGAAGCCTCTTGAAAGGCTTACTGCAGAAGACATCGGCGTGAAGGCAGAAGATATCCAAGCTAAAACTGAGATTCTGGATCAATATTTACCTCCAAAGAAGGAAGGAGGAAAGGTTTTATCTGGTGAATTGGTTGATCAAGTAAAAGAACTTATCCAATTGCTTCGCCAAGAAGCAAAAGTAATCTAAGGAGGAATCGAAGATGAGCAAAAAAGTACTAGTAATGGCAGAAATTCGTGATGGGAATTTAAGAAACGTTTCTTTTGAGGCTTTATCGGCAGCCCAAAAAATAGCCGAAGGAGGAGAGATCATCGCTGCCTTATTAGGCAACGGAACCTCCCAATTTGTATCTTCGCTAGGACAATACGGGGCGGACAAAGTTTACACGGTTCAAGATGAACGGTTGAATCAATATACACCAGATGCCTATATACAGGCGTTCACCCAAATAGTAAAGGAGGCGAACCCTGATGTCATCTTCATGGGGCATACGTCCATTGGTAAGGATCTGGCACCTGGTATTGCATCGAAGCTAGGCTTAGGATTGATTTCAGATGTGACAGATGTGGTGTTGGAGGGAAGAGAAATTATTTTTACTCGCCCGATTTATGCGGGGAAGGCCTTCCAAAAGAAAAAGGTATCGGTTGGTACTATCTTTGCAACGATTCGCCCGAATAATATTGATGTGGAGGAAGTAGATCCTCAAAAATCAGTTGAAGAAATTGCCTTCCCTGCTGACATCAAGGACCTTCGCACGATCGTAAAAGAAGTGGTTCGGAGAGCAGTAAGGGGAGTAGATCTTTCGGAGGCGAAAATTATTGTATCAGGCGGTAGAGGGGTAAAAAACGCTGATGGCTTTAACATGCTACAGGAGTTAGCGGATGTTCTGGGTGCTGCAGTAGGTGCTTCTCGTGGGGCCTGTGATGCCGAATATTGCGATTACTCAATGCAAATTGGACAGACGGGAAAAGTGGTTACCCCGGATCTATATATCGCTTGCGGAATCTCTGGTGCTATTCAGCATTTAGCAGGAATGTCTAATTCAAAATTCATCGTGGCAATCAACAAGGATCCGGAAGCGCCGATTTTCCAAGTAGCGGATTATGGAATCGTAGGTGATTTGTTTGAGGTTGTTCCTCTTTTAACAGAAGAGTTTAAAAAGGCACTGGTCACCTGTTAAATATTTAGTACAGGAAAGCTGTAAGTTGTAGCGTGTTGTATAATTTAGTCCCCTCTAAAAATTAGCATTAGAAGCAACATCCATAGAAAAAATGGAAAAAGCGATTATAACGCATATATACTTTGCATTGATGAAAAAGAGATGTTTAATATGCTTCTTCAGCCAGAAAATAAAAAGCTATTTTGGGAGGTTATGAGATGGTTTTTACTAACTTAAAACAAAAGCTGGTAAAAGTGAAAATGGAAGACCAGATCGGCATGTTAACGATCAATCATCCACCGGTAAACGCATTAAATGCAGAGGTCATGGAGGAATTGGATCAAGCTATCAAAAGGATTCGTGAGGAAAAAGGATGTCGTGCTCTCATAATAGCAGGTTCAGGTGACAGGGCTTTTGTCGCCGGTGCAGATATCAAGGAGTTTATCGGCCTAGATAAAGAAAAAGCAATTGCATTATGCCATAAAGGGCAAAAGATTTTCACAAACATAGCAGACCTAGAGATGCCAGTAATCTGTGCTATACAAGGATATGTTCTCGGTGCAGGGCTCGAATTGGCTTTATCATGCGATATCCGGGTTGCCGATAGTTCAGCTTTTTTCGGGCTGCCTGAAGTTGGATTAGGAATCCTTCCAGGTTACGGAGGAACACAGCGATTGACGCGATTAATCGGGGCAGGAAAAGCAAAGCTCTTGATTCTTTCAGGTGAAAAGTTTAGTGCAGAAGAGGCGCTGCAATTCGGTATAATCGAAAAATTAGTTTCAGAAGGACAAGTGTTACCTACAGCCATAGCGCTTGCAAAGACGATTTTCAATAAGGCCCCCATTGCGGTAAGCAAAGCTAAAAAGGCAATTGATGTGGCAAGTTTTCTTGAACTGGAAAAAGGACTCAAGCGTGAGGCCGAATTGTTTGGCGAATTATGTGAGACAGAAGATAAAAAAGAGGGTGTACGTGCCTTTCTTGAAAAAGATCGTCCTGTTTTTACAGGGAAGTAACCCCTGCTTTTTTATATAAATAATTATCTGAATTTTTTTTGCTTTCTAAATTATGAAATGAACTTATTTCACTCCATCTAAACCAACCATATAAAGGATGGTCTGAAGCAGATTGACCGTTAGAAATTTCAATTTTCATTTATGGAAAAAATGAATAGATTTACAATCTTATTTCAAATGGAGGAATTAGCTATGCGTGAAGTTGTTATTGTTAGTGCAAAAAGAACACCAATTGGTGATTATTTCGGAGCGTTTAAGGATATAACCGCAGTGGACTTAGGAGTACACTCTTTAAAAGCGGCCATTGAAGCATCTGGGATTGAGGCAAATCAAATTGAAGAAGTGGTGGGAGGTCATATTTACCAAGCTGGTTGTAAAGGGAATACCGCGCGGCAAGTTGCATTAGGAGCCGGGTGTACTGTAGAGACGGTTGCTTCCACGATTAATCAACAGTGTCCGTCATCCTTGCGAGCAGTAGAAATCGTCGCCCAAAATATCATGCTAGGCAAGATTGATATCGGAGCAGCAGTTGGATACGAAAGTATGACGAATGTTCCTTATCTGTTACCAAAGGTTCGCGGGGGGTTGAAGATGGGAGATAGTTCAATCGTGGACTCCTTACTTAATGACGCATTGGTAGATGCTTTCAATAATTATCACATGGGCGTAACCGCTGAAACTCTTGCTGAGGAGTATCAGATCAGCCGTGAAGAACAAAATGAACTTTCAGTCATTAGTCATCAGAGGGCGTGTGAGGCCATTCGCAATGAAAAATTCAAACAGGAAATTGCACCAGTTGAAGTTAAGTCAAAAAGAACCACAAAAATAATTGATACTGATGAACATCCCAATCCAAATACAAGTATCGAAACATTGTCAACATTGCGTCCCGCTTTTAAAAAAGAAGGAACAGTTACAGCCGGAAATGCTTCTAGCCTTAATGATGGCGGAGCAGCTGTCATTCTGATGGCGAAGGAAAAGGCAATCGAACTGGGACTGAAGCCATTAGCTAGAATTGTCGCTTCCGCATCCGCTGCAGTAGATCCTAAAAAGATGGGAATTGGGGTTGTTCCCGCAGTTCAAAAAGCCTTACAATTTGCCGGCTTGCAAATGAATGATATTGATTATTGGGAACTAAATGAAGCTTTTGCGTCCCAATTTTTAGCTGTCAGTCGTGAACTTAAAATTCCAATGGATCAAGTGAATGCAAATGGTTCCGGTATTTCATTAGGTCACCCAGTTGGTTGTACGGGAGCCAGATTGTTGACCACGTTAATCTATGAAATGCAGCGTCGCGGTTCTAAGTATGGCTGTGCATCTCTTTGTGCCGGCGGTGGACCTGCAGCAGCAATGATTGTGGAAGCTCTATAAAACTTAAAAAACGATAAGTCAAAAAGTGAGGGATTGAGAAATGGGAAAGACAATCGGTGTAATCGGTGCAGGAACAATGGGAAACTCAATAGCGCAGACAGCTGCTGCTGCGGGGTATCAAGTGATTCTGCAGGATGTACAGGAAAAATTTTTACAAAAAGGACTTGATAACATTCGGCGTAATCTAAACCGGTCTGTTGAAAAAGAAAAACTTTCCAGCCAGGAAGCGGAGCAAACGCTCGGACGTATACAGGGAACGATTGATATTGAAGAACTTGCAAAAGCGAATATTGTCATCGAAGCGATCATTGAAAACATGGAGAGCAAAAAGTCATTGCTCCAAAGGCTTGATGCGGTGTGCAGACCGAATACGATCATTGCCTCCAATACATCAGGGTTAAGTGTTACTGAACTTGGAAACTGTACAAACCGTCCATCTCAAGTGATCGGAATGCACTTTTTCAATCCGGTACCAGTCATGAAGCTGGTGGAGATTGTCCGCGGTCAGGAAACATCCAACGAAACCTATGAAGAGATTAAGCAATTGGTTGAGAAATTTGGCAAAAAAGGGATAACTGTACATGATGCACCATTATTTGCCGTTAATCGTATTTTGGTTCCGATGATCAATGAAGCAATTTTTGTGCTCGCAGAGGGAACGGCCAGTGCGGAGGATATTGATGAAGGCATGAAATTGGGAGCCAATCATCCGATTGGACCTCTTGCCCTGGCGGATCTGATTGGTTTAGACACCTTACTGTTTGTCATAGAAACATTATACACAGAGACATCTGACAGTAAATACCGCCCATGTCCATTATTGAAAAAGCTGGTACGTGCCGGACATTTAGGCAGGAAAACAGGCAAGGGATTTTATCAATACTAAAAATCAGCTGATGGGCATGAATGAAGCGAAATTAGTAAAGATTGAAAATGAAATCGGATTCATTAGATTAAATCGCCCGAGAAATTCAATTCATTGTCCAGAGATTTAGTTGAATCATTCACTCATAACTTAGAGAGTTTTGTAAAAAACGAAAAAGTGGAAGTCATTATTGTGTCGGGTGAAAGAAAAGGATTTTGTGCAGGCGGAGATTTAGAGACAATGAAGAATTTATCAGAGGCAAATGTCAAGCTGGAGTATATGCAAAAAGCTTCAGCTTTAACCAAAACCATCCTGAACCTGGACAAATATGTCGTTTCCGCTGTTCATGGATTTGCAGCAGGAGCAGGCTATAGTAATGCGCTTGCCTCTGATTTTATTGTTGCAAACAAATCCGCTAAGTTTGGCTTGAATTTTGTTAATGTAGGGGTCATTCCTGATCTGGGATTAATGAAGCTACTTTCCGAGCGGGTACATTAAGCCTAGAGAAAGAATGGATCTTATCTGGGAAAATTATAACACCAGAAGAAGCCAAAAATTGTGGGATCATTAATCGGATCACAGAAGGAGATGTCCTCCAGGAAGCCATTGAATTCTCTCAGTTTATTTTAAATGGACCGCAGGTCAGCAATAAATATGTAAAACAGATGATGAACCATGGTATTCAGATAAGTTGGGATGATGTCTTAAAGCAAGAAAATATGATTCAAGCCATGCTGATGAAATCGGAAGATTACGAAGAGGGAATTAGTGCCTTTTATGAAAAACGCGCTCCTCAATTTAATTAAATTTAGGTGAACATGATGGAGAGAATGAGCTGGATTATTTTCTGAAAATACAGGGATATCCTTTGTATCATTAGATCCACTAAATAATAGATTGAGAATTTCAGAGAAGAAAATGAACTTTTACCAATAGGGGATGAAATGATGCAATTTCAATTATCAGAAGAGCATGAAATGATACGAAAAATGGTGCGGGATTTTGCGAGGAACGAAATTACACCAACAGTCGAAGGATGAAACTGTTCTGCAAGTACTTTGTGAACCTGGTAGACCGGCTACTTCTAATGCCTATCTATGGTTATATCGTACAGGAAAAGAAGGACCTCCGATCATTCTTTATGATTACAAAAAAACCCGAGCAGGAGAAAATGCAAAAAAATTCCTTAACGGTTATAAAAGATATTTGCAAGTAGATGGCTAAGCTGGGTATCACAAAATCCCTGATGTAAAACTTGTCAGTTGTTGGGCACATGCCCGAAGGGGATTTACAGATGTACTGAAAGCTGTACCTGCTAAAAATATGAAACCCTTGACTGCGACAGAAGGACTAAATTTCTGTAATCAACTTTTTGCCATTGAGCGAGAATTAAAAGAAATAAGTCCCGAAGAACACTATAAACAACGTCTAAAACTAAGCAAACCAATACTAGATATTTTTTTGTCATGGTTAAAAATTCAAGAACATAAAGTATTACCTAAGAGTGGGCTTGGGAAAGCCATCACATACTGTCTAAACCAATGGGATAAGTTAGTTGCATTTTTAGAGGATGGGCGATTAGAGTTCGATAATAATCGTAGTGAACGCTCGATCAAGCCTGTTGTGATCGGAAGGAAGGCTTGGCTCTTCGCGAATACACCGCGAGGTGCTAGAGCCAGTGCTATTATTTACAGCATTGTGGAGACAGCAAAAGCGAATGGATTAAATCCATATTACTATCTTCGCTATCTTTTTGAGCAGCTTCCCAATATGGATACGACAGGTGAAAATGCCTTAGACAAGTTACCTCCTTGGTAAACAACGCTTCCAGTTACTTGCATAGTCTTTAACAAGTTATCTAGATAATACTATTCAACCCCCATCTTATAAAGGTGGGGGTTATTTGCCGCTTATATATAAAATAACGCTAATATCCTTTAAATATTATAGGTATTAATAGGATAGAGTAAAGTGCCTCAGTTAAGGCATATGTAAGGATTGTTATTTGCGGTCTTCAGGTTGGATTTAATTCTACCGAAAAAAAATCACTAAACGAGGTGTAATGACATGCTTGTTAAAGAAATGTATCTGATTGTCTATATTATGAAGAATCCACATTGACCTATTACCTTTACCATTTACTTGCGGAGAAGAAAATTTCATTAGATGACGACGTTTCTAAAATAGATTTAGAACAAGCGGATCATCAGAAAGTATTGATTTTGATCCAAAACAATGTATTAGGTATATACAAAACTTGTATCTTCTCATTGAAGATGAGCCGAAAGGCATTTGTGTTTATCTATGCAAGAAGTGAGGATGAGGCCATCCAATTCTATCACCAGTTCTTTCATAGGACCCCATTGAACTGTCACGAATATCCGCTAGAATTTGAGCTTAATAGAGAAAGTGGTAACATTTCGTTTCGGGACATGAAAAAGGAATTCAGGAGTTTTCCGGCTATAGCGGGATATTTCACAAGAAGGTGCTGAGAGAGAAGAGCAAATTTAGGAAGCCCGTAATATAGTCCAACATGAAAGTGACGCTTGCAATCTCCTCAACAGACACTTTACGGTAGAAATATAAAATGAAAGGAAATATTTGTGGAAATTTTTCTTATGAAATAATATTAAAGTAAGCGAGCAGATTATATATCGTATAGTAGCATATAGAACAGAAGGTTTCCATTTGGATAAAAAGGAGGTGTCGATTTGGGAAAAATTATTTTATTTGACGGTGAGTGTAATTTTTGCAACCGAATGGTCCAATTCATCATTAAAAGGGATCCTACAGGAATCTTTAAATTCTCTTCTTTACAAAGTGTTGTTGGAAAAGGAATGTTACTTAAGTATAATGTTCCAGGAAATATCGACAGTCTCGTTCTTATCGAAGATGACCATTGCTACCTCAAATCAACAGCAGCCCTCCGCATTTTCAAAAACTTAAACGGCGCATGGAGGGTGACGAAGTACTTATTAATGGTTCCAAGGCCCATTAGAGACTTCTTTTATAGTATTATTTCAAAATATAGATATCAACTTTTCGGCAAAAAGAATGATTGTATGATCCCTTCTACAGAAGATAGAAAACGTTTCTTATAGAAGTAGAAGAAAAGCTCTTTGGGATCCTAGAAATTGGACTTAATAAACTTCCTAAATAAAGCACCCAACGATTGGGTGCTTTGTTATTCGTGAATGCTTTTTTAGTTTGCAAAAGTTGTGTGTTTTGCTTTCCATTTCTCCATGGCAATCATCAACCAGAAACTGTAGATTCCCAATGTAATGATGACGAAAAACCACCATTTAATCCAATTACCGAATAATCCAATTGCCGTTCCGTTGAATTGTAATCTTCTGCCGTTGACAACGGTATGTCTATATTTCCAACCTAGGACCATAGTAATTGCCCATGGGTAGCATATTCCTAATGTACAAATGGTGACGAGAAATCCTAAAACAGACCACCCTATATATTGAAGTAAGCCTCCATCAAAATATGATTTATCTTCTGATTGCATGATCTTTTTCCCCCTGTTTTGTTAACAACAGGACAATTATACTGCTTTGGATGACAAAATTGAATAAGGAGATTAAATTACCACGTCGATTATCCTATGACACTCCGGGGTGTGATATATCAATAGTCCCATTCTGTTGCGAACAGGCGAACAGTGACAGTCACTGTTCGCTACTGTTCGTCAATAGATTCCAAAAAAAGCTTGGGGGAAATTGTAGGGAAAGTAAAAAGGAGTGATACTTCGATAATGAAGGTCGCTTTTTTCTTATGGAAATAATGAAAAAAGTTCATTCAATAAAATTTCATAAATAGGAAACATTTATTAGGTATTCTAAATTAATATGAAAAGTTTGGGATCAAATTGTGCAAGAGTTTATAATTAAACAGCCGATTTGTTCATTTATGGATGCCCGACAAAAGGGTAAAAATACTGGAAAATTACTACGAGAGAAGAGGTCTATTTTTGAAAAAAATTAAAGAGTGGATATACTTTATTATGATTTTAATACCGATCGTTATCGTGCTGCGATGGGCGATTGGTACAAATATTGTGGAAGGAAATTCAATGCTGCCTAATTTTCATAACCATGAAGTAGTGTTGAGGGAACATATAACGAATGTGTTTCATCCTCCCACTTATAATCAGGTTGTTATCGTTGATGCAGGATCAATGAACATCATTAAAAGAGTTGTAGGGCTGCCTGGTGATACATTACAGATTAAGAATGGACAATTATATCGTAATGGAAAAGTGGTCGATGAACCTTATATTAATGAAAAAATGACGGACACCTACCCGTTTAATACTTCGTATAATTTAGTGCAACAGCCTTATACTGTTCCAAAAGGGCATGTGTTTGTGATGGGGGATAATCGGAACATTAGCGAGGACAGCCGTTATTTCGGACCGTTTACGAACGCACAGATTAAAGGGGAAGTTATTGCAGAGTTGTTCCCTGTGCCTTCCGTTTGGATATATCCTGTCTATATCGTGATTATCGGGATATTGGTGTGGGGGTATTTACCTAAGAAAAATAGATTAGGGTAGTTTTTCCCTGTGAAGTGGAACGAAAAAAACCAGCTAATTGTTTGTAAACATTTTGGAATAAAGGTAAAATCCAAAATGAAACGAGGCGTGAAGGGCCTTTGTAGTAGGAGGGCAACATGGAAAAAATATTAGAGCAGATATTGAACGAACTTAAAGAACTTAAAATGAGGCAACAACAATTAGAAGGAGCATTTAAAACAGGTCAAGAGCACTTAGAAGATCAAATAGATAGCCTTCGAAGGTCCATCATCAAAGATTTGTCGCCTTCGATAGAAACGGATACGCCGATTGAAGAAAGCGATGTTAAGATTCAGACACGCTTTGAACGTTATTCCAGAACCCCGTTGGCAGAAGATACTGAAAAACAGTATGAGGAAGACCTGCAAACCATGGAGCAAATCAGCACGACAGTCGAAGAGGACATTCAAAAGGATGATGGACTCTCTGGAATTACAACCGACCAAAAGGTTACAGAGCATCTATCGAATCCAAAAAATAAGGAACTTAGGAACCTTGTTAATACTGCTGTAATAGAGGCACAGGATCTGTTCCCAGATCGTAGAATAACCTTGGAAATTCGCGGAGAGCTCCTTTTCCTGGAGATTGAAGGGAAAGACGAAAAGGACATCAAAACCCTGCAAAAGCTGCTTTCGATATCATCGCCCTTCGAGGAGTTTATCATCGATTTAGATTTTCAGTAACAGCAACACCTTAAAAGTTAGCTCCACCCTTTCGGGGATGGGGCGTATTTTTTTGGATTAGATTTTGTACGGGAAAAAACATTACCGTGTTATAGAGGCATCATTGCAGATAGCTGCGATAAATGCCCTTCATGAAAGTTGAGAAAAAGAGGACTGGATCATTATTTAAAAAGACGAAAGGAGTTATAGGATAGGTATAGTTTTCGCATCGTAGACATACTCCAAAAATTAGATGAAGATATTGATCGTAATCAATTAAAACATCTTTTAAAAGAGATATAGTAAGTAGGGAATTTACGTTTGACGCTGCCTACCATTTGCATAATTATGAGGGCAAATGTAAGAACCTTCACGGTTATATTTATAAGGTCATTATAAGTTTAAAATCGTTATCAAAACGTATGTTCTTAATTTTTAGAGATAGTTTAGTATAATGGGGTGATTAATTGAGAATATTATTTTACTTAGTAGCGATTATTGCTGCCAACGTAGTAACTGCAGCATGTGCCCCGTTACAACTTGGCATTTTCATTGTTCCAATGGGTACTTTCTTAATTGGGGCAACTTTTATTTTACGAGATTTGGTACAGAACAAACACGGACGCGTAAAAACATATATTTATATTGGACTTGCATTAGTTTTGTCTGCTCTCGTATCATATTTGCACGGTGATACCTTATCAATTGTTGCTGCATCGGCAGTTTCCTTTGCACTATCAGAAACGAGTGACACAGAGATCTATACTCGATTAAGATTGCCGATGGTATGGAAGGTATTCTATAGTGGAATCGTTGGTGGTTTTTTTGATTCAGTGGTTTTCGTCATTATTGGATTGAGTCCATTAGGATCTAATATTTTGCCATGGGCAGCAGTTCCAATGGCTATTTTAGGGCAAATAATAGTCAAAACGGCAATACAAGCAATTGGGGCTATGGTTCTTCATCAGGTAATAATGAAGAAGGAAAACATAATCGTTAATTAATTTTAAAAAAAGACCTTTAGGTCTTTTTTTTTAACAAAATGAAAGAAAATGCTTAAATTATCGGAGAACCAGGCATTAAATCTGAAAAGCAACCTTATGTCGCTTTAACATACTTATTTAAATCCCAATAGTAAAAAGAGAATATTAAAAATTTTTTGAATATTTTGTATTGACGTTCAAAGTTTATATGTTTATGATAGTGAATATAAAGAATACATATTTCATAACTAGTGGTTATGTATTTTTGATTTGGTTCATTGATCCTTTTTACAAAAGGCCATTTTTGAAAATTTATGAATGCGTATTCAATTTAATCAAGTGATATTTTATCCTATTTATTGAAAAATAAAAGGAGGTTTTATGAATTGATCATTAATTAAGTTGGCATGGAATCGAAAAAGTAAATGGGCTGAAAGAAGATTGATTCTCTTAAAAATGAGAAACAATCGTTTTTTTGAAGGGGGACCAGCATGACATTGACCAAGTCCATTAGAGAAGTCATCAATGGATATAAAGTTAAAGAATTTCTCTGGTGGAGATTTTCGAAGAATATGTAAAAAAAATAAAAACTCATGACCCAAATTTAAACGCTTTTATAACAATTAATGAAGAAAAGGGTTTTCAACAAGCAGTTAGGTCTGAAAAGAAAATATTGGCAGGTGAGGACATAGGTATCCTTGAGGGAATCCCAATCTCCTTTAAAGACAGCATTGATACAAAAGGGATATTAACTACTAGTGGCTCACCCATTCATAAAAATCGAATTCCTGAAAGTAATGCAGATGTTGTCAAAAAGCTGCATGATGAAGGTGCCATAAATATTGGGAAAACAAATATGTTTGAATTTGGATTTGGAATAACCTCGAAAAATTCCTATTTTGGAGACATAAAAAATCCTTGGAATGCTGGTGTTACCGCTGGCGGTTCTAGTGGCGGATCAGCAGTTTCAGTTGCAGCTGATCTTTGTATGGGATCCATCGGTACAGATACAGCGGGATCCATTCGAGTCCCTTCTTCGTGTTGTGGTGTTGTTGGATTGAAACCAACATATGATCTGATTAATAAAAAAGGAATTCTCCTATCTAATTCACTTGATCATATTGGTCCAATTGCTCGAAATGTTGAGGATTTAGCATTGATAATGGAAGCGATTACCAAGAAACCCTTCGAAAAAAATTGTATTCGTGACATAAGAGGAATGAGAGTAGGAGTGCCGAAGCAGTACTTTAATGAACGGTTAGATGTTCATGTTAAGAACTTCTACAAAGAAACTTTTAGAAAATTAGAGGGATTGGGAGCAATTCTTATAGAAATTGACATCCCTATTGTTGAAGACCCTCGAGATGTCGCACATGTAATAGCTACTTCAGAGGTTGGATATGTCCATCGTGAATTAATTAAATCATCGTTAGATCAATATAGTGCAGAGGCTCAAAAAACATTTGATAAAAGTAAATCGTTTTCTGCCCACGCCTACATGGAAGGGTTAAATAAGTGCGTACAAATGAATAGCGAAATAACGCGTCTCTTTGAGATTGTCGATATTCTTGTTACACCAACAATACCTGCAGTTCCACCAGACATAGATCAAGATGAGTTCATATTAGGTGGAGAGATGGAATCAGTCGAGGAATGTTTAATTCGGTTCACTTGTTTATTTAATATAACAGGTCATCCAGCACTATCATTACCTTGCGGCTTACTTAATGAATCTATTCCTATAGGTTTACAATTAATCGCAAACCACAATAGAGAGGACCTCTTAATAAAGACTGCATTTTCATATGAACAAACTTTCTTATTAGAATTCTATAATAAGAGATCAGGAATGGTAATGAGTTAGGATGAAATAGGAATATCTAATGAATATGAATTTCGTTTTGTTGTTTAAGAAGAAAAAATGAACAAATTGAATGCGTATTCAAAAAAATCATGGTAGATCCATCCTGGAATTGGGACGCAATAAGAAAAATTAATGCAAGTTGAATGCGTATTCAAGAATGAAAGAAAATGTATATGGATTAGTCAAATAACCAGTAATGCTAATCAAATAAATGATTAATTCTTATTTTAAGTATAATCATTAAGCAAAATATGATTAATCAAATAAATCGCTAGAGTTTTAGGAAGGGTTCACTAAAAATTCTATTCTTAAAAAGAAAGGAACGTTCAAATGAGAAAAAGAAATGGATTTCGCTTAATTGCTATCTTAATGTTAATTGCATCCATTACGATTGCTGGTTGTAGTAAATCAACTAGTAGTGAAACTCCTCCTAGTAAGGAATCACTAAAGGGGAAGACGGTTACCGTCTTGCTTTCTGCGGGTGGAGTTGGGCAATTTAATGCTTGGAAAGATAGAGCGAAGGATTTTACAAAAAAAACTGGAATTAACGTGAAATTTATTGAAACACCTTATGAAAATCTTCTGCAAAACATTACTACAGACGGTATTTCAAATCGGGGTGAATATGATTTAACCGTGTACCTAGATACAATGGGACCATCCATTTCCCAGTTTTTACAACCACTCGATCAATATGTAAAACGAGATAAGATTGATTTAAAAGAATGGCCAGGTGCCGTTCTTGATGAATCAAAATATAACGGAAAATTGATCAGCATGCCAGTAAGAGCACATGTACAAATGTTATTTTATCGAAAAGATATCTTTAACAAATTACAAATTACTCCACCTACTACATGGGCACAGTTAGAAGATGACAGCAAAAAAATAACTCAGGATACAGGGATATCTGGAATCGTCCCATATTATGCTCCAGGTAATAATGGCCAAAATCTTTACATGTGGACTGCATATCTATGGAGTAATGGCGGGGACATCTTTGATAAAAACATGAAACCAATTTTTAATAACAAGCAAGGTGTTGAGGCAACTCAGCGTTATATTGATCTTCTTGTAAAAGATAAGGTTGCGCCACAGGGTTCAACTACTTTTGGAGAACAAGATTCCAGAACATTTTTCAAACAGGGTAAAGCAGCAATGTGGTTAGGATGGTGGTGGGTGTACCCTGAATTCAATAATCCTGAGCAATCTGCAAAGGATGTTGCTGGAAATGTAGGGTATGCACCTGTTCCTGGTTGGGAAGGAAAACAAAGCACATCTAACGTCTCATCATTTCCATTGGCAATGATGAAGGACTCAAAAAATAAAGATGCAGCATGGGAAGTTCTTAAGTGGATTTCCAGCTCTAGTGAGGAACTCGATATTGCTACAAAATCTCTAAAAAATACAATTCCTGCTAAAGATCAAAACCTTGTCGTTACACAAATGACTAATCTTAGAAACAAACAGCTAAACGATCTTTCCGGAGGATTTTTCAATGTAGCAGCAGACAATTTTGCTAACGGCCGGCATTTGCCACTAATTAAGGAATGGCCTCAAGTTTCTGATGCCATTAGTTCGGCTATTTCAAAGATGTCAACAGGGCAGCCAGTGGAACCAACTTTAAATGAGGCTGCAAAACAAGTTGAGCAAATTATGAAAGCAGCTGGATACTACAAAAAATAATGAAATTTCTATTAGTAAGAGGTTTAGAGGTTTTAAAAACTTCTAAACCTCTAAAAATAGATAGGAATAATGTTATAAAATCAGAAGTTTATCAATTTCCTAATCTTATAAAGGGGGATCTTTTGTTGAGTAATAGGATTTTTAAATATGGTTTATTAGCACCAGCGTTTCTTCTAGTGTTAGCAACGACAATATATCCACTTATAAGATCGTTTTGGATCAGTCTCCATAATTGGGATTTAAAGAATTCTGCTGATATGGGTTCATTTGTTGGATTTGGAAATTATCTACGGGCTTTTTCAGATTCGCAATTTTGGAATAGTATTCTCATTACACTGATTTTTACCGTATTCACGGTTTTCCTAACGATTACTTTTGGGATTGTAGTTGCGATATTGCTGAGTAAAGAAAAACGGATATTGGCCTATCTAAGGGCCATTTTAATCATTCCTTTTGCGATGAGTGCAGCACTCATCGGATATTCATGGCGATTTATGTTGAATTCAGACTACGGTTTGTTCGATAAAATCATTGGCTTTCTGATTCCACCTCTTGCTAAGACTGTTTGGTTAGGTTCCCCCCAGACTGCAATGATCGCATTAATTTCAGTAGTAGTTTGGATTTGGCTTCCTTTTATAAGCCTAATGTTTATTAGCGGGTTAATGGGGATGCCAAAAGAAGTATTTGAAGCTGCTCAAGTTGATGGAGCATCTCGGTTTCGGACACTCATTTATATTACATTGCCTATGCTAAAACCAATTATTCTAATTGCTGCTATCTTAATGACGATGTTTTCGCTAAAGGCATTTGACCCAATTGTTACCCTTACTCAAGGTGGTCCAGGATCTTCAACTGAAGTATTGAACTTCCTTATTTATAAGACAGGTTTCAAGTACTTTGACATGGGATATGCTTCAGCACTGGGATATATTTTAGCATTGATTACAATCGTTTTTGTTGCACTTTACATGAGAAAGCTTGTTAAAGGAGATGATTGGAATTAATGAGTAATGCATTGGATTTAAGTAAAAATGAAAAAGGCTCGGAATTAATGAGTAATACATTAATTTTAGAAAAAAATCGGAAGAGATTACGGGCTCGGCTTCCTTTTTCCATATTAGAAGGTTTGGGAGTCCTCATTATTATTCTAGTTTTTTTCCTGCCTATCTTTTGGATCGTTATTACAGCATTTAAGCCTGAAAATGAAGTTTACACCACAAGTGTTTTCTTTAAACCTACCTTAGCAAATTTTAAGACGGTTTTTAGCCCAGCTTTTAATGTAGGAAAATATTACTCAAATAGTATTATAGTAGTCGCGGTAACGTTACTCATCACGATACCAGTCAGTATTTTGGCATCCTATAGTCTTTCTAGGTTCCGAATACCAGGGAAACAAATATTTATGTTTGCCATTTTAGCTACTCAATTTATCCCTATGATTGTTAATGTTATTCCTTACTTTATCATGTTCAGGAATTGGGGATTGTTAGATACAACGACCGCCCTGATTATTGTAAATTTAGGTCAAACTATTCCATATGCAATTTGGCTAATAAAAGGGTTTATTGATCGAATCCCACCGGATATGGAAGAAGCAGCAACCATAGATGGAGCTGGGAGATTTCAAGTCATATGGCATGTCTTGTTACCTTTAGTTAAACCAGGAATCATTACCGCAACGGTATTTTGTTTTGTAACCATTTGGAATGAATTTATGTTTGCGTTAGTTTTAACGAACCAAGATGCAGTTACTTTACCTGTAGCACTACAATTTTTCAATGGTGAAAAAGGAGTTTTATGGAACCAGATGTCAGCAGCAGGAATTCTCTTTGTTTTGCCAACTATTATTTTAATGATCATTGTAAGAAAGCAATTTATTTTAGGAATGACCTCAGGTGGAGTTAAATAGCAACATATCCAAATATAAAGGAAGGTTTTTAAAATGGAAGAAACATTGACTAAAGAAGGAATTAATGTGATTAATCCAAAAGAAGCAACTAAACAAAATCAACCCAAATTGAAGAACTACGGGAACTTAATCTTTTATGCTAACGCTAATGAAGTGAACCCAATTGATTCTAAGGATGATTATGATTATGTCAATATCAGTGTTAGTGAACAAAAAAAGCAAAGTATGAGAGGTTTTAGTGAAGAGTATAACAATATTGTTGATTATATAGTAAAAATAACCCGCCAAATTTGGAAGGAAAAAGATATTGGGTTGATTTATGATACCTATAGCACAGGAGTAAGTGTCCATAAGGGATTAATAAACAGCCATGGAGTAAATGAGGTAATTTCAGGTACTCTTCAGACTCTGCATGCTTTTCCTGATCGAAAAGGTTTAGGTTGGAGTGTCATTTGGTCTGGGAATGACCGAGATGGCTTCTTTACTTCTCATCGTGGAAAATCAGTGGCCACAAACACGGGAGATAGCTACTATGGCCCTGCCACTGGAAAGAAAGTAATGTTTCGGACTACAGCAGATTGCCTGATTAATGCGAATAAAATTTACGAAGAATGGCTTGTAATGGATACGTATCATCTTGTTCAACAACTCGGTTTAGATCCAATTGAGGTGGCCAAGAAGGCTGCGAAAAGTACTCAACATCTTGCTCCTACCATAACCTTTGGACTTCCAGAAACCGCAGAGGCAGGACTGCCGCCAAAACCTTTTATCCCCACGTCAGATGAGTTTGAAATTGGAGAATTTATGCTTGAACTTTTTAACAAGGTTTGGGAGAGGCGTTCTTTTAACAATGTGAAGAAATTCTATGAGGTAAAAGCAGTCGTTCATTATATTTGTAACAGAGATTTAATAGGTGTTAACGAAATTCAAGGAATGTTTATTAGCTTGTTTGCCTCTGTACCGAATGCAAAGTTAGTACTCGAACGAATTACTTGTAACAAAAGAGACTCAGATCAAGACTGGGATGTGGCAGTTCGTTGGAGATTGCAAGGTATCCATGAGGGAACAGGTTATTTTGGGGCCCCAAGTGGAAAACCAATTGATATATTTGGAATTAATCATTACAAAATCAGAAATGAAAAAATTGTAGAAGAATGGCTATTATTTGATGGAATGGAAGTATTACGCCAAATTTATTTACCTGATTCAGATGAAAAAATAGCTGCAGAAAGTCCTCAATCAGAAGACGGTAACTTTACTGGTGTTTCTTAATAAGTAAAAATGCGTTGGATTGAATACTAAATAAAGATTTTCAAGTAATTAAAAAGGTATTTAATAGTTTTTCTCTTTGTTATTTATAAAATAATATTTTTTAATAATATAACCAATTCAAGGGGGGTATTAAGTTGGAATATCTAAAAAAGGCACAAAAAAATGAACAAACGACTATTAATGATGTGGAGCAAACCGTTAAAGAAATTATTGCCACTGTACGATCTAAAGGAGATGCAGGTGTACAGGAATATGAAAAACGATTTAGTCATTCAGACCGTCCTCTTAAAGTTAGTGAAGAGGAAATAGAGAGATGTGTAAGTGCTCTATCAAGCGATGTAAAGGAGCTGATTGATCGCGTGGTGGAACGAATCTCTGCCTTTTCAAAAGCGCAGCTTGAATGTATCTTACCCCTTGAAAAAGAATTCGGGCCAGGGATCCAAATGGGACATAGAATCATTCCAATTGAAAAGGTGGGAGCCTATGTACCAGGTGGCCGTTTTCCACTTTTGTCATCAGGTCCAATGGTGGTAACACCTGCCAAGGTAGCGGGTGCCAAAAGGATTGTTGCCTGTAGCCCTGCTAATTATGAAGGGGGAATTCACCCAGCAGTCCTTTATGGCCTTGTCCGTTCAGGTGCAACTGACATCTTTGCAATTGGAGGAGCACAGGCAATTGCCGCAATGGCCTATGGTACAGAATCGGTTCCTGAGGTTGATATTATAGCTGGGCCAGGAAACCGCTATGTCGCAGAAGCTAAGCGTCAGGTATTTGGAAAAGCGGGGATTGATCTCATTGCGGGTCCTAGTGAGGTTCTCGTGTTTGCAGATGAATCGGCTGATCCAAAAAAATGTGCTGCCGATCTCCTGGCACAGGCGGAACATGATCCATATGCTCGTGCTATATTTGTAACTACATCAATTTCTACGGCCCATAGAACAGTAGAAGAGGTTGAGCATTTACTCCATGAATTCTCTCCTCATTCACCAGCACATGAGTCATGGACAAATTTAGGAGAAGTCATTATCGCAGAGTCATTACAGGAAGGAATAGATATTTGTAATGAATATGCAATCGAGCACCTTCATTTGCATTTAAAAAATAGTAGAGATTCAATGGATCGTCTTTATAATTATGGCTCATTATTCATAGATTCGGACAGCTCAGTCGTATTTTCAGATAAGGTTTCTGGAACTAACCATACTCTACCGACAAATAAAGCTGCTCGATATACAGGTGGTCTTTGGGTTGGAAGTTATGTGAAGGTAATCACCCATCAACAAATTACGGGTGAGGGTGTTCAATATTTAGCCTCACATGCATCTAAACAATCTGAAATTGAAGGGTTAGAAGGTCATCGTTTATCGGCAGAAATGAGATTATCGAGTATTAAATCGTAGATTCCTTAGCTTTAGGAAACATGGATTCAAGGATCTATGAATCTATTTCGTAAAGGTTGAAAAAATCACTTAATCATTAAAATTAGAGCGAACGTATCCTAAAAGATGAAGTTAGTAATTCACATCGTATTTATAAAAAATGGAGTGATTGGTATGGCAAAATTTTTAAAAATGGGCAAGTCAAAAGAAGAAATTGCCGAAACAGAGATGAATGTTTCACAAACAGTTAAAAGTATGATTGAAGAAGTAAAGAAAAATGGTGATCAGGCTGTTCGAGAATATTCTAGAAGACTTGATAAGTGGTCACCTGAAAATTTTAAATTATCAAAAGAGCAAGTAGATGAAATCATAAAATCCCTTCCAGAAGAAACGATTAATGATATTAAATTTGCACAAGCACAAGTTAGAAGATTTGCTGAAGTACAAAAGTCAGCCATCCGGGAAATAGAAGTTGAAACGCTACCTGGAGTTATTTTGGGCCATAAAAATATTCCTGTTGGAAGTGTTGGATGCTACATCCCTGGTGGAAGGTATCCAATGGTCGCCTCAGCGCATATGAGCGTATTAACTGCAAAAGTTGCAGGAGTTAAGCGAGTGATTGCTTGTACACCACCGATTAACGGTGAAATTCCCGCAGCAACCATTGCAGCAATGTCTTTGGCTGGTGCAGATGAAATATATGTGCTCGGCGGTGTTCAGGCGTTAGCTGCAATGGCTTTAGGAACTGAATCAATCCAGCCTGTAGATATGATAGTCGGACCTGGAAATGCTTTTGTGGCGGAGGCAAAACGTCAGCTTTTTGGAATTGTTGGTATAGATTTACTTGCAGGTCCTACAGAAACGTTGGTGATTGCAGATGAAAAGGCAGATCCTGAAATGATTGCCTGTGATATCCTTGGTCAATCTGAACATGGTCCTACATCTCCAGGAGCCTTAATCACAACATCTGAAAAGATAGCAAGAGAAACCATAATCGAAATTGAGCGACAATTGGAAGTTCTGCCTACTGCGGATGTTGCTCGAATCGCTTGGGAAGAAAACGGGATCATTATTCTTGTTGAAAATGAAGAAGAAGCAGTGAGAGAAGCGGATAAGTTAGCATTTGAACATGTAGAGATACTAACAGAAAACCCAGATTATTTTTTGGGAAATTTGAAAAACTTCGGAGCCTTATTCTTGGGGCCTGAAACAAACGTAGCATATGGCGATAAAGTGATTGGAACAAACCATACCCTTCCTACAAAAGGAGCGGCACGTTATACAGGGGGGCTTTGGGTTGGAAAGTTCATTAAAACGTGTACTTATCAAAGATGTACTCCTGAAGCGAGCGTGTTAATAGGGGAATATGCTGCTCGTCTTTGTGAATTAGAAAATTTTATGGGCCATCGGGAACAGGCCTTGCTACGTGTAAGACGGTATGGAAATAAAAGTGTAATGAGCTAGATTAATAATGTAAAGGAGGGAAAGTAGAGTTGATGACAATTGTGAAGGAAGAATTTAAAAAGCGCGTGATTTTATTCGAAGATTTGGTGGCGGACCGAACTGCTTTTATTGATGCGAAAACTCCCGGTTCTGACAAAAAAGAGAACTACACAATTATTGGTCCAGGTGTATCGGAAAGCAGCAAAAGAGTGATAAATTTGGTGGAGGCACATGGGTTTAACTTTGGAGCGGCTGCAATGCCATATGGAACAAAAAATTCGCTGCATTCACACTTAACAGCTGAGGTATTTATTGTTGCTAAAGGGACATGGCGCTTTTTCTGGGGGAATGATGGAACAGAAGGAGAGGCTATTTTAAAAGAAGGAGATGTATTCTCCATTCCTCCAAAGATTTTTCGGGCTTTTGAAAATATTGGCTCCGATGATGGTTTCTTGTACTGTATTTTAGGTGAAGACAATCCTGGCAAGGTTACTTGGGCTCCCCAAGTACTGCGTACTGCTGAAGGATATGGGCTTGTTTTGCTGGAGGATGGACGATTAATTGATACCACTGCAGGCGAGGAAGTACCAGGCCATGCAAAAGTGGTGACTCCAATCAGTAATGAAGAACTGGCCAAGGTTCCAAAAATTAGCGAAGAAGTGATGTGTAAACAGATTTTTCGCTTTCAGGACCGGGTTCCCCATGAGGAATCGTATTTGGATTGCCGCCTTTCGGGGGAGCCAAAAAAGCTACGGCCTGATCGGGCCTGGAATGGCAGAGGCTGCTGATCGCTTATCTCTCTTAAACTACAAGCATTCGTTTACCTTTGAGTTAGTGGAGGCTGAGTCGGGTAATGGATTCCACACATTTAAACAATCCACCAAACAAGTCGTTTTCGTTCAACAAGGCGAATGGAAGATTTCGTTGGGAGAAAATGGTGAGGACGGAGAAGTGGTGCTAAAGGAAAAGGATATCATGTCTATTCCAACGGACGTTTATCGTCGAATAGACTGTGTGGCCAAGGAGACTGGATTCCTCTTTATTATTAACAGCGGGGATGATCGTCCAAAGCTTGAATGGGCACCCGAAGTGGTAAAAGCGGCACGTGAAACCGGCTTATCTCTAGATGAAAATAATAGACTAATAAAATTATAGTATGATCTGTCCCCCTGACCTTTTATTTATGGAAGATTGGGGGGACGTCAGGATGAAACCACTTTAGATCCCAGTATTTTATCTTTTGCAGTGGGCTGATTAATAGGAGGGAAAAAAGTGAGCTATTTTACGGAGCTACGCGGACAAAAAGTTATTGTTACAGGTGGAAGCAAAGGGATCGGTAAGGATATTGCTCTTTCTTTTGCCAAGTTGGGTGCTAAGGTAATCATTACAGGGCGGGACGAATCAGCACTCTCCACAACGGCGGATCAATTAAAAGAGCTTCAATCTGAATGCTCCTATATCGTTTGTGATATGCAAGATGTCAAAAATATATATGAAATGGTCGATGAAGCGTACATTCGGAATAATGGGATAGACGTTCTTGTCAATAATGCGGGGATTAATATCCCAAAACCGGCAATGGAAGTGACAGAAGATGATTGGGATCGTGTTTTGGATACGAACCTGAAAGGCGTGTTTTTTGGTTCTCAACGTGTCGGGAAATACATGATTCCCCAGAAAAAAGGAAAAATTATCAATATCGTATCTCAAATGGCATTTGTGGGATATGTTAAACGAGCTGCCTACTGTTCAAGCAAAGGTGGCGCAGTCCAACTTACCAAAGCATTAGCGATTGAGTGGGCTCCATACAATATCAAGGTAAATGCTGTCGCCCCAACATTTATTGAGACAGATTTAACAAAAAAAATGTTTGAGGATCAAAGTTTTTATCAGGATGTGGTAAGCAGAATTCCTTTGGGGAAATTGGCTCGCCCTTCCGATATAACTGGATCTGTTCTGTTTTTAGCTTCTGAAATGTCTGATTTTATCACGGGGGAGACCATTAAAGTAGACGGTGGTTGGACGGCTATTTAAATATGGTATCCAAAATAAGGGATATGCCATGATTGGCTTCTACCTTTTTAAAAACGTTTAATAACTCAAATAAATAGAATTCGTTATGATAGTTTTGTATAAGCAAATTTAGAGTTAATAATATGTATATCATATTTTGTTTGGTGAAAGGAAAATAACGATGAATGATAGAGTTACAGCCGATGATGTGGCAAGGAAAGCGGGAGTCTCTCAATCGACTGTGTCGAGAGTTTTAAATAATTATCCTTTTATAAAAAACTCTACAAAAGAAAAAGTTCTTTTAGCTATAAATGAATTAGGTTTTACCCGTGATGAGATTGCAAGGAGTCTAGTTGAAAAGAAAACAAGATCCATCGGGTTGATTGTCGGGGATATTTCAAACTTATTTTTTGCCGAGTCTGCTGGAGTAATTATTGAACAGGCACAGAAATTAGATTACGATGTGGTAATTTGCAATACCAATCATGATGATGAAAACTTAGATAAATCCATTAATACTTTGATAGGAAAAAGGGTGGATGGTATTATTGTTGCTTCCGTTAAGCGGAACGACACCAAAATAAAACAGCTGCATGATATGGGATTTCCGATTGTCTTATACAATAGCAGCATTGATGATCCCCAAGCGAATTTCGTGGTTATTGATAATATCAAAGGTGCAAAATTAGCCATAAATCATTTGGTTGAACTGGGGCATAAAAAAATTTCGTATATTGCAGGCCCTTTTAAGTATTTAACAACTTATCAGCGATTTGCAGGATACAGAGAAGCACTATTGCAACATGGCATTCCATATGAGGAAGAATTAGTTTATAACGGAGAATTTTCCTATCAAAAGATTTTTGAGTATACAAAGGATTTATTAAACAAAAAAAATAGGCCTACAGCCTTTTTAGCAGTTTCGGATCAAATGGCTTTAGCAATTTTAGATGCTGCAGCAAGTTTAAATTTGAAAATTCCTAAAGATGTGTCTGTAGTGGGTTTTGATGATATTAGCCTAGCGAGCAATCATTTTATTGGGTTAACTACAGTTTCTCAGCATATGGAATTAATGGCGTCTCTTGCATTGGAAAAATTAATAGATTTGATCGATTGTGAAACGGTTCCTTCTGTCCCGATTCAAATAATTCTTGAACCGGAATTAAAAATTCGTAAAACTACATTCGTATTATAGAGTTTAATGATGTGAAGCAGGAGCGGAAAGGATATCAATAGTAAGCAACTACGACAATCCATGTCTTGTTGATCCTTTTTTTGAGAAATTTTGAATGCGTAGTCAAACGAAAGAAAGGGATAATGATGTCAAAAGAACATTTAATTTTGCTACCAGGGACATTATGTAATGAAAATCTTTGGAGATATCAAATGGATGATTTGGCAGATGTAGCAGATATACAAGTTGGTGATTTAACTAAGGACGATACCATACAGGGAATGGCTAAATCCATTTTACATGAAGCACCAGCTGCGTTTTCCTTGGCAGGCCTGTCAATGGGTGGAATCGTTGCAATGGAAATAATACGCCAAGCACCTGAAAGAGTAAAAAAGTTAGCCCTTTTAGATACCAATCCGAATCCTCCCCTCCTAGAACAAATTAAAGGATGGGAAAATTTTATTGACATGGCTACACACGGAAAATTTATGGATGTAACAGAAAAATATCTCCTGCCAGTATTAATTCATCCTGATCGGCAAAAGGATTTAGATTTAATTGAAACAATTAGGAAAATGGCAGAAGACGTTGGGCCAAAGGCGATGATCAACCAAATGAAGGCGCTTATGACACGTCCCGACGGACGGGAGAATTTATCCGCAATTGAATGTCCTACACTTGTTCTTCTTGGTCGACAGGATATGCTTTGTTCAATGGAAATGCATGAATATCTTTTTTCCAATATTCCTAATGCAAGTCTTTCCGTTATTGAAGAGTGTGGTCACTTAAGTACATTAGAAAGACCCGAGGAGGTTACCTCCCGTTTACGTGACTGGATTCTTCAACAGGGGTATGGGGAGTAATTATAGTATTTGAAGGAATTTTTATCCACGAAAATCACCGAATATGCTATACCCATATTGTTTTCCTTCATAGAAAACTAGTATTACCTGGGAAAACCCGTAAAACTTATACCCGATATATAATTCGTGGAACAAATACAATAACTCAAAAAAGCTCTTTATTTTAAAACAATCAATTATTGGAGTGAAATTATATGAAAAACAAAGTAAAGCAAAAAATTATGAATGGTGAGAATGTGCTTGGAGTTTTCCTTGGAATTTTTGCTCCCTCCCTTATCGAGATGATTGGCTATACTGGATATGATTTTGTCGTAATTGATGATGAACATGGGGCATTTAGCCATTCAGAAATTGAAGATATGGTTAGGGCTGCAGAATTGGTTGATTTAGTGCCAATTATCCGAGTTTCGTATGATGCCTCAAGTATTCAAAAGGCGTTAGATAGAGGTGCTAAAGGAATACAGGTGCCTATGGTAAATACGAAAGAGGATGCGGAACTCGTTGTAAAAAGGGCTAAATTCCCTCCACAGGGACAACGGGGGGCAGCTTTTGCTATCCGGGCAGCGCGTTTCGGAATGGATGGAGGAGAATCCTATTTTAATGAGTCAGATGAAAATGTACTCATCTGTGTTCATATTGAAACCCCAGAAGCAGTTCAAAATTTTAGGGAAATTATGAGTGTTTCTGGAATTGATATGGCATTTATTGGATCAACGGATTTATCTGTAAATATGGGATATAAGGCGGAAGGTGCCCAACATCCTGAAGTTCAACAGGTCATCCAAGAGTTGTACAAAATTGGCAAGGAGTATGGGTTTAAGATTGGAACTGTTGCTGCTAATGCTCAAGGAGCCCTTAAGGGTTTTGAATTGGGAGCTTCTTATATTGGAATCACAGGGACTTCAGTAATTATGCAAGCGTTGGATCAAATAGTAAATGAAACAATGAAAATGGATGATAAGAATAGGATTTTATAAGTATAAATGTGCGTGAAAACCATACTAGGTAATTTTAAAACTAATATTTTACTAATAGAACCAGCCTTTTAGTGAATAATGGCTAAAATAAAAAAACTGAAAGCCCGTAGACTTTCAGTTTCCTTTTTCAATCGTACCAAAATGAAATTTAGCTTATTTTCTTCGTTTTACTTGAAAATCAAATTTGTCAAAAAGTGTACTCTTAAAATGGTCTTTCATAATGATGATTAAGCCCAATTTTTAAGTTTCGAGGTTTTTCCGATTCCTGGGTTGAAGCTGTTGGTTGGGTCGCCATTTTTGTAGTGATCAACCAGTGATGGTGCGGCTTCATAGAGATGACCAACATTATGCTCCGCTGGATAAATCGCACCGCGCGCATCCAAAAGCTCCAGCATTTTTTCCTTCAAGGCATGCGCATCGACTCCTTTTTTCACAATGTAGTCCTGATGCAGCACGTGGCAAAGGAAATGTCCGTAGTAAAGCTTATGCTCAATCTGGCTTGAGATTTCTTCAGGCAGCTCTTCAAACCAGTCCAGATCATTGCGCCTTAGTGCGATATCAAGCGCCAAAATATCATCGACTTCGTCTTGATGCACCTCCTGGAAGCGAATCGCAGCGCCCGCCGCCACAAACCGATGCAAGAACGCATCCGCTCCTTCTTTTGGCGTGCAGACAAAGAAGTCACCCTCAGCTTCTTTAAAAAATTCCGTCAGATAAGCCTCCGCCTCAGCACTACCTGTGCCTGACATTTTGAGGATCAGATGGTGCTCATACTTTTCGCGAAATTCTTCCATTCTTTTTGGCAAATGGTTGGGGAAAAGATAGCTCAGTTTTTGCAAGACACGGTCAGGAAGATAAGGCTTGAAAATTTTCATTTTGTCCAAAATCCGCTCTGCATTAGCTTTCATACCAAATAATAAGGGCAAACGGTCAGTTCCAAGTTTATTGATGACTATGAATGAATCTTTGCCGTATTTTTTGGCGATGTCGTAGATTTCACGGTGCATGTATTCGCCAGCGACAGGGAGATTTTCGAACTCCGACAGTGCTTTTCTCCGAATCAATTCTAGCACGTGCGGGGTATTGGTCCCGATGTAGAAAACCTTTTCGTTTTGTTCTTTAAGGAAAGTATCGAGCCTTACTGCGAACACAGCTACTTTGCCAGCAGAACCTGAAGATTCATAGAGCTGATTGGGGTCGGCATTGTATCTAGCTGGGCTATCTGCGTCAATGTCACGCACACGCGTTTGATAAGTGTGATTGTGCCCGTGTTTTGGGGATTCCGGGACAGCATTCGGATCGAAATTTCCAGCATCAAGATTGGCAACGATTTGCTCAGGCGTATCGCCTAAGTCGATACCAAGGTGATTCACCAGCTGCAGCTCGCCATTTTCATCAATGCGGGCAAAAAGAGACAGCTCCGTATAAGCAGGGCCGCGTTTGACGAGCGAGCCCCCCGAGTTATTGCAAATTCCGCCGATGGCCGACGCACCGAGACAAGACGAGCCGATCACAGAATGCGGCTCTCGTCCGAGCGGTCTCAACGCATTTTCAAGTGTATAGAGCGTTGTGCCTGGAAAGGCCAAAACTTGACTGCCTTGGTTGATCAACTGAAGGTGTGTAATCCTTGTTGTTGATACAATGATGACCTCACGATCATAGCCGCCTGCAGGAATTGATCCTTCTGTCAAACTTGTATTTGACGCTTGCATAATGATGATTTTGTCAAATTTGACAGCCGTTTTTAGAACTTGCCAGAGCTCTGTCAAATTTCCTGGCTTGACAACAGCTAGTGCATCCCCGCGTCCCGAGCGATAGCCTTTGCGATAACGTAAGGTTTTTGAGGGATTGGTAATTATATATTTGCGATCTAAAATCGTTTCAAGTGCTGTAATAAATGGATTTTCCATTCTACCGCCTCCTAAGTATGAAAAGAATTCCTTTTAAAAGGACTCATGATTTTGTGAGCGATTACATATTTGCGTGAATCACTAACTTTGTTAAACTTTTGCAATAAAACTTTCACTATACTGCTATAATAATACTAAAATAATAACATATCAACCGTAAAAATGTGGTTAACCTAATATTACGAACGGGTGCCTAAAGAAAAAACTATATTTATACAACAGTCATATCGTTTCGTGATTAAAGTCACACCAAGTGTAATGGTTTTATACTATATTAGTGTTAGTTACAAAAATTTCTTTTTTAGGAACTAACGCCCGAGGGGTTTACGCGTGAGCGCTCTAGCGTCCTCCCACGTAATGGTGTCTCGACTGGCATTTCGTAAGATAAATATGTCCTAAAATATCTAAAGGGAGAAGAGTATGTCTGAAGAAAAATTATCAGATTTAATTAGTCCAGAAGCTGTAATTAACTTTGAAACAGGTGCCATCAAGGCAAGTACTTTGGATTCAATCATTAAGTTATTGCCATTTGAAATGGGATTCTGCGATGCAGATGATATCTTCCGCTGGTATTCAAATAATCCTGATCGTGTACATGGTCGTCGTAAGGAAGCAATTGGTCGTCCTGTACTAGAACTTCATCCTAAAGCTGCACACCATGTTAAGAAATTACTTGATGACTTCCGTTCTGGTGAGCGTGATGAATGGGAATTTTGGTTCCCAAAACATAACGGACAGCCAGGTCAAATCTATCAAAAATTTATGGCTGTTCGAGATGAAAATGGAAAATACCTTGGCTGTATGGATGTGACCGTTAATATCGACCTTTTCCAAGGAAAAGAAGGTAAAAATACCCCTGAAACTATTGCCGAATTTATAGCTGTTAAGTCTGAAAAATAAAAAAATACCCTTCTCATTTGAGAAGCTAAAGAAAAACACATTGAATTCCCTAATTCAATGTGTTTTTCTTTACTTAAATGTGGCTGTTTTGAAACAAACTAAGGCCAAAAGATTCATATTTGAGGTGATAAAATGAATCGGGTCGGAAAATATGCAATGGAAAAAGATATGGATGAAACGGAATTATTAAAATTGGTTTTTGAGCTTCCAGAAAAAGATAAAATGGTAATGTGGTCGGAGGGATATATCGACCTTGTTATTGAAAAGTTACCGAAGTATGGTCAGGATATTTTGGTGAATCGCAAAGATAAGTGGGAAGATACGAAAGCCTATTACCAAGATCAGCTTGACAATATCCTTTCAAAGGAAGAAATGAAGATGAAAATGAAGAGAGAACGAAAAGAGTTCGCTCTTTTTGTCATGGAAAACTATAAAGAGTTTCAATCTTTACTCTTCTTGTGTTATGACGGGTATTTAAAAGACGTTGATTTAAGAAAATTCGTTTATCGGAGAAGCTATGGAACAAGAAAAAACTATTTGAAAAATAATAAAATTTAAATTGATTTGTTAAAATTGCTTTTTTGGTTTCGTCTACTAATGAATATACGTGCTAAGCTGTATAAAAAATATCACAGTATCAAGGACTGTGGTGACAGATATTTATACCCTCAAAAAAGGCGATGTCTTTTTTCAAGTAACGCACTCCTAAACACGAAGCCCCTTCGAACCTTAACAAAATAGGCATATCGTATCACTCTTTGAATAAAGTGATTTTCAGGGGGTGTATGAATGAAAAAAACAATAATAAGCGTCATTCTTGGTTCTGCTTTATTATTATCAGGTGTTGCTTATGCGGCATCAAACGCGACATTTGTGAATCCCGACAACACATTAAGGGCAGCAGTCAAAACAAACGATGGTTCCGTCCGCCTATTGCAGCCTGGAGAAACCACAAAAAGTAACGAACAGGGAGTAACATGGAATATTCAGGGACCAAAAGGAGACAAAGGTGACATCGGTGCCGTCGGCCCACAAGGACCAAAAGGTGATACTGGCGCCACGGGAGCAACCGGTGAAATGGGGCTAGTCGGACCTAAGGGTGACAAAGGGGATACTGGAATCCAAGGACCAAAAGGAGATAAGGGGGATACTGGTGCAACAGGCGCCGTTGGACCACAAGGATCAAAAGGGGACACAGGACCTCAGGGACCTCCGGGAGCATCCATGCAAATCATTTCAGGTATGGTTGCTTCAAATGGATACATTGAAGTCGGTCATGGTTTTAGTATTGAAAAATTATCTACAGGTCTCTTTAGAATAGATTTTCCGGCAGGCAGTTTCAACAGCATCCCTGTTTTGACCGCCACAGTGAGTGATACGATTGGCACCCATTTTGTTAATATAAACGGCGGGGTAGGATACGATTTGACGAGTGGTGCTGCATCCTATATTCTCAATTTGAAAGATGGAAATGGGAATCCAGAGGATGAGTATTTTAATTTTATCGCTGTAGCCAGCAAATAAATTATAAAAAATTCAGGTACTGTGTACTAAAGGAAGGTCTCCTGAAAAAATAGTGTATAACGGGGATTTAAAAATGAAAGCTGTTGTATTAGAAAAAACCTGTACAGCAAGTGAATTGGCTGTACAGGAAGTTCCAATTCCTAAAGTGAAATCGGGATGGGTACTGGTAAAAATTAATGCCTTTGGAATCAATCGCTCGGAGATTTTTACAATTTTTAAAAGAATATGGTGCGGATTATGTTTTGCTTGATGATGGAAGTTTATCAGAACAACTTTTCTCAGTTTTTCCAAATGGCGTGAACAAAGTTTTAGAACTAGTAGGTACGGTCACATTGAAACATTCACTGAAGTTACTTTCCCATCACGGTGTAGTATTATGTATGACCGGAATATTAGGCGGTGAGTGGGTGTTAGAAAATTTTGAGCCTATGATGGATATTCCTGCTGGTACGTATTTTACTCAGTTTGATAGCGGAGTAAATTTTAAAGAGAAATTGCTAGTTGAACTATTCAACCATTTTGAACAACATAAAATTAAAGTGCCTATTGCAAAGGTTTTCTCATTGGATGAAATACACAAAGCACATCAATTAATAGAAAGCAATGCTGCAAACGGAAAAATTGTGGTTGTTAATTAATAATGTAACTGCCTCCTGAGTATAGCTATCAGTTAAAGAATTAGTTAGGAGTTATCTTGAATTGGTTTTAAAGACAAATAAATATTTACTTGCTTTCGCTATACTTTCCAACAAAAGTTTCAAAATTAGTAGTTTGAGTATTACATTGTTCGGTTGTAAAAAGGGAAAGCTATATGGAAACAGTCGAAAGGACTTTGTTTAATGCATGTCACTATTGCAGTTCTAACCATAATGGCATCCCTGAAGTGGGGCAATTGGAAAAACTGGAGAGAATACCATGCAAGTATGTTTTTTATTTGTGTGGGAGGTTTGCTTTACGAATATATAGTAAAAGAAAATACATTATGGAAATTTCACCCGGATTTCTTATATGGACAAGAAATGATTGTTATTGTTTATGCTCTTATTACAATGCCTATTAGTATCTTAATTTTTCTTTCCCACTTTCCTGAAAAATGGTTTCAAAGACTGATGTTTATAATGCTTTGGTCAGGGATTTACATATTAGTTGAGTGGATATTAAATGTATTTAAGAGGATTTCCTATCAGAATGGATGGAAATTTTGGTATTCATTTTTGTTTGATATCGTAATGTTTTCAGTTATAGCGCTCCATCAGTATAAACCATTCTTAGCATATATTTTTTCTTTATTTATTATCATCTTCTTAATAACTTACTTTAATATTCCATTTAAATTTGATATATAGCTCAAAGCCCATAGCAGTTCATACTTGTTCATACTTTACTAAAGGTACTCTCGTTGAAAAAAAATAATAGGAGTTCTTATAGGAGAATATGCCTTTTGTGTTTAAATATAAGATGAAGGGAGGGATAAAATTATGTTTGAGGCAAAAGGTTTTCAAAGTACAGACTTCGCAGAACTTATTCGGGTAGTTAATGATTTTCTTGGCTCATTAGAGGAAGGAAAGCTTATAGATGTTAAATACAATGCTGTTCCTCTTGCTGCAAGTATGCACACAGAATATGGAGCGAATCCTGATACAAAATATACGGCAATGATTATTATAAAGAAATAGGGAGCTCAATGGATTTTTTTGTCTCTTGCCAATTTTTACAAAAAATGTTATGATTAAAAAGAATTATTTTTGTTCGGTGTAAAGGATTTGTAAATTTTCATCTTGATGATCACTGAGAGCAAGGATAGTATTACGTTGTGTGTGTATACACACTAGGAGGCAATACAAATGGAAAAAGGTACAGTAAAATGGTTTAATGGCGAAAAAGGCTTCGGATTCATCGAACGTGAAGGTGGAGACGATGTATTCGTTCATTTCTCAGCGATTCAAGGTGAAGGTTACAAAACTTTAGAAGAAGGTCAAGCAGTGACTTTTGATGTTGAGCAAGGCCAACGTGGACCTCAAGCTTCAAACGTACGTAAAGCTGCTTAATTATACAAAACAGGGAAGGCAGGCTCTTTTATGGGAGTCTGCTTTTCTTTTTTCTTGTGAAACAAAGAAACCCCACTCGTAAAGGAGTAGGGGACATGAAAACAGGCAGGGGATTCATCCGTTTATTGTTTGGTCATATTTATCCCTCAGGCTTTTTACATCTTCTTTAGGTGGTAACCCAAACATACGGGAATATTCACGACTGAATTGCGATGGACTTTCATAGCCGACCCGGAATGCAACATCAGCAGCATCCGCTGATTCAGATAATAACAGGTGCCTAGCTTCTTGTAGCCTTAGTTGTTTTTGAAACTGAATCGGGCTCATAGCAGTTACCTCTTTAAAGTGCCTATGAAGCGAAGAAACACTCATATTCGCGATTTCAGCTAGTTCCTCAATCTTAAACGACTTTTCATAATTATTCATGATGTGTTCAATCACGTCACTGATTTGATTAGCAGAGCTCCCCTCTATTGCGATTTGTTTCAGCATCCTACCATATTCTCCTTGTAAAACTCGATAAATGATTTCTTTCATAATTAAAGGAGCAAGTACCGGGATATCCTTCGGATTATCTAGTAGTCGAGCTAATCTGGTTACTGCGTCCAGAAGAGATGGCTCTATTTTGCTAACAAACAAACCTCGCGTAGCATTTTCCTTCTTTTCAACACCCATTTCAGTTTCACGTAACACCTCTAAAATTTCACTCGGTGTAAATTCAAGTTTGAGAGCCAAATACGGAACATTGGAAGAGGCTTCTGTCACTTGTGCAGTTACGGGCAATTTAACGGATGCAACCAAGTAATCGGCAGGACCGTACCTGAAGGGTTCCTGTGCCAGTAATACCTCCTTCATCCCTTGAACGATAATACATAAGGAAGGCTTGTAAACTCCGTAATTTGGTCCAGTATCGTTAGAGTACCGAGAGAAATATAAAGACGGAATATCAGTAGCATGGGAGCCGTCACGTCCTGTGTAACGCTCTATGATTTTGGTCAGCTCAACTCTTTGTTTATATAATTGTTCAAACATATAATCCCCCTTTTCTTCATCCGTGATGGTCCCATTATAATGTAAGTTCATTTTTTGTGTAAATGGCTGTGAGAGGATTAGGCAATCATTTGAAAGGATTGTGATACCAGTCGTATTTTCATTTGTTGCATAATAAGAATGCAAGTTATCTCACTTCCAGGAAAACAGGCTGGAGCAATGTCAAATATCGCATTTACAGATGTAGAATAGCACAAATGCTCGAATGGTTTAACAAATCAGGCAATTCATCGCTTTCGCCCGTAACACAACTCAGATGGAGTCTTTTTGCCGAAAAAGGATAAAAAAGAAAGGAAGATGAAATTTGCAAAAGCGTATGTTAGGGAATAGCGGCTTAGAAGTTTCTGCTATAGGTCTTGGCTGTATGGGAATGAGTCATGGCTATGGTCCTCCATCGGACAAGAAAGAGATGATTTCGCTGATTCATGCAGCCATTGATCGAGGCGTTACTTTCTTCGACACTGCCGAAGTTTATGGTCCATATGTGAATGAGGAGTTGGTTGGTGAGGCTCTGGAACCTTTCAAGGGAAAAGTGGCCCTTGCCACTAAATTCGGTATCAAAATGGAAAATGGCAAGCAGGTGCTTGATAGCAAACCGGAAATTATTCGACAATCAGTTGAAGGCTCGCTAAATCGACTAAAGGTTGATACTATTGACCTCTACTACCAGCATCGGGTTGATCCAAATGTGCCGATTGAGGAAGTAGCTGGTGTTGTACAAGACCTAATTAAGGAAGGTAAGGTTAAACATTGGGGGCTTTCTGAAGCAGGTGTGGAAACGATTCGTCGCGCACATGCAGTTCAGCCTTTGACTGCGATTCAAAGTGAAAACTCCATGATGTGGAGAAGTCCTGAAGAACAACTGCTGCCTACCCTTGAAGGACTTGGAATCGGCTTTGTACCGTTTAGCCCTCTGGGCAAGGGCTTCCTTACTGGAAAGATTGATAAAAATGCAACATTCGTTAGTTCCGATTTTCGCAGTATTGTTCCTCGCTTCAAACCGGAAAATATCGAAGCCAATCAGATATTGGTGGAACTGATAAAGAATATTGCGGTAGGGAAAGAAGCAGTTCCTGCTCAAATCGCATTAGCATGGGTACTTGCTCAGAAACCATGGATTGTTCCGATTCCCGGTACAAGGAAACTGGAACGTCTGGAAGAAAATCTTGGCGCAGCGGATGTTGAGCTGACTGCAGAAGAACTACATGATTTGAACGATGCACTATCAAAGATTGAAGTTTCGGGAGAGCGCTACCCGGCAGAATACGCAAATAGAGTGGGTAAATAAAAGACATTCAAAATTAATAAACAGGAGGAATTTTTTATGCAAAAAGTTATTTTAAATAATGGTGTTGAAATGCCGATAATTGGTTTTGGTGTTTTTCAAATTCAAGATGAAAAAGAATGTGAACAAGCTGTTTATGATGCTATTATGGCTGGTTATCGACTGATTGATACCGCAGCCTCTTATCTAAATGAAGAAGCGGTTGGCAGAGCTATTAAGCGGAGCGGTGTGCCAAGAGAGGAATTGTTTATTACTACGAAATTATGGGTTCAGGATACTGGTTATGAGAGCACAAAGAAAGCATTTGCCAATTCACTAAAAAGACTTCAATTGGATTATTTAGACTTGTATTTGATTCATCAGCCATTCGGAGATGTACATGGTTCATGGCGAGCTATGGAGGAATTATACAGGGAGGGAAAAATCAAAGCAATCGGAGTAAGTAACTTCTATTCAGACCGCCTAATTGATTTAATCATTCATAATGAAGTTGTTCCTGCCGTAAATCAGGTCGAAACACATGTTTTCAATCAACAAATTGAAAGTCATAACTTTATGAAAGAGAACAATGTTCAGATTGAGTCTTGGGGACCGTTTGCAGAAGGAAAAAATAACATGTTCCAAAATGAAACTTTGTTATCAATTGCTGAAAACTATAACAAAACCGTTGCCCAGGTGGTTTTACGTTGGTTGATACAAAGAGGTGTCGTTGTGATTCCAAAGTCTGTTCGTAAGGAAAGAATTATCGAAAACTTCAATATCTTTGACTTTGAATTAAGTCAAGAAGATATGGAGAAAATTGCTACCTTAGATACGAAACAAAGCCTATTCTTTTCACATCAAGACCCTGAAATGGTGAAATGGATCGGGACACGTAAACTTGATATTTAATTTTCATTCTTATCAACAATCAAAAGATATTCTGGGTTTAGGTGTGAAATAATGTACTTATCCTATAGGGAGCTTTAAAACAATAAGGAATAAAATTAAAGAGCCTAAAATATGCAAGTTTTTATTCATTTCTTGCGTATTTTGGCTCTTTTTATATACGAAAAGATAATGCTATTTATAGCATTTTTAAATTCCAAATACAGAAGGGGGACTAATACCAATACCCCGAATTGAATTGTAACCAGGAAAAACAATCTATTTGCTTTATATTTCTGTTCTACTCTAGCAACCGTTAAATGTTATTGTAAAAAACTCTATAATCCAAAAGTTCAGGCTGGAGTAATCATGTATACTTCCCATCTTTTTGAATCTATAATTACAGTTTAAGAGTTTTTGTCCAATAATTTTATTGCCGAGCCATCAACCTTCATATCCGTTTCTTGAAATATAGAAAGAAACGCATCCGTTATTTCCGGGTCAAATTGTGTTCCTCTATTTTGACGAATCTCATTCAGAGTATAGGTTAAATTCATTTCATTTCTATAAACACGTTTGGAAACCATAGCATCAAATGTATCTGCAACAGCGACTATGCGAGCAGCCAATGGGATTTCGTCACCTTTTAAACCTTTTGGATAACCTTTTCCGTCATATCGTTCATGATGATATAAAACAATGTCTAAAACACCATTCTTCTTATAATCCGCAACGTGCATAAGCATTTCATAACCGATCGTTGGGTGCGACTTTATTATATTATATTCATCCTCTGATAATTTCCCTGACTTGTTCAATATATGTTCAGGGATACCAATTTTCCCAATATCATGCAACAATCCACCAACACGAACAGTATTACATAAGTCTTTAGATAACTTCATCTTTTCCGCTATTTGTACTGCATATTTCGATACATTTTCTGAATGATGCGAAGTATAACGATCTCTTGAATCCAAAGCATTTACAAGAGCCAATTTTAATTCTAAAGTATGATTTTTTACCCTTTGAACATATTTCATCATTCCTGCAGAAATAAACGTTACTAAAAAATAGGTCATTAAAAAAATTAAAAATGTACTTTCTTCTGCATTCGGCACGAAATAATATCTGCAAGCAACAGTCAAAACAGTTAAAACAATCAAAAAAACAGGTTTATTATAAAAACCAATACCTAAAAAAATGACAGAAATAATATAAAGCATAAAAAAATTATCATTATTAGGAAGAACAATGCTGATTAGTACACTTAATAATAAAAACAGCACAAACCCAAAGCGAAAATAAGTGGAATTATCCAAAATTTTACTGAAGTTCCCCATTTTGACTTCCTTTCGTTTAGAAAAAGATAGTAAAAATGCACTAAAAATTCTTTTCACATGATACCACATTTTGTTCGAAAATAAGGTTTTATACTGAATAGAAAGTTTTTTTTAATATTTCAGTCTAGTTAGCCCTTACAAAAAGGGTGGAGTGTATGTAAGATTTGGAATCACTTGTATAACTAACAGTTTAGTGCAATAAAAAAGAAGGCTGCCGAAACCAACCTTCAGTAACACAAAGTATTAGATTGCAATTTATTTACTATATAAAAGTACGAGTACACATGATAAAAATGTTATACCTGCCAAAGGAGTCATGACCAACCTCTCTTTTTTACTTTTTGAAACTAAATTTCCTAATGTACTTAATCCCATGAAAACAGTAATAATTATCACAAATAATTTTGTTGGTAAATGGAATCCCACTGATAGAACTTTTGAATGGATTAAAAAAATGAAACCAAAAAATAGTAATAATATTGCAGACGGTAAGCTCATGATTCTCATTTTCTTCGGTAACACACCCTGATATTTTCCACCCCAGCTATATTCCGCTAATGGCAACCCCAAAAAGAGTAAGAATTGAAAGACCGCAATGCCAACCGATACAACTGCCACGATGATAGCAGCTATTTGGATTAATAATAATTCTTTCATTTAAGATACCTTCCTTTTCTTAGTAAAAAATTTACCAGTTATTCTAATTAGGGGTAAGTACAACGAATAGTGATTTACCAATAAGTTCTACCTAATTGCTGATAGTTCCTTCTGTCGCTAACCTGATCCTTTAGCTCAAGATTTGATACATTATTATACGGATTTCTTTTGGATCCGATTCCACTTGTAAATGAAATTTTATTGAAGAGATATAATTTACAGAATTTTTCAATAATATATGGTAAGATTTAACCAGCTTGGATTTAGGAGGAATTTTACAAGCCATATTATCGGGTTTCTGTTGAAGTGGTTGAAAAATTGCCAGCTCCAAATTTTCTCGGACATCTTTGTTAATAAGGTGATGTTCACCCCGCTTGCCGTTGGAAAAATTATTTTAGCTATTGCAGGTGAAAAAGCAGTTTGTTGAAATGAATGGAATGGGGGAATAAAAATGTATTTACGATCTACAAACGTTATGTTGAAACCAAACAGTCGACAAACGGCAGAAAAAATAGGGGAATATTTCAACGAAATTTTTAAAAAGCAAAAAGGGTTTAAAACAGTATATTTTGGGACAAATGATGAAATCGGGGCAAGCATTGTTATCACCGTTTGGGAAACAAAGGAAGACGCAGATGAGGCTACACAAAAGATTTTCCCACTCCTCCAGAAGGAATTCGGAGAATACATTAAAGGAGCTGCTACACAAGTATACGAAATAGTGGAATTTTAACGTTCAATATAGATAATTTTTTTGAAAAAAGCCAAATTGATAAACCGGTTCCTTTTCTATCACAAAACGTGTATTTACATCTAATAATGTAAAATAAAATCAATATCAATTCGCACCGCAAATATTTGCGGTGCTTTTTTATTTAATATGAACTTAGCGATTCACTGTTCTTGTTTTGGATCTTTGAGTTAAAGCCCCCGATAGTTTAAGAAGAAATTTTTAAAGTTGGAGATTTATATGATTTAAAGTCACATTCAATATTTATCAGACTTTCTCCGCCAACTCTAAAATAATTCCCTCTGGACCACGAACGTAGCATAACTTATAACTTTCTTCATATTGCTGTATCTCACTAAAGATTTCCGTGCCCTTCTTTTTCAATTTTGCAACAATAGCTTCAATATCTTCAACAGCAAAGCATATATGTCGGATACCCAGCGTATTGGAAAAAGGTTGCTGATTATCTTTTTCATCTGACGGCGTATAAAATTTGACTAGCTCTATCCATGCCTGACCATCTGGCATCCCCAATCCTACACATGCCGTTTTAACATCATTAAGCCCAACTATTCTGTCCAACTGTTCTCCATCCAATTCCCATTCCGCTTGCACTTCAAGTCCTAAATCAAGAAAAAACTCTGTAGCCTCTGAAAGATCATTTACATTAATACTCACATGATCTATTCTATTGATCTTCATATCTCATACCTCCTATTTTCCTGTTTTTATCAATACCTGTATTCGTGTAAGGTTGGGTTGAAATTCAAACTCGCTTAAAACAGAAAATATCCTTCTTCAACAAACCTGCCCAGTTTGTTCAATAAAAAAAGTTATCAATAGGGTCTTTAATTTATTAAAAGATTTCTTTTATGAAAGTAAAATTCTTAAGAAGTTCATTTTCATTGATCGATATCCTATTCGTTAAATCTTTCGTTCTTAATACAAACTCTTTAACACCTATAAATTCTGATTCACTAATCAAGTAAAACTGTGTTCCTTTTTTATATCCATTAAACCGCTTTTTTAGTCCATATAACTTCATTTAATAACCTCTAGTGATGAATTATAATATTATTTGTTTGTGCTATTTTCTAAACATTTGTTCTAATTCTTCTACATTGGCAGGAACAGCAGTTGTCCCTTTGTTTACCTGATAAATACTTAACAAGTGTTAATATTGCTTATTTGCACAAACTCTTGCCATTGTTGAAGGTGAGAATATTATTCTGTATTTTTCTCTAAATTCCTTCTTTCTTTTTTCTGCAATTTTAGCACCTTGTATATTGTTTTCTTCTTCCATTTCAATACCATTAGAAAAGTTCTGACAAATATTCCAAAATCGTATTTCGTGAAAATGCTGATATCAGTAAATAGCATATAATTATGACAAACGAATTAACTTCTTATTATAGTGTAATATGAAAAGTTGACTAAAAAACTAATCAAAGACAACCATCTTATCATAATTTTTTGCATCACGTCTAAATATAATGAACCATGACCTTATTTTATAAGAAAAGAGGGTTATGGATGAAGTGTAAAATACATCGATGTAATTGTCGAAAGATCTGGTCTATCCAGAATCGAAAAAAGAGGATAACGGCTAAAGCGATTCTCCTGAACGGAAATTGGACGACAGAAGTAAAACCTGATCGAAGATTAGACCCAAAAGGATTTGTCATTACTAACGACACTCAGGAAATTATCACAGATCCCCCAATGGAATTACTTAAGCAATATAAAAAAGTAACAAAACTAATTTACAATAAAAATACTGTTGAGTTTAATATTAAATTTGGAGAATTTTTATGGTTTGCGGAAGATGGAAGCTGTTATTTGTTAACTAAGATGAATACGATGTAGCGGGGAAGCCCTTCATTTGTTTTGCTTCAATGATCGTTGCTACGGTCACTTTTCTTTTTGAGAAACTTTAGTATCTTGAAGGCGTATAAATATAAAAAGAAAACGTGAAGTCTAAATGAGGCGAATCAATTGGGTATAGCTGCTTGGATTGGCATCGGCATTGGCATAGCGGCTGCAATAGGCTTATTGGGAAGATCGAAAAGGAAAAAATAAATTCATTTCTTCCATATGAATGTTCTTTAATTACGAACGGGGTGCTTTTGTGGAAGGAAGAGGAGGAGAACCATGGAGGAGTATGTATCAAAACTCAAAAATCGCATCATTAAGGCACATAAACGGGCTAAAGGGCTGTTCCCCGGACGCCGCCTGAGTTTGGAAGTAAGGAACGAAACCATTTTCCTTCTCATCCAGTCTTCGGGCGAACAATTGGAGAGTGACATCGAGAATTTCTATAGCCTGGACAAATCCGATCCTTCTGATGAGGTGTTCGTGATCGATTTTGATTTCAGCTAAAGCTGAATGATTTCGATCTTCTTTAATTAACGGATCAGGTGAGTGCAAGAAGAGTAATGTTCAATTTCCAATAGCAATAAAAACTAACAAAAGTCCGGTATATAACAAATTATCCAACACCTCCAACTCCAAAACTAAACGATAGTCCAACCCCTTTTCTGGAAAGATGAAGATTGGCCCCTACCATCTACTATTTTACCTTTTTTGGTTCTACGTGAACATCTCCAAAACTTAGTCTATTGAAGTCCTTACTGGAATAACAGGGGCTTTCTTCGATGTACCGACTGCTACAAAAATGGAAGCCTTTTGTTATGGGGCTAAAGGATCAGGTTAGTTAAACAAGAAATGGTTTTTCAACAGATCTTACTACCACAAAAATTCACTCTTAATCGATCGGAAAATCACTCATTTACCTATTAACCAAATCTATTAATTCCTGTAACGTTTCCCCTAATATTATCTTTTCGGCTTGAAATGATCGCTGCGATGTTCTTTTTGCTTATTACCACGAAGAAACTGCCAAAATCAAATGGGTTGATAATGACACTGTTGTTATAAATGGACATAAATTAGACGTTCCTAATAAAACTTTTGATTTTCGCCAAAATAAGCATTTTAACTGGATTTCATACTACTATCGGGTAGCTTTTTGTTGAACAAGCAACTTACTAAAAGACAACCAAAAAACACCGTCCATTTACGGTGTTTTTTGGTATGCAAATTAACTTGTTGTTTTCACAACTATTTAAAAATTTTGTACTTCAAACATGAACAGTTATTAATTAGGTGATTTTTTAGTTGAGTTCTTGTGTATAGTAATGAATTGCTCCTTTGCCCATTGGCTATATTTTTGATCAATATAATGTACATTTGCATATGCTAAAACAACATCAACAATCTAATTCGAATGGGAAAGGAGGGGATGTTAATGAAAAAGAGGAAAATAAGAAAATTATCTTGGAAATCCTTTCTGGCCGCTCCAATTTTATTTTTGCTTGCTCCTCTTACCGTAGGATTCTATCTCACCCATCCTATTCCAGCAAGAACCATAAAAAATCCGGGAGAATACGGACTTGAATTTGAAGAAATTGAATTCCTCAGCCGAAAAGACAAAGTGAGGCTTTCAGGCTGGTGGATCGACGCTTGTACACCGAATAGAAGTAATAAAGTGGTCATTACAGCCCATGGCTATACCAATGAACGTGCCATGGAGGGGATTGAGGGGTTACTGCTTGCTAAATTTCTTTCGGAAAACGGCTATAACGTTCTCATGTTTGATTTTCGGAATGCCTGGCAAATCAAAGGGAAGAACCACTGGAATCGGGTATTTTGAAAAACATGATCTATTTTCTGCAATTGATTTTTCAATTAAGGAAAAAAAACAGGAGAAAATAGCCCTTCTTGGTTGGAGCATGGGAGCTTCTACAGCTCTTGTTGCCGGATGCGAGCACCCAAATGTTAGCGCTATCATTGCTGATAGCCCATTTAGTGATTTAGAATCTTATTTAAGACAAAACCTTTCGTTTTGGTCAAAGTTACCCAGCCGACCTTTTACCCCTATGATTATCTATTCCATGAAAAAACTTTTAAAAATAGACTCAAGTGATGTATCACCCATGAATATTGTAAAAAATGCAATTGGCAAATCATTTTTATTAATTCACAGCAAGAGTGATGAAGCGATACCATACTTGGAAAGCGAAAAGATCTATCAAGAAATATCTTCAGGACACCATAAAGAGTTATGGTTGACAGAAAATGCTGAACATATCAATTCATATCTTGTCTTCAAGGAAGAATATGAAAGACGTGTTCTTACGTTTTTAAATGAGCATTTTATGTAAAAGTTTGTAACTACAGTCCCAGCAATATACTATATGTTAAAAAGAATGAGATGTTTTTAATATCTCATTTATAACGCCTCCGAAAAGATACATATATTATTGCATAAGTGTCACTTTTCAATATTTTCAATGATTACACTTTCTATCGCTGTGCCTTTGAAACTTTGCCTAATTCAATAATAAAATCACTATTAGCTTTTGCAAAAGCCTTATGGCATTCTTCACCTTTAGTAGTTCTATGGTCTATTCCCCTGAATTGACCATGTATCTCTCTTTTTCTTTGTTCATATTTATCCACAATTTCAGACATTTTAGATTTGGTGGTTTTATCCCGTAAAAGCGAATATACTGTTTTTGCCTCATTTACACTCAAATCATTAGCCCCGCCCCAATAGTCTTTTTGTTCTCTTTGTAGTCCATCATTTTCCCAACCACAAATTGGACAAATATCATAATCATCAGGGCTAACGGATCAGTTTAGTGGAAGAATCGCCTTTAGCTCTAATTAAGCAATCGGGAAAGATTGTTGAGGATGTAGTTCAGTATTAATAGTAGTGAACCTTACCATAAGTAAATAAGATTTTTTCTAAAAAAAATAACAGCATCCTTCCACTAAATAGGAAAGGTGCTGTTTTATTAGATTAATAAATGTTTCCTGAAGGCATCTTTTTTGTTTTTTAATTGATTTAAAAGCTTTGGTCAATTATTTTCATACGATTAGTTTATCGTGCTAAATATTAGACTCAGAATATTTCACGGTTCTCTCACAAATTGCATTGGGTTATCAGGGAATCGTCCATAGATGGAACTGGGAGGCAATTATGCGGGTACGCAATCGATAAAATAATCAATGCCCAGGTAGAATATAGCAATGAGAACAAAAAATACTTTGTCATTTTACTCTTTTTTCGAAAAAATCAAGCATTCTGCATGAGTTATTTCGTATTAATAAGCACTACATTCAGGTATAGCCCCAAGAATTACAAAGTCTTACACTTAAAATGAAATATGTTGCAAAACTGTCTAAAGCTGACTATTCTCACGTGAAGAAGAAGGTGGCTCCTCCATCCAGCCATGTTTCATTAAAATTATTCCTCCATCTTTAGTGAAATCAAACTGTTTTGTCATGATATTCCCCAAATGAAGTAGTAAGTCGCTCCGAAAACTGAAGGCAGCCCCAACTGAATTGCTTCCCAGTCCGAACATGGTTAACAAATTAGTATTATACATCATAAGTTTATCGGAAAAAGGCGAAATGGTCGAGGTTGTAATGACGCCCCCCCATGAAGAAGGAGCAGGTATATCGCTTTCTAATAAAAGATTGCTCATGGTTGATACTATTTCCTTAGCTAATTCTTTTCCTCTGGCAAAATACTTCTTGACTTCCGGTACTTCAGCTACTTGCTCAAAAGCAATCATTAATTGCATCCCTGAAAGATTGGACTCTAACGATTGGTAAACCAAACCAATCTCCACAGTATTGAGCGGCCTCTTCTTTTGAAATGGATTTAAACCACTTGTATAACTCGTATCTACAATGAAGTCGACTTTTTTAGGCATAGGCACAACGGGGGGAAGCGTTAGAATGCCTTTATCCAAAAGATATTGCGTAGTTGTAGAATAAGCTCGTTGAGTATCCGTCGTAAAGTCCATGTACAATTCACGGATGTCTGGTCTATATGACATTCCAGAGTGTAAGGAATAAAGGCCTGTCAAAACTTTACTCATCATTCGAATGTACAAAATTACGTAGTTATCATCAAATAATTGTGGTGCATTTTTATTTACATCACTTTCAGTAAAAGCGGTGGGAATAACAGCTCCTGCATTATTAAAAATCGTTTTAATTTTTTCTTCATTTTCACTTTCGGTTATGTAAATATTTTGTAAAACATCTCTAGTTTCTTTCTCATTAGCCTTTTCAATAAAATATTCCAGAACCCTAAGCGCCATTGATTTTTCTCGATAAGCCTGCCATAAGTTTCCTAGCTCAGAAGCCGATAAAGGTAAGTTTGACACGTTGTTGCCCCCTAAATTAAATGGTTAACTACATTATTCTCTATACTTGTTTTTTTACTCTAAATTCCTCAATGCATTCAAAATTACATAAATAATCATTCTTACTTGATAAGCTGAGGAGGGGGTTGGAATGAATAAAGAAATTGAAGAAATCATTGTTAAATCTTTCTTTAACAAAAGGATTCAACAAAGGGTATTATTTGAATTATCTTCACCGAAAAAAAGATGAGACCCATTAAGAGGATTACGTCACAAGTACTATGACACCCTTCGCAATGATTTTATGATTAAAATTCCCGAACCTAATTCAAACTTTGAAAAGATAGCTGAAATGTTGAAAAATCACGGTGCTGGAGAGTTTTGTTACTCATTATCGGACTGTGAAGAAATTGAAAGTAAAGAACTGCCCTTATTAACCGCATTAGAAAAGGCTGTTGGATACATAATGCCGTCAATCATTTCTTGTATTTCAGGAAAGCTTGCTTATTTTGAATCTGAACAGAGTTACGGACCTCCACCAAGATTTATTTTAAAAAGACCTTAATAACAAAATGTGATATATATTTTCACCAATAATCCTTATTCAGCTAACGGGTGCGTTACTTCAAAAAAATTATTTATTTTCTCTTGTTTTAATTATATTTTTTTCTTAAATTTATGAGTAAATAGGAAGTATTTCTTATTTTTAATATCGAATAGAATAGTACAAAAGTTGTTAAAAACCAAAAAGCGAGGTTCCTAAAGGGTGATAAATTTACTATTAGTAACGACGGAAAAACAACATAGATGGAGTCTCAAGAACATGTTGTAGTCTAGTTGCAGGAACAGCCAGATTTTCTTTTGTAGAAAAAAAGACAATGGAGGTAATTAATATGGCATTCAAGTCGGAAGACATACAAATCAACTCCATCAATTGCCCATACGGAGTGACGAAAAATCATACCGATGAATTCAGAAACCTGATCATCACTTTTCGTGCTGGGGAGCAGCCCGAAAAGTATTCAGCGGATTTGTATAATGACGGAAGTCTTTCAATAGAAGATGTCCGCGGTATGGAAGATAAAAACGAATATCAAAATGTTCTCAAAATTTTGCTGCGTTCAGAGAAATTAAGAGCAATTTTGACGGAGGTGGGCTGGCTCTAACCTAATATCCCGTTCAGATTTCTTTCACAGAATAAGATCCAATGATTTTTGACATGGAAAAAGAACTTAAAGTGACACCGTATGGAACTTAATCCAAAAATACATATGTTTACTAAAGGACGAAATGAGAGTCAGCTCTTTCATCTAAACAAGTTTGTGAATTATTACACTTATTCGAACGTGGGCGTTTCTAAAATAAGAGGAGACGCTTTTTTCTTATTAAAATAATGGATAAGGTTAGTTTTTCCTGTGTAATTTAAAGATAATAAAATTATAGATTATATACCGAAAATTGAAAGGCGCGAGTACCTATGGGAAAAATAATATTTGAACTTTTTGTAATTTTCCCTAGAATTGGTCAAACAATTTGAGAAATGGGAATTTACGAGAATGGTAAATAGGCACTTGAGATAAACGTTAAACTGATATGGTGATATATACGATTTTCGAACCGGAATCGACTATGAACCAGATAAACCTTTAACGATAGAGATGAAAAAGTTTTTGAGGGCGACCTGTCCGTATTGATAAAGCGATGAAGGGTGATTGAAAAACGAAACACTCTTGTTGAACTAAGGCAGTTTTGCACAACAATGTCATTTTCAAAAAATTGAGATTTCTACTTGTGCCTTACGTAACTTAATGATGTATAATGAACGTTACAGCAGGATGAAACGCGGGCCAGCGGCCAAAAAAATCGAACAAAATAAACTCGAAATCGGAGGAAAAACGGACATGAGGAAACTCGTATTGTTCATGCATGTGTCGCTTGACGGGTATGCATCGGATTCGAATGGAGGACTCAATTGGATTCCGTACAACGAGGAATTTGAGAAATACGCCGAGGAGATCGTAGCCGAAGTCGGAGCTCCCGTTTATGGACGCACGACGTATCGTATGATGGAGAGCTACATGGAGCATGCCAAATGGCTGCAGGACGTTAAGAAGATCGTCATTTCCGGCACGATGGACAAGGTGGAATGGAACAATACGATGCTGATCAAGGACAATATCGCAGAGGAAATAAAGGTACTCAAAGAGCAGCCCGGCAAAATCTCGTTATCTTCGGCAGTCCGGGAGCGGCGAAGACGCTGCTTAAGCTCGGCCTTATTGACGAATTCCAGCTTACAATTTGTCCGGTCGTCCTGGGCGGCGGAAAATCGGTATTCGACGGCGGCGAGAAAATCAGGCTCAAGCTGCTGTCCAGCCGAACGCTCAAGTCGGGCATTATCGCAGCCCGCTATGAGTTGGAGAAATAGCCGTACAAGGTGTTCAGCTAACGGAGAACGATAGCTTAATTAACCGCCCTTTACGGGGCGGTTATAGTTTTGGCTGAAAATCAACATTGAGAATTAATATAGCCAAAAAAATAAAGTTTGAGGTGACTGTTCAATATGGGCAGTCGCATTTATTATTTTAACAGGATAGATCCTTATGGTCGGTCGCATTTGAATGCCAATATCTTTACAGGGGATATTATCGTGACCGATTTTGGGGATATTCCTGAGCTTGGAAATATTCAAACTACTAGTCTGCAAGGGGCATATGAAAATTGGAAAAGCTCAAAGATAGCAAAAGAAATCAGCTGTAGTTGTTCTGGTGTTGCTTGCTTAGGACCCATTAGGACCCAATATATTAGTGAAGAACAGTTATTATCAAAATGAGGATTTTCCAATTAAAAAGGCGAAAACTACAAAAGATTAAGATTTTCTAAAAGGCGGATTTGATTACCGTCTTTTTTGTTTTATTATATTTGTGAAAAAATTCACTTAAAGTAACTGACAGTTTACTTCAATAAGCACAATTTTGAAACGTGATTTATCCCGACAGACCAAAATCCAAGATTATCCGAATGAATGTCACCATTAGGTAATTCTAAAGGAGAACAACGGCGGACCTTTTGAATCTGCTCTGAATCAACTTTTACTTTCCGAACTACACCACTGTCCATTAATTTTTTCAAAACTTTTTTTTGTGCATATTTGGGTTTCTAAAATTCCCACCTGTTTTTCTCTATGTTTTTCATTTCATCTAAATAACTTGATATGCTATAAATTCGGTTTACCAGCTTTTGATAATCATCCATAGAAATCTCCTTAAGAATTTTAGACTTGATCCTAATTGTTTAAAATATGTTCGTCGATGGACAGCCTTTTTTTTTGTGCTTACTCTATACGTCTACTCATATACTCTTTCTTCTAAATATAATGAATTAAAGTCAGTATGAAAGGGGGTGATACTCATGAGTTTTAATAATAGTAATGACTATGAATACTGTAAAAAATGCTATAAACAAAAACAATTTTGCACATGTCAAGAGGAGGTTAATCCTTGTGACCAGACATTTTGTGAGCATAATCCATTATCCCAATCAATAGGGGAACAGGAACAGCAGCAGCAACAACAACAGGGAGGGCTTGAACAAGAGCAAGGTCCTCAAACGCAAGAGCAAATTCAAGAAGGTCAAAGGCAAGGTCCTCAAACACAGGAACAAGAGCAGGGACCACAAACGCAAGGAAACCAGCAGCAAGGTCCTCAAAGCCAAGCACAAACTGAAGTTCAGAACCAAACGGGAGGAGCTCAAGACCAAGCACAAACCGAAAATCAAAACCAAGCCCAAGGTGCACAGACACAAACCCAAAGACATGGGGATCAAAACCAACAAAACAATCAGTCTATTTCAACCACAGTGGATGTGGATGGAGTTACCTTAAATGTAAAGTGCGGAGATTGTAAGCCTATTATTTTTCCAAGCTTTCCATTCAACTTCCATAAAAAACAAAGGAATATGAATAATTGTGATGGGGGGTGTGATGACATGGGAAATTGTGATTGCCAAGAAAATGAAGAAGATAAATGCCCGAAAGACTGTAATTGTTGTGTCCGCAATCTAGCGAATTTGTTAAATCAGGTTCGACAGTTTCAAGCTACAACTCCAATTACCATTCCACCAAATGATCTACAACAAATTGCAATTAATATCTTTTTTAGCGTAGTGACGGGGCTAAGGAATCCGACTACAGGGCAAGTCATTACCGATGTAGTGGATTGTTCTGTTGTTACGTTTAGAACAGCAGGACAAACTACACCTGTTCCCAATACAACAGTACAATTATGTGACGTTGCAGGCATTTGTGCGACAATATCGACTACTCCTACACCTACACCTACCCCTAATATTTTTCAATTTCTACTTCAACAGGCAAATAACGAAACGGAAGACTGTTCATGCAATAAGAAAAATAAACCTTGTAAGTGTCCATGCTGTGCCAGAGGAATTGGAGAAGAGTTGAGTTGTGCAGCCAAATTTGGGCTGAAACTTAATGTATTGATTAATGGTCTACCGATTTCTACAACACCTGCACTACCTCCTCTCTATGTATTAAAAGTAAAAGACTGTTTAGCCTATTTCGTTAACGATTTAATTAACCCAACCGAGATCTGCGTATTCTCTTTGTGTGCTATCGCTGGGTTTACTGTGGTAAGTCAAACGTTAGGGTAATAGAATCCACTTGAAATTGTAAGATGCTGAACTCGATTATATTCAGGTGATAAAGAATATCTAATGCAATCTTTTTGCAACAGCGGCCTAAGGTTTTAAATGGTACAAGCTGCAAGGCAATAACTTCTATTAAGTCAACTTCCAGCAATACTAATCATTTTTTCTCGCCCCATAGTCCATTTTTCCTCGGCATATGGTTCTCATTTTATCATAGGTAAAAAGTTACAGGGATTAAAAAAATAAATTAACTATTTTTCCAAAAATAGATGTTTATATTGATGGATTAGCTGATACGGTATGTCCTATCGGACATACATTGATTATGTAGAAATTCTAAAAATCTAAAAATCCAAGGAGGAAATTTTAATTGAATATATCGGAAGGTAAACAGTGTGGATGTAAGGGACAATGTTCTTGTGGAAAACGTTCTATGGGCAACCATCATGTGTGCGAAAACGTGCCTAAGTGCCACTTTGAGCATGAAAAAAATCCCTGCCACAATCCTGTAAAAGGGTTTAATCTATGTAGAAGAAGACAAGAATTAAGGTGCTTTAAACATTGCGAACCTATTTCACAACCATGTGATTCGAATTTTCAACCCTATTTTTCAAGTAGAACCAATATTGAATTTAGCGGATTAATTGTGGTAACAAACACGGGTAATCCAACTAGCGGTTGTTCAATGTCAGTTCGTATAACTGATAGACTTTCACCTGCAGGAGCGGTGGTTGCAACCGTTAATCCTGGAGCATCCATTCCAATTTTTGTGGAAGGTATAACCTTACTTGAAATTGCATGTATTCCAAATCCTACGGAACCTGCCGCAGCCCTGTCAACTTGCAGCGGCGAAATCGTCTTCGACTTAGATTACTGTGCTTCAAGAGTATGTTTCTAATATCTGCTAAGGTTTGGGGGTTAGGTTTTAATAAATCCCATCAAAACACATTCAATTTGATTTTCTATCTAATTTAGTTCCTGTTAAAAAAATCTGTAATCCTTTTTTGGGATCACAGATTTTTTTAACTTGTTTATAACTTTTTCGAGTCGGAATCATAATCATATTGGGAAAAAAAATGACCCAATTCTTTCAGTGTAAATTCTGTGACCTAATAGGATTTTAATTAAAATAATGGTGGCAACATGATGAGTTTGCCACCAACCATTCCAACTGAAACCGCAAAACCCACTAAGAGCATTTTGTTCTTTATATCTAGTATATTTACATACATCCTGTTCAATCAGGTGTTTATTATATAGTCAATAGGATATTTTTTACAATTTTCATATTCCTGCTAACTTGAAACATTTACATACATACAGCAGGTAAACATTGAATAGCACAAAAACATGAAAGTTCCACTTGAATACATACACCTGTGGCGATCAAATCATCAACATCTTCACAATGTACTTGACAACAAGGAGAACATACATGATCATCGCAGTTTGAGGTACTCTTATGATGATTTTTAAATTTTAGCAATTCCAAAAAAGCACAATCTCCTTCTAAATCAATTATTCGAAAAATAAATGATTTAAAGCAAACAAACTTTTCCTTATTTGTATCACAGTCGAAACATTTTGTTACACCTTCAACTTTAAATGGTTCTGTATTACTATACAAAATAAAGGGGATTGTGTTTGTTGAAGTTCTTCCTAAATGTTCAAAACACCCATTAGACGGTATGTCACATTCTTTCTTCCTTACTTTTCTTTGTTCATTTAGTATTTTTTCTAAAGTATTTTTCAAACAATTATTATGATGATGACAATTGCATTCTTTTTTATCATGACAATAATCTTTTTTATGATGATGACATTCTCTTTGACCATAATGACATTCTTTTTTATCAAGATGCCAAAACTCAGGTGACATAAAATATCTTCTCCTTAAATTGTATTTCCTGTCCTTATAAATTTATATTATGGAACTAGACATGGGTTGGAGTGGGTATTCATCTATCAATTTTTTGGTATCGATATAGTTAACTGAACAGAATTTAATAAATCCATGAAAACTATTTTTAAAATAATTTAGAAAGAAATGGATTAAAATAAAAAGGGCTTTGCTTAAAGGCTGACTGCTCCAAACAGTAGCCTTTTGTTTTGTTATTGAACCATCGTGGTTGTCTCTTGTGCTTTTATAACATCAATATGAATTTGTCTTGCTACATCATTAGTCTATGTCGTTTTTATTTTAAGGACTAGTTGAAAAATCCAATTATCAGAAAATGGGTATTATTCACATTACGACAAAAATGAGTACTAAATGAGAGTGGTACTCGTATGCAGAAAATTCAGCTGCCATCAAGGCGGCATACCTTATAAATCTAAAGTGGAAGGCTAGTTTGGCAAAGGGTATGTAAAAAAGAGTGGCGAGAAAATGATTAGCAATCATACAGCAGAAACAGTTAAGAAAAAACTTATAAACGTACAGATACAAAATTTGTTTCGTGACTCGTACCTTCACTGGGAATGGTGGTTGTTAATCATATTTCTTTATTTTTTTTAAAGAGATTGTGAAACAATGTACTTACACTAACGGGGGCGATTGCTCAATAACAGCAGTCGCTTTTTTACTAACGGTTCAGGTTTGTTGAAGGAGGATTCCAATTAAGTTGCGTTGAATTAAATACCAATCATAGGGTAAAGACAAAATAATGAACAACTACATTCTTTAACCGACGGAGGATGTTTTGAATTTGAATATAAATAAGGTGCTTGAATGCGTAAAAAAAGCGAAATCCTAAGGTTTCGCTTTTTCTATTATAGACCTTATTAAAAGAAATACCCACGATAGAAGTTGAGTTCCTATAATCGACATCATAATTCTTCTATGTTCGGAAGAGTTTTTCCTAACAAAGTATAAAACGAAGGAAGCTGCAAAAGTACCTGAAATTAAATGCATTAGTACCATAAATTTTTTCATGTAAGTACCGCCTTTTTTTGAAGGACTGCGAAGTCTTGAATTAGAATTAGTATTTGCCAATTCAGTTATGATATCCATAGAAAAAGCAAACATATTAATGTTTGTTTTTTCCTGGACAAAGAGAAATCCTTCCCCAAAATTAAATATAGTGCTACTTGGGGCGTCTGTTGCCATTACGCCAAATTTGATGAGATTAATGGTGATGATCGAGAGCATAAACATACCTGGTTTGAACTTTCTATAAACGAGGGGAATGGGATTGAATACAACTGCCGAAACGAAGGAGGCGGAGGCTCTATAGGTCATATGTCATTTGCTTTTATTGTATCCCCTCCATTACCAGAAGATTTTTCTGAAATTAAATTAGTTTTTAGCGAATGTAAAGCTCCATTCAGTAAACCGACTGGTTTTGAATTTATCATATAAACAGCCAATTTATTTATTAACCATATTAAATCCTCGTTATGAAAGTACATGGTGCAAGAGGTCAAAAGTGGGTGACTTGGTGAAGAAAATAATTTGGATAAACGGTAATTACAAAGAGGACAACCGTATTTTTGATTCGAAAATTCAAGCAAAAGAATGGGCTGACTCACTACTTCCAGAGTTCGGTCCGTATTTAATCAGTCAGGTCAACGTTGGGTATGAGACCCCTGATGAAGATGTAATCAACTATTTAGAATACTTTTTACCTAAATGGGCTACTTACAATAATGCAAAAATTAGTATCCATAGAGAGAAAACAATTAGAGACGGTCAAGACTTATATATAATTTGTACCCAGCAGATTTAAGTATATTGTGAAAAAATATACTTAAGCTAACGGGGGCTTCCTTAAAAAACTGGCGGCCACAAAAAGGGCAGCCTTTTACGATTCGCCTGGAAGTTTCTTTTTCATAAATATATAGCCAAACCAAGTTGGAAGAAAGGTAGGCATGACAGTATGAAAAAATGGCATGCGAATTTCGATTTCGCATGCCATTTTCTTTGTTTTAATCATCTTGACCGTCATGACCATGTTGTTCGTCGTCATTACCTTGGTTATCTTGGTTATCGTTTTGTTTATGGAAATGCTTAGATTCATTTTCTTTGTCTTTTTGTTTTGCCACTTGTGAAACTTCCTGCCCGTGATTTTGTGGCGCCTGTGCTTGAACTGGTTGAGTTGCAGAAGCTGGTGCTTGCGTAGGCGCTGGTTGAGCAACAGTTGTTCCTACAGGTTGTGTTGATGCCGGTTGACTAGTAGTTGCTGGTGTTTCTGGTGCTACACTCGATGTATTTGATTCAGTATTGGCAGTTGTTCCATCTGTTGTAGCTGGTTGTGTGTTGGAAGAATCAGTTGTAGTTCCTGATGTATTTGTCGTATTGCTATCTTGTGTTGTTGCTGTTGTTGGAACGGCTACACCCTTTTGTTCAAGTGCCTTCAGAAACTTTTCGATATTTTTTTTGAGCGCCTTTTTCGCTTTGTCGCTTTTATGCCCCTTGTCCAGTGCTGCTTCAAGTGCAAGGATGTTTTGTGTTAATTGCGTTTCCACCAATTTTAAATCAGGTGATACTTGAGCCGTAGATGTCGAAGTCGTTGCATTGGTTAAACTGTTTGTTGTAGTACCTGGAGTCGAGTTCGATTGATTTTTTTCTTCATTGTTTTCATCTTTTGCTTTTTTGTTGTCCACAATCTTCTCTGCACTGTTCATATCATCAAGGGATGTTTGAAGGGTATCATATGCTTTTTGCTGATCCCCCGATTGAAACAATTTTTGGGCTTCAGCCAAACGTTCTGCAGCATTGCTGGCTAAAAGTTTTGCCTGATCCGTTTGGTTCGATGTCAATGCAAGCTGGATTTTTTCGAACCAGATCTTTGCGAAATAGAAGAAGTCTCCCGGTACGAGAGACGGAGTCTCTTGTGTTTTTGTTGTGGTAGAACTTGTGGACGGTGAAGTTCCAGAAGTCGTATTGGTTGGAGCTGTTGTATCTGAAACCGTTCCATTCGTATTTCCAGTCGTGACACCAACAGTTGTCGGAGTTTCTGGAGAAGGCTGGGTAGTATCGGCAAATACGCTTGTCCCACCAAATACAAAAGAGCCAGTTAATACGATGGCTAACGTTCCTTTTGCAATATTCTTTAATCTTAACGGGTTTGTAAGTTTTAACATTTTTTCTGCACCTCTTATGTTTTGTTTTACGTAACAGAGGTTCGGAGATAAAGAGCTTTTTTTGGGGGCAATTCAAAAAATAAGAAGAAGGTTATTGCTTTTACCCGAGGAGGTCTCACGGAGATCTACCAATGCCCCTAGACATATGTATTGGATGCCATAAAATAGAGGAAAGTAATAATTTTCCGAATTAGTAGGTGAAGATAAAATGAAGTTGAATGATAAGGGATTAATTTATTTAGACTCTGATCGAATGAATGCGATATTTGATTGTGTATACGGAATTAATGGAGGTCAAAATTCAAGTACCAAGAAGTTACTCAAAGACAGGCAGTTTAATGATTTTGTCAAACTTTTAAATAATCTTCAAGAATATAATTATCAGTACCGATCCCTACAAGCCATTGAACTGTCTGACATTTTTGAAGCTTCTGTCGGACCAATGCAAAATAATTCTGATGGCCCCATCATTTGGTGTTCACTTGGGCTAGCAATAAAAGAACTGTACGGGATGAGAAGAGAGACTCTAAAATCACTGCTTAAATTGGTTACGATCCGAAAGTAAATTATATAGGATGAAAATACAACTAGGGGCAAACCCAAATACATAGGAAATTGGAACAAAGGGCTAATTCACGGGCGTGGAGATGTATATCACCAAACTGGACCACTTAAGTACAAGGGATTATTACAAGAAGGTTGACCGAATGGAAAAGGAACTCTTTTTTGGGGGAATGGAAAACCCAAGTATGAGGGGTGAATGGAATGCACCATTTTCAACTTTTCCTCTATACCCGGTTATGTAATTTGTTCCTTCTCCATGGCACTTGTTTTCTTTGAATAAACCCTCATATTAAAAAATGCCTTCTGAATTATGATTATGAATAGCTTATTTAAAAGAGGAAAACCATATTACCTATTACGGTTATCAATTTAGGTGTTCTGCGATGTACAGAGTTTTCTTGACAGGGGGAGAAGGATGGAAAAATGGCTTATCTTGGTTTTGTCGCTATTCATTATTACGGGAACGAGTGCTTGCGGCTCAGTTGGCACGGATCAATCATCGAAAAAAACGACTCCAAGAACCCATAAAACTCCCAAAACAAAGCCAGAAACCACTGATGATGGTAGCTCGGGATCCGCAACGGAGAAGCAAGAAAACGAACCTACTCCAAATCCAGTTGCACCCGCACCTACACCAGCTCCAATGGAGGGGACACCCAGCAACCAGGTAGCTGTTACACTCGTATCTGTCACTGATGGTGATACGATCAAAGTAAATCAGAATGGAAGAATCGTGACGGTTCGCTATCTACTCTTTGATTCATCCGAAGAGCATAAGCCAAATACCTGTGTAGAATTATTTTCCAAGGAAGCAGCAGAACGCAACGAAGCTTTGCTTCGAAGTGGTAATATCACGCTCGAATTCGAAGAAAAAAACAAGGTTGACAAATACGGTCGCGAACTCGCTTATGTATTCGTGAACGGTCAGTCCGTTGAGGGAACTCTTCTGAAAGAAGGATACGGACGAGTTGCCTATATTTACTACCCGCCCTACAAATATCTAAGTAGTTTCCAAGCGGACGAAGCGGTTGCGAAGTCGCAGAACCTTCGAATCTGGTCTGTCCCAGGATTCGTCACGAGTAATGGTTTCAATACAGGAATGTGTGTGAACAACTCGACTTCGTCTGCGACACCGCCTCCACCAACTACAAGTAACGGAAGCGGAGCAACGGAGTATTTTGCTAACTGTACCGAACTAAGAAAGAAATACCCGGACGGAGTTCCGAAGGGGCACCCAGCCTATCAGGCGAAAATGGATCGAGACCAAGACGGATATGCATGTGAAAAATATTAAGCCGGCTGTTCTAGCTGACTTTTTGTTATTCAACTAAATGGAACAGATTACTTTAAAAAAAATTTTTTTGCTGTGGGATTACTATGGACATAAATTATGTCAAAAAGCATTGACGTAATTTATGTCTTTTTGTTATTATTGACGTAAATTACGTCGAAGGGTGAAAAGAATGAGTGCTCAGAACATTCTAAACGCTAAAACCACTTTAGAATACCTTGTATTGGTCAATAAACAGTCATATTCAGGAATCGGTAGAGAGTTAAATATTACTCCTCAACAATTTTCAGATTGGATTAAGAAACGCAGACCAATTCCGCAAGAAAGATTGAAAACACTTAGTGACTATTTTGATATTGATGAATCGTATTTAGTGGATGAGAATCATTTCACAAAAAATCTCGACCCAATTAATAAGATTGATATCCAAATGCTGCTCACTAAGAAAAGAGTCAATGAAGGGGTTGACGAGACAGAGCCTTACCTAGAGCAAATCCAGAGGCTTCAAAAGGAAAGAGAGAAACAAATTCGTATAGGAAGATTGGCTTCGATCCTCCATCATGATGATAAAGAAATAGACCGAAGAATTGATCTATTCTTGGCAGAAATGGAGCAACTGATAAGGGAGAAAGAAATGACTAAGAAATGATTAGAAAACAGTTTGTGAACAATGTGGGGGATAACTTCGAAGAAAATTTAAGGAGGAAATCATGGACAAGAATAAACGCAAGGAGTTGCAAGAGGAATACAAACAAATTAAGACCTATATGGGTGTATTCCAAATAGCAAATCAAATCAATGGAAAAATTTACGTAGACAGCTATCCCAATCTTAAAAACAAATGGTTGACCCTACAAATGCAACTTAATATGGGGAGGTTCGCCAACTCTCAGTTACAAAAGGATTGGCAGGAACTAGGGGTTGAAGCATTTACTTATAAGGTGTTGGAAGAGAAAGACGCTGGTGAATTTATAGATAAGCGGTGGGAATTAAAGCAAATGAAAAAGAAATGGCTGGAGAAATTGCAACCCTACGGCGATAGCGGATACAATAAGCCAGTAAATGAAATGTAACCGGAAAAACCAATCTATTTGCTTTATTTTCAGTTCTAACTCTAGCAACCTTATGAAACTGACCAAATGAATCTAAATAAAGGTGAAGGTAGAAGGGCCAAGTGTAGACCGCTAGCGGAAAGCGGTCTTTTCGTTCGTATCAACTGCCCACTTTAAAACAGCTTGTTATTTTAAAATAGATAAAAATTTGCTTATTGATGTAGTTCTTCGTGATGGTGTAACTCATAGGGATATTAAAAGAATTTATTGGAAATTCTACTGTTTTAAGAATGGAGAATTTAACCGAATGGATATAAATCTGAACGTCTAAATATTAATAAGAAGAGAATGTATATGGGAACTAACGAAGTAAAAAGTTTAAACTAAAATAAGCGCGAGGGTTTAAAAAATATGAAACAACTGGGGACGCTATACTTTTTCTGTGGAAAAATGGGCGCAGGAAAATCAACTAAATCAAAACAATTAGCGATAGAAAAACATGCGGTACTATTGTCTGAGGATGAATGGCTTTCATCTCTTTATCCCAATCAGATTGCATCATTTGAGGACTATCTAAAATTCTCAGCGCAGCTCAAGCCGTTGGTGAAAAAACATGTCCAAAACATATTAAGTGTCGGTACAGATGTAGTGATGGATTTTCCAGCTAATACTCAAAAACTACGAAATTGGTTTTTGGATATTGCGTCAGAGGTCAACGCAAGCCATCAACTAATTTTTCTTAATCTGAATAACGAGCAATGCTTACGTCAAATTGCACAAAGGCGTAACGAACAACCCGAAAGAGCAGCTTTTGATACGGAAGCGGTGTTTAATCATGTTACTAAATTTTTTGAAGCACCAGAAGCATCCGAGGGTTTAAATATTTTGGAGTTTAGTGGAAATGAAAAAAATTGAGTTAGGCTTATGTATCTAGTGGTGGTGCAACCACTGATTTTGCCATTCGAGGCGAATTGAATTTTAACAAGGACGATAAAAAACCTAAAAATATATATTGGAACTACCACGAAGAAACTGCCAAAATCAAATGGATAGATAATGACACTGTTGTTATAAATGGACATAAATTAGATGTTCCTGATAAAACTTTTGATTTTCGACAAAATTAGTATTTTAACTTGTTTTCATATTAAATTATCGGGTGCATTTCTTGAAGAAAAGGGTTGCAACTACGGCTGCCTTCTTTTTATTGAACTAAAGTGGCAGACAGTTTTGATGACTTTTTAAGGCTGTTATTCAGAATACCATTGTTGGACTCAATAAGTTAAAAAACTGTTCACTATAAAGTTTGTGAAGGATTGTACTTAAAGTTACGGGGGCTTATGTTAAAGACGGGATGGTTGCGGCGATCCCCTTTCTTCTTGTGCTAACAGGCAATTTAGTTGAATAAAGATACTCAATAATTTGACAATAATATTAATTTTTAGAAATCTAAATATGTAATAGAATAGGATTTAAGAGGATGAAACGGAGTGCATTCATTAAAACTATTCTAATAAAGGCGGTATAATAAATGCGAATTTTAGAATTTTTTTTTGAAAAAGGGGAACCAACCAAGAAGGATATGACTTTTAAAGATAATTTAATTGCTATTCTAATTTCTGTTGTTATTTCAGTTGTAATTTTATCGTGTCTTCGTGCCGACGGTATTAAAATCCATAGCGATAGTATTCGTGGATGGGTTATTTTATTAGTGATATATTACTCGAGTTTCTATACGATAAAATGGTCTAAAGGTAAAAAATAAAATTACACTTAAACTATTGGGGGCTTTACTTAAATAACGATATTCAACAATCGGGCGCAATAGTGAAAAAGGCATCGGAATAATTCCGTTCCTTTTTCACATTTCTAAAAGTATTTTTTATAATAACATCATCTCAAATCTTCCTCACTTTTTAATTTAATTCCAACGAATTTCCAACGATCCCTTCCGTTTATAATTTGATAGTCAATTTCTATTGGAATAGGATATTGAAAGATTGGTCCATAATATACAAAGGTATGGTACTCTCCGTACTCTCCACATGGGTCTACATCAGGAGGCAATGCTTCCAGCCATTCTTTTGTCAAGGTTTTCCCTAAAAACGGAACGACAATTTGGTTGAATCTATGGATATGACAGTTGCTTTCCATCCTTCTTCCACCAATTGTCGAGCTAATGTTTTCGTATTCCGTCCCCATAATGGCAGTAGCAATTCAAATCCGTATTTCGCGAGTAATTTTTCTTTATATGTCTTGACCTCTTCCAAAAATAAGTCACCATAAGCGATTTTTGTGACTCCAAAATGTTTACTGAAATAAACCATGGTGCTGATTAAACCATCTTCGAAATTTTCCGTGGTAAAATCGTTCATTTTTATTTTGTATAGAGGCAGTCCGATGGCTTCTGCTTGTTTTTCTACTAGTTGTTCATCAATGTGGTGACTAGTGACGTTTCCATTGTTCGTACAGGTTGTTACTAACGAAATGATTTTATACCTTGGATCCTTTAACAATTGGTTGACTAAGAAAATGGAGTCTTTTCCGGATGAAAAGGCAACGACGATATTTTCAAGTATTGTTTCTTCCATGGTCTCATCCTTTCTAAGATGATTATTAAATCATCTTCTTTCTCTTTAATTATTCTACTGTCCAATATATTGTGGCGTCCATCTATTTAAGAGAGATTGGTTCAAATTTATATTGGAGAGTTTGAAATAACATATAGAAAATGTATATAGATGATATAAAAGAATTTATATTGCCATGTCTTAACTTTTTAAATAAGGAATCTGATTTATTTTAATCTTAGATTATGTGAATTTTTTCACTTAATGTTTTTGGCAAGTAAAAAATGTATCGAATGGCAATTAAAAGTGTGCCACTCGCCATCTCCTCTTTTTTGTATATTTCTTTAATAATTCCCCCACTCAATGTGGAAAGAGTAGGGGGATTAGGCCTTTAAAAATTTAGAATGGGAGGATTCCCAATTGATCCATTAGTTTGTAGTTTTCTTGCTCTAAATCCTCAATACGCTTTTTATAATCAGCGATTTCTTCCAATAATCTTTTTATTTTAGTTTCATTATCAATTCCTTTTTCGTAGGCAGTTCCTTCCCATCTGTAGGTTTCCAGGAATTCAAATACTTCTTCTTCCTCGATAATATAACTCCCAATATTTTCAGTTCCTTTGATTTTTCCTTCAATCAGCCATTGTTTCACCATTTTCTTATCACACTTTATTCCGTGTGAATGCAGTAGAAATGTAGCTTCTTGCTCATTTAAAACAGTCATGAACTTTAAACCTCCGGTTTTACTTTTTAGTTAAATATCTTACTATCTACCAACTTAATTGCCATTCTGGTCAGATGCCAAATCGCATTTGGCAATTAAAAATGACTTTCTCGCCACTTTTATTAGCTTTGTAGTAATGATTCCTTCATTCGGTTACTGGGTCCTTTAAAGACAACTAAATGCAAGTGGTGTATAAGGCGGTCAATGACGGCTTCTGTCAAGATAGGGTCACCAAATACGTGATTCCATTCTCCAAACCGGAGGTTTGTTGTAATTATTAGACTTCTCATTTCGTAACACAGACTAATAACTTGGAAAAGGAGTTCTGCTCCTTGCTTGTGTAAGGGAATATATCCCAATTCGTCTAGCACTAATAAATCTAGTTTTTCAATTTGCTTAAAGAACCGACTCAGCGATCCTTTTTCATTAGCTTCTAATAATTTATTGACTAACCCTGCTACTGTGAAGAATCTGGCTTGTTTGCCGTACTTCTGTATGGCATTTAATGCAATTAAAGCAGATAAAAAGGTTTTACCTGTTCCAACTCCTCCAAAGAAAATTAAATTCTCTTGGTTATTTAGGAATTGTCCTTCCAATAAATATTCCTTTGTTAATCCTTGCTTGTATTCAATTTCATCCCATCTAAAAGGAACATTAGGAATTTTTGGCAATGAAGCTTGATTTAAGTTTAAGTTGATTCTACGTTCTTCCCTTTGTTCTACTTCAAGCTTTAATAGTTTTAACAAATATTCTTCATTGGATGTCGCTTTGACATCCTGGTAGTTTTGTCTAATCCAACTCAATTTCAATCTTTTTGCATATTCCTGAATCGTAGAATTCATTAGGAAACACCGCCTTTTTGAAAGAACTGATCATAATGATCCAGACCTCTTGTGGCGGTCGGCAATGGAGGAACCATACCTTTAATCTGTATTTCTTTTCTCTGCCCACGACCATTAATTAGTTGATAGAAAACCTGCTTGATAGAATCCACTGATGGATGACCATTTTCAGAAGCCGTGGTAAGTGCTTGAGTTGCGTATGTAAAATCATGTTCTTTTAATAAAACAGATAATAAACGAAGGGCCTCCTGTTTTTCTGGAACAGTACATTGTTCTAAGTATGTTTGCCACTCTTCGGGTAACTGTTCATAAAAACTAGTGTACTTAATGGCAGTAGGCCTCTTGGCCATTAAATTTAAATATGGCTGCCATTCCATCGATTTATTCTGTTTTCCATATAACCTTCTATGCTCGATAATGAGTTCATGTTTTTTAGTTAAAATTTCAACCTTATCAAATGATAATCTTGCCAAAACCTCACATTTGGCAAAGCGAGGGGAAGTAGAATAAATTTTATTGTCTGCTTTGATATAACCGTATTTATCAGCCTTTACTTCTTCAAGCCGGACACAATGATATTCTTTTGCTGGCAACTGGTATAACGAATCCTTATCTTCCAAATATAGTTCGGCAATTTGACGTTCTTTTTGATAATGTTTTCTTTCCCGGTCCTTTTCCGCAGCTTGCCAAAAACTTTTGTTTAAATCCTCTATATCGGAAAAAGGGATTTCCGGTAAAAGGAAGTTATTTCGTATGTATTTCACCATCGCTTCTACGTGGCCTTTTTCATTTCCACTGGCCGGATTACAGAATTCAGCCTGAAAACCGTAATGAAAAACGAAGTTTTGAAATTCCTCTGTCAATTCTCTTTCTCCATTTGGTAGTACCTTCTTAACAGCTGGGGTGAGATTATCAAACCTGATTGCCTTCGGCACTCCACCTATATAGTGAAATATTCTCCGCAATCCTTCTAAAAAACACTCCCTATTTTGTGATTGAAAAACTTGAAAATAAAAAGCATTACTATAAGGAAAGGATAAAACCAAATATGGTAGATCAATGATCTCTCCATTATGTTTGAACGGGGCTTCCCCAAAATCCACTTGAGCTGTACCAGGCTTTGCTTCCAATGGCAATGCTGCATTAACAGTCTCATCCAACAATTCTACTTTTCTCTTAGACACATATTCTCTTACTGTTCTGTCAGCTCCCTTAAAACCATAATCACTAACTAATTGATCAAAAATTCGCTTTGATGTTCTACGAAACTTTTTCTTTTTCCGCATGTCCTCCTTAAGCCATTGATCTATAATCGGCTTAACAGAGTCCATTACACGTCCTTTCCGTGTTTGCTTATGTTTTACTTCATTCCAGTCTTCTTTATCCGCATATTTCTGTATTGTTCTTGGATCTTTGTCCATTTGTTTAGCCACTCCTGAGTAAGAGCGACCTTTTATATTTACTTCTTGTCTGATATAATTGATGTCGGTCACTGTTAACACTCCTTATACCTCCCTGTAATTGTTAGCCCAATAACAGAGAGTTTACTTGTATGAGAAGTTGTTGACAAGTGGCTTTTTTATTTATATAGCCTCCTAAGCACCTACATAAATTAACTGCCAAACCCTACATTTTTATTCTGCCATAGACACACTTAAAGTAAAGGAGTGCATTACTGGAACAACGGTAATGCTTTTTCTTATTGAAGTAACGATACAGGTTATTTAATTAAGCAACACATAATTTAAGTGATTTCTCTGTGAATTATTCCCAACTAAAAGGGGAAATTAAGATAAAAAGGGGAAATCATTTATATGCCTAATATAATTAGAATCATTCAGCTTATATTGCCTTGGATTTCTATCGTTTTTCTTCCAAAAAAGTCATTTAAACATTATTTACCCGTTTCTCTTTTTGCCTCATTACTTGTTACAGGAATGTGTTTGTTAGCTGTCCCATATAAGTGGTGGGTTGTTAAAGGGGGATGGAAAGTTAAACTTTTAAATGATGGTAGCTTTATTTTTGGACCTTTCCTTGTAGGAACATTATGGATTTTTCATTTAACCTTTGGAAATTTAAAACGATATTTTGGGGTTAACTTAATAATAGATACCCTTTTTTCTTTCCCACTGAGCTATCTGTTTCAAAAGTTAAAACTTTTTAAGCTAGTTAACTTTCGACCTAAACACATATTTTTCTCATTTATTACTTTCTCTCTAATTATTTATGGGTATGAGGTGCTAATAAAAAGAATTAAATAATGCTATATTTTTCCCTACTAGGGAGATTGGCTTAAATAGGTAATTGCTTTTTGTTATTCAAGTAAAGGGTGCTTGAGTTTGAAAACGGAGGTAGCTGGCGCACCTCCTTTTCTTATTGAAAAAAAGTGCAGTTTAGTTTAAGAGGGAATATCATTCCTATGTTCTTCTAATACTAAAAAAAAGTACAAGGAAAGATTAAAATGAAAACATTGCAATCAAAAGAGAAAATAAAAAAAGTCAGTGAATTTTATAATGATGTTTCGAAAGCAAATGAGGATTACTTAAAATATTGGCTTGATAATACGTTGTTTCATTGGGATTTTTGGTTATCACTTATAGTTTTTACTATTGTACCAATAGTTTTTTGGATAAAAATTCGCAAAAAAGAAAGCTCAAATCGTCTTTTATTTGTAGGAATGTTAGTTTTCATTATTTCTTCTTGGCTTGATTTCTTAGGAGTGCAATATGGAAAGTGGTACTATACTGGAAAGGTTATTCCTTCTATTCCTTCGTATGTACCTTGGGACTGGGTTATAATTCCTGTACTTATTATGACATTAATTCAAATCAAACCTCAAATTTCTCCTATACTAAAAGCAATTATTTTTGCAAGTGTAAGTACATTTATAGGCGAACCTCTTTTCTTATGGTTAGGTTTTTACGTCATAAAGGATTGGCACATCATTTATTCCTTCCCTATATATTTCATTATGTACTTATTAGCCAATAAAATTAGTAAAGTTAAAAATTTTGAACCAATTCCCTAACTACTATTGAGTGGTTAGGGGTAGGAAATAAATGAACCGTAAAGATTATCATTGTTGTGCAACATGTAAATATTTTCTCGTAAAAAGGGAAAGTAGGAAAATAATAACAATATGTAATCGACAAGGTTATGAAACAAAAACATATTACAAGTTTAATTGTTGGAATCCAAGAGATGATATAAAGAAAAAAATGACCGATAATGCGTAGTAATAATCAAATATTCATTCGTTTATTCCGAAATTGCGTGCATTTTCAAAATATTACAGATCTGCACATTTTTGCATGAAAGGGTCATTTAATTGTATAAGTTTAAGGGTTAAGCTGTGCTAAAAATGTAAAGCTACCAAAAAAGGAAAGGCTTAAACATCGATTTCTTTTTGATCTGTGTTTTATTGGGCAGTCGTAGATGAAAAATCTACTGCTTGTTTTAAATCTTTATCCGATATCGATACATTTTCCTTTTTAAACTCTGCTTTTAATACTTTTGTGATCATATCCGAGGTAACTTTCGACTGTTTCACCTGGTTGGTGAGCGTACTCTTCAGTTTTGAAAATGATGGTTTTTGTTTAATCCCAGTTACTTGAATGATGTGGTAGCCGTATTGGGTTTTAACCGGGGAGCTAATTTCGTTCAGTTTTAACGCAAAGGCCGCCTTTTCAAAATCGGAATCCATTTCGCCGGTGCCAAACCATCCAAGGTCCCCACCATTTGATGCACTTGCCGTATCTGTGGAATACTGTTTTGCTAAATCTTCGAATTTGGCACCAGCTTTAAGTTTTGCTTCGATATCATTCGCTGAATTTTCATCGCTCACGAGGATATGCCGGGCTTTAATATCAGGCTTGTACGAAGCATATGCGGCTTTTAACTGTTTATCCGTTACTTTAATTGTTTTGTACACCGCTTTTTGCTCTAAAAGATTAATTTTTAATGCTTCTCGGAAGTCGTTCTCATCTTGATAGCCATATTGTTTAATCGTGGTGAGAAATTGATCTCCCAGTTGATCTTTTGACTTTTTAACATGAGCATCAATTTCTGATTTTGAAACAGTATACTCACTGGACAACACCTTTTCCAATGCAAGCTGCTGAAGGGTTTGGGTTCCATATTTTGTTTTCATTGCTTGATATAGCTCATCTTGTGAGATATTACCAGCATCGGACTTCATCACCGCATTGCCGCTGCTGCAAGCGGACAATCCTAATGAACCGATCATAACTCCTGCCAGAATCCATTTTTTCATTTCTACGCTCCTAATTTTTTATCTATCACAGATATCATTGAATTTTTGATAATTTAGAACTATCATAGTTAGCAAATATGAATAATAGTTGAACAAGTTAAGAATAAATTAATAATTTTCTAATGAAGATTTAATGAAAGATTTCTTATCTTAAAGAAGAATGGAATATTGACTCTCCTAAATATGTAGATGATTGGCTTGAACAACTGAAGTTTATTAACCCTTTTAGAATTGAATAATCTATATTTTAGAATCACTTCCATATGAAGTGATTCTTCTTTCTTATTAATCCCTTTAAAAACGCAATCTGGTAGGAGACTAACACCAATACCCGAAATTGAAACCTGAAAGATAAGTTATTTGAACTCTATTTCTTCTCTAGCTTTAGCAAACCTTAAAATTATTGTTAAAAACTTATTGTTCTTTATCCATTAGTCAAGGATGATGTTGCTTAGGTGATGGTAGAAGGATCAGCTAAGTGTAGACCGCCAGCGGAAAGCGGTCTTTTCGTTCGTATCAACCGCTCACTTTAACACAGCTTGTTATTTAAAAATTTTAGGACATAAATAATTACCTAGCACCAAGGCTTTTTTATTTTCATACCTTATAGAATCAAAATGACTATAGGGGAGCACAAGAATTTGGGTAACATAGTTTTAAAAAAAGCAGATATTATCCTTAGAAGAGGTACTGCAGCAATCAGTGAAGGTATTGAAGTTATTACCCATTCGAAATTTAGCCATGCTGCATTAGTCGTAGATCCAGATAAAAATTTGCTTATTGATGTAGTACTTCGTGATGGTGTAGCTCATAGGAATATAAAAGAATTTACAGGTGTTTCTACTGTTTTAAGAATGGAGAATTTAACCGATCAACAGGCAGAAAGTATTGTCACTTATGCAGAAACACAGCTTGGTAAACCATATGATTATGAAGAAATGATCGACATGTTTCTACGGTATGTATTCCATATTCCAAATAATGAAGAAGAAAAAGGTAGATTCATATGTTCCACATTCGTAAATGCTGCATATGCAAGTGTTGGAATAAGATTGACGAAACAAAACCTTCCATCTCCAGAGGATATATTTGAGTCCCCGCTGTTAATGAAAATTGCTGATATTTGAGGTCAATACTAGAAGGAATTGTACTATAATCCTATTTTTAAAAGTCCTTAAATAATGAGGTCTTTTGCAAGTTTATGCAATTTGAAAGAAAAACAAATACCAAATCCCAGCTGAAGTGCTGGGCTTTTTTTCAGTTGATTTAGATTCCAAAGAAAAGTAATTGACATAATAAAACGAAATCGTTACTATTTATAAATAGTAATAATTTCGATTTATTATCATCAAGAAGGATGTGTAGATTTGACCGAAGCGGTGTCCCTTAAAAATGTAAATGTATCTTTTGATGGAAAATGGGTTTTACGAGACCTTTCTTTCTCAGTTGAATCTGGTGAGTTTTTAGGAATTATTGGCCCGAATGGATCAGGGAAAACTACTCTAATGAGAGTCTTACTTAGCATGCTTAAACCACAGGAAGGTACGGTTACCATTGAAGGTGGATATAGAATAGGGTATGTACCACAATCCAGACAAATTGATCCTGATACACCATTGTCTGCTCGGAACTTTGTCAGCTTAGGGCTCCCTCATAAATTTAGACCATGGCTATCTTACCAAGATAGAACTATTGTTGATGAGGCGTTGGAATTGACGAATTCGATGGATTATGCAGATAAGCCGATTGGAAAATTATCGGGTGGCCAACGTCAACGGCTGTTCTTAGCTCAAGCATTGGTCAGAAACCCGCAAATATTGTTGCTTGACGAACCTACTTCAAACTTAGATCCAGGTGCCCAAGAAACGATTGCATCCGTAGTGGATCAAGTCCGCCGGGAACGGGGAATAACTGTTTTATTTGTAAGTCATGATGTAAATCTGATTTCCAGATATGCGGATAAAATACTCTACATGACGAAGGACTTTTATGCGATTGGAACAGTTGGTGAAATCATGCAGTCCTCTGTTTTATCTAAACTCTATGGTATGCCAGTAGAGGTCGTACATGCAGGTTCGAGTCTTTTAGTCTCATTTGCAAATACAAAAGAAACCGCCGCATCAATTTGTGTGCATACATAGGCGGAATAGGTGGTGCTTGTTTATTTATGTTTCATTTTGATTTTATGCAACATGCATTTATAGCAGGAACAATCGTTTCCATTATGTGTGGTGTAATAGGAGTATACGTGATTGCTAGAAATAGCTCTTTTATTGCTCATACATTTTCTCACATTGGATTCTCTGGTTCCGCCTTTGCTGTGTATATGGGGTTTAGCCCTTTAAATGGGTTTCTTCTTTTTACGATTGCCAGTGCACTCGCTATAGGTCAGATGGGCGTCAAGGTCTTTAAACGTGAGGTATCGATTAGCGTTGTACTTAGTGTTTTCCTTGGTCTTGGATTATTATTTTTGTCTCTTTCAACCAAAAACGCTAACTCAATGACCTCACTTCTTTTTGGAAATATACTTGGGATCAGTTCAAATGACGTGTGGCAAATTTCGCTTTTATCCCTTTTAGTTATTCTTTTACTAACACTAGGGTATAAAATGCTGAATTTCGATTCATTTGATCATGTGGGTGCTCAAGCAGCAGGTTTACCCATTCGTTTGATTTCTATTAGCTTTTTACTCTTACTTGCAGTCGCAACAACAGAAGCTTCCCAGATGGTGGGCGCTTTGTTGGTCTTTACTCTCATGACTACGCCTGCATCTGCCGCTCGTAACCTAACTCATTCAATTGGGAGAATGATATTGATTTCCTCGCTAATTGCATTAGTCGGAGTGTGGGTTGGCTTGGTTGTTGGCTATTACACAAACTTACCAATAAGCTTTTTGATTACAGCCATTGAGGGTTTATTGTATTTTATTTCTCTCGGATGGAAAACTCTTAAAGAACGGATGAAACCGATAGAGGCGACCGCTGTGTAGGAATATTTGAAACTATGAATTAAGGAGGGAAGTGAAAAATGGTAAAATTAAAAGGAATCACGAAAATAACAGGACTTGCCACATCGGCATCTTTACTCTTTCTCCTAAGTGCATGTGGTTCTTCGAACGATACATCGACATCAAAATCAGATTCGTCTGGAAAAATTAATATCGTTGCAGCAGAGAATTTTTATGGAGAAGTTGCAAAAGCCGTCGGTGGTGATCGTGTGGCGGTTACAGACATTTTAAACAATCCTAACACTGACCCGCATGACTATGAACCCACTCCTGATGTGGCGAGAAGGGTTAGTATGGCTCAAATGATTGTCTATAACGGTGTCGGATATGACAGCTGGATGGATAAGCTTATCAATGCTGATTCCTCTTCAAAGTCGAAAACCATCATCAAAGTCGCAGATAACGTGATGGGCAAAAAAGAAGGGGATAATGAACATATCTGGTATAATCCAGATACAATGCCGAAACTTGCAAAGAAACTTGCAGCTGATTTGGCAAAGCTGGATCCAAGTCATGCACAAACCTATCAAAAAAATGCTCAAACTTATATTGATTCACTAGCACCACTTCAAGAAAAAGTTCAGAAACTAAAACAAACTTCTGGAGCAAAGATTGATGTTTCAGAGCCTGTTTTTGATTACATGGCTAAGGCACTTAATTTGGAGGTAAATGATCAGAAGTTTTCTTTAGCAATTGATAACGGTACTGAACCCTCTGCTGCAGATTTTGGCCAATTACAAAATGATCTAAAAGGGAAAAATATCAAACTATTCGTTTATAATGTACAAAACTCTAGTCCAACAGTTGACAATCTTTTAAAAATGGCCAAATCCTCTGGAGTTCCAGTTATAAAAGTTACTGAAACAGAACCAAAGGGCAAGACCTACTTACAATGGATGAATGATCAATTAGACCAAGTTGCTAAGGGATTGAGCATTCAATAAGGAGGACGCAATCATGGATGTAGACAGTGCTTTAAAACTATTAAAGGACCATGGATATAAATATACAGGGAAAAGAGAAAAGATATTAGAGCTCTTTTTTAATGAAAAGCGATACATGCCTGCCAAGGAAGTCAGGAATCGTATGGAAGAAAGTTATCCGAATCTAAGCTTTGACACGGTCTATCGAAACCTCTCTCTTCTGGAGGAACTGGGAATATTAGAAGCGACGGAGTTTCAGGGAGAAAGACAGTTCCGTATTTCTTGTTCATCGGAGGACCATCATCATCACCACGTGATTTGTACGAAGTGTAAAAAAACAATCCAATTGGATCTTTGTCCAATGCAGAAATTACAAGATATGATCGGAGATTTTAAGATTACAGGTCATAAGTTTGAAATATATGGTTATTGCAGTGATTGTGGATAAGGAATCATGAAGCGTGCCTATGGGTGCGTTTTTTGTGTGGAAATGGAAAATATGAAAATTGATCGTTTCTGTTCTTTGCCTTGTCGATGTTCATATAAATAAATAGGAGAATGAAAGCATGATTAAATGGAAAAGGGGGAGGGAACATTCATAAAAATAAGTTTTCTAGCAAGCTTCGATCTCGCAGGTCATTCTGGGTTTTATTCCTTTCTTCACTCTTTTTTATAGTAATGATCCTTCCTAGTATGATTGTTTATAGTTCAAGGAGTGGTAATAGTTTTTGGGAGACATTAAACCAGTGGAATCAAAAGCAAATCTCCTCTAAATCTCAAGGAGGACAAGAGTCTAGACAAAAATATTCCTTAAACATTGGCTGGGTTTCAGGGAACAATCAGATTCTTCAACATTTATCAGATTATCAAAACCTAAACATTGTCTCTCCAGCTTTAGCAAGTATCGATGACCAATTTAATCTGCATGTTACCTCCGATGCAGTTACGAACACCATTCACACACAGGGGAAAGCGATCTGGGCACGAGTCATCATGAACTCTGATACAAAAACCAATGTGCATGCTTTCCTAACGAATCAAGATAAAGTTCAGGAATTGATTAAACAAATACATCAAACTGCCCTTAGGAATAATTGGAATGGAATTAACCTAGATATTGAAAATGTGAATGCTGGAGATCGTGAAGTTTTTTCACAGTTTATTATCCAGTTATCACATGAATTAAAAAAAACATCGATTGTTCTTTCCATAGACCTCCCTCCAGATCCAAGTGGAAAAAAGAATCAGCAATCACCATTTGATCACAAGGTATTGGGAGAGTATTGTAATTATGTTGTTTTTATGGGCTACGATCAACACTGGTCAACGGATCCCATTCCTGGTCCTGTAACATCTTTATCATGGTTAAAACAGAACATACAAGAATTTATACAACCGGAATTTCTCCTGAAAAAATCATATTAGGGCTTCCAGCGTATACAAGAATATGGGAACAAAATCAGCAGGGTAGTATTGTAAAGGATCCTGCTGAACCTATTCAGTATATCGAAAGTTTAGTGGAACAAAATCATAGGAATCTATCATGGGATTCAACATTAGGAGAGTATTATACTTCTTATCAGGTAAATAACCTGCAATATAAGATCTGGCTGCCAACAGTAAAATCATTTAATATTTATCTAAATTTAATATCACAATTCCACCTTGGTGGATCCGCAGTTTGGAATTTAGATTTCATGAACACTAGTTACTGGAATCAGATATATTCGAATTAGGGTGAATATAAAAAAAGATCAAAGACACAGATTGTATGATTCGTGTCTTTGATCTTTTTTATGTTTCTTTTTTAGAAACTTATAATAAAAATTTACAAAATTAGAATAGAATTAAAACAAAAAATAGAAAATTATTGTGTAGAGAGAGAATATCCCCCTAAATGGCGGGGGAAATGAAGCTAGTATCCAAATGGTGATGGACAGCAAGGATTAACGGGAAATCCACACATTGTATGTGTTTCACAGCATTCATTTACACATGATTCTGTGTGGGGAAAATAATGTTGATGATTTACATGAAGTTTGTTGACTGTTGTGGTATGAGAGGGATGGACATGAGAGACTACATTATTATATAAGTTTGTTTTTACATATTGTTGTGGTGGATTAAATAGTGGTGGATCATATTGAGCAGGAAACATTTGCGGTGGACAGTATTGCGGCGGACAAGGTGGTGGCGGACAATATGTTGGTGGACATGCTTGAAGTGGAACGTATTGGACTGGCATCGGTTTCATGGGTGGTATTGCTATCGGAATTTCTTTCTTAGGTGGCATTGCGATTGGAATTTCTTTTTTGGGTGGTACTGCGATTGGAATTTCCTTCTTAGGTGGTACTGCGATTGGAATTTCTTTCTTAGGTGGCACTGCTTTTGGGAACTCTTTCTTAGGTGGTACTGCTTTTGGAAATTCTTTTCTCATCATAGATAAATGACCTCCATGTAAAGTTGTCTTGCATAACATTAGTCTATGTGAACTTAGAATTGTACGGACTAGTTTAATACCTATTTTGTAAGAAATAATACATACTACGATCTGATTGAGTTAATTCAAGTAAACTACCAGTTAATACAATTAGCCTGATTTTGTAATTATGTATAAATATAATTGGGGTGCTTGATGATGGAAAAAATTTTATTTGCTAACATGTTATTAGGAATAAATATTTAAATGGAGGGGATCGTATGGCATTAGAAACTCAGTGGGTTCATTTTGGTAAAAACAACGAGAATATTGGATATTTGGCAAAGATGGATCGTGTAGATGAAAATCTTCCAGCTGTCATAGTGATCCAAGAAATCTGGGGTGTGGATGCACACATACAGGACATAACTAATCGATTTGCACAGGCTGGATACTTGGCATTTGCGCCTGATTTATATGCCAAAGACGGAGAGAGAATCGAGGAGCTCCGGAACGGAACGAGTGGAAGAAGTTAAGGCATTTTTGGATTCTCTTCCTCATTCTGCGTGGAACAATCCAGGCGAAAGAGATAAAGCGTTAGCAGAACTGGATGCAGAAAAACAAGACCGTGTGACCAAAACCTTTGAAAGAATGTTTGGCGGGATAAACTCTTCTGCCTATATCGAGAAACTTTTAGCCGCCACGAAATACATACGGGAAGAAAATACTTCGACTAAGGGTCAAGGTGTTGTTTCAATTGGATTCTGTATGGGTGGCGCCCTTTCCGAACTTTTGGCCTGTCGTGATGAGCAGTTAAATGGAGCGGTTATTTTTTATGGGAATGCTCCAACTGATGAAGAATTACAGAATATTCATTGTCCTGTATATGGTTTTTACGGGGATCAAGATAAACGTATTACCGACAATGTTCCAGCTTTTGCAGAACAGATGAAACAAAACGGGAAAAACTTTGACTATCAAATTTATCCTCAAACAGGACATGCGTTTTTTAACGATACTCGAGCATCCTATAATGTGGTTGCAGCAAGGGATGCTTTCCAAAGAGTATTACGTTTTTTTTATGATATTTTGAATCATTGAGGAATATTATTATTGGCTAAAAGAAAAATGACACCATAAAAGAGGTGTACTTAGAAATTGCTAATATAAGTAAATAGAAGGGATTTAAAATAGCACGAAAATTTAAAAAAGTTCCCATTCCCAAAGATGAATATAGGTAGTGGGAGTTTTTATATAATTGTTTTTTGTTTTCGTCTGTTCAAGAATGTCTCTTATTCATTTGAAAATTCCATCTTTATGTTAGAAGGTTACAGTCATGCGGGAAGTTGTAATTTTTGATTAAAATAACTTATATGTAAAGCGTTAAAACATTTGCGAAGTTGTAAATTTAGCATTGTTAGTGTTTTGATAGAATGTTCATATTTTTTAAAAACCATCCTGTCTTTTTTCCTCATTAAAATGTATATAAAGAGTGAAAAGAACATTAGTTAAAAGAGAGGACAGTGGTGGACAATGGAAACAAGTAGAATCGTGCGTAATGAAATTTGGGAGAATCCTATGGTTATGGAAAAAATGAGTCCGGAGGATAAATATTTTTACCTTTATCTACTTGCAAATTCGGAAACTACTCCTATTGGGATCTATAAAATTACGGTAAAACAAATGGCTTTCGATTTGGGTTATTCGATTGATGGCGTCCTTTTATTACTGAATCGTTTCATCAAACATCATAAGTTAATTCGTTACAATACAAAAACCAGAGAACTTGCAATTAAACATTGGGGGAAATATCTCCCGAATGACGGTGGGAAACCGCTTAGGGATTGTCTTTCTTCCGAATTAAAAGATATCGATGACCATTCGCTTATCTTTAATGTTTCGGAATCCATTCATAAACAGGACATTCGCAGCCTTTATGAATCCTTTTTTGAACCTCCCTCGACTAAAGTCGATGGATTCTAACGCCCTTACGGTGATGAATGGATATCGAAGCAAGAAAAGAACTTCTACAGAAAGAAAAGGAAATGATTTAACTTTCTAATTATCGAAAACCAAGGACATTTACCATTAGTAGTTTCTGTTAATAATTGGAATGTAAAAAAACAGCAAAAAAAACGCTTTTGGTATACACCATTAGCGTTTTTATGATGATTTTATTTGTGAGAATTAAACAAAATTGTTTTGTTATTTCTGGCAATCCATTTTACCATCATGGTTTTTCATATTATCTGAACGTAGTGGGATATAAAGGATAAAATTAAGCCTTAAGATCAGGCCGAATACCAACATTTTATCTGAACTTAGTGGGATATAAAGAAAATGAAGCGGATTGGTTTGATAAAAAGCTGCAGCAATTTTATCTGAATGTAGTAGGATATAAATGTCTTCTTCGCGAATCCATTGCGGACGATCATTAGCATTTTATATGAACGTAATGGGATATAAAGATTGACTGAAAATGTATTTTAGTTTTTTAAGAGAATTATTTTATCTGAACGAAGTGGGATGATTGGGGGAATATTATAGGCTATCTAACCAGACATACCTATAATTTTTTTTATTTTCCAAATGGGCATTTTAATGATTATGATTAACTATCAAAATTAATTTGGAAAGAATTATATAGAAGTTATAAGGAATCTTTTGAACTTCGTTCTGATAACACCAAAAGTATAAAAATAGAAAACTTCAGCGGTAATAGTAAAGAGCGACAAACCCAAATTAACTATTTACCAATAGAATGTATCATAGAAGATGAACCAGTATTGGTAGTAAAGAAAGATCTCTTTTTTGACTTTATAGAGGAAAGTAGAAGAAAAGGCCTTCTTAAAAAGATTAAAAAGATATTTGGTGATAAATAGGGGTTGGACAGTTTTTTACAAAAATCATTAAGTAAACATTTAAAAGACGTTTGCAATTCAAAACAATGTTTCAGAAAGATATTTTATTAAAACTTTCAAATATGAATCCACTGACCCCATATATTGATTAAGTAACTATAATTCTTATTATTAGGATTTATATCAAGGATGTTATTTTATAATTACATTAAATTTCTCAGAAGGTATAATAACGATAAATAGAAAAAAATGGAGGATTATCTATGCCTATATATAACAAACTCGTCCGTGACCGTATCCCAGAAATAATCGAAAAAGATGGCAAAAAGCTTTCTACAAAAATTTTAAGTGATAACGATTACATAAAGGCTCTTAAAGAAAAAAGCTTTGAAGAACTTAAGGAATATGTAAATACAGACAATGATGCTGATGCACTAGAGGAACTTGCAGATCTTTTGGAAATTATCCACGCTCTTGCTGAGTGTCATGAAGCATCCATTGAAAAGGTAGAAGAAATCCGAAAGAAGAAAGCCGAAAAGCGGGGAGGCTTTAAAGAGAAAATCTTTTTAATTGAGGTTGAAGATGACTAAGGTTCAGTTAATCACACAAGGGCTCGGAAATCATTTAATTGAAAAACTAGAAAATGCTTCAACAATTTGTATTTTAACTTCTTTTGTTATGAAGTCAGGTGTGGAATTTTTAAAGGATGCTTTAAAAAAGGCTGCTGAAAATGGGGCAGATATTAAAATTTGTACTGGGGATTATTTGTATGTTACACAGCCTGATGCACTTGAGGAGCTGCTTTCAATTGACGAGCGAATAAGTATAAGGATTTGGAAAAGCAATGGCGTGTCATTTCATCCCAAAGCATATATGGTTCAATCAAAAAATCAAGAATGCTTGTTTGTTGGTTCTTCTAACCTTTCTAAATCAGCTCTATTAAACGGAGTAGAGTGGAATTTGCAGATCAGTGATGAAAAGGAAGTATTCAATGAAGCACAAACTCAATTTCTTAAACTCTTTTTTGCTGATCAAACCGTTCCGTTAAATATAGAAACTCTTAAAGAATATCGATCTAATTACGATAGATATCATCAAAACCACTCAAATTTGGCTCAAAAGTGGTCTGAGATGGTAGAAATGAATTTAATGCTGCCTTCCGAAATAGACGAAGAACCTGATTCGCAAGGGCTTATCGCTGATCCACCTATTTCTTACGGGAGAATCCAGCCGCGATTTGCTCAGATTGAAGCATTGGAAGAATTACAAAAAACATTGGAAGAAGAGTATAGCAAAGCACTGGTAGTTATGGCCACTGGTTTAGGTAAGACTTATTTGGCGGGATTTTTTGCACAAAATTTTGATCGTATTCTCTTTATTGCCCATCGTGAGGAAATCCTTTATCAGGCTAAGAACTCTTTTGAAAATATCATGCCTGAAAAACATTATGGCTTTTATAACGGAAAAGAGAAAGATAGCAACGCTGATGTTATTTTTGCGTCTATCTTTACCCTAAGTATGAAAACACATCTAGAAAAATTCCATCCAGATGAGTTTGATTTGATTATTGTTGATGAATTTCATCATGCCGCAGCAGATTCTTATAAAAGGGCACTCGATTATTTTCAACCAAGGTTTTTATTAGGGATTACGGCGACACCTGACCGAAACGATAATAAAGATGTTTACGCAATTTGTGATGGCAATGTTGCTTTTCGGCTTGACTTTTTAGATGCCATACAACGAAAATGGCTGGCACCTTTTAAGTATTATGGGGTTTACGACGATACGGATTATAGTCAGATTACTTGGCTGGGGAATCGCTATGATGAGGAAGAACTGTTAAATGCCCAATTACGGGATGATTTGGTAGACAAGATTCTTCAAACCTGGAAAAATAAGAAACAAACTCGAACATTAGGATTTTGCTCTTCAATAAAACAAGCAAACTTCTTATCTAATTACTTTAATAACAATGGGTTTCAAACAGTCAGCTTACACTCACAGCAGCTAGGGGTGAACAGGAAAAAGGTAATCTCCCAGCTTTCAAAAGGAGAAATTGATGTCATTTTTACTGTGGATCTGTTTAATGAAGGAATTGATATTCCTTCTGTGGATACATTGCTGTTTGTACGCCCAACTGAATCTCTCACAGTATTTACCCAGCAAATTGGACGCGGGCTACGGATTTACCCAGAAAAAGAAGCCTGTGTCATTATAGATTTAATTGGAAACTATCGAAATGCAGATATTAAACTCAGCTTATTTGATACTGACTTCGGTGAAGTTGGCTCTAAAAAAATACACCCGACTGTGCCTGAGTTTTGTGAAGTGAATTTGGATGTAAATGTCATTAATTTATTAAAAGAAATGATTGCGAAAAAATTTCCACGTCGGGAAAAATTATTAAACGCTTATACATTTTTAAAGCACGATCTTGGAAGAAGGCCAACTTATTTAGAACTACACCTTAAAGGCAGCGCAGATTCTGTTCAATACCGCCAGGAGTTTAAATCGTATGTTGGTTTCTTAGAATGGGCAGAAGAACTAACCGACAGAGAAAAAGAGGTTTTTGCTCGATACAAACCATGGATAGAGGAATCAGAAAGGACCAGTATGGCAAAGAGCTATAAAATGGTTGTTTTATTAGCCATGTTAGATCGTGGTCCTACACATTGGTTTGACCCCATGACTCCAGTGGAGGTGGCTCCATTTTTTCATCAATTTTTGATGGAAAAAGAATATCGTAAACGGATCGATTTCTCGGATAAGTCCTCTGTGAAACTTTGGAGCTATAATCAAAAGGGAGTTAGTAATCTTATTGCAACCATGCCGATGACAAAATGGAGTGGAAGTTCAAAAGGATTAATATCATTTGAAAATAATATTTTTAAGTTGAATTTTGATGTTGTTTCCGAAGATCAACAGATATTATTTGATTGGACTAAGGAGATTTGTGAGTATAGGTTACATTATCATTTTGAGCGGAGAGCAAGGAATACTGTTGAACATTAACTTTTGAACTTTTAAGATACTTAAATAGAAATCAGTTTATTCTAATATAAACATATAGATCAGCGAATATTAAAAGATCATCTTAATAAAAATGGACCATCTAAAATTTTTTTAGTGGTCCATTTTTATTATTATTTATTATAATTGATATCAAATATTATGAGGAAATACCTTCTTTAAGAGGAGAAATATGTCTTTTATTGTAAAATGCTAGGGGATATAATTGAAATGATAAATTATTAATAAGTATATTTTACTGGAAATTAAAAACTGTGGGAAAAAACTATGAAAACCATATGGCCTAATGTTTAGAGGTGAGATTTTTGAATGAAGATCATAATCTAATTTTAGTAAAAGAAGATGATAAGACAGCAAGTATAGCATTTTGTAAATACGATAATGGCAAATGGATGGTAAAGTACGAAAATAATAATAAAGTATATCATTACAGTTTTGAAAACATAATCTGGTTTCGAAATCCAAAGATTAGCAATCCTGAAAATTGCATAATTTATGAAAATAATCACCCAATAACAGGAATTATTAAGATTCTTGATTTTGGTGATTATATAAAACTTTTGTTTAAAACTGGTTTTAAAAAGATTTATAAGAGGACTCAAATTATGATCGAAGAAACTTGCTTAATAAATTCCAAAGCATGCAGCACCTTTGAGTATCTAAAAAATATTGCAAATCACGTAAGTATAAAACTTGATGAAGACATTAGTTTCCTGAAAAGACAGTACAATTCACTTGCAATGATAAGTCCTAGGAGTGTATTGGCAGCCTATTTAGTAGGTAAACCCTACAATCAAAGAAAAGGGCGGGAGCATCAAGTAATATTTCCTTTTGGCTTTAATATAAGTCAAAAAGTAGCAGCGGAAAAAGCATTGGCTGAACAAATTAGTGTGATCGAGGGACCACCGGGGACTGGAAAAACACAAACCATCCTAAATATAATCGCAAATGCAGTATTAAATGATAAAACAGTTGCGGTTGTTTCAAATAATAACGCCGCAACAGCAAATGTACTTGAAAAGCTGCAAAAATACGGTGTGAATTTTATGGCAGCTTATTTAGGAAACAACGAAAATAAAGAAAAATTTTTTAACGAACAATCAAATTTATACCCGAAAATAAATGATTGGTTTATACCACATTCAGAGTTTGAAATGCTTAAATCAACATTAAAAGAATCCCATCAAAAATTAAACCAGATGCTAGAATACCAAAATAAAAGGGCTGTATTGCAACAGGAAATATCAATTCTTAAAACAGAATATGAGTATTTTAATCAATACTATACGGCATCCAACTTCAAGACTCCTAAATTGAAATCATTTTTTAAATATAGTTCAGATAAGATTTTAAAAATACTGGTTGAGTATAAGCAAAATATTATTAAAGGAAAAATTACATTTCGAGAAAGACTTTACAATTTATTTTTTCGAGGAATTTTTAACATAAAATTCTATATGTATCCTCCAGAAATCATTATTTCTTTTTTACAAAAAATGTTTTATGAGAAAAAAATTCAAGAGGTAAAGAAAGAAATCAATGAATTATCTTGCAAACTTGAAAATTATAGTTTTGAGAATGAAATGAGGAAATACACAAAAAGATCTATGGAGTTATTTAAGTCAAAATTAGCTGAAAGGTATGGCTTAGGAGGGAACAGGCAAATATTTTCTAATGATTCACTTTGGAAGAACTTTCATGCGTTTATTAAGGAATATCCTGTCATTTTAAGTACAACACATTCATTGCGTAATAGTGCAGAAAAGAATTATCTATTTGATTATGTCATTATTGATGAATCTTCCCAGGTTGATTTATTGACAGGTGCTTTGGCTCTTTCGTGCGCCAAAAATGTCGTTATAGTAGGGGATGTAAAGCAGCTTCCAAATGTTGTTCCACCCGAAGTGGCAAATACTACGAAAAGAATATTTGATTCGTTTGACCTAAATGAATCATATAATTATGCAAATCAAAGTTTATTGTCATCAATATTGGCTTTATACAAAAACATTCCTAAAACCCTACTGAAAGAGCATTATCGGTGTCATCCAAAAATTATTGGATTCTGTAACCAAAAATTCTATAACAATGAACTTATTATTCTTACAAATGAACAGGAAAATGATAAACCTCTTATTCTATATAAAACGGCTAAAGGGAATCATGCTAGGGGGATGTTCAATCAAAGGCAGATTGACGTTATCTTTAATGAAATTATCCCAGAACAACATATAGATATTGAAAAGCAAACAGTGGGTATCATCTCACCTTATCGTTTACAGGCTAATGAACTACAGAGGGTTATTGGAACACAGAACATTGATGCAGATACTGTTCATAAATATCAAGGTAGGGAAAGAGATATTATGATTCTTACAACTGTTTCCAATGATATTAAAGTAAATGATTTTGTCGATAATGCCAATTTAATAAATGTTGCTGTTTCTCGGGCAGTTGATAAATTGATCGTTGTTGTTTCGGAAGGGAGTGAGAGTTGGCAAGGAACAAATATCGGGGATTTAGTTAAATATATTCAATATCATAATTTTGAAATGATACAAAGCCAGGTTTATTCAGTATTCGATCTTCTCTATAACTCTTATAGTGAGAAATTATTAGAAGTACTTAAAAAAACAAAGAAAGTGTCGGAGTATCGATCGGAAAATCTAATGAACGCAGTAATTGAAAAGGTATTAAGTTCATCTGAGTTCCAAAGCTATGATTGGGTTCTGCATCAACCACTTCGTATGTTGATAAAAGACCCAGCTAAACTTAGTGGTGAAGAGTTAAGGTTTACGATGAATATGCTAACTCATACTGATTTTGTTATTTTTAACAAGCTCGATAAAATGCCTATATTGGTTGTAGAAGTGGATGGGTATTCTTTTCATGCAAATAATCCAACTCAACTGAAGCGTGACAAAATGAAGGATGATATATTGAGAAAATACAATATACCAATTATCAGAATGAAAACTACTGAGAGTGGAGAAGAAGAAAGACTGCGGCAAAAATTGATGGAAATATTACATCTAGATACTAAAGTTTCTGCTTAACATGGTAACTTTGTAATAAGAGTTACAATTAATCTACAAAAACATAAATTTTAAATAATGGGGGGTAAACCAGCTTGAAGTGCGAAAAATGTGGAGGATTTGATTCTATGACTCAATATTATTATGTGGACCGTAATGGTGAATATTTTAATGAGTCAGAACACGAAGCCTTTAAAATACTGCATCCATATGCAAAAGTTTCTTTTACAAAAGTAGTTCTATGTGGTTTATGCGCATTCGAAATTGAACGTAATAATATGCTTGGAGTGGCTAACAAATAAGGAACCACAGTAAATATTTTAATATTGTTGGCGAAGCACTGAAATTCGACAAGCTTACAACAAAAGAAGTAGAAGATATTTTGGATCCAATAATGGGCTAGATATTATGACTTGGATATTTGGGAAAGAAAGGATGAAGAATCTACTGTTAGTCAGTAATTTTTTTATTCACTTAGAATTTAAATAAATGGAGTTGGATACAATGAATGAAAAGGAATTAGGGGAAATATTAAAAGATTTGTATAATAAAGCACCGAAAGGATATCAAGTTGCAAACATACATTTCTTTGGTGTAAAGTATGCTTCAATTATTCAAAGAAACCATCTTAATGTTAAAAATATAGTTGCATTTTCCGGACTTAATCCAACTTATGCAACAGAGGTAAGTAAAGGTATAAAACTATCTAATTACGTTATTCCAAAGCCATAATTTTAGTGGTTTTTATTTGACATATTGCAATTATTTCTTTGTGGGAGAGGAAAAAATTGATTCCTGAAAGCATAAGTAGAAAAGACATCTTGAAGGCAATTGATGAAATTGATAAAAAGGGGATACCAACGAAACGCAAATCTACCAAATTTCAACTTTCCTTTAAGGGTAAATGTTATCCACCTAAATATATTATTTCAATTGCTCATATGTATTCTAGTGGTTTCGAGTTAGATCCTCAGGAATTTAGTGGGGGAGATGAATCTAATAAATTTCTTATAAAAAGAGGATTCAACATTATCTCGAAAAAAAGTGAGAAAGCCAAAAAAATTCAAGAAGAAAAGCCAAATTACGTAAAGAAAGAGCAGAAGGCTGTAAAACATAGTCAACACTGCAGCGAGTGTAAAAATACGATCATTGAAATGTTTAGACACATTTACGGTAATGTAAAGATAGAACATAAAACGCAAATTAAGTCCCGCCTAGAAGACTATAAAAATGAAAGTTACTATCAGGACATGGTAGTCATTTATAAAGAGTTACAATCATATAAAGGTAATCAAGATTTTGTTCGTAGTAAATTTTTGCAGCCATGTGATTTATACATTCCAATTCCTGGTTTTATTGTTGAACTTGATGAGAACCAGCATTATTCAATACCAAGAAAAATTGCATTAACAAATTATCCTGATCAATTAAATACGGGATTCAATGTTAGTAAGTTGATAGAGAAATGTGAAACAATCAATGCTAAAGACAGTAATCCTGTATACAGGGACGAGCAAAGAGCCTGGTATGACACATTACGAGACTTTTTACCGTTCATTAAAGAGTTAAAACCAACGGTTCGGATTTCAATGGCGGATTTTACTTGGTGTGAGCTTGACCCGAACAAGGAAGAAGATGTATCTAAGTTTAAATCGATCGTTTTTGAAGAAACAGCTACGAGATCTGAGAAGGATCGGAAATTAAAAGAAAAAATACATATTGCGACTGCTTGCATACAGTCAGACCGCAACTACACGAACGAGAAGAGAACGGAGTTACTTAAGAAAATCGTGGAATCCTTGGATGATAAAACAGATCTATTGCTTTTGCCTGCAGGATTTTATGAGACGAAGGACTTTCCAAAATTTTTATACAAAAAGGTTAGTGAGGAAATAGGTAAATTTTTACATACAAAAAACAGCCATTTAGTTATTTGTTTGGGCATTGACGGAAGATATGGTTTTGATCAATTGGGAGTTATAATTACACACCAAGGGATTAAAGCATTGGCAAGGAAGTTTTATCCTACTTCTTATGAAGAAATAGAAAGGGCTGATACTTACCTGACTTTAGAAGATGGTTATTCAAGAGTATTTGAACTTAAAGGGAGGACGTTCTATCTGGCTGTATGTTATGACAGCTTCGGAGTAAAAAAGCAAAATTTAAAGAATCCTGGTGTAGATGTGATCTTAAATTTAGTTCATCAATTTAATCCGATAGGAGAGGACATTTCTGGGGATGTGTTCTTTGCTAGACATGGTTTTGCTGGTGCCTCTAGGCATTGGAACTGTCCGACTTTTGGTGCTGCTGTATTCTTTGATCGAATAATTCCAAAAGGTTGGCCAACAGGAGTCATTTGGGATTGCAAGAAAGAAAATACCAAACACTGGAAATATACAGATAATCCATTATCACCATATAAGGATTTCATCATTAAAGCTAATGAAATCGTAGGAATTAAATTGTATGAAATATAGCTGATCCATTCAATACTATTGGAATCTGTATTGGGTTCAAAAGTTATTCCATAATTCAAAGCATTCGTTTCTATTTCAGACAGATTATGTCACTGACATGGTAAAATCTAAAAAGGCATGTATCAAAATCAATCATTATTGTTAAAATGATCCATGCAGGTTTATTTATTTATCCCGATTTGAAATTCTGATCCTTTAAAGGGAATCCCAGTTCACATTTTATTTGAAGAAGATAATCAATCAGAAGGAATGGGAAATTCCAAAAGTTTGATTATCAAAAGTTTATAGACATACTTAAACGAAGGTATAACAAGAAATCAGTTTATCATAAAAAAACAGTCAATAACTAATCGTTCTCTTTAAGTGAACATGCTTGCCCGTCAAGTCTTTTTTACAAGCAAAAGGACCAATCATTATTCTGATTGGTCCTAATATTTAATCCTGATAAGTTGTGTACCAAGCTGGTCTTTTGTCAGTTGTTTTACTTCCGTTATAGGCAAATGTAAATGGAATATGATATTCTCTTAATTCAGAAATGATAGGGGAAAGTTCTTCGCCGCCTATAAGCCATAGAGCTCCACCTTTATCCCGTTTATCAACCACTTCAAAACCATTGGCTATCAGGTACTTCTCTAATCCGTTTACTGGTGATAGGGTGTTAACTGATTCCAATTGTTCCGTCGTTTGAGTGTTTTCTTCTCTATGATTGTGATTAATATTTGCACTGGTTGTTTCATCCAGCCCAGCTGCAGCTTCATGGAAAGCTAAGAACATATCAGAAGGGGGAGCAGCTGTTTCTATTTCCATTTTAGATTCAACATTTTCTTTTCTAGAAGGCTTTTCTACCACATTATCTTGTATGGAAGTAGAATCTGTTTTTTTAACAAATGGTTCTGTTCTTGAAGAAATAGATTCCACAGGCTGAATTCCGTAATAATGGAGTGTGTCCCACAAGAAAGCAAGGGCTTTTTCGGGATTATAATAATAATCGCTGCCTCTAACTCTCCAGAATTTCCATCCGCAACGTTCAAGGATTCTTTGGCGGTTCATATCATAATCAAAGCGATCTGGACCATGCCATTGATCTCCATCACATTCAACAGCAATTTTTCCTTTTGACCCTTCCACGACAAGATCAATTCGATATCCGGCAACTTCAACCTGTGGAATAACACGGTATCCTCTGGAAGTGATTTGATCAAAGACTGCTTTTTCAAATTCACTTTCACATAATGCTCGATCAGACTCCAAAATTTCTTTTTCTGGGTTCTCACAATAGGAGATCAGTTGATACCTTAAGCAATCCTTATTGCGTATATCATTAATGGTTGGTGTATGGACTAGCCATAATTGATCCTTTGCACGGCTTACAGCAACATTGAATCTTCGTTTATCTTTCTCTGTTACCAATGCACGCATCACAGTTTGACCTGGTGCCGCAACAAGACTTAAAAACATTATATCCCGCTCGTCACCCTGAAAGGCATAAGCATCCCCGCATATAATATGGCGTTTTTCCATCTCTTCTGGTCCAATTTCTTCAATTAATAGTTTTTCAATTAATTGGGCTTGGCCTTCGGCTTGTAAACTAATTACTCCCATAGATTTTCCGTTGTACAGGGAATCTGTAATACATGCTTTTATTTGTGCAACAATTGCTTCAGCTTCGGGACGGTTAAATACCTTTGATCCCGCACCTTCACGATATCCATTTGGAACATGTATCGTTTTTACTGGATCCAATCGGTTAGGCGGATACTGCCTTAACGGAATTAGTGGTGTATTTGAATAACTGATACGGTTAGAAAACTGAATGATCTCTGGCATACACCTAAAATGTTCTCTAAGAGTAATTCTTCCGCCAAATAATACGTTGGCCAAATCGAAAAATGAGTTCTCAATATCCAGCATATCAGCCAGCTTGAAATCATATAAATACTGTTTCCGTAAATATTGAATATCTTCGCGGTTAATCCCTACATATTCTGGGCTAATTTGCTTATCATCTCCAACAACGATCAGTTTTTTGGCAATGTATTGCAAGATGACAGCATCTGGTCCCGACTGGCTGGCTTCGTCAATAATGACGACATCAAAAAGATTTGGTTTTACCTCAAATGTTTCAAATACCCGGTATAATGGCATAATCCACGCTGGGATGGCATCCCGACATTCAGCCATATGTTTTTGAGCATCCTGTAAATGAATATACGCATTCTTACCAGTGCCTTTTCCTACTTTTCTCATCGAAGTGGTCCAAGCTAATAAATGCTGCCGTTGTCCCTCTGTCATTGTTTCCAAAGTAGAATACCAAGCTTTTTGGGCACCTAATAGCGAAATGGACTTTTTGATTGAATTTTCAAGTTCGTCTAGTTCTTTTTCCAGCTTTGTTTCATTGGCTGAAGTAAACTGAGTGTACCAGGTAGTTACCTTTGCCCATTCAAATGCTTTTTCAAAATCACTAAATTTGTTTGCCCAATAGGTATAATCAAAGTCTGCTACGAGATTTGAATATAACCTTGGAAGCAATCTTTTTACTTTTTGCAATAACGCCTCACATCGGATACTTTTACGGCTGAATTCATCCAGCTTTAAAGTTGTCTCTCTAGCATAGACATAATTTTCTACATCACGACTTTGAATGGAGTTTGTTAAAACTTCCACAACAGGGTGGGCACCATCGGATCCAGATACCTTTTTGATATTTTCTATTAATTGGAACCATTCCAATTGAAGGGCATCTAATGATTCTTTTAAATTTACATATTCCAACTGGGAATTTAGATCAGTAATCGTTTCTTTGTTTAGTACATTTTGACTTATGAAATGAACATTTTGAAACTCCTGCTTGATCGTTTCCAATGATTGTTTGGATTGAAGGAGTAAGCTGAATGGCTCCAAAGTATTTTTAATATTTGCCAGACGTAATAAACGTGAGTTAACTGTCGTCATTTCTACTTTTAGTTGCTCGGTAATCATTTGTTCGATCATCTTTAACGTATGATCGGTATGAACTACTTCCTCTAATAAGGTGACTGACTCAAGTGACTCGCATTTACGTCCATCAACTCGGACTTCTTTTATGATATACCAGGCGTCTTTTACTAATTTTGGTCGAAGTCCTGGCATTCCCAGGCCTTTACCACTTTCAAAATGAGAACGCAGCAGTTTTGAATCTGAATGTAGTTGAGTAAAACTTACCTGTTCATGCCCTGTTATTTCAGTTAGGTTATGTTTGCTGGAAAGATTCTCGATATCTTGAAGATAAACATTAATCTGATTGAAAAATTCTTCCCAAGGTCTAAACTTTCCTTCTAAAAGATCTGATAAAGCAGTTGATATCCACGGTTCATTTTTTGCAGAAACTTTCAATAAATGGTTTGAAAGTTCATTTAGCAAGGATGAAAGATCGTTTCTCTTTTCAATGTCTAAAAGGAAAAATGGCTCCAATTGATCTTCACTTATATCTTGGTATTGATCAATGGCTACTAATAATTCTTGTTCACGATTTACCTTTTGTTTAAAATCAGTTTCACTCCATAAAAGGTCAGGTGACGGAAGAAATAACTGAATTTGTTCCTGAATATTATCGTTTAATTCATTAAGCAATTCCAATAGTTCTGACGCTTCATTACTTGAGAGTGGGGGAGCAGCATTCATTTCAACGGTATCTGTAAACCACTCATATTTTGCACGTTCAGCAGCAATCTTCATTGCGATCTTTTGTGCAGTCCCTTTATATGTCCCATTTAATAAATGATGTTCAAATGTTTCTTTCTCTCTTATTGATCGTAATTTTAGCCGTAATTCCGATTTTTTTTCATTATCTAGTTTTAATTTATTCGTGAGCTGCTTTATATTTTGTTCTGTTTTTTCTTTGTCCCACGTATCTCGGCGATTCGATATCGTCTGAACCACGCTTTCTAGGTCCTTAAATGACTGTGAATCAGCTCCTAATAAACTTACACACAAAGCTTGTAGTTCTTTTGGTATTTTGTTTTTTAAAACCTTCAGCGCTCTAGGCGTTTCACTTGTAATTAGAACTCTTCGTCCTGTAGCCAGAAGGTGAGAGGTAAGATTGGCAATCGTATGACTTTTTCCTGTACCTGGAGGTCCTTGAACCAAAACCCCATTTCTTGTTTCTAAATTTGTGATGATTTTTCTTTGCTCATCATTTGCATCAAGCGGAAAGAAGATGGTTTGGTCTTGATCATCCCAATGATTTTGGTTTTGTTCGGGACTTTTTTGCTCATTGTAATCATCTAGCTCTTCAAATATTCTCAGAATACCCTGAGGAATAGCTATTTCACCAATTTTCAAATTCTCGATAATGGTCGAACACGCTTGTTGGAAACCTTTTTCTGTCTTTTTTCTAAAAATTAGAGCAGGACTATAAGAAATAGTAGGTTCCTTCGATGCTTCTTTTTTGTTATCAAAAAAATCAGCTTGATAGTTACCATTAGCTGATAAAGAAAAAACAAACGATCTAAAAAGAGAATCTAGTAGTGACTTATTCCATAAATCAGATTGCAAATCTGCCACAACTTCTTTGATAGGAGTAAGAGCTTTCTGATCTAAACGGAAATCAAGCTCTAGCATATCCTGTTCAATTTCTGGTTTGATATCTTCTGTTGAGGGGACAACTCTTATAATTCCATTTGACGAATCAAATTGAAAAAGACATGAAACGGTTAGGACATGCCGATGGGCCAACTGACCATCAGATGTTTTCCAATTTAATAATCCGATTCCGATTACAAGCTCATATTGTTCTCCAAGTTTTTTTCGCTGTTGATATATGGAGAATAATTTCGTGTAAATCTCTTGAATTTTATCATATCGAATAAATTCCTCTTTCCATCGATTCCAATCATTTCTTATATAAGAATCAAAGATTGGTAAAATGTCAGGATGATCCATAAGGTAAAGGTATTTATTTCTTTCTTCCTCTTCAATATCATCAGAATTCCCGTCTTCATAGTCTGGATTTGGAATGTTATCTACTAATTGTATGACTGATTTCACATTATCAATTGGGGTAGCAGGGTCCAGCCAATCCAGTAATTCTTTAGGAGGAGTGGGAAATTGAGGCTTGATCGGTTTTTTTATTTCAATCCATGAATCCTTTATATTGTCATTTAAAGGAGAAATGCATTCCGGATTCTTTGGTATATCGTTTAAAAATAAAATATTTTCATATTGTTGTAAATCCCTAATTAATGGGGATCTTAACATGGAAAGTTCTTTTAAATAGGTAAAAAGTCTTTCCGATTTATCTTTATGGAGAGCAGTAACCTCCATTTTAATCATCCTCCATCATTTTACATAAATTTACAAAAATGCGTGTTACAACATAAAATTATATCATGGAATAGAGCGGAAGTTATAAGGGATTAATTACATTTGAAAATAATAGTTTTATATTGAAAATGGATGTTGTTTCGGAAGATCAACAGATATTATTTAATTGGACAAAGGATATTTGAATATAGGTTACATTATCAATTTGAATGAAAAGCAAAGAAACCCCAGTTGAATTAACGATGGGGTTTCTTTGAATATTACTTCAAGCTATCCCTTCTTCAGTACTCCTTTTTTAGCTAAATTAACAAGAATCCCTTTGTTTTTGTAACGGTTATAGCCGATTAAACGATTTAAATCTTTAAGTGTTAAGTCAGATGGCTCAGCAGCCAACACATATTCTCCATTTAATTTGGCAATGAGTGAGAGGGCATAATCAACCTGTTTTGCGGTTAATTTATTATCTTCTTGATTTTGTTCAATTTGGGTATTTTCTTTAATTGACGTTTCGATCGCTGCAGTATGTTCTTTCAACTTTGCATCTATTAGTGCTTCTACATCCTCATGGCTAATGGTTGGTACTTCTGATTGGGTTGGCTTTTGTTCTGGTTTAAATAATTTTTCAATTATTCCCTTAAGCAAAATAACCACCTCCTAATTTGTCTAGTAATTGTTATATGTATTCGAGAATTTCCTATAACTTTAATATTAAAAGAAAAGATGGAAAAAACAATACTTTTTGGAGAAAATTGTTAGTTTTATAGACCTATAATTTGTGATTAGTTAAGAAAATTGAACTATTTGTTGTATAATGGAGAAAAATGCAAAATTTGGAGTGGTTATATGGCGATTACTGTTCCCGAAACCATTCGATCCACTGCTACAACGGGTGAGCGGTTATTATTTCGGACATTAAAACTATTTTTACCGAATGATTATATTGTTTATTTCGAACCAGAAATTCAGGGCAAAAGACCTGATTTTGTGATTATTGGGCCTGATCTTGGAATTCTGGTACTAGAAGTAAAGGACTATACCAAAAAGACACTTTTTCAAATCAATCATGAAGAATGGCATATTATTACCACTTCAGGGGACCAAGCGATTATTAAAAGTCCTATGAAACAGGCTAGGGATAATATGTTTCATGTAGTGGATGTACTAAAGAAGGATAAAAACTTAATTCAATTAGATGGAAAATATAAATTCAATTTAAAATTCCCCTATGGGTTTGGTGTTGTTTTTACGAGAATGTTTGCAAAAGATTTTGTTGAAGAGGGACTTTACTCTGTCATTGAACCAAATCTTTGTTTAACGAGAGAAGAAATTGATCCCGATAAGGATGAATTCTCTGAAGAAATCCTTATGGAAAAGATTTTGAATATGTTTGTTGTTCCATTTCGATTAAGAGAACCACTTTCGATGGAAGACATTAATGCCATTCGCTATCATTTATTCCCAGAAGTCAGAATTAGCGCTGAATTCAAACCGCCTGTTCCTTATCAGGATCAACTGCTTTTATCCCTTCATGACATTAAAACAATGGATCTTCACCAGGAAAATCTGGCCAAACAAATAGGGGATAAAAATCGTTTGATTCGCGGTGTTGCAGGTAGCGGTAAGACGATTATTTTAGCCAGTCGGGCGAAGATGCTCTCCAAACAAAATCCCGATTGGAAGATTTTGATCCTTTGCTATAATATCTCGCTGGCAAATGCTATTCAGCAAATGATCTATCATATGCTGAATGAACCGGAAGATCTATTTGACTTTGATTTTTCGGGTGAGGGTGTAAATGAACCATTATCTTCTCAGAACATCGTCGTTCGTAATTTCCATGCATGGTTAAAAAATGATCTAAAAATAAGAGAGCAGCAACTTCCTGAAATTATTGAAAAGATTGAGCGAAAGGAAACAATTTTGCCCACTTATGATGCGGTTCTCATTGATGAAGGCCAAGATTTCGAAGCAGATTGGCTGAGACTTGTCAGCTTACTAATCAATGAAGAAACGCAATCTTTATTATTGGTCGAGGACAGGGCACAAACCATTTATAGGCGTAAACGGTCTTACATACAGGATACTGGATTGAGCTTTCAAGGAAGGTCAAAAGTTTTATCGATTAACTATCGAAACACGTCGCAAATTGTGAAGTTTGCTTGGGATTTTTACCGTGAGCATTCGATGTTTAAAAATAAAGTGGTGAATCGGAATCTAGATGGGGAGATCATTGCACCGCAAAGTACGAAGCGTAAAGGACCAGAACCAGGCGTCATCAAAGCTCCTAATTTTTTCGATGAAATGAGAATCGTGGCAAGGCAAATGAAGAAGCTGCATGTAGAACGAAAAGTTCCTTTAAATGAGATGCTGATTCTTTATCGGGTGAAACGGACACATAAATACCCGATTATTGATATTATTAAGCGGTCTTTAGCCGAGGAAGGTCTTCCTTATTACTGGATCACAGAAAGTGACACATCGAAACGATCATTTGAAAAGGAAGATGGGAAAATCAAAATCAGCACAATCGATAGCAGTAAAGGCTTGGACTTTCAAGCAGTTTTTATTGTTAATGCTGATTCTATGCCATTTCCTTTAGAGGAAGATCGGGAGCGGGAGGTATCACTTCTTTATATCGGAATGACAAGAGCGAAGGAGTATTTGTGTTTATCTTTTTCAGGGGAATCGGAGTTTACACAATATCTTGAAAAAATAGTAAACCAAAGGAATACAAAGATCCCTGCTAAAAGCCAAAATTTATAGTCTATTAATTTTTGGTGTAAGAACATAAATACCACTTTTAGCATATTCGGACCAATAAAGGATTAGGATGGTTCGGGTCCGTTCATGCACATCTTTATACAGATATAAGGGAGCGATGAAATGGAGACTGAAAGAAAAGACCTTGGTACATAACAAACTAGTCAGGGACCGCATCCCTGAAATAATCGAAAAAAACGGAAAACAGTATACTAGCAAAATATTAGACAACCAAGAATATCTGAAAGAATTATGGAAAAAAGTATACGAAGAATTGGATGAGTACATTCATTCAAAAAGCCAAGCAGAAACGATTGCCGAATTAGTTGATGTACTGGAGGTCATATATGCCCTTGCTGAATATCATGGCGTAACTATAGATGAGATCGAAGAGATTCGTAAACGGAAGGTTGAAGAAAAAGGGGGATTTAAACAAAAGGTCTATTTAATGGAGTTTGAGGTTTAATATTTAGGCTTTTTGGTTTAAAAAGTGGTTAAATAAACGAATGTTAAGTTTTAAGTAATATTCATTTTCCATTTTTAGTAGTTATCTACTGGAATTGAAAATATTTAAAAATAATTTTCAGGGAAACTTAACGGTAAATATTTTATGTAAACTAAGATTAGGATACAATGTTCATCATTAAAATTCACACATCAAATTAACTTCTTACACTATGTGCTAAAAACACAATAAGATTTAAATCTTTTTAAAGCAATTAATTGAACAGACGTTCTGCACAAACGTTTAGATCGTGAATGCTGGATTTGAACTTTGTGGTAATTTTTCTCAATTAAACGTTAATAAAGTCAAAAAAGCCAGTTAAATTAACATGCGTTCTGTTTATGAATATTTGGACTGTATAATCCAACCAGCCAAAATGAAACATGGTAAACAGTTGATCGAATTTTTTGAAAAAATTTGACATTTATGGTCGAATGGTGATATAAACACTTTAAGTGATTTTGGTATATAAGAGTACGACGGAAAAATAATAAAAATAAAATTTTACATAGGGGGGAAACGAACATGGAATATCAATGCAAAATTTTGGACTGTACGATTCGTGATGGAGGATTGGTTAATAATTGGGATTTCAGTGTTGAATTTGTTCAAGATTTGTATAATGGCCTGAGTGAAGCAGGCGTTGAATATATGGAGCTTGGTTATAAAAATTCCGCGAGACTTCTTAAGGCAACTGAGCCAAACCCATGGAGATTTCTTGATGATCACTTTCTAAAGGAAATTATCCCTGAGAAAAAGTATACGAAGCTTTCTGCTTTAGTTGATATTGGACGAGTTGACCCAAATGACATCCTTCCGCGTGAACAAAGTGTGTTAGATATGATTCGGGTGGCATGTTATGTCCGTGAAGTGGATAAAGGTTTAGAGCTTGTAAAAATGTTTCATGACTTGGGCTATGAGACAACCCTAAACATAATGGCTTTATCAAGTGCACCAGAGCACCAGCTAATCGAAGCATTTGAAATGGTGAAAAAAAGTCCTGTAGATGTTGTCTATATTGTTGACTCATTTGGAAGCTTAGATCCTGCGGATATCGAGCATCAGGTGAAAAAGTTCAAGGAGATGCTGCCTAATAAACAGCTTGGAATCCATACACATAACAACATGCAATTAGCATTCGCCAATACTTTAACAGCGCTGCGTAATGGAGTTACATTCCTGGATTCCTCTGTTTATGGCATGGGACGTGCAGCCGGTAATTGTAACACAGAACTCCTGGTAGGCTCCATTCCAAAACCAAGCTATGAGGTTAAGCCAGTTCTGGGGATCATCGAAAAACATATGCTGGAAATGCGTCAAAAGTGGGAGTGGGGATATATCATTCCTTACATGATTTCTGGTCTTCTTAATGAGCATCCTCGTGTTGCAATGGCATACCGTGAGAGTAATGATCGTGATAAGTTTGTAGATTTTTATGACAAGGTAACTTCGCCAGAAGCATCAAACCCTTCTACATTAAAATAAGTGACTTTTATGAAAAATCTAGTGTCAGTCATCTTTAATGGACAAAAGTCTAATTATGATGGCTGATATTTTTTTAACTTTATCATTCTTTGACCAGCGCTCAAATATATTATTATAGTATAATAATTAATTAAAACCAAGCGGCACCTTTTCACTTTTTATGAGAAAGAATCTCCATTTAATACAGAACATGAGGACTTTCACGCTCCACATGATAAAGAAAAAAATCAAAAAGGTTTTAGTTGCCCATTTAGCTTGTGAAAGTGAAAGATGATTGGTTGTTGAATTTTTTGTAAATATTCACTGAAATCGACAAAGATTTTTCAATGGATGATTTATAATGTAATTAGTGGCAATCTATTACTGTCCAGAAAGATTTTCCTACATTTAGTAAAAGGGAGATGTAATAGTGGATTTTTATGAAAAATTACCTAACGACTTTTTAGTTGCTTTTTACGATGAAATGATGAAAAACATTGAAAAAGGTTTATTAACAAAAAAGATGTATTATGAATTAGGGCTAATTATTTCAGTTGCCAGTCAAAGGGGAATTACTTTAGGACAACCATATGATTTTGAACAAATAGTGGATCAAAAGGAGTTGGATAATTTTATTGAAAACACTTATAAGTGTAACGATATAATCGATGATTCGCTCCATCTTTCTAACTAAGAAAATTCAATACCTGATCTATTCATTTCGAGTGGATGGAAGCCGTAGAAAGGTAGAGAAGGGGATCAAGGGATGGTTGGTAACATCTTTTTTACAAAGGATACAAAAAGAAATTGACATATCATATAAGGGATATATAATGATGATAATTCTAGATGAGAGGTGAAAAAGATGAGTACTATTTCTTTATCGAAAGAAAAACAACAAAGTGTTTTAGCGAAAGTATATGCCTATATGTTCATGGGGCTTTTGATAACTGCGTTAACTTCATACGAAGTATCACAAAACATAGCAGCACTTGAGTTAACAAGAAACACATTTTTCCTTATTGTGCTCTTTCAATTAGGGCTGGTTGTTGTATTTAGCTTTTTTATTACAAGAATTCATCCACTCATTGCTACTGGTTTGTTTATCATATATTCCATTTCTACGGGCGTTGTTCTTAGTCTAATTTTGCTCGCTTACACTCAATCAAGTGTTACCTCAGCATTTGTAACTACTGCTGGAGTTTTCGGGTTATCAAGCTTTTATGCACTAACAACGAAAAGGAATTTGAACAGCTGGGGTGGCTATCTGCTCATGGGTTTGATCGGGCTTATCCTTTCATCTGTGGTAAATTTCTTCATTGGAAGCGGTCCGATGGATTTTGTGATTAGTATCATTGGTGTTGTTTTATTCATTGGGCTAACGGCATATGATACGCAAAAAATAACAACAAACAGAGTCTATGCAACTTATCCAGTACTTGGTGCATTTATTTTGTATCTCGACTTTATTAATATGTTTCTGTATATTCTCCGGTTGTTTGGTTCAAGAAAATAGAAATCAAAGGCTATCTGATTCAGATAGCCTTTTTACTGCTTTTTACATTAGCCGAGGGTCTCGATTGTTTCTGGCATTAAGATAATGTAGGTTTTGGCAGTATGTTTATTATTCATTTTGAATCATTACTTAATGCAAATTTGTATAAACGCTTATATTTATGTATATATGTCAAGTGGGCTTATTGTATTAACCGATTAACAGCCAAGTATAAATAGGGCTTTTTTTACCTTTGTCGTCGATGTACTTGTGATAATCGCAGCAATCGGCATAATAACAAATGTTACGGGATAGTCCGGTCGATAAGCAGCGAGTATTTAATAATATAATATAAAAATTTCAAAATGAATTCGATTAACAAAAAAATTAACAACATCTTAACTGTATTTCTTATTTAAACGAACATAAAATACATATATATTTATTTGAAATAGGGGCACTGGAAGTAATGGAAATCAAAAAAGAAGATGGAAGGCGATTTGAGAGAAGATTTTATAAAATTCATATATAGGCTTAATCCTGAGGAAACTCAGGAACGGAGGAACCAATTTTTCTGGGGTTAATTCTACAAGTTGTAGAAGGGATGAGATGCTCTTTCGCCATCCTACCCGTCAGCTAACTTCGTCGGCTAAAGCGAAGGAGGTCAGAAGACCGCCTGATCAGGGGGCTTTTTTGTTTAGTAAGCAAAAAGGTAGCTTGAGCATTTTAAGTAGGTCTTTTTATTATGCCTATTTTGAGGAAAAGGGAATATGGGAGACAGAAATGATAGTCGAGAGAGACCATGTTTAACCATGACTGAATAGTTGTTGGCTTTTTTAAATTTATTTTGGGGAAAATAAATTTTGGATAATTTTCCTGATTCTTTGCCATAGTATTGCTTTTTGGGAGGAAGTTTTATGAGTCAAACTTCTTATCAGCATATCAAATATGCATGTCTTGATTTAGATGAAACTTCTCCAATCTATTTTGGATTAAAAAAAGATTGTTTGGATATGCATGCAATGAAATATAGAGTTTTTGGTGCAGTTTGGAAATCGATGGATGGGAAAAAAATTATTTTAAATTATTGGTTTGGAGACAGCGAAGACGAAATTCAATTTGATGTAAAAAATGCTGGATATTTTGAGTTCAAACTTTCAAACCTTGAAGATATAAAAGAAGTATATCAATCCATTCGATTAGAACAAGAGCTTCAAAATTGGTTTGAAAGAAGAAAGTTGCCTATATTAACGATATGGAAAAGACCATGGAAGGATTTAAGGAAAGGATGGTACGTTTTAAAATCAACCAACGATTTCCCTATGGTGTTAACTTGTATACAAAAAAAACAATTCTCAATTTGGGTGGAGCACTTACAGGTATGTGAAACTGAAGAGGATATTACGACATTTTTGAATTTGGTAAATACAGAGCATAGCATAAAATTAATAACCGAAATGAAAGGATAGGCTAGTTTTTATAATTGTGTTTTCATTTTTTATTAGAAAGGAATAAATAATGTGACTCATCCAGCTCAAGTTATTGAATACTTACTAGCAATAATAGCCTTAATGGGTATTTGGTTTTCGATTTCAAATTTTAACAGTTTAAAGCGTTTATTAATCGGAAGACCAATGAGAACGGCTGAACTGCACGCTCAGCACAATAAATTACTTTGGTATATTGCTCTGCCAATTCTTTCTGCGGACCTGTATTCATCCGTTGCGTACGGCCCAGAGGCGGGAATAACGGAACTTGCGAAGTTTGGGAATGAAGCAAAGTGGTATATCATCCCTATTACCATCTCTACGATTGTATTATTGGCAATTCTGATTCTTTCCTACATTATGGGTGTTCTAGCCTATCCAAATGGGGGCGGAGCATATGCCATTGCAAAGGATAACTTTAAACAACGTTGGATTTCTTTAATTGCATCAAGTTCATTGCTTGTCGATTATATCTTAACGGTGGCAGTTTCTGTATCCGCCGCGGTACAGGCGGTTGCCTCGGCATATCCGACCGTTACACCTTATGAAACGGTTCTTGCTGTTCTCTGTGTCTTTCTCTTATTAGTGGTGAATCTTCGGGGCGTTGCTGAATCCGCGAAAATCCTTGCTTGGCCAACATTTGGGTTCATGGCATGTATGTTATTACTCGTTTTTACTGGTTTTTTTAACGAGACCAAGCATGGTTTTGTTCAACCTAGCACACCATCGTTTGAAACGATCCCAAAGGGAATGACCCTATTACTTATATTAAAAGCATTCAGTTCTGCTTGCTCTGCATTAACGGGAATTGAAACCATTTCAAATGCCGTTCCTGTTTTTAGAGAACCGAGACAAAAAAATGCGATTAAGACTTATGTTGCATTAGGAACTATTACAGCAGTGACCCTTTTAGGATTTGCCTATCATTTATATGTAAGGGGCATTAGTCCAGATCCTAATAATACCATGTTATCTCAATTAACCGGGTATTATTTCGGACATAACATTATATATCAATTAATCATCTGGTTTACATTTATCGTCCTCATTCTTGCAGCCAATTCAACGTTTACGGGATTTTCCCAATTAGCTGCCATCGTTGCAGCCGATGGATTCTTGCCTCGTGGATTGACGAACAGAGGTGACCGTTTGGGATACTCTAATGGCATTATTGTACTTGCAGGTATTGCGAGTCTTTTGATCATCGCCTTTCGTGCTCAAACCAATGCCTTAATTCCGTTATACGCAATCGGGGTTTTCTTATCCTTTACAGTTGCTCAATTTGGTTTAATCAAACGTTGGAAACGCGTAAAAGGATCAAATTGGAAAATTAAATTTATTATTAATACAGTGGGGGGAATAATCACTAGTGTTGTTGCGGTAATTTTTGGAGTCACAAAATTTACAGGGGGAGCATGGGTTGTTTTAATCGTAATCCCTCTAATTATTTTCTTTTCATTGGCTATTCATCGTCATTACCAAGACATTGCTGATGAGTTAAAGATTGATCTTCAATTGTTAAAACCTGAAGCAAATAGGGTGATCACCATTGTTCTTGTTTCTGGTTTGCATCGAGTTGTTCATAATACCTTGTCTTTTGCAATGGGTGTAAGCCAGGCTGATTTAATAGCTGTTTATGTAGGGTTTGATGATGAATCGATTAGAAAGATGGAGCAAAAATGGGAAGAATGGGGAAACCCATGCAGATTGGTAACGCTGAAGAGTAAATATAGGTCCGTGTTAGAACCTTTATCAAGATTAATTCATTTAATTGAGGAAAAAGATTTGAATGCCCCAATCCAAGTTATTATCCCTCAATTTATTCCGAAAAAGTGGTGGCATAATTTGCTGCACAATCAAACTGCTCTATTACTTCGACTATGGTTAATGAGACATAAAGATGTTGTTATTACTACAGTACCTTATCATTTAAAGAAATAAATCACATAGGTATGGGAATTTTCCCATGCCTTTTATAATTAGTTTGTCTTGCGTTTTGCTACTTCTCAGTAGGGAGAGTACGAGCGTATTTCTTAATAAACATGGATTTGGAATAACCCCGTAGTTTTTTAAACCCAAATATGGCTATAAGATCGTGAATGATTACACTTAAACAAACGGGTGCTTTAAAACAATAAAGAATAAAATTAAAGAGCCTAAAATATGCAAGTTTTTATTCACGGCTTGCGAATTTTGGCTCTTGTTATATTCAAAAAAGATGCTGCCATTTATAGCATTTTATAATTGCCAAATACAGTATCGATTTGGTTCACACCTGTGTCATTATGTTTTACTCATTGATTCTTTGTGTTCAGAGTTGATAATGATTCGATCATTTATGAATCGAAAAAGAGGAGGCAGTAGAATAAGGATCGTCATTAATCTAAGCGATTGAACCGCTAAAACAAAAGTAGAGTCGGCATGAAGAGCAATAGCGGTAGTTGTCATTTCAGCTACTCCTCCGGGTGCAAAGGCTAAAATACATGTTACTAGTGGTATATGAGTGATCTTTGAAATTCCTACTGAAAGTAAACTTAAAAGTATAACAAGGCTTGATGTACTGATTAAACTAACAAAGAAAGTTTGCCCTAGTTCTTTAAACATTTTCATACCTACACGGGAGCCAATGCTTGATCCGATTAAAATTTGCGCCAATATGATAAGATTATGAGACCAAAGAGCCTTAACCCCATCCTTGAAAACAAGTGTGACGATAAATTGAATACATGTTACTCCTAGCATGCTTCCGATTAGCCACGGGGCAGGCATTTTTATTTTCTTTCCTATCAACGCACCCCCACACGCCCCTATAATTAAAACACACGTCCAAAACGAACTGAATAGCGAATAACTTTGGTGATTAATGTGATCGATTTTTCCAGAATGGGAAGGCAGAACCCCAACAATAAAGGGAAGGATACCAACAACTAGTAAAATACGAAGTGTTTGGATGAACGTAACAACCAAAGCATTTGCCCCTACTTCATCTGCAATTGCAGGCATTGCAGATATTCCACCAGGAGTACTACCGAATAGGCAAGTCATCATACTTGCAGAGCTAAAGCGCCATAACAAAATTCCAGACAAAATAGAAATCGCTATGGTGGATAGTAAAGCAATAACGATTACTATAAAATGATCTTCAAAAGTATCTAGAATCGACACTTTAAAGTTTTGTCCCAATTCAATTCCTAAAATGGTTTGCCCAAGTTGCCGCCAAAAAGGATGGATTCGCTTTTCTTCTTCAAGCTTAAGCCATTTTGCTCCGATGGTGCATAACAACCATGCAAAGATTAAACTTCCAAGCAACCAAGAGATTGGTGATCCGATGAAAGAAAAAATAAACCCTCCCAACATACTAAGCAATATCAAAAAAATATTAAGATGTAATTTATAAATCTTTTCCATAATAGGTACGTTAAGTCTCCTTTTTTGGTGAAATATAGTTTTGCAAATCACACAAATTTCGTGAGTTAAAAATGGTGAACTACACCTTAAAATATAGTAGACGATTAAAAGTAAGTAGGCTGTGTGACCTAAATTCATTCCAACTATCATTTCCAATTACGTGTTACCACTGAATTGCTAAAGTATGCAGGACTTTTGTGTCAACTACCTCCAAAGTTATTTACTTCTATTTTTCTTTTTAAACATGATAGAAAACGTAAAATCCAAGGAAGAGATGCCTTCATATTTCGTGCTAAGAGCAAATAAGAATGTTTTATAGTTACGGAAGAATATTGCGAATCCCTCCCATAAGGTAACCGTTCAACCAAAACGGAAAAATTATATAGTTGTTGAGGAAGGTGAATGTCATGAATATTGGACGGAAACTGGCTAACCTCGTAACGGGTATGATGACTTGACTGGCGAACAGTGACTGTCACTGTTCGCCTTTGAAAAAAACTGCATTCTCGGACAAAGTTAGCATAATAATCGTGGTTAAGTAGCCACAGACATAAAAGTTCACTCACTGGCATATTTTGAGTGAGTACTCAATCAAAAAAAGCAGAGGTGAATGTATGACAAATGAGGAAGGCTGTCCATGTTTAAAATTGGACTTTCAAAGCATTCAATCTTCTTTAATCGAAATAAAAAATGAACTTGGTCATGAAATGAACTTTAGTCAAAAACATTGGGACATTATCGAGGCAGCCATTCGGGTGTTTTCTGAAAAGGGGTACACAGCAGGTCGAACCAGTGAAATAGCTAAAGCAGCAGGTGTTTCGGAAGGAACCATCTTCAATTATTTTAAAACGAAGAACGACTTGCTGCAGGCACTATTACTTCCGTTTTTTCAATTTGTCATTCGGCCTTTCATTCTTAAGGGTACCGAGGCGTTCCTTTCCTCACGACCAGAGGTTCCTGTAGAGGATGGACTTACTAAGCTTGCCCTGGATCGAGTGAAACTTATTGAAGAGCATGGGGGCTTGGTAAAGACCATGGTTGCAGAAACGATGTTTCAACCTCAGTTGTATGAATCCATTCGAGACAAGATTCTTCCTGGTGTCGTACAGGCGAATCGAGAAATTATCGATTCCGAGATTGAAAACGGAACTTTTCGTAAAGTGGATAGTCTGGCGGCAATGAAGGTCTTTATAGGTATGATATTCGCCCATAGGACGATCAAGCAGATGTGCCCAGAAACTCGGGATTCACAGGATGATGAACAGGAAATTCGACGGATGATTGATATTTTTCTTCATGGAGTAGGTAATCCGGAGTAATGAAATAGGATAGATTCATAGGTTGAGTTGAGTGAGTACTCAATTAAATGTTCCGTGTAACTTAATATATTTTAATGGAGTGTGAGTAGAACATGGAACAATCAGCGGGCCCAGTATATGAAATAGACCGGATTAAGTCCCCGGGTTTACAGATGACCATCCTTATTCTTGGCGTGTTTATGGCCATTTTGGACACGAGTGTAGTGAATGTTGCAATTCCCAAAATGGAGACAGCCCTGAACGCAAGTATCGATCGAATCCAATGGGTTGTTACAGGATATATGCTCGTCCTTGGAATGTTGGTTCCGATTTCCGGATGGTTAACGGATAAATTTGGAGGGAAAAAGCTCTTCCTTTTTGCCTTAACCACATTCACCATTGGGTCGGCACTCTGCGGGATTGCTTGGAACCTTGAATCCATCATCATCTTTCGCATCATTCAAGCAATTGGCGGGGCGTTAATGCAGCCGGTTGCGATGACGATGATTTTCCGTATTTACCCTCCCGAACGGCGGGGAACCGTTATGGGCGTCTTTGGCATTGCCATGATGGCCGCTCCAGCTTTTGGCCCTGCACTAAGTGGATATTTAGTAGAATATTGGTCGTGGAGGTATATTTTCTATCTTAATGTACCAATTGGGATAGTCGCCATCATTCTTGGAGCTCTTATGATGCACGAATTTCCATATGAGTCAAAAGGTAAGTTTGATATTTTAGGTTTTTTCTTCTCGGTGGTCGGCTTTGGATGCCTATTGTATGGGTTCAACGAGGTACCCTCCAACGGGTGGAGTTCAGGATGGGTAGAGTCTTTTCTCACTATAGGCGTCTTGTGTTTGATTATTTTGGTGATTGTTGAGCTAAAAGTGAAACATCCAATGATTCAATTAAGGGTGTTCAAAAACTATCAATTTAATATGAGTCTCCTCCTCATTTCGGTTGTGAGTATTTCCATGTTTGTGGGCATTTTCTTTCTTCCCCTCTATCTTCAAGATATCCGAGGATTTTCGGCAGTAAGGACGGGACTTTTCATGACGCCTGCTGCGCTTGCATCTGCTGTCATTATGCCAATCAGCGGCCGCTTATTTGACAAAATCGGAGCACGGCCACTTGGTATTGCCGGATTAGTGGTTGTTACTGTAGCCACGCTGGGATTTACAAATTTGGGGGTGGATACAAGCGCAAACACGATCCAGTGGTTATACATTCTACGTAGTGCAGGTGTGTCGATGGCGATGATGCCGCTTATGACAGCCGGTATGAACTCCGTCCCGTTTGAGTTGACGAGTCAAGGTACGGCGATGAATAACACCGTACGCCAGGTTGCGGCCTCATTGGGAACAGCCCTCCTTACTACCTATATGACTACTCAGGCAAAAATTACCGCTGCCCAAATGTCATGGCAGGTAACTCCCACTTCACAGTCAGGCCAATTTTTGCTGAAAATGCAGCATCTCATGCAGGCTTCCGGCATGGGAGTATCTAGAGCAAAACAGGCTGCTCTTACCATGATGAATGGGTTCATTCAACAAAAGGCATTCGTATCCGGGATGAATGATTCCTTTATGGTGGCCTCCTTTTTAACAGCGTTCGGGGTTATTATGGTCTTCTTTTATAGAAGAAATAAACATCGTGAAGAGGCAACACTGGAAAAAACGCAAGAAGCAGTACAGGATTAGCCGCCAATAGCTGCTAAACTTCATTCATGTGAAAAAGCGGGAGGGACAAAAGTTGATGAATACCAGGAAGTTAATAGTCATTAATATGATTGTGATTATCATTGTGGCCGCTGTCGGATTTGCAGGTTACTATTTTTATAACCAATCATCCCTTTACTTAGAAACAGACAACGCACAGGTTAGTGGACAAAATATCAGCATCGCAGCCCCAGCGGCAGGTAAGCTGGTTTCCTGGAGCGGTACGGTTGGAACAAAATTTAATTCAGGAGATTCTGTTGGTCAAATTGAAGTACAAAATGGAAATACCACTCAATCTATACTTATATCCATCCCGCAAAATGGAACCATCGTACAAAACGATGCAACGACGGACCAATTTGTTGCACCGGGTACGCCGCTGGCTGATGCCTATAACATGAACAACCTATTTGTTACAGCGAACATCGATGAAACAAAGATTCAGGACGTAAAGGTTGGAGATATTGTTGACGTTTACGTGGACGCATTTCCAGGAACCACTTTGAATGGAAGTGTCAAATCAATTGGGCTGGCCACTGCCTCAACCTTTTCTTTGCTGCCTTCATCCAATACAACTGCTAATTTTACGAAAGTGACACAAGTAATCCCGGTAATGATTAAATTGAATGATTATCCAGGAGGACTAGTCCCTGGAATGAACGTAAGAATTCGTATACACAAATAATGATAGAAAAGCCATAAAATCCAAAAGAAAAAGAGTGCTGGCTTGTTTTAAAAACATTTTTTGCGGAAAAATAAAATAATAAATGACAAAAGTGAAGGAGTATTTGTGTTTATCTAACTCGAGGGAATCGGAGTTTACGAAATACCTTGGAAAGATGATTGGACAAAGGAATGTGATAATCCCTGCTAAAAGCCAAAGTATATAGCTTTGGCTTTTTTTAAAGGATTTGTTCCATAAGTTCATAGAAAATTTAATGGATTTTTAATGGAAATTTAATTAAACAAGTTTAATAGTGTGATATTTTGTTAAAGTTAGAAAAATTGATAAAAAGGAGAACATTAAATTGAAAAAGAAAATAACTCTATTAATTACTGCTTCTATTTTGAGTATCGTCATGTTAAGTGCATGCAGCAGTAATTCAAGCCAGACGAATCAATCATCTACGGCAAAAGTTGCTACAAAGAAAGACGAAACTTCAAATAGTACATCATCTAAATCAAAAACAGATTCAAACAATACAACAGCAGCTAAGACTGCAAATGCTTCTGCAGCCCCTGCTGCTGGCGTAGTTGAGATTAATGTGAACGCAAAGGATTTTGAATATGATAAAAAGGTAATTACTGTGAAAAAGGGAGATAAAGTAAAGATCACACTACATAGTGATGATGGTGGTCATGGTTTGGCCATTCCTGCTTACAATGTAAATATCCAAGGGAATGGCAGTACAGAATTTACTGCCGATAAAGCTGGAACATTTGAATTTTTCTGTTCTGTTATGTGTGGATCAGGTCATTCAAATATGACTGGAAAGCTAATTGTTCAATAGAGGATAAGGAGGCTGACTTAAGAGTGTCAATAATTAATGACCTTTTGAGTCAGCTTTTTCTTTACTTTGTCATTATTACATTTAACTTTTCCTCCTTCATAGTCCAGATGAAGGACTTTTTCAAGAATTTAGATTTATCTAAATGGCAGGGCTCAGAACCTGAGGGGGGCACTCAAAGGCACGAAAATGATAGTGCTTTTGGGCTTTTTGAATGGGTATGAAGCCATTCGTTACTCCAGAGATCGGAGGAACTGCTGTGGTCGAGATCTTAACTAATTGATGAGGACTGCTCAGTTTTATTTTAAAAAACTGTGGAGACTGAAGGAAGCGATGCCTTCATATTTCGTGGTGAGTGCAAATAAGAATGTTTTATAGGTTAAGGAAGAATATTTGATTGATTATTGTAGCGGATGGGACGAATTATATTGTAGTCGAGGAAGGTGAATGTCATGAATATTGGCCGAAAACTTGCTAACCTCGTAACGGGTATGATGACTCAAGATGAAAATACGAAAATTTATGGGACTGAGGAATTACAGGAGGGATTAGCCGACTTAGCAGGAGACGCGGCTGCTGAAGGGATTGTATTACTGAAAAATGACAGCGGTACTCTGCCACTTATGGGAGACACAACCGTTTCGGTGTTTGGGCGGGTTCAACTCGATTATTTTTCTGTGGGATATGGGTCCGGTGGCGATGTTAAACCACCTTATATTATAAATTTAATGGAAGGCTTAAGGGAAAATCCAAACATACAGATCAACGAACAATTGGCCGTTATTTATGAAACCTGGTGCCGTAAAAACAAAGCAAATCACGGCTCCTGGGGTAATTGGCCTAGATACCATCGGGAAATGCCGATAACGGAGAATGTTGTGATGCAGGCTGCTGCAGCTTCCAATGCAGCAATTGTCGTCATTGGCCGAGGAGCAGGCGAGGACCGGGAGAATGTGCTGGAAAAGGGCAGCTATTATTTGTCTGATCAAGAAATGAATCTGCTGGAAAAGGTTACAGCTGTTTTTAAAAAGGTGATCGTTCTGCTCAATTTTGGGACTATTATCGACATGTCGTGGGTGGAACAATTTGGTGATCGAATTAAGGCCATTCTGTGCGTATGGCAAGGCGGTATGGAGAGCGGCCGCGCCGTGGCAAAAATTCTTTTCGGCCTTGCTACGCCTTCAGGAAAACTGACCGCTACCATTGCAAACCGATACGAGGACTATCCCAGTTCTAAAAACTTTGGCAATAAAAAGTTTAACAACTATGTGGAGGATATTTTTGTCGGTTACCGTTACTTTGAGACTTTTGCCAAGACTTCAGTAAAATATCCTTTTGGTTATGGTTTAAGCTATACGACATTTAAAATTGTCACACGGAGTGTGGAGGAAAAAGGCGGACAGATTTTTGTAAACGTGACGGTAAAGAATACCGGAGATCAATATTCAGGCAAGGAAGTCGTGCAGGTATACTACGGTGCCCCCCAGGGAGTTCTGGGGAAGGCAGTAAAATCATTGGCAACATTTGCAAAAACTAAACTTTTGCAGCCCGGTAGGAGCGAAACGTTGACGCTGGCTTTTAATGTGGCACAAATGGCCTCCTACGATGATGGTGGAAAGACGGGTTACAAATCTGCTTGGGTCCTCGAAGCCGGAGACTATCCGATCTATGTGGGCAATCATGTCCAAACAGCAAATGTTCAGGGCACATATACTCAGTCGACCCTAAAGGTGATCGAGCAGTTTTCGGAAGCTGCAGCCGTAAAGCCGGAACATAGCTTTGAACGCATGGTGGCCAAGACAGGCAAAGCAGGACGGATCACTTTGGCATATGAATCGGTTCCGATCGTGACAACGGACTTAAAGGATACGGTTCAGTCTCGACTGCCGCAGCCCGTTGCCCAAACGGGAGACAAGGGGTATAAGTTAATAGAGGTTAAAAAAGGTACTGTGACAATGGCTGAATTTATTGCTCAGCTGTCCCTGGATGAACTGGAGGGTCTATGTCGAGGAGACTATACCATGAACAGTCCGTTAGGAACACCAGGTAATGCTGCCGTGTTCGGCGGGGTGTTACCATCACTAAGAGACAAAGGTATCGTGCCCATTACCACGTCTGATGGACCTTCTGGTATCCGTTTGAGTGCATATGCATCTCTGCTGCCTATTGGCAGCAATCTCGCTTGTTCATGGAACGAAGATTTGGTTGAACGTTTGCATCAAATGCTCGGACAGGAAATGCTGAAAAAAGGATCGGATGTATTATTGTCACCTGGCATGAATATTCAAAGAGACCCTCTTTGTGGACGGAACTTTGAGTATTTCTCTGAAGATCCATTGTTAACAGGACGTATGGCTTCAGCCGTTGTCAGGGGGATCCAATCCCAAGGTGTTTCGGCCTGTCCCAAGCATTTTGCCTGCAACAATCAAGAAACAAATCGTACTTTGCATGATTCCCGAGTATCGGAGCGTGCCCTTAGAGAGATCTATTTAAAGTGCTTTGAAATCTGTGTAAAAGAAGCAAAACCGCAAAACATCATGACCTCTTATAATAAAATCAACGGGGTGTGGGGCCATTATCATTTTGAACTCAGCACCATTATTTTAAGGGAGGAATGGGGGTACAAAGGTAATGTCATGACAGATTGGTGGATTCAATCTTCAAAGGATCCAAACTTCCCAAAATTGCGGGATAATGCCTATCGAGTTCGAGCACAGGTTGATGTTCTGATGCCTGGGGGGAAAAGAAAGATGTTCAGAAAAAGAAGGAAGGATCCATCGCTGTTGAAGTCCTATGCTAAACCAGAAGGGATCACCCTAGGGGAATTGCAGCGTTGTGCTGCTAATGTATTGCGTTTCGTATTAATTAGCGCTCCATTCGCTAAAGTAAATGGGCTTCCTTATTATGGAGGTGAACTTGAAAAAAACAAAGAATAAACTGATTGAAGCGGATTATTTTGTTATATCAATTAATCATTAGGAAATTAACAACATTTTTGATTTATTCCTTTATTTTTTCAAACATAGTGAAATCAACATTCAGTGATAACAGAGTTATTTTAATTAAAATAAATTCCAAGTATTTTTTACTTCATGAGAAAATAGTAGAATACTTAATAGGAGAATACTTGAAATTCATTTTCTGAAATTCTGTTTTTACTACCTGAAAGGGTTATTTTACGGTAGCCCATTGATACAAAAATAGTGTTAGGGGGAACAAAGTGCTACAGGAGGATTTAGCAAATATAGTAGATAGAATCTGCAATAATGTTGAAAATAGGAATATTCAAAATGAAATTAGCGATGAATTGATCAATTTTAAAAAACAAGTGCAGCATCCCGCTGATCATTTCCATTTGGTTACTGATCATTTAGTTTATATGATCGAGTCTGCTAATATCGTCAAGTCCATGTTAGGGCATTGTATTGAGGAAGAGTTTTTTCCAGATGTCAAAGAATTTACAGAGATCTTTTTGAATACCCAAAAGAAAATGGGAGAAGATCGAATTGGTTTAAGAGAAAAGTTCAAGGAGCTATATGTAGAAAAAGAGGATATTTCCGAATCAATCTCAATCTCTCAATTAAATTATGCTATATTCAAGGTTAAATTTAATATTGAGCTTGAATTTCTCAGCATATTTATAAATCCGGAAAATAATGAGTATATGAGTGAATTTTTAGAATATAATACGATGGTTTTTCTTTCAACTTTAGATAATGTTACCGATTCCTACTCGGCCGCGATGGTACAAAAAATGACACCATTACTTCAACTTATGAATGTGGAATTTTCGAAATAGAAGGTTTTAAGAAACCAAAATAAAAACTCTGCCTTTTAGTGGCAGAGTTTTTTTGTAGGGAGGGACCCCAAACCAAACACCGTTTAGTGATTGGTAATTTTATTAATCGGGTGACAAAAGCATTCAAGTATATGGTCGTTTACCATTCCAACTGCCTGCATAAATGAGTAACAGATCGTTGAACCGATAAACTTGAATCCGTCTTTTTTTAACTGTTTGCTCATTTTGTCGCTAATTTCAGTGGAAGCTGGTACATCCTGAAGAGTCTCCCAATGATTGATAATGGGATCTCCTCCAACAAAATTCCATATGTAGGAGGAGAAAGAACCGTATTCTTTTTGAATTCGCAAGAACGCCTCCGCATTGGTAACAACACTTTGGATTTTCCGTTTGTTGCGAACAATCCCTTTATCCTCCATCAAAGAAGCTAACTTATCCTCTGTATAATGGATGATTTTTTCGGCTTCAAAATGATCAAATACTTTTTTATAATGTTCACGTTTTTGGAGGATTGTCCACCAGCTCAATCCTGCTTGTGCCCCTTCCAAGCAAAGCATCTCAAAGAGAAGCCGATCATCATATACTGGAACGCCCCACTCGGTATCATGATATTGAATATACAAGTCTTTATCAGAAGACCAACCACATCGTTTAATCATTTATGTTCTCCCTTCTAAATAACGTTCCTAATAAACAAACCTTTTCTCATTATAATAAAAAATGGATTCGAAGTGGAACTTTATATTGTATTAAAGCGGAGAGATTGGGTCCATTAAACAGACATTCTTAATGATTGGCACGTTTGGAGGCATCAAAGTAATAAACCTTTTCCCACTAGGGGGATAAACGCCTTCAGTAAGAATCCAACTCCAATGTTGTGAACGATGATGTTTTCCAAGCATGCCCATTAAAAGCATGCTAGGAATCATCAGTTCTGACGGCATTCCATCAACACGATAGGACTTTTTCGAATTGAATGTGGTTAGGACAATAGAATCATCCTCAATACTGGTCACTTCAAATAAATCGCTACGTTTGTCAACACATTCATCAAGGTTTTGCATCATTCGCTCATGATCTGCTTCGAAATCCCAATCATCGTGAAAGATTCGCGGATAATGGATTAGAAACAGGGTATTTAACAAACGCTCGCATGTTTTCAATTCAGATTCAGCATTCAGAGCATAGTTTTCAACAATGGGATAATGGCTGGTTCCGTTTTTCTTATCAAGCCAGCGGACAAAAGTAAGCAATTGGCCTAGAAAGTTTTCGGTGGATTTTTCGTCTGGTGAAATGGTCATTGTGTGGGGGTAGAAAGTGAGAATTAATTCTTCCCAAAAGGATGGCTGACAATGTTTCCAGGAAGAAGGGCAGTTATCTTCTATACAATCGGTCATAAATTTGGAGAAAATCCGGAGAAATTCGTTGCGCTCTTGGTCAGAAGGTTTTTCGCGTTTGTAGGTAATTAAATCTTTCCCATAATACTCAAAAACACCTCGGTGCCTCATGTCAAACTCCGAACTAGTAGCTAGATCCATAAAAATTTGCTGCCGCTCTTTTTCATCCTTAATAGGAATGGTTTTAACCCGAACTTGAGGTTTCATTGGAGGGGGCTGCTTTGATTTCTTTCTTCTTCTAATCATAGACATCGACCAACTTTCTGGGGAATTTTTAAATCGAGGAATTTAAGAGAGAATTTGAGAGGACTATTTGTATTATATCGTTTCTTTCTAAGGAAAGGCGGAAGGAATTGTTGAAGTTTTGTGAAAAGCCAAAATTTAAAAAAGGTAACGAATCATGTCAATAAATGTTCAATCTTTTTTGAACTATATGTGAATTGTTGAACATAGTACTCTCCGTTAAAGAAAAAAGATCTATAATAACAATGTAATCAAGTTAATAATATTGATTTTAGAAAAGGGGTCTTTTATATGTTTAACAAATTTCTTAGAGAAAATAAAATAGCAGCCTATATTCTTACGATCATTCGTTTATACGTTGGTTATGAATTCATGTTGGCTGGCTTTGAAAAAATATCTGGTGGTAAATTTGATGCAAGTGGATTCTTAGCAGGAGCTATTCATAATCCAGTTCTAAGTCCTGCAAAAGCAGTTGAATATCCTAATTATGTAGGTTTCATACAGCATTTTGCCTTACCAAACGCACATCTTTTCAATGTCCTTGTTCCTTACGGTGAATTTTTAGTAGGCTTAGGTTTAATCCTTGGCTGCTTAACAACTGCCGCTGCATTCTTTGGTCTTGTGATGAACTTCTCATATGTAATGGCTGGTGTTGTATCATCCAACCCATTAGACATTCTTCTAGGAGTGATTATCTTAGCTGCAGGGTTCAATGCAGGCCGTATCGGTTTAGACCGTTGGGTGATCCCATTTATTCATAAATTTGCTGGTAAAGAAAAGGATACCATCAATTCTGTTAAACATAGTGCCTAAACGATAGGAAGGCAAGAATTTAAATAGGTCGTATAAAAAGGGGACTCATTTCAAAACGAGTCTCCTTTTTTTGAACATATCTGAGTTTTTCTAGTTGGAATTTGATTGATTTTCAAATAAGAACAGTCTTCAGCAACACGGGCCAGATTGTTTAGTAGCAAATTTAGCATCTATAGCTATTAAAATTACACATTTTAGTATAGGATCACACTTTTTGGCTTTTATTTCAGTTGGAAGAGGAATGTATTGTTTTCGTCGGTCTGAAGTATCACCACCGAATATTAAATCCTGTTTGCAAAATATTGGGGAGGCAGGTAATGTTCTTTTTCAAGGTTTGTCCAAATAGACAAACTTTAGTGATATACTGGACTTACTAAAAAATGGAGGTGCAAAAAATGAAATGGGAGCAAATTCGTGAGCATTATCCGGAACAGTGGGTACTTGTCGAAGCTATCTCTGCCTACTCCAAAAATTCAACTCGCCATATCGAAGAAATGGCAGTCATTTCAAATTTCCCCGAGTCTACTTCTGCATGGAAAGAATACAAAAATCTACATTTAGCCAATCCTTCTCGTGAATATTATATTTTTCATACGGACCATGAAACAATCGAAGTAAAAGAACAAAAATTTATAGGGGTTAGGAGACGACTCCAATGAATATTCAAATGGAAGATGGGTTGCCGATAGTTACTATCTCAATTGGATATAATGGGAGAATACTTAAATTAGAAAACGTACTTTTGGATACCGGTTGTTCAACCACCATTTTTGATACAGATGAAGTTGAAAAGGTGGGTTCATTTATAGACCATAAAAATGGAAGACCGAGAAGAATGTATCGCGTCGGTGGTGAAAGTGAATTATGTTATGAACAGACTGTAACACAGTTTGAAATTGATAATTTTCTTCTGGATTCCTTTCATATACAATTAGGAATAACAAAAGAGACATACGGATTCAATGGAATTCTTGGTGTCGATTTTATGATTATGTCAGGTTTAATCATTGATTTCAATGAAAAGCAAGCGTTTAGAAAATAGAAAACCTCATTTAGATGCGTTACGGTGAACCGTATCATAAGTAAATGAAGTTTGGTAGATTTGGTTCAAATGTTGGCGTGGTGTGCCATAATAAATAATCTGCCTAAATTCTGGATATATAGAGAGGTAATGGATAAAGATTGGTGCATTAAGGAGGAAGGGATAATATACGTAAAAGGGTTGGTCTCCGTAGACAATTCCTTTAAGTGCAGTGGCCATTTCTTTTTTGAATATACCAAAACGGTTTCTAGCAATTTTTTGACTGAACTCCCCACCATCTACATACACTCCTCCTAGTAAACTTACACGACCATGTGAATCTTTTTTCCATTCTGCCAACACTTCGTCATGCTTTTTGGGGTCAATGGATTTATCGTTGTACACATATCCAATATCCAAAAATAATTCGGCTGTAATATCTGAATGTGTGAGAGTATATTTCCTTCCTTCAACTGGCCGAGCGAAAGTAGCAGGCTGAATAAGATTTACTGATAATTTCTGGGGGCTAAAAACGGACATATAAATCCTTCCTCTCCCAAAAAATAAATTACTATGTATTACTTTATGTGGGTCACTAACAATATGATTGTAAAATCAGGTAATTGAATTTTGCTACTTCTTTATTATTAATAAATTCATGTCATTTAACAGTTGTAAAACTTCATTTCAATGATGTAAAGCCAGGGGTTTTACAACCCCTGGCCCGCCCCTCAATGTAAATTCGAAATAAGTGTTGTCCACTAATCATAATTTTGAGCATGTCGAAATACTTTTACCAATTTAATCGACTTGACTTCGAACCTGTGTTTCAATGCCCTTTATTTAGAAAAATTAGAGTTTGAGGTAAGGGATAATAATTATCAATTACCCTGTAAGTGAAAAAAGGGATGAAAGGGGTATCGATCGGTCGTCTCGATGCCCATAGAGTAGAAAAAATAGTGTACAAGGGAATTGATCCAGTGTCTCAATGCCCTTAAAGATGAAAACTCGGAGTTTAAGGGCATTGATAACGATTCTCGATGCCCGTGGAGCTGAAAAAAGAACAAGAAAGGGAATCGATAAATTTTATTAAAAAACATGGCAGAAGTGGTACATTCTTATGGTTGTAATCAGAACTCAACAGTTTCATTAATATCTGTCGATTTAGTACTTTGCCCTGTCATGCGTTTATAGAGAAAGGCGATTTTCTTCGTAAAATTATCGGTTTCCCAATATTCGGCTGCTTCCGTTTTTATCTTTATCAAGATAACGTTAGGATCATCATAAGAAGTTTGCATAATTTTCTCATATGCATTGCTTCACAATTCTTTTTTCTTGTCTAAATCCTCAACGATGCCTTCGCCTGGTTGTTGAGAAATGGACATCTTTGGACAAAAGAAGGCAAAATTTAATTTAGTCTTCTTTAAAGCGGACACAGATGAAAGACAAAACCATGCTAGGAAGTAATGGAAATGTCCTTCATGAGTACGATGAAGGACAAAACCAGGCTAGGAAATAAGGGAAATGTCATTCATGAGTACAATGATGGACAGAAGACCAATCCCGCTGATATTTTTTAAGCGCTTTACCTACCACAATTTCAGCTTCCCCGCGCATATACACATTGGCTGTATCGAAAAAGTTAATGCCAAGGTCGTAAGCCTTATCAATTGATGCAGTGGCATTTTGCTCTTCCACATAACCACCATATGTAAGCTAGCTTCCTAAACTAATTTCACTGACTTTTAACCCGGTATTTCCTAAACGGCGATATTGCATATTATGTAGCCCTCCCTAATTATTTCGTTATACAAAATAAAATTACTATACTTTTTACCGCACTGTCCAGTTTGTGAATTGGTAAAATAACTATCCAAATTATGTAGGTTTCTTACAGCATTTTACCTTACCAAACGCACACCTTTTCAACGTCCTTGTTTCTTAAATTGAAAAGGAAATTGACAGGCATCAATGTTTTTATAAGAGTCATAAGTTACGATAAATACTGACTTATATCTCCTTAATGGAAGTAATCTTCCACAGTTTTACTCGTTACCCTTGAGAATTGCCTCAAGGGTATTCCATTTAAGGCTCAAATAAAGCTAAAAATGACCTATTGCCTAGAAGTATTAATCGTGTTTTATAAACTAAAAAAGGATGTTTTAAAAATGAAAATATATACTAGGACAGGTGATACAGGATTAACATCATTGGTATATGGACAAAGGGTGCCGAAAGACGACTTATGTGTAAAAGCATATGGCACTTGTGATGAGGCCAATTCGATGATAGGACTTGCTCTTAGCTTTTTATTAAATGAAGAGTTCCAAGGAAAAGAAATATTTTTAGAAGCATTTCATAGAGTACAAACTTTAATGTTTCACGTCGGAGCAGAAATAGCAACACCTGCTGGTAAAGAAATTAAATGGAAAGTTTCTGAATCAGATATCAAAGAACTAGAAAAACAAATTGATGAGTGGGATGCACAATTAAAACGATTAAAGCAATTTATTCTACCGGGAGGACATCCAGCTGCTACCGCCTTACATGTTGCCCGAACGATGGCAAGAAGGGCGGAAAGATATGCTGTTTCGGTAAAAGACAAAGTAAACCCACTAGTACTCCAATATTTAAATCGTTTATCTGATTTTCTATTTGTGTCCGCCCGCTTCGTAAACTACAAGTTAAATGTAAATGAACCCGTACTGCACGAAAATTGATGGATAATCTTCATTTATAAAAATATGATGATAGCACTCATAAACATTGTAAGCATACGAAAACCTTTGTAAAAACGTTTGTTATGTCGAAAGGTTGCATCCTCTTGAAAGGACGTGTTTATATATTGGATGAATTCAGGAAATTAAAGTCGGGATGGGGGAATTATTACAATGAAGGGGCCGATGAATATACCCTTAAGTTGAAGGAAGAATGCGGGGTTTTCGGAGTTTATGGACATCCAGATGCTTCATCATTGACCTATTATGGACTTCACGCCCTGCAGCATCGTGGGGAAGAAAGTGCGGGGATTTGTACTCTTTATGACGACCAGTTTCTCAATCACCGTGGGATGGGGCTGGTAAAAGAAGTTTTCAATCAGGAAAAACTTTCTGAACTAAAAGGAAGCACAAGTATTGGCCACGTCAGATATTCCACTGCAGGTGGTAGCACCTTGGAGAACGCACAGCCGCTTGTATCCAAATACCATGGAGGCAACATTGCTGTTTGTATGAATGGTAATTTGGTTAATGCGGTGGAGCTTCGTAAGACATTGGAGGCAACAGGTTCAATCTTCCAGACAACAAGTGATACGGAAGTAATTATCCATCTGATCGCACACTCAAAACAAACTGATATTACGTTAGCCATTAAAGAGGCGCTGCAACAGGTCATTGGTGGATTTACTTTCCTGATTATGGTGAATGATAGGTTATACGTAGCACTGGATCGGAATGGATTACGACCGTTAGTAATGGGCAGATATGGAGATGCTTATGTATTTGCTTCTGAAACCTGTGCCTTAGATACAGTTGGAGCCACCTACGTCCGTGATATTTTACCAGGCGAGCTGCTCATTATTGATTCAAACGGTTTACATGTAGAGCGATTTACTGCAATGGAACAAAAGGCACTTTGTGTCATGGAATTTGTCTATTTTTCCCGCCCTGACAGCAATCTAAATGGGATTAATGTACATTTGGCACGGAAAAGAATGGGAAGGCAACTCGCACTTGAATCTTTCGTTGAAGCTGATATCGTGACAGGCGTTCCTGATTCCAGTCTTTCGGCAGCGATGGGTTATGCAGAAGCAACGGGAATCCCTAATGAGATGGGGCTGATTAAAAACCGTTATATCGGGCGTACTTTTATTCAACCAAGCCAAGAAATGCGCGAAAATGGCGTGAAAATGAAATTGAGCGCCGTCCGTAAGGTGGTGGAGGGTAAACGTGTAGTCATGATCGATGATTCAATTGTACGGGGGACGACTTCCAGAAGAATCGTAAACCTGCTGCGTCAAGCTGGTGCGAAAGAGGTTCATGTACTTATTGCCTCGCCACCGTACATTTATCCATGCTTTTACGGTATTGATACACCGGATCGTAATAAACTAATTGCCGCAACATATTCAGTGGAGGAAATTAAGCAAATAATCCAAGCAGACTCGCTTCATTATTTAAGTGAGAACGGAATGATAGAGGCGATTGGCCTCATGCAAGAAAACTCAGCCTCCTCCGGCGTCTGTGCCTGCTGCTTTGATCAGAAATATCCGACTAAACTATCAGCAGAGAATATTAAATCATTATCTTTCAAATAAGATATGTTATAAAGGAAATACCTCTACTAAAATGTTGATTAAAAGGCATTTGTATTTAAAATCGCAGAGAATTTATTAATTTATAGATTTACTTTTTATTAGAAGGATGGTAAACTTAATACGATTAAAAACAATATATGGTATTAGTTTTGTATAGGTACTACTAGATGTAGTTTAAAAGGGAAGTTCGGTGAAATACCGACGCTGTCCCCGCAACTGTAATGCTGACAATGATTCAAAGCCACTATGCATTCGCATGGGAAGGGAATCGGAGAATGAAGCAAAGCCAGGAGACCTGCCTATATAAAACAGAATAATCATTTCTTCGGGGATTGAGGAATGGAGACGTCGACATTTTTCAATCTCTGAACGTTTCCATTTTAGGCTATCTCTTTTCGAAGAGGTAGCCTTTTTCTATGACGAAAAGAGGGATTATATGAAACTTTATACGAAAACAATCTGTCCAAAATGCCTCTGGGTGAAATCCGAATTACAACGGGTCGGGCTTGAAGCAGACATCATTAACATTGATCAAGATGAACAAGCAAAGCAAACAATTATCGAAGCAGGCTTTTTAAGTGTTCCAGTTCTTGAATTTGAAGGAAAGTTTATAGGTGATGTAAAGGAAGTTATTTCCCAAATTGAGCTGATTGCAAAATGATTGCTTATGCGAGTCGAACTGGCAATGTACGATTTATAGCAACTAAATTAAAGGCCGAGCCAATTGAGATTTCTGAAGAATTAATGTTAAATAAGCCTTTTCTATTGATTACCTATACAGATGGGTTAGGTGATATTCCAGCAAAAGTTGTCCGTTTTTTAGACCAAAACGCAAAACTTTGTAAAGGTGTAGTTGCTAGTGGTAATAGCAACTTTGGTCATACGATATTTGGCGGTGCCGGTGATAAAATTGCAACGATGTATCATATACCACTCGTGCGCAAACTAGATTTACGAGGATATCAAGCCGATTATGAAGCCGTTCAAGAGTTTTATGAGACGAGGGTGAAGGGATGAAAACGTATTTAAAGTTAAATAATGATGTCCTTAATCGTTTTAGCACGACAGGACAATTAGAATTGGAAAAAGACCGTGAAGCAACACGCCGTTACTTTTTAGAATATGTCAATGTACGTCTGCGTTACTCTATTGATATTGAAGAAAAAATTCGTTATCTAGTAGATGAGGGCTACTATGAAAAAGAGTTTATTGACATGTACGACATGGAATTTATTAAAAGAATGTATACAAAAGCTTATGATTATCACTTCCGTTTTCCGTCTTTTATGAGCGCTAGCAAGTTTTACGATAGCTATGCCATGAAAAGCCGTGACGGGGAAGAAATTTTAGAAAAATATGAAGATCGTATTGTGATCATTGCCTTGTATTTAGCACAAGGGAATACTGAACTGGCAGAACGAGCAGTGGAAGTCATGATGGAGGCTTATCAACCTGCCACACCAACTGCTTTAAATAGCGGAAAGAAGGCCCGTGGCGAGTTAGTTAGCTGTTTTAAATTATCAATGGATGACTCAATGAATAGTATTGCCGAAAATATTGGTTATTGTTTGGAATTATCACGTCTTGGCGGCGGTGTAGGGGTGAACTTAACTGATTTGCGTCCATTAGGTGATCCGATTAAAGGGATTTTAAACCGTGCTAGTGGTGTCATACCAGTGGCTAAACTTCTAGAAAACTCATTTAGCTATTCTAATCAGCTTGGACAACGAAACGGATCTGGTGTTGCCTATTTAAATATTTTTCATGCAGATATAGAAAACTTTATTTCTTCGAAAAAACCAAATGCCGATGATAAAATTCGCCTGGCAACACTATCAACAGGGATCATTATTCCAAATATTTTCTTTGAACTAATGAAAAGAGATAAAGATGTTGTGTTGTTTAGTCCATACGATATTTTTAAAGAATACGGCGAACGTATGTCTGAGATTTCGATTACAGAGATGTATTACGAGCTTTTAGATAATCCTAATATCCGTAAAATAAAACGACTAAATGCAAGGAAGCTATATACAGAAGTAAAAAAGGCACAATTTGAATCGGGCTATCCATTTGAAATCTTTGATGACAATGTCAACGAAGTCCATCCACTCAAAAATATTGGTCGTGTGAAAATGTCTAATCTGTGTACGGAAATATTACAAGTACAGCAAATAAGTTTAATTACTGACAAAGATGAACCAAATGAATATGGCTTAGATGTATCCTGTAATTTAGGATCTATTGATATCCATGCAGCAGGTAAGGTGAAAGATTTTGCAAAGTTAATAAATACGGCCATGCGTTTGTTAACCAACGTTTCAAAAATGACTGACATCAAAAATGTGCCGTCTGTTGCCAAAGCAAATAAATTAATGCATTCTGTCGGGCTTGGAGTAATGAATTTACATGGACATCTTGTGACGCAGGGAATCTTATACGGTTCAAAGGAATCTATTGATTTTATCGATTGCTTTATGGAAGCGATGAACTATTATTCACTGAAAACATCAATGGAAATGGCTAAAGAAAGCGGCGAGTCATTCTATCGATTTGAGGTCAGTGATTACGCATCAGGCATTTATTTTGATCAATATGTGAATAAAGAGGAACAAGAACTATCACCCGTTGTGATAAAAGCACTGGGAAATATTCCACTCATCACGCAAAAGATGTGGCAGACATTAAAAGAGGATATCATGCAATACGGCTTATTTCATTCATACCGTATAGCTGTTGCGCCAACGGGCAGTATTTCATATATTCGTAGCTGCACAGCTTCCATTGCTCCTTGTACAGAGCGAGTTGAAATACGTGATTATGCCGATAGTCGCACGATTTATCCAATGCCTCATTTAACAAACGATAATGCACATTTATACGTAGAGGCATACGATGTCAATCCATATGATTTGATCGATTTATATGCTGCTGCTCAAAAACATGTAGATCAAGGAATTTCGATGACGCTTTATGTCACTGACAATTGGACAACCGAGCAACTAGCGAAAATTTATATTTATGCTTGGATGAAGGGGATTAAGTCTATTTACTATGTACGCCAACGATTACAAACATTAGAGGAGTGTGTGGCATGTCAAATTTAACGTACGAGGCGGTCAACTGGAATAAGCCAACGAGTGAACTTGCAAAAGTATTTTGGGATCAGCAATGGAAGCAAATTTGGTTTCCAGAAGAAATCGCCGTTAGTAAAGACGTTAAACAGTGGCAAAGCTTTGAACATCAGGATACATATAAAAAAGTATTTGCTGGATTGACGTTACTTGATACGGTTCAAACAAATATTGGCATGAATCATATTGCTGCCTATGCAACGGATTTACAGGAAAAGGCTGTTTTCACTGTTTTTGCAGCATTTGAAGCTATTCATGCGAAATCTTACTCCTATATATTTACAACCCTTTGTACCAACACAGAAATCGACGAGCTTTTTGAATGGGTGAAGAAAAACGAGTATCTGCAATACAAAGCAAATAAAATTGGCGATATTTATAACAATATAGAAGTAGGAAATTCAGAAAGCTTATGGAAAGCGATGTTTTCATCCGTCATGCTTGAATCCTTCTTATTTTACTCAGGCTTTTTCTACCCCCTATTTTTAGGTGGACAAGGTTTCCTGCGTAATAGTGCCGAGGTCATTTCATTAATCTTACGCGATGAATCAATCCACGGTGTGGCAGTAGGGTTTTTTGCTCAAAATTTATTCAAGCAATTTACAAAGGAAAAGCAGGATGAGTTGAAAGTATGGGGCTATGAACTTTTACTCGATCTGTACCAAAATGAAATGCAATATACCGATGATGTATATGCTGAAACAGGCTTATCACCAGAGGTTAAAGCGTATGTACGCTATAACGCTAATAAAGCGTTAATGAATGTCGGCTTCGAATCCATGTTTCCCGAGGAAGAAGTCAATCCAATTGTGATGAATGGGATTCGTAACGAAGGCTCTACGTATGATTTCTTTTCACAAAAGGGTTCTACTTATGCAAAAGCAAAAGTAGCTCCTATTACAGACGAAACCTTTCATTTTAATAGATAAGGAGAAACAATATGAACTTAGAAGTAAAAATCAAAAGAATTCATGCTGATGCGTTGCTTCCTTTACAAGCAAATCCAGGAGATGCCGGAATGGATCTTTATTCCATTGCAACTGTTGAGATCCCATCAGGAGAAGCAAGATTAATTCAAACAGGGTTACAAATGGAACTGCCAAAAGGAACGGAAGCGCAGATACGACCTAGAAGTGGTCTAGCTTTAAAACATAGTGTGATGGTACTGAATAGTCCCGGGACCATAGATGAAGGATATCGAGGAGAAATTGGCGTGATTATCATTAATCACGGAAAAGAAACATTTGTAGTAGAAAAGTCTATGCGTATAGCTCAAATGGTGATTCAGCATGTACCGTTGGTTCAGCTTAAAGAGGTAAATGAGTTATCTGAATCTGAACGAGGAGCATCAGGATTTGGCTCAAGTGGTAAAAAATAAGAGATATGTTTTGGACAATGCTAAACAGCAGCCCTTAAAGGCAATTTTATGAAAGAATGTGATTACTTTGGCAGTGGAGAATAAAATACAAGAAGTAATAAAACGAGATAAATGTGTTGTCCCATTTTGTTCTGAAAAAATAATTCAGGCCATTGAAAAAGCTGAACAAGCAACAGAACAAGGAATTACACCTAAATTAGCTCAAAAGGTATTAGAAGGTGTGAAGGAACAAGTTCAACAATTTCGAATTTCAGTAGAAGAAATTCAAGACTTAATAGAAATCGAGCTTATGAAGAGTGAGAGAACAGATGTAGCAAAAGCTTATATTTTATATCGTGAAGAAAGAACGAAAGCTAGAAATGGAAAATCATTTGAAACCATTGCATCTATTATTAGGGCTGAATCAAATGATATTACAAAAGAAAATGCCAATATGAGTGCTGAGACACCTTCTGGTATGATGATGAAATTCGCGAGCGAAACGACAAAATCTTATACAGCAGCAGAGTTACTTAAACCCGAGCATCGTTTCTTGCACCGAACAGGAGCGATCCATATCCATGACCTTGATTATTATCCAACTCGAAGCTTAACTTGCGTACAACATCCGCTTGATAAAATGCTAGAAAATGGAATGGAGGTTAATCATGCCGCATTGCGTCGGCCGAATAGTATTCATGGGGCTGCAGTAATGGCCTGTATTTCACTTGAGAATGCTCAAAATGAAATGCACGGAGGACAAGCAATTAGGCTTTTGATTTCTATATGGCTCCATTTGTTAAAGTGACCTATGAAAAAGAATTGAAGAAAGCTTGTGAATTTGCGGGAAGTGATTTTGACAAATTAATAGCTGTCCCTATTTCTGTTTATAAAGAAAAAGATTTGGATGGATTAACCGGAGACGAGAGAGTGATTCAATATGCTTTAAATCGTACAATAAACTCCGTATATCAAGCAATGGAAGGATTTGTTCATAACATGAACAGCATTCATTCACGCGGGGGGAATCAAGTCGTTTTCTCTTCCATTAATTATGGAACGGATACATCCCCAGAAGGGCGCTGTGTCATGGAGCAATTACTACTTTCAACAGAACGAGGAGTTGGCAATGGGCAAACTGCTATTTTTCCCATTCAAATTTTTAAAGTAAAAGACGGTGTGAACTTAAAAGAAGGTGATCCTAATTATGATTTATTTCAAGTAGCTTGCCGCGTAACGGCTAAACGTTTCTTTCCAAACTTTATTAACTTAGATGCACCATTTAATCATCATGAAAAATGGACAGCCGAAGATCCAACACGTTATCTGTTTGAAACGGCTACAATGGGTTGTCGTACTCGTGTCTTCGAAAATAATCATGGAGAAAAAACATCTATCGGTCGAGGAAATGCATCTTTTACTACTATTAACTTAGTGCGTGCTGCATTAGAGACGATGGAAGAAGTAGAAAAAGAAGGGCATTCCGTAGAAGAGAAATGGACTTGTTTTTATAGAAAACTTGAGTATTTAGTAGACGAAGTCGGAGAACAATTAAAAATACGCTATGATTTCCAGAAACAAGCTTTAGCGAAACAATTTCCAACGGTCATGAAATACTTATGGCGGGGGGGTAATGAATTAAAACCAGAAGATCCTATTGAAAAAGTGATGAATCAATCTACTTTAGCTGTCGGCTTTATTGGATTAGCAGAATGTTTACTCGCATTAATGGGAAAACATCATGGAGAATCAGATGAAGCACAAACAAAAGGATTAGAAATCATCACCTTTATGCGAAATAAATGTGCAGAATTAAAAGAACATTATCAACTTAACTATAGCTTACTTGCTACACCAGCTGAATCCTTGTGCAAAAAGCTACCTAAACTTGACCGAGAACGTTTTGGTGAAGTTGAAGGAGTAAATACGCGAGAATATTATACAAACTCGAATCATGTGCCAGTATGGCATCATATTTCTGCAATCAAGAAAATGCAAATTGAAGCTCCATATCATGCACTTACATTGGGTGGACATATTTCGTATATTGAATTAGATGGAAAGGCATCTGAAAACTGGCGAGCTATTAGCAAGATAGTGCTTATGGCGCATCAATTACAAATTGGTTATTTCAGCCTAAATCATACGGTTTGTCGTTGCTTAGATTGTGGACATGAAACGAGTAAAGCAGAAACAATAGAGTGTGAATCGTGTCAAAGTAATAATGTTGATGTAATTCAACGAATTACCGGCTACTTAGTAGGTACAACAGCCAAATGGAATGAAGGGAAAAAGGCAGAATTACGAGACCGGGTAGTTCATTCTTGAAACAAATGATATAAGGCAAGGTGAACAAATATGAACATAGCTGGGTTTTATTCGGATTCGATTTCCAATGGAGAAGGATGGAGAGCTGTTCTTTTCGTATCAGGATGTCCTCATCACTGCCCGGGATGCCATAATCCAGAATCCTGGGATAAAGACTATGGAGAACTGTATGTCGAAGACGATATTTATACTCAAATCATAGAGAATCCTTTTTTAGATGGATTAACACTTTCTGGTGGAGAACCATTTCTTTATTGCAAAGAGCTATTTTCGTTAGTTAAACGCATAAAAGCAAAAGGATTAAATATTTGGTCTTATACAGGTTTTACATTTGAAGAACTTTTACGTTGGTCTGAAAAGAATTCTTATTTACAAGCATTTCTACAAGAAATAGATATATTAGTAGATGGAAAGTTTTTAATAGAAAAGAAGGGACCGAAAAAACTGTTTCGTGGAAGTTGCAATCAACGTATTATTAATGTACCGGCTTCATTGAAGAAACAAGAAGTTGTCATATATATTGCTTAAATGGAAAACAGCGTGTTTTGATCAGTCTTCTTTGTCAAAACACGCTCTTTCTTTTTGATTGTTTATCAATTCACTAATTTTGTACAGGGTGTAATCCAAAAATAAGTGGAGAGCGCCTTTTTGTATTTCGTAACACATGCTTGCACAGCATCATATTTCTGTATAAGTTGTTCTGAAAGAAGGCGGAACAGACAACTAGCAATGGGGTGTCGGGACAAGTGACCAGCAGGAACTACCTGTTAAATTAGTTTATAGAGGGAATTTCCATTTTCTTTTTGAATTTTCCTTTGTTTTTTCATTTCGATATTAACCAAATAAAAATTAAAAATATTGACAGAATAAATGAAACGTTTTAACATTTAATATGTTAACCGATATATGAATTCAGTTAACATATATAGCGAATGGTTGAAAAACGGAAACCTCTGTTAATAAATGGATAATATGAGTCTATTATTTCATTTTTTTTATTTATCCCACATTAACGGCAGTAAGACCCCCACTCAAGAAGTTGAGACAACGGAGAATTCTAGGTGGCCGTAAACTGCCCATAAAAGCTCGATTAGATGAACACAGGCTAAGAGCGTCACATCCTGTTAGATGCAACTAACGGATCAGTGTGTGATGAACAAAATCCCCACTGATCGCAGATTCACTATATGGCGAATCCACTAGAAACCATTGTTGGTAGAGTGCCAATGTTTGCAGCAGTTCAAAGAAAATGAGTATCATAACCGTAATTCCAATAACAAGGACGATTTAAACAAATGAAAAGGGAGGAAAGAAAGTTGTTAGATGGTAACTATTATAGTGTCAGAATGCGGGCTGCTAAGAATGGAGCCCATGAACATGGTGGAAAGCATATATCGGGTGGAGAAGTACTTTCAAACTATGGAAATCTGAAATATGCAGTAAATGCCCTGCTAGAAAAAGGCTTAAATCATTCACGAGGAAATCCAGATTTTATGCAGATTCAGTTTGAATTGATTGATGAACCTATTAAACGAATGAAGCCATTACAAATTGTAACAAATGAAGTGGACTCAATAGAAGAAGGGCAATCATTCGCCAGAAGGCTTTTGGAGAAAGAGGGGATCCAGAGAGCGAGCATTGAAAAAGCTTATCAATTTATGACTGAATATTCAGGTATTAGAGGTGCTATGTTGATTGATATTCAGTCAAATGAACGAATTGATGATCGGAAAGAAAAGGGCGTGCGTGTTTCTAGAATGGACTGGTTGGACACGAATTTTGAAAAATGGGCTAACTGCTATATGATGCCTAAGAATTCCAGAGTGAAGGAGGCACTTGTACTTGCAACTAAGGTGAATGAACATCCAGCGACTGTCGCAGAATTATGTTGGTCAGATGATCCTGAATACATAACAGGCTATGTTGCAAGTAAAAAGTTAGGCTATCAACGTATTACAAAACTAAAAGAATACGGTGATGAACGAGGCTGTCGAATTTTCTTTGTGAATGGCTTAACAGATCTTCATACATACATACACTACTTAGAAAAACAGCCTGTATTCGTTGAATGGGAGGAAGAAAATGACACAAGATCTAATTGAAAAAAGTAAAAAGTATCTTTGGCTGCCTTTTACGCAAATGAAAGATTATGATGAAAATCCTTTCATTATTGAAAGTGGAAACGGCATAAAAGTAAAAGACATTGAGGGTAAGGAATATTATGACGGATTTTCTGCTCTTTGGCTCAATGTACATGGCCATCGAAAACAAGAACTGGATGCTGCGATTAAGAAACAGCTTAATAAAATAGCCCACTCTACCTTGTTAGGGATGACAAATGTTCCAGCAACAGAGCTTGCTGAAAAATTAATTGAAATCACTCCTGAAAAGCTCACGCGCGTCTTTTATTCAGATAGTGGCGCAGAAGCGATGGAAATTGCTCTTAAGATGGCATTTCAATATTGGATGAATATTGGCAGACGGGAGAAGCAAAAGTTTATCGCGATGCAAAATGGCTATCATGGCGATACGATTGGCGCCGTTAGTGTTGGCTCCATCGACCTTTATCATCAAGTGTACGGTCCATTAATGTTTGAGAGCTTTAAAGCACCCATTCCTAATGTCTATCACTCTAAGAGTGGCGATCCTGTACAGTGCCGTGATGAATGTTTAGATATACTGGAACAGCTCCTGATTGAAAGAAATCAAGAAATTGCTGCCCTTACGATTGAATCAATGGTCCAGGGGCCGGTGGTATGATTGTGATGCCGGAAGGATTTTTAGCAGGTGTACGCAAGCTTTGTACAAAATATGATGTCTTAATGATTGTGGATGAAGTGGCTGCGGGATTTGGCCGTACGGGGAAAATGTTTGCCTGTGAACACGAAGGTGTCCAACCAGACATAATGGCAGTTGGGAAAGGGATTACAGGAGGCTATTTGCCAATAGCTGCAACATTGACAACAGAGGAAATCTACATGGCATTCTATGATGACTATGAAAAGTTAAAAACATTGTTCCATGGTCATTCTTATACGGGAAATCAGCTTGGGTGTGCAGTTGCCATTGAAAATTTACGTTTGTTTGAATCTGAAAATATTGTCGAACAGGTAGCCATAAAAGCTGAGTATCTCCATATACTCCTTCAAGAACTGCAATCGCTTCCGCACGTTGGAGATATCAGGCAGCTGGGCTTTATGTGTGGAATCGAACTTGTTCACTCTAAGGAAACAAAGGAGCCCTTTGCTGCTCATAAACGAGTAGGTTATCAGGTTACGTTAAAAATGAGAGAGCTTGGTATGTTAACGAGGCCATTAGGTGATGTCATTGTTTTTTTTCCTCCTCTTGTTAGTACGCAGGAAGAACTTAAAGCGATGGTCATGATCATGAAAGAAGCCATCATTAAGGTAACAAATGGGGTGACAAGTTTTGGAGCTTGATGGATGGTTAAGCCAGCGATTAGATAAGACAAAAGAGGCAGGTTTGTATCGGAAGTTTCGAACCATGAATACGGCTCCTCTTCCTGAGATGTTGATTGATGGAAAGAGACAGATCGTCTTTTCCTCCAATAATTATTTAGGACTGGCGAATGATCGACGCTTGGTTTATGCAGCAGAAACGATCCTGCACGAATTTGGGGTAGGAAGCAGTGGATTGAGGTTAACGACAGGTCATACAAATTGGCATCAAAAGCTTGAAGAAAAAATCGCCGATTTTAAGCAAACAGAGGCAGCCCTCCTGTTTTCCAGCGGTTTTTTAGCAAATGTCGGCGTGCTATCATCCTTACCTGAAAAATGGGATGTCATTCTAAGCGATCAATTAAATCATGCAAGTATAATCGATGGATGCCGATTATCAAAAGCTGACACCGTCATTTATAACCATATCGATATGGATGATCTTGAAGCAAAATTAATAGAAACACAATCCTATCAGCGACGTTTTATTGTAACAGATGGAGTCTTTAGTATGGATGGTACAATTGCTCCTCTTGATCAAATGATCTCACTTGCTAAACAATATCAAGCCTACGTTATTGTTGATGATGCACACGCAACAGGTGTCTTAGGGGAAAATGGCAGGGGCACAAGTGAACTTTTTGGTATTCATCCTGATGTGGTAATTGGAACCTTAAGCAAAGCTATCGGTACGGAAGGTGGTTTTGTTGCTGGTTCAAAGGTGTTAATTGATTTTCTGTTAAACCATGCGAGAACATTTATTTTTCAAACAGCTATGCCGCCTTCAATCTGTGCTTCTTCGTATGCGGCCTTGGAAATTATTGAAAATAGTAATGAGAACCGACAACGGTTGCTTTCCAATGTAAAAAAAATAAAAATTAGTTTAACAGAAATGGGTTATTCCGTGAAGGGAGATATTACCCCGATTATTCCTGTGATTATCGGAGATCCCCAAAAGGCTGTCATTTTTGCGGAAAAGTTGCTGGAAAATGGAATATACGCACCTGCGATCCGTCCGCCAACTGTACCAATAGGAGAAAGTCGTATCCGGCTAACCGTCACCTCCGACCATAGTTTGAAAGAAATAGAATACTTATTGGAGTGCTTTCACTTTATCGGAAAAGAGTTGAACATGATACAATGAACGGTTTTTTTGTGACGGGAACAGATACAGATATTGGAAAAACCATTATATCAAGCGGATTGGCAGCCGTATTAAAGGAAATGAAGATAGATGTTGGTGTGTTTAAGCCAATGCTAAGCGGTATTTCGCGTGAAGATCCAGCAAGCGATACAAGCTTACTGAAACAAATGTCACAAACAGATTTATCCATTGAAGAGATTACCCCTTTTGAATTTAAAGAACCACTTGCACCGTATGTGGCAGGGAAGCGAGAAGGGAAGATCGTCGGGATTGAAGAGGTTTTACACCACTGGGAAAAGATTAGAGAAAAACACGATTTTTTCATCGTTGAAGGTGCAGGAGGTATTTCAGTGCCACTGGGTGAAAATTTCTTGGTTAGTGACTTAATTCAGGCGTTACAGCTGCCAATCGTACTTGTAGCCCGACCTAATCTTGGTACAGTCAATCATATTTTTCTAACGGTTCAATATGCAAAAAGTAAGGGTCTTACAATTGCTGGGATCGTGATTAACGGCTTAAGTGAAAATCCTAATCTTGCGGAAAAAACAAACCCGAAACTAATTGAAGAGTTATGTGGGGTCCCTATATTAGGCATCACACCGAAGCTTAAAGAAATAACAAAAGAAAGCATTCAACAAATGGTAAAAGATCATATCGATGTGACATTACTAATCAATCAATTGGAGGTAGGAAATTGAATAAATGGATGGAACTTGCAGATCAAGTGTTAGATGGGAAGAAAGTGACAAATGAGGAGGCCCTTTCGATATTAGAATGTCCAGATGATGACGTACTATTACTTATGCATGCGGCTTTTCAAATAAGAAAGCACTATTTTGGAAAAAAAGTAAAGCTTAATATGATCATGAATGCCAAATCTGGACACTGTCCGGAAAATTGCGGCTATTGCTCTCAATCTTCTATTTCGACAGCACCGATTAATTCATACAGAATGGTAGATAAGGATACGATCCTTGAAGGAGCAAAGCGTGCACATGATTTAAATGTAGGGACGTACTGTATTGTTGCAAGTGGTAGAGGGCCATCTAATAAAGATATCGATCACGTAGTGGAAGCAGTAAAAGAAATAAAGGAATCATACGGATTAAAAATTTGTGCCTGTCTTGGTCTGTTAAAGCCAGAACAAGCGAAGCGACTAAAAGAAGCTGGGGTAAACCGTTACAACCATAATATCAATACATCTGCAAGCAACCATGAGAATATTACTACATCACATACCTATGATGATCGCGTCAATACGGTGGAAACAGTAAAAGAATCCGGATTGTCTCCATGTTCAGGTGTCATTGTCGGCATGAGAGAAACAAAGCAGGATGTAGTGGATATGGCTAACAGTTTAAAAGCTCTTGATGCAGATTCTATTCCAGTTAATTTCCTACATGCGATTGATGGTACTCTACTAGAAGGTACAAAAGAATTAAATCCACTTTATTGTTTAAAAGTGTTGGCACTATTTCGTTTTATCAATCCAACAAAGGAAATTCGAATTTCAGGCGGACGGGAAGTCAACCTTCGTTCCTTACAGCCATTAGGGCTATATGCAGCCAATTCCATCTTCATTGGAGATTACTTAACAACAGGTGGTCAAGAGGAAATTGAAGATTATAAAATGCTGCGTGACCTAGGATTTGAGGTAGAGTCAGTAGAAGAAATGAAAGCTAGCTTAGCAGTGGAAAAATAAATATAAGAGTTTTACAGAGATGTGAGTTATATATCTCTGTAAAACTCTCGTGATCGTATTTTAGGGGGCATGACATGACAACCCATTTAAATCAAACCATACCATTGACATTTACTTCTCCTGAGTTTTTTAAAAATCCTTATCCATTTTACGATAATCTGCGTTCCATTCATCCGATCTATTGGGGGAATCTATTAAAATATCCAGGATGGTACGTGACAGGATATGATGAGGCGGTAGCAATTCTTAGAGATACGAGATTTAAAAATCGCATTCCTCTTCCTCAGACATCAAAAAAATATGAACATCTTAAAAATATTCAGAATGATATGTTGCTTTTTAAGAATCAACCTGACCATAAGCGATTACGACTGTTAGTAAGTAATGTTTTTACCCCAAAAATGGTGGAATATCATCGTTCTTACATCCAAGAAACGGTTAATGATTTACTTGATCGGGTTCAGAATAAGAAAAGAATGGACATTGTTTCAGATTTTGCATTTCCTTTAGCAAGCCTTATTATCGCTAACATTTTAGGAGTACCTCGAGAAGAGAGATACCAATTTGGAGAATGGACTGCAAGCTTAATCCAATCCATTGATTTTACTCGATCAAGACAGGAGTTAGTTAATGGTAATGTTACGATTGTGAAATTACAAGCTTATTTTAAAGGGCTGTTTAAAAAACGGAAATGTCATCCTCAAGATGACCTTATCAGTATGTTAATGAAAGAAGAACAACAAGGGGACAAATTAACGGAAGAGGAATTACTAGCAACATGTATTTTACTTGTAATTGCTGGACATGAGACAACCGTAAATCTTATCAGCAATTCGATCCTTGCCTTATTGAACAATTTTGTGCAATTATTGATGCTAAAAGAAAATCCATTACATATTGAAAACGCCGTCGAGGAGTTTTTGCGCTATGAGAGCCCAACACAGATGATTGCCCGTCTTGCATCGGAAGATATTGAAATGAACCAAATGACGATTAAAAAAGGCGAACAAGTATATATTCTTTTGGGAGCTGCTAATCGAGATCCGAAAAAGTTCGTTGACCCCCATCTTCTTAATATAATGAGAAATCCTAATCCTCATCTTGCATTTGGATATGGTTCTCATTTTTGTTTAGGTGCCCCATTGGCACGTTTAGAAGCTAGGATTGCGATTCAAACACTCCTGCAACGGACGCACAACCTTCAATTAGTTACTCCTGACTTACAATGGCGAAATCTTATTGGTTTTAGATCGTTAAGAGAACTGCAAATTACTTTTGACTGAGTTAGGGCATATATTTATTGTTGTTGAAGTGATGGAAAAGGTTCGAAATGGAATGATCCTGGTTAAAAAGGTGGAAATATAGAGCGCCTGCCGCTAAGTCCCCCCATGCCCATCAAGCCAAGACAAGTCATTACCCCCATAACGAAAAAACGCCATTTTTTTTATAATTTTATGGAAATGGTGGTATTTTTTAACTGCATTGAGGTTTCAAATGCAAGAAACAGGGGTATGTAGTAGAATAGATAGAACTGGAGGGGGATTGGTGAAAGAATATATTTATGTGGAAAACGAAAAAAAAGTGAAATTGAAATTTGGAATTTTAAAAAAAGATATTGTATTTACCATATCACTCTTGTTAGCAATCGTAAGCTGTTTATTCCATGCACCAAAACTAGAATATATAAATTTTAAAGTATTAGTCAGTTTATTTAATCTTATGCTCGTAGTTAAGGCTCTGGAAGATCTTAAACTATTGGATAAGTTCGCCATTGCTATACTGAGTAAATGTCATAATAGTAAAAGTGTTTCAGCAATCCTAATTTTATTATGCTTTTTTAGTTCCATGCTTGTAACGAATGATGTGGCATTAATAACATTTGTACCATTAACACTTATAATTAGTAAGATTATACAAACTTCTATGTTAGATACTATTATACTAGAGACAATTGCGGCTAACATCGGAAGCAGCCTAACTCCAATGGGAAATCCTCAAAATCTTTTCATATTTACTAACTACGGAATAAGGCCTATACAATTTTTTACAACAATTCTTCTATTAGTGGTTCTTGGAATAGTTCTGTTATTCTTTTTTAATCAAAGATTGAATAGTAAAACATTGGAAATGGAACTTCCGTATATTCCTATAAAAAATAAAAAAAAGGCAACAGTATGGGGAATACTATTTGGCATCATATCTGCATCTATACTAGGGGTTTTAAGCTACAAACTTGCGTTCATCATCGCATTGGGAACCTCATGTATACTTGATATAAAATTATTGAAGAAAATTGATTATTTATTGCTTATTACTTTTATATGTTTTTTTATATTTATAGGAAACATATCGGAATTAAAGGTAGTACACACATTTGCCAGCGAAAATCTCAAAAGTCCCACATCAATCTTTTTCAGTTCCATAATTTTAAGCCAACTTATAAGCAATGTACCAGCTGCGATCTTTTTATCAAAATTCTCTGTGAATTGGCAGCCTTTATTAGTAGGTGTGAATTTAGGTGGACTTGGTACGATTGTTGCTTCTCTCGCAAGTGTGATTTCATTTAAACTTTTTATTAAGAGAGATCCACAAAAAAGTAAAATGTACCTTATAAGGTTTAGCTTTTATAACTTTTCAATTTTAGCTCTTTTAACTCTTGTATATTATTTTACGATGAAAAATCAAAATTTCTTTTAATAATGAACGGTTTCTAAAAGATATCCAACAAGGTTGACAATAACTAAGATTGAAGAGACATTATATAAAAATAACGAAATTTAGAGAATGAACTGAAATAACTAAGAAACCAATTTTGCAACTCTTTCGCATTTTTCAATAATAAATAATCAGGCGCCTTTCTTGAATAAAGAGGCGTCCTTTCTAGATTACGTTATTAAGGTGAATCATTGTTTGTGTAAAATGGGATGTATTATAAAATTTAAACACGCAATTTCTGACTCAATACTTGACTTAGGCAAGTTTGGAAAGTTTATACTGCTGCATGAATCCTATCTATCAAGTGTCGGCTTTAATGATTTGTATGTTAGAACCTAAAAATAGTTTTTTTGATATCATTATAAGGAACACTTTAATAAATTAGAGAAATAAATATCCAATATTTTAACTGAAGTGGAGCACGTATTTAATATTATGATATTAGTAATTGACAACTATGACTCTTTTACATTTAATTTAGTTCAATATATTAAAAAAATTGGCAAAGATGTTGTTGTTATTCGCAACGATCAGGTGTCACTTGGTAGGATTAAAGAGATGAAACCGGACTATAATCCAGACCATGCAGGTATTTGCTTGGATATCGTAAAAAACTTTTATAAAGAAATCCCTATATTAGGTGTCTGCCTGGGGCAACAGATTATTGCCCAAGCATTTGGCGGTATAATTAAAAAAGCAATGAAACCGATGCATGGAAAAGTTTCGTTAATTACACATGATCAAAAATGTATCTTTCAGTCCATTTCGTCACCATTACAGGTGGCAAGATATCATTCATTAGTCGTAGATGAATCTACATTTCCTAAATGCCTTGAAATTAGTGCAAGAAGTGAAAATAGAGAAATTATGGCAATACGACATAAGCAGTTTAAAGTAGAAGGAGTTCAGTTCCATCCTGAGGCTATTTTGACAAAAAATGGATTAAAGATGTTACAGAACTTTTTTATTAAATGATGGTAAAGGAAAATAAAAATGCAATTAACAAAACAAAATCCTCCACCAAATTATTAATTTTCATAGAGACACACTCCAACCAACTTAATAGAAATGTTCCTAAATTAATTCACTACTCTTATTAAAACAAATGTATTAAATCGGCAAAAGAATATGGAATTGCCATATCTGGCAACACCCATCTGTTTCGTTGAAAAATCTTCAAGAACCATTGCCAAAATAATATTGGAAAATTGAACAATCAAGGTTAGTATAAAAATAAGAAGATTCTTCATGTTTTTCATCGGTTTCATTCTCCTATACAAGAAGAAAAAGACAATGCCAAACGGATTGTCTTTTTCACTTTATTTGCTATTTTTTTGGTGCGCCTGTTTCAACTGGATTTGCAGGATTCATACTCCATTCATTCCATCCACCTCGTACTCTGCAATATGTTTTAAGCCCATTACATCAGCGTAGAACAGTACTTCTGATGCTCTCCATCCAGTTCCACAATAGAAGGTAAGCTGTTTATTAGGATCAATCTCGCTTTTTTTCCACATTGCTAAAATTTCATTACCGTTGCGCATTGTATTATCGATGTTTCTAAACAGCAATATTACTATTATAGAAAAATAAAATTCTAAAACCTATTCGATTTATTGATAGATATGATGATTTAATATCTATATTTTAGATATTAGAAGTTATTTCCTTGTTTAAACCATTTTATGGGTAAGGAGATTGTGAATATTCTATCTAAACGGTCATGTGCACCACAAACTGTATGCGGTGCAAATGGTTTTTACTACTACTCTCCATTTTTCAAGCATTGTAATAAGAAACGGAATCTATTTTGGTTTCTTAAACCATAAGTGACAGTTTCTCGCAGCCTAATCAAGAATCCTTGTCAATAAATGTTCAATTCTTTTTGAACTATATGTGAAACATTGAACAAACAACGCTCCTTTAAAGTAAAACGATCTATAATAACAATGTAATCAAGTTAATAATATCGTTTATAGAAAAGGGGTCTTTTAAATGTTTAACAAATTTCTAAGAGAGAATAAAATAGCATCTTACATTCTTACCATTATTCGTTTATACGTTGGATATGAATTCATGATGGCAGGATTTGAAAAAATATCTGGCGGCAAATTTGATGCAAGTGGATTCCTAGCAGGGGCCATTCATAATCCAGTTCTAAGTCCAGCAAAAGCAGTTGAATATCCAACATATGTTAGTTTCTTACAACACTTTGCTTTACCAAACGCACACATTTTCAACGTCCTTGTTCCTTATGGTGAGTTTTTAGTAGGCTTAGGTTTAATCCTTGGTTGCTTAACAACAGCTGCTGCATTCTTTGGACTTGTGATGAACTTCTCATATGTAATGGCTGGAGTTGTTTCTTCTAACCCATTAGATATTTTACTAGGTGTAATCATTCTTGCTGCTGGTTTCAATGCTGGCCGTATCGGTTTAGACCGTTGGGTGATTCCATTCATTAATAAATTTGCCGGTAAAGAAGAAAATAACATCAATTCTGTTAAACACAGTGCTTAAAGCAACGAAGGCAATAGCAATAATTACAGTTAAAAGAAATTAGTAGGATCGAATAAACAGGAGACTCATTTCATTAAAATGAGTCTCCCTTTTCTATTAAATAGACGGATTTATTTATATAAATAAATCTTCTGCTTGAAATCACCCCACAACTTTTTACTGAGCCAATCCAAAAGAAAAAAATGAACACGCAAAAAATTTAAATAGACTGAGAATCTATTTAAATTTTTGTTTAAATTACAAGTCATCCTTTTAGGATGAAAGGCTGTTGTGACGAGCTTTTTCTTATTCGTTAACGGAATTAGTAGAAGAACTCTGAGATCCTATTGTGTTTCACCCGAATAAAAAGGAACCTGATTATTCTACTGCATACTTAATTATTCCATGTAAATAAACTGAGTATTCTCGCTGCACACATTCTCTTAACTTGATTTTTCCTTCATTTTCTAATTCTCCAATTAATTCTTCAATCTTTTTTTCATCTTCTTTTGTAGCCTTTGGAACCTCTGTTGAAAAGAAATTACCTCGACTGGCATTGCGTAGATTTTTTAATAAACCAACTTTATTCATTGGGTCATCCCCTTTATTTATATATTTTCGACATAAAGAAGGTTTTTTCCTTTCAAAACAATTATTTTATCAAGTTTTCTTATTCAGCTATAGGAATGCAAGAGTTGAAGATCAACTGACAGACCGGCAGCTCGTTTTTAGCATAAATATCAATAGTTCTGTTTAATTTGAATTTGAATATTATTAAAATAGCGTTAATTACATTCTTTTTTCCAGTGATCATATCAAGCGATTAAATAACAGGGGGAGAAATTTAGATGGATAATGTATTAAAAGTATCATCAAAATCAAATCCGAATTCAGTTGCAGGTGCAATTGCAGGCATAATAAGAGAAAGTGGACATACAGAAATTCAGGCGATTGGAGCGGGTGCTTTAAATCAAGCGATTAAAGCCATTGCTATTGCAAGAGGATTCGTTGCTCCTAGTGGTGTTAATCTGGTTTTTGTTCCTGCATTTACAGATGTTATAATCAATAATGAAAATAGAACAGCAATCAAATTATTGATAGGTCCTAGAAAAAAACGATAGATTTACGTTGAGACGATCAATAAAAGAATTATTTTTATAAAATTTCCCTTCAGCAAAAGGGCGCTATCCTTCAGAAGGGATTAGCGCTTTTGTCCAGAAATAATAGGAACCACAATAAAAACTCTGCCATCCGAGTGGCAGAGTTTTTATTGTAAGGAGGGGATCCCCAACACGTTAGTAATTTGTACTTTTATTCAACGGATGACAAAAGCATTCCAGTATATGGTCGTTTACCATTCCGACCGCCTGCATAAAGGAGTAACAGATCGTTGTTCCGACAAACTTGAATCCGTCTTTTTTTAGTTGCTTACTCATTTTGTCGCTAATTTCAGTGGAAGCTGGTACATCCTGTGGAGTCTCCCAATGATTGATAATGGGATTTCCTCCTACAAAATTCCATATGTAGGAAGAGAAAGAACCGTATTCTTTTTGAATTCGTAAGACCACCTCCGCATTGGTAACAACACTTTGGATTTTCCGTTTGTTGCGAACAATACCTTTATCTTCCATCAAGGAAGCCAACTTATCCTCTGTATAGTGGATGATTTTTTCGGCTTCAAAATCATCAAATACTTTTTTATAATGTTCACGTTTTTGGAGAATAGTCCACCAGCTCAATCCTGCTTGTGCCTCTTCCAAGCAAAGCATTTCAAAGAGAACCTGGTCATCATATACCGGAACCCCCCATTCCGTGTCATGATATTGTATATACAAGTCTTTATCTGAAGACCAACCACACCGTTTAATCATTTTTGTACTGCTACTAAAAACATAAACAAATGTCATGATTCATTTATGCTAGACTTTTCCTGCTTCCACGAACCCGACCTCGCTAATTGCCCGCTACTATCGTTGGTTTGGCTCTCCACAGGCGTTCATTCCGAGGTAGCCCCCCGTACTAACTATCAGCTATCGTGTGGTGACAACTGTATAGTCGGTTGCGTATTTCAGATTTAAACTGGCGTTAAAATCCCTATCCATTTCCATGTCACAGAATTCACATTTGTATGTCCTTTCAGACAACGATAATTGAATCTTTTTGTGACCACAGCAAGAACATAATTTAGAAGAAGGGTAGAAGCGGTTAACGATCCGCAATTCAATTCCTTGCTGATTGCATTTCTGTTCCAACTATGTACGAAAATAGTAGAATTTTTGATTTTGAATACTTTTAGCAAGATGATGGTTTTTCATCATCCCCCTCACGTTTAAATCCTCAATCGTAATATAAGAGGGTTTGGCTTTCACCACTCGAGTTACGACAGTCCGAACATATTCTGTTCGAATATTGGTTAATCTAGCATGAAGTTTTTGAACGACTTTGATTTGTTTTTGTATGTTTTTATAGTAACAGGGTTCACTTCCTTTCTTTTTGGTTTGTTTTTTCTTGGTTTCATACTTACGACTTAATTTCTTTTGTTGCCGTTTTAAACTTTTTTCCAACCTCTTAACTCTTTTGGAACGATTTACGTTTCCAAACACTTCCCCATTACTGCAAATGGCAAAATCCTTGATACCTTGATCAATCCCAATTCCGTCATGGTTGTTAATTTGAAGTTCTTCCTCTCTTAGTTGTACCTCACATAAGACCGATACGTAGTATCGCCCCGCTTTTTGAGATACCGTACCACTGATAACTTGGGCGTTTGTTGGGATATAGCCGAACTCTTTTAGCTTAACCCAACCCAAGGTAGGAATCTTAATACGGTTACGTTCAATTGTCCAATCTGTCTTGTTATTCTTCGGAAAGTAGGCTTTGATATCTTGATTTTTCTTCTTTTTGAACTTTGGAAACTTTGCCTTCCCATCAAAGAAATTACGAAATGCACTTGGCGGATAAACGCCTTCAGTAAAAATCCAACTCCAATATTGTGAACGATGATGTTTTCCAAGCACTCCCATTAGAAGCATGCCAGGAACCATCAATTCTGATGGTATTTCTTCAACATGGTAGGAATTTTTCGAATTAAATTTCGTAAGGACAACGGAATCATGGTCAATACTGGACACTTCAAATAAGCCGCTACATTTATCAACAGATTCATCAAGCATTTGAATAATTCGCTCTTGGTCTGCATCGAAATCCCAATCTTCGTGAAAAATTCGGGGATAATGGATTAGAAAGAGGGCATTTAACAAACGCTCGCATGTTTTCAGTTCAGTTACTGCATTTAGAGCATAATTTTCAACAATTGGATAATGGATGGTTCCGTTTTTCTTATCAAGCCAGCGGACAAACGTAAGCAATTGGCCCAGAAAGTGTTCAGTGGATTTTCCGTCTGGTGAAATGGTCATTGAGTGGGGATAGAAAGTGAAAATCAATTCTTCCCAAAAAGATGGCTGACAATGTTTCCAGGAGGAAGGACAGTTATCTTCGAAACAATCGGTCATAAATTTGGAGAAGATACGGAGAAATTCGTTGCGTTCTTGGTCAGAAGGCTTTTCGCGTTTGTAGGCGATTAAGTCTTTCCCATAATACTCAAAAACACCCCGATGCCTCATATCAAACTCTGAACTTGTAGCTAAGTCCATAAATATTTGCTGCCGCTCTTTCTCATCCTTAATAGGAATGGTTTTGACCCGAACTTGTGGTTTCATAGGAGGGGGCTGTTTCGATTTGTTTCTTTTTTTCATCATACGCATCGACCTACTTTCTTGGGGAATTTTAAAACGAGGAATTATATGAGAATTTAAGAGGGCTATTGAAATTATATCGTTTCTTTCAAAGGAAAAGGGGATAGAAATGTTGATATTTTGTGAAAAGTCTAAATCTAAACGAAGCTAAACTATCCTCCGACAATGTGCTTGTAACTGATGCTTGGAGAGCCTACAAAACCTATGCGAAAGAAAATTCTTCTAACATCATTTGAATTTGAAATGACAGACACACTATGATAGTTTACGACTATCAAAATTCAATATGTAATCCTTAGTACAACTAATAAGCAGGATAATTTACAACGAATAGTTTATTTTTGTCATTTTCTAAAGTAAAATAGTTTATTATCGAACAGTTTATTTTTGAAACTATTTTATTAAGGAGTGGCTTAAATGGGATTGGATTTCAAAGACCCAAAAGTTAAAAAAGTACAGGAAGTTTATCAATCATTATGGGCTATTAACAAGACAACAGCTAAATTTACGAAAAAAAATGCTGAGAGTTTTGGGTTGACATTACAACAATTATCAATCCTTAATACTTTATTCGCATCTCCTGAATTAACGCAACAAGAGATAGCTGAAAGACTTATATCATCAAAAAGTACAATTAGTGTTGGGGTAGATAAACTGGTTAAACTGGGGTTGGTTGAAAGGGAAACTTCCGATGAAGATAGAAGGGAAGTAAAGCTAAAATTATCGAATAAAGGTGAGGAAGTATCAAAGGCATCCAGTAGGAATTCAATCTCTTATAAAGCAATGTTTACCGCATTAGAAAATATTCCTGAAGAAGATATTCAATCTTTACTTCGTATCCAGAAAGAATTACTAAATCATCTAATCAATAGTGGTTATTAAAAAATATTTTTATTCAACTGGGGGTGTTAGTAGAACAAGAATGGAGGAAACCCTGAAAAATTAGGGGTTTCTACTTCTTATAAAATAAGATTTCTCATGATGTCCAAAACTTTGTTTAAAATAGAAAACTGAATATTCATGGTAAAATACAGATGAGATTGTGAAGGATTGAGGAGTGATTGTAATTGGAAAATAAATATTGTCCTATATGTGGAGAGGAAAACGAGTGCATGGCAGGCGCTGGAGAACATGGTAACTGTTGGTGTGACACAGAAGAGTTTCCTAATGAAATTTTTGAATTAGTTCCTTTAGAAAGTAGAAGAAAACATTGTATATGTAAAAAATGTTTAAATAAATATAAGGAAGAGCAGAAAATATAGAAATTAGGCAGTGAACTATACAATGAATTCATGAAATAGAAGAAACGGTACTTGTTCAACGAACGGGATGCTTTTCTTCAATAAAATAGTTATTCCCAAATTGGGTGCTTTCCTGAAAACAAGGTTAGCGCTTATTTTCGTTTTAGGGTCAGTTTAATGAATAAAGTACTTAAAGAAGAGTGGAATATTTAGCGACAATCAATGAAAAACTTAAATGACATGGCTTTCTTACCAGTAATTTTCACAGGAGGTAATAAAAATGGCATTCACATCCAAAAATATCTTTATCAATTTATCTGTAAAAAACGTGAACAAGTCCACCAATTTTTTCAAGGAGCTTGGTTTTGAGTTCAACCCACAATTCTCCGATGAGACCACATCTTGTATGATCATCAGTGAGAATATCTTTGCTATGATAATGCTTGAGGAACGTTTTAAAGGATTTAGTAAGAAGGAAATTGTAGATACTACTACTTCGGCCGAAGCAATTCTCAGCTTTTCGGCTGAAAGTCGGGATCAAGTGGATGAAATAGTAAATAAGGCATTTTCATCTGGTGGTAAATCTTTTAGTGAGCCTCAAGATCATGGGTTTATGTATATATGGGGATTTCAGGATTTAGACGGTCATTTATGGGAAGTTGCTTATATGGATGAAAGTGCAATTAATCAAGAATAAACTGTAAGGTTTAAAGTCAAATCATGTTTAATATTCTAAGGGATGATGCCTTAAAGGGTATCATCTTTTTATTTATCTTTTATAGATTAGAAGTATGTGAAGTAATGGACTCAAAGTAAAAGGTGCTTTACTTGAATAGGATTTAAGCAATGATCTTCAACAAACAGGCGCCATTCTTAAGGATTGGCGCTCATTTTGCAATTCTAGGGTCAGATTGTTGCACAACAAGTAGAAAAAAAAGTATTAATGGTGAGGATTTCCAATTAAACGGACAGTTTTGTTAAACAAGTGATTCTAAATCTTACACAAATAATGGATAATAAATGTTAAATAGAATTTAATACGAGAGAGGTTAAAGAGAAAAAACATAAAGAGTTTAGAATGATTGTTCAACTATAATTTCTTTAATTTTATTTAAAATGGTAAAAAGCTTGTAATATCTCACATAAAAAAACGGGTCTTTGCTTCATTAACGATATTCAGCAATCGGGCGCAAATCCAGAATAGGAAATGCACTCATTTTTTATGATTTTTTAAAGGATTTGTCCTTAATAAAAATTGTTGAAAAAAAAGTAAAAAATTCATGTACTTTATTTGATTTCGGTCGTATGATGATATAAAAGTGATATCATTTTTATATCATCATGGTGGTTATTTTGAAAGAAAAATCCATTTTTAAAATGAATGGTTTTGTAGCACTTCTCTTTGCGTTAATATGTATAATCGTTGGGATTTACTTATTCTTTAATACCCTATCGGTTGGAGGACAATTATGCGCGATCGTAGTGATCATTCTTGGCTTAATCATTGCCACAAGTTTAACACCATTGTACAACCAAACGAAGCGAATCAAAAAGTAATAATATCATTTGATACGGTTGAAACCCTGCTCTCAATCAGTAACAAGCTTTTACGAAGTAGAGCAACAAAAAGTCTGTGAGTAAGGCTTTGTGAAACAAAGCTTAGGAGGTAATATGATGCTAAAAATCACAGGAGTGTCCAAGCGCTTTGGCGAGAGGGTCGCAGTAGATGCGCTCGATATGACCGTTGCGGGTGGCGAGGTGATGGGGCTCATCGGGCAAAATGGCGCAGGCAAGACCACGACTTTTCGGATGATTCTCAACTTTATCAACCCTGACAGCGGCAGCATCAGCTGGAACGGGGCGCCGATCACGCAGGCGCTTAAGCAGAAAATTGGCTTTCTGCCGGAAGAGCGCGGGCTCTACCAGAAGATGACGGTCGAGGATCAGATTGTCTATTTTGCGGAGCTGCACGGAATGAAGCGCGCGGACGCACGGGCGAAGCTCAATAACTGGCTCACACGGCTTGAGGTCGTGGGGAAAGCTACGGATAAGGTACAGGCGCTCTCGAAGGGAAACGCGCAGAAGGTGCAGTTCATCGCGACAATGATCCACGAGCCAGAGTTTTTGATTTTGGATGAGCCTTTTACGGGGCTTGATCCAGTCAATACCGAGCTCCTTCGCAATGAAATCAAGCGGATAAAGGAGCAGGGTGCGGTGGTCATCTTCTCCAATCACAATATGAGCGATGTGGAGCTTCTTTCTGACAATCTGACAATGCTGAAAAATGGCAAGACCGTGCTGCAAGGAGGAGTGCAAGCCATTCGCGAGTCCTATGGTCGCACGCGGATTTATCTGGAATCGGATATTTCCGATGAGGAACTACGCAGCTTTGCAGGCGTGCAGTCGATCGATAAAGAGAAGGGCGGTCGTGTGGTGCAAGTCGCTGAGGAGGCGGTCGGACACGAGATTTTCAAGCGAGTGAGTGCGTCTGGCTACGTGCAAGCCTTTATGCAGGCACCGCCGACATTGGATGAGATTTTCCGAATGAAGGTTGAACACGACCATAGCGTTCAATCGGTGGGTAACAAGAGCATTGGAGGTGGCAAATGATGAATCAACTATGGCTTGTAGCCAAAAACGCTTATCTGAAGCGGTTGAAGTCCTTTAGCTTTTGGGCGCTAGTCATTGGACCGCTCCTTATGCCTATCATCGCCATCGGAATCTCCTATATGAACGGCAATAGCGGCACTCCGAAGCTCGCTGTGGTGAATAACCGGCTCTCGTACAAGCTCTGAAGCAGGAGAAGTTGATTAATGCGACGATTTCTGAGGTTGCGAGCAAGTCTGAGGCGCAAAAGCAGCTGAATAATCATGATATTGATGCTTTTCTAACTTTTGATAGAAGTACGGAGAAGTTTCAGCTGATGGCGACTTCAAAGACGGCTGGGAAATTCAATGAAGCTAGTGTTCGGACGGCACTGACGCAACTCTTGATTGTGAAGCGTGCGGCGCAGGTACATCTGTCGAGTGCAGAAGCCGCAGCCCTCTTGCAGCCCGCCCATCTCTCAATGGTCACGCAGAATGCAAATGAAAAAACGCTTAACGCTACACAGATTGGAGCAAATAGCCGTCTTGCGGTTTTCACGGTCATTGTTATCTTTATTTTCTTGACACTCTACACGGGCGTCATTTCACAGGAAATCGCAAATGAGAAGTCGAATCGCATCATGGAAATCCTGCTTGCCGTGACTTCGAGCCGCGTGCAGTATTATGGTAAGGCTCTTGGCGTGATGCTGCTTGCGCTTACGCATATCGTGATTTACGCTATCGGTGGGACGGCGCTCTACTTTGGATTTAAAGACAATAGCGTCGTTATGCAGGTGACCTCGATGATGGCAGGGCTGAATGCAGGCTTTCTCGTTTATATTGCCTTGATGACCTTTATCGCAGTAGTGGGATTCCTGCTGCTTGCGTCCATTGTTGCCTCCCTCGTCAACGACCAGAGTCAAGCTCAGCAAGCCACACAGCCTGTGATCTATTTAAGTGTAATTGGATATATTGCGAGCTTCGCACTGAATGCGAATCCAAGCAATGTTGTGTTACAAGTAATGTCCTTCATTCCCTTTCTCTCGCCAACCATGATGCCGACGCGCTTTGCAAATCAGGCTGTGGGAGCGGGTGAGGCTTGGATCGCACTTTTGCTGCAAGTCATCGCTGTGGGCTTGGTCGCCTACTTCGGTGAACGCGTTTATTCGCGCAATGTCCTGTCGTATAGCGAAGGTAATCTTATTCGGCAGCTTTTCCGCAATATTCGCGGGGAACGACGTGGTTCAACTGCTGAAGCCCCAACGCTTGAGACGAAAAGCGGCGGTCTGAAAACGAGCAATGGTGACGGACGCAAGAGCCTCAATCAGCGGCTCGGTATACGCAATCGGTTGATAATTGCGGGAATAATCATCATCGTGGTTTTAATTCGGCATTTTCTGAAAAAATAGAAATTAAATCAGCACCTTAAAAACTCAAAATACAAAACTTTTGAGTTTTTTTGTGGTGAAAAATGGTGTTATTTTGTAGGTGTAAAAAAATAGATAATAATTGAATTATTAAGGGATAGATTAGATGTTTCCAATTTTAGAAACAGAACGATTAATACTTTCAAAAAGAGGGTGTTTTGAGGAACTTTACAGTTAGGGCGGGGGTTTTTTGTTTTTAAAATTAATTTTAATATTAGGGACAAATACGCTAAAAATGTATCAACATAACTCAATATAGCAAAAATGGATTGTCTTACGGCCAGACAGCCCATTTTTGCTTTTATTTATTAAATTCAACCGTTTCATTAATATCTGTCGATATAGAACTTTGCCCTGTCATGCGTTTATAGAGAAAGGCGACTTTCTTCGTAAAATTATCGGTTTCCCAATATTCGGCTGCTTCCGTTGTTACCTTGATCAAGATAACGTTAGGATCATCATAAGTAGTTTGCATAATTTTCTCATATGCATTGCTCCACAATTCTTTTTTCTTATCTAAATCCTCTACGATATCCGCTCTTCCACGGACGGAAACATAGGATTTACCTGCATAAGCTACATTAACATCTTGATCATGTAATATTTCTTCATATTTATTCGTTTCTTTCTTCGTGAAAAACCATAAGTCACCATCAAACTCTATTTCTTGAGTTTTCATAGGACGAGAAACAAGCCCCTCTTCCGTTAACGTAGTAAGCATGGCCGTATCTATATCTTTAATTAACTCTCTTAATGTTTCCATTTCTTCTTGTTTTATCATGTTAGACATTTGCATCACCTCATAGATGTATACAGAGGTATGCTACCCATTACACCAACTATTATTCAGGTATGGTGGATTGGGATATTCAGCTCTGACATTGAAAACTTATTGCTTTTCATGCAATTTAAAAAAGGATGCGCCTTTGCCTTTAACGAACAATGCCTCTGGCGAGAAAAACCAGAGGCATTGTTTTTACCGTAGAATATCTTCAATTCTAGCTAACGTTTCATCGCTTAACTTCACACCGGATGCTTTCACGTTTTCTTCAAGCTGCTCTGGGCGGCTAGCACCGACGAGTGCGCTGGCAACATTCGGTTGACGCAAAATCCAGGCAAGCGCAAGGGTTGGAAGAGAGAGTTTGTGATCTGCCGCAACCTCTTTTAATTTTTCTACTTTATCAAGGTTTTCATCCGTTAACAAGCCAAACAGGGATTTATATTTTTCCTGTGCCGCACGACTGCCTTCAGGGGCTTTTTCGCCTTTTTGATACTTACCTGTTAACACGCCTTGGGCAAGCGGTGACCAGACAACTTGTCCGATACCATGCTTTTGGCAGACAGGAAGCACTTCTTTTTCAATATAGCGTTCAAGCATGCTGTATTGCGGTTGGTTGACGACAATGCGGTCAAGCAATTTTTTATCGGCAAGATGAACTGCTTCAGTAATTTGTTCAGCCGTCCATTCGCTTACGCCAACATAAAAAACCTTCCCTTGTCGCACAAGATCGTCCAAGGCCCGTAGTGTTTCTTCAAGCGGTGTTTCTTTATCATAGCGATGGCAATAATAGATATCAACATAATCCGTATTTAGTCTTTTTAGACTTGCGTGGCATTGTTCGATAATATGTTTGCGTGAAAGTCCACGGTCATTAGGGCCATCACCCATCGGCCAAAATACCTTTGTGGCTAATACATAAGAATCCCGCTGATATTTTTTAAGCGCTTTACCTACCACAATTTCAGCTTCCCCGCGCATATAAACATTGGCTGTATCAAAAAAGTTAATGCCAAGGTCGTACGCCTTATCAATTGATGCAGTGGCGTTTTGCTCTTCCACATAACCCCCATATGTAAGCCAGCTTCCTAAACTAATTTCACTGACTTTTAACCCAGTATTTCCTAAACGGCGATATTCCATAGTATATAGCCCCCCCTAATAATTTCGTTACACATAATGAAATTACTATACTTTTTACCACGCTGTCCAGTTTGTGGAATATTGTATGTAAAGTAACAAGGGGCTTTACTGGCCTATAACTTTATTAAAAACAAAGGTTTAGTCAGTTTTATTAAAGACAGATGATCAATCTTTTTTTTAGGTTGGGTATTAAAGTAACAAATACATACTAAAGGTGATTTATGGGGAAGTTATTTTTTAGTATATCTTTTTGGAGGTTACTTATGGAGGAAAAGGGAAAACAGATTAGACTAACAGCGGGAGAAATTGGTCAGCTCTGGATTCAATACTTAAATGATAGCTCAAGCATATGTATTCTTTCATTTTTTTTAGAAAAAGCTGAGGACGTTGAAATTAAGCCTATAATTAAATTTGCTTTAGAATTATCAAAGTCACATATTCAAAAGATTACAGCAATCCTAACAGAGGAAAAAAGTGTAGTTCCAAATGGTTTTCGTATTGAAGAGGATGTTAATTTAACTGCTCCTAGACTTTATTCCGACAGTTTTGTACTAAATTTTATCAACCAAATGTCTAAGGTTGGACTTACAACATATGCTGGTAGTGTTGGAATATCTGTAAGAAGTGATATTAAATCCTATTACATGGATTGTCTTACAGAAACAATGCAATTATATGATAAGTCAACTGAATTATTATTGACCAAAGGATTGTATATCAGATCTCCGAGCCTGCCTAATTTAGAGAAGGTTGAATTTGTGAAAAAGCAATGGTTTATGTTAGATGTATTCGGAGAAAAAAGACCATTAGTTGCTGCGGAAGTTGATTATTTATTTGCGAATATGCAAAGAAATGCCTTGGGAGTAGCTGCACTTACTGGCTTTAGTCAGGTTGCCAAGGATAAGAATGTAAAACAATTCTTTTTAAAGGGTTTAGAAGTTGGGAATAAACATATTAGATTATTTAGAGGTAAGCTTGAGGAAAGTAAACTTCCTGCACCTATGAGTTGGGATTCAGAAATAACAAATAGTACAACCCATACTTTTTCTGATAAACTCATGATGTTCTTTACAAGTGGCTTGATTTCTTTGAGCGTTGGCTTTTACGGTACAGCTGTTAGTCTAAGTCCTAGAGGTGATCTTACTGCACTGTATAACAGGCTATCCTTAGAAGTTCAAATGTATGCTGAAGATGGAGCTAATATCATGATTAATAACCGGTGGTTGGAACAGCCTCCAATGGCATACGATAGAGATGAGTTAATAAGAAAAAAAAATCAATTGTAAATCACATTTAAAGTCCTTCTGTATTTAGCAGTAAGGGCTTTTTCGATTTCATTATGAATTATGTCTGCTACATAGGTTGTCGTTACACCACATTACTTAACGTCAGTCTCAAGTGGGACTTGAGAATCAATTTTTGGTTATAAACAGAGACATAGTAGGTTTTGATTTACATATAATGTAAAATATCAAACTACTTGGAGGTATATAATGGAAAATAAGGAAAGTGTTGTTCCCAAAGAGGTTCTTGTTCCCGATAATCCCGTCTCAAAATTTTTATTTGTAAGTTCAAAATCAGGGTGGATTTGGTTAATTATAAGACTCTATTTAGGATATGAATGGCTTCAGGCTGGATGGGAAAAGGTTCATTCGGATGTATGGACTGGAGAAAAAGCAGGGGGAGCACTTCAAGGGTTTATAAAAGGGGCAATAGCTAAAGCCAATACTGGATCTGCGCATGCTGATGTCTCAGGATGGTATGCACATTTCCTTGAAAATATTGTTCTTCCACATGCTAAAGGATTTTCTATTCTTGTTGCATATGGTGAGGTGCTAGTAGGATTAGGACTTATTGTTGGATTATTAACAGGAATAGCTGCATTTTTTGGAGGCGTGATGAACGTCAGTTATTTATTTGCTGGGACAGTAAGTACAAATCCTTTGTTATTTGTTTTTGCCACTTGGCTTGTTCTTGCCTGGAAAGTAGCTGGATGGTATGGATTAGATAGATGGGCATTAAAATACTTGGGTACCCCATGGGAGCATCTTAACAAACATAAAACAGTGGAAAATGATAGCCCTCCTAGTAGTTAAATGAATTTTATAAATGAAGAATCCACCTGTTTTGTAGATGGTGAATTCTTTTAAAGATCTAATTTTATATTCTGGTTAGTTAAATAATTGTTTCTTGAGCCTGGAGGTTTGTGCATGTATTATGCAGAGAACCTCCTTTTTTGTTTCTTCGAATGACAAGACACCGTTATAAAAATATTAACTAATTCTATACATTGAACCAAAAAACTTATTTAAACTTATAATAACTTGATTTTACTTAAATAAACACATAAAATATTAACATCAGGAGGTGGTATTGCTTGGAATCACTTAGCCAAGAGGAGCGACTCGTTCGTTTGATGGACTATTTACAACAACATCAACGGGTTACAGCTGGAACGATCTGTGAGTTATTTAATGTGTCACGTGATACTGCCAGACGAGACATCGTGAGGCTTGTTGAGAGCGGTAATGTTATACGTACACGTGGTGGGGTAATGTTACCTCGATTGACAAAGGAAGTGTCTGTCTATAAGGAGAGACTTTTCCTAGAATCTGCTGGAAAGCGGGAGATTGGTCAAATCGCCGCAGATCTCGTCAAAGACGGGGACTATGTTATTTTTGATGCGTCAACCACCGTACATTTCGCTGCCCAATGTTTGGAGGCGGAGGATGTTACGGTCGTAACCAACGCAATCGACGTAGCGAGTGTTCTCGCCGATAAGGATGGTGTTACTGTGCACTTGTTGGGTGGAACACTCAATGGCAAACATCGCTTTTTGTACGGTGCAGCGACACTTCAAAAGCTGTCGGAATATCAAGTCGACAAACTGTTTCTAGGAGCATGCGGAATAACTGCTGATGGAATATCGTACCCGTATGAAGAAGATGGAGCCGTAAAGCGGGAAATGATACACCATGCAGATCAGGTTATTTTGTTAGCAGATAGTACAAAGTTTGGGAAACGCTTGTTCCATAGAATTTCAGGGTTGGACTCGATTGATATGGTCATTACTGACAAAGAGCCAGATGAAGCAATGACCCAGGTTCTGAATGATCACGACATTGAGGTTATTGTTGCAAAAAAAGGATAGATGTGAAGAGTCACTGTGTTAATCAAAATGGGTCGTTTGTTCATTTGAACCCATAAGAAAGAGGGAATTACAATGATAGAACAAAGTATTATCTTTTTTGATATTGACGGAACTTTGCTTACACAAGATAAAAAGTTACCTACTTCCGCAAAAGATGCGATTTATAAATTAAAAGAAAGGGGGCATGAAGTGGGAATTGCAACAGGTAGAGCTCCGTTTATGTTTGAAGATCTGCGAAAAGAGTTAGATATAAATACTTATATAAGTTATAACGGTCAATATGTAGTTTTAGATGGAGAAGTCCTTTATACCAATCCACTAAACCTTACATTGATTAAAAAATTAACAGAAACAGCTCTTAGTAATCATCATCCAGTCGTTTACATGGATCATGAAGATATGAAATCGAATGTGCCAGAACATTCTTATATCAAGGACAGTTTTGAGTTATTGAAATTGGATAGTCCTACCTACGATCCCCATTATTATCATGGGCGTGAACTGTATCAAACCCTTCTATTTTGCCCAGATGGTGAAGAGAAACAATATGAGCAGAGATTTACAGATTTAGATTTTGTTAGAGCACTGCAATTTTCAGTTGATGTTATTCCAAAGGGGGGCTCAAAAGCAAAAGGAATAGAGAAAATTATCGACAAATTAGGATTTCCAGAAGAATGTCAATATGCTTTTGGAGATGGATTAAATGATATTGAGATGCTTTCAACAATAAAAAACAGTGTGGCAATGGGCAATGCAGAAGAAAAAGTAAGGGGAGCAGCAAAATACGTTACTAAATCAGTTGAAGACAATGGAATCTATTATGGTCTTCAAATGGTCGGTCTAATATTAGTGAGATAGGGCGTTGTCCTCTAAAAAGGCAGAAGGGTATCGCTCTTTTTTTTATAAAGATATTGTGATGGAATTCACTTAAACTAATGGGTGCAAGAGTTTAAAAAAGGTTTGTTGCGGTAACACAAAAAAAGAGCTTGGAATAATCCAGGCTCAAGCGTTATTGTTAAAAGGCTGCTTTATGGATAACTTCATAGTTTTTGTGATTGATAACGGTTACATTGTTTTCAAAAAAAATGCCTGTGGGATTTTTAAGTATTTTTATAATTACCGAGCTTTCATAAACCTTTTCCACAATACCTACAATTCCTTTGTTGGATCGAATCTGATCTTTTACCTCTGCCATATTCAAGATGTCTCACCCTTTTTTATTTCTAATTTACACGAAATATTCTGAAAGTTCAACCCTCTCAAAGAGATGAAACACAAATGAAATATTTTCTATCTCTTCTTAAGTATCATAAAAGGTTCGTAAACAACGTATAGGGGCGAACCCGTGATTTGTTTTAACAATTTGATCCATCATACTCATTCACTCTCTGTTCCTATATGATAAATATTCTAAAAATTTCTTGGACGCAAGGGAAAGTGATTTTTGTTCTCTCATAGCAACACCAATATTTCTAAAAGCAGGAACTTCAAGCTCTTTCGCTATAATTTTGTGAGGAATACGCTGTAAGATCAATTCTGGTAATATACTGATTCCTAACCCATTTTCTACCATAGACATAATGGCATAGTCATCCCAGGTTGTAAAATTAACATGCGGTGAAATATGATGCCTCTCAAAAATTTCAGAGATTTCAGCTTTTGCCCCCTTTTCCAACAGCATAAACGGACTGTTCAATAATTCGTTGATTGGAAACTTATCGCAATTAGCAAGCGGGTGATCTGGAGGAATTACGACAAGTAAACGATCTTGCTCCAAAAAGATCGTTTCCATTTCTGCATTTGTCGGTAGCCGTAAAAATCCAAAGTCAACACGCCCATTGAGGATCCAGCTCTCAATTTCGGTATAATCACCAAGCAGAAATTTAAAATCTATCATTGGGTAATCCTTCTTAAAAACTTTAATAATGTTAGGGAGCCAATGAGATGCCACGCTGGAAAAAGTCCCAATACGAATCATCCCGGATTCTAAATTATGTAAGTCTTCGATCTGTTTCATTAAGATTTCATACTCAATGCAAATTCGCTTTAATTGGGGCAGTAACTTTAAACCATCTGAGGTTAAATTGATACCGGTACGTCCTCTTTCAAAAAGGAAAAATCCCCATTCTTTTTCTAAATCGTTAATCATGCGGCTAATCCCAGACTGTGAATAGTCCAATATTTCGGCAGCTTTTGTAAAACTACCCAATTCTACTGCTTTTACAAATGCCATATATTTTTGGATATTCATATCTCTTTCCTCATTCCATCTGGTTTTGTCATACATATCATGATAAACATTCGTTTTTGTAATATATGTGAGTATGATATATTATTGCTATTCATTATTCAAGTAAGGAAAGGAAAAGGTGTAGAACGATGTTTTTTGTGAGTGATATTATGGGAAAAGCACCAGACAGCTACAAGTCTTATCTACAAGAAACGGTCTATGAATCTTTAACCAAGTTACAGATTCCATTTGAACGAGGTCAAAACCGAGCTGATCGTCAATAACTTCTTAACCTATGCAAAGCACATTCCGAAAGTAATCGAAATGTAGAATTCATAAAAAGAATGGTATTATACTGCTGCAGGAGTAAATGATGAAATCTAAAATTCATTTTATATTATCAATGATCATTTTCGGTACAATTGGTTTAGTAGTTCGAAACATTGATCTATCTTCGAGCGAAAGAGCTTTACTAAGCAGTTTCCTAGGATGCTTATTTTTATTGCTAATATTCTTCATGATGAAGAAAAAAATATCATGGAAGATAGTTAAATCTAATGCTTTATTTTTAATTCTTTCAGGTATTGCCTTGGGAGGAAATTGGATTTTTCTTTATCAATCGTATGACCATACGACGATTGCCAATGCAACACTAGGTTATTATTTTGCGCCTGTGTTTGTCATGATTCTTTCTCCTTTTGTACTTCGGGAAAAATTATCTATTAAAAAAATGGTGTGTATTGGAGTAGCGATCATAGGAATGTTAATGATTGTAGGAGAAGGGGTGAGTTCATCCAGTTCAGAAGATATACTTGGACTTTCCTTTGGATTAATCGCAGCTGCATTTTATGCAGCGTTATTGCTTTTAAATAAATTCATTAAAGATATGGGAAAGTTAGAGATGACCATCATTCAACTCGGAACAACCACTTTACTCCTAATACCATATGTTTTCATGACTTCCGGATTTGGTATCTTCGAAGTATCAGGTTCTTCCATTCCTTTTATCTTAATTTTAGGGATTATCAATACAGGGATTGGATTTTGGTTGTTTTTCTCTGGTATGGAAAAATTAAAAGGACAGAGTATAGCTATGCTAAGTTATGTAGACCCATTTGTAGCTATATTGATTTCTGCAATGATCCTGCATGAACAATTGACTATTGATCAGATGCTGGGTGGTGCACTCCTGTTGGGGTCTACCATTGCTAGTGAAACCAATTTTATTAGATTATCCAAACAGAGCACAAAAATTTTATCGAAACAGTGATAAGAGAAGTGGAAATTTTTCACCACTGCTCTTATTTTATGTGGAAATCTTAATACAGCAGGAGAAGTATATTTACAGTTAAAAGATTTAAATAGGATCGTATAAAAAGGGGACTCATTTCATTAAAACGAGTTTCCCTTTTTATGATCTCTTAACAAATTCCTTGCTCTTATGGCAGCGTGTCTCATTTTTTATTCATCCGCTAGTCGGTAGCCTACTCCGACTTCGGTTAACAAATATCTTGGTTGAGCTGGTTCTTTTTCAATTTTTCTTCTCATGTTTGCCATAAAGACTCGGAGTGACAATGTATCACTCCCATTCGTATCACCCCAAATCTCCCGTAGGATGAATTTATGTGTTAATACCTTTCCTGCTTGTTTTGCCATCAAGACCAATAATTTATATTCCAAAGGCGTTAAATGAACTTCATCACTAGATAAATAAACATGGCGTTTTTCATAATCAATTTTCAATTCTCCGACTGTAAACATTGAACTCAATTCCTGTTGATTAGAGATACTAGTAGGAATTAAATGACGTAAAGCCACCCTCAGTCGTGCAAGCAGTTCAGGCAAACTAAAAGGTTTTGTTAAATAATCATCTGCACCAGAATCTAAAGCTAGCACTTTTTCTTTTTCTTTTCCTCGCGCCGATACAACAACGATAGGGGCTTTTGTTAATTTTCTTAATTCGGTAATCACATCGATCCCATCAATATCTGGAAGCCCTAAATCCAGAATAATGATATCTGGACGATGGGATGCTGCTAAAGAAATAGCGTTCTTGCCCGAATCTGTTTCAATGTATTTATAACCATTTGCATTTAATGAAACACAAATGAAATTTCTAATCGATTTGTCATCTTCAACCACAAGAATTACTGGCTTATTTTCCATGTGTATCATCCTTTACTGGTAATTTAAATCGAAAAGTTGCTCCACCATTTTCATTATTAAAAGCAGAAATTACACCACCGTGAGCGGTAATAATAGATTTGCAGATGGCAAGACCTAACCCGATGCCACGCCTTGAAGAAGTAGTGAAAAATCGTTTAAAGATCAAAGGCAGATTTTCATCGGGTATGCCATTTCCATTATCCATTACTTCGAAATAAACAAAATCATCTTTAAGAAAGGCTTTCACGTTAATAGTAGAATGGGGTGGAGTATATTTAATTGCGTTATCAAGCAAGTTTATCAATACTTGTTTGATTAATATTCCGTCCATTGGAATCATAATAGGTTCGTCTGGGATGGTTATTTTTATTTCATGATGAGTGTCAAGTTTTTTTATTCTCAACACTGCCTCACTAATGACTTCCTCCACCAATTCAAAATTTTTATTAATGGAAACTTTACCATCATCCATCCGGGTAATGCTTAATATGTTTTCGACAGAATGGATAAGCCATTTAGATTCTTCAAAAATATCAACAAGTAATTGTTTCTTCACATCTTTTTCTAGTGTTTCTTCGTGTTCAAGTAAAGTAGTTGTAGATCCTAAAATTCCTGTTAAAGGTGTACGCAAATCATGTGATACTGCACGAAGAAGATTACCTCGAAGTTTTTCTCTTTCCATTTCAACTTGGGCTTTCTGTTGTTTTTTCGAGATTTTTTCACGCTCCATTGCAAGCGCAAGTTGCATAGAAATGGCTTCCACAAAACTTTTTTGCTCTATAGTTAAAGAAGAATTGAAACAGGTAATCCCAATTACCCCGAGACTCTCATCAAGTCCTTTAATCGGAAAATAGATTGCATTCTTCGTTTCTAAAGATTTATTTGTTTGGATTGTTTTTTTTATTTCAACGCAATTATAAAACATTTGTTCATTCTCATCTGTTTTTAAAATGCAAGGTTCACTCAATTTATTCGATGATTTTAACACAGTAATGAAAACAGAATGATTGATGGACTCAAAAATCTTTTTCGCACCAATTTCTAAAATTTGGTCTACATCTGGTGCTTGGAGTAAATTTTTACTGATCTGATAAAGAATTTGTGTTTGTTTTTCACGGAATGTTGATAAATATGCCTCTTTTTTCACCTTTGTCGTCAATGTACTTGTGATGATCGCTGCAATCAACATAATAGCAAATGTTATGGGATAGTCTGGTCGATAAGCAGCCAGTGAGTAATATGGCACTGTAAAAAAGAAATTAAAATCCAATACCCCAATTATTGATGATATTATTCCATACAAATAACCTTCTGTATATTTTGAAACTAGCAAAACACCTAATATAAAAGTAATGATTATATTGGTTTCAGTTATTCCAATATATTTAAAAAATAAAGATAGGAAAGTAATTAATATCATGATCATGACCATCACACCGCTGTTCCATGTGATATGTTTCATTTGCTTCATTAATATCATCCTTCATGTTTTGATACTATTTATCTAATATTATTATATTAATGTTAAAAATGAATTCGATTAACAAAAAAATTAACAACATCTTAACTGTATTTCTTATTAAAACGCTCTTAAAATACACATATAGATTTGAAATAGGGGGGCACTAAAGTATACAAGATTACAATCACTCCATAATAAAAAATTCATATTATCGGCTTAATTCTGAGGAAACTCAGGAACGGAGGAACCAATTTTTCCGGGGTTAATTCTACAAGTTGTAGAAAGGATGAGATACTCTTTCGCCATCCTACCCGTCAGCTAACTTCGTCGGCTAAAGCGAGGGAGGTCAGAAGACCACCTGATTCAGGGGCTTTTTTGTTCAGGAAGCAAAAAGGCAGCTTGAGCATTTTTAAGTAGGTCTTTTTTATTATGCTTATTTTAAGGAAAAGGGATTTACAGACAATGAAAAAGAACTTCAATACGGTATTAAAAGTGCAGATTTTACTGAATTAATTAATTCAGATAATGGTAAAATAAATAAAGTTTTCAATGGATACGCTGGAGTGTATTTGAAAATTAACAATAAGAAAATGATACTTAAATTAAAAATATTTGGAGGAGAAAGAAAATGACTTCTCAATCAATAAAACGGCTTATCCTGGGGCGTCCATTAAAATCGGAAGAGGCAGAAGCCGAAAAAATGCAACTGTGGAAAGCATTACCGATTCTTTCATCAGATGCTCTTTCTTCCGTAGCATATGGAACTGAAATGATCCTATTAGAGCTTGCAACAGTAGGAGCATTTGCATTCTCTTTTTCAATCCCCATTGCTATTGCTTTTTCCCCTGAAGAGGCTAAAAAGATGGAAGAAAGATGGGAACAATGGAATCCAGGTGTCCGATTAGTGGTTGTTGTTTCACGTTATCGTACCTTAATAAAGCCATTAGTTGAATTCATTGGACGTGTGGAACGCCGTTATGGAAAAGAAAAAAGAATAACTGTTCTTTTACCTGAATTTATCACACACAAGTTCTGGCATCGACTATTACACAATCAGTCAGCTTTTCGTATTCGTACACTTCTTTTAAATAGAAAAGATGTGGTGGTTTCTTCTGTACCGTTTCATTTAAATGATTAATAAAAAATTATCTCGAGTAGTAAGCCCAATGTTATTTATTGGGCTCTTTTTATTGTATAATAAGTATAAAAAGGAATAATTTAGAAAAAAGATAATAATAAACAATGAATGGGAGTTGAGCATATGGATGAGCAATTTTGTAGCATTTGTAGACATGAGGAAACTGAAAAAAAAAATGATTCCAATTCAACCGTGATTATTATTTGTGACAACTGTCTAAAAAGTGATCAGCTTATTCCTACTTTGGAACAATTTCTTCATTAATTGCTCTCGTTAGACGAAACTCCAATTGGAACAAATATCCTTATTGTTTTAATCTTAAATATTCAAATGGCAAGGTTAAGACATCACATTTAAACTAGCATAAGGTGCTCTGCAAAGTACGTTTCAAGAATTTCTCTGGTGAATTGTTATTATCAATTTAGTTGCTGTTTTGATAATAAAAATAACAGAGCCTCATTCGACTACGGTTTTTACTTATTTTTTGCCAAAGAATTTAATGGAGGAGGATTTTTATGATCTTAACATTAAAAAAGGCAACACTGAAATGGGTTTTCGTAGTGATGGCCTTACTTCTGGTGGCAGGATGTTCAAACAATAGCAGTTCAACCAGCAACAGCCACAATCAAAAGAACAGTACCACCAGCGACAAGCAAAATGCCACCCCTAACACTCCATCTTCTTCCACTTCACCTGATGTTTCAAACTCAATTGTCTATGAAAACACCCAATACGGGTTTAAATTCAAACTTCCAGGAATCTGGAAGGGATATTCGATTGTCACTAATCAATGGGAAGGGATTGCTCTAACTGGCGGCAACGTTGTTGAAACAGGTCCGATAATTTCAATTCGTGATCCTAATTGGACTGCTAAAACGCCAAGGCAGGACATACCGATCATGGTTTTTACACTTAACCAATGGAACTTACTTCAGCAGGAAGTCTTCCACATCGGAGCTGCTCCCTTGAACCCTAGTGAGTTGGGACGTAACAATTATTATGTATTTGCACTTCCAGCACGGTATAACTATTCTTTTCCTGCGGGGTATAAGGAAGTGGAAAATATTTTATCCAACCATCCTCTTCAAACAACTAAAGCAACAAAACTTCAATTAGGTTCTACAGAAACTCTTTTAGCCAAAATGATGTCAATGGCTAAACAAGGAAAAATAATTAGCAGCGACTTTGCTGTAAAAACAACGAACATCGATGAAGTAGAAAAAGTATGGGGAAAGGCAGATAAAACAGATTTTGTTGCAGCTGCTAAAGGACAATATAACACCTATTCAAAATATAAGGTTGTGATTGGTTTTAACAAAGGGGGACAGATCTTTGAAGCACGGTCCAACAGCAATCAATTGATGGGCATCACTCTTGCCGAGGCCAAAGAGGTTTTGGGAACTCCTGCTCATGATGCTATGGTGAATGGTCAGGAGATTATTGGTTATCGGGCGAATTCATCTTTTAAACTCGAGCTGGTTTTCCCTCAACCAACGAATAGCAAACCTAATCCAGTAATCGATCACTATAATGTTCTTTATCCAGAGGGAACAGTAAATTCTATGGCGGATGATCCCGGAAGGCAGTGGTAAATGAAGGGTAAACTACACGAATAGTTTCCTTTGCGGTGTGCAAAATGGACGTCGAATAATCGATGACTTTTTGATTAAACTTGTGATCCAAGGGGAGCAATAATGAAAATAAATATATGGAATAGCTTAGTTCCACAATGCGGAGCTAGGCTATTTTATTTTTTCAAAAACGAATTGCTACTCCAACTGATTTGCAAAATGAGGTAATTCTTAATAATAAAATAATAGTTTTGTTAAGAAAATTAGATGAATTTATTAAAAATAAAAGCGGTTTAAATAAAAAAAGGTATAGCTAGTCTAAGTAAGTTAAAAACGTGCCCCCCAAACTTGAAGGGGGGATCATATTCAGCTTTTATTTAGAGACTAAATGTCATACTTAAAAACAATGCAAAAGGTACTCTCTTTTGAAAATATTAATTATTCAATATTCATCTCATCAAATAGCCTTCATCGTTTTACCATTAAACCTTGCAGCCACCGAATCACCTTTTTATTACCTTCATGTAGTTTCACGTCAAATTGGGTGGGCGTAGTTTCTGGAACACGAATTCTATCAGGTTTTCTTCTGTTCAATGGGAACCTCCTCTCGTAAAGGACTTGGTATAGTATATGTAGAATCAATAAATAAATGAAAAAAGACAGAGGATTATATCCCCTGCCTTCGATAGTGCTTTTTAATGAATTTCTAAAAGTCGTCTTGAACGTCTAGTATGTTTTAATCTGTTAATAATTCAATCATTTTCTTCCAGAACTTCCTTCATTCGAGGACTTAACGGTATTTCGGGAATCTCAACATGTGGTTTCCTTACTTTAATTGTAAGCGACTTTTTTTCATAAATACTTTTTCCCATTATTCCTCACCTCCATTAGATGTTCCTTCTCGAATCACTAAATCAAACGTAATAAGCAACAAGTTTATTAAAGATAAATCCATTTCCGTTACTTCTTTTTGTGAAGTTACCTTTAACACGAACTTTTTAGAACACGCAAAGATGGGTATGTACGCCATCTTCTTTTTTATATAGGTCTTGTCCTTCTGCAGTTGCTTTTGAATGAATGACTTGTTTAGCCCCCTATATTCTTTAAAGGCTTCCTCTTTTTCAATTTGCGTATGGAATTTTAACAATTCTAATTCCAGACCTTCTTGTTCTGCATATTCCTCTAAGAGTATTGATAATAAACTGATATACTCTTCCTCACTATTATAATACTCTGGAATCCCCTGTTCTTTCAAGAGCTTAACCAGCCTTTTTACCTTTTCTCTATTACTGTTTACAATTTCATCATTTATCTCTATTTGTTTTGTAGCAATTGCTAATTCGTGGTTGCCAACTTTAAGAATGTACATTCCTAAGAAAATAAAAGCATCCACCAAAGCAAAAAGAATACCCACAATGAGATATTTTTTCCAATCTGTAAAAATACTGTTAGGGTGTTTTGTCCAATATAACAGTACAGGGGACTCATGATTATTTCCAAACTTATTAATTAATATTTGATAATTTGTTCAACTTTACCGACTTGATTGATGAATATTTCGTTTGAAAAAACTGCATTCTCGGACAAAGCTGGCATATTTCTGAACTCATTCAAGGATGCAGAAATGCTAAAGATAATCAACAATTTTAATTGTTTTGTTGAGTAATCAACGAATTGCGTTAATTTAACCATTGAAAGTATGAAGAAATTTTTTAAAATTATAAACAGGTGTTGATTATTCAATCAATATTGATTTGTATAATAAGATTTAATTCCGCACCCTAGACATAATAGAAGTGATCGAAATCCTAGCAGGAGGTCTAACGATGAACCGTGTTGAAAAGAGTAAGGAAAAATATAAACAGGTATTTGGTAATGGGGTACCTGCTGCAAACACTACCGACCCTGATTTTCAGGGCATATTAAGCCACTTCATTTTTGGAGAAGTTTTCTACCAAGGTAATTTGGATGACAAAAAACGTGAACTGATCACGCTGGTTGTTCTTACTACCAACCAGACGTTACCTCAGCTTAAGGCACATGTAGGTGCCGCACTGAACGTTGGGCTTACACCTGTAGAAATCAAAGAGGCGGTTTACCAGTGTGCCCCGTACATCGGATTCCCCAGTACATTAAACGCCATTCATGAAGTCAATGAGGTTTTTAAAGCAAAGAATATCGCTTTACCAATTGAAAGCCAAATGACTGTAGATGAAGAGAATCGTTTTGAGAAAGGACTTGCTACACAAGTTGAGCTTTTTGGTGATATCATTTCAAAAATGCGTGAGAATGCACCAGAAAATCAAAAGCATATGCAGGATTATCTTTCCGCTTTTTGCTTTGGAGACTTTTACACTCGCAATGGACTTGATTTGAAAACTCGGGAGTTGTTAACACTCTGCATTATTAGTACGCTTGGCGGCTGTGAAAGCCAAGTAAAGTCACATGTGCTGGGTAACAAAAATGTAGGCAATGACAAGGAAACATTGATCACCGCCATTACCCACTGCCTCCCATATATAGGCTTTCCGAGAACGCTCAACGCATTAGCTTGTGTGAACGAAATGATTCCAGAAAATTAATATAAGAAACTACATTAAAAACGACAATGCAAAGGAGACAAAAACTTGATGAACGAAACATACAAACTATCAAATGGTGTAGAAATTCCAAAATTAGGTCTTGGTACCTGGCTACTTGACGATGGACAGGCAATACAGGCAGTGCGTGATGCGGTATCGATCGGATATCGCCATATTGATACTGCTCAGGCTTATATGAATGAAGCGGGTGTAGGAGAAGGAATCCGTTCCTGCGGTGTCGCAAGAGCAGAACTTTTCGTTACGATAAAGGTTGCTGCAGAAGCAAAGACCTATGATGCAGCTACGCAGTCCATTGATGAGTCTTTAGCAAAATTGGGACTGGATTACATTGACCTTCTGATTATCCACAGCCCACAGCCTTGGATGGAGTTCCGTGAGGAGAACCGTTACTTCGAGGAAAACAAAACTATATTTAGGAGTAATAAAAGCTTTTGTTAAAAGATCTAAATCATTGTTTACATATAAAAAAATTTCTGGGAATGGGGTTACAGCAGCTTTATTAAAAAGAAACGGTTTACAAGTAATTTCAGAAAAACAGTTGACTGAAAATTTTGATGAAATAATAGGATTTATCTTCAATTAAAGGGCGCTATCCTTGAACAAGGATAAGCGCTCATTTTCCATTTTAGGGCCATTTGATGGAGGAAGTCTCTCCAGAAAAATTGGATATTTGTATCAACATCAGCGTTTTCCTATCTTGTTGGTTGAAATAAAATTTTCCAAAATAATCTTTTTATCTTAGGCAGATCATCCTCCGTTGTTGGGTTTAATAGTAAGTTTTATCAAAAAATAACGAATAATAAAGCCAATCCCTATCCCTGGAATCAAAAACAACATTGGAAGCCATATGGGACCAAATGATATACCGAAAAATACCTTTGGAGAGTACATAAGACCTATTGTGACAAAATAGGCTCCAAATGCAAAGGGGACAAACGATAAGCGTGGATTTTTACCTTCTGCAAACTTATAAGCATCATACATGGCATACATATATACACATGGATAAAACATAAGCCATTGGTGATCAACCACTTTAGAAGCCTCTGTAATCTTCCCAAGAAAACTTAACATGATAGCATTGTTAAATGAGCTGTTTACATTAATGACGAATTCTAAAAGTATAAAAACAAATCCCTTTATGAGATGACCATTTAATAGTTGTCCAAAACCAGGAAATGCAATACTCCAAAGAATTGTCTCTAACTTATGCGTTTTATTCATAATATCAGCCTTTATAACTCGGTTATATTTTGATTACCCTTTAATTTATCTAATTTTTTTATTAACCCAACGAAACCTCTAATAATAAACAAGGTAAAACTTACACTTCCGAAGGTATGTAATGGTGTCCATTTTTTCCATTTGAAAAGTCTTGAGTTCCTTTCAAAATACCATTGCCCAATACTCATGGGAACACTAAAAATCAAACTTTTCAATAGGATTTTTCCTAAACTATCGTTATATGACATCCTAACCCAGATAACACTTAAAACCGGAAAAAACAGCATGTCATAAAGGATATTTGTTTTAAAAATTTTTGGGAAAGGGCGGACTGGATATGCCATTTTTTTTCTCCCAACAACATAAGCATCAACCAAAGTAGCAAGAACTCCTTTTGAGAAAAAGATAACTAAATTTTCCCTCATTTTTGATCCCCTAAATAAAAATGGAAGTGAAACCATACTCATTGCAAGAACCAAATTCAACAACTTTTTTTCCATTATTGAACACCCTTTCATGTGTAAAAAGCCATACGGCTACAACTACCTAAATATTATTCTGTATAACATTTTTGAAAATATTCCTATATATGGTGGTATTTATATAAAGGTGCAAGCGACGTTAAAAGAACCTTGATATATATACAAAAGATGGGTTTACTTTTCCAATCAGGTAAGTTATTATATCGTTTAATTTCAGATTCAATAAACATTCGTTGGTTTTCAATACTTTACTTCCTGGAAAACATAATCATTGTCCTTCCTCATTTGTTTGTTTTAGTTGAACTGTGGGGTTGCTTATCGCAATCCAATTTCTTATTCAATTGTTACTTATAGAAGAGGAATTAGACATACATTTGAGGAATATACCAATTTATTAAAGTATTGGAGGAATTTTAATATGGTCATGCAAAGGGTTAGCTTAATAACAATTGGGGCTTTGAACTTACGAATTCTGCGTTCATTTTATAAAAGTTTAGGTTGGGAGGAATCAGAAATAAGTTCAGATCGTTATGCTGTTTTTAAAACAGCAGGTGTTATCTTAACTTTATTTCCTATTAATGAATTAGCAGAAGATGCGGGAGTACAAATTACTCATAATTTTGAAAACTATCGTGGTGTATCCTTTGCAATAAATGTTGACAAACCAGAAGAGGTAGATGTAACAATTGAGGAAATTAGAATTGCAGGCGGAAAAATACTAAGAGAACCTAGCGATGCTTTTTGGGGAGGAAGAACAGCTTATTTTGCTGACCCTGAAAACAATCTTTGGGAAGTTGCTTGGAATCCAACAGCAATTTTTGATGAAAGAGGTGCAATGATTTCATTTTAACAAAATCAACCTTTGATTTGAATTTAAGTCAAAAAGGCTAGTCTCTTTCTATCTGATGATGTAATGGGCATTCATAATCCAGTTCTAAGTCCGACAAAAGCAGTTGTATTTTGAAATGTTAGTATTCAGCGGCGAACGGTGACGGTCACTGTTCGCATTAAATAGGTTTATAAAATTAATTGAAAAGAAGAGTGAAAGTAGTGAGAATAGGTTTTTTTGATTCTGGCATAGGTGGAATGACTGTACTTCATCAAGCATTGAGGTTATTACCGAATGAAGATTACATATTTTATGCAGATACCTTACACGTTCCTTATGGTGAAAAAACAAAAGAAGAGGTAAGAGAATATATATTTAATGCAGTTGACTTTATGGCTAATCAAGGAATCAAAGCATTAGTCATTGCATGTAATACTGCAACCAGTATTGCAGTAGATGACCTTCGCCAAAGGTATGATTTCCCTATTTTAGGTATTGAACCAGCCGTAAAACCTGCTGTTCAAAGCTGTGAGGGAAAACGTAAAAAAGTATTGGTATTGGCAACTAATTTGACTCTCAGAGAGGAAAAATTTCATAACCTTGTGAAAAGTATAGACCATCACGATATTGTTGAAAGTTTGGCACTTCCGGGACTTGTAGAATTCGCAGAGAATTTTGAGTTTAGAGAAGAGAAAGTTGTACCATATTTAAAAGAAAAACTATCTTCGTATGAATTAAACCAATACGGCACGATTGTTCTTGGATGTACGCATTTTCCATATTTTGAAAATAGTATTAAGAAAATATTTCCTGAAGATGTTGACATTATTTCTGGAAGTATCGGAACTGCAAAGAACTTAAAACGGGTTCTCGAAGCAAGGAATCAAATGAACGATGGAACAGGAGATATTTTATTTTTTAAATCTAGTTTAAAAGTTGAAGATAAAGATACCTTATCAAATTATCATGAGTTGCTTGTAATGTTAGACAGGATAAGTTCTTTAACAACGGGTGTTTAGTTAATGGCAAACAGTGACAGTCACTGTTCACCTCGGTAACGATGTTAGAGAAGGCGATGACTGGTTTTCCAGTTCCTTTGATAGATACTATACTTTGGGGTCAGTTCCTTAGGACATAACACGCTTTAATCTGGTGACACCAAAACCCCATTCCGTTAATCCATTTCAGCAATGGTTTTTTCTTTTTTTCAGCAATACTACTATTTACCACTGAATCTGTGAGGTCCCTTATATTAAAATAAAGAACAACTAGTTTATTTACGGGGGAAAGGGAATGAAGTCAGAAAATCGCTTTTTGTCACTAAAAAACATCAAGAAGTTCATCATCGCGATCGTTACTTTGCTCGTTGGTTTAGCTCTTTACAGCGTTATTAAAGGACGAACTGCCCCAACTTCACCGTCTCATTTACATGCATTCGGAATTACCAGTGAAAGTATCAGTTTAGCTTGGAATAAATCAACAGATTCAATTGGTGTAAAAGATTATGAAGTTTACGAGAATAATAAAGTAATTGGGAAAACGGCAACTGATCATTTTACGGTGAAGCATTTACATCCAGGTACTTCGTATCACTTCTATATTAAAGCGCTGGATGCCCGAGGAAACCTGTCAGCTCCAAGTAATACCATAAAGGCTAGAACATTGGTAGCAAAACAGCCGATGATCAGTCAGATTCAGGTCTACCCTATAGGAAATGATAGAAAAACCATCAGTGGGACAGTCACTTTGTCTGTAAAGGTCCATGATGATAAATCAATAAACAAGGTTGAATTTTATAGCAATGACGGAAAATATTTAATTAAATCCATTAACAAAGCACCCTATCGTGTGAGTTGGGCAACAAATCCTTGGGTATCGGAAGGAGAGCAAAAATTAAAAGTAGTTGTATATGATTCAGCTAATCGAGTTTCAGAGGTTACCAGAACTGTTGCTGTAAAAAATTCAGTTGCCTCCGAACAATACAAGAGAATCGGATATTATACAGGCTGGTCTGCCTATTCCAATTTCCAGGTTTCCAACATTGATGCCAGCATGCTCACTCAATTAGATTACGCATTTGCGAGTATTTCATCAGACGGAAAAATCGCAATGGAAGATTCGGCCGTAGATGGGAAAAACTACTCTCAATTAACGAAATTGAAGCAGAAAAATCCAAATTTAAAAACGGTCATTTCTGTTGGAGGCTGGGACGGGTCAGCTAGGTTTTCAGATATTGCTTTAACTGATCAATCGAGGACCATCTTTGCCAATAGCTGTCTGCAGTTTATATTAAAACATGGCTTCAATGGAGTCGATTTGGATTGGGAATACCCGGTGGCAGGCGGGAAACCTGGAAATAGCAAACGCCCAGAGGATAAGCAGAATTATACTTTATTGATTCAAAAAATCAGAGAAACCTTTAATGCTCAAAGTGCAAAGGATGGAAAAGCCTATTTGTTGACGATTACCGGCGGTGTCGGAGAAGGATTTGCAAACGATACAGAGCTGAATTTGATTCAACAGTATGTAGATTCTATTGGATTGATGGCTTATGATATCCATGGTTCCTGGGATAAAATGACCGGAATGGATGCTCCATTGTATCAGGACCCTCATTCTGGATTTGGTTCGGACGAGAGTGTACAGAATGCGGTTCAAACTGATCTCCGTCATGGAGTACCTGCCAATAAACTGGTCTTAGGAATGCCTTTATACGGCCGTGTCTATAAGCAGGTAAATAATCAGAATAATGGCCTGTATCAGCCTTTTAACGGGGGAGGGACCGCGGTTGGCTACGGAAACATCGTTGCAAACGATCTGAACCAAAAGGGATTTACTCGTTATTGGGATTCTAACTCCAAGGTTCCATGGCTCTTTAACGGAACTGAATTTGTCAGCTACGATGATCCCGAATCAATCGGGTATAAAACCGAATTTATCAAATCAATGGGTCTGGGTGGAGCGATGATGTGGGAACTCAGCCAAGATCCCAATAAGGAATTAATTGCAAAAATTTATCATGATTTAGAGTAAGGATTTTAAACCTTGAAACAGAAGACTTTTTCCTATTCCATTAAAGGGCGCAATGATCGAAAGATGATTGCGCCCTTTTCGTATTTTGGACAAAGGAAACATCGTTGCAAATGGAAATTGGTGGTAAAATTAAGGTGTAGTATTGGTTGGACTTGGAGTAGTTCTTTCTGGATGTGGAAAACATCTGATGAATCATCCAAAACTTCAATAGAAAATTCGAATAAAAAAGTTGAAACGGCAGAAACGACATCACAATCTGAGGGTTCTACATCTTCAGAAGTATCAAAGGCAAGTGAGAATGTTGCTGGTATTTGGAGGGCAACGGGAAAAGAGGATGGGGTAAGTAGTACTTGGTACTTTAAGAGCGGTGAATTAGTAGTAAATTACGTGAATAATTTTTCTTATGTGGTCGCAGAAAATAAAGATTCTAAAGGGTATACTATTGTGACGATAAAAAATAATAAAGGCAAGGAACACGCTTTGTTGTTGAAAAGAAATGGCAGTAATCTTGAAGGTATTACTGCTGAAAATGAGGCTTATGACAAATACCTAGCTGATGGTACGGTTCCAAATGGACAAATTATTGAATTTTCGCTTCAGCATAATGTATGGGGAAGTATGGATGAAGTCATTGCCTTTTGGGAGAATACTTATAAGAATTCTGATAATGAGATTTCTAAAGAAATAGCATGGGATAATTACAGAAGGGATTTGTGGAGTATAGTAAAGGATGGCACTTCCAATAATATGATAACGTTACACTTTACTAATATCAGTGGTGCTGGTGGAAGCTATGAGCAATTTGTTAAAAATGACGAAACAACAGTAATCACGAGCTTCGATGGAAATGCGTCATATCCCAATAATCCAACTGTGAGATATACGGTTCAGAATACAAATTACAAAGTGATTAAGACAGAGGAATTGTGGAAGCAATAGTAATAATGAAAGAGGTATGTTTCCTATTATTCTAAAAGGATAAGACTATAAGAAACTTGTTCTATACACATCTAGTTTTTGTAAGATCATTGAGGAATGGTTACATTATCAATTTGAGAGAAGAGTGAAGAAACCCCAGTTGAAATAATGCTGGGGTTTTATTACATTTCTGCTTATATTAAATGCCTAAATGGCTATCTAATAAAAAATGAGCTGGATAATATAGGATAATTTTGGCAACCTAAGAATACATCAAATATGAGGATGTTTTACTTTGATTTCTCTACTTTATCTCTTATTGTTTGCGTCTTTATATGGATTATTGAGTTTCTTTGATAGAAAGCTTTTTAATATTTCTTTTTTTCAAGCAATGAAAAATATCTCTTATATGGAACTTCCTTCTAATACGGTAGTCATTTTTATAGTTTTATTTGTGGGATTGAGTTCAAGTGTCGTTTTAGACTTCCGTATTTATAGAGAAAAGAAAAAGAAAATAAACAAAGGGGAACCTTGATCATCATGACTAAAGAAAACATTTCACTCAATCAACTACTTGCATTAATCGTTAATTTTCTATTAGGCAGCAGTATTGTGATTGGAATTGCGAATGATGCTAAAAATGACGCATGGATTTCCATCCTGCTGGGAGGTTTGATTGGTTCAGGGATTATTTGGTTTTATATTCAATTATTGAAACGGTTGCCAGGGAAAAATATATTTGAAATTATGGAATTTTGTTTGGGAAGAAAAATTTCCATTATCCTTTCTTTCATATATGTTGTGTATTTCATTTATATATCGTGTAGGGTATTGCGGGATTTTGAAGAATTGATGAGCTCTGCTCTTATGCCAAATACACCGACAGAAGTGTTCGCCATCACGTTTTCATTAGTCATGGGATTTATTGTTTACCTTGGGATTGAGATATTGGCCAGGACATCCGAAGTATTTACACCTTATCTTTTGGGTTTTATTTTTCTCCTCGTCATTTTTTTATTTGCAAGTGGAACGATTCATTTAGAACAAATTCGCCCCTTTCTTGGAGGAGGCATTATGCCCATTTTGAAAACCTCCTTTACCCAACTGATATTTTTCCCTTTTGGGGAGCTTGTTGTCTTTACCGTCATCCTGTCGAATTTGACAAATACAAACCATCGTTTACGTATTTCCCTTATAGGAGTAGCGACCGCTACTTTTCTAATGACCGTTTCAAAAATCATGCAAATCATTTCAATCGACGTAGATGCCATACAGCGTAGTAACTTTCCTTTGTTGAGTGCTGCCCGAAACATTTCCATAGCCAACTTCATAGAAAGAGTGGATGCACTTGTTGTATTCATTATCCTGTTAGGAGTTTTAGTAAAAGGAAGTGTGTATTTATTTGCAGGTTTAAAGGGTTTGGAACATATATGTCATTTGCCTTATCGTTATTTTGTCCTACCCGTTTGTATGCTCATCTCTGCTTTTTCTATTTGGGTTTCGATTGATTTTGCTGACCACATTAAAGAAGGGTTGCAAATGGTTCCAATTTATCTGCATCTCCCCCTACAATTTTGCTTCCCCATCCTGCTATTTCTTGTCTTGCTTTGGAAACAAAGAAAAACAAGTTCTTGAAATGAGGTGGAACTTTGAACCTATTTAAATCCAAACGAAAATTACGAAATAAATTGATCTTTCGAGATGAGGAAATAACGAGAGATGTCCAGGACATCTCGAATTATTCATTAGAAGAAATAAAAGAAAAGGTAATGGCTACACTTGGAAACTCTCCTGATCTGAAAGCGGTAGAAGGAAAATCGTTTCATCATGAACTTTGTTTTTTTTATTTAGAAAGCATGATTGATCATAAGTCCATGAAAGAAGGGACTTCCAAATTATTATCACAAGATATAAAACCCATTGAAAACGAAAACGCAGTACAAGCATGGAGCGATGCGTGCAAAGACGCTTTCGGCGGAGTAGCATGTAAACAATTTACCAGTACAGAAGAAATCTATCAGGAAATTGTAAATGGCAGCGTTGTAATGGTCATAAACCAGTTAGACCAGGCGATTTCGATTAACATGGAGAATGCTGAAAAAAGGTCTGTAACGGAGCCGACTACACAAACAGTTATCAGAGGCCCAAAAGATGGATTTATTGAATCATTATCTACCAATATGAGTTTAATTCGAAAAAGGCTTCGGAGTAAAAATTTACATTTTGAATCCTTTCGCATTGGAAAAACAACTCAAACGACCGTTTATATCGGATTTATAAAAGGGATTGCCAACGAGGCCACCATCCAAGAAGTACGAGACCGTCTAAATCGAATTAACGTAAGTGGCGTATTTGAGTCGGGAAATGTTGAAGAGTTAATTTCTGATAAAAGCTTTACCTTTTTTCCTTTAGCATTAAACACCGAACGACCTGATACAGTAGCGGCAAATTTAATAGACGGGAAAATTGTTATATTGACCGATGGGACACCTTTTGCTTTGATTGTACCTGCTGTATTAGTGAACTTTTTTACCAGTTCTGAAGATTATTATCAAAATTTCTTTTTAGGCTCCTTCTTACGTTTTATCCGTTATTTATCATTTATGATTGCGTTACTTACTCCTTCTGTTTATATTAGTTTATTAACGTTCCACCAAGAACTAGTGCCGACATCTTTATTAATAAGCGTGATCGCCCAAAGGGAGGGAGTGCCATTTCCTGCAGTTGTAGAAGTGTTAATCATGGAAATAACGTTTGAAATTTTAAGGGAAGCAGGTGTCAGAATGCCAAAAGTAGTTGGGCAGATGGTTTCCATTGTGGGAGCTTTAGTAATTGGGCAAGCTGCTGCAGAAGCTGGAATTATTTCAAATATCATGATTATTGTGGTAGCTATCACGGCCATCGCTAATTTTGTCGCTCCCAACTATACCTTTGCATCAGCTTCCAGGTTAATCCGTTTCATCCTTATTTTTGCATCATCTGTTTTGGGGTTTTATGGGGTCATCATTATGCTGGTTTTAATGGTGGCACACTTAAGTGCACTTCGCTCTTTCGGTGTGCCCTATTTAGCTCCAGTTGCTCCATTTATCATCGAAGACCAAAAGGATGTTTTATTTAGATTTCCTTTTTGGGCATTAACTAAAAGACCCACTTATTTAAAAACCGAACAAGATAGAAAGGTGTTTTCTGAATCCAACCCATCACCCCCTCCGATGGAAGGTGGAGATGCTAAGTGAACTTAAAATGTTTGATTGGCTTTTTTTTATGTGCGTTTGTATTAATGGGCTGTTGGGATCAGCAGGAATTAGCAGACATATCCCTCGTAACAGGCATAGCATTGGATAAGGGAAAGAAAGCGAAATTCGATTTAACGGTCGAAGTAATTAACTCAAAAGAATTAACGACCAAAACACAAGCAGGCAATGCTCCTTCACTTGCCTTTACGCTTGAAGGCAATACAGTATCCGAACTGGCCCAAAAAATGAATGTAGGGGTTTCAAAGCGATTAATCTATTCTCATATGAGGACATTGGTCATTGATGAAAAAGTGGCAAGAGAAGGGATATTAGATTTTTTGGATTTTTTGGATAGAAATCGTGAAATCAGAGGGGATTTTAACCTTTTGGTTTCTCGTGGTGTCAAAGCGGCGGATGTTTTGAAAATAACGTATCCATTTCAAAAAGCATCGACATTAAAACTCCATACGCAGCTACAGACATTTGTGCAAAACTGGGGAGGGGATCCGAATGTACGATTAGATGATGTCATCAAAACGTGGACTTCTCCTGGAAGAGAACCTGTTTTGGAGGCTGTGAAGGTTAAAGGAATTCCTGAAAAGGGCGGAAGTGTAGACAATATGAAAAAGGTTGCACCTGATGCAATAGTGGTTGCTGATTCGTTAGCCTTGTTTAAAAAAGATAAACTGAAAGGTTTTTTGTCCTTAGAAGATATACGTAACTTCCTTATGACTCAAAATAAACTTGTCCACACAGCCGTATCTATCCCTTGTGCTAAAAACAAATTTGTAGGCATTCGAATTTTTGGTTCTAATACAAATACCAAAGTGAGGATGATGAAAAATAGGGCAGTTGTCCACTTAAAAGTAGATGATGAAGCGTATATAGATGGAATGCAATGCAAGGATGATTTAGAACAAATTAGTACCTACATGAAGATTGAAAGGTTGACGGAAAAGGAAATCAAACATCAACTAGCAGCAACAATTCAAAAGGTTCAAAAAAAATATCAAGCAGATATTTTCGGTTTTGGCGAAGTCCTGCATCATCAAGATTATCCAAGTTATAAAAGAGTAAAGAAAAATTGGAATAACTATTTTAAAGATGCACATGTGAATATAGATGTAAATGTCCGTATTAAAAGAACAGGAATTCGAACGAAGAGTCTAACTTCAGTTGGTGAACACTAACACCTATAGTCGCATCTACAGTATAAAAGTAAAAAAAGAAGAGGTCTTTCAAATTGCTATGCAAATAGGAAGGAAAAAGGGTTCTCCTGAACCTTTTAAAAGGCGGGCAGGGTACTACTCGCCTTTTTTATGGTCGATATCCGCAGCGCTTAAGATAAGGCATGGCACTGTCATTTGTTTCTCTCTACATATCATAAAATTCCACTCGTCTGTCAGCTACACTAGGCAGCTTTTCACGAACGCATTTAATTCTTTCAAGATCGATTTCAGATAGTATGATCGTTTCTTCTTCACCGGCATTAGCCTTTACAACACCCATAGGATCAATGATCATACTTTGTCCTGAAAAATTATTTCCAATTTGATCAGCAGCAAACACGTAAACCGTATTTTCAATGGCTCTAGCACGAAGAAGCGTTTTCCAATGCTCTTCTTTCATTACTCCGTCTACCCAAGCCGCCGGAATAAAAAGAAAATCTGCACCTTTCATAGCTAGCCGTCTGCTAATCTCTGGAAATCTGATCTCATAACAAACCATCAATCCCACTTTGCCGAATTCAGTTTCAATAATATCTTGAGGAACCTTCCCAGGGATGATCGAATCAGATTCTTTATAGTTAAAAGCATCGTATAAATGCGTTTTGTGGTAGGACTGGAGCAATTCACCATTACGTCCAAGGAAAACCGTTGTGTTATACACTCTGTTGCTTTCACCAGGCTCGGATTCGTATATTCCGCAAATCACATATACTTGGTTTTCTTTCGCACATTCAGCCAGGGCGCTTACAAAAGGACCGTCCAATGGTTCTGCAACTTCCGCATATCTGCTTGGACCTAATTTTGGATGGAGAAAAGCCATATACATTTCAGGCAGCAAAACAAAATCTGCACCCAGATCTTTTGCCTTTTTAATATACTCTTTTGCTTTCAGTAAATTAACCTGTTTATCCGAACTTGATTTTAGTTGAGACACAGCAACTTTCATTCAAGTACCTCCAAAAATATAAAATTTTTTTGAGTTTATTAGAATTAAATTTTTTTGTCTTCGTTATCTACTATGAATGTGCTCTATTAGTCTATTTAATGAAAATTTTACTATATATGTAAACTTTATTACAGAGAAATAATAGATGATGATTAATAAAATTAAGCTCCTCTACTACGTAGAGTGAGCTCATCAATTCACACTTTATTGTGGCTGGATTTCTTTATGTTTACTTTTTTCATTAAATGGCGTTAGTAATTTTATAATTTTTATGATTGACTATGGTTGCAAGTGGTTCGCCTTTTTCCTTGTTGTATCCGTATTCAACAATAACAGAATTTTCTCTAACAACAGTAACAGTTCCTTTATAGCTTTTTCCATCACGCTTAAAAGAAATATTGTCCCCAATATTAGCATTTGCCATTTTATCACCCCCGACACTTATTATTTTCAGCAAATATAAAAAAATTCAGGAGAAATGAAAATACAAGCTGCAATGATTGCGATAGTGCAACGGAAAGGGAAAAGATCGTTTTATCATTGTTCTGATATTATTCATTGGGATCTTCGTGTAGGTATGATAATTCATAGGCGGAGAATTTCTGACTAGTGTACTATTGAGAAAGCTAAGAAGCAGAGATAAGCGAAGAAATTCCGATTAACTACTCTAAATAAGGCAAAATCCAAAGAAAAAAGATACCATCAATTCTGTAAAACACAGTGTCTAAACGATAGGAAGGCAATAGCAATAATTACAGTTAATACAAATTAAATAAGATCGAATAAGCAGGGGACTCAATCCATTAAAACGAGTCTCCCTTTTTTTGATCATAACATTAATACAAGGTTAATTGTCCTCAAGAGCAGTCTTCCAAATTTGGGCCAGTATATGCTATATTTATTGAACAGTTAAATATTAAGTATGGTGAACCGAATCATAAGTAAATGCGGAAATTTAGATCTCCACTCCACCTTTTTATTAAAAAATTTTTACATAGGATGATAAGATGAAAACAGAAGTCACTTTAAAGGTAAAGAGCAAGTTTGTAAATAAATATAAAAGCGGTTATCCGCTCATATCAAAGGAAGCCATATTTAACTTGAACGAAGCTGCTGAAGAAGGAACCATTATCCGGCTCGTTGATGAAAAGAAAAACTTCATAGCAAAAGGTTATTTTGGTAAACAAAATAAAGGTTATGGATGGGTTCTTAGCAGAAACGAAAATGAACAGATCGACCAAAGGTTTTTTTCGAATAAAATGAAGGATGCGTTTAAATATCGAGAGCCATTCTTTAATAGTGCGGATACCAATGCCTTCAGAATAGTGAATGGCGAGGGCGATGGCTTAGGCGGATTAACCATTGACTATTTTGCTGGCTACTATTTAATCAACTGGTACAACATAGGAATTTACAACTTTCGGGATTATATTATAAATGCCCTGAAAGAATTGGATGATTTTAAAGGAATTTATCAAAAGAAAAGATTTGATGCTAACGGGAAATATATTGAAGATGATGATTTTGTAATTGGAGAAAGAGGAACATTCCCGCTTATCGTGAAAGAAAATGGAGTAAACTTTGCAGTTTACTTAAATGAAAGTGCGATGGTCGGTGTGTTTTTAGATCAAAGAGATGTAAGAAAAAGAATTAGGGATGCATATGCGGACGGAAAAAATGTACTAAACACCTTTTCATACACAGGAGCATTTTCGGTGTTTGCTGCCTTAGGAGGCGCTAAAACGACAAGTGTGGATTTAGCCAATAGAAGCTTGAGCAAGACCATTGAGCAGTTTCGTTTGAACAATCTAGATATTGAATCACAGGATATCATTGTTGAAGATGTATTCCATTACTTTAAGTATGCGGTAAAACATCAGCTAAGCTTCGATATGGTCATACTCGACCCACCAAGCTTCGCAAGGTCTAAAAAAATCGTATTTAGCGCTGAAAAGGACTACAAAAATCTTTTAAAGGAAGCTATTGCTATTACAAAAGATCAGGGGATCATTGTAGCGTCCACCAATTCAAGCGCTTTTAATATGAATAAATTTAAAAGTTTTATTGATCAGGCATTTAAGGAAACCAACAGAAAATATCAGCTAGTTGAAGAATTTTCCCTTCCCAAAGACTTTAAATCAATAAAGGAATTCCCTGAAGGCAACTATCTTAAGGTTGTGTTTATAAAGAATTTGCCGAAAGATTAAGGCAAGTGATATCAATCCAGGAAAGCAAGTATGGTGAAATTTCCATAGTTGCTTTTTAATTTATTATTGTTTCTTATTCAGTAAATAGGCCATTTAGTTGAATAAAGACAATATCGACTTGACAAAAAAAGTCTAATGAAGCTATACTCTTAATTCTATTTAGTCTAATCAGACCTTGGCAAACAAAGAAAGAAGGTTTTTCTATGAAATCTATATTATTAATCGGACAATCAAATATGGCAGGCAGAGGATTTATTGAGGATGTACCGCCGATTTATAATGAGCACATAAAAATGTTGCGAAACGGTAGATGGCAAATGATGGCGGAACCACTTAATTTTGATCGTCACGTATCTGGTGTTGGGCAGGCAGCCTCTTTTGCACAGGCTTGGACAGAGGATCATCCGGGCGAGTACATTGGGGTAATAACATGTGCCGAGGGAGGAAGCTCTATTGATGAGTGGACAATTGATGGACAATTAACAAGACATGCGATTTCTGAAGCAAAATTCGCTATGGAAACAAGTGAAATAGTGGGAATTCTGTGGCATCAAGGAGAAAGCGACAGTTACGGAGAACGTTATAAGACGTATGAAGATAAATTGCTTTCATTATTTAAGCACTTGAGAGAAGAATTGAATGTACCAGAAATACCGATTATGATCGGTGAGTTGGGTCATTACCTTGGAGAGGTCGGATTTGGAAAAAGCGCTGTAGAATATAAACAAATAAACCAGATATTATCTAAAGTTGCTCATACCGATAAAAATTGCTATTTTGTAACATCAAAAGGCTTAACAGCAAATCCAGATGGCATTCATATTGATGCGATCTCCCAAAGAAAATTTGGATTAAGATACTATGAAGCTTTTTCAAAACAAAAGCATGTTTTAGATATTTTGGACATAGAGCATGAATGGATTGAAAAGGTGGCAAAACGTGAACTAACTAAAAATGAACGTATATTTGTTCAAAGTACGAAGTTTGCCTTAGGACAATTGAGTTTTGAGGAGTTTTCTATTAATATCTCTAATATTAATGGAAGTAAGTAAAGTAAAACAAGTGGGGAAGAACCCTTGCTAAACAAGGATTCTTCCCCATTTTTTACCTTCTCTTTGAAATAGCTTTAACAAGAATTTGGAAAGTTACCGCTTAGAAAGTTGAGGAAACTGCGTGAAATCAGGGTTGTCGGTCACAAAAAGTTATTAATTTTTTGTAAAAAAATAGGACACGATGCATTTCTTTTCAAATGGTTAAATTAATGTTATGATTGTGTTGCTTTAAAAATAAATCGTAATGAGGTGAGGATAATGTTAACAAAAAAATATACGTCTTATCCTCATATTGCTATTTAGTTATTTTTTTACGAATATATATTAATTAGGCTCTGAGGGTAGAATTCACTCTCAGAGCTTTTATTTTTAGGCAGAAGGAACGTTTAAGCGTTCTTGCCGATTATGACAGCCACTTATGGAGTGGCTGTTATTTTTTTTAGGACAAAAGGTTGGTCAAGGTAACAATAGTGGTTTTACTTTGAAATTGGTTAGGGTTTAATCCTTTTTCTTATAAATTGATCTGTGCTCTATTAGGGGGAATATGCAATGAACTTTAATTACTTAGGATGGCATTCATTTTACACTGAAAATTTCAAACAGTGCCGGTTTATGTTAGGGCAGGCTCAAAGCTGGAGATTAGGGATCGATCCGTTTCGTCGTTACCTTGTTCCAAAGGATAAAGGGCCCCCTTCTTGAGATGTCGTTTCAACTTTTGTAGATTTTCCCGTTATTCACTGCTTTCCAAATATGAAAGGATGATATTTTATTAAAAGACTAGCTCAATATTTTCGCTCATTACAATCCGGACAGTCATCTTACAGTATGATTTATGAAGACCCAATCTATTGGAATAATGATGTCGCCTATTACATTGAACGGACACATAAACTCACACAGGATAAACCATGTATCACCATAAAAATACCTTTTGACCGTCTCGGCTTAGATGAACATATAGATCAAGTTGTTCTCTCAGATTTTGCATTTAGAGAATGGGTTAATCATATTGATGCATTAAACGAATTGATTTATAACCGGTCACGTTCTGATAAAGAAAATGGTGCTTTTTATTGTTTTCATCCAACCAATGTGGTGTTGAAACGTAATGCATCCTTTGTCGAAGTCCTCTCGGAAAAATGGTATTTATGCTTCATGATTACAGTTCAACTTCCATTCAAGAATAATGATAAAGCAATAAGAATGCTTTGCAAAATGCTTCCAAAAGAAGTGGAGGAGTTTATTGCCAAGTTTGATCTCATCAAATTGAATGCTGCCTGTGAATTGGTAAAAAAACAAAATATGATTCGCAAATGGCTGAAATCCAGTGATTATTGTGCGTTTATTGCGAATGGCAGCATTTTGCCAAGAAATAAAGACAATAGCGGGCCACTAGAGGGTGCAATGCCTTTTACATCCCCGGAAGATGTTGAAGTTGAAATTTGTGGTTTGCGAGGAATGGGAATAAAACAGGGTGTGACGGTCATCACCGGAGGTGGCTATTCGGGCAAAAGCACAATGCTGGATGCACTAAATTCTGGTATTTACAATCACATCAAAGAAGACGGACGAGAATTTGTGATTACAGATCAAAGTGCAATGGAAATATCTGCAGAGGAAGGCCGTTCAGTAAGAAATATCAATATTACGCCTTTCATCAAATGGATACCCAATAGTTCGGCTGAACAGTTTTCGACTGACTACGCCTCAGGTTCCACCTCCCAAGCCGCAAATATTATGGAGGCAATCAACTTCGGGTGTAAGCTTCTTCTTATTGATGAAGACAGAAGTGCGACCAATTTTATGATTCAAGATAGCAAAATGCGTTCATTAATCAAGCATGAACCCATTACACCTTTTACGGAACGTGTCAGGGAGCTTTATGAGGCTGTTGGCGTATCTTCCGTTCTTGTCATTGGAGGCAGCGGTGAATTTTTATCCGTTGCCGATCAAATTATCCTGATGGACAACTTTGTGCCCAAAAACGTAACCCAGGAAGCAAAAAGTTTATGTGAACACGACAAACAACATGAACGTATCCCACATACGAAATGGGAGATAGAAAGAAAAATAACCACCGATCACTTTTCGAGCTATCCACAGGACAGTGGTACAGAGAAGCTGATGGTTTCGCCCATGGGATACATGATGATAGGTGATGAACAAATTGACATAAGAGGTCTTTACAATATCACATCACATGCTCAGCTAGCAGCTATTGCCTTTTTAATTCGAAAAATAGCTATAAGTAATCAAGATTGCGTCATCTTTCTTCATGAAAAGATCAAAAAAGCTCTCGAAGATATGGAGAGAGAAGGAGTGGATATTGTATTTTCCTCCTTTTTTCCAGGTTTCGAAAGATGGCTTGAATTGCCTAGAATTAATGAAGTATTAGCTGTCATAAATCGAATGAAACATTTGAATTTTATTCAGCTTGAGCCCTCTGAACACCTCTAATTACGACATAAATATTGATTATCTTGATAATCAAATAGTTAAGTTAAAGGGTGCAATTCTGCAGCAACAAGAATTGTGCTCTTTCTTGAGGTTAAGGGTCATATTCTTGAATAACTTGTTTATAGAAAATTTATTATAGGGCAAAGGGATTGTAGAGATTTTCACTCAAACAAACAGGGCCAGGTATTTTAATAAAAATTTAGTAATATGAAACAAACTGTGAAGGTATGAAATGTTCTTTAATTTTATCATAACTCCATACCATTGCAGATATTGGAGTAAGGGCAATAGTAACTAACCTTGAGATTGTGTGAAGATCTTTTCCTAGTTCTTTCACCGTTAGCTGCAGTCCATCTTTGTATACTTCAGGAATAATTTCTTTTGTAGTTTCTAAAGTAGTTGTAGTTAGTAATTGGTTGTCTGGATCCATAGCATCACCTCCTCTCTATCGTGATATTATCATAAAATTTTGTAATTAGAGGGTGGATATTTTTAACTTAATAAGTATTATCTTAGAATTATTTGGTTTAAGCTGGTTGCTTCTATATAATTAAGGCAGGTTTAGTTGGTGGTAGGGTTTTAGCTGAACGAAAAGATGAAGCAGGTGAAAGCTTGAAATTGTTTGGAGAAATTGAAAAGACAATCGGCTAAAAGGTAACAGATAGTGAAAAAACATTGGAATTTACTTAGATAATAAAAAAGTAATGTGAGGGAGTGTTATGCGATTTGGAGCCTTTTTGATGGATGTTTTCTTCTTGTTTTTGGTAATTGTTTATTTTGTTAGAACTTTTTTAAAGGTTTCAAAAAAGCGTGAGATTAAGCAGTATATGACATATTAAAATAATTATAGATATCAGTGGAATTTAAAAAAGATGACCCCTGCTCAATACAGAGTTCATCTTGTTAAAAATGCCTAGGCTTTTTTAAAATGTCCTTTACAAGGGGTACACTTTACACCTCATTCCGATGCCTTTCAGTTTGATATCAGGAGCTTTAACAATAAGGATTAATGCAGTTTAATAAAAAATGAATAAGGTTATTGACAAATAAATTTGTGAGTATTATTATTATCTCAGATTCAAGATATTTTAATTCAAGATTATTTGAGAAGGTGAACTAAATGGAGAGGAAATGCAATAATCTACCCTTTCTGGTATTAATGCAAACCTCTAAAGCCATTCATGAGAGAATAAAAGAAGAAATGGCAAAAAACAAGTTAAGTATTACGGAATTTTCTGTTTTAGAGGTACTTTACCAAAAAGGTAAACAAACGATTCAGCAGATTGGAAATTGTATATTAATCTCCAGTGGTTCGATGACCTATGTTATAGATAAGCTAGAACAAAGAGGTTTAATAAGCTGTAATGCCTGTCCAGATGACCGCCGAGTGATACACGTAACACTAACTGGTGACGGAAATCGATTGATGAACGATATCATGCCGAAATATCATGAGTTCGTTCATCACATGTTTGGCTCACTAGATTCTGTTGAGGGCGAGACATTGGTGCAGTTTTAAAAAAAAGTAAGGAATAAAGTTTAAACTAGCATTTTTATAAAATTAATATCTCGAATTCGAGGGAAATATTCAGGAGGAATTTTAGATGATAAATATTGGTTTATTTATAATTCGTGTGGTAATTGGAGTATTATTTATCGGCCACGGTGCTCAAAAATTGTTTGGTTGGTTCGGCGGCTACGGATTAAAAGGAACTGGTGGATGGTTTGAATCCATTGGCATGAAACCAGGAGTAACAATGGCCCTTTTGGCAGGATTAGCAGAATTTATTGGTGGACTTTTGTTCGCTTTAGGACTGTTAACTCCACTTGCAGGAATTTTGATTGCTGGAACTATGTTAATGGCAATTATTAAAGTGCATGCTCCTAATGGATTATGGGCAACAGCAAATGGTTACGAATATAACCTGACCTTGCTTGCAGTTGCTATTGGGATTGCGTTAATTGGCCCTGGTCAATATGCGTTAGATGCTCTTTTATTCTAAAATATCTCAGATTAAGAATCCTTAAATTAAGAGTAATTTCATTCGATTGTAATTAATGCGTAAGAACAAAATAAGGTATCAAGTTTATTTAAATTAAAAGGAGCGTTGAAAAATGAGTAAGCAAACAATGGGTATTCACCATATCACAGCAATTGTCGGCCATCCACAAGAGAATGTAGATTTCTACGCTGGAGTTTTGGGATTACGTTTGGTTAAGCAAACAGTCAATTTTGATGATCCAGGTACTTATCACCTTTATTTCGGTAATGAAGGCGGAAAGCCAGGGACAATTATTACATTCTTTCCTTGGCCAGGAGCCGAGCAAGGAACCATTGGAGATGGTCAAGTCGGGGTTACTTCTTATGTAGTCCCGAAAGGTGCCATGGGGTTTTGGCAAAAAAGACTAGAAAGATTCAATGTTCCTTATACAATCATGGAACGCTTTGGTGAGCAATATTTGAAATTTGATGATCCACACGGGCTACACTTGGAAATTGTTGAAAGAGAAGAAGGAGAAGTCAATACTTGGACATTCGGTGGTGTAACACCAGATGTTGCTATTAAAGGTTTTGGCGGAGCCACTCTATTATCGACCCAACCACACAATACGGCAGATTTGTTAGAAAAAGTTATGGGACTTGAATTCATTGGAGAAGATGAGGGCTTCATCCGTTTCCGTTCTTCAGCCGACATTGGAAACGTAATCGACCTAAAATTAACTCCAATTGGTCGAGGACAAATGGGTGTTGGTACAGTACACCACATAGCATGGCGTGCTAAAGATAATCAGGACCAATTAGATTGGAAAAAGTTTGTTCGAGCAAATGGATATGGCGTTACACCAGTACAAGATCGAAACTACTTTAATGCTATTTACTTCAGAGAACATGGAGAAATACTGTTTGAAATTGCTACTGATCCTCCAGGATTTGCTCATGATGAATCCGTAGCGACTATGGGTGAAAAACTGATGTTGCCATCACAGTATGAACCTCGTAGGGCAAAAATTGAAGCAGTATTATTACCGTTTGAAGTAAGAGAACTAGACTGATTTTATGAAAGTGGGCGATTTCATTGCTTTCTATTGATCCAGCCTCAATATCTGAAAGAGATAACTATAAATTTCTCATAGGTAGCATTATCCCAAGACCAATTGCTTTTGTTACAACTAAATCTAAAGAAGGTGTGATAAACGGCGCACCCTTTAGTTACTTTAATATCGTGTCATCCAATCCCCCGATGATTTCATTATCCATTCAACGGGCATCGGGGAAACGAAAGGATACTGCAAGAAACATCATCGAGTCAAAGGAATTTGTTGTTCATATCGTGGATGAACAAAATGTTAAAAAAATCAATAAAACAGCTGCAAGCCTTCCCCCTAATCAAAGTGAGATTGACTTGGCAAGCTTAACTACAGTGGAAAGTGTAAAAATTGCCGTTCCTGGAGTTAAGGAGGCGAAAATCAGAATGGAATGTTTATTAGAGCATTCTCTAGAGTTAGACGGCTTGGATACTCCAGGGTGCGATCTGATTATAGGAAAAATCGTTCAATTCCATATAGAAAGCGATATTTATGAAAATGGAAGAATTGATCCAAGGGGCTTAGCTGCTGTAAGTCGATTGGCTGGGAATAATTACGCCAAAATTGGTGAGATTTTCGAAATTGAAAGACCCAAGTAACCATTGAAAAAATGGAGGTAGAAACATGCAAAAAACAGCTGGTATTCATCATATCTCAGCAATGGTAAATGATGCACAAAGAAATATTAACTTTTATGCAGGTGTACTTGGTTTAAGGCTTGTTAAAAAAACGATAAATTTTGACCGCCCAGAAGTGTATCACCTTTATTTTGGGAATGAAACAGGTCAACCAGGAACTGTTATCACTTTTTTCCCATGGGCTAAACAGCTAAAAGGTCGAATTGGAACAGGTCAGGTTGGTGTAACCAGTTATGTTATACCGAAGGGTGCGGTTTCATTTTGGGAGAATCGACTACGAAAATTTGGTGTGGAGTTTACTTCATCCACTCGCTTTGGTGAAAAATATATTAAATTTAACGACCCTGACGGACTTCAACTCGAACTGGCGGAGCGAGATGATGGACCAATGAATACTTGGAACTTTGGTGGAGTTGAATCCGAAAATGCGATTAAAGGATTTGGCGGTGCTGTTCTGTTTTCGGCCCAGCCACATAGGACAACGGATGTTCTAGAAAATATTTTAGGGTTAGAATGCATTGGTCAAGATAATGAATTTTTAAGATTTAAATCTGAAGGAAACATTGGAAACACCATTGATATTCACTTAAATCCTTCAGTTCGAGGGCTAATGGGGGCAGGAACAGTTCACCATATAGCATGGAGGGCAAAGGATGAAGAGGAACACAAAAGGTGGAGAACACTTCTTGTTGAAAAAGGCTATTACCCGACTGAGATTCTTGACCGAAACTATTTCAAAGCCCTTTATTTTCATGAACAAGGGGGAATTCTCTTCGAAATAGCAACCGACCCACCAGGTTTTGCAGTAGATGAACCTCCCGACGAACTCGGAACTAAACTCATGCTTCCATCTTGGTTAGAGTCAAAAAGAGAAGAATTAGAAGAAGCCTTGCCACCTGTTGAGGTACGGTTTTTGGAGGAAGATAAATAATGAAACATATTTTCAATAAGGGGCAAGATCCAAAAAAACCAACATTTTTATTACTTCATGGTACTGGCGGTAATGAATTAGACTTATTACCTCTTGCCGGAAGAATGGATGATGAGGCCTCTGTCTTAAGTGTTCGAGGAAATGTATTAGAAAATGGAATGCCTCGATTCTTCCGAAGATTGGCTGAGGGAGTATTTGATATAGAAGACCTTATTTTCCGTACAAAAGAATTAAATGAGTTTCTTGACGAAGCAGCGGAAAAGTATGGTTTTGACCGAAATAATATTATCGCCATTGGCTACTCAAATGGGGCCAATATAGCTGCCAGTTTATTATTCCACTATCAAAATGCTTTAAAGGGTGCCATTCTTCATCATCCAATGGTTCCAAGAAAAGGAATTGATCTTCCTGATTTATCTGGTAAGAATGTGTTTATTGCAGCTGGAACAAATGATCCAATTTGCTCGCCAATGGAATCTGCTGAATTAGAATCTTTATTAAAAAACGCTAATGCGAAAGTTGAAATTCATTGGGAAAATAGAGGTCATCAATTAACCATGGAAGAAGTGAAAGCCGCTGCAAATTGGTATCAAGAACTTTATAAGTAACATGGGGGTAATTTGAAATGCTATTGATTCGTCATTCGATCGGGAGCCGCCTACTTTGCCAAACTGAACTTTATACGATTGAAGATAAAGGTGGACATTGGGAGATTAGTCTGCCAGTTGATGAAGATATGTCCTCAAAGATTTTGAATTTTAAGCATATGTTAAATGTATTTCAGGTAAATGAAACGGAAAAGACCTGGTATTACTCTTCTGATGTACAAGTAAATTATCAACCTAATGAAAAACAATTAGTGATACTGGCTGACCATAAAACGGTATATCCAACAAGATAGGTTAACAATTATTTTTGAAAGGAGAAATTAAAAATGTTTGAGGTAATCGTTACAGTTAATTATAAAGGTAAGAATTATCAAACCAATGTCCTTGCTAATAAAGGAATGACTTGTGAAAAAATTATGCACTTAGCCGAAAAGCAAGTGATTAAACAATGGAGTAAATAGAGTACATTGTCATCAAATGGGATATTGAAAATGAACTTAGGAGAGAAATTTTATGCTAAAAAAAATCGAAAGTAGCAAAATGGGTTCAAGTGATATTGGATGGTTAAAGAGTAAATTTCATTTTTCATTCGCTGAGTACTATAATCCTGACAATATCCAATTCGGTGTGTTACGAGTAATCAACGATGATTTGGTTGAAGTGAAAAAAGGATTTGGTGTACATCCTCATAGGGATATGGAGATTATATCGTACGTTGTCAATGGGGAATTAACACATGGTGATAGTATGGGAAACAATAACACTGTAACTCGTGGCCAAGTTCAATACATGAGTGCTGGAACAGGCGTGCTTCATAGTGAGTATAACTTAGGAGAAGAAACACTTAGGTTTTTGCAAATTTGGATTTTGCCTGTAAGAAATGGGCTTGAGCCAAACTACGGTGATTATAGATTCAATTGGGAAGACAGAAAGAATAACTGGTTGCATATGGTATCAGGTTTAAACGGAAATGCCCCAATCAAAATTAATCAGGATGCAAACATTTTTTCTTTGGAATTGGACAAAGGAAATGAGATTACCTTCCCTGTAAAAGAAGGCAGGCAGGCTTATTTAGTTCAAATAGAAGGTACTTCTGTAATTAATGATATTGAGTTGTCTGATAGAGATGGAATGGAGATTGTTGAAGAAGATATTCAAATTAAAGCTGTAGAAACGTCACATATCTTAATTATAGAAATGAAAAAAGAATAGTGAATAAATAAATTATGAAGATAGAAATAATAGGTGGTGTAATAAATGAGTTTCTTATCTAAACTATTTGGAAATTCATCTGACAAGGAGACTAAAACATTGGCAAATTTTTTATAGTTCAACAGGTGAAATTATCAACTAACACAGTGGGCATCGAAAGGGGCAAAAGAAGCTGGAGCTGATGTTAAGGTCTTAAAAGTCCCCGAATTAGCTCTACAATATGTTATTGATTCAAATCCTGCATGGAAGCATTATTCCGAGGAAGTTGCAGTATGTGTTCCAACTGTTTCACTAGAAGATTTAGAATGGGCAGACGCAATTATTTTTAGCGTACCAACAAGATTCGGAAATATGCCTTCTCAGATGAAGCAATTCTTAAATACTACAGGTGGGCTGTGGTTCAATGGAAAACTTGTAAATAAAGTAGTAAGTGCTATGATTTCTGCCCAAAACCCTCATGGTGGTTAAGAGACAACCATTTTGTCATTATATACAACGATGTACCAATGGGGAGCTATTGTTGCCACTCCAGGATATACTGATCCAGTAATTTTCGGAGCAGGAGGAAAGCCTTATGGAACAAGTGTAACTGTTGACCAGAATGGCAAAATGGTTGAGGATTTTTCTGTTGTTCAAGCCGCTGTAAAGCACCAAACAAAACGCACAGTTACAGTTGCGGAATGGGTGGAGGAAGGGAATATATAAAGTTATAGAGTTAATCTACAAGTTAGATATTCACCTTTTTATATTTTGTTTCCATATATAAGAGCTTAATTTTGAACAATAATTATAAAATTAAAATACGGTTAAAGGAGCAAATATATGTTTAATAATAAGAAAATGGCATTCGCTTTAGGAATGCTAATTATTCCATGGATAACTGTACCTTTTCTTGGGAAAAAATCATTTTTTAGGTTTTTGCCTGTAGCAAGCTTTACAAATTTATTCATAAGTATGTTTAGTGTCATTGCTAATAAGAGAAAATGGTGGGAAAATAAAAATCCTGTATCTCCTGGTCTTGTTGATTTTACATATATATTGGGTCCTTTTTTTGTAGCCACACTTTGGATATTTAAACTGACATATGGCAATTTCCTCAAATATTTTGTTACAAATGCAGTTTTGGATGTAATTTGTGCTTATCCTTTTGCCGAAATATGGGAAAAAGTAGGAGTATTTAAATTGAAAAAATTAAGTCATACCATGTGGTATGTGTTTTGTATTTCTTTAGCAGTAATTATTTATGGGTTTCAGAAATTAGTGGAAAAATCGATTAAAGACACAAACTGACCCGCATCATAAAGGTTGATATTGAATGAAAAAGACAACTAAGCTGGAAGCAATCATTATACTGGGTACAATATTTTTTACTCTTTTCCAATCTACTTATTGGTTTGCAGCTGCTGGATGGGTTTTTATTATAAATACCACAATTTAAATAATCAATGATGATTTTTTTTACAAATTTTGCAAATATTATTGATAAATAAACAAAGATTGTGAAATGTTGTACTTAAACTATCGGGGGCTTTTGTTCAATAAGGCATTTTAAATTTTTAGGTGTAAGAATAACTCCATAAACCAGAGAAATGGCGTGCCAAAACTGATGTCAGATCGCACGCCATTTTCATTGCCATTTATACGAAATGCAACTCAAAACGGATTAAACGGGATGGCTTTTTTCGATTTTTTAATCAAATCTTTAAGATGCTTTTCGTTTTGCTTAATACCCGACTATCATTCATTCGTAATCTTTGGGGTATAAGGTTGTTCCATACCATAGATACCGTCCTTGGTTACGGTATTGGTCACCTTTAGGATCAATATCTGCATCCACTAAGTCTTCATGACTAAAGAACGCTGTTGGAACGATCACCGTATTTATCATTCTTGGAACATATTTAGTTGGGGGTCATCTGGAAGTGGGGTTAGGTTACTCGGTGGATGGATGTCCACTTCAATCATGTCTGCATGTCTGAAAAAGACAGTAGGATCAGCAACTGATAATGTTACACCGCCAGGGGGTGATGTACCAGCGATTACCTCCACACTGAGTTGGTTTTTCAGCTCATCTCGACCGATATTTCCAAAAAATGAAAATCGAATAAAAAATCCAGCAGGGTTCCCAGTATTAAGAGGCTTAAAGCTGTGTGCAGGAACGATGACTTTAAATAAATGGGGGGCTCAATCTCTTTTTGAGGTCCCATAGTAGTAACAGGGAATTGGGTTCTTTCCCCGAGTAAATACGTAGTGAGTGGTTTATCGGTTGGATTTTTCCAGAGAATAAACAACGTGTTGTTGGGGCTGCCACTTTGGTTAGTCAATGGAACCAAAAATGCTCCAGTCGTTATTGCCTTCATTCAATCACTTCCTTTTCATATACTTGCTTATTATATGCATGGTGGTACAAGCTGTGTAGGACACCTATCAAGGTGTTATAAAATAATATAGGAATCTACTTGGCATTGGCACGTTCGACATCATCTTGCACCTATTATTTCATTGTGTAATCAGCAAGGTTCTGGCTTCCTTTTGCAAAAAAATCCAAATTTTTACAACGAAAACAAAAATGCAATCAGATTATTTTCATTTAGTCACAGTTTTTCTCTATAATTCAAGTGCAGGTTGTAAATTGGTTCTGTTAGCGATTTCAATGAAAGTATTTAATAGGTAACTGCACGTTTTTTTCAAGGAGGTAAAACATGGATTACATTTCACCGAAAGAAGCGTTGTTAAAGGTGAAAGGGTGGCCAAAAGATGCCATTGCGGCAGGATGTCGTCATACCGTTGGTCTTAAAGCGGACGGCACGGTGATTGCTGTGGGTGATAACAAATATGGCCAATGTGATGTGAGTGGCTGGTGCGATATGGTGGCGGTTGCAGCGGGTAATGTTCATATGGCAACGAACACGGGTAATGCTCATACAATCGGTCTTAAAACGGACGGTACTGTGGCGGCATTGGGTTGGAATAAGCATGACCAATGCGATGTAAACGATTGGTGCGATATTGTAGCGATTGCGGCGGGTTGGTGTCGTAGCATTGGTCTAAAAGCGGATGGCACCGTGGCAGCAGTGGGCCGAAATAATGAAGGTGAATGCAATGTAAGCGGTTGGCATGATATTGTGGTGGTTGCGGCGGGTGACTGGCATACCATAGGTCTTAAAGCGGACGGCACGGTGATGGCCGTAGGTAATAACCGATATCGCCAATGCAATGTAAGCGACTGGTGTGATATTGTGGCAGTCGGTGCGGGTTATCTTCATACCATCGGTCTTAAAGCAGACGGAACGGTGACGGCAGTGGGTTTGAATAAACATAACCAATGCGATGTATGCGGCTGGCGCGGTATTGTGGCAATTGCGGTGGGTAGTAATCATACCATCGGCCTTAAAGCGGATGGTACTGTGGAGGCTGTGGGTTGGAATGAGTATGGTCAATGTAATGTAAGTGATTGGTGCGATATTGTAGCGATTGCGGCGGGTTGTGCTCATTCCATCGGCCTTAAAGCGGATGGCACGGTGGTTGCTGTGGGTGATAATGAATATGGACAATGCGATGTAAGCGGCTGGTGCGAGATCCAACTACCCGGAAATTAGTTTTAAATACAATAAGCCAGAGAATCTCTACCCCTGTTAATGAGCAGCATTGCAATAGAAATATGGCTATTTCACTATAGGGAGTTTTAACGAAGAAACAAAAAAGCCCATTTTCTCTATTTTAATATACAGAGAGTTGGGCTTTTTAATAATGAAAATTCCTCAATGATGTAAATTCGCATGTTCTTGATGGCACCCCACATAACAACCAGATACTTTTCTTGCTTTAGCTGCTAATTAAATCTCAATCATCTTGATCGTTGTAAAGATCTCCTCCTCTGCTGATGTAAAGTTCCATTCGTTTGGATAGTAGCCTAACGGATTGCATATTATTTCAATTCCTTTATATTGATCATGGTATCGTTTATGTATATGTCCAAAAATGTATTTTTTAACACTATATTTTACCGCCAATTCTCCAAAGCGTGAGCTGCCCATCATCGCATTGAAAAAATCCCAACTAGGGTCATCCTTACATAACACATACTGCGAGAAGGGCACAACATGTGTGACCATAATGATATTTTTTTGCGATACTCATTCAACCAGCCTTCAATTTTTGCAACATAACGTTTCGTCTCTTCATAGTCATGTCCCGACCAGTGAGCGTAAATTTTATCTGGCCAAGTGAAGTCATTGAAGGTGCCAAGTGTAAATTGTTCTTCAGTATATCCCGTGATCCCAAACGTGTAATCATACCAGCCACCATCACCAATAACAACCCAGTTTTCATCTAATTCTACTGGACCATTCCCGAGGTTACCTGGAAATTTTAGCAGTATTTCGTAAGCAGATTTTGAATCCTTATGATAGATATCGTGGTTTCCATGCACAAATAAAAACTTGATTTGTGGGAATTCACTTTGTAGCTGATTCAATAAGGCAAGGCTTTTTTCGGGACCAGCAGTCATGTCACCACCAATGATAAATACCTCTGGCAAATGGGATGCAATCCATCTTTTTAACAGAGCCATGATATCAGTCTGTGTATTTTTGCGATTTAAACCTTCATGAATATCTGACAAAACGGCAATTCTCATTCAATCCCTCCTCATAAAAATGAAAACAGATTAGCAAAATTACAATGGAACATCTATACTCTTTATTCTAGTGCAGAAAAGTCGCTTATTTCAATGCAAAAGTGGTATAAATTTGTTGCTTTCTGCAATAAAGAGATGATACTTCAGCTAACAGCTTAGTTAAAGAAAGCCAATCTTATTAACTGACTCGAAGGGACATTTAATTTTAGATGATTTGCTAATCATGGATTCAAAATTGAGATGGATGCTATTGCCTATATTTAGGTATATTTTTTTACCTGTTTTGTATAAAAAAGTCTAATTTATAGAAAAAATTATCCAAAAGGATTGATCAATGATGGAACAATTTATTTGTAACAGTTGCGGCAAAAAGTATGATGTACTAATGCTAAACCAGCTAATAGTTTGTCGACATTTTTCAATAAAAAGTTTAATAATTGCATGATTTACATAAAAAGTGCATGCCAAATAACCTTCCTTTACTTACCTTTGGGAAGGTGTTTTTTTTACGCATAAATCCAGCGGTAGAGCTTATTAACACCTCAAAGAAACACACGTCCTATCGAGAGGGGGTTGATGAAGACGATAGACGTAAACCGGAAGCCTGTAAAACAAAGAATTAATAAGCAGCAGAAAAATAATAGTCCGCTGCTTTCTTAAATAAAGAGGGCGAAGAATGGGCTCAAACAAAACCTTCATAATTGACATGACAGTTTTAAAAGTAGGGCATACTTCTATTGATACTGATACCGATCTTATACTCAACAATTATCTTTCGTTCCAGAGATTAACTATCCACCAAATCATTATTAGAAATCACAAATATAAGTATTAATTGGAAGTATTAATAATAATATTTACAGTTATATAAAATCGGTTAGGAGGAGAAGTGGAGAATTCCCACTCCTCCTTACTTAAAACCCACCTAACTATTTGTAGCTTTTTTTCTACGGAAAAAGCGTACTGCGCCTAAAATGGCGAAGTAGACTATCCACAAAAAAATGGCAACCAGCACAGGTGCAGCATTATGAATTTGGTATGCCCAAAGAACATCATAAATGCTAACAATGCACAAGCACGCAGCTACCAAATAAAACAAAGCTTCAACAAAAATTCGCCCAACACCCATTGCATTACCCTCCTTATAAAATATTGGTACACGCATTCATAAATATGCTGTTCATATCGGAAATTTGTCCATTTAACAAAAAAACCTTGGAAATGCTCAAAGCAATAACATCGTGTAAAAAAATTCACATAATTAGGCAAATATATGTGTGTGATTTTTTACAATATTAACAACTTCTAGGTGATTTCTTCGGTATAAAAACGGGTTCAGAATAAAGCATAAATATATGTACAAATTATTTGAGATGAAGACCATTATTATTTTTGACAATTATGAAAGGAGAAGGTTAGCCATGCAGTCTCGAAAATGGCAATTAACACTTCAAAGCTTAAGCCTTGTTGTCGGGTTTATGTGTTGGGTGATTCTTTCATCTTTAATGTCCAAAATCAAGTTGGATATTCCACTGACTCCTAATCAAACAGCCTTAGTAACAGCCATTCCCGTCATTTTAGGTTCCATATTAAGAATTCCCTTAGGATATTGGACCAACCGGTTGGTGCAAGAAATATGTTTTTTATTAGCTTTCTAATTTTAATTTTTCCAGTTTTTTATTTAAGTCGTGCAAATTCCTATGCAGATTTAATTACGGGTGGGTTATTGCTTGGGGTTGGGGGAGCTGTGTTTTCCATCGGGGTTACTTCATTGCCAAAGTATTATCCAAAGGAACGTCATGGTTTTGTAAATGGGATTTATGGTGCTGGAAATATTGGTACCGCGATAACGTCATTTTGTGCTCCCGTTTTAACAAATGCTTTGGGTTGGCAGAATACAGTTCTATTATTTTTAATACCTGTTATTTTATTTGCCCTGTTAAATTTCTTAACTGGTGATCGAAAAGAACAAAAAGTGAATAAGCCATTAATGGGACAAATCAAAAGTGTATACAAAAATGAAAAGCTTTGGTTTTTAAGTTTATTTTATTTCATAACATTCGGTTCATTTGTTGCGTTCACTGTATATCTTCCTAATTTTTTAGTTTCAAACTTTAAATTAACAACCGTTGATGCAGGTCTTAGAACAGCTGGATTTATCACATTAGCAACACTGCTTCGACCAATAGGAGGGTGGCTCGGTGATAAAATTAATCCATTTAAAATTTTATTCTTTGTTTTCAACGGACTAGCCTTTTCCGGAGTTTTACTTTCTTTTACTCCCAACATAACCTTATATACAATCGGGTGTCTATTAGTTGCCATTTGTGCAGGTATTGGTAATGGAACGATCTTTAAATTGGTTCCTTATTATTTTTCAAAACAGGCAGGAATTGCAAATGGAATAGTTTCCGCAATGGGAGGGCTTGGGGGATTCTTCCCACCGCTTGTATTATCAATCGTCTTTGGAATGACAGGACAATACGCAATCGGTTTTATGTCGCTTGCGATGTTCTCTCTTACAAGTTTTGTCATTGTTGTTTGGATGTTTTACCTTGATAAGTTAAATTTGGAAACAAGGATTTTAGAAAATATTGGACAAAGCATGATGGTCACTAACACTCACGGAATCATTGAAAAAGTAAACCGTTCGTTTACAAAAGTAACTGGTTATGATGCGGAAGAGATAATTGGAAAAAATCCTAATGTATTACAATCGGGGAGACATGACCAGAATTTTTATCAAAAGATGTGGCAATCCATTAAAAGCGAGGGATATTGGCAAGGAAATATTTGGAATAAGCGGAAAAATGGAGAGATCTATCCAGAATGGCTTACGATCAGTGAAGTGAGAAATGATGCTGGGGAATTAAAGTATTATATAGGATTATTAAGTGATGTCAGTGAAAAATGAGTAAAAGCAAAAAATCTCAGATTATTATATCGGAATTTAACATTTATACTAATACAGTCCTTCTCAGAATGAAAAGGGCTGTTTTCTTTTGTTTTTTTGTCACGAAGTGTTCAAATCTTTTCGACTAATTTGTGAACAGATTCATAAAGAACTCCAAATATAAAATTTATGAATTTATACTTACAATGTAAATAAGTTGATTATCTTGTTAAATGAAAGTTGCGAGCTTCAGGTACACTCAGTTAACAAGCATGGTGGTACTTTTACAAGAATATGAGAGCTTTTAACAGTAAATATACATTTTAGAAGGTTGGGTCTTATACGATGAACATTATTAACACACTTTTTGAAAAGAATATGGAGATTACGGCCGCTGTCTGTGCAGTAACTATGTTTGGAGGCTTGATGGTTTTCAGACACAAATTTATCTCATTTCTGACATGGTTTATGGAACTTGCTTTGACAATTGCATACTACCCATTTAGTAAAGTTCTTCGTAAGAAGACAAGTCCAATAACAAGTTTTGAAATGAATAATAGGAACCTTCACTCAATAGAACCAAACCGATATTATAGCACGCTAAAAACAAAGGTTTGGCCTGAAGGTTGGGATAAAGATTTAGCTAAAGAGGTATCAAGTATTGTATTGTTCAAGACTCCAACAGTATTTGTTGAAGGATTCGATTACAGTTATGATGAAATGCTTAAACAACAAAACCCGTGGATGGCGGAGAAGTAAGTCTTTTATGAAACAATTTTTGTAAAATATATTGTATATCAAATTGTGAGGGTACAACAGACGTTGTACCCTTATCTGTTTATTTTGAGAACACATATTACTATCAAAAAATAACCCTGAAAACGTTAAACATATTGCTAACTGAAATTTGATATTTACGTATTTGTACACATATGAAAGAGCAAGAATGAATGCTTTCTAAAGATTTCTCTCTAACAAAAATCCAACTTGTTCTGCCATGACACGGGGCGGATAAGGCATCCCATTTGTAATCCACCATTCCACTATTCCTACGTACGAGGTCACAATAAATTGAAGAATAACATCTTCATTTAAACCTTGATTTTTTCCTTTTGCAACATCCACTTCATCTTTAAACTCTTCTATAAGAAACTTAAGGAACTGACTACGAAAAGAAGGAGCCCCCTTACTTGCTAACATCGTTGAAAAGAATAAATAATGACTTTCAATGTATTCGAACCATGGCAGATTAGCATCTATAAAATCCAATTCAGAGGCTGATTCGCAAATGGCTTGCATTTCATTGATATGATCTGCAATGAGCTTATCCAACAAATCATATTTATCCAAATAATGAAGATAAATAGTTCCTCGGCTAACATTTGCCTTGTCGGAAATATCTTGAATCTTAATGTCATCAAAACTTTTTTCAGACATCAGCTCAACCACAGCATTTTTTATGGCTTGTTGAGATTTGAGTATTCTCCTATCTACTTTTGCCATGATAAGATTCACCAGACTTCCATAATAATAAACAATTTTAATTGATTTGTTCACTAATGAACAAAATTTGGTCTTTTAACAATTGTAAACTCCCTATTTCTATTTATAATTATATACAGATGTTCATTAATGTATAGATGTTTTAATAGACAGTTTTTATTTAATTGTACATAAATGGACAATCCTCAATCATTTAACCATTTTAAGAATTTTGTTTCTGTTAATACTAAAAGTTGGTATAGATATTCGAAAGCGAGGAGAAACGAAATGGAATACGTGAAACTTGGAAATACTGGCTTGGATGTATCTCGGCTTTGTCTCGGATGCATGGGTTTTGGTGAGAAGGAACGTTGGGTTCACCCTTGGGTAATTGATGAAGAGAGTAGTCGGTCTGTCATCAAAAAAGCCCTTGATTTAGGAATTAATTTCTTTGATACAGCGAATGTCTATTCCGATGGAACAAGTGAGGAATTTGTTGGACGTGCGCTTAAGGATTTTGCAAACCGAGATGAGGTTGTCCTTGCCACTAAGGTTTATTTTCCGCTTGGTAAAGATTTAAACAGGAAAGGACCCAACAGCAGAGGTCTCTCCCGAAAGCATATTATGAGCGAAATTGACAAGAGTCTTAAACGCTTGGGAACAGATTATGTAGACCTTTATATCATCCACCGTTGGGATTATGACACACCGATCGAAGAGACAATGGAAGCATTACATGATGTTGTGAAAGCTGGTAAAGCACGATATATTGGTGCTTCCGCCATGTATGCCTGGCAGTTCCTAAAAGCATTGAATGTGGCAGAGAAAAATGGATGGACACGGTTTGTATCGATGCAGAACCACCTCAATCTCTTGTATCGTGAAGAAGAACGAGAAATGTTACCGCTATGTAAGGAGGAGAAAATCGGAGTGACTCCATACAGCCCACTTGCTTCAGGTAGATTGACGCGTGATTGGTCAGAAACAACACTTCGTTCCGAAACCGACCAAACGCAGAGATCAAAGTACGATGCCACTGCAAGCACTGACCGATTAATTGCAGAGCGGGTTGCAGAGCTGGCTGAAAAACACGGTGTCCTTCGTTCACAAATCTCAATTGCTTGGTTGTTACAGAAAGAATCGGTGACATCACCGATTATCGGGGCAACGAAAATATCCCATCTTGAAGATGCCGTCGGAGCCCTAACCATAACATTAACACCTGATGAAATTGCGTACTTAGAAGAACCGTATGTTCCGCACCCAGTAGTTGGTGCACTGTAAATAGATGAAATTTTTCCAGGAGCAGGGTTTTTACACTCTGCTCTTAAAGTCATTGATGAATTTGAGCAATGAATAATTTTCATGACATTAATCAAGTAGAAGGTGCAACTTTGTGAATTTTTGTACTTAAACGGAGGGTGGGTTTGTTTAATAAGAAGTGTTGGGGGGATTTCTTACATGGCCAAGTTACGATATATGTTTGCCAAGTTCAGAAAGAGAATCTTCAGAATAACGTACATTCAAAAAGAGATTAATTATCTTTTGCAAGAAAACCCATTCTTACTTGGCTTCTTTTAAGAATGGGTTTTCTTGCTAGCCTTATTCTGTTGGGGTATATAATTTGTAGTTACACCTAACATAGTAAAACGCAGCACTGGTTTCTACAATCACCAATTACACGAATGATTTTGCTTTTCTCTTTTTCCCTTGCCTCTGGATACATCGATTTTCAATTATTACTTTAAATATAACTTAGTAGGATACGCTCCGCTAAAACAGGCAATACATCGGCGACTAGTTTCTGCAAGATCTACATCGACCGCCTCCAATAAACCTTCAGTGCTTAAAAACGCTAAAGAATCGGCTCCAATCGCTTCCCCCATTGCTTGTTCATGTTCATGTTTGTTAGCAAATAACTCCTCTTTAGTCGGCATGTCTATCCCATAAAAGCAAGGATTTTTTACCATGGGTGAAGTAATTCTGACATGGACTTCCTTAGCACCTGCTTGCCGAATCAGTTCCACAATGCGTTTGCTTGTTGTTCCCCGAACAATGGAATCATCGACAAGGACCACTTTTTTATTTTCAAGTATTTCTTGTACGCCGCTTAATTTGAGACGGACTGCTAAATCGCGTAATTCTTGTGTCGGTTCAATAAATGATCTGCCGGCATATGGATTTTTGATGATCCCCATTTCATAGGGGATTCCCGATTCTTGGGCATACCCCAGTGCGGCAGGGACGCTCGATTCAGGTACTGCCACGACAACATCAGCTTGTACGGGATGCTCTTTTGCTAGAATTTGTCCTAATTCCTTTCTAATGGCTAAGACACTTCTGCCATGAATGACACTATCAGGGCGGGCAAAATAAACAAATTCAAAGGAACAAAGGGAAACCTCTCCTTTTGCGGCAAAGCGACCTGTTTGTATACCTTTTTCGTCAATAAGAAGCCATTCGCCCGGTTCAACGTCCCTCCAAAACGTTGCATTAACGGCATTTAGAGCACATGTTTCCGAGGCTGCCACGATTGAATCCCCAATTTTCCCAAGGCTTAGCGGCCGCAATCCCTGCCGATCTAAAGCAACCAACATCTGCTTTTCTGTCATAATTAAGAGTGCGAATGAACCGTCAAGCATCTTTAGAACTTCAGGGGCCGCCTGCGAAAAATACTTTTTGCTTGAACGGGCGATTAAGTGAGCGATAATTTCCGTATCAGTTGTAGTCTGAAAAATCGCCCCTTGCTGATGCAAGACTTTCCGTTCGATATTTGCATTTACAAGGTTTCCGTTATGGGCTACTGCCAAATCGCCCTCGCTGTATTTAAAAACGAGAGGCTGTGCGTTTTGTATCGAACTTGCTCCCGAAGTGGAGTATCGTACATGACCAATTGCCATATTTCCGTTTAGTCCATTAAGGATATCTCTGGAAAATACCTGTGTGACTAACCCCATTCCTCGGTGATGTCGAAAGGTTTTCCCATCACTTACTACAATTCCTGCACTCTCTTGACCGCGATGCTGTAAGGCATGTAGGCCGTAATAGGTTAAGTCAGCAGCTTTGGAGTGATTAAAGACTCCAAATACTCCGCATTTCTCTCGCATTTCTAATTCCATTTTTTCATCCTCCCGTACAAAATCATTTTATTATTTTTGTCGAAAGAATCATTTCTATCCTTTTTTCAATAAAACGATAAAAGTTTTTAACAGTTTAAAAGTAAAATACTAACACTTGGAACTTTGGCTTTTTATATGTTTTTTTACTAAAATTTTAAAATTGATGTAAGATGTAATAGTGCTATAAAAGCCATTTTTCTATGGAGGAGAATTAATTGAAAAAATCAATGAAGCAAATTTCTGTTATAGCAATACTTATGCTAAGCATTCTGGCTGGGTGCAGTAATGCTAATGTGACATCCACACATAATGCTGCATCAAAAGCTATTTCAGATACAAAAACAGCAGTAACAAAGGAAACTTCGAGTACGGCAGCAACAGAAAACACAACAACAAATACAACAGCAGACCAAAGCCAACCGACAAACACCGATATTTATAATCAATTAACCAATTTAAATTTTGACGGTAAAAACCAAGTTGTCGCAGTTAACCAGAACCGTACAACTTTTACAGCAGATGACCTTAGTTTAAGCAAAGGAAACTGGGAAACCTTTTCTAATCTAGATCCATACAATCGGGTTGGAGTTGCAAACGCTATGTTGCATAAATCAATGATGCCAACAGCAAAGCGAGAACCACTTTATGTTAAACCAACTGGCTGGCACAACAAACAAATAACTGTAAATGGGAAGCGGGAATGGCTGTACAATCGTAGCCATCTGATCGGATATCAATTCACCGGACAAAACAACAATATGAAAAATCTAATGACAGGTACCAGAAGTTTAAATGACCCTGGTATGTTAATTTATGAGGATGAGGTGGCGAAGTATCTTAAAACAACCGATAATCACGTAAGGTACCAGGTTGAGCCGATCTTCAGAGGAAATGAATTAGTCGCTCGCGGAGTGCACATGCAAGCCAAGAGTGTTGAGGATAATCAATTAGAATTTAACGTTTATATCTTTAATGTTGAGGGTGGCGTAGTGATAAACTATGGAGACGGCACATCAACGTTACAATAAAGTCGTTGTATGAATGTTAGGGCAGAGGAAGGTTGAAGGTTTCATGACTAAACATAACGATTTTCCAATTAATTAGCATAGACATTATGTAAATATAATTTATAATGATGACAAGTACTTTCTAAGTTGAAAGAACTGGAGGTGTTCATTATTGAAACAAATTCCAGTGCTTTTTTTATTTTATTACCCATTAATTATGGGTGTTATTTGGTCAATTGGAGGAGTCATCTTTTTTTTCAGGAGAGAAAAAAATACTTCAAATAAGATACCAATATTAGATGAAATGCCTTTTGTTTCGATTTTGGTCCCTGCTTATAACGAAGAAAAGACTATCGAAGAGACCGTACATCATTGTGCTAGTTTAAACTACCCCAATTATGAAATTATTGTGATCAATGACGGGAGCAAAGACAACACCGTTCATATATTAAAAGAGCTTTTAAGCAAATATTCGAACTTACGAGTCGTAAATGTGAAAGAAAACAAGGGAAAGGCTAATGCCTTAAAGCAAGGAGTTCTTGTTGCAAAAGGAGAATATATCGCAGCTATTGATAGCGATGCTTTGCTTGATAAGGATGCATTACTCTACATTATGCCTCATTTCATTGTTCCGAAATATGGTGAGAGGGTAGGGGCGGTTACAGGAAATCCAAGAATTAGAAATAGGTCAAATCTTTTATCAAAAATCCAACTTGCAGAATACGCCAGTATTATTGGGTTAATTAAAAGAACACAGAGAATTCTAGGCAAAGTAATGACTGTCTCAGGCGTATTTGTTGTCTTTAGGAAAAAGGCTTTAATGGATGTTGGTTTATGGGATACAGACTTAATCACAGATGATATTGGAATTACGTGGAAACTCCAACGCAGGTTTTGGGATGTTCGGTATGAACCAAGAGCTTTATGTTGGATGTTAGTTCCGGAAACATTAAAAGGAATCTGGAAACAACGGTCTAGATGGGCTCAAGGTGGAATGGAAGTTGTCCTTCGTCATAAAGACATCTTTTTAGATTGGAGGCAACGTCGCTTATTTCCGGTATACATGGAGCAAGTGCTAAGTATTTTATGGGCTTATACTTGGTTTTTTACAACATTGGTGACCATTTATAAATTTTTATTCACACATGAATTTACATCTCCAATACTCTGGATTGGCAATTATCTTTCCGTCATCTGTATAATACAGTTTTTAGTTGCACTAACAATTGAAAGACGTTATGAAAAAGACATCTTAAAGTATTTAATATGGACCATTTGGTATCCTCTAATCTATTGGCATATAGCTGCATTATTAGTTGTTTTCTCATTGCCTCATGCTGTAAAAATTTTAAGAAAGTCAAAAAATGAGTTTGCTACATGGGAAAGTCCGGATCGAGGAGTGCATCTCTAAAAGTTCTAGGAGTAATATGATGATAATTCAAAGTGAAAAGAAAACAAAAAGAAAGATTTTTGAAGCTGTTACCACTGCTATCGGATGGATATTTTTAGTTTTGTTTTTATTTATGCTGGGGTCTCATTTAGAATGGAAAATAAATAGAAATATTTACGCTTTATCATTGGTGAATTCTAGTATCATTATTTTAGTTACAGTTATAGTAATTATAATTTCGTTCCTAGTTTTAACCTTATGGGGGATATATAATAAGCGAAGGTTTGGAAAACTTTTTCGCCGTTCTTTCCCAATTCCCACTGAAATTGAGGAAATAGCTGATTATTATTCCCTTTCTACTATTGAGGTTTTACAATTGCAACAAAAAAACTACGTTGAAAGATAAATAACCAATACTGAGAAATTTGGCTTTTTATATTTTTTTCAGGTGAGCAAATGGGCTGCTACCTACTATTCAAGTAAAACATTCACTTGCGAACAGTGACAGTCACTGTTCGCAAGCTCATCTCGGCCGATATATGGAGGGAATTGACAAAACAATATAATTGCTGAATTCCATATAATATAATAAAATCCCCGACGATGTACGCCGCGGGATTTTTTTGTTCATCGAGTTCCTATTATCATTCAAGTTTGACAGTGTTTTACCATAGTCTTCATGAACCAGCTCTACGTCTTGTGTTGGTTCTTCTTCTTCTTGAACTGGAACTTGAGCTTGAGCTCGAACTACGTCTGGGGCTTGAGCTGCATTTTGATGGTACTGGACTGATCACCCGACTTCTACAACTAGAACTTGAACGACGATTTGAACTCGTTCTTCTTTTTGAGCTGGAACTCGAGCACCTTGAACTTGAGCTGGAACTCGAGCGCCTTGAACTTGAGCTGGAACTCGAGCGCCTTGAACTTGAGCGCCTTGAACTTGAGCGCCTTGAACTTGAGCGCCTTGAACTCGAGCGTCTTGAACTTGAGCGCCTTGAACTCGAGCGCCTTGAACTTGAGCGCCTTGAACTCGAGCGCCTTGAACTCGAACGTCTTGAACTCGAGCGTCTAGAACTGCGAGAGCGCCTTGAACTTGACCGGCGGGAAAGAGGACCTGCAGTTGGCTCTTGAACTAGGAATTCATCTAATCCAGCCACTTTCAATTCCTCAACCGCTGCTTGAATTTCATTAATACCAATCATTTTTTTACTCCTCTATTAAAATTTAGGCCTTTGAAATCCTGTCACTTTAAAATATGAAGTTTTTCTTAAACCGCTTGTGCAAATATCGTTCTTTTTAAAAAATTTATAAACGCAGATCTCATAAAAAACCTTAATCTAACTAGTAAATAGTAGATATGTTCGCTGCTGTAAAAATTTCCATACATTTATTTACTTTTTCTAGTATAATTTTATTTGAATCTAAAGGACTAAAAAACTTTTTTATATATTGCGAACAGTGCCAGTCACTTTTCGCAAGCGCTTAGTATGAAAAAATTATGTGCTTTTGAATTTTCATATTTATTGTTAATAAAAATATTGATAGGATAGTTTAAATAAAAGAAGAAAGGGGGGCAAAATTGGTACAAACAATAAATTCCATAGATTTTATCGAATTTCAACAAGTAGTTAATAATTTAACGAATGCAATTATTATTGTTAATGAAAACGAGGAGATTATTTATTGTAATACATACGGTTTAAAACTATTTAATCTTCCAATCGATGAAATTTTATATAAAAAAATATATCAGTTTGTCCCTTCAAGTCAACATAGTATGGCTAGTAAACGTATAAAAAGAGTAATTGAAAATGGAGAAACTTTAGAACTAAAAGATGCAAAAATTAAACAAAGTAATGGGAAATTAGTGGATATTGAATTTTCAAGTGTTCCCTACTATTTCGATGGAAAAGTGTTCGCTCAAATTGCTATTCGAGACATTTCTCATCGTAAATTATCAGAAGAATTATCAAGTAATAATGAAAGATTAGCTTCCATAGGCCAATTAGCAGCTGGGATTGTTCACGAAATCAAAAATCCACTTACAGCCGTTAAAGGATTTTTACAGTTATTAAAAGAATCATTTTCCCATTCTTATTTAGATACGATGGAAAGTGAATTAAATAAAGCAGTGGAAACTTTACAAAATGTCTTACAAATATCTAGACCTGCCTTGAAAGAAGATCCTTTTATTCAAATCGATGTACATAAGGAGTTAACGTCGATCTTAACTTTATTTCAAGAAAAACTATATTCATTAGAAATCGAAATGGATGTAAGCGAATCGGAAATAACCATAGTTGGTAAGAGAAATTCTTTAATAAAAGCTTTTTTTAATCTTATTAAGAACGCTGTTGAAGCCATTGAAGGCGATGGGAAAATAAAGATTGATCTTTACAACCAAGATGGATGAGTTCATATAAACTTGTCTGATACAGGTATGGGTATTCCTCAAGACAAATTAAAAATGTTAGGAACTCCGTTTTTCTCAAACAAAATAAACGGCACTGGTTTAGGACTTACCCAGGTATATAACACTATAAATGAACATCACGGGGTTATCTCAGTTGAAAGTGTTTCTGGGAAAGGAACTACGTTTTATATTCAATTACCAGTGCATCTTAATGAAGAATTTATTCAAAATCCATATTAAATGTGGCCTAAACGCAAAATAATCCCCATCTTAGTTGAAAGGTGTGGATTATTTTACACTTTAATTAAAATCAAATATCTAGGATAGATAGTGAAAACTGAAAAAGGAAGGTGATCGAATGTTTAAAAATGTGAAAATGAAATTAGAGACAGCACTTGAAGATTGGGAGGCGATGAAGAAAACTTCCTACGATGAAAGCGCAGACTTCGCCGAACGGTTTGAGTTGCATTTTTATGAATTTATCGACGAATTAAAGATTTGGTATCAGCAATTAGGAAAGAAGCTAACTACCATCGAAGAGGCGGAAGATCTTGTCGAAATAAAGGAAATCCTTGAACGGTTGCCTGAACCACTTGTTCTCAACTTTTATAATGAGCTTGAATTAATTATTGAAGGAAAAGAACAGGAATGATCTTCTGCAATTGCGCAGTTTTGTGTAGCATCGAAAAGCCAAATTTCTCAATTTTAATACTGAGAAATTTGGCTTTTTATATTTTTTTAGCAGGTATTAAAAAAACATTAATTTGTCTGGAAAATAGTACCGGAGTACTGCTATGGTAAAAAATATTGATTACATCCTGACTAGAGTGTTCATTCAATTACTAGTTAATATTACCTGTAATTATTTTCTATACTAATAAATAGTTATAAATCGGGTATACAAACGTTTGTTCCTGTTTGAGCGATAATGTGATAAACTATAAATACAATAGATTTGGAATTCTCAGGGTGATTCGGCACACTCCCAAACAGAAAGGGGGTGTTGCTTAATGACAGTGTTCGAAACTTTAATGTTTACGATTGCTTTTGCTAGTTTAATCGTAAGTATTCTGTCCTTCAAACAAAAATAATCCACCCTAGAGTTTGCGCCCAGGTGGATTATACACTCATTTAGCCGATTCCCTTTATGAGAACCGTCTATTGCTGGACCGAACATGTATCCAGCATGATCGGTCTTTTTTAATTTATGCAAGAACTTAACTATATTATAACCCAATTCATTCAAAATACTTAATATTCTCCTCTAGATTTTAAGATTAAAAACAGATATTAATTGAAGATGATAGTCTCTAATTATTTAGGGGTGAGAAATTGAGCTATTACCATCTAAGTGCAAATAAATTCAATAAACTTGTATAAAGGTATAAAATAAAGTCAGATATTTCAAAAAATATAAATTGGAGTGATAAGCTATGGAAATTCGTATTCAATATTGTACCGCTTGAAATTTTTTGCCAAGAGCCGTCAGTTTGGCGAAAGAACTTTTAAAAGAATTCAAAACTGACATCAACAAACTTGAATTACTTCCAGGTTCTGGAGGGGTATTCGAGGTGACCTTAAACAGTCATACCATATTCTCAAAAAAGGAACTGGGGCGTTTCCCAAACGAAGGGGAAATTTTGGGAACTATTAAAGCGAAAACCAATTGATATCCATTTGATTGAAAAAGGATGCGGAATATAATCGCATCCTTTTGTTGTGCCATCGGGCATCGTGCTTGTGAAAAAGATCTGTACAGAAATTATCTAAGTTAAATGACAGGTGATGATGGATATTTATTTTAGTTCAAGAATAAGGATGATAAAAAACAGAAATTTAAAGAGTGGTGAGGTAAATAGGGCAGAAAACAACTTTCTCTTTAGATAATAAATTAGAAAAATGTATAATTGGCAGACTGCGGAGTGCAGGATGTGTTTTTGCAGAAGAAGAAGCAAAGTTACTGATCTTAGAGGCTGATAGTTTAGAGGATTTAATGAAAATGGTAGAACTACGAGCCAGCGGTTTACCACTTGAATATGTACTTGGGTTTACAATGTTTTGTGGGCTGCGGATAGAAGTAAAGAGGGGAGTTTTTGTACCAAGGCAACGTACGCAATTTCTTGTTCAGCAGGCAAAAACATTGACCCGTAATTGTGATATCGTTGTGGATTTGTGCTGCGGTTCCGGTGCTGTTGGTGCTGCCATAGCGGACAAATTAAATCAGGTATTCTTACACTCAGCTGACATTGATCCCGTTGCTGTACAATGTACTTCCAACAACATAAAGAATATGGACGGTCACGTTTATCAAGGTGACTTGTATAATGCATTGCCCCATTGGTTGAGAGGCCGTGTAAACATAATAGTTGCCAACGTACCTTACGTTCCCACTGATTCAATAAAGCTGCTTCCCCAAGAGGCGCGCTTGTATGAACCAAAATGGGCACTCGACGGAGGAACGGACGGACTTGACTTCAAGCGTAAGGTAGCAAAAGAGGCTCTTCACTGGCTTGCTCCTGGAGGACATTTATTGGTAGAGACGAGTGAAATACAGGCAGGCCAAACCCTTGAAATCTTTGTTAATGCTGGACTAATTTCTAAAATAGCTAGAGATGAAGAGTTGGATGCAACAGTTGTTATTGGAACAACTTAAGGAAGCACAACTAATCACATTTGAACCTCTTTTCACAGGGAGAGGTTCTTTTTTTGTTGGAAAAATAAGCCTTTTGGTCTATCATAATAGATAGGTAAATATGAGTGGTTTTTGTAGTCATGTTTTGAAATCTACTATTTGAATTGAAAAGACATAAAACAATGGAGGACAGTAATCTATTTCCTAACGGAGTGAGGATGGGAGAAGCCATTTTACAAATTTTTATGAGAAAAGGGGTCTTGTAACCATTGGGAGCAAAAAAGGGCCTCGAAGGTAACAAGAAAAGGGATTTCGTGACCATCGGGGGCGAAAAAGGGCCTCGAAGGTAACAAAAATAGGAATCTTGTGACCATCGAGGACAAAAGTAACACTCAAAGGTAACAAGATGGCAATCTTCCAAGAATCTGGAACAATAGCTAGACCTTTAACTCTAATGGATTTTCTGAACTTAACGGATATAAGGTACAATAATAATGTTATGTAAACTAATGTTTGGTAATTTGGATACTTTTTTTACAAAATAACATATTTTTTCACTAATTACATAATGTGCTAAAAACACATCGTAGATAATACCAAAAAGGCTGTTAAATGAACAAATGTTCTGTTGATGTAGGTTTGGATTTGTCATAGTGAACGTTTGGATGCACCTTGGAAAGATATTTATAGAAAGTTGATTGATTAATCTTTTAAACTAAAAGGGGGACGACTTCTTCAAGAAGTACCCCTCAGCATTCTTAATAAATTACGAGCTCACTTTCCATAGTTTATCTTGGGCACCGAGTTATGGAAAAAAGCGGACCAATTTCAGCACCTGTGAATGTTGTATCTATAAAAGTTTCCTGACATTTGAAAACCCTTAATCTGATCGTATTGGGATTTCTTGTCAGGAATAGTTCAAAGTCTACCAACTTTCCAGACAATCTGCCAATCCCTGTAGCAGTCATTGTATTATTAATGAGGCAGGTAACGGCTTCTATCAATACGCCTTGAAAGTCTATGCCTGGCGCTGCAAACCCGAGTTCAATACCAAAACGACAGTTATTGCAAATGGTTCCTTCTATTATTTGGGAACCGCCTGTTTGTATTTTTAAACCATTAAAATTCGCACTGCATTCGCATCGAGTCTCAGTTGGCGGTTGAACACACTTGGATTCAATGGTATCTTCAATTCTGTCAAGTTGTTTCCGAATCTTTTCAAACTGTATATTACAATTACAGCTTTTCGATTTACTAGCATGTCTCATTTTTTTATGTTTGGGCAAAATCATTCACCTCCCAATAACTCTGTTTATATATCTTTATTCAAATTTGTATCACTTGATAGAGGACAACTATGGATTTTTATAAAATGAATAATATAGAAATGGGTTGTTCCAAGATAAGGGAATGGTGTACCATACAAAAAGGAACGAATAAAAAGGAGGAATCTAAATGAAAGCTATTCAAATGTTATCCTTCGGGGAACCTGAAGTTTTAAAAATGGTTGATGCTGAAGAACCGGTGCCAACTGAAAACGAGGTCCGTGTAAAGCTTTATTATGCGGGAGTAAATCCGTTTGAGGCGTATATACGGGCAGGGGGTTATGCCTTTTATACACCGCAATTTCCATATATCCCTGGGTTTGATGGTGCAGGCGTGGTGGATGAAGTTGGGCCAGGTGTCACGAGGCTAAAGAATGGCGATCGTGTGTTTGTCGCTTCTGTTCCAGCTAAAAGACAAACGGGTACATATGCGGAGAAAGTGGTTTGTGATGCTACAGCTGTGTATAAATTGCAGGAATCGGTTAGCTTCGAACAGGGAGCAGCGCTGGGCGTTCCCGTTACAGCTGCTTATCGTGCCCTTTTTCACAGGGGACGCTTAAAGCCGGGTGAAACGGTACTAGTCCATGGTGCGTCAGGCGGTGTAGGGATCTTAGCCGTCCAACTGGCAAAATACGCAGGTGCACAAGTAATTGGAACAGCCGGGACTGAAGAAGGCATGGAATTAATTAAAGAATCTGGTGCTGATGCCGTTCTTAATCATAATCAACCGGATTATTTGGAAGCCATTTCTTCTATTACGAATGATGCCGGCGTGGATGTCATCATTGAAATGCTAGCGAATGTAAATCTGGAGAAAGATTTACAGTATATAAATAAATATGGTCGTGTGGTCATAATTGGCAATCGCGGCTCATTAGATTTCAATCCTCGCATGACCATGGCTAAAGAAGCCGATATCCTCGGCATGGCCGTTTGGAATGCGCCAGAGGAAGAATATAAACAAAGTTTGGCTGCTGTTGAAGCAGCGCTGAAAAACGGGGGACTGAAACCTTTGGTCGGAACCATCCTGCCTCTAGAAGAAGCGGCCAAAGCACAAGCAGAGATTTTAACAAGCAAAGCTAAAGGGAAAATGGTATTGAAAATCGCAGAAGACTAGAACAGTTAATGTTAGTCTAATTTCACAAAAAATGCTACAACAGCCTGTATCAGTCATTATTTAAAATGATCGATACAGGCTGTTATTTTTTTATGAAGTAACAATTCATTAGAATCCGATCATTCAGCCGCCATAGCCTGTGCTTTTGTTAAATGAACCGTACCAAATGGATGTTGTGGGGGAGCATATATAGAATAAAGTTTTAAGGGGGTATTACCTGTATTGGTTACATTATGCCAGGTGCCAGCAGGGATCATAATGGCAAAATCATCAGAAACGTGTTGAACAAAGTTTAAATGATCTTTTCTCTTGCCCATTTGTACAATCCCTTTACCTTGTTCAATCCGTAAGAATTGATCAACGTGAGGGTGAATTTCTAGCCCAATGTCATCACCAACATTAATACTCATCAATGTAACTTGGAAATGTTCTCCTGTCCATATAGCGGTACGATAGGTATTGTTATGCTTCGCAGCTTCATTGATATTGATTACAAATGGTTTTCGCCCATAATCTTTTCCCTTATTTCTTGAGTCATCGTACATATTCCAGTAATGATACATTGGTTCAAGAGCATAATAATTTGGCTGATATGGGTATGGATACGTCCAAGGAGTATAGTACATCTCATTCAATCCCTTCACAGATTTTTACAAATTATCGTATGCACTAACATATAGGAACGTACATAAATACAGGGCGAACTTAGTCCAACACAAATGGTCAATTTTTGAAGCTATTGAAAAAAGACAAATCGGAAGCAATTGCTACTTTAAAAACATCTTTATTTTTTTAAGACCGTTTTTTACGTTAGGATATCGAAACGGTAGATCAAATAATGTTGTTTGCTTCAGGACACTTTTTCCATGAGAAAAAGTATCAAAGCTACCCTTTCCATGATAGGCACCAATCCCGCTGTTTCCAACCCCTCCAAATGGCAAGTACGGTGATACAAAATGATAAACGGTATCATTTATGCATCCTCCTCCATACGAAACATTATGTGAAATCTCTTCTTGTACTGTCGGACTTTCAGAAAAGAGATATAGTGAAAGAGGCTTTGGATGCTGTCGGATGCCATTGATCACTTCGTTAAGATTGTTATACTCAATCACCGGAAGAATGGGCCCAAATATTTCATCCTGCATAATCGCATCTTTCCATGTAATATTGGTTAAAACAGTTGGTTCGATCATCAGCATTTCTTGATTTGTGTTTCCGCCAGTATAGAGGCTGCCGTTGGTAAGAAAAGAACGAAGGCGGTTGAAATGCTTTTCGCTCACAATATGGGTAAAGTTTTCGTTCTTTAATGGGTTTACTCCATAAAGCTCTTGAATGGCGTCTTTTAAATGGTGCAAAAATTCATCTCTAATGTTTTGGTGAAGATAGAGGTAATCCGGAGCAATACAGGTTTGCCCGGCGTTCATATACTTTCCCCATGCGATTCTTTTTGCAGCAAGATGTATTTTCGCATCGTCATGAACGATACAGGGACTTTTTCCGCCTAATTCTAATGTGACGGGAGTTAAGTTTTTGGCAGCTGCTTCCATGATTATTTTTCCTACCGGGACACTGCCTGTGAAAAAGATATAATCAACATCCTCATTTAAAAGTGCAGTGCTTACCTCAACCCCACCCAGGGCAACGGATATATATTCTGCCGAAAAAATGTCGTTTATTATTTTAGCCATCAACTCAGATGTTTTCGGCGTTAGTTCGGAAGGCTTGATAATGGCACAATTACCAGCAGCAATGGCACCAATTAACGGAGCGAACGCCAATTGAAACGGGTAGTTCCATGGTGAGATAATCAGCGCAACGCCATACGGTTCAGAAAAAAGATAGCTCTTTGAACCAATATGGGTGAGCGGTGTTTTGACTCTTTTTGGACTTGTCCATGCTCTTAAATGTCGCAATGTGAACCGTATTTCTTCGAGTACCACACCAATTTCGGTTGAATAGGATTCAAAATCCGACTTATTTAAGTCAGATTTCAATGCGTCCATTAGTTCTTTTTCATGTAGTTGAATGGAAGTTCTTAATTTCTGAAGCGCATCTAAACGAAAAGGAACATCCCTTGTTATATTGGTTTGAAAGTATGTTTTTTGTTTTTCAATTAAGTTTTTATAGTTATTCATTGAAAACCTCCGGTTGGAGTTTTTTTACGTAGGAAAATGTTAAGAGTTGATGGAAAAAGTTTTTTAAAAAATTGAGATTGTGGGTTATAAGGGAAATGTACGGCTTTCGAGGAGATGAATCGGGTAAGAATAATTCTCTTCCTACTTTAATTATAACATTTAAAAAATGGTTAATATAGACTTATTATTCTCATGTACTACTGATAAAATCAATAGAACATGAATGCTTAGGAGAGATTTGGATGAATTCTTTGGTTCTCGGTTTTCAGGAAATAGAAAAAACGCAGCGTTTGCTCGTTGGCGGAAAAGGTTTAAATTTAGGGGAATTATCAAAAATTGAAGGAATACAAGTACCAGAAGGATTTTGTGTTACGACAGTGGGATATCAAAAAGCCATTGAACAAAATGAAACGTATGATGCTTTGTTGGATCAACTATCAATGCTAAAAGCAGAAGATTGAGAAAAAATTGGTGAAATCAGCAGGAAGATTCGAAAAATCATTAACGAAGCAGAAATTCCTTCTGATGTAATGAAAGCAGTGACTCAACATCTTTCCCATCTTGGTAATGAACATGCTTATGCAGTGCGTTCTAGTGCAACTGCCGAAGATTTACCACATGCCTCTTTTGCCGGCCAGCAAGACACTTTTTTAAATATCTTCGGAAAAGAAGCTATCTTGCAGTATATCAAAAAATGTTGGGCTTCTTTATTTGCAGACCGGGCGGTAATATATCGAATACAAAATAGATTTGACCACAGACAAGTTTTTATATCCGTGATCGTTCAAAGGATGGTTTTTCCTCAGGCTTCAGGAATTTTATTTACTGCTGATCCTATTACCTCTAACCGAAGGCTGCTATCCATTGATGCCAGTTTCGGGCTCGGAGAAGCATTGGTCTCTGGTTTGGTTTCTGCCGATTGTTATAAAGTACAGGAGGGTACAATTGTCGATAAAATGGTAGCAGCCAAAAAATTGGCTATCTATGCACGAAAAGAGGGCGGAACAGAGACACTGCAGATCGATCCTGAGAAACAAAAGACTCAAACACTTACTGATGAACAAATATTACAATTAGCACGCATTGGAAGACAGATTGAGGCTTATTTTGGCAGCCCGCAAGATATCGAATGGTGTTTGGCTGATGATCGATTTTATATTGTCCAGAGCCGGCCCATTACTACTCTTTTTCCGATCCCTGAAGCGAATGATCAAGAAAGCCACGTCTATTTATCTGTCGGCCACCAGCAAATGATGACCGATCCCATGAAACCATTGGGATTGGCTTTTCACTTGTTAATAACTCCTGCACCCATGCGTAAAGCTGGCGGAAGGTTGTTTGTCGATATTACAAAAATGTTGGCTTCACCTAATAGCAGAAACATGTTATTAGCTAACATGGGACAACATGACCCGCTCATGAAAGATGCACTTATGACCATTATCGAGCGAGGAGATTTCATAAAACCTGTATTTAATGATAAGCCAGAACAGGGTTCGAGTAAAAAAACCGTTTCATCTGCGGATTCTCAAGCCCAAACCGAAATCGATCCCGCAATCGTTGATGATTTGATTAAGAAGAGTCAAACCTCCATAGAAGAGTTAAAACAAAATATCCAAACGAAATCAGGACCGGAATTATTTGATTTTATCCTCGAAGATATCCAAGAATTAAAGAAGATTTTATTTGACCCGCAAAGTTCAGCTGTATTTATGGCTGCGATGAATGCTTCAATGTGGATTAATGAAAAAATGAACGTGTGGTTAGGTGAAAAAAACGCAGCAGACACACTTTCTCAATCGGTACCAAATAATATTACTTCGGAAATGGGTCTGGCGCTAATGGATGTCGCAGATGTAATTCGCCCTTATCCAGAAGTCATTGATTATTTACAAAACGTAAAAGATGATAACTTTTTGGATGAACTGGTTAAGTTTGATGGTGGACGTGTTGCCCATGACGCTATCAATAAGTATCTTAACAAATACGGAATGCGATGTAGCGGAGAGATTGATATTACGAAAACTCGCTGGAGCGAAAAACCAATTACACTTGTCCCTATGATTCTCAGCAATATCAAAAATTTTGAGCCTAATGCTGCCATTCAGAAATTTGAACAAGGACGGCAGGAAGCTTTGAAAAAAGAACAAGAGTTATTAGAGCGATTGAAGCAATTTCCAGATGGTGAACAGAAGGCCAAAGAAACAAAACGAATGATTGATTTAATTCGGAATTTCATTGGATATCGTGAATATCCAAAATACGGCATGATTAATCGGACCTTCGTTTATAAGCAGGCTATACTGAAAGAAGCCGAAAAACTCGTAAAAAAGGGCGTTATTCATAAAATAGAAGATATATACTATCTCACTTTTGATGAACTTCATGATGTTGTACGCACAAATAAGCTCGATTACCAAATGATCAGCCATCGAAAAGACGAGTACAAATTATATGAAAAACTAACTCCCCCACGTGTGATCACGTCTGATGGTGAAATCGTTTCAGGTGAGTACAAACGAGAAAATCTTCCAGCCGAAGCGATACCAGGTCTGCCTGTTTCCTCAGGAGTGGTAGAGGGAAGAGCACGCGTTATCTTAAACCTGGAAGAGGCTGTTCTAGAAGAGGGAGATATTTTGGTTACCTCTTTTACTGACCCTGGCTGGACACCATTGTTTGTATCCATAAAAGGGCTGGTTACTGAAGTTGGCGGACTGATGACCCATGGAGCCGTTATCGCACGTGAATATGGCTTACCAGCAGTTGTCGGAGTAGAATATGCCACGAAGTTGATCGAGGATGGACAAAGGATCAGGGTGAATGGAACAGCGGGGTATATAGAGATACTATAGGGGGCTTTACTTAAAAAAAGAAACCTGAATTTGAAAAGGTAATTTGGTATTAATTATAAAAATCAACACATACTTCTCTTGTATTATATTTCTAGGAAAAGTTATAACAATATAAGGGAGTAAATCTATGCATTGGTATGAAAAATTAAATCAGTATTTTCCGGTTGAGGAAATGAAATCAAAAGAACATATGGAAACACTCCTTAAAGAGCGTTCTAACATATATCATAAGGATGAGGGCCCTCATCATGTCCTTATGTTTGCGGAATTTGACACATTTGTCTTTATTGATTACCTATTCGTTTCGAAAAGTGCCCGTGGACAGGGACTTGGTCATAAACTGATGGAAAACATGAAACGCAAAGGAAAACCTATAATCCTTGAAGTGGAACCAGTTAACTATAAAGACAGTGATACCGAGAAAAGGCTACATTATTATAAACGGGAAGGGTTCGAGCACGCCCATTCCATTGGTTATAGAAGACGTTCGCTGGAGACAAACGAAGTTAATCCTATGGAAATTCTCTATTGGGCACCGTACAATGAATCTGAAGAAATGATTTTTGAAGCTATGAAAAAAACCTATGATATGATTCACACATATAAGGATGAACACTTTTATGGAGAATCCTATCAGCCAGTTGATGAAGTCTTAACCTTTAATAAAAAGCCTTTAAATGAAAATATATTGGACAATTTGTGAAAAATAATTTTGTGAGCCTGGTAGGAATACCAGGCTCTTTCTAATAATTAAGAGAAACTCTTGGATTTGGTATATATCTTTTTGGGAATGTCTAAAACAAATGATGTGGGCTGTTAAACCTGTCTTTTCAGCTAACTCTTGAATTTTCATGCTGTTTTTCGAATAATTCGCTATTTTTTTAACAAATCAATTTAAAATCATCATTTAAAACTGGAAACAAAAATCAAGTGATTTAAATTATAAAATTTTTGTTAACTCTTCTAATTTCCCCGCAAACTAAGGTAAAATGAAAAAACTAGGACTTTTTGTCGAAAGGGTAAGGAAACACCATAGTCCTATCGGCGCTGTTCATGATCGTGAACACATATTTGAAATAGGGATATATACCACCAATTCCAAGGGGATAACAACATTAGATTGGAGTATGTGTGAATGTTAAAGGAACAAACAAGATATTCGCGACTTGCAAACATAACAAAAATGATCAATACGAAGCTGGATTTGCGCGAAGTATTGCAGCATGTCACAACGGCTATATCTGAAGAAATCGTCCAATGTGATTCTGTTGGTATTTATTTGCCGCAGGAGGATGGAACATTTAGAGGATATGTAGGAAAACCCGAGGTCATTAACGGTTGGACACTGGATATGCACGTTATTGACACGGAATTCGATTTATTGGCAAAAGAAGTCATTGAAACAAAAAAAGCAATCTATATCCCTGATACATCAAAGGATAGCCGCCCGGACCCAAGAGCCGTAAAAGGGTTCCGAATCAAGTCACTATTAGTTCTTCCTATCTCTTTTGAGCAAGAATTATTTGGTCTTGTTTTTTTATTTGATTACGGAACTCCTATGAACTTAACGGAGTCAGAAATTCAAACGGTTGAGGCCTACGTTAATATGGCTGCCGTTGCCATTCAAAACACAAATAATTTAACCTATAAGGAAAAGCTTATAAAAGAGAAGCAATTATTACTTGATGTTACGCGTGATCTTTCGATGTGTTCCTCTATGCAGGGAAGCCTCGATAAGTGTTTTCACTACTTAGGGATAGTCTTAGAAAATGATAATATTGGCGTTCACCTATTGGAACCGTTTGCTGAAAAAAGAATTAAACCAGCAAAGTTGAGTAAGGATAGTGACTGGACCGAAGAGGACTGGCTTGAAGAACATAATAAGATAAAATTCGATGCAACGAATGACGCTGTGATGCAAGAGGTGTTATCCAAAAAAAGGCCGATTCTCATTCCAAATGTCTTTGCAGACGAACGGCCAAATCATGAGGTTTGCCGTAATTTTGGAATTAAGGGCTTATTCATGTTTCCATTAGTTTCTATGGGCGAGGTTTTAGGTCAAATCGCAGTGGTCAATCTTACCGACAATGTGTCCAGCTTTTCTGAAGCACAAGTACAACTTGCTCAATCGATCGTTGACGCAACAGCCTCTACGCTATCAAACTTATTATATATGGAAAAGCAAGAGGTCATTATTGAAGAGAGAACGTCTGAATTAACTGAGAAAAATAGAGAACTTCAAAGAGTTGTGGCAGAATTGCAGCAGCTTAGCCGTGAGAAGGAATTAATTCTTAATTCTGCGGGTGATGGAATTTTTGGTTTAGATCTAAATCGAAGGATTACATTTTGTAATCCAGCTGGGGCTTCTATGTTAGGCTATGAAAGGGAAGATGAATTAATAGGGAAACCAGCCTGTGTTGTTTTCAATGGAAGTGAACCAAAACGGCCCATTCACGCACCATCTATTTTTAATGGAAAATGGGAAAATTTCTATAAAGATAATAAATTTTTTAGAAAAGATAATTCCAGCTTCCCGGTGGAATATGTGATCTCCTCGATCAAAGAGGGCAACCAAATTGTCGGTGAAGTGGTCACATTTAAAGATATAACAGAAAGAAAGCAATTAGAGGAAAAGATTAAATATCATGCCTATTTTGATAGCTTAACAGATTTACCTAATCGAGTTCTTTTAAAAGACAGGCTTGACCAAGGACTTACACATGCCAAAATGATTGGTGGAAGATTAGCGGTTTTATATTTGGATTTAGACCGCTTTAAGTTTGTCAATGATACACTTGGGCACAGCGTAGGGGATAACTTACTGATGCAGGTTTCAAAGCGTTTAAGTGCCTGCGTTCCGAAAAGTTCAACGGTTTCACGGCAAGGGGGAGATGAATTTACCATCTATTTGCCTAATATTAAAAGTGAACGTGAAGTGCAAAGGGTTGTGAATCGTGTCATTGCTTCTTTTTCTAAACCCTTTAAATTATTGGATAATGAAATGTATATTAAAGCAAGTATCGGTATTAGTTTATTTCCCGAAAATGGCGACACTTCGGAAATTTTAATCAAAAATGCCGACACGGCTATGTATAAATCGAAAGAAATTTCTGGTAATCATTATCATTTCTTTAGTGAGGGAATGGACACTAGAACTTTTGAAAACATCAAGCTTGAAAATGCTTTATATAAGGCTTTAGAAAATGAAGAACTTGTTGTCTATTACCAGCCGCAAATAAACTATCAAACAAGAAAAATTGTCGGGGTAGAAGCTTTATTGAGATGGCAGCATCCCGAGCATGGCATGATGCCGCCTGATAAATTCATCCCGATTGCGGAAGAAACAGGCTTAATTGTTCCGATCGGGGAATGGGTTCTGAAAGAGGCCTGTAGACAACTAAAGGAATGGCATAATCAAAGCAACGAGTTTATTTGTATGTCCGTCAATTTATCTGTTCGTCAGTTTGAACAAAAAAACTTATTTTCGACGGTTAAAAATGTTTTGAAAAAAGTAGGGCTCTCACCTGAATATTTACAGCTGGAACTCACTGAAAATTTAATTGTTAAAAATACAGAGTTAACCTTAAAAACAATGAAAAAATTAAAAGGTCTTGGAATTAACATTGCCATTGATGATTTCGGTACTGGATATTCCTCTTTAGGTTATTTGAAAGACTTGCCGATCGATACTTTAAAAATCGATAAAACCTTTATCAAGGATATGACAGTTGATGATGCGGCTATTACAAATACCATTATCACACTGGCTCAAAATTTGAATCTTCATGTCATTGCTGAAGGTGTCGAAACAAAAGAACAAGCAGAATTTCTTTCAGATCGAAATTGTCACTTAATGCAAGGATTTTTCTTTCAGCCGGCCAATACCTGCTGAAGAAATTACCAATAAATATCTAAACAGAGCATTTAAAATACTAGATTAATTGGGGGACTATCATGAAAGCAGCACGAATTTTGTTAGAATATTTAAAAGGTAATGGTGTGAAACATATTTTTGGTATTCCAGCAGGATCAGTCAATGCCATTTTTGATGAGCTTAATGAGATGACGGAAATCACTCCGATTGTGACAAAGCATGAAGGGGCGGCATCCTATATGGCTGCTGCTTATGCCAAATACACAAATGAACTGAGTGTTTGTATTGGCTCAAGCGGTCCTGGAGGCACGAATCTGGTAACGGGGGCAGCAAATGCGATGCGGGAGCACTTACCGGTATTATTTATTACGGGTGCCGTTCCTGTTAATACAGTGGGATTAAATGCTTCGCAAGAGCTAAATGCTGACCCAATCTATCAATCTGTTACCAAATATAGTGTAAATATTAATGATTCAAGGGTTTTACTTCATGAAGTTGTGAAGGCTGTTGAAATTGCGGTATCTGGAGTACCAGGTTAGGTGCATCTTTCCATCCCAATTGATGTTCAGCACGAAAAAGTAACTGATTTTGTGATACCAGCTAAAGCGATAAGAAAACCGATCGTTCCTAATCTTGACGTAATAAAAAATGCAGCTCAAGAGCTATTAAAAAGAGAAAAAGGTTATATTTTTGCAGGGCAGGGAATCAGGAACTCCGTTGAGCAAGTAATCGAGTTAGCTGAATTATTGGATTGGCCAATTATTACAACCCCTGTGGCAAAAGGATATATTCCTGAGGAGCATCGTCTTTCGGCAGGAGTGTTCGGGTTTGCCAGCCATAAAGCTGCTTCCGAGTTTATTGAAAAAGGCGATGGGCAGGTGTTATTGGTTGTAGGCTCAAGCTTAGGTGAAACCGCAACGAATAATTATAATTCAAGCCTTACAAAAGATCGTTTCACGATCCAAATGGACTATGATGAGACGGTATTTAATCGTAAGTACCAGATTGATATCCCTGTTCTTGGTGACATCAATTTAAGTTTATTATTTTTAATTGAAGAATTAAGGACACTAGGTTTGCCAAACAATCGTTCAAAGCTTTTCATTGAAAAAAGAAATGATATAGTTGCGGATGAGGATGAGTATAACACGCAAAATGTCTTCTTAAATCTACAAAAATATTTACCTTCCTCCACCAGATATGTTGTGGATATTGGCGAATTCATGTCTTATGTCATTCATTATATGAAGGTTTTCGATTCAGATACTTTTAATATTAATGTGCATTTTGGAGCAATGGGAACAGGGATAGGATCAGCACTAGGGTCAAAACTTGCCGAACCAGAGCGTCCAGTTGTGTGTCTTACGGGAGACGGCTGCTTTTTTATGCATGGGATGGAAATCCTAACAGCAAAAGAATACCATTTGCCAATTTTATTTGTTGTGATGAATAATGCACGTTTAGGAATGGTCTATCACGGGCATTCGTTACAATTTAAGCGCACGCATCCATCGTTTGAACAGGAAATGATTAATATTTCGGCAATGGCTGCGGCGATGAATATCCCTAGTTTTCGAGTGAATGACTTAGAAGATATAAATCAAGACGTGATCGATCGTTTAAACAATATGGATGGGCCTGCTGTTTTAGAAGTAGCATTGATCGATAATAATACTCCTCCTATCGGTGACCGTGTTAAGTTTTTATCTTCTTTTGGAAAATAAATAATAAAAGGATGGGACGAGTTCCCATCCTTTACCTGTTTAAAGACTAGAATAGCTTTGCTTAATAGTGTTCAAGACTGTTCCCATTGTTTGTCCCTTAAAGGCATCTGGTACAGCTTCTTCGGATGGATTCCTGTAATAATAACTTCTGGTTTTTTCATCATAATAGAATCCCATTTTTGATAATGAATGCTGTAAATCCTTTGGGAGCGTTTCTAATCCAGTTTCTTCTGTAAAATATTTTGTTGGATAAATGCGAACATCGATATCGTCATTACCCGTATGTACCACAAATAGGTCTTTATCGTGCTGCAAAACCCACTGATCTTTTGAATATAAAGAGATTTTTGCCCCATCTAATGCAGAAATCGCATCTAAATTTATTCCAAAAATTTGATTGATAATGCTGCGGATTTTTGCTCCCGTTATTTTTTCTTCCTCTTCATAAAGAAAGGAATCGATTACTGCGGATGATAGATCTTTTTCCGTATTAACAGGCTTGTTGTCTAAATCAAAATGGAAAATAGACTGAATGAATCGGAAAACCACAGAATGATCTATTTTTTCTTCAAAAGTATTGAAATATTTATCCATGATTTCTGCCTTTGTCATCGCTTCAATTTGAGCATCTAATTCTTGATGAGAGAAGTTTTCTCCAAAATCTTTCTTTAATGATGTTTTTACTCGGTTTAATATGTCTGAAGGTAACATCAAAATATAACTCCTGTCGAAAAAATTTATAGTCAATAAGTCCTTACTATTATATTATTAATTACACTATACTGCATGCAAGGCTAGTTGTAGATCGAAAGATTGTCAATTTGAAAAAAATACAACAATTTCATTTGAAGTTGTGCTAACATGGCAATACTTGTTGTAGAGATTGGAGTGGAATTCCGATGAAAATAAATCAATTAATTGCCAACAATATTGACCGTTTAGATGTCGTCTTGCCTGAAGATCAATCGTTAGGGATTGCTGGCTTGTCCGGATCTGGTAAAACCACATTTTGTCAAACAATTGGTGAAGAATCCAAGAAGCGTCTTGTTTCCTTATTGCCAAAGGCTGAATATCAATATTTATTTCCAGCAATAATGGAAACCAATTTCAGTGCCATCAAAATGGAAGAAATGCCTTTAGTTCTTTTTCTCGGAAAATCATCGATTTCTTCCAATCCGCGTTCGACCATTGGCACCCATACCGGTGTTTTACAGAGATTCGTGTGAGGATTGCTGAAAAATTTCATCTTTCTCCAGAAGTTTTTTCCTTTAATAATGAATTAGGCTGGTGTCCGACTTGTAAAGGACGCGGGACTACCAAAAATGTCGAGTGCCCAAAGTGTGGGGGCCGACGCTATAATTCGGAAGTTGAGCAGAAACAAATTGAACTATTTGAAAAACCACATAGTATTTCCGATATCAATGAATTAAGCATTGAATCGATCCTTTCTTTATCAGAAGAATTACATATTAGTGAGCCGAAGCAACATATTCTTAAAAATATAATCAATATGAATATAGGGTACTTAACCTTAAATCGGATTATGGGTACATTGTCAGGCGGGGAATTAACAAGACTTTACTTGGCAGAATTCATGGCAGCAAGTGAAAATACCGTGATTATTATTGATGAGATCTCCGTGGGTCTTGATCACCAAACGCTATTGAAAATTTTAGAACAGATTAAAAGCTTAGGCTATAAGAATCAAATTTGGCTGATTGATCATGCTGACACGGTGCTAAATACAGCTGATAAGCCAGTGTTCTTTGGCCCTGGCAGTGGGAAATATGGCGGAAAGATTGTCGATGAATCACCGCGTCCAAAGCCAATCTTTTGGGAAGGCAATCAGGCCATGCCTACTGAATACTATCAATTTCAGGATCTTCACTTTCGTAATATTCAAATGGATGAAATTCAGATCCCTAAAAATAGGCTTGTCACCGTTACGGGTGAATCAGGCTGCGGTAAATCGACACTTGTCAATGAGTGTATCGCCAAGGATTTTCAGAAGCGATATCCAAAAGATAAACTGGTCATGGTCGGACAGGACCGAAACCAATCGATTACTAGCCGTTCAACAGTAGCGACGTTTCTTGATATTAAAAAGAAACTCACCAAATACAGTGACGAAATTGATGATATATTTGAGCGCTCGATTGAAGATATCATTGAGGATCTTCCAAATGAAGACATCGCTTATAAGCGCTTGAGCTTACTGATCAAACTGGGACTTGGTTATTTGACATTGGAAAGAAAAACACAATCCTTGTCGACAGGTGAATTTCAATGTGTTCACTTAGTTTCTGAGTTGTTTTCTAACTCAAGAAACCCGTATACGTTGTTTATTTTTGACGAGCCTTCAAAAGGTTTATCACAAAATATTTTAAACCAATTCATTTATAGTGTCAGGAACATTCTTCAAGATGAATCTGTCAGTATTATGATGATTGAACATAACGCCTATATGATGGAAAGCTCTGATTTTATCATTGATTTTGGTAAAAGGCAGCATGAATCTGTCAAACATCTTGATGTTGTCAGTCATGATGATTATTTCCGTAAAAAAAGGAATGAAGATCGTGTTGCCCCCATACATATTTCTTCAACGCTCAAAGATCAGAGGGGAATTCACTACTTAAAAGAAAATCATATTGAGTATTTTAAAAATGCAGAACACGTTTATAAGGGCGGTATCTTAAAAAGCTTATCATCAATGGCTCGTCTGATTTATGGGGAATTCGATTCTGATAACATCGCACCTGTAATTGCGATTGATCTTGAGAGGCATTTGTATAGTCAATATAGCTTTCTCTTTGAGATAGGTGGTTTAATCAACCATATTGTCGCTGCACATCCAACCAATAAAGATACAAGAAGCTTTGATTTTTATAATCAAGAAAATCATTGCCCATACTGCTCGGGCCGCCGGGTGGCAGGAAAATTTGATTTGGATCTTGTCATTCAAGACAAAAACGCACCATTCTGGGATGGCTTACTACATGCAGACGTGATGAAGGTATTAAAACATTATCAATATCCGAAATTGCAATTCCTATTTGATGAAATTAAGAATGAACTAGGTCAGGATATTAGTAAAAGCTTTAATGAGATGACAGAAGAAGAAAAGCATACCTTTTTATACGGGTATTGGGAAAAGTCATTCTATGATAAAGCAGGCAAGACGCGGAGGACATGGGAGGGCTTTAATAAGATCATTGGGATGTATATGGTGATCTCGAAATCAGTGATTAAAGAGCAAATGAAAGAATCAAGAGAAATGATTACCTGTCCAATTTGTCATGGAACTGTGCTCAATCACCATAAAAAACTTAGATTTGGCGATATTGATATTCGTGAGATTATTCAACAGCCAATTGATGAAGTGATCAAAACAGTTGGGACGTTACCAGAACTGGAAAAACTAAAATCAATTGTTGGCGGCGATCTGACTTTGACAGAAGATGTCTCACTGCTGCCTAGGGAAACACAAGTCAGGTTGAAAATGTTTGAATTGGAATTAGCAAGTTTTATCGGATATGAAATGGTATTACAAAATGTTTTACCATTCTGGGACAAAATTAAAGGCAATCTCGAAGCAATAAGCAGCAAAAATCGGATCACAATCTGTGATTTTCCCAATATTGACGAAACCAGAGAAGCCATTATTGATAAGTATTTCACCAATGGAAAGTACAAAAAACTAATCTATGTCTATGAAGCATTTGGTTACAAAAAAATTGTTACCCAAATTAATAAGATTAAAGCTAGTCATCCATGTCCATTCTGTAAAGGAAAGAAAGTCATTTCAGAAGATAATCTTCATGACGGCGTGTATAAATTATCGGTACCATGTGTCAGTTGTTTTGCTAGTGGCATCAATGATGAAGGACGGAAGGAAGTCGTTGATGGTATAGATGTGCAAACTTGGCTAACAGGTAAAGTAAGAAATGTTGTTGCTGAAAGCTTAAATTTTGAGGCTATTGCAGATATTCCAATTTTCAATCGTATTCGTGAGTTGAATAAACGAGATTTGATGGCAGTACATCAATACCTTGAGCACAATAATTGAATGAGAATATTTACTCCAAAAGATTGACATGCTCATTGTTGTTATAACAAGCTCTTGATATGTACAAAATATGTCGTATAGGGGTAGTGTCAGACTGCTGGCGCTACCCAAAATATGCAGTGTATTGAAGAATTGCAGGCAAATGGTCCATGCTTAGAGGCAGTATAAGTTTAATCTCCCTTGTAAACCTCCTAAGAATTTTTCTGGTACTTCTCTGACCTTGATATCCTCACCTAAAAACAAGAGCCAATTTGTTATTTCGGTCAATTCTTCAGGCTTATTTACATTGATAAAAGTCTTTAGAATGGCAGTGGTTTGGTAAGGATTCGTATAGGAAATTGAAACTTTTAAAGGATGGTATTTTTTGAACTGGGAGATCGCTTTTGGACCAAGTTCAAGGATCAAGTTGAAAACTTCTTCCTGCTTGCTTAGTTTTTCGTAAATCTTTTTCTTACTTAATCTTTCTTTCGTCTGGAAGGGTTCAACACTTGTAAGTTGATCGACAGCAAAAATCTGCTTTTTTTCTTCCTTTAAGTCAAAGCCTTCAATCAGCCAAAGTCCTTTTTCCTGATAAAGGTGTAAGAGATAAATAGGATAAGTCTTTTCATTGATTGAAATTAATAAATAGCTATCCAAAAGTAGAATTTGGATGAGTTTTTCTAACATAGGATGGGGGAGGTCTGAAAGCTCAAGCAGGTCCGGATTATGGGGGTTGGTCCCTTCAAAAAGCAAAATTTGATTTAAAAGCACTAGATCCTCCTGCTGGTTTTCGGAGATGAGGCTTAGTAATTTTTCAGCTAAAGACTGACGGCTCTTTAGATAGGGGAGCTGTTGATTTCTTGTCGCCATAAAGGCAATAAATAGAGCTTTGACCTCATTATCGGTAAAGCGAACAGCGGGCAGGACAGAGTTGTGCATGACAAAATAACCCCCATCCCTTCCAGTTTCAGCGACAAGCGGCATCCCCATGGCCTCAATTTCCCTAATATCTCTGATCGCTGTCGAACGAGAAATGTTAAATTCCTGCATGATTTCAGAAATGGTAAACTGGGTGCGGTTGTTAATATACCGCATGATGATATTAATCCGTTCAACTTTTTTCATATGGACTCCTAAACAGTATCATTTTTTGACATGATTAAAGGATATGATAGACCCATCAAGTGAAGAAAACAAGTCATTTGATTAATATAAAGAAGAGGATGGTTTTGAATATGGCAGATTATACACTAGAAGAAAAAGATAGCTTTACCGTGATTGGTTTGGGAACGGAGCTTAAGAGCCATTACACAGACTTTGCTGGTTTAAATAAAGAGAAGGCAGATTTTTGGCAGGCAGCTAGCCAAGATGGCAGGCTTGACACATTAAAATCCTTAGCTGTAAATGACTACATTTTTGCCGTGAACGAAGCTGTGAATAACAAGATGATGCATTATGCCGGCGTTATGGCAGAGGCATCGGCGGCACCAGAAGAAGCCAGGGTGATCCAGTTTCCTAAGGGGGAATATTTAGTTGTTAAAGGAGAAGAGAAGACGGTTGACGAATTGAATAATATGCTTGCTGGCATTGCCTTTGGACAAGTTTTGCCAGAAGCAAAGGATTTTGCCTATGTTGGCGGGCCAAATACAGTTGTTGAGATGGGACAGGGAAACGGCTTAGTATATGGTGAAATGTGGATTCCTGTAGTGAGGAAATAAAGAGAGAGAAGGAGTGTGGGAAATGTCCTATATCGTTGATTTTAAAAATGTGTCTACAGTTGGCTTAGAGTCTTCACCTGTAGTAGATGCGCTTGCAGGTTTACGTGCGAATGAAGCCCGTTATTTTATGAATAAATACAAGCATGAATTTACGGTTGTACCAGCCAGTGAGAGCCAGGAGACCCTTGATTATGTGAACCGAATTTTGAAAGAAGAACGTGATATCGAGTTTGCGGCCAAACCTTTAGAAACGTCGCGTTTTCAAGTAGAAAATATTAAAATGGCCTACGTCTTTTATGAAGATGGTCTTGAGGTCAACGTCATGTATACGGTTGATGACCCTAAGCCGAAGCGGGCCGTTGGTTTAAAGCTTTCTGATGGGATGGAGGTACCAAAGGAGTTAGAAGGGAAGTTTAAGTTTGCTAGGCAAAAATCTAAACTAGCTGGAACAATTCGTGGCTCATATTTTGTCATTAAAGGCGAATATTAAAGTAAGCAAAAGGCGCAATGATCAAAAGATGATTGCGCCAATTTCATATTAAGCTTTGAAGCTATCTTGCCATTTAAGTAAACGATTTTCTAAGAAACGGACTATAGAGTCGGATATTTTACCAGCAAGAGCGAAGATGATAATACCTACAAAGACGGTGTCTGTTTGCATAAATGATCGAGCATCCTGGATCATGAAGCCGATCCCTTTATCTGCACCTAACAATTCAGCGACCACTAAGCACATCCAAGCTGCGCTTAAGGATAAGCGTATACCAAGTAATATGTTTGGTAAAGAAGCAGGAATCATGAGTTTGGTGATTTGTTCTAGACGGTTGTACTCTAAAATTTGTGCAACCTCGTAAAGTTTTTTATCGACATTACGAATGCCCAAAAAAGTTTGTAAATAAAGAGGGAAGAAGGCCCCTAAAGCAATCAAGAGCACTTTTGATAATTCACCAAACCCGAACCACATAATAAAAAGCGGTGTAATCACAAGTAAAGGAACTGTGCGTAACATTTGGATACTGGGGTTTAAATACTCTTCTGCTCTTTTTTTCATACCAACTATAACCCCGATTAATAGTCCGAACCCCCCCCCTATAGTAAAGCCAAGAAATGCTCGGGTTAAACTTATTTGCAAATGTTTTGCTAGTTCCCCTGACTGAATAAGTTCATTGGAACGTATAACAATTAACAAGGGTGATGAAAATAATTGAGCTGGCAAAATCCCAACTGAACCTAAAATTTGCCATAAAATGAGTACCAAAACAGGGAGGAACCATCCGCGAACCACAACATTCCTTGTTGTTAATTTTGATTCTTTTTTCGTTAAAGTAATTGCATTGTTCTGAGTAACTGAATGAATTGACATGTATGTCATCCTTTCTGTGGTTTATTAAATAATCCAATCTTCTATGTCATCGACTTTATGGTCGAGGTGATTCAATATGATAGTTCTAAATTCTTGGAAAGCTTTGCCCGTTCTTGTTCTTGGATTTGGTAAATCAATAGGAACGATCGCTTTAATACGTCCTGGATTTGAATCCATTACCACAACTCTAGATGATAAAAAAATCGCTTCATCGATATCATGGGTAACAAGCACCATTGTTGTCTGATTTTGCTCCCAAATTTCTAGTAAAGCTTCTTGAAGATGGGTGCGAGTGAAAGCATCTAGGGCTCCGAATGGTTCATCTAATAATAAAATTTCAGGATTGCGCAGTAAAGCTCTAGCGATTGCCACCCGTTGTGACATTCCACCGGATAGCTGTCGTGGATACGATTTTTCAAATCCCTTAAGTTTAACAAGAGAGATTAAATGATCCACTCTTTTTCTTATATCGGGATCTTTTAATGAAAGGTTGCCTGAAATATTTTTCTCAACGTTAAGCCAAGGAAACAAGCGATGCTCCTGGAAAATGAAGCCGCGGTCTTTAGAAGCTCCATTAATCAACTTATCACCTACAGTAATGTCGCCAGCAAACTCTAAATCCAGCCCTGCAATCAACTTTAATAAAGTACTTTTTCCGCAACCACTGGGACCAATAATAGACAAAAACTCGCCAGTTTTTACGGAGAGATCCAGATTATCTAAAACATGGACACTTTCATCATCATTCCTAAATGTTTTACTTACCTGTTGAATCTTTAACATTCATCATCATCCTTTCTAAAAATAAAAAAGAGATTCAGCGAAATGCCATTTTAGGTCATTTCACTGAATCTCTAGAAGGCTAGTCGATTCGGTTAAATCATTTGATAATAACTTATCATGTATTATTTTGAAATTCAATACCCAACTAAAACAATAGGAATAATAAAAAAAGGTTGACAGACTATTTGCATTATTGTTAAGATTCATTCATACAACGACCTGCTTAACAATTTATCCCAATTTAATTAGAAATGATAAAAATCGACTAGACAACTAGAGATTTAACAAAGAGAAGCCAACGCTCTCCCTTTGTTAAATCTCTTTTTTATTTTTTATTATTAATCTGACTAATTGGATGTGCTAAATGGGATATAAATTCATAAGAAGACGTTGTAAAAACATAAAATTAGGAGGAATATCTCAATGGCTACAAATCAAGCAAAACAATTAAAAGTGGTGCAATTAGCAGGAAGGATTGGTGCAGAAATACAAGGTATTCAATTAAGCAGTGATCTGGATCCAGGTGTATTAAATGAAATTAAACAGGCCTTACATGAGCATAAAGTAATATTTTTAAGAGATCAAATTCATTTAAATGACTCAACTCAAGAAGCATTTGCAAAATTATTAGGCGAACCTTACGCACACCCAACAGTACCAGTTAAAAGTGACACCAACTTTATTTTTGAGTTAGATTCTCAGCTAGGCGCAAAGGCCAATCATTGGCATACGGATGTAACCTTTGTTCCTGAAGTTCCTAAATACTCCATATTAAGAGGAGTAACCATTCCAGAGGTTGGCGGCGATACAGTTTGGGCAAATACAAACACGGCGTATGAAGATCTTCCCGCAGCATTGAAAGAATTAGCAAACCAGTTATGGGCGATTCATTCCAATGAATTTGATTATGCTCAATATAAACGAAGTGACCTAGCAGATGATGAGGTCAGAAAGAACTATCGAGCTGTCTTTGAATCAACGATCTATAAAACAAGGCATCCAGTTGTTCATGTTCACGCCGAAACAGGGAAAAAGCATCTGTTATTAGGAGGATTTGCAGGAAAGATAGAAGGATACACAACAAGTGAATCTGAAAGATTGCTAAGTATATTTGATTCTTACGTTACTCGCTTAGAAAATACAGTCCGTTGGAAATGGAATGAAGGTGACGTCGCCATCTGGGATAATCTAGCAACACAACATTATGCGGTGGCTGACTATGGAAATCATCACCGAGTGGTTCGGCGAGTAACAGTCGGAAAAAATGTACCTGTTAGTCAAAATAATGAAGCGAGCAGACTAATTGATAAGAAATAATTGTAAAGAGAGTGCAATTCTACAATTAGCGGTTCTATAAGGAGAATCATTCCTTGTAGAACCTCTTTTTATCATAGTTATTACAACACGTTGATAGTAGAAGGGAAAATCAAAGGAGGATCTCATGGGAAAAGGGTATCGTAAGTATGCATTTGGATTATTTTTGGCTGTTCTAACTACAGCATTATTAACAGCGTGCAGTTCAGCTGCAGGGAAAACAAATGAGACAAGTAAAAATACAGGCAGCCCGACTACTGTTAATATCGCTTTAAACGGGAAGATGGGGCCTTTAGTTATAGCCAGGGAGAAGGGCTGGTTTGATCAAGAGTTTAAGGGATTGAATGCAAAAGTTCAATGGAGTGAATTCTCTAGTGGTCCGCCGCTGCTAGAATCACTGGCCTCTAATCGGGTTGACTTATCGTTTTTAGGTGATGGTGCGCTTATTGCAGGGATCGATAAAAGTTTACCGTTTGAAGTGATCGGACAAACAAGTTCAGGGGAATCAAATGTTCGAATTTTAGTTCAAAAAAATGGGGACATAAAGAGTATTACTGATTTAAAGGGTAAAACTGTTGGTGTTGCATTGGGTACAACTGCCCAAGTGTATTTAATTAAGGCATTGAAAGCGCATGCTTTAACAACGGGTGATGTTAAATTAATTAATTTACAACCAGATGATGGGCAATCTGCATTTCAATCAAAAAAATTAGATGCATGGGTCGTTTGGAACCCCTATTATCTTAATAATGTTGAAAATGGAAATGCAATTGCGCTTGAAGTGAATAAGAAAATATTAGCTCCTGGAGCTATTATAGCAAGAACAGGGTTTGCCAAAGATCATCCTGAACTTGTTAAAGCTTTTTTAAAGGTTTACAAAAAAGCAGCAGATTGGCAAATCAATAACCCAGAAGAAGCCTCTAAAATATATTCGAATAAAACAAAACTTTCACCGAATATCATTAAGAAAATAATTACAGCAGATAAGCCAAATTTATTATTTACAGAAGATTCCATTAAGGCTCAACAAGATTCAATTGACACGTTAGCGAGTGTAGGTTACATCAAGAAAACATTTAATTTTAAAGAACAAATCCACAATGAATTCATTGATGCCACATTAAAAAAATAAAAACAATAATAATGAAAGGAGCAATGCAAAGCATCATTGCTCCTTTCACTTTTGACGGTATTTTGCAAGTTTCTTAACAATAGTAAATGGGAATAACTATAGTTTACTGTTCTGAAAGGGCAATGAGAATGCACGTTGCTTTTGCCATTGTAACTACTTATATTATGTAGAGGATTGGAGAAACTAATTAGAAAGGAGTGGATAAAATGAGTCCTGCAAAAAACAATATGTCTTTTGTAGAATTAGCCGCAAGCGAAGTATCTAACCTTTGGTCTTCCTATTTAAAGAGCAGTATGGACCTAAGACTTCTTGAATATTTTTATGCAAGCACAGAAAATAACGAAATAAAACAAGTGATAGAAAAGATGTTAAATCAATCTCAAGATAATTTAAATGAACTCAAAGAGATTCTTATCAAAGAGAATCTTACTCTTCCTCTTGGTTTTACCAATGAAGACGTAAGGGTTGACGCCCTCAAAGTATTTTCTGATACATTTATTTTGTATTTTTGTTTTGACCTAACGCACCTATCGATGAGTACATATCCAACTGCATTATCAGATTGCGCCAGAAACGATGTGCGGGATCATTTTCAAAAAAACATTGCATTTTCTGTGAAAATCCAGAATGAAATTGTAGACCTAATGTTATCACAAGGAGTATATTTGAAACCTCCACACGTAGCAATAGATAGTGAGGTGGAATTTGCTGATTCCATGACATATCTCAGTGGTTTTTTTGGTGGGTCAAGACCTCTAAATACTGCTGAAATTGCTAATCTAACTAGAATTGTTCATAGAGCACAGTTTTCAAAAATGGTGTTTGTCACTTTTAGTAAATTAGCGAAGACAAAAGAGTTAAAACAACATTTTAGTAAGGGTAGAGATGGAATCGAAAAAGTATTAGATTCACTTCAAGGGGTTCTTGATAAGGAAAATATTCCGATATCAGCGTCAGGGGACTATAAAATTTCCGATGTAGAGATGTCTCCGTTTTCAGATAAGTTAATGTTGTTTTTTGTGAATACTTGTCTGGGAATATTCTGTTTTGCCATGATAAGTCAGGCTATGACTTCCAGTTTAAGAACAGATATTGTTTCAAAATTAGACCAAATAGCTGACGATATGAAGAAGTATTATGGACAAGGCTTACTTTTAGCGATAAAAGAAAACTGGTTTGAACAGCCTCCGCAAGCAGTCAATAGAAAAGTCTAGGTAGAGATTATAAATAAAATATTACATAGTTTGTGAATAGCATCAATAAAATTAAGAAGGCGATTCTTCAATAGCGAAGAATCGTTTTTTTTATTAAAGTAACGACCTAAGAGGACTAATGACAACAATTATAGAATACTATGTATGTGGTTAAATTTGGATATAGAGGTGTTTGAATGATTTCCAATATCTTAGTTCCATTAATAATTCTTGTTTTAGTGGGTTTTGTAGGTTACTTTTTAAACCGTCTTTTAAGAAATATGTCAAAAAAGAAATATTGATTGATAAATGTTAATTTAGGCCGTCTTTTTTCGCTAACAAACAGAGCTTAGAAACCCTAGTTAAAGGAGAACAACTTAAAATGACACGATCAAATAAGGGGTTTCGTAAATATCTCAGGCGGATTTCTTTAACTGTGGCAATCATCTTAGTTTTCTGTGCTGGAGTTATTCTGTTTATACAGATTTATCCGTTTGAGAAGAGTACAATATTATCAAAAATGGACTATCCTTTAAAGACTAAAACAAAATCTGGAATCCCCGGTGATCCAATTAATATCCTTATTTTAGGGCCTGAGGAGACAATTAACAGATATTTTACAGAGTCAGGGTGGAAAATCCCCGATCCAATAACTGATAAAACGAGTATAAAAATAGCAGTAGATTCTTTAAGTAATTTACCTTATCCCAAAGCTCCTGTAAGTAACCTATATCTATTTGGCCGAAAGCAAGATTTAGCTTTTGAAAAACCAACCAAAACCGTACAAAATAGGGATCACATCAGACTTTGGAAAACAGATACAACAATCCATGGTGAAGAGGTGTGGCTGGGTTCTGCTACCTATGATCAAGGGATTGAACTTAGTGGGAGTACGCATCTGCCCACACATCATATTTCACCTTTTGTGGATAATGAAAGAAATAAAGTTGTACAAGATCTAAAACCATTTATGAAGTCTACACTTGTTGTATCGTTTGATCAGCCTAACCTTTTTGGATTCAATGGCGGCGGAGATTGGTATTTCACGGACGGGAATATTGCAATTATATCGGGAAAGCCTTTGAATAAAAATGATTTTTCTACTCAGTCAATGGCATTATCTTTAAAACATGAAGTGTTCCAAATACTTTCCCCAATCCTTAATTTACTGTGATTAGGGTTAATCAGTTAAATGGCAGTTTAAGCCAGAGTAGTGGGTAAAAAAACGCTGGGGAAAATTCTGCGTTTTTTTTTATGATTGGACGCCATTTCAAGACTATCAGGCGTAATATGAACGGCAGGCTTATAAAGTAATCTTGTCCTATTTGTATTTAATCTTTCAAAGATTCTTCTAGTTTTAACTTCTTTTTTCTAATTATTTTATGGTTTTTATAAAACTAGATTCCTTTGTTGGAGAATTGGATGGGATATTAATCATTTTTATTTACAATAATTTTACAATAGATTAGTTGAATATATGAAAATCTTAGATTATCTTATAAGGAAATAGTAATGTATTAATTGAATAAAGCAGCCCTACACTTTGTTGCGAATGTTAGGAGAGGGCCTACAGGGGATAAAACGATGAGAAAAAAGTTGATCCACGAGTTTTTAAAGCACCTATATTCTGGTTTTATCGGAAACTGGTGCAGTCGTCATTGATCAGATTCAAAGATTAGGAGGAGATGCCGATTGAGTCGCATACTGGAGGTTTTAAAGGTTTCGCTGCGTTTAGGACTTACATCGTTTGGAGGCCAATTGCGCACTTAGGATACTTTCATGAGGAGTATGTGAAACGGCGTAAGTGGCTGGATGAAAAAAATTATGCTGATTTAGTCGCACTTTGTCAGTTCCTCCCTGGGCCAGCAAGCAGTCAAGTTGGGATTGCCATTGGCATACAACGGGCTGGATTAATCGGAGGGCTAATGGCTTGGCTTGGATTTTCATTGCCTTCTGCCATCGCACTCATGTTTTTTGCCTGGGTGCTTAAGGGACTAAACATCCAGCATGCAGGTTGGTTACAAGGTCTAATGATTGTCGCTATAGCGGTTGTGGCACAAGCGGTCTGGGGCATGGCTAGTAAGCTTGCAACAGGGAAAACGAGAGGTACAATCGCCGTACTTTCTGCTGTTGTCACCATGCTGGTTCCCACATCAATGGTGCAAGTGCTCATCATTATCGTATCAGGACTCATTGGATGGAGATTCTTCAAAAACGATACGATGCAAGAGACCCAACAAATGAAATTGAAAATCAGCCGAAAAACAGGCATTGTTTTTCTCACGTTGTTCTTTGCCGTTCTCTTTGTATTACCTCTCTTAAGGCTTGGCATTCATAATCAAGGACTTGCCATGTTTGATAGCTTCTATCGTGCGGGAGCATTGGTTTTTGGCGGCGGTCACGTTGTACTTCCGTTATTGCAACAGGACGTGGTACCAACAGGATGGATGACAAATGCACAGTTTCTAGCGGGTTATGGAGCTGCACAAGCAGTACCTGGTCCTTTATTTACCTTTTCTTCCTACCTTGGTTTTGTTTCTGCGCTCGGTGGCATTATCATTTCCGCACTTGCATAGAGGTTTCGTTGCCTTAGGGCTTCCCTAAGAAAATGGTATATGGAAAGCGGATTATAAACGAATCCGAATTATCGCAATCAAGAAATAATAGTTTGCAAGACTTCCTTAAAAAATAAATGAAGGAATTATAGATCAGACAGAGAAAGAAGTTAGATGAATATTATTTAACAAAAAGAGTTTGATCAAGCAGTATGAACGAGGTGTAAATGATGGCAGAAAATGTACTCACAAAACTTTTGAACATTGAGTATCCGATTATACAAGCCCCAATGGCTGGAGGGATCACAACTTCAAAATTAGTAGCTGCGGTTTCAAATTCCAGTGGGCTGGGAATGATTGGGGCAGGCTATATGACCCCATTGCAAATCCGAGAACAAATTAGAGAGATTAAGCAATTAACATCAAAACCTTTTGGCATCAATCTTTTTGTACCTAACGAATTTCAGGTAACAGAGAATGAACTGATATCCGCACAACAGAAATTAAACCAGATTCGTAAACAACTGAATCTACAGCCAAAAGAATTCATAGACATACCAGCCGTTACTAATGTTTTGAATAATTTTATAGAACAAGTCCAGATTTTAATCGAAGAAAAGGTACCTATTTGTTCTTTTACCTTTGGCATTCCTTCTAAGCAAGTGATTGCTGAATTAAAACAATCAAACATCATTCTTATCGGAACGGCAACAACTGTTAGGGAAGCAGTGGAATACGAAAAAGCAGGCATGGATCTTGTCGTTGCCCAAGGCAGTGAAGCTGGTGGACATCGGGGGAGCTTTATCAATGGGGAACAGGAAAGTTTAATTGGTCTGATGTCTCTAATTCCGCAAGTTGTTGATGTTGTGAGCATTCCAGTCATTGCAGCTGGAGGAATAATGGATGGAAGAGGGTTACGGGCCTCGATTTGTTTGGGAGCAAAAGGTGTACAAATGGGTACAGCTTTCCTGACATGCGTGGAAAGCGGTGCACATCCTGTATATAAAGAAGCAATCCTGCATGCTAATGAAAACGACACTGTTTTAACTCGATCCTTTTCCGGAAAATGGGCAAGAGGTATTAAAAATGAATTTATTTTAAAAATGAACGATTACGAACCGTCCTTACCAGAATATCCTATTCAAAACACACTCACTCAGGATATTAGAAAAACATCTGCTTCACAAAACAATCCAGCTTTTATGTCGCTCTGGTCAGGTCAAAGCCCAAGACTAGCCAAAAGTCAAACCGTTGAATCGCTCATCAAAAGTGTGATCTCAGAGGCAGAATAAGTTGAACGAAAAATGAATGGAAGCCGAAAAATAAAGATTAACTTGTCCAATCCTTTTAATGTCACCTTCATATATATAGATAGAATAAAAATTTTGTTATATCGATATATATTTATGGAGGGAAAGAAGATGTCTATGACACTTCATGAACGCTCGATGCATTTATTGAAAAAAAGAATCCATAGCCCGAGGTTTAAAGATAAATTCAATTTTATATTCCTTGGTGATAGCAGAGGGCGTGGAAACAAAGATGGTTGTTTTACGATGAGTGGTGAATTTGAACTTGTTTTAAAAAAGGCAGTTGAACTAGATCCGCTGTTTATTGTTCACGGTGGGGACACTGTTTTTACAGGTGAGATTGCCTACTTGCAGGACTTTGTTCGCGTAGTTGAAAAGTTTGCGCGTGACATTCCTGTATTTGTTGTTTTAGGAAATCATGATGTTCCAAATCAAAATCCAATCAATCTTGAAAATTTCGAGGCTATTATCGGAAAGGTACATTGGGTAATTAACATCCCAAGTGCAAATTTTCGTTGCATTGCTGTGAATAATGTAAAAAGTCTAACCGGGCCATCAAAATATGGTTTTACTGATCAAGAGCTCAATATTTTACAGAAACATTTACAAAATAATCCACGAAATACGGTTGTCGCTATGCATGCAGAACCAGAAGTTGGCAGGTGGACAGGGCTGGATGGGTTTCCAGTAAACACGGCAGAAAGTCAAAGGTTTTTTGATTTAATTCAGCAGCACCATGTTAAAAAAGTTCTAGTTAGCCATGTACACGCATATGACGAGCAATTTATCATGAAAAATAGCAATGGGACTGTTACTACTGGAAACGGAATCGATTTTGTGTTGTCAGGTGGCGCTGGAGCAGTGCTTGAAAATGATCCAAATTTGACTTTGACTTTAATTGATTTTCACTTTGTTGAATTTTTTGTAGATAAATCTAAAATTCTAGGACCACTTCTTTGGAGAGTATTTGGTACTCCAAGAAAGCCTTGCATATGAAAAATCGCTTATGAAACAGGCACCATCAAATTTCCAGATGGTGCCTGATCACGATTATTCCTAGAGACTTCTAATTTCTTCTTCTGCTAATCCGGTTAATTCGGCAACTTCAGAAATGGGTTTTCCTTTCTCCACCATTTTTTTGGCTATTTTCTGGATGCCGAGCTCTATTCCAACTTCAATTCCTTCTTCTCTTCCCATTCTGTGATAGCCCTTAAAATTATTCAGAAGATCGCGAAGTTCTTTTAAGCGAGCTTCATATTCAACCAAATTTTTCTTTTTCGAGCTTAGATTTTCCCACTCTATTAGCGCTTCTCGCACTTCTTCTATATTCATCGCCCATTCCTCCAGTTCAGCCAGCATTTCTTCGTCCAATTTTTTTCGTTGGACATCGGCAGCTGAAAGCATCATTAGCCATGGCAATTCCTGATGATTTTTCTCCTTCAGTTTACTTCGGTATTTTTTTCATTGTAACATGAAGTTACTTAAATCAATTAAATGAATTTCAAACAGATTAGACCATAAAAATCCTCCCTCATCCTCTCGGATATGAAATACCGTATGAAAACGCTCTGTTTCACTTGAAAATAACGGATAATTTAAAATGGGAATAATAATAGTAGGGGGAAGGTCTAAATAAGAATCTCCGGATTTTAAGCTTGAGGAAAACATTCGTGACCAGTAGTAAAGTGTGCGTTCGGGCATATTTTGCTGATTGATAAGCTGAATTTCGATATTAATTCGTTCTCCTAGAGATGTAAAAACAGTGACGTCAAAAATGACTGTTTTTCCGTCCGATCTGTCCTTTACAGATTCTGTATTCTCAAAATGCAAATCTGTAATCCAATCATCTCCTTTTCTGCCCAAATAATTGCTTGAACATAAAATCCAATTTTAAATCGAGGTATTCTTTTTCCATTGAGGACCTTCCTTTCGGGGATTTGTTTGATGAAGCATTGGGGGGGAAGTGTGGTAATGGAAGTAAATCCATCTTTAAAAATAATTCGATACGAACTTGGCATTCTCCTTTTTTATTTTTCCAAAATTCGCTATCATTTAATTATCAAAAGTGTAATTTTTTAGAGAGAGGGAATTATCATGCCATTGGAAATTGTTCGCAATGATATTACCAAGATGAAGGTCGATGCGATTGTGAATGCTGCAAATACGGTATTGAAAATGGGCGGGGGTGTATGCGGAGCTATTTTTAAAGCAGCGGGTGCCATTGAACTGCAGGCGGCATGTGATGACATCGGCGGCTGCTCGATCGGACAAGCCGTTATTACCGATGCCTTCAAGTTGCCGGCAAAATATATCATTCATACACCAGGTCCCATTTGGCAAGGTGGTTCTAATCAGGAAGCAGAACTTTTAAAATCATCCTACAAGAATTCTTTGATTCTCGCGGCAAAAAGCGAATGTAAGTCCATAGCGTTTCCATTAATTTCGTCAGGAATCTACGGTTATCCAAAGGAGGAAGCCTTACAAATTGCAGTTTCCACCATTGGTTCTTTTTTATACGATCATGACATCTTGGTATACCTCGTCGTTTTTGATAGCAAGTCCTTTGGGTTAAGCAAAAAGCTTTTTTCATCGATTCAGCAATATATTGATGAGCATTATGTAGAGGAAGCCGAGATCTATTTTAGCCGTAATCGAAATGAAGAACCTTTTGCGATGGAACAATTGCTAGAAGCTGAGAGGATTGAGTGGGATCTTCTCGAAAAATCGGAGGAAGGACTTAAGAAAAGAAATTTACTAGATCTCGTGAACCAGCTCGATGAATCATTTTCAGAGCGGCTGTTGCGGTTGATTGATGAAAAAGGGTTGACAGATGTTGAAACCTATCATCGGGCAAATATTGACCGCCGCTTATTCTCAAAAATTCGCAATGGAGTCCATTATACACCAAAGAAGAAAACAGCCATTGCCTTTGCCATGGCCTTAAAATTAAATTTAGATGAAACGATCGATTTGTTGGCGGCTGCGGGTTATGCGTTATCCCGCAGCAATAAATTTGATGTTATTGTCGAGTACTTTATTCAGGATGGCAACTACAATATTCACGAAATAAATGAAGCTTTATTTACGTTTGACCAGCCTTTGTTGGGAGCCTAAAATGTCGCATGTAAAGCGACCAATTCTGAACACCGCTTTGTTATCCTAATTATAGTAAATGAATGGAGGATGACAAAGATGAAAAAGAACATAACAGAATTGGTTTTCATTTTAGACAAGAGTGGTTCAATGGCCGGGCTAGAAGCCGATACGATTGGCGGTTACAACGCCATGCTGAAAAAACAGCAAAAGGCGGAAGGAGAGGCGATCGTCACCACCGTTTTATTCGACCATGAGTATAAATTATTACATGATCGAATCAATGTGAGAGGCATATCTCCCATCACCAGTGATGATTATGAGGTAGGAGGTACAACGGCCTTGCTCGATGCCATCGGTTTTACCATTCAAAAAATCGTGAATGTGCAAAAAAGAACAAATGAGGCTGTACGGGCCAATAAGGTGCTATTCGTCATTACAACAGATGGATTGGAAAATGCCAGCCGCGAATTTACGGCGTCCCGAATTAAAAAAATGGTTCAGCATCAAAAAGAAAAATATGGCTGGGAATTCATGTTTTTAGGTGCGAATATTGATGCCATCTCAACAGCCAAACAATTTGGGATTGACGAAGACTTCGCTGTTGATTACCATGCTGATCCTATGGGAACACAATTAAACTATGAAGTTGTAAGCGAAGCTGTCATGAAGATTCGAAGCGGCAAGAAAATTGATCGAAGCTGGAAAGAAGAGATTGAACGAGATTATCATCGCCGAGGTGGAAACCGATAAATTTACAGAAGTGAATAAAAGATTTTGTCATCACTTGCTTTTTTAATTCCATGAGGCTGATTCAAAAAAGTCGTCTTTTAACGACATTTTGAATCAGCCTCATTTTTTAACTTAAGGAATAGTTAATTTTAGAATTTTATAATAATTCCGTAAGTTTGTTTGTCTGGCTCTTTAGAATAAATGAGAATTTAATAGTTTGACAGGAAAAAATTTTAAACGCATACAAATTATGACAAATTACATCCTGTTCAATCTACTAAAATATACATAACTACGGATAACTTCGAAAAAAGCTCTAGACAATCAGGCGAACGGAGTGAGGGTAATGGAAAATGGAATACGTGAAATAGTCGAAGATGTGGGAACTAGAAGGTCCGATACACATACAAAGACAAGTGGAAGGAAAATTGGTATCACAATTGGCGGTATCATTGTGGCAGGAGCACTCGCAATAGGGGGCCTCTCCTATTACCAAGCAACCCGATTTAATTCACATATCACCATTAATGGCACAAACGTTGGTGGACTGACGGCTGACCATGCATTACAAAAGTTAGGATCCTCTGTCCTAAAAAACGAAGTCTATGTCGGTAAAGAAAAAATTTATGATGGAAAAGATTCGATAATAGGGTTTACAAGTACGGATTTGTCTAGCGTTAAGAAACTATTAAAAAGCCAGGAGACGTTTTGGCCGTCCTCAAAGGCGGTAAATTACTCTCTGACACCAATCAAAGTGGATCAACATCAAAGCGAAGCTACAATAAAAGAAATTGAAAACAAACTCCTGGAAATGAATAAGAGTTTAAAAGCACCTCAAGATGCAGTGGCTCATTTGGATCAGGGGAAAATTGTGGTTTCCCAAAGTGTTAATGGAGATCAATATGATGTCCCTAACTTGGTAAAAGATTTCGAGAAACAGAAATACAAAAGTGTCATCCATCTAAATCCCCAATACATACAGCCAGCAAATGAAGACAGTCCGATTGTGAAAAAGCAAGAGAAATTACTGCAAGACCTTCTAGATCGGACGGTAAGTTATACAGTACAGGGCCAGGTATATACGCTAAAAGGCAGCGATGTCATTAAAAATTGTTCAGTAACAAATGATGGGCAGTATACGTTTGATCCTAGCGATATTAAAAATGAGATTTCGAATATTAATGCTACGCAATCAACCTTAAATAAAGATTTCCAGTTTAAGACCCATACAGGTGCGGTTATTACCGTGAAAGGACAAACGTATGGCTGGGCCATGGATGTTGATAAAGAAACAACGCAGATTCAGAATGCCTTTAAAAAAGATCAAAATGCAATCACTGCCGCCAATTTTTATGGGAATGGCTGGAACAAAAAAGCGATCGGGCTAAACAACACGACAAACAATGGAATCGGTGACACCTATGCGGAGGTATCGATTCAAGAACAAAAGATTTGGCTTTATCGAAATGGTCAAATGATACTCACCACTAATGTTGTAACCGGCAGACAGGACGTAGGTGAAAGTACCCATCCTGGTGTGTGGTATATCCTTTATAAAGAATCACCGTCAATCCTTGAGGGCAGTGAATATGGAATGGCGCATTATCGTGTTCCAGTCTCATATTGGGCTCCTTTTACAAACGACGGAGAAGGATTTCATGATGCCAGCTGGCGGAGAAACTGGTCAAGTACGGCCTATATTCATAATGGATCGGGCGGCTGCGTAAACACTCCGCCAAGCATTATGCAAACAGTCTATAACAATCTCAGTACGAATGAACCGGTTATTGTTTATTAAAATCGAAAAGTATATAAGTGAAAAGGGCTTTGAGGATTGATACTCTGAGCCTTTTTTCTGCCTTGGTGCTTAGTCCAATAAAATAGAGAGAAGGGATGCAGAATGGATAAACTTCCCCGACAATTCAAAATAGGTTTGGGGTATATAGTAGCAAGTTTGATTGTTCTATTTGGATTTTATCACTCTCACTTGCCAACCCATACAAAAGAGCACCCTATAAAAAGTGAGAAGAAAGCTAGTACTGTTAATTGGTTAAAGCCTTCTGGAGGGACATATCCAGTAATAAGCCAAAACGATTCCGTTTGGATAAAAGTTTCTAAAGAAAAACAACGAGTTTATATTATGAAAGGCAATAAGACGATCTATACAATGATTTGCTCCACTGGTCTAGATACTAGTCCCGACACTTCAACCCCTGAAGGAACTTTTTACATCCAGAAGGAAAGAGGGACAAGCTTTTATAATGCAGGTGAAAAAGAGGGGGCTAAATACTGGGTTTCATGGAAAAACCATGGTGAGTTTTTATTTCACTCGGTGGCAATGGACAAAAACGGTAATGTGATTCCAAGTGAAGCGAAAAAGCTTGGTCATAAGGCATCACATGGTTGTGTCCGCCTGGCTGTTCCTGATGCAAAATGGATATATGATCATATAAGATACAAAACGAAGGTTGTAATAGGCTGACAAAAAGACAGCTATTTTTCAAGTTAAAATAGTAGTTTAATTTTCCTGTGTGTACTAGATTTCCAATCTTATAAATATGATAGTAAGAAAAAGTGGTACCTGTGTTAAAGATATTGAAGATTTGGTTTTGGATGGGGGAAGGGGATGACCGTTCATGTCGTAGGTAGTGGTGAGGATCTGTGGTCAATATCAAAACGGTATCGTGTTTCCATTAATTCGATTATGAGTGTAAACGGGTTAACATCTGCTACAGCCCTTGTTACTGGTCTAGCACTTTATATACCAGACAATACATTGCCAATACGCGTCTATCGAATAGAAGCAGGTGATGATATTTGGAAATTAGCCAAAGCCTTTAACTCCAACCTTTCAACCATAGAAGCTGCTAATCCTGGAATTGATCCAAAACATCTGCATATCGGTCAAATCATTCATATTCCTTCTCCAATTAAATTAAAAATGAATATACTTGGGTTTTTAGTTCCTTCGGAGATAACGACAACGCTTTCATTAATCGAATCACTATCCAAACAGCTTACCTATTTAGCGGTAGTAGCTTACTCATTTACAAATCAGGGTTTTGCTTATAATCAAATAGAGGATTCCGCGATTGTTTTGAAATGCAAACAAGTGAACATTACACCATTATTGATGATCCGAAACTTTACGACTCAAGGATTCAGTCCTGAACTGGCAGGGGGTGTTTTGGAAAATCAAACTTATCGTGAGAATTTAGTAGCAAGCATTGTTACACTGACAAGGCAAAGAGGGTTTGAAGGTGTCAGCCTTGATTTTGAATTTATTCCACCAGCAAGAAGAAATGATTTTAATTTGTTTTTAGCAGACTTAAAGAGTGCATTAGGTGACTTACTTTTACAAGTGAATGTTCATGCCAAGGCAGCGGATTTACCCACAAATCGGATTGTCGGAGCTTATGATTATGCAGCAATAGGCAAAGCGGCGGATCTTATGGCGGTCATGACGATTGATTATGGTTACCCGAGCGGCCCGCCCGCTCCCATCGCACCATATGAATGGATCGAACAAGTGATACAGTATGCACTCACACAGCTTCCTCCACAAAAATTATTAATGGCGTTGCCGTTATACGGATATGACAAAGATGCCACAACCTATACAACACGCGGATTATCGGTCCTTGCTGCACAAAATCAAGCGATTTCGAAAAGAACAACGATTCAATTTGACAACACGGCTAAATCCCCATGGTACCGCTATTGGCTCGGCACGAAGGAACATATTGTTTGGTTCGCAGACATTAGAAGTTATACTGAAAAATATAATCTTATTGACATATACAAATTGGCTGGATTAACTTTATGGCAAATCAGTTTGTCGGCACCTCAGCATTGGGCATATGTAAGTAAAAATATATCGGTTTTAAAGAAAAGTTAAATTTTAAGTCCTTTAGAATCGATGGGGGTGTGGAAATAAAAAAAGCCTTGCTGCTAAAATTAGAGCAAGGCTTTTTTAAAACAAATTTAATCATTGTTTGGATCTTTATCTTTATCGAACCATAGCGGTTCCTTATCATCAACAAAACCATTGTAGTTGATAAAGACCTCTTCTCCTGCTTTTATGTCTTTGTAGGCATAGAAGTCAAACGTATTGTTCGGAAAGTTAATCTCATATCTGGCATTAGGCTCATACGAATGATTAAAAAGCATACCATATCCGAGCAAGAGCGCAGTATGCTTACTGCCATACTCGAACGCATAATCTGCAAGTAAAGTTTTTTCAATATGAACATGTTCCTCATTTGGATATGGAAGGACTGGAGCTTCATGGATCAGCTGACCTTTCGCTATATCAACGGTTGCAAATACGCCTCGATTAAATTCTCCATCGCTTATGGAAGATGTCTTAATTTCTAAAATGTTCATCACCTGTAATTTCTATAATGTTTTTTATCCCTTTCATCTTAACAGCTTTTTATATAAAAGTTAATAAAACTTTTTTTACGATTTAACATATGCCTTCAATTGACCCAATATTTGCACACATTCATATGCTTCTCGAATCAGATTTTCCCTGCAAGTAAGAATGGTAGTTTTTATATGATTTAATTCAGCTTCCCCTACAGTTAATTTCTTCTCCAGATCACATTTTAAAGCGTACATTTCCTTTTCCAATGCGTATAAACCAGATTTTGGAATACCTTTCTTTGGATCAAAAGAATATTGTTTTTCAATTTGTTTCCGCCATTCTATAAGATCATTTATAAAGGGCCCAAACCCAGGTACATTCAATAATGATTGTTCCGAAATATCTTTAGCTGTTTCAATTCCATATGATTGAAGAACGGCTAATCTGCTAGGTCCAATATGATTAATATTGCTTGATTGAATCGTAAATCGATCAAGAAATTCATTAAGCTGATGGTTTCTCTGATCTTTTTCAAGTTGCTTCAGTTTTTTGTCATGAAGGAATGGGATTTCTTCGTATTTTGATTTGTATTCTTTCAATTCACTTAGTTTCGTATAAAATTGATCAGCCCCGGCATTTTTTTTCCAGCGTTTTAAGACAGATTCCCATTTTTGATTTATGTTTTCATATCCTGTCTGAATTTTCTTAAACCGATTCGTTTTTATTTTTCTTGATCCAACAAGAAAAGAAACGATAATTCCACTCAGTGGATAAAAACCCATGCCTCCATAAACAGTTAGCAAAATGGAAATGAAACCGATCATGATTGCTTGTGAAATTCTTATCATTTTTATCCGTTTGAAATTTCTTCCTGCCTGGATAATTTCTTCTAATGGCGTATAGAAATACGTATATGGATCAGGCAATTCTTGATTGAAAAGGGGAGGGATATGACTTATTCTTTTCCAAATTAAATCCAATTGAAAGGAATTGTTATGGTTCCAATTTGGATGAATAATAGTTGAAAATAATACTAGCCCTGTTTTCGTTTCATATTCACACCAGGGACATTGATGATGAGCCCTGGTGTATGTATGGGCTTGATTTATTGGACAATGAATGAATTCTTTATTTAACTTTTCAAGAGCATCAATCCATTCAACTGCTTTTGGTCGATTGTTCGTACTTGCTTGGGAAAATGCCTTTTCAAAGAGGGCGGCCAAGTCCTTTGAATAAAAATCAAGAGGAAGTGTACCTAGCGGTTGTTTTATTTGATTTTGTTTGGCATTTTTTCCGTAAGCAAAACGATACTGCTCGATTGCTTTTTCAATGGGCATTTCTGTATTACCAGAACCTATTAATTGCCCGGAAAAGGGATGCCTTCCCATAAATAAAAGCTGAAATATGATAACAGCTAAGCCAAAAAGATCGTGGTTGGTTGTACGGATTCTATTGGATAATGATTTAGATTGTAATTCAGGAGGTTGATGTGTTCCAACTCCAACATGACACAAAAATACATTTCTATCCCTGCCAATTTGAAAACTGTCGCAGTCAATTAGTTTGATTGTACCGTCATTTGATACCGCAATATTAGCGTGGTTAACATCTCCAATTACTTGACCACTATCATGAACCACAGCAAATGCACGTGCAATATTTGCTGCAGTATGGATGAGAAAGGGGAGACTCACATGATCGAACACATTGAGCCGATTTTTTGGACTATAAAGAATATGAATCTCTTTTCCATTTGCAGCGGGCATTAAAAAACCGATAATTTTATCATTTTCATTTTTTACTGTCTCAGTTGGCCAAGCGGTATATCTTAGGAGTCTTTCATTTTTCAATTTCGTCATTAAGGTGATCTTTTTTGAACGTTCTTCATCATACTTGTGGTAGATTTTTAGGACAGTACCAGGATTACCTTGAACCTCATAAACTGTACCTTCGCCGCCTTTACCAATCACTTTTCCAATATTTATAACGTTTCCATGACTATCTTTATATATTGGACTGTTCGTTTTAGTCGCTGTCAATCGTCTCAACCTCTTTTCGGGAGGCTAATAATAACGTTTTGTCATCATCTGTTTTTTCATTGATTTTTTCAGAGCTAAGAAATTGTTCTAAGGATGAATTCAAATTTTCGCCATTCTCCACTTTTCTTAAAACCTGAAACATTGGCTTGAAAAATGGATTATGAACCGTTTTTGTTTGATAGTGGAGTGATAAATGCTGAATGCCGTCCGTAAACAGAGAAACTTCTTCGATTCTCTTTGGTAAAACATCAAATTGGATATTTTTTTTAACCTTTGAGTCTGTAATAAAAAAGGTGGTGTTTTCGTACTCGCCTTTATCAGGCCAAAAGGTCCAATTATAATTTTCTCCACCATTTTCTAACTCTGGATCAAGAACGACAATGGCTCCGTCCCCAACTTGAAAAAAAGCAGCATGGTCGTTTCCGACAACAGCTGCTACGAAAGTGCATGCAAATTCTCGAACGGTTACCTGAAAATCTTTTGCATGGGAACTTATTATGTCTTGATATTGGTCAATCCAATTTTCAAAAAATGACCTCTCTAAATCTTTTACACGTCTCTCTTCAGCAAAATATTTAGACAATTCTTTTACAAATAATGAACACGCAATAGATGATCCCAGATCAGAAAACTCAGCACTGCCGGCACCATCGGATACAACTGCAACAAGTACTTCTTCACCGTATGCATCTTGTACGACCTGACACTTGCTTGAATCTTGGCAGGGGGAGTGTAAATTCTTATGTGAAGATCCAAGCACTGATGCATAACTGTATTTCCAATTGTTTTTTGTCATCATTCAATCAATCCCCATCCACCTGGTGTTACTGGGTTTTCCAGTGGAACTGAATCGCCTGGAGTTGATCTTGAAACAGAACTTAATGAATTGGATAGCCAAGAAAATAAATCTCTGAATCGCAACCCATCTAATTTAAGAGGGTCTCTGACAGAAATTTGCTTTAGAATATCCATATTTGCTCCTTCAACCCCAACAGCAAAAAACATAAGAGATTTATTAGACTCAGCATCTTTAATTAAATTTGCAGCTTTTTGCCAACGGTCAGTAGGTGCTCCATCGGTAATTAAAAACATCCAAGGCCGATAATAGGAAATCCCGTTTTCTCTATATTTTTCTTTCCTTTGTTGGATCAGTTCAATCCCTTTTTCGATTGCTTCGCCCATTGGTGTCATGCCATCTGCTTTAAGGGTTGGAGGGATAAATAGATCTGCTGTTTGGAATTCAGTTTGAACGTTTACAGGACCAAAACTTACAACTGATAATTCTATCCGTTTTAGACTCATCGAATCCGCCATAAGTTCATCTTTAAACGTTTGTAATCCCTTATTTAATTCATCAATACGTTTTCCTGACATGGAATTTGAGGTATCAAGTAATAATACACAAGGGCAGCGGGGTTCAGGATTTTCTGCAAATTCTACGCCATCAAAAGGAACTTGATCAGTAAAGTCAAACAAAATAAAACACTCCCTATATCGTCATTTTTTAATAGATTATTTATTAATCACTGCAAAATCGATATTAGAACCTTACTAGTTAATTGGACATCGTGTTTTATTTTATGAATGGGCTTAATCTGTTAGACTTTTTATTTAATCATTTAGTTATATAAGAAGGGTTTTTAACTTAAAAAGAAGAATAATTACATATCAAAATTTCATACAGCAGGCCTATAACATCGATTGACAAAGCTAATGTTAAATCAACTGTGTTCATTAACTTAGATTTGAGAGTCGGAATGAATCTTATGGAAAATCAGCCAGTGTTCAACATAAGGAAAGTTGTCAAATTCCTAAAGGGAGGTTATTTTTCATGTTTCGGTTTATCTTTCAATTCGGTGCCGCTTCTGCTGTATTTTTATTTTCCTCACTTGTTGCCTGGTATGAAGGTAGTGCGCTTCTGGATCATCCTTCCGAATGGCGAACTTCCACACCTATTACTCAGTTGGTTCATGGAACTGTGCATGTATCTAGCCAAATTTCACAATGGGATTTTTTTGTTTATGCGGCTAAATATGAGCCTACATTTCCCATGATCATGACTGTGAGTGGTTTATATTTTCTTATTTTTTTAGGATATTATATCTTTAAAAAAGTGAGGAAATGGTATGCCTATTATCTATTCTTGATTAGCAGTTTTTTATTTTTTCTAGGCTATTTCTGTTATGAATCCACTACAGAGGGAGCTCAAAAAATGTTTGTTCTGTTTTCGGGATGTGGATTATTTTGTATGTTGATCGGTTTGATCACCTATGTAATGGCCTCCATACAGATAAAGAGGATGACAACAGATTAACGTTATTGAAAAATTAAAGTTTTCAGGTTTGATAGAGAAGCCTATGCCTGATTATTTTTTCTATGTTAAAAAAACCGTATGCAAACTTGCATACGGTTTTTTGACTAGTTCTTTTTATTTGGTTTATTTTACAAGTAAAGTGTTGTCTAGTTTAAGAGTTTTTAAAAAATCATTTTGGGTTTGCTTTAGTTGATCCACATATTGACCGATTACATCAAGAACTTCAGCACGATTTTGTTGTCTTTGCTCGATCACTTCTTTTAAAGCTGATTCTAATTGTGCTTGTGATTCAGAAAGTGCAGAGAATGTTTTTTTGCTTGGATTGAAGGCTAAAGATTCAACTTTCTGTTCAAATTCTTCAAATTTATCTGTCCAATCTGTAACATTTTGAACACCATAACCGGGTAGAGTATTGTTCAAAACTTCTTGTAAATTTGTTTTCCATTCAGCTGTTAGCTTTTTAGAGTCCTGTTCAAATTTTACAAGTTGCTCAAAAGTGTTATCGAATAACTCAAATTGTCTTTCAAAAGCTTCTAAAGATTTTTCTTCTATTTCGTTTTGAAAAGATTGGAAAGTTTTGAATCCTTTAAAAAGACCATCCCAAAATAAATCGATTACATTATTTACTTTTTCCTCGACAACATTTTCCTCAATCACTTTTACTTCAACTTTTTTTGTAGCCATTTTTTCTTACCTCCAAAATTTTATTGTAAAATATTTCAAATCTAACGATTAACAAAGAACTTACCTTAGGATTTATAGTAATCATCAATTGTGAATTACTTATATATGTAAATTACACCTATGTGTCTTGTTTGTCAACAAAGAAAATTGCGAATTGAAAATTAATACACAATATGTTGCTAATTCAAGTAGGATAGAAGCATTTTAGAAGACCGTTTGTACTAATCTAGTAAACAAGGACTTCTCACTTATGTGGGAAGTCCTTGTTCTTTATATGGGGGGAGGATATTGCCCCTCGAGTACATTGATATTTTCTTTAAAAAAATAATAAAGGTCAGCCTTTATCCGCTACCAAAGATGATTGATCAGGTCTTTTTCCATTTTGCAGGTCTGCAATTGTGAGTCCAAAGTCCATTTGCAGATGGGGATAATCCTTAAATTTGGTCCAATCACCGCCCCATTGGAACCCTAATGACTTTGAGATTTCCACAACCTCGGTCCAATCGGCTTTTCCATTTCTATTTCCATCATATTGCCGATCCCAAATGACATTTCCAGAAGGGGTTCTAAGGGCAAAATCAATGGCAAGCCCATAATTATGATAGGATTCTCCAGCTTTTGCATTGGTGACGATATTACCCGATGTGGTGCGTCCTTGTTGATAAAGGCGGTTCTGGTCCTCGAAACTGCGGAAACCATCTGTAATCACGACAACAATTCCTTTTTTGGCAGCTTGTTGAATTAATCGGCTGCTTTTTTCCTTGACAATGGAATTAAGGCTGGATGGTAAAGCAACAGCTTGATTACTTATTTTGTGATTAGAAGTATTCGGATCTTTGAAAAATATGAAAATAGTTAAGAGCCCAAGAACAACAAGAATTATAGATTGTTTGATCCATTTTCGTTTCATTTTGAAAGATTCCTCTCGTATTTTCCATGAAAACTTTTATTACCATTATGATAGAAAATCCTTTAATAATTCTTAAAAATTGTACCTTAAGATATTTTTTTCTATGTTTTAGACAAAATATAATAAAAGTTACGATAAATAAATTATGTAAACTTACATTTATAGAAATTGGATTTAGGGGAATAAGCTGAGGGACGAATCCTTTAAAAGAACCGTCCCTCTTGTTTAATAGCTTTTTAGAATCATTTTATCCAATTCACGTACTTGATCATACGATTCTACTAGATGTTCAGGTACAAGAGTCCTTCCATAATCCCAAGCATTCACTTCTATTTCAGCCATTAGCAGCTCTTTTTCCTTATCTTCACCATATAGCAAAATTCTTAAATCGCGCTTATTTTTCTTAAAATCCAAGTAATAGCCGAGCTCATGAAATAGAATAATTTTGACAAAGTTTTCATCAGTTTCTTTAATTTTAAAGTTGATTTGGGCGTTATAGCCATTAACTTTTAAATAGTTAAACTTTATCGTATTTGTTGAAACGTTATAACTCATAGGAACATTTAGTTTATTGCTAATTTCAACATTTATATCAAGGTTTAGTTCGTTTAAAGTATTTTTTATGGTCTGTTCAATATCCCAAAAATAAAGCATATATTTGTCACCAGCCTTTCACTTCAAGCAGAGAGACGACCTTTCGTTACTTTTTATTTATTTTTGTTTCATTCCTATTTGATATATTGATTGTAAACTTGTATAAATTATTTGACAATAAGGAAGAAGTGGGAAAGTTCTTGCGGCTATACAATTCTCTCTAACAAAATTCCCAATTCTTTTGCCATGATAAGAGGGGGATTCGGCATTCCATCTTTTAACCACGATTCCACAACCCCTACGTAGGCATTGGCGGCGAATTTAACAATAACGTCTTCATCTAGACCGTGATTTTTTCCTTCTGTGATGTCGACCTCATCCTTGAAAGCTTCGAGCAGAAATTGAAGGAACTTACTGCGAAAAGAAGGTGCACCTTTACTTGCTAACATGGTCGAAAAGAATAAATAATTCCTCGCAAAGTATTCGAAAAAGATCTGAGTCGCATCTACCCATTCCTTTTCACATGCCCATTCACTTGTTTCCTTTAGTTCGTTTATATGTTCTTCCATCAGCTTATCCAGCAGGTCATATTTATCCGAATAGTGCAGATAGATGGTTCCTCGGTTTACATTCGCTCTGTCGGAAATATCTTGAATGGTAATGTCATCAAAACTTTTTTCAGACATGAGTTCGATAATCGCTTCTTTAATCGCTTTTTGGCTTTTGGTTATTCTTCGATCAACTTTTTCCATGATGAAATACCCAATCTTTCATAAAGATAATCAACAATTTTACTTGATTTGTTGAGTAATCAACAAATTGAGTTAAATTAACGATTGAAAGAATCCTGTTTCTTTTTATAAATTATAAACAGATGTTGATTAATCATTCAATATTGATTTTTTTTAGGCGGAATTATTAGCTGACTTTTGTGATGAGGGGTGAAAAAATATGAAAAACACCTGGAAAATTTACATGCTGGCTTTGATTACTTTCATGGTCAGTACATCGGAGTACGTCATTGCAGGTATTTTGGATAAAGTAGCTGCCTGTGCGAATGTATCGGTATCGGTGGCAGGGCAACTAATCACTGTATTTGCGATTGCCAATGCGTTCGGTTCTCCGCTTGTCGTCATGACGACAACAAAAATGAATCAGCGCAGGTTACTAATGCTGTCTCTTTTTATCATGGTCCTTGGCAGCGTGATGACCATTACTCTACCTGGTTTCGGTTTTCTAATACTCTCTCGCATTGTCCTTGCTTTAGGGAGCGGAGTTTTTGCCATTGCTGCCAAGACGGCCGCAGCAAAATTAGCACCGCCCGAAAAACAAGCAGGGGCGATTGGTACTGTGATCATTGGGTTTAGTGCTGCCATCATCATCGGTGTACCAATTGGTCGTATTGTAGCTACTTCTTACGATTGGAACCTGATCTTCGCGGGGATTGGCGTTCTTAGTCTACTAGCCATCTTCGTTATCATGCGAACGATTCCTGCCGAAAAAAACGGGGCAGTCGTCCCTTTGGGCAAGCAGCTTGCTTATTTGAAGCAACCGAAAATCTTAATGGGACTTGGTGTAACGTTCTTTTGGCAGTTAGGATATGGGGTGATGTATTCATATATTGCTCCTTTTTTGTTAACCGTTACATCAATGGGAGAAAGAGAAGTGAGCGTTGCCTTATTCGCCTTCGGAATCGCTACTTTAATAGGTTCAAAGTTTGGAGGATTCATGACGGATCTGATTGGTAACCCTCGAACTCTTGTCGGTGGCTTATTTATCCATGTTATTGCGCTTGTATTATTATCCACTATTGCCAGAACACCCTTTGTTGCCATTCCGTTGCTGATGCTATGGTCGTTTTCGGCATGGTCCTCTGGCCCAGGTCTGCAGTACAACTTAGTCTGGCTCGCCCCAGAAGTTTCAGGAATCATGCTTAGCCTATATGGCTCCTGCATACAGTTAGGCATCGCTGCGGCCGCAGGAATTGGGGGGATTGCGCTAAAAAGCTCAACAGTGCAAACGGTCAGTTGGATTGGGGCCGTGTCAGTGGCAATTGCGGCAATTATTGCGACGCTTTCATTTAGCTTGAATCGTAAAGTGACAAAGTATGAAAATGGGTTGGAATTGTGAGTAGGAAAAAATTGACTTAAAATAAATGAAAACGAAAATATAGGAGGTTTTTCATGATGGAATATCGTACAGTAGGAAAAACAGGGATTCAGGTATCTAATTTATGTTTTGGGACCATGTCTTTTGGCGGAGACGCTGACGAAGAAACATCGAAAGCCATGTATAGACGATGTCGGGAAGCAGGGATCAATTTCTTTGATACAGCCGATGTTTATGGGCGGTCTGAGGAAATTTTGGGAGAGTGTATTGCACATGAGCGTGACGACATTGTCTTAACAACAAAAGTTTTTTGGAACACGGGTGCTGATGTGAATGCCAGAGGTTTATCGCGAAAACATATGATGCAAGGTATTGAAAATAGTCTGCGGCGCTTAAAGACAGATTATATTGATTTTTATTTTGTTCATGATTTTGATGATAAAACACCAATGGAGGAAACGCTTCGTACACTCGATGACTTGCAGCGACAAGGAAAGATTCTCTACCCAGCAGTGAGCAATTGGGCAGCATGGCAAATCACCAAAGCATTAGGAATTTCTGCAAAACAAGAACTTGCTCGTTTTGAATTAATCCAGCCGATGTATAATCTCGTTAAACGTCAGGCAGAAGTGGAAATTATGCCAATGGCGAAGTCTGAACAAATCGGCGTCATTACATACAGCCCGCTTGGTGCTGGACTTCTTACAGGAAAATATGGGTTGAATAAACGCCCTGAGCAGGGCCGTCTTGTAAACAATGCCCGTTACCAAGACCGTTATGGTACCAATGAAGATTATATGACAGCTGAAGCGTTCACCAAGTATGCGCAGGAACATGATGTGAAACCTTCCACCTTAGCAGTTGCTTGGGTAATGGCTAATCCTGCAGTCACTGCTCCTATTATTGGGGCACGCAATTTGAGTCAATTAGAAGATTCCATAGCGGCTGCAGATTTTATAATGACAGAAGAAATGTACACAAAAATTTCCAATTTATCAAAAACACCTGCACCTGCAACTGATCGAACAGAAGTATTAACTGGTAAATGGAAGTAGTGAAAAGCAATTTATAATGAAAGAATGGTGGGGTTAAATGTCACAGGATAAACGAGTTGCGCTTGTCACTGGTGGGAATCGAGGAATTGGATTTGAGCTGGTTAAACAATTGACTTTAAAAGGGTTTAAGGTCATTTTGACAAGTCGGAATCCAAAAAAGGGACATGAATCTGTGCAAAAACTGAAGGAATCAGCTCTGGATGTTTCATTTGTAGAGATGGATGTAGAAGACCCAGAAAGCATTCGTCAAGCTGCAATTAAAATTAATGAACAGTACGGAAAATTAGACGTGTTGATTAATAATGCTGGTGTGTATTTGGATGAGAACGAAAGCTTATTGACAATGAACCCATCCATTCTAGAGAAAACAATGGCAACGAATTTCTACGGGGCTTATCATGTCATCCATTCCTTTATATCCCTTATGGAAAAGCAAGGCTATGGGAGAATTATTAATGTCTCTTCAGATTATGGAGCGATGAGTGAAATGTCTTATCAAGGAGTAGGTGCCTACAAGTTGTCCAAACTTGCCTTGAATGGATTGACCCAATTGTTAGCTGCAGAAACCAAGGGAGATATCAAAATAAATGCAGTCTGTCCTGGATGGGTAAGTACAGATATGGGTGGTCCATCTGCTCCAAGAACTCCTAAGCAAGCAGCTGAGTCGATCCTTTGGTTAGCAACCATTGGACCTGAGGGACCAAACGGTGGTTTCTTCAGAGATGGAAAACGACTCGATTGGTAATAATAGAATAACTATTTTTTTGAAACAGCCGCAATTCTTAAACAGGAAATGCGGCTGTTGTGTTGTCAAAAGAAATCTTCAAAAAACATTAAAATTAAATATCGCTTTTATTTTTCTTTGTTATAGAATTATCGTAAAAGAACTTTTACTAAAGAAAGGCTGTTTATATGAAAAAAGTGATTATGTTACTTGGCATAGGAATTCTAGTCGTTTTTCTACTTTTACTTGGAACATATAAATTAATGAATGCGAGAACTTACCAAGTATTCGGAAAACTAACCTCCCAAGTTCAAACGAATCAAAAGGTAGTTGCGTTAACATTTGACGATGGTCCGACGAAAAACGTAGATAAAATCTTGCCATTATTGGAACAGTACAATGCAAAGGGAACGTTTTTTCTTATCGGAAATGAAATTGAAAAAGATCCTGATGAAGCGCAAAAGCTTGTAAAAGCCGGTGAGCAAATTGGAAATCATACTTTTTCCCATCAACGAATGGTTTTGAAATCTCAGTCCTTCATTAAAAAGGAAATTGAAAAAACAGACCAATTGATTCGACAAGCTGGATATAAAGGGGAAATCGATTTTAGACCCCCAAACGGAAAAAAGCTTATTGGATTACCTTATTATTTATCTCAACATAACCGAGACACCATCATGTGGACTCTCGAACCAGATACATATTATACCTCTGCTTCTGACAAAATCAATTCTGTGAAGAAGAATGTAAAACCCGGGTCAATCATCTTGATCCACGCAATGTACGATGACACTGGTGAAGAGTTAAAAACAATCAAGGGAATATTACAATCATTATCAAAAGAAGGATATAAGTTTATTACTGTCAATGAACTACAGAAATTAGCATCAAAATAAATAGAAGGGGTGCATGAAATGAAATTGGAAAATATAAAAGATACTTTAACAGCAAGTTCTTCGTACCTTCCCAATTCTAACTTTAGTTGCTGCGATCTTACGGGAATGAAAATGAACAATGTAAATTTGACAGGGATGAAAATTACGGACGCTAATTTAAGCGAACTTTTTATTGATGGTGCACAAATTGGAGGAGCATATATAAAGAATATAGGTATGCCACCAGAAGGGCATCCTTTGCATGACCCCAATAATCTTTTACAAAAGCCAGTAATATTGGAAAATTGTGATTTGAATAATAGCCAAATTAAGAATTGTAATTTATCCAATATAGAGATTGAGGGATGCGATATTTCTGGAATGAAGGTAAATGGAATTGCTATCGAAGATTTACTTAAGCAATATAAGTCTAAGTAATTGGTATGGCGAATTGTACATTACCATCAATTCGTTTACACACAGTGCCTAGCACAAGTCAGATCTTAAGGATTTCTGTTTTAAAAAGCAAGAATCGTCCCGTTTGTTTGTATGAAAAAGTAGGACAAATCACCATTTTTGGACATCCCATAACATGAACATTTCCAATGATCATGGCAGCTGCATATATAATAGTGGAACTATTTTGGAGGTGAGTTTCCGATGTGCGGTTGGTGCGGTTGTGGCGGATACGGCTACGGTGGAGGCTATAGCGGATTGAGCCCATTTGTTTTAATTGTTGTATTGTTTATTCTTTTAATAATTGTTGGAGCAAGCTTTGGTGGCGGTTTCTTTTGATATAACTCAGTAAAAATGAGGTGACCTTTCTACGTCACCTATTTCTGAAACTTTGAGTTAATTCAATTATCTAGAAAAGTTTAAAAAATAGGACTTTTGGACTACCAAAATTTACAGCTATCTTCCAAATAGGATAGATGATATATTTCTCTTGTAAGTTTTTTTACAGAGAAGTACTCAAGAGGCTAAAGAGGCGCCCCTGCTAAGGGTGTAGGTCGGATAACCGACGCGAGGGTTCAAATCCCTTCTTCTCTGCCATTATCATATGGGAATGTCTTGGTATCGACAGGGATAGTTTGAGCTTATATGGCGAGCCGAGTTGACGATCTCGTACAAACGTTAAAGCCTATAACTGGCAAACAACAAAACAACTTCGCTTTCGCTGCTTAATAGCAGACGTTAGCGGTTCCACCCTCCATCGTCCATGTGGTAGGGGAAGGGACTCATTCTAAGTGGACTACGCCGAATTCCTTTCGTCTGTAGGATGAAGGAAGAGAATAATCAGACTAGCCGCTTCCATGCCTGTCAGTAAGCTAAAGAAGTAGGCGAAATTAATTTTACTGACTACGCTGGTAGATGTATAAGTGCCAATATCTTTGCACACGGGTTCAACTCCCGTCATTTCCACTAATATTATTCCGCAATAATTTATGGTAGACAGATCAGCTGTTAGCCGATCGGTTGTAGGTTCGAATCCTACTGCGGAATTTAGCTCAACGATGACACTAAGAACGGGTCAGGGCGGGAACGCAGCAGCCATAATTAGTGAAATTGTGTGAGCTCATACATAGTAAAAAATAAAAAACGCTAAACTCTATCTGTATTGGAGTTTAGTGTTTTTTGTTCAAACAATTTGATACAACGTTCCTTAATGGACTATAATAAACTTTTAAGTCGATAATAATATAATTATGTAAACTATAACTAAGAATAAAGAACCTATTAAACACAAAGGAAACTAATTTTACTAATTACACTATGTGCTAAAAACACATTAATGTGTTTTTTCTCAAGTAGCAGTTAAACGAACAAATGTTCTAACAAGCAAAACCTTCCAAACCAATAGAAGTGAAACAAATGATCTGTTTAGGTACGGCATTAATGAGCCATTAATAAATAGATAAAAAAATGTTGAAATAGTTCAAGATAATCTTCAAGTATTAGGATTAATTTTGTTATAATAAGAAGGCTTTTTATAACTAACAAAAAATCATCCTTATCAATTAACTTAGGAAAGAAAATAGGGGAGAACTTTAATGATTACACGAAGACTGAATAAAACTCAATCCAGCTTCGTCCTATTTGTGCCCTTTTTGGCATTACTTGTATTATTCACTTATTTTTATTGGGACAATGACATCCCTTATTTTCAACGGGATCCATTTATCAAAGTTAAAGAATACAAACCACTTATAAATAATGAATTAGCAAAATACAATCTTGAAAAATACACTCCAGTTCTCTTGGCATTAATGCAGCAAGAAAGTCATGGAAATGGCGGAGATCCTATGCAATCATCTGAATCAATAGGTTTGCCTCCAAATTCGATTAAAGATCCAAATAAAAGTATCCAAATAGGAGTAAATCACTTCCGAAAAGTCCTATCTTACGGTCAGGAAAAACAGGTTGATTTTGCGACCATTATTCAATCATATAATATGGGGATTGGTTACATTAGTTATGTTTCAGAACACGGAGGAAAACATAGTGAGCAATTAGCGAAAGAATTTTCTCTATTACAAGTTCAAAAGCATCCAAAGATTTATACTTGCAAAAAACGTCTTTTCAAATCGAGATATCCATATTGTTACGGTGATTACTCATATAGTGAGAAGGTTTCTAAAAATATAAATTCTTTGACGAACAGTGGAATAAATTCATGATATAAGGCAACTGATAAAATGTGGCTGAGTTATACTCCGCCACATTTTATCTCTTCTTCAATTTCGAAAAGCCCACTATTATCCGACTCTGCGTATTAATTTTTTGAAAGGCTTTGTTCGTTTAAATTTTTTAAAAGATTTCCTTGTTGCGCGAACGAGAGGAGTCGTTCTTCTCTGCCTTGATTTCAATGGATCTATTTCAGCTGAAGTTACGTAATCCAAAATATCTTGTGCAGCATTTGGATTGATCATCCATCGCTGGTATTCCATGATTGTCTTCAATTTTTCTCCATCATTTTTCAATAGTTCATCAATTATCGGTTTAAGATCTTCGTTGTCTTGGCAATAAACACCTAAATGATGTTTTTCTGCAAATAACGGATTGTCTTTTTCTTGCCCCGGAAGTGCCCCTGTAATAATGATTGGTAAATTTGTAGCAACTGCTTCAAACATCGTATTTGGGCTCCCTCTCACGATGCCAATATCTGCAGCCAACATGAGATCCTGAATGTTTTTAGTAAACCCTAATACGTCTACACGTTTGTCAAAACGAGGTTTAAGAGAGCTTTCTAACTCTGCTTTTAATGTTTCATTTCTTCCTGCAATGATTGTCACTTTGCAACGAAAGTGATTTAGCAAAGTTTCAGCAATCGCATTCATATCCCCTACGCCTTCACCACCGCTCATCAGCAAAAAGCTGATTTCAGATTTGATTTCAAACGGCTTGCTTTGATTTCTTAAGAACCGCTCTCTAACTGGAAATCCAACTACATGAATTTTTTCATTAGGGACGCCATATTCTAAGCATTTTACCTTTGCTTCCAAAGTCGGGCTTAATATGAAATCTGCTCTAGGGTCGCACCACATTGGATAAATATTAACTAAATCCGCTATAAGAGTTCCAAAAGGAATTTGAATTCCTTCTTTTCTTAAAATATTGATGACTGAACCGTTAAAATTTGGATGAATCGATAAGATAACATTTGGCTTTACTTTATCCAGCAAACTCATAAAATTGCCTTTAATCAAATTTTCAACACTTTTGTCTATTACATAAGTATTCATGGCGGAAACATGCCATATTGCATTCCACAATTGGGCAGAATATCTTGTAATTGGACCATATGATTTACCAATATTTAATAATGCTGAACCGCCTAATGCAAAGCCATCAACAACATGTATTTTTATTTGCTCGTTTTCACCAATTTTTTCTTGTAATGATTCAGCAATGCTTTTATGCCCATGACCTGTGTGTTCAGAAGAAATTATTAGGATTTTTTTATTCACAGTACCCATCTTTCCTCCACAAACCGATAATTTGAATTTATCACTCGTTATAAATAATTTAGCCATTTTGGATTAATAAATTCTTATTGTTGTTTAGGAACATTTTACAATTCATTATGATTTTCTAGGTATATTGCGGTATTAGGACATTTGATCTACCATAATTTACAGATATCTTCCATATAGGTTAGATGATATATTAACTTAAGAAGTGGCAAAACTAATTTTACTGAATACGCTCGTCATTCCGCAGTTATACAGTGGTAGACCGATTGCAGCGTTATACGGATCTGGTGGCGCAGGTTCGAATCCTGCCTGTGGAGATTAGCCTATGAAGACATTAGGAACGGGTCAGGGCGGGAACGCAGCAGCCATAACTAGTGAATTTGTGTGGCTTATACATAAAAAAACGCTAAACTCTATTCAATTAGAGATTAGCGTTTTTTGTTCGAAAAATTAGTTTATAAATAATAATTTAAAAATTAAAAATCACATTTTAATTATTTTCTTAAAAAATCCCCCTAAAAATTAGCTTCTCTGGCTTCTAAGAGTTTGACATTCTCTTTTTCTACTTCACTTAAGGAGCCATTATAGGAGGTGTCCGATTGATACCATGATTTGTTTGAAAAATATTTTTGCAAATCCGCCGATTTAAATACATACCCATGTCGAGCGTATATCTCATTTCGAGCTAAACGAAGTTGTTCTTTTGAAAGATCAGTAATGTCTTCTTCGCTCAAAACCTTTTTATCACTATTAGGTAAAATATACTCTGAAGAGGAAAGATTTGAACCTTCATCGCCAATTTTTTCTGTTGGGTTCATACTCTTTTTTGTTGCTTCATTTTTACTTTTAGATTGATCTATCGTTTTAGTGGCAACTGCATCCGTTTTAGGTTCATGGTTATTGAAATCTTTAGTGATTAAGTAAGCAGCACATAAAATGACCAACAATCCTATAGTGGAACCAGCTACTGCAACTAATTTTTTATTTCTTAATTTTATTGATTGCCTTTTTTCAAGGCGAGTGTTTGGAGCAGAGGTAATGTTTTTCATTAATAATCCTCTTTCTATTCATTTTTTCTTCATTAAAATATACAGCTATACTATAGCATAGATTGTTTACAGTTAAGTTAATAGAAGGGAACATTTTGATAACAAAGACCAGAAGCGTTATTAGATAAAAAGTTTAGGAAAACTATTAAACTATTTTGAAAAAATAAACGAACTCACTGGACAGCTGGATAGACCGAAAGAACCGAAAATATGGAAGACAATGAAAAGGTAGGTATGTTAAAATAAACACTGTCGTGATAGGATGTATTTCGGAATCAGCTATTAATAAGAACACTAGTAATACCAGTTTACTATTTTGAAGGGGATTTTTTTTATGAAGAATATCGTTATAGTCGGCGGGGGGTACGCCGGTTATAAAATCGTCACACAATTGATTGATAAAGGAATACCTGAAAATTATCAGGTAACGCTCATCGACAGACATGCTTACCATAGCCTAAAAACAGAATTTTATGCACTCGCTTCTGGGTCCATATCAGATTTCCATGTAAGAATGCCATTTCCGAACCATCAGCAATTCACACTTTTGAATGGCGAAATTTTATCGATAGATATAAATGAAAAAAAGATCGATGTAAGGGAATTAGAGGAGTCAGTTGGATATGACCACTTGGTCATAGCGCTCGGATGTGAAGACAACTATCAAGGATTAGAAGGGGCCGAAGAATTCACCAACAGCCTTCAATCGCTTGCCAAAACGAGAAGGACCTATGAAAGTATTAACAACCTTGACCCTGATTCGGTGGTTTCGTTAATCGGAGGGGGATTGACGGGTGTGGAACTGGCTGCCGAACTACGGGAAGTAAGACATGACTTATCCATACGTATTTATGACCGTGGGGAAAAATTGTTAAAAGGATTCCCTGACAAACTTCGAACCTTCGTGATGAATTGGTTTGTCGACCATGGCATCGAAATCCATTCTAATTCTACCATTGAAAAAATTGAAGAAAATACCATTGTTGTAAACGGAACAAGGGAACATGCTGATGCGATTGTTTGGACCGCAGGAGTGCAGCCGGTAAAAGTCGTTCGCGATCTTGAAGTGGAAAAAGATAAATCTGGAAGAATCATTATAAATGATTATTATCAAATCAACGAACATCCAGAGGTGCTTGTTGTTGGAGATTGCGCAAGTTTGCCGTTTGCTCCAAGCGCACAACTTGCAGGAAAACAGGGTGAACAAGTAGCTAAGATGCTTGATGAAATTATGAGTGGAAAAGAAATCCAAAAGCCAGGTGAAATCAATCTAAAAGGGACACTTGGTTCATTAGGTAAGAAAAATGGTTTTGGGGTTGTTTACAACAATCCGGTTACTGGGGCTGTTCCAAGATTAATGAAATCCGGGACACTCTGGGCGCACAAATTATATAAATATTAAAAGACGCCTTTGCTGGGGCTAATTTACACTATTTATAGTAGGGAAAACTTAAAAAGTAGGACAGATAACACAAACTGTTCTACTTTTTTATTTTAACGGAAATGGTGAAACAAAGTTCTCTTTTATCTTCAGTTGTGTTTGAGTTCTTCAATGATGAGTTGTTCGATCGTTTTGGAGTCTTCTGGATGAAAGAAGAGAAAAGGAATAAATAAAAAAGCATTCAGGGAACATTGAATGCTTTTACAATTTTTAATTAGAGTAAATTGCCTGTATACGGCCAATCTGTCCATCTGTTAGCCTGACTTTAATGCCGTGGGGATGGGTGCTTGAATTGGTAAGAATATCTTTCACGATACCCCTTGTAAGCTTTCCGGATTTTTGATCTGCTTTTAAAACAATATCAACGGTCATTCCCGGCAATACGTCTTTCCGATTTTGGCCGTTCATTAGACACCCATTTTTCTGCGAGTATTGCTTGGTTTTTTCGTTTGCTGGCTTTTCATTTTTTTTGTTGAAAGGTCGGCAGTCGCAATTCCTTTACCAGCGGCTGTCTGGTTCTTTTTATTTTCAAGCTGCTGCTTCATTGCCTCTTGAAGACTGATTTTCTTTTTTGGTACTTCAGATTGATTGTTCTCTGTCATAGGAAATTTCTCCTTTTGAAATATGATGGTTAGTCTATTATAAACTATGTTCACTAGTTTTGAAAGACTAACGATAAGGATAGGCCTGGAGCAACCGTTGAAGTTCTTCCTTCTCGTCAACCGATAGTATACTCTCCGCCATGGGAAATAGCACTTTTTCTTCTTTTGCGAAGTGTTGTATTAAGGTGGCATGAGCTTGAACGGCATATACTGTAATCCATTGCACATCACTTTCATCAATCGTTGACCCTGCCTTGTCAGCTTCAGTAAGGAAATCCTGCAGATGCTGGTCTGCTTTTTTATGTTCACATTCCATCTCTTCAATTGTTTTGTCATTCTTTTTGAGGTGTCGGGATATCAAAGGGAACAATCCTTCTTCCTCACGTTTGGAATGTGTCTTCAGTTTATCATTGAAAGCCAAAATTTGCTGGTACAATTTCAGGAACAGTTGAACGACAGAAGGACCAGAATCGTATTCTATCTCTTCAGTGATCTCATAGAAAAGATCCATATCTGCTCGGAGCGACACATGCTCGTCTATTAATTGTTTCAGGGGAGAACATAATTCAACATTTGAGTTATCCATCATAAAATCCTTCCTCATCCATCCGAAAGTCCTATATTCCTTTATGGCTTTGGTTACAGCCTATTCATTCATTTTAAAGAATACATGAAAAACGTTGAGATAATTGTGATAAAAATCACACCAATTACTTCTTTGCAAAATCTGCCATTTGGGAAGGTAGTGCAGGTAAGTTCAAGCTGAATGATCAGAATAGGCTGACTTACTCTACGGGGCAAGCCCACGTGGATGTAAGGGCAATTTCTATAACGGTTTAGTGAATGCATATCTTTTTACTTTTAAATGATTTTTATTTAAGATAGTTTGCATGCTTAAAACTTAGTAACTCGAAATATAAGGGAGGCAAAACAAATGTGGATTCGACTCATTCCAATTGTATTTATTAGTTTATCGGCCTTATCATTGTTAACATTTCAATCGTTAGAAATTGTACATTCTTTCTTAGATTTAATTTCTACTAACTCAAATAAATTGGATGTATAAATTAAAACCCCCTTTCTAACTAGGGGGGGGTAAAATTACTTTGAATTAGAAGGTTGCTACTAGTACGCTGTTTATTCTTGAGTATTGTTTTCATTTTTGTGAATCAAATCAACTCTGTTAACAACTTCTGGTGGTTGTTCCATCCAGCCTTGCTCAATCATAATATTTGCTCCATCTTCAACATACAAGGAAACATCTAATTGACATTTTGCATAAAGAGCACCAAGATCACGTCTCCCGTTAAGTGAGAGGCCATTTGCATATTCTCTTATTTTCATTGAAAACATATCAATTTTATGAAAAATCATTAATTTATCCGAAAATACCGGGGTAACAGATGGCGTAACCAAATGATCTATAAGGGAAGGAGCGGGAATATTGTCTTCAGTTAACTTATCCGAAAGCATCTGAATATGTTTTTCATTGATCCTCTCTCCACGTTCTAGATACTTTTTTACCTTTTCATTTCTTGCAACTTGTCTAAACCCGATAATTAAAGCTTTGCTTGTTACATCATTGTTAATGTTTCCATAAAGATGTGCGACCTCTAAACCATGAAGGGTTCGGATCTCTCCAAAAAAACCGTTCAAAAAACTCTGTTTTTTAATAAAATCAACTTTGGTAGGACTAGTGACAATAGGTGCATTCATTAATCTCCCTTTTGATTTTAAAATATCATTTACATCCATCATTAAACGGGAAGTTTCATGAAGGCATTTTACAAAAAAATCCCTTATATTATTTCTTGTGACTAAGGGGATTGCGACACTGTAAATACTCATGCCAGCTTTGCCTAAATATTGTAGATAATGGAGATAAAACTCATCATAAAAAAGCCTTGGTGCATCTAAATCCACATCCTCATCTGTAAAGGCAATGGGAATGGGAAAATCAGCCTGTGTGAAAATCGAGTTAATAGTATTTACGTAAGATTGACTCATAGCCAAACCTGTTTCTAACACTTTTTTAATTTCAACATCTTCCACATTTTTTAGATAATAACTTAATACGAGTTTCCCCATTGAATTTCCTAAATATGATGCCCAAAGCTTTCCCATTTCAGCTGCTGTAAGTGGTTCTGTTTGTGTTTTCATAGTATTATCTCCGTTCTCTTTGAAATCAACACTATAGCCAAATGCTTAAATTGAAAAAAGTTTATCTTTATATAGATAATGGAAATTTCTAAGTAAGAAATAATACCAATAGCGATATTTATTAGTTCTGCCTTGCAAAAATAATAAGAAGAAAGCAAGAAGTAAAATACCGAATATAAATTTCCGCACAATCATCCCTCCAAATGGAAAAAATAACATATTATAATTTTTCCCAATCTATATTAAATATGTAAATAATTTCAATATCTATATCTTTAGGTCTAGTGCTAAAAATAAAAAAAGCAACGCATAACTACGTTGCTTATCATCGTCATCGCTTAATCCATGATCAAATACTAAGAATATGAATGGTCGGTAAGCGTTTTCAAATAATTCTACGATTTTTATGCCATTGTTTGGAAGCGGTATTCAAATAAACAACATTACTATAATCATGTTGGGGAACAACTTCTTCCAGTTGATTTTTTTTAATTAAAAATATTCCTATAGATGTGAGCACAAATAACAAGATGTACAGGAATAAACCCGCAATTGCAGTGAGAACAACAAACATGATGTACCGAAACAATCCACCAGATTCAATACCTAGATTATGTTGCATAGCGGCACTTCCTCTTTTTTAGATACAAGAAAATAAAACAAAGATCGTTATCCTTCATTGCGGAGCTAAAAAGATAGGAACTTTCGTTTTAACAAAAATTGTGAAAAAAATAATCTTGCTTTATTTGTATCATAAAATTTCCATTTTTACTCTCGAAAATTTTGTGAATTAATCTAGCTTCATTTGCTGTGGAGTTTAATAGAAGGAAGAGGTTGGATGGAATGGTATAGAAGATACAAACAAATGATAGACCCATGATCAACTTAAAAGATCATGGGTCTTTTCCTTTTACTTATATTTAACTGAACCATCTTTTAATTGTTTTGGATCAAATCCGGCATTTTCCAAGTCTTTTACTAGTTCTTTTGCTTCTGCATCTTTTAGTTGATATAAAACATCCATACCAGTAAACCAGTCTTGAATTTGATATGGAAAAGTGTTGCTTACTTTCACATAATTGGATAAAACAACCATTCTCTGGTTTAAATCCTTTATAAATAATTCTTTATGTTTCTGGAAACCTTTTGGAGCAGAAACCTTGTTTGCCTGATCAATTAAATCTTGAACATCATTTTTAGCATTTTCGATCTCTACACTGTATTTGTCGATCGGTGTAACGTAGAGCTTATTACGTATACTCTCGAGAGTATCACTGCTGTCCTTGTCCATCCAATTTATTTCTTTTAAATAAGCCAGAATTATTTGGTGTTCCTGGCCGTAATGTAAGTCATAATAGGCTTTGGCATCGTCTGAAAAAAAATAATAGACAAATGAGAAGATTAGTAAAACGGAAAATAATGTAATAAATCCCTGATGTCTTTTTAAACGCATTTTATCTACCTCCTGTAAATATATTACTATAATATTCGAAGTTTTATTTATGGTTTTCGAGGCAAGATTTATGTCAGTTTAGAGAACAAATGATAGAAGTATTTTCTTTTTCTTACAGTTTACAAGTTGTCAAGTTATTAAATTCATAGCCTTGTTAGTTTGTACAAGGTTTTCCTAGTACTAGTAATATTAGAAGGATTTCCCACTTTGAAATCGAATATGTTAACACATAACATCGAATAAAGTAGGGGAGTTGGAGGAACTGTGAAAACACGTGTAACAGAAATTTTTGGTATTGAATATCCAATTGTGCAAGGAGGGTTAGCTTACCTTGCGTATGCGGAATTAGCTGCGGCTGTTTCGAATGCCGGAGGACTTGGGCAAATTACGGCTGCCACTTTACGTACACCTGAAAAACTACGGGATGAAATTCGTAAAGTACGTACACTTACGAATAAGCCGTTTGCCGTAAACTTTGCAATTGCAAGGCACGATGGGCAATATAAGGAATTGTTAGAAATTATTATTGAAGAAAAGGTACCTGCAATCTCCATTACGGGAGCAAATCCGCAGCCTGTTTTTAAACGCATTAAAGGAGAAAATATTCGTACACTTGTCCTAGTAGCAGGTGTTCGACAAGCAAAGAAAGCGGAACAACTGGGTGCTGATGCTGTTATGGTGGTCGGACAGGAAGGGGGAGGGCATTTAGGACGTGATGATATTGGTACGATCGTTCTAACTCCTCGAGTTGTCGATTCTGTTTCGATCCCTGTTTTGGCAAGTGGAGGTATAGGGGATGGCCGAGGCTTATTAGCGGCATTAGCTCTAGGAGCAGAGGGTATTGAAATGGGTACTCGTTTTATTGCAACTAAGGAGTGCATTCACGCAAATGAGAAATATAAGCAGGCAATCCTTCATGGAAAAGAGACGGATACAGTCATTATTAAAAGAACATTAGGTGCGCCAGGAAGAGCACTGAAAAGTGGATATACGTTGGATATTATTGAACGTGAATTGGAAGGAGCAACCTATGAAGACCTTCAAAACCTGATTAGTGGAAAAGCTAATTGCAAGTATATCTATGATGGAGATGAATCAGCAGGTTTCGGATGGGCAGGGCAGATCATCGGTCTAATTGACAATATTCCTACAGTGCAGGAGTTATTTAATGAGATGATTCTTACAGCAGATAAAGGATTGAGCCGAATAGAAAATATTATTGGAGAGAGAGCTCATAATTAGTAAAATATTGTAATTAACGTTAGTGTACGCAAAAAAAGGGACGAATCTTTTCGTCCCTTTAATAAAAAATATGAAAAAATATCAAATGCTCTGAAATTTGGAAGAAAAAGGACATTCCAAAACAACTTGAGATGGCTACTCAACTTTCAACAGGTAAATCTGTCCAAAGTGTTTCTTTCAGCGGATCAGACTCTTCTCCCCAATCATGGATTTTAGCGCAGGCCGCTTCTGCTTCTGCAAGTGTATCATATTCCTCACAGTATTCTGCGTCTTCTCCAGCAAGGCGGAGAAGATATCCCAATCCCACAAAAAACTTCCCGCTAAATTCATAAATTGGATGAAATTCCATGCGTTCAATCCATTTCGCTTCATTCATTTTGAGAAAAACCGTTTTCTCCATTACAAACCACTCCTTCCTTTTCTAGCAAAGAAGTTGGTCTTTGGTGTAACTCTTCATATATTTATTTTACCTTTTTTATTGAGTGATTTGAACTATTATGGTGCGGACAAAGAACTTTTTGTTTTTATACCTATAAATAATATGTCTAAGTTAGTTTTCTTCGATTCTATAAGTTATAATTGGTACATCATCTACATAATGGAGGGGTTTAAAATGGAAAGCTTTCACTTTTCAGTAAATGGTAAATGGAAAGGGGATCGAAATGGAGAAGGAAGTATTCACACGAATGGAATGAGTATTGAAGTTTCTGCTCCCAAAGAACTGGATGGTCCCGGAAGAGGAGCAAATCCCGAAGAGTTGCTGACATCTGCAGCGAATAATTGTTATATGATTACATTAGCAGCAATGCTCAGCAATCGAAAAATTGAAGTGGATCATTTTGAAGTATTATCCGAAGCCCAAGTGGACAGAGTTGATGGCAAACTGCAATTTAAACAAATCATTCATAAACCTGTATTATACATTAATGAAGGTTCAGATGTTACTTCTGAGAAATTAGAAGAATTAGCCATTCGAGCGGAAAAAGCTTGTTTTATTTCCAAGACTTTAAGAGGGAATGTTGAGGTTTCTGTTGAACCTAAAGTAATTAGGCTATAGATATGATCAGTGTATCTAAAAAAATTATAAATAGGGCCAATTGGTCCTTTTTTTTATGATACTTGGTAAGAGAATATATTAATTTTATAATGAGTATAAATGCTTATTTTTTAAATTATCTGATAAATTAGTACACCCTTGAAGGATTTCCCTACATTTCTGTTTAATATGTACGATATATAAGTGAAGTGGTAAGGAGGGTGTGAATTGAAGGAATACCCTACAAAGGACATTGCAGAAATAGTTGGAATATCAGCACAGAAAGTGCGAAGCTATGCTCAAGCATTGGAAAAAGCAGGATATGCCATTACACGGAATGACCGGGGTTTTCGGATTTTTACAGATAATGACGTCCCTTTATTTCAAGAAATGAAAAAACAGTCTAGTGAAACTGGTATGAATGTTGGAGAAATTGCTTTAACTTTATTAAAGGATCAAAATAACCATTCAGAACCAGTCAACTCGGAAGCAGTTACGCCTATGCAAAATGAGGTAACAACCCCGGATTTACCGCAAATCGAAGATGATCGTTATCAACTATTACTAGATGAAATTAATACATTAAAACAACTTATAGAAAAGCAGCAAAAATATATTGATGATCGCATTGAACAACAACGTGATCTCAAGTATATAGAATTATTAAGGAAATCACAGGAAGTAAAAAAAGCAGATTTAGAATTAGCTGCCTCACAAGAAAAAGAAAAGAAAAAAGGCTTTTTTAGTAGGTTTTTTAACATATAAATCCAGGTCTAAACAAATTATAGCCGATTCAGCCTCAGCTGAATCGGTTTATTTTTTTGATAAGTTTATGTCCTAATGCTTGTTTATATGTGCATGATAAGACCATATACTTGCCTCCAATTATTGCTTTCGATACTATTAATCTGTAATAGTGGGAAGAAAAAATGTTAGAGAAAAGGAAGATGATGATGTCGAACCTATTCCAGCCATTCAAACTCAAAGGATTAGAATTAAAAAATCGTGTAGTAATGCCGCCAATGTGCCAGTATTCTGTCCCTCTTAAAAATGGCATTCCAACTGATTGGCATTTTGTTCACTATACAAGCCGTGCAATAGGCGGTACCGGCTTAATCATTATAGAGATGACAAACGTTGAAGATCGGGGGCGGATTTCAGACTTTTGCCTGGGAATTTGGAGTGATGAACATACGCCTGCCTTTAAACGGATTATTGATGAATGTCATAAGTACGGTGCAAAGGTTGCGATTCAGGTGGCACACGCAGGACGTAAAGCGGAGGAAGCTCCTAATCCTGTGTCTTGTTCGCCAAACGCTTTTAATGAAAAGTCAAAAGTACCTCACGAGCTTACTACCCAAGAGGTTAAAGAAATGGTTGAAAAGTTCAAGAAAGGTGTGGAACGCGCCATCGAAGCAGGTGTAGATACCATTGAACTTCATGGAGCACATGGATATCTGATCCATCAATTTTCTTCCCCGTATACAAACCAAAGAACTGACGAATACGGTGAGGATAAGTTTCTATTTGGAAAAGAAGTCATTCAAGCTGCAAAAAGCGTAATGCCAGCAGATATGCCGCTGATTATGCGGATTTCAGCTGTGGAATATGTAGATGGCGGTTATGGACTTGATTATGCAGTAGAAATGGCAAAAGTTTACCGAGATGCAGGAGTGGATATGTTCCACGTTTCTTCTGGCGGTGAAGGACCAATTGGCTCTGCCGGAAGACCCGGTGCTCATCCAGGTTATCAGGTTAAATTCGCCGAACGGATTAAAAATGAGGCTGGAATACCAGTGATTGCTGTAGGTAAATTAGATGATGCCAAACTTGCTGAAGCTGTGCTTGGTAATCAAGAAGCCGACCTTATCGCTGTTGGCAGAGGTATATTGGGGAATCCATATTGGGCAAACAACGCATCGTTACTTCTTGACGGGAAACCTTTAATGCCGAAACAATATGAAAGAGCTACATACTAAGCAGGATGTTCACTTGAACGCACCAGCTAAATAAAAAAGTAAAATTAAACTGAAAAAACTCGTCAATTCAATTATTGACGAGTTTTTTTGTTCGGACAATATTTTTTCTTTAGGTAATTTTTTTTGGCTGAAGGAAACATTTTGAGGAAGTAAAATATAATAAAATTAAAGGATTATTTTTTTATCTAAATGTTGCCCTAGCGCAAAATTGATGTCTATGTACAAATTCAAATGTTGATAAAATTAAGGGAGATGGAAGTCATGAGTTCAGATGATGTAACTTCCAATTTGACGGAAGTTAGTAAGCCTTGGAAAAGAGAAAATTCAAATCCAAGTTTACAAGAGGTTCATAAATCGGTACCAATAAAAAAAACAGGCAGCTTTTTTCGAAGACTTTTAGGATTTATTGGTCCGGGTTATTTGGTAGCAGTAGGATATATGGACCCAGGAAACTGGGCAACTTCTATTGCGGGAGGTTCAGCTTATGGATACACACTGCTTTCTGTCATACTCATTTCAAATTTAATGGCAATATTATTACAATCTTTATCAGCTAAATTAGGTATTGTGTCAGGACGAGATTTAGCTCAAGCTTGCAGGGACCATTTTAGTAAACCTGTTTCTTTTGTGCTATGGATTTTATGTGAGTTAGCAATTGCAGCGTGTGATTTAGCTGAAGTCATTGGAGCAGCAATCGCCTTAAATCTATTGTTTCATATCCCCCTTGTTTATGGAGTCTGTTTGACAGCTTTTGATATATTACTTGTTCTACTTTTACAAAATAAAGGGTTCCGTTATATAGAGGCATTTGTCATTGCCTTAATTGCAACCATTGCTCTTTGTTTTGGATTTGAACTACTATTATCTAAACCTGAAATTGGAGGAATCGTATCAGGTTTTATTCCAAGTAGTACGATTGTTTCAAATCCTGAAATGCTTTATATTGCATTAGGTATTTTAGGAGCAACAGTCATGCCGCATAATCTCTACTTGCACTCTTCAATTGTTCAGACAAGGAAATACGATGATACAGTAGAAGGAAAACGCTCTGCGATTAAATATGCAACCATTGATTCAACTGTTGCCTTAATGCTTGCCCTATTTGTTAATGCTGCCATTCTAATCTTATCAGCCGCAGCATTTCATACTACGGGCCATAAGGATGTGGCAGAAATTCAGGACGCTTACCATTTGTTAGATCCATTACTTGGAACTGGTGTGGCGGGGATTTTATTTGGAGTAGCTTTACTTGCATCTGGCCAAAACTCTACTTTAACAGGAACGCTTGCGGGTCAAATCGTAATGGAAGGATTCTTGAATATTCGATTAAAGCCTTGGTTACGAAGGCTGATCACAAGAATGATTGCCATTATTCCTGCGGTGATTGTAACGATCATTTACGGCGAAAAAGGAACAGGAGAATTACTCATCCTAAGTCAAGTCATCCTATCACTGCAATTATCTTTTGCCGTTATTCCGCTCGTAATGTTTACAAGTGATAAAAATAAAATGGGGTCATTTGTAAATAAAAAATGGGTAAAATGGTTAGCTTGGTTGGTAACCGCCATTATTGTTTTATTAAATGCCTATCTATTATGGAGGACTTTTTTTTAGAATCATTCGAAACAGATTTCGAGGGATTCTTTTTTTTGAATACATTCCACTTATTAAAGTTTTTTCTCTTTTTTTTTAAAAGTTCTAAAATTCAAAAAATATTCATAAATTCTTGTAAAAATAAAAATAAAACCGTGTATGATTGTCTTATAAAGCTTTGGATCACAAATTAATAAAGGGAGATGTAAAAAATGGATGTGAAAGTAGTTCGATACGCTATTGGTAACAATGTCTGTCAAAGAGAATTTGTCATTGGTTCAAGAGAAGAAATGATCATGTTTGAAGCATTTGTCTCCGAAAAGAAACGGGAAGGAACATTTATTGAAATTATTGAGCAATATATTTATATTTAAAATCAAATGGACCGATTTTTTTATTTCATAATTTGATAGCGCTTTCATTTTTTTATTTGGACCAATTGGTCCTTTTTTTATTTATAAAAGAAAATATGAATCTCTATTTATTTTCCAAAATTTTAATAAGGGATTAAAGTCCTGAATTATAGGAACAGAGTATTGAAGAATGACACAACCTAAGGTAGTATTATACTATAATTGAGAAAAAATATCAGTTAAACAAGGAGACCCTTTTAACATGCTGTCAGTGGAGATTAAGTCTGAGAATGATGTGTATCAAGCGGTTACTTTAGTTAGCCATCTCATCAAGAATCGTTCTTTTAGCGAATCGGATAAACAATGTATTTTTATCAGCGTGTTAGAGCTGACCCGTAATATCTTGGACCATACTGAGGAAAAAGGGATCTTTCGTTGTGAGATGGTTCAGAATGAATTTCGCTTTACGTGTATTGACAAGGGGCCGGGAATCGAAAACTTAAATGATATTTTACGAGGATTTCATAAATCTTCACACGGATTAGGTGTTGGTTTGTCCGGCGCAAAGAGACTAATGGATGATTTGAGGATTGAGACATCTAAAGAAGGGACGAGAATTATTGGTATCAAAAAAGAAAGATACAAATAACCAATACCAATTGGATCGAATTTCCTCAATGGGACAAGTTGCGGCTGGAATCGCCCACGAGGTAAAAAATCCATTAACAACCGTAAAAGGTTTTCTTCAATTATTTCAAGAAAAATATGATGATAATTATACTCAAGTAGCCCTTTCCGAATTGGATAGTGCGCTTGCCATTTTGGGGAATTTGCTGCAAGTAACAAAGCCTGAGATGGATGATGAAGTGATCCAGGAAATAAACATTGCAAGTGAAATGGAATCCATTTTAAATTTATTTCTGGATCGTCAGTACCAAGTTGATGTGATGAAAGAATTTCGAGACACAAATGTTACGATATATGGAAAAAGAAATCAACTTAAAAGAGCCTTCTTTAATCTTCTTAAGAATGCATTTGAAGCTATACCTGATAAGGGAATGATCCGAATCCAGCATTACATGGAAGAAGAGCACTTGATCGTTACCGTTGAAGATACTGGAATTGGGATTTCAGAAGACAAAATAGCCTTATTGGGGACACCCTTTTTTAGTACAAAGGAAGATGGGACTGGAATGGGACTTTCACAAGTTTATTCTAGTATCTATCAATTTGGCGGCAGAATTCACGTAGAAAGTAAACCGGAACAAGGGACGAAATTTTTTATTTTCATACCTATTCATAAGCAGGGGGTAAGTTTATTGAACACGATTGAGGTTGTTGCAGATCCGAACCAAACGCTTGAGGATTTCGTAATTAGTAATCTTGAAAAAATTCATGATCAATTACTTCAAGAGGACTACGAAATCAGCAGCAGATTAAAAGAGATTGAGGAGATCTCTGATATTAGTTTGAAAAAGAACGTATTTGCTTTAATCAAATTTGTTTTCAAAAACTCTCCTCATGAATTAATTACTTTTGCAAAAAGTGAAGGGAAAAAGTGGGCGAAACACACTTTGCAATTAAACCTAAAGCTAGAATGGTTACAGTCACTAAGAAAGGTACTCTGGGATTTTATTTATAACTATTACCGAGTCAGTAACCAGGAATTTACCCGAGAGGACTTTTTTCATTTAGAGAGAAGAGTAAACTCCTCACTGGATACCTTTATCAAACAATTTTCAATTAGTTACAACCAATTTAAAGATGAAATATTGAGAACTCAGCGTGAAATGGTAGAAGATTTAAGTGTCCCTATTATTCCGTTAACAAAAACAGTCTCTATTCTTCCGTTAATTGGAACAATTGATACGTTCAGAGCGAATACGGTAAATGAAAAGGTTTTACGTCAAATTGAAGTTCTGCAAATAGAAACGCTCATTATTGACCTATCGGGTGTTACATTCCTGGATAGTGCTGTTTTAAACCATTTATTTAAACTTTTTGATGGGATTGAACTTATGGGATGTACTGCTGTTCTAACAGGAATCCGATCAGAAATAGCCGGTTCAATGCTGAAGATGGGCTTAACCATTAACAATAGTGTAATCAAAAAAGGGAATCTTCAGCAGGCTCTCGAAGCACTGGGTTTTAAAAAATAAATCACAACAAAAATGCAAATAGGCGGATGCCTTCTGCTTGAGCAGGGCAATCCGCCATTTTTTTGTTAACGATTTTCAATATATTTTACGACATCGCCGACCGTTTGAAGCGTCGGTGCGACCTTATCGCTAATTTCGATTGCAAATTCATCTTCAATTTCCATCGTCAGATTTACCATATCAAGTGAATCAGCTTTGAAGTCGTCTTTGAACGAAGCTTCCGGTTTGATCTTCTCCATTTTAACTCCAAGTTGATCTGCAATAATAGGTTTTAATTTTTCAAATGTGGTCATCACGGTATCCTCCTATGTATTTCATAACCACCATTATAACAGCCTAATTCGTAACATTAAAGTATTGCTAATATCTGGAGAATTTTTCTAAAAAAAATAAATCCTAGTACATAATCCTATTTGCAGGATATAGATGTTTGTATCAAAAAAAATTCCCTCTCACTAATGAGGGGGATAAGAGCTATTAGAAGTAACTGATTTGTTTAGCCTTAATGCGCGCTGTTACGTTCTTTGTTTCTTTTGCGTTTTTCTCCGTCGTGGTTTTGGATCGAGGTCTTTGTTATGTCCTTTGCTAGGATCTTTGTCTTGGTCTCTTTCACCGTTTTTGTTAGGATCCACATCGTGAACTCCAAACATAAAATTGTCCCAGAATGACAAAATAATCACCACCTTAACATTTATATAATTAAAGTATGCAAGAAAGTGATACATAGCTAATACCTATGTACAAATAAATTTAAAAAAAGGTCCGAATTATCAGTTCCTATTTTTACAGGAAAAATGTGGCCAAAATATCTACAATGTAATCACTATCCCTTTAATAATGTGAATTATGGAGTATAATGGATAAGGAATTTTAACAAATGGGAGAAGAAAAAGTGGAAAAACAGAATAGTTCTTACAGATGGATTGTGTTTGGTTCAGTGTTATTTTCTTATTTTTTAATCGTCAGTCAAAGAACGGCACCAGGGCTGATCACAAATCAATTGATGAAAGATTTTAATATCACTGCAGCGGTAGTTGGGTTATTGACCAGTATTCAATTTTTTGCATACTCAGGATTACAAATTCCGATTGGCCTATTATCAGACCGACTTGGGCCAAATGGTTTTCTTATTGTTGGTACACTTCTTAATGGTTTGGGGACAGTCGTTTATAGTACAGCATCAAATGAGTATGTTTTATTCTTATCAAGACTAATGGTTGGTACGGGAGATGCAGCTATTTGGGTCAACTTGGTATTAATTTTGAGTCAATGGTTTAAGGTTGGGGAATTTATTAAATTGCTAGGATTTGCAGGAATGGCTGGCAGTCTTGGTTCACTTCTTGCGACTGTCCCATTTTCAGCCTGGATTTCAGCATCAGGATGGAGGATTCCCTTTTTATCGAGTGGCATCATGTTATGCTTGTCAGGTATTCTACTGTATTTTGTTCTCGTTATAAGACCAAGACAGCTTTTTAAAAACATTTCAGAAACAAAAAAGCCTCAACATAAAAAACGTGAAAAAACTTCCGTAATTTTAAAACGTATGATTACTACTCGCCAAGCATGGGCTACATTTTTATGCCACTTTGGTGTTATGGGCACTTATGTCGGATTCATCGGTTCCTGGGGAGTCCCTTTTGGAATGGATATTTATCATATGAGTCGATCAGCGGCAAGTCAACTTCTCATGTATGGTTTGTTGGGAGCTATTTTTGGTGCCCCGATCATAAGTTGGTTTACAAGTCGTCGTGAAACAATTAAAGGCACCTATCTTTCCATTCAATTCATCATTTTTCTTAGTTGGTTGACTTTCTTTTTATATGCCGGAAAACCACCTTTTTTTATGTCAGTCATTTTATTTATTGCAACAGGATTTGGAAGCGCAGCAGGATCATTAACTTTTGCCATTGTTCGAAAATCTTTTCCAATGACCGAAGTGGGAGCTATATCAGGATTTGCTAATACAGGAGGATTTATAAGTGCCGTATTATTGCCATTTCTTTTTGGTAATGTACTGGATCATTTTCATCATGCTCCTGTAAATGTAGGTTATCAGTACGGATTTTTGATCCCAGTTTTGTTTTCATTTATAGCTGTAATTGGCGGTATTATGGTGAAAGAAAAACAAAAAAATAAGCAATCGCAATTATCAGCCTAAACATATAGATAAAAGGCAGTCATCGTTCTAAATAAAAGGCAAAGAAGGGAGAATCGTTTTATGATTCTCCCTTTCTTAATTTCAAATTATAGGAAGTGTTTATTTGCTATTCAGATTTTGATTTTGTAATTGCTTTTTTACTACTTTGATTCGTTTTTGAGATTGGATAAAACTGATAAAGCAAAGTAGAGACATTGGGGCACAATACCAAACAAATAGCATTCCTCCGTTGTAATAAAAAGGAACATAAGCAACTGATACTCCAAATAATACAAAAGATAAGATTAAATAAATGCCGATACAGTTATGATAAAAACTATACTGAGTAAAACTTGTTACTCCCATTTTCATAAAACGATTCAAATTTTTATCAGTTTGATAAAAAAGGAATAAAGAAAGTAGCAGGAAAAAGGCATAGATTGGCAATGAATAAATAAAAAGGGATACGCCTAATATACAAAAGTAGAAGCTTAAACAGAAGGATACTCCAGAAAAAAATAATGGCGTTAAAAATTTGTATACGTTTCCATTTAATTGACTCAAACTATTCCTCCTTGAAGATATGATCTAATTTCTATCCATCTTATGCATAATTATTTGGTTTATGAGCGATAGAAATAGAAACATATGAATCCTAAAATTGCTAAGAACAGGATCAGGAGATATCAAATGGACCTCTTTTGACAAGAACTAAATATTTAGAGTTACCCTGACTAAAGAGAGTTAAAATAAGTGTTGACGAACAACAGTAATACATTATATACTCTATTAGCTGTCCTAAGGGACATCATCCTTAAAAGACAATTTTGGTGGATTATTTATATTAAGGACAGAAGAAAGATTTAACTGCAAAAAAATCTTTTCGTGGAAGTTGACATTAACGAATAAAGATGGTAAGATAGTTCTTGTCGCTAAGATAAATAATTGTTCTTTGAAAACTAAACAAACAAAAACGTCAACAATAAATAATAGTGAAGTTATCTTCACTAGCCAACGTAACATTTATGAGCTAACTCATACTCTTTAATGGAGAGTTTGATCCTGGCTCAGGACGAACGCTGGCGGCGTGCCTAATACATGCAAGTCGAGCGAATCATTAGGAGCTTGCTCCTGATGGTTAGCGGCGGACGGGTGAGTAACACGTGGGCAACCTGCCTGTAAGACTGGGATAACACCGGAAGTCTGGTGCTAATACCGGATAATCCTTTACCTCTCATGAGGTGAAGTTGAAAGTCGGTTTCGGCTGACACTTACAGATGGGCCCGCGGCGCATTAGCTAGTTGGTGAGGTAACGGCTCACCAAGGCGACGATGCGTAGCCGACCTGAGAGGGTGATCGGCCACACTGGGACTGAGACACGGCCCAGACTCCTACGGGAGGCAGCAGTAGGGAATCTTCCGCAATGGACGAAAGTCTGACGGAGCAACGCCGCGTGAGTGATGAAGGCCTTCGGGTCGTAAAACTCTGTTGTTAGGGAAGAACAAGTATCGGAGTAACTGCCGGTACCTTGACGGTACCTAACCAGAAAGCCACGGCTAACTACGTGCCAGCAGCCGCGGTAATACGTAGGTGGCAAGCGTTGTCCGGAATTATTGGGCGTAAAGCGCGCGCAGGCGGTCCTTTAAGTCTGATGTGAAAGCCCACGGCTCAACCGTGGAGGGTCATTGGAAACTGGGGGACTTGAGTGCAGAAGAGGAAAGCGGAATTCCACGTGTAGCGGTGAAATGCGTAGAGATGTGGAGGAACACCAGTGGCGAAGGCGGCTTTCTGGTCTGTAACTGACGCTGAGGCGCGAAAGCGTGGGGAGCAAACAGGATTAGATACCCTGGTAGTCCACGCCGTAAACGATGAGTGCTAAGTGTTAGAGGGTTTCCGCCCTTTAGTGCTGCAGCTAACGCATTAAGCACTCCGCCTGGGGAGTACGGCCGCAAGGCTGAAACTCAAAGGAATTGACGGGGGCCCGCACAAGCGGTGGAGCATGTGGTTTAATTCGAAGCAACGCGAAGAACCTTACCAGGTCTTGACATCCTCTGACACTCCTAGAGATAGGACGTTCCCCTTTGCGGGGACAGAGTGACAGGTGGTGCATGGTTGTCGTCAGCTCGTGTCGTGAGATGTTGGGTTAAGTCCCGCAACGAGCGCAACCCTTGATCTTAGTTGCCAGCATTTAGTTGGGCACTCTAAGGTGACTGCCGGTGACAAACCCGAGGAAGGTGGGGATGACGTCAAATCATCATGCCCCTTATGACCTGGGCTACACACGTGCTACAATGGATGGTACAAAGGGCAGCGAAGCCGCGAGGTGGAGCCAATCCCATAAAACCATTCTCAGTTCGGATTGTAGGCTGCAACTCGCCTACATGAAGCCGGAATCGCTAGTAATCGCGGATCAGCATGCCGCGGTGAATACGTTCCCGGGCCTTGTACACACCGCCCGTCACACCACGAGAGTTTGTAACACCCGAAGTCGGTGGGGTAACCGTAAGGAGCCAGCCGCCTAAGGTGGGACAGATGATTGGGGTGAAGTCGTAACAAGGTAGCCGTATCGGAAGGTGCGGCTGGATCACCTCCTTTCTAAGGAAAATGTCCTTACGGACATCACAGATTGTTGGTACACGTTATTTGTTTGTTTAGTTTTGAGGGAATAAGCCCTCGCCAAGTTTGCTCCTGCGCCAGCGCATAATCGAAGAAGATTATGTTCAGCTCGTCGCAAGGCAGCTTGAAGCAAAACAAGAAGCATTTCATGATGTAAATTCGTGGAAGTAGCCTTGTTTAGTTTTGAGAGAACAATCTCTCAATTCGTTCTTTGAAAACTAGATAATCGTATAAGAAGAAGTCAAGAAAGAACCGAGTAATCGCCATTTTAGTTTTCTCTCTTATTTAGTTAAGAAGAAAAAACCTTTTAGGTTAAGTTAGAAAGGGCGCACGGTGAATGCCTTGGCACTAGGAGCCGATGAAGGACGGTACTAACACCGATATGCTTCGGGGAGCTGTAAGTAAGCTTTGATCCGGAGATTTCCGAATGGGGGAACCCACTGCTCGTAATGGAGCAGTATCTTTATCTGAATACATAGGATAATGAAGGCAGACCCTGGGAACTGAAACATCTAAGTACCCGGAGGAAGAGAAAGCAATTGCGATTCCCTAAGTAGCGGCGAGCGAAATGGGAACAGCCCAAACCGAAAGGCTTGCCTTTCGGGGTTGTAGGACACTCTATATGGAGTTACAAAGGAACGGGGTAAATGAAGCGATCTGGAAAGGTCCGTCATAGAAGGTAAAAACCCTGTAGTTGAAACTTCGTTCCCTCCTGAGTGGATCCTGAGTACGGCCGGACACGTGAAATCCGGCTGGAAGCTGGGAGGACCATCTCCCAAGGCTAAATACTCCCTAGTGACCGATAGTGAACCAGTACCGTGAGGGAAAGGTGAAAAGCACCCCGGAAGGGGAGTGAAACAGTTCCTGAAACCGTGTGCCTACAAGTAGTCAAAGCGCGTTTTTGCGTAATGGCGTGCCTTTTGTAGAATGAACCGGCGAGTTACGATCCCATGCAAGGTTAAGTTGATGAAACGGAGCCGCAGCGAAAGCGAGTCTGAATAGGGCGAATGAGTATGTGGTCGTAGACCCGAAACCAGGTGATCTACCCATGTCCAGGGTGAAGGTAGGGTAACACCTACTGGAGGCCCGAACCGACGCACGTTGAAAAGTGCGCGGATGAGGTGTGGGTAGCGGAGAAATTCCAATCGAACTTGGAGATAGCTGGTTCTCTCCGAAATAGCTTTAGGGCTAGCCTCACGTTGTAAGAGTCTTGGAGGTAGAGCACTGTTTGGACTAGGGGCCCTCATCGGGTTACCGAATTCAGACAAACTCCGAATGCCAAAGACTTATCCGTGGGAGTCAGACTGCGAGTGATAAGATCCGTAGTCAAAAGGGAAACAGCCCAGACCACCAGCTAAGGTCCCAAAGTATACGTTAAGTGGAAAAGGATGTGGAGTTGCTTAGACAACCAGGATGTTGGCTTAGAAGCAGCCACCATTTAAAGAGTGCGTAATAGCTCACTGGTCGAGTGACTCTGCGCCGAAAATGTACCTGGGCTAAACGTATCACCGAAGCTGTGGGTGGACACCATTAGGTGTCCGCGGTAGGAGAGCGTTCTAAGGGCGTTGAAGCTAGACCGTAAGGACTGGTGGAGCGCTTAGAAGTGAGAATGCCGGTATGAGTAGCGAAAGATGAGTGAGAATCTCATCCACCGAATGCCTAAGGTTTCCTGAGGAAGGCTCGTCCGCTCAGGGTTAGTCGGGACCTAAGCCGAGGCCGAAAGGCGTAGGCGATGGATAACAGGTTGATATTCCTGTACCACCTCTTTATCGTTTGAGCAACGGGGGGACGCAGGAGGATAGGGTAAGCGCACTGCTGGATATGTGCGTGTAAGCAGTTAGGCTGGTGAATAGGAAAATCCGTTCACCGTGAAGGCTGAGCTGTGATGCCGAGGGAAATATAGTACCGAAGTTCCTGATTCCACACTGCCAAGAAAAGCCTCTAGCAAGATAACAGGTGCCCGTACCGCAAACCGACACAGGTAGGCGAGGAGAGAATCCTAAGGTGAGCGAGAGAACTCTCGTTAAGGAACTCGGCAAAATGACCCCGTAACTTCGGGAGAAGGGGTGCTCTTTGGGGTTAATCGCCCTGAAGAGCCGCAGTGAATAGGTCCAGGCGACTGTTTAGCAAAAACACAGGTCTCTGCGAAGCCGCAAGGCGAAGTATAGGGGCTGACGCCTGCCCGGTGCTGGAAGGTTAAGAGGAGGGGTTAGCTAAAAGCGAAGCTCTGAATCGAAGCCCCAGTAAACGGCGGCCGTAACTATAACGGTCCTAAGGTAGCGAAATTCCTTGTCGGGTAAGTTCCGACCCGCACGAAAGGCGTAACGATCTGGACACTGTCTCAACGAGAGACTCGGTGAAATTATAGTACCTGTGAAGATGCAGGTTACCCGCGACAGGACGGAAAGACCCCATGGAGCTTTACTGTAGCCTGATATTGAATTTTGGTACAGCTTGTACAGGATAGGTAGGAGCCTTTGATACGTGAGCGCCAGCTTACGTGGAGGCGTTGGTGGGATACTACCCTGGCTGTATTGAAATTCTAACCCGCACCCCTCATCGGGGTGGGAGACAGTGTCAGGTGGGCAGTTTGACTGGGGCGGTCGCCTCCTAAAGAGTAACGGAGGCGCCCAAAGGTTCCCTCAGAATGGTTGGAAATCATTCGCAGAGTGTAAAGGCACAAGGGAGCTTGACTGCGAGACCTACAAGTCGAGCAGGGACGAAAGTCGGGCTTAGTGATCCGGTGGTTCCGCATGGAAGGGCCATCGCTCAACGGATAAAAGCTACCCTGGGGATAACAGGCTTATCTCCCCCAAGAGTCCACATCGACGGGGAGGTTTGGCACCTCGATGTCGGCTCATCGCATCCTGGGGCTGTAGTCGGTCCCAAGGGTTGGGCTGTTCGCCCATTAAAGCGGTACGCGAGCTGGGTTCAGAACGTCGTGAGACAGTTCGGTCCCTATCCGTCGTGGGCGCAGGAAATTTGAGAGGAGCTGTCCTTAGTACGAGAGGACCGGGATGGACGCACCGCTGGTGTACCAGTTGTCTTGCCAAAGGCATCGCTGGGTAGCTATGTGCGGACGGGATAAGTGCTGAAAGCATCTAAGCATGAAGCCCCCCTCGAGATGAGATTTCCCATAGCGTAAAGCTAGTAAGATCCCTGAAAGATGATCAGGTTGATAGGTCAGAGGTGGAAGCGCGGTGACGTGTGGAGCTGACTGATACTAATCGATCGAGGACTTAACCAATAGAAATGATTATTCGTTCTTTACACTTCTTTTTGATTATCTAGTTTTGAGGGAATGAACCTCAATTCAATAAGTCTGGCAATTATGGCGAGAAGGTCACACCCGTTCCCATACCGAACACGGAAGTTAAGCTTCTTTGCGCCGATGGTAGTTGGGACGAAAGTCCCTGTGAGAGTAGGACGTTGCCAGGCTTTTATTTTGGAGGATTAGCTCAGCTGGGAGAGCATCTGCCTTACAAGCAGAGGGTCGGCGGTTCGATCCCGTCATCCTCCACCATTTATTTTGTATGAGCCATTAGCTCAGTTGGTAGAGCATCTGACTTTTAATCAGAGGGTCGAAGGTTCGAGTCCTTCATGGCTCACCATTTTTATCATTGTTGCCGGGGTGGCGGAACTGGCAGACGCACAGGACTTAAAATCCTGCGGTAGGTGACTACCGTACCGGTTCAATTCCGGTCCTCGGCACCATTTTTTCAAAAAATATGTGCTCGTAGCTAAATTGGATAAAGCGTCTGACTACGGATCAGAAGGTTATGGGTTCGACTCCTTTCGGGTGCGCCAATATGAAACGGGAAGTAGCTCAGCTTGGAGAGCTTCTCTTATGCACACAGGAGATCAGCGTTTCGATCCCGCTATCCTCTATCATATACAATATTTGGCGGTGTAGCTCAGCTGGCTAGAGCGTACGGTTCATACCCGTAAGGTCGGGGGTTCGATCCCCTCCGCCGCTACCTTTATAACTTCTATTATCGCGGGGTGGAGCACGTTCGAATATGCTTCTTCGAATGTCTACAGCGCACCGATTGAGCTGCTGCTTGAATAAGCAATCTGAAATCGGGGTGGTCACCCAACTAAGAGCATGATCAAACTTAATAATTTCTATTGTCGCGGGGTGGAGCAGCACGGTAGCTCGTCGGGCTCATAACCCGAAGGTCGCAGGTTCAAATCCTGCCCCCGCAATTTGGTCCGGTAGTTCAGCTGGTTAGAATGCCTGCCTGTCACGCAGGAGGTCGCGGGTTCGAGTCCCGTCCTGGACCGCCATTATTGATTATAATTAATGAAATAATTCGGAGGGGTAGCGAAGTGGCTAAACGCGGCGGACTGTAAATCCGCTCCCTCAGGGTTCGGCGGTTCGAATCCGTCCCCCTCCACCACTTTTAATATTCTTTACCTTTAAAATTAAAATAATGGCGGTTGTGGCGAAGTGGTTAACGCATCGGATTGTGGTTCCGACATGCGTGGGTTCGATTCCCACCAGTCGCCCCATTTGATTAAAATATGCGGGTGTAGTTTACTGGTAAAACCTCAGCCTTCCAAGCTGATGTAGTGGGTTCGATTCCCATCACCCGCTCCACATGGGCCTATAGCTCAGCTGGTTAGAGCGCACGCCTGATAAGCGTGAGGTCGATGGTTCGAGTCCATTTAGGCCCACCATAAATTTTTTTCAAAGTTGCGTGGTCGGCTGTAAACCGATCGGTCGTAGGTAAGAATTCAACCTGCGGAGTCATTAAGTTGGCCCCTTGGTCAAGCGGTTAAGACACCGCCCTTTCACGGCGGTAACACGGGTTCGAATCCCGTAGGGGTCATAGTAAAAAAAATGATGATCGATGATCATCATTTTTTTTGTATTTGAAATTAATCCAGCACACTAAATCACTTTAGATGTGAAAAATGAAACAAATAATAGTCACGTTATGAATGATGTTAAAATTATGATAGGTTTGGAAAATAATTGATAAATATTATTGTAATATAACTATAATAAAAAATGTCTTTTGTTGTAATTTATTGCAGTTTATAATGTACAATGAGGAACTCTCATTGTATATGCAATCATTTGAATATAGTATTCTTTCAAAATAGATTTAGAAAAATTATCTCTAAAAAAATGAGTAAAATTGGAATTTATAAAACAAATTATATAATGCAGAGGATAGAGGATTTTGAACTCGGAGGTTACCAATGTTTTATATCAGCAAAATAATGACATCCATTTTAATTGTCCTAATAGGTCTGACATCTTTATCGTCCAGCGCTGCATGGGCTGATGCTCCGCCTCCGCCTATTGCAGGTGAATATGGCGTAGCGATTGATGCCGTAACGGGCGATATTTTATACAATAAAAATGTGGATGGACAAGCCTTTCCTGCTAGTATGACGAAAGTATTGACTTCCATCGTTTTAGATGAAAAGGTAACTGATAAACAAATGTTAACCGTTAGTCCTAATGCAGCAGGACAGGAATGTAGTTGTTTTGGGCTAACAGCAGGAGAACAAATTTCAAAGCAGGATGCCATGTATGGGCTGCTTTTGCTGAGTGCCAATGATTTGGCTGTCACAATTGCCGAAAATGTAGGGGGCAGTGTGGAAGGATTTGCCCAATTAATGAATGATGAAGTGCAAAAATTGGGTCTTCAACACACTCACTTTGTAACACCAAACGGATTGCACGACCCTAATCATTATACGACACCTCATGATATGGCGTTAATCATGAAAGAAGCTTTAAAACACCCGAAAGTGTTAAATGCCTTGTCAACTCAATCGATTCAAGTTCATACGAGTTTACAAGACAAACTTGTTAGAAATAAAAGTGAAGTCCATACCCAACCGGTATCTGCACATGTTATAGCAGGGAAAACAGGTTTTACTGACCAAGCCGGAAACACGTTAGTGGAATATTTAAAAGATGGGGATAAAGAAGTTATTGCTGTCGTGATGAAGTCTCATAAAAAAGAAGAGTACAGTGATATACAAACAATGGCAAACTATGCCTTTGCCAATATGAAAACTGAAAAGATCGCTTCAAAGAACGAAGTAATAGATAAAAAGCAAGTAAACGGTGAAAAAGTAAGTTTAATTGCACCTGAAGACATTTCGGTGGGATTAAAAAATGATGATACATCTAAACTTACCACTAAAGTGGAACTAGTAAGTACAGCCGGAGAAGCCATTAATAAGGGGCAAGTAGTGGCCAATCTAAAAATCTTAAAGGGTAAAGACATAATAAAAGAGGCACCGCTCGTTACGAATAAGACAATCAAGGCTACCCGAAAAATTTTATCAATGAAAATGACAGAGAACCAAAACACAGATTCGAAAAAATCGATAGGGCTGTCTGGAATTAGTATGATCCCTGCAGGAATAATATTATTATTCTTTGTTGTATTTATCGCAAGGAATAGGAACATACAAAATCAAAAGAAAATGGTAAGTAAATAACCTCGAAACAATCCTGCTCTTAAGCAGGATTGTTTTGCGATGTGCGCCCGACATGGGTGCAGTCTCTAGGGTGAAAGTCCCGAGCCATGAAGGCAGTAGTAATGGTTAGCTTAACGCAAGGGTGTCCGTGGTGACGCGGAATCTGAAGGAAGCGAGCGGCAAACCTCCGGTCTGAGGAACACGAACTTCATATAAGGCTAGGTATCACTGGATGAGTTTGCATTTCAAAACAAAGTCCCTACTGCCGAAGGTGATACAGAGTAAATGAAGCAGATAGATGGAGGGAAAGACTGTACTCTTACTCGGGGAGGTCTGATTAATAAGCCAAGTACACTTGGTAACCTATCCAGCAATGGATAGCTGAATGATCAGAAGTCAGCAGAGGTCATAGTACCATTCTAACTCGAGGAAGAATGGGAAGGACTGAACTATTAAGAAAGAATGAAATCTGCACATTCGGTAATTGCATTGAACACAGACAATCCGAAAGGACTTACCTAAAGGAGGAAGCGGTGAATCCGCTGGGGACTTTAGGAGGGTGGAGCAAGAAGCGGCATAAACAGAACCTTCATTCACGTGGAAAGGAATAGAATCATGTTAATGGAACGAATCTTGTCACGGGAAAATCTCTTAACTGCCCTTAAACGGGTAGAGCAGAACAAAGGAAGTCACGGCATAGATGGAATGTCCGTAAAATTCCTACGACGACATCTCTTTGAAAACTGGGATTCCCTTCGGGAAGCTTTGAGAACAGGTAACTATCAACCTTCACCTGTTCGACGTGTCGAAATCCCGAAACCAAGCGGAGGGGTAAGGCTTTTAGGCATACCAACTGTGACAGACCGTTTCATCCAACAGGCAATTGCCCAAGTATTAACCCCAATCTTTGACCCAACCTTTTCTGAAAGCAGCTTTGGCTTCCGACCTAACAGGAGTGCCCATGATGCAGTAAGAAAAGCAAAGAGATATATCAAAGAAGGGCTCCGTTGGGTAATAGATATGGACCTAGAGAAATTCTTTGATAAGGTCAATCATGACAAATTGATGGGAATACTCACTAAGAGAATTGAAGACCGTATACTTCTCAAACTAATCCGAAAATATCTTCAATCAGGTGTAATGCTTAATGGAATCGTACAATCAACGGAAGAAGGTACTCCGCAAGGAGGCTTATGCAAAGCTTAGCATAAACCTCCTTATGCGAAGTAAAATATTATGCAAAGTAAACTTCCTAAAGCTCTAAAAATAGAAGTTTATTTTCCATTTACTTTGCATAATTTCTGACCTATTTTAATTCGTTCAGCCAAGTAAGCAGAGCCTGATCCTGGTTCCAGTCAGGAAGATTACCATCAATTAAATCGGTATAAGCATTTTCAATTGCTTTTCTCTTCGTTTCAGTATCGGTTCGGGCATATATTTCTGTTGTTTTTATATCTTCATGTCCAAGGAAATCACGAATGTATATGAGATTTACTCCTGCTTGTAATAAATGCATGGCCTTCGAATGCCGAAACATATGAGGTTTTACTTTTGGAGGTACAATGGTTGATATTTTCCTTGATAGCTCAACATATTTTGAAATAATATAGGCGACCCCTTCCTTTGTTAGTTTGTTATTTTGGTTGTTTGAGAAGAGGGGATATTGATTTTTCCAAGGTTTATCCAGTTTATTCTCAGTAATATAGCGCTCCAATAATGATATGGTATTCTTCATAAGAGGAACACGTCTTGTTTTGTTTCCTTTTCCGGTTAATACAACCACTGCCGGTGATTCCAGGATTACATCACTGACTCTAAGATCAATTAATTCTTGTACTCTGGCTCCAGTATCATATAGAACACTCATTAATGTTAGATCTCGCCGTCCTTTCGGACAGCTCCTGTCGGGCTGTTCAAGAAGTAATTTCATAGCTTCTGGGGTTAGATGCTCTACTACAGTTTTGTTTGCCTTTTTAGTAGGAATTGCGATTACCTTTTGAAAATGGAATAAACCGGAAGGTTCCTCGGACTGTACATAACGAAAAAAGGAATGTATCGCTGAAAGTCTTTGGTTTCTAGTTGAAATACTGCAATTCCTAGCTGTTTCCAACCATCCTAAAAAGCCATTAAGCAGTTCGCATGAAAGCAATTCTAGTGTAATTCGTTCGGCCGAGATACTTTTTACTTCCTGACAGTACTTTATCAATAGTTTAAAAGTATCACGGTATGATTGGACGGTATTCTTACTGACATTTTTCTGTGATGGGAGATATACCGAAAGGAATTCTGTTAGATGCCTCGCAAAATTAGAAGGTTTCATCGGTGACACCTCCTAATAGAGGGATAATATCTGGGTATTGTATTTCTAGTTTTAATGTAATTTTTGGGAAAACATCTGCGGTAAGACGCAAATAATAAGCAGTTTCCTCAAAAGAATCGTGCCCCATATACGTTTTAAGTATTGGAAGATATGTCGTTAAATCCTTTTCTTGTTCCACCCATTTTTTGAGACAATGGACTGCAAAAGTATGGCGGAAATCATGAATACGAGGGCCCATTCCTCTTCCCCCGTGTGAAATTCTTGCACTCCATAAAAACCGACGGAAGTTTTTATATACATTTCCTAACGTCATCGGGTTGCCATCCAGTGCAGGAAAAAAATATTCTTCTCCTTTTGGAAATGGATGTACAATTTTTGCATAAAGCCCACAACGTTCCGTAAGGGACATGGACATGGGTACTAACCTACTATTATCCTTTTTAGAATTATTTATGGAGAGGATTCCGTTTTCAATGTCAACGTCAGCTACTTTGAGAAGTCTTGCTTCAGATACCCTCAACCCACACATATAAATCATTCTAAAGAAAACAGGCATTATCAGATGTCTGTGTGGACATTCATAACAATATTTGCATTTTTCCGTCTCGGCAAAGAACCTTGTTAATTCCTCGCTTGTATAAATATATGGTATATATTGTTCTTCAGTTGGAAAATATCCCTTGGGAATGATATATGCTTTAACTCCAATAGAATCAAGATATTTTCCAAATTGCCGAATAATTGAGCAGCGTGAACATTGGTTTGCCTGTGACTCGTAAGACTTTTTTCTACACCAGTCTAGAACGATTTCCTTAGTAAGCTCTGTGGCATGAGGGTATTTTTCTAATGTAAATCTGTCAAAACGTCTTAGGTGATGTGAATCAGTAATGTATTTGTATCCGATGGCTTGTTTAAGTTCCACATGATTTTTGAGATGATCCTTAAATGGACCTTCATAAATAATTTCATTCATGATAAGAGCCCTCTTCAAAATCTATGGAACATTCCCTAAGCTTATTGATATCAACCTTTAGATAAACTGATGTTGAGTTGGTATCGACATGCCCAAGAATATCTGAAATAGTAGAAAGTGGGGTATCCTTTTCTAGAAGCTTACTGGCTATTGTATGCCTGAGAGAATGCATTCCTCTTCTTTTTTTTAGTGTTGGAATGTGCGCAAATTCCATGTACCTTTTGATTAACTGATTTAAATGGTCCTCTTCTGAAAACGGACCAAATGGTGCCATATGCTTTACGAATATATAAGGACAGCCTACTTTAGGACGACCGTATTTAAGATAATCAATTACCGCCCAGCCCACCTCCGGTGTCAATGGAAGAGATATGAGCTGTCTAGTTTTTGATTGTGTAAAAACAAGTCTCTTTTCTTCCCAATGGAAGTGCTCTATTTTAAGATTTTTAATATCCTTACATCGCAAACCGAGGCAGCAGGCCATTAAAATAATTGCATAGTCACGTTTGCCCTTCGGGCTCCCTCTGTCAATAGCTGCGATTAGTTTTTTTAACTCATCTTCTGTCCATACGGATGGAATACGGGTCTGTTTTCTTGCTTGAACCATTGGTGTTTTTCCAGCTAAATCTGTCTGTATTTCACCAGTTTCCAAAAGAAATCTAAGAAAAGCACGTATAGAACAAATATTTTGTTCAACAGTTTTATAGGTATAACCGGCCAAGGTTTTGATGTAGTTATTAATCAACGTGATGTTGATTTCTTTACATTCTGTAACTTTTTGAGAAGAGAGATAATCCATGAATCGAGATGATTGTTTTACATAATGGTCTATTGTGACCTTGGAGTAATCCTTATTTGAACAGTATTGCTTAAATCTGTTCCTAATTTGAATAAAATATTGATCCGTAAGGATCTCCTTATGTTTATAGTATCGACGTAAAATGGTACGGTGCAGTTGAAAATTACCAATCATTCTAATGACACGAAGCTCTTGAGTCTCAGATTGTGAAAGAGTTCCATTCAAATCTTTTTCAAGAATATGAAAGTATTTTTCTACATAATCAATTCCTAATTGTTCTGAATAAAATGTTTCGCCTCGTTCCTTTGCAAATTGAAGAAGGTTTTCCCAACGTCTTCTGTAAAAATTCATGGTGCCTATAGTGTAACCTAGTCGAATCATTTCCTGGTCTAGATCATTAATTAGTTGAGCTAGTGGGACGTTTTGCATAAGTATTCCCCCAAAAATGATAATTTTTGAGCATAGGCTCATATATCATTTTCGGATATTATGCAAAGTAAATCGAATAAAAGAGTTGATAAATTAGCTTTTTTATTAATTACTTTGCATAATTACTTTCTTTGCATAAGGAGGTCCTCTCAGTCCTCTCCTTTCAAACATAATTCTTGATAAATTAGATAAAGAATTGGAAGCCAGAGGGCATAAGTTTGTTCGTTATGCCGACGACTGCAACATTTATGTTAAGTCATTAAAAGCAGGGAAACGTGTAATGGAATCCATTACGATGTTTATTGAGCAGAAGCTAAAATTAAAGGTAAACAGGGATAAGTCAGCAGTTGACCGTCCATGGAAACGGAAATTTCTTGGTTTCAGCTTTACTTGGAATAAAGAACCGAAGGTGCGAATTGCAAAACAAAGCATTAAACGCTTTAAGACGAAGATTCGAGAAATTACCTCTCGGTCAAAACCTTTTCCAATGGAAGTAAGGATTGAAATGTTAAACCGTTATCTAACTGGATGGTGCGGGTACTTCGCTTTAGCTGATACTCCAAGCAAATTCAAAGAATTTGATGAATGGATAAGAAGAAGGCTCAGAATGTGCAAATGGAAACAGTGGAAGAAACCTAAAACCAGGGTAAGAAAACTAACTGGTTTAGGTGTCCCTGACTACAAAGCACATGAATGGGGCAACTCTAGAAAGAAATATTGGAGAATCGCATGTAGCCCAATATTACACAAAACCCTCGATAACTCTTACTGGAGTCAACGAGGGTTAAGAAGTCTATATGATCGCTATGAAATTTTGCGTCAATCTTAATAGAACCGCCGTATACCGAACGGTACGTACGGTGGTGTGAGAGG